>NZ_FXWP01000028.1 GCF_900184035.1 Kosakonia pseudosacchari
CCTCCGGCATAGCCGGAGGTTTTTCAGATGCGCCTGTAAGGCTCTGTTACCAGCCGCGCCCTAACAGGCGCATACGATCTGACATTTGCATCAAACTTCTTTACTTACGGCCCGTAAACGGGCTGCCCGGATAAGGGATCGACAATTGCTCGCCCATTTTATCCTCTGCAAGCTGGTGCTTTATGTATTCCTGTATCTTCTCCGTGTTCTTCCCTACCGTATCTACGTAATATCCCCGGCACCAGAATTCCCTGTTCCTGTATTTGAATTTCAGATCGCCAAACTGCTCATAAAGCATCAGACTGCTTTTCCCTTTCAGATATCCCATAAAGCCGGATACGCTCATTTTGGGCGGGATTTCCACAAGCATATGGATATGATCTGCGCAGCATTCCGCTTCCAGGATCCGTACGTTTTTTCCACTCACACAGCTTTCTTAAAATGCTGCCTATCGCCAGGCGTTTCTCTCCGTAGAACGCCTGTCTTCGGTATTTTGGCGCAAAAACTATGTGATATTTACAGTTCCATCGGGTGTGCGCTAAGCTCTTTTCGTCCCCCATCGGGCCCCCCTTTTGATTTCTTGTTGAACTTTTGCAGTTGCCAGACCGCAAGCTGTTTTAACAAATCAAAAGGGGTTTTAATAACTGGCTTAAAGCTGAAAGCTTTCCGGAACCCCCAGCCT
>NZ_FXWP01000027.1 GCF_900184035.1 Kosakonia pseudosacchari
GCAGAACAGCTCCAACTCTGCCTCTGACATCGACTCCATCCAGGCTGAGGTTAACCAGCGTCTCGCGGAAATCGACCGAGTAACCAAGCAGACTGACTTTAACGGCATCAAAATACTGAACAATGATGATGCGAAAACTTTCAACTTCCAGGTTGGCTCCAAAGATGGTGAGACTATCGGTATCACCATGAATGATAGTTCCGGCTGGAACCTGTACTCTGCGACCGGTACTTCCGGTGCCGGCAATGCCAGCGTCAGCGGCACTGATCGTAAAATCAAAGTCAGTGGCTTCGATGTACTGACTGCAACCGGCACATCAGGTACTACCACTACCGGTGCGCTGTCTACTATCGACGATGCTATCAAAGCGGTCGATACTCAGCGCAGCCTGCTGGGTGCGTCTCAGAACCGTTTTGAGTCCACCATCTCCAACCTTAATAACACCGTGAACAACCTGTCTTCTGCCCGTAGCCGTATTCAGGATTCTGATTACGCGACGGAAGTGTCGAACATGTCCCGCGCGCAGATCCTGCAGCAGGCTGGTTCTTCCGTCCTGGCCCAGGCCAACCAGGTTCCGCAGACCATGCTGTCCCTGCTGCGTTAATCGCAGAACCCGTAACATAAGAAAAGCGCCGCTTGTCGGCGCTTTTTTATTGTCATCCCTACACCACCTCCCGAGGAGGTGGTGTATAGCCTGAAGAATGCCCATGCCGGAATATCTCTGCTTACTTACCGCAAGCAAGTAGAAGGAGACAAACCGACATGGGACTTTACAGGAATTCATCCCATGTATATTGGCGTTGCAAATACCACATAGTCTGGACGCCCAAGTACCGATTCAGGATCCTGAAAGATAAGCTGGGTAAGGAACTGTACAGGACGATCTATATCCTGTGTGGAAGAAAGGATTGTGAGGTTCTGGAGTTAAATGTTCAGCCCGATCATGTACATCTTGTTGTAATCATTCCATCTAAGCTCTCGATATCAACTCTGATGGGCCATCTAAAAGGCCGCAGCGCCATCAGGCTTTATAATTGTTTTCCACATATTAGGAAGACGCTATGGGGAAACCATTGTTTGGTCCCGAGGCTGCTTTGTCGATACGGTGGGAGTGAATGAAGAAATTGTCAGGCGGTATGTGAGGCATCAGGAGAAAACGGAACAAACGCACGAACAGCAGATGGAGTTGCTGGAGTAGTTATCGAATGTTGACAGCAGCCCCCTTACAGGGGGCATTCTCAAAAGCCACCTTCTCAGAAGGTTGTCTTTTACTGTCACTTCTGTGGCTGCGAATCACCCGCTGTCTGATGTAATCCGCAAGAATACCCGCGTTTTATAGCTGATTTTTCGAATTTGGATTTTGTTCTATCAGGTAAATTTGAGTTTTACGAAGTTTATTGACGTACTGTCTGCAGTACCTCTTACTCAGCCAATGGAAAAATTATGCCCCGGATATTAATCACAACCAACCACTTAGAGAAACTTCAGGGAAGCGAACTCGTCACGCTGGAAGCCGTACAGTTTTTTCTGGAGCAAGGATGGGATGTTGATGTTTTTACTCATCTTATTGGTGGTGATCTTGAGCAACTTTTTCTGCAACTGGAACACCAGGATAAGTTGTTACTGACCAACGATGATAACTATCCGTTCGAGGGCGATTACGATATCATTTGGCTGCAACATAGTGTCATGAACAAATGGCTACGCAGGCATATCTTTGAAGAAGGGGTTCGTACACGCTTTATTTTCAATCATATGTCGTCGTTTGCGGATATGGAGTTACCTGTACCGGGTATACCAGAAAACGATATGGCTTATCGCATCTTAGCCGTGTCATACGAATGCAGCGATGTACTGAAAGTGAAAGGGATCGATCCTGCGAAGATTTCGCTGTTTGATAACCCAGTGCCCGATCGCTATATCACTGCTGATGCTGCGAAACCTTTTCCTGAACTAAAAAAAGCACTATTTATTTCCAATCACCGTCCACCCGAACTTGATGAGGCAGCCAAACTACTTATAGCAGAAGGCGTGGAATGTGTGCTTCTCGGCGGTCATAACAAGCAGGTGCGGGTTACACCTGAATTAATCAGCAGCTATGATGTAGTCGTCACGATTGGTAAATCGGTTCAGTATTCTTTAGTCGCTGGCGTCCCCGTCTATATCTACGATCTGTATGGCGGCGATGGCTATCTTATGGCCGACAATCTGGAAAAATCCCACTACCATAATTTCTCCGGTCGTGCGACAAACAAGAAACGCAGCAGTGACACTATCTGTAACGAGCTCTTGGCTGGCTATGCAGAAGCGCGCAGTTTCGTTATGGATAATCGTGCTGAGTTTGCCAGCCGCTGGAGTTTAAATAACAAACTTTCTGCCTTGATAGATTTGAATGATGAAGCCTCTTTTTTCCAGTTCAGCGAAACGGCATTCCGTGAAATAGACTTGCATAACAAAAAACTCAGGAAATTGGTTGAGCCTTCCTGGTCATACAGCAAATGGTTTAGCTCGATTCAAGATGGTGAAAAACGTCTTGAAGCTGTGGAATACATTTTGAAGGAAAATGATGCTCTAATTCCGATAGACGTCATTATCTATCGCCAGGAAGAGACGATTGATATTGAAGCGACATTGGAAAGTATTGAAGGGCAGAAATATAAGGCTAATAAGGTCTGGCTGCTCAGCGGCGATGTTGCAGGTCAGCAGTACGTTGAAGCGATCAATGGCACTGAGCGCAGCCGCTTTAATGCAAACCTTAACGATATTATTTCTGCACTCAACTCTTCCATTGTTTTGTTTGTGCATGCCGGAGATAAAGTTTTTCCACACACTTTACTGGCTATAGCCGAAGCTAAGATGCTGAAACCTCAGGCAAAAGCTTATTACTTTGACGAAGAAATTTTTGTCGATGAAGGTAAAGCACATCCTATATTAAAACCTGACATCAACATCGATTTATTAAGAAGCTATCCGTATGTAGGCAAGATGCTTGCATTTGATGTAGCAACGTTAACCGAGGAAAGCGCATCTATTAATATCTATGGTGAGTTTTTTGCAGTCTCGATGTTGTTCAAACTGATTGAGCAGCAAGGGCTTGCCGTGATCGAACACCTTGAGAAAATATGTTTACGTACAAACATATCCAGCCTTGCTTGGTTAACAAAAGATAATTACCAACATTACAAAATGCTGGTAGGTCAACACCTTACTAACCTGAATGTGAAAGCATGTATTGATACCATTTTTATTAACAATAATGCATCGCTGGATATTAAATATACGGAGTTTGAGACTGCCAGTGCCTCAATCATCATCATTGCCAATAATGATGTTAAGGCATTAAGTGGTTGCGTAGAAAAACTGCTGGAACTCACCAACGGAATTGCGTTCGAGATTATTCTTATTAGCTATAATGAATTGTTGCCTGAGGTTAAAATGTATTTGCAACAGCTGGCTAATTTAGGAATACCGCAGCTTAGAGTATGTAGCTGGCAGGGCGGATATAGTTGGCCGGGCATGAATAATATGGCGGTTACTGAGAGTCGGGGTGATATTGTCGTATTTTTAAATCCAGACATGTTAATCGTCGAATCCGACTGGCTTAGCACGCTTGCGGGGTATTTTTCTCGTCCCGAGATCGGGTTAGTCGGGCCAAAAATTATTAACCAAGATGCCCAGGTGATTGGCGCTGGCCTGGTTTTAGGGATGAACGGTAATGTTGGCAGAATCTTCGATGGTGAATCCACTGCTGCTGCTGGTTATTTAAATCGCTTGCAGGTAGCCAATAACATGAGTGCGTTGACGCATGAATGTTTATTAGTTCGTAAAGACGTATTTATTGCCGTATCCGGATTCAATGCAGATGAATTTACGGCGGGTTTTAGCGAAGTGGATTTGGCTTTGCGATTAACACAAAACGGCTATTGCCATGTTCTAGTCCCTTCCGTCAGATTAGTGTGTCTTAATATCGGTTTTGCGAGTAGTCGCCAGAGTGATGCTGGCCTGCAAGAGCGTTTTTACGAAAAATGGCTTTCTTCACTGCATTCCGATCCGGCTTATAATCGTAACCTGAGCCGACATTCACCTGGCTTCGAATTATCGCCGTATCTGGCGACAGTGCATCGTAATCTGCCTGGTAAACCGCTTCCTGTGGTTATCGCTAATAACGCCGACAGGCACGGTTGTGGTTACTATAGAATTATTCACCCTTTCAATGCACTGGCAAATGAGCTTTTTATTGACGGTGGTACGAGCGATCTTTTACTTAAACTTCCAGATATTATGGAGTTTGAACCTGATACGATACTTATTCAGCCAGGGGCACGTAGGGGATTGTCGTCATATATAGAGAGAATCAAGAAATTCTCTAATGCAAATATCATCCTTGATTATGACGACTATGCTCCGAATATCCCTGTGCGTAGTTCAGTTCGTCGTTTTATTAAGCAGGATATCATCAAGGATATCCGCAAAGATTGTCAGTTAGCTGATCGGATAGTGGTTTCCACCCCTGCGCTGGCTGAAGAGTTCTTTCGATTTTCTGACTCCATCGTGGTGGCACCAAACGGGCTGCCTCGCGATATCTGGGGTAAATTAAAATCACGTCGGCAGGTTGGACAGAGATTGCGTGTTGGTTGGGCTGGCGGCGCGACTCATACCGGTGACTTATCCATTCTCAAACCATTAATGAAAATGTTTGAAAATGATGTGCAATGGGTATTTATGGGAATGCAGCCGCAGGGGATTGATTGCGAATTTCACAAGGGGGTTCCAATCGAGGTATATCCTGAAAAACTTGCAAGCCTTGATCTTGACCTTGCGCTTGTTCCGCTTGAAATTAATCAATTTAACGTCTGTAAAAGTAACTTACGTTTACTGGAGTTGGGTGTTTGTGGTATTCCGATTATCTGCACAGATATAGAACCATACCGGTGCGGGCTTCCTGTAACGTTAGTTAAAAATGAATTCTCGGCATGGGTTAAAGCGATTAAGGATCATATCAATAATCCAGATACGCTCCCCGTGCTCGGCGATAAGTTGAGGGAAGCCATCAACGATAATTGGATGCTGGAAGGGGAGTTGCTGGAAACTTGGCGAAATGCTTGGGTTGAGTAACTTACCTAAGTAAAAAATTTTGTAAATTCATGCATTAACAGAACGAATTGTGCCTTTGCTCAGGTGCAATTCGTGTCCCGTCTTCCCCTTGAGCTGACTTATAAGCTCAAATGTTAAGATGAGAATGTTCAGTTTTTATTTCTGCTTAACGCATTGTTTTTCTTTTTTAAAATGGCATTTAGCTCACATTCCAAACCTATACCAATAAAAACACGTCTTTTTTAGCGCCTATTCATCCGATTAAAACCACTCCAGAATCGGATAATCGTGCCGATAACTCAATTAACGCAGGGCTGTTTATCGTGAATTCACTCTATACCGCTGAAGGTGTAATGGATAAACACTCGCTGTGGCAGCGTTATGTACCTCTTGTGCGTCACGAAGCATTGCGCCTGCAGGTGCGTTTGCCGGCGAGTGTGGAACTGGACGACCTGCTACAGGCGGGCGGTATCGGTTTACTGAATGCAGTAGACCGATATGACGCTCTGCAAGGAACGGCATTTACCACTTACGCAGTACAGCGTATTCGTGGGGCGATGCTGGACGAATTGCGCAGCCGCGATTGGGTGCCGCGCAGCGTTCGGCGTAATGCCCGCGAAGTGGCGCAGGCAATGGGGCAACTTGAGCAAGAACTGGGACGTAACGCGACGGAAACAGAAGTGTCGCAGCGTCTTGGAATTCCTGTAGAGGAATACCGTCAGATGCTGCTCGATACCAATAACAGCCAGCTTTTCTCCTATGATGAATGGCGGGAAGAGCATGGCGACAGTATCGAGCTGGTCACCGACGATCATCAACAGGAAAACCCGTTATTCCAGTTAATGGAAAGTAATTTACGTCACCGGGTCATGGAAGCGATTGAGTCGCTGCCGGAACGTGAACAACTTGTCCTGACACTGTACTACCAGGAAGAACTCAATCTGAAAGAGATTGGCGCCGTTCTGGAAGTCGGGGAATCACGAGTCAGCCAGCTCCATAGCCAGGCCATTAAACGCTTACGTACCAAGCTGGGTAAGTTATAGGTCGGTGATTCTGCATCACTCCTGGTAAATGCTGTACAACGCATTGACAACCAGGAGTTATCATGACGGTGCAGCAACCTAAAAGACGGCCTCTAAGCCGCTACCTTAAAGACTTTAAACACAGCCAGACGCATTGCGCACACTGCCACAAGCTGCTTGATCGCATCACACTGGTACGCCGGGGCGAAATTGTGAATAAAATCGCGATTTCGCGTCTGGATATGCTGTTGGATGAAGCGGCCTGGCAACAAGAGCAAAAAGAGTGGGTCGCACTCTGTCGTTTTTGCGGCGATCTGCACTGCAAAGAGCAGAGCGATTTCTTCGACATCATCGGTTTTAAACAATATCTTTTCGAACAAACCGAAATGAGCCACGGTACGGTGCGCGAGTATGTCGTGCGTTTGCGCCGCCTCGGCAACCATCTCACTGAACTCAATATTTCCCGACAACTGCTTGAAGAAGGGTTCCTCGACGAAAATCTGGAACCGTGGTTACCGGCGACAAGTACCAATAATTATCGGATTGCTTTGCGCAAATATGCGCAGTTTAAAACCCAGATGCGTTTTGCTTCCGTGCAAAAAATCGCTGTAGGTGCAACATCTGATTTATATTAAAAAGGAATAAGATGTAGCCGAGTTGTGCTTGTACTTAGCGTCAGGCACCTTACACTACAGCCAATGTCTTTATCGGGGTAACTATGAAACTAGCACTTTTGGGACGTCAGGCGCTGATGGGTGTGATGGCCGTCGCGCTGGTAGCAGGTATGAGCGTGAAAACATTCGCGGCGGAAAACCTGCTCAATAAAGTCAAAGAGCGTGGCACGCTGTTGGTGGGTCTGGAAGGTACATATCCGCCGTTTAGTTTCCAGGGCGACGATGGCAAGCTTACTGGTTTTGAAGTGGAGTTCGCCGAAGCGTTGGCGCAGCATCTTGGCGTAAAAGCATCCCTGAAACCCACCAAATGGGACGGCATGCTGGCATCGCTGGATTCTAAACGCATCGACGTGGTGATTAACCAGGTCACCATCTCCGATGAGCGCAAGAAAAAGTATGATTTCTCCACGCCCTATACCGTTTCCGGTATCCAGGCGCTGGTGAAAAAAGGCAACGAAGCGGGGATTAAATCCGCGGCGGATCTGAAAGGCAAGAAAGTGGGTGTGGGTCTTGGCACCAACTATGAAGAGTGGCTGCGTAAGAACGTGCAGGGCGTTGATATTCGCACCTACGATGATGACCCGACTAAATATCAGGATCTGCGCGTTGGCCGTATTGACGCTATCCTGGTCGATCGTCTGGCCGCGCTGGATCTGGTGAAGAAAACCAAAGATACGCTGGCGGTGGCGGGGGATGCTTTCTCGCGTCAGGAATCCGGCGTTGCGTTGCGTAAAGGCAATGACGATTTGCTGAAAGCTATCGACGCAGCCATTGCCGAGATGCAAAAAGACGGCACCATGAAAACGCTGTCGGAAAAATGGTTTGGCGCGGATGTGACGAAGTAATCGTTGCCCGCTAAAAAAAGGCGCTTAATCAAGCGCCTTTTTTATTTCATCGACTTTAGTGTGCATAATAAAAACCATTGCTAACGTTACCTGGTATTCGGAGGTTTTATGCCCTTGCACAATGTGACCCGCTTTCCGCGCCTGGAGTTGATTGGCGCGCCCACGCCGCTGGAATATTTGCCGCGGCTTTCCGATTACCTGGGGCGCGAAATTTTTATCAAACGCGATGATGTAACACCGGTGGCGATGGGCGGCAATAAGCTGCGCAAACTCGAGTTTCTGGCGGCGGATGCGCTGCGTGAGGGCGCGGATACGCTGATTACCGCAGGGGCAATTCAGTCCAACCATGTCCGCCAGACGGCGGCGGTGGCGGCGAAATTAGGCCTGCACTGTGTTGCGCTATTAGAAAACCCAATTGGCACCACGGCAGAAAACTACCTGACTAACGGCAACCGTTTGCTGCTGGATCTGTTTAATGCGCAGATTGAAATGTGCGACGCGTTGACCGATCCCACGGCGCAACTGGCGGAACTGGCGACGCGCATAGAAGCGCAGGGGTTTCGTCCTTATGTGATCCCGGTGGGGGGGTCAAACGCGCTGGGCGCAATGGGGTATGTGGAAAGCGCGCTGGAGATAGCCCGGCAATGCGAAGGCGCAGTTGGCCTTTCATCGGTTGTGGTCGCTTCCGGCAGTGCCGGTACGCACGCCGGTCTGGCGGTCGGGCTTGAGCAACTGATGCCCGATGTGGAACTGATTGGCGTGACGGTCTCAAGAAGCGTTGCGGATCAAAAACCGAAAGTGGTGACGCTGCAGCAGGCTATCGCGCGGGAACTCGAATTGCAGGCCAACGCCGATATTCTGTTGTGGGATGACTACTTCGCGCCAGGTTACGGCACACCGAATGATGAAGGAATGGAAGCGGTGAAATTGCTTGCCCGCCTGGAAGGTATTTTGCTGGATCCGGTTTATACCGGCAAAGCGATGGCCGGCTTACTGGATGGCATTGAGCAGAATCGCTTTAAAGATAACGGGCCCATCCTGTTTATCCATACGGGCGGCGCTCCGGCGCTGTTTGCCTATCACCCCCATATTTAATACCCAGGCAGAGCAAAAATAATGCAAGAGAGTCTACAACTGGTTATCGACTCCGCACCTTACCTGTTAAAGGGCGCGGTATTTACACTGCAACTCAGTATTGGCGGGATGTTTTTTGGCTTACTGTTGGGCTTTCTGCTGGCGCTGATGCGCATGTCGTCGCTGTTACCTGTGCGCTGGCTGGCACGGTTTTACATTTCGATTTTTCGCGGTACGCCGCTTATCGCCCAGTTGTTTATGATCTATTACGGTCTGCCGCAGTTTGGTATTGAGCTGGATCCTATTCCGTCGGCGATGATCGGTCTGTCACTTAATACGGCGGCCTACGCGGCGGAGACGCTGCGCGCGGCGATTTCGTCTATCGATAAAGGGCAGTGGGAAGCGGCGGCCAGTATTGGCATGACGCCGTGGCAGACGCTGCGTCGGGCTATTCTCCCGCAGGCCGCGCGTGTCGCGCTGCCGCCGCTGAGCAACAGTTTTATTAGCCTGGTGAAAGATACGTCACTGGCAGCCACTATCCAGGTGCCGGAGCTGTTTCGTCAGGCGCAGTTAATCACTTCCCGTACGCTGGAAGTGTTCACTATGTACCTTGCGGCGTCGCTGATTTACTGGGTAATGGCGACGGTGCTCTCTTCGCTGCAAAACTATTTCGAAAACCAGCTTAATCGTCAGGAGCGTGATCCGAAATGAGTGCTATCGACGTGAAAAATCTGGTGAAAAAATTCCACGGCCAGACGGTGTTGCACGGTATCGATCTTGAGGTGCAACAGGGCGAAGTGGTGGCGATTATTGGCCCGAGCGGCTCCGGTAAAACCACCTTGTTGCGCAGTATTAACCTGCTTGAACAGCCGGAGCACGGCACAATCCGCGTGGGTGATATCACCATTGATACCGCGCGATCGCTGAGCCAGCAGAAAAGCGCTATCCGCCAGTTACGCCAGCATGTCGGGTTTGTTTTTCAGAGCTTCAATTTGTTCCCGCACCGGACAGTACTGGAAAACATTATTGAAGGGCCGGTGATCGTCAAAGGCGAACCAAAAGACGAGGCGGCCGCGCGGGCGCGTGAACTGCTGGTAAAAGTGGGGCTGAGTGGCAAAGAGAATAGCTATCCACGGCGCCTGTCGGGTGGGCAGCAACAGCGTGTGGCAATAGCCCGTGCGCTGGCGATGCGTCCGGATGTGATCCTGTTTGACGAGCCGACATCCGCGCTCGATCCTGAACTGGTGGGGGAAGTGCTTAATGCCATTCGCCAACTGGCGCAAGAAAAACGCACGATGGTGATTGTCACGCATGAGATGAGCTTTGCGCGTGACGTGGCAGACAGGGCAATATTTATGGATCAGGGGCGGATTGTGGAACAAGGCCCCGCGAAAGCGTTGTTTGCCGACCCGCAACAACCGCGTACGCGCCAGTTTCTGGAAAAATTCCTCATGCAGTAATGCTTACGCGGTTCAGCGCACAAATTGGCTGAATCGCGTTAATTTTACTTAAGTTAAAATTCACTGCTTTTATTACATACAGATTTTGCAGGGATATTTCCCGACTTTCTGCCGTGCGGCTGAAAAGCCAGCCAGTTATTCCTTCCTGAAGATGCCGTTAACGCTGGCGTTAAACGCAACTTATTTCCGGCTGCATCGATATTTTATATTTATAATTAAGTTTTATGTGTTAGCTTATTGTATACAAAATAATGATTATTAAAGTCAGGGGTATTACCGGTCGGTATGCAGGATACAGAATTCTTTACCTGGCGTCGTGACATGATGTCGCGGTTCCAGGAGATGACAACGTCCCAGGATGTTTATTCAGAATTACAGCGGCAGACACAGCTGCTGGAATTTGATTATTTCTCGCTTTGCGTTCGTCACCCGGTGCCTTTTACCCGGCCGAAGTTGAGCGTTGAAACCTCTTATCCGCAAGCGTGGATGCAGCATTATCAGGCAGAGAACTACTTTGCTATTGACCCGGTGCTGAAGGCTGAAAACTTCATTCAGGGTCATCTTCCCTGGAATGACAAACTCTTTCGCGATGCCATGGTATTGTGGGATGCGGCACGGGATCACGGATTGCGCAAAGGTATTTCGCAGTGCCTGATGTTGCCCAATCATGCAATGGGTTTTTTATCCGTATCGCGCACCAGCCTGTTTGGCAAAATGATGTCGGATGATGAAATTGAATTGCGCCTGCAGACACTGGTGCAGTTAAGCCTGCTGGCATTAACGCGTCTGGAAGATCAGATGGTGCTGGCGCCTGAAATGAAATTCAGTAAGCGTGAACGTGAAATTCTCAAGTGGACGGCGGAAGGGAAAACATCTGCAGAGATCGCGATGATTTTATCCATATCCGAAAACACAGTTAATTTTCATCAAAAAAATATGCAGAAGAAATTTAACGCGCCGAACAAAACACAGATCGCATGCTACGCAGCGGCGACAGGGATGATTTAAATATCCCTTATGTTTTGCCCGGCAAAGATAGCCAGCTGACAAAGTTATTTGGCAGCCGGTTATTATTTACTGGCGATAGGCTTGTTTAATTTGCTTAACAGTACCGGAAAATACCGTCGCCTGAGCTTCGTCTTCCATTTGTTCGATTTGCTTTTCCATTTTAAGGATAACGCGTCCGGCGTCTGCCTGGCCCATAGCCTGCAGCATCAGCGTAATCATTGATTTCAGGCAGGAGACTTCCAGCGCCAGTTCCTTTGCGTTATCAGCAGTGGAAAAATCAGGTGTGCTCAATTTATTTTCCTCGTTACGGTGTCGCGCAGGTGCGCGACGGACACTGTCAAAGCGGCGGAGTATACCATAATGATGGCAAAAGAAAGCAGCGGTTGTTTTTTGATCATTGTTTTTAGTTTATTAAATTAAACCTGACGGTAATTAACCGTGCTGCTTTTAATTGTCGAAGAATATATGTTTAAGTAAGGTTTAGAGGCAGTTAATGGTTGTTACATGCAAAGCGTGCTAATAGTCAGACCTGCAAACACCATTGTCGGGTAACGGCTTGAAAAGCAGGCCTAAAACTTTTTTAGCGCTGCGCTTAAAAAGATCGCGAAACTTTCCAGACGCTGTATAACTTAATTTCCAAAAACGCGAACAAAATCGAAAGTTACGGGTTTTTTAACCTTTCACTGTTAGATGAAAAAAAGTTAATATACGTTGAATAAGGTTTTTGTCGCGTTATCCCTATTTCGGAGATACTCCATTGATCAACGTACTACTTGTTGATGACCATGAACTGGTGCGCGCAGGGATACGACGCATTCTTGAAGACATTAAGGGCATAAAAGTTATCGGCGAGGTCAACTGCGGGGAAGATGCCATTAAATGGTGTCGCGCCAATACGGTTGACGTCGTTCTGATGGATATGAACATGCCCGGTATCGGCGGCCTCGAAGCGACGCGGAAAATCGCGCGTGGTAGCGCTGATACCAAAGTGATTATGCTTACTGTCCACACTGAAAACCCACTGCCTGCGAAAGTGATGCAGGCAGGTGCAGCAGGATACCTCAGCAAAGGCGCCGCGCCGCAGGAAATGGTGAACGCTATCCGCTCCGTGCAGTCTGGCCAGCGCTATATCGCTTCTGACATTGCTCAGCAAATGGCGCTCAGCCAAATCGAACCCGAAAAAACGGACTCGCCGTTCGACAGTTTGTCTGAACGTGAATTGCAGATTATGCTGATGATCACCAAAGGCCAGAAGGTCAATGAGATCTCAGAGCAGCTACATCTGAGCCCAAAAACGGTGAATAGCTACCGCTATCGTATGTTCAGCAAATTGAACATTCACGGCGACGTCGAACTGACGCACCTCGCTATTCGCCACGGGTTGTGCAATGCGGAGACGTTAATAAGTCAGTGACTGAAGTTTTTGATTCGAAAGCATTTCTCAAAACGGTTACCAGTAAACCCGGCGTTTATCGTATGTATGATGCCGGTGGAACTGTTATCTATGTCGGTAAAGCGAAAGACCTGAAAAAACGGCTTTCCAGCTATTTTCGCAGCAACCTTGCCTCACGTAAAACGGAAGCGCTGGTTGCACAGATCCAGCAGATTGATGTCACCGTTACCCATACGGAAACCGAAGCGCTGTTGCTTGAGCATAACTACATTAAGCTCTACCAGCCCCGGTATAACGTGTTGTTACGTGACGATAAATCCTACCCGTTTATTTTTCTCAGCGGCGATACGCATCCTCGTCTTTCCATGCACCGCGGCGCGAAGCATGCGAAAGGGGAGTACTTCGGGCCTTTTCCGAATGGCTATGCCGTGCGCGAGACGCTGGCGCTGCTGCAGAAAATTTTCCCTGTTCGCCAGTGTGAGAACAGCGTCTATCGCAATCGTTCACGCCCGTGCCTGCAATACCAGATTGGTCGTTGCCTTGGGCCCTGTGTCGCCGGGTTGGTCAGCGAGGAGGAGTATGCGCAGCAGGTTGACTACGTGCGCCTCTTTCTTGCCGGCAAAGATGACCAGGTACTGACTCAGCTTATCGCGCGCATGGAAAAAGCCAGCCAGGCGCTGGAGTTTGAAGAAGCGGCGCGTGTCCGCGACCAGATTCAGGCCGTACGCCGCGTGACGGAAAAACAGTTTGTTTCTAATACTGGCGACGATTTGGACGTTATTGGCGTGGCTTTTGATGCCGGAATGGCCTGCGTACATGTACTTTTTATCCGTCAGGGTAAAGTACTTGGCAGTCGCAGCTATTTTCCAAAAGTGCCGGGCGGCACCGAGCTTGGCGAAGTCGTGGAGACCTTTGTTGGCCAGTTCTATTTGCAGGGTAGCCAGATGCGTACCTTGCCGGGTGAAATCTTGCTCGATTTCAACTTGAGCGATAAAACGCTCCTGAGCGACTCGCTTTCCGAACTCGCAGGCCGACGGGTGAATGTGCAAACCAAACCGCGCGGCGATCGTGCGCGTTACCTTAAGCTGGCGCGTACCAACGCCGCCACGGCGCTGGCAACCAAACTTTCTCAGCAGTCTACGGTTCACCAGCGGCTTGCTGCGCTGGCTAGCGTGCTGGAGTTGCCGGAAGTGAAGCGTATGGAGTGTTTCGATATCAGCCACACGATGGGGGAGCAAACGGTGGCCTCATGCGTGGTATTTGATGCCAATGGCCCGTTGCGGGCGGAGTATCGACGTTACAACATTAGCGGAATCACGCCGGGTGATGATTACGCGGCGATGAATCAGGTGCTGCGTCGCCGCTACGGTAAAGCGATCGAAGAGAGCAAAATCCCTGATGTGATCCTTATCGATGGTGGTAAAGGGCAGTTAGGGCAGGCGAAAGCCGTTTTTGCCGAACTGGATGTGGCGTGGGATAAAAATAAACCTTTGCTGCTGGGCGTAGCGAAAGGCGCCGATCGCAAAGCCGGTCTGGAAACGTTGTTCTTTGAGCCGGAAGGCGAGGGTTTTAGTCTGCCACCGGATTCACCAGCGCTGCATGTTATCCAGCATATTCGCGATGAGTCGCACGATCATGCCATCAGCGGACACCGCAAAAAACGCGCGAAGGTAAAAAACACCAGTTCCCTGGAAACCATTGAAGGCGTCGGGCCGAAGCGACGTCAGATGTTGTTAAAATACATGGGCGGTTTACAAGGTTTACTCAATGCAAGTATTGATGAAATCTCAAAAGTGCCGGGCATCTCGCAAGGACTGGCAGAAAAGATCTACTACTCGTTGAAACATTAAGGGCTCTGTAGCACCATAGAGCGAATATTTACGGACAACAGACAGTTAACGCCACTATGCGATTTAATATCCCTACGTTGCTCACCCTATTTCGCGTCATCCTGATCCCGTTTTTCGTGCTGGCGTTTTATCTTCCCTTTCCGTGGGCGCCGTTTGTTTGTGCGCTGATTTTCTGTTGTGCTGCGGTAACTGACTGGTTTGACGGTTTTCTGGCGCGTCGCTGGAATCAAAGTACCCGTTTTGGTGCCTTCCTTGATCCTGTTGCTGATAAAGTGCTGGTCGCGATTGCGATGGTGCTGGTCGCAGAACACTATCACAGCTGGTGGGTGACGCTGCCTGCGGCAACGATGATCGCGCGCGAGATCATTATCTCTGCGCTGCGTGAATGGATGGCGGAAATGGGTAAGCGCAGCCGCGTGGCCGTTTCGTGGATTGGTAAAGTCAAAACCACGTCGCAGATGGTTGCGCTGGTATGGCTCCTCTGGCGTCCGAATATCTGGGTTGAATATGCCGGAATCGCGCTGTTTTTCGTTGCCGCAGTGTTAACGCTGTGGTCAATGCTGCAATATCTCAACGCTGCGCGTGGCGATCTGCTTGAACCGTGATCGTTTCGTCGCAATTTTCAGCAAACGATCCGGGTTTTGAAAAATATCGTTGACTCAGTGCGTCAGGTAAGTAGAATGCAACGCATCGGAAGGCGGCGTAGCTCGCCAGATGATTGTAAAATCAAGACATTACAACAAATCTTGATTATGCGGGAATAGCTCAGTTGGTAGAGCACGACCTTGCCAAGGTCGGGGTCGCGAGTTCGAGTCTCGTTTCCCGCTCCAGTTTAATGCATCGGCTATATTAGCGGGTGCGGGTTGAAAAACCTGTAGTATTCAGGCGCGTTAGCAAAGCGGTTATGTAGCGGATTGCAAATCCGTCTAGTCCGGTTCGACTCCGGAACGCGCCTCCAATTTCCTTCCCGAGCCCGGATGGTGGAATCGGTAGACACAAGGGATTTAAAATCCCTCGGCGTTCGCGCTGTGCGGGTTCAAGTCCCGCTCCGGGTACCATGGGAAAACAAGAATAAAATCAATGATAAGCAGTGTCGTGAAACCGCCCTTGAAGGCGGTTTTTTTATGCCTGAAATTTGCTGAGTGGCGATGAAATGGCGATGGTGTGGCGGTAACTAAAGCACTTAGTACAGAAAGTCCAAGTTATCATTCAGGTGATATAAAATATATTCATCTAATCAGACTGACATGATTTGGCAAAATTTAGAGTGTTATAATGAAAGAGCCCCGTTTTCACGGGGTCTTTTATAATCTCTCATCATTGTAATTCGATTATTGAAGATTCTCTGTGTTAGTCCACAAATCGTATAGTTCACCTTTGAAGTAAACTTTTACTTGTGCGACGCCGCTTGTCCATCCCATTGATACGATTTTATCAACTGGCAAATCTTTCTTCGGGAAAAAACATTCTGTACCCATGATTTCTTTGTAAGAATCTTGATCTTTGTGCTGAATGATGGCTTGTAATTTCTCAAATGCATTTTCAGACGTGCAAGCAGGATAGTCACCTTTAAGGCTTGCTGCTGAGGCAGCGCTACTGATAAATAAAAGGGTTGCTGTGCTTAAAATTTTCTTCATGATTTCCTTGCTTCCATAAAAATATTGAGGCGACAAACATTTTATACCAACAGATCTAATTGACCATTCCCATAATGTGAGGATGGAAATGCATCAATGGGAATGAAATCATCCGGTAATTTCTCGCGGGGGCCGCGCTTCGTTACCAGCTTTTCCACACTGTTAAGTGTGGTAAATGTGATGCTGCATTCAAAGTTCTGGCACTGATGATACTGACGGATCGTCATCTCACTGAGACGGCGACTGGTGCGTGTGCGAGCGACAGCACCACAAATTGGGCAAACAAACATGATGGCCTCCCGTGGCGGGAGTTGAACTCGCAGTTATTATGGCTTCGTTTATTCAGTCTCTGCAATCCATTCCGGTATTTTGGCTTCCAGCTCCAGCCGGGTTTTAAATCCACCGTCATCAATTGAATGTGCAGCACGGGCAATAATCCAGTCCTGAGAATCAATATCGGATTTAAACCCCGTAACGGTTCCGTGCATTTCCGGGTAGAGATCGGCACGGCCCCGCGCCAGTGTTAATGTAAATTCCGCTGCACCCCGTTTGAGTTGTTGCCATTTGGCAGCAGCGGCGCGCTTAGCCGCTGTTTCACTGGCGTATGTTTTGCGTAATACATAGACGTTGCCGTCTTCACCCTCCAGATAATCCCCGTCTCTGGCGCTGCTGCGTGGTGGCTTTTTCTTTTTCGGCTTGCGGTTTTTGACCGTTACTTTTTTCTTTTTGCCGAATTCCAGATCCAGCCAGTACGCCCTTACGCCTGTATAGGCATCGCGATCAGCAATACGGAATGAATGGCGGTCACCACTTGAACGGGTGATTGAGAATTCCGGCAGCGGCTTAGCACTGGCGCTCACGCCGCCACCCGGCAGAATAAACAACAGGCTGCCATTTTTGATTGTGGCAATGGCGCCCAGCATTTCCGCCATTCTCGTCAGGAAAGACATATCACTTTCCTGCGTCTGATCGGCGTGATCGATCTCGATGTTGATGAGCTGCTCAGAAATAACCGGCGTCAGTTTATACCGGTGAGCGATGGCGGAAATGACGCGCTCAACCTTAACGTCATGCCAGGACACTTCGCGCTTGGTGTTGAATTCATCCCTGAAATCAGCGCTGCGTGCCGTCAGTTCCAGGCGATCAGGCGGCCCGGAATGCGCCACTTCATCCAGGGTATAAATCCCTTTATAGACCAGCGGCTCGCCACGCCAGCCGATGGACACTGACAGTTCCGCCCCGCGCGGCGGCAACTGCAACTGGCCGTCACTGTCAGCAATAGTGATCGTCAGTTCATCGGCTTCAAATCCCCGGTTGTCGGTCAGTTCCAGTGAAATAAGCCGGTCATCCAGTATGGTCAGTGCTTTGCCACCAAGCATGATCCGGAACGCCGGAACCGGTGACAGCTCATCCTGAAAATCCTGAAATGTCTGTGCGCTCTTATCCAGTTGTGCTTTGGTTTTGCTGATTGCGTCTGCTGACAGTGCCATGTGAACTCCTCCGGCGCTGATAGTTTCATGCGCGCGCGAAGCAGAAAACTGTCGTTTGTTGTCGCAAACATCAGACACCCGGCAGTACGTGTCGGGCATGCTCATTTTGTGGAATATAGCCCCGAACTCACAACATGATGGCGGTACAGCATGACCGACAACTTTTTCCACGGGGCGCGTGTTAAGGAGGAAACCGACCTCCAGACAGCGATCAATGACATTGATTCCACGGTCATTGGGCTTGTCGCTGTTGCGGATGACGCCGACCCCGAAACCTTTCCGCTCAACACGCCAGTGCTGCTGACGCGTGTTATCACAGCCCTGGGGAGCGCAGGCAAAACAGGCTCCCTCTACAAATCCCTGAAAGCCATTTCCGACCAGGTGAGCACCCGCGTGATTGTGGTACGCGTTGCGGAGGCGAAGGCAGGGGAGAACGAGCCAACGCAATCCCAGCTCATCATCGGTGGCACGCAGGCTGACGGCAGTTATACCGGGATGTTTGCCCTCCTGACCGCCGAACAGAAAACCGGTTATCGCCCGCGCATTCTCGGTGTTCCGGACTATGACACTCAGGAAGTCACGGCGCAGCTGCGCGTGATCGCGAAACAGTTACGTGCATTCTCTTACAGCTATTGCGATGGCTGCGAGACTATCGCCGAAGCGAAAGCCTACCGCGAACAGTTCGCTGAGCGCGAGGGCATGCTTATCTGGCCCAACTTCATCGCCTACAACTCACAGACCGGCGTGAATGAAGAGTTTCCCGCTGTCGCCTACGCGTTGGGGCTTCGTGCACTGATCGATAATGAACAGGGCTGGCACAAGTCGCTATCCAACGTCGCTGTCAGGAATGTACTCGGGATTGCCAAAGATGTTTTCTGGGCGCTTCAGGCGGAAGATTCGGACGCTAACGAGCTGAATGCCAATGAGATCACCACGCTTATCAAACGTGACGGATTCCGTTTCTGGGGCAACCGCACCACGGAAACGGATGAATACATTTTTGAGGTCTATACCCGCACAGCCCAGATTCTGGCGGACAGCATTGCTGAAGCGCAATTCACGACCGTTGACACGCCACTGACGCCTGCAAACGTCAAAGACGTGGTGAGTGGGATTAACAGCAAGCTTCAGGCATTAGTCACCGAGGGCAAACTGATTGGTGCATCCTGCTGGTTCGATATTATTGATAACCCGACGACCGGCATCCGGCAGGGTAAAGCTGTGGTGCGCTACAACTACAGCCCGGTGCCACCGCTGGAAGATCTGACGATGATTCAGACATTCACCGATCAGTATTACGAAGCGGCATTTTCTTCCCTCGGAGGTGCGTAAATGGCGATCCCTAAAAAAATTCGCTTGTTCACGCTGTTCGTCAATGGCGTGAACTACATCGGGAAAATCCCCAGCGTGACGTTACCGAAGCTTACCCGCAAAACTGAGGATTTTCAGGGCGCCGGTATGCTCGGGGCGGTTGCCGTGGATCTGGGTATCGATTCCGGCGCGCTGGATGCCTCAATGGTTGTTGGCGGCGTGGTTGAAGAGTTGCTCCTGAAATACGGTGGTGACATTGACGAACTGCGCCTGCGTTTTGCTGGCGAGATTTACAGTGGCGGAACCAGTTCCCTGATGGAAGTGGAAATGCGCGGGCGTATTACGGAGATTGATCCCGGTGATGCAAAGCAGGGTGATGACACTAACCACACCTACGCCATCAAAAACACTTATTACAAGCTGTCAGTTGATGATAAGCCGCTGCTGGAAATTGACCTGCTGAACTTTATCTACAAGCGCAACGGGGAAAATCTCTACCCGGATCGTATTTCTTCCGCGCTTGGTCTGAATAGCTGACAACTTTCACTTAACCCTTTAACGGTGGCACAGGTTGCCACCCAGGAGATTTACCCATGGCTGTAACACTGACGAAACCCATCAAACGCGGTAACGATGAAATCACCGTTGTGACCATCACCGAGACGATTAAACAGGCTGGCTCACTTCGTGGCCTGCGCCTCGTTGACGTACTCAATTTCGATTTTGACTCCACCTCGACACTGTTATCCCGCGTTACCTCTCCAGCGCTGACCACGGCGGATATTGCCGCAATGGATACGCAGGATTACGTGGCACTTGCCGAAGAAATCACGCCTTTTTTGACGAAAGCGGCGCCATCAGTTCCGGGCGTGGTGGCGACGGCGAACGAATAAGGGAAGCTCTCTTTAGCAGCGTTGAGGATCTGATTGCTGATATCGCTGTCATTTTCCACTGGCCGCCCTCTGTCATGTATGACATGGAACCGCGCGAACTGATGGCATGGCGGCAGCAAGCCGCCATCCGTAGCGGCAACCATGAGGATGAAGCCGATGGATCTTAATATCCGCGTCGCGTTCAGTGCGATCGATAAACTCACCCGCCCGACTAGTGCCGCCAGCAAAGCTGTTGGCGGCCTTACCGAATCACTTAAAAAAACACAGGACGCAGTTAAACAGCTCGACAAACAAACGTCAGCGTTTGATAAGCTGCGCGCCCAGGCCAACGATACCGCGCAAAAACTCAGCCGCACGCAACGGGCTTTCGATGGCCTCAACCAGAAACAGCGGGAAGGGGGCCAGCTTACTGAGGCCCAGGCGGCACAGCTTGAAACACTGCGCGGAAAAATTTCCCGGCTTAACCAGACCTACAGCCAGCAAACCACCCGGCTACGTGAAGCAACACAGGCTATCCGTCAGCACGGCGTTAACCTGACCGCCGGAAGTGGCGCGGTGCAAAGCGCCCTGCGCAGAACTGAGCAATATACGCTGGCGCTGGAGCGGGAACGCCAGCAACTGGCCGCGATTACAAAGGCTCAGGCTCAATATTCACGGGCAAAAGAAACCGGCGACAAATTACGGGGCGCAGGGATGGGCATGGCCCTCGGTGCTGCCGCTGCGGGCTATGGCGCAGGGCGCTTTTTATCAACTCCGATTGGTTTTGATACTGATATGTCACGCGTGATGGCGCTGACACGGATGGATAAAACAGATCCCCGTTTTAAGGGGTTGCGCGATCAGGCCAAACAGCTTGGCGCAGACACCGCATTTTCCAGCAGTGACGCCGCACAGGGCCAGGCCTTTCTTGCCATGGCCGGATTCACGCCGGAGGCGATCAAGGCAGCGCTTCCCGGCGTGCTGGATACCGCCATCGCAGGCGGGGCGCTGAGTGGCGATATTTCCCTTGGGGAAACAGCGGATATTGGTGCCAGTATCCTCAACCAGTTCCGTCTACAGGCCGGAGATATGGGGCGCGTGGGTGACGTTCTGGCCGGAACATTCACCAGAACGAGCACCAACCTGCGCGATCTCGGCGAAACAATGAAGTACACCGGCCCGGTGGCCGCCAGCCTTGGTATCAGTCTGGAAGAAGCGGCCGGGATGGCGGGCATGCTGGCTAAAGGCGGTCTACGTGGCAGCGACGCGGGCACTGCAATGCGCGCATCATTGAGTCGGCTTGCAGCACCGACCGGCGCAGCATCAAAGGCGCTGAAAGAGCTGGGTGTATCTGTCGCCGACAGCACCGGCAAGATGCGGCCCGTTGAAAGTATCCTCGTCGATTTGTACAAGGCGACCAAAAAATATGGCTCCACTGACCAGGTGAGTTTCTTCAAGGATATCGCCGGAGAGGAAGCTTTTGTCGGATTGCAGTCGCTGGTTAAATCCGCCGGCAGTGGTGATCTTCAGAAGCTCATCGCCGAATTGAAAAAAGCACAGGGCGAATCGGCGGGCGTGGCTAAAAAAATGTCGGATAACCTTGGCGGCGATTTGTCCAACCTCAGCAGCGCATGGGAGGGGTTACAGACCGAAATATCCGACACGGTGAATGGCCCGCTGCGCAGTCTGATTCAGTGGCTGGATGAGACAATCACGCGTGTCGCCGGACTGGTCAAAGCGAATCCCGAGCTGGCACAGACATTGTTACTCGTTGGTGGTGGCGCACTGGCGCTGACTGCTGCGCTGGGTGCGGTATCGATTGTCACAGGCATACTGATTGGCCCGCTGGCAAAGTTGCGGCTGGGCTTTACCCTCCTGACCGGAGGGAAAGGCATAACAGGCACCGTTGCCGCGCTTCGCACGCTGGGAACCGTTGGCGGCCCGGTGCTTGGCAGAATGAGCGGCTGGGGCGTGCTACTCGGTTCATTTTCTAAAAATATCGGTGGTGTAACCGGTCTTTTACCGGCGTTGCGCGGCGGGCTGCTCTCAGCATTCCTTTCGCCAGGTGCGGCGGTTGGCTCACTGGTGAAAGGTATCGGCGGTCTGGCATTACGCCTGACCGGGCTGCCTGCCATCTGGGGGCTGATCACCACGACGGTATCGGCCCTCGGCGGTGTGCTTTCATTTTTGCTCAGTCCGATAGGGTTGATTGGTGCGGCATTTGTGGCTGCCGGGTTGCTGATCTGGCATTTCTGGGAGCCTATTAAAGCTTATTTCCTCGGATTTTTTAGTGGAGTCTGGCAGGCACTAACGCCGCTGCGTGATGCTTTTGCATCCCTCATCCCTGTATTTTCAATGATATGGGACGGCATCAAACAGGTATGGGACTGGTTTAAAAAACTGCTGTCGCCGATGCAGGCCAGTAAAGAAACCCTGGATCAGTGCACCAGTGCCGGTGAGACGTTTGGGAAGGTTTTTGGTTTCGCGTTGCAGGCGCTGCTGGCGCCGCTGACCCTTTTGATGGAGGGGGTAGGGTGGGTTCTGCAAAAGCTTGGGTTGATCCCGGCAGGGCTTGATGAAGCGAAGCGAAAAGCGGAGAGCCTGACGCCCAAAGCGCCGGTTATGTACGAGTGGGATCCCCAGCAGAAAAAGATGATTCCCAAAAGCTGGAACTGGTCTCCCGATGCCCCGGCGAAAACGCCTCCGCCGGTTACCACTCCGCCTGTCATCCCCGAATCCGGAACAGCGCGGCGTCTCAAGGAAATATCAGATAACACCAAAACCACGGCGGATAACACGACGAAGATAGGCCCTGGCGATATCGTTTTCAAAAATTTGCCGCAGGCGCTGGCATTACGTGGCGCATACCAGGAGGCGCGGGTGATCACTCAGCCTGTGCCGGGTGTTGCTGCATCGGCGGCTGGCGGGATGCTGTCCGTCCCGGCTGCCACACAAAGGGCCGTAGCTGCGCCGGTCGCAGCACCTTCCGCTGCGCCTGTTTTTCAGATCAATTTCAACGACGTGGGAAGTAAGTCAGTGCCGGAGCTTGAAAAAATGGTACGCGATGCCGTCCGGGATGCGCTGGCCACCACCAACAAAACTAACCGTGGTTCGTTCCGCGACCGCGATTAAGGAGTGTTTTTATGATGATGGTCTTTGGGATGTTCGTTTTTATGCTGCGTACCACACCCTATCAGCAATTGCGCCACTCGCAGGAGTGGCGACACGTCAAAAACGAAAGGGTTAATCAGTCTGCCAGTTGGCAATACATTGGTGCGGGTGACGATACGGTGACGCTGGAGGGGGTGCTTTACCCGGAAATAACCGGCGGTAATCTGTCCCTTTCCGCACTTGAAACGATAGGTTTTGCTGGTCGACCCTGGCCGCTGATTGAGGGGGATGGACGGATCTACGGGATGTATGTAATGACGCGCCTGGAGCGGGGCAAATCTGAGTTTGACCAGTACGGCAATCCAAAAAAAATCGAATTTACCCTCAGCCTTAGCCGTGTAGATACTGATTTCAGGGAGAAATTGCAGAGCGCATCTGTCAGTGATGCGCTGGCCGAGTTAAAAACCAGCGCAAATAACGCGATAAATCAGGTCAGCAATTCACTCAAAAGCCTGTTTTAATAATCGTCTTGTGAAGGGTATTTCTTATAAGGTGTTGATGAACCTACATTGAAAATGATTGCTACACGTTTATGTGTTTCACCTGCCTCTATCAACCTGCAAGCTTGCCTGGCTGAGTGGAAAAAATACAGGGTGCTGCTGATGCGCGTGGATACGGCAGCACCACAGTGGCCTACACCGCGAGAGCAGGCCAGCTAACATCCGGCGCAGTAGCCGTGTCTACGGCGTTCACGGCATCGATGTAATCCAGCATGGCATTCAGTTTTGTCGTTTCCGCCCCAGTCAGCATTCTGCCAGCCTGCAATTTCAACTGGATAACGCTGATTGATTGCATCGCACTATCGATAAGTTGTTGCTGATAGCTCACGGCAACAGACACCGCAGCAGCGTGCTGCGCTGCAAAATCTGTTACCCATTTATCACCATCCCACTTATCAAACGGTGATGTCGGTGCAGAAGTGGTAAAGCTGTTTCTAATGGCGCCGATATAATCAATTGTTACAGGCGTGCGGTCTTGCACTGAATACACTGTTTCACCGCGATGATCCTCTTTTTGTTCCCATTCCACACCGTTAAATACCGATACATACCCTTCTTTTGCCACTTCAGGTTCTGTTTCTGTTGAATAAGCTGGTAAACCGATGCCTATGGGCAAATATTCGACATTTGACCCGGTATACTCCCCGGTTTGTGCAGAGAAGTTGTAAACCACAATGTTTCCCACAACAGTGGCTATTTTGTTTTTATCCAGTACTGCTGAAGTCATTATGCAGCCCTCACAATGTAGTTAAAGGCGATGTTAACGGGACGGGTTTCTGTTGCGGTTCGTACAACGTTAGATGCATTAAAGTTAAGGGTGTTAGATCGTGTATTGGCATTCACGTTTGAAGCGCTAAAGGTGCTTTCTGTCAACGCTCCCGTTGTAAATGCCCCGGATGCATTAAATGCAATACCTTGTGTAAGTGATGTTCCGGAAAGGTTCGCTGTCCCCGTTATGTTTTGTAGAGCATCAGTTTGAGTGCTGAGCAATGTACGTCCTGTATCAATGTTTTTCCCGTCATCCCAGCCACGAATAAATTGCCCGCGCATATCCGGTAAAACAAGACCCGGATATACAAGTGCAAGTTTCGGATATTGTGCGGCGGTAAAAGCTGCGCCATTGCATTTAATCCAGCCTGCTGGCGCTGTAGATGTAGGCCATGGAATTGGCGTTCCAACCGGAAGAGCTGAGCCTTCTCCCAAACCAAGGTATTCGAGAAGAGCCGCGACAGATTTCCCGGATAACGCCGTGAGCGTGTTATCAAGTGGTTGCTTTCCCGCCAGGGCATTTGTCACGGTAGTAGCAAAGTTCGGATTGTTACCCAACGCTGTTGCCAGTTCGGCAAGCGTATCGAGTGTCGCTGGTGCTCCATTAACCAGTGCGGCGATGGCCGCTTTAACAAATGCCGTGGTCGCCAGTTGTGTATCGTTTGCTGTCTGTGCTGCCGTGGGCGCTTTGGGGGTTCCGGTAAAGGTCGGGCTGGCAATCGGCGCATACTGCGTGTGCGGGTTGCTGGCTGCAATATGCTGGCTCAGCAGGTTATCCGCATAAGCTTTCACCTCGATCACCTTGTTATCGACGTATTGCCGTGTTGCCAGCACCACGGCAGGATCAATCTTCAGCGTGACTGCGGACGTGGATGACACGATCAGCACCATGCGAATGGTTTGCGTGCGTCCGCTACCCTCCTGCAACAGCGGCTTATAGGTTTCCGGGCAGTTAGCCACGGCAACCAGCACGCCGCTGTCGTCATACAGGCCGATTTCACGGATCCAGTATCCGCCCTCGTTTTCCGGTATCACCTGCTCAGCGATAATCTGGCTGCTGTTGTTGGGGTCAATCGACAGCATATTCAGTGCCGCGATGCGTTTCTGGTTAATCAGCGCAGTCTGCGCCGGGTCAGGAGTTGGCAATACCCCATTGGCATCGCCAACTGCCATCTGCGTGATATTGAGTGTCGTACCGAGCGCCGCCGCATTCGCCAGCCGCGCGGCGCCCTGATTGGTCAGAATGGCAAAATATTTCGCTGTCATGCGTTAACTCTCGTGTTCTCTATCAAATGTATGGCCGAAGCCGGGTAGTAATCACCGCCAACGGCGATCTCTTCCGGCAGGTAGGGGTAAACCGTCACCGCTGCGCCATCAAACGTGGCGGCGCCAACGTATAATTCACCGGCGCTCTGAAGCTGGATCGACAGCCCGATCAGATGCCTGCTCAGAGGCTTCGCATCCTGAATCAGCCGCTCAAGCTCCTGATACGTTTCCTCAGTGATGCCCTGTTCCTGCACGCCGATATCCAGCCGGAAAGTGCCCGGCTCTTCGCCGGTCTGCCACCATTCAGTTACCCGAATCAGAAAGCCGAACGGCTCCACAACGCGGCGCAATGCATGGATGGTTCCCTTCTGACGGTGAACCATAAAAGCGGCCCTGATGACGGCACGCTTTGTCTGTTCCGACCAGTTTTTGTCCCAGCGATCAACTGACAACGCCCAGGCGAGGTAGGGAAGGAATATCACGGGGCACTCATCCGGATCCCAGAGCTTGTGAAGTTCGACGGGGATAGCGTTAATCCTCGCCGTGGCGGTTTCGGTGCGGCGCAAAAACTGACTGGCGGTGGGTGGCAGCAAGCTGTTACTCATTGGTGCCTCCCTGGCTGATAGTGGTGCTTACGCACACCGCTGATTGCGTGTCATCGATCACGATATCTGCGGCAGGGGTTGTCAGTTCAACACGCTGCACACCCTGGACATGTAACGCGGCCATCACTGCACTACGCGCAACATCCCGCCCGATTTTCCCCTGGGCTGCCAGCCATGCTGTCAGTGAGTCCTGCGCGGCTGTCAGAATGGGTTCGGATTCCGGCCCCGGATAGAGATAAAGCGTGGCGTCAATCTCATAGGTGACGATCTCCGCACTTTGTACCGTAAGGCGATCACCCACCGGGCGACGGTCTTTTGCGGACAGTGCCGCATTCACGACAGCCAGCAACTCCGGTGAAGCCGTGCCATCACCTTCAGTTGATAACACCGACACCACAACCACGGCAGGAGAGGGGCTGACCGCTTTTGCATCAGCCACTTTGCCGCTGGCGCTTCTGGCGTAGTACTCGTAAGCGCCGGTTGGCCCGGCCACGCTCAGACCTTCAAACGCGGTTTGCGCGCGCAGGCGCAGGGCCGTATCGCTCTCCATTACGGCATCGCTCGTGTCTGTCTCGGGTGTGATTTCAAGCCTGGCGGTGTTGAGGTTGGCGGCCAGATTATCCAGATCGGTGGAGGCGGCGTGACTCAGCATGCAGGCGGCAGCACCCTCGTTTATCTGCTGGCGTAGCATCATCTCCCGGTATGCCACGACCTGCGCAATGACATTCAGTGGTTCAGATTCGAATCCCAGCGCAGCGGTTATTGCCGACTGCTGGTCTGCCGGGAACGCGGCGATAATGACGGCTTTTACATCCAGTAAAATCCCTTCAAAATCCAGCGTTTCGATAATTTGCGGCTGCGGCAGCTGCGATAAATCAACCGTTGCCATGACTGTCGCCCCTGAGTGTGATGGTGGTGGCCTGCTGTTCCATGGTTTCCGTCAGCATGCCTGACATATTCGCTGTTACCGCGCCGCTCGCAGAGAAAGCCACGTCCACGGTGCTCAGCGCTATGCGTGGCTCCCACGTTGCCAGCGCGATGACGATCGCGCTCATCAGCTGCATGCGGGTAACGTTGTTCTGTGGGTTATCGATAAGATCCTGAACCAGCGAGCCATAGTTACGGCGCATCAGCCTGGAGCCAATCGGGGTGCGGAGGATATCGCTTACCGACTGCCAGACATGATCGGCATCCGTAAGCGTTCCCGTCCCGTCCGGGTTCATACCCGTATAGCGCGCTGTCATTGCGTGCCCTCCGTCCAGCTCCCGCCCCGCTGCACACTGCCGTGCTGATGGTTGTCCACCTGCACGCCGTTTGACGTAAACGTTCCGTTGCCGTGAGTGAAATTCCCCTCCAGATTGCCTCCCTCCGAGACGGTGAACGTCCGGGTTTTCAGCAGGCTGGTACATTCAACAACCGGCGTATCCAGAGTGACGCTGACAGCCGCCTCCAGTCTGGCGGTTTTGATTCCGGAGACGGTCAGCGCCCCGGCGCTGGCGTCGTAATGAAACCGTGCGCCGTCCGGTGCGGTCATGACCATCTCGGTTGCCGATGCACCCGGAGCCGGGTTGTCGTTACTGTACAGGCTCCCGCCAATAATGGCGGTTTCGGGGTTTCCGCCCATACACAACAGCCAGACCTGTTCACCCACAGCAGGGGGAAGCCATACACTGAATGCGCCCGCGCGCTGTGCATTCCAGCGAAGCCAGGTGGTGGTAAGTCCTCCGCTTTCCACGCGTACGCGCCACCGGCTCTCATCGATCTCAGTTACCGTGCCGGTGCGGACAACGTTTTCCAGCAGACGGATCAACTCGGCGGTGTCCACTATTGCACCCCCAGCGAATCAATGACCTGACGGGCGATCGCCATGCGGTCAGCTTTGCTCAGCCCCAGCAACTGGCGGCGTGGATAGGTTGCCACCGCGCCGCTTTTGTTCACTTTGTCGCGCAGGCCGTACTGATGCACACGGGCAATCCTTGCGGCCACCCCGGAAAAACCAACACTCGCGCCGTCAGTGTCAGCGCGCGCTTTCAGAAACCGTGCCGTTCGCAGACGGCGAAACATCGGATCGGGCTTCGTGGTATCACGGCGAACCTCCGTAAAACTGACATCGAGATAGCGCTCAATGTCTGCCCGATAGAAAGTACGCACCGCGCCGCGATCTTCATCAAACCCCGTCAGCATACGGCCACGACTTCCCCGGCTGGCCTGCCAGTTTTTCAGGCGCCGGGTTTCCCCGTTCCAGATAAAACTGATGCCAGCCTGTGAGCGCAGAACGCGTCGGCGGCGCTTCTCAAATTTGCTACCGTCCGGGGCTTCCTGCCGCCCGATGCGCTGGCTCTGACTGCGGCGAAGGGTGGTGGCAATACTTCTGGCTGTACGCAACCGGCCCGCCGGAGCCATCCCGGCCAGGATGGTGGTAAACACATCATCAAGCTGCTGAAACAGCGCGGTATCATCACTCATGGCATAACCTCAGCGGCATCCGGATCAAGGAAAACGGCATCCCAATCACCATGGCAAAATCGCGGGCGGTCTTCCGGCAGATGTGTCGCCACGGCAACACCACTCTCATTACTGACCATGACGCGCTCCCATACCGGGAGCGTAAACAGGATATCGGCTGCGTCATCGCTCAGTATGTCGGCCTCAAATTCAATTTTTCTGTTGCTGTCAGGGTTCAGCAGCAAATCGGGTTGGTACTTCCAGACCCAGGCCAGCAGGGGGAGCATGAGATCATCGACATGGCCGGGATACTCCATCGCCAGCACTTTGATTTCGTAGCGGTACATAAACGAGCTTTCACCGGTTGCCTGAATTTCAATAGCGCCTTTCTCCGTCCAGACCGTGATTTGCTCTGGCCTGGCTCTGCACCACTCATTACCGGCAATCAGCGCCCCGCGCAGCAGTTCTGTTTTTTTCATGGTCTTGCTCCTGTAAGCCCGGTTTGCGTACTCTGCTGCGCCCGCTGCTGTTCTATCTCGCGAATGCCCGCAAGCTGATTATTTGCCGTTTCGACAGCCGCCAGCAGTGGCTGGATCCACAACACGGCCTGGCAATAGGTCAGCGTGCCGGTGGCAGCGGTGCGATCACCGGCTGTGTCAGACCCGGCGGGATCGGCACCGAGGGCGCTGGAACGTAAACGGTTTGCGTACCCGAGCAGCCCGCGAGCAACACTGACAGGCACAGCAAAATCACAGGTTTTTTCATGGCGGAGGATCTCCCGGTATTCGATTACGGCTTCATCCGAGCTGGCACTGGTGAGCGCACTGGCATGTGCGGCATTCGCTGCGGTCTGATTGAAGCGATTGATATTGAAAACCTGAGTCGCAATCGTCTCGCGCTGTAGTGCGTTATCAGACGCCAGCACACGCTTATCGCTTTCCGCTGCGCTCAGGTCTGCTCTGGTGGAAACCAGCCACACTGCGAGCGTGGCGATAATTACCAGCGCTGTTGCGCCTGCAATGATCGTAATGCGGTTCATTTCTGGCCCCACAGACACACCTCGCGCTCAACTTCGCGACGATTCATCAGCCCTTTCCACTTTTTGCCGCCAGCGTAAATCCACTGACGCAGCCCGTCACAGGCAGCCCTGTAATTACCGGCATTAAGCTGACGCAACAACGCGGAGCGCTCAAACGCTGTAACACCGACGTTGTAACTGAACGTAATTAGCGCTGCTTTCTGGTACTCGCTGGCGGGCACCTTAACGGAGCGATCCACAGACTGCGCGAAAGGCTCAAGGTCATTTTGCAGAAGTGCACGGCATTCGGTTTCGGTATATTTTTTACCCGGAATAATGTCCCTGCCTGTATGCCCGTAACAGACAGTAAGCACGCCAGCAACATCGTGGTAAGGAGCGTACCGGACGCCCTCCAGTTCAGGGATCATCGTCCCGGCAATAGCCAGCGCGCCAGCGCCGATCATCCCTGCCAGCTTATTTCGCAGTGCGGGTGATATCGCCATTATTCACCTACCTTTTCCAGTGCCCTGACCGCCACCTGCACTGCCGCCGGGCGCTCATGTGAGGGCTTATCTTTCACCTCGTTGAGGTAGCCACTCAGCATCTGCGTACGCTTTTCATCTTCCTTACGGCGGCGACGCGCATCCAGCCTCCCGCTGACATAAGAGGCCAGGGAAATAATCAGCCCTGCTGCACCAAAGAACATGTACACCAGATCCTGTGTGGTGAATCCTATCGCTGCCGCCAGCGCGGCAAGCCACGCAAAGATCTGCGTGAAGATATTCCCGGAATCATTCATTTTCATGCGCTCCTGCCTCGCTACGTGCGTAAGCCGACCCGTCCCATACCCTGTTGATTAACTCCATAGCTGTATGGTCTCCGTGGCTGCCGGTTCGCTGACTTCGGGTAATTCCACCTCCTGACCGGCGGTCAGAAAAAGCTGGCCGGAAATGCCCTTATTGGCCGACACCACGGCCTCAGTCACGCCGCGTGTCAGGCCGTAATGCCGCTGACACAGCAAATCCACGGTATCCCCCTGCAAAGCCTTAACCTTCATCAGAAAGCCTCCGTGAAGTTGCGAGTGGCACCACGAATATCCGCAATGGCCCAGCGCACATCGCGCCAGAGATCCTGCGCCTGGGTGGAGAGGGCAACGGCGCGTTTTTCACCGGCATCACCGGTGGTATCAACGTCACGAAAAGACTCAAGCAGAAGGGCGCGGGCGCAGCTGAATACCGCGCGGCGGTAGCGGTGGATCTTCACGCTCTGCCCGTCAACCTGCATAGCCGGGACGGCACCCAGCGAGGCATAACCTGCAGCCATCTGTTCTGCCTGCCATGACGCCAGCTGCTCTGATACGTGGATCACCGCTTCCGTCACCACATGTTTGAGACGGGTGGTGGTCACGGCACCATTGATACGCATTTCAAGGCGTACATCGCTCAGGGCGATTTCCGGCCAGAACGAACCGGCAGTGACTTTTTCGCCAGCATCATTTACGTCCGGCACATCTTCCGCAGAAGGTGTGACGGCGCGACCCGCTACAAAGCTCATCGTGTAGTCTCCTGAAAAGGTGGCGGTGAGCGGACGGAAAAAAGTAAACGCCAGGCGCTACAGATTTCCGCCCGCGCCGCCAGCGCACGGGGCGCAAGTCGGTTATTTCGTCTTCTCTGTCGTCGCTTTTCGTTTTCGGGGTTGCCCGCCTGACTTCGCGCCGGTGCGTGCTTTTGCACCTGCGTTGCGCCGGGTTCGGGTTACAGTTTTTTCGACGACAGTGGCAGGTTGTGATGTGCTCCCGTCTGCTGTTGCGGAAGCTGGCGCCGAGCCACCTGAACCGGTGTCAGCCGCAGCACTACCCGTGTCATCTGTTGCGCCGTCAACGGAATCGGTTGTTGCGCTGGCTTTTTTAACCACACGCGCCAGGCGTTCGATCTCTTTTTTCACCCCGGCCCCGGCATCAAGCGTCAGCGCCTTACGCAGCAGGGAAAGGGCGGTTTCCTGCTCTTCGGCTGTGCCGCTTCGCAGTGCAAATGCCCTCGCTTTGCAGAGCTTGGCGCGAACCACATCTGGCATATCGCTGTTTGTGGTGATCGCTTCGACGTCATCGAGCACCGCCAGATAGGGCGTTATGTCGGTGCTGTCATCGGCCTTGACCTGCACCAGAATGGGATCGCAAATTTCGTCAACCAGTACGGTGGCGGGCGTGCGGTTAAACCGGTCTGGCATCAGCAGGTTGTGGGAGACGACATAGCGCCCGATACGCACGGCCAGCGTGTAATCGCCCGCATCCACCGCCCATACCATTAGCGTGGTGATCACTTCATCCTGCCGTCCGCTGCCGCCTGTCAGTGTTCCCTCGATCCAGCCCTCATAATTGGGGAGTAACTGGCGCTTCATGGCGGCTTTTGCCTGGTCGGACTGCACTTTGCGCAATGCACTCTGATCCATGCGCAGCCGGTGCAGGATTTGCTCATGCGCGGTGCGCGCCGTGTCGGTCTGCTCGTCTGTTTTGCCATGGCGTTCAGCCATGACCTTCTGAAAATGTTTTTGTGCCGGTGTCAGCATGGTTCTGTCCCCGAGTGAAGCGGGCCGCAAAGCGCAGCCCGCCCGGTGTTACGCGCCGCCCTCAGCCGCTTCGGCGAAGGTGATCCCGTCGATAAACGCCACTGCGCCATAATCTTCAACAATGAAATCGTCATTGGATGACTGGTAAGTTGCGACGCGGTTGTACTCTGGCTCTTCCTTGATAGTCCGGCGCAGGGAGCCGCGCTGGAAGTAGAGCGACAGGTTTTTGAACGGCGTGATGAGGATGCCGTTGCCGGGGAAGTAGGGCGCGATGAAGGTCGGCATATTCCCCACACGCTCCTGCGACACAATGAGCTGTCCCGCCAGCATTTCCGTATTGGGGTTGGTCTGGCTCATGGCGTTGATGGTCGGAAAATTACTGGTCGTCAGCAGGTCGCCCGCCAGGATCACCACGTTGTCAGGGTTGCGCTTGTGCCACTCATCCATAAGGCTGTTTTTGGCGTCGTATACCGCTGCCGTCAGGTTGCCGTATGTCCCGGCGGCGACAATTTTGTTGTCCTGGTCGCGGGAAGTGACTGTCACGCCCGTGATACGGCGATGCGGGGCTTCGTTGCGGATTTTCTGCAACCAGCCGATGCCACAATCCTGCAACAGCGGATTCGCTGCGCGATCAGAAGGATCGGAATAGCTTGCCCCGTTGAAACCGATCATGATGCGGTCAAGCGACATCTGACGGGCCATTGCGCTGCTGATCAGCGGCTGAAAATTTGGCTGATGCGCCCAGGCATCAAGCTGTGCGTACGAGATACCGTAGTCGTAGTTGGTCTTGCGGCAGAGGTAGCCGTAAGGATCCATGTTGTCATTGGATGCCGGATTGCGGCGCGTGGTGGTGCTGTTGTTCACCCCTGCCAGCGGCCCTTTACTGCCAATCAGGATTTTCTGGCCGATCTGCTCATCAACGCCGAAGACGTTAATTTGTTTCAGAAAGGCGTCACTTTCCTGCGCGGCGGCCTCAAGGCGCTGTTGCGCAGTCGGATCAACGCTGAACTGTGCCGCGACAGCGGCGGCTGTCACGCCGTTAAGCTGCGCCTGCCGTGCCACATACTGATCGAACAGTTGACGGGTATTATTTCTCATCTCTTTCTCTCTCGTTGCTGATATCAGTAGTCAGCCAGCTGCGCGTTATCACCACCGCTGGCAGGCGGGCGGCGGCTGAAATTGCCGTCCGTAGTTTCAAGTTTCTGGCGCAGTGCAGCCAGATCGGTTGTCAGCTGCTGAATGGCAGCTTTGTCCTGTGCGCGGCCCTGCTCAACGCTGCTGAACTGATCGCTGAGTTCAACCTGTGACTGCGCCACGGCCTCAACAGCCTGATGCACCTGGCTGAATCGCTCATCGTCGGTCTTCTGGCCTTTGCCAAGGATGCCCATGACGCGGGAAAACCACTGTTTGCTCTCATCGCTGCGCTGACCGGAAAGCTCGATCACTTCCGCTTCAATGGCTTCGGTGAACATCGGCGGTTCCGCCTGCTGATTGTTGAATGCCATCACCTGCGCACGTTGCTGAGCAGCAAATTTCAGGCGTTCAGTGCCAAGGCTAGCGGGCGTGTCTGTCATCGCGAGGCCCATCACATAGGCCTTGCCGTTGAGCGCAAACTGCGGGTGCAGTTCAATGCTGGAGTAAACCTTTTGCCCTTTGTCGGTCATTTGCTTCATACGGTCGGAAGCTTCAATCTCCGCATAGAGCGCGGTGCGCCCGGCCAGCGGCCCGGTGGTAATATCTTCGGCGCTTAATGCGGTCACATCGCCCATCGCCCCGAAATCACTGCCCGGATAAGGCGAGAGGTAGTGCTCAATGTTGACGCGCGCCCCGTACACTTCCGGGTTGTAATTCGCTGCTGCGTCGTGGAGGTGCTCCGGCTTAATTTCGCGGCCATCGACGGTGGCTCCGGAGACAGCAACACGGAATTTTTTGCGGGTTTTCGTTGTGCCAGCCATGTTCGTTTGCTCGTTGTGGGTGAGTTCAGCGAAATGATGGCAGGGGCGGCATTACTGCCTCAACGCGTTGTTGTTGTAGGGGAAACACAACAACCAGAGGTGCGGGAAAGCATCCGCGCGCGCGGGTTAATCTCCCCGGCATACAGCGAGGAGAAGCGAATGTCGGTCGGAGAAGCGTTTATCAGGCAGCGGGCAAGACAACTCTACTGGCAGGGTTACCCGCCAGCAGAAATTTCACGCCTGATGGGGATCAATCAGAACACAGTCTATGCCTGGAAAAAGCGCGACGAGTGGGACGATACGCCGCCCATCCAGCGTGTCACCACATCCATTGATGCGCGTCTGATTCAGCTGACCGGCAAGGATAAAAAGACCGGTGGCGACTTCAAGGAAATCGACCTGCTGACCCGACAGCTTAAAAAGCTGGATAACGGCACCCCGGCCACGCAGCCGAAAAAGAAGCTGCGCAAGAAGCAAAATACCTTCTCGGAATCGCAGATTGCAGCACTGCGGGAAAACATTCTTGGCTCGCTGCACTGGCACCAGCGCGGCTGGTTCGACAATCACCACCACCGCAACCGCGCCATACTGAAATCCCGCCAGGTGGGTGCCACCTGGTATTTTGCGCGCGAGGCGTTGTTGCGCGCGCTGTCTGACGATGTGAAATACAAGCATCAGCGCAACCAGATCTTCCTTTCCGCCAGTCGCCGTCAGGCCTATCAGTTCCGCAGTTTTATTCGTTCTGCCGCTGAGGAAGTGGATGTTGAACTGAAGGGCGGCGACATGATCCAGCTGGCGAATGGCGCAGAGCTGCATTTTCTTGGCACCTCAGCCGCAACAGCGCAGTCATACACCGGCAACCTCTATTTTGATGAGTTTTTCTGGGTGGGGCAGTTTGCCAACCTGAAGAAAGTGGCCGGGGCAATGGCAACCCTGAAAGGGCTGACACGCACCTATTTTTCCACACCGTCAGCGGAAAGCCACGAAGCCTACCCGTTCTGGAGTGGTGAAGCGTTTAACAAAGGCCGCAGCCATGGCAAACGGATTGAGTTTGACACCAGCTGGAAAACACTCAACAGCGGCCTGATGTGTCCGGACAACATCTGGCGCCAGATTGTCACCCTTCAGGACGCCATCGATCACGGGTGGGATCTCACTGACATTGAGGAGATTCAGCAGGAGAACAGCCCGGAGGAATACGACAACCTGTATGGCTGCGTGTTCATCAAAAATGGCGAAACCGCTTTCGATTACAACCAGTTGCTGAGTTGTGGTGTTGACGGGTTTGACGACTGGCCCGACTGGAAACCGTACGCCATGCGCCCGATGGCAGATCGCGCGGTGTGGATTGGCTATGACCCCAACGGCGCCAGCGGCAAAGGTGACAGCGGGGCAATATCGGTTAACGCGGCGCCGCTGGTTCCAGGCGCCAAGTTTCGTACCATCGAAACCCAGCGCATTCGCGGCATGGAATTCGAAGCGCAGGCGCAACTGATCATCAACATGCTGACGCGCTACAACGTCCAGCACATCGGTATCGATGGCAGCGGCATCGGCGAGGCGGTTTATCAGCTCGTGAAGAAGAAGTTTCCGGCGACAGTGTGCTACCAGTTTTCGCCCGCCAGCAAGCGCATGCTGGTACTGAAAATGCTGCAAATGATCCGCGCCGGTCGCTGGGAGTATGACCGGGGAGAGTATGACCTGATAACCGCATTCAGTGCGGTGCGAAAAGTGGTCACGCCGGGCGGCGTGATCACGTATGACACTGACCGCGCCCGTGGCGTCAGTCACGGTGACTTAGCCTGGGCGACCATGCTTGCCACTATCAACGAACCGCTGGGCGCTGACGGCGGCAATACCATGACCGTTATGGAGTACTGACTTTGAGCAGAAAAAAATATCCCGGCGCGCGGCGGCATTCCGGGGAGCAGGCAGACCTGGTTTCTGCATTAAAAAACCAGCCGGGACTGAATTCTTTCACCTTTGACGGGCCATGGCCGGTCACGTCATCTTATGACCTGCTGGACAGTATGTATTGCGCCAATAATGGCCGCTATTACGAAACGCCAATCAGCTGGTACGGGCTGGCGCGGCAGTTTGGTTATGCGAGCTGGCACCAGTCTGCACTGATGTTCAAACGCAACGTGCTGGCCGGGTGTTTTATCCCGCACCGGTTGCTGTCTCGTCAGGTGTTTTCTGCCTTTGCGCTTGACTGGTTTGTGTTCGGTAATGCCTATCTTGAGCTGCGATCAAATCTGCTCGGCGGCCCGTTGGGGCTGCGCCATTCACTCGCCAAGTACACCCGGAGGGGTTCCGATCTCGATACCTACTGGTTTATTCAGGCGGGCCTGGATGATCACCCGTTCAGGACTGGTTCAGTGTGCCACGTCATTAACCCGGATATTCACCAGGATATCTACGGTATGCCTGAGTATTTTGCAGGGCTGCTGTCGGCTAACTTGTCGCACTCGGCTGACAAGTTCCGCAAGCTATACTATGACAACGGCAGCCATGCAGGTTGCATTGTTTACGTGAACAGCGCCATTGCCGATCAGGAAAGTCTCGACAAACTCAAGAAAACGCTGACGGATACGCGGCGGGGTGGGGCATTCAAAAACATCCTGCTGCATGCGCCTGGCGGCGGTAAAGACTCGGTTCAGATCCTGCCGTTCAGCCAGATATCGGCAAAGGATGAGTTTATCGGCGTGAAGTCGGCAACACGCGATGACATTCTGGCCGCGCATCGCGTACCACCACAACTGATGGGCGCCATCCCGGAGGGTAATGGCTCGTTTGGCGATGTGGAAAAAGCCGCCAGGGTGTTTGCCATCAATGAGCTGACACCTGTGATGGAAGCCATGAAACACGTCAACGACTGGCTGGGTGAGGAGGTGATCCGCTTCAACCCCTATGCACTCCTTTCCGAAAGCGCCTGAACATTCCGGCAGACACCATCAGGAGTGGTGGTGTCGCTTCTGCACTTCCGAAAATCCTTCTAATTTTTTCACCTTTCGCCGCCTGTCGGGCATCGTTTTCCGTACCCCTCACAAGACGCGCTGTAAGCCGCTCTGAGACGACATTTTCTCACCTATCCCCGCGCAAGGCCGGAGCAATAGCGCGGCAATGCAACGCTGCTCAGGCATCAGGTCAGAGACAATCCGACCCTTGCCTTGCCCCCAAAGCGCGCGCTTGCTCCCCCGCCTCGCCTGCGCGCTGAATGTGTCTCTTTTTGTGCACTTTTGAAATACAGACGGAACCGCAACAGAACTGGCGCGGAAAGGGATTAATAGCATCAAAAAAATAGTGCAAATTTGTGCTTGTCTTTGCATTTGACTACGGCAGTGCTGGATAACGCTCAAGAAACACTAACACCTTGTAACGGTTTTTGATATACATATGAAATACGATCTATATCCATCTGTTTGCTAGATATAGAAATACATTAGTCTCTAACATAATTTTTATAATCAATGGAATAAGGAGTTATAAAATGGCTTCAATAACCCCAAGGGGTATGAATATTACAGAAGCATACAGGGATTATCGTGCCGGTAAATTTTTGGTTAATAGAAATTATCAGCGTAAGTTAGTGTGGACAACAAAAGAAAAACAAAAATTAATAGATAGTATTTTATTAGGATATCCTATACCGTTAGTTTTATTAGCACAAACAAAGAATGGTGAATATGAAATCATTGACGGTATGCAACGCTTAAATGCAATTTTCGATTTTATAGAGAATAAATATTCTTTAGATGGCGTCTTTTTTGATGTTGATGAGTTTCCGACGGCTAAGCAGGCAATGGAGGCAGATGGCCGAACTTTGGATGATAACCGTGTTCTTCCACCTAAAGATTGTGCGGACATTATAGAGTATCAACTTGCTGTAACTATTTTCCCTTTAGAAAATGAATCAAATGTTACTGATATTTTTGGAAGAATTAACTCTGGTGGTCGCCAGCTAAGTTTTCAGGAAAAACGGCAGGCTGGAGTTGTTAACCCATTATCTATGCTTGTAAGAAAATTATCATCGGAGCTGCGAGGTGACTCGTCTTCAGATATATTGAAGTTATCTGACATGCCAAGTATAAGTGTTGATGGATATGTTGATAGGCAAGGGTACGGTATTAATGCAACTGATACGTTTTGGGTTAAACAAGGAATTCTCAATACAAAAGAACTTAAAGACTCTGTAGATGAGCAGATAATATCAGATTTAATTGTCTCTATATTAGATAATCAACCATTTGCATCAAGTAAGGACAATCTTGATGAGCTTTATGATCCAGAGTCGACACTCTCAAAACGAATTTGTGCAAAAATAATTTCATATCCTGAAGATAATTTGCTTATTGAAGTGAAGGGCACTATAAGTGCAGTACTTACAACTTTTAGTGAGGTTAATTTTGACGGTAACCATCCTTTCAAAAATGTTATCTACAATGGGAGAGCAAGCAACTCAGCAAGATCTGCATTCTATACGGTTTTCATGGCTTATTATGATTTGATTGTTAAAGAATCAAAAGAGCCTGTTGAATATAAAAGTATAATAAAGGCTTTGACAGGCATAAATGCGAAGTTAAAAACAGATAAAAAACACGTAACTACAGGTGACAGGACACTAAATATCAATCTTGTCAAAGGAGCTATCCAGTCTTATTTTATAAAATCAACGCCATCATTATTAACTCATGGTGCTGGATTACTTATTGATTTCGAAAATTCATTAAGAAGATCGAAAATTGAAACTCCTAGGTATGAATTTAAACAAGGCATTTTAAATTTGGATGGTAAGAAAGAAGTAAATAAAAAACTATTAAAAAAAATCAACGAAATAATATGTAGTATGGGTAATTTAGGGCCTAATGCTAGTGACTCTTTCATTTTTATTGGGGTCTCAGATTCTGAATCTGATTCTGATAGAATAAAGGAAATTTATTCTATTGAGCCTGAGGTTATTGGTGATAAATCAGTTTTTGGTATTGACAGAGAAGCTAAATCATTAAATATCGCACTATCCGATTATGTGGCACTGATAGTAGGTTCAATACGTAATAGTGAATTAACTGATCCGCTAAAGAGCCAAGTTTTAAATAACATTGACACCATAGATTATAAAGGGTTGTCGGTAATCAGGATAATGATCCCGGCACAAAACGAAATGAGTTTTGTTGGTGAAGATACCTTTATAAGGATTGACTCAAACACTGAGAAAGCCAGCCCTAAGCAATCTGCAAATATTATGCGGTTGTTCAAATAATAAAACGGCCCATGCAATGTTGGGCCTTTTTTATTTTTATGATTTATATTGGGCGGGCTTGAATTGAGTGTTTTATAAATTATGGCTATACCTAATCGATCAATCAATAGAGCGCCTGATATGTATAGCCGACAAAAAGTGTGATAATAATAAAAATAAATAAATGCAAGTAGGGTTAAAATTGATTTATTTATCTTTAAATCAGTAAGCGATTTATAATGCGGAGACAATTAAATATGAGTTGCGGATATTCACCTAGCATTAAGCGTTTCAGACAATCGATGATAAAGGAATTGCCGAAGGTTCCAAATACTCCGCTGGCTATAGCAGAACTCGAAAAAATGCCAACAAGAGTAATTATTTCTAGTTATATTACATGGAAGATTAGAACTATCCCTGTAAAAAAGAGGATAGTAAAATTCTTTCCTGGAGGGATAGACTTGGATGTTTTTATAAGGAAATATCCTGAAATAAAAGTGTTTCTTAATAAAGTTATTAACGGTGATGATCTTAACCCATATCTATCTGAGCAAGTCAGAACACATGGTATTGTTTTACCTGGTGCTTCACCAAAAAGCGAAGGAAAAGACATTGATTCCTTGGTACTCAGAGAAGGTCTGTATCACTTTCATTTTGGGCCTAAAAATAACAAAAATCCAAAAGGACGAAGCAACTATCTTATCTTCGCTGATGTATCAAAAGATACTTTCACTATAGTTTCCATCGCTCCTCATAGTGTTTTCGACCATAGCAGCGAGGATTCGCTGAAGTTTTTTGAGATACGCCGGATGTATCTTGAAAAAGATATTCCGTCAGGCCAGTCATACATGCTAAATCCAGTTACATGTTCTGGTCATACAATAGAAATATTTGGTTATGCCCTCCATTGCGAGGATACTATCACTTCTATTGATCCACAAATAAATGATGGCAATTTTATATCGCAATTATATGAGGATGGAAAATTACAAATTCCCTCGCTTGTACCACCAACAAAACCGAATCTAATATGGTACTTTTACGATTTAAATCTTGGCATTCTAGAGAAAAGTAAAGGTCATTTTTTTGGGTTGAAATTCCTTAGGGATAGATTGTAAAACAGGATGTCATTAATGTTAAATTCATTTTTCATTTAACATAATGTTATGTGTCTCACTCAATTTAAAGTTGTGTTGTCCGAGCAACCTATTAGTTCAAGTCGAGGCTGAGTCCTATTATTCTAGCGCTTTCTTCCAGAGCTTAATCAATCTCTCTGTACGGTACTTTGCTAAAGTTTTTCTCCACTGTTTATCTGTATCAATAACAACCAATTCGCCCGTGCGCGGGTTCGCGCGATACACGGTATCCAGCACGGTGACTTTCTCGCCGCGCGCCAGCTGTATAGCCTGCACGCGGCTGATCTGGATTTTTTTGATCTGTGCCCACACCTGAACCTGTCCAGCCAGCGTTTCCACTTCTGGCGTAAGGGTTTGCTCTCGCTTCCGTAGTTCACATGCGGCACGAAGGTAACTTTCGGCGCGCGCGTGATCATATTCCGTGTACTCACTTGACGTAATGGCGTGCGCCAGCGCCTCAAACTCATCGGCGGGTGATTTTTTCCGTTCCGGTTTGTGGTTTCGGATGCTCTCAGCGATGCGTTTTTTCTGTTCGCGCGTTAATTGCCCGATCACGATTTGCTCTGGCCCATCAGCGCCAGCTGATATGGGGATTTCTGACGGTGCTGATGGTGGCGAAATTGTTTGTTTTTTAGCCTTGGTACAGTTATTGACACGAGTCCAAGAGGGCGCAGGCGCGCCCTGAAGGTCAACGGCCAAACCCGCGCCATCAGAAATGGGCGGTTTCATCTTCACAATGCAGTAGGTTTTAAGGCGGGTGATCACCGGTTCAATGTTGACCGCAGGCATTACGAGGCCTTTGATCAAATTCTGATATTCGCCATAGGTGTTAGGCTCATCCTTCATCTGATACCAGATGCGAACAACCAGGTTTTTACGTGCGACAAATGCGCCGCCCTGCAACTGAACGTACTGCTGCCAGTCGCCAGAATCAGCAGCGCGGTGAAGCTCGCCGAACAGCGGATTTATGCTGTCTGCCAGCGCCTGATCGTGCATCCGGCGCAGTTCGCGCCACACGGAAACCGGCGCGCCGCCTAAAAACTGAAATTGACGAATACCCCAGCAGGAGGCCCAGGCGGTAGCGTGTTTTGCTGTCTCTTTTAACGGTCTGCCGCTTTCATCGTCGGCTTCGCCATCGAGTGCGTAACCATCAATATTTTTAGAGATGTATTTAACGACATAGCCTGTCGCGCTGCCTTTCTCCGGATCGATATCCTTCATTTCAAAGCGTGGCAACTTGCCATTTCTGCCGCGTAGTTCTTCGGCATCTTCGCGGGTGGCGTAATCCTGCATCACCTCGCGTAACTCGCTGACATGCTCCGGGGCAGTGAACAACAACCCGTGCCAGTGTGGCGTGCCATCGTGATGGGACTCGGCCACGCGAAGCCCGAATACGGGGATTTCTCGGCGGGCCAGCTCTGCACGTATCTGCTGCCAGATGCGGTTAAGATAGCGCTGTGCCGCGCGTGGGCTTGTGCCGCTCCATTTGGCATTGCGATGCCCGAATATACTCCACGCGTGATAGCGTGATGGTGTGGTCAGGGTAAAGAAGCTTCCGGCAAACCCATTTTCATTGGCGATTTTTTCAAAGCCACCAATACGCGTCATCAACTCAATGCGCCGTTTTTCCGGGTTGGAGATGCTCTTATCTATCTGCTCTATCAGCGATATGCGTTCTTTTGTGTCCTGATCTTCCAGCTCCAGCTTGCTCATGATCGCGCGGCTACGTTTACGCCGTGTATCCCACTCGCTGACATGGTGTTTGCTGCAATAGGGCGATATGTCGCGTTTCACGTCACCAAACGCGATATGCAGATGCTCGCGCCAGCGAACTGTATATTTTCTCAATGCGCGATGCCACCAACGGGAATCCAGCATTTTACTGATCGCTGTGGCGAGTTCGTCGAGGCGCAACTTACGTTTGCCCGAGCCGGGTGGCGTCTGACGAAAATAGAGAGTCAGGCGCGCGGCTTCGTTATACAGCCACACCGCCGACTGGCGGTCATCCAGCGCCGCTATATCGTCGTTTACTTCGCTGAGAACGCCTGTCATGTAGATGGCGATATCCTGCGCCATCAACTCCACGTCTTCGGCTGAGTAATCCGGCAGATTATTAAACCGGCGCGTTAATTCCCCCAGGTTCTTAAACGTGTGGTAAAGCGTATTGAGTTCACTGTATGCCTCGCCATCGCTGTCAACCGGAATGGCATATTGTTCAGTTACAGCCTGAATATGTGGCAGATCTCGCCTGACAATATCCCGCACGGCCAGCCTGGCGATATGGCGGCCTTTCATCGAGTGAATGCTGTCAATGCGCACCGCCAGACGGCGGCGAATGAACAGCGGGAGAGGTTGAAGGGTACGTTTAACCCAGTCTAAAAAATCCTGCTCTTGACCCAGCTCAACGAGATCAACAGCAGGTGTCTTATCGACATAAATGGCTTTTCTTGGTTTGTTCCACTCATAGGCGTACCGGGTAGCATCATCAGAACTACCCGGAAAGGGAGGCGGTGGAGAAGGGGCGCGACGGCCACGGTTTTCCGTAGTCATTTTGTTGCCCCGATGCAGCAGAGCGCTTTACTCATGGATGGAGTTCAACGCACTTTTCACAGCCATTAGCAGGATCGAAACCAATCCACGAGGCGTATGGTTTGCTGTTCGAAACGGCGATCACCTCAGTGGCTTTTTTTCCGTCGCCAGCAGCAACGCCGATCCCCCGCGATGCACTGATGCGGTGAAGGATGAAAGCGCGATACAGGGAGGAAACCAGCATTGTGTTGGCGTTGGATGCGACAACCGGGAAGCCTTCCGCTGCCAGTCGTGTTAGCACGGATGCCAGGCAATACTGATCGTCCTCACTGAATCCTTTAGTGTGATACGCGGTAAACACGCCGTCATACGGTGGATCGCAGTACACAACATCGCCGGTCTGCACCATGCTCAGTGTTTCTTCAAACCCTGCACAGATAAAGGTTGCGCGTGTGGCTTTATCAGCAAATGCATGTATCTCGGCTTCCGGGAAATAGGGGGCGCGGTAGTTGCCATATGGCACATTGAAACCGCCGCTGCCGTTATAGCGGCACAGGCCTCGATAACAGTGGCGATTCAGGTACAGAAAATAAGCCGCTCTTGTGCTGAGTGGCAAAGCAGTATCCTGATTAAATGCGTGCCTGATGTGGTAATAGTCGTCAGAGGTGGGATAGCTTTCGAAAACGATCTGAGCCAGCTCAATGAACGCGTCACAATCGTTGGCAATGGTACGATAGAGATTAATCAGATCGGGGTTGATATCAGCGACGAGATAGGCCGGATAGTCAGTTGCCATCATCACAGCGCAGGAGCCTGCGAAAGGTTCAACCAGGCGCTGACCGCCTGCGGGAAGATGCTGTAATAGGTCAGGCATAATAGCGGCTTTATTGCCCGCCCATTTGAGAATAGTGCTGATCATTTCTTACCCCCGGAGATGTTTGTTTTTTGATTCGCTGATGGTCTGGCACGTCACGCACAGTTCCACCCCAGGCACGGCAATGCGGCGTGCTTCAGGTATTGGCGCGCCGCAACAATCACAGGTCAGGCGGGAAACGGAAGTTGGTTTGCTGCGGGCGTTCAGGATGTGACGTTCCCGCTCCTCATACTCGTGTTGCTGTGCAATATCGATTTCGTCCGCCATCAGAGGATCTCCCCGATGGCATTTGTTACGTTGATCGCTTCTTGTCGTAAAAGCTCACCGGCTTCTTTGTAGCTGAGCTGGTGGCTGATAATTCTCCCGGCCAGGGAATCCAGCCGGGCTGCCATGGCCTCCATTCGTGCGCGGCGTTCATCCATACGGGCAGCAGTCAGTAGATCGTTAAGCCGGGCATCATCAGGGCCGATTTTTGTTGTACGGGTTTCGATATTTCGACGTTGCATTTCTTAAGCTCCATATACCGACGATGTAGAAGGGCGCTGCAATTCTTCAATGCAGTGCTGACGCAAGTTCTTAACGAAATCTTCAGCAATAGAACCTTGAGCGGATAATGTAATTTCACCGTCGCGCTGGGTTTTGATTGTTAACCCTTCATTTTCTATGGCTGGCAAAATAATATGCAGAATGAAATTAAACTGATCTCGTCTCGTCATGATGTTTCCTCTTTACAGGGATGAGTTAATCCGCCACTGTTTTAAACAGTGGTGAGAGCAGGAACGATTTTTTAAGACCGAATTAGTTAATCAGTTTTTTAATTAATTCGGTTAGTGCGGTAGCAAATTCTTTATTAACCTTTCGGACATACATAAAAGGTTTATTCAGTCCTTTTATAAATTGAACTTTGGCCGGTTCGGGTTTAAAAAATCTCCCGTCCGGAGTTTCGAGCCATCCGCGCGAGTTCTTAAAGTGCGTGACCTGACAGCCATTGCGTAGCAGGCTTGCCAACGTTGGGCCTTCATCGTGCATGGTTGCCCCCGGCCTTTAACATATGGTCAACGGTACGCATGGCTTCTGCAAGCGCAAAATCACGGCCCAGATAATTATCATAAGAGTTAGAATCATCGCGTTTATTAATTAAATACGTTGCGCATTTAATAATGTTATTACGCGGTGCCTTTCTTATAGTAAAACCACGGTAAAGGAAAAGATTTTTACCCGCCTCAATCAAAGGATATTTATTTTTCATTTCGCGTCCTTTAACTATTAGCAATGGCATCTTTAAGCATTGCCACTAAATTGACCTCTGGTTTTTCCATCTTTCGTGTTTTGGGGCGGATAATAATACGACCATCTTCCATCATGCCCCGGCATGTCTCGAATGGTATGCCTGTCATTTCTGAATAGCGCTTAAGAGAAACGTAGGGCGTGCTCACATTAATGTTGATTGTGATCCCGGACATTTTTCACTCCTTATTACTCGGCCTTGTTGGCCGTTGAGACGTGAAGAAGTGACTCAAGTCCACGAAGGAAAATAACACGCACCATATTGCTGGCTGAGCGGCTTTCTTTCTCGGCCATTTCTTCAATGATGTGTCGTTCTTCAGGATTGAGTCGCAGCGGCAGAGGCCGACCGGCCACTGAATTTTTAGGGGTGCGAGACCTGCTGGTGTAGTTAGCTTGCGTCATAGTGGTATATTGTGATCTGCTAAGTGTTCGTGAATCACATTGTGGTATTCGTTTGAATACCTGTCAAGGGTTTCTGTATGCGAGAGAATATCGGGGCGCGTCTGAAAGAGGAACGCGAACGCCTTGGCTTAAGCCAGTTAGCTTTTGGCGACGTGGGCGGAGTGAAAAAATTGGCGCAATTGAATTACGAAAAAGGCGAGCGGTATCCGGATGCGTCTTATCTTTTCGCAGTATCAAAACTTGGTGTCGATGTTCAGTTTGTTGTCACAGGGGTTCGGTCTGCCGAAGCTCTAAACGAGGATGAACAACAACTAATCAATCTATTTCGTTCTGCTCCTATTGCCGTTAAAGCAGCTGCTCTTGCTGCTCTGAATGCCGGAAATTTGGCGTCAGATACGGCAATAAATGTCACCGGACATGGGAACCGTGTAGCGGGAAGGGATTTCAGCGAAAACAAAAAGTAAGGATACTCTATGACCGTAAATTCTACTGGAAGTCAAAACCGCAACGCGGGTCGAGACTTTAACGAAAATAATATCCAGATAGAACGAGTTGATGCACAGCGAACAATCAACATAGCGATACCTTCTACGAGGGAGGACGATCGACCACTCGTAAAAGCACAGCGTAAAGAACTTAATAAGTTAGTTCTTTCCATAGCTGAAGCGGGGGAAGGTGAAGCCTATGAAATTTGGCAAAGAATGCATGCAGAAATTGGCGTCTCAAGCATTGATGAAATGACGGTTAATCAATACCAGACCGCTGTTAGCTTCCTCCAGGCAATACTGGATCGCTGTAAAGATGGGGACGCAAGGAAAGCGCTTGTCCATTTGTTGCTGCGAAATAGCGAGGAAGGAGACTCCCGGCAGCGTCTCATTCGTTTTTGTCATATCAATTTTGGTACCGGAAGATTTAATGATCTTACGCGCCCGCAGCTACAGATGGCGCTGTCCTGGATTGACGAAGAAAATCAGACGAAACCAGCGAATGAATCAACAAAAAATCATTCAGATATCGCAAGCTGGCTAAAAGATTATCCCAAAGAAATTATCGTTGTTTTTATTGTAGGTGTGGTCGTGGGTGCTCTCTTTTTTTAGAGAGTAATAATATATCACTCAAAAAGAGGTGATTAGTTATGACGGAACTCAGCACATTTAATTACGTCAGAAACAGAAGTAAGTTATTTGCCAATCTGATAAGCATCATTGATGGTCTACTAAGTGATGGTGCTCTTGATAGTAAGGAAGTGCTCTACCTTGATACCTGGTTGCTTGAGGCTGAAGCTATCAGTAATAACTACTGCGTGAAAACAATTAAGCGCAGGCTTTCCGATATCCTTGCTGATGGGGTGATAGAAAAAGTTGAATTGGAATTTCTGAAAGCGGATTTAATTACTATTCAAAAAGACTTGTTAGACATTCCTAATATAGATCTCTTCTCTGAAGACGCAGATAAGCACTTACTGGAGGGTTTATGCAAGGGAATGATTGCCAATCAGGAACTCAATGATAGTGAAATTCGCTATCTTAATTGGTTCCTCTCAAAAAATGCGGCATTGAAAAACAACTACCCCGGCAAAGAACTTTACGCAGTGGTTAAGCAGATCTTGGATGATGGGGTTATCACTGATGAAGAACGCAACACCTTAAAATCTGCATTAATAGATTTTACTGGCAGTAATATTGAAGAAGGCGTCGTTGATGGCCTTTCAACAGCCTTACCCCTTGATACTATTGATTCGCTTGAGCTTGATGGTGCTACGGTGTGTCTTACGGGAGAATTTTTGCATGGTAAGCGAAGCGTTTGCGAAGATGAGTTTCGTGCGTCAGGTGCAAAAATTAGCTCCACCGTTACACAAAAAATTGATTATCTGGTAATTGGAACGCTTTGCGCGAGGGACTGGCGGTTCCAGTCCTACGGAAGAAAGATTGAGAAGGCAGTATCTTATCGCGATGAGAAAGGTACTAAGTTAAAAATTATTAGCGAAGAGCAATGGAAGAGCTTTGCCTAAATGACCGTTCGTAAACTTCCTTCCGGCAAATGGCTCTGCGAATGCTACCCGCATGGCGCAGCCGGAAGCCGTACACGTAAACAGTTCGCCACGAAAGGTGAGGCGCTCTCTTTTGAGCGCCGGTTAATGAATCGGATTTCCACTGATGGGATTTGCACCGGTTCCGGCCCTCGGCTATCCGAACTTATTGATCGCTGGTATGAGATGTATGGAAAGGCTCTTACTTCCGGTGAAGAGCGCAAAAATAAACTGCTGGCGATCTGTGAAAGGCTAAATGACCCATTTGCCTCAGATTTTAATAAAAACGTATTCGCTGTTTATCGTGAGCGCCGACTAAGTGGCGAATGGAATCAGAAGGGCAAGAAGAAGCTCAGCGAAGCAACCGTGAATCGTGAGCAGTCGTATCTGCATGCTGTATTTGCTGAACTAAAACGCCTGGGCGAATGGCATGGAGAAAACCCGCTATCAGGTATCCGGAAGTTTAAAGAGGAAGAGCAGGAACTGGCGTTCCTTTATCAGGGTGAGATCGATCGCCTGCTTGCCGCATGCGATGAGTCCCGTAACCCTGATTTAGGCATTGTCGCGCGCATCTGCCTGGCAACCGGTGCCCGATGGGGAGAGGCTGAAGGGCTAAAACAGTCTCAGATCCTACCAGGGCGAATCACCTATACCCGGACTAAAGGCAAAAAGAATCGTACAGTTCCCATTTCGCCAGCCCTTAGCCAACTGCTACCGAAGAAGCGAGGGGCGTTATTCACTCCCTGTTATGAAGCATTTAAGGCGGCAGTGAAAAGGGCGGGGATTGAGCTGCCGGACGGTCAACTTACCCATGTGCTGCGGCATACCTTCGCCAGCCATTTTATGATGCGTGGCGGTAATATTCTGGTGCTTCAACGCATACTCGGGCACACCGACATTAAGATGACAATGCGGTATTCGCATTTCGCGCCGAGCCATCTGGATGCTGCTGTTGCGCTCAATCCATTTGATAACCGGGAAAGGGTAAACGATGGCGATGAAAATGGAGCAGCAGCCTAAATCAGCCGCCCTTAGCCTTTTTATTTTATGATTATAATCATAAGGTTATGATTTTAAAAGCGGCTCGATAGTTTTTAAAATCCCTCGGCGTTCGCGCTGTGCGGGTTCAAGTCCCGCTCCGGGTACCATGGGAAAACAAGAATAAAATCAATGATAAGCAGTGTCGTGAAACCGCCCTTAAAGGCGGTTTTTTTATGCCTGTTTTTCGTCTTCGCCGTATTTCGCCATTCGGTTTCGTCCTGTACGACCTGTAAAAGAGGCATTAGTACATTCCAGTCATCGAAAAGACTGAAACCTTGCGCTTGTATCTCACCGTTGGCGATACGTTTTCATGCCCTGAAATTTCCCACTTTCATTTCGCGTTACTTTCGAAGCGGTAACCAGGTTCGTGAATTTGCTGGTGCGAGGAAGTTTCACCGTATTAGTGTGACAGCAATTTTCTGCAAAAACGGCGTGGAGAACGAACCAGAGGCAGACCCATCAAAGAGGGGGAAGAGCGGTGCGAGCACGTACATTGAACAGGCTCACACCTGATGGCGGTGATTAACCGACTTCCGGCAACAACCCGGCGACGATAGAGAACTGAATAACAATAATCGCGATACCGCAGGCAAAAATCAGACACAGCGCCGGTTTGCCGCCGGGTACACGATAACCGCTTTGCGGATGATGCTTACGGCTTTGCCATGCCAGCATTGAAGGCAACAACAACGCCAGCACGGAAAGCGCAACGCCGGCATAGCCCAACGCCATTACGAAGCCACGCGGATAAAACAGCGCGAACGCCAGCGGTGGCAGAAAAGTGATAGCGCCTGTCTGTAAGCGCCCGACGACATTGTTGCGCCGCTGGAACAAATCGGCCAGGTAATCAAACAGACCGAGCGATACGCCGAGGAAAGAGGTTGCAAGCGCCAGGTCGGCAAACAGATGTACCGCTAACTCAACATGTGGCGACGCCACCACTTCACGTAATGCCTGCAACAGACCGTTAAGCCCGGCCTGGCTGGCCAGCAGCCCGATAAAGGTCGGGGAATCAATACTGCCAAGCGTCGCCAGTTGCCAGAAAATATAGGCCACCAGCGGGATGGCGCTGCCGGTAATAAACACGCCGCGCAGTTTACAAATATCTCCACCCATATAACTGACGATGCTTGGAACGCTGCCGTGAAAACCAAACGAGGTAAAAATGACCGGAATGGCAGACAGCGCCAGACCTTTTTCCAGCGGCATGGTCAGCAAATTAGCCTTATGGATATGTGGCATCAGCAGCGCCAGCATCACGACCAGGAACAAGAGCTTGGCGCTGAACAGAAAACGGTTAAACAGATCGACCAGGGAAGTCCCTGCACATACAACGCCACCGGCAACAAGGGTGAATAGCAACACACCCGTTGAGGGCGAAAGCGAAATGTTAAGCCACGCGCTGATGCTTGCGGCCAGCAATTCACCTGCGCCGCTGATATATGCTGCCGTCAGCGCATACATCAAAAACATCATGCTAAAGCCTGTCACCCATTGACCATACTTCCCCAGATAACGCCGGGCGAGCGATCCAAGCCCGGTATCTGCCGGAACATGCTGATAAACCTCCAGCAGCAGAAGGGCGGTGTAACACATCACTGCCCATAGAGTGAAAAGTAAAACAAAAGTGGTTGCAAAACCTACGCCTGCCGCAGCCAGCGGCATTGCCAGCATTCCCGCGCCGATGGTTGTTCCGGCGACGATAAAAACACTGCCAAGTGTTCGATTCTTCACGCTTTCCTCTGTAATAAAACGTACTGCCAGCTCAAGATGCGGCGCAGAGTAAGACAATTCAGTGATTTCGTCAAACAACCGTTACATGTACTGTATTTATTTCTTTACGATGAGAGTTGTGCGGGCGCCTGCAGAGGAAAATTGCCGGATTTACCTACTTCATCAGGAGGATGTATTTAGGCCACAATCCCATGAAACTTAAAAAATATTATAAAGTTTCAAAGATATTGAAGGTTAGCGATAGCGGGTACTAATCCCTTTACAGCGCTGTGATCGCGCAGCGGAAATCTGCTTTGTCACGGTCACTGGAAAATGTGCTGGCAAGGGGCAGAGGTAGCACTACCAGAGCCGCGCCAGGAAAAGGATATGGGACGTGGGCAATCTATTCGATCATTGGTCCGGATGATGAAACCTTTGCTCAGGGCTTGCCGGAAGATGAGTGGATAATTGACAACGTTGCCTGGCTGACCGATCTGTTTTTCGAAAACGGTATCCCGCTGGAAACGGTAAATTATCGCTACTTCTACCATGCCGTGAATAAGCAGGACTGGCGCTGTACCAGATGCATGTAAACCTGTTTTAGCGCAACGTCCGCTGGAAATGTTGAGTTTATGATGCATCTTTTTCGGGGAGGATCTATGACATCCATTCACGGTCATGAAGTGCTGAATATGATGATTGAAACAGGCGAGCGTTATTCAAACGAGAGTCTGACGGCGGCAATTATTCATCGGTTTGGCGAAGCAGCGCGTTTTCATACCTGCTCAGCGGAAGGAATGACGGCGGCTGAACTGGTCGCGTTTCTGGCGTCTCGCGGAAAGTTTATTCCGGCGGAAGAGGGGTTTTCTACTCACGAAAGTAAAATCTGCAGGCATTAATAAAAAGGCGGTAAAGAATCTTCTTTACCGCCCGCCATATTAGTTTTGTGTGTCCAGCGTCGCCAGTTCTTTATCGATGAAATAAAGGCCTTCACCGCTTTTACCGGCCAATGTTAATTTATCAATCACTGATTTAAACAGTTTTTCTTCTTCATGCTGTTCCGCCACATACCATTGCAGGAAATTAAACGTTGGATAATCTTGCGTGGTCATCGCCACATGCGCCAGTTCGTTAATTTTCTGCGTGATCAGTTGTTCATGTTCATATGTTGCACGGAACAGAACATCGAGCGAAGCATAATCCGCCACCGGCGATTCAATGGTATTGATACGTGGCAGGCTGCCGGTGTCAGTCAGGTAATCAAACAGACGCTGCATATGCGTCATCTCTTCCTGCGCGTGGCGGCGCAGAAACGCGGCAGCACCTTCAAAACTATGGTAGCTGCACCAGGCGCTCATCTGCTGATAAAGCAGAGAAGAAAACAGTTCCAGATTCATTTGTTCATTTAATTTTTCGATCATCTCTGCTTTTAACATGGCGCGGCTCCATCAATATAATTATCAGGCGAAAGGAGCGCTCACTATAATTTGTTATTTAATTATTTGCAAAAGGTAAAATAAAAAATAAATGTATTAAGAAGAGAATGAGAATAACACGCATTGCCGGAGATTAATTAAATAAATGAGAATTGTTTTTATTTTTAATAAAAAGATAAGCCAGTAAAATTATACTGGCTTAAGAATTTACCAGGTCGGTTTGGTTTGCGTAAAAGCCACGCCACGGCACTGGTACTGAATAGTTACTTTGGTATTCATACAGACCGAGCCGCTAATCAGGCTACAGGTTTGCACCGGCTGACCGTAAGGCACTGCGGTAGCGTAACCCATCTGCTGACACTGTTTATTAGCTGTTCCCTGCGCGGTGTAGGTGTCGTATTTTGCAGTTTGCATCATCGACTGGTTATAGCTCAGGCGTACCAGACCGCTGATGGTATCCACACTACTGACTTCCGCTTGTTTCGTCATCGTGCATCCCGCGAGCAGGAGCAGCGAGGCGGCTACAACTATTCTCTTCATGAAATCACTCTGTTTCATTTTGGCATGATCTCATCTTATCGCGTTGATTTGCAGGCAATCGACAGAATAACCCGCCGAACAGCCTCTACTAATCGCGACGGCACTGCGCGAAGAGTAAAAACTGTGAGCCCGCTTCTGATTTTTAAAACCATTTTTCATTAAATTTGAAAGTATGTTTGTCAGGTAGTAAGGTTTACCCAACCTTTGCTATCCGAAGCATGTCACAGGAGATCTGAAATGAAAATTGCACTGATGATGGAAAACAGCCAGGCGGCGAAAAACGCCATCATCCTCAAAGAGCTGAAGACGGTTGCCGATGAGAAAGATTTCCCGGTATTTAACGTCGGGATGAGCGATGAGAACGACCACCATCTGACCTATATCCACCTTGGTATTATGGCCAGTATTTTGCTGAATGCCAAAGCTGTGGATTTCGTGGTAACCGGCTGTGGCACTGGCCAGGGCGCGCTGATGTCACTGAATATCCACCCGGGTGTGGTGTGCGGTTACTGTATCGATCCGGCGGATGCTTTCCTGTTCGCGCAGATCAACAACGGTAACGCACTGGCGCTCCCGTTCGCGAAAGGTTTTGGCTGGGGTGCAGAACTGAACGTGCGCTTTATCTTTGAAAAAGCCTTTACTGGTCGCAAAGGGGAAGGGTATCCGCCGGAGCGCAAAGAACCGCAGGTGCGCAATGCCGGGATTCTGAACCAGGTCAAAGCGGCAGTGGTAAAAGAGAACTATCTCGATACGCTGCGTGCTATCGACCGTGAGCTGGTGAAAACCGCCGTTTCTGGTGAACGTTTCCAGAAGTGCTTCTTTGAAAACTGCCAGAATAAAGAGATTGAAGCCTTCGTTCGCGAAGTCCTTGCCTGATAATAAAAAGCCGCAACGTCTGTTGCGGCTTTTTTCTTTTTCCGTTCCTGCATCAGGCTTTCTGTTTACCTGATACGGCGCTACCCGCATCCTTTGTTAGCCGCAGCGTATCAATCATGCCCACCAGGCAAATCAGGGCAATAAAAACGAACGCCAGTCGAAAGCTGATCCCCTCAATGGCGGTGAGATGTAACCACCTGCTGACATGCTCACCAATGCGAATACCAATTGCGCCCAGCGTAACACCTAAGCCCACCGCTAATTGTGTTGCCGTGCTGAATAACGTGTTGGCATAACTCATTTGCGGCGACGGTACATCGGCAAACGCCAGCGTGCTGATGCCGGTGAACTGCACCGAACGGAATACGCCGCCGAGATAAAGGATCACAAATGTCAGCCACACCGGTGTGTGTGACGTCAATAATGCGCAGGCCAACAGTGCCAGCACATTGAGCGCTCCATTGATTAACAGCAGCTTTTTGAAACCCAGCCAGCGGATAAGCGGTGTGGTTGCCGGCTTGATGGAAAGATTCCCGGCAAACACCGCCAGCACAAACAACCCGGCATGGAACGAATCCATGCCGAATCCGACCTGAAACAGCAGCGGCAACAGAAACGGAACTGCACTGATGGAGGCGCGAAACAGTGAACCGCCGTACATGGTTACGCGAAATGTCGGCACTTTCATGGCGTCGAGGCGGATCATTGGCCATGTTGCGCGCTGGAAATGGCGCAGGGTAAAAGCAAGTGTTAACGCGCCGAGCGCCAGCAAACCTAACGTTAGTGCGCCTTGAGGATGTTCAGAACCCAGTGCCTCCATGGCGTACACCAGGCTTATCATCGCCACAGACGTGGCAATAAAACCCGGCAAGTCGAATGGACGGCGTTCCTCCTCGCGGATATTGGGGATAATGCGTAACGCCAGCGCAATCGCCAGCAGGCCCAGCGGCACATTAATAAAGAAGATCCAGCGCCAGTCGGCATAGTGGGTAATAAAACCGCCGAGCGGCGGACCGATAATGGGGGCGACCAGCGCGGGCCAGGTCAGCGTGGCAATAGCGGTAATGAGCTGATGTTTCGGTGTGGTGCGCAACACCGCGAGGCGGCCGACCGGCACCATTAACGCACCGCCGATGCCCTGTAAAATCCGCATCGAGACAAACATATCAACGCTGGTTGAAAGCCCGCAAAGCACCGAGGCGAGGGTAAAAATAGCCAGCGCCAGCGAGAAGACATTGCGCGCGCCAAAGCGATCGGCAATCCAGCCGCTGGCGGGGATCAGCACCGCCAGCGTTATCAAATAGGCACTAATACCAATATTGAGCGCGACGGCTTCCACGCCAAAGGTTTTCGCCATATCCGGCAACGCCGTGGCGATCACCGTGCCGTCGATAAACTCCATAAAGAAAGCGCCGGCTACCAGTAGCGCAGCGGGAGAAAGACCTCCAGTCTTTCGCGAAAGGGTGCTTGCACGCATAGTGGGGCTGCCATTTGCAAAAATAATTGAGGATGCTAAAAAATATTTTAGCTCGCTAACTACAGGATTTATAATTGGATTTTTAACAAAGCTACTGCATTTTAGATTTTTGAAACGTGATTTCCATCACACTGAACTTGCTTTTTGTGATTGAGATCATATTATATGCGCATTGAGACGTAACACCTGCATAACAAATCGCCGGAGTAACAGATGAAACTGCGTAAGATCCTGAAGCATATGTTTGAAACCTATTGCAAGACTTTCAAAGACGTACCGCCAGGCGCGATGTTCTGATAATAAAAAACCTGCCGCGAGCAGGTTTTTTTATGCCCGCAACACAGTGGCAGATGGGACAAAACTACTCTTGCCTGATATTTCCCGCTACTATGACGCCCTTTAGTAAAGGAGCTTCATATGTCGCAAAATCTTTCTGCTGACCAGGAACTGGTCTCTGATGTCGTAGCCTGCCAGCTGGTCATTAAACAAATCCTTGATGTTATCGACGTTATCGCGCCGGTTGAAGTGCGCGAGAAAATGGCGAACCAGTTAAAAAGCATCGATTTTTCCACCCATCCGGCAGCTGCCGATCCGGTGACGCGCCGCGCTATCCAAAAAGCCATCGCTTTAATTGAACTGAAATTCACTCCGCAGGGCGAAGCGCACTGATTTTATTCTTGCTGTGTTGCGCCTGCCGGTCTGTGACGCAACGGAGATTTTGAAACGTTGTTTTGATCAACAATAACGCCACTGAATTCAACCAACCTTGCACAAAAGGAGTCGGGAATGAAAAAAGTGGCGGTGTTGTTGGCGCCCGGTTTTGAAGAAGCGGAAGCGATTATCACCATTGATATTTTGCGCCGCTTGCAGATAGAGGTCGAAACGCTGGCTTGTGCGGAATCTCGCGCGGTGGTCAGTTATCATAATATCCCCATGGTGGCAGACAGCACGCTGGCCGAGCGGCAGCAGACGCTGTATGACGCCATCGTGCTGCCCGGTGGTCCGCAGGGCAGCGTCAACCTCGCCACCAACCCGGCGGTGCTGCAATTTGTTGAACATCATGACGCGGCAGGCAAATTCATTTGCCCAATCTGTTCGGCCGCTGCGCGCGTGCTGGGCGCGAACGGCTTACTGAAAGGTCGCCGCTATGTCTGCTCCGGCGATTTATATGCAAACGTGCGTGACGGCGAATATGTTGATGCGCCGGTGGTGGAAGATGGCAACCTGATCAGCGGCAAAGGTCTGGGGCTGGCTTTTGATTTTGCCTTAACGATAGCCGCGCGCCTGCAAGGGAACGAAATTGCGGCGCGAGATCACGCCGAGCATATCTACTATAGCTGGTGATTTTTCCGCCCGGATGCGCCCTGTATCCGGGCACAAGGATAAGCTGGCTGATGTTATGGATTATCCTGCTTTTACCCTTCTTATTTGTCAGACAAAATCGGCTGATTTTATGTGATAAATCGCTGAATTTATGTACGGAATTACTGTAATTCTGCCGTGTGATGCCGCTCTCCTATGGAGAATCAATTTCCCGCTAAAACTATTTCCAGCACAGAGCTCCAGTGATGTATGGACTCTAATGCCTTGTTTTATGAACTTTTAAAAGACCTGATGAGTTGTTTTCCCTACATAAAAGAATGCTAAAGCTGGAGTTTACCATGCACAAATTCACTAAAGCGTTGGCGGCCATCGGCCTGGCTGCCGTTATGTCACAATCCGCTATCGCTGAAACCATGAAGCTCGGATTTCTGGTTAAACAACCGGAAGAGCCGTGGTTCCAGACGGAGTGGAGATTCGCCGACAAGGCAGGCAAAGATTTAGGTTTTGAAGTGATCAAAATCGCCGTTCCTGACGGTGAGAAAACCCTGAATGCCATTGATAGCCTGGCGGCCAGCGGCGCGAAAGGGTTTGTTATCTGTACTCCCGATCCGAAACTGGGTTCGGCAATTGTTGCCAAAGCCCGTGGGTACGACATGAAAGTCATCACGGTCGATGACCAGTTCGTCAATGCGAAAGGCGAGCCGATGACCTCTGTGCCGCTGGTCATGATGGCGGCAAGCGAGATCGGCGCACGCCAGGGGCAAGAGCTTTATAAAGAGATGCAAAAACGCGGCTGGGATGTGAAACAGACCGGCGTGATGGCGATTACCGCTAACGAGCTGGATACCGCTCGCCGCCGTACCACGGGCTCCATGGATGCGCTGAAAAAAGCCGGTTTCCCGGAAAAACAGATCTATCAGGTGCCGACAAAATCGAACGATATCCCCGGTGCGTTTGATGCCGGTAACTCCCTGCTGGTACAGCATCCGGAAGTGAAACACTGGCTGGTGCTGGGCATGAATGACAACACTGTGCTTGGCGGCGTGCGTGCCACGGAAGGGCAGGGCTTTAAAGCGGCGGACGTTATCGGTATCGGCATTAACGGCGTGGATGCAGTAAGCGAGCTGTCCAAAGCTCAGGCTACAGGCTTCTTCGGTTCCCTGCTGCCAAGCCCGGACGTTCATGGCTATAAAACCAGTGAGATGCTGTACAACTGGGTGACCAAAGGCGCAGAACCGCCAAAATTCACCGCCGTTACGGATGTGGTGTTGATCACCCGCGATAACTTCAAAGAAGAGCTGGCGAAAAAAGGACTGTAATTCTCTGTTGGTTGCGCTCCCCGCATAAGCGGGGAGCCAGACGTACAATGAACTGTTTTGCGGAGACGTTATGCAACAGTCTACTCCTTACCTCTCGTTTCGCGGCATCGGCAAGACATTCCCCGGTGTGAAAGCGCTCAGCGAGATCAGTTTTGATTGTTACGCCGGGCAGGTTCACGCCTTGATGGGCGAGAACGGCGCCGGTAAATCAACGCTACTTAAAATCCTCAGCGGCAACTACGCACCGACAACCGGTACGCTGGCAATAAAAGGAGAAGAGGTCTCCTTTGCCGATACGACCGCCGCGCTCAATGCCGGGGTGGCCATTATTTACCAGGAGCTGCATCTGGTGCCGGAAATGACCGTTGCCGAGAACATCTACCTGGGCCAGCTGCCGCATAAAAGCGGCATTGTGAACCGCTCCCTGCTCAACTATGAAGCGGGTTTGCAGCTTCAACATCTGGGGCTGGATATCGACCCACAAACGCCGCTGAAATACCTCTCCATTGGTCAATGGCAGATGGTGGAAATTGCCAAGGCGCTGGCGCGTAACGCCAAAATTATCGCCTTCGATGAGCCAACCAGTTCCCTTTCTGCGCGTGAGATCGACAACCTGTTTCGCGTGATCCGCGAGCTGCGTAAAGAGGGGCGTGTCATCCTTTATGTCTCGCATCGCATGGAAGAGATATTTGCCCTCAGCGATGCCATTACGGTGTTTAAAGATGGTCGCTATGTGCGCACCTTTACTGACATGCAGCAGGTCAATCATGACCAGCTAGTGCAGGCGATGGTAGGGCGCGAGCTGGGCGATATTTACGGCTGGCAGCCGCGCGAATATGGCGAGCAACGTCTGCGCCTGGAGCAGGTGAAAGCGCCGGGCGTACGTACGCCGATTAGCCTGAGTGTACGCAGCGGGGAAATCGTCGGCCTGTTTGGGTTGGTCGGTGCCGGTCGCAGCGAGTTGATGAAAGGGCTGTTTGGCGGAACACAGATCACCGAAGGGCAGGTGTTTATCGATGGCGAGCAGGTCGATATTCACAAACCTGCTCACGCTATTCGTGCTGGCATGATGTTGTGCCCGGAGGATCGCAAAGCCGAAGGCATTATTCCGGTGCATTCGGTGCAGGAGAACATCAACATCAGCGCCCGGCGCAAATACATTCGCGCAGGGTGTCTCATCAATAATGGCTGGGAGAGCGAAAACGCCGAGCACCACATTCGCTCGCTCAATATCAAAACGCCGAGTGCGGATCAGCTGATTATGAATCTTTCCGGCGGTAACCAGCAGAAAGCCATTCTTGGCCGCTGGTTGTCGGAAGAGATGAAGGTGATCCTGCTTGATGAGCCTACGCGTGGGATTGACGTCGGGGCGAAACACGAAATCTACAACGTGATTTATGCGCTGGCGGCACGTGGTGTGGCGGTGCTGTTTGCTTCCAGTGATTTGCCGGAAGTACTCGGCGTCGCCGACCGTATTGTGGTGATGCGTGAAGGCGAAATAGCCGGTGAGTTGTTACACGGTCAGGGCGATGAACAGCAGGCGCTGAGCCTTGCGATGCCGAAAGTGAGTCAGGCTGTCGCCTGAGTGAGGAGAATACGATGTCATCTTTAACTACGTCCCGCGCGCCGAAGTCGGCGTTCAGCTTCGGGCGCATCTGGGATCAGTTCGGCATGCTGGTGGTGTTCGCCGTCCTGTTCATTGGTTGCGCTGTTTTCGTGCCGAACTTTGCCTCTTTCGTCAATATGAAAGGGCTGGGGCTGGCGATATCCATGTCCGGTATGGTGGCCTGCGGCATGCTTTTTTGCCTGGCCTCCGGCGATTTCGACCTCTCGGTGGCGTCTGTGATTGCCTGCGCCGGGGTGACCACGGCGGTGGTGATCAACCTCAGCGAAAGCTTGTGGATCGGGGTATTTGCCGGGTTACTGCTCGGTGTGGTGAGCGGCTTTATTAACGGCTTTGTCATTGCACGTTTGAAAATCAACGCCCTGATCACCACGCTTGCGACAATGCAGATTGTGCGCGGTTTGGCCTATATCATCTCTGATGGTAAAGCGGTGGGGATCGAAGATGAGCGCTTCTTCACACTCGGTTATGCCAACTGGCTTGGCCTGCCTGCGCCTATCTGGCTGACGGTCGGCTGCCTGATTATTTTTGGCTTCCTGCTTAATAAAACCACCTTTGGTCGCAATACGCTGGCGATTGGCGGTAACGAAGAGGCGGCGAGGCTTGCGGGTGTGCCGGTAGTCAGAACCAAGATTATTATCTTTGTGCTCTCAGGCCTTGTGTCAGCGGCGGCGGGGATTATTCTTGCTTCACGTATGACCAGCGGCCAGCCAATGACCTCGATCGGTTATGAGCTGATTGTCATTTCAGCCTGCGTGCTGGGTGGCGTATCGCTGAAAGGTGGCATCGGTAAAATTTCCTACGTTGTGGCCGGGATTTTGATTCTGGGGACCGTGGAAAACGCCATGAACCTGCTGAATATCTCTCCCTTCTCGCAATACGTTGTGCGCGGCTTGATCCTGCTGGCGGCGGTGATTTTCGACCGCTACAAACAAAAGGCCAAACGCACGGTTTGATGCTTTTTGCTTAAATTTTGCACACAACCTTATAGTGTAACTCCAGACCTTACCAGCCGCTAATCCGGCTGGTAAGTCATGTTAAAAATGGCGAGCAGCGTCACACTGTCTATACTTACATGGCTAATGATAATGAGACGTTAATGAAAAACGGCTCTCATCTGACACTGTAAGGAGGAAACCAGGGTGGAAGACGCACTATCTATACCGCCTCTCATTTCCGGAAATTTTGCCTTTTTTTTCGATTTGGATGGCACCCTTGCGGATATCAAACCGCACCCGGATGATGTTTTTATCCCTGAAGATGTGCTGACCAGACTTTCATTGCTTGCTGAGCTAAATGACAGGGCGTTGGCATTGATTTCAGGGCGTTCAATTGCTGAGCTGGAACAGCTCGCCAAACCGTATCGTTTCCCGCTGGCCGGGGTACATGGGGCGGAGCGCCGCGATATCAATGGTCGAACCGAACGAATGACCTTACCGGAAGCGGTATTGCAGCCGCTGGAACGTGAACTCCGGCATGGCATTGCGCCGCTAACCGGCGTGGAACTTGAAACCAAAGGGATGGCATTTGCACTGCATTATCGCCAGGCGCCGCAGCATGAAGAGGCGGTTTTTGCCCTGGCAAAAACACTTGTCAAACACTACCCGCAGCTGGCAATGCAGCCGGGAAAATGTGTGGTCGAGCTGAAACCCTCTGGCATTCATAAAGGCGCCGCCATTGACGCGTTTATGCGAACGCCACCCTTTCTCGGCAAGAAACCTGTGTTTCTTGGCGACGATCTGACTGACGAACATGGGTTTAAAGCCGTTAACAAACTTGGCGGTATATCGATAAAAGTCGGCCCGGGCGCAACACAGGCAAAGTGGCGTCTGGCTGGCGTGAATGATGTCTATCAATGGCTTGAAAAACTTGTCGACCATCAACAACAAGAACAACGGGCGCTAACAAACAGGAGAGATGGCTATGAGTCGCTTAGTCGTAGTATCTAATCGTATTGCTCCGCCTGACGATAAAAAATCCAGCGCTGGCGGGCTGGCTGTAGGGATCCTTGGGGCGCTAAAATCAACCGGTGGGCTGTGGTTTGGCTGGAGCGGGGAGATCGGTGACGAGGATCAACCGCTAAAAAAGGTCACCAAAGGGAATATTACCTGGGCCTCTTTTAACCTCAGTGAAGATCATTACGAGCAGTATTATTCGCAATTTTCCAACGCGGTGCTATGGCCCGCTTTCCACTATCGTCTGGACCTGGTGAAGTTCCAGCGCGAGGCCTGGGAGGGTTACCAGGATGTCAACGCGCTGCTGGCAGATAAGCTGTTGCCGCTGATAAAAGACGACGATATTTTGTGGATCCATGATTACCACCTGTTGCCGTTCGCCAGCGAGCTGCGTAAGCGGGGCGTCAATAACCAGATCGGCTTCTTCCTGCATATTCCTTTCCCGACCCCGGAAATTTTCAACGCCTTGCCGCCGCACGCCGAGTTGCTTGAGCAACTGTGCGATTACGACCTGCTGGGCTTCCAGACTGAAAGCGATCGTCTGGCCTTCCTCGATAGCTTGTCGACACAAACAAGGCTTACCACGCGTGGCGGCAAAGAGCATGTCGCCTGGGGCAAAAATTTCCGCACCGAAGTCTACCCCATCGGTATTGAGCCGCAAGAAATCGCGCAACAAGCCGCAGGGCCGCTGCCGCCTAAACTGGCGCAGTTGAAAAATGAACTGAAGAATGTGAAAAACATCTTCTCGGTAGAGCGTCTGGATTACTCCAAAGGCTTGCCGGAACGCTTCCTGGCGTATGAAACGCTGCTTGAGAAGTTCCCTCAGCACCACGGTAAGATCCGTTATACGCAGATAGCGCCTACCTCGCGTGGCGAAGTGCAGGCCTACCAGGATATTCGTCATCAACTGGAAACTGAAGCCGGTCGCATTAACGGTAAATACGGTCAGCTTGGCTGGACGCCGCTCTATTACCTCAACCAGCATTTTGACCGTAAGGTATTGATGAAGGTGTTCCGCTATGCGGAAGTCGGGCTGGTGACGCCGCTGCGTGACGGGATGAACCTGGTGGCGAAAGAGTATGTGGCAGCCCAGGATCCCGAAAACCCCGGGGTGTTAATTCTTTCGCAGTTTGCCGGTGCGGCGAACGAGCTGACATCGGCGCTGATCGTTAACCCTTACGATCGCGATGATGTCGCGGCGGCGATGGACAAGGCATTAAGGATGCCGCTGGCGGAGCGTATTTCGCGTCATGCGGAGATGCTCAACGTCATCAAAGAGAATGATATCCATCGCTGGCAGCAGAGGTTTATCAGCGATTTAAAGCGCATCACGCCACGTAGCGCCCAAAGCCAGCTACAAAACAAAGTGGCGACCTTTCAAAAGCTAGCCTGAGGCAACGAACGCTCCCGCTCAGGCGGGGGCGTTTTACGCGCTTAACGGCACTAACAGCACATCAACTTCACTGGCCTGGACAATGCTTTTCGCCGAGCAGACGGCGCGCGAGAAGAACGTCTGATTGTGATTACCACACACCACTAAATCGACATCCTGGGTGCGGCAAGTATGCAGGATATGCTTACTCAGCTCGCCGGAGGCGATCAGCGCCTGTTCGATGGGATAATTCGCGTTGCGCACCAGCTCATCCAAAAACTGTTGCGTCTCTTCCTGCAACACCTCACGGACATTTTCCATCATCGGTGCGGCGAGCTGGTTATACAGTTCCGGGTCAGCGGCTAAGGTAATCAATGTGATACGGGCACTGGAAGGGCGGGCGATATCAACCGCTTTTGCCAGCAACTGTTGGCTCTCTGGCGTAACGGCTACGGCGACCAAAAGATGTGCATAAGCCATTTTTACTCCCCGATTGAATCAAATTTTTTTCACCATTACTCCGATTCTTAAACCAGTGCAACCTGTGAATATGGCAGGGATGTGAAGGTTATCATAAATATTCATTAATTATTCTTACGTAACGGTATGGTCGCGCTTTAATCACCTTAACCGATTTTAAAAGCTTAACTAAAATTTAGAGAATTTAAGATCGAATTGTTAAATTATCAATCATAATGATTAACAAAAGTGCAATGGTTACTTTGAGTGATTAATTAAGATCGCTTAAAGCATAATTTATTGTTTTATATAACTTTTTATATTTGTTTCTTAAATAGATACATATTGTCAAATGTAAATAGGGCAGCATCCTAATCCTCCGACCAGTTAGCGTGGGTAAGAGCGCGTTTTGCATGCCTATTCGGACAATTGGAATAGAAAAGGGGGTTGATCGAGCAAAAAAGCATCAATTCACAAGCGAGACTGATAGATTTATTGTCAATATTCGCGTAAATTATGTGACATGGATCACAAAAATTTCAAATTTCCGCACTGGTCAGATTGTATGTGGCAGCACCTACGAGTACAGTTGCGTCGAATTAGGAAAAATCTTAGTTCTTTGTAAGAAATGATTAAGAATGTTGTAAGGCAATTAACATTTGAGCGAAGCGCCTTATCGCAAGATCCTAGTCAGTTATGCATTTAGCCTTTTCTTTTTTATACCGGGTTTTTCCCGGCGACATCACGGGGTGCGGCTCAGCCGCATAAGATACAAGTTGGTTATTCGGGATGGGAAAAATGCATACATCCGAGTTGCTGAAACATGTTTATGACATTAATTTGTCGTATTTACTTCTTGCTCAGCGTTTGATCAGCCAGGACAAAGCGTCCGCCATGTTCCGTCTTGGTATTAATGAAGAGATGGCGACCACACTGGTTGAGTTAACCCTTCCGCAAATGGTGAAGTTGGCTGAAACCAATCAGCTGATTTGCCAGTTCCGTTTTGACAATCATCAGACCATCACTCGTCTGACCCAAGAGTCACGCGTGGACGATTTACAGCAAGTTCACACCGGGATTTTACTTTCAACCCGCCTGCTGAATGAGTCTTCACAGACTGGCGACGCGGCCCGGAAGAAAAGGGCATAACGATGAGCGAAAAAAGCATTGTTCAGGAAGCACGCGATATTCAGTTAGCAATGGAACTGATTACGCTGGGTGCGCGTTTACAAATGTTGGAGAGTGAGACGCAGCTTAGCCGCGGTCGTCTTATCAAACTCTACAAAGAGTTGCGTGGTAGCCCGCCGCCGAAAGGTATGCTGCCATTCTCCACCGACTGGTTTATGACCTGGGAACAAAACATCCACGCGTCTATGTTCTGTAACGCATGGCAGTTTTTGTTAAAGACAGGTCTTTGCAGTGGCGTTGACGCAGTCATCAAAGCATACCGACTTTACCTCGAACAATGCCCTCATGCTGAGGAAGGACCGCTGCTGGCGCTGACCCGCGCTTGGACGCTGGTTCGTTTCGTGGAAAGCGGAATGCTGGAGTTGTCTCGCTGCAATTGCTGTGGTGGTAATTTTATTACGCACGCACATCAGCCTGTTGGTAGCTTTGCCTGCAGTTTATGCCAGCCGCCGTCTCGCGCGGTAAAAAGACGTAAACTTTCCCAGGAAGCTGCCGATATTATTCCACAACTGCTGGATGAACAGATCGATCAGGCTGTTTAACCGAATACAGGTGGAAACACTCCAGCAGCGGTGCAGTTATGCCGCTGCTTTTTTTTTACCTGTCACTCGCGTTAACCCTTTGAAATGTTTATCCCGAGCCTTAGTCATTAGCAGAAGGATGATGTCGTGCTTATCGTATTAGGTTACCTGGTTGTTCTTGGTGCAGTTTTAGGCGGTTATATGATGACCGGCGGTCACCTTGGGGCACTGTATCAACCCTCTGAACTGATTATCATCGGCGGGGCAGGTGTGGGTGCATTCATCGTGGGCAACAATGGGAAAGCTATCAAAGGCACCATGAAAGCGTTGCCGCTGCTGTTTCGCCGTTCTAAATACACCAAAAGTATGTACATGGACTTGCTGGCGCTGCTGTATCGCCTGATGGCGAAATCACGCCAGCAAGGGATGTTCTCGCTGGAACGGGATATCGAAAACCCGAAAGAGAGCGAGATTTTCGCCAGCTACCCGCGCATTCTCGCGGATGCGACGATGCTTGAATTTATCGTGGATTATCTGCGTCTTATCATCAGCGGCAACATGAACACCTTCGAGATTGAAGCGCTGATGGATGAAGAAATTGAAACCCACGAAAGTGAAGCCGAAGTCCCGGCGAACGCGCTGGCGATGGTGGGTGACTCACTTCCGGCGTTCGGTATCGTGGCGGCGGTAATGGGTGTGGTACATGCGCTGGCCTCAGCGGATCGTCCGGCGGCGGAGTTGGGTGCGCTGATTGCGCATGCGATGGTGGGAACTTTCCTCGGTATCTTGTTGGCATACGGTTTTATCTCTCCGCTGGCAAGCGTACTTCGCCAGAAGAGTGCGGAAACCGCCAAAATGATGCAGTGCGTGAAGATAACCCTGCTGTCGAACCTGAACGGTTACGCACCGCCAATCGCGGTTGAGTTTGGTCGTAAAACACTGTACTCCAGCGAGCGCCCGTCGTTTATCGAACTGGACGAACATGTTCGTGCGGTCAGAAACCCTAACCAACAGACGACGACTGAGGACGCATGAAAAACCAGTCCCATCCGATCGTCGTAGTGAGACGAAAAAAACATAAAGGCCATGGCGGCGGCGGACACGGCTCCTGGAAAATTGCCTATGCCGACTTTATGACGGCGATGATGGCGTTTTTCCTGGTGATGTGGCTTATCTCCATCTCCAGCCCGAAAGAGCTTATCCAGATTGCGGAGTATTTCCGCACGCCGCTGGCAACTGCGGTCACGGGTGGGCCGAGAATTTCGAACAGCGACAGCCCCATTCCGGGCGGTGGCGATGACTACACACAGCAACAGGGCGAAGTACAAAAACAGCCCAATATTGACGACCTGAAAAAACGCATGGAGCAGTCGCGCTTGAGTAAATTGCGCGGCGATCTGGACCAGTTAATTGAAGCCGATCCCAAATTGCGTGCCTTGCGCCCGCATTTGAAAATCGACCTGGTACAGGAAGGGTTGCGCATACAGATTATCGATAGCCAGAACCGGCCGATGTTTAAAACCGGCAGCGCGGAAGTCGAACCTTATATGCGCGATATTTTACGGGCGATTGCGCCAGTACTGAATGGTATTCCGAACAAAGTGAGCCTCTCCGGTCACACCGACGATGCCCCTTACGCTAACGGCGATAAAGGGTACAGCAACTGGGAGCTTTCCGCCGATCGCGCTAACGCGTCGCGCCGTGAGCTGGTTGCCGGTGGCCTGGATGATGGCAAGGTGATGCGCGTTGTTGGCATGGCGGCAACCATGCGCCTGGTCGACCGCGGCCCGGATGAAGCCATCAACCGCCGAATTAGTCTTTTGGTGCTGAACAAACAAGCAGAAGCGGCCATTCTGCATGAGAACGCCGAAAGTCAGAGTGCGCCAATAAGCGCGATTACACAGCCAGAGCCAGCGGCAGCGGCAGCACCCGCGCCAGCAGCCTCGTCTCCGGCAGCAGTTCCTACGTCGCCACAAGCCAATCCGAGGTGATAGCGTGAGCATGGATATTAGTGATTTTTACCAAACATTCTTTGATGAGGCCGACGAACTGTTGGCCGATATGGAACAACATTTATTGGACCTGGTGCCGGAAGCGCCGGATTCAGAACAGCTCAACGCCATCTTCCGTGCTGCACACTCTATTAAAGGCGGCGCGGGTACATTTGGCTTTACCATCTTGCAGGAAACAACCCACCTGATGGAGAACCTGCTTGATGAGGCTCGGCGTGGCGAGATGCAGCTCAACACCGACATTATCAACCTGTTTTTGGAAACCAAAGATATTATGCAGGAACAGCTCGATGCCTATAAAAGCTCGTCAGAGCCAGATGCCGCAAGCTTCGAATACATCTGCAATGCCCTGCGCCAGCTGGCGCTGGAAGCAAAAGGAGAGGTCGTTCCTGCCGCTGCGAATGGGGCAAAACTCTCTGTTGTAGAGACCGCACTGGCAGCTGATGTGACAGCGCCCGCCGCTGAAAACGACGGCATACTGCGAATTGTCCTTTCTCGCCTGAAAGAGAGCGAAGTTGACTTACTCGAAGAAGAGCTGGGCAACCTCGGCACGCTGAGCGATGTCGTGAAGGGGAAAGATACCCTGAGCGTGACTATCGACGGCGGCGTGAGCGAAGACGACATTATCGCGGTGCTGTGCTTTGTTATCGAAGCGGATCAGATCGCTTTCGAAAAAGCGGCTCCAACGCCCGCGGCGGCAGACGCTGCGGAAGCCCCGGCTGAAGTGGCTGAAGCGCCGGCAGCAGCGGCTGTCCCGGCGGTGCAGGCGGCTGCGGCACCTGCGCTGAAAGCGGTGGCGAAAGAGCAACCAGCAGGCCGTGAAAAACCGGCAGCCCGCGCCAGTGAATCGACCAGTATCCGTGTTGCGGTTGAAAAAGTTGACCAGTTGATCAACCTGGTAGGCGAACTGGTTATCACCCAGTCCATGCTGGCGCAGCGCTCTAACGAGCTGGATCCGGTGACGCACGGTGACCTGATAACCAGTATGAGCCAGTTGCAACGTAACGCCCGTGACCTGCAGGAATCGGTGATGTCCATCCGCATGATGCCGATGGAATACGTCTTCAGCCGTTTCCCGCGCCTGGTTCGCGATCTGGCGAGCAAGCTGGATAAACAAGTGGAACTGACGCTGCAGGGCAGCTCGACCGAACTTGATAAGAGCTTGATCGAACGCATTATTGACCCGTTAACGCACCTGGTGCGTAACAGCCTCGACCACGGTATCGAAACGCCGGAAAAACGTGTGGAAGCAGGGAAGTCGCCTATCGGCAACCTGATCCTCTCGGCGGAACACCAGGGCGGGAACATCTGTATTGAAGTGACCGACGATGGTGCTGGCCTGAACCGTGAACGTATCCTGGCGAAAGCGATTTCGCAGGGGATGGCCGTGAACGAGAACATGACCGATGAAGAAGTGGGCATGCTGATTTTCGCGCCGGGCTTCTCCACCGCAGAGCAGGTGACCGACGTTTCCGGCCGTGGCGTGGGGATGGACGTGGTGAAACGTAACATCCAGGAGATGGGCGGCCACGTTGAAATCAAATCGAAGCAGGGCACCGGCACGACCATTCGTATCCTGCTGCCGCTGACGCTGGCGATCCTCGACGGCATGTCAGTAAAAGTGAACAACGAAGTCTTTATCCTGCCGTTGAACGCGGTAATGGAATCGCTGCAACCGCGTGAAGAAGATCTGCATCCGCTGGCTGGTGGTGAGCGCGTGCTGGAAGTGCGCGGTGAATACCTGCCGCTGGTTGAACTGTGGAAAGTCTTTGACGTTATGGGCGCGAAAACCGAGGCCACGCAGGGGATTGTCGTTATCCTGCAAAGCGCGGGTCGTCGCTATGCATTGCTGGTTGATCAACTGATTGGTCAGCATCAAGTGGTGGTGAAAAACCTGGAAAGCAACTATCGCAAAGTGCCGGGCATTTCTGCTGCCACTATCCTTGGGGATGGTAGCGTTGCGCTGATTGTTGACGTATCAGCGTTGCAGGGATTGAATCGTGAACATCGTATGGCGCACACAGCCGCCTGATTTAGTTAAGAAGGTATAAAACATGACCGGTATGAGTAATGTAGCAAAACTGGCGGGCGAGCCATCAGGTCAGGAGTTCCTGGTTTTCACTCTGGGCGATGAAGAATACGGAATCGATATTCTCAAAGTGCAGGAAATTCGTGGCTATGATCAGGTGACCCGAATCGCCAATACCCCAGACTTTATCAAAGGCGTCACCAACCTTCGCGGTGTGATTGTGCCGATTGTCGACCTGCGCGTGAAGTTCAGCCAGGGCGATGTCGAGTATGATGACAACACGGTTGTCATCGTGCTGAATCTCGGTCAGCGCGTGGTGGGCATTGTGGTTGATGGTGTTTCCGACGTCCTGTCGCTGGCATCTGACCAGATCCGCCCGGCACCGGAATTCGCGGTAACGCTGTCGACTGAATACCTGACCGGCCTCGGCGCGCTCGGCGACCGTATGCTGATTCTGGTAAATATTGAAAAACTGCTCAACAGCGAAGAAATGGCGTTGCTGGATATTGCTGCCACGCACGTAGCGTAATAATTACGCAAATCGATTAATAATAAAGGCAGGTGAAGTTACTTCATCTGCCTTTATTTTTGCCCATTTTCTTGTCGCTATAATATATATCCTTCACGCCTGCTTAATTTCTACTTCATAAATTCTGCTTACTTCTCTTTACGACTCGTCACATATTGTGATGCTCATCACAAATTAAGGTATATATCTTTCAGAAAATTAATGGGTTAACCGTTTTTTATTCGTTAACTAAATGATTTACAGAGATAAAATTATCACCAGGCTATGGCGTTCGCGCCGTTACGGTTAAGTGGTTGAAGCGCACAGCGTAAACTAAATTTCTGTTATTCCTGCTTTAATCGGTTGCGTGTTTTTCTTATTTCGATGGCTAATTCGTTGAGCGGTGAAATAAACAGCACGCGGTATTTTCGGAGGTGGAAACATGAACAGAAAATTACTTTATGTGCTGGTAAGTGGTGCGCTGGTGATGGCCGGGCAAAATGCGCGAGCGGTCACCAGTAGCGGGACAATTGGCGCAACCCTGACGTTGACGAATGGCTGCCTGATTAACGGCTCGCCAAGCCAGAACGGGATCAACTTTGGTTCGCTCGATTTTGGTACCCATCCGGCAACATTTTCAGAACTCACCACCCAACTCACCAACGCCGGCGGCGGTAACAGTTTTGGTATTCAATGTACCACCACCGATTACACCGTACAGGTAACCGGCAACACCAACTCTACCGCGCCCGGCACCGTCGTCGGCACACCGGGAACGCCTGCCCGTTACCTGGTCAACGCGGCCAATACCACGCAAGGCGTTGCCTACAGCCTCTATAGCGATAGCGGCTTTAGCAACGTCATCACTAACAACACCAACATTCCTCGCGCGTCAACGACCGGTGGTGTCGATAACTACACGCTCTATGGGCGGATCTCCGGCGGCGGCAACAGCGTTAGCGTCGTACCGGGTACCTATACCGATACGATCAACGTGAGCGTGACGTACTAAACCTCCCCGCATGATGCCAGGCGGCATGCGTGTTTCCCTGCGGGGGAAGCGGGGATCTCTGCGCGTCATTTCTGGGCTGCTCCTGTTCGGGATGTGGGCGCCGCAGGTTGCGTTTGCGGTGACGACGCAAACCTTCACCGTGGGCGCAACCATCACTCCAGGCTGCTCGGTGGTGAGCGGCAGCGGCGGGGCGCTCGGCTCACTCAATTTTGGCACCCGCACCGGGGTGCAGAGCGGGCAGGTCACCGCCAGCTTCGTACCTAATGCGTCGCTCTCGCTGGGCTGCACGCCAGGCGTGGCGCTGAGTATGAGCATCAACGGCGGGCAGAACTATTCCACCGTGCGCAATCTGCAACGTAGCGGCGGTACAGATCGCGTGCCTTATCGCCTCTATACCAGCAGTACGCTGGCGGCAAATACCGAGATCGGCGTCAACCAGAGCGTCTCCGTCGCGTACAGCAATAGCAATAGTATTTCGCTGGCGATTTTCGGCGCGGCGCAGCTAACCGGGTTCAGCCCGGCGGGAACCTATACCGATCAACTCACTGTGACATTGTCATGGTAACAAGGGAGAAGGAGATGAAGGTCATTTCGTTTGGCCGCGCGGCGGGCTTGCTGTGCACCTGTGCGCTGACACTTAGCGCTAACCACGCATTTGCGGCGACCACTATTCTGCTCTGGCCCATCGATCCGTGGCTAAGCGCCACCAGCAACGCCACCGAATTATGGATCCAGAACCAGGGCGAAGCGCCCACCACCATGCAGGTGCGCATTGTCCGCTGGCAGCAGGAAAAGGGACTTGAACGCTACCAGCAACAAAACGAAATCGTTGCCAGCCCACCGATTGTGAGAATCGAAAAAGAGAGCAAACAGCTGATCCGCCTGATTAAGCAGGCGTCAATTCCGGCGGGTGTCGAACAGGCTTACCGCATCATCGTTGATGAGATCCCGCAGCCGGAAAGCAGCGACAAACCGCAAATTGGCCTCAAGCTGCAAATGCGCTACTCGATTCCGCTCTTTGTTTATGGCACCGGCATCGAAACCCACACCAGCGGCGCGCACCATGCGTTGGTGGATAGCAAAGATTTACGCTGGCGGGTAAGCAGGGATAACGGCAAACCGGCGCTGGAAGTGCGTAACAATGGCGATGTCCATGTCCGGTTAAGCAAGGTTACCGTTCGGCAAGGCGGGCAAACGCGACAGGTTGCGGAAGGACTACTCGGTTATGTCCTGCCGCACAGCGTGCGAAGCTGGCCGTTACCTGCGGGCATCAACAATCCAGTGGAGATGAAGGCGACAATCAATGCCAGGGATAGCGAATGGCAGTCGTCCGCGGGCAACTGATTTTACCGCTCACCGCTATGCTGCTGGGCAGTTCAGCATGGGCACAGCAGGGCGATGATATGCTCCCGCCGCCGCCCGATGCGCGCGCCATCAATGAGCACGTGGTTTTCCATTTAAGCCTGGTGATTAACCATTACGATACCCAGCGAGTGGTGCCCGTGACGCGGCGGCAGAATGACTTTTTTGTCTCCAGCGCCGACCTCCTGCAGGCCGGGCTGCCTGCTGAGCATGTGCCACAAGGGGAGGTCAATGTATCGGCCCTGGCGAATGTGCGCGCCGAGTATGACAGTGCGGGTCAGCGTCTGCTGCTCTCGGTGCCCGGCGAGTGGGTGCCGGAGCGTGCTACGGCATTCAACTCGGGCCTGCGACGCACGACACCGAAATATAGCCAGGGCGCGTTACTCAATTACGATGTCTATACCAGCGCCAACGAACACATTGGCGGCCAGGCGGCGCTGTGGCATGAGTTTCGCTACTTCAACGGCAACGGCGTGCTCTCCTCAACCGGTTCACTGCGTAAGACACTTTCCGGCAATATCAGGCAGCAGGAAGGGTATATGCGTTATGACACCACCCTCACGTTTACCGATGAAGATGACGCCACGCAGTGGAGCGTGGGCGATGTTATTTCCGATGCCTTAACCTGGAGCAGCAGTGTGCGTATTGGCGGGGTCAGTTACGGGCGCGACTTCTCTCTGCGCCCGGATCTGGTCACCTGGCCACTGCCCGCGTTTTCCGGTGAAGCGGCAGTGCCGACCTCGGTGGACGTGTTTATTAACGGCTATCGCGCCGGGAACACCCAGTTACAACCGGGCCCCTTTACGCTGACCAATATGCCCTATATCAACGGCGCGGGGGATGCCGTACTGGTGACCACGGACGCGCTGGGGCGCCAGGTTAGCACCACCTTGCCTTTTTATGTCGCCAGCGATTTGCTCAAACCTGGCTTGAGCGACGGGGCGATTACCGTGGGTGCGCTGCGGCGCAATTATGGTATTGAGAATGTTGACTATGGGACGCTGGTGGGCAGCGGATCGTATCGCTATGGCCTGACCGATTATTTAACCCTCGAAGGGCACGGTGAAGCGGCGCAGTCGCTGACGCTCGGCGGTGCCGGCGCGGTGCTGAAGCTCGGACGGCTCGGCGTGCTCAATGGCGCATGGACGCAAAGCCGCATGTCTGGCGATAACGGCAGCCAGCTTGCCTGGGGTTATCAGTACAACACCCGCTTGTTTAGCGTTAACACGCAGCACAGCCGACGCGATCGCGACTTTGGCAATCTGGCGCTCTACGACCAGCGCAATTTCTACAACAACGAGCAACGCAACGGGCAACGGCCTGTCGCCAGCCTGAGCCGCAACACGGACCAATACGCGCTGACCTTTAATATGGGCGATTTCGGTAATGTGGGGGCGGCATGGATCGGTGTGCGCAGCTTTGATAATCAAAAGACGGAACTGCTCAACCTCTCCTGGAGCCGTAATCTGTGGGGCGGCAGCAGTCTTTATCTGGCGGCGAGCCGCGACAACCAGCAGGGTGACTGGACTTTTGCTTTATCGCTGCAAATCCCGATGAGCGACCTGGATAGCGCGGCGGTGAGTATGGAGCGAACCCCCGACAACGGCTCCACTGAGCGTATCAACTATAACCACGCCATGCCGACCGATGGCGGTTTTAGCTGGAATATGGCTTTTGCGCACCAGTCGCAGGCGAAAAATTACCAGCAGGGGACGCTGGCCTGGCGTAATAACAATATCGAGTTGCAGGGCGGCGGCTACGGCGAAAGCGACATGATGACATGGTGGGGCGAAGCGCTGGGTTCGCTGGTGTTGATGGATGGCCAGTTATTTGCCGCCAACCGCATTAATGACGCGTTTGCGGTGATCAGCACCGGCGGTCATGGCGGTGTGCCGGTGAATTATGAAAATCAACCCGTCGGTGAAACCAACCGTGACGGCTATCTGCTGGTGAGCGGTGTATCTGCCTATTACCCGGCCAGTTACAGCATCAATACGCTGAACTTACCGGCGGATACGCAACTGAAAGATACTGAGCGCAAGATCTCGCTGCGTCGGCGCAGCGGCTATCTGTTGGAGTTTCCGATGGTGCAGGAGCGCGTCGCCAGCGTGATCCTGCATGATGAAAACGGCGAAGCCATTCCGCTTGCCAGCGAAGTTGACCGGGCGGGCAAAGCTACCGCGATTGTCGGCTATGACGGCATTGCGTGGCTGGAAAGTCTGGATGAAACCAATGCGCTGCATGTCCGTTTGCCGGACGGCAAAACCTGTGACACCCGCTTCACGCTGATCGCCAATCCTGAACATAAATTGCAAACCTACGGACCACTGACCTGCCGGAGGAACCCTTAATGCGTCGGCTACTTCTTCTGTTATTACTCCTGAGCTGCGGGTCAGCGTGGTCGGCCTGTACGGTCAGCACGACCAGTGGGGCGTTCGGCTCGGTGACGTCGTTTGTGCTTAATGCCTCGGCGCAAAACACCACCGCCAGCCTGATTGTGCGCTGCGATGCGGCACTTAACCTGCTCACCAACGACTCGATTACCCTGACGCTGACCGGGGCGAGCGCCACCGCGTCGAACCGGGGCGCGATGAAACGTTCTGACAACGCCGCCGTGACGGATGCCATTCCGATCCGCGTCTGCGGCCAGGCCAACTGCGCCAATAACAGCGAAGCGACAATCAGCGGCAACAGCTACACCTGGAGCGGTTCAACCTTGCTGGCGTTATTGGGCACCCGAACTTACACCTTGCCGCTCTATTTCCTCACCGTTCCGGGGCAAAACGTGAGCGCCGGGCCTTATACAGTGACGCTCAATTTTAGCGTCGCGTATAACGTCTGTTCGGTAGGGATTTTAGGGTTCTGTTCGACAGCACAAACAGGCACGGCGACCACCAGCCTGCAGGTCAACGGCACCGTCACCAATGACTGCACCACCATCAGCGCACCGAACGTCAATTTCGGCAGCGCGCCGCTGGTGCGCAACTTCCCGACCATTTCGAAATCTATTGCCATCACCTGTACGAAAGGCATGGTTTACACCGTCGGCATCAACAACGGCAGCTACTACAACGGCAGCGCGCGAAATATGGCCAGCGGCACTAACCGGCTCAGTTATGAGATTTACAAAGGGGCAACCAGCAACCGCTGGGGGAGCGCCGGTGCGGAGCGCTGGTCAAGCGGCGTCTCATCGCAAGTGAGCACCGATGGCCTGCTGCGAACCTACAATTACACCGCGCAAATTTTGACGTCGCAGACCACGCCGCCGGGGGGAACTTATAGCGATACCTTAACTGTGGATATCGCGTTTTAAGTCATAATTTAATTCCCTTTCGCAAATGTAAAGTTCCGTGGCCGCATGCCGATAACACCGTTAAGAACTTATCAAGAAGGTGTTGCATGTTGAACCGTATCCGCGTCGTTACTCTGCTTATGAGCGTGCTGGTGGTCTTTGCCTTGTTACAGCTTGTCTCTGGTGGCCTGTTTTTTTCGTCGCTTAAGCAAAACCAGCAAAGTTTTGCGGTCTCCAATGACCTGCGCATGCAACAAACGGAATTAGGCAAAGCCTGGGAACTGATGCTGCAAACGCGTATCAACCTGAGCCGTTCCTCGGCGCGGATGTTGCTGGATCCAAGCAACCAGCAGAGCAGTGCGAAAACCGATTTGCTGAACAGCGCCAAAGCCTCGCTTGCCGACGCGGCAAAACACTACGATGCCTTCCGCGCACTGCCATCACTGCCGGAAACCGACGCCGCGCGCCAGACGCTCGATGAAAAGTACCGCACTTATCACGATGCCTTAGCGGAGCTGGTGCAGTTCCTTGAAGGCGGCAACATTAACGGCTTTATGGCGCAGCCAACGCAGGGGATGCAAAACGCCCTTGGCGATGCGATGAAGAAATACGCGGAATTGAGTGAAGGCCTGTATCGCAATGCCTGGGAACAGAGCGTCAGTGATTACACCTTCGCCAAATGGCAGATGGCGATTCTGGCGCTGGCGCTGGTGATCGTGCTGGCCGGGGTCTGGTATGGCATTCGCCGTATTCTGCTGTCGCCGCTGTCGGCGGTCATTGCCCACATTCGTGAAATTGCCGGTGGCAACCTGACGCATTCGCTGACCATTGCGGGTCGCAGTGAAATGACGGAGCTGGCGCAAAGCGTTGACCATATGCAGAACGCCCTGATCGAAACGGTGACTAACGTTCGCCAGGGTTCAGATGCTATCTACTCCGGTACCAGCGAAATCGCCGCCGGCAACAATGATCTCTCTTCCCGTACCGAAGAGCAGGCGTCCGCCCTCGAGCAGACCGCCGCCAGTATGGAAGAGTTGACCGCCACGGTGAAACAGAACGCCGATAACGCCCGCCAGGCTTCATTACTGGCGCAGAGTGCGTCGGAAACGGCAGAACGCGGCGGTAAAGTAGTTAACAGCGTGGTAAAAACCATGCACGAAATTGCGGGCAGTTCGCAAAAAATTGCCGATATTATTAGTGTGATTGACGGCATTGCCTTCCAGACCAATATTCTGGCGCTGAACGCCGCGGTGGAAGCCGCGCGAGCAGGCGAGCAGGGGCGTGGTTTCGCCGTGGTCGCCGGAGAGGTGCGCAATCTTGCCAGCCGCAGTGCGCAGGCGGCGAAAGAAATTAAAGGCTTAATTGAAGATTCTGTCTCCCGTGTCGATACCGGTTCTGTGCTGGTGGAGAGCGCAGGGGAGACGATGTCGGACATCGTTAACGCGGTAACACGGGTGAACGACATTATGGGTGAGATCGCCTCGGCTTCTGATGAACAGAGCCGCGGCATCGATCAGGTTGCGCTGGCGGTATCCGAAATGGATCGCGTCACGCAGCAAAACGCGTCACTGGTACAACAATCGGCAGCCGCAGCGGCCGCCTTAGAAGAACAAGCCAGTTTGTTGACGCAGGCGGTATCTGCTTTCCGCCTTTCTTCTGTATCCGGCAAACCGGCGTCGCGTGCTACAACTCCGGCAGCAGGCAGCGCTCAGACCCCGGCGCGGAGTCGCCAACTTGTAACCGGACAAGAAGATAACTGGGAAACATTTTAGCTGTTCTTAACCGCGGACTTTTTCCGCCAGATGGGGCGTTAATGTTAAATCGTATTCGCATCTCGACAACACTTTTTTTGATTTTGATCGTGTGTGGCATTTTACAGGTTGGCAGTAACGGGTTGTCTTTCTGGGCATTTAAAGAGAGCACTTCACATTTACAAGAAGTAGAAAACAGTAATCACCAGCGCAGCGCATTAATGCAGATGCGGGCCACCTTACTTCAGGCCAGCACCGCGTTGAACAAAGCCGGGACGTTAACGGCGCTCAGTTATCCGCCGGATGACATCAAAGCGCTGATGACCCAGGCGAAAGCCAGCCTCAAGCAGTCGGCTGAGGTAGAAAAAGAGTTTCTTGGCCTGAAGGTGATGACACCGGAAGGTAAAAAATTACAGGAAAACACGCAGGCCAGTTACACCGCCTGGCGTGGTGACCTGGAGCACCAGGCGACCTGGCTTGAGAATAACCAGTTGTCGGATTTCATGACCGCGCCGGTGCAGGAGTCGCAGGATAAGTTTGATGCCAGTTTCAGTGCGTGGGAGAAACACATTAACCACTTTACTGAACAGGCGAGAGCGGATGGTGAAAGCAACTATCATCGCTCGGCGGTTATTTTTGTCGTGGTGGTGATCCTTGCCGCGTTATTGACCAGCGCCGCGCTGTTCTGGTCGCGCAAGATGATTGTCCAGCCGCTGGCGGTTGTCAGCAGTCACTTTGACAGCATCGCCGAAGGCAATCTGGCGCGACCGATCGTCGTTGACGGGCGTAACGAGATCGCGGCGATTTTTACCAGCCTGAAAAAGATGCAAACGGCGTTACGCACCACGGTGAGCGATGTTCGTCAGGGCAGCTACGCGATGCATACCGGTATCTCGGAAATCGCGGCGGGCAACAATGATTTATCGTCGAGAACGGAGCAACAAGCGGCGTCGCTGGCGCAAACCGCTGCCAGCATGGAGCAGTTAACGTCGACGGTAAGCCAGAACGCCGATAACGCGCGTCAGGCTTCCGTACTGGCGCAGAGTGCGGCGGAAACGGCGAGAAAAGGTGGGCAGCAGACCACGAGCGTGGCAAGTACCATGCAGCAGATTGCCGGTAGCTCGCAGAAAATTGGCGACATCATCAGTGTGATTGATGGTATCGCGTTTCAGACCAATATTCTGGCACTGAACGCCGCCGTTGAAGCGGCCCGCGCCGGTGAGCAGGGACGTGGTTTCGCGGTGGTCGCCGGTGAAGTGCGTAACCTGGCAAGCCGCAGCGCGCAGGCGGCAAAAGAGATTAAAGGCCTGATTGAAGAGTCGGTTTCCCGCGTTCAGCAGGGTTCCACGCTGGTGGATACCGCCGCGCAGACGATGACGGAAATCGTCCGCTCTGTCACTCAGGTCAACGATATCATGGGCGAGATCGCCTCCGCGTCCGATGAACAACGGCGCGGGATAGAGCAGGTGGCTCAGGCAGTAACACAGATGGATCAGGTGACACAGCAGAACGCTGCGCTGGTAGAAGAGGCAGCTTCCGCCACCGACCAACTGGCTAACCAGGCAAATAACCTTACTGAGCTGGTGGCCGTATTTAAGATTGAAGAGCATGTCGCAATACCCGAAGTGGCACCGCCTAAGGCAGTGCCCGTTGCATCCTGAACCTAGTTGAGAAGGCGCTATGACATCATCCATGCCTAACGGGCAAACGTCATCAATATTGCAACAGATGACACAGCGCCTGGCGCTGTCCGACGCGCACTTTCGTCGGATATGTCAATTGATCTACCAGCGCGCGGGGATTGTCCTCGCGGATCATAAACGCGACATGGTTTACAACCGCCTTGTCCGCCGTTTACGCGCGCTGGGGTTAGACGATTTTGGCCGCTATCTGAGCATGCTGGAAGCGAACCAGAACAGCGCCGAGTGGCAAGCGTTTATTAACTCGCTGACCACCAATCTCACCGCGTTTTTCCGGGAAGCACACCACTTCCCGGTTCTCGCGGACCATGCGCGCAAGCGCACGGGGGAATACCGGGTATGGAGCGCGGCGGCGTCGACAGGCGAAGAGCCGTACTCTCTTGCCATTACTCTCGCTGACGCGCTGGGTATGGCACCGGGTCGCTGGAAAGTTTTCGCCAGCGACATTGATACCGAAGTGCTGGAAAAAGCACGTAGCGGCATCTACCGCCAGGACGAGTTGAAAACCCTCTCGCCCCAGCAGATGCAACGCTACTTTATGCGCGGTACTGGCCCGCATGCCGGGCTGGTGCGTGTACGGCAGGAACTGGCGAACTACGTCGATTTCACCACGGTCAATCTGCTGGATAAGCAGTACAACGTTCCGGGGCCTTTCGACGCAATTTTTTGCCGTAACGTAATGATTTATTTTGATAAAACGACGCAACAGGACATTCTGCATCGTTTCGCTCCGCTGCTTAAGCCGGACGGATTACTGTTTGCCGGGCATTCGGAGAACTTCAGCAACCTCGTGCGTGAGTTTACCCTTCGTGGGCAAACAGTTTATGCGCTGAGTAAGGATAAAGCATGAGTAAAATCAGGGTGTTGTCCGTCGATGATTCCGCATTGATGCGCCAGATCATGACAGAAATTATCAATAGCCACAGCGATATGGAAATGGTGGCGACGGCGCCAGACCCATTGGTTGCCCGGGATTTAATTAAAAAATTCAACCCGGATGTGTTAACGCTGGATGTGGAAATGCCGCGCATGGACGGGCTGGATTTCCTTGAAAAATTAATGCGTCTGCGCCCGATGCCGGTGGTGATGGTCTCTTCACTGACCGGAAAAGGCTCGGAAGTGACGCTGCGCGCGCTGGAACTGGGGGCAATTGATTTTGTCACCAAACCGCAGATTGGCATTCGCGAAGGCATGCTGGCTTACAGCGAGATGATTGCCGATAAGGTACGCACCGCGTCACGCGCGCGTATCGCGGCACATAAACCGATGGAAGCGCCGACCATGCTGAAGGCCGGGCCGTTACTCAGCTCGGAAAAACTGCTGGTAATTGGCGCGTCAACCGGAGGAACAGAGGCAATTAGGCATGTACTCCAGCCATTGCCGCTCTCAAGTCCGGGTATTCTTATCACTCAGCATATGCCGCCGGGCTTTACCCGCTCATTTGCTGAGCGTTTGAATAAGCTCTGTCAGATCAGCGTCAAAGAAGCAGAAGATGGTGAGCGCGTATTACCCGGACACGCGTATATTGCACCAGGCGATCGGCATATGGAGCTGGCGCGTAGCGGGGCGAACTATCAAATTAAGATCCACGACGGACCGCCGGTTAACCGGCACCGACCGTCGGTGGACGTGCTGTTTAATTCGGTGGCGAAACACGCGGGGCGTAACGCCGTGGGGGTAATTCTCACGGGGATGGGCAACGATGGCGCGGCCGGAATGTTAGCAATGCACCAGGCTGGCGCCTGGACGATTGCGCAAAATGAAGCAAGTTGTGTGGTGTTCGGCATGCCGCGTGAGGCCATCAATATGGGTGGCGTCAGCGAAGTGGTCGATCTTAGCCAGGTAAGCCAGCAGATGCTGGCGAAAATCAGTGCCGGACAGGCAATACGTATTTGAACCAGGAGTAATTTTTTATGGCGGATAAAGAGCTTAAGTTTTTGGTTGTGGATGACTTTTCCACCATGCGTCGAATTGTACGTAACCTGCTGAAAGAGCTGGGATTTAACAACGTTGAAGAAGCAGAAGACGGTGTTGATGCGTTAAACAAATTGCAGACGGGTGGCTTCGGTTTTGTTATCTCCGACTGGAACATGCCAAACATGGACGGTCTGGAACTGCTGAAAACGATTCGTGCCGACAGCAATATGGCCTCCATGCCGGTGCTGATGGTTACAGCAGAAGCGAAAAAAGAGAACATCATCGCGGCGGCGCAGGCCGGTGCGAGCGGCTATGTGGTGAAACCGTTTACCGCGGCAACCCTGGAAGAGAAACTCGGTAAGATCTTCGAGAAACTTGGCATGTGAGGACTGGCTAATGATTCAACCTTCAATTAAACCAGCGGACGAACATTCACCCAGCGACATCATTGCCCGGATCGGCAGTCTGACGCGTATGTTGCGTGATAGCCTGCGCGAGTTAGGTCTTGACCAAGCGATTGCCGAAGCGGCGGAAGCCATTCCGGACGCGCGCGACCGTCTGGATTATGTAGTGCAGATGACCGCGCAAGCGGCAGAACGCGCGCTTAATAGCGTTGAAGCTTCTCAGCCGCACCAGGATGAGATGGAAAAGGGTTCGAAAGCACTGAGCAAACGTTGGGACGAGTGGTTTGAAAACCCGATCGAACTGGCGGATGCGCGTGAACTGGTGACCGATACGCGCAAATTCCTTGGCGAAATTCCGGGGCACACCAGCTTCACCAACGCCCAGTTGCTGGACATCATGATGGCGCAGGATTTCCAGGACCTCACCGGTCAGGTTATCAAACGCATGATGGATGTTATCCAGGAGATCGAACGTCAGCTGCTGATGGTGCTGCTGGAGAATATCCCGGAACAGTCCGCACGTCCGAAGCGTGAAAACGACAGCCTGCTCAATGGCCCACAACTCGACGCGACCAAAGCGGGCGTGGTGGCAAGCCAGGATCAGGTCGACGATCTGCTCGACAGCCTGGGCTTCTGATATGTCTGCACATTCATCTTCAGTCCGCCTGAAGGTGCGTGTCTGAGCACAATGAAAAGGGAAGGGGAAACCTTCCCTTTTTTATTGCAGGAAAATATCCCCCAGCGCGAAGGTGTTCGCCAGCGCATGCAGCGCCATCGGGACAATCAGGCCGCCCGTACCGAGCCTGACCACACACAACACCGCAGAGAAAATAAATAGCTGAATGAAAGTGACAGGCGCCTGATATTGCATATGGATGACGGCGAACAGCAATGACGTCAGTACAATCCCCACCTGCTGCGGCACTTTTCCCCATCCCAGGCTGGCATTGAGTAAAAAGCCGCGAAAGATAATCTCTTCACTTACGGGTGCCACCAGGCACGCCGTTAACATCCACGTCCAGCGGGTCAACCCGGTGTAATCGCGCAGCGAATCGAGCCAGGGTTCAGGCTGCTGAAACAATTTCTCCATCACCAACATTACCGCCAGCGCCAGCAGCGGCACGATAAAATTGCGCAGCGCCAGTGTGCCAACGGGTAACAGCCCCGCAAAATGGCGCGCGTAGCAGCGCCAGAGTAATAGCGAGCAAGGTAATAACAGCGCGGTGTAGAGAAACGGTCCGGCAAGGCCATTTCGATAAAGCGTCATAAAACCAGGAATGAAAAATTCCAAATAAAAGAGGCTGTAATAGATAACAAACGCCGCGATGCAAATAACCGTGTGCGAGATCCTGTCCAGGTGTCGTGGCATAAAAAATAACGTCCGTGCCGATAACGATGCGAAGCCGACCATTATAAAGGAGAGCGTTAGCATTTCTGTTATGCGATGACTGAATAGGATATGTCGATAAAAAATGGGCTTTAGGCAGGATTTTCCTGATGACGTTGCCGTTTGGTTTGCGTTTCAGCATGCGGGGTTGAACGTGAAGCGACAACTCAAATGGCGAAAACCCTCTGTTTTTATGCCTTACTCTGCCCATTGGACAGGCTTGACTCTGGCAATATGTCATCAAACCTGTAACCCGTGGATGTGTTGGCCGTGGCCTCTGAAGACAACGACGACAAAACAGAAGCCCCCACAGCGCACCGACTAGAGAAAGCGCGCGAAGAAGGGCAAATCCCCCGATCCAAAGAACTGACATCGCTACTGATCATGTTGGTCGGTATCGGCATTCTGTGGTTTGGCGGTGAAGCGTTTGGTCACAGGTTATCGATGGCGCTCTCATCCGGGCTGCGTTTTGACCACAAGATTATCAGTGACCAGAACCTGATCCTCGGGCAGATCATCGTGATGCTGAAAAACGTGCTGATTGGCATGTTGCCGCTGCTGACAGGCGTAGTGATTGTCGCCATGATCGCCCCGGTAATGCTGGGCGGGCTGGTGTTCAGCACCAAATCGCTGGAGTTTAAATTTTCCAAACTCAACCCGCTGAGCGGGTTGGGACGCTTGTTCTCCGCGCAAGTGGGCGCGGAGCTGGTGAAAGCGTTGATGAAAGCACTGCTGATGGGCAGCGTGGCGGGCTTTTTTTTATGGCATCACTGGCCGGAAATGATGCGCCTGATGAGCGAATCGCCGCTGACCGCAATGGCGAGCGCCCTCAATCTGGCCGGGCTGTGCGCCATGCTGGTGGCGCTGAGCATTATCCCGATGGTGGGCTTTGACGTTTTCTGGCAGATCTACAGCCATATGAAAAAACTGCGCATGTCCCGCCAGGACATCCGCGACGAATTTAAACAGAGCGAAGGCGACCCGCACATTAAAGGCCGTATCCGGCAGATGCAGCGTGCCGCGGCGCGCCGTCGCATGATGGCCGATGTGCCAAAAGCCGATGTGATTGTCACCAACCCGACGCACTACTCTGTCGCGCTGCAATATGACGAGAATAAGATGAGTGCGCCGAAAGTGGTGGCAAAAGGCGCGGGAATGATTGCGCTGCGTATTCGTGAGCTGGGGACGGAGAACCGTGTGCCGATCCTCGAAGCGCCGCCGCTGGCGCGTGCACTCTATCGCCATTCTGAAATTGGTCAGCAAATCCCGGGCCAGCTGTATGCGGCAGTTGCCGAAGTGCTGGCGTGGGTATGGCAGTTGAAACGCTGGCGTCTGTCCGGCGGGCAACGACCTGTTAAACCTGAGAATCTCCCGGTGCCTGAGGCGCTGGACTTTTTGAACGAGAAGGACACTGATGGCTAATCTGGTAGCAATGCTGCGTCTACCCAGCAATCTGAAATCGACCCAATGGCAGGTTCTCGCCGGGCCGGTGCTCATTTTGCTTATTTTGTCGATGATGGTGCTGCCGCTACCGGCGTTTGTCCTCGACCTGTTGTTTACCTTTAACATCGCCCTTTCCATCATGGTGCTGTTGGTGGCGATGTTCACCCAGCGCACACTGGAGTTCGCCGCCTTCCCGACCATTCTGCTGTTTACCACCTTGCTGCGCCTGGCGCTGAACGTGGCCTCGACGCGTATTATCCTGATGGAAGGGCATACGGGATCGGCGGCGGCAGGGCGGGTGGTTGAAGCCTTCGGTCACTTCCTCGTCGGCGGCAACTTCGCCATCGGTATCGTGGTGTTCGTCATCCTCGTTATCATCAACTTTATGGTTATCACCAAAGGTGCGGGGCGTATCGCCGAAGTGGGCGCGCGTTTCGTACTCGATGGGATGCCCGGTAAACAGATGGCGATTGACGCCGACCTTAACGCCGGGATCATCGGCGAAGACGAAGCGAAGCGCCGCCGTTCTGAAGTGACGCAAGAAGCGGACTTCTACGGTTCGATGGACGGTGCGAGTAAGTTCGTTCGCGGCGACGCCATCGCCGGTATTCTGATCATGGTTATCAACGTCATCGGCGGCTTGCTGGTGGGCGTTCTGCAACATGGCCTGTCAATGGGCGATGCGGCATCAAGTTACACCTTGCTGACCATCGGTGACGGTCTGGTCGCGCAGATCCCGGCGCTGGTTATCTCTACCGCGGCGGGTGTTATCGTTACACGCGTCAGTACCGATCAGGATGTTGGCCAGCAGATGGTTGGCCAGCTGTTCAGCAACCCGCGCGTGATGATGCTCAGCGCCGGCGTACTCGGCCTGCTGGGGCTGGTGCCGGGCATGCCGAACTTTGTCTTCCTGCTGTTTACCGCCGCGCTGCTGGGCCTTGCCTGGTGGCTGCGTGGTAAAGACCAGGCTGCGCCTGCTGAAGCCGCGCCGATGAAGCTGCCGGAAAACACCCAGGCGGTGGAAGCCACCTGGAACGATGTACAGCTTGAAGATTCCCTCGGTATGGAAGTGGGTTATCGCCTGATCCCGATGGTGGACTTCCAGCAGGATGGCGAGCTGTTAGGCCGTATTCGTAGTATTCGTAAGAAATTCGCGCAGGATATGGGCTTCCTGCCGCCTGTTGTTCACATCCGCGACAATATGGATCTGCCGCCAGCGCGTTACCGCATCCTGATGAAAGGGGTGGAAATTGGCAGCGGCGAGGCTTATCCAGGCCGCTGGCTGGCGATTAACCCGGGCACGGCGGCGGGTTCGCTACCGGGCGAGCAAACCGTGGATCCGGCCTTTGGCCTGGCTGCTATCTGGATTGAGAGCGCGTTGAAAGAACAGGCGCAGATCCAAGGTTACACCGTTGTGGAAGCCAGTACCGTGGTGGCAACACACCTTAACCACCTGATTGGTCAATTCTCGGCGGAGCTGTTTGGCCGCCAGGAAGCGCAGCAACTGCTTGACCGGGTGAGCCAGGAGATGCCGAAGCTGACCGAAGATTTGGTGCCGGGCGTCGTCACGCTGACCACGCTGCACAAAGTGTTGCAAAACCTGCTGGCCGAGAAAGTGCCCATCCGCGATATGCGCACCATTCTGGAAACGCTGGCCGAGCATGCGCCGCTGCAAACCGATCCGCACGAACTCACCGCGGTGGTACGCGTCGCCCTGGGTCGCGCCATTACCCAGCAGTGGTTCCCGGGTAATGATGAAGTGCAGGTGATTGGTCTTGATACGCCGCTTGAACGTTTGCTGTTGCAGGCGTTGCAGGGCGGTGGTGGTCTGGAACCGGGTCTTGCCGATCGCTTACTGGAACAAACACAGGAAGCGTTGACGCGCCAGGAAATGTTGGGTGCGCCGCCGGTGTTGCTGGTTAACCACGCACTGCGTCCACTGCTGGCGCGCTTCCTGCGCCGCAGCCTGCCGCAACTGGTGGTGCTGTCGAATATGGAAATGTCGGATAACCGCAGCATCCGTATGACTGCGACCATCGGAGGCAAATAATGCGTTATCTGGCCTGGTTGGTGGTTTTGCCGTTGTTTGCTCACGCGGCCGGAAACGGCATTGGCGAAGGCATGTGGCAGGCCAGCAGTATCGGTATCCGGCTGGACAACCGTGGAGTGGTCTCATCATCGCGGCCGCTGGGCCCGTCGCAGCCGGTAAACGGGCTGATGACGGATGTCTCCTGGCGCTATGAATTAAATGGCCCGACGCCTGCCGGGTTGATTGTTCGACTCTGCTCACAGGCGCGCTGTGTCGAACTGGATGGGCAGAGTGGCACCACGCGCGGCTTTACCGATGTCCCGGCGCTCGAATCGCTGCGTTTTGTCTGGGAAGTGCCCGGCGGTGGACGCTTATGGCCGCCGCTGGACGTGCGTAGTAATAAAGTGCTGGTCAATTACCGCCAGCCAACTCAACAAAACTAACCGCTGCGCTTCAAGTAGTTAGCTCGTTTTCCGCCCGAAAATCCCGCCGCACTGGTGGGATTTTGCTATCCGCCCCGCATTTTTGGCCGCTCCTTTTGATGCAAAAGAAACGCTGTTTTATAAATCAGTGAAGCGCGTATCGGCACTCTTTGCATTTTTGCCAGCCGCGTAATTTTGATGGCAGAAACAGAAAGGTTTCCCGCTGCACATCCTCTTACTTTAGCCGTGTAAGAAATTCCTTTGGCTAAGCCGGATCGTCAAAGGTCCCCCAAAATAAACAGGGTTGACGGCAATGAAAACACGAAAAATTGGATTGGCTAATTATCTCGCCTATGGCTCGGGCGATTTTCTGGGTGCGGGCACAACCGCGTTAACCGCAGCATGGTTGCTCTATTTCTATACGACCTTTTGCGGCCTGACGCCGATTGAAGCGACATTTATCTTCGCGACAGCAAGGGTGCTGGACGCGGTGGTCAGCCCGCTGATGGGCTTTTTAACCGATAACTTCGGTTCGACCTGGCTTGGTAAACGCTTCGGTCGGCGTAAGTTCTTTATTCTGCTGGGTATTCCGTGCGTGTTCAGCTACTCGATAATGTGGGTAGGGGATATGAGTTTCTGGTATTACCTGCTGACCTATCTGCTGTTTGATGTGGTCTACACCATGATTCTGGTGCCGTACGAAACGCTGGTGCCGGAAATGACTGACGATTTTAAACAGAAAACCAAATTCTCCGGCGCGCGTATCTCCATGGCGCAGATGTCGGCGATTCTGGCCTCGTTCCTGCCGGGTGTTCTGCTGTCACACTTTGGTAAAGACAACCCGGTCTCCTTTTTCTATGCAAGCCTGGTGTTCTCGGTGCTCTGTGCGCTGATGCTGACGTTTGTCTGGTGCTTTACCTGGGAGCGTCCGCGCGAAGAGTGGACCGAAGCGGCGCTGCGTGCGGAGGAAGAGAAAAAGAGCCTCACGCTTGGGCAAAGTTTGCGTCGCCTGTTTGTTGAACTCAGCTCTACGCTGCGTATCAAGATTTTCCGCCAGCACCTGGGAATGTACCTCGGCGGCTATATCGCGCAGGACGTGTTTAACGCGGTATTCACCTATTACGTGGTGTTTGTGCTGATGCAGGAAGCTTCGCTGGCCTCCAACTTGCTGGGCACGATGGCGATTTTCCAGTTCATCGCGGTGATTGCCATGATCCCGTTGTGCATCCGCTTCGGACCTGCGCCGTCCTACCGCATGGTGGTGGTGCTGTTCGGCCTGAGCGCAGCCTCTTATGCCGTGCTCTACTACGCCGGTTTAAGCGATGTTTATTCGCTGCTGTTGCTGGTTTCCGCCGTTGCCGGTCTGGGACGCGGTGGTATCAACTACGTACCGTGGAACACCTATACCTATATCGCGGATATTGACGAAGTGGTCACCGGTCAGCGCCGGGAAGGGATCTTCGCCGGGATCATGACGCTGACCCGTAAAGCCTCGCAGGCGGGTGCGGTGATGCTGGTAGGGATCGTGATGCAGGCGTCTGGCTTTGTCTCCGGGCAGAAAACCCAGGTGCCAGAAGTGAGCCACACCATTTTGATGATCATGTGTTTTGGCACCCTTGCGGTGCTGTGCTGCGGCTTCCTTGTCTCTTTGCGCTTCAAGCTGAACCTGAAAACCCACAGCGTGCTGCGTGAAGAAACCGCCAAAATGCGCCAGAGCGGTCGCGCGATGCCAGAAAGTATTACTCCGCAGGCGCGTGAAACCGTCGAAATGCTGGCGGGCATGCCTTATGAATCCTTGTGGGGAAACAACAATATCGGCTATTTGAATCGCAATAAACCCGCCGCGCCATCGCTGAAAAACGCGTCACTGAAATCGACTTACAACTGAGGTTAAGAATATGAAGGTTTGGCCTGTCAAACACAGCCCGTTACTGCGTCAGCCAGAGCGTTTTATCGCCCGTGATGAACTGAAAGCGTTGATCCGCAAGGTGACGCATAACCTGGTCAATATTCACGACAACACCGGTGAGTTTTTACTCCGTCTCGACGATGGGCGCGTGATTGATACCAAAGGCTGGGCTGGCTGGGAGTGGACGCACGGCGTCGGTCTGTACGGGATGTATCAGTATTATCGTCAGACCGGGGAAGAGGGTGTGCGCGAGGTGATTGATAACTGGTTTGCCGACCGCTTTGCAGAAGGGGCGACCACGAAAAACGTCAACACCATGGCGCCGTTCCTGACGCTGGCATATCGCTATGAAGAGACGGGTAATCCGGCCTGGCTGCCGTGGCTGGAAAGCTGGGCTGAATGGGCGATGAACGAGATGCCGCGCACCGACTGCGGCGGGATGCAGCACATCACGCTGGCGGAGGAGAACCACCAGCAAATGTGGGACGACACGCTGATGATGACCGTGCTGCCGCTGGCGAAAATTGGCAAACTGCTCAACCGGCCAGACTATGTGGAAGAGGCAGTGTATCAGTTCCTGCTGCATGTGCAGAACCTGATGGACCGGGAAACCGGGCTGTGGTTCCACGGCTGGAGTTATGATGGCCACCATAATTTCGCCAATGCCCGCTGGGCGCGCGGTAATAGCTGGCTGACCATTGTTATCCCGGATTTTCTCGAACTTGTCGATCTGCCGGAAAACAACGCGGTGCGCCGTTACCTGGTCCAGGTGTTGAATGCGCAAGTCGCCGCGCTGGCGCGGTGTCAGCATGAAAGCGGGTTATGGCATACGCTGCTCGATGATCCGGATTCTTATCTGGAAGCCTCGGCAACCGCCGGGTTTGCCTATGGCATTCTGAAAGCGCTGCGTAAGCGTTATATCAGCGCCGATTACACGGATGTGGCAGAGAAAGCGGTGAAAGCGATTGTGGGCCATATCTCGCCGGAAGGGGAGTTGTTGCAGGTGTCGTTTGGTACCGGAATGGGCAGTAATCTGGCGTTTTACCGCCAGATCCCGCTGACCTCAATGCCATACGGCCAGGCGATGGCGATGCTCTGTTTAACGGAGTATCTGCGCAAATATTTCTGAGAGGCGATAAAAGAAAACCCCGGCTGACCGGGGTTTTTTTATGGCGATAAAACAGTGCGATTACATACGCTCAACGGTTTCGATACCCAGCGTATCCAGACCGAGTTTCAGCGTTTTTGCCGTCAACAGAGCCAGTTTCAGACGGCTCAAGCGGGTCTCATCGCTCTCGGCGCTGAGGATCGGGCAGTGCTCGTAGAAGCCGGAGAACAGGCCCGCCAGATCGTACAGATAGGCGCACATCACGTGCGGCGTACCTTCACGCGCCACGACGGAGAGGGTTTCTTCGAACTGCAACAGGCGCGCTGCCAGCTGGGATTCACGCTCTTCGCCAATCACCACAGGTGCGTTTTCCAGCACGTTCTCTTCAATGCCCGCTTTGCGGAATACGGAGAGCACGCGGGTGTAAGCGTACTGCATGTACGGCGCGGTGTTACCTTCAAAGGCCAGCATGTTGTCCCAGTCGAAAACGTAATCGGTGGTGCGGTTTTTCGACAGATCCGCATATTTCACCGCGCCAATACCCACGGCGTTGGCCAGTTTTTCCAGCTCGTCAGCAGGCATATCCGGGTTCTTTTCTGCCACCAGACGACGGGCGCGCTCCAGCGCTTCATCCAGCAGATCGGAAAGTTTCACCGTACCGCCCGCGCGGGTTTTGAACGGCTTGCCGTCTTTCCCGAGCATCATGCCGAACATGTGGTGTTCCAGCGGTACAGAATCCGGCACATAACCGGCTTTACGAACGATGGTCCAGGCCTGCATCAGGTGTTGATGCTGACGGGAATCGATGTAGTAGAGCACGCGATCGGCATGCAGCGTTTCATAACGGTATTTCGCGCAGGCGATGTCCGTAGTGGTGTAGAGGTAGCCGCCATCCTTTTTCTGGATGATAACGCCCATCGGCTCGCCTTCTTTGTTTTTGTACTCGTCCAGGAACACCACGGTCGCGCCTTCGCTCTCGACTGCCAGACCTTTGGCTTTCAGATCCGCAACAATGCCCGGCAACATCGGGTTATACAGGCTTTCGCCCATGACATCTTTGCGGGTCAGTGTCACGTTCAGGCGTTCGTAGGTTTTCTGGTTCTGGCTCATGGTGATATCGACCAGCTTGCGCCACATCTCACGGCAATATTCATCGCCGCCTTGCAGCTTCACTACATAACCGCGCGCGCGTTCAGCGAACGCCGCGTCTTCGTCGTAATGTTTTTTGGCTTCGCGGTAAAAACCTTCGAGATCGGCCAGCGCCATTTCACCGGCGTTCTCTTGCTGTTGCAGCTCAAGATAGGCAATCAGCATGCCGAACTGGGTGCCCCAGTCGCCGACGTGGTTAGCGCGAATAACGTTATGGCCGAGGAACTCCAGCGTACGGACCGACGCATCGCCAATGATGGTGGAGCGCAGGTGGCCGACATGCATCTCTTTTGCCACGTTCGGCGCCGAGTAATCGATAACCACCGTTTGCGGCTGCGGTTTTGTCACGCCGAGGCGATCGGATTTCAGCGCGGCATCCACCTGCGAGGCGAGAAACTCAGGCGCGAGGAAAATATTGATAAAGCCAGGACCGGCAATTTCAACTTTGTTGGCAATCCCATCGAGAGAAAGGTGAGACAGAACCTGCTCGGCCAGTTGTCGCGGCGCCATGCCCAGTTTTTTCGCCACTGCCATCACGCCGTTAGCCTGATAGTCGCCAAACTGAATTTTTGCTGATTGACGAACCTGCGCTTCACAATCGGCTGGCGCGCCTGCTGCAATCATGGCCTGACTGACTTTTTCTGAGAGAAGAGCCTGAATATTCACCGGGATACCTTACTTTTAGGACACCGCGTAGCTGAGGCGGCGTCCGGGTGTTTAATAAAGGCGGGAGTATACTGCAAATGCCCGGTGGCGTCAGCACTGCATAACACGGTAGATTATGCGCTTTGTTATGACTTGCGAGCACTGTTATGCGTACCTGGCAAACCATCGAAGAGTTGCAGGATATCGTGGAAGATTTGCCACGGTTTACCCAAGATTTGCAAAATTTAACTACCCGTCTGGGGCTGGATATTGCACCTTTAAATGCCGATCACATCTCGTTGCGCTGTCACCAGAACACCACGGCGGAACGCTGGCGGCGTGGCTTTGAGCAATGCGGCGCACTGCTGTCGGAAAACATCATTAATGGTCGGCCAATTTGTCTGTTCAAACTGCGCGAGCCGGTGTGCGTTGCCCACTGGCAGTTTACGGTGATTGAGTTGCCATGGCCGGGTGAAAAGCGCTACCCGCACGAAGGGTGGGAGCATGTTGAAATCGTACTGCCGGGCGATATCGCCACGCTCAATGCGCGTGCGCTGGCACTGCTGGCTGATGAGGGTTTAAGCCAGCCGGGTATTTCGGTGAAAACCAGTTCACCAAAAGGCGAACGTGAACGGCTGCCTAATCCCACGCTTGCGGTGACGGATGGCAAAGTCACTGTGAAGTTTCATCCGTGGACCATCGAAGAGATTGTCGCGAGCGAGCAGTGAAGCGAGCGGGCGACAGCGCTTGTGAAAACAAGTCATGCTGAACCGAGGGAGATGAAATGACCTTACTGGAAATCTGTTGTTATGGTGTCGATGACGCGGTGCTTGCTGAGCAACGTGGTGCCGATCGCATAGAATTTTGCGCCGCGCCGAAAGAGGGCGGATTAACCCCTTCCTTTGGCGCGTTAAAAGCGATTCGCCAGGCGGTGACCATTCCCGTACACCCGATCGTGCGCCCGCGCGGTGGGGATTTTTGCTACCGGGGCGATGAGTTTGCCTCCATGCTGAGCGATATTGCGATGCTCCGTGATCTGGGTTTCCCCGGGCTGGTCACCGGCGTGCTGACGGAAGAGGGCGATGTCGATATTGTGCGCATGCGGGAAATTATGCAGGCCGCACAGGGGATGGCGGTAACTTTTCATCGCGCGTTCGATATGTGTGCCAACCCACTTCAGGTGTTTGATAATTTAGCGGAATTAGGCATCGCACGTATTCTCACATCCGGTCAGCAGCCGTCGGCAGCAAAAGGACTTTCATTAATCACGGAACTAAATGCCCGGTCTGGTGTTCCAATCATTATGGCCGGCGCAGGGGTGCGTCCGGATAATCTTGAAACCTTTCTCCATGCGGGTATCAAAGAGGTGCATAGCTCGGCAGGCCGCTGGACAGCGTCGCCGATGCGCTATCGCAATCCAGGATTATCGATGTCGTCAGATGCCAGTGCGGATGAATATGCCCGCTACGGTGTGGATGGCGATGCGGTGGCGGTGATGAAAGAGATGATTTTGCACCATCGCCCGTAACAGTTTTTACCGCGCATCATGTCGCCCAATATGATGCTTGCTTGTACCAGGCCCCTGCCATTAACAGGGGCCTTTTTTTGTCTGTAGAAACCCCCTCGTCAGGCTGGGGGCAGCGACTCAGGGTTTCCGGGCTATCAGCACCGCGCGAACTGGCGCCGGGTAACCTTCAACGGTTTTACTGTTATCCGCCGGATTAAGAAAATCGGCCAGTGATTCTGTGACCATCCACGACGTGCGGCGTTGCTCTTTGGTGCTGGTAACGCTGGTATCCGCAATGCGTACATCGACAAAACCGCACTTCTCCAGCCAGTTCTTCAGCGCCAGCGCAGAAGGGATAAAGTAGACGTTACGCATTTGCGCGTAGCGGTCACCGGGCACCAGCACGGTATTTTCATCGCCGTCCACCACCAGCGTTTCCAGTACCAGCTCGCCCTCTTTCACCAGTTGATCTTTCAACTGCCACAGATGCTCAAGCGGTGAACGGCGGTGATAGAGCACGCCCATGGAAAACACGGTATCGAAGGCGTTCAGCGCCGGAAGCTGTTCAATGCCAAGCGGCAAGAGATGCGCGCGACGATCGTCGCCCAACAATTTACGCACGGCTTCAAACTGGCATAAAAACAACTGCGTCGGATCGATACCAACGGCAAGCTGCGCACCCGCGCCGACCATGCGCCACAGGTGGTAACCGCTGCCGCAGCCGACATCTAAAATTGTGCGGCCTTTCAGATCGGAAAGGTGCGGCAGGACGCGCTCCCATTTCCAGTCGGAACGCCACTCGGTATCGATATCAATGCCATACAGAGAAAACGGCCCTTTGCGCCACGGCATCAGATTACGCAGCAGCGTTTCCATACCTTTGAGTTGACCGGCGCTGAGCGGTTCGGCGCTCTGCGCGCTGACGCTGTGCAGCAGATCCAGCTTTGCAGGCGTGATGGTCGGCAGAAACTCCACCGCGTTGTTCCATTGCTTAAACTGCCCGTGCAGTGCTTCACGCTGCCAGGCGGAGATTTGTGCGGGTAAGGTTTCCAGCCAGTGCGCGAGCGTACCGGTGGCAATTTGCTGATAAAAACGGCCAAACTCAATCATGCTTCGACCGCCTTCAGTGCCACCAGCGAACCAAAATTAAAGCACTGGAACCACAGTTCACTGTGTTCAAAACCCGCGCTGCGCAGCCGCGCTTTATGCGCTTCAACAGAATCCGTCAGCATCACATTTTCCAGCATGCTGCGTTTCTGGCTGATCTCCAGTTCGCTGTAGCCGTTAGCACGTTTAAAATCGTGGTGCATATTGAACAGCAGTTCGCCGACGGTCTGGTCTTCAAAACTGAATTTTTCCGACAACACTAACGCGCCGCCAGGATTGAGCCCCTGGTAAACCTTCTGCAGTAGTTTCAGGCGGTCGTCTGGTTCCAGAAATTGCAAGGTGAAGTTGAGCACCACCATCGAGGCGTTTTCAATGTGAATATCGCGAATATCGCCTTCAATCACTTCAACGGGCGTTGGCGCTTTATAGGCATCGATATGACGACGGCAGCGTTCCACCATGGCTGGCGAGTTGTCGACGGCGATAATTTTGCAATCAGCGTGGTGAATGTTGCGACGCACCGAGAGCGTTGCCGCGCCCAGTGAGCAGCCGAGATCGTAGACCTGCGTGGCAGGCTGGACAAAGCGCTCCGCCAGCATGCCGATCATCGAGATAATATTGGAGTAACCCGGTACGGAACGCTGGATCATGTCCGGGAAGACTTCGGCTACCCGTTCGTCAAAAGTCCAGTCGCCCAGGCTGGCGATAGGCGCAGAAAAAAGCGTGTCGCGGTGAGACATAGTGTAAATATCCGGGAAAACAAAGGGGCGTATTGTGCGCTAATGCAGGGAGAAAACCAACTCCCAGGGCATGTACCACAGATTTGCCAGCACCATCAGCAGCAGGGAACAAAAGGTTGCGCCCATACCGGAACGACGCCAGCGGATCAGACGGTGGTGAAAGCCGTAATAATGCATCAGGCGACCGGCGATCAGCAGCAGCCCACAAACATGCACTAACCACGTTTGTGCACCGTCCATCTCCATAAAAAGCAGCAAAATAAGGGCGACGGGAATGTACTCGACCGCATTGCCGTGAATGCGTATCGCACTTTGCAGCTCGCTGAACCCGCCGTCGCCGTAGCTAACACGGTATTGCGTGCGCAGGCGAATAACGTCAAAAGAAAATTTTATGAGTAACAATGCACCCAGCACGGCGTAAAGCGCGCTAACCATATTAACTCCCTTTAAGGCTCTGGTGACCGCTTAACAATGATAGGTGGTTCGTTCAGAAAAGAGAAGATTGCAGCGGAAGAGAAGGGGCGTCGCCAACGCTCGGGATGGCGGTCTGCAAACCCTGCCACAGGGTTTCCACCAGTTCTGGTGCCTGGGCGATATCCGGCGTGTGCAAAAACAAATACGGCGTGGTGGTCTGTTCCCACACCGGGAGTTTTTGCAGCCATACGGCAAACAGCTGGCGATTTTGTTCCATATTGTCGCTACCGATAAAACGCACCATCGGATGGCTGGCGGTAATCAGCGCATGCACCGGGACTTTCGGTTTTTTGCGCTGCGCTTCGATGATCGCTTCATTGTGGGGAATGGCGCTATGCACCGGTCGGCTATCAAGGATCACCCGGTTCACGCCGCGTGCATGTAAGCCCTGATTGAGCACTTTTTCCTCTTCGCCTTTAGCGAAAAACGTTGGGTGGCGCACTTCAACGCCATAGGTGAAACCTACAGGCAGCGCGTCCAGAAATGCCCACAACGCGGGGAGATCGCGCGGGCCAAAGGTTGCCGGAAGCTGTAACCAGTACTGGCCTATCCGGTTGGCAAGCGGCGACATTCGTTGAAAAAACTCGTCTGTCAGATCGCGGCAGTTACGCAGCGCCGCCTGATGCGAAATGGTGGCGGGGAATTTAAAGCAGAAGCGGAAATCATCGGTGGTTTGTTCGCGCCAGCGCGCCACGATCTCAGCTTTTGGCAGTGCGTAAAGCGTGGTGTTGCCTTCGACGCAATTAAAGTGACGGGCGTACTCTTCGAGGCTGGTAATGCCAAGGCGCCCCCATTTGGGGTGCGACCATTGCGGCAGGCCGACATACATCATAACGCGCTGAGGATCTCGTCCGTGCTGCGAACACGGCTAATGCGCGGGAAGATATATTTCAGGCTACCCTGATGTTGCTCGTTGCTGCCAGCGCTGCAAGCATCTTCTGCAATCACCAGCGAAAAACCCAATTCCCAGGCGTTGCGCGCGGTGGATTCCACGCCGATATTGGTGGAAATGCCGCACAGCACAATGGTGTCAATGCCGCGGCGGCGCAGTTGTAACTCAAGATCGGTACCGTAGAACGCGCCCCACTGGCGTTTGGTCACTTCAATATCGCTCGCTTTTTTACCCAGTGCCTGCGGATAAACCCACCAGTTTTCTGGCAGGGTATGACCGCCTGTTGCCGCGTCAACCGGCTGTTTCAGCGCTTCGGCGAAACCCTCTGACCAGCCAACGCGCACGAATACTACCGGCGAACCGTTGGCACGAAATTTCTCCGCAAGTTTTGCAGCGCGTTGAACCACGTCCTGCGCTGTGTGCGGGCCACCGGCGAAAGGTAAAATGCCTTCCTGTAAATCGATCACTACCAGTGCGGTTTTCTCAGCATTGAGTTCCAGCATAATAACTCCTGAAAAATGAATGACGTCGGCGGATACCTTACGCGTTATGTAGCTGCGGACGGTTTACAAATTTTGTTAAATTTTGTGAGAATGCGCAATAAGCGCGCAGCAAACGCGCGTACAGTCGGCCGCGGGCTTATCGTCAGTCAGAATTTCCAGTATAATAGCCCCCTTTTTTCATCCAGTTGTGACATACGAAAATAGCTGCCACCAGAGTGCCTGCCTCGCAGGCGGCGGGTCGCGCGCAGCTAATTAAGGGATATCTCATGCGTACAGTATATTGCGGGCAGCTCAATCAGTCCCATGTGGGACAGCAAGTAACGCTTTGTGGGTGGGTCAACCGTCGTCGTGACCTCGGTAGCCTTATCTTTATTGATATGCGCGATCGTGAAGGCATCGTGCAGGTGTTTTTCGACCCGGACCGTCAGGATGCGTTCCAGCTCGCCTCTGAACTGCGTAATGAGTTCTGCATTCAGGTAACCGGTACCGTACGTGCGCGCGATGGCAAAAACGTCAACAAAGATATGGCAACCGGTGAAGTGGAAGTGTTCGCCACCGAGCTGAATATTATCAACCGTTCTGACGTGCTGCCGCTGGACTCCAACCACGTTAATACCGAAGAAGCGCGTCTGAAATATCGCTACCTCGATCTGCGCCGCCCGGAAATGGCTCAGCGCCTGAAAACCCGCGCCAAAATCACCAGCTTTGTGCGTCGCTTTATGGATGACCACGGTTTCCTCGATATTGAAACCCCGATGCTGACCAAAGCGACGCCGGAAGGCGCGCGTGACTATCTCGTGCCTTCGCGCGTGCATAAAGGCAAATTTTACGCGCTGCCGCAATCTCCGCAGCTGTTCAAACAGTTGCTGATGATGTCCGGCTTCGACCGCTACTACCAGATCGTCAAATGTTTCCGTGACGAAGACCTGCGTGCTGACCGCCAGCCGGAATTCACCCAGATCGATGTGGAAACCTCCTTTATGACCGCGCCGCAGGTGCGTGAAGTGATGGAAGCGATGGTCCGCGAACTGTGGCAGGAAATTCGTGGTGTGGATCTGGGCGACTTCCCGATTATGACTTTCGCCGAAGCCGAGCGCCGTTACGGTTCCGATAAACCCGATTTGCGTAACCCAATGGAGCTGGTCGACGTTGCTGACTTGCTGAAAGCGGTTGAGTTTAAAGTCTTCTCCGGCCCGGCAAATGATCCGAAAGGTCGCGTTGCTGCGCTGCGTGTGCCAGGTGGCGCACAACTTAGCCGTAAACAGATTGACGACTACGGCAAGTTTATCGAAATCTACGGGGCGAAAGGCCTTGCTTATATTAAGGTCAACGAAGCGGCAAAAGGACTGGAGGGGATCACCAGCCCGGTCGCCAAATTCCTGAACGCTGAAATTGTTGGTGCGATCCTTGAGCGCACTGGCGCACAAGATGGCGACATGATTTTCTTCGGCGCAGACCACAAAAAAGTGGTTGCCGATGCGCTGGGTGCGCTGCGTCTGAAACTCGGTAAAGACCTGAATCTGACCGACGAAGCCAAATGGGCGCCGCTGTGGGTGATCGACTTCCCGATGTTTGAAGATGACGGCGAAGGCGGTCTGACCGCGATGCACCATCCGTTCACTTCGCCGAAAGATATGACCGCGGCTGAGCTGAAGGCGGCGCCGGAAGACGCTGTGGCTAACGCCTACGATATGGTGATTAACGGCTATGAAGTGGGTGGCGGTTCGGTGCGTATCCATAACGGCGAAATGCAGCAGACAGTGTTCGGCATTCTGGGTATCAATGAGCAGGAACAGCGTGAGAAGTTCGGCTTCCTGCTGGATGCGCTGAAGTACGGTACGCCGCCGCACGCGGGCCTGGCATTTGGTCTGGATCGTCTGACCATGCTGCTGACCGGCACCGATAACATCCGTGACGTGATTGCGTTCCCGAAAACCACGGCTGCGGCCTGTCTGCTGACGGAAGCGCCAAGTTTCGCCAACCCGGCGTCGCTGGCTGAGTTGGGTATTTCTGTCGTCAAAAAAGAGACGCCGGAGAATAAATAAGATGGCCTTTAAGCACCCTGTTTCTGTGCTGGTGGTGATTTACGCCGAGGACACGAAACGGGTGCTGATGTTGCAGCGACGCGACGATCCTGATTTCTGGCAGTCGGTGACCGGCAGTCTCGAAGCAGGAGAAGTTGCGTCGCAAGCCGCCATGCGTGAAGTAAAGGAAGAGGTCGACATCGATATTGCTTGCGAGCAACTGACCTTAGTCGACTGTCAGCGCACGGTGGAGTTTGAAATATTTAGTCATTTACGTCATCGCTATGCGCCGGGCGTTACGCACAATACCGAATCCTGGTTTTGTCTTGCGCTGCCCCATGAACGCCAGATTGTTTTTAGTGAACATCTGGCGTACCGCTGGCTTGATGCCCCGGCAGCGGCGGCATTAACCAAGTCATGGAGCAACCGGCAGGCGATTGAAGAATTTGTTATTAACGCCGACTAATTTCCCTGAAATTTCAGTTCTCAGGAAAGTGGCAACCCCGGCGTCGCCAGGTGCTTACTGCGGTAAGCAAGGGGTACGATCGGGAGCAGCCAATGAGCCAGAGGGCTGAAAGCCGCCGGGAAAAGGCTTTATTGGAGAGTTTTTTATGGCAGGTCATAGTAAATGGGCCAACACCAAACACCGCAAAGCGGCACAGGATGCTAAACGCGGTAAGATCTTTACCAAAATCATCCGTGAACTGGTAACGGCTGCTCGTCTGGGCGGCGGTGATATCGGTTCTAACCCGCGCCTGCGTGCGGCGGTTGATAAAGCGCTGTCTAACAACATGACCCGCGACACTTTAAACCGTGCTATCGCACGTGGTGTGGGTGGTGATGATGACGCGAACATGGAAACCATCATTTATGAAGGCTATGGTCCTGGCGGCACGGCGGTGATGGTGGAGTGTCTGAGTGACAACCGCAACCGTACCGTGGCGGAAGTGCGTCATGCTTTCAGCAAATGCGGTGGCAACCTCGGTACTGACGGTTCTGTCGCTTATCTGTTCAGCAAAAAAGGGGTGATCTCCTTCGAAGCTGGTGACGAAGACACCATTATGGAAGCAGCACTTGAAGCTGGTGCTGAAGACGTGGTGACGTTTGACGATGGCGCAATCGACGTTTATACCGCGTGGGAAGAGATGGGCGCAGTGCGTGATGCACTGGAAGCTGCGGGCCTGAAAGCGGACAACGCTGAAGTCTCCATGATCCCGTCAACCAAAGCCGACATGGACGCGGAAACCGCGCCGAAACTGCTGCGTCTGATCGATATGCTGGAAGATTGCGACGACGTGCAGGAGGTTTATCACAACGGTGAGATCTCTGATGAGGTTGCGGCGACACTCTAATGTCGCTGATTGATACGCATGTAACCGGAGACGCATAATGGCGATTATTCTCGGTATCGATCCGGGTTCGCGCGTCACCGGTTACGGCGTGATCCGCCAGACGGGACGGCAATTGACCTATCTGGGCAGCGGTTGTATCCGTACCAAAGTGGATGATTTACCGTCGCGTCTGAAGTTGATTTATGCAGGCGTGACGGAGATTATCACCCAGTTCCAGCCGGATTTTTTCGCTATCGAACAGGTGTTTATGGCGAAAAACGCCGATTCGGCACTCAAGCTGGGGCAAGCGCGCGGTGTGGCGATTGTCGCTGCTGTGAATCAGGATTTACCGGTGTTTGAATACGCCGCACGGCAGATAAAACAGACGGTGGTAGGGATTGGCAGTGCGGAAAAAAGCCAGGTGCAACACATGGTGCGAACGCTGCTGAAACTACCCGCTAACCCGCAGGCGGATGCGGCAGATGCGCTGGCTATCGCCATCACGCATTGCCATGTCAGCCAGAATGCGTTGCAGGTGAGCAGCACAAGGCTCAATCTGGCTCGCGGACGATTACGCTAAAAAGCGCCGGTTTACCGGCGCTTTTTTTATAGCAGTGAGCGGATTTTATCCGCGTCTTCCTGCGTTGACGGGTTATAGACCACCATCGTCAGGTCCGGTTGTCCCTCCACCGAGAAACTCGAAAACTCCAGCGATAAGCGGCCTGCTTCGCGATGAAGCAGGATTTTTGTGCCTTCTCCCATCATGTCAATATCATTGCTGCGCCACAGTTCGGCAAACTCAGATGAAGCCGCGCTTAGTTCTTCAACCAGCGGGCGAATTTCAATGGACGCTCCGGCACGGGTGGCGTCTGCGCGAAAAGCAGCGACCAGAAAGCGGGCGAGCGCGTGCCAGTCGGTCTGCGCGGCGCGCGCCTGCGGATTAAGAAAGATGCGCCGCAGAATATTGCGCTCGTGCGCAGGCTGATTCGGGTAATCGGATAACACCACCGTGGCGGCTTTGTTCCAGGCGAGCACATCCCAGGTCGCATTGCGGATCATCGCCGGGCTCAGGTGCATACAGTCCAGCACCTTTTGCAGCCTCTCCGTCACCGTCCCTCTCGCCTGGTAATACATACCCGGAGCACGGCCTAACGCCAGATGAAAAACATGTTCACGTTCAGGCTGTGAAAGGCGTAGTGCCTGGCAAATACGTTCCAGCACTTCGGCTGACGGCGTACCGCCACGCCCTTGCTCAAGCCAGGTGTACCAGGTCGCGCTGATACAGGCCAGATGCGCCACCTCTTCACGGCGCAGCCCCGGCGTACGCCGCCGCGCGGTGTGAAAACCCAGCGCCACGGGGTCAAGTTGCGCGCGGCGCGATTTGAGATAACTGCCCAGATCTTTAGGCTGAGTAACGCTCTGCATCCTGTTAGTCCTTATACCCCGATAAACTCACTACTTTTCACCTTGATGGATATTTATAAGGATAACGGCGCGAGTCAACATCAGGAGGCACACGCATGCATGTTTTTTTAACGGGCGCGACCGGTTGGGTCGGCGCAAAAGTGGCGGCAGAGTTGATTGCTGCCGGGCACCAGGTGAGCGGCCTGGCAAGAAATGCGGATAAAGCACAGGCGCTGCTGGCCGCCGGAGGACAGGTGGTTTCCGGAACGCTGGATGATCATTCCGTCTTGTTTGACGCAGCGTCGCGTGCGGATGCAGTGATCCATACCGCCTTTAATCATGACTTTTCACGTTTTGCGGAAAATTGCGAACAGGACAGGCGCGCCATTGAAGTGATGGGGGAGGCGCTACTCGGCAGCGAACGCCCGTTACTGGTGACGTCAGGGCTGGCAAGACTGGTTCAGGGGCGACCAGCAACTGAACAAGATAAACCTGTCAGCGCGCCGGATTACCTGCGCCGTTCCGAACTGGCCGCACTGGCGCTGGCCGAAAAAGGTGTCCGGGCCGCCAGTGTGCGTCTGGCACCCACCGTTCATGGCGTAGGTGATCACGGTTTTATCCCGATTTTGATCGCGCTGGCGAAGAAAACCGGTGTATCCGCCTGGCCGGGCGAGGGCAACAATCGCTGGGCGGCGGTGCATCGTTCTGATGCGGCGACGCTCTACCGGCTGGTGCTGGAAAGTGGCGTCACGGAAACGGTATACCATGCGGTAGCTGAGGAGGGGATCGCGATGCGGGAGATTGCTATCGCCATTGGCAACATGCTGGGTTTACCCGCTGAATCACGCAGTGCCGACCATTTTGGCTGGTTTGCCACCTTTGCCGCAGCGGAAATGTCGGCGTCCAGCGAGCGAACCCGCGACGTTTTAGACTGGCACCCTGCGCAACGCGATTTGCTCACCGATCTTGCGGATGCGGCCTATTACGCGAATTCCTGAACCGCGCTCGCGTTTTCCTGTATATTCGGCTGGATATCTATCCAGCCTTTTTTTATCATACGGCATTACACTTTCGGCCGTTAACGCAGGAGCGTCATGTGATAGGCAGACTCAGAGGCATCATTGTAGAAAAACAACCCCCGTTGGTTCTGCTGGAAGTCGGGGGCGTGGGGTATGAAGTCCATATGCCGATGACCTGCTTTTATGAACTCCCGGACGCCGGAAAAGAAGCGGTTGTTTTTACACAGTTTGTAGTACGCGAAGATGCTCAGCTGTTGTACGGCTTTAATAACAAGCAGGAACGGACACTGTTCCGTGAACTCATCAAAACCAATGGCGTTGGGCCAAAACTGGCGCTGGCGATTTTGTCCGGCATGTCGGCGCAGCAGTTCGTTAACGCCGTCGAACGCGAAGATCCTGCTGCACTGGTCAAATTGCCAGGAATAGGGAAGAAAACTGCCGAGCGTTTGATTGTCGAGATGAAAGATCGCTTTAAAGGTCTGCACGGCGATCTCTTCACCCCGGCAGCCGATTTGGTGCTGGCCTCTCCGGCGAGCCCGGCGACGGATGATGCAGAGCAAGAAGCCGTTGCTGCGCTGGTGGCGTTGGGCTATAAACCTCAGGAAGCCAGCCGGATGGTAAGTAAGCTTGCGCGTCCGGACGCCAACAGTGAAACCCTGATCCGCGAAGCGCTGCGCGCGGCGTTGTGAGGTAGAGGATGATTGAAGCAGACCGTCTGGTCACGCCCGCCAGCATCAATATAGAGGAAGTCGCGGACCGCGCTATTCGTCCGAAAATGCTCGACGAGTATATCGGTCAGCCGCAGGTGCGCTCGCAAATGGAGATCTTTATCCAGGCGGCAAAGCTGCGCGGTGACGCGCTGGACCATCTGCTTATCTTCGGCCCGCCAGGCTTAGGTAAAACGACGCTGGCGAATATCGTGGCAAACGAGATGGGAGTCAATCTGCGCACAACCTCAGGGCCAGTGCTGGAAAAAGCGGGCGATCTTGCCGCGATGCTCACTAACCTCGAGCCGCATGATGTGCTGTTTATCGATGAAATCCACCGCCTCTCGCCGGTTGTCGAAGAGGTGCTTTATCCGGCAATGGAAGATTACCAGCTGGATATCATGATTGGTGAAGGGCCTGCGGCACGTTCGATAAAAATCGACTTACCGCCGTTTACCCTGATAGGCGCGACAACGCGCGCGGGTTCGCTTACGTCGCCGTTGCGCGATCGTTTCGGTATTGTGCAGCGTCTTGAGTTCTATCAGGTCGCGGATTTACAGCATATTGTGGGGCGCAGCGCGCGCTATATGGGGCTGGAGATGAGCGATGAGGGGGCGCTGGAAGTGGCGCGACGCTCGCGTGGAACGCCGCGTATTGCGAATCGTCTGTTGCGCCGTGTGCGCGATTTCGCCGAAGTGAAACACAATGGCGACATTACCGCTGATATCGCGGCCCAGGCGCTCGACATGCTGAATGTCGATGCCGAAGGGTTCGACTATATGGATCGTAAACTGCTATTAGCCGTTATCGACAAGTTCTTCGGTGGCCCGGTCGGGCTGGATAACCTGGCGGCAGCCATTGGCGAAGAGCGTGAAACGATTGAGGATGTGCTGGAGCCGTATCTCATCCAGCAGGGCTTTTTGCAGCGTACGCCGCGTGGTCGGATGGCAACAGTCAGAGCGTGGAACCACTTCGGTATTACGCCGCCGCAAATGCCATAACATTAAAGGCCGGAGAGCATTTGCTTCCGGCCTTTCGCTTTAGCTGGCGGGTTTCTTCATCATGCTGAAGATAAACAGCAGCGCCGCGCACAACACCACGGATGGACCTGCGGGCGTGTCATAAAAGGCTGAAAATGTCAGTCCGCCGGTGACGGCGATCATCCCTATACCGACTGCAATACCCGCCATTTGTTCCGGCGTACGTGCGAAGCGCCGCGCTGTCGCGGCAGGGATAATCAACAGGGAGGTGATGATCAGTGCTCCGACGAATTTCATGGCAACGCCAATCGTTAATGCGGTGACCAGCATCAGCAGCAGCTTCACGCGTTGCAGCTTCACGCCATCGACAAATGCCAGCTCGGGGCTGATGGTCATCGACAGCAGGTTGCGCCATTGCCAGAACAGAATCCCCAGTACCACGAGAACGCCCAGGGCGATCGCCACCAGGTCGCCAGGCGTTACTGCCAGCAAATCCCCGAACAGATAGGCCATTAAATCGACACGAATATTCGACATCAGGCTAACAACAACCAGGCCAAGTGAGAGTGCGCTGTGCGCCATGATCCCCAGCAGGGTATCAATGGCCAAATGCGGCCGTTTTTCCAGCCATACCAGCCCGGCGGCCAGTAACAGCGTAACCGCGATCACTGCATAAAATGGATTAATGTTCAGCAACAAACCGAAAGCGACACCCAACAGAGAAGCATGCGCGAGCGTATCGCCGAAATATGACATTCTCCGCCAGACAACAAATGAACCCAGCGGACCCGCCGCACAGGCGAGCATAACCCCGGCAAGCCAGCCGGGCAGTAACAATTCAATCATGAGTGTCCATTACCCTGGCGCAGCACAATGCGGCCCTGTAAATCGTGGCGGTGGTTGTGATTGTGGCGATAAATTCCCAACTGTTCTGCGCCACGCTGGCCGAACATGGAGATGAATTCCGGGTGCATTGAAACCACTTCCGGCGTGCCAGAACAGCAAATATGGTGGTTCAGGCAGAGCACTTCATCTGTCTTTGCCATAACCAGGTGCAGATCGTGAGAAACCATCAACACAGCGCAATCCAGCTCTTTGCGCAACTGGTCAATCAGGTTGTACAGCGCCACCTGGCCATTTACATCAACACCCTGGGTTGGCTCATCAAGAACCAGCAATTGCGGGCGATTGAGCAGCGCTCGCGCGAGCAATACGCGCTGGGTTTCACCACCAGAAAGTTTTTGCATTGGCGCATCGACCAGGTGTGCGGCCTGCACACGTTTCAGGGCCGGAATAATATCGTCTTTACGGGTGTCTGGTCGCAGGCGCATAAAGCGGCCAACGGTGAGTGGCAGAGTCGCATCAAGATGTAACTTCTGCGGCACATATCCGATGCGCAGCGTTTTGTCACGCTTGATTAACCCGGAGTCGGGTGCTACCAGCCCAAGCACAACGCGCACCAGCGTTGATTTGCCCGCGCCATTAGGGCCCAGCAAGGTTAAAATTTTACCGGCACGTAAATTCAGCGAAATATCAGACAGGACGCGACGTTGACCGAAAGTGACGGTGATATTTTCGAGCGTTACAAGATTCGTCATAGCATTTATGGGGTTGCACAAGTTGTCGAATGTTATAATATCACACTCCACTTATTCATTACGATTAATAGTCGCATTATGTTACATAAAAATACGCTTCTTTGCGCAGCGTTATCCGCTGCGCTTCTCGGTGGCGCAGCACAAACTGCTAACGCCGCCGTTGTAACGTCATTAAAGCCGCTGGGGTTTATCGCGTCAGCAATAGCCGATGGGGTAACGTCAACGGAAGTATTACTGCCGGACGGTGCATCAGAGCACGATTATTCCCTGCGCCCGTCTGATGTAAAACGCTTACAGAACGCGGACTTAGTATTTTGGGTCGGGCCCGAAATGGAAGCCTTTATGGTGCGTTCCGCGCAGCAAATCCCGGCAAAAAAATTAGTGACAATGGCGGAATTGGATGGCGTGAAAACGCTGCTCATGAAAGGGTCAGATGAGGATGAGCACGACCATGATGATGGGCATCATCAGGACGAAAAAAGTGACGAGCATCACCATCACGGTGAGTACAACATGCATCTGTGGCTCTCACCAGAGATTGCGCGGCTGTCGGCAGTTGCAATCCACGATAAATTAGTGGAAGTTATGCCGCAAAGTCGAGCCAAGCTGGACGCCAACCTGCAAGCATTTGAGGCATCATTAGCCCAGTCCGATAAGCAGGTCGGTAACGAGCTGGCACCGCTGAAAGGGAAAGGGTATTTCGTTTTTCATGACGCCTACGGCTACTTTGAAAAACACTACGGACTGACTCCGCTGGGTCACTTCACCGTCAACCCCGAAATTCAGCCTGGTGCGCAGCGTTTACATGAAATCAGAACACAGTTGGTTGAGCAAAAAGCAACCTGCGTTTTTGCTGAGCCACAGTTCAGGCCAGCGGTCGTAGAAGCTGTTGCCAGAGGGACATCCGTTCGAATGGGAACGTTGGATCCGCTCGGTATCGGCATCAAGTTAGGCAAAGAGAGCTATCCGCAGTTCCTTGCCCAACTTTCACATCAGTATGCGAGCTGCCTGAAAGGAGAATAACGAGGAAGTGAATACGTGCAACAGATAGCCCGCTCTGTCGCCCTGGCATTTAATAATCTGCCCCGACCCCACCGCGTTATGCTGGGGTCGCTTACAGTTCTCACTCTCACGGTCGCCGTTTGGCGTCCGTATGTTTACCACCCCGAATCCGTTACACCCATTGTGAAAGCTATCGAGCTGCCGAAGAGCGAAATTCGCTCTTTGCTGCCGGAGGCCAGCGAACCTATCGACCAGACTGCGTCGGATGATGACGTTGACGCTATTCCGCAGGATGAACTCGATGAGAAAACATCCAGTGAAGCTGGCGTACATGAATATGTCGTATCCACGGGCGATACGCTAAGCAGCATTCTTAACCAGTACGGCATTGATATGGGTGATATCAGCCAGCTTGCCGCTGCGGATAAAGAACTGCGTAACCTGAAAATCGGCCAACAGATCTCCTGGACGCTGACCGCAGATGGCGATTTGCAGAGATTGACCTGGGAGATGTCCCGCCGCGAGACACGCACTTATGACCGCATTGATGGCGGCTTCAAAATGAGTAGCGAAACGCAGCAGGGCGATTGGGTAAACTCGGTGATGAAAGGGACGGTCGGTGGGAGTTTTGTTTCCAGCGCGCGCGATGCCGGGTTAACCAGCGGTGAAATCAGCGCGGTGATTAAAGCCATGCAGTGGCAGATGGATTTCCGCAAGCTGAAAAAAGGCGATGAATTCTCGGTGCTCATGTCCCGCGAAATGCTGGAAGGCAAGCAAGAGCAAAGCCAGTTGCTTGGTGTGCGTCTGCGTTCCGATGGCAAAGATTATTATGCGTTCCGCGCGGAAGACGGCAAATTTTACGATCGTAATGGTACCGGCCTGGCAAAAGGGTTTTTGCGTTTCCCGACATCCAAGCAGTTCCGCGTCTCTTCGAATTTTGACCCCCGTCGTCTGAACCCGGTGACCGGTCGCGTTGCGCCGCATAAAGGCGTTGATTTCGCATTGCCACAGGGCACGCCTGTGCTCGCGGTAGGGGATGGTGAAGTCGTCGTGGCGAAACGCAGCGGAGCGGCAGGTAACTATGTCGCTATCCGCCATGGCCGCACCTACACCACGCGCTATATGCACCTGCGCAAGCTGTTGGTAAAACCAGGGCAGAAAGTGAAACGTGGCGATCGTATTGCGCTCTCCGGGAATACCGGGCGTTCTACCGGGCCGCACCTGCACTATGAAGTGTGGATCAACCAGCAAGCTGTTAACCCGTTAACGGCGAAACTGCCTAGAACTGAAGGATTAAGCGGGTCGGATCGCAAAGATTATCTGGCACAGGTTAAAGAGGTTTTACCTCAGTTAAAAGTCGACTGATTCGTTTAACAAATGTGCGTCTGAAGCCGATGCCTCAACCGCATCGGCTTTTTCTTTTGTGCGATGGATGGCACCTCGCTACACTATCTCATTACTTTATGTGAACTGATTCTCGCCTGCGGAAGATGCATGGAAACGAAAAAAAATACCGCTGAATACATTCCTGAGTTTGAAAACGAATTTCGCCATCCGCGTTACTGGGGCGCGTGGCTGGGAGTGCTGGCTTTTGCGGGCGTTGCATTGATCCCGCCGTCGGTGCGTGATCCTCTACTCGGCAAACTTGGCCGCCTGGCCGGAAAGTTCGGCAAAAGCGCGCGTCGCCGTGCGCAGATCAACCTCTACTACTGCTTCCCTGAAAAGAGCGATGCGGAAAGAGAGGCCATTATTGACGAGATGTTTGCCACTGCGCCGCAAGCCATGGTTCTGATGGCGGAATTGGCGCTGCGTGGCCCGGAAAAGATTCTGTCGCGTGTGGAATGGCAGGGGCGTGAAATTATTGATGAAATGCACCGCAACGAAGAGAAGGTGATTTTCCTTGTCCCGCACGGTTGGGGCGTAGATATCCCGGCGATGTTAATGGCATCGCAAGGCCAAAAAATGGCGGCGATGTTTCATAACCAGGGCAACAAAGTGTTCGATTATGTCTGGAACACCGTTCGACGTCGTTTTGGCGGGCGTTTACATGCGCGTAATGATGGGATCAAACCCTTTATCCAGTCGGTTCGCCAGGGCTACTGGGGGTACTATCTCCCGGACCAGGATCACGGTGCGGAGCACAGCGAATTTGTTGATTTCTTTGCAACCTATAAAGCGACATTGCCTGCTATTGGCCGTTTGATGAAAGTGTGCCGCGCGCGCGTGGTGCCGCTGTTCCCGGTTTATGACGCGAAAACACACCGTCTGATTATTCAGGTGCGTCCGCCGATGGACGACCTGCTCACTGCCGATGACAACACGATTGCCCGTCGTATGAACGAAGAAGTTGAAAAGTTTGTCGCTCCGCATCCTGAGCAATATACCTGGATCCTCAAATTGCTGAAAACGCGAAAACCGGGTGAGATCGAGCCTTACAGGCGCAAAGATTTGTTTGCGAAAAAATAGCCCATAAAAAAGGCCTCTCATTGAGAGGCCTTTTTGCTTTCTATAACCGTTTATTCAACGGTCAGAATTCGCGTGGTGTTCGTGGTGCCGATGGTGCTCATCACGTCACCCTGAGTCACGATAACCAGATCCCCGGACAGCAAATAGCCTTTATCGCGCAGCAGGTTTACTGCGTCGTGAGCTGCTGTCACACCGTCATTTACGCTGTCGAAATAGACCGGGGTGACGCCGCGATACAGGGCTGTCAGGTTGAGGGTACGTTCATGACGAGAGAGGGCGAAAATCGGTAACCCCGAACTGATGCGTGAGGTCATCAGCGCGGTGCGGCCCGATTCCGTCATCGAAATGATAGCGGTTACACCTTTCAGGTGGTTTGCCGCATACATGGCCGACATGGCAATCGCTTCTTCCACGTTATCGAATTGAATATCCAGGCGGTGTTTGGAAACGTTGATGCTTGGAATTTTCTCAGCGCCCAGACATACACGAGCCATTGCCGCAACGGTTTCGGACGGATACTGGCCTGCTGCAGTTTCGGCAGAGAGCATGACCGCATCGGTACCATCTAACACGGCGTTGGCAACGTCCATCACTTCCGCGCGGGTTGGCATCGGGTTGGTGATCATCGATTCCATCATCTGTGTCGCGGTGATCACCGCACGGTTAAGCTGGCGCGCACGGCGGATCAGCGCTTTCTGGATACCAACCAGTTCCGGGTCACCGATTTCAACCCCGAGATCGCCGCGTGCAACCATGACCACGTCGGAGGCAAGGATCACGTCATCCATCGCATCCTGATTGCATACCGCTTCTGCACGCTCGACTTTTGCCACGATTTTGGCATCACAACCGGCATCGCGCGCCAGACGGCGAGCATAGTTAAGATCTTCTCCGCAGCGCGGGAAGGAGACGGCCAGGTAGTCAACGCCGATCAATGCGGCTGTTACGATATCCGCTTTGTCTTTTTCTGTCAGCGCTTCAGCAGAGAGGCCGCCGCCCAGCTTGTTGATGCCTTTATTGTTCGATAGCGGGCCGCCGACGGTCACTTCGGTAAACACTTTCATGCCTTGAACTTCCAGCACTTTCAGCTGGACACGACCATCATCGAGCAGCAGGATATCGCCCGGAACGACATCGGCAGGCAAACCTTTATAATCGATGCCCACTTTTTCTTTGTCGCCTTCACCTTTACCGAGGTTGGCATCAAGCAGGAATTTATCGCCGATGTTGAGGAAAACTTTGCCTTCCTTAAAAGTGGAAACACGAATTTTTGGCCCTTGTAAATCGCCAAGGATAGCAACATGACGTCCCAGTTTTGCCGCAATCTCACGCACTTTATCCGCACGTAATTTATGATCTTCAGGTGTTCCGTGTGAGAAGTTCATACGTACCACGTTAGCACCTGCCGCGATCACCTTCTCAAGGTTGTTATCGCGGTCAGTGGCCGGGCCTAAGGTGGTTACGATTTTGGTTCTGCGAAGCCTTCTGGACATGTAATACTCCGTTGACTGAAACAACTTGGTGTTGCGTGAACATAAATCCGGTCACTTAGCGCCCTGCTGTGAAGGGCGATGCGTCAGATCGGACAGCGTAAGAGGTTACCGCTTTTATATTTACTATTAGTGGTTATCGCTTTTGATAAGCAGCTCTTTATCAAAGCGCGATTCTTTCAGTGCTTCTTTGACTCGCTTCAAGTTATCCCTGAATTTTGCTCCCCGACGCAATGTGAAGCCTGTTGCCAGCACATCAATGACCGTGAGTTGCGCAAGACGAGAAACCATTGGCATATAAATATCTGTATCTTCCGGAACATCCAGAGTGATAGCAAGTGTTGCCTCACGCGCCAGCGGCGTGCCTGCAGACGTAAGGGCTATCACCATGGCATCGTTTTCACGCGCCAGTTGCGCAAGTTCCACTAAATTCTTGGTTCTTCCGGTATGTGAAATCAACACAACCACGTCATCGTCGCTACAATTCATACAACTCATGCGTTGCAGCACAATGTCGTCGGAGTAGACCACCGGTACGTTGAAGCGGAAAAATTTGTTCATGGCATCGTGCGCAACGGCGGCAGATGAACCAAGGCCAAAGAAGGCAATTTTTTTTGCCTGCGTCAGTAAATCTACGGCGCGATTTACCGCCGCCATATCCAGTGACTGGCGCACATGATCGAGACTCGCCATTGCGGATTCGAAGATTTTGCCGGTATAGGCTTCAACACTGTCATCTTCATCAACATTTCGATTAACATAGGGCGTGCCATTGGCGAGGCTTTGCGCCAGATGCAGTTTGAAATCGGGGAAACCCCGGGTATCAAGGCTGCGGCAGAAACGGTTCACTGTGGGTTCGCTGACATCCGCTTCTTGCGCAAGGGCCGCAATGCTTGAATGGATGGCCTGGTCCGGCGCGGCGAGGATCACCTCCGCCACTTTACGCTCGGATTTGCTAAGGTGTTCCAGCCGTGACTGGATTTTTTCCAGCATATTCATGGGTGATAAACGCTCATGGTAAAACGATTACACCAATAGATGGAATCGTGATGCGATTTAGCTAGATATTACCCCTGCGGCGCGCAGAAAGGTAAGTCGTGATGAGAAATGTTGTTGTTTTTTTTCATTACATGATCAGAGTCGGATTTTACCCACTGCGTATTGGGCAAATATCCCGCTTTATCAGGGCGAAAGAACAGTTTTTTCATCACAACAGAATAACGCACGTCCTGACAAGGCTTAACAGTTTCGGGAATTACGTAAAAGCAGTACAGTGCACTGTAATAAAATTACAACTGAGGCCTGGCTGAAGCTCCAGGATAGCCAACTGAGGAGAAAGACATGGCGGTAATACAAACAGCCCAGGCGTGTGACCTGGTCATTTTCGGCGCTAAGGGCGACCTCGCCCGCCGGAAATTGCTGCCTTCCCTGTACCAACTGGAAAAAGCGGGCCAGATTCACCCGGAGACACGGATCCTGGGCGTGGGCCGCGCTGATTGGGATAAGGAAGCGTATACCAAGGTTGTTCGCGAAGCGCTTGAAACCTTTATGAAGGAAAAGATCGACGAGAGCCTGTGGGATAAGCTGAGTGGTCGTCTGGATTTTTGCAATCTGGACGTTAACGATACGTCAGCCTTCAAACGTCTCGGTGCGATGCTGGATCAAAAAAACCGTACCACCATCAACTACTTCGCCATGCCACCGAGCACCTTTGGCGCAATCTGCAAAGGCCTGGGTGAAGCGAAACTGAACGCCAAACCGGCGCGCGTGGTGATGGAAAAACCGCTGGGCACCTCGCTTGCCACATCGCGGGAAATCAATGACCAGGTGGGCGAATTTTTCGAAGAGTGCCAGGTTTATCGTATTGACCACTACCTCGGTAAAGAGACGGTGCTCAACCTGCTGGCGCTGCGTTTTGCGAACTCTCTTTTCGTCAATAACTGGGACAATCGCACCATCGATCACGTTGAAATCACCGTGGCGGAAGAGGTGGGCATTGAAGGGCGCTGGGGCTATTTCGACCAGGCCGGACAGATGCGCGATATGATCCAGAACCACTTGTTGCAAATTCTGTGCATGATTGCCATGTCGCCGCCGTCCGATCTGAGCGCCGACAGCATTCGTGACGAAAAAGTAAAAGTATTGAAGTCGCTGCGCCGTATTGATCGCACCAACGTGCGTGAAAAAACCGTACGCGGCCAGTACAGCGCCGGTTTCGCTCAGGGCAAGAAAGTACCGGGCTATCTGGAAGAAGAGGGCGCGAATAAAACCAGCAACACCGAAACGTTCGTTGCTATCCGTGTCGACATTGATAACTGGCGTTGGGCGGGTGTGCCGTTCTACCTGCGCACCGGTAAGCGTTTGCCGACCAAGTGTTCTGAAGTGGTTGTGTACTTTAAAACACCTGAGCTGAATCTGTTCAAAGAGTCCTGGCAGGATCTGCCGCAGAACAAGCTAACGATTCGTCTGCAGCCGGATGAAGGGGTGGATATCCAGGTACTGAACAAAGTGCCGGGTCTCGATCACAAACATAATTTGCAGATTACCAAGCTGGATCTGAGCTATTCCGAAACGTTCAATCAGACACATCTGGCAGATGCTTATGAGCGTCTGTTACTGGAAACAATGCGCGGTATTCAGGCGCTGTTCGTGCGTCGTGACGAAGTGGAAGAAGCCTGGAAATGGGTCGATTCCATCACGGAAGCCTGGGCGGCGGATAACGACTCGCCGAAACCTTATCAGGCGGGAACCTGGGGGCCAGTGGCCTCGGTGGCCATGATCACCCGTGACGGCCGTTCCTGGAACGAGTTTGAGTGATTTGCTGTCGGTTAAAGTTGCGCAATTTTACCGGTAACATGATCTAACTCAGCTATCCGAACAATTTTTCATCTTTCAAGCCCCGACTGGATTCACCAGCGGGGCTTTTTTTATTACACTGGCTGAAGCGATTTTGCCTTTGGGGCGCGGCGCTCTGGTGTTTTCAGCTTGTTACGTAAAGCTAATCGCACTGTTAACGCGGCTTCCCCGGACAGATAAATTTCAGGAGCTTCTATGAACCCGACAATGTTACGCGTAACAAATCGCATTATTGAACGTTCGCGCGAAACCCGCTCAGCCTATCTGGCACGTATTGAACAAGCGAAAAGCGATACCGTACGCCGTTCAACACTCGCCTGTGGTAACCTGGCGCACGGCTTTGCCGCTTGCCAGCCCGATGATAAAGCCTCCCTCAAAAGCATGTTGCGCAACAACATTGCGATCATCACGTCTTATAACGACATGCTCTCCGCGCACCAGCCTTACGAGGTTTATCCGGATATCATCCGTAAAGCACTGCATTCAGTAAATGCAGTTGGGCAGGTGGCTGGTGGTGTTCCGGCCATGTGTGATGGCGTAACGCAAGGCCAGGACGGGATGGAATTGTCCTTACTGAGCCGTGAAGTGATTGCGATGTCTGCTGCGGTCGGCCTGTCGCACAATATGTTCGATGGCGCGCTGTATCTTGGCGTGTGCGACAAAATCGTCCCGGGACTGGCAATGGCAGCATTGTCGTTTGGCCACCTGCCGGCACTTTTTGTGCCATCAGGCCCGATGGCGAGCGGCCTGGCAAACAAAGAGAAAGTGCGTATCCGCCAGCTTTATGCTGAGGGCAAAGTCGATCGCATGGCTCTGCTGGAATCTGAAGCCGCATCCTATCACGCTCCAGGCACCTGTACCTTCTACGGTACTGCCAATACCAACCAGATGGTGATTGAGTTCATGGGCATGCAGTTGCCGGGTTCCTCGTTTGTCCATCCTGATGCGCCGTTGCGCAAAGCGTTGACGGAGGCTGCGGCCCGTCAGGTAACGCGTCTTACCGGTAACGGCAATGAATGGATGCCGCTTGGCAAAATGATCGATGAAAAAGTGGTGGTCAACGGTATCGTTTCGCTTCTGGCGACCGGTGGGTCCACTAACCACACGATGCATCTGGTGGCGATGGCACGAGCTGCAGGCATCATCATTAACTGGGATGATTTCTCCGATCTCTCTGACGTTGTTCCTTTGCTGGCACGTCTCTACCCGAATGGCCCGGCGGATATTAACCACTTCCAGGCCGCAGGCGGTGTGCCGGTATTACTGCGCGAGTTGCTGAAAGGCGGCCTGCTGCATGAAGATGTCAATACGGTCGCAGGTTTTGGTCTGGCGCGCTATACCCACGAGCCGTGGCTCAATAACGGCGAACTGGACTGGCGTGATGGCGCAGCCGCGTCGCTGGATGACAACGTTATCGCCAGCATTGATAAACCGTTTTCTAAACATGGCGGCACTAAAGTGCTGAGCGGCAACCTCGGGCGTGCGGTAATGAAAACCTCCGCTGTTCCGGTAGAAAACCAGGTGATTGAAGCGCCGGCGGTGGTTTTTGAAAGTCAGCATGACGTACTGCCCGCCTTTGAAGCAGGTCTGCTGGACCGCGATTGTGTGGTGGTTGTTCGCCATCAGGGGCCAAAAGCGAACGGTATGCCAGAATTACATAAACTCATGCCGCCACTTGGTGTATTATTGGACCGCCGTTTCAAAATTGCATTAGTTACTGATGGACGGCTGTCAGGGGCATCAGGTAAAGTGCCGTCGGCAATTCACGTTACACCAGAAGCATATGATGGCGGGTTGCTGGCAAAAGTGCATGATGGCGACATGATTCGGGTTAACGGGCAGACCGGCGAATTAACGCTGCTGGTTGATGACAACGTTCTTGCCGCACGTCAGCCACATATTCCTGACCTTAGCGCGATGCGCGTGGGCACAGGGCGTGAAATGTTTGGTGCGCTGCGGGAAAAACTTTCCGGCGCAGAGCAGGGCGCGACCTGTATCACTTTTTAAGACGACAAGATTTTAGTTCTGGCGAGAGAAAAACACTGATGAAAAACTGGAAAACGAGTGCAGAAGCAATCCTGAAAACGGGTCCGGTAGTGCCGGTAATCGTAGTGAACAAACTGGAGCACGCCGTACCGATGGCGAAAGCGCTGGTTGCAGGTGGTGTTCGCGTTCTGGAAGTGACTCTGCGTACGGCTTGCGCTATCGATGCTATTCGCGCTATCGCGAAGGAAGTGCCGGACGCGATTATCGGTGCGGGTACTGTGCTGAACCCGCAGCAACTGGCAGAAGTGACCGCAGCTGGCGCACAGTTCGCCATCAGCCCGGGCCTGACCGAGCCGCTGCTAAAAGCCGCGACCGAAGGCACTATCCCGTTGATCCCGGGTATCAGCACCGTTTCTGAACTGATGCTGGGTATGGACTACGGTCTGAAGGAGTTTAAATTCTTCCCGGCGGAAGCCAATGGCGGCACCAAAGCGCTGCAGGCGATTGCGGGTCCGTTCTCGCAGGTACGTTTCTGCCCGACTGGTGGCATCTCTCCGGCTAACTACCGTGATTACCTGGCGCTGAAAAGCGTGCTGTGCATCGGTGGTTCCTGGCTGGTACCGGCCGATGCGCTGGAAGCAGGCGACTACGATCGCATCACTAAACTGGCTCGCGAAGCAGTTGAAGGCGCGAAACAGTAATTTTCGCTGGGCCTGAAGCCCGCCTGATAAAAGCCTGGTCGTATAACGTCGACCGGGCTTTTTTTTATGACTCTGACTCGTCTTGGGTCACGGACATCGAAAGATGTGATTCTGGTTAATGCCCCCAGAGTTAACTCTCAGGGGGCTGGCAGGTGCTTCTTTATTAAGAGACCTTGTGCGTTTCAGTAAATACTCACGCCCCTACAGGAAGGGCAGTTTACCCGTTGACCTTCACCGCCGCCGCTGCCGCAACAGCGTATTCCACCGCTTTTTCGACGTTATCTGCCACAGCCAGCGCGACCCCCATACGGCGGGAACCCGCAATTTCCGGCTTGCCGAACAGGCGCAACTGCACGCCAGCACCCACCGCATTGTCCACATCATCAAAGGTGACATTCTGGCTGGTCAGGCGTGGCAGGATCACGGCCGAAGCGGACGGTCCATACTGACGAATGGCGCCAATGGGCATGCCGAGAAACGCGCGGACATGCAGGGCAAACTCGGAAAGATCCTGCGAAATCAGGGTCACCATGCCGGTATCGTGCGGGCGCGGAGAAACTTCGCTAAAGATAACGTCATCGCCGCAAACAAAAAGCTCAACGCCAAACAGACCGTAACCGCCAAGCGCCAGCACCACTTTGCTGGCAATAGCTTGCGCGCGCTCCAGCGCCAGGGGCGACATTTGCTGCGGTTGCCAGGATTCGCGGTAGTCGCCATCTTCCTGGCGATGACCGACTGGTGCGCAGAAGTGAACACCGTCGACGGCGCTGATGGTCAGCAGCGTGATTTCAAAATCAAAATTGACCACGCCTTCAACAATGACGCGCCCGGCGCCTGCTCGACCCCCTTGCTGGGCATATTCCCAGGCGCTTGCTAACTGATCGGCGCTTTTAATAAAGCTCTGGCCTTTACCGGAGGAGCTCATCACCGGCTTTACAATACAAGGCAAACCTATCTCCGCGACGGCTTGCTGAAAGGCAGCTTCACTGTCGGCAAAGCGATAGCTGGAGGTCGGCAACTGTAACTCTTCAGCCGCCAGGCGGCGGATACCTTCACGATTCATCGTAAGCCTGGTGGCGCGTGCGCAGGGGACAACATGTTGACCCTGCGCTTCCAGTTCAATCAGCGTATCGGTGGCGATAGCTTCGATCTCCGGCACGATAAAGTGGGGCTTTTCCTGCGCAACCAGCGCTTTCAACGCCGTGCCATCGAGCATGTTGATGACATGCGAGCGATGCGCAACATGCATCGCTGGTGCGTCGGGATAGCGATCCACGGCGATCACTTCAATACCCAGACGCTGGCATTCGATAGCAACTTCCTTGCCCAGTTCGCCAGAGCCTAATAACATCACGCGTGTTGCTGCAGGGCGCAGCGCCGTTCCTAAAAGAGTCATAGCATTATACCGTTAGAAAAAATTTGCGCGCAGTATAAACGAAAACGTTTGCGTCTGTCTTTTATCACTTGCGGTGGTTTTTTCATCGCGCTACTATACTGTATAAATACACAGTTAAATGAGGCTGCATCATGGCGGTAGAAGTTAAATACGTAGTCATTCGTGAAGGTGAGGAAAAAATGTCTTTTGCCAGCAAAAAGGAAGCCGATGCTTACGATAAGATGCTCGATTTGGCCGAAGTTCTCGGTGACTGGCTTGCAACAGGGCCGGTAGCACTGGAAGACAACGCGCGTGATGAGATGGCGCTGTGGCTTGCCGAGCAAAAAGAGGCGCTTAACGGCATTCTGAAATCAGGCAAATTGCCGGGTGCTGAAACGGAAGACGCGGCAGCACCGGCCGACTCTTCTGATGCAGAAACCGCTGACGCTGTGGATATCAAAACTGCAGCGAAACGCGTGAAAGTCGCGTGATCTTGCACTGCCAGCAATTTGTACCATGCTTTGAAGGGGTAAAAATCAGGAGATAAGCATGAAAATAGCAGGAGTTTTCACTGGTCTGCTTTTGCTGGCAGGTAGCACGGCGGCGTATGCCGCCACGGATAAGGCGGTGAAATTTCCCTCGTGCGAGGGGCTCAAGGCAGACGGCATTGCCGCCAGTGTTAAGCGGGATTATCTGCAGAATCGCATTGTCCGATGGGCTGATGATCAAAAGAAACTGGGGCAGGCCGATCCGGTTGCCTGGGTCAATCCGAAGGAAATTACTGTTAAGGATGATAAATGGGTTGTGGCGTTAACCGTTCGCGGCAAAAGCACGGACATTCACTATCGCGTCGCCATCGATTGTAAAGCTGGAACCGCAGAGTATCAGCCGCGATCGTAACAGCGCATTTTCCCATTCTTTTCAGATATAGACACTTCCTGACATCCCCCTCGCTTACTCTGTGCGCACAACTATCATGGTAAGCGAGGGTTCTATGAGCTGGTTAAATCAACTGCAGTCGTTACTTGGTCAGAAAAGTGATACACAGACGCCGAGTTCAGGTGGGCAGGGGCTTAATAATTTATTGGTGCCGGGTGCATTAGGTGGCCTGGCGGGTCTGCTGGTTGCCAGTAAATCATCGCGTAAATTGCTCGCGAAATATGGAACGGGTGCTTTGCTGGTGGGCGGAGGCGCCGTTGCGGGCAGCGTGCTGTGGAATAAGTACAAGGATCGCATCCGGGATGCACATCAGGGTGAGCCGAAATTTGGCCAGCAAAACACGCCCCTGGATGTACGCACTGAGCGGCTGATCCTGGCGCTGGTATTCGCCGCTAAAAGCGATGGACACATCGATGATAAAGAACGCGCGGCGATAGAACAGCAATTGCGTGAAGCGGGCGTGGAAGCGCAAGGGCAGCAACTGGTGTCGAATGCTATAGACCAGCCGCTGGATCCCGCGCGTCTGGCGCAGGGAGTGCAAAACGAAGAAGAAGCGCTGGAAGTTTACTTCCTGAGCTGCGCCGTTATCGATATCGATCATTTTATGGAGCGCAGCTATTTAAACGCGCTGGGCGATGCGTTAAAAATTCCGCAAGACGTGCGAGAAGATATCGAGGCAGATCTCAAAAAGCAGAAATTAGCGCTTAGCTCATGATCTACATTACGTTTCGCTTGCATCGCGCGCGGGTTTTGCCACCCTTATAGGTATGTAAAACCAAATAAGAATTGTGTTATGTCGCCGAAAGCAAAAAAAATCCCGCACGCCATGACAATGCATGGTGATACGCGTATCGACAACTATTACTGGCTGCGGGATGATACGCGCTCACAGCCAGATGTTCTGGATTATCTCCATCAGGAAAATGATTACGGGCGTGAGGTAATGGCCTCCCAGCAAGCGTTGCAGGACGACGTGCTGGCAGAAATCATCTCGCGAATACCTCAGCGCGAAGTCTCCGCGCCCTATATTAAAAATGGCTACCGTTACCGGCACATCTACGAGCCGGGAAATGAATATGCCATTTATCAGCGTCAGTCGGTTCTCAGTTCCGAGTGGGATGAGTGGTCGGTGTTACTGGATGCCAACCAGCGTGCGTCTCACAGTGAGTTCTACACCCTTGGCGGCATGGAAGTCTCACCCGACAACACCATCATGGCGATTGCCGAAGATTATCTTTCCCGCAGACAATATGGTCTGCGTTTTCGCAATCTTGAAACGGGCAACTGGTATCCGGAAATGCTGGATAATGTCTCGCCGGAATTTGTCTGGGTTAATGATTCTGAAACGCTCTACTATGTGCGCAAACATGCCACAACTTTACTGCCTTACCAGGTCTGGCGACACACCATAGGCACGCCTTCGCAGCAGGATGAGCTGGTGTATGAAGAGCAGGATGAGACCTTTTATGTTGGCCTGAGCAAAACTACCTCCCAGCACTACATCACTATTCATCTCGCCAGCGCGACTACCAGTGAAGTTCTCCTGCTTGATGCAGAACTGCCGGATGCGCAACCGCTGCGTTTTCTGCCAAGGCGCAAAGATCACGAATATAGCCTCGATCATTACCAGCACACCTTTTATTTGCGATCTAACCGGGATGGTAAAAATTTCGGCCTGTATCGAACCAAAGTGCGCGATGAACGGCGTTGGGAAGTGCTGATCCCGGCGCGTGAGCAGGTGATGCTCGAAGGGTTTACGCTGTTTACTGACTGGCTGGTTGTGGAAGAACGGCAGCGCGGCTTAACGAGTTTGCGCCAGATTAACCGCAAAACGCGGGAAGTTGTCGGTATTGCGTTTGATGATCCCGCCTATGTCACCTGGCTTGCCTACAATCCGGAACCGGAAACATCACGCCTGCGTTATGGCTACTCATCAATGACCATGCCGGATACGCTGTTTGAGCTGGATATGGATACCGGAGAGCGGCGTGTACTGAAACAAATGGAAGTAGCGGGGTTTGATTCCAGCGATTATCGCAGCGAGCACTTGTGGATCCACGCCAGAGATGGTGTCGAAGTGCCAGTGTCGCTGGTTTATAACCATAAATATTTCCGCAAAGGTGAGAATCCGTTACTGGTTTATGGGTATGGTTCTTACGGCGCCAGTATGGATGCAGATTTTAGCAGTAGTCGGCTCAGCTTGCTGGATCGCGGGTTTGTCTGCGCTATCGCGCATATTCGCGGCGGCGGCGAATTGGGGCATTCCTGGTATGAGGACGGGAAGTTCCTCAACAAAAAAAACACTTTTAATGATTTTATCGATGTCACCGACAACTTGCTGGCGCAAGGCTATGGCTCGCCACTGTTCTGTTATGGCATGGGGGGGAGCGCGGGCGGATTACTGATGGGCGCGGTCATCAACCAACGTCCATCGCTGTTCCACGGCGTCATTGCCCAGGTGCCGTTTGTCGATGCTCTGACCACCATGCTTGATGAGTCAATTCCGTTAACCACCGGGGAATTTGAAGAGTGGGGCAATCCGCAGGATGAAACCTATTATCACTACATTAAAAGTTATAGCCCGTACGACAATATTGCAGCGCATGCCTATCCGCATATGCTGGTAACGACCGGTCTTCACGATTCGCAGGTACAATACTGGGAGCCTGCAAAATGGGTCGCGAAGCTGCGTGAATATAAAACCGATGATAATTTGCTATTGCTGTGCACGGATATGGATTCCGGACATGGTGGAAAATCCGGCCGGTTTAAATCCTACGAAGGTGTTGCACTGGAATATGCGTTTTTAATCGCCCTGGCACAGGGAACATTGCCCGGAAAAGGGAACGGTTACTCTTCGCCCAGGTAGTGTTTTAATGTTAATCGCAGCTCCGGGCTCATGCGCTCCAGGTTGTTAAACAACCAGCGCAGGTATCCCGGATCGCGATCGGCGATTTCAGAGACGGCTTTACCCCGGTATTTACCGAACGTAAATGTTGTCAGCAACGCGGGGCGACCGGTTACTGTGGCCATTTGATCGGGTGTCCAGCCGGACACCTGCATAATGTCGATCAACAGCGCAGCGGTGATGTAGCAATCATATAACGCGCGGTGGTGATGCAATCCGGCAGGCGTTTGAACACTCAACTTACGTGATTTATACAGCGCCATATTGCTGTATTTGATGCCGGGCCACAGGCGGCGCGCCAGTTTCATGGTACAAATCCACTCTCCCGGCATTTCAGGCAACACCCGGCGGTCAAAACTGGCATTGTGCGCGACATACCAGTCGCTCCCGTAATAGTGTGGAACAACCTCCTCAATCCATGGCTGATGAGCGACCATCGCTTCGGTGATATGGTGTATCGCCATCGCCTGCGGGCTGATTGGCCTGTCCGGGCGTACCAGATGGCTCATCGGATTAACAATCTGCCCGTCGACAACATCAACGGAGGCAATTTCAACAATGCCTCCTTGCAAATCGCAGGTTTCGGTATCGATAACGCGTAACATGCCTGGCTCCATTATTTCACTTTGGGCTCGTAAGGCAGGCGGGAGAGCGACACAGAGGCCAGACGGTGGGCTATCAACCGCTCTCTAAACCAGCTCCGCAGATGTTCCGGTTGCTCGCGTTCAACGGCTTCGGCAATCACCGGCATGTTGTAACGCTCTTTAAACGCGACACCCGCCGCAGCAAGGTCAACGTTGACCTTGTCCATCTCTTGTTGTTCAAGCTGCGCAAGATTGGTAATCATGATGTTCTCCTGGGTTCACGCGGCAAAAGTTACTAAGCCTGTCGCAGAAAGACAAGCGTGCCGACGATGATACTCGACGCGATTATTGTACAGCGTTATTCTTTGTGTCATATGCATAACTAAAAGGAATGAACAATATGCCTGTTGCATCCTGTCGCCACTGGCGAGCCATCGCATTGATTGTCAGCCTGTTCGCGACACCTGCTGTTCTGGCGCATGCTCATCTTAAAGGGCAGTACCCCGCCGCAGATGCAGCCGTTGCGGCCGCGCCACAAGCATTAACGCTGAATTTCTCTGAAGGCATCGAGCCTAAATTTAGCGGCGTCGCAGTGACCAATGCGCAGCAGCGAATTATCAAGACTGGCGTGGTAAAGCGCAATGAGAATGACAAAAAGCAGATGATTGTTCCGCTGGAAGAACCGCTGCCAACGGGCAACTATACCGTTAACTGGCATGTCGTTTCCGTTGACGGGCACAAAACCAGTGGCCAATACGCATTTTCCGTGAAGTGACTGATGTTAGCAGCCGTGTTGGTTGGATTACGTTTTGTGCATTTTGCGTCTCTGATGCAGGTCTTGGGCTGCACGTTATTTAGTGTGTGGTTCGCGCCGGGCAGCCTGCAACGGCTTCTCGCGCAACGCTTTCTTTTTTGGCAACGAGGCTGTTTATGGCTTGCCGCAGTCAGTGCAGCAGCGATGTTTGCCGTGCAGGGCGGTGTAATGGGCGATGGCTGGTCTGATGTCGTGCGTCCGGATATCTGGCTGGTAGCCGCTGGCACACAAACCGGGGCCGTGCTGGTGTGGCAGGTTGTTGCTGCGTGTCTGGCGCTTGTTGTCGTGCTTATGCAACCGTTACAGCAACGTAAAATACTGCTACTGGTAATTCTGCAATTTGTACTGGCCGCAGGAATAGGGCATGCCGCGATGCGTGAGGGCGCAATGGGCGTCGTGCAGCGGGGTACTCACGCAGTGCATTTATTATGTGCCGCGATGTGGCTGGGCGGGTTGTTGCCGGTATTATTCTGCATGAAACTGGCTCGCGGCCCCTGGCGTGCATCGGCAATTGCCGCCATGATGCGCTTTTCCTGGTACGGCCATTTCGCCGTCGCGGGCGTGATCCTCACTGGCGCTATCAATACGCTCTTAATACAGGGTTTGGCCAGGCCATGGCAGAGCCTCTGGGGCCAGGGGTTATTGTTGAAATGTGCGCTTGTGGCGTTGATGGTAGTAATAGCTGTCATGAATCGGTATGTTCTGGTGCCGCGACTGACTCTGCAAAGTGACACTGCCCGGCAGCGTTTTATCGCATTGACCTGGGCTGAAGTCGGGCTGGGCGCACTGGTGCTGGCAGCAGTAAGTTTGTTTGCAACATGGGAACCTTTTTGAATGAACCTGGCGGGAAAAATGAAGAAGAGTTTATTAGTTCTGGTAATGCTGGCATGTTCAGGTACGGTACTGGCTTCGCCACAGGTCATTACGGTAAGCCGCTTTGAGATTGGCAAAGACAAATGGGCATTTAACCGTGAGGAAGTGATGCTGACGTGCCGGCCAGGTCATGCGTTGTATGCCATCAACCCCAGCACGCTGGTGCAATACCCATTGAATGATGTGGCTGAAAAAGAAGTTGCCAGTGGTAAGACTATTGCTCAGCCGATTAGCATCATCCAGATCGATAATCCTGCCAAACCTGGTGAAAAAATGAGTCTTGCCCCTTTTATTACGCGAGCTGAGACGCTTTGTTAAAATTCAGCGTTAATCCGCTGATCCACAATAAAAAACCGCAAGCCTGAATAAACAAGCCTTGCGGTTTTCGCCTTTCATTAGCGTGACGGTAACCCAATTTTTCTGACCACTTTTGTCGCGGACTGGAAAACCTGACGCCGTCATCTATTCTTAAAGTGCAAGGCGACTTAGCCTGCATTAATGCCAACTTTTAGCGCACGGCTCTCTCCCAAGAGCCATTTCCCTGGACCGAATACAGGAATCGTGTTCGGTCTTTTTTTATCTCTACGTCATGCAGGTTTCTTTATCTCGTCCTGAAAATTCCCAAAACCGTGCATCGCCACAAACCATAACATATTCTGCACCGCGTGCGTCCAGGTATTTTTTTGTGATTACGATGTTTTTATGACCACAACAATGCATGCCAGAACACCTCTTTATGCCGCATCTAATAACCAGCCTGTAAGCCACGGGAAACCGTCACGTACCGCGGGGTTATGGTTTCCCGAGGCACAGAAGTAAAAGCATCTACGCTGGAGAGGTTCTGATCGGGAGTCCGTTGATAGTTTTACGCGATGTACGTCAGTTTTAACGAACGTTTTTGACCTGTTTGCCCTGGTTCTGGAGCTGCACTTCGCTGACATCTTCACATCACTCCGGTCGCGGCAACCCGCGTAAGACAAATGGAGTACTGCTCGCAAAATACATTTCATGAAACAGCAACATGCAGAGCGTAGTGATGAAAAATATAAATATTAAGACCTTATAACCGATAAAACGATCCGCCTTTTCAAGGGAATGCACTTAGTATGAAAATAAAGATGTTATTAGCTTCCATGGCGCATGTGGTTTATGGGTAGAGCAATATATAACGTAATGAGCTGAACAGGCTGTCATTAATTTTTTTGAGAAAAGTAACTTAATCCCGGCAGGGTGCCAATTCGTAAAGGAAAGCCAGCAAAAGACCTAAATAACCAACCGGCAAAGGATATGCTGCCAGGTATTTGTGATAACAATATTGCTTATACAAAGCCGGTATCTTTCTCTGAAATTTCTCCACACGAATATGCGGGAGAGTCTTATATCTGCGGTGTCATCTCAGGAGAAACTGAACTTGGCCGTAGAATTGGCATCCGATTTATTTCAGCAGAATCTAGTCACCTGTTTATCGGTTTTACGTTCTCGCGACGACCGATTACCTATATTGCTAAAAACCCGTTCACAGCTCTCGAATACCGTCGAGAAAGTGATTTGTCTAATAAACGCAATAACGAAGTTTTCCTTTAGACCTGCAGGTATTAAAGCTCGATAATTACTTGATATTGTTTGCGTATTTTGCGTCCATGCGCAGCGAGTTGTCGCAGTTCAGGAATACTCCACCGTACTCGCGGCAATATGAAACAGCTGACAATTACATTGATCTCACGGAAGGGGCAGGTCAGCGGCGCGAAGCATCAGGAGAGTACTTGTTGAACCCAGAGGATTTGATGAAAAAAAACCACAACGGGCACAAGAGAATATCAATCGTCCAGTCCAGGGAGCAACTCACGCTAGCTGGACGATTTATCAACACATGCTGTTATGCCGCAAATAAGTGGTTAATTTTTACAATCACATCGTCCAGTAATTCGAAACGACGGCGGTATTCAGCACGTTTTTTACTGGCGATCGCCTCCAGCGGTTTACGCGCGAATTGCACTGGTAAACGCCAGCGCCATGCACTCTCTTTTTCGCCTTCAATTGATGCCCAAAACTCATCATAGCTGGCGTGGAAATGGCGGCCTTTGCTCAGGCGATAGCGCAATGCGCGGAATACGTGCCCGTTGTCACTGACGCCATACATTGCCGAAACGCCGGTAAGCAGGGAAATCTGACTTAAGACTTCAAGCAACATTTTTTTCGGGAAGATACCGTGGCAGGCGCGAGTTGCGACTTTAATAACTTCATGGCTGACACTGCGGCGCGGGCCTTGTAAACCACCAATCACCAGCGCGCGATGGCCTTCTTCACCCACCACACTAAAGGTTACGCTTGCCAGCAAGGTCTGCTCGCCATCATACATCCACAGGGTGGTTTCTCCCTCGCGTTCAGCTTTACTGGCGCACGAGGCATAAACGCTAAAATGCGCATCATCCTTACCGGTAAATTCAATTATCTGCACTGGTACGGGCGAACTCAGCGCTTCCGCCAGTTTTGGCGATACTTTTTCATCAAGCCAGGCGTAGTGGCTGATGATGGCATCTGCACGTTGCGAAGCATTTAACCCGAGCGTTAAATATTGGCGATGAGATTTGCTCGGCAGCGTTATTTGCGCGTCAAGTAAGCGGCTAAAATCCGGGCGCTGCGAAAGCGAGGTAAGCATCCGGTTTGTGGACGACCAGAACAGCAGCGAACGTAACAAAAACTTAATGCGGTAATTACGTTTTTTCCAGATGGGGCCTGGCACAAGACGTCCGCTTACCAGATCGGAAATAATATGCGCATTATGATTTGAGTTAAGTTCTGTTTGCAGGCTGGTATTGGACACGGAGAAAGACCTCTAAAAGTTCAGCGCTTAGTTTAGAGATCATGGAAATACAAATTAACCTTGCTCCCGGCTTTATTTCCGTTCTGTTTAACTTCTATTTAGAAATAGAGGCAAAAAACGATTCTCTCTTCCTGGTGCAGGATTTTCCTATACTGGAAAGAGAGGGGGAATGAATATGTATCAACGTATTGACGGCATTCACTGGCGCCATATCTGGATTGTCGGCGATCTCCATGGTTGTCACCAACGTTTAATGCAAGCCTTACGGGAACGTCACTTTGACCCCTATCAGGATTTACTTATCTGCGTCGGGGATTTAATCGATCGCGGTCCGCAGAGCCTGCAATGCCTTGAATTGCTCAAAAAACCCTGGTTTCGTACCGTGCGTGGTAATCATGAACAGATGGCTATCGACGCGCTACGTTACGGCGAGATGGCAATGTGGCTGCTTAATGGCGGCAACTGGTTTAGCGCGCTTGATGAAGCACAGCAGCAACAGGCGCTCGAAGCACTGCGTGCTTGCGCTGAATTGCCATACATTATGGAGCTGCGCTGCAAGGGGGAGGTGAATGTGATTGCCCATGCAGACTACCCGGCGGAGGAGTACCTGTGGGAACAGGCGGTGGATCGCGAATCCGTGCTCTGGTGCCGCGACAGGCTTAACCAGTTGCTGGCAGGTAAAGGGAGTCGTATCGCGGGAGCCGATCATTTCTGGTTTGGCCATACTCCACTCAAGCAGCGTTTTGATGGGCAAAACCAGCACTATATCGATACCGGGGCAGTATTTGGTGGCGAACTGACGCTGGTACAGGTTCAGTGATCAGAAATCGCTGAACTCGTTAGCCGGGTGCCAGAAACCATCGATAAACTCTTCTACAGGAAAACAGCCGCCGTGGCGCATGCGCTGATCCTTCATTGCAATAAGGCACTGCTGTTCCGTGTTATAGACATCGACCACGATGTCATCGCATCCACCATCCAGGTAGCAAACAAATAATACCAGAGCGAACATTCCATCCTCGGCGCTGTACAACGTAACGATAAGTGTAGGGGATGAATGAGGGCAGGGGAAATTGGGCAGGTAAATAACCCGTCTTGCGGACGGGTTCCCATTGGGTCAGGCAAGACGCATAACCCAGGTATCAGATTTCTGATCGTAATGTTCGCGATAAAGCACCGAGTGTTCACCATTCAGGATCGCGGGAATGCTGGTATCCGCGTCCCAGGCATCAAGCTGCATACATAAATCCGGGTCAGAACTGCAGGGAATGCGTAACGTTCGCTCGCCCTGATTATCTCCCTGCAACTCGGCATCATCGATTTCAAATGCGCCAATACGCACGCTGGTTTTCGTCATAATGCTCTCCGTTGATGGTCAAAAAATGTGGTATGACCAGTAAAGTCACCCATATCTGAGCCTGGTACAACACTGAGCAAGTCGCCAGTCAAAAAATGCGTTTTTTTAGCGCACCGTCACGCATGACCGGCGAACAATCGCCCATCACGTACCAGTTCACGGGGATAACTGTTTTTCAGACGCGAACCGATTTTTTTGGCAAGCCCCAGAGGCTGGCCCTGAAACGTGACAATCACTTCATCACCTTTGGGGGGATTTTGCGGGTAAATATCGCGCCCGCGATACCACTCTTCCGCCTCGGCGAGCGTTAGCGCAAATGCCAGCGGATTATCACGGCTGGCGAGGGCAATAATCGCTTCATGTTGCCAGCGATACCCTTTGTTATAGGTCTCAGCAAGACGAATACCGATACGTGAAAAACGCACTTTACCAATCAGTGGTTCTATCTGTGCCGGGAACAGCCAAATCTCTTTATCCCGCTGCCATAAATGCAGCTCGTCGCCCCATTGAAGGCCAACTTGTGCTGCAGCCGTTGCCACCAGAGCGGAATCTTTAGGTTTCAGCGGGGTAAAGGGAAAATTACCGACCTTGTAAGTCGGCGCGGGCATCGGCGCTATCGCGGCGGTTTTACGCAGGCGCGCGACGAAAAAACCTTCACAGTCGTAAATCTGAGGGAACACATGCAGAAAACCTTCTGCGGTTAGCGCCTGGCTGGCTTGCGGGAACAGATCCCCAAGCGGCAAAAACTGTACAGCAAGCGGATATTGCGCCTGCAGCCAGTGGCAAATCGCTTCGTTTTCGTCACGATTGAGGGTGCAGGTTGAGTAGACCAGGGTTCCCCCGGGTTTTAAGGCGTGAAAGGCGCTGTCGATCAGCTCGCGCTGGGTGGCGGCAATCTCAAGGTTACTGGCAACAGACCAGTTTTTTAGCGCGTCGGCATCTTTACGTACCACGCCTTCGCCGGAGCAGGGCGCATCAAGCAAAACGGCGTCGAACATCTCTGGCAATGCCGGACCGAATACGCGCCCGTCAAAATGGGTCAGCGCCACGTTGCTGATGCCGTTGCGGCTGATGTTGGCATGCAATACTTTAACGCGGCTGGCGGAAAACTCATTCGCGAGGATCGCGCCATTGTTGCCCATCCGGGCTGCAATCTGCGTGGTTTTAGAACCGGGGGCCGCGGCAACATCCATCACTCGCTGTGGCATTTCTCCGTCGGCAAACAGCGCCGCGACGGGTAGCATTGAACTGGCTTCCTGAATATAAAACAGGCCGCTCAGGTGCTCTGCGGTGCTGCCCAGGGGCAATGCTTCTTCATCATCGCGCTCGATCCAGAAACCTTCCGCACACCACGGCACTGGCGTTAATTGCCAGCCATAAGGCGCGACCAGTTCCAGAAAGTCGTTAACGGAAATTTTCAGCGTATTGACGCGGATACTGCGTCGCAGCGGGCGTTGACAGGCAGCGATAAATTCATCGAATGAGAGATGTTCCGGCATCGCTTGACGCATTTGCGCCAGAAATTCATCCGGAAGATAGACAGCGTTTTGAGCCACGGGGCGCACCACAGGAGTAAAAACAGGCGCGCAGTGTAACATAAAGGCTCCGGCGCAAGCACGCCGGAGCCCACAGGCTTAACGTGGCAGGGCAGTGCCCCACTGGCGCCACTCTTTGGGTTCGCTTTCCAGCAGCAGGAAGTGTTTACCCGGTTGCGCTTTCGGCGCCAGCGGTGTTTCCGGCGGCGTAGCGAAGGCGATACCACCGCGAATAAACTGGTTGAACGTTCCTGTTTTCACCACGCCGCCAACCAGGCCAAAGTCCAGCGAGTAACCGGAAGCGAGCCAGAACACCGAATTATTCCGCACCAGATGCTGATAGCGTTTACTGATCCGCATGCCAATCATCACGCGATCGGAAAGCGTTCCCAGCATCATGCCAGTTACAGTGCCCACTTCGATACCACGGAACAACACCGGCGTGCCGATGTTGATCGAACCCGCTTCCGGCGCTTCGACGACGATATTGAGGCCATCGAGGTAGCGGGAATCCGTAATGGTGGCTTCAGAGATCTCAAAGTCGCGCCGCGCATCGCCGCGGCCTGGCTCCACATTGATATAGGGTTGCAACAAGGTATCGAGATGTTCGACACCCGCCGCGGAGATTTGCGGGGTGATCACCGAGAAGCGTGACCCGGCGCGGGCGAACGTCTGGACATACTCCGGATATAGCACTGCGCTCGCCTGGACTTCGTTCTTATCGGTAATCAGTTGCAGATCCTGAATCTGCCCGATATCAATTCCCAGATAACGGATAGGCATGCCCGCAGCCAGTTTGCCGGCGTCAAAGGCATGTAATGTAATCTGCCCACCGACCGCGCGAGCCGCGGTTTCTGAAGCGTAAAGTACGCGTTTATCGCCTTTGCGCACGCGGCCACTGGCGCCGCTAAGGTTATCGAAACTGATAGCGCCTTTTATAGCGCGCGAGAGCGGAGACGCCTGTACGGTAAGGCCGCTACCGTTAAGTTGTACTTTCGCGCCACCTTCAGCCCAGAAAACGCTATTGCTGGTCAGTAAATTGCGGTATTCCGGTTTGATATGCAGTTCGATATCAAAAGCATTCGCACGCGGACGCACAGTTATCACTTCGCCCACTTCAAACTTGCGGTACAGCACCACCGACCCGGCCTGCACGTCTGGCAGCGTGTATGCCGTCAGTGTCAGCGTGGTGGTTGGCAGGTCGCTCAGGCTGTTTTCGAGAGCCTTATCCAGATTGGCAAACAGAGGGTAACTGTTTTTCATCTCGCCTTTGGCACCAGGCAGAATGCGGATGCCGCCGCTGAGCCACTCGTTAGCGCTGGCGGCGAGGAACTCAACGCCATCCAGCCCCACTTTGACATCAACGCGACTGTTGACGACGAACTTGCTATCCCCGTGCACTAAATCGCGATACTGCGGATCAATAGCGACGGCAAACGTCACGCCCTGGTTCGTCAGGTTGCGCTCCAGCACCTGGCCGACCTGCACACCATGCAAAATCAGCGGTTGCCCGGCGTCAATACCGTAACTTTCCGGTGCGGTAAGCGTCAGGGTTACAACACCGGGCTCCTGCAACAGGTTTTTGTCCGCCGGCAGAACAACAAACTGATTACGGGGTTGACCTTCACCCGGTACCAGCTCCAGCGTGCTGCCGGTCAGCAGGGAACTGAGATTGGTATTACTCAGTGAGATTTTTGGATTGTGCATTTCGATGCGCGTGTTATCGCGCAACAGATTCACCACACTCGGATCAACCGTCAACTCGCCGCTGACAGCGCCGCCAGGGTTGAGATTGATTTTAGTCAGTTGGCCTACTTCCAGCCCCTGATACATCAGCGGTGTTGAACCGGCTTTTAATCCCTGACCACCAGGCAAATCGAGTTTCACCAGTACGCCGCGCTGGCTGTGCGCCAGGTCTTCGTACAAACCATATTCGTCGTCCTGGGCGGCGGGTTGCGAGGCTTCGGGGGAGTCAAAAGCGATTGCGCCGTTGACCAGTGCCGCCAGGCTTTCAAGTTCGACTTTGGCCCCGCTCAAGCCGACATCGGCTTTCACACCGGAAACGTTCCAGAAACGGCTGCCTTTTTTCACCAGGTTAGTAAAACGGCGCTCGATCAGGACATCAATGGTTACGCCCTGTTTATTGGCATTGATCGAATAGTCGTAGACGCGACCGACCGGGATTTTACGAAAATAGACCAGCGAGCCGCTGTTCAGCGCACCCAGGTCCGGAGCATGAAGGTGGATCATTAATTCGCCGTTGTTCAGGCGATATTTGGGTTGCGTATCCAGTGCGGTGAAGTGCTCCTGCGGCTCACCTTTACCCGGCATCATGCCTATATAGTTACCGCCTACCAGCGCATCGAGTCCTGAAACACCCGCCAGCGACGCTTTCGGCGTAACCAGCCAGAACTGAGTTTCACTGCGTAGCGCATCTTTCATATTGGATTTGATGCTGGCGCGGACTTCGATTTTTTTCAGATCTTCGCTCAGGCGGATGTCTTGCACCGTGCCGACTTCAACGCCCTGATAGCGGACAGGCGTTCGCCCTGCAACAATGCCATCGGCGGACATAAAATCAATCGTGATGGTGTTGCCACGATCCTCATAAGTGCTCCAGATAAGCCAGCCCGCAATGAGCAGGGCGATGACCGGGAGCAACCAGAAAGGCGAAATGCGCCGTTTTGTTTTAATACGCGCTTCAGTCGGCGAAGCGGGGGTTTCCTGACTCATGTGCATCCCAAAGTAAGCGGCTGTCCAGCCATTCCACAGCAAGAATAGTCAAAATTACCGCCGCGCCGAAATAAAACGCAGCGGGTCCCATCGTAAAGTTGAGTAACTGGTCGCGATTAATCAGTGACATCATGAGTGAAATGACAAACAGATCGAGCATCGACCAGCGCCCAATCCAGGTCACAAAGCGCAAAAGTAAAATGCGAGTGCGTAACCCCTGTTCAAATTTGAAATGGATGCTCAGCAGCAGTGTAAAGAGCACAATCACTTTGGTAAACGGCACCAGAATACTGGCGATAAACACCACACCTGCCACGGCAATATTGCTGTGCGCCAGCGAAATAATCCCCGACATAATCGTATCTTCTTGTCGCGAACCATTGACGTAAATAACGGAGATCGGTAACAGGTTCGCCGGGAACAGAAAGATCAACGATGCGAGAAGTGACGCCCAGCATTTCTGCAAACTCTGTTTACGGCGATGCGTTAATGGAATGTGGCAGCGAGGGCAGCGGCCGCGAACGTCGGGAAAGCCGGTAAAATGACAGCCCAGACAGACCTGCAATGTGGAATCGGGGCGTTTCGCCGGGCGTTGCGGATAAAAACGCTCCCACAACTGTTCTACGTTCAAATGAATCAGCGTCATTACGCTTAAAATCACAAGCGCGCCAAACGCGAACAGCCCGAGCCCTGGTTGTAGATAGGCGTAATCCTGCACTTTAATAGAGGCGACGCCAACGCCAACCAGATAGATATCCAGCATCACCCACTCTTTGAGTTTTTCCAGCATTAGCAACACGGGACGCAAATTCATGCCGAGGATGTTGCCAAGCCATAAATAGGCGATAGCCGTAACCAGCACCAGCGGCGCGCCAACGGTGCAAAACAGCACCATCGCGCCGGTAATGGGCGAGCCTTGCGCGGTCATTTGCCAGATACCCTGCAATAAATTGGCGTCAATACGTACACCGAGCAAATAGAGATGCAGCAGCGGTTCACCCCAGGCGAAGGGCATCAAAAGGATCATAGTTACCGCCATCGCACCGAGGCGCGTTAAGGACCAGTCCCGTCCGTCACGGACTTTGGCATCACAACTCGGGCAAAATGCGCTTTGGTGCGATTTCATAACCGGTAACGCAAAAAGCGTATCGCACTGGGGACAGCGCTGATAATGTGCGCGTGGCAGCGCTTCGCCCACGCGATGAACGGCGATTTTTTTCCCCGGCGTAATTTGTTGTATCTTTAGTGCCATTGCGGGTATCAAAAAATGTTTAGATGTATCTATCTTAACTCATGAATGGAACATCTTGAGCATCAACGCATTTAATGCTTATTTTAATAGGCTAAGCAGTTTTTCGAAGTAAGACACCAAAGTGGTTGGATAATGAACGAAACAGAATTTTACGCGGACTTAAACCGCGATTTTCAGGCGTTAATGGCAGGTGAAACCAGTTTTTTAGCGACGCTCGCGAATACCAGCGCGCTGTTATTTGAACGCCTTGATGGGGTGAACTGGGCCGGTTTTTATCTTCTGGAAGCGGATACGCTGGTATTAGGGCCGTTCCAGGGCAAAATTGCCTGTGTGCGCATTCCTGTTGGGCGTGGCGTTTGCGGCACTGCGGTCGCGCAGAACCGCGTACAGCGTGTGGAAGATGTGCATCAGTTCGATGGTCATATTGCCTGCGATGCGGCAAGTAATTCTGAAATTGTACTGCCGGTAACGGTAAATAATCAGATTATTGGCGTACTGGATATCGACAGCGTCGTCTTTTCTCGCTTCACCGCCGAGGATGAACAGGGGCTGCGCGAGCTGGTTTCGCATCTTGAAAACGTTCTTGCGGCGACCGATTATCAAAAAATCTTTGCACCCGTCGCAGGATAATCAACGGATAACGTAGCATTTACCGATAGCGTCATTATAATGACGCCTGTTCATGCCTGCGCTTGTTGGCAACGTCCGTTGTAATCAGGAAATTTCATGGAAAATCAACCTAAGTTGAATAGCAGTAAAGAAGTTATCGCTTTTTTGGCCGAACGTTTCCCACACTGTTTCAGTGCTGAAGGCGAAGCACGCCCCCTGAAAATCGGTATTTTTCAGGATCTCGTCGAGCGTGTGGAGGGTGAGATGAATCTCAGCAAAACCCAACTTCGTTCCGCTTTACGTCTTTATACTTCAAGCTGGCGTTACCTGTACGGTATCAAAGCTGGTGCGGCGCGTGTGGATCTCGATGGCAACGCTTGTGGCGTGCTGGATGAGCAACACGTAGAGCATGCCCGCAAACAGCTTGAAGAAGCCAAAGCGCGCGTTCAGGCACAACGTGCTGAACAGCAAGCGAAAAAACGAGAAGCCGCTGCTGCCGCAGGTCAAGAAGAAGCGCCGCGCCGTGAGCGTAAAGCCCGCCCGGCTCCGCGTCGTAAAGAGGGTGCAGAACGCAAACCTCGTACTGACAAGCCTGTTGCGAAAACCCAGCGTGCGCCCCAGCAGGAAGTGCGCCACACGCCAGTTTCAGATTTATCTGTGCTCAGCGTGGGTCAAAACCTGAAGGTGAAAGCAGGGAATAATGCGATGGACGCCACGGTGCTGGAAATCACTAAAGATGGCGTTCGCGTACAGCTTAGCTCGGGTATGTCGATGATTGTACGCGCAGAACATTTAATGTTCTGAAACGGAGGCCTGGCCTGGCATGAACACTTTGTTTAAGCGCACAGCATTGGCTGGTCTGTTATTCGTAACAGGCCACGCTCTGGCTGTGGAAGATATTACCCGTGCCGATCAAATTCCGGTATTAAAGGAAGAGACTCAGCACGCGACGGTGAGTGAACGCGTAACCTCGCGTTTTACCCGCTCTCACTACCGTCAGTTTGATTTAGACGCCGCTTTTTCGGCGAAGATTTTCAATCGCTATCTCAATCTGCTCGACTATAGCCACAATGTGCTGTTGGCGAGTGATGTCGAACAGTTCTCCCAGAAAAAAAGCCTGATTGGCGACGAACTGCGCACCGGTAAGCTGGACGTATTTTACGACCTGTACAACCTTGCGCAGAAGCGTCGTTTTGAGCGCTACCAGTACGCGCTGAAGGTGCTTGAGCGTCCTATGGATTTTTCCGGTAACGACACCTTTAATCTTGACCGTAGCAAAGCGCCATGGCCGAAAGATGAAGCCGAACTGAACGCGCTCTGGGACAGCAAAGTTAAGTATGACGAACTTAGCCTCAAGCTGACCGGGAAAGACGAGAAAGAGATCCGCGAAACGCTGACGCGTCGTTATAAGTTTGCGATTCGCCGTTTGGCGCAAACCAATAGCGAAGACGTGTTCTCGTTAGCCATGACCTCTTTCGCGCGTGAAATTGACCCGCACACCAACTACCTCTCTCCGCGTAATACCGAACAGTTTAATACCGAGATGAGCCTTTCTCTTGAGGGGATTGGCGCGGTGTTGCAGGGAGATGACGACTATACCGTGATCAACTCTATGGTCGCAGGCGGCCCGGCAGCGAAAAGCAAAGCCATCAGCGTTGGCGATCGTATCGTTGGCGTTGGGCAAACCGGGCAAAATATGGTCGATGTCATCGGCTGGCGTCTTGACGATGTGGTTGCGCTGATTAAAGGACCCAAAGGCAGTAAAGTGCGCCTCGAAATCCTGCCGGCGGGTAAAGGCACCAAAACGCGCATTGTTACACTGACGCGTGAACGGATTCGCCTCGAAGATCGCGCGGTGAAAATGTCCGTGAAGAGCGTCGGCAAAGAAAAAGTTGGCGTACTGGACATTCCTGGTTTCTATGTCGGTCTGACTGACGATGTCAAAGTCCAGTTGCAAAAACTTGAAAAACAAAACGTTAGCAGCGTGGTTATCGACCTGCGTACTAACGGCGGCGGCGCGCTAACGGAAGCGGTATCGCTCTCGGGCCTGTTTATTCCGTCCGGCCCGGTGGTACAAGTGCGTGATAATAACGGAAAAGTGCGTGAAGACAGCGATACCGACGGCGTGGTCTATTATAAAGGCCCGCTGGTGGTGCTGGTTGACCGCTTTAGTGCCTCGGCATCCGAAATCTTTGCCGCTGCGATGCAGGACTATGGTCGTGCGCTGATCGTCGGCGAACCGACGTTCGGTAAAGGTACTGTGCAGCAATATCGCTCGCTCAACCGTATTTACGATCAGATGCTTCGTCCTGAGTGGCCGGCGCTGGGATCGGTGCAGTACACCATCCAGAAATTCTATCGTGTAAACGGTGGGAGTACGCAGCGCAAAGGCGTAACGCCGGACATTATTATGCCGACGGGAACGCAGGTTACTGAAACCGGTGAGAAATTTGAAGACAACGCATTGCCGTGGGATAGCATTAACGCGGCGACGTTCGTGAAGTCTGGCGATTTAAAACCGTTTGGCGCGGAGCTGCTCAAAGATCATGAGGAACGGATCGCCAAGGATCCTGAGTTCCAGTACATCATGAAGGACATTGCGCGTTTCGATGCGTTGAAAGATAAACGTAACATTGTTTCTCTTAACCTGGCGCAGCGTGAGAAAGAGAATGCGGAGGATGATGCCATTCGTCTCTCGCGTCTCAACGATCGCTTCAAACGCGAAGGTAAGCCGCTGCTGAAAAAACTGGACGATTTGCCAAAGGATTATCAGGAGCCCGATCCGTATCTCGATGAAACGGTTCATATTGCCTTGGATCTGGCCCATCTGGAAAAAGAACAACCCGCGGAACAACCCGCTCCCACGAAGTAAAAATAAAACAGGCACAAGAAATTGTGCCTGTTTTTTTAACAACTCTTCTCTGGCGTAAGCAACATACTACAAAATGTAAAGTTGTGTTTTTCTCGTGACTTACGCTGCCCTGATGCTTGAAAATAACCGCTATGCCCATACGATGTGGGTAATCGCATAGTGCGTTTTGTTAAGTCGAGGTTAAAAGAAAATTATGATGCGAATCGCGCTCTTCCTGTTGACTAACCTGGCCGTCATGTTGGTGTTCGGTCTGGTACTTAGCCTGACGGGCATTCAGTCGAGCAGCGTTCAGGGCTTGTTAATTATGGCGCTGCTGTTTGGTTTTGGCGGTTCGTTCATTTCGTTGTTGATGTCGAAATGGATGGCGCTGAAATCTGTTGGTGGTGAAGTGATTGAACAGCCACGTAACGATATGGAGCGCTGGCTGATGGACACCGTTGCCTGGCAGTCTCGCCAGGCGGGTATCGCGATGCCGCAGGTGGCTATTTACCATGCGCCGGATATCAATGCCTTCGCAACCGGTGCGCGCCGTGATGCTTCGCTGGTTGCTGTCAGCACCGGCCTGCTGCAAAACATGAGCCGCGATGAGGCCGAAGCCGTTATCGCCCATGAAATCAGTCATATTGCGAATGGCGACATGGTCACCATGACGCTGATTCAGGGTATTGTGAACACTTTTGTTATCTTCATTTCTCGCATCATTGCGCAAATTGCGTCAGGTTTCCTCAGTGGTAACCGTGATGATGGCGAAGAAACTAACGGCAACCCGTTGATCTACTTCGCGGTTGCAACGGTGCTGGAGCTGGTGTTCGGTATCCTGGCGAGCATTATCACTATGTGGTTCTCGCGTTACCGCGAATTCCATGCCGATGCCGGATCTGCAAAATTGGTGGGGCGTGAGAAGATGATTGCTGCTCTCCAGCGTTTGAAAACCAGTTATGAACCGCAGGAAGCAAGCAGCATGATGGCTTTCTGTATTAATGGTAAGTCAAAATCGCTGAGCGAACTGTTCATGACTCACCCGCCGCTGGACAAGCGTATTGAAGCATTGCGTTCTGGCGAATATCTGAAATAACAGGTTATCCGGAAGTAAAAAAACGCGTCGAATGACGCGTTTTTTATTGCCCGTTCAAAACCACGCGCTTAGGACGTGGTAAACAACATATTTTGGTACCTCAGGACTTAAAGCTTACAGAACGTTAATCTTTTCGATTGTTTTATCAACGACTTGTTATACAAGTTTTTTACTCACTGGCGCGCGGCTGTGTAATTCGTAAGCTGCTGATTACGGCAGCAATCGTGGCGAGCGTTCCTGCAAGTAGCAACGAGGTATGCGTCCCATGCGTTTCAAAGAGATTAAACATCAACGCTACCAGTGCGGCACCGGAGCTTTGCCCCAGTAAACGCGCCGTACCCAGCATGCCACTGGCACCGCCACTGCGCTGGCGCGGTGCGGCAGTAATGATCGTGTGGTTGTTGGGCGATTGAAACAGGCCGAAACCCGCACCGCATAACGCCATTCGCCAGATAATTTCAATATCTGTCGGTGCCGATGGAAGCAGTGCTAGTGCAAATAACCCGCCCGCCATCATGACCATTCCTAACCCACCCAAAAGCCCGGCATGTACGCGCTCAATCAGATATCCGGCCAGCGGAGCCATTACCATTGTCGCCAGCGGCCAGGGCGTTAACAGCAAACCCGTTTCCACTTCACTGCGCCCTAGCACTGTCTGCAAAAAGAAGGGCAGGGAAACCAGCGCCAGCATCTGCGCGCAAAATGAACAGACAGAGGTACCAATCGACAGAGAAAAAAGCGGGATCCGCAGCAAATCTACAGGTAATAAAGGCACCGGTAATTTCAGCTGCCGGCGAACAAAAAGTGAACCGATGAGCAACAATGCGACCAATTCCACTAACACTAACGTCATGGATTGTCCCTGAGCGAAGCTGCTAAGTGCAGTGATTAACAGGCCGAATGTCAGCGCATTCATCACCGCGCTGGGCAGGTCAAATTTAGGTTTTGCACTGCGTGTCGCATTGGGGGGGAGGTATTTTACTGCCAGCAGCAAAGCGAGAATACCCAGAGGCACATTGATCAGGAATAACCATTGCCAGGAGGCAACAGAAAGAATAGCCGCTGCAATGGTTGGCCCTGCTGCGGATGATACGGCAACAACGAAGGAGTTAATGCCCATGCCGCGCCCCAGGCTGCGATAGGGATAAATCAGCCGAATGAGCGCAGTATTAACGCTCATCAGTGCGGCACCGCCAAAGCCCTGCGCAACACGCGCCAACGTTAAGGTCAATAACGAGTCGGAAAGGGCACAAAGTAATGAGGTAAGCGTAAAGAGCACCAGGCCGCATTGATAAACCCGGCGATAACCAAACATATCGCCAAGGAATGAAAGGGTTAGTAGTGAAACGACAATGGCAATTTGATAGGCGTTAACGATCCAGATTGAACTCGCAGCGGAAGCATTCAGATCCCGTGCAATGGTCGGTAGAGCAACGTTAGCAATTGCACCGTCAAGCACGGCCATGGCGATGCCAAGAATAATTGTCAGAATTGCGCCGTAACGCTGTGGAATGGGCAAGCCATCAAAGGAAGATTTATCCATGGAAATTTCAGGGTTAATGTCACAAAGTTATTTGTATAATAATTCTATCATTGGCATTCCGGTTTTATGTCGCAGATTTGTAACGAAGTTGACAAACGCACATTGCGGTGACCGGATGACGAATTTATAATAAAAACCGATTCTGAATTTTATAAAACACAGGCGATGAGGTGATTAATGGCAATCGCAGATTTGGACAAGCAGCCAGATTCTGTCTCTTCTGTATTGAAGGTATTTGGCATTCTGCAGGCGCTCGGAGAAGAGCGTGAAATCGGCATCACCGAGCTTTCGCAGCGTGTCATGATGTCGAAAAGCACCGTCTATCGCTTTTTGCAAACCATGAAATCGTTAGGTTATGTCGCGCAGGAAGGGGAGTCTGAAAAATATTCCCTGACGCTGAAGCTTTTTGAGCTTGGTGCGCGGGCATTGCAAAACGTTGATTTGATCCGCAGCGCGGATATCCAAATGCGCGAGCTTTCTCGTCTGACGAAAGAGACCATCCACCTGGGCGCGCTGGATGAAGATAGTATCGTATACATTCATAAAATTGATTCAATGTACAATCTGCGTATGTATTCGCGCATTGGTCGCCGTAACCCGCTGTACAGTACTGCGATTGGTAAAGTCCTGCTGGCGTGGCGCGATCGTGAGGAAGTGCAGCAGATTCTCGAAGGTGTAGAGTATAAGCGCAGCACTGAGCGCACTATCACCAGCACCGAAGATCTGTTGCCGATGCTGGATATTGTGCGTCAGCAGGGGTATGGCGAAGACAACGAAGAACAGGAAGAAGGCTTACGCTGTATTGGCGTACCGGTTTTTGACCGTTTCGGTGTTGTGATTGCTGGTTTAAGTATTTCTTTCCCGACATTGCGCTTTTCGGAAGAACGCCTGCATGAGTACGTTGAAATGTTGCACAATGCCGCGCGTAAAATTTCCGAACAGATGGGTTATAACGACTATCCGTTCTGAATGAAGACAAAAAAGCCGCCTGAAAAGGCGGCTTTTTCTTGTGTAAAGGGTTAGCCGTTATCGACTACGGTATCGCTTTTGCGCAACAGCGGGCAGTTTGCCAGACCAAAAAAACCATTACTGGAATGCACATATTGTGCGGTGCTGGTGCCTCGTGCAGTAGCATATTTACATTGCAAGCCCAGCCCAGCCGCGTTTTCCGTACTGTTAATCAGCACCCCGTAACCGCTCAGCAAGAGCCCAATCCACAGCAGCGCCACAATGATAACGCTTCGTATGAGTGTACGCATATTTGCTCCTTGCATATCGGCAGACTTTATCACAAGGCTACGGTATTTACCTGGTGAAACAAGTCCAGCATTCCTAAAAATACCGAAAGGAGATACAGTTAGTCGCGGTTTAAGGAAGCCATGATAACCTGGTTACCCTTGCAACGTATCGGAGAGTGGAGTGAGAAAATATAGATGGCTGATTCTGACTGCCGTATTGGTAGTCTGCCTGCTGCTCTGGACTCAAATGCTTAACGTAATGTGTGATCAGGATGTACAATTCTTCAGCGGCATCTGCGTCATCAATAAATTCATCCCCTGGTAGTGGCATTTTTTCAGTGAGAGATTTCCTTCCTTGACGTCAGTGGTAGAATGCCGCGTCTATATTGAGGTGGTGAAATGAACGAAGTTTTAAATTCAGGCGCGATCAACCTTGCGTCCATAATCCTTTCTTTGGTGGTTCTGCTTGTCGGTCTGGTTTTGTGGTTCTTTATCAATCGAGCCAGTTCGCGCACGAATGAACAAATTGAGTTGCTCGAAGCGCTGCTGGATCAGCAAAAACGACAAAATGCGCTGCTGCGCCGCTTGTGCGAGTCTAATGAACCCGAAAAAGACGAAGCGGTTGAGCCAGTAAAAGCGCAAGAAAAAGGCGATGATGATTTCATTCGCCTGGTCGCAGAGCGCTAACCTGCCCGGGAGTGCGAGATGGTGTGGAGAAACCCCTGGTATAATCCTGCAATCTCGCACCATACGCCGGAAGGTTTTACCAACTCGGCATCTGTCGCCCATCAACCCGGAGATGTTAAGCGCTGGCGAAAAGAGCGGCAGGCCGCCGGCCTTCCCAGACCACCTTCCTGCGGTTACCCAGGATTTATCGAACAGTGGTGGCAAAAAGCTAATGTTGTTGGCGAGGAAGATTGCCTCTGGTGGTTAGGCCATGCCTGTATGCTCTTGCGTCTTCAGGGTCAATATCTTCTCACAGATCCCATCTTTTCCCGTCGTGCCTCACCTGTAAGTTTTGCAGGTCCACAACGTCGTACACCGACAGCGCTCTCAATTGTTGACATTCCACAGCTGAATGCGATTCTTATTTCTCACAACCATTACGATCATCTGGACGCATGGACGGTGCGCGCGCTGCTGCGTCGCTTTCCGGATGTGCATTTCTTTGTACCGCTGGGGGTTGGCGATTGGCTTCGTTGCCGCGGTGCGCAGCATGTCACTGAGTTAGACTGGTGGCAAAGTTTTACATTTCAGGGAATAACCTACACCGCAGTGCCTGCACAACATTGGAGCATGCGCACATTATGGGATCGCAATCGTTCATTGTGGTGCGGCTGGGTCATTGAATCATCAACGCAGCGTTTTTGGTTTGCGGGTGATACAGGTTACACGCCAGAATTGCTCACCATTCCTCAACGGTTAGGTCAACTGGATACTATCGCGCTGCCAATTGGCGCTTATGCGCCACGCTGGTTTATGGCGATGAATCATATGGATCCCCAAAGCGCTGTTACACTCTGGGAACAGCTGGGGACACCACTTGCTGTTCCCATTCACTGGGGAGTATTTGAACTGGCGGACGAATCGCTTGATGAACCGGTAAAAGAGTTACAGAGAGCATTAACCGAAACGGCAGTGGAAAAGGACACCTTTCGCATCTTAAAAATTGGGCAGTATTTGCCCCTTTGTTAATTCAGACCGTCCTTCAAAAAGATGAGTTTTTTTATAATCATCTTCTTTTATTTATATCGAAACGTTTTCTTTGCCTTTTTATGAGGCAGTGTCATCATAATTTCATTATTTTGGTGCACAACTTTGCTTATTTGCACAAGAAATATCCATAATGGTTCGAGGTAATAGCTTCCGCGATGTGTATATTTGTTTAGGAATCTTCCTAGTCTAAGAAAATGGCATAAGTATGCGCAAAAAGTTCTTACGATATACGCTATATGTATAGCGGAGCAGGAGCGGACGTGGAGCAACGGAACTTATTGAGCTATAGTAATAAATTCGCTGCTTTGAGTATTGGTATTGGTGTTCAGAGCGTCTGTTATAGCGTTCAATGTTATGCATAAACGTGCACAACAAGTGTTGATGACCGTAGAATTTGTGCGACGGATCCAGACATGTTTAAAAATGGCTTGCCATAATTTACGTATTATGTGATAACACGTTTTGGGTCAATCGAGGTACAGTTCTGTTTATGTGTGGCATTTTCAGTAAAGAAGTCCTGAGTAAACACGTTTCGTTGAATACAGCTTCTCTGCCGAACCTTATATTAGTGCCTCAAGCAGTAATGTCTCAGTTTTCTCAGTCAATGCCTGCGGGCGAAGTATATACATTAAGGAATTTTGCAAATGGCAAAGATTAAAGGTCAAGTTAAGTGGTTCAACGAGTCTAAAGGTTTTGGTTTCATTACTCCGGCTGACGGCAGCAAAGATGTATTCGTACACTTCTCTGCAATCCAGGGTAACGGCTTCAAAACTCTGGCCGAAGGCCAGAACGTTGAGTTTGAAATTCAGGACGGCCAGAAAGGCCCGGCTGCAGTTAACGTAACTGCTATCTGATTTCGACACCCCTGAGCTTGAAGCGCATGTAGCGCATCAATGTCAGACATAAAGCCTCGCCTTCGTGCGGGGCTTTTTAATTTCCACGGCACAACAAATGGCGGTACACTTTCGCCCTTTAAGAATGCCCCGGAGTTTTTATGGCCTTCAGTTGCCCGCTCTGCCACGAACCTTTGCACCGTCGAGATAAATCCTTCTTTTGCGCGCAGCGGCATCAGTTTGATGTTGCGAAAGAGGGTTATGTTAATCTTTTGCCCGTTCAGCATAAACGCTCAAAAGATCCTGGTGATAGTGCGGAGATGATGCAAGCGCGCCGCGCTTTTCTGGATGCGGGGCATTACCAGCCATTACGTGATGCAATTGGTGACATTTTGCATGCGCGACTATCGCCGTTAGCCGATGCGGTGCTGGATATAGGCTGCGGGGAAGGGTATTACACCCAGGCTTTTGCCGCGATTGCACAGCAACATGGCGCGCAAATGTTAGGGCTGGATGTTTCAAAAGCGGCGATCCGCGCGGCTGCAAAGCGCTATTCGGCAATCATGTTTTGTGTTGCTTCCAGCCACCGCTTGCCTTTTGAGGATGGCTGCATTGACGGGCTGGTGCGTATTTATGCGCCCTGTAAAGCGCAAGAACTGACGCGCGTAATGAAACCAGAAGGTATTGTCATCACCGCATCACCAGGACCCCGCCACCTGATGGAATTAAAGGGGCTTATCTATGATGAGGTGCATTTGCATGCGGAAAATAACGGCGATATAGCAGGGTTCAGGCTACTGGAACAGCAATCGCTCTCTTATGAGATGACATTGACGGGCCAGCAAGCCGTTGCGTTATTGCAAATGACGCCTTTTGCCTGGCGGGCAAAACCGGAAGTGTGGGAAAAATTAGCGGCAATGGAACAATTCCACTGCCAGACCGATTTTACGATCCACTGTTTACAGCGGGAAAGTTAAGCGGCGAAGTGGCTCCACAAGATTTGCGCGCCAATGCCAATCAGTACGATCCCACCGAGGATTTCGGCGCGCTTTCCAAGCATGGGGCCAATAAAGCGGCCAATCATGATCCCTACCGTGGACATAATAAAAGTGGTGCAGCCAATCGCCAGTGCGGTCGCCACAATATTCACTTGTAGAAAAGCGAGGCCAACACCCACGGCCATCGCGTCGAGGCTGGTTGCAATTGCAGTGGTTACCAGCAGCCAGAAACCATGGCGCTGCGGCGTTTCCGCTTCACTGTCCTCATCGCTACGCATTCCCTCCAGCACCATTCGGCCACCGAGAAACACCAGCAGCACAAACGCTATCCAGTGATTCCATTCCAGGACAAATTTCGTAGCCAGCAGGCCCAGCCCCCAGCCAATCAGCGGCGTCAGGGTTTCAATCACGCCAAAGATAAGGCCGGTGCGCAATGCTTCAGAAAACTTCGGCTTATGTAAGGTGGCACCTTTACCGATAGAAGCAGCGAAAGCGTCCATCGACATGCCAAAAGCGAGGAGAAGAGTGGCAGATAAATTCATGTGAGCGTCCTGACCGGGAGTTCCATATAACACATCTCTGCCCCCAGTAAACAGCAGTTGATGTGCCAATGGTCTCGCCTGACTGATAACTTCAGTCCGTACGTGCCACGTTTTGCAACGAGTATGTTGACACGTACATTTCCAGGTGGTGGAAATCGGCTACTCCCCAACGACGGACGCACCTTAACATATTTTGAGAATATAAAACAACAACAGCAATATATAATGTTGTTTATTTATCGATAACGATTAGCATTTAGATTTATTGGTAATAATTACGTTAATAAATATAAGTACATCGCCCCATAAATATAGCAAAGGCTATAAGTTTGTTGATTATTTACGCGGAGCGATCTCCGCGCTACAAAATCCTAACTTACTGAGTTTTAAGTAAAACAGAAGAGATCTTCTCCAGGTCGTCGATATTTCGTACGCGAATAAGCAAACGTCGTTGTTCTAATTGCATCACTAACACACCATCTTCCGATAAATTCATCTCTTTTATACGGCTATATTCAATCCACGCATTTGCTAAGAAAAAACCTCGCATTTTAAAGATGATTTTGGGGGCGCGGATCCAGAATAAATAAATACCCAGCAAAGCCAGCGCAAATAATAACCACAGGGTTAATGGTGAACCGCCATTAGCCGTGTTGTTATAGATAAGGATCACCAGTAAGCCGACAAAAATAGTGCCATCAGTACGGCTTCTGCGTAACAGGGGAACCGCCAGGAGCGTGGCACCATTGCGGCGTGGCATGATGAATTCATCATAGATGGCGAAAGCCAGCAGGGCGGCGATAAACAGTACCAATACGATATCCGTAATCGTCATTGTTTCTCCTTACATAAAAAAACCGGGGGCAAGCCCCCGGTTGTCACATCACACATTACAGACCCAGAAGACCAATGGCGTAACCCACAATCCCGATTACGAAGAAGCCAACGATAATCCACAGTGGGTTAACTTTCTTACGCAGCAGCCACATGCAGGCGAAAGTCAGCAACAGCGGTACCAGGCCCGGCATTAATTGATCGAGAATGGTTTGCACCGTCGTGACGTTGGTTTTACCGGTCTGATCGGTAATTTCGGATACCACAAGCGGAATGTTCACATGCGTCCACTTGTTAACCAGCGCACCCATGACGAACAGGCCGAGAATTGACGCCCCCTCGGTCAGTTTTTGCAGGAAACCACCGCCCATATCTTTAACAATGTCGATACCTTTACGGTAGCCGTACGCCACGCCGTAATAACGTGTCGCCAGGCGGACGATATTGAACAAGAAGAAAAACAGCAATGGCCCAAGCAGGCTACCACTCATAGCAATACCCGCACCGAGCGCCGCAAATACCGGACGCACCGTACCCCAGAAAATCGGGTCACCGACGCCTGCCAGCGGCCCCATCAGACCAACTTTGATACCGTTAATCGCACCATCGTCGATCTCTGCGCCATTTGCACGCTGCTCTTCCATCGCCAGCGTAACGCCCAGTACTGGCGCAGCGACGTATGGATGGGTGTTAAAGAACTCCAGATGACGTTTAATGGCCTGACGGCGCGCTTCGTTATTTTCCGGATACAGGCGTTTGATCGCCGGCACCATCGAGAAGCAGAAGCCCAGTGCCTGCATACGTTCGAAGTTCCATGACCCCTGGAACAGGTTAGAACGCAGGAACACGCCACGAATGTCACTCTGGGTGAGTTTTTTCTCAGTCGGAGTTTTTGTCATATCAACCATGTCGTTCACCTGTTAATCCAGTTCGTTATCAAGATCGTTGGAACCCGCAGCCGGAGCAGCGCCGCCTGCTGAACGGTTATATTTCGGGCTGAGCTGAATGTAGAGAATCGCCATGACTGCACCGATAACACCCAGCGAAACGAGGTTGAAATTGGTGAATGCCGCCGTCACGAAGCCGAGATAGAAGAACGGCATCAGGTAGCCTGCGCGCATCATATTAATGACCATCGCATAACCTACCACCACGATCATGCCACCGGCGATATTCAGGCCACTGGTCACCACTTCAGGAATGGCGTTCAGCATGCTCTGTACTTCACTGGTACCGACAGAGATAGCGACAATGACCGCCGGGATAGCGATACGCATAGCTTGCAGGAACAGGGAAGAGACGTGGATCCAGGAAAGTGCCGTCAGGTTGCCGGTTTCGGCTGCCTTATCCGCGGCATGCTGGAAGCCGACGGTAATGGTACGAACAATAATGGTCAGAACCTGGCCTGCCGCCGCCAGAGGAATGGCCAGCGCGATACCGGCACCGATACTCTGATGACCGCCGATGACCAGAATGGTCGAGATAATCGACGCCAGCGCTGCATCGGGAGCGACCGCCGCACCGATGTTCATCCAGCCCAGAGCAATCATTTCCAGCGTACCGCCGATAATGATACCGGTTTTCATATCACCAAGAACGATGCCCACCAGCGTACATGCCACCAACGGACGGTGGAACTGGAATTCATCGAGTATCGACTCCATACCGGCAATACACGCGACGACGAACACCAGCACAATCTGAAGAGTGGTAATCTCCATTGTACTTCTCCTATAGCTAAATCAGACGTAAGTGTGAAAACTGAGTCAATCAGGCCGCCGCGGTTATTTCGCCACTTTGCTGATTAAATCCATCATTTTCAGTTTCGGATCGTTGGAAACTTTGCGAACTTCCAGCTCGATATTGCGTTCGTTCAATTTTTTGAATGCGGCAATATCTTTCTCATCCACCGAAACCGCGTTATTCACCTGGGTTTTACCCTGACGGTAAGCCATACCGCCGATGTTGACGGAGGTGATTTTTACCCCCTCTTCAACGACGCGCAGCACATCCGTCGGATTGGTGAACAACAGCATCACGCGCTCGCCCGCGTATTTAGGGTTGTTATATACACGCACCATTTTGGCGACATCAACGACATGCGCCGTCACGCCTGGAGGCGCAACCTGAGTCAGCAGGGTTTTACGGACATTATCTGCTGCCACTTCGTCGCTCACGACGATAATACGCGTAACGTTAGTCTCTTTTGTCCAGCGGGTAGCAACCTGGCCATGGATCAGACGGTCATCGATACGGGCAAGGCCGATAACCATATAATCGTTCGGTCCCATAGGTTTGGCTGGCGCTGCCGCTTTCGGTGCCACAGGAGCCGGCGTGGGTTTGGCCACCGGCTGGGCTTTGAGCGCTTTCACGCCTTCACGTCCGGTCTCCACCGCCAGCGCCACCAGTTCGTCGAATGTCGGGTTGTCATCCCGGGCCATCAGTGTTTCCACCAGCATCGGAATATTGACGCCAGCAATAACTTCATAATGCTCTTTATCGACGACAATGCGGCTGGCAGCGTTAAACGGGCTGCCGCCCCACGTATCAACGAGAAACAGCACACCCTTGCCGGTATCCAGCTTCGCCAGTTGTGCGTTGTACTTTTCGATCAACGTTTCCGCATTTTCACCGGGAACAAAATCAATCCAACCGACGTTCTCCTGCTCGCCCAGCAGCATCTCGGCGGTTTTGAGCAACTGTTCCGCAGCCCAACCATGTGTGCCTATAACAATAGCAATGGTCACTTGCTACCTCCTTCTTCTTGTCGTTAACACATCATTAATTGATGTATTGTGAATCTGTCCCGGTAACGGTAAACCGAATCGATTCAGATAAGGGTTAAAGAGAACACCTATGACTTTCGGGAATTATTTTAGATAGTGAAAAAATAATTTATGTGATGAAGATCCGTAATTTAGGTTTCCTCTTCGTGAAATTTCGAAGCGCAAAATATCCACACAAATTGCAAATTCCGGTAAATCTTTGCAAATGCCAAAGTCTCTCTGATATGTTTATCCTCCGTTTAATTAGTCAGGAGTATAGGGCAGCAGCCCACCGTATGGATCGTCACCGACGTCAGTTCACTTTTGGGCCTTCTCGTGCCTCGCAGTCCGGCGTTTTCCGCCATTTCCCATCGACGTTCAATGTCATATTTGTGCGTTTGTGCACACTGAATAACGCATCTCTTATCAGGAGCCTGTCATGGAATTCTTAATGGATCCCTCGATTTGGGCGGGATTATTGACGCTGGTTGTTCTGGAAATTGTTCTCGGTATCGACAACCTGGTGTTTATTGCCATCCTTGCCGACAAACTGCCGCCGAAACAGCGTGATAAAGCGCGTCTGATTGGCCTGTCGCTCGCGTTGGTGATGCGACTGGGGCTGTTGTCGCTGATCTCGTGGATGGTCACGCTGACACAACCGCTTTTTTCCGTCTGGGATTTCACCTTCTCCGGTCGCGATCTGATTATGTTGTTCGGCGGTGTATTCCTGTTATTCAAGGCGACGACGGAGCTGCATGAACGGCTGGAAAACCGCGAACATGACAGCGGGCATGGCAAAGGCTACGCCAGTTTCTGGGTGGTCGTCGTGCAGATCGTTATTCTTGACGCGGTGTTCTCACTCGATGCGGTCATCACCGCGGTAGGTATGGTCAATCACCTGCCGGTAATGATGGCGGCTGTCGTTATTGCTATGGCAGTGATGCTGCTGGCGTCAAAACCGCTGACGCGTTTTGTCAACCAACATCCCACGGTGGTCGTGCTCTGTCTGAGCTTCCTGCTGATGATTGGTTTGAGCCTGGTGGCCGAAGGTTTTGGCTTCCATATTCCGAAAGGTTACCTGTACGCGGCGATTGGTTTCTCCATCATCATTGAGTTCTTTAACCAGATTGCGCGCCGGAACTTTATTCGTCATCAGTCACATCTGCCGCTGCGCGCCCGTACGGCTGATGCCATCCTGCGTCTGATGGGCGGCCGTCGCCAGTCGAACCCGCAAATTGAAGCGGATAGCCAGGCCTCCGTGCCGGTGCCGGAAGGGGCGTTTGCGGAAGAAGAACGTTATATGATTAACGGCGTATTAACGCTGGCCTCACGCTCGCTTCGCAGCATTATGACGCCGCGCGGTGATATCAGTTGGGTAGATGCCAACCTGGGTGTTGAACAGATCCGCCAGCAACTGCTGTCCTCGCCGCACAGCTTGTTCCCGGTCTGCCGTGGTGAGCTGGATGAAGTCATTGGCATTGTGCGGGCGAAAGAGATCCTGGTAGCGCTGGAAGAGGGCGTGGATGTTGCAGCGATCGCGTCGGCAACACCGGCGATTGTTGTGCCGGAAACCCTGGATCCGATTAAGCTGCTGGCCGTATTGCGCCGGGCGCGCGGAAGTTTTGTTATCGTCACCAATGAGTTTGGTGTCGTGCAAGGCCTGGTAACGCCGCTGGACGTGCTGGAAGCCATCGCCGGGGAATTCCCGGACGCGGATGAAACGCCAGAAATCGTTGCCGACGGTGATGGCTGGCTGGTCAAAGGCACCACAGATTTACATGCGCTGCAGCACACCCTGGGCCTTGACAACTTCATTGATGAAGACGAAGACATTGCCACCGTGGCCGGTCTGGTGATTGCCGCGCGAGGGCAAATCCCGCCAGTGGGCGAAACCTTCGAAATGGCACCGTTGCATATCACCGTGATTGAAGCCAACGATTACCGTGTTGATCTGGTCCGTATTGTTAAAGAGCAACCTGCTCACGACGAAGAAGAGTAATTTTTACCCCGGCATTAACGGCGCGACATGGCCGTTATGCCGTTCCGGCGGCGGGGAGATATTCCCTGCCAGCCAGGCCGGAAAATCCTTCACCGGCATGGGTGCCGCAAAAAGAAATCCCTGCAACATATGCACACCCTGTTGACGTAAATACTGCGCTTGCTGCGTGGTCTCCACTCCCTCGGCGACCAGCTCGATATTCAGCCGTTGGCCGAGCGCAATAATCATATCGGTCACCGTCGAGTTCACCGCATCCGTACCGATAGCTGCGGTATAAGACTTATCAATTTTCAGAATGTCCGGGTGTAATTTCTCCAGCCATGAAAGCGAGCTATTCCCCGTACCGAAATCATCAATCGCGATCTTCGCGCCATGGCGATGAAGTTCGCGCAGCATTCGTGATTCGACATCCAACAGCGCATCGCGCTCCGTGAGTTCAATGGTTAACTGCTGGGCAGGATTTTTGCTAAACCAGAGCTGGACGACATCTTTTAGCAATTCACCGTGCCGTAAATGGCTTGGTGCGGCGTTGATACCAATATGAAAGTGAGGATCATCCGGGAAGAGCGCCAGCTGACGCTGCGTTTCAGTCAACACATAACGTGTCAACGGCGCGATCAGGTGCTGTTCTTCGGCGATTGGGATAAATATTTCCGGCGAAATCCAACCCTGGCGCGGATTGTGCCAGCGCAACAAAATTTCGACGCCCGCACACTGCATGTTGTGTGCATTGAGTAACGGCTGGCAAAACAGCTCAAACTCATGCCCGGCAAGCCCGAGGTTTATCTCGCGGGAAAAACTCATACGGCTGGCGGTGGCAAACCAGGCAATAAACCCGGTCAATAAACCCATCATCAGCGCCAGAGGCAACTGTGAAGGCAAATGCCACAGCGCCAGCCGCGTAGAGCCCGGCCCGGTAACGCTGACGGTAAAAGGAAAATGGGCAGAGGTACGCTGGTAGCGCTTCTCGTTTTCCAGCGGCGGTAAGTTATCCAGCACACCTTTGCCTTCGACGAGATGTTTGCCGCCGACGCTGAGGCTGACGCTGGTAATCAATGGCGCTTGCGGCTCCAGCATTAAGTTGCTGAGCAACTCAATATTTACCGCTTCCATCACACCACTTTGCCCGTCTTCGCTGGTGGGATACCACATGATCAAGATAGGGCGATCTTTTAATAGTGATTGATCAGTGGTGAGTACCAGTTTTTGCGAACGTGACGGCAGCGAGGGTTGAAGCTGGTGAATGGCAACATCACGTTGGCCAAAGATACTCGAACAATAGAGCGTTCCGTTTTGAATCAGACCGATAGATCGCACGGTCTGCAGGCTTGCTGCTAGTTTGCGAAGTTGCAGGTGGATTTCGTTACAGGGAATGCCAACCAGCGGCACCAGCACACTGCGACCCGCTTCCAGCGGCAGCATCAAGCGCTCAAGGGTTTGAACTGCGTGGCTGGTAAAGGCGTAAACGCGCTGATGATTTAAATTACGCTCCGAAATAAAGCGAAACGTGAGGGTCAAAAATAGTGCGACAGCGCCAACCAACACGCAAACAATGGCGCGCCGTCGTCGGTAACTTTTAATGATCCGTTGAGCCGTTTGCATGCCGCTGCCGCCTGTAAAATCCCTGGCCTGATTTCCATGCCAGAACACTCAAAGTGTAGTGGGGAATTACCGAAGCGACGATAAATCGGTGAAAGCTCACTCAACTGCAGCAAAGGTTAAAAAAAACGCCGTTCGGCTGAACGGCGTTGATAAGCAAGCATTAATCACACTGTACTTTGATGGCAAGCCCGCCACGCGATGTTTCACGGTATTTGGCGTTCATATCTTTCCCGGTCTCGTACATCGTTTCGATCACTTTATCGAGCGATACACGTGGCGCACTGGTGCGGCGCATGGCCATACGCGAGGCGTTAATCGCTTTCACCGATGCAATAGCGTTACGCTCAATGCACGGGACTTGTACTTGCCCGGCCACCGGGTCACAGGTCAGACCGAGGTTGTGCTCCATGCCAATTTCCGCCGCCACGCAGACCTGTTCCGGGCTGGCACCCAGCAGTTCCGCCAGGCCCGCCGCAGCCATAGAACAGGCAACGCCCACTTCGCCCTGGCAGCCAACTTCGGCACCGGAAATGGAAGCATTCATTTTATACAATGCGCCGATGGCGCCAGCGGCGAGGAAATAGCGGATATAAATATCCGGGCTGACGGATTCGATAAAGTGGTCGTAATAGGCCAGCACAGCCGGAACGATGCCGCAGGCACCGTTAGTTGGCGCGGTGACCACGCGGCCACCGGCGGCGTTTTCTTCGTTAACCGCCAGCGCAAACATATTCACCCAGTCGATAACGTTCATCGGATCGCTGGAGAGCTTATCACTGGCAACCAACATACGACGCAGTGCGGAAGCGCGGCGCGGAACGCGCAGCGGCCCCGGCAATACGCCTTCCGTATTCATGCCGCGATCGATACAGGCGCGCATGGTAGACCAGACATTACCGAAGTACTCTTCAATCTCTTTTTTCGAGTGCAATGCCAGTTCGTTCTGCATCACCATGCCAGAAAGCGACAAACCGGTTTCTTTGCAATACTCCAGCATCTGGGTCGCGGAATTGAACGGATAAGGGACATCGACCGAGCTGGTGGTCTCTTTACCAAAATGCTCTTCATCGACGATAAACCCCCCGCCGATGGAGTAGTAGGTTTTGCTGTAAATGACGCTTTCGCCATTCAGCGCGGTGATGCGCATGCCGTTCTCATGCAGCGACAGGTTATCGCTGTGAAAACGCATCCCGTCATTCTGTGGGAAATCGACTTCATGACGCCCCTGCGCCAGCAGCAGACGCCCGCGATTTTCCACATCACGGATAAAACCCGGAATTGCATCGATATCGACCGTGGCCGGCTCGTTGCCCGCCAGCCCCATGATGATGGCGATATCGGTATGGTGACCTTTCCCGGTAAGGGAGAGCGAGCCGTACACATCAACCACCACGCGGGTGACGTTATCCAGCAATCCTTTTTCGACCAGGTCATCGACGAACTGCTTACCGGCCTTCATCGGGCCTACAGTGTGGGAAGATGAGGGACCGATCCCCACCTTAAACATGTCGAATAGACTAATCACATTAACGCTCCTGACAGGGTTACCGGCGTTTCCAGTAACGATGTAATAACTGCGCATAGTGTAAGAGGGAAGGCCATCATCAGCTTAACTATTCACATGAATTAAACTAATGGCTAACCCTGATTTTACTAATAGCGCGTACACTGTCACAAAAGTGCGATATGTAAAGTATAGTCAAGGTCTCCGCCCAATCTGCAGCGCCAGCGAGCGAATTATTCCTGCCGTCATGCCCCAGACAAAATAATGCTGATACCAGGATAACCACACCCGATGCGCATTGCCGTGGCGGTGAATATCCAGCGGATGATAGCGACCAAGACGCAGCGCTTCGGCCAGCGGCATCTCAAACACCGCGGCCACTTCGTCTTCACTGGCGTGATAGGGCAAATCCGGCGGGATAATGCCGACCACCGGCGTAACCTGAAAACCGGTCACGCTATCAACCGGCGGCAAAACGCCAATCACCTCGACGGCTTCAGGCGGAATGGCGACTTCTTCCTGCGCCTCACGCAGCGCCGCAGCGATGAGCGACGCATCCGTGCTGTCAACCGCGCCACCGGGGAACGCGACCTGACCGGCATGCTTGCGCAGCAGAGGCGAGCGTTGCGTCAGTAATAAGCCGGGTTGCTCACGGCGCACCACCGGCACCAGCACCGCCGCCTGACGTGTATTTGCCACCGGCGGGTTGAGTTGCGGGCGTAAAAGCTGAAAGCGCGATAAAAAATCATCCAGAGTTAAAGCCGGTTGCTCCACGAATCATCTCTCCAGTTGCCGCAGGATACGGTTAACTTTATCAAAAGTTTCCTGATACTCCGCCTCTTCCTGGCTGTCGGCCACGATGCCACCACCTGCGGAACAGTAAATTTTCCCTGCACAGGCGCTGAGCGTGCGAATGGTGATGCTGGTATCCATGTTCCCGCAGAAACTGAGGTAGCCAATCGAACCGCACCAGGCGTTACGCCGCTGCGGTTCAAGCTCGTCAATAATTTCCATCGCCCGCACTTTCGGAGCGCCAGTGATCGAGCCCCCCGGAAACGCCGCGCGCAGCAGATCGCTGGCATGTCGCCCGGCGGGCAATTTTGCCGTTACGGTGCTGACCAAATGGTGCACGGCAGGAAAAGGTTCGACCACGAACAGTTCCGGCACGCGCACCGAACCGGGAGTCGCCACGCGTCCAATGTCGTTACGCATTAAATCAACAATCATCAGATTTTCAGCCTGGTCTTTCGGCGAGGCGGCGAGTTTCTGTGCTTGCTGCGCATCGGCCTGCGGGTCGGCAAGCCTTGGCAGTGTGCCTTTAATGGGGCGCGTTTCGATATTGTCGCGTTCGAGGCGAATAAAACGCTCCGGCGACAAACTCAGGATCGCGCCGTGTTCAAGGCGTAAAAAAGCGCTGAACGGCGCACGGTTTTCGCGATTGAGTTGGCTAAACGCCAGCCACTCATCCCCGTAATAGTCCGCCGCAAAACGTTGCGCCAGATTGACCTGGTAGCAGTCGCCGCTGTGTAACCACGCCTGAACCTGGCGGAATTTTTCGCCATATTCGCGACGCGTCATATTGGCCTGCCAGGCGGATGTCAGCCGAAACGCCTGGCGCTGCGGTTCACGTTGCGCCTGTAACCATGCCAGCCTTGTGTTAACATCGCGATGGCTGAACAACGTCACACGTTGCAACTGATGGTCGACAACCAGTGCCCAGTCATAAATCCCGACTGCCATATCCGCAATGCTAATGTCCTGTTCGGCAATCGCCGGCAGCTTTTCGAAACGGCGGCCTAAATCATAGCCAAACAGCCCCAGCGCACCGCCCTGAAACGGCAGATCCGCATGAGGTTCACATCGAAAGGGGTAGGCATCCAGACGCTGTTGCAGCAGGTGTAGCGGATCTTCCAAAGATATCTCGCTACCATTAAGGGTCGTTGCCTCGCCGCGCGTCGTCAGCGTTTCCAGGGGATCGGCCACCAGAATATCAAAACGATTATGCGGATGTTCTGCATGGCCAGAATGCAACAGCATGGCCCAGGGCTGGTGGCTGAGGGGGGCAAAGTAGTGTTCGGCGGCGTCCTGGCGCCACGGCAGTGAAATAACGGCAGGGGATAACGTCTTCATTGATCCTGACTCATGTGCGTCTGCGCTGGTGAAGCGCGCCGACGCATGGAATAATTAGCGCCAACAATTTAGCAGGAGTTGACAATGTTTGCAGGTTTACCTTCCCTCAGCCACGAGCAGCAGCAAAAAGCGGTAGAGCGTATTCAGGAATTAATGTCCGGTGGCATGAGCAGCGGGCAGGCGATTGCGCAGGTCGCTGAAGAGTTACGCGCCAGCCATACCGGCGAACGGATTGTGGCGCGCTTTGAAGATGACGATGACGAGTAATTAAACTGCGGCGATGATTTTGATTTCCACTTTATAACGCGGGTTCATCAGTTTTGCCTGCACGGTGCAGCGCACCGGTGCATGGCCTGCCACAACCCAGGCATCCCACGCTTTATTCATGGCGGCGAAGTCGCCGTCATCGGCCAGAAAAATGGTGGCATCAAGAATGTGCGTTTTATCGCTGCCTTGCTTGTGCAGAACCGCATCTATTTGCGCCAGCGTATTGGCCGTCTGTTCAAACGCGTCGGCATCGAGATTTTCCGGCACGCCAGTGTAGTAAAGCGTCTGGTTGTGAATAACCACATCAGACCAGCGGGCTTCCGCATCAATACGCTTAATTGTCATTATCTGTTCCTTCTTATTTGCCATGAATTCGCGGGCAAGAGTGCCATAAAAACCTGGCTGGCGTAAATCCGCTCGCCCTGACATAATCACTGGCGATTTAACCAGGGGGTAGTGTGACGGACGATTTTGCAACAGACGGCCAGTTAGCCAAAGCCATTGCGGGATTCAAACCGCGTGAACCGCAGCGCCAGATGGCGCAAGCCGTCACACACGCGATTGAGAAAACGCAGCCGCTGGTGGTGGAAGCGGGTACCGGTACCGGTAAAACCTACGCCTACCTTGCGCCTGCGCTGCGCGCCGGGAAAAAAGTGATTATCTCCACCGGTTCGAAAGCCTTGCAGGATCAGCTTTACAGCCGCGATTTACCCACCGTCGCCAAAGCGCTTGAGTTCACCGGCCGTACTGCTCTGCTGAAAGGGCGCTCCAACTACCTCTGTATTGAACGTCTGGAACAGCAAGCGCTGGCAGGCGGCGATCTTCCTGTACAAACCCTCAGCGATGTTATTTTGCTGCGCTCATGGTCGAATCAAACCACCGATGGTGATATCAGTACCTGCGTCAGTGTGGCGGAGGATTCGCAGGCGTGGCCGCTGGTGACCAGCACCAACGATAACTGCCTGGGTAGCGACTGCCCGATGTACAAGGACTGTTTCGTGGTCAAGGCGCGCAAAAAAGCGATGGATGCCGATGTGGTGGTGGTCAACCATCATCTGTTTCTTGCCGATATGGTGGTGAAAGAGAGCGGTTTCGGGGAGTTGATCCCGGAGGCCGAAGTGATGATCTTTGATGAAGCGCACCAGCTTCCGGACATCGCCAGCCAGTATTTTGGTCAGTCACTCTCCAGCCGCCAGCTTCTTGATCTCGCAAAAGACTTCACCATTGCCTATCGCACCGAACTGAAAGATACCGCGCAGTTACAGAAGTGCGCCGACCGCCTGGCGCAGAGTACGCAGGATTTTCGCCTGCAGTTAGGTGAGCCGGGTTATCGCGGTAACCTGCGCGAGCTGCTGGCGGATGCGCATATTCAACGTGCGTTGTTGCTGCTCGATGATGCGCTGGAACTCTGTTACGACGTGGCGAAGCTGTCGCTGGGTCGCTCCGCACTGCTGGATGCCGCGTTCGAACGCGCAACGACATACCGTGCCCGGCTGAAACGGCTCAAAGAGATCAACCTGCCAGGTTACAGCTACTGGTATGAATGTACCTCGCGCAACTTTACGCTGGCGTTAACGCCGCTGACCGTAGCGGATAAGTTTACCGAGGTGATGGCGCAGAAAAAAGGTAGCTGGATTTTCACTTCTGCAACGCTTTCAGTGAATGACGATCTGCACCATTTTACCGCGCGGCTTGGCATTGAAGGGGCGCAATCGCTGTTGCTGCCAAGCCCCTTTGACTATCAACGTCAGGCACTGCTGTGCGTACCGCGCAATCTTCCGCAGACCAATCAGCCAGGCGCTGCGCGCCAGCTGGCGGCGATGCTCAGGCCGATGATCGAAGCCAACAATGGCCGCTGCTTTATGCTGTGCACCTCGCACGCCATGATGCGCGATCTCGCCGAACAATTTCGCGCCACCATGAGCCTGCCCGTATTGCTGCAGGGAGAAACCAGCAAAGGGCAACTGTTGCAGCAATTTGTGAATGCCGGTAATGCGTTACTGGTGGCAACCAGTAGCTTCTGGGAAGGGGTGGATGTGCGTGGCGATACGTTATCGCTGGTCATTATCGATAAGCTGCCGTTTACGTCTCCGGAAGATCCGTTATTAAAAGCGCGGATGGAAGATTGCCGTCTGCGCGGGGGCGATCCCTTTGATGAAGTTCAACTGCCGGACGCGGTTATTACCCTGAAACAGGGCGTCGGCCGTTTAATTCGTGATATTGACGATCGCGGCGTGCTGGTCATTTGCGATAACCGACTGGTGATGCGCCCGTATGGCGCGGTTTTCCTTGCCAGCCTGCCGCCTGCGCCGCGAACCCGTGATATTCGCCGCGCGGTTGAATTCCTCGCCTCTCCCCCGGCGCAGTAATTTTCTGCGGACTGTGGTAAGATGCGCGCCATTTTGTTTTTCATGGACCGCTATACCCATGCGCATTCTGGCTATTGATACTGCCACAGAAGCTTGTTCTGTCGCCCTATGGAACGATGGAACCACCTTCGCTCACTTCGAACTTTGCCCACGTGAACACACGCAACGCATCCTGCCACTGGTCAGGGATGTGCTTGGCGACGCTGAACTTAAACTGACGCAGCTGGACGCACTCGCCTTTGGTCGCGGCCCGGGAAGTTTTACCGGCGTGCGCATTGGCATTGGCATTGCGCAGGGGCTGGCGCTCGGCGCTGAACTGCCGATGATTGGCGTTTCAACGCTGGCGACGATGGCGCAGGGCGCGTGGCGCAAAACGGGCGCGACACGCGTACTGGCGGCGATTGACGCACGGATGGGCGAAGTCTATTGGGCAGAGTATCAGCGCGATGAAAATGGCGTCTGGCATGGCGAAGAGACGGAAGCGGTAGTAAAACCGCAAGCCGTAACTGAACGTCTGCAACACCTGGATGGCGAGTGGGCGATAGTCGGTACTGGCTGGCCCGCATGGCCTGAGATGAGCAACAACAGTACGGCAACACTGCGCGACGGCGAGATCTTATTGCCCGCCGCGGAAGATATGCTGCCCATCGCGCGTCAACTGTTGGCTGCGCAGAAAACCGTCGCTGTTGAACATGCCGAGCCGGTTTATTTGCGTAACGAAGTGGCGTGGAAGAAACTTCCTGGCCGGGAATGAATCTCAGTAGTATCCACTGGGGTAAGGAGTCGCATCATGGCGGGTCAAAAAAAGGTTGTGCGCGGATTGCTGGCTGGGCTGGCGATCGCGGTATTAAGCGGTTGTGTTTCTGTGCCTGACGCGATTAAAGGAACCAGTCCCACGCCGCAGGATGATTTAGTGCGGGTGATGAGTGCGCCGTCGCTGTATGTCGGCCAGGAAGCCCGCTTCGGCGGTAAAGTCGTTGATATCCAGAATCAGCAGGGGAAAACCCGGCTTGAGATCGCAGCCGTACCGCTCGACAGCGGTGCGCGTCCGATTTTAGGCGAGCCATCCGTCGGGCGTATCTTTGCCGAGGTGAACGGTTTTCTCGATCCGGTTGATTTCCGAAATCAGCTGGTGACCGTGGTTGGCCCGATAACCGGCACGGCCGACGGCAAAATTGGCAACGCACCGTATAAATTTATGGTCATGCAGGCGGAAGGTTACAAACGCTGGCGGTTAACCCAGCAGGTGATGTTGCCGCCGCAGCCTATCGACCCGTGGTACTGGGGGCCGGGGCCGCACCCACGCGCGTGGCACGGTGGGTACGGTGGATGGGGCTGGTTCCCACCCGAACCTGCGCGAGTCGAGACAGTCGTAACAGAGTAATTTCTTGTTTTATCAGGAAAACGAAACAGCGGCTAAGCCGCTGTTTTTTATATTGGGCTTTGTATAAGAAAAATAATTAGTGACGCGCTTCGCAACCTTCAATCCGCTTAATTAATAAACTGGTACGCTGAGTTAATATTATGTTAACGACTTGTTTATTAACTGGGGTTGTGATGACCAAGAATACTCATTTTAGAGGTGATGCATTGAAGAAGGTTTGGCTAAACCGGTATCCCGCCGATGTTCCGGCGGAGATCAATCCTGACCGTTATCAATCCCTGGTTGAATTATTTGAACACTCCACGGCGCGTTACGCCGACCAGCCTGCGTTTATCAACATGGGCGAGGTAATGACGTTTCGTAAACTTGAAGAGCGCAGCCGGGCGTTTGCGGCTTACTTACAGCAGGGGCTGGGGCTGCAAAAAGGCGATCGCGTTGCGTTAATGATGCCGAACCTGCTGCAATACCCGGTGGCGCTGTTTGGTATCTTGCGCGCCGGGATGATCGTGGTGAACGTCAACCCGCTGTATACCCCGCGTGAACTGGAACACCAGCTTAATGACAGCGGGGCTGCCGCGATTGTTATTGTGTCGAATTTCGCCCATACGCTGGAAAAGATCGTTGATAAAACACAAGTGCGGCATGTCATTTTGACGCGCATGGGCGACCAGCTCTCCCCGGCAAAAGGGACGCTGGTGAACTTCGTGGTGAAATACGTGAAACGGCTGGTGCCCAAGTATCACCTGCCGGACGCGATCTCCTTTCGCCGGGCGCTGCAGACCGGTTATCGCATGCAATACATCAAACCGGAAGTGGTCGCCGACGATCTCGCCTTCCTGCAATACACCGGCGGCACAACTGGCGTGGCAAAAGGGGCAATGCTGACGCACCGCAATATGCTGGCAAACCTTGAACAGGTGAACGCGACTTACGGGCCGTTGCTGCATCGCGGGAAAGAGCTGGTGGTAACCGCGCTGCCGCTGTACCACATTTTCGCCCTGACCATGAACTGCCTGCTGTTTATTGAGCTCGGCGGGCAAAACCTGTTGATCACTAACCCGCGCGATATCCCCGGGCTGGTGAAGGAGCTTGGCAAATATCCCTTTACGGCGATGACCGGTGTGAACACGCTGTTCAATGCCTTGTTGAATAATGAAGATTTCCGCAAGCTGGACTTCTCCTCGCTGCATCTGTCCGCCGGTGGCGGGATGCCTGTTCAGCAGGCGGTTGCCGATCGGTGGGTGAAATTAACCGGACAGTATTTGCTGGAAGGTTACGGTCTGACCGAATGTGCGCCTCTCGTTAGTGTGAACCCGCATGACATTGACTACCACAGCGGTAGCATCGGCCTGCCGGTTCCCTCAACAGAAGCTAAGCTGGTCGATGACGACAACAATGAAGTTGCGCCGGGCGAACCGGGCGAGTTGTGCGTGAAAGGGCCGCAGGTGATGCTGGGATACTGGCAGCGCCCGGACGCCACGGATGAGATCCTGCGCGACGGCTGGCTGCACACTGGCGATATTGCGGTGATGGATGAGGAAGGCTTCCTGCGCATCGTCGATCGCAAAAAAGATATGATTCTGGTTTCCGGTTTTAATGTCTATCCGAATGAGATCGAGGATGTGGTAATGCAACATGCCGGCGTGCAGGAAGTGGCGGCTGTTGGCGTACCGTCGGAAAACAGCGGCGAAGCGGTGAAGATTTTCGTGGTGAAAAAGGACGCCTCGCTGAGCGAAGAGGCGTTGATCGCTTTTTGTCGCCGTCAACTGACCGGATATAAAGTGCCGAAGCTGGTTGAATTTCGCAATGAACTGCCAAAATCGAATGTCGGTAAGATTTTAAGGCGAGAATTGCGTGACGAAGCGCGTGGCAAAGTGGACAATAAAGCCTGAGCTATGCGTAAGTCCCCTTAACGCCGGTTAAGCCGGCGTTTTTTATGGGCGCAACTAAAGAGAAGATGACGTGAATTACCAGATGATAACGACGAACGATGCGCTCGCAGCGTTATGTGACGCCGCCCGCGCATTTCCAGCGATTGCCCTGGACACCGAATTTGTCCGCACCCGCACCTATTATCCGCAACTGGGGTTGATCCAGCTGTATGACGGTGAACATGTGGCGCTGATTGATCCGCTGACCATCACCGACTGGACGCCGTTTCGCGATTTGCTCATCAACACTGGCGTGACCAAATATTTGCATGCGGGGAGTGAAGATCTGGAAGTGTTCCTCAATGCGTTTGGCGTACAACCTCAGCCGATGATTGACACGCAGATCCTCGCCGCGTTCTGCGGCCGCCCGCTGTCGTGGGGCTTTGCTGCGATGGTGGAAGAGTTTACCGGGCTGGTGATTGATAAGAGCGAATCCCGCACCGACTGGCTGGCGCGTCCGTTAACCGAACGCCAGTGCGATTACGCCGCCGCCGATGTGTGGTATCTCCTGCCTATCGCCGGTAAATTACTGGCGGAAACCGATCAGGCGGGAAGGCTGGATGCCGCGCTGGATGAGTGCCGCTTGATGATGCAACGCCGCCAGGAAGTGTTAGCCCCGGAAGAGGCGTGGCGCGAAATTACCAACGCCTGGCAATTGCGTACGCGCCAGCTTGCCTGCCTGCGTTTGCTTGCTGACTGGCGCCTGCGTAAAGCGCGTGAGCGCGATTTAGCCGTCAACTTTGTGGTGCGTGAAGAGAATCTGTGGGCAGTAGCGCGTTACATGCCTGGCAGCATGGGCGAGCTGGACAGTATTGGCCTTTCCGGCAGCGAAATCCGCTTCCATGGTAAAACGCTGCTGGCGCTGGTCGCGCAGGCGCAGGCCTTGCCGGAAGAGGCGCTGCCAGAGCCGCTGCTTAACCTGATGGACATGCCGGGTTATCGTAAAGCGTTCAAAGCTATCAAAGCGCTGGTGCAGACCATCAGCGAAAGTCAGAGCATTAGCGCTGAGCTGCTGGCATCACGTCGGCAGATAAATCAATTACTCAACTGGCACTGGAAATTGAAACCGCAAAATTCGTCACCGGAATTAATTAGCGGCTGGCGCGGGGAATTGATGGGCGAGCAGCTGAAAATATTACTTGCGGAATACCCGCGTTAAATACTGTAAATAAATACAGCTTATTTGCGGAAATAAAATAAAAAAGGCAGAGAATATTCTGCCTTTTTTTATCCCTGCATTTGCGGGGGATCTATTTTGTCTCTTCGGTTTCCGGTAGGGTGACGTTCAGTTCCAGAATGGAAATATCATCCCCTTTTTGCTCCAGTTGCACCGAAACCATTTCCGGATCGATTTGCACATATTTGCAGATCACTTCCAGAATGTCCCGCTTCAGTTGCGGTAAATAATGTGGTTCAGCATCGCTGCGGCGGCGTTCTGCAACAATAATCTGCAGACGCTCTTTCGCAATGCTAGCGGTGTTCTTTTTTCTGGAGAGAAAAAAGTCGAGTAATGCCATAACTTATCCTCCGAACAGGCGTTTGAGGAAACCTTTCTTCTCTTCTTCAATGAAGCGGAAAGGACGATCTTCTCCCAGCAGACGCTCCACGGCATCGGCATAGGCTTTGCCGGCGTCAGCATTGGTATCTAAAATAACCGGCTCACCCTGGTTTGACGCACGCAACACCGACTGATCTTCCGGGATCACGCCAATCAGTTTGATACGCAGGATTTCCAGCACATCTTCCATACTGAGCATGTCACCACGGTTTACGCGACCCGGGTTATAACGGGTGAGCAACAGGTGCTCTTTAATCGGCTCTTCGCCATTTTCCGCGCGGCGGGATTTCGACGCCAGAATACCGAGAATCCGGTCAGAGTCGCGCACGGAAGAGACTTCCGGGTTGGTGGTAATAATCGCTTCATCAGCGAAGTAGAGCGCCATCAATGCGCCTGTCTCAATGCCTGCCGGGGAGTCGCAGACGATAAAATCGAAGTCCATTTTCTTCAGGTCTTCCAGCACCTTATCGACGCCTTCGCGAGTCAGTGCGTCTTTATCGCGCGTTTGCGATGCCGGGAGAATGTAGAGGTTCTCAGTGCGTTTATCTTTAATTAACGCCTGGTTGAGTGTGGCATCGCCCTGAATAACGTTAACGAAATCATAAACCACGCGGCGCTCGCAGCCCATAATCAGGTCGAGGTTACGCAGGCCGATATCGAAGTCGATAACGACGGTCTTTTTGCCCTTCTGGGCTAAACCAGTAGCGATGGCCGCGCTGGAGGTGGTCTTGCCAACGCCCCCTTTACCCGAAGTAACAACAATAATGCGTGCCATAGGAGTTCCTTGTTAAAAGGGCTTAATTTAAGGGTTGAATTGTCAAAGCGTCGTTGGCCAACTGCAAACGCGCCGCTTTGCCATAAAATTCGGCCGGGATCTGATCGCTCAGCCAGTATTCCCCCGCAATGGAGACCAGCTCCGGCGTGAGATGAGAACAGAATATTTGTGCGTCTTTATCACCACTGGCGCCTGCCAGCGCCCGACCGCGCATCATGCCATAGACATGAATGTTGCCATCGGCGATAAGCTCTGCGCCCGCGCTGACGTGGCTGGTCACAATCAAATCACAATTTGGCGCATAAATGCGCTGCCCGGAACGTACCGGCGCGTCAATTAAGCGTGTTTTTGTGACCGGAGCCGCAACCGGCGCCGGTTCCGCAGCGCGCTCTTTACGCGGTGCTTTCTCTTTTCCTTCCGTCAGCAGCGGAAGGCCAGCGCGTTCAACTTCAGCCTTCAGTTCTGGATCTTTGCAGCCGCTGATGCCAACCACATGTAAATCTGTTGTGGTAATAGCCTGCAATAGCGCGGGCCAGTTAACAGCGCCTTCCAGCGCGGAGACATTGACAACAATAGGAGCGTGCAGCAAAAAAGCGGGAGCCTGAGCGATTTTGTCTTCTAACGCCTGACGAATAACCTCGGGTTTTGCATCATGCAAGTGAACCACTGATAAGGTAAAACTACTGCCTTTTAGCTCGATGGGCGTATTTGACATCCTGACCTTACTCATTTTGCTATTATCACCCGTATCTTGAGTGATATTCCGAAGACTATCAGGCATGTTATAGTCACTATTATTTTCAGGCAAGTAACCTCCCGATAATTCCGAGTAAAAGTATGTTTTGTGTGATCTACCGAAGTGCCCGACGCGATCAGACTTATCTGTACGTCGAAAAAAGAGACGATTTTTCCCGCGTGCCGGAAGCATTAATGCAAAGTTTCGGTCAGCCGCAACTGGCAATGATTCTGCCGCTTGATGGACGGAAAAAATTAGTCGGTGCAGATTTAGAAAAAGTAAAAGAGGCGTTAATTTCGCAGGGCTATTATTTGCAACTTCCTCCGCCGCAAGAAAATTTATTGAAGCAGCATCTCGCCGACCAGGGTAAAGAATAATCCTGCGGCAATAACGGCGGAGCTCTCCGCCGTTTCTTATTTATGGCTATTGTATCGCCGTAACATATTGGCATTTGACAAACCGCTGGGTGGCGCGGATAGTCATTTTTCGCTCATGTTCAATGTGTTACCGGAGGTCGTACACCATGTATCAACATCATAACTGGCAGGGCGCTCTGCTGGATTTCCCGGTTAGTAAAGTGGTTTGCGTTGGCAGCAACTATGCGAAACATATTAAAGAGATGGGGAGCGCTACCCCGGAAGAGCCTGTACTGTTTATTAAGCCCGAAACTGCGTTGTGCGATCTTCGCCAGCCGCTGGCGTTGCCGCAGGATTTTGGGTCGGTTCACCATGAAGTTGAGCTGGCGGTGCTGATTGGCGCAACGCTGCGTCAGGCGACGGAAGATCATGTGAAAAAAGCGATTGCCGGCTATGGTGTCGCGCTCGATCTGACGCTGCGCGATCTGCAAGGCAAAATGAAAAAAGCCGGGCAGCCATGGGAAAAAGCGAAAGGGTTTGATAATTCCTGCCCGATCTCAGGGTTTATCCCGGCGGCGGAATTCCAGAGCGATCCGCAAAACACCACGCTTGGGCTCAAAATCAACGGTGAAGTCCGCCAGCAGGGCACCACGGCAGATATGATCCATAAAATTATTCCGCTGATTGCTTATATGAGCCGCTTTTTCACCTTAAAAGCCGGCGATGTCATTCTGACCGGCACGCCAGAAGGGGTAGGGCCGCTAAACAGTGGCGATGAGCTGGAAGTCAGTTTTGACGGGCTGTCGTTAACGACCCGCGTACTTTAAAGCAGTTTGCCGCCTTTCCTGGCGGCAAAACTTGCATCCGCGTGCCAGACTGGTTATAAGGTGCACCCTGGATTTCAACGGCGGATTTCATCATGAGCGACACTCCTTTCTGGCAAAGCAAAACCCTCGGGCAAATGACGGATGCGGAGTGGGAGTCACTGTGCGACGGCTGCGGACAGTGCTGCTTGCATAAACTGATGGATGAAGACACTGACGAAATCTATTTCACCAACGTCGCCTGTCGTCAGTTAAACATAAAAACCTGCCAGTGCCGCAACTATGAACGCCGCTTCGAGTATGAGCCGGACTGCATCAAGCTGACCCGCGAAAATCTCCCCACGTTCGAATGGCTGCCACCAAGCTGTGCTTATCGCCTGCTGGCGGAAGGCAAGGCGTTGCCGCTGTGGCACCCGCTGCGCACCGGCTCAAAAGCCGCCATGCATGCTGAACGTATTTCGGTGCGCCATATTGCGGTGAAAGAGTCAGAAGTCCGCGACTGGCAGGAGCATATCCTCAATAAGCCGGAATGGGCTGATTAACGAAAACGTCATAAATAACCGAGACAATCAGTAGCCAGCAGGGCAGGGAAAAGTGAAGAACCGCTTTCTTGTCACGATTGCAGTTTAGGCTCAACAAGATGACAAAAGTGATGAGCAGGCAGGCAACTAACAGGCCGGTAAGGAGCGCATTTGCGGCAGCAATGTGCAGGGCCACGTAGAGAATAAAAGAAGAGACAATGGCGAACAGCTTAATTTTCTGCGTAAAAACGACCGTCCCTAATGTGAAGTAAAAGAGTGCGATAATTCCAGCCACCCGAATCGTCCTTTTCCCTGTGGGTATTTATTTTTGTGGATGTTTCTGTCCCCGGATCAGTCAAAAAAAACGCTCCCGAAGGAGCGTTCTGTTAGCGACCAAACAGGTCACGTTTTTTCGGTTTAAACGGCTGGGCAATCAGCACCAGCAGCGCAACAACCAGATAAGCGACAAAAATACCCAGTAACCATTGTGGCATTTCCAGTGTCAGGAATGACCACTGGCGCTCGGCACAGTCGCCGGAAGCAACAAACACCTGCGGCAGCCATTTATCCAGCGGCAGCCAGGTCGGAAAACGCGCGGCAAAATCGCACGTCATAAACGGCGAGGGATGTAACTGGATCATCGTATGTTCCCAGGCCAGCTGGATGCCGCGCCAGGCGCTGTAGATCCAGATAGCCAGAGCGACATAACGTAATGGTGTTTTCGGCGCAATGGCCCCGACAATACCCGCGCCCATTACGCCAAAGAGCGCGCTGCGCTCATAAATACACAGGACGCAAGGTTTAAGCAGCATGACATGCTGGAACCACAATGCGACCATTTCCAGCGCAAACGCTGTTAGCGCCATCAAAATCCAGGCACCGCGCCCGCGTGAGCACCCGTTTAAATATCGCAACATAATCATTTCCCTGGGAGATGCGTAGACAAAGCAGTGTAAACGAAATCATTGCGCAGGCCACTAGCGGGTAAGAAAATAATGCGTAATCGAATGTTTATCATGCGAAAAGTCAAACCTGGCAACAAAGTGCTGCCATTTACGCAACAAAATATCCGGCGTCCTGCGGCGTCACGAGTCCGTATTAAAGCCCTGCCGCTGTTGCTGATAAGCGCCGTTAAATCGCCAAAATGGATCCCCGATCCCCTTTTTTCTTCATGAGGTACGCTATCTGCACCGGGTGCGGTCTGGTATGATGAGTGTCCTTTGCTTAGCTGTGTAATGGAAATCTCTCTATGGTCATTAAGGCGCAGAGCCCGGCGGGTTTCGCGGAAGAGTACATCATTGAAAGTATCTGGAATAGTCGCTTCCCTCCAGGGTCGATTCTTCCGGCTGAACGCGAACTCTCTGAACTGATTGGCGTCACTCGTACCACATTGCGTGAAGTTTTACAGCGCCTCGCCCGTGATGGCTGGCTGACAATTCAGCACGGCAAACCGACAAAAGTGAACAACTTCTGGGAAACCTCCGGGCTGAATATTCTGGAAACGCTGGCGCGTCTCGATCACGAGAGTGTTCCGCAACTGATCGATAACCTGCTTTCGGTGCGTACCAACATTTCCACGATTTTTATTCGCACTGCGTTTCGTCAGCATCCGGAAGACGCGCTGAAAGTGCTGGCCAGCGCGCGTGAAGTTGAAGATCATGCCGATGCCTTCGCTAACCTGGATTACAACATTTTCCGCGGTCTGGCCTTTGCATCCGGTAACCCGATTTATGGTTTAATCCTTAACGGCATGAAAGGACTCTATACGCGAATTGGTCGCCACTATTTCTCAAGCCCGGAAGCCCGCAGCCTGGCGCTCGGTTTCTATCATCAACTGGCGCAAGTGTGCGAACAGGCGCAGCATGACAAAGTTTACGAAGTCGTGCGTCGGTATGGGCATGAAAGTGGTGAGATCTGGCATCGCATGCAGAAAACGATGCCGGGTGATTTAGCCTTACAAAGCCGATAAGCAAGAAAACCCCTCAACAGAGGGGTTTTTCATTACAGGCTGTTGGGGCGGGGCGGGCAACGTTCCAGTAACTCCACACTGCCATCTTCGTTTTGCTGTTCCAGCAACACATCAAAGCCCCACAAACGATGCACATGTTTCAGCACTTCGCGGCGGCCCTTATCGAGCGGCGCGCGGTTGTGCGGAATATAGCGCAGCGTCAGCGAACGGTCGCCGCGCAGATCCACATTCCACACCTGGATGTTGGGCTCAAGGTTGCTGAGATTGTATTGCGAGGAGAGTTTCGAGCGGATCTCCCGGTAACCCTCTTCATTATGGATAGCGGCAATCTCAAGATAATTGTTACGGTCATCATCCAGCACGGTAAAGAAGCGGAAATCGCGCATGATCTTCGGCGACATAAACTGGCTGATAAAGCTCTCATCTTTGAAATCGCGCATCGCGAAATGCAGCGTTTCCAGCCAGTCCGAACCGGCAATATCCGGGAACCAGTAACGGTCTTCATCCGTTGGCGACTGGCAAATACGCTTAATATCCTGGAACATCGCAAAGCCCAGCGCATACGGGTTAATGCCGCTGTACCACGGGCTGTTATAGGGCGGCTGGAACACCACATTGGTGTGGCTGTGCAAAAATTCCAGCATAAAGCGGTCGGTCACTTTGCCTTCGTCATAGAGGTGGTTAAGGATGGTGTAGTGCCAGAACGTCGCCCAACCTTCGTTCATCACCTGCGTCTGTTTTTGCGGGTAGAAATACTGGCTCACTTTACGCACAATGCGCAGGATCTCGCGTTGCCACGACTCCAGTAACGGCGCATTTTTTTCCATAAAATAGAGCAAGTTTTCCTGCGGCTCCGCCGGGTAGCGACGCGCTTGCGCGATAGTGATTTCTTCTTCGCGTTTGGGCAGGGTGCGCCACAGCATATTCACCTGGCTTTGCAGATACTCTTCACGGCTTTTCTGCCGCGCCTTCTCCTCCTGCAACGATATTTTCTGCGGGCGTTTGTAACGATCGACGCCGTAGTTCATCAGCGCATGGCATGAGTCGAGTAACTTTTCCACTTCGTCCACACCGTAGCGTTCTTCACAATCGGTGATGTATTTACGCGCGAAAATCAGGTAGTCGACAATCGAGCTGGCATCGGTCCAGCTGCGGAATAAATAGTTGTTTTTAAAGAAAGAGTTGTGCCCGTAGCAGGCGTGCGCCATCACCAGCGCCTGCATGGTGATGGTGTTCTCCTCCATCAGATAAGCGATGCAGGGGTTAGAGTTGATGACTATCTCGTAGGCCAGCCCCTGTTGCCCATGCTTATAAAGCCGCTCGGTTTCAATAAATTTCTTACCGAACGACCAGTGAGGGTAATTGATCGGCATGCCGACGCTGGAATAAGCGTCCATCATCTGCTCTGAGGTGATCACTTCGATTTGGTGCGGATAGGTATCCAGCCGATAAAGTTTCGCCACCCGGTCAATCTCTGCCAGGTAATCATCCAGCAGTTCGAAAGTCCAGTCGGGTCCATCGCTCAGACGAATAGAATCCTTATTCATTGAGTCAATCGTAGCCATTAGCGCGCCCTCGTTGTTAACGACACTCTCTGTATGGAGCGTCTCATTTCAAGCATAGAACACGCAATTAAATCTGTACCTAAGCCATAAATTTTTCTTCGCGATTTTTCATCACATCAACGGCGTAAATAGCAAGTGTTGTGAAATATTATGCTGCGGCGAAAAGTCGTGCAGCAGGAGATGCTAAATAACAGAAACCCTTGTCATACGGCGAAGCTGTGAGGAAGCTCACCATAAAAAAGCCATATGTTGAATAATATTTTCATCTGGGTTATCAATTTGTAATCAGATGATCGTGCTTTACTCACAGGAGAGGGATATGCGAGTTGTTGTATTAGGCAGTGGCGTGGTGGGTGTCACCAGCGCCTGGTATTTACGCCAGGCCGGGCATGACGTCACGGTGATTGATCGCCAGCCTGGCCCCGCGCAGGAAACCAGTGCCGGTAACGCCGGGCAGATCTCACCGGGCTACGCTGCGCCCTGGGCGGCTCCAGGGGTGCCGTTAAAAGCCATTAAATGGATGTTCCAGCGCCACGCGCCGCTCGCAATTAGCCTTGATGGCACCTCATCGCAACTGAAATGGATGTGGCAGATGCTGCGTAACTGCGACACGCGCCACTATATGGAAAACAAAGGCCGCATGGTGCGCCTGGCGGAATACAGCCGTGATTGCCTGAAACTGTTGCGCGAAACCACAGGCATTCAGTATGAAGGGCGACAGGGCGGCACATTGCAGCTCTTTCGCACTGCGGAGCAGTACGAAAACGCTACGCGCGATATTGCCGTGTTGCAGGATGCCGGCGTGCCTTATCAGTTGCTGGAGTCTGCGCGGCTGGCGGAAGTCGAACCCGCGCTGGCTGAAGTTGCACACAAACTGACCGGCGGTTTGCGTCTGCCAAATGATGAAACCGGTGACTGCCAGCTTTTCACCCAGCAGCTGGCGCAGATGGCGGAACAGGCGGGCGTGGAGTTTCGTTTTAACACGCCGGTGGATCGCCTGCTGTACGAAGGCGAGAACATCTACGGTGTGAAGTGCGGTAAAGAGGTGGTCAAAGCCGACGCGTATGTGATGGCATTTGGCTCCTGGTCTACCGGCTTACTGAAAAACATCGTCGACATCCCGGTGTATCCACTGAAAGGGTATTCATTAACGATCCCCATTGCCGAAGAAGACGGCGCGCCGGTGTCAACGATCCTTGATGAAACCTACAAAATTGCCATTACCCGCTTTGATCAGCGTATTCGCGTCGGGGGTATGGCGGAAATCGTCGGGTTTAATACTGAACTGCTGAAACCACGCCGCGAAACGCTGGAGATGGTGGTGCGCGATCTTTTCCCGCGTGGCGGATTTGTCGAGCAAGCCACCTTCTGGACCGGCCTGCGCCCCATGACGCCAGACGGCACGCCAGTTGTCGGACGCACACCGTATAAAAATCTGTGGCTGAATACCGGGCACGGCACCCTTGGCTGGACGATGGCTTGCGGTTCCGGCCAACTGCTAAGCGACCTGATGTCCGGCAACACCCCTGCGATTGCTGCCGATGATTTAAGCGTGGCGCGCTATATGCCAGGTTTTACCCCTGTGCGCGCCCGGCATTTGCACGGTGCTCATAACTGATTCGAAGAAGGAATAGGAATGTCTCGTCCGGTTCTCGCCACGCTTGATTTAACGGCGCTGAGCAATAATTTACAAGTCGTGCGCCGCGCGGCACCTGCCGCAAAAGTCTGGTCGGTGGTGAAGGCGAACGCGTATGGCCACGGTCTGGATCGTATCTGGCGCGCGCTCAACAGCACAGATGGCTTCGCGATGCTCAATCTTGAAGAGGCTATTTTGCTGCGCGAACGCGGCTGGAAAGGGCCGATTCTGATGCTGGAAGGGTTTTTCCATGCAGATGAGCTGCCGCTGTTTGACAAATACCGCCTGACGACCAGCCTGCACAGCAACTGGCAGATCAAAGCCTTGCAGGACGCACGCCTGCAAGCGCCGCTCGATGTTTACCTGAAGATCAACAGCGGCATGAACCGGCTCGGTTTTATGCCTGAACGCGTACATACCGTGTACCAGCAACTCAATGCCTTAACCAACGTGGCAACCGTGACGCTGATGTCCCATTTTGCTGAAGCGGAGCGGGCTGACGGTATCGCCGCGCCGCTGGCGCGCGTTGAACAGGCGGCTAAGGGTATTGACGCGCCGCGCTCGCTGGCTAACTCTGCCGCCACGTTATGGCATCCCGAAACACATTATGACTGGGTACGCCCCGGCGTAGTGCTGTATGGCGCTTCGCCATCGGGCGCGTGGCAGGATGTCGCCAACAGCGGTATCCGCCCGGTCATGACGCTCAGCAGCGAGATCATTGCCGTGCAGACGCTAAAAGCCGGTGAGACGGTGGGGTATGGTTGTCGTTACCGTGCGCAGACCGAGCAGCGTATTGGTGTTGTCGCCTGCGGTTATGCCGACGGCTACCCGCGCATCGCGCCTTCCGGCACGCCAGTGCTGGTGGATGGCATTCGTACCGGCATTGTTGGCGCGATCTCAATGGATATGCTGACGGTGGATTTAACCCCGTGCCCTCAGGCCGGCATTGGTACGCCGGTTGAGCTCTGGGGTAATGAGATAAAAATCGATGAAGTGGCGGCGGCGGCCGGAACGGTAGGGTATGAACTGATGTGCGCCCTGGCGCCGCGCGTGCCAGTTGTGACGGTGTAACTTAATGCGAGGCGGTTATTCCGCCTCGTCTTCTGCCACGCGAACGCCGACTTTCAGTACGGCATTATCGGCTTTTTCCGCTACTGTCCAGATCATCCCGGCGAACTCGACCTGATCCCCCACGACTGGCGCGGCACCCAGCAGTTGCTGCACAATATCGCCCAGCGTTTGCTGGCTTTCACGATACTCCAGCCCATCTTCCAGGCCGTAAATCAGCGCCACATCGGCAAATTTCGCGTCGGCTTCAAGGATAAAATCACCGAAGAATCGCTGATCCAGCGCCACCGGCGGAGACTGGCTAAACAGTTTCCCGAGCGCGGGGAGATCGCTTTCGCGGCCGATTACGCATAACACATCACCTTCACGCAGCCGGGTACTGCCGGTGGGGTGCAGAAGGCTATTGTCACGAAATAGCGCGGCAATGCGCGTATCCGCAGGCATATGTAAATCGCGCAGCGCGGCACCCACGCACCATTTATCCGCACTGAGTTGATAAACGAACTGCTCAAACGGGTTGTCCGGATGAATATCCAGACCAACCCGGGAGACCGGCCAGCCAACCGGCGGCACGACAACTTTGGCTTTTTTCGCTGCCCACGAGAGTGACGTTCCCTGGAAAAGCAGCGAGATTAACACCACGAAGAAGGCGACATTAAAGAACAGGCGCGCGTGATCAAGCCCGGCCATCATCGGGAAGGTGGCGAGAATAATCGGCACTGCGCCGCGCAGACCCACCCAACTGATAAAAACGCGTTCGCGCAGGTTAAAACCGCGAAACGGCAACAGACTGGCGAACACGGACAGAGGGCGGGCAACAAAAATCATCCAAGCTGAAAGGATGAGTGCGGAAGCGGCAATCGGCAACAAATCAGACGGTGTGACTAACAACCCGAGCACCAGGAACATGGCGATTTGCGCCAGCCAGGCCAGACCATCAAAGTTTTGCAGGATGCCGTAACGGTTACGAATAGGGCGGTTGCCCAGCACAAAACCACACAGGTAGACCGCCAGAATGCCGCTACCGTGCAGGGCCGTGGTTAAGGCGAAAACCAGAATCCCGCCGCTCAGGGCCAGCAGCGGGTAAAGACCCGGCGGCAGAGAGATGCGGTTAATCATCTGCTGCAACAGATAACCGCCCAACCCGCCGAGCAGAATACCGAGACCAAACTCCCGCACAATATGCACCAGGAACATGATATCGAGGTCAGCGTTGTGCTTCTGGATCATCTCAATCAGCGTGATGGTGAGGAACACCGCCATCGGATCGTTGCTGCCGGATTCGATTTCAAGCGTTGAGCCGACGCGTTCGTTCAGCCCTTTACCGCCGAGCAGCGAGAACACCGCAGCGGCATCGGTGGAGCCAACAATCGCGCCGATCAAAAAGCCTTCCATAATATTGAGCTTGAACAACCAGGCCGCCATCATCCCGGTTAAGCCTGACGTGACCAGCACACCTATGGTTGCCAGGGAAAGCGCGGGACCAAGCGCTACGCGAAACGAGCTGGCGCGGGTACGCATGCCGCCATCAAGCAAAATGATCGCCAGCGCGAGGTTACTGACCATGTAAGCAAACGGGTAGTTATCGAACGGAATACCGCCGATACCGTCAACACCGGCTAACATACCGATTGCCAGAAAGATAACCAGAATGGGAATACCAAGGCGGGAGGAGAAAGAACTTAATAAAATACTGCAGGTTACAAGAACTGAACCCAGAATAAACAGACTGATTATCGCCTCAGCGTCCAATGGTGTGCATCTCCTTAATTTTCACCGTGCTGGATCCCGGGCGGCGTTGACCGGCCGGGTTGAATAGTGCGCCATATAATAACGGCAGAAACAACGTTTTAATAAGCGCATAAAGGGCTTTTTTTACATCAAGATCGTGGGATGACCCGATAAGGTCAGTTGCGTCTTTTCAGCATGTTGCAACCGGGCATGCGCGCCGAGCGGCAGTGTGACGGTCTGCGGTTCATGACCAAACGCCAGCCCGGTGACAACCGGGATCGTCAATTGCGCACGCAGATAGTCGATCATCTTATTAAGATTGTAGCCCGCATCGTAATCGTTGGGTTGCGCCAGTGAGAAACTGCCGAGGATCAGCGCCCGCTGCTGCGCCAGAATGCCGGCGTGCAACAACTGCAACAGCATGCGTTCCACGCGGTAGGGATGTTCATTGATGTCTTCCACGACCAGAATACCGCCGGGTATAGAAGGCAGCCAGGGCGTACCAATCAGCGAGGTTAACATCGCCAGATTTCCCCCCCACAGGAGGCCTGCCACGTCACACTGCGGGCCTTCACCGTGCCACTCGATAGTGAAGGTTTCATTGCTGATAGCTCGCCAGAAGTGCTCTGCCGTAAAGGTATCCAGCGTTTCGGCACCGAAATTCCCCGCCAGCATTGGCCCGCTAAAGGTGATGACCTTTCCGTGTGCCAGTAACCCAAGTTGAATGGCGGTGAAATCGCTATGGCCGCAAATCAGCAGCGGGTGATGCTGCTGGCGCGCTACCAGCGCCGGCCAGTCGATATCCGGCAGCAGACGGCTGGCGCCGTACCCTCCGCGCACCGGCATCACAATAATGTTTTCACCCGGCAATTGCGCCAGTGCGTTGATATCCGCCAGTCGTTCTTCGTCACGCCCGGCGAAACGCTCATGACGGCGGGTAATGACGTGTTGGTTGTTAACCTGATGTCCCTGCTGAGTAAGACGTTCGACGCCACGCGCTGCTGCGTGCTGGTTAATGCAATAGCCGGAAGGGGCAATCAGGTGGAAGGTGGACATGGCAATTCCTTGCTGACATCTATAGGGAAACGGTTATCATGCCGCTAACCTGTGTCGTTGTCATCCGTCGCCGATGACACTTATAGAAGGATTAGCTTGCGTGAAATTGAGATGGTTTGCTTTTTTAGTGGTACTGCTCGCCGGATGTAGTTCAAAGCAGGATTATCGTAACCCGGACTGGAACCCGGAAGTTCCGGTAAAACGCGCAATGCAGTGGATGCCCATCACCGAAAAAGCCGGTGCGGCCTGGGGCGTCAGCCCGCAATTGATCACCGCGATGATTGCCGTGGAATCCGGCGGTAATCCTAATCTGGTCAGTAAATCAAACGCTGTTGGTCTGATGCAGCTTAAAGCCTCCACCGCCGGGCGCGAAGTTTACCGTCATATGGGCTGGAGCGGGCAACCGTCCACCAGCGAACTCAAAAACCCGGAGCGCAACATCTCCATGGGGGCGGCTTATTTGAGTATTCTCGAGCATGGGCCGCTGGCCGGCATCCGCGATCCGAAAGTGATGCAGTACGCGCTGGTGGTCTCGTATGTGAATGGCGCAGGCGCGCTACTGCGGACATTTTCGTCCGACAGAAGCGAAGCCATTGAAGAGATAAATGATTTAAGCGCAGACGCGTTTATGAAGCATGTGGCGGAAAACCACCCCGCGCCGCAGGCGCCGCGCTATATCTGGAAAGTGCAAAAAGCGATGGATGCGATGTAATTAGCGCACCCGGTTGGCGCGTTCGCGCGCCTCGCGCTCCAGGGCAAAAATAATGCGCTGGAGCTCGCGCTCCACGCCCGGGCTGACATTCAAAAAGCGAAAACTCAGGCGCGGCGTAACAATGGTTTCATTCTTGCCATCAACGACTTTACGCTCGCCAATCGCAATCAACTGCGCGTCAAAATAGAACTGCCCCCACGACGCCATATCCAGTTCCACTTTGGAAAAACGCATGCCTGGTTGTAACGCGGCAGGCGCTTCGCCATCCAGCAGGGCGCCCATGCCACCTAATGACAGGTCGAACAGACGAAAGCGGATCTCGCTTTTATCCGGCATAAAGGCTTTACAAAAATAGGCCGGGTGGAGCGGGGCGCTGATGCGAAAATATTCACGGCGTTGAATAAACCACAGCGTTTCCGGAAGCGGAGTAATAAAAGCAGGTAACGCCTGAAAATCGCCGGCAGAAAGTTTTGTCAGTGTGAATTCAACTTTGGCGCCGTGTGTTTCAGCGGTCACGGTCACTTTTCCGGCACGCTGTACTGCGTTGTTCTCGTACTCCTGGCTACCAAAATCCATGATCAGCTCTTCTGGATTCACTTCCAGTATCTTACTGATGAACTGACCGCTACCCCAGGTAATGCACACGGGTACCTGGTTTTTTTGCAGGTCGCGTAACACGCCCAGCACGGCCAGAGGATTTTGTTTCAGGAACTGCTCACTGTAATTGCTCACGCCGAATGGCTCCTTGATGACTGACACACCTTCGTTGCGTTATCGGCATTTTCAGCAAGAACTTAATACAAATAACGTAATTATTTTCGTAATCCGTTTGAATTAAGTCTGTGAGATGAAAATGTTTTATGACCGACAACTATACTGTAGCTAACGCGTCGCCGAAGTGGTATGGGCGCGTCAACAAGACTAACAGAAGGAGAGAGAAACATGGGCATTCTCGCGTGGATCGTTTTTGGCCTGATTGCTGGCGTTATTGCGAAATTGATTATGCCAGGACGGGATGGGGGCGGTTTCATTCTGACTTGTATCCTTGGGATCGTCGGGGCCGTGGTCGGCGGCTGGCTCGCGACACAATTTGGCTATGGCGGAGATATTACTGGCTTCAACTGGCACAGCTTCCTTATTGCGGTGCTGGGCGCGATTGTTGTGCTGGCCGTATTCCGGCTGTTCAGACGAGGTTAACCGCCAGTTCATCCGTTTTTGAGACAAAAAAGCCGCAACATGATTGTTGCGGCTTTTTACTGCGTGCGGATTACTGCGCGACGGCTTGCTGCTGTTTTTGCGGCTGCGTCGTCGTTTCCACCTTCGCGGCAGGCTGCTGTGCGGGCTGCGTTTGCGGGACGCTGTCGCACGGTTTCTCTTTCGGGCAGATCAGGTCGAGCATTTTCAGCGTCACACCGTTCGTCCAGCCGAAACCGTCCTGCAACGGATATTCGCCTCCGCCGCCACCAGTACCGGTGGTGCTGACATCATATTTCTCGACCAGCTTTTTCTCACGATCGTAGGTGTGCTGCACATTGGTCAGAAAACGCCAGCTCACTTCCATCGCCAGTTTCTGCTGATCGTAATTTTGCAGCCCAGCTGTTGCCACCCATTGCAGCGGTGCCCAGCCGTTCGGCGCATCCCACTGCTGGCCGCTGTTTACCGTGGTGGTCGCGATTCCCCCTGGTTTCAGCAACCGTTCTTTTGCCGCGATGGCCACTTTATCGGCGCGATCTTTGGCGGCGGCATTAACAAACAACGGGTAAAGCGCCGCGGCTGTCAGCTGATTACGCACCTTCTTCGTCTTCAGATCGTAATCCGCGTACCAGCCCTCTTTTTCATTCCACAGATTGGCTTCAATGCCTTTCTGACGCGCGTTCGCCAGTGCATCATACTGGCTTGCTTTTGCGCTATCGCCGGCGGCCTGATAACCACGGGCGAGCATTTTTTCCATCTTGAACATCAGCGCATTCAGATCGACCGGCACAATGCTTGTGGTCCGGATAGTCCCAAGCTGATTGGGATCGTCCATCCAGCGGGAGCTAAAATCCCAGCCCGACGCGGCGGCAGAACGCAAATCGCGGTAAATCTCGGTGGCCGGGCGATTGGGGTTATTTTTTGCCGTCGTCACATCATCCAGCCACGACTCCGGGCGCGGCGTATCGCGATCGTCCCAGTAGCGGTTCAGCACACTGCCATCGCTGAGCTTAACCACGCGCTTACTGGCCTGGCCTGGTTGCAGTGTATCCGCACCTTCCATCCAGTACTGGTACTCTTTCTCCATTTGCGGCAGCCAGGTTTTCAGCGCCTCATCGCCGTCGTGCGTGGCCAGCAGTTCCACCATCAACGAGAAGAATGGCGGCTGCGAGCGGCTCAGGTAGTAGCTGCGGTTGCCGTTAGGAATATGACCCCAGGTATCGATTTCATGGCCAAAGTTGGTGACCATGTCTTCAATCTTGTCCCAGTGGCCGCTCTCGGCGAGGCCGAGCATCGTGAAGTAGCTATCCCAGTAATAGACTTCGCGAAAACGTCCACCTGGCACGACATACGGTTTTGGCAGTGGCAGCAGCGAATCCCACTTCCCGGCGCTGTCGGTGGTGCGTGTTAACACCGGCCACAGCCCGTCGATATGTTCACGCAGGTTTTGCCCTTCAGGCGGAACATATTTTTCCCCCTCTTTGGGCAGCGTAAAGTTCACATTCACAAAGTGGCGTAAATCGAAACTGGTTTGCGTGCGTTGCATGCGGTAATCGGCGAGGATCATCAGCGGGTCGCCTTTTGGCACAGCATCAGCAAAGGTTTTTTGATCGGGGAACAGCTTAGCGCTTTGCACATCGCTAAACAGCGGACCGAACAGAATATCTGGTGGCTGCGGTGAGTTTTGCGCCTCGGCGGCGAACGTGTGAGGCGCTGAGGCGAGTAACGTGCCGCCTAACGCGATTTGCAATACCAGCAGCAGGGCGCGCGGCCGGTGTAGAACAGGTCTTGTCATCGATTATTCTCCTTAGCGGGTGCACAGCGGTGCTGCCGCAATCAACCTTGCACAAAACCATAGTCGAAACTGAAACAAATCGTGTGTCGCGTTTGGCATTTTGCACGATTCCAGACAATTTCCCCGTTTGGCTGGCAGAGTAGGAGGGCGGATTTTTATGCGATCCGCGCACGAATAGTGCGCGCCAGTTGCACATTTGATCGCCAGAGGGCTTTTATTTATTTGCGTAAAGGCGCATTGCGGGTAAATAGCGCGCTGAATCAATTTTGCTGAAAGGGTTCATTTATTGGCCGTTCACAAGAATTAAGTATGACTACACAATTTAAGGAAGGGTAACATTTCATATGAAAGTAAAGAATGTTTCCGCGCAGGAACTGTTACATCCTTGACTATCTTGCCAGGGAAATAATCTTTTTTTGTTCAATATATTTTGCCTATCAACGCAGAAATAACACCGCTGCCTGTCTTTTATGTTAATCCGCACTTTTATTCCGGTATTTTCACTACTAAATATCGTAGGGTTTATCACATTAAATTAGCTTTTAGGATTCATCCTATCCCGCAACGTAAAATATATGCTATTGGATTGTGATTAATAATATCTATTAATAATCAGCCAGTTATGCAAAGATCGCGCACCGTTATTAATCTGGTGGGTTGGCATCTTTAGGGATTATCATCTAAAGTGAAATTCTTTCTTGAGAATTGTCCTAATTTGCAAAAAAATTAAATAATAGTATTTCAACAGGTCGGAGATCATATTGAATTGAATAACCTGATCTGTAAAATTGTGTCACGATAGTCAATGAAAAGTAATATTATTGCGGCCTGTCCCTGCGACAGACTCATGCGGTAGCTATGCCTTTTATTCATTATCTGAGCGTTTAACTGGACATGGATTTGCGTCATTTAGAGCGATTTAAATACCCTTTCCAAAACGCTCCAGGTCAACACAGTAATATATTTGCAATGGAAAAAAACGTTATGAACATGCGAATGGTATTGGCTCTTCTTTTTGTCTTTGGCGTTTCGGCTTGTAAAGCGCCACCTAAGCCCGCCCCGACCGATGACACCATCGTCACCAGCGAAGTGAACGGTGTCACGCTGACACACCGCTACGCGGTTATTCCGCCGAAGGAATTCCAGCCTATCAAACAAGACTATCGCGCGCTTTACCCGGCGTCGGTGATGAGCACGCCGGATTTCGGCGGCAAAGTGATTCGCCAGCTGCAAGCCGGTAAAACCTATGTGGTGCTGGGGCAGGTTGAACACTTCTGGATGGCGCTGGCCGATGAAGGTCAGGAAGAGCTGATTGGTTATGTGCCGATGCGTGCCGTAGTGAAAAGCGAACTGTACGAAAAAACCCTGCGCGATGACAAACGCCGCGTCGTGCGTAAAAAACAGACCTGCGTGACTGTCGATGGCAGCGGTAAGGCTTGCAAAAACGCCAACTCCGGAACGTGGATCATCAATTAATCCAGCCGTGACGAGTACCTGGTATGAATAATAATTCGGTTGTACGCCAGATTAGCCTGGTGTTTTTCTTTGTGCTGGCCACCCTGGCCAGCGGTTGTGGCTCCTCTTCACACAGCGTACCTACCAGCTATAACCTTCAGTTCAGGGCTCATCCGCAGATCAATGAGTCCGCTCCCCTTAAAGTCAGGGTGTTGCTGTTGAAATCGGACGCGACATTTATGTCCGCCGATTTCTGGTCGCTGCAAAACAACGCAGATAGCGTACTTGGCGCCAACCTGCTGAACAGTGATGAATTTTTCCTGATGCCCGGCCAGTTGTCGAAAACGCTGAGCGGTAAAAGCGCGCCCGACGCGCGTTACATCGGCGTGATGGCCGAGTATCAGGCGCTGGATGGCAAAAAATGGCGGATGTCCTTACCGCTCCCGGTACAGGGAGAGACGCACTTCTACGAATTCTGGAAATCCTCGTCTGACGAACTGGAAGCCAACATCTTCCTCGACGTCAATGGCATCCGCGTGATTTCCAAATAGCGCCAGTCTTAACAGGAAAACCGTATGAACAAAGCAGAAAAGGTCGTGTGGACCGAAGGTATGTTTCTGCGCCCTCATCACTTTCAGCGTGCGGAAAGCTATCTGCAACACCATATTCGCGAGTGGGGGACACTGCAGCGCCCGTATCTTTGGGGCTACCTTGATATCGAGCTCGACGATGCCATGCTGCGCCAGGGCTGTATTGCCCTGAGTTATGCCAGCGGTTTACTGCCGGATGGTACCTTCTTCTCATTCCACGATGCTCGCCAGGCGCCCACACCGCTGGCTATCCCTGACAACATCAACAATGAGCGCGTGGTGCTGGCGCTGCCGGCCCGTCGCGGCGGGCGTGATGAGGTGATCTTCAGCGAAGAGAAAGACTCGCTGGCGCGTTATGTCACCTGGGAAAGCGAAGTCGATGACGATAACGCCATGTCAGTAGGACCGGCGGCGGTGCAGTTTGGCCGTCTGCGGCTGAAACTGATGCTGGAAAAAGATCTCTCGGCAGAGTGGACGGCGATCGGTGTCGCGCATGTCGTAGAAAAACGTAACGATAACCACGTTCGTATTGATAGCCGTTATATTCCGCCGATGCTGAATGCGGTTAACAATCCGGCGATTTACGCCATTATCAACGATCTGCAAAGCCTGCTGATGCAGCGTAGCCAGCAGATTGGCCAGCGTCTGCGTCAGCCGGGGCGTTTTAATACCTCCGAAATGGTTGAATTCACGCTGCTGGCGTTGATTAACCACCATGTCGGCCAGGTTTCCCATCTGAAAACGCTGCCGATGATCCATCCGGAAGAGTTGTGGCGTAGCTGGCTGGCGTTTGCCACCGAGCTGACCACCTGGACCGCCTCGCGCTCGCCGGAAGAGACGCTGCCGGTTTATGACCATGACGATCTGGCTGGCTGTTTTGGCAAGTTACAACTGATGCTGCGCAACGGATTGTCTCTGGTGATGGAAGAGCACGCCATCCAGTTACCGCTTACCGAACGCACGCACGGGTTGAATATCGCCACCTTGCCGACCACCACCATGGCGCGCGAGTTTGGTTTCGTGCTGGCAGTGAAAGCCAGCGTGCCAGGCGAAATTCTGCAAACCCATTTCCCGGCACAGATGAAAGTCGCGCCGGTCACCAAAATCCGCGACCTGGTGCAGTTGCAACTGCCGGGTATGAAGCTGCGCACCATGCCGGTCGCGCCGCCGCAAATTCCGTGGCATGCCGGTTACAACTATTTCGAACTGGAAAAGGGCGGCGAGCTGTGGAACGAAATGGAGAAATCGGGGGCTTTCGCCCTGCATCTGGCAGGTGAATTCCCGGGTCTTGATATGGAGTTTTGGGCCATCCGTAGCCCGACTGAATAATACAGCGAGCGCACAATATGCAGGAACAACAAGCCTCCGGCAGCGATGCCGCTCTGGCAGGAGCAAGTGGCAACAATCCTTTGGTCGCGGCCGCCAACCCGCTACTTAACGCCATACCGCAGATCCGCTATTCCGTTTCTCATGATGATCAAAGCGGTCTGCGCCAGCACCTGATTGATGAAATTCGCCGTTTTGAAGTGCGCTGCCAGCAATCCGGGCTGGCCTATGAAGTGATCGTCGGCGCCCGTTACTGTTTATGCACCGCGCTGGATGAAGCGGCGGCGCTCACCCCGTGGGGAAGCCGTGGTGTGTGGTCCGGTAGCGGTCTGCTGGTGACCTTTCACAACGAAACCTGGGGCGGGGAGAAATTCTTCCAGTTGCTGGCGCGCTTATCGCAAAACCCGCGCGAGCATATCGCGCTGCTGGAGCTTATCAACTTCTGCCTGTTACTCGGTTTCGAAGGGCGTTACCGGGTGATGGACAATGGCCGCACGCAACTGGAAACCATCAAACAGCGTTTGTGGCAGATGATTCGCGGTGTGCGTGGCAACTATCCGCCGCCGCTGTCGCCGCACCCGGAAGATCAACCGGTGATGCGCAAATTGTGGCGTCCGGTGATTCCGCTGTGGGCGTGTGTCGGGCTGGCGGGTTTTCTCGCCTGCCTGTTCTATATCGTGCTCAACTGGCGTCTGGGTGACAGCACCAACCCGGTGCTGGCGAAAATTTATCAGACTCAATTGCCGGAAGCTTCCATTGAGCAACCGGTACAAAACGTGCAGCCGGTGCTTAACCTGCGCGCGTTTCTGCGCCCGGAAATTGAGGCAGGGCTGGTGGCGGTACGCGATGAAGCCGATCGCAGCGTCGTGACGCTGAAAGGCGATGGCCTGTTCGCTTCCGGATCGACAGTGGCACGCGAAAGCTATGAACCGGTTATCGATCGTGTGGCGCAGGCGATGAACAACGTGAGCGGGAAAATTCTGGTGGTCGGCTTTAGTGACAACGTGCCGATCCGCAGTGCGCGTTTCGCCTCGAACTACGAGCTGTCGCTGGAGCGTGCGCGTTCTGTGCAGTCGCTGTTGCAAAAACACCTGTCGCAACCGGCGCGCGTGAAAGCGGAAGGGCGAGGGGAGATGAACCCAATAGCGCCGAACAACTCGGCTGAAAACCGCGCCCGTAACCGCCGCGTTGAGATTACTTTGCTGGTGTCGCCGGGAAATACGGCCGCCGAGCTGAACGGATTGCCGCAAGGAAACTAAAGGATGAATATGTTGCTTTCATTGCTGACCAACCGCATTTTGTGGGGTTTCCTTGGCGTAACGGGGCTGGCCGCAGTTATCTGGATGATTGGCCCGCTGCTCTCCGTCGTGGACTCCCGCCCGCTTGAGTCTGAGCAAAACCGCATGATCACCATTGCGGTGATGTACCTGATTTGGGTTCACAGCCACATTGTGCCGCGTCTTTACAACGCCTGGCTCAACCGCAAGCTGATGGACAACCTGAAAAGCGAAGAAGCGAAAGATCCGGTTGAGCGCAAACGCCTCAATAATGAAGATCAGGTGCTGAACGAGCGTTTCGAAGAAGCCGCGCAGGTGCTGAAAAAAGCGCACTTCAACCAGCCCGGTCAACGCGGACAGTGGGCGCAGCGCTTCAGTACCCAGTACCTGTATCAGTTGCCGTGGTATGTCATTATCGGTGCGCCGGGTTCCGGCAAAACCACCGCGCTGGTGAACTCCGGTCTGCAATTCCCGCTGGCCGATCGCTTTGGTAAAACCGCGCTGCGCGGTATTGGCGGTACGCGTAACTGTGACTGGTGGTTTACCAACGAAGCGGTACTGCTCGATACCGCCGGGCGCTATACCACGCAAGAGAGTGAGCAGGTTCAGGATGCGAGCGAATGGCTGAAGTTTCTTGGCCTGCTGCAAAAGTATCGCCGCCGTCAGCCGATCAACGGCGTGATTGTGACGGTGAGCATTGCCGATCTGCTCACCCAGTCCGCCGAGGCGTCGCGCGAACAGGCGCTCAACCTGCGCCAGCGTTTAACCGAGCTGCATGAACAACTGGGTATTCGTTTCCCGGTATATGTGCTGGTTACCAAAGCGGACTTGCTGAAAGGTTTTCGCGCCTACTTTGCTGGCTTTGATAAAGCGCAGCGCGATCAAATCTGGGGTTTCACCTTCCCGTGGGAAAAAGCCAAACTGGCGGATTTCGACCTGCAGGGCAGCTTTCTTCAGGAGTTCGCGCTGCTGCAACAGCGTCTGGACGCGGCGCTGCCGGATACGCTGCTACGCGAAAGCGATGCGCAGGCTCGCGCGGAATGTTTCCTGTTCCCGCAGGAGTTCGCCGCGCTGCGCCCGCTGCTGGCTGATTACCTGAACACCATTTTTGCCCGCTCCAACTTTGAAACCGAGTTCTCCCCGCGCGGCATCTATTTTGCCAGCGGTACGCAGGAAGGCCTGCCGTTTGACCGCGTGATGGGCGAGCTGAACCGCGCGCTGTCGCTGCCGCAAGGGAAATCGGGCGATAACTGGGATTCGGTCAGCAAAGAGGAGCCGGTGCCCGGCGGGAAAGGGCAGAGCTTCTTTATCAAGCATCTGCTGCAAAACGTGATCTTCCAGGAAGCCGGTATCGCCGGGCAAAACCGCTGGTGGGAACTGCGCAGCCGGGCGGTGATCTGGTCGGGCTACGCGGCGCTGCTGGCGCTGTTGATTATTATCAGCGCTTTGTGGTTCACCAGTTACGGCAATAACCGCGATTATCTGGATGAAGTGCAGGCCAAAGTGCCAGCGCTCGATCAACAAATCAAAGCGCTGCGTAACCGCCAACAGGGCGATCTCTTTGCCTTGCTGCCGCTGCTTAATGGCCTCTCCGCGCTGCCGGAAAGTGAGAAGTTTGACGTCAATAACCCGCCGATCACCCGCCGTATGGGGCTTTATCGCGGTAACGATGTCGCCGACGCCTCGCAAACGCTGTACCAGAAAGCGCTGCAACAGATGCTGCTACCGGAAGTGGCGATGCGCATCACCACCTGGTTGCGTAACGACAACGGCAGCGATGTGGAATACAGCTATGAAGCGCTGAAAGCCTATCAAATGCTGTATCAGCCGAAGCATTACGACGGTAAGTTCCTGCATTCTTGGGTGATGCTCAATCTGCAACGTAACCTGCCGCAGAACGTCACCAAAGCACAGTTAAGCCAGCTTGAGTGGCACCTGGCGCAACTGCTGGAGCCGCAAATTCAGTCCTCGCCGTATGCGAAAGACGACGCGCTGATTAGCCGCGAACAGGCATTAATCAACCAGCAACCACTCTCCACCCGCGTTTACGGGCGACTAAAACGCCTGCTGGAACGCGATGAAAACCTGAAACAGGTTTCGCTGGCGTCGCTGGGCGGCCCGCAGAGTGAGCTGGTCTTTTCCCGCAAAAGCGGCAAGCCGGTCGGTGAAGGGCTGCCAGGGTTGTATACCCCGGATGGTTACTGGAACAGTTTCAATGCGCAAATCGCGCCGGTCACCGCCTCGCTGCATGAAGATGATGTCTGGGTGCTCGGTTCCACCACGCAAGCAGAAGACAAACAGCAAACCGATAACGCGGTGCGCCAGCTCTATGCGCGTGATTTTATCGCCATCTGGGATAACTTCTTAAGCGACATTCAGTTGAATAACAGCGCGGATCTGAACCAGCGCATCAACACCGCGCGTCTGCTTTCCGGGAATAACTCGCCGCTGCGCCGGCTGGTTATCAACCTCAGCCAGCAGTTGAAACTCAGCCGCGATGACGTGGCTGACGGCAAAGAGAAAGCGCCGGAGAGCAGCAACCGTGGCACGCAGATGCTCGAAACGCTGTTCAGCAACCATGACAGTGCGTCAGCCACGGCAAACGCCGCCGCCAGCCAGACGCCGGAACAGCGTGTCACCGAACATTTCGCGCCAATCATTGAACTGGCGCAGCCGCTGGAAAAGGGCGGCAAGACCATTGTGTTTGATGATTTTCTCAAACAGGTTGATGAGCTTTATCGTTACCTGACCGCCGTGCAGGATGCCGCCAACAGCGGGATGCCACCGCCGGGCGGCGAAGCGATTAGCCGTTTGCAGGCCAGCGCCGGGCGTTTACCGGGCGGGCTGCAAACCATGTTCAGCAATATGGCGGTCGGCGCGAGCAGTGATACCCAGCGCCGGGATATGGAAAACGTGCGCAAGCGCATCAGCGTTGAAGTGGGCAGCTTTTGCCGCCAGGCGATTGCCGGGCGTTACCCGTTAGTGCGTACCGCCAGCGCAGAAGTGACCCCGGACGATCTGGCGCGCATGTTTGCGCCGGGTACCGGTCTGATGGATGTCTTTTTTCGCGACAACCTGACCAACAAAGTCGATACCACCCAGGCAACCTGGCGTTTTATGCCGGGCATCGATGGTAAAACCTTGCCGGGCAGCGAAGGCGTGCTGGTACCGTTTCAGCAGGCGCAATCCATTCGTGATGCGTTCTTTGCCAACGGCAGCGCAACCCCGTCGTTTCGCACCACGGTGCGTACGGTGCGCATGGATAACACCATCCTGAATATGACGCTGGATGTGGACGGGCAAATACTTCGCTACAGCCACGGCCCGCAGGCGGTGCAAATCGTTAGCTGGCCGGGTTCCGGCGGCACCAACCAGGTGCGCATGCAATTAGGGCTGGCCAACGGCACAACGGCTACGCTTGTGACCAACGGTGCCTGGGCGCTGAACCGCTTTTTCGATAAAGCGCGCGTCAGCCCCGGCAGCAGCAGCCTGAGCCGCCAGGCGACATTCACGGTTGACGGACATCAGGTGACGCTGGAATTCGCACCGAACAGCATCCGCAACCCGTTCCAGCTTCCACGTTTCGCATGTCCTTGAACTGCAAAGGAACGCCTAATGACTACGACTTCTGCAATTAGCTGGTATGGCAAACTGCCCAGTGCGGGCGATTTTTTACAACGCCGCTTTCCTGATGCGCTTCAGCGTCAGTGGTCCCACTGGTTCCAGGTGGGGTTGATGAACTGGCAGAAAGAAGAACAGCGGGCAAGCGACCGGCAGTTCAGCAATGCACCGATCTGGAATTTCGTTGTGCCGCCGATGCTCGGCGGGCAGCAGGTGCAAATGGGCTGCCTGCTGCCAGGGCGTGACAGCGTCGGTCGCCAGTATCCGCTGTGTGCGTTGATGGCAATTAACCCGCTGGAGTGGTCGCCGCGCCATTTAGCGAAGGCGGGCGACTGGTATGAACAACTCGGACGCACCATGCTGCATGCCGTGCGAAATGGTTTTTCGCCCGAACAGCTCGACCAGGCGCTACTCTCCATTCCGCCGGTGCAACTGGTGGAGCCGGAAACGCGCTCGGAAATTCTGGATGTGATTGGTTATGACGGCGACGGCGAATCCACCATCGGCTGGCGACAGGCCGCCGAATGTTTTGATCCGCTGCGCCAGATAAGCTTCTGGTGGACCAACCGCAGCGATGGCTACCCGCTCTATACGCATGTGCACAGCGGCAATTTTACCGGCCAGCTATTCACGCTGTTGTTTGAGCCGGCGGGTGGCGCAAGACCCGGTCGCCACGGCCTCTACCCACCGATGTTTGAAGAATAAGCAGGTTGCGGATGACTATAGAATCGTTACTCGCTCCGGTCAGCCCGGAGCAACCGTGCGGTGAGAATCTGGAGTACGACGCCGATTTCCAGGCCATGGAGCAGGCGAGCCTCGGCAAGGCCGAGCAGCAGTTTGGCAGCACCATTATTCCCGCCGAACCGGCAGACTGGACGCGGGTGGAAAAACTGGCCACCGGACTGCTGGCGCGCACCAAAGATATCCGCGTGATGATGGCATTAACCCATGCGTGGACTCGACGTCGCGGGCTGGAAGGCTATGCTGATGGTTTAATGCTGTTAGGTCAGGCGCTGGCGCTGTACTGGGATCAACTCTGGCCTGCGCTGACGGACGGCGGTGAGTTCGACCCGTTTTACCGCATTAATGCGCTGGCGGGGTTAAGCGATAAATCTTCGCTGACTACCACCTTGCGCCAGGCGACGCTTTTACGCAGCAATGGCGATGAGCTAAATGTGCGCGACGCGCAGGCGTTGCTTGACGGCAGCAAAACGGAATGTGCAGGCTATCCTGGCGGTCGGGTGCGTCTGATTGATGAACTCACGCGCGGCGGTCAGCCGGGGGTTGAAGCCATTGGTCAAATCGAAGGGCGTCTGCAAACGATCCGTACATGGCTGCTCGAACAACTGGGCGAAAGCGGGGTGCCGGAAATGGAACAGTTACTCAAAACGGTCGGGTTGATAGCCGGCGTCAGCCGCGCTAACCGCACGCAAGAGCCACAGGCGACAGAACAAACGGCGCCTGCGGATAGCGCGCCGCAACCGGTCGTCGCCGCGCCGCTGGCGGCGCATACTGACTGGCGAACCGCGCAGGTTACCACGCGTGCCGATGCGCAACTGATGCTGGAAAAAGTGAAGCAATATTTCACCCAGCATGAGCCGAGCCACCCCGCGCCGTTGATGATTGACCGCGTACAGCGGCTCATCGAACTGGACTTTATGGAGATTATTCGCGATCTGGCGCCCGATGGCGTGAATCAACTGCAAAACATCTTTGGGCGTCAGGATTGACGCGTACCGAGTTATGACGGCAGGCGTGTTGCCGATCGTCAAACCTTCACCGCGCATATTCGATGGAGAACATCATGGCAATAAGTAACAGTGGTCAGAAATTTATCGCCCGCAACCGTGCCCCCCGCGTACAGATTGAGTACGACGTGGAAGTGTACGGCGCGGAGCGCAAAATCCAGCTTCCGTTTGTGATGGGCGTAATGGCGGATCTGGTAGGGAAACCGGTGGAGAACTTACCCTCTATTGAGGATCGTAAATTCCTCGAAATCGACGTCGACAACTTCGACGAACGCATGAAAGCGCTGAAACCGCGCGTAGCGTTTAACGTCGACAACACGCTGACCGGCGAAGGCCGTCTGAACGTCGATTTAACCTTCGACAGCATGGATGATTTCCTGCCGGACGCGGTGGCGCGCAAAGTTGAGCCGCTGAACAAACTGCTGGAAGCACGCACGCAGCTCTCCAACCTGCTGACCTACATGGACGGCAAAAACGGCGCGGAAGAGTTGATTGCCAAAGTGTTGCAGGACCCAACCCTGCTGAAATCGCTCAGCCAGTTACCGAACAGTGAAGACAGTGCGCAAGGTAAAGAGGAGTAAACCATGAGCAACCCTTCTCAACAGCAAGAATTGCAGCAGGGCGCACAGGCCTTTAGCCAGGATGAATTCAGCGCGCTGCTCAGCAAAGAGTTCCGTCCGAAAACGGACCAGGCGCGTTCCGCGGTAGAAAGCGCGGTGAAAACCCTGGCGCAACAGGCGCTGGAAAACACCGTCACGTTTTCCAGTGATACCTACCGCACCATTCAGAACCTGATTGCCGGTATCGATGAAAAACTGTCGCAGCAGATTAACCAGATCATCCACCACGAAGATTTCCAGAAACTGGAAAGCGCGTGGCGCGGTCTGAGCCATCTGGTGAACAACACCGAAACCGACGAGATGCTGAAAATCCGCTTTATGAGCATCTCCAAGCAGGAACTGGGCCGTAACCTGAAACGCTTTAAAGGCGTGGGCTGGGACCAGAGCCCGCTGTTCAAAAAAATCTATGAAGAAGAGTATGGCCAGTTTGGTGGCGAGCCGTTTGGCTGCCTCGTTGGCGATTACTACTTCGACCACAGCCCGCAGGATGTCGAACTGCTGGGCGAAATGGCGCGCATCGGCGCGGCGGCGCACTGCCCGTTCATTACCGGTACTGCGCCAAGTGTAATGCAGATGGAGTCCTGGCAGGAGCTGGCGAACCCGCGCGATCTGACGAAAATCTTCCAGAACACCGAGTACGCCGCCTGGCGTTCACTGCGCGAATCTGAAGATGCCCGTTACCTTGGCCTGGTGATGCCGCGCTTCCTGTCGCGTCTGCCGTACGGTATTCGCACCAACCCGGTTGACAGCTTCGATTTCGAAGAAGAGACCGACGGCGCGAACCACAACAACTATTCGTGGGCGAACGCCGCGTATGCGATGGCAACGAACATCAACCGTTCATTCAAAGAGTACGGCTGGTGTACCTCGATTCGCGGTGTGGAATCCGGTGGTGCGGTGGAAAACCTGCCATGCCATACCTTCCCGAGCGATGACGGCGGCGTGGACATGAAGTGCCCGACCGAGATCGCCATCAGCGACCGTCGCGAAGCAGAACTGGCAAAAAACGGCTTTATGCCGCTTATCCACCGTAAAAACTCCGACTTCGCCGCGTTTATTGGCGCGCAGTCGCTGCAAAAACCGATGGAGTACCACGACGCCGACGCGACCGCTAACGCACGTCTGGCTTCGCGTCTGCCTTATCTGTTCGCCTGCTGCCGTTTTGCGCACTACCTGAAGTGCATTGTGCGCGACAAAATCGGCTCCTTCCGCGAGCGTGACGAAATGGAACGCTGGTTGAACGACTGGGTGATGAACTACGTCGATGGCGACCCGGCGAACTCCTCGCAGGAAACCAAAGCGCGTAAACCGCTGGCGGCGGCAGAAGTGCAGGTGCAGGAAATCGAAGATAACCCTGGCTACTACGCGGCGAAATTCTTCCTGCGTCCGCACTACCAGCTGGAAGGTCTGACGGTTTCTCTGCGTCTGGTATCGAAACTGCCATCGCTGAAAACCAAAGAGGCGTAAGCCAGACAGGCTGGCTTCATTAACCACAAGGATGTGACGATGCGACAGCGCATTATGTTAGCCGGTCTGTTGTTCTGTTCAGCGTTAAGCTGGGCAGAACAGGATTACACCCTGCGCGCACAGGCGTTGCCGCAGGACGATACGGCTAATTTTTTGCGCGACCCGGCGTTGCTTACCAGCCAGGATGTGAATATGTCCGGCGAGCGCTTTTTCAACGCCTGGACATCAAAAAGCAACGAGCGCGAGCGCATTAAAGCCGATCTCTATTTATTAGGCGTGCTGGATACCACGGAAGGGACTGTCTGGTGCAGTTACCGGCGGTTCAAATCCATCACGCTGCATGAAATTGTGTATAGCTACTTTCGCAGCTTGCCACCTGAGAGGCTGAAACAGGCGCGCGCGTCGAGGTTAATTATCGACGCGATGACGCAGCATCATGGTAGCTGTGAAAAAAACAAACCATCGCGCAATAAATAACGCGAGCGAATTATCTGAACGCTGATAGTGCTATTTCCGTAACGCCACGTCGTTATATTGGCGTCAGAATGTCATGAATTCTTTCTCTCAACCGAGGGAATGAGTGTTTCTGAACAGATGCATAATCTTTTCAGAATCAAACGAGGCAGAGGTAAAATATGGACGGTTTTATTCGGCCCCATGCTTACCCGTTTGCCATATAAGCGCTTTTTCGAAAGCAATATTTATCATTAACGAAGAGTAAATATTATGGCTATTGATATGTTTCTGAAGGTCGATGGAGTTACGGGTGAATCTAAAGACTCTAACCACACCGGCTGGACTGATATTACCTCCTTTACCTGGGGTGCATCCCAACCTGGGAACATGAGCGTTGGTGGTGGCGGTGGTGCCGGGAAAGTAAATTTCAACGACTTGCACGTTAATGCGCTGATCGATAAATCAGCTACGGCTATCCTGAAACATTGTGCAAGCGGCAAACACCTGAGCAAAGTCGAGCTTTCTGTCTGCAAAGCAGGCGGCCAGCAGGTTGAGTACGCGCGCATCACCCTGGAAGATGTGCTGGTCACGTCTGTTCAGTATACTGGATCCGACGATGGCGATCTGGTAGGGATTTCCTACGCGTTCCAGGCTGCGAAAGTGAAACAGCAGTACTGGGAACAGTCTTCTTCCGGCGGTAAAGGTGCCGAAACCAGCGCTGGCTGGAACATTAAGGAAAATAAAGAAGCGTAATGTTCGACAGCGATCCCGAAAGGGATCGCTCATTTAAAGGGGTTTATGCATGGCCAACCATCTCATTTCAGTGAAACGCCTATGGGAAAGCGATACATCAACTATTTCAACCTTTGAGGTTTCTGGCAGTACCATTAAAGGGTATTTTCTGGAGCGCCCAGGACCAGATACTACGGCCTCCGGACAGTTAAAACGGATTCCCGAAGGTTCTTATCGCCTCAAATGGCATACGAGTAATATTGCTTCTGTTCAGATGCATAATCCCGTTCCACTTCTTTATAATTCCGCAGTGCCGCAATCTCGCTATATTTTAATTCATAATGGTAATTATCCCTATAACACCGAAGGGTGTCTGTTAATTGGTGGTAGTAAAGGAAACAACTTTGTCGGCGGGAGTGTGACAAAATTAACAGAATTAAAAGACTTTCTGACCCAAGAGGGTATTGAAAACTTTACCCTGACGATCACTTCTTGCTATGTCAATTGTAGCAATTAGCATGGAGTCACAACGATGTTAAGAATATTTATTGCCAGCGTATTTTGTATGTTGTGGTCACTAAATGGCATCGCTTCCCAGACATTTCATCAGGGAGTTTTGCAAGCATATTGGTTACCTGTGTTTAATGATGACGGAATAAAAAAAACAGCGCAATTAAAGTACCGTTATTTTGTGATTAACAACGCTGGTAAAGTCGAAAAAACGATTAATGTCAATATTAATAATGGTGAGCGCCAATTGGAAAAATATTTCCCTCGCTTACCTTCAACGTTTAAACAATTCTCTGAAGGTCATACGGAACAATCCGGCCAGATCACTATTGATACGTTAAAAAAGCAGACCGAGTGTGATAGACCATTATTCAGCGCTAATGCCATGAGTTTTTCACCGATTTCCACTCCTTCGCCATCTGTCGACACGCTGGAGCGGGCTGCTGGATGTGAATCCTGGCCGTGGGCAGAAACTTTCATATTGAAAGAGGGTGTCAAGGATCTGCATTTGAAAAGTCAACCAGATGACGGCGCTAAGAATCTTCAGGTTATTAAATCAGCGCAGCCACTCATTAAAATGAAAACGGTGAATGAAAAATGGATTCGCGTGGCAATTCTTGATGAGAAAAATGGCGGCCCGGTACAGAAAACAGAAGGGTATATCAGGCTTAATGAACTTCAGCCGATTAACTAAAATTATTTTCCGTGAATGAAAAATTTACGTCAGCAAGGTATTTTCGGTTTTTTTACTCTGAACAACTATCTTTCAGGACATTGATATGCCGGTATTAAGGACAGGAAATAAGGGACCTCAGGTCAAAGAGTTGCAGAACTTATTAAAAGAAAAGGGCTATTCCATTAGTACAGACGGTATTTATGGTCCGCGTACTGAGAATGCAGTACGTCTTTTTCAGCAAAAAAGTGGTCTTCATGTTGACGGTATTGCCGGACGCCGAACTCTTCAGGCGCTCGGTAAAACGGTCACGGAACGCGCGCCAGCGCCACCGATTGGGGGGGCAGTTGAACGCCAGCCCTGCGCAGGGATGAATTTATCGCAGAGTGGTTTTGAAACACTCTTTGGTCTTGAAGCACAACCTAATGTGAGTTGCCATCTCCATTGGCCTACCGGAGCGAGTGGTGTAACACTGGGGCCAGGTTACGATATGAAAGAACGTACTCCGGATGAGATTAAAGCCAAATTGCTTTCTCTGGGGCTTTCTGAAGACGTTGCAGAAAAAGCTTCAGCCGCATCGGGCAAGTCTGGGACAGCGGCAGACAAATTTGCGAAAGAGAATAAATACCTCATTACACTTACACACGAGCAGGAAAAAGCATTATTACGTCTGACTGTACCGGGTTACGTAAATTCAATACGTAGACGTATCACCGTTCCATTACGTCAATATGAGTTCGATGCACTAGTATGCTTTTCCTACAATAGTGGTGGATTCCTGAATAAAGTATGTAACTTCATTAATAATGGACAAGTCAGCGATGCAATGACGCTGATAAGCCAAATTATACGAAGTGGAAACACCTATCCTGCGGGGCTCGTTGCCCGCCGCAAAACTGAAGTTAATCTTTTTTTAAACGGACAATATTGATGCGATATTCACTACTTTCGACACTTGCCTTTTTAACTATCGGGACAAGTACCGCGAATGCTGATGGGCAAAAAATACCTGACTCACTTGCTGGAAGTTGGCGCATTATATCCGCAGAACCTGATAGCCAGGCTACGGCAAAAACGCCAACGAGTCCTGATGATCCACGCTATGTAGGACGAGTTATCAATTTTGGTGCAACGTCAGCACATGTTGAATTGATGTGGGATGTGAATTGTCAACAGCCGACTTATACCACTCAACCCCCGATGACGCTCGACGAAATCATTTTTAAAACGTCCGGTGAGCGATATATAGCGCCCAAAACCCCGGTCGCGAAGGATTTTGGCTTCAAACAACCGGGAAACCTGAAAGTCACGCCGATCCTTATTCAGTGTAAGTCTGGCTATCTTTCGACTGATGGTGAGTCGATCAAAAACTGGATTGCGCTACTTTCCGCCGACAGTGCGGTGATGAATTGGTTTGATAATAGCTACGTTGTACTGCAACGCGTAAAACCTGGTGAAAAAACAAAACCCAGTTTTTCTTGTGACGGAAAAGTGAACGCTGTTGAACAAACTATTTGCAGCAGTGATGATCTTTCTTCATGGGATCTTAGCGTCGCCAACGCCTATAAAACTCGCCTATGGCAACAACAAGACACGGATGCGAAAGATACGGCTGCAATAGCGCAAATTAAAACTGAACAGCGCGACTGGCTCAATAAACGTAACCAATGCAAGAATGATGCTGAATGTATAAAAAAAAGTATGAAAGATCGTGTTGAAGCGTTAATTGAACAATTCCAGTAATGGGTGTGTTAACCGGTTGAACCGCAGCCAACAGCGGGGAGCGGATTAGGGAGTTATATGGCTATTGAAGCGGCTCAACAAAGTGTCATGAGAGTGGTTGCCGCTCTCATTATTTTCGGTGTCAGCATTGCAAATGCGACAGAGACTCCGACCTCTATTAGTGGTCAATGGCGGGTTGTTTCCGGCGAGACGGACAACTACGCCACGACTTATTTCGATACCAAAATAGACGATCCCCGTTATGTTGGCCGCATGGTTCGTTTTGATAACCACGCGGTAAGTGGCGACGCGGCGCTGAACATTGATTGCCAGCAACCCGCATACCTTCAGCAATCGCCGATGACGCTGAACGAAGCGATAGTTAAAACTTCCGGCGAACGTCGTTTCTCGCCAAAAATTCCTGTCGCAGAAGATTTCGGTTTGAACGGGCTGGGCAAGCAGAAAATTACCCCGATTGTGCTGCAATGCCAGCAAGGGCACCTGGGGCCGGATGGCGAATCCATCGGTAACTGGGTTGCTTTGTTATCTGCCGATAAGCTGCTGATGTACGGGAATGACAACAGCTATTTTGTGCTGAAACGCGTGACAACTGATGAAAAAATTACGCCCAGTTTTTCCTGTAACGCTAAGCTAAGCGCCACCGAGCAAGCGATTTGTGGCGACAACGAACTGGCGGCCTGGGATCGCAGCGTGACCGATGCCTACACCATTCAGTTGCAGCAACAGCAAGAAATTGACCCGGCGGATAAAGCCGCGTTGGCGGGCATGAAAGCGGCGCAGCGTAACTGGCTTAAAAAACGTAACCAGTGCCAGACAGATGCGGCCTGCTTAACAAAATCGATGCAACAACGGACCTTTGAATTGGTCAGTAAAATCCAGTAAAACAAGAGACTTATCCGGTGGCTGCGCCGGATTCGCGAACGTCGACCTTCTTTTCGCTTGTCTTCAAACGCAGCCGTTTTAGCTAAAGCGGCACCGTTTGAGTGCACATAACTCCAGCAGGAATACGCGATGCGATTCACTATTATTACCAGTAAACCCGGTCATCAGCCGCCACAAAGTAGCTGCGACTTTTATCCCCCGGGCGGCACCATTGGCCGCGGCACGGACAACAATCTGGTGCTGCCGGACAATGACCGTTCCATTTCACGTTTGCAGGCGATTGTTCATATTGCCGGCAATGGCGAATGCCGCGTCACCAACCGTGGCAACGTGACCCGCGTTGTACTGAATGACATCCCCCTGGAGCGTGGTCGTCAGGTTGAGCTGCAGGATGGCGATATTCTTGGCATCGATGAATACCGTATTGAAGTCACCGATCTGATTCAGGATACCCGTCCTGTCACCCGCATGGCGGAAGAGATGTATCCGAAGCCAGCGCAGCCGCAGGTGGCAAAACCGGCACCCGCACCGGCGCAGAAAAGCGCGCCAGAAGGCGCACCGGCGTCTGTGCCGACGGAAATCTGGGACAGCCTGATGCAGGAGTTTTCCATCTCCGACAGCATCTCCAGCAGCCGTGCGAAACCGCAGGACGCGCAAAATCTTAACCCGTTCGCCGCGCCGAAAGGGCCGGAACGTAACCCGGAAGATCCGCTGTCGCTGCTCAATAACAATGAACCGCTGGTAACGCCGAAATCGCTGGCCTCGGATCAGTTGTTTAACGACGAGCAGTTGTTTAAAAACGACAGCATTTTCAACGACTCCACACCTTCTGCGCTGGTGCCGCCGGTTGAACCGGCACAAAAATCGCACTCGCCGGATAGCGACGAACTCGATCCGCTGGCGCTGTTTGGCGGGAGCGGTAGCACGAAGCAAACCCGCAGTGACGATCCGCTTGGTCTGCTGAGCGGCGCGGTGCCGCTGGCGCATGCCGATGAACTGGCAGCGCAGAAACCGGCTGAACCGAAACCGATCATTACCGATCTGAACACGCCGGAGCCGCAGCCAACCACTCAGCCGATTATTACCGACCTGCGCCCGGAAGATTTAAGCTCGACGCCGCTGTTTGCCGACGACGCGCCGCTCGCCGCGCCGGAAGAGGTGCAGGAGCCGCAGGATTACGCCGGTATCACGCTGCCAACACCGCAGGCGGTACAGCGCAGCGCGGCGCAAACGCCGAAAGGGCGTCTGCGTATCGACCCGGTACAAAGTAATGGCGCCAAAAGCGCGCCGTCTGCCAGCACCGGCGACAGCGGTGATGTACTGAAAGGCGAACTGCTCGACGCGCTGCTGGAAGGCATGGGGCTTAGCGATATGCAGCCGGTGCCGCAGTTTGATAAAGAAAACATGCGCCAGTTCGGTCAGATGCTGAGCATGTTCTCACAGGGTACGGTCGCGCTGTTGTCGTCGCGTTCTATTCTCAAACGCGGTGTAAAAGCGGACATGACGATGGTGCTGGACGATGCGAACAACCCGTTCAAACTGTTGCCGTCCGGTAAAACCGTGCTGATGCAGATGTTCGGTACGCGTATGCCTGGTTTTATGCCGCCGAAAAAATCGGTGCGTGATGCGCTGATTGATTTGCAGGCGCACCAACTGGGGATGATCTCCGGTATCCGCGCGATTATCGCCGCCATGTTGCAGCAATTTAATCCGGAGCAACTGGAAGATGACGCCAAACGCGACGGCGCGACCGCGCGGCTTGGCGTGCTCTCTAACCGTAAAGCCGCGTTATGGGATTACTACGTACGTACCTACGCCCAGACGGCCGGTGAGATTGACGATGACTTCCACACCCTGTTTGGCGAAGCGTTCCTCCACGCTTACGACATGGAAGTCAACCAGTACAAAGACTCACAAAGCGGATCGGAAGAATGAATATCAGCACGGCCTCTATTTCGCGACAGGGCGAACGTGCCAGTAATCAGGATCAGACCGGGGAAACCATCGGCGAGCGCGCCGCCTGCTTTGTGGTCTGCGACGGCATCGCCGGTTTACCCGGCGGTGACGTGGCGGCGCAACTGGCGCGAAATGCCATTATCACCCGGTTCGACGGTGATGAGCACCTCAATGCCCAGTACATTCGTCAATACGTGAACGGCGCGAACCGCGCCATCCGCGAAGAGCAAAAAGCGGTGCAGGATTATCACCGTATGGGCACCACCATGGTGAGCCTGTTTATCGATCGCGATTACCAGCTCGCCTACTGGGCGCACGCGGGTGACAGCCGGTTATATCTGTTTCGTCGCGGCTGGCTTTACCACGTCACCACCGATCACAGCCTCGTCCAGCAGATGAAAGACGCCGGGCACCAGACCGAAGGCATCAACGGTAACTTGCTCTATTTCGCGCTCGGGTTGGGCGAGGATGAGCGTGAACCGAGCTACAGTGATGTAGTGCCGATTGAAGATGGCGACGCGTTTTTGCTGTGTACGGATGGTTTCTGGCACGGCGTCACCGAGGAGCAGATGCAACAGTCGCTGCACATGGTCAATACGCCCGATGAGTGGCTGACGTTGATGAATCAAATCCTGCTGAAAAACGGTGTCGGGGCGCAGACCCAGCAGGACAACTATAGCGCCGTAGCGGTGTGGATGGGCACGCCTCAGGAGACGACGCTTTTGCATACGCTCTCTGAAGCCGCGCAGTTTTTCCCTCTTCGTGATTGATACAGCTTACAAGGACTTTTATGAAACTTTGGCTACCGGGTTTGGCCCTGCTGGCAGTGTGTGGCAGCGTGCAGGCAGAAAACTACCGCATCGTGCAATCGCCTTCGCAAAAACTGGATGTCTGGATCGACAACATCGCCGATAACACGCCAAAAAGCTGGTGTGCGAAGACGCTGCCGCTGCGCATTGTCGCCAGCGGCGATAAAAAACCCTCGGTACTGAATAGCTTTTTACCGCGTCTGGGCGCGCTGCTGGAAAACCAGTGCGGCACGCTGACCCAGGTGCGCTGGAAACTGACCGACCCACAAGGCACGACGCTGGCAGAAGGCACCGCCGATAAAGCCAAAGAGTGGGACCCGGTAGTCACGTCAACCGGTGCGACTAACGCGCCCGCCACTACCCAGACTTCCGGGCTGATTGCGCCAGCCGGACGCGCCGAAGATCTTTCCCCCGCCGCTAACCGCGCGCCATGGCAGGAGTTCACCCTGCAGGATGGTTGCCATTTGCGCACCTTCTGGCAGGGCGGCGCCAGTACGCCTGCGCTGTTTATCCCTGCTAAAGAAGATGGCAAGTGTGAGAAGGGCGGCTGGCTGAACGGGCGCAGCGTGGTGACGCAACTCAGCAACGGCGTGGAAAAGAAAATCACCATGACCTTTGTGCATGGTTTCCCGGTCAGCGGTCTGAATGCCAGTGTGGATGCGGATCGCCTGTTGATCACCACCGTCAACAACGAACGTATGGTGGTCAGCGAAGGTACGCTGGCGCAGAGCTGGATGATCCTGCCGTATGTCGACAGCCTGAATGGCTGGCAGGCCAACGGCACCGTGGCGGTGGAGATCTCCCGCGATGTGGCAAATGACCAGGCGCGTTTACAGGCGCGTATTGATGAAGTGCGCAAAGCGTGGACGCCGTGGTTTGAACCGGGTACGCATCTGAACATTTTGCTGATTGACTCGCTGCACCCGCAGCTGCGCAACCCGGCGGTTGGCACCTACAAAACGGTTAATTAAGGAGCGGCGATGAACACGTTGTTTCAACAGCTGGCGGGCGAATCGTTGCAGGAAAGCCTGGCGCAGCTCGAAAGCCGTATCCGCACGCAGCCGGGCGACGCCGATCTGCGTGCCGCTTTTGCCCAATTGCTGTGCCTTGATGGTAACTGGTCGCGCGCGCTGGCGCAGTTAAAAAGCTGGCAGGCGTTAAAACCGCAGGCGCAGCCAACCGTTACGCTGCTGGAACAAGCCATTGAAGGCGAACGTCAGCGTGCGGAAGTGATGGCCGGGCGTGCACGTCCGGTTACGCCGGATCAACAATGGCCGTGGCTGGCGTCAATGGTCAGCGCGCTGGATCCGGAAGCGGTGAATGCTGGCGCGGATCGTGAAACCGCCCTGGAAATGGCCGACGCCAATCCTGGCCAGTTAACGACGCAGGACGGTCAAACCCTGAGTTTTGACTGGCTGATGGATGGCGACTGCCGCTTTGGCCCGGTCTGCGAAGCTATCGTCAATGGCCGTTATTTTTGGCTGCCGTTCAGCGCCATTTCCGCGATGCAGTTCCAGCCCCCGGCCAGCGTCACCGATTTAGTGTGGCGTCACACGCTGGTGCGCTTACAGGATGGCAGCGAACAGGTGTGCCAGATCCCGGCGCGCTACCCGCTGGATGTCAATGCCGATGACCGCTTCAAGCTGTGTCGCGTCACCGAATGGCAACAGTTGCCTGGCGATGCGCCGCACTATATCGGGCAGGGACAAAAAGTGTGGCTTAACGACAGCGCTGAATATTCGCTGCTCGATCTGGCAACCCTCAGTTTCAACGTGGAAGCCGCAGATGAGTAACTCTGCGCATGATGAAGAGAGCGACCTGCTGCGTAGCGGCTGGCGCTCACGGCGCGGGAAAGAGACCGTTGGCGCGCGCGATAAAATGCAGCCGTCGCTGCTCGATCGCCTGACGGATGACGCGCCGGATAAAGTGCAGGAGCCGGTGAACAGTAATCTGGTTTCGCACTCCGCGCTGCGCCGCCATGTGCTGCGCGATTTGCAGTGGCTTTTCAACACCATTAATAACGAAGCGCAGCAGGATCTCTCAGGTTTTGACCAGGTGCGACGTTCGGTGGTGAACTTTGGCGTGTCGCCGCTGGCGGGTAAGCGCATGTCGGATATCGAATGGCAGGATATCCAGCGCAAACTGACCGATGCGATTTTGCATTTTGAACCGCGCATTCTTCCGCAAGGATTGCAGGTGCGCTGCATCTCCGATACCCAGTCGCTGGATCTGCATAACGTCCTGTCGATTGAGATCAAAGGTCGCCTGTGGTGCGTGCCTTATCCGTTGGAGTTCCTGTTTCGTACCGATGTGGATCTGGAAAACGGCCATTTCGAGCTGAAAGACGCGGGGTAACGATGGACAGCAAATTACTCGAATATTACAACCGCGAACTGGCCTGGCTGCGCGAAATGGGCCAGGAATTCGCCGGGCGCTACCCGAAAGTTGCCGGGCGTCTGGGCATGCGCGGCATGGACGTCTCCGACCCGTATGTCGAACGCCTGATGGAAGGTTTTGCCTTTCTGACCTCGCGCGTGCAGTTAAAAATGGACGCCGAGTTCCCGCGCTTCTCCCAGCGTTTGCTGGAAATGGTCGCGCCGAATTACCTCGCGCCCACGCCGTCCATGGCGATTGCCGAACTGCAACCGGACAGCGCGAAAGGCGATTTAAGCAACGGTTTTGTGGTGCCGCGCGGCACCATGATGGACAGCCAGGTGATGAAAAAGAACGGTGTCACATGTAGCTACACCACCGCGCATGATGTCACGCTGCTGCCGCTGAAAATCAGCCAGGTGGAGCTGGGCGGCGTACCCGCCGATCTGCCGCTGGCGCAGGTTGGTTTAAGCCAGCGCGGGGCGCAAAGCGCACTGCGCATTCGCCTGAGTTGCGACGGCCCGGTTAACCTCAGCCACCTTGATTTCGACCGTCTGGAGTTCTTTTTAAGCGGCCCGGATATGCAGGCGCTGAAACTTCTCGAACTGATCATGGGTCACCAGGTCGGGATGCTGTGTCAGGCGAACGGGCAGAAAACCCCGCCGCTGGTGCTGGCCGACGATGCGCTGCGCCAGGAAGGGTTCAGCGCAGACCAGGCGCTGCTGCCGGACGATCTGCGCAACTTTGACGGCTACCGTCTGTTGCAGGAGTACTTTGCTTTTCCGTCGCGCTTCCTGTTTATCAGCCTGCATGGCTTGCGCACGATGCTGGCGCAAAGCGGCGAAGCGAAGTCCTTCGATATCATCATCCTGCTCGACAAAGCCGATGCGCAGCTTGAGCGGGTGGTGGATAAAAGCCACCTCGCGCTGCACTGCACGCCGGTGATTAATCTGTTCCCGAAAGTGGCGGAACGCCAGAAGCTGAGCGACAGCCTGCATGAGTACCATCTGGTGGTCGATAATATTCGCCCGCTGGATTACGAGATTTACGCCGTGACCAAAATTCACGCCAGCATTGATGGCCAGCGTGATGAGCAAACATTTCGCCCGTTCTGGAGTAGCTGGAGCCAGGACGAGGGCAACTACGGCGCCTACTTTTCGCTGCGCCGCGAGCAGCGCGCGTTATCAGAACATGCGCAGCGTTACGGCACGCGTACCGGCTACATCGGATCTGAAGTGTTCGCCTCGCTGGTGGATGAACAGCATGCGCCGTGGCGTGAAGAATTACGCTACATCACCGCCGAAGTGCTGTGCACCAGCCGCGATCTGCCGCTGATGTTGCAGCAGGATATCGGCCAGTTTGTGTTACCGGATTCGCTGCCGGTCAAAACCTTACAACTGCGAAAAGGCCCGACGCCGCCGCGTCCGGCGCTGGCAGAAGGGCTGAGCACCTGGCGGCTGATCAGCCAGTTGCAGATGAACTATTTAAGCCTGATGGATGGCGAAGACGGCGCGGGCGCCGCGGCGCTGCGCCAGTTGCTGGGGCTCTATACCCGGCTGGCGGAAGCGCCGGTAGCGCGTCAGATTGAAGGCGTGCGCCACTGCGTGCTCGAACCGGTACATCGTCGGGTGCCGGAACCGGGGCCGATTGTTTTCGCGCGCGGTATTGGCATCACGCTGACGGTCGATGAGCAGGCCTTCTCCGGCTTCAGCCCCTATCTGTTTGGCAGCGTACTGGAGCGTGTTTTTGCCCGTCTGGTGGGCATGAACAGCTTTACCGAGTTCACGCTTAAGAGCCAGCAGCGCGGGGAAGTGGGTTACTGGCCGCCGCGCATGGGCAAGAGGGCGCTGATATGACCGAAACGCTGAGCAGCGCGCCGGTCATTACGCGCGCCAGTGCGTTGCCGGAGGCGTTCTGGCAAAACGTGATGGCGACGCCGTGGCGTTACGATCTGTTTACGCTGCTGCGCCGCGTCGATGCGCGAGGCGGCGAGCGTTACCCGCTGGGGCGCGCGCCGCTACCGCGATTCGAACCGTTGCGCATTGGTCAAACCCCCTCGCTTGGCTTTGCGCCGTCGACGTTGTCAAGCGTGCGCCAGCGCGAAAACTCGTCGCTGTATGACGTATCGATTCTGAGTTTTGGCCTGTTTGGCCCCAACGGCCCGCTGCCGGTTCACCTGACTGAATATGCCAGCGAGCGTATCGCGCACCACCAGGATGACAGCCTGAGTGCCTTCGCCGATCTCTTTCATCACCGCCTGGCGCTGCTGTTTTATCGCGCCTGGGCTGATGCGCAGCCGACCGTTTCACTGGATCGCCAGGACAATAAACGGTTTGAGCAGTACATCGCCTCGCTGATCGGCATGGGCCAGCCCGGACAACTGGAAAAAGGCAGCTTAAGCCCGCATGCGCGCTTTGCTCTGGCCGGACATCTGACCCGCAACGGACGCGACCCGGAAGGGCTGGAGAAGATCCTGCGCAGCTATTTCAACGTGCCGGTCACCATTGTCGAAAACGTGCCGCAGTGGATGCCGCTTAGCGAACGTGAACGCGCGCGCTTACAGGGCGGGCGACACGCGCCGCGCCTCGGGCAGTCGGCGTTTCTTGGCGAAGCCGTGCGCGATGTGTGCCATAAGTTTCGCATCGAAATTGGCCCGCTTCCCGTCGATACCTACCGGCGCTTTATGCCGGGTGAAAAAGATGTTGCCGCGTTACGCGACTGGGTGCGCCAGTATCTGGGCATTGAGTACCAGTGGGCGGTGAAAGTGATTTTGCGCAGTGAAGATGTCGCCGGTGCCACGCTTGGCGGCGTCGGGCGTCTGGGTTACAGCGCCTGGCTTGGCGCTCAGCCGACGCCACAAGCGCGAGGAGATTTGGTTTTCAGCCCGGAGGGGTAACCTCCGTTGTTAGTTTCCTGGTCTGACGTACGCACACATCCTGCATGTCGTATCGCGCGACGAGCTGGCTTGTCAGGATGACTGCACACTAATTATGAATAATGGATGAACTCATGTCAGAAATCAGCCGCGCCGTTCTGTTCGGCAAACTCGATACGCTGTTATTTACCTCGCTGGAAAGCGCCACCGCCTTTTGCAAGCTGCGTGGCAACCCGTATGTGGAGCTGGTTCACTGGCTGCATCAACTGATGCAACAGACGGACGGCGATCTGCAGCAGGTTATTCGCCACTTTTCGCTGGATGAAGAGGCGCTGACGCGCGATATCGTCGCGGCGCTGGACAAACTGCCGCGCGGCGCAAGTTCGGTTTCCGACTTGTCAGAACACATTGATACCGCCGTTGAACGCGCGTGGGTGTATGGCTCGTTAAAATATGGCGTGACGCGCATTCGCGGCGGCCATCTGCTGGCCGGGATCCTGAAAACCTGGAGCCTGGCGAACGTGCTGAAAGGCATTTCGCCGCAGTTTGAGCGTATCAGCGCCGATACGTTGCTGGATAACTTCGACGCCATTTTCGCCAACAGCAAAGAGAGCCAGCAAGTGACCGTGGCGCTGAACGATGCCGCAGGCGCGGGCGTACCGCAGCAGCAGGGCACACTGGCGCAGTATGGTCAGGATCTGACCGCCCGGGCGCGCGACGGCAAAATCGATCCGGTAGTGGGGCGTGATGAAGAGATCCGCCAGATGGTGGATATTCTGATGCGCCGTCGCCAGAACAACCCGCTGCTGACCGGGGAAGCTGGCGTCGGTAAAACCGCGGTGGTTGAAGGGCTGGCGCTGCGCATTGCCGCAGGCGATGTACCGGAGCCGCTGGAAAATGTGCAACTGTGGCTGCTGGATATCGGTATGTTGCAGGCGGGCGCGGGTATGAAAGGCGAGTTTGAAGCGCGTTTACAGTCGCTGATTAACGAAGTGCAATCGAGCCCGACGCCGATCATTCTGTTTATCGACGAAATCCACACGCTGATTGGCGCAGGCGGTCAGCAGGGCACGGGCGATGCCGCTAACCTGCTGAAACCGGCGCTGGCGCGTGGTCAGCTTCGCACCATCGGCGCGACCACCTGGGCGGAATACAAAAAATACATTGAGAAAGATCCGGCGCTGACCCGCCGTTTCCAGACCGTACAAGTCGCGGAACCCGATGAAGAAAAAGCGGTGCTGATGCTGCGCAGCACCGTGTCCGCACTGGAAAAACACCATCGCGTGCTGCTGCTGGATGAGGCGGTTGTCGCGGCGGTGAAACTCTCGCACCGCTACATTCCGGCGCGCCAGTTACCGGATAAAGCCGTTGCGCTGCTCGATACCGCCTGTGCGCGCGTCGCGGTAAGCCAAAGTTCACCGCCGCCGCAGTTAGAAGATTGCCTGCACCGCATTGCTGCGCTGGATGTGGAGATTGAGATTGCCAACCGTGAAGCGAAAATGGCGACCGGGGAAAGCGATCGGGTGGAAAAATTGCAGGTCGAGCTGGAAAAACTGGCGCAACAACGCGACGAACTGACGGCGCGCTGGGAGCAGGAGCAGGCGCTGGTTGACGCGATCATTGCGCTGCGCGCGCAACTGCACACCTCGCCGGAAGAGGCGCTGGCCGATTTACGCGCCACGCTGACGCAGCAGCAGGCAGAACTGCGAACGCTTCAGGGTGATGCGCCGCTGCTGTTTACCTCGGTCGATGCCAACGTGGTGGCGGCAGTGGTTTCCGACTGGACCGGCATCCCGCTGGGCCGGATGGTGAAAAACGAAATCGACGCGGTGTTAAAACTGGCCGATACCCTGAACGAGCGCGTGATTGGACAGCGCCACGGCCTGGAGCTGATTGCCAAACGCGTGCAGACCTCGCGCGCGCGGCTGGACGATCCGAACAAACCGGTAGGTGTCTTTATGCTGTGCGGCCCGTCTGGTGTCGGTAAAACCGAAACCGCGCTGGCGCTGGCGGAGTCGCTGTACGGCGGTGAGCAGAACGTTATCACCATCAACATGAGTGAATTCCAGGAAGCGCACACGGTTTCCACGCTGAAAGGTGCGCCTCCGGGCTACGTTGGTTACGGTGAAGGCGGGGTGTTAACCGAAGCGGTGCGCCGCCGTCCTTACAGTGTGGTGCTGCTCGATGAGATCGAAAAAGCCCACCCGGACGTGCATGAAATCTTCTTCCAGGTGTTTGATAAAGGCTGGATGGAAGATGGCGAAGGCCGCCATATTGATTTCCGTAACACCATTATTATTCTCACCTCCAACGTCGGGACAGAGCTGATTACCGGCATGTGCGCCGATCCGGAACTGATGCCGGAACCGGATGCCCTGCGTGACGCGCTGCGCCCGCCGCTGTTGCAGGTTTTCCCGCCCGCGCTGCTGGGCCGTTTGCTGGTGGTGCCGTACTACCCGCTCAGCGACGAGATGCTGGCGATGATTGTGCGCCTGCAGCTTAAACGCATTCAGCGCCGTCTGGCGGACAACCACGGCATTGTGTCGGAAGTGGACGACAGCGTGGTGGCGCAAATTGTTGCCCGCTGTACGGAAGTCGAATCAGGCGGCCGTATGGTGGACGCCATCCTTACCAATACACTGCTGCCGCTGATGAGCCAGCTATTACTCGACGCCAGCGCGCGCGACGAGCAATATAAGCGCTTACGGGTCACGTTTGAGCAGGGTGAGTTTCACTGTCAGTTTGCGGCGTAAAGCCATTATCAAGAGAGTTTTCCAATATGACGGATCACGATAACAACCGGAGTGTACCGAATGCGCTGCCACCGGGATATCGCTTCAACGAGTTCGAAATTTTAGAAGTGATCGGCGGCGGTGGTTTTGGCATCGTCTATCGCGCCAAGGATCACCAGCTTGAGCGAACCATCGCGATTAAAGAGTTTATGCCGTCGTCGCTGGCGGTACGTAATGATGACATGACGCTGGTGCTGCGCAGCGAGCGCTTCAGTAAAGCGTTTACCGCCGGGCTGAACAGTTTTATTCAGGAGGCGCGTCTGCTGGCGCGCTTCAACCACCCGAACCTGCTGCATGTGCTGCGCTTCTGGGTACAGAACGACACCGCCTACATGGGAACGGTGTTTTACAGCGGTACCACGCTTTCCCGCCTGCGTGAAAAGAACCCGACGCTGATTAATGAAGCGTGGATCCGCCGCATGCTGCCGATGCTGCTGGGTGCTATCAAAACCATTCATGACGAAGGCTATCTGCACCGCGATATCTCGCTGGATAACATCCAGATTCAGGATAACGGTCTGCCGGTGTTGCTCGATTTCGGCTCTGCGCGCCGCAGTATTGGCTCGGTATCCGATGAAACCGAAACCATGCTGCGTCCGGGTTATGCGCCGATTGAACAATACACCGACGACAACGAAAGCGAGCAGGGGCCGTGGACCGATATTTACGCCCTTGGCGCGGTACTGCACACGCTGATTATTGGCTCACCGCCGCCGGTAAGCGTGGTGCGCAGTATTCAGGACACTTATGTCCCGCTGACGCAGCGCGGTTTGCCGGGGTATTCACACACGCTGTTGCAGGCGGTGGACCGCGCGCTGTCGCTGAAAATGGAAGACCGTCCGCAAACGGTGGATGAATTCGCCGCGCTGATTGAAATGCCGGTCGCCGGGATCGACGACGTCATGAGCGTAAAACAGCCGGGTACCATGCTGGTGCCGGTGGAAGAAACAGCGGAAAAAACCGATGCGCTGAGTAGCGTGAAACGTTACAAAGTGCCGGGGCTGGTGGCGGCGGGCGTTATCGTTGGGGTGATTGCGGGGGCGGTGCTGTTTGGCGGGAGTTCCTCGCCGGACACGGCGGCGACGCAAAATGCCAGCAACACCAATCAGCAGCAAACCACGCAGCAGGTCGCTGAGCCGCCGCGCCAGAGCGTGCAGGAGACAACCACCGCAGCTGCGGCGACGCCTTCGCAAACTACGCAGGCACAAAGCCAGACTACGGCACCTGCAGTACAGGAGCCGATTGCGCAGATTTTTGTGCGTATGAACGAGGGCGAAAAACTGACGCTCAACGGCGAAGCGCAGTCTGTTTCTCCGGCCACTAACGGTTTTGCTTCGCTGAAGCTGCAACCGGGGCGTTACAACCTGGTGTTGCAGGGCAATGGTCAGACCCGCAGCCAGACCATTACTATTGGGCAGCCAGGCACCTGGCTTATTAACCCGCAAGCGCAATAGTAGTGATTCCTCCGGGCTGACGCCCGGTAGCGTGCGGGAAGCCATTCCCGCGCGCGTCATTTTTCACATTGCATGATGGTGCAATGTCTTCTTGTAGCAATAACAACGCTCGTCTCGCTCGTTATATTAAAAAGACAGAACTATGAATTTATTAACACACAGCAATCAGGGTGGCGGTGAATTTACGTTTGTCGTATCGCGAAGTAATGCAAAAGCTGACGATAAAGTTCACGCCCTCGCAGCCCGAAAAACGCGTGAACTGGAGATGACGCTCATTGATTTTCATCTTGAATCGTCGGAAATGCTGGAAGTGGACGGTTATCCCGCCGTGGAGCTCTTCTACCAGTTCAAAAATGACAACCACGTTATCTTCCAGCGGCAGACGTTAATTTTGCTCGACGATCCCGCCGGTAAAAAAATGGTGAGCTACGTAGGCACCTGCCCCGGCGAATTCAGCGAAGAACACCAAAAGCAATATCAACAAATTATCCAGAGTATTAAATTTCATCGCGCAAAATAGCGTACAGGTTTTACTATGCGCTGATTGCCGCTGACGGACATTGAGTAGGGATCTCTTGTTATGCAGAACAGAATCACGGTCAGGCTGCCGGTCGACGGCCTGCTTTTCTGGAAACTCTCCGGGCGCGAGGCGCTGTCGGAGTCATTTACGCTGGCGCTGACGGTGCTGAGTACCGATGCGCGGGTCGACCGCAGCAAGCTGCTGGGTCAATCCGCAACCGTCAATATTCCCACCCAGGGAACGGGCACGCGTTATATCAATGGCAAAATCACCCGCGTGGCGGTGAGCGCCGTGGAACTTTCGGGGACGCGTTACGCGGTGTACCAGCTCACCGTGGAGCCGGATTTGTGGCCGATGAAACGCGACCGCAACCTGCGTATCTTCCAGGGCCAGACTGCGCCGCAGATTGTGAAAACGCTGCTCGGCGAATATCAGGTGAACGTGGAAGATAAGCTGACCGGCAGCTACCGCACCTGGGATTACTGCGTGCAGTACCAGGAATCGAGCCTCGATTTCATCAGCCGCCTGATGGAGCTTGAAGGCATCGCCTACCATTTCCGCCACGAAGCCGACCGCCATGTGCTGCTGCTGACCGACGCGGCGACGGAACATCAGCCTTTCAGCGGCTACGAAACCATTCCCTATCACCAGACGCCGTCCGGCGGCGCGACCGACGAAGAGGGCATCAGCCAGTGGGCGCTGGAGGACAGCGTGACGCCGGGCATTTACAGCCTCGATGATTATGACTTCCGCAAACCAAACGCGTGGCTGTTCCAGGCGCGGCAGAACCCGGCGTCACCGCAGCCGGGCAGCATTGATGTTTATGACTGGCCGGGGCGCTTTGTCGAGCACGGTCACGGGGAGTATTACGCGCGTATCCGCCAGGAGCGCTGGCAGGTGGAGCACCAGCAGATTCAGGGCACCGCCACGGCGATTGGCGTGGCACCGGGAAACACCTTTGCGCTGTATAACGCGCCGTTTTTCAGCGATAACGGTGAGTACCTGACCACCGAAGCGAACTACTTTTTCGAGGAAAACCGCTATGCCAGCGGTTCCGATGGCGAAACGGTGCACCGCATCGATTTCACCGTGATTCCGTCGACGGTGGTGTTCCGCCCGGCGGCGGTGACGGCGTGGCCGAAGACCTACGGTCCGCAGACGGCGAAAGTGGTCGGGCCGCAGGGCGAGAGTATCTGGACGGATAAATATGGCCGGGTGAAGGTGAAATTCCACTGGGACCGGCTGGCGAAAGGCGATGACACCAGCTCCTGCTGGGTGCGTGTGTCGAGTGCCTGGGCGGGGCAGGGCTTCGGTGGGGTGCAAATCCCGCGCGTGGGCGACGAAGTGGTGATCGACTTTATCAACGGCGACCCGGACCGGCCGATCGTCACCGGGCGCGTCTATAACGAATCCAGCATGCCGCCGTGGACGCTGCCGGATGATTCAACGCGCATGGGCTTTATGACCCGCAGTAAAGACGGTAGCAAAGACAACGCCAGCTACCTGTTTTTTGAGGATCGGTTAGGCAGTGAATCCGTCGATCTGCATTCGGAACGCGATATGAATGTATCGGTTGAAGGTGTTCATAATGAAGTTGTGCACCAGCAAACGATATACACGCACAAGAATACCCGTTCGGTAACCGTTGATGATCACGATACGCAGACCTTTAATAAGGGCCAGACCATCTCGATTACCGCTAAAGGACGCGAAGAGACAATCGTTGATAACGAGAAAAAGTCTGTTACGGGGTTCTCAGATAACAGCTATACGAGCAATTTGGTGTTTAAAACCGATGCGAGTGTAAGTACTACTGCTGCCGCGAAAATAATGTATGAAGCACCAAATATTATCTTTGGGCAAGTGGTTGATGCACAAGGGAAAGAAAGCGCAGTACCATCTATTCCTTTTGATATTAAACAGACGCAAGGAGCAGTAATATCCGCGCCTGGCGTAAAAGTTGCTCCCACTGATTACCTGGCTTCTGCATCAAGCTCAGCTATCGGAGCAGCAACAAAAGTCTATTATAAGAAAGGAGTCGTGACAGAAATCAATGGGGTAGATAAATTAACAGTGAAACAAAACCAGATTACGGATGTAGAGGGTAATGTTGCCAGAAACATTATTGGTAACAGTACTGATACAGTACTTGGTGAAATAATGATTTATTCTCCAAGTAAAATCAGTATTAAAAGTGATACCGAAGTAAATGTTGATACTCCATGGGCAGTTGATAAAAAATGGAATGTGACAAGCTTGGTTGCAAATTCCATTTCTGCAACAGGTTTAGCAATGGGTTTTACAGGTTTCAACTTCGGGATAACGACCACAAAACTTGAAAATAATGCTGTGGCTATGGTCTATAATAGTGGTTTTCGCTTTAAAGCCGGAACTGTCGATACAACCAATTATAAGATGGCTTTGAGAGCAGCTATCCTAACAATGTTTCATTGAGAGAGTCAAAATGCAATATCTTAAGTACCTCAATATCATCATTCCTATTATATTAGCACTTATTGTATTATCAATATTTGTTCGTAACTATAAAAATGGGAGGATTGAAAAACAAATTGCAAAGGATCCGGTTCATGTTAATGCTCTCATAACAGCAGCTGTGCCAGGAACACCCTCATCTTATGGTGTCGTAAACGTAACTTTGGATTATAAATTTAAAGATAATAACGGCGTGGTTATTGAAGCAAAAAATGTCATGACTGCCGTTAAAACAATGGATTTATATAATTATAAGGTTGGGAATACTGTGCCTGTCATATATTTAAAGACAGATCCTAATAAAAACATGCTAAACGTAAGAAATGCATTGTTGGATTTGTAAATTAGAAAACCTGCAATGATATCCATTGCAGGTTAATTTACGAGCAGCCAAAGAAATAAAAATATATTCATTTTAAAAATAATTCCTAATTAATGGGCTGACAATGCTCATGTAAGGTTAATCGATGTCAGATTCAACTATGTGGTCTATTGCACTCGTTGTGTTAGTTATAGCCTGGCTTATTTATGGGATTATGAAGGCCGGTTATGATGATGACAGGTTTAGAGCTAAGGGTAGTAAAGTAGAGGCGCGAATTCTTGATAAGAAAAATATCGGTGTATCTGGCACGGGTAATATTAAATATAAAGTTGTAGTGGAGTTTGAAACAAGAAATGGTGTCGTCAGAGCACAAACTAAAAGATATTTTACACCTGAGGACTTGATCAAAGTAATGAGAAAAAATACGGTGCAGTTATTTTATTTGCCAGAGGATCCTCAACAAATCTATTTGGTTCCTCAAGATATGGAATAGCCATTTTGTAAATAGTGACTCGAATCGGTTAGTTACAAAGGTAATCCTGGTCGGCTTTTTTTAAGGTCGTAGGCTATAAAGCTATCGCTTTTAAATTGAGTTCATTCTTTTTTAAAGTGAAAAATTAACTTATATTGTTTTAATTATTTAAACCACGGCGGCTATCGTGTTTGACTCTCCAGTTGTTACCATCTCAATTATTTTTATTGTTTGCATGGGTGTCTTTTTATACTGTTATCATACAGGTGTTGTTCACGATAAATTTAAGAAAGAAGGGATCAGAACAGAAGCGAAAATTTTAAGTAAGGAGAAAATTGGCGCATCTGGCACGGGAAATACCCGATTTCGTATGGTTGTCGAGTTTACAACTAAAAATGAAACTATAACCGTTACAACTAAAAGATACTTTACGCCAGAGGATTTAATAAAAATCATGAGGGACAACACTGTTGTGCTTTACTATCTCCCTCAGGATCCTCAACAAATACTTCTTATGCCAAGTGAAATGGAATAAGCTAATTGGATTTTTGAGTGGTGAGTTGCTGGTTTAATTATTGCATCTCATTTCAAAAAAGACATTTAAATTATTAATGGCAATAGCGCGATTTCATAAGAAAAGTTTAAATAGCGATGCCTTACACTGTATTTTATCCTTCGTTAGTTGAAGTCGTGTATCAGCTAACGATATATGCAAAACTATTCATTCTGGTATCGTTGATGATGGCGATGCGCAAACTTAGTAGTAGTGAATAAATGATAACAACCATTTATCAATTAATGACGGCATCAATATTTTTTATAACCGAGGCACAATGAGTTATTTATCGTATATTATGCCCAAGCTTGCCTGGTTTATACCATTGTGCATACTGCTATTCGTTGGTTATGTTGTTTATAAGAACAGGCAGCGTGATGCTCAGGATGCATATATTAAAGAACACGGCGTTAGTCTTGAAGCTGAAATATCAGATGTGGTTTATGACAAGATTCAAAGGATAAACAATTATTTTGTGGTGGTAGCCACAGTAAAATATAATTACAACGGAAAGAATGTTACTTCTAAAAGAGGGCTTTCCTTCTTAGTAACCGACAAGGAAAAAATTGAGTCTGGAAAAATTATAAAAATCAAAGTAAATCGTGATATGCCTGAGCAGTTTTATTACGAAGATTATCAAAATTATTAACAAAAATCTTTAAATGGATATGTGTTTCATGGGTTATTAATTCATGTTTGGATGTTTAGTTAATTTTAGTGAAATTAGATCACTATATGTTAATCAAGGAAATCTCCCCATGGATTATTTGAAGATCCTGCATATCATTTTGGTTGGGCTGGCAGTAGGTCTTATTATTTATTTGATTTGCAGGGACATAGTTCGGGGCGTAATTAAAAGAGTAATTCTTAGAGATCCGGTCTATACCCATGCGACTATCTCTGCCGTTATGCCAGGAACTCCATCATCTGCCGGATTGGTTAACTTAACGATTGATTATGAATTTAAAGATCTAATTGGAGCGAACTATTCTCGCAAGAACGTACTGACAATAATTAAAACAATAAACCTTTTCGAATACCAGATCGGTAATACCGTTCCGGTTGTCTATTTGCGGACTAATCCTGAAAAACATTTTCTGAACGAAGGGAAAGATGGCGTGTTAGTCAGGTGAATCTCTATTGTCACCATACCATTCACGAATCCAAAATTTGGGTGTTAATCCGATTTGTTTATTTACATGACAGTGAATATGAGTGCTTTCACAGAAACTCCTTTAATAATTGGTGTTATCGTATCTATCCTAGGAATTATACTGGCCTTTTGATTATAAATAAAATCTATAACGCTTTTAAAACAATGAATAAAGATGCTTTTGAATTAATATCGTATGTGTATAATTTTTTTGATATTATATTCAGCTGAAGATATTCATTAAAAGCCATCATATCGACAAATATCAATCTTAAGAGGGCATAATGTTCACTGGCGATAATGTTGGCCTGATATTAAGCATTGCAGCGCCATGCTTCCTTCTTTATTTGGTATTCCATACAGGGATGATTCATGATGATTTTAAAAAGAACGGTACAAGGACAGTTGCTAAGATAAACAATATCAAGCAAATATCCACTTCAGGTACGGGTTCGCCAAAATGTGTTTTTACGCTTTCTTTTACTACGCAAGACGGTCAAGAGATCACTCTGGAAAAAACACAGGTTGTTACTGTATTAGATATGATGCCTCTTGAGCGAGAGCGTAAAGTGGATATTTATTACAAGAAAGAAAATCTTAAAAAAGTATGGCTTATACTTGAATCCGAAAGTCGCATAAAGTAATTACAAATGGTTTTGTCTGGGCGTTGTCACCGACAACGTCTCACTTCTGCTATCGTGCTAAGCGCACGGTTATGTTAATTGAAGCAGAAAGTGCCATCTTCAACCACAACCAAACGAAAACCATCAAGAATGGATGTACGCTGAATATTACCTGCGGTGGTGTAAGTAATATAAATAAGAAATTAACGGGTTAGCAGCTCTTATGTAAGGTTAATCGATGTCAGATTCAACTATGTGGTCTATTGCACTCACTGTATTAATTATAGCCTGGCTTATTTATGGGATTATGAAGGCCGGTTATGATGATGACAGGTTTAGAGCTAAGGGTATTAAAGTAGAGGCAAGAATTCTTGATAAGAAAAAAATCGGTGTATCCGGCACGGGCAATATTAAATATAAAGTTGTAGTGGAGTTTGAAACAAGAAATGGTGTCGTCAGAGCACAGGCTAAAAGATATTTTACACCTGAGGATTTGATCAAAGTAATGAGGAAAAATACGGTGCAGTTATTTTATTTGCCAGAGGATTCTCAACAAATCTATTTGGTTCCTCAAGATATGGAATAGCCATTTTGTAAATGGTGACTCGAAACGGTCAGTTGCAAAGGGCGGTGGATTTCGACGGTGTCGAGCGCATCGTCAAAGGATCACAAACGATCGATACCTTTTATTCCTATCAGTTAGACCCCGGTAAAGAGATACAAATAAAGTATCTCGATGACAAAAATATCTTATTTCAGTACCGTAAATAGACTTCATTCAGGCATGTGATGATGGGCATTGAATACTATTCAAAATATTTTATGTATGGCGGTATTGCGGTGTCCGTCATAGCTACTCTGTTTTTTTATTTTCTGGCCAGAATGGACGATAAGAAAAAAGCAGATATTGGTATCTTTCTGACTTGCCATCTTTGGCCAGGAGATATTGTCGAAAGCAAAATTGTTTCTTGCAAAATCACAGGCGATAGATTTGGCAATGACTTCTTTTATGATATTCGCTTTCACCTGCCGGGCGGTAATCAACTCTACACTGCTAAAACACTGGTAAATATTTCTCAGATGCCATTGATCCAACCTGGACTGCGAATCAAAGTGAAGAAAGGAAGCGAAGGCCGCTTAGCGGTCATTAAAATTGAGTTTTAGCGAAGATAAGGTATTGCCATTCATGACGGACCTCATTGCAAAAAACCTCACGCTCTTTTCATGGTCTATATTGGCTATTTTTATTTACCTTCTCATTAAAGGTCTGCGTGAGCCTACCGGCGATGCGAAATTAATCCAGGATCGTGCAACGTTACGTCACTGGTATGGCCCTGAAAAAGAGGGGGTGCTGGAAACATGGGAACCGTTAAAATCAACGCGAAAAGGTGAATATTTTCTATTTCACTTCATCATTGTGATTGACCGGAAAACGCAAAAGAAAAAAGCAGCGGCTTTTATTAATGCAAACGATATCGCAAGATTAAAACCGGGTCTTAAGCTGCGCATAAAATATCAAGGGTTGCTGACAAAGAAAATCGCTGTCGCCGATATTATTTTTGATGAATCATCTCAGGAAACGTAATGGATTATTTTAAGTATCTGGCTTATCTCTTGCCCGCGCTGGTAGTTGTTGTTTTTATTAAAATCGCGATTCGCGATATAAAAAACAACCGAATAAAAAAGCGCATCGCCAGCGATCCTGTGCATGTCAATGCGCGAATAACTCAGGCCGTGCCGGGAACGCCCGCGCCAAATGGTATCGTCAATGTCACACTGGATTATGAATTTAACGATCATACCGGCAGGGTTTTCAACCAACAAAATGTGGTTACCGTGGTGAAAACGATGGAGATGCTTAACTATAAAGTGGGCGAAACCGTTCCGGTCATGTATTTGCGCAGCGATCCGTCACTCAATAAAGTTAATCTCCCGCGCGTATTCTAAATTCATTAATTATTTCATCGTAAGGCGGTCTTTCCTGACGTTAAAAAAACGCCAACGATACGCTTAATCTTCCAAAGGATGTTATATGAAGATTATTAAACCGCTGCGGCTGAGCGTGCTTAATCGCCCATTTCGTCTGCAGGGGCAAAATCACCTGGGTGTTTCTGTTCTCGCGCTACTGGATATGGGCGCACAACCAAAATTACGTCCTGAAGTCGAGCTTTGGCAGCTGGCTGCCAGCGAGCTGCAAACCAGCGGCGGCGTGCTGGATATGGCAATGCCGAAAGCGCGCGCCGAATTCCTCGCTACCGGCTTCGCTTACTCGCACCATCATCAGGATAAAACCGCCTGTGCGGTGCGCATTGAAATCGGCGAGCTCAGTAAAACCCTGGCCGTCACCGGCGATCGTTACTGGGCCGGTTCGCGCCCGACTGCTGCCAAACCTTTTGATCAGATGCGCCTCGACTGGAGCCGCGCTTTCGGTGGCGAAGGTTTTGAGGAAAACCCGCACGGTATCGGTGCCGTGGAAGAAAACCACAACGGTACCCGGTTCCGCCGCCTGCCCAATATTGAACTCTTAAATCAGCGTATTACGTCTCCGCGCGCTAAACCAGAACCTGCCAGTTTCGGCCCGCTGGATCTGCTGTGGCCACGCCGCTTTCGCCGGATGGGTAAAAACTACGATGCCCGCTGGTTGCAGCATGATTTTCCTGGTTTTGCGCCCGATATCGACTGGCGAGTATTTAACGCCGCCAGCCCCGATCAATGGTGGGAAGATAAAGATGCGTTACCGCCGCAGGCCGTATGGCGCATCTGGAACATGCACCCGGAGCAGCATTTGCAGGAAGGGACACTGCCGCCGTGGCAGGCGCGCTGCTTTATGCAGCGCCAGCGCGGCGATGAGATCCTCTTTGAAGAGATAGCGCTGCGCGCCACCACGGTGTGGTTTTTCCCTCATCTTGAGCAGCTGGTGCTCATCTGGCAGGGTAATCAGCGTATTAATGAAGACGATGCCGCAGACGTTTTGCAACTGATGCCGGCGCTCGAAAAAACCGGTGCTGCCCGTTCGGTCAACCACTATCGCAAAGTCCTTCATCAGCGGCTGGATAAAGAGAAAGGCGCGCTGTTTGCCTTCCGTGAAAAAGATCTGATCCCTGAAGATATCATCGGCCCGTGGATTGACAGCGAGGTACAGGAAAACCACAGCCCGATGCGTGATAACCAGCAAAACCGCGCTATACAGCTGCGTGAGCAGCATCGTGCGCGGCTGGAAGCGCAGGGGGCGGATACCGCCGATCTGCTCCAGGAGATGGAGGAACCCGCGCTTCCGAAGCTGGAGGATTTACCTGAATTTATCGAAGAGATGGAGCGCAAAGCCCAACAACTGCAGGAGCAGGCCGAAACACGCAAAGCAGAAATGGAGGCGCGTTTCCCGCAGATGAATGCGCAGGAAAACCAGCCACGCGGGCCTGAGTCGATGATGCGCATGCAGGATTTACTGGAGCGTAACGCCGACAACATGAGTGAGAAAAAGCTCAAGCAGAGCCGGGAAGCGCTGCACAAACTCTATCTGATGTCTGCTGCCGAACAACCACCTGCCATCAAACTGACTGGCGATATCGCGCTGATTATTCGCCAGCGTGCTGAAAGAACGATGCAGCAGGGCGGGGATTTCAGCGGGCTGGATCTGACCGGCGCGGATTTTTCCGGCATGGATTTGCGCGGCGCCAATTTCCGCAATGCGCTGCTGGAGTGTGCGAACCTCAGCCAGTGCCAGCTTGACGGCGCTGATTTCAGCCACGCGATGCTGGCGCGCACGGATTTACAGGGTGCCTCGTTTCGCGAATGCAACTTCACCGAAGCAAGCCTCGCGCTGGCGCAGTGCCGTCAGACCAATTTCACCGGCGCGCAGTTTACAGAATCCGAAATGACCGACGCGCTGTTTGACGCGTGTGATTTCAGCCATGCGCGACTGGAAAACCTGCTGCTGCGTAAAACCGGTTTTAGCCAGTGCGTATTCCGTCATGCAACGCTGGATAATTGTGTATTTATGGAACTTACGCTACCGCAACCTGACTTTGGCGCGGCAAACATGAATAAAAGCAGTTTTATCAAATGCGAACTGCAAAGTGCCTCGTTTGCCGGGGCGCACCTGGACGGTTGTTCCTGGGTAGAAAGTCGCCTGGAGCGCGCTCTGTTTCGTGACGCCACGCTTATCACCTGCGCGGTGGCATCCGCAGGCACGCTGTGCGGCGCGGATTTCAGCGGTGCGCAGCTTAAGCAGAGCAATTTACGCCAGGCGGTGCTGACTGGCGCGCATTTCGTTCGTGCGAAACTGGATAACAGCGATCTCAGCGAGGCGCAATGTGAAGGCGCGGATTTTAGCGGCGCGACGCTAACCGGCAGCCTGTTTATACGTACTGATTTCCGGGGCGTACGTTTTACTGACGCCAATTTAATGGGCGCGATGATGCAAAAAAGCCGCCTTGAAGGTGCCGATCTGAGTTTCAGCAATCTGTTCCGCGCCGATCTTTCCCAGTCTATCGCGGACAGCGCCACAAAATTTGAGGGCGCCTATAACAAACGCGTGAAAACCCTGCCGAAGCGCGACGGGGAGGTGATATGAGTCAGTTAAGTACCGCTGCGCTGCAACAGAAAGTGAAAAGCGGCGAAGCCATTATGGAACTCAACCTTGATGGCTGCGATCTGCGCGGATGTGATTTATCCGGCGGGATTTTTCAGGAGGTGTCGTTCGCAGGGGCCAATCTGCAAGGCTGTAATCTGCAGGAGAGCGTTTTTACCGAATGCCAGCTTAGTGGAGCGGTGTTCAGCGCAGCTCACCTCGAAGAGACCGTGTTTAACCAGTGCGATTTAGCCACGGCGAATTTCAGCAATACCTCGCTGCTGCGCTGCGTATTCAACGAATGCACATTGACCGGCTGCGACTTTTCACAGTCGGCTTTTGACAGCACGCAGTTTATGCGTAGCCCGCTGAACAAAACTGTTTTTACCGGTGCGCGTCTGGAACGTTCGACCCTGTTTGAGTGCCCGCTTGAAGGGGCGAAGCTCAATCATTGCCATAACCTGCTGACCACGTACTACGGCATTGATCTGCGCGATACGGATCTCAGCGGGAGCCAGTTTGAACGCGCGGTGTTCTTTAACTGCGACCAGCGCGGCAAAAACTATGCGCAACATCAGTTCACCGGCTGCCAGTTTACCGATAACCAGCTTGATGGCGCTGATTTTAGCGGGGCGCAACTCACCCAGTGCAATTTCAAAGGCGCATCGCTTAAACAAGCACGACTGAACAACGTTAATGCCACGCAGGCGCTGTTTATGCAGGCCGATTTGAGCGGTGCACACGCCCACGGCAGCCTGTTCGATCAGGCGATTTTTGTCGGCGCGACATTGCACCAGGCCAGCTTTAAACAGAGCCGTTTTTTTCAGAGCATCCTGCAACATGTTGCCGCCCGGCAGGCCGATTTCACTCTGTGTGATTTTACCTATGCCGACTTCAGCGGCGCGGAGGTGGGCGACGCCGATTTTCGCGGCGCGACCTTCTCTCGCAGTCGTTTTCATCGCGCACGGCAAGAGGGCGCGCGTTTTGCCGATCGCAAAGGCATTCTTGAGTACGACGAAGAGTTACTGGCGGCGGAGGCCTGGACTGCCGAACGCCACAGCCGAATTTACGGAGACCCGCAATGAACAACCTCAACCAACCTTTGACACTCGCCACGCTGCCCGGCGGGCAATTTTCCGCACGCGTCACCCACTGTTTTGACGATGGCAGCCTGATGGTCGAATGCGACGGGCGCGGCTGGCACTGCCGCCGGGCAGTAAGCTGCGTGATCGCGCCGCAGGCGGGCGATACGGTGCTGATAAGCGCGGTCGATAACCAGATGTGGCTACTCGCCGTGCTGGAGCGCGGTAACGAGGACGCCACCGAGCTTAGCGTGCCGGGCGACTTACGTATCACCAGCCTGGGCGCGTTAACCCTGAGCAGCGATGCGCTGAATGTCAGTGCGGCGAAAGGTGATTGCCATATCAGCGAGATGAACTACAGCGGCGACAACATTTCCGCGTGGGTTACGCTGTCGCGCATTGTTGGTAAACGCGCGGAATCCGTCTGGCAGACGGTCACGCAGATGAGCCAGCACCTGTTTCGCACCACCCGCCAGACCGAGCATGTGCGCGCCGGGCAACTGGATATGAAAGCGGAAGATTATCTGCGGATGCACGCACAAAACACGGTGATCACCTCGAAAGCGATCACCAAAGTTGATTCTGAACAGATCCATATGGGGTAATTCGATGTTTGCAAACTGCCAGTTGATGGGTGTTGATCTCGCGTTTCCGGATGTCTGCCTGACGCCAATGCCCGCCCCGACGCCAATCCCGTATCCGGATATCGCGCTGGGGCCAACCGCGATCCCGAACGCGCTCAATATTCTGTTTATGGGCATGCCCGCGCACAATATGGCGACCATTACGCCGCTGACTAATGGTGATAACCCTGGTGTGGCGACGGGGGTCGCGTCCGGTACGGTGATGGGGCCGTCGCGCCACCTGACCGGCGCATTCACCGTGCTGCTAAAAGGCACTCCGGCAACGCGTTTAACCAGCGTCAGCCTGCAAAATTCCACCAATGCCATTGGCATGCGCATTGTACCCAGCCAGTTCAAAGTGCTAATGCTGGCACCGTAACGGCACACGCTACGCACAGTCTTTTCCACTTAAAAAAACGAACGCACAGGCAACAGCAAGTGCGCTTTCCGGTAATTGATTTTTACGGAATCATGGTTATGGCGAACAGAATCACGGTCAGGCTGCCGGTCGACAGCCTGCTTTTCTGGAAACTCTCCGGGCGCGAGGCGCTGTCGGAGTCATTTACGCTGGCGCTGACGGTGCTGAGTACCGATGCGCGGGTCGACCGCAGCAAGCTGCTGGGCCAGCCGGTGACCGTCAATATTCCCACCCAGGGAACGGGCACGCGTTATATCAACGGCAAAATCACCCGCGTGGCGGTGAGCGCCGTGGAACTTTCGGGGACGCGTTACGCGGTGTACCAGCTCACTATGGAGCCGGATTTGTGGCCGATGAAACGCGACCGCAACCTGCGTATCTTCCAGGGCCAGACTGCGCCGCAGATTGTGAAAACGCTGCTCGGCGAATATCAGGTGAACGTGGAAGATAAGCTGACCGGCAGCTACCGCACCTGGGATTACTGCGTGCAGTACCAGGAATCGAGTCTCGATTTCATCAGCCGTCTGATGGAGCTTGAAGGCATCGCCTACCATTTCCGCCACGAAGCCGACCGCCATGTGCTGCTGCTGACCGACGCGGCGACGGAACATCAGCCTTTCAGCGGCTACGAAACCATTCCCTATCACCAGACGCCGTCCGGCGGCGCGACCGACGAAGAGGGCATCAGCCAGTGGGCGCTGGAGGACAGCGTGACGCCGGGCATTTACAGCCTCGATGATTATGACTTCCGCAAACCAAACGCGTGGCTGTTCCAGGCGCGGCAGAACCCGGCGTCACCGCAGCCGGGCAGCATTGATGTTTATGACTGGCCGGGGCGCTTTGTCGAGCACGGTCACGGGGAGTATTACGCGCGTATCCGCCAGGAGCGCTGGCAGGTGGAGCACCAGCAGATTCAGGGCACCGCCACGGCGATTGGCGTGGCACCGGGAAACACCTTTGCGCTGTATAACGCGCCGTTTTTCAGCGATAACGGTGAGTACCTGACCACCGAAGCGAACTACTTTTTCGAGGAAAACCGCTATGCCAGCGGTTCCGATGGCGAAACGGTGCACCGCATCGATTTCACCGTGATTCCGTCGACGGTGGTGTTCCGCCCGGCGGCGGTGACGGCGTGGCCGAAGACCTACGGTCCGCAGACGGCGAAAGTGGTCGGGCCGCAGGGCGAGAGTATCTGGACGGATAAATATGGCCGGGTGAAGGTGAAATTCCACTGGGACCGGCTGGCGAAAGGCGATGACACCAGCTCCTGCTGGGTGCGTGTGTCGAGTGCCTGGGCGGGGCAGGGCTTCGGCGGGGTGCAAATCCCGCGCGTGGGCGACGAAGTGGTGATCGACTTTATCAACGGCGACCCGGACCGGCCGATTATCACCGGGCGCGTCTATAACGAAGCGAGTATGCCGCCGTGGGCATTACCTGCTGCCGCTACGCAGATGGGTTTTCTCAGCCGCTCGAAAGATGGTTCGGTCGATAACGCCAACGCCCTGCGTTTTGAAGACAAGGCGGGCGAAGAGCAGGTGTGGATCCAGGCGGAGCGCAACATGGATGTCCACGTTAAAAATGACGCGTCCCGTTCGATTGGCAGTAATCACAGCCACTATGTGCGTAAAAATGAGCTGTACCGCGTCGAAACGAATCAGACGCAGGCAGTGAAAGGGCAAACGGAAATCCTCACCGGCAAAGGCAAGCTTGATGCTGTGGTGGAGCAGTTTATTCTGGCTTCCGGGACGCAACTGCGGCTGGTGTCCGGCCACAGCGCCATTGAGCTTAACGCGAACGGCAAAATCAACCTGATCGGTAAATCCTTTAACTTCTTTGTCGAAGAAGATGGGCACATTACCACCGGCGGTAAGTTGCATCTGAATGCTCCCGGAACAAAAGCCCCGACTACCGCACCAGGGGCTGACCATAAAGGGAATATTAACTCCGCCGTACAGGCAAAATTTTCCCCGCAGGGTAACGTGCAGCACGCGGCACCCGTGGCAGCGGCTCCGGCGGGAGCAGCCAAACCGGTTACAAAATACAAAGCGCCACCGCCGCTGAAGGGGGATTATGTTTATAAGAATGATCCTGAGAATTCTCAGACTATGCCGTTCAATGAGGATGTGGTTAACCAGATCAATAAATCGCCTACTCTTCAGTCGCAGCTTAAAGAATTGAAAACGAAAGGTTGGGCTATCCAGCCAGGGGCTGCAGGGGAAGGGAGTTTCACCAGCGGCGAGAGCAGGCTTATTGTCATGGATCCTGAGCATATGGTTAATGCTCAGGACACGGTACAAACGCTGGCGCACGAAGCGGGCCATGCGATGTATCCGGTTACGCCGGATTTATCCAGCCGTGAAAATTATATCAATAGCCAACTGATGGACGAGGGTGGCGCGACGTTGAACAACATCAAGATCCAGCGCGAAATACTGGCAAATGGTGGGCTTGATATTGGTGTCGCCGCAGGCAGCGATGCAACGGAAGCGGCCTATAATCAGACGTACAACAAGATGGTTAGCGGTGAAATATCACGGAATAGTGCTATGCAATCCATTGGTAAGATTATCGGTAAAAATGAAATCGCCTCTGGAACCGAACAAAATTATAACGATTATTATGGGAGTCATTATGACCAGTAGGATGGCGATAAATTTCCCGGTGTTATTACTCCTTTCTCTTTTCACGTTGACGACGCATGCGGAACAAAAAAAAATGAATCATGATTCTCTGTGGCAAATAACAAAAGAATTAAAATCACTATGGGGCAAAAAAATAGATGCGGTCAGCGCCCTTTTAAACCAGCCGATGATTCCTTATAAACCGACAGCAAAAGATCGTTACACCTCCGCGCCATTTACCTTAAATGATGGGATAACCATCAGCAACCTGGATGTGCGCCTTAGCCCGAATGGTGGCGGTACCGTTAAGCTGGTCTCGTTTTCAATCAGTGGAGAATGTATTACTCTTGAAGAGGTCCAGGATAATTTCCCGGATGTCACATTGCGCTTTGTCCCCCGCGAAAAATTACCGGGAAGAACGTTTGGTTATCTCACCGCACGCGACAATAAGCAGTTAGCCTGGGGATTTGGTTTCCCGGCGCTGGACCGCAAATGCCTTAGCGAGATTACGATGTCGGATTACGATTTTTAATCTTTCTGCTGCCTGAACTTACCGTCAGTCTTTTTCTCTGGCGGTAAGCTAATTCTTACATCCTGCACCGTTTTATTTTTATTTCTATGCCTCAGCAATAGGGTTTTATCATGCAATATACCCTCCAGGAAGGTTCCTTTTCATTATTTCCTGCCGGCTGGCAGGACACCAGTATGACCATGCTTCGCCATGAAGAGAGTGGCTTATCGCTGATCGTCAGTCGCGGCCCAATCCCGGACGGCAGCGATTTTGAGAAAGAGTTTTATCGCCAGTGGGAGGTGCTGCGCACGCAAATGGGCGACATTGCACAGAGCGAATTCGCGCGCATTCTCGTTGGCCGCGACAACAAAACCCGCGCGGTGGAAGTGGAAACAGTGTTTACCCGTAACGGTCAGCAAATCTGGCAAAAACAGTTTGCCGTTCAGGCGCCGGGCGCGGCGGTAGTGATGATCTTTACCCTTTCGGCACTGCGCGACTTTACCGATGAAGATGGCGAGCGCTGGGACGCCATCAAACACAGTCTGACGCTGCACGAATAACGGAATCGGTAGCATGAGCGACAAACACGCGGCCCGTCAGGGCGATGAAATCATTCACTCGAGCGTTTTCGCCGATATCACCAGTATCGTTGCCGAAGGGGTCGCCTATGCGGCGATTGGTTCGGCGGTGGCGTTCGCGGCGGCGACTGCAGCGCCTTTATTGGGCGCCGGTGCTGCTGCCGCGAGTGTAGCGGCGATTGGTTCCAGTTGCCTGTTAAGCGGCATTGTTGGCGGCATCCTTGCTAACGTCGCCGGGATCACCGATGACATCAGTAATATGGCGAATAGCCTTGGCGACGCGCTTTTCCCGCCGTCGCCTGCTGGCAAAATCGTTACCGGCTCGGCCAACGTATTGACCAATAACAAGCTGGCAGCGCGAGCGGCCGGAACCTTAACCCCTGCGGATACGCCACCCGCCGAGCCGCAATCGCCCGCCAGTTTCGCCGATTACGCCGGAATGTTACTTGCCGGAGCAAAACATTTTGGCAGCGAAATGTGGCAACCTACTGTTGGCTCAGCGGACGCTGGTACGTCGCCACTGGAGCAGGACAAAGTGGCCTGCGAGAAGCACTCCGGGCCGCAATACCTGGCACAGGGGTCGAAAAGTGTGTTTATCAACGGTCAGCCCGCCGTTCGCGCGAAAGATAAAACCACCTGTGAAGCGACAGTTTCGGATGATGTCTCGCCAAATGTGATTATTGGCGGCGAGACCCTGACGGTGCGTGATATCAAAAGTGGCAAATTACCCGGTTTAGCGGTGGCGATGATCGCGTTGTCGCTTATTCGCGGACGTCCCGGCAAAATTTTAAAAAATATGCCCTGTGCGCTGGCATCCGCAGGCGGCGGTATGTTAGCGGACATGGCGGTAAATGCGATATTTGGCTCACCGCACCCGGTGCATGCCGCCACCGGTGTGAAAGTCCTTAATGACGAGCAGGAACTCGATTTCTCACTGCCGGGGCGCTTTCCGCTGCGGTTGCAGCGCAGCTATAACAGCCTGACCTCACGCGCCGGGCTGTTTGGTGCGGGCTGGTCGACCGTTTTTGATTGTTATCTGGTGCTGACGGGCGATGAAGCCTGTTGGTTTGACGAAACCGGGCGTGAATTGCGTTTCACCTTGCCGTCGGTTGATCAGGCGATGTACAGCATCAGTGAAGGGGTGATTATCCGCCGTAACGATAACGGGGATGTCGCCATTGCTGATGATGACGGCGCGGTATGGCGTTTATTCAAACCCACCCGCGCCAACCCGGCGATCCTGCGCCTTGCCTCGCTCAGTGACGAATATGGCAACGCGCTGGAAACCGGCTGGGATGAGCACGGACGTCTGGTACGGCTTCACGATGCGTCCTGCGCGATTGATGTGACGTTCACTTATGATGACGCGCGTTTTTCGCAGCGTGTGACGTCCGCCAGCCATTTTGATGGCGAACACCACTGGCCGCTGATGCGCTGGCATTACGACGCGCGCGGTCAACTGGCAACGGTTACCGATGCCAGCGGGATCGTGACGCGCGAGTATCGTTATAACGATGACGGCCTGATGGTCTGGCACCGCGCCGCTGGCGGGCTGGAAAGCGAATACCGCTGGGCGATGTTTGATCACTGGCGGGTCATTGAAAACCGCACCAATACCGGAGATGGCTGCCGCTTTGCCTACGATCTCGATGCCGGGTTAACTACCGTTACGCACTATGACGGCCAGACGCGCCAGCACTACTGGAATGCGCAGGGGTTGATTGTACGTTTCGTTGATGAACGCGGTGAGAACTGGCGTTTCGAATGGAACGACAACGAGCAATTAACTCGCCGTATCGATCCGCTCGGTAATGCCATGACCTTCGTTTATGACGAGATGGGCAACCGGGTCCAGGAGATTGACGCCGACGGCAATGAACGCGCCACCCAGTGGCTGGAAAATCGCGCGTTGCCAGCGGTAATAACCGAACCCGGCGGCAGTACAACACGCTTTTTTTACGACCCACATTTTGGCCTCGCGCGCACTGTGGACGCGCTGGGGCAGAGCACCCTCTGGCATCGTGATGAATATGGCCAGGTTATCGAAGAGGTGGATGCGGCTGGCAATAGCCGTCGCATGGAGTACAACGATGCCGGTCAGGTTATCCGCGAAACAGATTGTTCCGGGCATCTCACCCGCTATCACTACCATCCTCTCGGCTGGCTGGTTGCGGTGCAGGCGGCGGACGGGGAAGAAACCCGTTACCACTATGATGCCGCAGGCCGCCCGGTGCAGCTTGAGCGGGCAGAAGGCTGGCTGGAAACGCTGCGCTGGAATGAACAGGGGCTGCCGACAGAACATGAAGCGGCGGATGGCAGCCGCAGCGCGTTTCGTTATGACAACACCGGGCGGCTGGTGGCGACGCGTAACCATCTTGGGGAAGAGATCCGCCGCAGTTGGGATAGCCGTGGCCGACTGGTCGCCTTGCATAACGAGAACGGGGAAGCCTACCAGTTCCGTTGGGGCGCAGATTCCCTGTTGCTGGAAGAGCAGGGGCTGGATGGCGTTGTCAGCCGCTATACCTACGATGCATGCGGACGCACGTTGTCGCGCACATTTGCCGCCGGGCACCCTGAGGCGATTACCCACCGTTTTAGCTGGAGCGCGGCTGGGCAGTTGCTCGCGCGATCCACACCAGAAGGCCAGACGCGCTGGCGCTGGTCTGCTGCGGGGTATCCTGAACGCATTAGCCTGCATCCCGCGCTTGATGAAAACAGCTGGAGCGCCGAAGCGGAGCAGGAACTGAACTTTACTTTCGATGCGCTGGGGCGCGTGATCGGTGAGCAGGGGGAAAACGGTACACTCGGCTGGGGCTACGATGCGCTGGGTAATCGCACCTCGCTACAGTTGCCGGATGGCCGTGAGCTGAAACAGTTCTATTACGGCAGCGGGCATTTGTTGAGTATTGCGCTGGATAACCTGCCGATCAGTGATTTTGGCCGCGACACCTTGCACCGGGAAATTAGCCGCACGCAAGGGCTGCTCACTACCCGCAGTGATTACGATCGCCTTGGACGCCTGCATCGGCGCGACGTCTTTAGCGGCAACGCGCAGCGTCCGGCACCGCGACGCTGGTCCCGCCGCTGGGATTACGATCACCGCAACAACATGGTGCGCGAAGAGCGGGACGATAATCCATTTAACTGGTATCGCTGGAAATACGACGATGCCGGGCGTTTACTGACGCAGGACGGTACTCTACCGGGGCAGGAGCAGTGGCGCTGGGATGCGGCGAGCAACCCTGTCGATACAACGGTGCAGCATGCCGTGCGCCACAACCGCGTCACGCAGTTGCATGGTATCCGCTGGCAATATGACATCCACGGTCGCACCGTGGAGAAAGATAACGGCCAGACGCGCTGGCGCTATCGCTATGATGGCGAACACCGGCTGACGGAGGTCATCAGCCAGCCGCGTGACCGCAATAAGCCGCAGGTGCAGGTCAGTTTTCGTTATGACCCACTGGGACGACGTATCAGCAAAACACGCCGCCAGATGCGCGCTGGCCAGCCGGTTGGGCAAAGCGTTACCACGCGTTTCGTCTGGGACGGTTTCAGGTTATTACAGGAAATTTACGACGATGTGCCGCTGACCTATGTTTACAGCGATCAGGGCAGCTTCGACCCGCTGGCGCGCATCGACGGTATTACCGATCCGGACGTTTACTGGTTTCACAATCAGCCAAATGGCACGCCGGAGCGTCTCACCGACGCGGAAGGTGAGTTGCGTTGGGAAGGGCAGAATAGCGCGTGGGGTAAACTGCTGCATGAAACACCGCTGCGCGCACCAGAATATGCCCAGAATCTGCGCATGCAGGGACAGTACCTGGATCGTGAAACCGGCTTACACTACAATCTGTTCCGCTATTACGACCCCGACTGCGGACGCTTTACTCAGCAGGACCCGATAGGGCTGGCGGGTGGGCTCAATCTTTACCAGTATGCGCCGAATGCACAGGGATGGGTGGATCCGTGGGGGTTGAGTTCATATGACATACTGATGGGACAAATTGAACGTGGCGAACTTGATTTCTCAACTTCGAAAGGCGGTGCTGTTTTCTGGTCAGGACGCAATATGAAAACCGCACAGGAGTGGGCGCGAGCTAATGGCCGAACCACGCTCGAGCAAACGTCTGGTGGTAAATATCTGGACAGCCTGAATCTGTTTGAAAGTGCAAAATCAGGAATGTCAGGTCCTCAGGCTGCTGAAATTTGGGATGCCGCATCTGTAAAATTTGCCGAGCAGGCATCAGGAGATGTTCATGTTTTTGGTACAGGAGCCAAGAAAATGAACGATTTTGGAAAGGTACGAACGTGGTGGCGTATTGAAAAACCGATATTAATAGCAAATCCCAACGTAACCAAAGTTACACGACTGAAAAAAAATGGCTTGCCAGCGAAAACTGGCCACATAATAAAATGTAAAGGAGATAAAGGATGAATAAAGAAGAGCTTAATTACATTAAAGAATTAAAGGATGATGATTCTGCTTCCGAATTTGTAGATGAAACTTATGGTATGATTCGCCTTAAAATAATTTATCGTGGTGAAGGGCTATACTTTCAGTTAAATGATAGAGCGCTAATTTGCACAATCTCTGCACGAGATGCAATGTTAAGTAAAAAAAGCATTAAGCGCTGGGATAACGGAAAACTAATTGAAGAACAAGAACGAGATATGATCCTGGGAATTATTAGGAGTTATTATCCAAAGGCTTATTTAAATGAGCTAACCGTTATCTGAATGGATTGCGATTTCAATAACTTACAAATTAACGGTTCCATGTTACGCCACAATGATTTTTGAGTATTCATGCCAGATTGTTTTTTCTTGATCAATAAATGAATTATAAATTATCGATGCGTTTCTCATGGGGTTGTCTACTGGGCTAAAAGTGAATTTTGGCTTTAGTTCTTATCATTTAAATATCAATAAAATCAATCAAATCATAATTAAATTATTTGAATCAAAAAGTGTACTCGGAAAAGTTTGTAGTGGAAGTGTGCCAAAAATACAGTGGATTGGTAGACGGTTTTATTATGATTAATGAAGTCAAATTACATTTAAACGCTATTTATTATTTGTTGCGGAATAATAGAGAGAATATCTTGGCTCAAAACCTGAATCTACTCATTTCAACTGCCGATGAGGATCCTGATAGGTTTATCGATAATATTAAAAGATTATTTAGCGGGATGGGAAGTTTAAATGATGTGGTTCTAAGCCTAAATGATAAGCCACTGATAGAGGAAAATAATCAACTTGATGGATTGCGACGGAAGTTATATGAAGCTTGCATTTCTTATAAATACAAATCTTAAAAAAACCATGCAAGCTTATCTGGCATGCCTCATATGCGTAAAGGATTATGCGGCATAACTTTGAATTCGCTAATATTGTTCGCAGGTTTTTAAGGAATGCAAAAATTAGAAGTTTTTTATTCTGGTGATGACCGTTGGCAACGTTATGTTGCGTTTTATAATAAAGATTATCTCGATGATAATGCTAATTTTTTAGCTAGTAAACTCAATAGAGCCTTGGATTTGGCAGTGGTTATTTACGGTAAAAGAGGAATTAAGGAAGGTATCTGGTGGATTGAGCAGCACGTTCCGATGCTTGATAATCTTAGACCAGTAGATTGTCTCGATGATAACCAGTTGATTTTTCGGTTGAGAGAATGCCTAATGAGAATGTCATAGAGTAAGTATAATTTGGTGGGCGCTCAACATTCTTGTAAATAGATTCTTCTTGCTTCATGCACTTTCGAGAACAAGGCCAGGTGACGCTTCATAGAAGTTCCTCTGACATTGAATTGTGCAGTGACTTTGGAACATCCAAAGCTATATTTGGATCATTTTTGTGACATGATTTTTGTTAGATAAAAAAGATTACATGAAACGGAAGTGAGTTTATTGCTAGAATACATACATAAACGAAGCCGGTTTTTCAGCAGTAGTAGAGATCCTATTCCTGATAAAGTGAAAAATGACAAATTTAGCTTTGTCATTTTTCAAATACGAGGTTGCCGTGTTTTCATTTTGCTCAGTCCACACAGTAGCTTGCAATGCAACTGTCTCAAAGGCGATAAACGAGGCATTAGAGAAAAATATCATCGTAAACGATATAATTCGGTTAACCATTGTCCAGCCTGACGAGGCTATGGCAAAGCAGCATATTTTGGTTGAGCGCACATTGTTAGATGAGCTGAATATTAATTGCGATGGTGAGTATGTCTTATATGACAGGGATCGTGAAAATAAAAAGATAAATGACAGAGTTGTTATTAATAAATTATCATCTCACCTATGTGATGTTTGTCCGATTTGTCTGTATGAAAAGACTGGGTTCAAGTCTATATAATATTATTGCATTTAAATAAAAATTATGATGAGAAACAAAAAGGCGGATTTTGCTGTACCCAGATGATTTTGATGTGTAATTGTTTTTCGAATGGAATAACAGGTTTACCCCATCAAGCTATAAAATCAGACGCATATAAAGTCTGTTAGCTTCTATTCAGAAGTTCAATTCCCACCGGACACCTCTGTTGAAATTTTGATTCCTTAGTTTTGACTTATCGACATGACAGTAAAGCAAAATTTATCTTGATGATGCTTTTTAGGATATTCAGCTTTGCTGTTTTATAGAATTATCAGGAGTTGTTATGGCTGAAGTGAACGTTATTCACAAAGAAAAGGGCGATTTCTTTATTTTGCAAAGCGACGATAAATATTTTATTTGCATGATTTGGCCCTATAACAGTATGTGGGATGTGCAAAAATGTTTTATTCTCGACAATGCCGAGTTAAGTCGATATGAGGATTTTCATGAAATGGTCTCGTTAGCAAAAGATATGCGCGACAATTATGATAAATACAAACATCGTGAAGTCCCGGTTCCTGAGTTTAAAGTGCGCTAAAACGGATGTGAATTAAATTTATGCGAGATCTTTTTTCTGGCCATGTGCGTTCGATCCTTTTTGTTTGCTTGTTCTCTTTTTTCTCCTTTGACGCTGCTGCGGTTATTGATATTAACCATTTTGACACGCTTGAAACTGTCGAAAATATCACCATGGATAAGCAGGTGCAGGCGTCGTTAAAAAAAGTATTAGGGCCGGATTACGCTGCGTTTACAGGTAATTTCGATGTCTATGGCGAACCGCGACACACTGCGGATGGCGGGTTATTTGTTGAAGGCTGGCTGAAAGATCTCTATCTGGAAAATGCCTCCGCATTTGTCATTTACCCGGATGGCCGGCTTTCTGCCGCATGGCTAGTGCCAGAGGTTTCGGTTGCCCACTATAAAAGCAATACGGGCGAAAAAAGCATTCCTGAGGCACTGCAACAATGGGTTAGCCGTTTTCAGAACGTGTCATTTAACACGCCCGCGATTACTCAAACGGCTGAGACCTTCATCGATTATTTTGAAACCCCTAAATTTACGATAAAAGTGGTCACGGTGTGTGGTAACGGCGCGAATTGTGACGAGGCAACGTACTATGGCGTGCGTAAAAATGATCGGGCCGAAGTCAGTCTGCACGGCTTTGCGGTGCGCAAAGCGTGTGAACAGGCAATCTGCCCCGTTATCACCTACACCTTTAAAAACGGCACCACCACTTATCTGCTGAGCAAAATTGATAACAGCTTAACCGTGATACAAAACCATAAAATCCTTCTCGATGAAAAAGGTTTCTGGAAAGCGGGTGAGTAGCTTCGCATGTCGTGTCACCGTGCGTTTCAACGGAGTAAGTGATCGTGCGGTAAAACAGATAAGCGCTGGCGGCGTTATTCAGGGAATAATTTCAGCCATCACCTTTTCGCTGCTGAATTAACATGATGAGAAAATACGCATGAATCTGTTAACCCGTGAAGAGGGCGAAGCGTTACTGAACAAATTCCTCAGCCGAGCGCTTAAAAATCCGGCGGATATTGAAACATTAATGACACTGGCCAGAGAGCATCCATCGACCATTCCCCTGAAAGGGATTATCTACCAGTATGATCGCATGGAAAAAAACGTGTTATCGAAAGCGGATCTTGACGACCTCTCGACACTGATGTTCTTTTACGGGCCTTAAGAATCAACTTATTTGCTGTGATGCTGACAAGGAACATATGTATTCAACTCACCCAAGGTTCTATTTTGTCGCTGCAAGCTTTTTACTCTCCTGTTGCGCCAGCGCGGTGTCGGCAGCTGATTTTTCCGGGCAGTGGCACGGCAGTGAAAGCAGCGGATCTACACTTTCTCTGAAATTATCCCAGCAGAATAATACGCTCAGCGGATCGTATTGCTTTATTACTCAGCGCGGCAACCGCATCGATTGCCCGGATGAACAGCAGGATAACCTGCGCGGCGAGGTTAAAAATAATACCGCCATCGTAACGTTTGATTCGAGCTTTGGCGGTAAAAATGGCAAAGCGACACTGGTTATTAATGGTGACAAACTGGCGTGGCATCTGACGCAACCACCTGAACACGGCGACTATTACGCCCCGGAAAATTACGCGCTGGTTAAAGAGACTGTTCACGCTGGCGCGACGACGAAAATTATCCGCACTGATAATTTTATGATTGCCATCCGCAATAATTGCGGCGCGTTCACCACGCCTTGCGATGACCTGCTTTATACCGGCGCACGAAACCGCGACAGCCAGCAGATTAGCCTGCACGGTAAAACGCGGGTGGATGATGCAAATCGCGTGAATGGCGCAGAATTCCGTAATGGCGATGTGCTTTACCTTATCGATTACAACCCGCCGAAACTGGTGGTGACGCAGGCGGGTAAAACGCTTGTCAACCAGCCGGGTAGCTGGCTTAAATAGCGCTTCTTTTGACGGGAGATGGAAAGGTTAATGCGTCGAATATTCCCTGTTTTTGCGCTGCTGTTTGGTTTTTCTGCCCAGGCGTCACCAACGCCGCTGACGGAAAACGACTTCACCGTGGAAATTAATAACCAGGCTATTACCCTGGGGCAGGAGTGGGATCGCCATCTGATGGCGGCGCTGGGGAAACAAGCCAGCGAGGATTTTGTCGGTGAAGTGCCGTTTGGCGATGAAAACTATAAATTTTACCGCCACATTTATGCGGGCTTTGATATCTACAGCGCCAATATCGACTGGCAGCAGCGCGGGAAAAGCATCGACAGTTATGTTATCGGGCAGATAACGCTGCATTCCCCCGCATTGCATACCGCGCGTGGTGTCGCGCCCGGCGATGCGACACAGCGTGTGATTGAGCATTATGGTGCGGGTGAAACCGATAACAGCGATGGTCAGCAGTGGATTATGTATTCACTGGAACGCAAAAATATCGCTTTCGATGTCACCGGTGGCAGCGTGCAGGCCATTAATATCAGCGTTGAAAATGACTGAGCGGGCGACCTGTTCCGGCCGGGGTGACGAAGATGAGAATCGACAAATTCATTAAGAAACGCGTCATGCTGCACGATGGCGTGGAAACGCGCTTTTTTAATCAGCGTGTCGAATTGATTTGTCCGCGTTGCCAGAAGCCAATTGAGCCGGATCTCTACCAGAGCCAGGATTTTGCCCGGCTGCCGGAGCACATCCAGGCCGCCGTGGCGGCAAGAATCAAAGCTATTACTTTCCATCCTGAGGCGTTTACCCGTTACTCCGCGCCAGAGGGCTCGCTGCTCTGTTCTGCGCATAGCTGTGAGGACGGGCAGGGGAAAACGCTGGTTATCTTCAGTTATAAAGAGCAGCAGCCTGCCCGTTACATCGCCACACTTTATGCGCTGCTGGTGGTTAGCGATGATCAATAAAGCGTGGCGCGAGGAGTTGCAGGAACTGAAGCGCGATGGTTCTGCCTGTCAGTTTCATGACGCCGAATGGGGCGTTATTCGCCTTAAATTGCTTTACCGGGGCGAGTTTCTTTTCTTTCAGCGTAATGAACGGGCGCTGATTTGTGAGGTTTCTGCGCGCTACAGCACGCTGGATAAAACGAGCCTTAAACGATGGGATGACGGCAGTGTCATTGGGGCTGGCGAACGCGAAGCGCTGGCGAAGATTATTGCGCGCTATTATCGGCTCTGTTGGAAAGATGAACTCCGCATCAACTAAACATGCGCTGATTTATGATCAATAAAAACCCCCGGTCGGGAACGCCGCCGGGGGTTTTTCACATTTTACTTAACGCTGGTTACAGCCGGCGCACTGTTTGTTCTGGATCTGCTGGAAGAAGTCGTTACCTTTGTCGTCCACCAGAATGAACGCCGGGAAGTTCTCCACTTCAATTTTCCAGATCGCTTCCATACCCAGTTCCGGGTAAGCCACGCATTCGAGGCTCTTAATGCTCTGCTGCGCCAGTACGGCAGCCGGACCGCCAATACTCCCCAGATAGAAACCGCCGTGTTTGGCACAGGCATCGGTCACTTGTTGGCTGCGGTTGCCTTTTGCCAGCATGATCATGCTCGCGCCGTGCGATTGCAGTAGATCCACGTAGGAGTCCATTCGCCCTGCGGTGGTTGGGCCAAGCGAACCGGAGGCATACCCTTCTGGCGTTTTTGCCGGGCCGGCGTAGTAGATCGGGTGATCTTTCACGTACTGCGGCAGCTCTTCGCCATTATCAATCAGCTCTTTCAGTTTCGCGTGAGCAATATCGCGCGCCACGATAATTGTGCCGTTCAGCGAAACGCGGGTTGATACCGGGAACGCGGAAAGCTGGGCGAGGATCGCTTTCATCGACTGGTTGAGATCGATTTTCGCCACATCGCCTTCGCCCTGCTGGCGCAGTTCTTCCGGAATATACTGCCCCGGATTGTGCTCCATCTTCTCGATCCAGATACCTTCGCGGTTGATTTTCGCTTTGATATTACGGTCGGCGGAGCAGGAGACGCCCATGCCGATAGGGCAGGAAGCACCGTGGCGCGGCAGGCGGATCACGCGGATGTCGTGAGCAAAATATTTACCGCCAAACTGTGCGCCAAGACCGAGGTTCTGCGCTTCTTGCATTAATTCCTGTTCCAGCTGGACATCGCGGAACGCCTGACCGTGCTCGTTACCTTCAGTCGGCAGACCATCGTAGTAGCGGGTGGAGGCCAGTTTCACCGTTTTCAGCGTTGATTCAGCCGACGTACCGCCAATCACAAACGCGATATGGTAAGGCGGGCAGGCTGCCGTGCCGAGGGTACGCATTTTCTCAACCAGGTAGTTTTTCAGCTTCGCCGGGGTAATCAGCGCTTTGGTTTCCTGATAGAGATAGGTTTTGTTAGCTGAACCGCCGCCTTTGGCGATACACAGGAATTTATACTCGTCGCCGTCCACGCTGTAGAGATCGATCTGTGCAGGCAGGTTAGTCCCGGTGTTGACCTCTTTGTACATATCCAGCGGCGCATTCTGCGAATAACGCAGGTTGTCTTCGGTGTAGGTGTTGTACACACCACGCGCCAGCGCCGCTTCATCGCCGCCGCCGGTCCACACGCGCTGACCTTTTTTACCCATGATAATTGCCGTGCCGGTGTCCTGGCAGGTCGGCAACACGCCTTTGGCGGCGATTTCGGAGTTACGCAGGAATTGCAGAGCAACGTATTTGTCGTTTTCGCTCGCTTGCGGGTCATGCAGAATGGCCGCCACCTGTTTCTGGTGGGAAGGGCGCAGCATAAAGGAGGCGTCATGGAACGCGCGTTGCGCCAGCAGCGTCAGCGCTTCCGGCTCGACTTTCAGCACTTGCTGGCCGTCAAAGTCGGCAACAGAGACATATTCACGGCTCAGCAGATAATATTCCGTATCGTCTTTCGCCAGCGGGAACGGGTCCTGATAAACAAAGGGTTTGTTCGACATAGCTCTTTACTCCATAAAAATAAAACCGCCGGGAATGCCCGGCGGTTACGAATCAGAACATCATGGTGATCCACGGATAACCAATCAACAGCAGGGCGGCCAGGAAGATTGCACCGAAGATGGTGCCCAGACGCCAGTAATCTTTGGTCGGCAGGTAGCCGCTACCGTAGTAAATCGGGCTTGGGCCAGTACCGTACGGAGTGATGATGCCCATCACGCCGAGCGAAGTACACAGCACCAGAACCACCACTTCCATATTGATGCCAGGAATTGTCGCGGCGATGGTCAGCATCGCAGGCAGCAGCGCCGTGGTGTGCGCGGTAGTACTGGCGAACAGATAGTGCAGCAGGTAGAACGCCAGCAGCAGGGCGATGGTCGCCATCCCCGGAGAGATACCGCTCATCAGCAGGCCACCTTCTTTACCCAACCAGGCGATAAAGCCGGTGGTGGAGAGGCCATCGGCCAGCGCAACTAACGTGGCGAACCAGACAAAGGTGTTCCAGGCCGGTTTGTTGCTGGTGATGTCGTTCCAGGTTAACACGCCGGTCCACAGCATCAGCACGACCACCAGCAGCGCGGCAAGCGCAGGCTCGATAAAGTCGGCGGCGAAGATCCACATCAGCAGCGCACAGCAGACAAACACCAGCAGCAGGATCTCATTGCGTGACATTCTGCCCAGTTTTTCCAGTTCGCGGCTCGCCCACAGCGGCACTTCGTCATTGATTTTCACTTCTGGCGGGTAGAACCAGTAAGCCAGCAGCGGCATGGTCAGAATCAACAGCACGCCCAGCGGCAGGAAGGCGATAAACCAGCTACCCCAGGAGATGTTAATGCCAACGGTGCTTTTCACCAGCGCCAGCGCCAGCAGGTTCGGTGCCAGTGCGGACAGGAACATAGAACTGGTGATACAGGCTGCGGTAATCGCTACCCACATCAGGTAAGAACCGATGCGGCGCGCGCTTGGATCGTTCGGTTTGGAACCGTACAGCGGCGGCAGGTTGGCGATAATCGGATAGATGGTCCCGCCGCTACGCGCGGTGTTTGACGGGGTGAACGGTGCCAGCAGCAGATCGGCGAAAGTAATGGCGTAACCGAGCGTCAGGCTGCGGCGGCCAAGGTATTTCACCAGAATCAGTGCCAGGCGGCGACCAAACTGGGTTTTATCGTAACCGGCGGCAAACATAAACGCGCCGAAGATAAGCCACACGGTGGAGTTACCGAAACCGCTCACCGCCCATTTAAAGGACTGGCCAGCCAGCTTGAATTTCGGATCGGCCAGTTGTTCCGGGCTGAATAACAGCCACTGGCTACACAGCGCGATAACCACCACGCCGGTCATGCCGATAACCGCACCCGGCAGGGGTTCGAAAATCAGGCCGACGATAACGCCAACGAAGATAGCAAAGTAGTGCCAGGCGAACGGCGGTAAACCTTCCGGTACCGGGACAAACAGCAGAAGCACTGCCACGATAATCGGTAACGCCATCATTATCAGGCGGTTTTTATTTCCGGCTTTGGCACTGGCTGCAGGAGCAGACGGTGGGGTTGTTGTTTTCTCTGTCATAGTGAGCATCTACAAGTAGTTAAAAATTCGGTCATGCGCGGAAAGTGAATCTCTGATTATTTTAGTTTCAAAAGTTACTTTAATTTTTTATTGAGACTTTTCACATTCTGGCATGTGTTGTTTAACGCAAATTCAATCGCATTAAATAAAAATCTGAGCGTATTTATATATTGCTCTTCCATTGGTGAAGGCTATTGATTGAGATCAAGAAAACGAAACGAACGACACTTTTTTTAATAAAATGAATACCCACAGAGTATTATGTGGTTAATTTCACAAAATTACCGTAAATGTTAAAAAACGGTGCTGATAATAACTCTCATTAACGTGGATTTTTCTTTTAACTGTATGATATTTTTTTGTTTTATTATTTTAATAAAGCTGGAAAGGAAAAGTGCGAAGTAATCGCAATGTTACCGGTAATTAAAGTGATGTGAACGCGATATTTAAAAATGATAATACGCTGGAGGTAGCTCTGTTATTAGGGTGGTTAAATAGTTTTATAACTAACGTAATTAATTTGGTAATTAAAATTCACGGTATATTAAATACACGACATCAGGATTAAAAAACAGAACGAAAAATAAATCCGTCACCGAATTCAAAGTTTTTAATTTTTAGATTTGGAGTTTAATTATGACCAGCAACGAACGCATCCTCAGCCCGTTTACCTTGCCGAATGGCGCAGAACTGAAAAACCGTTTGTTAATGGCGCCAATGACCACCTGCACAGGTTATTTTGACGGCACCGTCAGCAGTGAACTGGTGGAATATTATCGCGCCCGCGCCGGAAGTATCGGCACCATTATTGTTGAATGTTGTTTTATCGATGATCTCGGCCTGGCATTTCCGGGTGCGATTGGTATTGATAACGACGAAAAAATCGCCGGTCTGGCGAAAATTGCCTCGGCGATTAAATCCGAAGGCTCGAAAGCGATTTTGCAGATTTATCACGGCGGCCGCATGGTCGAACCGAAACTGATTGGCGGCCGTACTCCGGTTGGTCCGAGCGCTATTGCCGCTCCGCGTGATGGCGCGGCAACCCCGGTTGCGCTGACTACCGCTGAAGTGGAAGGGATGATCGGTAAATTTGGTGAAGCCGTGCGCCGCGCCATTCAGGCCGGTTTCGACGGTGTTGAAATTCACGGTGCCAATACCTATCTGATCCAGCAATTCTTCTCGCCAAACTCCAACCAGCGCGATGATGAGTGGGGCGGCAGCCGCGACAATCGCGCGAAGTTCCCGCTGGCCGTACTGGACATCACCCATAAAATGGCGCGCCAGTACGCCGACGATGCCTTTATTATCGGTTACCGCTTCTCGCCGGAAGAGCTGGAAGTGCCCGGCATCCGTTTCGATGACACCATGTTCCTGCTGGAAAAACTGGCGGCGCGCGGTGTTGATTACCTGCACTTTTCGCTGGGTGCGGCGCTGCGTCCTTCCATTAACGACACCAGCGATCCGACGCCGCTGATTAAAAAATACTGTGCCATGCGTTCCGCTACGCTTGCGCAAGTGCCGGTGATGGGTGTTGGCGGTGTGGTTAACGCCGCCGACGCTGAGCAGGGGCTGGATCACGGCTATGACCTGATTGCGGTAGGCCGTGCGTGCATCGCGTACCCGGACTGGACGGCGCGTATTGCTAACGGTGAAAACCTGGAGCTGTTCATTGATAGCACCCAGCGTGAAGCGCTGAATATCCCGGAACCGCTGTGGCGCTTCTCTCTGGTCGAAGCGATGATCCGCGACATGAGCATGGGCGCATCGAAATTTAAGCCAGGTCTTTTTGCTGAAACGGTTCAGGACGACGCCAACGAACTGGTTATCAATGTCAGCCTCGACACGGACCGCATCGTCGACATTGAACTCGCTTCAAGTACCGTTGATAGCGTTGAATTCACCAGCAGTTTTGAAGAGATCCGTGGCCGCATCCTGACGGCGAACAGCCCGCACGTTGACGCGATTTCTGGCGCCACCAGCCAGAGCGAAGCGGTGAAAAAAGCGGTATCAAAAGCGATGGTGAAATCCAGCAAAGCACTGGCGGCAGAAGAGGGTAGTGACACTCAGGAAGCCAAACGCTATGACGTTGTGGTTGTCGGTAGCGGCGGCGCGGGTCTGGCGGCGGCAATTCAGGCGCACGACGAAGGTGCGAGCGTGCTGATTGTCGAAAAAATGCCGACCATCGGCGGTAACACCATTAAAGCCTCTGCGGGGATGAACGCTGCCGAAACCCGCTTCCAGCGCGTGAAAGGCATTCAGGACAGCAAAGAGTTGTTCTACGCGGAAACCCTGAAAGGTGGCGGTAACAAAAACAACCCGGCGCTGCTGCGTCGCTTTGTGGAAAATGCGCCGGAAGCCATTGAATGGCTGGCTCGTCGCGGCATTATGCTTAACGACATCACCACCACTGGCGGAATGAGCATTGACCGTACGCACCGCCCACGCGACGGATCGGCAGTCGGTGGCTACCTGATTAGCGGTCTGGTGCGTAATGTCACCAAACGCGGCATCGATGTGATGCTCGATACTTCAGTCGACGACATTCTGTTCGAGCACGGTGAAGTGCGCGGTGTGCGCCTGCTGACCGAAGAGCAGGAAAGCATGATCGTTGAAGCGAAAAGCGTGATTGTGGCGACCGGTGGTTTCAGCGCCAACAGCGCAATGGTGGTGAAATACCGCCCGGATCTGGACGGGTTTGTGACCACCAACCATAAAGGCGCGACCGGGGGCGGTATTGCACTGCTGGAACGTATTGGCGCGGGCACGGTGGATATGGGCGAAATTCAGATCCACCCGACCGTTGAGCAGAACACCTCGTACCTGATTTCCGAATCGATTCGCGGTGGCGGTGCTATCCTCGTCAGCCAGCAGGGTAAGCGCTTCTTCAACGAAATGTCGACCCGCGATAAAGTCTCGGCGGCCATCATCGCGCTGCCGGAACATTACGCTTACATTGTGTTTGATGAGCATGTCAGAGCGAAAAACAAAGCGGCAGACGAGTATATCGCGCGTGGTCTGGTCACCAGCGCCAGCTCACCGCGCGAACTGGCGGAAAAACTGGGTATCGATTACCACACTTTCCTGGCGACGCTTGAGCGCTACAACGGCTTTGTGGAAAAACAGCACGATGAAGACTTTGGTCGCACCACCGCGCTGCGAGCGCCGATCAACGAAGGCCCGTTCCACGCCATCCAGATTGCGCCGGGTGTGCACCACACCATGGGCGGCGTGACCATCAACACGGAAACCGAAGTGTTGAACACGCAAAACCAGGTTATCCCAGGCGCTTATGCCGCCGGTGAAGTGGTTGGCGGCCTGCATGGCGGCAACCGTATCGGCGGCAACGCGGTGGCCGATATCATTATCTTCGGCTCACTGGCGGGACACCAGGCTGCAATGCGCGCCAAACGCGCTTAACCACGTGCTACACTTCAGGCCTGCCACTGCGCAGGCCTGTTCAATTTAGCCCATGAGGAGAGTGCGATGTCCGATAACCGTGTCTGGAGCTACTCTGCAACCCTGATGGGCTCTCCCATTCTGCTGAAACTCTTTGCCGATAACCCGGCGCTCGCCTCCCGCGTTTTTGGCCTTATCAAACGTTACGAAGATCTTCTGACAGTAAACCGCGCCCATTCGCAGGTGATGGATATCAACCACGCGGCGGGGCAGCATCCGGTGGCGGTCAGCCGCCCGGTGTATGAACTGATTAAATGTGCCAAAGCCGCGAGCATGGTGCAGGACAGCGCCTTTAACCTGGCGATTGGCCCGCTGGTGAAGCTGTGGCGTATCGGTTTTAAAGGCGACCGCGTACCGCCAGCCGACGAGATAGCGGCGCGGCTGCGCATTACCCATCCGCAGGATGTGGTGCTGAATGATGCCGACAGCAGCGTGTTTCTTACCCAGCCGGGGATGGAGATCGATCTTGGCGCGATTGCCAAAGGCTTTATCGCCGATCGGGTGCGGGATTACTTGCATCAGCAGGATGTACGCGACGGGCTGATTAACCTTGGGGGAAATGTTCAAACCCTGGACACGCCGCAAGGTAGCTGGTCAATCGGGCTTAAAAAACCGTTCTCGTCCAGTGATGCCCTGGTGGGGTCAATTGAAGTGGTGAATCAATCGGTGGTGACATCCGGCACTTACGAGCGCTATTTCGAACAGGATGGCAAACGCTGGCACCATATTCTTGACCCGCGCAGTGGTTACCCGCTGGATAACGAACTCGACAGCGTGACGATCATTTCCCGCGATTCGCTCGACGGCGATATCTGGACCACGCTTATTTTTGGTCTCGGTGTGGAAAAAGGCTGCGCACTACTGAAACAGCGCGAGGATATTGAAGCGATTTTCGTCACCAAAAACCGCGACATTATCCTCTCTTCACAGCGTCAGTTCCGCTTTACGCCGTGCGATGACAGTTACCGGATCACTGACTGTACTGCTTAAGCAAGCTGTATTGATCGGCAATTAACTGGTAGCGATACACCGGGCGACCGGTCGCGCCGTAGTGAATGGTGGTATAGAGAATATTGATTTGCGCAAGCCAAATCAGGTATTTACGGCACGATACGCGCGATATGTTCACGGCATTCGCCAGTTCATCGGTGGAAAACTCAATGCCCGGATGGGCGTCAATCCACTGACAAATGGTGCGCAATGTCTGCGCGGTTAACCCTTTTGGCAGACGGCGCGTGTCTGCGGCTTCCGGCGCGCCACCGTGTAAAAGACGGTCGACATCGGACTGCTCATAATAAGGGTGTGCGCTCATCAGCTTGCGCTTTTCGCGCCAGCCAGTCAGCGCCTCTTCAAAGCGCGGGAACTGGAAGGGCTTGATCAGATAATCCACCACGCCATAGTGCAGCGAAGTCTGAATGGTTGCCGCATCGGCGGAGGAGGTGATCATAATGACATCAATCGCCCGGCCACTGGCGCGAATGATCGGCAGCAGATCCAGCCCGCTGTCCTGCTGCATATAGACATCCAGCAGCACCAGATCGATATCGCGCTGTGGATCGTTAATCATCTCCTCGGCCTGGCGCAGCGTCGATGCCGTGCCGCAGCACTGAAAGCCGGCGATCTGCGCCACATACATGCGGTTCAGCTCGGCGACCATGGCATCATCGTCAACAATTAATACATTTATCACGCGTTCTTCCTTTCACTATCCCAGGGGAGATGGACAAAAAATTGGGTAAAAACACCGGGTTCAGACTCGACGGTGATTGTGCCGCCAAGTTCGGTAAGTTGCTGGCTGGCAAGAAACAGCCCAACGCCCCGGTTATCACCTTTCGTTGAGAATCCTTTACGGAAAATGGCGTCAATATTGCCCGGCGCAATGCCCGGACCATCATCGCTCACTTCGCCAGTCAGCCAGCCATCCTGATAATGCAGCAGAATACCCACTTCGCCTTCCGGCTGATTATTCATGGCATCAAGCGCATTTTCGATAAGATTTCCCAGCACCGTCACCAGCACGGTAACTTGCTTCTCATTGGGGTTATCCGGCACCAGGCTCTCATCTGCCAGCGTCAGCGTAAAACCGCGCTCTTTCGCCCGGTTGATTTTGCCTAACAGAAAACCCGCCACCACCGGGGATTTAACCCGGTGCTGAATAGCGCCAATATCGGTTTGATAATTCTGCGCGGTTTGCAGCACATACTCTTCAAGCTTGTCATAACTTTTCATGTTTAACAGGCCGAGAATAACATGCAGCTTGTTCATAAATTCGTGGGACGTGGTGCGCAACGCATCAACATAATTCACCATCCCGTCCAGCCGCTGGAGCAACTGGCTCACTTCGGTTTTATCGCGAAACGTGCTGATAGCGCCAATCACCACGCCCTGGCTGCGCACCGGCACCGTGTTGCTGAGCAACAGCAGACCGTTGCAACCGAGCTCGCGGTCATGGGTTGGTTCCCCGGTTTCCAGCACTTCCAGCAGGTCGGCGAGCAGTGGCCCGTGCCCGGCGGCACCGTCCGGTGCGTTAGTCAGCAGCATCTGCCGCGCGGCATGGTTAAGCAGCGTTACGCGCCCGTCAGCATCGACGGCAATCACCCCTTCTTTGAGCGACTGTAACATTGCCTGGCGCTGCTTGAATTGCGCCGAAATCTCATGCGGCTCAAGGCCAAGCAGAATACGTTTCAGCACACGCACCAGTTGCCAGGTGCCGAGTGAGCCGACCAGCGCGCTGAACAGCAGCGTCCACATCACCGCCCAGCGGCTGCGGCTGACTTGCTGATCAACTTTGCTCAACGAAATACCGACAACGACCACGCCAATTTGCTGGTTGGTGTCGTTGTAGACCGGCGTAAAAACGCGTAATGCCGGTGCCAGCACGCCGCGATTCACCGCGACATTCTCTTTGCCTTTCAGCGCCGGGTTAAGATCCTCGCCAATAAAGTGTTGCCCGATGATCCCGGCGTTCGGGTGTGAATAACGGATGCCGTGCATATTGGTGACGATGGCATACAGCAGATCGTTGCGGGCCGCGACCGCTTCCGTCAGCGGCTGGATCACGTTGCTGTCAGGCGGCAACAATAATCCACGCTTGATTTCAGGCGAATCAGCCAGCGTGCGCGCAACGGCCAGCGCCGTCTCTTTGACACCGTCACGCGTGGCATTGCTGATTTGCCAGAACCACAGGGCAAAGGCCAGCAGCAACACCGAACCGATAACGCTGCAAATCATTAGCGTCACGGTGGTGCTGAGCTTCATGGGGCGTTTGCGTGGTTTTATCCGCTGCGCTAACTCTTTCATGCCAAACCCAATTATTCACATCAATATATTTATTATCACCGAAGGCGTAAAAATCTTAAAGCGGCGTGAGACGCACAAAATGCGCGGTGTAGCCGTGAAGCGTGACCCCATTCGCAGGTAAGGCAGATAAATAACCTTATAGTGAGTGTGGAACCATTCAGAAGGAGCAGGGTATGAGCAGTAAGCCAAACGGTTCACTAGTGGAACGTCGCAACCGCCGCACGACCGACATCGACCGGCTCGCCACGCTGGATATGCTGACGCTCATCAATGAGGAAGATAAACAGGTTACCGACGCGGTAAACGCCTGTTTGCCGGCGATCGCCCGGCTGGTGGATAACGCCAGCGCGACGCTGAACCGCGCCGGCAGGGTGGTGATTATTGGCGCGGGCGCGTCCGGGCAGGCGGCGATACAAACCGCACAAGGTTTTGCCCCGGATACGCGTCACGGCGTCATCGGCGTGGTGGCCGGTGGTATCAATGCTAACGCGCAAGCGCGTGACGCGGCGGCGGCAAATTATGAACGCGGTGTCGCCGATTTACAGGCCATCAACTTTAGCTATGACGACATGCTGGTGGCGCTGTCGGTCAGTGGTAAAACGCCGTGGACATGGGGCGCGTTGCGCCATGCCTGGTCGCTCGGCGCACGTATCGCGCTGGTTTGTCGCGGCCACGATAGCGAAGCCGCCCAGTTAGCGGATATTGTGCTGGCACCGGACAGCGGCGCGGAGGTAGTGAGTGGGTTTAGCGAACCGAAAGCGCGTCTTGCCCAGCAGCAGATTCTCAACATGCTGGCAACCGGTCTTGCTATCCGTACCGGGCGTGTTTATAGCAACCTGCGGGTGGATGTGCAGGCGACTAATGTGTACTGGTCAGAGCGGCAAATCACGCTGGTGATGGCGGCTACGCAGTGCTCGCGCGAGCAAGCGAAAAGCGCGCTGGAAAGCTGCGATCACCACTGTCGCACGGCTATTTTAATGTTGCTGACCGGCCTGGATGCCTGGTGCGCGCGCGATCTGCTAACCGAGAATAACGATCATTTGCGAATCGCCTTACAGGAGGCGAAAACGCATCTTGCTGATGTCTGAATAACAAAAAAGTCCGCAGGTACTCATCTTGCGGGCTTTTTTATTTTCGTTTAATTTTCCAGGAGTCGTTTGATATTTCTCTGCTTTAAAATAAATTCCGCCGATATTAATTCCACACAAAATATGCCATTGCTTTTTTTAATTTAAAAAAGCGGCGAAATAATATTTATCGATATGAGCTGATTTGTGAATGATATTTTAAATTAACGTAAAAGTGCGTTAATATCTGTTTTCACAAATCACACCTGCTATGTAACCTTATAATTATGCCTGCAATGAAAAAGACAATTATCTCGCTGAGCGCCGTCGCGTTACTCGTCAGTTCAGTGGCCAGCGCGTACGCAGAAGAGACGCAAAAAACGGACTTCCTGCTGATTGGCGGCGGCATCATGAGCGCCTCTCTGGGCACCTGGCTGCAGGAGCTGCAGCCGGAGTGGAAACAAGTGATGGTGGAAAAACTCGATGGCGTAGCGCTCGAGTCTTCTAACGGCTGGAATAATGCCGGCACTGGTCACTCGGCAAATATGGAACTTAACTACACGCCGCAGCGTGCGGATGGTTCTATTGATGTCAGCAAAGCACTGGAAATTAATGAGCAGTTTATGATTTCCCGCCAGTTCTGGTCGGCACAGGTGAAGCGCGGTATTTTGAATAATCCGCACGCGTTTATTAATTCCACGCCGCACATGAGTTTCGTCTGGGGCGATAATGTTGATTATCTGGCAAAACGTTATGCCGCATTGCAGCAAACGACCTTATTCCAGGGCATGAAATTCTCCACCGATCACCAACAAATTAAACAGTGGGCGCCGCTGGTGATGGAAGGGCGCGACCCGAACCAGAAAGTCGCTGCGACCTGGACGCCGGTCGGCACCGATGTTAACTACGGTGAAATTACCCGTCAGCTGGTCGGTAGTCTGAAAAAAAGCAGCAACTTCTCGCTGCAAACCTCTTCCGAAGTGACCGATTTCAAACGCAATGCTGATAACTCCTGGCATGTCACCATTAAAGATGTGAACAGCGGCAACGAGCACGCCATTGATGCGAAATATGTCTTTATCGGTGCCGGTGGCGGGGCGCTGAAGCTGCTGCAAAAAACCGGCATCCCGGAAGCGGATAACTACGCGGGCTTCCCGGTTGGCGGTTCTTTCCTGATGACGGAAAACCCGGCAATCACCAGTCAACACCAGCAAAAAGTCTACGGTCAGGCGTCCGTTGGCGCGCCGCCGATGTCGGTGCCGCATATCGATGCCCGTTATATTGATGGCAAACGTGTGGTGCTGTTTGGGCCGTTCGCGACGTTTTCCACCAAGTTCCTGAAAAACGGCTCCTTCTTTGACCTGCTGAGCACTACCACCACCAGCAATTTTATGCCGATGACCCACGTAGGGCTCGACAACTTCGACCTGGTGAAATACCTGATTGGTCAGGTGATGCTGAGTGATGAAGACCGCTTTGAAGCGCTGAAAGAGTACTATCCGCAGGCGCGTAAAGAGGACTGGAAACTGATCCAGGCCGGCCAGCGTGTGCAGATCATCAAGAAAGATGAAGACAAAGGTGGGGTGCTGAAGCTTGGCACCGAAGTGGTGGTCGATCAGCAGAAAACCATCTCTGCGCTGCTTGGCGCATCGCCGGGCGCGTCGACGGCTGCGCCAATCACTCTGAATGTGCTGAAGAAAATGTTCCCGGAGCAGTTCAACTCACCGCAGTGGCAGAGCAAAATCCGCGACATCGTTCCGAGCTACGGCCAGGAGATGAACGGTAATGTGGCGCTGACCCAGAAAGTGTGGGATGACACGGCCGCCACGCTGCAACTGACGAAACCGCCGGTGATTCAGATGAACGATCAGGGCAACGCGCCTGTCGACAAACCGGCAGAAGCGAAAAGCGACGTTCCGGCTGATAAACCGGCAGAAGCGAAAAGCGAAGCCTCTGCGCAGCACGATATGGCGCTGTAAGCAGGAAAAAGAACAGGGCGCACCGCGGTGCGCCCTTTTTCTCTCCCGGTCTGCGGCCGTTCCCGCCCAGGTTAAAACCCGTTGTTAACCCGTCACGCATTCAACTGCTGATTTGCCGTTTCTCCAGCCGCCGATAAAGGGTGCTGCGCGATATCCCCAGTTTTTTCGCGGCCAGACTCATATTGCCCTGCGCTTCGTCAATCGCACTCTGCTCATCCTTCGGCGTTAGCGCAACCACGGGCTGGCGCGTGGTGGCTATCTCGGCCGGTAAATCCGCAAGCGTAATGCAATCGCCGTCTTCCGCCAGCGCCATCAATACCCGCAACTGGCTGAGTAACTGGCGCACATTTCCCGGCCACGGGCGACCCGCCAGTGTGGCTATCACCTCGTCACTCAGGGTAAGGCCGCGGCTGGCTGCGCCCAGCTCCAGCCACAGTTTCCGGATAAACCCATCAACATTCTGCCACTCGCGCAAGGGGGGAATGCGCAGATGAAACTCCTGAATGCGGTACAGCAGATCTTCGCGGAATGTCCCGGCCTGTACCCGGGCGGCGAGATCCTGATGGGTAGCGCAAATCAGCGTGAAATTAACGTCATACACGTTATTTGCGCCAAGCGGCGTCACTTTCTTCTCCTGCAACACGCGCAGCAGGCGGGTTTGCAGCGCCAGCGGCATATCGCCAATTTCATCAAGGAATAGCACACCACCATCGGCTTCCCGGCACTTACCGATATACCCTTTCGGGCTTGCGCCCGTAAATGCGCCGGGAACATAGCCGAACAGCTCGGACTCAATCAAATGCTCCGGGAGCGCCGCGCAGTTAATGGCGACGAAATTTCCCGTCCGCCACTGGCTGCGGGCATATAACTCGCGTGCCAGATACTCTTTTCCGCTGCCGGTTTCACCGGTCACGCACAAGGCAATCCCGGCATTCACAATGCGCAGCGCTTTCTCTTTTTCCTTCGCCAGTTGATCCTTGACGAATGCTGCGCCGCGCCCGATATAGCGCCGCGCGGGTAGCGTCTGACGTGCGTAGTAGCGCCGGGTATTGCTGGCGGCGAGCGTGGTTTCGCCAGCCTGCAAACTGGCCTCCGGGAAGAGCGTTTGCAAAGCGAGTTCGCCAAAGTGCTGCGGCGTCAGCGAAAACTCATCCATCGCCAGTTTGTTGGCACCGAGCAATGTCTGATCGGCAAAAATCAGCAACAACTCCTGCGCACTGCCGAGCACCGACGGGTCGTGATGCAAACTCAGCAGCCAGCGGTCAGCGCCAAGCGCGCTGGTGGCCCACTCATGTTCTATTTGGCATACCGCGCGACGGATCAGCGCAGCGGCATCGCGGCGTGGCGCTTGGGCGGGTGTTGAGAGATCTAACACCCCGGCAATTTGTCCGTCCGGTCGAAAGACGGGGGACGCCGAGCAAAACAAACCTGCATTGCGGCTGAGATAATGTTCGCCGCCGGAGACTTCACAATGGCGCTGCAATGCCAGCGCTGTGCCTATTGCGTTGGTGCCGCGCGCGTGTTCGCCCCACAGGTTGCCGGGTGCCAGCGCATAGCGCTGCGCTTTTTGCAGAAAGTCGCGGTTGCCGTGGGTCTCCAGCACCAGACCGGTGGCGTCGGACAGCACCATGATCGACGGATGACTGGCAAGCTGCGGGCGCAGCCGCGCCAGTAGCGGAGCGGCCAGATGGTTGACCCAACCGTTTTCCGCACGGGCATCTTTCAGCATGGATGTCGCCACCCAGGGCTGGGCGTCATCATCGCGGGTCAACCCGTAGCTGAGACTACGCTGCCAGGAGTTTTCAAGCAGGCAGGGCAACCCGGCAGGAGCGAGGGACAAGGCGCGTGGCGGCATGTGACTCTCCATTAAATGAGATGTTACATTTGTGTAGCATAACAGTGTCCCGTATGTAGCGACGTGCGACACACTTCCCGCACCCCGTAGCGCGCTTTTTTGTGTCATTTCATTCCGGCAAAAGCCCGAATTTCAGTTATTCCGTTGTTTTATCAGCATAAACAAAGCCGTGTCGGAGTGTTTTCTAAGACCTGGCATAAGAACTGCTTATGTCACTGTGTCCGCCACGGTGCGCGACGCCTCACCTGTACCGATAATAAAAGAGGAACATCTTATGAAATATGTCCACCCTGGCCTTGCTGGCGCGAAAGTCTCTTTCAAACAGCGTTATGGCAACTATATTGGCGGTGAATTTGTTGACCCGGTGGAAGGGCGTTGGTTTACCAACACCTCGCCGGTCACCGGACAGGTGATTGCCGAATTCCCGCGCTCAGACGCGGCGGATATTGAGAAGGCTCTCGACGCAGCGCATGCTGCCGCCGACGCCTGGGGAAAAACCAGCGTGCAGGATCGCGCCAATGTGCTGCTGGCGATCGCCGATCGCATTGAAGCCAACCTGGAAATGCTGGCATTAACAGAAACCTGGGATAACGGAAAACCGATCCGCGAAACCATGGGCGCGGATTTGCCGCTGGCTGTTGATCACTTCCGTTATTTCGCGGGTTGTATTCGCGCGCAGGAAGGGACAGCGGCAGAGATCGACAGCAATACGGTGGCCTACCACATCTATGAACCGCTGGGCGTGGTCGGGCAGATCATCCCGTGGAACTTCCCGCTGCTGATGGCGGCATGGAAACTGGCTCCGGCGCTGGCGGCGGGTAACTGCGTGGTACTGAAACCGGCTGAACAGACGCCGCTTGGCATCTGCGTGTTGATGGAGCTGATTGGCGATTTGTTGCCAAAAGGGGTGCTGAATGTGGTGCACGGCTTTGGTACGGAAGCCGGTGAACCGCTGGCACGTAGCAAACGCATCGAAAAAATCGCCTTTACCGGCTCCACGCCGATTGGCCGCCATATCCTCTCGTGCGCGGCGGAAAACATCATCCCCAGCACCGTTGAGCTCGGCGGAAAATCACCGAATATCTACTTTGAAGATGTGATGAACGGTGATGAAGGTTTTATTGATAAAGCGGTGGAAGGCGTGGTGCTCGGGTTCTTCAACCAGGGCGAAGTCTGCACCTGCCCGTCGCGCGTGCTGGTACAGGAGTCGATTTATCCGCAGTTTGTAGAAAAGGTCATTGCCCGCATGGAAAACATCCGCAAAGGCGACCCGTTTGACACCGACACCATGATTGGCGCGCAGGCGTCTCAAGAGCAGTACGACAAAATCCTCTCTTATATCTCGATTGCCCGCGACGAAGGCGGCGAAATCATTACCGGCGGCGCTCACGTGGAACACGGCGACGGGCTGCAAAATGGCTTCTATATCCAGCCGACGTTAATTAAAGGCCATAACGGGATGCGCTGCTTCCAGGAAGAGATTTTTGGGCCGGTGCTGGGCATCACCACCTTTAAAGATGAAGCCGAAGCGCTGCGTATCGCCAACGACACCGAGTTTGGCCTTGGCGCCGGGGTGTGGACGCTGGATATCAACCGCGCATGGCGCATGGGGCGCGGCATTAAAGCGGGTCGCGTATGGACAAACTGTTACCACCTCTACCCGGCACATGCGGCGTTTGGCGGTTACAAAAACTCAGGCGTCGGGCGTGAAACCCACAAACTGGCGCTGAGCCACTATCAGCAGATCAAAAACCTGCTGGTGAGTTACAGCGGTTCGCCGCTGGGGCTGTATTAATTATCTACATCAGGATGAGGCGATAATATGCAACTGAAGACCATGAAAGCCGCAGTGGTGAAAGCCTTTGGTCAGCCGCTGGTGATTGAAGAGGTAATGGTGCCGGCGGTTGAACCGGGCAAAATCCTTGTCAAAATTGAAGCGACCGGCGTGTGTCACACGGATTTACACGCCGCTGATGGCGACTGGCCGATTAAACCGAACCCGCCGTTTATCCCGGGCCACGAAGGTGTCGGCCATGTGGTGGCGGTCGGGCCGGGTGTGAAGCATGTGAAAGAGGGCGATCGTGTCGGTGTGCCGTGGCTCTACTCAACATGTGGTCACTGTGAACACTGTCTTGGCGGCTGGGAAACGCTGTGCCACTCGCAGCAAAACTCCGGTTATTCGGTGAACGGTACGTTTGCCGAATATTGCCTGGCCGATGCCAGCTATGTCGGGGTTTTGCCGGATAACGTCGATTTTCAGAGTATCGCGCCGATCCTCTGCGCCGGGGTGACCGTCTATAAAGGGCTGAAAATGACCGAAGCGCGCGCCGGAGAGTGGGTCGTGGTGTCGGGTATCGGCGGTCTGGGACACCTGGCGATTCAGTACGCGGTGGCGATGGGCATGAACGTGGCGGCGGTCGATATTGATGATGACAAGCTGGCGTTTGCCCGCCGTCTCGGTGCCTCGGTAGTGGTCAATGCGCGCCAGGAAGATCCGGGCACACGTTTCCATAGCGAGTTTGGCGGTGCGCACGGCGTGCTGGTGACCGCGGTATCGCCAAAAGCGTTTGAACAGGCAACAACCATGATGCGTCGTGGCGGCACCATGGTGCTTAACGGCTTGCCACCGGGGAAATTCGATCTGTCTATTTTTGACATGGTGCTTGATGGCACCACGGTGCGCGGTTCGATTGTCGGTACGCGTAAAGATCTGCAGGAAGCACTGGATTTCGCCGGGCGTAACAAAGTGCATGCGGAAATCGCCGTAGAGCCGCTGGAGAATATCAACAGCATCTTTGAGCGGATGCGCGCCGGGAAAATCACCGGCAGGATCGTGGTTGATATGTCGAAGTAACACCATAAAACGGGGCAGCGATGCCCCGTTTTCTGTTTCAGGGCAGAGAATCCGCAAAATCTGCCAGTTGCTGGTTAAAACGGGCTGGCTCTTCCAGGAACGGGGCGTGCCCCGAATGGTCAAACCACACCGCGCTAATCCGGGGATTCACGCTTCTGGCCCGCGCCAGCGATGTCTGCGGATTTACCAGCCGATCGTGTTTGCCGTAGATAAAACGTACCGGGATTGTCGCTTTCCCCAGCCCTTGCTCAAGCGCAACTTTCATCGACGGCACGGCGCGTTGCATCTCCCAGGAGGCCATCGCCGCATTGGCTTGCAGGCGCGCGAAGGTAACCGCATCAGGCTGCCGGTAGAAGCAGAGCCGCAGAAACTCGCGCTCGCCATCCAGATGGGTGGTTAAATCCGCCGAGGTCATCGCCTGATAGACGTGTGGATGCGCCGGGATCTGATCGGGCGTTAACTCCACCACGGCATCGACATACAGCGCGCCGGAAAGCGCCTTATCACCGGCATCCGCCAGGTAGTGACTGATCACCGCACCGCCGAGCGACCAGCCGACCAGCAGCGGTTTTTTTGCATGGCTTGCGGCAATGACCGCGGCGACATCTTCTGCCCAGCGGCTTCCCTCACGGTAGGCCTCTGCCTGTGTCGGTTTTGCCGACAGACCATGGCCGCGCAAATCAAAACTGATCAACCGAAAACGTTGCAATGCCGGGTCCTGACGCTGTTTTTCCCAGTTCAGGTGGCTGCCTAATAACCCGTGAATAAAGATAATCGGTTTACCTTGCGGCGAGCCGGACTCTTGTATCGCCAGTTGCACACCGTCCGCCGAGGTGGCGGTGTACTGCCTGTCGCTGGCAAACAGCGAGGCGGAAACGCTGAATAACAAAATGGCGAGGTAACGACCAGGGGATAACAGCATAAAATGTTCCTCCAGATGAATGTACGCCGCTATCCTCAACCCTGACACTGGTGTCAGAGTCAAGCCATTTACCGGGAGGAAGAGGATGTTATCAATTGGCGAACTCGCCCGACAAACGGGCATCAGCGTGCGCGCCATCCGCCATTACGATCGCCACGGTCTGCTGTGCAGCACGCGTGCCTGCAACGGTTATCGCTACTTTCCGCCGCAGGCGCTCGGGCAGGTGAGGCAAATCCAGCAGTTAATCGCGACAGGTTTTAGCATTGCTGAAATTGCCGCTTTTCCTGCCTGCATGCGCAATGAAGAAGGGGCGGGGATGTGCCCGCAAACGCGCGCGTTGCAGCGTGAACGGCTGGCGACGATTGAGGCGCAAATCGCTACCCTTGAACGCCGGCGCGCGCAACTGGCTGCCGCGTTGGCCGAGACAGAACAAAAAACGACGCCCTGAGGCGTCGTCGTAGAGTGAAGGCGTGTCGCCCGTTACAAACCGCGCTGAGCCATACGTACAGCCAGCTCAACCAGGCGATTCGAAAATCCCCACTCGTTGTCATACCAGGCGAGGATTTTCACCAGATTGCCGCCAATGACCAGGGTTGATAAACCGTCGATGATGGATGAGCGCGGATCGCCCTGGTAATCGCTGGAAACCAGCGGTTCATCGCTGTAACCGAGAATACCCTGCAGCGGGCCTGCGCTGGCGGCTTCGCGGAATGCGGCATTCACCTCTTCAGCCGTCACATCACGCTTCAGTGTTACCGTCAGGTCAACAATCGACACCACCGGCACCGGTACGCGCAGGGAGTAACCGGTCAGCCGCCCGTCAAGTTCCGGGATCACTTTGCCGAGCGCTTTCGCCGCGCCGCTGGAGTAAGGCACAATCGACAGCGCCGCAGCACGCGCACCGCGCAGATCTTTTTCCGGCTGGTCATGCAGCGCCTGGCTGTTGGTGTAGGCATGGGTGGTATTCATCAGGCCATGTTCGATGCCGAAACGTTGATGCAACACCTGCGCGGCAGGGGCGAGGCCGTTGGTGGTACAACTGCCGTTGCTGACCACGAAATGGCGCTGCGGATCGTATTCACGGTCATTAACGCCGAGCACGATGGTTAAATCATCATTTTTACCCGGTGCGGAGATGATCACCCGTTTTGCGCCGCCGCGGCTGATATGCACTTCGGCTTTGTCGCGTTCGGTGAAGAAACCGGTGGCTTCAATCACCACTTCCACGCCAACGTCACGCCACGGAATGTTGCCCGGATCGCGTTCGCTGAATACACGCACCGCTTTGCCATCGACGAACAACTGGCCTTCACCCGCTTCTACCGGAACGGGCAGGGTGCCGAGCAGAGAATCATGTTTCAGCAGATGGGCGAGGGTTTTGCTGTCCGTCAGATCGTTAATCGCCACAATCTGAATCTCTGCGTTGCCCAGCGCCGCGCGTAACACGTTGCGTCCAATTCTGCCAAAACCATTAATGCCGACCTTAACCATAATTGACTCCTTCCTGTGCGGTAACTAACTGCAGTTACTGTAGGCCGGTCGCGGTTTGGCGTAAACGACAAAAAAGGATCACTTTACGCCAATTTGCGGCAGTGGAAGCGCTGGCGGTAATCGCCTGGTGTGAGGTGTAACTGGCGTTCAAAAATGCGCCGCAGATTGATGCTGCTGCCAAAACCGGTGGCGGCGGCTATCTGCTCCAGGGTTTCACTGGTTTGTTCCAGTCGGTTACGTGCGGCGGCAAGGCGCGCTTCGGCGACATAGCGCGCGGGGGGAACGCCGCTTTCACGGGTAAAGACGCGGGTGAAATTGCGCGGGCTCATCGCAACCTGTTCCGCAAGACGTTCAACGGATAAATCCTCAGCCAGGTTGGCCAGGATCCAGTTTTGCAGCTCGCTGATGGGCCCGACGCCGCTGGCCTGCTGTAGTTGATAGCGGCTGAACTGCAACTGCCCGCCGGGGCGGCGCAGGTACATCACCATGTTTTGCGCGATATCCAGCGCGAGAGAGAAGCCGTAGTCATCCTCGACCAGCGCCAGCGTGAGATCGAAGCCGGAACTGACGCCGCCGGAGGTCCAGACTGGCCCGTCCTGAATATAGAGCGGGCCGCTTTCAACGGTGACTGCGGGGTACTCTTTCTGCATGGTTTCCAGTAACCGCCAGTGGGTGGTTGCGCGTCGCCCGTTGAGCAACCCACTTTGTGCCAGTAGCATCGCGCCGCCGCAAATAGAAACGACCCGGCGCGCGTGCGGCGCGGCAAGACGCAGCCAGTCCACCACGGCCGTGCCTTCCTCGGCATCGGTACCGCGTCCGGTTATCATAATGGTATCCCACGGCTGGCGCGGATCGATATCCGGCAGGCGGTGATCGGCCAGCAGGTTCAGCCCGGACTGGCCGTGGATCACCTGGTGAGGTTGGGTGGTGGCAACGGTAACGCGATAGCGCGGCTGCGCGGTCTCATTCGGGTGCAGCTGGTTGGCCTGCATCAGAATGTCGGCAATACCGGCGGCTTCGAACAGCATGCCGCCATCAGGAACAATAATCAGGAATGTTTTCATGTCCTGAAACGTACGCCAATTACTTTTTAAGTCAAGCCCGTTCGGAAGATGACGGACGAAGGTGCAATAAAAAACCCGGAGCCTCCGCGCCGGGCAAATCTAACAAGACACAAAGGGTTATGGAATAACGCGCGCTGCGGGCGTTACTCACTGGCCTGTTTACGATTAGCCATCGTCGTGACCAGATATTCCTGCACAGGGTCGAGAGAAAGTTCGGGTTGCAGCAGTTCAGCCTCATCATGGTTGCTGGCGGGTTGCCCGGCAACAAAGGGTTTTTGTTGTCGGGCGCGTTCGAACTCGCTCAACACCTGCCAGCCGAGATCGTCACTGGCACGGTTGTTCATTAACACATTCCTTACGCGTTTCAGCTTTGGCAGCATCGTCGTCTCTCCATTAACAGTTAACGCAGGTTATTTTTTCGCCTCAACGCCCGGTGCGCTGGAGCGGTCAAGGAATTGAGTTGTCACTTCCGGAACGTGCTGGAGCATCCACTCCGCCATTTCAATCTCTTGCGCCACAATTTTTTGCAGCACATGCACGCCGTTAACATCACCCAATTCTTCAGCCGTTCTAATCAATGAGGTGTAGCAAGCAATTTCAAATTGCTCAAAGACATAGCCACCTATTGCGCCTTTAACCACCTCATCGGAATTAAAGACACCGCCAACGGCCTGACCCATCGCCGCCATTTTACCCATGGTATCTTTCAGAACCGATCGCGATATTCCGCATTGATCAATAAGCCCTTCAAGTAACACTATTTGTTCGCGGGTTTCGGCTAAATGACTTTCAATTTTACTTTTTAATACAGGATAATTGTCGATGCGTTTAGCCATCGCCTCCAGCATCGACTCTGCCTGTTTTTCCATCCCATGTGCGTCACGTAGCCAGTCGTGATAATTCTCTTCGCGTGTCATACGTTTACCTCAGGTGGAATTAACTTAATGACTTTTATTCTACTTCCGCTTTGGAATTAATTTTGCTGGTCGCAATTTTAGTAAGCAGATTGTCGGTGGTTTTTTCCTCTTCCAGCGTTTGCGCCAGAAGTGTTTTCGCTTTTTTATAGCCTAATTGATCGGCAAGGGTGCAGAGCGTGCCGTAAGAGGCAATTTCATAATGTTCAACTTTTTGCGCAGCGGCAATTAAAGCAGCGTCACGAATGGTGCCTTTTTCTGTGCTTTCAATAACCTCGTCTGCTTCTTCAACCAGACCTTCCATTGCATGGCACTTCATGCGTTTTAACTTGAGGCCGCTTTCGGCTTCAAGCAGCTGATCGATGCGCTCTATCTGGCCTTGGGTCTCTTCCATGTGTTGTTTGAACGCCTGCACCAGTTCGGTGGTAGAGGCTTCGCGTGCCAGTTTGGCTAACGCGCGAGCAAGTTGTTTTTCCGCGCTGTAAATGTCCGACAAGCCATGAATAAATAAATCGTTTAGCGTATTAATCTGCATAATTAAAGACCTTTAATTCCAGGGTTAAAAATAGCGAGCCGTTGCCGGCTCGCCAGTAATGCAATAAATATATTGGTGCGGTAAAAAAATTAAATCAGAAATTAATCCCCTGATTTACGGCCGCCGCTGTGGCTATTCTGGCCGCCTTTTTTACCTGCTTCGGAAGCGCGCTGTGGATCATTTTTGAAATTACCACCGCTATGTTGACCGCCTTTGCGGCCCGCTTCGGACGCTTTTTCACGATCTTCGGCGAAATTACCTGAGCCGCCACGATGTTCAGCCATAATATTTCTCCTGTTTCGTTGTTAAATATATGAACATGAATATTCAATAACATGTTCACCGCGTTCAGGGATTAAAGTTAGTCGCTGTGCTGAAATAGTCAAACGTGAAAATTCCTACGTTAAAAAATACTCCTTAAGGTGTAGTTGCTTGTTATTTAAACAAAGCGGCATTGGCGATGTATCTTTAAAATAAGTTACTTAGCAGAAAGTAGATTGGAATCTAATATTACCGCTTGTTATTACCCGCTTCTTTTCATGCGATTATTGGCATGAAAATGGCATTTATTGACATAAACTTACATTTGGCTTTGGTGAAACATCATTAATGCTAATGATTTTAAGAGAAGTCTTAAACAGGGATACAGAATGCCAGTTACCGTTTGGCTCGTCGTTAATGCGGCAACTACTTTTAAACTTCATAACCGATACGTCACCCTGAACAGGAACGACTTTTTGCCAGGTCACTGAACTGTCGAACCGGGGAGTGCGCGTACAGCCTTTTTTGGTGAGGAAGCAAGATGAGCCTGCAAAAATGTACCGTCCTGTACGACGGTAGGGCGCTGGTTGGCCCGGAAAATGTCCCGCTGATCGATTTTCTTGAAACCTGCAATATCACGCTACCCCATGTTTGCTACCACCCGGCGCTCGATCCGCTACAGACCTGCGATGTGTGCTGGGTCGAACAGGAGGGGAAGCTGGTGCGCGGTTGTACGCTGCGAAGCAAAGAAGGGCTGGTAATTAACTCGCTGGACACCCAGGCACGCGCGGCGCGCGAAGAAGGCATGGATCGCCTGCTGGCTAAACATGAACTTTATTGTACCGTGTGCGAACACAACACTGGCGACTGTACCTTGCATAACACCATGGTGGATATGCATATTCCCATTCAGCGCTACCCGTACACGCGCAAGCCTTATGTCAAAGATCACTCCAACCCGTTTTACACCTACGACCCGGATCAATGCATTTTGTGCGGACGCTGCGTGGACGCGTGCCAGAATGTGGAAGTCAACGAAACGCTGAGCATTGATTACACCATGGAGCACCCGCGCGTGCTGTGGGACGGGGGAAATCAGATTGCTGGTTCGAGCTGTGTGAGCTGCGGGCACTGCGTGACGGTTTGCCCGTGTAATGCGCTACTGGAAAAAAGCATGCAGCCGGATGCCGGGCCTTTTACGTCGATGCGCCAGTCGCTCAAACGGCCGCTGATTGATGTGATTAAAGTGCTGGAAAATTCCACCGGTGCTGAAATTATCTCCGGTATTTCGGTGATGGATACCGCATTACGCCAGCAGGAGATCAAACGCACCAAAACCGTCTGCACCTATTGCGGCGTAGGATGCAGCTTTGAAATGTGGACCCGCGACCGCCAGCTTCTGAAAGTGCAGCCCGTCGTTGATGCACCGGTGAATGGCATCTCCACTTGTGTTAAAGGCAAATTCGCGTGGGACTTCATTAACAGCCCGCAGCGCCTGACCACGCCGTTGATTCGTGAAAATGACCGTTTCCGCCCGGCAAGTTGGGAAGAAGCGTTAACCCTTGTCGCCAGCCGCTTATTACAGACCCGTGACCAGTACGGCCCGGACAGTATCGGTTTTATCGGTTCCAGCAAAGGCAGCAATGAGGAAGCCTATCTGACGCAGAAAATTGCCCGCGCGATTATTGGCACCAACAGCGTGGATAACTCATCGCGCTATTGCCAGAATCCGGCCACGGAAGGGCTGTTTCGCACGGTGGGCTATGGCGGCGATGCCGGGACGATTGACGATCTGCAACAGGCTGAGCTGGTGATCATTGTCGGCAGCAACACGGCGGAAAACCATCCGGTGATCGCCTCACGCCTGAAAGCCGCAAAAAAACACCGCGGGCAAAAATGGCTGGTGGTCGACCCAAGACGCCATGAAATGGCGGAACGCGCCGACCTGCATTTACGCATTCATCCCGGCACCGATCTGGTATGGGCATCGGCGATGGCGCGCTACATGTTTGACCACGGTTATGAGGATAAAACGTTCCTCGCTGAACGCGTCAACCCGGTTGACGACTATCGCCAGTCGCTGGCGCCTTTTACGCTGGATTACGCCGCGCAAATCACCGGCATCCAGCAAGAGACCCTGCGCGAAGCAGCAGAGATGATAGGTAAGGCGCGCAGCGTCTGCATTATGTGGGCGATGGGCATCACGCAGCACAGCCACGGCGCAGACACCAGCACCGCGTTATCCAACCTGTTGCTGGTGACCGGCAACTATGGCAGACCCGGCACCGGCGGCTACCCGATGCGCGGACATAACAATGTGCAGGGCGCCAGCGACTTTGGCTGCCTGAAAAACTTCTACCCCGGTTATGAATCGGTCAGCGATCCACAGATCCGCGAAAAATGGGCCAGGGCCTGGGGCGTACCGGCTGAGCGCTTGTCGCTCAAGGTCGGGCAGGATAACTTTATGATGGTCGAACTGGCACGCCAAGATGCGATCCGCGCCATGTATGTGATTGGCGAGGAAACCGCCTTTGCCGATGCGGATGCGGAAAATGTGCATCAGGGTTTTACCAACCTCGATTTTCTGGTGGTGCAGGATCTGTTTCTTAGCCGCACAGCGCAGTTTGCTGATGTGGTGTTGCCCGGCTGTCCGAGCGTGGAAAAAGAGGGCTCATTTGTAAACACTGAGCGGCGAATTCAGCGCTTTTATTCGGTTATGGAGCCGCTCGGCGACAGCCGTCCTGACTGGTGGATCCTCACGCAACTGGCGGCGCGTATGGGCCATGACTGGGGCTATCAACATCCGCAGGAGATCATGGCGGAAGTGGCGGGCATTGCTGAAAGCTTTGCCGGAGTGAGCTATTCACGTCTCGAGGGCTGGAAATCGCAAATCTGGCCGGTCAACGCCGGTGGCAGCAGCACGCCGCTGCTCTATACCGAACGCTTTAAATCCCCTGATGGACGCGCCACACTTTATCCGCTGAGCTGGCAACCGCCCGCTGAAGAGGCCGATGCCGAATATGATTTGTTGCTCAACAATGGCCGGATGCTGGAGCATTTCCAGTCCACCAACCAGACCGGGCAGGGCGGGCGCACAACCAGCCTTTCGCCGGACTGGTTTGTGGAAATCAGCCCGCAGCTGGCGAGCGCGCGCAGCTTGCAGGAAGGCGACTGGGTAAAACTTATCTCCCGGCGCGGAGAAGTTGAGGTGCCAGTGGTGGTGACCGATCGCGTTCAGGGCAAGGTGTTGTTTATTTCCATTCATCAGGGCAAAGAGGGGATTAACAAACTCACTGGCGAACACCACGATCCGTCGGTCAATACGCCTGCCTACAAAGAGCTGGCTGTGCGCCTGGAAACGCTGGATCGCCCGCCGTTGCCCGACCCGCTACCGAAGCACAATTTCCGCCACGGTAAACGCACCCCGATTGACAAGGTGCCAGTAGAAGCAAAATGGCGGCGCGAAGATTACCGCGAACCGCCTGCAACCGAACCCCACCCGGAGAAATTCTGATGGCAAAAGCGATTGATTATCAGCCGGAACCGGCAAAAATTGGCCCCGATGCCCATGAAGAGCTGACGCGGCTGCTGGAGTCGCTGCATCAGCATGGCGTGCTGCGCCTGGCGAATGATTTGGTAGGTGCCAATCAGGAGATCGCGCAGGTGCTGGTTAAAGGCTTACAGCGCGAAGGCACGCTCAATGCGATACAGAATATCTCGGTGCTGCTGCTCGCGCTCTCCAGCATTCCTCCAGAGAGAATGTACAAACTGGCCTTTGGCCTGCGCGATATGGTCGATGCGCTAAGCCAGCCTGGCGACGCGGGTGAGCATAACGCTCCGGGTCTGCAGGGGGCGTGGAAGATGCTGCAGGACGAGGAGCTGTGGCATGCCCTGCAACCGCTGCTCAGTGGGATGAAAGCCTTCGCGCGGCGCATGGAGGAGCCGGTTGATAAGCCGATCTCCGCGTGGAGCGGTAAACCCAGCGACGCATAATGAACGAGGAAACCGCGCTGTTGCTGGCTCGCGGCCAGTTTGCTTTTACCATCGGCTTTCATATTGTGCTGGCGGCCTTTTCTATTGGCCTGGCGCATTTTTTGATGTTCCTTGAGGCGATGTGGCTCTGGCGCAGGCAGACGCTCTGGCTGTCGCTGTGGCGCTACTGGAGCAAAATTTTTGCGCTTAACGTGGCGGTGGGCGTGGTCACCGGCGTGGTGATGGAGTTCGCCTTCGGCACAAACTGGAGCGGGCTTGCCAGCCGTGCGGGGGCAGTGCTTGGCCCGATGATGTACATGGAAGTGCTGGTCGCTTTCTTCCTTGAAGCGGGGTTTATGGGGGTAGTGCTTTTTGGCATGGGCAAAGTCCGGCCGTGGGTGCATTTTATGGCGACCTGCATTGTGGCGCTTGGTTCGCTGTTCAGCGCGTTCTGGATCCTTGCCGCCAACTCATGGATGCAAACGCCGGATGGCTTCGCCGTGGCGGCCGATGGGCGCTTTGTGCCGGTCGACTGGTGGGCGGCAATCATCAACCCGTCATTTCCCTGGCGCATGGCGCATATGGTGGTGGCGGCCATGTTAGGCACCGCGTGCCTGGTGGCGGCTTGCGGGGCGTGGCATCTGCTGCGCGAGGCGCGACATCCGGCGGCGCGGCAGATGTTCTCGCTGGGCCTGTGGATGCTGGTGATCATGGCACCGGTACAGATCGTGCTTGGCGATCTGCATGGCGAGAATACGCGCGACCATCAGCCGATAAAACTGGCGGCGATGGAAGGCGCGTGGGATCCACCACCGCCGGGTGAAGGCGAGCCGCTGCGATTATTTGCGCTGCCGGATATGCAACAGCGCCGCAATCTGTATGAAATCGCCATTCCCGATATCGGTTCACTCTACTTGCGCCACAATCTTGAAGGACGCATTCATACGCTCAACCAGTACCCGGCGGAAGCGTTGCCGTGGGTGCCGGTGGTGTTCTGGTCGTTTCGCGTGATGGTCGGGCTTGGCCTCGCCATGGCGGCAGCGGGCATTGCCGGGCTGATAGTGCGTCTGCGGAGGCGTTTGTGGCACGCACGCTGGTTACAACGCATCATGGTGCTGCTGGCACCCGCCGGATTTATCGCCATGCTCGCGGGCTGGCTGGTTACAGAGGCGGGGCGTCAGCCGTGGACGGTCTACGGCTTGCTGCGTACATCGCACAGTGTTGCGCCGGTTTCAGCGGAACTGGTGTTGGGCTCATTGCTGGTCACCGTGGCGGTTTATATGGCGCTTTTTGCGCTGGGACTGTGGTTTTTGCTTAAGCTGATGTCGCGCTTACCCACCAGGCATGAAAAAGGTGCCATGCCCGAGGTGGCCGAACGCAGCGGGAAGGGGACGTGATATGCCGGATATTTTAGGTTTGCCCTGGCTTGATGCGCTTTGTGCCGCGGCGCTGGCGCTCAGTTTGCTGATCTATGTTCTGCTTGATGGCACGGATTTGGGCACCGGCATCCTGTGCGCGTTTCAGCGCAGCCCTGAATCGCGCCATATTATCAATCTCTCTTTACTGCCGGTCTGGGATGGCAACGAAACCTGGCTGGTGCTTGCGGTGGGCGGCTTGCTGGGACTTTTCCCGCTGGCGTACGGCATTATCCTCAGCGCGCTCTATATCCCGGTGTTTGTGATGTTGCTGGCGCTGGTGATGCGCGGCATGGGGATTGAGTATCGCCACTATGCGCCACGGCTGTTTGACTCGATGCTGATCGCCGGTTCACTGCTGGCCGCGCTGGCGCAAGGGATTATTGTGGGCGCGCTGCTACAGGGGATTTCCACCGATGGGCGCCAGTTTACCGGTAGCGGTTTTGAGTGGCTGCGTCCTTTTCCGCTCTATTGCGGCCTGGCGCTGGTGTGCGGATATAGCCTGATGGGGGCAGGGTGGATAATCTGGCGCTGCACCGGCGAGCTGGAAATGTGGGGGCGACGAGTGATGCCGTGGCTCGCCATTGTTACCGGGTTGCTGCTGGCGGGTTTGCTGGTGTGGAGTGCGCAGTTGCACGAAACCTGGCGTCAGCATCTGTTTAACCCCTGGCTGTGGTTGCCCCTGTCGCTGGTGGCTGCACTGGCCGTCGCGTTGTTATGGCTGGGGCTGATATTGCGGCGCATATTTCTACCGCTGGCGGCGGTGCAGGTGATGGTGAGTTGTGCTTTTTGTGCGCTGGTGTTTACGCTTTTTCCGTGGATTGTGCCGCCTGTTCTCAGCATTACGCAAACCGCCGCGCCACTGGCCACGCAGCGATTTCTGCTGCTGACATTTGCCTTACTGGTGCCGGTAACGTTGCTTTATAACAGCTGGGTTTTTCGCATCTTCAGTGGAAAAATTGCGGGTTAGTTCGGCAAAACAGGCTATAAAGTAAAGGCGAGATTTACAGTAAGCAACAGCATGCGCGGAGACTTATCCATGGCTATAGCAAAAGCTTATAACTTAAAGCAGGCATATCAAATGATTAGCTCAGGAAAGCATCAGGAAGTTGAGCTGGCATTTGATGTCGATGCGGATACTTTTTTTATGCTCTCGTCAAACTACGGCAACAGCGGGGCGAAGATTGCCCGTCACGATAACCATTTTGTGCTCAGGCTGGAGAAAGAAGCCGCTTCAGGTTGAACACACGCGGGTAGCATGTTTCACCAGTGGCTCAGGAGTGCATGCGACGGGCGGATGATTCGCAACCGACGCCGTGTCATCTCTGCGTTATATTGATCCCTTTTAATAGCCGCGAGCCCTGCCACTGATTCTGTTCTTTCCGGCTTGCGGCTTCATTTGTTGTTACCCAGATTTCGTGGCGGCGCATTTTGCCGCCACGTTCAAACTCGTTATCAATCCAATCATTCCCGGCATTACGCCGGGTTTTTTTTCTCTGCGCGCAGCCCATTCGCCAGCAAAATAAACGCGTCGATGACGTTGGGTAAGGTCTGTTGCGGGTTATCACTGGCCGCAACCCATAGCGCGGCATTCAGCGCTGCGCCGTTGAGCAAACGCGCGGCGGATTCCACATCCACCGCTTTCATCTCGCCATTTGCCACCATGTTGGCGACGGCAACACGGGTTGCCTGCAGGCAGGCATTCTGGCTTGGCCAGCGCGAAGGATCGCCAAGAAACGCCGGGCCATCGAGCAACACAATGCGCTGGATTTCAGGATCGAGCGCCATCTCGATATAGGCGACACCTTCAGCCAGCAACGCATCCCAGGCATTATCGGTGGCTTGCGCCTGCATTTTTGCGCGCTGTGCCATTTCGCCATCGACCTGCGCCACCACGGCGGCAAGTAAGCCCTGTTTATCGCCAAAGTTGTGGTACAGCGCACCGCGCGTTAAGCCGACGCTGGCGGTCAATTCATCCATCGATGCCGCTGCAAACCCTTTTTCGGCAAATGCCTTGCGGGCAGCGGCGATAAGTTTGGCGCGGTTCTCTTCCATGGTTTGGGCGCGACGTTTAACGACCATACTGACTCCATTTTAAATACATCGCGTATGTGAATTGACATACGCAGTGTATGTGGATTAACTTCATATACGAAGTGTATCTTAAATTCAGCCATAAAAGGTAACCCAATGATCCCTCGCGAACCCGTTTTTCCCGCTCATCGCCATGCGTTGTATGAACAACATGGTTACTCCGCCGCAATACGCTCCGGTGATCTGCTGTTTGTATCCGGACAGGTTGGCAGCCGCGCCGATGGCAGCCCGGAGCCCGATTTCGCCGCGCAGGTGCGCCTGGCGTTCGATAATTTGCAGGCCACGCTCGCGGCGGCGGGGTGTACTTTTGATGATCTGATTGATGTCACCACCTTTCATACGGACCCGGAAAACCAGTTCGCCACCATCATGAAGGTCAAACAGGCGATTTTCCCGCAACCGCCGTACCCCAACTGGACAGCCGTGGGCGTGAACTGGCTGGCGGGTTTTGATTTCGAAATTAAGGTGATTGCGCGCATTCCCGAACGCGCGGCATAAAAAAAGCCTGCGACTACGGTCGCAGGCTTGCAGATAAAGTGGGGGATTACAGCAGGTCGAAGCGATCGAGATTCATCACTTTTGTCCAAGCGGCAACAAAGTCGGTGACGAATTTCTGTTTGCCGTCGGCGCTGGCGTAAACTTCGGCCAGCGCACGCAGCACCGAGTTGGAGCCAAACACCAGGTCGGCGCGAGTGGCGGTGTATTTCACCTCACCGCTCTTGCGGTCGCGGCCTTCAAACAGCTCTGATTTTTCGTCGGTGGCTTTCCATGCGGTGCGCATATCCAGCAGGTTAACGAAGAAATCGGTGCTCAGCACACCCGGCTGGTCGGTAAAGACGCCGTGCTTGCTGCCGTCATAGTTCGCGCCCAGCACGCGCAGGCCGCCGACCAGCACGGTCATTTCCGGGGCGGTGAGCGTCAGTTGCTGCGCTTTATCAATCAGCAACGTTTCGGTGCTGATGCCATCCCACACGCGGCGATAGTTGCGGAAACCATCGGCCAGCGGCTCCATCAGTGCGAAAGAGTCCACATCCGTTTGATCCTGACGCGCATCGACACGCCCCGGCGTAAACGGCACATTGACCTGCACACCGGCTGCTGCCGCGGCTTTCTCAACGCCAACCACGCCTGCCAGCACAATCACATCCGCCAGTGAGGCTTTCGCCAGCGTTTTCTGAATGCTTTGCAACGCGGGCAGGGCTTTCGCGGCGATGGCGTTCACTTCCCAGCCGTTTTGCGGCGCCAGTGCCAGGCGTGCGCCGTTCGCGCCGCCACGTTTATCGCCGCCACGGAAGGTGGAGGCAGACGCCCAGGCGACCGAAATCAGTTCGCTTACCGATAAGCCGGATTCGGCAATCGCCGCTTTCAGATTAGCGATATCAGCACCGTTCGGCTGATGAACCGCCGCAGGCAACGGATCCTGCCAAATAAGATCTTCTTTTGGCACTTCCGGGCCGATATAGCGTGATTTCGGCCCCATATCGCGGTGGGTCAGTTTAAACCATGCGCGGGCAAAGGCTTCATTAAACGCTTGCGGATCGTTGAGGAAACGGCGCGAGATCTTTTCAAATTCCGGGTCGAAACGCAGCGTCAAATCGGTCACCAGCATGGTGGGTTTGCGTTTTTTCTCCGGGTCAAACGGATCAGGGATAACTTCCGGCGCGTCTTTGGCTTCAAATTGAATAGCACCTGCCGGGCTGCGGGTTTGCACCCACTCATATTTGAACAGGTTTTCGAAAAAGTAGTTGCTCCATTGGGTCGGCGTTTGCGTCCAGGCCACTTCCAGACCGGATGTGATGGCATCTGCGCCTGCGCCACTACCGTAGCTGCTCATCCAGCCCAGCCCCTGCGCTTCCAGCGGCGCGGCTTCCGGCTCTGGCCCGACATGGTTATCCGGCGTGGAGGCTCCGTGGGTTTTGCCCAGCGTGTGACCACCGGCGATCAGCGCGACGGTCTCTTCATCGTTCATGCCCATATTGCCGAAGGTGGCGCGAATGGCAGAGGCGGCGGAAACCGGCTCGCCGCTGGCGTTCGGGCCTTCCGGGTTAACGTAAATCAACCCCATTTCGGTGGCACCAATGGCGGCCTGCGCCAGGCTTTCCGGGTGGCGGTGGCTTAACCACTCTTTTTCATTACCCCAGTCGACATCCATATCCGGTTCCCAGACATCTTCACGCCCGGCACCAAAACCGAAAGTGCGGAAACCGGCATTTTCCAGCGCCACGTTGCCCGCCAGAATAATCAGATCGCCCCAGGAGATTTGTTGACCATATTTTTGTTTCACCGGCCACAGCAGACGACGCGCTTTATCAAGACTGACGTTATCCGGCCACGAGTTGAGCGGTGCGAAGCGCTGCTGGCCGCGACCCGAACCCCCACGACCATCGACGGTGCGATAGGTGCCTGCGCTGTGCCAGGCCATGCGAATAAACAGACCGATATAGCTGCCCCAGTCTGCTGGCCACCACTCCTGGGAGTCGGTCAGCACACTGCGGATGTCGGCTTTCAGGGCGGAGTAATCGAGCTTTTTAAACTCTTCGCGGTAGTTAAAATTTTCGCCCAGCGGATTAGAACGGTTGGAGTGTTGGTTTAGCAAATCTACGCGCAACTGGTTAGGCCACCAGTCGCGGTTACTGGTTACCGGGCCTGCACTTTTTTCATTGCTTTTGTTATGAAAGGGGCATTTCTCGACGGATGACGAGAGGGATTGATCGTCTGACGTGCTCATATCGGGCTCCATTTGCTTGTGTTCTGTCGTTACGATATACACTGCTTCCTGATAAAGGTATTTGAATGAATCTACAGATTTGATAGTTAATACCTTTCTATAAAATGGTAAAAACTTGACGCAAATCGCTTAACTGCGCTACCCACTCCTAAACCTTAGCAATTCCACCACTGCCGTTACGGTTTTTTTCAGGGCGTAGCGCATTTTTTGTGACGGCAAAAGCAAGTAGAGCAGGCGCGGCCTGCAAGCGTATGCAACACACTTTTGTATTTTCCCGGCGAAATTAAACGTCCACATTTGGTCGGAATATATCCCTAACCGTGTGCGAAATACTGTTTCGCTGCGTTATCGGTGCCCTGTTAATTTAATCAACCGAAAAGGCAGAGCGAATAAACACGCAATGTCATCAGTGCATTTCGCGGCGTTTGCACAATGAAAAATAAATGACGATAACGCATTTGCTTGCCGTCGTGGGACCGGCGTTGCGGATAATCTTATCTGCAGAGAGATATTTTTTCTTTTCTACCGTTTCGCTAATAATGACGTGACTGCACATTATAACGATATAACTGGCCGAATACGCAGCATACGCTAACCTGATTATTCCACCTGATTTTAAGGAAAAAGATCAATGCGTCTGGCTTTATCGCTTATTATTCCTCTGCTTCTCGTTGGTTGTGGTGCCAATAATAGTGCGCCGCAAACGGCCATACCTGGCGAGAAAACCTCCGCAAAAATGAAAACTCTCGAAACAGGCGCGGCGCTAATACAATCTCGCCCGCCGATTGAGGCAATAAGCGCCTACCTGGATGGCTTTCATTTTTATAACGGCGATCGGCAAGGACAAATGGAAGCCCATCATTATGTCACCGTGTTAAATAATGATGTCATGCAGGCGGTGATTTATGACGGAAATACCGCAAATGCACGGCTGATGGGCGTGGAATACATCATCAGTGAACGACTTTTCAAAACACTCCCGCCGGCGGAGAAAAAACTCTGGCATAGCCACCGTTATGAAGTGAAATCCGGCTCGCTTATTGCGCCCGGTTTACCCGCCGTCGCCGAAAAAGCCTTGATGAGCAATATCGTGAATACCTACGGCAAGACCTGGCATACCTGGCACACTGAGCGTGACCAGACGCTGCCGCTGGGCGTACCTGCGTTAATGATGGGATTTACCCAGGATGGACAACTCGATCCGGCGTTGCTTGCCGATCGCGATCGCCGTTTCGGCGTCAACACGTCGGCTATCAGGCAGCAGCGTAAAGATCTGCCTGCGCACCCGGTGGCGCAGGGTGCGGATGCCTGGGAACAGGGACAGGTGATTCAAATCAAACCCGTTACGCTCTCGGAAGATACACATACCCATAAATAACGCCTGCGGAGGGGAAACGTGATTATTCACCATCTTAATTGCGGCTGTATGTGCCCCCTCGGCGGCGCGTTGTATGACGGTTTCAGTAAAGGAGTGCATGCGCATCTGGCGTGTCACTGCCTGCTGCTGGAAACACAACGCCACGGCCTGGTGCTGGTGGACACCGGGTTCGGCACCACCGATATGCGCCAGCCCCGGCGAAATATTCCGGCCTTTTTTCGCCTGTTGAACAACATTCAGCACCGGGAAAGCTTAACGGCGCTGGCACAGGTGAAGGCGTTGGGGTTTCAGGCTGAAGATGTGCGGCACATTGTGTTAACCCATCTGGATTTTGACCACGCAGGCGGCCTGACCGATTTCCCGCAGGCGCAGATCCATCTCTTACAGCGCGAAATCGACACCGCACAGCAGCGGCACGGCTGGCTGACACGCGAGCGTTATCGACCCGGCCAGTGGCAGGGCGTTTCTGGCTGGCAGGGATATGCCGCCGAAGGCGAACAATGGTTCGGCTTTGATGCCGTGAAGGCGCTGCGTGGGCTGCCGCCGGAGATTTTGCTTATCCCGCTCGCCGGCCACACGCTGGGCCACGCCGGGGTGGGTATTCAACATTCAGATGGCTGGTTACTGCACGGAGGCGATGCATGGTTTTACCGGGGGGAAATCGGTCTGCCGGAACGCCACTGCACGCCGGGGCTGCGTTTTTATCAATGGATGATGGCGATGGATAACGGTGCCAGAAGGGTCAACCAACAACGTCTGCGCGAGCTGGCGCTAGCACAGGGTAAGGAAGTGCGGCTGTTTTGTAGCCACGATGCGCAGGAACTGCGCGCCTTACAAGAGGGATAAAAAAAGCATCTGCAAGGCAGATGCTTTCGGGAGGCTTATTTCGGTTGCGGTTCACCGTGGCCGAGTTCGGCACCGGTGAGCGGATCAACGCCCGGATCGGATTTGGTGCGTTCTGCCATCGCTTTTACCAGCGCCAGTTGTTCCGGGCTGAGCGTGGTGGTGGCGGAACCATCACCGCCGTCGACCGCCGGTTGTGGATCGGCGACATACTCGAAGTTTTCATCGCTGTTCCAGCTACCACGCGGATCGTCACCTTCCGACATGTTGTAATAGACGTTGGTGTACTGTTCGATTGGCGGTAATTTTCCTGGCGGGAAATTATTGCGAATCGAGTAGAGCGCCTTCTCAAAAGAGAGCATATGCGCGGCTTCACGCGTCATCAGGAAACCTAACGCGTCTTTTACCCCCGGATCGTCGGTGACATTGATTAAACGCTCATAAATAATCTTCGCGCGCGCTTCGGCGGCGATATTTGAGCGTAAATCGGCGGTCACTTCGCCAATCGTATCAACATAAGCCGCTGTCCACGGCACGCCTGCCGAGTTTGTCAGCGCCGGGCCGCCGCCGTACAGCAGCGAAGTGATATGGCTGTCATTACCGTTTTCGGTTAACGAGCGGTACAGTTCCGCTTCATTTTCAGTACCTTCGGCCAGCTCGCCTTTTGCCCCTTTATTGAGCATACCGACCAGCGAACCGATAATTTCCAGATGGCTGAGCTCTTCTGTCGCGATGTCCATCAACATCTCTTTGCGACCGGCGTCTTCATCACCCAACCCCTGGGTGAAATAGCGGCATGCCGCAGCCAGTTCCCCTTGCGGACCGCCAAACTGTTCGAGCAGCAGGTTGGCCAGCCCAGGGTTCGGTTCACTGACGCGCACGGTGTATTGCAATTGCTTAACATGACGAAACATTGCTTGCCTCCTGAAAAGGAAAAATTATTATTTTTTAGCTTCCACGCCTTCCGCTGCGCTGCGCAGCAAAAATTGTTCTGTCACATCCGGAATATGATTGATTGCCCATTCGGCCATCGCTTTTTCTTCAGCCAGAATCTGTTTGAATATATCGATGCTGGCGCTGTCACCGGCTTTTTCCGCCGCGGTAATAAGCGAGGTATAACAGGCAATTTCAAATTGCTCGAAGACATAACTACTGATTGCGCCTTTAACGATTTCATCCGGTGCAAACATGCCGCCAAATGACTGACCCATCGCCGCCATTTTGCTGGTGGCATCTTTCATTAGCGAACGGTTAATATCATTACGATCCATCACCGTTTCCAGTAATTTAATTTGCCCTTGTGTTTCTGTTAAATGTTGCTCAATCCTTGCCCGTAAATCGGGGTAATTATCGATGCGGCTGCTCATAGCATTAAGCATTGATTCAGCCTGTTTTTCCATTGCGTGTGCATCGCGTAACCAGTCGTGATAATTTTCTTGAGGCGTCATATCTAATCCTTTCATGGTTGAGTGGATAAGAAAAAGGGGACACTGCCGCTGTAATCAGCAGTTATACAATTAATAAGAAATATCAGGGGGAGTAGTGCGCTGTTATATTAGCGCGAGGTAAATAAAATAGATAAATAGTAATCCTGATATCCTTACTGCTTTATATTTGCATGCTAACGTGTATCGCTTGTTATTAAATTTAGACACTGACTTCATTTAGTCAAACCGAGACGTAAATAGCCTTGTTTAAATATATTTTTCGCACACCGCTTCGCTTGATTTTATATTTTTAAAAATAAATCTTCCTGAATATTAGTAAGTTAGCGGAATGCACTTTCGTTTTCATTAATCACACCCGTCACTATCACTCATTTTTGGCAGGTATTGCTGATGGTTTAGTGGCCTTTTTTGACATTTCTTTACGTTTAGCCAGCGGCTAATAGCGTGATATCCAGCCAGTTTAAGAACTATCTCAACCCGTAACGCACCCGCCAACCGGCGTTACCACCAGATTGCGCAGTTGAGCCGATCCATTCCCGACGTTATAAAGGCAGGTTGGTGTCATAAGGCAAGAAGGGATGACGGTATTAACGTCGATTACCGTTGCTTTCTCTGGCGCTTATTAACTGCGGATTGGTTGAAACCGCCGAATACTTTCAGCGCACGTAACATAAAAAACCAGGTGACAGATAAGATGAGTTATATCGACAGTTACGATCATGAACTGATTGGTCGTCTGGGCTATTTACCCCTTTACCGCCCGTTAGAAGTAATTGCCGGCGAAGGGTGGGGTGGCTACGACTTTAGCGCCACGCCGGATAATCTGATCCTTGGCGGCGGAAGTGGAGAACATCCGGGGCTCGTCGTGCATCATTTACCGGCGCTGGCTACTCGCTTTTTATACGCACAGCTCAGCGATGCCGAGGAGGAGATGCTCAGTACAGAGGATAAAGACGTTGTTGAGGATCTCTATTTCACCTCTGACACGCTGGAATTTTGCGGCTGGCAGATTGCGGATTACGCTAATTTGCACAAGATGGCGCAAAGCGAGGCATTGATGACACCCTTAGCGGAGGGGATGACGGTGGAAACGTGGCTGGAGCAATCGCTTGGTGAACTTATCTGGTATGCGCTGCCGGAGCTCAATCGGCATCATTCGCAGCTTCAGCGGATCTTTGCCCCTTTTCACATCGCCCCAACAATGCGCAATATCGTCATTGAGCCGCCGGGTTACCCGCCTTGTGGCGGGCGCACCACCGAAAACGGGCGTGCGAAATGGGGAAATGTTCGCTGGAGCAAACGGGTATGAACGGCGCTATTGTCACGACATTTCCCGTTTTTGCTTTTCTATATGAGGATTAGTGCTAACCAGAATGATGTTCAGGGCGTTGATGGCTCGTTACCCTTAAAGCCTGCGAGGAGAACATCATGAAACCACTGGGAAATGCCCATTCTGAGACTTTCCGCGCCGTGCAATTTGTCCTGACGGACATGGACGAAACCCTGACATACAAAGGAAAACTGGCTGCGGCTACCTACCAGGCGCTGGAACAGTGACAACACGCCGTATCAATTCAATGCCTTAAAGTGATTTCTCCCCTCCAGAGCACCCTCTCGCACTGACAAAATGTGCGCTTATCTTGACAATTCATTGACAGTTAACTGCCTGGTCAGTAATTTCATTTGTAATTACTGACCAGGCAAATATCATGACCAACGCTACGGATATTCCCAACCCTAAACTGCACCTCGGTTTGTTGATTCATCTGGCAAACCAGTTCAAAGACCAGCTAATAAGTCAGTACTTTTCCTCTGCGGATATCACCGCCGCACAGTTTAAGGTACTGATAAGTATCTATAAAGGCTTCAATAGCCCGGTTGAAGTGAGCAAAAATCTGCTGATGGACGCCGGGGCGATGAGCCGTATGCTGGAGCGCATGGTCAAGCGCGATCTGATTGTGCGCACCACCAACCCGGAAGATAAACGCCAGGTCATTCTCGACCTGACCGACAAAGGGCGAGTGATTTGTGACCGTTTTCAGAATGAGGCGCTGGCCTCGATTCTCAGTACGCTGACCAGCCGCCTGACCGCTGACGAGTCACGGCTGCTGGTTGAACTCCTGATAAAAATGTTGCCGGACGAGGCAACCCGCCCACATCGCTAAGCTGTCCTGAAAAGGTATCAAGATGCAAACTTCATCTGCACAACCCGAACGCGCGCCGAGCAAACGTAAGCGCAACTTCGCTATCCTGTTCGTTGTTTTGCTGCTTATCGCCGCAGGCTGTCTGGCCTGGTATCTGTTATATGCCCGTTACTACGAAAGCACGGATGATGCGTATGTTAACGCCAATCTGGTGACCTTAACGCCGCAAATCGGCGGCACGGTGACGCAGGTAACCGTCGATGAAGGCGATTACGTCGAAAAAGGGCAGCCGCTGGTGTTGCTGGATCCGAGTGACACCGAAATTGCCCTGCAGCAGGCAGAAGCCAACCTGGCCAGCACCGTACGCCAGGTACGCGGCTTGTACAGCACGGTCGATAACTACCGCGCGCAGGTCGCGGCGAAACAAACTGCGCTGCAAACCGCGCAGAACGATTATGCGCGTCGGCAAAAAATAGCCACCAGCGGCGCGATTTCCGTTGAGGATTTAGCGCACTACCGCGATGCGGTTGCGACGGCGAAAAGCGACCTGGCGGCGGCGCAACAGGCGTTAAGCACCAACCTGGCGATGACTGATGACACGGTTATCGACAGCCATCCGGAGATCAAAAGCGCGATTGCCACCTTGCGCCAGCGTTACCTCGATAACGCGCGTAGCACCATTGTTGCGCCGGTAAGCGGGTTTGTCGCGAAACGCGCGGTGCAACTGGGGATGCGCGTCGATTCCGGCACCACGCTGATGTCGATTGTGCCGCTGGATCAGGTGTGGGTAGACGCCAACTTTAAAGAGAGCCAGATGAACACCATGCGCCTGGGGCAGAAAGTGACGCTGACCGCCGATCTCTATGGTGATGATGTGGAATACCACGGCACCATTGAGAGCCTGGGTATCGGTACCGGCAGTGCGTTTTCGCTGCTGCCGGCGCAAAACGCCAGCGGGAACTGGATCAAGATCATCCAGCGTTTGCCGGTGCGCATCACTCTTGACCCGCATGATATGCAGAAACACCCGCTGCGTGTGGGACTGTCGATGTTTGCCCGCGTGGATATTCGTAACGCCGATGGCGATCTGCTGCCGCCCAAAACGGTTGCCGTGCCGCGCTTCACCACTGACGTTTACCAGAACGCGCTGGAAAACGCCGATCAACTGGTGGCGAAAATTCTTCATGACAACAGCCAGGCGCTAGCAACCAGCGCCCGCTAAGAGAGACGTTATGCAAGATAAGTCGGCGTTTACGCCACCCAGCCTGTTGCTGGCGACAATTGCGCTGTCGCTGGCAACCTTTATGCAGGTGCTGGATACCACCATCGCCAACGTGGCGCTGCCGACCATCGCCGGTAACCTTGGCGTCAGTTCGGATCAGGGGACCTGGGTGATTACCTCGTTCGCGGTGTGCAACGCCATTGCGCTGCCGCTGACCGGCTGGTTTACCCGCCGGTTTGGTCAGCTCAGGCTGTTTGTCGGTTCGGTAGCCTTATTTACCCTGACCTCGTTCCTGTGCGGGTTTGCCCACAGCATGACCGAGCTGATTATCTTCCGCGCCTTGCAGGGCTTTTTCGCCGGGCCGATGTTCCCGATGTGCCAGACGCTGTTATTGGTCATTTTCCCGACCAGTAAACGCAGTATGGCGCTGGCGTTGTTGTCGATGGTGACCGTGGTTGCGCCGATTGTCGGGCCGATTACCGGCGGCTGGATCACCGACAATTACTCGTGGCCGTGGATCTTCTATATCAACGTGCCGATTGGGATTTTCGCCGCCATCGTGGTCTGGACACAGCTGCGCGAGCGCGAAGAAACCACCTCGCACTCGCCGATTGATTACATCGGCATTGCGCTGCTGGTGCTCGGCGTGGGCTTGTTGCAGGTGGTGCTGGATAAAGGCAACGACATGGACTGGTTTAACGCCACTGAAATCATCGTCATGTCGGTACTTTCCGCCATTGCGCTGGTGTCGTTTGTCATCTGGGAACTGGGCGAGCAGCACCCGATTGTGAACCTGCGGCTGTTTAAAGATCGTAACTTCGCCATCGGTACCGCAACACTGACGCTCGGTTATGCGGCCTTTTTTGCCATTAACATTATCCTGCCGCAGTGGCTGCAAACCCAGATGGGGTATACCGCTATCTGGGCCGGGCTTGCCGCCGCGCCGATGGGCTTTTTACCGCTGCTGTTAACGCCGTTTATCGGTCGTTATGCCCATAAAGTGGATCTGCGCCTGCTGGCGTCGGTGTCGTTTCTGACGATGGGCGCATCCTGCCTTATCCGTGCGCAGTTTAATACCAGTGTTGATTTTCGCACCGTGGCGGAAGTGCAGATGTTTATGGGTATCGGCGTGGCATTTTTCTTTATGCCGATCACCACCATTGTGCTGTCGAATCTGCACGGTGCCGAAGTGGCGGAAGGCTCCGGGCTGGCGACCTTTTTCCGCGTGCTGGGCGGCTCGTTTGCCTCGTCGCTCACCACCTGGATCTGGTCGCATCGCGAGGTTTACCACCACGCTAACCTGACGGAAAGCGTCTCGGTTTATAACCCGGCGGCTACCGATTATCTGCATAAAATGGGCGGCGCGACGCAGCAACACCTGGCGGCGGTGGATAAAACCATTGAGCAACAAGCCTATATGCTGTCGACCATCGACTATTTCTGGCTGTTGGGCTGGGGATTTATGGCGCTGGTGGTGGTGATTTGGTTTGCCCGCCCGCCATTTGTGCGTTCCGGTGCGCCGGGCGCGCCATCGGCAGGACACTAATAACAGAGATGGAATAATGTATGGCTCCGGTGTTACCAGGCAGTGATGGTCGTTTATTGCAGCATCGTTCGTTTGTCGCCTTCTGGCTGGCGCGAACCAGCTCCAGCTTCGGTTTCCAGATGTTATCTATCATCGTCGGCTGGCAAATTTACTCCCAGACCCAGAGCGCTTTCTGGCTGGGGATGATTGGTCTGGTGCAGTTTATTCCCTCGGTGACGCTGGCGTTGCCTGCCGGGCATATCGCCGACCAGTTTGATCGCCGTCGCGTGGTGCTGCTGGCGCAGATTTTCGAGTGGCTGGCTATTGCCGCGCTGGCATGGCTAACGTGGCAGGGCGATGCCAGCGTGTGGGTAATTTTGTCGCTTATCTTTGTTATCTCTTGCGCCAAAACCATTGAGTCGCCGTCGATGATTTCGATGTTGCCTGCGCTGGTGCCGCTCTCCATTTTACCGCGCGCAACGGCCGCGAATGCGGTTTCCGGTCAGGCGGCGCAGATTGTCGGCCCGGCGCTGGGTGGTTTTCTCTACGCGGCGGGAGCCGATGTGGTGTACAGCGTTACCGCCGGGCTTTATCTGGTGTCGCTGCTGCTGGTGATGACCCTGCGTTATGAACAGGCGCAACCGCCGCGCACGCCGGCGACCTTATCTTCGCTGTTTGCCGGCGTTGGGTTTATCCGCAATCGCCCGGATGTGCTGGGGGTGATTTCGCTCGATCTGTTTGCCGTATTGCTCGGTGGCGCAACCGCGCTGCTGCCTATTTTCGCCCATGATGTACTGCATACCGGGCCGCTCGGTCTGGGTTTGCTGCGCAGTGCGCCAGCCGTTGGCGCGCTGCTGGTGGGTTTCTGGTTAAGCCACCGCGCGCTGACGCGCAATGTCGGCATGATCATGTTTATGTGCGTGGCGGGGTTTGGCGTGGCGACGCTGGTGTTCGCCTTTTCAAGCTGGATGTGGTTGTCGCTGCTGGCGCTGTTCGCGCTTGGAGGTTTCGACATGGTGAGCATGGTGATCCGCGGTTCGCTGGTGCAACTCGATACGCCAGACGAGATGCGCGGGCGGGTCAACGCGGTTAACTCCATTTTTATCAACACCTCTAACCAGCTCGGCGAGTTTGAATCCGGCATGCTGGCGGCGTGGCTCGGCGCGGTGCCTGCGGCGGCGATTGGCGGTGTCGGCACGTTGATTGTGGTAGCCCTGTGGATGAAGTGGTTCCCTGGTTTGCGCCACCGCCAGCGGCTGGAAAGTGAGATGGGGTAGGTTACTGCGAGCCCGGTTTATACCGGGCTCTGTTCAGGGAAGGGATAATTGCCTGGCAGGATGGTTAACCCTGCGCAGGAGCGGGTTCGTTCTCTTCGGCAGTGGTGGACGGAAGGTTCAGAAATGCCATGATCTTTGCGATTTCGTTTTCAGTCAGCATGCGGGTTTCGCGTGACAATGCCGCTATAAATTCTGCTGAACCATTTGAAATATAGATTTTCTCCGCCAGCGCACGCGCTGAGTTATATTCCTCAAAATCGAAAAATTTATGAATCGTGCTCAGAACCTTATCGGGGTCATTTAATTCTGCCAGGTTAGTGCTTATATTTCCGGAAATGACAGCCAGTCGCGCGGCAAGCGAAATAATTTCCTGGCGAACTGATGAGGAGAGTTGTCGGGTATTGCTGAGAGATTTTTGGGCGTTATCAAGTTGAAGTTGGGCTTTTGCAAGATCAACTTCGAGCGCCTGCGTTTTTCTCAATGTCTTTGATCTGCCTGCGTTGAGACGTTGCACAATCCATTGCCATGCGGTATTTGCAACGCGATCTGACCAGTGAACGCCAATACGTACAAATGAGGAGAGTAAATTAACAATAAAATCCAGTACCGGCATGGCTATCGACATGCCAAAACCCACCACCAGCGGCCAGTAAAAAAAGTTGTGCGAGAAATGGTAAGTGCCGGTGATATTTTTAAGGAGGGTTTCTATTTTCTCATCCGACATGGCGATGAGTAATATGTGCTTCCAGTTAAACGCGACCAGTGAGCACAATAAATAGATATACAGAGGCCCTTTTAATCGGCTGGAAATAACGTTACTGGCAAAATCGGCTATTTGTTCCTTTAATCCTGAATCTGATGCTTTATCTGTCACAACGCTCCCCCTGATTAACCTTATTTTCCTGAGCCAACTGGCGAAGCGATTATAACCAGAGCTGATGATCCGCGCGATCATCAGGAGTAGTGGGGGACGAACGTTTTTCAGCAAACCGACAGCGGCAGAGAAACAAGGCTGAATTTAACGCCAGACTCAAAGGCTTTCTGCTTTACCGCTGTGGTGAGCAATAGCAAAACCCTGCTCGCGCCAGTGGGCAAGCTGCTGTGACTGGCTGCGCGTGAGCGGTTTGCCGGTCCAGACAAACAGATGCTGGCCGGGAAAAAATTCCGGGTGAGGGGAGTCGAGCGGCTCGGCGAGAACATCGATGCGCCAGCCCTGCTGTGAAAGGCGCCAGGCTTCGAGCCATAGATGGGTGCGATCGTCATTTCCCCAGGCGATCAGCAGCGCCATTTTTGCGGCCTGTTCACGCGCGGTGGCGATGCCTGACGCGGCGAACTCCACTAACACGCCATCCAGCAGGCTTAGCGCCACGCGCGCGGTATTTTTATCACGATTGAGCCGCTGGCGTACCGGCACCAGAATGTCGTCGATAAGCACATCGGCTGCGTGTGTTTGGCTTAACGCGTGAAGGGTTGCGCGTAGCCGGGAGGGATTCACTTGGCGCAGTATGGACATCAACTCTTCCTGGAGTGACGCCCAGCTTGTTTGCCCGGCGAATTTGTTGTCGTCGAGCAAGGCCTTAACTTTGCTTACGGAAATGCCGTTGTCGATCCAGCGCTTGATTTCCACAATGCGCTGAATGTCAGACTCATCGAATTGACGATGACCGCCTTCACTGCGCTGCGGTTTTAACAGCCCATAGCGACGCTGCCATGCGCGTAGTGTGACCGGGTTTATCCCGCAGCGTTCGGCAACCTCGCCGATACTATAAAAAGCCATGACTCCCTCGTACTCTTTAACGCCAGTGTGCCCATTTCACAGACTAAGTTAACTTCGCAAAGTTGTACAAATCCTTTTTTGTACAACATCCTTGCACAGCTTATACCATCTCATCTCTTTTTTCTGGCCAGGCCACGGCCGGAATGCCGTTTAAATCCGGGTGCGCGAAAAGATGTCCCTGGAACTGAGAAATGCCCGCCGATTCAAGCCACATCCACTCTTCCGCTTTCTCGACGCCGACGGCGGAAATGGCAATTTCCAGCGAGGTACAGCATTTGATGATCGCCTGAACAATCGCCTGACGGGAGCCACTTTTGTGCACATCCGCAATCAGGGCGCGGTTGATTTTGATGCGATCCGGCTGGAATTGCGTCAGCAATACCAACCCGCCAAACCCGGCCCCGAAGTGATCGATAGCCACGCGAATACCGGCACCTTTAAGCATTTTCACCGCCTGCGTAAACGCATCAAGGCATGAAAACACGGCGCTTTCGTTAAATTCAACGATGACCTGTTCAGGAACCAGCCCGTTTTCTTTAATCGCCTGCACAATAAATTCAGCGGCACCTGGCACCTTTACCAGCGTCATGGGTAGCAAATTTACCGAAAGCGACTGCGCGCCCAGCTTTAATGCGGCAGCCATTGCAAAAGCGACGCGCTTGCTTTGTAAATCGGCAGTGTAAATATCATCCCCGGCCATATCGTCGAACCACTCTTGCGGCGAGCCACCTACGCGGGTGCGCAGCAGGGCTTCGACAGCGACAATCTGGCGGGCAAAGGGGTCGACAATAGGCTGGAAAGCAAAATGGCAGTCGGCACCGCTATCCGGGACGCCTGGCGGCAGGGTTATCGCGTTGTCATCGGCCATAAATTCCCAGGCATCGCCCGGCGGAATTTCGTAGTAGAACTCTTTCTCGCTGTCTTCAACGAAGGTCTGAAAGAACTGCAATGCGCGATCGCCATACGTCAGCTGGTATCGCGTTGTGCCTTTATCGAACACGGTCTGCAATACCGCTTCACGGTCGTGATCGCGCAAGTCAAACAGCTCCATACCCGTCTTACCGAAGCGCCTTGACGGCGCGTAGTCTCTGAGCACTTCGACCAGATTGTAATGGCGGTCATCGCCACAGATGTCCTGATAAATAGCCGTAACACTTTCTTCAGGCCCTTCAAGCAGTTGAAAAAAATGGGTGCCATTGAATAGCAGGATCCCCGTCACGCTGGCCCGACCATTTTTGATATTGGCGGCTGCGACCATCTCTTCAAGCATCTTAAATGAGACATGGTCATGCAGGTGGCTGCGGTAAATGATGGTGGTAAGCATACGCGTTCCGGCAGGAGATTTAGGAATATTTACCTTAGCAGAAGATAGCCAGGACGTTGTGCCGTTATTCCATTTATTTTCAAATAGTTCGCTTATGTCCGCAGGTCATTATGCAGAAATGTTAACAACTCAGCAGGCATCGATACAGGTAATTTGTACAAGCTTGTTGCGTCCGAGAGCTTTTGTTTTCGTGTTAACTTGATGATTTGTATAAATTTATGGAGTGTTTCTATAGGGGGCTAATTATTTTGTACAATTTCTATGTACATATTGGCAAACTTTGTATAACTTTAATTGTACTTTCCTGACTCATGGACTTTAGAGGAGTAACAGATGCAACAGAATAGTTTCCTTCCGAACACAGCGAATGCCGTTACCCGCTATTTTGATAAAGCGACGCTGCCGACACAGCAAGAAACATTAGGACGCATTGCTGTCGAGATCCTTACCGAAGGCCGCAATCTGAACCGTAAGGCTATTTGTACCAAATTATTGTCGCGGCTTGAAAAAGCATCCGGCCCGGAAGAGGAGAGCCACTATCACACGCTGATTGGCTTGCTGTTTGATCGTTAAAATGAAAAGGCTAATCGCGATAAATCACCTGGTTATTTGAGTCAATTCTCACGGGGCGCCATCAGCTGTGGCAGAACGCTACCACGTGAGAATTGGCTTCATGCCGCAATTGCACTTCGGCAACCGGCGGCAACCCGAGATGCAGTTATGAACAGTAGTGAAATAGAGCAACTGACAGATGAACTTATTGGAGTGGCCGTGTTGTCCCTCCTTAAAGATAACTCTCCTATCAGCACTCAGGCTCTGATAGCCCGGTTGCGTTCGATGGAGAGCAGTGAACCAGACAGCCAGCGGCGCAAGGTGCTGGGGCGTATTATTGCCGAAATCAGCAATAACACCTTCGGCGAAATGCGGCGTGGCGAAGACGCGGTAGGCATGGAATGGAATGAGGATCGCAGGGATAACATTTATCCACTGTTTGGCAACAAGCAGCCGGGCAGTAGTAAAAAACACTGACTTAAGTGCTGATAAGAATGAACTCAACATGGGGTAATGAAATGAGCCAGGCTATGCTTGAAAGTTCTGATGGGTACGAAAATCTTCCTGATCTTTCGCTCATGGAATATTTTCGCAGCGGTGGTGAAAAGCTTGCAGAGGAATCAGCCATTCTTGGTGTCGCCATCAGACGCATAGTCGCAGCCGATGAACGTATAACCCATAAGGCGTTGATTCTTGAACTGATCCGCATGATCGAAAGCACGGATGATGTGGTACGAAGCGACATTATCCGCAATACGCTGGAAATTGTTGTACACCATACGACGGATGATATCTGACCTCAGGAACGAGGGGTTATTACCACCGTCCGGGAAACCAGACGGTGGCAATAATCGGCCAATAGCGGTTTTTTGCCTTCCCTTTATTGGCTTCTACTGGCTCCACTTGTTGAAAACACCTTTTGCCAACACCTGCCACACCAGGGTTTTTTTACGTTTGCCTGCCGACGACGGGATTTGCCGCAATCTGAGACATGCCACTATCCTCTGAGCACGTTTTCGTAACGGTATCGCCGCGTCTGGTGACGAAGAGCAATAATGTCAGCTTGTAAACTCATCCCACCTGCCAGAAAGCTTGCCATTGGGCTGCTGGTGCCCGGCATCGTTTTTTCATTGGCCGCGTTTACCCTGCCGGTTTTCACCCCAACTGGAACCGCTCGCAAGTATTGCTGCCGCAAGGCGACATTCGCGGCGTGGCGGTATTGCTGCACGGACTGACGGATTCGCCCTATAGCATGCGCTATCTGGCACATGCCTGACAGCAACAGGGGTTTGTGGTGGTGATGCCCCGCTTGCCGGGGCACGGCACGGCACCGGGCGCACTGACGAGCGAGAATCGCGTCAGGGGCGCAGAATAATACGCCCCAACACGCGGTTTTCTTCTGCGTAGCGGTGGGCTTGCACAACATCCTGCAGGGAAAATTGTCTGTCGATGATCACGCTGAATTTTTTATCCCTGGCATCCATCAGCAGCGTGTCGACAGAATCCCTTGCCTGCTGGTGGGCAAGTTCGCGTCCCCAGAATAGCCCGCTAATCGTCTGATTGGCTTGCTGTAATGCCGCCAGATCGGCGTGGGCATTTCCCCCCGCGTTACCAGCCAGTACCACGGTTCCCCATTCACGCAGGCAGGCGATCGATTGTTCCAGTGTCGAACCGACCAGATCGAGGACGCCGTCCACGCCGGCTGCGTTTGTTAGCCGTTTAACCTCAGCGACAATATCCTGCTGGCGATAATCCAGCGCGACATCAAGACCGAGTTTTGTCAGGTGGCTCACGCGGGCATCACCGGAAAGCGTGGCGAACACGCGCGCGCCCTGCGCCTTCGCAAGCTGAATGGCGGCAACCCCAACGCCGCCCGCACCGCCCTGAATAAGCACGCTATCGCCCGCTTTGATCTTTAAGCGCGAAGAGAGCGCCCAGGCGGCTGTACCAAAACTCACCGGAATAGCAGATGCCGCAACAACATCCAGCCCGTCGGGAATGACCCATGACCATTGCGCTGGCGTAACGCGGTATTCGGCATGCGATCCCGACAGCGCGAGCGTGGCCACACGTTGTCCGGCGTGGCGATCTTTCACCTGCCTACCGACTTCAATAATTGTGCCTGCAGCAGAATAACCGGGAATGCCACCTTGCGCACCGGGGAAGGCTGTGGCGCGATTAATCACGTCGCCGCCCTCAAGCGCAATGGCTTCTACACGGATCAGCACATCATCAGGACCACAGACCGGTTCGGGGACATCGGTATAACGTAAAACCTCGGGTTTTCCCGGCTGAAAATAGCGTGCGGCTTTCATCGTTGCCTCCTTTTTTTACGTCAGGGTGATCATTTCTGCACCGACGCGCGCAGCAACGCTACGTCTGCTTAGGTATGGTCGTTCGCGTGTTCGCAGCGACATTCAGCGCTGTTCCTGTTTTCGCCGCAGAGTGAGTAACGGCGTGACCGAAATACCGTGCACCAGCACACTCAGCGTTACAATGGTGATGGCGATATCGGTAATCGCCCCCGCGTTCTGCAGGCCATGCGTCCAGGCATAGGCAATATAGTTAAGACTGCCGATCCCGCGAATACCTAACCAGCCAAGACTTAACCGATGCAGCACGGATTCACCCGAACGCCATGTCAGCAACCAAACGGCGAGAGGGCGAATGATGATAAACACGGTGAATGCCAGGAGCAGTGCGTGGACATCCCAGTGGCGTGACAGTGTCACACCAAGCACAATCACCAGCCCGGCGGCGAGCAACCGCTCAACGGTATCGCCAAAGGAGAGTGCATCGCCCACCACCAGGCCCACCGATTTGATCGGGTTATGCTCTTCGAGCCCGTGCCGGGTATGCGGATTGACCTGCATCTCGGCTGGCAGGTCGTGATCCTCCTCGCTGGTGTGGCGTTTTTGGACGCTCATCTCCGCGCTGCGCAGGCCAATACCGGCGGCGAACGCCGCGAGAAAACCGGACGCGCTGAGCATCATTGCCAGCGAAAAGCTCAGGCAAATCAGCGCTAACGCAATAAAATCGCTGGGTGCCACTTCCCCCTGCGCGTGGCGTGAGCGCGTGGCAACCAGACCAATTAACCGTCCGAGAACAAAACCGATACCCAGCCCGCCAATCAGCGCCCAGAGCAGATCGACACTTAACCAGTGAAGCCACTCATCGGCGCTAATTGCGCCGCCGGCTTTTTGCCAGACCAGCGCCAGCATCAAAAAAGGCAGCGCGGTGCCATCATTGAGACCCGCTTCACTGGAGAGCGCGATCCTAAGGCGGTCATCATCCTGCGCGTCGTTGATGGCGACCAGGCTTGCCAGCACCGGATCGGTAGGCGCGAGAATGGCCGCCAGCGCCAGCGATAACGGCCACGACAGATTGTCCATAAAATGGGCGGCGAGCATAATCCCGGCGATGGTCAGCAGCATGGCGGGCAGCGCCAGTACAATGCCCATGCGCCAGTAAGGCGAGGTCAGCGGCAGGCGGATTTTGAGCCCGGTGATAAACAGCGATGCCGCCATCGCCATTTCGGTTATCCGGCTGGTGAGCGGGGCGTGGCGAACAATATCGATGCCAATCAGCCCCAGCATCCACGGCCCGCAGGCGATGCCCACCAGCAGATAGAGGCCAAAAATGGGCACCGGGACACGGCTAATCCAGCCGTAAGAGAGAGACATAAACAACAGTAAACAACCCGCCGCAGCGGTCCAGGCCAGATATTCCATACAGCTCCCGAGCAAAATCATCGTCTTAACAGGTATAGCCGCTACCAGAAGATGCGCCAGCAATGAGCTCCCAACGCAAACACGCCGCGTGTCGTGAACGGCGTGTTTGCTGCTTAATGCAGGGGACATGACGCGTGCGGGCTGGGTGCCCGTTTACTCCGGTGCGTTGCTTTCGCCTTGCTGTGATGGCCATTTCCAGTTCTGCACTTCAGGCAGATCTTCGCCATATTCGCGTACATACCGATGGTGTGCGGCAATTTTTTGCGCCAGCTCCTCCAGAATGTCATCCGCTTTGCCCTGTAATGACGGCACGCGCACAATCGCCTCCTGCGCCAGGTGAAAACGATCCAGTTCATTGAGCACGGTCATATCAAACGGCGTGGTGGTGGTGCCTTCTTCCATAAAGCCGTGCACGTGAAAATGACGGTGGTTGTTGCGCTGATACGTGAGGCGGTGAATCAGGCTCGGATAGCCGTGAAAGGCAAAGATCACCGGTTTATCGGCAGTAAAAATCGCCTCGGAGGCCTCTTCGCTCAGGCCATGCGGATGCTGATCCTGGGTTTGCAGCGCCATTAAATCCACGACGTTTACCACCTGAACACGCAGTTCCGGCAGGTAATTCCGTAGCAGATCGACCGCGGCGAGGGTTTCCATGGTCGGCACATCGCCGGCGCAGGCCATCACCACATCCGGGGTTTCATCAGGCTGCACGTTGCCGGCCCAGGACCAAATCCCCATTCCCGCGGCGCAGTGTTTTGCCGCCTCGTCGGGATTGAGCCACTGAGGCGCAGGCTGTTTCCCCGCCACGATGACGTTAATGCGATCCCAGGTTTTCAGACAGTGGTCAGCGACACACAGCAGGGTGTTGGCATCCGGCGGCAGGTAAATGCGCACAATATCCGCTTTTTTATTGGCGACATGATCGATAAAACCGGGATCCTGATGGCTGTAACCATTGTGGTCCTGGCGCCAGACATGCGACGAGAGCAGGTAATTGAGCGACGAGATCGGCGCGCGCCAGGGCAGGTTGCGCGTCACTTTTAGCCACTTCGCGTGTTGGTTAAACATCGAGTCGACAATATGAATAAACGCCTCATAGCAGTTAAACAGCCCGTGACGTCCGGTCAGCAGATAGCCCTCCAGCCAGCCTTGGCACTGATGTTCGCTCAGGATCTCCATCACCCGGCCATCGCGCGCCAGTTGCTCATCATAGGGTTTCAGCGGCTCCAGCCAGGTGCGATTCGTTACGTCGAACACTTTGCTCAACCGGTTTGAGGCCGTTTCGTCGGGACCAAACAGCCGGAAATTATCGCGATTGTGCTCGAAAATCCCGGCCAGATAGGCGCCCAGCGCGGCAGTGGATTCCGCCTGCGTTTCGCCCGGTGAGGTCACGTCGACGGCGTAGTGGTGCAGATCTGGCGTTACCAGTTCCCGGCGTAAGCGCCCACCGTTGGCCCACGGCGACGCACCCATGCGTTTGTCACCGACCGGAGCCAGTACCTGGAGTTCTGTTTTGAGTTGTCCCGACGCATCAAAAAGATCGTCTGGCTGATAGCTGCGCATCCACTGTTCCAGCAGTTGCCGGTGCTCATCGTTTTCACGACATGACGAGACTGGCACCTGGTGCGCGCGCCAGAAATCCTCCACTTTTTTGCCATCGACAGTCTGCGGGCCTGTCCAGCCTTTGGGGCTGCGCAAAATGATCATGGGCCAGCGCGGCACGGTGGTCTGCGCCTCGCCACTGCGCGCCTGTTGCTGATAGTCACGGATGCTGTTCAGCGCCTGTTCCAGCGTTTGTGCCATCAGGCGGTGCATCCTCGTCGGTTCATGGCCGCTGACAAACAGCGGTTCGTAGCCGTAGCCGCGAAAGAGCTGCTGTAAATCATCATCGCTGGTGCGTCCGAGAAGCGTGGGATTAGCAATTTTGTACCCGTTCAGGTGCAGGATCGGCAGCACCGCGCCGTCGCGGGCGGCGTTGAGAAATTTAATGCCGTGCCAGCTGGAGGCCAGCGGGCCGGTTTCCGCCTCGCCATCGCCAATCACGCAGGCGGCGATCAGTGACGGATTATCGAACACCGCGCCAAAGGCATGAGAGAGTGAGTAACCCAGCTCGCCGCCTTCATTAATCGAACCGGGCGTTTCGGGTGCAGCGTGGCTGGGGATACCGCCGGGGAAAGAGAATTGCCGGAACAACTTCTTCATGCCATCGGCGTTCTGGCTTATCTGCGGGTAGATTTCGCTGTAGCTCCCCTCAAGCCAGGTATTCGCCACCATGCCGGGCCCGCCATGGCCCGGGCCGCAAATATAGATCATATCGAGATCGCGCTGGCGAATGGCGCGGTTGAGATGCACATAGATAAAATTCAGCCCCGGCGTGGTTCCCCAGTGGCCGAGCAGGCGCGGTTTGATATGCTCCGGCCTGAGCGGCTCGCGCAGTAGCGGGTTATCCATCAGGTAGATTTGCCCGACAGAGAGATAATTGGCCGCGCGCCAGTAGCGATCAAGCAGCTGAATTTCGTGGTCAGAGAGAGACGATATCGGTGTCATGCTTTCCTCGCGTCGTCAGAAGGTAAACCAGGCGTTGCCTTTGCAGGCGAACAAATTTCCCTTTAAGCCTGGCACACGGTGTTATCTGGCGACGAAATGAACAGCTTCAGTCTCCCTCTGCCACGGGCGTGAGGACGCAAAGCAGAACGATCAACCCGGTCCTTCACTGCCTGCGGCCAGCAGCGGAACCACCACATCGCTGATGGGGGTGGGAATGCCATGTTTGCGGCCATAGCGCTGCACCACGCCGTTACGGATATCCCACTCCAGCGGGCGGTTCGCCTGGCGGTCGGCGAGAATGGATGTGCCCAAATCAGCCGGCGCACGATGAAAACCGTCAACAATCTCCCGGGCAACGTCATCGTCGAGCACGGCGCCTTCCGCCCGCGCCACGGTCAGACATTCGCGCAGGTACGCCAGCGCCAGCGCGGTGATATCCTCGCGCGAGAACATGCCGGCGCGGCGATTGGCGAGCACCATCAGACCGGCGACCGCATTTTGCAACAGCTTGCGCCAGGCGATAGAGGTAAAATCCGCTGACAATTCCACCGTGCAGCGTGTGTCGCGAAGCGCTTTCACCACCCGTGCTGCCTGCGGCACATCCGGCAGCGTCAGGCGCGGTCTGGCGCGCAACCAGACTGAGGCATCAGGCTCTCGCTGCGCCGGGAACCAGACGACGGACGGCAGCACGGTTGCGCCGTTAACCAGCGGCGCCAGCTGGCTTTTCTGCTCGACGCCATTTTGCAGCGCGCATACAACGGTGTTCTCATCGCATAAGCTGGCCAGCCAACCAGCACTGTCTGCGACCTGGGTGGTTTTTACCGCCACAAACAGCAGATCGAACGGCTTGTCCAGTGCTGCCGGATCGTTCAATACCGGGCCGGGCACCACAATTTCCCCCTCATCGTGGCGCAGAATTAACTGTTGGTGCGCGGTACGCCCGCACAAAACGGGCGCGCGGCCCACTTCATGCAGTGCCGCCGCGATAGTGGTGCCGATAGCCCCCGGGCCAAGCAGCGCAATTGTCGGAAAATCAGACATGGTGAGTTCTCCTGATGTGGTTAACCAATCATTACCGTGCCGGTCGCAATTACCGTGCACGCCAGCACTTTTCTTAGCGTTAAGGTTTCGCCGAGGAACAGATAACCCAGTAGCGCGGCAAACAGGACGCTGGTTTCACGCAGCGCGGAGACAGCCCCCATTGGCGCGGTCGCCATCGCAAAAATAATGATGCCGTAAGCCAGCAGCGAAACCAGCCCGCCGGTGGCCGCCCGCACTACGCCTGGCCGCCAGCGCAGTAAACTTTTGGCGTCGCGAAGCCCGATATAGAGCGCGGGCATCAGCGCGCCCCATAACGCGCTCATCCACACGGTATAGGCGATGGCATTACCCGCAATGCGCACGCCAATGCCATCCACCACGCTATAGGCGGCGATAAATGCGCCAGTGGCCAGCGAATATTTCAGACCCGGTAGCGCCAGTCGGCGGCGTTGCAGGGCAAGCAGCAGAATACCGCCTGAAATCAGCGCAATGCCAGCCAGCGCGTTCAGGGCCATTTTTTCCCCGGCAAACAGTGCCGCCGCCGAGGTCACCATCAGCGGCGAAGAGCCGCGCGCAATCGGGTAGGTTTGGCCGAGATCGCCGCTCTGATAACTGCGCACCAGACACAGGTTATAGCCGACATGCAGCACCGCTGACAGCAGCGCATATTTCCAGCTGGCATACGCCGGCAGTGGTAAAAACGGCGCCACGACAATGCAGGTGAGGGCTATCGTCGCGCACATGATGGTCATCGACCACAACCGATCCGTGCCGCCGCGTAAGAGCGTATTCCAGCTGGCATGGAGCAGCGCGGCGAATAATGTCAGCAAAACAAGGTAAGTGGGCATGTATCGATGCTAATCAGCCCACGCCTGGATGAAAAGTGAAGTGTCATCACACCGGCATGAGTAAATACTCATGCTTAGCGATAGCTAAGCTGCGCCTGCTGTGACTCTGCTAACAGCCAGCTGCGGAATGTCACAATGTGCGGTTGTGTTTCGATCCCCTGCGGGCAGACAAAATAGTAGGCGGCGGGCGACGGAAAAGGCAGGTCAAAAAGCCGCACCAGTGAGCCATCGGCAATCTCTTTTTCAACGTGCCCACTGCGCGCCAGCGCAATGCCCTGGCCCAGTAACGCGGCTTCAATGGTCATATTGGTATCGGCGAAACGCACGTTTTCGTGCAGCACGTCGGTATTAACGCCAACCTGCTTAAACCAGGCATCCCATTTTGGAACCAGATCGGCGCCATCGCGCGTCAGCAGCGGGTAGCGCAGCAGTTCGGCCGGTTCATCCGGTGTGCCAAAACGCTGCAAAAGCGCCGGGCTGGCAACCGGAAAAAGCTGCTCGCGGAACATAAATTCCGTGTGCAGCGCCGGATAATTCCCGTGACCAAAGCGGATCGCCACATCGGCATCGGTGCTGGCGAAATTAATCGCCTGATCGGTGCTCTCCAGCGTCACCAGAATTTCCGGGTGTAAGCGCGCCAGACCCGGCAAGCGCGGGAGCAACCATTTCAGCGCAAAAGAGTAAGTGGTGTTGACGCGCAGTCGCACCCGGCCTTTTTGCTCACGCAAATCCGCCAGCGTGGTTTCCAGTTTGCTAAAAAATTCACGCACCAGCGGCGCGAGCGCGGCACCGGCTGGCGTCAGGCTGAGGGTCTTTCCGCGCTGAAACAGCGGCAATCCCCAGATTTCCTCCAGGTTTTTCAACTGGTGGCTGACGGCACTTTGCGTTATACACAGCTCGGCCGCCGCCGCGGTAAAGGTGGTGTGGCGGGTTGCCACTTCAAATGCGCGCAGCGTCGCAGTGGGGGGAAGATCACGCATCATACGGTTCCTGTTAATGAGCTAATGCTCATAACACCCTATGCCGAAACCGTGGTGAAAGCTACGTGAAGGGAACAATAAACTGCCGCGATTCAGAGCAGGGTAACGGTGTTGTCTAACCAGCCGGGAAGATGTTCCCGATACCAGCTAAGATAGCGCGGAAGATCGGCTTTCTGCCGCGCAGCAAGTAACGTGACCACTTCGGTGACAATCCACGCTTTGGCGATAGCAATCTCCCGACCGAGTTCACGCGCTGTTGCATGCGCCGAAAGAGGGCAGTAGCGTTCGGCAAGCGCCTGAAAGGCGTCGGTTGTGCCCATCCCTTTTATCAGCGGCGCGAGGTCAATCGCCGGGCTTCCCGTGGAAAAGCGTTCCCAGTCGAAAAGCACCCGCTCGCCGTTATCCCGTCGTCCCCAGTTACCCGCATTGCTGTCGCCGGAAAGTAAACCCGCATGGCGAAAGAGCACCTCGCTGGATTGCTGGAAACGGCGCAGTTGTTGCGAAGCCTGTTCCGGCAATGCCAGCAGCGACAGCGATTTTTCCAGTGCGGAAACTGACCATGTATGCGTGTGATAGCGCCATGACGCATCGGGCGGAAAGCGATGCAAGCGAGCCAGCATGGCTAACGTCTCATCACCTGCCACGGCATCCTGAGAAACCGGGTGGGGAATATACTCAAGCCTGAGTAGACGCCGCGCAGGATCGGCGAATAGCAGCTTTGGCGAGGCAATCTTTGCCGCGTTGAGCCGATGCGCCGCATGTTGATAGAAAGCATACTCGACGTCACTGACCGGATATTTTTCAATGACGCGCTGGCCTTGCTCATCAGCAAAAAGCGCCACGTTTGCGGCGCCCATTTTTGATAAATCCTGAACTGACATCCCTTTTCCTGTGCGCACGGGGCGAGCGTTTCAGTGTAGCCTGGATTGGCGGCGACACTGGTTGAAAGGGCGTGGTTATTCCTGCGTCGCCTGCTCCTGGGCATGCAGGCGAAACTGTCTTGGCGTTAATTGATAGTGCTCGCGAAACGCGCGGCAGAATGTTGATTGCTGCTGATAACCCAGGTGCAGCGCAATATCAGTAATAGAGCGATGGGTTTCGCGCAATAAGGTTTTTGCCATCGCCATTCGCCGGTAACGGATATACACCCCTGGCGACATCCCGGCGATTTGTTTAAAGCCTCGCTGGAAATGCCAGGCCGAATAACCGGATTTTTTCGCTAACACACCAAGCGGTAAAGGCTCGGCAATATTGCTCTCTATCCACAGGAGAATATCCTGGATGGTTAAGCTCATCAGATATAACGATGACTTTTTTCTCATTTCAGTACCTGCTTTTAATGCGCAGCGTTGGGGAGGCCGTTTTATTTCCTCCCCAAACGCAAAAGCGTCACGCGTCACTCTCTTTGCGGGCGCATGTCAGATTATCCGCATCAGCAATCTTCAATAATTACGTAGACGGCATTAAGCGGCCCGTGGACGCCGACGACTTTTATCAGCTCAATATCGGCCGTCGAACTTGGTCCGGCGATAAGATTGATACACGAGGGAAGGGGGGCGCCTTCCTGCACCCGCTCGCGCAAAACGTGCGCCAGTTGCGTGACGCCATACAGCAATCTGCTCTTATAGATAACGAACAACGTTGTGGTGGGAAGCAGGCTGATAGCGCGCCCCTGGAACGGGGAGGAAAAGAGCACCACACCGCCGGTTTCGCACAGACCATACTCGGCGTAGACCACACCAATACTGGCTTGTGCTGCGCGACGCAGATTCTCTTCTCCACCCGCTGCGTCCCAGCAATGTGCTGGAAACGCGTTCTGCAAATGCGCGGTAATGCCGACATTCGCAAGCCGGGCGTCGCCGCTAATCAGCAGCGGACCGCCGCCGTACTGGTTACAGATCCGTTCGGCAAGGTGGGGAATTTTCGCCAGCGGAGCCACTTCGCAGTGGGCCTGCATCACCGTGGTCGCATATTCGATAAAACTGTCGCAGGGGTGCTGCTGGATCTGGCCGGCATAGCGGCTGGTCAGCGGCGCGTGTCCGGTAAACTCCAGCGGTTGCGGTGTTTGACGCGGTTCGCAACCGAGCCGTCCGGCAATTTTTTGCATAAACGCATTGCGGTTTTCCATCAGCCTTGCTCCCTGTTTTTATGCTGTTTTTGGTGTTTTTTAAACCAGCTACGGAAACTCTCGCCATCGGCATCGGGCAGATCGCGGGCCTCCGTCCACTTGCCAATGGCTGAGATCGTAAAGGGCATCTTGCCGTTGCGGATCATCAGTTGGGCTGCCCGTGCGCCAGCGACCATGCCTACCTTCCACAGCCGTGGATGGCGGTTGGCGTAATTGAACAGGTGTACGGTGTGCCTTTCCATCGCGGGTGTTCTTCCGCTTTCCGCCAGCGTGCGGCGGTGCTCAAGGATCAGTGACGACAGCGGAATGCGCACCGGGCAGACATCATCGCAGGCGGTGCATAGTGAGCAGGCATAGGGCAGGTTTTTGAAATCGTCATAGCCGCCGAGCAATGGCGTGAGCACAGCGCCTACCGGGCCGGGATAAATCGAGCCGTAACCGTGTCCGCCAATATGACGGTAGGCGGGGCAGGTATTCATGCAGGCGCCGCAGCGTATGCAGCGCAGGATGTCCTGGAAAGGCGAGCCCAGCACCTGCGAGCGGCCATTGTCGACAATAACCAAATGGAACGATTCCGGCCCGTCGCTTTCCATGCTGCCTTTCGCGCCGGTAAGCCAGGTGTTATATCCCGTCAGACGGGCGCCAACCGCGTTGCGCGCCAGCATGGTCAGGATGATATCCAGCTCCGCGAAGGTCGGCACCACGCGCTCCATGCCCATCACGGCAATATGCGTTTTCGGCACCGTGGTACACAGCCGGGCATTGCCTTCATTGCTCACCAGGCTGAGCGTGCCGGTTTCCGCGACCGCAAAGTTGCACCCGGTGATGCCGATGTCGGCGCTGAGGAAATCTTCGCGGATCTTCTGGCGAATAAAGCGCGTCATGGCTTCCGGGGTTTCGGGGCCGTTATAACCCAGCTTTTCGCGCAACACTTGCTGAATTTGATGGCGATCCCGATGAATGGCCGGAACCACCACGTGCGAGGGGGCATCTTTGGCGAGCTGCAGAATATACTCGCCCAGATCCGTTTCCACCACCTCCATGCCTGCCGCTTCGAGCGCGGCGTTCATACCAATCTCTTCGGTCACCATCGACTTCGATTTAACGATTTTGCGCGCCTGTTTTTCCCGGGCAACCTGCAAAATATAGCGTGTGGCATCTTCACGCGTATCGGCAAAAAAGACGTGACCGCCATTCGCGCTGACCTTTTCGCTTAACTGGTAAAGATAGGCATCCAGATTGTCGAGAACATGGGCGCGAATTTCAGCGGCGCGGGAACGCCAGTCGGGCCAGTTTTCCAGTTCATCGACCATTTTCTGCCGATTAATGCCAATTCGATCCTGCGCATTCGCCACCGCATGGCGCATCACCGGATCGTCAATTTGCTGTTGTACCCGGTCATAAAAAGGAATATTGCTGGTTTTTAGCGACATAGTGTTTCCTTAGCGGCTCATCAGCACATCAGCGATATGCAGCACGCGCAAATTCTGGCCTTCACGCTGTAAACGCCCGCCAATATTCAGCAGGCAACTGGCGTCCGCGCCGATCAGGTAATCCGGTCTGGCTTGCATAATATGCGCGACCTTTTCTTTCACCATCTCGCCTGAAATTTCGGCCATTTTGACCGAAAACGTACCGCCAAAACCGCAGCAGGTTTCCTGGGCGTTAAACGGCACAATTTCCAGATCGCGCACCGCACGCAGCAGTATGAGCGGTTCATCACGCACGCCGAGCTTGCGAAACAGGCTGCACGAGGGGTGATAGACCGCCCGTCCTGGCAGGCGCGCGCCGACGTCGGTTACGCCAAGCTGGTTAACGATAAAGGAGGTCAGATCAACCATGCGGCTGGCCACCTTTGCGGCGCGCATCGCCCACTCAGGTTCATCGACCAGCCAGTCGGCATAGTGGCGAATCGCGTTCATGCAGGAACCGGCAGGCGAGATAATCGGGTAGTCGTTGATTTCCAGCGCCGCAATCTGCGCTTTCATGCCCGGCAAGGCGTCACGAATGTAGCCACTATTAATTGCCGGCTGACCGCAGCAGCCCTGTTTTTCAGGAAACTGAACATGGCAGCCTAACTGTTCGAGTAGCAGGACACTGTTTCGCGCCATGCGTGATTTAAGCGCGTCCCCAATGCAGGTAACAAAGAAATTTACGTTCATATTATTTAGCTTCCAGCGAAGATAACGGCATAACGTTATTTTTCATTTCAGGCAGGCGTTGAGGCGTGTGTGCTTGCCTGTTTCATCGTCTCTTTAGCGCGCCACGCGCAGCCCGCCGGTGACGCCGCGGCTTAATACGATTTGCCAGAGCTGGATATTTCTGGCGCGAAACGCTCCCGCGCAGGCGGTGAGGTAATAATTGAACATGCGGTGAAATTGCGTGGAGTAATTGCCTGCTATTTGCGGCCAGGCCTGATTAAAACGGCGATGCCAGGCCATTAATGTTTTATCGTAATCGGCGCCGAAATTATGCACATCTTCAATAACAAAATAGGGTTCGCTGGCTTCAGCAATCTGTTTTAAGGAGGGCAGGCAGCCATTAGGAAAAATGTATTTATTGATCCAGGCATCGACATTATGCAGGCTCTTATTCGAACCGATGGAGTGCAGTAAAAAGAGACCATCCGGCTTCAGGCAGCGATCCACGGCGCTAAAATAGGTTGCATAGTTTTTCGGGCCGACATGTTCGAACATGCCGACGGAGACGATGCGGTCATAGCGTTTATCCAGATCGCGGTAATCCTGCAACAGGATGCGAATATCCAGCCCTTCGCTGTGGCTTTCGGCGTAGGCTTTTTGCTCTGCCGAAATAGTGATGCCTTCGACACTGACACCGTAATGGCGCGCCGCATATTCCGCTAAACCACCCCAGCCGCAGCCAATATCCAGCAGCGTCATGCCAGGTTTAAGCTGCAGTTTTTCACAGATCAGCGCGAGCTTATCTTCCTGCGCGGCACAGAGTTCATCGGCGTTTTTCCAGTAACCGCAGGAGTACTGCATATGGGGATCGAGCATGCGGCTAAACAGATCGTTACCAAGATCATAATGCACTTCGCCCACTTGCCAGGCGCGGCGACGGGACTGCGGGTTGACGAGACGCGCTGCGGCAATGCGCATCAGGTCGGCGAAACGCGCCGGGCGCTGCTCATCAAGCCTGGCGCGCAGCAGCTTGTCAAAAAACGCATCAAGCTGTTTGCAATCCCACCAGCCCTCCATATAACTTTCACCGAGCCCGAGTGAACCCTGCTGCAATACGCGCTTAAAAAAACGCGTGTCATGCACGCGGATATCCCAGGGTTCGGGGCCGTTAATCCTGATGCCTGCCTGCGACAGCAGTTCCTGGACGATCCGCAGCCAGTGGCCGGGTTTACTGATCACCTCGACGGTACATTCGTTAGCCATCATCTTTCCTTCAACGTAGCGTGCGCTCAGCCGGTAATTCCCCCGTTATTCACTGCCCGTCAGTGCGAAAAAGGCTTATCGCTCAGGCAGCTGGCTGGTAAATTGTTCACAACGGGTGAAACAGAGTTATGACCCGTTCATTATTCAGGAAACCCGTTTTGCCTGCGCTGTGCTATCAAGACAAACTTCATCGAATAGAGGTCAGGTTGTTATGTGCTCTAAGCTTGTGTTGCCGCCTCGTCAGCCCATTAGCGGCCAGCCCGCGCCGGTGCTGATGGCCTTGCCTCGCCCGGTGTACTTTCGCAGTTACCCTTTACGGGGCGATACAGGCGTGGACATGCATGAGCATCCTTTCGCGGAGTTTCTCTATGCGCGCGAGGGCAGTATGCGGGTGGAAATTGAAGGGAAGACGCTGGTGGTGCCCGTGCTCTACGGTGTCTGGATCCCGGCTCGTGTGCCGCACCGTCTTCTTGCCGTCAGCGACGTATTGCTGGAAAGCCTGTATGTGGAGGCCGATTTTGCCACCATCCCCTTTAGCGGCAGTAAGGTGGTGGTGGTGAGTGATTTTGTGCGTGAGTATATTCACTACGCCACGCAAAACGTGCCGGAAAAGTATGAGGATGCAGGTGATGACGCGCAGCTGGTGCAGGTGCTGATTTCCCTGCTCAGACACTTACCCGATGCCGGATTATCGGTCTCCTGGCCGGTATCGCCGTTGCTGACAAGAGTTTGCAGCCAGATCCAGAAAACGCCCGGTGACGCGCACAGCATTGAACAGTGGGCCTCCTGTAGCGGTATGTCGGTGCGCACGTTTTCGCGCCGTTTCAAAAAGGAGACTGGCGTGGCGTTCAGCGAATGGAAAAAACGGGTGCGCTTGCTGGAATCCGTGGTGATGTTAAAAAACAAACGCAGCGTTACCCAGGTGGCGCTTGAACTGGGTTATTCAAGCCCGGCCTCGTTTACCTTTGCGTTTCGCGCCATGTTCGGCGTGCCGCCAACGCGCTATTAATTTGAGACCACGCTTATTCAGCAGCACGCCCGCCGGGCCTTAATCATACTGCCGCGCTTTGCGATCGCCGGAAAAAAGGCGGCGTAGCCACCAGGTCAGAAGGGCCAGCAAGGCTATGGCGCCAAGTACGGCAAACGCCACGCTCCAGGAATACTTTGCTGCAATCGTTCCCGCCATCGCGGGGCTGAATGCGGCGCCGATGCCCTGCAACAACATGATAAAGCTCTGCCCGGCGTTGGTATGCCCACTGCCTTCCAGCAATTTAACGATATAACCGGGTACCGCCACGCCCAGCAGCCCTGCGCCCACGCCATCGAGTATCTGAACCGGGATCATAAAAAGCGGCCCGGCCGAGAGGCTGGCAAGCGCCGCGCGCAGCGGCAGAACCAGTAACGCTGCCGTGATCAGCAGCGGGTAACCATATCTCCCCGCCCTGGCGGCGGCGAATAAGGCGACGGGAATCATCACCAGCTGCGAAATAATGACCGTCGCCGCCGCATACACCCCGGCGCTCATTTCCCCGCCGGGTGCGGAGGCTACCCGCATACTGAGCATTGGCAGCAGCGCAGCGTTAGCCAGATGAAACAGCATCAGCGTCACGCCAGTCGCGATGAGGGCAGGGTGAGTGATAATCGCCAGCAGGCGGGGGGCTGTCGCCGGATCGTCGTCGTGACGAAGACCCCGCGCGGCGCGGTTATCAATGTCGTTATTGCGAACAGCAAACACCGCGAGCGTTGCGCATATTGCCATGCCGGTCATCAGAATAAAGACGGCATCAGTGCCGAAGTACCACACCAGAATGCCCGCCAGTATCGCGGCGCTCATATTTCCGCCATGGTTAAACGCCTCGTTTCTGCCCATCTGCTGGTTAAACCCTGACGGGCCGGTTAAGCCAAGCGTAATACCCATTAGCAGCGGCGCGATAAAAGCGGCGGCGATGCCGGTGACAAGCTGTGAAAAACCGACAACAAAAATCGTCGGATACGCCCAGAGTAACAGCGTGGCGGCGGTGATCAGCAAACCGCAGGCGACGAGGAGCCCTCGCTTATGCCGCGTGGCGTCAGCGACCAGCCCGGAAGGCAGCGTCGCCATCAGGCCCGCCAGACCACTGGCCGTCATCATCCAGCCAATGTTGTCGGCTTTCCAGTGATGTTCAGTGAGAAAGATCCCCAAAAAGGGGCCAAGACCGTCCCTGACATCCGCCATGAAAAAGTTCACTAAACAGAGTGCCTGTAGCGAGCGTAACGACATAGAACCCCTTTTTATGTGCATGCTGCGTTCCTGAAGTCCCGGTTTTCCGCATCCTGAAATTGCAGCGGATGGCAGACAAAACAGATGCCTTCGCGAGCACCTGCGAGGAGGGATAATAATCGGCTTTCACGTCAATTGTGTGATACCTATTTGTAACATTCTGTCGTGCAGGCGAAGGGAATGATAAATGGCGGTCGAAGGCAAAAGTGCGGTAAGTCTGCATCATCACTGTGGCTGACGATGCAGACAGTGTTTAACGGCTATGCCAATAAAATCACGCCCCAGACCACGGCGACCATCAGCAGCGCCGTGGTCTGGGCTGCACTGCCCATATCCTTTGCGTTTTTAGAAAGCGGGTGGTGTTCCAGTGAAATACGATCGACCACCGCTTCGATGGCAGAATTGAGTAGCTCCACTAGCAGGCTGATCAAGCACACGACCAGCAGCAGCGCTCGTTCAACCCCACTGACGTTGACAACCAAAGCGCTAACCATCAGCACACTATGTAAAACAAGAAGCTGGCGGAACGCCGCCTCGCCGTACACGGCGGTAAGAAAACCGTCGCGCGAATAAATCAGCGTACTGAAGATCCGCGCGATGCCGGTTTTGCCATGGGAATATTTGCCGGTCGCGCCGGGGCCTGACGATTGCATATGCATCTCCTGAAAAATGATGGGCTTGCGCAGTATGCAAAAAGAGATGTCAGGAAATTGTCAAAACCTTACCGGAAACAGCAACCTGTCGAAACATCGCCGTGACGGGCTAATGCGCGGGCTGCATATCCAGCGTAAAACGGCACCCTTTATCTGAGCTTTCGACCGTCATACGCCAGCCAAGATGCTCCACGATGCGTTGCACAATCGATAAACCGAGCCCTTCGCCATTTTGCTGCGTGCCGGAGTGAAAGCGCTGAAAATGGCGCGGATCGATACTCGACGGCAGGCCGGGGCCGGTGTCAGAAATGGTCAGGGTCACGCCATGCAGCGCCAGACGAATTTCGCCCTCTGCGGTGTACTGGCAGGCATTGCGCAGCAGGTTCCAGAAAACGCTGCGCGCCAGCTCAGCATTGGTCGGTATGTGGATCTGCTCCGCGGCGTCAAGTATCAGTGCGACGGGCTTTTTTGCCAGCCAGGGGTGGCAGCGCGCGATGCACTCTTCGAGTAAAGGGCGAAGCGCAACCTCGCTGCGGGGCAGGGTTTGCGGATCGCGCGAAAGCAGCAACAGGCACGTCAACTGGCGTTGCATCTCCTGGGTGGTGCGCACGATCCGCTCCGCGCCAGGTACCAGATGGCTGTCGGCAGGTAACTGGTGCACGATCGTTTCTGCCGCACCGCCAATGATCGCCAGCGGTGTGCGCAATTCATGACTGGCATCGCCGACAAAGCAGCGCTCACGCTGGAGAAAACGCTCCAGCTCATCGCTGTGCCGGGCAAACGCGCGCGCCAGCACGCCGATTTCATCACTCGCGTCCTGGAAAGGTAACGGCTTTTGATTGCGCTCGACGGCATTGGCCAGCCGTGTGATGGGAACAGTAACGCGAGCCGATGTTAACCGACCAATCCAGAAAGCGCCCAGCACGCACAACAGCATGATAAGCGGCGCGAAACCGTCAATCATCCACTCCAGCCAGGCGTAACGATGACCATCCTGGAGCAGGTAGTAGCGCTGGTTATGACGTGTAAATACCAGCAAGTGCTGTTCGTCAGGTGCTTTCAGCCGGTGGTAGCCTGGCGTGTAGTGACGCAGCGTATCGGGCGCGGTCTGCGCGTTGTAGAGCTGGCTACCTTGCGGCATGGCGGGGAGGATGCCGCTGGCAATCGCCTCTTCAAGCCGGGGGGCTTCGTCGCGCAGGCTTTCCGCCATCGCCCAGGCGCGGAGTTCGTCGTAGTCGAGTTGCTCGGCCACGACCACAAACGCCATGACGGCGACCATCAGCAGCACAAACGAAACGGTAATGCGCGTATTGAGCGTCATCTGCTGGTAAAGGGATTTCATAATGGATGCGCTGCCCCTGATGATTATTCTGCGCAAGCCCCCCCCGGGCTTGTGCAGGCGTAAACCGATGCCATGAACCGTTTCTATCAGTGCAGATGTGAAGTTTTTGTCAACCCGCTGGCGCAAGTCATGAATATGGGTGCGCAGTGCGCCGCTTTCCGGCGGTTCGTCGCCCCAGAGCAGATACTCCATCTCCTGCTTTTTGACGACGCCGGGTGCGGCACGCATCAGACTCAGCAACAATTTGTGGGTGGTGGGCGTCAAATTGATGGTCTGGCCTTGCCGCCATGCCTGCGGCGCACGGGTATCCACCAGCAGATCTTCCCAGCTTAGCGTGCCTTGCACCTGCCGCCCCTGAGCGCGGCGCACCAGCGCCTGGATACGTGCGTCCAGCTCTTTAAGGGAAAAAGGTTTTACCAGGTAATCGTCCGCGCCCAGCGCCAAGCCCTGCACGCGGTCATCTACCGGGTCGCGCGCGGTCAGCATGAGCACCGGCACCGGGTTCTGGTATTCGTGGCGAAGTTTGCTGCACAGTGTCATGCCATCCAGACGCGGCAGCATCAGATCCAACAGGATGGCATCGTAGTCATTCTGCGTGGCCATACGCAGGCCGGTGGCACCATCACGCGCATCATCCAGCACGTAGCCCAGCGGCTCAAAGAAGTCGTACAGGTTAGCCACCAACTCAGGGTTATCTTCGATAATGAGCAGGCGAGTCATAGAAAACCGGCATTGTGAAAAAGGAGCCGGCTACCTTAACAACTTCCTGACACCAGGGCGTTGATACTGCGCACATTTCTAACCCATTGAGAATTGCGCATGTTTCAACGTCTGTCGTCGTTTCGGTTCAACCCGGTGCAACTGACCTGGGTCGCCGCTCTGTTCTTCACCACCTTTGGCAACATTGCGCTGTGGCAAACGCTGTGGTCCAAAAATGAGATCAACAGTCTGCACAATTTGCTGTTTGTTATCAGCCTGCCGGTTTTCCTGTTCTGCTTTTTTAATGTGTTGCTGACACCGGTCATGATATTGCCGTACTTGCGTAAGCCCCTGCTGGCGGCGCTGGTCGTTATCAGCGCCAGTTGCAGCTATTTTATGCTGCGCTACAACGTGCTTATCGACCGCAGTATGGTGCAAAATTTCTTTGAAACGAATCAGGCTGAACTTACTTCGTATCTTTCTGTTCCGCTGGTGCTTACCCTGCTTTTTTTAGGCGTGTTACCTGCGGCGGCGATGGTGTCGCTGCCCGGCAAAAAAATCGGCCGTCCCTTACAACACCTGTTCTGGTGGCTCTGCCATCTGGTGGTGACGTTAACGCTGTTTGCCGCCGTGACGCTGGCGTTCTACAAGGATTACGCTTCGCTGCTGCGCAACAATATGCAGATAAAAGACCAGGCGCTGCCGTTTAACATTGTCCGCAATACCAATGGTTACCTGAAACGGAAGTACAGCGTGAAATCGCAGCCGTTGCGCACGGTGGCGGAAGATGCCACGCGGACGGCGGCGGGCGAGCGGCCAAAACTGGTGATTGTTGTGGTCGGGGAAACCGCACGGGCGCAGAACTTCCAGCTTAATGGGTATGCGCGCCCGACTAACCCGATGCTGTCGCAGCGCGAGGACATCATCAGCTTTCAACATGTCTCATCCTGTGGCACGGCGACGGCCATTTCGCTACCGTGCATGTTTTCGCGTATGACGCGTTCGCAGTACAACGACGTGCGCGCCGCAACGGAAGAGAACCTGCTCGATATTTTGCAACGCACCGGCATCCATATTCTCTGGCGTAACAATAACAACGGCGGTTGCAAAGGCATCTGCGAGCGCGTGCCCACCGATGATATGCCCGCGCAGAACATTGCCGGCCTCTGCGTCCATAAAGATGGCACCTGTTATGACGAGGTGCTGTTGCACCAGATCACGACGCGAATCGATGCCATGGCAGGGGACGCACTCATTGTGCTGCACCAGATTGGCAGCCATGGACCAACCTACTTCGAACGTTACCCGCCGGAGGCCAAAATGTTCAGCCCTACTTGTGATAGCAATCAGATTGAGAAGTGCAGTAACGACGCGCTGATGAATACGTACGACAATACGCTGGTCTATACCGACCGGATGCTGAATAAAACCATCAAGGTGTTGCAAGGCTATGCAGCACAGCGCGACGTGGCGATGATTTACGTTTCCGACCACGGGGAGTCGTTGGGCGAGCGGGGGATGTACCTGCACGGCACGCCTTACATGATTGCGCCCGATGAGCAAACGCATGTCCCGCTGGTGATGTGGCTTTCCCCCGTGTTTGCCCGGCATTCAGGACTTAATCTCGCTTGTCTGCGCAGCAATGCGGATAGCACCCGCTATAGCCATGACAATCTCTATCACTCGATTCTCGGGCTGTTTACTGTGCGAAGCCACGTTTATCAGCCCGGACTGGATATCTTTGCCGGGTGTCGAAACGCGATGCCGCGTCAATAACGCGGCTGCCAGCACGGTTGATTAACAGAGGTAGAACGGCTGCTCGTCTGGTTGTTGGAAAATCCGGCCCGCTGCGGTGTGTTGCCAGCACATTTACCGCAGCGGGTGACGCCAGTTCGTCTCTTTCTGCTCTTTTTGGGATATAGTAGAAAACTCTCTTTTTGTAACAGGTGGCACTGGCAATGGCTTTGATCCCCAAAAACTACGCGCGGCTGGAAAGCGGTTATCGTGAGAAAGCACTTAAAATTTATCCGTGGGTGTGTGGACGCTGTTCACGCGAATTTGTTTATTCCAATCTGCGCGAATTAACGGTTCACCATATCGATCACGACCATACCAATAACCCCGAAGATGGCAGCAACTGGGAGTTGTTGTGTCTGTTTTGCCATGACCACGAACACTCGAAGTACACGGAGGCCGATCAGTACGGAACAACCGTGGTGGCGGGCGAAGACGCGCAGAAAGATGTTGGCGCCGCAACCTATAACCCGTTTGCCGATTTAAAATCGCTGCTGAACAAGAAAAAATAGTGCCAGCCACGTTTGCTTCTGCCGGCAAAAATCAGCGCTGTGCAGGTCGGTAATCTGTCGTCAGGCGTTGCTGTAAATACGTGCGCTTAACAGGTTTTGCCCGCAAGTTCAGATAAGGATCTCCATGATTAATGTCAGCAAGCCTCTTCTGGCACCGCCTCTTCAGGTCGGAGACACCATCGGTTTTTTCTCTTCATCCGCACCGGTAACCACCACGGCACCCCATCGGTTTAGCCGTGGAAAACGCTTCCTGGAGGAGAAAGGGTTTCATCTTAAAGCCGGTCGGCTGACCGGCAAGTCTGATTTCTATCGCTCCGGCACGATTGCGGAGCGAGCGCAGGAGTTCAACGAACTGATTCGCGATCCGCAAATTCGCTGTGTGATGTCGACAATCGGGGGGAATAACAGTAACGCCTTGCTACCGTTTATTGATTATGACGCCCTGAAAGCAGACCCTAAAATCATCATCGGTTATTCAGACACCACCGCGTTACTGGCGGGGATTTATGCGCAAACGGGGTTAATTACCTTTTATGGCCCGGCGCTGGTTGCTTCTTTTGGTGAATTTCCGCCTCTGGTTGATGAAACCTATCGCGCTTTTAGTGAAATACTTTGCACCGGGCATCAAGGTTTCTACGACTATGTTTTACCGGAAAAATGGACGGATGAACGGCTTAACTGGAATGATCCCGCGCCGGTACGGGCTAAAACACTGTATGCGAATAACTGCCGGTTCATCGGGCAGGGGGTAGAAAAAGGGCGCGTTATTGGCGGTAACCTTAATACCTTATCGGGGATCTGGGGGAGCGAATGGATGCCTGAAATCCGATCCGGTGACATTCTGTTCATTGAAGATAGCCTAAAAGACATAGCCACGGTTGAACGTTCATTCGTAATGCTGAAACTCAACGGCGTGTTTAAAAAAGTGCGTGCGATTATTCTTGGCAAACATGAATTATTCGATAACGCGGGAAGCGGCCGCACGCCTTACGATGTATTGCGGGAAGTGTTAGGTGATGAAAACGTTCCGATCGTTGATGGATTCGATTGTTGCCACACGCATCCGATGCTGACACTGCCCCTTGGTGTGACACTCAGTATTGATTTTGACAATCACAAGGTTTCCATCGTCGAACCCTGGTTGTCAGAGAAGCAATAAGCCGCCACCTGTTTATGACGGCGCCGCGAACCGTGCCCGCCGCAACAGGAGGGCACGTACCGTATAGCGTAATCGTCAGAACGATTCCCAGTCAGTGCTGTGACCGGTCGACGTTGCCGGCTTCAGATCAACTTTGCGGTGTTTCGCCGCTGGCGTGTATTTGGGCTTAGCGGTATCGGAACGCAGTTTGAACACGGAAACCAGTTGCGCCAGCTGTTCAGCCTGTTGCTCCAGTGATGAGGAAGCCGCAGACGACTCCTGAACCAGCGCGGCATTCTGCTGCGTTGTGGAATCCAGCTCGGTGACCGCTTTACCAATCTGATCGATACCTCTGCTCTGTTCTTCCGACGCACTGGAGATTTCGTTCATAATGCCACTGACATTTGTGACAGAAGAGACAATCTGCTCCATCGTCGTCCCGGCTTTGTTGGCCATTTCTGAACCGGTCACCACACGTTGTACGGACTCTTTTATCAGACTTTCGATCTCTTTAGCGGCCTGAGCGCTGCGCGATGCAAGGCTTCTGACTTCTCCCGCCACCACGGCAAAACCGCGCCCCTGTTCACCTGCGCGCGCCGCCTCAACGGCTGCGTTAAGCGCAAGGATGTTGGTCTGGAAAGAGATCCCATTGATGACGCTGATAATATCGGTGATCTTGTTTGAGCTTTCGGTGATGGTCTCCATCGTGCTGACGACATCCCAGACAATTTTCCCACCGGAACGCGCATGTTCCGCCGCCAGCCCGGCGAGCTGGCTGGCTTCACGCGCATTGTCGGCATTACGCTTAACCGTTGAGGTCAACTCTTCCATGCTTGCCGCCGTTTCAACGACGGCGGCAGACTGCTGTTCTGTGCGGGAGGCCAGATCCGTATTGCCTGCTGAAATGTCCGAAGAGGCATTAGCCACATGAACGACCGACTCTTTTATTTGGGTGATCATTTCGCGAAGCTTATCGTTCATCACACCCATGGCCAGTGTCAGGCGACCCAGTTCATCTTTTGACTGCGGCTCAATGGTGGCGGTCAGATCACCTTCGGCAATACGTTCAGCCAGCGTCAGGTTGTGTTTTATCTGCCGCGTCATTTGCCGCGTAAGCAGCCAGGCGACCAGTAATCCCGTCAGGACGGCGCAAAGGGCAACCACCCCCATAATGATCATGACCCGCTGAATGATATCGATATTTTTCTGCGTCTGGCCTGTCACTAAATCCGAGGTAACGGTATTAATTTTTTCGGCAACGCCGGTCAGTTCCGTCGCCGCCTTCTGCGACTCTTTTAACGCAGCGGCATACGCCGTGACGTGCCCCTGCAGGCCGCTAAGAAATGCCTGCGCCATCGCTTTGTCTTCAGGGGTAAACGCCGCATTTTCAGCATGAAGCAGTTTCGTCGCTTCATCATATTGGCGGGCAAAAATGTCCACTCCTTGCTTACCCGCGGATGACTGGATTTCATACGCCGTCGCCCAAATCGTATTGAGGCGATTCAGCAATGCTATCTCGTTTTGGGTGGTGGTTTCCTGCTGCTCAAGGCGGGTACTGAATTGATCGAGCAGGGTTTTCATATCAGCCGATGTCAGGTTTTTGGACTGCTCTACGGTCACTTTTTCCAGCTTAACAAACGTGTCCCGGTGCGTGGCGTAATCAGGGATAGTGCTGCGCAGTTCATCAAACAACACGCGGGCGTCATCGTCCCAGGTGTAGTCCAGACCCGTAATCGCTTTCTGATCCATGTTGGCAATGGCGACTTTGTTCGCCTCAAGGGATTTTTCATCGTGGTTTAATTGGTACGTCAAACGGTTACGCCGTGCGGTATTTAACTCCGTACTGATTTCATTGATGAGTTTTCCTTTCAGGGCATGGTCGCGGATATTGCTGGATTGCTGAATGCTGATAAGTGAGGACAGAACAATGATAATTATCAAAACTGCAAATCCACCAAACAGCTTGGCAGCGACGGGCAGGTTTTTTATTGACGGTAACAGCTTTGGCATAGAGGTATCCTCAATAATAATTCTTAATATTCAAAAGACGGTTTCATTTTCACTTCTTATCAGGTTGCAGGTGTCTTCACGCCTTAATAGGACGCTGGAAATAGGGCTTATCAAATTACTTATCGACAATTGCCGCACTTTTTTTAATGAAAAAAAGAAAAGATTACCGGCGGAGGATATATTTTAAATAAATGAAAGATATTGCATGATGAATACTGGAAAAGCAGTGGGCTTTTATTCGGTTATCGTTGTAATCATGAGTCAGCAAAGATTTCTCATTGCGATATGTCCGCAGAGAGGGGATATATTATATGCGCCGCAATTTATATTGACATGCTTGCAGAATTGCCAGTTAGCATGGTGTTAATTAGCGTTCTATGTTATTTGGTGATAGCGGTAAATTAAAAGTGTGCAGGTGCTCAATAGTTATTAGTCGGGCAAGATATTTCTCAATGCCGCTTTTCTGGTTCTGCCAAAACAGACCGCCTGTTTTGCGCCAGCGTGGTCATTCCTGGCGAAATACAGGCAATAAAAAACCCGCACCAGGCGGGTTTTTTCGTCTCAGTCGTGCTTAGCTGCTCAGGCTGTTCGCCTTCATCGCTGTTGTAAGCGCCGCTGATAAAGGGCGGGGCTTACAGCGCGGTAACGTTACCTGCGGCCGGGCCTTTCGCGCCACTTTCGATGGTGAAGGAGACTTTCTGACCTTCATCCAGGGTTTTGTAGTTGTCGCTCTGGATAGCGGAGAAGTGAACAAACACATCTTTGCTGCCATCGTCCGGAGTGATAAAGCCAAAACCTTTATCAGAGTTGAACCATTTTACTAAACCAGTCATTTTATTAGACATAGATATTTCCTTAATTAATGAGCCACGAAGTGCGGCGATAATGGCCTGTGATTATAGAGTAACTTATTTGGCACTTAGGAGGAGGCTCACGAAGAAGGGTATCTTTGGATAACTCTTGAACTGAGGACTGCTTTACTAAAACTGCTTTCATAAGGTCTGTATTCCAAACCGATGGCGCTATTAAGACATAGCGAGTTCGATTTGGCAATGTTTATGTTTTTTTATTTTAACCACTTACACGCCCGGATGGCTGCATGGCTGTCTGTTTTGCTTGCCTGTCAGTACTTTCTCAAGCCGGTTATTTCGCAGAGCGTTAGCAAAATTGCGTTGCCAGTTCGCTTATCTTGCAACACAAAAAGGCCACCGCAAGGTGGCCCCGGTCATCACTTCCTCGGTTTACCTGCGTCCGCGCGTTTCTCACGAACCCTGCCGTTATTGTTGCGATCGCGAGGTTGTGTGCCACCACCAGGTTTAGGTACGACGACGTCTGGATTAAGTGGTCTTCTGTCAGCCATGTTTTCGTCCCCAAAGAATGGCAAAAGTGCCATCGACGGTGATACGCCTCGCGTGTTTGCTTTGCAACGCGGATCGGACTACAAATTGCGCAGCATCAAGTTTATCCTCGTATCGGCACAGGCCTTCGAACCAGTCATATGGCTCCGGTCATGCAGACCGGAAAGCAGGGCATTAAACGAAGCGGACTTGATACTGGCTACCGTGACAGACTTTTTCTCAGAACAGAATGAGGCCGTTATGGATCTGACAACGCATTTTACAGCGGTTGATGGTCTTTTTTATCGCGCGATTGATCCGGCTTATCGGCGTTTTGCGTTAGCCGGCTCCCGAGCGCCGGGGCGCTATTCGGACAGCCAGCAACCGACGCTGTATCTGAGTTCATCGCCTGCAGGCGTAGAGGCAGCGATGCAATCCCACCGCGACAACAGAAATGCCAGCCTGGAAATAGTTAAAGTCAGGGTTATCGCGAATAACATTTTTGATCTCCGCGATGCGGATGCCGTGCTGGCTGCGGGCATTCACCTTCACGATGCGATTGCGCCATGGCAGGACATTGTGAAGGAGGGCGGCGTTCCCGGCTCGTGGGGTGTGCGTAATCGTCTGGAATCACTCGGCTTTAATGGCTTAATCGACCCTTCCCGTAAAGCACCCGGGCTCTGGCATCTGGTACTTTTTGCCTGGAATAACGACAGCCAATGTCATGTCACTCTTCTTGAATAAAGCACGGGCTGACATAACGCACCGGATAAAAGTCACTCCGCTCTCTCTGCGACACTTACCCCCGTTCAGGAAGCCAAAAGCGCAACGCAGGTGATAGAAAGCACCCGGCGCGGTTATGGGTAATTGCGTCGTGCTGTTGTCTGGCAATTTTCTTTTCTTGCGAAACACGTTCACATTCCCTTCTTGTTGGCGGGCTATTTTCACCTCTGGTGACGTTTTTTTAACCACAAACGCGGAGAACAGCAAGAGAAGAGTAACCAGCACATGGTTTGCCACTGCTTTTATGGTCTGCACTTTTTCTGTCAGTGCTGCAACAGAGTGCGATATCAAACCGCCACCGTTACAAAGGGATAGCCCGCCTGTACCTGGCCCGGCACCGCTGGTTTATGGTGTCGTTCAGCAAACGACCACGCCGGTCGATGCATTAAACAATGTGGTTAAAACTCTGCCGGCGCTGGAAAATGGCAAGCGTTATGAAGTCCGGCTGGAAGTGAGGGAACTGGCGCCCGTTCCCGCGCCGCCCGTTCCCCCCGCACCCTAGTTAACGCCTGTTCAGCCCCTTTCCGGGGCTTTTACACCAACATATCCGGTTTTTGTCGGCCTGTTTATACCTCATACTTTGGGTTCATTTAAGGATCGCAAACCCCTGTCAAAAAGCGTTGTTACCACGATAAAAAATACCGGCACGAAGAAAACCGCGAATAAGGTGGCGCTGATCATGCCGCCGAACACCCCAATACCGATGGCATTCTGCGTGCTGGCGCTGGCACCGCTGGCGAGTATCAGGGGAACAACGCCCAGCGTGAAAGCTAACGAGGTCATCAAAATCGGACGAAGCCGTTGTCGGGACGCCTGTAACGTTGCTTCCAGGGTGCTCATGCCCTGGCGGCGTAGCTGACGGGCAAATTCGACAATCAAAATGGCGTTTTTGGCTGAAAGACCAATCAGGGTAATCAAGCCCACTTTGAAAAAGACATCGTTGGTCATACTGGCCGAGCTGACAGCAATAAGCGCGCCGATAAGCCCCAACGGCACGGCCAGCATCACGGAAACGGGAATTGACCAGCTCTCATACAGTGCCGCCAGCACCAGAAATACCACCAGCACAGAGAGGAGGATTAACCCTGGCAACTGGGAAGCCGAGGCCTTTTCCTGCAATGAACTGCCTGCCCACTCGCCGGTAAATCCAGGTGGCAATGCCTTTGCCAGCTGTTCCATGGTTTTCATCGCATCACCACTGGCGTGACCCTGGGCCGCGCTGCCGGTGATGCGAATGGCCGGATATCCCTGATAGCGATTGAGTTGCTGCGGGGCCTGTCGCCACGACGAGGTGACAAAAGCGGAAAGCGGCACCATTTCGCCCAGTCTGTTTTTGACGGCTATTGTTAACAGCGTTTCAGGCTGCATTCTGTAAGCTGCATCGGCCTGCACAATGACCTGCTGGACACGGCCAGCATTGGTGTAGTCATTGACATAGTTTGAACCCGAGGTGACAGAAATGGCCTGATTGATCTCCTCAAACGATACGCCTAACGCTTGCGCTTTTTCCCGGTCGATGTTCAGGGAAATAGAGGCTCCCTCCGGTAACCCATCGATATAGACATCCGCAAGGTTCGCACTGTTGTTTGCCTGTAAAACCAGTTTGTCTGCGGCCTGTTTCAGCGCCTCGTAGCCTTTGCCCGCTCTGTCTTCAACATAAAAGGTGAACCCGGAAGAGGTGCCCATATCGGAAATAGCGGGCGGCAGCAGGCTCATGGTTACTGCGTCGGGTACGGACTGCATTTTTGACTGGATACGCTCGGCTTCATCCTGGGCGGAGATGCCTTTGCGGGATGACCACGCTTTTAACGTTGTAAAGGCCAGTGCGGAGTTTTGCCCCGAACCTGAAAAACCGAATCCGAGGATCATAATATTGCTTTCAATGGCTTGCCTTGAGGCTACTTCATCTTCATAGCGTTTCACCACCGCGAGAGTGCGCTGCATGGTGGCCTCGGAAGGGAGCTGAATGGAGGACATAAAATATCCCTGATCCTCTTCGGGCAAAAAAGAGGATGGCAGCGTGATTAACCCCATCACCAGGGCCGCGCACAGCGCGGCATAAAGCAGCATCATCCGCCCGGTTCGCTTTACCACATACCCCAGACCCGACACATAACGCGAAGAGAGCAGGTGAAAATAACGGTTAAACCCGGCGGCGAATCGTCCCGCTGATGACGCGTTTTTCTGCTGCGGTTTCAGCAGGGTGGCACAGAGCGCAGGGGTGAGCGTTAAGGCTAAAAACGCGGAGAACAGGATCGATACCGCCATCGACACTGTGAACTGGCGGTAAATCACCCCGACCGAACCACTGGCAAATGCCATCGGGATAAACACGGCGGTGAGCACCAGCGTAATGCCAATAATCGCCGGTGTGATTTCCCGCATCGCTTCGCGTGTCGCCTCGTGCGGAGATAGCCCTTTTTCTGCCATCAGCCGCTCAACGTTCTCGACGACGACAATCGCGTCATCGACGATGATGCCAATGGCGGGCACCATGCCAAACATGGTCAGAATATTGATGGAATAGCCGCTTAACAGCATGACAGTGAATGTCCCGAGAAGCGCCACCGGGACGACAATAGCCGGGATGAGCGTGCAACGGATGTTGTGCAGGAAGATCAGCATCACCAGAAAAACCAGCACCATTGCTTCGCCTAACGTTTGTACCACTTTGATGATCGAGGCTTTTACAAAAGGGGCAGTGTCGAACGGAACGGTAAACGCCATGCCCTCAGGCAGCGTGGTGCTCAGCTCTGCCAGTCGCTGGTGAATTCCCGCGGCGGTGCTGATGGCATTCGCGCCCGGCGAAAGCTGAATGGCTGCTGCCGTCGCCGGAACGCCATTTTCCCGGATGCCATAGGTATAACTCTGTAGCCCTGACTCCACGCGCGCAATATCACCCAGCCTCAGACGAGCGCCGTCAGTGGTCGCTTTAAGCGTGATATCGTTAAACTCCGCAACAGAGGTGAGTTGCCCCTTCACCGTTAACGGATAAGTGACGTCCTGCCCCGGCAGCGCCGGTTCGTCTCCCGATCTGCCGGGTGATACCAGCACATTCTGTTGGCTCACCGCGCTGATGACGTCGCTGGCTGAAAGCTGGTAATGGTGCATTTTGACCGGGTCAAGCCAGATGCGCATGGCTTTTTCGCCACCGAACAGCTGGACTTTCCCCACGCCCGGCACGCGGCGAAGCGCATCGCTGATGTTTCTGGCGAAATAATCACTCAGATCGGCCTCCTGATAGGCTCCCGTGGTGGATTTCAGACCGACCATCAGCAGAAAACCAGACTCGGCCGCTTCAACGCTGACACCGTTTTGCCTCACCGCTTGTGGCAGACGTGGCTCCACCGTTTTTATCTTATTTTGCACATCCATCTGCGCGAGTTTGCTGTCCGTTCCGGGTTTAAACGTTACGGTGATAGAGGTCATCCCGGTGGTGTCGCTGGTGGACTCGAAATAGAGCAAATTGTCCACCCCCGTGATCTCGCGCTCAATAAGTGAAACTACCGAGGTATTCATCATCTCAGGTGATGCGCCAGGAAAACTGACCGAAATAATAATACTCGGCGGCGCGACCGCCGGGTATTGCGCGACCGGAAGATGGGGGATGGATAAACACCCACTCAATATAATGAACAGTGCAACAACCCAGGCAAAGACAGGCCGGTCAATAAAAAACTGTGGCATCAATTAATTTCCGAACAAGTAAGGCGAGATAAGTAAACTCAAGGTTTCTGCTGCGGTGATAATGTCCCGCTATCAACATCATCCGTCCTGACGCGTTTACCTATATCTTTAAGTTGTGAAAACTTTTCCAGAAGTTGCGGTGCATCATCAAGGCTGGTGGCAAACATCCACATATATGTCATGACCGAATAAATATGTCCGGCATTCACCCCCTGGGTTGATGTCATTACTATGATGGTCAGGGTAAAGAGCAGGGCGATCAGGGCACCGATCGCGAGGTATCCCAGTGCTTCACGATCGGAAAGGCTGATTCGCAAGCGGGCAAGCGATGAATAATGGCGATTAAGCGAGAGTGTGGAAGCTTTATGAACATAGTCCACCTCCTTTTCCAGTCGGTTATTTAGCCGGTTAAACAGCACCTCATTTTTACGGGTATAACCTTTAAGAAAGCACGACAGAATAATGACGATAACCACACACATCATCCCGGCGTGAAACTCAATAATGAGCAGCATAATCGCGGCGCCAAAAAGGGAAATCAGCGAGGTCATCAGCATCGGCAAATGCATTTCAAAGAAATCAACAAATTCACGGGATAACACCACCCGCGCGGCGATGGTTGAGTGATTAAGCTGATATTTACGCTGAGCAATAATCACCGATACGGCAAGGCCGGCATAAATGCGCGCAAACGTGCGCGTATCGACACTGCGCCGGGTTGCCCCGAGGATCCAGATAAACAGGATCATCAGCCCATACAGCGCAGCGGTGAGGGCATTCCCCGCCAGGATCGCGTTGATAGCGATGCCTGCCAGCACGGGATACAATAAATAGGTCACGTTTTCCGCAATCACCAGCAAAAAAGTCACCGAGAGCTTTTTCCCGTTTTTTACGGCCAAATGTTTTAATGTCCTTTTCACATTTTCAGCAGAGGACGGTGGGGTTTTATTTATCGATGTCATTATAAAAAATTATCTGCCCGGTCTGGATGAACAATCCTGGCTTGCCGTTATGCTTAATCACCCATGCGCTTTCATTGCGAGCCGATTAAGATATGCGCCTGGATTACACGGCGTTTATGCAGTATATCGTTTGGATGTTTACGCAGGATGCATGTTTTATGGAGGCTATATGGAGGTGGCTAACTCCTCTGCAATGTAAAGGTGTCGGATTTTCTGGCTACTTGTCACGACGCGCATAGTCAAAATCTGACGCCTCACATTCGACGATATTCAGAGGATCCGCAATAAAAGATACATCGGCGTGACACCGAGGAAAATAATTAAAAAACACTCATAATAAAAACTAAAGTCATAAATATCAGGGAGCCTGAGTAAGAGAAGGTTAAAGATAAGAATAAGATGAAGTAAAATGATCACCAAAAAGAAGGTTACAATAGCCAGCTCTTTCAGCACGCCCGCTTTTTCTTGTATCAAAAACAGTAAAAGAGAAACGCTTAACGCCGCATAGATAAACGGCGATGAAAGCAGCGTCGCACCAACTTTTTCCTCAACGTTGTGCATCAAAATAAGCCATATATAGAACATTCCCCATAACCATGCAGAAAATATCATCAATGAACTGATTTTTTCAGCGGTGAGTTTCCGTAAGTACTTCATTGATATGTCAACTCCGGGAGAGCGCTTTACCGGTAATGAAATGACCATGCACGATCTGGTTTGCCGTGTTTATTTACGTCATCTTACTTACCCGTAACGCGGTATTTATGTGGCTTACCTTCTATTGTTATCCAGCACTGTGGAAAATTAATTACCCGAATGTGGAGCGAGTGTGTATGCCTGCCTGGTAGATATTCGCTTGCGGATGTTGCCATCAATGATTGAGAAAAAAATGAGACGTCAGTGCGTTTCTGCGGATGCAACTTTCTTTGCATCAGCGGGTCTCATGTTCGCTGATGACCTGCGCGTTGCTGCCAGGGTTCAGAAACAGCTTAGAAAGTTTGCCTGAGGCCAGTACCCGAAGCGAAATCGTCGGTGTCGGCTTAAGCGCAAGCCTGGTCACAGAATGCCCGCAGTATCAGTGGTGAGTGGAGAAATCATGAACGACAACTATCTAATTCTGGTTGCTGAAGATGACGATGAAATAGCGGATATTCTGACCAGTTATATTCAGCGTTCAGGGATGCGCACCCTGCGTGCGGCGGATGGCGAGCAGGCGATAGACGCCTGCCGGCTGAAAAAGCCCGATTTGGTGTTACTGGATATCCAGTTGCCGGTGTTCGATGGCTGGACTGTCCTTTCCACACTGCGAAAAGAGAGCAATATTCCGGTCATCATGGTTACGGCACTGGATCAGGACATCGATAAACTGATGGGGCTGCGGCTTGGCGCGGATGATTATGTGGTGAAACCTTTCAATCCCACCGAGGTTGTCGCACGTATCGAAGCCGTGTTGCGCAGGGCAAAGGCCAGCCACCAACAACTCAACAATAAGCCTATCCGGACAGCCTGTTTAACGGTTTATCCGCAGGACTTTTATGTGGAGATTAATGGCTGCGGCGAGGCTATCTCTCCCATCCTGACAACGACCGAATTCAAACTGCTGGCCTACCTCGCGCGCAACCCCCGCAAAGTCTGCTCGCGCGAAGAGTTGCTCAACGCCTGTCTGCCAGAAGGCGATACGCTTGATCGCACGGTGGACAGCCATATGAGCAAGCTGCGCAAAAAACTGGAAAACTGCGGGTTAAAAGGGGTTCCGGAAAGTATTCGCGGCATGGGTTACCGGTTAGGTGAAAACAAATGAACAGAGGCCACCCGTTAAGCCGCCAGGTGCTGGCGTTTATGATCTCGCTCACGCTGACGGTTATTGCTGTCTCGGTTATCGGCTCCTACCTGTTTTATACCTTCATCATTTATTACCTTCCCGGCGGGGCAATAGCCGGGAATGAGGATCAGATGACCTATCTGGACTGGTTATGGATCCTGGTCGCCTCCCTGATAAGTTTATCCGTCTCGCTTTTTTTTACGGTGAAACTGTCGGCAAGAATATTGACCCCGTTAAGCTCTGTTGCCACCAGCCTGCGAAGAATAGCCCAGGGCGATCTGGGCGCGCGGGCGTTTTGTGCGAGTACGCATCTGGGCGAGCTTAATAATCTTGTTAATGATTTCAATGATATGGCTGAAAAGCTACAAACAATGGATGCGCAGCGTCGATCCTGGAATGCCGCTATCGCCCATGAACTGCGCACGCCGGTTACCATCCTGCGGGGCCGCTTACAGGGGCTGGTTGATGGCGTGTTTGAGCCAAATCCGACCTTGTTTAACTCGCTGCTTAAGCAAACAGAGGGCTTAACCAGCCTGATTGAAGATCTGCGGGTGGTGAGTTCATCCGGCGGGGCCGAATTTACGTTAACGCTTGTGGATGTTGATTTGCAGGAGATCATTCAGAGCGCAGTGGATTCCTTTGCGCTGGAATTTAAACGCAGCCATTTTAGCGTCGTGACCGAATTACACCCCCAGCAATGCCAGTGCGATCCGCTGCGAATTATTCAGTGCCTGACGGTCCTTTTCGATAACGCGATAAAATATGCCACCTCTAAAAGCATGGTGGTCAGCCATGGTGCTGATGAACACGAGAACTTTATTGTCGTTGAAGATAGGGGACCGGGCATTCCGGAAGCATTCCACAAATTTATGTTTCACCCCTTTCAGCGCGGAGCCAGCGCAAGGGACACCAATCCGGGGGGCTGTGGATTGGGGTTGTCGGTGCTAAAAGCCATCATGCTTGCTCATCAGGGCGACGTCACCTACACGTTAACCGATAAGGGCCATTCCATTTTTAAACTCTCATGGCCCTTACGGAAAAAACAGTGATTACGCTTTCTGCGTATGCAATTGCTGATGGGCTGGAATCGCGGTCATTTTCCACATCTCACCCAGCCGGGTATCCCACTCTGGCGGTGAGATTTGTAACTTGCCGCGCCGGGGGCTGAGGGTGATTTCACTGAAATAAATGACATCACGCTGCAGCATCAGATCAATTCGGCAATAATCGAGCCCGGTGGCGAGCTCCTGCGCCGCGGTTATTGCCTTATGCAATAATTCCGGTTCGGGTATCGCCCAGGGCGTATTGGAATATTCCATCTGAAAGGGCTGTAATTGCCAGCACCGATTGTAGACATTAATGAAACCATGACCGGACTGATCGGTAAAATCCGCTTCGATAAAACCCGCGATGCCATGAAAGCAGTGTATTCTCAGCATTTCAGGCGTTCGGCTTTTGTCTCTTTCGGAAAATAAATCAATATATTTTTCGCACAATATAACCGGTTGGATATTTTTATACTGCCATTCGCGAGTGGTGTAATACATATTTTTGCGCAGGGCAAAATCAAGCTTCTGCAACGCGCGTGTAATATTGAGTTTATCCTTGTCCGTACATATTACTGCGCTACCGCTGTCGTGATTACACTTCAGCACAAACTTGTCCGGTAACTGGCTGAAATCGATGCTTTGCACGTCATTATAAACGCCAAGCAGTGTGGGTAATTGTACTCGTTGTGTACGCGCTGAAACGTAATCGCGTACCGCCAGTTTATCTGCCAGTCGCGTGTAAAGCGGGTTATGATCATATATCAATCGATAACATATTTTTTCGCTCAGCGTCACCGGATTAACCAGATCAGGGGTTCTGCCAGTGACTCGTTTTAATCTTTTGCTGTGAAACTGCTGATCCTGAACCAGACAGGTTAAAAATTTTCGAGCAAGATACTCGGTGTATTTCATAAAATAGTTAAATCTGTTCATTATTCCTCCTGCGGACAGTAAACATTCTGCAGAGGATTTATTGATTTATATTGCCGCTAATATGGAGCGACGATGGAGTAGCAACTGGCAAAATATCCTTAACCGAGTCGAGTAAGTACTGCTTGCCAGATGGGAACAGGTGATATGTTCCTTTAAGTTAAATTCGAACGCAGATATCAGCGTGTTAGCCGTTAACAAGGGGACGGGAGCAAGGAAAGTGAAACACGAATTGGCATTGCAGGAAGGCCGGTGCTGCGAAAGAGAAGAGCCTTTCTTATCTGCTTAACAAATTACGCAGAAAATGGGTTCAGAATTTACTGAAGCCAGATATATTACCTGTCAGGTCACCTTTTCTATGATGGAGCGAGAAATGACGGATTACTGTTTTTATCAAAAAGGTAAGCAACTCGTCGTGCTGAAAAGCGCGGAAATGGATACGGCTTCTCAACTGGTGGCGCAGGGTTTCGAAAAACAGTTTGAAGAGATCAGCGCGACGAATGAAAAAAACGCGCTTGCCCGCTTTGCGGATATTCGCCGTGATAACCAAATCGATCGCGAGAACTTTCTCGCAGGTGCAGGGCCGATGCCGCTTATTGGTGGATTGACGGCCATTGTCACCTCGCTGGTGCGCAAAAAAGAGAAATGATGAAAACAGAATGCGCCGCGAGTCGCCGCGTAGTCACACCGATAAAAGGCCCGGCATGAAAAGTATTGATGAATTAAAAACAACCTATCCCGGGGCACAGGCATGGTCATTTGGCGACAACCCGGAGATGGCAAACGCGCTTGCAGGCTTAGTGGTGAGTGGAAGAAAAACGGCCTCCTGCGGCTCGCTTGCCTCGTATCTGGCGGAAGAACCGGCACCCAAAATCGGCAGTTATCATATTATTCTCGACGGGCAACATTCCCCGGTTTGCGTCATCAGACTGCTCGCGATGCGTCTGGTACGCTTTTGCGATGTCACGCACGAGTTTGCCAGAAAAGAGGGCGAGGGCGATTTAAGCCTTGAATACTGGCGCCAGGAGCACAAAGCCTTTTTCACCCGCGCGGGGTTTTTCTGCGAAGAGATGGAACTTGTCGCAGAAGAGTTCCGGGTTGTTGAGGTTCTCTGAACCCGTGCTTCGACATTTCTATCACAGCCTCTGCGAAACGCGGCTGTCGCGTTTCGCAAATCAAGCCGCCAATATTCACCGTAAAAACTCGCACCGCTGAAATATGCCAAAAAGCGCACTGTGCAAAAATTCAGCGTGCTGTTCAGAACTCCCCCTCGCTTTCTCCATCCCGTTCAACGTGGTTAAAAATCCCTGATTTACGCAACATATATCGCAAAACGTACAGAAACAGGTTTTTAAAAATCTCGTCGATACGCAAACTTTTGCTGCCAGCCTTCATGAATGACCTTTATCCGATGGATGTAGCGGAAACACGCCGTGGAGGCTGGCGTTCAGGTTGAAGCGTGGTGGGAATGCGCTAACAAGTTCTGCCTTAACGAAAAAGAGAATGAGGGAGTGGATATGAAAACAAACATCAGCTGGCTTGCGCTTACTGTCAGCGCGCTTGTGGCGGGCGCGACGCTTCCTGCCGTTGCCGCGCCATTACCGGTAACGCCGGATTTATCAATACCAGTGAGTCAGTATGTGACCCAGGTAAACGCCGACAAAAGTATTACTTTTCGCCTTTTCGCGCCGGGCGCAAAACGGGTATCGGTGGTGACCGGTTCTACGCCGGACAGTTTTGTCTCGCATGATATGCAAAAAGATGAGAGCGGCATCTGGTCGTGGAAAAGCGCGACGCTTGTTCCGAATCTTTACGAATATTATTTTGATGTCGATGGTTTTCGTTCTGTGGATACCGGAAGCCGGTTTCAGAAACCGCAGCGCCAGGTCAATACCAGCCTGATTCTGGTGCCGGGCAGTATTCTCGACGACCGCGCTGTGCCCCATGGCGATCTGCTGACGGTGACCTACCACGCGAAAGAACTGCGTTCAGAGCGTCGCATGTATATCTGGACGCCGCCGGGTTACAGCGGGAAAGGCGAACCGCTGCCGGTACTCTATTTCTACCATGGCTTTGGCGATACCGGCCTTTCCGCCATCGATCAGGGGCGGTTGCCGCAGATAATGGACAATCTGTTAGCCGAAGGGAAAATTAAACCCATGCTGGTGGTGGTGCCGGATACGGAAACGGATATCGTGCAGGCGATCCCGGAAAATTATCCGCCGAAAGAGCGGCGCAAAATGTTCTATCCGCTTAATGCCAAAGCGGCCGACCGCGAACTGATGCATGACATTATTCCGCTGGTGGATGCCCGCTTTAATGTGCGTAAGGATGCGGGCGGACGTGCGCTGGCCGGGCTCTCACAAGGGGGCTTTCAGGCACTCGTTTCCGGGATGAACCATCTTGACAGCTTCGGCTGGCTGGCGACATTCAGTGGCGTCACGACCGCCACCGTCCCGGACGCTGGCGTGACGGCGCAGCTCAATAAGCCGCAGGAAGTGAATAAGCAGTTGCATAACTTCACGGTAGTGGTCGGCGAAAAAGATACCGTTACCGGGCAGGATATTGCCGGGCTTAAAAAAGAGCTGGAGCAAAAAGGCATCACGTTTAGCTATAAAGTGTATCCCGGCCTGGGGCATGAAATGGATGTCTGGCGTCCCGCCTATGCCGAGTTTGTGCAGAAGCTGTTTAAATAAGACGTTGCAGCCTTGTCCGCTGGCGCCGCGCCGCCAGCGGACAAAAGCATAAGACATCATTCAACGCTTTGATTATTCACTGGTGATTCGTGCGAGTAACGACGGAGAGGTTTTCCACCCGGACGGCTCCACCGATACACTGGCGGATAAACCCGCCACTAACTCCACGCCCGCAGGGAGCTGGTCGATATGAATACGCACCGGTACGCGCTGCGCGAGCCGCACCCAGTTAAAGGTGGGGTTGACGTCCGGCAGGCCAAGACCGCCTGTTTCGTCATTACTGTCGCCGATGCCGTGCCCGATGCTCTCAACGTGACCGGTTAAGACAGGTTCAAAGCCCATCAGCGCGATGTGCGCGCGATTTCCGACATGAATATGCCGCAGTTTTGTCTCCTCAAAATAGCCCACAACCCAGAAACTGTTCGCATCAATGATGGCCACTTTGGTTTCCCCGGCGGTGGCGTAGTCGCCCGGACGCAGTCGGAGATGGGTAACATAGCCCGCGACCGGCGCGCGCACCGTGGCATGGGATAAATTAAGCTGTGCCAGTTCCAGCGCCGCCAGCGCACCATGATAATTTGCCGCCGCGATGCTGGCCGCGCTGCCTGTTTGTTGCAAGTCCTCGCTGGAGATCACGCCTTTGATCTGTGAGCGCCTTGCCGCCGCATCCTGGCGCATTAACATCTCATGACGTTTCGCCTCAACATCTGCCTGCGCACTGGCCACCGCCAGCTTCAGCCAGTGCGGATCGATTGAATAGAGCACATCGCCACGATTAACCCACTGATTATCGCGAACCGCGACATTTGCCACCGGCCCGGAAACATCCGGCGCTATCTGTACCACATCAGCCCGCACCCGGCCATCACGAGTCCAGGGACGCTGCGCGTAATGTTTCCACATCATGTAAGCGAGGAAGGTAGCCACCAGCACAGCGCTTAAGGTCAGTGCATAACGGCTTAAAAGAGAAAAAAAGGATTTCATACAACTAACCCCAGTGCGTTCAGCCCCTGCATAAGCAGGAAAAAAGTCACAATGTAAGTGGATAAACTCATCAGCGGACGCCATGGCAAACGGCGATAGCGCCTGCTGAAAGTGAAAAGTGGTAGCCATAACAGCGTGCAGAACAGGGCGGCAAGGGAGATCACCAGCAGGCCTGGGACGTATACCCCGCCGAGATTAATGTCATTAATCATCGGCGCGCCCCGTGTACGGTTCGCTTAATGCGCAGTGCAGATCAACCAGGCAGTCAATGAACTGGCGCGACTGCTCATGGGGATGCAGGGATGTGGGGCCAATCATGGCCTGAATCCGCTGACGTAGCGCACTCGGTGCGGTATCGCGGGCAAGCAGAGAGAGGAGCTCGCCAATGTCATGCGCTTTTTGGCGGTCTTTCTGCGCCTGAAAACGGCGTAAGTGCATCACGGAAAGGCCAATGCGCAACGCGTGCAGCATCTGGTTAAGCGTTTGCTCTGCGGAGTGCCCGCTCCGCTGTAAACGCGGCAGTAACAGCGCGGTCCGGTCTATCATCAGATTGGTCCAGTGGGTTTCATCGGGTTTGAATACGCCTTTCACGCTGCGTCGAACGTCGCGTCGGCAGACGCGTAGCAAGCGTTCAATGGCGGCGTCAGCCTGCACGGTTTGCAGCAAGCTCATACTGACCACCGCAAAGCCGGTGGCGGCAAAGAGCGCGATGGCGGTATTGACGGCCACGGCGAAATCGCCGCTGTAGTGGGCACCTAACTCGCACAAAATAGGCAGTGTCAGGGTGATCCCCATGGCCATGAACGTGGTAGCGGGGCGAGCCTGTAACGATCCCGCCAGCAGATAGGCCGGTGCGAGCACCGCCACCAGCAGCGGAAACTCAGTCACCAGAGGCAGCAGGGCGAAGCTGTAAAGCAGGCTTATCATCACGCCCCAGGCTGAACCCACCATATATTTCACAATGTGCGGCGCCGGGGTATCGAAACTGCCAAACAGCGTGCAGCAGACCCCAAGGATAGAAACCGCCGTCGCGCCATCGGGCCATGCGGAGTCAATCCATATCAGGCAACCGCTCAGGATGGTGACAAATGCACCCAGCGCGGTACGCGCCGCAGACAGGCTGTCGCGGTGGAAGACATAGCCTTTCGCCGGTTTCTCTTCGGCTGGCATTTGCGTCGGTTTTGCATGCGCGAGGGCGTTCGCGAGCCGCTCGCATTGCAGCAAAAGCGTAATGGCTTCATGCAGGTGACGGACAAAGTTCCTCTGAAGCGCTGTTTCAAAGGTCAGCGCCTCTGTGGCGGCGAATTGTTCGGTTAACGTCGCACTGCGTTCTGCCAACGCTTGTCCGGTGATTTTCCGTTTTGCACACTCTTCCCCGGCGAGCCAGCTCTGCACCTCTTCCAGCAGCATCTGAACATTGGCGGGCAGCGCAGTGACCAACAGCAAACGATCGTGTATTTCACCGCTGACGATCAACAAGCGCGCCAGCTTGTCATGAAGGGCTTTGCGCGCATGACGAACCGGTGCTGAGTAGGCGAAGTCGTAAGGAATATGGTGGCTCAGGCCTTGCAGAAACTGTAACGCCAGCGCCAGTCGCAGATTGGCGGCCGCCTCATTGGCACTGCCTGCTAACGCGTCGGCCAGCATCTGGCGCGCAGAATGCAGCGTTTGCGCTATTTTGCTGTTGAACAGGCCGGAGATCCGTTTTGGCAACACATAGCGGTGAATCAGCGCCGCACAGAAGATGCCAATCCCGATCTCCTGCACGCGAACAATGGCGGTATCAAAAATCGCGCCGGGGTGAAATACCGCCGGAAAACCGATCAGACTCGCCGTATAACCTGCCAGCACAAAGGCGTAAGCACGGGGGGTGCGCTCAAGCAGCGATAAATAGAGACAAAAGGTGATCCAGCCGGTGAGTACCACGCTACAGACAATCGGCGTGTTCACGAAAGTGGGCACAATCAACACCGTCGCGCCGGCACCCACTATCGTACCGGCTAAGCGGTAGACGCTTCTGCTCAGCGACGCGCCAACGGAGGTTTGCGACACAATATAAACGGTAATGATCGCCCACGAAGGTTTTTCAAGGCCGATCGATAAGGCGATGTAATACGCGAGCATTGCCGCGGCAAAACTTTTGGCGGAATAGAGTAATGCGTTGGCATCGCCCGTCAATGCGACTGAACTAAACATCGCGCCCGTGCGACGGCGCAGGGCCGATAAGTCGCGCAATAAACGGCTGGGTGAGGAATCGATTTTGTTCATGCCGGGAAGTATTACCGGCTTGCGTACGCTATTAAATACTCTATTCTGTCAAAAAATACCTAAATGTTGCCAATCGTATGCAGCCTAACTACGCCACCACCGTGTTTGACCCCGACGACACGCACAGCCCGGCTGTCGCCCGTCGTCTGGATTTCGTTGATTACGAAGCCGAAGTGCCGGTGCATACGCACCGCAAAGGACAATTAATCATTGCGCTATATGGTGCGGTGACCTGTCGTGCGGAAAACGAGATCTGGATAGTGCCGCCGCACTGCGCGGTATGGATCCCAGGCGGCACGCCTCACAGCGCCAGCGCCACCTGGAACGCGCATCTGAATTATCTTTTTATTGAACCCGGCGCCGCAGCGTTGCCGAATCGCTGCTGCACGCTGGCGATTTCTCCGCTGGTTAGAGAGTTAGTTGATCGCTTAACCCGTGAACAGGCCGATTACCCGCCAGATAGCCATGCCGCGAGGCTAACCCGCGTCACGCTTGATGAACTGGTCACCATGCCGCAGCAGAACTTCAGTTTACCGGTTTCGGCCCATGCCAAAATACGCGCCATGGCCGATACGCTGGTGAGCCATCCGGAGGATCGCAGCACGTTTAAAGCATGGGCGAAGCGCCTTGCGCTCAGTGAACGCTCCCTGGCGCGCCTGATGTTGCGCGAGACGGGGCTGACGTTTGGGCGATGGCGTCAGCAACTCCACTTGATTATTGCGCTGCAGGCGTTAGCCAGCGGTGAATCAGTGCAAAACGTGGCGACAAAACTCGGTTATGAATCCGTTAATGCGTTTATCACCATGTTCAGAAAAACGATGGGCAGCACGCCAGCCCACTACTTTGCCGAGCGGAAAACGCCGTAACCTGCATGCACCTGGGCCTGACATCAGCCCGGGCGCTTGCAGGCAGAGACAACATTCACTGCATCAGCAGGGCAATCAACGCCAGCAGCGCCGGAAGCGCCTGCACAACGAGTATTTTCCGGCTGGCTGTGACGGCACCGAAAACCCCGGCAATCAGCACACAGATCAGAAAAAAGAGCGTGACTGGGACGCCGCTTTCACCCAGCCATAATCCCCAGCATAACCCCGCCGCCAGAAAGCCGTTATAAAGCCCCTGGTTGGCAGCCAGCACGCGGGTGTCGCGTGCAAACTCCGCGCTAAGATTAAAGGCTTTGCGGCCTGTTTTGGTGTCCCACAAAAACATTTCAAGCACCAGAATGTACAGATGAATAGCGGCGACAATGGCAACGAGAACAGTAGCTAACACAGGAAACCTTACTGGATAAGGGCAGGTGACGTGGAGTATAGATAATTGCGGCGGCCGGCGCAGCGAGCATGATGAGGATGATGTCGTTTTTCGCGCCTCATCGCATTTCGCCCCACCGATAATATGACTGATGGCAGGTTTGAGCAGGGTAGTGGTTAATGATGAACATGTACGAAAAACAGTATCGGGAACTGATAGCAAACGGAGAAGCCGCCTGGGCTGGAAGCGGTTATCTCAGGGCGAAGGAACAACAGGAGCAGGTTTTTTCATGGCTTGGGCAGCACCACTATCTCCCGCAACCTGGCGCAACGGTGCTTGAGCTGGGCTGCGGCAATGGCGCGATGGCCGCGCACTATTTTGCCAGCCGGGGTGACGATGTCTGGGGCGTGGATTTCGCGCAAACCGCGATCCGCTGGGCTGAAGAACGTTTTACGCAAGCAGGGCTGAGTGCGCACTTTTTTGTCGGTGATGTCTGCCACCTTCCGCAGTGCGAAGCGGCAATGTTTGACCTGATCATTGATGGTAGCTGCTTGCACTGCCTGATTGGGGAGGCAAGGCAGCGCTGTTTTGCTGAAGTGCGACGATTGCTCAAACCTGCAGGTCATTTCGTTGTCAGCTCAATGTGCGGTATGCCGCGTTATCAGGAAGACTGGGAGAATTACGATGCTGAATACCATCACCTGCTCAGAGAGGGTCAACCCTGGCGCACGCTAAAACCACTCCCGGCCTTAGTGGAGGAGCTGCAAAAAGCGCAATTCACCGTGCTGGCAAGCCGTGTTAATTGCAACCCGTGGTGGGATCATGCGACCTTAGTTTGCGCAGCGCATTGACCTGCGGGGAGTGATTTGCCACGACGTACAAAAGCGAAATACCGATCAGAGTAGGCGGGGGAGCCGCTGGCCGTCGCACTACGCGCAACGAAAAAAAAGACGACAAGAGATGTCGTCTAAACGTGGAACGTGAGGAGCCCGTATCAGGGTCATTCGAGCTTTCTTGTGGTGGTATTCAGTTGACGGTCAGGCGAAGACCAAGCACGTCCGGGTAGGGGGCAAAGTAATTTTGTTTTAACAGGTAGCGATCCGGGTATTCGGCCAGATAGTGTTTCAGCAGCGTTATTGGCGCGAGGATCGGCAGCAGCCCGTTGCGATAATGAAGGATCACATCGCGCAGTTCGCCGCGCTGGCGGCTGTTCAAATGTTCACGGAAGTAGCCCTGAATGTGCATCAGCACGTTGGTATGATTTTTCCGTGACGCGGTTTTTTTCAGGATCGCCATCAGCTTTTCGCGGTATGCCACAAAGAAGGCGTCCAGATCGTCCCATTCGTGTAGCGAGGCGACGAAGGGGCCAATCTCCCGGTAACCGGCCTGGTCGTGCGCCAGCAACTGGAGTTTGTAGCGGCTGTGGTAGTCCAGCAACGCGCGACGGGTCAGCCCGTGAGCCTTGAGGGTGTTGAGTTCGTGCAGAGCGAAAACGCGCTCGACAAAGTTTTCCCGCAACAGCGGATCGTGCAGACGGCCATCCTCTTCAACCGGTAACCACGGATAGCGCGCCAGCAATGCGCCGGTAAACAGGCCCACACCCTCTTTACGCCCGCGATTGCCTTTTTCATCATACAGCCGCACGCGCTCCATGCCGCAGCTCGGCGATTTGGCACAGACGATAAAACCAGAAAAGGCGCTGACTTGCGGAAGATATGCCCCGGTGAAGTCAGCCATTTTTTGCGTTACATCTTCATGTGGCGCATGGCTGAAACGCATGCGGAGCGCTGCATCGCTGTTCTGCACCAGACGCAGCGCCGGGCGAGGTACGGGCAGGCCAATAGACATTTCAGGACACACCGGTTTGAACGTCACCCACTGTGCCAGCTCGTCCATCACAAAACCCATGCGTTTGTGCCCGCCGTCAAAGCGTACCGCCGAGCCGGTTAAACATCCGCTAATGCCAATGATGGGTTGCGTGTTCATGAGGTTATCCTCTTACTGCGCGTTATGGATGAAGAAACATGCCGCTTCGCAAATGGTCGCGGCGGGTGTCTTCATGCTGGTTGTATTACGTAGAGCCCTGTAATGGCTGCCGTTGCCTTTCACCTGCCTGCGGAATGGCTTGCCCATGCTTTGAGAGCGTTAGCACTGAGACCTTCCGGAGGCGCTAAATAACGTGGTATTACGGCATACTTCAAACTTACACAATTAAATTTATTTGTCCAAGTTTTGCTGAGGATATTTTTAATTTGTCAATAAATTCAATGTGATGAAAATGCCGTCATTATGCGATTTTAATTCCTGTAGCAGACCCGCAACGTTTCACGGTTGTGCTGCGAAGAGGGCGAGTGGCGAAAAATGAATTTAGAGGGAGATAATCTCGAGGGAGACGACAGAGGCTTGCCAGAGCGCGATCTGCTTTTTACGCGCGGCGGAGAGTGTGCCGGTGGTGACCAGTAGCCACTTTCGCTGCGGGAAAATCTCCGGAGCCAGCGTGGCGGGCGGCACTGGAAGAACGTCAATACGGTGACCCTGGCCGGTACGTTTAAGCGCTTCGAGCCAGATTTCGCACGGGTCGGTAAGATGCCATCCGCTAATGAGATAGTTATCGCCAGGCGCCTTTTTATCGCCTTCGAGGCAAAACGAGGTGTAGGAAAGGATGATGCCGTCCAGAACTTCGCGCAGGGTCATCATGGCAGGAATATTGGCTGAAACTTTGCTGCGCAGCGGGCGCAACACTTCGTTGACCAGCTCCGGGCGTGGATATTCGCGGCCTGAATCGTAAATTAACTGGCGCAGGGATTCGATTTTTCCCTCTTTCAGCCGCTGCAACATGCTCTCCTGCAGGGTGAGCCAGTTGTTAGTTCTGGGCGCTTCCGGACGCGCCAGCAGGGGTTTCACCTGACTTACCGGCACCCCTTTTTTCACCCAGTCGAGGATTTTCAGCGCCTGCTGGACATCATCATCACTGTACAGCCGGTGGCCGCCCCCGGTACGCATCGGTTTAAGCAGGCCGTAACGCCGCTGCCACGCACGCAGCGTTGTCGGGGTGATCCCGCAAAGTTGAGCAAATTCGCCGATGGAGTAAGACATGAGGGAAACCTGATAAGAGAGAATGCTCTCAATATACTACGAATACTAATGGGTTGAATGAAGAGCGGACCGTTTGCACTACACTTTACTGCCAACTGCGACAATGAAAGGAGCTCTCATGAAGCTATGGCCTGTGGTGACCGGTGTTGCTATCGCTTTGACACTGGTTGCCTGTAAATCTCCCACGCCACCAAAAGGGGTTCAGCCGATCACCGGCTTTGACGCCAGCCGTTATCTTGGTAAATGGTATGAAATTGCCCGTCTGGAGAACCGCTTCGAACGCGGGCTGGAACAGGTGACGGCTACCTACGGCAAACGCGGCGACGGGGGCATCAGCGTTCTCAACCGCGGGTATGATCCGCAAAAACGCAAATGGAGCGAGAGCGAAGGGAAAGCCTATTTCACCGGCGAACCGTCGACAGCCGCGCTGAAAGTCTCTTTCTTCGGCCCGTTTTACGGCGGCTATAACGTCATTAAACTTGACGATGATTACCAGTATGCGCTGGTGAGCGGCCCGAACCGCGACTATTTGTGGATCCTGTCGCGCACGCCAACGCTGCCAGAGGCGGTGATACAAGATTATCTGAATACCGCGCGCGGTCTTGGTTTCCGGGTTGATCAACTGGTGTGGGTGAATCAGTAACAGGGCGGTAAAACATTCTCCATGTTGCGTTGTAAAGGGTTTTTATCGGTCGGGGATTTGTCTGCGAGTCGGTAAGAACATCTGCGATGCTGAGCAAACAAAAATCCACGCAAGTGCGTGGATTTTATAGGGTTTGTGAATCTTCGTGAGATTCGATGTAACCTCATGAGACAACACATTTGACGTTGAACCGTGTTTTTTATTTTATATTATTGATATTTATTGTTTTATTTTCGAGCATTCTATCATTATACTCATGCTTGTACTCATTTTGGAATTGGCTCGCTTTCGAACTGCGCAGTTCGTATGTTCGACCCCATAATCGGCACCATTTCAAACTTTTGCCAAGTCTACCGAAACCAACTCAAAGCCCGTATACGGCTAGTTTCTAGCCCGTAGCTTAGCTTTTGGTGTCAACTGGATTCAACTGGAATCAAATCACAGTTGGGGGCATAAGTGGGGGTATTCTGTTTTCGGTCCAGGGATATGCCCCTAATGATGAATCGCCACGGGTTTAACAGACACCCCGGAGTCATTTAAGATGGCTTAAAGAGAGGTGCCCATGAGCGATAAGCGTTATCCCGAAGAGTTTAAAATTGAAGCAGTCAAACAGGTTGTTGATCGTGGTTATT
>NZ_FXWP01000026.1 GCF_900184035.1 Kosakonia pseudosacchari
GAACCGTGAGGCTTAACCTTACAACGCCGAAGGTGTTTTGGCGTGAGAGACAGAAAAGATTTTCAGCGTGATACAGATTAGGTCAGGGCGTGAGAACGTTCTGACAGACAGAATTTGCCTGGCGGCAACAGCGCGGTGGTCCCACCTGACCCCATGCCGAACTCAGAAGTGAAACGCCGTAGCGCCGATGGTAGTGTGGGGTCTCCCCATGCGAGAGTAGGGAACTGCCAGGCATCAATTAAGTGAAGAGGCCATCCTGACGGATGGCCTTTTTACGTTTTTATGCAGCGAAACAGCACAAGCAGGCACTTATCCTGGTGGTACGTCACTCCTGTCGGATTTTACTGCTTGCCCCTGCAGACACCACAGCATCTCCCCTCCGGGATGCCGGACCCCTCAGATGCCAGCCTGTTGCTCAAAGTCCACTGCTGGCCGGAGATCACATCACCGTGTGGAGGCTGTTTTCCCGCGCACATCCTGTGAGGTTCCGTCCTGTATGCCTCATTTCTCCCGTATGCCCGCGCTTTTTTGCTATTGTTTCTGCTCCATTTATCGCTAAAGGACATCTCCATGATCGTTCTCTACGCCCAGCTTTATAAAAACCGCATGGTTGTGCGTAACCTCCAGACTCAGCAGCAGGTTTCGGGTAGCCAAACCTTCAGCAACCAGCGAATACTCATCGCAGACTTTTTCCCGGCGGAAAAGCTATTACGCGATTTGATTCTGCAAGTGGCACCACGCGCATTCTGGCACGCCCTTCCGGGCATGGGGCGTCTGGCGATCCTCGCGCATGCGCTGGAGATGAATGAAGGTGGCTTATCGCCTGTCGAAGAGCGCGCCATCCTTGAAATGACCTTCGGCGCTTCACAAGGCCGATGCCGTTACCCGCAGGTCGTTGCCAGCCAGACACCGCTAAGCGATCAACACGTGCTGGCGACACTGAGCCAATCGAAAATGCCTCCCTCTTCGCGCGATAACAAACCGAAAATCATTAGCTAATATCAATGCTACACAGGCCGCGACGTGAAACTTTCTCACCTTTCACTTGCGTACTCGACATTTTGCCGATTCCTGGGTATCTTCGGCTATCTGGATGTCTAAACGTTTAAACGTATGCAGTGAGGATATAAGATATGCCGATTCGGGTGCAGGACGAGCTGCCAGCCGTCAATTTCTTGCGTGATGAGAATGTCTTTGTGATGACGACATCGCGCGCAACAGTGCAGGAAATTCGCCCGCTGAAGGTGCTGATCCTCAATCTGATGCCAAAGAAGATTGAGACGGAAAACCAGTTCCTGCGCTTGCTGTCAAACTCACCGCTACAAGTTGATGTGCGCCTGCTGCGTATCGACTCGCGTGAATCACGCAACACACCGGCCGAGCACCTCAATACCTTTTACTGTAATTTCGATGAAATCCGTGATGAAAACTACGATGGTTTGATCGTCACTGGTGCGCCATTAGGCTTAGTTGAATTTAACGACGTGGCCTACTGGCCGCAGATCGAGCAGGTTCTGGAGTGGGCCAAAGATCATGTCACCTCAACCCTGTTTGTCTGTTGGGCGGTACAAGCCGCGTTAAACATCCTTTATGGCATCCCCAAACAGACCCGCACCGAAAAGCTCTCCGGCGTATACGAACACCATATCCTTCATCCTCACGCGTTGCTGACGCGTGGTTTTGATGATGTTTTTCTGGCGCCGCACTCGCGTTACGCCGATTTCCCGGCTGCATTGATCCGCGACTACACCGATTTAGAGATCCTTGCCCAAACGGAAGAGGGTGACGCCTACCTGTTCGCCAGCAAAGACAAACGTATCGCCTTTGTCACCGGCCATCCTGAATATGATGCCAACACACTGGCGGACGAGTTTTTCCGCGATGTGGATGCCGGGCTAAGCCCGGCGCTACCGCACAATTATTTTCCCCATGACGATCCGCAGAATAAACCGCGTGCATCCTGGCGTAGCCATGGCAATTTGCTGTTCATCAATTGGCTTAACTACTACGTCTACCAGATCACGCCATACGACCTGCGTCATATGAATCCCACGCTGGATTAAGCGTTTCAGCCCCTTATTACAGGCACCTTCGGGTGCCTTTTTTATTTGCGAAAATCACTTCTCAACACAATAAAACTATAACCTCTTTGTTATCAATCTGTTATTTTCATTTTAATTTAAAAATGGAAATTGTTTTTGATTTTGGAAAATTTATTAGCCAGGATTGATCCTGCTGAACGAAAACTGCACACCCGATCTTCGTTGGCATTGGGAAATGTCTTTGCTGCAAAAAAGAGGAATCGCACCATGACACAACAGGCAACAACAACCGATGAATTAGCCTTTACGCGACCGCACGGTGAACAAGAGAAGCAGATTCTCACTCCGGCAGCCGTGGAATTCCTGAGCGAGCTGGTCACCCGCTTTACGCCAAAGCGCAATCAACTGCTGGCCGCGCGTGTGCATCAGCAGCAACAGATCGATGCCGGTACGTTGCCTGATTTTATTTCGGAAACAGCTTCCATTCGTGAAAGTGACTGGACGATCCGGGGAATTCCCGACGATCTGCTGGACCGCCGCGTTGAGATCACCGGGCCGGTTGAGCGCAAAATGGTAATCAACGCGCTGAATGCCAACGTGAAGGTGTTCATGGCGGATTTTGAAGATTCGCTGGCTCCAAACTGGGACAAAGTGATCGACGGGCAGATCAACCTTCGCGATGCAGTCAACGGCACCATCAGCTACACCAATGAAGCGGGTAAAATCTACCAACTGAAGCCAAACCCGGCGGTGCTGGTTTGCCGTGTGCGTGGTTTACACCTGCCGGAAAAACACGTCACCTGGCGCGAAGAGGCTATTCCGGGCAGCCTCTTCGATTTCGCGCTCTACTTTTTCCATAACCACAAAAATCTGCTCGCCAAAGGCAGCGGCCCCTATTTCTACCTGCCGAAAACACAGTCATGGCAAGAAGCGGCATGGTGGAGCGAGGTTTTCAGCTTTACCGAGGATCGTTTCAATCTGCCGCGCGGCACCATCAAAGCCACGCTGCTGATTGAAACCTTGCCTGCGGTATTCCAGATGGATGAGATCCTGCATGCGCTGCGCGACCACATTGTTGGCCTGAACTGCGGACGCTGGGATTACATCTTCAGCTACATCAAGACGCTGAAAAACTATCCGGATCGCGTGCTGCCTGACCGCCAGGTGGTGACGATGGATAAACCGTTCCTCAGTGCTTATTCACGTCTGCTGATCAAAACCTGCCATCGTCGCGGCGCTTTCGCGATGGGCGGTATGGCGGCGTTTATCCCCAGCAAAGACACCGAGCGTAACAACTGGGTGCTGAACAAAGTGAAAGCCGATAAACAGCTCGAAGCGAATAACGGTCACGATGGCACCTGGATTGCGCATCCGGGGCTTGGTGACACGGTGATGGAGGTGTTTAACGCGGCACTGGGCGAACACAAAAACCAACTCTTTGTCAGCCGTGAGGACGATGCGCCGATCACCGCAGAAGATCTGCTGGCACCTTGTGAAGGTGAGCGCACCGAAGAGGGTATGCGCGCCAATATCCGCGTCGCGGTTCAGTACATCGAAGCGTGGATCTCCGGCAATGGCTGCGTGCCGATTTACGGGCTGATGGAAGATGCCGCCACGGCGGAAATTTCCCGTACCTCAATCTGGCAATGGATCCATCACGAAAAAACGCTGAGCAACGGCAAGCCGGTCACTAAAGCGCTGTTCCGCCAGATGCTGGCTGAAGAGATGCTGGTTATTCAGGAAGAGTTGGGCGAGCACCGTTTCAGCAGCGGGCGTTTTAACGATGCCGCGCGCCTGATGGAGCAGATCACCACTTCTGATGAGTTGATCGACTTCTTGACGTTACCTGGCTACCGCCTGCTGGCGTAATCGCCCGGGCTATTTTGTTCGCCAATTTGGCTCCAGCCAGTGCGCAAAACCTCATGTTCTACAAGTGCGTTGCGGTTTTGCTCGCTGACAATGACCAAACTGACTTCACCAATAACGCCTGGCGAGCCAGGAGAAGAATATGGAGCATCTGTATATGAAAACCCGTACCCAACAAATCGAAGAATTACAAAAAGAGTGGACGCAGCCGCGCTGGGAAGGCATTCGCCGCCCTTATAGCGCGGAAGATGTGGTGAAGTTACGCGGCTCGGTCAACCCGGAATGCACGCTGGCGCAACTGGGCGCGGCGAAAATGTGGCGCTTGCTGCATGGCGAATCAAAAAAAGGGTACATCAATAGTCTCGGTGCGCTGACCGGTGGGCAGGCGTTGCAGCAGGCGAAAGCGGGAATCGAAGCGGTGTATCTTTCCGGCTGGCAGGTAGCGGCGGATGCCAACCTCGCCGCCAGCATGTACCCGGACCAGTCGCTCTACCCGGCAAACTCCGTGCCGTCGGTGGTCGAGCGCATCAATAATACGTTCCGTCGCGCCGATCAAATTCAGTGGTCTTCCGGTATTGAGCCGGGTGACCCGCGCTTTGTCGACTATTTCCTGCCGATCGTCGCAGATGCCGAAGCCGGCTTTGGTGGCGTATTGAATGCCTTTGAGCTGATGAAATCGATGATTGAAGCCGGTGCGGCGGCAGTGCATTTCGAAGATCAACTCGCGTCGGTGAAAAAATGCGGCCATATGGGCGGCAAAGTGTTAGTACCAACGCAAGAAGCGGTGCAGAAACTGGTGGCGGCGCGTCTGGCAGCTGATGTGCTGGGCGTTCCGACACTGTTGGTGGCGCGCACCGATGCCGATGCCGCCGATCTGATTACCTCAGATTGCGACCCGTATGACAGCGCGTTTATCACTGGCGAACGTACCAGCGAAGGGTTCTACCGCACCCATGCGGGCATTGAACAGGCGATCAGCCGCGGTCTGGCTTACGCGCCGTATGCTGATCTGGTGTGGTGTGAAACCTCCACGCCAGACCTGAACCTGGCGCGCCGTTTCGCCGATGCGATCCACGCGAAATACCCGGGCAAACTGCTGGCGTACAACTGCTCGCCGTCGTTTAACTGGAAAAAGAACCTTGATGACAACACCATCTCCCGCTTCCAGCAGGAGCTGTCAGATATGGGGTACAAGTTCCAGTTCATCACCCTCGCGGGTATCCACAGCATGTGGTTCAACATGTTCGATTTAGCCCACGCGTACGCGCAAGGCGAAGGGATGAAGCACTATGTCGAGAAGGTGCAACAACCCGAGTTTGCCGCTGGCAAAGAGGGCTACACCTTCGTTTCTCACCAGCAGGAAGTGGGTACCGGTTACTTCGACAAAGTCACCACCATCATTCAGGGCGGCGCCTCGTCGGTAACGGCGTTGACGGGTTCAACGGAAGAAGCACAGTTCTAATCGTCAACCTGCCCGGTAGCAATTTGCCTACCGGGCTAATGCCTGGGGAATACGATGTCGCGTGGTCTGGAACTGCTGATTGCCCAAACCATCCTGCAAGGCTTTGATGCCCAGTATGGTCGTTTTCTGGAAGTAACGTCCGGCGCGCAACAGCGCTTTGAACAAGCCGACTGGCACGCCGTTCAGCAGGCGATGAAGCAGCGCATTCACCTTTATGATCATCATGTTGGCCTGGTCGTCGAGCAACTGCGTTGCATCACCGACAGCCAAAGCCCGGACGCCGCGTTTTTGCTGCGCGTCAAAGAGCACTACACGCAACTGCTGCCGGATTATCCCCGCTTTGAAATTGCCGAAAGCTTCTTTAATTCAGTCTATTGTCGGTTATTCGATCACCGTTCTCTCACGCCAGAACGGTTGTTTATCTTTAGCTCGCAGCCGGAACGCCGCTTTCGCACCATCCCGCGGCCGTTAGCTAAAGCGTTCTGGCCGGAACGCGGCTGGGAAGCGCTGCTGACCAAAGTGCTGTCGGATTTGCCGCTGCGTCTGCCGTGGCAGGATAAAGCGCGCGATGTGGGCTATATCACCGCGCATCTGCAAGAGGCGTTTGGCAGCGAAACCCTTGCTCACTCTCACTTGCAGGTGGCGAACGAGCTGTTTTACCGCAATAAAGCCGCCTGGCTGGTTGGTAAGCTTATTACCCCGTCGGCTACGCTGCCTTTCTTGTTGCCGATCCACCGCACCGATGAAGGCGAGCTGTTTGTCGATACCTGTCTGACCACATCGGCGGAAGCCAGCATCGTGTTTGGTTTTGCCCGCTCCTATTTTATGGTTTACGCCCCGTTGCCCGCCGCGACAGTCGAGTGGCTGCGTGAGATCCTGCCCGGTAAAACCACCGCTGAACTGTATATGGCAATTGGTTGCCAGAAACATGGCAAAACGGAAAGCTACCGCGAATATTTAAATTACATCAACGCCAGCAATGAGCAGTTTATTGAAGCGCCAGGCATTCGCGGCATGGTGATGCTGGTGTTTACGCTGCCCGGTTTTGACCGGGTATTTAAGGTGATCAAAGACGTTTTTCCCCCGCAAAAAGAGATGAGTGCCGCGCACGTGCGTGCGTGCTATCAACTGGTTAAAGAGCATGACCGTGTGGGACGCATGGCCGACACACAAGAGTTTGAAAACTTTGTGCTGGAAAAACGGCAGATTTCCCCGGCGTTGATGGCGCTTTTGCTGGAACAAGCGCCTGGCAAAATCACCGATCTCGGCGATCGCATCGCCATCAGCCATCTCTATATTGAGCGGCGTATGGTGCCGCTCAATCTGTGGTTTGAGCAGGTCAAAGGTCAGCAACTGCGCGACGCGGTTGAAGAGTATGGCAACGCCATTCGCCAGCTTGCCGCCGCCAATATTTTCCCCGGCGACATGCTGTTTAAAAACTTCGGCGTCACCCGCCACGGACGCGTGGTGTTCTATGATTACGACGAAATTTGTTATATGACCGAAGTGAATTTCCGCGACATTCCCGCGCCGCGTTACCCGGAAGATGAGCTGAGCGCCGAACCGTGGTACAGCGTGTCGCCAGGGGATGTCTTTCCACAGGAGTTTCGCCACTGGTTATGCGCCGACCCGGAAATCGGCCCGCTGTTCGAAGAGATGCATGCCGATCTGCTGCGTGCCGATTACTGGCGCGGATTGCAGGCACGCATCCGCGAAGGGCATGTCGAAGATGTTTATGCCTACCGCAAACGCCAGCGTTTCAGCGTACGCTTTGGCGCAGGCGCGCTGCGGCAGGCGGGGTAAATCAGGTGAAGTAATATCTCACCACATGAAAGAAGATGGGCGCGGCAAAGCAGAGAGAATCAATCCTGTCCATCATGCCGCCGTGCCCTTCGAGCATCGCGCCGAAATCCTTCACGCCGCGATCGCGTTTAATCGCCGACATACACAAGCCGCCAGAAGACACGCGCATGAACGTCCCTGGCACCGTAAGGTGAATAAAAAGGGACTTTCGTGCTGTAACCTTTTGGAAGTTAACGCATTCCCCCGTACGCCAACGTCACTTCTTTCGCGCCACGGATCACCATCGCGCCCAGTTCGGTCACGCGGTCATCGGTGATGCGAGAGATGGGCCCGGAGATGGAAATCGCGGCGAAGGGTTCGCCGTGCTCGTCAAAAATGCACGCCGCTACGCAGCGCAGCCCCAGCGCGTGCTCTTCATCGTCAAAGGAGTAGCCGCGTTTACGCGTCTGGGCGAGATCTTCTTTCAGGTGTACCGGCGATACCAGCGTGGCATGGGTGTATGCATGCAGCCCCTGGCGATGCAGCAAGCTACCCACTTGCTCATCGCTCAGACGCGACAAAAACGCTTTTCCCGCGCCGGAAGCATGCATCGGCAATTTGCCGCCAATCGGCGCGGACATGCGCATCAACTGCGTACACTGCACCTGATCGATAATAATCGCCTGATGGTCGCTCTTATCCAGCACCGCCAGATTCACGGTTTCGCCGGACGCTTCCATTAAGTTGCGCAGGATCGGGTGAACAATCGCCATCAGGTTACGGCTTTGCAGAAAACTGCTGCCAACGATAAACGCATGCGCGCCTACCGACCAGTGCCCCAGCTCGCCCACCTGGCGAACAAACCCGAGCTGTTGCATGGTCGTGAGTAAGCGGTGGGTGGTTGAGTTCGGCAAACCGGCCTGTTGTGCCAGTTCGGTGAGGGCGACGCTGCCATGAGACTCGGCAATCCATTCCAGCAGTTTCAGGCCGCGGGTCAATGACTGAACTTGCCCACCCGCCGGAGCGGCCGGGGCGGTAGCTTTTCTGCCTCGTTTAGCGGGAACGGACGTGGCCATGACAGGCTCCTTTTTCTGTATCGTGGAAATCATTTTCGTTTTAATGGAGTATAACGCAACTCCCCGCCAGACTGATCGGATGAGTTCGCGCAAAACAGCACGAAAATGGCGGATACAGGGTATTTATTGCCGCACGTGTTTCGCCAGTTGAATATGTTGCGCACAAAGCGTAATGGTTCGTCTTACCTGGCTCAGTGGATGCTCCGGAAACATCTCATCATATTGACGATCGTCGCTCGGCAGGCAACGCAGTTCGCTTTGCCGCAATTTGGCGAAGAGCGCGTCGGCAGAATCAATAAATTCTGGCTCGTCGTTAGTGGGCGGTATGTTGCCCTGCTTAAGTTGTAAATCCATCACTACCGCTTCGCGAAAGCCAGTGTTCCCTTTTTCTACCGCTTCCGCATTGATCTGAAAGAGCCCGTTTTTTACGGGGAGCCAGATAATGGCGACAAAATACATACCGAGTGAACCCGGCGTCGGATCGCGATATTTAAATATGCCCTGCAACGCGGCGACATCCTGAATATTGAGCGCTGTTAACTCCAGTAACGCGCCGCCGATTTTTGCTGTTTCTTGCTGCCAATAGCGTGTAGCGGCGGCAATATCGTGTAAGGCGAAGGGCCACTGCACCGGATCGTGGAGCTGAAGGCGCACCGCGCTTTGTTCCGGTGTGGACCATGCCATGCTGGTGTCACCGCTCTCATATAGTTGCCACCCGGCAATGTTGAGTTGCAGGTCGGTGAGGCGAGGTTTCTTATGGCCAAAAAGAGACGTCAAAAAAGACATAATCCGTTCCGTAAGTAGGTGTGCCTGTCAGAGGGCAGAAGGTTTGAACATACATCGGCAATCAAGCCTGAAAACTTGACAAGCCATCGCACTGAAAGGGTAACGGGCTGGCGCAACACTCAGGCTTACGGGCGTTACGTGAGCATCTCTCATGTTCACCCCGCGTCGCTTTTCCGCTCTGCCACTTTATGCCAGTATGTCCTGCTGGCCTTTTGGCCTGGTTGAGCATTGTCGGGAGCACGTGTGAGCAGCAAAGTTGAGCAACTGAAGCAGCAGTTAAGCAAAAGAATTCTGGTTCTGGATGGGGGCATGGGCACCATGATCCAGAGCTATCGTCTGAGTGAGCAGGATTTTCGCGGCGAGCGCTTCGCCGACTGGCCCTGCGATCTTAAAGGCAACAACGACTTGCTGGTGCTCAGCAAGCCAGAGGTGATAAGCGCGATTCATGACGCCTATTTCGCGGCGGGCGCGGATATCATCGAAACCAACACCTTTAACTCAACGACAATCGCCATGGCAGATTACCAGATGGAATCCCTGTCGGCGGAAATCAACTTTGCTGCTGCCAAACTGGCGCGTGCCAGCGCCGACAAATGGACGGCGCAAACGCCGGATAAACCGCGTTATGTCGCCGGGGTGCTTGGCCCGACCAACCGCACTGCCTCAATCTCACCGGACGTTAACGATCCGGCGTTTCGTAATATCTCCTTCGATCAGTTGGTTACCGCTTATCGCGAATCCACCAAAGCGCTGGTGGAAGGGGGATCTGATCTGATCCTGATCGAAACCGTGTTCGATACGCTGAACGCTAAAGCCGCGATCTTTGCGGTCAAAGCGGAGTTTGACGCGCTCGGCGTTGAGCTGCCGATTATGATCTCCGGCACCATTACCGACGCCTCCGGGCGTACGCTCTCCGGGCAGACAACCGAAGCCTTTTACAACTCCCTGCGCCACGCCGATGCGCTCACCTTCGGCCTGAACTGTGCGCTGGGGCCGGATGAACTGCGCCAGTATGTGCAGGAACTTTCCCGAATCGCCGAATGCTATGTTACTGCCCACCCGAACGCTGGTCTGCCTAACGCCTTTGGCGAATATGATCTCGATGCCGACACGATGGCGGTGCAAATCGGCGAATGGGCGCAGGCCGGTTTCCTGAATATTGTCGGCGGCTGCTGCGGTACCACACCAGAGCATATCGCCGCCATGAGCCGCGCGGTCGACGGTGTGCCGCCTCGTCAGCTACCGGAGGTGCCAGTTGCTTGCCGCCTCGCGGGCCTGGAGCCGCTCAATATTGGCGACGACAGTCTGTTTGTGAACGTCGGCGAACGTACTAACGTCACCGGTTCCGCCAAATTTAAACGCCTGATCAAAGAAGAGAAGTACGCCGAAGCGCTGGACGTAGCGCGCCAGCAGGTGGAAAGCGGCGCGCAGATCATCGATATCAACATGGATGAAGGGATGCTGGATGCCGAAGCGGCGATGGTGCGTTTCCTCAACCTGATTGCCGGTGAGCCGGACATTGCCCGCGTGCCGATCATGATCGACTCCTCGAAATGGGAGGTGATCGAAAAAGGGCTGAAATGTATCCAGGGCAAAGGCATCGTTAACTCGATTTCGATGAAAGAGGGCGTTGAGCCATTTATTCACCACGCGAAACTGGTGCGTCGATATGGTGCCGCCGTGGTGGTGATGGCCTTTGACGAAATCGGTCAGGCGGATACGCGCGCGCGCAAAATCGAAATTTGCCGTCGCGCTTATAAAATTCTCACCGAAGAGGTGGGTTTCCCGCCGGAAGACATTATCTTCGATCCGAACATCTTCGCTGTGGCAACGGGTATTGAAGAGCACAACAACTATGCGCAGGACTTTATCGGCGCGTGTGAAGATATCAAACGTGAACTGCCGCATGCGCTGATTTCCGGCGGTGTTTCCAACGTCTCGTTCTCGTTTCGCGGCAACGACCCGGTGCGTGAGGCGATCCACGCGGTGTTCCTCTATTACGCTATTCGTAACGGCATGGATATGGGCATCGTCAACGCCGGGCAACTGGCGATTTACGATGATTTGCCTGCCGAGCTGCGCGACGGCGTTGAGGATGTGATCCTTAACCGCCGCGATGATGCGACCGAGCGCATGCTGGATCTGGCGGAAAAGTACCGCGGCAGCAAAGCCGCCGATGAAGGGGCAAACGCGCAGCAGGCGGAGTGGCGCAACTGGGATGTGAAAAAACGTCTCGAATATTCGCTGGTAAAAGGCATCACCGAATTTATCGAGTTCGATACCGAAGAGGCGCGTCAGCAGGCCGCTCGCCCGATCGAGGTGATCGAAGGGCCATTGATGGACGGCATGAACGTGGTGGGCGATCTGTTTGGCGAAGGCAAAATGTTCCTGCCGCAGGTGGTGAAATCCGCCCGCGTGATGAAACAGGCCGTGGCCTATCTCGAACCCTATATCGAAGCCAGCAAAGAGAAGGGCAGCAGCAACGGCAAAATGGTGATCGCCACCGTGAAAGGCGATGTTCACGACATCGGTAAAAATATCGTGGGCGTGGTGCTGCAATGTAACAACTACGAAATTATCGACCTCGGCGTGATGGTGCCCGCCGACAAGATCCTGAAAACCGCCCGCGAAGAGAAGGCTGACTTGATTGGCCTTTCCGGGCTGATTACGCCGTCGCTCGACGAAATGGTCAACGTGGCGAAAGAGATGGAGCGCCAGGGGTTCACCATTCCGCTGCTGATTGGCGGTGCAACCACATCGAAAGCGCACACGGCGGTGAAAATCGAGCAGAACTACAGCGGGCCGACGGTGTATGTACAAAACGCCTCGCGTACCGTGGGGGTGGTGTCAGCTTTGCTTTCGGATACGCAACACGATGAGTTCGTTGCCCGCACCCGCAAAGAGTATGAAACCGTGCGCATCCAGCACGCGCGGAAAAAACCGCGTACGCCGCCAGTCACATTGCAAGCCGCACGGGAAAACGATCTCGCGTTTGACTGGGAAAGTTATACGCCGCCGGTCGCACACCGGCTGGGTGTGCAGGAAGTCACCGCCAGCATTGAGACGCTGCGCAATTACATCGACTGGACGCCATTCTTTATGACGTGGTCGCTGGCCGGGAAATATCCGCGCATCCTTGAAGATGAGGTGGTGGGTGAGGAGGCGAAACGTCTGTTTGCCGATGCTAACGAGATGCTGGATAAACTGAGCGCGGAAAAGCTGCTCAACCCGCGCGGCGTGGTCGGGCTTTTCCCGGCTAACCGCGTTGGCGACGATGTGGAAATCTACCGCGACGAAACCCGCACGCAGGTGCTGACGGTGGGTTGCCATCTGCGTCAGCAAACGGAAAAAGTCGGTTTTGCCAACTACTGTCTGGCGGATTTTGTCGCCCCCAAACAGAGCGGCAAAGCGGACTATATTGGCGCATTCGCAGTGACTGGCGGTCTTGAAGAGGACGCGTTAGCACAAGCGTATGACGCCGCGCACGATGATTACAATAAAATCATGGTGAAAGCGGTGGCCGACCGCCTGGCAGAAGCCTTTGCGGAATATCTGCATGAGCGGGTACGCAAAGTGTACTGGGGCTACGCGCCGAACGAGAACCTCAGTAACGAGGAATTGATCCGCGAAAATTATCAGGGCATTCGCCCGGCGCCGGGCTATCCGGCTTGCCCGGAACACACGGAAAAAGGCACCATCTGGCAGCTGCTGGACGTTGAAAAACATACCGGGATGAAACTGACCGAATCCTATGCGATGTGGCCAGGAGCATCCGTTTCCGGCTGGTATTTCAGCCACCCGGACAGTAAATATTTCGCGGTAGCGCAAATTCAGCGCGACCAGGTGGAAGATTACGCGCGGCGTAAAGGCATGTCGGTGGCGGAAGTTGAGCGCTGGCTGGCGTCTAATTTAGGTTACGACGCAGATTAATAACCACAGGGCATTTTTTTAAATGCCCTGTTTTTTCGCCATTTCATTTTCGCGAAACTATCGTGAAGCAAACATAATACCGATTGAAACTAAGAACATTCTTAAAAATGGATATTTTCTTAGACCCTTCTTCCCCTTCATGCGTATGATGGGGACGGACTACACGGCAAGATTGCTTACTCTTTTGCGGTTCATTTAATTGTCATAAATTTAACTTAGGTATTATAAAATGGATATTTATGATATAAGAAAAAGAAATCTATTGCCGAAGGATTACGAGAATATCCTGGCGCCAGATATCGCGAAGAATATTATCAAAAAGGAATATTTCATCGAGAATAGCCCGAATAATATTTTGGGCAGTATCGATGGTTATACGATTAAGCAGCACCACGGTTTTAAATATGGCTTACCGCACGATCCGCTTGGTCATCAAAAAGAAAAACATATTGATAGCCTGGTGGATAAAGGCGTGGTGGTGGTCGTTCGCCCGAATGTCAGTACGCGTAACCGCTTCTATTACCCGTTCTTTATCGCGGAAAACGCCGAACTGTTTTGCGTGCAAGGCCTGTCATTTAACGCGGTGTTTATCAGAACCATTTTGAACGGGTTTAAAGACAGCGTGGCAATGCATGGGCTACCCGCCCCGACCCGAAGTACCTTTGTACCGGTGACGCCTGAGTTTGGCCCAGGTTACTGGAAAACCAGCGAAACAGACTTTCACGGCGTCAAAAATGCCGCGGTAATGATGCTCAACCGGGCGACCAGTATGGGCGATCAAGGGCGCGTATTTGGCTCTGACGGCAAAGATTATATGAACACCTCGCGAGATAAAATTCAGCTGTGGACGCCAATACCGGAAAGCGTCTCATCTGATACCCGAGAAATCCTCTATAATCGCTCGGTGATCCGGCGTTATGGTGAAAAGCGTACCGTTTATCAGAAATACCTTGAGGGTGATGATGCCTGGGCGCAATCGGGGAAATCATGGCAATGGATTCCAGGCGTAAGGGATGAGGATTATGAATTTAAGAAATAAGATATTTGCTTTCTGGGGTATTATGGACGTGCTGGCGCTGGCCAGTTATTTGTTTTTTTCGCTGCAAGGCGGTAACGTTCCTTTTTATTCCGACATTAACGGCTTTTATACTAATTATTCACAGCTGGGTGTGAGTGGATTAATGGGGGTAATTATTCAGACGATGTTCTTTATTAATATCGCGCTGATTATTTCGCTGGTTTTTTCTGCCTGGTCTTTTTTCGTTAAAAAAGACATCCATACTATTTTCTTTATCGCGCAGGAAATAGCCCGCGTGCTGTCGTTAAAATGCTCAGTGGCACTGATTCCACTGTTTATGCATTTTGCTGGCTTTACCGCTGCGTGGGGGGCAATGTTGCTGTTTGTCATCTCGGAAGTGCTCAAAATTGCTTCGGTTGTGTGGGCTAAACGCCAGCGCAACCCGCAAACGGCGCCTGCCGTTTCCCGCTAACCGGTAAAGCCTCGCTTCTGTCACAAAACCGTCATTTTTGTTTACAACTCTCAGGGGGCTTAACCGGCACCCTGCGCTTTTCTTCGCATTGACGCCTTATACTTACTTCATAATGTTGACGTTATCTTCCCGGTAACGAGCAACGCATAACGATAAGGAGAACCAGATTCTGTGCTGACTTTGCTTCATCTGCTTTCTGCCGTGGCTCTGCTGGTGTGGGGCACACACATTGTACGTACCGGTGTGATGCGTGTTTTTGGCGCACGTTTGCGTACCGTTCTTAGCCGTAGCGTCGAAAGGAAACCACTCGCCTTCTGCGCGGGTATCGGCGTGACTGCACTGGTGCAGAGCAGTAACGCCACCACCATGCTGGTGACCTCGTTTGTCGCCCAGGATTTAGTGGCGCTCACCCCGGCGTTGGTGATTGTGCTGGGCGCAGATGTCGGGACAGCACTGATGGCGCGCATTTTGACGTTCGATCTCTCCTGGCTGTCACCGCTGCTGATTTTTCTTGGCGTCATTTTCTTCCTTGGGCGTAAACAGACGCGCGAAGGCCAGCTTGGGCGAGTCAGCATCGGTCTTGGGTTGATTCTTCTGGCGCTGGAGCTGATTGTGCAGGCGGTTACGCCGATCACCCAGGCCAATGGCGTGCAGGTGATTTTCGCCTCGCTGACCGGCGATATTATGCTCGATGCGCTGATTGGCGCGGTATTCGCCATTATCAGTTACTCCAGCCTGGCGGCGGTGCTGCTGACGGCGACGCTGGTGACGGCGGGGATTATCTCTTTCCCGGTTGCGCTGTGTCTGGTGATTGGTGCCAACCTCGGTTCCGGCTTGCTGGCGATGCTTAATAACAGCGCCGCTAACGCTGCCGCCCGCCGCGTGGCGCTTGGCAGTTTGCTGTTCAAGCTGGTGGGTAGCCTGATTATTCTGCCGTTTGTCCATCTGCTTGCCGATTCATTACATAAACTTCCGTTGCCGGAAGCAGAACTGGTTATCTATTTCCATGTGTTCTACAACCTGATCCGCTGCCTGGCGATGGTGCCGTTCGCCGGACCCATGGCGGCATTTTGTAAGCGCATTATTCGTGAAGAGCCCGAGCTGGATGCGCGCCTGAAGCCAAAGCACCTTGACAGCTCCGCGCTGGATACGCCAACGCTGGCGCTGGCCAATGCGGCGCGGGAAACCTTGCGCATGGGCGATGCGATGGAACTGATGCTCGAAGGGCTGCATAAAGTGATGCACGGCCAGCCTCGCCAGGAGAAGGAGCTACGCAAGCAAGCCGATGACATCAATGTGCTGTACACGGCGATTAAGCTCTATCTGGCGCGGATGCCGAAAGAGGAACTGGCGGAAGAGGAGTCGAAACGCTGGGCGGAAATTATCGAGATGTCGCTGAACCTTGAGCAAGCCTCCGATATTGTCGAGCGCATGGGCAGCGAAATCGCCGATAAATCGCTGGCGGCACGGCGCGCTTTCTCTGTTGAAGGCTTACAAGAACTCGACGCGCTGCATGAACGGCTGGTGGGGAATCTGAAGCTGGCGATGTCGGTATTCTTCTCCAGCGATGTGACCAGCGCCCGGCGCTTACGCCGCAGCAAACACCGTTTTCGCATTATGAACCGCCGTTATTCACATGCCCACGTTGATCGATTACATCAACAAAATGTGCAAAGTATTGAAACCAGCTCCCTGCACCTCGGTTTGCTGGGCGACATGAAGCGTCTTAACTCTCTGTTCTGCTCGGTGGCCTATAGCGTGCTGGAACAGCCGGATGAAGACGACGAGCGCGACGATGCATAACCCGTACCGTGCCTGCGGGCACGGTAGCTAAAACCCCCACTTTTACTGCGTAACTGCACAAATTCGATTTGGCGCGGCGAAAATCCGGTTTTATCTCCCGGCGAAGCCAGTTATATTCCGCTTTTACAGGAGAATTTATGCTGCCAACCCAATCAACACGTTTAAACAAATACATCAGCGAAAGCGGGATTTGCTCACGCCGCGAGGCTGACCGTTACATCGAGCAAGGCAATGTCTTTATCAACGGCAAGCGCGCCGGGATCGGCGATCAGGTGGTAGCCGGCGACGTTGTGAAAGTAAACGGTCAACTTATCGAGCCGAGAAACGACGAAGATCTGGTGTTTATCGCGTTGAATAAACCCGTTGGTATTGTCAGTACCACTGAAGACGGCGAAAAAGACAATATTGTTGATTTCGTTAACCACAGCAGCCGTATCTTCCCCATCGGCCGTCTGGACAAAGATTCGCAGGGGCTGATTTTTCTCACTAACCATGGCGATTTAGTAAATAAAATCCTGCGTGCGGGCAACGATCACGAGAAAGAGTATCTGGTGACTGTCAATAAGCCCGTCACCGACGAATTTGTGCAGGGGATGAGCGCGGGGGTGCCGATCCTCGGCACCAAAACCAAAAAATGTAAGGTTAAAAAAGAAGCGCCGTTTACCTTCCGCATTACCCTGGTTCAGGGGCTGAACCGCCAGATCCGCCGCATGTGCGAATACTTTGGTTATGAAGTCACCAAACTTGAACGCACGCGCATTATGAACGTCAGTCTCACTGGCTTGCCGTCGGGAGAGTGGCGTGACCTGACGGATGACGAGCTGATCGCGCTGTTTAAGCTAATTGAGAACTCATCCTCAGAAGCGAAGCCAAAAGCAAAAGCAAAACCGCAGGCGGCGAAAAAACCCGCAGTAAAAATGGTGAAGCCCGAAGAGAAAAGCCGGGCGAAACCGGCGGGAAAACGCTTTACCCAGCCGGGCAGGAAAAAGAAAGGGCGCTAGTTAGCGCTTGCCGCGCGTTGAGGTGTTTGCCGACCAGGAAAATGTGGCGTTCTCATCGGGTTTATAAGCCTGCTGTTTCTTCAACTGGCGGGCTTTCTTCGCTGCCGCTTCGCGCTGCGCCATCAGTTTATCGATGTACTCCTTTTTCACATGATTAGCTTCAGCGTTGCTGAGTGGGCGTCCGTGTGCGATGCGGGCGCGATCCAGCAGCGTTTTCAGCTCCCGCTGTTCACTCTCCGTCATCTCTTTTTGCGTCAGTCTGGTCAGGGCCATAAAGCGTTCTCCTTGGGAAGTGCATCGAGTCTACGCGATGTAAGAGGGCATGTCTGCGTGGTGATGCATAAACCCTGGAAAGCGCTTCGCAGATCTATTTTGGGACGGGTGACTTCATCTGCTGCTGGTCTAAGCTGGTAGGGATTTTCGGTATAAAATTTTATACAAGGATGTGGTATGCTCCCTTCACGGCCTACTTTAAAGCCCATCATCTGGATAGGCTCGTCATACGATGACTTACGCGCTTTCCCTGAATGTGTCCGCAAGGATGCTGGTTATCAGCTACATAAAATTCAAGCTGGTCTGGAAGCTACAGATTGGAAACCGATGATGGAAATTGGTGCAGGCGTTGCAGAAATCCGTCTTCGCGATCGCGCAGGAGCGTTTCGTATTTTTTATTTGGCCAGGTTTGAAGATGCACTATACGTTTTGCACTGTTTTCATAAAAAGTCACAGCGCACGCCATTTAAGGATAAAACGATTGCCCGGACGCGTTATCGCGCTTTGGTTGAGCACCACAGGAGCCAAAAATGAGAACGATACAAGATGGCCTGATTGGCCATGTAACCCCAGCAGATGCCAACATTTTTACTGAACTGGGTTTTGAAGCCGAAGAGGCTAACGCGCTTGCGCAGGATGCAGAAAGAGAAGTGATCCAGCTGTTGAACATAAAACGGCAACTGATGCAGGAAATTTCTGGCTGGATAGCAGAAAACCATCTCAAGCAGACTGAGGCGGCGGCAAAACTCAATATTTCTCGCCCTCGCGTCTCCGATGTGGTCAACCAAAAAGCCAGCAAATTCACTATTGATGCACTTGTCACCATGCTGGCTAAACTCGGCAAGCCAGTTACCATTACAATTGGTTAAGCGTTGTAAACGGCCGGATAGCTGATAACGTTATCCGGCCGCTATCGACTAACCCTCTTTCACCGCTTCCGTTTTACGTCTGTCGACCGGTTTGCCCGACCAGTAGCCCGCCAGCAGCGAGCCGGAAAGATTGTGCCACACGGAGAACAGCGCGCCAGGCAGCGCGGCGAGCGGTGAGAAGTAGATTTTACCTAATGCCGCAGCAAGGCCGGAGTTCTGCATCCCCACTTCAATCGCCAGCGTACGGCAGGTGGATTCATCAAAGCCGAACAGACGGCCGCCCCAGTAACCGCCGAGCAGGCCAATGCTGTTATGCAGGATCACCGCGACTACCACCACCAGCCCAACAGAGGCGATATAGTTCGCGGAACCGGCGACCACGGCGCTAATGATCGCCAGAATGCAGACCATGGAAAACGCCGGCAGATAAGGCTCCAGCGCGTTAACTACGCGCGGGAACAAGTGATGCACAATCAGCCCTAATGCAATCGGGATCACCACAATCTGCAGGATGCTCAGTAGCATGCCCATCACATCTACCTGAATATGCGCATCGACATACAGGCGCGTCAGCAGCGGCGTGGCGATAACGCCCACCAGTGTTGAAACCGAGGAGATGGTAACCGATAGCGCGACATCACCTTTTGCCAGATAAATCATTACGTTTGATGCCGTTCCACTGGCGACGCTGCCGACCAGTACCATCCCGGCGGAGAGATCCGGCGGCATCTTAAAAATCAGCGCCAGTAGCCATGCCGCCAGCGGCATCACCAGATAGTGCAGGAAAATGCCGGCGGCAACCGGAGCCGGGCGCGACAGGACACGTTTGAAATCGTCAATTTTTAAGTGCACGCCCATACCAAACATAATCAGCATCAGTAGCGTGGTGACCCACGGGCCAATGGCGATAAAGATGGGTGGAAAATAATAGGCGAATACCGAGAGCAGCAGTGCCCATAACGGGAACAGCCGCGTGAACGTTGCGAGCATGTGGGAATTCCTTGCGATTGTTGTGTTGTATTTTTTATTACCCTTCACTCTTCAGGCTACAGGTGCGCTGACGAAGCCAATAGCGTCAGAAATTTCTGCGCCGGTAACCCGGCAGTCTCACCCCGGGGATGAGCGCTGTTCGCAACGGTTCTGCAACCCGAATGAATGAGGGTATTTAAGGAAGGGATCGAGCCCGACCATTGGTATTGTTTATCGTGCTAAGGAATATTATTCAAACAAATTATGATGAAGATCGTTTATGTTGCGCTGCGAACGTTTTCCCAGCTCAGCCCGAAGCGGGCCAGATATTTGCGCAGGCGATCCGCATCATTCGGGTTGGCCTTTTTCTGCCGGGAAATGGCGAACAATTCACGTCCCGCTTCTGAAAGCGTCTGGCTGCGCCGACAGACGGCAATCACCGTTTCCAGTTGACGTTGATCGAACAGATCCAGCGTGCTGATATCCACGGGGAGATTCGGCAGTGCTGATTCTCCACGCCAGTGCTGCGCTAAACGCTGCACCTCTTCCTCGACTAACACGTCGTTAATCCGCCCCTGTTCCGCCAGCGTTGCCATTCGCGCGATTGACGTGCTCAGTTCGCGAAAATTACCGCGCCACGCCGCGTGAGGAGAACAAGCGAAGGCCAGATAGCGTTCACGTGCGTCCTTATCAAAGCGGATTTGCGTCTGCTGCTGCCGGGAAAAACGCTGGAGTTCATATTCGATGTTCGGGGCGATATCTTCCCGCCGCTCCGCCAGGCCCGGCAGTGCGAACGTCCACATATTGATACGTGCAAAGAGATCTTCCCTGAAACGTCCTTCCGCCACCCACTGCTGCATATTCCGGTGCGTGCCCGCAATCAGTTGAAAATCACTGTGCACTTCTTTATCGGAACCAAAGGGGAAAAAAGTTTTTTCTTCAATCGCTTTCAGCAGCATCGCCTGCTCATCCAGCCCCAGTTCGGCGATCTCATCAAGGAACAGCACGCCGCCATCGGCTTCGCGGAGTAACCCGGTACGCGCCTGTTGTGCGCCGGTGAACGCGCCTTTCACATGGCCGAATAGCGTCGACATGGCATTATCGCCGCGCAGCGTGGCGCAGTTCACCGCCACCAGTCGCCCCTGTACCAGATGGCGGGACTGGCGTAACTGAAAGATGCGTTTTGCCAGAAATGATTTCCCCGCACCGGTTGGCCCGGTCAACAGAATGGGCGCAGTCGAGCGCAGCGATACGCGTTCGATTTGCTCGATTAAGCGGTTAAAGGTGGCATTACGCGTATCAATCCCGGATTTCAGAAACGACACCGACTGCTGCTGTTCGCGCTGAAAACGGCTGGTCAACGTGGCGTAACGGCTTAAATCCAGATCGATAACCGAACAGACACCAGCGGCTATCGCCTCGTCAGTTGCGCCTTTCGCCGCCGGACCGGTCTGCAACAGGCTGGCAGGGAGATAACGGGCTTCGGTCAGCAGGAACCAGCAAATCTGCGCGACGTGCGTCCCGGTGGTGATATGCACCAGGTACTCTTCATTTTCCGTATCGAACGGGTAACGGGTGGCGAAATCGAGAAACGCGGCATACACCTCTTCAAAATCCCACGGATCGTTAATCATCACCGCATGTTTGCGCACTTCGGTATGCGGAGAGACGAGGGCAATATCTTCCGCCGTCTGTTGCGCCAGACCTTCATCGCGTGGCTGGTGCAGCAGTTCAAGCCGGTCGACAGCGAAATCCGGCTGTTGGCACAACCCCACGGTGGGCCGCCATTTACGAAAGCGGTTTTGCCGTTTACCCCGTTTATCTAGCACCGTTCCCAGTACACCAATCACCACCCGACGCTTCATTGTTTATCCCATAAGATAAAAATCGATATTAAAAGATAAAAAAATATCTTATTCACTTCAACATCATCAAACCGGGTGTGAAATAAAACCCTTATTTTTCAATCGAATAAAAATTTTATTTGCTTGTTCTTGATTCTGGCACGCTTCTGGCAATAACCAGTACGTCAGCACGCTGAGTTAGCAGGGGGTACGCACCCCGCCGGCGCACCAGGAACGGCACGAGACGTTTTCCAGGGGGGCGTTCCGTCAGTGGAAAGACATTTGCGAAAAGTCGGTTCTTTTTCGGGTTCGAATCCCGGATTCGCCACCTTATCTATGAAGATAAACAGGTAGTACCCCGGTAGTCGGGCTTTGGACGATTACCCCCAACGACCGCCGGTAACGGCGCCGGGCCACAGGCAAAACGTTGTTTCCCCTGCGGCTTCGCCCCTGCATTCGCGGTCGTTAAGGCTAACGATTTAAGGAGAACGTGATGACCAACAAAATCACAATACGTAAAGGTCAATTAGGTTTACTGGCAAAAGAGGGTGACTACTACCAGGTTCTGGAAACCGGTGAGCACCGTCTGCCGTGGTTTAACAAACCCGACGTGCTGGTGGTGAATACCGATGGCAGCGAAGTGGCCGCGGGTCTGGCGGAGTATTTGCGCCGTTTCCAGCCAGAGTGGGTGGAGCGTTACTGTCTGGTGGCCGATATGTCAGATAACGAAGCCGGTGCGCTTTATCTCAACGGCATGCTGCTGGAGATCCTGCCGCCTTCAACGCGCCGTCTTTACTGGCAAGCGGATGACGCGCTGAAACTGGTACGCATGGACACTCGTGATGTGCGGGTTCCCACGGAGATCCTTACCGCCGTGGCGCAACCCGCACGCGGTGTGGCGGTAAAAGGCCGCGACACGATTCTGGCAGTGCAGGTTCCGGCCTGGCATGCGGGCGTTTTAAAAGTCGATGGCGTGACGCAGGCGCTGTTACCGGCGGGATTGAGCGGCTACTGGAAAGTAAACCATCTGGTGGAAGCCGAGGTGGTGGATTTGCGCCTGCAAGTGCTGGAAGTGAGCGGCCAGGAGATCCTGACCAAAGATAAAGTCACCTTGCGGCTGAACCTGGCGGCGAACTGGCGTTACACCGATGTGTTAAGCGCCTTTGCCCAATTGAGTAAACCGCTGGATCACCTCTATCGCGAGTTGCAGTTTGCGCTGCGCGAAGCGGTGGGCACGCGCACGCTGGATGAGCTGCTGGAAGATAAGCAGGTTATTGATGCGTTAGTGAGTACGCAGGTGGCAAATCGCATGGCGGCGTTTGGTATTGAAGTGGCGTCGCTGGGGGTGAAAGACATCATTTTGCCGGGTGAGATGAAAACGATCCTGTCGCGCTTAGTGGAAGCGGAAAAATCGGCACAGGCCAATGTTATCCGCCGCCGGGAAGAGACCGCCGCGACCCGTTCGTTGCTGAACACAGCAAAAGTGATGGAGAGCAACCCGGTGGCGTTGCGGCTTAAAGAGTTAGAAACGCTGGAGCGTGTGGCGGAGCGCATCGATAAGATCTCGGTCTTTGGTGGCCTCGACCAGGTATTGCACGGCCTTGTTAACATCAAAGGAAGTCATGATGCAGCATAACGACTATCAACTGCTGGCGCAGGCGAACAGCGCGCCAGTGAAAATGTGGACCCACGGTGTGCCGGTGGAACCCGAAGCGCGGGAGCAGTTGCTCAATACGGCAAAAATGCCTTTTATCTTCAAACATCTGGCCGTGATGCCAGATGTGCACCTGGGAAAAGGCTCGACCATCGGCAGCGTGATCCCAACCAAAGGGGCGATTATCCCGGCGGCGGTTGGCGTGGACATCGGCTGCGGCATGATTGCCGTGCGCACCTCGCTGCTGGCGGCGGATCTGCCGGATAACCTCGGCGGGTTGCGCAGCGCCATTGAGCAGGCGGTGCCGCACGGACGTTCGGTGAACCGGTCGAAACGTGATAAAGGCGCGTGGGAAAATCCGCCGCAAGAGGTGGATAGCCACTGGGCGTTGCTTGCGCCGCGCTTTAAGCGCCTGACGGATAAATACCCGCGCTTGCGGCAAACCAACAACCATCAACATTTGGGAACGCTGGGAACCGGCAACCACTTTATCGAAGTGTGCCTGGATGAGCAGCAGCGCGTGTGGGTGATGTTGCACAGCGGGTCGCGCGGAGTGGGTAACGCCATCGGTAACGTGTTTATCGCCCTGGCGCAGCAGGATATGCAGCAGCATATCGCCAATTTGCCGGACCGGAACCTGGCCTATTTCCAGGAAGGGAGCAAGCACTACGAGGACTATCTGGAAGCGGTCGAATGGGCGCAGGATTTCGCCCGCCATAACCGGGAAGTGATGATGTCGCGCGTGCTGGCGGCGCTGTCGCGTATGGTGACCAAACCGTTTATCACGCAGCAGGAAGCGGTGAATTGCCACCATAACTATGTGCAAAAAGAGACGCACTTTGGTGAGGAGGTGCTGGTGACGCGTAAAGGTGCGGTTTCCGCGCAGAAAGGGCAGATGGGGATTATTCCCGGTTCGATGGGCGCGAAAAGTTTTATCGTGCGCGGGCTGGGAAATGAAGAGAGCTTCTGTTCATGCAGCCACGGAGCAGGGCGAACCATGAGCCGTACGGCGGCAAAAAAACGCTTTACCGTGGAAGATCACATTCGCGCGACCGCGCATGTGGAGTGCCGTAAAGACAGCGAGGTGATCGACGAGATCCCGATGGCTTACAAAGATATCGACGCGGTGATGGCCGCGCAGGACTCGCTGGTCGAAGTGGTGCATACCCTGCGGCAGGTGGTGTGTGTGAAAGGATAAGAAGGACAATAATCATGGAACCTTTAGGCGTTGATGTCGCCATGCGCGGGCGTGTGCGGCAGGTGTTACACGATGTGGAACACACTTACGGCGTGAAAGTGCTCTACGCCTGTGAATCCGGCAGCCGCGGCTGGGGCTTCGCTTCACCGGACAGCGATTACGATGTGCGCTTTTTATATGTGCATCAACCGGACTGGTACCTGCGCGTCGAGCCGCAGCGTGACGTGATAGAACTGCCGATAGACGATGAGCTGGACGTTTGCGGGTGGGAGTGGCGCAAAGCGCTGGGGTTGCTGAAAAGCGCTAACCCGGCCTTAATCGAATGGTTAGATTCGCCGATCGTCTACCAGCAGGATGACGCCACACTCGCTGCGTTGCGCGCGCAGGTGCCGCACTGGTTTTCACCAGTCAGAGCGCGCTGGCACTACTATTCGATGGCGAAAAAGAACTTTCGCGGCTATTTGCAGAGTGAACAGGTACGGCTGAAAAAGTACTTTTACGTGCTGCGTCCGCTGCTGGCGGTGCGCTGGATAGAAGCGGGCAAAGGGATGCCGCCAATGCGTTTCGCGACGTTGCTGGCAGGTAGCTGCCTCGACGCGCCATTACGGGCAGAAATCGATGAACTGCTGGCGTTAAAACAGCGGGCAGGCGAAGCACAGTACGGCGCGCAACGTCCGCTGCTACATGCGTTTATCCACGATGAACTGGCGCGTGGCGAAATCGCCGATGCGTTGCCGGAAAGCCGCAGCGGCAAAGTCAGGGATCTCGACGCGTTGCTGTACCAGACGGTGATGGCATAAAAAACCACCTGCTTAGCAGGTGGCATTGATTTCGCCCCAGAGGGGCGTACTAAAAACCCTACAATTAGTCCCTGCCTGTTCTGAACGATTTAACTCCAAGGATAATAAGGCAAAGCCAAAATCTCTTGCTGACCACCTCCATAGGAGGTGGTGTTCATGCAAGGATAAAAAAAGCCCGGTAATTTACCGGGCTTTTTGCTCTCATCCGCACACGGGAGGAATTACTCAAACAAGTTGTGATGCAGTTTTTGCACCACCTGCTCGGCCTCTTTTCCCGGTACCAGGAAGCAGAGGTTATGGCTGGATGCGCCATAACAAATCATGCGGATATTAAACGGGTCCAGCACGCCAAACACCTCTTTACCCACGCCACAGGCTTTCGACAAATCGTTGCCGATAATCGCCACCAGCGCTAAATCTTCTTCCACTTCCACCCGGCACAGAGAAGAAAGCTCGGTCAGCAGCGCCTGGGTTAATAAGGTGTCGCCGGTTGACGTTGAACCGGTGGTGTCCAGCGTCAGCGCCACGCTCACTTCTGAGGTGGTGATCAAATCAACCGAGATATTGTGACGCGCCAGGATGCCAAACACTTCCGCAAGAAAACCGCGTGAGTGCAGCATATTCAGGCTGTGCAGCGTGAGCAGGGTCTGCTTGCGGCGCAGCGCCAGTGCGCGGAACAGCGGTGGATTACTGGTGTTGTTGCACACCAGTGTGCCACCGGCTTTCGGATCTCTGCTTGAACCGACAAAAACCGGAATGTCGCTGCGTACGGCGGGCAACAGCGTGGCGGGGTGCAGCACTTTCGCACCGAATGTCGCCATCTCTGCCGCTTCTTCAAAGGCTATCTCATCAATGCGTTTCGCGGCGGGCACTACGCGCGGGTCGGTGGTGTAAATGCCCGGTACATCGGTCCAGATATCCACGCGTGAGGCGTGCAGTGCTTCACCTAACAGCGCGGCGGTATAATCGCTGCCGCCGCGGCCAAGCGTGGTGGTACGGCCTTTGGCTTCGCTACCGATAAAGCCCTGGGTGATCACCAGCCCTTCATTCAGGCGCGGCGCGAGTTGCTGCCCGGCAAGTTCCGCCAGGGCGGCGACATCCGGCTCAGCGCGACCAAACCGGTCGCTGGTGCGCATCACTTTGCGCACATCAAACCACTGCGCCTGTACGCTGCGTTCGCGCAGCACTTCGACAAACAGCAGCGTCGACATCAGTTCGCCGTGGCTGACTAATTCGTCGGTCAGCGCGGTGGATGTCGCCAGCGATGCGGCTTCGGCAAGCGTGGTGATATTTTCCAGCAGGCGCTCAATCTCTTCGCGGATAACCGCCGGGTTCGCCAGGCGTTCCAGAATATCGAACTGAATTTTGCGGATAGCGTCGAGCTTGACGAAACGCTCGCTGGCTTCCAGCCCTTCGGCCAGCGCCACCAGCAGATTGGTTACGCCTGCGGAAGCGGAAAGTACCACCAGACGAACGCTGGTGTCGGAAAGCACCACGTCCGCACTGCGGTTCATGGCATCAAAATCGGCAACGCTGGTGCCGCCAAATTTGGCGACAACGAAACTAGTCATAACAACCTCGTGTCAGGGGATTCTCTATTCAGCCATGGCACAAGGAAAGAGCGAAAAACGGGGTGGGCGCAGAGCGATAAACAGCTACGATTTCCCCAGAAGTGCTCCACCTTGTCTGCCCGCTTTCCGTAACGTCTGCGGACATGAAACGTTCGACTGCGAACGCTTCTGGTGACAACCCAGGGGATTCAGCCCCTGTAGCCGATAACGCACGCTGCCAGGCGTTTTGTTATCTCGGCGTTACTCCCCCTCAGGTGTTTTCATCAGCCTGGCGCTTCGAACACCGTGTGCCTGGGTAACGCGCCTCTTCTGGCATTTTTACCTTCGCCTTTCACGCCGCAGCGGCGTTAGCCGCCTTCACTTACCCCGGTCACTTGACTTTTGTAAGCTCCCGGGGATGCGCTAACGCGAAAAGTTCTGGTAATGCAAACCCGCGCATGCGCGGGTTGTGCGTTTATAAATAAAGGGTTAGCAGGCATGCTGTCAACGCCGGGATTATGCGGATTTTTCATGCTGCATGGGGCGTCAGTAAAATGACTTATGTTGTGCTCAAATTCGGCGATTTTTGGTCGTTATTCGCCCGCGTGTACGGCGAGCCGGCACAAAAACCATCACAATTTTCCCCGGCAGGCGCTACAATCGACGGCAGTCACAATTCTCAAATCAGAAGAGTATTGCTATGAAAAACATCAATCCAACGCAGACATCTGCCTGGCAGGCATTACAGAAACACTACGCTGACATGAAGGACGTCACCATCGCGGAACTGTTCGCGAAAGAGGGCGACCGCTTTAGCAAATTTTCCGCAACCTTTGATGACCTGATGCTGGTGGATTTCTCCAAAAACCGCATCACGCAAGAGACGCTGGACAAGCTGCTGGCACTGGCCAAAGAGACCGATCTGGCGGGTGCGATCAAATCCATGTTCTCCGGTGAGAAAATCAACCGCACCGAAGATCGCGCCGTGCTGCATGTCGCGCTGCGTAACCGTAGCAATACGCCGATTGTGGTAGATGGCAAAGATGTGATGCCGGAAGTGAACGCGGTGCTGGAGAAGATGAAAGCCTTCTCTGAAGCGATCATTTCAGGTAGCTGGAAAGGTTACACCGGCAAACCGATCACCGACGTGGTGAACATCGGTATCGGCGGTTCCGACCTCGGCCCGTTCATGGTGACCGAAGCGCTGCGTCCGTACAAAAACCATCTGAACATGCATTTCGTCTCCAACGTCGATGGTACGCACATCGCCGAAGTGCTGAAAAAAGTGAACCCGGAAACCACGCTGTTCCTCGTGGCGTCTAAAACCTTCACCACCCAGGAAACCATGACCAACGCCCACAGCGCGCGCGACTGGTTCCTGAAAACCGCCGGTGACAACAAACACGTAGCGAAACACTTCGCGGCGCTCTCCACCAACGCGAAAGCGGTTGGCGAGTTTGGCATCGACACCGCTAACATGTTTGAATTCTGGGATTGGGTCGGTGGTCGCTACTCTCTGTGGTCGGCGATTGGTCTGTCTATCATCCTCTCCGTGGGTTACGACAACTTTGTTGAACTGCTCTCCGGCGCGCACGCGATGGACAAGCACTTCTCCACCACTGAGCTTGATAAAAACCTGCCGGTGCTGCTGGCGCTGATTGGTATCTGGTACAACAACTTCTTCGGCGCTGAAACCGAAGCGATTCTGCCGTACGACCAGTACATGCACCGTTTTGCCGCTTACTTCCAGCAAGGCAACATGGAGTCCAACGGTAAATACGTTGACCGTAACGGCAACGCGGTGGATTACCAGACTGGGCCGATCATCTGGGGTGAGCCGGGCACCAATGGTCAGCACGCGTTCTATCAGCTGATTCACCAGGGCACCAAAATGGTTCCGTGTGATTTCATCGCGCCGGCTATTACCCATAACGCGCTTTCCGATCATCACCAGAAACTGCTGTCCAACTTCTTTGCGCAGACCGAAGCGCTGGCGTTCGGTAAATCCCGCGAGGTGGTTGAGCAGGAATATCGCGATCAGGGTAAAGATCCGGCAACGCTCAATCACGTCGTGCCGTTCAAAGTGTTTGAAGGCAACCGCCCGACTAACTCTATTCTGCTGCGTGAAATCACCCCGTTTAGCCTGGGTGCGCTGATTGCGCTGTACGAGCACAAAATCTTCACCCAGGGGGCAATCCTCAATATCTTCACTTTCGATCAGTGGGGTGTGGAGCTGGGTAAACAACTGGCGAACCGCATTCTGCCTGAGCTGGGCGATGACAAATCCATCTCCAGCCACGACAGTTCAACCAATGGTCTGATCAACCGCTACAAATCCTGGCGCGGTTAAGCCACATAAGCGTCGCTTCGGCGGCGCTTTTTTTTACCGATTATATTTATCCCTGCATGGTTATATTGTGCGAGGATTTCGCCCGATATATATAAGCAATTCCGATATCGATATTTTAAAGCTAAATTATGGGGATTATTCCTGGCGTGTCGTTTGTATATTGATGATCAGGTTTATCTGAAAAAGGGAGCAAGCCTGCCAGCCATAGCTATAAATTTTAGGACTAGCCTTATTGTGTCAATATTTTGTCATTATTTAACTGATTGAAAGTTTTGCTATTTTATTTTTTGCTCTTCTTTTTTTAAATGCCCGATACCAATTTTCCGAAAACGTTCCCCGCTATTTCCCGATGCGTAAACCCTCTGCTGTAGTTGTGTATACTCGATATCGCCTGAATTCTTTCAGGTAAATCTCCATTCATTCAATGAAGGGAAATTGATATGAAAAAAGTCCTGTATGGCATTTTTGCCATATCCGCGCTTGCGGCGACTTCTGCTTTTGCGGCACCGGTGCAAATCGGTGAAGCGGCAGGGTCGGCAGCGACCTCTGTTTCTGCGGGTAGCTCCGCAGCAACGAGTGTTAGCACCGTAGGGTCCGCGGTGGGTGTCGCGCTGGCGGCAACCGGTGGCGGTGATGGCTCCAACACGGGAACCACGACCACCACGACCACAAGTACCCAGTAATAGCGGGTACATTAACTATAACCACACTTCGGTGTGGTTATTCCGCCCCTTTCGGAGAAGAGTCGTGAAGCGACCTGGTATCATCTTGATTTGCCTGCTCCTTCAGGCATGTTCAGGCCCCATCAAGGGCCTCGGGAATTCACTCTGGAATAGCGTATTTGGCACGCCGGGCGTACAGCTCACGGATGAAGAAATCCTCAATATGCCGTACGCCAGCCAGTACATGCAGCTCAACAACGGCCCACAACTGTTTGTGGTGCTCGCTTTCGCCGAAAACGGGCAGCAGAAATGGGTGACGCAGGATCAGTCCACGATCGTCACGCAAAACTATCGCATCGTGAAAACGCATCTGCCTGGCGACAACCTGCTGGATGTGAATAACCTGGCGGCGGATCCGCTGGCGAAACCGAACCAGGTTGTTGACGGCGCGAGCTGGACACGCTTAATGGGCTGGACGGAACACAAGCAGGTGCGCTACGCCACCGCCCGTTCTGTCTTCCACTGGAATGGCACCGACACGGTGAAACTGGCGAGCGACGTAACGGCCGTGCGCATTCTTGAAGAAGAGGTAACGACCGACCAGAAACGCTGGCGCAACCGCTATTGGGTGGATGATCAAGGGGTTATCCGGCAATCCGAGCAGTACCTTGGCGCGGACTGGTTCCCGGTGAAAACCACCCTGATTAAGGCGGCGAAATAATGAAAAAACGCGCTCTTCTTCCGCTGTTAGCCAGCCTTGCTTCCCCGCTGGCGTTCGCTGTCGGCACGGTGGATGTCTATATGGAAGGCGACAGCAAACCGAAAACCCTCACCAACGCCGAGTATCTGGTGGATCTGGTAGGGCAACCGCGTCTGGCGAATAGCTGGTGGCCCGGAGCGGTGGTGAGTGAACGCCAGGCGACAGTTGCCGAGCAGGCGCGCCATCAGGCACTGCTTGCGCGACTTAGCGCCCTTGCCGCCGACGAGAGTGGCGACAGCGCCGCTGCCATTAACGCGCTGCGTCAGCAGTTGCAGGCCATGAAAGTGACCGGGCGGCAAATTGTCGAACTGGATCCTGATTACCTGCGTACCCATCGCCTCGCCAACCGCCCTTTACAGGGGCAATACACCTTATGGGTTGGCTCGCAGCCAACCACCATCACCGTGGTTGGGCTTATCAGCAGCCCGGGCAAAAAAGTGTTTACACCCGAACGGGATGTGGTGAGCTATCTGGATGAGATGAGCCTGCTGAGCGGCGCGGATCGCAGCTACGCCTGGGTGGTGTACCCGAACGGCAAAACGCAAAAGGTACCGGTGGGCTACTGGAACCGACGCCACGTGGAGCCGATGCCCGGCAGCGTGATTTTTGTCGGTTTCGCACCGGGTTTGTGGAGTAACGAGTATGACGAGCTGAATGCCGACATTCTTCAGTCCCTGACGCATCGGATACCGGAATAATAATGAAAAAATCGTTTGTCATTAGCCTGTTGGCGCTGGGGATTAGCGCCGCCTGTCACGCAGAATCGTACCCGGACCCGATTGGCCCCTCGCAGTCGGACTTCGGTGGCGTCGGTCTGCTGCAAACGCCCACTGCGCGTATGGCGCCTGAAGGCGAATTGAGTTTTAACTACCGCGACAACCATCAATATCGCTACTACTCCGGCTCGGTGCAGCTCTTCCCGTGGCTGGAAACCACGCTGCGCTACACCGATGTGCGGACGCGCAAATACAGTACGGTAGAAGCCTTCTCTGGCAATCAATCCTACAAAGATAAAGCTTTCGATGTGAAACTGCGCCTGTGGCAAGAAGGTTACTGGCTGCCGGAAGTTTCCGTGGGCGCGCGCGATATTGGCGGTACGGGTCTGTTCGATGGCGAATATCTGGTGGCGAGCAAAGCCTGGGGGCCGTTTGATTTCTCGCTGGGTCTCGGTTGGGGCTACCTTGGCACCAGCGGCAACATCAAAAACCCGCTCTGCTCCTATGACGAGAAATATTGTACGCGCGATACCCGTTACAAAGCCGCTGGATCCACGGATACCAGCCAGATGTTCCGTGGCCCGACCGCGCTGTTTGGCGGGGTGGAGTACCAAACGCCATGGAACCCGCTGCGCTTAAAACTGGAGTATGAAGGAAATAACTACCAGCAGGACTTTGCCGGTAAACTGCCGCAGCGCAGCAAGGTCAACGTCGGCGCGATTTATCGCGTCACCGACTGGGCGGACATCAACCTGAGCTATGAGCGCGGGAATACCTGGATGTTCGGCTTTACCCTGCGTAACAACTTCAACAACCTGCGCCCATCCTATATCGACAACGCCCGGCCGAAATATCAGCCGCAGCCGCAAGATGCGATCCTCCAGCATTCGGTGGTGGCGAATCAGTTGACCTTACTGAAATACAACGCCGGGCTTACCGATCCGCAAATTCAGGTGAAAGGTGACACGCTGTATGTCACCGGCGAGCAGGTGAAATACCGCCACACCCAGGAAGGCGTGGAGCGCGCGAATCGCATCATCATGAATGACTTGCCGGATGGTATACGCACTATTCGCGTGACGGAAAACCGCCTCAACATGCCGGTTGTCACCACCGAGACGGATGTTGCCAGCCTGAAGCGCCACCTTGAAGGTGAACCGCTGGGGCAGGATACGGAACTGGTACAAAAACGCGAAACGCCGATCGTGCCGGACAAACCGGAGCAGGGTTGGTATATCGATAAATCCTCGTTCGATTTCCACATCGATCCGGTGCTTAACCAGTCGTTCGGCGGCCCGGAAGCTTTCTACATGTACCAGCTTGGCGTGATGGCCACCGCCGACTGGTGGTTAACAGATCACCTTCTGACCACCGGTAGTCTGTTTGGCAACCTGACCAATAACTACGACAAGTTTAACTACACCAACCCGCCGAGAGATTCGGCGCTGCCGCGTGTGCGTACCCGCGTGCGTGAATATGTGCAGAACGATGTTTACATCAACAACATGCAGGCGAACTACTTCCAGTACCTGGGCAATAACTTTTATGGCCAGGTATATGCCGGGTATCTGGAAACCATGTATGGCGGTGCGGGTGCCGAACTGCTGTGGCGTCCGGTTGATAGCCACTGGGCGTTTGGTATCGACGGCAACTATGTAAAACAGCGTGACTGGCGCAGTGCGCAGGACATGATGAAGTTCACCGATTACAGCGTGAAAACTGGCCACTTCACCGCTTACTGGACGCCGTGGTTTGCCGAAAATGTGCTGGTAAAAGCCAGCGTCGGTCAATATCTGGCGGGCGATAAAGGCGTCACGCTGGATGTGTCGAAGCACTTCGACAGCGGCATTGTTGTGGGTGCCTATGCCACCAAAACCAACGTTTCAGCCGCGCAGTACGGGGAAGGGGACTTCACCAAAGGGGTCTACATTTCGGTTCCGCTGGATCTCTTCAGCACCGGCCCGACCCGCAGCCGCGCTGGCATTGGCTGGACGCCGCTGACGCGTGACGGTGGTCAGATGCTGGGTCGTAAGTTCGAGCTTTACAACATGACCAACGATAAGACGGTCAACTTCCAGTAAACGTGTTCTCTCCCCGTTCGGGGAGAGAAATGCGGCAAGCACTGCCTTTCTTCATTGCCGACCACACTTCTCTCCCCGCCAGGGGAGAGAAATGCGGCAAGTTCTGCCTTTCTTCATTGCCAACCACACTTCTCTCCCCGTCAGGGGAGAAGTGCCGCAAGCTCTCTCTTTCTCCATCGCCAGCCATATTTCTCTCCCCATCACAGGAGAGAAAATGGCATTCACAACCGACGCAACAGCCGCGCCGGATTGCCGGCATACACCCCTTTCTCGCTGAGCGATTTGGTCACCACGCTGCCCGCGCCAATCACACAGCCATCGGCAATGGTCACCGCCAGAATGGTTGCGCCGCTGCCTATCGACACATCATTGCCAATCACAATTCTCCCCCAGCTTTCCCGGTCGGGGTTCGGTTTACCCTCGCGAAACATATCGTTGGCGAACATCACGCCATGACCGATAAAGCAGCGCTCACCAATGGTGACATATTCGCAAATAAAGCTATGCGACTGGATTTTCGAGCCTTTGCCGACCTGCGTATGCCCCTGGATTTCGACAAATGGGCCGACAAACACATCGTCCGCCAGCGTGCAGCCGTATAAATTGACGGGTTCATAAATCACCACATTTTCGCCGCAGGTGACATTGCTTACGGCGGTTTGGCGCAAAGAGGCGCTTGTCATCATCCCTCCTTAAAGCGAAAGCGGTTTGCCCAGAATATGCAGCGTACTTTGCTGCGACGCGGTACTAAATTGGGTGTCTTTAAGATGCGTGAATCCCAGCCGCTGGTAAAAACGCTGCGCGTTCGGGTTGGCGTCCAGCACTTCCAGCCAGATAAACCGCTCACCACGCTGTTGCGCCAGGCGTTCTACTTCTGCCAGCAGTTGCTCGCCGTAGCCTTTACGCGTTTCGCCCGGTAACAGATAGAGTTTATGCAGTAGCGTGCCCGCCGGGCCCTGTTCATCAACGGCGCGGTGCCAGCTAACTTTGGCGAAGCCGACAGGCGCAACATCCTCGGCGATAAACCAGTTGCCCGTTGTGCTTTGCAGGCTCTGCTGGAGCGCGGGTACGGCATACTCCTGCGTAAGAAAATCTTCCAGTTCGGCCGGTTCGCGCCACAGAGGGGCAAAATGATGGCGATAACTGGCGTAGCCCATTTCACTCAGTAACGCGGCGTCCGCGATTTCAGCCTTACGTATGGTAAGCATGCTCTTTTTGTCTCCTGCGTGGACATGTCTGTGCAACATGTCATCACGCGGTGTCACAAAATATAAGCAAATAATGTAGATCCAGATCACATTTTTGCGATATACAAAGTGTTGTTCACAGCAATGAGGTGCCGCTATGACATCGCTAACTCGTCCACGCGTTGAGTTTATTTCGACCATCTTGCAGACCGTGCTGAATCTTGGTCTGTTGAGCCTCGGTCTGATTCTGATTGTCTTTCTGGGCAAAGAGACACTGCATCTGGCGGATGTCCTGTTCGCGCCAGTGCAAACCAGCAAATATGAGCTGGTGGAAGGGCTGGTGGTTTATTTTCTCTATTTCGAATTTATCGCCCTGATTGTGAAGTACTTTCAGTCCGGGTTTCACTTCCCGTTGCGCTATTTTATTTACATTGGTATTACCGCGATTGTGCGGTTGATCATCGTCGATCACCAGTCGCCGATGGATGTGTTGATCTACTCGGCGGCGATCCTGTTGCTGGTGATCACCCTGTGGTTGTGTAACTCGCAACGGCTGAGGCGCGAATAAAAAAAAGGCGGCCTTCGAGGGCCGCCAACGACTTCACAAGTTACTCGTCATTCTTCAGTCTGCAGGGGGCGTTGGCTGCGTTCGTCCACTCCAGTCAATTACTTATGTAAGCTCCTGGGGATGATCTCACTTGCCGCCTTCCTGCAACCTGAATTATTGAGAGTTTCGGGTGATACAAGTTGAGGGTGCAGTGGCAACGCCGGTCATCTTTCGGGTGATAGCTATGTTGGCTTCCTTTACTCACCCCGGTCACTGACTTCAGTCAGCTCCCGGGGATTCGTGCAGTCGCCGCCTTGCGCTAACCCGAAACATTTAAGGCGTAATAACAACAATGAAAATTAACCTTTCACACCGCCTGCGGTCAGGCCGTTAACCAGCCAGCGCTGCGCAAGCAGGAAGACAACCGTAATTGGGATCGCGGACAGCACCGCCGCCGCGGCAAAATCGCCCCACAGGTAGTTTTGCGGGTTGAGATATTGCTGCATCCCGACCGCCAGCGTGTAACTGTTAACATCGCGCAGCAGCAGCGAGGCAACCGGTACTTCGGTAATGGCGGCGATGAATGACAGAATAAACACCACCGCCAGAATCGGCACCGACAGCGGCAGCAGCACCAGGCGGAACGCCTGCCACGGTGTTGCGCCATCCAGCGACGCCGCTTCTTCCAGCGAACCGTCGATCGTTTCGAAATAACCTTTGATCGTCCACACATGCAGCGCGATCCCGCCCATGTAAGCGAAGATCACCCCGCCGTGCGTATTCAGACCGATAAACGGCACGTACTGGCCGAGCCGGTCAAACAACGCGTACAGCGCCACCAGCGACAGCACAGCCGGGAACATCTGGAAAATAAGCATCCCTTTCAGCAATGTCGCTTTGCCGCGAAAACGCATACGGGCAAAGGCATACGCACACGTCGTGGAGAGCGCGACAATGCCGACAGCGGTGATACTGGCGATTTTTACCGAGTTCCACAGCCACAGCAGCACCGGGAACGGTGGCGGTGTGACGCGGCCATCGGCGTGTTCGACGCTAAAGCCCAGCGCGAGACGCCAGTGCTCCCACGAAATGTTTTCCGGAATCAAACTGCCGGTGGCGAAGTTACCTTCACGCAGCGAAATGGCGACCACCATCAGCAGCGGGAACATAATGGCGGCAATAAACACCAGCAATAACAAATGGGTGATAAACAGCCGCAGCTTTTGCGATTTCGCCTGCACCATAGCCATAATTTTCGTCCTCCTTAATCGAATTTCATGCGCGTAGCTTTCAGGTTGACGATAGCCAACGCACCCACCAGCAGGAAAATCAGCGTGGCGATGGCGGCGGCGAGCCCAAAGTCCTGACCACCGCCGCCTTCAAAGGCGATGCGATAGGTGTAGCTCACCAGCAGGTCGGTATAACCGGCTGGTGTGGTGGTGCCAATGCGATCCGGCCCGCCATTGGTCAGCAGTTGGATCAGCACGAAGTTGTTAAAGTTAAACGCGAAGCTGGCGATCATCAGCGGCGTTAGCGGCTTGATCAGCAGCGGAAAGGTGATGCGGAAAAAGTTTTGCAGCGGCCCGGCACCATCCATCGCCGAGGCCTCATACAGATCGTCAGGGATCGCTTTCAACAACCCCATGCACAAGATCATCATGTACGGATAACCGAGCCAGGTGTTGACGATCACGATCATCGAGCGCGCGGTTGCGGGATCGCTAAACCACGCCGGTTTAATGCCAAACAGCGCGCTCAGCATCATGTTGATCTCACCAAAGCTCTGGTTAAACAGCCCTTTGAAGATCAAAATCGAGATAAACGACGGCACCGCATACGGCAGAATCAACAGCACGCGATAAATCGCTTTGCCTTTTAGCGATTCCCACTGCACCACGCAGGCCAGCACCATGCCGACAGCAACGGTCAGCACCACGGTTAGCACCGAGAACACCACCGTCCAGATAAAGATCTCAATAAACGGTTTTTGAATGCCTTCATCGGTAAAGACACGCGTGAAGTTATCCCAGCCGATGGTCACGGTATAGCCGGGGCTGAGCTTTTCGCTGCCCCAACTGCCGTCGGCGTTAATTGCCTGGAAGTAGCCGATATCGTTGTTCGCCCGGTATTTCACGCCGCTCTGGTTGTTGGTCAGCGTACCGTCCTGTTCAAGCTGATACAGCGGGCGCGTACCGGAGAACTGGCGCAGCGAACTCATCGCCACTTTGCTGCCATCCGGCAGGAGGGCGGTGAGTTGGTTTAGCGCCTGGCGATTTTGCGTGATGATGCGCAGATTGGCGCGCTCGCCAGCGGGCAGGGCATCAGCCTCTTTTAGCGTCAGTTGCTGCTCGCCGCCGGGTTTGAACGCATCGGAAACGTAGTTTTTACCGCTGTCGCCGTCGGTCAGCGCCAGTCGCCATGCGTCACCTTCCGGGTAGAGCCCAAAGTTATATGCTTTACCTGCCTGGTAGGAACGATCAAGCAGCACCTGCTGCGCGCGCTCCTGGGTGAGCTGGTTAGTGCTGCTGTAGTTGGTAAACGCGATGGCGATGGTACAAATCAGCGGGAACAGGACAAACAGCCCCATGCCCGCCACGCCGGGATAAACATAGCGCCAGGCATAGGCTTTACGGTTGGCGAAAATATAGAGGCCCGCCGAACTAAGCACGAGCGTGGTAATGGCGAAAAGGTATTCCCCCTGGGCATACATCATAACGACAAGGTAAGCCACCAACAGGCCAACAACGGTGATGGCCGCCCATGCGAGTTGCGGGCTTTGCCACCAGTGGCGTTTTCTTCTTACATCCATGGGGATTTCCTCTCTACTCGACACCCTTCACGCTGCCGCGTTGTTGGTTGCGGTTGCGCACACTTGATGCTTACTTTTGTAAGCGCTCCGGGATACACAACGCTGCCGCCGTGATGCGCGCGAAGGATGCCGCGTATACAACATGTCCAATTCGCCTTATCCCCGTCCGGGGATAAGGCATTCACATTTTTACTTGGTAATACGACCCTGGGCGTCTTTCAGCGCGGCGTCGACGGTCTGGCGATCGCTAACGGCGTTGATAACCGCGGTACGTGTGGCGTACCAGAAGGCGGCCATCTGCGGGATGTTCGGCATGATTTCGCCGGTTTTCGCGTTATCCATGGTCGCGGCGATGCGTGGATCTTTCGCCAGTTCATCCTGGTAAGATTTCAGCGCGACCGCACCCAGCGGTTTGTCCTTGTTGACGTCTGCCAGGCCTTGATCGGTCAGCAGGTAGTTTTCGAGGAACTCTTTCGCCAGCTCTTTGTTCGGGCTGGCGGCGTTGATGCCTGCGCTCAGCACGCCAACGAACGGTTTAGAAGGCTTACCTTTAAAGGTTGGCAGCAGCGCGACGCCGTAGTTGATTTTGCTCTTATCAATGTTGGCCCATGCCCACGGCCCATTGATAGTCATCGCGGTTTCACCTTTGTTGAACGCCGCTTCCGCAATGGAGTAATCCGTGTCGGCATTCATGTGCTTGTCTTTAATCAGCTTCACGAGGAAGCCGAGACCCGCTTTCGCGCCTGCGTTGTCGACGCCGACATCTTTCACGTCATATTTGCCGTTTTCAAACTTGAAGGCGTAACCGCCATCGGCGGCAATCAGCGGCCAGGTGAAGTACGGCTCTTGCAGGTTGAACATCAGCGCGCTCTTACCTTTCGCTTTCAGTTGTTTATCCAGCGCCGGGATCTCTTCCCAGGTTTTCGGCGGGTTCGGCACGAGATCTTTGTTGTAAATCAGCGATAAGGATTCGACAGCAATCGGATAGGCAATCAGCTTACCGTTGTAGCGTACGGCGTCCCAGGTGAAGGGGAACAGCTTGTCCTGGAAGGCTTTATCCGGGGTGACTTCCGCCAGCAGACCGGATTGCGCATAGCCGCCAAAGCGATCGTGTGCCCAGAAAATAATGTCCGGGCCGTCGCCAGTCGCGGCAACCTGCGGGAATTTCTCTTCCAGCTTATCCGGGTGTTCTACGGTGACTTTAATGCCGGTGTCTTTCTCAAATTTCTTACCCACTTCGGCCAGGCCGTTATAGCCTTTGTCGCCGTTAATCCAAATGACCAGCTTACCTTCTTCGATTTTGGCGAGGGCAGAGGCGGAAAACATCATCGTCGCCACTGCGGACAAAGCGAGGATGCGTGCGCCTGTTTTGATTTTCATATATCCCGTCCTTTAGGTGATGTGCTCGTGGATACGCTCAAGGTAGTTCGACGGGATTAGTCTCCTTTTTTGACAAGCGCTTCTCATCCTCCTTAACCCTACGCCCCTGGGGCGATTTGTGTGATCTCTGTTACAGAGATTTGCATTATGTGTGTTGGCGCACATAAAAAAGCGCCGATTTTTGCAGAGCCCATCACGAAAATGCCCGCAGCCCGCCCATCCGGGGGGCAGAGCCGTTGTTCTCATCCTCCCGCCTCCTCCCCCACAAAAAACCAGGGGGGTGGAGGATTCGCCCGCTGAATCGATGCTCCATAGTCAGCCCACGTTGAATGTTTCTGTTGGTGACAGGTTGTAACGAAGGGAGAAGGGCATGGCGAGCGTACAGCTGCGTAATGTAACGAAAGCCTGGGGCGATGTGGTGGTGTCGAAAGACATCAGTCTCGACATCCACGAAGGAGAATTCGTGGTGTTTGTCGGCCCGTCAGGCTGTGGTAAGTCGACGCTGCTGCGCATGATTGCCGGGCTGGAAACTATCACCAGCGGGGATTTGCTGATTGGCGATACCCGCATGAATGAGGTTCCGCCCGCCGAACGCGGCGTTGGCATGGTGTTTCAGTCCTACGCGCTCTATCCGCATTTGTCGGTGGCGGAAAATATGTCTTTCGGCCTGAAGCTCGCGGGCGCGAAAAAAGAGATGATCAAATCGCGCGTCACGCAGGTAGCGGAAGTGTTGCAACTGGCGCATCTACTGGATCGCAAACCGAAAGCGCTCTCCGGTGGCCAGCGCCAGCGCGTGGCGATTGGTCGTACTCTGGTGGCTGAGCCCAGCGTCTTCTTGCTCGATGAACCTCTCTCCAACCTTGATGCCGCCCTGCGTGTGCAGATGCGTATTGAGATCTCCCGTCTGCACAAACGCCTTGGCCGCACGATGATTTACGTCACTCACGATCAGGTGGAAGCGATGACGCTCGCCGACAAAATTGTGGTGCTCGACGCCGGGCGCGTGGCGCAGGTGGGTAAACCGCTGGAGCTGTATCACTACCCGGCAGACCGCTTTGTCGCCGGTTTTATCGGCTCGCCGAAGATGAACTTCCTGCCGGTAAAAGTGACCGCTACCGCCATTGAACAAGTACAGGTTGAGCTGCCCAACCGCCAGCGCGTCTGGCTGCCGGTGGACAGCGCCAATGTGCCGGTCGGCGCGAATATGTCGTTGGGCATCCGCCCGGAACATCTACTGCCCAGCGACATCGCCGATGTCACGCTGGAGGGCGAAGTTCAAGTCGTCGAACAGCTTGGTCACGAAACACAAATTCATATCCAGATCCCTGCAATACGTCAGAACCTGGTCTACCGCCAGACTGACGTGGTGCTGGTAGAAGAGGGTGCCACATTCGCCATCGGCTTACCGCCGGAGCGTTGCCATCTGTTCCGTGAAGATGGCAGCGCCTGCCGCCGGTTACATAAAGAACCGGGCGTTTAAGCGTACCCCACAAAGCGTTTACACAAAGCCATTCGCATTATGTCGAGGCGGCAACTGACTGAACTTCCCGTTTCGTACCCAAGTACGCGACCGGAGTGAAAGAAGGCAGCCAATAAAGAGATAGCGCGAAGGGGGATGTGTAAAAAAAAGAAAAGCAAGCTCAGGAGATAGAACGATGATTACTCTGCGCAAACTTCCACTGGCTCTCGCCATCGCGGCAGGCGTACTGTCTGCACAGGCGGGTGCTGTTGATTTCAAAGGTTATGCCCGTTCGGGGATTGGCTGGACCGGCAGCGGCGGTGAGCAGCAATGCTTCCAGGCTACCGGTGCGGATGCCAAATACCGTCTCGGTAACGAATGCGAAACTTATGCGGAAATTAAATTAGGCCAGGAAGTCTGGAAAGAAGCGGATAAAAGCTTCTATTTCGACTCTAACATCGCCTATAAAACCGCACAACTGAACGACTGGGAAAACGACAACGTACCAGCGGTTCGCGAATTTAACGTAGTGGGTAAAAACCTGATCGACTCCCTGCCAGGCGCCAACATCTGGGCCGGTAAGCGTTTTTATCAGCGCCATGACGTACATATGATCGACTTCTACTACTGGGATATTTCCGGCCCGGGTGCAGGTATTGAAAATATTGACGTTGGCATCGGTAAACTCTCTCTGGCCGCAACGCGTTCTTCTGAGCTGGGTGGTTCTTCTGCCTTTGGCGATCGCGACTCGACCACCGGTCTGCGCACTTACAACCATGCCGTGCCGAACGATGTCTTCGATGTGCGTTTAGCGCAGTTGGCGACCAACCCGAACGGTGTGCTGGAACTGGGCGTTGACTACGGTCACACCAACATTCCTGACGACTATTACCTGGAGCCGGGCGCATCGAAAGATGGCTGGATGTTCACCGCTGAACATACCCAAAGCATGATGAAGGGTTACAACAAGTTCGTGGTTCAGTACGCTACCGACGCGATGATCTCTCAGGGTAAAGGCCAGGCTCGCGGCGGCGCTGTGGATAACGACGGTCATCTGATCCGCTTACTCGATCATGGTGCTATCAACCTCGCTGAAAAATGGGATTTGATGTACGTCGGTATGTATCAGGACACCGATCGTGATAACAAGCGCGGTAATACCTGGTACACCGTGGGTGTCCGTCCGATGTACAAATGGACGCCGATCATGAGCACCTTGATGGAAGTGGGTTACGACAACGTCAAATCCCAGCAAACGGGCGATCGCAACAGCCAGTACAAAATCACCCTGGCGCAACAGTGGCAGGCGGGCGACAGCATCTGGTCCCGTCCGGCAATCCGCGTTTTCGCTACCTACGCCAAGTGGGATGAGAAATGGGGTTACGTGAAAACGGACGCCGATGGCAACACCTCTTCCCTGGCTGCGAGCAATGGCGCCTCCACACCGTTTGGCTTTGGCACCAATAGTCGTGGTAACGACGACGAGTGGACCTTCGGTGCCCAGATGGAAATCTGGTGGTAAGGCTTAAACACCCGCTGTAATGACCAAATGAGGGGCGCAAGCCCCTCAATCTTAGGTGACGCGCGCTATTGCCTGGCCAACGCTCACCGCGCAATCAAGGTGATCATAATGAAAATGAAAAAAAGTCTCGTCGCACTCTGCTTATCCGCAGGGCTGCTGGCTGCGGCTCCCGCTGTGAGCCTGGCTGCTGTGAATATCGTGCCGCAGGATATCTCTGCTGCGCCATCTATCCCAACGTCAACGCTGCAACAACTGCACTGGACGCCGGTGTCACCTTCACAAACGCTGAGTAGTGATATTTCTGCCGCCGGGCAGACGCTGAATGCCGGCGATATTACTGGCCCGGTGATGGCCTATAGCGTTCCGGCGAATATCGGCGAGTTGAACATTACATTGACCAGCAAAGTGAACAACGAGAGCGTTTATGCGCCAAACGTGCTGGTACTTGATCAGAACTTCACACCTGCAGCATTTTTCCCGTCCAGCTTCTTTGCATACCAGGAGCCGGGCGTGATGTCGGATAACCGTTTAGAAGGCACGATGAAACTGACCCCGGCGTTGGGTCAGCAGAAACTTTATCTGCTGGTATTTACCACGCAAAAAGATCTGCAAAAAACCACGCAGATGGTGGATCCGGCTAAAGCCTATGCCAAAGGTAACGGCAACGCCGTACCGGATATTCCCGATCCGATTGCCCGCCATGGCGTGACAGGTTCACTGGCGCTGAAAGCCAGCACTTCCTCCTCTTCCAGCATATTAGTCGGCCCGCTGTTTGGCTCTTCTGGCCCGGCTTCCGTTACCGTGGGCAACACTGCCGCACCGGCTTACAACACGCAACCAGCTCCGGCCGCCGCGCCCGCTGCGGCTCCTGCGCCAGTGGCGAAAAGCGAGCCGATGCTCAACGATACAGAGAGCTACTTTAACCAGGCCATCAAACAAGCCGCTGCTAAAGGTGATATTGATAAGGCGCTGAAATTATTGAATGAAGCAGAACGCCTCGGGTCGAAATCCGCCCGTGCCACTTTTATCAGCAGTGTAAAAGGCAAGGGGTAATCTCTCCCCACAATGCTGATATTTGCAGCAACTGGTGCGTCGCCTGACGCACCTTTTTTTCCGGCGCAGATGCGCGCTGTTGCGCATCTGTTGCGCTGATGAAAACTGAATGAAGTTTCCCCGCCCCGTGCGCCGGTTCTGCGATACAATAACGCTACGTTATGTACCGGAGAGTTAGGCATGTCACACCCTGCGCTTACGCAACTGCGTGCGCTGCGCTACGTAGACGCAATCCCCGCGCTTGACCCGCAACTGCTCGAGTGGCTGCTGCTGGAAGATTCGATGACCAAACGTTTTGAGCAACAAGGCAAGACGGTCAGCGTGACGCTGATTCGGGAAGGCTTTGTGACGGAAGATGAGATCGCCGAAGAGCGCGACAGTCTGCCGAAGGAGGATCGTTACTGGTTGCGGGAAATTATTCTCTGCGCCGACGGGGAACCCTGGCTCGCCGGACGCACCGTGGTGCCGGAATCTACGCTGAGCGGCCCGGAACTGGCGCTGCAAACCCTGGGTAAAACGCCGCTTGGGCGATATCTCTTTACCTCATCTACGCTTACGCGTGACTTTATTGAAATTGGTCGTCATGAGCAGCTCTGGGGACGCCGTTCCCGTCTGCGTCTGGGCGGAAAACCGCTGATGCTGACCGAACTGTTTTTGCCTGCATCGCCGCTGTACTAAGAGGAAAAGAAAATGGAGTGGAGTCTCACGCAGAATAAGCTGTTGGCCTTTCACAGGCTTATGCGTACGGACAAACCAATTGGCGCTTTGCTGCTGCTGTGGCCAACGCTGTGGGCGCTGTGGGTGGCGACGCCGGGCGTGCCGCCGCTGTGGATTTTGCTGGTTTTTGTCGCGGGTGTCTGGCTGATGCGCGCTGCCGGTTGTGTGGTCAATGACTATGCGGATCGTAAATTTGATGGTCATGTTAAACGCACGGCGAATCGCCCGTTGCCAAGCGGCGCGGTGACGGAAAATGAAGCGCGCGTGCTGTTTGTGGTGCTGGTGCTGCTGGCCTTCGCGCTGGTGCTGACACTGAATGTGATGACCATTCTGCTCTCCGTCGCTGCGCTGGCGCTGGCGTGGGTTTACCCGTTTATGAAGCGCTATACGCATCTGCCGCAGGTGGTACTCGGCGCGGCGTTCGGCTGGTCGATTCCGATGGCTTTTGCCGCCGTGAGTGAATCTGTACCGCTGAGCTGCTGGATTATGTTCCTCGCCAATATCCTGTGGGCGGTGGCGTACGACACGCAGTATGCGATGGTTGATCGTGACGACGATGTGAAGATTGGTATCAAGTCGACGGCGATTTTGTTTGGTCGTTTCGACAAGCTGATTATCGGGATTTTGCAGGTGGCTGTGCTGGCGCTGATGGCGTCGATTGGCTGGCTGAATGGGCTGGGCTGGACGTACTACGGGACAGTGCTGATCGCCGGTGCGCTGTTTGTTTACCAGCAAAAATTGATTGCCGGTCGCGACCGGGATGCCTGTTTTAAAGCGTTTATGAACAATAACTATGTGGGGCTGGTGCTGTTTTTAGGGCTGGCGTTGAGTTACCTGCATTTGCCTTGAGTTTTTTCCCCTCTCCGGGAAGAGAGGGGACAATTTACCATCACGCTTCCGCTTGCGTCGCGCTCTCAATCGTCAGACGCACATCCGACGTTATCAAGTCCGCCAGCATCTGGTACACATTTAAGGTGCGTGCCGGATCCGCATCGCCGGTATCGCTGATATAACCTTCATCGCGCAGCGTCAGCACCAGCGTACTGAATACTGCTTTATCAAAGAACTCCGGCGCGTTAATGCCGTGCAGCACCGACAGACGCTGCGCCAGCGTGCGGCTCTCTTTTTCCAGCGTGCTGCGGTTCATCGCCGGGTTGGCGCTCAGCAGCCAGAAAGTAATGGCGTAACGCTGTAAGGTTTCACGCGCGCCTGCCGCCAGCAGTTGCAAAGTGCGGGAGTGCGCCGGATTGATGCTCAGACGATCGTCTTTCACCGTCAACAAGCCCTGGCGCAGTAGTTCTTGCGTCAGATTCTCCAGCACTTGTCCCAGCTCCTCTTTTTCCCAGCGCAGGAACAGCTCGGCTTTCAGCATCGGGTAGAGTAGCTCGACGTGGCGCAGGATCTCGCTACGGGAGATCGCACGGTGCTGGGTGACAATGGCCGCCAGCAGCGACGGCAGCATCAGCATATGCGCAATGTTGTTGCGGTAGTACGTCATCAACACCGCCTGCTCACGCGGCAGAATGATGATATCGCCGATGGTGTCTTTCTCGACTTCGAACTTATTCATCTGCAGCGCGTGATCGATAAGCTCGCTGGCGCTGGCCGAAGGTGTGGTCGAATCCGGCGAATAAGGCACGTTGCGCATCAGCTCGAGATAACAGCTTAACTGCTCGGTCAGCTGCTCACGCGTCAGTGAACGCTGGCGGGAGGCCAGCAGCGCCGTACAGCACAGGTTCATGGCGTTAGCCGCACCCGCGTTGTTGATGCGCACCATCAGGTCAGCGGCAATGGCGTTCACCGTTGGTGTTAACCACGCCGGACGGATGGATTCAATGGGATCGATGGCTTCGCGCCACTCCGGAACATGGTGGTTCAGGTAGTTCATCAGCGGGATAGGCTCGCCGAAGTTCACATAGCCCTGACCGAGGTTACGCAGCTTGCTTAAACCCCGCACCATCTGCAACAGGCTCTCTTTCTCTTTCGTCGCGCCACGCAGCTCTTTGGCGTAAGTGCCCACTTCCATCACGTGTTCATACCCGATGTAAATTGGCACCAGCGTGATTGGGCGCGTACCGCCGCGCAGCATCGCCTGGATGGTCATCGACAACGTACCGGTTTTCGGATCCAGCAAACGCCCGGTGCGCGAACGTCCGCCCTCAACGAAGTACTCCACCGAATACCCGCGGCTGAACAGCTCGCCCAGATATTCGCGGAACACGGTGGAATAGAGCTTGTTGCCTTTAAAGGTGCGGCGAATGAAGAAAGCGCCCAGCCGGCGGAAAATCGGCCCGGCGGGCCAGAAATTCAGGTTGATACCGGCAGCGATATGCGGCGGCACCAGCCCCTGGTGATAGAGCACATAGGAGAGCAGCAGGTAGTCCATATGGCTACGGTGGCAGGGCACATAGACAATTTCGTGGCCGTCATGCGCCAGCTGGCGTACGCGCTCTGCATTATGCACGTTGATGCCCTGATAGAGACGGTTCCAGGTAAAACCCAGAATGCGGTCAGTCAGGCGAATCATCTCGTAGGAGAAGTTCGCGGCAATCTCTTCCATCAGCGCGATGGCGTTTTGCTGCGCCTTATCATGGGAGATTTTTTTGCTGCGCGCTTCATCTTCAACGGCGCGGGCAATCGCTTTGGACGAGAGTAATTTGTTAAACAAATCCTGGCGAGCCGGCAGTCGTGGGCCTACCGCAGCCAGACGCTGGCGGGCAAAGTGCATACGCGCCACGCGCGCCAGTTTCTGCGCGATAATTTTATCGGTGCCGTGCTCGGTCGCCATCCGGCGCAGCGAAACCGGTGGTGAAAAACGCACAAAGCTGTCGCGGCCAAGCCAGGAAACCGCAAAGAATTTCTGGATGCCATTCAGCATGCGCAGCGGCGGGTTAATTTCGCCTTTTTCACGCCCTGGCGAACGACCAAACATCACCGACACCGGCACCATTTGCACATCCAAATCGGGATGGCTGCGATGTAAATCCAGGTAGTCGTGGAACAGCTTGATCGACTCTTCTTTCGGCGCGTAATAGGTGAACACGCGCGGGCCGCCGTGGATAAACACGAAACGCGGCAGCAACGCGCCGTCGATTTCCAGCGGTTCCAGGGGATCGGGCAGCTCATGCGCCAGACACTGCGCGCGTAAAGTCAGTAAATCTGCCTTTGAGTTATAAGGCAGCACGTACATGATGGGGCGTGATGTATCGAGACCCAGTTCCTGTGCAGGTTCTGCGGGGATCGATTTACTTTTTACCAGCACGCTTAATGGTAAATTCAGTAATTTGTAGTAAATTCGTGGCCAGCCGGACATAAAGGATGTAAAGCCTCTGGTTAATAGTGCCATTGCGCCGCAAGAATATCAGAAAGCGCACATAATTTCTGTTGTACCGCTGCGCGCTTGCTGAGACATTGACGCCAATTTAATAAAAAGGTTCTTTAAATGGCTAATAATACCACCGGTTTCACCCGGATCATTAAAGCCGCTGGATATTCCTGGAAAGGCGTTCGCGCCGCCTGGATTAATGAAGCGGCATTTCGTCAGGAATCCGTTGCGGTTATCCTGGCAATTATAATCGCTTGCTGGCTCGATATTGACACAATGACGCGCGTACTGCTGATTGGTTCTGTGACGCTGGTGATGATTGTCGAAATTCTGAACAGCGCCATCGAAGCTGTGGTAGACCGTATTGGTTCGGAATTCCATGAACTTTCCGGGCGGGCGAAGGATATGGGGTCGGCGGCGGTGCTGATGTCCATCCTGCTGGCGCTATTTACCTGGATCGCATTACTCTGGTCACATTTTGGATAACGCTTCCAGAATTCGATAACGCCCTGGTTTTTTGCTTAAATTTGGTTCCAAAATCGCCTTTAGCTGTATATACTCACAGCATAACTGTATATACACCCAGGGGGCGGGATGAAAGCATTAACGGCCAGGCAGCAAGAGGTGTTCGATCTTATTCGCGATCGCATCACTCAAACCGGTATGCCACCAACGCGTGCGGAAATCGCACAGCAATTGGGGTTCCGTTCCCCAAATGCGGCGGAAGAACACCTCAAAGCGCTGGCGCGCAAAGGGGTTATCGAAATCGTTTCGGGCGCATCACGCGGCCTTCGCCTGCTGCTTGAAGAAGAAGAGGACGATATTGGCTTACCGCTGATTGGTCGCGTCGCTGCGGGTGAGCCGCTGCTGGCGCAGCAGCATATCGAAGGTCATTACCAAGTCGATCCGAGCCTCTTTAAACCTCATGCAGATTTCCTGTTGCGCGTTAGCGGCATGTCGATGCGTGACATTGGCATTATGGATGGCGATCTGCTGGCGGTGCACAAAACGCAGGATGTGCGTAACGGCCAGGTTGTTGTTGCGCGTATTGAAGACGAAGTAACGGTCAAGCGTTTGAAAAAACAGGGTAACACCGTCGAACTGTTGCCGGAAAACAGCGAGTTCTCTCCGATCGTCGTCGATCTGCGCGATCAAAACTTCACCATCGAAGGGTTAGCGGTCGGTGTCATTCGTAATGGCGCGTGGCTGTAACGCACATTCGTTCTGCTGCGGGGCTGATTCAGGTTCCGCAGCGATCTCTTCTTTTCCCTCACTCACTTTTACATGCATACCATGCCACTGCTAACCGCGTCCGATAAAGCGCTCTGGCGACTTGCGCTGCCGATGATCTTCTCGAATATCACCGTCCCATTGCTGGGTCTGGTGGATACGGCTGTGGTGGGGCATCTGGATAGCCCGGTTTACCTGGGCGGTGTGGCGATTGGCGCAACGGCGACCAGTTTCCTCTTTATGCTGCTGCTCTTTTTGCGTATGAGCACCACCGGCCTGACAGCTCAGGCATTCGGCGCGAAAAATGCGCCCGCGCTGGCGCGTGCGTTAGTCCAGCCTTTACTGCTGGCGCTTGGAGCCGGTGTGTTGATTGCGCTGCTGCGCACGCCGCTTATCGACCTGGCGCTGCATATCACCGGCGGTAGCGAGGCGGTACTGGAACAGGCGCGGCGGTTCCTTGATATTCGCTGGTTGAGTGCACCCGCTTCGCTGGGCAATCTGGTATTGCTCGGTTGGCTGCTCGGCGTACAGTATGCGCGCGCACCGGTGATATTGCTGGTGGTAGGGAATCTGCTCAATATCGTGCTCGATCTGTGGTTGGTCATGGGGCTGCATATGAATGTGCAAGGCGCGGCACTTGCCACGGTCATCGCGGAATATGCCACTTTCGCCATTGGCTTATGGATGGTGCGACACGTACTGGTGATGCGCGGCATTCCATTGCTGACGCTGAAAAATGCCTGGCGCGGCGGCGTGCGGCGTTTGCTGGCGCTGAACCGCGATATCATGTTGCGTTCGCTGCTGCTGCAACTCTGCTTTGGTTCGATAACGGTGTTTGGCGCCCGCCTCGGGGATGAGACCGTGGCGGCAAACGCGGTACTGATGATGTTTTTGACCTTTACCGCCTATGCGCTGGATGGTTTCGCGTATGCGGTTGAAGCGCATTCCGGGCAGGCTTATGGTGCCAGAGATGGCAGCCAATTGATGCATATCTGGCGGGCTGCTTGCCGGCAGGCCGGTCTGGTAGCGCTGTTCTTTGCCATTGTCTATGCACTGGCGGGTCAGCAAATTATCGCGTTGTTAACGTCGCTCCCCGCGCTACAACAGCTTGCCGGGCATTATCTGATTTGGCAGGTCATCTTACCGTTAGTGGGAGTGTGGTGTTATCTGCTGGACGGTATGTTTGTTGGTGCGACGCGTGCGGCCGAAATGCGTAACAGTATGGCGGTGGCGGCGGCCGGGTTTGCCGTTACATTACTCACTGTGCCTGTTTTGGGTAACCACGGTTTGTGGTTGTCGCTCGCGGTGTTCCTTGCTCTGCGTGGGCTGACGTTGGCGCTGATATGGCGTCGTCACTGGCGTAACAACAGTTGGTTTGCTGCCAGCGATCCTTCCTGATAGCGCTTTATTCCCTGAGTTAGCGCTCCGATTTTTGCGCCTCGTTTACGCTGTTTTTATCCTGTTAGATGGTTAAAGATTCCGAATAAAATTCATAATGCCGAATCCCTGACTACAATAATCAGTACGTTCAGCACAGCGAGAACGTCATTTTAAACCGAACGATAAGGAGTCCATGATGAATAAAGACGAAGTCGGCGGTAACTGGAAACAGTTTAAAGGCACTGTGAAAGAGAAATGGGGCAAACTCACCGATGACGATATGACGATCATTGAAGGTAAACGTGATCAGTTGGTGGGTAAAATCCAGGAACGTTACGGTTACGCGAAAGATCAGGCGGAAAAAGAAGTGACGGACTGGGAAACGCGTAATGATTACCGCTGGTAGCCAACACATCCCCTCAAATGTGTTAACCCTCTGAAGGCTACCCTGCCCGATGGTACAAGGATGTACCACCCCTGTATTTTTCCCGTCTTTTCAGCACCAGCAGTATCCCACTTAGTTGTATACCTGTTTGCATCCTCTGCCTGCGGCACACAAGTTTTGCAGTATCACTTCATCTTTCACATGCTATTTCTGGCTGCGTTAACTCACATGTGTATTTATGTTCTTGCTGAATTTGTTTGGCTAACGCCAGACTAAAACACGACGCCTGGCTGGGGCCGTGAATCGAATAACCAATAACAGCGGGACAGCGCTAGCGCGGTTTTTTCTTTAGCGGGACGCTATGGTCGTGGTGGCAGTGATCGTGATGGCGACAGGCTTCCACTTCGACGCAGGCTGCGCACAGGCCGTGGGCTTCAATAACATTATGGCGCAGGGCAAAACCCATTTTCGCCGCCAGTGCATGCATAATATCTTCCACACCTTCGGCCTGCTCTTCTTTCACCGAACCACAGCGGTCGCAAATGAACATCGCAGAAGTATGAGTCGGCTGATCAAAAAGATGACACAGCACATAGCTGTTCGTGGACTCAACCTTGTGGACAAATCCTTGCTCCAGCAGGAAATCAAGCGCGCGATAAACGGTAGGCGGCTTTGCTTGCGGCTCGCTTTCGCGCAGCAGATCAAGCAAATCATATGCGCTGATCGCCCCTTGTTGCAGGCTCAGTAATCGCAATACTTCAAGGCGCTGGGGAGTCAGGCGCACATTGCGCTGCGCGCACAGCTTTTCAGCCTGCACTAACATCTCTTGCGAAGTGGTCTTATCCATTGGCGCTCTCTGGTCAGTGGGAATAGAAGGCCACACTTTACCATGTCCTGCCCAAAACGCCGAGATCGCCGCCCGTAAACTCCTTTTCTCGCTTTCCTTCCCGAAATGAATATCCTCTTCTATAAATAGTGAGAGTTTCCTCAATAACTATAGCGTTCATATATCCTGTACGTTCACTTGATTTAGCTTCTTTTTGGTCGTTGTTCGCAGCAATAGTGAATTCCTGTTTGTTACAAAATAAGCAGGCTTAAAAAAACTCATCTGGCTACGAGACACATATTGTGAATAAAAAACGTAAACTTTCAGTGGTCGCTATCGCTGTCTCCTTCTTTGCGGCAAATCAAGCAGGAGCAGCCAATACCTGGGCAGAAGCACGTAACGATGCAATGGGGGGAACCGGTGTTGCATCAGCTAATTATGGCAGTGGAGCATTAATCAACCCTGCATTGCTGGCAAAAGCCAAGCCGGAAGATGACATCACGATTATCCTGCCGAGCGTGCAGGCGCAAATTACCGACAAAGATAACCTTCGCGATGAAATCGATAACATCAATGACAAAATTGATGGTTACAAGGATGTGATCGATAACCTGACCGCCGCACAGGTCATTGCTAACCCGATTGGTACATTGAATCAGTTCCAGGGAGCGGCGAAAGATCTGGCTGACGAACTGGTGTTCCTGAAAGGCAAAACCGCACAGGCCAAAGCCGCTGCCGGCCTTGCCGTGAGCATTCCCAATGATGTGCTTTCTCTGGCCTTTGTTACCAAAGCGTATGCACACGCTCGCGTAAGTTCGAATGTCGATCAACAAGATATTGATTATCTGCGTAGCATTCAGAACAACGACGGTATTGCTTTGGGCGAAGCGCTGCGGGCGGTTGTCTCGCCAAATGGCAGTGAAGAGATCACCAAAAACCTTAACTCCACCGCCGCAGGCCGCGCGGCCATTGTTTCTGACTTTGGTATCGCGATGGCGCGCCAGTTTGAGGTCGGCGGCATACCGCTTTCCCTTGGTGTAACGCCGAAACTGCAAAAAACCTGGGTCTACAACTACACCGCCTCCATTTATGACTACAAGAGCAGCGACTGGAATAGCAGCCGCTATCGCACTGATGACACGGGCTTTAACATTGATGTTGGTGCGGCAGCTGACTTTGGCGAAAACATTACCGTGGGCTTAACCGGAACCAACCTGATCTCCCGCGATATTGATACCCAGGATGTGCGTATTCGCAACGGTAGAACCGGCAACGTCACCAATTACAAAGATACTTACCAGATTAGCCCGGTAGTGACGGCTGGTGCGGCCTGGCACAATGATCTGGTGACCTTAAGCGCTGATGGGGATTTAACCGAAACCAAAGGCTTTAAGAGCGAGAAAAACTCCCAGTACGTTGGCGTCGGTGCGGAAGTTCGCCCGCTTAGCTGGCTGGCGGTGCGTGCCGGTTACCGTGCGGATGTGAAAGGTGACGATAAAAACGTATTCACTGGCGGTGTCGGTTTTGCACCGTTTAACCGCGTCCATGTCGATTTGATGGGGCTGGTCGGCGAAGATGAAACCTGGGGCGCAGGCGCACAGCTGAGCGTCACATTCTAAGATGTTCTCACCGGAGGCTTAATGCCTCCGGTTCTCCTTTATGCTTATAAATCAGATAAGTAAGCCAGGTGGTGGGGTTATTTGCTACTCATCTTGTTGAAGCTGGTCATCAGATTGCGGTAGTCAGGGATGTGGTTAGAGAACAGGTTGCCCAATCCTTCAATGTCGTTACGCCAGTCGCGATGTAATTCACAGGCAACACCAAACCAGGTCATCAATTGCGCTCCGGCCTGCGACATACGGTCCCATGCTGAATGGCGGGTAATTTCATTAAATGTACCTGACGCATCGGTGACAACAAACACCTCGAAGCCCTCTTCCAGCGCGGATAACGCCGGAAATGCCACGCAAACTTCCGTCACCACTCCCGCAATAATCAACTGTTTCTTACCCGTTGCTTTTACTGCCTTCACAAAATCCTCGTTATCCCAGGCGTTGATATTACCTGGGCGAGCAATATAGGGGGCATCGGGAAACTGCGCTTTCAGCTCCGGTACAAGAGGGCCATTCGGGCCTGTCTCGAAGCTGGTTGTCAGAATAGTGGGTAGTTTAAAATACGTAGCGAGGTCGGCCAGCGCCAGCACGTTATTTTTGAATTTATCTGGATCGATATCCCTGACCAATGACAGCAAGCCCGTTTGGTGATCGACGAGCAACACAGCGGCATTGTTTTTATCAAGACGTACATACGGTTTAGTCATTTCCTTGAACTCCCTTTGACCCATTACGGTGATAAATAGCTTTCGCTATTAATGAACATTTCCTATGCCTACCAAAAATGTTAGGTAGTGGTTCCGTTTTGCGCAAGGCGACCCCGGGCATATATCCACAGGGAATGTAGGTCATACGTTGTCTCAGCAGGTTAACGCACTTTCTCTATGCTAGAATAATGCCCCCGCTATTTCAGGCGTCGGCGATGGCCGGACCTGAGCGGAAATCAGATACGACAAACCTATTTAAAACTGTCCAAAATGCACGGTAACCCTGAAATGACAAACCCCCATCAAACCAACGCAATGCCGCTCCATTCCTCTCAACACTGGAATGGCCGGTTTAGCGTGGCGCCGATGCTCGACTGGACGGACAGACATTGCCGCTACTTCTTGCGCCTGCTGTCGCGCCAGACGTTGCTCTACACCGAAATGGTCACCACCGGTGCCATCATTCATGGCAAGGGCGATTACCTGGCGTACAGCGAAGAAGAACATCCGGTAGCGTTGCAGCTCGGCGGTAGCGATCCGGCGCAGCTTGCCCATTGTGCGAAGCTGGCCGAAGCGCGCGGGTATGATGAAATTAACCTCAACGTCGGCTGCCCGTCCGATCGCGTGCAGAATGGTCGTTTCGGCGCGTGCCTGATGGGCGAAGCGCAACTGGTGGCGGATTGCATCAAAGCGATGCGTGATGTGGTGTCGATTCCGGTGACGGTCAAAACGCGTATTGGCATTGACGATCAGGACAGCTACGAATTTCTCTGCGACTTTATTGGCACCGTGGCCGGAAAAGGCGAGTGTGAAAGTTTTATCATCCATGCGCGCAAAGCGTGGCTTTCGGGGTTAAGCCCGAAAGAGAACCGGGAAATCCCACCGCTGGATTACCCGCGCGTTTATCAGTTAAAACGTGATTTTCCGCACCTGACAATGGCCATTAACGGCGGGATCAAATCGCTGGAAGAAGCCAAAGCGCATCTGGAGCATGTGGATGGCGTGATGGTCGGGCGCGAAGCGTATCAGAACCCAGGTATTCTGGCGTCTGTTGACCGGGAGATCTTTGGCGCAGACGTGGCGGATGCCGATCCGGTCGCCGTGGTACGTGCTATGTATCCCTACATTGAGCGTGAACTGAGCCAGGGCGCGTATCTCGGACATATCACGCGCCATATGCTGGGGCTGTTTCAGGGCGTTCCTGGCGCGCGCCAGTGGCGTCGTTATCTGAGTGAAAACGCGCATAAAGCTGGAGCGGATATCGCAGTGGTGGAACACGCGCTCAACCTGGTGGCGTCTAAGCGTTAAAATTTCACCAAAAGGTAGTCAAATTCACTAAGCTCCGCCTTCTGTCGCGGAGCTTTTTTATTGATAAATAAGTTAATTTTTCCTGGCATGGTTCTTGTAATAACCGGGAAGTTACCTCTTTGGGAGATCCATCATGCTGGAATTACTGTTTATTGTGGGCTTTTTTATTATGTTGCTGGTGACCGGCGTTTCACTGCTGGGCATCATCGCGGCGCTGCTGGTGGCAACGGCTGTCATGTTCCTCGGCGGGCTTTTCGCGTTGATGATCAAGCTATTGCCCTGGCTGCTGCTGGCCGTCGCCGTTGTCTGGATTATCCGTGCCGTAAAAGAACCGAAGGTTCCACGTTATCAACGCAATAACCGTTGGCGTTACTAAAGTATTGCGTGGTTCGTCACATACCGAAGACTTTTCCCGCAACATTGCTTAGAACCGAATAGGATTTACTTATTAAATCTGTCACTATCGCGACGTTAACGAATTCATCGCGCTGTACCCTACAATGCAGCCGAACTAAAAAAGAAAGGGCTTCCCACGGGAAGCCCTAATTCTTTCAGGCGATTAGCTTAAGGGATCAGCAGGCTTGAGCCTTGCGTCGCCCGGCTCTCCAGCACTTCATGCGCCCGCTGCGCATCTTGCAGCGCGAACTTCTGGCTGTCGGCCACATCCACTTTGATAACCCCACTGGCAATCAGCGAAAACAGCTCATTACTGGCTTCCTGCAACTCTTCCCGGTTAGTGACATAGCCATTGAGGGAAGGACGTGTGGCGTAGAGCGAGCCTTTCTGGTTAAGAATGCCCAGATTCACGCCAGTAACCGGGCCGGAAGAGTTGCCAAAGCTCACCATTAATCCGCGACGGCGCAGACAATCAAGCGACGTTTCCCAGGTGTCTTTTCCTACCGAGTCGTACACCACCGCCACCTTTTTCCCACCGGTGAGTTCTTTGACACGTTCCACCACATTCTCTTCGCTGTAGTTGATCACCTGCCAGGCGCCCGCCTGTAATGCGCGCTGCGCTTTTTGCGCGGAACCCACGGTGCCAATCAGCTTCGCGCCGAGCGCTTTTGCCCACTGGCAGGCAATCAGCCCGACACCACCGGCGGCAGCATGGAACAGGAACATTTCATCTGGCTTGATTTCGTAGGTTTTACGCAGCAGATAAAACACCGTCAGCCCTTTCAGGAATGACGCCGCCGCTTGTTCAAAGGAGATAGCGTTTGGCAACACCGCGACTTTATCCGCCAGAACGTTGTGTACCGAGCTGTACGCGCCCAGACCCGATTGCGCATATACCACGCGATCGCCCACTTTCACCTGCGTGACGCCGCTGCCCACCTTGCTTACCACGCCTGCCGCTTCGGTGCCCAGCCCGCTTGGTAATGCCGGCGGCGGATATAACCCGCTACGGATATAGGTATCGATATAGTTAATGCCAATGGCTTTATTTTCTACCTGCACTTCGTTTTCCGCTGGCGCGGCGGGGGTGAACTCAACCGCTTTAAGCACCTCAGGCCCACCATGCTTTTGAAATTCTATTCTCGTCGCCATGCTTCCTCCTGATGTGATAATCTCTCAACCCATTCATAACCCGGATAGCTCCATTCACTATGGCAGGAAATAAACCCTTCAACAAACAGACTGAAACCCGCGATGTACAACTCGAGGGGATGAAAGTGCCTCCGCATTCTATTGAAGCGGAGCAGTCGGTGTTGGGCGGTTTAATGCTGGATAACGAGCGCTGGGATGATGTCGCTGAACGGGTCGTGGCGGATGATTTTTATACCCGTCCGCACCGCCACATTTTTACCGAGATGCACCGCTTGCAGGAGATGGGCAAACCCATCGATCTGATAACGCTCGCGGAATCGCTGGAGCGCCAGGGGCAACTGGACATTGTTGGCGGTTTTGCTTATCTGGCGGAGCTCTCCAAAAATACGCCAAGTGCGGCAAATATCAGCGCTTATGCCGATATCGTGCGCGAACGCGCGGTAGTGCGCGAAATGATTTCTGTCGCGAATGAAATCGCCAACGCCGGTTTTGATCCGCAGGGGCGCACCAGCGAAGATCTGCTCGACCTTGCCGAATCCCGCGTTTTTAAAATTGCCGAAAGCCGCGCGAATAAAGACGAAGGCCCGAAAAACATCGCCGATGTACTTGAAGCGACCGTTTCGCGCATCGAACAGCTTTTCCAGCAACCGCATGATGGCGTGACCGGCGTTAACACCGGTTATGATGATCTGAACAAGAAAACCGCCGGTTTGCAGCCGTCAGATTTGATTATCGTCGCCGCGCGTCCGTCGATGGGTAAAACAACATTTGCAATGAACCTCGTCGAAAACGCGGCGATGTTGCAGGATAAACCGGTATTAATCTTCAGCCTTGAGATGCCCTCCGAACAGATCATGATGCGTTCGCTGGCCTCCCTTTCGCGTGTCGATCAGACGCGCATTCGTACCGGCCAACTGGACGATGAAGACTGGGCGCGCATCTCCGGCACCATGGGCATCCTGCTGGAAAAACGCAATATCTATATTGATGACTCTTCCGGCCTGACGCCGACGGAAGTCCGCTCCCGTGCGCGGCGCATCGCCCGCGAACATGGCGGCATTGGGCTTATCATGATCGACTACCTGCAACTGATGCGTGTACCGTCGTTGTCGGATAACCGTACGCTGGAAATCGCTGAAATCTCCCGCTCGCTCAAAGCGCTGGCGAAAGAGTTACAGGTGCCGGTGGTGGCGCTGTCGCAGCTTAACCGCTCCCTTGAGCAGCGCGCCGATAAGCGCCCGGTGAACTCGGATCTCCGTGAATCTGGTTCCATCGAGCAGGACGCCGACCTGATCATGTTTATTTATCGTGACGAGGTTTATCACGAAAACAGTGACTTAAAAGGCATTGCAGAAATCATTATTGGTAAGCAGCGTAACGGGCCGATCGGTACCGTGCGTCTGACATTTAACGGGCAGTGGTCGCGCTTTGATAATTATGCCGGGCCACAATACGACGACGAATAAATCCTCTTCATCCTTCGCATTACAGGAGCGTTAACGGCGTTCGCTGATCCCGGTCGTCTGGTTTACTACACCGCCGGGAGCCACGGGCTTGTCGTCTTCCTGTAGATGAATGATGTTGACGATTGCTTTAAGGGTAATGTAAATGCAAGCGGCAACCGTAGTAGTTAACCGCCGCGCTCTGCGACACAATCTGCAACGTCTGCGCGAACTGGCTCCCGCCAGCCGTGTGGTTGCGGTCGTGAAAGCGAACGCCTATGGACACGGTCTTCTCGAGACCGCGCGAACGCTCCCCGATGCCGATGCTTTCGGTGTCTCCCGTCTTGAAGAAGCCCTGCAATTACGCGCGGGCGGCATCACACAACCGATTTTGCTACTGGAAGGTTTCTTCGCCGCCAGTGACCTGCCACTGGTCGCTGAACACCAGCTGCATACGGTTATTCACAGCGTTGAACAACTGGAAGCGCTGGAAACGGCAACGCTGACATCGCCGGTAACCGTGTGGATGAAGCTCGATACCGGTATGCACCGCCTTGGCGTACATCCGCACGAAGCGGAGGCCTTTTATGCGCGTTTGTCACAGTGCAAAAATGTGCGTCAGCCGGTCAACGTTGCCAGCCATTTTGCCCGCGCCGACGAGCCTGAATGCGGTGCAACAGAGCGCCAGCTTGATCTCTTCACCACGTTTACCGATGGCAAACCCGGCCTGCGTTCCATTGCCGCTTCCGGTGGTACGCTGCTGTGGCCGCAATCGCACTTCGACTGGGTTCGCCCTGGCATTATTCTGTACGGTGTTTCGCCGCTCGATCATAAACCGTGGGGCGCGGATTTCGGTTTTCAGCCCGTCATGACGCTCACTTCGCAACTGATCGCCGTGCGCGAGCATAAAGCGGGTGATGCGGTCGGTTACGGTGGTACGTGGCAAAGTACGCGCGACACGCGTTTAGGCGTAGTGGCAATGGGTTACGGCGATGGCTATCCACGCGCTGCACCTTCCGGCACACCGGTGCTGGTTAATGGCCGCGAAGTACCGATAGTCGGGCGTGTGGCGATGGATATGATTTGCGTCGATCTCGGCCCGGATGCACAAGACAAAGCCGGTGATGAAGTGGTGCTGTGGGGTGAAGGTTTGCCTGTTGAACGCATTGCTGAAGCAACAAAAGTAAGTGCTTACGAACTTATCACACGCCTGACTTCGCGGGCGACGTTAAAATACATCGACTAAAAGGATTGCGCCTTGTCGCCAATGGAAATCGCTGCTTGCCTGGCTTATGCCCTCTCTGTGTGGCTCGCCGCGCGCAATAATGTGCACACCTGGTGGACGGGGATTATCGGCTGTGTGCTGTATGGCTGGGTGTTCTATTCTGTACAGCTCTATGCCGATGTCACGCTGCAACTGTTCTTTATTGCCAGCAGTATTGCCGGGTGGATCAACTGGCTGAAAGGCAACCACGGCAGCGAACTGGCGGTGCGCAAAACGCCGCTTAACCATTTGTTGCTGATGTTAGCGGGCGCGCTGATTGTCGCCGGGTGTTACGCCTGGCTGTTGCACCGTTTTACCAACGCGTGGTCGCCGTGGCTGGACTCCGCCATTATGGTTTTCAGTGTGCTCGCGCAATTTATGCTGATGGGGCGCAGGCTCGAAAGCTGGTATTTCTGGTTGCTGGTCAACACCATCGCCGTGCCGCTGTATGCCGCGCGCGACCTCTGGCTTACCGCCGGGTTGTACCTTGTCTTCTGGTGTAACGCCTGGCATGGTCTGTATCAGTGGCGCAAAGCGATGGCCGCGCGATGAAGCGCTTTGCCAGCGGGCTGGTTGTCGGAAAGTTTGCGCCGCTGCACTGCGGCCACGAACGATTGATCAACGCCGCGCTGGAACAGTGTGAGCGTGTCTGGATAGTCAGTTATTCCCGTCCGGAGTTGCCCGGCTGCGAGTCTGAAAAACGCGAGCGCTGGCTGCGTGCGCGTTTCCCGCAGTGTGACATTCTGGTGTTAACACCAAAGCGCCTTGCTGACGCCGGGTTGCGCACACCGCCGCATAACGACGCCGATGGTGATCTGCACCGGCACTACATGGCAGATATCTGTTTGCAAGTGCTGCACTGCCAACCGCAGGCGGTTTTTACCGCCGAAGAGTACGGCGACGGCTTTGCCCGCGTACTCAGTGAACGCTTCGCCAGCCCCGTCGTACATGTGCGTTTGCAGCGTGAGCAAGGTGATCAAGCGCCTTCCGGCACGCTGATTCGTCGTGATGTTCATCGCTGGCGGCACATGTTAGCGCCCGTGGTTTACCGGGATTTCGTGCAGCGCATCTGCCTGCTGGGTGGAGAATCGACCGGCAAAAGCACGCTGAGCATCGCGCTGGCCCAGGCGCTGAAGACGGCGTATGTGGCGGAATATGGCCGTGAGCGTTGGGATGAAAAGGGCGGTGAACTGGTTTATGACGACATGCTGCCGATCGCGCAAACACAGGTGCAGCGCGAAGATGCCGCCGACGCCCGGCAGTGGCTGGTGTGCGACACGTCGCCGCTAACAACGCTGTTCTATACGCTGGCGATGTTTGGCCGCGCGCCGGACGAACTCTATGCCCTGGCGCAGCGGCATTATCATCTCGTGGTGCTGTGCGAGGACGATTTCCCGTTTGTGCAGGACGGCACCCGCCAGGATGAAACCTTCCGTCAGCGCCAGCAGGCCTGGTACAGCGAACAACTGACGCAACGCGGTATTCCCTTTCTGCGCGTATACGGTTCGGTAAGCGAGCGTGTGGCGCAAATCCTTGCCGCGCTGCGTAACTGACTCGCTTATTTTTTATCACCGTTGTTGCTGCTCTCGATCTTCCTCGGCTTCCGGTTTATTGTGGTGTTCTTGCCTACTGTAAACCTGGAGAGTACACGCGTGTTTCAGAAAGTTGACGCCTACGCCGGCGACCCTATCCTGTCGTTGATGGAGCGCTTTAAAGAGGATCCCCGCAGCGACAAGGTCAATCTCAGTATCGGGCTGTATTACAACGAAGACGGGATCATCCCACGTTTGCAGGCGGTAGCCGAGGCCGAAGCGCGCCTGAATGCGCAGCCGCACGGTGCGTCGATCTATCTGCCGATGGAAGGGCTAAACAGCTATCGCAACGCCATCGCTCCGCTGCTGTTCGGTGCAGAGCACCCGGTACTGGCGCAAAAACGCGTTGCCACCATCCAGACATTAGGCGGTTCCGGTGCGCTGAAAGTTGGCGCAGATTTTCTGAAACGTTACTTTCCAGATTCCGGTGTGTGGGTTAGCGACCCGACCTGGGAAAACCATATTGCGATATTTGAAGGCGCCGGGTTTGTAGTGAGTACTTACCCCTGGTACGACAGCACCACTAACGGCGTGCGTTTTGCTGCCTTTCTGGAAAAATTGAATACGCTTCCGGCGCAAAGCATTGTGCTGCTGCATCCGTGCTGCCATAACCCGACCGGCGCGGATCTTACCCATGCGCAGTGGGATCAGGTGGTTGAGGTGTTGAAAGCGCGCAACCTGATCCCGTTCCTCGACATCGCCTACCAGGGTTTTGGTGCCGGTATGGAAGACGATGCTTATGCTATCCGCGCGGTTGCCCACGCCGGGCTGCCTGCGCTGGTCAGCAACTCATTTTCGAAAATTTTCTCGCTGTATGGCGAGCGCGTGGGCGGGCTTTCCGTGGTGTGTGACGATGCGGACGCTGCCAGCCGTGTGCTGGGGCAGCTCAAAGCCACCGTGCGCCGTAACTACTCCAGCCCGCCGAATTTTGGCGCACAGCTGGTGGCGACAGTGCTTGGCGACGCAGGCCTGAAAGCCTCCTGGCTGGCGGAAGTGGAAGCCATGCGTACGCGCATTCTGGCGATGCGCCAGGAACTGGTCACCGTGCTGAAAGAGGCAGTACCGGGCGGTAATTTCGATTATCTGCTTAAACAGCGCGGAATGTTCAGTTATACCGGCCTGAGCGCGGCGCAGGTTGATCGTCTGCGTGAAGAGTTTGGCGTTTATCTCATCGCCAGCGGACGGATGTGCGTCGCCGGTCTGAATAGCCGCAATGTGCACCGCGTGGCGAAAGCATTCGCCGCAGTAATGTAAGCATCCACTTACTTTTTCCTGTCCCCTGCGTTCTGGCAGGGGATTATTTATGCCTCAGTATTCGCTTATTCTCTGAATAATCTGCAAAAAATCCTTTTTTTCATCGGCCTCACAAGGTATGGTCTGGTAACATTTTGACCATTCGCACCATTAATAAAATATAACGAACTGATCATTTAGGGATAAATATGCGAAAGTTCATACGCGCGCTCGGCGCGGTCTGCCTGTGGATGACGTTTGGCAGCGCGGTTTACGCTTCGGCGCCCACGCCGGTATCTGAAGGCACCAATGTTGCCAAACTGGCCGAACAAGCGCCTGTTCACTGGGTTTCTGTGGCGCAAATTGAAAATTCTCTGATCGAACGCCCACCAATGGCGGTCGGATTTGATATTGACGACACGGTGCTGTTTTCCAGCCCCGGTTTCTGGCGCGGTAAAAGAACCTGGTCGCCGGAGAGCGAAGCCTATCTACAAAACCCGGCGTTTTGGGAAAAGATGAACAACGGCTGGGACGACTTCAGTATTCCGAAAGAAGTGGCCCGCCGTCTGATTGCGATGCATGTAAAGCGCGGTGACAGCATCTTTTTCATCACCGGACGCAGCCCGACAAAAACTGAAACGGTGAGTAAAACGCTACAGGACGATTTTCTAATTCCTGCGGCCAATATGAACCCGGTGATTTTCGCCGGCGATAAGCCCGGTCAGAACAGCAAAACCCAGTGGCTGAAAGCGAATAAAATCCGCATTTTCTATGGCGATTCTGACAGCGATATCACCGCCGCGCGTGAAAGCGAAGCCCGGCCAATTCGCGTGTTACGCGCTTCAAATTCAACCTATCGCCCTTTACCGCAGGCGGGCGCACTGGGTGAGGAAGTGATTGTGAACTCCGAGTATTAGCCTGAGCTTTCCTGTTTCGCCGCCTGCTGCCACACTGGCAAGAGTTCATTTTGCTGACAGGAGATGTGCATGTGGTATCAACAAACGCTTACGCTTGGCGCGAAGCCGCGCGGGTTTCATCTGGTGACGGACGAGGTGCTTGGGCAACTTCGCGATATCTCCCGCATTAACGTTGGTTTGCTGCATTTGTTGTTGCAGCACACCTCTGCTTCGCTCACCCTGAACGAGAATTGCGATCCCACCGTGCGCCACGATATGGAGCAGCATTTTCTGCAGGCCGTGCCGGACAACGCGCCGTATGAGCATGATTACGAAGGGCCGGATGATATGCCGTCGCACATTAAATCCTCTACGCTTGGTGTTTCGCTGCTGCTGCCCGTGCAAAAAGGGCGCGTGGTGCTTGGCACATGGCAGGGAATTTGGCTTGGCGAGCACCGTATTCATGGTGGCTCGCGCAAAATCATCGCCACGCTGCAAGGAGAGTAACCGCTCCATCAAACCTCCATATACCCCGGTTATAAGCCTGCATAAAGACGTGTGGGTGCGTCTGATAACACGGGGTAGTTATGGTTTTACGGAATGTTTTCGCGTGGCTGTACGGTTGGGAACCGTGCGATTTCGCCACCTACAAAATGGTCTGGCAACAACGTGGCGGTTCGGTCTGTACACATCCGGATGTGTTGCAATTTTTAAGTGCTGAAACGGGGGCGACGCTGGCTTTTTACGCTATTCGTCGCAAGCAGGTTTATGTGGGCGCGTGTTACGCAGTAAATGGGGCGTTATCGCTACAGGATCGGCGTTACCCCTTTGTTTTCGATGACATCATACTGCCGCTGCAAACGACAAAAGTGGGGTATTTACCCGCTATTACCAAACGGTTGTCGCCGCACCATCGAACAAATTTTCTCAATGTTTTATTCAGCTGTTATTTAAAAAATAAGATCTGCTACGTCAAAGAGAGCCTCTCGAAAGCGTCACAGAAAAAGCGCAACGGCGAAATGAAAAAGTTTCTTGCCTGTGGCGGTGAGGTTCGCTGGGTTGATGACTTTTCAGATAGTGAGCTGGCTGACATTTACATCGACGTGTTCAAACAGCGCTGGCAGGGTAAAATTTACTGTTTTGCGCGTGATGACTTAATCAAAACATTTGCCGCATTGCGGCATTTACTCTTTGGTGCAGTATTATTTATCCATGGTCGACTCTGCGCCTTTGATATTATTTTTATGGCCGAATGTGATGGCTATTTTTATTTCGATGATATTAATGGTGGATATTCGCAGGACTACCCTGAATTTAATTTAGGCAGTATTTTATTGTGGGTAAATATTTGCAAGGCGAAAGAATTATGTACCGCTAAAGGTAAAGAATTCAAATTTTCTCTCGGGGTCTATAAAGATTACTGGCACTATAAAAAACAGTGGTGCGACATTCTGCCGTTGGGCAGGACGCTGTTTTAATGGACGCTTCCGGCGGTGGTTATCCCCCGCCGGAAGCCTGTTTTGTTAGATTAATCTCCCAGCCGATAGCCGAAGCCGCGAACGCACTCCGGCACATTGACAATGCCCGCCTGCTGGATCTTCTTTCTTAATTTGCTGACATGGCTATCCACAGTACGATCGCAGGCATTACCCTCTGGCATGCAAGAATTCATAATCTCTTCGCGCGTAAAGACACGTTGCGGGTAGCGAATTAAATGCATCAATATCTTAAACTCTGTTGAGGTTAAGTCTGTAGATAAATCCATTTTCATCGGACCAACGTAAACCTGGTGCGTGATTTTATTAATTTCAATATTTCTGGTTTTATACAGTTTCAGGTTTTCCCGGGCATGATATTGCTGGCTTCTTTTTAAAATAACATGCACCCTGGCGACTAATTCCTCCGGGTTGAACGGTTTCACCAGAAAATCATCAGCGCCCGTTTTCAAGGCCTGGATCTTATCCGCGTCGGTGTCCATCGCCGTCAGCATCATAATCGGGACATCGGTGGTCTGGCGTAGCTCCATCAGCACTTGCCAGCCATCCTTTTTCGGCATTTTGATATCCAGAATAATAAAATCAGGCTGATATTGTTCTGCCATCCTGATTGCTTTTTCGCCATCAGCGGCATGAATCACCGCGAACTTGTCGCGTTCAAGGTAAGCAATAATCACACCGGCAATATCACTATCATCTTCAGCGACAAGAACGGTTTTCTTCTCGCCATGTAATATGCTCATCAGGCATCTCCGGGAGTTTTCTCTTTTATCCGCAATCAATTGCACATCAATGTGCTGTTTTTATCTTATTGAAAAAAATGAAAAAATAACGGTTACTTTCTACTTGTAACTATTTGTCACTCTAAAACACAAAAGGTTCCAGCGTTCTCTGTTCTGTTTAGGTTGTGTTAATCGTCAGGTTTTGTAACGACCCACGATTTTTTTATCCATACACTACGCTTTAATGACGTATTTATGCCGATCGCGATCCCCACCACGACATGACAAGGAGAAGCAAAAGTGACAATTTCCGAGTTATTGCAATATTGCATGGCGAAGCCCGGCGCTGAACAGAGCGTGCACAGCGACTGGAAAGCAACACAAATCAAAGTTGCGGATGTGCTGTTTGCGATGGTGAAAGAGGTGGAAGGGCGGCCGGCCGCGTCGCTGAAAGCAAGCCCCGAACTGACGGATTTACTGCGCCAGCAGCATGAAGATGTGCGCCCCAGCCGCCATTTGAATAAAGCGCACTGGAGCACCGTTTATCTTGATGGTTCGCTACCGGATTCGCAGATTTACTATCTGGTGGATGCGTCGTATCAACAGGCGATTGAGTTGGTGCCGGAACAGGTCCGGCAGCAACTCTCCGTGTAATTACTTCAGCATCGGTTTGAGGAAGCGCGCCGTGTGAGAGGCTTCGCATTCGGCGACCGTTTCCGGCGTGCCGGAGACCAGAATCTCGCCGCCGCCGCTACCGCCTTCCGGGCCGAGGTCGACAATCCAGTCCGCCGTTTTAATCACGTCCAGGTTGTGCTCAATCACCACAATGGTGTTGCCCTGATCCCGTAACTGATGCAACACATCCAGCAACTGCTGGATATCCGCAAAGTGCAGGCCGGTGGTCGGTTCGTCGAGGATATAGAGCGTCTGCCCGGTGCCGCGTTTCGACAGCTCGCGCGCCAGTTTCACGCGCTGGGCCTCACCGCCGGAAAGCGTCGTAGCCGACTGTCCAAGACGAATATAGGTCAGGCCAACATCCATCAGCGTTTGCAGCTTACGCGCCAGCGCCGGAACCGCATCGAAGAACTCGCGTGCTTCTTCGATAGTCATATCCAGCACTTCATGGATGGTCTTGCCTTTGTATTTGATCTCCAGCGTTTCGCGGTTGTAGCGCTTGCCTTTGCACTGGTCGCACGGCACGTAAATATCCGGCAGAAAGTGCATCTCAACCTTGATTACGCCGTCACCCTGACACGCTTCGCAGCGACCGCCGCGCACGTTAAAGCTGAAGCGCCCCGGCGTGTAACCGCGCGAGCGGGACTCCGGCACGCCGGCAAACAGCTCGCGCACCGGCGTAAAGACACCGGTATAAGTGGCCGGGTTGGAGCGCGGCGTGCGCCCAATCGGGCTCTGGTCGATATCAATGACTTTGTCGAAATGCTCCAGCCCCTGCACATCGCGATACGGAGCCGGTTCGGCGATGGTCGCGCCGTTCAACTGACGTTGGGCGATCGGGAACAGCGTATCGTTGATCAGCGTCGATTTACCGGAACCGGAAACGCCGGTGATACAGGTGAACAGGCCCACCGGTAGCGTCAGCGTCACATCTTTCAGGTTGTTACCGCGCGCGCCGGTCAGCTTCAGCACTTTTTCTGGATCGGCTTTCACGCGCTGTTTCGGCAGCTCAATTTTACGTTTGCCGCTCATGTACTGCCCGGTAAGGGATTCCGGTACCGCCATGATGGCATCCAGCGTCCCTTCGGCCACCACCTGACCACCGTGTACGCCCGCACCAGGGCCGATGTCGATTACATGGTCGGCGGCGCGAATGGCGTCTTCGTCGTGTTCGACGACAATCACCGTGTTACCGAGATTACGCAGATGGATAAGCGTGCCGAGCAGACGTTCGTTATCGCGCTGATGCAGGCCGATTGACGGCTCATCCAGCACGTACATAACACCTACCAGACCCGCGCCAATCTGGCTTGCCAGACGAATGCGCTGCGCTTCGCCGCCGGAGAGCGTTTCCGCCGAGCGCGAGAGCGTCAGGTAGTTCAGGCCGACGTTCACCAGGAACTTCAGGCGATCGCCAATCTCTTTCAGCACTTTTTCGGCGATTTTTGCCCGCTGGCCGGAAAGTTTCAGATTGTTGAAGAAGTCCATCGCATGGCCGATGCTCATATCGGAAATGGTCGGCAGCGGGGTGTTTTCAACAAAAACGTGGCGCGCTTCGCGACGCAGACGCGTCCCTTCACAAGAGGCGCACGGGCGATTGCTGATAAATTTCGCCAGCTCTTCACGTACCGCGCTGGATTCCGTCTCTTTGTAACGGCGCTCCATGTTGTGCAGCACGCCTTCAAAGGGGTGACGACGCACGGAAGTATCGCCGCGATCGTTCATATATTTGAACTCAATCGACTCTTTACCGGAACCAGACAGCACCACTTTCTGCACGTTGGCGCTCAGGCTTTCCCACGGCGCTTCCACATCGAATTTGTAGTGTTCCGCCAGCGATTTCAGCATCTGAAAATAGTAGAAGTTGCGGCGATCCCAACCGCGGATCGCGCCACCGGCCAGCGACAGCTCCGGGTTCTGGATCACGCGATCCGGATCGAAATATTGCTGTACGCCCAGACCGTCGCAGGTCGGGCAGGCGCCAGCCGGGTTGTTGAATGAGAACAGACGCGGTTCCAGCTCGCGCATGCTGTAGCCACAAATCGGACAGGCGAAGTTGGCGGAGAACAGCAGCTCTTCGGCGGTCGGCTCGTCCATATCGGCAACCACGGCCGTGCCGCCGGAAAGCTCCAGCGCGGTTTCAAAGGATTCCGCCAGCCGCTGGGCGAGATCGTCGCGGACTTTAAAGCGATCAATCACCACTTCAATGGTGTGTTTCTTTTGTAGCTCGAGCTTCGGCGGATCGGAAAGATCGCACACTTCGCCATCAATACGCGCACGGATATAACCCTGGCTTGCAAGGTTTTCCAGCGTTTTGGTGTGCTCGCCTTTGCGCTCTTTGATCACCGGCGCCAGCAGCATCAGGCGTTTGCCTTCTGGCTGCGACAACACGTTATCCACCATCTGGCTCACGGTTTGCGCCGCCAGCGGAACGTCGTGATCCGGGCAACGCGGCTCGCCAACGCGGGCGAACAGCAGACGCAGGTAATCGTGAATTTCCGTGATCGTACCAACGGTGGAACGCGGGTTGTGGGATGTCGATTTTTGTTCAATAGAAATGGCGGGCGATAAACCTTCAATGTGGTCAACGTCCGGTTTTTCCATCAGCGACAGAAACTGACGCGCATACGCGGAGAGTGATTCAACGTAACGACGCTGCCCTTCGGCATAGAGTGTGTCGAAAGCCAGTGAGGACTTACCAGAACCCGACAGCCCGGTAACGACAATCAGTTTGTCGCGGGGGATGACGAGGTTGATGTTTTTGAGATTATGGGTGCGGGCGCCCCGTACTTCTATCTTATCCAATCCATTCACCTTTTACCCGGAGGAACACTTTTTGCCTGGTGTGTTTGAAGGACAACCAGCGGTCAGAAACGGCTAATTATGACACAATTTAACCTGAATGAATATACAGTATTCGCATGCATCTTCGCTTCGGGTATGTCAAACTATGGCGCGCGGCGATTATCTGGAATCCTCCTCGCAGCTATCTAAGTGTGGCTTTGTAATGCTACAATCGCGCGTTTACACTACTAAGAATCAAGCAACGTTTTCAGGAGACACAATATGGCCAGCAGAGGCGTAAACAAGGTGATTCTCGTCGGTAATCTGGGCCAGGACCCGGAAGTACGCTATATGCCGAGTGGTGGCGCAGTTGCCAACATTACGCTGGCTACTTCCGAATCCTGGCGTGACAAGCAGACCGGCGAAATGAAAGAGCAGACCGAATGGCACCGCGTGGTGCTGTTTGGCAAGCTGGCGGAAGTCGCCGGTGAATACCTGCGTAAAGGCTCTCAGGTTTACATCGAAGGCCAGCTGCGTACCCGCAAATGGACCGATCAATCCGGTCAGGAAAAATACACCACTGAAGTCGTTGTTAACGTTGGCGGCACCATGCAGATGCTGGGTGGCCGTCAGGGTGGTGGCGCACCGGCAGGTGGCGGTCAGCAGCAGGGCGGTTGGGGCCAGCCTCAGCAGCCGCAGGGTGGCAATCAGTTCAGCGGCGGCGCGCAGTCTCGCCCGCAGCAGCAGTCCGCACCGGCACCGTCTAACGAGCCGCCGATGGATTTCGACGACGACATTCCGTTCTGATTGGCGTTACGCCGCGAATTTAAAAACCCCGCGTTGCGGGGTTTTTTGTCTATAGAAAACCCCAACCAGGTTCGGGGTTCCGGAAAGCTTTCAACTTTAAGCCAGCTATTATGTGCCGCGTCCGCTGAACTGATGCAGTAGTCACACCGCAACAGTGGGCGCAACGCCGCCTGTGGCAAGCAGCACAAACGCAGCACCCAGGATTTGCATAGTGTCGAACTTACATATTGTCGAACACGCGCGCAAATAAAACGGGTGCCCGTGCGCAAGCAACCAGCGGCATAAAAAACCGCGCGTTGCGGGGGCTTATCATTCAGCGGTGACGCATTACTTCGACACATCCGCGCCGAAGTATTTCTGCGAAATGCGTTGATAAGTGCCGTCGGCTTTGATCTCTTCCAGTGCTTTATCAATAGCGGCTTTCAATTGCGGGTTGCCTTTGCGGAACAACACGCCGGATTTCTCCGCGTCCGACTGTGTGGCAACGATTTTCACCGGCGCGTCTGGTTTATGTTTTTTGAAATCCAGGAATGACAGGTTGTCATTGATGGTCGCATCCGCGCGGCCCTGCACCACCAAATCGACAGACTGGTTAAAGCCGTCGGTGGCAACGATCTCCGCGCCATATTTACGGGCGATCTGCGCATAGTTGCTGGTCAGCGTATGGGCGGATTTTTTGCCTTTTAAATCTTCAAAACGGGTAATTGCCGTGTTTTTGCTGTTAACGATCAGCACCGCTTTGGAGGCGATATACGGCTCGGAGAAGTCATATTTTTTCTGGCGTTCCGGCGTAATGCCCACCTGATTTATTACCGCGTCGTAGCGGTTAGCATCAATACCGGCGATCAGGCCATCCCATTTGCCTTCAACAAACTGGGCATTCACTTTCAGGCGTTTGGCAATCTCCTGGCCGATTTCGACATCAAACCCTTCCAGCTTGCCGGAGGCATTATGAAAAGTGAACGGCGGATAAGTCCCTTCGGTGCCAATCTTTAACACTCCGGCGGATTGAATTTTTGCCAGATCATCCTGCGCCAGCGCCGCGTGAGCAAAGCCCAGCTGCATCACGCCAGCTATCACCAGTGTTGCGAATGCCTTCATCTGCGTTACCCCTTAAATATTGTTATTGGTGCGCTTCGATAGCCGAAAACGCTGTGCTTAAAGAGGCGATGAATTCCGTGGTTCGCGGTTTCTTCGCCTGTGAAAAAAGGGTGCTGGCGCTGCCCGATTCGACAATCTCTCCGCCTTCGAGAAATACCACCTGGCTTGCGATATGGGCTGCTAAGCGCAGATCGTGGGTAGCCATAATCATCGTGGTGCCCTCATGCGCCAACTGGCGAAGAACGGCAACCACTTCGCCGGAAAGCTCCGGGTCGAGCGCCGATGTTGGCTCATCGCACAGCAACACCGCAGGCGAAGGCGCCAGCGCGCGGGCAATCGCCACACGCTGTTGCTGGCCGCCGGAAAGCGTATTCGGCAGTGCGTTACGCTTATGCAGCATGCCAACCTTCTCCAGCAGCGCTTCGCCGCGTTGCCGGGCGCGATCGCGGTCCCATTTATGCACCGTAATTAGCCCTTCAGTAATGTTCTCAAGGGCAGTCATATGCGGAAACAGCGCGAAGTTCTGAAATACCATTCCGGTCTGGCGGCTCATCCGGCGAATATCCTCACCGTTAATGCGTGCGCCCGGTGTAAATAACATCTTCTCTTTGCCAATTATTAATTCCCCGGCCTGCGGAATTTCCAGCAAATTAATGCAGCGTAATAACGTACTTTTTCCGCTGCCGGAGGGGCCAATTAAGGCGGTAACGGTGCCTTCTGCCACCGTTAAATGAATATCCCGCAACACCTGATGACCATCGAAACTTTTTTCAATGCTGGAGAGCGTTATCATTGGCTCGCTCCTTAACGGTGGTGCCGGCTAATTTCCGCTCCAGTCTCTCTTGTAAATGCGATAAGACAGAACTGAATAAGAGATAAATCACCGCAGCCTCGCTATATAAAATTAACGGCTCGTAAGTCACCGCCGCAATTTGCTGTGCGGCGAGAAACATCTCCGGTACGGTGATCACCGAGGCCAGCGAGGTGTCTTTTACCAGCGAGATAAAGGTATTGGATAACGGTGGCACGGCGATGCGCGCGGCCTGCGGCAGAATAATGCGCCGTAGCGACTGTGCCCAGGTCATGCTGATGGCATGCGCGGCTTCCCACTGGCTTTTAGGCACGGCGAGCAGCGTGGCACGGATGACTTCCGAGGTATAAGCACCAATATTTACCGTAAAACCAATCACCGCCGCCGGAAATGCATCGATAGTAATTCCTGCGCTGGGTAACGCGTAAAAAATTAAAAAAAGCTGTACTAATAACGGCGTACCGCGAATTAACCAGACGTAAAATCTGACTATCGGTTTTAAAAAAGCAGGACCATATAAACGCAATAACGCCACAATAAAACCGAGCGTCAAACCAAGAATAAATGCGCTTAACGTTAAGGGAATGGTAAATTTCAGCCCGGCGGAAAGCATTGGCAAAAATGAGTCTATCGCTAAGGGTAACCATGTCGGCACTACACACCTTCCGCACATTGCTGATTGCCAGAAAAAGCTGGCAGAATGCTATCTTACTATTTCAGTTTTTCATTCTGCTACCGTATGCAAGCGGATTATAGGCTTTGCGCCTGCGGCGAAAACCAATATATCCGGATAAGAATATACGCAAATGTGCTAAAGGCCTTGTGCTGCCGGGCAGCGGGCAGCACAAGGCGAGGTGCAGTGTTGTGAAAGCGAAATCGGCAATGGGGATGCCATGGTGCACGCCGGGGATAAAAATGCAGGCTAACTGACGCTGTTTTTAATTTGAAATACGCTAATTTTACTTAAGGAGATATTATCAAAAATAAGAGGATATATGCTGCGTTGTTATTTATTGTTAGCTGAATCGAATAACCTGAAGTCCATTATTTTATTATGGTAATTTGCATTGGTTTGATTTTAAATAAGTTATTATTTTAATTATAAAATAAGACGATTCTGAGATGTATTTGCCTGTCGTTTTTATGAACTGACGATAATATTAATCGTAAGCATTGGCTGTTAATAAATAATACGCGCGCGTATAAGTTGCATTTGAATGATTTCGTATAAATCGTTTTCTCCCGAAATATCCGCCGCCGCTACCAAGGAATACGTATGGTTAACCGGATAACCGTCCTGTCATCCGTTGGCAGTGATTCACTTCTGTTCTGGAAATTGACAGGCGAAGAGCATCTTTCCGCGCCTTTTCGTTTTCAGGTCGACCTGCTGAGTAAAGACTTCACCCTTGACCGACAAAAACTGCTCGGCCAAGAGATGACAGTGGTGATCCCGTGCCAGATGCCGGGCAGCGAACGCTATCTTTCCGGGAAAGTGACCGCTGTTTCGGTACGTACCGAAGAGCTGGACGGCACGCAGTACGCGGCGTACCAGGCAACGCTGGAACCCGATTTCTGGCCGATGATGCGCGATCGTAACTTCCGCATTTTCCAGCAGCAGCGCGTGCCGGATATCGCCAAAACGCTGTTTTCCGAATACAACGTCAAAATTGAAGACAAACTGACGCGCAGCTACCGCCAGTGGGATTACAGCGTGCAGTATGGCGAAAGCAGCTTCCACTTCATCAGCCGTTTGCTGGAACTGGAAGGCATCAGCTACCTGTTTCGCCACAGCAAAGAGGGCCACACGCTGGTGCTGATGGACGACTACTCGCAGGCCGAGGCGTTTCCCGGTTACGACACCATTCCCTGGCATGCGCAAACCGGCGGCGGCGCGGTCAACGAAGAGGGCGTCAGCCAGTTACTGGCGCGTCATGTTGTTACGCCGGGTCTTTACAGCACCGACGATTACGATTTCCGTAAACCGCACGCCTGGATGCTGCAAACCCTGCAAAACCCCGTTTCGCCAAGCCCGGGGAAAATTGATGTCTATGACTGGCCAGGTCGCTTTGTTGAGCATGGCGACGGTGAATCGTACGCGCGTATTCGCCAGCAGGCCTGGCAGGCGGAGCAGCAGCAAATGCAAGGTTCCGGCACCGCGACCGGTATCGCGCCCGGCTATCTTTTTCGGCTTACCAGTGCGCCCAACTTCGCCGATAACGCCCAGTGGCTGGTGATTGGCGCACTGTATGCGTTTGAAGAGAATCAGTACGCCTCCGGCGGTTCATTCACGTCGCAGCACAATATCGCCTTTACGGTTATCCCGGCGGCGACGCCTTTCCGCCCGACGATGGTCACCGACTGGCCGCGAACCTATGGCCCGCAAACCGCGCGCGTGGTCGGGCCGCAAGGCGAGTCGATCTGGACGGACAAATATGGCCGCGTGAAGGTGAAGTTCCACTGGGATCGGCAAAGCCAGGGCGATGAAAACAGCTCTTGCTGGGTGCGCGTCTCCAGCGCGTGGGCGGGCCAGGGCTACGGCGGTGTGCAGATCCCGCGCGTGGGCGATGAGGTGGTGGTCGATTTTATTAACGGCGAGCCGGACAGACCGATAATCATTGGCCGCGTCTATAACGAAGCCAGTATGCCGCCGTGGGCGCTGCCGGCGGCGGCGACGCAGATGGGCTTTATGAGCCGCTCGAAAGATGGCTCGCCGGATAACGCCAACGCCCTGCGCTTTGAAGATAAACCCGGAGAAGAGCAGCTCTGGCTGCATGCTGAGCGCAACATGGATACCGAAGTCGAAAACGACGAAACCCATGATGTCGGCAGCAACCGCACCAAAACCGTTGGCAAAGACGAAACCAGCCATATCAAACAGAACCGCACCCGCACGGTGGACGGCAATGAGACTGTCACCATCGGCCAGGATCGCAGCAAAACCATCAACGGTAACGAAACCACCACCGTGCAGCAGAACCGCACGGAAAGCGTGAAAGGCAATGAAACCCTCACTGTCGAGCAAAACCGCGACGAGACCATTACCGGCAACCACACCACCACGGTGAAGAGCAACAACACAGGCACCGTGCAAGGCAACCAGACGCTGACCGTGGTGCAGGACCGAACCCGCACCGTGCAGGGTAACGAAAAGGTGAGCGTGCAGCAAAACCGCACCGTACAGGTGACCGGCGACCAGACGCTGGAAGTGACCGGCAACCGCAATGTCACCGTCAGCAGCAGTGAAGTGCGCACGGTGGTGCAAAAGCAAGAGGTGAATATCGGTGCCGGGCGCACGCTGAGCATTACCGGCGGCGACACCCGTTTTACCCAGGGCAGCGTGGCGGACAGCGCAACGGATACCTTCCAGATCAACGTCGGTGAAAGCGGCATTCTGATTAGCAACGGCAGCGTGGAGATTTCAGCGGGCGGCTCGACCATCACCATTAACGCCGCAGGCGTGATGGTCAACGGCAAGAAAATTGAGCTTAACGCCTGATAAGGACATGCAATGAGCGTGGCAAAGAACCCCACAGAGAAAGTGATGAGCGAGCTGGAGCTAAGCTGGCTGGACGCCAGCGAGAACGCCGCGCGTACCCGCCTGTTTATCTGGCGCGTTCCGGCGGGCGGCGAATCACTGCTGGATGCCTTTATTGCCCTGCAACAACATCCTGAAGGCCGCACACTGCCGGATCTGTTTCTTGGTCTGAATACCCCTTTCGAAACCGGTTATGGCTACAGCGAGGCGCTGGGGCGCGAGTTTGTCGAACAGTACGAAGCCACCGAAAATGCCGCCGCCTGGGACGCGGAACCCTGGTTGCCCTGTTACTCCCCGGCGCAACTGCACACGTTGTTGCAGAGCTTCGCGCAGGCGTTTGCCGGGGATCTCCGTTACCTGGTGCTGGTGCTTAAACCCTCCGGCGTCAGCGATGAAAGCGCGCTGACGCGCTGGTTGCAAGGCTGGCTGGAACAGGGCGCGGACGCTGCGCGATTGCTGCTCATTGATACGCTGGAACAACCGATCTGGCAGCCGTTATATGAGGCGCATCCGCGCGTGGTGCAGCTCATTGTCGACGAGGTGGATGGTATGCGGGTGATGCACCAGACCGCGCAGCAGCAGACGGATACCGATGCTGACCGGTTGCTGTTTCGCCGTTATCTGGCGGATGCGATGCTGCTGCTGGAAAAAGGCAGTAGCGCACAAGTCGCCGCGCGCGGCGAGCTGGCGCTGGGCATTGCGCAGCGGCGCGGCTGGGCGGATCAACAAGCGATGATGCACAACCTGATAGCCGGTGGCTGGTTAAAAGGGGGCGATCACGCGCAGGCCGTCACCCACTACCGGCAGGCACAACATCTCTCTGGCGAGATCCCGGATCCGGCGCTGAAAGGGCAGTTGCGCACGCAAAGCACCTTCGGTGAAGCGGGCGCGTGGTTCGCGAAAAAAGATCACCTGCAAGCGGCGAAAGGCTATCGCCAGGCGGCGCTGGAAGCGCAGGCCATTCCCCATCCGGTATTTGAAATGGAAGGCTGGCGCATGTCCGGTTTTTGTTTGTGGCTCGCCGGGCATCGACCGACGGCGATGGAGGAGTACGCGCGTGCCGTGCAGGCGGCGGAAAGCGTGCCGCTGCCAGAACGCAGCCAGACCACGCTGTCGCTGGTGTTTCAGGATTTATTGCGTATACACGATAAGCGGCGTACCGAGGCGCTCGAAGCCTGCGCCGCGCGCTGGCAACGTGAAAAACAGCGGCTGATCCAGCAGGCCGAAGCGGCGCTGCCCGCCGAGCCGACCGTTACGCAAGTTAAGCAGACCGAGAGCCGCTTGCAGTTACAACTTGAGGCAATGTTTACCGTGATCCGTGAGGAGCGGGAAAATCTGATTCGTCGCGGTGATGAGAGTTTTCGCCGCGTTATCCGGCTGGCGCGGGAAAAATTACACCCGCACTGGAATGGCCTGCCGGAGATCGCTCACCCCTTTGATGCGCCCCCCGGCGAGTGGCAAACCCTGCCCGAGTGGGGAAACCATGACGCATCGTTATCTGACACTGCAGGAAGCAACCCGCTATGAAAAATCGCATCATCATTATTGTTGTCGTCACGCTGCTCGCGCTGCTGTTTTTAAGCCTGTCTGATAGCGAGCTGGCGACAGAGGTTCGAACGTTCTTGCGCGCGCTGTTGCGCGCCATGTTCTGAGGCCAGACTTATGCACTCCGGCGCGCACTTCGATCCGCAGCTCGGGCTGGATATTCATACCTACCCGTGGCCGCTGCCAACGCCGCATATCGGCATTGTTTTTGACGTGTTCGATTATCTGCCGCTGATTGGCACCACGGTGCACGTCAACAGCATCAAACGCGCGAGTGCCGGAACGGGCGGCATCGCGGTACATATTCCGGTCGGCGGCGTCTGGGTGCCGCCGCTGCGCGCGCCGGGCGGCCCACAAATTGAAGACGAGCTGTTTATGGGCAGCAAAACCGTCTCGGTGGACGGCGAACCGTTCTCGCGCATCGGCATGCCGGTGTTGAGCTGCAACATTATTGGTCTGGTGCCGCCGTTTCGTCTCAAGCGCGCCGCCAAGCCAAAACCGCTCTCTCTCACCCTGCCGCTCACCTTTAACCTCGCCATTCCCAATAACGTCGTCGTTGGCGGCCCGCCGACCATCAACCTGATGGCGCTGTTGATGCGCGCCGGATTAAGCGGGCTGGGCAAGGGCTTTAAGAAACTGAAGAAAACGCCGAAGTGGCGGCTGTTTATGCGCCGCTTTCGCAAGCTGCGCCAGAAGCTGTTTCGCAATATGGACTCCGGCTTCCTCAAGTGCCGCGTGCTACGCGCTGAACCAGTGGATATTCGCGACGGCAGCGTCAGCCTGGAACAGCAGGATTTCCTGTTAGCGGGCCGTCTGCCGCTGGCGTGGGTGCGAACCTATTCGTCGGCAGATATTGAGATCGAAGGGCTGTGCGGCTTTGGCTGGTCGACGCCGGCCGATATCCGCCTGGATGTGCTGGCGGAAGAGGGCGTCGCGATGCTGACGCAGCCGGAAGGGATGACACTGTTTGCCGCACTGCCGCAGAGCGACGGGCGCGAACATGCCATTAGCGGTTTGCCTGAGGGCAGCTGCCTGTGGCGGGAAACCCGTGATGGCGAGGTGCTGTGGCGAGTAGACCAGGAAAGTGGCCCACTGCTGCACTTTAACGGTAAACAGGGTGCCCTGCCGATTGGCGAGATTGTCGATCGTAGCGGTAACGGCTGGCGATTTGAGCGGGAAGCGGGCGAACTACGGCAAATTCGCGAGTTCACCCATGCGGGGATGACCGGGCGCGACATCCTCGTCACGCAGGAGCGAAACCGTCTGCACACGCTGCGTCTGCATAATGCGCTGGACGGCGAAATTACACCGCTTACCCGCTACGAGTATGACACCCACCGCCAGTTGAGCGCCGAGATCGATGCGCTGTCGCATCCGCGCCGTTTTGTTTATCAGCAGCGCCGTATGGTCAGCCATATTGATCGCAACGGACAGGGGTTTCACTACCAGTACAACGAGGCCTGGCAGGTGATCCACGCGTGGGGTGACGGCGGAGTCTGGGATTATCACTTTGCATACCACGCGCTGCTCAACGAAGTGGAAGTCACCGACTCGCAGGGCGCGATTTCGCGTATCACCTTTGACGAAAATGGCCTGCCCGTCTCAGAAATCGATCCGTTAGGCGGCAATACCGTGTTCCGCTATGACGATTTTGGCCGCACGGTTGAAGTGACCGAACCAGATGGCAGTACCCATCGCTGGGAGTATGACGAACAGGGGCGCATGACCGCCGAAAAACTGCCCGATGGTGGCGTGATTCAGGCGGTTTATGACGATGACGGGCAATTACTGGCGCTGACTGATGAGAAAGGCGCGGTCTGGCGATCGGAATACAGTGAGGCTGGCAATCTTACCCGCGAAATCGATCCCACCGGTGTCGCCACGGCGTATCAGTACGACGCTTTTGGCCAGCTTTGCGCGGCGAATGTGCCCGGCATTTCGCCCACTCGCTATTTCTATGATCGGTATGGCTTTCCGCAACGTATTGAACAGGCGGGCGCAGGCGCGATCCAACTTCGCCACTCGGTACGGGGAACGCTGCTGGAGCGTATTGACGAAAGCGGGGGGACGACTCGCTTTCACTGGGATATGAAAGACCGTCTGGTGGCGACCACCGATCCGGCCGGCGGTGAAATACGCGTTGTCTACGATCGCGAAGATGACCCGCTTAGTTACACCGATGAGCTGGGGCGAACGACGCAGCTTCGCTATAACGGCAGCGGCATGTTGACGTCGTGCGCAACCCCGGACGGCGCGACGCTGAGCTTCCTTTATGATGCGGAAGATCGGCTGGTGACGGTGGAAAATCAAAATGGTCAACGCTGGCAACTGACGCGCGATGCGCTCGGGCGAGTGACGGAAGAGCATGATTATTGGGGGCAAGTGACGCGTTACGGTTGGGATAAGGCCAGCCGGTTGATACGTCGTGAGGATCCGCTGGGGCGTGAAGTGCGCTATGGCTATGACAAAAGGGGACGGCTGACTGAGCGGCGCAGCGGCGACACGTTACAGGTGAAATACCACTACGATCCCTGCGGGCGGCTGGTGCTGTGTGAAAACCCGTGGCGGCGGCTGAGCTGGCGCTACGATGATGCCGGGCGTGTGCTGCTGGAAGAGCAGGATGGTTTTCAACTGCGCTACGGTTACAACGAACGCGGTGTGTTGATCAAACGCGAAAGCGACAGTGGTCACCAGGTGCGTTATCACCTTGATGCGCATGAACGGCTGAGCCAGATACAGCTTAACGACGATGCGCCCATTCTGTTTACCTACGACGAGGCCGGACGATGTGTGAGCGAACAGCTCTCCAATGATGTCCTGCGTACCTTTCGTTTCGACAGGCTTGGGCGGCTAAGTTCCCAGCAGGTGCTGCAACAGGATTTACCGCTCTTCGCCTGCGGGTTTGCTTACGATCGCGCCGGGAATCTGACGTTACGGGAAGATAGCCAGTGGGGCAGCGATCGCTACAGCTACGATCCGGTGGGACGATTGATGGCGCACACGGCACCCGATGGCGCGCTCCGTCAATTTGTGCAGGATGCCGCCGGTAATCAGTTGCAGACGCAAACGCGCGAGGTGAATGACAGCGCAGGGGGATGGTTTCGCGAAGGCATTCATCACGGCGTGCGCTATGTGTTTGACCGCGCCGGTGAGCTACGCCAGCGGCGGGATAGCCAGTGCGAAGGCGAAAAAGAGGATTTTGTCTGGGATGACAACCGGCAACTGATCGCTGTGCGTAAAGGCGACAGTCTGGTGCGCTATGGTTATGACGGCCTGGGGCGACGGGTATTCAAGCAGACGGCGAGCGAAACACGCTGGTTCTACTGGCAGGATGAGGTGCTGGCGGGTGAAACAGTCACCGCGCGACAGGAGCCCCTGGCCGCGCTCAGTATTTTCGATACCGGCGGCAGGTTAAAACGGCAGAAAGCGCAGGCCAAACTGTTCAGTGAGATGCGGGAATATATCTACTACCCGGACAGTTTCTGGCCGCTGGCGCTACTGACGCAAGAGGACGGCGTAAAACAGAGCTGGCACTACCACTGCGATCCCAACGGCGCGCCGGTAAGATTGACCTCGCCAGAAGGGGAGATTGTCTGGTCGGAGAAAAGCGGCATCTGGGGCGAGAAAGGGCAGGTTTACGCCAGCCGCATTGATAACCCGCTGCGTTTTCAGGGGCAGTATTACGACGCGGAAACCGGGTTGCACTACAACCGCTACCGCTATTACGACCCGAACATAGCGGCTTATATCAGCCAGGATCCCGTGGGGATGGTGGCGGGAGTTAGCGTGTATCAGTACGCGCCAAATCCGCTGGCATGGAGCGATCCGCTCGGCTTGCAGCGCTGCCTTGGGCTGCCTTCTACGCGCCCGCCCGGTGGCTCAAGGAAGAAATACAACCGCGCCAAAGGGCAAGGGTTATATATTCTGCATGAGAATGGCAAAATCCGTTACGTTGGGCGCGGTGATGCGCCAACTCGTTTAAACGCCCATGCCAAAACGCCGGGTAAATCGCATCTGGAACAGCTGATCATTTTTGACAATAACTTAACCAAAGCTGAAGCTAAATTTCTGGAAGAAAAACTTATAGGTATGCATGGTGGTGCTAAGTCGATGAATCCATTAACGAATTTATTGAACGATATCCGGTCTTACCGCCCCGGAAATAAAAACGCACCCACGTATAAAATCGCTGGCGATAGCTCAGCATGGGGTAAAGAAATCTTACAAGACGCGCTGTCTATCATAAGGGGTAGCATATGAGTCAAAAATACCAGGAAGGTGATATCTTTCTGATCCCAACCGCCGATGGTCGGTTTGCTGTGTGTCAGATCGTCTGTGCGTTAAAAGGGCGTTTTAAAAAGGCTTTCGCATTTGGCGTGCTAAGCATTCAGTCTGATAAAAGCATTCCGCAACACGATGAGTTTCTGCAATTTAAAAACTCACGAGGCATCACTAAGGTGATCTTTGCGGCGGTGGATAGCCTCAAAAGTGGTGAGTGGGAAATTATCGGTAATATCCCGCTGACGGACTGGAAAAAAGAGCTGCAAATATTCCACAGTGCCGGCCATTTATACAATGGCGATGAATACGTCAGAGTGCTTGATAAGAGCGAATACAAGCAATTCAATGTGATGGGCGTGGCCGGTAACGAGCTGGTGCAGCAATATCTGGCGCAACATTAATCCCTGAAGAAGTGAAGACGCTGCGCTTCACTTCTTTTTAATTTCATTATCTCATCAGGCGTGTCTTACCTCTTTTTATTTGTATTGCCGCTTTTGCATATCTCTTTTTTCCATGTGGCGCTGGACGGTGGCGATCTTTCACCGCGTTACATAATGGCGAAGTTAAAAAATAACCATACTCTGTTTAAAAATGATTCTTGAATTTAATGTGGCCAAAAAATCGCAACTTTTATAGATCACAAAAGCGGGTGGTAAATAAGAGGTTCTCATTATTGAGAAATTAGAAGATCGATATTGAAAAGCGTAAAGCGCTACGGGGTTTCGCTTTCCTTGAGAAAAATCGCAGCATTGAAGAGTTGTGCATCGCAGGTGTTAATTCCGCTGCGTTTTTACCGGTCATAGGACGCTAAAAAATATTAAATTCTGTTACTTAACCGGCGAGGATAGGGAACTATAGTAGAAATCTGACACACTGCCACCAGTGGGCTTTTACCCCATAAAGACAATCCTCCCACCCTAACGAAACGATCCATCAGCGCTTCGCTAAATAACCCTCAATCCATGAATAATATATATCCTTCGTTAACCTCTTTTTATTTTTTTAACTTTTTTTGAACTTCAGAAGATATATCTACGCACAAAAAGATCATGAATAATCCTGGGGATTTATTTTTTTTCATGATTAATCTTATTTATCTTTTTTTTCTATTTATGAAGAATCCTAGATAATTATGGGAAATTAAATTTCACATGCGGTTTGTAACGCTTTTTTTATTTAATAAATCCAGAATAAAGTTCTGAAGGAACTTTTTATTTCTGGCTATTCCTTCCCCTATCCTTTTGAAATCGCCTTTGTTATTACATTTTTTCCCTATTTCGCACCGCAGAATTTCTGGTTGGAGTGATGTAAAAGGATCTTCTACGCTCTATTTCAACTTCCTCTTTCGGGCTGTTTCGCTGCCCGCCTTATTTATGAGGTAATGAAACTAATCCAGTGTTAAAGCGGTTAAACAACGCGTCTGTCTTTCCCGGCATGTTGTGAAAAAGCATGTTTTTCCTGAGGTTTACTCCGCCAGCATTTTTTAATGATGGCGCGGTTATCTGCTGTTTAAAGAATTTCGTCTGTCTCAAACCAACTTCTCTATTTAAAAAGTTGAGGGGATACCTTTATGTACGACTCCTATTACGATATCGAGACGATCTTAAGCAAAATCAATTCCTCCGGCACCCGCTCGACGGTGGTGGACGCCAATTCCCTGCTTGCCTCGCTGATGCCTAACTCCTTCGCCGAGATCTGGGCCGGCTATCAGGACGTGTTAACCTGGGGCGAGGCGAAGTACCTCAGCCGGGCTGTCCGCGACGCACAGAAAAAAAATAAAGAAACCGAGGCACGAATTCTGAGCCGCGCCAACCCGCAACTGACCCGCGCTATCCAATTGGGTATTTCTCAGAATACGACCCTAACCCAGAGCCAGAACCTACGGGATTATGATGCACAGTTCGGTAACCGGGCACAGCAGTATGTTGCGCCGGGCTCGGTGGCCTCAATGTTCTCGCCGGCCGGTTACCTGACTGAACTCTATCGTGAAGCCCGTGATCTGCACGCCACCGACAATGCGCGTCATCTGGATAAGCGTCGCCCGGATCTAACCCGGCTGGCGCTGAGCCAGGACAATATGGATGCAGAGGTCAGCACACTGTCGATAGCCAATGACATTGTGCTCAGCAACCTTGTCAGCATCGAGGGAACGGACAGCGATACGATAATGGAGAAACTTTCCACCTGGCGGCTGTCCGGTAATACGCCGTACCATCTGCCTTATGAAGGCGCGCGGCAGGCAATATTATTGCAAGATCCGATGCTGGCGGCGCTTGAGTCGAACCCGGATATCGCTCAGCAAATTGATTTGTCTTCGTTGCTGGCTATCGTCGCAGATATCTCGCCGGAACTGTATGCCATTCTGACCGAGACTATCACTGAATCCAATGCTTCGACGTTATACACGAGAAATTTTGGCTCGCGGAGTACAGGCAGTTTGCTCAATGCTTACCAGCTTGCCGGGTATTATGATATTCCCGCTGATGACATATTTATCCTGACTAGTCTGCTGGGGCACCGTGATTATTCCGAGCCGATTCAGTATTACCGTGGTGGTTCGCTGACCACGCTGGTTTCGACCGATGGTAGCTCAGTGGGACAAGTCGTTGACATTTACCGCCAAAGTATCAGCTCTCAACTCAATTATCTGGAGCTATTGCCGCTGGGTGGTGACAGCTATCTGGTCAATTTTAACTTCAAGTCCGTGTGGGCCCCGGGGGAAAAACTCTATATCGGCACACAAAGCGGGTATTCTTCTGATCTCTATACCGGGATGCTCGCCCCGCAGTCAAATCAGCATTACAGTATCCCGGTCACCATCCCGGCAGAGAAAGTACAACAAGGTGTCGAGATTGGTATATCAAGGATCAGGCTCGATACGGGAGCCTATTATTTTGCTAATGCCAAATTTCGGCAATTCAACCTGCCATCAGAGCAGTACCTGCTGTACCTCAATAAAATCATCCGTCTGTATAAAGCCACCGGACTGACGGCGGAGCAGATGTATCTGCTGATGTATAACGACCCCCATTCGTTTTTATTTGATGCCAACATATTGCAACTGAGTTTTCTCAGTCTCTTCTATCAGCAGCACTACAGCCTGCGTTTTGAGGACGCGCTGGTGCTGGCGGGCGGGCATATCAGCAATATCAGCGTGGAAGGGCAGGTTACCTACTTCACTACCCTGTTCAACACGCCGCTACTCAATAACCGCGAATTCTTTGCTGACGGGGCCACGGTGGACTGGAATGCCACGGATGCAGACAGCGTGTTCCGTACCAGCGTCATCAAGCGTGGCTGCCGGGTGAGTCGTTCGGGGCTGGATACCCTGTGGCAGCTGGCGGCGGGCAGCACGGTATTCACCGCGACGGCAGAGAATCTGGCGCTGCTGTACCGCACACAACTGCTGGCGGAGGTGCACCAGCTCACGGCCAGTGAACTGCGGATGCTGCTCTCCGTCTCGGCCTGGAGCCAGGCGCCGCTCGGCTCCCTGGATGCCGGCGATTTTGCCACGCTGGTGACCTGGCTTCACGGCATGACCCGCTGGCTGAAAGCGCTGGACTGGACGGTGAGTGAGCTGTACCTGATGGTGACGACGAGTTACAGCACGGCGATGACACCGGAAATTGAGACCCTGATGACCACCCTGCGCGGTGCCGTCAGTGCGGATAACCTGACCAGCCTCTCTTCTGCCGCGCTGATTGCCCGGCTGGCGCCCGCCGTCGCGGCGGCCTGCCAGTTGGGTCATTCCGGCCAGGCGCAGAGTATCCTGCTCTGGCTTGACCAGTTAAAACCGGGTGGCACCGATGTGAAGGGCTTTGCCACGCTGGTACTGAAAGATAACCGTACGGAGGCCGAGACGGTAAGCCTGGTGACGTTCTGCCAGATACTGGGGCAGCTGACGCTGCTGGTGCGTAAAACGGGTATCAGCGATTACCTGCTGTCGGCGCTGGTGGCGAACCCGGCGCTGGTGGCCAGCGGGACAACAGTCGCGGTGCTGACACTGGACACGGTACAGCGGCTGAGCCGGGTGAACCGTCGCATCATGCAGACCGGGAGCTACGCGCAGCAGATACTGACGGCGCTGGTGGAGGGGGGGCTGAGCCCGGCGCTGCTGGCGCAGGCGCTGGGTGAAAGCAGCCTGTCGGTCAGCCAGGCGCTGGCGCTGTCGGGGCCCGGGAACACGATAACCACGCTGAAAACGCTGGATGTGACGCTGCAGTGGCTGGATTTCTCTGCGGCGCTGAACTGTTCACCGCAGACGGTGGCGTCGCTGGTGGCGCTGAAATACATCAATATCACGGCGGGCAATTCACCGGCGTACGCGGACTGGGTGGGTGTGAGTAACCTGCTGCAGGCGGGGCTGAGTCCGGAGCAGACCAGGAAGCTGCAGCAGCATCTGGAGGAGCGGACCAGCGCGGCGCTGAGCACGTACTACATCCAGACCTCGGGCAACGCGGAGGTGACAAACCGCGAGCAGCTGTATGTCTGGCTGCTGGTGGACGGGCAGGTGTCCTCGCAGGTGACCACCACGCGGGTGGCGGAAGCGATAGCGAGTCTGCAGCTGTACGTGAACCGCAGCCAGAACGGTCTGGAAGCGGAGATACTGCGCCCGGTGCTGACGCGGCAGTTCTTCACGGACTGGGACCGGTACAACAAGCGCTACAGCACCTGGGCGGGGGTGTCGCAGCTGGCGTACTACCCGGAAAACTATATTGACCCGACGGTGCGGACGGGGCAGACGAGCATGATGGACGACATGCTGAACACCATCGGGCAGAGCGCGCTGAGTGCTGACACGGTGGGGGATGCGTTCCGTGGGTACATGACGCAGTTTGAGAAGGTGGCGAACCTGGACATCGTCAGCGCCTACCATGACAACGTGAGCACGGGAGAAGGGCGAACCTGGTTTATCGGCAAATCGCTGGTGGACGGCGAGCGGTATTACTGGCGTTCGCTGCAGCAGAACATGCTGACAGACGGAAAATACCCGGCGACGGCGTGGAGCGAGTGGCTGGAAATCGGCTCGGGTATCGCGGCGTACAACAACATGGTGCGGCCGGTGGTGTTTAATGACCGGCTGTATGTGGTGTGGGTGACGGAGCAGCCTGTGGCGACGACGGACGACGGCGGCACGGTGGCACAATCGACGGATTATTTTCTGAGCTTCGCTTACATGCGTCATGACGGTAGCTGGAGCTCGCCTTTGAGCGCAAAACTGTCGGGATTTCTGCCGTCAGAAGATATCAGTGCGATGTCATCGAAACATTTTTACTGTACCAACAGTAATGAAGGCGATCCGGAGATTGTGGCGATCTTTTATACGCCCGCCGCCAGCGAGGCGGCTAATCAGAACCAGACAGTATCAGGATTAATCATTTCAGTCGAACATGAAATATCCGCCTCAACCAAAATAGACTATTACCACTCTTTTTGCTGGCGGCAATATGACACGCAAAGTGAACAACAGGTTAGTTTCTTATTTATGGCGGAGCTAGCGTTTACCGCTGGCGGTCTGGATTATGGCTGGGGCTATGAAGATCTATCCATTATGAGTGGTGGCAGTTATAAAATCAGTAGTGTTACTTTGGATGCAGATGAAGGTGTTATTCATATTAACTGCAATATGAACGTTCGCTATGTATTTAATGGTTATAACGGCGGTAGCTTTGGTAATAACAGAAGGAATTGGATGGATTTAATTAGATTCTCAGGCGATTTGAATTGTCAGTATGTTATTTATAGACAGCCGTTTATATACGCTTATGGCGAAACGGAAAATAAAGGAATTGCTATCGACATTCTTAATTATAATGGGAATCCGATTAGAAGCTTGCTGAAAACTGAACGCGGTACGGCAACGCTTGGCGCTGAAATGAAAGATGGAACCAAGATTAAGATGTATGGCCTAAATAATCCGTTGGGTCTATGGGGGACGGACTGGTATTACTTTTCCGATGATCATGGTCAACTTGATAATGTTGTAAGTCTCTATGCCGACGATGATTTTCATTTATTACAGCTTTTCGGCTCACCTGTTGAATATTCCACTATCGTTAAGCCGGAAGATGTCGGTTACTCTGTAACAGCCGCCAGTGGATATTCTGTTTCTGGTCAAGGTTCATCCGATATGACCACGCCGGGTTGGGAAACCACCTACAGCTTTACAAATAAAACGTTAACCTTCCCGGTATCTGAGTTCAGGAACGGAATACTGGAACTGACGATTAGTTTTTATGCAAAAAATTCACTGGGGCAATCCCTGGGAAGAGAGACTGCCACCATGACCATTTCCCAGCGGGAGGATGTGCGGAAATTAACGTTCTCGCGTACCGATACAGGAGCTCAGTATCTACAGCGTGATGTTTACCGGGTACGTATTAATACGCTGTTTGCCCGGCAGTTAGTGGCTCGCGCGAACCTGGGGCTGGATGCGGTGTTATCAATGGAAACCCAGCAACTGCAGGAGCCGAAACTGGGCAAAGGCTTATATTGCGACTTTGTGATCCCCCCCTACAATGCCAGTGTGCATGGTAATAGCCGCGCATTTTCTTTCTACCTTACGCTTGTTGTCGATGACTGGACTAAATTCCCCTACTATTCGGGAACATTTGCCGATACATCCACCACTGTCAGGGTGTTTGTACCCTTTTCTGATGTGCCGTTTAGCCCCGGTTCTATAGCACAGATATTTATGGCTTACGCTAACATGCCGGTTGAGCATGCTAACGAAGGCTTCAGGGGCGCGCATTTCATTTACAGCGATAGTAATGATTACAACTCGACAGTGGTGATGAATCCTAAATCGGATCTGAGCATGTTCGAGAGCGTCGATATTCTGAGCAATGACACCGAACCGATGGATTTCGCCGGTGCCAACGCGCTCTACTTCTGGGAGATGTTCTTCTACGTACCCTCAATGGTGTTCCAGCGCCTGCTGCACGAAAGCAAGTTCGATGACGCCACCACGTGGATGAAATACATCTGGGACCCGGCAGGGTACTACAACACTGACGGCACACCCGCGCCGTGGACGTGGAACGTGCGCCCGCTGGAGGAGGACACCTCATGGAACCCGGATCCGCTCGATTCCGTCGACCCGGACGCGGTGGCGCAGTCTGACCCGATGCACTACAAAGTCGCCTTTTTTATGCGGGTGCTGGATTTGCTGATTGCCCGCGGCGACGCGGCCTACCGGCTGCTGGAGCGCGATACCCTTAACGAAGCCAAAATGTGGTACGTGCAGGCGCTGAACCTGCTGGGCGATGAGCCTGCCGACTCGCTGGTCAACGGCGGCTGGTCGAACCCGGTACTGGGAGATGCCGCCAGCCTGACACTGAAAGAGTCCTTCCAGCTGGAGATGATAAACATCCGCGAAGCGACGGTAACGGATGCAGAGACCCGCACGGCGAACTCACTGCTGGGGCTGTTCTACCCGCAGATGAACGACAGACTGAGCGGTTACTGGCAGACGCTGCGCCAGCGGCTGTACAACCTGCGGCATAACCTGTCGATTGACGGCCAGCCACTTTACCTGCCGGTGTATGCCGCTGCGGCCAGCCCGTCGGCGCTGCTGAGTGCGGCGGCGATATCCGCCAGCGGCGGGGATTCCCTGCCTGCGGTCGCCCTGCCACTGCTGCGCTTCCCGGCGCTGCTGGAGAGTGCGCGGGGTCTGGTATTCCAGCTCACCCAGTTTGGTAACACCATGCTGTCAATTACCGAACGTCAGGATGCGGAAGCACTGTCCCTGCTGTTGCAGAACCAGGGTCTGGCGCTGCTGCGCCAGAGCATTGCGGTACAGGAGCATGCCCTGACCGAGCTGGATGCAGACAAAGATGCGCTGACGGCCAGCCGACAGGGCGCGGAGGAGAGGCGCAACAGCTACAAGAAACTGTACGATGAAAATGTCAATGCCGGTGAAGCCCAGGTGATGGATTTACTATCCGTTGCATCAGTGGTCTCTGAAGCGGCCACTGCGCTCAATATGGGCGCTGCGGCGCTGGATATGTTGCCCAATGTTTATGGTCTGGCGAGTGGTGGATCCCGCTATGGCGCTATTCTGTCAGCCGTAGGATTTGGCGTTCAGATTGCTGCCGACCGTGTGCAACTTTCAGGTACTAAAATCGCCCAGTCGGAAATTTATCGCCGCCGCCGCCAGGAGTGGGAGATCCAGCGCAACAGTGCGGAAGCGGAAATGAAGCAGATAGATGCGCAACTGGCGTCACTGGGCGTGCGCCGTGAGGGCGTGGTGCTACAGAAAGCGCAGGTGGAGACGCAACTGGCGCAGACGCAGGCACAGCTTGACTGGCTGCAGGGCAAGTTCACCGGGCCGGCGCTGTACAGCTGGCTGCGCGGCACACTGGCCTCGATTTACTATCAGTTCTATGACGTGGCCATCGCCCGGTGTCTTCAGGCGCAACGCGCCTGGCAATGGCGCTTCAATGATGATGCCACCACGTTTATCAAGCCGGGAGCCTGGCAGGCGAACTGGCTGGGTTTTATGAGCGGCGAAACGCTGTTGCTGAGCCTGGCGAGTATGGAGCAGGCGTGGATTAATCAAGATTCACGCATGGCTGAGATCAGTAGAACTGTTTCACTCAAAGAGGTCTACAGCGGGTTATCGACGGGAGCCTTTACCCTGGCGGACCAGGCAGCCTCTCTGGTGAGTAGCGGGACGGGCAGCGCGGGCAGCGGGGGTAACACACTGTCTGTGGCCAACGGAGAACTACAGGCGAGTATTAAGCTTGCCGATCTGAACATTCTTTCTGACTATCCGGCGTCGCTGGGGGCAATCCGGCGCATCAAGCAGGTCAGTGTCACGCTACCGTTGCAAGTTGAACCCTATCAGGATATCCGGGCGGTGCTCAGTTATGGCGGCAGCGTGGTGCTTCCGCAGGGGTGCAACGCACTGGCTGTTTCACACGGAATGAATGACAGCGGCCAGTTCCAGCTCGATTTTAATGATGAACGCGCGTTGCCGTTTGAAGGGATCCCAGTGGATGACAGCGGTACGCTGACGCTGAGTTTTCCAGACATTGCTGGCGAGCAAAAAGATCTGCTGATCGGGCTGACGGATATCATTTTGCATATCCGCTACACCATTACCGGCTAACACTATGTATCTGTTTCGGGCGCCCGGTGGGCGCCCGTGGGAGCGCTACGATGCAAAATACAGATAATGTCAGACCTGAAACGCCTTCTTTACCGAAAGGTGGCGGTGCGATCAGTGGCTTAAAAGGCGATGTTGCAAGCGCAGGGCCAGATGGGGCAAATACTCTGGTTATTCCGTTACCCATCAATTCAGGGAGAGGTTATGCGCCTTCGTTGGCGCTTAGCTATAGCAGTCGCTCAGGCAATGGCCCCTTTGGAATGGGCTGGAGTGTGGATACACCGGCTATCCGTCGCCGGACGAAAAAGGGGACGCCAAACTACGACGACCAGGATGAATACGTTGGGCCAAATGGCGAAGTGTTGGTACTGAGTTCGGGCGACACCCGCACAGCCACGTCGCTGCTTGGTGTGAACCTGGGTAACAGCTTTACCGTTCACCGTTATCGTTCGCGTGTGGAAAGTGATTTTAGTCGGCTGGAGTATTGGTCTTCAACCGGCACTGGAGCGCGTGATTTTTGGCTGTATTACAATCCAGACGGACAAGTGCTGTTGTTCGGCAGCACTGCGCAGGCGCGGGTGAGTAACCCAGAAAACCCGGATAATACGGCTATCTGGCTGCTGGAGTCGTCAGTATCGGCAACGGGTGAGCAGATGTACTGGCTGTATCGTGCGGAAGATAATACAGGCTGCGAAACCGCCGAAACAACAGCCCATCCGCATGCGACCGCACAGCGCTATCTGACGGCTGTCTACTACGGTAACCGCGTAGCAGGGAGAACGCTCCCTGGTCTGATGACGGAGACAGCCATCAGTGAGTGGCTGTTTTTGGTGGTGCTGGATTATGGTGAGCGCAGCGTTGATCTTATGACCACTCCGGCCTGGGTGGCTCCCGGTTCAGGCGACTGGCTGTGCCGCCAGGATTGCTTTTCCAGTTGGGAGTACGGTTTTGAAATGCGCACACGCCGATTCTGCCGCCAGGTGCTGGGTTATCATTTTACGCAGGCATTGGCAGGTGCGTCAGAGAGTGCGCCAGAACAAGTTTCCCGTCTTATTCTGACCTATAACGATTCTCCAGCTGTCACGACGCTGGCATCCATTCAGCAGGTGGGGCTGGAGCCGGACGGTACGCTGACCTCGCTTCCTCCGATGGTGTTTGACTGGAATACGTTTATCACGAAGCCAGAAACCTCCTGGCAGGAACGGGAAGATTTAGCCAATCTGAATGCCTGGCAGCCCTACCAACTGGTGGATCTGAACGGTGAAGGGCTGGCTGGGGTTCTGTATCAGGATAGTGGAGCGTGGTGGTACCGTGCTCCTGTGCGTAAGCCAGGCAAAGATGCGGATGCCGTCATCTGGGATAAACCCGCGCCATTACCCGCCATTCCTGCTTTGCGCGACAGAGGGATGCTGATCGATATTAACGGCGATGGTTATATGGAATGGGTCGTCTCTTCAGCCGGTGTAAATGGTGTATATGCACGTACGCCGGAACGGGGCTGGTTGAATTTTTCTCCGCTATCCGCCTTTCCTGTCGAATATCAGCACCCTCGCGCTCAGCTTGCGGATGCATCAGGATCAGGCTTAGCTGATTTAGTGTTAATTGGTCCGAAAAGCGTTCGTCTGTATATCGGCACCGGCGAAGGCTGGGAAAAGGCCCGCAATGTGATACAACCCGATGGCGTCACGCTGCCAGTTGCTGGCTCAGATGGTAATGTGCTGGTGGCTTTCAGCGATATGGCAGGGAGCGGGCAACAACATCTGGTAGAGATTAAAGAGGATCAAGTACGTTACTGGCCTAATAAAGGTCACGGGGAGTTTGGCACGCCCGTAGTCATGTCCGGCTGGACAGCGCCGGGCGGTATTTTTAACCCGCAGCAACTCTATCTGGCGGATATCGACGGCTCAGGCACCACGGATGTGGTATATGCGCTCAGTAAAAAATTCCTGGTATATATCAATCAAAGCGGGAACAGTTTCTCGGAGCCTTTTGAAGTTCTGTTGCCGGAAGGCGTGCGTTATGACAATACCTGTGATCTCCAGGTTGCAGACATTCAGGGGTTGGGCATTGCCAGTCTGGTACTGACCGTGCCTCATCCTGAGCCCCGCCACTATGTCTGCCATTTATCAAGTATCAAACCCTGGTTGTTGAACCAAATGCGCAACAATATGGGGCAAAGACATAACTTCACCTACCGCAGCTCCGCGCAGTTCTGGCTGGATGAAAAGCAAGATGCAGCGGCAGCGGGTGCGCCGGTTCCGGTCAGCTATTTGCCCTTCGTTCTTCATTTATTATCGCGTACGGATATTACTGACGAAATTACCGGTAATCGTCTGGTGAGTACCGCCCGTTACCGTTATGGTGCCTGGGATGGGAAAGAGCGCGAGTTTCGTGGCTTTGGTTTTGTCGAAATCCAGGATACCGATACGCAGGAAAGTGAGGGAACCACTACAGAAATTAGCCAGCCATCAATTTCGCGGCAGTGGTTTTCCACGGGTTTACCCGCCATAGATGATCAACTGGCGGCGAACTGGTGGACTGGCGATAGTGCAGCGTTTGCGCATTTCTCTCCCCGCTTCACCTCGGGGTACGCGGACAATGAACAGCCTTATATTCCGGACGATAGTGAAGTCTTCTGGCTACGCCGTGGCACAAAAGGCATGTTGTTGCGCAGTGAACTCTATGGTCAAGACACTAGCAAACAACAAATCGTGCCGTATCAAGTCAGCGAATCCCGGCCTCAGGTGCGTCTGGTAGCAGCAGCGGGTGAGGGAGGGTATCCGATTGTTTTGCCCCTTACGGCAGAAACACGTACTTATACCTATGAGCGGGTAAGCAACGATCCGCAATGCAGCCAGCAGGTGACGTTGACCAGCGATCAGTATGGTCAACCGTTATTTGCCTTCACGCTAAATTATCCACGCCGTGCGAAACCGGCGACTAGCCCCTACCCGGATACGCTACCGGAGACGCTATTTGATTCCAGTTACGACGACCAGCAGCAGCAACTGGTGGTAACCCGGCAGGAAAACCATTGGTATAGCATTGATGACATGGCCTCAGGAAGGTGGGTAAACGGCCTGGTTGATGCGGTGAGAAGTGACGTTTATCTCTACTCTTCTGCACCGGATACAGGCTTAACGTTGGAGGATCTCACACACTCTGGCGCGCCGCTGGGTACGCCAGCCAGCCAGGCGTTCGCGGGCTGGTATCAGCCATGGTATCTGGATGGCAATGACAGCCCCACTTCAGAGCTGCCAGCTTTTCCGCCACGTATCGGCTTTACTGAAACGGCGGTACTTGACGACGAGATGGTCGCCGAGCTGAAAGAGGATCTGACCGACAGTGTGCTGCAACAGGCCGGATATGTCTGGCTCTCGTTCCTCGGGGCGTGGGTCGTGCATCGTAATCTCACCACCTATGGCACGGCAGAGTATTTTTGGTTGCCACAAATGGTGCGTGATTCGGAATTAACGGGAGCGACAATCCTGATTCGCGACGTGTACAACTGCGTGATCACGAAAGTTATTGATGCCGCAGGGCTTACCACGCAGGCGGAATATGACTGGCGGTTCTTAACCCCCGTTAAAATTATCGATGTGAACAACAATATTCATCAGGTAACGCTTGATGCCTTAGGTCGAGTGACCAGCCAACGTTTTAGTGGTACCGAGAACGGGGTGGCTGCCGGGTATAGCAATACTGTATTCAACCAGCCTGCTGGTGCGGAAGAGGCTCTGGCGTTGACGGCGCCGTTACCCGTCGCCCAGTGTCAGGTTTATGTGACTGACAGTTGGCAAAATGGTGCGGGGATACCGCCGCATGTAGTGACGCTGGTTACCGATCGCTATGACGACAGTGATGAACAGCAGATCCGCCAGTCGGTGCTTTTTAGTGATGGTTTTGGGCGGCAGCTACAAACTGCTGTCCGTTTCGAAGCCGGGGAGGCCTGGCAACGTACAGATGATGGCACGCTTATTACCGATGTGGTGCAGACGACGACACGCTGGGCAGTAAGCGGGCGCACAGAATATGACAATAAAGGACAGGCGATTCGCACGTATCAACCCTATTTTCTGAATAGCTGGCAGTGGGTGGTGGATGACAGCGCGCGTGAAGATTTATATGCCGACACCCATTATTACGATCCTATCGGGCGTGATATACAGGTCTTAACGGCAAAAGGGTATTTGCGCCGGACACTCTATACGCCGTGGTTTGTGGTCAGCGAAGATGAAAACGATTTGACGGAGTTCAGGCTTGTGTGGTCGATTGAACTGGTCGCGGTTACTAACAGTGCTATGGCGGATAACACCTCTTCTAATAGTGTAAGAGCCACGGTTTATGATCAGTATGGTGTGCCGATGGCCGATCAACTCGTGACATTCAGCGCTGATAGCGATGTAACCCTTGAACAAGCCAGTGGGAACACCGACGCCGATGGCAGTGTTACGGCTGTTTTAACGAGTGTTATAGCAGGACAGCATACGTTGACCGTATCTTGCAGCGGGCGAAGCCGTACGATAACGGTAATCTTCACGGCCGATACTGAACATTTGAGCCCGACATTGTCAACATTGGCGGTTGTGCCAAAAAATATCCAGGCGATTGGTACCGATGCGGCAACGGTCACCTTCATTCTGAAGGATATCCACGGCAACCTGGCTCCGGGTCAGAGTGTGTCCATCCTTAGCAGTGTCGCAGGCGTAACTCTGTCGGAAATGGTGGATAACGGTGACGGCTCTTACACCTGTCAACTCACCAGCAATGTTGTCGGCACAACCACTCTGACGGTGAGCGTGAATGGCAATATCATGGATGGCATCGCCTTTACGGTATATATGACGCCGCAAAGACAGGCCATGCCAGATACGACGATTTTCAACCCTAACGATTATCCTTTCGGGCCGTCCGACGGTTTCCCAAATACGGGCATTCTTGGTGCACAATTCCAGGTGCTGTTTGAGGGCTCCGCTTCGAATAACAGTCGCTATCTGTGGGGATCCGATCAACCCTGGATGAGTGTCGATAGTACAGGCACTGTGGAGTTTATTGGTACGCCTGATACCACGAATAATACTGGCACGATTTGGGCAATCCCCATTGATACGGGAACGCCGATGTATGCCTACACCTTCACCTTGAAAAAATGGTTTATCACCGCTGGATCGCAAAAGGCCAACTATGAAAATGCCGTTATCTGGTGCCGGGAGCGTAGGTTATCAATACCGGCAATAACGGATATTGATTACCCTAACTTGTCGGAAAGGCAACGCCATGCAGGGCGGTATCTGTGGTCCGAATGGGGTGATCTATCCCGCAACCCTGGAACCGGCATTACGTCTGATTATTACTGCTGGGTAACGGATCTGGATGCGCGCGGCTTACATCAGAATGTGGCGCTTGATTCAGGCGGAAACAGCCTTGATCTCACCGCCGATGCACCGTATCGCACATATTACGTTGTGGGCAAACTTCAGTTGGTAGAGGAACCTGTTCCTTCGTTGGTGACGTTTACCCTTGAAAGAGATAATGCGGTCGCTGATGGACAGGATGTCAACTATACCAAGGCCATCATTTATGACCAGTTCGGTAATCTTATGCGCGATCAGATTGTGGAATACAGCAGTGACGATAGCGTCGTATTAGAGTCTGCGTCAGATGTGACGAATCCCGATGGCAAAAGTATTATTGCGTTTAGAAGTAAGGTTGCAGGAGCACATACTATTACCATCACTGCGGGTCAAATTAGTCGCTCATTGACGACCACCTTTGTTGTCGACTTTGCGCATTTAAGCCCGACGTTATCAACATTGACGGCTACGCCGAAAAGTATTCAGGCGATTGGCACCGATGCTGCGACGGTCACCTTCATTCTGAAGGATATCCACGGCAACCCGGCTCCGGGTCAGAGTGTGTCCATTCTTAGCAGCGTAACAGACGTAACCCTGTCGGAAGTGGTGGATAACGGTGACGGTTCTTACACCTGTAAACTCACCAGCAATGTGCTTGGCACAACCACCCTGACGGTGAGTGCGAATGGCACTGTCCTGGACGGTATCACCTTTGTGGTGAATATGACACCGATCAGACAGACGATGCCAAATACGACGATTTTCAACCCTAACGATTATCCTTTCTTCCGGCCAGCCAACGGTTTCCCAAATACGGGCATTCTTGGTGCGCAATTCCAGGTGTTGTTTGAAGGCTCCGCCTCGAATAACAGCCTCTACCAGTGGGGATCCGATCAGCCCTGGATGAGCGTTGACAGTGCAGGCAATGTGGAGTTTATCGGTACGCCGGATACCACCAATAATACCGCCACGATTTCGGCAATCCCTATCGATACAGGTACGCCGATGTATGCCTTCACCTTCACCTTGAAAAAATGGTTTATCACGGCCGGGACACTGAAAACCGATTGGCAGAGCGCCGTTACCTGGTGCGAAGAAAATGGGTTACAGATGCCAGCGGTGTCCGATATCACATATCCTGGTTTGGCAAATAGGTACCGCAAGGCAGGGTTGTACTTGTGGTCGGAATGGGGTGATCTATCCCGCAACCCCGGAACCGGCGTTACGTCTGATTATTACTGCTGGGTGACAGATTTGGATCCTCGCGGCTTGCATTTGAATGTGAGTCTTAATTCGGGTGGAAACAAGTATGATGCCACTCCCGATGCACCGTATAACACCTATTACGTTGTCGGCTTGCAGTACCTGGCAGAACCTCGCGTCGTTTCATCGATAGAGTTCATCCTGGAACAGGATAATGTGCTCTCTGACGGCCTGGCTATCAACTATGCCAAAGTATTCGTTCATGATCAGTTTGGTGACCTGATGCCAGGCATCTATGTGGAATACAGCAGTGACGAGAGTGTGATATTCGATACCACGTCTGATGTGACGAATCTCATTGGCGAAAGTATTGTGGCGTTTAGCAGTGAGGTTGCGGGGCGGCATACGGTGATGGTGTCAGCGGGTGGGGTTACAAGCTCGTTGACAACGACTTTCGCGGTGGATCTTGCTCATCTAAGCCCGACATTATCAACATTGGCTATTGTGCCACAAACCATTCTGGCGAATGGCATCGAAACGGCGATGATCAACTTCTCGCTCAGGGATATTCGCGGTAATTTGACGCCGGGCCAATCCGTGGTATTTACCAACAGCCTCTACGGCGGTGGTATTACGATCAGTAAGGTTGTGGACAATGGTAACGGGACTTACTTTGCACAACTGAGCAGCCATATTTCCGGCAACAATAAAGTTAGCGTAACGTTGAATGGTGCTGCTTTTGCAGTAACGCCTGCGGTTGTCACGCTCGTCAATACGTCGAATTTAGGCGAGCTCAGCCCTGCATTGTCAACGTTCAGTGCGTCGACAGACACCATTACGGCAAATGGCACGGACACATCGACCATTACGCTGACGCTGAAAGATGGTGATGAAGTGCTGAGACCCGGGCAGTACGTGGATTTCATATGTACTATGTCGGGTGCGACGCTGAGTAGCGTAGTCGATAACAATGACGGGACGTACGTCGCGACGCTGAGCAGCATTGTGACCGGAAATGCTGAAGTCAAGGTGATCGTGAACGGTGTTGATTTTGCTTTAACGCCTGTCACGGTGAAAGTCAGCGAGTCGGTTTATCCCAGTGCGCCAAGTCCAACATTATCAACACTGAATGTGTCGAACCTCACTATTAAGGCAAATGGCACCGATACAACGACCATCACATTGACACTGAAGGATGAAGATGGCGACTTGATGACCGGGCAGACTGTGGCATTTAGCAGTAGCCTGCCAGGCGTTACGCTGAGTGGCAATGCGGTAGATAAACATAATGGGACTTACGTCTCGCAGATGAGCAGCACCATCGCCGGGCAGGCTGAGATCTCGGCAATGGTGAATGGTTCTGATTTTGCTGTGCATCATATCGTCGTGACCATCAAGGTGGTGCCCGGTGCGCCAGACCCTGCATCATCCACCCTGACTGCCTCGTCAGATATCGTTATAGCAGATGATAAGGACGTATCGATCATTACGCTGACAGTGAAGGATAAAAACGGAACGCCGGTTCCTGAGCTGCCCGTGACATTCTCTTTTGATAGATTAAGAAATGTCGTTACGGATAACGGCGAATCTCCTTCTACGAGAGAAACAGGTGAACCTACGGATAGAGGAGACGGGACTTACACCTTCGAGCTGACAAGCGCTGTTGCCGGAAGTGTACAGGTTGGCATTGTTATTTATGGCATTGGTTTTTATATCGAACCTGTCACGGTGGTCTTTGAGGAGGTGCTCCCTTCTGGCACGCCATCGCCCAGATTGTCATCGCTGACTGTGTCGCCAGACACTATTCCTGCAAACGGCGCAGATGAAGCAACTATTACGCTCACATTGAAGGATCAATATGGCAATCCGCTCACCGGGAGAAACGTGCGATACTCATGGGTTTTGGACGGTAAGACGACGATCTTTGTGCCTTTAGATAACAATGACGGTATCTACGTCCGTAATGTGAGCTCTACGACCTCTGGAACCGTTCAGATAACTGCATTTTTAGACGGTAATATTCTTGCAATATGGCCTGCTATATTGACGATTACGCCGGAGTAATTTTCACCCTTCAGTAAACAGCTCATTTGAGCTGTTTACTGTTCCCACCGCAATGTTGAGCAGGGTAAAAATGTCATATTGTGCGCGTTTGCTGAAAATGCGGTGTCCTGTGAGCGCCATTTGTTAAGTATTATTTCCCCGCGCTCGCGCCAGCGAGCACGCCCTGCCATGCTGGCGACAATTTTCGACCGAATGGAGCAGAATCGATGCTAAGCAACTTGCTGCGCGATCTCCCCGCCAGCGCAAATGACGCGGAAACGTTCGAAGCTGTGCTATTGCGCCCGGATGTGAAAATCGAGCGTATTGTCTCTACCGGGCAGGCCAGCCCGCCTGACTTTTGGTACTGCCAGCCGCAGAGCGAATGGGTACTGATACTGCAGGGGGCCGCCGGTTTACAACTTGAAGGCGAAGCGCAAGAGCGGGTATTGCAGGTGGGGGATTTTGTAAATATTCCCGCGCATTGCCGTCACCGGGTGAACTGGACACGTGCGGAACCGCCGACCATCTGGTTAGCGGTTCACTACGAATACCCGGACGGAGAACTGCCCGAATGAGTCGTTTCCCTTAGCCACCGAGTTTAACCCTTTGGCAGCAAAATCGGTTGCAGACGCTGCCACACGTGCGGCGTTGCCGCCCAGGCGTTATTGCCCTGCGTTAGCCCATTGTTGGCGAGAAAATCGTTATGCATCCCGCCCGCCTCTTTAATAAGGATCAGCCCCGCCAGCGCATCCCAGCTGTGCAGGTGTGCTTCGAAATAACCATGCACCAGGCCGGCGGCAACGTGCGCCAGCATTAATGCCCCCGCGCCGAAACGGCGATGCTCCACGCCGTGTTCAAACAGAGTTTCGATGGTGTGCGTGTATTCGCGTGGCGGTCTGCGGCTGGAGCGACCAATGCCGAGCACCACCGCGTCGGCGGCGGGTTCGGTGAGGGTTAAGCGTTTATCATTTAAGAACGTGCCCTTACCGCTTTCGGCGAAGAAAAATTCGTCGCGATCCGGGGCGTAAATCACCCCCAGCTTAATGGCTTCATCGCGCACGTAAGCAACCGAAATGCACCAGTAATCCATGCCGAGAATAAAATTGGTGGTGCCATCAATCGGGTCGATCACCCATATGCCGTCGCTGCCCGGCTCCAGCCCGCGCTCTTCACCCAGCAGGCCGTCCTGCGGGCGTTCGGCTTTCAGCCAGGCGCGTAATTCGGTTTCAACATACACATCCGCCTGGGAGACAAAATCCTGGCGGCCTTTTTGTTCGATGGTCAGCCCGTTGTCACGGAGCTGTTTCGCCTGCTGACCGAGACGACGAATCAGCGCGCACAGCGCCTGGGTAAACTCTTCTCTCATATCTGGACTCTTAGCCAATCTGTGGCGAGGTTTGTCGGTGAATCAGTGCCACCTTAACCCACTCAACGCGGGAAGGCTGTAAAGGATTTTTCGCCCGCTCCAGCAAGCGCGTCAGCGCCCGGTTCGCGATTTCCGCCACATCCTGATGCAGCGTGGTCAACTGGTAGCTGAACTGGCCGCTCTGCGGCGTGTTATCAAAGCCTATCAAGTGAAAATCGGCTGGCGCGGATTTGCCGCGTTTTCGCATACCGTCGAGAAAACCGCAGGCTAACTGCGCATTGGCGCAGAAAATCCCTTCCGGCAATGTGTCGTCGCAGGCCAGCGCTGCCTGAAAACCACCGTCGTAACCCTCTTCACGCGCATCAAACCAACGAACTTGCTGCTGAGTATCAACGCCAAGTTGTTGCAACGCCTGAAAAAACGCCTCGCCGCGCTGAATGCCCGCCCAGGTCGATCCGCAGTTATTGAGCCAGCCAAAACGGCGGCAGCCGGAGTCATAAAGCTGTTCGGCGGCCTGGCGCGCGCCAGATACGTTGTCGGAGCAGACAAAATCGACAAACGGGATATCCGGGTGGCGGTTGATCCCGACCACCGGAATGCGCTGGCTGACGCACTCGTTAACAATCGCTTCTGGCGGTTGGCCTGAGGTGACGATCACGCCGGAGACGCGAAACTGGGTAAATCGGCGCAGGGTGGCGACCAGATCCTGTTCGCCGGTGATTTCGGTGACCAGCGCCTGGTAGCCCCGGCGCTGGATTTCATGCAGCAAACTTTCCAGCAGGCTGCTGCGAAACGGGTCGCCAATACGCGCGACAATCACGCCAATCAAGTGGCTGCGCTGGCGATTAAGCCCCTGGGCGAGGAAATTGACCTGGTAGCCGAGCTCCTGCGCGGCACGCAGCACTTTCTCTTTGGTCGCCGGCGAAATGCTGCCGTTGCTGCTGAGCGCACGTGACACCACGGCACGGGAAACGCCCGCGCGTTTGGCCACATCTTCGGCGGTCACCGCTTGTTTGCGTAAACTCTGGCTCACCCTTTCCTCTCCGCACGACGGCTGAGATCGGTGGCGAAACCATCGTGGCTGAGAAACAAGCCCGGATAGGGCGCGCAAGCCTGTTCAAGCACGGGCAGCGCGGCGTCGTTGCAGTGGTACAAACCCAGGCGCGGTAAGCACAGTTGCTCAAACAGCGCCAGGCAACCGGGAAAATCGCCATGCGAGGCGTCATTAGGTAGCGCGGTTGCCGAAGCGCACTCCTGAAACGCCAGGCAGGCATTGTGCATCAGCGCGATGCTTTCCGGCGTCGGGCGTCCGTCGCCGCTGTAGAAAAGGGTGTGGCCGTCTGCTTCGATTCGCAGGGCGAGATTGGCGAGTTCATGATGGGTAAACGCGGTGCGCATCTGCCAGCCATGCCACTGCCAGGCGGGTTCGCTGTCGCGCCAGTCAATGTCGAAGCAGAGATCGTTTTCCGGCCAGTTAGCGAGGCTCGCCAGTTTTATCAGTACCGGGCGCTGTTCGCGCTGCGACCAGATAATAAGCGGTTTACGGCGCTGAAAACTTTTCCAGTGATTCAGCAGCGCAGTGAGCCCGGTGCAGTGATCCGGGTGGACGTGAGTGAAGTAAATGGCGTCGATGTCGTTTACGTCGCCGCCGTGCTGCCACAGTGCGCGCGGGATTGTCGGGCCACAGTCGATCAGCAGCTGGCGGTTTTCCTTGTCGATAACGCGAATTGCCGAGGTGTTTTGCTGCATCGAGAACGCGCTACCACAGCCCAGAACATCTATTTTCATTTCGCTTCACCAAAATTATCGCGGACTTAATCAAATTGTCACAAATAGCCGACAAAGTAGGCTCACATAATGTCGGTGCAACGTTGCATTTTTTTTACAAATAAATGAACACGTGTTCATCGAAGAAAGAAACGCTGAAGAAAGGAACGCCCGTGAGTTATTTACAGATTGAAAAACTGAAAATTGGCTATGGCGAAAATATCGTTCTTCACGATATTCATCTTGCCGTGGAAAAGGGCGAAATGATTGCGCTGCTTGGGCCGTCTGGCTGCGGAAAAACCACGCTACTCAACGCGTTATGCGGTTTTATTCCGGTGCGATCCGGCGTTATTGCCGTGAATGGTCGGGATATTACGCACAGCACGCCGGAGCAGCGAAATATTACCATGGTGTTTCAGAGTTATGCTTTATGGCCGCATTTTACCGTCGCGCAAAATATTGGTTATGGCTTAAAAGTCCGCCGCGTTAAAAAAGAGGCGATCGCGCAGCGGGTGCAGGAATTATTAAAAATCGTCAATCTTGAGAATTATGCGGATATTAAAGTCACCGCGCTTTCCGGCGGCCAGCGTCAGCGCGTGGCGCTGGCGCGCGCATTAGCCATTGAGCCGGATGTGCTGGTGCTGGATGAGCCGCTGTCGAACCTGGACGCCAAAGTGCGCCTCAATGTGCGCCATGAGATCAAAGCGCTACAGAAAAAACTTGGGTTTACCTCGTTAATCGTTACGCACGATCAGCAAGAGGCGCTGGTGATGGCCGACAGAATTGCAGTGCTGAACAACGGGCGTATCGAACAAATGGGCACGCCGGAAGATATTTATCACCGCCCGGCAACGCCGTTTGTCGCCGATTTTATGGGCGCGGATAACTGCATAACGCGTGCTGATGCGGGCGGGGAAACGCTCTATTTCCGCAGTTCGGACGTCAACATGCACCGCCCGTTAACGCAGCCGGAGCAGCCGGGCCTGGTGCTGAATGGCGTGGTGGAAGAGAGCGCGTTTCTCGGCCATCAGTATCGTCACAGCGTGCGCTGCGATGGGCAGATTTTTCTCGCGGATTCCACTCAGTTCTGGCCCGCCCGAACGCCGGTGATTTTGCATGTGCCGGAAACGGCGCTGCATGTTTTTGCCTCTTTTGCATCAAGCCAACCAACACACTCTTTTTCTGGGGAAACATCATGTCCGTAAACACGAAACTTGCTGTGATAGCCGCACTCTGTTTGGGTTATGGCGTCCAGACCGCCAGTGCCGAAACGGTGCTCAATGTGGCGACGGCGGGCGATCAAAATATGGTCGACTACGTTAAAACCTGGCTGGGGCCAAAGTTTGAAGCCGCCCATCCGGGCGTGAAAGTGCAGGTGGTCGGCACCGGGCCGGGTGATGCGGGTTCCAACAAGATTGTCGAGAAACTGACGGCGCAACAGCAGAGCGGCGCGAAAAGCTGGGATATCGACGTTGCGGTAGTGCACCAGGCGGCCGGTGGTCAACTGGTGGAAAAAGGGCTGCTGGAGAAATATCGCCACGCTATAAACACCGGTTCGATGGTGACGGCCGGGAACGCCAAAAACGCGCTTGGCGTGAACGTTGACGGCTACGTGATGCCGATGTTTTTAAGCCAGACCGCTATCGCGTATAACAGCGATCTGATTAAAACCCCGCCGAAATCCTACGACGAACTGGTGCAGTGGTCGGCGAAAAACCCGCAAGCCTTTGGCTATAACGGCATTAAAAACGGCATGTCCGGCGTCAGCTTTGTGGTCGGCTGGATCTACGCTTACGGCACCGACGCGGCGCGTCTTTCCGCGCTGCCGTATGACAAAGGCGTGGAAAAAAGCTGGAGCCAGGCGTTCGCCAAATTGAAGGAATTCAACAAAAACGTCACCTCCACGCCGGGTAACGCTGGCACGCTGGATATGCTGAGCCGGGGCGAAATCACCATGGGACCGGTGTGGGTCGATATGTTCTATAGCTGGAAAGATCAGGGCAAAGTGCCGCCGTCGATCAAACTGGCGTTAATCTCTCCGGGGATGCCGGGCCAGCCGATGTATTACGTCGTTCCGGCACACGCCGCGCAGGGCAAACTGGCGCAGGAGTTTATCGCGCTGGCGACCAGCCCGGAGGTGCAGGCGCAGGGCATTGTGAAGCAGTTCAACTGGTATCCGGGCATTGACGCGAAATATGTGAAAGCGAAGCTGGACGCGGCCACCTGGCAGAAGCTGTTTGCGGAAATCTCGCCGGATGATTTAGCCAACTATGGCAAAAGTTTCCCGATCACGCCGTACTTTGACGATATCAAAGAGGGCTATGAGAGCCAGGTTTCTAACTGATTAACGGATATGCCTGGGCATTTCGCCCGGGCATTTTTTTGCTGTGATTATTCAGGTTCACCATGCGACACGCCTTTAAATACTGCTTACTGGTTGGCCCGGCGACGCTGCTGATAGCCGTCTTTTTTCTCTGGCCGCTGGGCTTTTCGCTGATCTCGGCGTTCACCAGCGATACGCAGCCTTTTACACTTGCGCATTTTGCGAAAGTCTTTGCGCTTTACTCGAACGATATTCTCTTCACCGTGCTTATCGTGCTGGTTTCACTGGTGATCCTCGCGCTGCTGTCGATAACGATTTCCGCCATTATCGTGCTGTCGCCGTTTCGCCGCATCGTTAAGACGCTGGCCTTTTTATACCGTCTGCCGCTGTTTATTCCCTTTATTGTTACCGCGCAGATGATGCGCACCTTCCTCGCCAAAAATGGCCTGATGAACAATGTGCTGGTGGCGAGCGGGCTGTTAACACCGATGGACACCACCTCGCTTTTGGGCTGGAGCGGCATCATCATCACTTTCGTCTGGAAGCAGATGGCGTTCTCGACATTACTGATTTGCGGCGCGATGTCGGCGGTGGATCCGTCGCATATACTGGCGGCGAAAAACCTCGGTGCGTCGCGTTTACGTATCCTGTTCGACATTATTTTGCCGCAGGTGCTGCCGACGATTGGCGTGGCGATGGTGCTCTCCACGGTAACGATGATGTCGGTGCTCTCCGTACCGCTGATGATTGGCACCGGCACGCCAACCATGATGACCGTCGATATGGCGTTTCGCGTGAATTCGTACGGCGATTACCCGGTGGCGAACGCGATGGGGGTGATCTCCTGGCTGATTTGCGCGGCGCTCTCCTGGTTCTATTTACGTCACAGCCTGCATGCCAAAGGAGCGCAGTGATGACCTCGTTTCGCCAAAAACTCCACGGCAGTTTTCTGCTGCAAACCCTGTTGCTCACTTTTCTGGTGCTGGCGCTGTTTGGCCCGCTGTTGAACCTGATTATCTGGACGGTGGCGGAGAGCTGGTTTTTCCCGCACACCTTGCCGAGCCAGTGGGGATTAAAATACTGGAGCCAGGTGTTTAGCCCCTACAGTGATGTTTCCGGTTCGCTCTCAATCAGCGTATTCATTGCGGTGTTGTCGGTCATTGTCTGTCTGCTGATCTCCATTCCGGCGGGTTACGCGCTGTCGCACCGATCCATGCCCTGTCGCGCCTTTTTTATGCTGCTGTTTCTTATCCCGCAAGCGTTTCCCAACCTGACGGTGTATATGAACGTGGCGCGGCTCTTTTATCAGTGGGGGCTAAACGGCACGATTGCGGGCGTGGTACTGGTGCATAGCGTTCATGGCCTGATGTACTCGATCTGGATTAGCGTGGCGGCGTTCTCGGCGCTTGATCCGTTGCTGGCGCGCGCTTCGCGCAATCTGGGTGCCGGGCCGGTCTATACATTTTTCCATATCATTTTGCCGCAGGCCGCGCCTGGGCTGATTGCCGCCAGCATTTTTGTATTTCTGGAATCATTAGACGAGTTTACCGCCACCTTTTTTGTTGGCGCGCCGGATATCACCACGCTGCCCATTTTGCTCTATACCGCCAGTATGTCGGGCAACTACCAGGTGTCGTCCATCACCGCGCTGATCCTGCTGGTGCCATCGGTACTGTTTATGCTGGTTATCCATAAATTTATGCGCCCGGAAATGTTGTCGAAACTGGGGAAATAATTGCGCCTTAACGCCGCGAAAGTCGTCCATCGAGCCACTTAATCAACGGCAATGAAGTCAGATAACCGCTATTAAAGGAGCGCGCATGGACATTAAAGGACCGGCAGCAATTGATGTATTTAAACCCTATGATATTTCGCCTTATGCAGACAAAACGCTAAGAGCGGTGCAGCTGGAGCCTGCCTATACGCCAGCAAAAGAGACTTTCCAGGCGTTTCAGCAGCGGCATTACTCATGGCGAACCGGTGATAAACAGGCCGATCTTTCCCGCGTACCCAAAGATGAAGGCAAAATACCGTTGCCCACGCTGGGCGAAAGTTTGCAGGAGATTTTCCTCGGCGCGGTGTTGGGCGGGCCGCTGCCGGAATTCCCCGGTGCGTCGCGTGCCTTTGCCGGTGCTGGTGCCGGGCGTCTTGCAGAACGACCCGCCAGCGCGCTTGAAAATGCGCATCTGCAAAACAAAACCGCGCTGGCTGAACCGGCAAGCGCGGCAGCGAAATCCTTCACCTCCCTTGTGCAGGAAAATACGCCAGGTATACGGTCATTAAGCCATGCCGCTGCTGATGTTTCCGGGCCGGATGCGATACACGTTGTTCTGCCGGAAGGGAAAGGGGGGGTTGCTACATCTACAACGGCAAAAACAGACAGCGCCAGGTTAGCGGAGGTTTATCAAGTCGGCATGGATGTCGGCGAGAGAGAAATGGGCGCGGTGACGTTGTCGGGTGAGATCAATATTGTTCGCCGGGATGCGGGGTTGAATAACGAAAATTTGTACCTGTTTTTCACGGATACGTATAAAGGTGAACCGCGGTTGAATATCATCGGCCACGGTGTGTTTACGCCAAAGGGTGACAGCACCACGGGTCTGCAAGTCGCCGGTGGCGTTAAAGCGCCGTTTGATGTGGCAATGGATACGCTGGAACTTGCCGGGGAGGTGAAGTTTAAAAATATCCGCTGCTTAAGCTGCCACAGTGGCGAAGGCGGGATTGATGCTTTCGCACAAAAACTGGCGAATTATACCGGCGTGCCGGTAAAGGGCTATCACGGTTCGGTGACCATTGGCGGGCGCGCGGATGGCTCCAATATTGTCGTCATCAAAAATGAGATGGATGCACTGTTCCATTTCGGCGAACGCGAAACGACGCACTATCAGCCACAGAAATTCCACCCGCTCTGGCGACCATGGGAAGCCCGCATTCTTGAGTAAAATCGTTGTGCTGACGTAAAACACCGATGCCCGCTAAGCCGGATCTTTTCGGGCATCTGCATTTTTTACGCCCTGGCTCGGTAAGTGGGCGTTCCCGCTTAGCGAGCCCGCAGGTAATCAAATGCGGCTTCTCCGCCCGAACAGTGTTGTCAGCGAAAGGCTGCTAGTCTCTTTACGCGGCTACCGCGGGCGGGAAAGATCGGCGGTTGGCGCCGATCTGTTGTTTATATTTATGCGAAGGTGCGTGGCGTAGAAAAGCGAGCACCCGAGGAAATAAAAAAGCGCCCGCAGGCGCTTTAAGCAATCACGTTACGATCATCGGCCACTCGGGTGGCGCTTTTTGCGCGATCTCTTCCATCACGACGACCAGGTTGTGCCAGGTCGTGGCGAGATCCATCACTGTAATGCCCAACAACCCGGTAGCGAACCAGCACGCCGCCGCTAAGCCCATGCCGCTGCTGATCACCGCCAGGCCAATATAATCAGCACGACGGAAACGAATGTTCAGCGTACTGGCCATAAACATCAACACTGCACTCAGTAACTGCCAGCGGAGAAGCACGACGCTGGCGGTAAAGGTAGCCATCAAACCATCCTCAGAAAGAACCGAATACCAGGCGGATAAGCACGCTGCGCGAGTGGCAATGCTGAAGATCCGCGAATAACACAACGAATTGAAACGGTGTTTCCCGTTTCAAGAATGTGTGAACTATATCACATTTGCTGATTTATTCGCCAGTACAAAAATCGTGCTTTTTGCAGCGTGTTGGTGCTGTTTCACACGAAAATATATCGCCAATATATTTCTATGTGCCGGGGGAATTAATGCTTTTTCTATCTAATACATTTGAGTGATATTTAGCATCCTAATTGCCACAACGTTTACAGGTTGTGTCGCATATATTATGCTTTTAAGGAAAATCTTATTAGCCTGTGAATGATGATTCAGGGTTTTGATCTTTATCGATATATTTTTTTCATCACGTTCTTTATGCGTGAGGAAGATATTTGTGCGTGCAGTTGCGCTAACTGAATTGATGGCCGCCTCTTCTTTTTTCCTGATAACGTCATTTTAAGCTGGTTTCGCGTCTTATAACCTGCGAATGAAAAAATATGAAAATAGAAAATTCCGCCGTGCCGCCTGAGGACGCTGATGCGGCGTTGTCGGTTCTGGCCAGGCTGATGCCCTGGCTCACCGCGCAACGCTCAATGGAAGAGATATTACGCGCGATCAATACAGCACTCGGCTCCACGCTTGCGTGGGTGGTTATCCGGCAGGACGATGCGTGGCAGCTCGTCAGCGCAGGTACGCCGGGCTGCACATTGCAGGATGTGCACGCTTTTCTTGAACAGTCTCAACTGCAACGACATCAGCGCGCCTGGCGAGTCATTTGCTGGCGGCGACATGCTGGTGATTTATTATTTCCTCATCAGCAAATAGCAGCCAGTAAATTACGCAGCGGCATTTTGTGTAAATTAAATTATAAAGAGTCTGGGCTCGAAGGTTATTTCTTTTTGGCATTTCCGCAATCCTTGCACGCTTTATCCATCGTGAAAAATGTCGTTATTGTTTTGGTCGAAAAATTAAAAAATTATCTTGCTGAAATTGTCGCCAGAGAACGTACTGCGAAAGAGATGCAGCGCATTGTCACGCAATATAAAGCGTTATTTGAACGCGCACCGGTTTTAATGAACGCTTTTGACAAAACCAATCGCTGCATATTATGGAACGGGGAGTGCGAACGTGTATTTGGCTGGAGCATTAATGAGCTCAATCAGCAGGCCGATCCATTAGCATTATTTTTCCCCGATCCCGAGGTTCGGCAAAAAGTTCGCGCTTCGGTTAATACATCGCCAGCCGTCGACATGCACGAATGGCACCCGGTACGCCGTGATGGTCAGGTGCTGACGGTGCTCTGGTCGAATATTCAACTGCCGGATCACTCGGTGCTCAGTATTGGGCTTGATATCACCGAGCGTAAAAAAGCGGAGCGGCAGCTGGAAATGAAAGCCACCATTGACGATCTGACCGGCTGCTATAATCGTTTTGCTATGCTGCGGAAGTTAAAAGAGGCGCTGGTGGCGTGTCGGCCAGACGAGCCGCGCAGCCACTTTAGCCTTCTGATGCTGGATCTTGATTATTTTAAAAATATTAACGATCGCTGGGGGCATTTAACGGGTGACGCCGCACTGATCAACTTTTGCGATCAGATCCGTGAACATTGCGATCCGTCCTATATTTTTGGTCGTTTAGGCGGTGAGGAATTTCTGATTTTAATGCCGCATACCGACAGTAAGATGGCGCTGCGTTTTAGCCAAAAGGTTCGCGCGTCGCTGGCGCGAAATCCATTGTTTAGCAATGGTGAAAAGATAGCCTTATCCTTTAGCGCTGGTTTAGTATTCGTCACCGGCGAAGAGTCTGATACTTCAGTTTTACTAACGCTTGCGGATAACGCCTTGTACGATGCGAAACGCGCAGGACGCAGCCAAACCGTGGTGGTTGGCGCTTTTTAATAAATAATGAAGAAATGATGAAAGCGGCTCGGCTACAGATGAAAAAATACCCGAATGGCGCGCCATTTTTTTATCCTGCGGCCAGTTTGGCTTAATCAGCGATACTCTGTTGTATTAAGTTAAAACACCCCCATGCGAATGGATTAATATTTTCCTTAATATAAACATTGGGCACACTCTGAGTTTGCTTTATGGTCGCGTATTTCGGTCATAACCAAATATTAGGTTTTTAATGAGAAAAGTCAGTTGCTAATGTCGTTTGATTCATGCAACGTAATCACCTGTTTATCAAAGCATCCTGCCAAACATTAAAAAAGGCACTTTAAATGCATGGATATAGGCGGATATGAATCATAGCGTGCGTCGCAAGATGCTCAGCGTCGTCGTGCTCATCACGGTAGTTCTTCTGCCGCTGATGTTGTCGCTATGGTTTGCGCATATTCGTGCGGTGAAAGAAACGAGTGCCCAGCTTCAATCGTTTGCCCAATTAGCGCTAAATAAAACGGAGCGCGTTATCCAGCAAGTGGATACGGTTCGCAGCGCGGCGGAAAAATACCGCGGACAAATTTGCGCGCCGGAACATCGAACGGCCATGCTCAATATCGTCCGCGGCAGCATGTATGTTTCGGATTTAATTTATGCCCGTGGCGACCACTTTTTATGTTCGAGCGTAATAACGCCCGCGCAATCGTATGCTATTTCACCAGCGGATTATAAACGCGCGCCCGATATCGCTATTTATTACTATCGGGATACGCCTTTTTACGCGGGCTACAAGATGGTGTACATGCAGCGTGGAAATTATGTCGCGGTGATTAATCCGCTCACTTACAGCGATGTGGCATCAGACAATACTGATCTGGCTTACGGTATTTACGACACCGTGACGCACCAGTTTTTTTCTGTTAGCCAGAATGCCCGCGTTGATAAGTTAGCTAAGCTGTTACGCACAGATGATTTAACATTCCAGCAGGACCAGCGCTTTTATACCATTGCACGTTCGAATAATCGTCCGATCGCGATTATTGTTTCGACATCGAGTGACCACTATTTTCAGGCGCTTTATCACCAGGTCACATTAACGTTGCCGCTGGGCGTGATTGGTAGCGTTATTTTGCTATTAATATGGTCGCGAACACGGCAGGAGTTTAACTCTCCACGCCGTATGCTCCACCGGGCGTTAACCCGACGCCAGCTTCGCCTTCATTATCAACCTATTATCGATATCAAAAATGGCACTTGCGTTGGCGCGGAAGCGCTGTTGCGATGGCCGGGGTTTAATGGACCGGTCATGAGCCCGGCGGAGTTTATTCCGCTGGCAGAAAAAGAGGGCATGATTGAGCGTATTACCGATTATGTCGTCGACGAATTGTTCAGCGATCTGGGCGATTTCCTGGCAATGGCGCCGCAACTTTATATCTCGATTAACCTCTCCGCTGCAGATTTCCACTCCTCGCGCCTGATTTCATTGATTGCCAATAAAGCCAAGATGCATGCGGTGCGTGCCGAGCAGATTAAGATTGAAGTGACCGAGCGCGGGTTTATTGATGTGCCGAAAACCACGCCGGTTATTCAGGCGTTTCGCCAGGCGGGTTATGAGGTGGCGATTGATGATTTCGGTACCGGTTATTCCAATTTGCACAACCTGTACTCGCTGAACGTCGATATCCTGAAAATTGACAAATCGTTTATTGATACCTTGACGACCAACAGCACCAGCCATCTGATTGCTGAACACATCATTGAGATGGCGCAGAGCCTGCGTCTGAAGATTATTGCGGAAGGCGTTGAGACCGCGGAGCAGGTCACGTGGCTGTTAAAACGCGGCGTGCAGTTCTGTCAGGGGTGGTACTTTGCAAAGGCGCTGCCGTCACAGGAATTTAAACGCTGGGTACAGCAGCCGCCTTCATTAAAGTGAAAGGGCATCACGCCTGGTGCCGGTAATCGCTGGGGGTGCGATCAAACTCCCTGCGAAAGACGCGTGAAAACGTCTGCTGCGAGACATATCCCAAATCCATCGCGATATCAAAAATAGGTCGCTGCGTGGTTCGCAGCGCTTCCGCTGCCAGCAGTAAACGGCGCTGGCGAATGTAGTCACCCAGCGTTTGATGCATCACGGTGCGGAACATCCTCTGTAGATACCACTTCGAATAACCTGACTTTCTGGCGACTACATCAATGTTCATTGGTTGGTCGATATGTTCATCAATCCATTCAATAAGTGTCTGAATAATTTGCTGATGGGACATATGGCTTCCTCATTTCCCGATTCGTCGTTTTGTCTGGAAGCGAGTATAATTCCTCAAGTTAACTTGAGGTAAAGAGGTTTTATGGAAAAGAAAACACCACGTATTAAAGCCTTACTCAGCCCCGGTGAAGTGGCGAAGCGCAGCGGGGTTGCCGTCTCCGCGCTGCACTTTTATGAGAGTAAAGGCTTAATCAAAAGTACCCGTAACACCGGCAATCAACGGCGCTATACGCGTGATGTGCTGCGCTATGTGGCGATCATCAAGATTGCTCAGCGCATTGGTATTCCGCTGGCGACCATCGGCGACGCGTTTGGTGTGCTGCCGGAAGGGCATACGCTAAGCAAGAAAGAGTGGAAACAGCTGTCGTCACAGTGGCGCGAAGAACTGGACCGGCGTATCCATACGCTGGTGGCTCTGCGTGATGAACTGGATGGCTGTATCGGTTGTGGCTGCCTGTCACGCAGCGATTGTCCACTGCGTAACCCCGGCGATCAGCTTGGGCAGCAGGGCACCGGCGCGCGCTTGCTGGAAGACGATTGAAACGTACAAAAAACTAAAGCGCCCGTTGGGGCGCTTTAGTCGTTTTCCGGTCTTTGTCTTTCTCTCTATCCCGCTCGGTTACGGGAGGGTTTCCCCCGACATCGGCACCCCTGCGTATGTTACAGGTTCCGGGTTGTACCGACACTTTTAGTGTAGGCCACCGCCGCATAATTGCTACTTTTTTGAGCAATTATTTTTGTCTTTTTTTTCACCGCTGTAAGTAGGGGTTTTCTATAGTTAATGTGTCTGAATTTTCTGGAGAAAAACATGCTTACGGTGCATCACCTTAATCAGTCGCGCTCCCAGCGCGTACTCTGGGCGTTAGAAGAACTGGGCGTGCCGTATCAAATTGTCCGTTACCAGCGGGAAAAATCGATGCTGGCGCCGGAATCCCTGAAAAAAGTGCACCCGCTCGGCAAGTCACCCGTCGTGGAGGATGAAGGACTGATCCTCGCCGAATCCGGAGCGATCCTCGAATATTTGCAGGAAACGTACGACCCTGAGCAGCGCTTTAAACCGCAGGAGACCAAACAGAAGCGGGATTACCGCTTCTGGCTGCACTATGCCGAAGGCTCGCTCATGCCCGTGCTACTCATGAAACTGGTGATGAACAGCCTGGGTAAACCCCCGGTGCCGTTCGGGATACGCAGTGTCGGCAAACTCCTCGCGAAGGGTGTCGATAAAGCGTTCCTGAAACAGCAAATTGAAAACCATGCGCGCTTTATCGAAGGCGAACTGGCGCAGAAAAGCTGGTTTGCCGGGAACCAATTGAGCATGGCCGATATTCAGATGAGTTTCCCGGTGTTCGCGTTGCTGGCTCGCGGCGGCGTGGAGAATTTACCCAACTTACGCGCGTGGAAAAAACGGGTAGAGATGCGCCCGGCCTGGCAACGGGCCATTGTGCAGGGCGGGCCATTTGATCTGCCAGGCAGCTAAAATTGATCGGCAAATGTTGCAAAGTTGCGCATCGACGATAACGTTTGCGCATCCGCCGTCCACTTCTTCGCCGCTTCGCGCGAAATTTAGCGAAAAGCGGCAAAGTTCAGTTGAAAAGCGCCATATAAACGCTGGATAATCGTTTGCCTTTTTTCGACCAACCGTTGTATGCGCGGAGTTAAACGTTTGCTTTTTTGTGGCCCCTTGTCACAACGCAGCACAGGGAGATGACGTTTAACCGGCAGTGGACTGTCCACCACGCACACCAACGCACAATAAAATTCTCAGGGGATGTTTCTATGTCTACGCCTTCTGCGCGTACCGGCGGTTCGCTTGACGCACTGTTTAAAATTTCTGCCCGTGGCAGCACGGTTCGTCAGGAAATCGTTGCCGGTTTAACCACCTTCCTGGCGATGGTCTATTCGGTCATCGTCGTACCTGGCATGCTGGGTAAAGCCGGGTTTCCACCTGCGGCGGTGTTTGTCGCCACCTGCCTGGTGGCCGGTGTCGGTTCTATCGTGATGGGCCTGTGGGCGAATCTGCCGCTGGCTATCGGTTGCGCTATCTCTCTGACCGCCTTTACCGCGTTCAGCCTGGTGCTGGGCCAACACATCAGCGTGCCGGTCGCGCTTGGCGCGGTGTTCCTGATGGGTGTGCTGTTCACGGTTATCTCTGCCACCGGCATCCGTAGCTGGATCCTGCGCAACCTGCCGCAGGGCGTTGCGCACGGCACCGGTATCGGTATTGGTCTGTTTCTGCTGCTGATCGCCGCGAACGGCGTGGGTCTGGTTATCAAGAATCCGCTGGACGGCCTGCCGGTTACGCTTGGACACTTTGCCAGCTTCCCGGTGATCATGTCGCTGATTGGTCTGGCGGTGATTATCGGCCTGGAAAAACTGAAAGTGCCGGGTGGCATTCTGCTGACCATTATCGGCGTGTCGATTGTCGGTCTGATTTTCGACCCGAGCGTACACTTTTCTGGCATTTTCGCCATGCCGTCGCTGAGCGATGACAAAGGCAACTCGCTGATCGGCAGCCTGGATATCGTTGGCGCGCTGAACCCGGTCGTGCTGCCAAGCGTGCTGGCGCTGGTGATGACGGCGGTGTTTGACGCTACTGGCACTATCCGTGCGGTCGCGGGCCAGGCAAACTTGCTGGGCAAAGATGGCCAGATTATCGATGGCGGCAAAGCGCTGACCACCGACTCCCTGAGCAGCGTTTTCTCCGGTTTAGTTGGCGCGGCGCCAGCGGCGGTCTATATCGAGTCTGCGGCAGGTACGGCTGCAGGCGGTAAAACCGGCCTGACGGCGATCACCGTGGGCGTGCTGTTCCTGCTGATCCTGTTCCTCTCTCCGCTCTCTTACCTGGTTCCGGCTTACGCAACGGCACCGGCGCTGATGTACGTTGGCCTGTTGATGCTGAGCAACGTGGCGAAAATCGATTTTGCCGACTTTGTCGACGCGATGGCAGGCCTGATTACTGCCGTGTTTATCGTGCTGACCTGCAACATCGTAACCGGCATCATGATCGGTTTTGCGTCGCTGGTGATTGGCCGCGTGGTGTCCGGTGAGTGGCGCAAGCTGAACATCGGCACCGTGGTGATTGCCATCGCGCTGGTGGCTTTCTATGCGGGCGGCTGGGCAATCTGACATCGCGTTTCCTCTTCCTGTGGGCAGAGGACGTTGAGCGTAAACCTTTACACAATGGGCGACTTCGGTTGCCCATTTTTTTGCCCACAGCCCGGTTTCTTTGCGTTAAGCTGAAGGCTCTGGCATCAAGGTCTGAGGCCTTTTATAACAACACATCGCAAACAGGGAACGCATGGAAATATTTTTTACCATTCTCATCATGACCCTTGTCGTCTCGCTTTCTGGCGTCGTGACTCGTGTTCTTCCATTTCAAATCCCGCTTCCGCTGATGCAGATCGCCATCGGCGCTCTGCTGGCCTTTCCCACCTTTGGCCTGCATGTGGAATTCGACCCGGAACTGTTCCTGGTTTTGTTTATTCCGCCGCTGCTGTTCGCCGATGGCTGGAAAACGCCCACGCGTGAGTTCCTCGAACATGGCCGCGAAATCTTTGGCCTGGCGCTGGCGCTGGTGGTGGTCACCGTGGTCGGGATCGGCTTCTTAATTTACTGGATGGTGCCTGGCATTCCGCTGGTGCCCGCCTTTGCGCTGGCGGCGGTGCTGTCGCCAACCGATGCAGTCGCGCTTTCCGGCATTGTCGGGGAAGGGCGCATTCCGAAGAAAATCATGGGCATTTTGCAGGGCGAGGCGCTGATGAATGACGCTTCGGGCCTGGTGTCGCTGAAATTCGCCGTGGCGGTCGTGATGGGCACCATGGTGTTTACCGTGGGCGGCGCGACGTTTGAATTTTTCAAAGTAGCGATTGGTGGTTTGCTCGCCGGGTTTGTGGTGAGCTGGCTGTATGGCCGCTCGCTGCGTTTTCTCAGCCGCTGGGGCGGCGATGAACCGGCAACGCAAATCGTATTGCTGTTTCTGCTGCCGTTTGCTTCCTATTTGATTGCGGAACATATCGGTTTTTCCGGCATCCTCGCGGCGGTCGCGGCAGGGATGACCATTACCCGTTCCGGCGTGATGCGCACCGCGCCGCTGGCGATGCGTCTGCGCGCCAACAGCACCTGGGCGATGCTGGAGTTCGTCTTTAACGGCATGGTGTTCTTGCTGTTAGGCTTGCAGTTGCCGGGCATTCTGGAGTCTTCGCTGGTGGCGGCAGAAGCCGATCCGAACGTCGAAACCTGGATGCTCTTTACCGATATTGTGCTGATTTACGCCGCGCTGATGCTGGTGCGCTTTGGCTGGCTGTGGACGATGAAGAGATTCAGCCAGCGTTTCCTGGTGAAAAAACCGATGGAGTTCGCCTCGTGGAGCGACCGCGAGTTGCTGATCGCCACCTTTGCCGGGGTGCGCGGGGCGATAACGCTTGCCGGTGTGCTCTCCATTCCACTGTTGTTGCCGAGCGGCGATGTCTTTCCGGCGCGTTACGAGCTGGTCTTTCTCGCCGCCGGGGTGATTCTGTTCTCGCTGTTTGTTGGCGTTATCGCACTGCCTGCGCTGTTGCAGCATGTTGAAGTGCGCGACCACGCGCAGCAGTACAAAGAGGAGCGGATGGCGCGCGCGGCAACGGCGGATGTGGCGATTGTCGCGATTCAGAAGATGGAAGAGCGGCTGGCGGCAGACACCGAAGAGAACATCGATAACCAGTTACTTACGGAAGTGAGTTCGCGGGTAATTGGTAACCTGCGCCGTCGTGCCGACGGACGCAATAACGTTGAGAGTTCTCTCCAGGAGGAGAATCTGGAGCGTCGTTTCCGCCTGGCGGCGCTGCGCTCAGAGCGAGCCGAGCTTTACCACCTGCGCGCCACCCGGCAGATCAGCAACGAGACGCTGCAAAAACTGCTGCACGATCTCGACCTGCTGGAAGCGCTGCTGTTAGAGAATAAGTAAACCCTCGCCGGGCAGCCATTGATGCGCTGCCCGGCCAGTTAACCCCGCTACTCGCTTTTCTTATCCAGCCAGAACCCTTCACAACACTGCAGCCACGCCTGCGCACTGCGTGAAAGGTAAACGCCGTCGCGCCAAATCATGCCTAACTCCCAGCGCAAGTCGCTCTGGAGCGGGATCCAGCGCAAGTTCTGCTTATCCAGCCGCTGGCAGACCGGCTCCGGCAGAATGGCAATGCCCACGCCCGCTTGCACCATGGCGGCGAGAAAATCCCACTGACCGCTGCGTACGGCGATACGCGGCTTCACGCCATGCTGTTGAAACAGCAGCATGAGCTGGCGGCTTAAGGCGAAATCTTCGTTGTAGATCAGCAGCGGATGTTCAGCGAGCTCCTCTGGCGTGACCACTTCACGTTCAAGCCAACTGCCGGAACGCGGCACCAGCACGCACATTGCATGGCTAAACAGCGGCAGGGTAGCCAGGCCACTCTCTTCCTCGACCGGCAGCGCCGTCATCGCCACATCCAGCTCACCGTTGCTCACGGCTTGCTGTACGGTCAGGCCGCCAAACTCGGCAATTTTCAGTTCCACACCGGGGTAGCGCTGGCTGAACAAGTTGATCGGCCCGGCCATCAACATGCCGACCATCGGTGGAATGCCGAGGCGCAAAACACCTTTGTTCAGGTGGTTGATGTCGCCAAGTTCGGTTTCTAACTGGCGAAACTCCGCGAGGATGGCGAGGCCGCGCTCATACACCACGCGGCCGGTATCGGTGAGTAAGAGTTTGCGCCCGTCACGGATAAGCAGGGTGCAGTTCAGCTCATCTTCGAGGTTTTTCAGCATCTTGCTGATGGTCGGTTGCGTCACAAACAGGCGCTCCGCCGCGCGGGTGAAACTTTGCTGGCGTACCACCTCCACAAAATAGCGCAGCGTTCTGATGTCCATAATTATTCCTTAGAACTATGTATGCGATGAGTTTAATTCATTTCAGTAGCGCATTGGGGCTCTCTATACTGGCCGCCTGCTTATTTGATGGAAAATCATTATGGACGTGGCGTTAAGCCGTGTTACGCCTGCCCTTGTGCGTCGTTTACAGGTTCCGGTACAGGTGGTGCTTTATGCCGGGCTGTTTATCTTTGCGCAATACCTGGTTCAATGGCTGCATCTGCCGCTTCCCGCCAATCTGGTGGGAATGATACTGCTGTTGGGGTTGATACTTTGTCGGGTGATCCCGCTTAGTTGGGTACGTGCCGGTGCGCATTGGCTGCTGGCGGAAATGCTGCTGTTCTTTGTGCCTGCGGTGGTCGCCGTGGTTAATTACGCACAACTGTTGATGGTAGAAGGCTGGCGCATTTTTATGGTGATCGGTTTGAGTACGCTTTTGGTGCTCGGTGCCACTGCCTGGGTGGTGGATAAAGTCTATCGCTTTGAACTCAGCAGGTTGAAAAATGAGTGATTTCGCCTTGAGCCTGCTGTGCCTGGCGATGACGCTGGTGTGCTATTTCCTCAATAAACGTCTCTACCGACGTTTTCGAAAATTGCCGCTGATGCCGCTGGTATTCACGCCGCTGCTGTTGGTGCTAATGCTGGTGTTCGGCCATATCTCCTGGCAGGACTACATAGGTGAATCCCACTGGCTGATGTGGCTGTTGGGGCCTGCGACCATCGCTTTCGCCGTACCGGTGTATGACAACCTGGCGATTATTCGCCGCCACTGGATGTCGCTTTCGGCGGGCGTAATCACCGCTTCGGTGGTGGCGGTGACCAGCTCGGTTTGGCTGGCGCGCCTGTTTACGCTGCCGGATGAGATCCAGCGCAGCCTCGCGGTGCGTTCAATCACTACGCCTTTTGCGCTGGCGGCCGCCGGGCCGATTGGTGGCCAGCCGGATCTGGTGGCGCTGTTTGTAGTGGTCACCGGTGTGTTTGGCATGGCGGTTGGCGATGTGCTGTTTCTGCGCTTATCGATTCGCGAAGGGGTGGCGAAAGGCGCGGGCTTTGGCGCAGCCTCACACGGCGCGGGCACCGCACGTTCTTATGAGCTCGGTCAGCAGGAGGGCGTGGTCGCAAGCCTGGTGATGATGCTTTCCGGTGTGGTGATGGTGCTGGCAGCACCCTTGATCGCCCGCGTGATGTTTTAGCTCCCCGCCGTACAACGGGGAGCCGGAAGGTCACTGCTTTTTCAGCCTTGCAACCAGTTCGAACTCGTTAAAGTTAACCGGGCGTTGTTGCTGCATGGAAATGTTCCCGGCAATGCCGGTCAGGATCGACATTGCACCGGCGCGATGATCGGCGGCGCGTTGCAGCGGGTCGTGGCCCGGTGTACCAAATAAGTCCGCCAGCATGGCGTTATCACCGCCGCCGTGGCCGCCTTCGCCAAGGGTAAAATCCGCTTTCCACGGTGCGGCAAACATCGGAAACACGGTGATGTCGCAGGATTCCAGGCTGCCTTCATTGGCGCGCTCGCCGCCGGCGTTAACGTAGGATTTCTCGACGATTTTCATCTCCAGCCGCCCCTGGCTGCCGTTAAATACCACGTTTAACCCTTCCCACGGCAAGTAAGTGTTGAGTGAATAACTCAACTGGCACTGGTTCTGGTATTTCACCAGCACCGACAACGTATCTTCAATGGTAATGCCGTCGCTGAATACGCTCTGGTCGCGCCAGTAGTTATCTTCATGTTCCGCATCGAGATAGAGCGCTTTTAACTGCGGATTGTCGGCCATATGGAGGGCAAACGGATCATCGTCAGCAGCGGCATAGCCGTGCGTGCGCGGGTAAAACTGCGTGACGCCGCGTTTTTCGGCGTTCTCTTTGCCATAAAAACGCAGCCCGCCTTCGGCATACACCCGCTGCGGGTAGCTGTTGAGCCAGAAGTTCATCAGATCAAAATGGTGCGTCGATTTATGCACCAGCAGCCCGCCGCTGTTGCGCTTTTCCCGGTGCCAGCGGCGGAAATAATCGGCGCCATGCTCGGTATTCAGCAGCCATTCGAAATGCACGGAGTAGACGTCGCCGATGGTGTTGTTCATCAGCAACTCGCGCACTTTACTGTGGTGCGGCGCATAGCGGTAATTAAACGCTACGCGCACGGTTTTGCCGGTCTGCTCAATGGCATCGAGAATACGCAGCGCGCGCTGTTCGTCGATGGTCATGGGTTTTTCAGTGATCACATCGCAGCCTGCGTGTAACGCCCGCACAATATAGTCGTCATGGGTTCTGTCCATGGTGGTGACGATAACAACGTCTGGGCGGGTTTCGCGGATCATCGCTTCAAACTGCGCTGCTTTCCACGTGGAAACGGGCGGTGCGTCTTCGTTTTGTAAGAGCTGGTTGGCGTAGTCCATACGCGTCTGATTGCTGTCGCAAAACGCCACCATGCGGGCATTCTCTTTCCACTGCCCGCCAATGGCGGAAATATACAGCCCGGCGCGCCCGCCGGTTCCCACTAAAGCATATTTTTTCATCACAGCCTCTTCAGTCATAAATGAATTAACGTGCTGATGTATTAAAAACACCGTTTCAATAAGCTGAAGGTACTGTAGCGCGCTGGTGCGAGAGGGGTAGCGAAAAGGCGGGAAAGTGTGATCCCCGGCCATTACTGACCGGGGTAGAAAGATTAATGGGCGCGGCCCTGTTCGATACCGATCCCGGTTTGCGAACGGATAAACTGCGCACGGAACTGTTCGCGCTCCAGTTTGCCGGCTTCGGTGTTATCGGTGGCGGAGAAGATCCAGATGCCGATAAACGCCACAGCGATAGAGAACAGCGCCGGGTACTCATACGGGAACACCGCGGTGGCGTGACCGAGGATCTGCACCCAGATGGTCGGGCCGAGGATCATCAGGACAACCGCCGTCAACAGACCCAGCCAGCCGCCGATCATCGCACCGCGCGTGGTCAGCTTCGACCAGTACATCGAGAGCAGAATGATCGGGAAGTTACAGCTGGCGGCAATCGAGAAGGCCAGCCCGACCATAAAGGCGATGTTCTGTTTTTCGAACAGGATGCCCAGCAGAATGGCGACAACTCCCAGCACCAGCACGGTAATTTTCGACACTTTCAGTTCCTGGCGTTCCGTCGCGCCTTTGCGGAACACGTTGGCGTAAAGATCGTGCGAAACCGCCGAGGCACCCGCCAGCGTTAACCCGGCGACCACCGCCAGAATGGTGGCGAACGCCACGGCGGAGATAAAGCCTAAGAACAGGTTGCCACCGACCGCATCTGCCAGATGCACCGCCGCCATATTGTTGCCGCCAATCAGCGCGCCCGCCGCGTCTTTAAACGCCGGGTTTGCGCCCACCAGCATGATGGCGCCGAAGCCGATGATAAAGGTCAGAATATAGAAATAACCCATAAACCCGGTGGCGTAGAACACGCTCTTGCGCGCTTCACGCGCATCGCTGACGGTGAAGAAACGCATCAGAATATGCGGTAAACCGGCGGTGCCGAACATCAACCCAAGGCCGAGCGACAGGGCGGAGATCGGATCTTTCACCAGCCCGCCAGGGCTCATGATCGCCGCACCTTTCGGGTGGACGGCCATCGCTTCGGTGAACAGGTTGTTGAAGCTGAAGCCGACGTGTTTCATTACCATAAAGGCCATAAAACTCGCGCCGAACAGCAGCAGCACCGCTTTGATAATTTGTACCCAGGTGGTGGCGAGCATGCCGCCGAACAGCACATACAGCACCATCAGCACGCCAACCAATACCACGGCGACGTGGTAATTCAGGCCAAACAGCAGCTCAATTAATTTACCCGCGCCAACCATCTGCGCAATCAAATAGAGCGCCACAACCACCAGCGAACCGCAGGCGGAAAGGGTGCGGATTGGACCTTGTTTCAGACGATAAGAGGCCACATCAGCAAAGGTATAACGCCCCAGGTTACGCAAGCGTTCGGCGATCAAAAACAGGATGATCGGCCAGCCGACCAGAAAGCCGAGCGAGTAGATCAGGCCGTCGTAGCCGGAGGTGTACACCAGCGCGGAAATCCCCAGAAACGAGGCTGCTGACATAAAGTCACCCGCTATTGCCAGCCCGTTCTGAAAACCGGTGATATTGCCACCGGCGGTGTAGTAATCGCTGCGCGAACGCACCCGTTTGGATGCCCAGTAGGTGATGTACAACGTCAGTGCGACGAAAATTACGAACATAATGATCGCCTGCCAGTTGGTTGGCTGGCGTTGAACCGCGCCGGTAATGGCATCGGCGGCGTGAGCCGTAAAAGGAAGTGTGGCGGCCAGCGCCGTCAGGACTCTCTTCATGATGCTTTTACCTCGCTAAGAACCGCTTTGGTCAGGCGATCAAACTCGCCGTTTGCCCGCCAGACATATACGCCGGTCAGCACAAACGAAATTACAATCACACCGATACCAATCGGGATGCCGCGCGTGACGTTGGTGCCTTCATGCAATGGCGTACCGAGCCAGTGCGGGGCAAACGCGATCAGCAAAATAAAGCCGACGTAGATAATCAGCATGATGATGGAAAGCATAAAGGCAAACCGTTGCCGTCTTTCGACTAACTCCCTGAAATGCGCACTGTTTTCTATCTGTTGATAAATGTTATTCATCACAGAATTCTCCAGAGGTCTCCCCGTTGTCCTGCGCGCTGCCGGTCAGGTGGCCGCACGCGCCCGCCCCAGTCACATCGTTATCGTTGCGCCTGGGATCTGCGCGTTTGCCGCTTTCCTGCAACACGAAATCCATTAGGGATTGTAGGGTGAGGTGATTGTTTCCTCTCCTTGCAAGGAGAGCGTTATGGTTGCGTTTGCCGCCGGATAAGACGCTTTCGCGCCGCTATCCGGCAGGGTTTTTCGAGTATTACGATGGCATGGTAATGGCCTGCTTCTCTTCGAGCAGTTTTTCCACTACGCCAGGATCGGCGAGCGTTGAGGTATCGCCGAGATTGCTGGTATCGCCAGCGGCGATTTTGCGCAGAATACGGCGCATGATTTTGCCGGAGCGGGTTTTCGGCAGTGAGTCTGTCCAGTGCAGCACATCCGGCGTCGCCAGCGGACCAATCTCTTTACGCACCCAGTTACGCACTTCGGTGTACAACTCCGGCGACGGTTCTTCGCCGTGGTTGAGCGTGACGTACGCGTAAATGGCCTGGCCTTTAATATTGTGTGGAATGCCCACGACCGCCGCTTCGGCGATTTTCGGGTGCGACACCAGCGCCGATTCGATCTCCGCCGTTCCCAGACGGTGGCCGGAGACGTTCAGCACGTCATCCACGCGACCGGTGATCCAGTAGTAGCCATCTTCGTCACGGCGCGCGCCGTCACCGCTGAAGTACATGTTTTTGAAGGTGGAGAAATAGGTCTGCTCAAAGCGCTCGTGATCGCCAAACAGCGTACGCGCCTGACCCGGCCAGGAGTCGGTGATCACCAGGTTACCTTCGGTCGCGCCATCGAGCGCGTTACCTTCGTTATCCACCAGCGCAGGCTGCACGCCAAAGAACGGGCGCGTGGCGGAACCGGCTTTCAACTGGGTAGCACCAGGCAGCGGGGTGATCATAAAGCCGCCGGTTTCCGTCTGCCACCATGTGTCCATGACCGGGCATTTACCGTTACCGATTTTCGACCAGTACCACTCCCAGGCTTCCGGGTTAATCGGCTCGCCCACGGAACCGAGGATCCGCAGCGAAGATCGGCTGGTGCCGTCAATCGCTTTATCCCCTTCCGCCATCAGCGCACGAATGGCGGTTGGCGCGGTATAGAGAATGTTGACGTTGTGTTTGTCCACCACCTGGCTCATGCGTGCCGGGGTCGGCCAGTTCGGCACACCTTCAAACATCAGCGTGATGGCACCGCAGGCCAGCGGCCCGTAGAGCAAGTAGCTGTGCCCGGTGACCCAACCGACATCGGCGGTACACCAATAGACATCGCCCGGATGGTAATCGAAGACATATTTAAAGGTTGAGGCGGCATAGACCAGGTAACCACCGGTGGTATGCAGCACGCCTTTCGGTTTCCCGGTAGAGCCTGAGGTGTAAAGGATAAATAGCGGATCTTCCGCTCCTACTTCGACTGGCTCATGCTGATCGCTGGCGTTTGCAGTCAGATCACTCCACCACAGATCGCGCCCTTCGTGCCAGTCGATGTTGCCGCCGGTACGTTTTAGCACCACGACATGCTCGACGCTGTTGACGTTCGGGTTTTTCAGCGCGTCATCAACGTTTTTCTTCAGCGGGATGTTGCGCCCGGCACGGACACCTTCGTCGGCGGTGATCACCAGTCGCGAACTGGAGTCAATGATGCGTCCGGCGACCGCTTCCGGCGAGAAGCCGCCGAAAATCACCGAATGCACCGCGCCAATACGCGCACAGGCGAGCATCGCCACGGCGGCTTCCGGCACCATCGGCATATAAATAGCCACTACGTCGCCCTTCTTAATGCCCAGTGAAACCAGTACATTGGCGAAGCGGCAAACATCGCGGTGCAGCTCACGGTAGGTGATAAGCCTGCTCTGGCTGGCGTCATCACCTTCCCAAATAATGGCCGTTTGATCGCCGCGTTCGGCGAGGTGGCGGTCGAGGCAGTTGGCCGCCAGATTCAGCGTGCCGTCTTCATACCATTTAATCGAAATATTGCCCGGTGCGAAGGAGGTGTTTTTCACCTTCTTGTAAGGCTTGATCCAGTCGAGGATTTTGCCTTGCTCGCCCCAGAATGTGTCAGGGTCAGTTACCGATTGCTGGTATTTGGCCTCATACTGCTCCGGATTTATCAGGCAACGTTCCGCAATATTGGCGGGAATATCGTGTTTATGTATTTGGCTCATGGCGATTGCTCTCCTTGTAAGATGTTAATAATATGTCACAAGAACGTTAATTGTAGGGCCTTTGCCAGCTTTGTTTACTATTTGCGCGATAGATCACGCATTAAATGAATTGTGCAAAAAGCGAGCAAAATAAATGTGCTGGTGCGCGGAAGAACGCAAAAGGGTGAGACGAAAAGAAAGGCACTTCATAACAGCAAGTTATGAAAGGTGACAATTCGATTACGCTTCCTACCGGCGTAAAAATTCACGCTGCTGCAAGCCTATGAAAATCCATCACGTAATCAGTAGGGTGATAATGGTTTGTCTGCTGAATTATTCACTGCGTTAACCACGAATAGCAGACGAATTTTTGGCTAGCGTTGCCCATAACGGCATTTTTAGTGATTAAAAAATGCGCAAATGAACGAATTGTGCGTAATAATTTCCAGACGTAAATATTGGAATTAGGGCCAGTGAAAAGTTTTTCATAACAAAGAGTTATTTATAATAACTGGAATAAAAGGCGGCTTTTAAGTAAAAATTCAGTCAAACCCCCTCCCGGTATAGGGTTGCGCGTTACACCCTGCAAATGATACTGATAATGCGCGTTAAAAAACCCCGCAATACTGCGCGACGTGAATCATACCCTTTCAGTATGTGTCGTTCCGTGCCTGGAATGGCGCTTCATTGAGGATGTCTGTAGTTATGAAAAACATGAAAATCAGCCTGGCCTGGCAGATTCTGCTAGCCCTTGTGCTGGGTATTCTTTTGGGTAGTTATTTGCACTACCACAGCGACAGCCGCGAATGGCTGATTGCGAATCTCCTGTCTCCGGCGGGCGATATCTTTATCCATTTGATCAAAATGATTGTCGTGCCGATTGTTATCTCGACGCTGATTGTCGGCATTGCAGGCGTTGGCGACGCAAAACAGCTTGGCCGTATCGGCGCCAAGACCATCATCTATTTCGAAGTGATCACTACGGTGGCGATTATTCTCGGCATCACGCTGGCGAATGTGTTCCAGCCGGGCGCGGGCATTGATATGTCGCAACTGGCGACGGTGGATATTTCGAAATACCAAAGCACCACCGCGGATGTGCAAAGCCACGCCCACGGCCTGATGGGGACGATCTTATCGCTGGTGCCGACCAATATCGTCGCGTCAATGGCGAAGGGCGACATGCTGCCGATCATCTTCTTCTCGGTGCTGTTTGGTTTGGGGCTTTCCTCGCTGCCAGCTTCGCACCGCGAACCGCTGGTCACCGTGTTCCGCTCTATTTCCGAAACCATGTTTAAAGTCACCCATATGGTGATGCGCTATGCGCCGGTCGGCGTGTTTGCGCTGATCTCCGTCACGGTGGCGAACTTTGGTTTTGCCTCGCTGTGGCCGCTGGCAAAGCTGGTGATTCTGGTCTATTTCGCCATTCTGTTCTTTGCGCTGGTGGTGCTCGGCATTGTGGCGCGCGTATGCGGGCTGAGCATCTGGATTTTGATCCGCATCCTGAAAGATGAACTGATTCTGGCGTACTCCACCGCCAGCTCGGAAAGTGTGTTGCCGCGTATTATCGAGAAGATGGAAGCCTATGGCGCGCCGGCGTCGATCACCAGTTTCGTGGTGCCGACCGGTTACTCCTTTAACCTTGATGGCTCGACGCTGTACCAGAGCATTGCGGCTATCTTTATTGCACAGTTGTATGGCATTGACCTGTCGCTGTGGCAGGAAATCATCCTTGTGCTGACGCTGATGGTGACCTCAAAAGGTATCGCCGGTGTGCCGGGTGTCTCCTTTGTGGTATTGCTGGCGACGCTGGGTAGTGTCGGTATTCCGCTGGAAGGTCTGGCGTTTATCGCCGGTGTGGACCGTATCCTCGATATGGCGCGTACAGCGCTAAACGTGGTGGGCAATGCGCTGGCGGTGCTGGTGATTGCTAAGTGGGAACACAAATTTGACCGCAAAAAAGCGCGCGCTTATGAGCGCGAAATGTTGGGCAAATTTGATAAAACCGCCGATCAGTAAGTTTATCAATCCCTCCTTTATGGAGGGATTTTCATAAAGGGCGGCATTTCCTTGCCCTTGCGATACGCCTGGCGAACGCAGGATCGCTTTCAGACCGGTTCATCTGGATACCACGGCCTGTCAGGCGAGAGAGGATCCCCCGGCAGGGCGTGGAAGCGGCAGATCGCTAATCAATAAAACTATTGATACCCAGCGTCTGTTGCAAAAACGCTTTGCCTGTGGGCGTAACCAGCAGCACACGCGGTTCATGCGCTTTGATAAGAAACCGCTTCTCAAGCAGCGCCGCGAAGAGACGGGTGCCTAATTCACCCGATAAGTGATAACGCTGCTCGCTCCAGTCCATACAGATTATTGCCAGCTCCCGGCGCGATCCGCCGTGCATGTTATCGATATCTATCCCCAGTTGCGTAGCGAACCAGTCTCGTCCCTTCGGAGTGACGGAGAGATGTCCGTCTGTGGCAACCAGCATGTTTGTTTGTAAAAGATGCTCATAGATAGCGACGCCGATATGCCCGGCAACATGGTCGTAGCAGGTTCTGGCATAACATATTTTCTTAAACCCGCTGGGTTTTAACCGCTGCTGAAAATCGTCATCGGCATAGGTTGCTACCATCATCGATTCAATGGCCTGGGCAATCAGCGCGTTATAGAGCCGGTAATAACGGTTGCGTCCCACTTTATCGAAGGCAACTACCCGGCAGTGGGTTAATTTCGCCAAATGATTACTCGCGGATTGCGCCGAAAGCCCGGCAACACGCGCTAATTCCGATGCGGTAAGCCGGTTATTATCCATCAACGCGCAGAGCATTCTTGCCCGGCTGGCATCGGCTAACAGACAAGCCAGTCGGCTGAAATTAGGAAGTTGTTCTGTCATCACGTTCATAGTTCATTAAAGAATTAAACATTTATCTGTTTGTTCGTAAAGAATACCGCAATTCAGAACAGACAAGGCAGTCATAATGTTCTTACAACGACCTTTATATAAGGATGCGCTTCATCTTTTCAGATTTTTTTGTTTAATCCTCTGGTTATTATTGACGGTATATATTACTGGCTTCGCTGGAATAGCTGAGAATTATATTTTAAGTTTCGCCATGATGGCGGGGGCGTTTGTCGGAAGTGCGACGCCAGTGGGCGGCGGTGTGGTGGCATTTCCAGTACTGACGTTCATCAAACAGATCCCGGCCAAAGAGGCCGCCGTTTTTTGCCTGGCAATGCAATCGTTTGGCATGACAGCGTCTTCTTTAGCGATATTTACCCGCAAGATACCGGTCGATAAATTTCTGATAAGCTGGTGTGTAATAACCAGTTTTGTAGGTTATTTGCTGGCGCTGTTTTATATTCCTAATCCCTTTTCATCCGCAGGATTAAAAGTTTTTTTCTCCTCTTTCTGGCTCGCCTTTGGCGCGGCGATTTTCCTTGTCAGAAGAAAACAAACCATTAGGCGAACCGTAGCACTTACCCGCGTGAACGGCTGGCGATTGCTGTTGTTTATCGCTATTTGCTTCGCGGGTGGAATTGTGACCTCATGGATCGGTAATGGTATCGACGTGGTCTTTTTCTGCGTGTTGATTTTAATGTTTTCCCGCACCGAATCCGTAGCAACACCTTCTGCGGTCATTGTGATGGCGTTGATATCACTGCTGGCGACGGTTTTAAATATCAGTGCCGGTAACGTAAATATGCAGACCTTAACATATTTGAGTGCAACGATTCCGGTGGTCATTATCTTTGCACCTTTAGGTATTCTCTTTTCTGTTCGGCATGGGGATGCGTTTATCCGAAAACTTCTGCTGGCGCTGGTCATTATTCAATATCTCTTTACCGCCGTGGCTTTTTTCAGACAGCTGGATTACGTGCTTCTCTCCATGCTCGTTATTGCTCTTTCATTCGTTTTATTGTTTGCCATTGGCTGTATTGATAAAAGGAAAGCAGCGTGACCACGAGAAATATGAACTTTCTACTAAAAGTTGTTATTGCGACCCTCTGTATGGGGTCGTCTTTTCCAACCGGGAAATATTTAATCTCTTATGAAAATATGCCGCCGTTTTTAATGGGCGGCTGGCGGTTTATGGCAGCCGGGATTTTTATGCTATTAATTCCGGTTTTTACCCGTGGCGTTCAGGCTATCATTCCGACCAGTGAAGGATCGGTCGCGAAGGGATTGCTTTTAACCGCGGTAGTGGGAGCGTTGCAGACGACAGGGACCATGGGCTTTCTCAACCTGGCGCTGGAGAGTGTTACCTCATCCATGTCTTCTATTATTTTGTTTACCAATCCCTTGTGGCTCGCAATATTAGCGCATTATCTGCTGCACGATAAATTAAATAAGCGAAAAATTATCTCACTGATTATTGGCGTCGCGGGCGTGATTGTTTGTCTGGGGCTTGAGAGTGTCAAAGGCGGAACCGGTTTATTTTATGCATTTTTAGGATCGATATGCTGGGCGGTATGCACGGTCGTGAGTAAGCGATTTGTTTTTGATAAAGACAGCTGGGTATTTACCGGCTGGCAGCTTTTTCTCGGTGCGCTGTTTATGTTGCTCATCGCCTGGATAAGAGATGAAAAATATAACATCGGCGATTTACAAGTCTGGGGCTGGGTGTGGTTTATTTGGCTTATTTTACCGGCCAGTGTCGGTTCGTTCGGCTTGTGGTTTTCAGCGCTACGACAGGGAGGCGCAACGCTTGCCAGCGGCTTTCTGTTTCTCGTTCCTCTCTTTTCAACGATCTTTTCTATTTTCACATTACATGATGGTCTCTCCATTCAACTTATTATCGGCGGATGCCTGATTGTCCTTTCACTCTTTCTTCTTAATCGGGAGTATTAACATGGAAGTGGGTAACAGTATTTCGATATCAACCGGGCAGCAATGGACTTTTGATAATGATGTCGCCAGCCACTTTGATGAACATGTGCAAATGTCGGTGCCGGTTTATCAAGAGGGGCATGAACTTATTGGTTTTTTAAGTGATTTCTTTATTAAAGAGGGTTCAGTGTTTTATGAAATAGGCTGCTCCACCGGCGCACTGATTCATAAAATATATACTCGGCACAGCCAAAAAGCAGCGACACGGTTTATTGGCGTTGAACCGGTTCAGAATATGATCGCGCAGGCGAAAAAAAGAACCGGTAATTTACCCATTGAATATGTGCATAACACTATTGAAAATATCGATATGGAAGCGTGCGACTTTATCGCTTCTTATTACTGCTTGCAGTTTATCCCACTGACTAAACGCATAACGGCTTATGAAAAATTATATGATGCATTAATTCCGGGAGGGGCGCTGATACTTTTTGAAAAAGAAGTTATCGATGACTCGAAAATAAATGAAATGATCGAGTCTTGCTATCTGAAGTTCAAGCTGTCGCGAGGCTTTTCGGTTGATGAGATCATCGCTAAGAAATTTAGCCTGGAAGGAATGATGCGGCCTTGTACCGAGCGAGAGAACAGAAAAATCCTTGCGGAAGTCGGGTTTAAACAAATTGCTACGATTATGAAATACGGGGAGTTTCATGGATATCTTTGCATCAAATAAGCGCAGCCAGCAAAATAAAAGTAAGTGGGAAACGCTACATAAAAAATCGGCCGATGAAAATGTGCGTACCACGCCCAGTTACGCCATTAAACGAATTTACGAAAGCCTGGAGTTGATTCAGACCCAATCGATTACCGTTAATACGCTGGAAATTGGTTGCGGTTTTGGCCGAAATCTTCATTACCTTATTACGCATGGCTTTTCTGATAATTATGTCGGTATTGATCAAACTGATATCGCTATCAGTAAATCAAAGGAATTGCTGAGCGATTATCAACAAAAAGGCATTGTACAACTTATTAAGGCCAACGCGGCGGGCGATTTACCCTTTCCGGATGCTCACTTCGATTGCATTTTCGATATTATGTCCGCCATTACCTTTATTCCTGATGAAGCGGTACGAGTGGCGTATTTCAACAACGTGGTCAGGCTGCTGAAACCGGGCGGCGCTTACTTCTTCCTCGCAGTCAGTAGTCAGGCGGTGTTTAACGATAAAGTCGTTGATGCAACGCTGGATGAACCCGGTCTGTTTAAACGTAAGTTCGACAACATGATTGAAAAAGCCTATTCAGAGGATGAGCTGAAACGCTATCTGGCGGGGTTGTCTGTGTGCTGTCTGGATGTGGTTTCCGAACATACTCGCGCTTTTGGCGATGAAAAGTTCGAACGAGAGAATGGGTTCTGGTTTGGCTGTTTTACCAAAGAGATCTGAAAAAAGCGGGGTGGTAAACACCCCGCATTAACCGCTTAACCCATTGCGCTTTCGCGCAGGCGAGTCTTCAGCTTGTTGTACTCATCTATCACATATTGCTCGGCGGCGCGCTGATCGGCGATCGGCTCCACGCGCACGGCGCAATACTTGTACTCCGGCGTTTTGGTTATCGGGCTGAGGTTTTCCGTCACCAGCTCGTTACAGGCTCCAATCCACCACTGGTAGGTCATATACACCGCGCCTTTATTCGGACGCTCGCTGACCTGCGCACGCGTGATGATTTTGCCTTTGCGCGAGTTCACCCACACCAGCGCTTCATCTTCAATGCCCAGCCTTGCGGCGTCGGCGGTGTTGATTTGCGCATAACCCGGTTCATCCGCCAGCGCGGCGAGCGCGGCGCAGTTCCCGGTCATTGAACGGCAGGAGTAGTGACCCACTTCACGCACGGTGGAAAGCACCATCGGATACTCTTCGTTGAGTTTATCCATTGGCGCGACCCAGTCGCAGGTGAAGAACTTCGCCAGCCCATTCGGCGTATCAAATTTTTCTTTAAACAGATACGACGTTCCCTGGTCGGCATCCGACGTGTCACGACACGGCCACTGAATGTAGCCCAGCTCACCCATTTTTTCGTAGGTGGCGCCGTAGAAGTCCGGGCACAGATGACGTAATTCATCCCAGATCTCCTGCGTGTTGTTGTAATGCATCGGATAACCCATCCGGGTGGCGATTTCGCTGATGATTTGCCAGTCCGTTTTCAAATCCCACTTCGGTTCCACCGCTTTAAAGAAGCGCTGGAAGCCGCGATCCGCTGCGGTATACACACCTTCGTGCTCACCCCAGGAGGTCGACGGCAGGATAACGTCCGCCGCGGCTGCGGTTTTGGTCATGAAAATGTCCTGCACAATCACCAGTTCAAGCCCTTCAAACGCCTTACGCACTGCGGAAAGTTCGGCATCTGTCTGCAGGGGATCTTCACCCATGATGTAAGCGGCGCGGACTTCGCCGTGCTCAACGCGGTGCGGTAGCTCGCTAATGCGATAACCGGTGTGCGCAGGCAGACTGTCGACGCCCCAGGCTTTAGCGAATTTCTCGCGGTGCGCCTCCTCTTTCACGTACTGGTAACCGGGGTAGGTATCCGGTAGCGCACCCATATCGCAGGCACCCTGCACGTTGTTCTGACCACGCACCGGGTTCACCCCAACATGCGCTTTACCGAGGTTGCCCGTCAGCATCGCGAGGCTGGTCAGCGAACGCACGGTTTCCACACCCTGGTAGAACTGGGTCACGCCCATGCCCCACAGAATGGCCGCCGTTTTCGCTCCGGCATACATGCGGGCGGCCTGGCGAATCTCCTGGGCGCTAACGCCGGTAATTTCCTCGACCGATTCCGGCGTATAGCCTTCAACGATTTTCCGGTACTCTTCAAACCCTTCGGTACGATTAGCGACAAACGCCTGGTCGTAGAGATTTTCCTCAATAATGACATGCCCCATCGCGTTGAGCAGGGCGATGTTCGACCCGTTTTTCAAGGCAACGTGCATATCAGCAATGCGCGCCGTTTCGATTTTGCGCGGATCGCAGACGATGATTTTCGCCCCGTTTTGTTTCGCGCGAATCACATGATTAGCGACGATCGGGTGAGAATCCGCCGGGTTGTAACCAAAGATAAACACTAAGTCCGTGTTATCAATTTCATTAATGGCATTACTCATCGCGCCATTACCGACCGACTGGTGCAGACCTGCAACCGATGGGCCGTGTCAGACGCGAGCGCAGCAGTCGACGTTATTGGTACCAATAACGGCGCGCGCGAATTTTTGCATTATGTAGTTGGTTTCATTACCCGTACCGCGGGAAGAGCCGGTGGTCTGGATCGCATCCGGACCGTACTTCTCTTTAATGGCGCTCAGACGACTGGCGACATAATCGAGCGCTTCATCCCAGGATACCGACTCCAGTTTGCCGCCGCGCTGGCGACGGATCATCGGGGTTTTCAGGCGGGGCGTCAGAATCTGGGTATCGTTAATAAAATCCCAGCCGTAGTAACCTTTCAGGCAGAGCGTGCCCTGATTGGTCTTGCCCTGCGCTGCCTCCGCCCGAACGATTTTGCCGTTATCGACCACCAGGTGAATCTTGCAACCTGAGGCGCAATACGGGCAAACCGTGACGACTTTTTTCATCACTTTCGCTCCAGTTAAGAATATCGCCCCCGATTATGCATCTTCTATGCCACAGTGTTGCTGGGGGTATTTACTGATATTACGGCGGATATTTGGTCAAAATACTGACGAAACGCAGGTCATCGTCAAAAGTGACGTGTCGAAAGGCGAGGGGATGTGACCCCGATTAAAAATCCGGCATTTATTCGCTGCAATTATCAATCACTGCCAACAGAATGAGCCAGAATGAGCAAACGAAGCCTGGCGGAAGCGGACAATGAAACCTGCGATTCTGGTTGTGGATGACGATACGGCGGTGTGTTCACTGCTGGAAGATGTGCTCAACGAGCATGTCTTTACGGTCTACGCCTGCCATAACGGGCGCGATGCGGTAAATCTCTGTGCGCAGCATGCGGATATCTCGCTGGTGCTGTTGGATATGATGTTGCCGGATATCAATGGCTTGCAGGTATTACAGCAGCTACAAAAACTGCGCCCGTCACTGCCGGTGGTGATGTTGACCGGGCTGGGTAGCGAATCGGATGTGGTGGTCGGTCTGGAAATGGGCGCTGATGACTACATTGGTAAGCCGTTCAACGCGCGTGTGCTGGTAGCGCGTGTTAAAGCCGTACTGCGACGCACCGGTGTGCTGGCGGCGGAAACCTCTGCGGTAAAAACGGCGGGTTTCATCTTTAACGGCTGGCATCTCGATCCCGAGCGCTGCGAGCTGTTTAACCCCCAGCAGCAGAGCGTGGCGTTGACGCAAGGGGAGTACAGTTTATTGCTGGCGCTGGTGCAAAACGCCCGCCGGGTGCTTAATCGCGAACAGTTGCTGGAGCTGACGCACAGCGAAAGCGTCGATGTGTTTGACCGCACCATTGACGTGTTGATTATGCGCCTGCGCCGCAAAATCGAAATCAATCCCCACCAACCCGCGTTGATCAAAACGTTGCGCGGGCTCGGTTACGTATTTGCCGCAGACGTTTCTCACGGCGATAAAGCCGCGTAACGCCTGTTTATCGCCGCAAGAGACATCCGGGCGCGTGGCCTCAGGCCGGGGTGCCTAACTCAAACAGGAGCGCATCCAGCGTTTTCGCCCCGTCAATCGCATTGGCACACAGCAGGCTGGCGCGGGCGCAGGTATGCGCAAGCTGAATGCTTTTTTGCAGCGGCCAGCTTTCGTGGCAGCCATATAAAAACCCGGCACAGAAGGCATCCCCCGCCCCCACGCTGCCAATAATTTCGGACTGGCTCAGCATCCGCGACGGCACCCAGTTGCCCGTTTCGCCGGGCGCTTCGCCCCAGGCACCTTCCGGGCAGTGGATCACCACCCGCTGTTTGACGCCGGCTGCCAGCAGTTTTGCTGCCGCGCTGGCAATATTTTCAATATGCGGCTCGTCGTCGGTGGTTCGCATCGCTAACCCGCTGAATTCGCCCGCTTCCAGTTCGTTGATCACCAGGTAATCGAGATGCGGCAAGCAGGGAAGTACCAGCGGCTGATAACGCGGATCGCCTTTGCGCGACACCAAATCCAGCGAGGTTTCAAAGCCCTGTTCGCGCATTTGCGCCAGCAGGCGCGCGCTGCGGGTGCCAAATTCTTCATCAGGCTTATCAAGGCTGTCGAGCAGCAGCAAATAGCCGAGATGGAAAATTTTCATGCTGCCGTCCAGCCCGTCAAAAGCGGGCAGATCCAGCAGGCGGTTCGCGCCAGGCGAGTGGAAAAAGGTGCGTTGCCCGGAAGGGTCGGTCATCACTTGCGACATGGATGTCGGTGCTGACGTGGTGCGCTGCACATGCTGGCGGTTGACGTGGTACTGCTCCAGCATCGCCAGAATGTAGTCGCCGTCGCTGTCTTCCCCCACCAGGCCAACGGCCTGCAACGGTAAGCCAACGTGCATTTTCGCCAGCGTCAGCAACACATTCAGTGGCGCGCCGCCGGTGGAACGTTCGCTGTGGGTGATTTCCGCCAGCCAGCCGCGCTCCGGCCATTGCACAATCTGGTGGACATGATCGACCAGCATATTTCCGGCGGCGATAACCCCTTTGCGTTCCATCACAGTTGCCCCGCGCTGCCAAAGATACGCATCTGCCCGGCGACGGTATCGGTAATAGCCTCTTCAACACTGAGCAATAGCTGCGCGAACTCATCATACAGCTGCTGGCGGTTGCCCATACGCTGCTCAATGGCGCCCAGTGCGGCTTGTGACATGCCAGTGTAGAAGTTGATTTTATGAATGCCGAGCGAGATAGCGCGGCGGAAATCCTCATCGCTGATGCCGGAGCCACCGTGCAGCACCAGCGGCAGGCCGGTTTGCTGGCGAATGGCGTCAAGGCGCTCAAAATCGAGTTTCGGCTCGCCTTTATACTTACCGTGCGCGTTGCCGATGGCGACCGCCAGCGTGTCGATGCCGGTGCGATCCACAAAATCCCGCGCCAGCGCCGGATCGGTGAAACAGGCTTCATCGGCGTGGCCGTACAACGCGCCGCCTTCATCGCCGCCGACCGCGCCCAGTTCGGCTTCAACGGACACGCCAACCGCATGGCACATTTTCACCACTTCCCGCGTCTGGCGAATATTCTCTTCGTACTCCAGCGTCGAGCCATCGAACATCACCGAGCTGAAGCCGAGCCGCAGGGCACGCACCACCGACTCAAAATGCAGGCCGTGGTCGAGATTTAACACCACCGGAATGTCGCTGCGGGCGGCTTCGAATTTCACCGCTTCAACCAGCGAGTCCAGCGAGATGTACTTAAAATGCACTTCGGCGATATTGATGATAAACGGCGATCGCTCCTGCTTCGCGGCGGCGAACAAGGCGCGTAGAAAGTGAGAGTCGAGCACGTTGAACGCGCCCAGGGCATAGCGATGTTCGCGGGCGTGCGCCAGGCCTTCGGCAAGAGAAATCAGCGACATAGCAAACTCCTTTAGCTCAGAAACAGATGATACTCGTTGCACAGCACCAGCAGCGCCGGTTCATCTTCCAGAACGGTGTTGTAGCGATCCTGGGCATACAGGAAGTGGTTATCGTGCTCGTCATCGTTTACCGACGACACTTCCCCGACCAGCACATCACCGAAGCCGGGTTCGCCCCAGAAGCTGTGATATAGCCCCGGTGGCAGGCAAATACTTTCCCCTGGTGAGAGGCGCAGCTGGCTGCCCGCCGCGTGTGTCTGAATGCAGCCATCAATGACCACGGTAACGTCGGTATTCAGCGTCTCGTCATTCGCTCCGGCGTTCCACAGTTCAATAATTAAATTACCGCCGCCGCGATTAATGATGTCCTCGCGCTTACGCCAGTGAAAATGCATCGGTGTCACCTGTGCGTCGCGCACATGCATGATCTTTTCCGCATAACATTTTTCATAGGGCGCGCCGTTGGGCGAGCCGTTGCGCAGCGTAAACAGCGTCAGTCCCTGGGCGTAGAAATTCTCGCTGCCGAAGGCGGTGACATCCCAGCCTAACTTCAGATCGAATACTTCGCGCCAGGCCTCTCTGTCCAGTTGTTGCCATTTGGTCGGCGGAAAGCTGGCAAACGGAGGCAGATGCACATCGTGCATTGAGAAGAACTGTCGTGTATGGCCGAGAACCTCATTAATGGCGGAGCGTTTCATGGTATCCCCTGTGTTGGCACTCCCTCTCCCCTGCGGGAGAGGGATAAACCGTTATTTCACCGTCCAGCCTTTGTAGCTGCCAACATTCTGCTTATCGATCATGGTCACCGGGATCAGCACCGGTTCTTTAGGCGCAGGTTTGCCTTGCAGGATGTCATAGCCAATTTCCACCGCACGGGCGGCCATCACTTGCGGATCCTGCGCCGGTGTGGCGACAAACAGCGAGTTCTTACGCTTCAGCGCCTCTTCACCGTCCGGGCTGCCGTCGACGCCAACGATAAAGAACTCGTTGCGTTGCGCCTGTTTAGCGGCCAGATCGGCACCGATCGCCGTCGGATCGTTAATCGCAAACACGCCGTCGATTTTCGGGTTAGCGGCAAGCAGTGAGGTCATCACTTCCAGCCCGCCTTCACGGCTGCCTTTGGCGTTCTGGTTATCGGAAAGCACCTTGATGTCCGGGTGGCGTTTAAACTCGGTCTGGCAACCTTCAACACGGTTCTGCACAGCGGAAACCGGCGGCCCGTTGATGATCACGACATTGCCTTTGCCTTTCAGGCGGTCGGTGATGTACTTACACGCCATTTCCCCCGCCTGGGTGTTATCGGAGGTGATGGTGGCGTCAGCGCCTTCCGCTGCCACGTCAACCGCCACGACGACAATTCCGGCCTCTTTCGCCCGCTTCACCGCCGGGCCGATGCCTTTGGAATCCGCGGCGTTGAGGATGATCATGTCGACTTTGGCGGCGATAAAGTTGTCAATCTGCGCCACTTGCTGGCCGAGGTCGTAGCCGCTGGAAACCAGCGTGACTTTGACCTTATCGCCCGCCAGTTTGCGCGCTTCCAGCTCCGCGCCTTTGGTGATTTGCACGAAGAAGGGGTTCGCCAGATCGCCCACCGTCACGCCGATGGACTTCAGTTCTTTGGCCTGCGCGAACGGGGCGCTGGCCAGCAGAGCACCCGCGCAGAGCGCAGTGACAAGAGGTTTAAGACGCATGCTGTAATCCTCGCTTATGTTACTGTTTTGTAGGGTATTGTTATGCTGCCTGATGATGCCGGGTACGGTATTTGTCGATCAGCACCGCTATGATGATCACCGCCCCTTTGATCACCAATTGCCAGAAGTAGGAGACGCCCATCAGCGTCATCCCGTTGTTTAAGGTGGCGATAATCAGCGCCCCCACCAGCGTGCCGGTGATGGTGCCAATCCCGCCGACAAAGCTGGTGCCGCCGAGGATCACCGCCGCGATGGCGTCCAGCTCATAGCCCATGCCGAGGTTGCCGTTGGCGCTGTACAAGCGCGAGGCGCTCATTACCCCGCCAAGACCAGAGAGCAACCCGCTCATGCCATAGACGAACAGTAAAACCAGCCACACTTTGATGCCGGTCAGGCGCGCGGCCTGCATATTGCCGCCCACCGCGTAAATATGAACGCCAAGCGTGGTGCGGCGCAGAATAAACCAGCACACCACAATCACCGCCAGCGCGATCACCACCAGCCACGGCACCGGGCCGAGATAGTTATTGCCGATCCATTCAAAACTGATGTCGGAGTTAATCACCGTAGTGCCGTCGGCCAGCAGATAGGCCGCGCCGCGCAGCGCGGTGTAAGTGCCAAGCGTGACGATAAACGGCGGTAATCCGGCAAAGGCCACCAGCGCACCGTTAAATAACCCCAGCACCAGGCCAAGCATCAGCGCCGCCGGCACCGACAGCATGGCGAGTTCCGGTATCAATGACACCACCATGGCCGCTACCGCCGTGGTGCCAAGAATTGAACCGACAGACAGGTCGATGCCGCCGGTCAGAATGATGAAAGTCATCCCCGCCGCCAGCACAATGTTGATCGACGCCTGGCGGGTGATATTCAGCAGGTTGCTCTCGGTAAAGAAATTCGGCGCGATAAAGCCAAACACGGCGACGATGAGGATCAAAATCGGCAGGATGCCGACCGTTTGCATCAGATCGCCCATTAACATCTTTTTGGCGGAGGCCGATTTGGCGACCTCGGTGGCTGCATTTTCTTTGTAATCAGTCATGGTGTACCGCCGGGTGTAGGGATTCGTTAACGCCGGTCGCCAGCGTCATGATGTTTTCCTGGGTGATGTCGCCGTTGAGTAACTCACCGGCAATGTCGCCTTCGCGCATCACATATACGCGATCGCTCATGCCGACCACTTCCGGTAACTCACTGGAGATCATCAGGATCGCCACGCCTTTGCGCGCCATCTGGTTCATGATCCGGTAGATCTCGCTTTTTGCGCCGACATCGACACCGCGCGTTGGCTCGTCGAGGATCAAAATGCGCGGGCCAATCGCCACCCAGCGCGAGATCAGTAGTTTCTGTTGGTTGCCGCCGGAAAGCCCGCCCGCCCGTACTTGCGCGTGCGGTACGCGGATATTGAGCAGCTTGATGGCATCATCGGAGATCGACTGCGCTTTTTTGCGATCGAGCATTCCCCAGGCGGCGTCGCGCTCAAGCGTCGCCATGGTGATGTTCTCCTGCGCCGCCAGTTCGAGAAACAGCCCTTGCTCTTTGCGGTTTTCGGTCAAAAAACCAATGCCCAAATCGATGGCGGCGCGCGGGGAGTGGATCACCACCGGTTCGCCATCCACTTCGATCATGCCGCCGGTGGCTTTGCGCACGCCGAAGATCAGCTGCGCCAGTTCCGATCGACCTGCGCCAACCAGCCCGGCGAGACCGACGATCTCCCCGGCGCGGACATGCAAGCTAACCGGCTGGATCTTTTCGTTATCGGTCAGGTGGTGAATGCTCAGACGCGGGCTGCCGAGCGGAATATCGCGCTCTTTGTTAAACAGATCGCTGAGCGGCCGCCCGACCATCATGCGTACCAGTTCGGAGGCGTTCAGTTTGTCGCGGGTCAGGCTGCCGACGTATTGCCCGTCGCGCAGCACGCTGACGCGATCGGAAAGCTCATACACTTCCGCCATGCGATGGCTGATGTAAATAATCGCCATACCTTGATCGCGCAGGCGCAGGATCAGTTCGAACAGGCGGTGAGTTTCACGCGAGGAGAGGGCGGCGGTGGGTTCGTCCATTACCAGAATGCGGCTGTTGCGGTGCAATGCGCGGGCGATCTCCACCTGCTGCTGTTCGGCGATGGTTAACGTCATCACCCGATCAGTGGCTTTGAAATTGGCGCCAAGGCGATCGATCACCGCCTGGGCTTGTGCGGCCATCTCTTTGCGCTGCACCAGCCCGCCGCGGGCGATTTCGCTGCCGAGAAAAATGTTTTCGGCGACGGTCAGATTGGGCGCGAGCTGCATCTCTTGGTAAATCAAGGTGATACCCGCTGCCAGCGCGTCTTTCGGGCCTTTTATTGTGTAGGGTTGGCCATCAATCAGGATCTCGCCGCTGGTGGCGCTGTACGCCCCGGCAAGGATTTTCATTAACGTACTTTTCCCCGCGCCGTTTTCCCCCATCAGCGCGTGGATCTCGCCGGGCCAGACCGTCAGGTCCACCCCTTTGAGCGCATAAAACTTGCCAAACGCTTTGGCAATGTTGCGCATCTCCAGAACGGGCGTTGTGCTCATGTCAGGCTCCTCGGAAGGACGATATCCGCACTTCATCACACGTTCGTAAATGCACAATGTCAGAAGCTGTTCATATTTGTCATAGTGACGCCACATCACCGCGTTGAGCCTCTTGTGGAGCCACTATGCCGTATCGCGCGAACCCGTTCTTTTCCAGCGCCCGTGGGCGGCTGCTGTTTTTTAATGTGCTCGTAGTGGCAGTGACCTTAATGGTGTGCGGCGTCGCCGTGCTCGGCTTTCGCCATGCCAGCCAGATTCAGGAACAGGTGCAGCAGCAGACGCTGGACGATATGACCGGCAGCATGAACCTGGCGCGCGATACCGCAAGCGTTGCCACGGCGGCGGTACGTTTGTCGCAGGTGGTCGGCGCGCTGGAGTACAAAGGCGAAGCCGAGCGGCTGAAAGCGACGCAAAGTGCGCTGCAACACTCGCTTAACCAACTGGCGAACGCGCCGCTTGCGCAACTGGAGCCGCAACTGGTGGCGCAGATCACGCGGCGAAGCCATGAGTTGCAGCAAAGCGTCACCGAGATGCTGCAACGCGGACAGCGCCGCCATCTGGAGCGTAATGCGCTGCTCAGTTCGCTCTATCAAAGCCAAAGTTACCTGCGTCATTTACAGGAGATAAATGGGCGGGAAGGGGGAAAGATCCCCGACAGCCGACTGCTGGAAGAGATGGACCGGCTTATCATCGCCGCCATTCAAACGCCTTCTCCGCGCCCGACCATCAAACAGTTATCGGAGGTGATGGCGACATTACCGCTGCAAAGCGCCAGCCCAACGGTGGCGTTTATCCTGCCCGATTTCAGCGCCGAGTTGCGCAAACTGGAGCCGCTGTCGCTGCAACTGGAAGAGAGCGATCTGGCGATCAGCTGGTCGATGTTTCATATCAAAGCGCTGGTGGCACTGCTCAACAATGACATTAACCACTATGTCTCGGAAGTGGCGAACGCCTCTGAGCTGCGCACCACCCAGAGCCACCAGGAGATGCGCTCCATCATTGCGTTTATCAGCGTTTTCGCCCTGCTGGCGCTGGTGATCACCGGCTTTGCCGGTTGGTATATCTACCGTAACCTGGGGTCTAATTTGACCGCGATTTCACGCGCCATGTCGCGGCTGGCGCACGGTGAAAAGGAGGTTTCCGTACCGGGTTTGCAGCGGCGGGACGAGCTGGGCGAGCTGGCGCGGGCGTTTAACGTCTTCGCGCGCAATACCGCCTCGCTGGAGCACACCTCAAAGCTGCTGAAAGAGAAAAGCACGCAACTGGAAACCACTTTTCATGCGATGCGCGACGGCTTTGCCCTGTTTGACAACCAGGGCTGTCTGGTGGTGTGGAACCCGCAATATCCGCTGCTGCTGGGGTTAACCGCCGATGCGCTCCAGCGCGGCCAGCATTACCAGCGTTTGCTGCACCAGGTGAGTGATCTGCCCGGCCACGTGCAGGAGAATCTCGCCCGACCGCTACCCAAACCGCAGGAGCTGCGGCTGGCAGATGATCGCACCATTGAGCTGCGCTTCAGCCCGGTGCCGGGACGCGGCATGGTTAACGTGGTGCTGGACCGAACCGAGCGCAAAGGGCTGGAGGCCGAGTTGTTGCACAGCCAGAAGATGAAAGCGGTCGGGCAGCTAACCGGCGGGCTGGCGCATGACTTTAACAACCTGCTGGCGGTGATTATCGGCAGCCTTGAACTGGTCTCGCCCGATTCACCGGATGCGCCGCGTATTTCGCGGGCGCTGAAAGCCGCCGAGCGCGGCGCGTTACTCACGCAGCGCTTACTGGCATTTTCGCGTAAACAGTCGCTGCACCCGCACGCAGTAGAGATGCAGCCGCTGCTGGAAAACCTCGGCGAACTGATGCGCCATTCCCTGCCTGCGACGTTGTCGCTGGAAATAGAGGCGCAGAACCCGGCGTGGCCCGCGTGGATCGATGTCGGGCAACTGGAAAACGCCATCATCAACCTGGTGATGAACGCCCGCGATGCCATGGAAGGGCAGAGCGGGGTTATCAAAGTGCGCACCTGGAATCAGCGCGTGACCCGCACTGACGGACGCAAGCAGGATATGGTGGCGCTGGAGGTGGTGGATCACGGCTGCGGGATGTCGCAAGAGGTCAAAGCGCAGGTGTTTGAACCGTTCTTCACGACCAAACAGACCGGCAGCGGTAGCGGGTTAGGGCTGTCGATGGTTTACGGTTTTGTCCGCCAGTCCGGCGGGCGGGTAGAGATCGAAAGCGCGCCAGGGCAGGGCACCACGGTGCGTTTGCAACTGCCCCGCGCGGCGGTGCAGGTGGTCAATCAGGCCGAGCCCGATTTGGCGCAAACGCGTGATACCCGCGACACGCTGATTCTGGTGCTGGAAGATGAAGCGGATGTCCGCCAGACCTTGTGTGAACAGTTGCATGAGCTGGGGTATTTAACGCTGGAGGCCGAAAGCGGCGAGCAGGCGTTACAACTGCTGAGCGCGTCGCCGGAGATTGGCGCGCTGATTAGCGACCTGATGTTGCCCGGTGCGCTAAGCGGGGCGGAAGTGATTAACCTTGCGCGTCAGCACTATCCGCAACTGCCGCTGTTGCTGATAAGCGGCCAGGATCTGCGCCCGACGCAGAACCCTGCGCTGCCGGATGTCGAGCTGTTGCGCAAACCGTTTACCCGCGTACAACTTGCTCAGGCGCTGCGGCGTATTGCGGCGTAGTGGATTTGAGATTCCTCCGCTACCCGGCGCGCGCGTGGCTGAATTAACGTAAGCCTCGTCCCTATTTGAGGCTGGCCTTTATGAAACGTTACGCGAACGCGCTGGTGCTCGGCGCTCTCTTACTCAGTGGTCAGGTTGCCCACGCGGATATGATTGATGATGCGATTGGTAATATCCAGCGGGCGATTGGCGAAGCGTATAACACAGATAGCCGCGATGACAGGCGCGATGATGACTACCAAAGCCGCGACCAGCGCAGGCAGTACGACGATCGTTATCAGCAGCTTGAGGATCGGCGTCGTCAGCTGGATGACCGCCAGCGCCAGCTCGATCGCGAGCGGCGCCAGCTTGATGATGAACAGCGCAGGCTGGAAGACGACGATTATTATCGCTAACGCGGCTACGCAGGGATGCGCAAACCTAAACGCGCCGGAACGACATCTTCCAGCAACGCGACCAGTTGCGGGTCCATAAAGTGGTAATGGTCAGGAATATCCAGCACGTAAACCGGTTTATGCTGCACCAGGCGGCTGAAGTCTTCCAGAATCCGGCTTTTGTGATGCTCTTCCATGACGCAGATAACATCTGCCCAGGAGAGAATGGCGGGGGAGACGGTTTTTCTCGCCTGGCGTTGTGTGCCAGCGGAACGGGCATTCAGCCCGGGATAGCGACGAAATACCTGCTCAGCCGTGGGGCTGCGCCACTGGTTTCGGCTACAAATAAAAAGCACATTCATGGCAAGCTCAATACTCTTCAAAGCCGCGATGTGCTAATAACTGCCTGGTCACACGCGGGTAAGTAAGACCCCGTTGCGTTATGCGCAACAACTTTTTTGTTTTTGCTGCGAGTCTGTACGCTTAATCCTTCAAACGACCTCTTTACAGGCTGCGTTTGCTTATTTCCGCTTCCACCGGAATTGATGCGACGAATATATCCATATTATGCGGTCTAATCCAGCACAATCCGCATGCCATCATACCCTGCTTCAAACCCCGTCGGCAGCGGGTTTTTCATCATCCATTGATCAAAGACATGACTGATATGCGTTAGGATAACTCTTGGACAGCCAATCACCTCATTCAGGGCGATAACGGTGTTCAAATCGCAGTGATTTTTCGGCGTTTGCGCACGCGGTTCATAAGAACAATCTATGAACATAACGTGCGGATGATTATTAAGCAGAAACTTCAGCGTCTTGTCCGGCAAACCCGCCGTATCGGATAGCCACGCCACCCGGCTGTGCGCCGACTCCAGTAGATAACCGAACGTGAGTTTCGAATGATTCAGCGGCAGCGGCGTCACCTGTAAACCTTGCAGATTAAATACCACAAAGGGTTCAACAGTATGGCTGAAATCAAGCAGACCGGGGTGTTTGAACAGATCGTCGCAGCCCTGTTCATCCGGCGGGCCAAAGACCGGAATTTTAGCGCCCACGCCCCAGCGCAACGGAAACAAACCCTGCACGTGATCCATGTGATAGTGAGTAAGCAGGAACTGTTGAAAGTGACCTGCGGGGAAGTTCTCCATCAGGTCAGGGATACCGGCGTCGAGTAAAGTTACTGCCTCGTTAAACTTCACGGCTGCGCTACAGGGTTTGCGGCGATAAGTTTCATTCTGACGGGCACGGCGGCAGGCGGCGCAGTCGCAACCAAAAACCGGCACCAGTTGTGCGCCGCCGGTACCGGTAAGGGTGATTGTCAGGCTCATAGCGCCTCGCTTTAACGGTTGAGTCAACGTAACCGGCGCAGCAACGCTACGCCGACATCATTACGCGCTTTTCCCTTGTTGCGCACGAATCAGCATGACCAGTCCTTCTACTGACTGTAGCAAACTGCCATCGTTATTCAGCGTCAGGCAATTACCCGGCTGGTAACGCGCCGCGCGCTCCAGCCGCGCTTCAATCTCTGCGGCGCTCTCTCGCCCGCGTTTTTCCAGGCGCTGGCGCAAAATAGCTGGCGAAACCTGCACGTACACCGGCATCAGCGTGTCGCCATATTGCGCTTGCGCCTGTTGCAGATGCCCGCGCGAACCGTTTACCACCACATCAAACCCGGCCTGTAGCCAGAGGTCTATCTCTGCGCCGATGCCGTAATAAAAGTCGTTGGCGTGCCAGCTCAGCGTAAACAGATGCTGCTCGGCACGCGTAAAAAACTCTTTTTCACTCAACGCGATATGGTTTTCGCTCCCGGCGCTGGCCGGGCGGGTGATATAGCGGTGCGCGACCAGTAATTGCGGATGTTCCCGCTGGCGCAGCGCCGCCAGCAACGAGTCTTTGCCCGCGCCGGACGGCCCCATTAACCAGATCAGTCTGCCCATCAGAACACCCTTTTCCCCTCGCGCCAGACGTGATCAATGCGTACGTGGTCGCCTTTGTGGTGCGCCAGCACCAGATCCGCCCGCTTCCCTTCGGCGATCACGCCGCGATCGTTAAGATTCAGCGCCTGCGCCGGGTTTTTGGTCACCAGGTGAACCGCTTTCTCCAGGTTGAAGTCATTCTCTTCATCGCTGGCTACGCGAAACACCGCATCCAGCAGGCTGGCGGGATAATAGTCGGAGGACAAAATATCCAGCATGCCAAGCTGCGCCAGTTTGTGCGCCGCCACGTTGCCGGAGTGGGAACCGCCGCGCACGATATTGGGTGCGCCCATCAGCACGCGCAATCCATGCTCACGCGAGGCTTCCGCCGCCGCGAAAGTGGTCGGGAATTCCGCAATCACGCTGCCTAACTGGTGCGATTCGACAACGTGCTCGCGCGTTGCGTCATCGTGGCTGGCCAGCGGCAGGTTACGCGCATTGCATAGCGCGGCGATGGCTAACCGGTTTGGCTGCGACCACTCTGCCGCCAGCGCCAGTTGTTCCTGCTCGAACTGATCCATCTGCTCGTCGGTGAGATGGTATTTGCCCTGATAATATTCACGATACTTCTCATAGCTGGCGTACTGGCGCTGTCCTGGCGAATGATCCATTAGCGACACCAGCGCGACCGGCTCGCGGCCAACCAGTTTTTCAAACAGCGGCAGCGTCGTATGGTGCGGCAGTTCGCAGCGCAGATGCAGGCGGTGCTCCGCGCGGTTCAACCCGCGCTTTTGCGAATCTTCCACGGCGTTGATCATCTTTTCCAGATTCTCCAGCCGGTCACCGCCGTCGCGCACATCGCCAATCGCTACCGCGTCCAGCACCGTGGTAATCCCGCTGGCGACCATCAGCGCGTCGTGGCTGCTCATCGCGGAATGGGCGGGCCAGTCCACTTTCGGGCGCGGGGTGAAGAACTTATCCAGGTTATCCGTGTGCAGTTCAATAAGCCCCGGCATCAGCCAGCCGCCGTCGCCATCATGCGCGCCGGGCTGGCAGCTTTGGGTTTCGGCAAAAGCACGAATGACGCCGTCACGCACTTCCAGCGAGCCGCTGATTACCTCATCTTCGAGGATCAGTTTTACATTGTTGATGATCATGCAGAGATCCCCATCGGGTAGAGGCGATCGGCGACATGTTCGCGCACGGCGCCATCGTGAAAGATGCCGACAATCGCTGCGCCGCGCGCTTTGGCTTGCGCGATCAGTTCAACGACAGCGGCGCTGTTTTTCTCATCCAGCGAAGCGGTAGGTTCATCGAGCAGCAAAATCGGGTAGTCGACAATAAACCCGCGCGCGATATTGACGCGCTGCTGCTCACCGCCGGAAAAGGTGGCGGGAGCGAGGTGCCACAAACGTTCCGGCACATTCAGCCGGGTGAGCAACTCACCCGCTTTTTGTACGCAGTGTTCGCGGGCAACGCCCTGTTCCAGCAGCGGCTGCATCACCACATCCAGCGCGCTAACGCGGGGAATCACGCGTAAAAACTGGCTCACCCAGCCAATGGTGTGGCGGCGCACTTCCAGCACTTTGCGCGCCGGGGCCTGCACCAGATCCACCCATTCGTCGCCATGTTTGACATGAATATGTCCGGCGTCGGGCAGGTAATTGGCATATAGCGAGCGCAGCAGGGTCGATTTCCCACTGCCGGAATGCCCGTGCAGCACCACGCATTCACCGGCCTCAACGCTGAGCGATGTCTCACGCAGTACCGGCAGGCGCACGCCGTTTTGATGATGCAGGACAAAGGTCTTGCTGACATTTTCCACACGCAAAACAGTCATCATCCACTCCTTAATTTTGCAATACCGAGGAGACCAGCAATTGGGTGTAAGGATGGTGCGGATCGTCGAGCACCCGATCGGTTAACCCACTTTCCACCACCTGACCCTGTTTCATCACCAGCAAGCGGTTCGCCAGCAGCCGCGCGACGCCCAAATCATGGGTCACCATCACTACAGCAAGGTTCATCTCCACCACCAGGCCGCGCAGCAGATCGAGCAAACGCGCCTGTACGGAAACATCGAGCCCGCCGGTGGGCTCATCCATAAACACCAGTTTCGGGCGCGTGACCAGGTTACGGGCGATTTGCAGACGCTGCTGCATGCCGCCGGAAAAAGTGGTTGGCAGGTCGTCGATGCGTGAGGGTGGGATCTCGACATCGCTGAGCCACTGCTCAGCGCGGGCACGGATCTCGCCGTAATGCCGCGCCCCGGTCGCCATCAGACGTTCGCCGATATTGCCGCCGGCGGAAACCTGGCGGCGCAGGCCATCGAGCGGATGCTGATGGACCACGCCCCATTCGGTGCGCAACAAGCGGCGGCGTTCAGCTTCGCTCATCGCGTAGAGGTCGCGCGCCTGGTAAGTGATGGTGCCGTGCTGCGGCACCAGACGCGCCGAAATCGCGTTCAGTAACGTGGTTTTGCCTGAGCCAGATTCACCGACAATGCCCAGCACTTCGCCCGGCCACAACTCGAAAGAGACATCCTGAAAACCCTTGCCTGGCGCATAAAGATGGGAAAGGTGATTCACCGAAAGCAGCGGTTGGGTCATTTGCGTAAAGCCTCGCTCTGTTGGTGGCAGTAATCGGTGTCGGAGCAGACGAACATGCGCGTACCGGTATCGTCCAGTACCACTTCATCGAGGTAACTGTGGGTTGAACCGCAAATGGCACACGGCTGATCCCACTTTTGCGGCGCGAAGGGGTAATCCTCAAAATCGAGGCTCACCACCTGCGTGTAGGGCGGCACGGCATAAATGCGTTTTTCACGTCCGGCGCCAAACAGTTGCAGGGCGGGCATCATGTGCATTTTCGGGTTATCAAACGCCGGGATGGGCGACGGGTCCATCACGTAACGGGCATTCACTTTTACCGGCCATGCATAGCGGGTGGTGAAATTGCCAAAACGGGCAATATCCTCGTACAGCTTCACCTGCATTACGCCGTACTCTTCCAGCGCGTGCATGGTGCGGGTTTCTGTCTCGCGTGGCTCGATAAAGCGCAACGGTTCCGGGATCGGCACCTGGTAAATCAGAATTTGATCTTCTTTGAGCGGCGTTTCCGGAATGCGGTGACGGGTCTGAATCAGCGTGGCGTCGGCGGTGCGCTCGGTGGTTTCCACTCCCGTAACACGGGTAAAAAACTGGCGGATAGAGACGGCGTTGGTGGTGTCGTCTGCGCCCTGGTCGATCACTTTCAGCACGTCCTCTTCGCCAATCACGCTGGCGGTAAGCTGAATGCCGCCAGTGCCCCAGCCATAAGGCATTGGCATTTCGCGCCCGCCAAACGGCACCTGGTAACCGGGGATTGCCACTGCTTTTAGCAGCGCACGGCGGATCATGCGTTTGGTTTGCTCATCCAGGAAAGCAAAGTTGTAACCGGTCAGCGCGTTAGCCACGGTGTCTCTCCTGTTGTAGCTGTCTGAGCAAATCCAGTTCGGCCTGGAAATCAACGTAGTGGGGGAGTTTCAGATGCGAGACAAAGCCCGCCGCTTCAACGTTATCCGCGTGCGCCAGCACAAACTCTTCGTCCTGCGCCGGGCTTTTAATTGGCTCGCCATAGTCGGCGGCTTGCAGGGCGCGGTCGACCAGCGCCATCGCCATCGCTTTGCGTTCGCTCATGCCGAACACCAGCCCGTATCCGCGCGTGAAGTGCGGCATCTCCTCTTGCGGGGCGACAAAGCCATTGACCATTTCACATTCGGTTATCAGCAGTTCGCCGATGTTAACCGCAAAACCCAGCTCTTCCGGCACAATTTCGATGTCGATATAGCCGCTGCGGATCTCACCGGCGAACGGGTGGTTGCGCCCGTAGCCGCGCTGCGTGGAGTAGGCCAGTGCCAGCAAGTAACCCTCATCGCCGCGCGCCAGTTGTTGCAGGCGCGCAGAGCGTGAGCAGGGGTAAACCGGGGGATTGCGGGTAATATCGTCCGGGGTTGCGCCGCTATCTTCTTCGGCTTTCGCCAGTCCTTCGTTGACCAGCAAACTAAACACGTGCGGTGCGGCGTCCTGCTGCGCTTCACGCGTGGTGAGCGTCGGCGTTTCGCCTTCGGCGAGCAGAGTAAAATCGAGCAGGCGGTGGGTGTAATCGTAAGTGGGGCCAAGCAACTGACCGCCAGGAATATCTTTATAAACCGCCGAGATACGGCGTTCTAAACGCATTGTCGCGCTGTCGATAGGTTCGCTCACCGCCAGGCGCGGCAGCGTGGTGCGGTAAGCGCGCAGCAGAAAAATGGCTTCGACGTTATCGCCGCTCGCCTGTTTTAACGCCAGCGCCGCCAGTTCCCGATCGGCAATGCCGCCTTCGGTCATCACGCGGTCAACAGCCAGATGCAACTGGTCGGCGATTTGCGCAACGCTCAGCTCCGCAAGCTCCGCGTCGCCACGGCGTTTATGCTCCTGCAGTGCGTGGGCAGCGGCGATGGCCTTTTCGCCCCCCTTGACAGCAACGTACATCAGTACACCTCCACCAATGTGGTTCTGGGGATTGCCAGCGCGCGTTCGCCACAGGTCAGGATCACGTCGATGCCTGTCGGGAACGAGTGCGGGCGGTCGGTAAACTCATCGGTAATGCACTCCGGCAACTGCGGAGCAATCATGCGTTCTTCCAGAATGCCCGGCCCGGTCAGGCGCAGCATGCGCCCGCCGCTCAGCGCAGGTAGTTGTAAAATCAGGGTCGCGCTACTTTCCGGGCTGATATCGGTGCCGCCCGGCAGCGCGTTCAGTTGTTCGGCGCTGAGGGTGTGATCGGCAATGGCGAACAGCGACTGTTGCGGTTGATCGACCAGCGGCGCGTTGGTATGAAAGCGCAGGTTCTGGCGCACGATATCGTTATCCACGGCGGCGGAAAGCCAAATTGGCGTGTCGTTATCGGCAAGCGTCAGCAACACGCTGGTGGTGGCCGGGTTGAGCGGCGGCCAGCCATGTTTTAACTGCGGCAGCGAGACAATCACGCCCGGCTCGCTCATGGCTTTTAACAGACGGCGAAAACAGTGTTGGGCATCGTGAACCGCCGAGGCGAAAGCGGGTTGTAAGGTCATGTGTTATCTCCGCGAACCAGCGTAAAGAAGTCGACCCGGCTGGCGTTGACTTCAGCCTGGCGCGCGGTAAGTCGCGCGGCGCGGTCCGCTTCCAGCGGGGTAATAAGGGTTTCCATCAACGTCTGGAAACGGGAAGGGTCCTGTAACAGCGCATCACACACGGCGCAGCGCTCGGCGTGGCCTTTATCGCGCCCGAGCACCCAGCTAAAACCGAGCGTGCCGCACTCCAGGCGAATAACCGCGCGCGTTAATGTTGCATCGCCGGGAAAGAAACGATCGCCGGTCGCGCCCATGCGTGCCTGGATCTGCACCAGGCCGGTCTGCGGGGCGCGCACCTGTTCGTATTCCGGGGTGAGTCCGAGGGTGCGCATTCGGCCGCGCAGCATCTCCGGCGTGGCGTGCGCGAGTGCGGCCATCCAGCGCTGTCGGGTTGGCGTATCAAAATGCATTCAGTGCTCCATGGTGAATTCAATCATGTCGGCGCGCGTCAGGCTGACGGAATATTCCGTGGCGTTGACCTCGCCTTCACGATGGTTAAGGGTGCGCACGCAGAGCAGCGGCGCCATGTTCGGGATCTCCAGCCAGCGGCTCTCTTTAACTTGCGCGCGGCGGGCGCTGATGCGTGTCTGGGTACGTTTCAGGCTGACGCCAGCCCGATCGCGTAAAAAGTCATGCAGTGAACCGCTATCAAACTGCTGCAACAGCGGCCATAACTGAGTGTCGGAGAAATAGTGATCGATAAGGCACAGCGCCACGCCATTCACCCGACGGCGAGTACGCAGGTGAATAACGTTGTCGCCCTCCTGGATGCCTAACGCATCGGCGACGTGTTGAGACGCCGGGCGCAGCACTGCCAGCAGGCGTTCGCTGGTGGGATGGCTGCCCTGATCGAGTAGGTTCTGGCTAAAGCGCGCCTGCGCATTAAGGGGGTAATCGAACGGGCGCATCAGCACCATCACGCCGACGCCCTGGCGGCGCTGTACCCAGCCTTTTTCCACCAGTTGATCGATCGCGCGACGCAGTGTGTGGCGGTTAACCTCAAAACGCGTAGCCAGTTGCTGCTCTGCGGGTAGCCAGTCGCCGCAGCGATAGTTGCTGCGAAGCTCCTGCTCTAACCGTGCGGCGATTTCCTGATAGCGCGTGGGGTAGCTGGTCGGATGTCTGGACAAGTGCATGCTCATTGTAGCTCCGCGGGCCAGGTAAAAAGTGGTCTTATCGTGAAGGGCAAATGTTGCATTTTGGTTATGCGGTGATTGCGCGGGGATGAATCTTGGCAAGCAGGAAAAGCCATATGGCGGTATAGAAATGAAAAAGGAGCCATTGGCTCCTTTTTAAATGAAGAGATTAAGCGGCAGGTGGTGCTTTGGCGACATTCACCATCCAGGGAATGCCGAATTTATCGGTCACCATGCCAAAGCCGTGCGCCCAGAATGTCTCCTGCCACGGCATGGTGACGCGCCCGTCGGCGGCAAGCGCGTCGAACCAGGCCTTGCCCTGGTTTACATCCTGCGTGGCGAGGCTTAAGGTAAAACCGCTGTAATCTGCGCTGTTTTGCCTGCCATCGCTCATCATAATTTCGCTGTCGGCAATGCGTAAATTCGCGTGGGCAATATCGTCCTTGGCAAAAGCCTGACCCGCAGCGCAGCCTTCATCGTTATTGCTCTCTTGCGGGGACGTGGGCATTTCACCAAATGTAATCTTATAGGTTAATTCAGCATGAAGTGCCTGCTGGTAAAACTCGATGGCCTGCTGACACTGACCAGAAAAAGAGATGTAGGGACTGAGCGGCATAATCATTACCTCGGGTAACGAAATCTGCCATTAAGTGTAGCCGTTGCGGGAAAAAGTAAACCAGACGGGAAGCGAATGCTTCCCGTCAAAACATCAATTCTTTTTAACAAATTCAGATTTGAGTTTCATTGGACCGAAACCGTCGATTTTACAATCGATATTATGATCGCCTTCGACCAGACAAATATTTTTTACCTTGGTGCCGATCTTCAACATTGAAGAACTGCCTTTTACTTTCAAGTCTTTAATTACGGTGACGCTATCACCATCGGCTAAAAGATTGCCGTTAGCATCTTTGACGATTAATTCATCTGCATCGTGAGCAGGTTCCGCATCGTTCCACTCGTGAGCGCATTCCGGGCAAATGAACATGCCATTATCTTCATAGGTGTATTCGGAATTACATTTTGGGCAGTGGGGGAGTTGCATAGGGAGTTCCTCAAAAGTACATACAAGCGGGGTAAACCGCACAAAGGCTCAGCGCCAGAAAGGCTGCGATTATACAGCAAAACCGTACTATTGCCGTTGTTATTATTTTTTTCAGAAAAAACATAAAAAGTGTTTGTAGTGACATAACCTGTCATTCGGTTAAGCGATGCTTATTCCTGAAACATGATGAGTAAATTCTTACGCCAGTTATTTAGATTATTTTCTGGTGGAAATTGCCAGCATTTACTAATTCATATAAGGTGGCGTGGAGTATCTGGTGTAATTCGAACCTGAACTGTCATGCCTGCAACGCTGCCAGCAATGGTGGTTATTACCTCTCAAATTGGGTGGGTAAATAAATGATGATATATCCTGGTTGTTCCTGAAAATGAGCTAAGCTCAAACTCTCTGGTTTTTATCACCGGAGTTGCGGCGCTGTCATTTTTTGAGAAAAAAAATATATATTTTCCTGAGTATCATCAGGCGTTTATCTTTTCGAAGATATTTTCCACACGTAATTATAAAAGCCGAAACTTCACTAATAAAACTTTCCGGCTAAATAAAAGTAAGAAAATTTGCGTTAAGGAAAGACTTTTGACATGCACACACAAACAATTTTTGAATTAAGCCAGGAAGCAGAAAGATTGTTGCAACTTTCCTTGCACAATCTCCAGGCTTTAAAAAAAATACCGACGGCGACGTTTGATGAGACGCACGCCAGCGGTAAGGCGGAAAACGCCAATGTTTTGCCGTTGCATTTCAGCGCGCGCGGCGTTGAAGCGCAGCAGGCGACGCTGCATAACGAATTACGGAAAATTACCCGGCTGGAAATGGTGCTGGCGATTGTTGGTACCATGAAGGCAGGCAAGTCGACCACCATCAACGCGATTGTCGGCACGGAAGTGCTGCCCAACCGTAACCGGCCGATGACCGCGTTGCCCACCCTTATTCGCCACACGCCTGGTCAAAAAGAGCCGGTGCTGCACTTTTCTCACGTCGGGCCTATCGACGCGCTTGCGCAACAGCTGCAGACGCGGCTGTTTAATTACAACCGTGAAAAGCTGGCGCAAAAAATTGAAATCGATAAAGACATGGCCGCGCTGCTGGATCGTATTGCGCAAGGCGATGCGTTTGATAAGCACTACCTGGGCGCACAGCCGATTTTCCACTGCCTGAAAAGCCTCAATGATCTGGTGCGCCTCTCCAAAGCGCTGGATGTGGATTTCCCGTTTTCCGCCTATGCGGCGATTGAACACATTCCGGTGATTGAGGTGGAGTTTGTCCACCTTGCGGGGCTGGATAATCAACTGGGTCAACTGACGCTGCTGGATACCCCCGGGCCGAATGAAGCCGGGCAGCCGCATCTGCAAAAAATGCTCAGCGAGCAACTGGCGCGCGCTTCGGCGGTGCTGGCGGTGATGGACTACACACAGCTTAAATCCATCTCTGATGAGGAGGTGCGCCGCGCGATCTCCTCGGTCGGCCGTTCGGTGCCGCTGTATGCGCTGGTGAACAAATTCGATCAGAAAGATCGTAACAGTGACGATGAAGATCAGGTTAAGGCGCTGATTTCCGGGACGTTAATGAAAGGAAATATTAACCCGGCGCAGATTTTCCCGGTCTCTTCAATGTGGGGCTATCTGGCGAACCGCGCCCGCCACGAGTTGCAGCACCAGGGGCGTTTGCCGGATCCGCAAGAGCAGCGCTGGGTGCAGGACTTTGCCGAAGCCGCGCTCGGACGCCGCTGGCGTAACGCCGATTTAGAGGATATTGAGCATATCCGCCATGCCGCCGATCTGCTGTGGGAGGATTCGCTGTTTGAAAAACCGATTCGCACACTGCTGCATGCCGCGCACGCAAACGCCTCGCTTTATGCGCTGCGTTCGGCGTCGCATAAGCTGCTGAACTACACCCAAAGCGCCCGCGAGTACCTCGATTTTCGCTATCAGGGTTTAACCGTGGCCTATGAAAAGCTGGAGCAAAACATCTCCCGGCTGGAAGAGGATATGGCGCTGCTGCGTAGCTGTCAGGAAGGTGTGAGTGATGAAATTGAACACGAAGTGGAAGAGGCGCTCGCCGCAGCCGAGATTTATATTCATGGTCAGCAATTTGAAATTGTCGAAGCCATTGATGCCTGGTTCCATGATGGTCAGTTAATGACAATGGTCAGTGAAAGCCATGCTGACTTAGGTTTTGATGAGCGCTTCGCGCCGGGACAACTGGTGCTGGAAAATGAAGGCCAGGCGCAGGTCGCGCTCAGTAAAATTCGCTCGGTGTGCGAGACGATTTTAGTCGCGGCGCAGGAGCGCATCAGCCGCGAGCTGGCACAGCGCTTCGACGAACTGGAAAACACGCTGGCACGTTCGTTGAATGATGCGATGCGCCCCATCGAAACTCGTATTAAAGAGGAACTGACGCACGCCGGTTTTCGCGCACGTATCAGTTTTCCGGCGTTCCAGGCGAGCGCGCTCAACTTTAACGCCCGTTCGTTGTTTACCAATGTGATAGCGCCGCAAGATTTGCCGGCCGGGCAGGCGCCGCGCGCTGGCAGCATGCGGGAAACCGTGTCGCGTTGGCTCAATAACCCCAGTTGGGGGTGGGACGATTATGTCGCCACGCGAACCCGCTATGTGATCGACCTTACGGCGTTAAACAAGAAACTCATCGACCATGTCGCTCATTTTTGTGAACAAATTCGTAAAGCTTTGAGCGCGCAGGTCGATGTTTCTGTTACGGCGGGAATGGCGACATTTTTTGCCGAATTCTCGTTAAGTCTTGCGGGACTACAGGAAAGTTTGCGTGACAGCCTGGCGATACGACAGCAGAACGAGTCGTCAGTGTTGGCGTTGCGCCAGCAATTGCAGCAGAGCATCAGGACAGCCAATTGGATCCATGAGGACGCACGCCTGTTACGCGATGATATACAAACCCTCTTCGCGGCAGATCTACCATGAAAAATCGACTACTGGACGGCCCGGGGCGCGTACTTGAGTGTATTCACCCGAAATTTATCGTGGACTTGGTGCAGGGCGTTGATGCGCCGCGCCAGACGCCGATTGTGCCTCAACAGCAGTTGTTTCGTGAGCGGCTGACGCAGGAGATCATGGCGCAAACGCAGCTGCGCCCGTGGGCGATGTCTGGCGTATTAAACGAGAACGACGCGCTGCGTCTGGGGCTGGCGGAAAAACTGGCCAGCATGCTTGATCCGGGGTATCTGGCATTAACCCGCATTACCGAGCGGCTGGCGGCGTTACAACAAGCGGAGCGCCGTCCTGCCAACGCGACGCCTGGCGCGCAGCAGCAATATGACGAGCTGGTTGACCATTTTAGCCAGCGTGCGGCGTGGAAAGAGAAAGCGCTGACCCAGCGCGGGCTGGCGGTACAGGCGGGGAACCATAGCGAGCAAGTTTTTGCTCACTGGCGCGCCGGGAATTACAACGGCTGGTCGATGGCCGGACGCTGCTACATCGCGCTGGAAGAGTTGCGCTGGGGGGCGTTTGGTGATGCCTGTCGCCTGGCGAATGAAGGTGTGGCGAAAATGCTGAAAGATAACCTGCGTGCAATGGCTGCCGATTTTCTGGCGCAGGGAATTAATGCGTCGCCGGCGACCCGACATTTCTACCACCAGTGGCTGGCGACACCTTCAACGCCAGGGTTGATGGACTATAAAGATTTACTTGGCTGGCTTGGCGACTGGTGTGATGCTGAACGCCACCCGATCTGCTGGTCTGTTACTCAGAGCTGGCAAACGGTGGCGCTGGGCATGCCGCGGCTCTGTTCCGCAACGCGCATCGCGACGGCGATGGTGGATGAAGTGTTTGGCGAATAACCCGCTTTCCCGCGCGTAAACCTCCGCCTTCTATCTATAAAGGCGGCACGGGTTAACGGTGAAAGGGCCGGGCAAAACCCGTAAAGGCCTTTTCTTCCCGTCATGTGTGCGTGCATATCAGACAACCTCTTTTGCTCATCACATCCGCCGGATGTGGTTTTCAACGGGCCATAAAAAAGCCCCTGACGGGCTGAGGGATCCCCAGAAACATCATTAATACACCATGATGATGTTTCGATAGACCCTCGCTATATCGGCGTATACCCTGTCGGGGTTCATCCCCGACAGGAGCCCCGGCGACTGCCGGATGACAT
>NZ_FXWP01000025.1 GCF_900184035.1 Kosakonia pseudosacchari
ATGGAACGCGGGAAGAAGCCCGCAGCGATATTTTTGATTACATCGAAATGTTTTATAACAGTAAGCGTCGGCATGGTTCGAGTGATCAGATGCCACCGACGGAATATGAAAATCAATATTATCGACGACTCAGAAGTGTCTAGATTATCCGTGGCGATTCAAGCTTTCTTTTTATTCTATAGTAAAGAGTTTAAAGATTATGAGAAAGCATGTGAGGAATGCAGGGAGATGGTCGAAAAGTTCTATGACAGATAACTCTAAAGTTATATTGTGCGCTATGTAGGTTGCGTCGTTGCCGAAAACATTAAGTGTTATACGTAGCCTAAAGAGTATAAGGCTACGCACTTTTTTATGTTGGTTATATATTTTCAATAGAGGCTTTATATTTCCTTACTTTTTTTCCTGCTGTCAAATGTTGCAGTAATGAAAATAGCCATATTGTTCCAAGTGTTAAATAAATATACGCTAATGTTGATAAGGAGTTTTTAGCTTTGTTAATTGATTTTATTTCATCAGCAAGCCACCATTGATATGACTTACTCTCATCAAGGAATTTTGTGCAGGCTATCGCAAAGATTGATGTGCTATCGATAAGTTTTAAGGAATTTTTACAATCTTCTTTACTATGAATTGTTGGAGGACTGCTTTTAGTATATTTGTTTGTGATGAAAAATTTATCCTTCGAGATATAATAACTAAACTCTTTAAAATCGAATTTTGCATAGCCTTCAATAATGGGCTCTTGTACATACCATGCCACAGAGCCAAGAATAACCAGAGTTAATCCCATCATAAATGAACGGATTTTTCTTGGTAAAGACATAGGGAGTGTTACATCTCCCCATGAGCTCGTGAAATAAAAGTCCGATGATTTTAAAAATCCCTCATTTAAACCTTTCTGAATTAGTCTTGCATCTTCTATTTTTGTGATATTTATTCGGTTTATTATTTTGAAAAGCTGAACGTTAAACCATTTCTCATCGAGCGATTTCATCTTCCTGTCTGAGTAGCCAATATTCAGGTGGCGAAATAAAAATCGTAATAAGTTGGCTATTCCATAAGCCCGGCTCATTACAAAAAGAAAAACAACGATGTAAAGGATGTAAGTTAATATTTCTTTTTTTTCGACTAATGACTCTGGCATAACTCCCTCTCCAAATGATGTGTGGTTATCCATATAACGGCTTTCAATACCATACCTTTAATGTTTTAGGCATTCTTCGTTGTATGAACATGCCAGCAAACATTAACGAACTTGCCCGCGCTATCCGCAATATGGTGCGCACCGGCTTTGTGGTCGAAACCGATCTCAATGCCGGTCGCTGTCGTGTGCAGACCGGCGGCATTATTACCGACTGGCTCCAGTGGCTGACCCAGCGCGCCGGTCGTGCGCGTACATGGTGGGCTCCGTCCGTCGGTGAACAGGTGTTAATCCTGGCCGTCGGCGGCGAGCTCGATACCGCGTTTGTGCTGCCCGGAATTTTTTCCGATGAGAACCCTGCGCCATCTGCCTCGGCGGATGCCCTGCATATTGCTTTCCCTGATGGCGCGGTTATTGAGTATGAACCCGAGACCAGCGCCCTGACCGTCAGCGGTATTAAAACTGCCGACGTCACTGCATCCGAGTCCCTCACCGCCACCGCGCCGCTGGTAACGGTCAAAGCCTCAACGCGCATCACGCTCGATACGCCGGAGGTGGTTTGCACGAATAAGCTCATCACCGGGTCGCTGGAAGTGCAGAAAGGCGGCACGATGCGCGGCGACATCGAGCACAGCGGCGGTGCGCTGTCGTCTAACGGCAAAGTGCTGCATACCCACAAACACCCCGGCGACAGTGGCGGCACGACAGGAGCGCCACTATGACAGCCAGTTATACCGGTCTGCGCCGCAGCACCGGCGGGACAATCACGGACGCGGAACACATCAGCCAGAGTCTGAGCGATATCCTGCGAACGCCGGTCGGCTCGCGCATCATGCGCCGGGATTACGGCTCGCTGCTGTCTGCCATGATTGACCAGCCGCAGACCCCGGCGCTGGAGCTGCAAATCAGGGTCGCCTGTTATTTCGCGGTGCTGAAATGGGAGCCGCGCATCACCTTAAGCGCGGTGACCACGGAGCGTCAGTCTGATGGCCGCATGGTGGTCAGCCTGACCGGCGAGATTGCCAGCACCGGCGACGCCCTTTCGTTAATCATCCCTGTGAGCTAACACCATGCCGATTGTTGATTTAAGCCAGCTCCCCGCGCCGGATGTGGTTGAGGCGCTGGATTACGAGAGCATCCTCGCCGAGCGCAAGGCGACACTGGTTTCGCTGTTTCCGGCGGAGCAACAGGACGCGGTAGCCCGTACGCTGGCGCTGGAGTCCGAGCCGCTGACCAAATTTCTGGAGGAAAACGCCTACCGGGAGGTTATCTGGCGGCAGCGTGTCAACGAAGCCGCCCGCGCGGTGACGCTGGCAAGTGCTGAGGGGAGCGACCTTGATGTGATGGCCGCGAACAACAACACCGCGCGGCTGACCATCACCCCGGCAGACGATACCGCCATCCCGCCGGTGGCGGCGGTGATGGAATCCGACGCCGATTTGCGCCTGCGCGCCCAGCAGGCGTTTGAGGGGCTGAGCGTGGCCGGTCCGGTCGGTGCCTATGAATACCACGGACGCAGCGCCGACGGGCGTGTCGCGGATATTTCTGTCGAGAGCCCGACACCGGCCTGTGTGACCATCACCGTACTCGCCCGCGAGGGTGACGGCACTGCCACCGGTGACCTGCTGGCCGTGGTGGAAAAGGCGCTCAACGCGGAGGACGTGCGCCCGGTGGGCGACCGCGTGACGGTGCAGGCGGCGGAGATTGTGCCGTATGAGGTGGCCGCCACACTCTGGTTTTACCCTGGCCCCGAAGCGGAGCCCATTCGCGCCACGGCTGAGCAGAAACTGAAAGCCTATATCACCGCGCAGCACCGGCTTGGTCGTGACGTGCGCCGGTCAGCCATTTATGCCGCGCTGCATGTTGAAGGTGTGCAGCGCGTGGAGCTGAGCGCGCCGCCAGGCGACATCGTGCTCGGCAAACACCAGGCGTCTTACTGCACCGGGTACAGCATCACCGCCGGGGGGAACGATGAATAGTGACCGGCTGTTACCCGTCGGCTCGTCGCCGCTGGAGGTGGCCGCCGCAGCCGCAGCGGCTGAGATTGCCCGTGTTCCGGTGCCGCTGCGTACCCTGTGGAACCCGCAGACCTGCCCGGTGGCGCTATTGCCCTATCTGGCGTGGGCGCTGTCGGTCGACCGGTGGGGTGCCGACTGGCCGGAGGCCACGAAACGCCGGGTGATTGCGGCCTCGTTTTTCGTCCATCAGCACAAGGGCACCATCAGCGCCCTGCGCCGCGTGGTGGAGCCGCTCGGTTTTCTTATCGAAGTGCGCGAGTGGTGGGAGCTTAACGAGGAGCCGGGCACGTTTCGCCTGGTGGTGGGCGTACTCGACGGCGGCATCACCGACGAGATGTATCAGGAGCTGGAGCGGCTTATCAACGACGCCAAACCCGCCAGCCGCCACCTTACCGGGCTTGCCATCAGCCTGAGCACACCGGGCGAGTGTTACGTCGACGCGGGAAGCTATGCCGGAGACGAGCTGGTCGTTTACCCATATTTACCTGAGGACATCACCGGCGGCGGGGAATATTTCCCGGCCTCGGCCATTCATTTTATCGACAACGTGAGAGTAAGCGCATGACCGCGAAATTCTTTGCCATTCTGACCAACCAGGGCGCGGCACTGCTGGCAAACGCCACCGCGCTCGGGACTAAGCTAAACATCACGCAAATGGCCGTCGGCGATGGCAACGGCACGCTGCCGACGCCGGACGCCACGCAAACAAAGCTGGTTAACCAGAAACGCATTGCGCCGCTGAATATGCTGAGCGTTGACGCGAACAACTCCAGCCAGATTATTGCCGAGCAGGTTATCCCCGAAAACGAGGGCGGTTTCTGGATACGCGAAATCGGGTTATATGACGATAACGGCGTGTTAATTGCCGTGGCGAACTGCCCGGAAACCTACAAGCCGCAGTTACAGGAGGGGAGCGGACGCACGCAGACCATCCGCATGGTGCTGATTGTCTCCTCGACCGCTGCCGTCACGCTGAAAATCGACCCGTCGGTCGTGCTGGCAACGCGGCAGTATGTCGATAACGCAGTCATTGAAGTGAAAGCGTATGCCGACAATCTGCTGAAACAGCATATCGCCGACACCAACCCGCACAAGCAGTATGCGCCGGTTGCCAGCCCGGTTTTCACCGGCACACCGAAAGCGCCGACGGCAGCACAGACATCAAACGATACGCAACTCGCGAATACTGCATTTGTTCAGGCTGCCATTGCCGCACTGACTTCCGGGGAGCTGGCAAAAAAACAGCCGCTTGACAAAACACTGACTGATTTGTCGGGGAAGAGTACCGCTGCGATTCTCGACTACCTTGGTCTGGGAGATGGTTCAGCTCTGCCGGCTGGAACGCCAATTCCATGGCCCACATCTACAGCGCCAGCAGGCTGGATTAAATGCAATGGCGCAGCTTTTACCGCCGCACAATATCCGAAGCTCGCACTTGTATATCCGGGTCTTGTTTTACCGGATATGCGCGGGCAATTTATTCGCGGCTGGGATGACGGGAAAAATATTGATACAGGACGTACATTGCTCAGTACTCAAGCTGATGCTCTTCAAAATATAACGGGATCAGTGAATCTTTATGGCACATCATCAACCCAGGGTATCGCTCTAAACGCCTCCGGAGCATTTACTACTGGCCCACTCACTGAGTCAACTTTTTCTGCCTCGAACGTGAACGCCAATACTCGCTCAGGTGTTCTTAACTTTTCTGCTGCGAATGTTGCCAGAACAGCAACAGAAACCCGTCCCGTTAACATCGCATTTAACTACATCGTGAGGGCTGCGTAATGTCTACCGCTATTCTTGATGAAAAAAATATAGCAATTTCCGAAGGTAATATTACTGTATATAATTACAAGCCATCAACCGGTGAATATATTGGAAGCGAAAATGAGTACCTTTTAGTCGGGCTTGGAATTCCTGGGAACTCAACAATTCCCCCCCCTCCTGTTGAAGAAGAGGGGAAGGCAATTGTATGGAATGGAATGGGATTATATTGAGGATCATCGGGGAGAAACCGTTTATAATGCAAGCGGTAATGAAATTACCATAAATGAACTAGGTCCATACCCTGAAGGAACGACAACTACAAAACCATTAAAACCAGAAGCTGAACTTTTCAACGATGAATTATCTGCACTTGCTTTAGCATATAATTATGATGTTACCGTACTTTCTGAAAGTTTTTCGAAGGCAGCATTGATTGATGGAGTAAGTGAAGTAACAAAAAAAACGGCAATATACAACGAATACGTTTCACGCAAGTCAAAATATCAGGCAGACATTACAAACCTAAAAGCAAAATATGGAGTGTAAAATGACATCTTTTCTAACGCTTCGTTGTCCGATCTGCGTTTCTTCTGATATCATTATAGTTGATATTGTTATCGGAGGTACGACAGTTAAATATTATCGCTGTAATGAATGTGAATTTGAATGGAAAGTGCCAAAATCAACCACAACTCTTTCAGAAAGCCCTGAAGATTAAAATGCAATAATGGCGCTTATTATTGTTCTACACCAATTCTTAGCGCCAAAAACAAAACATACCAACGGATGTTAAATTTAAACAGGAAAAAGCAATGTATTACACCTTTTATTATCCATTTAATTCTGTCAGTTCATGATGTTAAGTCCATTACCTCACATCTTCGGAATTTAAGCGTCTGATTAATTTTGATGCAGGTCTTTCCAGAAAAACAAAACTAATTTTAGCAGCTACTACCATTATCAGCGTGAAGCACAAAAAAGATAAAACCCACAAAGTTAAGCCAACTTCGGGAATCGCTATTCTTGTTATAATCAATGAAGGCCAATGTATAAGGTATATGCAATATGAATATTTTCCGAGAGCCACCATTACTCTTGATTCAAAAAAAGATGATGCTTTTTTTGTCGTTATAACAGTTAATATAAGGTAGCAATAAAACAGACATATGACAGGATATCCAACTGTATATATTATTTTATTTTTGTAATGAACCGATCCAGCATAAATGAATGTTAAAATAAGCAAAGAAGAAATGGCAATAAAAATTAAAAATGTACTTTTTTTGTGTTTTATTATATTTTTATAAAATAGAGCAGCCAAAGATCCAACAGCCAGACCATCAAAGTGAAGAAAGGTTGTGTGATATATAACATTGTAATGGAAATAATCTGATAAAATAAATCTTGATACCACAAGAATGAGGTAGGATGTAACGAGCATAATCTTTGTGTTTTTTATGCTTAGCGCGCATATGATGAAAGGCCATATTAAGTAGAACTGCTGTTCTATAGCCAAAGACCATGCCGGACCCATGATTGCATCTGCTTTTGATAAATCCAATCCAGCCAAATATGAGAAGTTAGAAATATATAAAAAATAAATATAGAAATTTTCCCTGACATTATTCAGTTGTGATGAAAGTATTTCTGGTTTTCCAACTATCGATGCTAATAATACAGCAAAAAGAAAGGCAAGATAAACAGGTAGGATTCGTGATGCCCTGTTTATGTAAAATGTAGCAAAAGACCTTTTCTCATTCTTAATCCTTATAAGAATTGATGTTATAAGGAATCCTGAAAGTACAAAGAATAACTCTACGCCAGTCCATCCAAAAATAAACAGATCAGCAGGTATTGGATTTTTATGAATTGATGGACCAGCATAAAAATAATGGACAATAAGAACCAAAACAATAGCAAGTCCTCTTATACCGTCGAGTGATGGTATATGCTTGTAAGCTGGGTTATATGAATTCATTACGTTCTCAATGAAAAATAAGAAAAAGATAAAATGCCTTGATGAGAAAAATCTTAACATACCAATAAAAACAAAACACTACAATTGGCACACCGTCACAATACCGATAGTGAGCCGAATCTCGATGTGGCACCACAGGTTGTATAATTTTTTCTTGCTAACCTTTTCTTTCAAAAAGAAAACCAGTCTTTTACTGGTTCCAGCCAAACGAAGCGGTATTGATCTGTAGGTAAAAAAATAATTACTGTATATAAATACAGTATTGTCTGAGAGGTTCAAATCATGCCGCGCCGTTCAGATATCATCCCTGCGTTTTACAGTGCAATTAAAATTGAGCCTTCCGGGCGTCGAGTTGTCACGACAGGCGAGTTTGTACGCCAGCTCGCCGAGGTCAATTATCACTGGTCACTGGCACAGGCTAACGACTGGATAAGGTTGCATACGCATGCTTTCCGGGACATAACCCTTGGCCTAGGGGAAGACAAACTCTGGTTCATGTTTAATTCTAATGGGGGGATTTGAACATGGGATTTCCGTCACCGGCAACCGACTACATTGAAGACCGGATCTCGCTTGATAAGCAGTTTATTTCGCGCCCGCACGCGACCTATTTTTTGCGCGCCGGGAATACATACTGGCGCGCGGGCATCACGCAGGGAGCCTTGCTGATAGTTGATCGCTCCCGGACTACCTGTGATGGTTCTGTTGTGGTTTGCTGTATTTCTGGTGAATTCCACATCCGGCGCTTGCGGCTTTACCCGAACAAACATTATGAAAGGCTTGAGGATGGCCGGGCAGAAAGGATAGACACGCATTTTTCAGATGAAAATGATGGCATCTTTGGCGTGATAACCCATGCCGTTAACGATATGCGAACGCTTGAGTTTGACGACTGCCCGGTTATGTAATCTGTTTTTTTTAATGTGTCAGCACAGCCAGGGAGACTCCCCGCAACACGTAGCGCGGCGATGTATGGTATCAGGCATAATCTCTTTTTTTGCCAGATTTAAACCATGCATAAGCCTGTGTTTTTCGATGCGAATATTTTCGCCGCGCTACAGTGTTTGAGCCGCTTTGCTCAAATACCGTTAGCCATTCTTTTTCCGCAAAAGCGGTTTTTTCTGTTCCACAGTGCTTAAACAGTTGTTGTACCCCTGCCCCAACGCCAATAAATAGCCCCGCGCCCGCACAGCCTGGAAAATACACTCACCCCAACACCACGGAGTTAAACGGATGAGTGATTTTCATCATGGCGTGCAGGTCGTCGAAATTAACGACGGCACGCGCGTCATTTCCACCGTCTCGACCGCCATTGTCGGCATGGTATGCACCGCCAGCGATGCCGATGCCGCGACCTTTCCCCTTAACGAGCCGGTACTGATTACCAGCGTACAAAGCGCCATCGCAAAAGCCGGTAAAAAAGGCACGCTGGCGGCGTCCTTGCAAGCCATCGCTGACCAGGCAAAACCGGTGATTGTTGTTGTGCGTGTCGCGGAGGGCACCGGCGACGATGAAGAGGAGGCGCTCGCGCAGACGATTTCCAATATCATCGGCACCACGGACGAGAACGGCAAATACACCGGGCTCAAGGCACTGCTGACCGCCGAGGCCGTCACCGGCGTGAAACCGCGCATTCTTGGTGTGCCGGGTTTCGACACGCTTGAAGTGGCGACCGCACTTGCGCCGGTTTGCCAGAAGCTGTGCGCGTTCGGCTATGTCAGCGCGTGGGGCTGCAAAACGGTATCTGATGCCATCAAGTACCGCGACAATTTCAGTCAGCGCGAGCTGATGGTTATCTGGCCGGATTTTCTCGCCTGGGACACCGTGAAAAATGCGACCGCCACGGCATACGCCACCGCCCGCGCGCTCGATCTGCGCGCCTACATCGACCAGTCAGTCGGCTGGCATAAAACCCTGTCTAACGTCGGCGTCAATGGCGTCACCGGCATCAGCGCGTCGGTGTTCTGGGATTTGCAGGAGCCCGGCACCGATGCGGATTTGCTTAACGAGGCGGGCGTCACGACACTGATTCGCAAGGATGGCTTTCGTTTCTGGGGTAACCGCACCTGTTCGGATGACCCGCTCTTCCTGTTTGAGAACTACACCCGCACCGCGCAGGTGATTGCCGACACGATGGCCGCCGCGCACATGTGGGCGGTCGACAAACCCATCACCGCGACGCTTATCCGCGATATCGTCGACGGTATCAACGCCAAATTCCGCGAGCTCAAAACGAACGGTTACATCGTCGATGCGACCTGCTGGTTTAACGAAGAGGCCAACGACAAAGAGACCCTGAAAGCCGGAAAACTGTATATCGATTATGACTATACGCCGGTTCCCCCACTGGAAAACCTGACCTTACGCCAGCGAATCACCGATAAATATCTGGCGACGCTGGTTTCCTCGGTCAACAGCAAATAAGGAGCCTGATTAAATGGCCATGCCGCGCAAGCTCAAATACATGAATGTGTTCCTGAATAGCTACAGCTATCAGGGTATCGCCAAATCTATCACCCTGCCGAAGCTGACCCGCAAGCTGGAGAACTATCGCGGTGCGGGGATGAACGGCGTCGCGCCCATCGATATGGGGCTCGATGATGATGCCCTGTCGATGGAATGGTCGCTCGGCGGTTTCCCGGATTCCGCTATCTGGGAGCTGTACGGCGCAACCGGCGTCGATGCTGTGCCGATTCGTTTTGCGGGCTCCTACCAGCGCGACGACACCGGCGAAACGGTGGCTGTTGAAGTGGTCATGCGTGGCCGTCAGAAAGAGATCGACACCGGCGAAGGTAAACAGGGCGAGGACACCGAGTCAAAAATCTCGGTTATCTGCACGTACTTCAAACTGACGATGGACGGCAAAGAGCTGGTTGAGATCGACACGCTCAACATGATTGAGAAAGTGAACGGTACTGACCGCCTCGAACAGCACCGCCGCAATATCGGCCTGTAATTTTTCACCCGGTCAGCGAGGCTGGCCGGTTAACCCCATTCCCGATTAAGACGAGAACACCATGAAAAACGAAAATGTGATCACCCTGGAAAACCCCATCAAACGCGGCGAGCAGGTCATCGACCAGATTACGCTGATGAAACCCAACGCCGGTACGCTGCGCGGCGTCAGCCTGGCCTCGGTGGCAAACTCCGACGTCGACGCCCTGATTAAAGTGCTGCCCCGCGTGACTGCGCCATCACTCACCGAGCAGGAGGTCGCCGCGCTGGAGCTGCCTGACCTTGTTGCGCTGGCCGGTAAGGTGATTGGTTTTTTGTCGCCGAATTCGGCGCAGTAACCTTCCCGCCAAATCTTTCAGTCGATGACCTGATGGCGGATATCGCGGTGATTTTTCACTGGCCGCCATCGGAGTTATTTCCCCTGAGCCTGACCGAGCTCGTTACATGGCGCGAAAAAGCGCTCCAGCGAAGCGGAAACACCAATGAGTGATGTGAAATTACAGGTATTGCTCAGGGCTGTTGACCAGGCGACACGCCCGTTAAAGTCCATCGAAAAGGCCAGCAAAACGCTGGCCGGCGATATCCGGGCGACGCAAACCACATTACGTGAACTCAACAGCCAGGCATCCAGAATCGAGGGTTTTCGCAAGACCAGCGCACAGCTCGCCGTGACCAGCCAGTCGCTGGCGAAAGCAAAACAGGAAGCCGCCGCGCTGGCCGTGGCGTTTAAACAGACCGAGAACCCGACCCGCGCACAGGCCGCCGCAATGGAAGCCGCGCGCAAAAATGCCGCCGCGCTCCAGATTAAACATAACAGCCTGCGTGAAGCGGTACAGCGTACACGGCAGGAACTCAGCCAGGCGGGCATCAACACGCGCACGCTGGCCGCTGATGAGCGCCGCCTGAAAACCAGTATTGGTGAAACCACCTCGCAACTTAACCGGCAGCGTGAGGCGCTGGCTCGCGTCAGTGCACAACAGGCCAAACTGAGCGCGATCAAACAGCGTTATCAGGCGGGAAAAGAGCTCGCTGGTACATCGGCGGCGGTCGGCGCTGCTGGTGTCGGGATTGCCACAACCGCCACGCTGGCCGGTACGGCGCTGTTAAAGCCGGGGTACGATTTTGCGCAGAAAAACTCCGAGCTTCAGGCGGTTCTCGGTGTTGCCAAAGACTCGGCAGAAATGACCGCCCTGCGCAAACAGGCGCGCCAGCTCGGCGATAATACTGCCGCCTCGGCTGACGATGCTGCCGGTGCGCAAATCATCATTGCCAAAGGCGGTGGCGATGTGGCCGCCATTCAGGCGACAACGCCGGTCACGCTGAACATGGCGCTGGCAAACAAGCGCACGATGGAGGAAAACGCCGGTTTGCTGATGGGGATGAAATCGGCTTTTCAGCTTTCAAACGATAAGGTCGCGCACATCGGCGATGTTCTCTCGATGACGATGAACAAGACCGCCGCCGACTTTGACGGCCTGAGCGATGCGCTGACCTATGCGGCACCGGTGGCAAAAAATGCCGGGGTGAGTATTGAGCAAACGGCGGCGATGATTGGTGCGCTGCATGACGCCAAAATTACCGGCTCGATGGCCGGGACGGGGAGCCGCGCGGTGCTTAGCCGTTTACAGGCTCCGACCGGCCAGGCGGCTACTGCCATCAAAGAGCTTGGTGTCAAGACCGCCGACAGCAAGGGAAACACGCGCCCGATATTCACCATCCTGAAAGAGATTCAGGCCAGCTTTGAGAAAAATAAACTCGGCACCGGGCAACGTGCCGAATACATGAAAACCATTTTCGGCGAGGAGGCGAGCTCAGCGGCACAGGTGCTGATGACTGCCGCATCGACCGGCAAGTTAGACCAGCTTACCGCCGCGTTTAAGGCGTCCGATGGCAAGACCGAAGAACTGGTTAAAGTCATGCAGGACAACCTCGGCGGCGACTTCAAAGAGTTTCAGTCGGCTTATGAAGCCGTCGGTACTGACCTTTTTGACCAGCAGGATTCCTCCCTTCGCAAACTGGTGCAGACCGCGACCGGGTATGTGCTTAAGCTCGACGGCTGGATACAGAAAAACAAAGGGCTGGCGCAGACGCTCACCACCATTGCGGCGGTGGCCGTCGGGATTATCGGGGTTGTTGGCGCAATCGGTCTGGTGGCGTTCCCGGTTATCAGCGGTATCAACGCCATCATTGCGATTGCCGGGGTGCTTGGCACCGTCTTCAGCGTCGTGGGTGGCGCGATCATGACGGTACTTGGTGCGCTCACCTGGCCGATTGTCGCGATTGGCGTTGCCATTGTCGCCGGGGCATTGCTGATTCGCAAATACTGGGAGCCCATTTCGGCATTTTTTGAAGGGGTGATCGAAGGGCTTAAGGCGGCGTTTGTGCCGGTCGGGGAACTGTTCTCACCGCTGAAACCGATGTTTGACTGGCTGGGGGAAAAACTCAAAGCCGCGTGGGACTGGTTTACCAACCTGCTTGAGCCGGTGAAATCGTCTCAGGAGCAACTCAACGCCTGTAAGGATGCCGGGATGCGATTCGGCCAGGGGCTGGCTGATGCGCTGATGCTGCCGCTTAAAGCGTTCAACAAGCTGCGCGCGGGGATCGAGTGGGTACTGGAAAAGCTCGGCGTCATTAACAAGGAATCGGGCGACCTCGATAAAACGGCGGAAAAAGCCGGTGCCGCCAAAGCCAGTGCCGCGCAAAATCCGTCAATCAGTAATGGCGGGTATATCCCTGCAACCAGCACTTACGGCGGTTATCTGGGGTATCAGCCTGTTACCGCACCCGGCGCGGGGAAAGCCTACACCGACAACCGACAGAGCCATTACAACATCACACTGAATAACGGTGGTGCGCCGGGCGGTGACCTCGGGCGTCAGTTGCAGGATGCCGTTGAAAAAGCCGACCGGGACAAGCGCGCCCGCGAACGCGCCAGTATGCGAACCGACGGATAAGGAAACACTGAAATGATGCTTGCACTTGGTTTTTTCGTTTTTATGCGTCAGACGCTGCCGTTTCAGAATATGCAGCGCGACGCGGAATACCGCTGGCCGTCAAACAACCGTGTCGGCAAACGTGATGCCTTTCAGTTTCTCGGCGTCGGTGAGGAGAAAATCACGCTCAGCGGCGAGCTGTTCCCGGAGCTCACCGGCGGACATCTGACGCTGACCTCGCTGCGCCTGATGGCGGAGGAGGGGCGCGCCTGGCCGTTGCTGGCAGGGACTGGCCTGATTTACGGGATGTACGTTATCAACAGCATCAGCGAGACCGGCACCGAGTTTTTCGCGGACGGCTCGCCCCGGAAAATCTCGTTCACCATGACACTGACCCGCGTCGACGAGTCGCTCGCGGCGGTGTATGGCGACCTGAATAAACAGGCCGACAGCCTGGTCGGTAAGGCAAAAGAAGCCGCAACTAAATTAACGTCAAGCCTGGGGTTCTGATGTCAGAAATACTGTATAGCGAAGCGGGGAGCTCGCTCACCCCCGCGTTTATGCTGAAAATTGACAGCAAAGATATTACCGGCAATATCAGCGACCGCCTGATTAGCCTGACCATGACCGATAACCGGGGGTTTGAAGCCGACCAGCTCGATATCGAGCTCAACGACGCCGACGGGCGTGTCGTCCTGCCGGTGCGCGGGGCGGTGCTGACGCTGTTTCTGGGGTGGAAAGGTTCGGCGCTTATCGGCAAGGGCAGTTTCACCGTGGATGAGGTTGAACACCGGGGCGCGCCGGATACGGTGACCATCCGCGCCCGGAGCGCTGATTTTCGTGGCTCACTGAATTCCCGACGCGAGGAATCATGGCACGACAAAACGCTGGGTATGATTGTCGAGACCATCGCGACACGCAACAAACTGACGGCGGCCGTTGCGCCGGAGCTCGCAAAAATCGTTATTCCGCATATCGACCAGTCACAGGAGTCCGACGCTAAATTCCTGACCCGACTTGCCGACCGGAACGGAGGCGAGGTGTCTGTCAAAGCGGGGAAACTGCTGTTCCTCAAACCGGGCAATGCGGTCAGTGCCAGCGGTAAACCTATCCCACAGGTGACCATTATCCGCAGCGACGGCGACCGGCACCAGTTTGCGATTGCTGACCGGGGCGCTTATACCGGCGTAACGGCGCAATGGCTGCATACCAAAGAACCGAAGCCAAAAAAAGTGAAAGTGAAGCGCAAGCCGAAAGAGCAGCACCTGCGCGCCCTGCAACACCCGAAAGCCAAAGCGAAAAAGAAAGAGGCCAAAGTCCCGGAGGCGCGCGAGGGTGAATACATGGCCGGTGAGGCTGATAACGTATTCGCACTAACCACGGTTTATTCAACAAAAGCCCAGGCGATGCGGGCAGCAAAAGCAAAGTGGGACAAGTTACAGCGCGGCGTGGCAGAGTTCTCGATAAGTCTTGCTGTTGGTCGCGCTGATCTGTACCCGGAAACGCCAGTTAAAGTATCGGGCTTTAAAAGCATCATAGATGAGCAAGCGTGGATCGTTACCAAAGTAACTCACGCTCTAAGCAACAACGGCTATACGACGGCCTTAGAACTGGAGGTGAAACTATCCGACGTCGAGTATGAGGCTGATGATAACGACAATGATGCAGACGACAGCGAAGATTAAAAAATAACCCGCTTTACGCGGGTTGTTTATTCTCTGTCCAGTTTATTTGGCTGGTTTAAATAACCGGGTTTTGGACAGCAACAAAGCTTTTGCGGGCTCGTCCATCAGCTTACCCATTTCACTACAACTTGCCGCCGGGTTCTCAAATGTGTAACCCGTCGCTTTAAACTGATTAACGATATTGATCTCAGTGATATTTTTTAAGAAAGACGCGGGAACATCTTTTGTCCATATAGGGGAACATATACCTGATGTGGCTAAGGCTTCGTATGCTTCGGAAGGGATACTTTTCTCTGGCAGGATGATTGTTAAGGCTTTCTCTGTCTGCGTGATGGCTGTTGGCTGCCAGGGTTTCAGGCTTTTTTGCAATAGCCTAACCGTATTGTCAGGCGTTCTTGCCATTACTGCAGAAGGTATTAGCAACAATGAACATAGCATACAATGTTTCAAAACAGACATAGAACATCCTTTTTCGGTTAATCAGAAAACATAGATTACGATTTGTGAATAATGGGGTATGATGCGTTCACGTTTCGTGAATGGAGGTGAGTCATGTTCCATTGTCCACAGTGTAAGCACGCTGCGCATGCTCGTACTAGCCGCTATCTTAGTGAGAACACAAAAGAACGCTACCATCAGTGCACCAATATCAATTGCAGTTGCACCTTTGTGACGATGGAGTCGATAGAGCGCTATATTGTGACGCCAGGTAAAATTGACCCTGCACCACCGCACCCAAATCAGACCGGACAGCGCCAATTATGGTTTTAAACTTACCCGCCTTGAGCGGGTTTTTTATGGGCTTTTCTGCAATCGGAAAAAATTCTGCTGCCATTTTGCTGCCAATTGAGAATCAGACAATAAAAAAACCACCGTGAAAGGTGGCTTAATTATATGATTTTAAAGCTAAAATTTGGTGGCCCCTGTTGGGTTTGAACCAACGACCAAGCGATTATGAGTCGCCTGCTCTAACCACTGAGCTAAGGGGCCGTGGCGGGGAATTATAAAGTAACTTACCCCTGCAATCCAGCATGAATCACCTGGCTGATGTTTTTATAAACAACGCATTTTCAATCTCTTATACTGGAGTTTATCGCTTTTATTCGGGAGTTAAGCATGATCCACGATATTCTGGCGCCGGGGCTGCGGGTGGTATTTTGCGGCATCAATCCGGGTAAATCATCTGCCCATACCGGTTTCCACTTTGCCCATCCGGGTAATCGTTTCTGGAAAGTTATCCACCAGGCCGGTTTTACCGATCAGCAACTGCGCCCGGAAGATGAGCGGCATCTGCTGGATACCCGCTGTGGCATTACCATGCTGGTTGAGCGTCCAACGGTACAGGCCACCGAAGTCGGCTTGCATGAGCTGCGTAGCGGAGGCAGGGAACTGGTCAGGAAAATTGAGGATTATCAGCCAGCTGCGCTGGCAGTTTTAGGAAAGCAAGCCTTTGAGCAGGCGTTTAGCGTACGCGGTGCGAGCTGGGGCAAGCAAAATATGACGATTGGCGTGACGCAGGTTTGGGTGCTGCCGAACCCCAGCGGGCTTAATCGCGCAACGCTGGATAAGCTGGTGGAAGCGTATCGTGAACTGGATGAGGCACTGGTGACGCGCGGCCTGTAATGGCAAATTGCGGGCAAAAAAAAGCTCCCGAGTGGGAGCTTTTTAATGCATAACGAATTAATCGTCGAGGAAGCTACGCAGCACTTCAGAACGACTCGGATGACGCAGTTTACGCAGCGCCTTCGCTTCGATCTGACGGATACGCTCGCGGGTTACGTCAAACTGTTTACCTACTTCTTCCAGCGTGTGATCGGTGTTCATATCGATACCGAAACGCATACGCAGGACTTTCGCTTCACGAGCGGTCAGGCCTGCCAGAACGTCGTGTGTTGCGGCGCGCAAACTTTCAGTGGTAGCAGAGTCCAGCGGCAACTCGAGGGTGGTATCCTCGATAAAATCACCCAGATGCGAATCTTCATCATCACCGATCGGTGTTTCCATGGAGATCGGCTCTTTGGCGATTTTCAACACCTTACGGATCTTATCTTCCGGCATCAGCATACGCTCAGCCAGCTCTTCCGGCGTCGGTTCACGGCCCATTTCCTGCAGCATCTGGCGAGAGATACGGTTGAGCTTGTTGATCGTCTCAATCATATGCACCGGAATACGGATGGTGCGCGCCTGATCCGCGATGGAACGGGTGATCGCCTGACGGATCCACCAGGTTGCATAGGTGGAGAATTTGTAACCACGGCGGTATTCGAACTTATCAACCGCTTTCATCAGACCAATGTTGCCTTCCTGAATCAGATCGAGGAACTGCAGACCGCGGTTGGTGTATTTCTTGGCGATAGAAATAACCAGACGCAAGTTCGCTTCCACCATCTCTTTCTTCGCACGACGCGCTTTCGCTTCGCCGATAGACATACGACGGTTGATGTCTTTTACCTGCTCAATGGTCAGGCCGGTTTCTTCTTCAATCTGTTGCAGCTTCATCAGGCCGCGTTGAACTTCTTCTGCCACTTCATGCAGTTTTTCCGACCACGGTTTATTCATGGCCAGCGCAGCGTTGAACCAGGTTTCGTTGGTTTCGTTGCCGGTAAACAGCGTAATGAAGTTTTTCTTCGGCATTTTGCACTGTTCAACGCACAGTTTCATGATGATGCGTTCCTGGGTACGTACGCGATCCATCATGACGCGCATGCTGTTAACCAGGTAATCGAACTGTTTTGGCACCAGACGGAACTGTTTGAACACTTCAGACAGCTTCAGGATCTCTTCCTGCGCGGCAACGTGACTGCGTCCTTTGGCTTTGATGGTGTCGCGAGTCAGTTCGTACTGGGTACGTAGCTCAGCGAATTTTTCACGCGCCAGTTCAGGATCGATGCTGTTGTCATCATCGCTGTCGTCGTCTTCTTCATCTTCTTCGTTTTCGTCATCATCCATCTCTTCGCTGGAGAGTTCAGAACCGACGTGGGTCGCGGTTGGCGCCAGGTCTTCTTCAGCGTTTGGATCGACAAAGCCGGTGATCAGATCAGAGAGGCGAGCCTGCTCAGCTTCAACGCGATCATACTGCTCCAGCAGATAGGTGATCGCTTCCGGGTATTCGGCAACAGAGCACTGAACCTGGTTGATGCCATCTTCGATGCGTTTAGCGATGTCGATTTCGCCTTCGCGGGTCAGCAGCTCAACGGTGCCCATTTCGCGCATGTACATGCGCACCGGGTCAGTGGTTCGCCCGATTTCAGATTCAACGCTGGAAAGCACTTGTGCGGCGGCTTCTTCCGCATCTTCGTCAGTGTTGTTGGAGTTTTCGGCCAGCAACAGATCATCGGCGTCCGGTGCTTCTTCCATCACCTGGATGCCCATGTCGTTGATCATTTGGATGATGTCTTCGATCTGATCGGAGTCGACGATATCTTCCGGCAGATGGTCATTGACCTCGGCATAGGTCAGATAGCCTTGCTCCTTACCACGGGTGACAAGAAGCTTCAGCTGTGACTGCGGGTTTTGCTCCATAAGACGGTATCCACACTTAATTCATGAGGGTTGGTGTCGGTCGGCGAAATAAACCGCCAACATTTAACGCGAGGGTGTATTTATATTTTTGCCGCTGGCCCTCGTCGCGGCTGTCGGGATCTTCCCGATCGGTTATCGGCACTTAAGCCGTTGAATTCACTTTTTTGCCAGTTCCTGGTTCAATTGCCAGAGTTCCCGGCGTTCTTCGCTGCTTAAACCATGTGTGCGGTCACGAGCTATCAACTCTTCTTGCCGCCGTTCAAGCATCGAATCAAACATATGATTGAGCGCGTCGGTGAACGTTTTTTCAGCGATGTCTTTATCTGCTATATCGTCCCACATCGACAGTTTTTCAAGGGTTGCGGCCTCTTTTGTGCCGCGATAGTGCTCAAGCAATTGACCTGTAGTCAGGCCTGGCTGTGACAAACAAGTGTTGACCAGTTCTGTAAATAAGCCAAGCCCGGCAAGCCTTGATTGATCCAAACCCTCTAACGGCGGAACCTTTGGAGCCAATTCCGGGTTCTGGATCAATAACCCTATCAGTATACGCATGGTTGTGCGTTTTAGCTGAGGAGCGGGGCGTGTCGTTGCGCTTTCCACTTGTTTTGGCATTAATCGATCAAGTTGCGCATCGTCGAAAATGCCAATTTTATTCCCCAACAGCTGGCGCAACTGGATGCGTAGCGTTTCACCCGGCACCTGGTTGATTAACGGCAGCGCTAATGCGGCAAGCTGCGTTGTACCGTCCGGCGTGGTTAAATCCGCTTGCGGCAACAGGCTGTTAAACAGAAACGTGGAGAGCGGTAGTGCCTGCTCCATCCGCGCTTCGAATGCCTCTTTGCCCTCTTTACGCACCAGCGTGTCCGGATCTTCACCATCCGGTAAAAACATAAAACGCAGCTGACGGCCATCGCTCATATAAGGCAGCGCGGTTTCCAGCGCCCGCCATGCGGCATCACGGCCAGCACGGTCGCCGTCGTAACAACAGATAACATTTTTAGTTACGCGAAAAAGTAACTGAATATGATCCGCCGTTGTTGACGTTCCGAGCGAAGCCACCGCGTAGTTGATGCCGTATTGCGCCAGCGCCACCACGTCCATATAACCTTCAACGACCAACAGTCGCTGGGGCTCGTCATTGTCCTGCTGCGCTTCATAAAGGCCATACAGCTGGCGGCCCTTATGGAAAATATCTGTTTCCGGGGAGTTCAGGTATTTAGGCGTATCGTTACCCAGAACGCGCCCACCAAAACCAATCACCCGGCCACGTTTGTCACGAATGGGAAACATGACCCGTTCGCGGAAACGATCGTAACTGCGTCCCTGATCGTTTGTGACCAGCATACCCGCATCTATCAGTGATTTACGGTTTTCGCTGTTGCCGCCAAAACGTTTTAATACGTTGTCCCAGCCGGGAGGTGCGTAACCAATGGCGAACCGCTCAATGATTTCGCTGCTCAAACCGCGTCTGGACAGATACTGGCGTGCAGGCTCTGCGGCAGGTTGTGTCAACGATTGCTGATAAAACGCGTTTAGCCCATCCATTAATTGATAGAGCGTTTGCCGTTGATGGCGCTCTATCAGGCTGGGTCCACTGCCTGCTTCAAATGGCACTTCAAGGTTGTGCATTGCCGCCAGTTCTTCGACGCTTTCCACGAACTCGAGCTTGTCGTAGTTCATCAGGAAGTCGAGGGCGTTACCATGCGCGCCACAGCCAAAACAGTGGTAAAACTGTTTTTCACCGTTCACGGTGAAAGAGGGGGTTTTCTCGTTATGGAATGGACAACACGCGTGATAATTTTTGCCCTGCTTTTTCAGCTTTACACGCGCGTCGATGAGATCGACGATGTCGGTGCGCGCCAGCAGGTCATTAATAAAGACACGTGGGATTCGTCCAGCCATAAGCCCCGTTTTGATCTTTTATAGCCGTTGTTTTCCAGGCCAACATAATGCGACCGAAATCCGCAGGTTATATCAGGTTATAAACGAAAATAAGCCGCGCATTCCTTTCGGAAGCACGGCCTTACAACTACAACTCGGTCTAAACTAAAGGGCGCTTGCCCTGACAGATTAGTACAGACGAGTACGGCGTGCGTTTTCGCGAGCCAGTTTCTTCGCGTGACGTTTCACTGCGGATGCTTTAGCGCGTTTACGTTCGGTAGTCGGTTTTTCATAGAACTCACGACGACGAACTTCCGCCAGAACACCTGCTTTCTCGCAGGAACGTTTGAAGCGACGCAGAGCTACGTCGAACGGCTCGTTTTCACGTACTTTAATTACCGGCATGTGCCTCTCACCTTTGATTAATTCGGTTTGCCGCTGGCGTTCACGCCAGCTTATTTCAAAATGGTGCGGAATTTTACTGCAAGTGCTGCTGCTTTGTAAAGCACCGCCGCCCTTTTTGAAAGGGGACTTTTGTAAGGGTGAGGAGTATACACGAACTCCGCTGCATGAGTGAGCAAAGTTTTACTTCGACCCGCATTCGCCCTACACTGCGCGCTATTGCAAAGAGGTAAACAGAGTCATGCGCATACTGGGCATTGAAACATCCTGCGATGAAACCGGCATCGCAATTTATGACGATCAACAAGGGCTTCTGGCCAACCAACTGTATAGTCAGGTAAAACTCCACGCCGATTACGGTGGCGTCGTGCCAGAGCTGGCTTCGCGCGATCACGTGCGTAAAACCGTACCGCTGATTCAGGCCGCGTTGAAAGAGTCCGGATTAACTGCGAAAGATATCGATGCAGTGGCTTACACCGCAGGGCCTGGTCTTGTCGGTGCGCTGCTGGTTGGCGCGACGGTTGGTCGTTCGCTCGCTTTCGCCTGGAACGTTCCCGCCATCCCGGTTCACCATATGGAAGGGCACTTGCTGGCGCCAATGCTGGAAGAGAATCCACCGGCGTTTCCATTCGTTGCGCTGCTGGTTTCCGGTGGGCATACGCAGCTTATCAGCGTAACTGGCATCGGACATTATGAGCTGCTTGGTGAGTCGATTGATGATGCCGCCGGGGAAGCTTTTGATAAAACGGCTAAGCTGCTGGGGCTTGATTATCCGGGTGGGCCGATGCTCTCAAAACTGGCGGCTCAGGGCACGGAAGGTCGTTTTGTCTTCCCGCGTCCGATGACCGATCGTCCGGGGCTGGATTTTAGCTTCTCCGGTCTGAAAACTTTCGCGGCGAATACCATTCGTAACAACGGTTCTGACGGCCAAACCCGCGCCGATATTGCGCGTGCGTTTGAAGATGCCGTGGTTGATACGCTAATGATCAAATGCAAGCGTGCGCTGGATCAAACCGGTTTTACGCGTCTGGTGATGGCGGGCGGTGTGAGCGCCAACCGTACGCTGCGTGCGAAACTGGCGGAAATGATGCACAAACGTCGTGGCGAAGTGTTCTATGCGCGCCCGGAGTTTTGCACCGATAACGGCGCGATGATCGCCTATGCGGGAATGGTGCGTCTGAAAGCGGGTAATGATGCAGGGCTGGGTGTGACGGTGCGTCCGCGCTGGCCACTGGCGGAGTTGCCTGCGGCGTAAACCGTGATGGCCCGGTAGCACAAGGTGCGCCGGGCACTGTTACGACGCTTTTTCTTTCTCTTCTTTTTTCTTCTTCAGCTTCGACCAGATTTTGCCTTCCTGGTGTCGCCACAGGCGCTGAATATTGTCGTGATGGCGTAGCAGAATCAGGCAGGACAGCATCGCGACCGGGAAAGTGAACTGCGGTTTGAACCACCAGACATAAAAGGGCGCGATCAACGCGCTGACAATCGCCCCCAGCGATGAATAGCCGCTCAGCAGTACCGTTAACAGCCAGGTTCCCGCCATCACGCCTGTTAAATCCCAGCCGATAGGTGCAATAGCGCCAAATGCCGTTGCCACCCCTTTACCGCCTTGAAACTTAAAGAAAACCGGCCAGATATGACCAAGACAGGCGGCAATCGCAATAAGGCCGAGCCAGAACGGCGTTACGCCAAGCGCGTACGCGCCCCACACCGGCAGCATGCCTTTTAAGACGTCAAAAATCAGTACCGTTAGCGCTGCACCTTTGCCGCCAATGCGTAATACGTTGGTCGCTCCGGGGTTGCCGGAGCCACTCTCGCGCGGATCGGGCAGACCGGCGATGCGGCAGACCAGAATGGCGCTGGAAATAGAGCCACAAAGGTATGCAAGGAGAATCATCCCAGGCGCGATTGCACTCATAACGCTGTTCCGTTGTGAAAATGTCGTTTTATTCTCTGCATCCATGGATAATACGCATAAATGATGGAAAGTGGTATCCAGGTTTTGCGCAAAATCTGACAGGCAGCCACTAAAGATGCGGCCTGGCAGCGGCAATGGCGGAGCAAATAGCAGGCGAGGTGAGATGGACATTGTATTTATAGAGCAGCTTTCGGTTATCACCACCATTGGTGTTTACGACTGGGAACAGACCATTGAGCAGAAGCTGGTGTTCGATATCGAAATGGCCTGGGATAACCGCGTTGCGGCAAAAAGCGACAATGTGAACGATTGTCTGAGCTATGCGGATATCGCAGATGTCATTATCGGCCACGTCGAAGGCGGGCGTTTTGCGCTGGTTGAACGCGTTGCGGAGGAGGTGGCTGAGCTGTTGCTGGCGCGCTTTAATTCGCCCTGGGTGCGTATCAAATTGAGCAAACCAGGTGCGGTTGCGCGGGCGCTGAATGTGGGCGTAATCATTGAGCGTGGCTTAAATCCGAAAGAAAGTATTTAAATTCATAATAGTTAAACCAAGCGCTAGTATTCAGGTCATAGATCTCGGTCTTTCACGGCTTCTCCGCGGGATAAGCCGTTTTTTATATCTTTTTAGGGGTTTATTTGATGGGCGATATGCATTCATTGCTGGTAGCAGCCATTCTGGGTGTCGTTGAAGGTCTCACAGAATTTCTGCCCGTATCCAGTACCGGTCACATGATAATCGTTGGGCATTTATTAGGCTTTGAAGGTGATACGGCAAAAACGTTCGAGGTGGTGATCCAGTTAGGTTCGATCCTCGCGGTAGTGGTGATGTTCTGGCGGCGTTTGTTTGGCCTGATTGGCATTCATTTCGGCAAGCAGCCGCATGAAGGCACTGGCACCGGCCGCCTGACGCTGATTCATATCCTGTTAGGCATGATCCCGGCGGTGGTGCTGGGACTGGTATTCCACGATACCATCAAATCGCTGTTTAACCCGCTAAACGTGACCTATGCACTGGTGGTGGGTGGTTTCTTGCTGATTGCCGCTGAAGTGCTGAAGCCGAAAGTCCCGCGCGCGCAGGGCGTGGATGATATGACTTATCGCCAGGCTTTTATGATTGGTTGCTTCCAGTGTCTGGCACTGTGGCCGGGTTTTTCCCGTTCCGGGGCGACGATCTCAGGCGGGATGCTGATGGGCGTTAGCCGCTATGCGGCGTCCGAGTTCTCTTTCCTGCTGGCGGTGCCGATGATGATGGGCGCGACGGTACTGGATCTCTACAAGAGCATGGGCTTTCTCACCGTGAGTGATATCCCAATGTTCGCCGTCGGTTTTATCACCGCATTTATCGTTGCGCTGATTGCCATCAAAACCTTCCTGGAGCTGATTAAACACATCTCTTTTATTCCGTTCGCGATTTACCGTTTTGTGGTCGCGGCAGCGGTTTATCTGGTCTTCTTCTAAGACTTGCGCCCTCAGTCTTTTGGCTGAGGGCAACGATGTTCCTTCCAGACCGCCAGCGCGGCAATCCGCCGACGCGTCAGCTCCTCACGCACTTCCGCTCCCTTAAACCCTGCCTCTATGACGGCTTTCGTCGGCACGGCGCGCGCCACTTCCCAGGCTTCGCGCAGTAAACGCCCCTGCGAATAGTCGCAGGCTTCAAAACCGGTGCGCCCACGCACGTCCGCTTCGCTGGTCAGCGCGATTTGCTCAACACGCTGCGGTTTACGCCAGGCGTCGATGGAATCGAACAATTTGACGATGGTTTTCGGCTGCAAAATAGGAAAGGTGTGGATCAGGTCGTGGAACTCGGCCACCAGTTTGGCTAAATCGCGGATCTCGTTTGGTACGCGCAGTCGCTGGCACAACCCCTCGACCAGTTTGACGCCCGCCGGGCCGTGCCCGTGATGGCGCGGCCAGAGCGCTTTTGGCGTTAGCGCTTTGCCTAAATCATGGCACAACGTGGCGAAGCGCACATCCACCTGCGGGCTGAGCATTGCCGCCATCGAGAGCGTCATTAGCGTATGTATGCCGGTGTCGATTTCCGGGTGCCATTTCGCCGGTGCCGGTACGCCAAACAGCGCGTCGATTTCCGGGAACAGCACTTTCAGCGCGCCGCAATCGCGTAGCACCTGGAAATAAACCTGAGGATTACGGGTTTGCAGCGCGCTCTCGGTCTCTTTCCACACCCGTTCGGGGGTCAGGTGCTCAAGTTCGCCCGCATCGGTCATCGAGCGCATTAGCGCCAGTGTTTCATCGGCGATACGAAAGCTGAGGTGCGCGTAACGGGCAGCAAAGCGCGCAACGCGTAACACGCGCAGCGGATCTTCACCAAACGCCGGCGAGACGTGGCGCAGAATGCGGTTACGCAAATCCTGCTGACCGCCATAGGGATCGATAATCTCACCCTGGCTATCTTGTGCCAGCGCGTTCACGGTTAAATCACGGCGCAGCAGATCCTGCTCCAGTGTGACGTCTGGCGCGGCATAACAGGTGAAACCGGTATAGCCGGAGCCAGATTTGCGCTCGGTACGCGCCAGCGCATACTCTTCGTGGCTTTGCGGGTGGAGGAACACAGGAAAATCACGGCCTACCTGCTGGTAACCCGCGTCGAGCATCTCTTGCGGCGTTGCGCCAACAACAACCCAATCTTTGTCTTTGACCGGCAGGCCCAACAACGTATCACGTACTGCACCACCGACCAGATAACTCTTCACGCCGCCACTCTCCTCTACACATTTGCCGACAGATAATACGTAAGTGTAGAGAAGATGGCGAATCTGCTTAGTTCATCCAGCGATCTTTGCGTTTACGGGTAGGGATCATATGCGGTAACAGCAGACCGAGGATCAAGCCTGCGCCTAGCACGCCGCCACCATACATAAACCACTGCATAATGATGGTGCGCTGTTTGTCATCCAGTTGCAGGTTCGCGGCATTCACCTTCTTCTGCGCCACGATTAACTCATTTTTGAGCTTTTGATTTTCATCTTTCAGACCGCTAATCACGCTATCGCTCTGGGCGACTTTCTGCTGCATTTCGGCGGTTTTCTGGTTCCAGGTATTGTCGATATTGCTCAGTTTATCGGTCAGCGTTTTCACCTGGTTTTCCAGCTCTGGCACGCGGGTGCGCAGACTTGGCTGGCTGTTCAGCTCTTTCAGGGGGATCCACGCGGTACGCCCGGTACTGTCGCGCACCTGGCCGTAATCACTGTTTTCCTGCAACAGCGTGACTTCCTCACCGGCATTCACCGTGCCGACAAGGCGATAATTATCGCCCGGGCCGCTACGAACCCAGGTATTCAGTTCATCGGAAACGTAACGTTTTTCTTCGGCGTGGGTACCAACGGACACGCTAAGTGCAAAAAGGGTCAATCCAATCAGGCGTAATTTTGGCATCAGGCAGTCATTTTTTTCATTAAATGTGAGTGATAAACAGTGGCAACAGTCTGACGATACCTGGCTGCTGGCATCAATCGGAATCTTCCAGGTCAAACTGCGCACTTACGCGAACTTTTGCACCCGTCAGATTGCGCATTGCATGGCAATTTGACGCAAAATACTATCTACTGACAAACATCGGGCGCGTTAGTTCGCCGAAATTTTCACTGATGTGACATAACCATAAGTGCAAGGCCATGGCTCAGGAAATCGAATTAAAGTTTATCGTGAAGAGCGACAGCGTGGAAACGCTTCGTCAACATCTGCATACGCTGACCGAAGAACATATCGCGTCCAGCCAGTTACTCAACATCTATTACGAGACGCCGGATAACTGGCTGCGCGGCCACGATATGGGGCTGCGCATCCGTGGTTTTGACGGCCAGTACGAAATGACGATGAAAATCGCCGGGCGGGTGATTGGCGGTTTGCATCAGCGGCCTGAATACAATATCCCGCTTACTCAGCCGGAACTCGATCTGGCGCGCTTCCCGGCGGAAGTGTGGCCTGATGGTGTACTTCCGCAAGATTTACAGGCGCGAGCGCAGCCGCTATTTAGTACGGATTTCTACCGTGAAAAATGGCTGGTTAACGTTGGCGAGAGCCGCATTGAGATTGGCCTTGATTTAGGCGAAGTCAAAGCGGGTGAATTTGTTGAGCCGATTTGTGAACTGGAACTGGAACTGCTGAGCGGTTCTCCGGCGGATATCCTCAAGTTGGCGCGCCAACTGATAAATGTCTCCGGGTTGCGTCAGGGCAGCCTGAGTAAAGCGGCGCGTGGTTATCACCTGGCACAGGGCAATGCCGTGCGCGAACGCCGCCCAACGGCGATTCTGCAAACCCCCGCGAAGGCCAGCATTGAGCAGGCTTTTGCCGCCGCGCTGGAACTGGCGTTGTCGCAATGGCAATACCATGAAGAGCTGTGGGTGCGTGGCAATGAGAAAGCGAAAGCCGATGTGTTGAGCGCCATTGCGTTGCTGCGTCACACGCTGACGCTGTTTGGCGGTATCGTTCCTCGTAAAGCGAGCGCTCACTTACGTGATCTGTTGACGCAGTCCGAAGCGACCATTACTTCAGCCGTTTCAGCAGATACGGCGGTGTGGAGTGCGCAATCAGCCCTGGCGAAACTGGTGCTCACCGAGTGGTTAGTGACGCAGGGCTGGCGAACCTTCCTTGATGAAAAAGCGCAGGCTAAGTTTGCCGACTCCTTTAAACGCTTTGCTGACGTTCATCTTTCACGCAGCGCCGCCGAGCTGAAAAAAGCCTTTGCCCAGCCGCTGGGCGACAGCTATCGCGACCAGTTACCGCGGCTGGCGCGTGATATCGACAGCGCGTTATTGCTGGCCGGACATTACGATCGCGCGCGCGCCGTGGAGTGGCTGGAAAACTGGCAGGGGCTTCAGCACGCTATTGAAACGCGCCAGAGAGTTGAAATCGAACATTTCCGTAATACCGCCATTACCCAGGAGCCGTTCTGGTTGCACAGCGGAAAACGTTAACGAAAGGATATTTCGCATGCCGCACCACGCAGGATTGTCGCAGCACTGGCAAACGGTTTTTTCTCGTCTGCCGGAAGCGCTCACCGCGCAACCATTGAGCGCGCAGGCGCAGTCAGTGCTCACTTTTAGTGATTTTGTTCAGGACAGCATCATCGCGCATCCTGAGTGGCTGGCAGAGCTTGAAAGCGCACCGCCGCCAGCGAACGAGTGGCAACACTACGCGCAATGGCTGCAAGCGGCGCTGGAGGGCGTCACCGATGAAACCTCGCTGATGCGCACGCTGCGGCTGTTTCGCCGTCGCATTATGGTGCGCATCGCCTGGAGTCAGGCGCTACAGTTGGTGGCGGAAGAGGATATCCTGCAACAGCTCAGCGTGCTGGCGGAAACCCTGATCGTCGCCGCGCGCGACTGGCTCTATGACGCCTGCTGCCGTGAGTGGGGAACGCCGTGCAATCCGCAAGGCGTCGCGCAGCCGATGCTGGTGCTCGGTATGGGTAAACTTGGCGGCGGCGAACTCAATTTCTCATCCGATATCGATTTGATTTTCGCCTGGCCGGAAAATGGCGCCACGCGCGGCGGACGCCGTGAGCTGGATAACGCACAGTTTTTTACCCGCCTTGGTCAACGGCTAATTAAAGTCCTCGACCAGCCAACGCAGGATGGCTTTGTCTACCGTGTCGATATGCGCTTGCGTCCCTTTGGCGACAGCGGCCCGCTGGTGCTGAGTTTTGCCGCGCTGGAAGATTACTACCAGGAGCAGGGGCGCGACTGGGAACGATACGCGATGGTGAAAGCGCGCATTATGGGGGACAACGACGGCGACCATGCGCGAGAGTTGCGCGCCATGCTGCGCCCGTTCGTTTTCCGCCGCTATATCGACTTCAGCGTGATCCAGTCTCTGCGCAACATGAAAGGCATGATTGCCCGCGAAGTGCGGCGTCGCGGCCTGAAGGACAACATAAAACTCGGCGCGGGCGGTATTCGCGAAATAGAGTTTATCGTGCAGGTTTTCCAGTTGATTCGCGGCGGTCGCGAGCCTGCGCTGCAATCGCGTTCGCTGTTGCCGACGCTTGCTGCCATTGATCAACTGCATCTGCTGCCGGATGGTGATGCACCCCGGTTGCGCGAGGCGTATTTGTGGCTGCGACGGCTGGAAAACTTGCTGCAAAGCATTAATGACGAACAGACACAGACGCTGCCGGCCGATGATCTGAATCGCGCGCGCCTCGCCTGGGGAATGGGCAAAGAGAGCTGGGAAGCGCTCTGCGAAACGCTGGAAGCGCATATGTCGGCGGTGCGGCAGATTTTCAACGATCTGATTGGCGATGATGAAACGGATTCGCCGGAAGATGCGCTTTCTGAGGGCTGGCGCGAATTGTGGCAAGATGCGTTGCAGGAAGAGGACTCCACGCCCGTGCTGGCGCATCTTTCCGAGGACGATCGCCGCCGTGTGGTGGCGCTGATTGCCGATTTTCGCAAAGAGCTGGATAAACGCACCATTGGCCCTCGCGGGCGACAAGTACTCGATCACTTAATGCCGCATCTGCTCAGCGATGTATGCTCGCGTGACGATGCGCCAGTGCCGTTGTCGCGCCTGACGCCGCTGCTCACCGGGATTATTACCCGCACCACTTACCTTGAGCTGCTGAGTGAATTCCCCGGTGCGCTGAAACACCTCATTTCCCTGTGCGCCGCGTCGCCGATGGTGGCCAGCCAACTGGCGCGCTACCCGATCCTGCTCGATGAACTGCTCGACCCGAACACGCTCTATCAACCGACGGCGATGAACGCCTATCGCGATGAACTGCGACAATACCTGTTGCGCGTGCCGGAAGAGGATGAAGAGCAGCAACTGGAGGCGCTACGGCAGTTTAAGCAGGCGCAGTTGTTGCGCGTAGCGGCGGCAGATATCGCCGGTACGTTACCCGTCATGAAAGTGAGCGATCACTTAACCTGGCTGGCGGAAGCGATTATCGATGCGGTGGTGCAGCAAGCCTGGAACCAGATGGTGGCGCGTTACGGCCAGCCGACGCATCTGCACGATCGCGAAGGGCGCGGTTTCGCCGTGGTCGGTTACGGCAAACTTGGCGGCTGGGAATTAGGTTACAGCTCCGATCTGGATCTGGTGTTCCTGCACGACTGCCCGATGGATGTGATGACCGATGGCGAGCGTGAAATCGATGGCCGCCAGTTCTATTTGCGCCTCGCACAGCGCGTGATGCACCTGTTCAGCACGCGCACGTCGTCCGGCATTCTTTATGAAGTCGATGCGCGTTTGCGCCCGTCCGGCGCGGCCGGAATGCTGGTGACCACTGCGGAAGCGTTCGCCGATTATCAAAAAAATGAAGCCTGGACATGGGAGCATCAGGCGCTGGCGCGTGCGCGCGTGGTGTACGGCGATCCGCAACTGACCGCCGAATTTGACACCATTCGCCGCGATATCCTGATGACCTCCCGCGATGCGGCCACCCTGCAAACCGAAGTGCGCGAAATGCGTGAGAAAATGCGCGCCCATCTTGGTAACAAGCACAAAGACCGTTTCGATCTAAAAGCCGATGAAGGCGGTATTACCGATATTGAGTTTATCGCTCAGTATCTGGTGCTGCGCTTTGCCCATGAGAAGCCGAAACTGACGCGCTGGTCGGATAATGTGCGCATCCTCGAAGGGCTGGCGCAAAACGGCATCATGGATGAGCAGGAAGCGCAGGCATTGACGCTGGCGTACACCACGTTGCGTGATGAGCTGCACCACCTGGCGCTGCAAGAGCTGCCAGGACATGTGGCGCTCTCCTGTTTTGTCGCCGAGCGTGCGCTTATCAAAACCAGCTGGGACAAGTGGCTGGTGGAACCGTGCGCCCCGGCGTAAGTGTGGTATCATCGCGCGCAAATTTTGTATCTCTCAGGAGACAGGAATGAAAGTTACGCTGCCAGAGTTTAAGCAAGCCGGTGTCATGGTGGTGGGTGATGTGATGCTGGATCGCTACTGGTACGGCCCAACCAGCCGCATTTCTCCGGAAGCGCCAGTTCCGGTTGTGAAAGTCGATACTATTGAAGAGCGACCGGGCGGTGCGGCAAACGTGGCGATGAACATTGCCTCGCTGGGCGCAACGGCGCGTCTGGTTGGCCTGACTGGCATTGATGATGCGGCGCGCGCGCTGAGCAAAGCGCTGGCGGATGTTAATGTTAAATGTGACTTCGTTTCTGTTCCGACGCACCCCACCATCACTAAGCTGCGTGTGCTGTCGCGCAACCAGCAGCTGATTCGCCTGGATTTTGAAGAGGGCTTTGACGGGGTCGATCCGCAACCGCTGCATGAACGCATCAGCCAGGCGCTTGGCAACATTGGCGCGCTGGTGCTGTCGGATTACGCCAAAGGTGCGCTGGCAAGTGTTCAGCAGATGATCGCGCTGGCGCGCAAAGCGGGTGTGCCGGTGCTTATCGATCCGAAAGGCACTGATTTTGAACGCTATCGCGGCGCCACTCTGCTGACCCCGAACCTTTCTGAGTTTGAAGCGGTAGCCGGGAAGTGCAAAAGCGAAGACGAGATCGTCGAACGCGGCATGAAAGTGATTGCCGATTATGAACTTTCTGCACTGTTAGTGACTCGTTCCGAGCAGGGGATGACGCTGCTGCAGCCGGGCAAAGCACCACTGCATATGCCGACCCAGGCGCAGGAAGTGTATGACGTCACTGGCGCGGGCGATACGGTGATTGGCGTGCTGGCGGCGACGCTGGCGGCCGGGAATTCACTGGAAGAAGCATGCTATTTCGCCAACGCTGCTGCAGGCGTGGTGGTCGGTAAACTCGGTACCTCAACCGTGTCGCCAATTGAGCTGGAAAACGCGGTGCGTGGTCGTTCAGAAACCGGTTTTGGTGTGATGACGGAAGACGAACTGAAAGTCGCCGTCGCGGCGGCGCGTAAGCGCGGCGAGAAAGTGGTGATGACTAACGGCGTGTTCGACATTCTGCATGCCGGGCATGTCTCTTATCTGGCGAATGCGCGCAAACTGGGCGATCGCCTGATTGTTGCGGTTAACAGTGACGCGTCTACCAAACGCCTGAAAGGGGAAACTCGCCCGGTTAACCCGCTTGAGCAGCGCATGATTGTGCTGAGCGCGCTGGAAGCCGTGGACTGGGTGGTGTCCTTTGAAGAGGATACGCCGCAGCGCCTGATTGCCGGGATCCTGCCGGACCTGCTGGTGAAAGGTGGTGATTACAAACCCGAACAGATCGCCGGTAGCGAAGAAGTCTGGGCGAACGGTGGCGAAGTGCTTGTGCTCAACTTTGAAGACGGTTGCTCAACCACCAACATCATCAAAAAGATCCAGAAAGATAGCCAATAACGGCGCGGCTGGTGAATGGTGAAAAAGAAAAAGCCCTCTTTATGAGGGCTTTTTACTATTGTTCATCAACCGGTGGAATAGCAGGGGCCGGTTTCACTTCAGTGACATTGCCGCTGTTGCGACTTTCCAGCTCGCTGAGGCGCTGTTCCAGCAACGCCAGTTTTTCGCGGGTGCGCAGCAGAACTTGTGTCTGTACGTCAAACTCTTCGCGGCTGACCAGATCGAGGCGGGTTAACTGCGATTGCAACGTCTGGCGGATCTTCTTCTCAACGTCTTCCCCAAACTCACGGATCCCTTTCGGCATGGATTCGTGAACCTGTCGCGCAATCTGTTCAATTTTCTTCGGATCAATCATGTTGGGGTCCCTGTTCGGATAGGTTCATGGAGTTATTGTAGTGTGATAACCCCAGGTGATAAACCAGAATTGTTTGAAGCTTATGCATTGCCGAAGATTATCAATGGCGTTATAGTTATCGCGCTTATTCTCAGGGCGGGGCGAAATTCCCCACCGGCGGTAAATCAGCGCATGCTGAAAGCCCGCGAGCGCTTCAGGTTACCGCCTGAAGGTCAGCAGATCCGGTGTAATTCCGGAGCCGACGGTTAAAGTCCGGATGGGAGAGAGTAACGAATCTGTCGGGCAATGACGCCCGCTCGCGTTATTTTTTTGCCGCATTGCGACACTCCTAAGACTGCCCTGATTCTGGTAACCATAACTTTATTGAGGTCTTTTACCATGAATCAGACGCTGCTTTCTTCTTTTGGCACGCCTTTCCAACGTATTGAACACGCTCTTGCCGCGCTGCGCGAAGGCCGTGGTGTGATGGTGCTCGATGACGAGAACCGCGAAAACGAAGGCGACATGATTTTCGCCGCTGAAACCATGACCGTTGAGCAGATGGCGCTGACCATTCGCCACGGTAGCGGCATTGTTTGTCTGTGCCTGACCGACGAACGCCGTAAACAACTCGATCTGCCAATGATGGTAGAGAACAACACCAGCGCATTTGGCACCGGTTTTACTGTGACCATTGAAGCGGCGCACGGCGTAACCACCGGCGTTTCGGCGGCTGACCGTCTTACCACCGTTCGTGCGGCGATTGCCGATGGCGCTAAACCGTCCGATCTGAACCGTCCTGGTCACGTATTCCCGCTGCGTGCGCAGCCGGGTGGCGTGCTGACTCGTGGTGGTCACACAGAAGCGACTATCGATTTAGTGACGCTGGCGGGCTTCAAACCGGCGGGTGTGCTGTGTGAATTAACCAATGACGATGGTTCGATGGCGCGCGCGCCGGAATGCATCGCCTTTGCGAAACAGCACAATATGGCAGTAGTGACAATTGAAGACCTGGTGGCTTATCGCCAGGAACATGAGCGCAAAGCCAGTTAATTAATCGTTCGCCTTATTCATAAAAATCCGCAGCTTTTAGCTGCGGATTTTTTTTGCCTGTTCTGCGTCAAAGTTTGGCGCGCTTCTGGTCAGCACGCATTGAAAATCTGCTGTTCTACTTATAAAGTGGTAAGCGCTGCAGCGAGTATTAAAACGGATTTGAGATTTTTCTAACTCGTTCAAATTAAGTGGCTTCGTGATTCATTTGTGAAGCAATTTTTGCCGAATATATGACGGAGGCAATGTGTTTATTTCCTGGTATTGGATTGTGGCTATTGTTGTGCTGGTTGTTGGCTATATCCACGTGCTTAAACGTAATTGCAAAGCCTGCCGTCACGATCGCGAAGCGATTTATAAAGGTTATTTACGCGTGCTTGATGAGGTGAAAAAACTGCGGCGCGTTGGGCAGGGCGATTAAAACACCGCTGCCCGCAATCACCTTATTTAACCGCCAAATCCCATTGCCTGTAGCGCCACCAGGCTTAACCCCATCACCGACATGCCGCACAGTACGCCGTAGCTCGGGTTGTTATTCGGATCGATCTCTTTTGCCAGCGGCATTAATTCATCAACCGACAGCGCCACCATGATCCCGGCAACCGCCGCCATAATCGCCGCCATCACTACCGGCGAGACCAGGCTTCCCAGAATCAGCCACGCCAGCACGCCGCCAAGGATTTCCGCCATACCCGAGATGCCCGCCCAGAATACCGCACTGCGTTTTGACCCGGTTGCCGCATACACCGGCCCGGCGACCGCCAGCCCTTCAGGAATATTGTGTAACGCGACCGCGAAGGCAATGCCAAAACCGAGCTCCAGATCGTTGCTGGCGGTAACGTAAGTCGCGATCCCTTCCGGAAAGTTATGCAGGCTGATACCGAGCGTCAGCAAAATGGCGGTACGGCGAATACCGCGCGGAAAAGTTTGCTGTGTGCCCTGCATTAAATCTTGCGGATGGGCGTGCGGTAACATGCGATCCAGCGCGAAATAGCCCAGCAAGCCGACGACAAACATGCCGTAGCCGAGCATAGGCGACATATTTTCCGTTGCCAGTGCGGCGGGCAACATCTCCATCAGCGAGATAAGCAGCATGATCCCGGCGGCAAAACCGAGCGAAAACGCCAGTACGCGGTTTGAGGGCTTCTGGCCGATAACACCAAGAAGCGCGCCAATAAACGTCGCCGCGCCTGCCAGGATGGTCAGAATCAAAGGTACTGACATAGGTTGCTCCTTTATGATAATCATTCTCATTAATCTACGTTTTTGTTGCACGAAAAGCGAGACGGGTTGGCTGGCTTTACGCATTCCTTACATTCAAAATTACTGATGATCTTCATCACGGTTATCTGAGTTCTTCACCTACCGAAAAAGCGTAATCTACGTTTATCAAATAGACACACTCAGTAAGGATATCACCATGTCAGCACCTCGCATGCCCGCACTGTTTTTGGGCCACGGCAGCCCAATGAATGTGCTGGAAGATAACGTTTATACCCGCGCCTGGCGCGCTCTGGGCGAGACGCTGCCACGCCCGAAAGCGATTGTGGTGGTATCCGCGCACTGGTTTACTCGCGGAACCGGCGTAACCGCCATGGAAGCGCCAAAAACTATCCATGATTTTGGCGGTTTTCCGCAGGCGTTGTACGACACGCATTATCCGGCACCTGGCTCGCCAGAGCTGGCTCAGCGTTTGGTGGAGTTGCTCTCGCCTGTGCCAGTAACGCTGGATAAAGAAGCCTGGGGTTTTGACCACGGTTCATGGGGCGTGTTGATCAAAATGTACCCGAACGCGGATATTCCGATGGTGCAGCTCAGTATCGACAGCACCAAACCGGCGGCATGGCACTTCGAAATGGGCCGCAAGCTGGCGGCGCTTCGCGATGAAGGCATCATGCTGGTTGCCAGCGGTAACGTGGTACATAACCTGCGTACCGCGCGCTGGCATGGCGAAAATACCCCTTATCCGTGGGCAACGGCGTTCAATGATTATGTGAAAGAGAACCTGACCTGGCAGGGGCCAACTGAGCAGCATCCGTTAGTCAATTATCTTGACCATGAAGGCGGTTCGCTCTCTAACCCGACGCCGGATCACTTCCTGCCTCTGCTGTATGTGCTTGGCGCATGGGATGGCAAGGAACCGGTGTCGATACCGGTCGAGGGTATCGAGATGGGATCGCTCAGTATGCTTTCGGTCCAGGTTGGCTAAATGAATGGCGCGTTATGCGCCATTTTTTTCGCCTGAAAATAGAAAACTTCGAGGAGGATCGCAAAAAAAAGCACCTGAAATACGGTTTTTTTGAAAATAAAAAGAGCTTCGCTACAAAAATGAAACGGCGTGCTGAATTTCGGCTCTTTTTGTGAACATCATCGTCGCAATAACCCACCTGAGTGACTACGCTTCAGAGTGTCTGGTTTTCAGACATACCCATAAAAACAATCCGGTGTAATGCCACGAACATTCTGTTCGCGGTCGGTCTTTTGCGCCTAAAAATTAAACCCTCTGGAGACACGGAAATATGAACTCAGCGAAAACCTTACAAAAAGTCTGTATTAGTTCCGCTCTGCTGTTTATCTCCCACGCCTCTGTCGCCCAAACCTTTCGCGCTGCCGATGTTCATCCCGCCGACTACCCGAATGTGGTGGCGGTAAAACATATGGGTGAAAAACTCAGCAAGGCGACAGATGGTCGGCTGGATATTAAGACCTTTCCAGGCGGCGTATTAGGCGACGAGAAGCAAGTCATTGAACAAGCACAAATTGGTGCCATTGATATTATTCGTGTCTCGATGACGCCAGTCGCGGCGATATTACCGGAAATCAACGTCTTTACGCTGCCTTATATTTTTCGCGATGAAGACCATATGCATAAAGTTCTGGATGGCATGATTGGCCAGGAAATTGGTAATCGCCTGTCGGAAAGCAGTAAATCGCGCCTGATCTTCCTGGGCTGGATGGACGCCGGAACGCGTAACCTGATCACCAAAGCGCCAGTCACTAAGCCGGAAGATCTTAAAGGCATGAAAATCCGTGTGCAGGGCAGCCCCATTGCGCTTGATACGCTGAAAGCGATGGGTGCTAACTCGGTGGCGATGGGGGTCAGCGAAGTGTTCAGCGGAATGCAAACCGGCGTAATTGATGGCACCGAAAATAACCCGCCCACATTCGTCGCGCATAACTATTTACCGGTCGTCAAAAATTATACCTGGAGTAAGCATTTTATTATTCCCGAGCTGTTTTTGTTCTCAAAAGCCAAATGGGACAAGCTGAAAAAAGAGGATCAGGAATTAATTCTCAAACTGGCGAAAGAGGCACAAGCAGAACAGCGCGAATTGTGGAAAACCTATAACGAAAAATCGCTGGAAGCGATGAAAACGGGTGGCGTGCAATTCCATGACATTGATACCAAAGCGTTTTTTGAAGCGACCCAACCGGTGCGCGATAAATACGGCAAAGCGCATCAGGAGCTGATTACCCGTATTCAACAAGTGCAATAACTTTTGCCGGGCAGGCTTGTTTTATCTCCTGCCCATTTGCAACTTTCACCTGGAAAACTGCTATGGCTGAACGCTATTCGTTGTTGATGGATATTCTGTACCGGATATCGATGTGGATTGCTGGTCTGGCGCTGTTAATTATGGTGGCGATTATTCCGGTGGGCATTTTCGCCCGCTACGTCATGAACAGCGCGTTATCGTGGCCGGAGCCGGTCGCGATTATTTGCATGGTGACCTTTACCTTTATTGGCGCCGCCGTGAGCTACCGCGCGGGTTCGCATATTGCGGTCAGTATGGTTACCGATCGTTTAAGCGAACCGCTGCGCAAAGTCTGCTTTGTGTTTGCGGATTTGATGCTGCTGGCGATCAGCGTTTTTATTCTCTGGTATAGCACGGCGCTATGCGCGGAATTATGGGAACAACCGGTCGCCGAATTCCCGCTCTTTACCGCAGGAGAAAGCTATTTACCACTGCCTGTCGGTTCTGCCATTACCATCTTGTTTATTATCGAAAAAATGTTTTTTGGCGCGCAATATCACCGCCCGGTGGTGATGCTGGGTTCATCGAGCTAATCCCCGATCACATCCCGTAAGGAACGTTTATGGATGCATTTATTCTGGTCTTTACGCTGGCCATTATGCTGGCGGTGGGTGTACCGGTGGCTTACGCCGTGGGCATTAGCGCGGTGCTTGGCGCGTGGTATATCGATATTCCGCTGGAAGCGGTGATGATCCAGCTGACTAACGGCGTGAATAAGTTCTCGTTGCTGGCGATCCCGTTTTTTATTCTCGCAGGCGCGATCATGGCCGAAGGGGGGATCGCCCGGCGGTTGGTCAATTTCGCCTATATTTTTGTCGGCTTTATTCGCGGCGGGCTGTCGTTAGTCAATATTGTCGCTTCCACGTTTTTCGGCGCGATTTCTGGATCGTCCGTGGCCGATACCGCCTCGATCGGTTCGGTGATGATCCCGGAAATGGACAAAAAAGGGTATCCGCGTGATTTTGCCGCCGCGGTTACCGCCAGTGGATCGGTGCAGGCGATCTTAACGCCGCCGAGCCATAATTCGGTGATCTACTCGCTGGCGACGGGCGGTACGGTTTCTATTGCCGCGCTGTTTATTGCCGGGATCCTGCCGGGTTTGTTGCTCAGTTTTACCCTGATGGTGATGTGCGTGGCATTCGCTCATAAACGCGGTTATCCAAAAGGGGAGCGCGTGCCGTTTCGCCAGGCGTTGAAGATCTTCGTGGATACGCTGTGGGGGCTGATGACGGTGGTGATCATCATGGGCGGCATCCTGTCCGGGATTTTCACTGCGACAGAGTCAGCGGCGATCGCCTGCCTGTGGGCCTTTTTCGTCACCATGTTTATTTACCGCGATTACAAATGGTCGGAGCTGCCAAAGCTGATGTACCGCACGGTGAAAACAGTGACGATTGTGATGATCCTGATTGGCTTTGCCGCCGCGTTCGGGGCGGTGATGACCTATATGCAATTACCCGCTCGCATTACGGAAGCCTTCACCCAAATCTCGGATAACAAATACGTTATTTTGATGTGCATTAATATCATGCTGCTCTTGCTCGGCACGCTGATGGACATGGCGCCGCTGATTTTGATCCTGACGCCGGTGCTGCTGCCAGTGACCAATGCGCTGGGCATCGATCCGGTACATTTCGGCATGATCATGCTGGTAAACCTGGGAATTGGCTTGATCACACCGCCTGTCGGATCGGTGCTGTTTGTCGCCAGTGCGGTCAGCAAACAGAAGATCGAACAGGTAGTAAAAGCGATGCTGCCGTTCTACCTGATCCTGTTTTTAGTACTGATGCTGGTAACCTATATTCCGGCGATCTCGCTGTTCCTGCCGAAACTGTTTGGTGTGTTGTAAGGCAATAAAAAACCCGGCCTGAGTCGCCGGGTTTTCGCTTATTCCACAAAGATGTGCGGATAGAAGCGGGAGAGATCCTGCGTTATCAAGGCGCGATCTTCGCGAATGCCGATCCCGGCAGGTTGATCATTGATAAGCCAGCTGCCAATCAGCGTATAGCTGTCGCCGAACTTAGGGAGCTGGCAGAACTGCTGCACGATCATGCCTTCTTCGCCGTACGGCCCTTCGACGGCTTCGACCGTTTTGCCGTTCTCAATGATCGACACATTGGCGCCTTCGCGGGAGAAAATAGGTTTAACAACGTATTTTTCCATCTCCGGGTGCGCGTCTTCGGCAAAATAAGCCGGCAGCAAGTTCGGGTGATCCGGGAACATTTCCCACAACATCGGTAACAGTGCTTTGTTGGAAATAATGCTTTTCCAGGCGGGTTCCAGCCAGCGTACGCCTGCGTCCTCCAGCTTGGTAGAGAACATTTCGCGCAGCATATATTCCCACGGATAGAGCTTAAACAGGTTACCAATCACCTGGTCTTGCAAATCCGTGAACTGACCTTTTTCCCCAAGACCAATGTCTTCGATATAAAGGAATTCGGAGGCCAGCTCAGCTTCGGCCGCACAATCCTGCAAATATTGCACCGTACCGCGATCTTCGATCGTATCGCGGCAGCAGGTGAAATGCAGGAGCTGAAAACCGTGCTGCTCACGCAACTCGGCAAAGCGCTCAATCAGCTTCTCTTGCAGACTATTGAACTGATCGCTGCCTTGCGGCAGGTTACCGGCATTGAGCTGATCTTCCAGCCAGATCCACTGAAAGAAGGCGGCTTCATACAGCGAGGTCGGCGTATCCGCATTGTTTTCCAGCAGCTTCGGTTCGCCAATGCCATCCCAGGCGAGATCGAGGCGCGAATACAAAGAGGGTTGATGCGTGGCCCATGACTGGCGCACAAAACTCCAGGTGTGCTTAGGGATGCGAAACTTCGCCATCAGCTCATCACTGGCGACGACTTTCTCTACCACTTTCAGGCACATCTGGTGCAATTCTGCGGTCACCTCTTCCAGCTTCTCAACCTGCGCAAGCGTCAGCTTGTAATAGGCATCTTCACACCAGTAGGGCTCGCCGTACATGGTGTGAAAATTGAAGCCGTACTCGGTGGCTTTTTCGCGCCAGTCCGGGCGCTCGGTAATACTGATTCTTTCCATGGCGCTTAGCCGCCCATTGAACGGGTGGTTGTACCGCTGGCGCTACGCTGCATGGTGTTCTGCTTCGCCACAGATTCACCAAAGCCGCCGCGCGTTACCGTGGTGGTAGTAGCCGGTTTTGGTGCCATCGCCGTTTTCGGCACGTTAATGGTACGACCGGGCTGCGCTGCGCCATAGCCTTTTCCGGAAGCATCGGTGTACTGACCATAAGCCGGGCTTGCCGGATTACGCGAGCTGAACAGCGGCTGCTGTGCAAAGCCCGCGCCGCCGCCCATCATACGACCCATCATGTAACCAGCCATCAGCGGCATCCAGAAGCTGCCGCTGGACTGCGCCTGCGCCTGGTTTTCCGGCGCTACGCCAGCCTGTACCGGTGCGGCCTGGCACTGACCTTCACCGAACTCGGCAACGCAATCTTCACGCGTGGCGTATTTCGGCGCGGTGCGCTCAGCTTCTTTCAGCGCGTTGTTATACGCGGCGGTACATTCCGCGCTTTTCCCCGGGTTCGCCGATGAGCAATCATCCGCGTTTTGATAGAGGGAAACTGTCTCGTCACTTTTTTCACAACCCGCCAGCATAAAAACAGCGGTAACCGCCAGCGCGACAGGCGTCAGATGGCGTGCGCTCCAGCTTTTGCGGAACGTTGCGTGTTGGATGTTTTTTGTCCGTTTCATTGTAATATTCCTGGACCCCAAAGGCATGAGTAAACGCTCAGGATAGAGGATGAGGGAGGGAAGTTAAAGCAAGGAGGGGAGGCCTTTACGTTGCCTTACGTAAAAACGGGGGCTGGATGCCCCCGTTGTCGAAAAGTACTGATTAACGTTTCACGCTGGTGCGTGCTGCGGCAGGTTGTGCGTTGCCGTTGAAGTTATCAACACTTGCTGCCTGCTGCGCATCTTCCGGCGCGACGCTTTCCGGCGCGGTATCGACCGGTTTACCCAGCGTGCTGTTCAACGCCAGCAAATCCTGCTCGTTCAAAGAACCCAGCGCGGATTTGATGTTCAGCTGGTTGATCAGGTAGTTGTAACGCGCGCTGGAGAGCTGCTGCTTGGCGTTATACAGCGTGGTGGTCGCATCCAGCACATCGACGATAGTACGCGTGCCCACGGAGTAACCCGCTTCCATCGCATCCAGAGAGCTCTGGGCAGAAACCACCGCCTGTTTGTAGGCGTTGATGCTGCTGATGGAGGCATTCACGTTATTAAAGGAGGAGCGCACGGTCTGCACCACGTTGCGGTGCGCGCTTTCCAGTTGCTCGCTCGCGCCAACAAAGTTGTACTGCGCCTGTTTCACCTGCGAACTCACTTGGCCGCCCTGGTACAGCGGCAGGGAGAAGCTCAGGCCCACTTTATTCTGACCGGCGTCAACATCCGGGTTTTGCGCGCTTTTGGAACCGCTGTAAGAGGTGTTAGAAACACCCGTCGAGGCGGTTAAATTCAGCGTTGGCAAATGACCATCTTGCGCCTGGCGAATTTGCTCGCGCGCCAGATCCTGGCTCAGACGCGCCTGCAGCAGGGTCAGGTTACGGTTTTCCGCTTCCTTCAGCAGCGCATTAACGGCTTGCGGTTTCTCGGTCTTGAAATTGTCGACGTTCAGCGAGGCCAGTTGCGGGTAGTAATTACCGGTGACCTGACGTAGCGCTTCCACCATGTTGTCGAGATTGTTGCGCGCGGTCACTTCGTTTGCCAGTACGGTGTCATACTGCGAACGGGCGTTTTGCACGTCGGTGATGGCGACCAGGCCAACGTTAAAGCGTTGGGTCGTTTGATCCAACTGGCGGTAGATCGACTGTTTCTGTGCTTCGGTGTAGGAAAGCGTATCAATGGCGCTCAGCACGTTGAAATAGGCGGTGGCCGTATTCAAAATCAACGTTTGCTGATCGGTCTGCCAGGTGACGTCCTGAATACCTGCGGTTTTTTCCTGCAGCGTCAAAGCGCGCCATTTCGACATATCAAAAATGGTTTGCGTTAACTGCAAGGAGGCGCTGGTGACATTCGAATTGACGCCTTTGCTGTCACGGTAGCCATTGGAATAGTCATAATCTGCACCCAAACCAAGCTGAGGCAGTAACGGGCTACGCGCTTCGTTAATCTTTTCAAAAGCAGCATCGCGGTCAGCGGCGGATTTACGCAGATCCGGGTTGCTCAAACGCGCCTGCTGATAAACCTGTAACAGGTTTTCTGCCTGGCTCATGGCGCTGAAGCCGGTCAGGCTCAGGCCGATAAGGAGGGGGAGCAATTTCTTCATTTGCATTCCTTGTTGTGAAGCAGTATTAGCGCTGGTCTAAATTAGAAAAAATAATCGCCGATTCTACCAGATAGAAGCACCGCTTCAGCTTGGCGTAACGTGCCATCGGCGTAAATATGCATCAATCTATCACATAGCACTTGAAACGATAGCTATACAGGCTTGAAATCTACTGCTTTGTCATTATTTCAAAAGAGACGCCGCCCATGAGTAAGCCAGTAGCATCCGCAGTGACTTTCACAAAAAACGATGTAGAAATTATTGCACGGGAAACGCTCTACAGCGGTTTTTTTTCGCTCGATCTATACCGCTTTCGCCACCGGTTATTCAATGGCGAAATGAGCGGTGAAGTCCGCCGTGAAATTTTTGAACGCGGTCACGCCGCAGTCTTGCTACCCTTTGACCCAGTGCGCGACGAAGTTGTGCTGATCGAACAGATCCGCATTGCGGCGTTTGATACCAGCGAAACCCCATGGTTACTCGAAATGGTGGCCGGCATGATTGAAGAAGGCGAAAGCGATGAAGATGTTGTGCGTCGCGAAGCCATCGAAGAGGCCGGTCTGCACGTTGGTCGTGTGAAAAGAATGTTGAGTTATTTGGCAAGCCCTGGCGGCACCAGCGAGCGTTCCGCCGTGTTGGTGGGCGAAGTGGATGCCACGCAGGCCTCGGGTATTCATGGTCTGGTGGATGAAAACGAAGATATTCGTGTTCATGTGGTGAGTCGGGAACAGGCTTACCAGTGGGTAGAAGAGGGGAAAATCGACAACGCAGCGTCTGTCATTGCCCTGCAATGGCTGCAACTGCATCATGAGAGCTTACGAAACGAGTGGAAAAAATGAAGCGTTATACACCTGACTTCCCAGAAATGATGCGCCTGTGCGAAACCAATTTCGCCCAGTTGCGCCGCTTGCTGCCGCGTAATGACGTAGCGGGCGAAACGGTGAGCTATCAGGTGACCAACGCGCAGTACCGGTTAACGATAGTCGAGTCCACCCGCTACACTACGCTTGTGGAAATTGAGCAGACCGCGCCATCGATTAGTTACTGGAGCTTGCCGTCAATGACGGTGCGCCTTTATCACGATGCGATGGTGGCCGAAGTGTGTTCGAGTCAGCAGATCTTTCGTTTCAAAGCGCGTTATGATTATCCGAATAAAAAGTTGCATCAACGCGACGAAAAGCATCAAATTAACCAGTTTCTGGCCGATTGGCTGCGTTACTGTTTAGCACATGGAGCAATGGCGATTCCGGTTTGTTAGCGTCGTGAAACCTAAGGACACCATTTGGAAAGCCTGTTAAACCTCTCTCTGGCGGGTGAGCCCAGAGTGAGGGTATTACAAATAACTGATTCTCACCTGTTTGCCGAAAAGCATGAAACGTTGTTAGGGGTGAATACCTGGGAAAGCTATCAGGCGGTACTGGAAGCTATCCGCTCTCAGCAGCGTGAATGCGATCTTATTGTCGCCACCGGCGACCTGGCACAGGACCATACCGCTGCGGCTTATCAGCTTTTCGCTGATGGCATCGCAAGCTTTGACGCGCCTTGCGTTTGGCTGCCGGGCAACCACGATTTCCAGCCCGCTATGTACAGCGCGTTGCAGGATGCGGGGATCTCGCCGGCGAAACGCGTTTTTATCGGCGAGCACTGGCAAATTCTGCTGCTGGACAGCCAGGTGTTTGGCGTACCGCATGGTGAATTGAGCGAGTTCCAGCTCGACTGGCTGGAGAAGAAACTCACCGACAGCCCGCAGCGCCACACCTTATTGCTGCTTCATCATCATCCACTCCCTTCCGGCTGCAGTTGGCTCGATCAACACAGCCTGCGTAACGCGGGTGAGCTGGATAACGTGTTACAGCGTTTTCCGCAGGTGCGGTATCTGTTGTGCGGGCATATTCATCAGGAGCTGGATCTCGACTGGAATGGCCGTCGTCTGCTGGCGACGCCATCGACCTGCGTACAATTTAAACCGCACTGCGCCAACTTTACGCTCGATACCATCGCGCCAGGCTGGCGCTGGCTGGAACTCTACCCGGACGGAACCTTGCACACCGAAGTTTGCCGCCTGGAAAGTACCCGGTTCAGGCCGGACACCGCTTCAGAAGGTTACTGATGTCCACGCTTCTTTATCTGCACGGGTTTAACAGCTCGCCGCGTTCCGCCAAGGCGACGCAGCTTTCGCAATGGCTGGCGCAGCATCACCCGGAGATCAACGTGATTGTGCCCCAGTTACCGCCTTATCCGGCGGCAGCGGCGGAACTGCTGGAATCTCTGGTGCTGGAACAGGGCGGAAAACAGCTCGGGATCGTCGGTTCCTCGCTCGGCGGCTATTACGCCACCTGGCTTTCGCAATGTTTCATGTTGCCAGCGGTGGTGGTGAATCCTGCGGTGCGACCGTTTGAATTGCTGGCAGATTATCTCGGGCATAACGAGAACCCCTACACAGGGCAGCAATATGTGCTAGAGTCTCGCCATATTTACGAGCTCAAAGTGATGCAAGTTGACCCGCTCGAAGCGCCGGATTTAATCTGGCTGCTACAACAAACCGGGGACGAAGTGCTGGATTACCGCCAGGCGGTGGCTTATTACGATGCCTGCCGTCAGACAGTTGAAGAGGGCGGAAACCATGCTTTTGTGGGCTTTGAGAATCATTTCACACAGATTATCGATTTCCTTGGGCTGCATTGAGCCATCAGGGAAACGATGCGGTCACTATCTACGAACAAACCATGACGCAATCCTATAACGCTGATGCCATAGAGGTACTCACCGGGCTTGAGCCGGTTCGCCGCCGTCCGGGGATGTACACCGATACCACGCGCCCTAACCATCTGGGCCAGGAAGTTATTGATAACAGCGTCGATGAAGCGCTGGCCGGCCACGCTAAGCGCGTGGACGTGATCCTGCACGCCGATCAGTCGCTGGAAGTGATCGATGACGGGCGCGGTATGCCGGTGGATATCCACCCGGAAGAGGGCGTTCCGGCCGTTGAGCTGATCCTCTGTCGTCTGCACGCGGGCGGTAAATTCTCCAATAAAAACTACCAGTTCTCTGGTGGTTTGCACGGTGTTGGTATCTCGGTGGTTAACGCCTTGTCCCGCCGCGTGGAAGTGACCGTCAAGCGTGACGGCCAGGTCTATAGCATCGCGTTTGAAAACGGTGAAAAAGTGCAGGATCTGCAAGTGATCGGCACCTGCGGTAAACGCAATACCGGCACCAGCGTGCATTTCTGGCCGGACGAATCCTTCTTTGATAGCCCGCGTTTTTCCGTTTCCCGTTTGACGCATCTGCTGAAAGCCAAAGCCGTGCTTTGCCCGGGCGTCGAGATCACCTTTAAAGATGAGGTGAACAACGCCGAGCAGCGCTGGTGCTACCAGGATGGTCTGAACGATTACCTGAGCGAAGCGGTAAATGGCCTGCCGACGCTGCCGGAGAAACCGTTTATCGGCAATTTCTCTGCGGAAACCGAAGCGGTCGATTGGGCGCTACTGTGGCTGCCGGAAGGCGGTGAACTGCTGACGGAAAGCTACGTCAACCTGATCCCCACCATGCAGGGCGGCACCCACGTTAACGGTCTGCGTCAGGGGTTGCTGGACGCGATGCGTGAATTCTGCGAATACCGCAATATTCTGCCGCGCGGCGTGAAACTGTCGGCGGAAGATATCTGGGATCGCTGCGCTTATGTGCTGTCGGTGAAGATGCAGGACCCGCAGTTCGCCGGGCAGACCAAAGAACGATTATCGTCCCGTCAGTGTGCTGCGTTTGTCTCTGGCGTGGTGAAAGACGCATTCAGCCTGTGGTTGAACCAGAATATTCAAACGGCGGAACTGCTGGCGGAGATGGCCATCTCCAGCGCCCAGCGCCGTATGCGCGCCGCCAAAAAAGTGGTGCGCAAAAAGCTGACCAGCGGCCCGGCGCTGCCTGGCAAGCTGGCGGATTGTACCGCGCAGGATCTGAGCCGCACCGAACTGTTCCTCGTGGAAGGTGACTCGGCGGGCGGCTCCGCGAAACAGGCGCGCGATCGTGAATACCAGGCGATCATGCCGCTAAAAGGCAAGATCCTGAACACCTGGGAAGTCTCTTCCGATGAAGTGCTGGCCTCGCAGGAAGTGCACGACATTTCGGTGGCAATCGGTATCGATCCAGACAGCGACGATCTGAGCCAGCTGCGTTACGGCAAGATCTGTATTCTCGCGGATGCGGATTCCGATGGACTGCACATCGCCACATTGCTGTGCGCATTGTTTGTGAAGCACTTCCGTGCGCTGGTGAAAAATGGCCACGTTCATGTGGCGCTGCCGCCGCTGTACCGTATCGACCTCGGCAAAGAGGTGTATTACGCGCTCACGGAAGAAGAAAAAACCGGTGTGCTGGAGCAGTTAAAACGCAAAAAGGGTAAACCGAACGTACAGCGCTTTAAAGGGCTGGGCGAAATGAACCCGATGCAGTTGCGCGAAACCACGCTTGATCCGAATACCCGCCGCCTGGTGCAACTGGTGATCAACGACGAAGACGAGCAGCAGACCAACGCGATGATGGACATGTTGCTGGCTAAGAAACGTTCAGAAGATCGCCGCAACTGGCTACAAGAAAAAGGCGATATGGCGGATATTGAAGCCTGATACAGTCCGAAAGGTTTACCCGGCTAGCGAATGCGCGGGCCGGGTAAGTAAGCAGAGTGTGCAACGCAGCCACTTTCACCATCAGTTCAGTTTGGGATAGTTGCTCTTCTCGTAGCGATAGATATTGACCAGTGCGCGGCCGCAGTTCGGGCTGCCGTGGCGCAACCCGTCTGACAGGGCGCTTTTCAACTGTGGCAGTTTCATCAACTCTTGCTGAATAAGTTGCGGCAAGATGTCGTTGAACTGATTCACCGCTTCGTTAAATCCGCTCTGAACCCCAACGGCTAAACCGTCTTTAAACCCGTCCAGATACGAACCTCCACCGCCACCTCCAGCGCTTTGCGAGCCTGACAGCCATTCGCCTTCCTGCGCCGCTACCTGCGGCAGATTGCTTTTTGCTTTATCGGACATAAGTCCCCCTTTTCATGTACATGATTGATTGCGCTGACGGTACAATCAGTCAGCGCCGCCAATGTAGCCCGCTGGCAAAGGGGTTGGTATGCCACAGGAAATTATTTTTTCAGTATTGTTATTTATCTTTAAGTGTGTTAGCTGCACGGTGATTGGCTGATCGATCCCGGCGCTACTTTTACGGAGGCTTATGACGTGGTAATCGACATTCAGGAAAGAATTACGAAAATCTTCGAAACCGGCATCTATTACCACGCGGCGCTGCAAAAATATAAAAGCCAGGTTGAGGGCATTGATTACCTGGAAAAAATGGTTGTGCAGAGTTCCATTCCCGCAAAGACGGATTTATGGAATGCGATCAATTTATATTTGACTGAGCATCATCCATATAAGGCGCAGCAAATCTATTTTGTCCTTGCAGGAAAAGCCGCGCATACGGATATTCCGCGCTATGTCAGGATGATGAAAATGGATAGGAACCTCGTTCTGTCATTAGATATTTTATCCGAAGCGCTCAGAAAGAAATTAAGTGCCGAGTTACTGCTTGAAAATTATTTTTCCGTGCACCATCTGACAAAAGGCTTTACGTTTTTTGATGAGCAAGCACTCGCAGACATATTGCAAAAGCTGCGTCCGCTGGAGTTAATTCGTAAGGATAATCTGCTGTTCTGTAATCGTATCTCGTGTCAAATAGACAAACAGAGCGGTTATATTTCTGTTTATTACGATGACAAGAAAACCTCTTTCCGCCAGGCGTTGAAATGGGCTGTGGCGGTTGTCGGCAAGCAAGATGGCCTGGAAACGCTGAGTGAAGGAAAAACCGCGTTAACTCTTAAAAATTGTGCAGGTATCCTCGCGACATTTGCTTTTGAGAGCCAACGAAAAGCTCCCGGCATTGGCAAGCAGCAGTTTTTTAAGCAATTATGTGATAAATACCCTTATGAAACCGAAGTAGGGTTTGCCGATACGCGCTTTATTACTCGCGCACAAGAGAAGATTGATGAGATAAAGAACGTTATTACTCAGTTCTATGAAATCAATAAAGAAGATAAAACGCGTGAGGCATTTTTATTTTCTGAACAGCCCAAAATTGAGTCGCTGGATAATGTCGATCCGCACACCAGACTCAAAAGTGCCTTATCAATTTATGTGAATTATCATGCCTGGCTTTTGGCAGACTCTGAATTATTTCGCGCGTTGTATACTATACGAACTGCTATTGATACGGATTTGCAAGGCTGCAAAAGAAATGAAGCGCAAAGAAACTCTGATTTATTATCGATTCTTAATGGTATGAATGTTTTTGATGATCCTGATGTCGCAACGATTAAACAAAAATATGCTGCCGTACTTGAAAAGCTAAATGAACTGTCGCCGGGCTTTAAATGCTGGGGATATTTTTTCTGTGAAGATTTTGTTCCCTCTCTTGCGGGAATTATTGCCCTCTTTTCGCAGCTGAAAAAATCCTGCGGCGATGATTTTTCTCAGCTTACGCATGCTGATATCTCACCTGAAAAAATTCATATCGATCTGAAAAAGGCGATAGTCATTAATATGCTTTTACCCCAGCAAAATATGTTTACTGCTGCGGGTTATGGTGCCGGGAACCCGGCGAAAATCCTGCCACATAATAATAAAGAGGATGTCGTGGGCAATATTCAGGCCGCGCTCGATCTTTTTGATGGCCACTTACTGCGGCACTATCTTTCCCATGTCACGCTGGATAATAAACTGAAAAAACTCGAAGAGTTGTTATGGGGTATGCATTACCACTATGAGAAGGCGTGGGGGGCAGTAAAAATCACCGATGATAAATGCCTGCAGCAAATCGATGCGTGGTATGACGAGCCGGTTTCTGTAAGCCGTTTTCAACTGGGGAAAAAAGCGGCCAGGGAATTGATTAATAGCTTTAGGTTGCCGATGAAAAATGCTGGTGGGCGCTAAGCATGAGCACCTATGCCTCAGCAGAAGTAGCCCGGCTTTTCCGGTATTGCAGCGGCGTTTCGCCAATGCCTTTCTTAAACGCGCTGATAAAGTAAGTCACATCGGAAAACCCCACTTCGCTGGCGATATGGTGAATGGCCAGTGCGCTATGCAGTAACAAGTCGCATGCTTTGCGCAAGCGCAGGGTGTTCAGATACTGGTGGATGGGTTCGCCGGTCTCAAAATGGAAACGGCGCGAGACATAGCTGCGGGATTTGCCCAACTCCTGCGCCAGCCGCGCAAGGCTGAATTTCTGCCGGTAATTCTCCTCCAGCCAGAACATCACCGGTGTGGCAATGCCGTTGCGTTCATCCGGTAATTTCTGCTTATCTTCTGGCAACATACTCAATAGATTAAGCAACAAACAGGCGACCTGCTCGCCATTCAGACTGTGGTTTTCGGCAAGCCTCGCGTAGCTGCTAAACAGGTGGTCGATATGCGGGTGAATCGCCGCGACATCCATTACCACCGCCGGGCCACCGCGTAAAGCGAGATGCTGCAATCGCTGGTGATTGTGCGGGAACGCGCGCAGATTTTGCAGCACGGCGTGGTGATCAACGTGAATAATGGTGCGGCGATAGATAGCCTGCGCTTGCTCATCCACCATCACTTTATGGATGGTGAAAGGCGGAAAGAAAAAGAGCCGCCCCGGCCGCATGGTGTACTGGCGGTTATCAACCATCACCACACCAAAACCCTCTTCTACATACAGCACCTCCAGACACTGGTGCCAGTGATGGTAGCGTACGGTATTGGCGAAAAGTCGGCTAAACGATACCACTGCATCGTTTAACGTGATCAGTTCAAGACGTTCGTTCTGCAATGGTGTCGTCATAGTGCAACCCATCTCAATTTTTACCCCGCAAGGCACATTTATAAACCACGGTTTTAAATTTTCTCAACAGTGGGTTCAGGCAAAGCATGCCGATGTGACAGAGCTAACATTTCCGGCGGTTGTTCATTAACTATCCTTCAGCCACACCATGAGGGAGAGAACGCTATGCAGGCGGCGGAAGTGAAAACATCAAATCCATTGTCATCCCGTGACGATGTGGTCGGCGCGTTGAAGCAGATGCTGGCGGCGCTGGATAAACAGTTTCCTGAAGGGGCGTCGCATTTCTCGCTGGGAGCCACCAGCGCGCATTACAGCGATGCGATTGCCGAAATGGAAGGGCTGTCCCGCGCGTTGTGGGGGCTGTTTCCGTTAATGGCAGGCGGCGACGCAGAACCCTTCAGCCACAAATATCTGGCGGCGATCAAACGCGGCGTCGATCCACAAAGCGCGGGCTACTGGGGGGCAACAGAACCCTACGATCAGCGGCTGGTGGAGATGGCGGCTTATGGTCTGGGGCTGGCGCTGCTGGGCGATAAATTGACCGCGTTGCTGAGCGAAGCGGATGTCCGCAATCTGCACCAGTGGCTGAACCAAATCACCGACGCGCAGATGCCTGACAGCAACTGGAATTTTTTCGCCATCATGGTGCAGCTTGGTTTTAAACGCGCCGGATTACCCTGGGATGCCGCAGCCATTGAACGGCGTTTTCGCATGATGGATGCCTACTACCTTGGCGACGGTTGGTATTCCGATGGCCCAGGACGACCAAAAGATTACTACATCTCAATGGCGTTTCATTTTTACGGGTTGATTTACGCCACGCTGAATGGGGAAGACGATGCATCGCGCGCGGCGACGCTGCGCGAGCGGGCAACACTTTTTGCCGAAGATTTTATCTATATGTCAGCGGCGCAGGGCGAATCAGTGCCTTTTGGCCGCAGCCTGACGTACCGTTTCGCGATGGTGGCCTTCTGGAGTGCGGTGGCCTTTTCCGGGCTGGCGGTGTTTTCACCTGGCGTGGTGAAAGGGGTTGTCCTGCGCCATTTGCGCTGGTGGTTACAGCAGCCGATTTTCGATCGCGACGGCATTTTAACGCTCGGTTTCGCCTACCCGAACCTCGCGATGTGTGAAGACTACAATTCGCCGGGCTCGCCATACTGGGCGCTGAAAGTTTTCCTGATTCTGGCGTTGCCGTCATCAGACGATTTCTGGCAAGCACCAGAACTGCCGCTGCCTGCGCTAAACACGCAGCGTACGATTGCGCCTGCCGGGCAGATCATTGTCCACAGCGATCGCTCGCGGCATGTCTGGATGCTCACCGCCGGCCAACTGGAGCTGAACAACTACGTCAATACCGAGGCGAAGTACACCAAGTTTGCCTACTCCAGCCGTTTTGGTTTCACCATTGAACGCGGGCGGTACGGAATTAAACACGCCGCCTGCGATTCGATGTTGCTGCTCAGTGAAGGAGATAACTATTTTCGTGGTCGCCGTGAGTGCGACGAGGTGGTTGTGACAGAACAGGCGATTTTCTCGCGCTGGTCGCCGTGGGCAGACGTGCATATCGCAAGCTGGCTTATACCGTGCGGTGACTGGCACTTGCGCGTGCATCGCATTGATTCCGCACGTCATTTGCAAAGCGTGGAGGGCGGTTTCGCGGTGCTGAAAGCGCCGCACCGCAACGAGCAGGGCGGTAGCCTGGTGAGCGCGGAAAATGGCGTTAGCGGCATCTTTGAATTAGCGGGCACTGCGCCGCGTGAAGCCGATAGCGTGGTCACACCGCCCAACAGCAACATTATGTTTTCTCCTTGCGCGTCAATCCCGGTGCTGCGTGGAAATATTGCGCCGGGCAGGCAGTGGCTGGCCTGTGCGGTTCAGGCTGCTATTACGGAGCAGGCTTTTGATTTTGTCTTACCGCAGTTGCACATCGAAGAACAGGCGCTGGTAATTAATACACCGGAGCAGAAAAACAATATTGTTATTGCCTTTTAATTCCCGGTTACGGCCGGGCTATGAACTCTGAACCCTACATGCTTTCGTCGAGGATAGTATGGAAAAGATCACCATAAATAATAAAGCCGAATATTACAAAATCAGTAGCTTTATCTTTCTCTATTTTTTTACCTGGTCGGCAAGTATCGGTCTGCTGGCTATCTGGTTAGGACAAAAAGCCAATCTTAGCGGCACAGTGATTGGTACGGTGTTTGCCATTAATGGCATCTTTTCCGTTATTTTAAAACCGATCTACGGTTATATTCTGGATAAAATCGGCATGAGCAAATATTTGCTCTATTTTGTCGTGCTGATGTCGGCATTAATGGCGCCCTTTTTTATCTACGTTTATCAACCGTTATTAATTTCTAATACTTTGCTGGGCATTATTGTCGGGGCTATCTATTTAAGTTTTGCCTGGTATGCGGGTGTCGCCGCCTGCGAATCTTATACCGACCGCTACAGCCGCTTAAACGGCATGGAGTTTGGCCAAATCAGGATGTGGGGCTCGCTCGGTTGGGCGGTGGCGTCCTCGTTCTCCGGCCTGCTGTTTAACCTCTCACCGGCGTATAACTTCATCATGGGATCGGTCGCGTCGCTTATTATGCTGGCGGTGTTGCTGAGCCTGAAAGTCAACGTTAACGCCGCCAACGCCAGCGAGGTGCTGACCAAGGAGAAAATCGCCCCGGCAGATGTCTACGCCCTGCTGCGTAACCGCAAATTCTGGGCTTTCTGTCTCTATGTTGCCGGTGTAGCGTGGATGATGTTTATCGCCGAGCAGCAGTTCTCCCGCTATTTCGTCACCTTCTTTGACGACGTTCATCAGGGCAACGCCGTGTTTGGTTACCTGGGCACGGTACAGTCCGGCATGGAATTCGTCATGTATATGGTGATCCCGCTGTTTGTGAATTTCATCGGCGCGAAACGCGGGTTATTGATTGTCGGGCTGGTGGTGGGCGCGCGGTTGATTATTTCCGGGCTGTGCGAATCGCATCTGCTTATTTCAGTATTAAAACCGTTATACGGTCTTGAGATTTGTCTGCTGCTGGTATCGGTATTTAAATATATTGCTGAACATTTCGATAAACGCGTTAATGCCACCATGTATTTATTAGGCTACCAGGCCATGTTATATGTCGGTAACGTTGTGGTCTCTTCCCCGGCCGGTATTTTGTATGACCGTATTGGTTTTGAAAATACCTATATTATTATGGGCTGCGTGGCGCTGACCTTCACATTAATTTCCCTGTTTACGTTATCGGCCTGCCAGAGTAAATGGCGTCAGCATAGCACCCTGGATATTGCGGGAAATAACTAACGCGTTAACGGCTATTTTAAATTATGCACCAACAAGGAACCGAAATATGTTAAGTAAAATCGTTGAGGAAACGTTACGCGATTATCCCGGCGCACCTGTGGATGCGCAGGTATTTAAAGATGAAATTGCTTCTGCGCGTAGCCATACCCTTGAACTGATTCGCCGTCATTTAACGGAATTCGGAGAATATTTTCCCGCCGAAACCTGCGTGCAGGGTTATTACCCGTTAACCGACAATGTTGAGTGGACCACCAGTTTCTGGACCGGGCAGCTTTGGCTGGCGTGGGAAATGAGCGGTGATGAGCCGTTCCGTGCGCTGGCAGAGCGCCATGTGCGCTCGTTCGGCCTGCGCATTGCCGGGCGCAGCGACACTAACACTCACGATCTCGGCTTCTTATATACGCTTTCGTGCGTGGCAAGCTGGCGGCTGACTGGCAATCGCGATGCGCGCGCTTTCGCCCTGCTGGCGGCAGAAGTGCTGCTGGAGCGCTTCCACCACAAAGCGCAGATTATCCAGGCGTGGGGCGATCTGCGCGATCCCGAACAGGCCGGTCGGATGATCATCGACTGCAATATGAACCTGCCGCTGCTCTACTGGGCGACCGAACAGACCGGGGATCGGCGCTTTGCTGATGCGGCACAAGCCCATGTGCGGCAGGCGGCGAAATACCTGATTCGCGAAGATGCCTCCACGTTTCACACCTACTATATGGATATCGACACCGGTGCGCCGCGTTATGGCAATACGCAGCAGGGCTACGCGGATGATTCCTGCTGGTCGCGCGGGCAGGCGTGGGGGATTTACGGTTTTCTGCTGAGCTTTATCTACACCGGTGATCGGCAGATGGTGGCGCTGTCGAAACGGCTGGCGAACTACTTTCTCAACCGCTTGCCGGAAGATGCGGTGTGCCACTGGGATCTGGCGCTGGTGGGCACCGATGCGCTGCGCGATTCGTCATCGGCGGCGATTGCGGTATGCGGCCTGCTGGAGCTGGTTAAGCATCTGCCCGTAACCGATCCGGACAGAGAACGCTATCAGCAATGGGCAATGCGCATTATGTCGTCGCTTAATAAACACTATCTGGCGGGTAAAAACGAAGCGACCAACGGATTGCTGAAACATTCCGTGTATCACCTGGCGAGCAATAAGGGCGTTGATGAGTGTTGTAGCTGGGGAGATTACTTCTATGTGGAAGCGCTGATGCGCTTTTCGCAGAGCTGGAAACTCTACTGGTGAAAAGCAGTGTCCCTCTCTTTAAACGGAGAGGGACAAACGCTTAGAGACCCGCTTCCAGGATGCGGATATGCGTCTCAAGCACGTCGCCTTTTACTGCTTCACTCCAGGCTTTCATATGCGGTGTTTGCAGGTGCGCTTCAAGATGTGCAACGCTTTCCCACTGTTCCACCATCATGATCGAGTCCGGTGCAGTCGCCTGGAAACTCACATTAGCCGCGTGATCGACCAGCGGCGCGTAGCCGTGGCAACCCTCTTCCTGCAATACCACAGGCACAATTTTCGCGAACTCATCGAGTACCGCCTGGCGGTGATGCTGTCCTGGACGGGTACGGATTTCTGCAATTACTGTCAACATGATTAACCTACTCCCTATAAGTCCAGCTTCACAGTTAAGCAAAAATCTCACCGAGATGCTTGCGATATTCTGCGATATAGCGCGGCACGTCCGGCATTTTAATCACGTCGTTAACGATAAAGGTCGGCAGCGCGTCCATACCAAGGAACTGGTTCGCTTTGTGGAACGGCAGGTAAACACCATCAACGCCAACTCCGTGGAAGAACTGTTCTTCATCGGTAAAGGCTTCCATCGGCGCGTTCCAGGTCAGCGACAGCATATAGGTTTTGCCCTGAATCAAACCGCCAGAACCGTATTTTTTCGAGGCGTCAGAACGTGTGCGTCCATCGCTGGCGTACAGTGAACCGTGGCCTTCAGTAAACACATCGTCCATATATTTTTTAACGGTCCATGGCGCGCCCATCCACCAGCCTGGCATCTGCCAGATAATGGTGTCAGCCCACAGGAAGTTATCCACTTCCGCTTTGATGTCGTAATCGCCGTCGGTACGAACGGTTTTAACATCATGCCCGGCGTCGCGCAGAAAACTTTCCGCGACCTCGGTCAGGGTGTCATTCAGCTGGCCGTTAGAGTGAGCGAATTTCTTCGCACCGTTGATAATTAAGATATTGCTCATGAGAGATCCTCGGTTAAATGCGTTTGACCGCGATTTTAACCGGACCAACGGTGCGGAAAAATTGGCAAAACGTGCAAAGACTTTTGCTTGAGCCGCAATAAACGCCGCTACCAGCTCACCTGCGCGATAAAACCGCCTTGCGGATGATTGCCAAACGCGACGCGCATGTGATGCAGGCGGGCAATGCGCTGCACAATCGATAACCCCAGCCCACTGCCGGTTTGCGTTTGTCCCGGCGGGCGGTAAAAACGCTCGCCAATGCGCGCCAGCGCTTCATCGTCAATACCGGGGCCATTATCGCGAACGCTAAACTCAGTAGCTCTCAGCGTCACATCAACCACGCTGCCTGGCGGGCTGTAGCGAATGGCATTATCCAGCAGGTTACGCACCAGCAAACTCAACAAAAGCGGTTGCGCCTGGCGGCTGACCGCAGGAGCATTAAGATGCAGGCGTATATCGATACCGACTTGCTGCGCGGTAGGGTAAATCTCCATCACTGCGGATTGCAGCAGGGAAGCCAGCGAAACCTCTTCCACATCATCAAGGTTGCTCAGGGAGTCGAGCCTGGAAAGTGTCAGTAATTGATCCACCAGACGTGTGGCGCGATCGATTCCGACGTGCAACTGGGCAAGAGCCTTTTGCTGTGCGGCGGGATCATCATCGGAAAGCTGCGCGACCTCGGTTTGCACTTTCAGCGCCGCCAGCGGGCTGCGTAACTCATGTGCGGCATCGGAAGTAAAGCGCCGTTCACGCTGCATCATATTCTGCGTACGATCAAAGAGTTGGTTCAGCGCATCCACTAACGGGCGCACTTCATTGGGAACGCCCTCATTACTGAGCGGATCGGCACGATCCGGCGCCCGTGAGCGTAGCGCCTGCGCCAGTTTTTTCAGCGGCCGCAATTCAAGGCTCAGCAACACGATCAATAGCACCAGCATCAGCGGCAGGGCGATGAGCCACGGCGTGAGCTGCGAGGTGATAATCTCCAGCGCCATCTCGTGGCGATAATCCCACTCCTGGCCGACTACCACACGGAATTTCCCGTTCGGCGCAGTAAGCCACAGAAAACGCCATTGGTCGTCATCATCACGTAGCTGCCCATTTGCAAACCCTTCCCGCCGGTAGTTGTAAGGGATTGCTTTGCCGTTTTCGCCGTCGTTCAGCAGCATGTTGCCGTCGGTCGAATAGATAGCGAAAGCCAGCGCATCATCATCCAGATGACCGTGTTTGATCTTCTTTTTACCGAGCGACGGCGCGGCGTTTTTCAGCGGCTCAAACTCCATCACGCTGAGCCGTTTGGCGAACAGCATTTGCTGGGTATCAAACAGTTTGTCGAGTTTATCGCGGGTTTGCTGCCAGGCAGCGAGACTGGCGCTGAGCCAGGCGACCATCGACAGCAGCAAAAAGAGCATCGTCAGGCGCAGGCGTAAACTCAGCGGACGGGTCAGTTTCATGCGTCTCCCAGGGTATAACCGATGCCATGAACGGTGCGGATAGACGCTGTACCGAGCTTGCGGCGTAAATGGTGGACATGCACTTCCACCGCGTTGCTGGTGACGTCGTCATCCCAGGTATAAAGTTTCTCTTCGATTAATTTACGCGGCAAAACGCGCCCGGCATTGCGCAGTAGCAGCTCCAGCAGGGCGAACTCTTTCGGTTTTAGCACCAGCGTTTCGCCGTCAAGCGTGGCGACCAGATTGCCGGGATCGAGCGTAATATTGCCGTGGCGCAGCAGGCTTTGCGTCTGCCCGTGGCGGCGGCGAATAAGCACTTCGAGCCTGGCCGCCACTTCAACCAGCGCAAAGGGTTTGCACAGATAATCATCTGCGCCGAGGCGCAACCCCTCAACGCGCTGGTCGATGGCATCGCGCGCGGTGAGGATCAACACCGGTTCCGTACGTTTTTTTTCGCGCCAGTCGCGCAGAATATCCAGCCCGTCGATGCCGGGCAGCGTTAAGTCGAGGATCACCGCATCATACGGCGCGCTAAACAGGGCTGCCTTGCCTTGTTTGCCATCGGTAAACCAGTCGACGCTGAAGCCTTTTTTCCCCAGCCCGGCTTTTAAACCGTCACCGATGAGCGTGTCATCTTCCACCAGTAAGATGCGCATTTTGCCTCCTTTTACTCCATGTTATTGGCAGTAAAACCGTTGCTGGTCGACAATGTACAGCGGAAATAAATCTTTTTTCCCGTTAAGAAGTCGTTAAGGAGTGACGGGTTAAATGGACGTTAACCATCGTAAGGGAGATAAAACATGAAAAAGATTGCTGCACTTGTCGCTGTTCTCACACTCTGTTCCGCCCCCGTTTTCGCGGCGAATCCTGGCGGCTTTACCGGACCGGGCGTAACCTCGCAAAGCGGCGGTTTTACCGGGCCGAACGGCAGCAAAGCAACCGTTGAAAGCGCGAAATCACTGCGCGACGACGCCTGGGTGACGCTGCGCGGTAATATTGTCGAGCGCATCTCTGATGATACCTATCTGTTCAAAGATTCGACCGGCACCATCAATGTCGATATTAACCACAAGCGCTGGAACGGCGTGACCGTTGGGCCACAAGATACGGTAGAGATCCAGGGCGAAGTCGATAAAGACTGGAATTCAGTCGAAATCGATGTCAAAGAGATCCGCAAAGTCACGCAGTAAGCGCTAAACGCGCGCGAAAAAATCGCTCATCGCTATGACTCCTCGCCGCAGATAAGGTAGTATCTGCGGCAATATTGCCGCCGCACAGGCGGGCGCATACGTTGAGGAATCACGATTAATGAGCGATATGGCAGAGCGCCTTGCGCTGCATGAATTTACGGAAAACGCATACCTGAACTACTCCATGTACGTCATCATGGACAGGGCGTTGCCGTTTATCGGTGATGGCCTGAAACCCGTTCAGCGTCGCATCGTTTACGCAATGTCAGAACTGGGGCTGAACGCCAGCGCGAAGTTCAAAAAATCCGCCCGTACCGTGGGCGACGTGCTGGGTAAATACCATCCGCACGGCGACAGCGCCTGCTATGAAGCGATGGTGTTGATGGCGCAGCCGTTCTCTTACCGTTACCCGCTGGTCGACGGCCAGGGTAACTGGGGGGCGCCGGACGATCCGAAGTCCTTTGCGGCGATGCGTTACACCGAATCCCGTCTGTCCAAATACGCCGAACTGCTGTTGAGCGAACTGGGCCAAGGCACCGTTGACTGGGTGCCGAACTTCGACGGCACGATGCAGGAGCCGAAAATGCTGCCTGCGCGCCTGCCGAATATCCTGCTCAACGGTACGACCGGTATTGCAGTCGGTATGGCAACGGATATTCCGCCGCATAACCTGCGCGAAGTGGCCAACGCGGCGATTACCCTGATTGAACAACCGAAAACCACGCTTGATGAGCTGCTGGATATCGTGCAGGGGCCAGACTATCCAACCGAAGCGGAAATCATCACCTCCCGCGCTGAAATCCGCAAAATCTACCAGAACGGTCGCGGTTCGGTGCGTATGCGCGCGGTGTGGAAAAAAGAGGATGGCGCAGTAGTTATTACCGCGCTGCCGCACCAGGTTTCTGGCGCGCGCGTGCTGGAGCAAATCGCCAGCCAGATGCGCAATAAAAAGCTGCCGATGGTCGATGATTTGCGTGACGAGTCGGATCATGAAAACCCGACGCGGCTGGTGATCGTGCCGCGCTCCAACCGCGTGGATATGGAGCAGGTGATGAACCACCTGTTCGCCACCACCGATCTGGAAAAAAGCTACCGCATCAACCTGAACATGATCGGCCTGGATGGTCGCCCGGCGGTGAAAAACCTGCTGGAGATCCTCACCGAGTGGCTGGCGTTTCGCCGCGACACCGTACGTCGCCGCCTGAATCACCGGCTGGAGAAAGTGCTCAAACGCCTGCATATCCTCGAAGGTTTGCTGGTGGCGTTTCTCAATATTGATGAAGTCATCGAGATCATCCGTACGGAAGATGAGCCGAAACCGGCGCTGATGTCGCGCTTTGGCATCAGCGAAACGCAGGCGGAAGCGATCCTTGAGTTAAAACTGCGCCATCTCGCCAGACTGGAAGAGATGAAGATCCGCGGTGAGCAGGACGATCTTGCAAAAGAGCGCGATCAATTGCAGGCGATTCTGGCCTCCGAGCGCAAGATGAACAACCTGCTGAAAAAAGAGCTGCAAGCCGATGCCGACGCATTTGGCGACGATCGCCGTTCACCGCTACACGAGCGTGAAGAAGCGAAAGCGATGAACGAGCACGATATGCAGCCGTCTGAGCCGGTGACCATTGTGCTGTCGCAAATGGGCTGGGTGCGTAGCGCCAAAGGCCACGATATTGACGCGCAAGGGCTGAGCTACAAAGCGGGCGATAGCTGGAAGTCTTCCGTGAAAGGCAAGAGCAACCAACCGGTGGTGTTTATTGATAGCACCGGGCGCAGCTACGCTATCGATCCGATTACGCTGCCTTCCGCACGCGGTCAGGGCGAGCCGTTAACCGGTAAGCTGACACTGCCGCCGGGGGCGACCGTTGAGCATATGATGATGAGCAACGAGGATCAAAAACTGCTGATGGCGTCCGATGCGGGTTATGGCTTCGTTTGTACCTTCAATGATTTAGTGGCGCGTAACCGTGCCGGTAAAACCCTGATCAGCCTGCCGGAAAACGCCAAAGTAATGCCGCCGCTGGAGATCGAGAACGACAGCGATATGCTGCTGGCGATCACCGCCGCAGGCCGCATGCTGATGTTCCCGGTCAGCGAGCTGCCGCAGTTGTCGAAAGGTAAAGGTAACAAGATTATCGGTATCCCTTCCGCTGACGCGGCGACTGGCGCAGATAATCTTGCGCATCTCTATCTGTTGCCGCCACAAAGCACGCTGACCATCCACGTGGGTAAACGCAAAATCAAACTGCGCCCCGAAGAGCTGCAAAAAGTGCAGGGCGAGCGCGGGCGTCGCGGTACGTTGATGCGCGGCCTGCAAAAAATTGATCGCGTTGAGATTGACGCGCCTTCCCGCCAGGGCGCGGGCGACAGCGAAGAGTAATCTTCGCCGTAAGGCTCCCCACCTTCCCGGTGGGGAGATCTTTCTGAGAAAATTTCCCGTAAAAGCGTTGTTAATTCGTGCATTGCGATTAACAATACGTTTTTTTAAAGGCCGCACACCCTACTGCGGCCTTTAAAAAAATAGCCCAGGCCCGTTGCGGGTCGACGGCGACACAGCCAGCTTCAGCGTGAGGGCTCTGGCGTGCATATAATGCTCAAAGGTATGGGCTTCAGAGGTTTGTTATGCTATTCATTTTTCGCGTCATTATTGTCGTCATCTACTCCATTCTGGTGTGCGTATTCGGTTCTCTCTATTGTTTATTCAGTCCGCGTAATCCTAAACACGTTGCTACCTTCGGTCATATGTTCGGTCGCCTTGCGCCGGTCTTCGGGCTGAAAGTCGAAACCCGTCTGCCGCCAGGCGCGGAAAAGTTCGGCAACGCTATCTATATTGCTAATCATCAGAGCAACTACGATATGGTGACCGCCTCCAGCATTGTGCTGCCGCCAACGGTGACTGTCGGTAAGAAAAGCCTGCTGTGGGTGCCATTCTTCGGTCAGCTTTACTGGCTGACCGGCAACCTGCTCATCGATCGCGATAACCGCGCAAAAGCGCACGGCACCATTGCCGAAGTGGTGAAACAGATCCAGAAACGCAATATTTCCATCTGGATGTTTCCGGAAGGCACCCGCAGCCGCGGTCGCGGTTTGCTGCCGTTTAAGACCGGCGCGTTTCATGCGGCGATTGCCGCCGGTGTTCCGATCATCCCGGTGTGTGTTTCCAACAATGCGAACAAAGTTAACCTTAACCGGCTGCGTAACGGGCTGGTGATTGTCGAGATGCTGCCGCCGGTAGATGTTTCGCAATTTGGTAAAGATCAGGTACGCCAGCTGGCGACGCACTGTCGCGAACTGATGGCGGCAAAAATTGCAGAGCTCGATAAAGAAGTTGCAGAACGCGAAGCAACCGGCCGGGTTTAATCTGTTTTATTTCGCAACACCGGAGGAGAGTAAGCCTCCGGCGCATTGAGTTAGTTTTTCACGGAGCAAATATGTCACTCAGTCGGCGTCAGTTTCTTCAGGCATCCGGGGTTGCGCTTTGTGCAGGCGCGGTGCCGCTGAGGGCAAATGCTGCCGGGCCGCAACCGCCGCTGCCCATTCCGCCGCTGCTGGAATCCCGGCGCGGTCAGCCACTGTTTATGACCTTACAACGCGCGCACTGGTCGTTTGCCACCGGCACACGGGCGCAGGTTTCCGGCATCAACGGGCGCTATCTTGGGCCGACGCTCCGCGTCTGGAACGGCGACGACGTTAAGCTGATTTACAGCAACCGGCTGGCGGAAAACGTGGCCATGACCGTGAGCGGTTTGCAGGTGCCGGGGCCGCTTATCGGCGGCGCGGCGCGCATGATGACCGCCAATAACGACTGGGCGCCGGTACTGCCGATCCGCCAGAGCGCGGGAACGCTGTGGTATCACGCCAATACGCCGAACCGTACCGCACTGCAGGTGTATAACGGCCTGGCGGGAATGTGGCTGGTCGAAGATGATCTCAGCAAATCACTGCCGATCCCTAAGCACTACGGTGTGGATGATTTCCCGGTCATTATTCAGGACAAACGGCTGGATAATTTCGGCACGCCGGAATACAGCGAACCGGGTAGCGGTGGGTTTGTCGGTGATACGCTGATGGTCAATGGCGCGCAAAGCCCGTATGTCGAAGTCTCTCGCGGCTGGGTGCGCCTGCGCCTGTTGAATGCTTCCAACTCCCGTCGTTATCAACTGCAAATGAGTGATGGCCGGGCATTGCATGTGATTGCTGGCGATCAGGGTTTTTTGCCTGCGCCAGTCTCGGTTAAGCAACTTTCACTGGCACCGGGCGAGCGGCGCGAAGTGCTGGTGGATATGACCAACGGCGATGAAGTGTCGATCACCTGCGGTGAAGCGGCGAGCATTATGGATCGCCTGCGCGGTTTCTTTGAGCCGTCGAGCATTTTGATCTCCACGCTGGTGTTGACGCTGCGACCTACCGGCCTGCTGCCGCTGGTTACCGACACGCTGCCGATGCGCCTGTTGCCGTCCGATATTCAGGCCGGTACGCCAACCCGCAACCGCGACATTACCCTGGGTAGCGATCCGGGCATTAACGGCCAGCTGTGGGACACGCAGCGTATCGATATTACCGCCCAGCAGGGCACCTGGGAGCGCTGGACGGTACGTGCAGAGATGCCGCAGTCGTTCCATATTGAAGGCGTCATGTTCCTGGTTCGCAACGTGAATGGCGCGATGCCTTTCCCGGAAGATCGGGGCTGGAAAGATACGGTCTGGATTGACGGGCAGGTGGAGTTGCTGGTGTGGTTTGGTCAGCCTTCGTGGCCGCATTTCCCGTTCCAGTATCACAGCCAGACGCTGGAAATGGCCGATCGCGGTTCGATGGGGCAACTGCTGGTAAATCCCGCGCCATAACTGACCTGGCCTGGTGGCTACGCGCTTATCAGGCCTTGACAAAATCCTCCTTCATTTCGTGCAAGATTACGGCGTATAATCGCCGCCCTTTGATGATTTTTTTACCACTTTTGGAAGCAAGATGAGCGCAATATCCCTGATCCAACCGGATCGTGACCTTTTCTCATGGCCCCAGTACTGGGCGGCCTGCTTCGGCCCCGCGCCGTTTTTGCCGATGTCGCGCGAAGAGATGGATCAACTTGGCTGGGATAGCTGCGACATCATTCTGGTGACGGGTGATGCTTACGTCGACCACCCGAGTTTCGGTATGGCGATTTGCGGCCGTATGCTGGAAGCACAGGGCTTTCGCGTTGGCATCATCGCCCAGCCGGACTGGAGCAGCAAAGACGACTTTATGCGCCTCGGTAAACCGAACCTGTTCTTCGGCGTGACCGCCGGCAACATGGACTCGATGATCAACCGCTACACCGCCGATCGTAAGCTGCGCCATGACGATGCCTACACGCCGGATAACGTTGCCGGTAAACGCCCGGATCGCGCGACGCTGGTTTATACCCAGCGCTGTAAAGAAGCGTGGAAAGATGTGCCGGTGATCCTCGGCGGCATCGAAGCCAGCCTGCGCCGTACCGCGCATTATGATTACTGGTCTGATACGGTGCGCCGATCGGTGCTGATCGATGCCAAAGCCGACATGCTGATGTTCGGTAACGGTGAGCGCCCGCTGGTGGAAGTGGCACACCGCCTCGCTGCCGGTGAACCGATCGGTGAAATCCGCGATGTGCGTAACACCGCGATCATCGTCAAAGAAGCGCTGCCTGGCTGGAGCGGCGTGGATTCCACGCGCCTTGATACACCGGGCAAAATCGATCCGATTCCGCATCCGTACGGCGACGATCTGCCGTGCGCCGATAACAAACCGGTTGAGCCGAAAGCGCAGGAAGCAAAACGCGTTACCGTTCAGCCACCGCGCCCGAAACCGTGGGAGAAAACCTACGTGCTGCTGCCTTCCTTTGAGAAGGTGAAAGCCGATAAAGTGCTCTACGCGCATGCGTCGCGCATTCTGCACCACGAAACGAACCCCGGTTGCGCCCGTGCGCTGCTGCAAAAGCATGGTGACCGTTATATCTGGATCAACCCACCGGCGATCCCGCTGTCGACTGAAGAGATGGACAGCGTTTTTGCACTGCCGTACAAGCGCGTACCGCACCCGGCGTACGGTAACAGCCGAATTCCGGCTTACGAGATGATCCGCTTCTCGATTAACATCATGCGCGGCTGCTTTGGCGGCTGCTCTTTCTGCTCGATCACCGAGCATGAAGGGCGCATTATCCAGAGCCGTTCCGAAGACTCGATCATCAACGAGATCGAAGCGATTCGCGATACGGTGCCTGGTTTTACCGGCGTTATCTCCGATCTTGGCGGGCCAACCGCCAACATGTATATGCTGCGCTGTAAATCACCGCGCGCCGAGCAGACCTGCCGTCGTCTCTCCTGTGTTTATCCGGATATCTGTCCGCACATGGACACTAACCATCAGCCGACGATCGATCTCTATCGCCGCGCCCGCGATCTGAAAGGCATCAAGAAAATCCTCATCGCTTCCGGCGTGCGTTACGATCTGGCGGTGGAAGATCCGCGTTATGTGAAAGAGCTGGCGACGCACCACGTCGGTGGTTATCTGAAGATTGCCCCGGAGCACACCGAAGAGGGGCCGCTGTCGAAGATGATGAAACCGGGGATGGGCAGTTACGATCGTTTTAAACAGTTGTTCGATACCTATTCTAAAGAGGCGGGTAAAGAGCAGTATCTGATCCCGTACTTTATCTCTGCGCATCCCGGCACGCGTGATGAAGATATGGTGAACCTGGCGCTGTGGCTGAAGCGCCACCGCTTCCGCTTAGACCAGGTGCAGAACTTCTATCCGTCGCCGCTGGCGAACTCGACGACCATGTATTACACCGGGAAAAACCCGCTGTCGAAGATCGATTACAAGAGCGAAGAGGTGGTGGTGCCGAAAGGGGATAAACAGCGCCGCCTGCATAAAGCGCTGCTGCGTTATCACGATCCAGCCAACTGGCCGCTGCTGCGCCAGGCGCTGGAAGCGATGGGTAAAAAGCACCTGATTGGTTCACGCCGTGAATGCCTGGTACCTGCGCCTACGCTTGACGAAATGCGCGAAGCGCGCCGCCAGAACCGCCAGTCACGTCCGGCATTAACCAAACACACGCCGATTGTGCATCAGCGCAGCAACGGTAAAAATGCTGCCGCTGCGCCGGCGAAGAAGAAAGCCTCACGCGTGCGCTAAACACATGAAAATCCCGGCGAGATGCCGGGATTTTTGTTTTCTATAGGCAAAAAAGCGACAACGACAGTGTTGTGGCTTGCTGAAAAAACTTAACCCCCAAACTGATCCGGGTCTGGCCCCAGTCGTTTACCGGCATCCAGTTTGGCGATCTCCGCTAGCTCGTCTTTATCAAGGCGGAAATCCCAGACGTTAAAGTTCTCGGCGATACGCGCCGGCGTCACCGATTTCGGGATCACCACCAGACCGCTATCAAGATGCCAGCGGATCACCACCTGAGCAGGTGTTTTGCCGTATTTATCCGCCAGATCGCGAATAATTTTCTGATCAAATACCCCTTCGCCGCCCTGTGCCAGCGGGCTCCATGACTCGGTCTGGATTTTATGCGTCGCATTCCAGGCATGCAGTTGCCGCTGCTGCATTAACGGGTGCAGTTCGATCTGGTTGATAACCGGGATCACGTTGGTTTCATCAATGATCTTTTGCAGGTGGTGGATCTCGAAATTGCACACGCCGATACTTTTTACCAGCCCCTGTTTTTGCAGCTCGATCATCCCTTGCCAGGCTTCAACGTAATGATCGATAGCCGGAACCGGCCAGTGCATCAGATAGAGATCAACGTAATCCAGTTGTAACTTTTTCAGGCTGGTTTTCAGCGCCTCGGCGGGATGTTTTTGATCGTCATTCCACAGCTTGGTGGTAATAAACAACTCCTCACGCGGCACGCCTGCGCTGGCTAAGGCTTTGCCAACGCCCTCTTCGTTCTGATAGGCGGCGGCGGTATCAATGGAGCGATATCCCACCTCCAGCGCCTTTTGGATGGCGGTTACCACTTCCTCGTTGCTCGCTTTCCACACGCCAAGACCCAGTTGCGGCATCAGGTTGCCGTCAGAAAGCTTAATCACGGTTGGATGTGTCATGCATTTCTCCTTTGAATAAGCTTACCGGGACGAGCCCGGTAAGGTGATGTGCATTAAGTGTGGTCGAAAAAACCAAAAACGGAAGGCGGGGCAATACGACCTTAGCGTGCCGCTTCGTAAATACGACGGCTCACATCCAGCGTGATATCCTGGCGTTCGCCCAGTTTCGTCATGCCGTGCTCTTCCAGTTTCGCCAGCAGTGCCGGAATGGAACTGCCATCCAGGCCGTAACCGGAAAGACGGGTCGGAACACCCATGCTTTCGAAGAAGTTGCGCGTGGCTTCGATAGCCGCATCAATGCGCTCACTTTCAGAACCTTCAGTAATGTTCCAGACGCGCTCGGCGTATTGCAGCAGTTTTTCGCGTTTAGTGTCGCGTTTCTCATTCCACAGCGCAGGCAGAACCACCGCCAGCGTCTGTGCGTGATCAAGACCATGCATCGCTGTCAGTTCATGGCCCAGCATATGCGTGGCCCAATCCTGCGGCACACCTGCACCAATCAGGCCGTTCAGCGCTTGTGTCGCCGCCCACATCACGTTGGCGCGTACATCGTAGTTTTCCGGCTCCTGCAACGCTTTCGGGCCTTCTTCAATCAGCGTCAGCAGAATGCCTTCGGCAAAGCGATCCTGAATTTTGCCATTGACCGGATAAGTGACGTACTGCTCAACGGTATGAACAAAGGCATCGACCACGCCGTTCGCCACCTGGCGCGGCGGCAGGGTGTAGGTGTAGACCGGATCCAGCACCGCAAAGACCGGCTGAACGAACGGGGAGTGGAACGCCTGCTTGTCGCCGGTCGCTTTACGTGACACCACTGCGCCCGCGTTGGACTCGGAACCGGTCGCCGGTAGTGTCAGCACGGAACCCATCGGGATCGCGCTTTTAATTTCGCCGCCGCGCGTTTGCAGAATGTGCCACGGATCAACGCCCTCGGCATAGTGCGCCGCAGCGGCGATAAATTTGGTGCCGTCCAGCACGGAACCGCCGCCGACCGCCAGCAGGAAGGTGATGTTTTCATCTTTAACAACCTGTACCGCTTTCATCAGCGTTTCGTAGGTTGGGTTCGGTTCGATGCCGCTGAATTCACGCACATCCAGACCTTGCAGCGCGCTGTAAACCTGGTCGAGCACGCCGTTTTTCTTCACGCTGCCGCCGCCGTAGGTGATCAAGACACGAGCGCCAGCCGGGATTTGCTCGCGCAGATTGGCGATGGCACCTTTGCCGAACAGGATGCGGGTCGGGGTATGCAGATTAAAATTGTTCATTGCTCGTTCCCTTCTTAGTGAGGTGAAAAAAAGAGTGCGGCGGTGATTTGCCCAGTGGCGATCATTGTGGGCGCGGGCAACCGCGCTCTCAATGCACATTCCTGCCGATGTCTTGCCTGTTTCTCCATATGACTGGAGAAAAAGCACAAAAGTTTGCACACTGTACGGGTCGAAATAGCCTGCCGGAGTGGCGAAAAATGAAGCGTGAAGAGATTTGCCTGCAGCTCACTGAAAAGATTAAGCGATTGAAAGTGAATGAAAATAGGCTCAATGCACTGCTGCCGGATATCCGCTTGCTGTACGGTACTCAGCCGGGAACCCGTACGCCAGTGATGTATCAGCCTGGCATCGTTTTTCTCTTTTCCGGTCACAAAATTGGTTATATCAATGAAAGAGTCTTTCGTTATGACACCAATGAATATTTACTGCTGACCGTGCCGCTGCCGTTTGAGTGTGAAACCTTCGCCACGCCGGACGTGCCACTGGCGGGTATCCGTTTGAATGTCGATATCCTGCAATTGCAGGAACTGTTAATGGATATCGGCGAAGATGAGCATTTTCGCCCGGATGTGGCGGCAAGCGGCATTAACTCGGCGGTGTTATCGGAAGAGATCCTTTGTGCCGCCGAGCGTCTGCTGGATGTGATGGAGCGCCCGCTGGATGCGCGTATCCTCGGCAAACAGATTATCCGTGAAATGCTCTACCACGTGCTGACTGGGCCGCGCGGTGGGGCGCTGCTGGCGTTAGTCAGCCGACAGACGCATTTCAGCCTGATAAGCCGCGTCCTCAAACGCATCGAAAGCCAGTACACGGAAAACCTCAGCGTTGACCAACTGGCGGCGGAAGCCAATATGAGCGTCTCGGCGTTTCACCATAACTTTAAATCGGTGACCAGCACCTCGCCGCTGCAATACCTGAAAACCTACCGCCTGCATAAAGCACGCATGTTAATGGTGCACGATGGCATGAAAGCCGGGGCGGCGGCCATGCGTGTTGGCTATGAAAGCCCGTCACAATTTAGTCGTGAGTTTAAGCGCTATTTTGGCCTGACGCCGGGAGAAGATGTAGCGAGAATTCGCATGATGCAGGGAATGTAAAACGTCCCCTCTTCATGGCGAAGAGGGGAACGCATTATGCGTTGCAGTACTTTTTCTTCAGCACCACCGTGACCGCGCCAACCAGGCCGACAACCAGCAGGAACACCGGCAGCAGCATCAGGAATGTCATCACCTGATCTTCATGGCGTTTTACAAACGGGATCATGCTGATGGCGTAGCCCAGCGAGGTCACCGCGCCGACCCACAGCAGCCCGCTCAGCCAGTTAAATATCTGGAAACGGCGGTTAGAGAGGCCGGAGATGCCCGCCATCGTTGGCAGCAGGGTGCGGATAAAGGCGAGGAAACGTCCCGCCAGCAGTGCCAGCAGACCGTGGCGGTCAAACATATAGGTTGCACGCTCGTGGTATTTCACCGGTAGCTGCGATAGCCAGCTTTTCACCACGCGCGTATTACCAAGCCATTTGCCCTGGATATAGCTCAGCCAGCAACCGAGACTGGCGGCGGAAGTGAGGATGGCTAACGTCGCGACGAAATCCATGCAGCCGCGCGCAATCAGCGCACCGGCCAGCAGCAGTAAACTGTCACCGGGTAAAAACGAAGCAGGAAGCAGGCCGTTTTCTAAAAAGAGGGTGGCAAACATTACTAAATAAACAACACCCACAACATGTGGATTTGCCAGCGCAGCAAAGTCGTGATGCCAGAGCGCAGCAATAATATCTTGAATAACAGCCATGGACTTTCCCGTGGAACCGCGTAGAGGAGGCTATTGTACTCCAGTTCGCCTGAAACACCTTGATCGGGGGCGCAAGAAACGAGAATTTTCTGAATACTTACGCCCGTAAGCCTGGTTTACACGATGCGCTGGAAGCCCGCCACTAAATCCTCAATCAGATCGTCAACATTCTCTAAACCAATGTGCACCCGGATTAATGTACCGGTGAAATCCACGTCCCCATCCGGGCGAATCGCCGCCAGTTGCTCTGGCTGGTTGGCAAGGATCAACGATTCGTAACCGCCCCAGGAATACGCCATGCTGAACAGCGAAAAATGGTCGAGGTAGTTGGCTAACTCTTCATTGCTTAAGCGCTTATTGAGCACAAACGAGAACAAGCCGCTGCTGCCGGTAAAATCCCTTTTCCAGAACTCGTGGCCTTTGCTGCCGGGAAGCGCCGGGTGATTCACGCGCGCAACCTGCGGATGTGCGGCCAGCCATTCGGCAATTTTCAGGCTGCTTTCGTGGTGCTGACGCAGACGAACGCCCAGCGTGCGCAGACCGCGGCTGGTCATATATGCCGTGTCGGCATCCACCATTTGCCCCATCAAATAGGCGTTTTCGCGCAGTTGTTCCCAACAACGGGCATTGGATACCGCTGTACCGATCATGCCGTCCGAGTGGCCAATCAGGTATTTGGTCGCCGCCTGAATCGAGATATCAATATCAAATTCCAGCGCCTTGAACAGAACGCCCGCCGCCCAGGTGTTATCGATCATGATAATGGCTTCTGGCGCAACGCTTCGCACCGCCTGCACAATCGCCGGAACGTCATGAACTTCCATAGTGATTGAGCCGGGCGATTCCAGGAACACCACTTTGGTGTTCGGCTGAATCAGCCGCACGATGCTGGAGCCGATCATCGGGTCGAACCAACTGGTGGTGACACCCAGTTTGGTGAGAATTTTGGTGCAAAAATCCTGGCTGGGTTCATAGGCGGTGTTGGTCATCAACACATGATCGCCTTGTTCAACAAACGCCAGAATGGTGTTGGCCACCGCCGCAGCGCCACAGGGAAAAAGCGCGCAACCCGCGCCGCCTTCCAGTTCGCACATCGCCTCTTGCAGCGAAAAGTGCGTGAGTGTGCCGCGACGCCCGTAAAACAGCTCGCCGTTGGCGCGGTTACGCGTTGCGTGTTTTTTGGCTTCAACGGTGTCGAATACCAGCGAAGAAGCGCGCTGGATAACGCTATTCACCGACCCTTGCGTGTATTTTTTGCTGCGCCCTGCGTTAACCAGAGCGGTATCAAGATGCTTTGCTGTCATTGTCGCTCAACCTGTTTTTATACGTCTGGATGTCCAGACTACCATGATTGTCGACGGATGCCTCGCAGTGTTATGTCAGTGAGCGAATTTTTTCCAGAAAATGTTCAATGGAGTTTGTTTACTGCGTAAGCGCAAAGAAAATGGCTTTTAATTCAGGCACTATGCAAATACTAATGAGAACTACTATCAATTCGACGACTTTTTGATATCATGACGCACAGATTTTGTGATTTGCGTCTCGGAGATACACTGTGGGTAATAATTTGATGCAGACGGATCTATCCGTGTGGGGCATGTACCAGCATGCCGACATCGTTGTGAAGGTGGTGATGATCGGCCTGATTCTGGCGTCGGTCGTCACGTGGGCGCTTTTCTTCAGCAAAAGCGTTGAGATGATTTCACACAAACGTCGACTCAAGCGTGAGCAGCAGCAACTGGCTGAAGCGCGCTCTTTGGATCAGGCGAGTGAAATTGCATCCGCTTTCCACGCGCGTAGCCTGAGCACAATGTTGATCAACGAAGCCCAGAACGAACTGGAGTTATCCGCAGGCAGCGAAGATAACGAAGGCATTAAAGAGCGCACCGGTTTTCGTCTGGAACGCCGCGTTGCCGCCACTGGTCGCCATATGGGGCGCGGGAACGGCTATCTGGCAACGATTGGCGCGATCTCGCCGTTTATTGGCCTGTTTGGTACCGTCTGGGGCATCATGAACAGCTTCATCGGTATTGCGCAGACGCAAACCACCAACCTCGCGGTTGTCGCGCCGGGCATCGCAGAAGCGCTGCTGGCCACGGCGATCGGTCTGGTTGCTGCTATCCCGGCGGTAGTGATTTACAACATCTTCGCCCGTATGATCGCCAGCTACAAAGCAACGCTTGGCGATGTTGCCGCGCAGGTTCTGCTGCTGCAAAGCCGCGATCTGGATCTGGCCGCCAGCAACGCTCAGCCGGTTCGTACCGCGCAAAAATTACGAGTAGGTTGATTCGCCATGGCAATGCGTCTTAATGAAAACCTGGACGATAACGGCGAAATGCATGAAATCAACGTCACGCCGTTTATCGACGTGATGTTAGTGCTGCTGATTATCTTTATGGTGGCCGCGCCGCTTGCCACGGTCGATGTGAAAGTTAACCTGCCGGCATCGACCAGCCAGCCGCAACCGCGCCCGGAAAAACCGGTTTATCTGTCGGTAAAAGCAGATAACACCATGTTTATTGGTAACGATCAGGTTACCGATGAAACGATGGTTAACGCGCTGAATACGCTAACCGAAGGGAAAAAAGACACCACTATTTTCTTTCGCGCGGATAAAACCGTGGATTACGAAACGATGATGAAGGTGATGGATACGCTGCATCAGGCGGGATATCTGAAGATCGGTCTGGTGGGCGAAGAAGTCGCGAAAGCGAAGTAATACTGACTCAATAAAAAAGCTGGCGAATGCCAGCTTTTTTTATGCCTGTTATCCGAGGTGTTCGCCACCCGTCACGCCATGCACTTCGGCCGTGACGTAGCTTGATTCCTGGCTCGCCAGATAGACATAAATAGGCGCCAGTTCCGCAGGTTGCCCGGCACGTTTCATTGGCGTTTGCTGGCCAAACTGCGGCAGTTTCTCTTGCGGCTGACCGCCGGCAATTTGCAGCGCCGTCCAGATTGGTCCTGGTGCGACGATATTAACGCGGATGCCTTTTTCCGCGACCTGCTTCGCCAGTCCGCGGCTGTAATTGAGAATTGCCGCCTTGGTTGAAGCGTAGTCCAGCAGATGCGTGCTGGGTTGATACGCCTGAATGGACGAGGTGGTGATGATGCTCCCGCCCGGTGGCAGCAGCGGTACGGCTTCCTGGGTGATCCAGAACAGCGCAAACACGTTAACGGTGTAGGTTTGGGTAAATTGCTCCGTTGTCAGGTTGGCAATCTCTTCCACGGCAGTTTGTTTGCCTGCTACCAGCGCCAGAATATCCAGCCCGCCAAGCTGCTCTTTTGCCTTATGCGGCAGCGAACGGGCAAAAGATTCATCGGTCAGGTCACCGGGAATTAACACCGCTTTGCGCCCGGCGGCTTCGATTTGCGCCTTCACCTGCTGTGCGTCTTCCTCTTCCGCAGGCAAATAGTTGATGGCGACATCTGCGCCTTCGCGCGCATAAGCAATAGCCGCCGCGCGGCCAATACCGGAATCGCCGCCGGTCACCAGCGCTTTGCGATCTTTTAGCCGCCCGCTACCGACGTAACTGTTCTCGCCGCAGTCGGGAACGGGATCCATCTTCGACTGTACGCCTGGCGTGGGTTGCCGCTGCTTCGGGTATTCGCCAGTGTAATACTGCGTGGTGGGATCCTGCATTTTCGTCTGGTTATTCGCCATTACGTACCCTCCATATCGGTTGTTGAGTACTTAAGGGTAGAAGCCTGAGCTGAAAATGCAGACTAATTCAGGATTATCTTGAGGCGAAATGTATCAGCGTGCGAAAGGTAAAGGGCTATTTGATGTTGGCGGATTGTTTTGCCGCCGCGTCTTCTTCCAGCGCCACGGTCGTTACATTCGAGGTGCGGTATTTGCCATCGCTTAGTTTGCGGCTCAGGCGTAACGTCGCGGTTTCGCGGCTCAGAATGTATTGATAGTTCGCCTCCAGGCGCCCCATGATTTTGTCCCGCAACTCTGGTTTCTGCGCGATGATGGCCTCGATCACCGCACCATAAATCTCTTCTTTCACCTGTAAGGGATAAATTTCGCGACGATTCTGCCATTTCAGGCGCACCAGCGCCGCAGGAATAGAAACCAGTTCACGCGCGATTCGCTCAATAGCCTCGTTTTTACTTAATATCAGGGCTTCTTTATTTTGCTTTAAGATAAATTCATCGCTTTTTTTCTCTTCTAAAGCTAAATAGACGTTATTATTGTCGACCTCTTTCACGTTATTCATCCCCGAACTTATAAAATATGGGCGTATCTTTTTCTCGGGTAATGAGATTAAGCCAAATCTCATTACCGGCTTCATTTATTTGCTGAGTTTTATCCGCAATTATTTGGCTTAATGTTTGGGCATCTATCTCGCCTTCGGCTTGTAAATCATTAAGTAAACGTGCGAAGGTCTCGATTTTTACCACACGCAATAACCGCTCTTTTATATGGCGGTCGCGTTCTTCCAGCAGCATATTTCTCGACTGCCCGGTACGGTTGGCATTCGCTAATATATCGTTAGCATGTTCAGCGAGTGTTCTTTTACCCTGAGTTAAATTAGGCTCTTTTCCTTCTTCTCCAGGCTTGGTTTCAACGGCAGAAATGTGAAATCGTGCCGGGACAAGATTCTCGGGAAGCATTTCCAATGTCCTTTAATATCAACAGGGAAGAGGGTGTTCAGGCGTGAGGTTCGTTGACAATATCATGACGCACTTTTAAAATCAAAAAAAAGGAGCCTGCTCATGAACAGTATTTTTTATTCTGTTATTGCTTTATTGCTGCTGACGGGCGGCGTTCTTTTATTGATGCGCGAGTACAATAAAAAAGCTCCCCTTAGTGAAATTGACAATTTGCCTTTACCACCACAGCCGTTGTCAAAAGAGGAGGGGGAAGATCATTTCTCCGCGTTAATGAATGCGATTACTCCGGTGTGGTACTGGCGCGTTAATCATGAATATATAGATTTTCTTCATGCGACAATTAAGCGCATGAATATGGCGGAATTAAATAGTACGCCTGGGTTATTTGAAGCGCAGCGTCGCTGTAGCGATCTGAATTCTGCGGTGTATAAGTATTACGACAATATAAAAAAGCGCTGCGTAAATGGTGAAAAAGTCCCGCATTCAGATCTGGATGTGCTCAACCTGCGTCAGTGTTTTCGTGAATTCAGTATGGAAGCGTATCCGGCGCTGGTCGTACTGGTGTGGCCCGAGAATCAACGTCCGTGGGTCAACCCCGACGAGGTGTAGCGCCGTGTTGCTTTAGTGTTGCAAATTGTTTGCCTGGCTGGGATATACTGAGCGCCGGTTTAGCAATCTGAAGAGACTTTACGCAACATGGAACGCTTTCTGGAAAACGCAATGTACGCTTCGCGCTGGTTGCTCGCCCCGGTTTACTTCGGCCTCTCTCTCGCCCTGCTTGCGCTGACGGTAAAATTCTTCCAGGAGATTTTTCACGTCCTGCCCAACATCTTCAATCTGGCGGAAGCGGATCTGATCCTGACGCTGCTGTCGCTGGTGGATATGACGCTGGTGGGTGGTTTGCTGGTGATGGTGATGTTTTCCGGCTATGAAAATTTTGTCTCACAGCTCGATATCGCAGAGCATAAAGAGAAGTTGAACTGGCTTGGCAAAATGGACGCCACATCGCTGAAAAACAAAGTGGCCGCGTCGATTGTCGCCATTTCGTCGATTCATCTGCTGCGCGTCTTTATGGATGCCAAAAACGTCCCGGATAACAAACTGATGTGGTATGTGATTATTCACCTGACGTTTGTGCTTTCCGCTTTTGTGATGGGCTACCTGGACCGATTAACCCGCCACCAACACTGAGTGCATTGCCGGGCCGCGTTCTGCCGCCCGGCATTACCGTTTTATTTATCTGAAGATGCCTGCCACAGATTCAGCTCGCCATCGGCAACGTGCTTGTCGATCTGCGCTAACTCCTCACTGCTGAAACTCAGGTTGTTCAATGCCCGAACGTTCTCTTCCAGCTGTTCCGGACGGCTTGCGCCAATCAGCACCGACGTGACTCGCGCATCTTTTAACAGCCAGCTCAGCGCCATTTGCGCCATCGACTGACCACGGCGCTGCGCCATGTCATTGAGCAAGCGCAAGCTGCTGAGGTTGCTCTCTGTCAGCATCTTCTCCGTCAGACCTCGCACTTTTTTGCCTTCACGCTGCATGCGAGAACCTTCCGGAATGCCGTTCAGATATTTCCCTGTCAGCAGCCCTTGTGCCAGCGGGGTAAAGGCAATGCAACCCACGCCATTATCTTCCAGCGTATCCAGCAGGCCGGTTTTATCCACCCAGCGGTTCAGCAAGTTGTAAGAGGGTTGATGGATAAGCAGCGGGATTTTCCATTCGCGCAGCAGCGCCGCCATTTGCTGTGTGCGCTCGGTGGAATAGGAAGAGATGCCGACATACAACGCTTTACCGCTCTGCACCGCCTGCGCCAATGCGGATGCCGTCTCTTCCATGGGTGTTTTTTCATCAACCCGATGCGAATAAAAGATATCAACGTACTCAACGCCCATCCGCTTCAGGCTCTGATCGAGGCTGGCGAGCAGGTATTTGCGTGAACCGCCGGAACCATACGGCCCTGGCCACATATCGTAACCGGCTTTGGTGGAGATAATGATCTCGTCGCGGTATGCGGCAAAATCCTCACGTAACAAGCGGCCAAAATTCTCCTCCGCGCTACCGGCAGGCGGTCCATAGTTATTGGCTAAATCAAAGTGGGTAATGCCGAGGGAAAATGCTTTGCGCAGCAAGGCGCGCTGTGAGTCCAGGGCGTGCCCGTGACCAAAACTGTGCCACAAACCGAGCGAAAGCGCGGGCAGTTGTAGGCCGCTTTTGCCGCAGTACCGGTACTGCATCTGTTCGTAGCGATTCGGGTTGGCGAAACCAGGCATGATGTCTCCTTTCTTTTTAATCTTATCGATGAAAATTCGAAACAACGTTTCTATCTTACGTCTGTTTTCGGTACATCAAAAGGTGAGGTTGTGTCTGGATATTTTTTGAGCGAAAAGCGGAGCGCTATGCTTTGCTTAGAGAGGCATAAAAAGAGGGGATAACCGATGACGCGTTTAACGGCGAAAGATTTTCCGCAGGAATTGCTCGATTACTACGACTACTACGCGCACGGCAAGATCAATAAGCGTGAATTTTTACAGCTGGCGGGAAAATATGCCGTTGGCGGCATGACGGCGCTGGCGCTCTTCAACTTGCTGAAACCGAACTACGCGCTGGCAACGCAAGTGGAATTCACCGATCCGGACATTCATTCGGAATACATCACTTACCCGTCGCCGAACGGGCACGGCGATGTGCGTGGCTACCTGGTCACACCGACAAAAGCACCGGGTAAAGTACCGGCAGTGGTGGTCGTGCATGAAAATCGCGGCCTGAACCCGTATATCGAAGATGTGGCTCGCCGCGTCGCCAAAGCAGGCTACATTGCGCTGGCTCCGGACGGTTTAAGCTCCGTGGGCGGCTATCCGGGTAATGATGATGAAGGTCGCGCATTGCAGCAGAAAGTTGATCCGACAAAACTGATGAATGATTTCTTTGCCGCCATCGAGTTTATGCAAAAGCACCCGCAGGCGACGGGCAAAGTGGGGATCACCGGTTTTTGTTATGGCGGCGGCGTGTCAAACGCGGCGGCGGTGGCTTACCCGGAACTGGCGTGCGCGGTGCCTTTTTATGGCCGGCAACCTCCGGCGGCGGATGTCGCGAAAATCAATGCGCCGCTGTTGCTGCATTACGCTGCGCTGGACAAGAACATCAACGAAGGCTGGCCTGCGTACGAGCAGGCGTTAAAGGCCAGGCAAAAAGTGTACGAGGCGTGGATTTATCCCGGCGTTAACCACGGTTTTCACAACGATTCGACGCCGCGATACGACCAGGCGGCGGCTGAACTGGCCTGGCAACGGACACTCGACTGGTTTAAAACCTATTTGCACCCGGTGTGATGAGACGGGCAAGGACGCCGAAAACGCAAAATGGGTCACTATGCTGAATTTTTTGAGTTTATTGATTTAATCGTTTGTTGGTTTGTGTTGCATTGAAATTATTGTTCGACCAAATAGATAGAAATAGTTAAGTCACGCAGTGTGATTGTTTTTACTTTTTCTTGTTTCAGAAAAAATAGTCGCTTTGATTTACTTTAAAAGCCGACTTTTCTCTACGAAAATTCCTGGAAAAATGCCGATAAAAACGCCGCGGCTGTAATCATTGCGAACTAATCATAATATTTATCAATGTATACAAAAATATCCGGGCGAGGATCGCGACTCCCCCACGCTGATGAATGCCATCGCCAAATGCGTAGCAGACAGCATCGCTACAGGCCGCATGAACAAAGGCGTCTCGCCTTTACTCCTTTATGCGTATCTGGCTGGCGACACCTGATTGTTGCATAAAAAACCAACTCCTTTAACCTCGCTTTACAAATATTTAAATAATACTTAACTATGTTTTTTAATGGTTTTTCAGTCAATGTTTAATGATATTTATCGGAATTTTTAAACGTGAAGAGAATAAGCCGATGGATGGCATGATGATGTCTTGTTTTTGTTATATTTTGGCTGGTTATTTTATTATTTTAATTCAGGTTTTAATTTTGTTGGTCTTTCGTTTTATTCATCTGCGTCTTGTTTTGTAATAACAATAACTTTATTTTCTAAATAATTTAAATAATAAAAATATGTTTAATATCAATGAATTGTTTTTATTTCTTTGTTGAGTTTCATCGTCTTCCAGAAAAGCTTTTATGACAAATAAGTTAGCAGGGTAACTTTCCCTGGCGTGACTTAAATTCCCCTGAAAAATGAAAAGGTAAAAATGGTTTTGGCGCAAAATTTTTAAGCCAGACATTTAATATTTTCCAAACGTTGCCGATAAATGGAGATAACTCTCGCGCGCAGGCGAGAAAGCACCATTACCGCAAGGATAATATTATGAATATGCTTCGCAATTTTACTATACGGGCCGTGATGCTGGTGATCCTTGGGATCTTCGGCGCGCTGTGGTCTGGCGTCGGCCTGTATAGCGTTTTTTCTCTGTCAAAAGTGGCGGAGGGCAATGACGTTGATCGCCAGCTCGTGACACAAATGACCCTTCTGAGCCAGGGTAATGATCAGTACTTCCGATTTGTTACCCGTCTTAGCCGTGTCATGGAAGCCAAAGCTGCGGGTGGCTCGCCGGATATGGCACCGGTACAACAGGCGCTGGATACCATGTCGCGCAAACTGACGGAGTTTAAAGCCGTATCGCCAGGCCCGATGGATCCGAAAGTCTCTGAACAAGTGATTGCCACCTGGCAGGCGCTGCTGGATCAAGGGGTCGCCCCGCAGATGCAGCTTGCGCAGCAAGGCACGCCAGACGCGTACCGCCAGCAGGCGAACAACGTCACGCCGGGGCTGAGCCGCAGTTTTGGCGCCGCAGCGGAAAGCTTTAACAAAGCCGCCAGCAACAGCCTCGACGAGACGCGCGTGATGGTCGATGGGCGCACCAGCACTACGCGTGCCGCGATCATCGTGGCGATGGTGATTGGCCTGCTGATCCTGCTCTTTACCGACCGCTATCTGGTTACCATGCTGGTGAAGCCGCTGAACCGCATTCGCGCGCACTTCCGCTTGATGGCGCAGGGCGATCTCAGCCAGCCGCTGGAAGATATGGGGCGTAACTGCGTGGGGCAGGTGATCCCGCTGCTGTTAGCCATGCAGGATAGCCTGCGTGAAGCGGTGAGCAGCATTCGCCACGGCAGCGAGAATATCTGGCGCGGGGCATCTGAGATCTCCACCGGCAATAACGATCTCTCTTCGCGCACGGAAGAGCAGGCCGCGGCGCTGGAACAAACCGCTGCCAGCATGGAAGAGCTGACCTCAACGGTAAAACTGAACGCGGATAACGCCAACCAGGCCAGCGAACTGGCGCAAGTGGCGTCGAACACCGCCAGCAAAGGCGGCGCGCTGGTTAAAGAAGTGATCAGCACGATGGATGGCATCTCTGACAGCTCGAAGAAAATCGCTGAAATCACCAACGTGATTAACAGCATCGCCTTCCAGACCAACATTCTTGCGCTGAACGCCGCCGTGGAAGCCGCGCGTGCGGGTGAGCAAGGGCGCGGCTTTGCGGTGGTAGCCGGTGAAGTTCGCAACCTCGCCAGCCGTAGCGCCGGCGCGGCGAAAGAGATCGAAACGCTGATCGCGGATTCCGTTTCCCGCGTAGAGAAAGGCGCGAAACTGGTCAATGATACCGGCACCACCATGGAAAGCATCCTGCGGGCGGTGAGAGAAGTAACCACCATTATGAAAGAGATTGCTTCTGCGACGGATGAACAGAGCAAAGGCATCTCTCAGGTGGGCGTGGCAATCACCCAGATGGACAGCGTAACGCAGCAGAACGCCGCGCTGGTGGAAGAGATTTCCGCAGCAGCAGCAGCGCTGGAGCGCCAGACCGAAGAGTTGCAGCGTTCCGTTCAGCAGTTCCGCCTTTCCAGTGACGAGCAACAGAAATCTGCTGCCACCGCGCTGGTAAAACCGGATTTATCACGCGGCGCACCGCGTAAAGCGGCAGCCTCTTCGGATGAGTGGGTCGCGTTTTAATCAATGCTATCGCCGCCACAAAATATCGCTATATAATTTATTACATAGCGTTTGTGGGGGTGATAACGATGGATAACCATTTTGGTAAGGGCTTGATGGCCGGGCTGAATGCGGCACAGGCGGATAGCGCCAGCAACGTGGCGCATTTCTGCCCGGACTATAAGCGTGGTTTTGTACTCGGGTTTTCGCATCGTATGTTTGAAAAAACGGGCGATCGTCAACTCAGCGCGTGGGAAGCAGGCATTCTTACGCGTCGCTACGGGCTGGATAAGGACATGGTGATGGATTTCTTTCGCGAGAGCCACTCCAGCACTGTGATCCGATTTTTTATGGCGGGTTACCGTCTCGAAATCTAAAAATAAGCTTTGCTCACAATGCCGTTCTCTTTTGTGAAGGTCACTTTTGTCGAGGGTGACTTTCATTTTTTTTGCCGTTTTGTGCCCCTAAGCCCCTCATTTTTCTGTGACTACTGCAACACTCTCCGGCTTTTTGCATAATACCCTTGTTTTTTATGTGATTATTTGTCGGGGCGATCGCAGCATTCATCTGCCAAATAGGTGGAGAATAATCCTAGTCCAGGCTAAGGGATAACAATAAATGGCAGGAGAGAACCAACAATTTGCGTCTCATGGCGTGAGCCGTCGTGATTTTATGAAACTGTGCGCTGCACTGGCGGCGACCATGGGGCTAAGCGGCAAGGCCGCTGCCGAAATGGCCGAAGCGGTCAGCCATCCTCAGCGTCCACCCGTTATCTGGATTGGCGCGCAGGAGTGCACAGGCTGTACCGAATCACTGCTTCGCGCGACCCACCCCACCGTAGAAAACCTTGTGCTGGAAACCATTTCGCTGGAATACCACGAAGTGCTTTCCGCCGCCTTTGGTCACCAGGTTGAAGAGAATAAACACCGGGCGCTGGAGCAGTACAAAGGCCAGTACGTGTTGGTGGTCGATGGCTCGATTCCGATGAAAGACGGCGGGGTTTACTGCATGGTGGCAGGCGAACCGATTGTCGATCATATTCGCAAAGCGGCGGAAAACGCGGCGGCGATTATCGCTATTGGTTCCTGTGCCGCCTGGGGCGGCGTGGCGGCGGCGGGCGTCAACCCGACTGGCGCAGTCAGTCTGCAAGAGGTGTTGCCCGGCAAAACGGTTATCAACATTCCCGGCTGTCCGCCGAACCCACAAAACTTCCTTGCCACGGTGGCGCATATCATCACCTTCGGCAAACCTCCGGCGCTTGACGCCAAAAATCGTCCCCGCTTTGCCTACGGGCGCTTAATTCACGAGCACTGCGAACGTCGGCCGCATTTTGATGCCGGGCGCTTTGCGAAAGCGTATGGCGATCAGGGGCATCGCGAAGGCTGGTGCTTGTACCACTTAGGCTGCAAAGGCCCGGAAACCTGGGGCAACTGCTCAACGTTGCAGTTTTGCGATGTGGGCGGTGTCTGGCCGGTTGCCATTGGTCACCCATGCTATGGCTGCAACGAAGAAGGGGTTGGTTTTCACAAAGGCATCTCCCAGCTTGCGCATGTGGATAACCCTACGCCGCGCGCCGAGAAACCCGACGTCAATCTGAAAGAGGGCGGCACTGTGTCGGCAAGCGCTGTCGGTTTGCTGGGTGGCGTCGTAGGCCTGGTGGCGGGTGTCGGCGTGATGACCGTGCGTGAACTGGGCCGCCAGCAGAAGAAAAACGACACGGATTCACAGGGAGACTAGCCGTGAACAGACGTGATTTTCTCAAAGTGGCGTCCGGCGGGGCGCTGCTGGTGGGGGGATCGTCCGCGAGTTTTGCCGCCGCGCAAAACCGCCCGCCGATCCCCGGCGCGCTGGGGATGTTGTACGACTCCACGCTCTGTGTCGGTTGTCAGGCCTGTGTGACGCGCTGTCAGCAAATTAACACGCCCCGGCGCAATCCACAGGGCGAGCAAACCTGGTCGAATAACGACAAACTTTCGCCTTATACCAACAACATTATTCAGGTCTGGCGCAGCGGCAGCGGGGAAAACAAAGACCAGCTGCGCGACGGCTACGCCTATATCAAAAAACAGTGCATGCACTGCGTAGATGCCAACTGTGTTTCCGTCTGCCCGGTGCAGGCACTGAAAAAAGACGCCAAAACCGGCATCGTTCACTACGACGCCAGCGTTTGTACCGGCTGCCGCTACTGTATGGTTGCCTGTCCGTTCGATGTGCCGAAGTATGACTATGACAATCCCTTCGGTGCGCTGCATAAATGCGAACTCTGCAACCAGAAAGACGTGGCCCGTCTGGACAACGGCGAACTGCCCGGTTGTGTGGAGGTGTGCCCGGCGGGCGCGGTGATTTTCGGCACGCGTGAAGAGCTGCTCGCCGAAGCCAAAAAACGCCTTGCGATGAAACCCGGTTCTGAATACCGCTACCCGCGTCAGACATTGCACACCAACGATACCTATCTGCATAACGTGCCCAGCTACTACCCGCATCTGTACGGCGAAAAAGAGGGCGGCGGCACGCAGGTGCTGGTGCTAACCGGCGTTCCTTATCAGGATCTGGGGTTGCCGGAGCTGGATGACCTGGCAACCGGCGCGCGCTCTGAGCATGTTCAACACACGGTGTACAAAGGCATGATGTTGCCGCTCGCCGTGCTGGCGGGGTTAACGGCACTGGTGCGCCGCAATACGCGGGACAAGCATGACGGAGGCGATCATGAGTCATGATCCACAAGCGATGGGCGGCAAACTGCTGAGTAAACCGGTGCTGCTGTTCGCCCCGCTGATCGTGCTGTGCGCGATCTTTATCCTTAAGCGTTTGATCTTCGGGCTCGGATCGGTCTCGGATCTGAACGGTGGTTATCCGTGGGGGATCTGGATCGCGTTTGATTTGCTGATCGGCACCGGCTTTGCCTGTGGCGGCTGGGCACTGGCGTGGGCGGTGTATGTCTTTAACCGGGGCGATTATCACCCGCTGGTGCGCCCGGCGCTGCTGTGCAGCCTGTTTGGTTATTCGCTGGGCGGCTTGTCCATCACCATTGATGTCGGGCGTTACTGGAACCTGCCTTACTTCTATATTCCCGGCCATTTCAACGTCAATTCAGTGCTGTTTGAAACCGCGGTCTGCATGACGATTTACATCGGCGTGATGGCGCTGGAGTTCGCGCCGGCGCTGCTGGAAAGGCTCGGCTGGAAAGTCTCACTGCGCCGTCTCAATAAAGTGATGTTTTTCATCATCGCGCTTGGCGCACTGCTGCCAACCATGCACCAGTCGTCGATGGGCTCGTTGATGATTGCCGCCGGGTATAAGGTTTACCCGCTATGGCAGAGCTATGAAATGCTGCCGGTATTCTCGTTGCTGACCGCGTTTATTATGGGCTTCTCGATTGTCATTTTCGAAGGTTCATTAATGCAGGCCAGCCTGCGCGGCAACGGGCCGGATGAAAAACGTCTGTTTTGCAAACTGATCAACATCCTGAGTGTGCTGTTAGCGCTGTTCCTGGTGCTGCGGTTGGGAGAGATCACGTGGCGCGACAAATGGCATTACGCTTTCGCCGGTGATTTTTACAGCCTGACGTTCTGGCTGGAAATGGCATTGCTGGCCTTGCCGCTGCTGATCCTGCGCGCGCCGCGTCTGCGTCGTGATTCCCGCTTTTTGTTCCTGGGCGCATTAAGCATGCTGCTCGGCTGTGCGCTGTGGCGGCTCTCTTATTCGCTGTTGGCCTTTAATCCCGGCAACGGCTACCACTACTTCCCGACAGCGGAAGAGTTATTGATTTCCATCGGTTTTGTGGCAATTGAAGTCTGCGCGTACATCTTACTGATACGTCTGTTGCCGATTATTCCTCCGTTAAAAACATCTGCGCGACATGAGGCGAGTAAAGCATGAGTCAACGTATCACCATTGATCCGGTCACCCGTATTGAGGGTCATTTACGCATTGATTGCGAAATTGAAAACGGCATTGTATCAAAGGCCTGGTCGTCAGGAACCATGTGGCGCGGGATGGAGGAGATTGTCAAAAACCGCGACCCGCGCGACGCATGGATAATCATGCAGCGCATTTGCGGCGTTTGCACCACCATCCACGCCATTGCCTCGGTGCGGGCGGTAGAAAGCGCACTGGCGGTGAAGGTGCCGCGCAACGCCCAGTACATCCGCAACATCATTCTGGCCGCCCACTCGATTCACGATCATATCGTCCATTTCTATCAGCTTTCGGCGCTCGATTGGGTCGATATCACCAGCGCGCTGAATGCCGATCCGGCGAAAGCCGCCGCGCTGTTACAGGGGCTTTCCGACTGGCCGCTTAACAGCGAAAACGACTTCAAAGCGGTGCAGGAGAAGATCAAATCGCTGGTCGCCAGCGGCCAACTGGGTATCTTTGCCAACGGCTACTGGGGACATCCGGCAATGAAGTTGCCGCCGGAAGTGAACCTGATTGCCGTGGCGCACTACCTGCAAGCGCTGGAGTGCCAGCGCGACGCTAACCGCATTGTCGCGCTGCTTGGCGGTAAATCGCCGCACATTCAGAACCTGGCGGTTGGCGGGGTTGCCAATCCGATAAACCTTGATGGCATCGAAGTGCTGAACCTTGAACGCCTGATGTACCTCAAGTCATTTATCGACAAGCTGGAAGGGTTTATCGAGCAGGTTTATAAAGTCGACACGGCGGTGATTGCGGCGTTTTACCCGGAATGGCTCACGCTGGGTAAAGGCGCGGTGAACTACCTGAGCACGCCGGAATTCCCCACCGATGCCAACAACGGCAGCTTCCTGTTCGCTGGCGGATACATCGAAAATGCCGATCTTACGACCTACCGGGAAATCAACACCCACACCGATCCTTTCCTGATCAAAGGTATTCAGGAGAGCGCGAAACATGCCTGGTATAAAGACGACGCGCCGCAGGAGCCGTGGCAGGGTACTACGCTGCCGCAGTACACCGGCTGGCAGGAAGAGGGCAAATATTCCTGGGTTAAATCGCCCACCTTTTACGGCAAAACGGTCGAAGTGGGGCCGCTCGCCAATATGCTCTGCAAGCTGGCGGCAAAACACCCGTCAACGACGGAAAAATTGCACGATATCACCGCCATTTATCAGAAACTCACCGGCAAAACGGTGGCGGTGGAACAACTGCACTCTACGCTGGGGCGCATTATCGGGCGCACGGTACATGCCTGCGAGTTACATCAGGTGTTGCAGCAGCAGTATCAGGCACTGATAGACAATATCGGCAAAGGCGATGTGCAAACCATTACCCATACGGAGATCCCCACCAGCGGCGAGTTTAAAGGTGTCGGCTTCCTTGAAGCGCCGCGCGGCATGCTCTCCCACTGGATTGTTATCAAAGATGGCAAAATCGACAACTACCAGGCGGTTGTGCCGTCCACCTGGAACGCCGGGCCGCGTAACTTCAATGACGACGCCGGGCCATACGAACTGTCGCTGGTGGGTACGCCGATTGCCGATCCGCAAAAACCGCTGGAAGTGGTGCGCACCGTTCACTCGTTCGATCCCTGTATGTCGTGCGCGGTACACGTGGTTGATGCTGACGGCAACGATGTGGTGTCGGTGAAGGTGCTGTGATGTCGATTTTAGTGTTAGGCGTGGGCAACATTTTGCTCACCGATGAAGCGATTGGCGTGCGGGTGGTGGAAGCGCTTGAACAGCGTTACCGCCTGCCGGAGCATGTCGAGGTGCTGGACGGCGGCACGGCGGGCATGGAATTACTTGAAGCAATGGCTAACCGCGATCATTTAATCATCGCCGATGCGGTGGTCAGCCGCAAAAGCGAGCCGGGTGCCGTTATCTGCCTGCGCGATGACGACGTACCTACGCTGTTCAGCAATAAAATTTCGCCGCACCAGTTGGGGCTATCGGATGTGCTGTCGGCGTTGCGTTTTACCGGGGAGTTTCCGAAAAAACTGACCCTGATTGGCATTATTCCCGCCTCGCTGGAGCCACATATCGGCATGACGCCGCTGGTGGAGGCGAGCCTGGAAACCGCGCTACGGGCGGTGCTGGAAGCGCTACGTGAATCCGGCGTGGAGCCTGTTTTACGGGAGACCGAACATGCAGGATGAGGTAATGGGGTTTGACGTTTCGCCGCACTGCGAAGTACAGGCGGCTTTTATGGCGATAGCCGAGCAGGAGATGCAGGGTCTGCCGTTTGTCCATGCAACGATGCCGGTGTATGTCACGCCGTTCACCCGCTTTGAAGAGCAATGGCTGGGCTGCGTGCTGACGCCGTGGATGCTGAGTCTGCAAATCTACCCCGGCCCGCAGCAGTGCTGGCCTCGCCGCCCGGTGAGCCAGCGGCTGGGGCTGCGATTGCCTTATGGCGAAATGACCTTTACTGTCGGCGAATTACCCGCATTGGGGCAATATCTGAGCTGCTCGCTGATGTCGCCGCTCGATCGGGGATTGTCTGTTGATGCGGGTATCGCGCTTGCCGATAACTGCCTGAAAATGGCGCTTTCGTTGCCGGTCACCGATGCCGCGTTAAGCCGTCGCGCGTTGCTGCAAGGGCTGCGGGACAAAGCGCATGCATGAGTTATCCCTGTGCCAGAACGCGGTAGAAATCATTGAACAACAGGCGCGGCAAAACGGCGCGAAGCGCGTGACTGGCGTATGGCTGGAAGTGGGCGCGTTGGCCTGTGTGGAAGAGAGCGCGCTGCGGTTTGGTTTTGATATCGCCTGCCGCGAGACGCTGGCGCAGGGCTGCACACTGCATATCCTCCATAAACCGGCGCAGGCCTGGTGCTGGAATTGCAGCCAGACGGTGGAAATCGAGCGGCATGATGAGTGCCCGCTCTGCCACTGTCCGACGCTGCATATTGAGCGCAGCGACGGCGTGCAGATCAAAAGTATCGAAGTGGAGTAAAGCGAAGATGTGTATAGGCGTACCGGGGCAGGTGGTGGCCGTTGGCGACGATTTTCATCAACTGGCGCAGGTGGATGTGTGCGGCGTACGCCGCGACGTCAATATCGCGCTGGTGTGCGAGGATTCACCGCGTGAATTACTGGGACAATGGGTGCTGGTGCATGTTGGTTTCGCCATGAGCGTGATTGATGAGCACGAAGCGCTGGCGACGCTGGAAGCGCTGCGCAACATGGAAATAGACGAGTTTGCCCCTCAAAGGTGAGGCGCGTCGATGTTCGCGTCTGTCACCATCTGCGTGACCTGCGCCAGATTGCCGATCTTCGCTTCGCTGGCGCGATAGAATTTACTCTTATCAATCAACAGCAATGATTGCTGCGCCCGGCGTAACAGCTGGGCTTTGAACGCCGCATTGTGGCGGGTGGAATCCCACATATCGCCGCGTGCATCCACGCCTTCGCAGGAGAAGATAAACAGATCAATCTCCAGCGATTTCAAAAGGCTTACGAGAGCCGGGTTCACGTAGCAGCGCTCCGTGCGCGCCAGACGGCCACCCGAGCAGATAAGCTCAATATGTTCGCGGCGCGCCATCTCCTGGCACACGGGTAAACTGTTGGTCAGCACCGTCAGCGGGATATCCGGTAACTGCCGCGCCAGATGAAAACAGGTGGAGCTGGCATCCAGCGCCAGCGTCATCCCGGCGTCTATCCAGTTCAGTGCATGGCGGGCGATGTCGGCTTTATCCGCATAGTGGCTTTTTAGTCGGGTGCGAAACGGCTCTCCGCCATCATGCAGCGTGCGCGCCAGACCGTGGCGACGCACAATTTTCCCCGCCGTTTGTAGCGCGTTCAGATCGCGGCGAATGGTTTCAATACTGACATTCAACTGCGCCGCCAGCGCCTGGGTGGTAATGCTGTGCTGGCGGGTGAGAAGCTGCAGAATCGCTTGCTGGCGCGCCTGCTTCATGGTGTTTCCTCATGCCGTGGCGAGAGCGAAATCAGGATCTTGCCGATAGCCGCGCCGTTTTTACCGGTGTGCTTGATGTGATACATCGCGCGATCGGCGCGCATCAGCGCATTCACGAAATCATCCCCGCCTTGCACTTCATCAATGCCTATTGATGCGCCTACCGACGCTTCGCCATTGTCCAGTTCAAATGGGCTGAGTATGGCGCGCAAACAGCTATGCGCGGTGCTATTAATCAGCAGGCTGCTGAGCTCAAAGGGCAGCAGCAAGACAAACTCATCGCCGCCAAGCCGACCGATGACGGTTCCCTCAGGACAGGCAGCGCGCAGGCGCTGGCTGAGCTGGATCAACAACTCGTCGCCGCTGCGGTGGCCAAACGGATCGTTTACCGCTTTGAAATCATCCAGATCGATAAACGCGACGCACAACGGCCCGGCGAGCGTAAGTTCCGCGAAGTGTTGCAGCAGCGCATGGCGGTTCGCAAGACCAGTCAGCGGATCGTGGTTTGCAAGCAGCGCCAGTTGCTCTTCGTACTGCTTCTCTTTGGTCATATCGATATGCGTGCCGGTCACTTTCAGCGGCGCGCCGCTGGCGTCCCGGTCAGTGACGCGACCGCGATCGAGCACCCAGGTCACGGTGCCGTTTTTATGCTGCATGCGGTGTAATGCTTCGTAAAACGGGGTTTTGCCATGCAAATGGTCATAAAACGCGTCCAGTACCCGTTGCCGGTCATCTTCATGCAGGTGCTCGCGCCAGACATCAAAATGGGCGCTCAACGCTTTGGGTTGGTAGCCAAGCATCGCTCCCCAGCGGCGGTTAAAGATGATGAGCTTGCCGCTTGGCACATCCAGTTGCCACAAACACAGCCCGGTGCCGTCGAGCGCGGCGCTGAGTTTATTACGCGCATCGCGCGCGATCCGCACCAGCCGGGCGTTGTGCTTTTTCAGATTCTGGATCTGCTGTTTTAACGCGTTTTCAGACATTTGGCGGGCTACGGGTAAATAAAAGGCATTCTTACGAGTTATTTCGGTTATGTAAATATGGTGTGAAAAAAGAGCAGAAGGTGTGGTGAATGACGCGAGAAACCGGGCGGAATGCCGCCCGGTGGGCAAGATTAGGCGTTGCGTTTATCTTCGGTTTGCGTGTCGAAATCGCTGGCGTCGTGGCGCTCGTGCAGTTGCTCACTCGGCTCGCCGAAGGTGCGGTTAACCATTCGTCCGCGTTTTACCGCCGGACGGTCTGCAATCGCTTTCGCCCAGCGCTGGACATTTTTGTAGCTGCCCGCGTCGAGGAATTCCGCCGCGTTATAGACATTGCCCAGCACCACATTGCCGTACCACGGCCAGATGGCCATATCGGCAATGGTGTATTCATCCCCGGCAACGAACGTGTGCTGCGCCAGTTGTTTATCCAGCACGTCCAGTTGACGTTTGGCTTCCATGGTAAAGCGGTTGATCGCGTACTCGATTTTTACCGGCGCATAGTTATAGAAGTGACCAAAACCGCCGCCGAGGAAAGGCGCGGAACCTTGCAGCCAGAACAGCCAGTTCAGCGTTTCAGTGCGTTTCGCCGGATCTGTTGGCAGGAAGTGACCGAATTTCTCCGCCAGATAGAGCAGGATCGCGCCGGATTCGAACACCCGCGTCGGCGGGGTGGTGCTGTGATCGCGCAGCGCCGGGATTTTGGAGTTTGGGTTAACATCGACAAAACCGCTGGAGAACTGATCGCCTTCACCGATGCGAATCAACCACGCGTCGTACTCTGCGTCACTAACGCCTTTCGCCAGTAACTCTTCGAGCATAATGGTCACTTTCTGGCCGTTCGGCGTACCGAGCGAATAGAGCTGTAACGGGTGTTTGCCGACCGGCAATGCTTTGTCATGTGTTGGGCCGGAAACCGGGCGGTTGATATTGGCAAACGCGCCGCCGCCGGATTTATCCCACGTCCAGACTTTGGGGGGCTGATAGTTGTCTGACATTTTGGCCTGCCTTTTCGTTGATGTGTTGAAGAAGTTAAGCGCTTGCAAAGCAGTGTAGCAGTCGTCTCAGGCGAGAATACGCTGCGCCCAGACCTCGATGTCGTCGCCGCTACCGAGATCGGCCTGCACTAAGCCGTTAACCATAAAGGTTGGCGAAACATGGATGCCATTCTGGCGCGCGTATTTGCAGTGCCATTTGATCTCATTTTGCAGAGCCGGACGGGCAAAAGCCTCTGCCAGCTGCACACCGCTGTACTGTTCGATGCGCTCAATGATTTGCTGCGGTGTGGCGTGCATATTCGGGCCGCTGCAGTGGTCGGTAAATTCAAACTCTTCGCGATGATCGGCAACCGCTTGCAGTACTTTATGTGCGGCGTTTTTGCCGTCTGCAAGCGTCGATGCCGCGAGGATACAGCGGACAATCACACCGGAAAACAGATGCCACGGCTGTGATTGCAGGCGGATTTTGACGGTGACGTTATCTTCGCCGACGTGTTGCAGCAGCGCGTCCAGTTTCTTAAACGCGCGTACAGAAAAAGGGCACGTAGGTTCGATAAATACCTCGAACGTGCGCGGGCCGTGACCCCAACTGAGCGGGGCGGCATGTAGCGGTTGTTGGCTCATTTTCACTCCTGATATTTAATATTTTTTCGCGTTTCAAAGAGTAGCAGCATGCCGCAGCCAGGGGAAAGGCGCTTTGCCGCCGATGCGGTTAAGCACAAAAGCGGTTGCGTTATTTTGCCGATACGGGCGTTAAAACAGTACGCGCTGCCACAGAAATCTGTTTGTTAAAATTTAGTGATAAAAATGGGCTGTGCTTCTGCTTTTAATTATATGCCCTGACTTAACGTATATTTTTTAATATCCAACTGATTTAAGTAAAATTATTATTTTATTAAATAGCGCGTGCTTATTTAATTTTTGTATGTAAATCATCCTGTTTCAGCGCTATTTGTTATTAATCTGTTTCTTTCGCCTGTCGATAATCGTTATGAGGATCTTTTTTTCGGCTCAGGCAGAGTCATTTGGCGGAATATCTGGTCATTGATAGCGGAGATAATGATGCAGGAGATTCAGGCGATTCAGGCAAGCCCGCACCTTGCCACAACACAAGAAAATACAAACCATAAATCGGCGGCGCATGCGGATAACGGCGCGGCAAATAGCGCTTCCCATGATGAGAGCACCAAAGTGACGCTCTCCAGCCGCGCGGAAAAACACAAACACAGCAATGAGATAAAAGCCGAGCAGCAGGTTCAGGAAAAGAAAAAGGTGGAAAATCATGAGATTGATTATTCACTGGCGATGACCGGTATTCCGCAATTTGGTGGACGGCTGGTGACCATCGTTAAATATCCTGACGGCAGAACGGAAATGGTTGACGCGTTTTCAGGTAAAAAAGTGACGCAACAAGAGTTAGCCGCAGCGCAGTTACAGAAAGAGAAACGTGTGGCTGAGCAACACAAACTGGACGCGAAAACAGCGGTACAGCAAGAGCCGATAACGGCGGGCGAATCTGAACCGACGGATATGCAATAAAGAACGCAAGTAAATCCTTTCTTATTTCAGGGGTATTATTGTTAGCTGTATTACTCCAGTGTCTATATCTGGATCTTATATTTAGCGGTTGTGGATTGCATATATCTTATATTACGCATTCGCTGACCGGGAAATAACATAGCCACAGTCATCTATTTGGCTTAAGGCAGAAATAACACGATATGTTTTCAGCAAAATAGTGGCTGAGGATATCGGCTTTTTGGCGTTTTTATTGGGCTGAATAAAACAGAATGTGCCGCCTGATAGACAGGCGGCAGATCTCATCAGAACAGAACGGAATAATTCAGGCCAAAAGTACGACCGCGGCCTTTATAGGTATATAAACCCGCTGCGCCGTAGGTTGGGCTGTATAAACCCGGTGCGCGTTGTCCCCATGCGGTGGTGTAATCTTCGTCCAGCAGGTTTTCAACGCTAAAACTCAACTTACCGACGGGCAAAAGATAACTGCCGAGCAGGTCAACGGTGTTGTACCCGTCAATATGTTTGCCATCGGCGTCAGAAAGATCAAAGGTCTGGGTGCTTTGCAGGCGTAACGTCCAGTCGCCTGGCGCCCAGTTGACCCACGCGCTCATTTTCGACGGGCTGGCGCTATCCACGGTCAGTTTCTGCCACTTGCCATCGACGCGGGTTTGCGACTTGATGGCGTTAAAGTTCGCGCCGGTGCTCCATTCGCTGTTGCTAAAGAAGTAATCGACCTGGCCTTCCACACCGTAAATACGACGCTGATCATCTTCAATATTGATGGTCATGTCGCTTTTGTTGATGTTGATGGTTTTATCCGAAAGCGAATAGTACGCGGCGATCTGCGTACGCAGGCTATCGCCGGTGTAACGCCAGCCCAGCTCGTAGGCATTCACTTTAATGCCATCCAGCTTCGAATCATTAACGTTGACGCTGTTCACCAGGCGATAGTGGCCGTTTTCCAGCTTGTAGGTGCCGGAACCGTAATATTTCGCGAGGTCCGGGATTTCGAAGCCTTGCGAGAAGTTAAACCACAATTGCTGGCGTTCGCTCAGGTGGCCGAGGATGCCTGCGTTGAACAGCAGATTGTTGTAATCCGTTTTGCCGCCAGGTACGGCGTCCGCCGAGGTCGCTTTGCCGGTGGCGATACCTTGTTGCTGCGCGTAGCCCACAAAGTCCTCGACTCTGTTTTCTGTGTACTGATAGCGCACGCCGCCGCTCAGGGTGATGGCCGCAATGTCATAACTGCTTTGCAGGAACGGCGCGAGGTTCGTGATGCTGTAGCCGGGATAGCGCCCGACGTTGTAAGCGTTATCCAGTTTCATCCCGCCGCTGGCGGCGGCTTTGCTGAGATTGAAAAACTGCTGGTTGGCATCGAACGTTTCATGTTCGGCGTCCACGCCCCAGGTTAATGTCAGATCTTCCAGCGGTTTGCTGTTAAGGGTCAGTTTGCCGCCGTAGAAATCGGTTTTTTGCTGCGATGCGCCAATGCTGGTCACCGAGCCGCCGGAAAGCGTCGGGAAGGGGTAATACGTCAGGCTTTCGTCACGGTAATAAATCTGTGCCAGTAAATCCTGGCCCCAGAAATCGCTGTTGGCGTATTGCAGGTTAATTAAGTGGCGTTCAGTGCCGGGGATACGGTCGGAATCAAGGTTACTTTTGTTGTACGCGTTGCCGACGCCGCGCACTGCCGAGAAGTTCTCGCCAAGGAAGAGGCCGTGCTTACCGTCAGACTGGCTTTTGTAATACTGCGTAGTGAGCTGCAACTGTTGATGATCGTCGATATTCAGCGTGCCGGTGCCCATGACATCCAGGCGGTCTGAGTACTGCAAACCGGTTTGCGTGTTATCAATAATCACTTCATTGCCTTTGCCGTCATACCAGCCGCCATAGCGCTGATAGGCCACAGAAAGACGCCCTGAAGCGTTATCATTACCGCCGCTGACCGCTGCGGCGATGTTCTCGTCGTGATCGTTATGGCTGTTAAAACCGCTTTTTGTGCCGGTCTGGAACTCAACCTGGGTTTCCGGCTGGCCTTTTTTGGTGACGATATTGATTAAACCGCCGGTGCTGCCGCCGCCGTACAGTGATGTCGCGCCGGAAATCACTTCGATGCGCTCAATGTTAAACGGATCGATTGCATCAAGCTGGCGGCTGTCGCTGCGGGACGAGTTCAGGCGTACCCCGTCGACCATCACCATCATTGAACGGCCGCGCAGATTCATGCCGTAATTGGTACGTCCCTGGCTGCTGACGTCCATGCCGGGAATCAACTGCGCCAGCACCTCTTTTAACTCTTTGCCGCCCTGAACCTGCTGCTCAATGTCAGCCTGTTCAATGACCCAGGTGGTTTGCGCCATATCCGTAACGCTGTGGTTTGCGCGGCTGGCGGCAACCACCAGCGTCTCTTCTTTTTGACCTTCCGCCGAGGCGTTAACGGAAAACATCATCAATAAACAAGGATTTAATGCCCAAAGATAACGAGATTTCATTGTTATGGTGATCCTGATTTAACAGAAGTACGGCGGCGCTGATCCTCCCGAGCCGCAAGCAGTATCGCCATTTGTTGATAGCGATTATCAAGATGATATGAATTATCGTTACCAAGTAAACGCTTTATGTAAAAAAATGTTGGATTAACCCGGTGATTTCCATGAAGTTTTTAAGGTTTTTGCGCGAGTGACTGAACTGGCAAAGGGCGGGGAGTGCACCGGGTTCGATAATAATACCGCCCGGTATAATAAGGTTACTGGTATTTATTGCTTGAAGTTTGAACGGTAAATGAAAAGGTATTTTAGCGGGGTTTAGCGCTTCGTTTTGTTATGTTTTTCTTTAAAGTCCGCAATCGCCTGATTGATGTTATCGGTTGCGATGGCATCCACTTTTTCGTCTTCGAAAAAGATTTCATAATGGCCAGAAACATATTTAAAGGTAAATATCTTACCCTGATAACGCACGCGCTTTTCTTTTACAGACAATCCCCTGCTGCGCATAGCCACTTTTGCCATCGTATCTATCTTTTTATTTTTCATGATTATTTGTCTTACCTGTGCAGGTTGTTTTGCGATGTTTGGTATTAAACCCACTCAATCTGATGTTAATTTGTTATTCACGGAAAAGATAGCCACGGTTGTCTGATTCGCTGGATTGATAATATATGAAACATTTAACCTCATGTTAAGGTTGTCTTAATCTTTAACGTATCCTGCAATTGCGGGATGGTGGATTAATTCATTTTTTAATTTTTGATGATATTTAATTTCAAACTCGATCGTGTGATAATAATTTTGATTCTCATTTCATTTCCACTACGATTAAAATCCAGCCCGGCTCGTATGTGCTGACGATTACACATAATTTAAAAGGAATGATGATGAAGAACCGCTTTTTGCCGCTCTGTTCACTTGCACTGGTCATCTCTTCAGTTTTTGCTGCTCCCGCGGCGTTCGCCGCCGGCAACGACGACGGTATCGTGGTCTATAACGCGCAGCACGAAAATCTGACAAAATCCTGGGTCGACGAATTCACCAAAGAAACCGGCATCAACGTCACGCTGCGTAACGGCGGCGACACGGAGCTGGGTAACCAGCTGGTGCAGGAAGGCAACGTTTCGCCAGCGGATGTGTTTCTGACGGAAAACTCCCCGGCGATGACGCTGGTCGACAACGCCGGGCTTTTTGCGCCGCTCAATGCGGATACGCTGAAACAAGTTCCGGCTCAGTTCCGCCCGGCGCATGGTCGCTGGATTGGCATTGCCGCGCGCAGCACCGTTTTTGTCTATAACCCGGCGAAACTCTCCGCTTCGCAGTTACCTGCATCGATCATGGATTTAGCCAAACCGGAATGGAAAGGTCGCTGGGCGGCATCGCCTTCAGGCGCGGACTTCCAGGCAATTGTCAGCGCGATGCTGACCCTGAAAGGCGAAAAAGCCACGCTGGACTGGCTGAAAGCGATGAAAACCAACTTTGTGCCTTACAAAGGCAACAGCACGGTGATGAAAGCGGTCAATGCCGGGCAAATCGACGGCGGCGTGATTTATCACTACTACTACTTTGTCGATCAGGCGAAAACCGGCGAGAACAGCAAAAATACCCAGCTTCACTACTTTAAACATCAGGATCCGGGTGCGTTTGTCAGCATCTCTGGCGGCGGCGTTTTAGCCTCCAGCAAACATCAGAAACAGGCGCAGGCGTTTATCAAGTGGATAACCGGCAAGCAGGGCCAGGAGATGCTGCGCACCAACACCGCGTTTGAATACGCAGTAGGGGAAGGTGCGGCTTCTAACGAAAAACTGGTTCCGCTGGCGCAATTAGACGCACCGAAAGTGGAACCCTCCGCGCTTAACAGCAAAAAAGTCAGCGAGTTAATGACCGAAGCCGGTCTTTTGTAATCACGCAGGAATGAGTGCCTGATGTCCAGTTTGAGTCTCCCGGCGGCAAGCAATGCGGCCAGCCACGCCGCCCGGCACCGTCCTTCGCGGCTGCTGGTGGTATTTGCCCTTTTTGTCGCGGCACTAGCCTTACTGCCTGTTGGTTTTGTCATCGGTGTCGGTATTGATACCGGTTGGGCGACGGTACAGGCGCTCATTTTTCGCCCGCGTGTGGGCGAGTTGCTCGTCAACACCTTCTGGCTCATTGCACTTGCTGTACCCGCCAGCGTCGCGCTTGGTACGTCGCTGGCGTGGCTCACTGAAAGGACGTCGCTGCCTGGGCGGCGCATATGGGCAGTGCTGGCGGTTGCGCCGCTGGCGATCCCGGCGTTTGTGCAAAGTTATGCCTGGGTTAGCGTTTTGCCCGCGTTTCACGGGCTACCCGCGGCGGTGTTTATCGCCGTGCTGGCCTATTTTCCGTTTATTTATATGCCGGTCGCGGCGGTATTGCGCCGCCTCGATCCCAGCCTTGAGGATGTGGCGGCATCACTTGGCACCCCGCCGTGGCGCATCTTCTTTCGCGTGATCTTACCCCAGCTTCGGCTGGCGCTTTGTGGCGGTGCGTTATTGGTGGCGCTGCACTTGCTGGCGGAATATGGCCTGTTTGTGATGATCCGCTTCGATACCTTCACCACCGCGATTTACGATCAGTTTCAGTCAACGTTCAGCGGCCCGGCCGCCAATATGCTCGCCGGTGTGCTGGCGCTTTGCTGCCTGGCGTTGCTGCTGCTGGAGACAGCGGCGCGCGGAAAAGCGCGCTATGCGCGGGTGGGCTCAGGTTCAGCGCGCAAGCAACAGCGCCGCACGCTTGGGCGCTGGGGAAGCGGGTTAGGGCTATTGCTGGCGGTGTGCACAGTGGTGCTGTCATTCGGTACGCCGATTGCCGTGCTTGGCCGCTGGCTGTGGCTTGGCGGATTCGATAACTGGCATAGCGCCGATCTCTGGCTTTCACTGCGCCAGACCCTTTTTCTGGCCGTTTGCGGGGCGCTGATCACCACCGCGTTCGCCATTCCGACGGCGTGGCTCTCGGTGCGCCATCCGCGCCGCGTATTTCGCCTGCTTGAAGGCTGTAATTACATCACCAGCGCCTTACCCGGCATTGTGGTGGCGCTGGCGCTGGTCACTGTGACCATTCATTACGCGCGCCCAATTTACCAGACTGAAGTGACGCTGTTTCTCGCCTGGTTGCTGATGTTTATGCCCAGAGCGTTGATCAACTTACGCGCCGGGATTGCGCAAGCGCCGGTAGAGCTTGAACAGGTGGCGCAAAGCCTTGGCACCTCGCCTGGCAGAGCGCTGGTGAGCGTTACACTACGGCTGGCAGCGCCGGGAGCCTCTACTGCTGCGGCATTAGTTTTTCTGGGTGTGAGTACAGAACTAACCGCCACGCTGCTGCTTTCCCCGCTTGGCACCCGCACGCTGGCGACAGGGTTCTGGGCGCTGACCAGCGAGATCGACTACGTGGCGGCGGCACCCTATGCCTTGCTGATGATTTTGATCTCCTTGCCGTTGACCGGCCTGCTGTATAAGCAATCACAAAAACTTTCGGGTCTTTAAGATGTTAGAACTGGCAACCATTTCGAAAAGCTTTGCCGCCGCGCGCGTGCTGGATGATGTGAATCTGGTGATCCCTGCGGGTAGCCGCACGGCGATTGTCGGCCCATCCGGGTCAGGGAAAACCACGTTGCTGCGTTTGATCGCCGGGTTTGAAGTGCCGGACAGTGGACGCATCGTGTTGCAGGGAAAAACCTTGTTTGGCGACGGCCAGTTTATCCCGGCCCACCAGCGCAACATTGGCTTTGTGCCGCAAGAGGGCGCGCTGTTTCCGCACCTTAGGGTGGGAGAAAACATTGCCTGGGGGCTTAAAGGCTCGCGTCACGAGAAGCAACGCCGTGTCGATGAGTTAATGGCGATGGTGTCGCTGGACAGTAAACTGGCGGCGCGCTGGCCGCATGAGATCTCCGGTGGTCAGCAGCAGCGTGTGGCGCTGGCCAGAGCGCTAGCGCAGAAACCGGCGCTAATGTTGCTTGACGAACCGTTTTCAGCACTGGACACCGGCTTGCGCGCCGCCACGCGTAAGGCCACGGCGGATTTGCTGAGCGAGGCGGGCGTTGCCTCAATTCTGGTTACGCACGATCAGAAAGAAGCGCTCTCTTTCGCCAGCCAGATTGTGGTGATCCGCCACGGCCGCTTTGCGCAGGTGGGATCGCCGTTCGCGGTTTATTCGCAACCGGTTGATGAGGAGACGGCGCTGTTTTTGGGCGATGCGCTGATTTTATCTGCCGATGTGGCGCAAGGGCGTGCGCACTGCCTGCTTGGCGATGTGGCGGTAGATACCCCGGCGCTTTCTGGCACGCATCGCATTATGTTGCGTCCGGAACAGGTGAGTGTGGTGCCGTGCGATGAGCATCAAACCTGCCCGCAGGCACAAATTATCGATATGGATTTTGCTGGCTATCTTTCGTCGTTGACGCTGCGGTTTTCGCAAAGCGGCGAACGCCTGACATTACAAGCCATCACCCGCCCGGACTGGCGACCCGGCATGAACGTGAATCTGCAGGTTAACGGTAGCGCCCGCGTATTCCCCCGCTGAATATACAGCCCGGTTAACGGCGGGCTGATTTATCAATTGTCATATTCTTGAATCCGATCTCAAAACAATGTTTTTATATGTGTAAAACTTAGTTCCGTTTTGTATCAGAATAAAAATAAAAGCCTTTATTGATCCGTAATGCCTGCTGGCATTCACGCTTGGCCACATTTTCCAGAAACAGAAACGCGCGATTACACCGGTGCAGCCTGCCGGGAGAACCTGTTTCAGGAGAATGACCTATGCAATACCCTCTGGGACTTAGCGTGTTGTTTTGTTGCCTGCCAGTGATGGCGAATGCGGCAACGATACTGGAAGGCGCGGTTTTTGCCGATGCGCCGCTGGCGGGGGCATTGGTAACGGTGACCGACAGTTCAGGCAAGCGCCTTACCACCAAAACGCGTAGCGATGGACGCTATTCGCTGGCGGTTGATGCGCTCACTCCACCGTTAACCCTTTCCACTTTCCAGAGCACGGGAACCGCGCAGTCCTGTTTGCGAAGCGATGAGCCGCGTGCGCGTTGCATGGCCTCTCTGCTCATTACGCTGCAAAAAGAGCGCCGCAATACCGCTAACATCACCCCTTTTACCGACAGGCTGGTCTCCGAAGTGGCCGGTCAGTTGGGCTATATCGGCCCACAGCAGTGGGTTGAACGGGGGGATAACCGCAAGCTGAATGCCGGTTTGTTGGCCGGGCCGCTGGCTAACTTCCGTCATGGCATGGCCGACGCGTTGCGTTTATCTGGTCTGAATGCGAAAACCGTCGATCCGGTACAGACGCCCATTCGCACCGGCAACGGTATGGCGCGGATTTTGTCGGTGGTTAACCACAACCGCAATTATGACAACAACAGCGGCGAGGCAGGCGGGACAGTGCTGACCGACAGCGCCTTTCGCCCGATTGTCGGTTTGCAGAACAGCGGGCCGTGGGAACCGTTAGATTTGCCGCGTGCGCTGCGCGATCGGCAGGCGATCAGCAGTGCGAAAACGCGCATTTTGCTGGTCAGCGATTCCACTGCCGCCACCTATGAAGTCGCCCGTTTACCGCGCATGGGGTGGGGACAAGTTTTCCAGCAGGCTTTTCGCGCCGATAGCGGCGTGGTGGTGCTTAACGGCGCGCGTTCCGGGCGCTCCAGCCGGGATTTCTACAACGAAGGCTGGTACCAGCAAATGGCGCGTGATTTACGTCCAGGCGACTATGTTTTTATCGCTCATGGTCATAACGATCAAAACTGCGATGGCGATAAAGCGGTGCGCGGCACGGCGGATGTGAAAAACCTCTGCACCTATCCTAATGATGCCAGCGGCAATCCACAGTTTCCGCCGGGCGAGCCGCTGTTATCGTTCCAGCACTCGCTGGAGCGCTATATCACGCTGGCGCGCGCGGCGGGCGCAACGCCGGTGCTGTTGACACCGACCACGCGGGTAAAAAACCGCACGGGGAAAACGGCGTTTCAGCAGGGCGCCGACGATGTGGTCGTCAGTAGTCATTACACGGTGAAAAAGCCGGGTTACCGCTTTGCCGGGAACTACATTGACACCATCAAACAGACCGCCCACCGCAACCATGTGCCGCTTATCGATCTGGAAAAAGCGACTATCGATTTCGCCAATGCGCACGCCAGCGACTGGATGGATTACTGGCTGGCCGTGGATGCCAGTGACCCGCGCTACCCCTGGTATAAAACGCAAACTTCCGGGATTCGCAGCAATCCTGATACCACCCATTTCCAGCAACAAGGTGCAGAAGCTGTCGCATCGATGGTGGCTGATCTCATCCGTACCACACCTGAATTGACCTCGCTTGCCGACACATTAAAACCCTAAGGAGAGACCGATGAAAACACTGCACTGTTCACTGCACTATTCCGCATCCGCACTGTTGCTGGCCTGTATCAGCGTTTCCGCTCAGGCGAGCGAGTGGAACGCCGTTGTCTCCACCGCGCCGCAAGCCGGTGAGTTCGCCACCATCAGCCAGGCGCTGGCCGCCGCGCCAGACAGCGGTACGCCGTGGCGGATCCTGGTCAAAGAGGGGCGCTGGAACGAACGGCTGGTGATTGAAAAACCGGTCACGCTGGTGGGGCAATCCAGAGAGCAAACGCAGATTGAAGCGAATACGCCCGCCGGTGCATTAGGCAGTGACGGGCAGAAGCTTGGCACCGGGCGCACCAGCACGGTGGAAGTGCGCGCATCGGGCGTGACCATTGAGAACCTGACTATTCGCAATAGTTTTGACTTTCCGGCTAATGCCGCGCTGGCGGATGGTGATGCGAAGAAACTGAAAGACACGCAAGCGGTGGCGCTGATGGTCTCGGAAAACGTTGATAAAGCGCGTTTCCGCCATGTCCGGCTTGAAGGTTACCAGGACACGTTTTACAGCAAGAGCGGGAGCCGCAGCTATTTCACCGACTGTGAAGTGAGTGGGCACGTTGATTTTATCTTTGGCCCCGGCATTGCGGTGTTTGACCGCTGCAAGATTATCGCCCGTAACCGCAATGATATCGCCCCGCCGTATGGCTACATCACCGCGCCGGCGACGCAGGCGGATGAGAAGTTTGGCCTGTTGATCATCAACAGCAAGCTCAGTAAGGAAGCGGGCGTGCCGGCGAAAAGTTTCGCGCTGGGTCGCCCGTGGCACCCGACAACACAGTTCAGCGACGGGCGTTATGCCGATCCGAACGCCATTGGTCTGGCGGCATTTATCAACTGCGAAATCGACGACCATATTTACGGCTGGGATAAAATGTCCGGCAAAGATAAAGCCGGGGAGAAAATCTGGTTTTATCCGGAAGACAGCCGTTTTTATGAGTTTGATAACCGTGGTCCGGGCGCAGGGCAAGGCGGTGCGAAATATCAATTAAGCAAGGCGGATGCCGCGCAATATAATCTGGCGGCGATTTTCAGCGGCTGGGATAAAGCGGTGCTCGAGTAAGGGATGTTGCCCCCGTGAGCGGGGGCAATTGATGAGAGTCAGTTGCCGTATTTCACGTTAAACCCGAGCGTATCGCCCACGGTCATGTATTCGCGGAAATTGAAAATCAGCGGTTTCCATTTACTTGAATCAACAATACCATTTTCATTTAACAGCGCGTTTTCAACCCATAAGTTCACAATATCGAATTCAGCCAGCATAAAACGGCCTTTGTCGCTGGTGGAGACTAAACGGCATTCCGCCTGGATTGGGCACTCCGCGACGCGCGGCGGTGCGATATCGACAGAGGCTTCTGTGTGTAACCCGGCTTTGGCGAATTTATCGTGGCAGATTTCAACGCCCCATTTGGTCTGGTTTTCCGACAGGCTATCGCCACCGGTCAGTTTGCCTATTTGCTCTACTTTTTCCCAAAGTGTGTGATCGGGAATATTGATCACGGCGTCTGAACCGGCCAATACATTATTGTAGGTTTTACCGCCTTTACTGATGCCAATAATCAGTTTCTCGCCCAGGGAAATAGACGAGGATGCCGCAGAAATATTTGTGTTGCCGTCTTTATCTTGCGTGGTGACTAAAAAAACGGGAAAGCCATAATAAAAAGAGTTGAGTTTGGATTTGTTTTTCATGGTGCGTTGATTCCTGCTTATAAATAATTATCTGTCATTCTTCCCCCGTCGTGGCGTATTTATCAATAACCCTTTCTGAGTAACAAAATTCAGCGGAAATAACCCCTAAAAAAAGTAGTCCACAAATTATAAAACAGGTATATCATATGCAACAAATGCTTTTCCCCCTCCCGGCAAACCCGCTTTGCTGAGACACCAAGAGGATGAAACATGCAACGTATTGCGATACCCGCGAATTATGTCCACACCCGTTCAACGCCGTTCTGGACTAAAGAAACCGCCCCGGCGTCCATCTGGAAGCGCCATCTCGACGCCGGAACACGCCAGGGCGTCTATCCGCGTTTAAGTGTGCTGCGAGGGGCGATCCGCTATTACGGTTACGCCGATGAAAACAGCCCGCAACCGGTGGAAACGTTAACGATTAATGCCGGTGAATTTGGCGTTTTCCCACCGGAAAAATGGCACAACATTGAAGCATTAAGCGACGATACGATATTTAGCGTCGATTTCTATGTTGACCCGAAAATTTTGATTGAAGGTTGAGGTAATTCTGATGACAACTGAAAACAAAGGTTATTCTTTAGCAGTTTCTAATGGTGCTAACAATGAAACGCAAGAAAAGATCTTTCTCAAGCCGATGTCGTTATATGTTCCTGATGTTGCGGTGCAGGCGGTTGCGGAGCTGATTGCGGGTCTTACTGACCCTAAAGAAAGTTCCAGTGAATTTATCCTGACGGTGACCAACAATAATAACGGAGTTTCTGTGGATAAAGCGTTTTCCACGCTTAATGAATTGAAAGATCCGCTAAATGCCGCAGATGCGGTGAAAGAGTTAATTAATATCGTCCGGGGTTATGAATCGGATGAAGAAACTAACGTGTGCGGCTGGTAACCGAACGCTGCCCGAGGAGGTATTATGGCGCATCACATTCCTGTTCATTTCCGTCATACCCGCTCAACGCCTTTCTGGACGAAAGAGACGGTTCCGCAGGCGCTGCTTACTCATCACAACACCAAAAAAGGTGTCTATGGCCGTTTGTCGGTGATGCAGGGGGCGGTGAAATATTTTGGTTTTGCCAGTGAGCACGACACCACGCCGGAAGTGGAAGTGGTAATTGAGGCCGGGAATTTTGGCATCAGCCCGCCGCAATACTGGCACCATATTGAACTGTTAACCGATGATACCTACTTCAATATCGATTTCTTTGCCGATCCCAACGACGCGCTGGAAGGGAAGGGGATTGGCCAGGTGGTGAATACCCACCGCAGCTAACATTTCATGCCCGCGTTGCGGCGAGCGTTTTTAAAAGTTCTCAATAAACCGTTTTACGGCAGGTGAACGCTCGAACTTGCGCCACGCCAGCGCCACATCGGTTTTTAATGTCTGTTCCGCCATCCGGTGAAACGTCACTTGCGGGTGGCTGAAACAGGCCATAGATTGCGGAACGATGGCGAAACCGAAACCGGCGGCTACCATGCTCAGCGATGAGGAGAACTGCGAAGCTTGTTGCTGGTTTTCCATATCAATACCCGCGCGCAGACAGGCGTTGTACACCAGTTCATATAGCCCTGGCGCGACTTGCGGAGGGAAAATCACCAGCGGTGTTTGCTGCAGTTCGTTCAGCGAGATATCCGTTTTCGCGGCAAGCGGATGCGAGCGGTGTAGCGCCAGCACCATCGGCTCTTCATCGATCAACTTCAGGTTGAACATTTTGCTGTTTTCACACGGCAGGCGCACAAAGGCAACATCAATCAACCCCTCTTCCAGCTCCTGCATCAGCGTCGCCATATTGTCCTCTTTTTGATACAGCGCCACCTGCGGATAGCGCTGTTGAAACTGGCGAAGCGCTGAAAAAATTTGCGAGTGAAACGCATTGGAGCTGGTCACGCCAAGGTACAATTTTCCGTTAATTCCCCGCGCGATCCCTTTTGCTTTTTCCATTGCCGCATCGCTCAACGCGATGATTTGGCAGGCATCTTCATAAAACGCTTCGCCCGCTTCGGTAAGCTCAACGCCGCGAGTTTGCCGGTAAAAAAGCGGAGTGCCCACTTCCTGCTCAAGACGACGGATTTGCTGACTTAACGGCGGTTGCGACATGCCCAGCATTTCAGCGGCACGGGTGAAGTGTTGCGTCTGCGCAACGGCGACAAAATAGCGTAGATAACGGAGTTCCATATTAAAAACATCTCAAACCCTGATGCTTTGTATATTGGAATCTCTCGCTGAAACGAGTCAATAATTTATCAGCTTTTCTAAACGACTGCTCAGCGAGGTAATGGATAATGAGTCATGTAACCGGTTGTTCTTGCGAGGAAAGTCTGCGGGAAACATTTCGTGCCTTTTCACAAACCCGTCCGGAATGTGTGATATATCAAACATCGCTAATGAGTGCGCTGTTAAGCGGTGTTTACGAAGGAAATACCACGATTGAGGATTTACTTAATCACGGCGACTTTGGACTTGGCACATTTAACGAGCTGGACGGTGAGTTGATTGCGTTCAACAGCGAGGTGTACCAGTTGCGTGCTGATGGCAGCGCACGGGAAGCCAGCCGACAGCAAAAAACCCCTTTCGCGGTCATGACCTGGTTTAAACCAGAACATGAGTTTTACCTGGATAAACCGTCCAGCCGCCAACAGCTGCACGACATTATCGATAAGGCGATCCCCTCCGATAACGTCTTTTGCGCCCTGCGTATCGATGGCCATTTTCGCCATGCGCACACCCGCACCGTTCCGCGCCAGACGCCGCCTTATCGCGCCATGACTGACGTGCTTGACGACCAACCCGTGTTTCGTTTCAACGGGCGCCATGGCGTGCTCGTTGGGTTCCGCACACCACAGCATATGCAGGGGATCAACGTGGCGGGCTACCACGAACACTTTATTACGGATGACCGCCATGGAGGCGGACATTTGCTGGATTACCAGCTCGAAAGCGGCACGCTGACGTTTGGTGAGATCCACCATTTGATGATTGATCTGCCTGCGGATGCGGCGTTTCTCAACGCCGATTTACACCCGGACAATCTGGACGCCGCCATTCGTTCCGTCGAGAACTGATAAACATTTAAAGGAGTAAATGATGAGTAAAGAGAGCCGCACACACCAGTGGGCGCATGGCGCCGATATGGTGGTAGGACAACTGGAAGCGCAGGGAGTGAAACATGTGTTTGGCATTCCCGGTGCCAAAATCGACAAAGTGTTTGATTCGCTTCTTGATTCAACGATTCAAACTATTCCGGTGCGCCACGAAGCGAACGCGGCATTTATGGCCGCGGCGGTCGGGCGCATCACCGGTAAGGCTGGCGTCGCGCTGGTCACTTCCGGCCCCGGCTGTTCCAATTTGATTACCGGTATGGCGACGGCCAACAGCGAAGGCGACCCGGTGGTGGCGCTGGGCGGGGCGGTGAAACGGGCGGATAAAGCTAAACTGGTGCACCAGAGCATGGACACGGTGGCGATGTTCAACCCCGTCACGAAATACGCGGTAGAGATAACCTCATCCGACGCGATTGCTGAAGTGGTATCCAATGCGTTTCGCGCCGCTGAGCAGGGCCGGCCGGGCAGCGCGTTTGTCAGCCTGCCGCAGGATATTGCCGATCAACCCGCGAGCGGCAATATCCTGCCCGCCAGCGGTGTTCCGCAATTAGGCGCCGCGCCGGATGCGGCGATTGACGAGGTGGCGAAACTTATCGCGCAGGCGCAAAACCCGGTATTTTTGCTCGGGCTGATGGCAAGCCGGGAGGAGAATATTTCGGCACTGCATCAGTTGCTGGAGAAAAGCCATATTCCTGTCACCAGCACGTATCAGGCAGCCGGCGCGGTTAATCAGCAGCATTTCACCCGCTTTGCCGGGCGCGTGGGGTTATTTAATAACCAGGCCGGGGATCGGCTGCTGCACCTGGCGGATCTGATTATCTGTATTGGTTACAGCCCGGTGGAATATGAGCCAGCAATGTGGAACACCGGTGACGCGAAACTGGTTCATATCGATGTGCTTCCCGCTTATGAAGAGCGCAATTATGTACCGGATTGCGAGCTGGTTGGTGATATTGCCAGCACGCTCGACAAACTGGCAGCGAAAATCGAAAAGCCGCTGATCCTTACTCCGCGCGCCTCCGAGATCCTGATTGAGCGCCGCAACCAGCGGGAACTGCTCAGCCGTAAGGGCGCGCAACTTAGCCAGTTCGCTATTCACCCGCTGCGCATTGTGCGGGCGATGCAGGACATCGTGAATAACGACGTCACGCTGACCGTTGATATGGGCAGTTTCCATATCTGGATTGCGCGCTATCTCTATAGCTTCCGCGCCCGCCAGGTGATGATTTCCAACGGTCAGCAAACCATGGGCGTCGCGCTGCCATGGGCGATTGGCGCATGGCTGGTCAACCCGGGGCGCAAAGTGGTGTCGGTTTCCGGCGATGGTGGCTTTTTGCAATCGAGCATGGAACTGGAAACCGCTGTGCGCCTCGGGGCGAATGTGCTGCATATCATCTGGGTCGATAACGCCTACAACATGGTGGCCATTCAGGAAGAGAAAAAATACCAGCGCCTGTCTGGCGTTAATTTTGGCCCGGTCGATTTTAAAGCCTATGCCGAAGCGTTTGGCGCCAAAGGGTTCGCTGTTGAAAGCACGGCAGAACTGGAGCCCACGCTGCGAGCGGCAATGGATACGGACGGCCCGGCGGTGGTCGCCATTCCGGTCGATTACAGCGATAACCCGCTGCTGATGGGCCAGCTCAATCTTAGCCAGATTCTTTGAAAACCAAGGAGATATGATGAAAAAAGTTGCATTCGTGACCGGTGCAGGTCAGGGCATTGGTAAAGCTATTGCGCTGCGTCTGGCGAAAGATGGCTTTGCCGTCGCTGTTGCCGATTACAACGCCGCAACGGCAAAAGCGGTGGCCGACGAAATTAATCACAACAATGGCAGCGCGATTGCGGTGACGGTGGATGTTTCTGACCGCGACAAAGTCTTTGCGGCGGTAGAGGAGGCCAGAACCAAACTGAATGGATTTGACGTGATTGTGAATAACGCCGGGGTTGCGCCTTCAACACCGATTGAGTCCATCACGCCGGAAGTGGTGGATAAGGTTTATAACATCAACGTAAAAGGCGTGATTTGGGGCATCCAGGCAGCGGTAAAAGCCTTCAAAGCGGAAAAACACGGCGGCAAAATTATCAACGCCTGTTCGCAAGCCGGGCATGTCGGCAACCCGGAGCTGGCCGTGTACAGTTCCAGTAAGTTTGCCGTACGGGGACTCACGCAAACCGCTGCGCGGGATCTCGCGCCGCTTGGCATTACCGTTAATGGCTACTGCCCTGGCATCGTGAAAACTCCGATGTGGGCAGAGATTGACCGCCAGGTTTCGGAAGCGGCCGGTAAACCGTTGGGGTATGGTACGCAGGAGTTTGCTAAACGCATTACGCTTGGGCGTCTTTCGGAACCTGAAGACGTTGCCGCCTGCGTCTCCTACCTCGCGGGGCCGGATTCTGACTATATGACCGGTCAATCATTGCTGATTGATGGCGGTATGGTATTTAACTAATTTCTATGGCTCGGACACAGCCTTGCCCTTGCGAAAACGCAGGGGCTTTTTTGTTGATGAAAGTCATTCTCATCTCCATACCGCTGTGATAAGTTGCATCTAATGTGCGTGTTTTAGCAAGGAGAGTCCGATGGCCGACAGTGATAAAGCAGGGCATACCTTTCTGGCGAGTCTCGGGAAAACGCGTTTGCGTCCCGGCGGGGTGGAAGCGACCGAATGGTTGTTTAGCCAGGCGCAGCTAAATGCGCATAGCCGGGTGCTGGAAGTTGCCTGCAATATGGCCACCACCTCGATTGAACTGGTGCAGCGTTTTGGCTGCATAGTCGACGCCATCGACATGGATAAAAACGCGCTCGCGCAGGCACGGCAGAACGTGATTTCTGCCGGTCTCGAAAGCCACATTCATCTTAGCGAAGCCAATGCGAATAAGCTGCCGTTCGACGATAACACTTTTGATGTGGTGATTAACGAAGCGATGCTGACCATGTATGTGGACAAAGCGAAAGCGAAGCTTATCAGCGAGTATTATCGCGTGCTGAAACCCGGCGGCCGTTTACTGACGCACGACATTATGTTTGTGCGCAGCGGGCTGGCGACAGATAACCAGGCAAAACTGGAGCAGGTGGTGAAATCGAATGTCAGCCCGATGACAGAAGCGGCGTGGAAAACATTGTTTATCGACAATGGCTTTGCCGCAGTAGACACGCGCCACGGGGCAATGTCGCTGATGTCGCCCGTTGGGCTGATACGTGATGAAGGCTTCGCGCGTACGCTGCGCATTGTTTTTAATGGTTTGCGCACACGTGATAACCGCACGCGATTTCTGGGGATGTTTCGCTTTTTCCGCGCCAATCGCCGCCAGTTAAATTACATTGCCTGCTGTTCGCGCAAGGCGTAACACATCAGGTTTTGCGCGCCGTCCAGCCGTGAATCAGCAGTGACTGGAAAAAGCGCTGCGGCGGGGTAAAACCAGCCTGTTCAATCAGCGCTTCCGTGGTTTCTGCGGGTAACAGCAGCAGGCGCTGCGACAGTTGCGCTTTTATTTCAGCCTTATCGCGCGGTGCCTGGCTGGCGGTTTCGTGCAGGGTTGTCCACGCTTCAAGCTGTTCATCAAATGCCGGGCTGTGCATATCCCCGGCGATCTCTGCCGTGATCATACGGCCACCGCCTCTTAACTGGTTCGCCATTTGTGAATAGATGCCATCGCGCTGTGGATGCTGAATAAAGTGCGTGACCAGCAGGCAGAGTACTGCATCATAATCGCCGCTGGCGGGAAGCTCATTAAGGTAGCCTTCATGCAATGTGCAACGGTTGGCAATGCCCGCCTGGTCGAGCTTTTGTTGGCAGACAGCCAGCATATCCGGCGAGGGATCAACGCCGGTAAAGCGCCATTGCGGATGGTGCTGCGCAAGGCGAATAATTTCGCTGCCAGTGCCGACACCAACACAGAGAATTCGCGCGTGCTGCGGCATTTTTTTCAGTAGCAGAGAGATAAGCAGGTGCAGATTGTTGGCAATTTCGCCCAGCCGCTCGTTGTAAGCATCGTACTGGCGGGAGAATTCTCCGTTAAAAATGTCGTTCGTATTCTGTGCCACGTTATCTCCGGGATTACTGCAAGTCATGTAATTTACAATATTACATGAAATGACGCGGTGCAAGACATATGCGTTTTTCGGCAAACCAGCGCAAAAATGATCGTTTTGGTAATAGCTGGCTTTGCGTTTAACTGAGGGCGTCAACCTTTGCTGGAGAACGTGCTGATGAAGACATTGCTGCAACAGTGGCTTAATCGCCTTACCCCGACGCTGCCATTACAGACGGAAGCGGGGGAATATGATTCGGGGCGCCATGTTGCGCTGCTGATCCCGTTCGGCCTGCTTTATGGTCTTGATTATCATCCTTCTGTATGGATTTACGATGAAAAATGAGCGCTTTCATCTGGTGATGCGCTACAGCTACTGGAATGAACTGTGCGCTAAAGCGTAAAACCCGTCTGATATCAGACGGGTTTTTTGTTTGTGCTGCACAAGGTTTTTGTTACTTCACAACCGCCGTTTTTTAACTGTTCTTTCGATCTCATTTCTCACTTTTTTTGAATTTATGAACGTGATTTTTTCTGGCTTATGCCTGAGGTCACATTTTCGACAATGATACTTGTATGGTAGTAGACATAAATTCCATAAGGGATATAACAGTGAAGACTGTGATGTTTTCCGGTGGCAACAGGCGTCCGTTATTAGCGGAGCCGTTCTTGCACAAATAATTCTCTTATGGAGTTTTTATGTCCATGATAAATAAACAACAGTTACAGCTTGAGATGCGTAGAAAGCTGAGCAATTGCGGGGGTTGGCTATGACCCGTAAAAACAGAAAAGTGACGATTCCTGTCAGCATTGGTTACGGCATGACAGACATAATGGGCGGTGGCGCTTTTACGGTAATTGGTGCCTGGCTGCTGTTTTATTACACCACCTTTGTCGGTTTATCACCGATTCAGGCGGCGTCCATTGTCGCGATCGCGAGGATTGTTGATGCTATCGTGAGCCTGTTTATGGGCAGTTTTACCGATCATTTTTATAAAAATTTTTTAGGCAAGAAATTTGGCCGCCGTCGTTTCTTTTTACTTATCGGCGCGCCACTAATGCTGGTTTATATTCTGTTATGGCTTAATGGCATGAATTTTTGGTTTTATCTTGCCGTTTACCTGGCTTTTGAAATTATTGCTGCCATGGTTTTAATCCCGTGGGAAACCTTGCCCTCGGAAATGACCAAAGATTTTAACGATCGCACCAAGCTTTCTACTTGTCGTATGTTTCTTTCTGCTTCCGGCACGTTTCTCGCGACCTTTATCCCCGGTGTGCTAATTGGCTGGCTGGGCGAAAAAAACGCCGATGCTTATTTGATTAACGGTGTGGTTTTTGCTGTGTTGTTTATGGTTTGCGTATTTATTTCCTGGAAAGTAAGCTGGGAGCGCGAAATAACACCAGAAATGATGCAGGAGATGGAGAAAAAACGTCAAACGGGCAATGCGGCGCAAACACTCACCGGCGTGATTAAATTATTTAAAGATTATGCCTCGACGCTGAAAATTCGTGCGTTTCGCAAGCATCTGGCTATTTATCTTTTTTCTTTCACGGCGAAAGACATTTATAACACGGTGTTTGTCTTTTTCTGTGTCTATTGCTTGCATGTCTCATCTTCCCTGGCGGGAACCTTGCTGTCGATGAGCATCGTCGGGCTGCCGGTAACGCTCATCGCGGGTTTCGCCATTATCAAATATGGCCCATCCCGTCTTTATGTTTTTGCCTACAGCATGATGCTGCTGTGCCTGGGCGGTTTCTTTCTGGTGTACCTGTTCCCCCCGGAAAACAAAGTGGTGCTGCTGGTGATCCTCGCCGGGTTTTATCAGGTTGGGCGCTGCGTTCTGGAATTCACGCCGTGGAACGTGTTCCCGTTTATTCCGGACATTGACGAAATGGTTACGCGCCAGCGCCGTGAAGGGTTATTTGCCGCCGTGATGACGTTTTCACGTAAGACCACGGTAGCCATTGCGACCTTTGCTGTCGGTTTGCTCTTACAGAGCGGTGGTTTTGTAAAAGGCAGCCTGCAACAGCCCCAGGAAGCAATCACCACCATTGTAATGCTGCTGTTTATCGGCACCGCCGGGCTTTTGCTGGTGGCGATGTGGCAAGCGCTGACCTTTCATCTCAATAAGCGCACGCACCGCATTTTTGTCGACGAACTTGACCGCCTGAAAGCCAACGGAAGTAAACAGAGTGTGACGCCTGAAGCGCGTAAAATTGTCGAAGATTTGACAGGTTACCGTTACGACACGCTTTGGTCTGATGCAACAGTAGATGGCACGGTGATATCAACTGCCGGATTAAGTAAAAGTTATATGCCGAAATAAGATTAATCGCCCGGTGTATATTGTGCTGATGTTTTTAAAAATTGATTGGCTATTTTTCAAGAGCATTTATTGAAGAGTGAATATCATTTTGCGTCAGCGGACTATTCTCGGTGCGTTTAATTTGTGGACGGAAAAAATAGCTTACATAATGTTGCACAACTGTCATATGAGGGCTGCGGTTTTCGTGTTTAATAGCCGTGGCTACTGTAACTCAGTGCGTTCCTGCAGAGCGCGCAGAGTTGCAAATTTTAACCGTTAGGTTAATTCATCTTTTTTAAGGTTTGCTTAGACCTCCCGATTGCGATCCGGAGGTCTTTTTTTGCTTGTTGCGCTGCCATTTTTTATTTTTCACGGTTGACACAAAATTGTCATAAATTCGCTCTATGCTGCCCTGGCTCTTAATATTACTCAAAAATTTAATCACTATTTCGATTCGGAGAGACTATGGCAATGCTTAATGCGTCAGTTCGCCTGATGGCTGCTGCTCTTGCACTTTCGACGACTACTGTTTTCGCGGCAACGAATGTGACGGGTGCTGGTGGTACTTTTCCGGCACCTGTGTATGCAAAATGGGCAGCTGAATACCAGAAACAGACGGGATCTCAGGTGAACTACCAGGGGATTGGTTCTTCCGGCGGCATCAAACAGATTATTGCGAAAACCGTGGATTTCGGCGCATCCGATGCTCCGATGAGTGATGATGATCTGGCGAAAAACGGCCTGTTTCAGTTCCCGACCGTCATTGGCGGTGTGGTGCTGGCGGTTAATATCCCCGGCGTAAAATCCGGTGAACTGACGCTGGACGGCAAAACGCTGGGCGATATCTATCTGGGCACCGTTAAAAAATGGAACGACCCGGAAATCACCAAACTGAACCCGAAAGTCAAACTGCCGGATACGAATATTAACGTCGTGCGCCGCGCGGATGGTTCCGGCACCTCTTTTGTTTTCACCAGTTATTTATCGAAAGTGAATGCTGACTGGGCAAGCAAAGTGGGTAAAGGCTCAACGGTAAACTGGCCGGTTGGCTTAGGCGGTAAAGGTAACGATGGTGTTGCCGCGTTTGTACAGCGTCTGCCGGGTTCCATTGGCTATGTTGAATACGCCTACGCGAAACAGAACAACCTGACCTGGACAAAGCTGTTCGACGCCGATGGTAAAGTGGTTGAGCCTTCGCAGCAGAGCTTCAGCAACAGTGCCAAAGGGGCTGACTGGAGCAAATCTTTCGCGCAGGATCTGACTTTCCAGAAAGGCAAAGATGCATGGCCTATCTCTTCCACTACTTTTATCCTGGTGTATAAAAAACAGGATAATGCGGCGAAAGGTGCCGAAGTGCTGAAATTCTTCGACTGGTCTTACAAAAATGGCAGCACCATCGCCAGCGATCTGGATTACGCGCCGCTACCGGATTCGGTTACCGCTCAGGTTCGCGCTGCATGGAAAGCCAACGTGCAGGACACTTCTGGTAAGCCGCTGTTCTAATCTCGCTATCTCTTAAAAATAAACCCGGTGCGCTACCGGGTTTATTTATTCGTCCCAGTCTGTTCTCTTACGTAACCTATTATTATTTTATTAAGTCAATCGATGAATGATTGTATTAAGTAGGTTAATAATATTCGATTTTTTACGCTAACTTAAAAGATAATTCTGCATCGATATTTCTATCTTCTTAATATTTTAAAGTGCTATAGAAAATGAAGTGGCTTGAGTGTGTGTTTTCCACTCGTCAGGTCAAATGAATCATCTGATTTTGAAGTATGACATATTGTTCTATTACGTAACCCCTGTTAGTTTTCACCCCGGTCTTGGTTTATTTCCCCGCTCGCGGGGCACTGCGATGTTCAATCCTGATGTTAATTCTTTAACAGGCTTTGTAAAAAATCCGCCGTCTCGCGAGATTCCAAGTTTCAATTTTTTATTCTTATCCGGTATGCCTGGTCACATTTACCGATAAATTTATTCGAATAAAAATCGATTCCAGGTTCAGGAAACAAGACTGAGAACGTTTTATTTCAAATGGGTTCTGAAGGTTAATTAAAGGGAAGCAAAAGCGTGATTAATTCGGAAAAGAAAGTTCAACGTCTTGTGAGAACTCAGCTGGCCCCGTTGACGGTAGCAATGATATTGGCATTACCTGCTGTTGCGCATTCCGCTGGTTTAAGTATGAAAAATGGCACGCTATATAATGCGAATGGCGTGCCGGTCGTGGATATTAATAAACCTAACAGCAATGGCTTGTCACATAACGTCTGGGACAACCTCAACGTCGATAAAAATGGCGTTATTTTTAATAACAGCGCTTCAGCATCCGATACGGTGTTGGGCGGCACCATCCAGGGTAACAGCAATCTGACATCCGGGTCGGCAAAAGTTATTCTCAATGAAGTTACCTCCAAAAACGCGTCGACGATCAATGGCATGATGGAAGTGGCAGGTGATAAAGCCGCGTTGATCATCGCCAACCCTAATGGCATTACGGTTAATGGTGGCGGTACGATTAATACCGGTAAACTCACCCTGACCACCGGCACACCAGATATTCAGAATGACAAACTTGCAGGTTATTCCGTAAACGGCGGAACCATTACTATCAGCAAACTGGATAACGCCAGCCCTACTGAAATTTTGTCGCGCAACGTAGTGCTCAGCGGAAAAGTAACCGCAGATGAACTGAATATCGTTGCGGGTAATAACTACGTTAATACTGCCGGTCAGGTGACCGGAACGGTCACGGCGTCGGGTTCACGTAACAGCTATAGCGTTGACGTTGCGCAAGTTGGCGGCATGTACGCGAACAAAATTAATCTTATCAGCACCGAAAGCGGCGTGGGCGTGCGTAACCAGGGCGTCATTGCCGGTGGAGCTGGTGGGATCAGCATTGATGCCAATGGCCAGTTGCTGAACAGCAATGCGCAGATTCAATCAACAGGTTCGACAAAGATTAATACCAACGGCAAGCTGGATAATACAACGGGTCTTATTACATCCGCTGGTGCTATTTATCTCGATACCAATAAAAACGCTATTGTTAATGCCCGTTCAGGTACGATTTCGACGACGGCAGATATCTACGTTAATAGCGGCGCATTTGATAACACCAACGGCAAAATTGCCGCCAGCGGTGTGCTGGCTGTCGATACCAATAACAATACGTTTACCAACGCGGGTAAAGGAAACGATGTCGGTATCGAAGCAGGTATTGTCACCTTAAAAACCGGGACGCTTAATAACAGTAATGGTCAGATCCATGGCGGCTACCTGGGGCTTGATACCGGCGCGATCAACAACAACAGCGGTATTCTGGAAACATCAGGCGACATGGATATTGCCAGCCTTGGCAACGTTGATAACAACAAAGGCTTAATCCGTTCTGCTGGCGGTCATATCAAGATCACTGCTGGTGGCACGGTTAATAACGGTAGCACCAAAACAGCGGATACCGTCAGTTCCGACTCCTTAGGCATCGCAGCCGATACCGGTGTAGAAATCAACGCAAACAGTATCAATAACAGTGGCGGTCAAATCGCATCGAACGGCGATGTTTCGCTAAACAGCAAGGGCCTGGTCAATAACGATTCCGGCAACCTTCTTTCCAATAAGAAAGTGATTGTGAAGGGCGACTCCTATCGTAATGACTACGGTGGCATCGGCGGCAAGAAGGGCGTGGAGGTGTCGGTTAACGGCAACCTGAGCAACTATATTGGCGTTGTAAGCGCGGAAGAAGGTGATATCTCGCTGAGTGCGAATGCGGTGGATACCCACGGCGGTTTCATGATTGGGCAAAATATTGCCATCGACGCGAAAGCCGGCGTAAACACCACCAGATCGCTGGTATTAGCTAATAAAAAGCTGACTATCCATGCGGGCGGCAATGTTGATAACCGCGATGGTAATCGCTTTGGCAATGACTTTGGCCTCTATTTCGGCATGCCGCAACAGACCGGTGGCTTGATCGGTAAAGGTGGCGTTGAGATTTCCGGGCAGAATATTTACAACAACAACAGCCGCATCATTGCCGAAAATGGGCCAATGAGCCTGCAAGCGCAAGGGAACATTGATAACACGCGCGCGCTGATGGTCAGTGGGGCCGAGACCGCAATTAAAACGGGCGGGGTTTTCTACAATAACTACGCAACAATTTCCAGCGCGGGCAACCTCACACTCGATACCGTTTCCCTGCAAAACTACAGCAGCGGCACGCTTATCGATAATAACGCCACAGGTTTCATCAGCGCAGATAAAGATATTACGCTGAATGTGGACAACAATTTCACTAACTACGGCTGGATCAGCGGTAAAGGCGCTGTGGCGCTGAATGTGGCGAAAGGGGCGTTTTATAACCGTAATACCCTTGCAGCTGATAAGTCGCTTGCGATCAATGCTCTGAACGGTATTGAGAACTTTAAAGATATCTCCGCCGGTGGCAGCCTGACGCTGGATACGCAACGTCATGTGACAAATAACAGCAACAGCAATATGGTCGGTAACGGGATCACAATTAACGCGGTAAACGATATTAATAACCGCGGTAATGTTGTCAGCGACGGTGATATTAACGTTGCAACCAAAGGTAATCTGTATAACTACCTCTATATGCTGGGCGCTGGTGATGTTGCTATTACTGCTAACAACGTTACCAACAATAATTCCCTTATTGAAGCAGGTGGTGATCTGACGATTACCGCTAATGGCAATGTTGGTAATAACCATGGCACGCTGCGTTCCCTGACTGGCGATGTAAATGTGGCGGCAAAAGGCACGGTTGATAATTATAGCGGTAAGATCACCTCTGCTGGCGATGTCGGAATCAGCGGGAACTGGTTGCTCAATGACTATGGCCAGATTGCTGGTTTGAGCAATATTAACCTGATGCTGACAGGCAATTTCGACAGCTACAAAGGTTCTGTGACCTCTCAAATGGGCGATATCACGCTGGTTGCGAACTCGGTAGATAACAACAACGGGTTGATCGCGGGTGAAAATATCACCATTAATTCCAAATCAGGTGTCTATAACAACACAGCGCTGATTGCCGCGAATAAAACACTTACCGTCAATGCTGTCGGCAATATTGAAAACAGAGACGGTAATAACTTCAGTCATTACAACGGCGAGTATTTTGGTGTCGAAGGCGATGTAGGCGGCATGGTGGGTAAAACCGGCGTCTCGCTTTCCGCACAAAATATCTACAGCACTAACAGCCGTATTGTGGCAGAAAATGGCCCGCTTAGCGTGCTGTCCCGGGGCGTATTTGATAACACCCGCAGTATGCTGATGAGCGGTGTCAACGCCATCATTAAAGCGGCGGGTGTTTTCTATAATAACTATGCGATGACATATAGCGCCGGTAACCTCGACATCACTTCTGCTTACCTTGAGAACTACAGCAACGGTAAGCTGGAGGATGGAACGGCGACGGGCGTTATCGCGTCGGATAAGAACCTGAACCTGAGCGTGGACAATAGCACCACCAACTATGGTTGGATCAGTGGTAAAGGTGATGTGAATTTCAGCGTGCTGAAAGGTGTGCTGTATAACCGCAACACCATTGCCGCTAATAATGCGCTGGTGATTAGTGCCCTGAATGGTATCGAGAATTTTAAAGATATCCTGGCGGGAACCAGCCTTACCCTGACGACCCAACGGCACGTTACCAACAACAGCAACAGCAATATGCTGGGGCAAAGCATTGCGATTAATGCGGTAAACGATATTAATAACCGTGGCAATATTGTCAGTGATTATGCATTAACCGTAAAAACAGACGGTAACGTGTATAACTACCTCAATATGCTGAGTTATGGCACCGCGAAAGTGACTGCGAATAAAGTCACTAACAGCGGTAAAGACGCGGCTCTGGGCGGTTTTTCCGGCCTTGATCTCGAAGCGAATGCGCTAACCAATACCGGCACCATGATTGGTCTGTAAGTTGTAACACAGGCAGTGGCAATTCGCTGCTGCCTTCCCCGTTTTGTCTCTCGCCACTGCCTTACGCGATAAGCGTAATCACCCGATTTTCCTCGATAAGATACAGGCCATGAAACTGGCATCCTTTTTTGCGTGCAGGCGTCAGCGGCTGTGTTAGCTCAAGGGTAAGGCTATGTGCCGCCGTATCGATGCTACAGATCCGCGCCGCTTCAAAACCGAAAAAACAGTGCACCTCAGGGTAGAGCGCTTTGAACAGACTCTCTTTGGCGGAAAAGAGTATCAACAACGCCGTTTCATACGCTAAGCCGCAGGCGGCAAGTAACCGTCGTTCATCAAGGCTGGTGAACATCTCCGCCGTTTCTCTCATGGTTTTTGCATCGAACATTTCAATATCAATACCAGGCGTCAGCCCTGCGCCACGCGGGGCAATAACCGCAATAGCGTGACCACGGGTATGAGAAAGGCTGCCGCACCAGCCCGCGGGCCAGACGGGTTCCCGGCTGGGAGACGTATCAACATGACCATCGCAGCCTGCGTTTTGTAATAGTTGCCTGGCGGCATAGCGAGCCGCGAGATACTCCGCGCGCCGTTTTGCTACCGCTTTATCAAGCACCGGGGGAAAAGGGATGGCATATTCGCTAAAAAGCGAATCCTGGTAAGCGGTTACGTCGAATGCGACCTGGCAGTAAGCCATTGCCGGGAATTGCGTGATGAACCCCGTTTCCGAGTGCATCACGAAAGCAGAGGATGAATGGCTTAGTTGTGAAGTAAACATATTATCTATCAATAAGTTAATGAGTTATCTCATCGGTAACGTGTTGCCAGTAAATGCAATCAGTGTAACGCAGGTGCTGTAGCCATCACGCATTTCTTTCTCCGCAAAGGCGCGCTGGTTGAGAATCATCTTGAGGAAATCACACTATTATCATTCATCAACGTTAAGGTTTTCTGTTATATGGTCACTTATCTATCCACCTCATGAATAATTTCACAGAATAGTTAAAAACTCCTTTCAGAATTTTTCATTGTGACGGTAAGCGTAAATATAAAATATTTTTTGCTAAATTAAAAATAATAATATCTTTGTTATCAAACGCATGGTGCTGTAAATATCACGATGATGTTGTTATGGTGATATATTTTCTTGCCATATAGACTTAAAAGGTATTTATTATAAATTTGTAAGGGTTATTACTCGCGACGGAGGGTTTTAATGAGAAGTAAATAACTTCATAGATAAGAGGATGTGGCTGATTAATCGCGTTTTTTATATGATGTGACGCTGACGTAATGATTTCCCTCGGTATTATTTCCTGCTTTTCAAAATGGATATAGCTGGTGTAGAGAATGGATGGATGCACTAATTGATAGGCTTATCGTTAAAACATGTTGAGTTTTACCTCATTCGGTTCGCAACGTTGGCGACAAGATCTCCTGCGTTTGCAGTGAATAATTAGTTGTTCATTTAAAGGATAAAAACATTCATCAGGAATATTACTTGATAGCACTCTGTTTTCTGAAAAAAATTGTGCTGTCAATTAATTACGACGCTTTGGCTTTCATTCATTAGGTTGGAATATATGGACATATCTCCCAATAATAGCTTTTTAGACAGTGCATCAGTGGCGAAAGAATGTACAGCGCTTCCAGCGTTGCCGTTTCCATTGAGTTCAGATCAGCAAGCAATTTGGTTCGCTCAGACGCTAAATCCTGAATTAACTAACTACAATATAGGGAGCGTTATGATCATTGATGGCAATATCGTTCCCGATATCATGATTAAAGCATTTGACTCTGTCATTAAGCGGCATGATGCATTTCGTTTGCGGATAGTTGCCGGTACGTCGCCAGCACAATATTTTGCTTCTTCCGCTTTGCCATTAATGGAATTTAAGGATTTTTCGGCAACGGATAACCCAATAAATGAAGCTGAACAGTATGTGAAACTAAATTTTACTCAGCCATTTAATTTGGCAGAAAGGTTATGGCGTAGTTCGTTAATCTATGCAGGCAATAACCGCTGGTATTGGCAACTGTGTTGCCATCATATTATCGCCGACGGAACGAGTCTGAGCCTGCTTAACGTGGAGTTGAGCGAAAATTATAGTCGTCTTATTCGCGGGGAGAAATTATCTGCAGGGGCTGCGTTATCTTATGCCGATTTTGTTGCCAGTGATGCGACTTATCTGAGTGCGAAGCAGTGCAACAAAGACCAGGCTTTTTGGCTTGAGCGATATACGACATTGCCGCCGCCATTATTCCCTCCGTTGGCGACAACCCGGACGCCGGCATCATATCTGCCTGATCCCGTGACCTGGATGCTTGAGGAAAATCTTTTTCAGCGCATTGAACAAGTGGCTTCTTTATATGGGCTCTCTATATTGCATTTTATGTATGCCCTTTTTGCCTGTTATTTTAAAAGAATAAAAAACAGTGACGATATTGTTTTTGGTATTCCGCTCCATAATCGAAGAAATGCACAACAAAAAACGGCGGTGGGCATGTATGCCTCTGTTATCCCGGTTCGCATTAGATTAACCGATGAGGATACTTTTTCTGATGTGATGCAAAAAGCAGCCGATGAATTACGTCTTTGCTATAAACATCAGAGGCTGCCGATTACGGAAATTCAGCGGAGAATAAAGAATCAGCAAAAAACCGACAGCGCGAATTTATTTGACATGTCGCTATCTTATGAACCTTACGACGTTAACATTCATCTGGAAGGGGCGTCAGTTCATACCATCAAACCTCATCACCGGGCACAATATCCTTTAGCGATAACCATTAATCAGTACGCTATTACCAGCAATAATAAACAGAGCCAGTCAGTCTGCGTTGAATTTAATTTCTCCCTCGACTATTTCACACCTGCCGATATTCAGGTAATGCAATCTCGCCTTGCTGTATTACTGGAAGGCGCACTGCAGAATAGTGATACGCCAGTGTCTCACTTACCGATTTTATCGACACATGAACGCCAGAAACTGCTACAGCCTGCTCCCGCTATAGAAAGTGACGCTTCTGACCTATTAATCCACGAAATGTTTGAAGCTCAAGCCCGTCGATCGCCACAGGCTATCGCTGTCGTTTTCGAGGGGGAGTCACTAACCTATGATGCTCTGAACCGCAGAGCAAACACGCTGGCCCATCAGCTCATCAGAATGGGTGTTCATCCGAATGACCGCGTGGCTATTTGCCTGCAACGTGGCCTGGATATGGTGATCGGCATCCTCGGTATCCTCAAGGCGGGCGGGGGCTATGTTCCGTTGGATCCGGTCTATCCGGGCGAACGGCTCAATTACATGCTGGAAGATTCCGCCCCCGTCGCACTGGTCACCCATTCTGGCCTTGTGCAGGCGCTGAATAGCGCTATTCCTGCCGTGTTAATGGATGCGCCGTTTCCAGCCAGTGCTGACGAAGATGATGAGAATAACCCTGTGCCATTATCTCCTGGCCTGGCGGCGCACCATCTGGCTTACGTTATTTATACTTCCGGTTCCACAGGCCAGCCCAAAGGCGTAATGGTCGAACACCGCAATATCACTCGCCTTTTAACCGTCAGCCAGCCTGTTTTTAGCTTTAGTCACAACGATACCTGGTCGCTATGTCACTCTTTCTCTTTTGATTTTTCCGTCTGGGAGTTATTCGGTGCGTTATGTTCAGGCGGGCGGTTGATTGTGGTATCAACGGCGTGCGCTCGCTCACCCGACTCGCTTTATGCACTGTTATGCCGTGAACAGGTTACGGTGCTCAATCAAACCCCCAGCGCATTCCGCCAGTTGATTGCTGCCCAGGACTCAACTCCACATACCCTGCGTTGCATCATCTTTGGTGGGGAAGCGCTTGAAATGCGCACTCTTGTGCCGTGGATCCACAACGCAGCAAACCGTAATACGCGTCTTATTAACATGTATGGCATCACGGAAATCACCGTACATGCGACCTGGTATGAAATAGCGCCTTCAGATATCACCTCGCAGGGTGCCAGTGTGATTGGCGGCCCGCTCGCCGATCTGCGGATCTACATCCTGGACAATCACCGTCAACTGGTGCCGTCTGGCGTGACGGGCGAACTCTATATTGCGGGCAACGGCGTGGCGCGCGGTTACCTGAACCGACCGGAGCTGACGGCAGAACGTTTTCTGCCGGACCCGTTCACGCCCGGCCAGCGGATGTACCGGACCGGCGATCTCGGGCGCTGGCTGCCGGACGGCAACATTGAGTTTCTCGGACGCAATGATTTCCAGGTCAAGCTGCGCGGGTTCCGTATCGAGCCGGGAGAGATTGAGGCCTGCCTGGCGGAATGCGACGGCGTGCGCGACGCGGTGGTGGTGGTGCGGGAGGACACGCCGGGTGATAAACGGCTGGTCGCCTACCTGCTGGCACAGCCCGGTCAGACGACGGAGCCTGCACAACTGCGTCAGCAGCTGGCGCAGTCGCTGGCGGAGTACATGCTGCCCGCCGCGTTCGTCACGCTGGAAAGTTTCCCGCTCACGCCGAACGGCAAGCTGGATCGCCGGGCGCTGCCCGCCCCGGATCGCACGGCGGTGGTCACCCGCGGGGATGACGCGCCGGTGGGTGAGGTGGAAAACGCGCTGGCGGCCATCTGGTGCGACCTGCTGGGGCTGTCGCAGGTCGGGCGGCACGACAACTTTTTTGAACTTGGCGGCCATTCGCTGAGGGTGGTCAGCCTGCTGGAGCGGCTGCGCGGCCGGGGCATGACGCTGGATATCCGCGGGGCGTTCTCCGCCCCGGTGCTGGCCGACATGGCCCGGCGCATCACCCTCCGGGAGGCGGATACGCCGGTGCCGCCGCCACGTATCCCGGCTGACTGCCGGGCGATCACGCCCGGTATGCTGCCGCTGGTCAGCCTGTCGCAGGCGGAGACTGATGCGGTGGTGGCCACGGTGGAGGGCGGGGCGGCGAACGTGCAGGACATTTACCCGCTGTCGCCGCTGCAGGAGGGCATTCTGTTTCACCATCTGCTGCAGGGGCAGGGGGATGCCTACCTGCTCAGCAGCCTGCTGGCCTTCGACACCCGCGCGCTGCTGGAGGCATTCCTGGCGGCGCTGCAGCAGGTGATTGACCGCCACGACATCCTGCGCAGCGCGGTGTGCTGGCAGGGCGTGTCCCGCCCGGTGCAGGTGGTCCGGCGTCGCGCCGTCCTGCCGGTGACGGTGCTGGTGCCGCAGGCCGGGCAGGATGTCGCGGCACAGCTGCGGGCGCAGGCCAGCCGGCCGCGGCGCATGGACGTCAGCCGCGCGCCGCTGTTCCGCGCACAGACGGCGTACGACCCGGCACAGCCGCGGTGGCTGCTGGCGCTTGAGTTTCATCATCTGGTCTGTGACCACATCTCCATGGCGCTGGTCTGCGACGAAATCACGCAGATTCTGGACGGGAACGCGGCAGCGCTGGCGGCGCCGGTGCCCTACCGCAACTTTATCGCCCGCACGCTGCGGGTGCCGGAGAGTGAGCATGAGGCGTGGTTCCGCGCCCGGCTGGCGGATATCGACACGCCGACCGCCCCGTATGACACGGCCGTCACGCGGGAAAGCGACGGGACGGGCGGGGAAGCGCGGCAGACGCTGGACAGCGCGCTGGCGGGGCACATCCGCGCGCAGGCGCGGCGGCTGGGCGTCAGCCCCGGGGTGCTGTTCCACACGGCGCTGGCCCGCCTGCTGGCGCAGCTGTGCGGCCGGGATGAGGTGGTGTCCGGCACCGTGCTGATGGGGCGTCTGCAGGCCGGTGACAGCGGTGAGTCCGGCCCCGGCATGTTCATCAACACGCTGCCGCTGCGGGTGTCGCTGGCCGGGCTGAGTGCGCGGGAGGCCGTGCTGGCGACGCGGGATGCGCTGGCGGCGCTGTTTGAGCATGAACAGGCGCCGCTGTCGCTGGCGCTGCGCTGCAGCGGGGTGCCGCAGCCGCTGCCGTTGTTCAGCACGCTGCTGAATTACCGTCACAGCCCGGCGCGCAGCGGGCTTATCCGCGAGGGCATCCGGCTGCTGGAGGCGCAGGAGCGGACCCACTACCCGATAGTGTTCTCGGTGGATGACACCGGGGAGGGGTTCATCCTGACGGCGCAGACGGCGGCGGGCATTGACCCGCAGCGCCAGCTCGGTTACCTGCAGGCCACGCTGGCGTCGCTGAGTGCGGCGCTGGCGCATGAGCCGCAGCGTCCGGTGCTGAGCCTCCCCGTACTGCCAGAAGGGGAACGCAACCAGATGCTGGTGGCGTTTAACGCCACGCGGGCGACGCTTCCGGCTGAACGCCTGGTCCACTGCCTGTTTGAGGCACAGGTGGCGCGCACGCCGGATGCGGTGGCGGTGGTGTGTGAAGATATCAGGCTCAGCTATGATGCGCTGAACCGCCGGGCCAACCGGCTGGCGCACCGGCTGCTGGCGCTGGGGGTACGCCCGGACGACCGGGTGGCGGTGTGCCTGCCGCGCAGCGCTGATGCGCTGGTGGCGATACTGGGCATTCTGAAAGCGGGCGGCGCGTATGTGCCGCTGGACCCGGCGTACCCGGCGGGACGGCTGGATTACATGCTGGCGGATGCCGCGCCGGTGGCGCTGGTGACGCAGCGTGCGCTGGCGCAGAAGCCGGACACCGCGCTGCCGGTGATACTGACGGACGCGGATCCGGAGGAGGGGGCGGCAGAACACAACCCGGAGGCGCAGGGGCTGACGCCGGCACATCTGGCGTATGTGATTTACACCTCCGGTTCGACCGGGAAACCCAGGGGGGTGATGGTTGAACACCGCAATGTCATTAACTTGTATGCCGCCTTACAGTTCCGGTTGGATCTCCAGCAACCGTCTCGTATCACGATGAATGCCAGTATGGTGTTCGATGCGTCAGTACAATGCTGGTTGCAATTATTGTCAGGGCATACGGTTGTTATCGTGCCCGAAGAGGTGCGCAAAGAAGGGACGGCCTTTTTGGATTTTCTGCGACGACAGCGTATCGATATTGTTGATTGTACCCCCCTTCAGTTGCAAGGGCTGCTTGACGCAGGTTTACACGATATCGCTAAAGAGCATCCCAGTATGGTTATTATCGGTGGCGAGGCGATTCCTTTATCAGCATGGTCGGCCATGCAAAACATTGAGCAGATCCATTTTGTGAATGCCTATGGTCCGACGGAGTGCACCGTCAATGCCAGCATGTGCATGATTGATAAAACATTGGCGACGCCGAGTATCGGCAAACCGCTCGCCAACACACAGATCTATCTGCTGGATGAGCACGGCCTGCCGGTACCGCTGGGGATCTGCGGTGAGATCCATATCGCCGGTGAAAGCGTGGCGCGCGGTTACCTGAACCGACCGGAGCTGACGGCAGAACGTTTTCTGCCGGACCCGTTCACGCCCGGCCAGCGGATGTACCGGACCGGCGACCTCGGTCGCTGGCTGCCGGACGGCAACATTGAGTTTCTCGGGCGCAATGATTTTCAGGTCAAGCTGCGCGGGTTCCGTATCGAGCCGGGGGAGATTGAGGCCTGCCTGGCCGGATGCGACGGCGTGCGCGACGCGGTGGTGATGATGCGGGAGGACACGCCGGGTGATAAACGGCTGGTCGCCTACCTGCTGGCACAGCCCGGTCAGACGCTGGTGCCCGCCCGGCTGCGTCAGCAGCTGGCGCAGTCGCTGGCGGAGTACATGATGCCTGCCGCGTTCGTCACGCTGGAAAGTTTCCCGCTCACCCCGAACGGCAAGCTGGATCGCCGGGCGCTGCCCGCCCCGGATCGCACGGCAGTGGTCACCCGCGGGGATGACGCGCCCGTTGGTGACGTGGAAGAAACGCTGGCTGCCATCTGGTGCGACCTGCTGGGGCTGTCGCAGGTCGGGCGGCATGACAACTTTTTTGAGCTCGGCGGTCACTCCTTACTGGCGGTTCAGCTGTTAAACCGCATGGCAAAAACGGGGCTGGCTATCTCGCTGGCGACACTCTTTGCCAGACCGTCCCTCGCGCAGCTTGCGTGTGTCATTCAGAACAGGGAAACATCACTCGTTTCACCTTTTGCCGATAATCCCATTGTGCTGCGGGATGAAGGTGCACAACCGCCACTCTTTTTGCTGCATGAGCCTTCAGGCGATCCGCTGGTCTATTCGCCTCTGGCCACGTTGTTGCGAGTTGATCGCCCCGTATATGCGCTTTCAGCACTTGGTCTGCATACCGCAGAGAATCCGCCGACATCGCTGGAAGCGCTGGCTGCCTGTCATATTGAGGCCATCCGCCGTTTACAGCCGCATGGACCTTACCATCTTGCTGGCTGGTCTTTAGGGGGCGTTATCAGTTATGAAATAGCGGTGCAGTTACAGCGAAGCGGGGAAGAGATCGCCTTTATCGGCATGATTGATAGCTATCATCCGGCTGCGCATCAAACGCGTGATTTCAGCACGAGCAGCGAGCGGGCACTGCGCGACGACATGATCGTAAATTTCTTGTCCATGCATGTGCCGGAGAGCGAAAGATCGATACTGGCACAGCTGCAAACGCCCATTGATATGCAAGCCTTTTTTGATCTTTGTAGCGAACATAATTGGTTGCCGAAGGATATTCGCTATGAGGATCTATTGCTACGAATGGAAACGGTGTTGTACCTCAGGCCGCTGGGGTTACGGTATCAGCCGACTCCTGCGGATCTCACCATCAATCTTTATACGGCAAACCCGGATGAAAGCGACGATATCTGGCGTGGCTGGCATGGCACCGTAAGCAGCGATTCGTCGCTACATATTGTTGGTGGAACGCATTTATCGATTATGCAACCGCCGTTACTGGCGCAACTGGCGAAGCGAATGTCAGCAGATCTGCTCCCCCGATCTTGCTGGCACCCTGTGGTGATTATGCAGGAAGGCGCTGATTGCGAAACGCCACTCTTTTGCATCCCAGGTGCTGGCGCATCGGCATTCAGTTTTCTCGACCTGGTGGGGTTTTTGCCTGCAAAACTTCCTGTTTATGCGCTACAGGCGCGCGGGCTCACCAATGTGAGAACCATGCCGCACCTGACGATTGAAGAGACGGCGCGAGATTACATCTGCGCAATGCGTGAACGGCAGCCTTCCGGGCCATACCACCTTATTGGGCACTCTTTTGGCGGCTGGATAGCCTTTGAAATTGCGCTGCAATTACAGGCGCAGGGGGAGATGGTTGCCGATCTGATTATCATTGATAGCCGCTCCCCCGGAGTCAGGCCGCCGATCAGCCATCTCGGGGCGGTGATGCAATTAATCAGCATTTATAATTTGATGCTAAATCGGGCGCTGCCTGTTACGGAGGAAGCACTATCGCGGATGGAGCCGCACCAGCGGCTTATCTGCTTGCATCAACTTTTGATTGAGGCGGGAGTGTATACCCGTAACACGCCGCTTTCGTTGCTGGCGGGCGTTTTCCATGTGTTGTACGCAAACCTGAATACGTCCTATATTCCCCGCAAGCGTTACCAGGGCATGTTGCATAGCATTAATGCACAAGAAGCTAATGGCGCAGAGCGGGCACAGCGCGAAGCGATTTGGCGTGAATACGCGACACACTTCACCACCGTGTTGAGCCCCGGGAATCATATGACTATGCTGACCGCGCCGCATGCGGGCATGCTGGCCGATCATATAATGACCGTGATGAGTAAGCCTTAGCCGGGGCCGTTTTTGGTATCCAACCTAAACCACTTCTGACGAGGTGGTTTTTTATTTGTGCCTCTAAAAGCACAGATCAGAGCAGCCTCCTGCTTCCGGTTATATTTGCACGCTGGTAAAGTGATTCGCGGGTAAAAACGAGGGAGCAGAGGCAGACAAAGATGAGCGGGCGTATCGACTATCAGATTGAAAAATATAGTTTCACCGCCGTTGATGAAACGCCGCGTCTGGCGCGTCAGTGGGCCGATGTCATGGACGAGTGCCGTCAGACGCAGGCCGGGGCGCAGGAGCGTTTACGCATTGCATTGTTGAATGTGGATTACGTTACCAGCCTGGAGCTGCCTTTTCGTTTGTTGCTGGTTCGTGCGCCGCAGCTTATCGACAGCCTGCGCGATGAGCTGCAAATCAGCCGTAAACCCGCCGTTATCAGCGGCAGCCGCTGGGGATGTACCTACAGTCTGAAAAGCGATTTAAGCACTATTCCGGATGCTTTTAGCTACCGCTTTTCCAATCGTATCCGTCGCCTTGATCCCACCAACGTTACGGCGGCACCGTACCAGCAAATCGCTAAAGAGGTTAAAGCCCCGCGCGAACGCCTGAAGCTGGCGCTGGAGAAGGGGCTCCAGGTCACGGCGCTTGATGCGTTATTCTGGTTTGGCATTCAGCGGCTTGCCGCAGATGTGGCGAGGCTCAGAAAGAAAGGGATGAGAATCAGCACCGCAGAAACGGATGTATTCGATAGCCTGACGGGCACAACGCGGCGGGTACCGTATTATCAACTTGAACAGCGTTAAAGAAACTTTAGCGATATATTTAAATTCATTCAGGAATACTTTCTGAAAATATAGCGCGGCTCTATTATCGGTAATAATATTATCTGGAAAGTACAGTGCGCTAATTAACTCATCAATTAATAACTTCGCGCATTAAAAATTAATTGAAAGCCTTTATTTATTCCTAATCTTTAGTATTTGCTGTAAAAAAATGAACCGTTTTGGTTTATTGTTCCCGTGTTATGCGCAGGGACCGTGACGCGCAAATATCTCAAAACAATAAACAGAGAGGGAACGATGAGCGATAGCTTCCAGCGGGAGATACCGAAAGCGCGTATCAACCTGAAACTCGACCTGCATACGGGCGGAGCACAGAAAAAAACAGAATTACCTTTGAAATTACTGGTTGCGGGTGATTTTAGTCATGGGCAGGAAACCGCATCTTTAAGCGAACGTGTTAAAGTCAATATTAATAAGAATAACTTTAATAGTGTTCTTTCTGATTATTCCCCAAAAGTTAACCTGGTTGTCGAAAATACACTGGCTGGTAATGGTAGCGAAGAGAATATCAGCTTGACGTTCCGCGATATGAAAGATTTCACACCAGAAGAGGTCGCCCGCCAAATTCCCCAGCTCAAAGCTATGCTGGCAATGCGTAATCTGCTTCGCGATCTGAAAGCGAACTTACTCGATAATCAGACTTTCCGAAAGGAATTAGAAAAAATTCTTCTTAACCCCTCTCTCAGCGCAGAGTTGCGTGATGAGCTCTCATCCCTTGCGCCCAAACAGCCATGAATGCTGGCGAAGTTTTAACAGATGAATAAGGAATGTTGATGTCTGTACAAAATGAAAGTGTCGCCACCGGCGAAAGCGTGGTTTTACAAGGCTCGCAAGCGGGAGGTGTCTATGCCTCTTTATTTGAAAAAATCAATCTGAGCCCGGTAACGGCGTTAAGCGCGCTGGATATCTGGCAGGATGCGCAAGCAATGTCGGACGCTACTGCCGATGAGCGTCTGACCGCCGGGATGCAGGTGTTCCTGGAATGCCTGACAAAGTCCGGTTCGAAAGTCGAAAAACTTGACCGTAATTTGATTGACCACCATATCGCAGAGCTGGATTACCAGATCAGCCGCCAACTGGATGCAGTGATGCACCATGAGGCGTTTCAGACTGTAGAAAGTCTGTGGTGTGGGCTGAAATCCCTGGTAGATAAAACCGATTTTCGCCAGAACGTTAAAATCGAACTGCTCGATCTCTCCAAAGACGATCTGCGCCAGGATTTCGAAGATAGCCCCGAAATTATCCAGAGCGGTTTATACAAACATACTTACATCGACGAGTATGACACGCCGGGTGGCGAGCCTATCGCCGCGCTGATCTCCGCTTACGAATTTGATGCTTCTGCGCAGGATGTCGCTTTGTTGCGCAATATTTCGAAAGTGTCTGCCGCGGCCCACATGCCGTTTATTGGCTCTGCGGGACCGAAATTCTTCCTCAAGGACGCGATGGAGGACGTGGCGGCGATTAAAGATATCGGCAACTACTTTGACCGTGCTGAATACATCAAGTGGAAATCCTTTCGCGAGACGGACGACTCCCGCTACATCGGTCTGGTAATGCCACGCGTGCTTGGCCGTCTGCCATATGGTCCTGATACCGTGCCGGTACGCAGCTTCAATTATGTTGAAGAAGTGAAAGGGCCGGATCACGATAAATACTTGTGGACTAACGCTTCGTTCGCCTTTGCTGCCAATATGGTTCGCAGCTTTATCAATAACGGCTGGTGCGTACAAATTCGCGGCCCGCAGGCGGGCGGTGCCGTTCAGGATCTGCCTATTCACCTCTATGACCTTGGCACGGGCAATCAGGTCAAAATTCCCTCTGAAGTGATGATCCCGGAAACGCGTGAATTTGAGTTCGCCAATCTCGGCTTTATTCCGCTGTCGTATTACAAAAACCGTGATTACGCCTGCTTCTTCTCCGCGAACTCCACGCAGAAACCGGCGCTGTACGATACCGCTGACGCAACCGCCAATAGCCGTATCAATGCGCGCCTGCCGTATATCTTCCTGCTCTCGCGTATTGCGCATTACCTGAAGCTTATTCAGCGCGAAAACATCGGCACCACCAAAGATCGCCGGTTACTGGAACTGGAGCTGAACACCTGGGTGCGTAGCCTGGTCACCGAAATGACCGATCCGGGCGACGAGCTGCAGGCTTCCCACCCGCTGCGCGATGCCAAAGTTGTGGTCGAAGATATTGACGATAACCCCGGATTCTTCCGCGTCAAACTCTATGCCATCCCCCATTTCCAGGTCGAAGGCATGGATGTCAACCTGTCACTGGTTTCCCAGATGCCGAAGGCGAAGTCATAAGGCGAGGGAAAACCAGGGATGAAGATTTATCGTCCGTTATGGCATGAAGGGGCCTTACTGGCCCCACAGCAGTTTCAGCAACAGTCCGGGTGGGACTCTTTTTCCCGTGCCGGATTGTCGCGGCTTTACAGCCCCTTTCCCTGGGGTGTTGAGTGTGTAGAGCTCAATGACGCCCTTCTCGCGTCTGGTCGGGTGCAGGTGCAGACCCTGCGCCTGTGGCTTCCTGATGGCACATTGGTTGACACACAAAACAGTGATTTACCGCCTGAGCCGAGAGAAGTGGAACTGTCAGATTCCGCTCAGATGGATAGTGTGACCGTGCTGATTGCGTTGCCAGTGATGCAACCCGGCATTGTTAATGTCCAGATGGACACAGTGCCTGCCGAACGTCCGCTGCGTTATCGCGAAGAGTGGGTAACGGTTCAGGATGTATTCGGTCAGGAAGAAGAACCGATGGCAGTGGCCCGTTTCAACCTTGCGTTCCGTTTTGATCATGAAAGTAATGATGCCTGGCAGACCTGCGCTGTAGCTCGTCTATTGCGTAACGGGCAGGGGGGCTGGCGTCAGGATCCGGACTTTGTGCCGCCGATGGCAATGTTCTCTGCGAGCAGCCTGTTACGTGAACGTCTGGTGCTGCTGAATCGCCAGTTGCGTTCCCGACGCCAGCGTCTGATGGCGATGCGTCGAGAGAGCAATGACCGCATGGCGGATTTTGCGGTTGCCGATGTCTCGTTGTTCTGGTTGCTAAATGCGCTGAATACGCATGCCCGTGTTTTGACGGAGTTCGAACGTTTTCCGTCCCGTCACCCTGAACAGGTATGGGCAGAGCTGGCGCGACTTGCGGGTAGTCTGCTGACGTTTTCTCTGGATCGCGATCTGGATGCGATCCCGGACTACGACCATCACGCCCCGGAAAACACCTTCCCGCCGTTATTTGAACTTATCAGCGAGCTGCTGGAAGCCAGTCTGCCGTCGCGTGTTGTTGCCGTGAATATGACCCGTCAGGACGAGCAGACCTGGAAAGCGGTGTTGCATGATATTCGTCTGCGCGAAGAAGCCGATTTTTATCTGTCTGTCCGTTCAAATCTGCCTGCCTGGCAGGTGGCCGAGAAATTTACTGAAATGGCCATGGCTGGTACCCCGGATGATGTGGGGCAGATTACCGGCGTGGCGATGGAAGGTATTGGTCTTATCCCTCTCACCCGTGTTCCTGCTGCACTGCCGGTGCGCCTGGAAAATCAGTATTTCGTGCTGGATATGGAGAGCCGTGCGGCGCATGAGATGCTGGAGCAGGGCGTGTGTTTGTTCTACGTACCGTCATTGTTGGGCGAGCTTGAACTTGAACTGTTTGCGGTGCTGCGCTCATGAGAAAGGATATCGATATCGACGACCTGATGGCGGATACCTGGCTCACAGTGGCACAACTGCGTCACGGCGGCAGAGCTCCGGATGGCAAGGCGCTCTATAAAAACTGTTGTGCACAGGTGGAGAGCGTACGTGAAGCACTGGAGCGCGCTGGTTACGACAGCGAGAGCATCGCGCATATTACCTATGCGCAGTGTGCCCTGCTGGATGAAGCGGTGATGAACCGCAAGCCCGTTTCTGCTGCAGCAGAAGCGGATTCGTTGGACTATGAATTTGCCACTGAGGTACTGCAGAAGGCTGACATGGACGAAGGTATCAAAGCCTGGCGCGCAGCGCCGTTGCAGGCCCGTTACTTTGGTTCGCTACGTGCGGGTGGTGCCTTATATGACCGCATTGCGGAAGTATTGCTTCAGCCGTCACCGGTTCCTGCGGTGCTGACCTGCTACCAGCGTGTTCTTGCGCTGGGGTTCCAGGGGCAGTTTGCCCTCTCCGGTGCCGGACAGACGCAGCGAGAAGAGGTGGTTGCGGCTCTTAATGAGCGTGTACCACCGCTGGAGACTCGCGTTGACCTGGTCGTACAGAAAACCGGTAAACGCCGCTACAACATTCTGCGCTCCGTATGGTTCTGGATAATCCTGTCGGCGATTCTCACTGCACTGGTCTGGGCTGGTGGTCACCTGTGGTTGAAGGATCTTTTGCGCCAGCAACTCCCGGAGTTGCGCTGATGCGAAAATCTGCACTGCCACGGGCTGCGTTTCCGGTGCTGATTTGTCTGGCTGCCGCGCTCTGGGTGATTTGGGGTTTTCTGAATGTCTCTGTGCTGGTTAACAGTGTGCTGACGCTGACAGGGCTCATGGTGGCGCTGTTGCTGATGTGTAGCTGCTATCGTCGCCAGCAGCCTGCCGGTCAACGTATTGATAAGCGTGTTTCTCCACCAGCAGGTTTCACCGGCCCGGTTTTGCTGGTGTGCGGTGATATTGACGACCACCTGTTTGTGCAGGGAGCATGCCGAACCACGGCGCAGGGCTGCTATCTGAAAGTGGGTTCAACGGATCAGTTAAGCAAATTTGCTGATCATTTACTCGCGCGTGAACCAGGTATGGCCGAGCAATTAGTGGTGATGTTCCGCTGCTTGCCAGATTTGCACAAGGATGAGGGGCGACTGCGTGTTTCTCTGAAGGAACTGCGTCAGCAGGTGAAACAGCTGAAAAATCTTTCCGGCTATATGCCACCTGTCGTGTTGGTTGGTGAATTTTCCGGGCCGGAAACGCCGTGGATCGTAATACGGGGTAACACGCCGCTGTTTTTCCCGACGGATGAACCTGCACAAACGCTGGAGGAGTGGCGATCTCTGCCCGAAAACGTGATCTGTCTGCCGTACCTGTCTCATGCGGTTAGCCTGCTGCAACAGGTGGTGATGGATGAACTGACGAAAGCGGACATCCTGTGTCCGGTTGTCACCCCGTTTGCGGTGGTTGTGCGCAGTGGGGCAGTCCGTAGTGAAATCGAGGCCATCTGGCCGCAGTGGTTGTTTCGCCATACCAAACTGCTGCCCCCAGCTTCCAGCTCAACGTATCCGTCGCTGTGGCATTTTGCCGATCCGGTTCTGCCGTTACTTGCGCCTTATGCCATGCCGCTTCAGGGCGGGAAAACCTGGCGTCTTGTGGTGATGTTCCTGTTGTTTTGCATCGTCAGCGCGCTTGGTCTGTCCGTTCTGCATAACCAGTCCCTTATTGGGCGGATCGCTGCTGATCTGCAGCGCTGGTACGCCATTCCCATGACCCACTACGCAGCGAAAGCGCAGTCACTACAATCCTTGCAACAGGATGCCCTGTTGCTGGAGCGCTGGAAGCGTCAGGGCGAGCCGCAGCGTTACGGACTGGGACTCTATCCTGGTGAGCGTTTGTGGCTGAGTGTTCAGCAGGCCATTGATACTTATGTTCCGCCACCGCCGCCGCAAAAACCAAAACTGGTACCGAAAATTATCCGCCTCGACAGCATGTCGCTATTCGACACGGGTGAGTCAGACCTCAAGTCTGGTTCTACCAGACTGCTGGTCAACTCTCTGGTGGACATCAAGGCCAGACCCGCCTGGCTGATTGTCGTGTCCGGTCATACCGATAACACCGGTAACCCGAAACTGAATCAGACACTGTCCCTGAAACGTGCCGAAGCGGTACGCGACTGGATGCGTGACACCGGTGATGTGCCGGAAAGCTGTTTTGCGGTGCAGGGCTACGGTCAAAGTCGCCCCATTGCAACCAATGACACCCCGGAAGGCCGTGCGCTCAACCGCCGTGTCGAAATCAGTCTGGTACCGCAGGCCAACGCCTGTCAGTTACCGGGCAAACCCTCAGCGTCATCACAGGATGATGGCGTATCACAACACAATGGAGAGTAATTCCATGGCAATTCCTGTTTATCTTTGGCTGAAGGACGACGGCGGCGCGGACATCAAAGGATCTGTGGACGTCCAGGATCGCGAAGGCAGTATCGAAGTCGTTGCACAGCAGCATAATCTGTACATCCCGACTGACAACAACACCGGCAAGCTGACCGGCACCCGAATCCACACCCCGTTCCTGTTCACCAAGGAAATCGATTCTTCCAGCCCGTATCTGTACAAGGCGGTGACGACCGGCCAGACCCTGAAGTCTGCGGAATTCAAGTGGTACAAAATCAACGACGCGGGCCAGGAAGTGGAGTACTTCAACACCAAACTGGAAAACGTGAAAGTAGTGAAAGTGAATCCGGTGATGCACGACATCAAAGACCCTTCTTACGAGAAGCACAACCACCTCGAGCAGATCGAACTGCGCTACGAAAAAATCACCTGGACCTACAAAGACGGCAACATCATTCATTCCGATTCCTGGAACGAACGCGCCACCGCGTAAGTCGCAAGCGGACAGTCCCCCCTGTCCGCTTTTCCTTTTTTGCTGAATGTCTGTCCGTATGGGCGTTGAGCAAAGAAACACACAATTTGCCAGCCTGACCGCATGCGCTTTGGTCCCCTTCACGGGAAACAGCGATGGGCGGTAGCGTGTCCAGGAACCGACAACAGAGAGAATTTCATGGAAAATCCAGCTATCTTGCTTCGACGTCTGAATCCTTACTGTGCCCGTGCGATGGAAGGCGCGGCTTCGCTCTGTCAGACCCGTGCGCATGCGGAAATCCAGCCAGAGCACTGGCTGCTGAAACTACTGGAGCAGGGGGAAGGTGACCTGACGGTGCTGGCGCGTCGCTACGAGTGGGATATGGATGCACTATGGCAAGATTTGCTCGGCTGGCTGGATAACCAACCGCGCTCGGTGCGCAGCCGTCCGCAGCTATCCGCCGATATCCAGAAACTGATGCAGGAAGCCTGGATGCTGGCCTCGCTCGCAGGAGAAGAGCACATTCGCAGTGTTCACCTGCTGATGGCGCTGACGGAAAACCAGCGACTTGCCCACTGTGATGGTCTGTGGCCCCTGCTGACGCTGGGTCAAAGTCAACTGGAGCGCCTGCGCCCGCTGCTGGATGCGCAATCTGACGAACGCCCGGAAGTGCAGCAGGAAGCAGAACTGGCACAGAACTACGGTGGCGATGTTGAAATGGTCGGCTGCCCGGTGGGGGCAGAAGTAAAAGAGGGCGAACTGAGCGCGGCGCTACAGAGCTCACTGGATAAATTCACCCTCGACGTCACCGCCAAAGCGAAAGAAGGCAAAATTGATCCGGTGTTCGGTCGCGATACTGAAATCCGTCAGATGGTGGATATTCTGTCACGCCGTCGCAAGAACAACCCAATTCTGGTGGGGGAACCGGGTGTGGGTAAAACCGCATTGGTGGAGGGACTCGCGCTGCGCATTGCCGAAGGCAACGTGCCTGAATCGCTCAAATCTGTCGTTCTGCGCACCCTCGATCTTGGGTTGTTACAGGCGGGCGCAGGCGTGAAGGGGGAATTTGAACAGCGCCTGAAAAATGTTATCGATGCTGTGCAGCAATCGCCGGTGCCGATTCTGCTGTTTATTGACGAAGCACACACCATCATCGGGGCGGGCAACCATGCGGGAGGCGCAGACGCGGCTAACCTGCTAAAACCGGCGCTGGCGCGTGGTGAACTGCGTACCATCGCCGCCACTACGTGGTCTGAATACAAACAATACTTCGAGCGCGACGCTGCGCTGGAACGCCGCTTCCAGATGGTGAAAGTGGACGAACCGGACGACGATACCGCCTGTCTGATGCTGCGTGGTCTGAAATCCCGCTACGCCGAATATCATAAGGTGCATATCACTGACGATGCGGTTCGCGCTGCTGTGATACTTTCCCGCCGTTATCTGACGGGCCGTCAGTTGCCGGACAAAGCCGTTGATCTGCTCGATACCGCCAGTGCCCGCGTCCGCATGAGCCTCGACACCGTGCCGGAACGGCTGACCCGTCTTCGCTCGCAAATTACCGCTCTGGAAATGGAGAAGCAGGCGCTGCTGGAAGACACCGCCATCGGTAATCAGAGCCCCGGTGAACGCCTGACGGCGATTGAGCAGGAAGTGGTGCGTCTGACAGCTGAACTCGACGAACTTGAGACCAGGTACGATCAGGAGCTGAAACTCACCGAACGACTGCTGGCGAGCCGCCAGGACATCTCCCGACAAAGTGAAATCTTCACGCTGCAGCAGGAGTTGAGCGGCATCCAGCACAACAACCCGCTGCTCTCCGTTGATGTCGACGCGCGCACTGTCGCTAATGTGATAGCCGACTGGACCGGCGTGCCGTTGTCTTCCCTGATGAAAGACGAGCAGACCGAACTGCTGAGCCTGGAAGATGAAATCGGCAAACGCGTGGTCGGGCAGGATGTGTCCCTTGAGGCTATCGCCCAGCGTCTGCGCGCGGCAAAAACCGGGCTGACGCCAGAAAACGGCCCACAGGGCGTTTTCCTGCTGGTCGGCCCGAGTGGTGTCGGTAAAACCGAAACGGCGCTGGCGCTGGCAGAGGTGCTGTATGGCGGTGAAAAATCACTGATTACCATCAATCTGTCCGAGTACCAGGAGCCGCACACCGTATCCCAGTTGAAAGGCTCGCCTCCGGGTTATGTGGGTTACGGTCAGGGCGGGATTCTCACCGAAGCAGTACGCAAGCGCCCGTACAGCGTGGTACTGCTGGATGAAGTGGAAAAAGCCCACCGAGACGTGATGAATCTGTTCTATCAAGTGTTTGACCGCGGGTTTATGCGCGACGGCGAAGGCCGCGAAATTGACTTTCGCAACACTGTCATTCTGATGACCTCAAACCTCGGCAGCGACAACCTGATGCAGCTGCTCGACGAACAGCCAGAGGCCAGCGAAGGCGATCTCCACGAGCTGCTGCGCCCGATCCTGCGTGACCATTTCCAGCCTGCGCTGCTCGCCCGCTTCCAGACGGTGATTTACCGTCCGCTGGCGCATACTGCCATGCGCACCATCGTGGAAATGAAACTCACCCAGGTGAGCAAACGTCTGTACCGCCATTACGGCCTGGCCACACATGTCGACGAGAGCCTGTATGATGCCCTGACCGCCGCCTGCCTGCTGCCGGATACTGGCGCACGAAACGTCGACAGCTTGCTTAATCAGCAAATTCTTCCGGTGCTGAGCCAGCAGTTGCTTACCTATATGGCTGCGAAGCAGAAACCGAAAATGCTGACGCTTGGCTGGAGGGAGGAGGAGGGAGTTGAACTGGTGTTTGGCATCGAGTAAGCGATAAAGCATCTACAAAACTCAATTAGTATCTAAAAAAGGGAATTAAAAAATCTTTAAAAAAATGGCGTTATTAACCGTTGTTGCAGCGTTTTCTAATGCAGCAAATGCCGGATTATTTGATTCAAACGATTTTAAATGTGGCAGAGATGATGCAGTAAAAGCGCCTGGCGGATATATCAAGGATGAGGCATCGGGTATGTTGCAAAGCAGTTTTATCACAAAAATTCGGTTTAATTACGATAAACCAGTTTCCGTTTACCAGAATATGTTGAATAGCATGAAAGTAGAACTTACAAATGTCTCCACATCAGGCTCAGGAGGGGATGGTCTGGATTGCAGTGCGGCGATTTCAATTAAAATTCCACAAGATACGCTGGATGTTGTAAGCAAGGATCCTCATTATTTGCAGTATGTCACGGGCGATAATGGAAAGGTAAACAACAGCGGCGTTACCTGAAACGGCGTTACCTATATGGCCAAACTTGCTGATAATAATAAAGATATTCTTTTTAGTAATTTTAACTAGACTGACGTTTCTGCGGCTATGTTCAATATGAGCGTACTGGCAGTAAATAAAGACCAGATTATTAGTACGCTTTCGCAGAGTTCATTGAAGTTAGCACAGTCTGCCTATGCAAGCGCCGATCGTGAATTGAATGCTGTATGGAAAGAATTACCCGACTCAGCACGAAATTCAATGAAGAAAGAACAGATTGTATGGGTTAATAACAAAGTGGCGAAATGTGGAAAAATTCCAGATGGCAAAGCAGAAACAATTACTATGCTGTAGCGGGTTAATATTTATCAGTGCCAGACAAAAATGACTAACGAAAGGATTTCCTATTTAACCGGCGATAATGAGTAAATATTTTAATTCATGTCGTTTATTTACGTAGATATTGCCTACTGAGAAGGTGCGGGAGAGAGGAGTAAAAGGATGAGTGATTCCGTAATTACCCTGGCGAAGGAAAAAATCGACACATTACTGAGTATGTCTCGCTACAAGCTGGTCGTTCACGACTGCCCGCACTTTCTGGATGTCTTCAATTTTAAGGCAGAAGAAAAGCTCAGCGAACCGTGGCACTACACCGTTAAAGTGACCTGTACTGAAAGCGATATTGCCAGCGACAGCATGCTGCTTAAACCGGCGTCGTTCACGCTCCAGGTTCCACTGTATAACGGCATGCCAGCCACGCCATTGCGTACTGTTTATGGCGTAGTGCAGACATTCCAGCGTCTTTCAACGTCTGCAGATGAAACCTGGTATACGCTGAAAATTGTGCCGCGCATCGCGCTGTTGCAGTACACAAAGCGCAGCGAGATTTATCTCAATCAGTCCGTTGTTGAAGTGGTGGAAAAAATCCTGCGTTCACACGGGCTGGAAGGCGCTGATTTTGAGTTCCGTCTGTCGCAGGATTATCCGGCACGTGAACTGATCACCCAGTGGCGCGAAACCGACCTCGAATTTGTGCAGCGTTTACTGGCTGAAGTCGGCATCTTCTGGCGCTTTGAAATGGATGTCCGCCTCGAACAGGATGTGGTGATTTTCCAGGACAGCCTGGAGCAGTATCAGTTTGGCATAACTCTCCCGCTGATCCCGCCGTCACGTACCAGCGATAACGGGCAGCTCAGCGTCTGGGATATTAAAACCGCCCATCAGGTGGTGTCAGAAAGTGTCGCCAACCGTGATTACAACTACCGCGAGGCGCTTACACCACAGGACAGTTCTGCATCTGTCCGTACCACGGATGGCATAGCCACGGGTGAGGTGTATCACTACGCAGAGCCTTTTCTGAGCAAAGGCGATATCGAAACCCCGGAGAGTGGGGCGTACTATGCCCGTTTGCGTCATGAACGTATTCTGAATGCGCAGCAGAAAGTCATTGGTAAAACAACCAGCCCGGTTCTGGCACCGGGCGAGGTACTTGAACCGCAGGGGGCGCTTCCTGCCAACCTGAAAGACGGCATCGTTATCACCGCTGTGCAAAGCAGTGGTTCACGTAAGCAAAGCTTTAAGATGACCTTTACCGGTATTCCTTACAGCGAAGCCGTGTGCTATCGCCCGCCGCTACATAATCGCCCGGTGATTGCTGGTACATTGCCCGCTCGCGTGGAGAGCACCGAGAAAGGCGATACCTGTGCCTGGCTGGACAATCAGGGACGCTATCGTACGAAGCTGGATTTCGACCGTAGCGACAGCGAACAGGGTTATGCCTATCTGTGGCTGCGTATGGCGAAACCGTATGCCGGAGATAATTACGGTTTCCACGCGCCATTGCTCGACGGCACCGAAGTTTCGGTGATGTTCGATGCTGGAGATCCTGACCGTCCGTATATCGCCTATGCCCAACATGATTCTGAACATCCGGATCACGTCACTCGCGATAACCACACGCGAAACATTCTGCGAACGCCTGCGAACAATAAACTCCGCATGGAAGATAAGCGCCAGCAAGAGCACATCAAGCTCGCGACGGAGTTCGGCAAAACCCAGCTCAATATCGGCCATCTGGTTGATGACCGGCGCGAAAAGCGCGGTGCTGGTTTTGAATTGCGCACCGATGAGTTTGGTGCTGTGCGCGCTGCCCGTGGAATTTACCTGACAGCGGATGCTCAGGTCAAAGGCCAGGGGCAAGTGCTGGAGATGAATCCGGCGGTCAGCCAGATTATTCAGGCCAACAGCGAGATGCAGGCGCTGAACGGCGCTGCTGAACAGGCGAAAGCCCTGACATGTGATATTCAAACGCAGAATAACCTGATCCAAAACCGCCTGAAAGATTTGCAGTCCGCTGTGGTACTTGTTTCTGCTCCGCAAGGAATTGCCCTTACTTCTGGTGAGCATCTGCAACTGACCAGCAGGAAAAACATCATGGTTACCGCAGGGCAGCATGTCGATATCGGAGCAATGAAGAATGTCACGGTGAGTGCTGAACACTCTTTGGGGCTATTTGCCCATAAAGGTGGTGCGAAGATCATTGCTAATCAGGGCAACGTAGAAATACGCGCCCAGCATAGCACACTCGAGATGAGCGCTGACCAGCAGTTCACGATCACCAGCAGTAAAGATGAAATCACCATCAGCACTCCGAAAACCCTGACGCTGAACGGGGGCGGTTCCTACCTGAAGCTAAGCGAAAGCGGAATTGAGCATGGAACAAAGGGGGATTTTATTACGAAAGCGGCTCGCTATCAGGTGCCGATGGCGGGGGCAAATATGCAATGTGAGCCGCCTGTTTTCGATAAATCCACGCTTGAGCTTGTGCCGCCTGCGTCAGACGGCGTTATGTCACGCTAAGGAATACAGGAATGAAGATTATCTCTTTTTTTACAGCCATGATTTTTATCGCGTCGGTTGGTGTTGCCAGTGCTGCTAATTTAAGCTGTGTTTCCCCGGAAAAAACCACCTCTGATTTTTATCACTGGTATTTGCATGAGCTCAATCAGAACAAGTATCCCCTGACTTCAACCGCTGTTAACGATAAGCAGAAGTTGAACAAATGGGTATCTCCGAGATTGCTTCGGGAGCTTGAAAAATCGTTGTCAGAAAATGAACTGGATGCAGAATATTTTACCGATGCGCAGGACATTTTTGAGGATTGGGTAAATAACATTTCGGTTCAGAAAGTAAAAAAAACGGCTGAACACTATGCAAACGTTGAGTTAATACTGGGTATTACGAACATAAAGAAAAAGTATGACGTATCCCTGAATGTTATTCATGGGTGCTGGAAAATCGATCATGTCGCCTCCAGCAAGTAACTCGCATAAATAAACTAAGGATAGTTTTATGTGGGACGTACAAAAAGCAGTTAAGCATTTAAACGAACATGCAGAGGCATCATCCAAAGGTTATTGTGCTCGCTATGTTAAAGCCGCAATTAATGCTGGCGGTGATATTAACAGCTGGCCTTCAATCGTATCGGCAAAAGACTATGGCCCTGCGTTGCTTGAAAGAGGGTTTAATGTAATACCTTCTACAAACTGTTTCCTGCCCGGTGACGTAGTTATTATTCAAGGGTTTATTAAAGAAGATTTTGCAAAAGGTGAAATAAAAAAAGACCACCCTTATGGACATATGGCTATGTTCAATGGGCAGCAATGGGTATCGGATTTCAAACAAAGTAATGGCTATTATCCCGGTGGTGATTATCGCAAAGCAAAACCAGCTTATGTTTTTTATCGGCATAAGGATGCTGGTGGTCAAACTTCAGAAAAGCGTGAAATCCCGGATAATGCGCCGATGAAAACCTGCTTCCCTGCCCGTAAGAAGAATGGCGAGAGCTACGCTACGCTGGATGAGATGATGGACCTTATTGGAAAGGAACCGCATGGTTCCTGGCTGGCTGGCACCAATCGTATGTGGCATGGCGGTATCCATATCTCTGAAAAATCAGCGCCAGGTTCCACGCTTAACGCCGAAACGATCGATACTGCCGTTCCGCTTCAGTGTATGGTTGACGGTGAAGTGGTGGCCTGGCGACTGAATCGGGACTACAAGACGGGCACCTATAACAACCAGACATTGCAATACTCAACGACCTTTGTGCTGGTGAAGTCAATCTGCAAGCCAGACCCTCAGAAAGCAAATACCTGGCTTGAGTTTTACTCACTGTATATGGGACTGGCTCCACTCGCGGCATTTCAGAAATGTAAATGTATGAAAGCGAAAAGCACAGTAATGAAGCGCAAAGCAGATATGTATGAAAGCAGCCAACAGGGAAAAAAACCATCTCCGGCCCCGGTAAAAGAGGGTTATCTGGCGAAAGGCAGTCGGATCCTTGTTCTGAGGGAGACGACATTTCTGAATGGACCTGAACCTCAGCCATTCGGACTGGCGCTGGAGCTGGATAAGAATGGAAAAACTATCGGAAAGACTTTCTGGGTTACCCTGCTGAAAAAATACATGGAGCCTGATGGTGAGCAGTATGCGCATCTGCCAGTCTGGATGCAGAAAGCGGTCGAGAAAGGCACCTTTGATGCCGCGGTGAAACCTGCAACGACGCTGAACATCAGCGCCGGGGAGGCGATTGGCTTTTTGGGTGACGATATTGTTCCGGTGGGAATGGGGCAAGTTAGCGGTAGCACATACGTACATATCGAAGTTCTCAGTAAAGATAGCCGTATGCCTGATTTTCTGGATAACCCCGGTGCAGTAACCTCCGGTCGTAAATATATTCGTATCAAGCCAGACAGCAAGCTGTATACCAAGTCAGATGATACCTTTAGGCAGACTTCGACTATGGTAGGAAAAGATATCCATGCCGTTCTTCCTGAAGATAAATGTAATCCGAATGAAAGTGGCGGGAAGAAATATTACCAGATCACTGAAAACAGCTGGTTGAGTCAGAACGAAGTAGAAGAATTCAATCAGTACGACCTCAGGAAGCTCGGTTGTTCTGCTCTCGTTCAGGAATCTACGCCTGATATGTCGGCGTCATTGATGGAAGGTTGGGTCAAATCCACTTTTGAAACCATTTCCGGGCAAATGGTACCGGAGCGCGGAATTCAGCAACAACAAATGTCTGATTTCTACAAGGCCATGGCGGCTAAGCTGGACTGCGATCAGGACGGAGAACTATCCGGGGCAGAGCTTTACAATGCCGTTCATCACCCTGAAATGGGTATTCGCGATATTGCGGCCCGGCTGGCAGTGAAACATGTCAGTGAGTGGTTTGGCGGTAGCAGCGATCCTAAATGGTCGAAGTTTTTCGAAACCTATGATCCGCTGCGTAAAGCGTTTGTGAAGAAGTGGCTGGATGATGTGGAATGGATGAGTCAGGTCGAGCCCTTTACATCCGGTAAAGCGGTATGGCATATGCATCCTATTGTTTTTCTTAAGGCTGTTGGTGCCAGTGATGATGTTACTTATGCTCAGTTAAAAACTATTTTCCCAGAGGCCTCAGATGCTGATTTAAATACAGTAGTTTCTGAACTGCAAGGGAGGTTGGAGGTATTTAAGTTAGATACTCCAACAAGGTTGCGACATTTCTTTTCCCAAATTAAAGGAGAGGTTGGTCCGAAAATGAAAGGTAAAACAGAGGGGTTTCAATTTTCTCCCTCGACTTTAAGGTCCTTTAGCCAATATTACCGAGAACACTCAACTGAGTCGGAAACTGATGGCTATGAGAAAAACTCGGCGGGGAGAATAACTCGCCGTGCGGATGAGCAAGCTATAGGTCGTAAGCATTATCTAAGATTAAATGGGAATAGGCAGAGCAATCCAGATGACGGCTATAATTTCAGGGGGCGAGGGCTAATTCAAGTTACTGGATATGAAAAATATCATGGGTTTATGGAAGGGTATAGTGAATATTGGAATGATGAAGCCCCTGATACTGTTTCGGATCCCGAGAAAATAAATACAATGCCTTACGCTATTCGAAGCGCTTTATGGTTTTGGTTGCATTATGAAGTATATTTATTAGATCAAGGCAAAGGTCATAGTGATGTTGTTGTTGTTACAAGAAGGGTAAACGGTGGGAGCATGGGATTGGCTGAACGACAAGAAGCATATGCATTATGCGAACAGGTATTTCAATGAAAAAATATAAAGTGTTTTCAGGGGTTGTTCTTTACTTTTTTTTATCAGCAGGGGCTGTGACTGCTGAGCAAGAACAAAATGTGATTAAAATTATCACTTGCTTGTTACCAGGAGAGGAAGGGAAACAAGTTACGCTCTCTATTAATAACTTAACAAAGGAAATTAGTTATGGCTTTAAAAGGGCGGGGAAAACAGAGTTGAAAGTTGTTTTTAACGAAGAGAATAAGCTGAAGCGCTTCACAGATAGCCAGATGGGGGTTATATATTATGGGTTCAGACTCGGTGAATATGGTTATATTATTGATATAATTAATGGTTCTGAAAAAAACGAATATACAATCTCGTTTGATATCAAAAAAAACAACAAAGTTATCCAATCCAGTGACTGCCTTCCTAACTCTTTCAGAAGTGATAACATTAGGAGTGATTATATAGATGACGTTCCTAACATGAATGATAGATTTTTTGTTTTCCCGTAATCGTTTATGATTGATGTAAAAAGTTTTATTGATATTTAGCGAAAGTTTTGAATTTTCGTTAATATTTTTGATTGTGGGTTTGCCTTATGTAAAAAAAGATTTCATGCTATTTTGGAAAAAACTTCATCTGTTCCTAAGGGTTTTTAATATGAATAAATGTATATTTTTCCTTATGAATCTTATTGCTGTGATGCCAACAGATGTTTTGGCAACAGCAAATGTTGTATATGGATACGATAAAAGTAACCATCAGATTTTTGCAAAAGATGGTAATGAGATAACGACATTCAATTTTAAAGAGGACTATGCAGGGAATCCAGTTTATGCGTTTGATTTTTTTCATGGGCTCCCGGCTATTATTGCGGATAGCCGTTCCTTGCATGATTGGACTACATACGCAACATTGGGATTTCGAGACAAAAAATTTTATATTGATTGTTTGTATTATAAATTAAAAAGTAAACAAAATGGTGTTTTCACAAAGGAAGCGAACTGTGGATTAAATGAAAGTAATGTCGCTAATTACCATGATATAATAGATGAAAAAATTAATGATATTGAAAGCGAGATTGACTCTGTAGACACCTCTCTTTTGTTATCTGGTGAGGTTGAATATATTTCTATAGAAACTTACAAAGATAAAAAGCAAACGATTTACAAAGTTTATACAGATAAAAAATCATTCTTGGATAATACATATCTAATCGCATCAATAAGTGCTGGTGGCTTGTGTGAAGTATATGAAAATAATCCTTGGATTGTGTATGTGAGTGACGTTATGAGTCGGGTGCTTTTTTTTAAAGATGATAATGGAATGGAGAGCTTAATTCCGGCTGTTCCATCTTTAAATTCATCATGGATATGTTCTTCATATTTGCTAAGTAACGCCAAGGAATCTTAGGCGTTTTTATATGACTCTGGCAAAGGGGGGCTGTTGTTGATATCGAAAAAAAATATCAAATTACCGGTCGTTATAATTATGCTAAGTGCCAAATATATCTCAGAAAAAATTAACAATGAAGAAATTGGCATAGCGTTATCAGTGTCCAGTACAAATCAATTATCAGAAAATCCAAGGTATGCTAAACGATAAAGCCGATAAGAATGATGTTTGTTGAGTTTCAGTTTATATCAATGGGTTGGCTGTGCAGGAGCATCTTTATTATTCAGGTAAAGCTAAGAAGTCGAGCCATATGGAGGAGCGTATTAATAAGTTATCAATAGCCAAAAGTGCATTTGGGGTGAAGTGAATTTAATGAAGGCAATATTTTATCTTTTTTTGTGTATATCTGCAATATTCTGCAAGGCTTCAGTTACAATGAATTCTGAATACTCTATTTCTTTAGTGTATTCGGCGGGTATTGGCAAAAATAGCTATGTAATTAATATTTTTAACTCCAAAATCATTGTTCCTGGCAGTTATATGTATGACAAGTACGAAAAGAAAATTTTACTAAATGGAATAGCTAACTCTCATTCTCTTGATTTAAAGCAGAGAACAAACAACAGTGTGGCGACTATGACACTTACCAAAACAGATAATGGTTATACCGGTGAGTGGTGTGATAAAAAGTGTGTCCAAGTAATAATACAGCGCAAAAACTCATTTAGAGATGGAGTAGTGGGTGATGTTGAAATTTATAATTCTGACGAGGGGCTTATGACATAATAATAAAAATGAAATGATGGTTGTTTCTGGTGCTATAGAACCTGGAGTTTTAGACATTAATGAAATGACATATGCTATTCGTCGCGCACTTTGGTTCTGGATTAAATATAAACCTTATAATATAGAAAAAGGTCGCGGGTACGACGATGTTGCTGATGTTACACGCGTAGTTAATGGCGGAGATATGAGGCTTGCTGAACGACAAGCCGCTTATATATTTTGTGAAAGTGTTTTTTTATGAAAATTATCTCATTTGTTCTGATCGCTTTTGTAGCTAATTATTCATATGCCAGTGAGTGCCAGTCTGGTGAAATACTTATTGCGTCATGTGATATTCCGGGGAAAATTAATTCAGTAGCTGCATTTTGTGCAAAGAAGGAAGACGATACGATCAGGTATACGTTCAGTAAAGGTAATGTTTCAGAATTAACTGTGGATTTTGATTCTCAAAATAAACTTAAAAGATGGATAGACTTAGGAACGTATACGACTTATCTCGGATTTAATCGTGGTGTCTATTCTTATGTACTAAGAGTGCCAGAGGAGAAACCAGGTGTAGTTGCTTATCTTGATGTCAAAAAAAATGGTGGCGTTATTAGTTCCAGGAGATGTGACTCAAATTCGTTCGGAGAAAAAAACATTAAAATGAATAGTATTGAAGACGTTGATGATGCTTTTGTGAGAAATAACAGGTTTAATTTCCCATGAGTCTGATTTTTAAAATCATAGTTGTTATTTTTAAACCAAATATGGCTCAATTAACATTGATTTTTTTGGAAGTTAATCTTTGTGTTTCGATGTTGATTTTTTTTGAAAGGTATAGTGAAAATCATATGGTGTTATTAAGGATGTTATTTTATGGAGTTGTTTTATATTTATTGCCAGTAAGTTTGTTTGCTTCGGAGTATATTGATGTAGTGATTGTGTCATGCCTCTTGCCAGGAAAATCCTCCGGAGGTATTTCACTTTCTATCGATAGCGAAACAAAAGAAATTAAATATATCGTTAAAAGGATGGGCTTAATTGAGTCGATAAATGTTTTTAACGAAGGGAATAAACTGAAGCGCTTCACGGATAGCCAGATGGGCATTACATATTATGGATTCAGACTCGGTGAATATGGTTATATTATTGATATAATTAATGGATCTGAAAAAAACGAATATACAATCTCGTTTGATATAAAAAACAACAAAGTTATCCAATCCAGTGACTGCCTTCCTAACTCTTTCAGAAGTGATAACATTAGAAGTGATTAAATAGATGACGTTTCTTACATGAATGATAAAGTTTTTGTTTTTCCGTAATCAATTTTATGATTAATGTGAGTTTTTATCTGTTTTTAGCGAAAGGTTTTGATTTTTTTGTGTGTTTATTATAAAAAGGGTTGGCAATTTGCGTGCGAATGTTTTTTTGTTTTATATGGTAACTTTTCTTTTTTATCCAGTCGCTCAAGCAGATTCCGTGCAAAGGACATTTAAAGTCGACGATGTCAGCGGTTATATTAAGTATGAAGATGAAGTTAATTATCCATTGGCCTTTTATTACGAAGTCGATGGTAAAGCTTTTAAAATTGAAGCTTATGAGGTGGATGGCGATGAACCTCATGTGGAAACAATTTTTTGACTAAAGTACAGAATCAAATCAATGTAATTGTATTAATCTCTTGGGTGCATCGACATTCTGCGGAAAAGATAAATGGAACCTCATATCAAGTTTATGGCTATAAATATTCCTCTAAAAACATTTCTATAAATTCTTCAATCAAAAATGACCAGAATCTTAATGGTCTTGATGGTGAGTTTAATGGTGAATAGTTACATTTTAAATATAAAAATTCTGCAGAAATTGAAATGTATCTAAAGTCTCATTATAAATGATTTGGGGAAAAGTATTGGTGCTACTCATAAAATTAATGAAACATACAGTTTATGGCTTTCCGTACTAAAGGTTACCAGAATGAAAACCTGCTTTCCTGGCCGGATGAAAAAGACGGATAGAGGATCAACTAAAGCTAACGGATGTAGTTTGTGCAGGTTAAGGGGTGAAGATTTATATATAACGATTAAATAAGGAAATATGGTGCAAAGAATTGTTCGAATTGGCGATAAAACCACTCATGGCGGTGTAGTTCAGTCAGGCTCGTCAACTATGGTTTTCGGTGGCATTGGCGTAGCCCGTAAAGGCGACAAGGTATCCTGCCCGCAGGAAGGACATGGCCCGACAGTTATTACTGAAGGCAACCCCGACTATCTTGATAACGGGCTGCCGGTGGCATTTCACGGTCATAAATGTGCCTGTGGGTGCACACTGATCAGTTCTCTCCCTGATGCACTGGTGGGCTGAGCCATGCCTGTCATTCTGGAAAGGATTCCGGAAAAGAAAGCCAAACCGCCACGTCCGGTAACTCTACACTGGCTGATTTTCGGCGCCTTTGCTCTGGCTATGGGGATGGGGCTGACCTTTTTGTTCTGGCCGGATGAGCGTTCTGGCCCAGGATTCTGGTTTTTCGCTGTTGTGCTGCCGGTGCTGATTTGGGGAGCCCTATTCTCGGCTCGCCGTGCGGGCTACAAGTACAAGAGTGTGGGGCAGGATGCGGCAAACAGAACCATCAAAGCCCGTCACGACAATGATAAAGATCGTGGGCAGCGCTTCGCCTGGTTTGCTGGTGAATATCTGGTGAATCACCTGGAGCGCCAGCATGTAGCCACTCAACACGCAGCACTTGCTAAATCCCCCGTACTGCAACCGGTGATGCCCCGTGGCGCGGGAAAGCCCGTCAGGCACTCCCGTTTAGCAGAAGAGGGGAGCGCGCCTGAAGTGCTGGACGGATACCAGTACGAGGTGGTGGAACATATCAACTTGTTGCTGGCGACGTTACCTGAAGCTATGACCTGCTATCTGGCGCTGGATCTAGCCGAAGAGTTGCCTGATATCTCGCTCAACTGGTTATTGGGGATTATCCGCCCCGTGATCCGCATCCGTGACCTCTCTGGACTGCAGATCATTGATTACTGGCTCGACTACCACTATGCAAAACCTTCTGCATTGCTGGTGATCAGCGCACAGTTGAATGACGTTCCTGCGAATGATTCCGGGGAAGCCATTTCAGTAATGCTGATGACCAACTGCCGCCTCAAAGATACGCCATCGGAATCAGCGCGTATTCATCGTCCGCAAATTAATCACACGGGTGATATGAGCCATGCGCTACGCCACGCGATGCTATGGGGTGGGCTTGAGAAAGACGCAAAACTACGTGGCTGGATAACCGGAGGAGCGCTGGCTTACAGCGATGCGCTGAGCACAGCCTGCGGCGTTTATGCACCGGAGCTGACGACGCAGCGTTACGTCAATATCGACAGCGTGGCAGGTTTCGCCGGTGTGACGGCTCCCTGGCAGGCCTTAATTCTCGCAACCCGCCAGAGTATCGCTGACCGTGAAGCACAACTGGTTGTGACCGAATCATCACCAGACTACCGACAGCTCTGCGTTGTCACCCCGGAATAATAATCAGGGATTGTTACCGTTCGTTATGAAAAGACCATCCGCACTCGCATCTATTATTTTCTTTGCGCTCTGTATTACAGGCATAGCTGGCTGTTTTCTCTGGATTTACCCGCAAGAGACAGCCGCTATGGTGAGCGTGGGACCCTTCAGTCATCCTGGTGTAATTATTATCTGCCTGTTGCTGATCATCGTCATTCTTGTCGCAGGGTGGTTTGCTCAAACGCTGATGGTAACTGCTGGGGTAAAAGGCGGTAATCAGAATCAGGAAGAGGAGAACAGTGTCGGTAATGCGGCCCAGCCGGAAGCGCCTTCTCATACTGATGAAGATACCACACGTTTTACCTCCGGCCCGCTCACCGATCATCTCCGTCTGCGCTACGGCCGCCGCTGGAAATCCAAAGTTCGCCTGCTGCTGGTTCAGGGAACCGATGACCATATCGAAAAAGTGGTCCCGGGGCTCAAGCGTGATCACTGGCAGGAAAACGATGGCATTGTTCTGATTCATGCCGGACTGGCAGAAGTCGAGCCGGAGCAAGAATTTGTTGACGCGCTGAAGGAGGTGCGCCCTCAACGTCCGATAGACGGCACTGTTCAGGTAATGAACTGCGCGCAGCTTCCGGATGCTGCGGCACTGGATACTCTCGCTCGCAGCCGCCAGAAAAGTGATTTGCTGTTTGGCTGGCAGGCTCCGGTCTGGCTATGGTTTATCCGTGAGGACGCGTGGAGTCAGGAAAGTGAGGGCGTTCCGGCGACAGGTACATTGTTCGGGCCGGGGGCTGCACCAGAAACCGCCATAGACTCATTGACCACGCTTGCTTCTCGTTTGCGCTGTGCAGGTATGCCAGTGTTTCTGCGTAATACCCGCCACGACTGGTTGCTGCAGTTATCCGTTCAGTTGCGCGGGCGTCTTAAACAGCAGTTAACCCCCTTGTTGACCAGCCTGATGACCGGCCCTGCACCTTACCGCCTGCGAGGCGTGATGTTCAGTCCTGTTTTGCCCGCAAACTCCATGTTACCGCACGCGCGTCTGAGTCATCCGGCCTGGCAGGCGCTCGAAGAGGATTGTCTGCATATTCAGGCCCACAAAATCGGTTTCCACTGGCGCCGCGTTCTGCATCTGATACTGCTGGCGCTGGTTCTTCTATGGGGCGCAGGAACACTACTTTCTCTGGCTGTTAACCGTGCTCAGATCTATCAGGCCCAGGAAACCGCACACGTTGCCGCCGATACAAAACAACCGTTGACGGAACGCATGCGTAATCAGCTCATTCTGCAACAAGCCATTGCCCGTTTGCAGAACAGGCAAGTCCACAGAGCGCCATGGTATACGCGCTTTGGTCTGAATCAGGATCGTAAAACCCTGAATTCACTCTGGCCACTGTATGCCCGTAACAACCAGCTGCTGATGCGCGATGCGCTGGCTGATGAGTTCCACCGTCAGCTAGCCGCGTTTGTGCAACTTCCTCCGGCTAGTGTGGCACGTACTACCGCCGCCCAAAAAACCTATAACCTTCTCAAGGGTTACCTGATGCTGGCGCGTCCGGATAAAGCGGATGCGGCCTGGCTTGCTGAAAACATGCTGAAATTCTGGCCGACGCGCACTGGCGTTAGCGACAATGTCTGGCAGACCCAGGCTCCCAAACTGCTCGGGTTCTATGCCCAGAACCTGCCCGCGCACCCGGAGTGGAAAATTAAGCCAGATACAGACCTGGTTGGCACCGTACGTCAGATTCTGCTCAAACAAATTGGGCAGCGTAATGCGGAGTCTGGTCTGTATCAGGAGATGCTGCAGCGCATCGCCCGCAACTGGCCGGACTTAACACTGGCAGATATGACAGGTGATACCGACGCATCGACCCTATTTTCTACCTCCGAAGTGGTGCCGGGCATGTTTACCCGCCAGGCATGGGAAGAGCAGGTCGAGGGCGCTATTAATGAAGTGGTGAAAACCCGTCGCGCGGAAATCGACTGGGTGCTGACCGATAAGACTCATCAGGCCGGGAGCGATATCTCGCCGGAAGCGCTGGAGCAGCGCCTGACTGAGCGCTACTTTACCGATTTCGGTAATGCCTGGCTGAACATGGCCAACAGCATTCAGTGGCATGAGGCTGAATCGCTGTCCGAAGCGATTGCCCAGCTTAACCTGCTGGCGGATGCGCGTCAGTCACCACTGGTGGCACTGATGCACACGCTGGTCTGGCAGGGACAGACCGGGGCCAAAGGCGAGCGGCTTGCCGACTCGCTGGTCGATTCGGCGAAAAAGCTGGTCGGGCGTAAAAACAATGCGCAACAGTTTATCGAACAGACACAGGGGCCAAAAGGGCCGTTGGATGGCGTATTTGGACCCCTGAACGGCCTGATGGCAGGGAAAGACGGCACGGGCACTAACGGTAATCTCAGTTTCCAGTCGTGGCTGGCGCGTGTGACGCAGGTGCGCCTTAAACTGCAACAGGTTACCAGTGCACCTGATCCGCAAGCGATGGCGCAGATGCTGGCTCAGACGGTCTTTCAGGGTAAGGCCATCGATCTGACCGATACACGCGATTACGGCGGCCTGGTGGCGGCAAGCCTTGGGCAGGAGTGGAACGGTTTTGCTCAGGCACTGTTTGTGCAGCCGCTGGATCTGGCCTGGCGCCAGGTGCTGACCCCGGCGGCAGGCAGTCTGAATGCCCGCTGGCAGAACTCAATTGTATCTCAGTGGAACACCGTGTTTGCCGGACGTTATCCGTTTAAAGCCACTGGAAGCGATGCCTCACTCCCATTGCTGGCGCAGTTCGTGCGTGGTGATTCCGGGCATATCGCGACATTTCTTAAAACCAACCTTGGCGGCATCTTGCATCAGGAAGGCAGCCACTGGGTCGTCGATCCTTCTGCAAGCCAGGGGATGACCGTCAACCCGGCATTCCTGGCGGCTATTAATCAACTGGCAGATATTTCCGACATTATTTTCGCGCAGGGAGATGCGGGGGTTCATTTTGAACTGATGGCCCGCCCTTCACGTGATGTTGCGCGAATGCAACTGACGCTGGATGGTCAGTATCTGGATTACTTCAACCAGATGGAAAGCTGGCAGAGCTTCACCTGGCCAGGGAATACCTGGTATCCGGGTGTGGATCTGAGCTGGAGAAGCGTGAACACGGAAATGCGCCTCTATGAGCACTATCAGGGAAACTGGGGCTTTATTCGTTTGCTCAATAAGGCGCTGATCACGCCTCTCGACAGCAGCCGTACGCAACTGGTGTGGAGTACACCGGATGGAAATCCGCTGAAATTTATCCTGCGCAGCGAGCTGGGCGATGGACCTCTGGCGCTGCTGAAGCTGCAGGGTTTCCGCTTGCCGGAAGCTATCTTCCCGGTAAGTGCTGATGCCGTGAATAACACGCTGGCAACCACGGAGGGAGAATAGATGGCTACTGCAAAAGCGCTGCTGACACTGTGTGTTCCCGATGAAGCACAGCAGTCAGCGCTGCTCGTCCATCAGCAGGCCAGCCTGTCAAAATGGGAGAACTGGCTTAAACCATTAGCGGGCAATGACGGGGCGGGGGAAGACCCTGCCTATGACGACGATTTCCAGTTGATGCGCGAAGAAATCAACAAACTTTCCGGCATCGATCCAGAAACGTTGTGCCAGCTGGCTGAAAAGATTCTCTGTCGTACCGCCCGGGACTTAAGGGTGGTCACCTGGTATATCTTTGCCCGTCTGCAGCAGGAAGGCGAGGTCGGGCTGTATGAGGGGCTGCCATTGCTGGTGGCAATGCTGACCCGTTACGGTGAGCACTGTCATCCGCGCCGCCCGAATGCCCGCAAGTCCGCGCTTGAGTGGCTGAACAGTACAAAGATTCTGGACACGCTTTCGCTGTGGCCAGATGCCAACCGGGAGCAGACTTCACAGACGGCGGCCGTGCTGAGCTTGCTTGATAGCCAACTGGAGCGCTGGCCGGAGGGCGAACGCCCTTCTCTCGACGGTTTATCCCATGCGCTGGAGATGCGTCTGGCGGGTTATGGCGGGCTGGATAGCTTAACGTCACCAAGTATCAGTACAGCCGAAAGTACGCCTGTTTCAACGGTCAGGCAGTCCGCACCGGACATTGTTGTTAAATCCGAGGGCGAATTTTTAAGCCAAGCGAAAGTGCTCTCCCGTTGGCTGGCCGATCAGCAGGATGGCTGGCTGGCGTCGCATCGGCTGATGAAAGCGGTTCGCTGGGATACGGTGGGGCAAATCCCGGCGCTGGATGCCAGCGGTCGCACCCGTCTGTCCCCCCCAAAACCGGATTATCGCGCTCAGCTTAAACGTTTGTATTTGCAGCAGAACTGGACCGAATTAGTGGAACAGGCCAGTACCATGTTCTGCGAAGGGGGTAACCGTTTCTGGCTCGACCTGCAGTGGTATCTTTGGCAAGGGTTGACTCGCGCCGGACAACCCTGGGATAGCTGGGCGGACTACATCCTCAGCGACCTGAAGCTGCTGCTGGCCCGCCTGCATGGTCTCGAACAACTCGCCTGGAACGATGGCACGCCGTTTGCCGATGAAGTGACGCTGACCTGGATTGCTGAAAAGGTGAACGACGATATATCGGGGTTTGGCAATCAACCCGCAGCGGTTGTCGGTGGCGGACAAACGGATGACATTCTTGCGCTGGAAGCCGAGGCGATGGAAAAGGGCGACAGCGACGGCCCGGAGGCTGCGCTTGGCTGGCTTCAGCATCGCCCTGGCATAGCGTCACCGCGTAGCCGCTGGTTGTTGCGTCTGCTGATGGCCCGTGTTGCCGAACAGTTCGGACGCAATGAAATGGCACTCCACCTGCTCGGTGAGCTCACCAGTAGCGCACCACTGTTGACGCTTAACGAGTGGGAGCCCGGGCTGCTGTTTGAAGTGCAGGCCCGCCGCCTGAAGCTGTTACGCCTTAAAGCGGGTCGCAGCGAAAGCGATAAAACCCGCCTCGCTCCTGAAATGGACGAGCTGCTGGCTGGCCTGATTGCCATTGATCCCGCCCGGGCGATGGTGCTGTGCGGCTGAGAAAGCTGGATGTAATTTTCTCTTTTTTTGACTACCACAACATTCAGGGAAACCGTGCATGGATGATTTAACCCTGCGCTATTACGAAGCAGAGATGCGTTACCTGCGCGAAGCCGGTAAAGAATTTGCCCGCGCCCATCCTGATCGCGCTGCCATGCTAAATCTGGATAAAACCGGTGCCCGCGACCCGTACGTCGAGCGCCTGTTCGAAGGGTTTGCCTTCCTGATGGGACGCCTGCGTGAAAAGCTCGACGATGATCTGCCAGAGCTGACCGAAGGGCTGGTGAGCCTGCTCTGGCCGCACTATATGCGCACCATTCCGTCACTCTCCGTAGTGGTGTTCGAACCGGAATGGCAGCAGCTTAAACAGGCTGAAATTCTGCCTGAAGGCTTCCCGGTGCTGTCGCGTCCGGTTGGTCCTGACAAGACCATCTGCCAGTACCGCACGACCCGGGATATCACCCTACAGCCGATTCATCTGGCTGGTGCCCGTTTGCAGACCGAGCCTGACGGACGTGCCGCTATTCGCCTGCGTTTTAAGTGCGCCAGCAGGGTGGACTGGGCCAAAAGTGGCATTGATAAAGTTGCCCTTTACCTTGATGCCGAAAGCCCGGTGGCATCCGCGTTGCATCTGGCACTGACCCGCCGGGTGCATGCGATTTACGCCCGTCATGCCGCGACCCGCACCGAGCGCATCCGCTTTGACGGTTGGTGTAAGCCGATGGGCTTCGAAGATAGTGAGCGTCTGTGGCCGAAAGGCGACTCTGCGTTCAGCGGTTATCAGCTGTTGCTGGAGTATTTCAGCTTTCGACAGAAGTTTATGTTTGTCGAACTGCGCGGGCTGGAGTTGATCGGGCTGAACCAGGATACCACCTGGTTTGAAACCGACATCGTGCTCGATGGCGGCTGGCCGTCCGATATGCCGTTTGAAACCGAAAACTTTCGCCTGCATTGCGCGCCGGTGATTAATCTTTTTACGCTGGAAGCCGACCCGCTGACCATCGACCCTTTGGAAAACGAATACCTGCTGCGCCCGCTGCGTGTGCAGAACGGCCACACGGAAATCTACAGCGTCGATGATATTCACGGCGCGATAAAAAATGGTAAACACCCTTACGTACCATTTACCAGCTTTCGCCATCGCGGCGGCATGATGCGCTTTGACGCGCCGGAGCGCTATTTCCACACCCGCGTGAAGCGTGGCCCGTCCGGGCTGTATGACACCTGGCTTATCCTCGGCGGCCATTCGTTTGAAATGGAGCAGCTTGCTGAAAAGCCGGAATCGCTCTCCATTCGTATCACCGGTACCAACGGGCAAATGCCCCGCAAAGCGCTGGAAAGCACGTTGCTCGACCGGGTGGTAAAGGCCGGTAAGGTGGCGGTGAAAGTGCGAAACCTCAGTGCGCCAACATTGCCACTCTATCCGCCAGCGAGTGACCGCTTCCACTGGCGGGTGATGAGCCATCTGGGTTCCAGCTTTCTGAGCATGATGGATAACCCGGAAGTGCTGCGCGGCACGCTGGCGCTGTATGACTGGACCGATGATGAGATGAACCGACGCCGTCTGGAAGCTATTGTGGCGGTGAAGCATACGCTGGTGCGCCGTTTTGAACGTGGCTACATGCTGCGCGGCGTCGAGATTGAAATCACGCTTAATGCCGATAACTTTGCCGGCGAGGGGGATGTGAATCTGTTTGGTGAAATGTTGCACCGCTTCTTTGCGCTATATGCCGATGTTCACCTCTTCAATCAGCTCACGCTGGTGCTGCAACCGACAGGGAAACGACTGCGATGGAAAGAAAATCACAGCCAGCGGGTGCCGGGCTGACGGAACACCTAGGCGAGGATATCTGGCGGGTTAACTTTTTTCGATTCTGCCAGTTGCTTGAGCAGCATAATCCCGATGCACCCTTGCTGGGTACAGCTGAGAAACCAAATGCCGACCCAGTGCGCTTTCGCCCCTGGCCGGGGATGGGGTTTCCGGCCAGCGAATTACGCACCGTTGAGACGGATGAAGAACATCCGGAGCTGCCACCTACGGTCCGTACGACCTTTCTTGGAATGTACGGTGTGGATTCGCCGCTACCGACCGCTTATCTGGATGATATCGCCCAGCGGCGGGAAGGATATGAAGCCACAACTGCTTTTCTCGATATCTTTAGCCACCGCATTACCACGCAGTACTACCGAATATGGCGTAAATACGCCTACCCGGCGACCTTTGAAGCGGGCGGCACCGATAAAACTTCGCAATGCCTGCTGGGACTGGTGGGGCTGGGGATCCCCGGTACGGCTGAAAACGTGGCAACCCCGGTTTCCCGTTTTCTGGCACTGCTCGGGGCGATGCGGCTGCCAACCCGCAATGCGGAAGGTATTAGCCAGCTGGTTAGCCTGCTGGCCCCGCATACCACCGCAACGATCATCAGCCCGGACCCAGTCAAAGTGCAGGTGGCTCAGCGCAGTGGGTTGGGGAAAGAAAATCGTGTTTCCCTGTCGCAGCGCGCCACGCTCGGAAAAACCGGCAAAGAGGCCTGCAGCCGTATTCTGCTAAAGCTGGCAACCACTAACCCGAGCGAAGCTGAAGGCTGGCTCCCCGGTGGCCAGCTACACACCGATCTGATGGTGCTGCTGCGCGTGTATCTGGGCTATCGCTCTGATGTGCGCTTGCGCCTGACTGTGCCGGTGAGTGTCTTGCCAGAACCGCGCCTCGGGCAAAAGCACCGCATCCAGCTTGGCCGTACCGGCATTCTGGGGTTGAAAAGTGGCAAACCCGGCAAGCGCTGCCATCTGACCGTCAGCCTGGGGTGCTATGAGGGGCTGGATTGCCAACCTTTACATCCCGCACAGGATGGCGGTTATCGTTTTGACTAATTCTGAAAGGAATCTCTGCATGACATCCGTTTTTCTGCGACAGGTTGTTCTGCTCGCTCTCAGTTGTCTGCTGTCCGGTTGCGGTCTGACGCAGGCCATCTCCGATGGTGCGGCCAGTATGACCAAATCTATCTTCTACAAAAAGATTAAGGTGTTGCATCTCGATTTTGAACCGCGCTCGGGAGTCAATGCCGATGAGGCGCAGACGCCGCTGGCGACGATGGTTCGTGTCTACCAGCTAAGGGAACGTCAGAAGGAGGATGCCGCCGACTACCAGATGCTGTTGCGTGAAGCCGGTACGGTGCTGAAGGAGGATATTGTGGCGAGCAAATCCCTGCTGGTGATGCCCAAAGGCAGCGTGATGCTCAATATGCAGATGGATGAAGAGGCGCAATATGTCGCGGTTATCGGGTTATTCAACCGCCCGGATTTGAAAAACAACACCTGGCGGCTGGTGCTGAGCCGCGATGACCTCGACCCGGACAAACCTCGTACCATTGAACTGGGTTGCGGATTCCTGACGCTGGTTCCCGTTAAGGAGTGACAACCATGGCGAAGGATAACTGGCGGGCACTGTTCTACGGGCAAACCCGTTACATGCTTGAGATAAACGACAGCCGGGTAAAACCGGACGTGCTGAATTTTTACGGACGCGAAGCACTGAGTGCGCCATCGAAATGGCGCATTGAGTTCACCACGTCACAAAACGATGTGGCGGCAGACGATGTACTGCTGAAATACGCCACGCTGCGCATGCTCAACGGACGTAAAGTCCACGGCGTGATTACGGCGTTTGAATGGCTGGGTTCGACCGTTGACCGGACGCACTACAGCGTGACGCTTTCATCCCGCCTTGCGCTGCTCTCTCATACCCGTCGCTGTGCGATATACCAGAACCTTTCTGTACCGGAGCTGGTGGAACAGGTACTGCGTAACCATGGACTGGAAGGTGCGGATGTTGAGTTTCGTCTGGAGAAGCGTTACCCACCGCGTGATCTCATCACTCAGTGGCGCGAAAGTGACCTGCAATTTATCCGGCGAATGCTTTCAGAGGTCGGTATCTGGTTCCGAACCGGGGGGAATGATGTCACCGGGCTGGACACGGTGACCTTTGCCGACGGCCAGCAGTTCTACCAGTCTGGTGAGCATTTACCGTACCAAGAGCCGTCTGCGTTGTATGACGGTGCAGCCGAATCGGTATGGGGGCTGCGCACCTGGCATAACACGGTAACCGGGATGGTGCGTACGCGGGACTACAACTATCGCAAGGCAGGCACGCCGATGGATGCTGTTGTCACCGTCAGTAACAATGCCACCACCATCGGAGAACACTACCGCTACGCCGAGCCCTTTCTTGAGGTGGGCGAAGACAGCACCGTCGAACCGGAAACTGAAAGCGGAGCGTTTTATGCCCGACTTCACCACGAACGCGAACTGAATAAATCAGTCAGACTGCACCTGTTCAGTAACGCCGCCGGGTTGATGCCGGGCATGGTGCTGGAAGCAGACGGCAGCAACCGTAACGACCTGAAAGACGGCATGCTGATCACATTTACCACCTATCGCGCCGCCCGCGACACGCGGTTGCATGTGTCGGTATGGGGAATGCCGTACAGCGAACAGTTCTGCTTCCGGCCACAGGAGGAACCCCGGCCACACATCCACGGCACGTTGCCGGCGCACATTGAAAGCCGGGAGAAGGGCGATATCTATGCCTGGCTGGACAATCAGGGCCGTTACCGGGTGAAGATGGACTTCACCAGAGAAGATGCAGAGCCCGGCTATAACTACCTGTGGATACGCCAGGCGAAGCCCTGTTCCGGCGATACTTACGGCTGGCACACGCCGCTGACTGACGGCACGGAAGTCGGTATTGCATATGATGGCGGTGATATTGACCGCCCGTATATTGCCCACGCATTTCACGATTCAGAGCACCAGGAGATCGTCACCCGCGATAACCGCAGCCAGAACATCCTGCGCACGGCGGCAGGCAACGAGCTACGAATGGAGGATCTGCGTGGGCAGGAGCATATTGCACTCGCCACGCCATTCGGCGGCACACAGCTCAACCAGGGTCATATCGTTGATGAGCAGAACAAACGGCGGGGCTCCGGTTATGAACTCAGAACGGATGAATATGGCGTCATTCGCGTGGCGAAAGGGCTGTTTATCACCGCTGACGGACAGCAGAAGGCTGTGGGAGAAGTGCTGAGCATGGAAACGGCGCTGAAAGAAATCGACGTCTGTCAGCAGCAGCTGAAAGCCCTGGCCGTTGCCGCAGAACAGGCGCAGGCACTTGAAGCGGATATTGCCAGCCAGAAAGCGATGTTCGACCGACGCCTGAAACCACTGAACGGGATGATCCATTTCCATGGCCCGCAGGGCGTGGCCTTCACCAGCGGCGAACATATGCAACTGGCTGCCGGTCAGAATGTGGCAGTGAATGCGGGTGGAGATTTCAGCAGCGGTGCGATAGGTAACACGGCAATTCTGGCCGGAGAAGGTATCGGTCTGTTCGCACGAACGGGTTCACTGACGCTGAACGCCAGCGAAGGTCCGGTGCACATCCAGGCACAGAACGGCGCAATGCACTTATCCGCAGAACAAAAACTGAGCCTGATATCAGCGAGCGACATGTTGTTCGCAGGCAAGAAGAAGGTGACGCTGATCGGCGGCGGCAGTTATCTCATCATTGATGAAGGGAAGATAGAGTACGGTACAGATACGACATATACGCGGAAGATAAAGCGGACGCATCTGACAGCACCAGCATTATTGAGCGGAATGATGCCTTCGTTTAGCCAAAGTGGCATATGTTTGAGTTGCCTTCTTGAAGCTGCAGAAAATGGTACACCGATACTAATTAAGGGAGAATAATAATGAAGCATTCAATAATAGACCGTCTGAAAGAAATACAACGTGAAAGCGATAAAAGAAAAATATATGCTCTTGTTGATGGTGCTCAGTATGATCGTTTCTGCACAATAGAATTGGTTAAACGTAATGGTGTAATGCCATTATTTGATAGTTGGGATGATAGATATCTCGCATTTGCAGGACCTTGGCTATTGGCTTTGGAAAGTATTGATAATGATCTTTTTTCTATATTAACTAATTTAGAGTTGAAATATTATTCTGTTTCTTGGATTTTAAGCTCGTCATCTTTTAAAGATCTTTTCATTCATTTGAAAAATAATCTAGAGGTAATTATGCCAAATAATCAGGTGGCAATGTTGAGGTATTATGATCCTCGGGTTCTTATCTTTTTACCAGAGGTTTTAACAGCCAAGCAATTAGAAATCTTTTTAATCTCAATTATAAGCTGGGGCTGTAAATATAACGGTGAGGATTATTATATAAATTGATTTTTTCATTGGTTTCGCAATAAAGGATTGTTTATGGGAGTGAAAGAGAGGATTCAACGCCCCTCAGAAGTAGCACGGTGCGAGGACCCAGCCATCAGTGCGACTTTACCTTGTGCATCTTGCTGGAGTAAAGACTATGCCAAAGAAATTAAGGTGAATCCTGTAAAAAGGTATTCAGATCAGTTAAATGCTGAAGGTGAATCGTATGAGTATAATTTTGGTACGAGACAATATAAATTAATAATTTACTGTAAAACTTTAAAGAAAGTTAGTGTGGAGATACGATTGAAGATCGAGCCAGATAAAGGTGTAGACGAAACAATTATTGAAAAATCAAAAAAAACTTTAATGAAAGGTATTAAAGAAAATTGGGATAATAAGCTTTCTTTAAAAACCACAGACCCTAAATGTGGAGTCAAAATATTTCCAATAGAATTCAAAGTGGTGTTTGTAGCGTCAAACGAACATTATGTTTTTAGAATTCATAAACAATATAATCGTGAGGGGGTTACTGGAAAGTTTCTTGACGTGTCTAAAGATACAGGGGCTTGGGTTTATGCTCATGAGTTTGGACATTGTTTTGGGTTACCAGATGAGTATGGTTATAAAGCAGGTGTACAGCATAAAGACCAGGTTGTTTACTACAAGCCTGATGGCAAGCTAGATGCGCCATTTTCGGTTCCCTATAATGGCGGCAATCCTGCAGAACCGTCGTCGACAATTATGGCTGCATACGGGAATACTACTATATTGAAAAGGCATGGCTGGCTCATTGCCATTGAAGCAAGAGATTTACTTAATGAGCCAGGTTTAGGAAGAAAAATTGAATGCGATATAGTATAATACTGGGGTTCTTTATTACTATTCTTTCACCAACTTTACACTCAAAAGAGCCTAAAATGATTGAGAATGATTACTTCACTATCACTGCAAATTGTGAAAGACGTGAGGAGTGTATTTACAATAATGAACGAGAGATCCCTGTTGTTGTCACTATCAAAAATATTAGCTCTAAAGGGTTTTATATCCCCCTGAAGTTCATTGAAAAAACCGGTCCTGGTGTTGAACTGGTTGATCATCGAACAAAAAAAAGCATGCCCTTGAGACCTAATATTGCTAATTGGGATTTAAAGAAAGAAATGACATATATTCCAGTTAATGGAAGTGTTTCATTTAAATGGGCTATTTTAGATGCGGAAATATCTTCCTTTATTGTTGATGGCTCTGTTGATGTTGTTGCGGTTTTTTCCGTTCTAACCAATGTGTATGATTCGGAAAGGACAGATGTGGGTGAATTCATCTCATCAACAAGATTAATTATTACTGGTAAAGATTTGGATGAAGATAAGCACTGAGCAGTTAGACTTACTAGATTTTTATTCTAAAAACGCTTTCGTTAATGAATTATCTGAACATTGTAAAGAGGTATTTCCATTTATATTTAATGAATTAGGTTCGAAAAATTTTAAAGTTGGTCTTGCAAACTTAATTAATAAAGCTAAGGCATCAAATATAATGCAACGTGGCCCTCTGCAATTATATATTGATATGGCTATAGTACTTGGCTCCGGGTTTAATACTGATCCAATGTATTCTTGCTTTGGTTTTGTAAATGAACAACATTCATCTGGCACGGAATTAGAAAGATCTATGCTGATATATGATAAATTTAATGAGTATTTAACAGATGTATTGGGGGGAGGTAATATACATATCTTAGATTTTAAAAATAAGCTTGCTAGTGAAAGATTCGATGGTTTTAGTAGCATTGATTTAAATAATCAGATATTTTACTTATTAAAAAAACTTTATCCACAAAAATGTATGTATTTAGGTTGTGATAAAAGTAATGATCTCATATGCCTTGGGCTTGAGAAATCTGATACATACTGCCTTAGTTTAAATGTTCGTGCTGCATTTGTTCTTGTGATGTTTATTGTAGGGCATGAATTTGAATCGGATTACTTTCATTTGTATGAAGGTTTTTTCTCTTTAGAAAAAGACTGTGACGATCAGTTTTTAATTTACAAAGCAAAAGGATTTTTAACGAAATACATAGATGCACTGATTACTTGATCAAAACATAGTCATGTTGAGCTGCCTAATAAGTTTGCTATTCGATATCGTTCAACCAGGTCGCTGGGTTGCTGTCTGGCTACGATTCTCTATGGATACGCCAGGCGAAGCCCTATTCCGGCGATACTTACGGCTGGCGTACGCTGCTGACTGATGACACGGAAGTCGGTATTGCATATGACAGCGGTGATATTGGCCGCCCGTATATCGCACATTATCCACGGAAAAAAACTGAGCCTGATATCAGCGAGAGACATTTTGTTCGCGGACAAGAAGAAGGTGACGCTGAACTGCGGCGGCAGCTATCTCATAATAGAATATAAATAATGGGATTTTTTAAAACCTTCAGCAAAGTTGATAACGCTGTAAATCGCGGCTATGCCCGTTGGGGAAAATGGATTTGGGCAGTGCTGATTGCACCTTTTATTATTTACGGCGCATATATTGTCCAGGCGTCAATCTGGGGACCACCAGCCGGGCCGGTCACGTTAATAATCCACAGTGAAATTGACCGGCCAATTCTGGGATTTAGCGTGAACGGGATCGCGGGGCCAAATGCGTTTGCTCACGGAGGTGGTAAGACAACATGCTGCGGTAGTATCAGCGGGAAGACGGCGGAAATTATCTGGACGTTGGATATCACCCATGAACAATATCTCAAAGGAATGCGTGTTGAAAAGCGTCGTGTCGTGATGCCATTACCGGAAAGAAAGCGGGGAGAAAATGACCTGCATGTTCACTTTTTACCCGGAGATAAAGTTCTGCTGGGCTGGAGTGATAATGCCTGGTCGCCTTATGAAAACGGCCTGATATTCCCGGAAAAGCTGTAAAGCAGGAGCACAACTGATGGATATCGAAAGCATTATTGCTGCTGCGAAACGGGCACAGCAGGCGGAGGATGCCGGGCTGGAAAATTGTTCACGTACCTGGCATGTTGGTTTCTTCTTTGATGGTATACATCGCAATATTGATCAGGATGTCCCTGAGCAACGCCTTAGTAATGTGGCGCGCTTATTTAGAGCATTTCCTGAAAAGAAACAAGATACTTCACTAAATACACATAATAAATTTTATATATCGGGTCTCGGGACACCTTTTAATGAGGAACTGGTCGAGAGGATTCACACTATTATGGATGGAGCTTAAAACTCCGTGCTGGATGATCTCAAGGATCAGCCGAAAGACATGGCGAAAGATGCGGGCAAAGAGTTAATTAGAGGGGGAAATTGGTGGGAGGTACTGAAAGACTCCGGGAAAAAACTTATTTATCCCGCTGAGTGGAAAAAACTGACAACTGATATTGCTAAAAACGCAACCAAAAAAACATTTATCGAGGCGACGCTTTGGTTACGTGATAATCCCACCATTGCTGATATGTTGGTAACGGGTGTTGATACCAGAATAAACTCTGCAAAGGCTCGCTTTGAGCGTTTCTTTGAACTGGCAAAAGCAAACAGCCCGGTACCAGTAAAACTTATCTCCATTTCATTGTTCGGTTTTGATCTCGGCGCAACACTTGCGCGTAAATTTATCGATACGCTGTTAGCTGATATCTGTCAGAAACAGGGGGAGAAATACTTCTATAAAAGTATTCCAGTAGAGATTATCTTTACCGGATTGTTTGATTGCGCCCGACATACGCCTGCCAGTAACAATAACGGTGTCGGCTGGTTTGTATCAGCGTTTGGCGGGCCTGTAAAAGGTATCAGCGTTTTACTGGGTGATAAATCTATTGACCAGGAGTCCGCATTACCCGTTACAGTTAAAAATGCGCTGCATCTGGTTGCCGCTCATGAAAATCGTCCCTGGCGTAGCCTTTATTGCCTGGGAGGGAGTAATGATAAACATCAGGAAGAGCTGCAGCCCGGCTGTTCCGAGGATGTAGGTGGTGGTCTGAAACCAAATGAACAAAAACCGAGCGCGGAACTCTGTCGGGTTGCATTACACCGGATGTATCGTGCTGCAACCATGGCCGGGGTTCCTTTTCCTGATTTTCAAACTTTGCGTGTCCAGTCCGAAACTGTTGCTAGCTATTTCATCTTGCATGATCAGGTTAAAAATAAATCAGTTGCAGAGTGGACCCAAATTTATCAGCAAGCCATACCTTTTAAATCCGTCAATGTTGATGCGCAAAACCGCCATCTGGATAGTTATATCGAGTGGCTGGGGCTGCAATATTATCAATACCGTAGCGAATGTATTAAATATGAAAAAGAGCGAGGGGATACTTTGGCTTTAGCTGGTGCATCTGCCGGATTACTGGGTATTTCACAGCAGGCCAACGTTATGGCTGGTCGCTATCAGAATGAACTCGATGTGCTGCATAAAAACTGCGGATGGCTGGAAGATATCCATGATGCTGCAGTAAAAATGAAAAATAGCATGGAAGGTAATCCTGATGATAAACGCCTCCTGATCGCGCCTGATGTCTATGGGCCAGCATTAAGGCGAGCGAGGCGGTTTCTCGATTATGCGCATGCCGCTTTTCATAATCAGCCACAACCCTTTCCTGCAGATACAGCTCCGTCTGAAATGTATGCCTGGTTTGTTCACGATATTCAAACAGTGGAGAAAAATGCAATTATCTCTCAGGACTTTCTTGTTATTCGTTCGATGGAACGGCCTGAAGTGTAGTCTTTTTTATCAGAAGCCACAGCGGCTCCCGGCCATGCTAATGCCGTGAAAATCCGGGCATATAACGGTGCCATGTACGTATCCGCAGAACAAAAGATTTGTCTGAAATTAGCGAGCGATATGCTGTTTGCAGACAAGAAGGTGACGCTGGTCAGCGGCAAAGCTACCGGAAAATCGAATGCATAAAATTAGAGTACGGGTACGGATATGTTCTATCAATCAGGATCCTCCTCATCAAGCGGTTGCAAATGTAAATGCACCAGCAATTGATACTGGCCTGCAATCCAGGCCAACTTGGTTCATTGGCGGGATTATCTTTGGAGAAAAATAACGTCTATGCTACTTAGCTCGATTTACGATAAAACCGGAGGACCTGTCAGTCGTTGAGCAAGTGATTGGATTATTTTTTCATGAAAAGTTAACGAAAGAGAAAAAATATTTGCAGATCATAATAAAGAACTCATTTGCTATAAATTCAAAGAGGTTGAACGGACCATTATAAGGTTGATCATAAATGATAATGATTTTATTAATCTGCCTTTCTGAAAAAGGTTTAGAACCACCAAGGGTAGAAATGTATTTGCAGAAAGGGGCTTGGTTCTTATGGTAGTTTACAAGGAGAAATGAAATGTTTACTGGAGACCTTTCTAGAGTAGTTTAACGAGGTAAAAATAAATCAATATCTTGAACGAAATGATTTTTCTGAAAATACAATCCCACTCCTTAAATATCATCGTTAGTTAATAATAAATATGGAAAGAAATTCACCTTCGTTATATGAGACGCTTTACGGCGACTTCACCGGTGGCCTTGAGCTCCATCAGGTTAATGAACAAAACCAGGTGATTTTGTCTGTGCTCGACAACATGCAGCGTATCCTCAATTGCCGAGCCGGAACGCTGAAGCATTTGCCGGATTATGGATTACCGGATATGACCAAAATTCTTCAGGGTATGCCGGGTACCGCCCATCAGCTGCTGCAGACGTTTTCTGAAGTGCTCCTCAAATACGAGCCGCGCCTGAAAAAAATAACCGTTGTTCTTCTCGAACAGAAAATCCCTGGTGAACTGCGCTATGCCATTGATGCTGAACTCAACGGTATTGGCCTGGTACGCTATGGCACAGCCTTTATGCCTGAAGGCCGCGTTTTGCTTCGGCATCTTAAACATCAACAGTATCTTGATGAGACAGATAAATTATAAGTATTTAGTGTTGTGGATATTTTCAAACAGAACATATGTGCCGAAACTGCATCATGATCTTTCATTCAATAAAATCACAGTAATATGCAAGGAAAAAATATTATTAGCGTCATGAATATCTTAATGGTGCGCCTAAGATAATGCTTAACGTTAATATTTTCTTATAAAATAGACTCATCGTTTCCAGTTCGCAGGCGCATGTTACTTTGTTAATTAAACTGGCTGACACTGTTTATAAAGGTGTTATTGCACCTTGGGATATATATTGCTGATCTGGCAGCACAATAGTATCTGCAATATCTCGAATAAGCAGAAAATGAAGCCGTATAAAGAATAATCTTCCACCGTTGTAGACACGTCAGATGGATATGTGGTCATGAATGACATCTCCCCCCGTAAAATCAAAACCGGTAGCGACCCGCGTACTCTGCCGGATTATGCCACCCTGCGCGATGAGCTGAGCAAACTGACCCATCCGGCACGCCCTGACGTGAACTGGCGGTATATAGAAAAGCTCTGTCTCTCACTGTTTGAGCAAAATGGCGTGGAGTTGCAGACTGCGGCCTGGTATACGCTTGCCCGGACTCAACTGGCCGGCTTATTTGGTCTGAATGAAGGGCTGGCAATACTGGAGGCCCTGATAAGCCACCAGTGGGGAGGGCTCTGGCCGCAGCCTGTTCACGCCCGCATGGAAATTCTCAGCAATCTGAGTCAGCGCCTGCAGCAACGGATGCGCGCGCTGCCGCTAAACTATAGCGATCTCAACCAGCTATATCGGGCGGAGCAACTGCTTACGAGTCTCGGCGCGGTGCTACAGCGCCTGGAGCTTAAACATCTTAGTCAGTTCGACATATTGCGTACGCTAATACACAACAGTGCTATTAAGCTGGAAAACAGTGATGGTATCTCCGGCTCTGGTACAGCCCTTCCGACTGGTATCGTGTTGCCTGCGACAGTCGTGAGTGGCGCGGGAATAATAAGTGATGCTCTGCCTGGTATTCCTGTTACAGAAAAGAATGAACCGGCCAACACGGCAAATTGGGTGTATGTTGCACAGCCCGAACATCAGCCAAACGTGGATGTGCTGGCGGCGATATCGGTACAGGAAAAAAAGTGGCAATCCTTTGCTGCAGGAATGTGCACCATGCTGGTAATAAGTGCGGCAACGGTGTGGGGCTGGCATATTTTACACCGACCTGATCCGTTGCAGGCCCAGCTTAGTGCATCGCTGGCACCGTTACCCGCAATACTCAACCCTGGGCAACTGGATTCATTGCGCCAGCAAGCGCCCATACCGCAAGCCTTGTTCACAGAAACGCAGCAGCAGCTCGCGCGTTTAAGCCAGTTGCCGCCGGACTGGAATATTGACTATAGCCGTCAACTGGTTAAACAGGCGCAGTCGCTCTGGCCTGAACAGGCGAAACCGCTGACACAGCAATGGCTTCGGCAGTTAAACGCCGCCAGCATACCGACAGAAAATCTGAATGGCTGGCATCAAGGGATGACGAAGCTACAACAACTGAGTAACCAACTGAGTGGGCTGGATGAGCATAAGGGTAAATACATGACGGTCAGCGAACTCAAATCATCCGTCTTCGGCATGATGACCAGCTTTCAGCAAACTGAACCGACGGAGGAACAGCTTCGTCAGATTAACTTATTGCCAGTCGATTCTCCTCTGCGTCAGCAACTTATCCGGCAACTGGAACAGCATCTCCGCTCTCAGATTTATACGCTGGGGCAGATAAAAAACAGCACATCTGTAACGGCGTTGCTGCCCGAATGATCGGCTAATCACAGCACCACCTGAACGATTAAGGAAACGACTTTTGGTGACAAGGATGATGGCTGATTCTCCATGCAGGAGAGTGCGCCACCTTTTTATTAGTGTGGTCACGCACAGGACGTGGTGCAGCAACAGCGGCCTTTTCCCGGGGTTGATGAGTTGGATCTGATGGGGGACTGCACTGATTTTCGGGCAGGGGGGCAAGATGCCATCGACTCATTTATCCAACGCGCTTTGCAGTATCCGTTCCGGATGAGGCGTGAGGTCTGTAGCGAATAATCGAACCAAGGACACGGGGATTTTCAAAACTCGTGACAGTTCTGTATTAAGGTATGGCTCGTTTTACCTGGATATTAACAATCGATCACGGCTGACTCTGGTAATAAAGCCCCGGCAAGGGGGATGTGTTTAGTAATAATATACATATGGCTTCGTTCGGTGAGGGAAGAGTATCCCGTCGGGATCGGTTCCTTTCATTATCTGCCCGATAGCGACAGATTCTTTTGCCCGGCGTGGCCTGGTCATAAACATACGTGTCCAGGCTGACGGACAATGACAGGTGTTCCAGTTCGGCCAGAATCCAGAGATGCGATCGCAATGGTGCATCATCTTGCCATCGAATCCAGGATAACCAACATGGTAATGTGGTTTTGGTTTACCGTTCCGGTCACGGTCTCGTCGTGTGTTAAAAACAGACATTTTAGGTTCCTCTTCATAGATAGTTACCTCATATGCCCTCCTCATGTATTTTTTGCTCGTGCGCGTTGCTCCTGCATACCTGGTCCATACCAGTAACGTTGGTGTCCACACATCCAGCAGGAACAGCTACACGGAGTTTTATAATGACGACCCAGATGTTTTGGACAACCGTCGCCAACTGCATTGTCGTGTTGCCGTCTTTGTTTCATTCGACGCATATGGTGGCGCCTTTCTGCGCGAGTTCGTGCCATGGTTTTTCCTCATATTGAGCGCGGCCATTAACCGCGCGGCTATGAGGTATGCGGCTTCGTTTTTCAAGGTTCGTTCCCGTAGATGCTCAGCTTTTTGTGTCAAGTTTGTTACAGATATCTTGTCCCGCATAGCGGACCGGTGAAGGCATGTCAGAGACCCAGTTGCGCTCTCCGCGGGCAAGAAAATCTTGAATAGTTGCTTCAATCAGAGTCTGCTTTAAGACATCAGCCTCAACGACCATCTTCAAGCCAATTCCGGAAGCGAAACCCGGTAAGATGCGGTAGCCGCAGTAAACTGCCGGGGGAGCATCCCGGGCAATCTCCAGTGCTCGTTTATCGGTAAAATCATTGAAGGTTAAGCCGTTAAATATCGAATAGGTTTGCTCGGATCTACGAAGCAATGTGTGGCCGATGATATTATCTGGGCTGTTATCAGAGAGGACCGCATTCTGCTTACCAACTGCTTCCAGCAGAAGCATAGCTTCATTGAATGCCGCTTCTTCTACGGTATCGGCAAAAGCGACATTGGCGGTTATGATCTCTGCATTCCAGAAGACAGCCGGATCGTGTCCAAGAAAAACAATATCGCTCCAGCACCAGTTTCCGCTGGCAACGGCTGCTGCATGATCGCATTCGTCATAGAAGAGCCCACCCCAGATTTCCCGCTCACGGTTGATAAGGGTTTTGATTTTGAGAGTTTTAGCCCGGCGTTTACGGCGAGAGAGGGAGATGAATGGCGTATGTTTGCGGTTCATGGGTATCTCTGCGAATTTTCGCTGGGAGAAATCCAGCCGCACAGCGTACGTGAAACTACACAGTAGTGGAAGACTTTTGTTGCATCGTTAAATTAGTGGGGCTTTCCCTATAGCTCTGTTAGCTCTGTCATCAATTTGATTATCGGTAAATGGTAAGGTCAGTGTGGTCTTAGATATTGTTCCGCGGCCTGTCTTTATATCTTTCTTGAATATATTGAGCGTGGGGGCAATATTTTCCGGTTTCTGTATAAAAGTACCTGGATCAAATATTGTGTTAAAAATCATAAAGTAAGGCGGTCTGCTGAAAAAGAATCCGCAACGGTGAATTATCGCAGTCTGGCATCTCAACCCGCTTTGTTGAAGGTTCAGTTACATGGAAGAAAACACAAGGCAGCGTACGGAAAGTTATATATCAGCAAAAAACCAGCATCCTGCATGGGTACTTCTTGCTACTCGTCGCTCCCCATTAGTACTGAGTAGCCTGAAAGCACTGTTTGAAAAATCACATGATGGCATCCCTCTTGAGGAGGCGATTCAGTCTCTTACCGGCATTCTTGTTGAGCATGTGAGTCAGGAACAGTACGAGATTAATCAGGAAAATCCATCTCTTCAGGCCAGCCGTGAACTGCGGGAATGGATTAAACGCCGTTTAATTGTTGAACGGGATGGGCGTATCTTCGCCACTGATGCGCTTGAGGTCGCAATTACGTTTGTTGAATCACTGGATAATCGTTTCATGACCTCTACGGCTTCTCGATTGTCCACCGTACAGCGAGAAATTGAAAATCTGGAAACTCGGCTTAATCCTAATCCGGCAAACCGAGTTTCAACCTTACGTCGTCGTATTGCCGAGCTGGAACGTGAATTACAGGAAGCCGAAGCCGGGCATATTGAGGTGCTGGAAACGTATCAGGCGGTTGAACATATCCGAGAGGTCTTCAACTTAGCTTCCAGCCTGAGGGCTGACTTTCGTCGCGTTGAAGACTCCTGGCGCGAAGCCGACCGTGCGCTTCGGCAATCCATTATTGGTGAGCAATATCATCGCGGCGATATCGTAGAACGCCTGCTCAACGATCAGGACGCGCTGCTTAATACTCCCGAAGGAAGAGTCTTCGACAGTTTTCAGCAGCAACTCCGTCAATCCTCTGAACTTAAGGTGATGAATGAACGGCTACGTGTGATTCTTAGCCATCCGTCTGCTTCCGATGCGCTTAACCGTCTACAGCGTCATGATTTACGCTGGCTGGTTAAACGTCTGGTGGATGAATCGCAAACCGTACTCCAGGCTCGCGCCCGTAGCGAGCGTGATGTCCGTGGTTTCATGAAAACCGGGCTTGCTGCTGAACACCAGCGCGTTGGTCATCTGCTTAACGAGTTTCTGAATCTGGCGTTAAAACTCGACTGGCAGCGCCAGATGATTCGCAAACAAGAGGTTCCGCTTCCTGCCGTTGGTGTGGCGGTAACAGGCATCCCGGCTATTGAACGTTTACGGTTCAAAGAGGTGGATGATGAAGCGGAACAGACATTAGATCTCAGTAATCATGCGGTGGATTTAACTCAGATTGGCGATGATTTCTGGGATGCTTTCAATGGCCTCGATCGTGAGGCGTTGATTCAGCAGACGTTGCAGCTTTTGGCAAAAGAAAATCGCCCCGTAGGTCTGGCTGAACTGGCAGCGCTGTTGCCCCCGGCTCACGATCTTGAAACGTTCGCTGTCTGGATTGGCATGGCGAGAGAAGCGGGCATTGAGGTTATTGATTCACAGCGCGAATTTGCTGAGCTGAGTGATGGAGAAGGTCGCTGCTGGCGGTTTAATCTGCCCACTACCGGTCTGGAAAGTCAGGCATTAATGGATATCGATTGGGAGTAACAGGTATGGCGGGCTTTTTTGACAGACAAATTAACCGGAGCGTTGCTGCAAATGCAGGCAGTGAATCAGAACCATCGGACGAAGCGGTTGCAGATGAGTCGGTTGAGGAAAGTGCAACCAATAGCGAAATCCGAACGCTGAAAAAAATACGCGAAGCGACTCAGGAATTGCTTAAATACGGCCTGCTGGAAGAGGCCAGTAAACCCAATCTGTACCGCGTTTTACTGACTCATCTTGAAGAGGTGACTCGCATTCTGGAACCTCTCGATCTGGATATCGGCATTGATGAGATCCGCGGTCTACTGTATGTCAAAGTCAGGCTTGACGAAACGCCAGAGCAGGATGAATGGTCTCATCCTCTGGTGAGACGGCAACGGCTTAACCTGGAACAATCATTATTAGTTGCCATACTGCGCCAGCATTTTGTTGCCTGGGAGCAGGAAAGTGGAACGGGCGCCAGCCAGGCACAGATCGCTATCGACGATCTCCTCCCTCAGCTCCAGATTTACCTTGGCGATCCAGGGAGTGAATCAAAAGAACGCACCCGGTTGCTTACCTTACTGGATCAATTAAAGGGGCATGGGCTGGTCACGTCGCCGGATGCGCATGAGCGGATCGTGATTCGTCCGATTATTGCTCATTTTGCCGACCCGATGAATCTTCAGGCATTACTGGCATGGCTGCGGGAACAAATTGCTCAACAAACCTCCCCAGATGTTTCGTCAGCAAAGGAAAGTAGTGAGGAGGACGTATGAATCAAATCGCGCGTCAGGCTGGAAAGGAGTCTTTTATTTTCACTCGTATCGAGTTGTTCAACTGGGGCGGTTTTAATGGATTGCATCAGGCAGCAATCCATCAGGAAGGTACCGCTGTTATTGGTCCTACCGGGAGCGGAAAAACGACGCTGGTCGATGCCTTGATGACGCTACTCTGTGCCAATCCCCGCTACAATCTGGCCTCAACCGGCGGCCATGAAAGCGACAGGGATTTGATCTCTTACGTCCGCGGTGTATCCGGCCCCGGCGATGGCGGGGAGGGGCAATCGCATATTGCCAGACCGGGTAAAACCGTGACCGGCATCGCCGCGACGCTGGAGCGTGAAGGGCAGCAGGTACGTCTGGGGGCACTGCTGTGGTTTGATTCCACAAGCTCCAGCGTGACGGATATGAAAAGGCTTTGGCTTTTCAGCGATAACTTCGAACAGACGCTGGAACACTGGCTGAACGTTTACCATGACGGCGGCACACGATTGCTGCGGCAAATGGAAAAAGAAGTGACCGGGATCTGGACATATCCGAATAAAAAGCAGTACCTGGCGCGCCTGAGGGATTTCTTCGAAGTGGGGGAAAACGCCTTTACGCTGTTAAATCGGGCGGCAGGGTTAAAACAACTCAACAGCATTGATGAGATTTTCCGCGAGCTGGTACTGGACGATCACTCCGCCTTCGATCGCGCAACGGAAGTGGCCAATAGTTTTGATGGTCTGACAGAAATTCATCAGGAGCTGGAAACGGCGCGTAAACAGCAGCAGTCATTGCAGCCTGTTGCCCTGAGTTGGGATAAGTACCAGAAGCAAGCGCGGCAACTTGCTGACAGGAAAGTGCTGGAATCACTATTACCCATCTGGTTTGCACAACAGGCAAGCCAGCTCTGGAGGGAAAAGGTCAGCCATCTTGAAATCGAGTTTGGTAAGGCACAGATTCGCGAAGGACAGATCCTGTCGCAGCTTGAGCAGCAGAAAAAACAGGTTGCTGACTGCATACAGCGCTATTATCAAGCCGGTGGCGCCAATATTGATGATCTGAATGAGCGCATTAAGGACTGGCAAAAAACGCTCGGCAGTCGGGAGGCTCTGGCGCGCCAGTATCAACAGTTGATCCATAATCTGGGGTTGCCGCCTGACCTGAGTCAGCAACAGCTAGAGGCGAATCAGCATGAAGCCGAAGCCCGCTGTGTGCAGCTTGCCGATAATATAACGCTAAAAGAGGAAGAGGCGTATCAAAAAGGCTCGCTCAGCCTTGGCATTACCGAAAAACTTCGGGAACGACATGCTGAAAGCGCCGAGATTGCGCGTCGTCCGGATTCTAACCTTCCCGCCCATTATCAGGCGTTTCGCAGCGAGCTGGCAAAAGCGCTGAACGTTGATGAGTCTGAACTGCCTTTTGTCGCTGAACTGATACAGGTTAAACCGGAAGAAGCGCCATGGCGCGGAGCGATTGAACGCGCTGTCGGGAGTAACAGGCTGCGTATTCTGGTTGCGCCTGAATCTGCACAGGAAGCGCTGCACTGGGTAAATCAGCGCAACAATCGTCTGCATGTGCGGCTGTTGGAGGTCAAATTACCGCACTCTCCCGCCAGGTTTTTTGATGATGGTTTTACCCGCAAGCTGTTGTGGAAAGATCATCCGTGGCGAGAGGCCGTCAAAGCATTACTGGCCGAAAGCGACAGGCATTGTGTTGACAGCCCTGAACAACTGCGTGACACACCGCATGCGATGACGGTGCAGGGGTTAATGTCTGGTAAACAGCGTTTTTATGACAAACAGGATCAGAAACGCCTTGATGAAGACTGGCTGACGGGATTCGATAACCGCGATCGCCTGAACTTCCTTGCCAAAGAAATCGCCGCGCTCCAGGAGCAGGTTAAAACTGCAAGCGAGGCATTTGAGTTTGCCAAAGGCGAGGTGGGGCTTTTGCAAAATCAGGCCGTTTCATTCCAGAAAATACAACAGATTGATTACGATAGCATCGATGTTCCCGGCGCAAAGTGCCAACTGGACGCGCTCAGGGAGCGGCTGGAGAATCTGACCCACCCGGATTCTGACGCCAGCGTAGCGAAAGCAAAACTTAATGAGGCCCAAACGGTTGAATCTGAACTTGATAAGCAGCTCAGAGCCGCCAATAATGTCACTAATGGGCTGGATACCGAGCTCACCTTCGCCCGGACCGCAGAACGTAAGGCCCAGCAAACCGCGCAGCAAGATATGCAGGATGAAGAGCGAGAGTTGTGCGCGTCACATTTTCCGATGGTGACTCTGGAGCAACTGCCCGACATTCGCGATCTGGAACGTCAATATGAGCGGGGAATTCAGCAGGAAATTGAGGGCGTTAAAGGTGATCTGCATCGACTGAACATAGAGCTGACTAAACGTATGTCTGAAGCCAAACGTGTGGATACCGGCGCGCTCGTTGAGGCGGGGGCGGATTTGGACGATGTTCCTGTCTATTTACAGCGTTTGCAGGAGTTGACCGAAGAAGCCCTGCCGGAAAAGCTCAACCGCTTCCTTGACTATCTGAATCGTTCATCTGACGACGGCGTAACGCAACTGCTCAGCCATATCGATCATGAGGTGCTGGTTATTGAGGCGCGCCTCAGCGAACTCAATGAAACCATGTTCAGGGTCGATTTCCAGCCAGATTGTTACCTGCGCCTGGAAACCAAAAAAGTTGTCCATGAAAGCTTGAGAACGCTTGAAAAAGCGCAGCGTCAATTGAATGCCGCACGGTTTGTTGATGATAACGGCGAGAGCCATTACAAGGCCTTGCAGGCGCTGGTTCAGTTGCTTCGTGACGCTTGTGAAAAGAACCGAACCTTGAGCGCCAAAGCGCTTTTGGATCCACGTTTTCGTCTTGAGTTTTCTGTCGCTGCGATGGATCGTCAGACCGGTAATGTCATTGCGTCACGTAAAGGGTCACAGGGCGGTAGCGGTGGAGAAAAAGAGATTATCGCGTCTTACGTGTTGACCGCATCACTTAGCTATGCGCTTTGTCCTACGGGGAGTCGTTACCCGCTTTTCGGCACCATTATCCTTGATGAAGCCTTCTCCCGTAGCTCTCATGCAGTGGCGGGTAGGATCATTGCCGCGCTTAGAGAGTTTGGCTTACATGCGGTATTTATCACCCCCAATAAAGAGATGCGGCTGCTGCGCGATCATACCCGTTCGGCGATTATCGTCCACCGTCGCGGTCAGAATTCCAATATGGCTTCGTTGAGCTGGGAAGAGCTTGAGCAGCACTACCAGCGGCGGGAGAACGCATAGAATGTATTCTCCTGACGAGCTGCGCAAAAAACTTTCCCGACAATGGGATAACGCCAAACATCGTGCTGAGCGTTTACTTCCACCCGGCAACTGGCCGCTCTGTCTGCCCATTGGCAAACCTTCCGCCAGAGTATTCGCAGAGCAGGCTCAGCGCGTTTTGCAACACGTGCAGTCATGGCGGCAAGTTGTAGTTGGACGTGTGGAATGGGAAGCGGTGAGTTATCGGGCGAGCGACGGACCGGTATCAATGCCGTTGCGTTGGATCCTGAATGGCCCTTCTGACTGGATCAGCGCTGCAGCGGATCTGGCGGTGAGCCGGGAATTTCGCTTGCTGGAGGGAATTATTGAGCAGGTTGACCCCATTTTTCATCCGCTGTTGGTCAGCCATCGCTCTCTCTGGCGGCACAAAGATCCGCAGGACATCATCAGCGCCGCCAGGCTGGCCTGCCGATTAGAGCCCGGTTATGCAAAAGGGCTGCCGTTAAGACTGCTTTCCGGGCAGGGGGTGGATACCAAATTTATCGAGAATAATATTTCGTTATTAACCCAACTGCTGGACGTGCGTTTTTCAGGCGAAGCCAGCGAGCAGGGACTAATAACTTTTCTCGATGCCTTTGATGAGTCCAGCCACTGGGTTTTGGTTGCACCGCTATCGCCCGGATTGCTTCCTTTTAAAAAATGCCGGGTGACAACGGCGGAACTGGCGGAAACACCATTGCCCGCGTCGTGCATACTGGTGATTGAAAATGAGCAATGCCTGCATCAACTCCCAGCATTATCTGACACTATCGCGATTCTGGGGTGTGGGCTTGACGTGCAATGGTTATCCAGCCCGGTTTTGGATGACAAGCACATTGCCTATTGGGGCGATATGGATAGCTGGGGATTGTTGATGCTGGCAAGAGCCAGATGTTGTCGTCCGACGCTAGATGCTTTACTCATGAACCATGGGCTGTTTGAGCAATATGCTAGCCATAGCGCTGTTACTGAACCGGTAAAAGCACAGGAAGCAATACCCGATGGCTTATTTGTTGAAGAGGCCGATTTTTATCGTTACTTAATTAGCTTACGGCGTGGCCGTCTGGAGCAGGAGTTTTTGCCTGCGGGGATAGTTGAAGAAGTACTAATAAAATGGTTGCAGAAAGGGAAAAGAAACCTCAAACATCTTTAGCCGCGTATCAGAGCGGTTTCTGCTTTTTTATATTGAGTTCTTTCAAAACTTATATTCCCAATTATCTTTGTAAACGCTGCAGAAATATAAAGGTCGCCAATAACATTCTTACAGAAGGCTTAACAGCGGCTAAGACAACCAGACATCTACCGGAACGCTGAAAAGCAAAAACCCGCCTCAAGGGCGGGTTTTCTAAATAGTGGTGCCCGGACTCGGAATCGAACCAAGGACACGGGGATTTTCAATCCCCTGCTCTACCGACTGAGCTATCCGGGCAACGGGGCGCATTAAACCTGATTCGCCGCGCTCCGTCAACGAAATTTCTTCAATTCGTTGCGGACTGCACAATCTATCACCACTTTGCGCATAATGCACGTTCGCTCAGGCAAAAAATGCTGTCCACAGGGCAGAAATCGGCATCGCAATCACCAGCGCAGGTAGCATATTCGCCACGGCAAACATCTTAATACCGCAGATGCGCAACCCGGTCGCCAGCAACAGAATGCCGCCAACGGCGGTGAAATCGCCCATCATTGCGGGCGTGGTCAGCGGCAGGATCAGCGTTGCGCAGGTGGCGAGGGTAAGCTGGATAATCAGCATCGGCACGGAAATCACCGCGACAGCAAAACCGAGTGAAGTAGCGAAAATCACGGCGGTAAAGAAATCGAGAAAAGCTTTGGCGATAAGAATACTTGGATCGCCGGTCATCCCTTCACGCATGGCGCCAAAAATCCCGGTACCGCTGGCGCAGAACAGAATGATGATTGCCACCAGGCTCTGGATGAACGACTCGTGAGCGCTGTTAGCATCCCCACCTTTGCGTTTTTGCAGCAGGTTACGTAGCGCATTAACACCGCCGCTGATGCCGCGCTCGACATAACAGAGTTCACCAATCAGCGTCCCGACCAGCGTAGCGAGCACCATTACCGGCAGATTCACGCATTTAATTACCAGCAAAATACCGATACCCAGCGACGCAAGGCCGAAAATCGAAGGCATGGAGGAACGGATGCGCTCGGGCAGGCGGTGGCTGAGCAATGCGCCAAGCGTGCCGCCAATCAGTACCGCGGCAGCGTTAATAAAAGGACCTGTAAGCACGAGTCACTCCTGTGTTTCATATAACTGAATAATATCCCGCGTAGAATAGCATTTTTATGCGCGACCACGCCCGGCCTGGTTGCGCCTCTTTGGGAAAGGTGACATGATTGCGCGAATTTTATTCCACCTTACGGGAGCGGCCAGATGACGTACATGACTGCGGTTTGTCGCGCGTTTTGCACCTGCATGCCTTCGGGCACCCGTGTCATTTTCCCCCATACTTCACTCACCATGCGGTGAGGTTAACGCACGCTCACTGTAGGACAACAGTAAGATCAGAAGCTGTCTGCTTTTACTGATGTCTGGCGGTCGGAGCTGGTTCCAGTCAGACACGTTCGTTGGGCGAAGCAACTGCTTTGTCCGGGGTCTTTTACTCCCCTGAAACGGGTATTCGTGCTTATGAAATCAATGAAAATTGCCGTCAGCCGCGAGCTGATATCCGCGCTTTCCACCCACCGCGAAGTGGTGACGCTGGATAGTACCGATTTTACGGATGTGGCGGCAGTCGTCATGACATTAGCGGAGAGCCGCAGCGGCATTCTTGCGTTACTCAAACGGACGGGGTTTAACCTGCCGGTTTTTTTATTCACTCAAGAGCCGCAGACCGTGCCACAAGGCGTGACAGCGGTGATCGGCGGTAAAGATCAGGACTGGCTGGAGCTGGAAACCGCCGCCTGTGGCTATGAAGATAATCTGTTGCCGCCATTTTTCGATACGCTGCGCCAGTATGTCGAAATGGACAACAGCACGTTTGCCTGCCCCGGTCATCAGCATGGCGAGTTCTTCAAAAAGCACCCGGCGGGCCGCCAGTTTTACGAATTCTTCGGCGAGAATGTGTTTCGCGCCGACATGTGCAATGCCGACGTCAAGCTTGGCGATTTGCTGATCCACGAAGGTTCGGCCAAGCACGCGCAGAAGTTTGCCGCGAAGGTATTCAACGCCGATAAAACCTATTTTGTATTGAACGGCACCTCTGCTGCCAACAAAGTAGTGACCAATGCGCTGCTAACGCGGGGCGATCTGGTGCTGTTCGATCGTAATAATCACAAATCCAACCATCACGGCGCCTTGATCCAGGCCGGCGCAACGCCCGTCTACCTGGAGGCCGCGCGTAACCCGTTTGGTTTTATTGGCGGCATTGACGATCACTGCTTTGATGAAACTTACCTGCGCGAGCTGATCCGCGAAGTCGCGCCGGAAAAGGCAGAACAGCCGCGCCCGTTCCGTCTGGCGGTGATTCAGCTTGGTACTTACGACGGCACGATCTACAACGCACGGCAGGTGATCGACAAGATCGGTAGCCTGTGCGACTACATTCTGTTTGATTCGGCCTGGGTAGGGTACGAGCAATTTATCCCGATGATGGCCGACTGCTCGCCGCTGCTGCTGGAGCTGAACGAGAACGATCCGGGCATTTTTGTCACCCAGTCGGTGCACAAGCAGCAGGCTGGATTCTCACAAACTTCGCAGATCCACAAAAAAGATAACCATCTGCGCGGGCAGGCACGTTTTTGTCCGCATAAACGGCTGAACAACGCGTTTATGCTGCATGCGTCAACCAGCCCGTTTTACCCGTTGTTTGCCGCGCTGGACGTTAACGCCAAGATCCATCAGGGTGAGAGCGGGCGTCGTCTGTGGGCAGAATGTGTAGCACTGGGTATTGAAGCGCGCAAAGCGATTATCGCTAATTGTAAGATGATCAAACCTTTTGTACCGCCGGAAATCGCCGGGCGACCGTGGCAGGATCACCCGACAGACGTGATCGCCCGTGAGCGGCGTTTCTTCAGCTTTGAGCCGGGCGATAAATGGCACGGTTTTGAAGGTTATGCGCACGAGCAATATTTTGTTGATCCCTGCAAGCTGCTGCTGACCACGCCGGGCATTGATGTGGAAACGGGCGAATATACCGGGTTTGGCATTCCGGCCACCATTCTGGCGCACTACCTGCGTGAAAATGGCATTGTGCCGGAGAAGTGCGATCTCAACTCGATCTTGTTCCTGCTGACGCCGGCCGAAAGCGCCGGGAAGATGGCGCAACTGGTGGCGATGCTCGCCCAGTTCGAACAACATATTGAAGACGACACCCCGCTGGCCGATGTGCTGCCCACCATCTTTAATAAATACCCGGTACGTTATCGCGACTACACGCTGCGTGAACTGTGCCAGGAGATGCACGATCTGTACGTGAGTTTTGACGTAAAAGATCTGCAAAAAGCGATGTTCCGCAAAGCCAGCCTGCCAGCGGTCGTAATGAACCCGCAGGATGCCAACAGCGAGTTTATTCGCGGCAATGTTGAGCTGGTGCGCATCAGTAAGGCAGAAGGGCGCATCGCCGCCGAAGGCGCGCTACCCTATCCGCCGGGTGTGCTCTGCGTGGTGCCGGGAGAAGTGTGGGGCGGTGCGGTGCAGCGCTATTTCCTCGCGCTGGAAGAGGGCGTCAATCTGCTGCCGGGCTTTTCACCGGAGCTACAGGGCGTTTATTCGGAGACCGACACCGACGGCATCAAACGCCTGTACGGTTATGTACTGAAGTAGTGTTTAGCCCCTCAACCACACGGTGAGGGGCTATCTCACGCTGCCACCCGGCGGTACATGCGTCTCGGGTGGCCAATTTTCCCGTACTGCATCTCCACCGCCAGATAGCCGGCTTCCACACAGTGTTCCAGATAGCGCCGGGTGGTGGTTTTGCTCAACCCCGTTTCGCTCACCACTTCATCGACGGAGAAACAGCGCGCGATCTCATCAGCAAAAAGCTTCTGAATCAGTGCCAGTGTGCTCTCTTCAATGCCTTTACTGCCATTATCCTGGCGGAAATTCTTCGCCTGTAACTGGTAAAGCGAGTCCACGTTCTGTTGGTCGACAATTTTCCACACGCGTTGCTGCTCGGCGAATTGCACAAAGCGCTCCAGCGACTGGCTCAATCGCTTCCACGACACGGGTTTGAGGATATAGTCGAACGCGCCATTGCGGATCGCCTGGCTACAGGTGTCCATATCACTGGCGGCGGTAATAAAAATCACCGAGCAGTTCGCGCGAATAATCTGCGGATCGTTAATAAGCGTGATGCCTTTGCCATCCGGTAAATAGTTATCCAGTAACACTAACTGCGGCTGGGTGTTGCTCAATAACGCGCGCGCTTCGGCAAGCGACGAGGCAATGCCAACCAGCCGCAGGCGCGGGTGTTTGCTGACCAGTTCCGCATTAAGCTGCGCAAGCGTGTTTTCATCTTCTACTATCAGCACGTCTATCAGTTCATGTTGCATAATTCTGATCTTCCAGGGTCGGCACGGGACGCGGTACGTTACCCGTTTCAGGAATAAACAAAGAGAAAATCGTGCCGCGAGGCGTGTTAGCGGAGACTTCAATCGATCCGCCCACCTGCGTGACATAGCTGGCGATCAGGTACAGACCGATACCATGATCGCCACTGCGCTTGGTGGTCATCCCGCGTTCAAAAATATGATCGCGAATCGCCGGATCAATGCCGATACCGCGATCCGCCACTTCAATAATCAACTCCCGTTCGTTCAGCAAAATCAGCACTTCAACCGGTTCGTGAGGCAGCGTTGCGCGCTGGGTTGCTTCAATCGCGTTATCCAACAGGTTACCAATGATTGAGATCAGCTCCGCTTCACCCAACAACCGGCAGGCTCTGTCCATCTGACACAGCGGATCAAAGGCCAGTTCTACCCCTTTTTCACGGGCGCGCGCCGCTTTCCCCAGCAGCAAACCGCATAGCGTTGGCGAGCTAAAGCGCGAAGAGATAAAGTCCAGCAGCTCCTGCGCGTGTTCTGATTGCGCCTGAATGTAGCGCACGGCTTCATCGTAGCGCTCCATATGCAGCAGACCAGAGAGCGTGGTCATGCGATTCAGTTGCTCGTGGCGCATAATGCGCAGGTTATCCACATAGCGTTTCACCTGGCTTAGCTGCGCGCTCAGCGTGTCAATCTCGTTGCGATCGCGAAAGGTAATCACCCAGCCCTGCAATTTATCTTCCAGCATGATGCGTACCCGGCTGGCGATAACGGTCAACTGGTTGAAACGGCAGATCTCATCGTGCGTGTCGTTTTCCAGCATCATCGAACGGTCAAAAAACGGCACCGGGGAGATCACTTCAGCGATGTTTTGCCCGCGCAGCGCACGCGTTGGCTGGCTCAACCCCAGTAGTTTGCGCGCTGCCTGGTTGATCACTTCAATACGCAGTTCGCTGTCAATCGCTATCACCCCTTCATAGATCGATTCCATCATCGCCTTTTGTTGGCGCACCAGCAGGCCAATCTCCCGCGGTTCAAGGGAGAAGATCTGTTTTTTAATGCTGCGGGTAAAGAACCAGGAAAAAATAAACAGCGCAGCCAGCAGCAATACAGCGGCAATAAAAATGTTGATCACTTTACCGAGCGTGATGGTATCGAGATAACTGGTCAGATACCCCACCGACACAATCCCGATCACGCGCCCGGCATCATCAAAAATCGGCGCTTTACTGCGTAACGAAATACCCAGCCCGCCTTTGCGGATAGTGGTGATGCTTTTCCCGTGCAACACCTCGGTATTATCGTCGCCCACTAATGTTTTTCCGACCACATCAGAATGGACTGAATGAAATAAATGGATGCCTTTGTCATCGCCAATAACAATAAAGCTTGCATCGCTATGTGCCACCACTTTATGCATAAATTGCGCGATGGCTCGAATATCTTTATCGGCAACCGATTTGCGTAAATTCGGAATGATCGCTATTTCCTCGGCCTGTATTTTTGCCCGTGCGCTCATTTCCTGATATAGCTGGCGGCCGACATCCTTGTAATAATAAACGCCAAGCAGAACGAACAAACCGGAGAAAAAAAGCACCAGTGAAATAAAAAGTTTGATTTGGAACGAGACTTTCATGACGGTTCGCACAGCAGCCAGCAAAGTGCCAATGTAGCATCTTTTTGCGCGCGCGTACGCAGTTTACTGGAAACTTGTGATCCCTTGCACAGCCAGTGCTGAAGCGGAAAAATGGTCTGTTAAATATTCTTTTTTGGAAATGTTATTAACTTGTATTTCTATTTAAAAAAACCATAAAAACCACGGCAATAATTAAGGCGTAAATCACACAAAATAAAAGAAACCTTAAAAACCATAGGAGCCATTAAAACTCCGGTTTTAATATGCTATTCCTCACATAAAGTACGCATTTAGCCCTTTACTCTACAGACACAAAATAACCAAGGGGCTTAATTATGAGCACAACTGACGATTCATTCTCTGTTACCTCTGAATCGCTGGCGATTCAAAAAACATCACTGAAGGATAAGTGGTGGCACATTATGGATACATGGAAAGTTGGGATTATTCCACTGCCATTATTCCTGCTGGCCGGTGCGTTAATTGCTATCGACTGTCTTGGCGGCAAGTTGCCGAGCGATATCGTCGTGATGGTGGCGACGCTGGCGTTCTTCGGCTTTGCCTGCGGTGAGTTCGGTAAACGTCTGCCGATCGTCGGCAAACTGGGCGCAGCGGCGATTTGCGCCACCTTTATCCCTTCGGCAATGGTTTATTACGGTTTGTTGCCGGACGTGGTGGTTGAGTCCACTACCAAGTTCTACAAATCAACCAACATCCTCTATCTCTACATCTGCTGCATCATTGTCGGCAGTATCATGAGCATGAACCGCACCACCCTGATACAGGGCTTCCTGCGTATCTTCTTCCCAATGGTTTGCGGCGAAGTGGTTGGCATGCTGGTGGGTATGGGCGTTGGCCTGGCGCTGGGTATGGAACCGTTCCAGATCTTCTTCTTTATCATTCTGCCAATCATGGCGGGTGGTGTAGGTGAAGGCGCGATTCCGCTCTCCATTGGTTACGCCACGCTGCTGCACATGGATCAGGGCGTCGCGCTGGGCCGTGTACTGCCGATGGTGATGCTGGGCGGTCTGACCGCAATCATTATTTCCGGCTGCCTGAACCAGTTGGGTAAACGCTTCCCGCATCTGACCGGCGAAGGCCAACTGATGCCAAACCGCAGCAACGGTGATGAACAAGCGCCAGCTGCTCCCGCGTTTTCCGGTAAAACTGATGTCACCACCATCGCGGCGGGTGCACTGCTGGCAGTGTTGCTGTATATGATCGGTATGCTTGGCCACAAATTGATTGGCCTGCCTGCTCCGGTCGGTATGCTGTTTGCCGCCGTGCTGGTTAAGCTCGCGCACGGTGTTTCTCCGCGCCTGCTGGAAGGTTCTCAGGTGGTGTACAAATTCTTCCAGACCTCTGTGACTTACCCAATCCTCTTCGCCGTGGGCGTTGCCATTACGCCGTGGGAAGAACTGGTTCACGCTTTCACTCTCGATAACCTGCTGGTGATCGTGAGTACCGTTTCCGCGCTGGTTGCCACTGGTTTCTTCGTAGGTAAAAAGATTGGCATGCATCCAATTGATGTCGCCATCGTTTCCTGCTGCCAGAGCGGCCAGGGCGGTACAGGGGACGTTGCCATCCTGACTGCCGGTAACCGTATGAGCCTGATGCCGTTTGCACAGATTGCGACCCGTATTGGTGGTGCGATCAACGTGTCGGTATCGCTGCTGGTTCTTGGCAATTTCCTCGTCTGATTAAGCACTACAGGAACTGATATGAAACTCGCAAGCTTTGTCCATCAGGGGATCCGTAGCTACGGCATCGTGAAGGCTGATGGCGTCATCAATCTGGGCCAGCGCCTGGGCGACCGCTACGGTGATTTGAAATCGTTGCTCGCGGCCGACGCGCTGAGTGAGGCACAACAGCTGAGCGGTGAAGCGACGGATCTGCGCTTTGACGATCTCAACTTTCTGCCGGTTATTGAAAACCCGGGGAAAATTCTCTGTGTCGGCATGAACTACGCCGAGAAACGCAAAGAGTTCGATCAACATAACCCGGCGCCGACGCTGTTTGTGCGCTTCGCCGACTCTCAAACCGGGCATAACGCGCCGGTGCTGAAACCGCGTCACTCCAGCGAATTCGATTACGAAGGTGAGCTGGCAGTAATCATCGGTAAAGGCGGTGAAAACATCTCTCGTGACACAGCGTTAAGCCATGTCGCAGGTTACAGCTGCTATATGGATGGCTCTGCGCGTGACTGGCAGCATACCTGGTTCACCGCCGGTAAAAACTGGCGGCAGACCGGCGCTTTCGGCCCATGGATGACGACGGCAGATGAGATCCCCGATCCGCATCAGCTCACTATCCGCACGTGGTTGAATGGTCGCATGGTGCAGGACGACACCACCGCCAGCATGATCCACAAGGTCGCCGAGCTTATCGAGTACATCAGCACCTTTACCAGTCTGACGCCGGGCGACGTCATCATCACCGGTTCACCGGGCGGCGTTGGTAAAAAACGCAATCCACCGCTGTTTATGAAAGCAGGCGATCGCATCGAAGTGGAGATCGAAAATATCGGTCACCTCAGCAATGTGATCATCGAAGCGCCAGACCATGCGCTGACGGCAGCACACTAGAGACGAAGGCAATACGATGCAAGCACGACCCTCCATCGACTTCCGCGTTGCGGAAGTCAACGGCAATACTCAACGGCTGGCCTCTATCCGCACGTTGCTCGCAGACAGTGGTTTAGGTATGGACAGCGATATCACCACCTTCGTTGAAGCCTGGTCGGGAAACCGGCTGGTGGGTTGTGCAGGTCTCGCCGCCAACGTTATCAAGTGTGTAGCGGTTGAAGAACAGTTGCGTGGGGAAAACCTCAGTGCGCGGCTGCTGGCGGAAGTAGAGCACCTGGCGCTGGCGCGTGGACATTTTCATCTGTTCCTGTGCACGCGCCCCTGCAATCGGGAGCGTTTCCAGCACAGCGGTTTTTGGCCGATTGCCCAGAGCGGCAACAACGCGATATTGATGGAGAATACACCGTCTGGCATTCAGCGTTACTGCCGTACTTTGCAGGCGCGCCGCGTTGCCGGAAAGCGCATCGGCTCCATCGTGATGAACGCCAATCCCTTCACGCTGGGCCATCGGCATCTTGTTGAGCAGGCCGCACAGGCCTGCGACTGGCTGCACCTGTTTGTGGTGCGTGAAGATGCCTCGTTTTTTCCTTTCTCCGCACGGCTGAAAATGGTGAAAGCGGGTGTGGCGCACCTGCCCAATGTCACGGTTCACGAAGGCTCTCAGTACATTATTTCCCGCGCTACCTTTCCGGCCTATTTCCTCAAAGAGACCGGCAAAGTGCAGCAGGCGTGGAGTGAAATCGACCTGCTCATCTTCCGTAACCATATTGCTCCGGCGCTCGGTGTTACCCACCGCTTTATCGGCAGCGAGCCGTTTTGCGATATCACCCGCCAGTACAACCAGACTATGCATCAGTTGCTGGCAGGTGCGGTCGAGGTGGTGGAAGTTCCGCGCATTAAAGCGACCGGCACCGCCATCTCTGCCTCGGAAGTGCGTCGTTTGCTTAAAACACACCAGTTTTCCCGTATTCGGGAAATTGTACCGGATACCACTTTTGCGCACCTTGAGTCTCATTACAGCGCGGAAGTCGCTTAAAAATCAGGAAAATAATTATGAAAATTGTAAGGGAGGCGCTGGCCGGGACGATGGAGTCCAGCGACCTGATGGTGAAAATCGCCCCCGCAGAAGGCGAGCTGGATATTGTTATCCATAGCGAGGTGATGAAGCAGTTCGGCGATCAAATCCGCAAGGTAGTGGATACCACGCTGCGCGCGATGGAAGTCCGCCAGGGCTTAATCATCATTGAAGATAAAGGCGCACTGGACTGCGTAATCCGTGCCCGTCTGCAAAGCGCCATTCTGCGCGCCGCCGAAGGCACCGAAATCGACTGGGGGAAACTGCTGTGAAAAAACTACGTCGTAGCATGCTGTTCCTGCCGGGCGCTAACGCCGCCATGCTCTCCACCGCTTTTATCTACCGTCCTGATTCGATCATGTTCGACCTGGAAGACGCAGTAGCGCTGCGCGAAAAAGACACTGCGCGTTTGCTGGTGTTCCACGCACTGCAACATCCGATGTATCAGGATATGGAAACCGTGGTGCGTATTAACCCACTGAACACGCCGTTTGGCCTGCCTGATCTGGAGGCGGTGGTTCGCGCCGGTGTTGATGTGGTGCGTTTACCGAAAACGGACACGCCGGAAGATATCTACGAACTGGAACGCCACCTGGAGCGTATCGAACTTGCCTGCGGGCGCGAAGTGGGGTCAACCCGCGTGATGGCGGCGATTGAATCAGCGATTGGCGTCATTAATGCCGTCGCGATTGCGCGCAGCTCGCAGCGCTTAATTGGCATCGCGCTCGCCGCGTTTGACTACGTGATGGATATGCAAACCGAACGTGGCGACGGCACTGAACTGTTCTATGCGCGCTGCGCCGTACTGCACGCTGCGCGCGCCGCCGGGATTGATGCGTTCGATGTAGTGTGGTCAGACGTCAATGATGAAGCCGGTTTCCTGCGCGAAGTCGATCTGGTGCGCAAAATGGGTTTCAACGGCAAGTCATTGATCAACCCGCGTCAAATCGATCTGCTGCATAACGCCTATGCACCAACCCAGCAGGAAGTGGATCACGCGAAAGTGGTTATCGAAGCGGCGGAAGAGGGCGAACGCAATGGTCTCGGCGTGGTTTCGCTGAACGGCAAAATGATTGACGCCCCCATTATTAATCACGCGCAGATGGTGCTGGAACGTGCGGCTGCGTCCGGCGTGCGTCGTTAAGGACAGAACAATGAATCAAACAGAGCTTCTTCACGTTAATTTTCCCCATCTGCGTGATTTAAAACCCTTTGAAAGCGCTCACGCGGCAACACCGTGGCTGGCGGATATCAACACCAAACACACGCGCAAACTCTGCGCGACGCTGGAAGACGCGATTGCCCGCAGTGGTCTGAAAGACGGTATGACTATCTCTTTCCACCACGCATTTCGCGAAGGCGATCGCGTGATCAACAACGTTGTGGCAACGCTGGCGCGTCTGGGTTTTAAAAACCTGACGCTGGCTTCCAGTTCGCTGATGACCTGCAACGATGCGCTGATCGAACATATTCAGAACGGTGTAATTTCGCGTATTTACACCTCCGGGATGCGCGGCAAGCTGGCAGATGCGATCTCTCACGGCCTGATGGCGGAGCCCGTTCAGATTCACTCTCACGGCGGCCGCGTGAAGCTGTTGCAGGATGGCGAGCTGAACATCGATGTCGCTTTCCTCGGCGTGCCGTGCAGCGATGAGTTCGGTAACGCCAACGGCACTCAGGGGAAATCCTGTTGTGGCTCGCTGGGTTACGCGATGGTGGACGCGCAGTTCGCCAAAAAAGTGGTGTTATTGACCGAAGAGCTGGTGCCGTTCCCGAACATGCCAGCGAGCCTTGGTCAGGATCAGGTTGATCTGATCGTGCAGGTAGAAAGCGTGGGCGATCCGGCGAAAATCAGCGTCGGTGCGGCCCGCGTCACCAGCAATCCGCGCGAGCTGATGATTGCCCGCTACGCGGCAGATGTCATTGAACATTCGGGGTATTTCAAAGACGGTTTCTCCATGCAGACCGGCTCCGGCGCAGCAGCGACCGCAGCGACGCGCTTCATGGAAGAAAAAATGGAGCGCCACGGGGTGAAAGCCCGCTTCGCGCTTGGCGGCATCACCGGTAGCCTGGTGGATCTGCATGAGAAAGGGCTTATTGAAAAACTGCTGGATACGCAGTGTTTCGATGGCGAAGCGGCGGCTTCGCTGCGCCGTAACCCTAATCATGTCGAGATCTCCACTAACGTCTATGCCAACCCGGGCGGTAAGGCTGCCAGCTGCGATCAACTGGATGTAGTGATCCTCAGCGCGCTGGAGATCGATGTCGACTTCAACGTTAACGTCATCACCGGTTCTGATGGCGTGATGCGTGGCGCATCCGGCGGTCACTGCGATGTCGCGGCAGCTGCCAACCTCACCATTGTCGTGGCTCCTTTGCTACGCAGCCGCATTCCTACCGTTGTAAAACGCGTGACCACATTGCTGACGCCAGGGGAAAGCATCGACGTGCTGGTCACCGATCATGGTATTGCTGTTAACCCGGCGCGTCCGGATATCCGCGAGCGTTTGCTGGCGGCGGGCCTGAAAATCGTCGACATCGAAGCGCTTTATCAGCGTGCGATTTCACTGACCGGCGAACCGAAACCGATCGCTTTTACTGACCGCATTGTTGGTGTAATCCGCTATCGCGACGGCAGCGTGATCGATGTGGTTCGTCAGGTTAAAGAGGACAATCTATGACCACACTGACGCCCGTGAGAGCGGGCGTCAGCCTCGAAGCGCTGCTGGCGGCGAAAGATAGCCGCGCGGCGCGTCAGGCTGACTGGCTCACTCATTATCAACAACCCGTTATTTCGCTGACGCTGGTTACCCCCGGAGCGGTAAAAGACAGTATTCGTTACCGCAATACCATGGGCGTGGCCCTCCAGGCCTGCGACCAGTTGTTGTGGCAAAACCGCTGGCGCGTGCTGGACAGGCAGGTATTGTGGCTGCCAACCGGCGCGGAAGCGTTGTGGTGCGTGGAGCATCCGGCGGTGGAAATCAAAGCGCAGTGCGTGGAGATGGAACAGACCCATCCGCTTGGCAGATTGTGGGATTTCGATGTGTTTTGCCCGAAAGCAGGGCAGGTGGGGCGACATTCGCTGGATTTAAATACTCGCCGCTGTCTGGTATGTGATGAACCTGCACACGGCTGCGCCCGTTCGCGTCGCCATTCGTTAGAAGATGTAGTGGCTCGCGTGGAGAAATTAATTGATGGCTGGTTTGCTCGCGACTAAATCCGCCATTGCTGATGTGCCTGAGCTTGCGGCACAGGCGCTGCGTCTTGAGCTGGATTTAACCCCCAAACCGGGGCTGGTGGACAGAGCCAATAACGGCTCGCACCAGGATATGGATCATGCGCTGTTTTTAAAGAGTATTGCGGCGATTACGCCGTGGTTCAGGGTCTTTGCCGAAGCAGGAAAAACCCATGCACAGAAACCGGCCAGCGAGCAGCTACGGCTGCTGCGCCCGATGGGTATCGCCTGCGAGCAAGCGATGTTCACGGCGACAGGGGGCGTGAACACCCATAAGGGCGGCATTTTTTCGCTTGGTCTGCTCTGTTTCGCCGCCGGGCGTTTGCAGGGACAAGGGCGCAGGGTTAGCGCTGACGCGCTTTGCCAGCAGGTCAGTGAAATCTGCTGTGGATTAGTGGCGCGTGAACTGGATGGTCGCCCACAGGCTATCACTGCGGGTGAAAAACAGTTTCGCCAGTATGGGCTGACGGGGGCACGCGGTGAAGCCGAGCAGGGGTTTATCACTGTGCGCCGCGCAGTGTTGCCGTTCTGGCATCAGGAACAGGGGGAGCGGCGGTTACACAATGCGCTGCTGCGCCTGATGGCCGCGAACCGTGACAGCAATCTGGTTTCTCGCGGCGGTATTGAAGGGCTGCGCTACGTCCAGGATTATGCGGCGAGATTGCTGGCAACAGGTTGGGATAGCGATGCGCTGCGCGAAATGGATAGTGCGTTAATGGCTCGCCGGTTAAGTCCCGGCGGTAGCGCGGATTTGCTGGCGGTGGCCTGGGTTCTTGGTGAGCTGTAAGCTGGCTATAAAAAACTATCTCATAGCAGATGGCACTGGTTGCACCTCAGAAGGGCGCAATCAGTACCCTAATAAAAAGTCCCTGCCTGTTCTGAACGATTTCACTCAAAAGATAATAAGCTAAAGCCTGCGGCTAACCACCTCCGCAAAAAAAGGGGGGCAAATGGTCGTAAAAAACCACCTGCTTAGCAGGTGGCATTGATTTCGCCCCAGAGGGGCGTACTAAAAGCCCTACAATTAGTCTCTGCCTGTTCTGAACGATTTAAAGGCAAAGCCAAAACCTCTTGCTGACCACCTCCATAGGAGGTGGTGTTCATGCAGGGATAAAAAAACCCGGCGTTCAGGCCGGGTTTTGTCTTTGCCTCTTTTACCGCCTTCAAAGCGGCGCTGAAGGGGCTCAGGCTTTCTGCGCTACACCTGCTGGTTCGCGCACATGTTTGTATTTAAAAAGCATTACGAAGGCAAAGGCCAGCACCAGTGAGTAACCCGCGAAAATCAACCACACGGTTTTCCAGTCGGTGATGCCCGCCGTGGTGTAGATCTCAACCACTTTGCCGCTCACCATCCCGCCGAGAATACAGCCGAAGCCGTTGGTCATCATCAGCAACATACCCTGCGCACTGGCACGGATAGCCGGATTCACCTCTTTCTCCACGAATACCGAACCGGAGATATTAAAGAAGTCGAACGCGCAACCGTAAACGATCATCGACAGCACCAGCAACACGGTACCGAACGGCGTCGGGTCGCCATAGGCAAACAGACCAAAACGCAGTACCCAGGCGATGATACTGATCAACATGACGTTCTTGATGCCGTAACGGCTCATAAAGAACGGGATCGCCAGAATAAACGCGGTTTCGGAAATCTGCGAAATCGACATCATCACCGAAGCATGGGTCACGATGAAGCTATCGGCAAACAGCGGGTTCGCGTCAAAGCTGTGCAGGAAGGTGTTGCCGAACATGTTGGTGATCTGCAGCTCGGCGCCCAGCAGCATTGAGAAGATAAAGAAGATCGCCATGCGCTTGTTTTTAAACAGCGCGAAAGCGTTCAGGCCCAGCATCTCCACCCAGGTCTGTTTCTCTTTGCTTTTCGCAACCGGCATATGCGGCAGCGTCAGAGAGAACAGGCTCAGCACCAGCGACAGCGCCGCGCCAATATAGAGCTGCATGTGGCTCAGTTCGAAACCGGAGAAGCTCACCGCCCACATCGCCAGAATAAAGCCGATGGTGCCCCAGATACGAATCGGTGGGAAATCGGTCACAATATCGTGGCCTGCGGATTTCAGGCGGAAGTAAGAAATGGTGTTTACCAGGCCCAGCGTTGGCATGTAGGCCAGCGAGTTAAGCAGGATGATGGCGAACATAGCGCCTGGCGTGGTGACACCCGCGGCGATAAATAACGTAATCGCGCCAACCAGATGACACAGGGCATAAACCCATTTTGCGCTCAGCCACTTATCCGCAACGATACCGAGCAGCGTTGGCATCAGCAGTGATGCAATACCCAGCGAGCTATACACCGCGCCAATTTCCGCGCCCTGGAATTTCAGGGTAACGAACATATAAGAGCCAAGCGTAGTCAGCCAGCTTCCCCACAGGCAGAACTGCAGAAAGATAATGACTTTCAGCTGCAGCTTAAGATTCATGCTAATTTCCTCACAAAGGAGAGTGATAGATGTTGGAATGGGCACAATTGCGTTTGTTATGTGTCAGGATTCTACCATCTACGGGGTGGCGAATTTGTTATGCCCGACATAAAAATGCAAACTTCCTCTGATTGCATTTTTATATGGTGACGGATCTCACACTTTAGCGCAACCGTTTGCATCACTCACATGAATACCTTATGCCTCTTTCGTCGGGACAGACGAAAGAGGCAGCAGATTAGTTGCGACGGTAGGTTTTCTGTGCGGCGTTAACTTTGTAGAGATAGCGGCGGGATTCCGCCGAAGGGTGACGCGTGGTGAGGGTTTGATACACATCTCCCGGCGTCATGGTGTTGATGATATTTGCCGCCTGCACTTTATCGGCGGAAAAGACGCGCAACACGCTGCCGGCACCGCCGTTATAAGCGGTAATAACCGCATAGCGCCGTGATGTTGGGTTAGTAATACCGGCGAGATAAATGTTATTCAACATCGCCAGGTAGGCAGTGCCGGTATCAATGTTACTTTGCGGATCAAACAGATAACTGCGATCGGGCGTACCAGATTTCCCCTGCGCGCGGAATACATCTTTACCGGCGCTGTGCTGCACAACCTGCATTAATCCCAGCGCATCGGAACGGCTCACGGCGTACGGGTTAAAGGACGATTCGGTTTGCATGATCGCCAGAATCAGCGATTCGTCGACGCCATACTTATGCGACGCTTTGCGCACCATCCCGACGTATTTATGTGCGCGTTTATCCAGGTGGTTTGGCACCAGGTTAATCGTCACGCTGTAGATCATGCGTAAACCATTGCTGCGGCTTTTCAGACGCGTTTGCAGCAAATAGTCCGCAAACTGCGCGGCGCGCCATTGCCAGCGAATGGCTTCGCCGTTGTTATCCACCACCTGGCCATACAGGAACGGCTCTTTCGAGATCTGAATATCGTCGACATCGGAGTAAAGATCGATTGAACCCGGATCGTCGCCCATCAGCAGGGTTTTGATAATCGCCTGGCGCAGATGCGCCGCAGGTTCGGTGCCGGAGATAGTCTCGACGGTGATCGTCCCCTCGTCGAAGTTGATGTGGCTGCGGGTTTGGTACTGATCGGTATATTTAACGTAGTCCTTTGGACCTGCGATCAGAACCTCGTTAAATCCCCATAAATTCTCAATATTATGGGCAAATTGACCCATCAGGATGTCAAAACCGTTGGTGTCTTTAATCCAGGCTTCGTTGTAGTCGTCGCCCGTTTTATTCGAACTGGAACAAGAAATCAGCAACGGCGCAATAATCGCTAGCGCTAAATATTTTTTCATCATTCCGGGATGCAATTGTGTTGGTGTGTTAGCGCCGGTGTCCTCTGCGCACTGGCAATGCCTTCCCATGCTTTCGCGGCATTACCAGTGATTGCGCGTAAACAGCGGCTTATTTTTTTTCTGGCGGCGTATAGCCTTCAATGTGCACATCTTTGCCTTCAAACAGGAAATTAACCATCTCCTCTTCCAGCAATTTACGGTGCTCGGTGTTCATCATGTTGAGTTTTTTCTCGTTGATCAGCATGGTTTGCTTATGCTGCCACTGCTTCCAGGCCTCTTTCGAGATCTCGTTGTAAATGCGTTTTCCGAGTTCGCCCGGATAGAGCTGGAAGTCTTGTCCTTCCGCTTCGCGTTGCAGGAAGGTACAAAAAATAGTTCTGCTCATTAAATAATCCTCTTTGCTTGCGCGCCTAACGGACTTCGGCGCGTAATTGCTGTATCAGGCGTTCCACGGGAGCCGCCAGACCGACGGATGGCGGTTGCGCTAAGTTATACCAAAGACCTGCGCCCTCATCCATGCAAGACGAGAACGAGGACACGCCAAGCCACATAGGCACAATATCCAGATGGAAATGGCTAAATGTATGGCGAAACGCCACAAGTTGGCTGAGATTATCAGCGCTAATCTTCCTCTGCGCCAGCCAGGCACGCAGGCTGGCCTCATCGCTGAACTGTGGGAAGCAGAATAACCCGCCCCACAGCCCACTTGGTGGGCGCTGCTCAAGATAAACCTCGCCTTCGTGCTGCATCAGCAGAAAATACCCGGTGCGTTCTGGCAGCGTCTGTTTCGGTTTTTTCCCCGGATAATGCGCCCAGGTGCCGGAAGCATAAGCTTCACAGCCCGTTTGCAGCGGGCAGAGTTCACATTTCGGTTTCGAACGGGTGCAAACCATCGCGCCGAGATCCATCATCGCCTGGTTAAAGCGCTCGACGCCTTGAGCCGGGGTGACGTCTGTGCTGATCTCCCACAAACGCTTTTCCACCTCTTTTTTACCCGGCCAACCGCCAACCGCGTAGCAACGCGCCAGCACGCGCTTTACGTTGCCATCAAGAATTGGAAAATGTTTGCCCAGCGACAAAGAGAGAATTGCGCCAGCGGTCGAGCGGCCAACGCCCGGCAAGGCTGCGACCTCCTCGAACGTTTCCGGAAATCGCCCCGCGTGCTGGTTTGCGACCCGCTGTGCGGCTTTATGCAAGTTGCGGGCGCGGGCGTAATAACCCAGCCCGGTCCATAAATGCAGCACTTCATCCAGCGGCGCGTTCGCCAGATCGGTCACTGTTGGAAAACGCGCCATAAAGCGCTGGAAGTAGGGGATTACGGTTGTCACTTGCGTTTGTTGCAGCATCACTTCCGATAGCCATACTTTGTAAGGCGTTTTTTCAATTTGCCAGGGCAGGGTTTTTCGCCCGTATTTGTCGTACCAGCCCAGCACCTGGGCTGAAAATTGAGACGCTTGCATGGTCACCAGAATCACGTAATCAGGGGCGAAGATTGCAGCACAGAGGCGATGAGCTGTAAACCGGAACTTTCCGGTGCTTGCATCGGGCGATGAACTTTGGATAATGCCCGTTTCCTGAACACTCTCACAAGCAGATCACTTTATGAATAACGACGTCATTTCACCGGAATTTGATGAAAACGGCCGCCCGTTGCGCCGCATTCGCAGCTTTGTCCGTCGCCAGGGCCGCCTGACAAAAGGGCAGCAACACGCGCTGGATAATTACTGGCCGGTGATGGGCGTTGAGTTCACAGAACAGCCGCTTGATTTCACCGCGCTGTTTGGCCGCACTTCCCCGGTTACGCTGGAGATTGGTTTTGGCATGGGCGCTTCGCTGGTTGAAATGGCGAAAACGCGACCGGATCAGGATTTCCTCGGCATTGAAGTGCACTCGCCGGGCGTTGGCGCTTGCCTCTCCTCCGCTCATGAAGAGGGCGTGGAAAATCTGCGCGTAATGTGCCACGACGCGGTGGAAGTGTTGCACAAGATGATTCCTGACAATTCTTTGAACATGGTGCAGCTCTTTTTCCCTGACCCGTGGCACAAAGCGCGTCATAATAAACGCCGCATCGTTCAGGTACCCTTTGCTGAACTGGTGAAAAGCAAGCTCAAGCTGGGCGGCGTGTTTCATATGGCGACAGACTGGGAAGCCTACGCACAGCATATGCTGGAAGTGATGACGTCCATCGACGGTTACAAAAACCTGTCGGCGACCAACGACTTTGTGCCGCGTCCAGTGTCGCGCCCGGTAACCAAATTTGAACAGCGTGGCCATCGTCTTGGTCACGGTGTATGGGACTTAATGTTCGAGAGGGTGAAATAATGGCAACAAACCGCAGCCGTCGTTTGCGTAAAAAAATGCACATCGATGAATTTCAGGAACTGGGTTTTTCTGTTGCATGGCGCTTCCCGGAAGGCACCAGCGAAGAGCAGATTGATAAAACGGTTGATGACTTTATTCAGGAAGTGATTGAGCCGAACAAGCTGGCGTTTGACGGTAGCGGTTATCTGGCGTGGGATGGTCTGATCTGCCTGCAAGAGATTGGCAAATGTACTGAAGAGCATCAGGCTATCGTGCGTAAATGGCTTGAAGAACACCAGGTGACCGAGGTGCGCGTCAGCGAACTTTTCGACGTTTGGTGGGACTAACTAAAGCATAAGGGGCCAGCATTTGCTGGCCCGTTTTGTCTCTACAGGAGTTTATATGATGCGCAAAACGCTACTGGCGGCGGCTCTAACGCTTACAGCATTCGCGGCTCAGGCCGACTATCAATGTAGCGTCACGCCGCGTGACGATGTGATCATCAACCCGCAAACCGTGCAGGTGAAAGGGGAGAACGGCAATCTGGTTATCACACCGGATGGCAATGTGATGTTCAACGGCAAACAACCGACACTTACCGCCGCTCAGCGCGAGCAGGCGAAAGATTACCAGGCAGAACTGCGCAGCGCGCTGCCGTGGATTGATAATGGTGCGCGCAGCCGCGTGGAGAAAAACCGCATCGCGCTGGATAAAATCATCGTTAAAGAGGTCGGTGAAAGCAGCAGCATGCGTAATCGCCTGACCAGGCTTGATGCGCAATTAAAAGAGCAGATGAATCGCATTATTGAGCATCGTAGCGATGGTCTGACCTTCCACTATAAAGCGATTGAGCAAGTCCGCGCGGACGGCCAGCAACTGGTGAACCAGGCGATGGGCGGTATTCTGCAGGACAGCATTAATGAAATGGGCGCGAAAGCCGTGCTGAAAAGCGGCGGCAACCCATTACAAAACGTCTTAGGCAGCCTTGGCGGTCTGCAAACCGCTATCCAGAACGAATGGAAAAACCAGGAAGCGGATTTTCAGCAGTTCGGGAAAGATGTCTGTAAGCGAGTAGTGACGCTGGAAGAGAGCCGTAAAGCCTTAACCGCTCAGTTGAAGTAATGCCACGACACAGCCTTCTCTTTTAAGGGATGGCTGTGTGTTTATATATTCAATTACTCTTTATTATTTCTTAATTATATACAGATAATCCTTATTTCTTTTTCCCTTAATTATAGACAGGTAATCCTTGTCTCTTTTTTCTAACTCACTGTAATTTTTAATATAAATAAAAAAATTAGGTGGTCAATTAAAATAAAATCTGCGGAACTACAGAGCCTGGTGGGTTTTGGATAAATAGCGGCAATTTCAGTACCTTAATAGATGTTTGATTTGCTTACGGGAGGTCCCTGTTGATGTTAATATCGTAGCTTCAAATCATGGACTCGATTTTTATGAAAATAATCTTATGTCATCATTAAATACCAAACCTGAACAAGCTCCTTCTTTTTATGAGAATCATCCTGTTCCCTTTAAAACGAATGAAATTGACCTGCTAAGTTTGGCAGGTATTTTATGGAAAGGTAAAGTTTTCATTATCGCGACGGTACTGTTGTTTGCTGTTGCTGGGTTTTTGATTGCCGCATTATTGCCACAGAAATGGACCAGTCAGGCAGAGGTGACTGCGGCAGAAAAAATCCAGTGGACGGAATTACAGAAAACGCTGGTTGCGCTGCAAGTGCTTGGTGTAAAAGTACCTGTTGATGCTAATGAGATATTTAATCTTTTCCTGAAAAAATTTAATTCTCAGTCTTTGAAAGAAGAGTTTCTTGCCTCCTCTCCACTGGTTTTGGGGAAATTACAAGATCAGAATGTTGATCAACACGAATTGCGCCGCGCCGTCGTGTTGTTGTCTGAAAAAATCAAAGCCGTTAATAGTATCAAACCGGGCAGTGTTGACACTTCGCCCTACGCTTTATGGTCGCTGAGTTTCACTGCACCGAGCGCGCCGGAAGCGCAGCAGGTGCTCCAAAACTATATCGACTATGTGTCAGCGCAGGTGGTGAAAGAGACGCTGGATACCCTGCGTAGTGACGTCGAAGTACGTAAAAATTACGAGAAAAACCTGCTGGAGATGGATCGGGTGCGTATCACTACGAAACATGATGCCAAAATCAAGCGCCTGAATTACTCACTGGAAGTTGCCAATGCAGCTGGAATCAAGCGCCCGGTCTACAGTAATGGACAATCCGTACAAGATGATCCTGATTTTTCTATCGCGCTGGGTGCGGATGGGATCGCAGAAAAGCTGAGAATTGAAAAGTCGCTCAAAGATGTAACTGAGTTAAACGCGGAATTCCAGAATCGGGAATATACATTGTCGGAGCTGGAAAAGGTGAACATCAAAGATATTGAGTTTTCCCCTATCAAATACCAGCTGACACCCTCCCTTCCAATGAAAAAAGATGGTGCGGGCAAGGCGTTAATTCTGGTATTGGCGGCAATGATCGGCGGGATTATTTCGTGTGGTATTGTGCTGCTGCGCCACGCAATACGTCAGCGTAATATACTGTAGCGACTGATTATTCCCTGGCTGGCTGTTCAAATAACCGAACAGCCAGCGTCTGAATTATTCGGCAAGAAATAGTTCCAGCAGGGAATTAAGAAATAACTTACCGTGTTCTGTTATCTGCCAGTTCTCTTCACTTTCCGTCAAATAATTCAGCTTCAGTGCTTCCTCAATTTGCGGACGAATAGCGCGTTCATCCAGTCCGGTATAGCGTGAAAATTCTGCTCGCGGCGCGGGTTCCAGCAGGCGAAAACGGTTCATAAAGAACTCAAACGGTTTATCTTGCGCCTCCACATCGTGCTGCTTTTCCAGGTAATTACCCTGCATATAACCGCGTGGATGGCGGGTTTTTGCCGTACGCAGAATACGCCCATCCGGAAACGTCACTTTCCCGTGAGCGCCACAACCAATCCCCAGATAGTCGCCAAAACGCCAGTAGTTAAGATTGTGCTGGCACTGGTAACCGGGCTTCGCGTAAGCCGAGGTTTCATATTGCTGATACCCGGCGGCGGTCAGGATCTGGTGTCCCTGTTCGAAGATATCCCAGAGCGCATCGTCGTCTGGCAGCACCGGAGGCCGTGAGCCAAACAGCGTATTGGGTTCAATGGTGAGCTGGTACCACGACAAATGCGGCGGGTTGAGCGCAATCGCCTGTCGCAAGTCATCCAGCGCTTCTTCCAGCGACTGATCCGGCAACCCGTGCATTAAATCAAGGTTAAAGCTGCGTAGCCCCAGCCCGCTCGCCAGGTGCGCGGCGCGTTTGGCTTCCTGCGGACCGTGAATACGCCCAAGGCGCTGTAACTTCGTTTCGCTAAAACTTTGTACGCCAATAGAAATGCGGTTCACGCCGGCTCGTTGATACTCGACAAAGCGGTCGGCCTCTACGGTGCCGGGGTTGGCCTCCATGGTGATTTCCGCATCAGGCGCGAGCGGCAAACGCGCACGCACGCCATCCAGCAACGTTTGCATTGCCGGGCCAGAGAGCAGGCTCGGCGTACCGCCACCAATAAAAATGGTCTTTATTTCACGTCCCTGCGCCCAGGCGACATCAGCATCGAGATCGTTAAGCAAATGCTGAACATAGTCATCGTGTGGCACTTCGCCCTTCAATGCGTGGGAATTGAAATCGCAGTACGGGCATTTCTGCACGCACCACGGAATATGTATATAAAGGCTCAGAGGCGGCAAATCAGCCATTACGCAGTGCTTCCAGTAGCAGTTTCAACGCTTGTCCACGGTGGGAGATCGCGCTTTTTTCTTCGCGCGTCAGTTCCGCCGCGGTTTTGCCCTCAGCAGGGACAAAGAAAATCGGATCGTAGCCAAAACCGCCATTACCCGCAGCCTGCCGCGTGATCACGCCTGACCAGCTGCCGTGGCACACCAGTGGGGTCGGGTCATCCGCATGACGCATATAGACCAGTACGCAGTGGAATTGCGCTTTGCGCTCAGCGTCCGGCACATCTTTTAGCGCGTCGAGCAGCTTTTCCAGGTTTTGCTGGTCGCTGGCATCAACCCCAGAATAACGGGCCGAATAAATCCCCGGCGCACCGCCGAGGGCATCGACAGCCAGGCCGGAATCATCGGCAATGGCAGGAAGTCCAGTGACCTGGGATACGTGGCGCGCTTTGAGGATGGCGTTTTCAATAAACGTCAGGCCAGTCTCTTCTGCAGACTCCACGCCCAACTCAGTTTGTGCGACAACATCAAAGCCAAAATCATTCAGCAGCGAGGCCAGCTCGCGCACTTTACCGGCATTACCGGTAGCGAGGACAACTTTTTGCATAGCGGATCCTAATGTATCAGCGCCGCGACTTCCGTCGGGATCTGTTGCGGATGTGAGATTTTAATCTGTTTGTGGCGGCCCAGTTCGCCTTTTTCAATCACGACCTGGTTTTTTGCCACGCGGAACTGCTTAGCGAGGAATTTTACCAGGTGCGCATTGGCCTGGCCGTCCACTGGCGGGGCGGTGATGGCGACTTTTAGCTCGTCGCCATGCAGCCCGATAATGGCGTCACGGCTGGCTTTGGGCTGAATATACAGCCGCAACACCAGCCCGTCTTCACAGGTAACAACGGCACTCATAGTGCCATCCACAGCCCCGGCAGCAGAATATCGCCGGTAGATTGCAGCACTTCCGCAATCCCCATATTCAGAACGTACAGCAGCAGCACCAGAATCATCGGTGAAAAATCGATACCGCCCATGGCCGGCAGCAGACTGCGGATCGGCCGCAGCAGCGGTTCGGTCAGCTGCATGAGCACATATTCCACCGGGCTGCGTCCCTGGCTCACCCAACTCATGATGGCCATTACCAGCAGTACCCAGAAAATCATCAAGCCGATGGTTTTCAGTAAAATCAGCAGGGCGGAAATCCAGATGATCGGCTGGAAGGTGATCACCATAAAAATCAGTATCGCTTTAATAAACGACAGCACAAAAGCTATCAGCAGCGAAGCGCTATCCAGCGGTCCCATTGCGGGCAACACGCGGCGCAGCGGTCCGACAATCGGCTGCGTGGCTTTGACCACGAACTGCGAAAACGGGTTGTAAAAATCGCAGCGTGCCCACTGCATCCAGACACGTAACAGCAGAACCATTGTGTAGAGTTCAATCACTGTCGAGAGCAGGAAAGTCAACGTCTTCATGGCGTTCCTCAGTTTTCCTTAATTTTTCGTGTAATCGCGCGCACCAAAAATGGCCGTACCAATGCGCACCATCGTGCTTCCCGCCGCAATGGCGGCGGTCATATCGTCGGACATGCCCAATGACAGGGTATCCACCGTCGGATAGCGTGTTTTTAACGCTTCAAATGCTACAGCCATTTGCCGTGCCACGGCAAACTGGCGTTCGTAATCTGCTTGCGGCGCGGGTATCGCCATCAATCCTCGCAGACAAACGCCGGGTAGCTCGGCCACCTGAGCGGCCAGCGCATCCAGCTCGTTGAGCGCAATCCCGGATTTGCTCTGCTCATCGCTGATGTTGATTTGGATAAGCACATTCAGCGGCGCTAACGTTGCCGGGCGCTGTTCGCTTAAACGGCTGGCAATGCGCAGCCTGTCTATCGTGTGGCACCAGTCGAAGTTCTCCGCCACCAGACGGCTTTTGTTGGACTGTAGCGGGCCAATAAAGTGCCATTGCAGACCCTGAACGCCCAGTTGTCGGAAGTGGTTAATTTTATCCACCCCTTCCTGAACATAGTTTTCGCCAAAAGCATGTTGCCCGGCATTGATCGCTTCTGCGACAGCGCTCGCAGGTTTGGTTTTGCTCACTGCAAGCAGCGTCACTTCTTCTGAAGCCCGGCCGCAGCGTGTTGCGGCGGCTGAGATTTTGTCCCGGACCTGTGCCAGGTTATGCGCAATATCGTTCATGATTCCAGGATGGCTATATGGATATAGAAGAAATAGTGGCGCTTAGTGTAAAGCATAATGTCTCGGATCTACACCTGTGCAGTGGCTCAGTGCCGCGCTGGCGGCAGCAAGGACGGCTGGAACCCGCGCCGTTTGAAATAACCGATCTCGCCGGGCTGATTGAACAGCATCTGAATACTGCTCAGCAGCGTCTGTGGCGAGAGCGGGGGCAGGTGGATTTTGCCCTGACGACAGCCGCAGGACACAGGCTGCGGGCCGGTGCCTTTACGCGTCACGGTGGCGTTTCGCTGGCGTTACGCTTGCTGCCGCAAAGCTGTCCATTGCTGAGTGAACTGGATGCGCCCGTATCGCTGAGTGAATTGCTTGGGCGGGAAAACGGCCTGATCCTGGTGACGGGCGCAACTGGCAGCGGCAAATCCACCACAATGGCGGCCATGGTGGATTACCTGAATCAACATAACGATGGTCATATTCTCACGCTGGAAGATCCGATCGAGTTTGTTCACACCAGCAATCGCTGCTTAATTCAGCAGCGGGAAGTCGGTCTGCATTGCCTGTCATTTGCTGACGGCCTGCGCGCGGCGCTGCGTGAGGATCCGGATGTGATCCTGCTCGGCGAGCTGCGCGACAGCGAAACCATTCGCCTGGCGCTGACCGCCGCTGAAACCGGGCATCTGGTGCTGGCGACGCTGCATACGCGCGGTGCGGCACAAGCGGTAGAGCGGCTGGTCGATAGCTTTCCGGCGCAAGAAAAAGATCCTGTGCGCAGCCAGCTGGCGGGGAGCCTGCAGGCGGTACTGGCGCAAAAACTTGAGGCGGACAAGCGAGGAGGGCGAGTGGCGTTATTCGAGTTGCTGATTAACTCTCCGGCGGTGGCGAGCCTGATCCGCGAAGGCAAAACGCACCAGTTGCCCGGCGTGATGCAAACCGGGCAACAGGCGGGAATGCAAACGTTCGCACAAAGCCACCAACAGCGTGTGCTGCAAGGCTGGCTTTAGCGGATGTTTAGCGAGTAAACCGCAGGCAGCGCGCCTGCCGTTTTCAGGATCTCCAGCCTGACGCTGCGTACCGTCAGCGGCACTGCAAGGCTATGCTGGCACACCGAGTGGTGATTGTTTTCCACGTCAGCCAGAAGCCGTTCGTCGGCCCAAAGGCGGTAGTGCGTGATGCTGTGTGGCGTTACGGCATAGTGATGACCCATCTGGACTGACTCCATCGCGTTATCGAAGTCGTTGTCCTGTACCAGCGTTAAATGCTGCAACGTTTGCGGCTCCGCCCAGCGCCAGATGATTTCCGGCGCGACATCGTCAGCGGCGGGTGTCCATGCATTGATTTGCTGCTCCGGACGCAAGCGGCCATTTAATACATTCTGCGCACACCAGGCATTCAGTGGCTGGCTGAAACGCAGGGCAGGGAAGATCTGCTGCGGGTGACGGCGCGGTAGCCAGAAATCGAACTCGTCGACGCCATAATCGCCGTCTGCGACCTGGCGGGTGTGTTTTGCCACGCGGGCGTTAAGGCTGTTAAAGACCGTCATAATGCCTGGCAGGAGGGTACTCGTGAGCGCAATTTCGATACCTTCCTGCGCGTCGAAAGCGACAAACACGTACTGGTCGCGATCGCTTTGCCAGTTGAAAGCCAGGGTGTACTCGGCTTCACCGGAGACCTGAAGTACGCTTTCGTCGTATTGATAGTCTGGGGTGAAGTTCCCGGCGCGTGCGCTGCCAAGCAGTGAAACCGCCAGTGGTTGCGGTGTTGATGCCCGTAAACGCAGCGTCATCTCGGGTAGTTGCGCACCCGCGCGCACTGGTAACAGTAACGCCATGCGTTCCGAAAGCGGCTGCCAGGTGCCGTTGGGTTTCAGCTCGCTCAGTTGGTATTCGCTGCTGGCGCTGACGGTGGCGCCAGCAGCCGGGTCGTTCAGCCACTGACGTGGGATATAGCAGCCAGTGGCCTGTAAATGCTGCTGCAAAGTGCTGATATGCTCTCGCTGCGCCAGTTCACGCGGCAGCAGGTTAAGGGCTTTACATTGCGCCGCAGCGCGCCCGACAACTTCGCCCAATAGACCGCAGGTACACATTACGCGAGCGCTGCCGAAGGCGACATGCGAGGCGGAGATGAGCCGCCCGGTAAGCAATAAGTTATCGAGTGAGCGGCTGTAAAGGCTGCGAAACGGAATGGTGTAGGTGCCTTTGCTGTGAAACTGTCGGCAGCCGTCGTGAGTGCTGTAAACGCCATCAGCCGGGTGCAAATCTATCGACCAACCGCCATAACCCACGGCGTCGTAATGATCGCGTTGCTCAATAATGTCCTGCTGGCACAGCATATGATCGCCAAGGAACCGGCGGCTTTCACGCTTGCCGGGGATCGCACCAACCCATTCGATAGTCATATTGGCGGCTTCAGGGAATTCGCCAGAGTTTTTTATATGATCCCAGACGCCCCAGACAATTCTCCACAGTTCCCATTTGATCTCTTCACTTTCGTGCACGGTATCAAGGCGGCCTCCCCACTCCAGCCACCACAAATCGCAGCCGTTCAGCGTTGACGTCAGGCGCTTGTAGCGCGGAATGGTGGTGATATCTTGCAGGGCGAAAGAGGGGGGAACAAAGTTTACCGGCCCGGCGGTTTGCTTAGTGTAGAAATAGATGGAGTGGCCCAGCTTGTGACCAAAATTGTCACCGGGTGCCATTTTTTCGCCCAGCTCTTCAGCTTCTTCCGCGCCTTCACGGTATTCTGCACCGGCCAGAAAACCGAGCACGCCGTCGCCGGTGGCATCGCAGAACTGCGTGGCGCTTATGGTGTAAAAAGTCTCGTTAATCGGGTTGAAGGCTTTTACCCCAGTGAGGGCATTTTCCGTTTTTTCGACCTCAAAGACGGCGGTATTGAGCAGCAATGTCAGCCCAGGCTGGCTTTTGGCAAGATCCAGCAACACCAGGTCGAACATTACCGGATTTCCCTCTTTGTTCCGCCAGAGGTTCTCTTCCATGATTTCGCCCATGATGCCGCCTTCGCGCGCCCAGCGGTTATTATTGCCCATATGTGAGGTTGCGCCGTTGGCCCACAGACGCACTTCGCTGGAGGCATTTCCGCCTAGCACTGGTCTGTCCTGGACGAGCACCACTTGCAAGCCGTCTCGCGCTGCCGCCAGCGCGGCACAAAGCCCTGCCAGCCCGCCGCCCGCAACTAGCAGATCGGCGTGCAGTTGCTGCGTTGGAAATGTTCTGGCATCGGTTTGAGGAAAGATTTTCATAACCTTGTTTCCTTCTTTACTGGCGGTAGAATCGTTTTTTCGAGCAACCTGAAAAGTGAACCTGCAATGTCTTCACAACCCAATCAAAGCCTGATCGATGGCATTCGCTGCCTGCAATATCTGGTTTCCAGCGATCGCGCCATTGGCTGTCGCGAACTGGCGCGCCTGATGGGCATTAACACAACCCGTGTAAACCGGTTGTTGATGACCATGGCGTCTATTGGCCTGACGATGCAGGATGCACAGCGTCGCTATCTGCCTGGTCCCGGAATCCATGCGCTGGCGGCGCAGGCCATCCGTGGTTCAGCACTCTTCTCCCAGGCGCTGCCGCTACTGGAAAGCCATGCCCCGAAAGATATCGTGGTGGCGATGGGGGTGCTCTGGGAGGATCAGGTGATCTATATCTATCACTCCAGCCCCGGTAGTCAGGTCAGCCAGGCGCTGGCTGGTTTTCATATGCTTCCGGCCTGGCAGTCCGTCATCGGCATGGCGTTACTGGCGGCAGAAAGTGATGAAACCCTGCAACAGCGCTTTAGCGAAGAGCAGTGGCTGCTGCTTGGCCCGCATGTCGCCCGGCAGCGTGAGCACGGTCACGTGGTCTGGCACCATGACGACGGTGAAGTCTCGATGGCAAAACCGCTTGGCGCACACTCCGCCGCACTCGCCTTTGCCGGAATGTGGCACGTTGACGACACGGTCGTAGAAACACGGCTACAGGCACTTCACGCGCTGGTTGAACGCCTGACGGAAAAATCCTGACGCTGGCTAATGCTAATATGTTTCTTTTATAGAAACACGCAATGAAATGCAAAAAGCACAGCCGGAAACTGTGAGAACGATCGGCAGAAAGCCGCGAACAGGTCGCGGCTTTCGTCGGGTCAGTAAGGGGGAGAGCTGCTGGTCGGGGCAGGTTCAGAAATGTTGTTCGAAGTAGCTCTCAAGGATGATGACGGCGGAAGCGGAATCGACACTTCCCTTGTCGAGCGCGCGAAAACCGCCGCGTTCGAACAGCCCGGCGCGGGCTTCTACGGTGCTTAAGCGCTCATCATGCAGCGTCACCTGCACGCCAAAACGGCCATGAACTTTGTTGGCAAAGTTACGGGCACGAGCGGTAAGTGGTTGCTCGGTGCCGTCCATATTCAACGGCAAACCCACAATCACAGACTCGGGCTGCCACTCTTTTAACAGCTTTTCGATAAGCTTCCAGTCCGGCGTGCCGTCCTGCGCTTTCAGCGCGCTGAGTGGGCGAGCCGTACCCGTGATGCGCTGCCCGATGGCAACGCCAATGCTTTTGGTGCCGAAATCAAAGGCTAACAGGGTTCCGCTCATCAGGCGTGTCCCGCCACGCCAGGCATGGTAGAGATATCAATACCGATAAGTTTGGCCGCTTCACGCCAGCGATCGGCGATCGGCGTTTTAAACAGAATGTTGAGATCCGCAGGCGCAGTGAGCCAGGCGTTATCAAGGATCTCCTCCTCGAGCTGCCCTTTCTCCCACGAGGCATAGCCCAGCGCAACCAGCACTTCGCTCGGTTGCTCTGCCGTGCCAAGGGTCTCCAGCACATCGCGCGAGGTGGTGATGACGGTGTTATCTGACACGCGGATGCTCGACGAGAATGCCGCCGGTGGCGTGTGCAGAATAAAACCGCGATCTTCGGCCAACGGGCCGCCAAGCAGCACCGGTTTATCCAGGCGGATTGCCGGATCGCGTTCTGTGGGCTGGATTTTGAGTTTTTCCAGAACACCTTCCACTTTCAGGTTTTCCAGCGGCTTATTAATAATCAGCCCCATCGCACCTTCATCGTTGTACTCGCAAATGTAAACCACGGAGCGACGAAAGAGAGGATCCTGAAGAGCAGGCATGGCAATAAGAAAGTGATGCTGTAAATTCATTGTCAGAGGTTCTGTTTCCTGGTTCAAAAAAGCGACAGCTTAGTATGGGGGGAAAGCGGAGTGCTGTCACTAGCCAAAGCTGGCGAGGGGCGGGATCCGTCCCGCACCCTTGATATGACAGTTATTTTCCGAGGCGTTTCTCGATAGCGTCCATCAACATACCGGTAATGGAGATCGGGAATTCCGCTTCGATTTCGCGAATGCAGGTTGGGCTGGTGACGTTAATTTCGGTCAGGCGATCGCCGATAATATCCAGGCCGACAAAGATCAACCCTTTGGCTTTCAGCACCGGCGCGACTTTACGCGCGATGGCCCAGTCGCTTTCGCTTAACGGGCGCGGTTCGCCGCGTCCACCTGCGGCGAGGTTTCCTCGAGTTTCACCGCCCTGTGGAATGCGTGCCAGGCAGTAAGGCACCGGTTCGCCATCAACGACCAGCACACGTTTGTCGCCATCTTTGATGGCGGGCAGGTAGTTCTGCGCCATGCAGTAGCGGCTACCCAGCTCGGTCAGCGTTTCAGCGATAACCGAGAGGTTTGGATCGCCCTCTTTAACGCGGAAAATTGAAGTGCCGCCCATGCCGTCCAACGGCTTAAGAATGATGTCGGTGTGCTTTTGCCAGAAGGCTTTCAGTTGCGCTTTGTTGCGCGTAACCAACGTTTCCGGGGTTAGTTCCGGGAACCAGGCGGTAAACAGCTTTTCGTTGCAGTCGCGCAGGCTCTGCGGTTTGTTCACGATCAGCGTGCCTTTTTCTTCCGCGCGTTCAAGGATGTACGTCGCATAAATATATTCGGTATCGAATGGTGGATCTTTACGCATCAGGATGGTGTCCAGCTCAGCGAGAGCCATATCCTGTTCGCTGCCGAATTCATACCATTTGTCGTAATTATGTTCGACGGACAAGGTGCGGGTACGGGCGCGAGCTTCACCGTTAATCAGATAAAGATCCGCCATCTCCATATAGTGCAGCTCATAGCCGCGGCGCTGAGCTTCCAGCAGCATGGCGAAGCTGGAGTCTTTTTTGATATTGATGTCCGCGATGGGATCCATCACGATGCCGAGCTTGATCATTCTGCTTCTCCTTTCAACCCAGGTCGCCGAAGCGCACCTGAAGCGCGGTGATGGCGGTAAGCGCCGTAGTCTCTGTGCGTAGCACACGGGGGCCTAACAAAATATCGGTGAACTGATAGCGCGCGGTCATCGCAATCTCGTCGGCGGATAACCCACCCTCCGGGCCAATCAGTAAGCGCACGCGTTCAACGGGCAGCGGCAGCGTATTGATGCTCTGGCTGGCGCGCGGGTGCAGGTTTAGCTTTAAGCCTGCTTCCTCTTCGGCGCACCAGGCTTCGAGATCCATGGCCGGGCGAATTTCCGGCACCCGATTGCGACCGCACTGTTCACAAGCGGCAATGGCGATTTTTTGCCACTGCTGAAGCTTCTTATTCAGACGTTCAGCATCCAGTTTAACCCCGCAGCGCTCAGAAAAAAGTGGCGTAATGAGGCTTACCCCAAGCTCAATCGATTTCTGGATAGTGAATTCCATTTTTTCACCACGCGACATCACCTGGCCCAGGTGAATATGAAGCGGCGATTCACGATCGTCCACTTCACTGCCAAGGATTTTCACCACCACGCTTTTTTTATCGGCGCGGACAATTTCGGCCTCAAAAACCTGATTAGAGCCGTCGAAAAGCTGAATGGCCTGGCCTGGTCCCATACGCAGCACGCGTCCGACATGGTTGGCGGCATCGTCGCTGAGGGCAATCTCATGGCCTGGCTGGATTAGTTCTGGGTGGTGGATGCGGGGAATGCGCATGGTATTTCGAATCCGCTTAGGTTGCAGCCCCGGCCGGGATTGACGGACGGGGCGGGCTTTAACAAATGCCGCTAGTGTAGGTTAGCTCTTTCGCGCCATGCAAGCGCGCTGCACGTAAGGGTTATGGTTGCCCTGCACATTGGCGATGCGCTCATCACGTTTGCACTCCCAGTCTGTGACCGGATAAAGCTTGTCCCAGGCGGTGAAAAGCTGGGTTTGCTGGCGGGAAAGGTTGAGTTGATACTGGTCGCGCATATAGAAATAGGTACGCGCAATTGCGCCACGCGCGCGAACAGGCGGTTCAGCGAGCTTCGCTTTGAAATCAATTTTCATGCCGCACTGACCGTACTGACTTTCGCCGCCGTTCCATTGACCGTACATAAAGTTGCCGCGATCGCCGTTTACCTCGCCGACAGCGGGTTGCAGGTTGTGCATATCGCTTTCGATTTTGCGGTACACCGGATCTTTGGCGCAGTTTTTACGCCCGCCATCCTGCCAGCACTGGCGCAGATGGCCGAACTGCCAGGCGGGCATAACATGCTCCCATTCGACCCGGCTGGCGCGGTTTTCGTTTTTACGCACCTGGTAGCCGCAAGACGCGAGGTCGATAACCCCTTTTTTACCCTGCCAGTTGATTTTACAGCCGCAGTAGAAATCGCCCGGCACATCGGCGTTAACTTTGACGCCCGCCGCTTTGGCCTGGGCAAAACTGTTGATGCCGTCCGCTGCGAAGGCGGGAACAGCAATCAGCGCGAAGAAGAGTGAGATAAAACGAAACATGGCGAACTCCCTGTCAAAACGAGTTCGCAACGTAGCGGAAGCTGTTGCCTGATGCAATCAGTTCGCGCGGAAAACTTCTTAATGGATTCAGTTACTCGCGCCAGCAGCTAGTGGCTCGCCGCAGTGTACGCAGCGGTAAACCGCCTCACCGCGCAGCACGCGATTGTGGCGTCGCACCGTTAACTGGTGCTGCTGACATTTGCAATGGTATGGGAAAGTATTGGATCGCACAGATTCCAGTTCGAACTGATGGGTGCGGCGAGCGGGCACACCGAGCACGCTCTCCATCATCCACTTCCACTCTTTGCCGTGCGGTGCGACACGACCAAAGTGCTTCCACACCAGCAAATGCGCCAGTTCGTGAGGAACCACCTCTTCAATAAACGCCTGCTGGTTTTCGAGCAGCAGAACGGGATTCAGCCGGATTTCGTAATCGGCCAGCCAGGCGGTGCCTGCCGCCGTGCCGCGCTGCTGATAGACCAGTTTCGGTTCCGGGTAGTTACGTCCCAGTTTCAGGTTCGCTTGCGCGAGTTTATCCCGCAGGCTGCGCATCACGGCTTGCTGAAGGGCGATTGGGAGACGGGGTGTTTTCATAAGTGCAGAGAATAGGTGGGGTGGGGCAGGAGTGCAACAGGCAAAAAGTAAAGGCTTCCTCCGCAGAGGAAGCCTTGAAGGTTAGTTGTGGGAGCCAATTTCGCGCAGCGGACGGCCACGCATCAGGTTACGCTCAATGTGCTCGAGCGAAACATGTTTGGTTTCCGGCACCAGCCACAGTGTCAGCACGATGAACAGGACGTTCAGGCCGCCGTAAACCCAGAAGGTGTTGGCGTTGCCCAGCGTGTTGAGCATGGTCAGGAACGTTGCCCCGACAATCATGTTGGCAATCCAGTTGGTGGCGGTGGAGCAGGTGATACCAAAGTCGCGGCCTTTCAGCGGCTGGATTTCGGAACATAGTACCCAAATCAACGGACCGGCGCTCATGGCGAAGCCAACAATAAACATCAGCAGCATGGCGACAGCAAAGTATTGTGCCGACGGCGAATGGATACCCAGATGCAACATCGTGCCGAGGATGCCCATGCCCGCTGCCATGACCAAAAAGCCCAGTACCAACGTCGGCTTACGTCCCCAACGATCCACCAGACCGATGGCGATAAAGGTCGCCAGAACGTTAGTCAGACCCACGATCACCGTGCCCCACATCTGCTCGGTGGTATTGGTGTAGCCCGCCAGTTCAAAGATCTTTGGAGCGTAATACATGATGACGTTCATCCCGGTGAACTGCTGCATTACCTGTAATAATACGCCCAGGAACACCGCGCGGCGGAAGTTGCTGTTCTCTTTGAACAGTGCCCAACCGGTCTGTTTTACCTGCAGGCTTTCGCGGATCTCTTCCAGCTCGTTTTTCGCTTCGGCGCTGGTATCGCGCAGGCGCAACAACACCCGTTCGGCATCATGGAAGCGGCGCTTGGCGGCAAACCAGCGCGGGCTATCCGGCAGGAAGAACACGCCAATCAGCAACAAAATCGCCGGAATGATGATGACGCCCAGCATCCAGCGCCATGCGCCGCTGTAGCTGAACGCGGTGTCTGAGAGATAAGCGCCCAGAATCCCAATAGTGATCATCAACTGATACATGGAAATCATGCTGCCGCGAATTTTTTCCGGCGCGATTTCAGAGAGATAGAGTGGCGCAGTATAAGAGGCAATACCAACCGCCAGACCGAGCAGTACGCGGGAAATAATCAGCACTTCCACGTTTGGCGCGGCCGCAGAACAGAGCGAACCGATGACAAACAAGATAGCGCCAATCATCAGGCTTTTTTTACGCCCAAGGCGCCAGGAGAGCCAGCCGCTGCCGACGGCGCCAACAGCGGCACCGAACATCATTGAACTGACCACCCACTCCTGCGTGTGTGCGCTAATCTGAAAATCTTTGGTGATAAAGGGCAACGCACCCGCGATTACCCCAATATCCAGGCCAAAAAGCAGTCCTGCCAGTGCAGCGAGGAAGCAAACAAAGAAGGTCATTGCCTTGTTTGAATACCCCTGTTTTTTATTGTCAGGCATTATGCCCTCCATTCATGTCATTGGTTTTTTCGATGTAAAAGGTAGGCCACTCATCGGTAAAAATACGTGATTTACATCACATGAGTGTAATCGGTTACATTGCAATAAGGCCGTCAATGTAAATAAAAGTGTTAATTATTATAGAATTGTTGGGCGATAAAGGAGAGGGGACGCGATGAGTTTCAGACTAAACCGAAACGGAATGTAACAACCATGTTGTGTTCGTTTTTCAAAAGGAAAAGTCTGAAAAATCAGCGAAGCGCAGCGGTGTAATCGCTTTCAGATAAATGCGGTGCGGGATAAGTGAGTATAGGCGCTGGAAAAAATCGCGGCGAAATGAACAGGTGTAAAAAATAAAAAGGCCAGCACAAGGCTGGCCTGAATAGCAACGCGGTTAGAGAATTATTCCAGACCGGCGGCTTCACGCAGCAGCGCCGCTTTGTCGGTTTTTTCCCAAGGGAAAGTTTCGCGACCAAAGTGACCGTATGCGGCGGTTTGTTTGTAGATCGGATGCAGCAGATCCAGCATCTGAATCAAGCCGTACGGACGCAGATCGAAGAACTCGCGCACCAGCAGCGTCAGCTGTTCGCTGGCGATTTTCTCAGTACCGAACGTTTCCACCATGATGGAGGTCGGTTCAGCAACGCCGATAGCATAAGAAACCTGGATTTCGCAACGGTCAGCGAGACCTGCGGCAACGATGTTTTTCGCAACGTAACGCGCGGCATAAGCAGCGGAACGGTCAACTTTCGACGGATCTTTACCAGAGAAAGCGCCGCCGCCGTGGCGAGCCATACCGCCGTAGGTATCAACGATGATTTTACGCCCGGTCAGACCGCAGTCGCCCATTGGGCCACCGATCACGAAACGGCCAGTCGGGTTGATGAAGAATTTGGTCGAGGCATTCAGCCATTCGGTCGGCAGGATCGGTTTGATGATCTCTTCCATCACCGCTTCTTGCAGGGATTTCTGATCGATATCTTCTGCATGCTGAGTAGACAGAACTACCGCGTCGATGCCGACGATTTTGCCGTCGTCATACTGGAACGTTACCTGGCTTTTCGCGTCCGGACGCAGCCACGGCAGCGTGCCGTTTTTACGCACTTCAGCCTGACGCTCAACCAGACGGTGAGCATAGGTGATCGGCGCAGGCATCAGCACGTCGGTTTCATTGGTCGCATAGCCAAACATCAGGCCCTGGTCGCCAGCGCCCTGTTCCAGCGGGTCTGCACGGTCAACCCCCTGGTTGATATCCGGAGACTGTTTACCAATTGCGCTCAGTACGGCGCAGGAGTTGGCGTCAAAGCCCATGTCAGAATGCACATAGCCGATTTCACGTACGGTGTTACGGGTGATCTCTTCGATATCTACCCACGCGCTGGTGGTGATTTCGCCACCTACCAGCACCATGCCGGTTTTGACATAGGTTTCACAAGCAACGCGTGCTTTCGGATCCTGCTCGAGGATTGCATCCAGCACGGCATCGGAAATTTGGTCAGCGATTTTGTCAGGATGCCCTTCAGAGACGGACTCGGACGTAAAAAGGTGTTTTGCCATAGTAAGTTTTCACCCTGGAGTAATACGGTTAGCTCGAATTCTGTGTCCGGAGGTCTTCGCGTCTGGCGGACGCGGACTGCAGAAGGTGACACATGAAGTCTGCGTGTTAATCGGTTCTGCGCATACATTCTTCACGTATGGACGGATTAACATCTGGATGGCTATTCTAGGTTAACTCTTGACCTTATTGCCAGCGTTTTTTGATGCTCGCCACATCCTGTCACAAATAGTGACGGAAAATTTTCCTGGCAATGCGGCAAACACAGCTTTTTTATTTTGCATTTTCACCCCGTTATCGGTATAAAACGCCGCGCGCGGCTCATTAAAAAAAGCGCACGGCAGAAACGCTGTGTCGCCACTTCCAGCCGGGTTAAGCAGTGAATTTAATGGCTTTGGCTTGTCGCGGGTCTTAACGGCTTGCGTGGAGGTGATAAGAGATAATGAAGCGCTGTTTTCTACAGGACCTGTCGCGTCGTTCTGACGTGCGTTTATTCCCCGCAACCTGCATTTCGAATCTGCAAACCTGCCGATGTTATACCCATTTCGGCGCTTCTCAGGACTCCAGGGCCGGTAAGGCATTGTGATAACTGAACAAGGGCTCTCCTGTTAACACAGGGGTTTTCTCGTGGTTTCGCCGGGCTGTCATACTCGAGTCCCGATACGTGTTTTACAATGATATGAATAAGAAACCGGTCGCACAGTCGGTGCTTCAGCATATTGCGCTGAAAAGTCAGGCTGTTTATGGGTTGTTATCGCTATGTGTCACTGCGATAGTAGTCAACTATTTTACGCTTATGCATTTGCGCGCCGTAGCCGTTGGGCGTCGTGATATGCACAGGGTATACACTTTCATCTATTGAGGTTCGTTATGTCTGACGACATGTCTTCGGTTTCGCCTTCGTCAGCAGGCGAACAAGGTGTACTACGTTCCATGCAGGAGGTTGCGATGAGCTCCCAGGAAGCCAGCAAGATGCTTCGTACTTATAACATTGCCTGGTGGGGCAATAATTACTACGACGTCAACGAGCTGGGTCATATCAGCGTTTGCCCGGATCCGGACGTTCCAGAAGCCCGTGTCGACCTGGCGCAGCTGGTGAAAGCGCGTGAAGCGCAGGGGCAACGTCTGCCCGCGCTGTTCTGTTTCCCGCAGATCCTGCAACACCGTCTGCGTTCGATTAACGCCGCTTTCAAACGTGCGCGTGAATCTTACGGTTACAACGGTGACTATTTCCTGGTTTACCCGATCAAGGTGAACCAGCATCGCCGCGTGATTGAGTCACTGATCCATTCCGGCGAACCGCTGGGTCTGGAAGCGGGTTCCAAAGCGGAACTGATGGCGGTACTAGCGCACGCGGGTATGACCCGTTCGGTGATCGTGTGTAACGGTTATAAAGACCGTGAATACATTCGCCTCGCGCTGATTGGCGAAAAGATGGGCCATAAGGTCTATCTGGTGATTGAGAAGATGACCGAAATCGCCATCGTGCTGGAAGAAGCCGAACGCCTGAACGTGATACCGCGTCTTGGCGTACGTGCGCGTCTGGCGTCGCAGGGTTCCGGTAAATGGCAGTCCTCCGGCGGTGAGAAATCAAAATTTGGTCTGGCGGCAACCCAGGTTCTGCAACTGGTAGAAATGCTGCGCGAGCGCGGGCGTCTGGATAGCATCCAGTTGCTGCATTTCCACCTCGGTTCGCAGATGGCGAACATTCGCGATATCGCCACCGGCGTGCGTGAATCAGCGCGTTTCTATGTTGAGCTGCATAAGCTTGGCGTGAATATTCAGTGCTTCGACGTGGGCGGCGGCCTGGGCGTGGACTATGAAGGTACGCGTTCCCAGTCAGATTGTTCAGTGAACTATGGCCTGAACGAATACGCCAACAACATCATTTGGGCGATTGGCGATGCGTGTGAAGAGCACGGTCTGCCGCACCCGACGGTGATCACTGAATCTGGCCGTGCCGTAACTGCGCACCATACTGTGCTGGTTTCCAACATTATTGGCGTTGAGCGTAACGAATACACGCCGGCGACGCCGCCGGCAGACGACGCGCCGCGTGCGTTACAGAGCATGTGGGAAACCTGGCAGGAGATGCATGAGCCGGGTACGCGCCGTTCGCTGCGCGAATGGCTGCACGACAGCCAGATGGATCTGCATGATATCCATGTCGGTTACTCTTCCGGCACGTTCAGCCTGCAAGAGCGCGCATGGGCCGAGCAGCTTTATCTGAATATGTGCCACGAAGTGCAAAAACAGCTCGATCCGAGCAACCGCGCGCATCGCCCGATTATTGATGAGTTGCAGGAGCGCATGGCGGACAAAATGTACGTCAACTTCTCGCTGTTCCAGTCGATGCCGGATGCGTGGGGGATCGATCAACTGTTCCCGGTTCTGCCGCTGGAAGGGTTGAACCACGCGCCGGAACGCCGCGCAGTGTTGCTGGATATTACGTGTGATTCCGATGGCGCTATCGATCACTACGTGGATGGTGACGGGATTGCGACCACCATGCCGATGCCGGAATACGATCCAGAGAACCCGCCGATGCTGGGCTTCTTTATGGTCGGTGCTTACCAGGAGATCCTCGGTAATATGCATAACCTGTTCGGCGATACCGAAGCGGTTGACGTGTTTGTCTTCCCGGATGGTAGCGTTGAAGTGGAGCTTTCTGATGAAGGCGATACCGTGGCGGATATGTTGCAGTACGTGCAGCTCGATCCGAACACGCTGCTGACGCAGTTCCGCGATCAGGTGAAACAGACCGGGCTTGATGAGACGCTGCAACAGCAGTTCCTCGAAGAGTTCGAAGCCGGGCTTTACGGCTACACCTATCTGGAAGACGAATAACGCGTTTTAGTGTCTGACCGGTAACCAACGGAATCCCTTCCTCACCAGCGCGGTGCGGGAGGGATTTTTTTATCAGTAGGTCCAGCAGATCTTCTTCTGGAGGCAGCTGATATCAGCGGGATAGCGCGCCATCTCACCGCTGACAACATCCTGACGGGGAATCGTGGAATAGAGGTGTTGTCATTTTTCAACGCGTTGCGATCCGCGCGATCAATCTGGTAATTGATGCGTTTTGTTCGCTGTGCATCTTTTTCAGGTGAAACAAAAAGGGAGGCAGATTGCCTCCCTTTGGATTATTTAATGCCATCTGCCGCCATACGGTCACGGATGTGCTGCGCACGTTCAGCCGAGGCGGGGTGATCGTCAAACATTGAACTCTGACGGCCTTCTTCCATCTTCGCCAGTTTTTCGAAGCTGGTGGCTAACCCGGCTGGATTGATGCCGCGTTTGCGCAACAGGTCATAAGAGTAGTCATCCGCTTCGGCTTCCTGACGCTGTGAGAACTGCGAATTAACCAGTTGCTCGCCAAGCGCGCCAAGCTGCGACTGCGACAAGCTGCCCACAATCCCGCCGGCGGAGGCCGCCGCCGCGCGCACCGCATTGGTGCCGAGCGCAACCTGCATGCCTTTCTTCACATGTCCAAGCGCCACGTGGCCCATTTCGTGGCCAATCACCGCCTCAACTTCGTTGTCGGTCATCATGTCCATCAGCGCACTGTAAACACGGATGCAGCCATTCGCCATGGCGAAGGCGTTGACGTCTTTCGCCACGTAAACTTTGTAGTTCACTGGCTGGCCATTGATGTTGTCGCCCAGGGCGGCGGCAATTTTATTCAAACGCTGCGTGTACGGGCTGCTCGCCGGCGCGATGGTCGCTTTGCTGTCCATCTGTTTACAGGCGTCATCGCTAAGTGCTTTTACCTGCGCGTCGCTCAACGTATAGGCCTGGAACGCTTCCGCTCCTGAGCTGAGAAAACCGTTGGAGTTCATGTTCTGACACCCGGCAAGCAGGGTGGTCATTCCCAGAGCAAACAGGGCTTGGCGAATTTTCATTTGTTCTCTTCCGCAATGATTGGATAGCTATTCTGTTCATACACCAGCTCAGGCGAACCGGCGGTAAGCCTAAGTATAAGGAACAGAACAGAAGGCGGGCGAGGAGATTGCGCAACATGCGAGCAGCTTCCAGAGATTTCTGAATCGGCAAAAGGATGCTCCATGTACATGACTTGTCGCTTGGGTTACATTGTTGGCACTTTTTTCCGGCGTAGCCCAAAACGCGCTGTCGTCAAGTCGTTACGGGAACAGCCCTTAACAGTCCGATCTGGAGTCAAAATGTCCTCACGTAAAGAGCTTGCTAATGCTATTCGTGCGCTGAGCATGGACGCGGTACAGAAAGCCAAATCCGGTCACCCGGGAGCCCCGATGGGGATGGCCGATATCGCCGAAGTGCTGTGGCGTGATTTTCTGAACCATAACCCGACAAATCCGGCCTGGGCTGACCGTGACCGCTTTGTGCTGTCCAACGGCCACGGCTCGATGCTGATTTATAGCCTGCTGCACCTCACCGGCTACGATCTGCCGATGTCCGAACTGCAGAACTTCCGTCAGCTGCACTCAAAAACCCCGGGCCACCCGGAAGTGGGTTACACCGCCGGTGTTGAAACCACTACCGGCCCACTGGGCCAGGGCATTGCCAATGCGGTAGGTATGGCGATTGCGGAGAAAACCCTCGCAGCGCAGTTTAACCGCCCGGGTCATGACATTGTTGACCACTTCACCTACGCCTTTATGGGCGACGGCTGCATGATGGAAGGCATCTCCCACGAAGCCTGCTCGCTGGCCGGTACGCTGAAGCTGGGCAAACTGGTGGCGTTCTATGATGACAACGGCATCTCGATTGATGGTCACGTAGAAGGCTGGTTTACCGACGATACGGCGAAACGCTTTGAAGCCTATGGCTGGCATGTGGTTCGTGGCATTGACGGCCACAACGCAGACGCCATCAAACGCGCCGTTGAAGAAGCACGCAGCGTAACGGATAAACCGTCTCTGTTGATGTGCAAAACTATCATTGGTTTCGGTTCACCGAACAAAGCCGGTACCCACGACTCCCACGGTGCGCCGCTGGGTGACGCGGAAATCGCGCTGACCCGCGAGCAGCTTGGCTGGAAATATGCACCGTTTGAAATCCCGTCTGAAATCTATGCGCAGTGGGATGCAAAAGAAGCAGGTCAGGCAAAAGAAGCGGCGTGGAACGACAAGTTCGCTGCTTACGCGAAAGCCTTCCCGCAGGAAGCGGCTGAATTCACCCGCCGTATGAAGGGCGAGCTGCCGTCAGACTTCGACGCTAAAGCGCAGGCCTTTGTTGAAAAACTGCAGGCCAATCCGGCGAAAATCGCCAGCCGTAAAGCTTCGCAAAATGCTATCGAAGCCTTCGGCCCGCTGCTGCCGGAGTTCCTCGGCGGTTCCGCTGACCTGGCACCTTCTAACCTGACTATCTGGTCCGGTTCGAAAGCGATTAACGAAGACACTGCCGGTAACTACATTCACTACGGCGTGCGCGAGTTCGGCATGACGGCGATTGCCAACGGTATCGCTTTGCACGGCGGTTTCCTGCCGTATACCTCCACCTTCCTGATGTTTGTCGAATACGCCCGTAATGCGGTGCGTATGGCTGCGCTGATGAAACAGCGTCAGGTGCTGGTTTACACCCACGACTCAATTGGTCTGGGCGAAGATGGCCCGACTCACCAGCCGGTAGAGCAGGTCGCTTCCCTGCGCGTTACTCCGAATGTCAGCACCTGGCGTCCGTGTGACCAGGTGGAATCTGCGGTGGCGTGGAAATACGGTGTTGAGCGCCATGACGGCCCGACAGCGCTGATCCTCTCCCGTCAGAACCTGGCGCAGCAGGAGCGTACCGCGCAGCAACTGGCAGATATCGCCCGCGGTGCGTACGTACTGAAAGATTGCGCAGGTCAGCCGCAGCTGATCCTGATTGCCACCGGCTCAGAAGTAGAGCTGGCTGTTTCAGCGTGGGAAAAACTCTCTGCCGAAGGTGTGAAGGCTCGCGTGGTTTCCATGCCGTCCACCGACACGTTCGACAAACAGGATGCGGCTTACCGTGAGTCCGTACTGCCGAAAGCGGTCTCTGCTCGCGTGGCGATTGAAGCCGGTATTGCTGACTTCTGGTACAAATATGTCGGCCTGAATGGCGCTATTGTCGGTATGACCACCTTTGGTGAATCCGCCCCGGCAGAGCAACTGTTCGAGGAGTTTGGCTTCACCGTCGACAATGTTGTAGCAAAAGCGAAAGCGCTGCTGTAATCATCCTCTGGCCCGGCGGCGCAACGCCTGCCGGGCCAGCATTCCAGTGGGGGCCTCTGTTTTATTTAAGGCTACAGGTTTGCAGGCCAGCTAAACATAGCGTCATCCCCCTATAACAATCCCTCAGGCAACCATGCCTCTTTTTTAGCTTCTTCAGCCACTTATTACCCATTTAGTCCTCTCTTCACCGCACGGCTTATGCACCGTTGAGCTATGTATAAAAAATATACTGGATATTCGTACAGTAACTCGTATAATAATTCTACAAATTATCCAAGGTGAGTATGTGTAAGGAGTGAACCTATGGTAATCCCTGGTGAAAATTTCAATTCGCAACATGCGCTGGCGACGATCAGCAGCCGCGAAATCGCAAAATTGACAGGCCTGACGCACACCGAAGTGAAACGGATGGTGAAAAGCCTGGAGACTGCGCAACGACTCTCCCAGCCGGTAAATGAGCATATGTATGAGCGCGAAGGTGAGATGCGACAGGAGTTTTTGCTCAATAAGCGGGACTCATTGCTGACGGTTTCACGTCTCTCGCCGGGCTTTACCGCAGAAATGCTCGATCGCTGGCAGGAGAAAGAGTCGCTTATCAGCCTGCCCGATTTTACTAATCCGGCAGCCGCTGCGCGCGCGTGGGCCGAACAGTACGAAAAGCGTCAGCGCGCGGAAGCGCTACTTGCCGTTTCTGCCCCAAAGGCGGAGTTCTTTGACCGGTATGTCAGGGTTGAGGAGTCGCTTGGCTTCCGTCAGCTTTGTAAGATGCTTCGGGTGAAGGAATCTCAGTTCCGGAACTTTTTGCTTGAGCGCAACATTATGCAGCGCGTCGACGGTGCGCTGATGCCGCCGCAGTACCATATTGATGCGGGATACTTTACCGTCCACGGTGGCGTTGGGGAAAACAAGCGTAGCTGGTCTCAGGCGCGTTTTACCGCCAGAGGGGTGAAGTGGGTAGCCGATCTGTGGGCTAAGCAACTCTCCTCGCTGCCGGTTGAGATGCCACGCACAGAGCGTACTGAACCAAAAACGCCGGAACGCAGCTGGTTTTAATCATCCTCAGTAAAGCGTTTGCCGGAATCAACCTTCCTTTATCAACACATCACGCAGGGATGCTTTGTTGCGCTTGTTCCCCTTTCTGTAAATTCTTAACCCCAGCAAAAAGACCTTCGCGCGCGCCAATTATTCCAGTGAAAATGTGATGCAGGTCAGATTACTGGCGAAACCGTCTGGACAATCATTCCTTTTATTCCTGGTTTCGCTTATTCTAGCTGAAGCGTTTCAGTCGGCTAAATGTTCGACAAATAATCAAACAGACGCAGTTTAAGCAGGCGAGGATTCCCCTTCTGTGGTTGCTGGATTACTCTGTCATCCACTTCAGGCTGGCTAGCCTTGCAGGAGAGTTATGACCGTACGCATAGCGATTAATGGTTTCGGTCGCATCGGGCGCAACGTGGTTCGTGCTTTATATGAATCCGGGCGTCGGGCGGAAATCACCGTGGTGGCAATCAACGAACTCGCCGATGCCGTGGGCATGGCGCATTTGTTGAAATATGACACCAGCCATGGGCGTTTCGCATGGGATGTTCGCCAGGAGCGTGAACAACTGATTGTCGGCGATGACGTTATTCGCATTCTGCACGAGCGCACTATCGATGCGCTGCCGTGGCGCGAATTAGGCGTAGATGTAGTGCTCGACTGTACAGGTGTGTACGGTAACCGTGAGGATGGCGAGGCGCATCTGGCGGCGGGGGCGAAAAAAGTGCTCTTTTCCCATCCTGGTAGCCACGACCTTGATGCAACTATCGTTTTCGGCGTTAACCAAAATACGTTGCGATCCGACGACCTGCTGGTTTCAAACGCGTCCTGTACGACGAACTGTATTATTCCGGTCATAAAACTACTCGACGATGCGTATGGCATTGAGTCAGGAACCGTGACAACGATTCACTCGGCGATGCACGACCAGCAAGTGATTGATGCTTACCATCCCGATTTGCGGCGTACACGCGCGGCAAGCCAGTCCATCATCCCGGTGGATACCAAACTGGCAGCAGGTATCACGAGAATTTTCCCGCAGTTTAATGACAGATTTGAAGCGATAGCGGTGCGCGTGCCGACAATTAATGTCACCGCTATCGATCTGAGTGTAACGGTGAAGAAACCGGTAAAATCCTGTGAAGTCAATGCGTTGCTGCAAAAAGCAGCGCAGGGAACATTTCATGGTATAGTTGACTATACGGAATTACCGTTGGTTTCAACCGATTTTAACCACGATCCGCACAGTGCCATTGTTGATGGCACGCAGACACGGGTCAGTGGTGCGCACCTGATTAAAACCCTGGTATGGTGCGATAACGAATGGGGCTTTGCTAACCGAATGCTCGACACGACGTTAGCAATGGCGGCTATTGGTTTCAGGTAGGGCGCAACAGCGCTCGCAAAACTTTAAGAATCATTGAGAGGATTCACCATGTCTGTAATTAAGATGACCGATCTGGATCTGGCTGGTAAACGCGTTTTCATCCGTGCTGATCTGAACGTGCCGGTTAAAGATGGCAAAGTGACCAGCGACGCGCGTATCCGTGCTTCTCTGCCGACCATTGAACTGGCACTGAAGCAGGGTGCGAAAGTAATGGTGACTTCCCACCTGGGTCGCCCGACCGAAGGCGAGTACAACGAAGAATTCTCTCTGCTGCCGGTTGTTAACTATCTGAAAGACAAACTGTCCAACCCGGTTCGCCTGGTTAAAGATTACCTGGACGGCGTAGAAGTTGCCGCGGGTGAGCTGGTCGTTCTGGAAAACGTTCGCTTCAACAAAGGCGAGAAGAAAGACGACGAAGCACTCTCTAAAAAATACGCCGCACTGTGCGACGTCTTCGTAATGGATGCATTCGGTACTGCCCACCGCGCCCAGGCTTCTACGCATGGTATTGGTAAATTTGCTGATGTTGCTTGCGCAGGCCCGCTGCTAGCTGCTGAGCTGGACGCGCTGGGGAAAGCGCTGAAAGAACCGGCTCGTCCGATGGTTGCTATCGTTGGTGGTTCTAAAGTTTCCACTAAACTGACCGTTCTGGATTCTCTGTCAAAAATCGCTGACCAACTGATTGTAGGCGGCGGCATCGCTAACACCTTCGTTGCTGCTCAAGGCCACAATGTTGGTAAATCCCTGTACGAAGCTGACCTGGTTGATGAAGCCAAACGTCTGCTCGGTACTTGCGATATCCCGGTTCCGACGGATGTTCGCGTTGCGACAGAGTTCTCTGAAACCGCCACTGCGACCCTGAAATCTGTTTCTGACATCAAAGATGATGAGCAAATTCTGGATCTGGGCGACGTTTCTGCACAAAAACTGGCTGAAATCCTGAAAAACGCCAAAACTATTTTGTGGAACGGTCCGGTTGGCGTGTTTGAATTCCCGAACTTCCGTAAAGGTACCGAAATTGTGGCTAACGCGATTGCAGACAGCGACGCGTTCTCCATCGCAGGCGGCGGCGACACTCTGGCGGCGATTGACCTGTTTGGTATCTCTGACAAGATTTCCTACATCTCCACTGGCGGTGGCGCGTTCCTCGAATTTGTGGAAGGCAAAGTACTGCCGGCAGTAGCCATGCTCGAAGAGCGCGCTAAGAAGTAAGACATTCAAGGGCAGGGAAACCTGCCCTGTTTTCAGCGCGCTTTCGGGCTCGCTTTAATTCTCTACACAAAATCATTCAGGTTGCATCAAGGCGGCAACGGAGTGAAGCATCGGGAACTGACTGAAATAAGTCTCTGATGTAAGCGAAGGCAGCCAGCGCCGAGTCAGCTTGAAGGATGATGTGTACAACGGCCGAAGATACAGGACTACGTAACATGTCTAAAATTTTTGATTTCGTAAAACCTGGCGTGATCACTGGTGATGACGTTCAGAAAGTGTTCCAGGTAGCTAAAGAAAACAACTTCGCTCTGCCTGCGGTTAACTGCGTGGGTACTGACTCCATTAACGCTGTTCTGGAAGCTGCAGCGAAAGTTAAAGCGCCTGTTATCGTTCAGTTCTCTAACGGCGGCGCTGCGTTCATCGCAGGCAAAGGCGTGAAAACCGACGTTCCTCAGGGCGCTGCAATCCTCGGCGCAATCTCTGGTGCGCATCACGTACACCAGATGGCAGAACATTACGGCGTGCCGGTTATTCTGCATACTGACCACTGTGCGAAAAAACTGCTGCCGTGGATCGACGGCCTGCTGGACGCAGGTGAAAAACACTTCGCGGCTACCGGTAAACCGCTGTTCTCTTCTCACATGATTGACCTGTCTGAAGAGTCTCTGGAAGAGAACATCGCCATCAGCTCCAAATACTTGGCGCGTATGGCTAAAATGGGCATGACTCTGGAAATCGAACTGGGTTGCACCGGTGGTGAAGAAGACGGCGTGGATAACAGCCATATGGACGCGTCTGCACTGTACACCCAGCCGGAAGACGTTGATTACGCTTACACCGAGCTGAGCAAAATCAGCCCGCGTTTCACCATCGCCGCTTCCTTCGGTAACGTACACGGCGTGTACAAACCGGGTAACGTGAAACTGACCCCGACTATCCTGCGCGATTCTCAGGAATATGTTTCTAAGAAACATAATCTGCAGCACAACCCCCTGAACTTCGTTTTCCACGGTGGTTCCGGTTCTTCTGCTCAGGAAATCAAAGACTCTGTAAGCTACGGCGTTATCAAAATGAACATCGATACCGACACCCAGTGGGCAACCTGGGAAGGTATTCTGAAGTACTACAAAGAAAACGAAGCTTACCTGCAGGGCCAGTTGGGCAACCCGAAAGGCGCAGACCAGCCGAACAAAAAATACTACGATCCGCGTGTATGGCTGCGTGCAGCGCAGTCCAGCATGGTGACTCGTCTGGAACAGGCTTTCAAAGAGCTGAACGCGGTAGACGTTCTGTAATTTGTACTGTTTCTGTCTGAAAAGGCCCGCAAAATGCGGGCCTTTTTTATTGTGAATTCAACAAAATGCCTGCGAAGGCAAAATGTGATCAACTTGGCGAAATGGCGGCTTTTTGTTTACCCTTTAGGGATCTCTCCTTGCTGTAAGGGGGGGCCCGTTTTGGAACAACATAAGGAAGCACGAATGGAAGATCTTGACGTTGTCGACAGCATCAACAATGCAGGTTCGTGGCTGGTAAACAACCAGGCGCTGCTGTTGAGCTATGCCGTTAATATCGTGGCGGCCATTGCCATCATCATTGTCGGGATGATTGTGGCTCGCATTGTCTCGAATACCGTTAATCGCCTGATGGTGGCGCGCCACATTGACGCGACGGTGGCGGATTTTCTTTCCGCGCTGGTGCGTTACGGTATTATCGCGTTTACTTTGATTGCTGCTCTGGGCCGCGTTGGCGTGCAAACTGCCTCGGTGATCGCGGTGCTTGGTGCCGCCGGTCTGGCTATCGGTCTGGCGCTGCAAGGTTCACTCTCTAACCTCGCTGCTGGTGTGTTGCTGGTGACTTTCCGCCCGTTCCGCTCAGGCGAGTATGTTGATCTGGGTGGCGTGGCCGGTACGGTATTGCAGGTGCAGATTTTCTCCACCACCATGCGCACTGTCGATGGGCGTATTGTGGTTATTCCGAACGGCAAAATCATTGCCGGGAATATTGTTAACTTCTCTCGTGAACCCGTGCGCCGTAACGAGTTTATTATTGGCGTGGCGTATGATTCAGATATCGATGAGGTGAAACGCATCCTGACTGACATTATTCAGGCTGACGAACGCATTATCAAAGATCGAGAAATGACGGTACGCCTCAATGAATTGGGGCCTTCATCGATTAATTTTGTGGTACGTGTCTGGAGCAAGAGCAGCGATCTGCAAAACGTTTATTGGGATGTGCTGGAACTTATCAAACGCCGTTTTGATGAAAATGGTATCAGTTTCCCGTATCCACAGATGGACGTGAATTTCAAACGCGTGAAAGATTCCACCAGGCAGTAAACATCAGGGCCGGGGTTCCGGCCTTATTTGTATCCTTCATTATTAGCATTACTTATTAACGATAAGTATTATCCATTTCATCTAATGATTATCCCGCGCTATAGTCAGCATTTGAAACGACTCTGATGGAATTACCACGTGCTATCTTATTATTTTCAAGGCCTTATGCTTGGGGCCGCGTTGATCCTGCCGCTTGGACCACAAAATGCTTTTGTCATGAACCAGGGGATCCGCAGGCAGTTCCACATCATGACCGCAGCGCTTTGCACGCTCAGCGACGTATTACTGATTTGCGCGGGCATTTTCGGTGGGAGCGCATTGCTGATGCAGTCGCCGTGGCTGTTGGCAATGGTGACGTGGGGCGGCGTGGCGTTTCTGCTGTGGTACGGCTTTGGCGCACTGAAAACGGCGTTCGGTAGCAAGATGGAACTGGCGAGTGCTGAAGCATTGCGGCAGGGGCGCTGGAGTATCATCGCCACGATGCTGGCAGTTACCTGGTTGAACCCTCACGTTTACCTCGACACGTTTGTGGTGCTCGGCAGTCTGGGTGGTCAGCTTGATGCGGAGCCAAAACGCTGGTTTGCGCTGGGCACGGTGAGCGCCTCCTTCCTGTGGTTTTTCAGCCTTGCTTTACTTGCGGCCTGGCTTGCGCCACGTTTGCGCACGGCGCAAGCACAGCGGGTGATTAACACCCTGGTGGGCCTGGTGATGTGGTTTATCGCTTTCCAGCTGGCACGAGAGGGCGTGCACCATATGCAGGGATTATTCAGTTAAGGTAAGTCCGATGGACAATTCACGCTTAGCCGCTAAGCTTGCTGCCAGGCGTCCTGCAATTCGGGGCGTAACAAAAGCACCATGGAGGAGCAACTGTGAAATATAAAGTGATGGCCCTGGCGGCAATGATCGGTTTCAGCGCGATGGCGGTACAGGCGAGCGAATTGCCGGACGGCCCGCATATTGTCACCTCGGGTACGGCAAGCGTGGACGCGACCCCGGACATCGCCACGCTGGCGATTGAGGTTAATGTCGCCGCGAAAGACGCTGCCTCAGCCAAAAAACAGGCCGATGACCGTGTTGCGCAATATCTTAGCTTTCTTGAGCAAAACGGCATTGCCCGGAAAGACATTAATTCCGCGAACTTACGCACACAGCCCGATTATGACTACCAGAACGGCAAAAGTATTCTGAAAGGCTACCGCGCAGTGCGTACTGTGGAAGTCACGCTGCGAGAGCTGGACAAACTTAATTCACTGCTGGATGGCGCGCTGAAAGCGGGGCTGAACGAAATTCGTTCTGTATCCCTGGGCGTTGCGCAACCGGAGTCTTTCAAAGATAAAGCGCGCAAAGCGGCTATCGATGATGCAACGCACCAGGCACAGCAGTTAGCGGCGGGCTTTAACGCTAAACTCGGCCCGATCTACAGCGTGCGCTACCATGTTTCCAACTATCAGCCGAGCCCAATGGTACGCATGATGAAAGCGGATGCGCCAGAAGCCGCTTCCGCACAGGAAACTTATGAGCAACCGTCGATTCAGTTTGCTGATCAGGTAGATGTCGTGTTCCAGCTGGAACCGACTCAGAGCCAGCCGCAGACTGCGGCACCGGCGAAGTAACCCCTTTCGCCCTCTCCCGGCCGGGAAGAGGGCGTTTTATTAATCCTGCCTTAACACCCGATGCCCATATTCCAGCAATGCGTCCGTGACGTTGCGCATCATCCGGCTTTCTGGCGCAAACCGGTGCCAGTACAGCATCCGGCGCTGCAACAAACCGGGCGTCAGGTCGATCAGATCGCCGCTGTTCAGCTCTTTTTCGATTTGCAGATGCGGGATCATGCAGCAGGTTGTCCCCTGGCGCGCCAGTTGTACAAACGCTTCGGAAGAGTTGACGATATGGCAAGGCACGCTGCCCGGCGGTAAGTCGAAATACTGCTGTAAAAATGCCTGATGCATATCATCGAGATGATCAAACGCGACCGCCGGTGCTTTTAGCAATGCGGAGCGGGTGACGCCGTTCGGGAAATAGCGCTCGGCGAACGCTTTCGAACCGACGAACAGATAATCCAGCGCGCCGAGTTGGTCGACCAGGCAACTGGGCAGCGCCTGCGGCTGAATACTCACCGCGCCAACTACCTCACCGCGACGCAAACGCTCCTGGGTACGGGTTTCGTCTTCCACCTGCAGATTCAGGCGAATCGGTGAGTCGGCCAGTACCGGGGCCAATGCCGGCAATAGCCAGGTCGCCAGGCTGTCGGCGTTGACCGCCAGCGATAACAGCAGCGGTGTGGAACCGGTTTGTTCGTCGCCAAGCCACTCTTCTTCGAGTAGCTCGACTTGGCGCAGCAACGCCAGCAGTTTTTGCCCTTGCTCGGTGGGACGAGGTGGCACGGTACGCACCAGCAGCGGCTGACCAAACATATTTTCCAGTTGCTTAATGCGCTGCGACACGGCGGACTGGGTAATACACAGCTTTTGTGCGGCACGTTCAAATCCGCGCTCACGAATAACCGCATCAAGCGCCTGTAATGTTCTGTAGTCCGGACGTTTCATTGCTCGGGCATTCTCCTGAAAAAATCGTACTCAGCACTATGACATAAATTTTTGTTCGGTACAGACGAAATTGGACGTCGCGTAATGTGACCCTGGTCACAGGGACATTTAGGGTAACGCTGGTCTATAATGCGCCTGAAATTTCACACCACAGGCAAACGACCATGACGCAGGATGAACTCAAAAAAGCAGTGGGCTGGGCAGCGCTGAAGTATGTAGAACCTGGCACCATTGTGGGGGTTGGCACTGGCTCTACCGCGGCGCACTTTATTGACGCGCTGGGCACAATGAAAGGCCAGATTGAAGGCGCGGTTTCCAGCTCGGACGCGTCCACCGAGAAACTGAAAAGCCTTGGCATTACCGTGTTCGATCTCAACGAGGTGGACCGCCTGGGCATTTATGTGGACGGCGCGGATGAGATTAACGGCCAGATGCAGATGATCAAAGGCGGCGGCGCGGCGCTGACGCGTGAGAAAATTATCGCCTCGGTGGCGGATAAATTCATCTGCATCGCGGATGCCTCCAAGCAGGTGGATATCCTCGGCAAATTCCCGCTGCCGGTGGAAGTGATTCCGATGGCGCGGAGCGCTGTCGCTCGCGAGCTGGTTAAGCTGGGCGGTCGGCCGGAATATCGGCAGAACGTGGTGACAGATAACGGCAACGTCATCCTGGATGTTTATGGTCTTGAGATCGTCGATCCGATTGCGCTGGAAAACAGCATCAATGCGCTGCCAGGCGTAGTGACTGTCGGGTTATTTGCTAACCGTGGCGCGGATGTGGCGCTGATCGGCACCGCTGAAGGCGTGAAAACTATCGTGAAATGATCTGACAGGGAGGCGCATGCCTCCCTGTAAAAAATCTGCAATCGGCAAATTTGGTGATATCTGTCACGTTTTTGCCATTGCCATACGTTACCTGCCGCTAGCTTCTTATTTCTTAGCATTTTTCTCTACCATTTCCCGCTGTATGACATTTCTTCAGATGCGCGACGCAAACGTTCATATTGCCGCGATAGTTTTTTTTGATATGTTGACTAACGCGGATTGCAATCTGCACAACATCACAGTCAAGACAAAAAACAGGGTCGGGTAAATGGCAAAGGTATCACTGGAGAAAGACAAGATTAAATTTCTGCTCGTCGAAGGGGTGCACCAGAAAGCTCTGGATAGCCTTCGCGCTGCGGGTTACACCAACATTGAGTTTCACAAAGGCGCGCTGGATAGCGAGCAACTGAAAGAGTCCATCCGTGATGCCCACTTTATCGGCCTGCGATCCCGTACTCAACTGACTGAAGATATCATCGCTGCGGCGGAAAAACTGGTGGCTATCGGCTGTTTCTGTATCGGTACCAACCAGGTGAATCTGGATGCGGCGGCAAAGCGCGGTATTCCGGTATTCAACGCGCCATTCTCCAACACCCGTTCGGTGGCAGAATTAGTGATTGGCGAACTGCTGCTGCTGATGCGCGGTATCCCTGAAGCGAACGCCAAAGCGCACCGTGGTATCTGGAATAAGCTGGCGGTTGGCTCGTATGAAGCGCGCGGTAAAAAACTCGGTATCATCGGTTACGGTCATATTGGTACGCAGCTCGGCATTCTGGCGGAATCGCTGGGGATGCACGTCTATTTCTATGATATCGAAAGCAAATTGCCTCTCGGTAATGCAACCCAGGTGCAACATCTCTCCGACTTGTTGAATATGAGCGATGTGGTGAGCCTGCATGTGCCGGAAAACGCGTCGACCAAAGATATGATTGGCCCGGAAGAGCTGGCGCTGATGAAACCGGGCGCTCTGCTGATCAACGCCGCACGCGGTACGGTGGTGGATATTCCGGCGCTGTGCGATGCGCTGAAGCGTAAACACCTGGCAGGTGCGGCAATCGACGTGTTCCCGACGGAACCGGCGACGAACAGCGATCCGTTTGACTCTCCGCTGTGTGAATTCGACAACGTCCTGCTGACGCCGCACATTGGCGGTTCCACGCAGGAAGCGCAGGAAAATATCGGTCTGGAAGTGGCCGGAAAATTGATCAAGTACTCCGATAACGGTTCGACGCTGTCTGCGGTGAATTTCCCGGAAGTTTCTCTGCCGCTGCACGGTGGCCGTCGTTTACTGCACATCCACGAAAACCGTCCTGGTGTGCTGACCGCGCTCAACCAAATTTTCGCCAGCCAGAATATCAACATTGCAGCGCAGTACCTGCAAACCACGCCGTATATGGGTTATGTGGTTATTGATATTGAAGCGGATGAAGATGTGGCGCAGAAAGCGTTGCAGAGCATGAAAGCGATTCCGGGTACCATTCGTTCCCGTCTGTTGTTCTAAACGTTGCTTATTCCTCTCCCGCAAGGGAGAGGAAAGTTACCACTGCCATAATTTTGATGGTGTAACCACCGCAGGCAACGGGATATCCCACTCTTCCACTGGCAGCTTCTCCACACCCTGGCAGTCATGCGCGTAACCCACCGGATTCAGGCCATATTCGCGCCAGTTTTGTAACGTGCGATCGTAAAAACCACCGCCCATTCCCAGGCGTTGCCCTTGTTCATCAAAGGCGACCAGCGGCGTAATCAGCACGTCGAGCTGGCTCAGCGGTAACACATCACGCACATCCAGCTTCGGTTCCTGAATTTTCAGACGGTTAACCACCAGTTCGCTGTGCGGGTGGTAATGCAGAAACAGCAAATTGCCGGGGCTAAAGGGGTGCAATACCGGCAAATAAACGCGTTTGCCGCTACGCCAGAGTTGTTCAATGAGCGGCTGGGTATCCAGCTCGCCATCAAAAGAGAGAAACAACGCTACGCTATGTGCCATCACAACCGGCGCATACGCCATCATGCGTGCCGCGGCCTGCTGGGCAAAGTGTGTTTGTTGTTCAGGAGTGAGTTCACGCCGGCGCTGGCGAATAACTTTGCGGATTTCTTGTCGTGACGAAGGAAAATCAGGAAGTTGCGTCATGATGGTTGTAAAAAGAAGGGAATCTCCGAGATGCCGCCGCTGGCTGTAACCCTTGAACCCTTGGTTCAAGGTGAATGCGTCGTCATAGCTTTAAGGCTTCTCGGACGGACCGAGCATGCTCACCAACCATGGATCGCCACATTCTTGTGGTATGAAATATCGGCTCAGGGGACTGGCCCGCTTGCAAACATCTCAGAGATATTTTTTGGCTTCACGGTCACTCTAACACAAATGACCCTGAAGCGTTATTCAAACTTTGGTCCCGGTCTTTCTGTTATGCGACCTTGATCAAGCAATGCCTGTTCGATGGTCTGCTGTAACATCCGAATACGCTGTTCCATGCTGGCGGCGTATTCGCGGGTCTTTGCTTTTTCCTGAGTCAGCTCGTAACTAATGTTCAACGCGGCGATAAACACCAACTGCTCAGTATTTGTGACTCTAGTGCGAACCTTCAGATCTTGCAACCGCTGATTCAGATCCTCCGCGGCCTGATTCAGAGCATCTCTCTGTTCAGGCGGGCAATTCACTCGCAGTGAACGGCCAAAAATTTGGATATCGACGGGTTGTGCAGACATGCCACCTTCCTGCTGTTTGACTGCGCTCTGCCTTCGCATCCGAGCCCTGGGCTGCGAAGGGGCGACACTATAAGCTACCCCGGCGCGCGCTTTCAAGCTTTTTGCGTCTATACCTTAATGATTCGGAGTGCATGCAAACGCATGGAACGTGAAGCATCACGGGTATATCACCAGGGGCCAAAGTGGTAGCATATCATGAATATTCCCCCCAACGACGACGAATGCGCATGTCTATACAGAACGAAATACCTGGTTACAACGATGTAGCCCAGCTACTCAACCAACAGGGCGTTGGATTACTTCCTGCTGAAATGCACGGGCTTATCGCGGGGATCCTCTGCGGCGGTAACAACGATAGTTCCTGGCAGCCGTTGCTGCATGATTTAACCAATGACGGTCTGGCATTCGGTCACGAACTGGCGCAAGCGCTGCGCAGCATGCATTCAGCAACCAGCGACTCACTGGAAGACGACGGTTTCTTGTTCCAGCTCTATCTGCCGGATGGCGACGATGTTAGCGTTTTCGACCGCGCTGACGCGCTGGCGGGCTGGGTGAACCATTTCCTGCTGGGGCTGGGCGTCACTCAGCCGAAGCTCGATAAAGTGACCGGTGAAACCGGCGAAGCGATTGACGATCTGCGCAACATTGCGCAGCTGGGTTATGACGAAGACGAAGATCAAGAAGAGCTGGAAATGTCGCTCGAAGAGATCGTCGAATACGTCCGTGTCGCGGCGCTGCTGTGCCACGACACTTTCACGCGGCCACAGCCTACCGCGCCGGAAGTGCGTAAACCCACGTTACATTAATTCACCTTGTAGGGAGTCGGTGTCATGACACAGCTTGAGTTTCTCCGTCGCCGCCAGGCATTGTTGGCGCAGATGGTTCCGGGCAGCGCGGCGCTAATTTTTGCCGCACCGGAAGCCACCCGCAGCGCAGACAGTGAATATCCGTATCGTCAGCACAGCGATTTCTGGTATTTCACCGGTTTTAACGAGCCGGAAGCGGTGCTGGTGCTGATCAAAAGTGATGACACCCACAACCACAGTGTGCTGTTTAACCGCGTGCGCGACAAAACCGCCGAAATCTGGTTTGGTCGTCGCCTTGGCCAGGAAGCCGCGCCGGAAAAGCTGGGTGTCGATCGCGCACTGGCTTTTCCGGATATCAACGAACATCTTTATCAATTGCTTAACGGTCTCGACGCCGTGTACCACGCGCAGGGTGAATTCGACTATGCCGACACCATTGTGTTTACCGCGCTGGACAAGTTGCGCAAAGGCTCGCGTCAAAATCTGCTTGCGCCGCCAACGTTAACCGACTGGCGGCCAATGGTGCATGAAATGCGCCTGTTTAAATCTGCCGAAGAGATAGACGCGATGCGTCGCGCCGGGGAGATCTCCGCGCTGGCGCATACCCGCGCGATGCAGGTTTGTCGTCCGGGGATGTTTGAATATCAGCTTGAAGGTGAAATCCAGCACGAGTTTAACCGCCACGGCGCGCGTTTTCCCTCCTATAACACCATCGTGGGTTCCGGCGTGAACGGTTGCATTCTGCATTACACGGAAAATGAGAGCCAGATGCGTGATGGCGATCTGGTGCTGATTGATGCCGGTTGTGAATACCAGGGATATGCCGGTGATATCACTCGCACCTTCCCGGTAAACGGCAAATTCAGCCCGGCGCAACGCGAAATCTACGATATCGTGCTGGCCTCGCTGGAACGTGCCCTTGTGCTTTTCCGTCCGGGCACGTCCATCCAGGAAGTGACCGGTGAAGTGGTGCGCATCATGATTACCGGGCTGGTGAAGCTCGGCATTCTGAAAGGTGAAGTCGATGAGCTGGTGGAAAAAAACGCGCATCGTCCGTTTTTCATGCACGGCTTAAGCCACTGGCTCGGATTGGATGTGCACGATGTTGGTGTCTATGGCAAAGATCGCTCGCGTGAACTGGCACCTGGTATGGTGCTGACGGTGGAACCGGGCCTCTATATCGCACCGGATGCCGATGTGCCGGAGCAGTATCGCGGTATTGGTATTCGTATTGAAGATGACATCGTCATTACTGAAGACGGCAACGAAAACCTGACCGCCAGCGTCGTGAAAACCGCTGACGAGATTGAGGCGCTGATGGCGGCATCACGTTCATGAGTGTGATTATCGTTGGCGGTGGCATGGCTGGCGCAACACTTGCGCTGGCTATTTCTCATCTTACTCAGGGCAAATTACCCGTTCATCTGGTAGAAGCCAGCGTACCTGGCGCGTCCACGCATCCGGGATTTGACGCCCGCGCCATTGCGTTAGCGGCAGGCACGTGCCAGCAACTGGCGCGTATCGGCATCTGGCAAGCCATTGCCGCCTGCGCCACGCCGATTTCGACGGTTCATGTCAGCGATCGCGGCCATGCAGGCTTTGTCACGCTGGATGCGCAGGATTACCACCTCGATGCGCTTGGCTACGTTGTCGAACTGCACGACGTTGGGCAGCGGCTGTTCACGTTATTGCAAAATGCGCCCGGCGTGACGCTGCATTGCCCGGCGAAAGTTAGCGCGGTTGCCCGTGATGAGCAGCAGGTGAGCGTAACGCTGGAAAGCGGTGAAAGTATCATCGGTCAATTGTTGGTGGCGGCAGACGGCTCCCGTTCACGCATTGGTCAGCAACTGGGTGTGGACTGGCAGCAAGCGCCTTATCACCAGGCGGCGGTTATCGCCAACGTCACCACCTCTGTGGCGCATCAGGGGCGGGCGTTTGAGCGTTTTACCGAGCATGGCCCGCTGGCGATATTACCGATGTCACAAGGTCGCTGTTCGCTGGTGTGGTGTCATCCGCTGGAAAAACAGCAGCAGGTAGCCGCCTGGTCTGACGAACGTTTCTGCCTCGAGTTACAAAAGGCCTTTGGCTGGCGACTCGGGCGCATTCTGCATGTGGGCAAACGCAGCGTTTACCCGCTGACGCTGACCGCGGCCGCTTCGCCTGTCTCGCACCGCGCGGTGCTGGTCGGCAATGCCGCGCAAACGCTGCATCCAATCGCCGGGCAGGGTTTTAACCTCGGCATGCGCGATGTGATGACGCTGGCGGAAACGCTGGCTGAAGCGTGGGCGGCGCAGCGAGATGTTGGTTACTACCCCGTGTTGACGGGCTACCGCGATCGCCGCCATGCGGATAAAAAAGCCACCATCGGCGTTACCGATGGGCTGGTGCATCTGTTTGCCAATCACTGGATACCGTTGGTCGTCGGGCGTAATGCCGGGCTGATGGCGATGGAATTATTTACCCCCGCGCGCGATGCGCTGGCGCAGCGTACCCTCGGTTGGGTTGCCCGTTAAAGACAAAAGGAGCGAAGAGTGCAGAGTGTTGATGTTGCGATTGTCGGCGGCGGTATGGTCGGGTTGGCGCTGGCCTGTGGTTTACAGGGCAGCGGGTTGCGCGTGGCGGTGCTGGAGCAGAATGAACCGGCACCGCTGGCGGAAGATGCTCCCCCGGCGCTGCGCGTGTCAGCGATTAATGCTGCCAGTGAAAAGTTACTGACGCACCTTGGCGTCTGGTCAAATATTATTGCCCAACGTGCCGGGCGTTATCACGGCATGGAAGTGTGGGACAAAGACAGTTTTGGCCGCATCGCGTTTGACGACCAGAGCATGGGCTACAGCCATCTTGGTTACATTATTGAAAATGCGGTGATCCACCAGGCGCTGTGGGATAAAGCCCGGCAGTGCAAGGACGTTACCCTTATGGCTCCGGCTGAGTTGCAGCAGGTGGCGTGGGGCGAAAACGAGGCGTTTCTGACTTTAAAAGATGGCACCATGCTCACTGCACGGCTGGTGGTTGGCGCAGATGGCGCAAACTCCTGGCTGCGTAACAAGGCCGACATTCCGCTGACATTCTGGGATTACCATCATCATGCGCTTGTGGCGACCATTCGCACCGATGAGCCGCATCAGGCGGTGGCGCGCCAGGTATTTGGTAACGATGGCATTCTCGCTTTTCTGCCGCTTAACGATCCGCATTTATGCTCCATTGTCTGGTCGCTGCCGCCAGAGCAGGCGAAAGCCATGCAGCAAGCGAGTGAGGAAGCATTCAACCAGGCGCTGTGTATGGCGTTCGATAACCGTCTTGGGCTGTGCCGCGTTGAGAGTGAACGTCAGGTATATCCGCTCACCGGACGCTATGCGCGCCAGTTTGCCGGACACCGTCTGGCGCTGGTTGGCGATGCTGCGCACACCATTCATCCGCTGGCGGGGCAGGGTGTTAACCTTGGCTTTATGGATGTCGCGGAGTTGATAACCGAGCTGAAGCGCCTGAGCCGCGAAGGTAAAGACATTGGTCAGCATCTCTATTTGCGCCGCTATGAGCGCAGCCGCAAACACAGCGCGGCGTTGATGCTGGCCGGAATGCAGGGTTTTCGCGAACTCTTCTCGGGTGCAAACCCGGCGAAAAAGCTGCTGCGTGATATCGGCCTGAAACTGGCAGATACCCTTCCCGGTGTGAAAACCCGTTTGTTACGCCAGGCGATGGGGCTCAACGATCTGCCTGAGTGGTTACGTTAACTGCGTCACACTTTCCCTTCCCGGTCCCGGGAAGGGATGCCTCCTCCTCATTTGAAATATTCTAATTTCACCTCATTTTTCGGATTAGATTTTCTCATGTCGCGTTTTTTTCTTTTCGGGAAAATCCTCTCTTTTGCAGAGTGAAATGCTGCAATCTCTTCTCCGTTGTCGGTAATGCTGATTTTTAATGAAAGGTGAATCGTTTTTCACCAGAATAATACTCTGATGGCATTTTGTGCGTGATGGGTCATAAGCTAATGTGATGGACCATTTTTCTTTATGGTTAAGCTCTGCTTTCGGTGATAAGTTCAGGCCAAAGAGAACGTTTGCGTCGACGTCGTAAAACGGTGTCGGCACCAGTTGTTTTGGCGCAAATTACGCCGCTGAAAAACGTGATAGCTCAGCTTATTCGACGAGGAAAAGATGGCTCAGCAGACCCCTTTGTATGAACAACACACTCTAAACGGCGCCCGCATGGTGGATTTTCATGGCTGGATGATGCCGCTGCATTACGGCTCTCAAATCGATGAACACCACGCGGTGCGCACCGATGCCGGAATGTTTGATGTGTCGCACATGACCATCGTCGATCTCAAAGGCAGCCGCACCCGGGAGTTTCTGCGGTATTTGTTGGCAAACGACGTCGCCAAACTCACGAAGCCCGGTAAAGCGCTCTACACCGGCATGCTAAATGCCTCGGGCGGCGTAATTGATGACTTAATCGTCTACTACTTCACTGAAGATTTTTTCCGCCTCGTTGTAAACTCCGCCACCCGCGAAAAAGACCTCTCCTGGATTTCCCAACACGCTGAACCTTATGCCATCGACATCACTGTGCGTGATGATCTGTCGCTGATCGCGGTACAAGGCCCGAACGCGCAGGCGAAAGCCGCCAGCCTGTTTACTGACGAGCAGCGTCACGCCGTTGAAGGTATGAAACCATTCTTTGGCGTGGAAACCGGTGATCTGTTCATTGCGACCACCGGTTATACCGGCGAAGCAGGGTATGAAATTGCGCTGCCCAATGAAAAAGCGGCCAGCTTCTGGCAAGCGCTGGTCAATGCGGGCGTGAAACCTTGCGGCCTTGGCGCACGCGATACGCTGCGTCTGGAAGCGGGTATGAACCTGTACGGTCAGGAGATGGATGAAGGTATCTCTCCGCTGGCCGCCAATATGGGCTGGACGATCGCCTGGGAGCCGCAGGATCGTGAATTTATTGGTCGTGAAGCGCTGGAACTGCAACGCGAAAAAGGCACCGAACAGCTGGTTGGCCTGGTGATGACGGAAAAAGGCGTATTGCGTAATGAACTGCCGGTGCACTTCACCGATGCGCAAGGCAATGTGCAAAAAGGCGTGATCACCAGCGGTACGTTCTCGCCAACGCTCGGCTACAGTATTGCACTGGCACGTGTTCCGGCGGGGATCGGCGAAAATGCTGTTGTACAGATCCGCAACCGCGAAATGCCGGTGAAAGTCACTAAACCTGTTTTTGTACGCGCTGGTAAACCCGTCGCGTAATCTTTTTATCTGGAGAGAATGAAATGAGCAACGTACCAGGCGAACTGAAATACAGCAAAGAACATGAGTGGCTGCGCAAAGAAGCGGACGGCACTTACACCGTTGGCATCACCGAACATGCGCAAGAACTGCTGGGCGATATGGTGTTTGTCGATCTGCCGGAAGCGGGCGCGACCGTCAGCGCGGGCGATGATTGCGCCGTTGCCGAATCGGTAAAAGCGGCTTCTGATATCTACGCGCCAATCAGCGGTGAAATTGTGGCGGTTAATGATCAACTGGCCGATTCGCCGGAGCTGGTCAACAGCGAGCCGTATGGCGAAGGCTGGATTTTCAAAATTAAAGCCAGCGACGAAGCCGAAGTTGCCGCGCTGCTGGATGCGACAGCGTACGCCGCGCTGCTCGAAGACGAGTAAATACGCCTCATCCTTCGCGTGGCAGGCGCGTTGGCTTCCACGCATTCCCGGGCGCTTACTGATGTCAGCGGCCGGGGATGTGCTGCGTCGCCGCCTTCCTGCAATGCGAAGGGCTTAGCATATTCAGGTAATTTCCAAATACGATTCACTGCACGTTTCAGGAACCATCGCTCATGACACAGACTTTAAGCCAGCTTGAAAACCGTGGCGCTTTCATTGGACGTCACATTGGGCCGGATGCTCAGCAACAGCAGGAGATGCTGAACACAGTTGGCGCGGATTCGTTAAACGCACTGATTGGCCAGATCGTGCCAAAAGACATCCAGCTTGCCACTCCGCCGCAGGTTGGGGAATCGACCACTGAGTTCGCTGCCCTGGCCGAGCTGAAAGCGATTGCCAGCCGCAACAAGCGCTTTAAGTCTTACATTGGCATGGGCTACACCGCCGTGCAGTTGCCGCCGGTTATTCTGCGCAACATGCTGGAAAATCCAGGCTGGTACACCGCCTACACCCCGTATCAGCCGGAAGTGTCGCAGGGCCGCCTTGAAGCGCTGCTCAACTTCCAGCAGGTTACGCTCGATCTCACCGGGCTGGATATCGCTTCCGCGTCGTTGCTGGATGAAGCCACCGCCGCAGCTGAAGCGATGGCCATGGCGAAGCGCGTCAGCAAACTGAAAGGCGCCAACCGCTTCTTCGTCGCGGCCGATGTGCATCCGCAAACGCTCGATGTCGTGCGCACTCGCGCCGAAACCTTCGGTTTTGACGTGATTGTTGATGACGCGGCTAAAGTTCTCGATCACCAGGATGTGTTCGGCGTACTGCTCCAGCAGGTCGGCACGACGGGTGAAGTGCATGATTACAGCGCGCTGATTAACGAACTGAAATCCCGCAAAATCGTGGTCAGCGTTGCCGCCGATTTGTTGACGCTGGTGCAACTGACTGCACCAGGTAAACAGGGGGCCGACATTGTGTTTGGCTCCGCGCAACGCTTTGGCGTGCCGATGGGCTACGGTGGCCCGCACGCGGCATTCTTTGCCGCAAAAGATGAATTCAAACGTTCCATGCCAGGCCGCATTATCGGTGTGTCGAAAGATGCCGCCGGCAACACCGCGCTGCGCATGGCGATGCAGACGCGCGAGCAGCATATTCGTCGCGAGAAAGCCAACTCCAACATCTGCACTTCGCAGGTTCTGCTGGCCAATATCGCCAGCTTGTACGCGGTGTTCCATGGTCCGTCCGGGCTGAAACGCATTGCCGGACGTATTCATCGTCTGACCGATATCCTCGCTGCCGGTTTACAACGCGGTGGCCTGAAGCTGCGCCACGCGCACTACTTTGACACCCTGTGTGTTGATGTTGCGGACAAAGCCGCCGTGCTGGCTCGCGCCGAAGCGCAGGAGATTAACCTGCGTAGCGACATTCTTAACGCCGTTGGCATCACGCTGGATGAAACCACCACGCGTGAAGATGTGCAGGTGCTGTTTAACGTGCTGCTGGGCGACAAACATGGTCTGGATATTGATGCGCTGGATAAAGAGGTCGCGCTTGATAGCCGTTCCATCCCGCAGAGTATGCTGCGTGAAGACGCTTTCCTGACGCACCCGGTGTTTAATCGCTATCACAGCGAAACCGAGATGATGCGTTATATGCATTTGCTGGAGCGTAAAGATCTGGCGCTCAACCAGGCGATGATCCCACTGGGCTCCTGCACCATGAAACTGAACGCGGCGGCGGAAATGATCCCCATCACCTGGCCGGAATTCGCGGAACTGCACCCGTTCTGCCCGCCGGAACAGGCTGAGGGCTATCACCAGATGATCGCTCAGCTCTCTGACTGGTTGGTAAAACTGACCGGTTATGATGCGCTCTGCATGCAGCCGAACTCCGGCGCGCAGGGCGAATACGCCGGTTTGCTGGCGATTCGTCACTACCATGAAAGCCGCAACGAAGGTCACCGCGACATCTGTCTGATCCCAAGTTCTGCGCACGGTACTAACCCGGCATCGGCACAGATGGCGGGGATGCAGGTTGTGGTGGTTGCTTGTGATAAAAACGGCAATATCGATCTGGCTGATTTGCGCGCGAAAGCGGAGCAGGCGGGCGATAACCTCTCCTGCATCATGGTGACGTACCCGTCCACCCACGGTGTGTATGAAGAGACCATTCGCGAAGTGTGTGAAGTGGTGCATCAGTTTGGCGGTCAGGTTTACCTGGATGGCGCGAACATGAATGCGCAGGTGGGTATCACGTCGCCGGGCTTTATCGGCGCGGATGTGTCGCACCTCAACCTGCATAAAACCTTCTGCATTCCGCACGGCGGTGGCGGTCCGGGCATGGGGCCGATTGGCGTGAAAGCGCATCTGGCACCGTTTGTACCGGGTCACAGTGTGGTGCAGATTGAAGGGATGCTCACCCGTCAGGGCGCGGTCTCTGCGGCGCCGTTTGGCAGCGCGTCGATTCTGCCGATCAGCTGGATGTATATCCGCATGATGGGCGCAGAAGGGCTGAAACAAGCGAGTCAGGTGGCGATCCTTAATGCCAACTATATCGCCAGCCGTCTGAAAGAGGCTTTCCCGGTGCTGTATACCGGTCGCGATGGTCGCGTTGCGCACGAGTGTATTCTCGACATTCGCCCGCTGAAAGAAGAGACCGGCATCAGCGAACTGGATATCGCTAAGCGCCTGATCGATTACGGTTTCCATGCGCCAACCATGTCTTTCCCGGTGGCCGGTACGTTGATGGTTGAACCGACCGAATCGGAGAGCAAAGTCGAACTGGATCGCTTTATCGATGCCATGCTGGCGATTCGTGCGGAAATCGAACGTGTGAAACAGGGTGAGTGGACGCTGGAAGATAACCCGCTGGTTAACGCACCGCACACGCAGAATGAGCTGGTGGCTGAGTGGAATCACGATTACACCCGCGAACTGGCTGTGTTCCCGGCAGGTTTTGCCAACAAATACTGGCCGACCGTGAAGCGTCTGGACGATGTGTACGGCGACCGTAACCTGTTCTGTTCCTGCGTGCCGATGAGCGAATATCAGTAATGCGCTGATTCGGCTATCTTTTAAGGGCGCTTCGGCGCCCTTTTACTTTTCAGGAGAACCAGATGGCGATTGCATTAGTGACCGGTGGCAGCCGGGGAATTGGCCGCGCAACCGCGCTGCTGCTGGCACAAGAAGGCTACACCGTTGCCGTTAATTATCACCGCAACAAGTCTGCTGCCGACGACGTGGTGGCGGAAATCAGCGCGCAGGGTGGGCATGCGTTCGCAGTACAGGCCGATATCAGCGATGAAGCGCAGGTACAGGCTATGTTCGCGTCTCTTGATGAAAAACCGGAACCGCTTACCGCGTTGGTCAATAATGCCGGGATCCTGTTTCAGCAGAGCCGGGTTGAGCAACTGAGCGCAGAACGCATTAATCGCGTGCTGGCGACCAACGTGACGGGCTATTTCCTCTGCTGTCGTGAAGCGGTAAAACGGATGTCCACCCAACACGGTGGGCACGGCGGCGCGATTGTTAATGTTTCCTCGGCGGCGGCGCGTCTCGGCTCGCCCGGCGAATACGTCGATTATGCGGCGTCAAAAGGGGCCGTCGATACGCTCACAACCGGGCTGGCTCTGGAAGTTGCGGCGAACGGTATCCGCGTGAATGGTGTGCGTCCGGGTTTTATCTACACAGAGATGCATGCCAGCGGCGGTGAGCCCGGGCGTGTGGACCGGGTGAGCAGCGCGATCCCGATGCGGCGCGGTGGGCAACCGGAAGAAGTGGCGCAGGGCATTGTCTGGTTGTTGAGTGACAAAGCGTCGTATGTTACCGGCAGTTTTCTCGATTTAGCCGGCGGCAGATAAACACTCCTCTCCCGTCAGGGAGAGGAGTTTACCGTGTCAAAGATTTTCGCCGTTGCTGGCAATCACTTCTTTGTACCAGTTAAAGCTCTTTTTACGGGAGCGCGACATGTCGCCGGTGCCGTCATCGTGCTTGTTCACGTAGATAAAGCCGTAGCGTTTGCTGTACTGGCCGGTGGTAAAAGAGACGCAGTCGATACAGCCCCACGGGGTGTAACCCATCAGATCCACGCCGTCGTGGGTCACCGCTTTGATCATTTCTTTGACGTGCGCGCGCAGGTAATCGATGCGGTAATCGTCATTGATGCTGCCGTCGGCTTCGACGTTGTCGTACGCGCCAAAACCGTTTTCGACGATAAACAGCGGTTTCTGGTAGCGTTCATACAGCTCGCATAACGCATAGCGCAGGCCAACCGGATCAATCTGCCAGCCCCAGTCAGACGCTTTAACATGCGGGTTAGGGACGCTGCCCTGGAAACCGGAGAGTGCATCGCCAGCGCCGCCCTCCGCTTTCACCGCGTTGGTCATGTAATAGCTAAAGCCGAGGTAATCGCAGCAACCTTCGCGCAGAATCGCCTCGTCACCAGCTTCCATGCGGATGGTAAAACCACGCCGTTCCCATTCGTTCAGCACATAAGAAGGGTAGTAGCCACGCAGTTGGACATCGGTAAAGACATAACGCTCACGCATTGACTCCTGCGCGTACATCACATCGTCCGGCTTACAGGAGAAGGGATACAGCGGCACCATTGCCAGCATGCAGCCAATTTTCATTTCCGGGTTAATACGATGGCCGATTTTCACCGCCATGGCGCTGGCCACGAACTGGTGGTGCAGCACCTGATACATGGTCTCTTCGGGGTTTTCATGTTCGGTGTAGACCACGCCGGAACAACAGTAACCAAACAGCGGCGCGCGCCAGTTGCGCTGGTTGTTGATTTCGTTAAAGGTCATCCAGTATTTGACTTTATTCTTGTAGCGCTCGAAAACCACTTCGGCGAAGCGTACAAAAAAATCGACTACTTTACGGTTGGTCCAGCCGCCATATTCCTGCACCAGGTGCAGCGGCATTTCGAAGTGGGACAGCGTGATGACCGGCTCGATATTGTATTTGAGCAACTCATCAAACATGTCGTCGTAAAATTTCAGCCCTTCTTCATTCGGCTGTTGCTCATCGCCCAGCGGGAAGATGCGGGTCCAGGCGATGGAGGTGCGAAAACATTTGAAGCCCATTTCGGCGAACAGTTTGATGTCTTCTTTATAGTGACCATAAAAATCAACGGCTTCGTGGTTCGGGTAATATTTGCCCGCGACGACTTCCTGCGTGATTTCACGCGGAACGCCGTGCGCGCCGCCTGTCAGGACATCGCAGATGCTCGGGCCTTTGCCGCCTTTATTCCAGCCGCCTTCAACCTGGTGAGCGGCAACCGCGCCGCCCCATAAAAAGTCTTTCGGTAAGGTCAATTTTTTCATTGTTACTATTCCCGTTATATTGGCTGATAACGAGTCTAACAAAGGCGAATTAAATGTCACGATATAACAAATTGCCGCTGGGGTAATTTGTTACACCGAAAAAACACACTGTTTTTTTATGCTATTTTCTTCGCCAGTTTACGTCCCAGCGATTCGAGAATATAAATAACAGGAATTTGCGTAGTAATATCGTAGCCGCCGCTAATGCGCATTTGCGGCACATGCCAGGAGATATTAAAGTCCGCCAGTTTTGCCAGTCGGGAGTGTTCGTGGCTGGTGATCGACAGTACTTTGCAATGGTGCAGGCTGAACTGGCTGGCGAAGCGCAGGATCTCTTCCGTCTCACCTGAAACCGAAAGGACAATTGCCAGTGCGTTTTTAGCCATATCATTGGTGACCGGGAAATAAGGATCATCGATATGGTTACTGAATTTACCGATATTTGAGAAGAATCTTGCGCCATATTTCGCCAGCGCACCCGATGTGCCAGCGCCGACAAATATAATGCGCTCGGAAGATAATATGATATCAACAGTGTTATCTAATAATTTATCAAACTCGTCATTGTTAACGCTTTTAAAAAAACTGATCACTTCGCTGGCGCCAAAATTCGCTTGCGGCGGCTCATTCTGCTCTAAATATAATTTAAAACGCACACGGAATTCCGAGTAGCCTTCACAGTTGAGCTTGCGGCAAAAGCGCAACACGGTCGTGGTGGAGACGCCCGCCGCATCGGCCAGCTCACGAATGGTCATGTACATCACTTTGTCGCGATTTTTGATGACAAAGTTGTAAACCAACATCTCCAGAGTATTCAGGCTGGCGATGGCGGAGTGAGTAAACATTGTCACGGCGATATCCTTTGCTTGCGGTAAACGTAGCCCAATGCCACCCGGCAGGCTTTTTGCGTGCTCACATGCTGCCATAACTCCGGCACTGTTTCCCTGACTTTCGCATTCATGGCATGCAGCCTACGTCATGAAACATTCATCAACGATATTTATTTTAGCGTACAGGTGTGCACTGGAATCATTCTCAGTTACTCTAGTGTTGCGACGTTTTTTTGAGTTTTCCCGGAGTTACCATGGTTAAGAAACCTTTATTCGCACAGGGATACACACTGGCAGAGGAAATTGCTAACAGCATCAGCCACGGTATCGGGCTGGTGTTCGGTATTGTCGGCCTGGTATTGTTGCTGGTTCAGGCGGTAGACAGCAACGCCAGTATGACGGCGATTACCAGCTACGCGCTTTATGGCGGCAGTATGATCCTGCTGTTTCTCGCCTCCACGCTGTACCATGCGATTCCGCACCAGCGCGCAAAAAGATGGTTAAAGAAATTTGACCACTGCGCCATTTATCTGCTGATTGCCGGAACCTATACGCCTTTTTTACTGGTCGGGCTGGATTCACCGCTGGCGCGTGGGCTGATGATTGTTATCTGGAGCCTCGCCTTATTGGGGATCCTGTTTAAGCTCACCATTGCGCACCGGTTCAAGGTGTTGTCGCTGGTGACATACCTGACAATGGGCTGGCTGTCATTGATTGTGATTTATCAGCTTGCGACACGGTTATCGGTGGGCGGCGTGACGCTGCTGGCTGTCGGCGGGCTGGTGTACTCGCTGGGCGTCATTTTCTACGTCTGTAAACGTATTCCCTATAATCACGCGATCTGGCACGGCTTTGTGCTGGGTGGCAGCGTGTGTCACTTCCTGGCGATCTATTTGTATGTCGGACAAGTTTAAGCAGTAGTGCCGGGCGGCTTTTGCCAGCCCGGCTATAGCATGGCAGTTGTTTTAACGCGGATTATTCTTCTTCCAGCGAGTAGGGCAGCGGCTCGATGCTTAATGTATTGGCATCGTCGCGTACGCGGAACACGCTGTTTGGTTCCATGTCATTATTCATCACGACCTGAACCAGCACGCGGCCGTCATCTAACTGAGTGGATGCCAGCACCGTACCGGTGCGACGCCAGTTTTCACCCATTTTTAGCTCAAGATCTTCACCCGCTTCCGGCGTGCGGCTGGCAGCGCCTGCCAGGTACCACAGCGCACGCTTGTTGGCACCACGGAATTTCGCGCGAGCAACCATTTCTTGCCCGGTATAACACCCTTTTTTGAAGCTGATGCCGCCCAACGCCTGCAGGTTGGTTGCCTGCGGAATGAATTGCGCGCTGTTTGGCTCATCAATCACGGGTAACCCGGCTTCGATATTTAGCGCCAGCCACTGTTGGCTGTTGTTAAGCTGCGCTTCACCACGTAGTTTTTCCGTCACCTGTTCTGCCGTTGCGACATCAGTAACCAGCAGGAAACGCTCGCCCGGATGTTCAAACCACAGGAGAGTTGTTTCCCCTTCCTGCACAACCTGCTTTTCGCTGTCCGGCAGCGTTGTGAAGAGATTAGCCAGCGCGGCGCGAGCCTGAAAACCAGCAACGCCCAGCAGCACATGTTCGTCATCTGCGGCGATAGTGACTTTTGAGAAAACGGCGTACTTTTTCAGTTCACGAAGTTGCGATTCACGCACGCTGCGGCGCAAAATCCAGGCAAACCCTTCCTGATAGTGAAACAACCGCATATTGCTCCACATTTTGCCTTTAGAATCGCAATGCGCCGCCAGCAGATGCTGATCTGCTGCCATTTTCGACACGTCAGCAGTGACCTGGCCCTGCAGGTATTTCTCGCTATCCGCACCGGTAATGGTTGCCAGCGCCCAGTCATCGAGCGTCATAAGCGTCAGCGGCAGACGGGCAGATGCGGTCGGCTGGCGCGGAGGAAATGGAGTAAAAGCCATAATAATGTCCTGATTAGCTTAACGCTGTGTTGGTACTTAATGGTAAAAGAGCCATTGTTCAATGCAAGCGATAAAGCATGCGATTTGTGCCATTGTGCGAGCATTGCGAGGCTGCTACGCAGCACTGTGATAATTTTGCAGACGATGCGATTTATTCTGGAAGCAGGTCCGGGAAGCTAAATATTCCGCAAAAGGAATATTAAAAGCACGTTACAATAGGCCCTCATGCCTATGAAGGGAGAAGAACATGGATATTAATAATAAAGCCCGTATCCATTGGGCCTGTCGCCGCGGAATGCGCGAACTCGATATCTCCATCATGCCTTTTTTTGAACACGAGTACGACTCGCTCAGTGACCACGACAAACAGGTGTTTGTGCGTCTGCTGGAGAGTGATGATCCGGATTTATTCAACTGGTTGATGAATCATGGCAAACCCCAGGACGCGGAGTTGCAGCGAATGGTGCAGTTAATTCAGACACGGAATCGGGATCGTGGTCCTGTGGCAATCTGATTTACGCGTCTCATGGCGCGCGCAATGGATTTCGTTATTACTGCACGGGCTGGTGGCGGCGTTCATTCTTTTTATGCCCTGGCCGTTGAGCTATACGCCGCTATGGCTTTTGCTGCTGTCGCTGGTGGTTTTTGACTGCGTGCGCAGCCAGCGGCGGATCAACGCCTGCCACGGAGAGATCAAACTGCTGATGGATTCCCGCCTGCGCTGGCAAGGTGTGGAGTGGGATATTATCGGTACACCCTGGATGATCCGCGGCGGCATGATGCTGCGATTACGCCGTGCGGAAGACGGGCGGCGCCAGCATTTATGGCTGGCGGCAGACAGTATGGATTCGCAGGAGTGGCGCGATCTACGCCGGATGATCACCCAAAATCCGGCGCAGGGGCTACATTAAGGCGGGGATGGCTCAGCCGAGCCGTTCCGCCATTTCCGTCAGTATTTGCTCGCACCAGCCTTGAATACGTTCATCGCTTAGATCGTACTGATTGGTCTCATCCAGCGCCAGTCCGACAAAGAGCTGCCCATCGGCAATGACCGGTTTTTTACTGGTAAATTCATAGCCTTCTGTCGGCCAGTAACCAATGAATGTCGCCCCTTTGGGGGCCAGTTTGTCGTGGAGCATGCCGAGTGCGTCGAGGAACCATTCGCCGTAACCGAGCTGATCGCCCATGCCATACAGCGCGATGATTTTTCCGTCGAGATTGAGGTTATCAAGCTGATCCCAAACCGCTTCCCAGTCTTCCTGCAGCTCGCCGAAATCCCAGGTTGGAATGCCCAGAATAAGCGCGTCGTACTGTTCCATCAGGGCGGGAGCATCATCTTTCAGGTTGTGCAGCGTCACCAGTTCCGGGCCGATAATATCGCGGATTTTTTCTGCCGCCATCTCGGTGTAGCAGGTGCTGGAACCGTAAAACAGACCGATATTCATAACGTAAACTTCTCGATTCTTGATGTGTCTTTTTACGCAGTGTACCAGAATCGTCCATCAATCAGGCATAATGCAGCGTTTGAGTAAAGGAGACGCTGGATGGAACAGGATCTCGCACGTATCGAACAGTTTCTCGACGCTCTCTGGCTTGAGAACAATCTGGCGGAAAATACGCTAAACGCTTACCGCCGTGATTTGAAAAGCGTGGTGGAGTGGTTGCACCACCACGCCAGCAGTCTGGAAAAAGCGCAAGGCGATGATTTACAAGCGCTGTTAGCTGAAAGGGTGAGCGGTGGTTATAAGGCCACCAGCTCGGCGCGCTTGCTTAGCGCCGTGCGGCGTTTCTTTCAGTACCTTTATCGGGAAAAAGTACGCAGCGACGATCCCAGCGCATTGCTCGCATCACCTAAATTGCCGCAACGTTTACCGAAAGACTTAAGTGAAACGCAGGTGAGCAGGCTTTTGCAGGCGCCGGCGGTTGACCAACCGCTGGAGTTACGCGATAAAGCGATGCTTGAGGTGTTGTATGCGACCGGCCTTCGCGTCTCTGAACTGGTTGGCCTGACGATGAGTGATATCAGCCTGCGTCAGGGCGTGGTGCGAGTGATTGGTAAAGGCAATAAAGAGCGCCTGGTGCCGCTGGGCGAAGAGGCGGTGTACTGGGTCGAAAACTTTCTGGAACATGGTCGCCCCTGGCTGCTTAACGGTGCTTCAATTGATGTGCTGTTTCCAAGCCAGCGCGCGCAGCAGATGACGCGCCAGACTTTCTGGCATCGCATCAAACACTATGCGGCGCTTGCGGGCATCGACAGTGAAAAGCTCTCGCCCCACGTTTTGCGCCATGCGTTTGCCACCCATCTGCTCAACCACGGCGCGGATCTGCGAGTAGTGCAAATGCTTTTAGGCCACCAGGATTTATCGACCACGCAAATTTATACGCATGTCGCTACCGAGCGACTGCGCAAGCTTCATCAACAGCATCACCCGCGGGCGTGAATGCTGACAATCTAAGGATGTGTTATGAAAAAAGGTTTAGTGATGTTCACCCTGCTGGCGGCGGCGTTTAGCGGCGCGGTACATGCCGATGACGCGGCGATCAAACAGTCGCTGGCTAAATTGGGTGTACAGAGTGGCGAAGTGCTGCCCGCGCCGGTTGCCGGAATGAAGGCCGTATTGACCAACAGCGGCGTGCTGTATGTGACCGAAGACGGCAAACATATCATCCAGGGCCCGATGTACGATGTCAGCGGCGCGCAGCCTGTAAACGTCACCACGAAGATGCTGTTACCGCATCTGAACGCGCTGGAAAAAGAGATGATTGTCTACAAAGCGCCGCAGGAAAAACATGTCATCACCGTGTTTACCGATATCACATGTGGTTACTGCCAGAAGCTGCACAGCGAGATGGCAGACTACAACGCGCTCGGCATCACCGTGCGTTACCTTGCCTTCCCGCGCCAGGGTGTGCCAAGCGAAGTTGAAAACCAGATGAAGGCTATCTGGTGTGCAAAAGATCCTAAAAAAGCCTTCGATAATGCGATGGAAGGTAAAGATGTGAAACCGGCCAGCTGTGATATCGACATTGCCAACCATTACGCGCTGGGCGTGCAGTTTGGCGTCAACGGTACGCCAGCGATCGTGCTGAATGACGGCTACCTCGTTCCGGGGTATCAGGCTCCGGCCGAAATGAAAGCCTTCCTCGACCAACATCAAAAAGCGACCGGCGGTAAATAATTCGCGTGAAAGCTCAGATACAACTTCGCCGCCGTGAGGTGGATGACGCAGCAGAACTGGCCGAAGACTTGCCGCCGCTGCTGCGTCGCTTATACGCCAGCCGCGGTGTGCGCACGGCCAGTGAACTGGAGCGCAGCGTTAAAGGTATGCTGCCGTGGCAACAACTTACCGGTATCGATGAAGCTGTGGCGCAGCTTTACAACGCTTTGCGTGAAGGGCTGCGCATTATTGTGGTGGGCGATTTCGATGCGGATGGCGCCACCAGTACCGCCCTCAGCGTGCTGGCCTTGCGTGCGCTCGGTTGTGAAAATGTCAGTTACCTGGTGCCGAACCGTTTTGATGACGGCTATGGGCTTAGCCCGGAAGTGGTCGATCAAGCGCATGCGCGCGGCGCGCAGCTCATCCTGACGGTGGATAACGGCATCTCTTCACATGCAGGCGTGGCGCGGGCTCATGAACTGGGGATCCCGGTGGTGGTAACCGATCACCACCTGCCTGGTGACACGTTGCCCGATGCCGAAGCGATTGTTAACCCTAATTTGCGCGACTGCGATTTTCCGTCGAAGTCGCTGGCCGGGGTTGGTGTTGCGTTCTATCTGATGCTGGCGCTGCGCGCTTTTCTGCGTGACAGCGGCTGGTTTGAGGCGCGCGGCCTGGCGATGCCAAATCTGGCGGACCTGCTTGATTTGGTGGCGCTGGGAACGGTGGCGGACGTGGTGCCACTGGATGCCAATAACCGCATTCTGACCTGGCAAGGGCTCAGCCGCATTCGCGCCGGGCGCTGCCGTCCGGGCATCAAGGCGCTGCTGGAAATTGCCAACCGCGATGCGCAAAAGCTGGCAGCAAGCGATCTCGGTTTTGCGCTCGGGCCGCGCCTTAACGCGGCGGGCAGGCTGGACGATATGTCGGTGGGGGTTGCGCTGTTACTGTGCGATAACCTTGGCGAAGCACGTCAGTTGGCCAGCGATCTCGACGCGTTGAACCAGACGCGCAAAGAGATTGAGCAGGGGATGCAGGCCGAAGCCCTGACGCTGTGCGAGCAGCTTGAGCGCAGCGGCGAAACGCTGCCCGGCGGCTTAGCGATGTACCATCCCGAGTGGCATCAGGGGGTGGTCGGTATCCTCGCTTCGCGCATTAAAGAGCGCTTTCACCGCCCGGTGATCGCCTTTGCGCCAGCCGGAGACGGCGTGCTGAAAGGTTCGGGGCGTTCGATTCAGGGGCTGCATATGCGCGATGCGCTGGAGCGTCTGGATATGCTGTTTCCGGGCATGATGCTCAAATTCGGCGGTCACGCAATGGCGGCCGGTTTGACGCTGGAAGAAAACCGTTTTGACGAGTTCCGCCAGCGTTTTGGCGAGCTGGTGACAGAATGGCTGGATCCGGCGTTATTACAAGGTGAGATTATTTCTGACGGCCCGTTGTCGGCGCAGGAGATGACGCTGGAAGTCGCGGAGATGCTGCGAGAAGCGGGTCCCTGGGGGCAAATGTTCCCGGAACCACTGTTTGACGGCGAGTTTCGCCTGCTGCAGCAGCGGCTGGTGGGTGAGCGTCATCTCAAGGTGATGCTGGAGCCGGTTGGCGGCGGTCCACTGCTTGATGGAATCGCTTTTAACGTCGATACCACTTGCTGGCCGGATAACGGTGTGCGGCAGGTAAATATTGCTTATAAACTGGATGTGAACGAGTTTCGCGGCAATCGTAGCGTACAGCTGATCATCGAGCATCTCTGGCCACTTTAGCGCCAGTATTCGCTATAAAACAGGGCGGGAATCCGGTAAACTTCCGCCCTTATCACCGCATTTTGACTAGTCCATTAAAAGAAATCAGACCATGTTTGAAATTAACCCGGTAAAAAATCGTATTCAGGACCTCACGGAGCGCTCCGACGTTCTTAGGGGGTATCTTTGACTATGACGCCAAGAAAGAGCGTCTGGAAGAAGTAAACGCCGAGCTGGAACAGCCGGACGTGTGGAACGAACCTGAGCGCGCACAGGCGCTGGGCAAAGAGCGTTCCTCACTCGAAGCTATCGTTGATACGCTGGATCAAATGCGTCAGGGGCTGGAAGATGTCAGCGGCCTGCTGGATCTGGCGGTTGAAGCCGAAGACGAAGAGACCTTTAACGAAGCGGTCGCTGAACTGGATGTGCTGGAAGAGAAACTGGCGCAGCTGGAGTTCCGCCGCATGTTCTCTGGCGAGTACGACAGCGCCGACTGCTACCTGGATATTCAGGCAGGTTCCGGCGGCACCGAAGCGCAGGACTGGGCGAGCATGTTAATGCGCATGTACCTGCGCTGGGCGGAAGCTCGTGGCTTTAAAACCGAGATCATCGAAGAGTCCGAAGGTGAAGTTGCCGGCATTAAATCCGTCACCATTAAGATCATCGGTGATTACGCCTACGGCTGGCTGCGTACCGAAACCGGCGTTCATCGCCTGGTGCGTAAGAGCCCGTTCGATTCAGGCGGCCGTCGCCACACCTCGTTTAGCTCCGCCTTTGTCTACCCGGAAGTGGACGACGATATTGATATCGAAATCAACCCGGCGGACCTGCGCATTGACGTTTATCGCGCATCCGGCGCGGGCGGTCAGCACGTAAACCGTACGGAATCCGCGGTGCGTATTACCCACATTCCAACCGGGCTGGTCACGCAGTGCCAGAACGACCGCTCCCAGCATAAGAACAAAGACCAGGCCATGAAGCAGATGAAAGCGAAGCTTTATGAACTGGAAATGCAGAAGAAAAATGCTGAGAAACAGGCGATGGAAGACACCAAATCGGACATCGGCTGGGGCAGCCAGATCCGCTCTTATGTCCTGGATGATTCCCGCATTAAAGATCTGCGCACCGGGGTTGAAACCCGTAACACGCAGGCGGTGCTGGACGGCAGCCTGGATCAATTTATCGAAGCAAGTTTGAAAGCAGGGTTATGAGGAACCAACATGTCTGAACAACAAGCACAAGGCGCTGACGCGGCAGTCGATCTTAATAATGAACTGAAAACTCGCCGCGAGAAGCTGGCGCAACTGCGTGAGCATGGCGTGGCGTTCCCGAACGATTTCCGTCGCGACCATACCTCTGACAAGCTGCACGCACAATTCGATGCTAAAGAGAACGAAGAGCTGGAAGCGCTGGGCATCGAAGTTGCCGTTGCGGGCCGTATGATGACCCGCCGCATCATGGGTAAAGCCTCTTTCGTAACCCTGCAGGACATGGGGGGGCGCATTCAGTTGTATGTTTCTCGTGACGATCTGGCGGAAGGCATCTACAACGAGCAGTTCAAAAAATGGGATCTCGGCGATATCCTCGGCGCGCGCGGCAAGCTGTTCAAGACCAAGACCGGCGAACTCTCTATCCATTGCACCGAGCTGCGTCTGCTGACCAAAGCGCTGCGCCCGCTGCCGGACAAATTCCACGGTTTGCAGGATCAGGAAGCGCGCTATCGTCAGCGTTACCTGGATCTCATCTCGAATGATGAATCCCGCAACACTTTCAAAGTGCGTTCGCAGATCCTGGCCGGTATTCGCCAGTTCATGGTCGGCCGCGACTTTATGGAAGTGGAAACGCCGATGATGCAGGTGATCCCGGGCGGTGCCTCTGCGCGTCCGTTTATCACTCACCATAACGCGCTGGATCTCGACATGTACCTGCGTATCGCGCCGGAACTGTACCTCAAGCGTCTGGTGGTTGGCGGCTTCGAGCGCGTGTTCGAAATCAACCGTAACTTCCGTAACGAAGGTATCTCCGTTCGTCACAACCCTGAGTTCACCATGATGGAACTCTATATGGCGTACGCGGATTATAAAGATCTGATCGAGCTGACCGAATCGCTGTTCCGTACGCTGGCGCAGAATATTCTCGGCAAAACCGAAGTGCCGTACGGCGACGACGTGTTTGATTTTGGCAAGCCGTTCGAAAAACTGACCATGCGCGAAGCGATCAAGAAATACCGCCCGGAAACCAACATGGCGGATCTGGATAACTTCGACAGCGCGAAAGCGATTGCTGAAAGCATTGGTATCAAGGTTGAGAAGAGCTGGGGTCTGGGCCGTATCGTCACGGAGATCTTCGAAGAAGTGGCCGAAGCGCACTTGATCCAGCCGACCTTCATTACCGAATACCCGGCGGAAGTTTCGCCGCTGGCGCGTCGCAACGATCAGAACCCGGAAATCACCGATCGCTTTGAGTTCTTCATTGGCGGGCGTGAAATCGGTAACGGCTTTAGCGAGCTGAACGACGCTGAAGATCAGGCGCAACGCTTCCAGGAGCAGGTTGATGCGAAAGCGGCAGGTGACGACGAAGCCATGTTCTTCGACGAAGACTACGTAACCGCGCTGGAACACGGCTTACCGCCGACTGCCGGTCTGGGTATTGGTATCGACCGTATGGTGATGCTGTTCACCAACAGCCACACCATTCGTGATGTGATCCTGTTCCCGGCGATGCGTCCGGTGAAATAATCGCTCAGCGATAAAAAAAGCCCCGGCGTTTGTCGCGTCGGGGCTTTTTTATTGCGCTAATTCTGCGGCAAATTGCCGTAACTGCTGCGCCGCGCTTGCGGCTTCTGCCGCCATCCACGGGCTGAAAGCCCAGGGCGCGGCGTTGAGCGCGTGCAACAACGCGTCCAGTTTAACCCACTGATACTCCATCACTTCATCACTGTTTATTTCAAGCGGCGATACGATCTCTGCGGCAAAAACCGGGCAGATCTCATTTTCGACAATGCCCGAAGGATCGGTTTCGCGATAGCGAAAACCCGGTGCGATGGCGGTGATAGTGGCGATGTCGGCACCCACTTCGTAGCGGCAGCGGCGGACAATCGCCTGTTCAATGGTTTCACCCATTTGCGGATGTCCGCAAACTGAGTTGGTCCAGACGCCAGGCCAGGCTTTTTTACTCATCGCGCGGCGGGTGACCAGACATTCGCCTGTCGGACGAAAAAGCCAGGAGGAGAAAGCCAGATGCAGCGGTGTATGTGATGTGTGCGCGGCGTACTTTTCCTGCGTGCCGAGAACCTCTCCCTGGTCGTTAAGCAAAATAACGTGTTCTTGAATAACCATAACGACTCCCGAACCTAACAACGCCGGGTGGCGCTATGCGTGACTTACCGGGAGAACGCGATCTCACGGACCTGCCAGGCACAGCGCCACCGGGCAAACGCTAGTATATCCGAGGCTCAGGCAAAAAGAGTGGCCCAGAGAGCGGAAAAGGGCATCACCAGCACCAGACCGGGAAGCATGTTCGCCACCGGAAAGGGCTTGATATTACAAATTCGCAGCCCGGTCGCCACCATGATTAAACCGCCCGCACAGGAGAAGTCGCCCATCATATCCGGGGTGATCATATGCAGGATAAAGACCGCGAGCGTGGCCAGCGCCACCTGGACGATGATCAGCGGAATACCGATAGTCATTACCGAGAAGCCGAGCATGGTGGCAAAAATAGCCGCCGTGAACAGATCCAGCACCGTCTTGATATACAAAATCGAAGGATCGCCGGTCATGCCTTCATGCATCGCACCGAAAATCCCCGTGCCGCTGGCGCAAAACAGCACCAGTATGGCGACGAACTTCTCGGTGAATTCATCATGGGTAAGGCCCTGGACCGGTGGGAAAATACGGTTGATTAAACCGCGCGTGGTGCCGGCCGCTTTGCCGATCTGTTTTTCGAGGAAAAACGCTTCGCCGATTACCGCGCCTATCACCATCGCCAGCACCACGGCGGGCATAAATTTCACTTTAATAACGAGATTGATACCCAGACCGACGGAGCACAAACCAAATGTCAGCGGCAGCGCCACTTTCACGCGTTCGGGAATGCGCGTACCAACCAGTGAGCCGAGCAGACCACCAACAATGACGGCGGCGCCGTTCACATAAGGACCGATTAACATAATATTTCCTGCACGTTACGCGTGATGATCGAGGTTTCCCTCGCCCCAGCGCGGGATATTTTTCACATCAATACCAAACAGATCCAGCGCACGGCTGACGCTGTGGGTAATGATCTCATCAGTGGATTGCGGGCGCTGGTAGAGCGCCGGTACCGGCGGGAAAATAATCCCGCCCATTTCCGTCACTGCCTGCATATTGCGAATATGGCCGAGGTTAAGCGGCGTTTCGCGTGCCAGCAGCACCAGACGGCGGCGCTCTTTTAGCACCACGTCGGCGGCACGGGTTAGCAGATTATCCGTCAGGCAGTTGGCGATAGATCCCAGCGTTCGCATGGAGCAGGGCGCCACCAGCATGCCGATGGTTTTATACGATCCGCTGGAAATGGCAGCCCCAAGATTGCCGACAGAATGCACCACATCCGCAAGCGCCATCACCTCATCCAGCCGGTAATCTGTCTCCAGCGCACAGGTTTTTTCCGCCCCTTTCGAGACAACCAAATGGACTTCCAGCGGCTGCTCGCGTAAAAGCTCAAGTGCTTTGACGCCATACTGAAAACCGGAAGCGCCGCTAATGCCGACAATGATACGTTGTGATGTGGTCACACCGGCCCCCTTATTCGAAATCTGGCAGGAAGCGTTTCACATCCACCGCTTTGAATTTCGAGCGTTCAAAGTGGCTTTTCAGATGGAACGGCACCGTACAGTCAAAGATGGTTTTGCAGGACATGCCCTGCTGCAAAATGCTCGGGCTGTATTCCGGTACCTGCGATGGATCGAGCGGATGGCAACGTACGCCGGGAATGGTGACGGTATCGACATCGCCCTGATAACGGGTTTGCATCGCCCACAGCACATCGTCGCTGTCGAAAATGTCGACATCTTCATCAACCAGAATCACGTGTTTCAGTTCCGGGAACGCGGAGAACGCCAGCAGCGCGGCCTGGCGTTGACGGCCTTCATCCGCAGGCGAGAATTTTTTGAATTGCATCACCGCCAGCAGTTTGCCGCCACCCGCTGAGTGCGCGAAGACGTTAAGAAGTTTGCCCGGCATGGCGCGACCTACCATATCAAGGATGCTGGCTTCGGTTGGAATACCTGCCATATTGACGTGTTCTTCGCCCGGTCCAACCGTGGTGCGCCAGATGGGGTTATAGCGATGGGTTACCGCTTTCACTTTGATAACCGGCAGAGCTTCTTTGGCTTCGCCGGTGTAGCCAGGAAATTCAGGCATCGCTTTGCCGGTATCGGTGTTCTGATCTTCACGCAGACGTACGTGCGGCAGCAGTTCGCCTTCAATAACGATTTCCGCATGGGCAATGGCGCGTTCGTTGATGGTTTTACACTGCACCATTTCCACGGCATGCCCGCGTAGCGCGCCGGCAACGCTCAGCTCGTCATAACCCAGCGGCGTGGTCGGCGGCTCAAAGCAGGCGGCAATTTCAATTGCCGGATCGACACCGATACTGATGGAGATCGGCAGGGGTTTCCCTGCAGCTTCCGCTTTCATGCGGAATGCGTCGATATGGCGACCCGGAGTCAGCCACATCGACAGCTCATCGCGGCTCTGCACGCACAGGCGGTGAATGGTGATATCGGATTCTCGCGTTTCTGGATCAGAGGCGTAGCACAGCCCCATGGTGATGTACGGGCCAGCATCTTCTTCGGTGTTTGTTGGCGCAGGTAGCAATTTGCGCAGATCGAAATTCGCATCGCTTGCCAGATGCACCACTTCCTGGCACACCGCGTGGTCCTCGATCAGCACTGGCGGAATCGGGTTTTGCACCGAGTCTTTCAGCAAGTGGCCGAGTTTTTCCGGTGCGCAGTTGAGGAAATGGCTGACGCGTTTACGGGAACCGTTGAGGCCAATCGCGACGCTGATATCCTGAAAACCTTTCACCTTGTTAAACACCATTACCGGGCCATTTTTCCGCGTTGGACGCTGGCAGGTTCCGCCTGCGCCAACATAACGATAAACCCCGGAGAGTTCCGCGTGCGGATCCACTTCGGTGTCGGTTTCTACATATTCGCCGGGCAATGTTTTGAGTAATTCAAGAGCAGAACGTAAATCGCAAACGCCGCTGGCATTATTATTTTTGCTATTTGACATGGTCTTTTCCATTTTTGGATGGGAATTTACTGACTGCCGTTACCTTATTTTTCCTGTGGTGATTAAACAAATACCGTTTTCCTGAGGCAGACCAGATCAAAAAAGTACTCTTTATCGGAATGTTAAATTCAGGTTGATAAATGGCGTAAAACGTCGTGCTTTTCCTTTTTTACACCAGGTGTGATACTGAGCGCTCAGGTATAGCGGAGAAAAGCGGTATGGATTTGAAAAGATTGCGTTATTTTTGCCGTGTGGTAGAGCAGGGCTCCGTAAGCCAGGCGGCGAAAGTACTGAATATGGCGCAGCCGCCGCTCAGTAAACGGATCCAGGAACTGGAAGAAGAGTTACAGGTTTCCTTATTTTTGCGGCAGGGAAATCGAATAGAACCCACCGAAGCTGGTTATTTTCTTTATCGTAAAGCCTGTGAAATATTACGTCAGGTTGAAGATACGGCACGGGAAACTGTAGCAATTGCCAATAAAGAAAAATTCCAGCTAAGACTCGGCTTAACCCATCTTTTTCAATCCTATTTTAAACCGTTATTACTGGAGCTTTATAAGCGCCACCCTGACGCTGAAATTAATATATCCGTTACCGATTCCAGCCATTTAGAAACCATGCTCAATGAAGGCACGATTGATCTGGCGATGATCCAGCGGCCTTATCGTAGCGAAGGTTTCGATTATGTCTCATTTGATCCGGTGCGGCTGGTGGCGGTGATCAGTAAGCAGTGCCTGGCGCAAGCTCCTGTTAGTCCATTTGATTACCAGGCGCTGGCAGCGTTTCCGCTGGTGCTGCTGCACCGGGCAAAAGACGCCGGTACTTACGAGATGCTGATCGATCTGTTTCGTAAAGCGGGTGGTAACCCGAAGGTGATTATGCACATCACCCAGCCGGGGGTGATCCTGGAGTGGCTGGAGTCCGGTCTCGCCGCCGCAACGCTGCTGCCGTCATCGGAAGTCGACGCCCGTAAACTCAGTCATTGCCATGTGGTGGATGTGTTTCCCTCACCGCAAGTGTTTTACCCGGCGTTGGTGAAGATGCCCTCCACTCCTTATCTGCCGGAGATAATGGAAATTATCGCGCAGGGCTATCCGATTCCGCGCAACTCCGTTTGAAGGGTTTAGCAACCGGCGAGTGGCTGGTATGATATGTCGCCATTTATTCTATTCGAGGATCTGTTTTGCGCGCAGGATGCCTGACGAAAAGCCCGTTTCGTATTGTCATATGCCTGGCAATTAGTTTGCTGCTGGCGAGCTGCGCCGGAAGTAACGCTACTTATTCCGGCTCCGTGTATACGGTGAAGCGGGGCGATACGCTGTATCGCATATCCCGTCTTACCGGCACCAGCGTAAAAGATCTCGCCAGCATGAACGGTATTTCGCCGCCGTACACCATTGAAGTGGGGCAGCGACTGAAAGTGAATGGCGCGTCGAAAACCGCCTCATCCTCGACAAAATCCGGCACAAAAACCGCGAAAGTGGTGCCTTCCTCACAGGTTCCGCTCTCGTCGTGGCCGCCGGTAGGGCAACGCTGCTGGCGCTGGCCGACCACCGGGAAAGTCATCATGACTTATTCCACGTCTGACGGCGGGAACAAAGGCATTGATATCGCCGGTACACGCGGTCAACCGGTTTATGCCTCCGGCGCCGGGAAGGTGGTCTATGTTGGCAATCAGCTGCGCGGCTACGGTAACTTGATCATGATTAAGCACAGCGAAGAGTACATTACCGCTTACGCGCACAACGACACGCTGCTGGTCAATAACGGGCAGAGTGTGAAAGCCGGTCAGAAGATCGCCACTATGGGCAGCAGCGACGCGGATTCCGTGCGCTTACACTTCCAGTTGCGCTATAAGGCGACGGCTATCGATCCGCTGCGTTATTTACCACCTCAGGGCAGCCCGCCGAAATGCTGATGAGAAAGCTAACAGGCAGTCGCCCGGCCTGTTAGCTTGAGAGTAAGTCTGGAACTAATTGTTGTGCGTATCCTGGCCGCCGAAGATATTCGCGCGGCTGGTTGATGACTTACCGTTGCTGTAGTTAGTATCCTGGCCGTCGAAAATGTTGGCCCGGCTGCTCGAATGACTACCGTCGCTGTAATCGATGTCCTGGCCGCCAAAGATATTCGCTCTGCTGCTGGATGATGTTCCGTCACTGGAGGTTGTATCTTGCCCACCAAAGATATTGGCTCGGCTGGTTGTCGTTCTTCCGTCGCTGTACCTGGTATCCTGCCCGCCGAAAATATTGGCCCGGCTACTGGAGGTTGTGCCATCGTCATAGCGGCAATCTTGCCCGCCAAAAATGTTGGATTGGCAGCTATCCGCCAGTGCAGTATTCAACGAGCCCGCAAAAATAATCAATCCCAAAACCAACGGCTTAGCGTTCATAGCGATTCTCTGAAATGAGTGGGAACAACGGGGCTATGCTATGCCCGAAAACGTAACGCGGGAGGTTATGTTGTCCTAATTTTCGCAACAAAATGAGGGCGCTACACCGGTGAAGATTAATTGCTTAAAACTCCAGCAGTTACCCACAAACTCGCCTTGCTCTCACGCGCTAAGAGGTTATAATGCCTGTCGCATCTCAATGCGGGCGTAGTTCAATGGTAGAACGAGAGCTTCCCAAGCTCTATACGAGGGTTCGATTCCCTTCGCCCGCTCCAGAATTCCTTCCTTGTTACAAAACACCGCCAACATTGCTTTGAATGTATTTAGCTGTCAAAAAAATGACTAAGCGTAAGTTGTTTTTGATCGCCCTGGCTGAATAACGCACCACCAACTGGCATTAAGCTTGTAGTGTCTAAATTCAGTAAGAAAGGGAAAGGCTGGATCTCTCCAGCCGTTGGCGGTCATCTCACTTTCTTGAAGATGAGCAGGATAAGCGGGACACAGATTGCAAAGCGATAAATTGCTGCATCAAAAACTATGCCTGTGGCTTGAAGGATAGAATCAATGGAAGCATGGTACTCATTCAATGGTACAGGATTAGAAAACTGCATACTTTCACTCTCGCTGAATGCAGAAAATGAGAATGTAGCCAGCGCCAAACCAATAAAATAGCAAAACGATACAATGCTGATTCCGCTCCACCGGAGAATAGTTTTAGTTCTACTCTTCATTGTCATAATATCCCCTTAATACACCGCCCTCAGTACAGCCGGAATAGGGAGATAATGAATCTCCAGTGGCTGCACCTTGTGCTAAAACATGCTCAACCATACCGCCTGAAGTTTCCTGAAATGATTGCAAGTGACCTGAATTTGGATACTGTTCTTTGAACGCAAACGTCATCTCAACGACAAGCATTGAGGACATCTCAATCTCACTTTCTTGAAGATGAGAAAGGACAACGAGATGCAGACAGCGAAACCCACAATAAAGGCTAACGCCATATCATGGGGATTTTGCGATCGCCCCATAACAAACCAGGTCAACTGAGAGGGCGTAAAATCCCACCCCTGGCTTACTGTTTCTGAAAAGTTAACGGAGAAGACAAGATCGAAATAAAGCACGATAACGTAATAAGCAACGCAAATAAGCGCGATACTCGCCCACCTGATCCGGTACTTCTTATTCATCATCTTATCTTTTTAAAGATAAGTAGGATGAGAGGGACACAGATCGCAAAGCCAAAAAAGGCGGCGTTATAAACGACGTTTGTAGCTTGCATAAGTGAATCAATCGCCAGGTAATGCTCTTTTAATGGAACAGGGTTTGAAACAAGAGTCTGATTTTCAGAGAAAATAGTGAATGCTTGTGAGGCGACAAACAACCCAAGGAAGTAACCCAGGCAGACAATACAAATCCCTCCCCACCGGAGAATGGTTTTAGTTCTACTCGTCATTGTCATAATATCCCCTTAATACACCGCCTACAGTACCGCCGGAATAGGGAGATAATGAATCTCCAGTGGCTGCACCTTGTGCTAAAACATGCTCAACCATACCGCCGGAAGTTTCCTGGTATGATTGCAAGTGACCTGAATTTGGATACTGTTTTTTGAACACAACCGTCATCTCAACGACAAGCATTAAGGGCATCTCAATCTCACTTTCTTGAAGATGAGAAAGAACAATGAGATGCAGACAGCGAAACCCACAATAAAGGCTAACGCCAAATCATAGGGATTTTGCGATAGCCCCATAACAAACCTGGCCAACTGAGACGGTGTAAAATCCCATCCCTGGCTTACTGTTTCTGAAAAGTTCACTGCGAATACAAGATCGAAGTAAAGCACGATAACGTAATACGCAACGCAGATGAGCGCGATACTCGTCCACCTAATCCAGTATTTCTTATTCATTATCGTACCGTTTTAAAGATAATTAAGATCAGCGGGACACAGATCGCAAAGCCAAAGAGGGCGACACTAAAAACGCCATCAGTGGCTTGCATGAGCGAGTCTATTGATGCTTTGTATTCTTTTAATGGGATTGGGCCATAAAACTGCACACTTTCCCGTTCACTGAATGCACTGTAAGCGAAGGTTGATGCTATCAGTGTAATAAAGTAGCAAAGTGATACTGCGACTATCCCGCCCCATCGAAGAATGGTTTTCGTTAAATTACTCATCATATTCTCCAAGAATTCCACCAACATTCGCGCCTGAGTATGGGGAAATCGAGCCTATTGAAGACAATGTTTCTGCGGCGAAGCGTTTAGCTTTACCTTTGATTCCTTCTGGAGATACATGTTGTCCGTTTATGTTCGGATACTGTTTTTTAAACTCGTCAGTAACTTCAACAACTGCCATAGACTTTAGGTTTCGGCTTTTAGCGAGAAGATGATTTTGCAATGATACGGGTATGGCAAAATACTCTTCTGCTTCAATAGGGAGCTGAGTGCTCTTTGAATTGTAGCTTGTATCAAAGATCGTCGAGCCCGCTGCTTTTATGCCAGCTACTGTGTGGGTTGTGCAGTTTCTTCCTGTTACATCGTAGGAGTCAATTGAGTGACCTGTTCGATCTGTAACGCTGTTTTCTTTTATCCCCACAGGCTTTGTCCCCTTTTCCCACAAATTTTCAAAGAAAGCGCGGGTTTTCGGTATGCTTGCGTCATTGATGTTAAAAACGCGGGCATTATTTTCGTAAAGCTCCTTTCTGTAGTACTCCCTCGCATCTTCGCCTTTCATAAAATCGAGAATGCCGTCACCTGTCGTTTCAATTGGCCCGCCAGTTCTTCCGTATCTGCCATAGGTGTAAAGGTTAACAACATTATTTTCATGCACGGAAACAAAAGCGTGCCCGGTTTCAGTGATTTCAGTCCAGATATAAACGCCGTTCAATAGCGGATTATTTTCGGGTTCACAGGTGTCAGCAAACTTATTTTTCTTCTTCACCGCTTGTGCAAATTGTTCAGGTTCTGGAATTTTTGCAGGTTGAGGAGGAGTGACTGCAACCAGCGGAACAGCATCAGCTTTAACTGGTTTTGCTTCTTCAAGCCAATAAGAGGCATTTGGAAATGATGAAATAAATCTTGCTCTACAAGGGCATGTACTTCGGCTATGCAAAGTCCCTGCTGCTGCAACGCCATAAATCCAGTAATCGGGTATGCCACCCGCGATGTGGTAGATCTTTCCATCTTTACCACAGGATACGGAATCGCCATTCCTCGCGGTCGCCATTCCGCCAAAACTATGATGCGGAGAGCCTGAAAGAATATGACCGCCGCATGTTGTCTTATCGCCAATACGTAGAAAATAACCCGTTGGCATAGCATCATCCTTAATGAATTTGTTAGCTGGGATATTTATAAAAGCATTGCAACTCACTTGTTCATTTCATAAAAAACATTCAGATAATCATTCATCGTGCCGTCCAAACAACTGGCTGATGAATCTACAATAGCGGCGCCTATTGTCAGTTATTGCCTCATGATATTTCTCTCCGCTGAATTTAGTTTTTTCACCATTCTGACGGGTGATTATTCTACAAACACTTACTCTCAATTTTATAGAGATAATGCTTACGTCAAATTCCGATTTTTAAATACCATCATAAGAGGCATTTCAGGCGTTGCGTTAGGTTCTCTGTAAGATCATGAATCCCTGTCATCACATTTTTACGCATAAAGTTTTATTTCCTGCTGCCGTTAATATGAGCAATGGACTTCAGGAGTATTGCGCATGCTTCGCCCCACGTTTACTGGCTCTCTCGACCTTTACGCATCCTCTTCCGCCAAAGGCGGAACGGCTCGTACTCAGGAGGCTCCCCGCCCCCATGAAACCATCAATCCCACGCCTGCCAGCATCGTGACGCTCAGCCCCCAGGCGAAAGAGTATTACGATAATTTGCAGGAAAACCTTAACACGCTTAATCGCTTTACGCAGGAAAATGCCCAGAGCAGCAAAGCGAATGCGCGCGCGAAACTTGAGGCATTAAAACGGGAAATCGCCCGCCTGAAAGCGTTGGCCATGTTATTTGGCGGATCCGGGGGCTACATTATGAAACAGCTCAAACAGCTCTCCTCTCAGCTTGGGCAACTCGCTTCCCAACTTGGACAGAGCGATAACACCGGCGCAGGAAACAGTGCCGATGCTACCGCTTCCAGCGCAGCACAGGCTGCCGCCGGGGAAAGTGATGAGTCTGCCGCAAAAGCGCAGGCGCAGGCCACCCCTGACGCTGACGTCAGCGACGAAGAAAATCCGACCGAAAAAGAAAAGTCAGCCGAGATCGCGGGCGTACAATCTACTATCGATAGCGTTATCAATACGTTACAAAAATCCAGCCAACGTCAGGAAGATGCGCGTTCGCTGAAAGAAGCGCTCCGGGAGCTCAAGTCGCTGCTGTCGCTGCTGAAAAGCAAAATGCGGGAAGAGGAGAAAGCGTCTGGCAATGAGCGCAACGATATTGCCGCTGTTGAGCAGAATCTTAACGACAGTGGAAATGTGATTTCGCAGATGGAGTTAACCCCGGGATTTTAAGCGCGCGGATCCATGTCGTGAAATGCTGAATGTAGTGCGCGCTTATGCAACTATAGATATTCACTTTTGTCGTGTAACTTTCTGCTTTTCATTTATAAAGAATGTATTATGCGACACCATAAAACAGTGACTCCTGTTTTCTTTGATAAATTCAAATGCGTTGGCCCGGATTGTTTAATTTCCTGCTGCCGTAGCTGGAAAATAAATATTGATAAGAAAACGCATCAACGCTATCTGTCCTCATCCAATCCTGTTATTGCGGCCATTGCGAAAGAGAATTTAATCCCGGTTCATAACGGCAAAAATGAATATTCGGTCATTAAATTAAATGAGGATAAGCAGTGCCCGTTTGTTGATGAAAACCGGCTTTGCATGGTGCATCGTGATTTAGGTGAAAAAGCCTTATCCCGTACCTGCTCAACCTACCCGCGTGGTTCACGCAAATACGCCGATGAAGTGCGTTTCAGCATGACGCTCTCCTGCCCGGAAGTAGTGCGTCAGGTGCTTTTCGACCCGCAAAGCATGCTGCTGCAAGAGAAGACCACGCTGGTTGCCCGCTCAAAAGTAAAATTACTGGAGCAGCAAAAGCCGCGTGACCAGGTGAGCCATCTGGTGCATCTTTTCGCGTGGAATCTGGTTCAGGCGCAGAGCAACAATATTGAAGAGAATTTAATGGCGCTGGCGCAATTTATTCTCTATCTGCAAATGCTCAATTTTGATCTGCAGAATAACCTGGCTGAAGTGGAAAACTTTTATGCAGGGCTGATCGATGAATTACAGAATGGTCGAACGCTGCTTCGTGCGCAAAATAGCGCTCGTGCGGCCAGCATGAAGGTCGATGCGTTAACCGTGATGGGCAAACTCGTGGCGAAATATGCTTCGCGCGATCCGCTGATTTCACAAGGGCACCTGCAAATCGCTGACTATCTGGCCATTACACCAGAGACGAAAGCGCCTGCGCTGAGTGAAAAATTTTCTGCTCTTGATCAGCAGTGGGAACAGTTGTGCAAGAATTCCTGTCTGAGTGAACCGCATGTGCTGCGAAACTACTTGCTGTATAAGCTCTATGAGAGCGATTTTCCCGGCACGAATACGGCGACCATCTTGCGCCAGTTTTATCGCATTGTTATGGACTATTTTTATCTCAAAACGTTCCTCAGCGTACAGTCGCTGCATGTTGAGATAGACCAGCCGCTGGTGATGAAAACGATCGCCAGTTTTTCTGAAAAAACCATGCATAACAGCACCCTCAACCAACGCATGGATACCGCGATCGATGCGATCAACGGCGGCGACGATCTCTCTTGTCTGCTGCTGATCGGCTAACAACGCGCAAAGACAAAACCGCTGGCAACGGAGCAGGTTTGCTGCTACGTTGCCAGCATGCCTGTTAAATATTCATCCCCTTTATTTATTGCGAGCATTATTCGCACCGTCAATCGATCGGTGGGATAACGTTCGCCTTTCTTCCCGCCAGCACGGCGGGGCCTTGCTGGCAGCAACCTGCGAGGTCATTGTATGAATGTTGGTTCCGCTTCTCCTGCAACACTCCATCTTCTGTGCGGCAAAATCGCATCGGGTAAATCGACGCTTGCCAGTGAGCTGGCAAAGACGCCGTGCACTGTGGTACTGAGCGAAGATAGCTGGCTGGCGCTGCTATTTAAGGACGCGATGACCACCGTTGAAGACTACGTTTTCTACTCGGCTAAATTAAAAGCCGCCATCAAACCGCACGCCATCGCGCTGCTGCGTGCAGGCGTCAATGTAGTTCTCGATTTTCCTGCCAACACGCTGGCCAGCCGCCAGTGGATGATGTCGATCGTTAACGAATCCGGCGCGCCGCATTTGTTGCACTATCTGCCGGTGAGCGATGAGATTTGCAAAGCCCGTTTACGCCAGCGAAATGCCGCCGGCGATCATGATTTTGCTGCTACCGACGAGCAGTTTGCGCTTATTACCCGTTACTTTGTCGAACCGACTGAACAAGAAGGATTCCATATCGTTCGTTATTGATAAAACGCCGGAGGGTGCGTAAAAGTAGAGCGGCTATGCTTACTTTTCCAGCACAAAAAAGAACAGAGGCAATGTCATGGATAAAGAACTGCTGGACGCGGGGTACCGCGTCTATACAGGTGAAAAGATTGATGTTTATTTCAATACAGCGGTCTGTCAGCACGCGGGAAACTGCGTACGCGGCAGCGCGAAGCTTTTTAACCTGAAACGCAAACCGTGGATCATTCCCGACGAAGTGGATGTCGCAACGGTAGTGAAAGTCATTGATACCTGCCCGAGCGGTGCGCTGAAGTACCGCCACAACTGAGTGAGAAAACCATGGAAATTCTGGAAGGCCACAACAAGTTTTATGTTAACGACGCCCAGGGAACGCAGGTTGCCGAAATCGTCTTCGTTCCCACCGGGGAGCATTTAAGCATTATTGAACATACGGACGTTGACCCAAGCCTTAAAGGACAAGGCGTAGGTAAGCAACTGGTCGCACGGGTGGTGGAAAAGATGCGTGCGGAAAACCGTAAAATCATCCCGTTGTGCCCCTTTGCCAAACACGAATTTGACACTACACGCGAATATGACGATATCCGGGCGTAAATATAAATACCGGCAGTGCCGGTATTTTTAATTGCATCATTGCGCCATCACTTCCTGCGCATTACCAGGGCAATCAAAAAGCGTCGTCATAGAATATCAAGAGAATGTGCATCATGACGCTGAAGATGGCGGTCATGCTAGTCATGGGCGCGCCCTGCACCTGGTGGCATAAGCGAAAATGCCCCTTTTACACAGCGGTGGTGCTGTCAGTTTCCTGACCGTACAGGCGTTTGTGCAAACCCGTTTTCACTCACCCGCGTAAACCAGAGCGCGAAACTCAGGTGTCGCCAAAGCGTTTATCCAGGGGAACGACAATGGCCTGCGGCGCGTTGTCTGTGCGCTTTATCCACGCATTCACTTTTGATGGTTGCTCTGCCAGAACGACGCCTTGCTCGCGTAAAAAAGCCACGAATTCGCTGAATTCAAGTGCATTAACCGCTCTGGGTTGCCAGAAGGTTTGCTGGTTATCGGAAAATATCGGTTGCAGCGTCAGCGTTGGCTGCTTGCCGCCTAATTGCAGGCTTGCTACCAGGCTATAGGGTGGAACGTTGCGCGCCTGGTATTCGCCGTTGCTGTTAAACACCGCGTTTCCCAGACTGTAAATGACCCAGCTTTCGCCAACGCGCTCCATATCACCTGCCATATGCGCGCCCGCGCCGATAATCAGGTCGGCACCGGCGTGGACTAACTGTTCGGCCAACCGGCGTTGTTGAGCCACCGTCCATTGATAATCCAGCCCCCAGTGCGCCAGCACGATAAGTGTGGCGGGATCTTCACGCGCTTTTTCACGGCGCAATTGGCCGATAAGCCCACCGCTGATACACGCTACCCCGGCGCGACGCGGCAGGGAGTAATAGGCGCAATCCTGCTCCATATAGCGGCGGAACCAGTAAGCGCTATAAAACATAAACCGCCTGCCGCCCAGCGTCAGTAACAGCGGAGCTTCTGCCTGGGACGCATTCATGCCGGCACCGAAGGTGAGTATTCCCTGTTGGCGAAACGCCGCAAGCGTAGTCGCAAGCCCGCTTACCCCGGCATCCAGGGCATGGTTGTTTGCCAGCGTTATGGCATGAATGCCGTGGCGTTTCAGGGCGGCCGTTGTTGCCGCTGGATCGCCCGTCAGGCAAAACGGTTTACGGCCGCCAAGCGTGATATCCGCGGCTGGTGCCAGCGCCGCTTCCATATTGGCAATGGTCAAATCGCTGCCCGCCAACAATGGGGTGAGACGTTGAAAACTGTGGTCATAACCATAACGCTGCAAAGCATCATCCACGCCTTTGCGTTGCCGCCGCCTGGTATACCACTCGCCAAAATAGGTATCACCCAGCAGAGTCACCGTGGCGCGGGTTTTCGCCAGGCTTACCTGCGGTATTTCAGGCGCTGAGTCTGCCGTCACGCCCCCAGCTTTTGCCAGCAATCCATCCAACAGATAATCGAGATGGAAAACATCTGCCGCCCCTGCGGCGCACGCCAGCCAGAGTTGATTATTGCTGCGTTGCAGCGCAAACCCCCAGCATGGTACGCCGCCAGCGCTATAACTGTAGCTGGCCCGTCCGTCGGCCTGAATATTGCTGGCTTTACGATAGCGGTGTCCTGCCAGCACCATTTCACTTTCGGCAAACCAGTGCAGCAAATGGGGAAAACGCTGATAGAAGTGCTCCACCAGCGTTGCGATATCGTGCAGCGAGGTGTGTTGTCCGTGGCGCAGACGACCCGACACATTGTTGAGCTGCGTCTGCGTCAGGCCGATTGTTCGGGCGAGGTGATTTAAGTGAACCGCATCGGTGCCCAGAAGGTGCGCCAGGTTGACAGCGGCGTCTCTGGCATTATGGATGAGCAACCCCTGGAGCAGCGTTTTCACACTGACCTGTTGCCCGGTATTGAGCCCCAGCGTCGCGCCATTTTGCACTATGTTTTTCGCAACGTCGTTCACCGTTGCCATCTCTTCAAGCCGCAAGGTTTTATCCTGCAACTGGCTTGCCAGCAGCGTTATCAGTAATAAATGGCTGAGGTTACGTGGCGCGAACGTGGCCTGAGCGTGGCGTAACGCCTGGCGTTCACCGGTTGTGAGATTCATCAGCAGGGTGGCGGTTTGGTCCTGTTTTAACGCTGTGGCGCGGCGCTGAGCGAGGGTTTTCATCAGCCCGACAATACGATGAAAATCGGAGTCGCTGACGCTGCCTTTCACCAGCACGATATCACCTGCTTTCAGGGTCGCCATAACCGCATCCGCCAGGGCATCAATCTGCGAAAAGTGGCCGCCAACCCGCCCGGCGGGCAGCACATCTTTGAGATACTGCATCTCCTCCCCGTGCAGCCAGACAGTATCAAACCCCGCGTCGAGCAACGGTTTTGCCAGCGCGATGTGGCTCTCTTTGGCTATCTCGCCAAGGGTTGCCAGCCGCCCAAGCACAGCGATGCGGCGCTGACCGGGGGCCAGCGGGTAAAGTGCTGCGACCGCAATGGCATTGCGCATCGAAATCAGTGTCGCGTTGTAGTTATCATCGATGAGTGTCGCGCTGCCCCCAGCTGGCAGCGGAAGTTGTGACGTCTGCAGTTTACCGGGTTTATTGCGAAAATCCGCCAGCCGTTGGGCAGCCTGGTGCGTATCAAAGCCGAGCAAATCAAGTGCAATCAGTGCCGCCACAGCGTTTCCCGCCATGCCTTTGCCCGGCGTATTGAGCCGGCAATGGAGGGGCGCGCCGTTCAGCAGAATGCTCAGGTTGGTGTGGTCAGGTGCGGGCTGATACTCGACAATGCGCACATCAGCCTGCGGGTGAAAACCATAGCTCACCACGTTCGCACCGTAGCGCAGCGCCTCCTGATGGACGAACGCATACTCATCCATATCGCGGTTAATTATCGCGTAGCCGCCCGGCAGGATGCCGTCGCACAGCCGAACTTTAAAACGTGCGGTATCGCGCGGCGTTTTCACGTCACCGCCAACTTGTGTCATGCCGATTTCGGTGATCACCACGATATGCGGTTTGATGCGTGGCCCCACGCCGCCGGCGCGCATCCAGAGTGCGGAAATCGCCACTTCCAGCGCCACATAATCCGGGTCGGTAATGCAGCGGGCAAGACTGACCAGCGTGCCTGTGCGTGTGTTGTGGTTACCCTGCGTGCTAACCGTTGTGCCTTCTGCGGCCAGCAGCATATGCAACAGATCTTTAGTCGAGGATTTTCCCACCGTACCGGTGATAGCGATGATTTTGCCATTCATCCGGCGGCGGGCTTCATCGGCGAGCAGCGGCAAGACGTGATAACTGTTTTCCACCACCAGTTGCGGAAAATCGGGCGGGAGATCGGGAAGGTATCGCTGAACAATCGCGCCACAAAAAAGGCGGTAGTGTTTCGTTAACACCGCATGAGTATCCTGCCACCCGGCATAAATGCCCCGGTTTCCTGAACCCTGGTGCCAGGTCTTTTCATCCATGGCGATAAACAAACACGGTGCATCATCGTTTTGTTTATCGTGGAGCGTGAGCGCGATGTGCTCCGCCTGCCAGCCTGGCGGCGGAGCGACACGCCATTTGACGCCCAACAACGCTTCCAGCTCGGCGCTGCGCCAGCCGCGCCGCCGCCTGTTATTGTTTTGCGCATCTGTTGACATAGCGGATCCCCGGATTGCCTTGCAGATTGTGGTACTCAGGCGGATAAGCGGGGGATTCAACCAACATCACGCGATGGCCTTTTTCGCGTAATGCCCGCGCAAATTTCACCTGCAGTTCAAAAGGCGTGTTGCTATCGAGCAAATTGCCGATCACGACGATCAGACGCTGTGAGTCTGCCGGGATGCCGTCGAGGTGATACAGCGGATCGTATGGTGCCGCCAGCCCGGTGACATCTTTGTTCGCATCGCTTTTTTCACCGCGCACCCGGCGTAACGCCTCGGCGCGATTAAGCAGATCCCAGGCGCCCGACGTAAGAATGGCGCAGCGAATATCGCGGCGACCGAGCGTAAGCAGTGCCGACGCTGCCGTCGCGCCGCCGCTGTGGCCGGTCAGAATAAATTGTTGCATGTGGTAGCGCGCGCGTAGCGAATCCAGCGTCGCATTCAGCGCGTTGAACTCTTCCGGTTGCCGTCGGCGATAGTGATTACCGCTGGAGCCGTAGGTGCCAGGGCGGGCGACAATCACCACCGGCAGGGTTGTCTTTCGCGCAAGCTTTTGCGCCTGTTTGCGCTGTGCCGTGGCGGTATTCGCGGGAATGTTTTGCGGCGCGCGTTTGATAAACGTTTCACGATCGCCGCTGAAAACCACCACCACGACTGGCGCATTTTGCAGATCGCCGGCCGAAAAATAGCGCATACATGCCTGGCCGTTAGCGTACTCCACCCACTGCTGATCCGGCGTCGATGGGCAATTTGCCGCCACCGCTTTTTGATTCCACAACAGGGGCGCATCCGCGCGGGCAAACAGCGCCAGCAGCGAAAAAAAGAGTATACCTATGCGTAATATCACCGACATTGCCTGCTCCACGGTCACAGGATTGATCGACCGAATGTGCGGTTCTGTAATCAGCGATTATTCTGATGAGAGAATCTGTCTGCCGGGATGTCGCTGGTCTGAAGGAGCCAACATGTCACTCAGTCATCTGCTTTTGCAGCTACGCCACGCTGCCGAACAGTTGGATCGTAGTCCGCTTTCCGCGCCGCTGCCTGGCTGGATCATCTTTTTTAGCGTCTGTGATGGTAAGACGCGCGCTTACACCTGCCAGGGGCGCGGCGCCCGTTTTGATGACGCCTGGCAACATGGGGAGCAGGCGCTGCAACACTGGCAGCAAAAACATACGGCAAAGGCTTGCTGGCTGCGGGTTGATATTGTCGATCGGGTTGAAGCGCTACGCTTTGGCGAACTGATGGAAAAACTTAAAGTGACCAAGCGCAATTACTTCCGTTACGGGCTGAGTTTTGATGCTGCGTTTCACTACGCTGCGCTGGAGCAGGAGATTGCCGCTAACGCCTTGTTGTATGACGGTACACAAGGCGTCGCCACGCCGAATGCGACCAATCTGACGCACTTTTCCCGCCAACGTTTTGGCGCGCGTATTGCGTGGCCGCAAACGGCGGAACAGCCGATTTGGCGTTTCAAGACTCGCGCCTGGTTTTGCGACGGGACGATGACATGGCCTGTCGAGTCTGCCGGGCGCAATGCCGGTTATCGCCAGCTTGCACACTGGCAGGATCAACTGGAACCGATGATCGTCTCGGCGACCGATTACCTGGCGCGGCAGGTCACATCTTCCGGGCGGTATGAGTATGGCTGGTTCCCCTGTTTTGACCGCCCGATTCCCACTTACAACGCGTTACGCCACGCCAGTTCAACCTATGCGTTGCTGGAAGGGTGGGAAGTGACGCGCAATGAAAAACAGTGGCAAGCTATTGAGCGCGCGCTGGCGTACCTTAGCAGCGAGTTGATTCGCCGCTACACATTGCCGGACGGCAGCGAGGCGGATTTCCTGGTCGATACCGGCGATGAAATCAAACTCGGCGGTAACGCGGTGTGTATCCTGGCGATGGCAAAATACCATGAGCTGACGGGCAGCGATCGCGACATTGCGCAAATGAACCGGCTGGCAAATGGCATTGCCTCGATGCAGAACGCGCAAAGCGGCGGGTTTGTACACGTCCTGCATGCCGCCGATCTCTCGGTGAAAGCGGAGCAGCGTATTATTTACTATGACGGCGAAGCGGCGTTTGCGTTGATGCGTTTGTACAGCATCACCCAGGAGCCGCGTTGGCTTACGTGTGTTGAACGTGCGCTGGAGAACTTTATCGCCCGGCAACACTGGCAGGCGCATGACCACTGGTTAGGTTACTGTGTTAATGAGCTGACGCGCTATCAACCACGCAGGCGTTATTACCAGTTTGGCCTCGACAATGTGCGCGGCCACCTTGATTTTGTACTTAACCGGGTAACCACCTACCCGACGCTGCTGGAGTTGATGATGGGGGCCGCACAAATGATCGAAAGGCTTGCCGGATCTGAACACCGTGATTTGCTCGACAGTTTTGATCTGGCGCGGTTTAACCTGGCACTGGAAACCCGCGCCCGTTATCTGACCAACGGTTTTTTCTGGCCGGAACTGGCAATGTTTTTTAAAAACCCGGCGCGTATCGTCGGCAGCTTTTTTATTCGCCATCACAGTTATCGTGTCCGGATCGATGACGTTGAACACTATCTTTCCGGCTATATCGCTTATCGTAAAGCGTGGCTGCAACAGAGGCCGAACTATACTCGTTAGCACACTACTCCCGGAACCGTAACACATGAACAGGCGTTCTGGCGCAACACTCACAGGCTTCTGTCGACAGCGGTGGTTTTCGTGCTGGCTACTGGTGTTGCTGGTTATTGTTCCCGGATCTGGCGCCGGGTGGGATTTTAACGCCATCGGTTCCAGAACCCGGCAACTGTACGGCGCATCAACCCCCGCTGCGCAGCAAAGAATCGATCAATGGGTCGCGTTAGTGAATAACCCGCCGCAGGGAACCACCTTGCAAAAGCTGGAGCGTGTGAATCAGTTTTTTAATCAGCGCATGGCGTTTCGCGACGACTCGCGGGTCTGGGGAGAGAAAGATTACTGGGCTACGCCGATAGAGTTTCTGCGCAAAGGCGCGGGCGATTGTGAGGATTTCGCGCTGGCGAAATATTTCACGCTGCGCGAAATAGGCATCCCGGCAAGCCAGTTACGCATTACCTATGTTAAAGCGTTGCAGTTAAATCAGGCGCATATGGTCGTGACATGGTATGCCACGCCGGAAGCGATCCCGCTGGTGCTCGATAATCTAAAAAACGTGATTTTACCCGCGACACAGCGCGCCGATCTGCTGCCGGTGTACGCCTTTAACGGCGAAGGATTGTGGCTACCGCAGGCGGGCGGCAATAAACGTGTTGGCGACAGCAAGCGGCTTTCCCGCTGGCAGGATCTTCTCACCCGCATGCGTGCGGAAGGGTTTGTTATTAACGAATAGGACGCAGCCATGTCTCTGTATAAACAGTTACTGTTCGGCATCTGTCTGTTCACGCTCGTGCTTTTTTGCGGCAATTTTTTTATTACGCTGGACAGTTCGCGTGAACAGTACAGCGCCCAATTGAGCGCGCACTCGCAGGATGCCGCCACGGCGTTGGGCGTTTCGTTAACCGGAAATATTGACGACCCGGCGATGGTCGAATTGATGGTGAACGCCATTTTCGACAGCGGATATTTCTACAGTATCCGCGTCGTGGATATGAACAGCGGCAAGCCATTAATCGAACGGCAAAGCGACCCGCAGAGCGGCAATGTTCCGCAGTGGTTTGAACGCCTGGTGCATCTGAAGCCCGGGACCGGGGAAGCGATCATTATGCGCGGCTGGATCCAGGCGGCGCGCGTTGAAGTGGTGAGCCACCCAATGTTTGCGCTGACGCGCCTGTGGCGGAGCATGATCGCCAGTTTCCTGTGGCTCACCGGTTGTAGCTTGCTGTGTCTTATCTGCGCCATGCTGCTGCTGCGCCGGAGCCTTCGGCCGTTAGATCATATTGCCGTGCAGGCGGCGTCTATCACCCGCCGCGAGTTCCGACACGTTCCCAATGTGCCAAAAACGCCGGAGCTCAGGCGCGTGGTGGAAGCCAGCAATATGATGGTTTCGCAACTGCAAATGCTGTTTAGCGAACAGGCACAGCGCACGGATGCGCTGCGAGAAGCCGCTTACCACGACAGCCTGACAGGATTAAACAACCGCCGCGCGTTCGATATCCATTTACAGTCTATTTTGCGCGATGACGAGATGGCTTTCGGCTATGTGATTCTGCTGCGTGTGCGCGATTTAGCCGGGCTTAACCTGCGCATGGGCGGCGAAAAGACCGATGCGTTGTTGCGGGAGATGGCGACGATTTTGCGCGAAACTAAGCAAATTTACCTGCATCAGGATGGATTTATTGCGCGTATTCGTGGCGGCGAATTCGCCATCGTGACGGCGGACATGTTGCCGCAGGAACACCAGGTGTTCATGAACGCATTAACGGCGCGTGTGAGTGCACTTTACAAAACCGGCATGAGCGATCGGTCGCCACTGGCCTATTTTGCCAGCCTGACTTTCCAGCCGGGTGACACTTTGCAAAATATTATGGCGCAGGCCGATCAGGCGCTCACGGCGGCGGAAACGAATGCGCATTATGTGCTACAGCCCGGCGTAAATCCGGCGGCGGGTAGCCATGACGATCACCACCGTTGGCTTACCCGGCTGGAAAACGTGCTGCAGGCGGAAAATTTTGTCCTGTTTGGGCAGCCGGTAGTGACTTGTGACAGCACACGCCAGGTATTGCATCACAAAATTCTGGCGCGTATCAAAACCGAAGAGGGAGAGATGATCCCGGCCGGGCGCTTTATGCCCTGGTTTCTGCGTTTCTCGTTAAGCGCGCGTATGGACGCGGTAATGCTCAAACAGACGCTTCGGTTTATGAGCACTTCGCCTCTGGCGCTGGCGCTCAGTATTAGTGGCGAGAGTATCGCCAGCGATGAGAACCTGGCGGTTTTACTTCAGCTTTTAAAAAATGCGCCACAGCAGGCAAAGCAATTGACGCTGGAGCTCGATGAAAATGAACTGCCGGATCCGGAACGCGTCAGCGTCGTGGTCAATAAACTTAACGCGGTAGGGTGTCGGTTAGGTATTCAACATTTCGGCGGGCGTTTTCATCTGATTGGTAATTTGCCACAGTGGGGCCTGGCGTGGATAAAAATAGATGGCAGCTATATTCACCATATTGATAAAGAAGAAGATAAGCGCTTTTTTATTGAGGCAATGTATTGGGCGGCCAGACAAATTAATTTGCCACTGATTGCAGAACAAGTGGAAACCTCAGAAGAATTAGCAATACTCAATAAAATAGGAATTTATGGCGCAATGGGTCGTTATTTTGGCGATCCTTCATCCTTAGTGAATTAATAATTAAGGCGATCCTGTATAGCAAAGGGGGGATAATTATGCACTACATTGAACGTGACGCTGAAGGGCGAATTACGCGGGTTGAGTCTACGCCTTTTGCCGGTATGGTTGAGCAATACGCGGAAGATACCGACGAGATCACCGAGTGGTTGCGGGTCCAGGCGATGCGCGAAGCCACGCTCCGGCAGCTTCAGCAGAGCGATCTCGAGATGGTGCGCGTACTGGAAGATCTCATCGACGTGTTAATGAGTAAAGGCGTGATCAGTATTACCGACCTGCCGCAGGCGGCGCAAAGCAAGCTGATAAACCGCACACAGGCGCGTTTGACGTTAAGCGGGCTGGAACGTTTAATTGATGACGAAGATGAGGGTATTTTTTAATTTTATGCGGAAAAAATTAAATGTGATAAAAAATATAACCTTAGTATTGTGAATGTTCTGATATTTAATATTGCCCACCGTATATATATTACTGTTTATTTTAGCGAATCCTCGAAGTTTCTCACTGCGCGTTCTTATAATTCTGCGAACCACTGTGTGATGAATTAATCCGTTATTGCTAGTGCATTGAAAATATTCTTTTTTGCTGTTTTATGCCACTTCCCGTCGGCAGGGTGGGTGGCGATTTCTCAGAGGCAAACATTATGAGTGGCGTTGCCGGGGTAATTAAAGCGGTAATAGGACAAGTCTTCGCAACCTCTCCTGACGGGAGCAGGCATCTTTTAGTGGAAGGCGATACCATCCAGGATGGCGATCAGATCGACACCGGTGCTGCAGGCGCTATCTCTATTTTATTGCCTGATGGACAAACCCTCGATCTGGGCCGCGACAGCCACTGGGATAGCACCGGTTACTCGTTAACTACCGGGACGGAAGCACAGCAAAGCGACGTTGAAGCCGCACAGCAGGCCATTGCCGCAGGGCAAGACCCGACGCAAACCCTTGAAGCTCCGGCGGCGGGCCCCCAGCAACCCACAGCTGGCCAACCCGGCGACCCCGACAGCGGCGGCGGTCACACGAATGTTACCGTTGATCTGACCGCCGAGATCCTCGATCCCACCGCGGGTTACCCCACAACCGGGCTTGACCCCCTGGACGATGACCGACGTGAGGAGCCCTCTTTCCTGACCCCCGCTGAAAACAACGCACCGACTGGGTTGGATTCTGATGCTGATGCTGATTCCGACGCCGATGCGGATTCTGACTCGGATGCAGATGCAGATTCAGATTCAGATGCTGACTCAGACGCGGATTCAGACTCTGACTCTGACTCTGACTCGGATGCTGATGCCGATGCAGATTCGGACACCGACGCAGATGCCGATTCCGACACTGACGCGGATGCGGACACCGACGCAGACGCAGATACCGATGCGGATGCAGATGCGGATTCGGACACCGACGCAGACGCAGACGCAGATGCGGATTCCGACACTGATTCGGATGCAGATGCCGATTCCGACACTGACGCGGATGCGGACGCTGATGCCGATTCTGACACTGATGCAGATGCAGATTCGGATACCGACGCAGACGCAGATACCGATGCAGATTCAGATTCAGATTCAGATTCAGATTCAGATTCAGATTCAGACTCTGACTCGGATGCTGATGCCGACGCCGATGCAGACGCTGATGCAGATGCCGATGCCGATTCAGATACCGACTCTGATGCAGACGCAGACGCAGACTCCGATTCGGATGCGGATTCGGACACCGATTCGGATGCTGACGCAGATTCCGACACTGACTCCGACGCAGATGCCGATTCCGACGCCGATGCAGATTCGGATGCTGATTCAGACGCGGATACAGATGCCGATTCCGACACTGATGCGGATGCGGATGCGGATGCGGATGCGGACGCTGATGCAGATGCGGATTCCGACACTGACGCGGATTCGGATGCCGATGCTGATTCTGATACCGACTCTGATACCGACGCGGATTCAGACACTGACGCCGACACAGACACTGACGCCGACGCAGATGCAGATTCAGACGCAGATTCAGATGCAGATGCCGACGCGGATTCAGACTCTGACTCGGACGCAGACACTGACGCCGACGCTGATGCGGATTCAGATGCCGATTCAGACACTGATGCCGATGCCGACGCTGACTCAGACGCAGATTCCGACACTGACGCGGACGCTGATGCAGACGCCGATGCTGATTCAGACACTGACTCGGATGCTGATGCCGATGCAGACTCGGACACCGATTCGGATGCTGACGCAGATTCCGACACTGACGCCGACGCAGATGCCGATTCCGACACTGACGCGGATGCGGATGCGGACGCCGATGCTGATTCTGATACCGACTCTGATGCAGACGCGGATGCAGATTCCGACACCGACACCGATGCTGACGCAGATGCGGATTCCGACACTGACGCGGATTCGGATGCTGACGCAGATTCGGACACAGACGCAGATTCCGACACTGACGCGGATGCGGACGCTGATGCAGATTCGGATGCCGATGCTGATTCTGATTCTGATACCGACTCTGATGCCGACGCGGATTCAGACACTGACGCCGACGCAGACACTGACGCAGATGCAGATTCAGACGCTGATGCGGATTCAGATGCCGATTCAGACACTGATGCTGATGCCGATGCCGACGCTGATGCCGACGCGGATTCAGACTCTGACTCTGACTCTGACTCGGACGCAGACACTGACGCGGATGCGGACGCTGATGCAGATTCAGACTCTGACTCTGACTCGGATGCTGATGCCGATGCAGATTCGGACACCGATTCGGATGCTGATTCAGACGCTGACGCCGACGCAGATGCAGATTCCGACACTGACGCGGATGCGGACGCTGATGCCGATTCGGACACCGATTCGGACACTGACTCAGATGCGGATGCGGACACCGACGCAGACGCTGATGTAGATGCCGATTCCGACGCTGATGCGGATTCTGATGCCGATGCCGACGCTGATTCTGATACCGACTCTGATGCCGACGCGGATACAGATGCCGATTCTGACACTGATGCGGATGCCGATGCCGACGCCGATGCAGACTCGGACACCGATTCGGACACCGATTCGGATGCTGATTCAGACGCGGATTCGGATGCCGATTCCGACACTGATGCAGATGCCGATTCAGATTCCGACACTGACTCGGATTCGGATGCCGACGCTGATGCAGATTCGGATGCCGACGCGGATTCAGATACCGATGCCGACGCAGATTCAGATACCGATGCCGACGCAGATTCGGACACAGACGCAGATTCCGACACTGACGCGGATGCGGACGCTGATGCCGATTCTGACACTGATGCAGACGCGGATTCGGATGCTGATGCAGACGCAGATACAGACGCCGATGCTGATTCTGATACCGACTCTGATACAGACGCAGACTCCGATTCGGATGCGGATTCGGACACCGATTCGGATGCTGACGCAGATTCCGACACTGACGCGGATGCTGATGCCGATGCAGATTCGGATGCCGACGCGGATTCAGATACCGATGCCGACGCAGATTCCGACACTGACGCGGATGCGGACGCTGATGCCGATTCTGACACTGATGCAGACGCAGATACCGATGCTGATACCGACTCTGATGCCGACGCGGATTCAGACTCTGATTCGGACGCAGACACTGACGCCGACGCAGACGCAGATACCGATGCTGATACCGATGCAGATGCCGATTCCGACACTGACGCGGATACGGATGCGGACACCGACGCAGACGCAGATACCGATGCGGATGCAGATGCGGATGCAGATGCTGATTCAGATACCGATTCTGATGCAGATGCAGATTCGGACACCGATTCGGATGCTGATTCGGATTCGGACACCGACGCAGACGCCGATGCAGATTCAGACTCTGACGCAGACGCCGACGCAGATGCCGATTCCGACACTGACGCGGATGCGGACGCTGATGCAGATTCGGATGCCGATGCTGATTCTGATACCGACTCTGATGCCGACGCGGATTCAGATGCTGACTCAGACGCAGATGCCGATTCGGATACAGACACCGATGCAGATTCCGACACCGATTCGGACCTCGATATTCACGAATCAGACGCCGATGCCGATTCAGATGCGGATGCCGGCAGCGGTAAAAGTTCTGATGTGCATTTGACGGTGACCTTAACGCCGGGAGCCAGTACGCCGGAGACGTCGGATGACAATATCCTTCACATCAATGGCGGCAGCGACGATCCTAACGGTTATGACATCCAGAACGGCGTCATTGTCGCTATTGGCGATAACGTCCAGATCTGGCTTACGCCAGACAGCCCGGACGGTGCGATCCAGGGCGATCATGTGCCTGAATGCAGTAACCCCAATCAGATCCACTATTACGACAGTAACGGCAACGCCAACGCCAGCGGCAGTTCTGCGGGCAGCACAGATATCTTTGTGGTCGGCGATCATACCGGCGGGTATTACCAGCAAGGGGATTGGTCCAACGATCACTATGATTTCAGACCGGTGAATGGCATCACCGGCAATCAGGGCGTGCCAGAAGGCGAGACCGGCAAAGATTATATTTTTGTCACCGGCGACAGCGCGAACTACTCCGTTTCGGGCGTCGATCACCCGGCGAACCACCAGAATAACTCCATCGATAATTTGCAGGTCACCAACACGGAAAACGGTTCGCACCCCTTCGGGAATGCCAACGGCATTGAGGGCGTTATCTTTGGCGATGGCCCGTCGTCAACGCTGGGCGGCGATACCCATGTGACCACAACGGTAACGCTGAATCTGGATGTTAACCTCGAAAGCTCCGACAGCAGCGATCATCTGACTTCATTAACGCTAAGCGGCCTGCCCGAAGGGGCGGAGTTCAGCGGCGACCACCTCAGCGTGAGTTATGACGCTGAACACGGCACTTACACGCTCACATTTGATGACAACACCTCCCATTATGACGGGCAGATTTCGGTGACGTTGCCGGAGGGGCAAACGGCAATTGGCGATGTCTCTATTGAAGTGAACTCCACCGCTGACGAACTCCACGATACGGACTTTACCTTGAACGGCGAAGAGGGCGGTCAGTTGGTGAGCGGTTCGGAAACGTCCAGCGCCGGGGAGCATACGGCCGACAGCCCGGACGATACGTCGCATACCGAAGCGACCAGTCTGACCACGGATGACTCCGCCCACGCAGATACGCAAAGTGCCGATCACACCGCAGACAGCACGCAGCACGCTGCGGATATCTCCGATGATCACACCTCTGATGCGTCCGGCGAAGAGAGCGCCAATTCCCTGTTGCTGGTGGAGGACGACAGCCTCCAGCTCGGCAATCTCGATCCGGGCAGCGCGGAGGCGCAGGGACAGACGGTTGTTGAGAATGATGCCTCGCTGAACAATTTGTTGGGTGACGAGAACGACAGCGAATCGGCGGAAAACAGCGGTAACGCTTCGCATCACGGCTCCGCATCGCATGGCGCAGACCCGCATGCCGGGGAGCATCATGAGGGAAATCATTATGGTTGGGAGCATCAGGATAGCGATCGCCACGACGGAGACCACCAGGACACGGAGCATACGGATAGCGATGCCTCCGCGCTCAGCCTGAGCCATGACGAACCGGTCAATTTCAGCGACATCATTCAGGATGACGATGCGCATCAGGATCTCAGCAGCCTTATCAAAGGCCATACACCGGATGCCGGGCACGCCGATCATGACGCGGATAACGATCACCCTGCGCCGGTGGAACCCCCGGATGGCGGAGACGATCACGGCGGCGGCGAAGGTGGGCACGACGATATGGATCACTTAATTGCCAAACCCGATGCCGACTCAGGCGGTTAACCGAGCCGGTTTGTTTAGACATCCATATAAGTTCCAGACTACAGCAGGAGGCCAACATGTTATCTCGCAAGCCGCTGTTATGGGGGATTTCCCTCCCGCTGCTGCTGACCAGCGGCGCGCACGCCACGACGCTTGAGCAGGCGGTGAAGGAGGCGATTCTCTGGCACCCCGAAGTCAGCGCATCTATTAACCGACGTTATTCGGCGGATGAGGATCTGCGGGCGGCGAAAGGCGGGTATTTACCGTCGCTGGATGTCACGGCAGGAACCGGCTGGGAGCAATCGGATAACAGCACCACGCGTGCGGCCGGGGATCATCAGCGCAATTTACACCGCAGCGAATCGAGCATTACGGTGACGCAAAATCTGTTTAGCGGCTATGCCACCCGCAACGAAGTTGCCCGCCAGACCGCGACGGTGAACTCCCGGGCATGGACGGTGCTGGACACCAGCGAAACCACCGCGCTGCAGGCGATTCAGTATTACCTCGATGTGCTGATGCGCCGGCAACTGGTTGCGCTGGCGGAAGAGAACCTGAAAAACCACCAGCGGGTATTCGATCAGATTACGCTGCGCACCGAACAGGGCGTAGGCCGCCAGGCTGATTATGAGCAGGCGGAAGCCCGCCTGGCGCAGGCGCGAAACAACCTGCTTACGGAGCAAACCAACCTGGAGGATTCGCTGGCGAACTACCAGAGCATAACCGGGAAGGAAGCTAATGATCTCACGCTGCCGGAGAAATTTAAGGTACCCGCTTCGCTGGAAGAGGCCCGTCAGTCGATGTTGAAAAACAGCCCGTTATTAAAACAAGCCGCTGCCGATGTTGAAGCGACGCGCCAGCAATATGAAGCGGCGAAGTCGCGGTTTTACCCCAACGTCAGTGTGGAAGTGGGGCGCACCATGGATAACAACGTTGACGGTACGCGCGGCCACAACCAGGAGTGGCAGGCCATGTTGCGCATGCGCTACAACCTCTACAACGGCGGCAGCGACAGCGCCACGCTCTCCTCTTTCGCCTACAAAATGCGCGAAGCGCAGGATGTCAGAAATAACGCGTTACGCCAGTTAAACGAAGAGCTGCGGCTGGCCTGGAACGCGTTGCAAAACGCCCAAAAACAGGTGCCGATCGCGAAAGATTATGCCGATCGCAGTGTGACGGTGCGCAGCGCATATCAGGAGCAGTTCAGCCTCGGAGATCGCTCGTTGCTGGATATGCTGGACAGTGAAAATGAAGTCTTCACCGCGCAACAGCGCTATGTGGAGATGCAGTTCACGGAGATGTTTTCGACGTATCGCATTAACGCGCGCACCGGCGAGTTGCTGAAAGCGCTTAATATCCAGCCGCCTTCTTCTGCACAACCGCTGGATGACACACCCACAACGAAAGTGGAATTGCCTGAGCTCAAATAACAGGTTCAGGCAGGGCAGAGGGTATTTCAGTCCACTGCGCTGAAAAACGCCTCTGGGGTCTTCGCCATCGCGGAATTCCGCGAACCTGCAAGGTCAGATTATGACGTCGACGAATGATGACATTCAGGCGCTGCCGGTTTCCTCTAACGAAGAGGTAGCCAGAAGCGATCCCCGGCAGACGCACGATGATCCACTGCTGGATTGTCTGATGATCGTGTGCAAATTGCATAATATCGCCACCACACGCTACTCGCTGACATCCGGGTTGCCGCTAAAAAACCATTCACTGACGCTGAGCATTTTTCCGCGTGCGGCGCAGCGTGCGGGGCTGAAAGCCAGAACGCTCCAGCGCCCGCTTGCGACGATTTCGTCAATATCGCTGCCGGCGATAGTGCTGCTGGAAAATAACCAGGTCGCGGTGCTGATTGGCTGGGACGGGGAACAGGCGCGGTTACTGCCGAGTGAAACCGAAGGCGGAGAAATCACGCTGGCGGGCGATGCGCTGGCGGAACGGTATAGCGGCACGGCGATTTTTCTCCAGCGGGAACACGAATTTGATACCCAGCCCACGGCTACGATCCCGCGCACGCGAAACTGGTTCCAGGATACGCTGCGGCTGTCGAAGTTCCTCTATGCCGATGCGATTATCGCCAGTCTGCTGGTCAATATCATCGCGCTGGCGGCTCCGCTGTTTGTGATGAATGTCTATGACCGGGTGGTGCCCAACCAGGCGACGGCCACGCTCTGGGTGCTGGCGATTGGCATTACCATTGCCTATTTGTTTGATTTTATTTTGAAAACGCTGCGCGGCATGTGCCTCGATCTGGCCGGGAAAAAGACCGACTTGATTGTCTCTGCCGCGCTGTTTGAGCGCCTGTTGGGGATGAAAATGAAGCTGCGCCCCAGCCGCGTGGGCAGTTTTTCGCAGAACTTTCAGGAGTACCAGTCGGTGCGGGATTTCCTCTCGTCACTGACGCTGACCGGGCTGATTGATTTCCCCTTTACGCTGCTGATCGTGCTGGTGATTGGCGTTATCGGCGGCCCGCTGGTGTTTATCCCGCTTATCTCTTACCCGATTGCGCTCATCGGTAACTGGCTGCTCCAGCGCCCGCTGATGTCGCAGGTGCAAAAAACTTACCGCTTATCCAGCGAACGCCAGGCAATGCTGGTTGAAACGCTCACCGGGCTGGACGCCATTAAAGTGAACAACGCGCAGAGCGAGCGCCAGTATCAGTGGGAGCAGATTATCGGTCAGCTCAGCAAGCTGGAGATGAAAGTTAAATCGCTCTCTTTTGTGGCGGTGAACTTCACGTCGTGGATCCAGCAGGCGAGCGGTGTGGCGATCATTGTCGCCGGGGTTTACATCATTATTGGTGGCTCGCTCAGTATGGGCGGGCTGGTGGCCTGCTATTTGTTGCACCGGCGCGCCATGATGCCGGTGGGCCAACTTTGTAGCCTGATAACCCGTTATCAGCGGGCCAAAATGACCAAAGCTACCGTCGATCGCATGCTGGATCTGGAGCAGGAAATTCATGAAGAGGATGTGCCGCTCAGGCGCGAGAAACTCTCCGGCGCGCTGGAGTTTCGCGATGTCACGTTTCGTTATCCGAACAACCAGTACACCTCGCTCAATAACATTACGCTGACCGTTAAGCCGGGCGAAAAAATCGGCATTATCGGCCGCAGCGGTTCCGGTAAAAGCTCGCTGGCGAAGCTGTTGGTGGGGTTTTATCAACCGGATGCCGGTAGTGTGCTGATTGACGATATCGACTCCCGCCAGATTGATGTTCACGATTTGCGCCACAACATTGGCTACGCCCCGCAGGATATCCATCTGTTTAGCGGCACGCTGCGGGAAAACCTGCTGTATGGCGCAAGTTACGTTGGCGAAGAGGCGATGCTGCGGGTGGCCATCATCACGGGTGTACACGATTTCGCCCGCCGCCACCCTTCGGGCTACAACATGCGGATTGGCGAGCGGGGGATGAACCTCTCCGGCGGTCAGCGCCAGGCGGTTACGCTCGCGCGGGCGTTGCTGCTTGATCCGCCGATTTTGCTGATGGATGAACCCACAAGCTCAATGGATAACACCAGCGAGGAGCTGATCAAAAAGGCGCTGATCCCGGTCGTCGCCGACAAGACGTTGCTGCTGGTGACGCACCGCGCTTCGTTACTCTCGCTGGTTGAGCGTCTGATCATTCTCGATAACGGCAAAATCATCGCCGATGGCCCGAAAGAGAGCGTCATGAGCGCACTGAAAAAGGGGCAAATCCATGCGAATCGTTGATCTGCTTAGCCGCCTGATGAGCTGGCTGTTCGGTGACAAAAAAACGTCGCCTTTGGCCATCAATGAAGTGAATCAGGCGTTACTTGATGACTCGCCGCGTGTGATCCGTATTACGCTGTGGGCGATTTTTATCTTTTTTATCCTGATGATTGGCTGGGCGTCGTTTGCCGACATTGATGAGGTGACGCGGGGAGAAGGCCGGGCGATCCCCTCTTCACGTCTGCAAAAAATTCAGAATCTGGAAGGGGGAATTGTCGCCCAGGTGTATGTTCACGAGGGCGAAGTGGTGAATGCTGGCGCGCCGCTGATTCGGCTCGACGATACCCGTTTTCGCTCCAACGCCGGGGAAACCCAGGCCGACCGTATGGCGTTACAGGCGCGTATTGAGCGCTTAACGGCGCAGGTGAATGGGGCGACGACGCTGACACTCTCGCCGGAGATAATCCAGCAGGCACCGGATATCGCCAAAGGTGAAATGGCTCTGTTCCTCAGTATTAACAGCAAGCTACAAAGCACGGTTGCCGGGCTGAATGAGCAACTGGTGCAGAAAAAGCAGGAGCTTATCGACCTGCAAACCAAAGCGGCGCAGTACAAACAGAGCCTTGGGCTTTTGCAGCAGGAGATTAACCTTTCTGAGCCGCTGATCGCCAAAGGGGCGATTTCCCGGGTGGAAGTGCTGCGTTTACGGCGCACCGAAGTGGAAACGCGCGGGCAACTGGATTCAATGACGGTCGCCGTTCCCGGCGCTGTCGCGGCGGTGAACGAGATCACCAATAAAATTAACGAAACGCTGGATGGCAACCGCAGCGAGGCGTTGACGCAACTCAACCAGGCGCGGACTGATCTGAGTAAAGCGGAAGCAACCGGTAAGGCGATTGAAGACCGGGTGAACCGTACGATGGTGACCTCGCCGGTCAGAGGGATTGTGCAGCAACTGATGGTGAACACCATTGGTGGGGTGATCCAACCCGGCAGCGATATGGTGGAAATTGTGCCGCTGGATGACCGCTTGCTGGTGGAAGCCAAAATTCGCCCGCAGGATATTGCTTTTTTACACCCCGGCCAGCAGGCGATTGTGAAGTTTTCCGCGTATGACTACACCATTTATGGCGGGCTGGCGGGCGAACTGGTGCAAATCAGCCCGGATACGGTGACCGACAAAGATGGCAACAGCTTTTACGTGATCCGTTTGCGCACGGATAAAAATCATCTTGGCCCGGATGATAAACCGTTATTGATCATTCCAGGCATGGTGGCGTCGGTGGATATTATTACCGGCCAGCGCACCATCCTGCACTACCTGCTCAAACCGATACTGCGCGCCAAAGCGGAAGCGCTGCGGGAGCGGTAACAGCGAAAGGGAGGCATGGGTTGCCTCCCTTTGCGCTTAGCGGCGATAGCGCAAAAGCACCATCATCACCAGCGACAGTGTGCTGAACGAAACCATATATAACGCCTGCGCGGCTCCCCATTCTGCCGCCAGTAAGGCGGCAATCAGTGTCGCCACAGCGGCGCAGCACGATTGCCAGCGCCACACTTTTGCCGTGGCGGCGGGAACGGCGTCGGCATGGAAATTATGCAGCAGGCCGAATGTCCCGACGGCAAAGACCATATTTGACGCCAGATGAGCGGCAAAGATAATCAGTAGCGCGGTTTCAGGATAGGAGGTTAAACCCGGCAGCACACAGTACGCCGCCAGAAAGGCCAGTAAACAGCCAACGAGATAACGGTTGTGGCTGGCATAGCGCTTGAGGTTATCGGCGTTTAGCAGCAACGGGCCGCAAAGCTGGCCCAGGCTGCGCGCAAAGATAAGTGGCAGGGCGAGGTCGGTGGCTTCAGCGGGCCGCATTTGTTGTATCAGCGCCGGGAGCAGCGCCATTGCCGGCGCGCCAACAGCGGCAAGGGCCGGTAACAACAGCAGGCTGCGTTTTTGTATGACCGGTAAATCAAGCCAGCGCAGTGTCACGCTCTTTTCGGGGCGATCCTCATGGCTTACCGGCGGAAGGTAACGTGCCGTGGCGCATAGCAACACCGTAGAGAACATGAAACTGATGGCATCAATGGAAAGCAGCGTTACCGGCGATACCCGGTCAAAAAGAACAACACCGGCACCTGCGCCCAGCAGCACCTGAGAGGCGAAGATCACGGTTTCCATGCTGGTCGCCGCAGGCAGTTCGTTTGCGCTTAAACCTCGTTTAAAAACCAGACTCATGGCAGGCCAGGATAACCCGGCGGCAAATGCTTCGAGTGATTGCACAGCAAGCAGCGCGGGAATGCTGTGCGCCAGTAAGCCGTAAAGAGGGAAAAGCAGCCCGGCGAGGCCAATAAGCTCACACAGCAACAGTAAACGCAGCGGCGAGACACGCCGACAGCCGTATTCGCCTAATAAACTGCCAAAAAAACCGGGCAGCGTAGCCAGCATATAGCTCAGCGTGAGCGTTGCCGGAGAGGCATGCCAGCGTAGCAATTGGCCAAGGATCAGGGTTTGCGTTAACCCATTGCCGATAGAAGAAAAAAGATAGGCGCTACCAAACAAGCACAGCCAGCGGTGCTGGCGCAGCGCGCGCACCAGTACCATCAATAATGTGTTCATTGTCGACATTCTCAAGTAAACAGAAAACCGCGTGCGGCATACAGCGCACGGTGCAAAAGTGTGTTCACAGAGAGAGTGTCGTTACATTGGCGAGCCTGATGAATTACAGAGATTTATAAACGTAGCATCCCTTTTCGCGAAAGAGAAGGGGCGGGGACATCCGTGTTCCCGTTGGTTTTCATCAGTTAAGCGATAAACAGGCTGAGCAGCAGAACCATACCTAAGCCGACCACCGAGTTAATTAACTCCAGCAGCCCCCAGGTTTTGAAGGTGTCTTTCATCGAAATGCCGAACGTCTCTTTAAACAGCAGGAAACCGCCGTCGTACATCAGCGTAATGGTGTTGCTGCCGCAGGCTACGGCCAGGCACATCAGCGCCGGGTTGAGGTGAAACGCGCTGACCATCGGTGCAACGATACCCGCCGAAGTGATAGCGGCGACGGCGCCCTGTCCGGTGAGAATGCGAATTATCGCTGTGATTATCCACGCCACGATGAACGGCGACAGCGGGACGTGACTCATAATGTCCACAATATGGTTCCCCACACCGGAAACCACAATCACCTGTTTCAGAATGCCGCCGGCGCTAATGACAAACAGCACATTGGCGATTTTCGCAATCGCGTCGCTGGCGCAGTGGGTGACGCCTTCAGCCGACATCCCACGCCTGATGCCCAGCAACCAGACTGCCGCCAGCGTGGCTAACAGCATGCTGATTTCCGCGCTGCCAAAGAAGGTGCAGACTTTTACCAGCTCCGAGCCTGCGGGCATTAACCCTTTGATAATCGATGCGACAATCATCAGCACCGCCGGGATCAGCGGGATCAGAATGCTGATGCTAAACGGGGGCAGATCCTGAGCGGTTTTCTCTTCGACCGGTTTCAGCAGCGAATTCAACGGAATGGCGTTAATGCCCGGCAGGTATTTTGGCAGCAGAATGCCCGCGCAAAACAGCGCCGGGATAATGACTAAAATGCCGTACAGATAGACTTGCACGATGTCGGCGTTGAACGCACTGATGAGCGCTACCGGGCCGGGCTGCGGCGGGAAAAGGCTGTGCCCCATGGTTGCGCCAACCACGGTAGGCACCACTAATTTCATATACGGGATATTGGCTTTTTTAGCGATATTCAGCACCAGCGGCATGGCAATCAGAAATGCCACTTCATAAAACATGGCGATGCCAAATATAACGCCAATAAACATCAGCCCGACCGAAAGAAAACGCGTACCGCAGCGTTCAATGACGCTATCTGCAATACGCTGGCTGGCACCGGATTCCGTCATGAACTTTCCGATGATAGCGCCAAATATAATAATCAACGCAAGATGGCCGAGAATACTTCCCAGACCGTCCTGAATAACCGTAACAATTTTATCCAGCGGAATACCTTCCATGATCGCAACAAATATCCCTGCGATCAGTAAGGCGAAAATATTATGAAATTTATATTTAAGATTCATAACGACTAAGAGTGCAATACCAACCAGCACCCAAAATAATGCTAACAGCGGGGACATAGAGAATACCTTACGGATTTGCCTGAAATAAAAGCCGGTGGAGCCACCGGCCTGAATGACATTTAATTAATGTTGTTTTTCGAGCGCTTCCCACAGGCCGTGCAGGTAGGTGACACCGAGGGCGCGGTCATAAAGTCCGTAGCCCGGACGCCCGGTTTCGCCCCAGATAAAGCGGCCGTGATCGGGGCGAATATAACCATCAAAGCCGTTATCGTAGAGGGATTTCATTATCTGAAACATATCCAGCGAGCCGTAGCGGGATAAATGTGCCGACTCATAAAAATCTTTATCTTTAATGAGTTTAATATTTCTTACGTGAGCAAAGTGAATACGTTTGCGGCGGGTAAATTCTGCGAGGATTTGGTAGACATTATTATCCGGATCTTCAGCAATGGAACCGGTGCATAAAGTAATGCCATTGGCTTGCGAATCCACGGCATTACAAATCCAGTCGAGATCGTCGCGGTTTTTTACAATACGCGGCAGGCCAAAAATAGAATATGGCGGATCGTCCGGATGAATGGCCATTTTTATGCCTACTTCTTCACACACCGGAATAATGCGCTCAAGAAAATACACCAGGTTTGCGCGCAATTTCGTGTCGTCGACATCTTTATATTTGGCAAACAGCTCCTGCACTTTTGCCAGACGTTCTGGCTCCCAGCCGGGCAGGGCGAAACCGTTGGAATTCTCCAGCACCTCTTTTACGACTTCATCGAGCGTTTTATCGATACCTTTTTTCTCGAATGCCATGGTGAGTGAACCGTCTGGCAGAACGTAGTTCATGTCGGTTTTCATCCAGTCGAAAACCGGCATGAAGTTATAGCAAATCACCTTCACGCCGACTTCCGCCAGGTTGCGGATGGTCTGCTGGTAGTTGGCAATGAGCTGCTCGCGGCTGGGCAGGCCAATTTTGATATCATCATGAATATTAACGCTTTCAATGACTTCCATCTTTAATCCGGCCTGATGTACCTGATCGGCAAGCGCGCGGATTTTCTCTTTTGGCCACACATCGCCAACCGGAACATCATAAAGCGCACCAACGACACCTTCGACGCCGGGAACTTGCCGGATGTGCTCCAGCGGGATTTTGTCTTCAACTGGACCAAACCAGCGCATTGTCATTTGCATGCTCATTACCACCCTTAAACGTTTCGCTTAACTACCATACTAGTATTGATAATAGCCGGATGGTAAGCGCATTTGTGCGATCCACTTCACACAAACCCCTTTGTCGGGGGTGAATCCCTAAGAAGCAAACAGAACAGCGCGTTAATCTGCTGATAACGTTTTACTGACAAATATTTTTAAAATAGTGCTTGCGCTGCCAAAGCAACCGTGCGTTAATGCGTCGTCGGTTTGATAAATCATTATCTCCAGCAGTTCACTAAAGTCTTTCTCATCTCTAAGTACCTCCTTGCTACTTCTTTTTGGGTCTTCGCTTTACACTCTGATAAAAATAATGTCTCAGACCATTACTGCCGCATTCGGCGAAAAAAAAGAAGGTAACAAGCATGTCTACTAAAATGAACGGTATCGTTAAATGGTTCAACGCTGAGAAAGGTTTCGGTTTCATTACTCCGAAAGATGGCAGCAAAGATGTATTCGTACATTTCTCCGCTATCCAGAGCAATGCATTCCGTACTCTTGAAGAAAATCAAGAGGTTGAGTTTACTATTGAGAACGGCCCGAAAGGTCCGGCTGCGGCGAACGTGATTCCGCGCTAAGGATTTAGAATTATTAACCATATTCATTTTCGCTGCCCGTGCTGCCACGGGTCGCAATACCGAACTTCCTGTTTCGATATGACTGAGAAAAATCCGGCAGGTGCCAAATGTATTTTTTGCAAATCAGCAATGATCACATTTGATAATATCACCGCATTTGTTCAGGCCAGCCAGGCACCACGGGAATTCCGTAAATAATAAAAAAACAGGTCAGTTTTCTGGCCTGTTTTTTTTATGTTGAGCAATTAACGCCATTTGTTTCTGCGATATACCCAACCCGCACGCGAATTACTCGTCCATTAACATAATCATTTTGATCGACCGGTTGCTGGTTAGCTGCCAGGTCATCTGCCGGTAGTGCAACTCGCCTTGCTGCGGATGATGAAAAACGCGCTCGCCCCCCTCACGCACTACCACTTGCTGGCGCGACCAGAACGCGCGAAATAATTCGCTATCGTTGCTTAGGCTTTGCACAAACTGGTTTAGCTCTTTGTCGTGCGGGTAGTGCATCGCGTCCGCGCGTAACTCGGCGACAATCCGGCTGGCGCGTGTTTCCCAGTTGGCAACCAGCGTTTGCGCCAGCGGATGGCGAAACATAAAGCTCATCATATTCGGCTGGGCGTCGTTATCCAGCCAGCCGCTGAACAGTGCCTCAGCGGGTTTATTCCACGCCAGCATATTCCACGTCAAATCTAACAAATAGCAGGGGCAGGCCATCTGATTCACCGTGGCCAGCACCGAAGATTCGACAGTGATGACGTGCTCTTCCTGCGGATCGTTTTGCAATGCCAGGTGAAACAAATACTTGCGTTCTGCGGCGGTCATTTTTAACACGCTGGCGATATTCGACAGGGTTTGCGGCGAAACGACAATATCCCGTCCCTGTTCAATCCATGTATACCAGGTGGTACTGATACCGCTAAGTTGCGCCACTTCTTCCCGCCGCAATCCGCGCGTGCGCCGCCGCCCTTGCGCCGGCAAGCCAATATCCGCAGGCGCGGTGTTTTCCCGCTGCGATCGCAAAAAAGCGCCAAGGGTTTTCGGCCCGGCAAATAAAGTACTTTCCATGGGTGGTACTCACTAATACCAGTATAAGTACACATATTGTACCCCTATAAAGGCGGTCGTATAGTCGCCAAAGAGCAACTTTTTGTCGTGCTAAAAAAGGAAGAAGAGAATGGCGATTAATCATCATGAGTTAACAAAAAAGCAGTTTGGCGATCAGGCCCAGGCGTACCTGACCAGCCAGGTGCATGCGCAAGGCGCAGATTTAGTGCGTCTGGTCGAGTGGCTGCATACTGATGCGGATGCCTCGCTGCTGGATTTAGGCTGTGGTGCCGGGCACGCCAGTTTTGCCGCCGCAGGCGTGGTGCGCGAAGTGACAGCGTATGATTTGTCTGAAAAAATGCTGGCGGTCGTGCGCCAGGCGGCGAGCGATCGTCAGTTAAACAACATCACCACTGCACACGGCGCGGCGGAAAAGCTGCCCTTCGCCGACAATACTTTTGACGTGGTGATCAGCCGCTACTCGGCACATCACTGGCATGATGTCGCACTCGCGCTGCGCGAAGTAAAACGTGTGCTGAAACCCGGCGGGAAATTTATCCTGATGGATATCGCCTCGCCCGGCCGCCCGGTGCTGGATATCTGGCTGCAAACCATTGAAGTGCTGCGCGATCCGTCCCATGTACGCAACTACTCCCCGGCCGAGTGGCTGCAAATGACCCAGCAAAGCGGCATGCTGGTTGAGAAGATGGTTTCTGATCGGCTGGCGCTGGAATATCACGCCTGGGTGGAACGCATGAACACGCCGGAAGTATTACGCGCGGCGATCCGCTATCTGCAAAATCAAAGCTCGGATGAGGTGAAAGCGCACTTTCTCATTGGCGACGATGGCTCATTTACGTCCGACACGCTGATGTTTCAGACGCGCGCGTAAGCAAAGCTGGTGCGCCCACCACGCGGGGCGCACCGGTTTCTTAGCCAATCGCGTTACCGATCACATCACGAATGCGCTGGGCAATGTAGCCGACATGGGTTTCCAGTGCGAAATGGCCGGTATCAAGCAACTCGACCACCGCATTTGGGTTATCGCGTTTATAAGCGTGCGCGCCTGGCGGGATAAAAAACGGATCGTGCTCGCCCCAGATTATCAGGGCGGGTGGCTGATGAGTGCGGAAAAAGGCCTGAAACTCCGGGTAGCGCTTCAGATTGTTGGCGTAATCGAGAAACAGATCCAGCTGGATCGCTTTATTCCCGGGGCGCTCCATCAATAATGTATCCAGTTGATAACCTTCCGGTGCGACAGTTTCCGGGTCGCGCACGCCGTGCAGATACTGCCATTTTGTCCCTTCCAGATTGAGGATCGCGTCGTGAACGACCTGGCGGTTTTCCGCTGTCGGCGCGTGCCAGTAAGCCTGAACTGGCGCCCATGCGTCGCCTAAACCCTCCAGATAGGCATTGCCATTTTGCGAAATAAACCCGCTCACCCGCTGCGGATAATGCAGCGCCAGCCGCAATCCGGTCGGTGCGCCGTAATCGAAAACATACATCGCGAAATGTTGCAAATTCAGCGCATCGACAAAGGCAATCAACGTGTTTGCCAGCCCATCAAAGCTATAGGTGTAATGGCGTTCAGCGGGGACTTCAGTAAAGCCGAAGCCGGGCAGATCCGGGGCGATAAGGTGAAACTTATCTGCCAGCAGGGGAATCAGTTCGCGAAACTGATGCGAAGAGCTGGGAAAACCGTGCAGCAGCAGTAATACCGGGTTTTCGGGGTTACCGGCTTCACGATAAAACACATTGACGCCATCGGCGTTTGCATACTGATAGCGAACCGGGAAATGCGTGTTGGCAGCCATATCGTCACCTCTTTTGAAACCATTAAAAGTTAATTTATAGGGTTACTTCGACGCTGAGTATGGCGAAAGAATGTAACTGTGTAAAATCTATTTTATCGGTTACAATGTTCGCATTAAAAACCAGGGGAGAGAAAAACCATGACAGCAGCCACATTACCCGGCGCGGAAGGCCCGTGGTTTATTGCCGAAGATCACGCGCTGGATTTCATTAACACGCTGGCGATGGCGGAAAAATCGCCGCATGACTTTTGGCAATCCGATGACGATGTGCGCCAGTGGTTACGGCACATCGGTTTGCAGGTTAACGCGATGGCAAAGTCCGGAGAGTTGTTGACTGAAGCGCGTAAGTTGCGCGCAGTGATCCGCCAGCTTGTCGAAGAGAAAAAGCACGGGCGCGAACTGTCGCTGGATGCGCTGAATGGCTGGCTGGCGCAGGCGCAAAGCCACTTACGCCTCGACGTTGATGAGCAAGGCGCACCGCAAACGCAGCGCGTTTATCGCCTTGATACACCGCAGCAAGCGCTGGCACCGGTCGCCGAGCAGGCGGCGGCGTTACTGGCAAACGGGCAGTTTGACTATGTCCGCCAGTGCGAGCACCCGGATTGCACCCTGTGGTTTTACGATAAAACCAAAGCGCATCGCCGCCGCTGGTGCAGCATGGCGCTGTGCGGCAACCGGGCGAAAGTTGCCCGGTTTCGGGCCAAAAACAATTAATACGTGGGCAGCATGCATCACTCGCGCTGAAATAAGCGCTTTGCACGTAGTCCTCGCGCAACGTCTGCCTTAACACCGAAAATCAACGGCGTCGATATTTCATATCTCACCGCGACCAATGCCAGCCACGCGGTGATCGTCAGCGGTTTGCCGGAATTGACCGCGCAAAATGTCACTTTGCGGCACAGTAATATCGCCGCCAAATACGGTATGTGAATGGGCAGGGGAAAACGGTGCATATTGAGGCGCAGCAAGGGGCAATCCCGGAACTATGCCCGCAGTCGGCGTTGAAAATGAACTGAGGGAGTACCCGGCATAGCTAACTGCCGGGCAAAATGATGGCTTAGCGCGGGATAATATTCTCCGCTTTCAGGCGGTCAAACAGCGCGGTGAAGGAGTCCAGAGTGCTGCGATAACCGGTAAACCCGGCTTTGCGGCTCTTGCTCATGTCGGCAAAGGCTTCCATCGGGCGACCGAGATCGGCATCAGTGTGCCACCAGGAGGCCAGCTTACCGATGTCCGCTTCTGCCAGTTGATACTTGTCCGCGATCTCTGTCCACGCGGCTTGCGCCTCTTGCATGCGCCCTTCCAGCGGCATCATGCTCGCCGGGAAGGCGGCCGCTTCAATGCCGAAATAGGCCGCCAGCCGTGGCCATAGCCAGTTCCAGCGAAACACATCGCCATTTACCGCGTTAAAATCTTCGTTCGCGCCGCCGTCGCTCACCGCCGCCCAGATCAGTTGTTCTGCCAGTAAACCGGCGTCGGTCACATCGGAAACACCGTTCCACTGCTCCGGTGAGCCGGGGAAGATAAACGGCCAGCCTTTTTCGCGGCACAACGTGGCATAAACCGCCAGCGTCAGGCCCATGTTCATTGCATTGCCGAGCGCATACCCGATGATGCTGTGCGGGCGATGTACGCTCCAGCGATAACCGTATTTTTTCGCCCCGGCGAACACTTCATCTTCCTGGGCATAGTAGAAATTATCCACGTCCTGGCGGCCCTGCTCTTCGCGAAAAGGCGTTACCGGCACATTGCCTTTGCCGTAGGCTTCGAACGGGCCAAGATAGTGTTTCATACCGGTGACCAGCGCGACATGCGCCCCGGCCAGGCGCTCGCCCAGCGCCTCAATGACATTTTTCACCATCGCGCCATTGACGCGAATATTGGCTTTTTCATTCTCCTGGCGCGCCCAGACGCTAAAGAACAGCGCATCGGGTTTCCCATTTTTCAGCGCCTCGTTGACCGCCGCCGCGTCGGTTAAATCCGCCGTCAGGCTGGTACAGCCCGTCGGAACCGCGCCGCGTCCGCGTGATAAACCTGCAACCTGCCAGCCTTCTGCCAGCAGTTTTTCTGCCAGCGCTCGCCCAATCACGCCGCTGATGCCGACAATTAATGCTTTTTTCTGCATGAGATGTTCCTCTACGTTTCGTCTACCTCACAGGCTAATAGAGAATTAATTTCTTATCTCTGGTATTAATTCACACCATTCGTAACGTAAATTCACTAATGCCATGAGCGATCAACGTCTGAAAGATATCGTCCCCTTTGTTGCCTGCGTCGAAGAGGGGAGTTTTACCGCTGCGGCGGCGCGTCTGCATCTGACCGGCTCGGCGGTGAGTAAAAGTGTCGCCCGCCTCGAAGCGCGGCTGGGTTCGCGTTTGCTGGAGCGCACCACGCGCCGCCTTGAAGTCACCGATGCCGGGAACGCGTATTACCAGACCTGCATTCGTATCCTGGAGGAGCTGGCGGAAGCCGAATCCGTGCTGGCGGCACATCGCACCATTCCCTCCGGGCGGTTGCGCCTCGCTGTGCCGAATACCTACGGGCGGCTGGGCGTGATGCCGCTGCTGATCCCGTTTTGTCAGCAGCACCCGGAAATTGATCTTAGCCTGACTTTCTCCGATCGTTTTGTCGATCTGTTCGATGAGGGGATCGACGTTGCTGTACGCATCGGGCAAACCGTCGATCTGCCCGCATCGCTGGGGTGCAGACAAATTGGTCGTGAAAGGATGGTGTTTTGCGCCGCGCCCGATTACCTGCAACGCACCGGAATACCACAAAGCGAGGCGGAGCTGATGCAGCACAGGGCCATTCTTTATGAGCGGGTGGATGGCAGTACTAAACCGTGGCTATTTACCACCGCCGACGGGCACCCGGAGTGGCGCAGCGTGCCATATCGCATGGCACTCGGCGATGTTGATGCGCAGGTACAGGCGCTTTGCGCCGGGTTAGGCGTCGGACAGATGCCGACCTGGCTGGTGCATGCGCACGTGCAGCGTGGCGAGTTGCAGGTGATTATGCCGCAATGCCAGCCGCACGGGCTGGCGCTCACGCTGGTGTGGCCGCGCCGCAAACAGCTGTTGCCAAAGGTGGACGCGTTACTGATAGCGCTCAGCGCGCTGGAGATATCTCCGCCGCTTGCCGCACCCGCACTTGACCAATGACAAGGCGCCAGGGAGCCGACTCTCTTTATAATCAGCCCCGTTTCCCTTCTCACTGGTGTGATTTATGGCTTACCAACTCAACCTCAACTGGCCGGAATTTCTTGAAAAATACTGGCAAAAGAAACCCGTTGTCCTGAAACGCGCGTTCCTGGATTTTGTCGACCCGATTACGCCAGACGAACTGGCAGGGCTGGCGATGGAGCCGGAAGTCGACAGCCGCATTGTCAGCCATGTGAATGGTCAGTGGCAGGCGTGGAATGGCCCGTTTGAATCGTTTGATCATTTAGGCGAAAAAGACTGGTCGCTGCTGGCGCAGGCGGTCAACCACTGGCATATGCCGTCTGCCGAGCTGGTGAAGCCGTTTCGCGTGCTGCCGGAGTGGCGTTTTGACGATCTGATGATCTCCTACTCCGTGCCGGGCGGCGGCGTTGGCCCGCATATTGACCAGTATGATGTGTTTATTATTCAGGGGATGGGCAGCCGCCGCTGGCGTGTGGGCGATAAACTGCCGATGCGCCAGTTCTGTCCGCACCCGGCGTTGCTGCATGTTGATCCGTTCCCGCCGATCATTGATGAAGATCTGGAGCCGGGCGACATTCTCTATATCCCGCCAGGATTCCCGCATGACGGTTTTACTCACCAGGAAGCGTTCAACTACTCAATTGGTTTTCGTGGGCCGAACGGCCGCGATCTGATCAGCAGTTTTGCTGACTACGCACTGGAAAACGACCTCGGAAACGAGCATTACAGTGACCCGGATTTAACCTGCCGCGAACATCCCGGCCGGGTAGACGCGTACGAGCTGGAGCGCGTGCGCAATATGATGATTGAGTTGGTTAGCCAGCCGGAACATTTCAAACAGTGGTTTGGTAGCTTTATCTCCACGCCGCGCCACGAACTGGATGTCGCACCGGAGCCAGACGATTATCGCGTTGAGGAAATTGTCGATGCGTTAAAAGAGGGGCAGGTGCTGACGCGTCTCAGCGGTTTACGCGTGCTGAACGTTGACGGCAGCGTCTTTATCAACAGTGAATATCTGGACACCGCAGATGCGCAAGCCGCCGATGCGCTGTGCCGCTACACCATTATCGGCCTGAAAGAGCTGGGCAACGCGCTGGATAACCCGGCTTTCGCCCAGGAGCTGACCGATCTGGTGAATCAGGGTTACTGGTACTTCGACGAGTAAACGTTACTCGTGCTTTCAGCAAGAAAGTGACTGAGCATGTAAAGTGTTCAGTCACTTCAAATCCCGTCAAAAATAAAATCCATCGCATTGCGGATCACGTCGCGCTGGGCATTCATACTGCACACTTCTTCACCCAAAATCGCCAGGCTGACGCCTGCAAGATCGTGGGTCAGTAACAAATACGGTTTCCCTTCGATCTCCAGCACCGGGTTTAACCGCTCAACCCGGCGGCGATCTTTGTAATCCGCCAGAGGGCAGAGCGGGATCACCACCCGTGAGTTCATGCTACCGATAATATCGCTCTGTACATCCAGCAGAAACGGGAAGTCCCGGCTGTTACTTTTGTTCCGATAAACCGAATATTGCATGGATTAAAACTTCCTGTGTTCATCCGAGAAGTGGCCGCGTTCGGCAATAAATTCATTTAAATCGGCAATGGCGGCAGCATTTTCGCGCTTCCAGCGCTCAGCTTCCAGATTACGCAGTTCGCCTTGCAGAGCGTTCGTCAGCGTTTGCGAAAGGTTAATGCCTTCTTTGCGCGCTTGTTCCAGTAGGTCGCGCTCGACGGTCACGCTGACATTTTGCTTGTTTCTCTGTTTAGCTGCAGTAGCAGGCATGATGTCCCCTCCTGTGTATGAATGTGTGTAGTATACGCAGGTGTTTGCATGTCATCTAGACAGAATTTGTACAATAACAACACGCGGCAGACAGAAAGAATTGCCCGCTTAGCGGGCAACATCTTTATCTCGCGACGATAAAGCGCTTATCGTCGTCGATATAGCTCTTTTCATCGGCGGCCGCGACAATCGAACCAAAATTCATCTCTGCGCGCAGCTTCCAGCTTTCCGGGATCTGCCACGCGGCGCGAACATCAAGATCAATTAACGGGTTGTAGTGTTGCAGATTCGCGCCAATGCTCTTTTCCGCCAGCGCCAGCCACACCGCGTACTGGGCGATACCGCTGCTCTGTTCTGACCAGACGGGGAAATTATCGGCATAAGCGATGTACTGACGTTGTAAGTGAGTGACCACTTCCTGATCTTCAAAAAACAGCACAGAACCGGCAGCAGCGGCAAAACCGTCGAGTTTATCGGAGGTGGCGTGAAAGCTCTCCGCCGGGATCACTTTACGCAACTGGTCGCGCACCATCTCCCAGAAGCGATCGTGCTCTTTACCGAGCAGGATCAGCGCCCGCGAACTTTGCGAGTTAAACGCCGACGGCGCCTGGCGGATGGCCTCTTTAATGATGTCAACCACCTCATCTTCGGCGATGGGTAAATCTTTGCCGAGGGTATAAATAGTTCTGCGCGCTTTGGCGAGCGAGAGGAAGTCGTCCACGGCAACGTGGGCAATCCTCGGTTTTAACTCCGCTTCCAGCAATGCCTGGGGCTTGATGGCCGGCGGAGCGTCATCGGTGCGGGCGAGTGTCGATTTCAATATTTGCTGAAACGGATCCATCAGGTGCGGCTCCTGTCATGCGCGTCAGTGGGGGTAAAAGTGTCATTATCAGAGCATAAGCCAGAGCATTTCCATCCTTCAAATAGATGAAGGAAAGCGTGGTATTTGGCGCATAAAAAAGAGGTGTCACGGCACCACTCTCGTGATGATATGGAAAAGGACGAGGCTGTTGAGATAATCCTGAAGGTCCCATTCATCTCTTATGTGATAGATTTTCAACTTACAGGTGAAATAAGCTCAATAATATTCAACAATAATCGGAATGCGTTAATTCATCTTTATATGCAGTCATTGTTTCGAATAAAAATATCAATGACGAAAATCGGCGAAGTAAAAATATATTAACCGGGAAATTCAAAAAGAGGATTAATTTCACTTAAGGTAAATTGACTTATTTGGACAGGCCTTCTCTATGATTTTTAATGGAATAAAGTATCCCATAAATCAATCGCGCGTTCTGGCCACGTTGCCGCGAGATAAATAATACGCCGCATGAAAAAGCCTGATGAAATCGTGTACAGTGTGGTTATTATTACTTCTGGTGATAAAAGACCTTGATAAGCAGGCGTAAAACCGGCTCTCTGAGATAAGAGGGTGGGTAAAAAACCGCCCCAAAATGCGCGTTAATCTTATTCACTTTCATCGGGTTAGCGCGCACCTTAGCGAATTAGATAGATGTATTTTTGTGGTGAATATTTCTTGCCTTCACCACGCTGACCAGGCAAGTTGTTGCGCGCGTAGCGGGCCATGCGGAACAGAAACCATGAATAATGAAAAAAAACGGCTGGATCACCGGGAAGAAGATGCGAAACATCTCTTCGAATTGCTGCACAACAATTCTGACTGGGTGTGGGAAGTCGACGCGCAGGGACGCTATACGTGGTCTTCCGATGTCGTCACGGAATTGCTCGGCGTACCGCCCAGCGAGGTGATTGGCAAAACCCCTTTTGATTTTATGCCGCCGGGCGAAGCGGAACGCGTGGCGGGCGCGTTTGGTGCCATTGTAGCGGAGAAGCGTGCGTTTTCTGGCCTGGTCAACCGCAATCAGCGTGCCGATGGCAGCATTGTGGTGCTGGAAACCAGCGGTATCCCGCTGTTTGATGAGCAGGGCGAGCTGCGCGGTTATCGCGGCATTGATCGCAATATCTCCAACCTGGGCGAGCGGGTGCTGCAACTGGAGACCATTTACGAAACCACGCCGGTGGCGCTGTGCATGATTGATCGCCACGGGCGTCTGGTGATGTCCAACAAGGCGATGGCGAAATTGCTGGGTGAGGCGCTGGAAACAGAGGATCACTTTCAGCGTTTAATGCCCGATTACTGGCCCTTTTTCCTGGCGGATTTCGGACTGGCGGATAAAGGCGAGGCGCTGCCGTCACGCGAGTTGGGCTGGCGCGATCGCTGTTACGATATTCAGGCCGTACCGGTACATGACGCCATGGATATGGTGGTGGGGTTGTCGGTGACGTGGGTCGATATCACCGAACGTCGCCAGGCGGAGCACAAGCTCGCCAGCGCGAACAAAGTGTTACAACAGTACGCGCAACACGATCATCTGACCGGGTTGTTTAACCGGCGCTATATGGATGAGTGTCTGCTGAGCGAGATTTCCCGCGCCTTGCAGGATGATTTCCCGCTGTCGGTGTGTCTGGCGGATATCGACTATTTCAAAAACTACAACGATACCCAGGGGCATCAGGCCGGGGACGATTGTCTGCGCCTGGTCGCCCGCACGCTCACCTCGTCACCCTTGCGCAGCGGCGATAATGTCAGCCGTTACGGTGGCGAAGAGTTTCTGATTATCCTGCCGGGAACGAACCTGATGCAGGCGATGAATGTCGCCGAAGATGTGCGTGGCAATATCAACGCGCTTAGCGTGCCACACGCGGCCAGCCCGACCGGTTTTTTGACCATCAGTATCGGCGTGGCGACATTGCAAGGCGGGCAAGTGCCCTTTGAAGATAAACCGCTGCATATGATTGCCAGCGGTCTTATTCACCGGGCCGATACGGCGCTGTATGCCGCGAAAAAACAGGGCCGCAACCAGGTGGTATCCGCGTGGGACAGCCCGTTCACGTCGCAGGGAGCCTGATGGCTCCCCGATTGATGTGATTACGCCAGCGCGTTTTTCCAGTCGGCAATCAGATCGTGTTCATCTTCAATGCCCACCGACAGGCGGATCAACTGCGGTGTGATGCCGTTTGCCAGCCGCTGTTCAAGCGGAATTGACGCATGAGTCATGCTAAACGGCTGGCTGACCAGGCTCTCCACACCGCCGAGGCTTTCCGCCAGCGTGAACAGTTTCAGCTTATTGATAATCTCTGTTGCCCGCGCGTCATCGCCTTTGATGACCACCGAAATCATGCCGCCCGGCAGCGCCATCTGTTTGCGCGCCAGCTGATATTGCGGGTGCGATTCCAGCCACGGAAACCACACTTTCTCCACCTGCGGTTGCTGTTCCAGCCAGCGGGCAAGCGCCAGCGCGTTGCTGCTGTGGCGTTCCACGCGCAGGGAAAGCGTGCGAATGCCGCGCAACGTGAGGAAACTGCTGAACGGATCGAGCACGCCGCCGACGGCGTTTTGCAGATAACCGAGTTTTTCGGCCAGCGCCGGGTTATCACCGACCACGGCCAAGCCGGCAACCACATCCGAGTGCCCGTTCAGGTATTTCGTGGCCGAATGCACCACGATATCAAACCCTAACTCCAGCGGGCGGTGGATAACCGGCGATGCGAAGGTGTTATCCGCCACGCTGAGAATATTGTGACGTTTGGCGATAGCGGCAATCGCCGCCAGATCTGCCAGTTTCAGCAACGGGTTGGTGGGCGTTTCCACCCAGATCATTCGTGTATCGGGGCGAATCGCGGCGTCGAGGCCAGCGAGATCGTCCGGTTTTACCCAGCTCACCTGTAACCCGGCGCTGCGGCGGCGCACATTTTCAATCAGGCGGTAAGTGCCGCCGTAAACATCATCAATCGCCACCAGATGGCTGTCTTTATCCAGCAGTTCCAGCACCGTGGAGATACTGGCGAGGCCGGAAGCAAACGCGTACCCGCGCGTGCCGCCTTCCAGCTCGGCAATCGCCGTTTCCAGCGCGTGGCGTGTCGGGTTGCCGCTGCGCGAATATTCGTAGCCGGTGTGTTGCCCCGGCGCAGGCTGCGCGAAGGTGGAGGTGGCGTAAATCGGCGGCATCACCGCGCCGTGTTGGTCGTTGAATGCGCCGCTGTGGACGCTCTGCGTTGCCAGTGTTTTCATTTTATTTCCCTTATTGTTCAAGACGGTTGCGCCAGGTGGTTAGCACATCGCTACGGGTTATCAGGCCGATAAAGCGGCCGTTGTCGGCGATCACCGCGACCAGGCCGCGATCGAAAATGGCGTACAGCGCACTTTCCGGCGCGTGTTTATCGAGGATTTCCACGTTGCGGGTCATTGCCGCTTTCACCGGCAACGCGAACCGCGCACTGTCGCCGCGCACGTGGCTTATCAGATCCCACTCGTCGACAATCCCCACCACCTGGCCGTTTTCGAGCACCGGCAGTTGCGAAATATCGTACAGACGCATGCGCGCCAGCACGGCGGCGAGGCTATCCTCTGGCGCGGCGGTGACGGTTGCCCCTTCGTCGTGGCGCAGGGCGATAAAATCGGTGAGATCGCCGCTGGAAGGGCGCGTGAGCAAACCTTGCTGGCGCATCCAGTCATCGTTGAACATTTTCGACAGGTATTTGTTGCCGCTATCGCAGGCGAACGTCACCACCCGTTTCGGCGTGGTTTGCGCCTGGCAGTAACGCAGGGCAGCGCTGAGCAGCGTTCCGGTGGACGATCCCGCCAGAATTCCTTCCTGTTGCAGCAGTTCTCTGGCGGTGGCGAAGGCTTCGCGATCGGTCACGCGAAAGGCTTTGCGCACGCCGTCGATGTGCGCCAGCGGTGGAATGAAATCTTCACCAATGCCTTCAACCAGCCAGGAACCTGGCGTGCTGTAGCGGCCATGCTCAACCTGATCGGCGAGGATCGAACCGGCGGGATCGGCAAGAACAAACTCGGTGTGCGGCGAGTGCTTAGCAAACCAGGCTTGCAGCCCGCCAAGTGTGCCGCCGGAACCCACGCCAACAACGATGGCGTCGATGTTGCCGTCCAGTTGTTGAAACAGTTCGGGCGCGGTCGTCGAGGCGTGCGCCAGCGGGTTGGCCTCGTTATTGAACTGGTCGATGTAAAACGCGCCCGGTGTCTCTTGCGCCAGGCGGCGTGCGTAATCCTGATAGTAAGCCGGGTGGCCTTTGTTAACGTCTGAGCGGGTGAGCACCACTTTTGCGCCCAGCGCACGCAGGTGGAAAATCTTCTCGCGGCTCATTTTGTCCGGCACCACCAGCACCAGCGAATAGCCCTTTTGCGCAGCGATCAGCGCTAATCCCAGACCGGTATTACCGGCAGTGGCTTCAATAATTGTCCCGCCAGGGGCGAGCAAACCACGGCGTTCGGCTTCGTTAATCATCGACAGCGCCACCCGGTCTTTTATCGAGCCGCCAGGGTTCTGGTTTTCCAGTTTGAGAAATAATTCGCACGGCCCGCTCGCCAGTTTATGCAACTGCAACAGCGGTGTTTGACCGATCAATTCGGTTACTGAATGGAAGACTGACATTGTGGATTCACCCGTAAAGATTCGTAATGAGCGGATGATAGGTCTGTCATTTTGCCTGTTTAAAGAACCTTTATTCGGCGTTTAGAACGAATAGAAATATAAAACGCTGTTTAGCCGTCAGGATGGCAAGACATGCAGTCGTCCGGATGGATTGATTGCCAGAAAAGCGGGTTTTTGCGCTGATTTCATGCACTTTTCCCCTTACGTTCGCCGCAGTTATGCAATTTTCGGCAATGCATTGCGAAATAAAGTCTTATCGTCAAAACCCCTGTTCCACCTCCGTTAGCGTTTTTAGTTATAAGTAATGTCCATTTGGTTATTTGAATTATCACTGCGGCTGATTATTATCGTCTGGACATCCATACCGCTAAACTGCCAAACGGAAACAGCAACGAATGATCGTCCTCAGGAATATCTCCAAGATTTTCGACCAGGGAAAGGCATCGATTACCGCCGTCGACAGCGTCAATCTGACGGTTGAGCAGGGGCAGATTTACGGCATTATTGGCTACAGCGGCGCCGGGAAAAGTACGCTGATTCGCTTGCTGAACGGACTGGAAAAACCCACTTCCGGCAGCGTGGTGATTAATGGCCAGGACATCGCCGCCGCGCGCGGAGAAGCGCTGCGCCAGGCGCGGCTGAAGATCAGCATGGTCTTTCAGCACTTCAATTTATTGTGGTCGCGTACGGTGAGCGAGAACATCGCGTTTTCGATGCAAATTGCCGGTGCGCCAAAAGCGCAGATTAACGCCCGCGTGGCGGAACTGATTGAGCTGGTGGGGCTGAAAGGGCGCGAAAAGGCTTACCCGTCGCAACTGAGCGGCGGGCAGAAGCAGCGTGTGGGCATTGCCCGCGCGCTGGCGAATAACCCGGATGTGCTGCTGTGCGATGAAGCGACCTCGGCGCTGGATCCGCAGACTACCGATCAGATCCTCGATCTGCTGCTCGATATTAATCGCCGTTTCAAACTGACCATTGTGCTCATCACCCATGAAATGCATGTGGTACGCAAGATTTGCGATCGCGTGGCGGTGATGGAGAACGGCAAAGTGGTGGAGGAGGGCGATGTGCTGAGCGTCTTTACCCATCCGCAGCAGCCGATCACCAAACAGTTTGTGCGCCAGGTGAGTCAGTATAAAGAAGAAGAGGCGTTCAACCCGGAGCTGAACAGCGATCTGGACGGTACGGTGATCAAGCTGACGTTTACCGGACACAGCACGCACCAGCCGATCGTCGGTGAGCTGACGCTGCGCTATGGTCTGCCGTTTAACATTTTGCACGGCAAGATGTCGCAAACCGCGCACGGCGTCTTTGGACAATTATGGGTGAACGTGAAGGCGACCCCGGAACAACTGAACAATATCCTGGCTGATCTGAGCAAAACGGATATTGAAAGCGAGGTCGTGACACATGGCTGAATCTCTCTTTCCGCACCTGAAATGGGCGCAACTCTGGGCGGCGACGCAAGAGACACTGTATATGACAGCGCTGTCGGGCGCGGCGACTTTTGTACTGGGGATTGTGCTCGGTCTGGCGCTATTTTTGACTGCTCGCGGCGGCCTGTTCCAGAACCGTACGCTGTATAGCGTGATTTCGATTGTGGTGAATGTCTTCCGTTCTATTCCGTTCATCATTTTGATTGTGCTGCTGATCCCGTTTACCAAAACCCTCGTTGGCACCATTCTTGGCGCGAACGCCGCGCTGCCCGCGCTTATCGTCGGTGCTGCGCCGTTTTATGCGCGTCTGGTCGAGATTGCGCTGCGCGAAGTGGATAAAGGGGTGATTGAGGCGACGCGTTCGATGGGCGCGCGGTTGAGCACACTGGTATTTCGGGTGTTACTGCCCGAATCATCACCCGCGCTGGTGTCCGGTATTACCGTGACGCTGATTGCGCTGGTGAGCTACAGCGCCATGGCCGGGGTTATCGGCGCTGGCGGGTTGGGCAATCTTGCTTATCTGGAAGGATTCCAGCGGAACCATAACGACGTCACGCTGATGGCGACGGTGACCATTCTTATCATCGTCTTCATCATCCAGTTCTGCGGCGACGTGATTACTTCTCTGTTAGATAAACGATAATTATTGGAAACCAACATCATGAAAAAAACACTGACACTGATTGCCGCAGCCACCCTCAGCGTGCTGAGCTTCTCCTCCTGGGCGGATACGCTGACCGTGGGCGCGTCTAACGTGCCACACGCCGAAATCCTTGAGCAGGCGAAACCGATTCTGGCGAAACAGGGTATTGATCTGGAAATCAAACCGTTCCAGGACTACATCCTGCCGAACACGGCGCTGGCCAGCCGTGAACTGGATGCCAACTACTTCCAGCACATTCCGTACCTGAACAGCGTTATCAAAGATCACGCGGGCGATAAAACCTATGATTTCGTCAGCGCAGGCGCGATCCATATTGAGCCGATTGGTATTTACTCCAAAAAATACAAATCGCTGAAAGATCTGCCGCAGGGCGGCAAAATCATCATGCGTGACGCGGTATCTGAAGAGGGGCGCATTCTCTCTATCTTCGAAAAAGAGGGCGTGATCAAGCTGAAACCAGGCATCGACAAAGTGACGGCGCGTATCGATGACATCGTCGATAACCCGAAAAAACTGCAGTTCCTGCCGAACGTCGAAGCAGCGCTGCTGCCGCAGATGTATAACAACGATGAAGGCGATGCGGTGGTGATCAACGCCAACTACGCGATTGATGCTGGTCTGGATCCGGTTCACGATCCGATTGCGGTGGAAAGCGGTGAAAACAACCCGTATGCCAACATCATTACCGTTCATCGTGGTGACGAGAAGAAAAAAGATATTGTGGCGCTGGTGAACGTGCTGCACTCCAAAGAGATTCAGGACTGGATCCGCACCAAATATAAAGGCGCGGTGATCCCGGTTAACAACTGATTCTCCCCTTCTGCGCGGTCTTGCTGGCCGCGCAGCTCGCTGTTGATTTCCCGCCTTAGATTTTCGCTGTGACTAATCTCACCAATTTTAAACAATCGCGTTAATACTCATTAACAATGCACTACTATTGCCGGGTTGACCAACTGCGGGGGTAGAGATGAAAGATGTCGTGATAGTCGGCGCGGTTCGCACGCCTATCGGCTGTTTTCAGGGCGCGTTGTCACGCCTCTCTGCCGTTGAGTTGGGCAGCCAGGTGGTGCGTGCGTTGATTGAGCGTAGCGGCGTGCAGCCACAAGATATCGACGAGGTGATTTTAGGCCAGGTGCTGACAGCGGGCGCCGGGCAAAATCCTGCGCGGCAGTCGGCGATCAAAGGCGGCCTGCCGAATACGGTTTCAGCGATCACTATTAATGATGTCTGCGGCTCCGGGCTGAAAGCCTTGCACCTGGCTTCGCAGGCGATCCAGTGCGGCGAAGCCGATGTGGTGATCGCCGGTGGGCAGGAGAACATGAGCCGTGCGCCGCATGTGCTGACCGACAGCCGCACCGGCGCGCAGCTCGGCAACAGCCAGCTTATCGATAGCCTGGTGCATGACGGTTTGTGGGATGCCTTCAACGATTATCATATGGGCGTAACGGCGGAAAATCTGGCGCGTGAATATGGCATCAGCCGCGAGCGTCAGGATGAATGGGCGTTAAGCTCGCAGCATAAAGCGCGTGTCGCTATCGATTCCGGGCGTTTTCGTGATGAAATTGTGCCGGTAAGCGCGGTGGATGCGGCAGGTCAGACGCAGGTTATTGATACAGATGAACAACCGCGCACCGACCCCAGCGCGGAAGCGCTGGCAAAGCTCGCGCCCGCGTTTGAACAAAGCGGCTCAGTCACTGCCGGTAACGCCTCACCTATTAATGACGGCGCAGCGGCGGTGATGGTAATGAGCGAAGCAAAAGCGCAGGAACTGAATTTACCGGTGCTGGCGCGTATCCGCGCCTTTGCCAGTGTTGGCGTCGATCCGGCGTTAATGGGCATTGCGCCGGTTTATGCCATGCGCCGTTGCCTTGAGCGCGCGGGCTGGCAGCTTGATGATGTCGATCTGATTGAAGCGAACGAAGCCTATGCCGCGCAGGCGTTGTCGGTCGGTAAAATTCTTGAATGGGATGAGAAGCGAGTGAATGTTAACGGCGGGGCGATAGCGCTGGGCCACCCGATTGGCGCGTCCGGCTGCCGTATTCTGGTTTCGCTGGTGCATGAAATGCAAAAACGTCATGCACGTAAAGGGCTGGCAACGTTATGTATCGGCGGCGGCCAGGGCGTGGCGCTGGCAATCGAACGCGATTAATCTTACTTTAAGTTAAATAAAGCCTTCCACCCGGAAGGCTTTATTGTTTGTGACTAACGCCTCAGCCGTCGTTTCAATTAAATTAAAACTTCGATGCCTCGCACTAATAATTATCCCACGCAATTAAAAAACACTTCTGCAAAAGTCAAATTTACGATTATTCCCTCCGTTACAATTTGAAATGTAAGCGATAAGCCTGCTTATTATTTGCTGATCTATTTTGTAGATCTCTGTTTTACTTTGTGTTTTTTATTTGTATTTAACTTTGTAAGTTAACCGTTAATAGAAAATTGGTGTGATCTTTATCATATTAATCTGGCGGTAAAGGGAAAATATATTGATATTCATCACGCCGTTATACATAGTTTCGCTCCATACAAATATTTACGATCACGATCACTAAAATAAAGTTGTCAAAAAAATAAAATAGAATTCCATAAAAATGGAACATAATTTTAATTATTGAGGTAATCTCATGTTTAAGAAAACTCTGGCTCTTGCTTCACTCCTTGGCGCTTCCTTTGCTTCACAAGCCGTCACCGTGGATTTACGTCACGAATACATCGACAGCGGTTCCAACGCCGATCGCGTAGCGGTTTCTCACCGCTTTGAGAATGGCGTAGGTTTCGGTGTTGAAGCGAAATGGAAATCTGGCGGCGATGAGGCCGACAAACCGTTAACGGAAATCGTGGGTAACGGCCACGAAGAGTCCATTAACTGGCGCTGGGCTGCGACCAAGAATTTTGCGTTAACACCAGGCTTTAATATCGAAAGTAAAGATACCAACTCCATCTATAAACCCTATCTTCACGCGCAATACAGCTTTGATAACGGCGTTTATATTGCAGGCCGTTACCGTTATGAATACACACGTAACCCGGATTCAAGCACCGTTGATAACAAGGTCAACAAATTTGATACCTGGGTAGGCTGGGCGATGGGCGACTACCGCATTGAGCTGAACTATGTTTACGCGAAGAGCACCGAAGATGTTATTCGTGAAAACAACAAAACTTATTCCAACGAATATAACGCCAAAGTTGCGTACAAACTGGATAAAAACTGGTCCCCGTATGTGGAAGTGGGCAACGTGGGTGTGAAAAATACCGACGAACGCCAGACCCGTTTCCGCCTCGGTGTGGCTTACTCTTTCTGATTGTCTGCATTACCCTCAAGTCAAAATCCCCGGAGCCGTTGCCCGGGGATTTTTTTATTTCTTCCCGTCAGACTTTTAGCTACAGGTTCGTTGCTTACCTTCTTTGGACTTTTGGACAGTGCTTTTGCATTTGCTCAGGTCCGCCCTGAATAATGTGAGTGACAGGAAGGCGGCAACGCAGCGAGTTCCGTGAAGTAAGTGACTGGGGCGAGTATGGCCGCTAACACACCAGTGGCTGAAAGTATGACGGGCAAGAACGGCACAAAAAAAAGCCCCCCAGGAGGAGGGCAAGGCCAGTTACAGAAACACTAACTCAATGTTTACGCTTGCAACATGACGCGTTGCTCAGGAAGTTTCGCGATATAAAGCGCCGGCTTACCGTCTTTATCGGAACTAAACAGAATCGCACTGTCGTCCGGTGTGAACGAGGGATGCGGATGCGTGACCTGGCGGCTGTTGGCAACCGTTGCCCAGGAAGTATCGTGGCGCGCCACGCGGAAGTAGGCTTTTTTCGCCACATCGAAAACATACAAATAGGGATCGTTATCAATGGTGTAACCGCTGGTATCTTTCACATCTACTGGCGTGCCGGAACCATCGCCAACCAGCAATGTGCCGTCAAAGTTGCTCATCAGGTGAGAGCACGCCGGCATCGGCATGACCGCGTCGTTCACGCCGGTATCCGGGTTGAAGCTGTAAATCATGCGCCCCTGTTTACCTTTCAGGTAAGAGACGTACACCAGCGCGGAGCCGTTCGGCACCCAGAATTCGTGGGTACAGCTTTCGCCTTCGGCGTGATCTTTTACTTTGCGTACATGGCTGCCGTCTTCATTGACCAGCCACATCCGCGCATCCACCAGATCGTGTGGGCCTTCGTGGCAAAACGCCACCGTGTTGTCGTCGAACGGGCGATAGATCGGGTGCCCCAGCCAGTTCTTCTCTTCATGGATCACGCTGCTCTCGCCACTTTGCAGATCTACGCGCAAAAGACGGCAGTGCGGGCCTTTATGGAAGAAATCGTGGAACAGTTTCCAGTCATTGAGCGGCGTCCAGTCGCTGGCGGCGATCTCAATCCCAACCAGTTTGCTGCAATCACTGTTCGCCACCCAGGTGCCGTAGCCGACCCACTCGTCCGGTACGCGATAAATTTCGCGCTCGGCGAGCGTTTGCAAATTCACTTCGCGCAGCGTGCGATCGTTCTTCACATAATATAAAGCGCTGTCATCCGGCGAGAGGAAACCACCAAAGGTGTTATCGCCCGCGCCTTCCGTTAACTGCACGGCTTCGGCTTTCGCGATATCCAGCAGGTAATAATTCCAGTGGCCATCAAATTCACCGGCAAACAACAGGTGGCTGCCATCATTGAAAAAACACTTCTGATAGAAGTAGTTCCGGTGGCAGGTCACTTCCGGTGGTGTTAAGCGGGTGACTTCCGCGCCGGTATCCGGATCGCGGCTGATTGCGTAATTGAGTTTTACCCGCATGCCTTTCGCCATATTTCACTCCTTTAGATGGTCCGGTGGGAAAGTTGCGCCCCCAATGATGACCACAGATGATTACAAGTTTAAAAATAGAGTGTTAATTTATCAAAACAACGTTTCAATATGTGTGATTGCTGACGCACTTTATAAGAAAACAACGGCTGCTAGCAGGATTAACGCGAGGTGAAAAAGCGTTTGCGCTGGGGGCTTTGATTTTAAACACAAAAACTGCCGATTGGCGGTCAAAACTCAAAGACGGACTTAACTTATTGTTTGATATGATTTATTTAAAATTATTCTCCAGGGCTAACCGGTGATGATGCGCTGTCAACGCCAAACAATCGTGATCACACTTACAGATTTAATAATATATGGCAGAAAAATTGAAACGTTGTTTTATTCAAGATTGAAAACATGTTTTAGCCGGGATAAGATGCGCGTAATGAAGAAACGGAACACTGTTTCTGCGTTCCACTGAGTGACGTTTCGGTCAAAATTTACTTCGGAGGTTATTGTGGAAGTCAGACAAAGCATCCACAGTGCGCATGCGAAAACGCTGGATACCCAGGGCCTGCGCAATGAGTTTTTAGTCGAAAAAGTATTCGCTGATGACGAATACACCATGGTGTACAGCCATATCGATCGCATTATCGTCGGCGGTATTAAACCGGTAAACAAAACCGTTTCTGTTGGCGGCGAAGTGGGTAAACAGCTGGGCGTGACCTATTTTCTTGAGCGTCGCGAACTGGGCGTGATTAATATCGGCGGCCCGGGCACCATTACCGTTGACGGTCAATGTTATGAAATTGGTCATCGTGATGCGTTATATGTCGGAAAAGGCGCCAAAGAGGTGGTTTTTGCCAGCATCGATAGCGCGAAACCAGCCAAGTTTTACTACAACTGCGCACCCGCACACACCTCCTTCCCAACGAAAAAAGTGACGCCAGCCGATGTGGCGCCAGTGACGCTTGGCGATCCGCTGACCAGCAACCGTCGCACCATCAACAAATATTTCGTACCGGACGTGCTGGAAACCTGCCAGTTAAGCATGGGGCTGACCGAGCTTGCGCCGGGCAACCTGTGGAACACGATGCCGTGCCATACCCATGAGCGCCGCATGGAAGTGTACTTCTATTTCAATATGGAAGAAGACGCCTGCGTATTCCATATGATGGGGCAGCCGCAGGAGACGCGTCACATTGTGATGCATAACGAGCAGGCGGTCATTTCTCCCAGCTGGTCAATCCATTCAGGCGTGGGTACGCGTGCGTATACCTTCATCTGGGGGATGGTGGGTGAGAACCAGGTCTTTGATGACATGGATCACGTCGCTGTAAAAGATCTGCGCTAATAGCGGGCAGCATAAAACCATGCCTGTCCGGTACAGGCGCTAATAGATTAAGGAATAAACATGATTCTGGATGCATTTTCTCTTCAAGGTAAGGTTGCGGTAGTCAGCGGTTGTGACACCGGTCTGGGCCAGGGTATGGCGCTGGGTCTGGCGGAAGCGGGCTGCGATATTGTCGGTATCAACATTGTTGAACCAACAGAAACCATTGAGCGCGTGACCGCGCTGGGCCGTCGTTTTCTCAGCCTGACGGCCGATCTGCGTCAGATCGACGGCATTCCGGCGCTGCTGGAGCGCGCGGTCGCCGAGTTTGGCAAAATCGACATTCTGGTGAACAACGCCGGTTTGATCCGCCGCGAAGACGCGATCAATTTCAGCGAGAAAGACTGGGACGACGTAATGAACCTGAACATCAAGAGCGTGTTCTTTATGTCCCAGGCGGCGGCAAAACACTTCATCGCGCAGGGTAATGGCGGCAAGATCATCAACATCGCGTCGATGCTCTCTTTCCAGGGCGGCATCCGCGTACCGTCTTACACCGCGTCCAAAAGCGGCGTCATGGGCGTCACGCGTCTGCTGGCGAACGAATGGGCGAAACACAACATCAACGTTAACGCTATCGCGCCGGGTTATATGGCGACCAACAACACCCAGCAGTTGCGTGCCGACGAGCAGCGTAGCGCCGAGATCCTCGACCGCATCCCGGCAGGCCGCTGGGGGCTGCCGAGCGATCTGATGGGGCCGGTGGTGTTCCTGTCTTCGAAAGCCTCCGATTACATCAACGGCTACACCATTGCTGTTGACGGCGGCTGGCTGGCGCGTTAATTCGCCTCGCATTGCCTGCATAAAAAACCTGCCTGCGGGCAGGTTTTTTTATCGCTGCGTATTAATTGTCCATATCTTGTGAATAGAAAAATCCATATCCTTTTATCTTAATTCGCAGGCTATTGATTAAAAATCTTTAAAAATAAATAAGTTAAAATTAGTTTAGTGCTTAAACTATATTTTCAAAATTGTAAACTCCATCACAAAACACCATGCCATAGCGCATTTATCCATATCTTCGCGTTTTCAGCACTGACGCTTTGCCCCGTCGCTGACTTACTTTCATAGGACGTCTTATTCTGTGTAGGCAGGAAAAAATGACTTCTATCAGTAATGATTCCGTAGCTTTACCACGCGCGCTGCGTGATACCCGGCGTATGAATCTGTTTGTCTCGGTGTCGGCCGCGGTCGCCGGGCTGTTGTTTGGTCTCGATATTGGGGTGATTTCCGGTGCGCTGCCGTTTATCACCGACCATTTCACCTTATCCAGCCGTTTGCAGGAGTGGGTGGTGAGCAGCATGATGCTGGGCGCGGCGCTGGGGGCGCTGTTTAACGGCTGGCTCTCTTTTCGCCTTGGGCGCAAATACAGCTTAATGGCGGGCGCGGCGTTATTTGTCGCCGGTTCGCTCGGTTCCGCGTTTGCCGCCAGTGTGGAAGTGCTGCTGCTTTCCCGCGTGCTGCTGGGGGTTGCGGTCGGCATTGCGTCGTATACCGCGCCGCTGTATCTCTCTGAAATGGCCAGCGAAAATGTGCGCGGTAAGATGATCAGCATGTACCAGTTGATGGTCACGCTGGGCATTGTGCTGGCGTTCCTGTCGGACACGGCGTTTAGCTACAGCGGCAACTGGCGGGCAATGCTCGGTGTACTGGCGCTGCCGGCGGTATTACTGATTGTTCTGGTGGTGTTCCTGCCCAACAGCCCACGCTGGCTGGCGCAAAAAGGGCGGCATATTGAAGCGGAAGAGGTGCTGCGTATGCTGCGTGATACCTCGGAAAAGGCGCGCGAAGAGCTGAATGAGATCCGCGAAAGCCTGAAACTGAAACAGGGTGGTTTCCAGCTGTTTAAAGCTAACCGCAATGTGCGCCGCGCCGTTTTCCTCGGCATGTTATTGCAGGCGATGCAGCAGTTCACCGGCATGAATATCATCATGTATTACGCGCCACGCATTTTTAAAATGGCCGGGTTTACCACCACGGAACAGCAGATGATCGCCACGCTGGTGGTGGGGCTGACCTTTATGTTTGCCACCTTTATTGCGGTGTTTACCGTGGATAAAGCGGGGCGCAAACCGGCGCTGAAAATTGGTTTCAGCGTGATGGCAATTGGCACGTTGATCCTTGGTTACTGCCTGATGCAGTTTGATAACGGCACCGCGTCGAGCGGGTTATCCTGGCTTTCGGTGGGCATGACGATGATCTGTATCGCCGGGTATGCGATGAGCGCCGCGCCGGTGGTGTGGATCTTGTGTTCCGAGATCCAGCCGCTGAAATGCCGCGATTTCGGCATCACCTGTTCCACCACCACTAACTGGGTGTCAAACATGATTATTGGCGCGACTTTCCTGACGTTGCTGGACGCGATTGGCGCGGCAGGCACGTTCTGGCTCTACACTGCGCTTAATCTGGCGTTTGTCGGTGTCACTTTCTGGCTGATCCCGGAAACCAAAAACGTCACGCTGGAACATATTGAACGTCGTCTGATGGCGGGTGAAAAACTGCGTAATATCGGCGTGTAACAATAGCCCTCTCCCCGGCGGGAGAGGGCAGAATTACACCCGCGCCAGGTAGAGCGCGGGCATGCCTTCGGCATCGGAAGTGTAGAGTACCCACTGGTTATCTGGCGAGAAAGAGGGGTGCGGGTGCGTGACCTGGCGGTCGCCATCCAGCACTTTCCAGCTACTGTTATGCTGGCAAATCGCTTTCTGTTCGCCGCTGTGAATATCAAATACCCAGATAAACGGATCGTTAAGGTGGATGTCGCCGGTGTGATGCGGCGCGCCGTCGCCGACCACCAGGCTGCCGTCTTGATTACTCATCAGATGCGAGCAGGGCGGGATCGCCATCAACTGCTGGTTTTCCAGCGTGTTCGGATCCGCACTGTAGAGATAACGGCGCGGATCGTTTTCCTGGTGCGCCACGTAATAGAGCGCGGATCCGTCCGGCACCCAAAATTCATGGGTAAAACTTTCTCCCGGCTTGTGCTGGCGCACTTTGCGCAGGTTGCCACCATCTTCATTAATCAGCCACATGCGTGCATCAATGACATCGCGCGGGCCTTCGTGGCAAAACGCCACGGTCTGATCGTCGAAGGGGCGATAGATCGGGTGGCCCAGCCAGCGTTTTTCCTGCAACAGGGTGTCGCGTTTACCGCTTTGCAGATCAATGCGGATCAAGCGGCATTCGGGGTTGGTGAAGTAGAAATCGCGGAATTTTTGCCAGTCGGTAAGTGGTCGCCAGTCGCTTTTTTTAATTTCAATGCCGACCAGTTTGGTACAGCTGGAGTTCGCGACCCAGGTGCCATACGCCATCCACTCATCGTCAACCTCGTAGACGATATGCTCTTCGAGCGTATGCAAATCCACGCGACGCAGTTCGCGGGTGTTTTTCACATACCACAGCGCGCTGTCATCGGCGGACAAAAAACCGCCAAACGTGTTGTCTCCCGCGCCTTCGGTGAGCTGTGTCGCTTCGCGGTTCGCGAGATCCAGTAAGTAGTAATTCCAGTGGCCTTCAAACGCGCCGCCGAAAATCAGTTTCCCGCCGTCCCGGGTAAAGCATTTCTGATAGAAGTAGTTACGGTGACAAATAATATGCGGCGGCGTCAGCCGGATAACCTCATGCCCGGTTTTGTCGTCTTTCTGGCTGCGGAAGGTGAGAGAGAGGTTTTTCCCCTTTGCCATTACCTGCTCCTTAGATAAAAAAATACCCTGCCGCAAACGGGCAGGGTATGTCATTGCGGTAAAACCTTAGCGCATGGCGCGTTTCAGAATACGCTCAGCCTGACGCTGGAAGTCGGCTGCGGTTTCTTCAACGGATTTCTGGCCATAGTCGATGTACTGAATTGCGGTACCGAACTGGGCAACAATCTGCGGATCGTCAAAGTAAGGCGATACCGAAAGTTTGGTCGGCAGAGACTGCGCCAGACGCAGACCCGCAACCGCCGGATCGGCCTCTTTGATAGCACCATTGGCGGTCAGTGTTTGCACCGCGGCTTTGCTCAGCGGCACACCGCGCTCCAGGCCCAGCGTTTCTGCACCCTCTTTGCTGTTCAGCAGGAAGTTGATCACCTGGGCCGCCTCTTTCGGATGCTTGGTGGATTTACCAATCGACAGCATCTGCGCCGGTTTGAAGAACAGACCCGCGTCTTTCGCGCCCGGCAGCATCGGGTAGTCACCCAGCACCAGTTTAGCTGGCGGCTTCAGGTTGTCGGAGTATTTGGTGATGGTGGAGTTCCACATGTAAGTACCCGCCCATTCACCTTCGATCCACGGCTTCATTTCATACATGTTGCTCTTACCGAACGACGCGTAATATTTGGCGTCCGGCATCACGTGGCTATCGACCAGTTTTTTATACATCTGGAAGAATTCCACCCACTGCTCGTTGGTGTAGCTGAATTTCTTCGCTTTCTCATCCACGGCAGGAATGTTGTATTTCTGCACCATGTAGGAGTTCAGCAGCGCCAGCGTATCCTGGTGCTCCAGCACCACCGGGTAGTACTGTTTGCCGAGCTTGCTTTCAAAGGTTTTGCCCGCGGCTAACAGCTCATCCCAGGTTTTCGGGAAGGCGACGCCCGCTTTTTTCCACTGCTCGTCGTTGAAGTAGAATACGCGCGCGGTGACGGAGATCGGAATGCCGTTCAGCTTGCCGTCAACGGTGGTGGATTGCAGCTCTTTGGCATCGAACTGGCTTAAATCAATAATGTCTTTGACCTGGTTGAGGTCATAAAAACCCTCGCCGTTTTTGGAGAAAATCGGCAGCCAGTTCCAGTTAGTCTGCATCACGTCCGGCTCGGTGCCGCCTGCGATTTGCGTGGTCAGACGGGAGAGGTGACCGTCCCAACCGGTGTATTCAGATTTAACGGTAATGTCAGGATGCTGTTTGTGAAACTCTTCCAGCGCTTTTAAGGTGACCTGATGACGACCGTTGCCCCCCCACCAGGACATACGCAGATCAACATTATCAGCGGCGGTTGCGGGTACAGCGCACATGCCCAGAGTTGCGGAGATGATGGCGCCGGTAAGCACTTTTTTCATTTTTATACTCCAACGTTTGTTTAAATTTCACTCTTCAGGTGCCCCTTCGGTGGTGGCGTTGATGTCTCCCGGCTACTTGCTTTGTAAGCGCCGGGATACACCGACTTGCCACCTCGGGGCATCGCGAATGATTTCGTCGTTATAAGGAAATGTTCTGTTCTGTTTTCGCGTCAAAAATATGACACTTATTCATATCAAACTTAAAGTACACCTTCCGGTGAAGCCCCTTTGCAATCATTGGCTTAGCTTCATCAGAAGGAATTCGGGCGGTCAGTTCGTAGTCGCCAACTTTCAGGTAAACAAAGAACTCGTGACCCATGTTCTCGACGCGCACCAGGTCACCGGCGCCGCAGTCGTCGCTAAAAGGCTCATCTGAAACGGAGACAAACTCCGGACGCACGCCAAAGAACACCTCTTTATCGGCGTAATCGGCGACTTTCTCCTGCTGGCGAGCGTTCAGCGCCAGCGTTTCATGACCGACGGTGATGTGCAGCTGGTCGGCTTTTTTCACAATCTTCGCCGGTTTGATGTTCATCTCCGGCGCACCGATAAAGCCCGCCACGAACATATTTTTCGGGAAGTGGTAGAGGTTATCCGGGGTATCAACCTGCATGATATGGCCGAGTTTCATCACGCAGATGCGGTCGCCCATGGTCATTGCTTCGGTCTGATCGTGCGTGACGTAGACGGTGGTCGCCGGTTTCCCGGATTTCTTCAACTGCTTGTGCAGGTCGGAAATACGGATACGCATTGAGGCGCGCAGTTTGGCGTCCAGGTTCGACAGCGGTTCGTCAAACAGGAACACATCCGGCTTTTTCACAATTGCGCGGCCAACCGCCACACGCTGGGCCTGACCACCGGAAAGCTGGCGCGGCAGGCGATCCATCAGCTCTTCGAGCTCAAGGATCTTCGCCGCTTCATCGACCTGTTTGTTGATCTCTTCTTTCGGCATTTTGCTGAGCTTCAGGCCGAACGCGAGGTTTTCCCGCACCGTCATGTGCGGGTAGAGCGCGTAGTTCTGGAACACCATCGCAATACCGCGTGATTTTGGCGCAAGATTGTTGACGATCTTCTCGCCGATGCGCACTTCGCCGCCGCTGATGGTTTCAAGGCCTGCCAGCATGCGCAGGGTGGTGGATTTCGCGCAGCCACTTGGGCCGACAATCACCATAAATTCGCCATCGGCAATTTTCAGGTCGATACCATGTACCGCTTTGAAGCCGTTGGAGTAAACCTTTTCCAGTTTGTTGAAAATCACTTCAGCCATGATACTTCCCTCTTAACCTTTAATTCCGCTGCTGGTCACGCCCTGTACGAAGTAGCGCTGTGCCAGGAAGAAGACAATGATGGACGGCAGAATGGAGATACTCGCCATTGCCAGAATTTCGTTCCACGGCGCACCTTCGGTGACGTCGATGGACATTTTCAGCGCCAGTGCGATCGGGTATTTATCCACGCTGTAGACATAAATCAGCGGCCCGATAAAGTCGTTCATTGACCACATGAACTGGAACAGCGCCACGGAGATAATCGCCGGTTTCAGGATTGGCACCACCACGTACCACAGCACCTGCCAGGAGTTACAGCCATCGATTTGCGCCGCTTCTTCCATGTCGCGCGGCACGCCGCGTAAGAACTGAATCAGCATAAAGACGAAGAAACCGTGGGTAGCGAACGCCGTTGGCAGATACAGCGGCATATAGCTGTTGAGCATGCCCATTTCACGGAACATCAGGTATTGCGGGATCAGCAGCACGGTGCTTGGCAGCAGCATGGTGGCGATAAGCGTACCGAACCAGAAGTTCTTCCACGGGATCTCAAAGCGGGCAAAGCCGTAAGCCACAATCGTTGAAGAGATAATGGTCAGGATCACTTTCGGGATCACATACTTAAACGTGTTCAGCATGTAGTGACCGAAGGTGTATTCCGTGCCGGTTTTCCAGCCGTTGATAAAGCCGTCCCAGGTGGCGTGGTTTGGCCACAGCCCCAGCGTGGTAAAGATCTCGTGATTCGGTTTGAACGACGCCGAGAACATCCACGCCAGCGGGTAGAGCATTAACAGGCCGACAAAGAGCAGGATCGTATAGCGGATCCATGCGCTGATTTTCTCGCGGCGCAGCGTGCGCGCCACTTCACGTTCGGCTTCTTTCATGCCCGGCGTGAGATGTTGGATATCAGCCATTTTTGCCTCCCTTATCGGCAGAGTAGAACACCCAGTATTTCGAAGACTTAAAGGCGATGGAGGCAAAGACCGCCACGACCAGGAACAGAACCCAGGCCAGCGCCGCACCGTAGCCCATGTCGAAATACTTGAAAGCGGTGTCGTAGATGTAGAGCGAGAACAGATAGGTGTAGTAGGTCGGGCCGCCGCCGGTAATGACATACGGGCCGGTAAATTCCTGGAACGCCTGGGTGGTCTGCATGATGAAGTTGAAGAAAATAACCGGCGTAATCAGCGGCACGGTGACTTTCATAAACATCTGCCATTTGCTGGCACCATCGATCATCGCTGCTTCGTACTGGGATTGCGGTACGTTTTGCAGCGCGGCAAGGAAGATGACCATCGCGGAGCCGAACTGCCAGACGCGCAGCAAGGTGACGGACATCAGCGCCAGCGACGGTTCGCCGAGCCAGTTAATTGGATCCAGACCAAACACGCCGATAAAGCTGTTCAGCAGGCCATCGATAGCGAACAGTGCGCGCCACAGTACGGCGATCGCCACGGAGCTACCAAGGATGGATGGAATGTAGTAAGCCGTACGGAAAAAACCGATGCCCCGAAGTTTAAAGTTGAGCACAAAGGCAATCCCCAGCGCGAAAGCGAGCTTCAGCGGGATTGTCAAAAATACATACGCGAACGTTACGCCCATTGATTTCCAGAAGAGCGTGTCTTCGGTAAACATGTAGCGATAATTCTCAATGCCATTAAATACCGGCGGGCTCATCAGGTCATACTCAGTAAAACTGAGAAAGAACGATGAGATGAATGGGAAAGCCGTAAAGACTATCAACCCAATAACGTAGGGCGATATCCAGGCCAATCCCAGTAGTCTGTTTTCATTCATACATACCTACCTGGCGAACAATGTGTAATACGGATTCGGAGAGTAACTTTTTTCCCCCGCCGCATGGGCGTCAGAGGGTTAAAACAGGTTCTGTGCGTGCACTTGATCACAATAATCAATAGAATCAATGCGTTTTGAAACTTTAACCAGCGGAAATTACTCACAATATTCCGGGTTTTAAAATCCTGCGAACTTGCGTTCTCGGTTTGTGAAACGTCGTTTTAAAATATTTTATTGTGTTTTGAATTGGCGTCATTCGATTAATTCGTGAAATGTGATCGAAGTCGAAACGATGTTTCAATAAAGTGAGGTGGGTGTCATTTTTGCCGAAAAACAGCGGGTTTATCGCTAATAAGCGCAACGATTTAGGTAAAAGCCTAAGGCGTTAAATAGGGTGAAATGAAATTATTGAGAATTTAAACGATTATCCGGCGAACTATTTTTAGTGGGCTATAAATAAAACGCCCCCCTAATTATGGGAGGCGTTAAATAATTTAGGGCGCGATCAACGTTTTAAAAAATCTTCACGTACTGGCGTAAAGGTGTCGAGCAGCGTTCCGGCCTTTAAACACACACATCCGTGCATAATGTGCGGTTCCTTATAAAGTGTATCGCCTGCGGTGACGATATGTTTCTCATCACCAATGGTAAATTCGAACTCGCCGGATAAAACGTACGTAAGTTGTTCATGAGGATGGTTGTGCATTGGGCCGATGGCGCCTTGTTCGAACATAACTTCGACCGCCATCATTTTGCCGTCATGGGCAAGAATACGGCGGCTAACGCCGTTGCCCAGGTCTTCAAGCTGAGTGTCTTTATGGAAGATAAACATCGGAGTGTCCTGTAGTAGGTATCGTTAGTGATTACGATAGAGTAAATGATGAAACGTTGTTTTAAAATAACTTATCTCAGCGTTCTATAAAAATAAACGCGAGGCCAGAGAAGTTGAAAGTCGATCACAACTTTGATTGACTGAGCGCTAAACCAGACGGAGACAAGCGATGAAAACGATAGGACTGCTGGGCGGTATGAGCTGGGAATCAACCGTTCCTTATTACCGCCTGATTAATGAGGGCGTGAAAGCTCGTCTCGGCGGCTTGCACTCCGCCAGCTTGCTTCTGCACAGCCTGGATTTCCATGAAATTGAGACCTGCCAGGCCACCGCGCAATGGCACAAAGCCGGTGAGATCTTAGCCCAGGCTGCCGCCGGGCTGGAACAGGCGGGCGCGCAGGCGATTGTGCTGTGTACCAACACCATGCACAAAGTCGCCGGGCAAATAGAAGAGCGCTGCCATATTCCGTTCCTGCATATTGCCGACGCCACCGGGCGGGCGATTGAAAACGCGGGCATGCGTAATGTCGCGCTGCTGGGTACGCGCTACACCATGGAGCAGGATTTTTACCGTGGCCGCCTGGAAAAACAGTTTGGCATCGAAACTTCTGTACCGGGCCCGGAAGATCGCGAACGCATTAACGACATCATCTTTAGTGAGCTCTGTCTGGGGACGTTTACCGATGAGTCACGCTACTATTTTGTCAATTTAATCAAAAAACTGGCAGGTGAAGGCGCGGAAGGGGTGATTTTCGGTTGTACCGAGATCGGCCTGCTGCTGCCAGAAACCCATTGCCCGATTAAGGTGTTTGATACGGCGGCGCTGCATGCCGCCGATGCGGTGGATTTTATGCTCTCTTAGTGTTCGCCCAGCATGGCAGCCAGCGGCCCGCTAACCAGCGGTATGGCTGCCTGTAAATGGGCGGTAAAAGCCTCGACCAGCGCGGAAGCAGGGCGATGCAGGGGACGGATCAGGCTCACCGTAAACGGCACATCAATACTGAAGCGACGCACTGCGACGCCGCTGGCCGCGTAATCCAGCGCGGTGAGCGGGTTAACCACCGAAATACCCACGCCGGCGCGGACCATCGCGCACACCGAGGCGGCGCTGTGCGTTTCCAGCACCATGCGCCGCTTCACATGATGTTCATTAAACAGCGCATCCAGCAACTGCCGGTAACTGTCGGAGCGCGACAAACTGATGTAATTCTCACCCTGAAAATCTGCTGGCGTTAACACCGCTTTGCGCGCCAGCGGGTGATCCTGCGGCATGACACAGACTTCATTACAGGTGAGCAGCGGCGTGCGCTCGGTGCCTGCCGGGGTGCTGAGCGTTTCGGTTAAGCCCAGATCGTGGCGCTGCGCCGACAGCCACTCCTCCAGCAATGGCGACTCCTGCGGCACGATATTCAGGCTGACATCCGGGTAGCGCGCCAGAAATGGTTGCAGCAGCAATGGTAGAAAAGACTGAGAGAACACCGGCAGACAGGCGATGGACAGTTCGCCCTGGCGGAATTCACGCAGGCTTTCGGCGGTGCTGACAATCCGGTCCAGCCCGTACCAGGAACGCTGCACCTCTTCGAATAATCGCAAGCCTTGCACCGTGGGCTGTAAACGCCCGCGCGTGCGCTCGAACAGTTTCAGCCCCAGCACTTTTTCAAAGCGCGCCAGCTCACGGCTCACCGTTGGTTGCGAGGTATGCAGCAGTGCGGCGGCCTCGGTCAGATTGCCGGTGGTCATCACGGCGTGAAAGATTTCGATATGGCGCAGATTGGCAGCGGGCATGGGTGAGATCCGGTTTAGTCACGTTATCCATATCATTTTTGCATAGAGTCCAGATAAAACGATATTTTTTATTCTCTTCCCGCTGTGGCGTAATCACTAAAAATTTTGTTGCCCGGAGTCACCATGCCACGCTCATTACACCAGACTGAAACCGATCTTAACGCCGCTAATCTGCTGCGTTTACCTGCTGAATTTGGCTGCCCGGTATGGGTTTATGACGCGCAAATCATTCGCGCGCAAATCGCTAAACTTCGCGCCTTCGACGTGGTGCGCTTTGCGCAAAAAGCCTGCTCGAATATTCATATTCTGCGTCTGATGCGTGAGCAGGGCGTGAAGGTCGATTCCGTTTCGCTCGGTGAGATCGAACGTGCGCTGGCGGCGGGTTACGATCCGCACACGCACCCGGACGATATCGTCTTCACCGCCGATGTGCTGGACGAGGCGACTATCGCGCGGGTGAGCGAACTGGGTATCGCAGTGAACGCCGGTTCGGTGGATATGCTGGAACAGCTTGGCGCGGTTTCGCCGGGCCATCGCGTCTGGTTACGCGTTAACCCTGGTTTTGGTCACGGCCACAGCCAGAAAACCAACACCGGCGGCGAAAACAGTAAGCACGGTATCTGGTACAGCGACATGGCGGATGCGCTGGCGGTAATGCAGCGCTACCAGTTGAAACTGGCGGGCATTCATATGCACATCGGTTCCGGCGTGGATTATGGCCATCTGGAGCAGGTGTGCGGCGCGATGGTGCGCCAGGTGGTCGATTTCGGCCAGGATCTGCAGGCGATTTCCGCAGGCGGTGGTTTGTCGATTCCCTATCACGAAGGGGAAGAGCCGGTGGATACCGCACATTATTACGGGCTGTGGAACGCTGCGCGCGAGCAAATCGCTAAACATCTCGGGCACGCGGTGAAACTGGAGATCGAACCGGGTCGCTTTCTGGTGGCGGAATCTGGCGTACTGGTTTCACAAGTACGCAGCGTGAAAAACATGGGCAGCCGTCACTTTGTGCTGATCGACGCTGGTTTTAACGATCTGATGCGCCCGGCGATGTACGGCAGCTACCACCACATTACGGCGCTGGCCGCCGATGGCCGCGATCTTCGTCATGCGCCACTGATTGATACTGTGGTTGCCGGGCCGCTGTGTGAATCCGGGGATGTCTTTACCCAGCAAGAGGGCGGAAAGGTGGAAACCCGCGCGTTGCCGGAAGTGAAAGCCGGGGATTATCTGGTGCTGCATGATACGGGAGCGTATGGCGCGTCAATGTCATCGAACTACAACAGCCGCCCGCTGCTGCCGGAAGTGTTATTCGATAACGGCGTCGCGCGTTTGATCCGCCGTCGCCAGACCATCGAAGAACTGATCGGTCTTGAGCGGCTCTAAGCCTTGCTGCCCGGTCCCGCCGCTACCGATTCACGCAACACCAGCGTGCCGGTAAACGGTGGGATCGCGGCGATCTGTTCGTTGTTCACCAGCTTGATCGCCTGATCAATCGCGGTGGTGATCATGTTGTCGATGGGCAAATAGACCGTCGACAGGCCCGGCTCCAGCCAGCGTGCGCTCGGCGCGTCATCAAAGCCGAACAGCGAAATATCCTGCGGAATACGCAAACCCGCCTGCCAGATGGCCTTTGAAGCACCCAGCGCCATATCGTCGTTACAGGCGAACAGCGCGCTGAATTTTACCCCTTCCTGCAACATCTGCTGGCACAGCTCATAGCCGCGCGTCATCGTCGAGTCACCGTATTTTACTTTGTCGGGATCCCAGCGAATGCCGTGCTTTTCCAGCGCCTTGCGATAGCCCATCAGCCGCGCCTTACCGGTTGGCGTGTGGATTGGCGCGGTAATACAGGCGATATCCCGGTGATGTTGTGTAATCAGGTAATCCACCGCCTGGAACGCCGCGTCCTGCTGCTCGAAGAAGACGCATTTATCGTGCGCCTGGAATAACTCGCGGTTGATGACAATCAGCGGCATTGGCGTGGCGTCAATCAGCGCTAAGATCGCCTTTTCACTCATAAACCGGGTGTAAAGAATAATGGCGTCGCAGCGCCTGTCCGCCAGCATCTGCACCGCCAGCTCTTCGCGCTCGGGCGTATCGTGACCATCGGTGACAATCAGCTGTTTGCCGTGCAATTCCGCCTGGCGCGACGCTTGCTGCAATAAGCGGCCGAAATAGAAACCATCAAAGCTGGAGACCACCAGGCCAATGCTGTTGCTGGTGCGGTTTGCCAGCGAGCGGGCAAGAAAATTGGGGCGATAGTCCAGCTCCTCCATCGCCTTAAAAACCTGATTGCGGGTACTCTCTTTTACCTGACCCGTACCATTCAGCACGCGGGAAACCGTTGCTTTCGAAACGCCCGCGCGCAGTGAGACATCCAGCATTGTGACCATGACGAGTTCTCGTTTCGCGTAATGAAACGCAGTTTACCACACTCACTTCACGGGTTAAGGCCAGCCGTTACGGTTTGCGCTAAGTGCAGGAAATCCCTGCGAAGCGTAAGGTGGTATGCCAATGTCGTTATCCGTCTCGTTTTGGAATACCAGTAAGCGGGTTGGGAGGCTCGTCACAGAACTTTCAGCCATGCATAGCTATTTTTGGTATGCCAAATGGGACTGTGCTGTATCCCTGCATCGATAAAAAAGCCCCTTACTGAGGTGTTAACTCATGGCCCTACAAGAAAAGCTCATCGATTCTCTGGGTAGTTTTGCGACAAAGTTCAACAGCTATCGCTATATCATGGCGATCAAAGCCTCGTTTATTACCCTGATGCCGGTGATCATCGTCGGCGCATTTTCCGTCCTGATCTCCAACATGGTGCTGGATCCGAAAAACGGCCTCGCCAGCTTCCAGTCGCTCTCCTTTCTCGCGGCGTTAAAGCCGATCACCAGTGCGATTAACTACGCCACGCTGAATTTTCTCAACATTGGTGCGGTGTTCTTAATCGGCATTGAACTCGGGCGTATCAACGGTATTAAGACGCTGTTTCCCGGTTTGCTGGCGGTAATCTGTTTTATCTGCGTCACGCCAACCACGGTGGAAATGCTGGTCGACGGACAGATGCATGTGGTGAAAGACGTGCTGCTGCGCCAGTTCTCCGATACCCGTAGCCTGTTCCTCGGCATGTTTATCGCTATTTTGTCGGTGGAAATTTACTGCTGGCTGGAAAACCGCGACGGGCTGAAGATCAAAATGCCGGACACCGTGCCGCCTAACGTTTCGGCTTCGTTTTCCGCGCTGATCCCGGCGATCATCACCACCACCGTGATTGCCACTTTCGGTTTTGTGTTCCACCAGGTGACCGGCATGTACCTGTATGACGCCGTTTATCAGGTGGTACAGCAGCCGCTGGAGCGCGTGGTGCAAAGCCTGCCGGGCATTTTGCTGCTGATGTTTGTGGCGCAATTGTTCTGGGTTATCGGTATCCACGGCAACCAGATGATTAAGCCTATTCGCGAACCGCTGCTGCTGGGGGCGATCACCGTCAATATGAGCGCCTTTGAGCAGGGCAAAGAGGTGCCGAACATCATCACCATGCCGTTCTGGGATGTTTATATGAGCATCGGCGGCTCGGGTTTAACCATCGGCCTGCTGATCGCGGTGATGATCGCCACCAAGCGCAAAGAGATGAAAGAGATCGCCAAACTCTCTATTGGGCCCGGGGTATTTAACATTAACGAGCCGGTGATTTTCGGCATGCCGATCATGCTCAACCCGATCCTCGCGATCCCGTTCATCATCACCCCGCTGGTGACCGGCTCGATCGGTTATTTCGCCACGGTGACCGGTTTTGCCGGGAAAGCAGTGGTGATGGTGCCGTGGACGACACCGCCGTTGATCAACGCCTGGCTGTCAACCGCCGGTTCAATGGGCGCGGTAGTGACGCAGCTTATCTGCATTATCACTTCCGTCATTATCTATCTGCCGTTTGTGAAAATTGCTTCTCGCCGCGCCGAACAAGCGCAATTGCAAGCCGAAGCCACTAACAACGCCTGAGGATGGAATGAGCACGAAAACAATTGCGATACCGCCGTCGTTTATCCTGGGCGCGGCGGCCTCCGCCTGGCAAACCGAAGGCTGGACAGATAAGCGGGAGGGCCAGGATTCCTGGCCCGATCTCTGGTACAAAAACGATCGTCATGTCTGGCACGACGGCTACGGCCCGGCGGTGGCGACCAACTTCTACCAGCGCTTTCGTGAAGATGTGCAACTGATGAAACAGGCGGGGCTGACCCACTATCGCACCTCGATCAACTGGTCGCGCTTTCTCACCGATTATGAAAACGGCGTGGTCGATGAACGCTATGCCGCGTATTACGACGAACTGTTTGACGAGATGCAGCGCCACGGCATTGTGCCGATGATCTGCCTGGAGCATTACGAACTGCCGGGTTATTTGCTGGAAACCTATGGCGGCTGGGCGTCAAAAAAAGTGGTTGAGCTGTACCTGTTGTATGTCGAAAAGGTGTTTGCGCGTTTTCACCATAAAGTGACCCGCTGGTTCACCTTCAACGAGCCGATTGTGGTGCAAACCCGCGTCTACCTTGACGCGCTGCGCTGGCCTTATGAGCAGAACACCGGCACCTGGATGCAGTGGAATCACCACAAAAACCTGGCCACCGCGAAAGTGGTGAAGCTATTTCGCGAGAAGGGGTATCAGGGTACCGTGGGCTGTATTCTCAACCCGGAAGTCACCTACCCGCGTTCGCGCGCGCCGCATGATGTACTGGCCGCCGAACGCTACGATCTGTTCTATAACCGCGTGTTTCTTGATCCGATGGTGAAAGGCCACTATCCGCCGGAGTTGTTCCGGTTGCTGGAAAAACACCAGGTCGCGTGGGATTACAGCGAGGAAGAGCTGGCGATCATCCGCGATAACACGGTGGATGAGTTGGGCATTAACCTTTACTACCCGCACCGTGTAAAAGCGCCGTCGCGCGCCTGGCACCCGGAAACGCCTTTCCACCCGGCGTACTACTACGAGCCTTTTGAGTTGCCGGGCAGAAAAATGAACAAATCTCGAGGCTGGGAGATCTTGCCGGAAATCATCTACGACATGGCGATGCGCCTCAAAAATGACTACGGCAACATTCCGTGGTTTGTTGCTGAAAGCGGCATGGGTATTGAGAACGAAGGGCAGTTTCGCAACGCGGCGGGCACCATTGAGGATGATTACCGCATTGATTTTATTGCCGCGCATTTATACCAGACGCTACGCGCCAGAGAAGCGGGTGCGAACTGCCAGGGTTACATGTTGTGGGCGTTTACCGATAACGTCTCGCCAATGAACGCGTTTAAAAACCGCTATGGCCTGATTGAGATTGACCTGCAAAACAACCGCGACCGTCGGCCGAAAAAGTCTGCTGGCTGGTTTCGCAAGCTGCGCGACGAACGCCAGCTGACCCTGACTATTGATGACGAATGGAAATAAGGAGCCACCATGAAACGTATTGTGTTGTGCTGCTCCGCCGGGATGTCCACATCGCTGGTGGTGACCAAAATGGAAAAAGCGGCGGCGGAGCGCGGCCTTGAGCTGAAGATCTATGCCATTGCTGAGCAATCCCTGCGCGATGAGCTGCAAAGTTATGCCGCCGAGATCACCGCCGTGCTGTTGGGGCCGCAGGTGCGCTTTAAGCTGGCGGAAAATAAAAAGTTAACCGATGAATATGGCATTCCGATTGATGTGATCGATTCGGTGGCGTACGGCACCTTAAACGGCGCGAAGGTTCTCGATCAGGCGTTGGCTTTGGTAAGATAGCGCCGACAGGCCGGGGCGCCCGGCCTGCGCGATAACTCAGACTTGCAGGTGATATTGTGGAGAAGGCCGTCGTCCCGCCGGAAAAAAAACAGTACCAGGAGATTGGCGAAGATTTACGCGAGCAGATAATCCAGGGGCATTACCCCGTGGGCTCCCGCCTGCCGCCGGAGCGCAATATCGCCGAAAAATATGGCGTTAGCCGTACCATCGTGCGTGAAGCGCTGTTGATGCTTGAATTGCAAGGCACGGTGGATATTCGCCAGGGCTCCGGCGTTTATGTGATGCGTATTCCGCAGGAGCATGAAAACGAAGAGGAGCGCTTTTTAAGTAGCGATGTAGGCCCGTTTGAGATCTTACAGGCGCGTCAATTACTGGAGAGCAATATCGCCGCCTTTGCCGCCAAAATGGCGACACGCGCGGATATCGATAATCTTCGTCGCATTCTTGAGCAGGAGCAGCGCGCCATCGCGATGAACGACACGTCGCAGGACAACAGCAAAATGTTCCACCTTGTGCTGGCGGGCGCCTCGCAAAACCAGATGTTGCTGGCGACGGTGGAAAGTATCTGGCACCACATGGACAGCAGCCCGCTGTGGCAACAATTCAACGTGCATATTGCCAGCCGCCCCTATCGCCTGAAATGGCTGGGCGACCGGCAGACGCTGCTGGCAGCGCTGCGCCGCCGCGATGTGATGGGCGCATGGCAAGCGATGTGGCAGCATCTGGAAAATGTCAAAAAGAGCCTGCTGGAGCTTTCCGACGAGGATGCGCCTGACTTTGACGGCTACCTGTTTGAATCAGTACCGATTTTTCAGGGCAAGATCGTATGAAGATTATTCCTCTGTACGACGCGCCACACTTTGCAGACCAGGTGGTGGACTGGTTATGGCGTGAGTTTGGCGACTCGCTACCGCGTGATTTCTTCGCCAGTATCATTGCCCACAGCCAGCGGCCCGGGCAGTTGCCGCTTACTTTTGTGCTGGTGGATGAGGATCAACTGCTGGGGACTGTTGGGCTGTGGCGCTGCGATTTGATCAGCCGCCAGGATCTGTTCCCGTGGCTGGCGGCGCTGTATGTGAAAGAGAGCGCGCGCGGGCAGGGGCTGGCCGGGCAGTTACAGCGCCATGTTATCGAGCAGGCGAAAGCGATGGGTTTTCAGGAGCTGCACCTTTACTCGGCGTGTCGCGATTTTTACGAACGTTTTGGCTGGCGCTACATTGGCGACGGTCTCGACTATCCTGACAAGACCGTGCACCTTTATCGCTACTCTTGCGGCGCAATCACCGAATGACGACGCACCAGCGTTGGATTAAACAGGTGCGTGATTTCCGGTAGCGGACGGTTTTCCGCCAGCGCCAGCGCCAGCTCGGCGGCCTGTGTTGCCATGGTGACAATCGGGTAGCGCACGGTGGTTAAGCGCGGGCGCACATAGCGCGACACCAGCACATCATCGAAACCAATCAGGGAAATCTCACGCGGCACCTCAATGCCGTTGTCATTCAGCACACCCATCGCGCCAGCGGCCATCGAATCGTTATAACAGGCGACGGCGGTAAAGTTACGCCCACGACCGAGCAGCTCGGTCATCGCCTGTTCACCACCGCTTTCATCCGGCTCGGCAAACGTCACCAACCGGTCGTTGCAGGGCAAACCATTCTCTTTCAGCGCATCGTAATAGCCCTGCAGTCGGTCTTCTGCATCAGAAATCGCGTGGTTGGAACAGAGATAGCCAATTTTCGTGTGGCCCTGCTGGATCAAATGGCGAGTCGCCAGCCAGGCACCGTAACGGTCATCAAGCGCGACACAGCGTTGTTCAAAACCCGGCAAAATACGGTTGATCAACACCATGCCCGGCATCTGCTGCATTAACGAGGCGAGTTCATCGTCCGGAAGGGTTTTGGCATGAACGACCAGCGCCGCGCAGCGGTGGCGAATCAGTTGCTCGATGGCTTTACGCTCTTTATCTTCGTTATGGTAGCCATTACCAATTAATAAGAAATTGCCTGTGGCCGAAGCCACTTGTTCAACGGCTTTCACCATGGCGCCGAAAAAGGGATCGGAAACATCGCCCACCACCAGACCTACGGTTTCGGTGGACTGTTGCGCCAGCGCGCGGGCATTGGCATTCGGGTGGTAATTGAGCGCATCCATTGCGCTTTGCACCGCCTGGCGCGAGGATTCGCTCGCCTTTGGCGAGTCGTTTATCACGCGGGAAACCGTTGCGACCGAAACTCCTGCCAGCCGCGCGACATCTTTAATAGTCGCCATTACGCACCTTCCTTTGGGTAAGCGTTTACACGCTGCATAGTGTTACGGAAAAGAGACGCCTAATCAAGGAAGCTGCCCGGCAGGTATCTGCAAACGTGAGCTGACGCGAAGGAAATCAGTGAAAGCGTTACACGCGGGAAATTGCAAAGTAATTCAGGCACAACCTTTAGTTACACTTTGCGAAGGGCTGTTTCGATTGTCTGCTGGTGGCGGGTATCCCCCCGTGACAGAGTAGAACTCCCAGAGGTATTGATAGGTGAACGTAGCCCCCAGGGTTGCACACTCGAATTACACCAACCTGCGCAGATGCGCAGGTTTTTTTTTTACCTTCAGTCTGTAACAGTAATCGCGAATGGACACACCTCGTTTCACTTCGGCTCACTCTCTTGCTTTTTCCCGCTGGTGAGGCGCGGTGGCGCACGCGACAATCAAAGTCCCAGAGGTATTGATTGGTGATTTATTCGGTACGCTTTTCGTACTCATTTCTTGCACCAACCTGCGCGGACGCGCAGGTTTTTTTTCGCCCGCGTTTTAACCCGCCGCACTTCTCATGTAATCTGCCACAATTTGGTAACGTACTTAATTGACTGGCAAAAGGAGTTGAAATGCTACTGGGCTTTTTCCGCGGCCTGTTCCGTGTGTTGTTTCGCGTACAACTGACCGGCAACACGCAGGCGCTGCACGGTGAACGTGTGCTCATTACCCCCAACCACGTCTCTTTTATTGATGGCATTTTACTGGCGTTATTCCTGCCTGTTCGCCCGGTTTTCGCGGTCTACACCTCCATCAGCACCCAGTGGTATATGCGCTGGATAAGCTCAATTATTGATTTTGTGCCGCTGGATCCGACCAAACCGATGTCGATTAAACATCTGGTGCGACTGGTGGAACAGGGCCGTCCGGTGGTGATTTTCCCGGAAGGACGCATTTCGGTTTCCGGATCATTGATGAAAATTTACGACGGTGCAGGGTTCGTGGCGGCAAAATCCGGCGCGACGGTGATCCCACTGCGCATTGACGGCGCGGAGCTAACCTACTTCAGCCGCCTGAAAGGGCTGGTAAAACAGCGTCTGTTCCCGCGTATTACCTTGCATATTCTGCCGCCTACACATCTGCCGATGCCGGATGCGCCGCGTGCGCGTGATCGTCGCAAGCTGGCGGGCGAAATGCTGCACCAAATCATGATGGAAGCGCGCATGGCCGTGCGTCCGCGCGAAACGCTGTTCGAAGCGTTGCTTTCCGCGCAGTATCGCTATGGTGCGAATAAGCCCTGCGTTGAAGACATCAATTTCACACCGGATAGCTATCGCAAGCTGCTGACTAAATCGCTGTTTGTTGCCCGTATTCTGGATAAATACAGCGCGCCGGGCGAGAAAATCGGCCTGATGTTGCCAAACGCCGGGATCAGCGCGGCGGTGATTTTCGGCGCGATTGCGCGTGGACGCATCCCGGCGATGATGAACTACACCGCCGGCGTGAAAGGGTTGAGTAGCGCCATTACGGCGGCGCAGATCAAAACCATCTTCACTTCCCGTACTTTTATGGATAAAGGCAAGCTGTGGCATCTGCCGGAGCAGCTCACGCAAGTGCGCTGGGTTTACCTGGAAGATCTGAAAGGCGATGTCAGCTGGGAAGACAAGCTGTGGATTTTCCGCCATTTACTGACGCCATTAAAAGCGCAGTTGCCGCAAAAACCGGAAGATCCGGCGCTGATCCTCTTTACCTCTGGTTCTGAAGGCAATCCGAAGGGCGTGGTACATAGCCATAAAAGCCTGCTGGCAAACGTGGAGCAGATCAAAACCATCGCCGATTTCACCGCCAACGACCGCTTTATGTCGGCGCTGCCGCTGTTCCACTCGTTCGGCCTGACGGTGGGGTTATTCACGCCGTTATTTACCGGCGCGGAGGTGTTTCTTTACCCGAGCCCGTTGCACTACCGCATTGTCCCTGAACTGGTGTATGACCGTAACTGCACCGTGCTGTTTGGCACCTCGACGTTCCTTGGCAATTATGCGCGTTTTGCCAACCCGTATGATTTCTTCCGCTTACGTTACGTGGTTGCCGGTGCTGAAAAATTGCAGGACAGTACCCGCCAGCTGTGGCAGGACAAATTTGGTCTGCGCATTCTCGAAGGTTACGGCGTGACCGAGTGCGCGCCAGTGGTATCCATCAACGTGCCGATGGCGGCGAAACCGGACACCGTCGGGCGGATCTTACCGGGGATGGATGCGCGGCTAATGGCCGTGCCGGGCATTGAAGACGGTGGTCGCCTGCAACTGAAAGGGCCCAACGTGATGACCGGCTATCTGCGGGTGGAAAACCCTGGCGTGCTGGAAGCACCCGCCGCGGAAAATATCAATGGCGACATGGAAGCGGGCTGGTATGACACCGGCGATATCGTGCGTTTTGATGAACAGGGCTTTGTGCAGATTCAGGGGCGCGCGAAGCGTTTTGCCAAAATCGCCGGGGAGATGATCTCGCTGGAGATTGTCGAACAACTGGCGCTGGCGGTTTCGCCGGAGAAACTGCATGCCACGGTAGTGAAGAGCGATGCCAGCAAAGGCGAAGCGCTGGTGATGTTCACCACCGACAGTGAGTTGACGCGCGATAAGCTGCAACAGCAGGCGCGGGCGCAGGGCGTGCCGGAGCTTGCCGTGCCGCGCGATATTCGCTTCCTGAAACAACTGCCGGTGCTGGGCAGCGGCAAACCTGATTTTGTGACGCTGAAAGGCATGGTTGAAGAGGATGAACCCGCGCATGCGTGAGTCAGTAAGCACTAACTCCTCGCTGTGGTCGCGGGGGATGATGGCGGTGATTGCCGCGCAGTTTCTCTCGGCGTTTGGCGACAACGCGCTGCTGTTCGCCACGCTGGCACTGCTGAAAGCAGAGTTTTATCCCGACTGGAGCCAGCCGATTTTGCAGATGGTGTTTGTGGGCGCTTACATTCTTTTCGCGCCCTTTGTCGGGCAGGTCGCCGACAGCTTCGCCAAAGGCCGGGTGATGATGTTCGCCAACGGTCTGAAACTGATTGGCGCGGCGAGTATTTGCGTCGGCATCAATCCGTTTGTCGGTTATCTGTTAGTCGGCATTGGCGCGGCCGCCTATTCCCCGGCGAAGTACGGCATCCTGGGTGAAATCACCACCGGCGATAAGCTGGTGAAAGCCAACGGTTTGATGGAGTCGTCGACCATCGCCGCCATTTTACTCGGCTCTGTCGCGGGCGGCGTGCTGGCCGACTGGCATGTGCTGGCGGCGCTTGGCGTTTGTGCGCTGGTGTATGCGGGGGCGGTGGGCGCGAACCTGATGATCCCAAAATTGCCGGCGGCGCGTCCGGGGCAATCCTGGCGCTTTACCCCGATGACCTCCAGCTTTTTCAGCGCCTGTAAAAGCCTGTGGCGCAACGGTGAAACACGCTTTTCGCTGGTCGGCACTAGCCTGTTCTGGGGCGCGGGCGTGACGCTGCGTTTTCTGCTGGTGCTGTGGGTGCCGGTGGCGCTCGGGATCACGGATAACGCGACGCCAACGTATCTTAACGCGATGGTCGCCGTCGGGATTGTGGCCGGTGCCGGGCTGGCGGCGAAGCTGGTGACGCTGGAAACTGTGGCGCGTTGTATGCCTGCTGGCATTCTCATTGGCGTGGCGGTGGTGCTGTTTTCATTGCAACACGCATTACTGCCAGCGTACGGCGTGCTGATGCTGATCGGCATGTTGGGCGGTTTCTTTGTGGTGCCGTTGAATGCGCTGTTGCAAGCTATTGGCAAAGAGTCCGTTGGCGCGGGGAATGCGATTGCGGTGCAGAACCTCGGCGAAAACATGGCCATGCTGCTAATGCTGGGCCTGTACTCGCTGGCGGTGAAAGCGGGTGTGCCGGTGATTGGCACTGGCGTTGGCTTTGGGGTAATTTTTGCGCTGGCAATTGCGGCGCTGTGGATCTGGCAGCGCCGCCGTTAACCGTTACGGTGCCGGGTAGGTGTAAACCTGATGCACCGCTTCGATCTCAGCCAGAACGTCTGCGCTGAGATCGAGATGCAAACTTTCCACGTTGGTTTTGAGTTGCTCCATCGTCGTCGCGCCCAGCAGGGTGCTGGCGACGAAGGGCTGACGCCGCACAAAAGCCAGCGCCATTTGTGCCGGATCCAGATTGTGGCGCTTCGCGATATCCACATACGCCGCGACCGCTTTTTGCGCCTGCTCACCGCTGTAACGCGTAAAGCGGCTAAACAATGTGTTGCGTGCGCCAGCGGGTTTCGCGCCGTTGAGATATTTGCCGGTCAGCGTGCCGAACGCCAGACAGGAGTAAGCCAACAGCTCGACACCTTCATACTGGCTCACTTCCGCCAGACCCACTTCAAAGCTGCGGTTTAACAGGCTATACGGGTTCTGAATGGTCACAATGCGCGGCAATTCATGTTTTTCCGCCAGTTGCAGATAGCGCATCACGCCAAACGCGGTCTCATTCGAGACACCGATATAGCGGATTTTCCCGGCGCGCTGGCACTCGGTCAGCGCCTCCAGCGTTTCCAGCAGCGTCACGACCGGCGCGCTATCAACCCAACTGTAACCCAATTTGCCAAAGCAGTTGGTTGGGCGCTGCGGCCAGTGTACCTGGTAAAGATCCAGGTAATCGGTTTGCAGGCGCTTTAAGCTGTCATCGAGCGCGACGCGGATGTTTTTGCGATCCAACGCCTGGTTCGGGCGAATACCGCTGTCGTTATTACGGCTTGGGCCGCTGACTTTAGAGGCGATAACCAGCTTTTCACGGTTACCGCGTTTCGCCAGCCAGTTGCCGACATAGGTTTCCGTCAAACCCTGCGTTTCCGGACGTGGCGGAACAGGGTACATCTCTGCAACGTCAATCAGGTTGATACCCTGGCTGACGGCGTAATCGAGCTGTGCATGGGCGTCGGCTTCGCTGTTTTGTTCACCAAACGTCATTGTGCCCAGCCCCAGGGTGCTTATTTCAAGCGAACTGTGGGGGATACGGTGATACTGCATAGCCGGCTTCCTTAAAAGTACAACGTCAGTTGAGCTGACAAAGGAATATAAACATGGCAGAGGGGAGGAAAAAGGGAAAGAGAAAAATCAAATAAAGGCCAGCAGGTGACTGACCTTTATAGCAATTTCTTAGCGTTCAATAATCTGGGATACGTCATCGCGGTTAATCTGCATTTTATTACCCTGCTGATCGCGGTAGCTGACCAGCCCGGTATCATCGTCAATTTCCGGTTTACCGTCCGTCAGGATCATCCTGCCGTCTTTTGTCGCCATCACGTAATCACTGCTGCATCCGGAAACGGCGAAAGCCAACCCCACTGCGGAGATAATCACTGCCCATTTCTTCATCGTTCTGATCCTCTGGTGGCATGCATCTGACAACAAGTTTAGTAATAACGTGCTGTCTGGAGACGAAAAAGCAGGATAATCTGAAAAAAGTTGTTAAAGGCAGATCAAAGATAAAAAACGCTCCCCCTGTTGAGGAAGCGTTTTGTTTACAGCGGATTCTTCTTGTTTCGCATCAGGTTGAGCGTTTCAACCGCGATGGAGAAGAACATAGCGAAGTAGATGTAACCTTTCGGCACATGGATGGAGACGCTTTCCAGAATCAGCGTAAAGCCGACGAGGATCAAAAACGACAGCGCCAGCATTTTGACCGACGGGTGGCGGTCAACAAATTCGCCAATCGGACGCGCGGCAAACATCATCACGCCAACGGCGATAACCACGGCCGCCATCATAATGAACAGATGATCGGACAGACCCACCGCCGTGATCACCGAGTCGAGACTGAAGATAATATCCAGTAGCATAATCTGCACAATCGCGCCAAAGAACGAATGCACATTGGTCTTCAATCCTTCCTCTTCCCCTTCGATCGATTCGTGGATCTCTTTACTCGCTTTCCAGATAAGGAACAGGCCGCCGAGGAACAAGATCAAATCGCGGGCGGAAACGCTGTGATCAAACACGCTGAACAGCGGGTGTGTCAGCCTTGTTACCCAGGCAATGGATGCCAGCAGCAAGAGCCGCATGATCATCGCCGCAGCCAGACCTAACCGACGTGCGTGATTACGCTGCGCGGTAGGCAGCTTCGCAACCACCAGAGAGAGGAAGATAATATTGTCGATCCCTAAAACGATCTCCAGCAGCGTCAGCGTACCGAGCGCGAGCCAGGCGTTGGGATCGGTTACCCATGCAAATAACATCTCTATAAAGTCCTGCCAAAAAAAGAAGCGCTAATTATAAGCACCGCTGTGGCTTAGGCAAAAATTTAATGCGGTGAGAGCAAAAAGTGGCGCGCCAGCAGTGCACCGGTGAAGTTCTTTTTCAGGTAAAAGCCGCGCGGCAAGGTGAGAATGGTTTCGCCATGTTCACCAATAGCTTCCGTCAGCGCTTTACTGTTGGCCGCCTTCGGCCGCAGTTGCAGAACTTCGCCGTGGCGAGCGGTAATGCGGGTAACCTGGCCTAACACAATCAAGTCCATCAACTCTTCCCAGTCGAGCCGTAATTGCTGCTCTTCTTCTGCATTTGGGCTCCAAAGCAACGGCGATCCGACGCGACGATCCGCGACCGGGATCTCGCGTGAACCCTCAATCGGAATCCATAAGACGCGCTTGAGCTTATGCCGCACATGGCTGGTTTCCCACACGACGCCACTGTTGCCGGTAAGGGGAGCCACGCAAACAAACGTGGTCTCCAGCGGGCGGCCGTGGTTATCCACCGGAATGGTTTTTAACTCAACGCCCAGCGCGGCAAAATCCTGCTCGGGTTTACTGCCTGCGCTGGCACCGAGCCACAGCTCCAGCAGGACACCTGTCCAGCCTTTATCACGCTTTAAATCACGCGGAACGGGCAAGCCGGCAAGCGCAGCCAGTTCTCCGAGCGTATAGCCCGCCAGGCGCTGCGCCTGGGCAAGCAATTGCGTTTCTGATTCAGGCGGTGAAGTGAAAGGGGCCAACGCGAACATGTCAAAAACCTTTTGTCTAAAAAGTAACCGCTAGTTTTGCACCGTAGCCAGGCAGTGTACCTTTTTCTGCGGGGTATGAGCAATTTGATGATTTATAAGATAATTTTGAGAGGATTTTGATGAGTTGCGCAACTATGTGTCGGGTTTTCCAAATCTGGTCACTGACAATAAACAGGATCTTACACCATGTTATCCACAGAAAAGTGGGATAACTGGGGAAAAGTGTCACTACTGTTTCGATTTACAGCCTTGACGTGCGATGAAAATCGAAATTCTGCACAAAATGTGCCTAACTTATTGGCATAATCTGTGGATAAATTCGGCTCTGTTCGATCTTTCATCAGCGCCTGGATCCTTAAGGTGATGATCGTCACATTCTGGTGCTATTAACGGTTGGAAACCTGTTTAACTTCATGAATTACTGTATGTTATTTCTTTCATGTCAAACAGGGCTATTCAGACTGTTCCGGGTTTTCCCGGGGTAATTCCATACTTTTTCACAACTCTATCCACAGAAAAGGTGAATAAAAACCGTCGTCATTCTCGCTTTCTGTTTATAACTTTGATGATTACTGTGAGTTATTCAAATGTTATTCGTTCGTATCCCTGTCATAGAGTGGTTTACCGTTTTCCGGGAGTGTGAAACAATCGCTTTATTCAGACTTTTTTTGAGGTAGTCCGGTGATTGATGACGATGGCTACCGCCCAAATGTGGGAATCGTAATCTGTAATCGACAAGGTCAGGTCATGTGGGCCAGGCGCTTTGGACAGCACTCATGGCAGTTCCCCCAGGGGGGAATTAACCCTGGCGAGTCCCCGGAACAAGCAATGTACCGGGAACTGTTCGAGGAAGTGGGCTTAAGTCGTAAAGATGTTCGTATCCTTGCTTCTACGCGTAACTGGTTGCGTTACAAGTTACCGAAACGTTTGGTGCGTTGGGACACAAAGCCGGTTTGTATCGGCCAGAAACAGAAATGGTTTCTTTTGCAGTTGATAGGCAACGACAGTGAGATCAACATGCAGACCAGTAGTACGCCCGAGTTTGATGGCTGGCGTTGGGTGAGCTACTGGTATCCTGTTCGCCAGGTAGTGTCGTTTAAACGCGATGTCTACCGGCGGGTGATGAAAGAGTTTGCAAGCGCGGTGATGTCGCTTCAGGAAACGCCTCCGAAGCCGCAAAGCGCGCCTGCCTGGCGACGTAAACGAGGTTAAGCCACCCATATTATGCTCACCCGACTGCGAGAAATAGTTGAGAAAGTCGCCAGCGCGCCACGCCTTAACGAAGCGCTGGAAATATTGGTTACCGACGTTTGTCTGGCGATGGAAACCGAAGTTTGCTCGGTCTATCTCGCAGATCACGACCGGCGTTGTTATTACCTGATGGCGACGCGCGGTTTAAAAAAGCCGCGCGGTCGCACCGTCACGCTCGCATTCGATCAGGGGATTGTCGGACTGGTAGGCAGGCTGGCGGAACCCATCAACCTGGCGGATGCGCAAAAACATCCCAGTTTTAAATACATTCCCTCTGTTAAAGAAGAGCGCTTTCGCGCTTTTCTTGGCGTACCTATTATTCAGCGCCGTCAATTGCTTGGCGTGCTGGTGGTACAACAGCGCGAGCTACGCCAGTATGATGAAAGCGAAGAGTCCTTTCTGGTCACGCTTGCCACCCAGATGGCGGCCATTCTCTCCCAGTCACAATTAAACGCGCTGTTTGGCCAGTATCGGCAGACGCGAATTCGCGCCTTGCCGGCAGCGCCGGGGGTTGCTATCGCTGAAGGATGGGTCGACGAAACGCTGCCGTTAATGGAGCAGGTTTATCCGGCCTCGACGCTTGATACCTCGCTTGAGCGCGAAAGGCTAACGGCGGCGCTTGAAGAAGCCGCCAACGAATTTCGCCGTTACAGCAAACGTTTCGCCGCCGGGGCGCAAAAAGAGACGGCGGCAATTTTCGATCTCTATTCGCACCTGCTTTCCGATGCGCGCCTGCGCCGTGATCTGTTTGAAGAAGTCGACCGCGGCGTGGTGGCAGAATGGGCAGTCAAAACCGTTATTGAACGTTTTGCCGAACAGTTTGCTGCGCTCAACGATGGCTACCTGAAAGAGCGTTCAGGTGATTTGCGCACGCTGGGCCAGCGTTTGTTATTCCACCTCGATGATTCTATTTCCGGGCCAAACAGCTGGCCGGAGCGCTTTATCCTCGTTGCCGAGGAACTCTCCGCCACCACCCTTGCAGAGCTACCGCACGACAGGCTGGCGGGGGTGGTGGTGCGAGATGGCGCGTCAAACTCGCACGCGGCAATTATGGTACGTGCGCTTGGCATCCCGACGGTAATGGGGGCAGATATTCAGCCCGCCGTGCTGCAACGTCGCATGTTGGTGGTGGACGGTTATCGCGGCGAGTTGTTGGTGGATCCTGAACCGGTGCTGTTGCAGGAATACCAGCGGCTTATCAGCGAAGAGAATGAACTCAGCCGCCTTGCCGAAGATGATGTGAACCTGGCCGCACAGCTTAAAAGCGGCGAGCGGGTGAAGGTGATGCTTAACGCGGGTTTAAGCCCGGAACATGAAGAGAAACTGGGCAGCCGCATCGATGGCATTGGGCTTTATCGCACCGAAATTCCGTTTATGTTGCAAAGCGGTTTCCCGTCCGAAGAGGAGCAGGTCGCGCAATACCAGGGCATGTTGCAGATGTTTAACGACAAGCCCGTGACGCTGCGTACGCTGGATGTCGGCGCAGATAAGCAATTGCCCTATATGCCCATCAGCGAAGAGAATCCTTGCCTTGGCTGGCGCGGCATTCGGATTACGCTCGACCAGCCGGAAATCTTTCTGGTGCAGGTGCGCGCCATGCTGCGCGCCAATGCGGCAACCGGGAATCTCAGCATTCTGTTGCCGATGATCACCAGCATCGACGAAATCGATGAAGCGCGCAGATTGATCGAGCGCGCCGGCCGCGAAGTCGAAGAGATGATTGGTTACGCAATTCCTAAACCGCGAATTGGTGTGATGCTGGAAGTGCCGTCAATGGTGTTTATGTTGTCGCACCTGGCGAACCGCGTCGATTTTATCTCGATTGGCACCAACGATCTGACGCAATACATCCTGGCGGTTGATCGTAACAATACCCGCGTGGCAAATATGTACGACAGCTTGCACCCGGCGGTACTGCGGGCGCTGGCGATGGTTGCCGATGAAGCAGAACGGTTAGGCATTGATATCCGCTTGTGCGGTGAAATGGCCGGTGATCCGATGTGTGTTGCCGTGCTGATTGGACTGGGTTATCGCCATCTTTCCATGAATGGACGCTCAGTAGCGCGCATTAAATATTTGCTGCGTCGCATTGATTGTGAAGAGGCGCAAACGCTGGCGAGACGTACGCTGGATGCGCAACTGGCGACCGAAGTGCGTCATCAAATTGCCGCATTTATGGAACGACGTGGGCTGGGCGGCCTGATTCGCGGCGGAATTTAGCCGGTTCAGGGATATACATAACTTTTACAACTTCGCCGCCACCCGCTCGCGGTGCCTTATGCTATGATTCGCAGCTTTGGAGCGACCGGCAATTGCGGTCGCGTAGGTGAACCGCTGTCCACTTTCGGCGGAATAACAACAAGTTGTGGTGAAAGATGAACAGTGGCTATCTGCATTTCCCGGACTTTGATCCGGTGATTTTTTCCATTGGACCGGTTTCTCTCCACTGGTACGGATTAATGTACCTGGTGGGCTTCGTCTTTGCGATGTGGCTGGCAACGCGCCGGGCGAATCGTCCGGGCAGTGGCTGGACAAAAAACGAAGTTGAAAACCTGCTTTACGCGGGCTTTCTCGGTGTTTTCCTTGGCGGCCGCCTCGGCTATGTGCTGTTCTACAACTTCCCGGTTTTCCTGGACGACCCGCTTTATCTGTTCCGCGTATGGGACGGAGGCATGTCCTTCCATGGCGGTTTGATCGGCGTGATTGTGGTGATGATTATTTTCGCCAGACGCACCAAACGCAGCTTCTTCCAGATTTCTGATTTTATTGCTCCGCTGATTCCGTTTGGCCTTGGCGCAGGGCGGCTGGGTAACTTTATCAACGGTGAACTGTGGGGACGCGTTGATCCGTCATTCCCCTATACCATGCTGTTCCCTGGCTCACGCGCGGAAGATATGGCGCTGCTGCCCGCGCACCCTGAATGGCAGTCAATTTTTGACACCTACGGCATGTTGCCGCGTCATATGTCACAGCTGTATGAACTGGCGCTGGAAGGCGTTGTGCTGTTTATCATCCTTAACTTGTTTATTCGCAAACCTCGCCCGACGGGCGCGGTCTCCGGCTTGTTCCTGATTGGCTACGGCGCGTTCCGTATCATCGTTGAGTTCTTCCGTCAGCCTGACGCCCAGTTTACCGGCGAGTGGGTGCAATACATCAGTATGGGGCAGATCCTCTCCATTCCGATGATCGTTGCAGGCGCCATCATGATGATTTGGGCGTACCGCCATCGTTCGCCGCAACACGTTTCCTGAGGAACCATGAAACAGTATTTAGAGTTGATGCAAAAGGTGCTGAATGAAGGCACCCCGAAAAACGACCGCACAGGGACAGGCACTCTGTCTATTTTTGGCCATCAGATGCGTTTTAATCTGCAGGACGGCTTTCCGCTGGTGACCACCAAGCGCTGCCATTTGCGTTCAATTATTCATGAGTTGCTGTGGTTCCTGCAGGGCGACACCAATATTGCCTATCTTCGCGAAAACAAAGTCACCATTTGGGACGAATGGGCCGACGAAGAGGGCAATCTTGGCCCGGTTTACGGCAAACAGTGGCGCGCATGGCCTACGCCTGATGGCCGCCATATCGACCAGATCACGACGGTTATTAATCAGCTGAAAAACGACCCTGATTCACGCCGCATTATTGTTTCCGCGTGGAATGTGGGTGAGCTGGACAAAATGGCGCTGGCCCCTTGTCACGCATTCTTCCAGTTCTATGTGGCGGACGGCAAGCTCTCCTGCCAGCTCTACCAACGCTCCTGCGATGTGTTCCTTGGTCTGCCGTTCAACATCGCCAGCTATGCGCTGCTGGTGCATATGATGGCTCAACAGTGCGATTTGCAACCGGGCGATTTTGTCTGGACCGGTGGCGACACCCACCTTTACAGCAATCATCTGGAACAAACGCGTCTGCAATTAAGCCGTGAACCGCGTGCGCTGCCGAAACTGGTTATCAAGCGTAAGCCTGACTCGTTGTTTGACTACCGTTTCGAAGACTTCGAAATTGAAGGCTACGATCCGCATCAGGCCATCAAAGCGCCTGTCGCAATCTGATTGCTAACAACATGTCATAACCGGTGCGGCAACGTACCGGTTTTTTTTATCTGATAATCGCTTCTTCGGCCCTCCTTCCACCTCGCCTGCAACTCACTGCAACATGACGTATTTCTTTCGTACGACCTCGTAACCTCTCTGTTTGCCTCTCGACCAGAATGTCTGGTGACGACACACTGCCGCCATGAAAAAAGAAGATGGCTTCACCCTGATTGAAACCCTCGTCGCAATGGTGCTGATCGTTATTCTGAGCGGAGCGGGCATTTCTGGCTGGCAGAGCTGGCAGGCACAACAGCGGCTGTGGCAAACCGCGTTGCAGGTGCGGCATTTGCTGGAACGTCTGCGCGATGATGCCAACTGGCACAACCGTTCTCAGCTGGTGTATGGCATTCGTGAAGGTGAACGCTGGTGTCTGGTGAATTCGCCGTCGCAAAACTGCGCTGTGCAGAATGTTTTCTCACTGCAGCCCCGCTGGCCTGACGTCATGCTCGTTGATGTGACACCTTCGCTAGGGTTCTTTGGTCTGCGCAACAGCGCCTGGCCGGGCAATATTCGGCTACGTAGCAGTGCAGGGGAGTGGCGGGTGGTGGTTTCGGCATGGGGCAGGATCAGAATGTGTCAGCCATCGGCGGAGAATCTATGTTAGACAGACAAAAAGGGTTTTCACTGTTGGAAACCGTGCTGGCGATGGCAATCGGCAGCGTGCTGTTACTGGCGTCTGCCCGTTTTTTACCGGCGCTACAGCTGGCGGTAACACAGCATACACGTATCCAGACGGTGGAAGATGATGTGTGGCTGCAACTGCGTGGTATCGCAAAACATCTCCAGCGAGCGGGATATTGCAATGGTAGCTGTAGCGGCCAGCCGCTGGTTATCAGTAGTAGTGGAGATTGCGTCATTGCTCAGTGGGACGCCAACAGCAATGGGCGCTGGGAGTCAGCGGGAAGCAGCGAACCGGAACAAACCGGCTTTCGGCTACAAAGTGGCGCACTCGAAATCATGCGTGGGGCAACATCTTGCAGTGGCCGGGGCTGGGAAAAAATCACCGATCCTGCCCAAATGAGCATTGAGCGGTTTCATGTCGCTCAGCGTCAGGCGTCGGGGTTTGCACCGCAGCTTTCGATCACACTCTCGGCGCGTGTTCCGGGTAATGTCGGGCAACCTTTTACCGCTGATTTAAGCGTGACCGGGTACAACTTATGAACCGGCAACGAGGGATGTCGTCACTGGTGCTGGTATTGTTGTTATTGCTATTGGGTAGCCTGATGTTGCACGGCTTAAACCTGCAATTGAGCAGTCATATCTGGCGCGTGAACAATGAAAATCAGGGGATTCGTAACGCTGCGGAAATCACTTCAGCCATGGAGTGGGCGCGTCATCAAACCTGGCCTGCACAACCCCCGCTGCAGTGCCAGCAAAGTACCGGGCAAAATGTTCGAAGTTGCTTACGCGTTTTTACCGATGGGGCCGCGCTGCTGATTGTTGCGAACGCTGAAACATCGCTGTGGCATCTGGGACGTGTGGAGGGGACGCAGGTGCATTTTTTGCCTCATGGCTGGAGTGATTTTTGTCCCCTAAAAGAGGAAGCGCTATGCCGCTTGCCGTAAACAAACAACGAGGCTTTAGCCTTACCGAAGTTCTGCTGGCTATGGTGTTAATGGTGATGGTTGTTACCGCGCTTGGCGGTTATCATCGTGCGCTGGCCTCGGGGTTTGTATCCACCAGCCAGTGGCGACAGCTATGGCGCTACGCCTGGGAACAGGCGCAACCAGAAGTATCACCGTTACCGCCAGGCTGGCAGGTTCAGCGGGGGCAGACAACCACCGGGGGATGTGTCAGCATCAACGTTACCGTTAGTTCGCCAGTGGGCAGGCAGGGGCAAATGACACGATTATTTTGCCCGAACAGTCAGTAGTCAGGAGCGCTTATGTTAAGGGTTTACCACTCCAATCGTCTGGATGTGCTGGAAGCATTGATGGAGTTCATTGTTGAGCATAACAGGCTCGACGATCCCTTTGAGCCCGAAGTAGTGCTGGTGCAGAGCACCGGCATGGCGCAATGGCTGCAAATGACGCTCGCGCAGAAGTTTAGTATTGCTGCGAATATTACCTTCCCGCTGCCCGCGAGCTTTATCTGGGAGATGTTCGTCACCGTACTGGATGGAATCCCCAAAGAGAGCGCGTTTAACAAACAGAGCATGAGCTGGAAGCTGATGTCGCTACTGCCCGGCATGCTGGAGCAAGAAGCCTTCACCATGCTGCGCCATTATCTGAATGACGACGATGACAAGCGTAAACTCTTCCAGCTCTCTTCACGCGTGGCAGATCTCTACGACCAATATCTGGTTTACCGCCCGGAGTGGCTGACGCGATGGGAAGCGGGTGAACAGATCGACGGGCTGGATGAAGCCCAGCGCTGGCAAGCACCGCTGTGGCGTGCGTTGGTGGAACATACCGCCGCGCTGGGGCAGCCACACTGGCACCGCGCCAACCTCTACCAGCGTTTTATCGATAAGCTTGAATCGGCTACGCAGCGGCCAGCCGGTTTGCCTTCGCGCGTCTTTATTTGTGGGATCTCCGCGCTGCCGCCCATTTATCTACAGGCGCTTCAGGCGCTGGGTAAGCATATTGATGTCCATCTTTTGTTTACGAATCCCTGTCGCTACTACTGGGGCGATATCAAAGATCCGGCGTTTCTGGCGAAACTGATCACCCGTAATCGTCGACATCACCGGGAGAACCGACAGTTTCCACTGTTCCGTGATACACAAAACGCCGAAGGGCTGTTCAATGCTGATGGCGAGCAGGATGTTGGCAACCCCTTGCTGGCTTCGTGGGGCAAGCTGGGGCGGGACAACATTTTCCTGCTGGCGGGCATGGAGCGTTATGAAGAGCTGGATGCTTTCGTCGACATTACGCCCGGCTCGCTGCTGCAAAATCTGAAGTACGATATCCTGGAACTGCAAAATGGTGCGGTAGCGGGCGTAACGGCAGAAGAGTTTTCCCGCAGTGATAAAAAACGGCTGCTTGATCCCAACGATCGCAGCGTAACGGTGCATATCTGCCACAGCCCGCAGCGAGAAGTCGAGATCCTGCATGACCGGCTGCTAACGATGCTGGAAGAGGATCCTGAACTAACGCCTCGCGATATCGTGGTCATGGTCGCCGATATCGACAGTTACAGCCCGTATATTCAGGCGGTTTTCGGTAGCGCCACCGGTGAGCGTTATCTTCCCTATGCTATTTCCGACCGACGCGCGCGGCAGGCTCACCCGGCGCTGCAGGCCTTTATCAGTTTGCTCTCGCTGCCTGACAGCCGCTTCGTCAGTGAAGATGTGCTGGCGCTGCTGGATGTTCCGGTGCTGGCGGCGCGTTTTAACATCAACGAAGAGGGGCTGCGTTACCTGCGCTTATGGGTCAATGAGTCCGGCATTCGCTGGGGAATGGACGACGACAACGTTCGCGAGCTTGAATTACCGCCGACCGGGCAGCACACCTGGCAATTTGGCCTGACGCGAATGCTGCTCGGTTATGCGATGGAAAGCCGCCAGGGGGAGTGGCAGTCGATTTTACCGTATGACGAATCCAGCGGGCTTATCGCGGAGTTAGTCGGCCACCTGGCGGAACTGTTGATGCAGCTTAATATCTGGCGTCGCGGCCTGGCTGAGGCACGGCCACTGGAAGAGTGGCTCCCGGTTTGCCGCGACATGCTCAATGACTTTTTCCTGCCAGACCAGGACACAGAAGCCGCTCTGGCGCTGATTGAACAGCAGTGGCAGGACATTATCGCGCAGGGACTTGGCGCGAATTACCACGAAGCGATCCCGCTTTCGCTACTGCGTGACGAGCTGGCTCAGCGCCTCGATCAGGAACGTATCAGTCAGCGTTTCCTCGCGGGGCCTGTGAATATCTGCACCCTGATGCCGATGCGCTCTATTCCTTTTAAAGTTGTCTGCCTGCTGGGCATGAATGATGGCGTCTACCCACGCGCACTGCCTCCGCTGGGGTTTGATCTGATGAGTCAGAAGCCGCAGCGTGGTGACCGCAGCCGTCGGGATGATGACCGCTACTTGTTCCTCGAAGCACTTAACTCTGCACAACAGCAGCTCTATATCAGCTATATCGGCCGGTCTATCCAGGATAACAAAGAGCGCTTTCCCTCGGTGTTGGTGCAGGAGCTGGTGGATTACATTGGACAGAGCCACTACTTGCCTGGCGATGCATTGCGTAATTGCGATGAAAGCGAGCAGCGGGTAAAGGCACATATTACGCATCTGCATACGCGTATGCCGTTTGATCCGGCAAACTATACGGCTGACGAATGGCAAAGTTATGTTCGCGACTGGCTACCTGCCGCGAGTTCGCAGGGCCAGGCGCATGCCGAGTTTATTCAATCGCTGGATGAGGTGCCGCTCGAAACGCTCACGTTTGACCAGCTGCAGCGTTTTTGGGCGCATCCGGTGCGCGCCTTTTTCCAGATGCGTCTGCGTGTGAATTTCCGCCCTGAAGAGAGTGAAATTCCGGATGCTGAGCCGTTTATCCTTGATGGCCTGAGCCGTTATCAGCTCAATCAGGAGATAGTAAATACGCTGGTTGAAGAGCAGGACGCAGAGAAGCTGTTTCGCCGCTACCGCGCGGCTGGCGTACTGCCTTATGGAGCGTTTGGTGAAATCATCTGGGAAACCCAATGTCAGGAGATGCAGGAGTTGGCTAACCGCGTTATTGAATATCGCCAGCCTTCTGACAGCCTCGAAATTGACTTGCATTGTGCAGGTGTTCATCTCACCGGCTGGCTGCCGCGTGTGCAGCCAGACGGACTGCTGCGCTGGCGTCCGGCCTTGTTGAGCGTTTCGCAAGGCTTGCAACTTTGGCTGGAACATCTTGTCTATTGTGCCAGCGGTGGCACCGGCACCAGCCGCTTGTTCGTTCGCAAAGAGGGCGAATGGTGTTTTCCCCCGCTGCCTGCTGATAAGGCGCGGGAATATCTGGCAACGCTGATTGAAGGCTACCGGGAAGGCATGATGAAACCGCTCCTGCTATTGCCGGAAAGCGGCGGTGCATGGATAAAAGTCTGTTATGACGCGGCAAATGATGCCATGGTAAAGGACGAAGAGACGTTACAAAAAGCGCAGAGTAAATTTCTGCAGGCGTATGAAGGCAATATGGTGGTGCGCGGTGAAGGCGATGATGTCTGGTATCAGCGCCTGTGGCGAACCCTTGAACCTGAGTATTACGCTGAAATTATCGAACAAGCGCAGCGTTTTCTGTTACCGCTTTATCGACACAACCAGTCCGATTGATTGTATAAAAATTGCGCGAAGTGGTTGCATCCATTATCATGCGCGACGGTCACGGACTGATATAACAAGAGTGCAGGCTCAGCCAGCACAGGTTTACCCGGCTTTCTCGATTCTCCCTGGGCGAGCCGGAAAAGTTAATGATGAGGTTCGTGAATGCCCCGCAGCACCTGGTTAAAAGCTTTCGTCCTGTTTTTTGCCCTCTGGGCTTCATTCAGTCAGGCAGACAACGGTTGGCAACCTGTTCAGGAAACTATCCGTAAGAGCGACAAAGATACCCGGCAATATCAGGCGATACGCCTTGATAACGGCATGGTCGTGTTGCTGGTATCCGACGCGCAGGCGGTAAAATCGCTCTCCGCGCTGGTGGTGCCGGTCGGCTCGCTTGAAGATCCAGATGCCCACCCCGGCCTTGCTCACTATCTTGAGCACATGACACTGATGGGTTCGAAAAAATACCCGCAACCCGATAGCCTGGCCGAATTCCTTAAACTGCATGGCGGCAGCCACAATGCCAGCACCGCGCCATATCGCACCGCTTATTATCTCGAAGTAGAGAACAATGCGCTGGAAGGGGCGGTTGACCGTTTAGCCGATGCCATTGCCGCACCCATGCTGGATAAAAAATATGGTGAACGTGAGCGCAACGCGGTCAACGCCGAGCTGACAATGGCCCGCACCCGCGACGGTATGCGCATGGCGCAGGTGAGCGCGGAAACCATCAACCCGGCACACCCCGGCGCGCGCTTCTCCGGCGGTAACCTTGAGACCCTCAGCGATAAGCCGGGCAGCCCTGTTCATGCCGCGCTGCTGGCGTTTCGCGATAAATATTATTCGGCCAACCTGATGAAGGCGGTGATCTACAGTAACCGCCCTTTAGCGGATCTGGCGAAAATTGCCGTCGAAACGTATGGTCGAGTGCCGAATAAAAATATCGACAAGCCGGACATCACGGTTCCTGTGGTGACCGACGCGCAGAAAGGCATCATTATTCACTATGTCCCGGCGGTGCCGCGTAAAGTACTACGTGTGGAGTTTCGTATTGATAACAATACCGCCGCTTTTCGCAGCAAAACGGACGAACTTATCACCTATTTGATTGGCAACCGCAGCCCGGGCACGCTCTCGGACTGGTTGCAAAGCCAGGGGCTGGTAGAGGGAATTCGTGGTGATTCCGATCCGGTGGTGAACGGCAACAGTGGTGTGCTGGCCATATCCGCAACGTTGACCGATAAAGGCCAGGCCAATCGTGATGAAGTTGTGGCCGCCATTTTCAGCTACCTGAAACTGCTGCGCGAAAAAGGCGTTGATAAGCGTTATTTCGACGAGCTAGCACATATTCTCGATCTTGATTTCCGCTATCCCTCTATTACCCGCGATATGGACTACGTCGAGTGGCTGGCAGATACCATGATCCGCGTGCCTGTCGCCCATACGCTGGACTCGGTGAACATTGCCGATCGGTTCGATGCCAAAGCGGTGCAGGCGCGTCTTGATGAGATGACGCCGCAAAATGCGCGTATCTGGTACATCAGCCCGAATGAGCCGCACAATAAAACGGCCTATTTCGTTGACGCTCCTTATCAGGTGAATAAGATCACGCCGGAAACTTATGCCGACTGGCAGACGCGCGAGAGCCGTATCGCGCTGAAATTTCCGGAGTTGAACCCCTACATTCCGGACGACTTCACGCTGATCAAACCGACAAAGCAGTACGAACACCCTGAACTGATTGTCGATGAGCCAACGCTGCGCGTGGTGTATATGCCAAGCCACTATTTCGCCAGCGAACCCAAAGCGGATGTCAGCGTGGTGCTGCGTAACCCGCAGGCGATGGATAGCGCGAAAAGCCAGGTGATATTTGCTCTTAATGATTATCTGGCGGGGCTGGCCCTTGATCAGCTCAGCAATCAGGCGGCGGTTGGTGGCATCAGTTTTTCCACGAATGCCAATAATGGTTTGATGCTTAACGCCAACGGTTATACCCAGCGTTTGCCGCAGCTTTTCCAGGCGCTGCTGGCGGGATATTTCAGCTATACGCCGACGGAAGAGCAGCTTGCCCAGGCTAAATCCTGGTATGCACAGATGATGGACTCCGCCGAAAAAGGTAAAGCGTTCGATCAGGCAATCATGCCGATCCAGATGTTGTCGCAGGTGCCTTATTTCCAGCGTGAAGAGCGCCGGGCATTGCTGCCGTCTATTACTTTGCAGGATATCTTGCACTACCGCGATGCATTGAAAAGTAATGCGCGTCCGGAATTCCTGGTGGTGGGTAACCTGAGCGAACAGCAGACGAAAGACCTCGCTCATGACGTACAAAAACAGCTTGGCGCGAACGGTACGGTATGGTGTCGAAACCAGAACGTCGTGGTGGATAAGCAGCAGAATGTGAGCTTTGAAAAAGCGGGCAACAGCACGGACTCCGCACTCGCGGCAGTGTTTGTACCCACCGGTTTTGATGAGTTCAGCAGTTCGGCGTATAGCGCTATGTTGGGCCAAATCGTGCAGCCGTGGTTCTATAACCAACTGCGCACAGAAGAACAGCTGGGTTATGCCGTGTTCGCCTTCCCAATGAGCATCGGTCGCCAGTGGGGTATGGGATTCTTGTTACAAAGCAACGACAAGCAGCCCGCCTATCTCTGGGAGCGCTACAAGGCTTTCTTCCCTACCGCCGAGGCGAAACTGCGGGCAATGAAGCCGGAAGAGTTTGCCCAGCTTCAGCAGGGCGTCATCGCGCAACTTACGCAAGCGCCGCAGACATTAAGTGAAGAAGCATCCAAACTCAGCAAAGATTTCGATCGCGGCAATATGCGCTTCGATTCGCGTGATAAAGTAGTCGCTCAGATAAAACTGCTGACGCCGCAAAAACTTGCCGATTTCTTCCATCAGGCGGTGGTAGAGCCGCAAGGTATGGCGATCCTGTCGCAGATCTCCGGTAGCCAGAGCGGGAAAGCAGATTATGCTCGCCCGCAGGGTTGGAAGGTCTGGGATAGCACCAGCGCTTTGCAGCAAACCTTACCGAAGATGACCGAGAAAGATGAGAGAAACGACCGCTGAGACCCTTGATCCCCTGCGCTTGCCGCTCATCGGCGAGCGCTTGATTGAAGCCTCGGCGGGTACCGGTAAAACTTTTACCATTGCCGCGCTCTATTTGCGGCTGTTATTAGGGTTAGGCGGTAGCGCCGCCTACCCGCGTCCGCTCAGCGTTGAAGAACTGCTGGTGGTGACTTTCACCGAGGCCGCGACAGAAGAGCTGCGCGGCCGCATTCGCAGTAACATCCATGAGTTGCGCATTGCTTGCCTGCGCGAAACAACCGATAACCCGCTGTACGCACGTCTGCTGGATGAGATTGCCGATAAGCAACAGGCGGCGCAATGGTTGTTGCTGGCCGAGCGGCAAATGGACGAAGCGGCAATCTTTACGATCCACGGTTTTTGCCAGCGCATGCTGAGCCTGAATGCCTTTGAATCCGGCATGCTGTTTGAACTGCAACTGCTGGAAGATGAGTCGCTGTTGCGTTACCAGGCCTGTGCGGATTTCTGGCGTCGCCACTGCTACCCGCTGACGCGTGAAATTGCTGAAGTTATCCATGCTTCGTGGAAGGGGCCGCAGGATCTGCTGAAAGCGATCGATCGTTATCTGCAAGGGGAAGCGCCGCAAATAAAAGCGCCGCCAGCGGCGGACGAAACGCTGGCCTCGCGCCATCAGCAAATTATTACGCAGATTGACGAGGTGAAGCGTCAGTGGAACGCTGGCGTCAATGAAATCGAGCCACTGCTCGAAAATTCCGGTATTGATCGGCGTAAATTCAACCGCGGCAACCAGGCGAAGTGGATCGAAAAAATCTCCACCTGGGCGCAGGAAGAGACCCGCAGCTACCTGTTGCCGGATGCGCTGGAAAAATTCACTCAGTCCTTTCTTATTGAACGTACTAAACCCGACGGCGTGGTGCCGGAACACCCGCTTTTTGTCGCCATCGAAAACTTGCTGGCGCAGTCATTGACGCTTAACGATCTGGTGTTGACCAGCGCAATGCGTGAGATTCGTGAAACGGTGGCAAAAGAGAAACGCCGGCGCGGCGAACTGGGCTTTGACGATATGCTCAGCCGTCTTGATGATGCCCTGAGAAGCCCGAACGGCGAAGCGTTAGCCGCTGCAATCCGCAGCCGTTTTCCGGTCGCGATGATCGATGAGTTTCAGGATACCGACCCGCAACAGTACCGTATTTTTAGCCGCATCTGGTTGAAACAGCCGGATTGCGGTTTATTGCTGATTGGCGATCCAAAACAGGCCATTTACGCGTTTCGCGGCGCGGATATTTTCACCTATATGAAAGCGCGCGATGAAGTGAGTGCCCGCTATACGCTGGATACCAACTGGCGCTCGTCGCCAGGCATGATTGCCAGCGTCAACCAGCTCTTCAGCCGGATGGACGATGCCTTTATGTTTCGTCAGATCCCGTTTCTGCCGGTAAAACCCGCCGCCAAAAACGCAGGCTTACGCTTTGCGTATCAAGGGGAAACGCAGCCTGCGATGAAGCTGTGGTTGATGGAAGGTGATGGTGTAAGCGTCGGGGATTATCAGGGATTTATGGCGCAGCTATGCGCAGCACAAATCCGCGACTGGCTAAGCGCCGGGCTGCGGGGCGAAGCACTGCTGTATGAAGGGGAAAACGCGCGACCGGTAAAAGCGTCGGATATTACCGTGCTGGTGCGCAGCCGCCATGAAGCCTCGCTTATCCGCGATGCACTGACGTTACTGAATATTCCATCTGTGTACCTTTCCAACCGCGACAGCGTTTTTGAAACACCGGAAGCACAGGAGTTGCTGTGGCTATTGCAGGCGGTGCTTGCACCAGAGCGCGAAAGTACGCTGCGCAGTGCGCTGGCGACATCCTTGCTGGGTCTTACCGCGCTGGATATTGATGCGCTCAACCAGAATGAGCTGGCGTGGGATGAGATCGTCGAAGAGTTTTCCGGCTATCGCGAGCTGTGGCAAAAACGTGGTGTGATGGCGATGCTGCGCATGCTAATGAGCGCGCGACATGTGGCGGAAAACTTACTGGCGACGCCGGGGGGGGAACGGCGGCTGACCGATATTCTGCACATCAGCGAGTTGTTGCAGGAGGCGGGTACGCAACTGGAAAGTGAACACGCGCTTACCCGCTGGCTGGCGCAGCGTATCGCCGAACCGAATGCCAATGCATCGAGCGAGCAACTGCGGCTGGAGAGTGATAAACACCTGGTGCAGATTGTCACCATCCACAAATCGAAAGGGCTGGAGTATCCGCTGGTCTGGCTGCCGTTTATCGCTAATTTCCGCATTCAGGATCAGGGCTTTTACCACGATCGTGACTCTTTTGCCGCCGTACTCGATCTCAGCCATGCCGAAGAGAGCGTCGCACTGGCGGAAGCGGAGCGTCTGGCTGAAGACCTGCGTTTACTGTACGTAGCGTTGACGCGTTCGGTCTGGCATTGCAGTTTAGGGGTTGCGCCGCTGTTTCGTCGCCGTGGCGAAAAAACCGGAGCCAGTGATTTTCACCAGAGCGCGCTGGGGCGGCTTTTGCAGAAAGGCGAAGCGCTGGATGCCGCCGCGTTGCGTAACGTTTTGCAGCAACTGTGCAATGATGATATCGACCTTTGTATTCCTTCCATGCCGGACGCCGAGCGCTGGCAGCTGCCGCAAACAGAATCACCGATGCTGAGCGTGCGTGAAATCACGCGGCGCATCAGCGATGACTGGCGTGTCACCAGTTATTCCGGGTTGCAGCAGCGTGCTCATGGTATCGCTCAGGATCTGCTGCCGCGTCTGGATATTGACGCAGCCGGAGAGCGAGAGGCGTTGCAAGAGCCGGTATTAACGCCGCACCAGTTTCCACGCGGCGCGGCGCCGGGAACATTTTTGCATAGCTTGTTTGAGGACCTGGATTTTACGCAGCCGGTGGCTGACGCCTGGGTTGAAGAAAAATTACTGACGGGCGGTTACGAAGCACACTGGCAGCCAGTGTTAAGCCGCTGGCTGGAAACCGTGCTACATGTGCCGCTGGCGCAAACGGGCATCTCCCTGAGCCAACTGACGAACAAAGAGAAACAGGTGGAGATGGAGTTTTACCTGCCGATTAGCGCCACGCTGAGCGCGGAGGCGCTGGACGAACTCATCCGGCGTTATGATCCGCTGTCGGCTGGCTGCCCGCCGCTCGATTTTCGCGATGTGCGCGGTATGTTGAAAGGGTTTATCGACCTGGTATTTCGCCACAACGGGCGTTATTACCTGCTGGATTATAAATCCAACTGGCTGGGCGAAAGCGCCGAAGCTTACACGCAAGCCGCCATGGCGGCGGCAATGCAGTCGCACCGCTACGACTTGCAGTACCAGCTTTACAGCCTGGCGCTGCACCGCTTTTTGCGCCATCGCATTGCCGGCTACGATTACGAACACCATTTTGGCGGCGTGATTTATCTATTCCTGCGTGGTGTGGATGCACAGAACCCGCAGCAGGGGATTTTCACTATCCGGCCTGATGTTGAATTGATTACACAAATGGACGACCTGTTCGCAGGCGTTGCGCCGGAGGTTGCGCCATGAGTATGCAAAGTTTGCTACAAGTTGCGGTGGAGCAGAAGTTGCTGCGCGCGCTGGATGTACAGTTTGCGCTGACGGTCGCCACGGAGCAGGAACCTGCCGTGATGTTGGCTGCAGCGTTACTCAGCCATGACACCGGTGAAGGGCACGTATGTCTGCCGCTCGCGCGTCTTACGCCGGAGACATACGGTAATGACTCGCCGCTGTTTAGTGAGTTATTCGCGCTCGCGGGTAACCCGGATGACTGGCATAACGTCTTGCTGAGCTCGCCCGCAGTGAGCGAAAGCGAAGCCGCGACGCCAATGATCCTCACTGATTCTCGCCTCTACCTGAACCGCATGTGGTGTCATGAGCGGCGGGTTGCCGCGTTTTTTGCCGCACAAGCGCCACTGCAGGATATTGATGAAGCGCGAATGGCACAGACGCTGGAGACGCTATTTCCAGCCTCGCCGGGAAGTGAAATCAACTGGCAAAAAGTGGCCGCCGCCGTGGCGCTTACCCGAAGGATTTCGGTGATTTCCGGTGGGCCAGGAACCGGCAAAACCACGACCGTGGCGAAACTGCTCGCGGCGCTGGTGCAGATGGTGGACGGCGACAAGTGCCGTATTTGCCTTGCCGCGCCAACCGGGAAAGCCGCCGCGCGCCTGACTGAATCGCTGGGCAGTGCGCTACGCCAGTTGCAACTGGATGCCCGACAAAAAGCGATGCTGCCGGATGAAGCCAGCACGCTGCACCGGTTGCTTGGCGCGCAGCCCGGCAGCCAGCGCATGCGTCACCACGCTGGTAACCCGTTGCATCTGGATGTGCTGGTCGTCGATGAAGCGTCCATGATTGATTTACCCATGATGTCGCGGTTAATCGATGCGCTGCCGTCGCGGGCCCGGGTGATTTTCCTTGGCGATCGCGATCAACTGGCCTCGGTGGAAGCCGGCGCGGTGCTGGGTGATATCTGCGCGTGGGTCAATGCCGGATATAGCGCTGAACGCGCAGCGCAATTGTCGCGTCTGACGGGCGCTCAGGTTCCCGAAGGTATCGCCGATGCAGGCAGCTTGCGCGACAGCCTCTGCCTGCTGCAAAAAAGCTACCGCTTTGGCAGCGATTCCGGGATTGGCCAACTCGCAGCCGCCGTCAACCGGGGCGATAAACGCGCGATGCAGGCGGTATTCAGCCTGGGCTTTACGGATATTGAGCGTAAGCCCCTGAATAGCGCTGAGGAGTACCAGGGCATGATTGACGATGCGCTTGCGGGTTATGCGCGCTTTCTCTCATTGGTGCAAAACCATGCCGGGCCGAAAGAGGTGATTGCCGCCTTTGGCGAATACCAGCTGCTCTGCGCCTTGCGTGAAGGGCCGTTTGGCGTCAGCGGGCTGAATGAGCGGCTTGAGCTGGCGCTGGTTCGTCAGCGCCAGATTTCCCGGCTGGCGCATTCGCGCTGGTATCACGGGCGACCAGTGATGATTTCGCGCAACGATTCGGCGCTGGGGTTGTTTAACGGCGATATCGGTATCGCGCTGGATCAAGGGCAGGGGATCCGCGTCTGGTTCCCGATGCCGGACGGCGAGATCAAACCGGTGTTGCCAAGCCGCTTGCCGGAGCATGACACCGCGTGGGCGATGACGGTACATAAATCGCAGGGTTCGGAGTTTGATCATGCCGCGCTGATCCTGCCGGGGCAGATTGCACCGGTGGTGACGCGTGAACTGGTTTACACCGCGATCACCCGCGCCCGTAATCGCTTGTCGGTGTATGCCGATGAACGCGTACTGGGGCAGGCGATTGCTACGCGCACTGAACGGCGCAGCGGGCTGGATTCACTCTTTCGTTCGCGGATGTAAAAAGCCCCCGCACAAGGCGGGGGCGAAAGTTCAGGTGAGATCGGCCATCAGCACTTTTGACCGGCGCTGGTAGTTGTACATCTCTTTTTTGGTTTCCGGCAGGGAATCAATATCCACTGGCGTGAAACCGCGCTCCTGAAACCAGTGAATACTGCGGGTGGTCAGCACAAACAGTTTGCTCAGGCCCATTTGTCTTGCCTGGGCCGCAATGCGCTCCAGCAGTACTTCCCCGCGCGATGAGCTGCGGTAATCGGGATGAACCGCGACACAGGCCATCTCACCGATTTTCTCTTCGGGGAAGGGATAAAGCGCCGCACAGGCGATGGTCAGATTATCGCGCTCAATAATCGTGAACTTGTCGATCTCCATCTCCAGTTGTTCGCGCGAGCGGCGCACCAGGATCCCTTGCTGTTCCAGCGGGCGGATAAGCTCCAGGATCCCGCCGATATCGTTGATAGTGGCGCGGCGGATCTGCTCGGCGCTCTCCATCACAATTTGCGTACCAATACCGTCGCGCGAGAAGAGTTCCTGCAACAGCGCGCCATCTTCCTGATAGCTGATTAAATGGCTGCGGCGCACACCGCTGCGGCAGGCTTTGACGGCGCCACGCAGGAAACGCACGGTGCCGGAGTGGTAATCGCCACGCGCTTCCAGCGTCTCGACGCGCGCCTGCGCTTCATTCGGGAATAGCTCAGAAACAATCTCGCCCTCATCGTTCATCACGCCTTGCGATGAACAAAAGCCGATCATCTTTTCCGCTTTCAGTTTGATAGCAAGCTGCGTGGCGATCTCTTCTGAGGTCAGGTTAAAACTTTCGCCTGTGACCGAAACTGCCACCGGCCCCATCAGCACAATCGCGCCGCTGGCAAGCTGGCGGTGAATCGCCTCTTCATCAATACGACGGATACGGCCGCTGTGGCAGTAGTCGACACCATCATCCACGCCCAACGGCTGAGAGATAATAAAATTGCCGCTAACGACATTAATATGCGCGCCTTGCAGCGGGGTATTGTTGAGGCTCATCGACAAACGCGCGGTGATGTCCAGTTGCAACAACCCGGCGGCTTGCTTAACCAGTTCAAGCGTTTTCGCGTCGGTAACGCGGGTATGTTTGTGGTAAATCGGCTCATGGTTGTGTTCGGCGAGATTCGCGTCGATCTGCGGACGTGCGCCGTAGACCACCACCAGCCGGATACCCAGGCTGTGCAACAGGCCGATGTCATTGACAATACTGGAAAAGTTTTCATGCTCAATGGCTTCACCGCCGAGCATAATGACAAATGTCTTGCCACGGTGGGCATTAATATAGGGAACGGAGTGGCGAAATCCCTGCACCAGTTCGGTTCTACGCTCTTTTACCACGGCCTGTCCTCAATGCATGATTATTCGTAAATTGTGTATTTTTATTCTTTTCTGCCGTCGCGTGCAAGTGCAAATTTTGTGGTCGTGTAACAAATGTTCCTCGCCGCAGCCCGCGGTCAGACATATGTTTACCCTTTAATTGATGACAGTTTATGCATCATTGGTTAAAGTTTTCGGTCAATTTTGACGAATATTATTACGTATATAAAAATTGCTCGGGAGAAGCATGTCGGGAAGTCAATCAGCGCTGAGTCGCCGCAGATTTTTAAAAGGCGCGGGGGCCATGTGGTTATTAAGCGTGAGCCAAATTGGTCTGGCTGCAGTCAGCCAGGTGGTGGCGGTTCGCGTCTGGCCAGCGTCAAGCTATACGCGCGTGACGGTGGAATCGAACCATGTCGTCAAATATAAGCAGTTCGCGTTGAGTAACCCCGACCGGCTGGTGGTGGATCTTGAAGGTGTGCATCTTAACTCCGTGTTAAAGGGCATGGGCGCGCAGATCCGTGGCGACGATCCTTATATCAAATCCGCGCGGGTAGGGCAGTTCGATCCGCAGACCGTGCGCATGGTGTTTGAGCTGAAACAGGACGTAAAGCCGCAGCTGTTTGCGCTGGCGCCAGTGGCCGGTTTTAAAGAACGACTGGTGATGGATCTCTACCCGGCCAATGCGAAAGATGTGCAGGACCCACTGCTGGCGCTGCTTGAAGAGTACAACAAAGGCGATCTTGAGCAGCAGGTGCCGCCCGCAGAGAGCGGCCCGAAGCCGGGGAAAGCCGGGCGTGACAGGCCGATTGTGATCATGCTCGATCCCGGTCACGGCGGTGAAGATCCGGGAGCGATGGGGAAATATCGCACCCGGGAAAAAGATGTGGTGCTGCAAATCGCGCGTCGGCTGCATGCGCTGATCGAGAAAGAGAGCAATATGAAAGCCTATATGACGCGCAACGAGGATGTGTTTATTCCGTTGAAAGTGCGCGTTGCCAAGGCGCAAAAACAGCGCGCTGACCTGTTTGTGTCGATTCACGCTGATGCTTTCAGCAGCCGCCAGCCGAGCGGTTCTTCCGTCTTTGCGCTATCGACCAAAGGGGCGACCAGTACCGCCGCGAAATATCTGGCGGAAACGCAGAACGCGTCGGACTTAATCGGCGGGGTGAGCAAAAGCGGCGATCGCTATCTGGATCACACCATGTTCGATATGGTGCAGTCGCTAACCATTAACGACAGCCTGAAGTTTGGCAAAGCGGTGCTCAATAAGCTTGGCAATATCAACAACCTGCATAAAAATCAGGTTGAGCAGGCCGGCTTCGCGGTGCTGAAAGCGCCGGATATTCCTTCGATTCTGGTAGAAACTGCATTTATCAGTAACGTGGAAGAGGAGCGTAAGCTGAAGACGGCGAAATTCCAGCAGGAAGTGGCAGAGTCGATTCTGGCAGGGATTAAAGCCTACTTCGCAGATGGCGCGACGCTGGCGAGAAGGGGATAACAGAATGGCGCTGAAAAGCGCCATTTTCTTTTGCGAACCGCAGAAACAAAAAAACACCCGTTAAGGTGTTTATTGTGTTGGTTGCGGGGGCCGGATTTGAACCGACGACCTTCGGGTTATGAGCCCGACGAGCTACCAGGCTGCTCCACCCCGCGTCCGTCTTGTTTACACTTCCGTCATGTAAACTTTTTTCTTCACATTTTAATTGGTTGCGGGGGCCGGATTTGAACCGACGACCTTCGGGTTATGAGCCCGACGAGCTACCAGGCTGCTCCACCCCGCGTCCGTGGATGCGCACTATACTCTGCAAACGTATTGATGCAACCTTTTTTTTGCCTGGATCGCATAATTGGCGGGATTATGTGTAAAAACAATACAATCCGTTTATTTTTTGCACTAAATTAGCGCCGAGTCGTGCTGGCGCATTTCATTAGCGGGTGGGGTTTGTTATCTTCACCCCGCTCCGGGTTAATCAGAAGATGAGAGATAATGAAAGGACGTTGGGTTAAGTTCGCACTCACAGGCGCAATGGTGGCAATTCTCGCGGCCTGCTCTTCAAAACCGACCGATCGCGGTCAACAATATAAAGACGGAAAATTTTCCCAGCCTTTTTCCCTGGTCAATCAACCTGACGCCGTAGGTGCGCCAATCAACGCCGGAGACTTCTCCGAGCAGGTTAATCAAATTCGCAGCGCCTCACCGCGCCTCTATGGCAGCCAGAGCGGCGTCTATAACGCGATTCAGTCGTGGCTGATGTCCGGTGGCGATACGCGTAATTTGCGCCAGTTCGGCCTCGACGCCTGGCAAATGGAAGGCACGGATAACTATGGCAACGTGCAGTTCACCGGTTACTACACGCCGGTTGTGCAGGCGCGCCATACACGCCAGGGCGAGTTCCAGTACCCGATCTACCGTATGCCGCCTAAACGCGGCCGTCTGCCGTCACGCGCGGAAATTTACGCTGGCGCGCTCAGCGACAGCTATGTGCTGGCCTACAGCAACTCGCTGATGGACAACTTTATTATGGATGTGCAGGGCAGCGGCTACATCGATTTTGGCGACGGCAGCCCGCTTAACTTCTTCAGCTATGCCGGGAAAAACGGTCACGCTTATCGCAGCATCGGTAAGGTGCTGATCGACCGTGGTGAAGTGAAGCGCGAAGATATGTCGATGCAGGCGATTCGTGAATGGGGCGAAAAACACAGTGAAGCAGAAGTGCGCGCGTTGCTGGAAGAGAACGCCTCATTCGTCTTCTTTAAACCACAATCCTGGGCGCCGGTAAAAGGTGCCAGCGCGGTGCCGCTGATCGGCCGTGCTTCTGTCGCTTCCGACCGGTCGATTATTCCGCCGGGCACTACGCTGCTGGCGGAAGTGCCGCAGCTTGATAACAACGGCAAATTCAACGGCAAATATGAGCTGCGCCTGATGGTGGCGCTGGATGTCGGCGGCGCAATCAAAGGCCAGCACTTCGATATTTATCAGGGCATTGGCCCGGATGCGGGGCACCGCGCCGGATGGTACAACCATTATGGCCGCGTATGGGTGTTGAAAAACGCCCCAGGTACCGGCGCGGGCGGCGGCGTGTTCAGCGGCTGAGTGTGCTACACTCGCCCCCTCTTCCGGCTCCGGAAGAGGGGGCTTTCGTTTCATCTTGAGGTTTGTTTATGTCAGCAGTAATCAGTGACGCCTGGCGCCAGCGCTTTGGCGGCACCGCGCGGTTGTATGGTGAAAAAGCGCTGCAGTGGTTTGCCGACGCGCACATTTGTGTGGTGGGCATTGGCGGTGTCGGCTCGTGGGCGGCGGAAGCGCTGGCGCGAACCGGCATTGGTGCTATCACGCTGATTGATATGGATGATGTCTGCGTGACCAACACCAACCGGCAAATTCACGCCCTGCGTGACAATGTGGGGCTGGCGAAAGCCGAAGTCATGGCGGAACGTATTCGCCAGATCAACCCGGAGTGCCTGGTCACCGTGGTTGATGATTTTGTTACTGCCGATAACGTCGCACAGTTAATGCGCCGTGACTACAGCTATGTGATTGACGCGATTGACAGTGTGCGCCCCAAAGCGGCGCTCATTGCTTACTGCCGGCGCAATAAGATCCCGCTGGTAACGACCGGCGGCGCGGGTGGGCAGATCGATCCGACACAGATCCAGGTGAGCGATCTGGCGAAAACCATTCAGGATCCGCTGGCGGCGAAACTGCGCGAGCGGTTAAAAAGCGATTTTGGCGTGGTCAAGAACAGTAAAGGCAAGCTGGGTGTGGATTGTGTATTTTCCACCGAAGCGCTGGTTTACCCGCAGGCGGATGGCTCTGTGTGTGCCATGAAAAGCACGGCGGAAGGGCCAAAACGCATGGATTGCGCTGCTGGTTTTGGCGCGGCGACCATGGTCACCGCGACGTTTGGCTTTATCGCGGTTTCCCATGCGCTGAAAAAACTGATGGCGAAAGCCGAACGTCAGGCCAGCGCCTGACGGGCTGCTTCCTGCACGGCGGCAGCCAGCGCCGCCAGCCCCTGGCTACGCGAGGCGCTAAGCTGGCCACGTAACCCCAGCTCATCAAACAGCGCCAGCGGATCGTTTTTCACCAGCGCTTGCGGGTGCTTGCCTTCTACCGCGGTGAGCAGGATGGCCAGCAACCCGCGCACGATGCGGCCTTCACTGTCGCCAAAAAAGTGCATTTTCCCGTCCGCGCCGAGCGTGGAACCCAGCCAGACACGGTTTTCGCAGCCGGGAATTTCCCGCGCCTGCGCTTTTAGTTCATCTGTTGCGGCGGGTAACTGCTTACCAAGCAGGATTAACTGGCGATACTTATCTTCCCACTGGTTCAGTACGCCAAATGTCTGGCGCAGTGTCTCTTCGGTTACCACCGTGCCGAACGGATGTCCGGCAAAAGCTGGGCTGGTCATGCATCCCCCAGAATGTCGAGCGCGCGATCAACGGCGCCGATCAGCGCATCAACATCGTGTTGCGTATTATAAGGAGCAAATGAAGCGCGCAGCGTACCACTGACTCCCAGCGCCGCCAGCAACGGCTGTGCGCAGTGCTGACCGGCACGTAGCGCAATACCGTAACCGGCAAGGAGCGTCACCATATCGCTGTGGTGAATACCGTCGAAATCGAAAGCCAACAGGCTCGAATCCTGGCAGCGGAAAGAGCGGAAACCCGGGCGCTGTGCCAGTTGCTCCTCCGCAAGCGTGGCTAACCCACGGCTGTAACTCTCCGCCTGGACAATATCCAGCGTATCCAGCCACTCGAGCGCGGCGCTTAAACCAATCACCCCCGCAACGTTAGGTGTCCCGGCTTCCAGCTTGTACGGCACCGGTTGCGTGGTGAAACCATCAAATGTCACTTCGGTAATCATCTTTCCGCCGCCGAGCCACGGTGTCATTTCATTGAGCAGTTCCGCTTTGCCGTACAGCACGCCGATGCCGTTTGGCCCATAGAGCTTGTGGCCGGAAAAAGCATAGAAGTCGATATCCAGACGCTGCACGTTCGCCGGGAAATGCACCACGCCTTGTGCGCCGTCAACTACCACGACCATGCCTGCCGCATGTGCCAGGGTAATGGCGCGTTCCAGATCCGGGCAGCCACCGGTGACGTTAGACATCTGCCCAAGCGCCAGAATTCGGCTTCGTGGGGTAATGAGCTGCGGTAATTGCGCGATATCCGGTAAGTGGTCGGCTCCCAATGGTAATTTCACCACTTTTGCGCCGGTTTGCTGCGCGACCATCAGCCACGGTACCAGGTTCGCGTGGTGTTCCGCTTCACTGACGAGGATTTCATCCCCGGCTTGCAAACGCGGGCGGGCGTAGCATTGCGCGACCATATTGATGGCTTCTGTGGTGCCGCGCGTCCAGACGATATTTTTCCCGGACGGCGCGTTAAGGAGGGCGGCGACCTGTTCGCGAGCCGCTTCATAGCGGGCGGTGAGCTGTTGCGCCTGCGCGAACTGGCTGCGATGCACGTTGCCTGCGCTCAGGCTATAGAACTGTTGCGTGGCATCAATCACGGCCTGCGGCTTCAGGGCGGTAGCGGCGCTGTCGAGATAGACGCCCGCATCGGCAAGCGCCGGAAACTGCGCGCGAAAGTGCGCTGGGTTAAATGCGTTCATGCGATTCCTCATCTAATTACGCAGATCGTCGCGCAATTTTTCGGTCGTAGCAAGGCAGTTGATAACCATCAGAATTGTCTGTTTGTCCTGGCAGAGTCCGGTAAGCAGGTTATGCTGAATAGTGTTAGTTAATCGTTCGAGACTCTTCCGTGAAGAGTGTTTCACAGCATTAATTGCCAGAAGGAGAAGAAGATGAAAAAGGCTGCCGCAATTATTTCTGCATGTGCTTTTGCTTTTGCCCTGAGCGCCTGTTCCAGCCCGAACTATGCGTTACACACCAACGATGGTCGTACGATTATTTCGGAAGGTAAGCCGAAAACCGACGATCAGACCGGCATGATCTCTTATAAAGACGCCAACGGTAATGAGCAACAGATCAACCGTACCGACGTCAAAGAGATGGTCGCGCTGGATAAATAACCCTGATTTCAGGTAAAAAAAAGCACCGCAATCTTGCGGTGCTACATTAATCACTATGGACAGACAGGGTAAATGTACAGGAAGTGAAAAAGGGGTAGCGTCGCTACCGGGGTCTGAATCGCAGACCAAATTGCAAACACAACAACACAACATCACAACCGTAAGCCAAAAGCCCTTCAGAACACGCATTCCAAAAAAAGCTTCTCGTTCCGGCTCAGGAAGTGCCGCCACTATAGGTATTTGCTGGTAGAAGCTCAACGGACAATTTATAATGGCTCAGATAAAAAAAACTAATAGGTTAAACACTGTTTCCTGTTTGTTAAATTGCCTTTACATCTAAGCCTGATAACCATGTCCAAGCGATTACCGCCACTGAATGCATTACGTGTTTTTGATGCCGCTGCCCGCCATCTGAGTTTTACTCGCGCCGCCGATGAGCTTTTTGTGACACAGGCCGCAGTAAGCCATCAAATCAAGTCTCTCGAGGATTTTCTCGGCCTGAAATTGTTCCGTCGACGCAACCGTTCGCTGCTGCTTACCGAGGAAGGTCAGAGTTATTTTCAGGATATCAAAGAGATATTTTCCCAGCTCAATGAGGCCACGCGCAAACTGCAAGCACGCAGTGCAAAAGGCGCGCTCACGGTCAGTTTATTGCCCAGTTTTGCCATTCAATGGTTAGTGCCGAGGCTTTCTAGCTTTAACTCAGCTTATCCGGGAATTGACGTGCGTATCCAGGCGGTTGACCGCGAAGAGGACAAACTGGCGGACGATGTCGACGTGGCGATTTTTTACGGTCGCGGCAACTGGCCAGGGCTACGTGTTGAAAAATTGTACGCGGAATACTTGCTGCCAGTCTGCTCGCCGTTATTACTCACCGGTGATAAGGCGTTGAAAAAGCCTGAAGATCTGGCGCATCACACCTTGCTGCATGATGCTTCTCGTCGCGACTGGCAAACTTATACGCGCCAGTTAGGTCTTAATCTTAATGTTCAGCAGGGACCGATTTTCAGCCACAGCTCGATGGTGTTGCAGGCAGCTATCCACGGACAGGGGATCGCGCTGGCCAACAATGTAATGGCACAGTCCGAAATTGAGGCAGGCCGTCTGGTCTGCCCGTTTAATGATGTTCTGGTCAGTAAGAATGCGTTTTATCTGGTTTGTCATGACAGCCAGGCAGAACTGGGTAAAATAGCCGCCTTTCGTCAGTGGATCCTGGCAAAAGCGGCCAGCGAACAGGAAAAGTTCCGTTTCCGTTACGAACAATAATTCGCGCGCGTACGGCGCGTATGACTTTTAGGGTACTCACATGACCAGCCGTTTTATGCTGATTTTTGCCGCGGTAAGCGGTTTCGTTTTTGTCGCGCTGGGGGCTTTCGGCGCGCACGTGTTACGCAAATCTTTGGGCGTGGTGGAGATGAGCTGGATCCAGACCGGGCTCGAATATCAGGCATTCCATACGCTCGCGGTGCTTGGGCTGGCGGTGGCGATGCAGCGCCGCATCAGCATCTGGTTTTACTGGAGCAGCGTTTTTTTGGCGTTCGGCACCGTGTTGTTTAGCGGTAGCCTTTATTGCCTGGCGCTCTCACATTTACGCCTGTGGGCGTTTGTTACGCCGGTCGGTGGCGTCTGTTTTCTCATCGGCTGGGCATTAATGTTAGTTGGCGCAATTCGTCTGAAACGTAGGGGCGTTGTTCATGAATAAAGTGGTATTGCTGTGCCGCCCGGGTTTTGAGAAAGAGTGCGCAGCAGAAATTACCGATAAAGCTGGCCGCCTTGAGGTGTTCGGTTTCGCGCGTGTGAAAGAGAACGCGGGCTATGTGGTGTTTGAATGCTATCAGCAAGACGACGCTGACAAACTGGCGCGTGAGTTGCCGTTCAGTTCGCTGATTTTTGCCCGCCAGATGTTTGTCGTCGGCGAGCTGCTGCGCGACTTACCGCCGGAAGATCGCATTACGCCGATCGTTGGCATGTTGCAGGGCGTCGTGGATAAAGGCGGCGATTTGCGTGTCGAAGTGGCCGATACCAACGAAAGCAAAGAGCTGATGAAGTTCTGTCGCAAGTTTACCGTTCCGTTGCGCAGTGCGCTGCGTGAAGCGGGCATCCTGGCGCGGAGTGATTCAGCGAAGCGCCCGGTGGTTCATGTGTTCTTTATTGCGCCGGGTTGTTGCTATACCGGTTATTCGTACTCCTTTAACAACTCACCGTTTTATATGGGCATTCCGCGTCTGAAGTTCCCGTCCGATGCGCCAAGCCGTTCAACATTGAAACTGGAAGAGGCGTTCCACGTCTTTATTCCGGCAGATGAGTGGGACGAACGCCTGGCAAACGGAATGTACGCGGTGGATCTCGGTGCGTGTCCGGGCGGTTGGACCTATCAGCTGGTGAAACGCAATATGTGGGTAGCGTCAGTCGATAACGGCCCGATGGCGCAAAGCCTGATGGATACCGGCCAGGTGACCTGGCTGCGTGAAGATGGTTTCCGCTACCGACCGAACCGCAATAACATCTCATGGATGGTGTGTGACATGGTGGAGAAACCGGCGAAAGTCGCCGCTCTGATGGCGCAGTGGCTGACCAATGGCTGGTGTCGGGAAACCATTTTCAACCTCAAGCTGCCGATGAAAAAGCGTTACGAAGAGGTGTCGAACAACCTGGCGTATATCCAGGCGCAACTGGATGAGCATAACGTCGCCGCGCAGATTCAGGCGCGTCAGCTCTATCATGACCGTGAAGAAGTGACGGTGCATGTGCGCAGAATGTGGGCTGCGGTAGGCGGGCGTCGCGACGAGCGCTAGCCGCCGGTTCATCACTTTCTTCTGAACCCGGACGTGCGCAAAAATCTTTTCGTTTCGGTTTTTGCACGCAGGGCGGGTTCAGGGGATCAGCAAGATAACGCCAGCAATGCTGGCGTTAATTTTTGGTGGTTTTCGCCAGTTCGCTCACCAGCGGCAACATGATGCGCACCACGTCGCGGCTACGGCGCTCAATGCGCCCCGGTAGTGCCTGGTCGATATACTGCTGGTTATCCAGCCGGGCATTATGGTGGCTTACGCCTTCCGGGAAAGTTTTGGATTTAGCGCGCTGCTGGTTGCCGTCTTTCAGGCCCAGCGACCAGTTTGTCGCTTCCACCGACAGCACTGGAATAGACGCCTGATCAAACACCTGCGCATCATTAGCGCTGTGGTTGCTTTTGGTGGCTGTGACCGGGGCGCTTAACGCCTGAATGCCGTGCGAGCGGGCAATAGCCAGTGCCCGATCCCGCGTCAGTTTGCGCACAGAAGCTGGCGTGTTTTTCCCGCTGCTAAAGTAGAGCTTGTCGCCGACGATCAGGTTATTCATGTTGATCACCAGTAACGTGTTTTTGCGCTCTTTGTCGCTCATTCGCGCAAGGTAGCTCTCTGCGCCAAGCTGGCCTTCCTCTTCGCCGCTGGTGGCGACGAAACGAATACCGTATTGGGTTGGCGTCTGCTTCAGCGCTTGCGCCAGCTCCAGCATTACGCCCACAGCCGCCGCGTTATCATCGATCCCCTGCAGCGTTAAACCGCCAAGGTTGTTGTCGACATCCGCGTCGCTGCGCGGCGCATAGGTGTCGAGGTGCGCCATAATGATGATCTGTTGCGGCAGTTTGCCCTCATGCGCGGCAATCACCGTGCTGCCGGTAACGTTTTGCCAGTTCTGCTGGTTATCTTTCGCCGTATAGCGGTAGCGGGTTTTGAATTTACGGATATCGCTCTGGTAGCCCATTTGTTCAAATTGTTGCTGAACATAATCCGCAGAGAGCATTTCAGCGGGGGTGCCGGTCATACGTCCCGGGAACAGGGTGGCAATGTGACGGGCCTGCTCAGTTGCAAAGTCGCCGGGTTGAGATGTCCGGGCAGAAACCGGGAGGATAAAGCATACGCCGAGCGCCAGGGCAGCGGTACGGAGGCGCAATGCGGAAAACATAGTGAGTCCTTTAAGCAGCAGAATTTTTACCGCGCTTAGTATGAAACTGTGACCCGCTTTACACAATTTCATTTCTTCTTAACCTTCCGAAAATGTTGATGTTAAGCACTTTTTGATATTTGCTTTGCACAAGCGTTATTCCTTTGCGGAACTACTCATTCCAATTCGTAATTTCATTCGTTCTGAACCGCCCCCTATAGTCCCTCTATTGCTGGCTGTGAGTGAGTTACTGCGTTGTGGATTACCTGCCGTTATTTGCTGCTGTAAAAGACCGCCCCGTTTTAGTGATTGGCGGCGGCGAAATCGCCGCGCGCAAGATTGCCTTTTTGCGTCGCGCTGGCGCACATGTGCAAGTGGTGGCGAAACGGCTGGAACCACAGTTGCAGCAACTTGCCGATGCGCAATCGCTTCACTGGCTGGCTACCGAGTTTGACGAATCGCAACTGGACGCGGTTTTTCTGGTGATTGCCGCGACCAACGATTCGGCGCTGAACCGCCGGGTGTTCGACGCCGCCAATGCGCGTCATCGGCTGGTGAATGTGGTGGATGACCAACCGCTGTGCTCCTTTATTTTCCCGTCGATTGTGGATCGTTCACCGTTACTGGTGGCCATCTCTTCCGGCGGTAACGCGCCGGTGCTGGCGCGGTTACTGCGTGAAAAGATTGAAGCGCTGCTACCGGGCAATCTCGGGCGCATGGCAGAGGTCGCCGGGCGCTGGCGGACGCGCATCAAAGCGTTTCGCCGCACTACCGACGAGCGGCGTCGTTTTTGGGAAAACGCTTTTCGCGGGCGTTTCGCCAGCCTGATGGCGGCGGGTGACGAACCGGCAGCGGAAAAAGCGCTGGAAGCGGAGCTGGCGCAGCCTGGCTCAAGCGACGGTGAAATCATTCTGGTTGGTGCCGGGCCTGGCGATGCCGGACTGCTGACGCTGCGGGGCTTGCAGGTTATCCAGCAGGCAGACGTGGTGTTTTATGACCACCTCGTGAGCGATGCGGTGCTGGAATTGGTGCGGCGGGACGCAGAGAAAATCTGCGTTGGCAAACGTGCCGGTTCGCACGCTGTCGCGCAGCATGATACCAACCGCATGTTAGTGGACGCGGCGCGCGAGGGGAAAACGGTGGTGCGCCTGAAAGGCGGCGATCCGTTTATCTTCGGACGCGGTGGCGAAGAGCTACAGGCGGCGGCTGAGGCGGGCATTCCTTTCCAGGTGGTGCCGGGCGTTACGGCAGCATCGGGTGCGACAGCCTATGCGGGCATCCCGCTGACGCACCGGGATTTTGCCCAGAGCGTCACCTTTGTGACTGGCCACTATAAAGCCGACAGCGCGCCGTTTGACTGGTCGCAGCTGGCGCAGAGCCGCCAGACGCTGGCTATCTATATGGGCACGATGAAGGCAGCCGAAATCAGCGAACAACTGATGACCCATGGGCGGGACAAAACCACGCCAGTGGCGGTGATTTCCCGCGGTACGCGTGCGGATCAGCACGTCGCTACCGGCACATTAGAACAACTTGAGGAACTGGCGAAAGCCGCCCCGATGCCTGCCCTGCTGGTGGTGGGCGAGGTGGTTGGGCTACATCGCGAACTCGCCTGGTTCCGGCATACGACAGCGACGGACGCGTTCGACGCCTCCGTGATTAATCTGGCTTAAGGAATGGTTATGGATCAAAAACGACTCACTCATCTGCGACAACTGGAGGCGGAAAGCATCCATATTATCCGCGAAGTGGCCGCCGAATTTTCCAACCCGGTGATGATGTACTCCATCGGCAAAGATTCCAGCGTGATGCTGCATCTGGCACGCAAAGCCTTCTACCCAGGTACGCTACCGTTCCCGCTGCTGCATGTGGATACCGGCTGGAAATTCCGTGAGATGTACGAATTCCGTGATCGCACAGCAAAGGCCTATGGTTGTGAGCTGCTGGTGCATAAAAACCCGGAAGGGGTGGCGATGGGCATTAACCCGTTCGTACACGGCAGCGCCAAACACACCGATATCATGAAAACCGAAGGGCTGAAGCAGGCGCTGAATAAATACGGTTTTGACGCGGCCTTTGGCGGCGCGCGCCGTGACGAAGAGAAATCGCGCGCCAAAGAGCGCATTTACTCCTTCCGCGACCGTTTTCACCGCTGGGATCCGAAAAACCAGCGCCCGGAGCTGTGGCATAACTACAACGGCCAGATCAACAAAGGCGAAAGTATTCGCGTCTTCCCTCTCTCTAACTGGACCGAGCTGGATATCTGGCAGTATATCTTCCTGGAAAATATTGAAATCGTGCCGCTCTACCTGGCGGCGGAACGCCCGGTGCTGGAGCGCGACGGCATGCTGATGATGATCGACGATGACCGTATCGATCTGCAGCCGGGCGAAGTGATTGAGCAGCGGATGGTGCGTTTCCGCACACTTGGCTGCTGGCCGTTGACAGGCGCGGTGGAATCGAGCGCACAGACGCTGCCGGAAATTATTGAAGAGATGCTGGTTTCCACCACCAGTGAACGTCAGGGGCGCGTGATCGACCGCGACCAGGCCGGCTCCATGGAGCTGAAAAAACGTCAGGGATACTTCTAAGGAGCCGCCATGAACACCACGATTGCACAACAGATTGCCAATGAAGGCGGCGTCGAAGCGTATCTGCATGCTCAGCAGCATAAAAGCCTGCTGCGCTTTTTAACCTGCGGCAGCGTCGATGACGGCAAAAGTACACTGATTGGTCGTCTGCTGCACGATACCCGCCAGATCTACGAAGATCAGCTCTCTACGCTGCACAACGACAGTAAACGTCACGGCACCCAGGGTGAAAAGCTCGATCTGGCGCTGCTGGTGGATGGCCTGCAAGCGGAGCGCGAGCAGGGCATTACCATTGATGTGGCGTACCGCTATTTCTCCACGGAGAAGCGCAAATTTATCATCGCCGATACGCCGGGGCATGAGCAGTACACCCGAAATATGGCGACCGGTGCGTCGACCTGCGATCTGGCGATTTTGTTGATCGATGCGCGTAAAGGCGTGCTGGATCAGACTCGCCGCCACAGCTTTATCTCTACCTTGCTGGGTATCAAACATCTGGTGGTGGCGGTGAACAAAATGGACCTGGTGGATTTCAGCGAAGAGACGTTCGACAACATTCGTCAGGATTACCTCACCTTTGCCGGACAACTACCGGGCAATCTCGATATCCGCTTTGTACCGCTTTCGGCGCTGGAAGGGGATAACGTTGCCAGCCAGAGCGAGAAAATGCCGTGGTACAGCGGCCCGACACTGCTGGAAGTGCTGGAAACCGTAGAAATCCAGCGCGTGGTGGATACGCAACCAATGCGCTTCCCGGTGCAGTACGTTAACCGTCCAAACCTCGATTTCCGTGGTTTCTCCGGTACGCTCGCCTCCGGCGTGGTGAAAGTCGGCCAGCGTATCAAAGTGCTGCCGTCCGGCGTGGAGTCGTCCATTGCCCGTATCGTCACATTTGATGGCGATTTACAGGAGGCGGGGGCTGGTGAAGCGATTACGCTGGTACTGAAAGATGAGATCGATATCAGCCGTGGCGACTTGATTCTGGATGCGCAAGAGACGCTGCCTGCCGTACAGAGCGCATCGCTCGATGTCGTGTGGATGGCGGAACAGCCACTGCAACCGGGTCAGAGCTATGACATCAAAGTGGCCGGCAAAAAAACGCGCGCCCGCGTTGATGGTATCCACTATCAGGTGGACATCAATAACCTGACGCAACGCCAGGTCGAAACCTTGCCGCTGAATGGCATAGGCCTGGTGGATCTGACGTTTGACGAACCGCTGACGCTGGATGCTTATCAACAGAACCCGGTCACCGGCGGCATTATCTTTATCGATCGCCTGAGTAACGTGACCGTTGGCGCAGGGATGGTACGTGAGGTTCATATCCAGCAGCAGGCCAGCACATCCGAGTTCAGCGCATTCGAACTGGAACTGAATCAGCTGATTCGTAAGCACTTCCCGCACTGGGGCGCGCGCGATCTGCTGGGAGGCAAGTAATGGCGCAGCATGACGAAAATGTCGTCTGGCACGCGCACCCGGTGACGCCTGAAGCGCGCGAGCAACTCCACGGTCACCGTGGAGTTGTGTTGTGGTTTACCGGCCTTTCCGGCTCGGGAAAATCGACCGTCGCGGGGGCGCTGGAAGAGGCGCTGCACCGTGCGGGCGTTAGCACCTATTTGCTGGATGGCGACAATGTGCGCCATGGTTTGTGCAGCGATTTAGGCTTTAGCGACGTCGATCGCAAAGAGAATATCCGTCGCGTGGGCGAAGTGGCCAAATTAATGGTTGAAGCGGGGCTGGTCGTGCTCACCGCGTTTATCTCACCGCACCGCGCCGAGCGACAAATGGTGCGCGATCGCCTCGGAGAAGGGCGGTTTATCGAGGTGTTTGTTGATACGCCGCTGGCTATCTGCGAAACGCGCGATCCTAAGGGGTTGTATAAGAAAGCGCGTGCGGGTGAACTTCGCAACTTCACCGGCATCGATTCGGTTTACGAAGCGCCGCAATCGCCGGAAGTGCATCTGGACGGCGAACAATTGGTAACAAATTTGGTCAGCCAATTATTAGACCTCCTCCGGCAGGGCGATATTATCAGATCCTGAGACGGTACTGGTGATACACGCCATCTTCAGGTTTTCCGGCGTTGATGTCTGCGCCGCCTGAACGAGGGTGTGTATTTCCGTTACCGGTCGTACAGGCAACAGGATCAGATATGCGCAACAGTCAGAACATCACCATTCCACGGTCGCAGTCGATGACGACCACCACCGATGAAGCCACTACATGGTCGTTCCCTGGAGCGGTTGTGGGCTTTGTCGCATGGCTGCTGGCGCTCGGCATCCCGTTCATGATTTACGGTTCCAATACGCTGTTTTTCTTTCTCTACACCTGGCCTTTTTTTCTCGCCCTGATGCCCGTATCCGTCGTGGTCGGCATTGCGCTGCATTCGCTCCTCGATGGCAAGCTGCTTTATAGCAGTGTGGCGACACTGTTGACGGTGATCGCCATGTTCGGCGTGCTGTTTATGTGGCTGATGGGTTAACGCAATCCCTACGTCAAACCGTAACGCTCATTAAGGCAATGTGTCCGGCTACGGATCGACAGACATTTATGGTAAAGTCTGGCGCTTGCGCGGCATCACCCGGCTGGAGTGGAGTCTGACGAAAAGTTATGGGATGATGATGCCGTTTTTCAGGGGGCAGGATGGGTAAACTAACGCTGCTATTGCTGGCTTTGCTGGTCTGGCTACAGTATTCGCTGTGGTTCGGCAAGAATGGTCTGCATGATTACGGCCGCGTCAGCGAAGATGTGGCGGCACAGCAGGCGACAAACGCCAAATTAAAATCGCGTAACGATCAGCTTTTCGCCGAAATTGACGATCTCAATGGCGGTCAGGAAGCGATTGAGGAACGCGCTCGCAACGAATTAACGATGACCAGGCCGGGCGAAACATTTTATCGTCTGGTGCCGGACGCCTCAAAGCGCGCGTCGGGCTCAGCGCAAAACACGCAAAATACACAAAATACGCAGAACAGACCTTAAATAATCCCGGACTCACGACATGTCAGCAATGATCCCGGACGTCTGTGCCGTGGTGCCGGCCGCCGGATTTGGCCGCCGCATGCAAACGGAATGTCCTAAGCAGTATCTCTCCATCGGTGATAAAACCATTCTTGAGCACGCGGTCGCCGCGTTGCTCGCCCATCCGCGCGTTAGCCGCGTGATTATTGCGGTCAGCCCAGGCGATGAACGTTTCGCGCAGTTACCCCTTGCCAGCCATCCGCAAATCACCGTGGTGAACGGTGGCGCAGAGCGCGCGGATTCCGTGCTGGCGGGCTTGAAGGCCGCCTCGGGCGCACAGTGGGTGCTGGTGCATGATGCCGCGCGGCCTTGTCTGCATCAGGATGATTTGAACCGCCTGCTGGCGCTGAGTGACACCAGCCGCGTGGGCGGGATTCTTGCTGCCCCGGTGCGTGACACCATGAAGCGCGCCGAACCCGGTAAGACCGCGATTGCTCACACCGTTGAGCGCAATGACTTATGGCATGCGCTAACGCCGCAGTTTTTCCCGCTGCCGCTGCTGCACGACTGCCTGACCCGCGCGCTGAACGAAGGCGCTGTAATTACTGATGAAGCCTCAGCGCTGGAGTATTGTGGTTTTCACCCGGAGCTGGTCGCCGGACGCGCGGATAACATTAAAGTCACCCGACCCGAAGATTTACGACTCGCAGAATTCTACTTGACCCATGCAGACCTCCAGGAGAAAGCATAATGCGCATTGGACACGGTTTTGACGTACACGCCTTTGGAGGCGTTGGCCCGATTATCATTGGTGGTGTGCGCATTCCCTTCGAAAAAGGCCTGCTGGCTCACTCCGATGGTGATGTCGCGCTGCATGCGTTGACCGACGCGCTGCTGGGCGCGGCGGCGCTGGGCGATATTGGCAAATTGTTCCCGGACACCGATCCGGCGTTCAAAGGCGCAGACAGCCGCGAGCTGCTGCGTGAAGCCTGGCGGCGCATTCAGGCGAAAGGCTACACGCTTGGCAACGTCGATGTCACTATCATCGCCCAGGCACCGAAAATGCTGCCGCATATTCCGCAGATGCGCGTGTTTATCGCTGAAGATCTCGGCTGTCATATGGATGATGTCAACGTCAAAGCCACCACCACCGAGAAACTCGGCTTTACCGGCCGTGGCGAAGGTATCGCTTGTGAAGCGGTGGCGCTGCTGGTGAAGGCGGCGAAATGACAGATTTTGACAACCTGACATTTTTGCACGGCAAACCGGTGGCAAGCGGCGTTCTGAAAGCCAATCCGGAAGATTTCGTGGTGGTTGAAGATCTTGGCTTTGAACCTGATGGCGAAGGCGAACATATTCTGGTACGCATCGTGAAAAATGGCTGCAATACGCGTTTTGTGGCTGATGCGCTGGCAAAATTCCTTAAAATCCATGCGCGTGAAGTAAGCTTCGCCGGGCAAAAAGATAAACACGCTGTCACTGAGCAGTGGCTGTGTGCCCGCGTGCCGGGTAATGCGATGCCCGATCTCAGCGCATTTCAGCTGGAAGGCTGCAAAGTGCTGGAATATGCCCGCCACAAGCGCAAGCTGCGCCTCAGTGCGCTGAAGGGTAATGCGTTTACGCTGGTGCTGCGCGAAATCAGCGACCGTGCGGATGTTGAGGCGCGTTTGCAGGCCATCGCACAGAAAGGTGTACCGAATTATTTCGGCGCTCAGCGCTTTGGTATCGGTGGCAACAACCTGCAAGGCGCGCTTCGCTGGGCGCAGAGCGATGCACCGGTGCGCGATCGTAACAAGCGCAGTTTTTGGTTGTCGGCAGCGCGCAGCGCGTTGTTTAATCAAATCGTCAGTACGCGATTGAAAAAAACAGACTTTAATCAAGTTGTTGACGGCGATGCGCTACAATTAGCGGGGCGCGGCAGCTGGTTTGTTGCAACCTGTGAAGAGCAGGCGGAACTGCAAACGCGCGTTGAGGCGAAAACGCTGATGATTACCGCATCGCTGCCAGGCAGCGGTGAGTGGGGCACACAGCGTGACGCGCTGGCGTTTGAACAACAGGCGGTTGCTGATGCGCCTGAGCTACAGGCGCTGTTGGTGCGGGAGAAAGTCGAAGCCGCGCGCCGCGCGATGCTGCTCTACCCGCAAAAATTAAGCTGGAACTGGTGGGATGACGTCACCGTCGAATTACGGTTCTGGCTTCCGGCGGGCAGTTTTGCTACCAGTGTCGTCAGGGAACTTATTAACACATCGGGTGATTATGCGAATATTGCTGAGTAACGATGACGGGATCCACGCGCCGGGTATCCAGACGCTGGCAAAGGCTCTTCGAGAGTTTGCCGACGTTCAGGTCGTCGCTCCCGATCGTAACCGCAGCGGCGCGTCTAATTCGCTGACGCTTGAATCCTCGCTTCGTACTTTTACCTTTGAAAACGGCGATATCGCCGTCCAGATGGGCACGCCGACCGATTGCGTTTACCTGGGCGTGAATGCGCTGATGCGCCCGCGCCCGGATGTGGTGGTGTCTGGTATTAATGCCGGGCCGAACCTTGGCGATGATGTTATCTACTCCGGTACGGTTGCCGCTGCGATGGAGGGGAGACACCTGGGATTCCCGGCGCTGGCGGTGTCGCTTAATGGGCATACGCATTATGACACCGCCGCAGTGGTCACCTGTTCTCTCTTACGCGCGTTAAGCCGCGAACCGCTGCGAACCGGGCGTATTTTGAATATAAACGTCCCGGATCTGCCGCTGGATGAGATCAAAGGCATTCGCGTGACGCGTTGTGGCAGCCGTCATCCGGCGGATCAGGTGATTCCACAACAAGATCCGCGCGGTAACACGCTTTACTGGATTGGCCCGCCCGGCGAGAAATGCGATGCCGGGCCGGATACCGATTTCGCCGCCATTGATGAAGGCTATGTTTCCGTGACGCCGCTGCATGTGGATTTAACCGCTTACAGCGCGCATGATGTGGTGTCGGGTTGGTTGGATCGTGCCGGGGTGAACAGGCAATGGTAAGCAAACGCGTACAGGATCTTCTCAATCAATTACGCGCGCAGGGCATTAAAAACGAGCAGGTGCTTGAGGCGTTGTCACAAGTGCCGCGCGAGAAATTCATCGACGAGGCGTTTGAACACAAAGCGTGGGATAACGTCGCGTTACCTATTGGTCAAGGGCAAACCATTTCTCAACCCTATATGGTGGCGCGAATGACCGAACTGCTGGAGTTGACGCCGGCCTCGCGGGTGCTGGAAATTGGCACCGGTTCGGGGTATCAGACCGCCATTCTGGCGCGCCTGGTGCAACATGTTTGCTCGGTTGAACGCATCAAAGGGTTGCAATGGCAGGCGCGTCGCCGCCTGAAGCAGCTTGATTTACATAATGTTTCTACTCGTCATGGCGATGGCTGGCAGGGGTGGCAGGCTCGTGCGCCGTTTGACGCCATTATCGTGACCGCTGCACCGCCGGAAATCCCGGCTGCGCTGATGTCGCAGCTTGATGACGGCGGCATTCTCGTTTTGCCCGTGGGCGATGAACTCCAGCATTTAAAGCGGGTTCGTCGGCGGGGAAGCGAATTCATTATCGATACCGTTGAAGCCGTACGCTTTGTTCCGCTGGTGAAAGGCGAACTGGCCTGAGAAACAGAGTTTTCCTGGGTTTTTCAGGCAATAACAGCGTATGGTGAGCACATTTGCCGTAAACGTTCGCGGTTATCTTTAAGTCATTGGTAATTTACATATTGTTGGGGGATAAATGAGCGCGGGAAGCCCAAAATTAACCGTAAGCCGTGTTGCGGCATTATCGCTGGTTTCACTTTGGCTGGCAGGGTGTTCAAATTCCACTAATGCTCCTGCCCCGGTCAGTTCCGTTGGCGGTATGAAGAGCGCCAGCAGTAATAATTCCAGTTCCGGTATGTTAATCACGCCGCCGCCAAAACTTGGCACGTCCGCGCAGCAACCGCAAATTCAGCCGGTACAGCGTCCTGCCGTTCAGCCGACGCAGATCCAGCCTGTCGCACAGCAGCCCGTTCAGACGGTGAATGGCCATATCGTCTATAACCGCCAGTATGGCAATATTCCTAAAGGCAGCTACACCGGCGGCAGCACCTACACCGTTAAGCGTGGCGATACGCTGTTTTATATCGCGTGGATCACCGGGAACGATTTCCGTGACCTCGCGCAGCGTAATCACGTTGCCGCGCCGTATAGTCTTGAAGTCGGACAAACCTTACAGGTTGGCAACGCATCCGGTACGCCAATTACCGGTGGTAACGCCATAACTCAGGCTGATGCTTCTGCGCAAGGAATCGTCTCAAAACCTGCACAAAATTCAACCGTAGTGGTTGCTTCGAAACCGACAATTACGTATTCTGAAGATTCAGGTGAACAAAGTGCTAACAAAATGTTGCCGAATAATAAGCCTGCGACTATCGTCACAGCGCCTGTTACGGCTCCTTCTGTAAGCTCAACCGAACCGACTGCCAGCAGTACATCAACCAGCGCGCCGATTGCTTCATGGCGCTGGCCGACTGAGGGCAACGTTATCGATAACTTCTCTGCGACCGAAGGTGGCAATAAAGGTGTCGATATTGCGGGCAGTAAAGGACAGGCTATCGTCGCGACCGCAGATGGGCGCGTTGTATATGCCGGTAACGCACTGCGCGGTTACGGTAATTTGATCATCATAAAACACAACGATGATTACCTGAGTGCCTACGCCCATAACGACACAATGCTGGTCCGGGAACAACAAGAAGTTAAGGCGGGGCAGAAAATCGCTACCATGGGTAGCACCGGAACCAGTTCTACACGCTTGCATTTTGAAATTCGTTACAAGGGGAAATCCGTAAACCCGCTGCGTTATTTGCCGCAGCGATAAATCGGTGCAAAGTGGATGAAGTACTCCCCATTTGAGTCGTTGCAGCGTGCGCAGATGCCGCTGCAGCCGGCGAAATGAGTAGTCTTCAGGTGCTTTGCCCAGGGATCACGGGTAGGAGCCACCTTATGAGTCAGAATACGCTGAAAGTTCATGATTTAAATGAAGACGCGGAATTTGATGAGAACGGAGTAGAGGCTTTTGATGAGAAAGCCTTAGTAGAAGAGGAACCCAGTGATAACGACCTGGCTGAAGAGGAGCTGTTGTCGCAGGGCGCTACCCAGCGTGTTTTAGACGCTACTCAGCTGTACCTTGGGGAAATTGGGTACTCCCCGCTCTTAACGGCCGAAGAAGAAGTCTATTTCGCACGCCGTGCGTTACGTGGTGACGTAGCCTCTCGCCGTCGCATGATCGAAAGTAACCTGCGTCTGGTGGTGAAAATTGCCCGTCGTTATAGCAATCGTGGTCTGGCGCTGTTGGATCTGATTGAAGAGGGTAATCTGGGGCTGATCCGCGCCGTTGAGAAATTTGACCCGGAACGCGGGTTCCGTTTCTCAACGTATGCCACCTGGTGGATCCGTCAGACTATTGAACGGGCAATCATGAACCAAACCCGTACTATTCGTCTGCCAATCCACATTGTTAAAGAGCTGAACGTCTATCTGCGTACTGCACGCGAGTTGTCCCATAAACTGGACCACGAGCCGAGCGCGGAAGAGATTGCCGAACAGCTGGATAGACCTGTTGATGATGTCAGCCGCATGCTGCGTCTCAACGAGCGCATTACCTCAGTTGATACACCGCTGGGCGGTGATTCTGAAAAAGCGCTGCTGGATATCCTGGCCGATGAGAAAGACAACGGCCCGGAAGACACCACGCAAGACGATGATATGAAACAAAGCATCGTTAAATGGCTGTTCGAACTGAACGCCAAACAGCGTGAAGTGCTGGCGCGTCGTTTCGGTCTGCTGGGTTATGAAGCTGCGACACTGGAAGATGTGGGCCGCGAAATTGGTCTCACTCGTGAACGTGTTCGCCAGATTCAGGTTGAAGGTCTGCGTCGTCTGCGTGAAATCCTGCAAACGCAAGGGCTGAATATCGAAGCGCTGTTCCGCGAATAAGCATCATTTCACGACAAAAAGGCCGCTCCCAGATGACGCGGCCTTTTTTCTTTGCCTGCAATTTACCGTGACGCTGCCTGTGCCGTTTCATGCAAATGACGCCACAACACGCGCCCTTGCTGAAATTGAAACACCACCGTTGACCAGCGTACATGCTCACCCTGCGTTTCCCGGTAGATTATTACCGCGCCACCGTCCCACTCCGCCAGCGATTCAATGTTATCGACAACAATCTTCAACCCCGCGCGACTGCCGCGTTGCGCCTGGAAAAAACCGGCAAGTGCTGAGTAGTCCAGAGATGCGCCGGAAAGCGTTACCATGGAAAAGTTTTTCGCAAAGCGCGCCATCAATGCTTCCAGTTCGCCTTCACCCCGGCTGAGCCAGTTTTCGATGGCGACATGTGCGTCAATAATTTCTGTGACATAGGGCTTCATGGTTTCTCCTGATGCAGATAGGGCAGTGTTTGTTGGTTATTCAGCCGCAGGGCGGCCACCAGCGGTAACAAGGAAAAGGCGGCAGCGGTAATAAACGTTCCGCGCCAGGCCAGTATGGGAGGAAACAGCTGCTGTAACGCGCTCAATACGAACGCCAGCAACGTTGTCCCGAGGAAGAAACTCAGTTGCCGGTTAAGATTCCACAACGCGCTGGCATCGGGCATCTCATGATGGGTAATCGTCAAAAAGGCACTGCTTTGCGCGGTACTGCTGCACAAACTTCCACCCGCGCCCATCAACGTAAATGCCACGATAACGATGCTGGCAGGCGTCTCTGGCGAAACGCCCGTTAACAGCAATATCCCGACAGCCTGTAATAAACAGCCAGTGATGATGAATGGTCGGGGGCCAAGATGGTTGAAATAGCGGCCGCTAAAACAGATCGCGGCAAAAGAAGCCAGCGACCACGGGATCATCAACGCGCCGGTCATTGCCGGCGACATCCCGGCGATGCGCTGCAAATAAAACATGCCCACCACACTCACACCGATGAACATCCCCGGCACGCAGAGATAAATCAGCATGGCGAAGCGCAACAGCGAGTTACGTAGCAAGGGCAAATGCAGCAGGCGCGACGATCCGCTAGCCACAGGCTCGTCTTTTAGCCAGAGGATCGCGAGTAGCAGCGTTATCAGCGCAACAGGCAGCGTGGCGAAGAAAATCCAGCGCCAGCTAAAAGACGCTACCAGCACGCCGCCGATCGCGGGTGAGCAGGCGGGGGCCAGCAGCGCGACCAGCATCACGGCGGATGAGACTCTGGCACGTTCATGGGGTTTATATTGCTGCCAGGTTAACGCCTGGCCCACCGGGATCAGTAGCCCGCCGCCCATGCCTTGCACTACGCGGCAGAAAATCAGACCGCCAGCAGAGCTGGCACAGCCTGCCGCCATTGCCGCGGCGCTGAATACTATCAGCGAAAAGATAAAGATCCGTCGTGCACCAAAACGTCTGGTGAGCCTTGCACTAAACGGGATCGCCAGCGTTAAACCGGCGATATAGCCGTTGCTGACCCATGCCAGCGTGGCAACGGAAGCCTGCAAGCTCACCGCCATCGCCGGAAACGCCACGCTGGCAATAAACATATTGATTAGATCGAGAAAAAAGCCCAGCAGATAAACCACCGCGACCTTGTTGCGATACACCATTTTCTGCCCTCCTGTGTGGAGGCGTAATGTAGCGGGGCGATGGGACGGGATAAACGGCGCGCCGGGCGATATACTGTCAAAATTATTTTTACAATGATGGAAAACCGATGCTCAATTTATCGCGGATGGCTATCTTTGTTGCCGTGGTCGATACCGGCAGTTTCACCGCGGCTGCCGTTGCACTTGGGCAAACCAAAGCGGTGGTCAGCTTTAATATCCGCCAACTGGAAAACGAACTCGGCGTCACGTTATTGCTGCGCTCAACGCGGCGGTTAACGCTAACCGATGCGGGACGTGTGTTTTATCAGCGTGGTGTTGAGCTGCTCCAAGCCGCAGAGACGTTGCAAGATGAGGTCCGGGCGAGCCATGTAGGTTTATGCGGTGAGCTGCGGATCACCAGCACACCGGAGTATGGCGCACTGGTTGTGGTGCCGGCGCTGGCGGCGTTTGGTAAAGATCACCCCGGTTTACGCATCCGCCATGTGGCATCGTCGCAGCATAATGATTTGATTTCAGAGCGTTTTGATGTGGCGATCCGCTTAGGATCGCTGGCGGATTCGCGCTATCACGCAGCATTGATTTCACGCTTCCTGGTTGTGCCAGTGGCAACGCCCGAATGGTTGAGCACCCATCCAGTGACCTCGCTGCAAGCGCTGGCGCAGGCGGAGTGGATTATTCACGAGCGCTTAAGCGCACCGTTGCGCTGGCAGGTTACCGATGCCAGTGGGCGCAGTGAAACGCTGGAAATCACCGCGACTGCGCGATTATCCGCTGATAGTGCGCAGGCGTTAATGGCATTCGCGCTGGCCGGTTGTGGTGTGGCGTTGTTACCGCTGTGGCTGGTGCAAACGGCGCTGGACAGCCACCGGCTTGTTCATCTGTTACCCCAATACCGCTTCGCGCAGCAGGGGGTTTATGCCGTCTATGCGGATGCGCAGCATCAGCCAGCCAAAGTCCGCGCGTTTGTGGATTTTTTGCGTGCTCGTCTGGCGTAGCGCTTAAGCCATCGCTGCACACTTAAAACGGTTTGAAAACTGCCCGGCATCGTCATTAAAGGGGAAACATCCGCAGTACATGTATGGCTTGAGTATCAGCCCGTCCTGATAAAAGTTGTCAGGAGGTGGTCATCACGAACCGCTGTGCTGTTCCGGACGCGCGTTTTATATGGTGTCGCAAGGTTTTGGTTCTGCGCCGCAAGTGCCGCGGATTCCGCCGTAGCTGGCGCATTCGTGAAGATCCCTCTCCCGTTCAGGGAGAGGGAAGAGGGGTTACAGCAGGTTTTTCAGACGGTAGATCCACTCCAGCGCCTGGCGCGGCGTGAGGCTATCCGGATCGAGGTTTTCCAGCGCTTCAACCGCCGGGTTTGTCTCTTCTGGTGCCGCCAGCAGCGACATCTGCGTGCCGTCGATCTGTGTGGCTGCAGCACTCGGCGACAGGCTTTCCAGTTCGCGCAATTTACCGCGCGCGCGCTTGATCACCTCTTTGGGGACACCCGCCAGCGCCGCGACCGCCAGGCCGTAGCTCTTACTGGCCGCGCCATCCTGCACGCTGTGCATAAAGGCGATGGTATCGCCATGCTCCAGCGCATCGAGATGCACATTCGCCACGCCTTCCATTTTTTCCGGCAGTTGCGTCAGCTCGAAATAGTGGGTGGCAAACAGCGTCAGCGCTTTGATCTTATTCGCCAGATTTTCCGCGCACGCCCACGCCAGCGACAGGCCATCATACGTTGATGTGCCGCGACCGATTTCGTCCATCAGCACCAGGCTGTTTTCCGTGGCGTTATGCAGAATATTGGCGGTTTCGGTCATCTCCACCATAAACGTGGAGCGCCCGCTGGCCAGATCGTCCGCCGCGCCGACGCGGGTAAAGATGCGATCGATAGGCCCGATCTCCACTTTTTGCGCCGGAACATAGCTGCCGATATAGGCCAGCAGAGCAATCAGCGCGGTCTGGCGCATATAGGTACTTTTACCGCCCATATTCGGGCCGGTGATGATTAACATCCGGCGCTGCGGTGACAGGTTCAGCGGGTTGGCGATAAACGGCTCTTTCAGCACTTGCTCCACCACCGGATGGCGGCCTTCGCTAATGCGGATGCCCGGTTTTTCGCTAAAGGTCGGGCAGCAGTAATTCAGGGTATAAGCACGCTCCGCCAGGTTGACCAGCACATCCAGCTCTGCCAGTGCGGCGGCGCTCTGCTGCAAATCCGCCAGATGCGGCATCAGCAGATCAAACAGTTCCTCATAAAGCTGTTTTTCCAGCGCCAGCGCTTTACCTTTGGAGGTCAGAACTTTGTCTTCGTACTCTTTCAGTTCCGGAATAATGTAACGCTCAGCGTTTTTCAGCGTCTGGCGGCGCACATAGTGAATCGGCGCCAGATGGCTTTGCCCACGGCTAATCTGGATGAAATAGCCGTGTACCGCGTTATAGCCCACTTTCAGCGTATCCAGCCCCAGCCGCTCACGTTCGCGGATCTCGAGGCGGTCGAGATAATCGGTCGCGCCATCCGCCAGCCCGCGCCACTCATCCAGCTCGGCGTTATACCCCGGCGCAATCACGCCTCCATCGCGCACCAGCACCGGTGGTGCTTCAATGATGGCGCGCTCCAGTAGTTCGCGTAATTCGACAAACTCACCCATTTTTTCGCGCAGCGCCTGCACCGGTGCGCTGTCAATATCCGCCAACTGGCTGCGCAGTTCCGGTAATTGCTGGAAAGCGTAACGCATGCGCGCCAGATCGCGCGGACGGGCGGTGCGCAGCGCCAGACGCGCCAGAATACGCTCCAGATCGCCCACCTGGCGCAGCACCGGTTGCAGCTCGCTGGTATGTTCCTGCAACGCGCTGATGGTTTGCTGACGCTCGGTCAGCACTTTTGTATCGCGCACCGGCATATGCAGCCAGCGTTTGAGCATACGGCTGCCCATTGGTGTGACGGTGCAGTCGAGCACCGATGCCAGCGTGTTTTCGACGCCGCCCGCCAGGTTCTGGGTGATCTCCAGATTCCGGCGCGTCGCGGCATCCATAATGATGGTGTCCTGCTGGCGCTCCATGGTGATGGAGCGAATATGCGGCAGGGCGGTGCGCTGCGTGTCTTTTACATATTGCAGCAGGCAACCGGCGGCGCACAGGCCGCGCGGCGCGTTCTCTACACCAAAACCGACCAGGTCGCGCGTGCCGAACTGCATATTTAATTGTTGGCGCGCGGTGTCAATTTCGAACTCCCACAGCGGGCGGCGGCGCAAACCGCGACGGCCTTCAATCAGCGCGGTTTCCGCGAAATCTTCCGCATAGAGCAATTCCGCCGGATTGGTGCGTTGCAGCTCAGCCGCCATGGTGTCGCGATCCGCCGGTTCGCTAACCCGAAAACGCCCGGAACTGATATCCAGCGTTGCGTAGCCAAACCCTTTGCTGTCCTGCCAGACGGCGGCGAGCAGGTTGTCCTGGCGCTCCTGCAACAGCGCTTCATCGCTGATAGTGCCTGGCGTGACAATGCGCACTACTTTACGTTCGACCGGCCCTTTACTGGTGGCCGGATCGCCAATCTGCTCGCAAATCGCCACCGATTCACCAAGGCTCACCAGCTTCGCCAGATAGTTTTCCACCGCATGATGCGGTACACCCGCCATCGGAATCGGTTCACCGGCAGACGCGCCGCGTTTGGTCAGCGAAATGTCCATCAGCTGCGAAGCGCGTTTGGCGTCGTCGTAAAACAGCTCGTAGAAGTCGCCCATACGGTAGAACAGCAGAATATCCGGATGCTGCGCTTTCAGCTTCAGATACTGCTGCATCATTGGCGTATGTGCGTCGAAATTGTCGATAGTACTCATCGGTCAGTGATGTCCATTATCGTGAAATGTATGAGTGGATCTTTTGTTGTTCTGGTTAGCGATCACTCTGCCAGGGCAGCATGATAACGAAGTCTGAGGAGCGGGGAAACAGGAAGGAAAAACCTGGCTTCCCACCCTGCGGGAAGCCAGGCGAAGCGTTACAGTGCGGCGGCTTTCGGGAAATCCACAACCGTGTCATTGACGCGGTTAATCATATTGGTAAACAGAATGGCGCTGATGGCGCTGATTATCTCGACAATCTGGCGATCCGCGAAACCGGCGTCGCGCAGCGATTCAACTTTTTCTGCCGGCAGCGTACCGTGCGTGGTGACCACGGTTTTTACGAATTTCAGCAGCGCGTCAATGTGCGCATCTTCAGGGAATTCACCCCGGCGCAGTTGTTGCGTTTGCTCCACGCTATAACCCGCCATTTTGCCCGTTAACGTATGCGCGGCCAGGCAGTAGTCACAGCCGGAAATTTCACTGACCAGTAAGTTGATCGCTTCCAGCTCTTTTTTATTCAGCGAACTTTTTGCCAGTGCGGCATTATGTTGTAACGCCTGAGCAAGCATCTCCGGGGCAATGCCAATGGTCTGGTAGGCATTAGGTACTTTACCCATTGCTTTCTTAATGGCACCGAAAAGATCGGCGGTTTTATCGGTGGCGTTTTCGGGTTGAATGGATGTTAAACGGCTCATGATTATCTCCTGTCAGTGTATGGGGTCCGCCGTATCGGCGATGTACTCATAGTAGGGAGAAAGCGTTCGGGTAACGGTTATACATCGTCTCTATTTTTTGTCTTATCGTCTCAGAGGGAAATGTGGATAGCCTCAGCCAACTGCTTGCGATGCTGGCGCCAACATGCGCTGTGAACCTCCATTGCCGCTTTGCCGGGCGGTGGGAAGCCGACCATCAACAACTTGCGCCTGGCGTGGTGCCCTGGCATGTGGTTTTGCACGGCGAAGCGAGGCTGGTGGTAGAAGGTCGACATGTGGATGTGTGCGCAGGCGATGTGCTCCTGTTGCCTCACGGAACGCCGCATCTGCTCCAGAGCCTGGTCGAGTGGGGGCAGATGGTTCCGGCGTTAAAGCATGATAACGGTATCCTGACAGAAGTCCGCAGCCCGGCAAAAGGCGCGGCGGTGGAAGTGCTGTGCGGTGAATTTGATTTTGGCCCGCACAGCGGCTGGTTGTTCGCCCATGAAAACCATCTTATTCATCTGCAAACCAACCACTGGCAAGCCTGTCCTGAACTGGAAATGTTGCTGATGATGCTGGTGCGAGAAAGCCTCGGTTCGCTGCCGGGGAATGCGACGATTGCCAAAGGGCTGGCCGATACGCTGCTGGCGCTGATCTTGCGCCTGCTGCTCTCATTACATGAGCCGCCAGCCGGTCTGCTCAGGCTGATGAGCAACAAACGGCTTGCCCCTGCGTTACTGGCCGTTATCGCCGATCCTGCGCGCCCGTGGACGCTGGAAACGCTGGCCGAACGCTGCTTTTTGTCCCGCGCGACCTTTGCCCGCTATTTTGCCCGCAGCTATCCGCTTACGCCGCAGGCGTGGCTTTCCCAACTGCGCATGGCGATGGCCTCGCAGTTACTCATTACGCAAGCGGGTTTAACTATCGACGCTGTTGCCGAACGATGCGGGTTCCTTTCGCTGTCCTCGTTTTCGAAAGGGTTTAAACGGCTGTATGGTGTGAGCCCCGCGCAATACCGCAAACGCCGAACCCATCTGCAAACGCCTCAGCCATAGCGGCGGTGAATGCAAAAACGGGCTGGTAACTGGCACCAGCCCGTTTCGCTAGCGGAAAACATTCTACGATTAAGCACCACTGCTCAGTGTCATGACGTTAAGGTCGGCGAGCCCGTCAATGGCGCTGACTAACGCTTTGAATGGCGCGGCCTGGCTGTGTTGCTCCAGCATTTTTGCCGATGCCCAGCGCTCAATCATCACGAACTGGTGGTCGTTTTCACGGTTGACATGTAGCTGATAAGAGAGACAACCTGGCTCGCCCTGCACATCGCGTTCAACGGTTTTAAGCGCCCCGGCCACTTTTTCACGGCTACCGGCATGGGCGGTAATGGTCGCAACAACTGTTACGGTATCGTTCATTTTATGCTCCTGATTTCATGAGAAAGTTCAGGTTAGTCTACGCCGCCTGCCAGCACAAAAAACCCGTTTTTGCCATTAGCTCTTTCACCGCAGGAATGAAAATCGGTATGCAACCTTAACGGCCGGTGCGTAGCGACTGTGGCGGAATACCGTAACCACGCACGAACACTTCCCGCATATGGCGACGATCGCGAAAACCGGCTTCACGGGCAATCGTGTCCAGCGAAAGCCGGCTTTGCTCAATCATGAGCCGCGCCGCTTCCAGCCGTAATCCTTCAATCGCTTTCGCTGGCGACTTACCCGTCTCCTGGCGAAACAGGCGGCTGAGCTGGCGGGCGCTCACATGCACCGCATCGGCCAGCAGCTCTACCGTCAGCGCTTTTTTCAGATTATTGCGGGCGTATTCCAGCGCACTTTGCAGCCGATCTGAGCGCGGTGCCAGCGCCAGCATTTCCGAGTGTTGCGTCTGCCCGCCGGAGCGGCGTTGATTCATCACCAGCCGGTGGGCGACAACACGGGCTGCCTCGGCACCCAGATCTTTTTCCACCATGCCGAGCGCCATATCCAGCCCGGCTGTCATCCCGGCTGACGTCCAGATGCGATCATCAATGATAAAAATACGATCGTCTTCAAGCTGAACGTCCGGATGCTGCAGCAGCAGGCTGCGGGCGTGCGCCCAGTGCGTCGTGGCGCGCTTTTTCTCCAGCAAACCCGCTTGTGCCAGCACAAAGGCGCCGGTGCAGATCCCCGCGATGCGGCGCGCCTGTAACGCCGTGGTTTGCAGAAAGTGAACGATGCCGGCACTGGCCGGTTCATCCACGGGCGACAGCACACCTGCCACCAGCCAGGTGTCGATTTGCGTGACGCTTTCCAGCGGCCGGGACTCGACGCCAATGCCGGATGAGGAATAAACGGTGCCGCCAAATTCTGAGTAGACCGTTGGCTGATAAAGCGTCTCACCAGCCACAAGGTTGGCGAACTCAAACACCGTCAATGTGGACAACGCCAGCATCTGAAAATGGTCGGAAATCAGTAATCCAATTTTGTGCATCGCGACACCCTTTAACATGCGCTGGCGGCCTGCAAATCCCGGCTCCGGACGCGTAATCGTTCAGAGATCCACAAACTGCTAAGCGCCAATAGTAAAAACAGGACTGCGCTTAGCATCACACCATAAAAGCCGAACAGCGGATAGAGCCATGACGCGACCGCCGAACCAAAACCAATGCCGCAAAACATAAACGCGCTGGTCAGGGCGAGCGAGATACCGCGTGTCGTCTCAGACGCGATCTCCACGATCCGCCGTTGCTGGGTTGGCCACAGAAGATCGGTGGAAAACGCCCACAGCACCAGTAACAAATAGAGCAGCGCCAGCGTACCGGGCAGGATCATCAGTAGCAGCATATCCAGCACCAGCACGGTGATGCCAGCGACCAGCAGCCGTTCGGCGCTATAACGGCGTGCGGCGCGACCAACAAACAAGTTACCCAAAATCCCGGCAACACCAATCACCGTCAGCGCCACCGAAACGCTGGTGGTATCACCTTGCCAGCGATCGCGGATCATCGGCGATATAAAGGCATACATGTCATACACGCCGGAGGTAATGAAAAAGACCACCAAAAACGCCGCCAGCGATTTGCCATCCATTAATACCTGTCCCACCTGGCGTAAACTAATATCCACCCCTTTAACCATGTTCGGCACAGAGAACCAGACGGCCAGCGCAGTCAGTACACTCACCAGCGCGACAAGCGCAAACAACGGTCTTGCACCCCAACTATTCGCGATCCACGCCGCCAGCGGAATGCCAACCATGCTCGCCATGGAGACGCCGAGCAGGATCGTGGCAATGGCGCTGCCGCGTTCATGTTGTGTGACAAGCTCCGCGCCGAGCGCCACCAGCACCGGGCCAATCAGCGATGCGCCCAGCCCCATCACCACGCGGGAGATAACCAGCGCGGTGTAACCGGGCGCGATGGCGAAAATAAACGCCCCAAGGCCGAACACCAGCATCCCGGCCAGCACCTGGTATTTGCGCATCATCTGCCCCAAAAACACTTGCGCCAGCGGTGCGCTGATGGCAAAGGTCAGGCCGAAAATCGCGAGCAAACGCGCGCTTTGACCATCGCTCAACCCCCATTCATGGGAGATGGCGGTCAGGCTGCCCGCTACCGATAGCGCCCCCGTTGCCTGAATAAAATAGGCCAGGCTCAGCGCCCACAGCGCGCGTCGTTGCGCCAGAGATAACCGATTTTTCATCATTCACTCCCGCAGCGGGGCCGACGCCCCGCAGTTCGATCACGCCACAGGGATCGGGTTGTCGACCATCGCCTGGTTAAAGGCGTTGATCATCTCATGTTCGTTCGCGCCCGCGTTGGCGCGCGCGGGCAGCACGCTGTCGACAATGGCTTCAATGGTGTCGGTGCCCAGCTTGTCGAAGGTCTGCTGGATAAAGTCCTGCAACGGCATCGCACGGCTGTCGCCACTTTTATAGATCAGGTCGGTATCCACCCACGGCGGCGAAATTTCGATAACCTTGACGCCAAAATCCTTCAGCAAAAAGCGCTGGGACAGGGTGTAAGAGTGGATAGCGGCTTTGGTCGCCGAATAGAGCGCGTTACTGACGAGAGGTAAAAACGCCAGAATCGAACTGTTATTGATAAGCACCGCGTCCGGCTGCTGCTTCAGGTGCTCAACAAACGCCGCGCTTACCCGCACCGGGCCTAATAAGTTGGTATCTAACAGCGTGGTGGCCATCGCGTCATCAAGCTCACCGGCGGGGTTGTCGAACGGCATAATGCCCGCATTGTTGATAACCACGTTGAGCGCCGGGTAGCGCGAAAGCACCTCCTGCGCTGCCGCTTTGATGCTCGCGGCCTGTGTGACGTCCAGCACCACGGAATCCATGCCTGGGTTGGCTTCTGTGACGCTATCCAGCAGCGCTTTTCGCCGCCCGGAGATGATCACTTTATTGCCCAACTGATGAAATTTTTCCGCCATCGCGCGGCCAATACCTGACGTGCCGCCGGTAATAAAAATCGTATTGCCTGTCAGTTTCATAAAGAAAGCCCTCTGTTTGAAATGAATGTTCAGTGTGTGGTTGCCGGGCGGTAGCGCTCAGCCGGTACGTTACTGGAGAGATTGGGCAGCATGGCCTGTCGGCGCTGTTCCATTGCCAGCCAGTCCGCGTCGTTGTGCAGTGAAGGGATAGTGACGAGTTCGCCTTGCGCGAAACCAACCAGTGCGGCGTCGACCAGGTCGTAAGCACTCATCACAATGGATTTATCCAGCTGTTCCAGCGGCAAGCCGCCGTTGTCCCAGAATGGTGTTGCCGTTGCCCCCGGTAACACCGCCTGGATCTGAATGCCTTTATCAGCCAGTTCATGATGCAACGACTGGCTAAACGCCAGCACAAAGGCTTTTGTTCCGCCATAGACCCCGTTCAGCAGTTCCGGCGCGATGCCGACAATCGAAGAGATATTGATAATGGCGCCCGCGCCGCGCGCCACAAAACCGGGAACGACGGCGTATGTGAGGCGAGTCAGCGCAGTGACGTTGAGGTTAATCATCGCTTCCATTTGATCAACATCGCTGGATAACAGCGGTGTGTGCGTCCCGACGCCAGCGTTGTTTACCAGCAGCGTGATACTGGCATCCTCACGCAGCTTCGCTTCCAGCGCCCGCAGTTGTTGGGCGTCGTTTAAATCGGCGGCGACGGCTTCCACATTGCGGGCGGTATCTGCCGTGATGTGGCTGGCCATTTGGTTCAGACGGTTTTGGTTACGGGCGACGATAATCAGGTCATAGCCCATTCTGGCCAGGCGGTTGGCGTAAATCGCGCCAATACCGGTTGATGCGCCGGTGATAACAGCCGTGCCTTTGTGAGGTTGTGTAGCGATGGTCATGCGAGACTCCTTAGGTCAGCAATGGATGCGATGGAAGAATCATAAGCAAACCTTCGATGTCTTAAATGACGTTTATAGTCGTGATTTGAGACATGTGGTAACACATGTCGTCGTGGTGTTTTCTTAGCAAGGAGGCCTGGCGACTGCGCTTTTCAAAGGACGGGCGGAGAGTTGTCTACGCTTAAAAGAAACAGCATGGTGAGGAGCGCGGATGAGCAAGAAGATTATGCAGGAGTACCTGGTGCTGGGCGGCAAGCATCATGGCGAGGTGTGGCGCGGGGTTTACCCGGCCATGGGGTTGAACTTATCAAAGCATGATGAGCGTTACGGGCAATTTTTCGAGCGGGAAGGGCAGCAGAAAATTGAGCTGTCACGCAAGGAGCAATATTTCATCTCTGAGTGGATCTCCCCGCAAGGCCAGACTTTTTTGTTAGCCACGGCGGAGGATCTCACGGAATTTGATATTGAAGAGGAGATTGAGCGGATTACGCCGCCGCTGCGTCCGCTCGATGGCGCGGTAGAGGACTGGATTTAAGCGTTGGCGAAAAATCCACGGCGGCCCGTGGATTTTTTAGCATGGGTGTGCTGACGACTTCCCGGATATCACTATTATTTATTCCAATACTCTGGTTATATTTTCCAGGTAATTCATAAAACATACTTTAAATCCTTCGCGTTACGTAGTGCATTTATCAATATTATTAGATGAGCCTTTAAAGTGGTGAGTTAATAATGAAATTGAAATTTAGGATTATATTATTTTTTATTAGGAATACAGATTACAGAACAATGTAATATCGATCTGTTTTCGTATTAATTCTGCGAGATAGATCAAATAGAGGGTAATTCCTGATGGACACAAATATTCGCTCTGCACGACTATTGTTGTCGATGTAGAGCCTCTGCGTCATCTCCAGGGAATAATTGAGATAATAATTAGAACTTTGCTTATTAAGCATTCTCCCGCTTCTTCATGGTTTTTATTTATGAAGAAGCGGATTTCTTCACGTAACGCACGCCACTAACTTATTTGCTTTCTATTTACAAAGGGAATTTTCAATGAAGAAAACATTGCTTGTACTGTTTATCTCGGCCGTTTGCGGTAATGCCTGGTCGCAAAGCCTGACGGTTGAACAGCGCCTGGCTCAGCTGGAAAAACAGTTACAGGAAAATGCTAACGAACTTGCACAGACCAAAGCGGCATTAAAAAAGTATCAACAAACCGAATCTGAAAATAAAAGCAATAAGCCTGTAACGACTGTCGTTAATAAACAAATCACAAACAATGCAGCGGCGGAGAAAACAGCGCCAACGCTGAAAGAGATTAGCGATTTCGTCAAAGACGATATCGGTTTTAGCTATTCCGGCTATCTTCGTTCCGGTTGGGGCGCTGCCAGCCATGGATCGCCACAGCCATATGCCGTGGGATCCGTCGGGCGTTTTGGTAATGAATATTCCTCGTGGTTTGATCTGCAATTCACCCAACGCGTCTATGATCACAACGGAAAAACGGCCCATGCGGTGGTGCTGTTCGACGGCAATGTGGGCGAGCAGTATGGCGACGCCTGGTTTGATAAAGATGCTGAAAGCCGATTGCAATTTTCTGATATTTACCTGACCACCAAAGGGTTTCTTCCCTTTGCGCCGGAAGCCGATTTTTGGGTTGGCAAACACAACTTACCGAAATATGAAATCCAGATGCTGGACTGGAAAAGCCACCTCACCGAGAGCGGCGCAGGCGTGGGCATTGAAAACTGGCAACTCGGCGTAGGGCAGATCAATGCCGCGCTGGTGCGCCAGGATTTGAATGCCCATGCGGTGAGCTATCCTGCCGCCAGCGAGGCGATGCAGGTGAATACCAATACGCTCGATGTGCGCTACAACAATATCCCGCTGTGGGATAACGCGACGCTTGCTCTGCTTGGCCGTTATTCGGTGGCGAATAAATCCGACACCTATAAAAGCCGCGAGGATAACGGCAGTTACTACAGCATTAAAGACGCGTGGCTGGCTGGTGTCGTTGTTCGTCAGACGCTTAGCGCGGGCGGATTTGAGGAGTTTACCGTACAGGCGGCGGATAACTCGCTGGCCAGCGGCTTTGCTCAGCCATTTGGTCCCAGCCCAACGTATGGTTATGGCGACAACTACTACGGCGAGCACAGCTACGGCAAAGCGTTTCGTCTGATCTCGCAGGGCGAAGCGTACCCGTTCTCACAAGTGGTAATGGCGCATGCGCTGATCTACTCGGCAGGTCACGATATTTACAGTTACGACACCGGCGCGCATACGGATTATCAGAGCTTCCGTGCGGTGGTGCGCCCGGCGTGGATATGGGACAGCTACAATCAGACCGGGGTTGAGCTGGGATGGTTTACGCAGACCAACAAACAGCAGGGCGTGAATTACCATGAACAGGGTTATAAAACCACGCTCTACCACGCGCTGAAAGTCGATACCAGCCTGCTGGCCTCGCGACCGGAGATCCGTTTTTATACGACGTATCTGCGTGCGCAGGATAACGGCATCAGCCACTTCCAGTTTGGCGACCAGAAAAAAGATCAGTTAGCGGTGGGTGTTCAGGCTGAAGTGTGGTGGTAATAGCTAAGGGGTGCGGCGCAAAGGCGCGCCGCAACGCCGGTGTTAAATATCCAGAAAGCTTCCCAGCCGGTAGCCGCGTTCGGCAATCGCATATTTCAACGACAGTGAAGTCAGCACATCCAGTTCCGTTAAGCGCGGGTAACAGTAGCTGCTCTGGCGCACGGTGTTATCGATAAACGCCGGGTGGCACATGATCTCCAGCGAGGTTTCTCCGCGTGCAGTCGAAGCATCCAGCGCCTGTAAAAAGAGCGCTTCGGAAATCGCGTCGCCGTAAAACTCACTGCTAAAACCCTGGGGTGTGCGCAGGGTATCGGGTAGCGCGAAGTCGGGCGGCAAAGCGGGACGATCGATGCGTAGCGCCACGCCGCGCTCTGTGGCGAACGCTGCGACGACAGGCAGGATCTGCGGGATCATATGCACATGGTGATGGCTATCCAGATGCGTCGGTTCCCGGCCAAACAGGGCGATAAACCGCTGATACTGCGCTTCCAGTTCACCGGCTATCTCTTCCAGCGGCAGTGTATCTTCCTGCGCCATCAGCCAGATCCATTTCCCCAGTTGCCCGTCACGCGCAAGGCCTGGCATGGGCGTCAGCGGTTTGCCTAACGTCAGCACAAAGTGCATGCCGACACCGAGCGAGGGTTCGCGCTCGCAGAGCCCGGCGGCGTGTTCCACGGCATCACCGTTGACCAGCGCAGTCGTTGAGGTGACAACACCATGACGAAAGCTGTCGATAATGCCGTAGTTCTGCCCTTTGCTGAGGCCAAAATCATCAGCGTTAACAATCAGTAAGCATTCCATAGCCTGCCCCGGTTAGTGATGTTCCGCTTTCAGTTGCGCAAGGGTAGTGGCAAAGTTTGGCAGCCACTTTTCGTGAGCGAGGAGCATTTCACGCGCCAGAATTTCCGCGTCGCGATCGGAGTGGATCAGCGGACTCAGGCTTAGCGCCAGCAGGACATCGTTCAGTTCGCCGCTGAGCGCCGCTTTGCTGGCTGCCACTTCAAAGCCTTTAATGGTGTAGATAAGCCCCAACACTTTCTCATCAAAGTGGGTGACGCGCGGGTGCGGTGTCGCGCCGTTGCGCCCCAGCGTACAGGTCATCTCTACCGCCCAGTCCGCCGGGATATTATCGATATGCCCGTGATGCGGAATATTCACATAGTGCTCGGTTTGCTTATCGTTATAGATAGCGTTAATCACTTCGCAGGCCGCATCGGAATAGTACGCGCCGCCGCGCTGCTCAAGCTCTTTCGGTTTCACCTTCAGCTCAGGATCTTTGTACAGCTCAAACAGCTGTTTTTCGACTTTCTGTACCACCTGCGCCCGCGCGCCGCCTTTGTAGTACTCGCCCATTTCAATTGCCAGCATCTCTTTTTGCTTAACGTAATAGAGCAGATAAGAGCAGGGCAGCAGATTAAGCGAGCGGATCAATCCTTCGCTAAACGGCAGGTCGAAAATGTTCTTCACCGAGGAGGCTTTCAGCCTGCCGGAGGCCACTCCGTCGAGCAGTTCCGCAAAGCGCGACTCACCATTAACCAGCACATCTTTAATAAACACCATGTGGTTAAGGCCAAACAGATCCATGGCAACATCATCGCTGCTGCTTAAGCCCAACACGTCATGAATAAACATCTTCATGCCGACAGGAATATTGCACACGCCGATAAACTTTTTAAAACCGGTGTGGCGATACACCGCTTCTGTCACCATTCCCGCCGGATTGGTGAAATTAATCACCCACGCATCCGGACAGATCTCTTCCACATCTTTGATGATGTCGAAAATAACCGGAATGGTGCGCAAGCCTTTAAACAGCCCGCCTGCGCCGTTGGTTTCCTGACCCAGATAACCGTGGCTAAGCGGAATACGTTCATCCAGTTCGCGGGCTTTCAACTGGCCAACGCGCAGTTGCGTGGTGACAAAGTTCGCCTCGTGCAGCGCTTCGCGGCGGTCCAGCGTTTTAAAAAGTTTTAGCGGAATACCGGCTTTATCAATCATGCGCTGGCAAAGATCGAAAATAATATCCAGCTTCTCTTTTCCGTCCTCAACATCGACCAGCCATAATTCGGTGACCGGCAGTTCGTGGTAGCGCTTAATAAACCCTTCCAGTAACTCCGGGGTGTAGCTACTACCGCCGCCGATGGTGACGACTTTTAATTTCTGCTTCATGATTTCTCCCTTCGTGTCAGACACGGTGGTGTAAAACGTTCAGCCCGCTCGCCGTTACTGGTTGATTTCCGTTAACCTTTTTCGGTAGCTATTGGGGGTGAATGAGGTCATTTTCTTAAATGTTTTAATAAACAGGCTTGGGCTGCTGTAACCCGACTCATAAGCAATATCGGTGACCGAATAGTTGGTCATTTCCAGCTGCTTTTTCGCGAAATCGATGCGAATTTCATTAATGATCTGCATCGGCGTTTTGCGGTAATAGCGGCGGGTGGCGCGGGTCAGATACTCCTGCGATTTCGCCGCCAGCTGCACCATATTTTCCATCGCGTTTTCGCCAAACTGCGTTTTATCGTGCATTGCCTCAATGGTGGTTTTTAACCACTGCGGTGTGTCATCCACTACCTGCTCTTCGCGGTAATGGCGCAGGCGGTTAATGACATAAAAAGTCACCGCTTCGATAAACTCGTCCAGCCCGGTTTCGCGGAAATTGAGTGAGGCGATAACGGTTTCCACATAGCTCAGAAACGCGCTGCTGGCGCGGTAGGCCTGCGAGGCGACAAAACAAAAGGGCAGCAGGGCGAGATAATGCTGTTCAAAAAAGCGTTTGCTGATCCCCACATTGAGAATGCGCGTCGCGCCAAATTCATAAAAACTCTGGTGGTGCGAACCGAGCGGGATAAAAACGAAATCGCCGCGTTCAAGCAGCACGCGCTTACCGTTAATCTCCTGGTAATAGCGGCCGGTTAATACCAGCGTGAACTCGTAGTAGTCGTGCTGATGCAGCCCGCTGGCGCTCTCCGTCTTGTTGTAGATAAACACATGGAAATTTTTACCGTTAAACAACTGCTGTTCGTGAACGGTTTTGATTCCCAGCGTGTTGATCGAAGGCTGCATTATTGACTCCTTGTTATTTCCGTTTTTCGTGAAGCTCAATCAGTTCCGTTATCAGCTCGCGCGCCAGCATTGACGTCATCAGATGATCCTGCGCATGCACCAGCACCAGGCTCACTTTCATCCGGCCTTCGCCCTGATCGCTTTCAATCAGTTTAGTCTGCACCAGGTGTGCCTCGTTGAGCGCCAGCTTTGATTGTTCCATCAGCGCTTTTGCGCCGTCAAAATCACCCTGTTTCGCCTGCTTCAGCGCGGTGTACGCCAGGCTGCGCGCGTGACCCGCGTTGATGATTAAGCCCATCACCACTTCTTCAAGCTCATCGGCTGAGGTGGTGCTCTCCTGCACGGTATCGAAATCGAACATCGTTGCTCCTCGCGTGGTTTCCGGCGGGGGCCACCCGCCGGGTTCGGTCAGAATTTCAGTGCATTAGCGATATCTTCTTCGCTCTCTTCCTGCTCAATGGCGTTCTGCGCTTTGTTGGCGACCATCACGAACGGCAGGTAAACCAGCGTTGCAATACCTAAGTTGAACAGCGCGAGCAACAGCGCGGCGATGCTGCCGTTAGTGTTAAAGAAGGCGCCCAGGCCGGTTGGCATTGTCCACGGTGCAATGTTGGTAATCGGTGGAATAACGCCGGTGTAGTAGGCCAGCAGCGTAATGGCGGCAAGAATTGGTTGCACCAGAATGAAGGGGATAAACATCACCGGGTTCATGATGATCGGCAGGCCGAACAAAATCGGTTCGTTAATCTGGAACAAGCCGGAAGGCAGCCCCAGTTTCGCCACCTGGCGGTAATCCGCGCGGCGTGAAGCGAGGAAGATGGCAATAATCAGCCCCAGCGTTGCGCCGCTGCCCCCCAGGAAGATATAGGAGTCGAGCATCGGTTTCGCCCAGACATGGAACGTTTTACCCGCAGCCAGCGCCGCCTCAACCGAGCCATATTGTTGATAGACAGAAATATTTTCCAGCGCCCACGGCGTCATGATGCCGCTATCCAGCGCGGTCAGCGCCAGCGAACCATGGATGCCGAAAAACCACAGCAGCGGCACAAACAGTACATATGCCCAGCCGACCACACTGCCCAGCGACGCCAGCGGCGTGGAGATGGTGTCCATGATGATTTGATGGAAATTGGTGCCGTAGTGATTCAGCGCCCAGGCGATAATCCCCATAATCGACAGAATAATAAAACCGGGGATCAGCGCGGAGAACGAACGCGCCACTGACGCCGGCACGCTGTCTGGCAGGGTAATCACCCAGTTGCGGCGCACAATAAAGGTGAACATTTCCGCCACCGCCAGGCCAATAATAATCCCGGAAATAATATTCGCCCCGCCTAACCAGTTTGCGCCAACGGCGTAAGATTCACCGACGCTATACGGGGTGACGGTCATAAAAGCGGCTATTGATAACAACCCGGCGGTCAGCGCATCTACTTTGCGCTCTTCAGCAAGGGACATGCCGATAAAAAAAGGTGCCATCAGCGACATAATGCCCAGCGTACCGTTATACACATTGCCGCCGATGCCTTTAAAACTGTTCAGCGTTTCAATGGTCGAGGCATCCAGCCGAATACCCAACGAATAAAAAAACGATCCTTCGCCAAAACTCAGGAACACGTTATTAATTAAGACAAACATCGCCCCGGCGAGGGTCAATGGCATTAAGCGGATAAAGCCGTTTTTAATGGCGTTAACATGTGGCTGTTTGCCGATTTTTACCGCAAAAGGCACCAGTATCTTTTCAAGTGAAGCAATGGCATTACTCATAGAAAAATACCCTTAAATACCGCAATGCAACATTGCGGTGAATGTGTGGGATCACTGTGTGATAAGCGAACGCAAAACGTTTAATTGGCGGCGGCTTTTTTTATTGCCGCCACGGCGGCCTTCAGAACACCTAAACCATCGACTTTGCCGTACAGCGAGGCGTCGATCACTTCGACAGGCTTATTGGGAAGCAGACGCTGGATATCCGGTAACATCCAGGCGATTTGTGGACCTAATAAAACAACATCGGCCTGCGGGCCTTTTTCACTGGCGAGCGTCTCAGGAAATGCTTCAATAATGACCGGGACTTCATATTTTTCCGCCTGGGTACGCATCTTCGACACCAGCAATGACGTCGACATGCCCGCAGAACAAAACAGGTAAATATGTTTCTTTTCCATAAAAACGACCCTCATTGTCCGATGATCCGCCAGCCTGACTCGTTTATCTCTCTTGCGGCTGGCGGTGCGCTTAACCTAAATGACTTTTTTCTTCGGTTGAAACAAGTATACGGGAGGGTTATCGGTGCGGGTATTTCATAAGGCTCCAAAATTGTCTCTGGTTGACCTGGTGCTTTGCGGACCTTCACATTTTGGGCAATTTATCGCTAAAGAGGTGGGTCAGGCGGGAATAAGTACGGCTCAACTTGCGCTGCACAGCCGCGTTTAAAGAGGCGGTGAGGCGCCGCCATCACGCGGCTGGCAATGGCGGCAACATGAATTAACTCAGCAGGGTGACTAAGGCTTTCGCCACGGCTTCGGAACTGGCCGGGTTTTGCCCGGTGATGAGCTTCCCGTCTTCGATGACAAACGGTGCCCAGTTTGGCCCTTTTGCATACTTCGCGCCGAGTGCTATCAATTCGTCCTCAACCAGAAACGGCACTACGTTGGTCAGCTCAACATCCGCTTCTTCGCCGTTGGTAAAGCCGGTTACTTTACGGCCTTTTACCAGCGGATCGCCGGAAGGGGTTTTCACATGACGCAACACGCCCGGCGCGTGGCAGACAAAACTCACCGGTTTACCGGCACGTTCAAATGCTTCAATCAGCGCAATCGACGTGCCGGATTCCGCCAGATCCCACAGCGGGCCGTGGCCACCGGGGTAAAAGAGAGCATCAAAATCCGCGGCGCGTATGCTATCGAGTTTAACGGTGTTAGCCAGCGCTTGCTGGGCTGCCGGATCGGCTTTAAAACGGTGGGTCAGTTCGGTTTGAAAATCCGGCAGATCGCTTTTCGGATCCAGCGGTGGCTGGCCACCGGCGGGCGAAGCGAGTACAACCTCTGCACCTGCGTCTTTGAACACGTAATAAGGGGCGGCGAACTCTTCAAGCCAGAAGCCGGTTTTTTTACCGGTATTACCCAGTTCACTGTGGGATGTCAGCACCATTACTATTTTCATGTTACCTCCGTGGTGATGTGTTATCAGCGGCATTACCGTTGCCATACTGAATGAAAACGTCGTTCAGTAAGCATAGCGATGAATATTGGCTTTACCGGGATTGTCGGAAAACTCCGGCGATAAGCCTTATCGCATTCACACTTTATTACACGTTGCTACATCGATAATTATTTTCTTTAATGCACGCCATCGCTGAAAAATATTTTTACCCAGTATTATTGCCCATTTTTTCTTTTATTCAAAGAAATGTCTAATCCTGTAAATAAAGCCAGTCTGACAAAGTTGTTATTAAACTGTCAGCCGCTGGTCAGCATGCGCTGCGTAATATTGCTTACGTTGAAACATGATGAGTAAAACCTCTTTTATGCGGAGCTTTATTATGAAAACCATTATGAATACTATGCTTGCTGCAACACTGTTTAGTGCCATCTCTTTCGGCGCGTTTGCCGCGCAACCCGTCACTGACGCTAGCGGCCTGGTGCCGATGGGCACCATTTCAATTGCTAAAGCGGGTACGGTCGCGGATCTCGAAGCGCAAGTTCAGCAAGCCGCTGAAAAAGATAACGCGAAATACTATAAAATCATCTCCGCCGGTGGCGATGAATATATTTATGGCAATGCGATTCTGTATAAATAATGCATTGCAATTCACCCCGATCTTTCATTCGCTAAAGACCGGGGTGAATTATTGAGACATTGAAAAGGGCGCCGCGAAGGGCGCCTTTTTGCTGGCTATGATTTTCGTTGTTCGCGCGCCAGCAGGTAGAAACAGAGCAGACCAGCGCAAATACTCATGTTTTTAGTGAATTGAATCACTTGCCCGGCTTGCTGGGGGCCGCTTGCCGCCCAGAATTGATGGAACATAATACTGGTGAGCAAAATATAGAAGATCCACAACAGTGATATTTCTTTAACCCGATAACCCATAATAAATGCAATGCTGCCACCCAGCTCAATGGCAATGGCAAAAATGATCATCAGTCTGCCAATAAGCATATCGCCAAACGGCGTTTTTAATACGTTATCGGTGAAGTTGATTATTTTCCCGCTACCGCTATATAAAAACAGCGGGGTGATTAAGATACGGGCAATGATAATAATTGTGTGGCTGTTCATGCGCGGTTCCTTGAATAAGAAAAAACCAATGAGTAGGCATGAGCAGTATATTGGCGCAACCCTGACGGCCGAATGACGCCACTCTGTCAAAGCTGTCAGGGATAATGGCTGGCGCTATTTTTTAAGCGCCAGCGTGAAGCCAAAGGTATTTTCGCCGTTCAGGCTGGTGGCAAAGACATCACCACCGTGCATTTGCGCCACTGCTTTGACAATCGACAGGCCAAGCCCGTGGTTGGTATCGCTTTGCGTTCTGGCGTGATCGGCGCGGTAAAAGCGCTCAAACAATCTTTCCAGATGGTGGCTTTCAATGGCATCGCCGTAATTTTTAACGCTCACCATCGCATGCTGGTCATTGCTGGTTAAGGTGACCGTAACCTGGCTGTTTTCATAGGCGTAGCGGGCGCTGTTTTCCAGCAAATTAGCGAGTGAGCGGGTAAACAGCCGCCTGTCGACGCAGATCTGAACATCACCTTCGATCAGCAACTGCAAATGGCGATCAGTGAACGACGGTTCGGTATATTCGGCCGTTTTTAACGCTTCCTCACGCAGCGATACTTCCGAAAGCTGCGCCGGATGCTTACCGGTTTGCGCATGGGACAAGAACAGCATGTCGTTGACGATCGACGTCATGCGGTTCACCTCCTCAAGATTTGATTCGAGGCAGGCTTCGAGTTCCTCATGGCTGCGCTTGCGCGAAAGGGCTAATTGCGTCTGGCCGAGAATGCTTGAGAGCGGCGTTCTCAACTCGTGCGCCACATCGGCGTTAAAACTTTCCAGTTGTCGCCATGCGGTTTGCTGACGGGCGAGCACGCCGTTAAAGGCTTCCGCCAGGCCCTGCAACTCCTGCGGCAGCGCGGTGGCATCCAGCCGCTGACCGTCAATCCCCGGCGCCAGTTCACGCGCCTGCTGGCTGAGGAGTTCCACCGGCTGCATCCCCTGGCGGGAGATGACAAAGCCTAAAAAGGTCACAAACAGCACACCCATGGTGGTGATAAAAATCAGCACCTGGGTAAATTCATTCAGCGTGCCCATATACGGCGTGGAGTCGATAGAAACCACAAAATGCAACGGCGTCACGCCATCGCGGTAGCGAATAGTTTTCGTCAGAATAAACAACGGACACTGGTCGGTTTTGTCCCGGTTAACGCGGCTGAAGCCATCGGTAAGGGCATTAAGATCGATCTCTTTTGGCGGCTCGCCACCGACTTGCAGCGCCGGATCGCTGCTTAAAATCCAGTAGTGAACGCGCCCGCCTTCCGAGTTACTCAGGCTCATCAGCTTGGTTTTGAGTTCATCCAGTTCATGGTGATTAAACTTGGAAACGATCAATGGCTCCACCAGCGAGTAGCGGAACATCAACTCGTTATGCATCTGTTTATTCAGCGATTCGCGCAGCGACTCCCGCAGACAAAGCGCATAGGCAAGGGCAATACATAAGGTGACCACCGCAAACGTCAGCGCCAGTTTGCGGGAAATAGAACGGTTAAACATACGCACTCATTTTGCCGGGATCGTCGTCGCGATACTCAAGGATGTAACCCATGCCGCGCACGGTGTGCAGCAGCTTCTCTTCAAACGGGGAGTCGATTTTGGCGCGTAAACGTTTGATCGCGACTTCGACAATATTGGCGTCGCTTTCAAAGTTCATATCCCAGACCTGCTCGGCAATCATCATTTTCGACAGCACTTCCCCCTGGTGCCTGGCGAGCAGACTTAGCAGGGCAAACTCCTTTTGCGTCAGGTCGATGCGCATACCGTTGCGGTACACTTTGCGCGCGAGCAGATCGAGTTGCAGGTTGTGGACCTGCAACTGAGAAATATCGAGCCCATCGGTTGGTCGGCGGCGCAGCAGCGCCTGAATGCGCGCCACCAGCTCAATCAGCGAAAACGGTTTGGTCAGGTAATCATCCGCGCCCAGCCGCAGCCCTTTTACCCGTTCATCAAGCGAACCGCGCGCGGAAAGCATCAGCACTGGCGTCTGTTTCAGCTTGCGCAGGCTGGTGATGACGGCATACCCGTCCATCGATGGCAGCATGACATCAAGGATAATGGCGTCGTAATCCATCTCTGTTGCCAGAAATAACCCTTCGCGCCCGTCGGCGCAGACATCGACGTTGTAACCTTGCTCGCGAAGTGCGGTGTTGATGTAAGACGAAATTTTCTCTTCATCTTCGATTAAAAGGAGTTTCATGACGCTGGCCCTGATGAGTACCCATAACTGACGCCAATAATATAAAGCGTTGCCGCTAACAATTGCCTGACCGTTAACTGACAATTTTGTAAGCAAAAGACGTTACAACGAATAAAATTCCCGCCTGGTGCGTTTACGGGGTATCTGCAATCGGGAGAATCCATTTATGAAACGCATCATTCCGGCCATGATGATTGGCCTTTTAAGCGCGCCGGGATCACAGGCAATGCCGCTCAGCTACCGCATCGCCACGCCGGCAACCACGGTTGCGCTCTCCTGGCACGCCTTTGGCGGCGTGTCACAGGCGCATCTTGACGGCGTAAGTGGCGACGTAACGCTGAATCCGGCACAGGAGAGGGAGGATCGCATCAACGTGACGATCCCTGTTGCGACACTTATCGCCTCTAACAGCCTGTTGACCTACCAACTAAAAAGCAGCCTGTTCTTTGATGCGGAACGCTATCCGACCATCGCTTTTAGCAGTAGCCGGGTGGTGGATTTAGGCGACGGCCATTTCCGGGTTTTTGGTTCGCTGGCGGTAAAAAATGTTCGCCGCCCGGTGATCCTCGACGCCACGCTGCAAAAACAGGGCAGGGAGGATTCGGGGCTACTTTCGCTGCATGCCACCACCGCTATCTCCCGTTCGGCATTTAACATGGATAAGTTCGCCATGCTGGTGGACGACACGGTAACGATAAATATTGAAATCCATGCGCAAGCCCGCCAGCCAGCGTAAGCCGTGGCGGGCAGGATTTATGACAGCGCGGTCTGCAGCGCCTGCGCGTGTTGTGACAATTGCGGCGGCGGATTTCGGCCTATCAGCACAAATTGATAGCCGCGCTGATGCCACCAGACGAGGTGCATATCGTGGCGATTTTCAGGCGTTAAGGCGCGCGTTTCAGTATGTCGTTCAGGCGAAATACACAGCGCCATCGGGCCATATTCCGCATCCATCCAGGCGATTTGCGCAATCGAGGTGCTGTCATAGCGCAGCATGCGCACCATTTTGAGTTCTGCGCCGGTCAGGGCAAGCTGCGCCACCTTCACGTTTAAGCCAATATCCTGCGCCGTGCGCGCCAGCCCGCGCTGCAAAGCAATGGGCGAGCTGTCTGCATCCAGCAGCGTTTCCGCGCTATACAGCGACATGTATTGCGCTTCAAGATCGCGGATTTTCTCACTCTCATCACGCGCTGCCGGCAGGGGTTTTGCGAAGTAGCCTAATCCGCTGCCGATAACTAAAAAACTGAGCGATGCGGCAATCAGCGAACGGCGGCTAACGCCCGCGGAAGGGCGGGGCGAAGCCAGCAGCGCGTTTAATCGCGCCTGCATTCGCGCTTCGGGGGCGGCATTTAGCAGCGGTGCGAACGCTTCGGCGAAATCCGCCCGATCCTGTTTTAGCGCCCCGGTACGGCTGGCGAGCTGGTCGTCTTGTGCAAGCTGGCTCTCAAATTGTTGCGCATCCGCTTCGCTCATCTCGCCATCGAGCCAGGCGACAATCGCGTCATCCTGGTAGGGCGGTGTAAATATGCTGGGTTTCACGAGCGTTTCTCCTCGGCTTTGGCCGGCATAGTGGCTTTTTTCGCCAGCGTCGCGCGTGCGCTCGCCAGCCGGCTCATGATGGTGCCAATCGGCACGGCGAGCGTGTCTGCCGCTTCCTGATAGGTAAAACCTTCGACATAAACCAGAAATACGGTATTGCGCTGCGCCTCCGGCAGCGCGCTGACGTGCTGCATAATTTTCGCGTAATGCCGTCGCGCGTCATGCTGGGCGTGGGTATCCGCCGCCAGCAGTTCGTCGCTCTCCACAAAGCCTTGCCCCACCCGCACGCGACGGGCGCGCAAATCAGAGATCCAGATCGAGTGCAGTATGGCGAACAGCCAGCTGTCTATGCGCGTGCCGGGGGTAAATTGCGCGCTCTTTTCAAGCGCGCGAACGCAGGTCGACTGCACCAGTTCTTCGGCAACCTCGCGGTTGCGCGACAGAACCAGCCCGTAGCGCCACAGGCGTGTCAGATGTGCAGCAAGTTGCTGGCGAACGTCACTGGTGGTGATTTTGCGCTCCTCGCAGCGGTAGTCAGGATTCAGGGTGACCATTAATCGCCGCCTGCAAATCGCGATACTCCTCGCATTGCACGCCGCACAGCGTGGCGATGGTCTTCAGTTGCTCTTTTGCCAGATCCGGGCGGCCTTTCACCAGCCACGCTTCACCGAGATATTCACGCACTTTCGCATACTGCGGGTTGAGCGCCAGCGAACGCTGATAATAGCCAATGCCTTCATCGGTGCGACCCAGTTTGCGTGTGGCGTAACCCCGGTAGTTCCAGGCTTCGGCGGTATTGGCGTTTTTCAGCGTATCCAGCAGATTCAGCGCCGCCTGATACTCCCCCTTTTTCGCCAGATGGTAAGCATAACGGGTTTTATCGTCGTCACTGAGGCGGCTGCTTTTTTCCGCCACACACTGTTTGAGCGTGCTGTCATAAACCTGCCCGCTCGGGCAGTCTGGCGTTTTACTGTTGCTATTATCGTCTCCGGCGGCAAAAACCTGCGCGGCAGGCAGCAAAAATAGCGACAGCAACAGCGGGGCGAGCGTTATCATGTGAAGTTCCTTCGGTAGCGTGAGTAGTGAGTTAACGTCGCAATAGCGATTTCTATTCGAAAAAAATCACCTTTCCCGCAAAGCACGACTGAGGCTGGCGACATCACCGTTACTTCATACATCCGGTTTATACTTTCCTACGGCGTGTCGCGGTAATGTGAGTCTCTGACTCAGTGGAGGGGAAACCATGCGTGTTAGCGGGCAGCAAGGTGAGTTAACGGCGTTAGCGGTGGCGGGCAGCTATGTAGTGTTGCTGGGCTGGGATATGCCAGAACAGCACATCCTCGCCGGTAATATTCTCGGTTTCGCCATTCAGCGCACACGAAAAAGCGACGGGGAAGTTATCTGGTTAAGCGGCATGAAAACTTTCGCCAGCGTCGAGCCGACGCCTGCGCCGGGCGTGCCGGTCTCCTCGTTCAGACACCCCTTCCAGACCTTTCAATGGTCTGATTACAGCGTTGCGCCCAACGCTGAATATCGCTACAGGATTGTCGCCATGCGCGGGCCTGCCGGGGCGTTAACGCCGGGCGATGCGGTGGAACTTTCGCTATTAACCGAGCCGGTGGATAACGGCGAGCACGCGATCTTCTTCAACCGTGGGGCGATCGCCTCTCAGGAGTATGCCCGCCGCTTTCACAATGCCAGCCCGGTGGAGATTGGCGATGCAGCCTGGAAGTGGCTGTCGCGCGGCCTGCTGGAAGGGCTGGAACGGTTTATCGGCCAGGCGGATAAAGGTGATGAGCTGCACGGTGCCATTTTTGAATTCAAAAACAGCCGTATCTATGAAGCGTTAAAAAGCGCCGCCGCGCGCGGCGCAACCGTGAGCGTGATTTACGATGGCGACTCGCAGCGCGAGTCCAATGAAAAACATCTGGCGCACAGCGGCATCGAGGCGCTGACGCATGCCCGCGAACACTCCGGGCGTTATATGCATAACAAATTCTTTGTTTTCCGGCGCAACGGTGTATCGCAGCAGGTGTGGACCGGCTCCACTAATCTCAGCGAAAACGGCATTTTTGGTCACTCGAATAATGCCCATATCGTTCGCGATCCGCGCGTGGCTGAGCAGTATGAAACCTACTGGCAATTGCTGTTGCAGGATTTAACCCGCTCGCCAACGGCGAAAAAAGTCGAAACGATCACCGCTGCGCCGCCGGTTCCCTGGCGGGATGAAGTCAGCACCGTCTTTTCGCCGCGCACTTCGCTCACCGCGCTGGAGTGGTACGCCCAACTGGCGGCGGGCGCGCAACGGGCGCTTTTCGGCACCTTCGCTTTCGGCATGAACAAACTGTTTGTTCCCGCCTGGGATCGCACCGATGAGGTGTTGCGCTTCGCCCTGCTGGAGAAAAAAGGTTCCGGCAGCCAGTACAAGCAACAAGCGGCGGAAATTGACCGTATCCGCAAACATCCTAATGTCACCATCGCCGTTGGGCAGAATCTGGTGCTGAACGCCTTTGACCGCTGGCTGAAAGAGATCGAAAGCCCGGTTGAAGAGACGCACGTTACTTACATTCACACCAAATATTTGCTGATCGACCCGCTTGGCCCGGAGCCGATTGTGATAGTTGGGTCGGCAAACTTCTCCGCCGCGTCCACCGACACCAATGATGAAAACATGTTGATAATCAAGGGCAACGCCGCCGTGGCGGACGTTTATCTTGGTGAGTTTATGCGCCTCTTTACCCACTACGCGTTTCGCGAATCGGTGGCGCGTTCGCAACAGCGCATCGTTGCGGGCGCGGTGTCGCCAAAATATCTGTACGAAACCACACAGTGGATTGATGCCGCATCCGGCTATTTTGTCGCCGGTAGCGATCGCGCCCTGCGTCGTCGCTACTTTTCCGGCCAATAAGCGGCGACAAAATAGCGATGGCAGGAAATAATTGCCGGTGGCGATAGTTTCGCCATTGGTCTTTTTTTCTGCCTTTGTTCGGCCTGATAAAAAGTGAAATAACCGCTATTAAAGCGCACCGGCATGAATATTTTGTTTAAATTCGGTGAAATGCAAACAATGTCTGGCGTTACTGTTTTCCGCGCGAACAATAATGAGCATGAAAACCCGCCTGCGTGGCGGGTTCTCACGTATTCAGTGAGCGGTTTATTGCTGGTGAGTAAATATTCGCTCGCCAATTTTTTGTGCCTCACTTAATAACGCCTCCGGCGTGCCGAAATCAGGCAGCATCAGCGTGGCGTTGGTGCGGACCGGCGCACCACAATAATCAAAAATCCCATGGGCGATTTGCGTGTTCCACGCTTGCGCATAACCATGTTTTTCAAACGTTTTCATATCTGAACCGCCGAGCGCAAGCAGATGCACAGGCAAATGCCCCAGTTTGCCGGACACCTTGCCGTTTGCGCCCTCTTCATAGGCCCAGCCGTTAGAAAAGACCCGATCAATCCAGCCTTTTAACAGACCCGGCATCGTCCACCAGTAAATGGGAAATACCAGTACCAGCGCATCGGCTCTCGCAATGCGCGCCTGCTCGGCCAGCACATCGGCAGGCAGCGGCGCGCCTTCACTGAAAGCAGCGTGATCGGCTGCAGAAAACAGGGGATTAAAACCTTCTTGAGCAAGATCGGCAAACTCCACGCTGTTTTCCGGCGTTTCGCCCGTTATTCCCGCCGCAACCGCCTGCGCCGCGCGATGGGTTAACGAGCTTGTTAAAGGGTGAGAAACCACGATTAACGCATGCATCTGAACCTCCTCGATTGCCATCCGCCGTTAACGGACGTAGTCTTATATACGAACAGTAACCTACCATTAGTAAGTTACTTTTAGTATATAAGCCTGTCAAGGGAGAAACATCATGGCGGAAACGCGTGTGCGTCAGCGCTTGTCGCGGGAAGAGCGTTATTCGCAGCTTGTCGATGTCGCGTGGCACATTATTCGTGAAGAGGGCACCGAAGCGCTGACGCTCGGCCATCTGGCGGACTTAGCCGGTGTCACAAAGCCGGTGGTGTACGATCATTTCACCAGCCGTTCCGGGCTGCTGGCGGCGCTGTATCGCGAATATGACCAACGCCAGAACCGCAAAATGGATGACGCGCTGGCAAAGACCGCGCCGGAACTCGCCGCGCGCGCCACGGTTATCGCCACCGCGTATATTGAGTGCGTGTTGTTTCAGGGGCGCGAAATGCCAAGTTTACTGGCGGCGCTCGCCGGTACGCCGGAACTGGAGACTATCCGCCGCGAATACGCCGTCGATTTCATTGGTAAATGCCGCGCGCTGTTCGCGCCATTTTGCGGCGAACCGCTGCGTGATGCGCCGCTGTGGGCCATGCTGGGAGCCGCCGAAGGGCTCTCCTGGGCAGCGGTGCAGGGTGCTATCAGCGAGTCGCAGGCGAAAGAGGAGCTTTGTGCGGTCATCATCGCCATGGTTCGGGCGACACTGCCGCGCGGCTAACGCGGTTCTACCTGGCGCGCGCCTTGCATCAGGGAAGCTGGACTTCCCTGGAGCATACGCATGATAGCCAATTCATCGACCACCATCCGTTTCCTGCTCGCCTCGCGCCAGTGTGAGCTCAACAGCCTGCGTTATCTGCTGCAAAGCGGCGAGCTGGTGGGCAAGATCAGCCAACTGGTACACATGCTGCAACGCGAGCGGGGAACCTCCAATATGTTCCTCTGCTCAAGCAAAGGGCAATTTGCTGATGAGCTGATGCTGCGCGAACAAGAGGTGGCGCAGGCACAAGCACCGCTGATGGCGCAGCTCGACACGCTGGAGCAGCAAATTGCCGCGCTGCCGCAGGCCAGCCGCCTGTTCAGCCACGTCGCGAGCGTGGTGTACGCCCTGAGTGTGTTACCTGCGTTACGCCTGCAAATCCGCCAGCGCACGCTGCGTTTACCGCAGGCGATGAGCTTCTTTAACGACATCATCCGCCACCTGCTGTCGCTGGTGTTTGAGCTGTCTGACACCGCCGCCGAACCGGCCATCTCCCGGCACTTAATCGCCATGTTCAGCTTTATGCAGGGCAAAGAGTACGCAGGCCAGGAGCGGGCGACCGGCGCGGCGGCCTTTGCCGCTGGCACCTTCAGCGAAGAGACGCAGCAGAAATTGCTCAGCCTGATTGAACGCCAGGAGCGCTGTTTCGCCACCTTCGCCGATTTTGCCGATGATGAACACCGCCTGCGCTGGCAGCAGATGGCGGCCGACAGCCAGTTTGAACGCCTGCGGCGCATTGCCTGCACCGGGCGTGAGTTATACGAAACCGACAGTTGCCTGCGCTGGTTTGCCCTTGCCACGCAGCGCATTGACGAGATGAAAACGCTGGAGGATGCGCTGGCGCAAACGCTGATGGCGCACTGCCGCGCACGCATTGCCGCCACCGAGCAGGCGAATAATGAGCAACTCGCCGATATCGAAAGCCTGATGCCCGCATACGAAAGCGAAGAGAGCAGTTACTCGGTCTTTAGCGATGCGCACGGCTGGCTGGAGAGCGGCGGTGTTCGCCCGCAGCTTGGCCGTTCACTGCTGGTGCTGGTGCAGCAGCAGTCGCGGCGCTTGCAGGCGCTGGACACTGAGCTTGCGGCGCTGCGCGAAACGCTCAACGAGCGCAAACAGATTGAGCGCGCGAAAAGCATGTTGATGCAGCACCGGCAAATCAGCGAAGAGGAGGCCTACAAAACCCTGCGCCGCATGGCGATGAACCAGAATAAAAAGCTGATTGAAATCGCCAGCGCCATGCTGGCGGTAGCCGATGTTTTTCAGGCTAACCCTTAAGGAGTAGCTGCACATTGCCTGTGCAAAATCTGCCCTTCCGCAGTGCGCCGCGTTGAGTTGTTAGCGGCACTATGCCGCGAAAACTGCGGTTTTCGATCCTGGCATAGCCTTTGCTTTAACCTTCTCAGGTAGAAAAAAATCACAACGCGCACCCGGCCAATGGCGGTCGGTTTAGCGTTAAGCGGACAACGGCGTCCATAAGCGTGCAGCTTTGCACGGGCTTATGGGCGCCGTTTTTTTTTGCATCCCACAACGGTGAGCAGCGCGAGGGTGGCATGAGTGAGAACAACACGAAAGGTATGACGGTTTCCCGCCGTCAGTTTTTACTGGGCAGCGCGGTGCTGGGCGGCAGCCTGCTGGTCCCGGGTGTCATCAACCGTGCCTGGGCTGCCGGTTCTGACGCTCCGGAGCTTAAAGAGATCCGCGTGGGCTTTATTCCGCTCACCGATTGCGCCTCGGTGGTGATGGCGGCGGTTAAAGGTTTCGACAAAAAATATGGCATCACCATTTTGCCGAGCAAAGAGGCCAACTGGGCATCGGTGCGCGACAAACTGCTTTCTGGCGAGCTGAACGCCTCGCACATTCTCTATGGCCAGCTTTACGGTCTGCAGATGGGGCTTTCCGGGCCGCAAACCAATATGGCGGCGCTGATGACTCTCAACCAGAACGGGCAGGGGATCACGCTGGCAAACGCACTGCACGAGGCGGGCGTCACGGATTTACCTGCGCTGGCAAAGCATCTCGCCGCCAGCCCTGCGGGCACGTACACCTTTGCGCAAACCTTCCCGACCGGCACTCACGCCATGTGGCTCAACTACTGGCTGGCGAGCGCGGGCATTAACCCACTCAACGACATCCGCAGCGTGGTGGTGCCGCCGCCGCAAATGGTGATGAACATGAAAATTGGCAACATGGTTGGCTACTGCGTTGGCGAGCCCTGGAACCAGCGCGCCATCAGCGATGGCATCGGTTTTACCGCCGCGACCAGCCAGGATATCTGGCCGGATCACCCGGAAAAAGTGCTCGGTACGCGCGCCGATTGGGTGGAGAAGAACCCCAACAGCGCCCGCGCGCTGACCGCCGCGATTCTGGAGGCCTCGCGCTGGATCGACGCCTCGGACGATAACCGCCGTGAAACGGCAAAAGTGATCGCCGGACGCGCTTATCTCAACACCAAAGAAGAGACCATCATTGGTCGCATGCTCGGCCAGTACGACAACGGCATTGGCAAAAGCTGGAAAGATCAGCACGCGATGCGCTTCTTCCGCGATGGCTCGGTCAACTACCCGTGGCTCTCCGATGGCATGTGGTTTCTCACCCAGCACAAACGCTGGGGGCTGCTCGACAGCGATCCGGACTACCTCGCCATCGCCCGCCAGGTGAACCGCATTGATATCTACAAACAGGCCGCCGCCAGCGTGGGCAATGTTCCGCTGCCGGGTAGCGATATGCGCAGCAGCGTGTTGATGGATGGCGTTCGCTGGGACGGCAGTAACCCTGCCGCCTACGCCAACGGCTTTAGCGTAAAAAAATGAGAGGTCGCTAATGAAAAACCAGGCGCAAGTTATCCCTATTCCGCTCGACGAGGTGGCGAAAACCCCACAACAGGCAGAGATCGTGACGCTGCCCGCCAAAGTGCGCGTGCGTCGCCGCCCGTCGCTGTTACGCCCGCTGATGCAGCGCGTGGTGCCTGCGCTGCTCGGTATCGGTCTGCTGCTCTGCCTGTGGCAGGTGGCGGCGCTGAACAGCAAAAACTTTCCCACACCGTGGCAAACATGGCTGGCGGCGCTGGAGATTTTCGCCGACCCGTTTTATGTCGCCGGGCCAAACGATCAGGGCATTGGCTGGAACGTGCTGGCCTCATTAGAGCGCGTGGCGACCGGTTTTGGCCTCGCCGCCCTGGTCGGTATTCCCACCGGTTTTTTGATTGGCCGCTTTCGTTTTGTCGCCAACATGCTCAACCCGCTTATCTCCCTGCTGCGTCCGGTCAGCCCGCTCGCCTGGTTACCTATTGGTCTGCTGCTGTTCCAGCGCGCGGAACCGGCGTCAAGCTGGACGATTTTTATCTGCTCCATCTGGCCGATGATCCTCAACACCGCCGAAGGTGTGCGACAGATCCCGCAGGATTACCTGAATGTCGCGCGGGTTCTGAAACTGTCCGAGTTCGCCATCATGCGCAAAATCCTGCTGCCCGCCGCACTCCCCGGCATTCTCACCGGTATGCGGTTATCGATTGGCATTGCCTGGCTGGTGATTGTGGCCGCAGAAATGCTGACCGGCGGTATCGGCATCGGTTTCTGGATCTGGAACGAGTGGAACAACCTGAATGTGGAACACATCATCATCGCCATTGTGGTGATTGGCGTGGTCGGCCTGTTGCTGGAGCAGGCGCTGATGTGGATTGCTAACCGTTTTAACTACACCAACCGCTAGGGGGCTCTGATGCGTACCAATCCGATTATCCAGGTTCAGCAAGTGAGCCAGCGTTTTAACACCAGCAGCGGTGAGTTTCTGGCGCTTGATAACGTCAGCTTCGATATTCACCCCGGCGAAACCCTCAGCCTGATTGGTCACTCCGGCTGCGGCAAATCCACACTGCTGAATTTGATTGCCGGGCTGACGCTGCCCACCAGCGGCGGCCTGCTGTGCAACAACCGCGAAATCGACGGCCCAGGCCCGGAGCGCGGCGTAGTGTTTCAGAACCATTCGCTGCTGCCGTGGCTGACGGCGTATGACAACGTAGGTCTCGCGGTGCGCCAGGTGTTTCGCGGCGAGATGAGCAAAGCGGAGATGCATGAATGGATCATGCACAACCTCGATCTGGTGCATATGTCCCACGCGTGGAATAAGCGTCCGCACGAGATCTCTGGCGGTATGAAGCAGCGTGTCGGCATCGCCCGCGCGCTGGCGATGAAACCGAGCGTACTGCTGATGGATGAGCCTTTCGGCGCACTCGACGCCTTAACCCGCGCCCATTTACAGGATGCGGTGATGGAGATCCAACAGCGTCTGCACACCACCATTGTGCTGATCACCCACGACGTGGATGAGGCGGTGCTGCTCTCTGACCGCGTGTTGATGATGACCAACGGCCCGGCGGCAAGCATTGGCGAAATGATGGCGGTGGAGCTGGAGCGCCCGCGCTCGCGCGTTTCACTCGCCGACGACGCGCAGTATCAGCGCTATCGCCAGCAAGTGCTGCATTTCCTGTATGAGAAACAGCCCAAAGCGGCCTGACCTCTCTTTCTCTTTTGCCTTTAAGGATTCAGGTTATGAAAAAGCCCGTTTTAGCGGTGATCGGCCACGGCATGGTGAGCCACTACTTTTTGCAACAGCTTGTAGAGCGCGAACTGCACCAGCATTACGACATTGTGGTATTTGGCGAAGAACGGCTACCGGCTTATGACCGCGTGCATCTTTCGGAATATTTCGCCGGGCGCAGCGCCGAGTCGTTGTCGCTGGTAAATGATGGTTTCTTTGCCAACAACGGCATTACGCTGCACTGCGCGAGCAAAATTGTCGCCATCGACAGCCAGCAACGCTACGTGCGCGATGCGCAAGGTGTGGAAACCCATTACGACACGCTGGTGCTCGCTACCGGCTCGTATGCTTTTGTGCCGCCGATCAGCGGCAATACGCGCCCCGGTTGCCTGGTCTATCGCACGCTCGACGATCTGGACGCCATTGCCGCGCAGGCGAAGAACGCGAAACGCGGGGTGGTGATTGGCGGCGGTTTGCTGGGGCTTGAGGCCGCCAACGCTCTGCGTCAGTTGGGGCTGGAAACCCACGTCGTCGAGTTTGCGCCGCGTTTGATGGCGGTGCAGCTCGACGAAGGCGGCGCCATGATGCTGCAACGCAAAATCGAAGCGCTGGGCGTGCAGGTACATACGCGCAAAGAGACGCGGGAAATCATTGACGGCGAGCAGGCGCGCCACCGCCTCTGCTTTGCCGACGGCAGTTTTCTGGAAACCGATCTGCTGCTGTTTTCGGCGGGTATTCGCCCGCGCGATGAACTGGCGGAAAGCGCCGGGCTGCAAAAAGGGCCGCGCGGCGGCATTGTGATTGATGATCATTGCCAGACCTCCGACGAGGCCATTTACGCCATCGGCGAGTGCGCCTTGTGGAACGGGCAGATTTTTGGCCTTGTCGCGCCCGGTTACCAGATGGCGCGTAGCGTGGCGGATAAACTTGCCGCCCGCGACACACCGTTTACCGGCGCGGATATGAGCACCAAACTGAAATTGCTTGGCGTTGAGGTCGCTTCTATTGGCGACGCGCACGGCAAAACCGCCGGCAGCCAGAGTTACCAGTGGACCGATGGCCCGCGCGAAATCTACAAGAAAATCGTTGTCTCCGCTGATGGCAAACGGCTGCTCGGCGCGGTGCTGATTGGTGATAGCGCCGATTACAGCCTGCTGCTGCAAATGATGCTTAACGACATGCCGCTGCCCGCGCAGCCGCAAATGCTGATCCTGCCTGCGCTTTCCGGCGACGCGCCAAAAGGGCTGGGCGTGGCGGCGCTCGCTGCCAGCGCGCAAATCTGCTCCTGTCATAACGTCAGCAAGGGCGATATCGCGGCGGCCGTGGCGGGCGGTTGCAGCGAGCTTGGGGCGCTGAAAAGCTGCACCAAAGCGGGCACCGGCTGCGGCGGTTGCGTGCCGCTGCTGAAACAGGTGATGGAGCACGAGCTGCAACAGCTTGGCGTGGAGGTGAAAAAAGATATCTGCGAGCATTTTGCCTGGTCGCGTCAGGAGCTGTATCACCTGATCCGCCTGCACGATATCCGCACGTTTGACGCGCTGATTGCGCAGTTTGGTCAGGGGCACGGCTGCGAAGTGTGCAAACCGCTGGTCGGGTCCATGCTCGCCTCGTGCTGGAATGATTACCTGCTTAAACCGCAGCACCTGCCATTGCAGGACACCAACGATCGCTTCTTCGCCAACATACAAAAAGATGGCACCTACTCGGTGGTGCCGCGCATCCCGGCGGGCGAAATCACCCCGCAGGGGCTTATCGCCATCGGCGAAGTGGCACAGCGCTATAACCTCTACACCAAAATCACCGGCGGGCAGCGGGTGGATCTGTTTGGTGCGCGGCTTGAGCAGTTGCCCGCCATTTGGGAGGAACTTATCGCCGCCGGGTTTGAAACCGGCCACGCTTACGGCAAATCCCTGCGCACGGTGAAATCCTGTGTCGGTTCCACCTGGTGCCGCTACGGTGTGCAGGACTCCACCGGCATGGCTATCGCGCTGGAGAACCGTTACAAGGGGCTGCGCTCACCGCACAAAATCAAAATGGCGGTCTCCGGTTGCACCCGCGAATGCGCTGAAGCGCAGGGCAAAGACATTGGCGTGATTGCCACCGATAAAGGCTGGAACCTGTATGTCTGCGGCAACGGCGGCATGAAGCCACGTCACGCGGATCTGTTTGCCAGCGATCTCGACAGCGAAACGCTGATCCGCACCATCGACCGGGTGTTGATGTTCTATATCCGTACCGCCGACCGCCTGCAACGCACCAGCACCTGGCTGGATAACATGGAAGGCGGTCTGGACTACCTCAAACAGGTGGTACTGGAAGACAGCCTCAACATTGGCGCGGAACTGGAGCGCGACATGCAGCAGGTGGTCGACAGCTATCAGTGCGAGTGGAAAACCACCCTTGATAACCCGCAAAACCGCCTGCTGTTCCGGGGCTTCCTCAATAGCGATCAACCCGATGAAGCGGTGGTGATGGTGCCGGAGCGTGGGCAGATCCGCCCGGCCACCGCGCAGGAAAAACCACCGGTGCAGAACCACTCGCATTCGGGGGATGGCGAGTGGCAGCAGATTGCCGCACTGGCCGATATTCCGGCCAACGCCGGGATGGCGGCGCGTCTTGGTCAGCAGCAGATTGCCCTGTTTCACCTGGCTGGCAGTGAGCCGCAGGTTTTCGCACTCGAAAACCACGAGCCGGGGAGCCAGGCGAATGTGCTGGCACGCGGGCTGGTGGGCGATGCGGGCGGCGAGCCGATGGTTATCTCCCCGCTGTATAAAAAACGCTTTCGCCTGCGCGACGGGCAGAGCCTGGACGATGCCGGGCTGCGTCTGCGCGTCTGGCCGGTGAAAATCCTGCACGGGCAAATCTGGGTGCAGCACACGCCTGCCGCGCAAAACGCGTTTCCGGCCATTGCCGAAGCGTCTTAAACAAACCCGGGGGCGAAATGGAGCAGATCAAAAGCGTATGCCCCTACTGCGGGGTGGGCTGCGGGCTGGTGATGCAGGTGGAAAACCAGCGCATCATCAGTGTGGAGGGCGATAAAAGCCATCCGACCAACCAGGGGCGGCTGTGTACCAAAGGTAAAAGCTGCGCGGAGGCGATAACGGCGACGGACCGTCTGGAGAGTGCCTGGCTGCGCACATCGCGTCAGCATGAGCCGGTGCGTACGGCGATGGATGACGCCATCCGCGAAACGGCGCGGCGACTGCGTGGCATTATCGATAAGCATGGCCCGGATGCGCTGGCGCTGTATGTCTCCGGCCAGATGTCGTTAGAAGCGCAATATCTGGCGAACAAGCTGGCGAAAGGGTTTATTGGCACCAACAACATCGAGTCCAACTCGCGTCTGTGCATGGCCAGCGCCGCCAGTGGTTACAAACTCTCGCTCGGCGCTGACGGGCCGCCGGGTTCATATGACGACTTTGACCACGCCGATCTGTTTTTGGTGACTGGCGCCAACATGGCCGACTGCCACCCGATCCTGTTCCTGCGCATGATGGAGCGCGTTAACGCCGGGGCGAAACTGATTGTCATTGATCCTCGCCGCACCGCCACGGCGGAGAAAGCCTCGCTCTTTTTGCAGATCAAACCCGGCACCGATCTCGCCTTACTGAATGGTTTGCTGGCACTCTTGGTGCAAAACGGTCAACTGGATAACGATTTTATTGCCCAACACACCGAAGGCTGGCAGGCGATGCCGGATTTTCTGCTGGACTATACGCCGCAGCAGGTGGCGGAGCGCACCGGGCTGCGTGAAGCCGATATTCGCCAGGCGGCGCAGTGGATTGGCGAGGCAGGCAACTGGATGAGCTGCTGGACGATGGGGCTAAACCAGAGCACGCACGGCACCTGGAGCACTAACGCGTTGTGTAATTTACACCTGGCGACCGGCGCGATTTGCCGTCCCGGCAGCGGGCCGTTTTCGCTTACCGGCCAGCCAAACGCGATGGGCGGGCGGGAAATGGGCTACATGGGCGGCGGGTTGCCGGGCCAGCGAACGGTGCTGGCGGCAGAAGACCGCGCTTTCGTCGAACACCTGTGGCAACGCCCGCCAGGTACGCTGCGCGACGAGGTCGGCGGCGGTACGGTCGCGCTGTTTGAGGCGATGAGCGCGGGCGAGATCAAAGCCTGCTGGATAATCTGCACCAACCCGGTCGCTACTGTGCCAAACCGCAAAAAAGTGATTGCCGGGCTGGAACGCGCCGAGCTGGTGATTGCGCAGGATGCGTTTCTGGATACCGAAACCAACCGCTATGCCGATATCCTGCTGCCGGGCGCGTTGTGGGCGGAAGCTGAAGGGGTGATGGTCAACTCCGAGCGCACCATGACACTGATGCAGCAGGCCGTCTCCCCGCCGGGCGATGCGCTTGCCGACTGGCAAATTATCGCCAGAGTGGCGTGCGAAATGGGCTACGCCGAGGGGTTTCACTACGCCAGCGCCGCCGAGATATTTGACGAAATCCGCACTGCTCACAACTCGGCAACCGGCTACGACATTCGCGGCGCGAGCTACGCGCGGCTGCGCCAGACGCCGTTACAGTGGCCCTGCCCGCCGGATGATGATCAAACGCGTCACCCCATTCGCTATTTGCAGGATAACGGGCGCGTACGTTTTGCTACCGCCAGCGGCAAGGGACAATTTTTTGCCCGCCCGGATCTCGCGCCTGCGGAAATGCCGGATGACGACTACCCGCTGGTGCTCAACACCGGGCGCGTGCAGCATCAGTGGCACACGCTCACCAAGACCGGCAAAATCCCGCTACTTAATACGCTCAACCCCGGCCCGTTTATCGAAATCTCCCCTGTGGACGCACAACGCCTGGCGATAAGCGAGGGGGACTGGGTGGATATCCGCTCGCGGCGCGGTATGGCGCGGCTGCCTGCGGTGGTGACTGACCGTGTACGGCCCGGCAACAGTTTTGCGCCCTTTCACTGGAACGATCGGTTTGGCGACAATCTGGCGATTAACGCCCTGACCAGCGATGCGCTGGATCCGGTTTCGCTGCAACCCGAGCTGAAACACTGCGCCATTGCGCTGGTGCGCAGCGAGCAGCAGCCCGCGCCCGCCGCGGCACCCGCAACGGATGTGGACTGCGGGTTAGTGCTGGTGCTGTGGGCCTCCACCACCGGCAATGCGCAGGCGTTTGCCCGCCGCTGCGCCGAACAGCTTCTGCATGCCGGGCTGGCGGTAAAACTGCGCGCCATGGATAACGTTAGCATGAGCGATATTGCCGCCGCGCCGCGCGTGTTACTGCTCGCCAGCACCTTTGGCGATGGCGATCCGCCCGCGAATGGCGCGGCGTTGTGGGCGGCGTTAAGCGCTGAAAACGCGCCTGCGCTGAGCGGGACGGCATTTTCGGTGCTGGCATTTGGCGATGCCAGTTACGCGCAGTTTTGCGGTTTTGGCCGCAACCTGGATGCCCGGCTGGACGCACTGGGCGCACAGCGGCTGCTGGCGTGCCAGACGTGCGACGCGGGGGATATTGATGCGGCGCAGCAGTGGCTGACGGCGATCCACACTGACATTCTGCGCCTCGGCGCGCCGTCGCAACGCGCGGCGCAACTCACGGCAAAAGCTGGTTTCAGCCGCCACGCTCCTGTTAGCGTGCCGCTGGTCACCAACCAACTGCTGAGCGCGCCGGGGGCGGAAAAAGAGATCCGTCAGTTCGCCTTTGATCTGCAGGGGAGCGGTCTGCACTACGAAGTGGGCGATGCGCTCGGCGTCTGGCCGCGCAACTGCCCGCAGCGGGTGGCGGAAATTCTCGATCTGCTGGCGCTGGACGGGCAACGCGTGGTGCAGGTGAGCGGCGTGGGCGAGATGTCATTGCAGGCTGCGCTCTGCGACTGTTTCGACATTACGCGGATCACCCCGGAGATACTGCGCCTGGTGGCTGACCATGCGCAAAGCGAAACGCTGGATAATCTGCTCGCCAGTGAAAACAGTACCGAACTTACGCAGTGGCTGTGGGGGCGGCAGATCATCGATCTGTTGCAGAGCTTCCCGGTACATCTGGCGGCGGAACCGTGGCTTTCCGCGCTGCGCCGCTTACAGCCACGGCTCTATTCCATCTCCTCCAGCCCGAGAGTCTCCCCGCAGCGCGTGGAACTGACAATCTCCACCGTGCGTTATGGCGACAGCAAGCAACGCGGCGGCGTCTGTTCGACCTTTCTGGCGGATCGTGCCGGGCTCGTGGCGATCTTTATTCAGCCTGCGCCACATTTTCGCCTGCCAGCAGACCCGAACACGGCAGCGATCATGGTCGGTGCTGGCACCGGCATTGCGCCGTTTCGCGGTTTCCTGCAGGAGCGCGAGGCCTCGGGGGCGAGAGGGGATAACTGGCTGTTCTTTGGCGAGCAACATGCGGCCACGGATTTTTATTACCGTGAGGAGCTGGAGGCCTGGCAGCGCGACGGCGTTCTGCAGCGTTTCACCTGCGCGTTTTCCCGCGATCAGGCGCAGAAAATCTACGTTCAGCACCGCATGCTGGAGCAGGGCGAAGAACTGTGGCGCTGGTTAGCCGCCGGGGCGCACTTTTATGTTTGCGGCGATGCGAGCCAGATGGCGAAAGATGTCGAAAACGCCTTAAAACAGGTGGCGCAAACTTTTGGCGGCATGAGCGCTGACGAGGCCAACGCCTGGCTGGCGGCAATGGCGCGGGAAAATCGCTACCAGCGCGATGTCTATTAAGCGCTGTACAGTGTGATACAAAGCCAACGCCCGGGCCGTGCGTAACCAGGATACACTCATTTTACCGTTACCCGCCGCCAGGGCTTTTTGGATGGAACATATTGACCATATTTTGGTTGTTGATGATGATCGGGAAATTCGCACGCTGCTTGCTGATTACCTGACCCGATCCGGCCTGCGCGCAAGCGTTGCCGCCAATGGCAAACAGATGCGCCAGTTGCTCGAAACCACGCCAGTGGATTTGATTGTGCTGGATATCATGATGCCCTGCACGGACGGGCTGACGCTGTGCCGCGAGCTGCGCAGCAGTGCGCATAAAAACGTGCCGGTGCTGATGCTGACCGCGCGCAGCGAAGATACCGATCGCATTGTCGGTCTGGAGATGGGGGCGGATGACTACCTGGTCAAACCCTTTGTTGCCCGCGAACTGCTGGCGCGTATTAAAGCCATTTTGCGCCGTACGCGCATGTTGCCGCCGAACCTGCAAATTACCGAAGCAGGGCGCTGCCTGGCGTTTGGCGACTGGCAGCTTGACACCTCGGCGCGCCATCTGGTGGATGCGCAGGGTACCGTAGTGGCGCTGAGCGGCGCGGAGTATCGCCTGATGCGCGTATTTCTCGATCACCCTCAGCGCGTACTCAACCGCGACCAGCTTCTGAACCTTACTCAGGGGCGCGACGCGGAGCTTTTCGAACGATCTATTGATCTGCTGGTGAGCCGTCTGCGCCAGCGTCTGAACGACGACGCGCGTGAACCGGCTTATATCAAAACCGTGCGCAGCGAAGGCTATGTTTTCTCAATGCCGGTGGTGATTACAGAGGCGCGGGAATGAGGCTGTGGCCGCGCTCGCTGCTGTCACGTTTAGTGGTGATTGTGCTGGTGGGGTTGCTGCTGGCGAACGCGTTAACCCTTAGCCTGCTACTGTATGAACGTATCAGTACCGCGCGTTCGGTGATGCTGGGCAATCTTGAATACGATGTGGCGACCAGCGTGGCGATCCTCGACCGCTTGCCCGCCAGTGAGCGCCCTGCGTGGCTGGCGCGTATCGATCGCGGTAACTATCGCTACTTGCTGAGCGCAGGCGAAAGCGGGCGCTATCCCACCAGCTGGCGTTCGAAAGATACCGCGCGTTCGCTTGAACAGGCGCTGGGCAGCCAATATGCCCTGAAAATCAATGCCATCTCTGGCTCGCAGGAACATTTGCAGGCGCATTTGCGCCTGCATGATGGCGCGCCGCTGACCATTGATATCACCCCGCGTCCGACGCCCATCGCCCGTTGGCTGCCTGCGGTGCTGGCCGCACAACTGCTGCTGTTGCTTATCTGCTGCTGGCTGGCGGTACGTCTGGCGGTGAAGCCGCTGACCCGCTTTACCCGCGCGCTTGATGCGCTCACCCCGTCGCCCGAACCGCCGCCGGTGATGGAAGAGAGCGGCCCAACGGAGGTGCAGCACGCGGTGCGTGCTTTCAACGCGATGCAGGCACGTATTGCTCACCACCTGAATTCGCGCGCGCAGATCCTCGCCGCGATTTCGCACGACCTGCAAACGCCGATCACCCGGATGCGGTTGCGCAGTGAAATGGCTGCCGATGAAGCGCTGCGCGACAAACTGCTGGCGGATCTGGACGAAATGTCCCGGCTGGTGCGCGAAGGGATCGCTTATGCCCGCACGCAGGATGCGCCGCCGCTCACACCGCAGCGGCTGGCGCTGCACCCGTTTATTGACAGCCTGGTGTGTGATTATGTCGACGTTGGCAAACCGGTGACGCTGCTGCGTTGCCCGCCGGATATCACACTGCACATTGATGTGCAGGCGCTGCGACGCATATTAACCAATCTGCTGGATAACGCGCTGAAATTCGCCGGCAAAGCGGAGATCGATATTGTACTTACGCCAGATACGCAACTGGCGATCCATGTGCTTGATAACGGCCCTGGCATTCCTGACGAAGCGCTGGCAGCGGTGCTGGAGCCTTTCTACCGGCTGGAAACCTCGCGTAATCGCGGCACCGGCGGCACCGGTCTGGGGCTGGCGATTGCCCAGCAACTGGTGTCGCAACTCGGTGGGCAACTGCATCTGAGCAACCGCCCCGAAGGGGGGCTGGATGTCTGCGTGTTACTGCCGCGCTAAGTTTGTATCTCTGCGTATCTTTTCTCAGGCCTGCAACACCGGCTGACAAAACCCGCCATCACCGACACCGCCGCGATACACAGCGGCGGTGTAATGCGCCTGTTTCCTCAACGAATCAAGGAGCCTGTTATGGTGATCATTGCTTTTTTAGGCGGTTGTTTGACGCTGCTCAGCCCCTGTACGCTGCCGGTGATTCCGCTGCTGTTCGCAAGCTTTGGCCGGGATAAACGTCATCTTGCCGCACTGCTGGCGGGAATGGTGGCGATGTTTACGCTGGTGACGCTGCTGGCGAGCGCCACGCAGCAGTGGATAATTCAGGCCAACGCCTGGGGGCGCTGGCTGGCGCTCGGTCTGCTGGCGGTGATGGCGTTGTCGCTGATTTCACCGCGCATTGCCAGCACAGTGATGCACTTTGCTGTGCGCGCCGGTGAGCGGCTTGATAACCGCAGTCGCCGTACGGGCGGCGTGCTTTCAGCACTGCTGGCGGGCTTATCCGTCGGGCTGCTGTGGGCACCGTGCGCCGGGCCGATCCTCGGCGCGGTATTGAGCACCTCCATGCTAAACGGCGCAAACGGGCAGACGGCGCTGGTGCTGGCGGCCTACGGTAGCGGTGCGGCGGCGATGCTGGCGCTGCTCTGGCTGTGTGGCGATAGACTTTTTTCTCGTCTGCGTGCCAGCCTGCCCTTCAGCGAGCGACTGCGCCAGGGAGCGGGTGTCGCTATGCTGGGGGCGGTCGTGCTGATTGGCAGCGGGGCGAGCTCTGCGTTGCAGGGGGCGGGTACATGGACAACGCGGCTGGAACAACAGCTTCTGAGTTGGCGGGCGTTGCCGCAACCAGCCGTCATGCTGCAGCCGGTCAGCGAGCCGGTGGTACGCAATACCATGCCGCCACTGGCGGGGGCGGTGAGCTGGCTTAACTCGGCACCACTCACCCCGCAGGCGCTGAAGGGCAAAGTGGTGCTGGTGGATTTTTGGACGTTCGACTGTATCAACTGCCAGCACACGTTACCGTACGTGAAAGCGTGGGCGGAAAAATACCGCGACCAGGGGCTGGTGGTGATTGGTGTTCACACCCCGGAATACCCGTTCGAGAAGAACATTCAGTCACTGCAAAATGTGGTGCGAAAAGAGAATATCCGCTTCCCGGTGGCGGTGGATAATAACTACGCCATCTGGAATGCGTTTGGGAACCAGTACTGGCCCGCGCATTACTATTTTGATGCCAAAGGCCAACTGCGGCAGATGTACTTTGGTGAAGGGGAGTATCAACAGCAGGAGCAACTTATTCAGAAACTGCTGGCCGAAGCCCATTCATGAGGGAAAACGCGCCTTCGCTGAATCAGCCGAAGGCGCGCGCTGTTTAAGCCCTGGCAATATCGATAAGCGCCTGCGCAAAAAACGCGGGCGCTTCTTGCGGCAGGTTATGACCAATGCCGCCGGTGGCGGTACGGTGCTGGTAGCGGCCGCTGAATTTGCCGGCGTAGCTGGCGGGATCCGGGTGCGGCGCGCCGTTAGCATCGCCCTCAAGCGTAATGGTCGGCACCGTAATCACCGGCGCCTTTGCCAGTTGCTGTTCCAGCGCGTCGAAACGGTGCTCACCGCTGACTATTCCCAGCCGCCAGCGATAGTTATGCAACGTAATGGCGACGTGGTCGGCGTTGTGCAATGCCTGCGCCGAGCGGGCAAATTCCGCGTCGCTAAAGCGCCACTGCGGCGAGGCGGTTCGCCAGATAAGTTTCGCAAACGCATCGGTATGTTCCCGATAGCCTGCTTCGCCGCGCTCGGTCGCAAAGTAGAATTGATACCACCAGGCGAGCTCCGCCGCAGGCGGCAGCGGTTTTTTGTTCGCCTGCTGGCTGCCAATCAAATAACCGCTTACCGGAACCAGCCCTTTGCAGCGCTGCGGCCACAGTGCGGCAAGAATATTGGCGGTACGCGCGCCCCAGTCAAAACCGCCAATCACTGCCTGTTTAATGTCGAGCGCGTCGAGAAAGGCGATAGCATCGACGGCGAGTGCCGCCTGCTGGCCGTTGCGCGGTGTATCGGCAGATAAAAATGTGGTACTGCCATAGCCGCGCAACCAGGGTACCAGCACGCGAAACCCGGCGCGGGTAAGGCGCGGGATCACATCGGCAAAGCTGTAGATGTCATACGGCCAGCCGTGCAGAAGCAGCACCGGTTCGCCGTTTACCGGCCCGGTGTCGATATACCCGATATTCAGCACGCCTGCGTCAATCTGCTTAATGGGCGGTAGCGGCGTCAGGTTGCGCGGTGCGGCGGTGAGTGCGGCGGGCGGTGCGCTGGCGTGGGCGGGAAGGGCGTTTAGCCCCAGTTCCAGTGCGGCCAGGCTTGCGGCAGTAGCCTGCAACAGCAGGCGGCGTTGCGGGTTTTCAATCGATGACATAAGTGTCTCCTGCAAAAAGTGGGCGATGGCGTCCTGCGCCATCCACCCGCTATTGCAAGGGATCACTGTATCCCGATTGTGTGCGACTACGCGCCGTTCTGTATCAGCGTGTATAACAGCGGTGTTTGCGTATCGCGTTCGGGCTCTGCGACCAGGCGCTCCACCGGGAGCTTACACAGTAAGCCTGCCGTCAGGCCGATTAAGGATGTTGGCGGGTAATCCTGCCACTGTCCGGGCGTGTTCATGCGGGCGATTTTGTCGCCAGTGGCAAAAGGCTCTGAAAAGAAGAGTTTATGCACATGGGCGAATTGGTGCGTATCACAGTTCACTACCAGGCTCTGGCGTTCACTGCGAATCACCATCAGCGGATCCTTTTTCACCGGCATGCCTTCGGTGTAGTTATGAATCACGTCAATACGGCGCAAATAGGGATTGCCGTCGTAAAGGGAAATGGCACGAAAATCCAGATAGCTAATGCCGCTGCTGAGTGTCACGAACTTAACGACCTGTTTGGGCGGCGTTGCCGTTTGTGCATCAGTGCTCCTGGGATGGCTGGCGCAGCCGGACATCAGCAGCAGCGCGGTAACAAGACAGAGGGATTTTTTCATTTTTGCTTTCCTTGCAGATCCGGGCGCACCGCCAGTAAATCCTCATTGCTCACATGACCCTGAATTGAGCAGCGCAAAAAGGTTTTGCCTTCACTCACTTCCAGCATGGCGAGTTTTTCCACGCTATCTGCAGCCGGGGCAATACTGCTGACGGCAGTTTTGTTGACCCGCCATGTTGTCTCGCCGGCGCGTTTGATCAGCGGATTGCCGTAATACCCGTCAGTGACTTTTTGCCAGTGAACGTCAGGCAACGCCGCTATCACCGCAGAGAGGGGCTCTTCGATAATCCACCCCCAGAAGTAATAATCGCCCAATTTACCCAGTGACTCTTGAGATCTGTCAAAGCCAGAAATGGTGAGCTGATTTATGCGCAGCGGCTTGCTAAACCAGACGATACCGGAGTCGTCTTTCGGCTCGGCAAACCAGGCGTGATGTTGCTTATCTGTCACCAGTGGCGCGGTGTGCGCCAGTGTGGCTCGCTGTTTGTAGAGTTCACTGAAAAAAGTGCTATCGCAACGCAGCAGACTTTCTGTCAGCGTTTGCGCTTTTGCGGCTCCGGTCATCGTCAGCGTGAGCAGCGCCAGGGGGAGAAAAAAGATTTCATGGGTGTCCTTAAGGTCTGCGCCGTTTGTTATGACGGCTCCATCTCGTCATCGTCAGCAGAAGGGGGTAAACAGGTATCGGCATACGAGGTCTGACCTTTACATAAAAACGCGGCGGGCGTGGTTTTTTGCGATTTCATTAAGTTGTATTATTTATGCATCTTAACTATTGGTGACGTGTATGGCTGGCCCCCGGATCCTGCGAGAAAAACTGACTATCCGCAAAATGATTGCCCTTTATCAGCGCGCCTGCCCGGATGCGGTAAGCAGCGCGGCGCACTATGCGGATTTGTACGCTTATGCGGAAAAGCGGCTGGATAAATGCGTGTTTGGCGAAGAGAAACCGGCCTGCAAACAGTGCCCGGTACACTGTTACCAGCCTGCGAAACGCGAAGAGATGAAACAAATTATGCGCTGGGCGGGGCCGCGCATGCTGTGGCGTCACCCGATACTGACGGTGCGCCATTTGCTTGATGATAAGCGCCCGGTACCGGAGCTGCCGGAAAAGTACCGGCGCAAATAGCGGGTGAGTAAGCAGGGAGTTTATTCGGTGAAGGCAGGAAACGAAGGCGGGTTACGCGTTTGCCGGATGGGGTTGTGGGATTTTAATGATGTGAAATGAAATGCCCGACGTGCGAACGCCCGTCGGGTCTGCGGCTATAACGCCTCTTTATCAATACCTAATCGTTTCATTCTGGAGAGCAGCGTGGTGCGTTTGAGCCCCAGCCGCTGCGCCGCGCCTTTTGGCCCGGCGACCACGCCGTTGGTTTCCCGCAGCACGCGCACAATCAGTTGATACTCATCTTCCCCTTCGCGCGCCACTTCGGCGGGCGTTTCAGGCGCGAAGGACGGCACGGCGATTTCCGCCATTGAGAGTTGCAGCACGTTGCCGCGCGTGAGCAGCACCGCACGCTCGATCACGTTCTCCAGCTCACGCACATTGCCCGGCCACTCCATCGCACTCAGCACGCGCAAGGTTTCCGCCGGGATGCTGTCGATATTGCGCCCCATTTTGCGCGCGATTTTAAAGGTGAAGGCTTTCACCAGCAGCGGAATGTCTTCCGGGCGTTCGCGCAGCGGCGGCAGGTGGATAGGAAATACATTCAGGCGATAGTAGAGATCGCTGCGAAATTCCCGATCGGCGACCATCTGTTTAAGATCGCGGTTGGTGGCGGCGATAAGCCTGACATCGGTCTGGATCAGCTTGTTGCTGCCGAGGCGCTCAAACTCCTGCTCCTGCAACACGCGCAGCAGCTTGGGTTGTAGCTCAAGCGGCATATCGCCCACTTCATCAAGAAACAGCGAGCTTTTATCCGCCAGTTCAAAACGCCCGATGCGCTGGGCGCTGGCGCCGGTAAACGCGCCGCGCTCGTGACCAAACAGATCGCTTTCCAGCAGCCCGGCGGGCATCGCCGCGCAGTTCATCTTCACCATCCGGCGGCTGTTGCGGTCGCTAAGGTTATGAATGGCGCGCGCGATAAGCTCTTTGCCGGTGCCGGTTTCGCCCAGGATCAGCACCGTGCTGTTGCTCTGCGCCACCATCTCAACCTGCTTGAGCACGCGGTACATCGCATCGCTGCGCCCGATAATCTCGCCAAACTCGCTGTCGACATTATTAAGTTGTTCGGTAAGCGCGAGGTTCTCATCCACCAGCCGCTCTTTCAGACGGTGGATCTCCTGGTAGGCCAGCGCATTATCCACGGCAATGGCGATACGTTCGGCAATCTGGCGCAGCAGTTTCAGGTTCGCCGGGGTAAACACCTCTTTCTGGCACTGCGCCAGTTTCAGCACGCCCAGCAGATTTTTCCCCGACATCAGTGGCAGCAGACACAGGGTCTGAATGTTGTTGCCCCAGGTTTCAAACAGCATCCGCTCGTAGGGCGCGAGTTTGTCACGCTCATGCAGATTAATCAGCAGCATCTCCTGGCTGTTAAATACCCGCTCGGTCAGCGTTCCCTGTTCGTCGACTTCCTGCGTTTCATGGGCGGGGTCGGCTTCATCCAGATAATGCGTCGAGTAGATGGTCAGTTTGCCCTTGCGGCTGCCGCGCAGCACCAGACTTATGGCATCAATGCCGAAGTAGTAGTGGATCTCTTTCGCCACTTCGCTGACCAGTTCATCCATATGCAGCCGGGAGAGTACCGCATTGGTGATGGCCACCAGAATGCGAAAATCGTCGCGCTCCTGGCACAAGAGTTCGTAGTCTGGCGTGGGATGCTCGCGGCTTTGCAACTGCTCGGCGACAACGGCGACGATTTGTGTCAGCGTATGCAGGCGCTCGGTCTCTTTGTCACTCCATGGCCTGTCGCTGGTGCGAAAAAATTCGCAGCCGCCAAATATCTGCCCTTCAGCAGCGAGCGGCAGCAAGCTGTAATGGGCGAATGCCGGGTAGATCCGGCTTTCGGCAATGGCGGGCCAGGTCTCGCTAAAGAGTTGCGCGGTGCAGCGCAGCGCCTGCGGGTGAGAGAGAATATGCCGCACCGGGCCGCCTGCCAGCAGCGCCTGGTCGTTATATCGGGCACTGTTGTCGGGACCTTGCACGGCGTAACGGCTGGCGAGGTGGCTGTCGGCATGCCACAGCACAATCGCGGCGTTATCGGCGAGACCTGCCTGGCGGGTCAATCGGGTTAACGTTTCACAAAGCGCGGCCATATCGGGTTGCTGTAATAACATCCGTGTTATATCAAACAATCCTTGTTGCCCGAGATCGCTCATCGGTGTATACGACATTTTGCTTTTCCAGGAACACACGCTGAAGGTGTGAAAAAAGTAATAAAAATAAAAAGTTAACAAATCCGTGGTAAGGGCTCGGCATGGGGCAAATCCAGCAGGCGCTTCACTCCATAAAGGCCTGTCAGACGAACGCCTTTGCGGTCGACCACTTCGCCAATTATGGCGGCGTCGCGCCCTAACGGGTGAGCGCGTAATTGTGCCAGCGCCTGCTCTGCGGCTTCGCGCTGAACGGCAATCACCAGTTTGCCTTCGTTGGCAAAATTCAGTGCATCCAGCCCCAGCAGTTCGCAAACGCCACGTACCGCCGGTTTTACCGGTAAATCTCGTTCATTTAACTCAATGCCGTAACCGCAGGCGGCAGCAAACTCATGTACCACCGCGTTAACGCCGCCGCGCGTGGCGTCGCGCAGGGCTTTTACGCCGGGAAGCTCGCGCAGTTGGCTAATCAACGGCGTCAGCACCGCGCAATCGCTGGTCAGCTCGCCATCCAGCCCTAAGCCTTCACGCAGGTTAAGGATGGTTGCGCCGTGATCGCCCAGGGTGCCGCTTGCCAGCAGCACATCGCCGGGTTGCAGCGATGCTGCTGCCCAGTGAATAGAGGCCGGGATCGCGCCAATGCCGGCGGTATTGATAAACACCTTATCGGCTGCGCCGCGCTGCACCACTTTGGTATCGCCGGTGACAATCGCGATACCGGCGCTGCGGGCGGTATCGGCCATGCTCTCGACAAGCGTTTTCAGGGTGGCTATTGGCAATCCCTCTTCAAGAATAAAGCCGCAGGAGAGAAAGCGTGGTGTTGCGCCGCTCACGGCAATGTCATTTGCCGTGCCGCACACCGCCAGCTTGCCGATATTGCCGCCGGGAAAGAACAGCGGATCGATAACGTAGCTGTCGGTGGAAAACGCCAACCGATCGCCACCTGCCGTAAGCTCGGCCAAATGGATACGCGCCTGATCTTCCTGTTCTGCAAGCCAGGGGTTGGCGAACGCGTCCATAAAAAGCTGGCTGATAAGCTGCTGCATGGCCTGGCCGCCGCTGCCGTGCGCCATCTGTACTTCATTCATGCTTCACACTCCTGAGCACGGTATTGATACCAGGCCGCGCAGGCACCTTCTGATGAAACCATCAGTGCGCCGAACGCGCTTTGCGGGTTACAGGTGTTACCGAACAGCGGGCACTGGTGCGGTTTACAGCGGCCAGTCAGCACGTCACCGCAGCGGGCGCGCGGATCGTCATACACTTGCTGTTCAACCGGGTGAAAATGGGCTTCGGCGTCAAAGCGCTGATACGCGTCAGTCAGATGCACACCGGATTCGCCAATCATGCCCAGGCCGCGCCACTCGCTGTTGCCGCGTACGGTAAACACCTCGGCGATAGCGGCCTGGGCCAGCCGGTTGCCTTCGTCCGGCACCACACGGCGATACTGGTTTTCCACCTTGCTGTGGGCGGCGATTTTCTGCTCAACCAGCATCACTACGCCCTGCAATAGATCGAGCGGTTCAAACCCGGCGACCACCAGCGGGCGCTGATAAGTATCGGCGATAAAGGTATAGGCGTCGGTGCCGATCACCATGCTGACATGGCCCGGTGCGAGAAACGCGTCGATGCCGTTGTCCGGCTGCTCCAGCAGGCTGCGCAGCGTGGGGATCAGCGTAATGTGCTGGCAGAAAAACCAGAAGTTATCAAGGTTACGGGCTTTTGCCTGCTGCAACGTAATGGCGGTGGCGGGCATGGTGGTTTCGAACCCCAGACCGAAGAACACCACTTTGCGCTGCGGATTTTTTTCCGCCAGCGCCAGCGCATCCATTGGCGAATAGACAATCCGCACATCCGCGCCGCGCGCTTTCGCTTGCAACAGCGAACCGTTTTTCCCCGGCACGCGAATGGCGTCGCCAAAGGTGCAGAAAATCACCTCCGGGTGCTGGGCTATCTCCACGCAGGTATCAATTCGCCCCATCGGTAATACGCAGACCGGGCAACCGGGGCCATGAATAAACTCAATGTTTTCCGGCAGTAACTGGTCGAGGCCAAACTTGAAAATAGCGTGCGTGTGTCCGCCGCACACCTCCATAATGCGCAACGGGCGCGCGGCGGTGTAAGAGAGGTGCGCAGCCCGTTCACGCAGGTGATCAATCAGTTGCATCACCTGTTCCGGGGCGCGGTATTCGTCGACAAAACGCATTATTTCTCCTCGCCGTAAAGCAGCGCGCCGACATCGGGTTCGACATCGAACATGTTTTGCAGCGCCGCCAGCGTATCCAGCGCCTCTTCTTCGTTAATCACGCTCATGGCGAAGCCGACATGCACCAGCACCCACTGGCCGAGGCGCGACTGTCCGTTTTCGTCCGTGCTGCCGACCAGCGTTAAATCGACATCGCGCTGAATGCCGCTGACATCCACTTTGGCTTGCAGGCCATCAATGGCGCAAATTTGCCCCGGTACGCCTATACACATCGTTGCGTCTCCAGCCAGTCAAGCCAGGCTTCCATCCCGTCGCCTTTGGTGGCGGAAATCAACATGATTTCAATGGTCGGGTTCACTTCACGGGCATAGGCGATGCACTGCTCGACGTTAAAATCGAGGTAAGGCAGCAAATCCACTTTATTGAGCAGCATTAGCGAGGCGGCGGCGAACATATGCGGATATTTCAGAGGCTTGTCTTCACCTTCTGTGACCGACAGCACCGCCACTTTATGACGCTCGCCAAGGTCGAAACCCGCCGGACACACCAGATTGCCAACGTTTTCGATAAACAGAATGCCGCGATTTTCCAGCGCCAGGCGCGGTGCGGCGTCGGCAATCATCTGCGCATCAAGATGGCAGCCTTTACCGGTATTGACCTGAATCGCCGGGGTGCCGGTGGCGCGAATTCGCGCGGCATCGTTAACCGTTTGCTGATCGCCTTCGATCACCGCGCAAGGAACGCGCGTTTTCAGGCGTATGAGGGTCTCGGTAAGCAGGGTGGTTTTGCCGGAACCGGGGCTGGAAACCAGGTTCAGCACCAGGTGTTGCGAAGCGGCGAAGCGGGCGCGGTTACGGGCGGCGATTTGGTTATTTTTCTCCAGTACGTCGATCTCCACTTCCACCATCCGGCGCTGGCTCATGCCGGGAGCGTGGGTACCGGCTTCACCGTGACCATAATGCAGGTCGCCGTGTGCCAGTTGCGTGGGACGAAAATCGTCGGTTTTGATACCGGTGATTTTCAGCGCCGGGCGGGCAGCAGGGGAGAACGGCGCACCGCGAAACGCCGAGTGCGGATTATGTTCATCCCCCTCAATATAAAGGTTACCGTCCTGACAACCACATGTTGTACACATTGTTTACTCCTCAATTTCCAGTCGCTGAATTTGCATGCCGTCATCGGCGACAATCTGCAACTGGTCGCTGTGGCACTGCGGGCAGCGGCGCACTCGCTGGGTAAGTAACGTCACATACTGTTGGCAGGACTCGCACCAGCATTCCGCCTGTTGTTGTTCGATGTGCAGTGTACAACCTTCCGCCAGGCTGCCACGGCAAACCAGATCAAAACAAAACGTTAAAGCTTCCGTTTCTACACAAGAAAATGCGCCGACTTTCAGCCACACGCCGGTGACCCGACGCGCGCCGTTTGCTGACGCCTGTTGTTCAATAATTTCCAGCGCACGCTGGCAGAGGGTGATTTCGTGCATAACGCCTCCTGATGACTTTGCGCCCTTAATGCAATAAGAGTGCCATTACGCATTTTGACACGGTGACGATGTCGACAATGTCGAGATGACACGTCGAAAGGGGGAGTGTTTGGTTTTTATATTTTTAAAAATCAATAAGTTAAAATTTGGCATGGATGATGCTTTACCGCCGTTGTTTTTCATTAACCGGGTAAGCAGACATGACCATTTGGGAAATTAGCGAAAAGGCAGATTACATTGCCGGGCGGCATCATCGCCTGCAGGAAGAGTGGCGTAGCTACTGTAACGCGTTAGTTCAGGGCGTTACGCTCTCCAAAGCGCGGTTGCATCACGCCATCGGCTGCGCGCCGGAACAGCAACTCTGCTTTGTGCTGTTCGAACACTTCACCGTTTATATCACCCTGACCGGCGGCTTTAACGGTCACACCATTGAATATGCGATTGCCAATAAAGAGAGCGATGAGCGGCGCGTGATTGCCACAGCGCAGCTCTCCAGCGATGGCAAGGTCGATGGCGCGTTCAGCGTGCGCGATCGCGAAAAAGTGCTGGAGCATTATCTCGGCAAAATCGCCGCCGTTTACGACAACCTGTATGCCGCAATGGAAGCGGATACGCCGGTCAATCTCACCACGCTTGCCAGCCACGCACACGCGCCTGCGCTGGCCTGAGTTTGGGTGTCGACATGTGTCGAAGTGACACATCGCGCGACACGTTTCGTCATAAATGACCGCCCGTAACCAGGGTGAATCACCTGAGGATTTGCTGGTGAACCGTTTTGTAATTGCCGATTCGGCGTTATGTATTGGGTGCCATACCTGCGAGGCTGCCTGCGCCGAAACGCACCGTGCGCATGGCCTGCAGGCGATGCCGCGGCTGCGTGTGATGCGCAGCGAAAAAGAGTCCGCGCCGCAGCAGTGCCACCACTGTGAAGACGCGCCGTGTGCGGGCGTTTGTCCGGTAAACGCGATCAACCGCGTTGATGGCGCGGTGCAGTTAAATGAAAGCTTGTGCGTCAGCTGCAAGCTGTGCGCGATTGCGTGTCCTTTCGGCGCGATTGAGTTTTCCGGTAGCCGCCCGCTGGATATTCCCGCCAATGTTAACTCGCCCAAAGCGCCCGCCGCGCCGCCTGCACCCGCGCGAGTCAGCACGTTGCTGGACTGGGTACCCGGTGTGCGGGCCATTGCGGTGAAGTGCGATCTCTGCCACTTCGATGCAGAAGGCCCGGCCTGTGTGCGGATGTGCCCGACCAAGGCACTGCATCTGGTTAATAACCGGGATATCGCCAGAGCCAGCCGTCGCAAACGCGAGCAAACCCTCAATACAGATTACGGCGATTTATCGCTGTATACGCAGCTAAACCGGAGCGCGAAATGACTATCCTCTCTTTGTTAAGCGCTGCTGTCGCGGTGCTTACTTGCGCCGCCATGTTGGCCTATCTGTTTATGCCGTTTAAAGCGTTAAGCGGTCTGTTTGCCGGGCTTGGCGGCGCTATCGGCTGCGCAATGACAGCGGCCTGTGGCGTGATGGCGTTAACAGACACCGTTACGGTGAGCGGCATGATACCGCTGATTCAGTATCACATTCTGGTCACTCCACTGAGTGCCATATGGCTGATAACGCTCGGCGTTTGCGGCGGTTTCGTTAGCCTGTTCTCCATTTACTGGCATCATCATGAAGCAGTGAAAGCCAACGGTTTGCTGATGAACTTGCTGCTGGCTGCGGCGCTGTGCGCGGTGAGCGCGGCAAACGTCGGCGCACTGGTGATCATGGCGGAAATCATGGCGTTGAGCGCGGTGTTCCTCACCGGCTGTAGCAAATCCGGCAAGCTGTGGTTTGTCATGGGTCGCTTCGGTACGGTACTGCTGGCGGTGGCCTGCTGGCTGCTGTGGCAGCGTTACCAGACGCTGGATTTTGCCCTGCTCGCCACCCACGCGCTCGACAGCGACATCTGGCTGCTCGGGGTGATCGGGTTTGGCCTGCTGGCCGGGATTATTCCGCTGCATGCCTGGGTGCCGCAGGCGCATGCCACTGCGCCCGCACCGGCGGCGGCGCTGTTTTCCACGGTGGTGATGAAAGTCGGTTTGTTCGGCATTTTGAGCCTTTCACTGCTCGGCGGCCAACCGCCGCTGTGGTGGGGCGTTGCGCTGCTGGTATTCGGCATCATGACTGCCTTTGTTGGCGGGCTGTATGCCTTGATGGAGCATAATATCCAGCGCCTGCTGGCATACCACACGCTGGAGAACATCGGCATTATTCTGCTCGGCCTGGGCGCTGGCGTGACCGGCCTTGCGCTGCAGCAACCTGTTCTTCTGGCGCTGGGGCTGACCGGCGGCCTGTATCACCTTTTCAACCACAGTCTGTTTAAAAGCACGCTGTTTCTCGGCGCGGGGACACTGTGGTTTGGCACTGGTTATCGCGATATCGAAAAACTGGGCGGCATCGGTAAAAAGATGCCGGTTATCTCGCTGGCAATGCTGGTCGGGCTGATGGCGATGGCGGCGCTGCCGCCGCTCAACGGTTTTGCCGGTGAGTGGGTGATTTATCAATCCTTCTTTAGTTTAAGCGCCAGCGGTCATTTCCTGCTGCAACTGCTGGGGCCGCTGCTGGCGGTTGGCCTGGCAATTACCGGCGCGCTGGCGGTGATGTGCATGGCGAAAGTCTATGGCGTCACTTTTCTTGGCGCGCCGCGTAGCGCTCAGGCGGAAAACCCACGTTCCATTCCCTGGTTAATGACTGGCGTGGTCGCCGCGCTGGCCATTTGTTGCGTTATTGGCGGTGTTGCCGCGCCGTGGCTGATGCCGCGCCTGTTTGCCGCCGTACCGTTGCCGTTGCAAACGGCAAATACCGTGGTGTCGCAACCGATGATTGCGCTGTTGCTGATTGCCACGCCGCTGCTGCCGTTGCTGCTGATGATGCTGTTTAAAGGCGATCGCCTGCCTGCCCGCCGTCGCGGTAGCGCCTGGGTGTGCGGTTACGATCACGAAAGATCAATGGTGATTACCGCGCATGGTTTCGCCATGCCGGTGAAAGCGGCCTTTGCCCCGGTGCTGAAGCTGCGCAAATGGCTGGAGCCCCGGCTTCCTGTCCCCGGCTGGCACGGTGATAGCGCGCCGGTGCTGTTTCGCCGGCTGGCGCTGATTGAGCTGGCGGTGCTGGTGGTAGTGGTGATTTCACGAGGAGCCTGATGATGAGTTTTCTGTTTGCTTTACTCCAGGCGCTGGTGTTGTTTGCCGCAGCGCCGCTGCTTTCCGGCATCAGCCGCGTGGTGCGTGCGCGTTTACACAACCGGCGCGGGCCGGGCGTGCTGCAGGAATACCGCGATCTGCTGAAACTGCTGGGACGGCAAAGTATTGCTCCGGCGGCGTCGGGCTGGGTATTTCGCCTGACACCGTTTGTGATGGTGGGCGTCATGTTGACCGTCGCGACCGCGTTACCGGTGGTGACGATTGCCTCGCCGCTGCCGGAACTGGGCGATCTGATCACGCTGATTTACCTGTTCGCCATTGCCCGCTTTTTCTTTGCCATCGCCGGGCTTGATACCGGCAGCCCGTTTACCGGGCTAGGCGCGAGCCGTGAAGCGATGCTCGGTGTGCTGGTCGAGCCGATTTTGCTGCTTGGCCTGTGGGTGGCGGCGCTGGTCGCCGGTTCCACGCACATTAGCCATATCACCAATGCCGTTTATCACTGGCCGCTATCGCGCAGCATTCCTCTGTTGCTGGCGCTGTGCGCCTGCGCGTTCGCCACCTTTATCGAGATGGGCAAACTGCCGTTTGATCTCGCGGAAGCGGAGCAGGAGTTGCAGGAAGGGCCGCTGTCTGAGTACAGCGGCAGCGGTTTTGCCGTGCTGAAGTGGGGCATCAGCTTAAAACAGCTAGTGGTGCTGCAACTGTTTGTTGGCGTGTTTCTGCCCTGGGGGCAGATGACCACCTTTAGCGCCGCCGGTTTGCTGCTGGCACTGGCGATCGCCGTGGTGAAACTGGTCGCTGGCGTGCTGATTATTGCCCTGTTTGAGAACAGCATGGCGCGTTTGCGTTTTGTTGCTACTTCGCGCGTGACGTGGGCCGGTTTCGGCGTCGCCTTTTTAGCCTTCGTCTCCTTGCTGGCGACGTATTAAGAGAGTTTGAGCATGTCTGAAGAAAAAATCGGTCAACACTATCTTGCCGCCCTGCACGAGAAATTTCCCGGCGTGGTGCTGGATGAAGCGTGGCAGACCAAAGACCAGATTACCGTCACCATCAAAGTGAACTACCTGCCGGAAGTCGTCGAGTACCTGTACTACCAACAGGGCGGCTGGCTTTCCGTGCTGTTTGGCAACGACGAACGCAAACTGAACGGTCATTTTGCCGTTTATTACGTGCTGTCGATGGAGCAGGGCGTCAAATGCTGGATTACCGTGCGTGTGGAAGTGGATGCGCTGAAACCAGAATACCCGTCAGTAACACCGCGCGTACCGGCGGCGGTGTGGGGCGAGCGCGAAGTGCGCGATATGTACGGTCTGATCCCGGTAGGCCTGCCGGATGAGCGCCGCCTGGTGCTGCCGGATGACTGGCCGGATGAACTCTACCCGCTGCGTAAAGACAGCATGGATTATCGCCAGCGTCCGGCGCCGACCACCGATGCGGAAACCTACGAGTTTATTAACGAGCTGGGCGATAAGAAAAACAATGTGGTGCCGATTGGCCCGCTGCATGTGACCTCGGACGAACCGGGCCATTTCCGCCTGTTTGTTGATGGCGAGAATATTGTCGATGCCGACTACCGCATGTTTTACGTCCATCGCGGCATGGAGAAGCTGGCGGAAACCCGCATGGGTTACAACGAAGTCACGTTCCTTTCCGATCGCGTCTGCGGTATCTGCGGTTTTGCCCACAGCACGGCCTATACCACGTCGGTTGAAAACGCGATGGGCATCGTGGTGCCGGAACGCGCGCAGATGATCCGCGCCATTTTGCTCGAAGTGGAACGCCTGCACTCGCACTTGCTCAACCTGGGGCTGGCCTGCCACTTTGTTGGTTTTGACTCCGGATTTATGCAGTTTTTCCGCGTGCGCGAAGCCTCCATGAAAATGGCGGAAATCCTCACCGGGGCGCGTAAAACCTACGGTCTGAACCTGATTGGCGGTATCCGCCGCGACATGTTGAAAGACGACATGATCCAGACGCGCCAGTTAGCACAGCAGATGCGCCGCGATGTCACCGAGCTGGTGGAGGTGCTGATGAGTACGCCGAACATTGAGCAGCGCACCGTGGGCATTGGTCGCCTCGATCCGCAAATCGCTCGCGATTTCAGTAATGTCGGCCCGATGGTGCGCGCCAGCGGTCACGCCCGTGATACCCGCGCCGATCACCCGTTTGTCGGTTACGGTCTGCTGCCGATGACCGTGCATTCCGAACAGGGCTGCGATGTGATTTCACGCCTGAAAGTGCGCATCAACGAAGTGCTGAGCGCACTCAATATGATCGATTACGGTCTGGATAACTTGCCTGGCGGCCCGCTGATGGTGGAAGGCTTTACCTATATTCCGCACCGTTTCGCGCTCGGTTTCTCTGAAGCGCCGCGCGGGGACGATATTCACTGGAGCATGACCGGCGATAACCAGAAACTTTACCGCTGGCGCTGCCGCGCGGCGACGTACGCCAACTGGCCGACGCTGCGCTATATGTTGCGCGGTAACACGGTTTCCGACGCACCGCTGATCATTGGCAGCCTCGACCCTTGCTACTCCTGCACCGACCGCATGACGGTGGTGGATGTGCGCAAGAAGAAAAGTAAGGTCGTGGCTTACAAAGAGCTGGAGCGTTACGGGGTTGAGCGTAAGAACTCGCCGTTGAAATCGTGAGGGGAGAACGGTAGCGATGTTTACCTTTATCAAAAAAGTGATCAAAACCGGCACGGCAACCAGCGATTACCCGCTGTCGCCGATGCCGGTCGACAAAAACTTTCGCGGCAAGCCGCAGCACAACCCGCAGCAGTGCATTGGCTGTGCAGCCTGCGTCAACGCCTGCCCGTCGAATGCGCTGTCGGTAGAAACCGATCTCGCCACCGGCGAGCTGGCATGGCAATTCAATCTGGGGCGCTGCATCTTCTGCGCCCGTTGCGAAGAAGTGTGCCCGACGGCCGCTATCACGCTTTCGCAGGAGTATGAACTGGCGGTGTGGAACAAAGCCGATTTCCTGCAACAGTCGCGCTTTGAACTGTGCCAGTGCCGCGAATGCGCCCGGCCATTCGCGGTGCAAAAAGAGATCGACTACGCCATCGCGCTGCTGGCGCATAACGGCGATAGCCGGGCAGAGCTGCACCGTGAAAGTTTTGAAACCTGCCCGGAGTGTAAGCGCCAGAAGTGCCTGGTGCCGTCCGATCGTATTGAATTGACCCGCCATATGAGAGAGGCCAGCTAATGAGCCAGCTGTTAGGTCCGCGCGATGCGGACGGTATTCCGGTACCGATGACGGTGGAGGAGTCCATCGCCAGCATGAAAGCCTCGCTGCTGAATAAGATCAAACGTTCCGCCTATGTCTACCGCGTGGACTGCGGCGGTTGCAACGGCTGCGAAATTGAAATTTTCGCCACGCTTTCGCCGCTGTTCGACGCTGAACGCTTTGGTATCAAAGTGGTTCCGTCACCGCGCCATGCCGATATTCTGCTGTTTACCGGGGCGGTAACCCGCGCGATGCGATCGCCTGCGCTGCGTGCCTGGCAATCTGCGCCGGATCCCAAAATCTGTATCTCCTACGGCGCGTGCGGCAACAGCGGTGGTATCTTCCACGACCTGTACTGCGTGTGGGGCGGCACCGATAAAATTGTGCCGGTGGATGTTTATATTCCCGGCTGCCCGCCAACGCCCGCTGCCACACTGTATGGTTTCGCCATGGCGCTGGGCTTGCTGGAGCAGAAAATCCATGCTCGTCTGCCGGGTGAGCAGGACGACCAGCCAGCCGAGATTTTGCACCCGACAATGGTGCAGCCGCTGCGCGTGAAAGTCGATCGCACCGCCCGTCGGCTGGCGGGTTACCGCTACGGTCGTCAGATTGCCGATGACTATCTGCGTTTGCGAAGCATCGGCGAACATGAAGTGGTGAACTGGCTGGCGCAGGAAAACGATCCGCGCCTGACCGAGATTGTTAGCCATCTGAACCAGGTGGTGCAGGAGGCGAAAATCTGATGGGCGAATCGGTGGTCTTTAGCCAGTTGCGGCGTAAATTTATCGACGAGAACGACGCTACACCCGCACAGGCGCAGCAAGTGGTTTATTACAGCCTGGCTATCGGCCACCATTTGGGGGTGATCGACTGCCTGGAAACGGCGCTCTCCTGCCCGTGGGATGAGTACCTGGCGTGGATCGCCACGCTGGAGGCGGGCAGCGAGGCACGGCGCAAAATGGAAGGCGTGCCGCGCTATGGCGAAATTGTTATCGACAGCACGCACGTGATGCTGCTGGCAAACGCGTTTGATCGGGCGCAGGCGCGGCAAAATGCGCAGCAGCTCGCCTGGAGCAAAGCGCTGCTGTCGATGCTGCATGATATCCATCAGGAAAGCGCCATCTATTTAATGGTGAGGAGATTACGTGACTGACGTATTGCTGTGTGTCGGCAACAGTATGATGGGCGACGATGGCGCAGGCCCGCTGCTGGCGCAAATGTGCGCCGAAAACCCGCAAGGTAACTGGCAGGTGATTGACGGTGGCAGCGCGCCGGAAAACGATGTGGTCGCGATTCGCGAACTGAAACCCTCACGGCTGCTGATTGTCGATGCGACCGATATGGGGCTCAACCCTGGTGATATCCGCGTGGTGGACCCGGATGACATTGCCGAAATGTTCCTGATGACCACCCACAATATGCCGCTTAACTACCTGATTGATCAGTTGAAAGAAGATATCGGCGAGGTGATTTTTCTTGGAATTCAGCCGGATATTGTCGGGTTTTACTACCCGATGACGCCGCCGGTAAAAGCTGCGGTGGAATGTATCTACCAGCGGCTGGCGGGCTGGGAAGGTAACGGCGGTTTCGACAATCTGTAAACGGTGCGCCGGTTGCCCGGCGCAGTCATTTAACAACTAACGACGACGTTTTTCCGCGTACATCACTTTGTCGCAATCTTCCAGCATGTCGCGCAGCGTGGCGTATCGACTGCCGCCATTTTCAATAATGCCGTGCGAATAGTTGATGTGGTAATTCTTACCGGACAGATGGTCGATGGCATCCATCCGCGATTGCAGATCGAATAAAAACGCATCCACGTCATTTACGGCGAGATTGCCCAGCAGTACGGCAAATTCCCCGCCGCCCAGACGCGCGGCGATATCCTGCTCTTTCAGGCATTTCGTCAGGTTACTGGCGAAGATTTTTACCACCTCATCGCCCTCTTTGCTGCCCAGCAACTCATTGATGGCTTTCAGATTATCAATACTGAAATAGAGCAGGCTGAAGGGTTTTTTATGCTCTTTTAGCCACGCGAAACGCTTCTCGCCGGTGCGGTAAAAACCGCGATTGTTTGGCATCCCGGTCAGGCTGTCGGTCATCGCCATACTGAGGATCAAAAACTCATCTTCCACGATGGCGGCGAAGTCGAGCAGGGTGTTGATTTCCGCGCTGGAGAACGGGCGCGGATAGGTATCAATAATACAAATCGTCCCGGCAATAGCCCCGTCCGGCAGACGCACCGGGCAGCCTGCGTAAAAGCGCACCCAGGGCTCACCAACGACAAACGGGTTATCGGCAAAACGCGGATCGGCGAGGGTATCTTTCACAATGAAAGTCCCCTCTTCGAGGATGGCGTGTGCGCAAAAGGAGAGATTGCGCGGTGTTTCGTGGGTGTCGACACCGCTGCGCGACAGCAACCACTGGCGATCGCGATCGAGCAGGCTGATGACCGCGATCGGTACGTCAAAGGTGGTCTTCGCCGTACGGGTTAACCGGTCAAAGCGCTCATCGTCCTTTTTATCAAGCAAATCCATCATGTATAGCGACTTCAGCCGCTCGATTTCATTGACTGGCATGGCCGGAAAGATCATAGCTCACCCTCGCTCTGTTCTGTTTCCTAAAGTGTAGACAGAACTTCTGATCATCGCGTTATATATCCGTAACTTGCCTGCCCGCGCACAAAATCGATAAACGCCTGTAGAGGCGCAGGAATTAGCCGCCGGGAGTTGTAATAAAGATACGGGCCGTTAAACGACAGCCACCAGGGTTCCAGCACCGGGATCAGTTCACCGCGTTCAATCGGCGCGCACAGCCACTCTTCAAACAGATAGATAACGCCACTACCGGCAATGGCAGCCTGCACGCCCAGATCCATCGCCGCGCCGACGCTAACCACTAAGGCGCCATTGACCTGTACGCGCAACGTTTCACCATCGCGTTCGAACTCCCACTCCGGCATCACGCCGCTGGCGTAGCGCCCGCGAATGCAGTTGTGAGTAATCAGATCGCGTGGATGTTGCGGTATGCCATGTTGCTGCAGGTAATGGGGGGAGGCGGCGGCGACAAAACGCTGGCGACGCGGGCCGATGGGCAGCGCGACCATATCCTGCTCCAGACATTCGTCATAGCGGATGCCGGCATCACAACTGTCGCGAAAGACATCCTGCACGTTACTTTCGGCAACGATTTCCAGTTGAATGTCCGGATATTGCGCCAGAAAGGCGGGAACAATGGCGGGCAGCACCAGCCGGGCGGCGCTGACCGGCACGTTCAGGCGCAGCGTACCGCTGGGGGTTGAGCGGTAACGGTTAATGGCGTCGAGCGCCGCGTCCACTTCGCTCATCGCCGGTTGCAGTCGCTCCATCAGCGCTTTACCCGCATCGGTTAGCGCCACGGTGCGGGTAGTGCGGTTAAACAGGCGCACGCCGAGCTGCTGTTCAGCGCGGCGCACCGCATCACTCAGGCGGGAAGGGTTGGTGCCGGTCACGCGCGCGGCTTCGCGAAAGCCTCCGGCGTTGGCGACCGCCACAATGGCGTTCAGCAGGGCGAAGTCCAGCTTCATTGTTCGGTTAACCGTACAGTGTGTATGAATTTCAACGGATTGTTGCACAGCAACGATGCTCCTACAATCTGTTTACTTAATGCACAGGAGGTACTCCATGTCTCAATCCTCACTTACCTTTCGTCTGGGCGATCGCCAGGTTGGTCGCCTGGGTTATGGTGCAATGCAACTGGCTGGCCCTGGTGTATTTGGGCCACCTGCTGATGAAGCGAAAGCGCTGCAGGTGCTACGCGATGTGATTGCCGCAGGCGTGAACCATATCGACACCAGCGATTTTTACGGCCCATATGTCACCAATAAATTGATTAAGCAGGCGCTGTATCCGTACCCGGATGATCTGTGCATTGTCACTAAAGTCGGCGCGCGCCGTGATGACAAAGCCAACTGGCTGCCCGCATTCAGCGCTGAAGAGCTAACGCAAGCCGTTGAAGATAACCTGCGAAATCTCGGCCTCGACGTGATGGAAGTGGTGAATCTGCGCGCAATGTTTGGCGTGCATGAGCCGGAAGAGGGGCCGCTTGAAGCGCCGCTGGAGGCTTTGATTAAGCTGAAAGAGCGCGGGCTGATTCGCCATATTGGTCTGAGCAACGTGACGGCAAAACAGGTAGCCGACGCGCAGAAAATGACGCCGATTGTCTGTGTGCAGAACCTCTATAACGTGGCGAATCGCCATGATGACGCGCTGATTGATTCACTGAACGCGCAAGGGATCGCCTATGTGCCGTTCTTCCCGCTCGGCGGTTTTACGCCGTTGCAGTCAGGCGAGTTGAACGAGGTGGCGCAGGCGCTTGGCGCGACGCCGATGCAGGTGGCACTGGCCTGGCTGTTGCAGCGCTCGCCGAATATTCTGCTGATCCCGGGCACTTCTTCGCCGCAGCATTTGCAGGAAAACCTCGCCAGCGCGCAACTTACCTTGCCGCCGGATGCGCTGGCGAAACTCGACGCTATCGCGCAGGCGTAATCAGAAACTGCCCGGTTTACCGGGCAGTTTTATGCGCAATCACCGACTCACGACACACCAGTTCGCCCCGATGGGCGCAAATAGTTGCAGCCTCTGGCAGCAGAACCCTCTCGATGGCGTTACGGATCATCTCCTCCATCGGAACATGGATGGTGGTCAGCGACGGGTTGTAATACTTGCCGATAACCGAATCATCAAACCCGGCCAGCGACACATCCTGCGGCAGCCGCAACCCCGCTTCATAACAGGCTTTCGCCACGCCAATCGCCATATCATCATTCCCGGCCAGCACGCAGGTAAACGGCACGTTGCGCGCCAGCAGTTCTCGCCCCGCCTCATAACCGCTATCGGTGCTCCAGCTACCGCGCACCAGCAGTTGCGGGTCGGGTTCAATTCCGGCGTTGCGCAGGGCTTTACGATATCCGGCTAAACGGCGCTCGCCAGTGGGAGAGGCGTCAGAACCGGCAACAAACGCAATGCGCGTATGCCCCTGCGAGAGCAGGTAGTCCATCATCGTTTCACAGCTTTGCTGGTGATCGACAAACACGCACTGGCTGCGGTGGCGGGTAAGTTCCCGGTTGATCACCACGATCGGCGTCGGGTTGCGTTCGATGATCTCATCAAGTTCGGCGACCGACAGGTATTTGGGATAGATCATGATTGCTTCGCAGCGCAGCGACAGCAGCAGATCGATGGCGTCGCGCTCTTCCTGCGCGCTGTGTTTACCGTCTGCCAGCACCAGTTGGCGGCTGTGCAGCTCGCTGTTGGTCGCCGCGTGGTAAATCATGCTGGAGAAAAACGGGCCGTTATACAGCCCGTTGGTAATGACCAGCCCGACAGAGTTGGTTTTATTGTTGGCAAGATTGCGCGCCAGCTGATTAGGGCGATAACCCGTTTCGGCAATCGCCTGCATAATACGGGCTTTCACTTCCTCGCGGACGAAAACTTTGCCGTTTAGCGCGCGCGATACTGTCGCTTTGGAGACGCCGGCAAGCCTGGCGACATCCAGTATCGTTACCATCGTTCAACCTCACTGTTGTTATTATTGCGGCGGTTAGTTTCAGGCCAGCGACATCAGCGGAACGCCCGCGCTGACAGCGCCCTGCGACTGATGGCGAGTGAGCGTAAACGCCTCGCTATTGACCACCAGCACGGGGGTCGTCAAGTCGTAACCTGCCTGCTCAATATGTTCTTTATCAAAGGTCAGCAGCGGTGTGCCGGCGCTAACCCGGTCGCCCTCTTTGACCAGCGGCGTAAAAAATTGCCCCTGCAGATTAACGGTGTTAAGCCCAACGTGAATCAGCAATTCCGCGTCATTATCACATATCAGGCCAATGGCGTGATGAGAGTCGATCAATGTTGCGACCTGTGCATCACAAGGGGCGACAACTTTACCTTCATGCGGGATGATGGCGATGCCATCGCCCAGCACTTTTCCGGCAAAGGCTTCATCCGCCACGCTTTCCAGCGCAATCACTTCACCTTTAATGGGGCTGAGCATTTGCAGGGAACCGACGGTCAGCGGCGCGTTTTTTTCATCAGAAACCACGGCGTCAACCGGATCGTCAAAACCGGCAAACTGCACCATCACAATGGTCAGCACAATTGCGGTGCCCGCGCCCACCAGTTCGCCAATAAACGACATTGGCGCATCCGGGCTAATCGCGTTGACTAGCGTGAACAGGCCCGGCAATGCGGCATAAGCATAGTAGAGGCTGCCAAACAGGCTGGCGACGACTGCACCAATCGCGCCGCCAATACAGCCGCAGATAAACGGTTTTTTAAAGCGCAGCGTCACGCCATAAATCGCCGGTTCGGTAATGCCGAAAATCGCCGTCACGCCCGCTGACAGCGAGGTTGCCTTCAGTTGCTTGTTACGGCTTTTGATAAACACACCAAACACTGCCGCCATCTGGCCAATCACCGCAATGGTTTGATACGCCTGGAAAGAGTCATAGCCCTGAGTATCGAAGTTGGCCATGATCACCGGCGTAATGCCCCAGTGCACACCAAAGATCACAATCACCTGCCAGACGCCGCCGATAATTGCCGCCGCCAGCGCCGGTGCGGCGTGGAACAGCGTGTTATAACCGTGCGCGACACCCAGCGCAGCCCAACTGGTGATCGGGCCAATCACAATCAGCGTCAGCGGTACAATCACCACAAAGCAGAGTAGTGGCGTAAACAACGGGCTTACCACTTCAGGCAGCCATTTTTCTACCCGGCGCTCAAACCACGACAGTGCCCAGACGAGGAACAACGGCGGCAGAACCGACGAGGTGTAAACCGTTTCCGCCAGCGGGAAAAAGAGGAATTTCACTTCACTGCCGCTGGCGATTTTCCCGGCCATCGCCGTCCACTCCGGATTGATTAACGCGCAGCAACAGAGCACAGCAATAAAAGGGTTACATTTAAAATGGCGCGCGGCGGTAATCGCGATAAATACCGGCAGGAAAGCAAACGGCGTCCATGACATAAAGTTCAGCACGGCAAACGTGCCGGAAGATTTGATCTCTGCATCGGCAAGACCCAGCAGGATCAGCACACCCTGTAAGATCCCGGCGGCGGCAAGAATGTAGACAATTGGCGCGAATACCGCCGACATGGTGGCGATCACCGCATCCAGCCAGCGTGTTTTCGGCGGTGCCGTGTTGCCATCTTTCTCTTTCACCATGCCGCTCAGGGCGTTAAACACATCGGCGACGTGGGTGCCAATCACCACCTGAAATTGTCCACCGCTTTCCACCACCGCTATCACGCCCGGCAGGCTTTGGATATTGACTTTCGCCGTGTCAGGCGTTTGATTCAATACCAGGCGCAGACGCGTGGCGCAGCGGGAGAAATTATTGATGTTCCCTTCACCGCCGACCTCGCGGAGGATATCACTCGCTAACTTGTTGTAATCCCTGATAACGGCCATGTTTATTTACCTTTTATTACCGGAAACTGAGTCGGTGTAACTGCCTGAAACCGGTTTCATGCTAACCTGGTAAACTTCACCTGCAACCGGTTTCATGGAGATCTGCGAGCCAAATCACTTCCCGATTTGTATTAGGGAGAGGCAATCGACAGGCATATTTCGTTGGGGGACGAAGCGTGGATCCGGCGTCTGCGCAACACTGGCGGCTCATTATTCATGAGGAGCCACTTTATGATCGCCGTACTTTTTGAAGCCGATATCGCCGCAGGCAAACAGGCGCGTTACCTGCAATTAGCCGCAGAACTCAAGCCCGTACTGGCCGACATCGACGGGTTTATCGCTATCGAGCGTTTTCAGAGCTTAAGCCGCGAAGGAAAGATTTTGTCACTGTCATGGTGGCGCGATGAAGCCTCAGTGCACGCCTGGAAAAGCAATGTGCTGCACCAGGCGGCCCAGCGTGAAGGGCGGGACGCCGTTTTTTCCTCCTACCGCATCCGTGTTGCCACGGTTTTTCGCGATTACGCATCAACCCCGGAGAAGCCATAATATGTACGATATTCACGTTATCCTGAATAATGCGCCGGGCGCGCTGGCACAGCTTGGCGAAACGCTCGGGAAAAATGGCGTCGGGCTGGAAGGCGGAGGGGTCTTTACCGCAGGCGATCACTGCCATGCGCACTTTCTTGTGGCCGATGGCGAGCGTGCCCGTGAAGCGTTAACCGAGGCCGGTTTCCCGGTGCATGCGGTGACGTCGCCGGTTATTCGCAAACTCAAGCAGGAACGACCTGGCGAGTTAGGCGCAATTGCCCGCACGATCGCGCAACATAATATCAATATCCTTGTGCAATACAGCGACCATGACAACCGGTTGATCCTGATCACCGATAACGATCCGCTGGCGCGGGAAGTAACACAACGATGGGACGTACAACCGTTATGACCAGCTATGAACGACGCGAAACGCGGGAGGAGCCGCATCTGCTGGAGGAGACGCTCTCCGGCCTTGCCAGCGCGATGGCGGAGCCTTCCCGGGCGAAAATGCTCTGCGCGCTGATGGACGGGCGGGCGTGGACTGCAACCGAGTTGAGCGCGGTGGTGGATATTGCCGCGTCAACGGCTAGCGCGCACCTGGCAAAACTGCTCGCCAGCGGGCTGCTGGTCTGCGTTTCGCAGGGGCGGCACCGCTACTACCGGCTGGCAGGTAGCGATGTCGCCGCGCTGCTGGAAACGATGATGAGCGTATCCATGCGCGGTGCGCAGGTTCCTGTCACCCGCACGCCACAGGCGCTGCGCCATGCCTGTACTTGTTATGACCATCTTGCCGGTGAAATCGCCGTTGGCGTGTATGCGTTTATGCAGCGCGAAGGCTGGATCGCTGACGATGGCAGCGCGGTAACGGATTTAGGTAAACGTAGCCTTGAGAAGATTGGCGTTACCCTCGATCCGCGCACCCGGCGTAAACCCTGTAGCGCCTGTCTGGACTGGAGCGAGCGGCGTTTTCACCTCGGCGGCGATGCCGGCGCGGCACTGCTGATTGCTTTTGAACAGCAGGGTTGGCTGCGCAGAACCCTCGGTTATCGTGAAGTCACGGTAACCGAAGAGGGAAAAACTGCGTTTTATCGGGTGTTCGGTGTGAAAGGGTGAAAAGGTGAAAAGAAAATTGTCGACACGCCTTCAGGAATGACTACACTTCTCTTGATTGCATAGCTTACAGGCTATAACTTCCCTTCATAGCAAGAAAGCTATGAGGGAAGAGCAATGTGGCAAGTGATTACGACGGAGCGTTTTGACGTGTGGTTTAGCATCCAGCCAGAACGGTTGCAGGATGAGATTTTAGCCGTTTTCAGGATCCTCAGTGAATTTGGCCCGCAGCTTGGCCGTCCTTATGTTGATACTGTAAAAGGATCAACCTATAGCAATATGAAAGAGTTGAGGATCCAGTATGCAGGTTCTCCCGTACGCGCCTTTTTTGCGTTCGATTCTACGCGGCGGGCTATTGTTTTGTGCGCCGGAGATAAAACGGGCGTTAACGAGAAACGGTTTTATAAAGAGATGATAAAAATTGCCGACGCAGAGTTCAGAAAACATATGCGAAATAAGGAGTTAACGTGGCAACCTTAGACGAACTTTTAGCGAAACGCAGTCCTGAAAGCCAGGCGCGAATTGAAGTGCGTGTTGATGAACTGCGCCGCAATATTGTATTGAGCCAGCTACGTGAAGAATTAAATATCTCCCAGACCGAGCTTGCCGTAGTCATGGGCGTCAAACAACCGACACTGGCGAAAATAGAGCAGCCTGGCAACGATCCCCGCCTTTCTACTCTCAAGCGCTATGTCTCTGCATTAGGCGGTGAGTTAAGCATTGATATCACATTGCCGACGGGCAAACGCGTTGCATTTCATATCTGATATTGATGCCAAAAACCACTACTACGTTGCCGGATGGCGCTTTGCGCCTTATCCGGCCTCCACGACGTAGCATTGATTTTATGAGGAAAAATGCGTTCCATTTCAGTGGCTTTAGTTTGGGTTCTTTTTACCGCGATGATGGGCGCTGTTTTGGTAACGATGATTTCCTCAGCCGAAAAATCAACAAAGACCCGCTGCAGACTGAAACGCAGATCGTCACTTTTTTCTTCAGAACACCGAACGATTCAGGCAAGGTCGAAATTGTGATGACCCGCACCTTCACGGCAAACGGCCAAACCTATAGCAATAAGAATCAACCGCTGACTATCAACACCCTGGACCTCGATAGCTCCCCTTGGAAACGCGGTTCCAGCAATCTCTTACCGCAACGATCCGAGCGCAGCAAAATCGCGTATTACCCCCAACGTCTGAGGCAATGATCTTTGCTCTGCGCCGGGTAAATTAATTGCCAGCCAAAAACGGCTTCTGCCTGAGATAAAAAAATGGTCGTCCGATTTTCGGTTGTGAGGCGTAGACAGCAAACGCCACACTGACTGCACTTAACCTCCTGGAGACGACTATGGATTTCACCGCTTTTCACCAGCAAACCACACCATTCCTGCTTGCCAATGTCTGGGACGCAGCCAGCGCGCAGGCGGCAGAGCAGGCCGGGTATCAGGCGATGGGCACCTCCAGCGCCGCCATTGCCGCGATGCTCGGTTATGATGACGGCGAACAGATGCCGTTTGCTGAACTGCTGTTTATGGTGAAGCGCATTCGCGCCGCCTGCGATCTGCCACTCAGCGTGGATATGGAAGCCGGTTACGGCGAAACCGCACAGGCGATTGCCGATAACCTGCAACAACTCATACAGCTCGGCGTGGAGGGTATCAATCTGGAAGATAGCCGTGTGGTTAATGGCGAACGGCAACTGCTTGAGGCCACGCCATTCGCCCGGCAGTTACGGGAAATTCGCGCGCAATTGCCGGGTACGTTGTTTTTAAATATCCGTACCGACACCTTCTTGCTGAACGGAAAAAATGCGCTGGCAGAGACGCTGTATCGCGGGCAGTTATATGCTCAGCACGGCGCGGACGGTCTGTTTGTGCCTGGCGTGTTGCAAAACGCGGATATTACAGCACTCGCGCAACAGATCCCTTTGCCGCTCAATGTGATGTGCGTTCCGGGGCTGGCAGGGTTCGCCGAACTGGCCACGCTCGGCGTGCGCCGCATTTCGATGGGCAATTTTGTTCATGCCGCGTTACAAACGCAGCTGAAAAACATACTGTTGAGCGTGCAGACACAGCAATCCTTTGAGGGCGTTTTCCACTATGCAAATCACGGATAAAGCGCAGTGCGATATCTGGTATCAGGCGCTGCTCGATCGCGCTTCTGAATATACCGGTCTCTTTTTTGTCGGTGTCAAAACCACCGGGGTTTTTTGTATTTCCGTCTGTCGCGCGCGTAAACCAAAGCGGGAAAATGTGGTGTTTTTCCGCGAAATGAAATCAGCGCTCGATGCCGGTTTCCGCCCGTGCAAAGTGTGTCGGCCAACGGAAAATGCCTGCTCGGCCCCGGGCTTTATCGAGCAGGCAGTAGCGCTGGTCCGCGCCCATCCTAAAATGCGTATCAGCGACACGCTGCTGCGCGATCAGGGCATCAGCCCGGAGCGCGTGCGCCGCTGGTTTTTACAGCAACATGGCATCACGTTTCAGGCTTTTCAGCGCATGTCGCGGGTAAATGTCGCGCTTCAGGAGTTGAAAGGCGGGCGCAGCGCCACCGAAGTTGCCTTTGACAGCGGTTATGAATCGCTCAGCGGTTTTGGTTATACCTGTAAAAAACTCACTGGCGCGCCACCGAGCGTCGGGCAGCAGGTGATCATGATCCACCGTTTCACTACACCGATTGGCCCGATGTTTGTCTGCGCCACGGAACAGGGCGTGTGTCTGCTGGAGTTCGTGGATCGGCGCATGCTGGAGACCGAATTCAGCGACCTACAGCGCTTGTTGAAAGCGCTCATTATCGCCGGAGAAAACCTGCATACCCGGCAGGCGGAAAAAGAGATCGGCGAGTATTTCACAGGTGAACGCCAGCAGTTTTCGCTGACGCTGGATCTGCCCGGCAGCGCGTTTCAGCGCCGCGTGTGGCAAGGCTTACAAACGGTGCCGTACGGACAGACCACACATTATCAGGCGCTGGCGGAGTCACTTGCACAACCCACCGCCGTGCGTGCTGTTGCGGCGGCCAATGGCGCAAACCGGGTGGCGATTGTCATTCCTTGTCATCGCATTATCGGTAAAGATGGCGCGATGACCGGCTACGGCGGCGGTATCGCACGTAAAGCGTGGTTGATCGCGCATGAGAAAAACCACCTCAGGCAGTAGCCGTGTTTACCCTTTTGGCAGAAAAACCTGCGGTTGCGGGCTGAGAACGCAAGCACGTTTGCCGCTCCTGCCGGTTCATGGGCGTGATGATGAGCCGTGTTCGGTAATCGCCTGGGCTGCGCAAATCAGCGCCAGGTGGCTTAAACCCTGCGGCAGGTTGCCGCTCCACTTGCCCGTGCGAACATCAAACATCTCATTAAACGTTTCGACATTGCCTTTATCGCAAAGGGCGTTGAGGATCGCGTCCATGGCCGCTTCGGCTTTGGTTGTCTCGCCCATCGCTGCCCAGGCTGCGGCCAGCCAGAACGAACAGGCGACAAAGGTGTTCTCTTCCTGTTCGACGCCGCTGTAGCGGTAGACCAGTGCGCCGCCGTGACCCAGCTCGTCTTCAATAGCCCGGTAAGTGGCCAGCATGCGCTCAGGGTTAACCTGTTGGCCATAGCGATAAACCAGCGCCAGTGAAGCATCAAGCCGATCTTCACTCTCCGGGTAGAAGAGGTAAGCCTGTTTGCGCTCTGACCAGCAATGGGTTTCTATCCAGTCGCGGATGCGATCCCGCTCGCGCTCCCAGCGCCCGACCCACGTTGGCTCGATATATTTCTCTTTCGCCATCAGCACGGCCATATCCAGCGCCAGCCAGCACGCCATCTTGGAGTGGGTATAATGTTGCAGCTCGGGCAGTTCCCAAATCCCGCAATCCTTTTGCCGCCAGTGATCGGCGCAGCAGTTTGCCAGCTCACCCAGCAGCCGCGACGTGGTGAGATCCAGCACATGGCCCGCTTCCACGAACAGTTCCGCCGTTGCCAGCATGTCGCCATACATGCTGAGCTGTAGCTGGTCGCGCGCGTTGTTCCCCACTCGCACCGGCTTTGAATTTTTGTAGCCCCGCAGTGCCGGGTACGTTTCACAGGGCACTTCATCCCCTTCGAGGGTGTAACAGGTCTGTAGCCTGACCCCGTGGCGAATAATGGTTTTTGACAGCCACGAGAAAGCGGCTTTGCACTCTTCAAGCGCCCCCAAAAACGCAAACGCTTTAATAATCAGGCAGGCATCGCGGATCCACGCATAGCGATAGTCGTAGTTTTTCTCGCCACCCATCCCTTCCGGAATAGAGGTTGTCGCCGCCGCCGCAAGCGCGCCGGTGGGGGAATACCAGAGGAATTTCAGCGCCAGCGCGGAACGGCCAACATGCCCGGCGTAGCGTCCTGCATAGCTCAGGCTTTTTGACCAGTCGCACCAGGCGGTGTGGCTGGTTTCAATGCGCGCGTCGATAGCCTCAAGACTCGGGACTGCCAGCGGCTCTTTCTCGGTCACCAGCAGGGCGACTAACCGCCGTTGACCCGCCGAAACCGTAACATGGCCGTTAACCTGCTCATCGTCGGCGTCGGTGATGTTGACCTCTTCGCTGGTGCGCAGCATCGCCATTAAATCGGCGATATGGTAGACGTTGCCGTGCGCGGTTTTGTTCATCCACGGCGAACAGGTTTCCGCTCGTGTGCCGAAACGGACTTTCAGCGTTAAGGCTACTTCGCCTTCCAGACCTTCAATCCGCCGCGCCAGCTCGCTCCACGGCAAGCGTCCGGCGAGCGTACTGTTAATGGATTCGGTGAGTAACACTTTGCCGCTGGCGGTAGTGAAGGTGGTTTCCAGCACATTGCTGTCCTGCCTGTAGCGTCGCGTCACGGTGTAAGGTTGCTGTGGCTCGAGCTGAAAAAAACCGCCGATCTCCGGATCGAGCAGGCGATCAAACAGCGGTGGGGAATCAAGGTTTGGCGCGCACCACCAGTCGATTGACCCGTCGGGAGCGATAAGGGCAACCGAGCGCCCTTCGCCAATCGCGGCGTAATCGCCGGGTTCGGCAAAGCCATCCTCCCGTACAGGAGAGTGAGAAATTGTGTTCTTCACGGTGTTGCGATCCTTACCAGAAATGGCCGCCAGACGGCGGCCATACAGAGTGGAAGCGGGAGTGAGTTACAGCGTGCCGGTACCGCCATCAGAACACCACACCTGCCCGGAGGTGTAGCTACTTTCCGCCGAGGCCATGGTGACATACAGCGGAGCGATTTCCACGGGCTGACCAGGGCGGCCCAGCGGTGCGCTGGCCCCGAACTGCTGCACTTTTTCCTGCGGCTGACCGCCGCTCGACTGCAGCGGTGTCCAGTAAGGGCCTGGCGCCACCGCATTGACGCGGATGCCTTTTTCACCCAGCTGCTGCGCCAGCGATTTGGTGAACGCCACTATCGCCGCTTTGGTCTGCGCATAATCCAGCAGAATCGGGCTTGGCTGGTAGGCCTGCACCGAAGAGGTGTTAATAATGCTGGCACCGCGCGGCAGATGTTCCACTGCGGCTTTGGTTATCCAGAACATCGCATAGACGTTGGTTTTAAAGGTGGCGTCAAAATCCTCGGTCGAAAGTGTCAGGATTGACTCGTTAAACTGCTGGCGACCGGCGTTATTGACCAGAATATCCAGCCCGCCCAGTTTGGCGACCGCCTCTTTTACCAGCGTCTGGCAAAACGCTTCCGAGCGGATATCACCCGGAATGGCGATGGCTTTTCGCCCTTCGGCTTCGATCAGTTTGATCACTTCGGCGGCGTCGGATTCCTCTTCCGGCAGGTAGTTAATCGCCACATCCGCGCCTTCGCGGGCATAGGCAATGGCAACTGCCCGGCCAATGCCGGAGTCGCCGCCGGTAATCAGCGCTTTGCGGCCCGTTAAACGGCCGGAACCCCGGTAGCTGGTTTCACCGTGATCCGGCACGGGTTTCATTTTGCTGGCAAGACCCGGCGCGGGCTGCGGTTGTTCGACAAACGGAGGAGTAGGATAGTGCGGTGCTAGCGTGGTTTTAGGGCTTTGCTCTGCCATGCTTTCTCCTTCAGACGTTGTTATACACGTCATTAAGCCTGGCATAGATGTGAGCGTTGTCACGCTATCAAGCGGTAAACCAGCGTTGAGAAAAGTCTGTAAACAGCGGGGAAAGGACGGGCAACGACGACATGCATTCGTGTTGCCCGTCTGGTATGGCGCGGTGTTTAGTCGAGATCGGCCCCGTTGCTGGCGATCACTTTCTTGTACCACCAGAACGATTTTTTACGGCTGCGTGCCAGCGTGCCGTTACCGGCATCATCGCGGTCAACATAGACAAAACCGTAGCGCTTGCTCATTTCGCCGGTCGATGCCGCCACAAGATCGATACAGCCCCAACTGGTGTAACCGATAACCGGGATACCGTCTTCAATGGCGTCGCCCATCGCGCGGATATGCTCACGCAGGTAGCTGATGCGGTAATCATCTTCCACTTCGCCGTTGGCGTTCAGTTCATCTTTCGCGCCCAGGCCGTTTTCCACCAGGAACAGCGGTTTCTGGTAGCGGTCGTACATCATGTTCATGGTGATGCGCAGACCCAGCGGATCGATGCCCCAGCCCCATTCGCTCACTTCAATGTGCGGGTTACGCAGTGATTTCACGATGTTGGCGGCGCTGGTGTTGTTGGCGTTCATATCTGCCGACGCACAGCGCGAAGCGTAATAACTGAAGGAGACAAAATCGACGGTGTTCTTCAGGATCTCGTCATCACCTGTCTCTTTCAAAATGGTGACGCCTTTTTCGCGGAACACGCGCGCGGAGTAGGCCGGATAGCTGCCGCGCGCCTGCACATCGATAAAGAACAGGTTTTCGCGATCTTTTTCCAGCGCCGTCCACACATCGGCCGGTTTGCAGGAGTAGGGGTAGAAATTCCCGCCCGCCAGCATACAACCGACCTGGTTATGCGGGTTCACTTCATGGGCGATTTTGGTTGCCAGCGCGCTGGCAATCAGCTCATGGTGTGCCGCCTGGTATTTCACCTGATCCTGGTTTTCCCCCTCTTCGAACACCAGCCCGGCGCCGGAGAACGGGCTGTGCAGCATGATGTTGATCTCGTTGAAGGTCAGCCAGTATTTCACCAGCCCGTCAAACGCTTCAAAGCAGGTGCGCGCGTAACGGGTGAAAAACTCCACCATTTTACGGTTACGCCATGAGCCGTATTCAATGACCAGATGCATCGGCACATCGAAGTGGCACAGCGTGACCAGCGGTTCGATATTGTACTTTTTGCACTCTTCAAACACCGCGCGGTAGAAGGCGATCCCTTCCGGGTTCGGCGTCAGTTCGTCACCTTTCGGATACAAGCGGCTCCAGGCAATCGAGGTACGAAACACCGAAAACCCCATCTCCGCCATCAGCGCGATATCTTCTTTGTAGCGATGATAAAAATCGATCGCCTCGTGGCTTGGGTAAAATTCGTCATCGCGCAGCGTAAAGCGTTTTTCCTGCCCCAGTTTCACTGGCAGACGGTTTGCGCCGTGCGGGATCATATCCACGGTGGTCAGCCCCTTGCCGCCCTCCAGATAACCCCCTTCCGACTGGTTGGCGGCAAGCGCGCCGCCCCATAAAAATCCTTGCGGAAATACTGACATGCGTTACCTCGCTTTCTTAATCAGGCTCGTGCTTCTTTTACAGTGACTGGCTCAGCCGCTTGCGGTTTGTCACTGGTTTCTACGGGAATATCTTCAAACCCGAGCAGCAGCGTCAATACGAAAGACAATACTACCGCCAGCGCCATCACGCCAAACACCCAGACAATGGACATTGGGTTGGCCGGGTCGAAGAACTGCACGCTGGTAAATAATCCCGGTGCCGCCATCGAGTGGCTGGCCAGCCCGGCGATACCCGCGACCGCGCCGCAGACAAAACCGCTAATTAAACTCGCAATCAGCGGGCGTTTCAGACGCACCGCCACACCGTAGAGCGCCGGTTCAGAGATACCGGCCAGAATCGCGGAAGCCGCTGCCGCCATCGCGGTCTGACGCAGTTCCGGGTTTTTAGTTTTCCATGCCACCGCCAGCGAAGAGCCGCCGAGCGACAGGTTCGCGCCGATTTCCGACGGCATGACCATGCCCTCTTTGCCGGTTTCCGCGATGGTCTGAATAATGGTTGGGGTGAACACACGGTGCATACCGGTCATCACCAGCAGCGGCCACAACGCGCCCATAATGGCAACGGAAAGCCAGCCGAGATAGCCGTGAATGGTGTAGACCAGCGCGGAGATCGCGCTACCGATCCAGATACCGAGCGGGCCAATCAGCACAATCGCCAGCGGCGCGGCAATCAGCACGATCAACATCGGTTTTAAGAAGTTTTTCGTCACCGCCGGTGTAATGCGATCCACCCAGCGTTCGATATACGACAGACACCAGGTCATCACCAGCGCCGGGATCACCGTATAGGTGTATTTCACCGCCGTTACCGGAATCAGCGCGAACTCAACATGCTCGCCCTGCGCGGCTTTCGCCATCAGATCGACAAAGCTCGGATGCACCAGCACCCCGGCGATGGCGATCGCCAGCGACATATTGGTTTTGAATTTCACCGCCGCAGAGGCCGCCACCATTAATGGCAGGAAGAAGAAAGCACCATCGCCAATCACCGTCAAAATCGTCAGCGTGGAGGAGCCTTTTGGCAACGCGCCGGACATCTCCAGCACCATTGCCAGCAGTTTAACCATCGACCCGCCGATGATCGCCGGGATCAGCGGCGACATGGTGCCGATCAAGGCATCAAGAATGCTCGCGCCAATGCGGCGCAACGTCAGTTTTTGCTTCGTCTGTACTTCAACCGGCTGCATATCTTGCGGCAGCAGGCTGACCACTTCGCGAAACGCCTGGGAAACCGTGTTGCCGATAATGACCTGGCACTGATTGTCGTTGCGTACCACACCCATTACGCCGCTGACGCTTTTAAGCGTTGGCGCGTCGATACGGGTTTCGTCTTTCACTACAAAGCGCAGACGCGTCATGCAGTGCGTTACAGCGGCGATATTCTCGGCTCCGCCCAGCGCGTCCACCACCGAGTGGGCCAGCGCGGCATAATTCTTTGCCATCAGATTTTATCCTGTTCTATCAATAAGGTACGGATTCATCGCCGCATTATTGCAGCCATGAAACATGAAATAGGTAACCGGTTCCACAAAATCATGATGAGTTTCATTGCATGAAACAATAGATAAAAAGCGGTTATTTCTATAATCGTGATGGTGATCACTTAATGCTGTGCGGGCGAAATGTGTATCTGTCGGGGTTAAGTGTTCCCATCATCGCAACGCCTGAAGTACACTTCGGGTCACGATTTTTGCAGGGGTAGGATCGATGGCGACAATGCAGGAAGTAGCCAAGCGGGCCGGCGTGTCGAAAGCCACCGTGTCCCGCGTGCTGACAGGCAAAGGGTATGTCGGCGAAGAGACGAAAGCGCGTGTCTTTCAGGCCATTGCCGAAAGTGGTTATCGCCCGAATTTACTGGCGCGCAGCCTGGCTTCCAGCAAAACCCAAACGCTCGGGCTGGTGGTCACCAACACCCTCTATCACGGCGTTTACTTTAGCGAGCTGCTTTCCCACGCCGCGCGCATGACCGAAGATAAAGGTCGCCGGCTGCTGCTGGCAGATGGCAAACACAGCGCCGAAGAGGAGCGTCAGGCGATCCAGTACCTGCTCGATTTACGCTGTGACGCGATCATTATTTATCCGCGCTTTCTTAGCGTTGATGAACTCGATGAGATTATCGACAACCATTCGCAGCCCATCGTGGTGCTCAACCGCCGCTTGCGTAAACACGCCAGCCACTGCGTTTACTCTGACCAGAAAGCCTCCAGCATGAGCGTGGTGTCGCGGCTTATCTCCCGTGGCCACCGCGATATTGCGTTTATTACCGGTTCGCTGGATTCTCCCACCGGTATCGAACGTTTATCAGGCTATAAAGACGCGCTGGCCCAGCACGGGATCGAGGTGCGTAATGAGTTGATCGCCGAAGGAAAATGGACGCCAGCCAGCGGCGCGCAGGGCGTGGCGGAGTTGCTCTCCCGCAAGGCGACCTTCACCGCGCTGGTGGCGAGCAATGACGATATGGCCATTGGCGCGATTAAACAGTTGCATGAAAGCCAGCTTGCGGTCCCCCGGCAGGTGTCGGTGGTGGGGTTTGATGATATCGCTATTGCGCCATTTACCGTGCCGGCGCTCTCCAGCGTGAAAATTCCGGTCACCGAGATGATCAAAGAGACGATTAACCGCTTGATCTTTATGCTCGATGGCGGCGATTTTCACTACCAGCAAACCTTTCCCGGCGAGCTCATCACTCGCGATTCCATTATTAATGGCCCGCACGCCTGATCTCGTCAGCTGTCATCGTCACTTCTGACGATGACAGCCCAGTGATTCTATAAATTCCTTTTAATTACAGTAAATTATATTTCTGGCACGCTTTGTGAATACTCCGGCGGGATATCGCCTTTTTTCCGGAGGAATTCATGAACCGATTTATTATGGCTGACGCGGCAAAATGCATCGGCTGTCGCACCTGTGAGGTCGCCTGCGTGGTGTCTCATCAGGAAAACCAGGATTGCGCGGCGCTCACCCCTGAGACGTTTCTGCCGCGTATTCATGTCATTAAGGGTGTCAATGTGTCGACGGCGACATTGTGCCGTCAGTGCGAAGATGCGCCCTGCGCCAATGTCTGCCCGAACGGCGCCATCAGCCGCGACGAAGGGTTTGTGCATGTGATGCAGGAGCGCTGCATTGGCTGCAAAACCTGCGTAGTCGCATGCCCGTACGGTGCGATGGAGGTAGTGGTGCGCCCGGTTATTCGCCACAGCGGCGCAGGCCTGAATGTGCGCGCCGAGAAAGCCGAAGCCAACAAATGTGATTTGTGCCACCACCGCGAAAGCGGCCCCGCTTGCATGCAAGCCTGCCCGACCAACGCGCTGGTGTGTGTCGATCGCAACTTACTGGAACAGATGAGCGCGGAAAAACGTCGTCGCGCCGCGCTGGATGGCGCCGTTTCCCTGGTGTTCTAAACAATCTGAATTTCACTTTTAACAGGTCTGTTACTGATGAAAAAAATTACGAGCGTATGCCCTTACTGCGGCGCTGGCTGCAAACTGAAACTGGTCGTGGATAACGGAAAAATCATCCGTGCGGAAGCGGCCAACGGCCACACTAACCAGAATGAACTGTGCCTGAAAGGCTACTACGGTTGGGATTTCCTCAACGACACCAAACTGCTGACGCCGCGCCTGACCCAGCCGATGATCCGCTACGAAAAAGGCGGCAAACTGACGCCGGTTAGCTGGGATGAAGCGATCCGCTACACCGCCAAACGCCTTAGCGACATCAAAGCGAAATACGGCCCGCGCGCCATTATGACCACCGGCTCGTCACGCGGCACCGGCAACGAAACCAACTATGTGATGCAAAAATTTGCCCGCGGCGTGCTCAACACCAACAACGTCGACTGCTGCGCGCGCGTTTGCCACGGCCCGTCTGTTGCCGGGTTACAGGAAACGCTTGGCAACGGCGCGATGAGTAACTCCATCAGCGATATCGAAAATTCCAGTTGTTTGCTGGTATTTGGCTATAACTGCGCCGATTCACACCCGATCGTCGCGCGCCGGGTGATCAAAGCCAAACAGAAAGGGGCGAAAATCATTGTCTGCGATCCACGCCGCATCGAAACCGCGCGTATCGCCGATCAGCACCTGCAACTGAATAACGGCTGCAATATGGCGCTGGTTAATGCCTTTGGTTATGTGCTGTTGGAAGAAGAACTTTACGACAAAGATTATGTTGCCAGCTTTACTACCGGGCTGGAGGCGTACCGTGAAACGGTAAAAGATTACGCGCCGGAAGCGGTGGAACACATTACCGGCGTGCCGGCAAAACAGGTACGCCAGGCGATGCGCACCTATGCCGCCGCGCCGTCGGCCACCATTATGTGGGGCATGGGCGTCACCCAGTTCGGCCAGGCGGTAGATGTGGTGAAAGGGCTCTCCAGCCTGGCGCTGCTCACCGGTAACCTTGGGCGTGAACATGTTGGTGTCGGCCCGGTGCGCGGACAAAACAACGTGCAGGGCGCGTGCGATATGGGCGTGATCCCCAACCAGTTTCCTGGCTATCAGGATGTGGTAAACCCGGAAGTACGCGCTAAATTCGCCAAAGCCTGGGGCATCGACCCGGCGGTAATGGATGACAAAGTTGGCGTGCGTATTACCGAAGTGCCGCATCTGGCGCTGGAAGGCAAAGTGAAAGCCTACTACATCATGGGCGAAGATCCGTTGCAGACTGAAGCGGATTTAGGCCTGGTGCGGAAAGGCTTTGAAGCGCTCGATTTCGTGGTGGTGCAGGATATCTTTATGACCAAAACCGCCGAGCAAGCCGATGTGCTGTTGCCCGCAACCTCCTGGGGCGAGCATGGCGGCGTGTTTACCTGCGCCGACCGTGGTTTCCAGCGTTTTGAAAAAGCCATCGAGCCGAAGTACAACGTCAAGCGTGACTGGGAGATCATCAGCCTGATTGCCACAGAAATGGGCTACCCGATGCACTATGACAACAACCAGCAAATCTGGGATGAGCTGCGCGAGTTGTGCCCGCTATTCTACGGTGTGACCTACGAAAAAATGGGTGATATGGGGCACGTCCAGTGGCCTTGCCCGACGCTTGATCACCCCGGTACGCCATACCTGTATCAGAACAACAAATTCGATACGCCGGACGGCAAAGGCCATCTTTTTGCTGCCCAGTGGCGTGCGCCAGCGGAGCGCCCGGACGATGAATTCCCCCTGGTGCTCTGCACGGTACGCGAAGTGGGGCACTACTCTTGTCGTTCAATGACCGGCAACTGTGCGGCGCTGCAAACCCTCGCCGATGAACCCGGATTTGTGCAGATTAACCCGGACGATGCGGCGGCGCTGGGCGTACAGGATCGCCAGCTTGTGTGGGTTGAGTCGCGCCGTGGCAAGGTGATCACCCGCGCGGATGTCAGCGAGCGCGTCAATCACGGTAGTGTCTATATGACTTACCAGTGGTGGATTGGCGCGTGTAACGAACTGACGCAGGATAATCTGGACCCGATTTCAAAAACGCCGGAGACCAAATATTGCGCAGTTCGGGTGAGTGCGATCAACGATCAGCGCTGGGCCGAAGAGTACACTCAGAGCACTTATCAACAGATGAAGAGTCGATTGCTCAATGCAGCGATGCAATGATGACACGGCCAACAGCATCGGTGTCTGTTTGCGCGTGTACGGTAAAGTACAAGGGGTGGGCTTCCGCCCCTTTGTCTGGCAACTGGCGCAACAGCTCGGGCTGAAAGGCGATGTCTGTAACGATGCGCAGGGCGTGGAGGTGCGTCTGCTTGGCAACGAGCGCGAATTCCTCGCCCTGTTGCAGCAACAGTGCCCGCCGCTGGCGCGCATTGATATGGTGACCAGCGCGCCGTTTTGCTGGTCCGTTTTACCGCTTGATTTCGCCATTCGCCACAGCGCGGGTGGCGCAATGAATACCCAAATTGTTCCCGACGCGGCAACCTGTCCGGCCTGCCTCGCGGAGATGAACGACCCTTCTGAACGCCGTTACCGCTACCCGTTTATTAACTGCACCCACTGCGGGCCGCGCTTCACCATTATTCACGCCATGCCCTATGACCGGCCTAACACCGCGATGGCGAGCTTTCCGTTGTGCCCGGTTTGCGAAGCCGAGTACCGCGATCCGCTGGACCGGCGTTTTCACGCTCAGCCCGTCGCCTGCCATGAATGCGGCCCCGCGCTTGAATGGCGCAGCGGCGAACAGCATGCGCACGGGGAAGCGGCGCTACAGGCGGCGATCGCGCTGCTAAAAAGCGGCGGCATTGTGGCGGTAAAAGGCATTGGCGGTTTTCATCTCGCCTGCGATGCAACAAACCAGGCGGCGGTGATGCACTTGCGCGCGCGAAAACATCGCCCGGCAAAACCGCTGGCGGTGATGTTACCCGTCGCGGAAGGCGTGACGGCTCAGGCGCAGCGCTTACTTGCGACGCCCGCCGCACCCATTGTGCTGGTGGAAAAAGAGCGCGTGAGCGGCCTGTGCGAGGCGATTGCGCCTGGCCTTGATGAAGTGGGCGTCATGCTGCCTGCCAATCCGCTGCAACACCTGCTGGCGCAGGCGTTACAGCGCCCGCTGGTGATGACGTCTGGCAATCTCAGCGGAAAACCGCCCGCAATCGGTAATGACGAGGCGTTAAGCGATCTGGCGGACATCGCCGACGGTTTTTTGCTGCACAACCGCGATATTGTTCAGCGCATGGATGACTCCGTGGTGCGCGAGAGCGGGGAGATGCTGCGCCGCTCGCGTGGCTATGTGCCGGATGCGATATCGCTGCCGCCGGGGTTTAACGATCTTCCGTCGCTGCTGTGCCTGGGCGCGGATCTGAAAAACACCTTTTGTCTGCTGCGCGGTAACAGCGCGGTGCCGGGCCAGCATTTTGGCGATCTCACCGATGAAGGCGTCGAAGCGCAGTGGCGCAGTGCGCTGCGTTTGATGCTGGATATTTACGATTTTTCCCCGGAACAGGTGGTGGTTGATGCCCATCCGGGTTACCGCACGCATCAATGGGCCAGCAGTTATGGCCTGCCGGTGCAGACAGTGCTGCATCATCACGCTCATGCCGCGGCCTGCCTCGGTGAACACGGCTGGCCGCTGGAAGGCGGTGATGTGATTGCAATAACGCTTGATGGCATCGGTATGGGCGAAGGCGGCGAGCTGTGGGGCGGCGAATGCCTGCGGGTCAATTACCGCGAGTGTGAACACTTAGGCGGGCTACCGGCGGTGGCGCTCCCCGGTGGTGATTTAGCCGCGCAGCAGCCGTGGCGCAACCTGCTGGCGCAGATGCTGGATTTTGTCCCTGACTGGCAGCGCTACCCGGAAACCGCTGATATCCAGCGGCAAAACTGGCCGATGCTGGCGCGTGCAATTGAACGCGGGGTTAATGCGCCGAAAGCCTCATCCTGCGGGCGCTTATTTGATGCTATTGCCTGTGCGCTGGGCTGTGCGCCGCTGCACCTGAGTTATGAAGGCGAAGCAGCTTGCCAACTGGAAGCGCTGGCGGCGAGCGTGGCGTCTGTTGAACATCCGGTTCAGATGCCGCTTCGCGGCACCATGCTGGATTTGGCGGCGTTCTGGCAAAGCTGGCTCAACTGGCAGGCCATACCAGCCGAGCGCGCATGGGCCTTTCATGATGCGCTGGCGCAGGGGCTGGCAGCGCTGGCGCGACAGGAAGCGATATTATGCGGGATCCATGTGCTGGTGTTCAGCGGCGGCGTGATGCATAACCGCCTGCTGAAAAAACGCTTACAGCACTATCTTGCGGAGTTTACTTTGCTGTTTGCGCACCAGCTCCCGGCCGGTGATGGCGGCATTGCCTTCGGCCAGGGACTGGTGGCGGCAGCGCGGGCTATACCGCCAGCGCTTTAAGCAGGGCAAACGCCTCTTTCATTCTGTCTTCGCTGACCACGAATGCCCGCAGTTTATCTTCTGTGTCGAGGCCTTTTGCCACCATGCCATCGGCCCCGGTGGCAATGTGCCAGCGCAGATCGGTGCGGTGCGTTTCTCCGGCCAGATGCAGCGGCATCAGCGGCGTTTTCACTTTCACCAGCATCGCGGGCAGCACCAGTTGCGTGCTGTTGCCGGTGAGGTTTTTCGCCAGCGTCATCGCGCTCAACTGGATCGGTTGCAGGAACGGCAGCACCTTGCCGTAAATCTGGGCACAGTCACCGAGTGCGAAGATGTGCGGGTTACTGGTTTGCAGCGTACCGTCCACCACAATCCCACGCCCAACCTCCAGCCCGGCGTTCTGCGCCAGCGACACCTGCGGTGTCAGCCCGGTGGCGGCGACAACCACATCCGCATCGATATAGCGGTCATCATCCAGCTGCGCACGCACCCCCTGTTCATGCTCGTCGAGTTGCACTAAACGCGATTGCAACAGCAGACGCACGCCCAGCGCCGTCAGGCAGTGTTGCAGGCGGCCACTCACTTCCGGCGGCATTAACGAAGGCAGAATACTGGCGGCGTTATCAAGGACGGTCACGGTTTTGCCCGCGCGGCGAAAATCCATCGCCAGCTCGCAGCCTATCAGCCCGGCACCCACAATCAGCACGCGGCTGGCATCACGCAGGGTGGTTTCACTGGCGTGATACTCCTGCAAGCTATTGAGCGTGAGCATTTTTTCACGCCCCGGCAGCGGCGGAACGAACGCTTTTGCCCCGGTCGCCAGCACCAGTTTGTCGTATTGCCACTGTTTGTCGGCGTTTTTCACCACCCGTGCTTGTGTGTCGATGGCGCTGACGAAGGTGTACGGGAACAGCCGCAGATGATATTGCTCGGCAAACTCGCCCGCCGACTGGCGAATCAGATCCTCAGCGCGCTGCGCCTGGCTAATCACGTGGCTGAGATCTGGCTTGTTGTACTCTTCCATGCCATCGGCGGCAATCAGCGTCAACGGTACGGCGCTGTCCAGTTTGCGGATGTTTTTCACCAATGTTCGGGCGGCGAAGCCCGAACCGATAATGACGATACCTGCGCTCATTTTGCCTCCGTTGCCAGTTCGTCAAACACCTCTTTGCCAAGGGAACATTCCGGGCAGAGAAAATTGTCCGGCACTTCGCGCCACGGCGTACCAGGCGCGACATCCTGCATCGGCTCGCCTTTTGCCGGGTCATAAATCCACTGGCAGACGCTGCACTGCATGGATGGGCCGAGATCCGCCGCTGCTGCGGCTGCGCAGGCACAGGTTTCTTGTGTGCTGGCGGCTGATGTTTTCACCGGCTCCGGCAGCGGCGACAGCGCCCACTGCCGGGCAATGTCGCGTCCGTGCTGGCGGCAGATTTCCAGCGCGTCGATATCCGGTCGCCATTTCGCTTTCAGACTGACCGACATCTCAAAACCGGCGTCCTGTAAACGCGTTGACAGGCGGTCAACCGCGCCGCCGCTCCAGCCGTGGGAACCAAAGGCGCTGGCGCGTTTATTACGAAAACGCAGGCCGGTTATCTCTTCGACCAGCCCGGCGATTTTCGGCATCATCACGTTGTTCATGGTCGAGGTGCCAACCAGCACCCCTTTGGAGCGGAACACATTGGTCAGAATGTCGTTCTTATCGCTGCGGGCGACGTTGAAGATTTTTACCGCTACGCGTGGATCGACTTCGTTAATACCCTGCGCAATGGCATCGGCCATCATGCGGGTGTTGTTGGACATGGTGTCGTAGAAAATCGTGATGCGATCTTCCTGGTAATCCGCCGCCCATTTCAGATACAGCTCAACGATTTGCGTCGGGTTATCGCGCCACACCACACCGTGTGAGGTGGCAATCATATCGACCGGCAGGTTGAAGCCGAGGATCTCAGTGATTTTCGGCGTTACCAGGCGGCTGAACGGTGTGAGGATGTTGGCGTAGTAACGCTGGCATTGCTCGAACAGTTCCGTTTGATCCACTTCATCATTGAACAGGTGTTCGTCGCAGTAGTGCTGACCAAAAGCGTCGTTGCTGAACAGCACCGCATCGCCGGTCAGGTAGGTCATCATGCTGTCCGGCCAGTGCAGCATTGGCGTTTCGACAAAAATAAGCTGTTTGCCGTTGCCGATATCCAGCGTGTCACCGGTTTTCACCACGTTGAAGTTCCATTCAGGATGGTGATGATGGCCGTTAATCGAGTCGATGGCGTTACTGGTGCAGTAAATCGGCGTGTCCGGGATATGCGACATCAGTTCGGTCAGCGCACCGGCGTGATCCTCTTCCGCATGGTTGATAACGATGTAATCGATCATTTGCAGATCGATTTCGCTGCGCAGGTTCTGCACGAACTCACGGCTAAATTTATGATCGACGGTATCGATCAGCACGTTTTTGCCTTCGCGGATCAGATAGCTGTTGTAGCTGCTGCCGCGCAGGGTTTTATATTCGGTACCGTGGAAGTCGCGCACTTCCCAGTCACGTTGTCCGACCCAGTGAATGTTGTTTTTTACATGAATAGCCATATCAGTTGTCCTGTGCAGTTTTCTCAATTTGATGTATGGCTAATATCAAGTTGCGTGCCAGTTTTTTATTGTGTTGATTTATATGTATTTTTAGTGTTCTTTGAAAAAATAAATTGTCATTATGACTATGCTAAATACAGTCAATATGACACCATGCATTGTCAAAAAGACAGTGAGGCAGGTATGAGTTTTTCGCTGAATGTACTGGCGGGGATCGCCATCGAATTACAAAGCGGTATCGGTCACGCGGATCGTTTCCAGCGGCTGATCACCACGCTGCGCCAGGTGCTGGAGTGCGACGCGTCTGCGTTGCTGCGCTACGACGCGCGGCAGTTTATCCCGCTGGCAATCGACGGGCTGGCGCAGGATGTTTTAGGCCGACGTTTTACGCTGGAAGGCCACCCACGGCTGGAGGCAATCGCCCGTGCCGGTGATGTAGTGCGTTTTCCCGCCGACAGCGATTTGCCCGATCCTTACGATGGGCTGATCCCCGGTCAGGAGAGCCTGAAAGTGCACGCCTGCGTAGGGCTACCGCTGTTCGCCGGGCAAAATCTGATTGGCGCGTTGACGCTCGATGGTATGTCGCCGGATCAGTTCGATACCTTTAGCGATGAAGAGCTGCGGTTGATTGCCGCGCTGGCGGCAGGGGCGCTGAACAACGCGCTGCTGATAGAGCAACTGGAGAGCCAGAATATGCTGCCCGGCGCGCCAGCGGCGTTCGAACAGGTAACGCGCAGCGAAATGATTGGCTTGTCGGCGGGCATGGCGCAGCTAAAAAAAGAGATCGATATCGTTGCCGCATCCGATCTGAACGTGTTGATAAGCGGTGAAACCGGCACCGGTAAAGAGCTGGTGGCGAAAGCGATTCATGAAGGCTCTCCGCGTGCGATTCATCCGCTGGTCTATCTCAACTGTGCCGCGCTGCCGGAAAGCGTGGCGGAGAGCGAACTCTTCGGTCACGTTAAAGGCGCATTTACCGGCGCTATCAGCAACCGTAGCGGTAAATTCGAGATGGCGGACAACGGCACACTGTTTCTTGATGAGATTGGCGAATTGTCGCTGTCGTTGCAGGCAAAATTACTGCGTGTACTGCAATACGGCGACATTCAGCGCGTCGGTGACGACCGCAGTTTGCGTGTCAATGTTCGTGTGCTGGCGGCGACCAACCGCGACCTGCGCGAAGAGGTGCTGGCCGGGCGTTTTCGCGCCGACCTCTACCATCGTTTGAGCGTGTTTCCGCTTTCTGTGCCGCCGCTGCGCGAGCGCGGGGAAGATGTTGTTCTGCTGGCGGGCTATTTCTGCGAACAGTGCCGTTTGCGGCTGGGGCTGGGGAGAGTGGCGTTAAGCCCCGGCGCGCGTGCGCATTTACTGCGCTACGGCTGGCCGGGCAATGTGCGCGAGCTGGAACACGCCATCCACCGGGCGGTGGTGCTGGCGCGCGGTACGCGTAACCGTGATGACGTGGTGCTGGAAGCGCGCCATTTTGCCCTCAGCGATGAACCGGCACAGCCATCCGGCCCGATAACGTCGCTGCCCGTGGGGCAAAATTTGCGCGATGCGACGGAGGATTTTCAGCGGGCGTATATTACCCGCACGCTGGAAGAGCAGGGTGGTAACTGGGCAGCCTGCGCACGGAGTATGGAGATGGATGTCGCCAACCTGCACCGGCTGGCGAAACGCCTGGGACTGAAGCGTTAAAGGATTGCCGCCTGCCAGAGATCGGCAGTGTAACGTTGCCAGCCTGTACCGGCTGGCGAAATGTCGGGGCTGAAGTGTTAAAGGATTACCGTCTGCCAGAGCTCGACAGAGTGACGTCGCCAGCCTGCACCGGCTGGCGAAATGTCCGGGCTGAAGCATTAAAAGATTACCGTCTGCCAGAATTCGACAGAGTGACGTCGCCAGCCTGCACCGGCTGGCGAAACGTCCAGGGGGGAAGTGTTAAAGAATGCCGGCCTGGTAGAAGTCCTGCAGGTTGATAGCGCCGACCAGTAAACCGGCGTCATCCACCACCGGGGCGGCGGCAATTTTGCGCTGCATTAAGCGCTCTTTGGCGTCCACGGCGCGGCTACCTGCCTCCAGCGTGATGCCGCCTGGCGTCATCGCCTTATCCACCTGTGCGGTTAGCGCCCCGCCTGACACCAGCCAGCGGCGCAGGTCGCCATCGGTAAATACCCCTTGTACATGACGCTGGTTGTCGCAGACCGCCACCAGGCCCAACCCGGTGCGGCTCAGTTCCAGCATCGCGTCCATCACACTGGTGGTCAGTTGCACCTGCGGGATCTGCTCCTCTTTGCGCATCAGATGGTGCACTTTATTGAGCAACCTTGCGCCAAGTGCGCCTGCCGGGTGAGAACGAGCGAAATCCTCTTCATCAAACCCGCGCGCCTGCATCACCGCCATCGCCAGCGCGTCGCCCATCATCAGCGTATTGACGGTGCTGGAGGTGGGGGCCAGGTGCATCGGGCAGGCTTCGCGTTCAACCGAGATATCCAGCACCGCTCGCGCGGCGAGCGCCAGCGGGGAGCGCGGTTTCCCGGTCATCGCCAGCAGGGCAACGGCTTTCTCTTCAAGACGCGGCAGGATCAGATCCAGCTCTTTTGCCGAACCGGAGTAGGAGATAAACAGCATCACGTCGCGGCTTTCGATCATGCCGAGATCGCCATGCAGCGCTTCCGCCGGGTGGACGAAAAACGCCGGTGTACCGGTGCTGGCAAGCGTCGCGGCAATCTTTTTGCCAATATGACCGGATTTGCCGATCCCGGAAACGATCACTTTCCCCTCGCAGTGCAGCACGGTTTCGGCGGCGCGCACAAACGCGTCACCGAGGCGATCCGGCAGACGGCTGGCTTCCTGAAGCTCCAGCAGCAGGGTTTGCCGTCCGGCGTTAATTAATGACTCACTCATGTTTTTCTCCGGCAATGATCACTTCGACCCCTTTGGCTTCCAGCGCGGCGCGCACGTCGGCGGCGATCCCCGAGTCGGTGATCAGTTTATCTACGCTTTCCAGGCTACAGACCACGTTCGGGCTTTTACGGCCAAATTTGGAGGAGTCTGCCATCAGGATCACTTCCCGCGCGGCGTTGCACATCGCTTTGCTGACGGTGAATACCTCGTTAAAGGTGGTGACGCCCGCGTTGAGATCGATACCGTCGGTGCCCATAAACAGCTTGTCGAAGCTGAAATGCTCAAAGGCGTTTTCCGCCAGTTGGCCGTGAAACGAGGCCGATTTCTTACGGAAAGTGCCGCCCGGCATCAGGATCGTTTGCTCGTTATCCAGCTCAGAAAGGGCATTAACGATATGCAAACTGTTGGTCATCACCGTGATGTTATTGAAGTGGCTAAGCAGCGGCACCATTTGCAGTACCGTACTGCCCGCATCAAGGATGATCGAATCGCCGTCGTGGATGTAGGTCACTGCCGTTTCGGCAATCAGCCCTTTTTGCACGGTGTTGATAAGCGTCTTGTGATCAATCGGGGGATCGGCTTCATCTTTGTTGAGCACCACGCCGCCATAAGTGCGGATCACCGCGCCGGAATGTTCCAGCGCGACGAGATCTTTGCGTATGGTCGTCCCTGTGGTGTCGAAGTAAGCTGACAGCTCTTCAACAGAACACTTTCCCTGCTTTTGCAGATGCTCAAGAATAGCCGCCTGACGCTGACGTGGTTTCATAGGCGCTGATATCCTGCGTTACGTTGCGAAATGATAATTTCGCAAGCTATTAGCGTTCACAACGAAATTATCAATGTTTCATTTTAAGCGCTAATGATAGAGCATTCTGACAGCCAGGATCATGGGGAAAGATCACATCAGGCTCTAATTCCTCTCTTTTTATCCCCATTACGTGGTCGATTTTTGTTGGTCGGGCAAAAACGGTGAGACCGCGCATTAGCAGGGTGTCGGTCACGCGGTCTTGTTGATCAAACGCGACGGCCAGCACCACGCGCGGTTTGAAACGCCCGCCGGAGCGCCCAACACCGACGCGCCCGCGCTGGCACAGCGTATCAAACGCTTTGTTAAACTGGCGGATTTGCCAGCCGCCAAGCGCCATCTGGCAAAGCCAGGCGATGGCGGCAACGGTAATCAGGGCTGAAACCATAGCACTCTCCTTTTAAATCGGGCCCCCGCGCGGAGGGCCATGCGGATCAGAACATCACCTGGCCGCCGGTAACATTAATCGACTGACCGGTGCAGTAAGAGGCTTTGGGGCTGGCGTAAAACATCAGCACGTTCAGCACATCCTGGTAGTCGCAGCCGCGCTTGAGCGGTACTTTGTCGATGTAATATTGCTCAACTTCATCCGCCGCAATGCCCAGTTTGCTGGCATATTGCGGAATAAGTGACTGGAACATCGGCGATTTCAGCAGGTTACCCAACATCAACGAATGCACGGTAATGCCGTACTCCGCCAGATCCAGCGCCAGTGATTGCGTTAAGCCCACGCCGCCGAACTTCGCCGCGCTGTAGCCGGAATTGTGTTTGCTGCCCACTTTGCCGGATTTGGAGTTGATTTGGATGATGCGCCCCTGAATGCCGTCGCGAATCATCAACTTCGCGAACTCGCGTGCGCAGAGGAAATAGCCCACCAGGTTCACCTGCAAGGAACGATCGAAATCGCCGAGTGCGAAGTCGCTGATAAATGCCGCTTTGGCGATACCAGCGCTGTAGACCAGCAAATCCGCGCGGCCAAAAATCTCATCCACGCCGCGCGCCAGCGCCAGCACGCTGTGCTCGCTGGTGGCGTCCGCACCAAAGCCGTAGGCCATCCCTTCGCCAAACTCGCTGTTAATCTCCTGGGCGACATTTGCCGCTTTATCACTTTGAATATCCACTACCGCCACGCGGTAACCTTCTGCGGCAAGCCCACGGCTAAGGAACGCCCCAAGGGTTTGTCCTCCGCCAATGACAACGGCAACCTGTTTCATACTCTTCTCCTTACGACTTAAGCGACAAATTTCAAAATGCAGCCGGGGGCGATACCGTCCGGCACCGGGCCTGCGACGTGTACCGTTCCGGGGTATTCCGCCTGCGTTTGCCCATCGAAACGCAGGGTGATATGCCCCAATTCACGCAGATTCTGCTCGGCGACATCGCCGACGGCGGTGACCGGGTAGCGACGATCGCCAAGTTCAAACTGCGCGCCAGGTAACAGCGCGCCCGAAAGCGCACCGTGGTTATGGATAAAACAGAACTCGGCGACATCCGAAGGCGCGCCTTCGCGGAAGGTAATCAGCATGTTGTCGCCCAGCGCGTCCGGGGCGCTCTCACCGATGTGGGTAATGGTGGTTTGATAAATCACACTCATAAAACACCCCTTATTGATAAATGAAACCGGAGACAAACCAGGCGATCAGCACCGTTGGCGCACCGGTTAAAAAGCGGCTGACCAGCACCGAAGGCACGCCGACACGCACCGTATCCTGACGCGCTTCCGCCAGCGACAGGCCGACCGGGATGAAGTCGCACGCCGCCTGGGCGTTAATGGCAAAAAGTGCGGGTAGGGCGAGGTGCGGCGGGATATTGCCAAGGCCGATCTGTACGCCAATCAGCACGCCGATAACTTGTGCAATCACCGCACCTGGGCCGAGGAAGGGTGACAGCAGCGGGAAGGAGCAGATAAGCGCCAGCGTCACCAGCCCGAGTGGATGGCTGGCAAGCGGCGCGAGGCCGTGGGCAATCCAGTCGCCAAGCCCGGAGGCCATGATGATGCCGATCAGCGCCGAGACGAAGGCCATAAACGGCAGAATGGTTTTCAGCACCGTGTCGATGGTGTCGCGCCCGGCCTGGAACAGCACCGCGACCGCCGAGCCCATGCCCATGCCAACTTTCGCCAGCAGGCCATCGCTCTGCTCGGTGATTTTTTTGCTGGTGTCGTAATCCTTCGCGACCGGGCGTTTTGGCGCGGCGGTCGGCGCTTCACCGTGCAGATGGATATTGTCCTCTTTCACTCCGGAAACATAGATATCTTCCAGGATGTACTGCGCCAGCGGGCCGGATTTCCCGGTGGCGTGAATATTCACCGTAGGGATGCGGCGTTTCGGATAGATGCCGCAGCGCAGCGTGCCGCCGCAGTCGATCACCGCGACGCCGATCTCCTCTGCTGGCGGTTCGCCCTCTTTAAAGCCGTCAACCGCCTGCCAGCCGGTGAGTTGCGCCAGCTTATCGACGATAGCCGGGCGTGTACCGGCGGTGATATAGACGATTTTTTTCTCAGTGCTGGCGTCGATTTCCAGCGGGCCGCCCCAGCCGCCGGTGCCTTTTTCAATCACTATGCGCGTCATGATGTTGCTCCAGCGAGTTGGACTTTTTGTTCAAGTTGAATGCCCATTTTCTTCTCGAAAATGGACGTGGTCAGGTCGGTTACCCAGCCGCGGAAGAAGTTGGTTACCAGGCCAACCAGCAGGTAGCTCACCGCCAGCGGGCCGAGCGGCAAGCCCAGTGTTGTCAGACCGTTGGCGATCCCCAGATACACAAACAGCTCGCCGGGGTTGATATGTGGAAACAGGCCATTCATGGAGTGGCAACTGTAGGACGCGGCAGCGTAATAACTGGGTTTGTACTTCTCTGGCATAAAGCGCCCGAGGCTCAGCGTCATAGGGTTGCAGAAGACAAACGTGCCGACGCAGGGCAGCAGTAAATAACGGGCAAGTGGATTGCCCGCGCAGCGCTGGGCAAATTTTTCAATACGGTGTTGGCCAATAAAGTTAATCAGCGCGTTCATGATGACCAACAGGCTTATCAGTAGCGGCAAAATACCGGTCACCATGCCGGTGAACACTTCGCCGCCTTTCTGAAACAGCCCGATGAACCATTCGGCACCATGCGTAATGGTCTCCATTGTTCTCTCCTGTAGGGTTGTCGTTTTGTTGTTTAACCGTGCGCTATCATAATCATGATGAAAGGTTGAAATGTGTTATTTAGATCTCGTTATGAAAGAAAAAATGATCATTGTGAAAGTTTTTGCGAAAATGATCGGAATTAAATGAACGCGTAATGGAAGATGAAAAAATGAAGTGAGATCGCGTGCGCAGGCGTTACGGCGCTTCCTTGTCGGTAGCCAGATGCTTTACCATACTTGCTCCTGGCTGATTCGTTTAAAATGGAAGTCCCATGTTGAAGCGTTGTTACGCAGCATTACTGCCTGCGTTTGTTGTGCTCTGTGCCTGTAGCAGTAAACCCCCGCTTGCTGAAACCCCGCAAACCGCGTCACCCGCGCCTTCCGGCGGTTTTCTGCTTGAGCCGCAGCACAATGTTCTGATGACCGGCGGTGACTTTGCCAATAACCCGGCGGCGGAGCAGTTCATCAATATGATGGTCAGCAAGCACGGTTTTGACCGCCAGCAACTGCACGAAATTCTTTCGCAGGCCAAACGCCTGGATTACGTGTTGCGCCTGATGGATAAGCAAGCGCCGACGACGGCGGGACCCACCGGGCCGAACGGTGCCTGGCTGCGCTATCGCAAGCAGTTCATCACCCCGGACAACGTGCAAAATGGCGTGGCGTTCTGGAATCAGTATGAAGACGCGCTTAACCGCGCATGGATGGTTTACGGCGTGCCGCCGGAAATTATCGTGGGCATTATCGGCGTGGAAACCCGCTGGGGCCGCGTGATGGGCAAAACGCGTATTCTCGACGGGCTGGCGACCCTGGCCTTCGCTTACCCGCGTCGCGCGGAGTATTTCGCCAGCGAGCTGGAGACGTTTTTGCTGATGGCGCGTGATGAAAGCGATGATCCGCTCGAACTGAAAGGTTCTTTCGCTGGTGCAATGGGCTATGGGCAGTTTATGCCCTCTTCGTACAAGCAATACGCCGTCGATTTCAACGGCGACGGACATATCAACCTGTGGGATCCGGTGGATGCCATTGGCAGCGTGGCGAACTACTTCAAACAGCACGGCTGGGTGAAGGGCGATATCGTCGCGGTGCCGGCGAACGGGCAGGCGCCGGGGCTGGAAAATGGCTTTAAAACTAACTACAGCGTCGGGCAACTGGCTGCGGCGGGTTTAACGCCGCAACAGCCGCTGGGCGCGCATCAACAGGCGAGCCTGCTGCGCCTTGATGTCGGCACCGGCTATGAGTACTGGTACGGTCTGCCGAACTTCTTCACTATCACCCGCTATAACCACAGCACACACTACGCGATGGCGGTCTGGCAGCTCGGCCAGGCCGTTTCACTGGCGCGCGTTCGCTGATCCCGCTCCCCTCCTGCGGGAGGGGAATCTGAAACATTTCGATGCACTCCCGTTACGCATAGCGATTTACATAATCATTTATACTGATTATTGTTACGTTATAACATATGAGGTGTGTGAATGATTCCCGTAACGCTGTTTTCCCTTTCCGGCACGATCCGCCTCGTGCTGGCGGCCGCGCTATTAGCGGCGCTTTGGCTCCTGACAAGCTGGGCGGTTGCGCTGCCATGATTGAACTTGATCATCTCGTCGCAGGCTACGATCGCCTTGCGATCACCCCGGCACTGTGCGGCACGCTGGCGCGTGGAAGTATGACGGCGATTGTTGGCGCGAACGGCTGCGGCAAATCGACACTGTTAAAAACGTTGGCCGGATTTTTACCGCCGGTGAGTGGCGTTCTGCGCTGGCAACCGGCGCGGCCAACCATCGGCTGGCTGGCGCAGCGCCACGCGCTGGAATCGCAATTTCCGCTCACCGTGCAGGACGTGGTGAGTATGGGCTGCTGGCCGCGCGTTTCGCTGTTTCGCGGGTTGAACCGCGATGTCCGTAGCCGAATCGCTCAGGGGCTGGAGCGTGTCGGGCTGGCGGCAATGGCGCGCGAGACGATTGATACGCTCTCCGGCGGGCAGTTTCAGCGCATGCTGTTTGCCCGCGTCTGGGTGCAGAACGCGCCGCTGGTCATGCTCGACGAGCCGTTTACCGGTATTGATGAAGCCACATCGCAACTGCTGATGGAGCAGATTGTGGACATGCATCGCGCCGGACAAACCATTATTGCCGTGCTGCACGATAGTGAGCGCGTGTCTCGCTACTTCCCGCAAACCTTACGCCTCGACGAACGAGTCGCGCAGTGGGGCGCGACAGCGCCTGTTGCGGCAAAAGATGAGGCGTGCAGCGCATGATCTGGCATCTCTTTTTCCAGCCGTTTATCGAATTTGGTTTTATGCGCCGCGCACTGGTGGTGTGTCTGGCGCTCTCCATCAGCACCACGGCGCTGGGCGTTTTTTTGCTGCTGCGCCGCATGAGCCTGATGGGGGACGCGTTGTCGCACGCCATTCTGCCCGGCGTGGCGGTGGGCTATTTGCTGAGCGGGATGTCGCTGCTGGCGATGAGTATCGGCGGATTTGTCGCCGGTATTACCGTCGCGCTGGTGGCCGGCTGGGTAAGTCGCCGCACTCCGCTTAAAGAGGACGCCAGCTTTGCCGGTTTCTACCTTGGCTCGCTGGCACTCGGCGTCACGCTGGTTTCGCTGCGCGGCTCCAGTGTTGATCTGCTGCATCTGCTGTTTGGTTCGATTCTGGCGGTCGATCGCGACTCGGCGCTGTTTGTCGCGGGTGTGGCCAGCCTGACGCTGCTGGTACTGGCGTTTTGCTATCGAGGCATGGTCAGTGAAGCGTTCGACAGCGCGTTTTTGCAGGTTAATTCGGCGCGTGCGCCGGGTCTGCTGCACGGGCTGTTTCTGGCGTTGCTGGTGCTCAACCTGGTAGCCGGGTTTCAGGTACTCGGCACATTGATGGCCGTGGGCGTGATGATGCTGCCCGCCGTGGCGGCGCGCTGCTGGGCGCGGACATTACCGGGATTATTGCTGCTGGCGGCTGGCATTGGCGCGCTGTGCGCGTGGCTTGGGTTAAGCCTGTCGTGGATGGCGGGGTTGCCCGCCGGACCGGCGATTGTGCTGACTGCCAGTATGGTCTTCTTTTTTTCCATTTTATTCGGCACGCGCAGTGGGCTGGCTCACAGCCTGCGCGCACTTTTAACATAGCAAGGGGAAATGATGAAACGGACAGGGCTTATTCTGGCGCTGGCGCTCGGCCTGATGGCTCAGGGCGCAATGGCAAAAACGTTAAATGTGGTCGCCAGCTTCTCGATTCTGGGCGATATCACCCGGCAAGTTGGCGGCGATCACGTCAAGGTGACGACGCTGGTGGGGCCGGATGGCGATCCGCACACCTTTGAACCTTCGGCGAAAGACAGCGCTCTGCTTAACAGCGCCGATGTAGTGGTGGTCAATGGCCTGGGGCTCGAAGGCTGGCTGGACCGTCTGGTGAAAGCCTCTGGCTTTAAAGGCCAGCTTGTCGTCGCATCAACCGGTGTTGCCACGCATACGCTGGAAGAAGATGGCGCAACGGTGACCGATCCCCACGCCTGGAACAGTGCGGCGAATGGTGCGCTGTATGCGAAAAATATTCTTGCCGCGCTGGTGAAAGCCGATCCGGCTGACGAAGCCGCGTTGAATGCCTCCGGTCAGCGTTATATCGACCAGTTAAACAAACTGGATAGCTGGGCGAAAGAGCGCTTCAGCGCGGTGCCGCAGGCGAAACGCAAAGTGCTGACCAGCCACGATGCGTTTGGCTACTTTGCTCGCGCTTACGGCGTTGAGTTTATAGCACCGCAGGGCATCTCCTCTGAAAGCGAGGCCAGCGCCGCGCAGGTGGCTTCGCTTATCAAACAAATCAAAGCTGATGGTGTGAAAGTGTGGTTTATGGAAAACCAACTGGACCCACGGCTGGTGAAGCAAATTGCCAGCGCAACCGGCGCGCAACCGGGCGGCGAGCTTTATCCGGAAGCGTTAAGCGCCAAAGGCGGGGTGGCAGATACCTATCAGAAAGCCTTTCGTCACAACGTCGACACTATCTATAACAGCATGAAGTAACGGGCAATAAACCACGCAGGCTGGCGCTCGCTGGCCTTTTTTCTGAAGCCTCCTCGTAAATTCTCCATCTCATCCCCATCTTTTCACGGAAAGTGGTATCTTCTCCGCCACAGTTTTTAGACGCACGGGAGCCATGATGACGGACAACGAATTAATGCAGCTCAGCGAACGCATCGGGCTGGCGCTTAAGGCGCGCGGCGCAACGCTGACAACGGCGGAATCCTGTACCGGCGGCTGGGTGGCGAAGGTGGTAACCGATATCGCTGGCAGTTCCGCCTGGTTTGAACGCGGGTTTGTTACCTACAGTAATGAAGCGAAAGCCCAAATGATTGGCGTACAACCCGCCACGCTGGATGCGCATGGCGCGGTCAGCGAGCAGGTGGTGGTCGAGATGGCGATTGGCGCGCTGAAAGCGGCGCGCGCCGACTATGCCATTTCTATCAGCGGTATCGCCGGGCCAGATGGCGGCAGCGACGAGAAGCCAGTTGGCACCGTCTGGTTTGGCATTGCCTGTGTTAGCGGGGAGGGGATCACGCGTCGTGAATGCTTCCCGGGCGATCGTGAAGCGGTGCGCAGACAGGCCACCGCCTATGCTCTGCAAACCCTTTGGCAACATTTTCTACAAAATGCTTGATACTGTATGACCATACAGTATAATTGCGACAACAGAACAGTAATTCACCGCGGAGCGTAACGCGCTTCACTCTGCATGAAGGAGTAATCATGGCTATCGACGAAAACAAACAAAAGGCGCTTGCAGCCGCACTGGGTCAGATCGAAAAGCAATTCGGTAAAGGCTCCATCATGCGTCTGGGTGAAGACCGTTCCATGGATGTGGAAACCATCTCTACCGGTTCGCTCTCGCTGGATATCGCGTTGGGCGCTGGCGGTTTGCCGATGGGGCGTATCGTCGAGATTTACGGGCCTGAATCTTCAGGTAAAACGACGCTGACCCTGCAAGTCATTGCCGCAGCGCAGCGCGAAGGCAAAACCTGTGCGTTTATCGATGCTGAACACGCGCTGGATCCGGTTTACGCTCGCAAACTGGGCGTTGATATCGACAACCTGCTCTGTTCTCAGCCGGATACCGGTGAACAGGCGCTGGAAATCTGTGACGCGCTGGCGCGCTCCGGTGCGGTTGACGTGCTGGTGGTCGACTCCGTTGCGGCGCTGACGCCGAAAGCGGAAATCGAAGGTGAAATCGGTGACTCTCATATGGGCCTTGCGGCGCGTATGATGAGCCAGGCGATGCGTAAGCTCGCCGGTAACCTGAAACAGTCCAACACACTGCTGATCTTTATCAACCAGATCCGTATGAAAATTGGCGTAATGTTCGGTAACCCGGAAACCACCACCGGTGGTAACGCACTGAAATTCTACGCTTCTGTGCGTCTGGATATTCGCCGTATCGGTGCGGTAAAAGAGGGCGATAACGTCGTCGGCAGCGAAACCCGCGTGAAAGTGGTGAAAAACAAAATCGCTGCGCCGTTCAAACAAGCTGAGTTCCAAATCCTCTACGGTGAAGGCATTAACTTCTACGGTGAGCTGGTCGATCTTGGCGTGAAAGAGAAGCTGATTGAGAAAGCGGGCGCCTGGTATAGCTACAACGGCGACAAAATCGGTCAGGGTAAAGCGAACGCAACAACCTGGCTGAAAGAAAACCCGGCTGCAGCGAAAGAGATCGAGAAAAAGCTGCGTGAAATTCTGCTCAGCAATCAAAGTTCCTCCGCTGAATTCACTGCCGATGGCAATGACGAAGACGTTGAAGAGACCAACGAAGATTTCTGATAATCTGAATCGTAATCAAGGGCTGCTGATGCAGCCCTTTTGCTTTTCTATGAACACAGGATCAAGTCATGTCTGATAACCCTTCTCGCCGCTCCGCCGTTTCCCGCCTGCGTGACCGGGCGATGCGGATTCTGGCAATGCGCGATCACAGCGAAAAAGAGTTTCGTCGTAAATTAACCGCGCCAGTAATGAGTAAAAACGGCCCGGAAGAACTGGATATCACGCCGGAAGAGGTCGAAGAGGTCGTTGCGTGGTGTCGGGAGCATAATTTTCTTGATGACATGCGCTTTGTGCGCCAGTTTATCGCCAGCCGTGCGCGTAAAGGTTATGGTCCGGCGCGCATTCGGCAGGAATTAAATCAGAAAGGGATCTCGCGAGAAGAGAGCGAAAGCGCGCTACGCGAATGCGATGTTGACTGGGTGGAAAGTGCACGTACGCAAGCGCAGCGTAAATATGGCGAACCACTACCGACTGAATATGCGGCGAAAGTAAAAGTGCAGCGTTTTTTGCTCTATCGCGGCTTTATGCAGGAAGATATTCAGGAAATATGGCGAAATTTTGCCGACTGAGCGCATACGGGATTTTACTTCGCAGTAAAGAAAACTTATCTTATTCCCACTTTTTCCAGTAGCTGGCGCGTTTTCCATGTATGGCAACGGCCGGTTACCACATTTCGTTAGCTTGATTTCAGGATAATTATGAGCAAGAGCACCGCTGAGATCCGTCAGGCGTTTCTCGATTTTTTCCATAGTAAGGGACATCAGGTAGTTGCCAGCAGCTCCCTGGTACCGAATAACGACCCGACTCTGCTGTTTACCAACGCCGGGATGAACCAGTTCAAGGATGTATTCCTTGGGCTCGACAAACGTAATTATTCCCGCGCTACCACAGCACAGCGTTGCGTTCGTGCCGGTGGTAAACACAACGACCTGGAAAACGTCGGTTACACCGCACGTCATCACACCTTCTTTGAGATGCTGGGCAACTTTAGCTTCGGCGACTACTTCAAACATGATGCTATTCAGTACGCATGGGAACTGCTGACCGGTGAGAACTGGTTTAACCTGCCGAAAGAGCGTCTGTGGGTGACGGTATACGAAACGGACGACGAAGCGTACGAAATCTGGGAAAAAGAAGTGGGCGTGCCGCGCGAGCGCATTATCCGTATTGGTGATAATAAAGGCGCGCCGTATGCTTCTGACAACTTCTGGCAGATGGGCGATACCGGTCCGTGCGGCCCCTGCACCGAGATTTTCTACGATCACGGCGACCACATCTGGGGTGGCCCTCCGGGCAGCCCGCAAGAAGACGGCGACCGCTATATCGAAATCTGGAACATCGTCTTTATGCAGTTCAACCGCCAGGCCGATGGCACCATGGAACCGCTGCCGAAGCCGTCCGTGGATACCGGTATGGGCCTGGAGCGTGTTGCCGCGGTGCTGCAACATGTGAATTCCAACTACGAAATCGACCTGTTCACGAAGCTGATTCAGGCGGTGGCAAACGTGACCGGCGCAACCGATTTGGGTAATAAATCCCTGCGCGTTATCGCTGACCACATCCGTTCCTGCGCCTTCCTGATCGCCGATGGTGTCATTCCGTCGAACGAAAACCGTGGCTATGTGCTGCGTCGTATCATTCGTCGTGCGATTCGTCATGGCAACATGCTGGGCGCGAAGGACACCTTCTTCTATAAACTGGTTGGCCCGCTGATTGAGGTGATGGGTTCCGCTGGCGAAGATCTGCAACGCCAGCAGGCTCAGGTTGAGCAGGTTCTGAAAACCGAAGAAGAGCAGTTTGCGCGTACACTGGAGCGTGGTCTGGCGCTGCTGGACGAAGAGCTGGCAAAACTGAAAGGCGACACGCTGGATGGCGAAACCGCTTTCCGCCTGTACGACACGTATGGCTTCCCGGTGGATTTAACCGCCGATGTCTGCCGTGAGCGTAACCTGAAGGTTGACGAAGTGGGCTTTGAAGCCGCGATGGAAGAGCAACGCCGTCGCGCGCGCGAATCCAGCGGTTTCGGCGCAGATTACAACGCGATGATCCGCGTTGATAGCGCTTCAGAATTTAAAGGCTATGACCATCTGGAACTGAACGGCAAAGTCACTGCGCTGTTTGTCGACGGCAAGCCAGTGAATGCAATTGCCGCAGGTCAGGAAGCGGTGGTTGTCCTTGATGAGACGCCGTTCTACGCCGAATCTGGCGGCCAGGTGGGCGACAAAGGCGAACTGAAAGGTAATGGCTTTGCCTTTGTCGTACAGGATACGCAGAAATACGGTCAGGCGATTGGTCATCTCGGTAAGTTGAGTAGCGGTTCGCTGAAGGTCGGCGACGGCGTAAAAGCGGAAGTCGATGAAGCGCGCCGTGCGCGTATTCGTCTGAACCACTCTGCAACACACCTGATGCATGCCGCGTTGCGCGATGTGCTCGGTACGCACGTTGCGCAGAAAGGCTCTCTGGTGAACGACAAAGCGTTGCGCTTTGACTTCTCCCATTTCGAAGCCATGAAGCCATCGGAAATCCGTGCGGTAGAAGATCTGGTGAACGCACAAATTCGCCGTAACTTGCCAATCGAGACCAACATCATGGATCTGGAGGCGGCGAAAGCGAATGGCGCAATGGCGCTGTTTGGCGAGAAATACGAAGATCGCGTGCGCGTGCTGCGTATGGGGGATTTCTCGACTGAACTTTGTGGCGGCACACATGCTTCCCGTACTGGCGATATTGGTCTGTTCCGCATTGTGTCTGAATCCGGCACGGCGGCAGGCGTACGTCGTATCGAGGCCGTTACCGGTGAAGGCGCGATTGCCAGCCTGCATGCGCAGAGTGACCAACTGCATGAGGTCGCGCAGTTGCTGAAAGGGGACAACCAGAACCTTGGCGATAAAGTGCGTACTGTTATTGAACGTACTCGCCAGCTGGAAAAAGAGTTGCAGCAACTGAAAGAGCAGGCGGCAGCGCAGGAGAGCGCTAGCCTGTCTGGTAAAGCTATCGATCTTAACGGCGTAAAACTGCTGGTTAGCGAACTGGCTGGCGTCGAGCCGAAAATGCTGCGTACCATGGTAGATGATCTGAAAAACCAACTGGGTGCTTCAGTGATTGTGCTTGCCACCGTGGCGGAAGGAAAAGTTTCCCTGATTGCGGGTGTGTCGAAGGACGTGACCGACCGTGTGAAAGCAGGGGAATTGATTGGTATGGTTGCCCAGCAGGTCGGGGGTAAAGGTGGCGGACGTCCGGATATGGCGCAAGCCGGTGGTACTGACGCAGCTGCGCTGCCTACCGCTCTCGCCAGTGTAAAAGACTGGGTAAGCGCTAAACTGTCATAATTACAAAGCGAAAGCAGACGCCATAACCTTGCGGTTATGGCGTTGTTGCCACTACGCTATTGATAACGATAAAGTCAGGTTGAAGTCTTGTATATCGGCTAAACTTAGGTTTAACAGAATGTAATGCCGTGACTGCTTACACTTAGGTGTTTGTCATCGCTTACTTTTTGGCGTTATATGATGGATAATGCCGGGATACAGAGAGACCCGACTCTTTTAATCTTTCAAGGAGCAAAGAATGCTGATTCTGACTCGTCGAGTTGGTGAAACCCTCATGATTGGGGATGAGGTCACTGTGACTGTATTAGGGGTTAAGGGTAACCAGGTTCGTATCGGCGTTAACGCCCCTAAAGAAGTTTCCGTTCACCGTGAAGAGATCTACCAGCGTATCCAGGCTGAAAAGTCACAGCAGTCGAACTACTGATGCTATTATCGCGTCTCGCTGTTTCCCGGCGAGACGCAACACCTCCTCCTGATTTTCCCCTCACTACGTTTCCTTTTTATTTCAGACTTGCTGTTTTTCCCTGTTATCCGCATGTTGAGAGGGAATGTCTTTGCCATTTTTCTACAGCGAAACGGCAGAATTTCTGCTGATAAAACATCCTTTTTGGCCTTTTTGCAGGCTAATTGCCTGCGAAGTGTGCAAACGATTCAGGGGCTGGAAAAAGTGTTTGACTTATAAGTCCCAGAAAGTAATATGTGCGCCACGCAGCGACGATGAGCCCTTAACAAGTTCTTCGAAGCACTCGAAAGAGGCGCGTGTGGTGAGGTGGCCGAGAGGCTGAAGGCGCTCCCCTGCTAAGGGAGTATGCGGTCAAAAGCTGCATCCGGGGTTCGAATCCCCGCCTCACCGCCATTTTGCATCCGTAGCTCAGCTGGATAGAGTACTCGGCTACGAACCGAGCGGTCGGAGGTTCGAATCCTCCCGGATGCACCATCTTGCTCAGTGTGGCGAGGTAACGCAGCACTGAATCAGCGTTGTAAAGTAAGTTTTCCGATGCATCCGTAGCTCAGCTGGATAGAGTACTCGGCTACGAACCGAGCGGTCGGAGGTTCGAATCCTCCCGGATGCACCATTCTTGCTCAGTACGCCGATGTTATGCAGACTAAATCTGTGTAGTAAATAGCATTTCCCGATGCATCCGTAGCTCAGCTGGATAGAGTACTCGGCTACGAACCGAGCGGTCGGAGGTTCGAATCCTCCCGGATGCACCATCTTCTTGATACCCTGGCCTATTCATTCTTCAGTTCTGGCAGGCAGCATTGCTGGAATCAGAAGTGACAGCGCTGCTTCAGCGATACTCTGAAGGCGCGGCAAGGCCGGATTATCTCCCCGGGTTTGTTTGGTCATGACGTTCTGAATCTGTGTTGTAAATAGCATTTCCCGATGCATCCGTAGCTCAGCTGGATAGAGTACTCGGCTACGAACCGAGCGGTCGGAGGTTCGAATCCTCCCGGATGCACCATCTTCTGCGATACCCCAGTCGATTTATTCTCTCAGGTTTAGTGCATATTTCTGCTGATACCAGCAAGAATAGCGCTGCCCCGGCAATATCCCGCAAGCTAAGCAAAGCGATTCTCCAGACCGCGTCAATTCCGCAAAACACAAAACGTCATCTTACCGGTTACCCCGCCAAAATCATGCGTAACACTATGCTTCTCACTCGCTGGCAGCGACAAAAATCACTGTTTACGTTAAAGTAACTGTTTGTTATCCGCTTTGTGAGAACATGATGTACGAACGTTACGCTGGTCTGATTTTCGATATGGATGGCACTATTCTTGATACAGAGCCAACTCACCGTAAAGCCTGGCATGAAGTGCTCGGGCGTTATGGGATGCGTTTTGACGAACAGGCGATGATTGGGCTTAACGGCTCTCCAACCTGGCGTATCGCGCAATCCATCATTGAGGCCAACCAGGGCGATCTCGATCCTCATCTGTTGGCTCAGGAAAAAACGGCGGCTGTAAAAGCGATGCTGCTGGATTCTGTTCGTCCATTACCGCTTATCGAGGTGGTGAAAGCGTGGCATGGTCGTCGTCCAATGTCTGTAGGAACGGGCAGCGAAAGCGCGATTGCGGAAGCGCTGCTGGCACACCTTGGGCTGCGGGGGTACTTTGACGCCGTTATCGCAGCCGATCATGTTAAACATCACAAACCCGCGCCTGATACTTTCCTGCTTTGCGCGCAAAGCATGGGAGTGGAACCGACGCAATGCATCGTTTTCGAAGATGCAGATTTTGGGCTTCAGGCGGCGCGTGCAGCCGGTATGGATGTCGTGGACGTACGCTTATTGTGAGCGACACACTGTCGCTGTTATCACTGTTTTCCAGCAGCTTTCTCAGCGCCACGCTGTTGCCTGGCAATTCTGAGGTCGTGCTGGTTGCAATGTTAATTTCTCACGTTAGCCAGCCCTGGCTTCTTGTTGTAATAGCAACAATGGGTAATAGCCTTGGAGGGCTGACTAACGTTATTCTTGGGCGTTTCTTCCCGCAGCGTAAAACATCGCGCTGGCAGGAAAAAGCGACTAACTGGCTTAAACGATACGGCGCGGCAGCGCTGTTATTAAGCTGGGTGCCTGTTATAGGCGACTTACTGTGCCTGCTGGCAGGATGGATGCGCTTGTCGTGGGGGCCGGTAGTAATTTTTTTATGCCTTGGAAAAGCGTTGCGCTATCTGGCGATCGCCTTTGTAACGCTGCAGGGTATGACGTGGTGGCACTAATTGGACTGAGTGAGTGACCTTTAATCGTCAACCATTACAATTATGCTTAATGAAATGATTATGACAGGCGGGAGGTCAATTTGATCCCGGACGTATCACAGGCGCTGTCCTGGCTGGAAAAACATCCTCAAGCTCTGAAGGGGATACAACGCGGTCTTGAGCGTGAAACGCTGCGCGTAAATGCGGATGGCTCTCTGGCAACTACGGGTCATGCGGCTGCGCTTGGCTCAGCACTGACCCATAAATGGATCACCACCGATTTTGCTGAAGCGCTGCTGGAATTTATCACTCCGGTGGATGGCGATATCGATCATATGCTGACCATTATGCGCGATATTCACCGCTACACTGCGCGCCAGATTGGTGACGAACGCATGTGGCCGTTGAGCATGCCGTGCTATATCAAGGATGGCCAGGATATTGAGCTGGCGCAGTATGGCACGTCCAATATTGGTCGTTTGAAAACGCTCTACCGCGAAGGGCTGAAAAATCGCTATGGCGCGCTGATGCAAACCATTTCCGGCGTGCATTACAATTTCTCGCTGCCAATGGCTTTCTGGGAAGCGAAAAGCGGCAGTACGGATAAAGAAGCGGTGTCGGATGGTTATTTTCGCCTCATTCGCAATTACTACCGGTTTGGTTGGGTGATCCCGTATCTGTTTGGCGCTTCACCAGCAATTTGCTCATCCTTCCTGCAAGGGAAACCGACAACGCTGCCGTTTGAGAAAACACCGAACGGTATGTACTACTTGCCGTATGCGACCTCATTACGCCTGAGCGACCTCGGGTACACCAATAAATCGCAAAGTAATCTCGGCATTACCTTCAATAACCTGCACGATTACGTCGTGGCGTTGAAGCGCGCAATCAAAACGCCTTCTGAGGAATACGCCAAAATTGGTCTGAAAAAAGAGGGCAAATACTTACAGATCAACACCAATATTCTGCAGATTGAAAACGAGCTGTATGCGCCTATTCGCCCGAAACGTGTGACCCGTAGTGGCGAAACACCATCGGATGCGTTGCTGCGTGGCGGTATTGAGTACATCGAAGTTCGTTCTCTGGATATCAATCCGTTCACCGCCATTGGCGTTGACGAGCAGCAGGTGCGCTTCCTCGATCTGTTTATGGTCTGGTGTGTGCTGGCCGATGCGCCAGAAATGAGCAGCGATGAATTGCTCTGCACCCGTACGAACTGGAATCGCGTGATTCTGGAAGGGCGTAAACCCGGTTTGACGCTCGGAATGGGCTGTGAAACCGCACAGTTCCCGCTCGCGCAAGTCGGTAAGGATCTGTTTAGCGATCTGAAACGAGTAGCGCAGACGCTGGATGGCGTGTACGGTGGCAGTGAGTACGAAAAAGTGTGCGACCAGTTGGTTGCCAGCTTCGACGATCCGGAATTGACATTCTCTGCGCGCATTCTGCGCTCAATGATTGATAATGGTATTGGCGGCACGGGGAAAGCGCTGGGCGATCAGTACCGTTCGCAGCTGCGTGAAGAGCCACTGGAAATTTTGCTTGAGGAAGATTTTATCGCCGAGCGCAAAGCGTCGCTGGTGCGTCAGGCAGAGGTTGAAGCCGGAGATTCGGAGTCATTCGAGGCGTTACTCGCGCGTCACGCCTGATACAAAAGAAAAAGGCCACATCTCTGTGGCCAAAATTTCATCTCTGAAGATCAGGGATGATGATAACAAATGCGCGTCTTTCATATACTCAGACTCGCACGGGAAAAAAGAGTTCATTTTATTTTTAAAAAATCACTGTCGGAGGTGACTAAATGCCATTATTGGATAGCTTCACTGTCGATCATACCCGTATGGAAGCGCCCGCAGTCCGTGTTGCCAAGACTATGGACACGCCGCACGGCGACACCATTACCGTATTCGACCTGCGTTTCTGCGTACCGAACAAAGAAGTGATGCCGGAAAAAGGTATCCATACGCTGGAGCATCTGTTCGCCGGTTTTATGCGTAACCACCTCAACGGCAACGGCGTTGAGATTATCGATATCTCTCCGATGGGTTGCCGCACCGGTTTCTACATGAGCCTGATCGGTGCGCCGGACGAGCAGCGCGTCGCCGATGCCTGGAAAGCGGCGATGGCAGATGTCCTGAAAGTAAAAGAGCAGAATCAGATCCCGGAACTGAACATCTATCAGTGCGGGACATACCAAATGCACTCTCTGGAAGAAGCGCAAGAGATCGCGCGTCACATCCTCGATCGTGATGTTCGCGTTAACAGCAACGAAGAACTCGCCCTGCCGAAAGAGAAATTGCAGGAACTGCACATCTAGTTTCCCATGCCGCCTTTCTGCCCGGAAGGCGGCATTATTATTTTATCCGCTCCCTTTCGTATTCTATTTATTCATCGGAAATATAGTATTTCATTATTTATAATGAAATTATGATGCGCCAATAATATCCATTAAAGTCACAGGGCTTCTTGTTGTTATTTAAATCACGGCATGATAGTTTTCACCCCTGTTGTTATTTGACGGATATTTCACGTTTAATTTATTTTTTAATTGAATGTAATTCAGTGAAAAATATGCCTGAATGATGAGGATATTATGCGGCGTTCACATTTTTATCTTTTATGTCTCTCCTTCGTTTTACCTTTTACGTTAACGGGTTGTGTTAAATCAACGGTGCCCTCCGTGGTAAAGGATGCGCCGCAGAAACAGCAGGCGCAGCAATGTTACGAGCTTCTGACCGCCTTAAAAGGTCTGGATAATTCTGCATTTGAAACTTACAAACAGCAATTTAATACGATTAATAAAAGCTATGAAGTCTACAAGCGAAATCGACCGATAATTGATAAGAATTCTGCGGAAATAATGAAATCCGAAATTGATAGTAAGATTGAAGTGGTTTGCTCGCGCGTGCGCAGCGCGGTATTCACTAATATGTCCAGTCGCGCAAATGCACTGAAACAGTTATGAGAAAACTACTTTATTCCTCTGCTGTGCTGCTATCGGCTATATCATCCTTAGCCACCAGCGCTGAGCCTGCCTCATTACTCGACCGTCTGAACGATGAGCACATAATATCAGCCGAACCGCAGTCTCCGTTTACGGCTGATCATGGCAGTGCAGGCTCGGTTGCTACGTCTTCATCACATGCTGCTGTTAAACAGCAGGCTGCGCCAAAAAATGCGTCGAGTGAGCAAGAAATCAGGTTACTGAAACGCCAACTCGCGGCGTTACGGCGTGAGGCAGAAGCACTGCGCAAAAAACAGACTACAGCAACGTCCGTACAGCCAAAAAATAACGCAGGCAATGATAACAAACAGCCACCGCCTGTCATTAGCAGTGAAAACAAGCAGCTACAACAACAGCTGCAGGCCAGCGAGAAGCAGCTTGCTGCTGCGAATAGCAAGCGCGAAGAGGCAAATCATTACCTTGATGCTGCCGCGAAAAAGATGAGTGAGCAGGCACTGCGTATTACGACGTTGATACATGAGTTACAACAGCGCAGCGAAGAGAAAACGCAGGCAGAGCAGCAACTGGCGGAGGCGAAAAAGCAGGGGGCGGAGCTCAGCGCGAAGCTGCAACAGGCGGCAGCAAAAACCGCCGAACAGGAAAAACTGCTTGCCGATGCGAACAAAAAGCGCGGCGAGGTAACCAGCCAGCTCACAGCCGCGAAAAAAGAGAGTAGTGGGCAGGCGTCGTACATCGCCACGCTGGAAGCATCGCTGAAACAGCGCAGCGAAGAAAAATCGCAGGCAGAACAGCAACTGGCTGAGGCGAAAAAGCAGGGTGCCGAACTCAGCGCGAAGCTGCAACAGGCGACCTCGAAAACCGCCGAACAGGAAAAATTGCTTGCCGATGCGAATAAAAAGCGCGACGAGATAACCAGCCAGCTTGCTGCCACCACCAAACAAGCAGCAGATCAGGCATCGTACATCGCCACGCTGGAAGCATCGCTGAAACAGCGGAGCGAAGAGAAAACGCAGGCAGAACAGCAACTGGCGGAGGCGAAAAAGCAGGGGGCGGAGCTCAGCGCGAAGCTGCAACAGGCAGCCACGAAAACCACAGAACAGGAAAAACTGCTTGCCGATGCGAACAAAAAGCGCGACGAGGCAACCAGCCAGCTCGCAACCGTCGCGAAACGAGCCACAGATCAGCAAAACCAGCTTGCTGACGCGAACAAAAAGCGCGACGAGGTAACCAGCCAGCTCGCTGCCGCCACCAAACAAGCAGCAGATCAGGCAGCGCATATCGCCGCGCTGGAAGCGAAATTAAAACAGAGCGGCGAAGAGAAGGCGCAAATGGAACAGCAACTCGCTGCTGCGAAGCGTGCGCCAACTGCGGCGGAAAAGGGGGCGAGTAAAGCGAATTCACCGGCATTCTCGCTGGCAGCGGATAAGTCCGAACTTGCGCGCGTGAACTATGCCTGGGGCGTCTGGTTTGCGGCAAAAGTGCAGCTTGAAAGCGAAATGCTGAAAGAGATTGGGCAACAATTTAAGCCGCAGGCTTTTCTGCAAGGCTTGCAGGATAAATTTGCAGGCAGCCTGCAAATGCCGAATGCCGATCTTGAAAAGGTCCTCAGTACTCTCAACAAGCAGGTAGACGATGCGCGGCAACGTGAAATAACCCGGAACAAGAAGCAAGGGCAGCAGTTGCTGGCCGACGCGGCGAAACTAAAGGGCGCGGTGCGGGCGGATAACGGCGTGGTCTATTTGGTTGAAAAACGTGGGCCGGGTGCCGCTATTGGCGATAGCGATGTCATTCGTTTCAAAGTGGATGAAAAGGTCAGCTCCGGGCAGGTTCTCGCACAGAACGAAGTCAACACCGCGCGCGTGAGCGAGCTGCCGATGGTGATGCGTGCTGGCGTAAAAAAACTGGTCGTGGGCGGCAGAGTGAAGATTTATGTTCCCACCGAATTGGCTTACGGCGAGGAAGGTATACCTGGCGCGGTACCGCCCGGCGTGACTTCCGTGATGACGCTGGAAGTCCTCGGTATTGAGAAGTAAAACAAGCCATTAAAAAAATCGCCTCCTGATGGAGGCGATTTGCTTTTCAGGTTAATGCGCGCCACCGCCGCCGCCGCCCGCACCAAAGGGCGGTTTGGCAAACCACACCAGCCCCAGCAAGATCAGGAACACCCCCGCAGAGAACCAGAAAATCTCATTAGCGGAGATAATCAGCCCCTGGTTGGTTATCTGCTGTGCTATCCAGCCGGAAGCCTGTTGCTGCGACATGCCCATTCCCTGCAACTGGTTATAGATCTCCTGCGAGTTCGGGTTGTACGGGTTGACCGACTCCGTAAGCTGTGCATGGTGCATCGATTCCCGGTTCGTCCACAGCGTCGTGGTGATCGAGGTCCCGATGGAGCCCGCCAGCGTACGCGCGAAGTTCGACAGGCTCGACGCCGCCGCCAGTCGCTCTGGTGGCAAACCGGAAAGGGTGATGGTCGTCAGCGGCATAAAGAAGCACGCCACCGCGAAACCCTGAATGAACTGCGGCCACGCCGAAGCGCCAAAATCCATGCCCGGCTCGAAGGTATAGGCGCGCCAGTAGAAGCACACCGCGTACATGATAAAGCTGAACGTCACCAGACGGCGCATATCCAGCTTATGTGCGAAGCGGCCAATAATTGGCGACAGCAGTACCGGGATCACGCCAACCGGCGCGGAAGCCAGCCCCGCCCAGGTCGCGGTGTAGCCATACACTTCCTGCAACAACTGCGGTAACAATACAATCGCGCCGAAATAGAGCATATAGGCAAGGCTGATACACAAGCAGCCGATGGTAAAGTTGCGCGACTTAAACAGCGACAGATCGACAATCGGGTTATCGTCAGTCAACTCCCACACCACCAGGAAGCTTATCGACACCACGGCGACAATCGTCAGCACGATGATCTCCGTCGAGTTAAACCAGTCGAGCTCTTTACCCTGGTCGAGCATCACTTGCAGGCTACCGATACCGACGATCAGCAGCGCCAGACCCACACCGTCAATGCGCCGCTGCTCGGTACGCGTTTCGCGCCCACGCAGGCTTTGCAAGGTCAGCAACACCACCAGCGCACCGATTGGTACGTTGATAAAGAAGATCCAACCCCAGTGGTAGTTATCGCTGATATAACCGCCGAGGATCGGCCCGCAAATGGGGGCGACGATCACCGTCATTGACCACAGCGCCAGCGCGATAGAACGCTTGGCAGGCGGATAGTTGCTAAGCAACAAACTCTGCGACAGCGGGATCAGCGGCCCTGCGACAATCCCCTGGATCACGCGAAAGAAAATAAGCATCCCCAGGCTGCTGGAGACGCCGCATGCCCAGGAGGCGATAGCGAAGGCGACGGTAGACCAGAGAAACAGCTTCACTTCCCCAACGCGTTTCGCCAGCCAGCCAGTGATCGGAATCGAGATGGCGTTCGCCACCCCGAACGAGGTGATCACCCAGGTCCCCTGGCTCAGCGAGGAGCCAAGGTTACCGGCAATAGTCGGAATAGCAACGTTAGCGATGGTCGAGTCCAGCACCTGCATGAAGGTCGCAAGCGACAACGCAATGGTCATAATGACCAGCTGCGCGCCTTCCAGCGGTTTCTGTTGCATTGCACTCACCTCAGATTAACCGGCGTTGGCTTTCACGATGTTTTCGATCAACGTGTTGACCGGCTCAAGGCTGATTTCCCGGGCGTTGCTTTCATAAGCCGGGCTGGTGCGCACCTGGCTTGCCAGCACCTGACCTTCGCGATCGGCGGTATCCACTTTCACCAGCGTGGAAAGGCCAATACGCAGCGGATGATCGGCGAGCTGTTTTGCATCCAGCTCAATACGTACCGGCAGACGCTGAACCACTTTGATCCAGTTACCGGTGGCGTTTTGCGCGGGCAGCAGCGAGAACGCACTGCCGGTGCCCATATCCAGACCGACCACTTTACCGGTGTACTTCACTTCATCACCGTAAATGTCGCTGATGATGGTGGCATTCTGGCCAATGCGCATATGCGCAAGCTGCGTCTCTTTAAAGTTGGCATCCACCCACAGGTTGCTGGCCGGAACTACTGCCATCAGCGGTGTTGAGGTGGTGATCTGCGCGCCAGGCTGCACGGCGCGGCGAGAAACGTAGCCGGTAATCGGGCTAACAATTTTCGTGCGTTGCAGCGCCAGCCAGCTATTGCGGACTTCCGTTGCCGCCTGTTTGACTGCCGGTTGATCTTCCAGCGGCGTATCCAGCACGATGGCCTGGTTAGCGTTGTACTGCTGAATGGCGACATCCAGCTCTGCTTGTGCGCTGGCCACGGCGTCACGGGCGTGTTGCAGCTCTTCGCGACCAATCAGGTTGGCACTGCCGAGCGGCACGCGGCGGTTAAAATCGCTCTGCGCCTGGGCGAGGGCGGTTTTTTTCAGCTCAATGCTCGCCTGCAACTGTTTGCTGTTGATGATTGACTGGCGGGTCTGGCGAACGCTGCTTGCCAGCGTGGTTTGTGCTTTTTCAAACGCCTGTTGCGCATCTGTCGCGTCCAGCGTGACCAGCACATCGCCCTGTTTAACGAAATCGGTGTTATCGGCCCAGACTTTCGTCACGCTGCCAGACACCTGCGCCATGATTTGCACCTGGTTCCCTGCCACGTACGCGTCATCGGTTTCCTCGAAGTGACGCAGTACCAAAAACCAATAAATCCCGTATGCCACGGCAATAACAATAAAGAGCAAGGTCAGCAGAAGAAGGGTACTTTTACGTTTGCCTTTCTTTTTGACCGGTTGCTGCGGGGTTTGACTCTCCGCATTTGCGCTCATGCTTTTCTCCACGATCTTCTTATTTTCATCCCGGCAACCGCCGGCCTGTTTTTGCCAAAAAAGCCAGTAGATACTGGCTCTTCAGTATTTTTATATCCTGGATATTCGAGCGTCTTATCGCGTTAGCGCAACGCCTCGAGAATGACATCGTCCTCTTCCATCTGGTCGAGACGCGTCAGGAGTTTTCGGGTGATATGCTCAAGCTGATCTTTTTCGCTAACGCTTAGCGAAGACCAGAGTTGATGCAGGCAGTTATGCTGCGGGGGCAGAACCTGGCGCAGGAACTCATGACCTTTATCGGTCAACTGCAGGTGCAGACAGCGGCGATCGTTATCGCTTTCGCGACGCTCAATCCAGCCGCGCTTTTCCAGCTCATCGGCAATGCGTGTCGCATTGGTACGGGATGATCCCAGCGCGCTACTCAGCTCAGAAGGCTGAATACTGTGATTTTCCTGAGATTCCAGGGTAATCAGCGCCATAAACAACGTCTCGTTAATGCCCTGCGCTTTCAGCATCTTATTGCGGTTTTCCAGCAGCTTGCCTTGCATATGCATACACAGGCGGGTTAACAGAATTTCCTGGAACGGGAAATCTTCATAGCGGCTGGCGCGAAACTTAAGCATTTGTTCAATGGGCGTAAACGAACTATCCATTTGGGTATAACCTCATTAATTGCAGTCGATATAGTAACGACAGTGACAAATAAAGTAAATGTATTATTTGTAGTAATAAATTTGCCTTATCTATGCTTCTGTCAGGAGTTTCCAGACGATTCCGTACGCGAAAGCGCTCAGTAGCGTGGGGAGAATAATGCTGCGTGTTTTCCAGAAGCTGACACCGAGCACCGCGAAACCGGCAAGTGTTGGCAGCAGACGGCGGCTGTCGGCGGCAATTTCCGGCACGCAGGAAACCACAAGCAGTGCGCAGATAGAGGCGATGCCAATGGTGTCTAAAAACACACCGCTCACGCCGCGTTTCGTCGGGCGTGACTGTCCGGCGCGGATACGCAACGGCAGATAACGGAAAAGAAAATTGACGCAGCCCACCAGCAGGCCGAGCAGCAGCACCTCATTGCGCATCCGGTGCTCCTTGATAAAACGCCTGAACCAGCGCGGCCAGGCAGCCAGCGAAAATCCCGGCCAGAATTGCGGCAGGAATGGAAAACAGCGTGACGCCCGCCAGCGCGCCAAGCAGCGCCGCCGAGACAGCACTTATCTGGCGACGCTGGAATGAGGCGAGCAGAAAACTCATAAACAGCGCGGGCAACATAAACCCTAACGCCGATTCCACCGCCGGATACCCTTCCAGCAGTCCGTCGCCGGAAAACGCACCCAGCACCGTGCCCGCCACCCATGAAAGCCAGGAAAATAAGGCGATGCCGATCATCCAGTTTTCGCTCCAGCGGCGGTTATCACGCACCAGTTTCGCCGTGGCGGCGGCAAATACCTCATCCGTCAGACCAAAAGCCCAGGCGGCAGTTTTGCGGTTTTTGAGCGGTTGCAGAATACGACTGCGCAGCGACGGGCCATACAGTACGTGGCGAACATCCATGGCCATCACGGTCAGCGCGGCAACCCATAATGCGCTACCCGCGGCAAGCATGGTGGTAATGACGAACTGGCTGGCGCCCGCATAAATAATGCAGGAGAAGAAAACGCTTTCGAGTGGGGTAAAACCAAGTTTGGTGGCATTCATGCCAAAGGCAAACGCAACGGGGACGTAGCTCAAAACGATGGGAAGGCTGTCTTTGATACCTTCCAGAAATGTCGCGCTCTGGTCAGACGTACTCTTTGTTGCGGTTGCAGAACTATCCATATCCATAATGTTTGTTATATATCACCCACGTTAATATAACCGGGATAAACAAGTCCCATAACCTTAACAGACTGAGGGACTCGTTAACACCCCGGTGTTCCTCCGAAACGTGCAAACGTGGGGGAGTTGTTTACATTGCCGCCTCCTGACGGTGAAATCCTCGCCACCAAACCAGCAGATTCAGCAGCGCCAGAACGCTACCCGCCAGGCAAACCCCTGTCCAGCCTGCGTGTTGCCAGGCGGAAGCGGAGATGAGCGAGCCTGCCGCGCCGCCAATAAAATAGCTGGTCATATAGCCTGCGGTCAGACGGTTTCGCGCATCAGGTTTCACGCGATAGATAACCGTCTGGTTGGTGATATGCACCCCCTGCACGGTGAGATCCAGCACGATAATGCCAATGACCAGGGCGATAACCGAGCTGTGTCCAAGCCAGATAGCCACCCAGGAGAGCAGCAACAGAATCAGACCGCCGGTGGTGGTGAGATGGGAGTGACCCCGATCCGCCAGACCACCGGCCTGCCGCGCGCCGAGTGCGCCTGCGGCGCCCACCAGGCCGAACAGGCCGATCGTCGCCTCGGAGAACTGAAATGGCGGTGAGGCCAGCAGGAACGCCATTGACGTCCACAAAATGCTGAAGTTCGCAAAGCTCAGGCAGCCAAGCATTGCCCGGGTACGTAACAGTTTATCTCTCGCGAACAGAGCAAATACCGAACCCAGCAGTTGCAGATAATTAAGGTGATTCTCTTGCTTGATTTTCGGCAGCCCGCGCCACAGCGCCAGCGCCATCAGCACCATTAACACGCTGGCGACCCAGTAAACCGTGCGCCAGCCGCCGAGGCTTGCCAGTAATCCGGCAACGGTACGCGCCAGCAAAATGCCGAGCAGCAGACCGCTCATGATCGTGCCCACCACTTTGCCGCGTTTGTCCGGCGTTGCCAGCGTGGCGGCCAGCGGGACGAGAATTTGCGCCACCACGGAAAACAGCCCGGTCAGCGCGGTACCGAGGATCATCAGCCCGAGTGACGAACTACTGGCGGTGATCAGCATGCCGCCTGCCGACAACAGCGTCATCAGCACTATCAGCGCACGTCGTTCGAACATATCGCCAAGCGGCACAAGAAATAACAGCCCGGCGGCGTAGCCAAGCTGGGCGGCGGTAACAATAAATCCGGCCTGGTTGGGCGTGAGCGAAAAGGCGTGGGCGATGGTATCGAGGAGCGGTTGCGCATAGTAGTTGCTGGCGACGGCGAGGCCGGTAGCAACGGACATCAGCGCAATCAGCGCCGGGCTAAGGCCCTGGTTCGGTGTAGTCATTGGCGTTGTCAGTCAGGTATGTTTTTTCCAGACACTCATGATAGCCAATAGATTGAAATGTGTGAGGAAGTTCGCGTGTCGGAACGTGCGGTTGCGTAACCTGCCAGGCGAACAGGCGAACAGGCGAACAGGCGAACAGGCGAACAGGCGAACAGGCGAACAGGCGAGCGCTGAATAAGCAAAAGCGCCATCCGGCACGAAACCGGTGGCGCTGGTGAAAAGGTGACTGCGACAGGTTATTTCTGCGCGGCAAGAGCCTCTTTGATCCAGCCGTCAAACTGCTGCTGGTGCGCTTTGATCCAGCCGTCAACATGACCCTGAATATCCGCTTCAGACGATTTGCCCGCATGCATCATGGCGTTTTCGGCATTGATATCGGCCAGCGGCAGTTTCATCACTGCGAACAGTTTCGCCGCCGCCGGGTTTTTCTCGGCCCAGGCTTTGTTGGCAACAATATGCATGGTGTTTACCGGGAACCCGTAGTTCATGCCGTTTGGCAGTTTAGTGTCGATATCTTTCTGCTCTCCCGGCAGGGAAGAGAATGGAACCTGCAGCCAGACCACATCTTTACCCGGTTTCAGCACGTCGCTTACCCAGTATGGCGTCCAGGTGTAGTAGAGCACCGGTTTGCCTTCTTTGAAGCGGGTAATGGTATCGGCCATCATCGCCGAATAATTTCCGTGGCTGACGGTGACGGTGTTTTCCAGACCATATGCCTGATGCTGGTGGTTAATCACCGCTTCGCATCCCCAGCCCGGTGAGCAACCCATCATGTCGGCTTTGCCGTCGCCGTTCCCGTCAAACAGTTTGGCGATTTTCGGATCTTTTAGCTGCTCAATGTTAGTGATGTGATATTTCTCGGCGGTTTTCTTATCGATCAAGTAACCCTGCGCCGCACCGGTGACATAAGTGCCTTCACGGTAGAATTTTTTGTCGCCCCCGGCAGCGGCATACATGTCGTCATGCAGCGGTTGCCAGTTGACGGCGGTGAATGTCACATCGCCCGCCGCCATTGAGGTGTAACCGACGTTGTAATCCACTTCGTCCGGGGTATTCACGGTATAGCCGAGTTTTTCAAGAGCGCGGCTCACCAGCAATGTCTGGAAGCTCTCTTCGGCGATAGTGCTTTGAAAAGGCTTCACGGTGATGCCTTTGCCTGGCAGTTCTGCGTCCGCAGCAAATGCACTGGTAGAGACAAGGGTGGCAAACGCTGTGGCAAAAAGTACGCTATGTCGCATCGTTGTTCCTTATTGTTCAGGTGGGATACTGCTACCCGGCGAGGTTGCCGGGCGACAGATTATTTAGCGAAAGGGCGGGTCAGCAGACCCAGCGGGCCGGTTTGATACCAGCGACGATTACCGCGGCTGCGGGAATCGCGACCGACAGCCTGCGTCAGGCGGTCGAGAATGATGGCGAGGATAACAATCCCCACGCCGCCCACGGTGGCAAGCCCCATATCAAGACGACCAATACCGCGCAGTACCATCTGGCCAAGCCCGCCAACGGCGATCATCGAGGCGATCACTACCATGGAGAGGGCAAGCATCAACGTCTGGTTAATTCCCGCCATAATGGTGGGCATGGCCAGCGGTAACTGTACTTTGAACAACATCTGGCGCGGGCTGGCGCCAAATGAGCGTGAGGCTTCAATCAAATCGGCCGGCACCTGGTTAATGCCGAGAATGGTCAGACGCACCACCGGCGGCAGGGCGAAGATAATCGTCACCACTACACCCGGCACGTTGCCGATACCAAACAGCATCACAATCGGCACCAGGTAGACAAACGCGGGGGTGGTCTGCATCGCATCCAGTAACGGGCGAACGATTTTCGCCGCGCGCTGGCTGCGTGCCAGCCAAATCCCCATTGGCAAGCCGATCACCACGCAAAACAGCAGGGCGGTCAGCACCAGCGCTAATGTCACCATCGCCTGCGACCAGGCACCGATAGCGCCAATAGCAATCAGTGATACCAGCGTGGCAACGCCCATTCCGGCGCTGCTCATCTGCCAGGCGATTAGCGAGAAAAGCATAATCGCTACCGGTGCGGGCATACCCAGCAGCATTTGCTGGAACGCACTGAGGATGTAATCCACCGGCACGCGAATACCCTGAAACAGCGGGCGGAAGTGCATCACCACCCAGTCGATCGCCTGCGTCACCCAGCTATCGAGCGGGATCAGCGTCTTATGGAACGGATCCATAATATTGAAGTGTTCCGGCGCGGGTGCCGGCGCGCTGTGCAGCCAGTCTGCGCTGCCGCCATCGGCTGGTGCGCTACTGCCGCCGCCCCAGGCATCCGCCGACTGCGCGGCGTTGTCGGTTGCTGGTGCGCTATCCCACGGGTTGTTTTGATCAGCCATTGTTTGCCCCCTCGCGATCTAAAGCTTGCAGCAGCATCCGTTTGGAGATGATGCCCACATACTGTTGCTCTTCACCCACCACTGGCACGGCGCAGGGCGCTTGCCCAACGTGGGAGAGCAGCTCGCTGAGCGGCGTTTCGGCATCCACTGCAAGCGGGGAGTCGATTAACGCCGCCTCGATCCCCTGGCTTTGACCGAGCGCCTCTTTCAGGGAGTCGATGGAGACAACGCCGACAAATTTATTGCCGCGTTCAATCACGTAACCGAATTCACGGTCTTCATCCTGCAACAATTTCAACGCCGAACGCGGGCCGAAGCCGGGCGTTTTGCGAATTAGCCCGACAGGCGTTCGACGCGCAATATCTTTGGCGCTAAATACCTGACTAATATCGACGCCGCGGAAGAAAGTACGCACATAATCATTAGCCGGATTATTCAATATTTCATCCGGCGTGCCGACCTGCACCACTTCGCCGTTTTGCATAATGGCAATCCTGTCGCCAATACGCATGGCTTCATCGAGATCGTGGGAAATAAATACAATGGTGCGCTGGTGTTTGGCCTGAAGTTTTACCAGTTCATCCTGCATCTCGGTGCGAATTAATGGATCGAGCGCGGAGAAGGCTTCATCCATTAATAAGATATCGGGGTTGATGGCTAATGCGCGCGCCAGACCAACACGCTGACGCATACCGCCAGAGAGTTCATCCGGATAACTGTGCGCATAATTCTCCAGCCCAACCTGACGCAGCGCATCCAGCGCTTTTTCCTGGCGTTCTTGCGCCGGAATACCGGCTAACTCCATGCCAAAGGCGGCATTATCCAGCACCGTCATATGGGGCATTAATGCAAATGACTGGAAGACCATCGCAATCTTTTTCCTGCGCACCTCGCGTAATTCGGCGTCTGATATTTTGGCGATATCCACGCCGTCAATCAGCACCTGTCCACGGGTGGGTTCAATCAGGCGATTGAGAAGGCGTACCATAGTGGATTTACCCGATCCGGATAACCCCATGATGACAAATATCTCGCCTTCTTCAATGGCCAGACTGGCGTCTTTCACGCCAAGCGACAGACCCGTTTTTTCCAGTATTTGCTCTTTCGAAAGTCCTTTTTCAATATATTTGAAAGCCCGCTGTGGATGCTCGCCAAATATCTTATATAGGTTTTTAACTTCTAATTTAATTGCCATGCAATAATAGAGTTCCTGTTATTTATTGTGTCGATATCGTACCTGGTGATAATAATTTACTGGCTATACCCTAGCATACTCAGAATCTGAGACAACCCTGAATTTCCCGTCTTTAAGAATTTGCTCAAGCAATAATTGCCGCCATTTCCCATGAAATAAGGGCTGGCGGCGGATGAGATTTTTTTTGAAATTCATCGGGAAATCGCACCTGAATAGTGCTGATTCAGATGAAAATGACGAAGCAATTACAGTGTAGAAGCTCCGGGGATATTGTGCCGGGAAATCGTGAAGACATTATTGAAATAATAATATCCTTTTTCACTGCGGGGTATTTTAAATGTATTAGCCACGGGAATATTCCTCTCCCGATGGGGAGAGGAAAGAAAGATTAGAAATTCCAGTCTTCGTCTTCGGTTTCGACGGCTTTACCCATCACGTATGACGAGCCGGAGCCGGAGAAAAAGTCGTGGTTTTCATCGGCATTTGGCGAGAGTGCGGACAAAATGGCCGGGTTCACTTCGGCCATTTCCGGCGGGAATAATGGCTCGTAACCGAGGTTCATCAACGCTTTGTTGGCGTTGTAGCAGAGAAACGCTTTCACATCTTCGTCCCAGCCGCTTCCGGCGTACAGATCGTCGGTGTAACGCAGTTCGTTCTCGTAGAGATCCATCAGCAGATCGAGCGCGAAGTTTTTCAGCTCTTCGCGTTTTTCCGCACTCACTTTTTCCAGCCCTTTCTGGTACTTATAACCAATGTAGTAGCCGTGCACCGCTTCATCGCGAATGATGAGGCGAATCAAATCGGCGGTGTTAGTGAGCTTACCGCGGCTCGACCAGTACATCGGTAACCAGAAACCGGAATAGAAGAGGAAAGATTCCAGAAACACGCTGGCGATTTTCTTCTTCAGCGGCTCATCGGCACGGTAATACTGCAAAATCAGTTGCGCTTTGCGCTGCAATGCGGCGTTCTCTTCGCTCCAAAGGTAGGCGGCGTCGACATCCCTGGTCTGGCAGAGCGTAGAGAAAATCGAGCTGTAAGAACGGGCGTGTACCGCTTCCATAAAGCTGATATTCGACAATACCGCCTCTTCGTGCGGCGTTAGCGCGTCCGCCATCAGCGCGGGCGCGCCGACGGTGTTCTGAATGGTGTCGAGCAACGTCAGACCAGTAAACACGCGAATGGTGAGTTGCTGTTCCGCCGGGCTTAACGTCTGCCAGGCGGGAATGTCGTTCGACAGCGGCACTTTTTCCGGTAGCCAGAAGTTGCTGGTCAGGCGGTTCCACACTTCCAGGTCTTTGTCGTCCTGGATTTTGTTCCAGTTCACCGCGCTGACGCGTGATAGTTGGCTCATCCTTTTCTCCTTACAACGCGCAGGACACGCAGCCCTGGATTTCGGTGCCTTCCAGCGCAAGCTGGCGCAGGCGAATGTAATACAGCGACTTGATGCCTTTTTTCCAGGCGTAAATCTGCGCTTTGTTGATATCGCGGGTGGTGGCGGTGTCTTTAAAGAACAGCGTCAGCGATAATCCCTGATCCACATGGCGCGTGGCTTCGGCGTAAGTATCAATGATCTTTTCCGGCCCGATGTCGTAGGCGTCTTCATACAGCGCCAGATTATCGTTAGTCATAAACGGTGCCGGGTAGTAAACGCGCCCGGTTTTGCCCTCTTTACGGATCTCAATCTTCGACACAATCGGGTGAATACTCGATGTCGCATGGTTGATATACGAAATCGATCCGGTGGGCGGCACCGCCTGCAAGTTCTGGTTATAAATGCCGTAGCGCATCACATCGTCGCGCAGTTGCTGCCACATCTCGCGGGTTGGAATGGTGATGCCAGCACGTTCAAATAGCGCACGGACTTTCTCGGTTTTCGGCTGCCAGTCGCCTTCCAGGTACTGGTTGAAATATTCGCCGCTGGCGTAGCGCGAAGCCGGGAAACCGGCAAAATGCTGGCCGCGCTCGCGGGCGATCATCATGGAGGTATGCAGCGCATGCCAGGTAATGGTGTAGAAATAGAAATTGGTAAAATCGAGCCCTTCCGGGCTGCCGTAGGCGATGCCTTCGCGTGCCAGATAACCGTGCAGGTTCATCTGCCCAAGGCCGATAGCATGTGATGCGGCGTTACCCGCTTCTACCGACGGCACAGAGCGGATATGGCTCATATCCGACACGGCGGTTAACCCGCGAATGGCGGTTTCCACCGTGCGACCAAAGTCCGGTGAGTCCATGGTATGCGCAATGTTCAGCGAGCCAAGATTACAGGAGATATCGCGCCCGGTGTCGGCGTAATCAAGATTCTCATCAAAAGTCGAGGCGCTGTTCACCTGCAAAATTTCCGAGCATAGGTTGCTCATGTTAATGCGCCCGGCAATCGGGTTGGCGCGGTTAACCGTATCTTCAAACATGATGTACGGGTAGCCGGACTCAAACTGGATTTCCGCCAGCGTCTGGAAGAAATCGCGGGCGTTAATGTAGCTTTTACGCACGCGATGGTCGGCCAGCAGTTGCTCGTACATCTCGCTGATGGCGATATCGCCGAACGGTTTGCCATACAGACGTTCAACGTCATAAGGCGAGAACAACGCCATCTCCGCGTTCTCTTTCGCCAGACGGAACGTGATATCCGGGATCACCACGCCGAGCGACAGGGTTTTGATACGGATTTTCTCGTCGGCGTTTTCGCGCTTGGTGTCGAGAAAACGCAGAATATCCGGGTGATGAGCGTGTAGATAGACCGCGCCAGCACCCTGGCGTGCGCCAAGTTGATTGGCATAGGAAAAGGCATCTTCCAGCATTTTCATTACCGGGATCACCCCGGACGACTGGTTTTCAATGCGCTTGATCGGCGCGCCGGCTTCTCGCAGGTTGGAGAGCAGAAATGCGACGCCGCCGCCGCGTTTGGAAAGCTGCAATGCGGAATTCACCGCACGGCCAATCGACTCCATATTGTCTTCAATACGCAGCAGGAAGCAGGAGACCAGCTCGCCGCGCTGCTGTTTGCCGCAGTTGAGGAAGGTTGGCGTCGCGGGCTGAAAACGGCCTGAGAGGATCTCGGTGGTTAACTGACGCGCCAGCGTTTTATCGCCCTGCGCCAGCGTCAGTGCCACCATACAGGCGCGATCTTCGAAATGTTCAAGATAGCGTTTGCCATCAAAGGTTTTCAGCGTGTAGCTGGTGTAAAACTTCCATGCGCCCAGAAAGGTCTGGAAGCGGAAACCGCTGGCGTGCGCATCGGCAATCAGATCGACGACGAACGCGCGATCGTAACGGGCTAACACGCTGTCATCGTAATAACCTTCCGCCACCAGCCAGTTCAGACGTTCATCCTGGCTGTTAAACGTGACGGTATTGGGGCGCACATGGGTTGCCATAAAGGCGTCCACCGCCTCGCGGTCTTTATCAAACTGAATGCGGCCATCTTTATCATAAAGATTCAGCATCGCATTCAGCGCGTGATAATCGGGCGCGGATTGCATCACGCGCTCTGCGGTTGTCGTTGCCAAAATTCGCTCACTCCTTTACGCACGTTGTCGATGTCCTGTTGAGTGCCCATCAACTCAAAACGATACAGATACGGCACGGCGCATTTTTGCGATATCACATCGCCTGCGCGACCAAAGGCGTCGCCGAAATTACGGTTGCCGGAGGCGATCACGCCGCGAATCAACGCCCGGTTGTGCGGATCGTTCAAAAAGCGGATCACCTGGCGGGGAACCGCGCCGGCCGTACCGCCGCCGCCATAACTGGGCACCACCAGGATATAAGGTTCGTCTACCTGCAGGCGTTCGCGCTCATTAAGTGGAATGCGCACGGCCGGCAGCCCGAGACGCGCGATAAAACGCTGCGTGTTTTCCGAGCTGCTGGAGAAGTAGACGAGGGTGCTCATGCGCTGGCGACGCTCGGCGCGGCATGTAAGCGGTTAATCATATCCGGGCGGAAACCGGACCATTTTGTGTCCCCGGCGACAACCACCGGTAACTGACGAAAGCCCATCGCACGCAGCTCATCTGCTGCTTCCGGCACGTGGTCAACGTTCACCATTTCGAACGCCAGGCCACGGCTTTCCATGGCACGTTTGGTGGCGTGGCACTGAACACAATCATTTCGAGTGTAAATGGTAATGCGCATAATTCGTATTTCCGTCTAAAATGGAGTCGCGGCGCGAAGTTTCGCGTCAGTTAGTGTGTGTGCTACTGATATGAATACTAGATGTAGTTATTTAAAGATGCAACCACACAATATATAGGAAATTATCATAGGCTTTGCCCAAAGGATGGAAACAATGGGTAAGGGCGGTTTGTACGCGTTTTGTACAGAAAAGGGCAAGGAGCAGGCAAATAAAAACCCCTGCGGGAGAACCGGCAGGGGTTGCGTCGTGCGGAAATTCGTTAGCGGCGCAAGCTTAGCAGCGCGCCAACAAAAATACCGACCGCAGCGGCAGCGCCAACGCTGCACCAGGGTTTGTCTTTGACAAATGTATCGGCACAATCCACGGCATCTCTTGCCGCTTGTTGCACACGGGTGCGGCCATGCATGCGCGCGCGGGTCTCTTTCAGCAGGGCCTGTGCTTTACGGCGCGCGCTTTCCGCTTCGTCTTTTGCGTCGCTGCCCCAGGATTTCAGCACAGCTTCGAGGCTGTCAGCGAGCTGGTTAACATCGTGGTTAATATCCTCAACACCTTCATCTACGTCACGGCGATTCGGTCTGTTAAACATAGGATCCTCCCTCGTTTTCGATGTGAATTTTAGTTTAGACCATAATTTTTAAGGCCAGACGGCAATCACGCCTTTCAGGTTCGTTTGTGGAATTTTCTGAGTCACGGTCCATGCTCAGTCATGTAAGGTGGCGAGGCTTTGGAAAGATGACGAGGAAAATCTATGTATTTAAGACCCGATGAAGTGGCGCGCGTGCTGGAAAAAGTGGGATTTACCATGGATGTGGCCACGCCGAAAACCTATGGTTATCGCCGTGGCGAAAATTATGTGTATGTTAACCGCGAAGCGCGTATGGGACGCACGGCGCTGGTGATCCACCCCACGTTGAAAGAACGCAGTTCGTCGCTTGCGGAACCCGCCTCGGACATCAAACTGTGCGATCACTACCAGAATTTCCCGCTCTATTTCGGCGGCGATGCGCAGGAGCATTACGGCATTCCGCACGGCTTTAGCTCGCGCGTGGCGCTGGAAAAGTTTATTACGGGGTTATTTGGCGACGCGCATTAAAAGGCGACAGACCAAAGCCTGCCGCCCGCCATCAGGCCTTGGCCTGATGGTAGTTGCTCACCCGGAACAGGCGGCGGCAATAATCGAGGAAGTAACCGTACACCGCGCCCATCATCATCGACAGCACAATATTGGAGCTGACCGCGGCGACAATCTGGTGCCAGTCGGCACCGACTCCCCACAAAATGGCGACATACACCGGTGACTGAAAGGTCACGTAGGCCAGCACATCGGCGAGATTCTTCATCCAGCCAGACGGGCTAATACGACGGGCGTAACGCATAAACGCATCGCGGTACATACCATAAGGCCAGGCAATAATAATGTTCACCGGGATAGCGACAAGCCGCGATGAAAGTGACTGTTCAAAGCTCATTCCGGAGAGAAATATTTCAATCAACATGTTCACTACCGAACAGTAGACAACCATAGCAAAGGTGTCCGCAGCGGCGTGACGCAGGCGAGACTGCGAAGAGAACATGGTGGTGCTCCTTGATAATCAATAAACGGGCAAATGAACGGTCGTGTTAGCGTTTTACAACGGCTGGTTTGATGTGTGTAGATTATCTATCTGCATTGAAACTAACAACTAGCGATAAATTTTTATTTTCTTTTTTTTGTTGGATAAAGTGCTCTGCGTTTGCGTGAATTTTACGCATTTCATTATTTTTGTTGGAGCGGTCATTAAATTCATTAAATATCAAAGCGTTATTTTTGATATGTGATGTGATGCACTCATTAACAGGTAAGCGCATACCCCTGTTTTAGCGCGCTATGCTTCCGGGGGAGAAATAAAACCGTGGGCAGCATTTTTTATGCTAACTAAGCGTGAATGGCAGTGTTTAGTGCTGAAAATGAGGTTGCGTGTTTATGCGGTTTTTTTGAATGGAAATGAAGATTTAAGCGGTGGGAGAACGCCCACCGCCGCCGATCAGCAGACGCCAAAATCACCGTCTTCTTTATACAGAGAGACATCTTCCGCTTTCAGCGTGATTTTTGCTGCCTGCTCGTCGTGGGCCGGAACCGCGACAATCTGATCCTGATGAACTTCCAGTACTTTCAGTTTTGGCCCGCCAATGCGTGGCTGCACAATATCGCCGACAGAAAACATGCTTTGCTCCTTTTGTAATGAGTTTGTGAAGGTAAACATAGCCTGAACGTCCGCCAGGGTACAGCGTAAAAGAGGGTAAACACGGCCAATGAAAGTGGCAGGTGCAGGCAAAGTGGCTAATCTTTAAGGGATTGTCTTTTTTTCAATCAGCTGGAATGACGTTGCACAGGAGGTTTATATGGGTTTCTGGCGAGTTGTATTTACCATTATTCTGCCGCCGCTGGGCGTGCTGCTTGGCAAAGGCTTTGGTTGGGCATTTATCATTAACATCCTGCTTACACTGCTGGGCTATTTCCCTGGCCTGATCCACGCGTTTTGGGTGCAAACCCGTAATTAACTCCTGTCGGGCGGGTCTCCGCCCACTATTAAAACTCACCTCACAACACCCCTGGTTATGGTGGTTTTGCGTGAATTTTGCGCAAACCAGTAAAGAACCCCTGCGTTGTCGACGATAACCGACTGGTGAAGGTCAATTCTATGGAGAAGATATGAGCATTCAGGATGTCGGTTCGGCTGCCGCGTTGCAGACGCTACCCGAAATACGTCAGTCAAAAACCATCACCTTTGCCGGAAAAGAGATCGTCACGGAGCGCTCGATTTCCGTCAACATTTCAGCAGAAGCGCTGGCAAAGGGCATGGAAGGGCGCACTGCGCCAACCAAAGAAGAAGCTGAAAAGCGGGCGCAGGCAATGGCGGTGGTTCGTAATGCCAACACGGCTACTTATGCGCGTGGGCCAAGCCTCGCCAGCGAGTTCTATTCCGATCCGCAAAGCGCGGGCGACGCGGTGAAGTTTATCGACTTTTTCCAGCACTCGACCGTTAACCCTGATGACATGGCCGCCGCGCTGCATCAGGCGCTGGTCTCACCGCAAGCGAGCGGTGATTACACGACCAGCGCGATGGATCTGTCGATGACCCAGGCGAAGCTGAATGAGGTCGTGTCAAAGTACATCTCTGCTGATTATCAGCAGCAGGCCAGCGAGTTTGTCGCCGGTTTTATTGCCGAAAAAGCCGAGCAGGCCGATCAGACGCACCGCGTGGTACTGACGCAGGCGTCGAATCTGGCACAAAGCCTGGGCAATACGGCACAAGCCAGGCAACATCAGCAAGCGATGGATCAACTAAGCGCGGGCACACATGCCTCCCAAGCGGTACGCAATCAAATGCTGAGTATTACCGCCAGTAACAGCGACAGCGAGAGCTGGTTCAGGCAGTTCAACCAGTCAGTGGAGAGTAGCGGAACGCTGCCGTTTATGCGTGATATCGAGAAAAACCACATCAGCGCGCTACAGCAGCAGTGGCAGCAGTTTGCGGTCTTTTTGCAGACCGCAAAACAGAGCGATGCAGCACATGAGGCTGGCAAGCAGTAGCCAGTAACCGCGACAGCGTTGTAGTGCCAAACGCTATTGTGAAATGAAGAAAAACCAGCGCGACAAGCATATCGCGCTGGTTTTTAGCGAGGAGTTAGAACGTTTCCCAGTTGTTGTCACTGCTCGAAGGTGCCGCGGTAGCGACCGGGCGCAGCGGCGTGGCTTGCGGCTTACCAGCTTTTGCATTCAGAAGCGTGCTGTGTCCGTTAACACGGAACACGGCAACCGCCTGACGCAACTGCTCGGCTTGCTGTTCCAGCGCAGCGGAAGCGGCAGCCGATTCCTGGACCAGCGCGGCGTTCTGCTGGGTGACGCTATCCATCTGCGATACCGCGAGGCTCACCTGCTCAATGCCTTTGCTCTGTTCTTCAGAGGCGGAGGCGATTTCGCCCATGATATCCGTCACGCGCGTCACGGCGTTGACGATCTCTTTCATGGTATCGCCCGCTTCGGCAACTTGCGTGGTCCCGGAGTTCACCCGGTTCACAGAGTTATCAATCAGGGTTTTGATCTCTTTCGCCGCCTGCGCGCTGCGGCTTGCCAGCGTACGGACTTCGCCTGCCACCACCGCAAAACCACGGCCCTGCTCACCGGCACGCGCCGCTTCGACCGCCGCGTTGAGCGCGAGAATATTGGTCTGGAAGGCAATGCCGTCGATCACGCTGGTGATATGGGCGATTTGCTGCGAGCTGTCGGAAATTTCGCTCATCGTGCGCACCACGTTATTCACCACTTCACCACCGCGCGCGGCGGTATCAGAGGCGTTTTTCGCCAGATGCGATGCCTGACGGGCGTTATCGGTGTTCTGTTTCACCGTCGCCGTTAACTGTTCCATGCTGGCGGCCGTTTCTTCCAGCGAGGCGGCTTGTTGCTCGGTACGCGACGAGAGATCGTTGTTACCGGTGGAGATTTCGCTGGCGCCGGTGTAAATCGAATCGGAACTATTACGCACCGCGCTGACGGTTTTCACCAGCGACGTTTGCATTTCATGTAAACCAGCGGCGAGCTGGCTCATTTCGTTGCGCCCTTCGGCCGAGATGGTCATCGTCAAATCGCCACCGGCGATGGCGCGGATATGCCCCATCACGCTGTGCAGCGGGCGCAGAAGCAAGTGCTGCAAACCCAGCCAGATAACGGTCATTACAGCAATCACTACTAACAAAATTACGCCCAGCGTCCACTGCATGCTGGTAAAACTGCTCTGGTTTTGTTGCGCGGCGGCTTGCAGGAAGGTGTTATTTTCCGCCCGCCATTTGGCGTAGCTGGCGTCCATATCATCCTGCGCTTGCTGCGCGTCGAGGTTGCCGTAAGCTTCGTAATTATTGGCGCGCAGGAAAGCGATCGACTGCTGCAACACATCGTGCATTTGGGTGATGTTCTGCGCCACTTCGTCGGCTAATGCGGCGTCCTGACCGGCAACGCGCGGCGTGCTTTTGTAGTTGTTGAAATACCCTTCAGATTTACCCAGCGAATCTGCCGCCGTAGTGAGCAGCTTTTCAATGCTGGCCAGCGACGCCGGATCGCGCTGGTTTTTCAAAAAGCGGATTGCCACGCGGGTAACCGTAACGCGTGTTTTAATAAGCGTGTTCACGCTGTCGCCAAGATTTTCTTGCTGCGCGTTCAGCACGCCAGTGTTCTGAAAGTTAATCCTGTCGTTATTGACCGCAGAGTAGAAAAGACCCCCAGTAACCAGTTGAAGAAGACAAAATACTGAAAGAGCAATAATGATGCCTGTAATAACCCGTATATTTTTAAGCATGGCCATAGTCCGTGAAAGAGTCGGGATTGCACCACTAATATCGACCTGGCCAGCATTAACTTTATGATCACTTTTTAAACACTTAAATAAGACTTAAATAAGCGCCGGCGCTTTGCGCGCCGGGAAAGTGTTTTAGATTTTTTTGCGCCGTTTTACGGCGAGAGCAATACGGGGTTCCAGCAGTTTGGCCACGGCGGCGAAGACGGGGACGACAACCGAGTTGCCGAACTGGCGATAGGCTTGCGTATCGGAAACCGGAATGCGAAACGGTTTTTCGCCCACTTTTTCAAACCCCATTAAACGCGCGCACTCATGCGGCGTCAGCCGTCGCGGGCGACGCGCCTGATTTTCCGCGTTGGCAAAATCGGTTTCACCGAGCGCTTTATCCCAGCCGCGATCGATAAGAATTTCCGAACCATCTTTGTGATAACGCGCCGAAAGGGTGCGCGCGACGCTATCGGCGCGGGTTGGATCAACCAGCCCAAAGCCAAACCCATTGCCTTTCGCGGCGTGTTTTTTCGCATAGCGATAGAGGTAATCCCACAGCTTATGCGACAACACATATTTGCTGTCGACGGTCGGCTCCAGCAGCTCACCAAATGCGGGCCGTTTTGTCGGATAAAAGCGGTCGATATCGCGCAACGTAAAACCGTCGGCCAGATCTAAATCGCGGCGAAAACCCACCAGCACAATGCGTTCACGGTGCTGCGGTAAGAAGTGTTTGCCATCGATAATTTTCGGATCGTCTTTGCCGTTTAGCGCGGCGTCAGCCACGTCATAGCCCAGCTCATCGAGCGTATTCATAATCACGCTGAAGGTTTTGCCTTTGTCGTGGCTCTTTAAATTTTTAACGTTTTCCAGCACGAAGATGGCCGGGCGGCGGGCTTTGATAATACGCGCCACATCGAAAAACAGGGTGCCCTGCGCTTCACACTCAAACCCGTGCGCGCGGCCCATGGCGTTCTTTTTACTGACACCCGCAAGGCTAAAGGGCTGGCAGGGAAAACCGGCGAGCAGAACGTCATGATCGGGGATCGTGGCGGCAATGTGCGCGTAGGCGTCGGCTTCGGAAACATTCGGGTTGCCGCTCAGCGTCACTTCGCGAATATCCTGATTGAAGGTATGCGCGGTGTGGTCGTTGTACCAGTTGGCTTTATAGGTGCGTACCGCGTTTTTATTCCATTCGCTGGTAAACACGCACTGCCCGCCAATGGCTTCAAACCCGCTGCGAATACCGCCGATACCGGCGAAGAGATCGATAAAGCGAAAACGATAGTTCGGATGATGAGCGGGCGGGGAGGGCAGCAAGCTGCGCAGCAGCGCCTCTTCGGCGGCGGTGAACCTTCTCGGATTGCCTTTGCCGTTGACCCAGCGATTGAGTGATTCGCGGCTCCACTCGGCTTTACCCGCTTTTTTTAACTGCTCCGCCACATATTTCTGGCCGTAAATTTCCAGCACCTGATCCAGTAGTACCCGATCCCGTTCCTGCTGTCGCTGCTGGTCAGTATCTGCATGCGCCAGCAGATCCTGCGCAAGTGAATCAAATTCCGCCATGACGTCTCCTTGGGGTTAGGCTCTGAAATATATCACTCATTTGACCCAGAGGATAATCGGCAACAGCGGAGGTTATTCATTAATGTGCAGACAATTCTTTAAAAAACGCAGGGTTAGCTTTGATAGCTGCCAGAACTTTTGCTGCCAGCCCGGTAGGGTTGCGCCGCCCGGACTCCCAACTTTTAATGGTATCCACACTCGTTCCCAGTGCTTTCGCCATTTCGCCCTGTGACACGTTAAGTTGTTCTCTTATCGCTTTCACATCTGCAATTTCATAACGGGTAACACGGGCTGGTTTTTTAGCACCTTTTTTTATCTCTACAGCCTCTTCCAGCGACGCCTTTAGCTCGTCAAAGAAACTCATATTGCACCTCATCTTTCAATTGCCTGGTAAGCTTCTTAAGTTCAGCCTTTTCTGCATCAGTCAGACTATCTTTCACGTTTTTAGGATAAGCCATCACCAGGTAGATAACGTCTTCTGTTGCCAGAAAATAGATCTCTCTGGCGCTGCCGCTTTTTCCCTGGGACCCTGTTGCCATCCTTATTTTACGCAGGCCGCCCGTCTTCTGAATCAAATCTCCTTTGTCCGGGGATTCAATCAGCGTTCTCTGGAGCACTCTCAGTTCATCGTCCGTTGCAATCTGTTTAATTTGTCGGGTAAATATCGAGGTTTCAATAAAAACAATAGCTTGACTCACTGTCACACCTCTCCTTTTGGTGTACAGGGTACACTTTGTGGAGTAGGCTTACAATACGGCTCGGCGTATTTAGCTTCCAGAATGATCGGCAGAAGCGATGACGCGCGATAACGATGCTTCTTAACTGCGATTCCACGGCATTTTTGCCAGCAGCAGCGCCATGCCGCACCAGCCGCTCAGCCCGGCGAACAGCAGACCCGCGCCGACAAAACCCGATAGCAGGAAGAAATTGGGATGAAGCGTAAAACCGAGCACCACACCGAGCAGGATCAGGCTGCCTGCCACAATCTGCACCTGCTGCATCAGCGGGCGCGGCTGGCGTTTATCCTGCACTGTCGGTAGCTTTTCGCGCTTCCAGTTATTGAGCCCACCCTCGAGGATCATGACGTTTGCTGGCGCTGCCGCGCGCACCAGCGCCTCGGCGTTTTGTTGCGTGCGCATGCCGGACTGGCAATGGAAAATCACCGTCTGGCCCGGTGACACTTGGGTAATGGTTTGCCCGGCGAGTAGTGTATCCAGCGGCAGAGAACGCGCGTCGGGCAAATGTTCGCGACGAAATTCATCCGCCTGGCGAATATCAATAATCAGCGCGCCGTTTTGCTGCTGCGCGCTGGCTCCTTTTGGTGTGACGAGGGTGTATTGCATGGCTATACCTCCGGGCAATAAAGGGTTTTCAGCGTATGGACCAGCGTGCGAATCGCAGGCGCTTTAATGAAGTAGTTCACCCGCTGCGCCTGGCGCTGGCTTTCGATCAATCCTTCCTCTTTCATTCGCGCCAGATGCTGTGAGGTCGCTGAAGGGCTCAGGCCTGTGATCGCGCTTAATTCCCCGGCGGACGTGCCAGGCGCATCGCACAGCATGCAGAGGATCAATAAACGATGCGGGTTACTCATCGCTTTCAGCAGGGCAGACGCTTTCTCTGCCTGCGCTTGCAGTAAAGTGATATCCGGACTGGTCATTTTAGTTTAGCATTGTCTAAATTTAGATAACTCTAAAATAAGTAGCGAGGCAAAAGCAACCTGTATGAATAAATTACTCACACTTTCGGTTTGAATTCTTGCCGCCAACTTCGTTTACTGACGGCTAACATCCCGCTATCTATGGAGAAAATCGTGAACGTTTGCCCCCGTCTCAACTATGCGATTTGCGCTCTTACCATGTGGGTCAACGGCGCGAACGCCTGGAGCAATGCGTTGCCGGTTGGGCCGGCGGCAGGTGATCAAACGCTTTCCCCGTTTTATATCTGGGATGGCACGTTACCTGATAAACCCGGCGTGATGCTGCGTGAAGAGCCAATTCCCGGTCAGCCGGACATTACCGATGCCAGCCAGATCGCGCGCATTCTTTATACCTCGCAGGATAAACGCTGGAATGCCGGCATCGTGCCGGTCAGTGGTACGCTGTGGTTGCCGAAAGGACAAGCGCCAAAAGGCGGCTGGCCGCTTGTTGCCTGGGCGCACGGTACGCTGGGCGTGGCCGATAGCTGTGCGCCTTCCTGGACTAACCCGACCCCGCGAGATGCGCACTATATCAACCAGTGGCTGAAGCACGGTTTTGCCGTCGTCGCCACCGATTATCAGGGGCTTGGCGGGCCTGGTCCGCATCCGTATATGAACTGGGAAGCAGAAGGGCGTTCGGTGCTGGATAGCGTGCGCGCGGTGCTCAACAGCACGCCGCAGGTAGCAAATAATCTGGTGATTAGCGGTCAGTCGCAAGGTTCTGGCGCATCGCTTGGTGCCTGCCTGCTCGCGCCGGATTACGCGCCGGAACTTCAGCTTCGCGCGACCATTGCTACCGGTGTGGTCGCCACGTTTCCGGATGGCCCGATCAAACCGGGATCTGCGCGGCCAGGGCAGCGCGATCCTGCCCGTTTTACGCTGCTGCGCATCATTGGCGGTTCGCTGCCGGACGGTGCACCGCCAGCGGAAAAATGGGTGACTGAGAAGGGCGCGAAGATGCTGGCGCTCGCGAGAACATCCTGTATGCCGGAACTGGGACGCTATGAGCGGCGCGAAAAACTGACTGGCGCCACGGTGTTTATCGGTGGCACAAAACAGGTGGAGTCAACATTGCTTGCGGTAACGGATATGCCCGTGAAAACCTTTCCTGCGCCGCTGTTTACCGCAACCGGGCTTGCCGATCATACGTTGTCACCGCACCACCAGTATGCCGCTATCGCCGCGCTCTGCGCGGGTGGCAATGCGGTGGAGTGGAAAACGTATCCTGGCATTACGCATAACGGTGTGGTTAACGTCGCTTTCGACGATGAACTGAAATTTGTGCGCGGGGTGATGGAAAACACCCCGCAGCCCAATAGTTGTGGTTCGTTACAGGCTCCGGGGAAATTGCAGCAACCATTAGAAGGTGTGCCGTTTAACCGGTAGCGCACCAGGTCAACCGCAAACGCAGCGATACACGCACCGCCTAAAACGGCCGGCAAGTAAAAAGGAGAAGTCGGTGCCAGATAATGTCCCGCACCGTCAGGCCGCGGTTATCGAGCACCGCGACCGACGGGGTTTTACTGTAAAGGGATGGGCTCATTGCTCTCTCCTGTTTGTGTTATGCCGCCAGTCGGGCTGCATGATTAAAAATAGAGCAAACAGGAGAGGGCTGAAGGGGAATATTTTCTTATGAAGCGGGGTGGCGAAAGCGCAGCGTGGCGGGCAGCACGCGCTGTGGTGAAGCCGGTTCATTGCCTTCTATCATCCGGGTGATGATATCAAAGCAGTCCTGCGCGAGGCGCGGGACATTCTGCTCCACCGTGTCAATCGGCAGCGTCAGCGAATCATATAAATAGTGATCGTCAAAGCTGGCAATGTGAATATCGCTTTCCAGCATATGGTGCTGGCTCATATAACGCAGCACCCCTTCCAGCAGGCCGCAGGCAGCGGTGAATAGCGCTTTGGGCGGGCGACCCAGTTTCGCGCACAGAGCGGCGAACATCTCATAACCACTGCTTGGATGGTAATTACCGTGAATAATCCACTCCGGTCGCGGGGTAACACCGGCGCGCTCCAGCCCTTGCATAAACCCGGCCAGGCGGTCTTTGGTGGGCGACAGGCGCGGTTGCCCGCCAAGAAAGTAGACTTCATCAGGGTTGGCGCGCGCCAGCCGTTCAACTAATTCGGCGGTCGGCGTCAGCGAATCGGTGATAACCAAAGGGAGCTGGGTGTCATTGATATGTCGGTCAAATAACACCACCGGCAACTGCTCGCTGAGCTTCACATAGTCGGTGTCGTTTTGCATGCTGGAGGCAACAATCAGCCCGTCCACCTGGCGTGCGACCAGGTTGTTGACCACCACCGTTTCCTGGCTGGCGTTTTCGTCGGTACAGGAGATAAGCAGTTGCAAACCGGCTTCGCGGCAGAGATTTTCCAGCTCGTGAGAAAAAACAGCGAAACCGTAGTTGGTGATTTCCGGCACCACCAGCCCCAGCGTGTGGCTGCGGTTTTCACGCAGCAGACGAGCGTGAATGCTCGGCTGGTAATGATGCTGCTGGGCGATGGCCTGCACGCGATCGCGCGTCTCCTGCGCCACGCGTAGCTCTTTGCCGCGGCCGTTAAGCACCAGGCTGGCGGTAGCTTTCGAGACGCCCGCCAGCGCGGCGATATCACTGATGGTAACGCGTTTTGTTTTTCTCACGGTTGTGCATCGGTTAAGGAAACAAGCACTTATTCTACCATGCAAGCACGTAACGACCAGTAGCTGGCCCGCACTTCTGCGTCTCCCGTCAGGGTTAATTGCGCCGGATGGGCCGGGAAGTAGCGGCTGCTCATCACCCCTTCGCCATCGTTGATAAAGATCTCTATGCTTGAGTGATCGCAGAGGATCTGCAACTTATGCGCACATCCGTTCCAGTAACGGTACAGCCATGCGCCGTTTTCCAGGCTGCGGCGTGCAAGGCGCAGCTCATCGCGATGCCATTCGAGGATCAGCGTATCGGCGAAATTCAGCGTCACCTCGCCCGCACTTTCCAGCACCAGTTCCAGGCGCTGCGCACTCAGCATGGGCATTTTGTGCGCCACGCCGCGATAACCTTGCTGCTCACCGCGCAGCGCCTGCAACTCTTTGACAGGCTGCTGATACAGTTTTCCATTGCGGGAGGTCAGCTCGCGCAGGCAGGTCATCTGATGGATCCAACCGTTGGCAACGGTCGGCTGGCGCATCTCTTCGCCGTCCGGCACTCCCATCCAGCCTACCAGCAGGCGGCGTCCGTCGGCGCTGAGCGTGGTTTGCGGAGCATAAAACTCAAACCCGGCGTCCAGTTCATGAAAGTCACCGTGCTGGTAATGTGCACTGGCGTAGTCGAGCTGACCGCTTAAATAAGCGCTTGGGTAAGTGTTGAGATAGCGCTTCTCTTCGCGCGCCAGGCCTTGCGGGCAGCAGATTAAAAACGTACTGCCGTTAAGCGTGAACATGTCGGGGCACTCCCACATGTAACCCGCGTCACCCAGCCCGCCCAGCCCACTACCGGCGATTTCGCCGAGGTTTTGCCAGTTCCACAAGTTTTCGGAACGCAGCAGTAAAACTTTGCCCTGTAATTGCAGATCCTGCGCGCCCAGCACCATGTACCAATAGTCGCCTTGCCGCCACACTTTCGGGTCGCGAACGTGGCCGGTGTAACCGTGCGGGAGCGGGATCGCCGGACCGAGCTTGTCGAAGCCGCCCGCGCTGTTTTGCACCGCCAGGCATTGCCACGCGGTGCGCGTGCCATCATCAAATTTCACATTGCCGGTATAACAAAGCGTCAGGACGCCATTGTTATCAACGGCGCTGCCGGAATAACAACCGCTGCGGTCGTACTCTTCATCGGGCATCAACGCGACAGGTTCATGCTGCCAGTGCACTAAATCCGCTGAACTCCAGTGCCCCCAGCACTTGTGCTGGTGCTGGCAGCCCAGCGCGTTCCACTGGTAGAACAGGTGGTAGCGCCCGGCAAAGTGGATAAACCCATTCGGATCGTTGAGCAGCCCGGTGGCGGGTGCCAGATGCCAGCCAGGGTAGTGGCTGTCATTCAGTGCCTTCGGTTGACCTTTCATCACCGCCTGTAAAATGGCGGGTAGCAGCGGTTGTGAAGCCATTATTCAGAATCCGTTTTGTATTTCAGCAGGTAAGAGATGACAAAGGCGACGCTAAAGGCGATAGCCATGCCGATAATATAATTCAGCAGCGAGCTGGCTTGCACAATCGCCATTCCAGGCAGGCCGGTCAGGCCAACCGCCGTCATATAGACATGCACAGACACCACCCACGCACCGCCGACCGCGCCGCCGATAAGTGCGGCGATAAACGGTTTTACAAAGCGCAGGTTGATACCGAAAATTGCCGCCTCGGTAATGCCGAGCAGGGCAGAGAAAGCCGAGGGCAGGGTAATCGCCTTAATCTTCGCGTCTTTGGTTTTAAACCATACCGCCAGACACGCGCCGCCCTGCGCTACGTTTGCCATCGCCCAGATTGGCAACAGGAAGTTAACGCCAATCGACGGGTTACCCAACAGCCCGGCTTCAATAGCATGGAAGCTGTGGTGTACGCCGGTAATCACAATCACTGAATATAAGCCGCCGAACAGCAAACCGGCCAGCCATCCGGCGTGGGTGATAAGCGTGCTGAGCACAAAGGAGATGCCGTCGCCGAGCGCGCGACCCGCCGGGCCGATAATCAACATGGCGACAAAGCCGGAGATAATCACCGTCAGGAACGGCGTGAGGATCAGATCCAGCGCATCCGGGATCACGCGGCGCAGTTGTTTTTCCAGCAGGCTCATAAACCACACCGCCAGCAGCACCGGAAATACCGTGCCCTGGTAACCGATCATCGCCACTTCAATGCCGAAGAAATTCATGGTGTGGAAGCCGGCCGCCACGCCCCAGGCGTTGGTCAGCGCCGGGTGGGTCAGAATGCCACCCAGCGTTGCGCCGAGGTACGGGTTACCGCCAAACTCGCGCGCGGCGGTAAAGCCAATCAGGATCGGCAGAATGATAAACGCCGCCGAGCTGAACATGTCGAGCATGATATAGAGCGCGTTGTCGGCGTTCACCCAGCCGTAGGTTTTCACCATTCCCAGCAGGCCCATCAGCAGACCGGAGGCGACAATCGCCGGAATAATCGGCACGAAAATGTTGGAGAGCAAACGGGCGATTCGCTGGAACGGGTTCAGTTTACGCGCGGCAATATCCGCCGCTTCTGATTTACTGGTTTCGCTGATCCCGGCTTCGGCAATAAACGCGGCGTAAACTTTATTCACTACGCCAGTGCCGAAGATAATCTGCAACTGACCAGCGTTACGAAAGCACCCCTTTACCCCGTCGACTTTGCCAATCGCGGTAGTATCCGCTTTCGCGTCTTCCACCAGCACCAGGCGCAGGCGTGTCGCGCAGTGCGCGGCGCTGGCAATATTGTCCTTGCCTCCCAGTAGCGGCAGTAGCGACCGGGAAATTTGTGCAAAATCCATAAAAACCTCTGTTTTATCGTTTTTGTGGGACTAACCGGCAAAAATGGCCCCCGAAGGAGCCGTTTCATCAGAACCAGGTTTCCATTTGTACCCCGAAGTTCCATTCGCCGCCGGCCTTGAAGCCGTCGCTGCCAAAGGCATCGGAGCTCGCATATTTATCCAGACGATGATCCCAGTCCATCCAGGTGGCGAACAGGCGGATTTCCGGGCGTTTAAGGAATTCACCCACATCGCTGGCTTTCAGCGTTGGGGCGACGGTGAGTTTGTAGAAGTTGCCGCTGACCGCGTTGCGGCCGTTGTAACCTTCCGGGCGCAGATCCATGTACTGATAGCTGCCTTCATACTGCATTTCGAAGTTTTCGGTAAAGCCCTGAATCAGACGTACGTTGGCGGTAGCCCATTGATAACTGTCGCCTTTGACATAGCGATCTTTGCTGGTCTGCGCCAGCAGCGCCGGGGCAATATGCCAGCCGCCGCCGAGCGGCGTAATACCATAGCTGGCAAGACGCCAGGTGTTGGCTTCCGGCAGCAGCGCACCGTCGGAACCGATCGATTTCACTTCCGCGCCCAGGCCGTGACCATACAGCAGCGCGGTTTTCGCCGACCCTTCGCGCAGGCCGTAGAAGCTGTCGTTATGCAGGCCGAGCAGGGCATGTAGACCGGTATTCGCTGCATCGCTCTTCACTTTGTTGCCGTCGAGATCGAGGCGGTCGTCGTTGTCTTTGGCGCGCATGCCGCTCACCATCAACTGCACCGGACCGTAGAAGTTATTCAGCGAGAGAATGTAGTTCTGCGCGGTGTTTTCGCTGTTTTCGATATCGCCGAAAGTACGCCCGTAAATCGAGACGTTGCTGCGCGCGTTGTCGCTCCATTTCATGTCGTAAACACCCGCGCCGGTCCCGGCGAGGAATACCACATCGGAGTCAATCCAGTGGATGTCGAAATTGTCGCGATCAAAGCGTTTACCGGCCCAGACGGTGGAATCTTTAAACGCGCCGCTGAAGCTTGGCAGATGGCCGATTTCAGTAAATGCCTGGCGCAGGTTGAGATCGCTTGAGGAGGCCGTCCAGTCGTTATAGGTACGCTGCCCGTCGGCGAGCATCACTTTAAAGCGCGTGGTCGCACCGTTCGCCAGCGTCTGTTTATGCTCAAGGTTCATCTCAACATAAGTATCCGGCTCATTCCCCAGACGACCAACGTGACCACCGGTTTCGCCCGCTGGCGTCACCGTTGGGCCACCCTGGGTTTTGGCGGCGGAGTTGTTCATCAGCAAGCCGGAGCGGGCGTAACCGTGGAACTCAAATCCGCCTTCGTCAGCGGCTTTTTGTTCCAGTTTGGCGATGCGCTGCTCAACCGGGGCGGTGGCAGTCTGGTTTTTTTGCTGGGCGGCGGCCAGCTGCTGTGCCTGTTTTTCGGCAGCCTGCGCACGGTTTTCGGCGGCGTTAGCGCGTTGTTCTGCGGCTTGCAGGCGCTGTTCCAGTGCGGCGAGACGCGCTTCGATGCTGCTCATGCTGGGGTCGGCGGCGTGAGCGGCACCGGCGCTTAATATCAAACCAAGGGTTACGGCGAGCGTGCTTTTTTTCATCTTTTTGCATCCCTAAGGAAGAGCCATCATCACAGAGTTATTTTGCTAAACCGGTTTAGGCTTCGAATCATAATCAAGCCCATTTTCTCCGCGCAATGAAATTTGCTAAACCGGTTTAGTGATTGTGAGACGGCTCGCAAAACGAAGCGGCAAGCCCGGCTGGTCAGCGGCACTGCTCTATAAGCTGGTGGTGATATGGCAGGGCGGTCATGGCACCTTTGGCGGTGGTTGCCAGCGCGCCGCAGATCTGCGCGCTGGCAAGCCGCGCGGACAACTGCGCTTCACAGTCCGGCAGGCCGTACTCCGCCAGACCCCACAACAGCCCGGCGACAAAGGCGTCGCCTGCGCCAGTGGTATCGACGCTCACCACCGGCAACGTGGGGTAGTGGAAAATTTTGCCGCTGTGCCAGGCGGTTACGCCCGCTTTTCCTTGTGTCACCAGCAGCAAGCTGATGGCATAACGCATCGCCATGGCTTGCATGCTGGCGTCCAGCTGCGTGGAACCGGAAAAAAACGCCAGTTCCTCTTCAGAGAGTTTCACCACATCGGCCAGCGTTAAGGCCTGGCTCAGGCAGCGGCGAAGCTGCGTGGCATCTTTCCAGAGATCCTGGCGGATATTGGGATCGAAGCTGACAAAGCCGCCCGCGCTGCGTACCCGCTGCATGGCAGAGAAGGTGGTGGATCGCGACGGTTCTGCCGCCAGCGCAATTGAGCAGCAGTGTAGCCATTCGCCGCGCTGAAATGCTGGCAGGTCGCTTTCGGCAAGAAACAGGTCGGCGCTGGGGCGTACCATAAAGGTAAACGAACGTTCGCCGTCATCGTCCAGCGCTACGACCACCGTCGAGGTGCGCTGCGCCGGATCGGCATGCATAAACGTGGTATCAACCTGTTCTGCGGACAGCGTTTGTTGCATAAAACGACCAAACGGATCGTCACCGACGCGGCCGATAAACCCGCTATTTCCCTGCAACCGCGCAACGCCGACCGCAACATTCGCCGGTGCGCCACCGGGGCACTGCATTAAATGCCCCGGTGCTTCCGGCAGTAAATCCACGACGGCATCGCCCAGACACCAGACTCTGGCTGACATGCTTTTCTCCTGACAAATAGTATTGCTAAAAATTAACTAAAACGGTTTAGCAAATCAATGGCGTTTTGTCTGTTCAACGATTTTTTTAACTCTTGTTATGGGGGCGAATTCTGTGCGGAACATAAAAGATATATCAGATAAAGAGAGTTATATGCAGTCGAAAAATAACGATTTGCAGCCATATAAGATCTGAATTCATCTCATAAAATATAAATTAAGGAAATCAGAGTGGTTATTTATATCAGCAGGTTACCTGTTCCTGTAAATAAATATGCATTTCGCCTGTTAATGTTTTTTCTTTTAAAATCAGCTTCATGGTGTGCCGTTTTTATTCATTTAATGATTGAGTAAGGAAATTCCATTGGTTTGAAAAAATAAAAAGCAGGGTTTATAGCTTTCTCAGTCATAACGAATGAGCGAATGCACCCATAAAGGAGAGGGCATATGGATGGGCAATATCCTGGCATAGATGATATTTACGCCTCACTGGAATTATCTTCGTCCCTGGAAAAACACCACTTCCCCGCGAAAGAACAGGATCCGCGGAATGTCTTTGCCGCAGTACACGACGAATTGATGCTTGACGGTAACTCACGACAAAATCTGGCAACCTTCTGCCAGACATGGGTCGATGATGAAATTCGCACATTGATGGATTTGTCTATCGACAAGAACATGATCGATAAAGACGAATACCCGCAAACGGCCGAAATTGAGTCTCGCTGCGTACATATGCTGGCCGATTTATGGCACTCGCCGGAGGCGGAAAACACGCTCGGCTGCTCGACAATTGGTTCATCAGAAGCGGCAATGCTTGGCGGCCTGGCGCTTAAATGGCGCTGGCGAAAAAAGCAGGCTGCCGCAGGCAAACCTACTGACAAACCAAACCTGATTTGCGGGCCAGTGCAAATCTGCTGGCATAAATTTGCCCGCTACTTTGATGTTGAGCTGCGTGAAATTCCCCTTCAAGGCCAGCGTTTAGTGATGAACGCCGAAGAGGTGATCAAGCGGGTGGATGAGAACACCATTGGCGTTGTCCCGACGATGGGCGTCACCTTCTCATGCCAGTATGAGCCGGTAAAAGCTGTGCATGAGGCGCTGGATAATCTGCAACAGGAAACCGGTCTTGATATTCCCATCCATGTTGACGGTGCCAGCGGCGGGTTTCTGGCGCCGTTTTGCGCACCGGATATTGTGTGGGATTTTCGCCTGCCACGGGTGAAATCCATTAATGCCTCTGGTCACAAATTCGGTCTTGCGCCGTTGGGCGCCGGTTGGGTGGTATGGCGCGAGGCCGCCGATTTGCCGGAAGAACTGATTTTTAATGTTAACTACCTCGGCGGCAACATGCCGACATTCGCCCTCAACTTTTCACGACCTGGCGGGCAGGTCATTGCCCAGTATTACAATTTCCTGCGTCTGGGGCGGGAAGGCTACACGAAAATTCATCACGCCTGTTACCAGACAGCGCAGTATCTGGCGCGGGAAATCGACAAGCTTGGGCCGTTCAAAATCCTGTTCGATGGCGACAGTCAGCAAGGCATTCCCGCGCTGGCGTGGACGCTGCGTGCCGAGCGAGCCATTGGCGGATACACCCTTTATGACCTTGCCGATCGCCTGCGCAGCCGTGGCTGGCAAGTGCCCGCCTATTCAATGCCAGCCCATCGCGAAGATTTGGTTATTCAAAGGGTGCTGGTGCGTCACGGCGTAAGCCATGATCTCGCCAGCTTGCTGGTGGACGATATTAAGCGCGCACTTGACTACTTTTCCCGGCATCCGGTCATCAACCCGCTCAGCGCGGAAGAAGCCAGTGGTTTTAATCACGCCTGAGGCCCGGAAAGCCTCGTTATGAAAGGAGAAGTGCCATGGAGGCGGTGAACAAAAGTGTGCCGGCTAAGACATTATCCATGATGGGTTTTTTTGCGATCACCGCATCCATGGTGATGGCGGTGTATGAATACCCGACGTTTGCGACATCGGGTTTCAGTCTGGTTTTTTTCTTATTACTGGGCGGCATCTTATGGTTTATCCCGGTTGGTCTGTGTGCGGCTGAAATGGCCACGGTTGAAGGTTGGGAAGAGGGCGGGATCTTTACCTGGGTAGCAAAAACGCTGGGCGAACGCTGGGGGTTTGCGGCGATTTCGTTTGGTTATCTGCAAATCGCGATCGGTTTTATCCCGATGCTCTACTTCGTACTGGGCGCGCTGGCGTATATCCTTGACTGGCCAGCGCTGAACAGCGATCCGCTGACGAAAACCATCGCCGCGTTAATCATTCTGTGGGGGCTGGCGTTTACCCAGTTTGGCGGCACGAAATATACCGCGCAAATCGCTAAAGTGGGCTTCTTCGCCGGCATCCTGCTGCCTGCGGCTATCCTCGTGGTGCTGGCTATTACTTACCTCCTTAGCGGTGCGCCGCTGGCCATCACCTTTGATATGTCGACATTTGTCCCGGACTTCACCCGGCTCGGTACGCTGGTGGTTTTTGTGGCGTTCATTCTGAGTTATATGGGCGTCGAGGCGTCGGCTACGCATGTTAACGAAATGAACAACCCCGGGCGCGACTATCCGCTGGCCATGATCCTGCTGATGATCGCCGCGATTTGCCTCAGTTCGATTGGCGGCTTGTCTGTCGCGACCGTGATCCCACATAACGACATCAACCTTTCTGCCGGGGTCGTGCAAACCTTCAGTGTGTTAATCACCCATTACGGTGCCGGGCTTTCATGGGCCGTAAAAGTGATTGCTGCTCTGCTGGTACTGGGTGTGCTGGCGGAGATCGCCTCATGGATTGTTGGCCCGTCTCGCGGCATGTATGTCACCGCCCAGCGAGGCATATTGCCTGCGTCATTCGCCAGCGTGAATAAAAACGGCGTGCCGGTAACGCTGGTGGTGAGCCAACTGTTGCTGACATCCGTTGCGCTGGTGGTGCTCACCAACTCGGGGGGCGGCAGCAATATGTCCTTTTTGATCGCGCTGACGCTGACGGTGGTGATTTATCTGTGTAGCTATTTTTTATTGTTCCTGGGCTATATGCAGTTAATTTGCAAACAGCCACGCCTCAAGCGCACTTTTCATATTCCCGGTGCCAAAGGATTCCGCCTCGCGGTGGCGGGGCTGGGCTTTTTGGTTTCGCTACTGGCCTTTATCGTCTCTTTTTATCCGCCAGCCTCGATTGGCGGCGAAAGCGCCGACGAGAAGTACATCACGCTGCTGGTTATCTGTTTTGTGATTGTGCTGATCCTCCCCTTTCTGGTCTACGCGCTGCATGACAAGCGCGGTAAACAAGGCACTGTGACCCTGGTCGCCATCACCACGGATAATGCGCCGAAAGGACATTTCTTTATCCATCCACGCGCGCGTTCACCGCATCATTTAGCCCCTAAGGAATAGCAGTTTTTTCAATGATATGAGTCATTAATAAGGAGAAGTGAATGAAAACAACCGTTAGCATCATCGTTGGCAGCTTGCTGCTGGTTTCCGCTGCGACACAGGCAGCCGATAAAGGTAAACCGGTGAATAGCTGGACATGTGAGGATTTTCTCGCGCTGAAAGCCTCTTTCCAGCCAACGGCCATCGGCATTGCTGAAGCCTTAAATAGTAAGGACAAACCAGAAGAAGCGGTAGTGGATGTTCAGGGGATTGAAACGGTGACGCCCGCCGTGATTGAAGCCTGCAAACAGGACAAACAAGCCACCTTCAAAAGCAAAGTGGAGGGCGAGTGGGACAAACTAAAAAAGGATATGTGAACGCGAAAATTTATTATGGCTAACCTGCCGGGGCATTGAGGCCCCGGCATCTTACTCTGGCTTAAACAGCGGCACTGTTTTGCCGGTAATATAGCGTCGGCGCAGCCAGGCCGACGCGCTATCCATCAGCATGACGACCGCCACCAGAATAACGGTGATAAACATCACCACATCCCAGTTCCACAGCCGCATATTCTCGGCATAAATCAAACCAATCCCGCCCGCGCCAACAAAACCGAGCACCGCCGCCGAGCGGGTATTGGACTCAATTTGATACAGGCTCAGCGCCAGAAACGTCGGGAAAGATTGGGTAAATGTGCTGAAACGGTGTTTCTGCAAACCTCCTGCGCCCACGGCGGTTAAGCCGCGTCCTGGTGAGCGATCCACCGCTTCGTGGCTTTCGGCGTACAGCCGACCGAGCAGGCCGGTGTCCTGCATGATAATCGCCAGCACCCCGGCAAGCGGCCCAAGCCCGACGGCGCGCACGAAAATCAGCCCCCAGATCGCCATATCAATACCGCGCAACATATCGAACAGGCGGCGCATGAAAAAGGCGATAACGCCCGCAATGCCGCCTTTCATGATGTTGCGGGCGGCAAAAAACGATAACAACAGCGCGAATACCGTGGCGGTCAGGGTTCCGGCAAAGACAATTGCCAGCGTAATGCCAATCTGCGTGAAATAATAGCCAAACGGCCAGTTGAGGAAATCGTGCCAGACGAACATCCGCAACATATAGCGGCCAATCTGCTGCATGCCGGTCAACGCCTGTTCAACAGGAATGCCGAACTGCATAAAAAACCACACGTAATAGAGCAGCACGGCAAGGGCGATAAGCCCGAGGCGGCGCAGATAACGCCCCTGCGTCTGGAACAGTTTTCGGTTTAATTTGCGGCTCAATTCCACATTCGGTACTGCTTGCCAGTTGGTCACTTTTTCCCCTCCAGCACCCACTGGCGCAAGCGGCCAGAGAGCGTATCAAGCACGAAAACGACGATAATAATCAGCAGCAGCGTGATGCTGACTTGATCGTAACGGTCGAGTTTGATGTTGGTCATCAACTCCTGGCCGATGCCGCCTGCGCCGACCAGCCCAAGAATGGTCGAGGAGCGAAAGTTAATTTCGAGGCGCATAAAGCCATAAGAGAGAAAAATCGGTTTTACCTGCGGCCACAACGCGAAGCGAATGCGTTGCAAATGTGTCGCGCCGCAGGAGGCCAGCCCGCGTACCGGCCTGTCATGCGTACTCTCGACCGCTTCATAAAACAGCTTGGTCAGGCTACCAACGGTGTGCAGCGCCAGCGCCAGAAATCCGGGGATCGCCCCGATGCCGAACGCCATCACGAAAATAACCGCCCACGCCAGTTCCGGCATCGTGCGTAAAAAGGCGACCAGCGTGCGCACGGCAAAGCGTACCGGCGGAGGAGACCAGGTGTTGCCCGCTGCCAGAAAGGCCAGCACAGCGGCGATAACGAAGGAAACCAGCGTTGCGGCCAGCGCCAGTTGCAGGGTTTCCCAAATCAGCGGGAGCTGGATCGGTAAACGGTAGCCCCAGTACGCCAGCGAGCCTTTGGTGTGGCTGTCGGCAAACAGCACCGGCCAGTGCAGCGTCGGCACCGTTTCCAGCATGTAATCCATAAAATTCGGCAGCGAATGCCAGATGGTGGCGAGATTGAATTCTGCCGCGTTACCGGCGGCGAAATAGAGCGCCAGCAGCACCAGCGACCAGGCGACAGTGTCGCGCTTCTGGCGCATTCTGACTTGTTGATAGTAGTGCTCAAACTGCGTATTCGACATGTTCATGCGTAGCGGTAGATCCTGTATGACCCGCGAATAAAAGCCCCTGGTTTTCACGCAGGGGCCGGAGAATCGATGCGGCGAAGGACTAACGTGCGCTAACCAGTTCGCGTTTCATCTCGATAATCTGTTTAAAGTCATCCACGCTGCCGGGACCGATATGCTGCGTACCGCCCATCGCTTTCACGAAGCAGGCGTGGTTATCGGTATCCAGTTTTTTAACCGCAGTAATCACTTTGGCTTTGAAATCCGCCGGCAGGCTGTTGCTCACCAGAATCGGGCCGTTCGGGATCAGCGGCGATTCCCAGATGATGCGGATCTCTTTCATCAGATTCGGGTGATCCATGCGGATCAGTCGGTTAAACGCCCCGACGCTGTAGCCGGTGTTGTAATCACCCACCATTGAAGTCCAGGTCACTGCGCCAGCGAACTGGCCGTTCAGCACGCCGAGGATGTCCTGCTCGTGACCACCGGAGAAGGTGACGCTGGAGAAGAAGTTGTTGTATTTATTATCCGCGTTACCGCCAAACTTCTGTTTGAAGGCGTAGTTCGGGATCAGGTAACCGGAGGTGGAATCCGGATCGGCGAAGCCAAACGCTTTGCCTTTCAGATCTTCCAGTTTCTTGTACGGGCTGTCGGCTTTCACAATCACCACCGAGTGGTAACCGCGCGACTTGTCTTTGTCATCCACCGCGATACCGACGATATCCACGGCTTTCGGGTTATTAATATAGACGGAGGCGTAAGAAGAGGGCGACATGCTCAGCACCACATCGACTTTTCCGCCCAGCAGACCCTGAATCACGCCCGAATAGTCAGACGAGTTGCGCAGCTTGGTGTCCACGTGCAGTTCTTTATCCAGAAATTCTTTCACGCACTGGTTATCACCAATTTGTTGGGTTGCGTTCTGGCCGCCCAAAATCCCCAGATTTAATTCCTTCGGCTGCTCCGCGGCCGCCGCCTGCCATGCCAGCAGAAGTCCTGTCATCAAAGCCGATAAACGTAATGCGCCAGAAATATGCTTTTTCATTGTCATTGCCTGTGTCGTCTCATTGGAAGGAATAATTAATGCAATTGACTGATTTCATCGCCGTACAGCACCTGCAGCACGTCCTGCGTTAACCGGGAGGGATGATCGTCAAAAATAATCCGTCCCTGGGAAACGCCGATAACGCGAGTGCAATACTCTTTCACCAGCTCCACCGAGTGCAGGTTCACCATCACGCTGATGCCTTGCTCGCTCACTTCGCGTAATACGCCCATGATGCGCTGGGTATTTTTCGGATCCAGCGACGCGACAGGTTCGTCCGCCAGTAAAAGAGAGGGGTTTTGAATCAGCGCGCGGCAAATGGCGACACGCTGCATCTGCCCGCCGGAAAGCGTTTCCGCACGCTGCAAGGCATGCGGCAGCATGTTCAGCCACTCCAGCAAGGCGATGGCTCTGGCGCGGTCTTCATCGGTAAAGACTTTAAACAGGGATTTCAGCGTCGACGTCTGGCTCAGCCTGCCGAGCAGCACGTTGGTTAGTACATCGAGGCGCGGCACCAGGCAGAAGTCCTGGAAAATCATGCCGCACTGGCTGCGCCACTGATTAAGCGCGCGGCCTTTCAGGTGCGTGACATCGCGCGGTGTGCCCACTTCCGGGAAACTTAAAATCTCTCCAGCGGTGGCGCTGTGTGTGCCGTTTAGTACATGCAGCAAGGTGGATTTCCCTGCGCCGGAGCGTCCAATCACGCCCACCATCTCACCGCTGTGCAGATCAAAACTGATGTCGTGTAGCACAGGCTGGTGCGCGTTATAGGCTTTGCGTAAGTTCTTCACGCTCAGCACCTTTTGCTTCGGCACCGTGTTTAATTGATGCAGAGACGAATAGTGGTCTTCAGAGATTTCTGCCAACGCGCTGTTCATAAGTCGTCCGGATTTTTCATTAAACTGGCGACCATTAAGAGCACGGGTGATGATCGTTTTATGACGAAAAAGCGAACAAATAATGAACGTGGGTGTTTGGCTTAGGTGACGCAATTAGGCCGAAGGGGTGAGCTGCCGGTAACGCGGGAGGGATTTTTTCGGTCAGGATACCGTGTCGCATCCCTGCCAAAAAGCGTTAAAGTAAACCGACTTTTCATCAGGAGGAAACCGCATGGCAAATATCCTGCACGGTGTTGCCCTTTTATGCATCGCCATTGTGGTGATATTCCTTATCTACAAGGTAACGCGCTGGGTTCGCCAGCTGTTTATCGAAGCCCATGTGATGAAACACGGCATCGGTGCGAACGCCGATATTATTGCCCTTAAACGTACCAACTGGATGGACAGACGCTCTGTCTATTGTGAACTGGTGTTGCGCTTCAAAACCCGCGAAGGGCAGGTGGTGCAGGCGAGCGTGTTTCAGTTCCTGGATAGCCGTGAAATTGTGCGCTTTGCCGAGGGCAACGGCACGACCGTGAAATACTCGCCACAAAATCCGCAACATATTGTGCTGTATGATCGCCCGCTGATTTTAGGCGATTAATATTCCTGTCATCGATCTCGCAGGCGTTATAAATAAAAATAGATACCGCCTGAGTTAATTCTCTTTCGTCCTCACGTCGTCTTTTTAATACCTCTTTATCACTCCACGATGAAAACCGGGGCAGATCTATCTGGCTGATCTGTAATGCTTTAACGCATCGGTGCGCCTGATTCTGCAACGTCAGTAATTAAATCCCGCCAGCGTCACAAAACCTGGAAAAAACAAGCGACTGCGTTGCACCGGTTGAAATGCACGCTATATGTTAAATTTGTGTTTAAAAAAATGATACCAAAGGGGTTTGTTCATGGATAAGAAATTCACTGTTCTGGCCGTGGCGCTGGCGGCGCTCTTTTCCGGCGCCTCGCTGGCTGCCGTGCCTCAGGGGTATCCGGCGGATTACCAGAAAATCGTAGACGCAGGAACCAAAGAAGGCAAAGTTGTTATTTACTCCACCACCGATACCAAAGCCGCAGGCCCGCTGATCAAGGGTTTTGAGGCGCAGTATCCGGGCATTAAAGTGGAATATAACGATATGAACAGTACCGAACTGTACAACCGTTATCTTAGCGAACAGGCGTCCGGCGGCGGCAGCGGCGACGTGGTCTGGAGCTCCTCAATGGATACCGCGCTGAAACTGGCCACTGACTATGCCGCTGAATACGCCTCGCCCGAGCTGGATAAACTGCCCAAGTGGGCGGTCTGGGAGAAAAAAGCCTACGGCACCACCTATGAGCCGGTGGTCTTTATCTATAACAAACGCCTGATCCCGGCAGGTGATGTGCCGGATTCACACATCGCGCTTGGCAAACTCATCGCCAGCCAGACCGACAAATTCAAAAGCAAAGTCACCACCTACGATATCGAAAAATCCGGCCTCGGCTTTATGCTCGCCGTGGAAGACAGTAAGCACGACAAAGACTATTTCACCCATCTGGCGGATGTGGCGAAGGGCGGTTTAACGGTGCAATCCTCCACCGGCACCATGATGGAGCGTGTCTCTTCGGGTGAAAACTTAATTGGCTACAACATCCTGGGGTCTTACGCCGAAGCGCGCGCCAAAGGGGATAACTCGCTGGGCATCTCCTACCCGAAAGATTACGTGCTGGTGCTGTCGCGCGTGTCGTTTATCAGCGCTGAAGCGGAGCACAGTAACGCCGCGAAATTGTGGTTTGACTATGTGCTTTCTGAAAAGGGGCAGAGCATTCTTGCCAACCAGGCGGATATCCCCTCGCTGCGTAACGATATTGAAGGCAAAAACGACATTGACGGCATGACCAAACAGCTGGGCGACGCGCTGAAGCCGATTGCGGTGGATGAGTCGCTGCTGGAGTATCTGGAGCCGAAAAAACGTCTGGAATTTATTAAACAATGGCGCGCTGCCGCCGCTAAATAACGCCCTGACGGGTTGTGCGCCGGTTTTGCGTACAACCTTTTTCTCAGCCAGTGGGTTGGCGTGAGGTTCCTGACCAAAGGGATGATGTATGAATAGTGTGCGCAGAAAATGGCAGGGGTTGCCGCGCGGCGTCATTGTGTTAATCACCGCGCTGGTTATCTATATCCCGCTGTTATTTATTGTGGTGCAGAGTTTTCTCTCGGCACCCTTTTTTGTCCGTTCTAAGGAACTGAGTCTCGAAGCATTTGAGTTCATTTTTACCGATCCGGATTTCTATCTGGCGCTGAAGTCTGGTTTTATCCTCGCTTTTGGCCTGGTGTTTATCGCCATTCCGCTGGGCGGCATTCTGGCGTTTTTGATGGTGCGCACCGATTTACCGGGCCGCCGTTTTATTGAGCCGCTGATCCTCGTGCCGATTTTTGTTTCACCGATGGTGCTCGGCTTTGGTTATGTGGTGGCGGCCGGGCCGGTGGGCTTTTTCTCGCGCTGGGCGCAGGAGTTAATCGGCTTTGTGCCGTGGAACATCTACTCGATGTTTAGCATCGTGGTGATTGCCGGGCTCACGCATGTTCCCCACGCTTATCTCTATATCTCCTCGGCGCTGCGCAGCGTCGGTTCTGACGTGGAAGAAGCCGCGCGTACCGTTGGCGCATCGCCGTTAAAGGTGATGACCGCCGTCAGCCTGCCGATGGTTCGCCCGTCAATTTTGTACGCCTGCGTACTGTTGTTCTTCCTTGGGCTGGAGGTGTTCGGCCTGATGCTGGTGCTGGGCGATCCGGAAGGCAACATGGTGCTGGCGACCTATCTGTATAAATTGACCAACAAACTGGGTACGCCCTCTTACCATCTGATGGCGGCGGTGGCGGTGGTGCTGATTTGTATCACGATCCCGCTGGTGATGTTGCAACGCCGCCTGATGCGTACCGCCAACCGTTTTGTCACCATGAAAGGTAAAGCCTCGCAGGCTCGCGCGCTGCCGCTGGGCAAATGGCGCTGGGTTGCCGGTGCGGTGGTGGTGGCATGGCTGACGGTTACCATCGGCGTGCCGCTGATTGGCGTCGTGCTGCGGGCGTTTATCTCCAACTGGGGGGTTGGCGTTTCGCTGTGGGATGAGGTGTCGCTCGATACTTTCCGCAATATCTGGCAGCAACCGAACCTGTTGCGCGCCATCGTCAACTCAATGGCGATTGGTGTTTTTGGTGGCGCACTGGCGGTGATCTGTTATCTGTTCGTCGGCATTGCCATGCACCGCAAGCAGGATAACGTGACGCGCTTTCTTGATTACAGCGTGCTGGTTCCCCGCGCGGTGCCGGGGCTGCTGGCCGGGCTGGCGTTTTTGTGGGTGTTCCTGTTTTTACCGATGTGGCTCGATCAGTCGCTGAAAAACGGCTGGCTTTCCGGGTTGCCGGTGGCCGAGTGGCTGCGCGAAAACCTGATTGTCTGGCTGCGATCGCTGCGTAACACCATCTTCAGCGTCTGGCTGGCCTACACCGTGGTGTGGATGGCTTACGGTTTGCGGCTTATCTCCTCAACGCTTTTGCAGGTCGGCCCGGAACTGGAAGAGGCGGCACGCAGCACGGGAGCGACCAGCGGGCAAGTGACCCGCCACGTGACGGTGCCGCTGTCGCGTTATGGCCTGATTGGCTCCTGGCTGCTGATGTTCCTGATTTTTGAGCGCGAATATTCAACCGGGGTCTATCTGCTGTCGCCCGGGACGGAAACCATCGGCTCAATGCTGGTGTCGCTGTGGGCGGCAGGGGCGATTGATATTGTCGCCGCGCTGTCGTTTATCAATATTCTGCTGGTGGTCATCGGTCTTGGTGTGGCCCTGCGCTTTGGAGTGAAATTACATGATTGAGCTGGCGGTAGAAAACCTGCATCTGACCTACGGTGACAACGCGGTGCTAAAAGGTGTCTCGATGGAGCTGAAACGCGGCGAAGTGGTGTCGCTGCTTGGCCCTTCCGGCAGCGGGAAAACCACGCTGCTGCGCGCTGTCGCCGGGCTGGAAAAACCCACCCAGGGGCGGATTACTATTGGTAATAACGTGGTGTACGACGGTACGCCGCGCAGTGAAGTTCCGGCTGAGGAACGCAACCTTGGCCTGGTGTTCCAGTCTTACGCCTTGTGGCCGCATAAAACGGTGTTCGAGAATGTCGCTTACCCGCTCAAGCTGCGCAAAGTCGGCGCCGCGGAAATCAATACCCGCGTGCAAAGCGTGCTGGATCAGCTTGGGCTGGGCACGCTTGGCAAGCGCCACCCGCACCAGCTTTCCGGCGGCCAACAGCAGCGCGTGGCGATTGGCCGGGCGCTGGTTTACAACCCGCCGGTAATTTTGCTTGATGAGCCGCTCTCGAATCTCGATGCCAAGCTGCGTGAAGAAGCCAGGGTCTTCCTGCGCGAACTGATTGTTAAGCTGGGGCTGTCGGCACTGATGGTGACGCACGATCAGAATGAAGCAATGGCGATTTCCGATCGCATTTTGCTCCTCAACAACGGAGTGATTGAGCAGCAAGGTACGCCGCAGGAGATGTACGCCACGCCGTCGACGCTATTTACCGCCGAGTTTATGGGCAGCAACAACCGGCTACACGGCAAGGTGAGCGAAGTCAGTAACGGCAGGGCGAGGATTGAAGGGGCGAACTGGGCGCTGTGGGGCGTTGCCGGGCCGGGCGTGCGCGCAGGCCAGGATTGCACGGCGGTGATCCGCGTCGAGAGCCTGCGGCTGGCGGACTCGCCGCAGGATAACTCGCTGGATTTGCCGATGCTCACCAGCATGTACCTGGGCGATCGCTGGGAGTATCTGTTCCGCACCTCCGGCGATGATTACGCGATCCGGGTTTACGGCACCCAGCAGCGCAACCAGCAAAACTACCGCGTGGTGCTGCCTGCTGAACAGCTGTGGATCTTCCCGCAAAAAAGCTAAGTGTGTAAGCACGTACTGACCGTTCAGTACGTGCTGCGCATTACGGCAGTGACACCCATTTGTAACCCAGCGCGATTGTCGCCAGTACAATGGTGCTGAAGGCGGCGATATGCAGCATCAAATCCGCCAGGCTGATGTGCGTCGGGTGGCAAAGGGTAAGCAGCGTAAGCGCCATGCAGGCGACGCCTGCGCCCGCCGCCGCCAGGCTGCGCGCCGGGAAAAGCGTGCGCGTGCGGCGCAGGTAAGCAATCACTATCAATGCCATCGGCACGCTGACCGTCACCATAAACAGATAGCAATTCGGCCCTTCGACAGCCGTACTTACCGGCAACACGCGGTGCAAATGCAGATTACTGAACGTACCTGCCAGCCACAGCGCTGCCAGTGGCGTAAACCATTTCCAGCCCAGCGCGTTGCGCCCGGCGATGCTCAACAGAAACGCATTACGCACCGCCAGCGTCCCGGCGATAAATGTCAGCAGTAATTGCATCAGCGCCCACCACGCGCCAGGCTGCGACCAGTCGGTCAGCGTGCGGTTGAGGATAAAACCCGCGATAACGCCGCAAGGCAGCGCGAGCGCCACCCAGCTTAGCGCCCGCCAGCCCGGCTGGAAGGGGCGTTTTACTGGTTCAATGGAACGACCCAATTGTTCAATTAACAGGTCATGATCGGCCATGATGTGCTCCTAACCGACGAAGATTGCTCAGGGCGCGATGCAACAGAGATTTCACGGCGGCGACCGTCAAATTTTGCTGCGTCGCGGTTTCTGCCAGCGTCATTTCGCGCAGGTGAACATGTTCAACCACCTCCCGCTGGCGCGCAGGTAGCTGATTCAGCAGCATGGTCAGCTCATCGTGTGATGGCACTTCCATGCTGGTGGCAGGCAGGGGAATATCCGCCTCGCTTGCCACTTCGCGCTGCTGATGGCGGCCTCGTTTGCGCAGCGCATCCACCGCGCGGGCGTTGGCTATCGCCATCAGCCACGGCAGAAAAGGCGCGCCCGGATCGTAGGTGTGCCGCACCCGGTGCACGGTGAGCAGCACATCCTGAATCACATCTTCCACCAGCACTTCATCGGCAATCTGTTTGCGGGCGAGGGAGCGGATAACCGGCACCAGCGCTTTGAGCAGCCGCGTGTAGGCCTGGCTGTCGCCGGACTGCGCCAGCGCCATCAGTTGCGGCCATTCATCGCGTGCTGCCTCGTTTTTTTCCATATCCCGCCTTCAGGTTTTTTTCCCGCTGGCCTGCGTTAGCGCGTTAACCACAATGGAAGGGGTTAACACCTGCGGCAAAATTTTCGGTGCGCCACCGTCTGCCGGGTAGACCACATACAGCGGTAAACTGCCTTGCCCCAGCTCGTTGAGCGCGTCATCAATATCCGCATTAAATTTGGTCGAATCCGCCACCATATACAGCGTGCCGGTTTTCGCCAGCGCCGCTTTCACGGCTTGTGTCGAGAGCGAGGTCTTTTCATTCACCTGGCAGGTTATGCACCAGGAGGCGGTGAAATTGACAAAGATAGCCTTGCCGTGGCCGCGATTATCCGCCACGGTTTGCGGCGACCATTTGACCTCTTCAATCGTATTGCTTGCCGCCAGCGGCGCACCGTTTTGCACTATTGAAGGCAGCGGAACAATGGTAGCCAGCAGCAGCGCTGCGGTCAGGGCAAACAGCGCTTTATGACCGCGCCCGGCAAACCGACGCTGTTGCGCCATGCCGTAAAGCCAGGCGGCGAAACTCACCACCACGGCAGCCGCCAGAATAGCCGCCAGCGCCGTGGTGCCAGCCTGCTGCGCCAGAACCCACACCAGCCAGCCGAAAGCGCCGAACATGGGAAAAGCCAGCCCGCGTTTAAGCGTATTCATCCATGCGCCGGGGCGCGGCAGCCATTTGCCGAGCGCCGGAAACAGTGAAATCAGCGTAAACGGAGCGGTAAAACCGAGCGCCAGGGCGATAAATATCACCAGCGCCACGGCGGGTGGTTGCACAAGCGCGTAGCCGATGGCGCCTGCCATAAAGGGGGCGGCGCATGGGGTGGCGACAATGATTGAGAGCGCACCGGTCAGCGCCGCACGCAGAAATGCCCCGCGTTGTAGGGTTAACTCGCCGGCGCGTTGTACCGACAGACCGACCTCAAATACGCCGAGCAAATTGAGTGCCGCGCCCAGAATAATCAGCGCCAGAAAGGCGATAACCAGCGGCGATTGCAACTGAAAGCCCCAGCCCACGGCGGTTCCCCCGGCGCGTAACGCCAGCAAGACGCCCGCAAGCGCCAGCATGGTCAGCACACAGCCGAGCAAAAAGCCAAGACCCTCTTTACGGGTTTGCGCCGGGCTTTGCGTATGGCGTAACAGCCCCAGCGCTTTCAGCGAGATAATCGGAAACACACAGGGCATAAAGTTGAGAATAATGCCGCCTGCGAAGGCGGCGAGCATGGCGGTTAACATAGCGATTCTCTGATGGATAAATGATGATTAACGGCCCCGTTTACGAATGCGCGTTGGCATACTGTTTCACCGCTTCCATCGTTTTCTGAATATGCGTCTCCGGGTTTCTGTCAGTGTAGCTCAGCAGGATTTTGCCATCGGGCGCGATCACATAGGAGGTGCGATCGGAGAGGGTTTTGCCATTCATTTTCATCAACGTGTCATATTGCGCCGCCACTTTTGCGCCTGGATCGGCGGTGACGGTGAATTTATCGCGACACTCCAGTTTGGAGAATTCATCCACCTGGTCGGTGTTGCCAGCCGTCACGCCCACCACTGTCGCACCCAGTTTTTTGAAATCGTCCGTCGCTTCGGCGAAGGCGTGCGCTTCAATGGTACAACCCTTGCTGAACGCCGCCGGGAAGAAGTAAAGCACTACCGGGCCTTTTTGCAGCGCCTGTTGCAACGAGAAGGTGAGCGGCTTTCCGGCCAGCGCGCCTTGCAGTTTAAAATCGGGCGCTTGCGAACCGGTGGGCAGGGCTGCGTGGGCAGTAGCGATGTTCAACAATGCAGCGGCGGTGAGACTGAGAACGAGTTTTTTCATCGGGATCATGTTGCGCTCCTGTAAGGGAAATAAATTAACGCTCAAAGACAGTTCGTTCGAATGCCGGCAAAAGTTTCGCGCAGCGTTAAAAAAATAGCGTTATTTTGCTGCCAGGCGTGGTGCTTAATGATGAGTGATGCGCATTTTTAAGGTGTGAGGGAAAATAATATCAATGAAATATCTGAATTGGTTAAAATGACAAAGAGTGGCCGGGTTTCAAATGAAAATTACCAATTTAGTCTTGTTTGTCATATGATTACAGCCCTCAGGGGACAGCGATAAAGCGCATGGAATGCGGAGGCGTTAATTCTGGCTTTATTCTCATATGCTACATTTAAGAGGCTTTCCTCTGGCCTGACGGCTCATCTTTTAACTTCCTTGTATGACGCTGGAAAACTTTAATGCTTTATAACTCTGCCGTTAAAAAAGGGAGTTTGTTGCGCCGTTATAATCGGCTGCTTTCCCGTTATAACACTCACCGTCATGAAGTGTCGCTGGCGCAAATCGCCGATACGCTCGCCTGCACAGCGCGCTATGCACGTTCGCTATTGCATGAAATGCAGGAAGAGGGCTGGCTGGTGTGGAATTCGCGTCCGGGGCGCGGCGCGCTGGGCGTGTTGCAATGCCGTATGAATGCGGCGGCGCTGGAAACCCTGTTGGCGGGGGAATATCCGACATCTGAAGCAGAAACGACATCCGTTCAGGCGCAGCCGCACTATTCCAGCGACGGTTTTCGCTATTTAATCTCTTTTTACCGGCCGCTGCTGGCGCCCATTCCGTCTATCCACACCGATCGTGCCGGGCGGCATATTTTGCAGATGGTGCATGCCGGGCTGACGCGCCATATTCCTGAGCAGGTCGCGCCCATTCCCGGCCTCGCCCATACCATCACCAGCAGTGAAGATGGATTACGCTGGCGTTTTGTTCTGCGTCGCGGCCTGGTCTGGCATAACGGCGAACCTGTTCTGCCTGAGCAGCTTCGGCAGACGCTTGAGCGCTATGCCGGTGGCCCTGGGCTGCCGCATGTTATTGACGTGAAATGTGACAATTATGTGCTGACGATGCAGCTGGGCCAACGGGATAACATGCTGCTTTATCGGCTGGCAAACCCGGTGTATGCGCTGCCGCATCCGCGCAATGGCTCCATTGGCCTGGGGCCGTTTAAAGTGAGCGAGCACTCCAGTACGCAACTGGTGTTAAGACGTTTTTCCGCCTGGTATGGCGAAACGCCGCAGGCATCGGAGATTGTTTACAGCACGCCGCTCAGCGTCTCCCCGCTGCCTGCGCTGGTACGCATGGATACGCCCCAGTCGTTGATTACACCCGAAGCGATGGCCGAGCGGGATAATGCCGATGCCTTTTATTATGTGACCTTCAACCAGGCGCGCGGACGCTTAAACGCGCAGCAGCAGGCATTTATCCGGCGGGTTGCGCGTAGCATTAGCACAGGCTTGATCGAGCGGGAGGATACGCTGGGCCCGCTGCCGGAGTGGCTGCAGCCAACCGCCGAACCGGAAGTGCAGGCGCTACTGCCAGATAGCCTGAATCTTGTCTATTTCCGCTCAACAGAAATGCGCAAGCTGGTGGATGAGCTGGCGAAAAGCCTGCGGTATCGCGGCTGTAAAGTGACGCTGACGCCGATAAGCGTTACCCACTGGTTATTGCAGGATAAAAACTGGGCGGAGCAGGATATCTGCATGGGGTTTCTGCGTTTCGAGCAGCATGACGCGTTCAGCATGGAGGAGCGCTACCGTCACAGCGTGATGTGGGCCTGGTTTTGGGGAGAAGCAATCTGGCGGCGCGGTATCCGCATTCTTGATCGTATTAACGCCGGGCCGGCGGAGCGCTACAGCCGACGCGTCAAACGATTGATGCGCTATCTCAGCGATCACCGCTGGATCGTGCCGCTGCTCGCGCAACGCTACCGGCTGGTGACGCCCGCCAGCGTGCAGGGCGTTTTTTGCTATCCGCAGAGCTGGCCTGATTACACGCGGCTGTGGACGGACGAGGTGCAGCATGTCCAGAACACACAACAACCTCATGAGTAGCTTTTCTGGATTAAAATATCGCAGTTTGTGTTTGATGTAGAGTTTAAAATCGGAAATTGGCGGGGAAATTTAACGCCATCGATACTAATCACTACTGCGTGGTGTGGGTTTTGCTTTTTTTCCCGGAAAAATTTAAATATAACAGTTTGTTATGTTGTTAACATCGCAGAAGGCAGAAACTGGACGATTAAAAAAGATACGGTAGAATACGCCTCCACAGCCATTGCAAAACGGGCTTCTCTCTATTTTTTTCGCTGATAAGATAAAACTGTCAAAATATATCCGTTAAGTTGATGAATGGATATTTTTATGATGCGTTATCTCGCCTGCTCTTGAATGTTAGCGATCCCCATTTCTGATATTTCTATTTTTCCCTGTCATTCTTTTTCGCATTTCTGTTTTTATGTTGTATAGCCAAAAAATATCTTTCCTTTCCCGTTCTTCTTATATCTTTTGACACTGTTCCTTGATTGTTATTTCTAACTTCATGAAAAAATGGCAAAAAAAATGCCACTCAAGGTGGCAATCGAAATAGTGGTTTTACATCACATATGACAACTAATGTACTGTCTAATTGCCACAGTAATATAGTTTAGTCACCAGGTTTCCCGACATGTGGCAACTAAATAACACGCCTTTCATCGAGAGGGTATTTAAGCAAAGCACCATTCAGAATGAACCGGTAAAACGTCCTGTTGCATTGCTTGAACGTATTCTCGCTATTTTTGATGCGTTCGTAAATAGCCTTTTTTCTGCCGATTGATTTATCGGAGGCGGAAAAAGCAGCTCAAAAATTCCCTGCTAAAAAAGTGCCAATTATTTACTCTGACAGCCCCCCGCTCAGGCAGCATTTTTAACCGGAAAAAAAGGATCTAAATCAGCGCTTTTGATTTTTAATGCGACCGACCTCACATTCACCGCCAAAATTTATGAAACATTTAGAAACATTTTTGTTAGGGGAATCGCTGAGAACGGCTTTCTGTGCGGGTTTATCGCTAAGACTAGTACGAAGACGACTTACGCTTATGGTCAAATAAACGGCGCAGAGGATTGTGCTATGGATGAGGGCCATAAAACAGAATCGAAGCGCGCGACGGTAAGCCTCAATCGTCCAGACAATCGCTGAAGGCAAAAATGGATGCCATGACGCTACGTAGAATAAACCACCGAAACTAAACGCCAGCTAACAGCACAGAAGAAAAGTGCGGATTTAAGCGTCTGAATGCCGCGCATAGGAAAATGCCGCCAGCTTACGGCGACGAAGGAGAGATGCTGGTTTAACCATCGACAACGCGCATCACGCCAGGCAGAACAAACCACCGCAACTGAACGCCAGCTTACGGCGCCGAAGAAGAGATCCTGGTTTAGTTATCGACAACGCGCATAACATCACGCAGAACAAACTACCGGAACTGAACACCAGCTTGCTGCACCGGAGGAGAGATCCTGGTTTAACCATCGATAACGCGTATCACGCCACGCAGAACAAACCACCGCAACTTAATGCCCGCTTACGGCACAGAAGAAACGATCTGGTTAGCCATTAACAACGTGCATAACAGTGCGCAGAAAAAGCAGACGGAATGAAATGTCAGCCTGCAACCCGCAAGCAAAGTCAGTCACGGCGTCGACAGGCTACGCGAAACGAATAGAGGAAAGGGGGGCAGAAAACGACGCAAAGGCGTTCAGAGAACGCGCGTCAGGCGCAATGCGGGAAGCACATGCACAACATACTCACCAGACCCGGAAAAGAGGAGGGATTCCGGGTCTGGTGCGGGGAACAACACGGGCGCGCAAGACGCCATAACGCTGTGTTAATGCTGAATGTTGCACGGAGAAGAGACCGCATTAAACAGAAATGCGGTAAACATTACCCGAAGCATCATTGCTGCGGTTGCCGCTTTCGCCATACAGCTGCGCGGTTGCGGTCGTCTGGCTGACAATCTTTTTGAAGTCGTTCATCTTCTTCATATGCATGTTCAGCAACTGATAGCTTTTTTGATTGAGCTCAGCAGATTTTCGCACCACCACGGTAATACGATCCCAAAGCGTGGCCAGTTCGGAGTGGCGCGGGTAGGGAAACGTCAACTGATGCTGTTTCTCTTCCTGTTTACGCTGCTCATCGTAGAAGTTAATCGCCGACAACAAACGGCTCTTGTTGTCGGAGATCACTTGCAGTGAAACCGGGTTTATCTGGGCGCGGCTAAGCTGGCCAATTTCTTCTACCAGGGTCGCTTCAAGTTCACCCAGCAGCGTATACAGTTTGTTCAGAATTACGGGTAAGTTTTCCATCATTCACATGCATGTTGAGATTATGAGAATCGAAAGATGTCGCGTACCAACGCGCTGGCGATTTTATCGCTGTCGAGGTGGAGTTCACCTGCATCCATCTTCGCTTTAATGGCGGCAAGACGTTCCGTATTAACATCACGGCTGCCGTCATTTTTAATTTGCTGCGTCAGCTGGCTGAGTTTGACCTGCGTGCCGGCCTGCTGGGCGTCTGTTTTCCCCGATTGCGTTGCCTCATCATTCATAACTCTGGTCTCAACGGGTTGTTGTTGAGTGCCGGCTGCCTGAATGGGATTGGCCTGGCGGGTGCGTTCAATGTTCATACGGATCCTGGTTTTCTATGCGGTGGCTCTGTATTAAAGATATCGGCACGGGGAAAATAAAACTGAAATCAGTTCGACAGGCTAATGCTCACTTGTCCTTGTCCTGTTACGGTGGCGACCACCACCTGGCCGGTTCGGGTCTGTACTCTGACGCTTTCATCGAGCGCTGCGTTATCCAGCGCTTTACCTTTGGCGTGGATCAGAAAACCGTCACCCGGCGCGGTAATTTCGACGGTGCGATTAGCAATAACGGCCCAGCTGCGGCGCAGCTGATTTTCTGCCAGCGGCGATCCCGGTTGAATGATGCGCGTGGGCGTGCTGCCAATAATGCTCTGCGGATCAAGCAATAACCCGGCCGGTAAACGATCCAGTTCGCCACTCACGGGCTGGATATCCTCTGCGCCAATAATCTGCCCCGGTTTCAGCGTCTGCGCTGCCACCCAGTACCTGCCGGTGGCACTAATCTGAATCTGAATGAACTGCTGTTTTTTGCCGCATTTGGCTATCACGCTGCGCCGACCCGTCAGGCGCACAGAGCGGCCCGAAAGCCGTAAATCTGGCTGGGCGCATAATGCGGCGAGTTTAGACGCGGGAGTAAGAATTTTAATGCGCAGCTGTGGCTGATTCTCCGCTTCTTTATTGTTCGCGGCCAGCAAGGTGGCGATGCGGGCTTCGAGATCGCTATTTTCCGGCGCGCTGGCAAAAGCCGGTGAGAACGGGCAGCAGAGCGCGAAAATCACGATAAGCGACCGTATAAGGAGCTGCGGCATAATGAGGTAAACCTGCCTTATAATATAAAGAAACAATAGGATTAATATTTTTTTAATTGTAATTCAGGATGGACATTTTCTTATCTATTAAATGCCGTCAGTTTTGACAGCATTTCACTGCATTGCTATTTCAACTTTTAAATATAAGCTTCTTTTCGGCAAATTAAGCGAAAGTGAACTGGCTAAATGCGTCAACTTCTGTCGGATTTTTAAGGTATAGATTTATTAGGTTGTCTCTTAGACTATGCCCCGTAATCAATTCAGAAGTAAGCGAGTCATTTCATGTTTGATAAACTTGATAATGAATTGCGTTTCCAGCAGCAGGCGTTAAGCCTGATGTCGCGGCGGCAGGATATTTTAGCGTCCAATATCGCGAATGCCGATACGCCGGGATACAAGGCGCGAGATATTGATTTTTCAAAAGAATTGAAAAATGCAATGCAGCAGGAAACGCGTCATCCATTAACACTAAGTTTAACCGCCGGGAAACATATTCCTGGCGTAGCGCCGAAAACGGACAATCGACAATTACTTTATCGTATTCCCGATCAGCCACGAGCTGATGGAAACACTGTCGATATGGATCGTGAACGCGTTAATTTTGCTGACAACAATGTCAAATATCAGACGAGTCTAACGATTCTCGGTGCTCAAATAAAAGGTTTAACGAGTGCCCTTAACCAAGGTCAATAATTTTCATGTCGCTGTTTAGTGTTTTCGATATTTCAGGTTCGGCTATGGCCGCCCAATCAAAAAGACTTAACGTCAGTGCCAGCAATATGGCGAATGCCGACAGTATTGCTGGCCCGGATGGCAAACCGTACCGCGCGCGTTCGGTGGTGTTCAATGTCGATAACTCCGCCGGTCAGGAGATTGGCGGCGTGAAAGTGAGCGGCGTTACGGAATCCACTGCGCCGGACAGACTGGTTTATGAACCCGCAAACCCACTGGCGGACGACAAAGGTTATGTCCATATGCCGAACGTCGATGTGGTGGGTGAAATGGTCAACACCATTTCGGCATCCCGCAGCTATCAGGCCAACGTCGAAGTGATGAACTCGGCGAAGAACCTGATGCTGAAAACGCTGACTCTGGGCCAGTAAGGATTAAAGAATGGCAATTTCACCGGTCATCACCCAAAGCGCCGCGACGACGAAAACCACCTCCTCGTCGGGCACCAGTAACACCAATACCACCAGTTCTTCGAGTGTCGGTACCGGCTCCAGCGCCGACGACCTGCTGAATAACTTTATGACGCTGCTGGTGGCGCAGATGCAAAACCAGGATCCCACCAGCCCAATGGACAACAACCAGCTGACTGCTCAGCTGGCGCAGTTCAACACGGCGGCGGGCGTCGAGCAGCTCAACAGCACCATGAACAGCATGGGTACGCTGGTCGCCAGTATGCAGCAGATGAACTCCGCTGACTGGGTAGGGCGCGACATCATGGTTGAAGGCGAACCTTCTGTTTCCACCGCCACGGACGGAAACCAGAAAGTCGGGATTTCCCTGAACAGCCCGGCGGATGAAGTCACCGTCACGCTGACCGATCCGGCCGGTAACGCCTATACCGCGAAGCTGAAAAATGTGGAAGCGGGCGTGCATCAGTACTCGCTGGATGATTTTGACGATTTCCAGCCGAGCGATCCGCGCTTGCAGGCCGACACGAACTTCAAAGTGTCGTTCTCCGCCACCAACGCCGACGGCAGCACGCCAACCATTACCGCGCTGAAACCGGCGAAAGTGCAGAGCGTCTCCTTCACCAACTCAGGCGCGGTGCTGCAACTGGGTGTTAATGGTACCGCCTCGCTGAGTGACGTTTACCTCATCGAGTAATTTTTAGTTTGGATTTTGCGCAACCTGCGCACAGGAATTTATCACATGGGTTTTTCTCAAGGTCTTAGTGGATTAAACGCCTCATCACAGGCGCTGGATGTTGTAGGTAACAACATCGCCAACTCACAAACGGTCGGTTTTAAATCAGGTTCTGTGGCTTTCGCCGATGTGTTTGCCGGTTCTCAGGTCGGCATGGGCGTACAGGTTGCTGGTGTGAACCAGAACTTCAGCGATGGCGTACTTGGCGCAGGCAGCAGCCCGCTGGATATGGGTATCCAGGGCAATGGTTTCTTCCGCATGGTGACCGAAGCGGGTCGCGTATTTTATAGCCGTAATGGTCAGTTCCAGACGGACGAAAATGGCTACGTCGTCAATAACCAGGGCATGCGCCTGACGGGTTACATGGCTACGGGTACACCGCCTGCGATCCAGCAGGGCGCGCCGGTCGGGCCGATTCAGATCCCGACCGGGCAGATGCCGGCTCGCGCCTCTGACGCGGGTTCCATTTCCGGTAACCTGGATTCCGGTAACGAGATTGTCACGGTGACGCCTTTCGATCCGGCAGATGGCGACTCTTACACCTATTCCACCCAGGTTAACGCTTATGACAGCCTGGGCAACGAACACGCGATCAACGTCTATTACGTGAAAACGGCGGATAACCAGTGGACGGCCTACTCCGTCGACTCCACGTCGCCGGGCACCACCAGCTCCGTCAACCTGACGTTTGATACCTCCGGCAAGCTCACCACCAACCCGGCGAACCTGCCGGTTGCGGGCGCGGCTTACCAGGGGGGCGCGGCGCTGAATTTCAACCTCGATCTCTCTGGTCTTTCTCAGCAGGCGTCTGAAAACACCATGGACAGCCCGAGCACCACCGGTTATCCGCCGGGACTGATGAACGGCTACACCGTGGGTGATAACGGCCAGATCATCGCCTCTTACAGCAATGGTGAAAACCAGTTGCTGGGTCAGGTGGTACTGAGCAACTTCACCAATCCGGGCGGTCTTCAGTCAGCGGGCAACAACTGCTGGACGGAAACCCCGGAATCCGGTCAGCCGGTCATTGGTATTGCCGACACCGGTAACCTGGGTTCGCTGCGCGGCAACATGCTGGAAGCCTCAAACGTGGATCTGAGTAAAGAGATGGTGAACATGATTGTTTACCAGCGTAACTACCAGTCCAACTCTCAGACCATCAAGACCCAGTCTGAGCTTCTGCAAACGCTGGTTAACCTGGGTTAAGAGTAGCGCCTCATGGATCACGCGATTTATACCGCAATGGGGGCCGCAAACGCGGCCCTTAACCGCCAGGCGGTGACCTCTAACAACCTGGCGAATGCTTCTACCACCGGTTTTCGTGCGCAGATCGCGGCGTTTCGCGCGATCCCTGTGCAGGGGCCGTCGATAGAAACCCGCACGATGGTGGCCGAATCCACGCCGTTTAGCGACAACACCATGGGCACGATGCAGGCCACCGGGCGCAGCCTGGATGTCGCCATGCCGCAAAACGGCTGGCTGGCGGTGCAGTTGCCCGATGGCAGTGAAGGCTACACCAAAGACGGCAACATCGAAGTGGATGCCGAAGGCCAGTTGCGGGTGCGCGGTATGCCGCTGCTCGGTGACGGCGGCCCGGTAGCTGTACCGCCGCAGGCGGAACTGACTATCGCGGCGGACGGCACCATCACCGCGCTGGGCGCAGGCGATGAGCCTTCAGCGCTGGCGCAGGTGGCGCGCCTGAAAATGGTTAACGCTACACCAAACACGCTGAAACATGGCGATGACGGTCTGTTTCATGTCGCCGATCCGGCGGCGGCACAAGTGCTTCCCGCTGATGCGGATCTGCGCTTGATGCCCGGCATGCTGGAAGGCAGCAACGTCAGCCCGGTGAAATCGATGGTGGACATGATCGCCACCGCCCGCGGTTTTGACATGAACATGAAAGTCATCACCACCGTTGATGATAACGAACAAAAAGCTAACCAGTTACTGAGCGCCGGTTAAGCCCCGATAAGGAGAAATAGACCATGATCCGTTCTTTATGGATTGCGAAAACCGGCCTCGAAGCCCAGCAAACCAATATGGATGTGATTTCCAACAACCTGGCGAACGTCAGCACCAACGGCTTTAAACGCCAGCGTGCGGTATTTGAAGATCTGATTTATCAGACCTTACGCCAGCCGGGCGCGCAGTCTTCCGAGCAGACCACCATCCCTTCTGGTTTACAGCTGGGTACCGGTGTTCGCCCGGTTGCGACCGAGCGCATTCACAGCCAGGGCAGCCTGACGCAGACCAACAACAGCAAAGACGTCGCCATTCAGGGCAGCGGTTTCTTCCAGGTACAGTTGCCGGATGGCACCACCGCCTATACCCGCGACGGCTCGTTCCAGTTTGACCAGAACGGACAGCTGGTGACCTCCAGCGGTTATCAGGTGCAACCGGCGATCACTATCCCGCAGGACGCGCAAAGCCTGACCATCGGTAACGACGGTATTGTCAGCGTGACCGTGCCGGGGCAGACCGCGCCGCAGCAGGTTGGTCAGCTAACGCTGAGCTCATTTATCAATGATTCCGGCCTCGAAAGCATTGGTGAAAACCTGTATCGCGAAACGCAATCGTCTGGCGCACCGAATGAATCCACACCGGGTTTAAACGGCGCGGGAACCCTGAAACAGGGCTACGTCGAAACCTCGAACGTTAACGTCGCAGAAGAGCTGGTCAATATGATCCAGACCCAGCGCGCCTACGAAATTAACAGTAAAGCGGTGTCGACGTCTGACCAGATGCTGCAACGACTGACTCAACTTTGATCCCTGGCCGCGGGCATCGCTCGCGGCTGCTTTACCTGTAGTGAATGAAATGACCAATCTCCCTTGCTCTGTACGTACGCTTTGTCGTTTAGCAACGACTTTCATGCTGATTTCCGTGGTTACCGGCTGCGCCTACATTCCGCAAAAACCGTTGGTGGGGGGCGAAACCTCCGCTATGCCCGCACCGGTCGCCGCCGCTACCGCGAATGGCTCGATTTTTCAGACAGGGCAGGCGATGAATTATGGTTATCAACCGATGTTTGAAGACCGCCGCCCACGCAACGTAGGCGACACGCTGACCATTGCGCTGCAAGAAAACGTCAGCGCCAGCAAGAGTTCCTCGGCGAGTGCCTCGCGTGATGGCTCCACCGATGTCGGCGTCGCCGGCGTACCTGGTTTTATGGCCGGTCTGGTGGGCAACGGTAAAGCCGATGCGTCCATCAGTGGAACGAATGATTTCGCCGGGAAAGGCGGCGCGGCGGCGAAAAATACCTTTAGCGGCACCATCACCGTGACGGTGAAACAGGTGCTGGAAAACGGCAACCTGGCGGTTGTCGGTGAAAAACAGATTGCGATTAACCAAGGGACTGAGTTTATCCGCTTCTCCGGCATCGTGAACCCGCGCACCATCAGCGCCAGCAACACCGTTATCTCCACCCAGGTGGCAGATGCGCGTATCGAGTATGTCGGTAATGGCTATATCAACGAAGCGCAGCAAATGGGCTGGCTGCAGCGCATGTTCCTTAACCTTTCTCCTTTTTGATTGATGATGAAAACGAATCTCTTAACCCGTGGCCTTGCGCTGTTGTGCTGTCTGTCGGCGCTTATCGCCGGGCAGGCCAGCGCGGAGCGCATTCGCGATATCACCACCCTGCAAGGGGTACGCGGCAACTCCCTGATGGGCTATGGCCTGGTTGTCGGGCTTGATGGTACTGGCGACCAGACCATGCAGACACCGTTTACCACCCAGAGCCTGAACAACATGCTCTCGCAGCTCGGTATCACCGTGCCGGCGGGCGTGAATATGCAGCTCAAAAACGTCGCGGCGGTAATGGTGACGGCGGAACTGCCGCCGTTTGCCCGCGCCGGTCAGCAGATTGACGTGGTGGTTTCCTCAATGGGTAACGCCAAAAGCCTGCGCGGCGGCACACTGCTGATGACCCCGCTGAAGGGCGCGGATAGCCAGATTTATGCGCTGGCGCAGGGGAACCTGTTGGTTTCCGGCGCAGGCGCGCAAGCCGGTGGCAACCGGGTGCAGGTCAACCAGCTTAATGGCGCACGCATCAGCGGTGGCGCGACGGTTGAACGTGAAGTGCCGTCGAACTTTGCCGCTCAAGGCTCGCTTAAACTCCAGCTTAATGAAGATGATTTCACCGTGGCACAACAGGTGAGCGATGCGATCAACCGCCGTTACGCAGGCGCCGCATTTGCGGAAGATGCGCGCACCATTAGCCTGCGCGCACCTGCCGACAGCGCCGCGCGCGTGCGCTTCCTTGCGGCGGTGCAGGATATTCCGTTGCGCGTGGATGCCGGTGATGCGCGAATCATCATCAACTCGCGTACCGGATCGGTGGTGATGAACCGCCATGTTTCGCTGGATTCCTGTGCGGTTGCGCAGGGCGATCTGACGGTAGAAGTCGCTAACAACACCCAGGTGAACCAGCCGAATACGCCGCTGGCAGGCGGGCAAACAGTGGTCACGCAGAACACGCAGCTTTCCGTGCGTGAGCAAAACGGCTCGCTGCAACGCGTGAACACCAGCACCGATTTGAACAATGTGGTGCGGGCGTTAAACAACCTTGGCGCAACGCCGAATGATTTGATGGCGATCCTGCAATCGATGAAAACCGCAGGCTGCCTGCATGCGCGTCTGGAGATTAACTGATGATCGGCCCGGCAATGACTCAGGGGGCGGCGTTTGACGCGCACAGCCTCGACAAACTGAAACTGGCCGCCCACAACGACTCCCCGGATGCGTTAAAGGCGGTGGCGAAGCAGATGGAAGGCTTGTTCGTGCAGATGATGCTCAAGAGCATGCGCCAGGCCTCCTTCAAAGACGGGCTGTTTAATACGCAGCAGTCGGAGATGTTTACCTCGATGTATGACCAGCAGTTGTCGCAGAACATCGCCGAAAAAGGAAAAATGGGTTTTGCCGATCTGATGGTGCAACAACTGACCGGCAAACCCGCCTCAACAGTGGAAAATGTCACAGCGACGCGTGAAGTGCCGCTTAATATCAGCCCGGCACGCTTTATCAGCGTGCCGCTGCGTTTGCAGCCGGTCGACCCTGAAGAACAGCAGGCAGAAAAAACCGCCACGCCGCAGCCGGAAATTGCGGCCGTTCCTGGCGGCAGCTTTATTTCCCGCATGATGGGGCCTGCGATGGCGGTCGCGCGTTTAAGCGGTATTCCACATCAGTTAATTATTGCCCAGGCGGCGCTGGAATCCGGTTGGGGTAAACGCGAAATTATGACCAGCGATGGCAAACCAAGTCATAACTTATTTGGCGTGAAAGCCACGGCGGATTGGGACGGTGAAACTACCGAAATTACCACCACCGAATATGAAAATGGCACTGCGCAGAAAATAAGGGATAAATTTAAAGTCTATTCCTCTTATACCGAAGCGCTGGAAGATTATACGTCGTTAATTAGTCGTAGCCCGCGTTATAAAAATGTTGTGAAATCTGAATCGCCGGAAATAGCGGCAAAAGCGTTGCAGTCTGCCGGATATGCAACCGATCCTGCGTATGCGAAAAAATTGATCAGCATCATTCAGCAAGTGAAGAATAACGTCAATCAGGCGGCTGAAGCCTATTCGACAGATTTTTCTTCATTATTTTAACCGTCAGGCTTTAGTGAAATTTTGTAAGGCCGATAAATATAAGAGAGCGCTACTTTTATCAGGGGCGTCTTACCTCCTCCTCTGGTTAGGATCGATAACATATGAATTTAATCAATCTCGCCCAGAATGGGCTTAACGCTGCGCAGAACGCATTGAATGTGGTGGGGAATAACCTGTCAAATGCGACCACCGCAGGATATAGCCGCCAGAATATTATCCTGGGCGAAGCGGGTGGCAAATCCACCAATTATGGTTTCTTCGGCTATGGCGTAAAAGTGGGCGACGTTCAGCGTGCTTATAATGGTTTTATGACCAATCAGGTACGCGGCGCGGCAACGGAATTTTATTCCCTGAATAGCCGTTACGAGCAGGTTAGCCAAATTGATAACATGCTTGGCGACAGCACCAACAATATTTCCGTGACCATGGACAATTTATTCGAAGCCATGGAATCGGTAAGTAAAGACCCGGTTGATCCGGCGGCTCGCCAGGGGGTTATGGCTGAATTTAATGCGATTGCCAACCAATATCGCAGCAACAGCAAAACATTAAATGGTCTGGAGCAGAGCACCAACACGCAAATTGAACAGACCGTTGATGATATTAACTCCTATACCAAACAGCTGGCGTCGCTGAATAAGCAAATTGAAAAGATCCACGGTCAGACCGGCGGTATGCCTGCGGATTTACTCGATCAGCGTGACCAGATATTAGGCCAACTGAGCGAGAAGATCGGTATTAAGGTGACAGAAAATACCGATACCGGCGCGGTCAGCGTTTCCATGCAAAACGGGATGTCGCTGGTGAGCGGCGGCAAATCCTATGAACTGCAGGCCAGTGCCTCTGAAAGCGACCCGGCAAAAACCGTGGTGGCGTACGTTGACGCTTCAGGCAACGCTCTGCCGCTCGACGAAGGGAAAACCACCGGTGCGCTGGGCGGGCTGTTCAAATTCCGCAATGAAGATCTGGTTTCCGCGCGCGATCAGCTGAACCAGCTGGCGCTGCAAATGGCCAACAAATTCAACGAAGCGAATGCGCAGGGTTACGACCTCGACGGCAACGCGGGCGGCGATATTTTTAACATCGGTCAACCGCAAGCGGTCGGCAATATCAATAACGCGGGCACCGGTTCACTGGATGTCAGCTTTGCCGATATCCCGTCGGTGAAATCGGAAGACTACCAGCTGACTTTTAACGGGCCGGGCAGCACCGACTGGACTATCACCACTGCGGATGGCCGCGCTATCACGCCGACCATTGGCACTAATGGTGAACTGGAATTCGAAGGGATCTCCATTACCCCAGGCGGCACACCGCAGCCGGGCGACAGCTTCTCGCTGAACCCGACCGACGGCGCGGCAGATAACATCACCGTGGCGATCACCGATGGCGATCAGATTGCGGCGGCGAAATCTCCCGATCCTGACGACCAGAGCGATAACGAGAACATCCTGGCGATGATTGGCATCAAGGACGAAGAAGTGGTTGACGGCAAGACGCTGTCGGGCGCTTACGCAAGCCTTGTCAGCTCCGTCGGTGCCTCGGTGAGCGCGCTGAAAGCGGACATGTCCACCTCAGCGAATGTGTATGACCAGTGGGCGCTTCAGCAGCAGTCGGTTTCGGGTGTTGATATCACTGAAGAGTACGTCAATTTGCAGATGTTCTCGCAGTATTACCAGGCGAACGCGCAGGTTCTACAGACTGCGAACACCCTGTTCGACACGTTGTTAAGTATTCGCTAAGTACGCCCGGTTTACCGGGCCACTCAATGAAAAGTCAGGAATAAACGATGCGTCTTAGCACCAGTTATATGTTTCAAAACCGTATTGATAGCCTGTCAGATGCCATGACCGGTTATAACGATCTGTCCACGCGTCTTTCAGCCGGGCAGACGCTGCTGAAGCCTTCCGACGATCCAACGGGCGCGTCGCAGGCGGTCATTTTGCAGAATGCGTTATCCAGAATGAGCCAGTACGACACCGCGCGCACCTACGCGCAGGATGCGCTGGGCCAGGAAGATAACACGCTGGATTCTATCTCTAACCTGCTGTCTGAAAATTTGTCGCAGAAAATTGTCGCCGGTGGTAACGGCGCGTACTCCGATGAGGATCGCACGGCGCTGGCGCAGGAGTTGCAAGGTATTCGCGATAACCTGCTGGATCTGGCGAACACCAAAAACAGCGACGGGCGCTATATTTTTGCCGGTTACAAAACCGGGGCGGCACCTTTCCAGAAAGACGGCACCTATGTCGGCGGTGATACCGCGATGACGCAGGTCGTTTCCGACAGCACCGAAATGCAGGTCGGTCATACGGGCGACGATATCTTTTTGAGCGGTTCGTCGGACGATCTGTTTAAAGCGCTGGACGCGGCCATTACGCAACTGCAGCAGCCGATTACCAGCGATGCCGATCGTCAGGCTTTGCAGGATACGCTGGACAGCACCAATATCAGCATCAAGAAAAACATTGATAACCTCGGTAAGGTTCGCGCCACCGTCGGGACCAATATGCAACAACTAGAAGCCCTGGGCTTTAGTTCCGAAGCGCAAAATATCAATGTGCAAAGCCGGTTGCAGGAAACATTAGGTTCGGATTGGGATTCAATGATTACGCTGTTGTCGCAATCAAAGATGTCAGAGTTTGCGCTTAATTCGTCCATGACCGTATTTCAGTCGATGCAGCAGCTATCAATTTTTAATTTTGTGGGTTAACCCGATTCAGGCCCGTCATTATTGACGGGTTTTTATTCATCTCGCATGTGTGCATGGAATACCTGCAAAAAGGTATTTCACCGTGTTCTCAATTAGTTAGGTTTCGTTATGTTTAAAGACTTAAAAATATCCACCGGGATTAATATCCTGTTTGGGTTGTTAATTGCTTGTATTATTTTGGTCTCTGCCTATGCGCTGGTAAGTAGCCGCTCGACGGCGGATAACTTCGGTGATGCGGTAATGACCAATGACAACATCGATATGCTGAATAGCGCGATTGTCGGCTTGACGGGGGGTATTGCTCAGGTTAACGGCGCGATGGTCGCGACCCTGATCAACCAGCCGGTAGAACAAACTGATATCGACAAAGCGAAGGAAATGCTCGCGAATGCGGAAAAGCAGATGGACAAATTTGTGTCCACGCCATTCCAGACCGAGGAAGAGCAGACGATTGCCGCCAATATTAAGAAGCGTTTTGATACGGTTCTGGCAAGTGCGCAGCGGAAAATTACCTTTATTAAAAACCCGACCGCCTATGATCGCGATATGATTGACGAAGCCAAAAACCGTATTGCGGTACAAGAGGCGGCTGAAGAGTATCTGACTTATGCCGAGCACCTGGTTACTGGTTTTAGCGAGGTATCGCACAGTGACACCCAGCGGATGACTTTCTTCGCGTTCTTTGCTCTGGCTCTGGCGATCATTAGCGCGGTGGGTTCTCGTATCTGGCTGAAACGCACTATCTTTAGCCGTCTGGAGCAGGCCGTTGTCTCCTTCCAGGCTATTGCTGGCGGCAACCTGAGCAACAAAATTGACGCCGGTGCGCAGAACGAAATCGGCCAAATGTTGCAGGAAGTGGAGCATATGCGCCAGTCGCTGACCGACACGGTGTACGGTATTCGTAATGGCGTGAAGCAGATTTACTCCAACGCCCAGGAAATCGCGACCAGCAACAACGATCTCTCTTCGCGTACTGAACAGCAGGCTTCCGCACTGCAGGAAACTGCGGCCAGCATGGAAGAGCTGAAAATCACGGTTCGTCAGAACGCCGATAACGCCCACAGCGCTCAGCAACTGGCAGAAAGCGCCAGCGCCAGCGCGCAGAAAGGCGGCGAAGTGATGACCAATCTTGATAAGATCATGACGGAAATTACGGTGAACTCCCGCCAAATTGCCGACATCAACAGCGTGATCGATAGCATTGCTAACCAGACCAACATCCTGGCGCTTAACGCGGCGGTTGAAGCGGCGCGTGCCGGTGAACAGGGGCGTGGTTTTGCGGTGGTTGCCGGTGAAGTGCGTAACCTGGCGAAACGCAGCGCCGATGCGGCGAAAGAGATCCGCCAATTGATCAACACCTGTGTCGCCAATATGAATATCGGTTCCCAGGAAGTGGAATTGGCCGGTTCTTCAATGCAGGAAATTGTGAAATCTGTTATTCAGGTAACCGACATTATGGCGGAAATTACCTCGGCATCGGATGAGCAAAGCACCGGTATTAACCAGATTGCGCAGGCCGTTAATGAAATGGATCTGGTCACGCAGCAGAATGCCAGCATGGTTGAGAATGCTGCGCGCACCGCAACCAGCGTGGAAGAACATGCCAGCGATCTGGAACAAATTGTCGCGCAGTTTGTTGTTAATGAAAGCCACGTATCGGTTGTGACCCGTGAACGAAATAACAGCGAGAAATTGCGCCCGGTTATTACCACTGCCAAGCGAGATTATGTTCCTGCCAAGAAAAGTGAAGGCGACTGGGAAACATTTTAATTCGCTGTGGGTTTCGTGGGGAAATAAAGTCACGATATGTTCCACTTTCCGATTGCTTATCATGCTATTTGAATTGGCGATAATCGATAATAATTTTAGTCAATTATTATCATCCCGGAAATTGTAATAGTGAATGGATTATATAGCCCTGACGGGTCAATTCAGAAAGACCAGTTGTGGACCAAATACGGTTATTTGGTTCGCTATGAAGCGTTAAAGATGCAGTCTAAATTATCGTCAAGTGTTGATATTGACGATCTTATTCAGGCTGGTGCTATTGCGCTTCTGGATGCAATCGAACAGTTTGACCCCAAAAAAGGGGTCAAACTCACGGTCTATATTGCACAGCGTTTACGTTGGGCCTTTATGGATGAATTACGCGAACACGACTGGGTGCCTCGCCGCGTGCGTCGTAAGACCCGCGAAGTTTCTTCTGCCATTATGCGCGTTGAGCAACGTGCCGGTGGCGTGGCAAGCGAGTCCGACATTGCTGCTGAATTAGGGATGTCATTGCAGGAATATCAGCAAGTATTATCCGAAACAAATACCAGCATGCTCTGTTCACTCGATGAGCTACAAGAATTACTGGCAGATGGTGTTGAGCTGTCAGAAATGGAACAGGATCATCTTGATCCGCTAAATGATGTTTTACTGGGCGATTTGACAAAGCAGATCAGTAAGGAGATCAGAGAACTTCCTGAGCGCGAGCAGATGCTACTCAATTTATATTATCAACAGGAGTTGAATATGAAGGAAGTCGGATCGCTGCTGGGTATTACCGAAACGCGCGTCAGCCAGTTGCATAGCCAAACGATCAAACGTTTACGTGCACGTCTGGAAGGAAGAGGCTGGGAATAATAAGGTATCAGGAAAATCTTGCTCCGATTAAATTTCGACCAGGCTGGCTTTCCTTATTAGGTTCATTATTTCCGTTTCACCTTGATTTCTTATACTAAAAAAATCGGCATTAAACTTGTTACATCTTGGTTACACAATAAAGGACGGTAATTGCATTATGGATTACCTTGTACAGGGGGAATTGTAATGAACGTAACAAACTTTAATGAGCCGACGCAGTGTATTCGGGATTTGAATCTTTCCTATTTGTTATTGGCGCAACGTCTTATTCACGAGGACCGCTTTACGGCAAAATTTCGCCTGGGATTAAGTGAGTCCACTATTGATATTGTGAAAGGTTTGACGTTTCCGCAGCTTATTAAACTTGCGTCAACCGGCCAGCTTATTTGTCGGTTACGCATAGATAACGAAACAGTGATTGACTGTTTGACCAAAGATTCCCGTATTGATGCTTTACAAAGTATCCATACCGGAATCATTTTATCCACTGATTTGCTTAATTCTCTTTCTGAGGACGAGCCTTCGAGATCCTGACAGCGGAGTTTGTGATGTGTGAAAAAAGCATAATGTCAGAAATCAGGGATGCGCAAATTGCCATGGAATTGATTTCTTTTGGCGCCAGGATGCAGGTTCTCGAAAGTGAAACCAATCTTAGCCGCAGAAGATTATTAAAACTGTATAAAGAACTCAAAGGCTGTTCGCCGCCGAAAGGCATGCTACCGTTTTCCACCGACTGGTATATGGCGTGGGAACAAAATATTCATTCGTCAATGTTTTATAACATTTATTGTTATCTGCAAAAGACGGAATCTGGTCGCCCCGTTGAGATTATGCTGAAGGGCTATCGCCTGTATCTGGAAAATAGTCTGAACGGTACAGAGAAAAAACCAGTTTTAGGTTTAACGCGCGCCTGGACGCTGCTGCGGTTTATTGACTGCGGCATGGTTAAACATACTGAGTGCAGCACGTGTGGCGGGCGTTTTATTACCACGCCGGAAAATACCAGCACCAATTTTACCTGCTGTTTGTGTTTTCCACCTTCGCGGGCAATAAAAAAAGCCACTCCTGATCTGGCGCGTTCTCATCGGCGGCAGTAACAGATGCTGCGGCATTTTCACCGCGCGGCCCGCTATGTTGTTGCGCCATGATTATTGAGTTATTAAGGAGTTGAAGTGTTAGTCATCATTGGCTATATCGTCGTTTTCGCGACTGTATTTGGCGGCTTTGCGCTCAGTGGCGGGAATCTAGCGTCACTGTTTCAGCCTACCGAGTTTTTAATTATCGGCGGGGCTGGCGTAGGGGCTTTTATTGTCGGAAATAACGGTAAAGCGATCCGGGCCACCTTAAAAGCGTTTCCTACTTTGTTTAAAGGTTCCCATTTCACTAAAGCGTTATATATGGATCTGCTGGCGATGATGTATCTGTTGCTGGCGAAAGGCCGCCAGAACGGTCTGGTATCGCTGGAAAACGATATTGAAGATCCGCAAAACAGCCCGATTTTCTCAGCCTATCCACGGCTGATGGCCGACAGTGAAATCATGAATTTCATCACCGATTATCTGCGCCTGATGGTGAGCGGTAATACCAACGCCTTTGAAATGGAAGCGTTGATGGATGAAGAGATTGAGACCTGCGAACACGAGCATGAAGTGCCGGCGCACAGCCTTAACGCTGTCGGCGACGGGTTGCCCGCATTTGGTATCGTGGCGGCGGTAATGGGGGTGGTTAACGCCCTGGCGGCGGCCGATCGTCCGGCAGCCGAACTGGGCGCGCTGATTGCCCACGCCATGGTCGGTACTTTCCTCGGTATTTTGATGGCATACGGCATGGTGCTGCCGCTGGCGACATTGCTGCGCCAGCGTAGCGCGGAACACCTGAAAATGCTCGAGTGCATTAAAACCATGCTGCTTTCCAGCATGAACGGTTATGCGCCGCAGATCGCCGTTGAATTTGGCCGTAAAACCCTCTTTTCCACGGAACGTCCCAGCTTCGCGGAACTGGAAGATCACGTTCGCGAAGTACGTACCTCAAGCGCGTCATCCTCTTCGGGTGAGTCGACATGAGTAAGAAGTCTGCCACTACCATTGTTGTCCGCAGATCCATCAATAAAAAGCATGGTTCACACGGCGGTTCCTGGAAAATCGCCTATGCGGACTTTATGACCGCAATGATGGCGTTTTTCCTGGTGATGTGGCTGCTCTCTTCTTCCAGCCCGGAGCAGCGCCAGCAGATCGCTGAATATTTCAAAATGCCGATGAAAACCACGCTGGCGCAGGGCGATAAAGCGAGCCTTAGCGACAGCGTGATCCCCGGCGGCGGCGAAGATGTCATCAAACAAGATGGCGAAGTTTTCAAACGAACGTTGCAGCAACTGGACGCGAAGAAGAGTGAAGTCAACCTGAAGCGGGCGAGAGAGAAGCTGGAAAGCCTGATCCAAATCGATCCACGGTTGAACAACTTCACCTCCAACCTGCGGCTTTCGCTGACCGATGATGGATTGCTGATTCAAATCACCGATAGCGCGGATCGCCCGATGTTCAAAATAGGCCGACCGACGCCCGAAAGTTACATGGTGAATATTCTGCAGGCGCTGGTGCCGGTGTTAAACGACATGCCGAACCGCATCATTGTCACCGGACACACGGATTCGCTGCCTTACGCCAACGGTGAACAGGGCTACAGCAACTGGGAGCTCTCTTCCGATCGTGCCAATGCGGCGCGGCGCATCCTGGCCGGTGCCGGGCTTGCGAGCAATAAATTTATCCGGGTGATCGGTACGGCGGACACCATGATGCAGGCCGGTTCCGATGCAGCCGATCCCATTAACCGCCGTATCAGTATCCTGGTGCTGAGCCAGCAGAAAGAGAAACAGATCATGCAAGAAGATGTGCTTTTGCGCGACACGCTGGTTTCAACCCCGGCAAGCCCGAGTGCATCAGCCACCGACGCGCCGCCGCAAAGCAGCCCGGTGGCAGTTGAACCTACGGTAAAAAGCGGTCCTGAGGAGAGTAAGTAAGTGGACATAAGCGATTTTTATCAGGCCTTTTTTGACGAGGCGGATGAGCTGATGGCGGATATGGAAAAGTATCTGCTGGAACTGGATCTCGACTCGCCGGACAGAGAAGTTCTGAATGCGATTTTTCGTGCCGCGCACTCAATAAAAGGCGGTGCGGGCACCTTTGGTTTCACTGTGTTACAGCAAACCATGCACATCCTGGAAAACCTGCTGGATGATGTACGCAGCGGTACGTTGACGATTACTGGCCCTATTCGCGATCTGTTTTTGGAGAGCAAAGATATTATGCAGGATCAACTGGATGCCTATAAAGCTTCCGCCGAGCCCGACGAAGAGACGTTCAACTATATCTGCAATGCACTGCGCCAGATTGCTCTCGACGGCACGGCTTCCGCTGCGGTTTCCACAGATATCGCCGCACCGGTTGCTGCCGACACAGTGGTTGAACAAGCAGTTGCGACACCGGCGGCGAAACCTGCCGAGGATGGCCAACGGCTGCGCATCGTGCTGAGCAAAATCAAAGAAGACGATCGCCAGCCGCTCATTGATGAAATGGGCAATTTAGGCCGCGTGAGCCAGTTGCAGACCGACAATGAGAGCCTGCAATTGACGCTGCACACCACGGTATCCCCGGACGATATTCTGGCGGTGTTGTGTTTTGTGCTCGAACCGGAACAGATTTCCATCGCCCCGGCCCCGGCCGAAGAAGAACCGGTTGCCACCTCCGGCGAAGCTGCGGCAGCAACGCCTGCGGCAGTGAACGCGGTAGCGGCACCGGCCGCACCGGCAGCGCGTGCGACACGCCCGGAAAATAACCGCCAGCGCCCGCAAGCGACAGAAGCCAGCAGCATTCGCGTGGCGGTCGAGAAGGTTGACCAGATAATCAACCAGGTGGGCGAGTTGATCATCACCCAGGCGATGCTCTCGCAGCTTTCCAGTGTGCTCGATTCCACCAATCACGACACGCTGATTAGCACCATTGCGCAGCTCGAACGTAACGCGCGCGACTTGCAGGAGTCGGTGATGTCGATTCGCATGATGCCAATGGAATATGTCTTTAGCCGCTTCCCGCGTCTGGTACATGACCTGGCCGGTAAGCTGAATAAAGAAGTGGAACTGACGCTGGTTGGCGGTTCTGCTGAGCTTGATAAACGTCTTATCGAACAGATTGTCGATCCGTTAACGCACCTGGTGCGTAACAGCCTCGATCACGGGATTGAACCGGTTGATGTGCGCCGCGCCAATGGTAAAGCCGACAAGGGGAATCTGGTGCTTTCGGCGGAACACCACGGCGGCAATATCATTATCGAAGTGACCGATGATGGTGCCGGGCTGAACCGCGAGAAGATCCTGGCGCGAGCGCAACTGCAGGGCATGACGATCAGCGACAACATGAGTGATGAAGATGTCTGGATGCTGATTTTCGCGCCGGGCTTCTCCACGGCGGAAAAAGTGACCGATGTCTCTGGTCGTGGCGTTGGTATGGACGTGGTGCGCCGTAACATTCAGGAAATGGGTGGGCATGTGACCATCCATTCCGAGCAGGGTCGCGGTTCGAAGATCCGCATCATTCTGCCGCTGACGCTGGCGATCCTCGATGGGATGTCCGTACGTGTGGGTTCAGAAATCTACGTTCTGCCGCTCGGCAGCATGATGGAATCGCTGATGCTTTCGGAAAACACCCTGCACCGGATGACCGGCGGCGAGCGCATGTTGCAGGTGCGCGAAGAGTATTTACCGCTTGTCGAGCTGGGCACGCTGTTTGGCATTCACGACGAGGATTACGACATCAGCGAAGGGATCGCCGTCATTGTGCAGAGCGCCGGTAGCCGTTACGCCTTGTTGGTGGATCAACTGATCGGCCAGCACCAGGTGGTGGTGAAAAATCTTGAGCAGAACTACCGCAAAATTCCGGGTATTTCGGCGGCGACCATCCTCGGCGACGGCAGCGTCGCGCTGATTCTGGATGTGGCGGTTCTAACGACGCTGGCAAAAAGCGCCAGGGCACACTGAGACAGAGCCTGACGTCAGTTTTTAAAAAGGTTAAGAAATGAATTTATCTAACACAAATAAGCAGTTAACCGGTGACAACACGGGTAATGAGTTCCTGGTGTTTCGCCTGGGCACCGAAGAGTACGGCATTGAGATCTTAAAAGTACAAGAGATCCGTGGTTATGATCGCGTCACCCGCATTGCCAACACACCTGCGTTTATTGCTGGTGTGACCAACCTGCGCGGTGTGATCGTGCCGATTGTCGATCTGCGTGTGAAATTTGAACTGGCTTCCGCTGAGTTTGACGACAACACAGTGGTGATTGTGCTGAGCCTCGACAGCGGCCGGGTGGTCGGGATTGTGGTTGACGGCGTTTCCGATGTGCTGGCGCTTAATGCCGAGCAGATCAAACCTGCGCCGGAATATACCGTTACGCTCTCGACACAATATTTGCTGGGTCTTGGCTCGCTCGATGAGCGCATGTTGATTCTGGTGGATATTGAAAAGCTGCTGAACAGTGAAGAGATGGAGCTGATTGAACGCGTGACCGAGACCTCGTTTAACTAATTTTGTTTTACTTTTTATACGCGCTGTACCTTACAGGCCTTTCCTGACGGAAAGGCTTTTTTTTGTTCACGCTAACCTGCGATAAACTTTTTTGCCTTTTCTCAACGTGATCACCAGTTGACATAAACCCGAATGGTTCTACCAACCTGGCTTTTCAGGTACTGGTGTACTTTGTAGACATCTTTGCTTGAATTGAAGTCATTAAATCTAAAGCGAACATAATCTCCCATCGAATGGGCAAAAATATAAGCCTGGAAGTCGTGAGACATATCAAAAACGACATCATCGGTTCTGACTTGTATGCCCGCAACACTAAGTTCGGCAAGCAATTGTTCATCGTTTTCAGGACTACCTGTGAAAAACATTGCGGTAAAAAGGCACGATGGAGAAATGTACTCAGGATGATATGAGGTTCCGAAACCCCAGATAGCGTTTAATAAATCAGGTGACTGAATTATAGTTGCATAACTTTTAGCGCCATAGTCCTCACCGTCAGTGTCCGTAGAGTTGATTTTTATAACCTCCATATCAAATATCAATTTCCAGTCGTTGCCAGGCTCACCAACCGCAGCAATACCCTGCCAGTCCGTCGCTTCCATATCCTCGTGCGTCGCAACCCAGGGAACAAAATCCTGTTGCGCATTGCATAACTCGATATTGGGCAAATAGTTAAATGGTGTGCCAACCGTAATACCCGCCGCCGCACGCCAGTCATTTTCAACCACCACCTGTTCTGTTAAGCCTGGATTTCTGACGAGGTACATACCCGCATCCTGCCACACGCTTCTGCTGACCCGGTTACCGGCCTGAAGCTGTAACATCGCCCATGCGAATGAACCTTCTGGTGCGGTTAAATCTGCCATCGCTGCTCTCCTTTAAACGGAATAGAAAAAAGATAGCCAGCGCGGGAATAATAGATAGATGAAGGTTCTGATAGCGCGTTTGTGTTAACGCAGTGCAGAACGGTGAATTACGGCTGGAAAGGTGTGTTAAATCGCAGGCAATAAAAAACCCGCCCAGGCGAATGGGCGGGTGGGTAAAAAGCAGGCCGGAGCCTGCCGGAAACACCAGAAATTAACGCAGCAGAGACAGGACGTTCTGCGGAACCTGGTTAGCCTGAGCAAGTACAGAGGTACCAGCAGACTGCAGGATGTTCGCACGGCTCATTTCAGAAACTTCAGAAGCGAAGTCCGCATCCAGGATACGAGAACGAGACTGAGACAGGTTGTTAACAGTGTTGTTCAGGTTGCTGATAACAGAAGCGAAACGGTTCTGTACCGCACCCAGACCGGAACGCAGTTCATCAACCTGAGACAGTGCTTCGTCGATTTTGGTCAGCGGATCGGTCGTTGCCTGAGCGGTGGAAACTGCTTTACCGACAGTAATATTACCCTGCAGGTCTGTTTCGGCTTTGGCCAGACCACCAGCAGAATCTTTAACATAGAAGTTACCTTCACCATCGGTCATCAGAGCGCTACCACCCGGCAGACCGGTAGTTGTAGCAGTCTGAGAAACGGTCACGGAAGAACCCGCTTTGTTGGCGCTCATGGTGACACCGGTGGTATTTGCTGCAGTGGTGGTGTCATAAGTCAGACCATCACCGTTGGTGTTCGCTTTTGCTTCGTAGTATTTACCATCATCACCAGAAACATAAGTTTTACCGTCGGAACCTTCAACAACGCCGGTAGCATTTACAGTCGGAGTGGTTTTGGAGTCAACAACGTTGCTCAGACCTTTGTCGACGGTTACGCTGATGTCAACGGTGGTAGAAGCGGTCAGAGAATTAACGTCAACACCGCTTGCAACGGTGAAGCCGTCCATACCCAGAGTGCTGGAATCCATTTTGTTCAGCTGGATATCGATAGTCTGGCCATCGTTAGAACCCACCTGGATAGACAGGCTCTGGTCTTCGCTCAGTACTTTCACGCCGTTGAATTCAGTCTGTTCAGAGATACGGTTGATTTCAGACAGACGCGCGTCGATTTCGTCCTGGATGGACTGACGGTCAGAATCAGAGTTGGTGCCGTTCTGCGCCTGTACAGACAGACGACGGATGTTCTGCAGGTTGTCGTTGATTTCGTTCAACGCGCCTTCAGTGGTCTGCGCGATGGAGATACCATCGTTGGCGTTACGGGAAGCCTGGCTCAGGCCGTTGATGTTCGCGGTGAAGCGGTTAGAGATTGCCTGACCTGCGGCATCGTCTTTTGCGCTGTTAATACGCAGACCAGAAGACAGACGCTCAATTGCAGTACCCAGAGAGCCCTGAGATTTATTCAGGTTGTTTTGGGCGACGAGGCTGAGGGCGTTAGTATTAATAACCTGGGACATGGGGTTTCCTTATACACAATTTACTATACAGAGTATGGTTATGCGTCATTTCGTTCGCATACTTAATAAATCGGCCTTTTAAAAAATGACTAAAATATTTTGCACGAAAAACTTTTTTATTTGCTGGCCGTTTTTTTTATTTTTAATGGGTTTTTAGCGCTATATCGTTGATATTTTATGCGCCTTTGCGGGTTAGGTTTTAAATTGCCAACAAAACCGCACGTATTTTGCGTAATAGCTTTTTATGATTTTTTTCTTCGAATTTTAATGGAGCGTGCTTTCTATATAAGGAAGGGTTTTCATTGAACGCAAAGCGATAAATTGCTGTCATTTTTGCGACTAATTATCAGCAATGCCTTTTTGCTTCTTTATGTACGGTGTTTGCCCTTTTGCAATCAGCTGTAATTAGTGAAAATAGCCGGTGCAAAGTGCCGCTTTCCTTTATTGTGCGGTAAGGGTAAAAAATTCATCTTTTATTTTCCCGCGCCGATAGCTTAATAGAGAACTACCGCAAACAGACATTTCCGACAGGAGAAGAAATGGCAATATCATCATTAGGGGTTGGTACTGGCGGGATTGATACGGCGTCGATGCTGGATCAGCTAAAAGCGGGCGAACAAACGCGCCTGACGCCGTACACCAACCTGAAAAAGAAATATGACTCGCAAATTTCGGCCTGGGGCCAGATTTCCAGTCTGCTGTCGAATCTGCAAAAAAGCGTCACCACTATGGGCGGCGACGCGTTTAGCAAAATGACCGTCAGCGCTAACGAAGCGTTTTCCGCTGTTGCGGGTTCCGGCGCGCAAGCCGATAGCCATTCGGTGACGATTTCGCAGTTAGCCGCCGCGCATAAACTGAAAACGCAGCCGCAAACCGATGCCGATACCGCGCTGGGTACCAGCACTTCAGGCGGCACGCGTACCATCACCATCACGCAGAACGATGGCAAGTCGATGGAAGTCGAACTGAAAGATGATGAAACGTCGCTGAACCAGATTGCAAAAGCCATCAATAAAGAGAAGGGCGATGTTACTGCTACGGTGCAGCGTACCGATGATGGTTATCAACTGGTGCTGAGCTCGAAAAAAACCGGTTCCGACGGGCAGATGAGCGTCAAAGTTGATGGCGATGCTTCGCTTGCCGGTGTGCTGGATACCTCAAACGGTGGTCAGCATATTGACGACCAGGGGCAGTTGGTTAACGACCCGGGTATGACAGACAACATGATCGCCGTTTCGGATGCGCAGGACGCGAAATTGCGCGTCGACGGTTCCGACTACACGCGTTCAACCAACAACATCAATGACATCATTGATGGCGTGACGCTGAACCTGAAAAAAGTGTCGGAAAACGGCGAATCTGAGCAACTCACCCTGACCAACGACACCTCGGCAATTAAAACCAGCCTGCAAGATTTTGTTAAGCAATACAACGCATTGCTGGATAAAACGTCATCTTCCAGTAAGTACGTTGCTGCCGATACGTCTGGTCTTGGCGATGAAGAAGTGGCCACGCAAAGCTCGCAAAGCGGCGCACTGATGGGCGATTCCACCCTGCGCGGGCTGGTGAGCGAAGTTCGCTCCGCCGTCAACGGCGTGTACGGCGATGCGGATGCCACCTACGCTTCGCTGGCGGATCTCGGTATCTCCATTGATGCGCAGACCGGCCAGATGACGCTGAACGAAGATACGCTGGATGAAGCGATTGCCGATAACCCGGAACAAATCGCCAATATGTTTTCCGGTCGTGGCGCGAATGAAGGGCTGGCGACGTCGCTGGGTTCCATCCTCACTGAGTACCTTGGGGATTCGAAAACCAAAACCGACGGCATCATCGACACCGCCACCGAGAGCCTGGAAAACCAGTCGAAAATAGCGCAAACGCAGATCGACAAAACCCAGAAGCTGATTGACGCGCAGGTTGAACGTTATCGCGTCGAGTTCCAGAACCTGGATACCGTGATGTCGAACATGAACAACATGAGCAGCCAGTTAAGCTCGCTGCTTGCTACTCTTTAATTTTTTGTTATCAGCAGGCCTTCGCGGGCCTGCTTTCAGGAGCCGCATATGTATGCATCTCAGGGCACTCACGCCTATGCGCAGGTCTCGCTGCAAAGCAAATTAGCGGGCGCGACACCGCATCAATTAATTTCCATGCTGTTTGATGGCGCCCACAGCGCTATTTTGCAGGCCTCAATCTATTTTGAAAAAGGCAATGTCGCCCAGCGCGGAAAAATGATTTCTAAAGCGATTAATATTATCGACAACGGACTGCGCGCCGCGCTCGATCATGAAAAAGGCCAGCATATTGCCGCCGATCTCGATCAGATGTACGAATATATGTCTCGCACCTTATTAGAAGCGAATTTGCGTAATGAACCTGAGCCGTTAAAACATGTCGACAGCCTGTTAATGAAACTGGCCGCCACATGGAAAGAGATTGAACCGGTACAGAAACGGGTGCGTTATGGCTGAGAGTATTTTGCAGTATTACCGTGAATTATTTGATATGAACTTAGCGATGCTGGAGATGACGAAACAGGAACGCTGGGATGATTTTGTTGAAGTCGCAGCGGAGTATGTCATCAAGAAGCAGGATATTTTCAACCATAGTACCGATGCGCTTTCGATGATGGTCAAAGAAGAATTGAAAGTGCTGTTAAAAGCATTACTGGCGAATGAAGCGGAAATAACGCGTAATTTACAGACGCGTCTTAACACCCTCAAACAGAATTTATCCTCTATACATCGTGGTGCCCGGTGCAGCCAGCTTTACTCCCAACATCAAGCCCCTTCACTGCATTAAACTTCCCCAAAAGGCTAGCGGAACAGTATTTGTCCGCATAGCCTTTCGTTTTTTCTGCTTAGCGATAATTTACCGTTAATTGATTACGCACAACGTTGAGCGCCGGCTGTAACTGGCCGAGGCTGTTGACGGAATAGATAAAGCGGAATTCGCCGTTCGCCGCCAGCGGAACATCAATGCGACGCTGGCCGGAAAGCGCCGGCAACGGAATGCATTTATCGATACGACAAAGCTTAATCACCAGCCCCGGCGGAGGAGGGGAGAGCAGCGTAATGCGCCATGAAATACGCACAGCTTGCGCCGAAGGGGAAAGGGATTCCGGGGAGAAAAGCGGGCGTCCACGCAGCACCTGTTTACCGGTGGTGACGCTGCCGCCAGCGGAAGAGGCGCTCCAGGCCCCCGTCGTTTGTGCAAACGCCGCAGGGGATGCCTGCAGCGCCAGAAGAAGTAATACCAGTGATTTCATTGATGTGTGCCAGTTGCCGCTATCGTATGTGCGGACGCTGCAGGGGAGACCTGCAGCGCCAGAAAAGTCATACCAGGGATGTGATTAATGGGTGCCAATAACCGCTGTCATTTGCACGGTCTTGTTGTTGCTGATTTCCAGCGTCGATAAAACCGCCAGTTGCGGGAACGCGCGACGCAGGAAACGCGACACCATGGTGCGCAGCGCCGGGTTGACCAACAACACTGGCGACACGCCGAGCGACTGCTGTTCGGTAATCGCGCGGTCAGCCTGACGCATCAGGTTTTCGGCAATGCCTGGCTCAATCGCGCTACCGCTTTGCAGGGACTGGATCAGCAGTTTTTCCAGCGAGGTATCCAGGCCAATCACTTTGATGTCATCGTCGTTACGGAACCACTGGGCGGTGATCGCGCGGCCCAGGCGAATACGCACCTGCGAGGTCAGCTCATCCGGATCGTTTTGCACTGGCGCATATTCCGCAAGCGTATCGATGATGGTACGCATATCGCGGATCGACACGCGTTCAGAGAGCAGGTTCTGCAACACTTTGTGGAACAGCGTCACGGAAATCACCCCCGGAATTAAATCTTCCACCAGCTTCGGCATCTCTTTGGTGATGCGGTCGAGCAACTGCTGCGTCTCCTGACGGCTGAACAATTCATCCGTATGCAGGGTGATCAAATGGTTCAGGTGCGTGGCGATAACCGAACTGGGGTCAACCACGGTAAAGCCCTGAATCTGCGCCTGTTCACGCAACACTTCATCAATCCAGCAGGCGGGCAGGCCAAACGCCGGATCGACACACGGTGTGCCGGGCAGTTCACCCTCGGCATAGCCAGGGTTGATGGCCATCCAGCGTTCCGGCTCCATGGTGCCACTGCCGATTTCCACGCCTTTAAGCAGAATGCGGTAGTCGCCAGGCGCCAGATCGAGGTTGTCGCGGATATGGATCGCTGGCGGCAAAAAGCCCATCTCCTGCGCAAATTTCTTACGGATACCGCGCACGCGCACCAGCAGTTGCCCATCCTGGTCGCTGTCAACCAGCGGGATCAGGCGATAGCCCACTTCCAGACCCAGTACATCTTCCATTTCAACGTCTTCCCACGAGGCTTCCGCCGTGGCCTGATCGTTGGCGGCCAGCGCGCTGGCGCTGTCTTTATCTTCGTTGACGGCGCTGCGGCGATTCGGGTTATTCATTTCGCGACCGCGTAGCCACCAGGCGAGCCCCAGCAGAATGGCGGTGAACATCAGGAATACCAGATTTGGCATACCGGGGATCAGCCCCAGCAGACCAATCACCGCGCCGGAAAGCAACATGACGCGCGGGTTGTTAAACAACTGGCCAACCATCTGTTCCCCGATGTCTTCATCGTTGGAAACGCGGGTCACAATCACACCGGCGGCGGTGGAGATGATCAGTGCCGGGATCTGCGCGACAAGACCGTCACCGATGGTCAGCAGGGTATAAGTTTCGCCTGCTTCCGCCACGCTTAAACCGTGCTGCATCACGCCGATAATCAGACCGCCGACCACGTTAATCGCCATGATCAGCAGCCCGGCGATGGCATCGCCGCGCACGAATTTACTGGCACCGTCCATTGAACCGTAAAAATCAGATTCCTGGGTCACTTCGCTACGGCGGCGTTTGGCCTCCGCTTCACCAATCAGCCCGGCGTTAAGATCGGCATCAATCGCCATCTGCTTACCCGGCATCCCGTCCAGCACAAAACGCGCGCCCACTTCGGCGATACGTCCGGCACCTTTGGTGATAACCATAAAGTTGATGATGATAAGAATCGCGAACACCACAATACCGATGGCAAAGTTGCCGCCGACCAGGAAGTGGCCGAAGGCTTCCACCACCCGGCCCGCTGCGGCGGCGCCGGTGTGGCCTTCCATCAGAATGATACGCGTGGAGGCAATGTTCAGCGCGAGGCGCAGCAGGGTTGAAAACAGCAACACCGTCGGAAACGCGGAAAACTCGAGGGTTTTCTGCGTAAACATCGCCACCATCAATATCATCAGGGAGAGCACGATATTAAAGGTGAACAGGGTATCCAGCAGAAATGCCGGCAGCGGCAGTACCATCATTGCCAGAATCAGCATGATCAGCACCGGGCCTGCCATGATTTGCCACTGTGTATCTTTAAACGCCGGTAAGCGTAATTTGCTGGCGATATTAGCCATCAGTTTGAACTCTCATGTACAAAATCCATCGACTCAGGAACCGCGAGATCCCTGGGCTGCTTCGGCGGAACGCCGCCGTTGTTGCGCCACCGACGCAGGCCATAAACCCAGGCCAATACTTCTGCGACGGCGCTATAAAGCTCGCCCGGGATCTGTTCGCCAATCTCACAATGGCGATAAAGCGCACGGGCCAGCGGTGGTGCTTCGAGCATCGGGATGCGGTGTTGCGCGCCCAGCTCACGAATTTTTAAGGCAATCTCTCCGGCGCCTTTGGCCAGAACGACTGGCGCGCTCATCCCGCCTTCTTTATAAGAGAGGGCGACAGAGTAGTGCGTCGGGTTGTTGACGATGACATCCGCTTGCGGGATATCGCTCATCATTCGGTTTTGCGCTGCCGCACGCTGCATCTGTTTAATGCGGCTCTTAATGTGCGGGTCGCCTTCGCTCTGTTTAAATTCGTCGCGGATCTCCTGACGGCTCATCCGCAGCTTTTTCAGGTGGCTGGTTATCTGATAAAACACGTCATAACCCACCACCGGTAACAGGAAAAAAATCACCATCATCAGGCAATCCAGCGTCATGCTCATGGCATGCGCGATAGCCATCGGCAGTGCTTCGTTAACTAACTGAATGAAATGCGCTTTGTTTTTGTAGATATAGAGCGCGAAGGCGCACGCGACCAGCACAACCTTCAGGCACCCTTTGAGCATTTCCGATAACACCTGGGCGGAAAACAGGCGTTTGAACCCCGAAAGCGGCGAGATCCGCTTCAGATCGAGCTTCAGCGATTTGCCGCTCAGGTTGACGCCGCCCAGCAACATCGGCGATGCGATCCCGGTGACAAACAAACCCAGCAAAATGGGCAGCAGCGCGCTGCTCATCATCTCCAGCAAGTAGCGGGTCTGGTGGAACATGGACTGTTCATCCATTACCGACAAACGGTTGAGCACCAGACCGGTTCGCAGCAGCTCCAGCAGTTGCCGGGCAAACTGTGAACCGCCAGAGAGCAGAAACCCCCACCCGGCCAGCAACATCAGCAGCGAACTCAGCTCTTTCGAGCGGGGGATCTGCCCCTCTTCACGCGCTTTCTGTTTTCGCTGGGGTGTGGGTTCTTCTGTTTTTTCTACATCACTCTCTTCTGACATGATTTGCTCAGCGGCGCGGCGAACCGCGCTCCGTTAGAAACCCAGGCTGTCGAGCAGGTCGTCGACCTGATCTTGCGACGCCATGACACCCGCTTTGCTGTTGTCAATTTGTGGGCCATTGACCAGCATGGCAGCGGTTTTTGCTTCCGCTTCCGCCTCTTTCTCCTGCTGGAGTGATTCCGGCACGTAAGCCAGCAGCACCTGAATCAGCTCTTTCTCGACCAGTTCGATAAGCGACATCATGCGGCGGATCACCTGGCCGGTAAGATCCTGAAAATCCTGTGCCATCATGATTTCCATCAGCTGGTCGTTGGTCTGACGAGCAATGGCAGGCGCCTGCTGGAGGAACTGACGTGTGTCGGTCACCAGCGCTTTGGCGATCGGTAATTCCACCGGATCGGCGAACCACTCATCCCAGCGGGCGGTTAACGCTTCCGCTTGCGCCGTGATCGCCTCCTGCTGCGGGCGAGCTTCTTCCACGCAGGTCAGTACGCGTTCAGCCGCCTGGGCCGTTTTCGCGATGACATAGTTCAGGCGGTCTCGCGTATCGGGGATAGCATCTGCCGCTTCAATAATGGTGCGGTCCAGACCTAAGTCGACCAGGCTGTCGCGCAGCAAGCGCGTCAGTTGCCCGACGCGGGAGAAGATGCTTTTGAAATCATCTTCTGGCTGCGAATTCTCTAAGCCGCTCATCGGTTACCACCCGATTTTTTCAAAGATTTTGTTCAGCTTTTCTTCCAGCGTTGCGGCGGTGAAAGGTTTCACCACATAACCGCTGGCACCTGCCTGCGCGGCCGCGATGATGTTCTCTTTCTTGGCTTCGGCGGTGACCATCAGCACGGGCATTTTGCTCAAATTGGCGTCGGCGCGGATTTCTGTCAGCAACTGCAAGCCGTCCATGTTCGGCATGTTCCAGTCGCTGATGACGAAATCAAAGGCGTCCGCACGCAGCTTGTTCAGCGCATCCAGGCCATCTTCGGCTTCTTCAACACGGTTAAAACCAAGGTCTTTCAACAAATTGCGCACAATTCGGCGCATTGTGGCGAAGTCGTCGACAACGAGAAAACGTAAATTTTTGTCTGCCATTGTTTTTTCCTGAATAAAGGGGAATGAAATAAAAAATTAAATCCTGCGCGCCTGACCGGCAGAACGCTGAAGAATGTGCTGACCAATTTGCTCAAGATCGACGGTTTCGCAGGCGGCATTGTGGGCAATCGCTTCACGCGGCATACCGAACACCACGCATGTGCGTTCGCTTTGCGCAATGGTCCACGCGCCCGCCTGGCGCATCGCCAGCAGTCCGGCGGCGCCGTCGCTGCCCATCCCCGTCAAAATCACGCCGATAGCGTTTTTCCCGGCGCTTTGCGCCACAGAGTGAAACAGCGAATCGACAGAGGGACGATGGCGGTTGATCGGTAAATCATCATTCAGCGCGATGTGATAGTTCGCCCCGCTGCGTGTCAGCTCCATATGGAAAGCACCCGGCGCGATATAGACGTGACCAGGAAGCACACGTTCGCCGTGTTCCGCCTCTTTCACCGACATCTGGCACAGATGATCCAGCCGGTTGGCAAACGAACGGGTAAAGCCAGGCGGCATATGTTGCGCAATGACAATGGCCGGGCTGGTCGGCGGCATCGGTTCCAGCAGCTGACGCAGTGCCTCGGTTCCTCCGGTGGAGGAGCCAATGGCAATAATCTTTTCGCTGCCCACCAGCGGGGCTTTAATCACGCGAGGCGGTGCCACTTTTGTTTCGCTGCGATGAATGCGCGCTTTGGCCGCCATGCGAATTTTGTCGGCGATCATGTCGCTGTATTGCGCCATGCCATCCTGTAAGCCCATTTGCGGCTTGGTGATAAAATCCACCGCCCCAAGTTCCAGTGCGCTGAGCGTAATATCGGAGCCTTTGCCGGTGAGCGATGACAGCATCACTACCGGCATTGGGCGCAGGCGCATCAGCCTTTCCAGAAACTCCAGCCCGTCCATCCGCGGCATTTCCACGTCCAGCGTCAGCACATCCGGGTTGTGTTGCTTAATCAGATCGCGTGCGACAATCGGGTCCAGCGCCGTGGCGACCATCTCCATATCCGGCTGCTCATTAACGATATGCGTCATGATCTTGCGGATCAGTGACGAGTCGTCAACGCATAACACCTTGATTTTTCTCATGGCTTTTGATCTCCAAGGCGGTAGACAGACTGCCCGAGCAGACGAAATGGGCTGGTTAAATTTTGAAAATGCTCCGAGTGGCCAACAAAGAGCAGCCCGCCGGGTTTCAGCATTTTCGCGAAGCGCTGCAGCAGCTTCTCCTGGGTGTTCTGATCGAAATAAATCATCACGTTACGGCAAAAAATGGCATCGAAAGGCGCGGGAATATCCCACTGCGCATCAATCAGATTGAGCTGGCGAAACTGGACCGTGCTGCGCAGTTCGCTTTTGATTTTCACTCTGTTTTGATGCTCGCCCGTCCCGCGCAAAAACCAGGTGCGTTTTTGCTGTTCGGTCAGGTTGTCGATGTCACTTAACCGGTAAACCCCAAGGCTTGCTTTCTCCAGCACATCGGTATCAATATCGGTGGCCAGCACGCGCGGGCCGGTAATGCTGCGCCCCAGCGTCTCTTCCAGCGTCATGGCGATTGACCACGGCTCTTCGCCGGTTGAGGCGGCTGCGCACCAGACGTTGTACATCCCGTTTCTGGACTGGGCATGCCGGGCCAGCGTCGGGAAGTGATACGCCTCGCGGAAAAAGGAGGTCAGGTTAGTGGTCAGGGCATTGATAAATACCTGCCACTCGTCACAGCCTGGATTGGCCACCAGTCGATCGGTGTAATCCTCAAAACTTTTTAAATTCAGCTCTCTTAGACGACGGGTGAGTCGGTTATAAACCATGTCGCGTTTTTGCGCGGTGAGCACAATACCGGCGCGTTGGTATATCAATTTGCTGATTTTTTCTAATTCACTCTCGGTCAGCACAATGGGTGCGGGTTGAGTGTGCGGAGTAATGGAACGCATATTTTTCTGACAACCAATAATAATATTGACGGTAATTCACTGGTTTATTGCGCACACACGTATTCGCAAATGATGAGCCACTCATCACCCGACAAATGCGTGTGTGCTGTTAAATCTTAATAAGACATATCCAGGATGATTCGGGTGTGAAAAATAGCAACCATACTTCCGGGGTAATCGGCATTAAGATAAGACTTAGCGTTATACCGGCATATTCATAATATCTTGATACGCACTTACTAATTTGTTGCGTACCTGAATACCAAGGTTTAATGCCAGTGATGATTTTTGCATTGACACCATCACATCGTTTAAGCCAATACCTTCGACGCCGGCGAGATAAGCCTGTGACTGGGTTTTGGCTGTGGTCTGCATTTGGCTAATATTGTTAATACTGTTAAATAAAATATCAGAGAATTGTGACTTATTCTCGACATTACGATCAGAAATAAAGGGGTTCAGCGCTGACGCATCTGAGACTTTTCTGGCCTGGGACTGAATCTGATCCAGTACCCCGCCTATTGCATTCATAGACATAGAAAACAACCTTAGTAGTAATTGGCCGTAAGCTTATCATGTGGCGCGAAAAACGACATAACCTGAATAGCTGACACAAATTTCACCTTTTTACCACTTAGAAAACGGCCTGTTTTGTAGATAATACTCACCAGGAATTCCCCTGGGAAATAATTTTGCATTTACTTATTTCATACCAAATGAGGCGAGCCGTAATGCTTTTTAATTTTTATTGCGGCGATCACTTTTACAGGATATTGGCATGACTGCCACGACCCAAGACAGTAACAAGAAAGGCATTGTCGATATTAAGGCACTGCTTGATAATATTCGGCTTAACCCCCGGATGATATTTTTCATTGCCGCCGCAGCTGCTATTTCAATTGTCATTGCGCTGCTGTTCTGGGCTAAAGAGCCAGACTATCGTGTCCTGTACAGCAATATTAGCGAGCAGGATGGCGGCGCGATCGTCACGCAACTGAAACAGATGCAGATACCGTACCGCTTTGCGGAGCATGACGGTTCTATTCAGATACCCGCTGAGCAGGTGTATGAAGTGCGTCTCAAGCTGGCCCAGCAGGGGCTGCCGAAAGGTGGCGCAGTAGGCTTTGAACTGCTTGATCAGGAAAAATTTGGCATCAGCCAGTTTAACGAACAAGTGAACTTCCAGCGCGCGCTGGAGGGTGAGCTTTCGCGCACCATCGAAACGCTTGGTCCGGTCAGCGCGGCGCGGGTGCATCTGGCGATGCCGAAGCCGTCCCTGTTTCTGCACGATCAGAAGAAACCTTCCGCGTCGGTGACGCTGACGTTGATCAATGGCCGAACGCTGGATGCCGGGCAGGTAAGCGCTATCTCGTACATGATCTCCAGCGCCGTGCCGGGTCTGAGCGCCGATCGCGTGACGATTGTCGATCAAAGCGGACACCTGATGACGCAGAGCGGCGAGCAGGCGACGCAGACCACGCAGCTGAAATACACGCGCAAAATTGAAGCCGAATACCAGAATCGCATTCAGGCCATCCTGGCACCGATTGTCGGCGCGCAAAACGTCAGAACGCAGGTGACCGCGCAGGTTGACTTCACGCAGCACGAACAAACTGCCGAGCAGTACCAGCCTAACAGCCGTCCGGAAGATATGGCGATCCGCAGCCGTCAGAGCAGCAATGCCGAGCAGGGCGGTAAGAATGCGGTAGGTGGCGTCCCTGGTGCGTTAAGCAACCAGCCGCCTGCACCGGTTTCTGCGCCGATTGAGCAACCGCCAGCACAGCAAGCCAATGGGCAAGGTGCGACCAACGCCAACGCGAATGTGAACGCAACGGCGGCACCCGCTGCACCGGCGACGCCGTACAACAAGCAGAGCGATGAAACCACCAACTATGAAGTGGATAAAACGCTTACCCACATCAAGCGCAGCACCGGCACGGTGGAACGCCTCTCTGTTGCGGTGGTGGTGAACTTTGTTCCCGGCGCGGATGGGAAAGCCGTTGCGCTGAGTAAAGATAAGCTCGACCAGATCAACGCGCTGGTGAAAGAAGTGATGGGCTACTCCGACAAACGCGGCGATACGCTGAATGTCGTGAACACCCCGTTCAGCGTGGAAGATGGCGAACCGCCGGTTCCGCTGTGGAAACAGCCAGAAGTCATCAAACTGATGATGTCCGGCGCGCGTTACCTGTTTGTGGTGCTGATCGCCTGGATCCTGTGGCGTAAAGCGGTGCAACCGTTCTGGACGCGCCACCAGGAGATGCTGTTGCAGCGCATGGAAATGGAAAAAGAGGCGCGCCAGGCCGAGCTGGATGAGCAAATTCGTAAGCGCCAGAGCGCGGAAATGGCGAAAGCACAGCTGCGCGTTGAGGCGGAACAAGGTGCGCAGCAGCTGCGTGAAATGGCCGATCAGGAACCGCAGGTTATCGCGCTGGTTCTTCGTCAATGGTTGAATAAGGAGCAGAAGTCGTCATGAACGCCGCCCAGAGAAGCGCCATAGTCATGCTGACGCTCGGTGACGAGCGTGCAGCCGAAGTGTTTAAACATTTGAATACCCATGAAGTGACGTTAATCAGTAGTGCCATGGTTCATATCGGCAGTTATACCCACGATCAGCTGGGCGCGGTGATGAAAGAGTTCCGCCGTGATGCAGGTGAGTTTGCCGTGCTGGATGTGAATACCAACGAATACCTGCGCAGTGCGCTGGTGAAAGCGTTGGGTGAAGAGCGCGCGAATGCGCTGCTGGAAGATCTGCTGGATGCCAACGATGAGCGCAACGGTATTGAGACGCTCAACTTTATGGAACCGCAGATGGTCTTTGACCTCATCCGCGATGAGCATCCGCAGATTATCGCCACCATTCTTGTGCATCTGAAACGCAGCCAGGCAGCCGATCTGCTTGCGAAATTCGATGAACGCGAACGTAACGACATCATGCTGCGTATCGCCACCTTCGGCGGCGTGCAGCCAGTGGCGTTGCAGGAGCTGACCGAAGTGCTGAACAACTTGCTGCACGGTCAGAACATCAAGCGCAACAAGATGGGCGGTGTACGTCCTGCGGCGGAGATCCTTAACATGATGAAATCCCACCAGGAAGACGCGGCTATCGAAGCAGTGCGCGAATACGACCAGGAGCTGGCGCAGAAGATCATCGACGAGATGTTCCTGTTCGAAAACCTTGTCGAAATGGAAGATCGCAGCATCCAGCGTATTTTGCAGGAAGTGGATAACGAATCGCTGCTGGTGGCACTCAAAGGCGTGGACGACGCACTGCGCGATAAGTTCTTCCGCAATATGTCCAAACGTCAGGCCGATATTATGCGTGACGATCTGAATTCCCGTGGCCCGGTTCGTATGTCGCAAGTCGAAAACGAGCAGAAAGCGATCCTGTTGATTGTCCGTCGTCTGGCGGAAACCGGCGAAATCGTGTTGGGTGGAGGCGACGATGTCTACGTCTAAGCAGCAGTGGAAGTCCTGGCAGCCGGAGAATTTACTTCAGGACGCCTTCGGCCAGGAGAGCGAACTGCGCGAGGCGGTACCGGCAAGCGATCCGGCGACAGAAGCCGCGATGCAGGTCGAGTTGTCGCGTCTGCGCAAACAGGCCGAGCAAAAAGGCTTTGCCCAGGGGCAGGCGCAGGGGCTGGAAGCCGGAAAAAAACAGGGTTACGAAGAGGGCTTTGCACAAGGCCGGGAAGAGGGCGCTGCGCAGGGCGCGGCGGACTACCGGCAGCAACAGCAGAAGCAGACGGATGCGTTCGCTCAACTGGTTGATAACGTCAAGATAACGCTCGACAGCCTCGACAGCGTGATGCCTGCGCGGCTGGTGCAGGTCGCCCTGATGGCGGCGCGCAGCTTGTTGGGCGAAAGCGTGGTATCGACCTCGACCAACGCCTGGCTGATGACGCGCATTCAGCAACTGCTGCAAGACGATACGCTGCAACAAGGCAATGTGCAGCTGTGGGTCAGCGCCGAGGAGTCAGCCGCTGTGCAGGAGATGCTGGGCTCGGTGCTGGAAACCCGCGGCTGGGAATTGCGTACCGATGCGCAGATGTTGCCAGGCGGTTGCCGTATCACCACCGACGGCGGCGAGCTGGACGCGACCACGGAAACCCGCTGGAACGAGCTGTGTAACCTGAGTCGCGAGGACTTCGCGTTATGACCGCCCGGCTGAAAAAGTGGCTTGATGGCATTGATCAGCGCGAGCACAAAATGGCGGAACTGCCGCTGTTTCGCCGCTACGGTCGGCTGACGCGCGCGACGGGCCTGGTAATGGAAGCGGTCGGTCTGAAGTTGCCGATCGGCACGCTTTGCATTGTCGAACGCGAGACCGAAACGGGCATTCAGCGCGTTGAAAGTGAAGTGGTGGGGTTCAATGCCGAAACCCTCTATTTGATGCCGCTGGAAAACGTCGAAGGCGTACTGCCTGGCGCCAGAGTGTATGCCTTTGGTAATAACACCAAAGGCAAATCGCTGCCGCTGGGGCCGGAATTACTGGGCCGCGTGCTGGATGCCAGCGCGCGGCCGCTGGATGGCCTGCCGCCGCCGGGGGCGACCGATCGCGGGCCGCTGTTTACCGCGCCGTTTAACCCGCTGCAGCGCGATCCGATTAAAAACGTGCTCGATGTTGGCGTGCGTGCGATCAACGGTTTGTTAACCGTGGGGCGCGGCCAGCGTATGGGGCTGTTTGCCGGTTCCGGCGTCGGCAAAAGTGTACTGCTGGGGATGATGGCGCGCTTTACCAAAGCGGATGTCATCGTCGTCGGCTTAATTGGCGAACGTGGCCGTGAGGTGAAGGACTTTATTGAGAATATTCTTGGTAAAGAGGGGCTTAAACGTTCCGTCGTCATCGCCGCGCCTGCGGATGTGTCGCCGATTCTGCGTATGCAGGGCGCGGTTTACTGCACGCGTATCGCCGAAGATTTTCGCGATCGCGGCCTTGATGTGCTGCTGATCATGGACTCGTTAACCCGTTATGCGATGGCGCAGCGCGAAATTGCGCTCGCCATCGGTGAACCGCCCGCGACCAAAGGCTATCCGCCATCAGTTTTCGCGAAATTGCCCGCGCTGGTGGAACGTGCCGGTAACGGCACCAAAGGCGGCGGTTCGATCACCGCGTTTTATACCGTGTTGACGGAGGGGGATGACCAGCAGGATCCGATTGCCGACTCGGCGCGTGCGATCCTCGATGGCCATATTGTGCTCTCGCGCAGGCTGGCGGAATCGGGCCACTACCCGGCGATTGATATCGAAGCCTCGATAAGCCGCGCGATGACCGAACTTATCGAACCGGTGCACTACAAAAAAGTGCAGCGCTTTAAACAGATGCTCTCGTCTTATCAGCGCAACCGCGATCTGGTGAGCGTGGGCGCGTATGCGGCAGGCAGCGATCCGTTGCTGGATCAGGCCATTAGCCTTTACCCCAACATGGAGCGATATCTCCACCAGGGGATTCATGAATCCTGTGATTATCCGACCTCCTGCGCGGAGCTTTCTGCGCTGTTTCCGGATGCCGGGGCGAACTAATGCGGACGGTGCGTAATGGCCAGCCATAACCCCATGGATGTACTGCGTGAGCTGGCGGAAAAAAAGCTCAACGACACGACGGTACAACTCGGTAGCGCACGCCAGGCGCATGTCCAGGAGACTTCCCGCCTGGAGCAGTTGCGCACGTACTCGCAGGAATACCGCCAGCAGATGCAAACCACGCTGACGCAAAGTCGCGTGTCGATCATGGCGCTACAGACACAGCAGCGATTTTTAACCTCTCTGGATGGGGTGGTTGAGCAACAGGTCAGGCGGGTTTCCGCCAGCCAGTTCGCCGTGGATAACGTGCAGGACGCCTGGAAAAAAGATAAGCAGCGGCTGAATGCTTTTGAAGCGCTGAAAAACCGTGCTGAAGCCCAGCAATTGTTAAAAGAGAACCGGCTGGAACAAAAGCTGATGGATGAGTTTGCCCGTCGCGCCAGCCAAAGGAACATATAAGATGATTATCAGACCTTCAAACCCTGCTCCGGCAAGCGATAGCGGACGCCAGACGGCATCCACCTCAAGCGTGCAGGAAGAGGGCGAGTTTTCTTCCGCACTGAAAAAACAGCTGGCGGCAGAACAACCCGCAAAAACCGACAAAAAAGCGCCTGCGCAGGAAGGGAATAAAAAACCTGCGGACAAAAAAGAGGAGCCGTCAGACGATGCCCGCCCAACTCCGTCTGCGACACTGGCTATCGATCCGCTGGCGCAAGTGGCGAAGACCATCGCGTTGCCTGCGGAGGTAACTACCGCGGATGCGCTGCTGGCCCAGGGCGAACAGATCGCGCAACCGGCCCTGGCGGATCTGGCGGCGTTACCGCAAAACGCGATTGAGCCTGCACTGGCTGCAACACCGGCAAATGCACTGACGCCGGCCGCCGTGGCGACCGATGTTCAGCCCACAGACCCGTTAGCGCAGGTGACGTTCTCCGCCGTGCTCGGTGAGAAAGTGCAGACGCCAGTGACAGCCGCAACCGAGCGCGCACCCGCGACCGGGAAAGGGCAGGGGATAACGGCGGCGCTGCACACGGCCACACCGCTTGCGGATAAAGCCGTCGAGGGCAGCGACTCACCTTTGCCAGCAACGGACACCGCGCAGCTTGCGGGCAATGGGCAGACCCAGGCAGCACCGGCGAGCGAGAGTTTCGCAACGGCACTGCATGCGGTGAAAACCGGTGAACCGCTACCGCAACTGAGTGCGATTTCTCAGGCGGCACCCGTTACGGCACCGTCAACCACGCCAGCATTAACTTCGCCCGCGATGGCGACCGGCACCTTACAGGCTGAAGTTGGCACGCCTGCGTGGCAACAATCGCTGGGGCAGCAGATTGCGGTGTTCACCCGTAATGGTGTTCATCATGCGGAGTTGCGTCTCCACCCGGAGGAGTTGGGCGCGTTACAAATCAGCCTGCGCGTGAATAACGATCAGGCCCAGGTCCATTTCGTGTCCGAGAGCCATCAGGTGCGCTCGGCGCTGGAATCGGCGATACCGAACCTGCGCACTATGCTGGAAGAGTCCGGTATTTCGCTTGGACAGAGTAGCGTGGGCGCAGAAACTTCCTCTTCAGCGGGGGATACGACATCGGGTAATACCGCCGGGCAAGGAAAATCTGATCCAGAACAAGGTGACGGGGCTATTTCGCTGGAAGAAGAGCGTCCGGCACGTTCGCGCATCATGCATTACTCGCGCGGAATCAATACGTTCGCGTAAGGCGAATGCGCTAAATGGCAAGGTGCTGACAGTAATTTCAGTTTATCAGGGAATTGTCCTGCATGGGTGCTGTATTAAAATAACGGCATCCAGCAGGTTATCTGTCTTAAGTATGATTCCTGATTTATTTTTAATTACAGAGTTATTCATCAAATGCCGAAGAAGAAACAAGCCGCCCAGAGTGGGAAAAAAAGCCCGCTGTTGCTTTTACTCATGTTGTTAATTCTTATTGGGATGTGCGCTGGTGGCGCTTATGCCTATATGGAAATTAATAAACTTAAAACGCAAGTTGCTAATGGGAAAGAGGGTGAAACTCCTGCCGCAGCCGTTGAGCAAGCAGAGCCGGTTTATTTAGATCTGGATACCTTTACCGTCAGTCTGAAACCTGATGCCCAGGAAAATGATCGCATTCTGTATATTGGTCTTACGTTGAAAATTAAAGATACCGCAACGAAAGCCATGCTGGAAAAACATCTTCCTGAAGTTCGCAGTAATTTGTTAGTGCTTTTTTCTCAACAAACAGCGGCTGAATTAGTCGGCGATAAGGCGAAAGAAACGTTGGCATTAAAAGTAAAAGACGCGGTTAACGCCTCACTTGCTGGCCAGCCTCAACCGATGGTGACAAACGTCCTGTTTAATGCATTCATTTTACGGTAACTATTATGTCGGACAGCATTTTATCACAGGACGAGATCGATAATCTTTTGAATGGCGGCCCCGGCGGCGAAGAGAAAAATAGTGCGGAAACGGCGCTTTCTTCAGCAGAAGATAATATCAAGCCTTATGATCCTAATACCCAGCGTCGGGTTATTCGTGAACGTTTATATTCTCTGGAAATTATTAACGAACGTTTTGCGCGCCAGTTTCGTATCGGCTTGTTTAACATTTTGCGCCGTAGCCCGGATGTCACCGCCGGAAACATTAAAATTCAGCCGTACCATGAGTTTGCCCGCAATCTGCCGGTAATGACGAGTCTGAATCTGATTAACATGCATCCGCTGCGCGGCACGGCGCTGTTCGTTTTTTCACCCAATCTGGTGTTTACCGCGGTGGATAACCTGTTTGGCGGCGACGGACGTTTCCCGACAAAGGCCGATGGCCGCGAATTTACGCCTACAGAACAGCGTATTATCCAGCGGATGTTGGCCATGGCGCGCGAAGCATATGATTACGCCTGGACATCCATTTATAAGATCAAAACAGAATTTGTCCGTTCTGAATTGCAGGTGAAGTTCACCAATATCACGTCGTCACCGAATGATATTGTGGTGACCACACCGTTTCAGGTGGATATTGGTTCGCATAGCGGCGAATTACAAATTTGTATTCCGTTCAGCATTATCGAACCGGTTCGCGAGTTGTTGACCAACCCGCCGCTGGAAAACTCGCAGCACGAAAATAATCAGTGGCGCAGCGCGCTCGCTTCGCAAATGCGTGATACCGAAATGGAACTGGTGGTGAAATTCGCTGAGATTTCGACCCGCTTGTCCAGAATTATGAGCCTGAAACCTGACGATATTATTCCATTGGAAAAACCTGAAGAGATCGGTGGGTATGTTAACGATGTCCCGGTGATGTCGGGTAAATATGGCTGCGCCAACAATCAGTATGCCATTCAGGTGGAAAATTTGATGAATTCTACATTATTAGCCTTAAAGAAGGAGTGACCAACGAATGAGTGATATGGAACTTGAATCGGGGTCAAATAAATCCTCGCTTAACGACCTTTGGGGCGATGCGATGAGCGAACAAATGAACGACAATAGCGCCGAGATGCACGCTGCGGCGAAAGACGATGTGATGGTTAATTTTTCTGAAGATTTAAATTTGGTGCTCGACATTCCGGTCAAAATGACCGTCGAACTGGGGCGCACAAAAATGACGATCAAAGAGTTATTAAGACTTAGCCCAGGCGCCATTGTTTCGCTGGACGGGTTAGCCGGTGAGCCGCTGGATATTTTGATTAACGGTTACTTAATTGCCCAGGGTGAAGTGGTCGTCGTTTCGGATAAATTCGGCATTCGTATCACCGATATTATTACGCCTTCCGAGCGTATGCACCGCCTGAGCAGATAATGAATACCCCAACGCTTAATACTGTTCAGCCCGTTGCCGGCGGGCCTGCCGTGGCACCGGTCTCGATTGGCAACGTTGTCGGCGCGCTGGCGCTGGTGTTGTTGCTGATTGTGGCGGTGGCCTGGATCTGCCGTCGCACGGGTGTCGCTTCACGAATGGTAAAGGGAAATAGCATTCTGTCGGTAAAACATACTCACTCCCTTGGCGCGAGACAGCGTCTGGTGGTTGTCGAAGTGGATGACAAATGGCTGCTGCTGGGCGTGACGCAGGAAAACATCACGACTCTGATGACGATGGAGAAAAAAGCGGACGTTGAGCCGGTTCCGGTCGTGCCGTTTGCTGCCAGTTTTCAGGCGGCTTTAGTGAATTGCATTACCCGGCATAAAGGCGAGGGCAAAAAATGAAACGCAACACGCGCCTGCTGCCGGGACTGCTAACGCTAGCCGGCATTTTCTTCCCCGCCGGGCTGACCTGGGCGGCCAACACCGACATCATGCTTAGCCATTCAGCGAATGGCGAGAGCTGGTCACTGCCGGTACAAACGCTGGTTTTGATGACGTCACTGACGTTTTTGCCCGCGATATTGCTGATGATGACGGGGTTCACCCGCATTGTAATTGTGCTTGGGTTGCTGCGAAACGCCCTTGGCACCGCCAGTACGCCGCCTAACCAGGTGCTGCTGGGACTGGCGCTGTTTCTGACGTTTTTCGTGATGTCGCCGGTGTTAAACCGTGTTTACGACGAAGCGTGGGTGCCGCTCTCGCAGGACAAGATTTCGATGGAAGTCGCGTTGCAAAAAGGGTCGCAACCCTTGCGCGCCTTCATGCTTAAACAGACCCGCGAAGGGGATCTGGCGCTCTTTTCCCGCATCGCGAAAGCGGAGCAGTTTAATACGGCCGACGATGTGCCAATGAGCATTCTGGTTCCTGCGTTTGTGACCAGCGAACTGAAAACCGGTTTCCAGATCGGCTTTACGATGTTCATTCCTTTTTTGATTATCGACCTGGTCGTGGCAAGTGTGCTGATGGCGCTGGGGATGATGATGGTGCCTCCGGCAACGATTTCCCTGCCTTTTAAGCTGATGCTGTTTGTCCTGGTGGATGGCTGGCAGCTGGTTATCGGTTCCCTGGCGCAGAGCTTTTTTAGTTAGAGAGAAGAAGATGACCCCTGAAAGTGTCATGTCGCTTGGCTTCCAGGCGACGAAAGTCGGGCTGTTTATTGCCACACCATTATTGTTAGCCGCGCTGGCGGCGGGTTTGATTGTCAGTATTTTGCAGGCATCGACGCAGATCAACGAAATGACCCTCTCTTTCATTCCGAAGATCCTCACCATTGTAGTGGTGCTGATCGCTTGCGGGCCGTGGATGCTGTCAACGCTGGTTGACTACATGCGTGGTCTGTACAGTAGCCTGCCTTATATCATTCGATAACTATGCTTACGCTCTCGCTGGTTACGCTTTATGACCAGGTGAACCAGTATTTCTGGCCGTGCCTGCGCATGCTCGCCCTGTTCGGTGCGGCACCGATCTTCAGTGAAAAACAGATGAGTGCGCGGTTAAAAGTCGCGCTGGCGTTGATCACTGCTTTTCTCGTCGCCCCGCAACTGCCGCAGAGTAACATCGCGATCGCCTCGTTCGACGGCTTTTGGGCCTGTTGTCAGCAGCTGATTATCGGCATTGCTATCGGGCTTGCGGTACAGCTGATTTTCGTGGCGGTGCGTCACGCCGGCGAGATTATCGGTATGCAGATGGGCCTCTCTTTCGCCATGGTGTATGACCCCAGCGGCGGCCCGAGTATGCCGGTCGTTTCGCGGCTGTTGAACCTCTTTGTCACGCTGCTGTTTCTGACCTTCAATGGCCATCTTTATATGCTGGAAGTGGTGGCGAACAGCTTTGAGGCTTTCCCGATTAGCGCCGCACCGCTCGGCCATGAAGGGTTTATGGCGATGGTCAAAGCAGGCAGCCTGATCTTTCGTTACGGCTTAATGCTGGGCCTGCCGGTTATCACTTTATTGCTGTGCCTCAACCTGACAATGGGGTTGCTCAACCGCCTGACGCCGCAGTTGTCGATTTTTGTGGTCGGTTTTCCGCTTTCTTTAACCGTCGGCATGGTGGCCATGTCGCTGGTGATGTACACACTTGCACCCTTCTTTGAAAACATGATGGCCGGCATTTTTGACCATCTGTTTGTGATCCTGACGGGATTCAAATAACAGCGGAAGGGATGTTTTTTAATCATCGTAATTCGTCACGGGATGTGACGCTGAGTAGGTAAGGGACTATGAGTGAAAAAAAGGCAGTCAGTATCGCTAACGTTCTGGTTTACAGCGAAGATGTGTTTTCGACACTGGGATTAACCACGCTGATTAAGTTCTATCGCCCTAACTTGCGTATTAGCCATATCGCAAGCCCACAGGACGCGCAGGGCGTATCCGTCAATAAAGTGCGCTTTGTGATTGCGGTTGCCACGCAGACCACCAATCTGATGTCGTTGATGAACACCATGCACTATCTGCGCGAAGCAAAGCCTGATTTGCCGTGCCTGTTGTTGAGCGACGAGCTTGACCCGGTTTTACCTGCTTTAATGCCGGATATTCCGACGCTGTGTCTGAACACGCCTATCCGCCATATCTATGCGTCAATCAACCGTTTGCTGTCACGTAAAAAGGCTGCATCGCCGCGCTATCCTGCGCTACCGCTGTTAACACAGCGTCAGCGCGAGGTGCTTTGTCTGCTGGCCTCCGGTGCCAGCGCTCAGGATGTCTCTGTCGAGCTTGGGATCAGCCTGAAAACGGCTTACGTGCACCGGCGCGATATCCTGATGCGGCTTAACATTAGCCCAAGTTATTATCGTGGTGTCTTTACCGGCCGCTTGTCATAACGGTCGCAAATAACAGAAACACAACAGCCTCGCCTGCTCAATATTATGCTGAGCAGGCGAGGCTGTTATTGGCGGTGTGAAGATGAGTTTGCCCGCTGTCGGGGCAACTCATGCCATTACTGCAATGTGGCGGGGGCGCCAGCCGCGAAGTTGAGCAGCGGGCTACGTTTCAGCGCGCGTGACGGTGGCACGCACAGGCTGCAGGTAAAACCGTTGAACATGTGCTCCGGCGTGGTGATAAAGTTGCCACCACAACAGTCGCACTGCGTCTGTTTGAGCATGCCGCCGTCGATATAGCGCAACAGCGTCCACGCGCGGGTTAACCCCAGCACCGGTTCTTCATTTTCTTCCGTCAAACCGTGTTCCATATAAAGACGGAAGGCTTTCAGCATCACTTCGACTGAGCGGCCAGGTTCGACCTTCTGCAAGTAAAGATAAATATTATAAAAAATGGATGAGTGAATATTTTGCTCCCACGCCATATACCAGTCGGCGGAAAAAGGCAGCATACCTTTCGCCGGGGACTCCCCTTTCAGCTCTTTATAAAGCTTTAACAGTTTTCTGCGGCTAAGGCTGGTTTCACTCTCCAGCACCTGCATTCTGGCGCCGAAATTAATCAACTGCATGGCAATATGCGTATCTTTAATTTCCGACATAATGCTTTTTTCTTGCAACATTGAGTCTTCCATTACGCCGCCTCGCTGCCATCTTGATTGAGCGTACTAAGCAGATTGCTCGACAAAATAATGCCGGTATGCAAACGCTGAAGCGCATCAATACGCGAGTCTTTGGTCAGGCAATTGATCATCACATCATCATCAATACGCAACCGGCTAATCAGCTGGCCTGAAGTGGACAGTTTAATCAGTTGCGGTAGTGACAAGCTGCGTAGGGTTTCCATCGTGGTTTCGTTTAAACCGAGACGGAAACCAGCTGCAATTTTATCTTCACGAATCAGACGCTGTGCCAGTAATAAATAGGACAGGTTCAGATCCTGGATAGATTGCATTTGTTCGTCAAAATTTTGTTCGTTCATAAAGTTGCTCCCGCAAAAAACAGGCGATGCGCTGTCTTTCGCTGTTATTTAAAAATTAAAATTAAATATGCGAGCAACCACTTTATTTCGATATTAATTAAAAATACTAAAAGGTAAATCTTTTAACAGCATTAATATGGTTGTGCAGGTGATTGTATTATGTTCCTGCTTAAATCTTTGTTTCCAGGACTTTTCCTGAGAACGGAAATAAGTTTACACAAAAGGATTCATGCGAACAATGAAAATAATGCGGAAAAAATAGGCGGTTTGTAAAGTTGTGTTTTTGTTACTAATTTAACTTTAGTGATTACAGCGAGTTAGAGAAAGTTTCAGAAAGTGGATAACTTTAATTACAAAATGCGCAAAAACACGTTGAGAAAAATTATCTTTTTCAGGTGTGCTTTATGTTATTGAATTTTATCTATAAACAATGGTGGTTTTCGTGAATGATAATAGTTTTTTTCTTACGTTAATTTATTACATCGGTTTAACAAGAAAACCGATAAATGTCACATATAGGAAAAATCACAACGCTTATTTAATGAGTTGATCTAACCCGATACAAATAAAGTGTTTTTGTATAAGTTTTTTCTCAAGTGTATTTAATGAATCGGGGCAAGCAGCGATAAAAATGCAGTTCACTGGCACCGCTTGCCCGAAAGAACCCAAAAATGAAAGGGTTAGCAAATAACCCTAAAAGGGCCCGCCAAAGGGAGCCGCCAGCTCTATCGCTTTGTTGACCTCTGCCAGCAGCCCGGATAGCGATGGGGTATTCGCTCTGGCGATCTTCTCTAATCGCTGCGCAGGATCGGCTTTTTCGTCAAAAAACACGGCCATTTTTCCTATTTCCAACACGCGATAGGATTCTCTATCACCGGTGATCAAGGTGTTACGTATCGCCAGTAGCAGTTGCAGAAAATCGGCATCGGTTTGGCTGACGTTTGCAACCCATGCTTTTACTACGTCCAGGCTGTCAATATCTCGCCACGCATTGAGATAACTCAATAAGTGCGGAATGTGTAAAAGTTGGTTCTTCACATTATCGTTACCCATGCGCCCGGCAAGTTGTCTGCGCAATGTGTTTAACTCGCTGGCGGAAAACGAGGGTACATCGTGCGATTCCATACTTTTGGGCTGAAGAGGAGCGAGCAGGCTTTGGCCAAACTGGACAATCCAGCGCAGAGCCTCACCCTGTTTTATCCTTTCCCCAAGAAATGCGCATAAATGGGTTCGATCTTCAATTAATAACTGCCTTGTGATCTGCAACGCCAGCGCACGCGTGCCGGACTCTTGCTGGCGGTAATACGCATCACGCTCCTCGAATTTGGCTTCAACGACATCACCTTGTTGAAAGAAGAAGTTGAGCAGGCCAAACAGTTGCTTTGGTTCCGCTTCGGCAATGACGCGTGAGGTGAGGCGGGTAACAATATGCTCAAACCAGGTCTGTGATGAGACGCCTTTGCTGTGGATTTTACTGAGCAGGTGCTGAGCGAGTTTTTCTTCATCATTACCCGCCATGGACAAAATCTCCTGAATGGCAGACTCCGGTAGCACGTTTTGCGGTGCGGAAAAGGAGAAGTAATAGCGCCAGTAACCTGCGCTGCCAAGACGCCTTAGCGTTGTCAGTTCGTCTCGCTTGTTTTCATCTATTTCGCTAAACAAGTGTATGTTTTTATCGCCACCGCCTTGCACACCGGGAACCCACTTCCCCAACGTCCATGCGTTGCGCCCTGAGGCGTATTTGAACAGAGCAAGTTTGTTCGCCAGGTCAGTCGCCATCGCGCCAAGATCTTCGCTGTTAATCTGGCCATCACCGGATTCGACAATAGAGCGCTCGGTGAGATAGTGTTCGACCCAGTCATGCAGGCCTGGGTTAACGACGCGAATGAGTTGCAGGAAACAGAGATCGGGGAAATAGACATAATCGCGCATGGCCGGATAACGAAACTGTAAGGCGTTTAATGCCAGGCGGACTTCACGCGGCGTGGAGAGCTCGTTGCCATAGGCATCCACCGCTGTATTCAGCACTGAAAACGCCCCGGCATCTAACTCGCGCCCCTGTATTTTTTTATACAGTTCAAGCGCGCCGTCCCTGAATTCCCGGTGCAGGTCGAAGGCTTCCGGGCGCGGCAAGCTGAACGAGAGTTGCACGATTTTTTGCAGATATAAACGACCATCCGTGACGCCAAGGCCATGTTCGACAGCTTTTGCCAGCACGTCGCGGTCGTAGCACATAACATAACGAAAGCGGGGAAAATCGGCGACCGAGCGCACCATACGCAATATTTCGACCGCTTGCGCCGGTTCCAGCCGGTCGAGATCGTCGAGGACAATGATAAACGTCAGCTGAAGCTCTTCGAGGCTGCTTTCGATCTCTGAGCGCAGATCGGCGGCGCTTTTCTCACTGTCTGAGCCGAGTTTTGTCAGCGCTTCAGTAATCTTATCCGCGCCCCCCAGAAGCGGGATGATACTCGCCATATCCGCCAGCGGTTGGGCGAGTCTGGCAGTCGAGCGGACATAACGCAGCACACGATTTTTTGTCTCATTCAGCGTCTTTTTTGCGCGCTTAATCTTCTGCTCTTCTTCAGATAATGTACGAGTTTGCTCCTGGTCCAGGATAAGCGCGACGGGCATTAAAAGCGATGCGACCGGGCTAATGCCGTCGCCGTTAAGCCAGGGAGAGATATGCAACACATGCGTCTTTTCTGGCTTCGTCTGGTCCAGTTCGTGAAGCAGTAAGTTGATGAGGCTTGTTTTCCCCGACCCCCAGACCCCTTCAATACCAATCACGGCGGAACCTTCATCGTCCATTGCCTGGATTGCCTGCGCTAATCCTTTGGCAACCGCCGTAAGCCCGTAACGATCTTCATCCGCGTTTTTTACCGGTGCGTCCGGACCAACCATGCCATATCTTCCATCTGTTTTCATTTTGATACCTGTTCCATTCATGCAAATAACGGCACAGGAAGACAAGCGCGCCAGGCCTGATATTCCCATACGCGTTTTTAGTTTATCTATCGCATAGCGTATTAAGTGAGTGTCTTGAGGAAAAAGACAAGCCGCAACCTATGAAATGTAGGAGGGGCTTGAGCACGGTCTGTAATGAGGTAATGAAGGTTTCTTAACTAATTGAATATTAATGTATTATGGGTGAGGGTTGAGCGGGGAGGGGGAAAAAAAAGCCCGCAGTGCTTGCGCCGTGCGGGCTCTTAGGACTTCATCGGATGACTCTGGTAATCACCGATGGAGAATTTTGGGCTGGCGGGAGTTGAACCTGCGTCCGAAATTCCTACATACCATTTTAACAACAATAGAATCAATGATCTTGAAACAACTAATTGTAATTTAAGTGTTTATATTGGTTTGTGTTTGGTTCTGTTAGTACCTTTTTGCTTACTCTGCCGCCAATTTGTCGCCATTTTTGGTCTGTTTTCTGTGGAAATGAAGAGAGACCATGAATGTAAATGTTTGCTGAGTAATTTTTAAATGTGAGATGCTGGCATAATTTATAAAAACCTTTGTTTGAAGAAAATATCTTGGGTTAAAACTTTTTCTTTTTTCATCAGTAGATAAAACAATGTCAAAAATCCTTAAGCAAATTTTATTTAATTCATTAATGCCATCTTTTAAGTTTATTGAGCTATGGAAAAGTCCTATATAGTCCACCATGGTGGTTTTATATACAGGTCTTGATTCATGTTCTAAATCCCCAAGACCCAAATTTTGACATATTCTTTCAAAAGCCGACTCAATGCGATAAAGGTTAATTAATACCCTTATTCGTTTTCGAGGAGATAAACCTTCAGTTTGTTGTAACATCAAGGGTTTTAGTTTTTTAATCCCTTTATTTATTTTGTCCCAGTCATGTTTTATTTCATCAATAAAATAATCGGAGACGGTATAGTCAGCCCCCGATTTATAAGATGATTTTTGGTAGATTTTATTATAAAGGCTTACAGGACTATTTATTGAAAGTTTAAATTTATATCCTTGCTCGGAAAGGGATATTTCTTTCGATTCAATATTTTTAAAAAGATCTAACGTGTTTTTGAAATGTGTATAATATGAATCTGAAAGATTTTTTCTCTCGGCCTCATTGATTTGTTTTTCAGTTTGAATTGTTCGGTGAATATTATTGACTATCGAAGTTAAGGGGACGGATGATGCGAGGAAAAATAAAGGTAGTTTACTTATCGTAAGGAAATTATTAAAACCATCTGAGGAAAAATCCACTGAGTGTCCTTTCCATGACCAAATACCAATAAAAAAGAAAAGTTGAAGTGGAATTAAGATGCTCAACCAGAAGAGAGGTTGATTGAAAAGACTTTTATGCGATAATTCAAACCAACCAATAAACCAGTAAAAACATAATGATAGAATCAAACCTATTGTTAGTGCTAAGGAGAAAAATACAGGTTCGTTACAAATAATTAATATACATAAAATCAATGAAAGTAATGCCAGAATAGATATAGAAATTAATATTTTTTTTAAGGCACTCAGCGCTCTAATTTTCTTTAACATTTTCAAATTTCCATATGAAATAACGGGTTTTTAGTTACTGCGTCTTCTAGGTGTTCTGGCGCAAAGTGTGCATAAATCATGGTCATCTTTATATCGGCATGCCCTAAAATTTCCTTCAATACCAAAATGTTTCCACCATTCATCATGAAGTGACTTGCGAATGTATGCCGCAATACATGTGTGCATTGTCCTTCTGGCAGGTCAATTCCGCTTCGTTTTATCGCTCGCTCAAAGGCTTTGCGACATTGAGTGAATAATTTTCCACGTTTTAACGGGATTTCGTTATAGAGCTTTTCGCTGATCGGAACGGTGCGGTTTTTCTTTGCTTTAGTTTTCGTGTAGGTAACAAGGTATTTTTGTATCAGATGGCCGCTTAAACCTTCCGCCTCGCTCCAGCGAGCGCCTGTGGCCAGACAGATTTTTGCGATGATAGGTAAGCAGGGGTTTGCTGATTCTGCGCATGCGTTCAGCACTGTCTTGATTTTTTCTTTGCTTAGGCACGTTAGTTCACCTTCGGTAATTTTAAAGGTAGGAAGCCCGTCAATGGGGTTTGGTGCTGACCAGTGGTCGAATTTTTTTAGCGTTCCAAAAACAGAAGAAAGATCAAGTTGTTCAATGTTTACGGTTCGAGGCTTTACTGACGACATGTTGAATGTTTTCTCATCTTAGTTCAGTTGGAAGCTCGCGGAAATTATTATTTCCTCCCTTGTTTTCGAAGTTCATTCCGAACCCCGCAGATGAAATCGCCAATACCTGCACCCACACTTTGACCTTGTGAAACGTAGTCGGAATTAAAGTCTAAAGCACCTCTGAGCGTATAGAAACTAATTACGCCATACCCATTATCGCAGTCTTGATCAGTCATATATACCTTAGCGTAACTTGTCTTGTTATTTAGTTTGTCGGTAATTTGTACCAGAATAGATGATGTGTTTTTTGAACGCTGAAAGGTGCCAGCTTTTGCAAAGTAAGCAGTACTATTGGAGTCAGTTATTGGATACCAAACTTTAGTGTCTTCAGCAACAACATTAATGGAAAAAAACGTTAAAACACTTAATATAAAAGTCCTTTTTAAAACCATTGTCTTATCCTCAAAAAATTCTGTTTATAAGAAAATAAATCTATTTCGATTAGATTTCCAGATTTTTCTGGTGCAAAATTATTAGGAAGAGCAGATAGCAAAATTCAGAAATGAATGCACAAAAGCCATTTATGACATTGTGTTTTTTACGCTGCTTAAAAGCTTGCATTGGGTATCTTGGCTGCGATTGTGTCGCCACTATCAAAAAAAGCTAAGCTTTTATGTAACCTTTTGTTTTATATGCCGGTATAGGCTGAGTTTGTTGTATATATCATTGGTTAGATTTAACTATCTTTTAATTCAATTTTACACAGGTGCCATAAAGGTTCGGCTATGGTTAGTGGGCTTCAGTCCAGACTTCGCGGGACAAATTGAGGGCACAAAAAAGCCCGCAGGGCTTGTGCCGTGCGGGCTTTCAGGATTTCACCGGACGTATCCGGATCATGAAGTGGTGGGCTGGCGGAGTCTGAATTGGGTTTGTAATTAAATGAATTTATTGAATTAATGTCTAATTCAACTTTTCGTTGGTGCCTAAGAAGGTGCCTAAAATTTTTACCATCTTCTTTTGGTGAGAAATGAGAGATTGGTTTGCAGCACTTAGGGACTCATAAGGCTTCGATCTTTGCTCATGGTAAAATGAGAAATATTATCAATATTTATTTGATTTTTTTAAATGTCAGATGCGATGCCGTTGCTATTTCCGCTACTGTAGCGGAAATAGCAACACATGAGCAGCATGTACTTAGAAAAATTTAAGATCTGGGCAACAGCCCGATGTTCTTTTTGGCACGCAGAATATCCGTTGCAGTAATGAAGGGGGGTTGCTCTCGCCATGTAAATCCCTTGCGGTCGATACGAGCCAGTTCGTACTTTTCGACCAGGAAATTAACAGCATCGGCAAGCGTTATCCCCGCATCGATATGCTCCTCAATGGCCGTGTCGTCATGAAATGGTGTGTCGTTGAGTGTGAGGCCGTAGTGGTGCTCCAGCAGATACGTTAACAACTGCTGCCACACCATTACGGGCGACAGGCGTGACGAAACCGGCACCGTGGCCGGTACAGATGAAATTTGCATGAGTTGGATCCTGATAAAAGAAGAGAAGGTGTTACCTGGTTGCAAATGCCTGAGGATAAATAACGATGTAAACATAGCCATGAGAGCCGAGAGTGTCAGCTTCACAAGTTAGTCCGTTATGATACAACGTGACGCAATGCTGATGGCGCGGATTTAGTTCACCGGTTGTCAGCATCAATTCAAGCTGTTTCATCACTAGCGGAAATGCCTGATCCAGACGCAGTGCCTCCTCCTCGTTAAACGTACCACTAATACCTGCACGGTCCGCCAGAAAATGCAGGCGACAGCCTTCCTGCACAAGCCTTGCACCGAAGCACGGCGAGATGTCGCGCTTCAGTCCCCATGAATTTTGCATTTTTCAACTCCTTATTTAGTGTCAGTTGGTGGTGATGCACATCAGGCGTGTATACGGACCGTGGTTGTCACGACGGCGTTCTGCGTAAACCGCCAGCACACCGGAAATCTCCGCGACATCTTGACCGGTATAATGACTGGCGCTGCCGTGCCACTGGTATTTGCCCGTGCAGTAGCGAAAGATCCGGGAATCCGGATGCTGTCGCTGAATCGCCATCGCGGCCTTTTTATCGATGATTTTCATGGTTAGCCTCATAGCCAGCCACGTTCAGCAAAAGAAAGCACATCGATGCCAACAATAAGATGGTCCAGCACCCGCACCTCTACCATAGCCAGCGCGTTCACCAGATGTTGAGTGATGTTTCGATCCTGTTTACTCGGTTCTGTCTCTCCGGATGGATGGTTATGGGCCAGAATCACAGCGGCAGCGTTATGGCGTAGTGCCAGTTTCACCACTTCGCGTGGATGGACTTCGGTATGGTTAATCGTGCCCGTAAAGAGCGTCTCGCATTCCAGAAGACGGTTCTGATTATCGAGATATAAAACAAGAAAAACTTCGCGCTCCTGCAGAGCAAGACGCAGTTGTAGCCAGGTTTTGGTGAAGGTAGTGGAATTAAATTGTTCGCCAGGCTGGCGCTGATATTTTTCCAGTAAGCGGAGAGCGCGACGAATGGTGCGTGCTTCAGTTACCGGAAGATCAGGAGGTAGATTTATCTCTGACATGACAGGGCCTTGGAGGTAATAGTTAAAGTCGTTTATGAAGCAAGTTGAAGCATATTTTCAGCCATCACCCACAGAGCGCGATTGAGCTTTACGTCTCCGTCGATACCTTTGACAGCACGGGTTTGAGCACGCTGACCTTTCGTCGTTCGTCCTGACAGTCCGCCTTTTATCAAGTTCTCCTGAATGCGTTGGTAAGTGGTCCATAGGTCGTTGCTATCATCCTGCCAGCGGCGCGGGGAAAGGATTTGCGATTCCGTCACCGGCTGATGCTCTTCACCAAAGCGATAGGTTAATGCCGCTTTTGCCATCGCCTGCTGTGCTGGTGGATGTAACAAAAGCGACTGCATGGCATCCCGCTTCTCCTCCACCCGGTCAAATATCCCCAGCACTTCGTAAGCCCCTTCAATGACTTTCTCCACCACATTGCCTTTATGTGGCACACGTACCTCACCAAAACTCTCACCGCAAATCAGGCCGTTCTGGCAGACTGCACGAAATAGCCCCGGCAACATCTGATATGAGCTGGAGCCGTCATGGCTGTTGAGCAGAATGATTTCCGGTACCTGCTTACCGGTTATTTGCCCTACCCGGCGCAGGCGCAGCATGTGTTTCGTGTGCTCTCGCTTGCTCTGGTCACGCACTCGGGTCTGGCAGGCAAAGAACGGCTGAAAGCCTTCACGCTGGAGGCTATCAAGCAGGGTAATGGTCGGGATGTAGGTGTAGCGATCCGAGCGGGATTCGTGCTTGTCAGTACTAAATACACTGGGTACATAGGCTATCAACTCGTCGTTTGTCAGTGGGCGGTCGCGGCGTATCTGGTTAACTTGTCCAAAGCGGCTGGCTAATTTCATGATAAAACTCCTTCGTGGTTAATGGCACAAATGCAGAAAGGCCGCGCTTCCGGTAAAGAAGCGCGGCCTTTCTGCATTGATTTGGTGTTGCAGGGGTAATAGGGGAAAACTCTTTGTTGTTGAGGGAGGCGACAGCTAGCTAATGTCTGCTATGAGCGAGGAGCGGAAGTTGGCATTTGTCATAACCGCAGGGATGTAGGACTAACATTGGCGTGTAATAATCAACCGGGAGCAGGTCACGATGACCTGTTAAGTTCAATACTACTAATTGTTAGATGGAAAACGTATGTAATAGGGAGTAACTTAAATGAAAGATCCTGTGTTGCCGCCAAATACATTTCGGTTATTTTAATAAAAGTTAAGGGTTACTATATGTTAGAGTTTAGGGTTATTGAAAGAGGTGGGTATATTCCTGCAGTGGAAAAAAATAAGGCCTTCCTACGGGCAGATGGCTGGAATGATTATTCATTTGTTACAATGTTTTATCTTACTGTCTTTGATGAGCATGGTGAAAAATGCGATATCGGAAATGTTAAAATTGGTTTTGTCGGTCAAAAAGAAGAAGTAAGTACTTATTCATTAATAGATAAAAAATTCAGTCAACTCCCTGAAATGTTTTTTTCCTTAGGTGAAAGTATTGACTATTATGTTAATCTCAGCAAGTTAAGCAATGATTTTAAAAATAACCTTCTTAAAGCTATGCAGGATTTAGTAGTACGGCCAAATCGATTAGTAGACATTGAAAATGAAAGTGTCCTCAACACCTCATTACTTAGAGGGGTCACTCTTTCAGAAATTCATGGGCAGTTCGCACGCGTGTTAAATGGTTTGCCGGAGTTGTCAGATTTCCACTTTTCATTTAACAGAAAAGGTGCTTCCGGATTCAGTGATTTAACTATACCTTTTGAAGTGGCGGTTAATTCAATGCCCAGCACGAACATTCATGCTTTTATCGGGCGGAATGGGTGTGGCAAAACAACAATTTTGAATGGGATGATTGGTGCAATCACCAATCCAGAAAGTAATGAGTATTTTTTCTCTGAAAATAATAGATTTATCGAGTCACGAATCCCAAAAGGATATTTTCGATCGCTTATTTCAGTTTCGTTTAGCGCATTTGATCCTTTTACTCCTCCTAAAGAACAACCAGACCCTGCAAAAGGTACACAATATTTTTATATTGGACTTAAGAATGCTGCCAGTAATAGTTTAAAATCACTAGACGATCTTCGTCTGGAATTCGTTTCAGCATTTATTGGTTGCATGAGAGCAGATAGAAAGAGACAACTCTGGCTTGAAGCCATTAAAAAACTAAGTAGTGATGAAAACTTTTCCAATATGGAACTCATCAGTCTCATTTCTAAATATGAAGAATTAAGACGTAATGAATCACAGATTCAAGTAGACAATAATAAATTCACTAAATTGCTTTATGATAATATTCAGAAGTATCTGCTACGAATGAGCTCTGGGCATGCAATTGTTTTATTTACTATCACAAGATTAGTAGATGTCGTTGGTGAAAAGTCATTAGTTTTATTCGATGAACCAGAGGTTCATTTGCATCCACCTTTGCTCTCTGCTTTTTTACGAACATTAAGCGACTTACTCGATGCACGCAATGGTGTAGCAATAATTGCAACTCATTCCCCAGTAGTACTGCAAGAGGTTCCAAAATCCTGCGTGTGGAAAGTTCTGCGGTCAAGAGAAGCAATGAATATTATCCGTCCGGATATTGAAACTTTCGGTGAGAACTTAGGTGTTTTAACTCGTGAGGTGTTTTTACTTGAAGTGACAAATTCAGGATACCACCATTTATTATTACAGTCCGTTGATTCAGGGCTTTCTTATGAAGCTATTCTAAAAAATTATAATGAACAGATAGGATTAGAAGGACGAACTGTTTTAAAAGCGATGATAATGAATAGGGACGAAGGTAAAGTACAATGAAAAAACTACCTCTTCCAGCGAGAACTTATAGCGAAATGCTTAATAAGTGCTCGGAAGGTATGAAGCAGATAAATGTTAGAAATAACTTCATTGCTCACTTCCCCACTTTTTTGCATAAAGAACAGCAATATAGGGCATTAAGCTCAACAGGTCAGTTATTTACCTACGCTAGGACACACCCTCTTGCACCTACAACCTTGGTAGTTGGTAACCTAACAAAGGTTAAATTAGAAAACCTTTATGAAAATAATCTCCGAGATAAAAACAAACCCGCTAGAGAATATTACGATGACATGCTGGTTTCATCAGGTGAAAAATGCCCATTTTGTGGTGATATAGGACAGACAAAAAATATCGATCATTTTCTTCCTGTTGCACATTATCCTGAGTTTTCGGTGATGCCTATTAATCTAGTTCCGTCGTGCCGCGACTGCAATATGGGGGAGAAAGGTCAAGTTTTCGCAGTGGATGAGGAACACCAGGCGATTCATCCCTATATCGACAAGGATATTTTCTTTCGTGAGCAATGGGTATATGCAAATTTCGTTGACGGAACCCCGGGAGCTATCAGTTTTTATGTTGAATGCCCGGCGACCTGGCGGCAGGAAGACAAACACAGAGCTATTCATCATTTCACGCTTTTAAATATTGCTAACAGATATCGCTTGGAGGCAGGAAAACACTTGAGTGAAGTGATTACTCAAAGAAACTCTTTCGTAAAAGTTATAAGACAATTTAGTCCAATCGCCACCTCTCAGCAGCTACGGTCGGCATTTATTGAAGCAAATCTGAAACCTATTATAGATTTGAATGATTTCCCCAATTATTGGAAAAGAGTTATGTATCAGTGCCTGGCAAACTCAGCAGAGTTTTTCAGGGGGATCTAGAACATGATGAAAGATAGAAAATTAAGACGCTTATTGAAAGTGAACGCATACTTTTAATATGAAGGGGCTATTTTTACAAAATCTGGTAGTAATTTGCTAACCAATTCCTGGGCAGGTCATTGGCAACAGTGACTTGCCCCGAGAAGGATGTTTGCAATGTCCGTTCCTGGCACGGAGCTGTCCCTTACGAACCTTCTTTTGCCCGCAAGAAACTATCTAGACAATAATGATGGTACTGGGTTAGCATCTCATTCAGAGGGATTTTCGCTTCGTCCATTTTCATAGGGACTCGGATATGATCGACGAACTTCAAGCCAGCAAATCTTGCTATTTCTACCGCCAAAAAGCTCCAATCACGAAAGTCGCGATCACGGAACTGTTCCGGGATATCAGAAAGGCGTAAACTCACCCCTCCAACAATTTTTTCTCTTTCATTCGGCAGCCCCACGGAGCATCATTTTGGTCTGCTTTGTGCTTTCAATTCGACAAGGTACCGGCTTTCCTGCCTGGCACTAAAGGCGTGATCGACCGGGTAACCGGATATTTGCTGATAGTCGAGCATCGCGACTATGTTGCCATTTTCAAATCCCAGATCGATATCCCTCCTGATTTCTCGAAAAGGTATTTGCAGCGTATCGGTGCCCAAGATGTCGACCGTGGACTGACGAGTAAGGACTCGGTATTTGCCCGGGTTCGACTCAGGCATATGACTCTGTCCCGCTTTGCATTGCGCAGCAAGACGCTTGAAGGCGAGAACCTTCAGAACAATGTAGGTATGGCATCCTCGGCTCGATTTGCCCCGTTAGGTTACAGCTTCACTGAAGAAGACGAACACTTTTCAACGACGCCGCGCACCGGGCGAATCTCGCTTCGTGCGGATCGTGCAGGCTATTTGGAACTAGTTGATTATGCCTGTCGTATCATCGAACGCTTACAACCTCGTCCTGGAAGACCATCATCCTCCCCTTTCCTGGCAGCTTTCGCACGACCGTTGGAGCTATCAGATCTGACGGCAAACCCCACCCAATTTGCAGTTGATACCGCCATCCTCGGACAGGCCATCTTTGATGACAAAATCATCCGCTTGGTCAAGCGTGACGGAATGGGCTATCGAGAGCTGCCAAAGGCAGAGGTTGATCTGTTACTCACGGAGCTCACAAATATCTTGCGCGTTGCCAAAAACGCCCATGGCAAGTTGCTGGTGTTACAGCCAGTAACAGGTTTAGAGGTAGGTGAGATCGCGATCAATAAAACGCGAATCGCTCTAAAACGCCTTTCGCTGCCTTTGCTCGCCGATGTATACGTAGAGGATACTCATTTCGCACTTGGCGCGGATGATAATCGCGCCCCGCTTAAGCAGTTCATCGACAAACAGGACACGTTTATCGTCTTGTTTGACCAGCCGAAATTTGCCTATTTAGATGGCAGTCTTTATCAAGACGACACTTTGGTCAATGGTGGCACCCAGTTCTTGGGCTATCTCTTCGGTAATACAGAGTTAGCAACCGTCACTGATGAGAAAGGTTCCTTTACTGCTGCCCATCGTACTTTCGATCCAAATTCTACGTTCGGGGCAGTACTGTCGACGATCGCTCGAGAAGATGATGTCATAGTCTGCGATGATCTCGGTGATGAATGGGCAGATTTCGTTGGGTTTAGAACGGATCCTGCTTCCCCAAGAGTCACCTTCTATCATGCAAAGCACGGTGAGCTGACACTCGGAGCCGGCGCATTTCACATTTCAGTAAGTCAGGCGATCAAGAACCTGGGCAACCTCACATTGCCCGCTCCAGCCATGAGCAAAAAATTTACCCGATGGGGGCGACTTTACAGCAATAACAATGTGAGGACAGGTATTCAACGTACATGCCGTGGCACACCTGCTGATTTAAAGACTGCAGTGGAGATTTGCAGGAATGCCCCGCACACCTCAAAACGTGTGGCCATTGTGACTTCATCTCTGAGCAAGGCTGCAGTTGAGCAAACATTTAGGGATATTGAAGCGGGTAATACCCCGAGTCCATACTTTGTCCAGCTATATTGGTTGCTATCATCCTTCTTCGCTGCGTGTACTGAGGTCGGAGCATTCGGGTGCGTAATATGTCAGGAATAAACAAGCGGGATTTGAGGAGCCGACTCATCACTTATAATTATAAGGCGTTGTGCGGCATATACTCAATATGCTGAAGTAAAGATGTATAATATGGTTAATTCTTCGTAAGGGGAGGGACCTTACGGGGGAGGGGTTTATAATGGCTATTAATACGCAGTATTAATACCTGATTTCTTTGATATAAAGATTGATACCACAACAGGGTCTGACAACTGATTGTCAGACCAGAAATTATTCAAACGAAATCAGTACTTCATCAGCCAGTCCCCCTGACTGGTGATGACATTAATCTCTGCCACACTGCATGGGCCTTTAATGTAGACGGCAATCTCTTTCCCGTAAGGCAACGTTGAAGGTACCAAAGCTACAGGCTTACTACCTGCGTAAACCGTGGGCATCTTCTGAATCGGGCAGTTACCCCGGTTAACGACAACATCGTTAATGGTGACGCTGTCAGTCAGTGACTGAACATGAACACGCTGCTGATGCAGATTCGGGTAATACGGATTCTTAACCTGCTCAAGACCAATCCTGACGGGAGCCTCTGCGGCGTGCAGCAGAGGTGAGACCACCAGTGCCACGGCGAGGATACTCATTGCTGTTTTCATTATTTTTTCCTTATTTTTGTTGGAGCAATAAAGGCTCACATGCGAGTCAGACATCCTGATTTATCAAACTCAGGCAAAATCTTTGCGGAATTGCTGAAGGTGAAGGTAGCGGAGGTCAGTCCGGTCGCCGTTATATGGATACGATGGGATTTTCTGGCTGCATCCCAGAAGGCTTCGAAGTTACTGCCCCCGGCATCAGAAAACGTGTCGTTAATCAGGAACGTGTCGCCACTGTCGGTTTGTGCCTGAACGCTGCGCCCATCATCATTGCCGCTGGTGAGCGTTTTGCCATCGGGTGATGTGTACCGGACGAACACATTGTCGTCGGGCGAGCAGGTCATCAGCAGTTCAGCCCCCTGTTTATTCTGAATGAGGTATTCAGTAACGCCCTGAACCCGGGTACTGGTCCACTGGTTTACGGCCGCTCCAGCCTGCGCGGAGGCAAGCAGTATCAGTAAAAACGTTATTTTTTTCATGATGTTCCTTATGTTGCAGTATCAGCCAGTACTTTCCGCAAGTACTGAAAGTGGGGTAAAGAAAGAATAAAATGTGGATCGGCGGTCAGTGCATCAATCTGCCGCCTGCGCAGAAATTGCCTTTTCGTCAGAAAGACATCTGCGATGCTTTCCAGGCGAAAGACATAAGCCTGCTGCTGGTATTCACCCAGCAGATACCAGCTGTTTTCGAAATAAATCAGACGATAGGGGGCGAACCAGCGGTACTGCTCTGTATCCACGGTCAAGTCCAGCAAAGTACGGTCGAGGATCGCCTGTGTAATGCGCCAGAAACCACCAAAGGGGGTCGGTTTACGCCCTGGAGGCGAAAGCCAGACGATATAGGGCGACGGGATGCTACTGTCGGTCAGCACCGCTATCAGCTTGTTATCCATTGCCGGAAACAATTGCTCTATGCTGGTGGCGCGGGCAAAGTGAAGGATCGCCCTGTTGGTGTGAATGCCGGAAAGCGGCTGGGCCAGTGACCAGCTTCCCTGTCGGTATATCAGTTCCAGACAACTCAGACGCTCCCGAAAGTCCCGACGAAGGGTACGTTCAGAGATCTTAAATTCCAGAGCCAATGCCTGTACCGATAATTGTTCCCCCATCAGCAGGCGACTGATGATGATCGCCAGCCTTGATGCCATGCGATCGTGTTGTTTTTCTTCCGCAGACATAGTGAAGGATTTCCGTGTAGTTACTGTGAGTGGTGAAGATGTTGCTGACGCAGACAAGCGACCAGCAGACAAGCCGGCACGGTGACACGCCGTGCAGGGCCTGCCATATCCACAACCAGCCAGCCAGAGCTCAGTGCTATACCAACCGGTCCCGCCAGGACGGCGATTGAGCGGCTCAGTGTCAGATAGGCCACCATCGGCAGGGATCGCCCCAGTATCACTCGTGCCAGTGTACTGACCATCACTGCTGATAGGCGATAGGCTGCAAAGCCCGAGGCTCGGACGGCAGTCCGTATGGCCATTAAAATCAGCGGTGCTGTCGGTACGGTCAGCTCAGTGCCCATACTGTCAGCAAACTCCTGCAACTCTTCGGCTGACATCTCACTGAGACTTTTTTCAAGTAACGCCATCAGCAGGGAAAGCTCAATGGCTTCGGTGGTTTCCTCCTTCCGGTATTTCACGCCCGTATGGTCACAGACATCGCATAACACTTCCCGATACAGCACGCCTTTCCCACCCCGGAATACACTGGCAATACTGCTGGCACCAAAGGTCTGGATTTCAGCGGCAATCTCCTGCCAGTAATTACGGTGCGCTGGATAAAAACGTTTGTAGTTGTCGCTGCCGGACAGCGTTTCCGTCCAGCGCAGGGTTTTGTCCCGTGGGTCATGGGTAATGAGGCTGACCAGTAAATCCAGGTCCTCATTCTCACAACGCCCCAGAAACCGCAGGTCAGCATCTTCGCGATAAACGGCCATTAGCCCTCCATTCAGGTCTGTATCGTCAGGACAAAAACGATAACAAACCCGCCTGTAAGGACATGGCCGATGCGTCAGGAAAATCAGCGTGCTATACGAGTAATGACGGACAGGTGATGTCCGAAAATGAAATACAGAGGATTATGCTGCGCAGGGCGGAGTTACCGGTGGAATAAACAGACGAATGGCGAGTTGCCCCGTCAGGCGGGTGACGAGCCAGGCGGCACCACCGTTGATTACCCCGCCCAGTAACGGGAGCAGCAGGCTTTCCCTGAGTAACACTTGACTGCTTTTCAGCAGTAATGCATCGCGAACCACCGTCAGCAGAGCGGTCTCGGCCTGAGGCTGGCTCAGTGCGCGGGTCAGTAACCGGGTGATGATGCCACTGATGGCATCCGAGCAGGCATCCCCGGCCAGCGCGCCCCAGCAAAGCAGGCGTACCCGTGGGTCTGCAGTGTCATGGCCTCCGATGATGGCAACGGCTGCACACAGCCGCATCTGAATGAACAGCGAAGAGCAGACGTCGGCGGTGACGGTCAGCGGCAGCAGCGCGCCACCGGTAAGACCACAAGAAAAGCCGGAGCCGCAGGCTTTCAGGGACTCGTACAGCACCAGCGATTCAGCCGCATCAATACGACTCATGTCATTCTGAAGGTAACTGTCGGCCAGCACTGCGGCAGAGTCCGTGACGGCGGTACCTTCCACCGCCAGGGCATACATCCCGTCAAAGAGACGCTGTAATACAGTAATATCCAGACTATCCTCCTTATCGACAACTCCAGATGGTTGTCGTTAAGGTGATATATATCTGTATTTTTTTTATTTTCAGTTTTTGCCGAAATCTCATAGTAAGCGACTGTGTATTCTTTATGTAATTTTTTACGTGTCTGGCATATGAGATGAGTTAGTCTCAAAAAATGCCTATGAGTAAATGGTTAGCTTTCTCCTGTTATTTATTTTATTTAAGAAATAACTCCAGAAAATAAAATGATGTGTTCTGCGATGGTTTTGCTTGCTTCTATTGCCTCCGGTGGCGGTGTTTGGTAATAAGTCGCTCCGTATTGGTATTATTAAATAAAAGAAGGTGAGTGTGTAATGCAGAAAACATATTGAATTCCGTTGGGGGTTGTTATTATAAAATGAATGATATTTATCTGTAACTTATTCGGAATACAGATGTAAATTATACTAGGGCTAAAGTTATGAATTCGAAATATACATACGATCCGCGATACACTGATGGCGTAGAACGAACACTGGCAGCAGCGACTGATCAATACCCCAGGCTTTCTACATTTCGTTTTGATTTGCGGTTTCCGACTGACGGTACTGGTCGTCGTGATGAGCGCGTTATCTCGCGCTTCTTTGATTCGCTGAAATACCATGCAAATGCTCAGATGACTGCCCGAAGGCATGCAGGACTTACCTGTAAGAATCTGACGTCCATACGTTATATCTGGTGCAGAGAATACGGCCAGGTGGAAGACAACCGCCATTACCATGTGATGCTGTTGGTAAACAAGGATACCTTCTATACACTGGGAGATTACCGGCCTCAATGCAACAATGGTATAGATTCACTGGCGAATGTAATCCAGAAAGCCTGGTGTAGTGCGCTGAAATTACCCTGGGAGGCCTATGCAGGCCAGGTTCATTTTCCGGAACAACCCTGTGGCTGGATAGAGCGTAAACGTCCTGAGCATGAAGACCAGTATGCTGCAGTACGTCAGAGAGCAATGTACCTGGCAAAAGAGTACACAAAGCACTATGGAGATGGACGTTCTTTTGGGTGCAGTCAGAACAATCCTTCGATTATTATGGGAAAGTAAAATGCAATGTCAGGGGGAAACCAGATACATTCTCTGTAATGTTACCTGTAGGAACTTGTTCATAATGGTTCAGGTAATTTATCACTGGTGATTTAATTACTTTGTCTCTTGCGTAAAAATATACAAGGTCAATGCATTCGATAATTGATAATTAAGAAAAAATGAAATAACAATAAAAGGTAACTATATGGTTACCTTTTATTGTTAGCAGGTGATTTCTGCTGGATTTTTATAGAAAATTTATTTTTTTAGTATGGGCGTGCCGCCCAGTTAATTTGGATTAAAGTTCCCTTGCCACATGGCGATTGAATTATTTTTCCCTGACGTTCAAGGAAGTCAAGTACTTCAGTGAGTATGGCTAGCTGTCTGAGTCGGTTAGGCCCATATTGGCGGATAAGGCTCTTTTTAATAGCTTTTGATAGGGATTTGGAGCATTCTTGATTAATCCAGACCAAAAGCTCCAGCGCATCCTGCTCCAGTGTTTCAGCAGTATCTACTTTTTCAAAAAGGCGCAAGTGTTCTTCTCCATACCAACTAAAAATCTCTATGGCTGATTGAGTTGCGCTATCGGAGAGCTCTCCAGTATGGCCATCAAAGTAATGAATTAATGCAGCAATACGTGCTACATTTTCAGCCGCTTTTGACGCGAAATCCTTGAAATCACTCAGCCCATTATTGCCCTGAATACCGATATTTCTTTCAATACGATTATAATAATCAATCCAGCGTTTTTCAGCTTCAGGTGAAAATTTAAGACAAAGGCGCTCGCCAGTGTTAGTGGCCAGGCTTTCGTTAATAATTTCCTCTAGACGGCCGTGAAATTTAGGAATGTGCTCCTGTGATGTCACTGGTACGGTGATCAGACGTGATCCCTGTGTGGATGTCGGATGACTAATCAGACACCGGGCAAAAAAGCCGACACCTTTAGCCATGCTACCTTTACGCTCAAGGTAATCACGGAAGGCTTCAGGCTGAACCATCAATGATAACGTCATACGGGCGTCGCTAATAACCGCGTCGGGTTCATTTTTACGTTCGACGCTAAATCTACCACCATCCCACATTGTATTGACGAAAGGTAATTCGTTCAGAGCATGACCACCCAAAATGGTTCCAGCCTCATCGGATATCACACCCACAGCATTCCAGTTACCGCAGAGGAACGCTTTAATGGCAGCGGGAGTGGCATCGTTGAACGTCAGTTTGCGTCTGACAGGCACCTCCGGAGGCTGAAGCGCCATTATTTCTGATTTTATCTCAGTGATGTCTTTGTTGCGTTGAATCTGAGATTTAAGCTTATTTACCAGCGCTTTTCTTACTGAGATCGCTAACTGGTTTTCTTTGAAATAGACCTGATACTCCCCATTATAAATATTTTCGAGCTGTTCTTCTTTCGCGTGCAGTGGCTTTAGCAACAGTTTGTCAACGGTACTTTTGCGCTCGCCTGATTCAGCGATAGTCAGCACAAAAAGCGATACGGGGCCACGATGATTCCCCGGACGCATAACATCAATACGATTCTGGCAGGCCAGAGAAATTGCCCCCAGAGCGGATGCTGCAATCAGAGCGATGGGGGCTTTTGTTATCTGGTGTGCTTCATGGATTGCGTTTCTGATGACAGGAGGAAACTGATCAACAGGAAAATTATTATCTAATTGCATTGTGTCCTCTCCCATAAGGAAAAAATAAAAGGAAATTATCAGTATCAGTTGTGATTCCATATGAGCCACAACTGATACAGGCTATAAGTTCAGCAATTAAACCTGAGGACAGCATTCCTCCAGCCATTTATCGATTTCAGATTCCATCCAGCCAACAGAGTGCATACCCAGGCGGCGCTGTTTAGGAAATGTTACGTCAAAGCGTGGCGACTTCGGATTTAGCCAGTCATAGATTGTTGAGCGGCTTATTCCAATTTTTTTTGCAAGTGCTCCGATGCGCAGAATTTTTACCGATGGGGCAATACAGGTCATTACGTTACCTCATTGTTTTCAATAGTTAATATTTCGTTTTCTTACCTAACACCGGTGTTTTTTTGTGTACGGAGGGGATTGTAATGAAGTTCTTTAGTGTCTAAAATTTCAAGTTATGCACTACTTTTTTTGACACTAAAAATGCCAGCGACGACACCTATCCAAAAAGCAGCTTTTGATGTGATCGATACCCTTCACTTCACTCAGGTTGTGATGAGTGAAGTATGCAAAGATTCCATTGCAGAGTGGTATTCTCGCATTATCCTCAAAATCAATAAGATGCTGCGAGAAGCAGGAATGACGGGAAAGCAGGCTGCGATAGCTAAGCACTACCTGCTAGGAGCGTTGGAAATCCATCTATCCGTAGACGGTGAACTTTCTTCAACTATGGCTGAGTATGCTGAACAGTCCGATACAAATACGCTTTTTGAAGAAGGGGTTAATTATGACATGAGTACTCAAACGGCGAGTAATTTTAGTCTCACAATGCTTTACACTGCTGCGGAGAACAATGGTGTGCAGGGTGAGTTCATTGATAGAGCTTTAGAAGAGTTGGTTAATGATCAAGAGCTAGAATTATCAGCTACACCCTATCTCATTAGATATCGTCTTGTCGAATGCTGCTATGCATTGGAATATGCAGAGGCCCCTCTTGGGTTTTATCGGGAGCTGGTAAGTCTTGGTATTATCTCATGTGGAAAATATTCTCTAAATATTGACACGTATGCGAAAAAATATGAGTTAGGGGTGTCGTTGTTGTTTCTCAGAGCATGTTTGCTTTTCGAGTTTAAGATACTGCAACGAGCGGTAGCGGTAATATTATCGCTAAAAAACAACAATACGATTGCTTTACCATCTCCTGACCCAAGAATGTCTCCCCTAGAACAAAAAAATATTTCTGATTACTATAAAAGGTTAGTAGATGACTGGTTTATGGGGGAGGGGAGGCAATCGTTTGTGAGTTTTCAATGCAAAGGTGATATTTCGATTAAGGATGTAGAGGTTTTTTTGGGGAATATAAATAAATATTATCTTCATAAACGTATGTTTAGCGGAACCCAAGGCAGTTGGTTGGGAACACTGGGGGCATTTGATATTGCATGCGAACATGATGAAGAACCTGAGATGGCCATTTATTATGAGGAAGATAATAGTCGGACTATTTCAGAAGAAATAAGATTGAAGTATTTGGGGTATGGTTTTAGTGTATCAGCTCGGAGCCTTTATCTCCGATATAAATCTGTAAAAAAAGAACGTTACTCTCAATTGAGGTATTATTGCTTTCTTTTGCTGAATCAGAAATTCATAACCCCATGGCATCTTGATAAAAATAATTATTACGATATGGCTTTGAGTTTCGATAACACAGTAATTAATGAGAAGGATTAATAATGCATTTTATTTACGTTTTTTTTTGGGGGGGGGGGAGTACCGGAGGTTACCTCCGGTTTTTATTTTAATATACTGTCAATTGTCACTAATAAATCCACGGGTACGCCAAGATGCACGGATATAATCTTGGAATTTATACCCCTCACTAAGTGTGAGGTTATCGGCGTGATCTGAGACAATGACCTGCGGGATGACGCCCGTAGTTTCACCAGTCTCGAAACAGAATTTCGCAAGTTGAGTAAACATATTAGTCACAGCCTTCATATCTTCGTCGACAATAGTTTCACGCTTGGCTTGCTTAGCCAATTCTTTCGGTTTAAATTCCTCTGCATCATCTAGAGACGCCGGAAAGTATACTTGCGTCGGTTGATCTAGAAAGAGAATCGGTGGAATTTTGCAACCAGCTTCCGAGAGAGAAGCAAACTGGTAATGTAAGGCCATAAAAAGTGCCAAATGAGAGTAAAGCCAGTTAGCTCCACTTCCCATAGAACGTAGGTACACACGTGTTTTGTTGTCTTGTTGATGCCATAGATCGAACGTTTCTGTATCGAAACGAAGAGCTGATGGTTTATAGTTCTCTTCAAAGTCGAAATTATTACCAAACTCACACATTTTTGTATTGATGCTTTGGGCTAAAATATGAAGACGGTTTTCCACATTGTATATAGCAAGCTCAGCAGAGAGGCGAGTGATCTCTTTTTGCCAAAATTTCTCCTGCTCGGATAATTCAAATTCAGGCTTATCCAACTGTTCTTGGATGGCGATTTCCAGCCTAAGTTTGGTCTTCAAGGCTTGCTCATCAATCGATTTTGAAGTTTTAAGTTTATTTATTTCCTCATCAAGGGGTCGGATGTCGTCCTGAATTCGACGGAGTATTTCATCCTGTTTCTCTAGCTGATTTTTAATGTTTCGACGTTCTTCCGCAAAACTCTCCCGGGCATAAGAAGAAAGCCTTAGTTCTTCATTTAGCCATTCAATTGCATTTATGAGCTTACTCGCTTCAACCGCTGGTGCTGAAGTTTGGGCATCGCATACAGGGCAATGAGCCTCAGTTAGCACAGTAGATGCTGGCAGGTTCGTTTCCATCATATTCTGGCTAAACTGCATCGCTGTGGAAAGAGAATCATTGAGCAATCTCATTTGCCCTTGAAGTTTGCGCTTATTCACAAGTGCATCGACGCGATCTTTTTGTAATTCTGCTCGGCGTACCTCAATTTGATTAGAAAGCACATCAATTTTGACTAGGTATTCAGAAATGATTTTTAAGAAAGCTTTTGGTTTCGAATATATATCTTCGCCGCTGGCATTTAAAAGTGGTAAGCCAGCCAAACTTTTATATTCAGCCAGGAAACGATTATAGCGTGCAATAAACATTTCTTTACGCTGTATCTGTTTAGGGATCTGCGTTTGTGTTTTTTTTAGCTCATATTTAGCAAGCTCATATTCTTTATGTAATTCAAAGTATTTTTCGTCTACAAGACCCATTAATATTTTAAAGTGATTAATGGCTTGGTCTCGTTTTTCTTTCTCATCAAATCGATAAAAAATCGCATGCTTGTTTGCTACCAGATTCTGATGTTGTAGCATAAAGGATGAAAAACTTCGGATTGATGGAGTTGAGGATTTTTTTCGTCCAGTTAGTTTGATAAAAGGATCTTCATCAATGTTTTCTAACGTAATAGCAAAATGACGGCCTAAATTTTTCTTGAAATCTGCCAACGGCATGTAATGTTTTGTATCAAAGAATGAATTTGGTTGTTCGATAAGCTTCAATAAATGATCAGCATCTGTACTTCTTATTTCCATAAGAAAGCAGCGATCTGATTTTTTTTTCCTGGCTGCTACAAGGAAATAGCGAGTAAATTGAAGAGCAATGAAGAAAGTTTCCGCACGCTCAGTAATCTTCCCCACTGGGATGGTGTCTTCACTACTACCCAAACAGTAATCAAAAATTTCAAGAATTGCACTTTTCCCTGTCGAGGATTTACCTGTGATTACATTAAGTCCAGGTTCAAGACGTACCTGATGAATATTCTCTTGTGTGTCAACAACACCGATGTACCGTAAAAAACATTTCATAGCGACTTAAATCCTAACGTCCTGTAAATGGAAACGATATCTGTGTCAGCAAAAACCATAGATAATCGATGCGCTGCTTCAAGTTGTTTTGGGTTAGCATTATCAATTTTTACATCCCGAACCGACCTTACTGATAATTCATTTGTTATTTCAATTGCTTGTTCTGCCTTAAGCACAAGCATGGCCGCATGAGTCAGTGGCTTAGACTGCTGAACATTGTGGGTTAATCCCACTAGTCTAGACTGCTCACTGCACATGGTACGGATGTTACTAGTCTTCCTTACATTTAACAGGTACTTTTGCATTGACGGGTATAGCACCATAGGAAGAATAAGATAGCTGAGCAAAAGATCTTTTTCTCGGAGCTGGGAACTGGCATAAAATTGATGTATTAGCGGAGCCAATACAATAGGTGAGCGCTGAATCGTAAATAGGTGCTCAATAGGTGTAGATATCATTACCAGAGCCTCCAATGAAATTCAGATCTAAGGTTTTTCGGCTCCTCATCAGCTAACATGTGATAAATACCATTACGAAATTCTATTGGAGTATAATCATAAGTACTTAAAGGAGTGACAGCTTCAGCGCAACGTTCCCCATAAAAAGCACAAGATGCTCTTTTTAATTGTTGTTGTTGCAATGCGGGATCGCATTTATAGATGGCACTTAATCTGCTAGAGCAATGTATCCGCAGCAGGTTTCGACTATAGTCTTCTATATCTTGTTGTGATGTAGTGTAATCTTTAATCACTTCAACAATATATTGTTGAGCATGAATTAAATCGACAGTAGCTTGTAATATTAAGTCATTTCCTCCACCGATTTCATCTAATTTCATAGCAAAACGGCGTTCTTTTACATTCAGTCTAGCCGCTTCATTTTCGATTTTATCGCTATCAATACGAGGGAATTTTAGCGTGCCAATTAAATATCTTGCGGTGAGTTCGGCAAACTTTTTATCAAATTCGTCAACACTGAATTTCCAAGTTTTTGTAATTTTTAGTGTACTAGTCATAAATCCGAACAGATCGTCTAGAAATGCATCCATCCTGAGTGGTGAGATGCTTTTAAGATGCCGCTTCTTATAGCGCTCAATTAGTTCCAACAGATCAGGTTGTTCAGTAATAATCTTGATCTTCGGTAAAACTTGCAGTAATGATTCTCGAAGATCCGGTGCGAGAATTTTTCGCTGAAGCTTTAATGATTTAGGTGGCTTGATAGTATTAGGCACAGCAGAAGATACGGCTGCTTCTTCGTTGATAAACTCTTTTTCGTCATTATTTACTTTATTTGAGTTTTCAAAGCGAGTTTCAGTATTTTTATGAATAGATTCCAATGTAGCTAAACGTTGTGCTACATCCATTGTATCCCAATTTTTTAGTGACGCCCGCTCACCATATGCCTGTGTCGTCAGAAGAATTAAGTTGGTGTATTGTTGATAGGCGAAATCAGGCTTTAACCAATTATTGAGTGTGTTCCAAAAATTATCATGACCATCAGTTAGATCTCCGCTGTAATTCTTGACCTCTATCTGATCTCGCCCCTCGACAGTAACATCGCCAAATACCTCGATCCACAGAACATTATGCTTTTCTAATGTGTGGCAGTAATCGATCGCTACATGGATCTGATACTTTAGAGCCTCGAAAAGGTTGGTAGCGTCAAAATCGAGTTTAGTGTTCACAATCACTCCAATCTTGATAAATAAAATCAGCCAAAGAACGATTGATTACATCATCTTGGCCAAAAATTTTTCATAACCTCCTAAAACTAAGGATTAATTCAAAAATAATCAACTTTAACCATTCAAAAAGTTGACAATAGTCTGTTTCTTTCATATACCTAGTTGAAGATAAAGTTTTATCCAGCCCAGATAAAAGTCTGAGCTGGCCTTAAATCATATCCGTCACCCCACTAACCGCATTCCTTTCATCCCACCTTCCATGGTACTTCCACGATCCGCGGCCATAACGAAGTCAGCCCACCACTGCATCATTGGACGACGTTGCTCCAGATAATCAGTGCGGTTGTATGCTCGACGTACTTCATTCTTATCTACATGGGCCAATGCAGCCTCAATAACATCAGGCAGAAAGCCTTGTTCATTAAGGGCTGTACTGGCGATAGATCGCAGGCCGTGTGAAACGAGCACCCCACCAAAACCTGCGCGTTTTAGCGATGCGTTAACGGTCTGACTGTTCATCGGCTGGTTTGGCTTGATGCGGCTGGGAAAGATAAATTCTCGATTTCCACTTAACGGCTTCATCATCTCCAGTATCGTAATTGCTTCATCTGACAATGGAACAGTATGGTCGCGGTTCATTTTCATGCGTGCTGCAGGAATCTTCCACTCTTGCGCTTCTATGTCTACCTCTTCCCAGCGAGCTTCAGCCGCTTCGCCAGGGCGGGTAATAGTAAGAAGTTGCCACATGAACAGGCAGCGTGTGGAAAGGCTAATGCTGGCTGTTCGCATTGTCTGCATCAGTTGAGGTAGCTGATCCGGTCGAATGCTGGGCATGTTCTTTTTCTGAGGCTTCTCGAAGGCTTTACCAATATTAACGCTGGGAACAGCATCAATCAGCCCTGTGTTTTGGGCATAGATCATTACCTCATTAATGCGCTGGCAGAGGCGACGAACGGTTTCCAGTGCTCCTCTGGCCTGAACCGGTTGAACGGCCTGAACCAGTGTGTGAGCTTTAATATCTGTAACGCTAACGTCGCCAATCGCAGGAAAGACATCTCTTTCAAGAGAGCGCCAGATATCTTCCGCATAGTCCTCTGTCACGCTGGCTTTTTTCACATTCCACCAACGCTCAGCTACAAGCTGGAAAGTATTGGTTTTGGCTTCCAGTGAACTGCGAAGTTGTTCTTGCTGATGTTCCTGAGGGTCGATTTGTTTCGCCAGTAGAGAACGAGACTCTGCGCGATAGTTTCTGGCATCGGCAAGGGTAACTGACGGGTAGGGACCAATGCTCTTCTTCGCTCGTTTCTTAGTGACAGGGCGAATGTAGCGAAACTGCCAGATTTTACTCCCGCTGGATTTGATGAGTAGCTCAAGGCCATCGCCATCATAGAGAACGTAGTCCGCGTCTTTAGGTTTCGCAGATTCGATTTCCTTAACGGATAGAGGTTTGGTTTGTCTTGCCATTGCCGGGTTTCCATAGTTTTAGGCACCTCAAAAACAATATAGCTTTATGAGGTGCCTAACAAGGTGCCTAAAAGGTTTGGATTTAATTAGTTCTCTTCGGACTTCGCGGGACAAATTGAGGGCACAAAAAAGCCCGCAGGGCTTGCACCGTGCGGGCTCTTAGGACTTCATCGGATGACTCTGGTAATCACCGATGGAGAATTTTGGTGGAGCTGGCGGGAGTTGAACCCGCGTCCGAAATTCCTACATCCTCGGTACTACATGCTTAGTCCAGTCTTTAATTTCGCTTGCCGGCTGCGGACGGACACGCCACTAACAAACTAGCCTGATTAGTTTTAACGCTTCAACCCCAGGCAGGGCATCCACGCGATCTCTTTTGGGTTTGACCTCTCTTGATCCCCGTCCTAAGAGCGGAGGCTAGGGAGAGAGGGCTCTAAGCAGGTTATTAAGCTGCTAAAGCGTAGTTTTCGTCGTTTGCGACTATTTTTTTGCGGCTTTTTACGAGGCCAACCGCCCCTCGGCATGCACCTTGGGTTTCGCGAATCCCGTCGAATCCAGAATCAGCCCCAAAAGTGTGACGGTGAGTATAACAGATTTATGACGTGCCATTCCAGTCCAGATCACAATGACTTTTGACGAGGAAAATGTGGTTGGTTTGTGTTCACACATAACCGCAACTGCTGTATTTGCCATTGCCTGATGCGTTCATACAAGACGGCTAACTTAATAGAGGGTATGAAACTGATTCCGCTCGCCTGTTGTTGATCGCACTAAGCAGTGGGTTATGCGCACATAAGAAGCGGGGCTGAACAGCCGCCCTGGACAATCTTTCCGGGCCTGCCGGGGATGATTGCGAATGTAGTGATCAAAATCGGTGCTGGATTATCTGATTAAACCGCTGAACACACTGAATGAGGCGCTGAGAAGTGTTCGATGCCCTCTCCCGGCGTGAGAGGGCGACGCGGACGTGATTAACGCCCGGCGTTTTTCATAATGCGTGCTTTATCCAACTGCCATTCGCGCTCTTTCAGATCGGTGCGCTTGTCGTGCTGTTTCTTACCTTTCGCCACGCCGATTTTTACTTTACACCAGGCGTTTTTCCAGTACAGCGACAGCGCCACAACGGTATAACCTTCGCGGTTAATGCGACCGTAGAGTGAATCGAGTTCGCGCTGGTTAAGCAGCAGCTTGCGTGTGCGAGTCGGATCGCAAACGTAGTGGCTGGAGGCTACGGTCAGCGGCGTAAAGTTTGCGCCAAACAGAAAGGCTTCGCCGTCTTTCAAAATAACGTAGCTGTCGCCAATGTTTGCTTTACCGGCGCGTAAGGATTTTACTTCCCAGCCTTGCAGTGCCAGCCCGGCCTCAAATTCCTCTTCAATGAAGTATTCATGGCGGGCGCGCTTATTCAGCGCAATGGTGGCTGAACCTGGTTTGTATGCTTTTTTCTTCGTCATAGTGTCGTGAAGCCATCCGGTAATCTGATATCTGAAACTGACCTCATTGCGTCCTGTGAGGTTTAGCCGGTTATCTTAGCATGAGTTCGGGCATAGCGTTTTCCTTTCATCCTGGGGAAATGGTATTATTTGACGATTGTGTGAACGCGGAAAACGATATGCCTCAGATTAGCCGTACTGCGCTGGTGCCTTACAGCGCGGAACAAATGTACCAGTTAGTGAATGATGTAAAATCTTACCCGCAATTTTTGCCTGGCTGTACTGGCAGCCGGGTGCTGGAATCCGGGCCGACGCAAATGACAGCGGCAGTGGATGTTTCCAAAGCCGGGATCAGCAAGACATTTACCACGCGAAATACGCTAAACACTAATCAAAGCATTTTGATGCATCTGGTCGATGGCCCATTTAAGTCTTTGATTGGTGGGTGGAAATTTACTCCACTGAGTGCCGAGGCCTGCCGGATTGAGTTCCAGCTTGATTTTGAATTTACCAATAAGCTGATTGAGCTGGCGTTTGGCCGCATTTTCAAAGAGCTGGCGGCCAATATGGTGCAGGCGTTTACGCATCGGGCGAAAGAGGTTTACCGTGCCGGGTAATATCGCTGTTGAAGTGGCTTACGCACTGCCGGAGAAACAGTACCTTCAACGGGTGACGCTCGAAGAGGGCGCAACCGTTGAGCAGGCGATACGTGCTTCGGGCTTGCTCGAGCTGCGTGATGATATTGACCTGAAAGTGAATAAAGTGGGTATCTATAGCCGCCCGGTGAAATTGCAGGATCGCGTGCATGATGGCGATCGCGTAGAGATTTATCGCCCGCTGATTGCCGATCCGAAAGAGTTGCGTCGCCAGCGCGCTGAGAAGTCAGCAAAGAAAGCGTAAGCTAATAGCGGTGGGTTATGTTCCCCGCGCAGGTAAGTAAGGCCCCGAACACCACGGGAAAAGAGGCGATATAAGTGGTTCAAACAAAAAAGGTGCTCATTGAGCACCTTTTTGCATTTCTGCAACCTTAGCCTTTGGTCAGCGCAGGTTTGTTATCCATATTGGTCAATACGCCGTTGCTGCTGAAAGTCAGCGTCAGGGTTTGCTGCGAAACATCTTCATGGCCCGGCTGCTGGCGGAAGACGTAGAACCAGGTGTTACTGCCAAACGGGTCGGTCATCATCGGCGTACCCAGTGCATAAGCAACCTGCTGTTGCGTCATACCTACGCGGATTTTAGAAACATCGTTTGGCGTCAGGTAGTTCCCCTGATTGATATCAGGACGGTAAACCACGCGTTCTACGGTAGAGCAACCTGCGGTCAACATCAGAAGAACCGCTGCGGCAGCAGTCAGCATTTTACAGCGCATAGTGATTTGATTCCTTTTCGGCCCGAACAATACGTGGCTCATATGTAATATGCCGATGATAATAGACCTTTCGCCAGTTTAAAACCTTTGCCGGCTGGTCTGTTGTCGATTTTGTCGAGAACTCAGACCGTCATATTACAAAAAAGTTTACGCTGCCAGCAGCTCTTTGGCATTCGCCAGCGCGTTGCGGGTCACTTCACTACCGCCAAGCAGGCGAGCCAGTTCCTGCAAACGGGCGCGTTTATCCAGCGGCTGCATATGCGTTTCGGTCATTGCGCCATCTGTTTCTTTGCTGACAAAGAAGTGATGATGACCACAACCGGCAACCTGCGGCAGGTGTGTTACGCACATTACCTGCGTGGATTCTCCCAGCTGGCGCAGTAGCTTGCCAACAACAACGGCCGTCGGGCCGCTGATGCCAACGTCAACTTCGTCGAAAATCAGCGCCGGGGTTTCCATCTTCCGTGCGGTGATCACCTGAATAGCCAGCGCAATGCGCGACAGCTCACCACCGGAGGCGACTTTGGCGATTGATTGCAGCGGTTGACCTGGGTTGGTGGTCACACGAAATTCGATGCGATCGGCACCTTCAGCTGTCAGCGAGTGGGCATCAAACGCCACATCAATGGTAAACACGCCATGCGGCATGGAGAGCGAATGCATGCTTTCGGTAATTAATTCCCCGAGTTCCTGCGCATATTTCACACGCTGGTCATGCAGCTGCTGGGCGGTCGCCAGCGCGAGCTGGTGGTGCTGCGTGACAGCCAGCGCCAGGGTTTCCTGGGAATCAGCCTGATCGTCGAGTAACTGTTGTTCATCAAGCAGCGACTGGTGAAACTGAGGCAGCTCTTCAGGGCTGATGTGATGTTTGCGTGCCAGCGAGATCTGCCGTGAGATACGCTGTTCCAGTTCGTACAGGCGGTTTGGATCGAGATCTAAGCGGTCACAGTAGTGGCGCAGTTCGTCGCTGGCTTCGCTAATCTGAATGGCCGCTTCTTCGAGCATATCCAGCACGCCGGAAAGACGGTTATCCATACCTGCCAGTTCGCCAACGAGTTGGCGCGCAGTATAGAGCTGGCTTTGCAGATTGGTCTCTTCACCGTCTGCCAGTACGTTCAGTGCATGCTGACTGGTAGAGAGCAATTGCCCGCTGTTGGCGAGGCGTTTGTACTCTTCATCAATCTGTTCGAACTCCCCTGGCTGCGGGTTAAATTCATTCAGCTCTTTCAATTGATAGTGCAAAAGTTCTGCGCGAGCGGCGCGCTCCTGGCTTTGCTGTTGATGCTGAGCCAGTTCGCGGCAGCTTTGATGCCAGGCACGGTAGTGTTCGGTCATTTGCTGAGTGAGCGCATACTCACCGGCGTAACCATCGAGCAGGTTTTTCTGGTGCTCAGGTTTAATCAGTAACTGGTGCGCGTGTTGGCCGTGAATCTGAATGAGCAGCTGACCCAACTCGCGCAACTGGGAAAGCGGCACAGCCGTGCCGTTGATAAAACCACGGGAACGTCCGTCGCTGCTGATAACACGGCGAAGTAAACACTCACGCCCATCTTCTAACTGGTTCTCTTCCAGCCAGCGTTGGGCGGCAGGAGTATCTTTGAGTGCGAAGCGGGCGCACAGATCGGCGCGCGGCGCACCAGCGCGCACCATGTCGGCTTCCGCACGACCGCCCAGGCATAGCCCGAGCGCATCAATGGCAATAGATTTACCCGCCCCGGTTTCGCCGGTAATAGCTGTCATTCCGCTGTGAAAATCAATCTCGAGTTCACGAACGATAGCAAAATTACTGATGGTCAGTTGTGCCAACATGGTCGCTTTCCTGTATGAAAAACCATAACTGTGTTTTCGTACAGTATAAACTGGTTTTATATACAGTAAAGCGTTGTGCGATGATTTTCAGAACAATTTTTTCGACCAACCAAGTTTAGAGCTTAACGTATTGAAATAGCTGTAATCTTTAGGGTGAATAAGATTGAGATGATAGTCGCAGCGACGGATGAGTACATCTTCGCCTTCCTGAATCGGCAGCGCGATTTGGCTATCGCAACTCACCTCCAGATCGCTGCGGCGATGGGAGAAACGCAGGCGAATGGTGCTGCTGCTGTTTATTACCAGCGGGCGCGCAGACAATGTGTGCGGGAACATCGGTACCAGCGTGATGGCATCCAGCGATGGCGTCAGAATTGGCCCGCCGGCGGAGAGTGAATAGGCGGTGGAACCGGTAGGGGTTGAGATAATCAGCCCGTCGGAACGCTGGGAAAAGGCAAAAACTTCGTCAATATAGACTTCAAATTCGATCATATGGGCCACTTTGCCCGGGTGCAGCACCACTTCGTTTATCGCCGTGCTGATGCGCTTCTGGCACTCTTGCTGACAGACTTGCACTTCCAGCAGAAAACGTTTTTCAGCGATATAATGACCTTCCAGCACGTCTGCCAACTGTTGCTGCGCGTTGTCGGGATCGAGATCGGTGAGAAAGCCGAGGTTGCCGCGGTTAATCCCAATAACCTTGATGTCATAGCGCGCCAGCGTGCGGGCCGCGCCCAGCATATTGCCGTCGCCGCCGACAACCACCGCGAGATCGGCTTGTTGACCGATTTCTGCCAGCGTGCCGGTTTTCACATTATTAAGCTGCAATTCCTGGGCAATTTGTTGTTCGACAATGACGTCATAACCTTTGGCGCTTAACCAGCGATATAACATTTCATGTGTGGTCAGTGCGGTAGGGTGCCGTGGATGCCCGACAATACCAATACACTTGAAATGATGGGTCATTTTCTGGAGGTCCTTGTGGCGAATGAAATGATGACAATCTGTCACGTTCCCTTGAATCCCGGAAACTGATCCCCATAATAATGCAGGTTAGCGAGATGAATGCAAAAAAACGCGGAGAAATTCATGAGTAGTAAAGAACAGAAAACGCCTGACGGGCAAGCCCCGGAAGAAATTATCATGGAACAGCACGACGAAGTTGAGGCAGTTGTTGAGTCTGACGATTCGGCTGGGCAGGTGGATCCGCGCGATGAGAAAATTGCGAACCTTGAAGCGCAGTTAGCTGAAGCGGAAAGCCGCGAGCGCGAAACTGTTTTACGCGTTAAAGCGGAAATGGAAAACCTGCGTCGCCGTACCGAACAGGATATTGAGAAAGCGCATAAATTCGCGCTGGAGAAGTTCGTCAATGAACTGCTGCCGGTTATCGATAGCCTGGATCGCGCACTGGAAGTGGCGGACAAAGACAACGCCGAGATGGCACCGATGGTTGAAGGCATTGAGCTGACGCTGAAAAACATGCTGGATGTGGTGAAAAAATTCGGCGTGGAAGTGATTGCTGAAACCGACGTTCCGCTGGATCCAAACGTGCACCAGGCGATTGCTATGGTGGAATCTGAAGAGATTGCCGCAGGTAAAGTGCTGGGCGTGATGCAAAAAGGTTACACCTTAAACGGCCGCACCATTCGCGCTGCGATGGTGACCGTTGCTAAAGCGAAGGCGTAACGCTTTCTGATAAACCCTCTCCGCCCGGAGAGGGTTTTTTTTCGCTTATTCGGCGACGCTTTCCCGCAGCGCTTTCACCGGGATCACCTGAACCTGCTTAATCATATTGTCCTGCACGTCGAGAATATCGATGTCGTACTGCTCGATACGGACACGCGTACCTACTGCCGGGATCTCTTCCAGCGCCTCCAGCAGCATGCCGTTAATCGTGCGGGCTTCGTCTTCCGGTAAGCGCCAGTTAAAGGCTTTATTCAGTTCGCGAACGTTGGCGCTGCCATCGATGATCACCGAGCCGTCATTTTGCGGCGTGGCTTCATCCGCCAGCGCAGGCGACATCGACGTGGTAAAGTCGCCGACAATCTCTTCGAGAATATCTTCGACCGTTACCAGCCCCAGAATATCGCCATACTCGTCAACCACCAGGCCGACTTTCTTTTTATTGCGCTGGAATTTCACCAGTTGCACGCTCAGCGGTGTGCCTTCCGGGACATAGTAGATTTCATCGGCGGCGCGCAACATCACCTCTTTGGTAAACTCGTTTTTTTCCGTCATTAGCCGGTAGGCTTCGCGCACGCGCAGCATACTAATGGCGTCATCCAGCGAATCACGGTAGAGCACAATGCGACCATGCGGTGAGTGGGTGAGCTGACGAACAATGGCTTTCCAGTCGTCATTGATATCAATGCCGACGATTTCGTTGCGCGGCACCATGATGTCGTTAACGCTGACTTTTTCCAGATCGAGAATCGACAGCAACATGTCCTGGTTGCGGCGAGAAATTTGCGAGCGTGATTCATTCACAATAGTGCGCAGCTCATCTTTGCTGAGTGCGCCGCTGACCACCACATCCGCTTTAATACCGACCATGCGCATCAGCACTCGTGTCACGCCGTTCAGCAACCACACCAGCGGCATCATGATCACTTGCAGCGGCGCGAGCAGGAAGCTACTGGGAAACGCCACTTTCTCCGGATAGAGCGCGGCGATGGTTTTTGGCAATACTTCGGCGAACACCAGCACCACAAAAGTTAGTACGCCGGTGGCGATAGCGACGCCCGCATTGCCATACAGGCGCATGCCAACAATGGTGCCAATCGCCGACGCCAGAATATTGACGAGGTTGTTACCAATCAACACTAGGCTTATCAGGCGGTCGGGTTTACGCAACAGCTTTTCGACGCGTTTTGCCGCGCGGTTGCCCTGCTTGGCTAAGTGGCGCAAGCGGTAGCGGTTGAGTGTCATCATTCCGGTTTCGGAACCGGAAAAATAGGCCGAAACCACGACCATGATGATTAGCGTAATAATCAGCGTCGTGGTGGAGATGTGTTCCAGGGGGAACTCCTTTGTGTTTAGCTCGCGAACTGCTGCAGAATGCGGCTGCCAAAATAGGCCAGCGTTAAAATTCCCGCGCCTGCAACGTTGAACCAGACGACCCTGCGGCCGCGCCAGCCTTCATGGTAATGGCCCCACAGCAGAACGATATAGACAAACCAGGCGATAATAGAGAGCACCGCTTTGTCGATATTTTCCATGCTGAACAGGTTCTGCATAAAGAACAGGCCGGTGCACAGCGTTAGCGTCAGCAGCACCACGCCAACCTGGGTAATGTGGAACATTTTGCGCTCAATCACCATCAGCGGCGGCATTTCGTTACTGAAAGCCAGCCGTTTATTCTTCAACTGATAGTCAATCCAGGCCAGTTGCAGTGCGTACATAGCCGCAATAATCAGGGTGGCGTAGGCAAAGAGCGACAGGCCAATGTGCACCAGCATGCCGGGCGTGGCTTCCAGATGGGTAATGTACTCATTAGGTACAAAAACGGCGAAAGCGAGGTTGATCAGCGCGAAAGTGTAGACAATCGGCAGCAGCAGCCAGCCGCGATTTTTCGACGCCACAATGGTCATTACCGTACAGATCATCAGGCTGACCAGCGAACCGACATTCAGCAGGCTCAGGTTCTGCCCGCCGTCATCCGGGAACAGCCGCTCTTTCAAGCCGAAGCCGTGACAGATAAGCGCGATCACCGCCGAAAGGATGGCCATTCTGCGCCAGCCGCTGTTTTTTTGTAGCAGGCTGGGAACGATCAGCGCAATGCTGATTGAGTAGGCGACAAGAGCGATCAGGGCAAAAACGGGCATAGGATGTCGGCAGTTGACTGAAGAAGAAAGAAAAGCAGTATAACGTTACGTGACGTTGGCTCCAACAGTTGCATCACATACAGGAGCAATGTCTTCATGTTATACTCCCGAAAATTTCTGTTATGCGTCGCGCTGGCGGCCATCGTATCACCTCAGGCGAGAGACAATGTTTGATAATTTAACCGATCGTTTGTCGCGCACCCTGCGCAATATCAGTGGCCGTGGACGCCTCACTGAAGACAACATCAAAGACACCCTGCGCGAAGTGCGTATGGCGCTGCTGGAAGCGGACGTTGCGCTGCCGGTGGTGCGTGATTTTATCAACCGCGTAAAAGAGAAAGCGGTTGGCCATGAAGTGAACAAGAGCCTGACGCCGGGCCAGGAGTTCGTCAAAATCGTGCGCAACGAACTGGTTGCGGCGATGGGCGAAGAGAACCAGAGCCTGAACCTCGCCGCGCAACCACCAGCGGTGGTGCTGATGGCGGGTCTGCAAGGTGCGGGTAAAACCACCAGCGTCGGTAAGCTCGGTAAGTTCCTGCGTGAGAAGCACAAGAAGAAAGTGATGGTCGTTTCTGCCGACGTTTACCGTCCGGCGGCGATCAAACAGCTGGAAACGCTGGCGCAGCAGGTTGACGTCGATTTCTTCCCTTCGGACGTCGCGCAAAAGCCGGTGGATATTGTTAACGCCGCGCTGAAAGAGGCGAAGCTGAAATTCTACGACGTGCTGCTGGTGGATACCGCCGGTCGTCTGCATGTCGACGAAGCGATGATGGATGAGATCAAACAGGTTCACGCGGCAATTAAGCCGGTGGAAACCCTGTTTGTCGTCGACGCAATGACCGGTCAGGACGCCGCGAATACCGCGAAAGCCTTTAATGAAGCGCTGCCGCTGACCGGCGTAGTGCTGACGAAAGTGGACGGTGATGCGCGCGGTGGTGCGGCGCTCTCCATTCGTCATATCACCGGCAAGCCGATTAAATTCCTCGGCGTCGGCGAGAAAACCGAAGCGCTGGAGCCGTTCCACCCGGATCGTATCGCCTCGCGTATTCTTGGCATGGGCGACGTGCTGTCGCTTATCGAAGATATCGAAAGCAAAGTTGACCGCGCCCAGGCGGAGAAGCTGGCGAATAAACTGAAGAAGGGCGACGGCTTCGATCTGACCGACTTCCTTGAGCAGCTGCGCCAGATGAAAAACATGGGCGGTATGGCGAGCCTGATGGGCAAGCTGCCGGGCATGGGGCAGATCCCGGACAACGTTAAAGCGCAAATGGACGACAAAGTGCTGGTGCGTATGGAGGCGATCATTAATTCCATGACGCTGAAAGAGCGCGCCAACCCGGACATCATCAAAGGGTCGCGTAAACGCCGTATCGCTGCCGGCTGCGGTATGCAGGTGCAGGATGTGAACCGTCTGCTCAAACAATTCGACGACATGCAGCGCATGATGAAGAAGATGAAGAAGGGCGGGATGGCGAAGATGATGCGCGGGATGAAGGGGATGATGCCGCCAGGCTTTCCGGGGCGCTAAAACAAGGGCATAAGGCTATCTTGTTTGCCATTTTAGCTCCGGGGTGTGCTCGAAATGCTCACGTACTACGTGTACGCTCCGGTGACTGCGCGCACGCCGGCACCAAACTGGCTGCAACGCCAACGGCCTCACACCTTACAGTTTCACAACTGTCGATTGCTTTTTAGCAAAAAATGAGTAAAATTTTCGGGCTTTTAATATGACACCGGGCTCCGTTCCTCGATGGGGCCTGGTGTTTTATTCACACAAGAGGATGTTATGGTAACTATTCGTTTAGCACGTCACGGCGCTAAAAAGCGTCCGTTCTACCAGGTTGTTGTGACTGACAGCCGCAATGCACGCAACGGTCGCTTCATTGAGCGCGTTGGTTTCTTCAACCCGATCGCTTCCGAGAAAGAAGAAGGCACCCGCCTGGATCTGGATCGTATTCAGCACTGGGTTGGCCAGGGCGCTACCGTTTCCGATCGCGTTTCCGCGCTGATCAAAGCAGCACAGAAAGCAGCTTAATCTGTCACGGTGGTCATGATGAGCAAGCAACAAGCCGCACCGGTCCCTGTTGAGCCAATTATTGTCGGCAAGCTGGGGTCTTCTTACGGAATTCGTGGTTGGCTCAGAGTGTTTTCCTCCACCGAAGACGCCGAAAGCATTTTTGACTACCAGCCCTGGTTTATCCAGAAGGCGGGTCAGTGGCAGAGCATTGAGCTGGAAAGCTGGCGCTACCACAATCAGGACATCGTCATCAAACTGAAAGGTGTTGATGACAGAGATGCCGCGAATCTGCTGACCAATTGTGAAATTGTCGTGGATTCCGCGCAGTTGCCGGAACTGGAAGAGGGTGACTACTACTGGAAAGACCTGATGGGCTGCCAGGTAGTGACTACTGAAGGTTACAGCCTCGGTAAAGTCGTCGATATGATGGAAACCGGGTCGAATGACGTTCTCGTCATCAAGGCAAACCTGAAAGATGCATTTGGTATCAAGGAGCGGTTGGTTCCGTTCCTCGATGGGCAGGTTATCAAGAAAGTCGATCTCACTACTCAAACCATTGAAGTAGATTGGGATCCTGGTTTTTGAACCTCCGGATATACGGTAAAAGACGGCGCTATGTGGATTGGCATAATTAGCCTGTTTCCTGAAATGTTCCGCGCGATTACCGACTACGGGGTAACTGGCCGGGCAGTAAAAAATGGCCTGCTGAGCATCCAGAGCTGGAGTCCTCGTGATTTCGCTCATGATCGGCACCGTACCGTGGACGATCGTCCTTACGGCGGCGGACCGGGGATGTTAATGATGGTGAACCCGTTACGGGACGCCATTCATGCAGCAAAAGCCGCGGCGGGCGAAGGCGCCAAAGTGATTTATCTGTCGCCTCAGGGGCGCAAGCTTGATCAAGCGGGCGTCAGCGAACTGGCAACGAATCAGAAATTGATTCTGGTGTGCGGTCGCTACGAAGGGATAGATGAGCGCGTAATTCAAACCGAGATTGACGAAGAATGGTCTATCGGCGATTACGTTCTCAGCGGTGGTGAGTTACCAGCGATGACGCTGATTGACTCGGTTTCCCGGTTTATTCCGGGGGTACTGGGGCATGAAGCTTCGGCAACGGAAGATTCTTTTGCTGATGGGTTGCTGGACTGCCCACACTATACCCGACCTGAAGTGTTAGAAGGGATGGAAGTACCGGGGGTGTTACTGTCGGGGAACCATGCCGAGATACGTCGCTGGCGTTTGAAGCAGTCGCTGGGCCGCACCTGGCTTAGAAGACCTGAACTTCTGGAAAACCTGGCTCTGACTGAAGAGCAAGCAAGGTTGCTGGCGGAGTTCAAGCGTGAACACGCGCAACAGCAACAGAAACATGATGGGTTGGTTTAAGAAACCACCCGAATATCAGTTTACCCAGGATAAGAGATTAAATTATGAGCAACATTATTAAGCAACTTGAACAAGAGCAGATGAAGCAGGACGTACCTTCCTTCCGTCCGGGTGACACCGTGGAAGTGAAAGTATGGGTTGTTGAAGGTTCCAAAAAACGTCTGCAGGCATTCGAGGGCGTGGTTATCGCTATTCGTAACCGCGGTCTGCACTCTGCATTCACTGTTCGTAAAATTTCCAACGGCGAAGGCGTTGAGCGTGTCTTCCAGACTCACTCTCCGGTAGTTGACAGCATCTCTGTCAAACGTCGTGGTGCCGTTCGTAAAGCTAAACTGTACTACCTGCGTGAGCGTACTGGTAAGTCTGCTCGTATCAAAGAGCGTCTTAACTAAGATAGCGCACACGCTACATCCAAAGCGTGTTATGAAACAAGGGGTTGGCATAATGCCAACCCCTTTTTTATACCCATCTCAACACCCTCACGTGTAGCGGTGATCAGCACAAGGCTTTGCTTTATTGTCTCCGGATTTAAACCGTGCAAAACAGGCCGCCACCTTGATTAACTCTTTGATTGCGAAATAAAATAGCGTCCTGTAGATACGTGCGTTAACAAATTCTGGTTTCATATCATTATCTTTGGACTTACATCTCAGCGGGCTGGCAAAGGCTTATTTTTAATGCAGGCCGAAGCCTGCGCGCTTTCTGCATCTGCGGTTTTATGTCCACCTATTGCCCGCGTAATTTTTTCATTACCGCTATCGATACAGAAATAAAAAACCTGCTGGCGCAGGCTTTTGAGTATTTTGGCCGGATTACCTCCCGGCGTGAGACGCGCTCACTTGCAGCGCTGGCGGGCGGACAATATAACGCGCCAGCGACTCATGGGTGACGAACGTACAACCGCAGTGAATGTTCTGGCACTGGTGATAGCGCTCTTTGGTTTCAGAACTGAGATAGCGGCTGGAGCGCGCGTGCGCCGCTTGTTGGCATACCGGGCAATGCATCATGGTGGTTTCTCCCTCGTGTATATGCCAGTTATATTATCCTTTTAACTTGCAAATGCAAGTCAAAGAATGCATTTGACGCTATTCCTGCACTTCATATTCAACGCCATCAACCCGCACTTCCAGCTCCAGTTTGCTAATAAAACCATTGCTATCAATGCCATGTGTTACTTTTTTAATTACCCAGGGCGTGTTGTTGATCGCATCTTTAAAGCCTGACACATACACAGGGCTTTCTGCTGAGATATCGGTACGCCCCTGAGCGAGGGTGAGCGTAAATGTCGCCGCGTTGCGCTGGATCTCTTGCCACTTCGCCTCTGCCGCCCGCATGGCTTCATCTTTGGAAGAGTATGTCGTCGGCAGGGTATAGATATTATCTTTTGATCCAGCGGTGTAATCGGTCGCTTCCTGTTTTTCATTGCTGGTTGTCGCGGTTTTGCGCGTCAGTTTTACCTGCTTCGTCTGCGCTTTTGGCGTTCTGGTATCTTGCCAGTGGGCAACCACACCGCTGTAAGCTGCGCGATCGGCAAGGGTAAACTCGTGTGAGTCGCCATCGCTGCGGGTGATCGTCACCGAAGGAACAACCTTGCCGCCCCGAACGCACATGCCTGGAACAAGGAAAATCAGCGTACCTGATTTCACGGCGATTTCGGCACCGTTGCGGGTTGCCAGCCGGGTAAGAAAGCCAATGTCGGATTCATTAGACTGGTCGATATGGGCGATTTTTATATTTGCCAGCGCTGGCGCGACACTGGCGCTCAGTGAATTACGCCAGGCGATATCTTTGACAACTTCGCCAAGCGTTGTGTCATGCCATGACCACTCTTTTGGGCTATTCATATTGCCGCGAAAATCGACGCTGCGGCCGGTAACAACCACCTGATCCGGCGTACCTCGGTGCGTCACCTGATCGATGGTAAACGTGCCCATATTGGTGAGCAGTTCTCCTGGTCGACCAATGGCGACACTGACCTCATTACCGCGCTGCGGCATCTGGATTTTCCCGTCGGCATCATCCAGCGTTAGCGTTAGCGTATCGGCCTCAAACCCGCGATTATCGGTGACGGTCAACGCTATCAGGCGAGGCGCAATATCGTAGGTAATATCTTTTACTTGCTGTTTTTGCGCTTGCTGCGGATCGTGCTGTTTCTGCTTTAGCTTCAGCGTAAACAGGGGGATGCTTGTCCGCCCCAAATCCTGGGTGAGTACGTCAATCATCACATGTTCCCCAGCATCTTCGTTGCGTCCCTGAACAGTTGTTCCCCTTGAGCGCGAAGATCGCCTGCCAGGGCCTCCAGCGATTCATCAACGCGCGTAAGTTTGAGCGTGAAGGTGATTTTGCGCGGTGAACCATCACTGTAATACTCCGAACCGTTTTCGGTGACGCTGCTTATTACATACATGCCGTAAATCATTCCGGTTCCGTCAATAAGCGGCCACGAGCGCCCTTGCTCGGCCATCAGACGTACCGCCGCAAGCGACAGCACGCCGCCAGTCAGTTCCGGGTAGAGTGCGCCCGCGATATTGATGGTATCCTCGCCGGGACCGATATACTGAAACGCCGCGCGCTTGCCCACGCGCGCGTTGTTCTTCCAGTTAAATGCTGAGGTACGGTCCATATTCTGAAACGGCAGTGTCTGTCGCATAAAAACAAAAAGCCCCAATGCCAGCATCATAATGTGAGCCCTCCTTACGGATTGAATTGAGATAAGGCGTTGTTGCGCCGGTTATTGGCATCCTGACGGAACAGCTCCTGCAAATAGCGTTCGTTATTGCTGCCCGGCGTGACATCACCCTGCAGCGTGACGTTATATTCCGTGCGGCTTTGGTCGAGGTAAGAGCCGCCTGTTGACGGGCGTGCCATCTGATAGGCGTTATATCCCGGCTGCGCACTTGTGGGCTGGATATAGCTGGATACCCCTCCTGTGGCGGGTTGCTCGATAAGCGGCTTGAGCGTCTGCGCGGGTTTTTTATCAATAATGCCCAGCGTCTCCAGCAACCCCGTCGCGCTCTCGCTCAGTGAACGGAAAAGGGTTAGTGGCCAGGTGAATGCAGTAACAAGCACTTTACCGATAATCTGCCCGACATTGCCGAATTGTGTGAGCGTCTCCTCGCTGGCCTTGATTGGCGTTAGCAGCTCGATAAAAGTGCCTTTCACCGTTTGCAGTGCGCTACCAATGGCATCGAAAGCCGGCTGTAATGGCGCAAACATCTCTGCAATGGGGGCAAATGCCGCAGTAATGCCCTCAATCACGCCGCTAAAAAAGGCGCTAATGGGCTCCCAGTATTTATAAATCAGCGCAGCGCCAGCGGCGATGGCAGTCACCACGGCAACAATTGGCCAGGTGAGTCCGCCGATAACCGCCATGATCCCGCCACAAACGGTGGTAAACACGCTGCCAAAGGTCGTGGCAATGGTGATAAGCGTGCTGATCCCCGTAAAGACAGGCGCAATCACGCTCGCCACGGTGCCGATTGCGCCCGCGACGCCAACGATCACCGTCGCAATCAGGCCAAAGCTTTGCACCAGCCCCTGGTTGTTTTGTACCCACTGCTGGATCTTCCCAAGATAACCGGTCGCGGTCTGCACCAGCATGCGCAGCGACGACTCCTGAGTGGCGAAAATGTCCACGCTCAGGGATTGATAAGCCGCCTGCAGCGCCGCTAAATCCGTGCCAAGGTTGCCGGCATTGTTTTGCGTCGCGGCCGCAGCATTGTCGCCGCTTTGTTGCTGGTTGCCGATCGGCTGAGCCCGGTTTCCAGCGTTCTGCTGGAGGCTGGCGACAGCGGTGCCCGCTGGCGCAGGCTGCATGGTAGGGCGCGCTTGCAGTGATGCTTCATAACCTGGTTGCAGCAATTTTTTGCCAAGGCTAAAGCCGGTGTTTGCCACCGACATACTGGTTTTCCCAAGGCTGGCGACTTTTCCACTCATCCCTGTAATGCTCTGCTGGGCATCCTGGATTTTCTTCTGCCGTTGCTGCCGGTTTTCCTGTTTCAGGCTCTGCTGTTGGGTTACCAACTGCGCCGAACTGTCGCTGATGCGGCTTTTCAACCGCAGCTTTTCCGCCAGTGGTGCCGCAGCGTCAAGGCCGGATTCGGTGACCACGCTTTTCCGCCTGGCGACTTTCGCCGTCAGGTTGAGCCGCTGCAGATGCAGCTGGCTGACACGCTGTTGTGTGAACTGCAAAAAACTGGCGTGGCTGCGCGTCGGCGGGCCTTGCTCCGCCAGTTTTTGCGCACGCTGCTGCATCGTTTCCAGCCGCACATTGACTGAGGTAAGGGCTTTTTCCGCCCGCATTAAGCCATCCACCTGAGCGAGTTGACCATACAATCCGCTCAGGTTTTTCTCCGTTGCTTTTATGCCATCAGCCAGCGAGACATTCGCCGTCTGCAGGGTTTGAAAGGGCCGCTTCGCTTGATCAACAGCAGCGAGCAGGGCCTCGATATTTACGCTGTTACTCATATGTGTTTCCGCTTCGCTGCAGCGCTTTTTCGCGCCAGGTGATGAGTTCGCCAAGACTCAGGGGGTAGAGCTCCGATGGCGGCCAGTGAAAAATCACCGCGATATCCGCCATCAGATCGTCAACCGACAGCCTGGCCGGAAAATTTACTGTCCCGAAGCTGGTGACAAAAAACCGACCACCTTACCCGCCAGCGCAACCATATCGGCCAGATCCAGCGCACCCACTTCTTGCTCGGTAAGTGAAGGTGAAGTGATGCGCGGCAGCACTTTAATCAGCGCATCCACTTCGGCGTTTGCCACCGCCGCCAGGCTCAGGCCGCGCAGCGTACCGGCGTTCGGTTTCATCAGCGTAAGGGAATTGATCAACTGCTCGCCGCGTTTAATCGGGGTTTGCAGGGTAATGACGTTATCAGTTTCGTGGTTCATGCGATCCTCGTTGCTTGTGCGGGGGAAGACCCGGCCAGCCAGGCTGACCGGGTGTGACATTACAGGCCGATATTGCGGCGGTGCTGTTCGAGACGATCGACGCCGTTCACTTTTTCAACCATATTGACGGTATCGATCTCCACCAGCTCCTTGCCATCGATGGTCAGTTTGAAGTAGGTGCAAATCACGGAGATTTTGGATTCCGTATCTTCACCCGGCTTGTTTTCGCCAGTGTCGATCTCTTTCTGGCGGCCACGCATGACCACTTCCACCGCCACCGTTTCACCGGTGTCATCACGCTGGTAAGAGCCCGCGAAGCGGATCGGCACCGCGTCGGCACTGGTCGCGCCATACAGTTCCCAGATGGCTTCATCCGGAAAGCCGCCCAGCGACCACTCCATTGACATCGCCTCTTCATCGAGACCCATATCAATCGGTGCGACACCATTCATGCCTGCACCGCGGTAGTTTTCCAGCTTGCGGGTCAGCTTTGGCAGGGTGATGGATTTGGCGACACCCTGGTAGCTGTAGCCATTGAGGAACACGTTCATGTATTTCAGTTTTCGCGGCATTGCCATTTATCAGGCTCCTTAATTGCTGTTAACCGAGGAGACCAGGTTCGCCAGGTACTTATCGGTGATGCGCTGGCGTAAGGTCAGGTTTTCCAGTGGCGGGACCGGCGTATAGTCATAATCGATATACAGTTTCCCGGCCTTCAGGGTTTCGGCGTCGTTGGCGGATTCATCGAACCAGCAGGTGGCATCGACGATGTAACCGTTGCTTTTCAGCTCGCGGAATTTCGCGTTAATGCCATCAATGATGTCGCGGATAAGCGTCGAGGTAATCGGTTTGTCCACCGCCCACATGTGCGCGTCCGCCATGGTGTCGGCAATCACCTGCGCGGTGCGGGTGTAGTTTTCAAACAGGAACAACGGATCGTCCGAACAGGTGCGGTTGCCCCAGAAACGAAAGCCGTCTTTGCGAATCAGCGTGGTGACGCCTGCCTGGTTCAGTAGATCGGCATCGGTGCCGGATTCCTGCAAATCCCAGAACACCGGAGTGCTGATGCCGGTCACGCCGTTCACGCCAACGTTCGACAGGGTTTTGTGCCAGCCAACAGACTGGTCGATATAAGCGCGCAGGCCGAGTGCGCGCGCCGTGGCGTACGCCGTGGCGCTGGCGTTAGCTACGGTATCCCAGGCGAGGAAGTCCGGCCAAATCACCATCAGCTCGCGCTGGCTGAAATTCTCGCGGTACTTAATGGCGTCGGAAATCGTTTTGCAGCCCCAGGCGCTCACGTAACCGAAGGCACGCAGCTTCTGACAGATGGGCGCCAGCGCGGTGGCGACTTCCTGGGTGTCGTAACCCGGCACGCCAAGAATACGCGGTTTCACGCCGGTCACCGCTTCGGCGGTCAGCAGCGCTTTCAGGCCGGTGTATTTCCCGTTGGCATCGGTGGTGCCGATGATGTTGGAAATCGTCTGCGCCTGGGCATCGTCACCGCTGCCTTCCGCGACACGCACCACAACAATCACCGGTTTCGCCTGATCGGCAATCGCCTGTAAAGACGATGCCAGCGTACCTTTGGTGCCCGCTTTGGCGATGGCGCTTTGCACGTTGGTGATAAGCACCGGTTCATTCAGTGGAAAGGTTGCCGCATCGGCGTCGCTGGCCGTACAAACCATGCCGACGATAGCAGTTGAGACAGTGGAAATGACGCGTGTGCCGTCGTTAATTTCAACGACCTGAACGCCATGATGGTAGTCACTCATCCGTTTAACTCCGTGGTGTTGGGGTGAGTGCTATTTTCCAGAACGCAGCGCTAACGCGCTATTTGTCGGGGTTGGCGTGAGGATGAAACAACACGGTAGACAAAAAAAACGGGCCGGAGCCCGTTGGGATTAATGTCATACCGTGTCATTAAGCGTTAGACAGGGTGATGAGAGACAAAAACCGATGTCTTGCTGCCATCAGAAGCCTGTTGCTAACCATGACACGCCGTTCGTTTGAGCCGCACCGGCAGAGTTAAATGTTCTTATTCCATAAATTCTGGATGTATCTGCTCCTGTGTAATTTGAGTTAATGGATATGCTCGCGGTTGAGGTAAGGCTAATACTGGGGACTACGGTAAATTGAACTGGAAAAAGGATATCTATACCTGCGGTAGTGCTCGTATTGGAAACGATGCCGCTTTGCATAAGCCATCCGTTAGGAAACCTGACCCAGCGGCCTGTGGTCGTACTGCCAGTTTGAAACGCTGACATATCAGGGATTTGGTTTTCACCTGTACCCACCGCTCTTTTCGCCGCCTCACCCAGCCCAAGGTTTTTAAGCGCAGTGGCGACAGTTGCGCTTCCTGCACTGGCGATCTCTTTAAATGCCAGACTGGTTTGCAAATACTGGTTGTGTGGGTTTACCGCTTTAATATGAGTATCCAGTAGGTCATCGGCGTATTTACGCGTTGCCAGCACCACCGCCGGGTCAATTTTCAGTGTTACTGCGGCGGCAGAAGAGACAATCAGCGACATGCGAATGGTCTGCGTGCGACCGCTACCCTCCTGCAAGAGCGGTTTGTAGGTTTCCGGGCAGTTGGCGACGGCAATCAGCGTACCTTCGTCATCAAAAAGCCCTATCTCGCGGATCCAGAATCCCCCTTCGTTTTCCGGGATCACCTGTTGAGCAATGATCTGGTTGGGGTTGTCGGCATCGACAGTGAGCGTGTTCACCGTGCTGATACGCTTCTGGTTTAGCAATTGGATCTGGGTGGCGTCCGGCACTGGCAGGCTGCCATTGCCGTCGCCGACGGCCATTTGTGTAATCTGAATTTGTGTGCCACGGGCGGTGGCTGCTGCCAGCTTCGCCGCCCCCTGGTTGGTCAGAATGGCGTAATATTTCGCGGTCATGCATTCACTCTCTGTTGTGGAAATGTAGCCACTATTTTCCGGTGAGCGCATCGGGCAGAGCTATTGGTTGGAGTTGGTTCGTGGTCAGGACAACTTTGAGACAAAACCGGGCCGTAGCCCGTGGTGTTATTGTGTCTGTTGCGGCCAGTCGATATTCGGTGCCGTTGCGGTATCCACCGCCTGGAGCAGCTTGATGTACTGCAACCAGGCAATCAGCCGGCCTTTGTCGTCATCGCTGATGATGCCGAGCTGCAACTCGGTCTGCCACAGGCTGATGGTGTTTTTGGCCTCAGTCAGTAACTGCGCTTTTTTCTGCGCCGCCTCGCTGATAAGCGCCGCCTGTTGTGCGGCTGTATCGGTCACCCATTTGCTGCCGTCCCATTGATCGTAAGCGGACTCTGGCGCAAGCGGCGTAACGTCTGCCGGGTAATCACCCAGTTTATCCAGCGGCTTTTGCTTGCCGCTGGTGATGTCATAAACCGTTTCGCCGCGATGATCGGCTACGTATTCCCAGCCGCTCAAATCTGCCTTGCGACAAACCGCAAATCCCGCTTTGGCTGCCAGCGGCGCATCGATGGCAGCGTTTGCCGGAATGCCAACGCCGATTGCCAGATATTCCACCGAGGTCGAATGATATTCGCGCGTATCGGCTGCGAAGTTATAGACGGTTTGCTCCCCGGCAACGGTGGCAATCAGGTTCTGATTCAGTGTCGCTTGCGTCATTATGCAGCCCTCACAATGTAGTTAAATGCGATGTTATGTGGACGAGTTTCTGTTGCGGTACGAACTGCGCGAGACGCATCAAACGACCAATTTGATGCACCGTATCCTGTTGCGTTTGAAGGAGCTGGTGCCAGGCCGACAGATAATAACGATGAGCCCGTTTGCCTGAATGCGCCTGACAATGTGGAGTCCTGAAAAAGCTGCGTTCGTCCAAAAGTACCAACAATGTTCTGTATTGCGTCTTCTTGGGGTAACAGCAATGCTCTCCCTGCATCCACTCCTCGCCCATCATCCCAGCCACGAATAAACTCGCCGGGCAAATCAGGTAAATACCCAGACGGAAATAGGGCGGCGAGGCCAGGATATTTCGCCTTATCAAATTCGGCACCATTACATTTGAGCCACCCTATCGGCGGTGTCGCTGCCGGATAAGGTTGCGGTACGCCCACCGGCGTAAATTTTGCGATGTCGGAAAGTTGTAGATATTGCGCATGCGGATTGGCGGCAGCGACATGCTGTTTCAGCAGATCGTCGGAATAGGCTTTAACTTCAATAATTTTGTCATCGACGTATTTGCGTGTCGCCAGCACCAACGACGGGTCGATTTTCAGCGTCACCGCAGCCGTTGACGAAACAATCAGCGCCATACGAATCGTCTGCGTGCGGCCGCTGCCTTCCTGCAAGAGCGGTTTATAGGTTTCCGGGCAGTTGGCGACGGCAATCAGCACGCCTTCGTCATCGAAAAGCCCCATTTCACGAATCCAATAACCCCCTTCGTTTTCCGGGATCACCTGTTCGGCAATGATCTGGTTTGTGTTGGCCGCATCGACAGTAAGGGTGTTCACCGCACCGATGCGTTTCTGGTTGAGCAGTTGGGTTTGTGTGGCGTCGGGCGTAGGCAGGCTGCCATTGCCGTCGCCGACGGCCATTTGCGTGATATGTATTTGCGTGCCAAGCGCGGTGGCTGTTGCCAGCTTCGCCGCCCCCTGGTTGGTCAGAATGGCGTAATATTTCGCGGTCATGCGTTCACTCTCAGTTGTCGGAAACGGAGGCACTATTTTCCGGTGAGCGCATCGGGCAGGGCTATCTGTTGGGGTTGGTTTGCAGGCAGGACAACTGCAAATGAAAAAACGGGCCGTAGCCCGTCTGATGTTATTGCGGCTGTTGCGGCCAGTTGATATCTGGTGCCGTTGCGGGATCTACCGCCTGGAGCAGCTTGATGTATTGCAGCCAGGCAATCAGCCGGCCTTTGTCGTCATCGCTGATGATGCCGAGCTGCAACTCGGTCTGCCACAGGCTGATGGTGTTTTTGGCCTCAGTCAGTAACTGCGCTTTTTTCTGCGCCGTCTCACTGATAAGCGCCGCCTGCTGTGCGGCGTTATCGGTTACCCATTTGCTGCCGTCCCATTGATCGTAAGTGGTCTCTGGCGCCAGCGGCGTAACGTCTGCCGGGTAATCACCCAGTTTATCCAGCGGCTTCTGCTTGCCGCTGGTGATGTCATAAACCGTTTCGCCACGATGATCGGCTACGTATTCCCAGCCGCTTAAATCTGCCTTGCGACAAACCGCAAATCCCGCTTTGGCTGCCAGCGGCGCATCGATGGCAGCGTTTGCCGGAATGCCAACGCCGATTGCCAGGTATTCCACCGAGGTCAAATGATATTCGCGCGTATCGGCTGCGAAGTTATAGACGGTTTGCTCCCCGGCAACGGTGGCAATCAGGTTCTGATTCAGTGTCGCTTGCGTCATTATGCAGCCCTCACGATGTAGTTAAATGCGATGTTGCGTGGTCTTGACACGCCGCCTACAGCAGGTTGCCCGCTTATGGTGGTGCCTAATACCGCTGTAGAGTATGGAATTGAGAGATCTGATGAAGTCCGGTTAACACTAAAAGGTTTCTGATAATTAGCCATTGAATCCATGCCTACCCCGTCTATTAACGTTTTGTAGTCAGGCGGAGCGTATACGTGCATGACACTCAAAACATCATTTGCCGTATTAGCGGAAATAGATAAAGCCATTAGGCTACCCATCTGAAGAGACAAGAGAGAGCGGTCAGAATCAACCCCACGCCCATTATCCCAGCCGCGAATAAACTCGCCGCGCAGATCGGGAAGCACACCGGATGGGTACGCCAGCGCCAGTTTGGGATATTTGGCTTTATCAAACGCCGCGCCATTACATGTCAACCACCCTAATGGCGGCGTTGCCTGCGGCCAGGCAACAACACCCCCTACGGGCATGATGTAGTTGTCATCAATCAGTACATCATGAACAAACTTCGTGTTGGCGATCTGCTGGCCATAGTTGCCGATGTGCGTATCCGGGACGGTAGGCACGCCAGTGAATGTCGGGCTGGCGAGCGGCGCATATTGCGTATGCGGGTTGGCGGCTTTGAGATGGTTATTCATCAGATCATCCGCATACTGCCGTGTGGCCAGCACCACCGACGGGTCAATTTTCAGCGTTACGGCGGCGGTGGATGAAACAATCAGCGCCATGCGAATCGTCTGTGTGCGTCCGCTGCCTTCCTGTAACAGCGGTTTATAGGTTTCCGGACAGTTGGCGATGGCAATCAACACGCCGTCATCGTCGTAAAGGCCAATTTCGCGGATCCAGAACCCCCCTTCGTTTTCCGGGATCACCTGTTCGGCAATGATCTGATTGGCATTGTTAGGATCAACAGAGAGACGATTAAGCGGGGCAATACGCTTCTGGTTAATCAACTGAGTTTGCGCCGCATCGGGCGTGGGCAGTACGCCGTTGGCATCGCCGAGCGCCATCTGCGTAAGGCTAAGCTTTGTGCCAAGCGACGTGGCGTTCGCCAGCTTCGCGGCCCCCTGATTGGTCAGAATGGCAAAGAATTTTGCAGTCATGCGTTAACTCTCAGGTTGTTGGGTGATGAATCAGTACAGAAGGCATTTTCCGTTCAGCGACAGGCGAACGCTATCAGGCGGGGTTGGCTGCCCGCTGGCACAACGAGGCGGGTAAAAAAAACGGGCCGCGGCCCGTTTTGTCTGGTGTTACGTGGTTAAGCGATGATGACATCATCAATCAGATGAACCGCTGAGGCAGGGTAATATTCGCCGCCGACCGTGATCTCTTCTGGCGTGTAGGGATACACGGTCAGTTCTTCACCCAGGTAGCACCCGGCGCCGACATAAAACTCACCGCTGGTACTCAGGCTGATATTGAGCCCGGTCAGGTGGCGGCTCGCCGGTTTGGCATCATTAATCAGCCGCTCCAGCTCAAGGTACATCTCCTCGGTAATGCCGTTCTCCTGCACGCCAATCACCAGTTTAAAGGTGCCCGGCTCGGCGTTGTCCTCCCACCATTCGCGCAGTTCAATCAGAAAACCGAGCGGCTCAACCACCCGGCGCAGCGCGCTGCGCGTGCCTTTGTGTTGATGAACGAAGAATGAAGCGGCAATCACTTTGCGTTTGGTTGCTTCCGGCCAGTTAAAATCCCAGCGGTCGACGGAGAGCGCCCAGGCCAGGTAAGGCAGCAGTTCCGCCGGGCACGTTTGTGGATCCCACAACGTGCGCAGCGGCACCGGCACGCGCTCAATATCTGCCGCCGCTTTTGCCGCTGCCACCTCAAGAACGGATGAGCCAACAGGCAACAGACGGTCGTCACTCATCAGTGCCTCCGGCGTTAATGCTCCAGGCTGTGCAGTAAGAGGCCTGGTTTTTCGCCAGCACCAGATCGCTTTGCGGCGCGCTCAGCTCCACCCGCTGCACGCCTTCAACGTGCAGCGCGGCATAAATCGCCGACTGGCGGATATCACGCCCTAAACGCCGTTGCGCGTTGATATAGGCTTTTAACTGCTGTTCAGCGGCCTGGCGAATCGGTTCCGATTCCGGGCCCGGGTAGAAGTAGAGCGTGGCGTTAATCTGGTAGGGCACGATCTCCGCGCTTTGCACCGTCACCCGGTCGCCCACCGGGCGCACATCTTCGGCGTTCAGTGCCTTATCCACGATGGCGATCAGCTCATCGCTGGCGCGGCCGTCGCCCTCGCGGGACAACACGGAAATGGTGATATACGCCGGGTTCGGGCTGATGGCCGAAATATCGGCAACCCGTCCGTCGGCGCTGCGACCATGATATTCGTAAGCGCCTTCCGGCCCGGCGACGCTTAACCCTTCAAACGCCTGCTGCGCGCGTAGCCGCAGATCTTTGTCAGACTCCATCACCGCCGGCGTCGGCGGAATGGTGCTGTCGTCGGCGGGCGAGATGACCAGCCGCGCCGTGTTGCTGTTGGCGGCCATTACATCCAGATCGTTCCCGGCGGCGTAGGCCAGCATCACCGCGCGGGCCGCTTCGTTAACGCGGCTGCGCCACATCACTTCACGGTAGGCGTTCTCTTGCAGGAACTTGGTCAGCGGCTCGGACTCCAGCGCCAGCGTGCGCGCCAGCGCCTCTTGTTCATCGGCGGGAAACAGGGAAATCAGCGTCGCTTTGCGGTCGTTGAGGATAGCCTCATAATCAAGCTCCTCGACCACATCCGGCGCCGGCAGTTGGCTCAGATCGATAATCGGCATGGTTTTAACTCACTGGAAGGGTTAACGAAAGGGATTCGCCGGTGCTGGCGAGTTGCGCGGTCAGGTTGACCAGCAATTTGCCGTCGAACTGGCGCTCGGTGGTGACCGCGCTCAGCGTAATGCGCGGTTCCCATTTCAACAGCGCCATGTAACAGGCGGCCTGGATTTGCAACATCAGCGCCGGGGTTTGCGGCTGGTCGATCATCTCAAACAGCAATGAGCCGTAATCGCGGCGCATTACTCTGGAGCCTATCGGCGTGCGCAAAATATCGCTGATGCTCTGACGGATGTGCTCAGTGTCGGTCAGACGCTTGCCGGTAGTGCGGTTTAAGCCACTGTAACGAACGGTCATAAAGGTGCTCCTGTTGTGCCGCCGCTGTCGCCGGGGTGTTTATGGGTATGCAACACTTTGCCGTTGGAGGTCAGCGAACCGCCGCTGTGCTCAATGTTGCCGCTCATCGTGCCGCCTTTTTGTACCTCCAGCGTGCCGGTGATGAGCTTGTTAGTGCAGACCACTTCCGGCGTATCCAGCGTGATGCGGGTAGTGGCGGTCACTCGCACGTCGGGCACGGTAGCGGTAAGGGATTGCGACGCGCTGATGGTGGCGGTTTTAATGCCGCTCACCGTTAACGCGCTGGTTTTCGGTTCATATTCCACGACGGCGCCATCGGGAAAGGCGACATGCAAGGCATCGGCAGATGCCGAGGGGGCCGGGTTGTCGTCGGAAAAAATCCCCGGCAGTACGAACGCGGTATCAAGTTCACCGCCGACCGCCAGCAGCAAAACCTGCTCGCCGATGGACGGTGCCCACCAGCTCCGGGAATGCCCGGCGCGGTGGGTTAACCACTGCAACCATTGTGTTACGAGGCCGCCGGTCTGCACCCGGCAGCGCCCGCTGTTCAGGTCGATGTCGACAATTACCCCGGTGCGGATCATATTGCGCAGCAAACGGGCCAGTTCCTGAAGCGAGAGTTGTCTATTCATAACGGAAATCATCCTATGCGTGACGGGCGTTGAAAAACGGACAAGGCTGTCCGGCGTTTGGCACAACGCCAGGCGATTCAGGCCGGCCAGCGGCTCACCAGCTCACCGTTGATATACAGCTCGGTCGGGCGGGTGACGAACGCGGGTGGTGGCGGTTCCGGTAACGTTTCGGCATGCAGCGCGCCGTCGATTTCCGTGACTTTGGTGCGTTCGGTCAGTTGCAGCACCATCGTCACATCCTGGGTGTTGTCGGCGTTCGTTAGCAGCGACCAGCTGAAGCTGCCTTTGCGACCGGCTTCGGTGGTGAGGATGTCGGGCTGGTTATCACGCAGCCACGCCATCACCGGTACGAACAGCGCATCGATATCACCGACAAAACCGCTGACGGTGACATTGAGGCTGAACTGTTTTTCAAACGAGAGTGAGCTGGCGAGGGTGGCGGTGTTGCTGCCTTTGTCCACCCACAGGCGCAGCATCGAAGGGTTATCGCGCAGCGCCGGCACAGCGTCAGTCAGCGCGGTGCGTAGCGTATTGGGTTTTAGCATTGATCTCATCCTGGCAATGTTTAAGGGTTTCGACCTGCAGCGCACACTGTTCCAGCGCGAGCTCCAGTCGGCGAATATCGGCGCTCAAATCGCCGTTAGTTTGCGGGGTACTTCCCGGCATTGGGCACAGGCTGACCAGCGGGCAACTGTTGTAAACAGTGACCGGCGGAAGGGCAGGCGGGGCGCTGGTGCACCCGACGCACAGCGTCAGGCAACTCAGCGCTATACCAGCGGCGAAACGCGTCATTTTCATTGAGTAACCTCGTAATTGATTGTTCGCGCCGCACCGCTTGCGCACTGGCGGCGTCCAGTTGCAGGCGCAGCGCGACCTGCGCCTGCTGGTTTTTATCTGCCAACGCGGTAGCGGCGTTCAGTTGTGCTTTTAACTGCGTGATGGCGCTGTTTTGCTCACGCGTAAGCTGGCGGGATTGCGCCAGCGAGGCACTCAGCGAGTGGTTTTGCTCCACCAGCCACAGCAGGCCGAGCGAGGCTATCAACAGGGCTATCAGACGTGCATTCATTGCGCCCCCCGCAGACACCAGCTGTGTTCGCGCAGGCGGCGGTTTTCCAGCCCCTGGTTACGCACGCCGCCGATAAACACCCAGCGTGACAGCTGATCGCAGGCCTGTTGCCACTGCTTTTGGTTGAGAAAATAAACCAGCGTCGAGCGGCAAGCCGCGCCGCTGCCAACGTTAAAGGCGAAGCTGACCACCGCGTCGTACACCTGCTGCGGCATCGCCACCGGTGCGCACTGCGCCAGCCTGCGTTCAACCTGTAATACGTCAGCGACAAGGTTGCTCGCCGCCTCTTTTTCACTGATATCGCGCGTTGGTATAACGCCCGCGGTATGACCGATGCCGGATGTCCAGACCCCGGCGCTGCACTGGTAAGGACGCAGGCGGCAACCTTCAAGATCGGCAATCAACGCCAGCCCCTGCGGTGAGGTTCTCAGTAAGCGGAAATCCGGCAGCAGCACCGCCAGCGCCAGCACCACCGCCGCGCTACAGCGTTTTACGGGTAATCCCATTCATCACCTCCTGGGTTGATGCGCAGGACTGGAGGAACAGATAGCTTTTGCGGCGGTAGTACCAGTTCACCGCCACGGTGACCGCGACACCAAGCGCGCCAAAATAGGCGGCGAAGTCTTGTGGGGTCATGGCGCCAAAAAAGGTCAGCGCCACGCTTATCCAGTACGCCAGCGATGAGGTGACTTTTTCGATAGTCAGCCCCATAGATTCACCGTCTCTTTGATGGTTTGCGTCTGAACTTCCGGCAAGTTGACCGGGGTGCCATAAGGCAAAATCACGCCCAAATCGGCGAGCCCTGGGTTGGCGGCGAGCACCGTTTCGACCACCGATGCGGTGCGCCCGTAATAACGCTGGCAAAGCAGGTCGAGGGTATCGCCTTGTTGTGTTTTCACATTCATCGTTCACGTCTCTTTCCATCAGGAAGGTTTTTCCCCATGGTTAAGTTTCCTGACCGCAGGCGATGGACGCTATCTTTCGGGGCTGGTTAAGCGCTGGCACAACAGGTGGGCGCAGGGAGAAAAGCAAAGCGCAAATGCACCAGGCAGCACTGCCGCTGGCGCATCGAGGGAAGGGCAGCGTTAACTGCCAGGAAAGGATGTGGCGGGGCGCTATTCGGCCTTGTAGAAAATGTTTTCATCCTCGTCGGTGGCGTTTTCGCTGTTGGCCAGGTCCGCAATCAGACTCAGCGCCAGTTTCAGATCGGACGGTTTGCAGTTAGCCAGCAGAGACACCTCGGCAATGAATTGCACGCATGCCCACTTGTGCTGAGTCTGATTTAGTCGCTCAGAGACCATGAATCCCTCTCATGAATTTCTTGTACTGTATGTTTGTACAGTATCATAGGCTGATTATTAATGGGAAGCGATAATTATTTGTTCCCGTCACTATGTTGCTGATAAAGAAAACCATTATGGTTTTCTGCTCTCGCGTTAAACCCGCTGTTTCCAGCTATTTCCGCGCGATGCCTGCCAGTACAGAAAGCGCTTTTTGGCCTCTGTTTGCGCGCCTGCAGAATATCGCTGCGCAGCCAGGCGGTAAGTTGCCGACGCTGACGACGGTTTAACCGCTGACCAGGCTCGAAGGGCGTACAGTTATTGACAGAACTCCAAGAAAGGGCCGTATCCGCCACGTTTTCCTGCGCGCGCTTCGGCACGATCGTCCACTTTTTCAGCCTCGTCAGCAGCGGCGAGCCACTTCCAACCACGCTGTCATACACGCCGCGTACTCGCAGCGTCTCTTCGCCATACTGATTAACATCGCCGTCCGTCTCATAAAGTGTGCGCACCTGCACCGCATCGCGTTTGACGAACGGCCCGCCCTGCGCGTTGACGTAACCCGCCCAGTCACCGCTATCGGCGGCTTCATGCACTTGCGCAAACTCCACGCTTAATCCGCGCGCGGCATCGTTGTCAGCCAGTTTGCGTAGCTCGCGGTAAACGGTGACCGGCGCGCCGCCAATAAACTGAAACTGGCGGATGCGCCAGCGCGCGGCCCACGCGCAGACCGCACAGGCGCTCTCTTTCAGCAAGGCGCCGCTCTCAAAGTCGGTTTCGCCATCCAGCGCATAGCCGTCGATATTTTTGGCAATATATTTCGCCAGATAACCCGTCGCGCTGCCTTTTTGCGCATCAATGGTTTCGGCGTGAAAGCGTGCCCGTTGCGCTTTCGCGCTGGACAGTTCGTGACGGTCTTGCTGGCAGGCGAAATCACGCAGGATCTCGCGTACGCGGGCAACCTCCTGCGGCTGCATAAACAACAGCAGGTGCCAGTGCGGTGTGCCGTCGTGATGAGGCTCAGCCACGCGGATGCCGAAAACGCGCAGGCCGTTCCGGTGCAACTTCGCGCGGATACGCGCCCACAGCCCGGTGAAGTACGCCTGGGTTTGCGCCGGGCTGGCACCGTTCCATTTCTGGTTGCGGTAGCCCGCGCGCGTTGTTGCGTGCCAGGCCGAAGGGGCGGTTAAGGTGTAAAACTCGCCTGCGTAGCCAAGGTTCTGGCAGATAGTTTCGAAACCGCGCAGGCGCGTCATCAGTTCGCAGCGGCGGATCGCCGGGTTGGCGACTGAACCGTCGTGTTTATCAATAAGGCTGATGCGGTTTCCCTCTTCATCTTCCAGCTCCATGCTTTTGAGAAACTCACGGTTACGCCGTTTTTGCTCGCGCCAGGCGGTTACGCACTGCACGCTGGCGTAGGGCTGTTTTTTCTTGCTGACATTGCCAAGTGCGATATGCAAATGCTCACGCCACTGCGCGGCGGCTTTGCGCAGATGCCCGCGCCACCACTGCTCGCTGAACAGGCGCATGATCGCCGGGGCGAGATCTTCCGCACGGACGACGTTGTGCGCCACCCGCAGCCAGTGCGGTGGGGTGACATTGAATTGCAAGGCGATGGTGCCCGCGTGCCGATACCAGCGATGCAGCGTTTTCAGTTCCGTTGCGCTTGCGTCGTCGTGCTCTGCCAGCTCACCGCGAATAAAATTGGCAATATCCGCCGCCAGCCTGTCGATGGGGGCTTTGTTCATATCCGGCAACTGGTTGTAGCGGGTAAATAGCGAGACTAAACGGTGCGCCAGCCCCTGCTGGATAACCGTATCAAAATGGCCGTTGAACACCGCGCTGGAGACGCGCGGCTGTAAGTGACTCAGTTGATAGCGCTGCGCCACCGCGTTGAGCCTCGGTAACGTGCGGCGATAAAAATGCAGCAGAAAAGCCTCGGCCCGCGCTATACCGTGCTCTTTTTCTATCGTATCCGCAGCACGGATGAGCGAAACGCGCACGCACTCCGGCTGGAGCGCCAGCGCCTGACGTGCCTGCGACACCGCCGCAATATGGCGATTGCGGCGATGCAGCTCAGCGTGGGTGAGCAAGGGGCTGGCGATAGCTGAACGCGGCGCATTCCACGGATAAGCCCAGGTGACAGACACTTAGCGTCTCCTGTAGTGCTTGTCTTTCAGTTCGGCAATCTGCTGGCAACAAACGCAACAGGTGACGCCGGGCAGCGCCATGCGCCGCGCTTGCGGGATAGGCGCATCGCAGCTTTCACACGTCAGCCTTGAAGGTGCCAGCAGACGATTACGCGCATGTTGGATATGCCGTTCGCGCTCTTCCATCTCGCGTTGCTGGGCGAGATCCATTTCGTCGGCCATTAGTGCAACTCCTGCGCCTGGTTATCGATGTGGCTGGCTTCCTGGCGCAACAATTCAGCGGCATCGTGCCATTCAAGGCGTTGTGAGCTGATGAATGCGGCCAGTGCGTCCAGACGGGCAGAGATAACACCGGCGCAGCGCAGGCGTTCATTGTTACGCGCTTGCGCAAGCTGAAGTGCGAGAGCTTCCGGGTTGTGGTTAGGTGAATTGAAGGGTTGTTTTCTCATTGTGTTGCTCCTGAATTTGGACAAGGGGATGCCCGACGGGTTGACGTCATGGTGGTGGATTTCGGGTTTACAGCGGCATGGTGAGCCGTTTCGGAAACTGGCTTACTACCGCGCGGAAATGGTTCATGGCGGCGATCACCGCCCGCTTCTCATCAAGCGTTAATGCATGCGGGCTGAGCGCCTGGCGCGCGGCGGGCACTCTGGCAAGAAAGAAAATGGCCGCCAGCGCCCGGTTGTTCGCTTCTGCGTGTTCGTCGCGCGGGTCACGTAGCTCTTCGATAAAGCGAGCTACGTCGCGCCAGTTATCGCCCCATAAACGGCCGCGAAGCTCGGCGATATGGTTTAGCCCGCTTAGCCGCTCTGATGTGCTAAGCGGAACATGCACGACAGGGGATGTGATAGCCATAAGCTCTCCTGTGATAGCGTTAGCTTGCAAAAGCAAATTCAGCGTGATGCCATACCGAAAGGGCGTTTAACGCCGTGACGGCACTTTCCCTGTTGCGTAAAGGCAAAGTGCAAAGCGCTGGCATTCACCTGCGCATCGCGCCATGTTGCGGTGTCGCGGGCGTCAGATTCGTTGCCGGGAAGTTGGCTCAGTGGTATGTGCTCAATGAATTGCAAACATCGCTGGCATTCGCTCTGGCTATGGTTTGCCGGCAGTCCTTGCATCTTTATTGGCGCTGGCATTGTCATGCAAATTGATGCGGAGAGTGCCGGAAAACGGGCTGTTATCTCTGTGCTCACCCGGCGATGGCAGCCACGTTTGGATCGCATTTGAGTGCCGGATAGCGGATGCGATGGCGTTGATTTTGCATCTGACATATCGCATTATCTCCTGTTGTTTAAAATGTACTGCGTAGCTGTGCTTTTTGGTCGATGCATAGCAATATAAATCGCAAATGCGATTGTGTAAATCACTTTTTCGATGTTGGTGTCCATGAGTGAAAACAAGATGAGTGTTCAGGATGTGATTGAGCGCATTGCCGCGTCCTATTCCGTCTCCAGCCAGAAAGCGCTCGCAGAGGCGCTGGATGTGCCGGCGAACAATATCAGCAGCTGGATCCAGCGCGATAGCGTGTCGTATAAAGCGGTGGTCAAATGCGCACTCGACACTGGCGCGGATCTGCACTGGCTGGTGACGGGTGAGTTTGCAAATGCGAAATTGACGGATAAACCGGTGCCGAAGGGCAAAGCGCTGTATGACGAAATTTTGTCGACCGGCGGGCGTCCGGTGCTGCGCCGTATCCTTGATGCCTACGGGTTCGAAATGCAAAAAGAGCTGGGGGATTTACTGGATATCTCTTCCGGCACCATCAGCACCTGGGTGCGACGCGAGTTTTTCCCCGGCGATGTGGTGGTGACTTGTGCGCTGGATACTGGCGTTTCGTTAGGCTGGCTGGCGACGGGCAAAGGCGAAATGTATCCCGCTGCAGCCGCGGGCGCCGCGCAAAATGACGCGGCGCTGAGCATCCCGAAATTTCGCCATGAGTCTGGCGAACTAAAAGAGGCGGGCGTCTGGTCGCTGGATCGCAGCCTTGCGCCATCGTCTACCGACGGTTTGAATTTTATTGAAGGGCTGAATGCGGGCTGGCTAGTGGATACCCGCGCGCAAAAAATTGGCAATGGCCGCTGGTTTATCAGCATTGACGATACGCTGGATGTGTTTGATGTGGTGCGTCTGCCGGGCGGCAAAGTGCGTCTTTCCAACAGTGCGGTGGATTTTGAGTGCGCGGTAGCGGAGATCGTACCGTATGGCGTGGTGGTCTTTACCCTGGAAAAGCACGTTTGAGGCCATGTTCGCGAAAAACGACAAGTAAATTAACTTTCTGGTGATGTTTACTTTACAATGCCGCTTCGACCGGGAGGGCAAGTGGTGAGGAACGTTTTTCATCAATACGCAGCACAACGCGCAGCCGCAGGGCTGGCGCTGTTTGCGATCTTGCTGATCCTCGTCGCGCCGCTGATTTCGGTCTCGCTGCAGCAAGACCCGATGAGCGCGATGCCTGGTATGCACCACGAGATCAGCATGCCGGTGCACGCACACCACGATGTCGCATCGCCGCCGAACGAGATGAGCATGCCGATGCATGCACACCACGATGCCGTATCGCCGCCCAACGAGATGAGCATGCCGGTGCATGCACACCTCGATGTCACATCGCCGCCGAACGAGATGAGCATGGCGGTGCATGCTCATCACGATGTCGAATCGCAGCCGATGTCGCACCATCAAAGCTCACCGCAAAGTATGCCGCTTGATCACGCCGAGACCTGTGGCTACTGCGTACTGCTGGCACATGTCCCTGGCCTTATCTTCCTCGTTATTTTGCTGCTGCTCGGTCGTGTGCTGCGTATCCGCCTGGCCGCTGCCCGCCGGCCTGTTCAGCACTGGCACTTCTTTCCCTGGCTTTGCCCTGACACCCGCGCCCCGCCGCGCGTCTGCTTTTCCTGACTCTAAAAATGTCCGTTCGCCTGTGCGAAACGGCAACCTTTTGCTATTTCTGAGGAAAAGTATGACAACCTGCACTCCGCGTGCGGCGTGGCTCAACGTGCTGCGACGCCTGCATTTTTACATTGGCCTGTTTGTCGGCCCGTTTATTTTTGTCGCCGCCCTGAGCGGCACGTTATACGTGGCGACACCACAACTGGAAAACTGGCTCTACCACGATGCGCTTTACGGTGCGGAAGGGGGAACGCGGCAACCGCTCGCTGAACAGATTGCCGTGGCTGAACAGGTGACCGGCGGCCATTTACGTCTGCACGCGGTGCGCCCGGGTCTTACCGGGAATGAGACGACCCGCGTGATGTTTGCTGACCCACAACTGGGCGCATCCGAGAACCGTGCGATATTTATCGACCCGGTAACGCTGCAAGTGAAAGGGGATATGACGGTCTATGGTACCAGTGGAATTTTGCCGCTGCGCCAGTGGATCGACTATTTCCACCGCTCGCTGCTGCTGGGCGATGCTGGCCGTCTGTACAGCGAGCTGGCCGCGTCCTGGATGTGGGTTGCCGCGCTTGGTGGTATTGCGCTGTGGTTTTTTACCCGCCCGAAACGGCGTATCAATAACACGGTACAACATCATCGCCGCCTGCATGTCTCTTTAGGCTGGATCCTGCTGGTTGGGATGCTGCTTTTTTCCGCGACCGGTCTGACCTGGTCGCAGTGGGCGGGCGGCAACGTTGACAGCCTGCGTGCGGCGTTTGGCTGGATGACGCCGCAGGTCAATACGCAACTGCACGGCATGCAAGAGATGAACGATCCGCATGCGGAACACCATATGATGCACGATGGTATGAATATGCCGGATATGCAGCTGGATCTGGTGCAGTTCGACGAAGCGTTGCGCAGTGCGCGGCTGGCCGGGATCGCCGCCAGCAAGCTGGAGATCCGCCCGCCGCGCAGTGCGGATAAAGCCTGGACGGTAACCGAAATCGATCGCGGCTGGCCCACGCGCGTGGATGCGGTGGCAATTGATGGCAACACGATGACGGTAGTGGATCGCACGCGTTTTGCGGATTTCCCACTGATGGCGAAGCTGACTCGCTGGGGCGTCGATTTCCATATGGGCATTCTGTTTGGCCTGGCCAACCAGTTGCTGCTGATTGCCTTTGGCAGCGCGTTGTGCGTGATGATTGTGATTGGTTATCGGCTGTGGTGGATCCGTCGTCCGGCCAGTGCAAACGCTAATCCGGCAAGCACGTTGCTGCATGCCTGGCTGAGTTTACCGCTGTCAGGACGCGTAATCAGCGCCTTACTGGCGCTGTTGCTGGGGCTGGCGTTACCCGTCATGGGAGCCAGTTTGCTGCTCTTTATACTCATTGATGCGGTGCGCTGGAAACAACATGCCAGGCGTTCTGTCGTCACGATGTAGCCGCTAAATACCGCGCGGTGTAAATTTATAATTACACCTCGCGGCAATAAAATCGCGATTATTTTGCCTTTGTAAAGTAATCGTTACGTTATGTGGATTGAAATCTTTACCGGCTATGGTATCGTTACGTCATCCTCCATTGAGGAACACCTATCGCAAACGAGCCATACAGGATTTTCGATCATGCAAAAAGACGCGCTGAACAACGTACATATTACCGATGAACAGGTTCTGATCACCCCGGATCAGTTAAAAGCGGCCTTCCCGTTGACGACCGAGCAAGAAGCGCAAATCGCGCAGTCCCGCCAGACCATTTCCAACATCATTGCCGGGCGCGATCCGCGTCTGCTGGTGGTCTGCGGTCCTTGCTCGATTCACGATCCACAAGCCGCGATCGAATATGCCCGTCGATTTAAAGCCCTTGCCGCAGAGGTCAGCGATAGCCTCTATCTGGTGATGCGCGTCTATTTTGAAAAACCCCGTACCACCGTTGGCTGGAAGGGGCTGATTAACGATCCGCACATGGATGGCTCGTTTGATGTGGAAGCTGGCCTGAAGATTGCGCGTCGTCTGCTGGTTGAGTTGGTCAGCATGGGGCTGCCGCTGGCGACTGAAGCGCTGGATCCGAATAGCCCGCAGTTCCTTGGCGACCTGTTTAGCTGGTCGGCGATTGGTGCACGAACCACTGAATCGCAGACGCACCGCGAAATGGCTTCAGGTTTATCAATGCCGGTTGGCTTCAAAAACGGCACCGATGGCAGCCTGGCGACCGCTATCAATGCCATGCGCGCTGCTGCGATGCCGCACCGCTTTGTGGGTATCAACCAGGCCGGCCAGGTCTGCCTGCTGCAAACCCAGGGCAACCCGGATGGTCATGTGATCCTGCGCGGCGGCAAAGCGCCAAATTACAGCCCGGCGGATGTCGCGCAGTGTGAAAAAGAGATGGAACAGGCGGGACTGAGACCGTCGCTGATGGTAGATTGCAGCCATGGTAATTCCAATAAAGATTACCGTCGCCAGCCTGCCGTTGCGGAATCGGTGGTGGCGCAGATCAAAGATGGCAACCGTTCAATTACCGGTCTGATGATTGAAAGCAACATTCATGAAGGCAATCAATCCTCTGAGCAGCCGCGCTGCGAGATGAAGTACGGCGTTTCCGTAACCGATGCGTGCATCAGTTGGGAAGCGACCGAAGCGCTGCTGCGTGAAATCGACAGCGATCTGCGTAACAGCCTGGCGGTGCGTTTTGCTTAAGAGGGTGTTATGGTTGCTGAACTGACCGCGCTGCGCGATCAAATTGATGAAGTTGACAAGGCGCTGCTGGATTTGCTGGCGCGCCGTCTGGAGCTGGTGGCGGAAGTTGGTGAAGTCAAAAGTAAATATGGCTTGCCGATTTATGTACCGGAGCGCGAAGCGACGATGCTGGCATCGCGTCGCAAAGAAGCCGAATCACTGGGTGTGCCGCCGGATCTGATTGAAGATGTGCTGCGTCGCGTCATGCGCGAATCCTACTCCAGTGAAAATGATAAAGGGTTTAAAACCCTGTGTCCGGAACTGCGTCCGGTGGTAATTGTGGGCGGCGGCGGGCAGATGGGGCAACTGTTTGCCAAAATGCTGACGCTTTCTGGCTACCAGGTGCGCATTCTTGAAAAAGAAGACTGGGCGCAGGCCGATGCGCTCTTGGCTGATGCGGGTATGGTGATTGTCAGCGTGCCTATTCACGTTACCGAGCAGGTGATCGGCAAACTGCCGGCGTTGCCGGAGGACTGTATTCTGGTCGATCTGGCGTCGGTGAAAAGCGGCCCGTTACAGGCAATGTTGAGTGCGCACAAAGGGCCGGTGCTCGGGCTGCATCCGATGTTTGGCCCGGACAGCGGCAGCCTGGCTAAGCAGGTGGTGGTCTGGTGTGATGGCCGACAGCCGGAAGCGTACCAGTGGTTCCTGGAGCAGATTCAGGTGTGGGGCGCGCGTTTACACCGCATTAGCGCGGTGGAACACGATCAGAACATGGCTTTTATCCAGGCGCTGCGCCACTTTGCGACATTTGCTTATGGTTTGCACCTGGCGGAAGAGAATGTTCAGCTCGAACAGTTGCTGGCACTTTCATCACCGATTTATCGGCTGGAACTGGCGATGGTCGGGCGCTTGTTTGCGCAGGATCCGCAGTTGTACGCCGATATTATTATGTCGTCGTCCAGTAACCTGGCGCTGATCAAACGCTACTACCAGCGATTTGGTGAAGCGATTGGGCTGCTGGAGAAGGGCGATAAGCAGGCGTTTATCGACAGTTTCCGCAAAGTTGAACACTGGTTTGGCGATTATGCGCAACGTTTCCAGAGCGAAAGCCGGGTGTTGTTACGCCAGGCCAACGACAGCCGCCCGTAAATAGAAAAGCCGTTTATACTGAAAAGCCAGTGGTGATCCACTGGCTTTTTTCATTTAAGGGATGCGCAATGGCTGAGCTGCACACGCTGTTTGATTACACCGGACATTTACCGGAATGCCCCACCTGGAGCGACGCGGAGCAGGCGCTCTACTGGGCGGATATTATTGAAGGCGAGATCCACCGTTATCACTTACCGTCTGGCGAACATACGGTGCTCTCGTTTGCCGAAGAGGTTGGCTGCTTTGCGTTGCGTGAGAAAGGCGGCTTTATCGTGGCGATGCGTAATGCCATCTGGCTGACAGATACGCGCGGTTTGCTGCGGCAAAAAGTGTGCGACAACCCTTCAAACCCGCAACTGGCGCGCTTTAACGATGGCGGCACCGATCATCTTGGCCGTTTTTATGCGGGCACATTCTGGGGGCCGGGTGATTACAATGGCGCGCTGCTGTTGCGTATTAATAATGATCTCACGCCGAAAGTGGTGCAGTGCGATATTCACGGCGCTAATGGGCTGGCTTTCAGCCCTGATAAACAGTGGATGTTCACCTCAGACACGCCTAACGCGGTGATTTACCGCACGCCGCTTGATGAGCAGGGTGAACCGGGTAAACGCGAGGTTTTCCGCCGCTTTAATGCCGGGGAGGGCATTCCGGACGGTGCGGCGATGGATGTTGAGGGCTGCTACTGGAGCGCAATGTTTGACGGCTGGCGCATCGCGCGTTTTTCGCCGCAGGGTGAACAACTGGCAGAGTATCGCTTGCCGGTGCGTTGTCCGACGATGGTCTGTTTTGGTGGCCCGGAGATGAAAACACTGTTTATCACTACCACGCGGGAAAATATGACAGAGGAAGAAGTGGCGCAATATCCGCTTTCTGGCGCCATCTTCACCCTGCCGGTGACGGTGGCAGGGATGAAGAAACCGCTGTTTAAAGAGTGTTAAACCGGATCGACCGGCACCACATTTTCACTGGGGTAGCAACCGAGGACTTTCAGCGAACGCGCGGTGTCGGTGAGTTCGCGCAGCGCTTTTTGCATCTGCACGGATTGCAAATTGGCCTGCACATCGATGTAAAACATCTCTTCCCACGGGTTACCGTTAATCGGGCGTGATTCCAGTTTGGTCATGATCAAATTATGGTTACGCAGCACCAACAGGGCTTCAACCAGCGAACCTGCTTGCTGGCCGGTCGCCATTAGCAGCGTGGTTTTTGCCGGTACCTGATCGGAAACCTCAATGGCTTTACGCGCCAGCACCACGAAGCGCGTGATGTTCTGTGTCTGATTCGCCAGGTTGCGTTGCAAAACCTGCAAACCATACAGCGCGCCACCGGCTTCGCTACCCAGTGCCGCAACCTGCGGCGAATTCGCCTGCGCGACCTTTTCCATCGCGGCGGAGGTGCTTTCGCAATACTCAATTTTCCACTGCGGATAGCGGTTAATGAACTGACTGCACTGCTGGAAAGGCTGCGGGTGGCTGTAAACCGTGGTGATGTGTTCCAAATCGGTGTAGCCGGAAACCAGGATGCAATGGTCGATTGGCACCGTCAGTTCACCCACGATAGATAAACTGGTGTGCTGGAGCAGGTCGTAAACGTCGTTAATCGCGCCGGAGCTGGTATTCTCCAGCGGCACCACCGCGTAATCGGCCTGGCCTGTTTCCACCTGGCTGAAGATATCGTGAAATTTCAGGCAACCGCTTTCAATGAACTGCTCAAAATGGCGCGCCGCGTACTGGCGGGCGGCCAGATGCGAATACGATCCTTTGGGGCCAAGAAAAGCAATGCGAGCTGAGTGCGGGTTGATTTTATTCAGATGCTGCTGGAGCAGGGCTTGCTGGGTAAGGACGGAGTCTTCGATGATCAACTGAAACAGGCGGGTGATGTAGTGGGCGTCCAGATGATGCGCTTTGCCGAGTTCTATCAGATGTTCGAGTAAATCACGTTCGCGATCGATATCGCGTACCGGGCGGTGTGAATCCAGCTTGGCTTTGCCGACTTCAACAGAGAGCTGGCGGCGTTCGGCCAGCAGCGTCAGCAACTGTTCATCCAGTGCGCTGATCTTTACGCGTAAATCCAGTAAGGGGTTTTCAGCCGTCATGTTGTTGCCTTTCGTCTTTAATTGTTATCAATAAAAAAGGCCTCCCGGTGGGGGAGGCCTTTTTGTTCGTCTTCGCATTCTTTATCACAAAACGAATCGCCTCCCTAATTGGGGAAGGTAAAAAAGAATGCGAAGAAGAACGGAACAAGTTTCATGGCGTTTTCCATTATGTGACTGAAGTACAGTACCCGTACTGTTTTCGCTCTGTCAATAAAAAACGCGCCCGTGGGCGCGTTGGGATGGGCTCAATGTAGAGACTACTCTTCTTCTTCCTCAACGAAGCTTGTGTCTTTCACCGATGTTGCGGCGCGACGTGCTTCACCTTTGTGTTGCACTTTATTAAGCTGCCGTTCCAGCTTGTTAATCAAATCGTTGATGGCGGTATACATATCTTCATGTTTCGCACTGGCAACCAGTTGTCCGTTCGGTGTGTTTATCGTTGCATCGGCGATAAAGCCCTGTGGCTCTTTTGACAGAATGATATGCGGATTAATCAGTTGAGTTTGCCATTTATCCAGTTTGGCGAGACGGTCTGTGACATGCTGGCGGATTGCCGGAGTAATTTCCATTTGTTTACTGGTAATGTTCATTGTCATAAATTTTACCTCTTGTCTTTCCGTCTTGGTGATTTCAGCATACCGTCCATAATGTCAAAATGTGTGATTTAAATCACATTATTTTGTCACTTTTTGTCAATGAAGGGGTTTTGTGAGGCAGGGCAGGAAGAGGGCAAATTTACCTTGTCTACGCCATCATTAGCAGTCATAGTTGATAGGATGGATTGCGGCTAAACCGCTTTAGTGATAGATAAAATGAATAAAAAAACGGCAGCCTGGAGGCTGCCGTTTTGTATTTCAGGCGATCGGGTCAATCAGGTTCGGTTGCTGTTCGCCGCAATAATTTTCGCCACTTTATCCGCCTGCGCGTTGAGTTGCAGCTCGCGATAGGCTTTTTCCATCAGCGGCAGCGCGTCATGGGTCGCTTTTGTATCCGGGAAGTCACGCAGCATACCTTCTACGCGGTTAGTAACGGCAACCCAGGCACCGCGATCGGTGTAATATTCCGCGACCGACAGTTCATATTTCGACAGACGATCTTTCAGGAACACCAGACGCCTGGTGGCGTCGGTGACGTACTGGCTGTTCGGGTAGCCGCGTACCAGTTTGGAGAAATCTTTGAATGCGTCACGCGCATGCGCCGGATCGCGATCGCTACGGTCTACGCCGAAGAACCCTTGCAGAGCACTGTCATCCAGCGCCATATTGGTCAGCCCACGCATATACATTACATAATCAATGTTCGGGTGGGTTGGGTTCAGACGAATAAAACGGTCAATCGCGGCTTGCGCCAGCGGCAGATCGGCATTTTTGTAGTACGCGTAAATCAGATCCAGCTGCACTTGTTGCGAGTAAGGACCAAACGGATAACGATTATCCAGTGCTTCCAGTTGCGTTATTGCCGCCTTCCAGTTACCGTCTTGCAGCTTTTGCTGAGCTGTCGCGTAGATTTCGTTTGGCGGATTATCAGGTACTTCTTCCTTTGAACCGGAGCAACCTGCCAAAGCCAGACTCAACGTGGCGGCTGCCACCAGATATTTCAAGCGCGTCATGACGTTTAGACTTTCCTCAGAATGTTTACGCGGGAGATTCTTTATTCCTGCTCCCGACTAAGACCAGCTACAATAGCACACTATATTAAACGGCGAAGCCGTAAAACCCAACGTTAACGAAGAAGCTGTATATGGCACAACTGGTACAACTCACCGCAACGGTATCCGAAAACCAACTCGGTCAACGCTTAGATCAAGCTTTGGCCGAATTGTTCCCGGATTATTCACGTTCGCGCATAAAAGAATGGATTCTTGACCAGCGCGTGCTGGTCAACGGCGCTGTCAGCGACAAGCCGAAAGAGAAAGTGTTGGGTGGCGAACTCATTGCTATCAATGCGGAAATCGAAGAAGAAGCGCGTTTCGAACCGCAGGATATTCCACTTAACATCGTCTATGAAGACGATGACATTATTGTCATTAACAAACCGCGAGATTTGGTCGTGCATCCGGGCGCGGGAAACCCTGATGGCACCGTTCTCAATGCTCTGCTGCACTATTATCCGCCAATTGTGGATGTTCCGCGTGCAGGCATCGTCCACCGCCTGGATAAAGACACCACCGGTTTGATGGTGGTGGCGAAAACCGTACCCGCGCAGACGCGGCTGGTAGAGTCGCTACAACTTCGCGAAATCACGCGTGAATACGAAGCGGTAGCGATTGGGCATATGACCTCTGGTGGCACGGTGGAAGAACCGATCAGTCGCCATCCGACCAAGCGTACCCATATGTCGGTGCACCCTATGGGCAAACCGGCGGTGACACATTACCGCATTATGGAACATTTCCGTGTGCATACGCGCCTGCGCCTGCGCCTGGAAACAGGCCGTACGCACCAGATTCGCGTGCATATGGCGCATATTACTCATCCGCTGGTGGGTGATCAGCTCTATGGCGGCCGCCCGCGTCCGCCGAAAGGCGCATCGGACGAGTTTATTGATGCACTGCGTAAGTTTGACCGCCAGGCTCTGCACGCCACCATGCTGCGCCTTTACCATCCTATCAGCGGTATTGAAATGGAATGGCATGCACCAATTCCTCAAGATATGGTTGATTTGATTGATGCGATGCGCGCTGATTTTGAAACCCATAAGGATGATGTTGCCTGGTTATGACCACACTGATCCTCCCGGACTGGCCATTGCCGAAAGGTGTGGCGGCCTGTAGCTCGACGCGCATCGGCGGTGTTAGTTTGCCGCCCTACGATTCGCTGAATCTTGGCGCACACTGCGGCGACAATGCTGAGCATGTGGAAGAGAATCGCGCGCGCGTATTCGCAGCGGGCGGTTTGCCTTCAAGGCCGGTGTGGCTTGAGCAGGTTCATGGCACCGACGTGCTCACGCTCGGCGGTGGCCCTTATGCGTCGAAACGGGCGGATGCGTCATACAGCAATACGCCCGGTACAGTCTGTGCGGTAATGACTGCCGACTGTTTACCGGTCCTGTTTTGTAACCAGGCAGGCACCGAAGTTGGTGCAGCTCACGCTGGCTGGCGTGGTTTATGCGCAGGTGTACTGGAACAGACGGTTGCGTGTTTCGCCGATAAGCCGGAAAATTTACTGGCGTGGCTGGGGCCGGCAATTGGGCCGCAAGCCTTTGAAGTGGGCGCAGAAGTTCGTGAAGCGTTCATGGCGCACGATCCGCAGGCCGACCGCGCTTTTCGTCCTCACGGTGAAAAATATTTTGCTGATATCTATCAGCTTGCGCGCCAGCGTCTGGCGAGCGTAGGCGTCCAGCACGTGTTTGGCGGCGATCGCTGTACCTTCAGCGATAAGGATAATTTTTTCTCATACCGCCGGGACAAGACGACCGGGCGTATGGCAAGTTTCATTTGGCTGATATAACCTAAAGAATCAAGACGATCCAGTACGCGTAGGTTTTCTTTCGCATAATTCAGGTCATTCACCTTGAATAATTGAGGGATGACCTCATTTAATCTCCAGTAGCAATTTTGACCTGTTATGGGAGGAGTTATGCGTCTGGATCGTCTTACCAATAAATTCCAGCTTGCTCTCGCCGATGCCCAGTCGCTCGCACTCGGGCACGACAATCAATTTATCGAACCTCTTCATTTAATGAGCGCTTTACTCACCCAGGAAGGCGGTTCGATTCATCCTTTATTAACCTCTGCTGGCGTGAATGCCGGTCAGTTACGCACAGCGATTGAACAAGCGCTGAGCCGCTTGCCACAGGTGGAAGGCACCGGTGGTGACGTGCAGCCTTCGCAGGATCTGGTGCGTGTGCTTAATCTTTGCGACAAGTTGGCGCAAAAGCGAGGTGACAATTTTATCTCGTCGGAACTTTTCGTTCTGGCGGCGCTTGAATCACGCGGTACGCTGACGGATTTGCTTAAATCTGCTGGCGCGACGACCGCCAATGTGACCCAGGCGATAGAACAAATGCGTGGGGGAGAGAACGTGAATGATCAGGGGGCCGAAGACCAACGTCAGGCCTTGAAAAAATTTACCGTCGATCTGACTGAGCGCGCCGAACAAGGCAAGCTCGATCCGGTTATCGGTCGTGACGAAGAGATTCGTCGTACGATCCAGGTACTGCAACGGCGTACCAAAAATAACCCGGTGCTGATTGGTGAACCGGGCGTCGGTAAAACCGCGATTGTCGAAGGGCTGGCGCAGCGTATTGTCAACGGCGAAGTGCCGGAAGGGCTGAAAGGCCGCCGTGTACTGGCGCTGGATATGGGCGCCCTGGTTGCCGGCGCAAAATATCGCGGTGAGTTTGAAGAGCGTTTAAAAGGTGTGCTGAACGATCTGGCGAAACAGGAAGGCAACGTCATTCTGTTTATCGACGAGCTGCATACGATGGTCGGTGCCGGTAAAGCTGATGGCGCAATGGATGCGGGCAACATGCTGAAACCTGCGTTAGCGCGGGGTGAGTTGCACTGTGTGGGCGCCACCACGCTGGATGAGTATCGCCAGTATATAGAGAAAGATGCGGCGCTGGAGCGTCGTTTCCAGAAAGTGCTGGTGGCCGAGCCGACAGTGGAAGATACCATTGCGATTCTGCGTGGGCTGAAAGAGCGTTATGAACTGCATCATCATGTGCAAATTACCGACCCGGCAATTGTTGCAGCGGCAACGCTGTCGCATCGCTACATCGCCGATCGTCAACTGCCGGATAAAGCCATCGACTTGATTGATGAAGCGGCTTCCAGCATTCGTATGCAGATTGACTCGAAACCGGAAGAACTCGACCGGCTCGATCGCCGTATCATTCAGCTCAAGCTGGAACAGCGGGCGCTGATGAAAGAGTCCGATGAGGCCAGTATCAAGCGGCTCGAAATGCTTAATGAAGAGTTGGAAGATAAAGAACGCCAGTACTCATCATTAGAAGAAGAGTGGAAAGCTGAAAAAGCCTCCCTTTCCGGCACCCAAACCATTAAGTCGGAACTGGAGCAGGCCAAAATTGCCATGGAGCAAGCGCGGCGTAATGGTGATTTGGGGCGCATGTCGGAACTTCAGTACGGGAAAATACCGGAACTTGAAAAACAGTTGGCTGCCGCAACTCAGGCCGAAGGCAAAACCATGCGCCTGCTGCGTAACCGCGTGACCGATGCGGAAATTGCAGAGGTGCTGGCGCGCTGGACTGGCATCCCGGTCGCGAGAATGATGGAAGGCGAGCGCGAAAAATTACTGCGCATGGAGCATGACCTCCATCATCGGGTAATTGGCCAAGATGAAGCTGTCGAAGCCGTTTCTAACGCTATTCGTCGTAGCCGTGCAGGGCTGTCGGATCCGAATCGTCCGATTGGTTCGTTCCTGTTCCTTGGTCCGACCGGGGTGGGTAAAACCGAACTGTGTAAGTCTCTTGCGAACTTTATGTTCGACAGCGACGATGCAATGGTGCGTATCGATATGTCGGAATTTATGGAGAAACACTCCGTTTCACGTCTTGTCGGTGCGCCTCCGGGATACGTCGGCTATGAAGAGGGGGGTTATCTGACAGAAGCGGTTCGCCGTCGCCCTTACTCCGTTATTCTGCTGGATGAAGTAGAAAAAGCGCATCCGGATGTGTTCAACATTCTCTTGCAGGTGCTGGACGATGGCCGTCTGACAGACGGGCAAGGCAGAACGGTAGATTTCCGTAATACGGTCGTCATTATGACTTCCAACCTCGGGTCTGATTTGATCCAGGAGCGTTTTGGCGATCTGGATTACAGCCACATGAAAGAGCTGGTATTAGGTGTGGTTAGCCAGAACTTCCGTCCGGAATTCATCAACCGTATTGATGAAGTGGTTGTGTTCCATCCGTTGGGTGAAAAACACATTGCTTCTATTGCGCAGATCCAGCTGCAGCGTCTGTATAAACGTATGGAAGAGCGTGGCTATACCGTTACCATTTCCGACGAAGCGCTGAAACTGCTTAGCGCAAATGGGTACGATCCGGTGTATGGTGCGCGGCCACTGAAACGCGCTATTCAACAGCAGATTGAAAACCCGCTGGCGCAGCAGATGCTTTCTGGCGAGCTGATTCCGGGCAAACCGGTGCAGCTCGTGGTGAAAGATGAGCGAATTGTGGCAGTGCAGTAAGTCACAAAAGATGAAAACGAGCCCTTTGGGGCTCGTTTTTGTTTGAAAACCAGGCAAAATGCAAACTTCTTAGTGCAAGTCGCCTGAAAAGTGAACAAACGATTATTTTTTTCAAATTAGGGGTTGTCAGCGGGAATTAACGCCCTATAATGCGCCACCACTGACACGGCACAACGGCAAATACACCGGCCTGTCAGGTGAAGAAATCTGAAAATAAACAGTTGACTTCACGGCGGGAAAGCGTAGTATACGCAACCCGCGCCGCAGCAAAAAGCGAGGCGGCACTGCTCTTTAACAATTTATCAGACAATCTGTGTGGGCACTCAGGGTGACTGGATTCTTAAACGTCGCAAGACGAAAAATGAATACCAAGTCTCAGTGAGTGAACACGTAATTCATTACGAAGTTCTTTTCTTTAGAAATAAAGAAACATCGAGCATCAAACTTTTAAATTGAAGAGTTTGATCATGGCTCAGATTGAACGCTGGCGGCAGGCCTAACACATGCAAGTCGAACGGTAGCACAGAGAGCTTGCTCTCGGGTGACGAGTGGCGGAC
>NZ_FXWP01000024.1 GCF_900184035.1 Kosakonia pseudosacchari
GGTTCATATCACCTTACCGGCGCTTTTCGCAGATTAGCACGTCCTTCATCGCCTCTGACTGCCAGGGCATCCACCGTGTACGCTTAGTCGCTTAACCTCACAACCCGAAGATGTTTCGTGAAACATCCGCGTGTCGCAAAAATTTGAGAGACTCACAGAACAGTTCGCACTGTCCAGTGTTTCAATTTTCAGCTTGATCCAGATTTTTAAAGAGCAAAACTTCGCAGCACACACAGAATGTGTACTCTGAAGTTTTCTTGGTTTCTGCAGTAAAGATGGTGGAGCTATGCGGGATCGAACCGCAGACCTCCTGCGTGCAAAGCAGGCGCTCTCCCAGCTGAGCTATAGCCCCATCGTAGTTAAATCCCGTATACCCGTAATTCATTCTGAGACAAGGCGGGGTGACGCGAAGCATACATCAGTATGTGAGCGTTGCCACAACGCAGTATCAGCATGAATTTGGTAGGCCTGAGTGGACTTGAACCACCGACCTCACCCTTATCAGGGGTGCGCTCTAACCACCTGAGCTACAAGCCTGCAGAGATTTTTACTGCTCGTTATTTCATCAGACAATCTGTGTGGACACTGCAGGGAACGGTTCTTTAAGGTAAGGAGGTGATCCAACCGCAGGTTCCCCTACGGTTACCTTGTTACGACTTCACCCCAGTCATGAATCACAAAGTGGTAAGCGCCCTCCCGAAGGTTAAGCTACCTACTTC
>NZ_FXWP01000023.1 GCF_900184035.1 Kosakonia pseudosacchari
TTTCCCGCCGTGAAGTCAACTGTTTATTTTCAGATTTCTTCACCTGACAGGCCGGTGTATTTGCCGTTGTGCCGTGTCAGTGGTGGCGCATTATAGGGCGTTAATTCCCGCTGACAACCCCTAATTTCAAAAAACTTTTCAACCGTCTCTTTTTTGCGCAAAACTGCGCTAAAGCGCCAGTTTTTCGAGCTTTTTGAATCCATAGCGTTGCAAAACGGGCAATAATTGTGCGGTCTCTGGCGTTAAGGCCATGCAATAGGCAATATTCTCATCGGAAGATTTCGCATCCGGCGCTTCGTGTTCAAGCAGCCAGGCAGTACGTCGCGCAATTGCCGCACCTGAATCAATCAAACGCGTCCCTTCCGGTAACACTTGCAGCAATTCATCTTGCAGTAAAGGAAAGTGCGTACATCCCAGCACCACCGTATCCGGTGGCTCTTTCATGCGTAGCCATGGGCGAAGGATATGTCGCAGCTCATCCAGCGAGACCGTTTCACCATGCAGTTTCGCTTCCGCCAGCACCACTAATTCCGCCGAACCCAGCATCTCAATCCGGCACTCATTCGCGAAACGCGAAATCAGTTCGTGTGTATAAGGGCGCTTCACCGTCCCCCGCGTTGCCAGCAGCCCTACCACGCCGTTCGCCGTTAGGCGCGCTGCGGGTTTGATGGCAGGCACAACACCGACGACAGGGAAGGAAAACTTCTCCCGCAGCGCAGGTAACGATACGGTGCTCGCCGTGTTACAGGCGATAACAGCCAGTGCGAGGGGGTATTGGGCCTGAACGGCAGTGACGATTTCGACAACGCGCTCAACGATAAACGCTTCGCTCTTCTCGCCATAGGGGAAAGCGACATTGTCAAATGTGTAGATGTAATGCAGATCCGGCAGGAGATGCCGGATCTCATCATAAACGGATAACCCACCGACGCCGGAGTCAAACACCAGCACGGTAGGACGTGCGTCAGAAGGTGTAGCTGCCAGACAAGGTGTATTCCCGTCCTGCAGTTTGGTAGCCATATGCTGTCTCGTACTCTTTATCGAACAGGTTGGCGATTTTACCACGAACTGTCAGATGAGAGGTCACAGGATATGAGGCAGAAAAATCAACCGTACTATAACTTGGCAAAATACGTTGCTCAGGATTATAGGTCGAAGTGCGGTTGTCATAGCGCTTACCGAAGTACTCCCAAGCCAGATCCATATCGACATTCAATACGGACCAGTCAAGCTGATACTTCGCCTGGCGCTTCGCACGACGCGGCAGCACTTCATGGGTTTCATCATCACGCGGGTCAATATATTGCAGCGTCACGCGATGCGAGAAAATGCCGGTATCGACGCTACCCGTCCATTCAACGCCTTTAATGGTGGCCGAGTTGATGTTGTAGTAAGCCGTATCGCTGTAGGTGATCAGGTTTTCGATCTCATAACGATACGTGGAAAGACGCCAGTCCAGCGGGCCGGTTAAGCCTTCAACGCCCGCCTCCCACTGTCTGGACTCTTCCGGTTTCAGATTCGGGTTGGAAGCAATATCAAAGCGCTTCGCACCAAACTGTTGGCCTAAAGAAGGTGCCAGGAAACCAGTGCCGTAAGAAACGGTCAGACGATAATTCTCAACGAACTCCCAGCCTGCGGCGGTCTGCCAGGTGCCATGCCAGCCGAATTCGTCATCTTTATCTTCACGACCAGAAGCTTCCAGCGTCACGTCGCCGAACTGTTGCATTCCGTTCAGGTACAGACCCGTGTTCTCACGCTCATAAGCATCGCGCGTCGTTTTATTAGAAGAAACCAGACGCTCCTGTTTCCAGTCTACGCCTGCGCCAACAGAGCCTTTACCTACATCAACGTTATTACCCCACTGGATATAGCGCTGTTCCATATCATCCAGCGTGGTGCCGTCGTTATAACGACCATAAATGCTGCTGTAGTTGTAGTCTTTGCTTTTCTGGTAGCTTGCCAGCAACTGGGACGAGTAAATCCCCTGGGTGAAATTCAGCCCGGTATCCCAACCCTGAACAAACAGCTGACGCTCATCAGCGCTATAGGCTGGCAAATACGGCGCGCTGCCAAGGTCGTAATCCACGTTGTTGCTAAAGTTATAGCCACGAAAAAAGCCATCGAAGTTGTCGTTAAACTTGTGCTGCAGGCTGCCCCAGAACGTTTTGTTGCGATAGCCGTCGCGATCTTCATCATGATCCCAGCTTGAACCGGGCTGCGCGTTAAAACCGCGCGTGCTGGTATAAGAACCCGCCGCCGTCGCCACCGTGTCGCCAAATCGCTGGCGCAGCGTACCGTCATACGTCTGATAGCCCTTCGAACCAACCCCGGCATTGATTTGTGATTTCTCATTGCCGGTCATGGTAATGACGTTAACCACGCCGCCAATTGCCCCTGAGCCATACACAGCAGAGCGCGGCCCGCGAATATACTCAACGCGTTGCACTAAAGAGAGCGGGATTTGATTCAGTTCGGGATCGTTGGAAATCCCGGAGCGCGCGACCGGTACGCCATCAATCAACAGCAGCAGGTGTTTCGCTTCCGTGCCCCGCACATAAACCGAGGCGGTTTGGCCTAATCCGCCGTTTTGCGCAATATCAACACCAGGCAGGCGACGCAACACATCAACCAGTGAGCGAGACTGCCAGCGATCGATGTCCTCACGCGTCACCACTTCCGTTGGTGCAAGCACCGTCTTAGCCGGTTGTTGAAAACGATTTGCTGTCACCACCAAATTGTCTGAGCTGCTATCTTGCGCCCAGCCGGAAAAAGCTGTGACGGAGAGCGCCGTCAGCAGCGAAGCTTTTTTAATCATTGTGAAAGCATCCACATAAGAGTAAGGATGCCGCAGGTTCCATCAATAGCACGCGATGATGTCAACCAGATGCGACGTATACCGGCAGGTCTTCGGGCTTGGAGGTACATCAAGAAAGCGACTTCCCACCCAACAGGCAGTGTCTGCTCTCTCACCTTGATCCTTACCGCTGCGCGTCAGCCCCAGATTCTCACTGGATTCCCTTTTAACTCACAGGACCGGAACAGGGATGCTACATTCTGTAACATATGGATGTCCAGACTGCTAACTGACTATTTAGCTCGCATCCGGGGCTGGACATCGTCTGAGCAATGCCTACAATCCCCGCGTTATTCTTAATCACTCAGGAAGCATGATGACCCCCGAACACCTGCCGACAGATCAGTACGAAGCCCAACTGGCCGAAAAAGTCGTGCGTCTGCAATCGATGATGACGCCTTTTTCCGCGCCGCTTCCGGAGGTGTTCCGCTCACCGGTCAGCCATTACCGTATGCGCGCCGAATTCCGCATCTGGCATGACGGCGATGATCTCTACCACATCATTTTCGATCAGCAGACCAAATCACGTATTCGGGTGAATAGCTTCCCGGCGGCAAGCGAGCTGATTAACCAATTAATGACGGTCATGATCGAGGCGGTACGCGGAAATAAAACCCTGCGTCATAAGCTGTTCCAGATTGACTACCTGAGCACCATCAGCAACCAGGCGATTGTCACCCTGCTCTACCACAAAAAGCTGGATGATGAATGGCAAACAGAAGCCGCGCGTCTGCGTGACGCGCTGCGCGCGCAGAATCTGAATGTGCAGCTGATTGGCCGTGCGACGAAAACCAAAATCGAGCTGGATCAGGATTTTGTCGACGAGCGTCTGCCGGTCGGCGGCAGAGAGATGATCTACCGCCAGGTGGAGAACAGCTTTACGCAGCCTAACGCGGCGATGAACATTCAGATGCTGGAGTGGGCGCTGGATGTTACGCGTCATTCTACGGGTGATCTGCTGGAGTTGTACTGCGGAAACGGCAACTTCTCGCTGGCGCTGGCGCGCAATTTCGATCGTGTACTGGCCACCGAAATCGCCAAACCGTCCGTGGCGGCAGCGCAATACAATATCGCGGCTAACCACATCGATAACGTGCAGATTATCCGCATGTCCGCCGAAGAGTTTACCCAGGCGATGAATGGCGTACGCGCCTTTAACCGTTTACAAGGAATCGATCTGACGAGCTACCAGTGCGAAACGATTTTCGTCGATCCCCCGCGTAGCGGGCTGGACGCGGAAACCGAGAAAATGGTGCAGGCCTATTCGCGTATTCTGTATATCTCCTGCAATCCGGAAACACTGTGTAAGAACCTGGAAACATTGAGCCAGACGCACAACGTTTCACGTCTGGCGCTGTTCGATCAATTCCCGTATACGCACCACATGGAGTGCGGTGTACTGCTTACGCGTAAAGACAAATAGCGCTATTCAGCGCTGTATAAAATACGCCAATTCCATTTAACGGCTGGCCTGTCAAACAGGCCAGCCGAATAATAGTGGTGAGAGGAAAATAACTGCTGCACGTAACTATTTATTTATCAGAATAATGACGATTGCGGAACGTGATCGCGCTAACGTTATTTTATAATAATTTGTGAATGTTCTGACACGGTATTTATATTACCAGAGATATTTAATCCTGTTATTAAGCAATCAGCCCTGCACGAAACAGGGCTGAGAAGTAATGTCTTTTACGGGTTATTTATCGGCAATAAAGTGATCATCATCGCCTACCGGAATATAAACACGAACCCACTCTTTACCGTCGACAATATCCCAGCTGTGACCTTCTCCCGCCGTGTCTGCCGCAAGCAAAATGGTGCCGGGTTCGATGATGAAGGTTGAGCCATCGCTGACCCTGAACTTCAACTTACCTTTCATCGTCACCACGTATTGCTTCTTCGGTGCCGGATGCACACCTTTTTGCCACTCTTCGAAGGTATTGCTGAAGTAGAGATTTTGCGAAGAGAGCTTCGCCAGCGAGGGAACAGAACCTTTAATAAACGCAGAGTGGTTATCCTGCGTATTAATGAGCTTTATCGCCGGAATACGATGTTCGCTCACGTTCATTTTTGTTGTATCCGCAGATCCGGTGATCGAAATAACTAAACCTGCAGTGGCTAATAGAAGTTGTGTTATTTTTTTCATGAGGATGTCCAGAGTTAATTTTTACCTGCAACCTGAAAGCATCAGGCAACCGAATAAAATGCCGCTCCAGTACAACAAAGAAAGGGAATTACATCGTAGATTTTTTTAATTAATAAATTATTAATTCATTAAGGCTGGAAACTATTTCGGAGGATAAAAAAGAAAGAGATAATTGTCGGCGCTCACTTATTCACGAATATAAACCCCTCTCCCGCAGGGAGAGGGGTTAACGCTTATTCAGAGGCTTCGTGTTTGCGACCGCGCAGACGAAAACCAATCCAGAAAACCAGCACCACCGACAATACGGCAGGCAGGAAGTTAGAACCGATATCCGGGTACTCGGCGCGTACCACCGTACTGTAAATCAGCACTCCGAGGATAAAACACGCGGCGGCAAGGCCTGGCAGCCCCACCGGCATAGTGCGATTTTGATAGCGTTGATGCAGACAGTACACCGTCAGCACCAGCGAAATAATCGGGAATATGGAAAACGGTACAATAGAGCTGAACACGGCGGAGAACGTACCGTTAATCGATAAGCCAGCGATGAGCGCCAGCAGCAACGTACCTTTATCTTGACCAGACTGTTTCATTACTCATCCTTCACTCGTCGGTTGATGCGCCAGTTTTTCCTGTTCACGGCGATACCAGTAATACGCGCCTTTTGAAATCATGCGCAATTGTAGTACCAGTCGCTCTTCTAATTGCCTGCGTTGTTCCGCCCCCACATCCAGCGCCTCAGCACCGGCGTTGAAGACAATCGTCACCATCGCTTCGGCTTGCGCTTCGGTGAACGCGCGCGGCATATGGTTTTCGAGTTCAAGGTAGTCGGCAAGTTCCGCAATAAAATGTTGGATCTCACGCGCTACCGCCGCACGAAAGGCGGCGGACGTTCCGGAGCGTTCCCGCAACAGGAGCTGAAAAGCATTGGGGTTATTGCCGATAAATTCCATAAATGTGGAAACCGACGTGCGGATCACGCTACCGCCTTTCGCAATACGTTGACGCGCCTGGCGCATCAACTGGCGCAGCATTAACCCGCTTTCGTCCACCATGGTCAGACCGAGTTCATCCACATCACGGAAATGACGATAAAAAGACGTTGGCGCAATGCCTGCCTCACGGGCGACTTCCCGCAGGCTCAGGCTGGCGAAGCTGCGCTCCGCGCTGAGTTGGCTAAATGCGGCTTCGATCAGCGAACGCCGGGTTCTCTCTTTTTGTTGCGCTCTTACACCCATCACGATGTTTGAATCCTTCCAGGGGCCCGCTGGCACTATACCAGAGAATAAAACCGATCCGATTGTACTGGATTGTGACTGATTGTTTACGCGCAGTTTCTTCTTTTTCGTGGCAAAAGAGCACAACGATAATTGGGTTACCGCCGCTTTGATGTTAGTATTATGTTGCTTTTATGTATAAGAACAGGTAAGCCTTACCATGCCACATTCCTACGATTATGATGCAATAGTAATAGGCTCCGGCCCCGGCGGCGAAGGCGCAGCCATGGGCCTGGTTAAACAAGGAGCACGGGTCGCGGTTATTGAGCGTTACCATAATGTCGGCGGTGGCTGTACGCATTGGGGCACCATCCCCTCAAAAGCGTTGCGTCACGCCGTTAGCCGTATTATCGAATTCAACCAAAACCCGCTCTACAGTGACCACACCCGCCTTCTCCGCTCCTCTTTCGCCGATATCCTGAACCATGCTGAAAGCGTGATTAATCAGCAAACGCGCATGCGTCAGGGCTTTTATGAGCGTAACCGCTGTGAAATTTTAGAAGGCAACGCCCATTTTATTGATGACCACACACTGGCGCTGGAGTGTCACGACGGCACTGTCGAAACCATCACTGCCGAAAAGTTTGTTATCGCCTGCGGCTCACGACCCTACCGTCCTGCCGATGTCGATTTCGCCCATCCGCGCGTTTACGACAGCGACTCGATCCTCGATATGCACCACGAACCCCGCCATGTGATCATCTATGGCGCGGGGGTGATCGGTTGCGAATACGCGTCGATCTTCCGCGGTATGAACGTCAAAGTGGATCTGATCAACACGCGCGATCGCCTGCTGGCGTTCCTTGATCAGGAGATGTCGGACTCACTCTCTTATCACTTCTGGAATAGCGGCGTCGTTATCCGCCATAACGAAGAGTATGAGCGCATTGAGCCGCTGGATGACGGGGTGATTATGCACCTGAAATCCGGCAAAAAACTGAAAGCCGACTGCCTGCTCTACGCCAACGGCCGTACCGGGAACACCGACAGCCTGCAACTGGCGAATATTGGCCTTGAAGCGGACGGACGCGGTCAGTTGAAGGTTAACAGCATGTACCAGACCGCGCTGCCGCACGTCTATGCGGTAGGTGATGTGATTGGTTACCCAAGCCTGGCATCAGCGGCTTACGATCAGGGGCGCATTGCCGCGCAGGCGATGATCAAAGGTGAAGCCACGGCGCATCTGATTGAAGATATTCCGACCGGGATTTATACCATTCCGGAGATCAGTTCCGTGGGCAAAACCGAACAGCAGCTCACGGCCATGAAAGTGCCGTATGAAGTGGGTCGCGCGCAGTTTAAACACCTGGCGCGGGCGCAGATTGTCGGCATGAATGTCGGTACGCTGAAGATCCTGTTTCACCGCGAAACGAAAGAGATTTTGGGGATTCACTGCTTTGGCGAGCGCGCGGCCGAAATTATTCATATCGGCCAGGCGATTATGGAGCAGAAAGGTGGCGGTAACACCATCGAGTACTTTGTTAACACCACCTTTAACTACCCGACCATGGCGGAAGCCTACCGGGTAGCGGCGCTAAACGGCTTAAACCGCCTGTTTTAACGCCGTGTCGAAATGGCCATCCATCGCACCACGGATGGCCTCTGCCAGCTGCTCATAGCGGCTGCGCAGCGGCGAACCCGGGCGATACACCAGCCCAACCGTGCGTTTCGGTTCAGGTTTGATGCACGGCAGATACACCACGCCATCGCGTTTACGCTCGCGCGGAACGGAAAGCGCAGGCAGCAAGGTGATACCGCTCCCGGCGGCGACCATATTGCGCAGCGTTTCCAGGCTGGTTGCGCGGAAATGCGTATCTTCATCCGCACCCGCTTCAAAGCAGAAGCCCATCGCCTGGTCGCGCAGGCAGTGCCCGTCTTCCAGCATCAGCAGCTTTTCGCCCGCCAGGTCAGCCATCGGCACACATTCGCGGTTCGCCCACGGGTGATCTTCATAAATCGCCAGCATCATCGGCTCATCGTACAGCGGCACCTCAATAAAGGCTTCGCTCTCTTTCACCAGCGCGAGGATCGCGCAGTCGAGCTTGCCGCTGTCCAGCTGCGCCAGCAGTTGATGCGTCTGCGCTTCATGCAGATACATTTCCAGTTTCGGGAAAGTCTGGTGCAGCAGCGGAATGATGTGCGGCAACAGGTAAGGTCCAACGGTTGGGATCAGGCCAATATGCAGCGGGCCGGACATCGTTTCCCCCTGCTGGCTTGCCATTTCCTTCAGCACTTTGACCTCGCGCAGCACAGTGCGCGCCTGATCTACCAGCAACAAACCCGCCTGGGTGAACAGCACTTTGCGGCTGGTACGCTCCAGCAGCATTACGCCAAGTTCATCTTCCAGTTTACGGATCTGCCCGCTCAGCGTGGGCTGGCTGACGTGGCAAGAGTCGGCTGCACGGCGAAAATGGCGGTGTTCGGCTAACGCCACCAGGTACTCAAGATCACGAATATTCATTATTCATCCTCCGTCGCCACGATAGTTCATGGCGATAGATAGCATAGCAACGAACGATTATCCCTATCAAGCATTCTGTTCAATAATTAGCACCAGAAACGAAGCGGTACCTCTGTTTGACCCGTGATGAGGCCACTACCCCTGTTTCTCTCTGAACAACTAAAGCCAACGTGAACGTTTTGCGGACCTGAGAGTCCGCTTTTTTTTGCATAAAAAAGCCCGGCGTAACGCCAGGCTCCTGTTTGCAAACCGCGCCGCACTTACACCAGCCGCGCCTTCGCATCCGCAATCGCCTGCGCAACCTGCACCGGTGACACGCCGCCTTTCGCCGCGCGTTTATCCAGGCAGGATTGCAGTGACAGAATGGGATAAACATCGTCGCCAATCACATCGCTGAATTTTTGCAAATCGGCAAGCGGCAGATCTTCCAGCGGCTTGCCCTGGCGAATCGCTTCTACCACCGCTTCACCAACAATGTGGTGCGCTTCGCGGAACGGCACGCCTTTCGCAACCAGATAATCCGCCAGTTCGGTGGCGTTAGCGTACCCCTGCTGCGCCGCTTCCTGGCAGCGCGGGCGTTTCACCTGAATACCGTCCAGCACCAGCGCCGCCATGTGCAGGCAGTCAAGCCAGGTGTCGAGCGCATCGAACAGCCCTTCTTTGTCTTCCTGCATATCTTTGTTGTACGCCAGCGGCAGGCCTTTTAGCGTCATCATCATGCCGGTTAACGCGCCCTGCACACGGCCGCACTTACCACGGATCAGCTCCAGCGCATCCGGGTTTTTCTTTTGCGGCATCAGCGAAGAACCAGAGGTTACGCGGTCAGAAAGCTCAACAAACGCCGCTTCGCCGGAGTTAAAGAAAATCAGATCTTCGGCAAAGCGCGACAGATGCACCATGCCAATTGACGCATCAGAAAGCAGCTCCAGCACGTGATCGCGGTCGGAGACGCTATCGAGGCTATTGCGGGTTGCCGAGGCAAAACCCAGCCAGCCCGCTAACTGCTCACGGTCGATTTCATACGCCGTTCCTGCCAGTGCGCCGCTGCCTAGCGGACTGACATCCAGGCGTTTCAGCGTATCCTGCAAACGGCTTTCATCACGCGCCAGCATCTCAACATAGGCCAGCGACCAGTGCGCGAACGTCACCGGTTGCGCACGTTGCAGGTGCGTATAACCCGGCATAACGGCGTCCTGGTTATTTTCCGCCGTCACCACCAGCGCGCTCTGCAACTGGCGATTCGCCAGCAGCAATTCACTGATGGTGTCTTTGCACCACAGCTTCAGATCGGTCGCGACCTGGTCATTACGACTGCGTCCGGTGTGCAGTTTTTTGCCCAGTTGGCCAACCTTATCAATGAGCTTACCTTCCACCCAACTGTGAATATCTTCTGCATCGCTTTGCAGGATCTGCTGCGGATTAGCACGCACCTCTTCCAGCAAATTATTCAGCGCTTCTTCCAGTTGCTGCTGCTCAGCCGCTGTCAACACGCCAACGGTTACCAGCGCTTTAGACCAGGCCACAGAGCCAACAATATCCTGCTCCGCCAGGCGATAGTCAAAGCGCAAAGAGTCATTGAACTGTTTGAACCGTTGATCCGCTGCCTGAGTAAAACGCCCGCCCCAAAGTGCCATAGTGTGGTTCCTTCTCTTTATCCGTTTTGCCGGACGGCGCTGCGCCTGCCCGGCCTACATAAATTGTTGTGTCGTTACGCCAGAATACGGGTGCCGATCGGCGTGCCGTTAAACAGCGCGGGTAACTGCTCGGCATGACGCCAGGAAGCGATATCCACCGGGCGACCCAGCGTGCGCGCCGCATCCAGCGCCGCATTCACTTTGACGATCATGCCATCGGTAATGATGCCCTGGGCAATCAATTGCTCCGCTTTCGCTGCTGTCATCTCGGCAATGCGCTGGCCTTTACCGTCCAGAATGCCGCTTACATCAGACAGCAGGATCAGATCCGCACCCAATGTTGCAGCCAGCGCGGTTGCCGCCTGGTCGGCGTTGACGTTCATCAACTCACCTTCATCGGTGACGCCAATGGAGCTGATCACCGGCAAGAAACCGCCATTGAGCAGCGCGTTAATCAGTTTCGGTGAACCCGGTTGCGCCAGGCCCACATGCCCCAGCTCTTCATCCAGTTGTGTCACTTTCACGCTGTCGCCATCGCCGAGGAACAGGCCGACAGAGGCGATATGGTGTTTCTTCGCCCACGCCAGCAGGGTTTTGTTGGCCGTACCGGCCAGCGCACCGGTGATGATGTCAATCTGATCCGCCGGGGTCACGCGCAGGCCATTTTTCTTTTTCACCGGCAGGTTGAGTTGTTTCATTAACTCATCCACCACGCAGCCGCCGCCGTGGACAATCACTAACGGGCGCTGATGAGATTCACGATAGTGCACCAGTGCCGTAAACAAACGCTCCAGCGCTTCCTCGCTATCCAGCAGTACGCCACCGAGCTTAATAATTAATGGATTCATCATCACGCCTGTTCAATTAAATAAGTGACTGAGTTTCAGCATAGCCAAAACGAATATTCGCGCACTGTACTGCCTGCGCCGCCGCGCCTTTTAGCAAGTTATCTTCCGTGGCGACGACAATCAGGTGCTCATCCTGTACCGCAAAACCGATATCGCAGAACGGCAGGCCAACCACGTTTTTCAACGCCGGCACGCCTTTCTCGTACAAACGCACCAGCGGTTTGCTGTCGTAGGCTTGTTTGAACACATCCGCCACCTGCGCATGGGTAACGCCCGGTTGCAAACGGCAGGTAATGGTTTCAAGAATCCCGCGCGGGAAGCTCGCCAGGTGCGGAGTGAAAATCACCTGCGCACCAAGGTGAGTAGCGATTTCCGGATGGTGGCGATGGTTGAAAACGCCGTAAGGTTGCAGGCTCACTTCACAGAAACTGTTCGAAAGCGCCGCTTTACGTCCCGCGCCGCTTACGCCGCTGGTGGCGTTGATCACCGGCCACTGGTTCAGATCCAGCAGCCCGGCATCGATCAGCGGTTTTAACGACAGCTGCGCCGCTGTCGGGTAGCAACCCGGTACGGCAATTAATTGCGCTTCTTTCAGTTTGTCATGGTTCCACTCCGCCAGGCCATAAACCGCCTGCGCCAGCAGATCGGCGTGCTGATGGGTGAAACCGTAGAATTTTTCATAAAACGCAGGATCGTTAACGCGGTAAGCCCCGGAGAGATCGAACACCACACAGCCCGCCGCCAGGCAGGTTGGCACCAGATCGTGGCTCACTTCATGGGCTGTGGCGAGAAAAACAACATCCACGCCGTCCAGGAAATCGCCAATATCGGACATCGGCTGTAACGGGAGATCAACCATACCTTTCAACTGCGGATGTAAATCAGAGATACATTTTCCTGCATCATTACTTTGCGCAGAAACCGTCAAAGCGGTTATGTTCATATGAGGATGGCGATTTACATAGGTCACTAGCTCTGCACCAGCATAACCGCTGGCACCCACAATTAATGTGTTCAACATTGGGGCGGTTTACCTTCTTACGTCATGTGTGCCAGGGAAAGACTCGGCATCAATCCCGCGTCGCTGAGCAAAGTCGCCGCATGGGTTCCTTTACGCTCAACATTAATGTATTTTTATTCACATTTAGTGCATGAATATTGATACTATCACGAACTCAGGTATGTCAACAATGAAAATGAATTTGCCACCATTTATCGAGATCTACCGCGCCCTGATAGCCACGCCGTCGATCAGCGCGACGGAAGAAGCGCTGGATCAGAGTAATGCGTCTTTAATCAATTTGCTGGCAGGATGGTTTGGCGACCTCGGTTTCACGGTTGAAGTGCAGCCGGTTCCCGGCACCCGCAATAAATTCAACATGCTCGCCAGTGCCGGAACCGGCGCGGGCGGTCTGTTGCTGACCGGCCACACCGACACAGTGCCGTTTGATGACGGGCGCTGGACGCGCGACCCGTTCACGCTGACCGAACATGACAACAAGCTCTACGGTCTGGGCACTGCCGACATGAAAGGCTTTTTCGCCTTTATTCTTGATGCGCTGCGTGACGTCGATGTGACAAAACTGAGCAAGCCGCTGTATGTGCTCGCCACCGCCGATGAAGAGACCAGCATGGCGGGTGCGCGCTATTTCTCCGAGAACACGCAGCTGCGCCCGGACTGCGCCATCATTGGCGAACCGACCTCGTTGCAGCCGGTGCGTGCGCATAAAGGCCATATCTCTAATGCGATTCGCATTCTTGGTCAGTCCGGCCACTCCAGCGATCCGGCGCGCGGCGTCAACGCCATCGAACTGATGCATGATGCCATCGGCCATATTCTGCAACTGCGCGACAGCCTGAAAGAACGTTATCACTATGACGCATTCACCGTGCCGTATCCGACGCTGAATCTTGGGCATATTCACGGTGGTGATGCGGCAAACCGTATCTGCGCCTGTTGCGAACTGCACATGGATATCCGTCCACTTCCAGGCATGACGCTTAACGATCTCAATGGGCTGTTAAACGATGCACTGGAACCAGTAAGTTCTCGTTGGCCGGGCCGTTTGACCATTTCTGAACTGCACCCGCCGATTCCGGGATACGAATGCCCGCCGGATCACCACCTGGTCGAAGTGGTAGAAAAACTGCTCGGCGTCGAAACGGAGGTCGTGAACTACTGCACCGAAGCGCCCTTTATTCAGACGCTTTGCCCGACGCTGGTGCTGGGGCCTGGGTCTATCAACCAGGCGCACCAGCCGGATGAATACCTGGAAACCCGCTTTATTAAACCAACGCGCGAACTCATCACCCAGGTTGTGCATCATTTCTGCTGGCACTGATTCTGTTTTTGCTCTTAATCCCCCTCATCCGAGGGGGTTTTTGTCTGTGAAAAAGAGTGACAAATGTCACTTTTTCATAAGCAATACTTATTGGACACGATGCGAATTAAATTTCGTAAATTGTCGGCATTTATTCGTTTGCTGAAGCGATTTCGCAACAATTGACGCGATGGGTTTTACGTGGCTTTATAAAAGACGGTGTCTTATATCTGCTCAACGACAGATATAACAAAATAAAATGAGATGGGGTGTCTGGGGTAACATGAACGAACAATATTCCGCTTTGCGTAGTAATGTCAGTATGCTCGGCAAACTGCTGGGAGATACCATCAAGGATGCACTCGGCGAGAACATTCTCGACCGGGTAGAAACAATCCGTAAGCTGTCCAAATCTTCTCGCGCCGGGAATGAAGCCAACCGTCAGGAACTGCTCACAACGTTGCAGAATCTGTCCAATGACGAGCTGCTGCCGGTAGCACGCGCGTTTAGCCAGTTCCTGAACCTTGCCAACACTGCTGAGCAATACCACAGCATTTCAGCGAAAGGCGAAGCGGCCAGCAACCCGGAAGTGATTGCCCAGACCATCAGAAAGCTGAAAGACCAACCCAATCTCAACGAAGCCACGATTATCAAAGCGATTGAATCACTGTCGCTGGAACTGGTGCTGACTGCGCACCCAACCGAAATCACTCGCCGTACGCTGATTCACAAAATGGTGGAAGTGAATAACTGCTTAAAGCAGTTAGATAACAGCGACATCGCCGATTATGAACGCCACCAGCTGATGCGCCGCCTGCGCCAGTTGATTGCTCAGTCCTGGCATACCGATGAAATCCGCAGAAACCGCCCAAGCCCGGTAGATGAAGCCAAATGGGGCTTTGCGGTGGTGGAAAACAGTCTGTGGGAAGGTGTGCCAAACTACCTGCGCGAGCTGAACGAACAACTCGAAGAGAACCTCAATTACAAACTGCCGGTGGATTTTGTTCCGGTGCGCTTTACCTCGTGGATGGGTGGCGACCGTGACGGTAACCCGAACGTGACCGCCGATATCACCCGCCATGTCCTGCTGCTCAGCCGCTGGAAAGCGACCGACCTGTTCCTGAAAGATATTCAGTTGCTGATTTCCGAACTGTCGATGGTGGAGTGTACCGACGAGCTGCGCGAACTGGCGGGCGCAGAAGGCGCGCGCGAACCGTATCGCTACCTGATGAAGAAGCTGCGCGGCGATCTGATGGCCACCCAGGCTTGGCTGGAAGCGCGTCTGAAAGGCCAGAAATTACCGAAACCTGCCGGGCTGCTGACGCAAAACGAGCAACTGTGGGAACCGCTCTACGCCTGTTATAAATCGTTGCAGGCCTGCGGCATGGGCATTATCGCCAATGGCGAGCTGCTTGATACATTACGCCGGGTGAAGAGTTTTGGCGTGCCGCTGGTGCGCATCGACATTCGCCAGGAGAGCACCCGTCATACGGAAGCGCTGGGCGAATTAACGCGCTATTTGGGCATTGGCGACTACGAAAGCTGGTCGGAAGCGGACAAACAGGCATTCCTGATCCGTGAACTGAACTCCAAACGTCCGCTGCTGCCGCGCCAGTGGGAACCAAGCGAAGAGACCCGCGAAGTGCTGGACACCTGCCGGGTGATCGCCGAAGCGCCGCGCGGATCCATCGCCGCGTATGTGATCTCCATGGCGAAGACACCTTCAGACGTGCTGGCAGTTCACCTGCTGCTGAAAGAAGCCGGTATCGGTTTCGCGCTGCCGGTCGCGCCGTTGTTTGAAACCCTTGATGACCTGAATAACGCCGACGACGTGATGACCCAGTTGCTGAATATCGACTGGTATCGCGGCTTTATCCAGGGCAAACAGATGGTGATGATTGGCTACTCCGACTCGGCGAAAGACGCGGGCGTAATGGCTGCTTCATGGGCGCAATATCAGGCGCAGGACGCGTTAATCAAAACCTGCGAAAAAGCCGGTATTGAACTGACACTGTTCCACGGTCGTGGCGGCTCTATTGGCCGTGGCGGCGCACCGGCTCACGCCGCGCTGCTTTCGCAACCGCCAGGCAGCCTGAAAGGCGGCTTACGCGTCACCGAACAGGGCGAGATGATCCGCTTCAAATACGGTCTGCCGGAAGTCACCATCAGCAGCTTGTCGCTTTATACCAGCGCCATCATGGAAGCGAACCTGCTGCCGCCGCCGGAGCCGAAAAGCGAATGGCGCCATATCATGGACGAGCTCTCAACCATCTCCTGCGATATGTACCGTGGCTATGTGCGTGAAAACAAAGATTTCGTACCGTACTTCCGTTCCGCCACGCCGGAGCAGGAACTGGGCAAACTGCCGCTGGGTTCGCGTCCGGCGAAACGTCGCCCGACCGGTGGCGTTGAATCGCTGCGCGCGATCCCGTGGATTTTCGCCTGGACGCAAAACCGCCTGATGCTGCCTGCCTGGCTGGGTGCGGGGGCGGCATTGCAGAAAGTGGTGGAAGATGGCAAACAGAGCGAGCTGGAAGCCATGTGCCGCGACTGGCCATTCTTCTCCACCCGCCTTGGCATGCTGGAGATGGTGTTCTCGAAAGCCGACCTGTGGCTGGCAGAATATTATGATCAGCGTCTGGTGAAACCCGAACTGTGGGCGTTGGGTAGCGAACTGCGCAAGCTGCTGGAAGCGGATATCAAAGTGGTACTGGCAATCGCCAACGACTCGCACTTAATGGCCGATTTGCCGTGGATCGCCGAATCTATCCAGTTGCGTAATATCTATACCGACCCACTGAACGTGTTGCAGGCTGAGCTGCTGCACCGCTCGCGCCTTGCGGAAGAAGAAGGTAAAGAGCCGGATCACCGCGTTGAGCAAGCGCTGATGGTCACGATCGCCGGGGTGGCGGCGGGTATGCGTAATACCGGCTAATTTAGCGGTTATCGCAAAAGGCCACACAGGTTGTGGCCTTTTTTGATCCTGCCAGTTAAGGTTATCCCTTCGCCAGCAACTAAAGGGACACCATGAGTCTCGATGTCAGCCATCTTATCTCGCGCCTGATAAACGGCCCGGCTCCGCTACGGCAGATATGCTTTGCGGGCGTGACCGGAACCGCGCCTGCGCAGGCCTGCCAGGTCGATTTTCCACGCCTGGAGATTGTGCTGGAAGGCACGGTGACCGATACGGGGATCAACGGCGAAACCGCGCGAATGTCGCAGCACGACGTGCTGTATGTTCCCGCCGGTAGCTGGAATCACCCACAATGGCAGCTCCCGGCCACTACCTTAAGCGTGTTGTTTGGCAAGCAACAGCTCAGTTTTAACGTCACGCAGTGGGATGGCGCCATGCTGCAAAACCTGGCGAAACAACATGTTGCGCGACGCGGCCCGCGCGTTGGCTCCTTCCTGCTACAAACCCTGCATGAAATGCAGATGCAACCGCACGAACAGCAAACCGCACGCCTGATCGTCACCAGCCTGCTCAGCCATTGTCATGACTTGCTCGGTAGCCAGATCCAAACCGCGTCGCGCAGCCAGGCGCTGTTCGAAGCCATTCGCGACTATATCGACGAAAATTATGCTTTGCCGCTCACGCGCGAATCGGTGGCGCAGGCGTTTTATATTTCTCCCAATTACCTGTCGCACCTGTTTCAGAAAACCAGTTCTGTCGGCTTCAACGAATATCTGACTCATACCCGGCTGGAGCACGCCAAAACGTTACTCAAAGGGTACGATTTAAAAGTCAAAGAAGTGGCGCACAGCTGCGGGTTTGTTGACAGCAACTACTTCTGCCGCCTGTTTCGTAAAAACACGGAACGCTCCCCCTCGGAATATCGCCAGCAGTACCACAGCCATCTCAGCGAAAAGTCCCCGCTGGACGAATAAACGCAAAACTGGATTTTTGTACGTTAAAAATACCCGGTTTGTTTTCGCGGCGCTCTACAACGCCTTTTTCATCTGCTATCACGTAATTTGTGAGACAGCTCGCACTTTGCCCTCTCGATCACATTTGTCCAGTGTTTGGCAGATTTGTTATATGGCGAGCATACAACCCCCGCTCTTATGCTGTGTGCAGAAACGCTATATGAGGAAGCATGATGGAACTGTATCTGGACACCGCAAACGTAGCGGAAGTGGAGCGCCTGGCGCGAATTTTCCCGCTGGCGGGCGTAACCACCAATCCGAGCATTATCGCCGCCGGTAAAGACTCCCTGTGGGACGTATTGCCACGCCTGCAACGCGCTATTGGCCCACAAGGAACGCTGTTTGCCCAGGTGATGAGCCGCGAAGCGGATGGCATGGTGGCGGAGGCCAAACGCCTCAATAACGCCGTGCCGGATATTGTGGTCAAAATTCCGGTCACTGCTGAAGGCCTGGCCGCCATCAAGCGACTGAAAAAAGAGGGAATTGCCACGCTGGGTACGGCAGTTTACAGCGCCGCGCAGGGGCTGCTTGCCGCGCTGGCGGGCGCAAAATATGTCGCGCCTTATGTTAACCGCGTCGATGCACAGGGCGGAGACGGGATCCGCATGGTGCAGGAGCTGCAAACCCTGCTGAAACTCCATGCGCCAGAGAGCAAAGTGCTGGCGGCCAGTTTTAAAACGCCGCGCCAGGCACTGGAGTGTTTGTTGGTCGGATGCGAAGCGATCACGCTCCCATTAGATGTAGCGCAACAAATGCTCAATACGCCCGCAGTAGAGTCAGCCATTGAGAAGTTTGAACAGGACTGGAAAACAGTTTTTGGTAACCTCAACCTGTAAGGAGGCAGTATATGGACCGCATCATCCAGTCACCGGGCAAATATATCCAGGGTGCAGATGTTATCACCCGCCTCGGTGACTATCTCAAACCGCTGGCCGATCGCTGGCTGGTGGTCGGTGACAAATTTGTGCTTAGTTTTGCGCAGGAAATGCTGCAAAAAAGTCTGGTGGATGCCGGGCTGGCCTGCGAAATCGCGCCGTTCGGCGGCGAATGTTCACAAAACGAAATTGACCGGCTGCGCGGTGTGGCAGAAAGCGCCCGCTGTGGCGCAGTGCTCGGCATCGGCGGCGGCAAAACGCTGGATACCGCTAAAGCGCTGGCGCATTTCATGCAGGTGCCGGTAGCAATCGCCCCGACCATAGCCTCTACCGATGCGCCCTGTAGCGCGCTGTCGGTTATCTACACCGACAGTGGCGAGTTTGACCGCTATTTGCTGCTGCCCAACAACCCGGATCGGGTGATTGTCGACACCAAAATTGTCGCCGGAGCCCCTGCGCGTTTGCTGGCAGCCGGGATTGGCGATGCACTCTCTACCTGGTTTGAAGCGCGTGCTTGTTCGCGCAGTGGCGCAAAAACCATGGCGGGTGGTCAGTGTACACAATCCGCCCTCGCGCTGGCGGAGCTCTGTTACAACACGCTGCTTGAAGAGGGTGAAAAAGCAATGTTCGCCGCCGAACAGCATGTGGTAACACCTGCGCTGGAGCGCGTGGTGGAAGCCAATACTTACCTGAGCGGCGTCGGTTTTGAGAGCGGGGGTCTGGCGGCAGCACACGCCATTCATAACGGCATCACGGCGATTCCGGAGGCACATCATTACTACCATGGCGAAAAAGTGGCGTTTGGCACCTTAACCCAGTTGGTGCTGGAAAACGCGCCGCTGGAAGAGTTCGAAACCGTCGCGGCGCTGTGCCATACCGTCGGCTTACCGATTACGCTGGCGCAACTGGGTATTAAAACCGATATTCCGGCGAAAATGCGCATCGTGGCGCAAGCCGCCTGTACACAAGGGGAAACCATTCATAATATGCCGGGCGGCGCGACGCCGGATCAGGTCTATGCCGCGCTACTGGTCGCCGATCAGTACGGGCAGCGTTTTCTTGAAGAGTGGGAATAACGCTCACCTACTCACCTAAGTAAAAAGCCGGATAGTTGTCCGGCTTTTCTGTACCGATTTACCGGGCTCCGTTTGGTAAACGGAAAATATAGCAATCCTTGGTTCGATACCATCATTAACCGATGAAACAGCGATTTTTCATAGGCTTGCATTTCCTTAGAGCTCATGTGCCTCATAGAGGGCAAAAGCTCCCTTTTCTGACAGTTCGGCTTCTTCATCAAGATACCATGCGACCTATCTGAGTTGGGGATAGCTGTTTATTTTTCATCGTAAAGAGTCTCTCCCTGCAGTGGGTAACACATTAAGCCATGCAGGAAATTTCCGTTAAGTCTGACTCGATATATGATAAGAACTTAACCACGTTAAGCATAAGGAATTGCCTGTGAAAATCTGTTTTCCGGCGCGTAAAGCGAACGGCGGTGATTACGCGGATCTACAAGAAATTATGGATGTTGTCGGACGAGAACCGCATGGCTCCTGGCTAGCCGATACCAATAACATGTGGCATGGCGGAATACACCTGACTGAGTTGACTGCTCCCGATGCGGTACTGCGCGAAGATAATGCGGACAAGGCGGTTCCACTCCAGTGTATGGCTGACGGTGAGGTGGTAGCCTGGCGTATCAATGACGACTACCTGACCAGAGATTATCTCGGTAGCCACTGTCAGTATTCAACGACTTTCCTGCTAGTGAAATCTCCATTTCAGGCTGATAGTACCAAACCGGAAAGCGGCCTTGATGTCTACAGCCTGTACATGGGATTGGCCCCGGTATCTGTTTTTCCTGTTCATAAGGTGATGCAGGCCCGTGAAACGGTGCTGATGCGTAAAGCGGGGCGCTATGCCGGGAGTGAATCTTCAGACGGGAGGACGGCCGTTCCTGAACGCTCCGGGCATGTGGTTGCCGGTGGTCGGGTGTTGATCCTGAAAGAAGCGCAGTTCAGTAATGACGGTGTCGTGCAGCCGTTCGGGCTGGCGAAAAAGCTGAATGACAAAGGAGAAGCTCACGGAGACTGCTTCTGGGTGACATTGCTACCTGAATATATGGCGGAAGTCAGTGAGCAGCGGCTGCATCTGCCAGCGTGGATGCAGGTAGCTGTTACTCATGGGATTTATAACAGCGTTGTCGTTCCGCCATCCCCTGTTCATATCAATGCCGGCGATGCGGTCGGTTTTCTGGCGGAGGATATTGCACCGATAGGGATGGCCAAAACATCAGCCAGCCATTTTGCGCACATCGAGGTTCTGAGCGTCGATACCCGAATGCCGGACATCCTGACCAATCCCGGCAACACTGACACTGGTACTCGTTTTATCCGACTTGGGCTGCATAAAAGGTTGTATTTACGCACCGGTGATAAATTTGAACCAATGAGTGCAATAACGGGACGTGACGGTGGAAAGCTTTTGGAGCGGGAAAAATGCCATCCAACAGTGAGCAACGGCAAAACGTGGTATCAGATACGACCGCATACATGGATGTGCGGAGATGATGTGGATGAAGTACGACAGTTTGATTTGGCTGAGAGGGGTTTTTCAGCTCTGATTGAGAATACGACCAGTGATATGAAAAATTCTCTGAAAGAGAGCTGGATACGGGATGCGTTAGTGAAATTCGCTGAGCGGATGAACCCGGAGAAAGGCATGCGACAAGGCGCTATGTCGCGTTATTACAAAGGGATGGTGAATAAGTTCGATGCTGATCATGATGGTATGTTGAGCGTACGGGAACTGTTTGAGGCAATGCATCATCCTGAAATGGGAATACGATGTCTGTCGTCACGTTTGGTGATTAAGCATGATTCTGAGTGGTATGGGGGCAGTACCCACCACAAATGGGACGTTTTCTTTCAGAACTATGACTTGCTGCGGACGGAATACGCAAAAAAATGGCTCGATGACAGTGAGTGGATGAGCCAGGTCTCCGCTTTCAGTTCAGGCGCGGCTGTGTGGCACATGCATCCTGTTGTGTTTCTTGATGCGATAAATATTAAATTAAACTCGAAGAAATTAGTTGGTACAGAGTTTGTTAGATTTGTATTTAATGAAGCGAAGAAAAATGAATTACTATCACATGTTCCGGCTGCTATAACCACAGCTCAAGCAATTCTGGAAACAGGTTATGGAAAATCTGTTCCTGTCGATATTTATAGTGGTGAGTATAGCAATAACTTGTTTGGAATTAAGGCTCACGGAGAACCAAGCTTTGTTTGGGTTAATACGCATGAGTTTGTGAACGGTGTTAAAACACCGATTGTTGATAAGTTTATGAAATATAATTCGTATGAGGAAAGTATTTCAGGCCGATCTGATTTCTTTGTCAAAAACAAAAGATATCATTTCTTGTTTGATTATACAGATCCTTGCGATTGGGCTAGAGGATTACAACATGCTGGGTATGCGACAGACCCTGACTATGCTGATAAATTGATAAAAATAATGAAGAGAGAAAAGTTACTATGAAATTTATCTTTGGATTGAGCCTCCTGCTTTCTTCTTTTCTATCCTGGGGAGGATGCGATGAAATTAATGCGATTGCTGAGCGACATCAAGATTTAACCCCGTCATCAGACTCAGGGTATGTGGTAGCAGATACTCATAGAGTTTATTTTTATAGCGCCCCTGATGAAACATGTAAAATGAAAGGTTTGTTTATTATTAACGGGGATCAAATTACTCAGTATGCAGAGTATAAAGGTTTTTCATCTGTTATTTTTTTAAAAAAAGATGGTGAACCAGTTAGTGGGTGGATTCACTCCAAAACAATAAAACCTACAGGAACAGGTATCGGACCTGAATCAAAGTAAGATCATATTGGATTGGCCTGGTCTTTTGCCCTGTAAGCGACAAAACCGCCTTACAGGGCGGTTTGAAAGAAAGCTAAAACTGCTTACAGGTAACGGTCTTGTACGAGATGGGCCACCCAAACTGTCCTTTCTGTATAGCCGCAAGTGGACTGCCTCCCGGTAGACGATTCTGCCTTATAGTTTTAGCGCAGGAGGAGTGTATGGACACACCAGGCTTTATGCCTGAATTTATGAAAGAAGCCCTTAACACCTTTGCCAGAGCCGTCTTAATGCACCGTCCTGGCAAAATAAAATCGTGGAGCGGAAAATCAGAGTTACCACGACGACTGGACTTACGCTGTTTACCACGGCGATCCCGTTGTGCAATACCGTAGCCATTAACCCGCTGAAAGGGAGAAATCTGCTTCTCATGAACAATAGCTGTCACACTTATCTCCGTCTGGCTGGGAACATACCAACCTGACAGGAGATTAAATCTGGCAAAATAATAAAATCTTGCTATAGGAAAGTAATGACCTTTACGCTTAGTCGGTACAAAAACTTAACGTAGAATGCCTTCCGTTTCCCAAATGGAGCCTTTTTTACACGGCCGGGCGAACGCCCAGGGTATGACAAATGGCGTAGCTCATTTCGGCGCGGTTCAGCGTATAGAAGTGGAAGTCTTTCACCCCTTCGCGGCTTAAAATTTTCACCATATCCATGGCGATATTCGCGCCCACCAGCTTGCGGGTTTCCGCGTCATCATCCAGGCCGTCGAACATCTGCGACATCCACGCCGGGATACGCACATTGGTCATATCGGCGAATTTTTTCGCCTGCTTAAAGTTGGAGACCGGCAGGATACCCGGCACGATCTCCACATCAATACCGGTTGCCGCGCAGCGATCGCGAAAACGCAGATAGCTTTCCACATCGAAGAAGAATTGCGTAATCGCGCGGCTCGCGCCCGCATCCACTTTTCGCTTCAGGTTCAGCAGATCGGCCTGCGCGCTTTTCGCTTCCGGGTGAACTTCCGGGTAAGCGGCGACGGAGATATCGAAATCCGCGACCTCTTTTAACAAGGTCACCAGATCGGCAGCGTACATATCCGGCTTACCGCCACCCGGCGGTAAATCGCCGCGCAATGCCACAATGTGGCGAATGCCGTTGTTCCAGTAATCCTGCGCGATAGTACGCAATTCGTCACGCGTGGCATCGATGCAGGTCAAATGCGGCACCGCTTCCAGCCCGGTGCGATCTTTGATGCCTTTAATGATGCTGTGTGTGCGATCGCGCTCGCCTGAGTTTGCACCATAGGTCACCGAAACGAATTTCGGCTTCAGGCTGCTTAAACGATCGATGGAGTGCCATAAGGTCTGTTCCATTTCACTGGTGCGCGGCGGGAAAAATTCAAAGGAAACATTAATCTGGCCGTGAACTTCCGCCAGGCTCTGATTCAGGGCTTCCCGCTGGTTGGCGTGAAAAAAGCTCATACCTTACCTCATCAATCGCATGTCATTGTCTGTTGTCTTGTGAACTTCTATACGTTTAGACGTCCAGATGTAAAAATGACGGAAAACGCTCGGGGCGTCAACAGGAAAATCACCATTCTGTGTGAGGAATGTTCAGCGAAGATGAAAAAAATTCAGGATGCCGCAGCAGTGTCCTCTCCCCGAACAGGGAGAGGATAAGAGAAAGGAACTACAGTAACTGTGCGAGGCGATTGATATCTGACTGAATAGCGCCAGCGGTCACATCGCGACCCGCGCCTGGCCCGCGGATCACCAGCGGATTGTCGCGATACCAGCGACTTTCAATGGCGAATACGTTATCCCCCGGCAAAACCGCCGCCAGCGGATGTTCCGGGCGAACAGCCTCAACGCCGACGCGCGCTTTACCGTTAGCATCAAAACGCGCCACATAACGCAGCACCAGCCCCATTTCACGGGCAGCTTCCAGCCGCTGCACCATTTGCTCGTTCAGTTCCTCGCCGTTTTCGAAAAAGTGATCGACCGATCCCTCTTCGCAGCCCGCCGGGACTAAAGACTCCACGCGCACCTGATCAGGCTCGATGTCGTAACCGGCTTCGCGGGCGAGGATCACCAGCTTGCGCATCACATCTTTACCGGAAAGATCGACGCGCGGGTCCGGCTCGGTCAACCCTTGCTGCCAGGCCTGATCCACTAAATCGGTAAACGGCACGGTGCCGTCGAATTGCAGGAACAGCCAGGAGAGCGTACCGGAGAAAATACCGCTAATCGCCAGAATCGCATCCCCGCTTTCACGCAGGTCGCGCACGGTATGATTCACCGGCAGACCGGCGCCAACAGTCGCGTTATAGAGCCAGCGGCGACCGGTTTTTTCGAACGCATCATGGATCTGACGATAGGTATCCGTCGTGCTGGCCCCGGCCAGTTTGTTAGCGCTGATCACATGGAAGCCGTGGCTGGCGAAATCCAGATACTGATCCGCCAGTTGCGAACTGGCGGTGACATCCAGTACCACCAGATCATCGTAAGGGTGGGCGCGCATCCACAAAAACAGCGACTCCTCATCCTGCTCCACCGCTTCATCATTAAAGAACGCCAGCGCACGGCTGGCATCCAGCCCATCGTAGCTCAGCAAGCTGCGGCGGCTATCCACCACGCCCGCCAGCACAAATTCAAAACCGGTACGCGCCGACAACGCGCTCTGCTCGCGCGAGAACAGCTCCAGCCAGCGGGAACCGATATTGCCTTTGCCAAACAGCACCAGACCAATGCGTTTCTCCGCGCGGAACAGTGACTGGTGCAGCCCCTGAATCAGGCTTTCCGTCGGGCCAACGCGCAGCACGGCGACCAGGCTAATGCCTTCGTCAGATTGCCAGATAAACTCCACCGGCTGGCCTTTAAGTTGCTGCCAGAAACGGTGGCTGTGCAGCGGGTTGCGGCACACGCCTGCCCCCACCATCGCCACTAACGCCAGACCCTGGCGCAGACGCAATTCACCCGGTAAACCGGCTTCATCAAGCAGTTTAAAGACGCTATCGACCACTTCTGAGGTGTAGCAAAGTTGCAGCAGGTTACGGTCAGCATGTGCGCCAACCGCCAGCGGGCGCACCTGCGCACGCTTAAGGATCAGGTCAATCTCTTTGTGCGCCAGTTTAAAGTCCTGCCCGGACGGCACCAGGAACTCAATCAGGCAGACGTCATCATGGCTGGTGACAATTCGCGCCCCGGTGCCGGAAGCCAGCACGCGTTCAATGCGTGTTGACCCCTGTTCCGGGTGGTAACTACAGCGCAATTGCAGATCGATATTGCTGCCGGAAACCGGCTGTAAGGTACGCGCATGCAGCACCGGTGCCGCCAGGCGCGCCAGCTCGCTGGCCTCATCAAGGCGCAGCAGCGGTAACAGGCAGGCATCTTTCACTTTACGCGGGTCCGCACTGTAAACACCAGCCACGTCACTCCAGATGGTGACGCGGGTGACGTCGCCCAGCGCGCCAATTTGCGTGGCCGAGTAGTCCGAACCGTTACGCCCCAGCAGCACGGTTTCGCCAGCGTCGTTGCGACTGATAAAGCCGGTCACGACGATACGTTTGCCCGGATACTGTGCCAGCAGTTGTTGCAGCAGAGGATAAGAGGCACCTTCATTCACCTGCGGCTGCGCCGCACGTTCAGCACGCAGGAAATCTCGGGCATCCAGCCAGGCGGCATCCAGCCCGTGTTGATTCAGCACGGCGGACATTAAACGCGCCGACCAGATTTCACCATGGCCAACCACTTCGGCGTAAACCGCGTCGGTAATGCCGCCATCCAGCAGCACCGCCAGGTGCTCAAGATCGTGAATAAACTCGCTGGTCAGACCGTCGGCGATCGCGGCAGGCAACAGCCCGCTGATTAAATCACTCTGGTAACGACGCAGCGATTGTTGTACCTGATGCGCAGAAAGCCTGTCAGTCTGGCTCAATTTCAGCCAGTTGATCAGCTGGTTGGTGGTGCTGCCTGCGGCCGAGACAACCATCATGTCGCCCGGTTGTGAATACTCCGCCATGATCCCTGCGACGCGCAGGTAACATTTCACATCCGCCAGACTACTCCCACCAAATTTGTGCAGCTGACGAGCCTTCGTCCCTGCCTGCGCAATCACACTCATGTTTACCCCTCAGCTGCGACCCGGAAGCCATTTTCCAGATCGGCAATTAGATCTTCACTGTTTTCAATACCGGTTGAGATACGCAGTAGCGTCTCAGAAATTCCCGCTGCGGCGCGCGCTTCCGGCGCCATGCCTGCGTGGGTCATTGTGGCGGCGTGGGAGATGAGACTTTCTACCCCGCCTAACGATTCCGCCAGCGTAAACAACGATAGACCACTCAGGAAACGGCGTAGCGTTTGTTCGTCGCCATCCAGCTCAAAACTTAACATCGCGCCAAAGCCTTTTTGTTGACGCGCAGCAATCTCGTGCCCCTGATTATCCGGCAGAGATGGGTGGTACAGTTTTTTCACCAACGGCTGTTTTTGCAGGAAATCGACGATCGCCTGAGCGTTACGCTGCGCCACTTCCATGCGCGGCGACAACGTACGCAGACCGCGCAACAGCAGATAGCTGTCGAAGGCGCTGCCGGTGACGCCAATGTTATTCGCCCACCATGCCAGTTCGGTGACAGTCGCCTCATCTTTCGCAATTACCACGCCCGCCACCACATCGGAATGGCCGTTAAGATATTTGGTGCAAGAGTGCAGCACCAAATCCGCACCCAGCGCCAGCGGGTTTTGCAACGCCGGGCTCAGGAACGTGTTATCCACCACGCTAATTGCGCCAGCTTCACGCGCAAGCTGGCAAATTTTCGCGATATCCACGACGCGCAACAATGGGTTGCTTGGGCTTTCGACCAGCACCAGCTTCGGTTGTTCCGCCAGCGCCGCTTTCAGTGCCTGCTCATCGCCTTGATCAACAAATTTCACCCGGTAGCAGCCGCGTTTCGCCAGACTATCGAACAGGCGATAGCTGCCGCCATAGCAGTCGTGCGGCGCCACCAGCAGATCGCCAGGTTTGAGAAAGACTGTCGTCACCAGGTGAATCGCCGACATGCCGGTATTGGTCAATACCGCGCCCGCGCCACCTTCCAGTTCCGCCAGCGCGCGCTGAACCACATCACGCGTTGGGTTGCCGCGACGCGAATAGTCATGCGCACGAGGTTCGTTAAAGCCGGTGAAATTATAAGTACTGGAGAGATGAATAGGCGGGACAACGCAACCGTACTGCTCGTCATCGTTCAATCCGCTACGCACTGCGATGGTGGCCTGTTTACGCGTCATGGTGAAGGCTTCCTGGCTTAATGGATGAAAAGTCTCACGACAGAGTAAACATTGCGACAATAGACGTCAATACATCTGGACATCTAAACTTCTTTGCGTATAGATTGAGCAAAAGTACAATAGCCGTTAAAATTATACGCTTTAGTACCGGTAGCTGAGCGATACACCGTGTCACCATGTTGACTCTACGGTAAACTACGCGGAATTACGGCCCGGCGGTGTCCGGGTTTAGACTAATGACTGAGAGGATTAAAGGTATCTCATGGCTGAATGGAGCGGCGAATATATCAGCCCATACGCTGAGCACGGCAAGAAGAGTGAGCAAGTAAAAAAAATTACGGTTTCCATTCCTCTTAAGGTGTTAAAAATCCTCACCGATGAACGTACCCGTCGTCAGGTGAACAACTTGCGTCACGCCACTAACAGCGAGCTGTTGTGTGAAGCGTTTTTGCATGCGTTTACCGGTCAACCCCTGCCGAACGATGAAGACCTGCGTAAAGAGCGCAGCGATGAAATCCCGGAAGAGGCGAAAGTGATTATGCGTGAACTGGGGATCGACCCGGATACGTGGGAATACTGATCGCAACAAAAAAGGGCGGGAAATATCTTCCGCCCTTTTTGTTTATCTCATCGGCTTACTCAAAAGCGCGTCACTTCCGGATGCACTTCAGCCAGAGAGAGCAGGTAAGACATCAATACGTTTTTCACAGCCGTCAGCAAATCACTCATTTTTTCGCTCGGGTTTACAGAAGTGGATGGCGAAAAGAATATGCTCGTTTTTTAATCAGAGCAATATTTTTGTGACATCAATCACAAATACTCACCCGTTCGGCAAAACGCAGAGACAAAAAAAGCGCCTTTCGGCGCTTTTTTCTTTGGCAACTTATTTGCTGCCCGGGATGCTGAAGCGTTTGTTGAAACGCTCAACACGACCACCAGTATCAACAACACGTTGTTTACCAGTAAAGAACGGGTGGCATTTGCCGCATACGTCCAGGTTCAGGTCGTGACCCACGGTGGAGTGGGTTTTGATCACGTTACCGCAAGAACAGGTTGCAGTAATCGCTACATAATTCGGGTGAATACCTTTTTTCATGGGAAACCTCAGTTTAAGGCCGCGTCGCTCTTCCAGCCCTAACGCCAGACACCACGCGAGTTAATATGTAAGTGTATCTTTGGCACGTTCAAAACGCATCAAAGGCGGCGAATCATACAGAAATTAACCAGCACATGCAAACTGATCCGCTCGCCCGTAGCAACAATGTGTATACTATCCCGCCAGTTTTCAAGTCAGGATGATGAGATGCCCGTCGCCCGCGTTGCGCTATCTGTACCGTTGCCCCGCACGTTCGATTACCTGTTGCCGGATGAGATGTCCGCGCGCGCGGGTTGTCGCGTGCGTGTGCCGTTTGGTAACCAGCACCGTGTCGGTATTGTGATGGCTGTGGGCGACGAAAGCGAGTTACCGCTGGCCGACCTCAAAAGCGTGGAAGAGGTGCTCGACAGCGAACCGGTTTTCCCCCCGGCGGTCTGGCGGCTGTTGCTGTGGGCGGCGGATTATTATCACCATCCGATCGGTGATGTGTTGTTCAACGCTCTGCCCGTTCTGCTACGTCAGACGAAACCGGCCAGCGCGGAATTTCAGGGCTACTGGTTTGCGACCGAGCAAGGCCAGGCGGTGGACATCAACCGCGTCAAATCAGCCAAACAACAACAGGCACTCTCGGCGCTGCGAAAAGGCAAAATCTGGCAGCATCAACTGGCAGCGCTGGATCTGAAAAGCGTTACCCTGCAAGCGCTACGCGCCAAAGGCCTGGCGGAGATGAACAGCGAAACGCCAGCCTTTAACGACTGGCGCACGACGTTTTCCGTTAGCGGCGACCGGCTGCGCCTGAACACAGAACAAGCCACCGCTGTTGGCGCGATACACAGCGCCGCCGATCGCTTTTCCGCCTGGCTGCTGGCTGGCGTGACGGGTTCCGGCAAAACAGAAGTCTATTTAAGCGTGCTGGAAAATGTGCTGGCGCAAGGAAAACAGGCGCTGGTGATGGTGCCGGAAATCGGTCTGACGCCGCAAACTATCGCCCGTTTTCGCGAGCGTTTTAATGCGCCAGTCGAAGTGCTGCACTCCGGGCTGAACGACAGTGAACGCCTGATAACATGGCAAAAAGCAAAGAGCGGTGAAGCGGCGATTGTGATCGGTACGCGCTCATCGCTGTTTACCCCCTTTAAGAACCTTGGCGTGATCGTCATCGACGAAGAGCACGACAGCTCCTATAAACAGCAGGAAGGCTGGCGTTATCACGCCCGCGATCTGGCGGTTTATCGCGCCCACAGCGAACAGATCCCAATTATTCTTGGCTCGGCAACGCCGGCGCTGGAAACGCTGCACAATGTGCGGTCGCGCAAATACCATCTGCTGCGCCTGACCCGCCGGGCAGGCCACGCGCGACCGGCGATGCAACATGTGCTGGATCTGAAAGGCCAGCCGTTACAGGCCGGTCTGGCTCCGGCGCTGATCAACCGTATGCGCCAGCATTTGCAGGCCGGGAACCAGGTTATTTTGTTTCTTAACCGCCGTGGTTTTTCGCCTGCATTGCTGTGTCATGACTGCGGCTGGATAGCGGAATGTCCGCGCTGCGATCACTATTACACCTTCCATCAGGCGCAACAGCATTTGCGCTGTCACCACTGTGACAGCCAGCGCCCGGTACCGCGCCAGTGCCCCTCCTGCGGCTCGACACATTTATTGCCCGTTGGCCTTGGCACTGAACAGCTGGAACATGCCCTGACGCCGATGTTTCCCGGTGTACCGCTATCACGTATTGACCGCGACACCACCAGCCGTAAAGGCGCGCTGGAGCAGCACCTTGCCGAAGTGCATCGCGGCGGCGCGCGCATTCTGATTGGTACGCAAATGCTGGCGAAAGGCCACCACTTCCCGGATGTGACGCTGGTTGCTCTGCTGGATGTCGACGGTGCGCTGTTCTCAGCGGATTTCCGCGCTGCCGAGCGTTTCGCCCAGCTTTATACCCAGGTTTCCGGTCGTGCCGGGCGCGCGGGAAAAGAGGGCGAAGTGGTACTGCAAACGCACCACCCGGAACATCCACTTCTGCAAACATTGCTGCATAAAGGCTATGACACCTTCGCGGAACAGGCGCTGGCGGAGCGGCAAACCATGCAATTGCCGCCGTGGACCAGCCATGTGCTGATCCGCGCTGAAGATCAGAACAATCAGCACGCACCGCTGTTTTTGCAACAGCTTAAAAATCTGTTGCAGGCCAGCCCACTGGCGGACAACCAACTCTGGGTTCTGGGCCCGGTTCCGGCGCTGGCGGCCAAACGCGCCGGGCGTTACCGCTGGCAGTTGCTGCTACAACACCCTTCCCGAATCCGCCTGCAGCATATCGTCACGGGCGCGCTGGCCCTGATTAACACCTTGCCGGATGCACGGCGGGTGAAATGGGTGCTGGATGTCGACCCGATTGAAAGTTAAGTCTGCGAGTCGGCGTATAAAATTCAACTTTCATCACACTTTTCATGAAAATTCTGTAACCGGTGCGCTTAACTATCTGATAAAAATGTGACAACGCCTGCGCCGTGCATGCGAGGAGAACAAGGTGAAACCCAAAAATCAGGTTGCGGTAGCGACCATGAAAGATGTTGCCATGAAAGCAAAGGTTTCGACGGCAACCGTGTCACGTGCATTAATGAACCCGGAAAAAGTGTCGCAGGCTACCCGCAACCGGGTGGAACAAGCGGCAATGGAAGTGGGTTATTTGCCTCAGTCGATGGGACGCAACGTCAAACGCAATGAATCACGCACATTACTGGTGATTGTGCCGGATATTTGCGATCCCTTTTTCAGCGAGATTATTCGCGGCATTGAAGTGACCGCCGCGGAACACGGCTATCTGGTGCTGATTGGCGACTGCGCTCATCAAAATCAGCAGGAAAAAACGTTTATCGACCTGATTATCACTAAGCAAATCGACGGCATGCTGCTGCTCGGTTCGCGTTTACCGTTTGATGCCAGCATCGAAGAGCAACGCAATTTACCGCCAATGGTGATGGCCAATGAATTCGCGCCGGAGCTGGAGTTGCCGACGGTGCATATCGATAACCTGACCGCCGCCTTTAATGCCGTTAACTATTTGCAGGAACAGGGGCACCAGCGGATCGGTTGTATCGCTGGCCCGGAAGAGATGCCGCTGTGCCATTATCGCTTGCAAGGCTATGTTCAGGCGCTGCGCCGCTCTGGCGTGACCGTTGATCCGCATTACATTACGCGCGGTGATTTCACTTTCGAGGCGGGCGCGCGGGCGTTGGATCAGTTATTGATGCTACCGATGCCACCAACTGCCGTGTTCTGCCACAGCGATGTGATGGCGCTCGGTGCCCTGTCGCAAGCGAAACGCCGGGGTTTGAAAGTCCCGGATGACTTATCCATCATCGGTTTTGATAACATTTCACTGGCTGAATTCTGCGACCCGCCGCTGACCACCGTTTCGCAACCGCGTTATGAGATTGGTCGCGAAGCGATGTTATTGCTGCTAGAGCAGTTGCAGGGGCATAACGTAAGCAGCGGTTCGCGCTTGCTGGAGTGTGAATTAATCCTGCGCGGCAGCACCCGGGCGCTGAAGTAAAGGCGCGGGCTTTCAGACGCCCTCTTCTGGTCAAAACCCCGTCGCTTAAGTAACATGGCGGGCTGATAAACGAAATAAATACAGCGAAACGATAGTGGCACAACGAGATTATGTACGCCGCAGCCAGTCGGCTCCTGCGCGGCGAAAGACGAGTAACTCAAGGAAAAAACAGCGCAGCAAGTCTGCGGTCTCTCCAGCGATGGTCGCTATTGCAGCCGCTGTGCTGGTCGCCTTTATCGGTGGTTTGTACTTTATTACGCACCACAAAAAAGAAGAATCCGAGTCACTGCAAAACCAGAAAATGACCGGCAACGGCCTGCCGCCGAAACCGGAAGAGCGCTGGCGCTACATTAAAGAGCTTGAAAGCCGCCAGCCTGGTGTACGTGCGCCAACCGAACCGACGGCCGGTGGCGAAGTGCAAAAACCGGAACAGTTAACTGATGAGCAGCGCCAATTGTTGGCGCAGATGCAGGCCGACATGCGCCAGCAGCCGACGCAGCTCAACGAAGTGCCGTGGAACGAACAAACGCCGGAGCAGCGCCAGCAAACACTGCAGCGGCAGCGTCAGGCGCAGCAACAAGTGCAGATGCAACAGCAGCAGCAGTGGACGCAGTCACAGCCGGTACAGGCACAGCAGCCGCGCACGCAACCACGCGTGACGGAGCAGCCGGTGCAGCAGCAGGCGCGTACCACGCAAACCACGCCGCCGCGCCAGACGCAAAGCACAACGCAGCAAAAACCGGCCACCTCGCAACCGTATCAGGATCTGCTGCAAACGCCGCCGCATACCGCTGCAACGCCGCCGAAAACGCAACAAGCTGCGCCGGTTACGCGTGAAGTGGAAACGCCTAAGGTGCAACCGCAAACGGCTGAGAAGAAAGACGATCGCCGCTGGCTTATCCAGTGCGGTTCGTTTAAAGGCCAGGATCAGGCAGAAACCGTGCGTGCGCAGCTGGCATTTGAAGGTTTCGACTCACGTATTACCAGCAACAATGGCTGGAATCGCGTGGTGATGGGCCCGGTAAAAGGCAAAGAGAGCGCCGATGCCACCATCAGCCGCCTGAAAATGGCCGGTCACGCAAACTGCATCCGTCTCGCCGCCGGGGGTTGAAACCCCCAAAACACCCCCCATTTATAATTGCATTCTGCCCCGTACACCGTGCGGGGCGCTGTATTGTGCATTTGTAACCAAGGGGTCTGCTCGTGACAACAATCGTAAGCGTACGCCGTAACGGCCATGTCGTTATCGCCGGTGATGGCCAGGCCACACTGGGCAACACCGTAATGAAAGGCAACGTGAAAAAAGTTCGCCGCCTGTATAACGACAAAGTCATTGCGGGCTTTGCCGGCGGCACGGCTGATGCCTTCACTCTGTTTGAATTATTCGAACGCAAACTGGAAATGCACCAGGGTCATCTGGTGAAAGCGGCTGTCGAGCTGGCAAAGGACTGGCGCACCGATCGCATGCTGCGCAAGCTGGAAGCACTGTTGGCGGTTGCCGACGAAACCGCGTCGCTGATCATCACCGGTAACGGCGATGTGATCCAGCCGGAAAATGACCTGATCGCCATTGGTTCCGGCGGGCCATACGCCCAGGCCGCTGCCCGCGCGTTGCTGGAAAACACCGAGCTTGGCGCACGCGAAATTGCTGAGAAGGCGTTGGGGATTGCAGGCGATATCTGCATCTACACCAACCACTTCCACACCATCGAAGAATTAGCCTATAAAGCGTAAGGATCTCCCATGTCTGAAATGACCCCACGCGAAATTGTCAGCGAACTGGACAAACACATTATCGGCCAGGACGCGGCGAAGCGTTCTGTGGCGATTGCCCTGCGTAACCGCTGGCGCCGCATGCAGCTTGATGAAGAGCTGCGCCATGAAGTCACGCCGAAAAACATTCTGATGATCGGCCCAACCGGCGTCGGTAAAACCGAAATCGCCCGCCGCCTGGCAAAACTGGCCAACGCGCCGTTTATCAAAGTTGAAGCGACTAAGTTCACCGAAGTCGGTTACGTTGGGAAAGAAGTGGATTCGATCATCCGCGATCTGACCGATGCGGCCGTGAAAATGGTGCGTAGTCAGTCGATCGAGAAAAACCGCTACCGCGCGGAAGAGATGGCGGAAGAGCGCATTCTCGATGTGCTGATCCCACCGGCGAAAAACAACTGGGGCCAGCCGGAACAGTCGGCTGAACCTTCCGCCGCGCGTCAGTCTTTCCGTAAAAAACTGCGCGAAGGCCAGCTCGATGACAAAGAGATTGAAATCGATCTCGCTGCCGCGCCGATGGGCGTAGAAATTATGGCGCCTCCGGGCATGGAAGAGATGACTAATCAGCTCCAGTCCATGTTCCAGAACCTGGGCGGCCAGAAGCAAAAGCCGCGTAAGCTGAAAATCAAAGACGCGATGAAGCTGCTGATTGAAGAAGAAGCGGCGAAGCTGGTGAACCCGGAAGAGCTGAAGCAGGATGCTATCGAAGCCGTTGAGCAGCACGGGATCGTGTTTATCGACGAGATCGACAAAATCTGTAAACGCGGCAATACCTCTGGCCCGGATGTTTCGCGCGAAGGTGTGCAACGCGATCTGCTGCCGCTGGTGGAAGGCTGTACTGTGTCGACCAAACACGGGATGGTGAAAACGGACCACATTCTGTTTATTGCGTCTGGTGCGTTCCAGATTGCCAGTCCGTCAGATCTGATCCCGGAGCTGCAAGGCCGTTTACCGATTCGTGTTGAGTTGAAAGCGTTAACCACGGAAGATTTCGAACGTATACTGACCGAGCCAAACGCGTCTGTCACCGTACAGTACAAAGCGCTGATGGCGACCGAAGGCGTAAACATTGATTTCACCGAAGACGGCATCAAACGTATTGCTCAGGCCGCATGGCAGGTGAACGAAACCACCGAAAACATCGGTGCGCGTCGTTTGCATACGGTGCTGGAACGTCTGATGGAAGATATCTCTTATGACGCCAGCGATCTGGGCGGTGAGACGATCATCATCGATGCAGACTATGTGAGTAAACATCTTGATGCTTTAGTGGCAGATGAAGATCTGAGCCGTTTTATCTTATAATCCCGGTCACAACGTTTTCATCACATTCGATGGGGGCTTATGCCCCCATTTTTGTTGGCTGACCTTATGAACGAAACGCAATCTCTTAGCCTCACCCAGGCCTGGCTGGAAAGCCTGCGACCGAAAACATTACCGCTGGCTTTCGCCGCGATTGTCGTTGGCACAGTGCTGGCCTGGTGGCAGGGTTATTTTGATCCGCTGGTGGCGGTGCTTGCGCTTATCACCGCAGGATTGCTGCAAATCCTCTCCAACCTTGCCAATGATTACGGCGATGCGGTCAAAGGCAGCGATAAACCGGATCGTATTGGTCCATTGCGCGGCATGCAAAAAGGGGTCATTTCCCTTGCGCAAATGAAGCGCGCGCTGATGATTGTCATCGCGCTAAGCTGCATCTCCGGGCTGTTGCTGGTGACCGCTGCGACACAAACAATGGCGGATTTCATCGGCTTCCTTGCGCTCGGTGGGTTGTCGATTATTGCCGCCATCACTTATACCGTCGGCAAACGTCCATATGGTTATCTTGGTCTTGGCGATATCTCAGTGCTGCTTTTCTTCGGCTGGATAAGCGTAATGGGCAGCTGGTATTTGCAGACGCATATGCTGATTCCGGCCGTTATTCTGCCCGCGACCGCCTGCGGTCTGCTGGCGACAGCCGTATTGAATATCAATAATCTGCGCGATATCGAAAGCGACCGCGAAAATGGCAAAAATACGCTGGTAGTCCGTTTAGGGCCGGTCAACGCACGCCGTTACCACGCAGGTCTGCTGGTTGGCGCGCTGATATGCCTTGCGCTGTTTAACCTGTTTTCGCTGCAAAGCCTGTGGGGCTGGCTGTTTGTGCTGGCTGCGCCGCTGCTTATCAAACAGGCGCGCTTTGTGCTACGCGAGCTCGACCCACGCGCTATGCCGCCGATGCTGGAGCGCACGGTAAAAGGCGCGCTGTTAACTAATCTCTTGTTTGTATTAGGAATAATCCTCAGTCAAACGCATTTTTAACTGATAAATGTCAACGAACAATTGATGATTTTGCCAACAGCGCGTGATGCGCGATATACTGACTGTTCTCGCAGCAACTGAACGCTAATCCTATGAAATACGATACTTCTGAGCTTTGTGATATTTACCAGGAAGAGATCAACGTCGTGGAACCGCTGTTCTCCAATTTTGGCGGACGGTCGTCGTTTGGCGGACAAATCATCACGGTGAAATGTTTCGAGGATAACGGGTTGCTGTACGATCTGCTCGAACAAAACGGCCGTGGTCGCGTCCTGCTGGTCGACGGTGGTGGTTCAATGCGTCGTGCGTTAATCGACGCGGATCTCGCCCGCACTGCGGTGCAAAACGAGTGGGAAGGGATTGTGGTCTATGGCTCAGTACGCCAGGTAGACGACCTTGAAGAGCTGGATATTGGGATTCAGGCGATTGCCGCCATTCCGGTTGGCGCAGCGGGTGAAGGCATCGGTGAAAGCGACGTACGCGTCAATTTCGGCGGCGTGACCTTCTTCTCCGGCGACCATCTCTATGCCGATAGCACTGGCATTATCCTTTCCGAAGATCCTCTCGATATCGAGTAAACAAAAGGGCACCGTCAGGTGCCCTTCTTCTTTTTGCCGGATGGCGCTTCGCTTATCCGATGTCGCAGCACTTTCCCTGCCAATTTCGCGCTATAGCTAAGCCCGTTAATCCGGCAGCGTAGTTACCTGGATGAGACAACCCGCAAAGCGTTATCAGACTTCTTCCATGCGCCCCAGCAGCGCCTGCAAGCGCTCCTGCCAGCCGTGCTGCTGCTCTCTCAGCTGGTGGTTTTCACGCTCCAGCTCTTCACGGCTCTGCTGAGCAGACTGTACGTCCTGCGCCAGGCTATTGTTTTTCTCTTTCAGCTCTTCGATTTCCATCTGCAGCAGCGTGATGGTATCAATCGCCTGCTGCACCTTCGCTTCCAGTTTTTCAAACACTTCTAATGACATTGTCATACCTCTCCTGAGTTGCAAGGCGCTGATGGATATACACTTGCCTCTTCGCGTTGCAGTTGCGTCGCCGCTTTCTTGCAACCCAAAGATTCGTGTCTTTAAAAATCCCCGTCCCGAAAATCGGCGACGCCTTATGATATTGAGCGGATCTCGCTTGTCCCCGATTGTATGAAGCCCACCAGCCCCTGTCCAGCGCGGAGCCGCGCTGTTTGCGCTTTGCAACACTTTTCGTCCTCATCCTGGTGCAACGCGTGCGCCTGCCACTAAATTGTTAAGGCCTGGGTTACAAAAATGATTCAGCTCACATTTCGCTATGGTGCAAAAACGCGCTTCAGCGCTCGAAAACGCTCATTTTATTGACGCAGTACACACATTTTAATTTCGATATTTCTCGTTTTTGCTCGTTAACGATAAATTAACACTATGTCTACACGACATCATGGGGGAGCGATCGCCCGTGCTAACAATAACCATTACTCTTTTGCAGGATCCGATTATGAGTCAGACATCAACCTTAAAAGGCCAGTGCATCGCCGAGTTTCTCGGCACCGGGTTGTTGATTTTCTTCGGTGTCGGATGTGTCGCGGCGTTGAAAGTGGCTGGCGCCACCTTCGGCCAATGGGAAATCAGTATTATCTGGGGCTTGGGCGTGGCGATGGCCATCTACCTGACCGCAGGGGTTTCCGGCGCACATCTGAACCCGGCTGTGACTATTGCATTATGGCTCTTCGCTAGTTTTGATGGGCGCAAAGTTGTTCCCTTCATCATTTCTCAGTTTGCCGGCGCGTTTTGCGCGGCTGCACTTGTTTACGGGCTTTACTACAATCTTTTCCTCGATTTCGAACACACGCACAATATGGTGCGCGGCAGTGTTGAAAGTCTTGATTTAGCTGGTATTTTCTCAACTTACCCGAACCCGCACATCAACTTTGTGCAGGCCTTCGCCGTTGAGATGGTGATCACCGCTGTACTGATGGGCGTCATCATGGCGTTAGGTGATGACGGTAACGGTATTCCGCGCGGCCCGCTGGCACCGTTGCTCATCGGTTTGTTGATTGCGGTTATCGGTGCATCAATGGGACCGCTGACGGGATTCGCCATGAACCCGGCGCGTGACCTTGGTCCGAAAACGTTCGCCTGGCTGGCTGGCTGGGGCAACGTCGCCTTTACCGGCGGCAAAGATATTCCCTACTTCCTCGTCCCGCTGTTCGGGCCGATCGTAGGCGCGGCGCTCGGCGCATTCGGTTATCGTAAACTGATTGGTCGCCATCTGCCGTCTGGAACCAGTGAGGCGGCGGAAGAAAAAGGCACCGCCTCCACGACTCAACAAAAAGCTTCGCTGTAATGTGACTACGGGAACATAACCATGACTGACAAAAAATATATCGTTGCGCTCGACCAGGGCACTACTAGCTCCCGCGCCGTCGTGATGGATCATGACGCCAACATCATCAGCGTTTCTCAGCGCGAGTTTGAACAAATTTATCCGAAGCCAGGCTGGGTTGAGCACGACCCAATGGAAATCTGGGCATCGCAGAGCTCTACGCTGGTAGAAGTATTAGCGAAAGCGGATATCAATTCCGACGAAATCGCCGCTATCGGCATCACTAACCAGCGTGAAACCGCGATCGTCTGGGAACGTGAAACCGGTAAGCCGATTTATAACGCAATTGTCTGGCAGTGCCGCCGTACCGCTGATATTTGCGAAAAACTGAAACGCGACGGCATGGAAGAGTATGTACGCAACGCCACGGGTCTGGTGGTTGACCCGTATTTCTCCGGCACCAAAGTGAAATGGATCCTCGATCACGTTGAAGGCTCGCGCGAACGTGCGAAACGCGGCGAATTGCTGTTCGGTACTGTTGATACCTGGCTTATCTGGAAAATGACCCAGGGTCGCGTACACGTGACGGATTACACCAACGCCTCGCGTACCATGCTGTTCAACATCCACGAGCTGGACTGGGATGACAAAATGCTGGAAGCGCTGGACATCCCGCGCGCCATGCTGCCGGAAGTGCGTAAGTCTTCTGAAGTTTACGGTCAGACCAACATTGGTGGTAAAGGCGGTACACGTATTCCTATCGCCGGTATCGCCGGTGACCAGCAGGCGGCGCTGTTTGGCCAGTTGTGCGTCAAAGAAGGGATGGCGAAAAACACCTACGGTACGGGCTGCTTTATGCTGATGAACACCGGCGAGAAAGCGGTGAAATCTGAGCATGGTCTGCTGACCACCATCGGTTGCGGCCCGAAAGGTGAAGTGAACTACGCGCTGGAAGGTGCCGTGTTTATGGCGGGCGCATCCATTCAGTGGCTGCGCGATGAGATGAAGCTTATCAGTGATGCCTTCGACTCTGAATACTTCGCCACCAAAGTGAAAGACACCAACGGTGTGTATGTCGTACCGGCCTTTACCGGCCTGGGCGCGCCGTACTGGGACCCGTATGCTCGTGGTGCCATCTTCGGTCTGACCCGTGGCGTCAACGCGAACCACATCATCCGCGCTACGCTTGAGTCTATCGCGTTCCAGACGCGCGACGTGCTGGAAGCGATGCAGGCAGATTCCGGCATTCGCTTACACGCACTGCGCGTGGATGGCGGTGCGGTTGCCAACAACTTCCTGATGCAGTTCCAGTCTGACATTCTCGGCACCCGCGTGGAACGTCCGGAAGTGCGTGAAGTTACGGCGCTGGGTGCGGCCTACCTTGCAGGTCTGGCGGTTGGTTTCTGGCAAAACCTGGATGAACTTCAGGAAAAAGCGGTTATCGAACGTGAGTTCCGTCCGGGTATCGAAACCACCGAGCGTAACTTCCGCTACGACGGCTGGAAAAAAGCGGTGAAACGCGCGCTGGCATGGGAAGATCACGACAAATAATTAGCCTCAACCTTGCCCTCTCTCCCCGGAGAGGGGGCGGCTCAACAAACCCTCCTCTTCTCGCTGTGATAAACTTCGCTCAATTTCTTTCACTATAGAGTTTGTTATGAGACGAGAACTTGCCATCGAATTCTCCCGCGTGACCGAAGCTGCAGCATTGGCTGGCTACAAATGGCTGGGGCGTGGCGATAAGAACACGGCGGATGGCGCAGCGGTTAACGCGATGCGCATCATGCTCAACAATGTCGACATTGACGGCACCATCGTGATCGGCGAAGGCGAAATAGACGAAGCGCCGATGCTGTTTATCGGTGAAAAAGTCGGTACCGGCAAAGGCGACGCGGTCGACATCGCCGTTGACCCGATCGAAGGGACACGCATGACGGCAATGGGCCAGGCCAACGCGCTGGCAGTGCTGGCGGTTGGCGATAAGGGCTGTTTCCTCAACGCGCCGGACATGTACATGGAGAAACTGATAGTCGGTCCTGGCGCAAAAGGCGCTATCGATCTCAATCTGCCGCTGGCTGATAACCTGCGTAATGTCGCCGCTGCGCTCGGCAAGCCGCTGAGTGAACTGACGGTCACCATTCTGGCTAAACCACGTCACGACGCCACCATTGCCGAAATGCAGGCGCTGGGCGTACGTGTTTTCGCCATTCCCGATGGCGACGTTGCTGCGTCGATCCTCACTTGCATGCCGGATAGCGAAGTGGACGTTCTCTACGGTATTGGCGGCGCGCCGGAAGGTGTGGTTTCCGCGGCGGTTATCCGCGCGCTCGATGGCGATATGCAGGGCCGTCTGCTGGCGCGCCATCAGGTAAAAGGCGACAACGAAGAGAATCGTCGTATTGGCGAATATGAGTTAAAACGCTGCCGTGGTATGGGAATTGAAGCGGGTAATGTATTGCGTCTGGATGAAATGGCGCGCAGCGACAATGTGATTTTCGCTGCCACCGGCATCACCAAAGGTGATCTGTTGGACGGTATCACCCGTAAAGGCAATATCGCCACCACCGAAACGCTGCTGATCCGCGGTAAATCGCGCACCATTCGCCGTATTCAGTCTATTCACTACCTGGATCGCAAAGACCCGGAAGTGCAGCGTCATATACTGTAAGGGTATTTGTTCAATTGAGCTTTCCGGCCTTCGCGGGCTGGAAATCTCACCCGACAGACACGAAGATAAGGCAACGCTACAGAACAGGAGAAAACCATGGCGGACTGGGTAACAGGAAAAGTCACAAAGGTGCAGTTCTGGACCGATGCGCTATTCAGCCTCACCGTTCATGCCCCCGTTCACCCCTTCACTGCCGGACAATTCGCCAAGCTCGGGCTGGAAATTGACGGCGAGCGCGTACAGCGCGCCTACTCATACGTAAACGCACCGAGCAATCCCGATCTGGAGTTCTATCTGGTTACCGTACCGGAAGGGAAACTCAGCCCACGCCTGGCCGCGCTTCAGCCGGGGGACGAAGTGTTGCTGGTGAGCGAAGCCGCCGGTTTCTTCGTACTGGAAGAAATACCGGACTGCGAGACCTTATGGATGCTGGCAACCGGCACCGCAATTGGGCCGTATTTGTCGATTTTGCAGGAAGGCAAAGATCTGGAGCGCTTCAAAAATCTGGTGCTGGTACATGCGGTGCGCTACGCGGCGGATTTAAGTTATTTGCCACTGATGCTGGAGCTGCAAAAACGCTACGAAGGGAAATTGCGGATTCAGACGGTGGTCAGCCGGGAAACCCTTTCCGGTTCGCTGACCGGGCGTGTCCCGGCGTTGATTGAAAGCGGTGCGCTGGAAGAGGCCGTTGGGCTTGCGTTAAATGCCGAAACCAGCCATGTGATGCTGTGCGGCAACCCGCAAATGGTGCGCGATACCACACAGTTACTGAAAGATACCCGGCAGATGGCTAAGCACCTTCGCCGCCGTCCGGGGCATATCACCGCCGAACATTACTGGTAATCAGCGGTACTTCACATCCTGCGTCTCTTTGCCGTATTTGTTCTCTCCCTGGGTGCCAATAAACGCGCCCAGGTCAATCAGCATCATGACGATAATCACCACCGGAATGAGACGCCCCACCGTCCACTCCAGCGTACCGCCGAGTATTTGCCAGTTACCCGAAAGCAGCATCCACGCCAGCACCATCAGCAAGCCCCACGCACCGTGACGCCCCCGGTCATGCAGGCGTTTTACCATCACGCAGGTTGTCGGCCAGATCAGACACACCAGGATAAATGCCGCCATTTGAAAATCGAGCATGCCACCGTTGGCGAGCGTGAACAGCACCGTCATACTCAACACCCACAGGATCACCCAGACCCAAAAATCACGACGCCCAATGCGCCCTTTAAAAGAGAACAACCACTGCTGTATGCCCATGTAAGGTTCCTTATTATCGTAGTGCTGCGTAGTTTACCCTGGCGGCGGGAGTTTTTGACAAGCCAGCCCGATATCGTTTTAATCGTGAGCAAACTCAACAGAGGGCGATGTGAATGAAAGCATGGCGTTATCCCATTTGGCTGCTCTTTTCCGCGCTGGTTTTCAGCATGCCGGTTCATGCAGAAGAGCCGCCGACCGCCACCACTGCGCCCTATTTATTGCCGGGCGCGCCGACATTTGACCAGTCGATTAGTCAGTTTCGCGAGAAATTCAACATTGATAACCCGACGCTGGCACTCAGTGAATTTCGCGCGGTGGATAGCCGGGGCGATCAGGCGAACCTGACGCGCGCAGCCACGAAAATCAATGATTACCTCTACGCCTCAACGGCGCTGGAGCGCGGTACGCTGAAAATCAAATCAATGCAGATTACCTGGCTGCCAGTGCAAGGCCCGGAGCAAAAAGCGGCGAAAGCAAAGGCTCAGGAGTATATGGCGGCGTTTATCCGTGCCTTTTCACCGACGCTAACCGCCGCGCAAAGTACGCAAAAGCTGCAAAAATTGCTGACTAACGGCAAAAACAAACCTTACTACGCCGAAACGGAAGGTGCGATTCGCTATGTGGTGGCAGACAACGGCGAAAAAGGGCTGACCTTCGCTGTTGAACCGATTAAGCTGACGCTATCTGATTCGCTGGAAGAGAACAATAAATGACAAAAAGCAAAGCCTTTCAGGGGATGAATCTCTATACTGTTTCACAGACCATGCTGCCCTGAGGGGCGGCCATATTCCTTAATTCGCCAAGCGCGTGGAGAGTAAAAATGCGACATCCTTTAGTGATGGGTAACTGGAAACTGAACGGCAGCCGCCACATGGTAAACGAACTGGTTGCAAACCTGCGTACCGAGTTGGCTGGCGTAACGGGTTGTGCTGTCTCAATCGCTCCGCCGGAAATGTATCTCGATCTGGCTAAACACGCCGCTGACGGCAGCCACATCGTACTGGGCGCGCAAAACGTTGACGTTAACCTGTCTGGCGCATTCACCGGCGAAACCTCTGCCGAAATGCTGAAAGATATTGGCGCGAAATACATCATCATCGGCCACTCTGAGCGCCGCACTTACCACAAAGAATCCGACGAGTTGATCGCTAAGAAATTCGCGGTGCTGAAAGCGCAGGGTCTGACGCCGGTTCTGTGTATCGGTGAAACCGAAGCAGAAAACGAAGCCGGTAAAACCGAAGAAGTGTGCGCACGTCAGATCGACGCCGTGCTGAAAACGCAGGGTGCTGCGGCATTCGAAGGCGCGGTAATTGCCTACGAACCGGTTTGGGCTATCGGTACCGGCAAATCCGCTACCCCGGCTCAGGCACAGGCTGTTCACAAATTTATCCGTGACCACATTGCTAAAGCCGACGCGAAAGTGGCTGAACAAGTGATCATTCAGTACGGCGGTTCCGTTAACGCTGGCAACGCAGCTGAGCTGTTCACCCAGCCGGATATCGACGGCGCACTGGTTGGCGGCGCATCCCTGAAAGCGGACGCTTTCGCGGTGATCGTTAAAGCGGCAGAAGCGGCAAAACAGGCGTAATGCTGTTTACCCTCTCCCTGCCAGGGAGAGGGTTTTCTCTTACAATTTCCCCAGCACGCTAAACCACGCGTAATCCAGCGGTAACAACACCAGATACGTCACCACCGCCAGTGCCAGACAGAGCAGCATCCCCGATCTCGCCGGGACTTTGCCGAGCGCCATCGCCACCACAATCGGCGACGCCTGATACGGCAACAGCGGCGTGGAGTACCCCAGCACCTGAATCATGATCACTGACAGCAACGGAAAACCGGTGGCGTCGGCGAAACTCTGCGCAAGCGTAGTAAACAGCGCCGGTACGCCGTTCGCGGTCATAATGAAATTGAGAGCCGTGGTAATACCGGTTAGCGCCAGGAAACTGGTAAACGGCCGCGCCGGATCGAGCGGCATCACGTGCAGCAGCGCGTCACCAACGGCACTACCGATCCCGGTTTGCGTCACAGTAATCGCCAGGCCGAGAATGCCCGCCACATAGATACAAGTGCGAATGTTCACGCCGCTGGCGAACTCATCGCCAGTGATAAAACCCACGCGCGGCAACAGCGTCACACAGGCAGCAGCAAGCCCCGTCCATGCAGGGCCGATGCCGTGCCAGCTTTCGGTAACCCACAGCGTCAGCACCACTGCCAGCATCCACGCCAGTCGTTTCTCTTCCCGGCTCATCGGTTCAGAAGGGGTTTGTTCACGGGCGGCGCGGGGCCGACCAGGAAAAAGCCAGCAAATCAGGCCAATCAAAATCAGCCCTTTTAAAATGCCAAGCACCGGCGTATGCAGCAGCAGATAAGGCACATAGTTAAGATGAATGCCGTAAGAGCCTTCTGCCGCGCCGCTCATCACCAGGTTTGGGACGTTGGCGGGCAAAATGGTTGCCGATAACTGAAAAGTGCCAAAACCGACCGCCAGCGCCAGTCCATACCAGGAGCGCGTCCCTTCGTTAATGCCTGCGCGCGCTGCCATTGCTGCGACGATTGGCATCAACAACGCAATGCGCCCCATGTTCGAAGGCATCACAAACGCCAGGGCGTAACTGAGCAGTACAACGCTTGCGACCATTTGCAGCCATGAGTCGGTCAGCTTTGCCGATAATGCTCTCGCCGCCCGATCCGCCAGCCCGGTTTTGCGTATTGCCACACCGAGCACAAACCCGCTGAATACCAGCCAGAAGGCCGATGAAGCGAAACCGCCAAAAATGACTTCCGGCGGCGCAATTTTCGCCACCATCGCCGCCGTAAAAAACAGCAACGCGGTGATAAATTCCGGCAATAACGAGGTGGCCCACAGCACGATGGTGATGCCGACAATGACAGAGGGAAGGAACAGAGGGTGAGCAAACCAGAGCGACATGCCTGTCTCCTGTAGATTTTTTCAGCAAGTCTACGGTGACAGGCAGGCGGAGTAAACGTGAATTATGGTGGGGTTATTTCAGGATATCGCATTGATGATCCTGAATTTCCTCTGCCGATGCGCGGTTAAGCGCTAACAGATTGCGCTCGGTGGCCAGCAACACAAACGAGCCATCGGCCTGCTGCGCCATTGCCAGCGCGAAGCGTCCCATATGCGCTTTTGCTTCCGGCACTTCTTCTGCCAGCATCACAAACGGGCTGCGTTGCACCAACTCTTCTTCCGTCACGCGGCGGGCTAAATATTGATGACCGAGCAGACCGCCCGGAAACGCCAGCCACTGGCTACTGATGCGTGCCGCATTGTCATTCAGTTCCGTGCGCACATCGGAACGCAGGCAGGAGATATGAATATGAAAATGGTTCTGCGTGCGCCCGAAGCGTGAATTAATGGTCAACGAGATCGCGCTGTCCGGCACCGGGCTGCCACGCAGTTTGCTCATCACATCGCGGGATTGCCACGCTTGCCAGAAGAAGTTGGGCGTTGTCGGTTGCAGCAGCAACGGGCTTTCCGTGCCGTTGATGCGGTACGTTGGCATCAGCAAAAACTGCAGCGGTCCATTACGATCTTTCATCAACACATAGCCGCTTTTCAGGTTCACCTGGGCGCAGGGGGTCGGCGAGTTATGCTCACGCATATTCGGTAAACATTGTTCGGTGACGATATGGCGCAGTGCATCCGGGTTACCGCTGTTTTTAAACCATAACCACGCTCCCGCCGCTGCCAGTAAGGCCAGCACCAACAGAACAATGACGATGCGACGCACTTTTTTCATTTTTTCCGCTTCCTTAGCTGAAAGAACCGGAATGATAGCGCAAATTGCAAGGCAAGTTGAAAATCCTGGATTTTACGCAGATGAAAAGCAAAACGCCCTCTTACAAGGGCGTCCGGGGGAGATTAACGTTTACTGATTTGGTCGAACGTACCGCCGTTAGAGAAGTGCTCTTTTTGCGCCTTCGTCCAGCCACCGAACACATCATCAATGGTGAAGAGTTTCAGTTTCGGGAACGCGCTGGCGTATTTCGCCGCTATCTGCGCGTCACGCGGACGATAGAAGTTCTTCGCGGCAATCTCCTGGCCTTCCGGCGAGTAGAGATATTTCAGATAGGCTTCCGCAACTTTCTCAGTCCCTTTCTTCTCTGCTACTTTGTCGACAACGGAGACGGTCGGTTCTGCGAGAATAGATTCGCTCGGGGTGACAATTTCAAACTTGTCTTTGCCCAGTTCATTCGTTGCCAGCAGCGCTTCGTTTTCCCACGCAATCAGTACATCGCCGATGCCGCGCTCAACAAAGGTATTGGTCGCACCGCGCGCGCCGGAATCCAGCACTTCGACATTTTTAAACAGCGCTTTGACGAACTCTTGCGCTTTTGCCTGATCGCCGCCGTTCTGATGCAGCGCATAGCCCCAGGCTGCCAGGTAGTTCCAGCGCGCGCCACCAGAGCTTTTCGGGTTCGGCGTGATCACAGAAACGCCCGGTTTAATCAGATCGTTCCAGTCATGAATCTGTTTCGGGTTGCCTTTACGCACCAGGAAAACGATGGTCGAGGTGTACGGAGCGGAGTTATCCGGCAGGCGTTTGATCCAGTTTTTATCGATACGACCACGCTCTGCAATCGCGTCAACATCGTAGGCCAGCGCCAGAGTGACCACATCGGCGTCGATACCGTTGATAACAGAGGTTGCCTGTTTGCCGGAACCGCCATGGGACTGACGGATCACAACGTTGTCGCCAGTCTCTTGTTTCCAGTGCGCGCTGAAGGCTTTGTTGTATTGCTCATACAGCTCACGCGTTGGATCGTAAGAGACGTTTAATAACTGGATATCCTTTGCCAGAACGCTGGTAGAAGCCAGCAGTAATGTAATCCCCAAGCCCCATTTATTCATCGCCCACTCTCTTAAGGTTATCGATTTTGATGTGGTCAGACTGCCAGAAAGAGATCCAATGATTAAAGAATAAAAAAAGATTGGCTATAACTTTGGGGAATAAATCAGGATAAAAAAACGCCCTCGTTATTGAGGGCGTTTTTGCTCTTAGTAGAGTTTTTTCGCGCAGTCGAGCCAGTCGCCTTTGAACGGGCGTTTCATGTTCTCAATGGCGTCGATGATGTCGTGGTGCACCATTTTTTCGTTCTGAATACCGACACAACGGCCGCCATAACCCTGCAGCAACAGTTCGATCGCGTAAGAACCCATACGGGAAGCCAGAATGCGATCGTAAGGCACCGGAGAACCGCCGCGCTGGATATGACCAAGAACGGTGGCGCGGGTTTCACGCTGGGTTTCGCTTTCGATGTATTTTGCCAGCTCGTCGATATCGCAGATGTGCTCGGTAATCGCCACGATGGCGTGTTTTTTACCTTTGGCGATACCCGCTTTGATTTCTGCTACCAGGTCTTCACGGTTGAATTCCACTTCCGGCAGTACGATAAACTCGCAACCGCCCGCAATCGCCGCCGCCAGCGTCAGGTCGCCGCAGTAGCGACCCATCACTTCAACGATGGAAATACGCTGGTGGGAAGAAGAGGTGTCACGCAGGCGGTCAATGGCTTCCACCACGGTTTGCAAGGCGGTGAAGTAACCGATGGTGTAGTCGGTACCTGCTACGTCGTTATCGATGGTGCCCGGCAGACCGATGCACGGGAAACCCATTTCAGTCAGTCGCTTAGCGCCCATGTAGGAACCGTCGCCACCGATCACCACCAGCGCGTCGATACCGCGTTTTTTCATGTTCTCAATAGCCACGGCGCGGATATGCTCTTCACGGAATTCCGGAAAGCGGGCGGAGCCGAGGAATGTACCGCCGCGGTTGATCATGTCGGACACGCTGTAGCGGTCAAGTTGGATCATGCGGTCTTCGTACAGGCCGAGGTAACCGTCATAGATACCTGCCACTTCCAGACCTTCTGTCAATGCTGCGCGGACGACGCCGCGGATCGCGGCATTCATGCCTGGCGCATCACCGCCACTTGTCAACACACCGATTTTTTTAATCATGACTACCTCTGAACTTAGGAATGCAAAATAAAATTCTGTGGCCCGAAGCGACTCCCCTGTGGGAGCGAACAACTATGCTGCTATGGTGCAAATAGTATATCAATCCCAGCTTGCTGAATTGATTCAGGTCAGACCAAATGGCGGTAATTTATACACAAAAAGTTGGTCTGGCTCACTCTTTTACAACGAAATACGAAAGCCTCTGCGTGCTTATCGTCCTTGAGGTACTACCGAACATGGGTCCTGATGGATTATCACATCAGAACCCGGGAAACGTTGCAGAATCGCCTGTTCTACCTGCTCAGCAATAAGATGCGCCTGAACGAGCGGCAGGTTATCTTCCATTTCCAAATGTATTTGAATAAAGCGGGTCGGCCCTGACTGCCGCGTGCGAAGATCGTGAGCGCCGCTGACGCCCGGCCAGGAGGTGACAATGGTGAAAATTTCCTGTCGCTCTTCGTCGGGTAAAGCTCGGTCCAGTAATGCCTGAACCGCGTCATACCCCATGTGTAACGCGCTATACAAAATATAGCTGCCAATACCCAGCGCAAACAATGCATCTGCACGATGCCATCCATACCAGGAGAGCCCCAGCGCGATGAGAATTGCGCCGTTCATCATAACATCAGACTGATAATGAAGCATATCCGCCCGCACCGCCTGGCTGTGGGTTTTCCGCACTACCCAGCGCTGAAAAGTGACAAGGATCACAGTGCTAAACAGCGCGATCAACGTGACCGTAATACCAATACCTGCATCACGAAGTGGTTCAGGCTTAGCAAGGTGCTGAATCCCCGTCAAAAACAGGAACAACGCTGAACCAGAAACAAACATACTTTGTGCCAGCGCAGCCAGCGATTCCGCCTTTCCGTGGCCGAATGTATGCTCTTCGTCAGCGGGTTGCAGCGAATAGCGTACCACTAACAAGTTGGTTAACGACGCGGCAATATCCACCAGCGAATCCACCAGCGCCGCCAAAATACTGACCGAACCGGTTAACCACCACGCGATGATTTTAATTACCAGCAGTGACGATGCCGTGACGGTCGCCGCAACCGCTGCCCGGGTAACCAAACGCCCATAGGATTGATTCATAAACGCTCCTGCCTGGATCCAGCAGGGATTATAACGAAAGGCAGACAACAGCAATGGGGAAATTAAACAGTGGAATTGCGGGCAAAAAAAACCCCTCCATCATGGAGGGGAAGACAGGGATGGTGTCTATGGCAAGGAAAACAGGGTTTGTTACTGGTAATGCCGGGTACTACTGCTACTCATAACCATCGACGGAGAACTTTGTTGCATCTGCGCCACTTCGCGCAGTTGCGTCATCCGTTGCTGGTGTTTCTGGTTTAAAACCGCTTGCTGCTCCGGCGTAAGCAGGTTGTACATCTGGTTGCGGACTTTCGCCATTTCAACCTGACGAGCTACTTGCTCCTGCGCCATTTTTTCTGCCTGAGCGCGCACAGCGTTTTCATCAAAATTTTCTGCGGTGACAAGGCGATGCATTGTCTCCATTTCGCTAACATTAACAGGAGGCTGATCGTGCCGCGCCTGCCTCATTAAATCCCGCATCTGCTGACGCTGATGTTCGGTTAAATTAATACCGTCGAACATATGGCTCTGAACACTGCGCTGCGCAAACCCATCTATCGGGTGCCAGTTATCGCCTGTTACGACGTCAGCAGCCTGGCTAACGGTGCTAAACGCCAGCGTTGAGGCCATGACGGCAGCGGTAACGATGCGCATCATTTACTCCAGTAACCTTTTCGTCTCACGATTCAACGATAATCAGTCTACGATTCAGGCTGCAAACATGCGTCAGGGGGTGTAAAACAACGTAAAGTCATGGATTAGCGAGTCTCGATGACGTAATTTCTGCCTCGGAGGTATTTAAACAATGAATAAAATCCTTTTAGTAGATGATGACCGAGAGCTTACTTCCCTGTTAAAGGAGCTTCTCGACATGGAAGGTTTCAATGTGCTCGTTGCCCATGACGGGGAGCAGGCGCTCGACCTCCTCGACGACAGCATCGACCTGCTTTTGCTTGATGTCATGATGCCGAAGAAAAACGGTATCGACACACTTAAAGAGCTACGCCAGACACACCAGACACCGGTCATTATGCTGACCGCCCGCGGCAGCGAACTCGATCGCGTACTCGGCCTTGAGCTGGGCGCGGATGACTATCTGCCAAAACCGTTTAACGATCGTGAATTAGTCGCGCGTATTCGCGCCATCCTTCGTCGCTCGCACTGGAGCGAACAGCAGCAAAGCAACGATAACGGCTCGCCTACGCTTGAAGTGGATGCGCTAAGTCTGAATCCGGGTCGTCAGGAAGCCAGTTTTGAAGGCCAGGCGCTGGAACTGACCGGCACCGAATTCACCCTGCTTTACTTGCTGGCTCAACATTTAGGCCAGGTGGTATCGCGTGAACATTTGAGCCAGGAAGTGCTGGGTAAACGTTTAACACCGTTCGATCGCGCTATCGATATGCACATTTCCAATCTGCGCCGCAAACTGCCGGAGCGTAAAGATGGGCATCCGTGGTTTAAAACCCTGCGCGGCCGCGGTTATCTGATGGTGTCCGCTTCATGATAGGAAGTTTGACCGCCCGCATCTTTGCCATTTTCTGGTTAACGCTGGCGCTGGTATTGATGCTGGTGTTGATGGTGCCAAAGCTGGACTCCCGTCAGATGACGGAGTTGCTGGACAGCGAGCAGCGCCAGGGTGTGATGATTGAACAACATGTTGAAGCGGAACTGTCGAACGACCCGCCGAACGACCTGATGTGGTGGCGCAGGCTTTTTCGCGCCATCGACAAATGGGCGCCGCCGGGTCAACGTCTGCTGCTGGTGACCAGCGAAGGGCGCGTCATTGGCGCCGAACGCAACGAGATGCAGATCATCCGTAACTTCATCGGCCAGGCGGACAACTCCGACCATCCGCAGAAAAAGAAATATGGCCGGGTCGAAATGGTAGGGCCCTTCTCCGTTCGTGACGGGGAAGATAACTACCAACTCTATCTGATTCGTCCCGCCAGCAGTTCGCAATCTGACTTTATCAACCTGTTGTTTGACCGCCCGTTATTGCTGTTGATTGTCACCATGCTTATCAGCTCGCCGCTGCTGTTGTGGCTGGCATGGAGCCTGGCGAAACCGGCGCGTAAGTTGAAAAATGCGGCGGATGAAGTGGCGCAAGGCAACTTGCGGCAGCATCCGGAACTGGAATCCGGGCCGCAAGAGTTTCTGGCCGCCGGAGCGAGTTTCAACCAGATGGTGACGGCGCTCGAACGTATGATGACCGCGCAGCAGCGCCTGCTTTCCGACATCTCACACGAACTGCGTACACCGCTCACACGCTTACAGCTCGGCACCGCCCTGCTGCGTCGCCGCAGCGGTGAAAGCAAAGAGCTCGAGCGCATTGAAACTGAGGCGCAGCGGCTGGACAGCATGATCAACGATCTGCTGGTGATGTCGCGCAATCAGCAGAAAAACGCGCTGGTCAGCGAAACGGTGAAAGCCAATCAGATGTGGAATGAGGTGCTGGATAACGCGGCGTTTGAAGCGGAACAGATGGGCAAATCCCTGACGGTCAACTTCCCTCCGGGCCCGTGGCCACTGTACGGTAACCCCAGCGCGCTGGAAAGTGCGGTCGAAAACATCGTGCGCAATGCGCTGCGCTACTCACACAGCAAAATCGAAGTCAGTTTCGCGGTGGATAAAGACGGCATCACCATTAACGTGGACGATGACGGCCCCGGCGTCAGCCCGGAAGACAGGGAACAGATTTTCCGCCCGTTCTACCGCACCGACGAAGCACGCGATCGCGAGTCCGGCGGTACGGGGCTTGGTCTGGCGATTGTCGAAACCGCTATCCAGCAGCATCGCGGCTGGGTAAAAGCAGACGACAGCCCGCTCGGCGGTTTACGCCTGACGATATGGCTGCCGTTATATAAACGCGCTTGATAACCCGTCCTCTCCGCTCACCGGAGGGGGCGTTTTATTTACCCAACAACCTGCGTGAATTATCTTCAATCTTGCCGCTCAAACGCCGCTTTTGCATCGTACGTGTCCAGCTCGCCGACAATCCCGCAGCGGACAGCAGGCGATGATACTGCTCATCGTCAAATGGCTGAAACCAGGCAATCGCCGCTGCGTCATAAACGCTAACATCACTTACACGTGAAACCAGCTCCAGCGGTGCTTCCGCCGACACATTGCCGCCCGCAATCACCCGATAAAGCCAGCCAGTGCGGCCGCTGGACTGCATCTGCGAAGACATATCGCTGATGCCAAAGTGGAAATTGAGTTTGAAACAGGGCGAGCGCGGCTGCGTCACCTGAATCAGCGCGTCGCCCCAGCGAAAGATATCGCCGATAAAGACATTTTTCTCTGTCAGGCCGCTGGTGGAAAGGTTTTCGCCAAACGCGGGCGCACAAAATAATGCCGCCTGCTGCGGAAACATCTGCGCCCAGTGCGTATAGTGTTCTCGCGGGTAATGGCACAACGCGCGATCCGTCCCACCGTGGTAACTCTTTTCCGCCTGCTCGTCCCCGACGATGCCGGTTTCGGTTAGCGTGAGTTCACCATCAACCTGCAATTTTGCGATGGCGCTCGGTCGGCTGCCCTGATAATCCCTTATTTTTCCTACAAACACGTCAACCGGATGTTGCATATTCCCTCCAACAGGCTTCGTTCATCACGGTATTACACCACAATTGTTCGCAGACCAAACCTGCAAAAATGAGACATTCATGCACATGCGCACCGCTGTGCCGTGCTATCACTTACCTTACGCTTTTGAAACATGATTTCATTAATCGAGGAGGCAGTGACGTGACGCAAACAATCCCCTTTTCCGGCGTCTGGTGTCCTTCCATCACGCCGATGGACAGTGAAGGCAACATCGATCTCAATGGATTAAAGCAGCATATTACCCGCCTGACGGCGGCGAAAATCGACGTGGTATTGCTGATGGGCAGTATCGGCGAGTTCGCCTCTTTCACACTCGATGAACGAATAATGTTGATTCGTGAAGCGCGCGCTATGTCACCCATTTCGATGGTGGCTAACGTCTCTTCCACCTGTTTTAACGACATCCTGTGGATGGCGGATGAAGCCTACCGCACTGGCTATGAAGCCGTGATGGTGCTGCCGCCTTATTACTATGGGCAAACCAGCAACCAGCTTTTAAGCTACTTCCGCGCGCTGGGCAAAGCGATCAGCGGCAAATGGTTTGCCTATAACTTCCCGGCGCGAACCGGCTGCGATTTAATCCCCGAGTTGGTGGCGACGCTGGCCGCTGAATTCCCCGATTTTGCTGGCATTAAAGACACCGTGGATTGCCAGTCGCACACCCGCAATATGATTCTGGCAACCAAGAACGTGCGCGATGATTTCGCCGTGCTGTGCGGTTACGACGAATATTTCATTCCCAACCTGCTGGCGGGCGGCGCAGGGGTGATTTCAGGCTTAAACAACGTGATGCCGGAACTGTTCGTTAAAGCGCGGGAAGCGTGGCGGCAAGGTGATTTATCAACGCTGCATCAGGTGCAGCAAGAGATCGGCAAATTGATGGTCATCTACAGCATCGGCGACGATTTTGTTACTACCATCAAAACCGTGGTATCGCGCAAATTTGGCTACTGCACGCCTGTCGCCCGTAACTTCGGCGGCGCCCTCAATGAAGATCAGTGCAACCTTATCGACACCGTTTTTGCTATCCGGTAATGCAAAAGCCGACCTGTAAAGGTCGGCCTCATTGCGTTATTTGACGGTGTTTCGTAGTAAAACTTCCGCTTCCGCCCCTTTCACTTTTCGTGACCAGACAGACGTCAAAATCGGCACCAGGATCGAAGTAACAATCACCGATGTCGCCACCAGCGCGGTGGCTGCCGGTGCCATCGCTTTGAAGTCCGGCACCATTTCAGCAATCAACACCGGCGTAGCCACTGCGGCACCCGCCGAACTGGAGGCCGCCAGCCCCGCGGTTCCGTCGCCGCCGCCAATCAGTTTATCGGCAATAATCAGCGGGATCCCGGTGATGACAATTACCGCGACGCCGAGCAAAATCCCCAGCAGCCCGGTTTGCGCAATCACGCTTAAATCAATGGTGTTGCCAAGCGCGAAAGCGAAGAACGGAATCAACGTCTGCACCGCCTTGCTGAAGAACTCGCGCAGTTCCGGGTCGAGATTACCCAGCGCGAACCCCACGAGGAAGGGCAGCACCGCGCCGACAAACACATGCGGTTCAAAAGAAGCAATACCGGCAGTACCGAGGATGATCATCGTCATCAATGGGCCGGACTCCAGCGACATCAGCACAAATGCCCCGGCCTCCTCCTTAGTGCCGTACTGCTGCATGATGGAGGCGTACAACCCGCCGTTGGTCATATCCATCGAGGCCACCAGTGCCAGCGTCGATAGCCCGGCGAAAAACCCCGCTTCCACGCCGTGTTCCGGAAGCAACCGCGACGCAACCGCCGCCACTATCCACGCCACCGCGATTTTCGTCACCACCAGCGTGCCGGATTTACGCAGCACCGTACCGGTCGCGCTCAGTTTGATTGAAGCTCCCATACAAAAAAACCACACTGCAAGGATCGGCACCGTCCCGGTAATCATGCCGTTAGTGAACGAACCGAAGTATTTCCCGGCACCAGGCGCAAAAGTGTGGCACAAGGCACCGATGAACAATGGAACCAGCATCATCCCGCCAGGGATTTTCTCTATTGCACGCTTGATTTGCATATCTTCACCTGTAAAAACCGTTCGATTTTTATGGCGCAGGCACTCCGGTTGAACGGAACAACAGCCGCGCGGATGAAGAGAGCGTAGACCGGGATTGATGCGAGAAAAGTGATCAAACAACCATAACAAAACATTATTTCATTATTTTAGGATCAGCGTTCCTTTTGGTTTCTGGCGGGCAAAAAGGAATAAAAAAGCCCCGCTGGCAACGCCTGGCGGGGCTTCGACTCACGCTATCGTACGTGACGAAAGCGGCTTATTTTTTCGCAGCGAAACGCGCAGCCGCTTCGTCCCAGTTCACTACGTCCCAGAACGCTTTGATGTAGTCCGGGCGGCGGTTCTGGAATTTCAGGTAGTAAGCGTGTTCCCACACATCCAGACCCAGGATCGGGAAGCCGGACACGCCAGAGATCGCTTCACCCATCAGCGGGGAGTCCTGGTTAGCGGTAGAAACCACAGCCAGTTTGTCACCTTTCAGTACCAGCCATGCCCAGCCGGAACCAAAGCGAGTTGCCGCTGCTTTTTCGAATTCAGCTTTGAAGTTGTCCACGGAACCGAAATCACGCTCGATAGCAGCTTTCAGGTCGCCCTGCAGGGTGGTGCCTGTCTTCAGGCCTTTCCAGAACAGGCTGTGGTTAGCGTGACCGCCTGCGTTGTTACGCAGTACGGTTTTTTTGTCCGCAGGCAGCTGGTCCAGTTTGGTGATCAGCTCTTCAACCGGCAGGCTGGCGAACTCCGGCAGGCTTTCCAGCGCGGCATTCGCGTTGTTCACGTAGGTCTGGTGATGTTTAGTGTGATGGATTTCCATCGTCTGCTTGTCGAAATGCGGTTCGAGGGCATCGTATGCATACGGCAGAGCGGGCAGTGTATAGCTCATATTCATCTCCATTAAGGGTAAGCGGCTATTGTGTTAACGCCGCGTAAGCAGTTGGTTCATTATAGTTAATTAAATGATATTGAAAATGTTTATCAATGCCGTAGTTTTAATAAGGTTATAACTTTTGGTTATGTTATTGAAATCGTGAAGCCGTCCGCCCGCATCACGCCATGGTTGCCGGTCTGCAACGCAACGCGGCAAATATTTGAAGTGTGATCCTTTGTGCGATTTTTACTTCCATCGACCAGGCAGCGCAGCAACCTGTGCGCGACTGGATGAGGTTTTTAAGGGTGGAAAAACATTGATGGCAACCCGCAAGACAGGGCTGCGTAGTGAGTCGAACCAGACAGGGCAAGCGAATCAGGCAGCAATCCGGCTGCGATGACGCCACTGACCCGGCGTCATCCCCACTTCCCGGCTAAACACCACCGAAAAGTAGTTGCTGTCTTCAAACCCGCACTGCATGGCGATTTCGCTGATCATCTGCTCGGAGTGCTGCAACAAAAATTGCGCATGGCAAATGCGTAACTGGCGCAAATAGTGGTTGATGGTCATCCCGGTTTGAGTGCGAAACTGCTGGCGCAGCGCCCGCTCGCTGCACTGTTCCTGTTCACAAAAACGCTCCAGCACAAAGCTGCGATTCAGGCTGCCGGAAAGGGCGGTGATCAGTTTATCCAACAGCGCTTCGCTGTGGGTCGCGGCGAGGTTATCGGTAGCGAAACGGTGGCGTTTTAGGGTCATCACCAGTTGGGCAAACAGGGTTTCCGCCATCAGATTCGCCAGCGGATCGTCCTTCGCGCTCTCATGTTCAAGTTGCGTAATCACCTGCCGCGCCTGCGCCATTCCGCTGCTGCCAATCCGCCAGTGCGGGTTGGACGGCGCGCCGTTAAGCCCCGGAATATGCGCGGCCCAGTCGAGATTCAGCGTCAGCCGGTCCGGACAGTAGATAATGTTCTGTAACACCAGGTCATTAACCGAGGCGTATGAGTGACAATCTTCGGCGCGAATATAAAACAGATCGCCGCGCGTAATGCGGTAAGGGCGGTCATTAAGCACATGCAACCCATTGCCGCGCCACACCATTACCAGTTCGCAGAACTCATGTGTATGTTCGGCAAAGACATTTTGCGGGTAGCGATCGGCCACCACAACCGCCTGTCCGGCGCGCGGGAAAAAGTCTGCTTTACGAAGAATTAACTCACCAGCCACAACGCCACCTCTGCCGTGAACAACCTGACATTATTAGCGGAAGCCCGAAAAAAAATCGGTGATAACCTTCTCGTTACTGGAGCAGCGTGTCGCGCCCCTGGCGGATATCACGCGGTGACCAGTCAAATTCGCGGCGAAACAGCGTCGAAAAGTGGTTACTGTCGCCGAACCCGCAGCGAAAAGCGATATCCGTCACGCTCTCGTCGCTGTGGCGCAGCATATGGCGTGCCTTAATCAACCGCAGGCGGTTTAAATAGCGCTGCGGCGTCATACCGGTGGACTGTTTAAGCTGGCGATGCAGCGTGCGCAATGACAAGGTGAACTGTTCCGCCAGCGACTCCCAGCAAATATCCTCGGCGAAGTGATCCTCCAGCCACAGCATCAGCTGGTTCAGCCGCGCATCGCTGTTACCCGCATCTTCCTGCTGGCTGCTTTTACGCAATAACACCAGCAACTGCATAAACAGGATCTCACGGTTGGCAATGTCATGGGTTGCCACTTCACTGCCCATCTCTTCCATCTGGCTAATGATGCCGCGCACCTGCCCCAGCGTGTGCTGGCTTACCCGCCAGTGCGACGGGTAATGCCCGTCCTGCTCCTGCGGCAGCAACTGGTTCAACCCGGCAAGGAACTGGAACGCATCCGGCGAGCGGTACAGCACATTGGTCAAACAGAGATTATCGGTATGTTCATACAAATGGCGGTCATGATCGCGCACAAAACAGACCGTGCCGCCGCTGATGGTATAAGGCTGGCCATTAAATACATGAATCCCCGTTCCGTGTTCGACAATCACGATTTCATGAAAATCATGGTGATGTTCCGGAAACGCGGCCTGGGGCAATCGCGGTTCAATGGCAACGGGTGATTTACCTGTCGGAAAAAAATCCACGCTATGCAGTACGGTCATGATTGCCCCGGTCTTGAGAAATGTTCTCAAAATAGTAATTAAGGGTTTTCGACCTCACCTTAAATTTTCGACGCCAATTCGCGCATAGCCTGCCGTTTTTTCAAGAAACGCCCGGAAAGATCGGGAAATGTGGTGAGGGTCACAATGGCCGAAAACCGCGCGATTACTGGAAACTGTGAACTCTCTCACGTTCACCTTTGCTTTCTTGCCAGCGCGAAATCGCCGCTGTCAGTAGCAAGAAGGTACGGCTGTCGCGCCCTTTTTAGACTGTCCGCAATGACTCTAAGAAGGACCCGATCATGACTTTTCGCCATTGTGTTGCGGTGGATTTAGGCGCCTCCAGCGGACGCGTCATGCTGGCGCGCTATGACCGCCAGAACCGCACGCTTTCGCTTCGCGAAATTCACCGTTTTGTGAACTGTCTGCAAAAAGTGGACGGCTTTGATTGCTGGGATATCGACGGCCTGGAAGCTGAAATCCGCCTTGGACTGAACAAGGTTTGCGCCGAAGGTATACAGCCAGACAGCATCGGTATTGATACCTGGGGTGTTGATTACATCCTGATTAACCGCGAAGGCCAGCGCGTCGGGTTGCCGATAGCCTACCGCGACAATCGCACCGATGGCGTGATGCACCGGGCGCTGCAAAATCCTGGCAAAGCCGATATCTATCGTCGTAGCGGTATTCAGTTTTTACCCTTCAACACCCTGTACCAGTTGCGCGCACTGGCAGAACAGCAACCGCACTTGCTGGAACAGGCCGATCACGCGCTGCTGATCCCGGATTACTTCAGCTACCGCCTGACCGGCAATCTCAACTGGGAATACACCAACGCCACTACTACCCAACTGGTCAATATCAATACCGATACCTGGGATGAATCATTGCTGGGCTGGGCTGGCGTTCCGTCTCGCTGGTTTGGCACGCCAACCCATCCGGGCAATGTTATCGGCAACTGGATCTGCCCGCAGGGTAATGCCATTCCGGTCGTCGCCGTCGCCAGCCACGATACCGCCAGCGCGGTGATCGCCGCACCGCTGGAAAATCACGACGCGGCCTATCTCTCTTCCGGCACCTGGTCACTGATGGGCTTTGAGAGCAAAACCCCGCACACCAGCGATGAGGCGCTCGCTGCCAACATCACCAATGAAGGCGGTGCCGAAGGCCGTTACCGGGTACTGAAAAACATCATGGGGTTGTGGCTGCTGCAGCGCGTGCTGAAAGAGCAAAACATCTCCGACTTACCGGCGTTAATCGCACTCACCGAGCAACTTCCTGTCTGCCGTTTTGTGATTAACCCGAACGATGATCGCTTTATCAACCCGGACAACATGAGCGCCGAGATCCAGGCCGCCTGCCGGGACGCGGGCCAACCCGTACCGCAGAACGCCGCCGAACTGGCGCGCTGCATCTTCGATAGCCTCGCGCTGCTGTATGCCGATGTGCTGAGCGAACTGGCGTTCCTGCGCGGTAAGCCGTTTACCAGCCTGCATATTGTCGGCGGCGGCTGCCAGAACCAATTACTGAACCAGCTCTGCGCCGATGCCTGCGGGCTGCCAGTGGTCGCCGGGCCGGTGGAGGCCTCGACGCTGGGCAATATTGGCGTGCAACTGATGACGCTGGATGAGTTAAGCAACGTCGATGACTTTCGCCAGCTGATCACGGCTAACCACTCACTGATTACGTTTACCCCTAATCCTGATAATGAAATCGCCCGCTATGTCGCGCGCTTTCAGCCAAAACGACAGACAAAGGAGCTTTGCGCATGACCACTCAACTTGAACAAGCCTGGGACATAGCTAAACAGCGTTTCGCCGCTGTGGGGATTGATGTCGAGGAGGCGCTGCGCCAGCTCGACAGGCTGCCGGTTTCCATGCACTGCTGGCAGGGCGATGACGTTGCCGGTTTCGAAAACCCGCAAGGCAGCCTGACCGGCGGCATTCAGGCTACCGGTAATTATCCGGGCAAAGCGCGTAACGCCACGGAACTGCGCGCCGATCTGGAACAAGCGCTAAGCCTGATCCCAGGTCCAAAACGCCTGAACCTGCATGCGATTTATCACGAAGCCGAAACGCCGGTCGCGCGGAATGAAATCAAACCCGAGCACTTCAAAAACTGGGTGCAGTGGGCAAAAGCCAATAACCTGGGGCTGGACTTCAACCCGTCCTGCTTCTCGCACCCGCTGAGCGCCGATGGCTTCACGCTTTCCCACGCTAACGACGAGATCCGTCAGTTCTGGATCGACCACGTGAAAGCCAGCCGCCGCGTTTCTGCATATTTTGGCGAGCAACTGGGTACGCCGTCAGTAATGAATATCTGGATCCCGGACGGCATGAAAGATGTCACCGTTGACCGTCTCGCGCCGCGCCAGCGTCTGCTCGACGCGCTCGATGAGGTGATCAGCGAAAAACTGAATCCGGCGCACCATATCGACGCGGTGGAAAGTAAGTTATTCGGCATCGGCGCTGAGAGCTACACCGTCGGCTCCAACGAGTTCTATATGGGGTACGCCACCAGCCGCCAGACCGCGCTGTGCCTTGATGCCGGCCACTTCCATCCTACGGAGGTTATCTCCGACAAAATCTCTGCCGCCATGCTTTATGTGCCGCGTCTGCTGCTGCACGTCAGCCGTCCGGTACGCTGGGACAGCGACCACGTTGTGCTGCTCGATGACGAAACCCAGGCCATCGCCAGTGAAATTATCCGCCACAAACTGTTCGACCGCGTCCACATCGGGCTCGACTTCTTCGACGCCTCCATCAACCGCATCGCCGCGTGGGTGATTGGCACGCGCAACATGAAAAAAGCGCTGCTGCGCGCGCTGCTCGAACCGGTTGAACAACTGCGCCAACTGGAAGCGGACGGTGATTACACCGCGCGTCTGGCGCTGCTCGAAGAGCAGAAATCCCTGCCGTGGCAGGCGGTGTGGGAAATGTACTGCCAGCGCCACGATACGCCAGCCGGTAGCCAGTGGCTGGAAAGCGTGCGTGCCTATGAGAAAGACGTATTAAGCAAACGTGGCTAATCGCTGCGCATTCATCAGACCCGGTAAGCGCAGCGCTACCGGGCAATAAACGGGAAACAGAAGACTATGCAGACCATTACCGATTCCTGGTTCGTCCAGGGGATGATCAAAGCCACCTCGGACGCCTGGCTGAAAGGCTGGGATGAACGCAACGGCGGCAACCTGACGCTGCGCCTGGATGAAGCCGATATCACATCGTTCGCCGCCGATTTTCACCAGAAACCGCGCTATATCGCCCTGAGCCAGCCAATGCCGCTGCTGGCCAATACGCCGTTTATCGTCACCGGCTCCGGTAAATTTTTCCGTAACGTGCAGCTCGATCCGGCAGCAAATTTAGGCGTAGTGAAAGTCGACAGCGACGGCGCGGGCTACCACATTCTGTGGGGGCTGGAGCATGACGCGGTTCCGACGTCAGAGCTACCGGCGCACTTCCTGTCGCACTGCGAACGCATCAAAGCCACCGGCGGGAAAGACCGCGTGATTATGCACTGCCATGCCACCAATCTGATTGCGCTGACCTACGTGCTGGAAAACTCCGCCGATTTGATTACCCGCAAACTGTGGGAAGGCAGTACCGAGTGCCTGGTGGTGTTCCCGGATGGCGTTGGCATTCTGCCGTGGATGGTGCCAGGCACGGATGAAATCGGCCAGGCGACCGCCAAAGATATGCAGAAACATTCGCTGGTGCTGTGGCCCTTCCACGGTGTGTTCGGCAGCGGGCCGACGCTCGACGAAGCCTTTGGCCTGATCGACACCGCCGAGAAATCTGCCGAGGTGCTGGTAAAAATCTATTCGATGGGCGGTATGAAACAGACCATCACGCAGCAAGAGTTGATTGCGCTGGGTAAACGCTTTGGCGTGACGCCGCTGCAATCGGCATTAGATCTGTACCCATAACAACATCGCGCCCCGCTCATTGAGACGGGGCGAATCCTCACCTGCAAGCCCTACAAACACTAACTCTCGTGGAGTAAAAGCAATGAAAACAAAAGCAAGCTTAATCCTCACCGTTGCCATGCTGGCGTTGTCCGGTTCCGCTTTAGCTGAAGTAAAAATCGCCCTTGTGGCGAAATCTTTAGGTAATGGCTTTTTTGAAGCAGCAAACACCGGCGCACAGGAGGCAGCCAAAGAGCTAGGTGATGTCCAAGTGATCTACACCGGTCCCACCACCACCACGGCCGAAGCGCAGATCGAAGTGCTTAACGGGTTGATCGCCCAGGGGGTGGATGCGATCGCCATCTCCGCCAACGATCCCGATGCCGTGGTGCCGGTGCTGAAAAAAGCGATGCAGCGCGGCATCAAAGTGGTGTCGTGGGATTCCGGCGTGGCAAAAGCCGGACGCCAGATCCACCTCAACCCCTCGAATAACGCGCTGATTGGCGAAACCAACGTCAAACTGGCCGCCGATGCGCTAAAAGCGCTGAACGTTGAAAAAGGCGATGTGGCGATTCTTAGCGCCACGCCCACCTCCACCAACCAGAACATCTGGATTGCGGAGATGAAAAAGGTGCTGCCGAAGTACCCGTCGATTAACCTGGTGACCGTCGCTTATGGCGACGATCTCTCCGATAAAAGCTACCGCGAAGCGGTCGGCCTGCTGAAATCGTACCCGGACCTGAAAGTGATCGTCTCGCCGTCGTCGGTCGGCATTGTCGCGGCGGCGCAAGCGGTAAAAGACCAGGGCAAGATTGGCAAAGTGTATGTCACCGGTTTAGGGCTGCCGTCTGAAATGGCGGGCGCGATTAAGTCCGGCGCGAGCAAAAGTTTCGCCATCTGGAACCCGATCGACCTCGGTTATGCCGCCACCTATTTAGCGGATGATCTGGTGAAAGGTACGGCGACCAAAGACGAAGCCAGCATGGGCAAACTCGGCAAAGTGAAACTGGATGCCGACGGTAACGGCGCAATGGCGGAACCGTTCGTCTACGACGCCAGCAACATTGATAAGTTCTCGAAGATTTTCTGATCCCTTCCTGCCCTCTTTTGCGGGAGAGGGCAAAAACTGGAGAACTATCATGACGGCATCCACCCCTCTGCTGTCGCTCAAGGGCATCACCAAGGTCTTTCCCGGTGTGCGCGCCCTTGAGAACGTGCAGCTCGATCTCTGGCCCGGCAAAGTCACCGCGTTGATCGGTGAAAACGGCGCGGGAAAATCCACGCTGGTCAAAGTGATGACCGGTATTTACCAGCCTGAAGAGGGCGAAATTCTCTATAAAGCGATCCCGATTTCACTGCCTACGCCCGAATCGGCGCATAAAGTGGGGATCACCGCCATTCACCAGGAAACAGTGCTGTTCGACGAACTCTCGGTCACCGAAAACATCTTTGTCGGGCAGTATTTATATAAAGGGCTGTTGAAAAAACTCGACTGGCCCGCCATGCACCAGCAAGCGCAGGCGATCCTTACCCGGCTGGAAGTGCAAATTGACCCGCGCGCGACGCTGAAAACATTGAGTATCGCCCAGCGCCACATGGTGGCGATTGCCCGTGCGCTCTCCTTTGAAGCGCAGGTGGTGATTCTGGACGAACCGACAGCCGCGCTCTCGCAGCATGAAATTCTGGAGTTCTACCAAATCGTTGAGCGCCTGAAGCAGGAAGGCAAAGCGATCCTGTTTATCTCGCACAAGTTTGATGAAATTTTCGAGCTGGCGGATCACTACACCATTTTGCGCGACGGGGTGTATGTCGATTCCGGCGCCATCAATGACATCAGCGAAGAGCGAATGGTGGCGATGATGGTCGGGCGCGCCATTAACCAGAGCTGGCCGAAAGTGGCCTGCACACTCGGCGAAACCGTGCTTGAAGTGCGCGATTTATGCCATCCCACCGAATTTGCCCATATCAACTTTTCGCTGCGCAAAGGCGAGATCCTCGGCTTTTACGGCCTGGTCGGTGCCGGTCGCACGGAACTGATGCAGGCGCTTTCTGGCGTGTCGCGCCCCGCTTCGGGCGACATCATCCTTAACGGGCGAACGATGCATTTCCGCCAGCCTGCGGATGCCATCAACGCCGGGATTGTCTGTGTGCCGGAAGAGCGGCAAAAGCAGGGCGCGATTATCGAACTGTCGATTGCCCAGAACATCAGCCTGCCGCAGCTCAGCAAACTCAATAGCAACGGCGTGCTCAACGAGGCCAAAGAGTGGGCGCTGGCGGATGAGTACGCCCGGCGTTTGCAGGTGAAAGCCTTTAGCTGGAAACAGGCGGTAGAAACCCTCTCCGGCGGCAATCAGCAAAAAGTGGTGATCGGCAAATGGCTCGCCACCCATCCGGAAGTGATCATTCTTGATGAGCCAACGAAAGGCATCGATATCGGCTCCAAAGCCGCCGTACACCAGTTTATGTCTGAACTGGTGGCACAGGGGCTGGCGGTGATTATGGTCTCTTCCGAACTGCCGGAAGTGATGGGCATGGCCGATCGGGTGATCGTTATGCACGAAGGGCTGATGGTCGCCGAATACCAGGCCGGTGAAGCGACGGCGGAAACCATCGTCAGCGCCGCCAGCGGTGCCGGGGAGGAGGCAGCATAATGTGGCAACAACTGCTTAAACATCGCGAAGCGCTGCTCGGCGGCGTGATTGTGCTGCTGGTGCTGGCTATCGGCAGCCGTGTCCCTTCGTTTATCAGTCCCGGTAACCTGGTGGAGATGTTCAACGATACCGCCATTCTGATAATCCTCGCCCTCGGACAAATGATGGTGCTCCTGACCAAAGGTATCGACCTGTCGATGGCGGCCAACCTGGCGCTGACCGGCATGATTGTCGCGTTGATCAACTTCCATCACCCGGATGTGCCGGTCTGGTCGTTGCTGCTGCTGGCAACAGTGCTCGGACTGGTGATGGGCATCATCAATGGTCTGCTGGTATGGAAACTCGGTATCCCGGCGATTGTCGTCACGCTTGGCACCATGAGTATTTATCGCGGGATGATCTTTTTGCTCTCCGGCGGCGGCTGGGTGAACTCGAACCAGATGGGCGCAGATTTTCTCGGCCTGCCGCGTGCCTCGGTGCTGGGTTTGCCAGTACTGAGCTGGTGCGCCATCGCCGTATTGCTGCTGGTGGGCTACTTCCTGCGTTATAGCCGCACCGGGCGAGCGCTCTATACCGCGGGCGGCAACGCCACGGCGGCGTATTACACCGGTATCAACGCCGGGAAAATGCAGTTTGTCAGCTTCTGCCTTTCTGGCGCACTGGCAGGTTTTTGCGGCTATTTGTGGATTTCACGTTTTGCCGTGGCCTATGTCGACGTGGCTAACGGGTTCGAACTGCAAGTGGTTGCCGCCTGTGTGATTGGCGGCATCAGCACCATGGGCGGCACCGGGCGCGTGCTCGGCTGTTTGTTCGGCGCACTGTTCCTTGGCGTTATCAATAACGCGTTGCCGATAATTGGCATTTCGCCGTTCTGGCAGATGGCGATTTCCGGCACGGTGATCGTCATCGCGGTGCTGCTCAACGAGCGCGGTAACAAACGCAAAGGCCGCCTGATCCTGCGTGACGCGGCGCTGGCGCGACAAAAACAGGCGGTGAAACCATGAGCAAAATATTGACTTCTGAGCCCGTGAAAAATACCCCTGCCGCAACACCACTCTTTAAGCGCTTGTTGTGCTGGGAAGGTTTTTTACTGGCGGTGACGCTGGCGGTGTTTGTGGTAAACGCCCTCGCGTCGCCCTATTTCCTCAATATCTGGAATCTTTCCGACGCGACGTTCAACTTCACCGAAAAAGCGATCATCGTGTTGCCGATGGCGATGCTGATCATTGCCCGCGAAATTGACCTTTCTGTCGCCGCCACCATCGCGCTCAGCTCAACGGCGATGGGCTTTTGCGCCCAGGCGGGTATGGATACGCCGCTGCTGGTGGGCGTCGGTTTGGGCGTTGGACTGCTGTGCGGATTGTTCAACGGCATTCTGGTCACGCGCTTTAACCTCTCTTCGATTGTGATCACCATCGGCACCATGAGCCTGTATCGCGGCATTACCTACATTCTGCTGGGCGATCAGGCGCTTAATACCTGGCCTGCGAGTTTTGCGTGGTTTGGTCAGGGTTACGTGTGGGGCGCGCTGTCATTTGAGTTTGCCTTGTTCATCGTGCTGGCGCTGCTGTTCGCTTTTCTGTTGCACAAAACCAACTTTGGCCGCCGCACGTACGCCATCGGCAATAACCCGACCGGCGCGTGGTATTCCGGCATCAATGTGAAACGCCATAACCTGCTCCTCTTCGCGCTGGTGGGGCTGATGGCGGGCCTGGCCTCGGTGCTGCTGACGTCGCGTTTGGGCAGCACACGCCCGACGATTGCGCTCGGTTGGGAACTGTCGGTAGTGACGATGGCGGTGCTCGGCGGCGTCAATATTCTCGGCGGTTCCGGCAGCATGGTCGGCGTGATTATCGCCGCCTTCCTGATGGGGCTGGTGACCTTTGGCCTGAGCCTGCTCAATGTGCCGGGCATTGTGATGTCGATTATCGTCGGCGCGATGCTGATTGTGGTGATTTCGCTGCCAATCATTACCCGCCGCATGATGCAGCGCAGGCGTTTATGAATCCCTCCGGCGACAGGGCGTTTCGTCGCCGGTAAAAATCAAACAAAATAAAGGAGTGATGTATGAGCTTTATGTTAGCACTACCCAAAATCAGCCTGCACGGTGCGGGCGCTATCGGCGATATGGTCACTATGGTGGCGAACAAACAGTGGGGAAAAGCGCTGATTGTCACCGACGGGCAACTGGTCAAACTGGGTCTGCTGGACAGCCTGTTTGCCGCGCTGAAAGCGCATAACATGCCGTATCACCTGTTTGATGAGGTATTCCCGAACCCAACGGAAGCGTTGGTGCAACAAGGCTATGCGGCGTTTCAAAACGCCGCCTGCGATTACATTATCGCTTTCGGCGGCGGCAGCCCGATCGATACCGCCAAAGGGGTGAAAATCCTCACCGCCAACCCCGGCCCGTCGACCGCCTATTCCGGCGTCGGCAAAGTGAAAAACCCCGGCGTACCGCTGGTCGCCATCAATACTACCGCCGGTACGGCGGCGGAGATGACCAGTAACGCGGTGATCATTGATTCCGCGCGTCAGGTGAAAGAAGTGATTATCGACCCGAACATTATTCCTGATATCGCCGTCGATGATGCCAGCGTGATGCTGGCGATCCCCGCTTCTGTTACCGCCGCAACCGGCATGGATGCGCTGACCCACGCCGTTGAAGCGTATGTCTCGGTGGGCGCGCACCCGTTGACCGACGCCAATGCGCTGGAAGCGATTCGCTTAATTAACCTGTGGCTGCCAAAAGCGGTTGATAACGGTCACAACCTTGAAGCGCGTGAGCAAATGGCGTATGGCCAGTATCTTGCCGGTATGGCCTTTAACAGCGCCGGTTTGGGTCTGGTGCATGCGTTAGCGCACCAGCCGGGCGCCACGCATAATCTGCCGCATGGCGTGTGCAATGCCATCCTGTTGCCAGTTATCGAAAACTTTAACCGCCCGAACGCCGTTGCCCGCTTTGCCCGCGTGGCGCAGGCGATGGGCCTGAATACCCGCGGGATGAGCGATGAAGCCGCCAGCATGGAAGCCATCAATGCCATCCGCACCCTGAGCGCGCGTGTTGGTATTCCTTCTGGTTTCAGCAAACTCGGCGTTACCAAAGCGGATATCGAAGGCTGGCTGGATAAAGCGCTCGCCGATCCGTGCGCACCGTGCAACCCGCGTACCGCCAGCCGTGATGAAGTTCGCGAGCTGTATCTGGAGGCATTATGATCCGCAAAGCCTTTGTGATGCAGGTAAATCCCGATGCGCACGAAGAGTATGAACGCCGCCACAATCCGATCTGGCCGGAGCTGGAAGCGGCGCTGAAAGCCGGTGGTGCGCACCATTACGCCATTTTTCTCGATAAACAGCGCAATCTGCTGTTCGCCACCGTTGAGATTGAATCGGAAGCACGCTGGAACGCCGTCGCGAAGACAGAGGTGTGCCAGCGCTGGTGGAAACATATGCGTGATGTGATGCCGGCCAACCCGGACAACAGCCCGGTCAGCGCGGAATTAAAAGAAGTGTTCTACCTGGAGTAAGCGGTTCCCCCCTTCGCAAAGAAGGGGGGGATTAACGGACGGGAAATGTCTGTTCGGCAACCAGGCCGCTGTCATTAATCAGTTTGGCCTGGATACGCAGCGGTAAAACCGTGGGCTGCAGAACTTTTGCAACCACGGTGTATCGCTTCTCACCGTAGGGCGCCACCATCATGTCCGGCTGCTGCTCCACAGCGTAGTTTTTTTCGCCGTAGCGTAACGATAATCCGCCAAATGAGAGATGCCACGGCGATGCGTTATGGCAGACGATCTCCATATTTTTGCCGCTGTTGACCACACTGAAACGGATTTTTTTCGCTATATCCACCGGCGCGCCAATTTTTTTTGGTCGCCAGAAGATTTTCATTTGCGTATTCATCGTCAGGATCACGCTGCGCGCGTCTGGCGCGGAAGCGGTTGATTTTGGCGGCATTTCGTACAGATTGAGCCAAAAGACCGACTCCCGATCCTGTGGCAGCGTTTGCTGGTTATACAGCAGCCGCAACCCCTGCATCCCTTTGGGTTCGAGTGAAAACAGCGTCGGAACCGCCACAAACGGCGCTTTAAAACGGGCTGGCGCATCGACATCCGCTTCGCCGTTATCGACCCAGGTTTGCACCATCACCGGCCAGTTGTTGGTGTTGACCAGCATCAGGCTTTGCTGGGTCTGCCCTTCGTTAAAAATCACCCGCGTCGAGGCGGCGATAAGCCCGGCGCGGGTGGAAAAGGCGGTCATCAACAAAGAGGTAAGCATCGCGAGGGCAAGGCGGGATCTCATTGGACTTTCACCAGCACTTCAGCACTGGCATCAACCTTACCCGCCGTGACCGTTTCGCCCGCGATACGGGTCAGATAAGCATTGAAATTAACCACATATTCGTTGATCGCGGTTGAACCGTTATTTGTCACTTGCGTCGCGCCATCACGCACCGCGTACCAGCCGCCGTTACCGCCGGGTTGGCAAGTTGCGGCCAGGCAGCGAGACCAGCCAATAAAATTACGCAGCACACCGTCATTGCTGTTGGCTATCTGAATACCGACTCCGCTGGCGTAACCCGGTTGACCATATTTTTCGGAAAGCAGATGGCTCACCCCGCCTGACGCATTCACCAGGTTGAGTTGCTGCGCCGTCAGGTAACTTTCATAGGGCACCTGTAGCCCCATCGCCGTCATCCCCTGCGTTTCACCGCTTGTCGACTGCCCTTCACAGAGGATATGCACGTTAAAGCTACTTTGAGCGGTTTGGCCATTGTTCAGATCGTTAATGGAAATGGTGGGGAAAAAGACCATCGGTGTGACGCTTTTCGCGACGCAGGTAGGTATCGATACCAGGTTGGCAGGATAGCCCGTGGAAATGCCCATATTAATGGCCATCCAGTTATCGTAATACCAGCCATCAAAGGTGAAAGCGGAGTCGCCGGAATCACAATAGGCATCCGGGCTGCCGGGTGAGCAGAAAGAGACATAACCGTTGGGCTGATTGCAGCTATAACTGCCAGATGTTAACTGCGACGCGCGGGCGCAATAGTTAAATGGCGCTCCGGTAGTCGGCGTTGTCGAACTCACCCGAATCAGATCCGCGCGGATAGGGCTAAAATCTTTCACCCGAATGTAGATTTGGCTGCCATCCGGTGAAACCTGGTAATTCTTCATCGGGATACGCTGGTATTGGCGCGTAAACACCGTGCCCGAATTCATGTGTGTCAGACGTAACGCAACATGCTCAAACAACGTGCCGTAGAATTCGGGGTAACCATCCGTTTTCCCCAAATCGAAAAAACCGCTGTTACGGTCATCACCATTGGTGGCGATGATTTCAAAGATGTTGTTCTGATCCGCAATATCGCACACCCACAACACGCTATCCGGGCCTTTGTAACGCGGGTTCTGCGAGAAGGTCACGATATTCGAACCCAGCGGGGAACCTATCGGTTGGATCTCAAGGCTGGAAACGTTGACGGTTCCCATCGCCAGGCTAAGGCCATAGTCATCTAACTCGGTACGAACGAAATCTGGCCCTTTTTTGCACAGCGCGCTCGCAGACAGGCTGGTTAATAAAACAATATTCAGCAAAATAATGCGTATAAGTGACATACAAAAACTCCGTCGATTAACGACATGGCAAGCTCATCAGAAGCAGAGGTTTGCGCGGCGGCGTAATACGCCATGAGATATGGCAGATTTCCTGGGCGTTATTTCCCCACTGAACGCGCAACGTTCCGTTGTCGTCACTCGAACGCAGGTAAATTTGGTTGGCCTGGCCGACCATGCCGACGTAATTGCCGTAGCTGTCATAGACGGCGGAACCCATCGGGATGGGCGTATTGTTCTGCGGTTGCGCGGTGATCAGCATGGCCTGGCCGCTTAGCGTGTTAAAACGAACCCGCACCGTCGCGCCCGCATAAGGTGCAACACGCTGAAGTGACGTTTGCAGTTCAACATCTTCGCTCATATTGCGGGGATCCAGACCGATGTTGTTGAACTGATAAGCCCCCAGCGACGGCGCAATCGCATAGCCAAAGGCGTCAATGCGCGCCCCTTGGCCACCAATCACTTCCGCACCTTTGGCTCCGGGTGCATCGACCAGTACAAAGCTGTCGCCCACCCAGTGACCGAGCGTTACGCCACCTTTATGCGCCACCAGGGCGCCCTGAAGCGAACCAGACGCTTGCCAGTAATTTTTCGAAGAGGACCATGAGAGACCAGCATTGGCATACGGGAAACTGCGCTGGAGCCCGCCGCCCCAAACGGATTGTTCACCTTTGCTGTCGGTCGAGTAATTCAGGTTGTAGTTCAGCGGGTTCTGCTCGCCATACACCCCGCTCAGCGTCGACTGGTAGCCACCATCGCGGCTATTGCTGCCGTTTGATCTGTTCGCGCTGGCCGACAAAACCGGGGCATAGCGCGTCCTGCCAAGCGGCACGGATACAGAGAGCGACCACATGGTTTGTATGCGATCACGCAGGAAAATCGTATGTTCGTTACCGCTGCTTTGCCATGGCGTACTGTTCATGCCAGGCACGACGTTGTACGTCCTCGCCACGCCCAGATTCAGCGAGATGCCATGGCTGAAGGTTTTACTCCAGTTGAACTGAAGCTGTTTGTCGCGCTTTTTACCGTCACGGTAATCCTGTGATGACGCAGAGAGGGTGATATCCCCCAGTACGCCAATGCGCTGACCGGCGGAAATCTCAATGCGGCTACGTTGTTTCCAGCTCAACGACTGCCATTTTTGCCCATGATTGCGCGCTTCACGCGAACCCAGGGCGTCGTAAAGTTCTGAATAACCTTCCGTTGAATACCGATAACCCGCCAGCGTAAATGAGGTGCCGGTACGCGGAATAAATTTGCTGTAGTTCGCGCGCAGCGTCCAACCGCTCTTGTTACCTTCGCTGCCCATGTTTGCGCGTGAAAACATACTGTTCAGGCCAAACGCTCCGGCCGCGCTGCTGTAAACAGCCCCCAATGAATAGCTCATATAACCCGCGGCGAGCTGATTACCGAGGTTGAGGGTGAGGGCGTTCGTCAGCCCCTGACGCCAGACCGCTTCGCTAAAGACATTGTTATCGCCAACGTCGCGCGCTCGCCCGACGGTGAAAACATAGTCGGAAGCGCCTGGACGCATAGATTCCGCCAGCGCGGAGAAAGGCACGCTAAAGGTGTTTTCACTGCCGTCAGCCTCGCTGACAACAACGGTTAAATCCCCGGCAAAATTGGTGGGATAGAGATCATTTATGGTGAACGGGCCGGGGGCAACGGTTGTTTCGTATAGCGTGGTTTTGCCTTGCAGGATGGTCACTTTGGCGTTGGTTTTGGCAATCCCACGCACGACCGGCGCATAGCCTCGTTGGGAATTAGGCAGCATTCGCGTATCCGATGAGATCTGGAAGCCGCGAAAACTCATGCCGGAGAAGAATTGCCCGTTGGTGTAGCCTTCGCCGATCAATACTTCGCTACGTAAAGGATAAATCGCGCGCTGGATATAACGGCGGCTGGTGCTCCAGCGGCTGCCGTTATATTTGCTGTAACTGAAGTTGGATTGCTGGCGATAACGCCATAGCCCCAAATTAATTCCACCATTGAAACTCAGCCAGGTGGAATCCATGCCACCAGCGCTACCCTGCCGCGACTCAACATGGTACTGGTTAGCCATATAATTGAGAAATAGCATACTTTCCCCGGCGCTGAGACTTGCTTCGCTTACGCTGCCACGGGGAACCGATTTCAATAACGCCTGCGGCGCGGTGAAATCCATTCGCAATTGCGCCATGTCATCTTTACGGGTGATACCGTTCAACGCCTTATCGTCTGGCCAATAACATGATGGCGCAGCGTCGTCAGACAATGCGTTAAAACCCAACGTTGTTAATAAATCATGGGGCAGACAAGGCTCGACTTTTTTACCCCGGCGGGAAAACTCAACCTCGCGGTGGGTAGTAAATTTCCCATTGAGATAAATATCAAGAGAATGTCGACCGGGCGTAATTAATTCATCCTTATTTAAGCGCTGAAGATCTTCATTAGATAATCCACTATTTCGTAGCAATGATGAGTCAAAATAAAATTCATTATCTTTCGCTGATGCTGTCAACGATACAACAGAAATAAACCCTATGAGAATACGAAAGCATGAGGAGCGCAGATGCATCAGTACCATCCGAGTTGAATAATGTTTTATATTTCCGGGCGGAAGATTTATTTAACTAAAGAATACGACTTACTAAATACTCCACCATAATCATTTATTGCATTAATCGTTAATTTATCCCCGCCTTGCGTCGGGAGAGTCCACTGCGTAGTGGATCGTGGCGCAATCATTCCCTTGAATTTTATTGGATGCTTCTTTTCCCGTTCTTCAGTGAACGCGCTAATCACAGAAATATGGTAAGCACTCGTATTATTCACTTCGACAATTTGACCATGTAATGTCACTTTTACATTGTCCAGAGAATGGTTAGCATCTCCTGTAATACCGTCGGGGCGGTAAAAAATTTTTAGTCGGCTTTTTATCAGCATGGTTAAACTATTCTGCCCACGTTCAGACGTTTTCTTTGCCGGATATTGTAAAAAATTCAACCAAAAAAGAGATTCCCGATCCTGAGGAAGTTGTGCCCCGGTAAATTTCAGCCGTAATGTGTGCTCAGTAGCTGGATTAATACGGAAAATCGATGGCATCAAAAGAAATGGCGCATCAGCCGTTTCCGGTGTTGACTGTGGATTATTTTTATCCGCCCAAACTTGCACTAAAACAGGTTCATTGCCCGTATTAGTAAAAGCTAATCCCTTTTCTTTTATGTCAGCAGGATAAATAATTCGCGTCCCGACCATCGTCACACTGGCGCAAACATTTCCGACAATAAAAAATAATAATGCTGTCAGTGATATATATTTCGACATACTGATATAAGCCGCATAGAAGCGCTGCATAATGCAGCGCTTTAAGAAAGATTATTGATAAGTCACAGCAAATTGCGCTTGTGCTTCAACTGCGCCAGGCGTTGCCTGCCCGGTCGCGTAATAACGTGCTGCCAGGTCATAAGTTACGGTAGTGTTGGCTCCGCCGACAGATTGCGTCGCGGTTTGGGCTTTATTTCCCGTAAAGTCCAGCGCACTCGCCCCTTCCATCAGCTGAATCGCAACGTTTGTTGCCGGTGAAGTGCTCGCGGTATTTTTCAAATTCGTACCATCAATATCGTTGGCAACAAAAACAATACCGGCATTGGATGCTTGTGCGCCGCCACAGCCAGAAAGCGTCACGGTGAACGGCGTATCACCTGTTGTTGAACCGGAAGACGCTAATTGACTGTCACTGACGGTAGGTAAAAGTACAATCGGCGATGTACTACTACCATTAATATTAATATCACAGGTCTGTTCGCTAACTTCACCCATAAAACGCACGGTGTTATTTGATGTCGCTGCAAAAGCAGAACTGCTTAACGAAAAAATAGCCGTCGCTGCAAACACATTTATCAACTTATTCATAAACTCGCCTCACTATTAATATTAACAACCCCAAAACACTTGATTGATATATATTCAATCAATTTAATATCGCGAGTAAATTACACTGGCTTAATATTGATGTAAAGGTATTAAGAGAGGGCGTTTAATGGAACTAATCTATAACATAAAAATAATAAATAACACTCAAACAACCATTCGTAAGAACTATAAAAAACAAATTAAAAACCTAATTAAAACAGCAATATAGTTTAATATGGATTTAAGTAACTCGATGATTTAATTCATTAAAATCAGTGTTTAATCAGAATATTCACAAAGAAAAATAAAATGAAGAATCTTAAAAATATTAAAACATGTAAAGGGAACAATTAAATTGTTCCACTCTCTGTTATCTTTATCCGTTTTTATTATTGTTGGGTGGAATTAAAGCGGATTAATTTTGTTCAGCCACCAGAATGGCCTGTGTATCTGCTTCCAGCGCTTTAAAGATATGTTCCCTGTCCGCCGGATAACAAATGTAATCCCCTTCACCTAACTCTTCCGGTGCTTCCGTCAGCCCTACCAGCGCGCGCCCTTGTGTCACAATAATGTGCTCCACTGAACCTGTCGGATGTGGATTCGAGATCCGATCGGCGCCAGGTTGCGTGAACAATAAATAGATATCGCGTCGTGCGCCGGGCGGGCAGGCGGCAAGCAATATCGCCTGGTAATTTGCCCCTTCGGCGGTCACTTTTGTGCCTTCGCCACGACGGATAACCTGCGTGGTTGGTTTCTGCGGTTCCAGCAGGCGAGCAAAGGGAATATCCAGCGCGACGCAGAGCGCCCAAAGCGTTTCCAGACTAGGATTACCGTTACCCGCTTCCAGTTGTGAAAGCGTGGATTTGGCGATACCCGCCCGGCGGGCAATCTCCGCCAACGAAAGCCCGGTTCGCAGTCGCTCACGCACCAGACTTTTGGCAATGATGCTAATTGGCTGTGTCATAAACACCCCACTGTTCATTTAATCGAACGAATCGTTCTTGTTGAAAAACGATTCTGGTGTGTTCATTATAATGGATAAACGTTCGATATGGGTAAAGAGAGATGTTCACCAGACACTTCGCCTCGCTGAAAGGCGACACCGTAAAAGCTATCTTCCTGGTCTGCCTGGCAGTGGGCGTCGTCGGCGTCTCTTACGGATCGCTGGCCATGGCTTACGGCTTTCCTTTATGGGTGCCGCTGGCGCTCTCCACCCTGGTGCTGGCTGGCGCATCCGAGTTTATGTTTATCGGTATTGTCGCCAGCGGCGGCAATCCACTGGCTGCGGCTCTGGCGGGTCTGCTCGTTAACGCCCGCCATATCCCATTTGGCGTCACGGTGCGTGAACTGGTAGGTCAACGTGCGGCCAGTTTTCTCGGCTGCCACATCATGAATGATGAAAGCGTCGTGTTCGGCTTATCACAGCCCACCGCCGAGCAACGTAAAGCCGCTTACTGGCTATGTGGTTTAGGGGTAGCGCTATTGTGGCCCGCTGGCGTACTGGTGGGTGCGGCGGTGGGTAAATTGCTGCCCGCACCGGAAACCATCGGTCTGGATGCGGTTTTCCCGGCAATTTTGCTGGCGCTGGTATTGCCGGCGCTGAAAAAGCGCACCACGCTGATCCGCGCCTCGAGCGGCGCGGTATTGTCGCTCGCCGCCGTTCCCTTTGCGCCAGTGGGATTACCGGTGCTGCTCTCTTTACTTGGCTTACTGACGAGGAAGAAATAATGGCCAGCGTTGCGCTCATTATCGGCGGTATCGCCATCCTTTCTATCGGCACCTATTTGATGCGCCTTGGTGGCGCAAAACTCGGCAGCCGGCTGGCGCTTTCCGAGCACTCTCAGGCACTGCTGTCGGATGCGGCAACCACCCTGCTTTTCGCGGTCGCGCTGGCATCGATGCTCTATGAAGGCGGGCATTTCGCTGGCATGGCGCGCGTACTGGGTGTGCTTTTCGCGTTGTTTCTCGCCTGGCGCAAAATGCCGCTGATTGTGGTGATCCTCTCCGCAGCGGTCGTCACCGCGCTGCTGCGCCTTGCCGGAATCGCATAAGGAACGGGCGCGTTAATGGATACTCACGGAAACCGGGTTAGCCGAACCGCCCTGCGCGCCCATTTCAACGCGCACTTCCCCCGCGTCAATCCCGTGGATTTCCACCCCCTGCGCCACCGTCTGCCCGGTGGTAACCACCACTTTGCGCGGTGTCGCACCGGACGAGGCTCGCCAGAGCACCCAACGCGAACCCGATTGCGGATCGACATGTAACGCCTGAGCAGGCACCGCGAATCCGTGTTCGTTCTGCCAGGTGATCACCGCCAGCCGGGCGCTCATCCCCAGCCGAATATCTTGCTGTAAATCCGCCAGCGGCGTGTTTACCGACACCGTGACATCGTAATAAGCGCCCTGCGTCTCTGCCGCGCTGCTCTGAACGCCAATTTCGCGGATCTGCCCGCTGAGCGTTTTGCCAGCAAACCCTTCACCGGTGATGTTAACCGGCATCCCCTCTTTTAACTGGTGGAGATCCGATTCCTCGACGCGAGTCACTACCTGTATCGTGTCCAGCCCTGTCACCGTTAACAACGCCGCACCCTGGCTCACTGACAAACCCGGCTGAAGAGTCACCGGTTTACCGCTATCCGGCGCGACCGGGCGCACGATAAAACCGGCATAGGGCGCACGTATTGTTTGTCGCTCCACCTGCGCTTTCAGTGTTGCGTAGCGAGCCTGCGCATTTGCCAGTTCCATATCGGCAATTTTGCTGTCCTCGCCTTTACCCCGCGCTTCCATCGTGTGTAACTCTTCCTGCGCGGCCGCCAGATCCTGCTGCTGCGTTTGTGCCTGCTGCGTCAGCGCATCGACTTCCATACGGGCGACAATCCCGCGCTTAAAAAGCGCAGTGGTATCGCGAAGATTGGCCTGCGTATTGGAAAGCGTCGCGCGTGCGGTCTGCACCACGCGCCTGGCACGTGAAACATCCGGGCTGCTGCTCCAGTTGCGAAACAGCGCCACCTCTTTTTGCGCTTTCAAAAGATCCGCCTGCGCCTGGCGAAGTTGGATCTCAATCTGTCCGGGATCAAGCACTACCAGCACTTGCCCCTTTTCAACGCGCTGCCCTTCGTGAACCGCGATTTCACGGATCACCCCGTCAAACGGCGCGGCAAGGGTTTGCTGGCGAGCCGCCTGAATACGCCCCACCAGCCCCAACTGGTTTTCAAGCCGCTGTGGCTGAACCGACAGCCAGACTTCCTGCGCAGCGCGACTTTCCGGTTCGCGTGAGACTACCCACCATAAGAGCGAGCCGCCAACCACTACCGCAAGTGTCAGCAGTAAAAGCAGGCGTTGCTTGTGCGTAAGAAACTTAATCATTGAGCGAAATATCCCAACTTTGCAGCGTGGTTCCCAGCGTTTGATCTAGCCCGGCCTGCGCATTCAAATAGCTGATAAGCGCATTTAGCCTGGCGTTTTCCGCGTTGCGAAGATCGTTTTCAAAGCTCAGTACCTGGAAGTTGCTGGAGCGGCCAGCGGTGAGTTTTTCCCGTTCAATTTCCAGTTTGCGGCGTGACAAATCCCGTGCGCGTTGGGCTATCTCAAACTGCCGCCAGCGGGTGCCCATATCGCGCACGGCGTTGGTGACATCACGGTCAAGCTGCTGGTGCGCTTCCGCCAGCTGGATTTGCTGATTTTGCACATTAACCTGCGCTTGCACTTCCGCCTGCCGGGCGGTCATGTCGCCGATGGGGATCTCCACCTGAACCCCAACATAGTTATCCCAGTTGCGCGCGCCATCGCCTCGCGCCGCACGGTTACGCTGCTGCGTTGCGCCGCCGACCAGCGAAACATCCCACAACCGGTCATTACGGGCGACGGCGAGGTTAATCGCAGCCTGTTCACCAACAAGCAACTGCGCCAGATAAGCGGGCTGCGACGCCTCCGCCTGTTTCAACGCGCGATCGGCCTGCACCTCGACAGGCTTTGCCTGTAGCGCTTCGGTCGCGACAATTGGCGCATGCAGATCCAACGCCAGCAGTTGCAACAGCGCCAGCCGCGCCATATCCACCCGATTTCGCGCCTCTTCATGCGCCAGTTCTTGTGAGGCCACTTCGGCCTCGGTTTGCACAATTTCAAACTCCGCCATGCGCCCGGCGCTGATCATCGCCTGGTTCACTTCCACCAACTGGCGCGCCCGCGCCAGCGAATCCTGAGCAATCTTTAACTGCTCCTGCGCCAGCAACAAATCGCGATAAGCGGTGATAATTTGGGTGATCGTCTGCGAAACGGTGGACTTCAAATTCAAGCGGTTGATTTGCTCAGTCATCTGCGCAAGGCGAACCGGCGCGGTGGCAATATCTTTACCCGCACCGCGCAACAGCGGCTGAATAACAGAAAAGTTCGCGCCATCGTTGTGGGATAACCCCGCCACATTGGCGTCGGTGTGTTGATATGTCCAGCCGAGGCTAACGCGCGTGCCGTAAGGGGTGAGCAGCGTGGAGGTCGGCGTCAGGTTTCCCTGCCGGTAGCGGTCATCCTGGTTGCGCGTGGAGAGATAATTACCGGAGAGTACCAGTTTTGGCGTGAAGCGATCTTCGGCCACGCGCAGGTCAAATTTCTGCGCAACCCTGTCGAGATACGCGCTACGAATGGCGCGGTTATCACGCAGTCCAAGATAGATGGCATCACTCAGGGTGAGATCGATACTGTCGCCTTTCAGCGCAATACGCGCTGTCTCGCCGTCTCGCGTGGCGTGGGAAGGGTTCACCGGCATTTCCGCACGCGCCGGGCAAACGCTCAGGCTTGCCAGGAATATCAGCCAGACATTTTTACGCATCGCGCAACGCCTCCACCGGCTCCAGCCGGGACGCCGCCAGTGCGGGAGATAAGCCAAAAAACAGCCCAATAACAATGGCGCTGCCAATGCCCAACGGCAACGCCGCGGCGGATAAGGCAAAATCAGACCAGCCAGAAAACCAGACAAACAGCCACGCCACCGCGAAACCCGCCGCCGCGCCAAGCAGCGCGCCTGCCGTCGCTAGCACAATGGCTTCCAGCAAAAAGAGCATCGCGATATCGCGCGGACGCGCGCCCAGCGCCATGCGCACACCAATTTCCCGGCGGCGCTCCGACACATTCATCACCATCACATTCATCACGCCCACCCCGCCAACCAACAGCGAGATGCCGCCAAGCCCGGCGAGCAACCCTGAAAACAGGCGCGACTGCTGCTCAATGCCTTCCAGCAGCTGCTGAGGAACCTGCACATTGACCTCGAAGCCGGGCATCTTTTCGTTGAGCCACGCCTGTAGCCTGGGCGCGATGTGCTCCAGTTGTTCACCGCTGCGGCTACGCGCCGCGACGCCAGTGATTTGCGGAAAATCGATCACCCGGCGCATACCGGTTATCGGCAGCAAAATGGCATCATCTATGGAGACAGGAATGATCGGGTTTGGTCCTTGCGCGCGCAGAATGCCAACTATCTCAAAGAGATAACCACCAATCTGAATGCGGTCGCCCAGCAGGACGGGGCGGTCGGGCTGGGCCCATTGTGCGGCGACATTGGCCCCGAGAACGGCGTAGGTGCTCTGCGCATCAAAGCGGCTCAAAAAGCGGCCTTGCTCCAGTTGCAGTCGCAACACAGAAGGCAGTTCAGCGCCGCTACCGACCAGCGTTGCCGCTGCCGTTCGGCCATTAAAACGCGCTTGTGTGTTACTGGGAACGAGCGCAGAGGCCGCGTCAATCTCCGGTATCTGTTGATGCAAGGCATCAATATCCAGATCGGCGGGCGCGACCAGCGGTTTTCTGCCGGAACCGACAGGCTGCTGAATATTGGCAACCAGTAACTCACTACCCATACCGCGAAAAATGCTCATCGCCTCACGTTCGGCGTTGTAGCCAATGTTCAGCAACGCCACCACCGCCGCGCAGCCCACTGCGATGCCCAACAGCGCCAGCACCGCGCGGCGACCTAACAGCCGCAGGTTATCCAGCGACTCCAGCAAAAGTTGCAGCCACGGCATTCCGTAGCGTGAAGACAGAGAAACACGGATTGCGGCGGGCAGACGAAGATCAGACATGCGTTGCCTCGTTGATCCGTCCGTCAGCCACCTGAATGCAGCGCGACATGCGGCGGGCAATGGCATCGTCATGCGTTACCAGCACCAGCGTGGTACCACTGTCGCGATTCAGGGCCAGCAGTAAGTCGATGATGTCAGCGGCGTTTTGGCTATCAAGGTTACCGGTGGGTTCATCGGCGAGCAGCAACGCCGGTTCGCCAACCAGCGCGCGGGCAATGGCCACACGCTGGCGCTGCCCGCCGGACAAATCCGCAGGGCGGTGGTGCGCGCGTTCACTTAACCCCACGCGCTGAAGCTGTTTGCGGGCAGCGTCCTGTGCTTCATGACGCAGTACGCCTCGATAGAGCAGCGGCAAAGCAACATTGTCCAGCGCGGTAAGCCGGGGCAGTAAATTGAAACTCTGAAAGACAAAACCAATGATGTGATTACGCGCCGTCGCGCGAGCGTCTGCGCCGCAGCGGGACATATCTTCGCCATGAAACATCACGCGCCCGGAGGTGGGCGTATCAAGCAATCCCAGCAGATTAAGCAGCGTGCTTTTCCCCGAGCCAGACGCGCCAACAATGGCGCAACTTTGCCCGGAGGGGATAGATAACGAAATGTTGTGCAGGATAGTCTGCCGCGCGGCACCAGCGGCGTAGGAATAAGTCACCGAATCCAGGCGTATCAAATCAGCGCCAGATGTCGTGTGGTGAGTTTCGCTTATCCCTGAGTCGTGCAACCGTTCCATGTTTGCCAATCATTCATCCTGAAGAACACGGATATGGTGTGAACTACATATCAATATTAACGGCCAGAAAAACGAAACCTTTAGTGTTTTTGCCGTGAATGCATTTCAACAAAACCTACCAAAATTGATATCTAAAGAATTAACCGCAATCGCCGATAGGTATTTGGCACACTTTACCCAACATATTTAAATATTAAACAGCAATTAAGCCACACTTAATTAAAACAATAAGCATTGACAAAAATAAATATATTATCTAGCTTTCCACGGGCAAACGGAAATTAGAGCTGGCAAATAAGAATTATTGAGTTACCTTGTGTTCACGCAGGGCAACTCAATAATTCCCATGATTTAAGGTAAATATCATGGATATAAGTTAGCTTACTCTTTAATGAGGCTTTAAATGAAACGGAAATCGATCCTGCTGGCTTTATCAGGTTTAATGTTTATCTCTTCAAGCGCATTCGCAACGGGTGGCACTTCAGTCGGCTCAATGCTTGCACCCTCAGTTTCAGTAAAAAACCAATGGTATAACAAAGCCTTCCCGGTTACAGCCGGAACGCCGTCAACCGGTAAAGTCGGCATGGTTTATTACACATGGACTTACAGCTATTACCCGGCGGGTATGCAGGTTTATTTATGCTATAACAACGGTAATACTTGCATGGACGTTTCTAATGCACGTTCAGGCAACGTTGACTTCACGCCTTATAATATCGCACCGAACCAACCAATCAGTCTATATGCTCGCGTAAATGGCACCGGTAAAATGCTGACGGCAAATGGGCAATCAAGCCAGGTTATTGTTAACTACACATTTAATCAATAATTCACTTACCGCGTAATTTTATTATTACTGATAACGCATGGTAATAATAAGGATGTGAATTTAATTCGCCCATAATAATAATGCCCGACGACATTTTTATATGTCATTGGGCATTTCAGTCATCTATGGATCTTTTAAAAACACTTCAGGTAATTACTGCACACACCTACGTCCCCGGTAATACGCTATTATCCCATCGCAGAAATAAAAAAAGCGCCCGCAGGCGCTCTTTCGACAGGACAACATTACTTATTTGCTCAGTTCAGCGGTCATGTGAACCTGGTTGCCGGTATAGGCTTCAGTGATCTGGTAAGAAGATGCACCAGCCTGTTGAGCCTGCGCAGCAATTTTCGCTTCGGCGCCGGCAAGTGTGGTGTCCGTTGCGGTCACAGACTGTGCAGCGAAAGAACCAAAAGAGGTAGCCAGAACGATAACTGCGACAAAAGTTTTGATGCTTTTCATGATATAAACCCTTACGTTAATTTGTTTGAGTGAGGCGTTCTGCCTCAATGAAATAAATAATAGGCCTGTTTGCTCACAACAAAAAGCGGAAGTATTTGCCGTTAAAATTCAAAATTACTGAACAAACGAGTTTCCGATGATAGCGACTGAATTAGCACCGCTGCTGGCGGGTCGAAAAACGATACAGGTCAGCCCGACAACAACCCTGCTCAGGCAGGGTGACAGGCAACAAAACATGTTTGTCTTGCAGGAGGGTATTGCCAGGGCGGTCTGGCATTCACCGGAGGGGAACGAACGGATCAAAGAGTTTTATTTCCCCGGCGAGTGCTGCTTTCTCTATCTCAGTTGGCTAACCGGGAGCGTGGCGGATTACAGCCTGCAAATGCTGACGTCAGGCGCGCTCTGCGAAGTACCGCTGCGTTTACTGGAACAAGAAGAACATCAGGCCGCCAAAATAGCGCTCCTGCGCCAGCAACTGATCTTTAAAGAGAAGAAGGAGCAGATGTTTTTGCTCAATAACCCGGAGCAACGCTATCGCTATGTGCAGACCCATTTCCCGGCATGGGAGGCACAATTAACGCAAAAAGATCTCGCCAGTTATATCGGGATCTCGCCGGTGAGCTTGTCGCGCATCCGCGCGCGTCTTAACAAAGGTTAACGAAAGCCTGCCGCCGGGTCGCTACTATCGCCGTCATCTCGCACCCGAGGAGACGATGATGAGCGCTTTTTGGTTATCACAAATGCTGGCTGGCTTTTCTTTCATTTTTGATTTGTTGGCGTTTCAGTTTGCCCGCCGGCGGATCACCCTGGCGATACTTGCCGCCTCCACCAGCCTGCTGGCGATACATTTTTGCTTGCTGAACGCACCTGTAGCCGCGAGTTTGATGGCGCTGGCCGCATGCCGTTATCTGACCGCCATCATGACGACCGCGCGGAAAATGAAGATTGGATTTATTGTCGCAACCTGCTTGTGCAGCGCGCTAAGCTGGCAGCAACCCACCGATGTTTTACCGCTACTCGGTAGCCTGCTGATGACCAGCGCCGCTTTTCACCCGGCGGCAAAAAATATGCGGCGGCTCACCCTCTGCGGGAGCGGCTGCTGGCTGGTGAATAATATGGTGATCGGATCGCCCGTGGCTGTTGCCATGGAGAGCGCCTTCATTCTCAGTACGCTGGTGTCGTGCTGGCGGCTCACCCGGCAGGCGGAATAACAGGCAAAAAAAAAGCGCCCGCAGGCGCTCTTTCGACAATACAGCGTGACTTATTTGTTCAGTTCGGCGGTCATATGAACCTGGTTGCCGGTATACGCTTCAGTGATCTGGTAAGAAGATGCGCCAGCCTGCTGAGCCTGCGCGGCGATTTTCGATTCTGCGCCACTCAGGGTTAAATCAGTTGCGGTCACAGACTGTGCAGCGAAAGAACCAAAAGAGGTAGCCAGAGCGATAACTGCGACAAAAGTTTTGATGCTTTTCATGATATAAACCCTTACGTTAATTTGTTTGAGTGAGGCGCCGTGCCTCGATGAAATAAATAGTAGACCTGTTTACTCACAACAAAAAGCGGAAGGATTTGTTCTCAATATTCAATTTTTTTGACCAATTTACACGCCAATTAATCGCTGCGGATGGGTATAAATTGTCGCTCTGCCCGGCTTGCAAAAACCCACCAACGTCAGGTTATAGCGCTGCGCCACTTCTACCGCCAGCGTTGTCGCGGCAGAGACGGCAAACAGGATCTCAACGCCGCACATGGCGGACTTTTGTACCATCTCATAACTGGCACGGCTGGAAACCAGCACCGCACCGCGCGCCCAGACTTGCGCTTCGCGGGCGCGATGACCAAGCAGCTTATCCAGCGCAACATGACGCCCGACATCTTCATGTCCCCCCGCTAACTCACCGGATGGCAGCATCCAGGCAGCGGCATGTGTGCAACCAGTTAGCTGACCAACAGGTTGAAAATCGGTTAAATGCGCCAGCCCGGCATCCAGCGCCTGCAAATCAAATGTCTGGGTAAAAGGCAGTGGCGCAACGGGTTTACCGATATCATTAAGCTGCTCGACGCCACAAACACCGCAACCGGTGCGCCCGGCCAACGCGCGTCGCCGCTCTTTTAACCCCATAAAACGGCGGCTGGAGAGCTCAATTTGCACTTCAAGGCCGTTACAGGAGTGGACCACATCCATCCCGTAAATGTCTGATGCGTTTTCGATAATCCCTTCGGATAAGGAGAAGCCGATTGCGAAGAGTTCAAGATCTTTTGGCGACGCCATCATCACCACATGCGAAATACCGTTGTACACCAGCGCGACAGGCACTTCCTCCGCCAGCATGTCCGGCACGGCGTGCTGCAAATCAGCACGTTTCCACAGGCTAACCTCGCGGGCTCCTGTGACTGATGTTGCATTTTTGTGCTTTTTTGTCTGTAAATCGTTCACTTTGTCTTAACCGTTATCGAACAAGCGTATCAACATTATGGTATTCTCCGCGCATATCCCTTGGGGAAAAGAGGGAATAGCAACAGTTCTGAACCTTCCACGGCAGAATGAGCATACCTACATTGTGGTATTCTTCGTTGCTAATCCCCCTGGATATGAGGGATTAACAGCAATTCTGAACCTTTGCGAAAAGCACCGCAAAGAAAAAAAACGATAAGAGTAATGTCGAACCAGGAGCAAACCATGCAGGTCAGCAGAAGGCAGTTCTTTAAGATCTGCGCTGGCGGTATGGCAGGAACCACGGCAGCGGCGCTGGGCTTTGCCCCGAGTGTTGCGCTCGCGGAAACACGGCAGTATAAGCTGCTGCGTACCCGCGAAACCCGTAATACCTGCACATATTGTTCCGTCGGCTGTGGGCTGTTGATGTACAGCCTCGGCGATGGAGCAAAAAACGCCAAAGCGTCAATCTTCCATATCGAGGGTGACCCCGATCATCCGGTAAACCGTGGGGCGCTGTGCCCGAAAGGCGCAGGTCTGGTGGATTTCATCCACTCAGAAAGCCGCCTGAAATACCCGGAATACCGCGCGCCAGGCTCAGATAAGTGGCAACAAATTTCGTGGGATGAAGCCTTTACCCGCATTGCCAAACTGATGAAAGCGGATCGTGACGCCAACTATATCGCGCAAAACGCGGAAGGGACGACCGTCAACCGCTGGCTGAGCACCGGTATGCTGTGCGCATCCGCATCCAGTAATGAAACCGGCTATTTAACGCAAAAATTCACCCGCGCACTCGGCATGTTAGCCGTCGACAACCAGGCGCGTGTCTGACACGGACCAACGGTAGCAAGTCTTGCTCCATCTTTTGGTCGCGGTGCGATGACCAACCACTGGGTCGACATGAAAAACGCCAACCTTATCGTTGTGATGGGGGGGAACGCGGCAGAAGCGCATCCGGTGGGATTCCGCTGGGCGATGGAAGCCAAGATCCACAATGGCGCGAAGCTGATTGTTATCGATCCGCGCTTTACGCGTACCGCCTCTGTGGCGGATTTCTATGCGCCGATTCGTTCCGGTACTGACATTGCCTTCCTGTCAGGCGTGTTGCTGTACCTGATGACCAACGAAAAATATCAGCGCGAATACACCGAGGCCTACACCAACGCCACGCTTATTGTGCGTGAAGATTTTGGCTTCGAAGATGGCCTGTTCACCGGCTATGACGCGGAAAAACGTAAATACGACAAAACCAGCTGGAACTACGAACTGGATGAGAAAGGTTTCGCCAAACGCGATACCACGCTCACCCATCCGCGTTGCGTGTGGAACCTGCTGAAAGCGCACGTCTCCCGCTATACGCCGGACGTGGTGGAAGACATCTGCGGGACGCCAAAAGCGGACTTCCTGAAGGTGTGCGAATACATCGCCGAAACCAGCGCCCGTGATAAAACCGCGTCGTTCCTGTATGCACTTGGCTGGACGCAGCACTCCGTTGGCGCGCAGAACATCCGCACCATGGCGATGATTCAGTTGCTGCTCGGCAACATGGGGATGGCGGGCGGCGGCGTGAACGCCCTGCGCGGTCACTCCAACATTCAGGGGCTGACGGATCTTGGCCTGTTGTCACAAAGCCTGCCGGGCTATATGACGCTGCCAAATGAAAAACAGACCGATCTCCAGACCTATCTGACCGCCAACACGCCAAAACCGCTGCTGGAAGGCCAGGTAAACTACTGGGGCAACTACCCGAAATTCTTCGTTTCGATGATGAAATCCTTCTTTGGCGACAAAGCGACAGCGGAAAATAGCTGGGGCTTTGACTGGCTGCCGAAGTGGGACAAGGGTTACGACGTCCTGCAGTACTTCGAGATGATGAACCAGGGCAAGGTCAACGGCTATATCTGCCAGGGCTTTAACCCGGTAGCGTCGTTCCCGAACAAAAATAAAGTGGTCGCCTCACTGTCAAAACTGAAGTTCCTGGTAACGATTGACCCGCTCAATACGGAAACCTCGAACTTCTGGCAGAACCACGGCGAATTTAACGACGTCGATCCGTCGAAAATTCAGACCGAGGTGTTCCGTCTGCCGTCGACCTGCTTCGCAGAAGAGAACGGTTCTATCGTTAACTCAGGCCGCTGGTTGCAATGGCACTGGAAAGGCGCGGACGCCCCGGGCGATGCGCTGAACGACGGCGAGATCCTGGCGGGCATCTTCCTGCGCATGCGTAAAATGTATGCGGCAGAAGGCGGAGCCAACCCGGAACAGGTGCTGAACATGACCTGGAACTACTCGACGCCGGAAAACCCGTCGCCTGAAGAAGTGGCCATGGAAAGCAACGGTAAAGCGCTGGCGGATATTATCGATCCGGCAACCGGCACCGTGCTGGCGAAGAAAGGCGAGCAACTGAGCACCTTCGCTCACCTGCGCGATGACGGCACAACCGCAAGCGGTTGCTGGATTTTCGCCGGGAGCTGGACGCCGAAAGGCAACCAGATGGCGAACCGCGATAACGCTGATCCGTCGGGCCTCGGCAATACGCTGGGTTGGGCATGGGCATGGCCGCTTAACCGTCGCATTCTCTACAACCGCGCCTCCGCTGATCCGCAGGGCAACCCGTGGGATCCGAAGCGTCAGTTGCTGAAATGGGACGGCGCGAAGTGGGGTGGCGTGGATATTCCGGACTACAGCGCAGCCGCACCTGGCAGCAATGTCGGGCCGTTTATCATGCAGCAGGAAGGCATGGGCCGCCTGTTCGCACTCGATAAGATGGCTGAAGGGCCGTTCCCGGAACACTACGAGCCGTTTGAAACGCCGCTGGGCACCAACCCGCTGCACCCGAAAGTGGTTTCCAACCCGGCCGCCCGCGTGTTTAAAGGCGATCTGGAAGCGATGGGTAAAGCGGATAAGTTCCCGTATGTCGGTACGACTTACCGTTTAACCGAGCACTTCCACTACTGGACCAAGCACGCGCTGCTTAACGCAATCGCGCAGCCGGAGCAGTTTGTGGAAATTGGCGAAAAACTGGCGAACAAGCTGGGCATCACGCAGGGCGATACGGTGCGCGTCTCCTCCAACCGTGGCTATATCAAAGCCAAGGCGGTGGTGACCAAACGTATTCGCACGCTCAACGTGCACGGTAAGGAAGTCGATACCATCGGTATTCCGATCCACTGGGGTTATGAAGGTGTGGCGAAGAAAGGCTTTATCGCTAATACGTTAACGCCGTTTGTCGGCGATGCGAACACCCAAACGCCGGAGTTTAAGGCGTTCCTGGTGAATGTGGAAAAGGTGTAACGGAGACGACTTATGGCTTATCAATCGCAAGACATCATCCGTCGTTCCGCGACTAACGGTTTCACTCCCGCGCCGCAGGCGCGGGATCACCAGCAGGAAGTGGCGAAGCTTATCGACGTCACCACCTGTATTGGCTGTAAAGCCTGTCAGGTGGCCTGTTCCGAGTGGAACGACATTCGTGATGAGGTGGGACATAACGTCGGGGTGTATGACAACCCGGCGGATTTGACCGCCAAGTCGTGGACGGTCATGCGCTTCTCGGAAGTGGAGCAGAACGACAAACTGGAGTGGCTGATCCGTAAAGATGGCTGCATGCACTGCGCCGATCCTGGCTGTCTGAAAGCATGTCCGTCAGAAGGGGCTATCATTCAGTATGCTAACGGTATTGTCGACTTCCAGTCCGAGCAGTGCATCGGTTGCGGTTACTGTATCGCCGGCTGTCCGTTCGACGTGCCGCGCATGAACCCGGAAGACAACCGCGTCTATAAATGTACGCTGTGTGTTGACCGCGTGACCGTGGGTCAGGAACCGGCGTGTGTGAAAACCTGCCCGACCGGCGCTATCCACTTTGGCTCTAAAGAGGATATGAAAACGCTGGCCGGCGAGCGCGTGGCGGAACTGAAAACCCGTGGTTACGACAACGCGGGCCTGTACGATCCGGCGGGCGTTGGCGGTACGCACGTGATGTATGTGCTGCACCACGCCGACAAGCCGAATCTGTATCACGGCCTGCCGGAGAACCCGGAAATCAGCTCTACCGTGAAGTTCTGGAAAGGTATCTGGAAACCTCTTGCGGCGGTCGGCTTTGCCGCGACCTTCGCTGCCAGCATCTTCCACTATGTCGGTGTCGGTCCGAACCGCGCAGAAGAGGAAGACGATAACCTGCATGAAGAGAAAGACGAGGTGCGCAAATGAAAAAACGTGACACCATCGTGCGCTACACGGCGCCAGAGCGCATCAACCACTGGGTCACCGCCTTCTGCTTCGTGCTGGCGGCGGTGAGCGGGCTGGGGTTTTTCTTCCCCTCCTTCAATTGGTTGATGGGGATTCTGGGTACGCCGCAGCTGGCGCGCATTCTCCATCCGTTTGTCGGTGTGGTGATGTTCGCGTCGTTTATAATCATGTTTTTCCGCTACTGGCACCATAACCTCATCAATAGGGATGATATCTTTTGGGCGAAGAATATTCGTAAGATCGTCGTCAATGAGGAAGTGGGTGACACCGGGCGCTATAATTTCGGTCAGAAATGTGTTTTCTGGGCGGCGATTATTTTCCTGGTGTTGCTACTGGTAAGCGGCGTGGTTATCTGGCGCCCTTACTTCGCGCCAGCGTTTCCCATTCCGGTGATCCGATTAGCGTTGATGGTGCATTCATTTGCCGCGGTCGCGTTAATTGTGGTTATTATGGTGCATATTTACGCCGCCCTGTGGGTGAAAGGCACGATAACCGCAATGGTGGAAGGCTGGGTTACCAGCTCGTGGGCGAAGAAACATCACCCGCGCTGGTACCGGGAAGTTCGCAAGACAACGGAAAAATCGACTGAATGAGTATTCGCATAATCCCGCAAGATGAGCTGGAGAAGAGCGATAAACGCACGGCGGAAGTGATTCCGCCGTTATTATTCCCCAGACTGAAAAATCTCTATAACCGCCGCGCAGAGCGTTTGCGTGAGCTGGCAGAGAGTAACCCGCTGGGTGATTATCTGCGTTTTGCTGCGCTTATCGCCCATGCCCAGGAAGTGGTGCTTTACGACCACCCTCTGCACCTTGACCTGACTGCGCGCATTAAAGAAGCCGCTGAACAGGGCAAACCGCCGCTGGACATTCATGTGCTGCCGCGTGATACGCACTGGCACAAGCTGCTGCATTCGCTGATCGCCGAGCTGAAGCCGGAGATGAGCGGCCCGGCGCTGGCGGTCATTGAGAACCTGGAAAAAGCCTCAGCCCAGGAACTGGAGGCAATGGCCAGCGCGCTGTTTGCCGCTGATTTCGCCTCCGTAAGCAGTGATAAAGCGCCTTTTATCTGGGCTGCGCTATCGCTCTACTGGGCGCAAATGGCCAGCCTTATTCCTGGCAAAGCGCGCGCGGAATATGGTGAACAGCGCCAGTTCTGCCCGGTGTGCGGCGCAATGCCGGTCTCCAGCATGGTGCATATTGGCACGACGCAAGGGTTGCGCTATCTGCACTGCAATCTGTGCGAAACCGAGTGGCATGTGGTGCGCGTCAAATGCAGCAACTGCGAGCAAACCCGTGATCTGCACTACTGGTCGCTGGATAACGAGCAGGCGGCAATCAAAGCGGAAAGCTGCGGCGACTGCGGCACTTACCTGAAGATCCTGTATCAGGAAAAAGACCCGAACGTCGAGCCGGTCGCGGACGATTTGGCCTCGCTGGTGTTAGATGCTCGCATGGAGCAGGAAGGTTTCGCCCGCAGCTCCATCAACCCGTTCTTATTCCCCGGCGAAGGGGAATAATACCCTTCAACCCTTGCCTTTCTGGCAAGGGTTGCCAGCCTGCCTGGTTCTCCACGTGTTTATCTCCGTCCTGCTTTTTGCCACACATTGCTAAAAAACGACCATTCCCATTCCGCATAAACCAGGCTATAAAGCTGGATATTTATACAGATAAAAGGTTAACGGAATGGCACTGGAAAAAGGTATTGCCGGGCTGGTAAGTGACTTTATTGCCGCAGGTCGCCCGTCTGCGCGGGCGAAGAGTATTGATGACCGGCGCAGTGGATATGTCGCCAGCACAGTGCTGGCAGGGGAAACGGAAACACGCGTTCAGGTTGAAGAGATGACGCTTGAAGGCATAACGTTTCGTCTGTTTTCGCCGCAGGACGCCAGCGGCCATCTTCCCGCGTTAATTTACTACCACGGCGGCTGCTTTATTAGCGGCGGCTTCGACACGCACGATAAGCAACTGCGTCAGCTGGCCTTTTATAGTGGCTGCCGGGTTGTTGCTGTGCAGTACCGTTTAGCGCCGGAACATCGCTGGCCTGCCGCACATGATGATGCACAATCTGGTGCCGATATGGTGTGGAAAAACGCCGATAAACTCGGTATCGACAAAGAACGCATCACGCTTGCAGGGGATAGCGCGGGCGGTCACCTGGCGCTGGTGACGGCGCTACGGCTGAAAGCCGCGGCGACATGGCAACCAGCACAACTGGTGCTGATTTACCCGATGCTCGACGCCACCGCCTATTTCGATAGTTATACCTTTAACGGTTCCGATTATGTGATTACCCGCGAGGCGCTGTTATCGGGCTACGAAATGTATCTCGGCGATACCGACCGCCTGTTACCGGATGTCAGCCCGCTGTGGCGCGATGATTTTTCCGGTCTGCCGCCAGTGCACATCATTACCGCCGAGTTCGATCCGTTATGCGATGAAGGTGAAGCACTGTTCCAGCACATGACCGAGCAGGGCGTCACCTGTACTTGTTCACAATATCAGGGCGTGATCCATGGCTTCTTCCAGCTTGCCGGGATCAGCCAAAGCGCAAGAGACGCGATAAGAGACGTGGCCGCACGGGTGGCCAGAATATAACCGCGCATAAAAAGGGGAGCCGGTGTCTGTCGTAAGTCCTGTGGAAAAGCAGTTCGCTGCTTACAATGCCCATGATATTGAGGCATTTACCGCCTGTTTTAGCGAGGATTTTATCGCTTATCGCTTGCCATCCACTGAGCCGTCGCTGCAGGGGCGTGAAGCATTACGCGCCTTTTATGCGACGCATCGTTTTAACAACCCCGCGTTACGTGCCGAGTTACTCTCACGCACGGTGATGGGTAATAAGGTGTTCGATCACGAAAAAATCTACGGCATAGGCGAGTCAGCCATTGAAAATATGGCGGTCTATGACGTGCAGGATGGGCTGATCAAAACCGCGTGGTTTTTCTTCGCGCAGTAGGGGTGGTTCGCAGGACGTTGCGCGCCCGCATTAGCAGGCGCGCAGCGGCTTACTCTTCCTCGTTACCGCCCTCTTCGAACGAGCCGAAGGGTTTGGCGGGCAACACGATATAAATGCCTTCGAAAATTGCGCCCTGCTTATCTTCGCCAAACAGTTCAACCTGTAGCTGAACGCGCGCTTTGCGCCCGCGCGCCAGGCGATCCAAATCGCCGCTTAGCGAGCCAAGATCGGCGATAGCGCTCGGCTTACCGGTGATCGGCGTACTATAGCGGATATGCGCATCGGCAAGAATGATGGTGCCGCCGAGATGGCGTTCGCGCAGCATCAGCCAGATCAGCCCCCAACCGGTGAGTGTCGCGAGGGAAAACAGGCTACCGGCGAACAGCGTGTGGTGCGGATTCTGGTTGCCGGTCTCCGGCATGGTGGTGATAAATTTCTGCCCGGTGTACTGCTGAATGCGCACACCCATCTTTTCACTCAGCGGAATATGTTGATACCAGGCCTGCTGCAGCTGCCCGCACCAGTCGCCGCGATGCAGAATATCATCAAGCGTGGCGATCGGTTTGATCATCAAAAAGTGGCGTACCGGCGTGGTTTGCGGCGCGGTGATTTCCCCTTCGTTGACGAAGCCCAGTTTCGCGAAGAACGCCACCGCATCTTCGCGGGCGCTACAGGTCACGCGTTTTACCCCTTCCTGGCGGGCCACGGACTCCAGCGTCATCGCCATCAGCGTGCCGAGGCCTTTTTCCTGCACGTCCGGGTGTACCGCCATAAAGCGAATAGACCCTTCGTTATCCGCGTTGATATACAACCGCCCGATAGCGACAATGTTGCCCTCTTCATCGACAACCATCTGGTGATGTGCCATCGCATCCCAGCCATCACGCTCGGAACCTTTCGGTTGATGCAGCGGTTTACGCAGCATTTCCCAGCGGAACTGGTAATAGAGTTCTAACTCTTCTTCCGTTTGCGGTACGCGAAGGTGGTACATAGCAGCACTCTCTCTTGTAACCAGGGGCCACGCCGCAAGCTGGCTCATACTTGCAACCAGAACGTGACGGGGCCGTCGTTGACCAGCGAAACCTGCATATCGGCAGCGAATCGCCCGGTTTGCGTTTCCATTTGCTGGCTGCGGCAACGTTCAACAAAATAGTGGTACAGCGCCTCGGCTTTTTCCGGCGCAGCGCCCCGGGAAAAGCCCGGACGCATTCCACGTTCTGTATCCGCCGCCAGCGTAAATTGCGACACCACCAGCACTCTCCCACCCGCCTGCTGGACGTTAAGATTCATCTTCCCTTCCGCGTCGCCAAAAATACGATACCCCAGCACACGTTCGCACAGGCGGTTCGCTTTTTGTTCATCGTCTTCCCTTTCGACGCCCAACAACACCAAAAGTCCAGGGCCGATTTCGCCCGTCACCTCACCCGCCACGCTAACGCTCGCGCGGGAAACACGTTGAATTAATGCAATCATGGTTGGTCTGCTTCTTCTTGCTGTGCGGCTATTTTGAGTTTTCGGTATTCACCGAGAGTGACAGTTATTTCAGCGCCAAGCAAGACGATACACCAGGTCCAGTAGACCCAGAGGAACAAAATGGGGATGACAGCCAGCACGCCATAAATCAGCTGGTAAGACGGAAACATGGTGATGTAGAGGCCAAAAATCTTTTTACCTAACTCAAACAGCAGCGCCGCGATAAACGCGCCGACAATGGCATCGCGGTTCGGCACGCGCGTTGTTGGCACAATGCTGTACAGCAGCCAAAAAGAGAGCCAGGAGAGGATCAGCGGAAATATACGCAGCACATCATCAATCACGCTATCCAGCTCGCTGGCCCAGCGCAGCGACAGCAAATAGGAGCTTATTGCCAGGCTGGCACCCGCCAGCAGCGGGCCGAGCGTCAGGATCATCCAGTAGACGGCAAAAGAATAAACATGCGGGCGTACACGCGTACTGCGCCAGATAGTATTTAACGCCGAGTCGATGGAGTACATCAGCAGCAGCGATGTCACTATCAGCCCGCATGCGCCCACCGCCGTCATTTTGGTGGAATTGGCAACAAACTGCTCAATATAGTTTTGGATCACATCGCCGGTGGTGGGAATGAAATTGGCAAACACAAAGTGGCGCAACTGGATGCTAATGTCAGAAAACATAGGAAAAACAGCGAACAATGCAAACACCACCGCGATCAGCGGCACCAGCGAAAGCAAAGAGACATAGGCGAGATTCCCCGCCAGCGTCGTCATATGGTCTTCATCAATGCGCCGCCATAGCAGCCGCAACCAGGCAACAAGCGGGCGCGTGCGATGTTTTGCATGATGCCGCAGATTTTTTAGCATAGCTGTTTCGCGAAATAGTCCGGGATGGTGGTTTTATCCGTTACCAGGATGCTGGTAATGCCCAGTTGTTCCGCACCGGCGATATTGTCGGCATTGTCGTCGAAAAAGACGCTATCTTCGGCAGAAAAACCTTCGCGCGCCAGTACCTGCTGATAAATTCGCGCTTCGGGTTTGCGCATTCCCATCTCCTGGGAAAGATAAATATGGTCAGCCGCCGCCTGAATTTCCGGATATTGCTCCGGCCAGTATGTGGTGTGCAGACGGTTAGTATTCGACAGCACGACGACCCGATGCCCCTGCTCACGCAATTTGTACATGATGTCGACGACTTCTTTGCGCAGCGCGACAAACACCGCCTGCCAGCCGGTGGAAAACTGCTCGTAGCTGAGCGGGAGTTCCATTTCATGACACAGCGCTTTGGCGAAATCTTCGTCACTGATTTCCCCACGTTCATGCTGATGAAACGGCTCGCCCATGGTGAAACTTTGCTTTAAGGTCGCCAGCGGCACACGGCTAAAATCGCTCCAGGCACCCAGCACCCTGTTGAAGTCGATGTCGACAATCACGTTACCTAAATCAAAGATATAGAGCATTTCTCTCTCCTTGCCAGCCGTGGAGAGTTAACTGTAGCGGGAAAGTTCTGACTTGAATAGTTCGCGGCTTCACGCGAAGAGGATACGGGCATAAAAAAAACCGCTGATTTTCAGCGGCTTTTTACAGGCAAATAAAGCGGGATTACTCTTCTTTCGCCCCGCGCATTGCGCGTTTACGGTCGTTTTCCGTCAGGTGACGTTTACGAATACGGATAGAGAGCGGGGTCACTTCTACCAGTTCGTCGTCATCGATGAACTCCAGAGCTTGCTCCAGCGTCATTTTCACCGGCGGAACCAGAACCGTGGCTTCGTCTGTACCAGACGCACGCATGTTGGTCAGTTTCTTACCGGTCAGGCAGTTTACCGTCAGGTCGTTGGAACGGCTGTGAATACCGATGATCTGGCCTTCATACACTTCCGCGCCGTGACCGAGGAACAACTTACCGCGATCTTGCAGACCGAACAGGGCGAACGCAACCGCTTTACCCTGACCGTTGGAGATCAGCACGCCGTTGTTACGCTGGCCCACTTCGCCCGGACGAACATCGTCGTAATGGCTGAAGGTGGAGTACAGCAGACCAGTACCGGAAGTCATGGTCATGAACTCAGAACGGAAGCCGATCAGACCACGGCTTGGGATCACGTAGTCGAGACGTACGCGGCCTTTGCCGTCCGGATTCATATTTTTCAGATCGCCTTTACGCTCACCCAGCGCCTGCATCACAGAACCCTGGTGCTGCTCTTCAACGTCCAGCGTGACGTTTTCGAACGGCTCTTGTTTGCGGCCATCGATTTCACGGAAGATAACTTTCGGACGGGAAACCGCCATTTCGAAACCTTCACGACGCATATTCTCGATAAGCACGGACAAGTGCAGCTCACCACGGCCGGAAACGCGGAATGCGTCAGCGTCTTCGGTCTCTTCAACGCGCAGCGCAACGTTGTGCACCAGCTCTTTGTTCAGGCGGTCGAGGATTTGACGTGAAGTCACGTACTTACCTTCTTTACCACAGAACGGAGAGGTGTTGACGTTGAAGAACATGGTCACGGTCGGTTCATCAACAGACAGCGCCGGCAGCGCTTCGACGTTCTGCGGATCGCAGATAGTGTCGGAGATGTTCAGCTCGCCCAGACCGGTGATCGCAATGATGTCGCCCGCTTCTGCGATTTCGCTATCAATACGCTCCAGCCCCAGGTGGGTCAGCACTTTACCGACTTTACCGTTACGGGTTTTGCCTTCGCTATCAATGATAGTGACTTGCTGGTTCGGTTTTACTTTACCGCGCTTGATACGACCGATGCCGATTACACCAACATAGTTGTTGTAGTCGAGCTGGGAGATCTGCATCTGGAACGTGCCGTCGAGATCGACGTTCGGTGCAGGGACATGGTCAACAATCGCCTGGTACAGCGGGGTCATGTCTTCAGCCATGTCTTCGTGGTCCATACCCGCGATACCGTTCAGCGCAGAAGCGTAAACGATCGGGAAGTCCAGCTGCTCGTCGGTCGCATCCAGGTTTACGAACAGGTCGAACACCTGATCGACAACCCAGTCCGGACGCGCGCCAGGACGGTCAACTTTGTTGATTACCACAATCGGTTTCAGGCCATGGGCAAATGCTTTTTTGGTCACGAAACGCGTTTGCGGCATAGGGCCGTCAAATGCGTCAACCACCAGCAGCACGGAATCGACCATGGACATCACACGCTCAACTTCACCACCGAAGTCGGCGTGCCCTGGGGTATCAACGATGTTGATACGGTAATCATTCCATTTGATAGCGGTGTTTTTAGCGAGGATGGTAATCCCACGCTCTTTCTCCAAATCGTTGGAGTCCATCACACGCTCTTGAGTTTCAGCACGTTCGTCGAACGTACCGGATTGCTGCAGCAGCTTGTCAACCAGGGTCGTTTTACCGTGGTCAACGTGAGCAATGATGGCGATGTTACGCAGATTTTCGATCACAACTTTGCCTCAGGCATTAGAAATAGCGCGTTATTGTACACGTATTAATCGAAGGACTAAACAGGATCACAAACATCCTCCGCAAACAAGTATTGCAGAGTTGCTTTGTGATCGCTTTCACGGAGCGTTAAAAGGGGCATTTAACGAAAATTGCACCAATATAGTGCCCAATGTTCACATAAAGGCACTATATTGGTGCAACATAACCATCATGGTGCAGCCCTTTTGCACTATACCGAGCATGATAACGCCTTTTTAGGGGCATTTAAAAGTTGGCATAGATTTCGCTTTAACGATTGTACGATAACTACGCCAGCTTACGTAGTAATTAGAAGACCTCGTTACCACGACGACAATGACAAATCCGGGAGAGTTTAAGTATGTCCGCTGAACACGTTTTGACGATGCTGAATGAGCACGAAGTGAAGTTTGTCGATCTGCGCTTCACCGATACCAAAGGTAAAGAACAGCACGTCACTATCCCAGCCCATCAGGTAAACGCCGACTTCTTTGAAGAAGGTAAAATGTTTGATGGTTCTTCGATTGGTGGCTGGAAAGGCATCAACGAATCAGACATGGTGCTGATGCCGGACGCGACTACCGCTGTCATTGACCCGTTCTACGAAGAGTCTACTCTGATTATTCGTTGCGATATCCTCGAGCCAGGCACCATGCAGGGCTACGATCGTGACCCGCGCTCCATCGCTAAACGCGCTGAAGAGTACCTGCGCTCCACCGGTCTGGCAGACACCGTGCTGTTCGGGCCAGAGCCGGAATTCTTCCTGTTCGACGACGTGCGCTTCGGCAGCTCCATTTCCGGTTCCAGCGTTGCTATCGACGATATCGAAGGCGCATGGAACACCTCCACCAAATACGAAGGTGGTAACAAAGGTCACCGTCCGGCAGTGAAAGGCGGTTACTTCCCGGTTCCGCCGGTAGATTCATCACAGGATCTGCGTTCCACCATGTGTCTGGTGATGGAAGAGATGGGCCTGGTTGTTGAAGCTCACCACCACGAAGTGGCAACGGCTGGTCAGAACGAAGTGGCTACTCGCTTCAACACCATGACCAAAAAAGCGGACGAAATTCAGATTTACAAATATGTGGTGCACAACGTTGCTCACCGCTTCGGCAAAACCGCGACCTTTATGCCGAAACCGATGTTCGGTGATAACGGTTCCGGTATGCACTGCCACATGTCTCTGTCCAAGAACGGCACGAACCTGTTCTCTGGCGACAAGTACGCTGGCCTGTCTGAAATGGCGCTGTACTACATTGGCGGCGTAATCAAACACGCAAAAGCGATCAACGCCCTGTCTAACCCGACCACCAACTCTTACAAGCGTCTGGTCCCGGGTTATGAAGCACCGGTCATGCTGGCTTACTCTGCACGTAACCGTTCTGCTTCTATCCGTATTCCGGTTGTGGCTTCACCGAAAGCGCGTCGTATCGAAGTGCGCTTCCCGGACCCGGCTGCTAACCCGTACCTGTGCTTCGCAGCGCTGCTGATGGCCGGTCTGGATGGTATTAAAAACAAAATCCACCCGGGCGAAGCAATGGACAAAAACCTGTATGACCTGCCGGCTGAAGAAGCGAAAGAGATCCCGCAGGTTGCAGGCTCTCTGGAAGAAGCGCTCAACGCGCTGGATGCCGACCGCGAGTTCCTGACTGCCGGTGGCGTGTTCACCGACGACGCTATCGATGCTTACATCGCGCTGCGTATGGAAGAGAACGACCGCGTTCGTATGACGCCGCACCCGGTAGAGTTCGAACTGTACTACAGCGTTTAATATTAAGACTCGGCAGAAGTCTTGTCGCAGCAAGGCGGCAACCGAAGATGTCCCGATGAGCTTAGTCGATAAGTGATTCGGGCGAATGAGGGCAGCCAACGCCGCTACGGTGAGAAAGAGGCCAGAGGATTTTTAGTTGCCGTGGAACTTTTAGCCCATCCCTGGATGGGCTTTTTTCTCCACCAACAACCTGATCTAACGCGCTTTTTACCAATAAAACGCTATACTGCACTAAATTGGTGCACACCTCCGGGAGACTGCTAAATGGCAAGCGGCGTGCTGCCCGATGCTGGGCAGATCCTCAATTCTTTGATCAACAGCATCTTGCTGGTTGATGACGACCTGGCGGTACATTACGCCAACCCTGCGGCACAGCAACTGCTGGCGCAAAGTTCTCGTAAGCTATTCGGCACACCGCTCCCCGAACTGCTGAGTTACTTTTCACTGAACATCGATTTGATGCGGGAAAGTTTGCACGCCGGGCAGGGGTTTACCGATAACGAAGTGACACTCGTTATCGACGGGCGCTCACACATTCTTTCGCTGACGGCGCAACGTCTGCCGGATGGTTTGATTCTGCTGGAAATGGCGCCGATGGATAACCAGCGCCGTCTTAGCCAGGAGCAACTCCAGCACGCCCAACAAGTTGCGGCGCGCGATCTGGTACGCGGTCTGGCGCATGAAATTAAAAACCCGCTTGGCGGTTTACGCGGCGCGGCGCAGTTGCTGAGCAAAGCTCTGCCCGATCCGGCACTGCTGGAATACACCAAAGTGATCATTGAGCAGGCTGACCGCTTGCGTAACCTGGTGGATCGCCTGTTGGGGCCGCAACAGCCGGGGATGCATGTTACCGAAAGCATTCACAAAGTGGCCGAGCGCGTGGTGAAACTGGTTTCAATGGAGCTGCCGGATAATGTCATCTTAACCCGTGATTACGATCCGAGTTTGCCGGAGCTCGCGCACGATCCCGACCAAATTGAGCAGGTTTTACTGAATATTGTGCGTAACGCTTTGCAAGCGCTGGGGCCGGAAGGGGGCGAAATCATTCTGCGCACCCGTACCGCCTTCCAGCTGACGCTGCACGGTGTGCGTTATCGCCTTGCGGCGAGAATAGATGTGGAAGATAACGGCCCGGGTATTCCGTCGCAGCTCCAGGATACATTGTTCTATCCGATGGTGAGCGGGCGCGAAGGCGGTACCGGGCTTGGATTATCTATCGCACGCAGTTTGATTGATCAACATTCTGGCAAAATTGAATTTACCAGTTGGCCAGGCCATACCGAATTCTCGGTATTTCTGCCTATTCGGAAGTAGAGGTGTTTATGCAACGAGGGATAGTCTGGATCGTTGATGACGATAGCTCCATCCGTTGGGTGCTGGAACGCGCGCTCACCGGGGCAGGCTTGAGTTGTACAACGTTTGAAAGTGCCAATGAAGTGCTAGATGCACTCACCACCAAAACCCCGGATGTACTGCTTTCGGATATTCGTATGCCAGGGATGGATGGTCTTGCGTTACTGAAACAGATCAAACAGCGCCATCCGATGCTCCCGGTCATCATTATGACCGCGCATTCCGATCTTGATGCGGCGGTAAGCGCGTATCAGCAAGGGGCATTCGATTATCTGCCCAAACCGTTTGATATCGACGAAGCTGTTGCGCTGGTTGAGCGCGCTATCAGCCATTATCAGGAACAGCAGCAGCCGCGCAATGTGCAAGCCAGCGGCCCGACAACAGACATTATCGGCGAAGCACCGGCGATGCAGGATGTGTTTCGCATTATCGGTCGCCTGTCGCGCTCGTCGATCAGCGTATTGATTAATGGTGAATCGGGGACCGGTAAAGAACTGGTGGCACATGCGCTGCATCGCCACAGCCCGCGCGTGAAAGCGCCCTTTATCGCCCTCAATATGGCCGCCATTCCGAAGGATTTGATTGAATCGGAACTGTTTGGTCACGAAAAAGGGGCGTTTACCGGCGCGAATACGATTCGTCAGGGACGTTTTGAGCAAGCCGATGGCGGGACACTGTTTCTGGACGAAATAGGCGATATGCCGCTGGATGTGCAGACACGTTTGCTGCGCGTACTGGCCGATGGTCAATTTTACCGCGTTGGCGGCTATGCGCCGGTGAAGGTCGATGTCCGCATTATCGCCGCCACGCACCAGAATCTGGAACAGCGCGTTCAGGAGGGCAAATTCCGTGAGGATCTGTTCCACCGCCTGAACGTGATCCGCGTCCATTTGCCGCCGCTGCGCGAACGCCGGGAAGATATTCCACGTTTAGCACGCCACTTTTTGCAAGTCGCCGCACGTGAACTGGGTGTGGAAACGAAACAATTGCATCCGGAAACTGAAACCGCGTTAACGCGTCTGGCATGGCCGGGGAACGTCCGCCAGCTGGAAAACACCTGCCGCTGGTTAACGGTTATGGCCGCAGGCCAGGAAGTGTTGATTCAGGATTTACCAAGCGAGTTGTTCGAAACCACCGTGCCGGACAGCCCTTCGCAGAGTCTGCCGGACAGTTGGGCAACACTGCTGGCGCAATGGGCGGATCGCGCATTACGTTCCGGTCATCAAAACCTGCTTTCAGAAGCGCAACCGGAAATGGAGCGTACCTTACTGACTACGGCGCTGCGTCACACACAGGGCCACAAACAGGAAGCGGCGCGACTGCTCGGATGGGGTCGTAACACCCTGACGCGTAAGTTGAAAGAGCTGGGAATGGAATAGCCGGCAGGTGAAGTGTAAAGAATGAACCGCGATCGCAAATTGCCGTTATTTTGCGCTTTACTGTTACCGGCAGTGACGTATGATCTTGCCCGTTCATGGGAGAGGTCATCATGCTGGAATCATTAATCAATGTGGTCACTGCAGGCGTAGAAGCAGGCGCGTCGGCAAGCCACACACCGCAAACGGCCATCGCGGCTGTTCTGTGTGCCGCGTTGGTTGGGCTGTTTAGCTAACCTTCGCGTTATACTGCGCTTATCAGGCCTACAGAACGTGTTTTGTAGGCTTGATGCGCCGTCTTCGTTAAATCACTCGTGAAAACTGCTGCAAACGCGCTTTGCGACGCAGATAAGCATCGAAACACATGCAGATATTGCGGATCAGCAAACGCCCTTTCGCTGTGACCTGCAACCCTTGCTCGCTCATCGCCACCAGCCCGTCCTCCACCAGCGGCGCCAGCAGGCGCAAATCCTCGGCAAAATAGTCACGGAAGTTAAGATCCCAGGCGCGCTCCACCGCAGCGAACTCGAGGCGGAAGTTGCAAATCAGCCCTTTGATCACATCGCGGCGAATACAGTCGTCACGGGTTAATGCGATACCGCGCCACAGCGCATTTCCGCGCTCGTCCACTTGCTGATAATAGTGTTTCAACTCTTTTTGGTTTTGCGCGTAGCTATCGCCGATCATACTAATGGCAGAAACACCCAGCCCCAGCAGATCGCTGTCGCCCTGCGTGGTGTACCCCTGGAAATTACGGTGCAATACACCTTCACGCTGAGCAATAGCGAGCTCGTCGTCCGGGCGGGCAAAGTGATCCATGCCAATAAACTGGTAACCGGAACCGGTCAGCGAAGTGATAGTTTGCTGCAAAATGTCGAGCTTCTGCTGCGCCGTTGGCAAATCAACGTCTTTAATTTTGCGCTGCGCGGCGAACAGTGTCGGCAAATGCGCGTAGTTAAAAACGCTCAGGCGATCCGGGCTAAGCGCCGCCACGCGTTGTAACGTAAAAGCGAAGCTTTCCGGCGTCTGTTTTGGCAGGCCGTAAATCAGGTCAATATTGGTCGAGGTAAAACCAATATCGCGGGCATGATTGAGCAGCGCGAAGATAAACTCTTCATCCTGCTCGCGGTTGACCAGACGCTGAACCTCTTTGTTGAAATCCTGCACGCCCATGCTCAGGCGATTAAAGCCTTCGCTGCGCAGATGATCGAGCACATCCAGTTCGATTTCCCGCGGATCAACTTCGATCGAGATTTCCGCATCAGCATTAAACGCAAAATGACCGCGCAACAGGTTCATCAGACGGCTGATTTGCGCTTTGTTCAGATAGGTCGGCGTACCGCCGCCCCAGTGCAACTGGCTGACGTGGCGACCAGAAAAAAGCGGTGCGCGGTGAATAATTTCCTGCTCGAGCGCGTCCAGATACTGATCGGCTTTATGCTGCTGACGGGTGACAATCTTATTGCAGCCGCAGAAGTAGCACAGCTTGTGACAAAACGGGATATGCACATACAGCGACAGCGGTCGCTCAGGATAACGCGCCACAGCCTGGCGAAAATCGTCTTCGCCGTAAGCGTCGGAAAACTCCAGCGCGGTAGGATATGAGGTGTAACGCGGCCCGGAATAGTTATATTTCTGGATCAGGGCCAGGTCCCAGTCGATGACTTGCTCAGACATTGTTTACTCCTTCCGATGACGCTGCTGGCGGTTCCGGCGGCCCGGCCTGACCTCGTTTCTGGTCATAAGCCGGTTGCGCAGCCACAGTTTGCGCCGCGACAACCGCTGTAGTTTAACGAATAACCACACCAGATAACATATAACCGGAAGGGTTATAAGCAGGACAGAAAGCCCCATAGAAAAGGATTAGTTGCCGCCCTTCAGCAGACGCATCATATCTTCTTTGCCTTCTTCTTCCTCTTCTTCGTCATCATCGTAAGAGAGGCCGAGTTTCTGCATCAGTTCATCAATGCGATCCAGTTTGGCATCGACCCACGCCTGATCGTCAGCGCTCAGGGTTTCCCCCTCTTCCAGACGTTCCAGTAGCGCGTCCAGGCGCTCATCCGTTTCCAGCATTTCCAGCTCAGCCTGCGGTGAAAGCATAGGTTTCTCGCTCTTAGGTTTGTGCTGCTTGTTGACCGGCGTGTCGGTGACACCCAGCGGGATCGGTTTTTTACTGCCAATACGCGGATCTTTTTGCTGTTTACTCCTTCCGGAGCCAGAAGCGCCGTCGCCACCGTTCGCACGGCTACCTGAAGCATTACCGCGGTGCTTTTTCTCACGCTTACGATCGCGGCCTTCCTGATTTAACTCTTCACGGGTTTTACGGCGCACTTTACCGCGCGGATTGGTGGACGGTTTTTTCATATTAGTGATCTTAAGTCGTTTTTCATCAGTATAGAATTGCGGCGGAATCTAGCAGAAAGCAAGCAAAGAAAAAAGGCGACAGTGCAAACTGTCGCCTTTTTTCTTGACCCTTCACCCGTAATGGGTTTTACATTCCGTGTTCGCTATCAACTTGCCCTGTTTATCCGTTAGCGTAGAACGTTCCCTGTTACGGTTCCTTTTCCTTGTTCAACGTCTTCTGACGTTAGTCTCCGGTCTTCGCCTCCTGGCGCTCCTGACCCCTCATTCCGTGAGTTATCCTTCCACAAGCAGCATCCGGCCTTGGTGGGTTACTTTACCCTTCTGAGCTAAACTGACAAGCAGGAAAAGCCCCAGAACCCGCAGTTTAAGAAAATTCTATATAGATAACCCTTTGATTAGAGACATTTTAGCCATTTTTTAATCTGCAACTTCTCCGAAAGTTCGTATAACGAAAAGGGCAAATATCTTACATATCGCACGGTAATGGCTCACAGCAGAGTTTCTGGCGAGAAAAACAGCCTTTTGCGTGGGTTCAGGTATAATCGCCGCATGCCTTGACGATGGAGACGACCATTTTGACTAACTGGAATTACCAACAGACGCACTTTGTCACCAGTGCGCCTGATATTCGCCACTTACCCGCCGATACTGGCATTGAAGTGGCTTTTGCTGGCCGCTCCAACGCAGGTAAATCGAGCGCACTTAATACCCTGACCCACCAGAAAAACCTGGCGCGGACCTCGAAAACGCCCGGCCGTACGCAGCTGATCAACTTGTTTGAAGTCGCTGATGGCAAACGTCTTGTCGACTTGCCGGGCTACGGTTACGCGGAAGTGCCGGAAGAGATGAAACTCAAATGGCAACGCGCGCTGGGTGAATACCTCGAAAAACGCCAGTGCCTGCAAGGTTTGGTAGTGCTGATGGATATTCGTCATCCGCTGAAAGATCTTGATCAGCAGATGATCCTGTGGGCAGTCGAGAGCAATCTGCAAGTGCTGGTGCTGCTGACCAAGGCGGATAAACTGGCCAGCGGCGCGCGGAAAGCGCAGCTGAATATGGTGCGTGAAGCCGTGCTTGCTTTTAACGGCGACATACAGGTTGAAACTTTCTCGTCGCTGAAGAAACAGGGCGTGGACAAATTACGTGAGAAACTGGATGGCTGGTTCAATAACCTGCCGCCAGTGGAAGAAGCAACCGGCGAGTAACCTTTATCTCAAGCGTGGCATTCGCCGCGCTTTTTCTTTCTTTTGCACAATAAAAAACGCCCCAGTCATTTCTGACTGGGGCGGCTAAATATTCAGCCAAATCCGATTACGTGAAGTAAAAGGTCTGAAAGATAGAACATCTTACCTCTGTACCCTACGCGAATAACTCTACTCCCTTTTTAGATCCGGACAAAGCACTTTTTGTAATTTCTTTTCAATTTTTACATAGGGAATTCTAATGATTGTCACAAAACTGACGGCTATTTGTTGCTTACTTACAGAAAAAGCCCTTTACCCGCCGTATACTTAGTGCGCTTGATCCCAGTTTTGACCGCTCCCGACTTCCACCAGCAACGGCACATCCAGTTTGGTGCTGCTCTCCATCAGTTCATGGATCTTTTTCGACACAGCCTCGACATCATCTTTGTGCACTTCAAATACCAGTTCATCGTGCACCTGCATGATCAACCGCACGCGCGGTTTCTCGCTTTGCAACCAGCTATCTACAGCAATCATCGCGCGTTTAATGATGTCCGCTGCCGTGCCTTGCATCGGCGCGTTGATCGCCGCACGTTCTGCCCCCGCTCGTCTGGCCCCATTGCTGGATTTAATGTCCGGCAGGTAAAGACGGCGCCCGTCCAGTGTCTCAACATAGCCACGCTCTTTCGCCTGTGCGCGGGTACGCTCCATATATTCCAGCACGCCAGGATAACGCTCGAAGTAGAGATCCATGTACTTCTGCGATTCTTTACGCGGAATATTGAGCTGGCGCGACAAGCCAAAGGCGCTCATGCCGTAAATCAGCCCGAAGTTGATCGCTTTCGCGCTGCGACGCTGTTCGTTACTGACACTTTCCAGTGGCAAACCAAATACTTCTGCCGCCGTTGCGCGGTGAATGTCTTTACCTTCGGCAAATGCAGACAGCAGACCTTTGTCGCGTGACAGATGCGCCATAATACGCAACTCAATTTGCGAGTAGTCCGCCGAGACAATGACGTAATCTTTCGGCGCGACAAAGGCCTGGCGAATACGGCGGCCTTCCTCATTACGCACCGGAATATTCTGCAGGTTCGGATCGGTTGAAGATAAACGGCCCGTTGCCGTCACCGCCTGATGATACGAGGTATGCACGCGCCCGGTTTTCGGGTTGATCATCAGCGGCAACTTATCGGTATAAGTCGATTTCAGTTTTGCCAGCCCACGGTGTTCGAGAATAACTTTTGGCAACGGGTAATCCAGCGCGAGCTCTTCGAGCACCTCTTCCGACGTCGACGGCGCGCCACCAGGCGTTTTCTTCAGCGGTTTAATACCCTGCTTCTCAAAGAGAATGGTTTGCAACTGCTTGGTTGACGAGAGGTTAAACGGCTCACCCGCGATTTCATGCGCCTTTTTCTCCAGCTCAGCCAGACGCAGCGTCAACTCTTCGGAGTGCTTGTGTAACACGGCGGGATCGATATTGACGCCGTTACGCTCGATACGCGAAATTACCGGCACCAGCGGCATTTCAATGTTCTGGAAGACGTTCAGCGGCCCGGCATTATTTTGCAGCTCCGGCCACATCTTCAGATGCAGTTGCAGCGTGACATCGGCATCTTCCGCCGCATAACGCCCGGCCTGCTCGAGATCAATCTGATTAAACGTCAGTTGGTTTTTACCTTTTCCGGCAATCTCTTCAAAGGTTATGGTTTTGTGCTTCAGCCAGCGCTCGGAGAGGCTGTCCATATCATGACGGCCTGCGACGCTATCCAGCGTGTAGGATTCCAGCATGGTATCGAAGGCAATGCCGCGCAGTTCAATGCCGTAGTTTTCCAGCACACCACGATCGTATTTGAGGTTCTGTCCCACTTTACGGACATTTTCATCTTCCAGCAGCGGTTTCAGTAATTCCAGCACGCGCTCGCGCGGGATTTGATCCGGTGCGTCAAGATAATCATGCGCAACAGGCACATAAGCCGCGATACCTGGTTCAGTCGCAAAAGAGAGACCAACCAGGTTGGCGCTGATATTATCGAGGCTGTCGGTTTCAGTATCGAAAGCAAAGAGCGGTGCACTTTTCAGTTTGCCGATCCATGCTTGTAACGTCTCTTCATCGAGAATAGTGACATAATTTTCCGCCGACAGCGCAGCTGCGGGAATATCAGCTTCTGCCGCAATCTCAATGGTTTCCTGCGGTTTCGCCGCCGGTTTACCGCCTTTCGCCTGAAGCCATTTACCCGCTTCTACATCTGCGCTCCAGCGTTTGAATTCATATTTCTTAAACAGCTCAAGGAGCGACTGCGCCGCAGGCTGCTGAACTTCCAGCTGTTCGCAGGTCAGTTCCAGTTCGACATCAGTTTTAATCGTGGCCAGTTGGTAAGAGAGGTAGGCCACTTCTTTATTCTGTTCAAGTTTCGCCGCCATGGTTTTGGCACCGCGGAAAGTAAGCCCGGCGATTTTATCCGACTCGGCATAGAGCGTATCCAGGCCACCCAGCCCTTGTAGCAGCGCCTGCGCCGTTTTCTCGCCAACGCCCGGCACGCCTGGAATGTTATCTGAGGAGTCACCCATCAGGGCGAGGAAATCGATAATTAACTCCGGTGGGACACCATATTTTGTGACGACTTCATCCGGTCCGAGGATCGTATTGGTCATAGTGTTGATAAGCGTAATATGCGGCGTCACCAGCTGTGCCATATCTTTATCGCCGGTGCTTATCAGCACGGGCCGACCCGCTTTTTCGGCTTCACGCGCCAGCGTGCCGATGACATCATCCGCTTCAACGCCGGAGACCGCCAGTAACGGCAACCCCATCGCTTTTACCATGGCGTGCAGCGGCTCTATTTGCGCACGCAAATCGTCCGGCATTGGCGGGCGATGTGATTTGTAATGCTCAAACAGTTCATCACGGAAGGTTTTGCCTTTCGCATCAAACACCACCGCAGCATGTGTCGGCTGGTATTGCAAAATCAGGCTGCGCAACATGTTGAGTACGCCGTACATGGCGCCAGTAGGCTCACCGGCGCTGTTAGTCAGCGGCGGAAACGCATGATACGCGCGATAAAGGTAAGACGAGCCGTCAACAAGGATAAGTGGGTTTTCTGGGATCTGAACCATGATGTCCATGCCTGTTTATCAAATTATGGTTAAAGGATGCCACAGACAGGGAGAAAACATGAGTTTTTCGCGGAAAATGCCGAAAAGATTTCGCGATCGTCGGGATCGCTCGCATAAACATCCTGTGGATAAGTTTGTGAATAGTTTTTGTCAGGCTGGACTTTTGTGCCATTCCGTCGATCGCAGGATTATACAAACCATTTATATTCAATGGCTTATACGATAAAAGATGATCGTTATTGCTGTTTGCTGGCAATTTACGCTATGTGGATATAAGTAATTTTGATTTTATTTATTGCCGATAATTTCTCAGGTATTACCAGCAAGGTTTACGCATTCCTGATAACAGTTTTCTGTTAAGATCTGCGCCTTGCGCTTTTATTAGTGTGCTTTTACCAGCTAACTTTCTGAATAATAAAACTATGTCGAGATTTCTTGCGGTAACCACTTTATTTTTGAGTGTCCTGCTCACCATATTGGTTACCATTATTTGCTCCGTGCCCATTATTATCGCTGGAATGCTCAAGTTGTTAATTCCTGTTCCTGCGGTATGGCGCGCGATCTCCACTTTCTGCAATTTTATGATGTATTGCTGGTGTGAAGGGCTTTCATGGCTATTGCACCTCAACCCTTATTTAAAATGGGATGTCGAGGGGCTGGAAGGCCTGGATAAGAAGAACTGGTATTTGCTGATCTGCAATCATCATAGCTGGGCGGATATTGTGGTGTTATGTGTGCTGTTTCGTAAACATATTCCCATGAACAAGTATTTCCTTAAACAGCAATTGGCATGGGTACCTTTTATTGGCCTTGCCTGTTGGGCGCTGGATATGCCTTTTATGCGCCGTTATTCCAGAAGTTATTTGATTCGCCACCCTGAACGTCGGGGTAAAGATGTCGAAACCACACGCCGTTCTTGCGAGAAATTTCGCTTTCACCCCACCACCATTGTGAACTTTGTCGAAGGTTCACGTTTTACGGAAGAAAAGCGCCAACAGACACGCTCTTCTTTCAAAAACCTGCTGTCGCCAAAAGCTGCAGGTATTGCCATGGCGCTAAATGTGTTAGGTAAACAGTTCGATAAATTGCTTGATGTTACGCTCTGTTATCCGGAAAACGACCGGACGCCGTTCTTTGATATGCTCAGCGGTAAGCTGACGCGTATTGTCGTGCGAGTCAATTTATTGCCGGTGGATGAAGCGCTACATGGGGATTACGTAAACGATAAGAATTTTAAACGGAGCTTCCAGCAGTGGCTAAATAAACTGTGGCTTGAGAAAGACGAACTGATTGATACCATCAAAGCAGAATACAAAAACGCCGGTCAGTGACCGGCGTTATTTTTACTTCTTCTCAACCAGATATTTCACGGTGTTTGCGTAATCCTGAACGAAGGCGTCCAGGCTGCTGCCGTCCATGCCCTGCTGGTTAACCTGGTATTTTCCGTTAACAAACATGGCTGGCACACCCTGAAGTTGTAAATCCGCAGCTGCTTTTTCTTGCTGAGCAACCAGTGATTTCACCACGAAGCTGTTCCACGCAGCATCATACTCTTCGCCTTTCACGCCCGCGCTGATGAAGACATCGCGAATATCGGCAACAGACTGCACGGTTTGCGTTTTCTGCACCGCTTCAAACAGTGGAGAGGTGATTTTATCCTCTACACCAAGCGCCATGGCCACAGCCCACGCTTGCGTCATCTCCTTACCCAGTGGGCCTAAGAATTCCACGTGGTATTTGGTCATTTTTGTGCCTTCTGGCAGCTTCTTCTTCACTGCGTCAGCAATATGCCAAACCTGTTCAAAGTCGTAGCAGTGCGGGCAATAAAACGAGAAGAACTCAAGCACCTGCGGCTCACCCGCCACTGGCTTATCAAGTGTAATAAATTGCTTACCGTCTGTAGGTTGTGCTGCTGAGGCGCTAAAAGCCAGAATCATTCCTGCCAGCGCCAGCCAAATCTTCTTCATGGTCAACTCTCTCCATTTAATACATTGGTGTTAATGCTAAAGGTGGTTCTTGAAGAACTTTCACCTGTTCAAGAAAAATCAATATCTGTCTGTGCCAGTGATCTTCACTGCTCAGCCACGGAAAATTTTTGGGAAATGCCGGGTCGTCCCAACGACGAATCAGCCATGCCAGATAGTAAACCAGGCGCATGGCGCGTAGCGGCTCTATTAATCCCAGCTCAGCCACGTTGAATTCACTGAACTCTTCGTAGGCCTCGACGATCATCTCCAGTTGCATACGCTGTTCGGCTTTATCGCCGTGTAGCAACATCCACAAATCCTGTACGGCAGGGCCATTACGGGCATCGTCTAAATCAACAAACATTGGCCCGTCACGCCAGAGAATATTCCCTGCGTGGCAATCACCGTGCAGGCGCAGAAGATTAAAACGGTTATGCCATTGCGCCATTACAGCATCGATAAGCTTATCGGCTGCACGCAAAAATTCATCTTTTAAACCAGAAGGAATGAGCGTTGATGTTTCAAAGAGGTGGCGTGGCTCAATCAGATATTCTTTAACACCTATTTCCGGACGGCTTGTAAAACGCTTTTTACTGCCGGTTTGATGCATACGGCCAAGGTAGCGGCCCACCCACTCCATTTGATCCAAATTGTCGGCTTCAAACTGACGGCCACCAACGCTTGGGAAAACAGCGAAAAAGAAGTCCTGATGAGTAAGTAAGGTTTGATTGTTGAAAGCAAGCGGTGCCGCGACCGGAACGTCATCACGATGCAAATCTAAAGCAAATTCATGCTCTTCAAGAATTTGTTCTGCAGACCAACGCTCCGGGCGATAAAACTTCACCACATAACGTTTGCGATCTTCATCCTGAAATTGATAAACACGGTTTTCATAGCTGTTAAGCGGGGTAAGCCCGGAATCCACCCGAATCCCCTGCTCAAACAGCGCATCCATAATGGTATCCGGGTGTAATGTCTGGAAGGTAAAAGCGTTGCAGGTCATCCTGGGATCCGAAAATACGACGAATAACTCAGGATATCATTTCGTAGCGTATTCGGTTGCGTCGCTTACAAGCTTTTACTCTTTAATAACGCCGCGCGCGCGCAGCAGCGCGGTTTTAAAATCCTCTTCATAATCTTTCTGAATGCCAGGGATCACCGCATCTTTCGAGGAGTCGCGCATTTTCAGGTGATAGATCAGGATGTCATCACTTAAATCCACAAGGTCGCCTTGATAACCTGACTCTTGCGCCAGTTTCTGCAAAAATTGCACTAAATTAAGCTCTGGCTCTTTTTGCCATGCGGGCTGGAGAAGTTCGATAACTTCATTCAGGCGTTTACATTTCATAATTGTGCTCCTTACTCTGGGTACAGACACGGTAGCAGGGTAAAACCCACAATAAAAGAGGCGATAAGGGTGACGGACAGTCATGCAGTAAGAGGTGTGGTGCTGGCGGGAGGAAAAGCCTCGCGGATGGGTGGGAAAGATAAAGGGCTGCAGGAATTAAATGGTAAACCGCTGTGGCAACATGTTGCCGAACGGCTGGCACCACAGGTATCCAGCTTAGTTATCAGCGCCAATCGAAACCTTGAAATTTATCGCGCCAGTGGCTTACCGGTCCTCACAGATACGCTGAATGATTTTCCCGGCCCGCTGGCGGGAATGCTCTCCGTTATGCAGCAAAGCGATGGAGAGTGGTTTCTGTTTTGTCCGTGCGATACGCCACGTATACCAACGGATCTTATGACACGGTTACAAAAGAACCGGCAGCATAATGCGCCGGCAGTGTGGGTTAATGATGGCGAGCGGGATCACCCGGCAATTGCGCTGGTACACCGCAGCGTTTTACCATTTTTGCAGGATTATCTCGCCAATGGCGAACGTCGAGTGATGGTATTTATGCGACAAGCAGGAGGGCATGCGGTCGATTTTAGTGATGTGAAATTCGCATTCACCAATGTGAACACCCCTGATGATCTTGCACACTGGCAGGAGAGAATATGATCCCATTACTTGCCATTGCCGCCTGGAGCGGAACCGGGAAAACAACACTACTTAAGCAGTTGATTCCGGCGCTCTGTGAACAAGGTATTCGCCCCGGGTTAATCAAACATACTCATCACGATATGGATGTCGATAAGCCTGGTAAAGACAGTTATGAATTACGTAAAGCAGGTGCGGCGCAAACGTTGGTAGCCAGTTCACAACGGTGGGCGTTAATGACAGAAACGCCGGATGAGGTAGAGTTAGATTTGGCCTATCTGGTTAGCAGAATGGATGCGACAAAACTGGATCTGGTACTGATCGAAGGTTTTAAACACGAGTCTGTGCCCAAAATACTGCTCTGGCGGCATGACTGTGGTCATGATTTAGCAGAGTTGACGCTGGACGAGCATGTTATCGCCATCGCCAGTGATATCCCTCTTAGGCATGGTGTGCCGGTACTAAACCTGAATGATATTGAGCAGATAGTAACGTTTATTTTGCGCTGGATTAGGAAAGTGGAGTAGCTTCTGGTACGCACTGCCTGTTCCGCATGAAGCTTTCTGAACGTGAGCAGGTTCCGGCAGGCAGTCTGTTTTTTCCGTCACTCACAGAGTGACTGCTGGATACCAGCAACCTGTTTCGCAAGCAGAAGTTTCGCTGCATAAAAACGCAAAAAGGCCATCCGTCAGGATGGCCTCTTCACTTAATTGATGCCTGGCAGTTCCCTACTCTCGCATGGGGAGACCCCACACTACCATCGGCGCTACGGCGTTTCACTTCTGAGTTCGGCATGGGGTCAGGTGGGACCACCGCGCTGTTGCCGCCAGGCAAATTCTGTCTGTCAGAACGTTCTCACGCCCTGACCTAATCTGTATCACGCTGAAAATCTTTTCTGTCTCTCACGCCAAAACACCTTCGGCGTTGTAAGGTTAAGCCTCACGGTTC
>NZ_FXWP01000016.1 GCF_900184035.1 Kosakonia pseudosacchari
CTGAGGGATCCCCAGAAACATCATTAATACACCATGATGATGTTTCGATAGACCCTCGCTATATCGGCGTATACCCTGTCGGGGTTCATCCCCGACAGGAGCCCCGGCGACTGCCGGATGACATTTTCACTCAATGTCAGATACGACAGCACCCTGCGTGATTTCTCGCTGTTCGCCTGGAACCATCGATTTATTCCCTTACTTTCAAGGTAATAACCCGTCAGCCATATGATGATGCTGTAGAGAACTGCAACCAGGCAAAGCACGGAAAGTCGTTTTTCTCCCCGACTTTTACTTACCCGCAGTCCCAGCCCATAACGCTCGCTTTTTTCATCCCTGAAGTTCTGTTCTATCTGCATACGGCGACTATAAATTTTAACTATCTCGCGTGGCTTATATTCCATCAGACTGGTAAAAAGCAGCCACGGTTCACGTGCGTTTTTACGGTACATCCTGTCTGTTTTGGGGTAATGCTGGCTGCCTTTCCTGCCTGTCGCCCGTTTATGCACGGTGTAGAAATGTCCCGGACAGTCACGACTGGCGTTGCGTGCCAGTCGCCCGAATCCCAGATAGCGCGCCGTTGTTGATGACGCAATATCCCGCGCCATCTGCCACTCTTCGTCCCCGACGACCTGAAAATAGAGGCTCCCCCTGACTCGCCCGACAAAATCCCAGCCCAGAGAGCGGATGTGGTGAAACCAGCTGCTGCGAAAGCCCGCATCGGTCACGATAATGACCTGCTTATCTTTGCCAATGGCGGCGGCCATCTGATCGAGAAAGGCATTTTGCACGGCAGAGTTGTTCTGGTAGCGGGAGGAAATGACTTTGCTCATCAGAGGGATAGCTCTGCCATCACACAATAAGCTTGCCCGCAAAACACTGAGCTCTGATGAAGGATAGCCACTCCAGTCCACGGCAATGACACAAACTGAAAGGCTGTGTGTGAGGCGGGATACAAGCTGCTGGTAGACGGAGGGAATATCACTGAACATCAGGTCGCTGTTGAGGTGCCGGTCAACACGCTTAATCTTGTGCTTAACACGTGCGGGACCTGGCAGGTATCTGCCGATGCTGGTAAGAGAAAGCGAAGCACCACGCGTCAGGGCCACGGTCATATCGAGCAGGGCGTTTTTACGGTACTGATGAATAGAGTTCAGGGACTGGCTGAAAAATTTATGGCAAACTTGTGAAGCAGGCATAGAGGTGTGACCTTACTTTTTGGTGGAACACTAAGTAGATCACAACCTTCTATGCCTGTCTTTATTTATGGGGAACCGTCAG
>NZ_FXWP01000019.1 GCF_900184035.1 Kosakonia pseudosacchari
AATAACCACGATCAACAACCTGTTTGACTGCTTCAATTTTAAACTCTTCGGGATAACGCTTATCGCTCATGGGCACCTCTCTTTAAGCCATCTTAAATGACTCCGGGGTGTCTGTTAAACCCGTGGCGATTCAACCTTCTGATGAAGTCAGCTAATATCGCACCTGTCACTTTTGAGCCATCACTTCTGGAGTAAAGGCATTTAAATGGATGATTTCAAACTACAGCTTGCATTTCAGGCGATGAGTACTGTGACAACACCTCTGCAAGCGCTTAAAATTTACGAGAAGAACTTCAATGTTCTAAAAGACTGGCGCTTTATCTGTGCTTCTGGCGATGACCATGGCCCATTTAAATTAAAAAACAAAGTAATCGATGATGTTGTTGGGATCCGCTCAATTTTTAAGGGACAGTCTCTCTGGGTTATTGATGCCAGTATGGTAGAGAAAGAAGGCACCGTACCTTATTTAGCAGGAACAGGGATTTATTTTGATTCGAATGCAGCTTCATATATATATACTCATTAGGATATAAGGATAAATTTCAGCCGCAGCTAAAAAATCAGTTACTCCGAATTCAGTCTTTAGGGATAGATTATAATAACATCAATCCTTATTTATACCTATTCGAAAGCAGAAGACACTTTAACAAAAAACCTGAAAATATAGAATTTAGCCGAAAAACATTTGCCGCATTGACTGCATTGTCAAAAATCGGCGGTCCGCTGGACGAGTCCTGGCGTGAAATTTATCAAAAATATTTCATGGAACAATGTGAAGCTAATATCGACCCACTATTTAATGAGTTTATGGCTAAACATGAAAGCGGTGGCTTTAGTTCTCTGGACCATCTATTTTCATTAACAGAGTTATTGCTATTAGAAACTAAAATATTAGACATTTCTTCCGAAAAGAAAAATGAAGATAAACTCGAAGATCTCATCTATTTTATGGATGAAAAGCTGCAAATGATGATGTTACGCGAGCTTGCAATTTGCGCGGACATATTATTCAGAGGCAATAAGACACAATTAACAACAAAGCTTCTGAAAGTTAATTCTGGACATACTAACTCTCTTGGTATCGTGCAAGGCTGCGCATGGGATCTCTTTATATTCAGAGTTATGGACTGGTTTAGCAATACCAGTGCCGAATTACATACCGATTTTTATATTTCAAATTTGGTCTCTTGCGATCGTGATATCTGGGGTATTGCAGATCTCACAATGCTTAAAGCAATAGCGTTGCATAATAAATCATTTGAGCATGTCATTTTCCCGGAGCACAGCCCAGAGGATATACTTGCTAAAGCATTGGGGAAAAACAAGCAGGAATTTTTTGGAGACTTATTCAGCTATGACTCACGCCTCAGGCGTATCGGCTGGACCCAAGGTGAAGACAAAAATGAAGTTTATGCCAGAAAAAGCAATGAAATTCAGAAACTTTTACAGGAAAAGCGAATGGAATTGCTCTCCGTTATTAATAACTAACCACTTCGTTGAGATGTAGGTCGAACCTGTTGACAACTCACCCATATACCTGGCGCTAATTATGCTCACACAAGTAGTGAGTTCTACAGAGGCATAGCGTTAAAGAGGTGTCATGACTTTTCAGTGGATAATTCAAAATAAAAAAGCATCAACGAAAAAATTAAATTCATTTTTCTTACTTACCCAAAACACATCCTTTCTATGATTTAACCACCATACTTAGTGCATAACATTTATATTCTTCATTTATTCCCCACGCATGAAGAGTGTGATCATTGCCTCTTTTTTTAAACTTCCTTGCCTCCTAACATCTTGAACATGATGACTTTACCCAAATATAGATACACATAGAGTTCGCATACCTACGTCACAGGAGTTCGGCACTTTGAATGGAAAAATCAGGCTTCTTCAACTTGTGGCCGCTTTAATACACATTGATCCTGACCCGAAACCCTGCGCCATTCAGAAACAGAATTCCGGCATGATAACTATTCCCCTGAACAAAGGTGGTACCGATGAAAAAATCACGATTCACCGAAGATCTCAAGTTTTGCGCTAAACAGATTTTGGGCCAAGGCCAATGATTGGGATACATTTATAGCATCGACATGCTTTACTCATATGTCGATAGAATCACTTTTTTTAAACATGAAGACGTGACAAGTCGATACCATCGACATATCACGGCAATATGTCGCTAAAAGTGATAATCTTAAACATATGAATTGGGATCCTGAAATCCCCTATAACGCACCGCCAGTACTGCCCCACCCGAGCTGGAGCGCATCGAAACACGTCGGGTACTCAAAGCATGCATCACAGCACGCGCGGCTATCGCCGAGCTGAAGACTGCCGGTGAGTTGATTCCTCATCAAGGATTACTGATAAACATCCTTCCCATGCTGGAAGCGAAAGACTCTTCCCGTATCGAAAACATCGTGACGACAAGCGATCAGCTTTTCCAGTCTGCAGACCGGGCTGAGAACGCAGATCCTTCGACAAAAGAAGCCCTGCGCTACCGTACGGTATTGTATGACGGCTTTGAGCACCTGAACGCATACCCGTTATGTATAAATACAGCGATCGCCGTTTGCACCAAATTGCGCACCGTTCAAACTGACATCCGCAAAACACCGGGCACTGTGTTACGCGACCAGGATAATAACGTTGTGTACACGCCACCAGTAGGGGAAGGCGCCAGACCGTGGAAACGGATAACCTGCGATTCTGTTCATTATTATAAAAACCACTACGTGCTCCGTAGCCGTGAATGCTCAGCTTTGATACATAATATATTATCCGTGTTCCCCCGATTCTGTTTCCTCCTGTGCAGCCATAACAACCAGATCAGGCTTAGTGAGTAACAGATCTTTAGGTTTTTCCCCTCGCAGCCAGCTATTTCCTGAACCAAACCATATCGCCAGGCCCCAGGGCGTTTTGCGCTCTTTAAAGAGTGAAAGTATCAGCATAACGACCTTGAGAGGTCGAGCCTTATCATCGAGAACGTAGTCGGGATATAAATCCTCACCATTGACCTTCAGGGAAAAAATCTTTCCGGCAGCTTTCCAGCGTTTTGGACCAGCATCGGTGTCGATGGCTTTAAACCCCGCTTTAACCGAAAGGTCACTGGCCGTCAGCCATTTCGAATCAGCCAGAATCCATGCTTTCAGTTCTTCCAGACGCCGGGCATTACACTCCTGAAGACTCAGGAGGTCCGAGGTGTCGCCCGATGGTTTCTTGAAATTATATGGAACCACGTGCCGAAACCGGTTGGCATCCAGGTAATCTGCCCACCACTGCATCATTTCCCTGCGTTCTTCCAGATGCTGCGCTTTATGGATATAGGCTGCCCGGACGCGCTTACGTTCCTGATGGCTCATCTGACGCTCTACCGCATCGCTGGACCACAATCCTGATTCCACCAGGGCGCTACAGGCCATGGTACGAAAGCCGTGGCCGCAGACCTCTTTTTGCGTATCGTACCCCATCACCCGCAGCGCCTTATTGATGGTGTTTTCACTCATGGGCTTGCGGTAATCATGGTCGCCAGGAAAAACCAACTCCAGACCTGGCCGTGTGTGCTGTTTGATCTCATTGAGGAGGGTTGTCGCCTGACGGGAGAGTGGCACCAGGTGAGTGGAACGCATTTTTGCACCGCGTACGGAATATTTCACACCGGGGATCGGTTTACGCTCAGCAGGTATCGTCCACATGGCGTTATCGAGGTCAATCTCCTCCCATCGGGCAAACCGCAGTTCGCTGGAGCGGATGAATAGCAACAGCGCCAGTTTCACCGCCAGTTGGGTTAACTTGCGGCCTTTGTAATCATCAATACGTTCAAGAAAATCGGGAATGAGATGAAGGTCCAGGGCCGGATGGTGACGTACTTTTGCGGTGGCAACCGCCCCGGTTAAATCTGCAGCAGGGTTATGCTCGATAATGCCATTCTGGACGGCGTAGCGCATCACGCAGGCAGTGCGCTGTTGCAGGCGGGAAGCGACATCCAGTTTACCGGCTTTCTCCACTTCTTTAATGGGTAGCAGCAGATCCATCACTTTCAGTTTGGTGATGTCGCGATCGCCATTGGTGGGGAAAACATAGAGCTCAAAATAACGCAGCACCCGCTTCGCGTGTTCTGAGGTCCATCTGAGGTTGCTGGCGACCCATTCGTGCCACGGACTCGAACGTGTGAAGCGGTACTCCACCGCGTTTTTCCTCCCTGCGTTTTTCCGCTGGGTTAATGCCTTCAAAAATAAGCCTTCTTATCTCCGCCTGCTTTTCCCTTGCTTGTGCGAGAGAAATCAGCGGATAAGGCCCTAATGACATACGGTTCTCTTTGTTTTCAAACCGAAATTTCTGATACCACAGTTTCGAACCGCAGGGATTAATTTGCAGGTAGAGACCGTGACAGTCGGAGAGCCTGTATGCCTTGCCAGACGGCTTGGCATGCCGGATTGCGAGATCTGTAAGCGCCATTTGGGGGTCAACCTCTATCGAACCGGAGAATTGCCCCCTTTTTTGCCCCCAAATCGGTCGGATGTCAATGGATGAAAAACGACCACCACGCACAGTGCCCACAATTAAAAAGCGGATAATATTTATATAAATTATCTTTAAATTACAAATGGATATGAACGAATTTGGACGAAAATGGACACAAAAAAAGCCACCCGAAGGTAGCTCATTTTTGCATCACTTGGTGCGAAGGCCGGACTCGTACATAATACTTAACCTCATGATTTAAAATTATTTATAATAAACTCTACAATGTTATACCAACATAGATACCAACACGAAAATTCATTGATTTTCGGCATCGAACCAGGACGAGTATGGCTTGGTTGAGATGCCGAACTCTGTTACTCGTCATTTTCCTCGACAGGCTCCAGCGCATCAAGTGGTACTCGCACCATCGCGATAGAACCAATACGGATGAAAGCATCTTCACCATCTATATCGGTTAACTGATATCGTTCTGTTGATTCCGGCTCTGATTCCAGAATGTCAAAAAATGCATTCAACTGACCGATATCGTCATCACTTTCGTCCTCAGACTCATCTGGATCACAACAAAGCTCAATTAACCGGGATCTGATGTTGCGACCGTCTCAGCTGTTGTTCTATCAAAGTGGAGGCATTCGATGAGTACGACACGCTAGCTGCGACTGGGGCCGCAGCCCGATACCACAAGTGTTAAGCTGACGTTCACCTGTCCGATCAACCTCAAGGCTGATCACGAACGTTACGCTGCCCAGTAGCGCAAACTTACGGCGAAGCCGTTGATGCGGTGATGCTTGACTCGCATATATCGGAAACGTTCATAGCTATTGCTTGAGAATTCAGGCGAGCAAGAAGAAGTCCGGATAACAAAATCCCACAAAAAATTATATATTAACTGCTATTGATCTGATTGTAGCGCTGACCTGTATGTTAAGAGAGCGGTCTGTGCGAATCCGTAATAAGAAAAGGCTTTATTAACCACTAGGAGCAATGCGATGGGGAGCTCAGGATCGGGGCATTTTTCAGATTATCCAGGTACAAAAGCTAAGAAGGCTGTAGGAGATGGGACTGGCATAGAGGGCGGAGCTAGCGGGGTCGATAGATGTAAACAGGCATTTCACACTGTGTTGGAAGACGTTGGAAATAGTGATTTTTATTCACGGTTCAGAAATGTGCCTGCTGTTGGCGATCAACTTGGTATTGTTTTTGACAAGAAACGCGTTTTCGCGGTGGATGTGCAGGGTGTAAAGGTAGGGGCACTTCCTACTTCATTCAATTATCTCGTAGCATGCCTCGAAGATGGTGTAACTTACGTGGGCTTGGTGAGTTTCTCCGCAGCATCGCCTGTTCCTACCGTAAATGCTGACTTCGTGCCGAGATAATCATGAATTGCAAAGATACAGTTCTAATTGTTGGGGAGCTTGTTATCGACTATACGCTTGCTCAGCGTGGTGTAATGTGCAAGCTTCGCTTGGGAGGAATTGCTCATGCAGCAAGGGGAATGTGGGCGGCAGGGCTAAAATATTCAGTAGCGGCTTTCTGTCCTCAATACCTTGTTGATGAAGCCAATCACTATCTGAATGAGTTTGGGTGTAAAGATTTCATCTGGCTTGGTGATGTCATAGGTGCACCAAACGTTATCCTTATTGGCGACGTGACAGAAGTTTCGCATCAAGGCTATGAAGACCTAATGAGCGATACTAAAGTAGTGAAAGTTAATGACCCGTTGCCATGTCTCGAAGCTTATAAAAAAATCGTCGTCTTCCCTGGTCGGTTCGATATCAATGTACTCGCGAACGCATTTACTGAAGACGCACGATTTTCGTTCGATATAGCGTATGACCTTGAGGATCTATCTTCGCTTAAAGAGTTCTTCGGGCGCGTGCAAGCTGTCATTATCTCGACATCGTCCCCATTGTTTATGAAACTTGGAAAAGACGATATAGGTGGACTTCTAAATGCAGTGAGGGCACTTTCGCCAGACGTATTTCTCCTTAAAGAAAATCGTGGCGGTAGCCGGCTTTTTGATTTGCGTAATAACAGTGTCGAAGAAATACCAGCAACGTTGGGCAATACCGTAAACTCAGTCGGCGTTGGAGATGTTTATTCGAGCGTTATGGTTGGCCTCTCTCAAAAGGGGTGGATTGAAGCTGCATGGCGCGGATGCCAAGCTGCGACGGTGTACTCACAGTCGACGTTTCCTGACGACATCAAACGCGATTTGCAACGCGGGTTCCGGCTTTCGCTGGATGTACTGCAAGCACTCCGAGGGACAGTGCTTCCATGGCATGACCGACAGAGTTACTCAATTTACCTTGCTGGTCCAGATTTCTCATATGTTGAAAAACAGGAACTCGACCATGCTGTTGAAAGTCTGGTGTATCACAATTTCAAGGTGCGTCGTCCCGTTCTTGAAAATGGAGAGTTGAAGCGACCCGCAAGTAATGGTGAGCTGCGTTGTACATATCACATGGATTACCATCTACTAAAGGAATGTGACGCAATCTTTGCTGTCCCTCTCGACCGAGACCCTGGCACGCTTGTGGAAATCGGTATGGCAATCGCGATGGGTAAGCCGGTCATCACCTATGATCCGCGGCATGAGAATGAGAACACGATGGTAGTTGTCGGAAGTTCGGTATATTCTTCTGACCTTGATACGTGTCTCAACGGTATGTTTAGTGTCATTGCTGAATTGAGGGCCAAATCTTGATAAAAAAGGTGCTCCTTCTAGCTTCGGGTGGCCTAGACTCAACAACTGTTGCATACCAGCTTGCAGCAGAAGGTACCGAAGTTGTACCGATTTTTTTCAACTATGGGCAACATTGTGTAGAAATTGAGTGGAGTAGGGTAAATGAAGTCCTGCCTTCCGAAATGCAACGACCTGAGCGCTTTGATATATCTGATATCTTCCGCGGCTCGCAATCGCGGCTAATTCGCGAAGCAGATCTTTGGACTGAGGATATCAAGGACGACGATTTGTACATCCCATATCGGACAATGCTTTTTTTCGCTGCTGCTGCGGCACGCGCACAGATTGTCGGCATCTTGAATGTCTATACCGGATTCATCAATAGCAACCACGCCAAAGAAATTGACTGCACTGCTGCATTTATGAACAATCTCGACGAACTTACATCAACCATCGGTCCCGTTCGCTTTCATTCGCCATTCCGCTATTCATCCAAAGCCGATGTAGCTAGGGTTGCTGCTGAGCTTGGTGTTCCTATCGGACGAACTTATTCGTGTCAGGCGTCCGCACAGTTTCCTTGCGGTGCTTGTCCGAACTGTGTAGAGCGCCTGAGTGCATTAAAAGAGGCAAAGTTAGTATGAGTAATTCCGCCATCGAGATTTTGCAAGTAGCGCGTAGCATCGCTAATCATGCGAAAAATCAAGGCGCACTCTTTGAGGTAAGGTCCCCTCGCGATATCTGTGATCACATCGGAGCCGTTCTCGCGGACTCAGTGCTCCAGGCCGGACTTAATTATATGACAGTTGTGCGTCCTCGGGTGCAGACTATCCTGCGGATGCATCCGAATCACGTCACAATTTCCTCATTGGTCTCGCTAATTCAGAGCGGAGAAACAGGTACATTTTTGAACTGGCGCCATCATGAGAAGGTTAGCCGTTTCGAGGCACTAGTAGCTTTCTTGCAAAGAGCTGGAATTGAGGACGTACAGGATTTACGTTTGAGTCTGGCATCCAATGAATTCTGTGATGCAATTCAAGCCATAAATGGTATCGGCCCGAAGACGGTCGATTATATGGGATGTCTTGTCGGCATTGACTCCATCGCAGTTGATCGTCACGTTCGCACATTCGCGAAAGCAATTGGTGTCAAAAATGATGACTATCACTTCTTGCGTGAGTCTTTTTGCTTCGCAGCAGACCTTCTCTCTCTTTCGCGTCGAGAATTTGACGCTTGGCTCTGGCGTCGAGCTGCAATGCCAACACAAGTACAGATGTCTCTCGCAATCTAGGCTATGACTATTTTTTATGGAGCCAATGAAAATTAGTAATAAACATGTTGAAATATTGTTGCAAATAGAGGTTGATGGGCAAATGTGCACCGGCTAACGCAGTGCTGATGACGGGGAGTGAGTTCACCACTGGCCAGCATCAGTTCAAGCTGCTTCATCAGCAGCGGAAATGCCTGGTCGAGATGGCATAACTCCGAGTCACTGAAAGTTCCCGAGATACCGGCACGGTCAGCCAGATAGTGCAGGCGGTGACCTTCCTGCACCAGGTGTGCGCCAAAACACGGGGTGATATTGCGTTTCAGTCCCCACCAGGGCTCAGCGATATGGTGGCTTACTGGCCGTGTTTTTTCGACATTGTCGTGCTCCTTAAACAAAGTTAATTCAGGGTGACACAGCGCAATATGACATACGGACCGTTGCGGTCCTGGCGACGTTCTGCGAAGACCGCCAGCACACCGCGAATGTCCTGTACCTCCCGGCCTGCGTAGTGGCAGACACTGCCGGACCAGTGGTATCTGCCGGTACAGAAGCGAAATAACCGGGATTGTGGATGTTGCCGGTATATCGTCATGGCCTGACGTTTGCTGATAATCTTCACCGATATATCCCCCTTCCCCTTTAAATCCAGCCCGATTCGGCGAAGGAAACAATATCCATGCCACCAACGATCAGATGGTCCGGAAGGCGGATATCCACCAGGTCCAGCGCCTGTTTAAGACGCTCTGTAATATGGCGGTCAGCCAGACTGGGTTCCGCAAGTCCCGAAGGGTGGCAATGCGCCACAATGACAGCTGCAGCGTTGTGCTTCAGTGCCGCCTTCACCACCTCACGGGGATGGACCTGCGTATGGTTGATGGTGCCGGTGAACAGAGTTTCGTACGCAATAAGACGATGCTGGTTATCCAGAAAGAGCACCATGAATACCTCTTTTTCCTCCAGTGTCATCTGCAGGCGCAACCAGTTGCGGACTGAGTTACTGGAGGAGAATACCGCACCGGGCTCACGTAACTGACGCTCCAGAATGTTCAGCGCCCGACGAATGGTGCGCTGTGCATATGGGGTCAGGATGGGTTGTTGTCGTGGATGTACTGAAGAAGGGAACATGTCGGATTGTGACTGTATGGGTAATGCTGCCATGTCGGGCATAGTCTGAAACTCCTAATCAATGATGCGCATAATGGCCTGACACTCTTGATGCAGCAGGGCGTAATCCCGCAGACGGTAATAGTGTTCCGTCATGGCGTCACATTCGGTACGGCAGGCATGATGACTGTAAGCAATAAGACAGACCGCAATACCGGCGGCTTCCGCACACATGTCCGCACCGTTGCAGTTCATCGGGTTGAACAGCGTCCATGAACTCTCATCACTGTCCTCACCAGTTTCCGGCACCATAAAAGCACCGCCGTTACTGAGAGTGAAAAAGGTCCAGATACCGCCATGGTAGTCAGCGCAGAAGCGGTCCATCCACGCGAAGATGTGCGGTTCGAGGGTTATCCACTGTGGAATGTTGCCGAAATACTGCGGCCAGAAGCTGATGCGGTTTTCATCGGTTACCTGTGTTGCGGTAATCTGATGTTGAGCCGCAACAGGAACAGATTCTGAGGGTGTGAACAGTGGCAGTGTATTGTCGGTCATGCTGATTTTTCCTTGTTCATTAATGGGATAAATCTGTGGGGTGAGGAAACTGGGATATCAGTGAGGAAACTCGGGGGATTATTTACCGAGGAGTTCCAGCATGTTTTCCGCCATCACCCATAAAGCACGGTTAAGTTTCACATCACCGTCGATACCGTTAACGGCGCGGGTATGGCTGCGTTTGCCCTTCGCAGTGCGACCGGGCAGACCGCCTTTCAGCAGGTTCTCCTGCAACCTTTGATATGTTGTCCACAGGTCGTCCTGACGGTCTTCATAGCGGCGTGGCGTCAGTATCTGCGTTGCCGTCACCGGCTGGTGGTCTTCACCATAACGGTATGTCAGTGCAGCATTCGCCAGCGCCTGTTGTGCAGGTGGCGGGAGAAGCAGTGACTGCATGGCATCACGCTTCTCTTCCACCCGGTCAAACACACCGAGGACTTCATAAGCGCCTTCAATCACCTTTTCCACCACATCCCCCCGGTGGGGAACACGCACTTCGCCAAACGACTGCCCGCAGACGAGTGAGTTGGTACAGACGCTGCGGAAGATACCAGGCAGCATCTGATAACTTGATGACCCATCATGAGAGTTGAGCAGGATAATTTCCGGGACCAGATGACCGGTGATTTGCCCGGTACGACGCAGACGCAGCATGTGCTTCGTGTGTTCACGTTTACTCTGGTCACGCACTCTGGTCTGGCAGGCGAAGAACGGCTGAAAACCTTCGCGCTGCAGGTTTTCCAGGATGGTGATGGATGGTATCCAGGTGTAGCGTTCACTGCGGGACGCATGTTTGTCCTCACCGAAGATGCTGGGGACATGGCTCATCAGTTCTTCGTGAGTCAGCGGACGGTCGCGACGTATCTGGTTGATCCGCCCGAAGCGGCTGGCTAATTTCATCGGTAATTCCTTAATGAATGACATAAAAGAAAAAGGCTGTTCCTCCCGAAGGAGGAACAGCCCTGTCAGTACAGTGGTGTATGATCGGTTCAGCATTCACCAACGAAGGTTGCTGACCCGTTTTGAATCGGCGGCAATACCGCCGTTACAGATCACCAGTTAAAGGTAAAATTACCCTGGCTGGTCTGTACAGTTAACTCAAGAGGACGGCACTGCGTGAAAGTACTGTTACTGGGAGTGGTAAAAGACAGCGTCTGACCGTACCCCAGACGTTTATTCACATTCTGTCCCCGTCCCGACATGGAAATCAGGCAATTCCCCCGGTTCAGGGAGAGTGACTGTATGGTGATGTCGTTATCCAGGCTGGTCAGCGTCAGTTGCCAGACCGGGAAATTAACTCTCGGGAGATAAGCCTGCTGAGCATTGACAGACAATGGCGCATTTTCTGCCAGCAAAGGAAGTGAGACAGCAAGCAGCAAGGTGGTAAGCAGGGTTTTAAACATCATTAACATTCCTTATAAACAACGTCCGGTATCCTGGCACTGAGACCAGTATCTGTTTCGTTCAGTGGAGGAGCAGTCAGAGGCTGTCTGCCTCCGGAATGCCCTCTTCTGCCAGTGAATGACTGATGTTGTTCACCGCCGTCGCCGGGTCGAGTCTGATTTCTGCCAGTAACTTCCCGCTCTCCGGCGTGCCCTTATAGACATTAAGGGAGGCAACCGGCTCCCCGGAGTCATTCATACCCGCTGAAACTTGATAGGTGGTATCGCTATTTCTGACTGTGAAGTTCTGAATGCTGATGACCTGATTATTCGAATATGCGTAAGAGGTACTGCCTGCCGGAACGGTAAGGTTCATTTCTTTATTTTTTACCCCCACCCTGCCGAATGAATACGAGACTGACGGGGTGACAATACAAATCTCCACCTCCTTTTTGTGGTTAGAGGTCTGAGCGTAAAACACCGGTTTTGCACAGCGCTGGTAATGAGCCTGACGAAGTGTGTCCTGTGTAGCTGCATGAGCCACTGATGTTACGGAGAATAAAGTCACCGCATTAAGCACCAGACATCGGGAAATACTTTTTACTGTTTCCATCTTCTTCACTCTCCTGCTTCGGGTAACACGACATAAATATCCCGGCCCCTGACCTCAATGGTCACGGGTTCCTTTACACCGGTGTTCAGCAACGCCTGTGCCCGCCAGAAACGCCCTCTCACTTCTTCCTGTATTTCCGTCACACGGATGCAGCGTTCGTCATAGCCTTCATCACGCAGGATTTTCGTCACCACGGTACAGGCACTTTGCGCCAGATTTTCTGTACCTGACTGCTGGTTGAGCTGGTATATCGCCACGAATGACAGCACTGTACACAGCAGCCAGACCTGCATCAATCGCCACGGTTTACCCTGCATTTGGTCACGCTGGCGCAGGTACACCACCGGAAACCAGAACCAGATAAAAGAAGGTGGCGTGATGCCCTGCTTCATCAGGTTTGTCCGGTCCAGCAATACCCAGACCAGTGCGACGACAAGATAAATGACAAGTGCGGCAGTCTGTGGAAAGTTCAGGTACAGCACCACCCATATTGCCGGAAGTACAGCCGCGAGGCACCAGGCAAAAATGTCCTGACGCTGTAATGGATAGGATTTCATCTCAGGTTCTCCCTGTGGATACATACACCCGTCATCGCAGGCATAAAAGCACACATAAAATATTCCTTTATAAACAATTGATTAAATAAAACGAATAACTGGGGATATCCTCACATTCAGCACAGATCGTACTGACTAATCAGAAGGCGGGATAATTGTTAATTCAGATCGATACACGTAGACTGATCGTTGACATCTATCAATAATAGCGATCAATACACAATCATCAATAGATTGTAACTATCAAAAGAAATCATTTCGATCGTCAAAACAGATCGAAACGGCAGTAAAAAAAGCACAGTGAAATCAGAACAGGAGATGCCAGACGGCGCGGATAACCGCCAAGAACCGCAGGCGGAGTCGCTGTAACTGGCGCACCAGCCTGCCTGACGTTTGTATGGCCGCGACGGCCTCATCAAAGATGTCGCCTGTGGCATGGACAAAGCGCTCGCGGGCAGTTTCCTGAACATATTCCGTTTGCAGCTCAGGGTTAAGATGATGGAAAACCGCGCTACTGCTGCTCACCGGCAGCGCCTTAATCAGCGCTTCCGCCCAGAGTTCGAGGTGATAGTTTTCCGCTGCGGATACTGCAATGACCGGATGGACAACCGCAAACAGCGTTCCAGCAAGCTCAGTTTTAGCCCGGAGATTCTCAGTCTGTCGGGGTGAGGGCTGGTGGCTTGCATTGTCCCATTCGCGACAGGGCTCCATTTTATCCGCCTGGGTGAGAACAAACAGAAAACGCTCTGGCGCAACTCCCTCGCCCAGAAGTTCGCGATAACAGCGCAGGTCATCTTTCCATGCCCGTTCATCTGCCTTCAGTGCCCAGACAATCAGATCCAGCTTCTGGGCCCATGCCCGGTACAGTCGACGATACTGTCTGTCGGGCTCCGGGGTTTCGGCAATGCCGGGGAAATCTGCAATATGAAGAATATGGGGGCCACGGTGAACCTGATAACGCTGAACGCGTCGCGTACAGCCTCTGACCGCATCCACGCTGGCGGGAGGTGGACTGAACAGGGTATTGCACAGGCTGGATTTACCTGCCCCAGATTTTCCCATGATGCCAATCACCGGTTCGTAGTGAACGCACCGGAGCAGGCGCTCCACCATCGCATCCGACAGAATACTAGGGAGAAGGGATAAGGGCTGTTGCAGGGCCTCAGGAATTTGCCCGGTAAGGATATGGTCTGACACATTGACCTCCGTGAGTTAAACAACGATGCGGCAGCCATGCCAGCTGCCATACTCACAGTGGTGATATCTGGTTGTCTTTTTTTGGAGATGAAAGCGTTGGCGTATTTTTGAATTTCACATCACGGGAGTGCATATGCACTTTATAGCGCATATCTTTCTGTTTTTCCGCATCACCTATCTTGAGCATCTCATAGCCTTCATAAATTTCATCCACACTGTCCCTCTTATTCCAGTCCAGTCCAATAAAATATCCTCCTGACTTCGTTCCTGAAGCGCGTTCAATATACACCATTCTCTCATGTTTATTTTTATCCCAGCCATCAACTGCCAGTGTTTTGAACTGTCTGAATCTGATTCCGGGAAAATCAAGTCTGCTGTTAGCAACGTCATTAAAAAAAAGAGGTAATACATGCAGTGTGGTCAGAATTCTGACATTGCATTTTAAATCATTATCCTTATCGTACTGAATAATTGCCTTTTTAACGAATAAATGGAGAAAATCAGGCGTTCCTCCCATAAACTGAGTAATAACAGGTATCTCCTTAATAATAAATGCTCTCAACATAGCCAAAACTTCAGTTCTGGTATCGCCACTCATTTTCCTTCTGGCTTTAGGGTCGAACTCGCTCTTACTGCTTAAATCAGGAATTGTGAATTCATACTCACGAAGGCGACATTCATGAGCATTCAGTATAATTTTCTCATAAGCACCGCTGGTATCCTTATCCTCATTCGGTACCACTATGGATGTACGATGCAAAATGTGCGTCTCATCCCTAGTAAAACTCTTTTCCACTGCAATACCTTCTTTTAACTCATTACGTAACTCCTCCAGAAACCGTGCTGAAGATGCATCGAATCTCAGGCATGCAATGATGATTTCCAGGATGAGCTTCGAAAGAGTGAAATCTCGCTTCTGTGCCAGTCCCTTCAGATCACTGCAGAACTTTCGGGTTGGTAGGTTGATAGTGATTCGATGATGGCTGGGCATTTTTTCTCCATAAGTGCTGCACTTTATATAACAAACAAGTGCTGCACTTTTTATACTAACAATTAATTTCAATAAGATAGCATATTCAGATGTTGTGAACATTCTAAAAGTAACCTTTACCTGAACAGGGTAGAGATACCTGTCCTGCAGTACGTGATGTATTTTTTTACGCAACCTTCCCATCCTCTGAGGAAGGCTGCAACACAACACTGAGAACAGTCATTCCTCCTTCACTTTTAACGTAAAGGAGATTTCCATGAACACATCCCCCGCACTGCTGAATGACCAGCTTGTCGATATGGCATTCATTACCACCTACACCGAAATGACGGACAAGTGGTTCTACAAACTCATCAGCGAAGGCCAGTTCCCGAAGCCCATTAAACTGGGGCGCAGTTCTCGCTGGCTGAAGAGCGAAGTGGAAACCTGGATGCAGCAGCGTATTGCTGACTCACGGGGTAACTGACCATGTCTGCCCTGAAGTACAACAGAAGAAAAGCCGTATCAGCAAAAACCTCACGCGCAGTGTCTGCTGGTATCCCGACCCGCTGGATATGTCCACGCTGCCGTCGTCAGTATTGTGGTGCTAAACCCTGCCCTTTCTGCCACCGGATTGTCTGAGGAGCAACTGGCTGTTGCCAGTCAACTTCGTCTGTCACATGACGGTATCCGGTCTTTCAGTTGTGAATGTCAGTCTCTCCGGGAATAAGTTTTTTTGTATCCTGAACTGGTAACCCTGGAGTAAAAGCTGAGGACTTAAAATATATAATCCCGGACATGACAAGGCCTGGTTATTAGCTAGCCATGTAACTTGGTACAGTATATATATTACATTAGCAAGGTATTAACCAATATAACAGAGCAAGATGCAAGACAATGGAAATATAATATATTAAGGTAAGGGGTTAAGTAGCAATAATATGAGACACGCTAACGAATTAGTTCATCACAATTAACTTAATGAGCTGGCGAAATACGTAAACAAAATAAAAACGCAGGATGCTAATCTCAGTTAATACAGGTATAAAGACTTACCCCAGCAGTTCTTTAAAATAAAATTAAAGAATCCTTTCACCCCCTAAAAACGCTAACCACACCGTTCTCTCATCAGGGGGAGATATCAAATCGCGAGGACTGACAATAGCCAGGACAGCGTCCGTTCAGCACCGCATTAAAACCTGATGGTAAGCGCATTCATCGCCAGTTAAAGCATCAGCGTCAGCAGATGAGCATCTGGTAGCGCTATACCTTTCCACCGTCTGAAACCTTAACCCTCATTCGTGCGTTCGTTACTGCCATTTGCTCCGGCAGGGGCTTCGCACGTCTGAATCAAACCAGCAGGAGTAACACTTATGCCCGACAGTAAATTTGGCTCACTGAATCCTGATTACATGAAGCGTATGGGGGAAATCATCAATTTAGCGACAGAGGCTCACCCCAGAACTGCCGTTTTCACCTTCGTTCTCAGACTGCCTGAGTACCGCGACAAAGGGGATACTATAGCCTGTATTCCCAATCTGCAGGTCGGGATAATGGAACGCTTCAAAGGGGCGCTGAAAGCCCGTATAGCCGTTCATCAGCACCAACGCAGGCGGGAAGGTCTTCAGGTGTGCCCAACTGACCTGAGAGTCGTCTGGGTACGTGAGACGGGAGCCAGTGGTAAACCGCACTATCACGCAGCGATATTCGTTAACAAAGATACCTTCAACTGTCTGGGGGATTATTCGAAGAAAGACCGTAATCTGGGGAGCTATATCTGTAAGGCCTGGCTGAGTGCGACAGGTCTGCTCGGGTATCCTGAATACCGAACGCTGGTTGCCTTCAACAACACGCCACACATTCTGGAAGCGCTTCGCGAGGACCGTTTTGAGAAACAACGTAGGAGTCTGCTGAACCACCTGAGTTACTTTGCCAAAGAACGCACCAAAGTCTATAGCAGGGAAACACGCTCGTTCGGGGGGAGCGTCAGATAAGCCAGCACAACGCCAGGTGAGACATTTCCCCTAGTTGCTGAAGAAGTAAACCTTTATCAGCCCTGAAGCTGACGGTCAATTTTGGCTCGTACTGTCATCCACTTAATACCCGTTAACCCTTTCTGCAGTCATACCGCCACATTTCCCACAGTCCTTCTGCCATGAACAGGATGGATTGCGCCTACGCGGTATCTGGCTGTAATGGAGAAAAAAGATAATGAGAACACTCATGCTTACTGGCGACCAAAAACCGCCATCGTTTTTACCTTCACTCTTCCTGCTTGTGCTCCTTGCGGTGTGTTTAAGGAGATTGGCATGCGAATGATGAAATGCTATCTCGCAAATACCGGCAACGGACATTTTATCACTGCTGACGAAGCCGCAGCCGGCGAACCGGGACCATTGACCTGCTCCTCATGCGGTTGTGTTCTGTACGTTCAGCCAGGAAATGCAGACGAAAAGCCGTGGTTCAGGCATGACCAGAGTACAGTGCCCGTCAGCACGCTGATGAACTGTGTCCATTCTGATCCGGAAATCAAAGCAGAGGCCAGGCTCAGAAAACTGCGTAATTCCATCGGGGAACTGACAACTCCCGTGACGGTGCTGTCCTGGCACTGCGTCTGGTGTGGGCAGCCACCATATGCCATCCTGCTTACTTCGTCAGCCAAATTAGTGTGATATTCTTTCCAAAATTCCTGTTGTATCGACGACATAAGGCGATGATTGATGGAGCAGTCTCTCAATTTTGAAATGTTGCGCAGCCAATGGGCGGAACTCGCGTGTATGGCGGAACGCTATGTTCCTTCCGCCCCGGAAAGCCGACAGATAACCCGTTTATTGAGTCATTTAACGGCAGTCTGCGGGATGAATGCCTGAACATTCACTGGTTCCTGTCACTGGAAGATGCGCAGGACAAACTCGACAGCTGGCGCAGGCAGTACAATCATGAAAGGACGCATTCATCATTAAATGACATGACTCCGGCTGAATTTATCCGAAGTCTCCGGAAAGACGAAGATCTCTGATTTAGCACTGCACTGATTTTGGGTCAGGGTCAAGAAAGAGAAGGATCTCTGATTTAGTACTGTACTGATTTTGGGTCATGATCAATGCTTGTACTGACGGTGTTAAGTAGCTAATTTAGCTAAATTAGCTGTTTTAGTTTACTTGGAGTCATTAGTGTCTGAACAAGAGATCTATCAGCAGATCAAGCAAGCCTTGGCAGTTGCACCTCGCAACCAATATACAGTCGAGCTACATCTGCAAATGCTCAAATATGCAGATGAGCTTAAACACGTGACTTCGCGGGAGTTTTGTGAAGGGGTTGGGCTCAAAGAGAGCCTTGGTACCGAATTCAGCAAGATGCGTAATCTGACTACTCGACTAAAGCTTGCTGGGCTCGATACCTACAAGCTCTAATATCGTTCAACTTCGCGAAGACCGGTTTATAAACCAGCAAGTTATTAAGGAACAACATGCTCAAGCTCGAAGAGATCAAGAAAGATGCTCAGGTCCGCGGCATTGTCGAAGGGCAAGTGGTTCGCGTGGTGACAGTGGAGCAGATCGGTGAGCACGCTCTGACGGTTTACTACAAAGACAGTAAGGGCGTATTGGCAGAACGCATGTTGTTTCGAAGTGATGAGATGGCCCTTGAGCTCGCGACAGTGGGACGAGCATGGGCGTTTGATGCTGACGGAGGCGATTTCAAACTGGGGCTGGAAGCATATCGGATATCACAGGCTGCTCTGTTTGATCCGATGATGGCTGTCAACATGGCCAATGTAGACCCCTTGCCGCACCAAATTTCAGCTGTTTACGAATATATGCTACCTAAGCAGCCGCTGCGCTATGTCTTGGCCGATGATCCTGGCGCGGGCAAAACGATTATGGCTGGCTTGTTCATTTCTGAGCTGCTGCTGCGAGCTGATGCCAGACGGATTATGGTGGTATCGCCTGGCTCACTGACCGAACAATGGCAAGACGAGCTATTTGAAAAGTTTGGCCTGCAATTTGAAATCTTCAGCAAAGAAAAGCAGGAGCAGTGTGCAACGGGCAATTTTTTTACCGAAACCGATCGCCTGATTTGCCGTCTGGATCAGCTTTCCCGTAGCGAAGAGCTACAAGAAAAGCTGCGCAATACCGACTGGGATTTGATCATTGTCGACGAAGCGCACAAACTCTCAGCGAACTATTTTGGTAACAAAATCAATAAGACCAAGCGCTTCGCATTAGGCGAACTGCTTGGGTCTATTTGCCGCCATTTCTTGTTGATGACAGCCACGCCACACAACGGCAAGGAAGAAGATTTTCAGGTCTGGATGTCACTGCTCGACAGTGATCGGTTCTATGGCAAGTTTCGCGAAGGCGCCCATAAAGTCGATATTACTGACATGATGCGCAGAATGGTGAAAGAAGAGCTATTGACTTTTGATGGCACACCGTTATTCCCTGAGCGTCGGGCCTATACAGCCAACTACGATCTCTCTTCTCTCGAAGCAAGTCTTTATGAGCAGGTCACCACTTATGTGAGAGAAGAGATGAATCGAGCCGACAAACTCGACAACAAGAAAAAAAATACTGTTGGTTTCGCACTAACGCAATTGCAACGACGATTGGCATCCAGCCCGGAGGCGATCTATCAATCGTTAAAACGGCGCCGTAATCGCCTTAAAGACAAACTTGCAGAGATGAAGCTGTTGGCCCGTGGCCAGAAGGCGAAACTAACCGGTGTAGCTGAAACTCTGGGTAGTTATACAGTAACCAAACAGCTCGATTTACCGGATAATTGGGACGAGCTGGATGAAGACTTAAGCGCCGAAGAGTACGAGCTCTATGCTGAGCAAGTAGCAGATCAGGCTACTGCAGCCGAGACCATATTAGAGCTCGACGCCGAAATCCTGTCACTCAAGGATCTGGAACAGCAAGCACTGCTGTTGGTGCAATCAGGTAATGATAAAAAGTGGGAACAGCTATCCGCTTTACTGCAAGACTCGCCGGAAATGAAAAACCGCGATGGTAGTCGTCGCAAACTGATCATCTTTACCGAGCACAAAGACACACTCAATTATTTGCGTCAGCGAGTCGGTGATCTGCTTGGCCAGTCAAATGCTGTCAGGGTGATTTACGGCGGAACCAATCGTGATGAGCGGCGTAAAATCCAGAGTGAGTTTCGCAGTGACCCCACAGTGTTGGTGCTCATTGCCACCGACGCTGCGGGTGAAGGTGTCAACCTGCAAAACGCCAACTTGATGGTCAACTATGACCTGCCATGGAATCCCAATCGACTGGAACAGCGCTTTGGCAGGATTCACCGAATTGGCCAAAAAGAGGTGTGCCATCTGTGGAACATTGTCGCCAATGAAACCCGTGAAGGTGAAGTATTCCAAAAACTGTTCGCCAAGTTAGAAATTGAGAAACAAGCACTTGGCGGCAAGGTGTTCGACATATTGGGGGAGGCGTTCGACAACGTTTCACTCAAACAGTTGCTGATGGATGCCATTCGCTATGGTGAAGATCCTGCTGTGCGCGCCAGAATGGACCAAGCAATTGAGGGGGCACTGGATAGCGACCACCTCAAGGAGATCATGCGCCGCAACGCCCTGGTGGAATCCCACATGGGAATGGAAGGGCTGTACGCCATCAAAGAGCAGATGGAAAAAGCCGAAGCGCGCCGTTTGCAGCCCTTTTTTATCCGAGCCTTCTTTCAGGAGGCCTTCCAAATGTTGGGGGGCGATTTGCGCGAGCGCGAACAAGGCCGATACGAGATCAGGCATGTCCCAGCGGTTATCCGCGAGCGAGATCGCACCATAGGGGAAAGCCGTACGCCGGTACTACCGCGTTACGAGCGGGTTTGCTTCGAAAAGCAGTTAACTCGTCCTACTGGCAAGGTGTTAGCTGAGCTGTTGCACCCTGTGCATCCTCTGATGCACTCCGTGCTGGACCTCACCTTGCAAGCCCATCGCGGCAAACTGAAACAGGGCGCCGTGTTGGTTGATCCGGCTGATGACGGCGATGAACCCCGCCTAATCATTATGTTGGAACACTCGGTCAGAGAAACGGCGGAACAAGCAAAAAGTATCGCCTCCCGCCGCTTACAATTTGTTGCGATAGATAGAGCCTGTCAGGCCAGTTATGCAGGCTGGGCGCCACACTTGGACTTGGTGCCCATCAGCGAGGGGGACTTGGCACTAGTACAAGATATTCTCTGCTCCCCTTGGTTATCCCAACCACTGGAACCACTGGCACTGCAGCTGGCCTCTGAAAAACTGGTGCCAGAGCATTTTGCTGAAGTAAAAACCCGGCGTGAGCTTCAGGCAGACAAAACCTTGGCAGCAGTACATGAGCGCTTGATCAAAGAAATCAACTATTGGCAAGACCGCTATCTCAAACTCAGTGATGATGTGAAGTCTGGCAAGCAGCCCAGAATGCAGCCAGAAAACGCGCGTCGGCGTGTTGATGAACTTACCGCCCGTTTACAGCAGCGCACAACTGAACTCACCGCGCTCAAGCAAGTGGTCTCCAGCACCCCGGTGGTCATTGGTAGTGCTCTGGTGATCCCGCAAGGGCTATTGGCCAAACGTAAGGGGGAGGTCATGTTTAGCCCCGATGCGGCCAGCCGCGCCCATATAGAACGGGTCGCAATGCAGGCGGTAACCGATGCTGAACAGGCTTTAGGCCACATGGTTATCGATGTAGCAGCGGATAAATGTGGGTGGGATATCACCGCGCGCCCGCCACTCAAAAGTGATGGCTCCTTGCCACAAGATCGTCACATTGAAGTGAAAGGCCGCAGCAAAGGACAGATCACCATCACCGTCAGCCGTAACGAGATCCTCTATGCCCTTAACCAGGCAGACAAATTTTTGCTGGCTATCGTGCTGGTAGAGGGGGACAAGGCTGAAGGCCCGTATTACATTCGCCAGCCTTTTACCAAAGAGCCGGATTTGGGCGTGGCGAGCATCAATTACGACTTAGCGGATTTGTTGGCACGCTCCACCAATGCTGAAGGCAGCTTATGAAAATTGAACAAGTTAGCTTAAAAAACTTCCGATGTTTTGAGCAGCTAGATGTGACTTTCCACCCGCAGTTGACGGTGTTAACCGCCCCCAATGGTGCGGGCAAAACGACGATCCTTGATGCAGTTCGCATTGCGTTATGGCCCTTTGTCAAAGGCTTTGATCTGAGTAGCCAAACAGGCAAGTCAGCCATCATTCAGATTGAAGATGTGCGTCTTGAACGCCGCGAGCAAGAGATGGAACCGATATTACCCTGCCAGATTACAGCTCAGGCCACAGGTATCCCCATTTGTGAAAAACAGCCACATCTGTTCGAATGGCAACAGGTCCGCGAGCAAGTCAAGCCACGAACTCAAAGCAAAGGTGATAGGTCGACACAAGTTCTGACCCGGCTCGCCAAGAACTACCAGTCTGTCATCTACAAGGGGCAGCAAGCCGAAGCAGATACTATCGAGTTACCCTTGATTGTCTATTTAGGTACTGGCCGTCTATGGTATCAGGGGCGCTATACCTCAGAAGCGGAGGATAAAAAGCTCGATGCCAGCGTATTTTCTCGTCTTTGGGGTTATCAAAACTGCCTGACGGCGACCTCGAGCTATAAGCAGTTTGAATCGTGGTATGGCTGGGTATTTCGCAGCTATCGCGAGCTGCAAATTGGTCAGCTGGAAAATCAGATCAAGCCCCAGGATCAGAGCTCGTTGGCCTACTTTGCCGCTGCCATTGAGGTTGTGCAGCGTGCCATCAACACTCTCACGAGCTCGCTGACCGGTTGGCACGACCTGCAATACCGCGCCAGCATGGGGCAGCAACTGGTGATGGAACACTCTCAGCATGGCTACATGCCGCTCGCGATGCTCAGTGATGGTCTGCGCAATATAGTAGCCACTGTGTCGGATATCGCTTTTCGCTGTATCAAGCTGAATCCACATCTGAAGGATGAAGCTGCACAGAAAACTGTAGGCATCGTGATGATTGACGAAGTGGATATGTTCCTGCATCCGGCGTGGCAGCAGCAAGTACTTGGGGCGCTACAAGAGGCATTTCCCTTGCTGCAATTTATTGTCACCACCCATAGCCCGCAGGTTCTCACCACAGTAGCCAAAGAGAATATTCGTCAACTTGGCTCTGATGAGCACGGCGCCTATGCCAGAATGCCGCCTTTTAGCCCGCTGGCCCATGACAACAGCGATGCACTGGCCAAAGTTATGGAAACTCATAGCCAGCCAAGCCTACCGCTGCAAGAGACCATTAGTGAATACGAATTACTGGTTAGATCAGGGGAGGAAACATCTGAACGCGCAACAACTCTGTTGGCAACCCTTGAGCAGGCGGGATATCAGTTTCATGAGAGCGATCTGGCCACTTGGCGATTCTTGGCACAGCGTAAGCTGGCAGCCAAAGGGTCGTAACCCATGATAGAAATTCAGCATCGTGCGATGCCAACCCCGGCGTTGACGCAATACCGCACAGCTAACCCGGCAGCCACAGCCGCAGATTTTGATAGCACTGCATTTAAAGCGGTGAAAGATGCAGTAAAAGCCGATCTGCATCAAGACCAAGGTGGTCTGTGTGTCTATTGTGAACAGCATCTTAAGGCAACTGAGGGGCAAGTCGAGCATATCAAGCCCAAAGCGGGGGCAAATGCACATCCTCATCTCTGTTTTGACTATCACAACTATGCCCATAGCTGCATCAATAACCAGACCTGTGGCCAGCGCAAAGGGAATGGCTTGTTGCCCATCGAGCCCGGCCCAGGCTGCAATCAGCAATGGGCCATAGCCAGTAGCAACGGTTGGGTTGAACCGCTACCCACACTGACCAGAAGGCAGCGTCATCCTGTCGTACAAACGCGCGATATGCTGGGGTTGAATAAGGATCCCAATCTGGTCAGTGAACGGAAAAAATGGTTCACCCAAGCAGTTACTGTGCTAAAAACGGCGCCAGACGATTTTGACCAATTTTTGCAATCAGCGCCATTTCGCGCACTGATAGCTGCATCCATTTAATGTTGGAATAACCATGACACCCATCAAATCCCCCAAAAAACTGATCGAAGTGGCCCTGCCGCTGGACGATATCAACGCCGCAGCGGCGCGTGAGAAGTCCATACGCCACGGCCATCCCTCCACTTTGCATCTGTGGTGGGCGCGTCGCCCCCTAGCTGCCGCACGAGCGGTGATTTTTGCCCAGATGGTGAACGACCCTGGCTACCAGCAGGGGGACGGTTTCAAGTATGGTGTGAACAAGCAAGAAGCTGCCAAAAAGCGCGAAAAGCTGTTTAATATCTTGCGCGAGTTGGTGAAGTGGGAAAATACCAATAACGAGGCTGTGCTCAATCAGGCGCGCGAGGCCATCATGGAGAGCTGGCGCGAAATCTGTACCCTTAACAAAGACCACCCAGATGCGACCGAACTGTTTAATCCCAACAAATTGCCCGGCTTTCACGACCCCTTCGCCGGTGGCGGCGCGCTGCCACTCGAAGCCCAGCGCTTAGGATTGGAATCCCATGCCTCCGACTTAAATCCAGTGGCTGTCACCATCAACAAGGCGATGATTGAGATCCCGCCCAAATTTGCCGGCCGTGCACCTGTTGGACCAGAGCCGGCCACCGATAAAATCAGTAAGAAAAAGGCCACTAAAGATGCCTTTGAAGATTGGTCGGGGGCCAAAGGGCTGGCCGAAGATGTGCGCCGTTATGGAGCCTGGATGCGCGAAGAGGCACTAAAACGCATTGGCCATCTTTACCCTAAGGTCTTGGTCACCGAGGCAATGGTCGCTGAACGACCAGATCTAGCGCTTTACTTGGGCGACGAGCTGACAGTGATTGCCTGGCTGTGGGCGCGTACGGTGAAAAGCCCCAGCCCGGCTTTTGCCCATGTCGAGGTGCCATTGGCGTCCACCTTTATTCTCTCCTCCAAGACCGGCAAAGAGGCCTATGTCGAGCCAGTGGTGCAAGGGGATAGCTACCAGTTTACCGTTAAAGTTGGCACGCCACCCTTATCGGCAAAAAATGGCACTAAGTTAGCAAGAGGGGCGAATTTTGAGTGCCTACTGTCAAAGGCGCCAATCGAGGGTAAGCATGTTAAGGCCGAAGGTATTGCTGGGAGATTAGGTCAGCGTTTGATGGCAATTGTTGCTGAAGGTAAGAAAGGGCGAGTTTACTTGTCACCTTTAAGCGAACAGCAGGTTGTTGCAAACAGTGCCATACCGCAATGGAAGCCAGAAAATGCGTTGCCAGATGATCCTCGCAACTTTTGGACGTTAAGCTACGGATTGGAGAAATACGGCGATCTATTCACCCCCCGCCAATTGGTAGCATTGAATACCTTCTCCGACTTGGTTGGTGAAGCCATTGCTCGCTGCCGAGACGATGCGCTTGCAGCGGGCATGTCCGATGATGGCACAGGCCTCGATGCCGGTGGCACTGGCGCGACAGCCTATGCCCAGGCGGTTGGGGTTTATTTGGCCTCTGCAATAAGCAAGGTAGCAAATATAGGCTCTTCTATTGCTTCTTGGATGAGTGATAGAGGAGCATTTAGAGAAACATTTGCACGTCAAGCAATACCAATGGTTTGGGATTTTGCTGAGTCAAATCCGTTTACCGATGGCGGTGGTAGTTTTAGTATGGCCATCGACAAAGGTGCCATGTCAGTCGATGCACTACCTGCAAACAATGAAGGTTTTGTAGTACAGGCTGATGCGCAAACTCAAACTATCAGTCGTAACAAAGTTATTTCCTCCGATCCACCATATTACGATAATATCGGTTATGCCGATCTGTCTGATTTCTTCTATGTTTGGCTGCGTAAATCCTTGCGTCCGATTTTCCCAGGTCTCTATGCCTCTATGGCGGTACCGAAGGTCGAAGAGTTGGTTGCAACGCCCTACCGCCATGGCGGTAAAGAAGGCGCTGAGGCGTTCTTTTTGGATGGCATGGGCAAGGCGATTCATCAACTGGCGGAGCAGGCGCATCCGGCCTTCCCGGTCACCATTTATTACGCCTTTAAGCAGTCGGAAACCAAGGCCGATGGCACCTCCAGCGCCGGTTGGGAGACTTTTTTGCAGGCTGTAATTGACGCCGGATTCGCTATCAACGGCACTTGGCCTGTTCGTACGGAAGGTGCTGGACGAATGATAGCTTTAGGTACCAATGCGCTGGCCTCCAGCGTAGTGCTGGTGTGCAATAAGCGCGCGGCGAATGCCGATAGCATCAGCCGCCGTCAGTTTATCCGCGAACTTAACCGGGTATTGCCGGAGGCGTTGGATGAAATGACCCAGGGCAGCATCGATGCCCTGGGTATCAGCCAATCAGCAGTGGCGCCGGTGGACTTGTCGCAAGCCATTATTGGCCCCGGTATGGGCATCTTCAGTAAATATTCCGCGGTGCTCGAAGCTGATGGCAGCAAAATGAGCGTGAAAACAGCACTGCAACTGATTAACCGCTTCTTGGCCGAAGATGACTTTGACAACGATACCCAATTCTGTCTGCACTGGTTTGAACAGCAGGGTTGGCGCGTGGGTAAGTTCGGTGAAGCCGACGTATTAGCGCGCGCCAAGGGCACCAGCGTGGCAGGCTTGCAAGAGGCCGGGGTGATAAGTAGCGGCCAGGGTGAGGTGCAACTACTCAAATGGACCGAACTGCCCTCCGACTGGGCGCCAGAGCGAGACATCCGAACCCCGGTATGGGAAGGACTGCATCAGCTGATCCGGATCCTGAACAGCGAAGGCGCCAGCAGTGCTGGTGCCATGCTGGGGCGACTATCAGACAAGAGCGATGCGATCCGCTCGCTGGCGTATCGCCTCTACACCCTCTGCGAGCGTAAAGGTTGGGCACAAGAAGCCCGAGCCTATAACGAATTGGTCACCGCGTGGGAGGCGATTCAAAGCGCCATGGCCAACAGTGGGCAAGTGGGAGAAAGCTATAGCCTGGACCTCTAAAGGTCAGAAGTCGAAGATTCCTGAGCAGATAGGCGATGACACCTTTTTGCTCAATAAATTTGGAGCCCAAGCCAATACTGAATTGGATTGAAACGGATAATGAAATTATGAGCCTGAAACCTTGGCGCGAGATTGCGCGCCCGCATCGCGATGTACTGGAAGGCACCTTTAAACAGTCGGAATTTGCGGCAGATATTACTCAGGTCGCCAATGGCTCTGCGCCAGCAGAATATCAGAATGCTGAGCAGTTTTTTGCGCGCACCTTTATCACGGAAGGCATGCGCTTGCTATTAGAGTCGGTCGCCGAGCGGCTGGCAGGCAAAGGCGGCGACCCGGTGATCCAACTGCAAACTGCTTTTGGTGGCGGTAAAACTCACACTATGCTTGCGGTTTATCACTTAGCCTCACGTACAGTGACCACGGATCGCTTGCAGGGTATTCCGCCGATTTTGGATGCGGCAGGGATTCATGACTTACCCAGTGCCCGAGTGGCGGTGATTGATGGGATTAACTTGTCGGTGAGCCAAGCACGCACGCACGGTGTGATCCATGCCAATACTCTGTGGGGGGAGCTAGCCTGGCAACTTTTGGGTGATGAAGGCTATGAGCTAGTGGCGGAAAGTGACCGCGATGGCACATCACCGGGCAAAGAGCAGTTAGTTAAATTGCTGACCAAGGCGGCACCCTGTGTGGTGTTGATGGATGAGCTGGTGGCTTTTTTGCGCCAGTTGGAAGTCGGCAAGCAGTTTAATGCCGGAACCTTCGACTCCAATATCACCTTTATTCAGGCATTGACTGAAGCGATGAAGTCGGTACCCAATGCCATGTTGTTGGCTTCTTTGCCTGAGTCGGCCTTGGAAGTGGGTGGCACTATGGGGCAGAAGGCGCTGGATTCGCTGGAGAAATATTTTGCTCGGGTTGAGTCGGTATGGAAGCCGGTAGCCACTGAAGAGGCCTTTGAGATTGTGCGCCGTCGTTTGTTTGAGTCGGCTGGTGATGCCGCTCAGGTGCAGGGTATTGCGCAGCAGTATGCTGACTTCTATCGCCAGCATGCGCAAGAGTTCCCAAACGAAACACAATCCAGCCACTATTACGACCGACTGTGCAAGTCATACCCGATCCACCCGGAGGTATTTGACCGACTTTATGAGGATTGGTCTACGCTGGACAAGTTTCAGCGCACCCGTGGTGTGTTGCAATATATGGCGATAGTGATCCATCGCTTGTGGGTGGCGGATAACCGCGATGCGCTGATCATGCCGGGGTCGTTGCCCCTTGATGACAGTAATGTGCGTGGCAAGAGCATTCATTATCTACCACAGGGTTGGGAACCGGTCATCGAAAAAGAGGTGGATGGCTCGCGCTCTGAAGCGGCAGATATCGATAATCAAGATACCCGTTTTGGTCAATTCCACGCCGCACGTAGGGTGATGCGTACCCTGTTTTTGGGTAGTGCACCCAGTACAGGCGATCAGATGCATCGCGGCCTGCTGGCTGAGCGGATTATGCTGGGCGCCTGCTCGCCCGGGCAAACAGTGGCCACCTTTAAGGATGTGTTGGTTCGGCTGCGAGATCGTCTGACCTACCTTTATGGCGATAAAGATCGTTTTTGGCTGGATACTAAGCCTAATCTGCGTCGGGAAATGGAAACCCGCAAGAGTAAAGTCAGTGAGCGTGAAGAGTTGACGCCGCTGCTTAAGAAGTCAGTGACTGCGTGTTTTGGCCCCCAGCACTGTTTTGCCGGGATACACGTTTTCACACCTTCCAGCGATGTGCTTGATGAATACGGCAATGGACCGCGTTTGGTGGTACTGGAGCCGTCGGCATTTTCTGCTTATAGCCGTAGTAGCAGTACTAACCAGGCATTCAAAGCAGCTGAGGTGATCTTGTTTAAACGTGGTGAGCAACCACGTGTGAAACAAAATCGGCTGTTCTTTCTCGCTGCCGATTATGACAGTCTGAATCGTTTGAAAGATCAGGGGAGAACGTATCTGGCCTGGCACTCTATCGTTACCGATATCGAAAACGGAGTGTTGAATCAGGATCTGGCGCACTTGACCCAAGCCAAAGGGAATCGCGATACAGCGAAGAAGCAGTTTGATAGTTTGGTCCGCGACACTTATAAGTGGCTACTGGCGCCGCTGCAGGAGCCCGGTCAGCAGCTGGAATGGGAGGTATCGCAAATCTCTTCCAGCGCACCTAAATTAATCCAGGAAATTGAAAGTAAACTAGCTGAAGAGGAGTGGTTGATCAAAGACTGGTCACCGGTTCATCTGCGCAATTTATTGGAAAAATACTATTTTGCCAACGGGGTAGAGTCAGTCAGTGCATTGAAGGTGTGGCAGGATGCCTGTCAGTACCTCTACATGCCTCGTTTGGTAGAGGACAAGGTATTGCGTCGAACGATAGAAGAGGCTGTCAAGAGTACCGATTTCTTCGCTTTTGCCTCCGGTCTGCGTGACGATCGCTTTGAAGGGTTTGCTTTTGGCAAATCATCCACTGTGTTTTTGGATGAGAACAGCCTTCTGATTAGCCGGAATGCTGCTCTGTGCTATCAAGCCAAGCTGGAGCAGGAAAACCGTGAAAAGCAGGAAGCCCGTGAAAAGAGTGAAGAAGAGCGTAAGCGGGGGGATTCGGATAAAGACAGCCACGATGGGACCGATAAGGACGAATCGGATGACGGCAAGGACACGGATACAGGTTCTGGAACTGGTCGAGTCATTGTAACAGAGAGCCAGAAAACTCGGTTTTATGGTTCAGTACGAATTGATTCCATCAGAGCCAAAATGGATTTTGCTAATATCATGGACGAGGTGGTGCAAAATTTTGCCAGCCAATACGGTGTTGAGGTAGAGATCTCCATTGAGATTAATGCACGCTCTGAGAAAGGGTTTGATGCAAATTTACAGCGAGCTATCAAAGAAAACTGCAGCATGCTGAAGTTTGGTAATGCTGAATTTGAAGAGTAAAAAGCAAAAAAATGAAGGCTGGGTTTTCCGGCCTTTTTTACATCCAATGCTGCGGAATGGTGAGTTCGAAGGACTGGACGGCATAGCGCAGCATACTCAAAATTTCGCTGTGTCTGGCTTTGTCAATGACATGCCCTGCCTTGCGCTGCTCCAGCATCTTCTGCAGCTCCGGCAAGTTGAACATGCCAAGACGATGGAAGTTACCCCAGGTAGGTTGGCCAAATAGGTTGTAGATCACCACAGTGCTATCTCGTTCACTGGCCAAGCGTTTTTCACCTAGGAGCTTTGTCAGTGCTTCTTCGGCTTCATCTTTGTCATCATAGGTGTTTAGCAGTTTCATAGTCGGATGTTCTGGCAAAATTTAAGCTGCAGAGTCTAGCAAAAATGGTGGCTGAACCACAGCGAGAGTGATTAACCCAAGCCCCCTCCCGCAAGCGACATTATTCCCTCTGCGGCAACAACCAGATGATCGAGGTGCCGGATATCGACCAGCTCCAGCGCACTTTGCAATCGCAGGGTGATCTCAATATTCGCCCCACCTTTAAATAAAAGGTGGGGGTAGTAAGTAATTATTCCCATACAACTGCATCATCTCTTTCCTCCCTTACAGATACTGTGCATGGTTATATGTCCCGCGAATTGCGTTCTTGTCCACATGCGCGAGCGATGTTTCATTCCACGCTGAGTTAAAGCCCTGCTCGTGCAAGATGCTGCTAATCGTGTTTCGGAAGATACATCTTTTAGCGATGGATTTAGCCCCAATCTGATTAATACTCTAGTTGCTAAATGATTTGCGTAGATCGTTCTTGCTGATGAGGAACAATCATTGTTGCTGTCTCAGAAACAGTATATCCAGTAAAAATATATGCTACATACTACCCCGAGTGATCTTCGCATAGTCAAACGGCGTAATCCCTTTATCCCGATTCGCATCCAAAAAATCAGCCCACCACTGCAACATCAACTTGCGCTCATCCAGATGTTCCGCTTTATGGATATACGCCGCCCTCACCGAATTGCGTTCCATATGGCTCATCTGTCTTTCCACCGCATCCTTCGACCATAGTCCTGACTCAATTAACGAACTACAGGCCATTGTACGGAAGCCGTGGCCGCAAACCTCAACTTTAGTGTCATAGCCCATCACCCGAAGCGCACTGTTTACGGTGTTTTCACTCATTGGCTTACGCGGATCATGATCGCCAATAAAGATCAGCTCATGTTCGCCACAGAACTGTTTTATCTGCTTCAGGATCGCCAGCGCCTGCTTTGAAAGCGGCACCAGATGCGGTGTACGCATCTTTGAGCCTCGCTGAGAATGTTTCACATCAGGAATAGGCTCTCGCTCAGGCGGGATGGTCCATATTGAAGTTTCAAAATCGATTTCTGACCAGCGAGCAAAACGCAGCTCACTGGATCGAATAAAGATAAGCAGAGTGAGCTCCGTTGCCCAGCGGGTTAGCGGCCTGCCGGTATAGCCGTCTATTTTCTGAAGTAATTCAGGGATGCGTTTTAACTCAAGTGCCGGACGATGTTGTCGATTACTGGAAGCAACCGCTCCAGCCATCTCTTGTGCCGGGTTATAATCAATTAACCCACTTTGTACCGCATACCGCATGATGGCCGTAGTGCGCTGTTGAAGACGAGCAGCAACCTCAAGACGTCCAGACATCTCTACGGCTTTAATGGGCACTAATAAATCGCGCGTTTTTAACTCAGTGATATTACGTTCGCCAAGCGCTGCAAAGAGATTATCTTCCAGACTTTTTAGCACACGATAGGCGTGATCTTCAGACCACTTTTTATTGGTGCCATGCCACTCGATCGCTACCTCTTTAAAGGTTCGTGCTTTACTCTGTTCAACCTTATCATTTTTCTTTTTGTCTCCCGGATCGACGCCATTCGCTAGTAGCTTACGCGCTTCGTCACGACGTACTCTGGCATCCGCCAGTGTGATTTCAGGGTAAACCCCAAGTGCCAACATCTTTTGCTTGCCGTCATAACGGTACTGCAAACGCCAGTACTTAGAACCATTTGGATGGACAAGAAGGTGCATACCGCTGCCATCGGTCAGTTTGTATTGCTTATCCGTTGGCTTGGCTGTTCTGACCTTGATATCTGTTAACGCCATGCTTATCCCCTCCCTGTTGGTACAAGCATTATCGAACCGGAAATACCATCATCTGTACCAACATGTGTTGGTAGATGTACATTGATGTCGGTTGACCTTGAGAGAGTTAATATAGCGGGAAAGGTAGATAAATACTGAATCTTAGACATAAAAAAAGACCTCAGTTGAGGTCCATTTACATGCTTTTGGTGCCGAAGGCCGGACTCGAACCGGCACGTATTTCTACGGTTGATTTTGAATCAACTGCGTCTACCGATTTCGCCACTTCGGCACTGAAGGGGATGCGGAAACGTGTTGGATTATACCTGCCGCGGACGGCTATGCAAGTCACGATGTTGTCATACGCCGCTAAGTGCTGAAAAAATCAGCGTTCTACAAGCTGTCACCTTTCTCTTTATAAATCCTTTCCTCCTTAACTCTTTATAATCTCTTGATCCCTTACCCGCTTCACCCTTCGATCCAGAATGTTCATCTTCCCAGTTCCCATTTTTGAACATTCCACATCAGCCTCTGCCCTTCCAACATCATAATCCGCTAACACTCCCTTCTCCCTTCTCCCTTCTCCCTTCTCCCTTCTCCCTTCTCCCTTCTCCCTTCTCCCTTCTCCAGCCCAGCTTCAGCACAACAATCCCCCGAAAGGAATAAACCTTCTCCCCTTCCCGTTATTTTATAAAACTGAGCCTGCTAACAATCCGTAAATAGCGAAGCGACCATTCTTCATATATAATATTTCTTCAACCACTTTATACCATTCCATATTGTTTTATTCGTCATATCGGTTAAAAGACCTATGACAATTAGCCTGTTTCTTTTTTTGCATTTCATTGAATACTTTGATGATTACCAGTCTCAATGGCGAACGCTATTACGTGGAGATAATGTATGCATGTACTCATGATTGACAAGCAGTCAATATTTATTGAAGGAATGGCATCAGTACTATCGCAATATATTCCGGAGGTGAAAGTTCGTGGGCTGAATAATCAAAACGATATCGATGATACGCTTAATGACTTTCCGGCATCATTAATTCTGCTCGATGGTGATGGTAATAAAACATCGAGTCTCGAATTGCTGGATATTTTAGCCTGTCGTCATCCGAATATCCCCGTAGTGATGCTGATGAATAAATGTCAGCCGACATTATTACGATTATTTTTAAATCATCACGCGGTAGCGTTTGTCCGGCGCGATTCGCCCCCGGAAACCATCGCTCAAACACTGCGTAGCGCATCGCTGGGAATGTTCTGTCTGCCACAGGAGAGCATTACGCTGCTGGACAACGGGCACAGCGCCCTTGCCCGTCTGAGCGAACGCCAGCGAGAGATCCTGAAACTGCTGGCCGCCGGGGAGTCAAATAAACAAATTAGCCGCCATTTAAATATCAGCGCGGGCACGGTGAAAGCGCATCTGGAATCAATTTTCCGCCGTCTGAATGTGAATAACCGCACGCAGGCCGCGATGATGTATTCGGAAGAGTAGTCCTGATTATCTTTATTTGATTGCGTTAGCTTATTTTCTTTTTCCTGAGCGTAAAAAGAGCATTATGCGTGGGCATAATGCTCCTGTCGTTTAACTTAATTTCTCGGATAACTTGTTTGTACGCGCCACTGCCCACCGTTATTCACTAAGCGGATAAACGCCTGGCGATCGTTGGCGATATTATAAAAAGCCCCATTGCCATACGCCCTGCCCACGTTCACCGTTCCATTCCCACCCAGCGCAATGTTAAAATTAACCGCTGCGGTATTGTTGGCCGCGCCAGCACAAAACGCCTGAATGGTGTTGCCAATAGAATTCCACGCCGCATCCGCATCCGTCCATGTCGAAGCGGTATTCGTTTGCGGGCAGCTCGGTTGGTTGGCAACCGTGCGCTGCTGCAGCCATGCATCGGATTTACCGACATGGCAAACCGTCATATGCCCACCGGCGTTATCCTGATTCTGCGCCCACTGCGCGGCAGTCAGGCCAGCGCCGGGCAAATTACAGGCAGGGCCGACATTAACGGCCATGGCCCCGGTTGAAAATAAAAACAGCGATACCGCAGCCACAGAAATAATGCTGCGCGTTTTAACCTTATGTGAAAAAACAGAGTTTACAGACATAATCATCTCCTGCGAGTGGAATAAAGAAAGTGCGAATTCGCAGAATTAAATTAACGCCCGTATGAATTGCAGAAAATTTGACAAGTGACCAGTGCAGAGGTGATAAATGGCCTGGGCCATTTTACGGAGCAGCAAAATAAATTCACCACTCCGCGCTAATTATTGTGTGGAAGTTTTCTTGCGCGGTGTGCGAGGAGTGGGTGTTTTTTTAGCAGTAGGGATTTTTTTAGCGACAAGTGTCTTTTTCGCCACTGCTGATTTTTTACGTGCCGGAGTTTTGTCGGGTTTATCGGCTTTGTGCATGGTGTGATAAAAATAATAAATTGAGATTATCCCGATACCCACATCTTTTAATATCCAGAAAGGCAATTCCTGAGCCATTAATATCACGTTAAATAACAGGTAGGGTAAATTTAAACAGCCCTGCACGGTAAAACCGAACGCCGTAATTAAAAGCCCAATGCGATACCACAATGGAATATCAAGCATGCGGCTGCTAAGGGCGCTCACAAAAATGATCACGGCAATCGCCACATCCACCAGCGTGATGGCCCAAAAAAGGAGTTTAAGCGTCATGATGGTTCCTCTGGTTTACGTCGTGGCGCACGGCGACACGGTGCGGCTTTCACGCCGCGAGCCGCGCGTTTTAATTCACCGGCCACCTGCAAAATGTCATGCCCTTCGCGGCGGTTAAAGAAATTGGCCAGCCAGGCAATCATGCCGACGCTTATTGCGCCAACAAAATAGCCGATGCCCATGGCGATATCGCTGTCTTTAAAGTTCATTCCCAGCCAGCGGGCAATAAACCCGCCGAGCGTGAAAGTGGTGCTCACGCTAATCGCGCCAATGATTACCCCGGCGGCCAGGCGCCCGTGTTGATGCAGTTTTTTCGGCTGCCAGAAAAACGACACGCTCAGCCCGCCGAACAATCCGGCGAGCGCGGCCAGCCCCTGGCTTAGCAATTGCAGTCCATCTGCGGCCATCGCATTACCTCCGGAACAGGCGGCCTCAACGAATCGGATGAGGCCGCAATAGCGACTACTGGCAAGGAGGAAGCGTGACGGTTGTGGCGTCGTTATCTGTAGTGAGATAACGCGTCGCGCTTTCCGGGCTGTAAATCAGGTGCTTGTTACTGCGCAGACCGCGTACGCTATCAATATCCGCGCTGTACCACTTACCTTTGCCCGGCAGCGGTTTACCGCTCCACGGGTCGCCGCCCAACTGCTTCTTGTTCAGCGCCCACACGCTCCATAGCGAATCCTCCGCCTTGCCGCTCCAGCCCAGTTTGATGGCCTGTTCGCGGGTGACGTAATCGGCTGGCAGCACGTCATCACGGTTCAGGGTTTTGAGCAGAGCCGTCAGTTTCTTGTCGTCCTGAACGGTTTTCTTATTCAGTTTTGCCAACTCTTGATTTGCCGCCTGCACCACCGCGCTGCACTGCGGCAACTCAGCCCAGGCAGGCTGGGTTAACAGCAGACCGACAAAGGCGACTACCGGGAGATATCGTTTCATCTGTTCGCTCCGTGGATCAGTTAATTGGTGCCAAAAACAGCGCGCGTTCGGCATCACGTCGGCGCGTCAGCCCCGCCAGAATCTTGCCGCCGGCCTTGTTCCAGCGCGGTAGTTGATCTGCCGCCTCCTGATACTGGCCCTGGTTGAGCAGGCGCAGCAGCGTTGAGTTCTGCAAGTTGCCAAGCCCGACGTTAAAGGCGAAGGCGACCAGCGCGTCGAACTGATTCTGGTTGAGATCGACCGTCACATATTTATGAATGCCGCGCTCGGTCATCCCGAGATCGGCGCGCAGCAGATCTTCCGCCTCCACTTTGCTCAGCGCCTGGGGGAAGTTTTCATTGGGCAAAATCAAATGCCCGTAGCCGATGGTCCATTTGCCTACCGCGTCGCGGTACTTCTCAAGGCTTAGCCCTTCGAAAGATTTAATCAGCGTCAGCCCGGCAGCGCCGGTGCTCAGGGGTTGATTAGCCATTGTCATCACTCCTGTCGTTTACTTGAGGAAGAACTTGTCGGGTGTACTCTTCGATAAGCCGCAACACGCTTTCCGGCGGCTCCAGTACGGTGAACTGCATTTCGATATCCACATGTCCGCTGTCGCGCCCGCTGCCTCCGTGGCTCGGCGGCGACATGCTGACGTGAAAGCGGCTGACCGCGTCGTCAGGCGTGCCGGACATAGCACTCTGCTGCTCCACCGCGTCGGTACGCACGGTGAGAAACACTTTCATCTTCTCCAGCATCAGCCCACGCGGTGTGGAGAGCGCCACCAGCGGCAATTTGAAGTGGTGTCGATCGTCCAGCGCCATTTCGACGATTTTCGGCACCAGCCGCCCGTCGTCGCTGTGTTCGAAAAAGGGATCCAGTGCCTGCATGTACTGATGCGCAATCAGCTGGTTCGCCGCCGAGGCCGCATGCTGCATGCCGCGCGTGATATCGGCCAGCGTCACACCCGACGCAGAGGGTGGCGTGCCGTCGCCCGGCGGCGGTGGCGGGTCCTGCGGTGGATCGGCGGGCGGTAATCCGGCGACATCCTCGGGGGGCGGATCGGCAGGTGGCAGCCCGGCACTCTCTTCCTGCGGTGGCGGCGGCGCAGGTGAATCCGCCTTCGGCTGCGCGCCACGGTTGCCGCGAAGCCAGTCTTTCATTGACATAGTGCGCTCCGTGAGAAATGAGGCTGCCAGGCAGCCTCAGGGTGGAGATAGCGAGAATTACGCCGGCGCTTTTTCCGCTGCGGCAGGCGTTGCGGGGTAGGCATCAAGCTGTTTCGATTCCAGCTTTTGCGCCTCTGACGGCAGAACAGCCGGGCGTGTTGCGGCATCCGTCAGGAAATCAATCACGCGCATCAAGGCTTCCGGTGGCGGCTGACGTTTTACCTGGGTATGGATGCTGTATTTTGCGCGGGTATCGCTGGAGCGGGTTTGCTGGGCTTTGTGCGAGACACGACCGGTGATTTTCACGCTGAACGGCCCCCAGCCAACGGAGGCTTCCAGCGAGGCTTCCGCTTCGGTCTGGCTGCTGCTGGCTTCGCTCTGGGAGACTTCCAGCTCGAAGTCGATGGTGCCCTCTTCGATACTGATGTTAGGGTGGGAAATGGCCGCCAGCAGCGGGATGCGCATGGTCTTTTTCACCACGCCCTGGATAACACCCTTGTCATCCACCACGGTTTCGTCGTAATCAAACTGCACCGACTCCGCCTTACCGTCCTTGATACACACCGAGAGCAGGAAGTCGGCGTACGCTTTACTCGCCTGCACCTGCGCTTTGATCATCGCCTGCAGTGGGCCGCCAATCATGTGCTCCAGCGGCAGTGCATTAATGACCGATCCAATAAATTGTGAATCCATAATGCATACTCCTGTGGGTTATACGAAAACATCGCGTTGCGAATTCGCAAACCCACAGTAGCGCTCGGCAGAGGATGAAAATATTGGCTGGATGGCGGTAAAAAACGGGGAAAATGGCCTACGGCGCGTGCCGGGTTACGCAGGTTTTACAAACAGCGCGCGCTCGGCTTCACGCCGTCTTGTCAGCCCGGCCAATACTTTACCGCCCGCTTTGTTCCAGCGCAGAAACTGCTCTGCGGCCTGCGCGTACTCCCCCTGGTTGAGCAGTTTAAGCAGCGTCGAGCTCTGCAAATTGCCTGCGCCCAGGTTAAACGTAAACGACACCAGCGCATCAAACTGGTTCTGATTGAGATCCACCGTCACCGCTTTGTGTACCCCGCGCTCGGTCATTAACAGATCGGTGCGGAGCAGCGCTTCGGCCTCGGCTTCGGTAATCGGGTGGGAGAAGTTTTCATTCGGTAAGATCAAATGCCCGTAGCCAATGGTCCACTTACCCACGGCATCTTTGTACTTTTCCAGCCTGAGCCCTTCAAAAGATTTAATGAGCGCCAGCCCGCCAGCGCCTGTACTTTGCGGTTGATTCGCCATGGTGGTTACTCCTGGTTTGTGGGTGGGTACAGCACCTTTTGAGGATGGTTCGGACACATCGTGTTGCAAAGTCACCGCGCCAAAATAGCCGTATGGAAAATCCGAAAATAGCGGCCTGCGGCGTGCCATACACCGCCATAACTTAACGAAACGGGCGGTATGCACACCCACAGGCTGCCGCAGAGTGTGCAGATGCCCTACACTTCATGCGACTCCCTCTGAATCAAAGGAATCCGTGATGAGCATCATTAAAAGCTACGCCGCACCGCAGGCTGGTGCCGCGCTCGAATTGCAGGAATACGACGCTGGCCCGCTGGCGGCGGAAGATGTGGAAGTGCAGGTGGATTACTGCGGGATCTGCCATTCGGATCTCTCGATGATCGATAACGAATGGGGCTTCTCCCAGTATCCGCTGGTCGCCGGGCATGAAGTGATTGGCCGTGTGGTGGATCTCGGCAGCGCGGCACAAAATAAAGGGCTGAAAATCGGCCAACGCGTAGGCATCGGCTGGACAGCGCGCAGCTGTGGTCATTGTGATGCCTGTATTGATGGCAACCAGATCAACTGCCAGCAAGGTGCGGTACCAACCATTCTCAATCGCGGCGGCTTTGCCGACAAAATCCGCGCCGACTGGCAATGGGTGATCCCGCTGCCGGACAGCATTGATATCGAAACCGCCGGCCCGCTGCTCTGCGGCGGCATTACCGTGTTTAAACCGCTGCTGATGCACAACATTACCGCCACCAGCCGCGTTGGCGTGATCGGTATCGGTGGGCTGGGCCATATCGCCATTAAACTGCTGCACGCGATGGGCTGCGAAGTGACGGCGTTTAGCTCGAACCCGGCGAAAGAGGCAGAAGTGCGCATTATGGGTGCCGATTATGTGGTAAACAGCCGCGATGCGGATGCGCTGAAAGCGCTGGCAGGTCAGTACGATCTGATTATCAACACGGTTAACGTCGATCTGAACTGGCAGCCCTACTTTGAGGCGCTGACGCACGGCGGGCATTTTCACACCGTTGGCGCGGTGCTGAAGCCGCTCGAAGTCCCGGCCTTTACGCTGATCGCAGGCGATCGCAGCGTTTCCGGCTCCGCAACCGGTACGCCGTTTGAACTGCGTAAGCTGATGAAGTTCGCCGGACGCGCGAAAGTGGCACCGACCACGGAGATGTTCCCGATGTCGCAGATTAACGAAGCGTTGCAGCACGTACGCGACGGCAAAGCCCGTTACCGCGTGGTATTAAAAGCGGATTTCTGATGTGAAAAAGCCCGGCAATATCGCCGGGCTTTTTTATTGCGCTACCCCGTCTTGTTAACGCGAACAGCGCCAGAGTTTGGGTCGCCATAATGCCTTTGGATTGACTTCCGACTGGCCTGGCGGGCAGATCTTTTATGGTTTTCGGTACACCCTTCAAACGCGAAATCAAAGCCGCTTTCCAGCAAGGCGGGAGCTTACCTGCTAATAGCAGCAAACACTTCCGCAATCGCGACAGCCCCCGGATCGGTTACCCCGTCGAGATTTTCACTGTTCACATATGATGAGCGCCCGGCACCCGCTTTTTGCATCGATGCCGTGCTGGCCGCACCGCTTTTTGCAGCGGCAACGGCGGCATCCAGCCCGCTATCGCGCAGCGCTTCAAGCGCCGGTTGCAGCGCATCGATCAGCGTGCGATCGCCAAGATCCGCACCGCCATAATGTTTCATCTGCTTCAGCCCCAGCAGTAGCGCTTCCGGCAATGGCGTGCCGTTGTGTACGGCCTGACCTGCGGCGGTGAAGAAAATCGACATCAGCACGCCGCTGGAACCGCCCATCACGGTCGCCAGTCGCTCGCCAACCAGTTGCAGCAGTTGCGAAGTGTTGTTCAACGGCAGGGCATTTTGCTCCAGCAGACGTTTGATTTCCCGCGCCCCTTCAGCAAAGGTTGAACCGGTATCGCCATCGCCCACTTTCGCATCCAGCGCGTTAAGCCGGTTTTCGAGGTCAATCAATGTATTGACTGCTGTATTAACCAGCGCTTTCACCTGCGGGTTGTCGGAAGGTTCAATCTCCAGCCCGTCATATACCGCGCTGTGCGGCTGGGTTTTCATCGGCGCGAACGGCACCGGTTTCTGCCAGCCTACGGTCTGCACATCGGCGCAAATCGCCTGCTCGAAGGTGTCATTCAGGCGCAATACGGACAGCGAAAACCCTTTCATATCCAGTGAACTGACCAGCGGTGCGGGGCCAATCAGATAGGCGATTTGCGCTTTAAAGGCTGAATGCGCCAGTTCTTTGGTCAGCAGCGCCATTTCCAGCGCCGAGACACCGCCGAGGTTGTTAATCAGCACCGCCACCCGATCGTTACCCACCGCCGCTTTTAGCGGTTTTACCAGCGTATCGATGAGCGTCTTGCTGTTATGCGTATCAACGGTGGTTGCGCCGGGTTCGCCGTGAATACCCAGACCCAGCTCGACTTTGCCGTGCTGAATGCGGCCCTCTTCGCTATCGCCGCCCGGCAGATTGCAGGTATCCATCGCCAGCCCGAGGCTGAAGACGTTGTCGCAGGCCTGCTGAGCGATATCACGCACTTCACTTAGCGACTTTCCGTGCTCCGCAGCATGGCCCGCAATCTTATGCACCAGTGCCGTACCGGCGATGCCGCGTGGCTGTTTGTTGTCCGGCAGCGCAATGTCGTCTGCGACGATCACCATCTCCACCTTCAGGCCGTAGCGCTTGGCTTTCTCTGCCGCGAGGCCGAAGTTAAGCCGGTCGCCGGTGTAGTTCTTCACAATCAGCAGGCAGCCGCGATCGCCGGTTACTGCCACAATCGCGTTCAGTACCGCATCCACGCTTGGCGAGGCGAAAACATCACCGCAAACGGCAGCGGTGAGCATCCCTTTACCGACAAACCCGGCATGCGCCGGTTCATGCCCGGAACCGCCGCCGGAAATCACCGCCACGCGGCTTTTATCCCAGTCGGCGCGGGCCACAATGCGAATAGCGGGATCGATATCGAGTCGAACGAGGTTGCCGTGTGGTGCAGAAATTACCAAACCTTCAATGGCATCATTGACCAGCTGTTTGCGGTCATTGAAAAAGAATCTGGACATAAGTTTCCAAAAAGTTGTGAATCGTTCCTCAAGCATAGCCCGCGCGGTGCGGGCCGGGGTAAAGAACAGATTTTACTGAAGGGGTTTACGGTGCTCTACGGCCAAAATGCACGGCATAACCGCGCAAGTTGCGCAGCGTGTCGAGACGGTTGCCAAGCACAACAGCCCCGCTAATCGCCAGCACCAGCAGCACACCATGCACAGACATGGCAATACGCGAATCCAGCAGAAAGAAGCCAGCAATAGCCGGAAGAGAAAAAGCCACCCACAGACTGTTTAGCGTGTTTTCCGCCACGCTAAAACGGGCGAGCACCCGATCTGCCTGAGACTCTTGCGGCGAACCGCGTCGCACGGTGCCGACCTGCTGCGCCAGCGCATCTGCTCGCTGAATCAGCCAGCGTACCAGGCTCAGCGCAATAACGGCCACCAGCAGTTCAAACACCAGCACCGCGCTCTCACTGACGATGGAAAGGGCCCACTGCGCACTCAGCATCGCCACGGTAACCAGCGTGCTCAACAAACAAGAGACGATCATGGCGGAGAGATGCGTCGCTGCGCGTATCAACATGCGGTGCTCCTTGCAAAAAAAAGAAGAGAGGCCTCAGCCTCTCTTTTCAGGTATCAATTAGCTTTTTCGCGTCATCAGCCACAGGCTAATCAGGAAAAAGCTGGCGCTCGGCAACAGTGCGCCAACCACCGGCGGAATGCCGTATACCAGCGTCAGCGGGCCGAAAATCTGATCCAGCACGTAGAAGACGAAACCGAAGCTGATGCCGGTGATAACACGTACGCCCATCGCCACACTACGCAACGGCCCGAAGATAAACGACAGCGCCATTAGCATCATCACCGCCACGGACAGCGGCTGGAAGATTTTGCTCCACATATTGAGCTGGTAGCGCCCGGAATCCTGACCACTCGATTTGAGGTACTTCACGTAATTGTGCAAACCGCTGATCGAGAGCGCGTCCGGATCCAGCGCCACCACACCGAGTTTGTCTGGCGTCAGGTTCGTTTTCCACGTGCCGCTCACCGTTTGCGCGCCGGTAACCTGTTTCGGGTTCGTCAGATTAGATTCATCAACCTGCGACAGCCGCCAGAGTTTCTCCTGCGGATCGAACTTCGCCGACGCGGCATAGCGCACCGACTGCAAACGGCGCTCTTTATTGAAGGCATAGATGCTTACGCCGCCGAGTTCATCGTCGCCTTTGACGCGCTCGATATAGATAAAGTTGTTGCCGTCTTTCGCCCACAAACCTGACTGCGTGGAGAGCAGCGAGCCGCCATACATCGACTGCGCACGCTGGTTACGCGCCATCTGCTCCCCCTGCGGCGCGACCCACTCGCCAATCGCCATGGTCAGCAGCACCAGCGGAATAGCCGTTTTCATGACCGACAGCGCCACCTGCATGCGGGTGTAGCCGGACGCCTGCATAACCACCAGCTCACTGCGCTGCGCCAGCATGCCCAGCCCTAACAGCGCACCCAGCAGCGCCGCCATCGGGAAGAAGATCTGAATATCTTTCGGGATGCTGAGAATGGTGTACATCCCCGCGCCCAGCGCGTCATAGCTCCCCTGGCCTGCTTTTTTCAACTGATCGACAAACTTGATAATGCCGGAGAGCGACACCAGCATGAACAGCGTCATCATGATGGTGGTGAAAATGGTTTTACCGATATAGCGGTCAAGTACGCCAAAAGCCTGCATTATACCGCTCCTTTACGCGTAAAACGGGCGCGAACCCGGCGCATTGGCACCGTATCCCACAAGTTCAGCACCACAGCCAGCGCTAAATAGACCAGGTTTACCAGCCACATCCACACCAGTGGATCGAGTTTGCCTTTCGCGCCGTTCGAGCGCAGCGTGGTTTGCAGCAGGAAGAAGACCAGATAGAGCAGCATGGCGGGGAGCATCGACAGTACGCGCCCCTGACGCGGGTTGACCACGCTCAGCGGCACTACCATCAGCGCCATCATAACCACCGTAAACACCAGCGTTAAACGCCAGTGCAGCTCGGCGCGGGCGCGCGGCGTATCGGTTTTGAACAGCGTGCGCATGTCCATCTGCTCGGTATCCGACGGGTCGAGCGCCACCGTCTGGTGACCTATAATCGCCTGATAGTTCTGGAAATCCGTAATGCGGAAATCGCGCAGCATGGCGGTGCCTTCGAAGCGGGTGCCGGTATTGAGCGTCACCACCTGCGAGCCGTCTTTATGCTGCGAGAGATGCCCTGAATCCGCCACGACAACGGATGGACGGGCGGAGCCTTTGGTACGAATCTGCGCCAGGAAGACATTCTTGAAGTTTTTGCCCTCAACGCCTTCGATAAACAGCACCGAGTTGCCATCCGTCGCCTGCTGGAACTGCCCCTGCGCCAGCGCCGCCATGCCAGGATTCGCTTTCGCGTCTGCGAGCACTTGATCCTGATGGCGGGAAGACCACGGGCCCGCCCACATAACGTTGACCGCCGCGACAATCCCGGTGAACAACGCGAGGATCAGCGCCGCTTTCACCAATACCGCACGGCTCAGGCCGCAGGCGTGCATCACGGTGATTTCACTTTCTGTATAAAGTTTGCCCAGCGTCATCAACAGGCCGAGGAACAGACTCAACGGCAGGATAAGCTGCGCCATTTCCGGCACGCCCAGCCCCAGCAGTGAGAGCACGAGGTTCGTCGGAATTTCGCCATCAGCGGCTGCGCCTAAAATCCTGACCAGTTTCTGACAAAAGAAAATCAGAAGCAGGATGAATAGGATCGCAAGCTGGCTTTTTAGCGTCTCCCGAACCAGATATCTTATGATTATCACTTTAAATACGCCCGTAAAAACCAGTATTTTTGCTGGAAAATAGCTTGTTTCATGGCTTAAACGTCATTTATTCTCTTGAGTCGTCGAAATGATCGCTAAGATTAATATACTCAGCGGATACGTGCGTAAGACCCGATTCTGACGTGCCGAAACCGAAGTAACATTAAGATTAACACGAAGTCACCGCAACAGCGGACACGAGTTACGAAAGCTTGCAATTCTATCCGTAGCCGCCGCCGTTGTCTTTAAGATTCAGGAGCGTAGTGCATGGAGTTCAGTGTAAAAAGCGGTAGCCCGGAGAAACAGCGGAGTGCCTGCATCGTTGTGGGCGTCTTTGAACCGCGCCGGCTCTCTCCGATCGCCGAGCAACTCGATAAAATCAGTGACGGCTACATCAGTGCGCTGCTGCGTCGCGGGGAACTGGAAGGCAAGCCGGGGCAGACTTTACTGCTGCACCACGTACCGAATGTCCTCTCCGAACGCATTTTGCTGATTGGCTGCGGTAAAGAGCGTGAGCTGGACGAGCGCCAGTACAAGCAGGTGATTCAAAAAACCATTAACACGCTGAATGATACCGGCTCAATGGAAGCCGTCTGCTTCCTGACCGAGCTGCACGTAAAAGGGCGCAATACTTACTGGAAAGTACGTCAGGCCGTTGAGACCGCGAAAGAGACCCTTTACAGCTTTGATCAACTGAAAACCAACAAAAGCGAGCCACGCCGCCCGCTGCGTAAAATGGTGTTCAACGTGCCAACACGCCGCGAGCTGACCAGCGGCGAGCGCGCTATTCAGCACGGTCTGGCCATTGCCGCCGGTATCAAAGCGGCAAAAGATCTCGGCAATATGCCGCCAAACATCTGTAACGCGGGCTACCTCGCTTCTCAGGCGCGCCAGCTAGCCGACACCTACAGCAAAAACGTGGTAACTCGCGTGATTGGCGAGCAGCAGATGCGCGAGCTGGGCATGCACTCGTACCTCGCGGTCGGCCAGGGTTCGCAGAACGAATCGCTGATGTCGGTGATTGAATACAAAGGCAACCCGGCGGAAGACGCGCGTCCCATCGTGCTGGTCGGTAAAGGCCTGACCTTCGACTCCGGCGGTATCTCCATCAAGCCTGCCGAAGGCATGGATGAGATGAAGTACGACATGTGCGGCGCCGCGGCGGTGTATGGCGTGATGCGCATGGTCGCCGAGCTGCAACTGCCAATTAACGTCATTGGCGTGCTGGCGGGTTGCGAAAACATGCCTGGCGGGCGTGCTTATCGTCCGGGCGACGTGCTGACCACGATGTCCGGTCAGACGGTAGAAGTGCTGAATACCGACGCCGAAGGCCGTCTGGTGCTGTGCGACGTGCTGACTTACGTTGAGCGTTTCGAGCCGGAAGCGGTAATTGATGTCGCGACGCTGACCGGCGCGTGTGTGATTGCGCTCGGCCACCACATTACCGGGCTGATGTCGAACCACAACCCGCTGGCGCACGAGCTGATTGGCGCGTCCGAGCAGGCGGGCGATCGCGCGTGGCGTTTGCCGATGGCTGATGAGTACCAGGAACAGCTGGAGTCCAACTTTGCGGATATGGCGAACATCGGTGGCCGTCCAGGTGGTGCGATCACCGCAGGCTGCTTCCTTTCTCGCTTTGCCCGTAAGTACAACTGGGCGCACCTGGATATCGCCGGTACGGCATGGCGTTCCGGTAAAGCCAAAGGCGCGACCGGTCGTCCGGTGGCGCTGCTGTCGCAGTTCCTGCTGAACCGCGCCGGGTTTAACGGCGAAGAGTAAGCCTCGTAAGGCCGGATAGCTGTGATCGCCGGATAGCGGCTACGCCTTATCCGGCCTGGAGCCTCAGCAATGCGAATGCTATACCCAATGGATTTCGCGTTGCATCGTCGCGGCAACTGAGCAAATCCCCGGCAGCATAGATACCCCTATGACTGGGGTGCGCAACAAATCTGCCGGCAGCAGATATGAACGCGGCCGGCAGCGGCCCCTTGAGGGCGAGGCCCAGGGATGGGCCTCGTATGCGCAGCCAACAAAGAGGCAGTACGAAAGAGCGACGGCTATAGCGTTTAAATCCTCAACCAAAAGTCCCATATATGAAAAATGCAACGTTCTACCTTCTGGACAATGACACGCAACAGGATGGCTTAAACGCCGTTGAACAACTGGTGTGTGAAATTGCCGCAGAACGTTGGCGTAACGGTAAACGCGTGCTGATTGCCTGCGCTGATGAGCAGCAAGCGATTCGTCTGGATGAAGCGCTGTGGGCGCGCCCGCCGGAGAGCTTCGTTCCGCACAACCTGGCAGGCGAAGGACCACGCGGCGGTGCGCCGGTGGAGCTGGCCTGGCCACAAAAACGCAACAGCAGCCCGCGCGATATTTTGATCAGCCTGCGCGCGGAATTTGCAGATTTTGCCACCGCTTTCACAGAAGTGATAGACTTCGTCCCTTACGAAGATTCTCTGAAACAACTGGCGCGCGAACGCTATAAAGCGTACCGCATGGCTGGTTTCAACCTGAACACGGCAACCTGGAAATAATGGAAAAGACATACAACCCCAAAGATATCGAACAGCCGCTGTACGAGCAGTGGGAAAAGCAGGGCTATTTCAAACCGAACGGTGATGAAAGCCAGGAAAGCTTCTGCATCATGATCCCGCCGCCGAACGTCACCGGCAGTTTGCATATGGGCCACGCCTTCCAGCAGACCATCATGGACACCATGATCCGCTACCAACGCATGCAGGGGAAAAACACCCTGTGGCAGGCGGGGACTGACCACGCGGGTATCGCCACGCAGATGGTGGTTGAGCGTAAAATTGCCGCCGAAGAGGGTAAAACCCGCCACGACTATGGTCGCGACGCCTTTATTGACAAAATCTGGCAGTGGAAAGCGGAATCCGGCGGCACCATTACCCGCCAGATGCGCCGTCTCGGCAACTCCGTAGACTGGGATCGCGAACGCTTCACCATGGACGAAGGCCTGTCTAACGCCGTTAAAGAGGTGTTCGTCCGCCTGTATAAAGAAGACCTGATTTACCGCGGTAAACGCCTGGTGAACTGGGACCCGAAACTGCGCACGGCGATTTCCGATCTGGAAGTGGAAAACCGCGAGTCGAAAGGCTCAATGTGGCATATCCGCTACCCGCTGGCTGACGGCGCGAAAACCGCCGATGGCAAAGATTACCTGGTGGTGGCCACCACCCGCCCGGAAACCCTGCTCGGTGATACCGGCGTGGCGGTGAACCCGGAAGATCCACGCTACAAAGATCTGATTGGCAAATTCGTGGTGCTGCCGCTGGTCAACCGCCGCATTCCGATTGTGGGCGACGAACACGCCGACATGGAAAAAGGCACCGGCTGCGTGAAAATCACCCCGGCGCATGACTTTAACGACTATGAAGTTGGCCGTCGCCACAAACTGCCGATGATCAACATCCTGACCTTTGACGGCGATATCCGTGAAAGCGCGCAGGTGTACGACACCAACGGCAACGAATCTGATGTCTATCCGGCGGATATCCCGGCAGAGTTCCAGAAGCTGGAGCGTTTTGCCGCGCGTAAAGCCATCGTCGCGGCAGTGGACGCGCTTGGTCTGCTGGAAGAGATCAAACCGCACGACCTGACCGTTCCGTACGGCGATCGCGGCGGCGTGGTTATCGAACCGATGCTCACCGATCAGTGGTACGTTCGCGCTGATGTGCTGGCGAAACCGGCGGTGGAAGCCGTTGAAAACGGTGACATCCAGTTCGTGCCGAAACAGTACGAAAACATGTATTTCTCCTGGATGCGCGACATTCAGGACTGGTGTATCTCCCGTCAGTTGTGGTGGGGTCACCGCATTCCGGCGTGGTACGACAACGAAGGCAACGTTTATGTTGGCCGCAGCGAAGACGAAGTGCGCCAGGAAAACAATCTGAGCGCCGATATTGCGCTGCGCCAGGATGACGACGTGCTGGATACCTGGTTCTCCTCCGCGCTGTGGACTTTCTCAACGCTCGGCTGGCCGGAAAACACTGACGCGCTGCGCCAGTTCCACCCGACCAGCGTGATGGTTTCCGGCTTCGACATCATCTTCTTCTGGATCGCGCGCATGATCATGATGACCATGCACTTCATCAAAGATGAAAATGGCAAGCCGCAGGTGCCGTTTAAAACCGTCTATATGACCGGTCTTATCCGCGATGACGAAGGCCAGAAGATGTCCAAATCCAAGGGCAACGTGATTGACCCGCTGGATATGGTTGACGGTATCTCTTTACCGGAGCTGCTGGAAAAACGCACCGGTAACATGATGCAACCGCAACTGGCGGAGAAAATCCGCAAGCGCACCGAGAAACAGTTCCCGAACGGCATTGAGCCACACGGTACTGACGCCCTGCGTTTCACCCTCGCAGCGCTGGCCTCGACCGGTCGCGATATCAACTGGGATATGAAACGCCTGGAAGGTTACCGTAACTTCTGTAACAAGCTGTGGAACGCCAGCCGCTTTGTACTGATGAACACCGAAGATCAGGATTGCGGCTTCAATGGCGGCGAAATGGTGCTGTCGCTGGCGGATCGCTGGATCCTGGCTGAGTTCAACCAGACCATCAAAGCCTACCGTGATGCGCTGGATAACTTCCGCTTCGATATCGCGGCGGGCATTCTGTATGAGTTCACCTGGAACCAGTTCTGCGACTGGTATCTGGAACTGACCAAACCGGTAATGAACGGTGGTACTGAAGCGGAACTGCGCGGCACCCGCAACACGCTGGTTACCGTGCTGGAAGGTCTGCTGCGCCTTGCGCACCCGATCATTCCGTTTATCACCGAGACCATCTGGCAGCGCGTGAAAGTGCTGAAAGGCATCACTGCCGATACCATCATGCTGCAGCCGTTCCCGCAGTACGATGCGTCTCAGGTGGATGAGAAAGCGCTGGCCGACACCGAGTGGCTGAAGCAGGCGATCACCGCGGTACGTAATATTCGTGCCGAAATGAACATCGCGCCGGGTAAACCGCTGGAGCTGCTGCTGCGTAGCGCAAGCGAGGACGCGAAGCGTCGTGTGAACGACAACCTGAGCTTCCTGCAAACGCTGGCGCGTCTGGAGAGCATCACCATTCTGCCTGCCGACGATAAAGGCCCGGTTTCGGTGACCAAAATTGTCGATGGCGCAGAGCTGCTGATCCCGATGCTGGGGCTTATCGACAAAGAGGCCGAGCTGGCGCGTCTGGCGAAAGAAGTGGCGAAAGTTGAGCAGGAAATTGGCCGCATCGAAAGCAAACTGGGCAACGAAGGCTTCGTGGCGCGCGCGCCGGAAGCGGTCATTGCCAAAGAGCGCGAAAAGCTGGATGGCTACGCGGAAGCGAAAGCGAAGCTGATTGAGCAGCAGGCGGTTATCGCCGCGCTGTAATCTCTGCGCATAAAGAAAAAGCCGGGCAGCGATGCCCGGCTTTTTTTATTTTGCAGGCCAGCTAAAGCGTCACCGCCATCCGGCAAATTTCCCTGAATTATAGCACCGCCGGGTAGAATGACAGGCCTCGAGCCAGCAGGTTCGCTGGATCTTTCGCCGGTTGCACACCGTGGTCTTCCAGCGTCAGCGCTTCCAGGTCGCCATGAACATGAGTGTTTTCCAGCAGATAACGGGTCATGCGTACTTTCGCCCACGGCCATGCCAGGAACAGCGTAATAAAACACACCAGCATGTTAGAAACAGAAATCCAGAACATACGGCCCATCGCCACCGTCGAAGAGAAACGAAGGTTCCCTTCCAGCACCAGTTGCCCGTAAATATAGGCGCGCAGTTTCACAAACGCGAAAAGGAAGCAGACAATCGCCCCGGCAATATAAATCAGGTAGCTCAGCGCCAGTTTGCCGTAAATCGGTCCCATCATCATCGCTAATTGTTCCGGATCGCCACCTGCTGCGTAGGCATTCTCTTGCAGAGTCATCAGTGACGGCATAACCAGTACCATTACCAGCAAAATAAACGGTACAAACAGCAGCATCGACAACACCACAATGGTGATGCATTTTTTCATTGAAATTTCAGCCGAGAATTTCAGTTTGCCGTACTGCAAATTATTAATCAGCATGCCAAACCATTGCGCTGCATATACACCCTGCATAATGGCAATACCCAGCAGCAATACCAATGTACCAATACCAATCATCACGGAAATAGCGCCATATGAGCCGCTACTTAATGCCGAAGTAACAAAGAGGGAGAACACCACCACCGAGGCGATAATAATCAGCAACGGGCACCCCATCATCACCCACCAGGCGCGTAAGGGGCTGGCGTAGAAATTAAAACGCACGCCGTTTATCTCTGTCATCAGCATTTGATAACGCAGCCCCTGAGTAATCAACCACGGGAAGAAAATCAGGAACAGCCCTATCATACAGAGCTGTAAAAGCACGTTCTGATAGGCCACGTTAATAAAGAAAATCGCATACAGCACCAGCAGGCAAAGCCAGCCGACAAAAATAGAACGCCCGGTCGCGTGATAAGAAAAACGCGCACCGCTAAGTTCAGTGTTCTCATAAAAATAACGACGCGCGCGTACTAACGCCCACGGCAAATATAACCCCAGCGTTATTAAGGTCAGTAAAATATTAACCAGCCAAACCACGAAATAGCCTTTCCCGCTGCCCTGAAAGAGAAAACGGCGCACGGGAACCGCCACGGAACCATGAGTTTCGGAAGTCATAACAATCCTTATCGTAAAAAAGAAGCCAGGAAAAATGCAGTCAACCATAACAATATTGCGAAATGGTTATCTCCACTATTAAGTCTAAATAGCTGCCGGTCAAAAAAATAGCGCCCAATATTCCTGGTCTTGCCAGAACGCGCCTGTAGTGGTATTAAGCAGGATCAGCTTATAACCCCGAAAACAGAGTGCAGAGATGAATGTGACCGCACCGGTAGAGGTAAAAATGCGCCCCATTGCTGCCGCCGACAACGCAGCAATCGCATCGGTGATCCGCCAGGTGTCTGCGGAATATGGCCTCACCGCCGATAAAGGCTACACCGTTGCCGACCCTGAACTGGATGAGCTCTATCAGTTATACAGTCGCCCGGGTTGCGCCTATTGGGTGGTGGAGCAAAACGGCGAGGTCGTGGGCGGCGGTGGCGTCGCGCCGCTGAAATGTAGCGAGCCGGATATCTGCGAACTGCAAAAGATGTATTTCCTGCCCAGTGCGCGGGGGCAAGGGCTGGCGAAGAAACTGGCGCAGATGGCGCTGGAACACGCCCGCGCACAGGGTTTTACCCGCTGTTATCTGGAAACCACCGCCTTTCTGACCGACGCTATTGGACTTTATGAACGCCTTGGCTTTGAACATATCGACGGCCCGCTCGGCTGTACCGGTCACGTAGACTGCGAAGTGCGGATGCTGAAAACGCTGTAACGTCGGAGCGCCCCGATGTGCTACACCGGTACGCCGCTGTGAAAACGGAACTCCGCATCCGGTGTTGAGATAAGCGCCGCTTCCACTTCACCGAAATGGCGCACACGCGGGCTGATATCCGTGGTCGAAATTTGCTGCGCCAGCGCCAGGTAATCCTGGTAATGGCGCGCTTCAGAGCGCAGCAATGACAGGTAAAATTTCTGCAAGTCATCGTCAAGCCACGGCGCCAGTGCAGCAAAACGCTCGCAGGAGCGCGCTTCGATATAGGCACCGCAAATTAACTTATCGACCAGTGTGAGCGGTTCATGCGTGCGAACCTCTTTGAGCATCCCTTTCGCATAACGGCTGGCGGTGATTTTCACATAGGGAATGTTGCGGGCGAGCATGGCTTCACGCACCTGCCAGAAGTGATGCAGTTCCTCTTTGATCAACAGCACCATGCTATCAATCAGTTCCTGGCCCCAGGCATCGTCAGTTTGCGGCATCACACTTTTGCCAATCTGCTTATGCAGCGCGACAAAATCCGGCTCCGGCCCTTCGCGAAAGGTAAATTCTTCATAGGGCTTCAGCCACGCCAGTAGCGCGTCCGACCCACTTTTATCGGCGACATAACGGCGCACCAGCAGCATGGCGGTTTGCGCCGCTTTCAGTTCACACACCATATGATCGGTAAGCAGCAGCGGCAGCATCAGTGGATCGCGCGCTTTGTCCAGCCAGGATTGCGGTGTCGGGCAGTGCAGAAAGTTTAAAACCGGGGAGAGTATTTGCGGGTAATCCATGCTCTTTCCTTGCATTGCGGCAGCGAGCGCTGCCGCAATATTTACTCAGTGACGAACACCGTCATCTTCTTCGTCGACGTAATCCTCGTCGTCATCGTCACCCTCTTCGCCGTTCGGATCTTCGTAGTAGGTTCCCCATCCGTCGTATTCCACGTCGAATTTCTCAGCAAGGTTAAGCAGTTGCTCAACTTGCGCGTCGATCAAATCGGCGTTCAGTGCGCTTTCACTCAGCACGTCGCAGCAGATAACCACTTCGCCTTCGTCCAGTTCCAGCTCTTCCGGCTCTGTCACTTCGTAGCCCAGTTTGAAGGCTTCGACAGCGGCTTTTTCCAGCGTTTCGAAATCATCTGCCGACAGGTGATGCTCAATGGTATACAGCGCATCAGGATCGCTGCCGTCTTCGAGCAACTCTTCAATAATCAAACGCGTCTCTTCGCGCTGTTCTTCCAGGTGTTCCGGGTTTGCCATGGCTCGTTCCTCATCAATGTGGCAGATACACTTATTGTCACACACCGCTGGCATTGCCTCCACTCCTCGCCGAAAAGATTTATAGCCCGGGGTTGCAAATGCATATTCATACATATAAATTGAATTTTAATTCAATAAGTGGCCTTCGCCATGTGAGGGAAATATGTCCGCGTTTTATCAAAAGCATTTTTTGAAACTGCTCGATTTTACACCTGCAGAAATCAATACCCTGCTGCAACTCGCCGCTCAGTTGAAAGCGGATAAGAAAAAAGGCCAAGAAGTCCAGAAGCTTACCGGTAAAAATATCGCGCTCATCTTCGAAAAAGACTCAACCCGCACACGATGCTCTTTCGAAGTTGCCGCATATGATCAAGGTGCCCGCGTCACGTATCTCGGCCCAAGCGGCAGCCAAATCGGGCATAAAGAGTCAATTAAAGACACCGCACGCGTGCTGGGGCGTATGTACGACGGCATTCAATATCGTGGTTATGGTCAGGAGATTGTCGAAACGCTGGCGCAATACGCCGGTGTACCGGTGTGGAACGGCTTAACCAATGAATTTCACCCGACCCAGCTGCTGGCGGATCTGCTGACCATGCGCGAGCACCTGCCGGGCAAAGCTTTTAACCAGATGAAACTGGTTTATGCCGGTGACGCGCGTAACAACATGGGCAACTCGATGCTGGAAGCCGCCGCGCTGGTAGGTTTGGATCTGCGCCTTGTCGCACCCAAAGCGTGCTGGCCGGACGCGAGCCTGGTCGCCGAATGCAAAGCGCTGGCGGTAAAAAATGGCGGCAACATTCTGCTGACGGAAGATATCGCGAGCGGAGTGAAAGATGCCGATTTCATTTACACCGATGTGTGGGTATCGATGGGCGAAGCCAAAGAGAAGTGGGCGGAGCGTATCGCGCTGTTGCGGCCTTACCAGGTCAACAGCAAAATGTTGTCGCTTACCGGCAACCCGCAGGTGAAATTCCTGCACTGCCTGCCCGCGTTTCATGATGATAAGACCGCGCTCGGCAAGAAAATGGCAGAAGAGTTTGGCCTGCACGGCGGCATGGAAGTGACTGACGAGGTATTTGAATCACCAGCGAGTATTGTGTTTGATCAGGCGGAAAACCGGATGCACACCATTAAAGCGGTGATGGTCGCCACCCTCAGTAAATAACGCAATATGCCCGGTCGCCTTGCGCAACCGGGCTTTTCTTTTATGCCACCAGCAGTTTCACCACCACTTTACGCACCTGGGCTGGCGCGTTTACCGCACACAGCGGTTTGTGAACTTCCCCCGGGTAGAACACCACAAAATCCCCTTCGCTCAGCACCACGGTTTTTTCCTGTGCGCCTGCCGGCAAAAAAGCAATGTCTTTATCTGCCAGCCAGTCGGTGTCTGGCGCACCCGCAGGCTGGGTGCTAAACGTCATCCCTTCCTGGCCTTTCAGCACGATCTGGATGTCCAGATAACGGGAGTGATACTCGGCGCGGCGTTCAGCGAACGGCTGGGTCATATCTTCGGAAACGAGGAAAAACAGGCGGTTGCCGTCGATATCATGTTTGCCGACAGGCGTCGCATCGCTCACGTGCTGTTTAACGTGTTCAATAGCCTGGCGCAGCTCTTCCGGCAGCCAGGATTGTAAATGATGAATATTGCCAACGATCATGGTGTAGCCCTCAATATAAAACATTGTTTCATTTTTAGCTTTTATACGAAAATTCACACTGCCATACCACCACTTTCTGCCGGAGATTTGTCACAACGCATGTTTATCGGAAAATATGTTATATGCCTGTTAAGGCTGATTACGCTTTTATGCAGCATAGATGCATAAAGCCCACAGCCGCACGCTGACATAAAGCTGTTACCTACTGATTAAAAAGCCTTTATTTAAATAAACCTTTCCCGATCACACTTCAGCAGCCTGGTAATTTGCGCATTCATTCACTGGTTATTCCCTTTTTTTGCGCTCTAAAACTCCGCTTTATTCATTTTTATGCATATCTATTCCACTCATCATTGAAAAAACTTATCAATCAGTGGGTTACATATTCATAAAAATAGATGGATAGCTACAAAACAATAACAACCATGAATAAGTTCAGCCGTTAATGCGTAAGCATTCATCTGGATAATTAGGTTAATTCTCTATTCTCTGATGCGAATCATGCATTTGAACGGCGACGATTTAATATCCCATTCGACGTGAGCACAATCACACTATTAATTTATACGGCTTCTACTATGAGCCATGAAATTAATCGTTATTAACGCGCGATGAAATTAATCACATTTCATTGCCGCCCCTTTTTATTCTGAAAAAAAGTTAAAGGAATAATTATGGAAAAGCACTACGTCGGTTCTGAAATAGGTCAATTGCGTAGCGTTATGCTGCACCGCCCCAATTTAAGCCTGAAACGGTTAACACCGTCGAATTGTCAAGAGCTGTTATTCGATGACGTGTTATCGGTCGAGCGCGCCGGGGAAGAGCATGACGCCTTCGCAAACACACTGCGCGAGCAGGGTGTGGAAGTCCTGCTGTTGACCGACCTTCTGACCCAAACGCTTGATATTGCAGAGGCAAAAGCCTGGCTGCTGGAAATCCAGATTTCCGATTATCGCCTTGGCCCCACCTTCGCCGCAGACGTGCGCAGCTGGCTGGCGGATATGCCGCATCGCGAACTGGCGCGTCGGCTCAGCGGTGGATTAACCTACGGCGAGATCCCGGCATTTATTAAAAATATGGTGGTTGATACCCACACGGCAAATGATTTTATTATGAAGCCGCTGCCCAACCATTTATTTACCCGAGATACCTCGTGCTGGATTTATAACGGTGTGTCGATTAATCCGATGGCTAAACCGGCCCGCCAGCGGGAAACGAATAATCTGCGCGCTATTTATCGCTGGCATCCGGATTTCGCCGATGGAAATTTTATTAAATATTTTGGCGACGAGAATATTAATTACGATCACGCCACCTTAGAGGGCGGCGATGTATTAGTGATTGGCCGCGGCGCGGTATTAATTGGTCTCTCTGAACGCACCACACCGCAAGGCGTGGAATTCCTTGCCAATAGCCTGTTCAAACACCGCCAGGCCGAACGCGTTATCGTCGTTGAACTGCCGAAACATCGCTCCTGTATGCACCTCGACACGGTGATGACCCATATCGATATCGACACCTTCTCCGTTTATCCCGAAGTGGTGCGCAAAGACGCCCAGTGCTGGACGCTCACCCCGGACGGGCGCGGCGGCCTGCAACGCACGCAGGAAAGCGACCTGCTACACGCCATCGAAAAAGCGCTGGGTATTGATCAGATCCGCCTTATCACTACCGGCGGCGATGCCTTTGAAGCCGAACGCGAACAGTGGAATGACGCCAATAACGTCCTCACGCTGCGTCCCGGCGTGGTCGTGGGCTACGAGCGCAATATCTGGACCAACGAAAAATATGACAAAGCCGGGATCACCGTGCTGCCGATCCCCGGTGATGAGCTGGGACGCGGGCGCGGCGGCGCGCGCTGCATGAGCTGCCCACTGGAACGCGACGGCATTTAAAGGAGCCATCATGGAAAGAAAACCCACACTGGTTGTCGCGCTGGGCGGCAACGCGCTGCTAAAACGCGGCGAACCGCTGGAAGCGAACATCCAGCGCCAGAATATTGATCTTGCCGCCCGCACCATCGCCGGGCTGACCGCGCAGTGGCGCGTGGTGCTGGTACACGGCAACGGGCCGCAGGTTGGCCTGCTGGCGCTGCAAAACAGCGCGTACGACAAAGTCACCCCCTACCCGCTCGACATTCTCGGCGCGGAAAGCCAGGGAATGATCGGCTACATGCTGCAACAGTCGCTGAAAAACAGCCTGCCCCAGCGTGAAGTGAGCGTGCTGCTCACCCAGGTGGAAGTGGACCCCAGAGACCCGGCGTTCAGCAACCCGAGCAAATACATCGGCCCGGTCTACAGCGAGGCGCAAGCCCAGGCGCTGCAGCAGGAGAAAGGCTGGGTATTTAAGGCCGATGGCCGCTACTTCCGCCGCGTTGTCCCCTCCCCGCAACCTAAACGCATTGTCGAAAGCGACGCCATTAGCGCGCTGATAGACCGCGATCACCTGGTGATTTGCAACGGCGGCGGCGGCGTGCCGGTGGTGGAAAACGCCACTGGCTACCACGGCATCGAAGCGGTGATCGACAAGGATCTCTCGGCGGCGTTACTGGCGCGGCAAATCGAAGCGGATGCGCTGCTGATCCTGACGGATGCCGACGCGGTTTACCTCGACTGGGGCAAACCGACGCAACGCCCGCTGGCGCAGGTCACCCCGGACATGCTGCAAGGCATGCAGTTCGACGCAGGCTCGATGGGGCCGAAGGTCGCCGCCTGCCGCCAGTTTGTCGAGCAGTGTCACGGCATCGCGGGTATCGGCGCGCTGGCGGATGGCCCGGCCATTCTCGCCGGGGACAAAGGCACATTGATTCGTTACTGATTTAAAAAAGGAAATCTCATGAGCATCAACCTGAAAAACCGCAACTTTCTCAAACTGCTCGACTACACCCCGGCGGAGATCCAGTACCTGATCGATCTGGCTATTCAGCTAAAAGCAGACAAAAAAGCAGGTCGTGAGAAGAAAACGCTGGTCGGCAAAAACATTGCGCTGATTTTTGAAAAAACCTCCACCCGCACCCGCTGCGCGTTTGAAGTGGGCGCGTTCGATCAGGGCGCGCAGGTAACTTATCTCGGGCCAAGCGGATCGCAGATTGGCCACAAAGAGTCGATGAAAGACACCGCCCGCGTGCTGGGGCGCATGTATGACGGCATCGAATATCGCGGTTACGGGCAGCAGATTGTGGAAGAACTGGGTCAATACGCGGGCGTGCCGGTGTGGAACGGCCTGACCAACGAGTTTCACCCCACGCAGATCCTCGCCGATCTGATGACCATGCTGGAACACGCGCCGGGCAAGCGCTTGTCGGAATTGCGCTTTGCTTATCTGGGCGACGCACGCAACAACATGGGCAATTCATTGATGGTCGGCGCGGCGAAGATGGGCATGGATATCCGCCTGGTGGCCCCGAAATCCTTCTGGCCGGAGGCGGCGCTGGTCGAGCAGTGCCGCGCCATCGCCGGTGAAACCGGCGCGCGCATCATGCTCACCGAGGATGTGGAAGAAGGCGTACACGGCGTCGATTTCCTCTACACCGATGTGTGGGTATCGATGGGCGAGCCGAAAGAAGCCTGGTCCGAGCGCGTCAGCTTGATGAAACCCTACCAGGTAAACGGCGCGGTGGTGAAAGCCACCGGTAATCCGCAGGTGAAATTTATGCACTGCCTGCCCGCGTTTCATAACGAGCACACCAAAGTGGGCGGCGAGATCGAAATGGCGTATGGCCTGAAAGGGCTGGAAGTCACCGAAGAGGTTTTCGAATCGCCTAATTCTATCGTTTTTGATGAAGCAGAAAACCGGATGCACACCATCAAAGCGGTGATGGTGGCAACTCTCGGCGACTAACCACTCCCCCGGCGCGCCGCGGGTGCGCCGGGGTTAAGGAGCACATCATGGGCAAGTTCAAGTTCCCTTCCGCTTACACCATTCTCTTTTTGTTGATTGCCATTGTCGCCGCACTCAGTTGGGTGATCCCCGCCGGGCAATACCAGATGGCAATGAACCCGGCCCTCGGTAAAGAGGTGCCGATTGCCGGTACTTATGCGCATGTCGCCGCGCATCCTCAAGGGTTAATCGCCGTGATCATGGCGCCAATAAGCGGCCTTTACGATCCCGATACCGGCCAGGCCGGTGCCATTGATGTGGCGCTGTTTATTCTGATCATCGGCGGGTTTCTGGGCATCGTCACCAAAACCGGCGCCATCGACGCCGGGATCGAGCGCGTCACCACCCGTTTGCGTGGCCGTGAAGAGTGGATGATCCCGATCCTGATGGCGCTGTTTGCCGCAGGCGGCACCATCTACGGTATGGCCGAAGAGTCGCTGCCGTTTTATACGCTGCTGGTTCCCGTGATGCTCGCCGCCCGTTTTGATCCGGTTGTCGCCGCCGCCACCGTGCTGCTCGGCGCGGGGATCGGCACGCTCGGATCAACCATCAACCCGTTCGCCACGGTGATCGCCGCCAACGCCGCCGGGATCCCGTTCACCCACGGCATCCTGTTGCGCGTTGCGCTGCTGGTGATTGGCTGGATTATCTGTGTAGCCTGGGTGATGCGCTACGCCCGTAAGGTACGCGCCAACCCGGCGGCGTCGATCATCGCCGATAAGCAAGAGGAAAATCGGGCGTTTTTCCTCGGTAATAAATCGCCGGAGATGCTCGAATTCACCCCGGTGCGCAAACTTATCCTGCTTATCTTCGCACTGGCCTTTGTGGTGATGATTTACGGCGTGGCGGTGCTCGGCTGGTGGATGGCGCAGATCTCGGCGGTGTTTCTGGCAAGCGCCATCATCGTGGGTTTGATCGCCCGTATGAGCGAAGAGGAATTGACCTCAACATTTATCAACGGCGCGCGGGATCTGCTGGGCGTAGCGCTGATTATCGGCATTGCCCGCGGTATCGTAGTGATCATGGATAAAGGCATGATTACTCATACTATTTTGCACAGTGCTGAAGGCATGGTCAGCGGGCTATCCACCGTCGCGTTTATCAACGTTATGTACTGGCTGGAAGTGGTGCTGTCGTTCCTCGTGCCCTCCTCCTCTGGCCTCGCGGTGCTGACGATGCCGATCATGGCACCGCTGGCCGATTTCGCTAACGTCAACCGCGATCTGGTGGTTACCGCATACCAATCGGCTTCCGGCATCGTCAACCTGGTGACGCCTACGTCGGCGGTGGTGATGGGTGGGCTGGCTATCGCCCATGTCCCCTATGTGCGTTACCTGAAGTGGGTCGCCCCCTTGTTGGCGATATTAACGGTGGTGATCATGGCGGCACTCAGCCTTGGCGCTCTGCTGTAGCGCGCCGGGTGGCGCTTTGCGGCCCCGGTCTGTGGATAATATGTAAGCCCGGTAAGCATGGCGTTGCCGGGCGTTTTGTTTCGCTAACTACTACGGGTAAAAGATGATGGAATATGGAGATTATTCACCGAAAGAGCAGCTACAACTGGCGGTCTGCCAGCGCCTGATTAGCGAAAAGAGTTATCTTTCACAGGAGGAGATCCGGCGTGATTTGCAGCGCCACGGTTTCGACAGCATCAGCCAGTCCACCGTTTCCCGTCTGTTGACGTTGCTCGGCGTAATCAAAATCCGCAACGCCAAAGGACAAAAAATTTATTCGCTCAATCCGCAATCGCGCCCGGTGCCGGACGCCGCCCGCTCCGTCTCCGAAATGGTGGTTAGCGTTGAGCATAATAGCGAATTTATCCTTATTCACACCGTGGCGGGATATGGCCGCGCAGTGGCACGTATTCTGGATTACCACCAGTTGCCGGAGATCCTCGGCGTGGTGGCAGGAAGCAGTATCGTCTGGGTCGCGCCGAGGATCGTGAAGCACACGGCGCTGGTGCATAAGCAAATTAATTATTTACTTAGAACGCATTAATATTCAAAGAGAACCGTTTGCATTGCGTAAAATGTGCATCAATCGCTTGATCCGCGAAAACAGCTGCGTATAATCCGGGACAATTTGCCGGGAGGAAGCATGAATCAGTGTGTACGACAAACTGTCTTACCGCGTCTGAAAAAAGGCGCTGGCCTGCCGTTTTCCTTCCCGTTGATCACCGAATTCCACAGCCCCTCTATTGAGGGGCTTTTTTTTGCGCAGTCGTCAGGAGATAACCATGGCTAACCCGCTATATCAGAAACATATCATTTCCATAAACGATCTCAGCCGCGAAGAACTCGAACTGGTGCTACACACCGCCGCACGACTGAAGGCCAACCCGCAGCCGGAGTTGCTCAAGCATAAAGTGATCGCCAGTTGCTTCTTTGAAGCCTCCACCCGCACGCGTTTATCGTTTGAAACCTCCATGCACCGCCTCGGCGCGAGCGTGGTCGGTTTCTCCGACAGCAGCAACACGTCGCTGGGTAAAAAAGGCGAAACGCTGGCCGACACCATTTCGGTGATCAGCACCTATGTGGACGCCATTGTCATGCGCCATCCGCAGGAGGGCGCGGCACGTCTGGCCACCGAGTTTTCCGGCGGCATTCCGGTGCTCAACGCCGGTGACGGGGCTAACCAGCATCCGACGCAAACGCTGCTCGACCTGTTCACGATTCAGGAAACACAAGGCCGGCTGGAAAACCTCAACATCGCGATGGTCGGCGACCTGAAATATGGCCGCACCGTCCATTCGCTGGCGCAGGCGCTGGCGAAATTCAGCGGCAACCGCTTCTACTTTATCGCCCCGGACGCGCTGGCAATGCCGCAGTACATTCTCGATATGCTGGACGAAAAAGGCATGGCCTGGAGCGTACATGCCAGCATCGAAGAGGTGATGGCGGAGGTGGATATTCTCTATATGACGCGCGTGCAGAAAGAGCGTCTGGACCCGTCGGAATACGCCAACGTCAAAGCCCAATTTGTTCTGCGCGCCAGCGATTTAACCAACGCGCGCAGCAATATGAAGGTGCTGCACCCGCTGCCACGCGTGGATGAAATTACCACCGACGTGGATAAAACACCGCACGCCTGGTATTTCCAGCAGGCCGGTAACGGTATCTTCGCCCGCCAGGCTCTGCTGGCGCTGGTTCTCAATCGCGATTTGGCGCTGTAAGGAGAGAGACAATGACACACGATAACAAACTGCAGGTCGAAGCCATCAAACGCGGCACCGTGATTGACCACATTCCCGCCCGCGTCGGTTTTAAACTGCTGACGCTGTTTAAGCTGACAGAAACCGACCAGCGCATCACCATCGGCCTGAATCTGCCGTCCGGCGAGATGGGACGCAAAGATTTGATCAAGATCGAGAACACCTTCTTGACCGACGAGCAGGTAAACCAGCTGGCGCTGTATGCGCCGCAGGCCACCGTTAATCGCATTGATGAGTATGAAGTGGTGGGCAAATCGCGCCCGAGCCTGCCGGAGCGCATTACGGGCGTGCTGGTCTGCCCGAACAGCAACTGCATCAGCCATGCAGAGCCAGTTACATCCAGCTTTGCGGTAAAAAAACGCGAGAGCGACATCGCGCTGAAGTGCAAATATTGTGAGAAAGAGTTCTCGCACCATGTGGTGCTGGCTAACTAATTGCGGTTGGTATTGCGTTTTTCCCTCCCTATAATGGGGCGGAACCTCAATACCGCTGTCATTCAGGAGTAATTATGACCAAAGTTATCGCCACGGAAAATGCGCCAGCAGCGATTGGCCCTTATGTGCAAGCTGTTGATCTTGGCAACATGATCCTGACCTCGGGTCAGATCCCGGTGGATCCGAAGACCGGTAGCGTACCGGAAGATGTGGCGGCGCAAGCGCGTCAGTCGCTGGACAACGTGAAAGCGATTGTTGAAGCGGCGGGTCTGAAAGTGGGCGACATCGTGAAAACCACCGTTTTCGTAAAAGATCTCAACGATTTCGCCACCGTTAACGCCACCTATGAAGCGTTTTTCAACGAGCATAACGCCAGCTTCCCGGCGCGTTCCTGCGTGGAAGTCGCTCGTCTGCCGAAAGACGTGAAAATCGAGATTGAAGCCATCGCCGTTCGCCGTTGATTGCGGCCAGGCGAGAGATAAAAGGCAGCTTACGCTGCCTTTTTTATTACCGGTTGCGCGTGGCGCGCAGCAGTTTTTCCAGCGGATAGACCGCCGCTATCACCACTTCGTCCTGAATTTGCGCCGCGTTATCCAGCTCGCGCTGAATAGACGCTATCTCGCCATCATCCAGCGTCCCCTGACGCGCCACCAAATCCGTCAACCGCAGCCCAATAGAAGCAAGCTTATCCACCTGCAAAATCACCGGTCGCATCGCTTTTAGCTGATAGTTGCTGTCGCTGAGCGCCAGCGCATCGCTGGTGTTAGCCTGCCAGCGGCTAAACAGATGGCGCAGCGCCACGGCGCTGGTGCTGTCTTCGGCATCGCTCACTACATTGTCAACCCACTGGTTCATCTGGCGAACGGTGCTGCTCTCCGGTGCCAGCGCATCGGCAAAGCGGTTCAGCGGCTCGAACTGATGATAGTTACCGGCCTGGAATTTCAGGTGCTGGCGCGTGTAGTAGTGCGCCGGTTCGATAGCCTGGGCGAGGATTTGCAGCGGTAATGTATCAGCACTGTTGGCAAGGCGCGTGAATTGCACCAGTTGCTGGCTATGCTGTTGCAGGCCGACCGACACCGTAGACCAGCTATCCATCGCCTGCAAACGGCTATACATGTTGTCGGTGTCGTTCACATCCTGCGCCGACCATAAGCGTTCCGCCACGGCAAACGCGCGCGGCCACAGTTTGATATCCAGCACCGGCGCGACCACATTTTCCGCCCATAGCGCGGCTTCGCCACCGAGCAAATTCGCCTGCTGGCTGGCGTCCGGTATGGCAGGCGCGATGCCTTTCGGCACCTCGTTTAGCCGCGCGCCGGTGACCGGATAGCGCGCGTTACCCAGCAGGAAATAACCGCCGAGTTTATCGTCGGAGAGGGTGATGACCGGGCGGGTTTCGCCCATCCACGTATCAACGACAAAACTGACCTGGCTGTCGCTTCGCCAGTCGATATGCTGCACGGCGCGGCGGGATTTACCTTTGAAATCAATAAATCCGCGCCAGCCACTTTCGCCTTTCACCAGCGTAAACGTCCCTTCTACCGGGCTGCCTTTCAGGCGCGGCATCGAAAACGACCAGCTTTGCGCACTGTCGTTATCAGCAATCACATCCACGCCATTTAAGCCCTGCGGCACAATCTCATTGCGATAGTGATAGGCGGTGTACTGTGGCTGATCGAGGTAAAAACCGGTAGAAAGAATGCCTTTGTAACCCTGCTTTGCCACCTCGCCCAGCGCGTCCTGTCCCTGCCAGGATTGGATCACAATACTTTTGGGCAGATCCGGGTGGAAGATCTCATCCCAGCCCACCATCTGGCGCTGATGTTTTTCGAGGATCGCCTCCAGTTTGCGGTTGAAATAGGCCTGCAACGCGTGGCTGTCGGCCAGTTTATTGTCGCGCATAAATTGCTGGATAGCCGGGTTGTTTTTCCACTGCGTATCGTCCACTTCATCGCCACCAATGTGCAGATACGCATCCGGGAAGATCGCCGCCAGTTCGCTGACCATCGCCTCAGCAAAGGCATATGTCGCCGCTTTTGTCGGATCCAACACCGGTTTCAGCACGCCCCAGTGGCGCTCCATCTGATACGGCCCCGGCGCACTCATCAATTCCGGGTAGGCGACAGCAATCGCCGAAGCGTGTCCCGGCATGTCGATTTCCGGCACCACGCGAATGCCACGCGCTGTGGCGTAGCGCACCACTTCGCGCATTTGCTCTTCGCTGTAAAAGAGGCCATCGCTGGCAAGTTGCGTCAATTTGGGGTAACGCTTTGAGCTAAAACGCCAGCCCTGATCGTCGGTTAAATGCCAGTGCAGCACGTTCAGTTTCGCCGCCGCCATGCCGTCGATCTGCCGTTTGATGTCCTCGACCGGCACAAAATGACGGGCGGAATCGAGCAGTAAACCGCGCCACGGGAAGCGCGGCGCATCGTCAATGGTCACCCACGGCAACGTGGTATTTTCCGTGCCGTTTTGTATTAGCTGGAGCAGCGTTTCCATGGCGCGCAGTGCGCCAAAACGGGTATTGGCGGCAATTTTCACGCCATTCGCATCGATGGTCAGCGTGTAGCGTTCATCGCTATCCAGCGTCGGCAGCGGCGCCACTTTTTTGGCGATGGTTATCGAAATGGTGGGATGTTGCGGTTTTTCGGCCTGCGGCTGCAGCGTCCAGCCGGTTTGCCGGGCGATACGCTGGCGCAATCGCGTAACGGCGTCGCCCAGATCGTCGCCGCTGACGCTGACAGAGAGCGCGTCCGTCAATACCAGCGAGCCCTGCGTTGCCGGACGTTCAACCTTTGCCGGCCACGGCATCAGCGGCAAGTCGCCTGCGGGCGCAGCAAAAGCGGTAGAGCCGAGCAGCAACCCGGCAGTTAACAGGCTGTAACGCAACATAAATGTTCCTTCAGAAGAGGTCAGGCGAGGGAAAACATTTTGTTAACATGCGCCCTCAGGAGCGTCAAGCACGCCGGGCGACAGGGATCACAGCTTGTGGGAATTGAGAGAAATACCCGGCCTGCGCGCTAAGCACAGGCCGGAGTCAGGTGAAGGTTTACTGCCAGCCGTAACGGCGGCTGTAGAACCCTTTCATCCACTGCGTGAGCGTCATATAACCTGCAAGGATCGCCACCAGCCACGGGAAGTACGCCAGCGGCAGCGCCTGCAATTGCAGGTATTGCGCCAGCGGCGAGAACGGCAACGCAATGCCGACACAAATCACCATCAGCGTCATCGCTACCAGCGGCCAGGCGGCGCGGCTCTGGATAAACGGCACGCGGCGGGTGCGGATCATATGCACAATCAGCGTTTGCGACAGCAAACCAACGACAAACCAGCCGGACTGGAACAGGGTTTGCGCTTCCGGCACGTTGGCTTTAAACACCCACCACATCACGCAAAACGTCACGATGTCGAAGATGGAGCTTATCGGGCCGAAGAAGATCATAAAACGGCCCAAATCCGCCGGATTCCAGCGCTGCGGTTTGGCGATCTGCTCGTCATCGACGTTATCAAACGGGATCGCCACCTGCGATACGTCATAGACCAGATTCTGAATCAGCAAGTGCAGCGGCAACATCGGCAAAAACGGCAGAAACGCGCTCGCCACCAGCACACTGAAGACATTACCGAAGTTGGAACTGGCAGTGATCTTTATGTATTTCAGCATGTTGGCGAAAGTGCGGCGCCCTTCGATTACTCCCTCTTCCAGCACCATTAGGCTCTTTTCCAGCAAAATAATATCTGCCGCCTCGCGGGCGATATCCACCGCGCCATCGACGGAAATCCCAATATCCGCCGCGCGCAACGCCGGGGCGTCGTTAATGCCATCGCCCATAAAACCGACTACATGCCCTTCGCGTTTCAGCAGACGGACAATGCGCTCTTTATGCATCGGCGTCAGACGGGCAAACAGCGTAATGTGCTTCGCCATTTGCGCCAGCTCATCATCGCTCATGTGCTCAATTTCGCTGCCAGTCAGCGCATCCCCCACTTCCAGCCCCACTTCGTGGCACACTTTCGCCGCCACCAGTTCGCTGTCACCGGTGAGGATTTTGACGGTGATACCGCTGGCTTTTAGCGCTTTCAACGCTGGCGCAGTCGTCTCTTTCGGCGGATCGAGGAAGGCGATATAACCTTCGAGGATCAGATCCGACTCATCAATACGCTGGTAGTCACCGCTACGCGCTGGCAGATATTTGGTCGCCACCGCCACCACGCGCAGCCCCTGGCGGTTTAGCGTGCTGGTCACGCGTTCAATGCGGCGCAGCATGGTGTCATCCAGCGGGAAGATTTCGCCGTTGAAACGCACCTGCGAGCAGACACTGAGGATCTCCGTTAACGCGCCTTTGCAAATCAGTTGATGTACATCCGCCTGCTTCGCCACCACCACCGACATGCGGCGGCGCTCGAAATCAAAGGGGATCTCATCCACTTTGCGCCAGCTCGCCGCCAGCGTTTGCGCCGCTTCCGCATCCACACCTTCCAGCACGGCGGTATCCAGCAGGTTTTTCAGCCCGGTCTGGTAGTGGCTGTTCAGCCAGGCGCTGTGCAGCACTAATTCGCTGACTTTACCGCTGATATCCGTGTGATTTTCCAGCACGATTTTGTCCTGCGTCAGGGTGCCGGTTTTATCGGTACAGAGGATATCCATCGCGCCAAAGTTCTGGATGGCGTCCAGATGTTTCACGATCACTTTCTGTTTCGACAGTTTCACCGCACCGCGCGCCAGCGTGGAGGTGACAATCATCGGCAACATTTCCGGTGTCAAACCCACGGCAACCGACAGCGCAAACAGCGCCGCTTCCCACCAGTCGCCTTTGGTAAAGCCGTTGATCAACAACACAATTGGCGTCATCACCAGCATAAAACGGATCAACAACATGCTGACGCGGCTGATGCCTTTCTGAAAGGCGTTTTGCTCGGTTTCCTGCTCACTGACCCGCCCGGCCAGTTGACCAAACCAGGTGTTGCCGCCCGTGGCGATGACCATCGCCTGCGCCGTACCGCTCACCACATTGGTACCCATAAAGCACAGGGTATCGGCTTCCAGCGGGTTGCGCTGCGCGGCCTGGCGCGTCGTCGCCACTTTCTCCACCGGCAAAGATTCGCCAGTCAGCGAGGCCTGAGTGACAAACAGATCCCGCGCCTGCAACACGCGCAGATCCGCCGGGATCATATCGCCTGCGGCCAGCTTGACGATATCGCCCGGCACAAGCTGGTCGATAGGCAATTCGCACCAGCCATTCTCACCCTTCTCATTCACCACACGCAGCACTGTCGCGGTGTTGCTAACCATCGCTTTCAGCGCATCGGCCGCTTTGGTGGAACGCGCCTCTTGCAGAAAGTTGAGCAGCGTCGAAATCGCCACCATCAGCGCAATCACGCAGGCGGCGAACAGATCTTCGGAGGCATAAGAAATAATGCCTAAGCAGGTCAGTAGCAGGTTAAACGGATTGCGATAGCACACCCACAGATGCACCCACCAGGGGGCGGGTTTCTGCGCCGGGATCAGGTTTTCGCCGTGGGTTTCCCGCGCCAGTTCCACGTCCTGCGGGTTCAGCCCTTCCGGATGGCTGGCGAAAGTGTGCCAGAGCTGCTCATGTTCCATCGCAGCAATTCGCAGGCAGCGTTCACCCATCGAAGCGGGAATTGCGCCCTGCGCGATATGTTGCACGCCGGGGAGCGGATCGCGCTGTACCAGACGACGCGGTAAATGGCGGTTGAGGCGAGCGAAAAGCTGCCGGGTAATGTTTTTCAGCATGATAGTGTCCTTGCCCCCGCATCACGCGGGTGCGATTTATAACTGGCATAGCAAAGCCGCGCCAGCTGGCGTTTTTAATCGGGCAGGGACGAAAACGACGTCGCTGCCTTACGCATCCGGTAAGGCAGCAACAGCAGGCTTACCGGAAAAAGTATCTCCGTCGCGGGAGAGGGGTGGGATCGGGATCCATCTGGCCTCCGGTAAGGTGTGAAGGGCGAATCATAACGTAGCGGTATCATAGACCCGCTGAATTAAACCAAACATATACACACCGCCAATTGGTAGCACAAAGTGTATAAACCAGACTTTGCTCATTGCTGGCGCTTGGAAGGGATGCAAAACTCCTTTATCCTGCAACCCGCCCCCATCAGGAAAGGATTGAAGTATGCAAAACCGGCTGACAATCAAAGACATCGCACGTTTAAGCGGCGTGGGCAAATCCACTGTTTCCCGTGTGCTGAATAACGAAAGCGGCGTAAGCCAGCGCACACGCGAACGGGTGGAAGCGGTGGTTAATCAGCACGGTTTCTCCCCTTCCCGCTCCGCGCGCGCCATGCGCGGACAGAGCGATAAAGTGGTGGCGATTATCGTTTCGCGTCTGGATTCTCTCTCTGAAAACCTTGCCGTACAGACCATGCTCCCGGCGTTTTACGAACAGGGTTATGACCCGATTATGATGGAAAGCCAGTTCTCACCGCAGTTAGTCGAAGAGCATTTGCAGATGCTGAGCCACCGGAATATTGATGGCGTGGTGCTGTTTGGCTTTACCGGCGTCACCGAAAGCCTGCTCACCTCCTGGCAGTCGTCGCTGGTGCTGCTGGCGCGCGACGCCAGCGGTTTCGCCTCGGTCTGTTACGACGATGACGGCGCAATCCAACTGTTGATGGAAAATCTTTACGCTCGCGGGCACCGCCATATCAGCTTTATTGGCGTACCGCACAGCGATGCCACTACCGGCAAACGCCGCCACGATGCCTATATGGCATTTTGTCAAAAACACCAGCTCGAACCCAGGTTCGCCCTACCGGGCCTTGCCATGAAGCAGGGTTATGAACATGTCGCCCACGTTTTAACCCCTGACACCACCGCGCTGCTCTGCGCGACCGATACGCTGGCACTCGGTGCCAGTAAATATTTGCAGGAGCAGCGCATTGATAATCTGCAACTGGCCAGCGTCGGCAACACGCCGCTGATGAAGTTTCTGCACCCGGAAATTGTCACCGTTGATCCCGGTTACGCCGAAGCGGGTCGCCAGGCCGCCGCGCAATTAATAGAACAGGTCAATGGCCGCGCCACGCCTCGCCAAATCGTGATCCCTGCCCGCCTCGTTTAAGCCGCTTTATCGTTTTATTGTGATCCTCGCCAAGTTTCGGGAACGTTCCCATTTTTAATTTTTTTGCCTGCGGTTACGCTTTGCCTCGGTCAAGTTACGCATCATTTCTCCCCCCGAGAGGCACCAGGATGAGCAAAGTCAATCCATCAGATATTGAACAACTGATTACGCTGGTTGGCGGGCGCGAAAACATCGCGACGGTCAGTCACTGTATTACCCGTTTACGTTTTGTATTAAACAACCCGGCCGCCGCCGACCCAAAAGCGATTGACCAGCTACCGATGGTCAAAGGCAGTTTCACCAACGCCGGGCAGTTCCAGGTGGTGATCGGCACCAACGTCGGCGACTACTATCAGGCGCTGCGCGCCGCTACCGGTCTGGCGCATGCGGATAAAGAGCAGGCCAAACAGGCAGCGCGACAAAATATGAAATGGCATGAGCGCTTAATCTCCCACTTCGCGGAAATCTTCTTCCCGCTGCTGCCCGCACTGATTAGCGGCGGTTTGATCCTCGGTTTTCGCAACATTGTCGGCGATGTTCCAATGAGCAACGGCCAGACGTTAGTACAGATCTTTCCGCCATTGAAAACCGTTTATGACTTTCTCTGGCTGATTGGCGAAGCGGTCTTCTTCTATCTGCCGGTCGGCGTTTGCTGGTCTGCGGTGCGCAAAATGGGCGGAACGCCGATCCTCGGTATCATCCTCGGCGTGACGCTGGTTTCTCCGCAATTAATGAACGCTTATTTACTGGGCTCGCAAGTGCCGGAAGTATGGAACTTTGGTCTGTTCAGCATCGCGAAAGTGGGCTATCAGGCGCAGGTGATCCCGGCGCTGCTGGCGGGCCTGGCGCTCGGCATCATTGAAACGCGGCTCAAAAAGCTGGTGCCGGATTCCCTCTATCTGGTGATTGTTCCGGTGTGTTCACTGATCCTGGCGGTGTTCCTGGCGCATGCGTTAATCGGTCCGTTCGGCCGCATGATTGGTGACGGCGTGGCGTGGGCGGTTCGCCATCTGATGACCGGCAGCTTCGCCCCGATTGGCGCGACACTGTTTGGTTTCCTTTATGCGCCGCTGGTGATTACCGGTGTGCATCAGACCACGCTGGCTATCGATATGCAGATGATTCAGAACATGGGCGGGACACCGGTGTGGCCGCTGATTGCGCTGTCAAACGTTGCGCAGGCCTCGGCGGTGGTGGGCATCATTATCTCCAGCCGTAAAGAGAATGAGCGTGAAATCTCGGTTCCGGCGGCTATCTCCGCGTTTCTCGGCGTAACCGAACCGGCCATGTACGGCATCAACCTGAAATACCGCTTCCCGATGCTGTGCGCGATGATCGGTTCCGGCCTTGCCGGGTTGTTGTGCGGCCTTAACGGCGTGCTGGCGAACGGGATTGGCGTGGCCGGTCTGCCAGGTTTTCTCTCGATTCAACCCGCTTTCTGGCAGGTCTTCGCGCTGGCTACAGCGGTGGCGGTTGTCATCCCGCTGGTGCTGACCTCCTTTGTTTATCAGCGTAAGTTCCGTCACGGCACATTGCAGATTGTGTAATTTTTGGGGCGCGTTTGCGCCCCTTCGTTTTCGCAGGAAATCATGATGAATATCCTTCCCCACTGGTGGCAAAACGGCGTTATCTACCAGATTTACCCAAAGAGTTTTCAGGACACGACCGGCACGGGCACCGGTGATTTACGCGGCGTGATAACGCGCCTTGACTACTTACAAACCCTCGGCGTCGACGCCATCTGGCTGACGCCATTTTATATCTCCCCGCAGGTGGATAACGGCTACGACGTGGCGAATTACACCGCCATCGATCCGCTTTACGGCACACTGGCAGATTTTGATGAACTGGTCGCCGAGGCGCACCAGCGCGGTATCCGGCTGGTACTGGATATGGTGTTTAACCATACCTCGACGCAACACGCCTGGTTTCAGGCGGCGCAAGATCCGGCGAGCCCCTACCGTTCTTTCTATATCTGGCGCGACGGCGAACCAGAAACGCCGCCGAATAACTGGCGATCGAAATTCGGCGGCAGCGCATGGCGCTGGCACAGCCAGAGCGGCCAGTACTATTTGCATCTGTTCGCGCCAGAGCAGGCAGATCTCAATTGGGAAAACCCGGCGGTGCGCGACGAGTTGAAAAAAGTCTGCACATTCTGGGCCGATCGCGGTGTCGACGGTTTGCGTCTCGATGTGGTGAATTTAATCTCCAAACAGCAGGATTTCCCCGACGATCACCGCGGCGACGGGCGACGTTTTTATACCGACGGCCCGCGCGCCCATGAATTTTTGCAAGAGATGAGCCGTGAGGTTTTTCGCCCACGCGAATTGATGACGGTGGGTGAGATGTCCTCCACCACGCTGGAACATTGCCAGCGCTACGGTGCGCTCGACGGCAGTGAGCTGTCGATGACGTTTAATTTCCACCATCTGAAAGTCGACTATCCCGACGGCGAAAAATGGTCGCTGGCGAAACCGGATTTCGTGGCGTTGAAATCGCTGTTCCGCCACTGGCAGCAAGGGATGCACAACGTGGCGTGGAATGCGCTGTTCTGGTGTAACCATGATCAACCGCGCATTGTGTCGCGCTTTGGCGATGAAGGCGCGTTGCGCGTGCCCGCCGCCAAAATGCTGGCGCTGGTGCTGCATGGCATGCAGGGCACGCCGTACATCTATCAGGGCGAAGAGATTGGCATGACCAATCCGCATTTTGCGCGCATTACCGACTACCGCGATGTGGAAAGCCAGAATATGTTTGCTGAACTGCGGGCGGCCGGGCGCGAACCGGAAGAGCTGCTGGCGATCCTCGCCAGCAAATCGCGCGATAACAGCCGCACGCCCATGCAGTGGACCGCGCGTAAAAATGCCGGTTTCACCACCGCCGATCCGTGGATTGGTCTGTGCGATAACTATCGGGAAATCAACGTCGAAAACGCGGTCAACGATCGCGATTCGGTGTTCTATACCTACCAGTCGTTGATTCGCCTGCGTAAAAACTTACCGATACTCAGTTGGGGCGATTATCAGGATCTGCTCCCCACTCACCCGCACTTATGGTGTTACCGCCGTCAGTGGCAGGGAGAAACGTTGTTGGTTATCGCCAACCTCAGCAATCAATTCCAGCCGTGGCGACCAGAAACGTTGCCGGGTGACTGGCAGGTTGCCATCAGCAACTATGCGGAAGTTTCCCCTGTTCCTGCTGAAATGACCCTGCGACCGTTCGAAGCCGTTTGGTGGCATCAAAAATAAGCGTTTTTCACTTCCCTGGCGCAAAAAAACAGCAGGCATAAACCTGCTGTTTTTGCTGCATTTTTAGTCAACGAAATAATCACTGAATTTATATTTCTTCTGAATGCCCGTCCCCTGCGCTATCCGGTTTTTACTTTGTTCTGAGTCAATAAAAGCGTAAACATGTTTGATGCAAATCACTATATATAGAAATTAGAATGCACCACGGCCCTATATGTTGTATTAATCGACTATTATTCGAACAAGCTGACCACCGCGAAAGCGATACACGCTGTGGATAACACGGGCCAGGACGGGACAAACTTATTGGTTTTAGTAATGAATAACCAGCCAGTCGGCGCGTCCTCATATTGTGGATAACCTGTTTTCTAAAATGGAGTGATCATGACACCGCATGTGATGAAACGAGACGGCTGTAAAGTGCCTTTCAAGTCAGAGCGCATTCAAGAAGCGATTTTGCGTGCAGCTAAAGCAGCGGGAGTCGATGACGCAGACTATTGCGCCACCGTCGCAGAGGTTATTAGTCGTCAGATGCAGGGCCGATCGCAGGTCGATATTAGCGAAATCCAGACTGCCGTCGAAAACCAGTTAATGTCCGGGCCGTATAAACAACTGGCGCGCGCCTACATTGAGTATCGCCACGATCGCGATATCGCCCGTGAAAAACGCGGCCGTCTGAACCAGGATATTCGCGGTCTGGTTGAGCAAACCAACTCGGCGCTACTCAATGAGAACGCCAACAAAGACAGCAAAGTGATCCCGACTCAGCGCGATCTGCTGGCCGGGATTGTCGCCAAGCACTACGCTCGCCAGCACTTGCTGCCGCGCGATGTGGTACTGGCGCACGAACGCGGTGAGATCCACTACCACGATCTCGACTACTCGCCGTTTTTCCCGATGTTCAACTGTATGCTGATCGATCTGAAAGGCATGCTGACCCACGGCTTCAAAATGGGCAACGCGGAGATTGAACCACCAAAATCGATCTCTACCGCCACGGCGGTTACCGCGCAGATTATCGCCCAGGTCGCCAGCCATATTTATGGCGGCACCACCATCAACCGTATCGACGAAGTGCTGGCACCGTTCGTCAGCGCCAGCTTCGAAAAACACCGCAAAGTCGCCAGCGAGTGGAATATTCCTGACGCCGATGGCTATGCGCGCAGCCGCACCGAGAAAGAGTGTTACGACGCGTTCCAGTCGCTGGAATATGAAGTTAACACCCTGCATACCGCGAACGGTCAGACTCCTTTTGTCACCTTCGGTTTCGGGCTGGGCACCAGTTGGGAATCCCGTTTGATCCAGCAGTCGATCCTGCGTAACCGCATTGCGGGGCTGGGTAAAAACCGTAAAACCGCCGTGTTCCCGAAACTGGTGTTCGCCATTCGCGATGGTCTGAATCACAAGTTCGACGATCCGAACTACGACATCAAACAGCTGGCGCTGGAGTGCGCGAGCAAGCGCATGTACCCGGATATCCTCAATTACGATCAGGTTGTGAAAGTGACCGGTTCGTTTAAAACGCCGATGGGCTGCCGCAGCTTCCTTGGCGTGTATGAAGAGAACGGCGAACAGATCCACGACGGGCGCAACAACCTCGGTGTCATCAGTCTTAACCTGCCGCGTATCGCGCTGGAAGCGAAAGGCGATGAAGCGGCGTTCTGGAAACTGCTGGACAGCCGCCTGCAACTGGCGAAAAAAGCGCTGATGACCCGTATCGCGCGCCTCGAAGGGGTGAAAGCCCGCGTTGCGCCCATCCTGTATATGGAAGGGGCTTGCGGCGTGCGCCTGAAAGCGGATGATGATATCGCGCCGATCTTTAAAAACGGCCGTGCGTCGATTTCGCTGGGTTATATCGGTATTCACGAAACGATTAACGCCCTGTCTGGCAATAAGCACATCTACGACAGTGAAGCACTGCGTGCCAAAGGCGTGGCGATCGTTGAGCGTCTGCGCCAGGCGGTGGATCAGTGGAAAGAAGAGACCGGCTACGGTTTTAGCCTTTACAGTACGCCGAGCGAAAACCTGTGTGACCGCTTCTGCCGTATCGACACCGCTGATTTCGGCGTGGTGGAAGGGGTAACCGATAAAGGTTACTACACCAACAGCTTCCACCTTGATGTCGAGAAAAAGGTGAACCCGTACGACAAAATCGATTTCGAAGCGCCGTACCCGCCGTTAGCCAGCGGTGGTTTTATCTGCTACGGCGAGTACCCGAATATTCAGCACAACCTGCGCGCACTGGAAGATGTCTGGGATTACAGCTACCAGCATGTGCCGTATTACGGCACCAACACGCCAATCGATGAGTGTTACGAGTGCGGTTTTACCGGTGAGTTCGAATGCACCAGCAAAGGTTTTACCTGCCCGAAATGCGGTAACCACGACGCGTCCCGCGTTTCCGTTACCCGCCGCGTTTGCGGCTACCTCGGCAGCCCGGATGCACGTCCGTTCAACGCTGGCAAGCAGGAAGAAGTGAAACGCCGCGTGAAACACCTCGGCAACGGGCAAATCGGTTAACACCTCCGTCGCCCGGTGAGTGGCGTTTACCCGCGCCGGGCACACGGTCAGTGACTTCACCGTACCTGATTGCCCGATGGCGCTACGCTTATCGGGCATACGTTTTCTGCCGCTACGATTTTCTCTGATACGTTTCCTCTAAGCAGTTGACGTTGTAGCAAGGCGGCAAACGAGTAAATCCCGGTGAGCTTACATAAGTAAGTGACCCGGGTGCGCGAGAGTAGCCAACGCAACTACAGCGCCAAATGCGACGAGGAAACATGAATTACCACCAATACTACCCAGTCGACATCGTCAATGGCCCCGGCACCCGCTGCACACTGTTCGTCTCCGGCTGCGTCCATGAATGCCCGGGCTGCTACAACAAAAGCACCTGGCGGCTGAACTCCGGCGTGCCGTTTACCGAAGAAATGGAAGATCGGATCATTGCCGATCTCAACGATACGCGTATCAAACGCCAGGGGATTTCGCTCTCCGGCGGCGATCCGCTGCACCCGCAAAACGTGCCGGACATTTTAAAGCTGGTGACCCGCATCCGCGCCGAGTGCCCAGGTAAAGATATCTGGGTGTGGACCGGTTACAAAATGGACGAACTGAGCGCCGCGCAGCGGGAGGTGGTCGGGTTGATCAACGTGCTGATCGACGGCAAATTTGTTCAGGATCTGAAAGACCCGATGCTGATCTGGCGCGGCAGCAGCAACCAGGTTGTGCATCACTTGCGTTGACCCCATTAGAGCCGCTTGCTGGCATCCTGATAAGCGGCGGCTTTTTCGCGTTTACCGATAGACACAACGAATACCGTCACCACATTGTCTCTGACCTGATAGACCAACCGGTAGCCTGATGTTCGCAATTTGATTTTGTAGCAATCAGGAAATTGATGCAGTCGGGCCTTTTCAATTCTGGGTTGAACCAGCACCTCCGCCAGTTTCTTTTTGAACTGTGTTTTTACCGTGGCGCCGAGTTTTTTCCATTCTTTGTATGCGCGGGGATCAAACACCAGCTCATAATTCATCCAGATTAACCTTGATGCCTTTTTGCGGGTTCGCCAGCCGCTCCCGAACAATCTCCAGCAACGCCGATTCGTCCTCGCTCACCGTCACTGTTTTGATCGGCATACGCCCGTTTTCAGCGACATATTGAAACAGTAAGCGAACGGCTTCGGTTGGGGTGATATTGAGTTTTTCCAGCACGCGCCAGGCCTCTTCTTTGAGTTTGTCATCCAGTCGAACATTTAACGTCGCCATTATGCCTCCGGTAAAAAGAGAATGTGTAATGCAATATAGCATTACATTCGCATTACACGCATTTATGGAAAGCCGCTCTCATTCTCTCTCTTTCAGTGCGACGAGATATATTCCGACGCTGAATGCGCCGGAGGAACGGCAAAACTGTTTTGCATACGTCTGACCTCCTCCGCTGGCGGTAAACCGAAGAGCCGTTTGAACTCACGGTTAAACTGTGACGGGCTTTCGTAACCAACAGCGTAACAGGCCGCTGCGGCAGTGAGTCGCTGACGAACCATTAACATCCGCGCCTGGTGCAATCGCACCGATTTCACATACTGCATCGGCGGCATCTGGGTTATCGCTTTGAAATGGCTATGGAATGTCGGCACACTCATCCCGGCTTGCTGAGCCAGTTGCGACAGCGTGAAGGATTGAGCATAAGTCGCGTGAATATAACGCAGCGTTTTGCCAATTTTACCGAACTGCCCCTGCAAGGCTAACGCGGCGCGCATCGCATTGCCTTGTGCGCCGGTCAACACACGAAAATAGAGTTCCCGTACCCGCGCCGGGCCAAGGATCGCCGCTTCAAGCGGGTTGCCGAGCGTCTCCAGTAAACGCAGCACCGCGCTTTTCAGCGTCTCATCCATCGGGCTGGACATCATGCTTTGCGGCGAAGCGGATACTAGCGGAAAGCCGTGCTGTTCAATTTGCAGCATCACATCTGCGGCGACCTGGAAATCCAGATGCATGTAAATCGCCAGCAGCGGGTGGTCAGCCGATGCATCGGTTTCCATCACAAAAGGCACCGGAACCGATACCGCCAGATAGTGCTGCTCGTCGTAAAGATAGATCTGTTGGCCGAAATAACCCCGCTTGCTGCCCTGGCAGACAATCACAATCCCCGGATCGTAAAGCACTGGTGTGCGGGCCAGCGGGCGATCGGAACGCAAAATGCGCACATCCGCCAGCGCGGTCAGGTTGTACCCCTCCTGCGGGGCAAGTTCCATTAACCTCGCAATCATATCTGACATCGCATACCTCATAAGATCAGGCAATAAAAAGAGAAGATATGGCCTAAAAAGCCAGCAAGCCAGAGAATACTATGCAGCTTCCATTTTTCATGGGAGTAAGCGTTATGTCACCTGCAAAAACACTGTTCATCACCGGCGTCAGCAGCGGCTTTGGTCGCGCGCTGGCTCAGGAAGCACTGGCTGCGGGCCACAAGGTCATTGGCACGGTGCGCAACCGCGAAGCGCAGCAGGCATTTGAAGCCCTGCATCCAGACCGGGCGTTTGCCCGCCTGCTTGATATCACCGATGTTGCACAAATCAATCATGTCGTCGCTGAGGTTGAATCAGACATCGGAGCAATTGACGTGCTGGTAAACAACGCCGGTTACGGCCATGAAGGGATCATGGAAGAGTCCTCGCTTGAAGAGATGCGCCACCAATTCGACGTCAATGTGTTTGGTGCTGCGGCCATGATGAAAGCCGTGCTGCCCGGTATGCGCCAGCGCCGCAGCGGGCACATTATCAATATCACCTCGATGGGCGGTTATATCACCATGCCTGGAATAGCCTGGTATTGCGGCAGCAAATTCGCGCTCGAAGGGATCAGCGAAACGTTGGGCAAAGAGGTGAAGCCTTTTGGCATCCACGTGACGGCGGTGGCGCCGGGATCGTTTCGTACCGAGTGGGCCGGCCGCTCAATGATCCGCACGCCCCGCGCCATTGCCGATTACGATGCGCTTTTTGATCCGATTCGCCAGGCGCGCGAGGAAAAAAGTGGAAAACAGCCTGGCGATGCCGTCAAAGCGGCACGTGCCATGCTGACGATAATAGACAGCGACACGCCGCCCGCGCACCTGCTGCTGGGCAGCGATGCGCTCAGTCTGGTGCGTGAAAAACTGGCTGCGCTCAGCGCGGAGATTGACGCATGGGAGGCGCTTACCCGCTCTACCGATGGTTAACAGACACGGGGCGCGAAAGCGCCCCGGAATGGGCTCAAAAGCGGCTCAGCGACTCCATCGCCACACTTTTAAACGACGCGAAATCGGCACAGGCACAGAGTCGCGCCGTTACGCGTTCGCGCAGGAAGGTAACGAAAATATCGTAGATCGCCATTGCCTCTTCATACTCACTCTTGCTGATCGCCAGCAAGAAGATGACATGCGCGGTTTCATCGCCCCACGCGATCCCCTGCGGTGCCAGCACGGTATAAACCACCGTTTTTTTCGCCAGCAGCCCCAGGGCGTGCGGCAATGCGATGCCCTCACCGAGCAGGGTGCTGACAATCGCTTCGCGCTCGACCACCGAATCGAGAAACTCCGCGTCGACAAAGCCTTCATCCTGCAATTGGTGACACAAGGTGTTGAACAGCGTTTGTTGATCCATCGCGCCGTCGATGATGCGGAAATGCGCGGCATCAAAATACTTTTCCAGCATCCACGGACGCGTTCGGTCTACCAGCACCAGCTTGCCGATCTGCTCCAGTTGATACTCGCTCGGAAACGGCGCGATGGTGACGACCGGCTTATCTTTTTCATTTACCCGCGCGGTAGAGATAACAAAATCCTCCGCGATGCCGTCGCACTGCTCGTACTCACGCAGCGTCACGGTACGCGTCACCACAATCTGCGGATATTTACGCGACAGCACCGCCTCAATCATCCGCACCATCGCATTGCCGACATCGCACACCAGCAACACGCGCGGCTGGCGCTGATAACCCACGTTGTAATGGCGCTCAAGACCCACGCCGATATGCAGCACCAGAAAACCGATCTCGTTTTCGCTGATCACATACGGCGTATATTTCCCCCAACTGGAGACCGCCGCCAGCGTCATATCCCACGCCATGGGGTAGTGCTGTTTAATGTTATCCAGCAATGGGTTAGGGATCATAATCTGGTAGCGCACGCGCGTGATCATGGTTTTGATATGCGTGAGCAGATCCGCATGTAACTGGTCATCGTTTTGCAGGTTGTAGTTATAGTGCGTGTTGATGTAGCCAAGGATGTAGTTGACCAGCGCTTCGTCGTCATCGGCGCTGATGGCGCTGGGCGCAATCTCCTGCACGCGTCGCCCGGCGATATGCACCCGCAGCCAGTGCTCTTCCGCCGCCGCCAGCGGTTTTCCCGCCAGGTGTTGCAGCGCAGAAGAGATATCCCGCGCCGCCTCTTTGACATTGTCGTCCCCATCTTCGGCGCTGAATTCAGAGAGCGGATAGCCCTCGCTGATGCGGCGAACCGCCACCGCGCAGTAAAGGCGGATAAACAGATCGCCCTCATCCGTGAGGCGAATATGGTGACGGTTAAAACAGTCATGCAGAATGGCGGCCAGCGTCTCCAGCACGCCCGGATTAAGCGCTTCTTCGGTGATCAGCGGGTTATCGGCATTTTGCTGCGCCAGTTCCCACAACAGATCCGTCAGACAGGCGCGCAGCGCCATTTCGCTGCCAAACAGTTTCATGCCGTGACGCGGACGGGTTTCCAGCGTCAGACGGTAGCGGGAAAACCATTCGCGCACCTCGGTCATATCATTTTGCAGTGTGGCGCGGCTGACAAACCACTCATCCGCCAGATCTTCCAGCTTGAGCGAGAAGGCGGACGTGAGAAAACGCACCACCAGGTAATGCACACGCTCCGGCCCGCTGCGCGGAATGCGCAGCGCGCGCGGACGCGCCGCCTGCAAACTCTGGTAACGCGTGGCGTCGTCAATTTTCAGTTGATAGCCGCTGCCGCGCGTCAAAATAAACTGCGCGCCGTGGTGCAGCAGCAGAGCGTTCAGTGCGGTGATATCGGCCCGAACGGTACGCGTCGAGACCGACAAGCGCTGTGCCAGCTCATCCTGCGGTAGCGTCTCGTTTTGCAACATCATAAACAGTTGCGCCAAACGTTGGTTCGGGAATCGCACGTCGCTCTCCAGCTTAAGGGTGAGAAGAAATAACCATCTGGGATGGGCTGCCTACCGGCGTATAGTCCGGCTCAAAATGCAGTTTTCCGTCGCGTTCCACGCGAAAACGGGTGATGTTATCGCTGCGCTGGTTCATTACGTATAGCCAGCGACCATTGTCCGCCAGCGTCAACGTGCGCGGGTAATCGCCGCGCGTCCAGACATCGTCCTGATGGGTTAGCGACCCATCGGCTTTCACCGTAAAGTGCGCGATGCTGTTATGCAACCGGTTGGCGACATACAGCTGTTTGCCGTCACCGCTTAATACCAGCCCGGCGGCAAAACTGGTGCCTTTATACGCTTTCGGTAGCGCCGAAACGGTTTTCCCCGGCTGCAACGTGCCGGTGGTTTTGTTCAGCGCATAGTGCGTGAGCGTCGAGGCTTCTTCATTGATCAGCCACAGGCCGTCGCCCTGCGGTGTGAACACAAAGTGGCGCGGCCCGGCACCGGGTGAAGAGGCGCTAATAAAGGGTGGATCATTCGGCGTTAACGCGCCTGTTTTGCCATCAAACTTATACTGATAAATGCGATCCAGACCCAGATCGGTAGAAAAGACAAACTTCCCGCTCGGATCGGCGGCGATCATATGCGCATGCGGGCCATTGTGATCGCTAATCGCAAAACTGCCTTCCACCGCCGCAGCCGGTTTCGCCGCGCCCGGCTCGCCCTGATCCTGACGCGTATCCACCGCCTCACCGAGGCTACCATCCGCTTTCACCGGCAGCACGGCAATCGATCCGCTAACGTAATTCGCCACCAGCAAGAAACGTCCCTCCGGCGCCAGCGACAGATAAACCGGCCCGGCACCGCCGGACGCCACCTGGTTCAGCACGCTCAACTCGCCGTTATCGCCAATATGCAGCGCCTGCACCGCGCCCTTTTCCACCTCGCTGGCGAGATAGAGCGTTTTACCATCCCGTGCAACCGTCAGCTGTGCCGCATTCGGCAACGGGCTGACCAGCGTTTTATTGCCCAGCGCCCCGGATTGCGGGTCAACGGTAAAACGGTACAGCCCTTCGCCATTCGGGTTGTAGGTGCCCACCCAGGCGTATTGCGTTTGTGCCATGGCGCTCGTCGCCAGCAGAGAAAGTGAAACGGTAAGCAGATGACGAGCGGTAAGCATGAGAGCTCCTTACGTGACGAGGGGAGTTTCCCCTCCCTTATCGGGAGGGGAGGTCGTTTACTTCACCAACGTTTTGGTCATATCCAGCAACTGGCGAACATCCGCCGGGCGCGTGTCGCCACTCGCCTTATCAATGATTGAACTGTAAATATGCGGGATCACTTTACGAACGCCCGCATCCAGCGCGATTTGCAGGATTTCACTGAAGTTTTCGAGATCGATTCCACCGGTCGGCTCCAGCCAGAAATCATGCCGCGCACAGGCTTGCGCCACGGCGATGAATTCGTCGCGGCATTTCAGCCCGCCCATCGGGAAATATTTAATGGAGCTGCCGCCCATGTCTTTTAGCAGCGCAATGGCGGTTTCCACCGGCACAATGCCGTCTGGCGCCTGGCTGCTCAGCGGCCCGGTGGAGATTTTTACCATCCCCGGCGTGCCGGTTGGCGAGACCAGACCGTTAACCACCGTGTCGTTCTGTCCGAGCAGGGCGCGACTGGTTGCTACGCCGGTGAACACCTGATTAACGTGCTGCGGTTGTACTTCACGGGAGATGGCGCTGACCATTGCCGACTGGTTCGGATCGCCCGCGCCGAGGCCAACGGAAAGCGCATTATCAATACGCGCCGCATAGTCGCGCATATCCGCGACGGCAGTAGCGACATCCGGGTAGTTTTTCGACAGCACGCCCACCAGCACATGGCCTTCTGCGGCCTCGTAAATCGCGCTGGCGTTCTCTTTGCTGCCCGCCAGCACGTTCAGACATACGCGGTCGCGGTAAAAATTTGGCGTCAGTTTCATACGTTGGATCCCTTATTCAGTTCTTCGGCGATGCGGCGATAAATGATCGTCAGTTGATCGGCGGTGACGCTGCGCACATCGGCTTCGATAATCCCTTCATTGGCTTTATAACCACGGAAGTAAATGGCGTATTCACCCTGTTTCAGGGCGCTGACCAGCTCGCCAGTGGCGATCCCGGTGACGGCTTCATCAAATTTGATTTCGGTGCGGGCAATATCGCGCCCGGCGCTGTCCCACACCACGCGTGCGCTCACGCCTTTCAGCGTGTTTAGCTGGTCGATAAACGGCGTCATTTTGGCGACCATCTCCGCCCCGCTCTCTTTACTGGCTGAAAGATAGTGTTCAATGGCGCAGGTCAGACCGAGAATGCCCTCTTTGCCCACTTTCATCGCCCGGCCAATGCCCGCCGTCTGGCGTTTTACCCACTCTACATACTGCGTTTTGCCGATCACCAGCCCGCTGGTTGGCCCTTCGATCGCTTTTGCGCCGCTGTAGATGACCAAATCGGCGCCGGCGCGGTAGTAGCACTGCAAATCCTCTTCTGCCGCCGCATCAACAATCAGCGGCAGGTTGTGCTTGCGCGCCACCACAGCCGCTTGTTCCACGCTGAGCATGCTTTTCTGTACGCAGTGATGAGATTTGATAAAGAGGATCGCCGCCGTGCGCGGCGAGATTGCCGCCGCCAGTTGATCGGCAGAGCATTCGTTGGCGTAACCGGCTTCCACCACTTTGCCGCCGCCCAGCGCCACCATGGTGCCAACCGGCGCGCCAAAGTTAACGTTATGTCCGCGCGGCAGCACGATTTCGTTGTTCTCAATCGGCGTGCTGTGCAGGTTTTCCAGCAGCCAGTCGCTGTCACGTACCAGCACAGCGGCGACGGACTGGGCAATCCCGGCCGACGCGCACGACACCACGGTCGCGCCTTCAACTTCCAGCAGTTTCGCAATGTATTCGCCGGTTTTATTCACCAGGTCTTTCATTTCGAAGTAGTGATTCATGCCGCTGACTACGGCGTCGACCACTTCCGGGCGTGGCGTGGAAACGCCGAGCGCCGTCATGCGCCCGGAGGCGTTAATTACCTGTTTCAACTGGTACTTATCATAAATCGAAGGCATGTGCGGCACTCCCTTGTTCGGTCATATAGCCCTTGCCTGCACGAATGGCGGCAAGCGGCGTGAGGATATGTTCGGCCTGTAACGTCTCGTTTTCCGCATCGGTGAACAGTACCGGCTGGCGTTTCAGGTCGAAAATGGTCAGGTCAGCGTCAAAACCCACGGCAAGACGCCCTTTATGCTTCAGGCGCAGACCATCGGCAGCGTGGTCGGTCACACAGGCGATAACCTGTGGCAGCGACATACCAATGGCGAGGAATTTGGACATCACATTCGCCAGCGAGCGCACCGGGCCATCGATGCGGTTGCGGCAGTAAATGTCGGAACTGATGGTCTGCGGCAAAATTCCTAGCGCGATAGCTTGCTGTGCCACCGCAAAGCTGAAACTGGCGCTGCCGTGTCCAACATCAAGGCGCACACCGCGCGCAATCGCGCGAGTCACGGAAGCTCGCAGCTCGCCAGTTGGCGTCAGAATGCGGTTTGGCTTGCCGTTATAGCAGTGGGTAATGATGTCGCCGGAAGTCAGCAGATCGGCGATTTCATCGAGATTGGGCGGGTTGTTGCCAATATGCACCATCAACGGCAAATCGCCGTTTTCTTGCTGGATGACTTTGGCGCGTTGCAGCGGCGTGATGCCGTTATCGCCGACGACGCTACTGCTCATGCGCGCCTTCAGGCCGACAATAAAATCCGGGTGGCGTGTTATGGCATCGCGCGCGGCGTGGGCGTCGATATGAGTCAGGTTCGCCAGCTCGTTTTGCGCAATCAGCCCGACGCGGGAAATATTCAGCAGCGCGTAAACGTCCGTCGTCGCCGTGCGGGTAATAGCATAGAAATCATCAATGTCATCCGCGCCGGTGCTTCCGGCGTCAATCACTGTGGTGACGCCGGTCTGAATGCCGACGCTATCGGGCTCATCGTGATAGATGGGCGAGTTGGGATAGCAGTGGACATGGGAGTCGATCCACCCGGCGCTGACATAGTGTTCGCCGTGTAAATCCACGATTTTTGCCGCCGGGCCGTCGATATCGCCAAGCGCCGCGATTTTGCCCGCCGCGATGGCGATATCCGTCACCGTGTCGTCTACCAGACGCGCCCGGCGCAGGAGTAAATCAAACATGCGAATCTCCAGGAGTAACGGGCGCCGCAGCGCCCGTGGGTGTCAGAGGGCTACCGGGAAAATGGAGCCCAGCAGCATCGCACCGAGGATCGCGCCCCCGGTGATCGGCTTCTGCCAGAGGTAAAACAGCAGCGCGCCAATCAATGAACCAATGCCAATCGGAATGGAAGCAGTCATCGCGCTGAGGATAATCAACGGGCCAAGGAAGCGGCCGGAGGCGTTACCCGCGCCCATCATCACGTCTGCGCCGTAGGTGGAGTCGCTCTGGTTGATGGTGAACTTACGCGCCAGGATAATCAGGTAGCCAATCGCCAGACCAATGATCAAACCGGTTGCCAGCGAAGCCACAAAGTTCGCCACCGGGAAGACAAAGCCTGCGCCGAGCAGCAGCGCCGGCACGCCAAGCCCCACCCCGGTCTGGATAGCACCACCGATATCCAGGATCCCGACCAGCGAGCCTTCGATAATGCGGGCGAACAGGAAGCTCGCGCCAAACGCCGCTACCGCGCCATAAACCCCGGTATCCATGCCGGAGCGCAGCATTGAAACAAACGCCACTTCGTTAAACGCGCCAATACCGTACAGGTAGTACATGTGTGTCCCGGCGAACACGCCGGAAGAGAGCAGGCCGACAAAAATCGGGAATGACCAGTCGGCGTACCAAAAGCCTTTATTCTGTTCCATCTCGGTTCCTTATTTGCCGCTGAGCGAGTTGTGGATAAGCGACAGCCAGTCCGGCGCGCTCAGGTGGAAGGACTCGATCATTTTCAGATCGAAGCCACGGAAGAAGGCGCTCAGAACAAACAGCGCGACAATCGCCGTCATCATCACTTTGGTGACGCGGTTCCAGCCGCTCTCTTCCACACCTTTACCAATCAGAATGCCCAGTACCAGACCCGGTACGGCGTTACCCATAATCAGCTGCGCCGCGCCGCCAAAGACGGTCGCCCAGAAGCCGGATTTCTTGCCCGCATCAATCGCCGCCAGCCAGAAAATCACCGGCATCACGGTGTTGACCAGCAGGTTCGCGGCCGGAACCAGCACTTTCACCGCCGTCACCTGCAACGCCGCCGGAACGGAGGAAGCGGTCAGGTTGAGGAAGGTGACGACCACCATGCCGATAAGCCCACAGGCGATAGCCATCTTTTTCGGATCATGCAGGGTTTCGCCCACGTTGCGGTTTTTCACCATCAACGCAGCAGCACCCCAGTTCGGAATAATGCGGTGGTCAACGTCCTGCGTGAACGACCCTGCCGCAACGGACGACGCCCAGGCGTTAAAGAAGAAACCCAGACCAAACGAGAAGTGCGAAGCCGGGTCCCCTTCGCAGGAGTTCAGTTCGCCCAGTGTACGAAATGCGCCCATCCCTTGCGTGGTCGGCGCATGGAACATGCGTGCAGCCCCTGCGCCCACACCGACGCCCACCAGGCCGCCGATAATGAGCGATTTTATTAGTATGATTAAGAACATCAGTCTGCCCTCTTCTACCCTGTGATACTGGCTCACGGGGTATGCGGTGAGTTATTTCGTGACGAAATCCACTTTATCGAGATTGATGGCGGTCACGTTGACGGTGACGTCCAGCTCCACGCTGTACGTGCGTCTTATCCGACGCAGAAAGAGGAACAAAAACGCCTCTTTGCGCGTCGTTTCCTGCGCCTGAACAACCTGCACGTCCTGTGGCTCAATGCGCAGTAAAATGTGCGGCGACGCTTTCATCACCGCGGCCTGAACATGGTTCAGCGCATCGGCGAAGGCGCGCGCTTTCGCATCGCCCTTGCCGTTTACCCTGACCGTGGTGGTGAACTGTTCTTTCATGGTTATGCGCCGTATTTTTTCTGCCACGCCTGCACCAGACGCTCGCCTAACTCTTCTTTGTCCATAAAGCCAAAGCCCAGCACGTTGCAGCCTTCGTTAATCGCCGTCACGCCCTCTTCCACAGAACGCATACCGTATTTCGCTTTGTAGCCATGCTTGTTCTGCGCGGTGATAGCGCCCGCGCCGCCGCTGCCGCAAAAGGAGATGCCAAAGGTGGCGTTTTCCGCTTTCATGACGTCGCCAAGCTTCATATCCGCCGCCACGCCCGGCACGACCACCGCGCGGCCGCCCGCTTTTTCTACACCTGCCGCCACTTTCTGGCCTTTACCCAGGCGGTCGCCAATCACTACGGTAATCTGTTCCATTTTTCGCTCCTTAAAGGTTGTCTTTCGCCACTTCGAAGTGCACCGACAGCAGCCAGGCTTCTTCATCCGGAAGGTTGCCAAAGGCCGCCACAACGTCGCGGGCAAGGCTCATGGATTCCGCCGAGATCTCGTCGAACAAGCTGGCGTCCACTTCCGGCAGCGGTTCGCCGGTCACCGACCGGTGCGCCATCGCGCGGACATGAGAAGTCAGCATCTGTTGCTGCACCGCGTTCGGCGTAATGTTCTGAGAACTGAGTAAGGCATACACCTGCTTCAGCATGCGTTCAGCGAGGGTTGCCGTTTGCGCAGCCTGCTCCGCGTCGTTTATTACCGCTCCGTTATTCACTCGTCGTACCCCGTTAATGACTTCGGAATAAAACTAACGTTGCAGGTTAAGAGTTTGTAGCGAGGAGTTTTCCACTTCGAAGTGGAAACGAGGAAGGCTTTAGTGATCTGCGCCTCAAAATGAGGCCGTTCAGGGATTTTTCACTGTATAGCGGTCACAATTTTGACCTAAAGAGGCGGAAAAACGGCTGCCCCAAAGCACAAAAAAACGGCGGGCGGGAGGGGAAAAGTGTGAGGTGAATAAGGTTTACTTATTCCTGCCCGCTGTTCAGCGCCCGCAACAGATAATCCGTGAATGACGACACCAGCGGCAATAACGGCCTGCCGGGTAAATGTAATAAGTGCATCGGGCGCGGCGGCGGCAAATAGCCCGGCAGCACGGAACACAGGCGGCCTGCATCGATATCCCGCTGCAACATGATGTCGGCGTGCTGCACAATCCCCAGCCCGGCCAGCGCCGCCTGGCGAATCGCTTCGCCGGAATCCACCATCAGCCGCGGCGTAATCGGCACCTCGTGCTTACCGTCCGGCCCGTCCAGTTGCCAGCTGTGATCGGATCGCCACTGGCTAAAACTGATGCAGTGGTGCTGTTTCAACTCTTCTGGGGTTTCGGGCGTGCCGTGGCGAGCCAGATAGTCTGGCGATGCGGCGAGGATCATCTGGTACGGCGCCAGCGGAATGGCAATCATCCCCTCGTCGTTGATAGCGCCGACGCGAACAGCGAGCTGGAAACGCTCCTCAATCAGCGAGACTTTGCGATCGCTAAGCACCATTTCCGCATCCACGCCGGGATATTGTTGTAAAAAACGCGACAAGATAGGGGTTAAAACATGGTTGCCCCAGGCCACCGGCGCGCTGATGCGCAGCAGGCCCGAGACATTTTCATAAAGATGATTGGCTAACCCGTCCGCTTCGCGAACGGTGGCGAGGATTTGCAGGCCATACTGGTAAAAACGCTGACCGGCTTCGGTTAGCCCCTGGCGGCGCGTGGTGCGGTGTAGCAGCTTGCAACCGGTGCGACGCTCCAGTTCACGCACATGTTTACCGACCATCGCCGGGGTGATGCCTAACGAGTCGGCGGCGGCGGTAAAACTGCCGAACTTGATGGTGCTGACAAACGACTCAACGCATTTGAGATAATCCATTTTCCACCCGCATTCTAAACCCACAGTATCAAATGAAGATAACAACGCCCCATTTATCTGCAACAGAACGCGGGAAATAATAGCGCCATTATCGTTTGTTGGATGTTGAATTATGCAATCGCTGGTGTTCAATGAGTTTGGCGCATCGGATGTGCTCTTCATGCGCAATCACCCGACGCCGCAGCCCGGCGCAGGTGAGTTGCTGGTTGAGGTGTCTGCCGCCGGGCTGAATTTTGCAGATATTTATCGCCGCCAGGGACGTTACCCACTGGCAGGAAGCGCCCCCTGGGTTGCCGGGTATGAAGGTGCCGGCCAGGTGATTGCTGTGGGGAGCGGGGTAAGCGGCTGGCAGCCGGGCGATCGCGTGGGCTTTGCCGATGTGCCGCTGGCGCACGCCAGCCATATTGTGGTGCCGCAGGAACATGCTATTCGCCTGCCTGACTGGCTTTCTGAAGCGCAGGCGGCGTCGATTCTGTTGCAAGGCTTAACCGCAGATTATCTGTTGCATGACGTGTTGCCGGTGGTACCCGGCATGCGTGTCGCCGTGCTGGCCGCCGCTGGCGGCGTGGGCAACCTGCTGACGCAAATGCTGGTACACCGGGGGGTGCAGGTGTTCGCCGTGGCCTCAAACCAGACCAAGCAGCACCTCTGTCTGCGTAACGGCGCGGATGCCGCCGCCGATTACGACTCATGGCCTGAGCAGGTTCACGCCTGGCATACAGCGGGTTGTGACATCGTGTTTGATTCGGTTGGCAGCACGCTATTACAAAGCCTGGAGAGCCTGAAAGAGGGCGGGCGCGTGGTGCTGTTCGGTATGTCCGGCGGCACGATCCCCACGCCGGATCCGGCGCAGTTTTTGCTGCGTTCCACCGGCGTTATCGGTGCCGATTTGTGGACTTACCTGACCTCGCAGCAAGAGCGGCAGCGCCGCGCAGATCGCCTGTTCGCGCTGTTAAAAGAGGGACATATTAAATTGCCGGAGGTGACATCTTTTCCACTCTACCGGGGGAAAGAGGCGCATGACTTGCTGGAAAACAGAAGGTTTAGCGGGAAAGTGATTTTGATCCCCTGACCTTGCTCGTTTTTTAAAATGAAACAGCACCAGGGAAGCCCATAATAAAAAAGCATTCACCAACTAACAGGTGAAATGCCAGGTAAGTAAGCGTTGTTATTTAAGATATGTGGAATTGTTCCGTTCATTAATAGAACGGTTTTCTGAATAGACGTCCGTATCGTGAACGGGATAAGGGGGACACCGCGTCCCCCTTATCAATCCCCGCGGCCCCGCGAGAAATTGGTGCTACGCACTACGCTCGCCTCCCGAGTGTCTGTCTTCGGTCGGCTCGACTCGAGATTACTCGTCCCATCCCTGGGACTCGCCCCTTCGGGGCCAGCGCAAGCGCTGTTCAAAATGGCTCCTGGCAATTTTGTCGTGTCTCGTTTCGCCTCTGGTCGCCATCCCTGGCGCCCAGACCTTGCCATTCACTCTTCAGTTCGCCAATTTCAGCGGGGACTCAACCCCTTCGCTTCAACATTAAAACCTTAAACAGCAGATGCATCGCTATAAAAAAATGGCCGCAACGTTGCGGTTGCGGCCATTTCAAATCTATTGCTGATTAACGGTATTTCTTGTGATAGGTGTTGCGGGTATCAATGAACCCTTTGGCGGCGTCCTGCGCCTCTTTCACTTTGCCTTCGTTAGCCAGTTTCAGCGCGCCGTCAATCTGCCCGACCAGCACATCAAAGCCGTGACGATAATCTTTCATCTCCGCGCTATCTGCCGCTTTACCTTCCAGTTTCGGCGGCGTCGCTTTTTGTGCATCCAGCGCAGCGGTACGCATTTTGGTTAATGCATCTTTCATCTCGCCAGCGTCGCTGGTTTTCTGCACCACTTTCAGATTGTCATTCAGGGTGCCCATATCATCTTCAAGATCGGCGGCGAACACCGACGATCCAACAAATAACGATGACACAGCAAGGATCGCTAACAGGTTTTTACGCATTGCTCACTTCCTTTTTATTATTCACGCTAAAGGCGCAACGCCGTGCGCCACGGAGTTATTGTCCGGCGATTTTCATCTCCGGGAGTAACACTGAACCACACTGAATATTGCTGCGGTGTTCGATATCGTCACCAACGGTAACGATATTACGCCACATCTCTTTCAAATTTCCTGCAATGGTAATTTCGCTCACCGGGTACTGGATTTCACCATTTTCTACCCAAAAACCGGACGCACCGCGCGAATAATCACCGGTAATACCGCTCACGCCCTGCCCCATCAGCTCAGTGACCACAAGGCCGGTGCCCATCTCTTTGAGCATTTGCTCAAAGCTCAAACCGCGCCCGGCAATGCGCCAGTTATGGATACCGCCCGCATGTCCGGTGCTTTTCAGCCCCAATTTGCGCGCGGAATAATTGGTCAGCAGCCACTGCATCAGCACGCCATCTTTCACGATATCGCGGCGTTCGGTGCGCACGCCTTCGCTGTCGAACGGTGAAGAGGCCAGCCCTTTAAGCAGGTGCGGATGTTCTTCGATAGTCAGCCATTCCGGCAGGATCTGCTTGCCGAGATAGTCCAGCAGGAAGGTCGATTTGCGGTAGACAGAGCCGCCGGCAATCGCCCCCACCAGGTGGCCAAACAGGCCGGTCGCTACTTCGTGACCGAAAATGACTGGCGCTTTCATGGTCGGCAGCTTGCGCGGCGACAGGCGGGACAAGGTGCGACGCGCGCACTCTTCGCCCACCCACTCCGGCGTTTGCAGTTCGTTGATATCACGGCTGATGGTGTACGCGTAATCGCGCTCCATGTCGCCATTCTCTTCGGCGATCACGCAGCTTGAGAGCGAGTGGCGCGTGGAGCAGTAGCTTTGCAGCATGCCGTGGCTGTTGCCGAAGACTTTAATGCCGTAGTGGCTGTTAAAGCTGCCGCCTTCGGTATTATTAATGCGTTTATCCGCTTTCAGCGCCGCCTGCTCGGCGCGCGCGGCCCATTCGATGGCTTCATCCGGCGTCACTTCCGCCGGGTGGAACAGGTCAAGATCGGGTGCCTCAAACGCCAGCAGCTCTTTATCTGCCACGCCCGCGTAAGGATCCGGCGAAGTGTAACGCGCGATATCGAGCGCCGCCTGCACGGTGCGGGCAATCGCGTCCGGGCTGAGATCGGTTGACGAGGCGCTGCCTTTACGGTTCTGGTGATAAACGGTGATCCCAAGCGCACCATCGCTGTTAAATTCGACATTCTCCACTTCGCCGTAGCGCGTGCTCACGCCGATCCCGGTGGTTTTGCTAACAGCCACTTCCGCACCGTCCGCTTTTCCGGCGGCTAATTCCAGCGCTGTGGAAACCGCCTCTTCCAGCGTTTTGCGTTGTTGTGCAACTTGTGTGATTACTTTCATTGCCAATGCCATAATTAAGGGAGAGATTCTTTGAAGTCTAACAGAGAACCGTTTTTCAGTGCGCGCCTTAACTGGTAACATTAGCCTCTTTTTTTAAGGAGCCTGAGATGACAAAGCAGCCCGACGACTGGCTCGACGACGTGCCCGGTGATGATATTGAAGACGAAGATGATGAGATCATCTGGGTCAGTAAGAGTGAAATTAAGCGCGATGCTGAAGAGTTAAAGCAGCTCGGCGCCGAAATGGTGGATCTTGGCAAAAACGCGCTGGATAAGCTCCCGCTCGACCAGGATCTGCGCGACGCCATTGAGCTGGCGCAGCGCATTAAGAAAGAGGGTCGCCGCCGTCAGTTGCAGTTGATCGGTAAAATGCTGCGTCAGCGCGATGTCGATCCGATTCGCCAGGCGCTGGATAAGCTGAAAAACCGCCACAACCAGCAAGTGGCCTTTTTCCACAAGCTGGAGCAGATCCGCGATCGCCTAATTGAAGAGGGTGATGATGCAGTGCCGGAGGTGCTGAACCTGTGGCCAGACGCTGACCGCCAGCAGTTACGCTCGCTTATCCGCAACGCGAAGAAAGAGAAAGAAGGCAACAAACCGCCGAAATCCGCGCGTTTAATCTTCCAGTATTTGCGTGAACTGGCTGAAACCAGCGAGCAATAACCTTTCTGCATAATCCCTCTCCTGCGGGAGAGGGCTTTTCCCGCTTCCCTTTTCCTGTTTCATTTATTTCCTTCTGAACACAATCAAATTTAGCTGAATCGTTAAAGCTAAAAACATCCAACTTCACATATTTACGGTGCATATCGCTTTCATTTCATAGATAAATGCGATCAATACCCGCTATTGACGTTCTCATTACCGCTCATTTTCACCAAATGAAACGGATCACATTTTCTCCACCGCGCAAAACGTAGATTTCAGCCGTGGTGCAAATAATCGATTCAGCCAAAAAGGACGAAATGATGAAAAAAACAGTAATGCTTTCCGTGCTTGCCCTGCTTGTTTCTGGTCAGGTAGCGGCAAAAACCTGGGTGCTGACAAGTGCTGAAGGCGGCGTTGAGCAGGGAAACTGGCGGATCAGCAGCGATCAGCTGAACATCAAAGATCAGCAGTTCAGCATTGAGCAGGTGGTGCTGCACGGTGGGAAACAAGAGGGCAGCAAAGTCATCAAAATCAGCAGCAAAAATGGCCTGACTATCGCGCTGAGCCCAACTCGCGGAATGAACCTGCTCTATGCCGATGGTTTTGGCGTGCATATGGGCTGGAGTTCACCGGTAAAAGAGGTCGTTAACCCGGCATTCATCAATCTGGAAAGCCGCAATGGCTTAGGCTGGCTGGAAGGTTTCAACGAGATGGTAGTGCGCTGCGGCTATGAATGGACCGGCCATCCGGTCACGGCGGACGGGCAGATTTACACCCTGCACGGCAAAGTGGGTAACACGCCCGCGTCACAGGTTTCCGTCGATGTTAGCGAAACCGCACCCTATGAAATTCGCATTCGCGGATTAGTTAAAGAGAGCACCTTCAAAAAAGCGGATCTGCAAACGGAAATGGAGCTGCGCTACATTCCGGGCAGCAACAGTTTCAGCCTGCATGACGTGCTGACCAACCACGCGGATTACCCGCATGATTACCAAATTATCTACCACAGCAACTTCAGCAAACCGATCCTTGAACAGGGCGCGCGCTTTATTACGCCGTATGAAACGGTCAGCCCGTTCAATGATTACGCCAAAAAAGGGCTGAAAGAGTGGCAAACCTACGCCGGGCCAACCAAAGGCTTCGACGAAATGGTGTTCAATATCAAGCCGCTGGCTGACGCCAGTAAACAGACCGTCGCGGCATTGCTGAACAAGGCAGGAGATAAAGGCGTGTCGATTAGCTACAACACCGAACAGTTGCCGGTACTGACACTGTGGAAAAATACCGACACGGAAAAACAGGGCTACGTCACCGGTATCGAACCGGGCACCAGCTACGCCTATCCGGTGACGATTGAACGCGAACAAAAACGCGTGAAGCAGTTGCAACCGGGCCAGAGCACCCGCTTCGATTTAACCTATACGCTGCTGCACAACAGCAGCCAGGTGGCTGAAGTAGAGAAACGCGTGCAGGCGATTCAGGGCAGCAAAACTCCGCAGTCGATTGCAACGCCGATGGCGAAAGAGTAACGCGCAGGCACAAAAAAACCGCGCCGGTTTGCAGGCGCGGTTTTTTATTTTGCTACGTACAATCAGGCGTTTTCAGCAGCAAGCTGCGCTTTTTTCGCCAGTCCGTCGAGCAGTTTCTGATGGATACCACCAAAACCGCCGTTGCTCATCACCAGAATGTGATCGCCCGGCTGCGCGCTTTTGACAATCATATCCGCCAGCGTATCCACATCCGCACTCCAGTATGCAGGCTGTACGCAGGCATCAGCCACTTCTGCCACCTGCCACGGAATATGCGGCGGCTGCAGCAAGTACACTTCGTCAGCACGTCCCAGCGACGGAGCCAGATCGTCTTTGCAGATACCCATTTTCATGGTGTTCGAGCGAGGCTCAAGCACGGCGATAATTTTCGCGGTGCCGCCCACTTTCCCGCGCAGCGCCGCGAGGGTTGCCAGAATTGCCGTCGGGTGATGGGCAAAATCGTCATACACTGTCACGCCGTTGGCTTCACCACGCAGTTCCAGACGACGGCGCGCGTTGATAAACGAGTCCAGCGCCTTCGCCGCATCTGCCGGGGCGACGCCAACATGACGCGCCGCGGCAATCGCCATCAGGCCATTGTGCATGTTGTGTTCGCCCACTAAGCCCCAGTTAACCTGGCCGACGCATTCGTTATCCAGCCACACTTCCCAACTGGAGGCGTCAGTGTTCAGTTTTTTCGCCTGCCAGTGACCCTGCTCGCCCACCAGCTCCTGCTCGCTCCAGCAGCCCATCGCCATCGTCTGTTTCAGGTTGATGTCGTTTTCCGGCCAGATAATTTTCCCCTGCCCCGGCACGATGCGCACCAGGTGGTGGAACTGTTTCTGAATCGCTTTCAGGTCGTCGAAAATATCCGCATGGTCAAACTCAAGGTTATTGAGTACCAGCGTGCGTGGGCAGTAATGAACGAATTTGGAACGTTTGTCGAAGAAGGCGCAGTCATATTCATCGGCTTCAATCACGAAGAACGGGCTCTCGCCCAGGCGCGCCGAAACATCAAAATTGCCCGGTACGCCGCCAATCACAAACCCCGGTTTGTAACCGCAGGCTTCCAGAATCCAGGTCGCCATGCCAGCGGTAGTCGTTTTACCGTGCGTACCGGCAATGGCGACAACCCAGCGGTCGCGCAGCACAAAGTCATGCAGCCATTGCGGGCCAGACATAAACGGAATGTTCTTTTCCAGCACGGCTTCCACACAGGGATTACCGCGCTTCATCACATTGCCGATGATGACCAAATCTGGCGCCGGATCGAGCTGGCTTGCGTCGTAGCCTTCAATCAGTTCAATCCCTTGATTCTCAAGCAGCGTGCTCATCGGCGGATAGACACTGTCGTCCGAGCCCGTTACCTGGTGTCCCAGCGAGCGCGCCAGCATTGCCAGCCCGCCCATGAAAGTGCCACAAATCCCCAAAATATGAATGCGCATACGTCATTATCCTTTCTTAAACTGGCGCACATTTTACTCATATGTTTCACCGCAGAGAAATGCATTTCAGGATAATCCGTATGTTGCTGGCGCGATTCACCTGTGCGCGGACTTTTGAATGTTTGTTAGTATTGTTGCATGACCTTCGCGTTTTCGTTTGCGAAAGCTCTGGCTGTTACGGTGCCAGCTGTTTACTATCCGGAACTTGCTGTGAGCAGCAACCTGAAAACCACAGGCTACAATCGCTTTACTCCATCATGAAAAATGCAGGGAAAGTGTTATGAAAACGTTAGGTGAATTTATTGTCGAAAAGCAGCATGAGTTCTCGCATGCAACGGGTGAACTGACTGCTTTGCTGTCGGCGATAAAACTGGGCGCCAAGATCATTCATCGTGATATCAACAAGGCCGGTCTGGTCGATATCCTGGGTGCAAGCGGTGCTGAAAACGTACAGGGCGAGGTGCAGCAAAAACTCGATCTGTTCGCGAACGAAAAACTGAAAGCCGCACTCCGCGCCCGCGATATCGTGGCTGGGATCGCCTCTGAAGAAGAAGATGAGATCGTCGTTTTCGAAGGCTGCGAACACGCGAAATATGTGGTGCTGATGGATCCTCTGGATGGTTCATCCAACATCGACGTTAACGTCTCCGTCGGGACAATTTTCTCCATCTATCGCCGTGTCACGCCAGTCGGCACGCCGGTCACCATGGAAGACTTCCTGCAACCGGGCAACAAGCAAGTCGCCGCGGGTTATGTGGTTTACGGTTCGTCCACCATGCTGGTTTACACCACCGGCTGCGGCGTACACGCCTTCACGTACGATCCGTCACTTGGCGTATTCTGCCTGTGCCAGGAGCGTATGCGCTTCCCGGAGCGTGGCAACACGTACTCCATCAACGAAGGCAACTACATCAAATTCCCGCAGGGCGTGAAGAAATACCTCAAATTCTGCCAGGAAGAAGATAAATCGACCAACCGCCCATACACCACGCGCTATATCGGCTCGCTGGTGGCGGATTTCCACCGTAACCTGCTGAAAGGCGGGATCTACCTCTACCCAAGCACCGCCAGCCACCCGGAAGGGAAGCTGCGCCTGCTGTACGAATGCAACCCGATGGCGTTCCTCGCAGAACAAGCGGGCGGCAAAGCCAGCGACGGTAAAAACCGTATTCTGGATATCCAGCCGGAAAGCCTGCATCAGCGCCGTCCATTCTTTGTCGGCAACGAACACATGGTGGATGACGTAGAACGTTATATGCGTGAGTTCCCGGACGCCTAATCGGCCGGGTAGAACGAGAAAGCGCCACGATTGTGGCGCTTTTTTTAGCGCACGAACGTGCGTTTGACGCGCACGGACACCAGGAAATAGGGGATCCAAATCGCCGCGCTTACCGCGTTACGCAGCAACGGCTTAACGTTATCGTAGACGTAAGGCAGATTCATAAGCTGATGCGCCAGCACTAAATCCACCCCGTAAAACGCGAGCCAGAGCAGCAGAAAACCAATGAAAAAACGCGGAAGCTGACGCTTTTTGCGAAAGAAAAGGCTCGAAACGAACAGCGTGTAGGCAAACATCGCCACAAAGAAAACCAGTTCGAAAATAAGCAGCCCTTTCTGCCCGCCGACGAACGCGCCGTCGTTCTCCATCAGGGCTTTGACGGTGGTGTTGATCGACACCACAATCGTCAGCAGCGACAGCACCAGCGAAATAGCGGGTACAAACAGCCAGCCGCGAATTTTTTTAAACTCGCGCGCTTCACACTCCGCGCAGAAATCACTCTCTTTCAGCGCTTCCTTATCGCATTGAATACAGGTTCCCATGGTGTTGCCTTTCGTTATCCCTGCGTCTGTAAACGGAATGAAGCCATAGCCTGCAACAATTCGCGCGACTGCTCTTCCAGCGAACGGGTTGCGGCAGAAGATTGCTGCACCAGCGCCGCGTTTTGCTGCGCCGTTTCATCCATCTGGCTGACGGCGATATTCACCTGCTCAATGCCGCGGCTCTGCTCCTGCGACGCATTGGCGATTTCGCGCATCAATTTGGTCATTCGCAACACTTCTTCGGCGATTTCGTCCATCGTTTCCCCGGCCTGCATCGCCAGCTCGCTGCCTTCTGAGACCTGCGCCTGAGAGCTGCTGATCAGCGCCCGGATCTCTTTCGCCGATTCGGCGCTGCGGCTGGCGAGGTTACGGACTTCACCGGCAACCACAGCAAAACCGCGCCCCTGTTCACCCGCACGCGCGGCTTCAACGGCGGCGTTGAGCGCCAGGATATTGGTCTGGAAAGCAATGGCGTCAATCACGCTAAGAATGTCGGCGATACGATCGGAGCTGGCCGAGATATCACGCATTTTTTCAATAACATAGCAGACCATTTCACTGCCGCGATCGGCAGTATCGGAAACCGTCTTCGCCAGTTTGTGCGCCTGCTCGGCGTTGTCGGCGTTCAGTTTCACCGTGGCAGTGATCTGCTCCATGCTGGCTGCGGTTTGCTCCAGCGATGTGGCGGTCGATTCAGTACGCTGCGACAAATCGATGTTGCCCGCCGCTAACTCACGGCTGCCGGTATCAATTTGCGAACTGGCATCACGCACGCGGGTGACTGAACCCACCAGCGACTGGCGCATCTCTTCGATAGCCGCATTCAGCCGGTTAAACTCTTTACTGCTGACGTCGGTTTTCAGGTAGGTCAAATCCCCTGCCGCCACCTGTTCCAGCTGCTGAATAGACGTATCCAGCGGCTTCAGCAGTAAATGGCGCAACGCCAGCCAGGCCAGCACAATGATCCCGGCCACCAGCAACGCCACCACCAGAATCAGCAGCATAACGCCGTTTTTACTGCTCTGAACGGCGCTCACTTCCGCTTTGCCGCGTACTTCGCCCCACTTCTGGAAGGCCTGCATGTCGTTATCAAACTGGCGGGAGATAGGGATCAGTTTGTTTTCCAGCAGGTCGTAATAGGCATCGGCGCTCTGTTGGTTGAGCGCATCCTGCATCGGTTTAATGCCCTGATTGACATAGTCGCCGTAGCTTTTCGCTAACGCCGCCAATAGCGCGGAGCCCTGCTCATCATCCACGCCCGCCTTAATCACGCCGGTCAGCGCGCTTTCGCCGCGATCAATTTCGCCATTGATCATTTTCACCGATTTGGCGGCATCATCCAGCAAACCGACTTCCATCATGCGAACGGCCTGGCCCGCTTCATTACGCGCACGCAGGATCAGCGTGTAGCCATCGCTCAGGCGCGCCATTTTTTCGCCTTGTAGCTGGCTAATGCGTTCCAGCGAAGAGGAGCTTTTATTCAGTGCATAAATGCCAATACCGCTGACCAGCAGCAGCAGAAGCGTCATAACAGCCAACAAAGAAAGTAAACCAGTACGGATCGAAAGCGTTTTAAGCATGATGTGAATCCCGGTAGCAGCGATACTTTTTGGCGTAAATTAAGCCGATTCGTCAGTTATCGACCGCTACCGGAATTACTTTAGGGAAAAATAGTCATTTCAATATGTTATTACTTTGTTGCCGTTGTGCTAACGCGCGTAACAGGTGAGCTTTGGCGGTTCTCCCACAACACCGTTAAGCCACGTTGCAACGCGATAAAAATAAACAACAGTATGCCGATGGCAATCTTGGTCCACCATGAACTGAGCGTACCATCAAAGTTAATGTAGGTCTGGATAAGCCCCTGAATACCCACGCCAAACAGCGTGCCGAGCACGGTGCCGACGCCACCGCTAAGCAGCGTACCGCCAATCACCACCGAGGCGATAGCATCCAGTTCAACCCCCACGCCCGCCAGCGCGTAACCGGCCTGGGTATAAATGGAGAAGACAATCCCCGCCAGTGTCGCAAGGCCAGTGGAGAGCATATAGATACGAATGGTGGTACTGCGTGTTGAGATGCCCATCAGGTTCGCGGAAGTGGCATTACCGCCAATCGCGTAGACTTCGTTGCCAAAACGGGTGCGGTGCGCAAGGAAAATCCCGATCACCACCACGAACAGCATCAGCAGCCCCATCGCACTCAAACGCCCACCGCCGGGGATCATCCATGCCATGCTGGAGAGTGAATCATAAATCGGGTGATTAATCGGAATCGACTCTTCCGACAGCAGGTAACTGACGCCGCGCAGGAAAAACATCCCCGCCAGGGTGATGATAAACGCCGGGATTTTTAACGCGTCGATCAAAAGCCCCATAAACGCGCCAAACGCGGTGCCCATCAGCAAAATCAACGGGAACGCCAGCAGCGGCGAGATGCCCCAGTCGCCAATGGCTTTCGCCAGAAAAACACCGGTAAAGGCAATCACCGAACCAACGGATAAATCAATACCGCCAGAGAGGATCACGAAGGTCATACCAACGGCGATAATCCCCAGGAAAGCGTTATCCGTCAGGATGTTGCAAATCACGCGCGTCGAGGCGAAACCGGGAAACTGCGTCAGGCAGTAGAGGTAGCCGAGCACAAACACGCCCAGCGTTATCATTAGCGGTAAATTACGTTTTATCATGACCGCGAGCTCCTTTAATCAGCGCGATAAAGCGCGGCGACTGAACAATCAGTACGCACATCACCACCACCGCTTTCACCACCTGGTTGAGTTCCGGCTGGAAACCGGAGAGCAAAATGCCGGTATTCATGCCCTGAATAATCAGCGCCCCTACGACCGACAGCACCAGGTTGAAGCGCCCACCCATCAGCGAACCGCCACCGATAACCACCGCCAGAATCGCGTCCAGTTCCAGCCATAGCCCGGCGTTGTTGGCATCCGCACCGCGAATGTCCGCCGCGACAATCACCCCGGCTATCGCCGCGCACACGCCGCTCAGCACGTAAGTCAGCATTACCACAACGCGGGTATTCACCCCTGCGTTTTTCGCCGCGCGAATATTGATGCCGACCGCTTCAATGAACATGCCGAGGGCGGTTTTACGGGTGAACAGCCAGAACAGCACCAGCGTAACCAGCGCGATAATCACCGGCGTGGGAAACAGCAGCAGCGAACCGCTGCCCAGCCATGCCAGCGACGGGGCGTTAAAGGTGACAATCTGCCCGGAGGTGATCAACTGCGCGACCCCGCGCCCGGCGACCATCAAAATCAGCGTGGCAACAAACGGCTGGATCTTCAAAATCGCCACCAGAATGCCGTTCCACAACCCGGCCAGCACACCGGTGCCAATCGCCGCCAGCAGTACCACCGTCAGGCTGTGTCCGGCGACCGTTAACGACGCCGCCGTCGCGCCGGCAATCGCCATTACCGCCCCGACCGACAGATCAATGCCGCCGGTGGCAATCACCAGCGTCATTCCAATGGCCAGCAGCGCCACCGGCGCGGCGCGGTTAAGAATGTCTATCGGGCTACCGAACAGGCGACCATCCTGTAACACCACCTGATAAAAATGCGGTGCAACCAGGCTATCCACCACCAACACCAGCAGTAGCGCTATCAACTGCGGCGTTCCGGTCGGCCAGTTAAAACGGCGCTTTGGCGGCGTCGTTTGGCCAAGTGATTGAGGCATCACACTTTACTCCTTACGCCGCAATGGCATTCATGATCGCCGGAACGGACAACTCAGCGAGCGGGATCTCCGCCACCTGTTTACGATCGCGCATGATAATCACCCGATCCGCATAGCCCACCAGCTCTTCCAGTTCGGACGAAATAACCAGCAGCGCGAGCCCATCGGCACAGAGGGTTTCGATCAGGCGAATGATCTCCGCATGCGCCCCCACATCGATACCGCGCGTCGGCTCGTCGAGGATCAAAAATTGCGGGCGCGTCAGCAGCCAGCGCGACAGCAGCACTTTCTGTTGGTTGCCGCCGGAAAGAAACTCAATCGGCTGCTCGGCACTCGGTGTGCGAATGCCAAGCTGGCGAATAAAACGCTCGGCAATCGCGTTCTGCTCTTTGCGTGGGATAGGCCGCAGCCAGCCGCGCTGTGCCTGCAACGCCAGCACGATGTTTTCCCGCACCGACGCGGCGGCGATAATGCCGTCGGTTTTCCGGTCTTCCGGGCAAAAACCGATGCCCAGACACGAGGCCTGATGCGGCGAGCGTAAAGATTGTGTTTTGCCTTTGATGGTGGCGCTGCCGCTGTCGGCGGGTTTGATACCAAAAATTACTTCGGCGGTTTCCGTGCGACCGGAGCCTAACAGCCCCGCCAGCCCAACGATTTCGCCGGGACGAACTTCCAGATCGAACGGCGCGATAACCCCTTTTTTGCCGTAACCATTGAACGCCGCGACCGGTTTTTCGCTCAGCAATGTACGTCCGGCGCGTTGCAGCGCGTTACTTTCCAGCTCACGGCCAAGCATCATTTTGACCAGCTCGATTTGCGGCAACTCGCAGGTCGGTTTGCAACCGACAAAGCCGCCGTTGCGCAGCACCGTGATACGGTCGCTCACTTCATACACTTGATCGAGAAAGTGGGTGACGAAGATCAGGCTGACGCCCTGATCGCGCAACTGACGCATCAGGGTAAACAGCATCTCCACTTCCTGGGTATCGAGGCTGGCGGTGGGTTCATCAAGAATCAGCACTTTGGCGGAGAGATCGATAGCGCGGCAAATTGCCACAATCTGCTGCATCGCTACCGAATAGCGGTTGAGCGGCTCGCGAACATCAAGCGAAAAACCGTAGGACTCCATTAACGCCGTCGCGCGTTTTTCCATCTCTTTACGGCGCAAGAAACCAAAACGCCGGGGTTCGCGGCCAATAAATAAGTTATCCGCCACCGACATATTCGGCAGCAGGTTGACTTCCTGGTATACCGTCCCGATGCCGAGCTGCTGGGCGTGGGCGGTATTTTTCGGATTGATTTGCTGGCCTTCCAGCCAGATAGCGCCTTTATCGGCGTGGTAAACGCCGGTTAACGCTTTAATCAGCGTCGATTTTCCGGCGCCGTTCTCCCCGAGCAGGGCCATGATTTCGCCGCGGCGCAGGCTGAAATCCACGTTATCGAGCGCTTTTACGCCGGGAAAAAATTTACTTAAGCCTTCAGTACGCAGGATTTCCTGGTGTGCTTCCGCGTTCATTGTTGACCCCTCACACATTTACCCTCTCCCCATCGGGGAGAAGGTTTTTGCGACTCAGTAACCCATGTTTTTCTTTTTCTCTAACTCCTCTTTCGCCGTATCCGGCAGATAGAGCGTCGATTTGGTAATGGTCAACTTCGGCGGCAGCGTGCCATCTTTTTTGAATTTTTCCAGCGCGTCGAACGCCGGGCCAGCCATGTTTGGCGTCAGTTCGACGCTGGCATTGGCTTCGCCGTCGATCATCGCTTTGTAGATATCCGGCACGCCGTCGATGGAGCCGGTCAGAATGTCTTTGCCCGGTTTCAGACCCGCTTCTTTGATGGCCTGAATCGCGCCGATCGCCATATCATCGTTGTGGGCGTAAACCATGCAGATGTTTTTGCCGTTGTTTTCCGCCTTGATGAAGCTCTCCATCACCTCTTTACCTTTACTGCGGGTAAAGTCGCCAGACTGAGAACGGATAATCTTGATGTTGGACGCTTTGGAAATGGCTTCAGCAAACCCTTTCTTACGATCGATTGCCACGCTCGCACCCACGGTGCCTTGCAGCTCCACGACGTTACACGGTTTGCCATCAACGGTTTTCACCAGCCAGTCACCAATCAGCTTACCTTCCAGAATGTTGTCGGCGGTAACGGTGGTCATATAGAGCGATTTGTCTTTGACATCGATGGAGCGGTCGAGCAAGAACACCGGGATTTTGGCGTCTTTCGCTTCTTTCAACACCGGTTCCCAGCCTGTCGCTACCACCGGCGCGATAAAGATGGCATCAACGCCCTGGGCGATGAACGAACGTACCGCTTTGATTTGGTTTTCCTGTTTCTGCTGGGCGTCAGCAATCTTCAGCGTAATGCCGCGCTTGCTGGCTTCGCTTTTCGCGACGTTGGTTTCAGCGGCTCGCCAGCCGGATTCAGATCCAACCTGCGAAAATCCCACGGTTAACGGGGCGGCCATCGCCATAGACGACATGGCTGCCGAAACTGCTGTGACAAGAAGTAAGCGCTTCCACATAAGAGCATCCTCGTAGGGTTATTGTTGGCTACAACTTCACCTGCGGGAAAACTATAGACAATCGGAGATGTAACAGAATGCGTTACATCACAAATCGGAAAAGTGAATGAATTGTTGTTGACCAGTTGCGATCTGGCGCGCGAAAAGCGCGGTTTTAATTCACCTCATTTATCCATTGAAATTGCAGAAATTTACTGCGTACGGATGAGAATGAAATTTCGCTGTAATCGCTTACACAAAATTATTGATGATGCTGCTATGGTTATGGATAAAACGGTCAAAAATGGGTGTCAGAAAGCGTCTGAAAAAGTGTGAGGTGGTTAAAACAGCCCAAGACATTCACCGCCAGTTGGCTATAATACCCGGCACTTGTTTGCCACACATTTTAAAGGAAACAAACATGAGCTTACTGAACGTCCCGGCGGGTAAAGATCTGCCAGAAGATATCTACGTTGTTATCGAAATTCCGGCTAACGCTGACCCGATCAAATACGAAGTCGACAAAGAGAGCGGCGCGCTGTTCGTTGACCGTTTCATGTCCACCGCGATGTTCTATCCGTGCAACTACGGCTACATCAACCACACCCTCTCTCTGGATGGTGACCCGGTTGACGTGCTGGTGCCGACGCCGTACCCGCTGCAGCCTGGTTCTGTGATCCGCTGCCGTCCGGTTGGCGTGCTGAAAATGACCGACGAGTCTGGCGAAGATGCCAAACTGGTTGCCGTACCGCACACCAAACTGAGCAAAGAGTACGATCACATTAAAGATGTGAACGACCTGCCGGAACTGCTGAAAGCACAGATCACGCACTTCTTCGAGCACTACAAAGATCTCGAAAAAGGCAAATGGGTGAAAGTGGACGGCTGGGACAACGCTGAAGCGGCGAAAGCTGAAATCGTTGCCTCTTTCGAGCGCGCTGCGAAGAAGTAATCCGCGCTATCTGAAAAAAGCCCTGGTGCGCGTGATGCTACCGGGGCTTTTTTTCGCCCTGGCTTTGTGGGCTTTCGGTTTCAGCTCCAGGCAACGAAATGGCAGAGATCGGATATGCGCAGCGCACGCTGGCACGCTTACTCTGGCCGGGCTTTATACCGCCAGACAGAGAACGCCAGCACAATAACCGTGCTCAGTACCCGCTCCGGGTGGAAATAGTCGTGAGTAACATTTACGCCAACGCCTTGCGGTATTTGCGGCGCCAGCAGAAATTTATGTCCGGCGACAAACAGGCTAAACAGCGCCACGTTACCCAGCGCGATCCCCAGGCTTCTTGCCACAATCCTCTGCGCTGAAAAGCGCTGCCGGGCATTTTGTCGCAACAGCAAAACCAGTATCAGCAAGCCAGAAAAAGCGAATAGCAGGCCATTAATCAGCGTCGCCAGCAGGGTGGCGGAAACAGAGGTCGTTACCAGCTCGGCATGTCCCCAGAAAAAGTGGAGAAAAGGGTAATAAGTGAGGTAGCCAAAACTAAAGAGCCCCGCCAGCAGCAGCGCTGCGGCAAATACCCAGGCTGTCTTACGTAACATGCTTCTCGTCCTCACTCTGGAAAAGAAAAACCGCGCCAGCGGCGCGGTTCTCTAAGCGTGATTACTTCTGGTACTGCTCGCGATCGAGCCAGTTACCGCTCTCGATCAAGGTTTTTCCCTCAACCGAACGCTGGTAAACATACATCCAGGCGCTGCCATAAGGCGTCTGGATCAACTGGCGTTTGTACTCGCCGCCCGCGGTGCGCAGCGCGTCCAGCTCACCGAGCGTTGCTGCGTCGATGCGATAGACTTCGCCCTTGACGCTTCCTTCACCGGGTACTGCGCCCGGATAGTGCCCCAGACTGTACAGCTGATGATTTTCGACACAAAAGTCCCCCAGCCACTGAGCATTGGTCATCCAGTGGCTGTTGCCCTGCTTGCGTCGTAAACTGCCGTAGACAAATATTCGCATTGCTAAAACTCAAACTGATAGAGCAAATCTAGTGCCTGATCTACGCCAGACACCGCTTCAAGATACAGCTTAGGCATCAGGCGATAACGTAACGTGAGAGTCGCCAGTGAGTCAAAAATTCCTACACCATATTTTACTTGTAGACCTGGTAGCACATAGCCGCTGACCACCACCTGCGAGGAGTCGCCGACGCCCTGGGTGTCCAGCGCCAGATTGCTGACGCCAAAAGTCTCGCCGATTTTACCCACAACCTGACCACTTTGTGCAACCCCTAAGCCAATCAGCATCGATGTCATCGCCGCACTGTCGCTCTGCTCGCTCTCCAGCCCCTGACCGCGAAGCAGGTAAGAGAGCGCTTCTTGCTGCGACATCGCCGGATCGGAGAAGATTTCCGCTTTCGGCTCATCGGCGGTGCCGGTGACGCGAACCCCGGCAATCACATCGTTCTCTGTCGATTCCGGGTTACGAATCGCTTCGATATTCAGCATCGGTTGATCCGGCGGCCCGGAGAACAGCAGTTCACCTTTGCGCACCAGCAGATCCTGGCCGTACGCGTGGAAACGCCCTTCCGGAATGTTGATCTGCCCGTTCAGCCCCAGCCCCTGCTTATCCTGCGCCACTTTCAGATCGCCCGTCAGTCGCGCTTTCAGGCCGAAAGCATTGAGACGCACATTGTTGCCGACATGCACCGTCAGGTTGCTGTTGATCGGAATCGAGGCGCTTTTTGGCTGCTCAGGCTGCAAGTCGTTGTTCAGCATCACTTCATCGCTGGAGACGCCCACCGCGCTTTCCGGTAAGTCATGCACCACAATGCGCGCCCACGGCACATCCACGTTGCCATCCAGCGTAAACAGGCTTGGCGTCGCTTCAAATACCACATCCGGCGAGACATCCAGGCGCACCATCGGCGGCACGGTAATGCGCACTTTGCTGCCTTTCGCCGCCACGCGCGCGCGCCAGTTATCGATTTGGCTCCAGTCGGCATCGCCGCTCAGGTTGATCTGCCCCTGCCCGGTACGCACCACGCCCTGCAAGGTCGAACTCATGCCGTTGAAATTCATCGCCAGCTGGCTGGGTTGCATGTCAAACGGCATAAAGTTGCCGTCAATATCCAGCCCGTTCAGCCCCAGTTGCCCGAATAGCTGCGGGCTTTGCACGTTGCCGCCAAGACGTAAACTGGCATTCAACGTGCCCGCCGCTTTCTCGCCCCGGCTGAAAATGGCGTTCGCCATCGCCAGCGAGAAGTTACGGATATTGACGTTGCCGCCCAGATTACGCCGCCCTTGCGGATCGGTTACCTGCACCTGGCCATCGAACTGACCGTTGTTGGTCAGGCGGATCAGCCAGCCGAGATCGGCCCGGTTATCGCGCAGTTTTGCGTTGAGATTGAGGGTATCAAACGCGAGCGGCAGCGGTGCATCGTTCACCACCTGCGTCACTTTCACACCGCGCCCGGCGAGCGTCACTTCCCCCTGAGGTAACCCCTCTTTGGTGGTGTCCCAACTGACATCCGCTTTACCGCTGAACACGCCGCTTGCTTGCGTGGTTTCCGGCATAAAGGGTTTCAGCATTGCCAGGTCGAAGCGGTTAAGATTCACGACCGCGCGCCCTTCTGCGCCTGCATCAATGGTTTGCGGAATGCAGAGTTCAGCGTTCGGGTTCAGCCAGCAGTGCGGGCCGATGGCGATTTTCTGTTCCTGATTGCGGTAATCCAGCGTTACCGGACGGTTAATCGACCACGGACCAACCGGCGTGGCAAAACGTGTATCGCTCAGTGTCCCTTTCCAGCGCTGCTGCTGGCGATCAAAGCTGCCCACCAGATTAAGCTGGCCGGAAACTGGCTCGCCCTGCACGCGCAACTGCAGTTTATGCTGCTGCTCATTGCCGTCCGCCGCCAGCGTCGCCAGGCTTACGTTAACGCCAGGCTGAGAAATACGTTCCACGCGCACATTCAGTTTGCCACCGATCTGATCGCTGGATTTCACATCGCCTTCCACCCGCACGCGAGCCACGGAAAGATCCTGCCAGCGCAGGTTATTGGCAGTAATATCCGCCAGCGCCTGCGGCGCATCCACCGTACCGCGAATTTTCACCAACCCTTTCGCCGTGCCGCCCAGCCCTGGCAGCGCGTTATTCAGCCCCGGCGCATCAATCGTGGCATCGAGGTTGAGATCTTTAACCCCCAGCTCGCCTTTGATATCGGCGCTGTTTTTTCCCAGTTCAAGGTGCAAGCCGGGGATCGTCCACTGCAAATAGCTGTTGCCTTTAAGCTGCCCGTCAACGTTGACCTTGTTCTGCTTCACGTTGCCGTTCAATTTCAGCTCCGGCACATCAACCTGCCAGGTGCCGCCGTAGAGGCTGCCGCGCGTTTTGATAAGGCCATTCAGTTTTGACGGCCACTCCGGGAAGGCTTTTGCGGTATCGATATCTTTGAGCGTTAATTCACCGCGCCAGCTAATCGCCTGCTGCCAGTCGAGCAGCGCTTTCAGCTCGGTTTTGCCCTCCAGCACGGCGATAACCAGTTTATCGAGGTTCAGTTGCTGCTCGTTACCTTTGCCATCAAGCGTAATGGTCGCAGGCGGTACATCCTGCCCTTTCACCGCCGTGCGAAACGACAAAACATAGTCGGTCATTTTACCGGTGAACTTCAGGTTCAGGTCATCGGCCTGATACTGTTTTTCCCCGATAAACGGCCAGTAAAGCTGCTTACTGGTTATCTCCAGATTCAGCGGCAAACCGGCTTCGGCCAGCTGGGTTTGCGCACGCAAATCCATGTCGACCGGCCCGGATAGATTGACGCCGACGTCGAGTTGCTTACGCATTTCGCCGCCGACTTTCAGTTTCACTTTCTCGCCTTTCAGCGGATCGATATTCAGCGTGGAATTGAGCGTAATATCCACCGGCCAGCTATCGCGCAACTGGGCGCTACCGGTGGCGCGCACCTGCCCCTGGTTAGAATCCACATCCAGCGCGTCGAGTTTCATCTGCCCGTCGATACTGCTCACTTTCAGCAACAGGCTGCGCACCAGAATGTCGGTATCGCCGGTAAGACGCAGTTGTTCGCCACGAAACGCTTCAATATTGAGGTTGAGCGGCAGGTGAACATCGGTGATTTCCGGCAGCAGCGGCTTTTCAAACAGCGCTTTCATGGTTTCGCCGAGCGGTTTTTCCTGCGGCTGCGGGTTCTGAATTTTCGGTTCAACGACCTCTTTTTGCGCCACTGCGGCCACTTTCGGCAGCGCAATCAGCAGCCCTTGCAGCGAAGTGGGTTTCAGCGTCAGGTTTTTCTCCTGCCAGTTCAGACCAGTGCTGAAATCCATCACCGAAACGATGGTGTCGTCGATCTTGATATTTACATTGTTAAGCGCCACCCGGCTAAGCGTTATCGGGTATGGCGTGGAGAGGTTCAGCGGCCCGCTCTCTTCCTCTTTTACCGGTGCGGCGGGCGGCATTTTTTTGCTGTCGATAGCGACATTGATATCTTTTAACGACAGATCGTTCACGCACAGGCTGCTGTCGCGCAGGCAGCCGAGCTTCACCGCCAGATGCACTTCGCCCGCGTTAACTGCCACGCCCGGCTGGGTAAAACGGATATTTTTTAGCGTCAGATCGCGCCAGCCGCCGGTGACCTGGCTAATCTCCAGCCCCGGCACCCAGCGGTTGGCCGCGTTAAATAGCAGATGCAGCCCGCTGGTGGTGCCCACCAGAAAGACCACGGTACCCAGCACCAGCAGGATAAACACCAGGACGCCGAGGCTGATTTTCTTCCATAAACTCATAATTCCGGCCCCAACCCGATGTAAAACTGTAATCCGTGCTCCTCTTTATCGCCGACCGGCACCGCGAAATCGAGCTTGATCGGCCCGACCGGCGACTCCCAGCGCACGCCAACACCCGCGCCGGTTTTCACATTGCTGCGACGGATGTCGCTCACCGCTTCGCCGCTGTCGACAAACGCCGCCCCCCACCACTTACCAGTGACGTTGTACTGGTATTCCAGTGATCCGGTCGCCAGTTTCGAGGCACCAATCAGCTTGCCGCTGTCATTTTTAGGCGCGATAGATTTGTATTTGTAACCACGAATACTGCGATCGCCCCCGGCGAAGAAGCGCAGATCCGGCGGCACGCGATCGAAATCGCCGGTTTCGATCCAACCCAGATTGCCGCGCATCACAAAACGGTGACGATCGTAAAGGGTGCGGATCCAGACGTTTTGCGCCTGCAATACTAAGAAGTCGACATCCGATCCCCAGGCGGTATTCGAATAATCCACCGAGTAGCGCTGCGAATCGCCCCAGGTTGGCATCAGGCCGCCGCGCGAACGGGTACGGCTGATCATCACGCCGGGATAAAGCAGCATCGTGGTGTTGGTGACATTCGCCTGGGTAAAGTGGTCGAGGCTCCAGCGCAGGTTAATGGCGCGCTGCCAGCCGCTGGAGAGATCCCAATAGCGCGACAGGGCGAGCGTGGTGGAATCCGCTTCGGTATCGTTCAGATCGGTACGTTTAAAGCCGCCCTGTACCAGGTAATATTGCTCCAGCGGGTTTTTCAGCAGCGGCATTTTATAGCTGAAATCAAGCTGCTGTTCCGGCGCGGAGATGCTGGTGCTGGTGGTCAGGCTGTGGCCGTAGGAGTTCATCCACGGCTTTTTCCATGTTGCTTTAACGCGCGGCCCGACGTCGGTCGAGTAACCCACCCCGGTTTCAATGGTGTTTTCCGTGCGCGGTGACACCACGCCTTTAAGCGGCAACACTTTGGTTTTACGCGCTTTATCAAACTCTGGCGCGACAACCACCGAATTAAACCAGCCGGTGGCGGACAAACGGCGGTTTAGCTCTGCCAGATCCTGCGTCTGGTAATAATCGCCTTCGTGGAAGGGCACCAGGTTTTGCAGGTATTCGTCGCGGATTTGCGAGCCTTCAAACGTCACCGTACCAAAGCGGTAGCGCTGGCCGCTGTCGTAATCGATATCCCAGAACGCCTGGCGGCGCTCAAGAGCAATGCCAAGCTGGCTTTTAAGGAACTGGCTGTCAAAGTAGCCTTTACGCAGCGCCACGCTGGTGAGCGATTTTTTGAAATTGTCGTAATCGTTATGGTGCAGCACCGTACCGATAGCGGGGCGTTTTTTGAGTAAGTCGAGATAATCACGGTCCGTACGCGCGCCGCCGCGCAGGATCACGCTATTGCCGCCAATGCGCACCGGTTCACCGGCCTGCACGCGCGCAATCAGCACCTGGCGCCCTTTCGCTGGTGGCGGGCGCAGTTCGAAATCGATGGTGGGTTCGTAGTAGCCTAAGGCTTTTAACCCTTCGCGGATGGCGTCATCCACGCGCGCCTGAAAACGGCGGTCCGGGGTCACTTCATCACTTTCAATGGTGGACAACTGGGCGCGCACGTTTTTTTGCAACTGCCCGGTTAGCCCCTCCAGTTGTAATCGCACATTGGCGGCGAAAGCCGTTTCGCTCGCCAGCAGTAAAGCGGCAAAACATAACAGACGGATCTTTGGCACGTTCTCTCCTGAATATCCTTGTTCCCACCCCTGGAAGGAAACGTAAGCGCAGCTCCGCGCTGAGCCTGTTTTTGCCCTGCGGCAATTCACAAGCCGATAAAAACCCGTTAACACAGGTTGAAAAACGGACGACTACCCCAAAATTTCTTATGTTTAAATCTAGTCTGATTTATGGCGTTTATTGTGTTAAAACACAGGCCGCAACACAACCCTAACCGCAATTAGCCCCTCCGGGAGGTATCACCGTGAGTCTGTTCGATAAAAAAGAGCTTGTTTCCCAATCAGATGCATTGCCCGGACGCAATACACCAATGCCCGTTGCCAGTTTACATGCTGTTAACGGGCATTCAATGAGTCATGTTCCGGAAGGGATGGAGATCGCCCTGTTCGCGATGGGCTGCTTCTGGGGCGTAGAACGCCTGTTCTGGCAATTAGATGGCGTTTACAGCACCGCCGCAGGCTATACCGGCGGCTATACGCCAAATCCGACCTACCGCGAAGTATGCTCCGGTCTGACCGGCCACGCGGAAGCGGTGCGCGTGGTATACGACCCGAACGTGGTGAGTTATGAAAAACTGCTGCAGGTGTTCTGGGAAAACCACGATCCGGCGCAGGGCATGCGCCAGGGCAATGATTCCGGCACCCAGTATCGTTCCGGCATTTACCCGCTGACGCCGGAGCAAAGCGACGCCGCACAAGCCAGCCTTGCGCGTTTTCAGCAAGCAATGCGCAGTGCAGGCGATGCGCGCCAGGTGACGACCGAAATCAAAGCGGCGACGCCGTTCTATTACGCGGAAGATGAGCACCAACAATATCTGTATAAAAATCCGCACGGCTACTGCGGTATCGGCGGTATTGGTGTTTGTTTGCCACCGCAGCTTAACCCTTAAAAAGCCACGGGTTTCATCGCCGAAAAACGGCGTAAATTAAGCCTCTGGCAGCCTGCAACAGGCTTACGCTATACTACCCCTCGAAATTGCCGGTCCACCGCTTCGGGCCGGCTTTCATAAGTGTTTACCACATGGATATTCAAAAACCCCTTCCGAGGATCCGGTTAATAGCTGGATAAATTATGTTAAACAGTATCTTAGTCATACTCTGTCTGATCGCGGTAAGTGCGTTTTTCTCGTTGTCCGAGATCTCACTCGCCGCATCGCGAAAAATTAAGCTCAAACTGCTTGCCGATGAAGGCAATATCAACGCGCAACGCATTTTAAAAATGCAGGAAACGCCTGGTATGTTCTTTACGGTGGTGCAAATCGGCCTTAACGCCGTCGCCATTCTGGGCGGTATCGTCGGCGACGCGGCATTCTCCCCCGTTTTTCACGGCCTGCTGATCAATGTCGTTTCACCGGAGCTTGCTGAACAACTTAGCTTTATTATCTCTTTCTCGCTGGTGACCGGGTTATTCATTCTTTTTGCCGACCTGACACCGAAACGCATCGGTATGATTGCGCCTGAAGCCGTGGCTTTGCGTATCATCAACCCGATGCGCTTCTGCTTATTTGTTTTCCGCCCGCTGGTCTGGTTTTTCAACGGCCTGGCCAATGTCATTTTCCGCATCTTCAAACTGCCGATGGCGCGTAAAGATGACATCACCTCTGACGATATTTATGCGGTAGTGGAAGCCGGTGCGTTAGCCGGGGTACTGCGTAAGCAGGAACACGAACTGATTGAGAACGTGTTTGAACTGGAATCGCGCACCGTGCCGTCGTCGATGACCTCGCGCGAAAACGTTATTTGGTTTGATCTGCACGAAGATGAACAGAGCCTGAAAAAGAAAGTGTCGGAGCATCCGCACTCGAAGTTTCTGGTCTGTAACGATGACATTGACCACATTGTTGGCTATGTCGATTCCAAAGATCTGCTGAACCGCGTGCTGGCAAACCAGAGCATGGCGCTGAATAGCGGCGTGCAGATCCGCAATACGCTGATTGTCCCGGATACGTTAACGCTCTCTGAAGCGCTGGAAAGTTTCAAAACTGCGGGCGAAGACTTTGCGGTGATCATGAACGAATACGCGCTGGTGGTGGGCGTTATTACCCTTAACGATGTGATGACGACACTGATGGGCGATCTGGTCGGCCAGGTGGAAGAGATGATCGTCGCGCGTGATGAAAACTCGTGGCTGATTGACGGCGGTACACCGATTGATGACGTGATGCGCGTGCTGGATATCGATGAATTCCCGCAGTCCGGTAACTACGAAACCATCGGCGGCTTTATGATGTTTATGCTGCGTAAAATCCCGAAACGCACCGATGCGGTGAAGTTTTCCGGCTACAAATTCGAAGTGGTGGACATCGATAACTACCGCATCGATCAACTGTTGGTGACCCGCATCGATACCCGCGCGGCGGTGTTAACGCCGAAGCTACCGGACGCTGAGGGTAAAGGCGCGGCGTAATTTGTCGCAGAAATGTCAACGGCCCCTTTGGGGCCGTTTTTTTATAGTACTTAAACTACTGCATAGCACAGCTGTTAAGCCATCTCGGTCTGCAAACGCAGCACCTGACGGTTAACTTCAGACATAACAGACAGATGCTGTTTGTCTTTCACTTTCGGGATCAGGATCTTGCCCTTATCGAACTCGAAAGCGCCAACGTCCTTGATATACAACCGTCCACGAAACAGGATTTTTACGTACTTAGCCACCTGAAGTGGGTTGTAACGTTGGAAAATTTTCATTCTTGTATCTCCTGTGAAACATTACGCTCTTGCGGTTCCACAATCGGACCAACGTAGATGAGCGCAAATTTTAATGCTCAATGACTATAGTTCAGAACCTAACCTATACATAGCGTGAATAACTTTATTTACCTTTTGATGACAATTATTCAGAATATTCTTTTCAACACCTTACTCTACGCAGTATAAGCCCACATTTTTTCACGGTTATGTGCGTTCGCCCGCAAACTGGCATCCAGATTGCGGGAAAAACGCATTGATCGCATTTATGATTAAAACGCGAGCCCAAGTGGTCGGATCACCTGCACAAACACAAGAGATAATAAGGAAACGCCATGACCCTACGTAACATCCTGGCAGCGACATGCCTGTTACTGCCGTTGGTTGCTTCAGCCCATAATTTTGAGAACAACCAACGCGTGCCGCCTGTGAGCATAGCCGACAGAGGGGAGTTGATTCTGGATAACGACAAGTTTAGCTATAAAAAATGGAATAGCGCTCAACTTCCAGGCAAAGTGCGAGTGGTGCAGCATATTGCCGGTCGAACCTCGGCAAAAGAGAAGAATGCGGCGCTGATTGAAGCGATCAAATCCGCAAAACTGCCGCACGATAAATACCAAACCACCACCATCGTTAACACCGATGACGCCATTCCTGGCAGCGCGATGTTTGTGCGCAGCAGTATCGAAAGCAATAAGAAACTCTATCCGTGGTCACAATTCATTGTGGATAGCGAAGGCGTGACGCGCAAAGCCTGGAAACTGGACGAAGAGAGCTCGGCGATTGTAGTGCTGGATAAAGAGGGGCGCGTACAGTACGCAAAAGATGGTGGTCTGAGCCCGCAAGAGGTGCAGCAAGTCATCGACCTGCTGCACAAGCTGCTTAATCAGTAGAGCGAAACCCGAAAGCCGGGGTTGAGGAAGGATTCACGCGGGGTGTAATCCAGTGTGCGCCCCTGCCAGTCGTGGACATGCGCCCCGGCAGCGACCGCCACCGCATGGCCTGCCGCGGTGTCCCAGACGTTGGTGGGTCCAAAGCGCGGGTAAAGCTGCGCTTTACCTTCCGCCACGAGACAAAATTTCAGCGAGGAACCAATCGCCGTGGTCTGGTGTTCGCCAAGATGCTGTAAATACTCTTTTAGCTCATCATCGGCGTGTGAACGGCTCACCACCACCAGCGGCGGGCGCGCATCGCGTACCTGAATCTGCTGATGATGCCCCGCTTCATCTTTCCACGCCTTCCCTTCTGCGGCGGAATACATCACTTTCAGTACCGGCGCGTAAACCACGCCGAGCACCGGTTTTCCGTTCTCAATCAAGGCGATATTGACGGTAAACTCGCCGTTGCGTTTGATGAACTCTTTGGTGCCGTCCAGCGGGTCCACCAGCCAGTAACGCCCCCATGTCTGGCGAACCTCCCAGGTGGGTGGATCTTCTTCCGACAGCACCGGAATGTCCGGCGTCAACGCCTGTAAGCCGCGCACAATTACCCCGTGGGCGGCAATATCGGCGGCCGTCACCGGTGAGTCATCCACTTTGCTGGTGACTTCCATCGGCTTATGCCCATCGTAGACCTGCATAATGGCATCGCCCGCTTCGCGCGCGAGCTGGCAAATTGCATCTAACATTTTCCACCTCTTCTGTTCAGTGGTTTGTAACTCATTGTTTTACTTATATCGTATTGCGACGGAATCTGCCATCTGTGATAGCGATTGCGTTTTCTTTGCGCGCTTTTATGGCAGTATTCACAATTCTGTAAGCAACAAAATGTACATAACACTTTCTTTTGTGGCTTAGATCGAAAAAGGATGCCTCTGATGATTAAGTTTAGTGCAACGCTTCTGGCCACGCTGATTGCGGCCAGCGTGCAGGCGGCAACGGTGGATTTACGTATTCTGGAAACCACTGATTTGCATAGCAACATGATGGATTTTGATTACTACAAAGACACGGCGACGGAAAAATTTGGCCTGGTGCGTACCGCCAGCCTGATTAAGGCCGCGCGAAATGAAGTCAAAAACAGCGTGCTGGTGGATAACGGCGACTTAATCCAGGGCAGCCCGTTGGGCGATTACATGGCGGCGAAAGGGCTGAAAGCCGGGGAAGTTCACCCGGTTTATAAAGCAATGAACACCCTTGATTACGCCGTCGGCAATCTGGGCAACCACGAATTCAACTACGGTCTGGATTACCTGCACAAGGCGCTGGCTGGCGCGAAATTCCCGTATGTGAACGCCAATATCATCGACGCGAAAAGCAAAAAACCGCTGTTCACGCCTTACTTAATCAAAGAGACGCCGGTCACTGACAGCGAAGGCAAAACCCACACGCTGCGCATCGGTTACATCGGCTTTGTGCCGCCGCAAATCATGGTCTGGGATAAAGCCAACCTGAGCGGCAAAGTGACGGTGAACGACATTACCGAAACCGCGCGTAAATATGTGCCGGAAATGCGCGCCAAAGGGGCGGATCTAGTGGTCGTTGTCGCACACTCCGGGCTGTCGGCGGAGCCGTACCAGGCGATGGCGGAAAACTCCGTTTATTACCTTAGCGAAGTACCAGGCGTTGACGCGATCCTGTTCGGTCACGCCCATGCGGTGTTCCCGGGTAAAGATTTCGCTGCGATAAAAGGCGCGGATATCAAGAAAGGAACGCTGAACGGTATTCCTGCCGTGATGCCAGGCATGTGGGGCGATCATCTTGGCGTGGTCGATCTGGTGCTGAACAATGATTCCGGCAAATGGCAGGTGCGCGAATCGAAAGCTGAAGCGCGCCCGATTTATGACGCGGCGGCGAAAAAAGCCCTCGTTGGCGAGGACAGCAAGCTGGTGCAGATCCTCAAGCACGATCACGACGCCACCCGCGACTTTGTTGGTAAACCGATCGGTAAATCCGCCGACAACATGTACAGCTATCTGGCGCTGGTGCAGGACGATCCGACCGTACAGGTGGTCAACAACGCGCAGAAAGCCTACGTCGAACACTTTATTCAGGGCGATCCGGATCTGGCAAAACTGCCGGTGCTCTCCGCTGCCGCGCCGTTTAAAGTGGGCGGTCGTAAAAACGATCCCGCCAGTTATGTCGAAGTGGAAAAAGGCCAGTTAACCTTCCGCAATGCCGCCGATTTGTATCTCTACCCGAACACGCTGGTGGTGGTGAAAGCGACCGGCAAAGAGGTAAAAGAGTGGCTGGAGTGCTCCGCCGGTCAGTTTAACCAGATCGATCCTCACAGCGACAAGCCGCAAAGCCTGATCAACTGGGATGGCTTCCGCACCTATAACTTCGATGTGATTGATGGTGTGAACTACCAGATTGATGTCACGCAGCCAGCGCGCTATGACGGCGAATGCCAGAGCGTTAACCCGCAGGCGGAACGCATTAAAAATCTGACCTTTAACGGCAAGCCGATTGATCCGAACGCAGTGTTCCTTGTTGCCACCAATAACTATCGCGCCTACGGCGGCAAGTTTGCCGGTACGGGCGACAGCCATATTGCCTTTGCCTCGCCGGATGAAAACCGTGCCGTGCTGGCGAAATGGATCAGCGATGAAACCCAGCGCGCGGGTGAAATTCACCCTGCCGCCGATAACAACTGGCAACTGGCGCCGATCGACAGCGACACGAAACTGGATATTCGTTTTGAAACCGCGCCCACGGACAAAGCCGCCGCGTTTATCAAAGAGAAAGCCCGCTACCCGATGGCGAAAGTCGCCAACGACGAGATCGGCTTTGCTATCTATAACGTTCAGTTAAACAAGTAATTATCCCGCCAACGCCTGCTGGCCTTCCCGTTCATCGCGGAAGGCCAGTACCCGCGGAACATTCAGTTCTATCCAGTCGGCAAGCGCGGCAACTTTCTCGCTGACCTGCTCACCCAGCGGAGTCAGACTATATTCAACATGCGGCGGAACAACGGGATACGACACGCGGTTAATAAAACCATCCTGCTCCAGCCATTGCAGGCTCTGCGCCAGCATCTTTTCACTGACGCCGCCCATTTTGCGGCGTAAATCGCTAAAGCGGTGAGTGCCATCGCGTAGCGCCACCAGGATCAGCACGCCCCAGCGGCTGGTGACGTGTTTCAAAACCTCCCGCGAGGGACACTGCTCGGCGAACAGGTTGCCATTGCGCACCAGTTCACTCAGCGTTTGTGGTTGGGTGTCGGTTTTCATACTTACCTTTTTGTACGTACTTACTAAAAGTTAGTTAAGGTGTTAGCGTACCACAACACTCACCGAACACCGAAGGAGAATACTCATGATCGCACTCACCGGCGCGACCGGCCAACTGGGCCAGTTTGTGGTAGAAGAACTGCTGAAAACCGTGGCGGCAAAAGAGATTGTCGCCATCGTTCGTAACCCGGCGAAAGCCGAAGCGCTCAGTAAGCAAGGCGTGCTGGTACGCCAGGCTGATTATGGCGACCAGGCCGCGCTAACGCAGGCGCTGGCGGGCGTTGATAAGCTGTTGCTGATTTCCAGCAGCGAAGTGGGTCAGCGCGCCGCGCAACACCGCAATGTGATTAACGCCGCCAAAACCGCCGGGGTGAAATTCATTGCTTACACCAGCCTGCTGCACGCCGATAAATCCCCGCTTGGTCTGCATGTTGAACATGTTGAAACCGAGAAAATGCTCGCCGATTCCGGCATTCCTTATGCCTTGCTGCGTAACGGCTGGTACAGCGAAAACTACCTGGCAAGCGCGCCAGCAGCACTGGCGCACGGGGTCTTTATTGGCGCTGCCGGTGACGGCAAAATCGCCTCCGCTACCCGCGCCGATTACGCTGCTGCCGCTGCGCGCGTGATAAGCGAAGAGGGACATGCGGGCAAAGTCTATGAACTGGCCGGTGACAACGGCTGGACACTCACTGAACTGGCCGCGCTGCTCAGCAAAGCCAGTGGTAAAAACGTGGTCTACCAGAACCTGAGCGAAGCCGACTTCGCCGCCGCGCTGAAAGGGGCGGGTCTGCCGGAGGCGTTTGCCAATCTGCTGGCCGATTCCGACGCGGGCGCGGCAAAAGGCGGGCTGTTTGACGACAGCAAAACGCTGAGCAAATTAATTGGCCGCCCGACCACGTCGATTGAAAAGAGCGTCAACGACATTCTGTAAAGGTTACAAAGTGGTTAATTTTTGTAGCCTCCCGCCGGACCATCCCTAATAATGAAGGGATGATCCGTGTGGAGAGAGACCGTGGAAAGCGTACCTGAGCAGTTTACTGACGAACGAGATTGCGCGCGCTTTCGCCACCTGGCGTTACTGCCGGGGGTGGAGCTGTACCACGCGCATATTTCGCGTTACGCCTTTGAGCCTCACACCCATGAAGCGTTTGGCATTGGCGCTATCGAAGCCGGTGCCGAACGCTTTCGTTATCGCGGTACGCAGTATGTCGCGCCGACGCATTCTGTAGTCACGATGAACCCTGATGAGCTGCACACTGGCGAGGCGGAAACCGCCGACGGCTGGCGCTATCGCATGGTTTATCTTGAGCCAGACCTACTGGAAGAGGTCACCGGGATCCGCCACTGGTGGTTTAGCGATGTGATGCGACACGATCCGCTGCGCACCCGGCAGATCTGCACCCAGATCCACGGCCTGTGGCACACCGACGCTCCGCTGGCGCAACAGGGGATTTTGCTGGATCTCATTGATACCTTCCGCCCGCTGGCGCACCATGCGCCGCAGCGCCCGGAAGGCGCGCACCGGTTTGAGCGGGTTCGCGATTATCTGCATGACAACTATATGCACAGCCTGACGCTCGACGAGCTGGCGAAAGTGGCGGCGCTCAGCCCGTACCATTTTCAACGCCAGTTTAAGGCGCATTTTCATGTCACCCCGCACCAGATGCTGATGGCGATCCGCCTGTGGCGCGCCAAATCGTTTCTGACCCAGGGCATGCCCGCCGCCGATGTGGCCGCCGTTACTGGCCTGACCGATCAATCACACCTGACCCGCGCGTTTACCCACCGCTACGGCATCACGCCAGTGCGCTACCAAAAGCAGGTCACGCGCCGTTAATGCGCAATCTCATACAATATTCCCGCGCGTTGCTCTCCTACACTGTCCGCTGCCGATGTCACTGTAGGTGAAAAGATGATTAGTGGTGTGTTGTATGCCCTGCTTGCCGGGCTGTTGTGGGGGCTTATTTTTGTCGGCCCGTTGATCGTGCCGGATTACCCGGCGGCGCTGCAATCCACCGGGCGCTATCTGGCGCTGGGGATTATCGCCCTGCCGCTGGCGTGGCTGGGTCGCGCGCGCTTGCGCCAGCTTACGCGCAGCGACTGGTTCACTGCTTTATGGCTGACGATGATGGGCAACCTTATCTATTACGTCTGCCTGGCAAGCGCCATTCAGCGCACGGGCGCGCCGGTGTCGACGATGATTATCGCCACGCTGCCGGTGGTGATCCCGGTGTGCGCTAACCTGCTCTACAGCCAGCGTGACGGCAAACTCGCCTGGCAACGGCTGGCTCCCGCGCTGATCTGCATTGCGCTTGGGTTAGGTTGCGTCAATATCGCCGAACTGTGCCACGGACTGCCCAATTTCAGCGGCTGGCGCTACGGTTCCGGTATTGTGCTGGCGTTCACCTCGGTCGCATGCTGGGCCTGGTATGCGCTGCGCAATGCCCGCTGGCTGCGGGAAAACCCGGACAAAAACCCGATGATGTGGGCCACGGCACAAGCGCTGGTCACGCTTCCGGTGTCACTAGTGGGCTATCTTGCGGCATGCCTGTGGCTTGGTGTGCAACAACCCGATTTCACCCTGCCCTTCGGCCCGCGTCCGCTGGTGTTTATTACGCTGATGTTCACCATTGCGGTGCTCTGCTCGTGGGTAGGCGCATTGTGCTGGAACATTGCCTGCCAGCGCTTACCGACGGTGATTGTCGGCCCGTTGATTGTCTTTGAAACCCTGGCCGGGCTGCTCTATACCTTTGTGCTGCGCCAAAGCCTGCCGCCGCTGCTCACCGTCTGCGGCATTATCTTGCTGGTCGGCGGCGTGCTGATGGCGGTGCTGTCGAAACCGGAAAGAGCCAGCGTCACCGCGCTGCGCGCAGAGTAAGAAGCCGTTTCCGCCTGGTTTCGCCCCAGGCGGCGAGCTAAAAACCATCAACGCGACTGCCCGCACAGTGAGCATGAATGCCAAAAATAATCGGTTTGCCGGTGCGCACATCGTCACCTGTGATTTTCAGTTAGCCGTAAAAAAACCACCTGCTTAGCAGGTGGCATTGATTTCGCCCCAGAGTGGCGTACTAAAAGCCCTACAATTAGTCTCTGCCTGTTCTGAACGATTTAAATCCAAAGACAATAAGGCAAAGCCAAAACCTCTTGCTGACTACCTCCATAGGAGGTGGTGTTCATGCAGGGATAAAAAACCCGGCACAGGCCGGGTTTCAGGAGTGCGACTCAACCGTTATCAGAACGTTTCCCAGTTGGCCTCGTTGAAGCTTTCCGGCGCTTTGGTCTGCGGTTTGCTGGCAGGCGTCACCAGCACAGGACGGCGTGCGCTACGCGTACGATTGACCTTGAATACCGCCACGGTTTCAGTCAGGCGTGCGGCCTGTTCTTCCAGGGCCGCAGCAGCGGCGGCGGACTCTTCCACCAGCGAGGCGTTCTGCTGGGTCACGCGATCCATCTCGGCAACGGCCTGGCCCACCTGATCGATACCACGGCTCTGCTCGTCAGAAGCAGACGAGATTTCGCCCATAATGTCGGTCACGCGCGTCACCGCGCTAACGATTTCAGCCATGGTTTCCCCGGCTTCATGCACCAGCGCGGCACCCGCATTGACGCGACTACTGGAGTCTTCAATCAGCCCTTTAATCTCTTTTGCTGCCTGCGCACTGCGCTGCGCCAGGGTACGTACTTCACCGGCAACCACGGCGAAACCACGGCCTTGTTCGCCAGCGCGCGCCGCTTCAACGGCGGCGTTCAGTGCCAGGATGTTGGTCTGGAAGGCGATACCGTCAATCACGTTGGTGATCTGCGCGATTTTGCTGGAGCTGTTGGCAATCTCATCCATGGTGCGCACCACGCCATCCACCACGTCACCGCCTTTCTTCGCAGTACCGGAAGCATTCAGCGCCAGTTGCGTTGCCTGACGAGCGTTGTCGGCGTTCTGTTTCACCGTCGCGGTGAGCTGCTCCATGCTGGCGGCGGTCTCTTCCAGAGAAGCGGCCTGTTGCTCAGTGCGTGAAGAGAGATCGTTACTGCCGGCGGAAATTTCACCCGCGCCGGTGTAAATGGTGTCTGCGCCATCACGAACGACGCTCACGGTTTTCACCAGCGACTGCTGCATTTCTTTCACATTCTGCGCCAGCAGCGCCATTTCGTTTTTGCCTTCGGCGTCAATGTCATGCGTCAAATCGCCGGTCGCGATGTGACGAATATGATTCATCACTTCATGTAACGGCTTCAGCAGGACGCGCTGCATCGCTACCCAGCTCATAATGATCACCACCAGCACCACCAACATCACGGTGCCGAGGATCCACAAAATGCGCTGATAATCCTGTTCGTTCTGGGTGATCCCTTCGCTCGCCAGTACGGTCTGCGCATCGCGCCACGCACGATAGCTCTTCTGCATGGCAACTTGTTTCGCTTCGGCGTTCTGACGGAACATATCCTCCAGGTCGCCCGCCAGCAGCAGACGGTTCATTTCCGTCAACGTGGCATGGTAGACGCCGTACTGCGTTTCCAGATCTTTCGACAGGTTTTTATCCAGCCCTGGCGTGTCTGGAATAGTTTTGTATTTCTCGAAATGCTGTTGCGCCTGGTTCAGCAAATTGGTGGCCGTTTGCGCCAGTTCATTAAGCTGACCGCCATTAATCTGGCTGGCGGTGCTGCTTTGCAGACGCAGCATGCCGCGGTTCAGCGTCACACGCGCCTGGTTGAGGCTGATCCAGGCATCGGTAAATTCGGAAACGTTCTGGCTGGAAACCTGGGAAACATTGAAGTTGTTTTTATCGTTATTAAGCGCACTGATGAACACGCCAGCCGAAATCAGCTGCATGGCACCAAGCACAAGTAACACCATGATTAATAAAGTAATAACTTTTATTTTTTTAAACATTGTAAGCCTTTATAGCGTGCAGGATATTGTCTGGAGTCTTGGTATCGGCAGCGACGCGGAGTTGTTTAATTGTGATGCAGGTCGCAATCCAGTAATTTCCAATAAAAACGCCTGTATTCAACATGTTAAATCTGTAAGATTTTTTGTGATGAATATCACAGTTTTTCGCGAAAGAAAGGAATAAAGCGATTCCCGCTGCCCCAAAAGGGGTATATCATCGACTTAAAGATGCATTTAAAATACAACTTATAAATTCCACATGAGGTAACTGCTATGGCTTTCCGCGATCAACCCCTGGGTGAGCTGGCGCTCTCTATCCCCCGCGCCTCCGCACTGTTCCGTAAATATGATATGGATTACTGCTGCGGCGGTAAGCAGACGCTGGGCCGTTCTGCAGCCCGCAAAGAACTGGATATTGACGTCATCGAAGCCGAGCTGGCGACGCTTGCCGGGCAGCCGATTGAGAAAGACTGGCGCGTGGCGGGGCTGGCGGAAATCATCGACCACATTATCGTGCGTTACCATGACCGTCACCGCGAACAACTGCCGGAACTGATCCTGCAGGCTACCAAAGTGGAGCGCGTTCACGCCGATAAACCGAACGTGCCGCGCGGCTTAACCAAATACCTGACCATGCTGCACGAAGAGCTTTCCAGCCACATGATGAAAGAGGAGCAGATCCTGTTCCCTATGATCAAACAGGGTATGGGTTCGCAGGCGATGGGGCCGATAAGCGTAATGGAGAGCGAGCACGATGAAGCGGGCGAACTGCTGGAAGTGATCAAACACATTACCAATAACGTCACACCGCCGCCGGAAGCCTGCACCACCTGGAAAGCGATGTATTACGGCATCAATACCTTGATTGACGATCTGATGGAACACATCAGCCTGGAAAACAATACTCTGTTCCCGCGTGCCCTCGCTGGCGAATAAATAAAGGCGCCCGAGAGCGCCCTGATTCATGGAAGTTTAGAGCCGCCGCGCGGCTCTTTTTTTATGGCTGGCGGTTAGCCAGACGCTTTTTGCCCGCGTACAGCCAGCCCGCGCCCAGCACCACAAACCACAGCGGCGTCACAATCAGCGCCTGACGGGTATCTGCTTCCAGCGTCAGCAGCACCAGTACAAAAACGAAGAACGCCATGCACACCCAGCACATCACTTTGCCGAGCGGCATTTTGTAGTTCGATTTTTCATGCAACTGCGGGCGCTGCTTACGGTACACCAGGTACGAGCAGAGGATGATCGTCCAGACGAACATAAACAGGATCGCCGATACGGTGGTGATCATGGTGAACGCGACAATCGCGCTCGGATTGACGTACAGCATCACCACGCCGCCCAGCAGGCAGATACAGGAGAAGGTCAGTCCTTTCGCCGGGACCGCGCGTTTAGAGAGCTTAGCGAACGCTTTCGGCGCCACGCCATCCTGCGCCAGGCCGAACAGCATCCGGCTGGTGGAGAAGACACCGCTGTTGGCGGAAGAGGCCGCCGACGTCAGCACCACGAAGTTGATAATGCTCGCCGCCGCCGGAATACCCACCAGCACAAACAACTCAACAAACGGGCTCTTATCCGCCACCACGGAGCTCCACGGTGTCACCGACATGATCACAATCAGCGCGAAAACGTAGAACATAATGATGCGCACCGGAATCGAGTTGATGGCGCGCGGCAGGGATTTCTCCGGATCTTTGGTCTCCGCTGCGGTCGTACCGACCAGTTCAATCCCCACAAAAGCAAACACCGCGATCTGGAAACCGGCAAAGAACCCGCTGATACCTTTCGGGAACCAGCCGCCGTCATTCCACAGATGCGAGAAAGAGGCTTCAACGCCGGTCGGAGATTTAAAGTGCATCAGCACCATCACCACACCCACGATAATCAACGCGACAATGGCGACGATTTTGATCATCGCAAACCAGAACTCCATCTCGCCGAACATTTTCACCGTCGCGAGATTAAGACTCAGCAGCACGACGACAACGGCCAGCGCCGCTACCCAATCGGCGAGATTGGGGAACCAGAACTGCGCGTAAGCCGTGATGGCGACAACATCCGCCATGCCGGTTACCACCCAGCAAAACCAGTATGTCCAGCCGGTAAAATACCCCGCCCACGGCCCTAACAGGTCGGCGGCGAAGTCGCTAAAGGATTTGTATTCGAGATTCGACAGCAGTAATTCACCCATGGCGCGCATGACGAAAAACAGCATAAAGCCGATGATCATATAGACAAAAATGATCGACGGACCGGCGAGGCTGATGGTTTTCCCGGAGCCCATAAACAGCCCGGTCCCGATGGCACCACCAATGGCGATAAGCTGAATATGCCGGTTTGTGAGATTTCGCCGTAGCGACTGTTCAGTCGACGCCTGTTCGTCGGCCACGACTTTAACCTGATCTACCATGTTGTATTCCTGTCTGTGTTGTTGGGGCTCTACTGGCCTTTTTTAGTTGCGTGTTCCGCCCTTGTATGGACGCAAAGATATTAGGTAAGAATCGGCGGGATGAATACTCGGAATTAAAAACAATGTTAAATATTTGTTTAAAGTGAGTGGCATATCACTCAGGTAACGCGAAATAGCTCACAAAAATACACCTGATTGCGCCATTTGCAAGATAATCTGTCGGTATTGGTTTTATTAACAAACGATCAGCGCAGCAGGTGCCGCCCCTTCCCTGACGGGAAGAGGCATTCATGCGGGAAATTACAGGATTTCCAGCAGTTCCACTTCAAATACCAGCGTGCTGAACGGCGGAATAGACGCGCCAGCGCCGCGCTCGCCGTACGCGAGGTTGTGCGGAATGGTCAGTTCCCATTTGGAACCCACCGGCATCAGCGTCAGGGCTTCGATCCAGCCAGCAATCACGCCGTTAACCGGGAATTCAGCCGGTTCGCCGCGCGCAACGGAGCTGTCGAACACGCTGCCATCAATTAGTTTACCGGTGTAGTGCACACGCACACGGTCAGTACGCGCCGGGATAGCGCCTTCGCCCTGGGTGATAACGCGGAATTGCAGACCGGATTCGGTGCTGTTCACGCCTTCACGCTCGCGGTTCTCTTCCAGATATTTCACGCCTTCTGCCGCCATCTCTTCGAAACGGGAACGACGCACAGCGTCGGCACGCTCGTGGATTTCACGCAGCGCGCGGTGGACAACGTCGACCGGAACAGCGGGTTGTTTGCCTTCCAGTGCATCTGCGATACCTGCGACCAGCGCTTCCGGTAACAGCCCCTCTAACCCGGATTCGCTCAGCTGCTGTCCTACCTGCAAACCAATGCCGTAGCTGGCTTGCGCTTCGATCGTGTCAAAAGTTGGGGTTGTCATGGGTTTTCCTTTCATCGCTTTTTAAGGTAGCGCGCAGCATAACAGCCGCGCTGCACCGGGTAAAACTTTGTCGCAGGAAAGATGACAAATCGCAGGGAAAGGGAAAGAATACAGCAAGTAAGATTTATCCCGAATTGCGGTCACAAAATGCAGCTTTTTGTCGACTTTCAGGCAGTTAAAAACGGCGCACGCCGCGGTTGCGGAATAAAGTGTATATACTCAACGAGACAGGACATTACATGACGCGGAGCAGGAGGAAAGCCATGCCCGGGCGATTTGAACTGAAACCTACCCTGGTGAAAATCTGGCAAGCCCCGGACCATTTTCGCCTGATGGACCCGCTCCCGCCATTGCACCGTCGCGGCCTGATCCTCGCGGCTTTGCTGGTGGTTATCGGTTTTCTGTTACCGTCAACTGACGACAGCAACCGCGCCACCGCGCCTTCCGGCGCTCGCGAAGCGCAACTCAATCTTCCTGCCTCTTCACAGCCGCAACCTTCCACAACGGAACCCACACCGCCGCAGGTAGTGAGTGAGCCGCAGCAGACCGCGCCGAGCGCGGAAGAGTCCATGCAACAGCAGCAAACCATAGAGCAGCAGCAACCGCGCCAGCATATAACGCAGAACACGTTGCCCTCTTCCAGCGGCATCGAGCAACAGTGGCGCGCTTACCGTGTTGAAGAGGGGAAAACGCTGGCGCAACTGTTCCGCGATCACAATCTGCCGCCAACCGATGTTTATGCGATGGCCAAAGTGGAAGGCGACGGTAAACCGCTGAGCACCCTGCAAAGCGGCCAGATGGTGAAAATTCGCCAGAACGCCAACGGCGTAGTGACCGGGCTGACCATCGAAACCGGCGGCCAGCCGGTGCTGTTTACCCGTCAGCCGGACGGCAGCTTTATCCGCGCGCGTTAATCTACTCTGCCGGGTATACGTTACCCGGCTCGTTTGTTGACCCACCAAATTCCTGAGCAGACCAGCACCAGTGCGACCGCGTATTTGATTTCGAGAATATTTTCACCAAGGAAAATGGCGGAGAGCACCGAACCGGCAACCGGTATCACGAAATTGAACGGCGCGATCATACTGACGCGGTTCACTTTCAGCAGCATGCTCCACAGGGCGAACGCCACCGACGACAAAAGCGTAAGATAGCCAAGGATTGCCACTGCGCTGATGCTATGCACTGCCAGCGTTCCGCCCGACAAATAGCCGCCAATCAGCAGCGCGACGCCGCCGATAGCCAGCTGCCAGCCGGTCATCACCGTCGGATCGACCGTCTGGGAAATACGTTTGCCATACAGCGTGGCGGCAGAGAGGATAAACGCCGCCAGCACAATGAAACCGTCGCCGTTCCAGACAAAAACAAAATCCCGCATACCGCTGTGAAAGTTCACTAGCATGACACCGGCAAAACCCAAAATACAGCCTAGGCTTTTGTTGTAGCTGAGTTTGTCGTTTTGATAGATAAAGTGCGCCAACAGCACGCTGAAGAAGGTGCCGGTCGCGTTCATGATCGACCCGTTTACGCCGGTGGTATACGCCAGACCAATATAGAAGAAAGTGTATTGCAGGGTCGTTTGCGTTAACCCAAGCACCGTCAGTTGCCCAAACTGTGTCGCCGATAGTCTGCCGATCGGTTTACGCTGCGCCATCGCGAACAGCAGCAGCAACACGCCCGCAAACAGGAAACGATAACCGGCAAAGACCACTTTTGACGGGATGTCATCGGGGGCGATGTGAAAGAGTTCGTAGCCGTTTTTAATGGCCGGGTAAGAGCTACCCCAGAGCAGACAACAGAGCGTGGCGCAAGCGTAAGCCACATTTCGGCGGGCAAAAACGGATGCGGGCAGAGCGGTTTCCATGACAAATCTCAAAGATAAAATTGCGTTTCAATTATTATCCGAGGATGCATAAGAAATCACGATTCTGCAAGGAACAATGACCATTTCTGGTGGTGCTGAAAAGCAAAACGCCGGCACAAGGCCGGCGTTTTATTCCCCGTCGTATTTCGCGTTGCAGATGCGTTGGCCGCGTTCGCTCACCCCAGTCACTTAGTTATCTAAGCTCCTGGTGATTCACTCACTTGCCGCCTTCCTGCAAGCCCGAACGACTCAGGGGCATTGCTGTGAGTAACGAATTACTCAGCAACAACGTTTACAGTCAGTTTAGCGAATACTTCGCTGTGAACCTGGAAGTCCACTTCGTGCTCACCAACAGTACGCAGAACGCCGTTCGGCAGGCGAACTTCGCTCTTCGCAACTTTCACGCCAGCTGCAGTTACAGCGTCAGCGATGTCGCGAGTACCGATGGAACCGAACAGTTTACCTTCGTCGCCAGATTTAGACGCGATGGTAACAGAGCCCAGTGCGTTGATGCTTTCAGCGCGAGCGTTAGCAGCCGCCAGAACGTCAGCCAGTTTGGCTTCCAGTTCAGCGCGACGTGCTTCGAAATACTCAACGTTTTTCTTGGTAGCCGGAACAGCTTTACCCTGCGGTACCAGGAAGTTACGAGCGTAGCCCGCTTTAACGTTAACCTGATCACCCAGGCTACCCAGGTTTGCTACTTTATCAAGCAGAATAACTTGCATTACCTTATCCTCTCAAAGTCGTATTAATGGACCGTGACCGATTACTGATGACGATCAGTGTACGGCAGCAGGGACAGGTAGCGAGCGCGTTTGATAGCGCGTGCCAGCTGGCGCTGATATTTTGCACGGGTACCGGTGATACGGCTCGGGACAATCTTACCGCTTTCGGTGATGTAGTTTTTCAGCGTAGCGATATCTTTATAGTCGATCTCTTGAACGCCTTCCGCGGTGAAACGGCAGAACTTGCGACGACGGAAATAACGTGCCATTTGGCTAGTCTCCAGAATCTATCAATTCAATCTGCTCGGCATGCAGAACCATTTTGCTCAAGCCGTTCTTTGCCTTGTGGCAACTAATGAACCCCTGAACAGTTACTGCGCTGCCGACCGTTATACTGTGAGTAATGGCCTGGTTCTCCTGCCCGCTGATTATCACAGGCATTTGGCACCACGCCTGCCGGTGGAAACCGGCTTCCTCCTGCACAGAACGGTGCTCAAGCACGAACTGGCAGTGAGGAATTCCTGACGGGCTGACCTTACGAAGCGGCGCCCTGCACACTGTGCCGGACAACACCAGGCGGTTGGCCATCAGTAATTACTCTTCAGAATCCCCAGCATCTGCATCATCTGCGGTTTCGTTAGCGAAATCATCGCGACGCTCACGGCGCTCGTCTTTCGCTTTAACCATCGGAGATGCTTCGGTAACAGCGTGTTTAGTACGCATAACCATGCTGCGAATAACGGCATCGTTGAAGCGGAAGTTTGTTTCCAGCTCATCGATCACTTCCTGCGGAGCTTCAACGTTCATCAGAACGTAGTGGGCTTTGTGCAGTTTGTTGATCGGGTAAGCCAGCTGACGGCGGCCCCAGTCTTCCAGACGGTGGATCGTACCTTCTGCTGCAGTGATTGCACCAGTGTAACGTTCGATCATGCCCGGAACCTGTTCGCTCTGGTCAGGATGGACCATAAAAACGATTTCGTAATGACGCATCGAATTGCTCCTTACGGATTATTCAGCCTCCTGTCTGGGTCAGCCGAATCCCGGGGAGGCAAGGAACGTGTTAAAGGTCGGCTGAAAAATTGACGCGTCATAATACTGATGTCCCCTGTCAAACTCAAGGCAATTGCACAAATAATTCGCACTAAGCGCAAAGAGAAGCGCGCCTGGCGAATTAAAATTAAGCACAACGCATTACGGCAATTTTTTGAACGACAGCATCAGAAATGGTCGCGATACCTTTTTGGGCTAACGCGTAAACTTTACACAGGCCTCAAACATAAGGAGGAGAGATGTTCAAAAACTAAAAAACGACGTTTTATCGGAGCATAACATCATGAAATACATCGCAATATTATTAACAACCTTGCTGCTTAGCGCCAATGCCGCAGCGGCAATTAAACTCAACAACCAGCAAGCCCGCAACATGGATGATGTACATAGCTTAGGCGTTATCTATATCAATCATAACTTCGCCACCGAGCATGACGCGGACGAGGCACTCAATGACGAGGCCGACGCCCACAGCGCCAAATATTACCGTGCAGAGCTCACGCGTGAGCCGGGAAGCAACGGCAATCTGCACGCCAGCGCATTTATCTACCGCTAATCACACGGTTTACAGGCTAGTTCCTCTTGCATTTGCGGCCCCGCATTGGGGCCGCACACCGCGGTGAGAATTCTTTTCTTATCCCCCTTATCAAACCCCTTCCCGGCAGGTTTAATAACGCTCTGGCTGCGGTGATGGAAAGTTGCGAGGAAAGCAATGTTCAAGCGGTTTTCAACGTTAGGTCGCATACCTGCAGGCGTCTGGGTATTAGGCGGCGTCAGTATGTTGATGGATATTTCCTCGGAGATGATCCATAGCTTGTTGCCCCTGTTTATGGCCACGACGCTTGGCACAAGTGTCGTGATTATTGGCCTGATTGAAGGGTTGGCGGAAACCACCGCGCTGATGGTGAAAGTCTTTTCCGGTATGTTCAGCGACTACATCGGCAAACGTAAAGGGCTGGCGCTGCTCGGTTATGGCATGGGCGCATTAAGCAAGCCGCTGTTTGCGCTGGCCTCAACGTCCAGTCTGGTATTTGGCGCACGCCTGATGGACCGGCTTGGCAAAGGCATTCGCGGTGCGCCGCGCGATGCGCTGATTGCCGATGTCACCCCGGCAGAAATCCGCGGCGCGGCATTTGGGTTGCGCCAGTCGCTGGACACCATAGGCGCGTTCCTCGGGCCATTGCTGGCGGTCGCATTGATGCTGCTGTGGAATGACAACTTTCAGGCCGTGTTCTGGATTGCGGTGATCCCCGGTGTACTGGCGGTCGCGCTGTTATTCTTTGGCCTGCACGAACCGAAAACCCCCATCACCCATAAACGCACCAATCCCATTCGCCGTGAAAATCTCAAACGGTTAAGCCGTGCTTACTGGTGGGTTGTGACGCTCGGTTTTGTTTTTACTCTCGCCCGCTTTAGCGAAGCATTTTTAGTGCTGCGCGCCCAGCAGATGGAGATCCCGCTGGCGGCCATTCCGCTGGTCATGGTCGCCATGAACCTGGTCTACGCGGTGACGGCGTATCCGTTTGGCAAACTGTCAGACCGCATCAGCCACAGCCGGTTATTACAGCTGGGTCTGGTGGTGCTGATCCTCGCGGATATGGCGCTGGCGCTAAGCCAGCACTGGAGCACGCTGCTGCTCGGTGTCGCACTGTGGGGCGTGCACATGGGCATGACGCAAGGCTTGTTAGCGACCATGGTTGCCGATACCGCGCCAGCGGAACTGCGCGGCACGGCGTTTGGCATGTTCAATTTACTCAGCGGTGTTGCGCTGCTACTGGCGAGCCTCGGTGCCGGCGTTTTGTGGGAAACCCATGGCGCGGCGTCAACCTTCTGGGCGGGAGCCATCATCTGTGTGCTCGCGCTGGTGGTTATGCGCTTGCGCCGAACGGTTTAAAGATAACGGCTAAAAAAGTCCGTTGTCGCACTCAGCGCGTGCGGGGTAATGCGGTGCTTTACCCCGGCTTCCCACTGGTAAGTGAGATGGGTGTCCAGCCCCTGTTCCTGCAACGCTTGCTGTAAACGGAATGATTCCGCCGCTGGCACCACATCATCCTGCTCGCCGTGCCACAACAGCAGCGGGCGATCGGCGATGCGCGACAGTTGCGTACTGACATCCCACCGTGAGAGCGGAGCAATAATGGCGTCGAATTCACGCTGCTGTTCCGGCGTCGTCACCGCGAGCGGCGGGAAAAGCGTGCGGGCAAGCGAGGTGAAATAACCGGAACCCATCAGGCTTGCGACGCAGCGCACTTCCGGGTGATGCGTCATGACGCCCAGTGCAGCCATTCCCCCCATCGACGCACCGCCGACCGCCAGCCGCTGGTTATCAATCAATTCAAGGCGCGCCAGCGCGCCGCGCAGCGCGGCGAACTCTTCAATATTGCCTCTCAGAATTTGCCAGAACTGGTGCAAACGCCGCTCAACATCGCCACTAAAACGCGCACCATGATCGGGCGCGTCTGGCATCACCACGCGAAAACCAGCTTGCGCCAGCGCCACAGCGAAATAGCTGTAGACCAGCTTTGATGAGGTGAATCCGTGATAAAACACGATACAAGGCAGCGGTTCGCCGCGTTTTCCCGCCGGGAAGGCATGCAATGTTTCGACACCCGCAAAATGTTCAACCTGAAGCTCAATCATTACTCCCTCCTTGATCTATAGTGCTGGTATGCCACTGGCGACAGCGTGGTGCAAGTCAGATTTCGCATGAGCATCTGATGACATTGCGAGATAGATTACGCTTTCAAAACACTTTCATTCGAAATTAGTGCTCGGGATAACATTTCGGGAACATTCCCCCAAACGGAAATTCACCAGGAACTACACTATGGCAATCAGGAGAGATGAGAAAACCATGCGTGCTTTACTGTGCATACTGTTCGCCTTGCTGTTAAGCGGCTGCGCAGTGCTGGAAGGTAAGCCGCAATCTGCACCGCCGGTTAGCGACCATCCGCAGGAAATCCGCCGTAATCAAACGCAGGATCTCCGCGAGATTGGCGCCGTTAGCGTAACGGTACTGGGTTCTCCCATGGACGTGGAAGACGCAATCAAAGCCAAAGCCGTGGCTGCCAGCGCCGATTATTACGTCATCATCATGATGGATGACACCATAATTCCCGGTCGTTGGTTCGGACGCGCCCTGCTGTACAAGCAGTAGCGAGGCGTTGATTTTCAGGACATTTACATTGCTTTGCGTCCATTGATGTTCTCCTGTGCACAATAGGATTTTTCGAATCCGTTGCGCGAAAGGAAGCCCTGCAAACAATCGGGGTAACGTAAAATGGAGCTGACTATGAAACGATCTCTTGCCTTAAACTCACTGTTGCTTTCTACCGGTTTGCTAAATACAACAGCGCAGCCTGCAGAGTTCGCCAGCGCTGACTGCGTGACGGGATTAAACGAAATCGGTCTTATCTCCGTCAATAATGTCTCAGGGAGCCTACAGGACGTGGAGCGGGTTATCGCGTTAAAAGCAGATGAACAGGGAGCCTCCTGGTATCGCATTGTGCGAATGCAGGAAGATCAACACGTTGACCACTGGCGAGTGCAGGCCATTTTGTACGCCTGAGCCGCTGGAAAAAGCCACCTAAATCTGGTGGCTTTTTTATGCCCCTACAATCATTAAGATTATGTTATTGCAATGATACATCGGTGTAACATTTTGTTACATTGACAAACTAAATGTTATCGCAATTGTGCCGTTGAAGGAGCCACATACACAGAACAACGGACAAATTATGAGCGCCTTTTTTCGTCGCACCGGCCTCGGTGCAAAATTGTCACTCCTGACTGGCGCAAGCGTTGCAACGCTTTTCCTCTTATTCACTTTTCTGATGAGCAATAAAGCCAGCCAACAGCTGGAAACGCTGGCCATGGAAGACCTGCACAGCCAATCTACCGGGGTGGTGGATATGGTGGAAATGTTCAACAGTAGTCTCAGTGATGAAGTGGAGAGCTACACGCGCTTGTTCAGCAGTTTTCTGCCACAGCCGCTCGCGGTTGATCCACAACAGCGCCGCGAGATTAACGGTATCGATGTGCCGCTCTTCAAAGGCGGCGATAGTGAACTGCATAACAACAATGCTATCCCGGACGATTTCCTCAACCGTACAGGCGCTATCGCGACGCTATTCGTGCGCAGCGGTGACGACTTTGTGCGCGTTGCAACATCACTGCGTAAAGAGAATGGCGATCGTGCCATCGGCACTAAGCTGGATAAAGCCAGCCCGGCTTTTGCGCCGGTAATGAAAGGTGAAGTCTATCGCGGGCTGGCGCTGCTGTTTGGCAAACGCTACATCACCCAATACCAGCCGGTGAAAGACGCCAGCGGCAATACCATTGCCATTCTGTTTGTTGGCGTGGATATCACCCGTTCATGGGACGTGATGCGCAATAAGATCCTCGGTCGTAAGCTGGGTGAAAGCGGCCATTTCTTCGTGCTTGATCGCAACCAGGGCAAGAATTACGGCAACTATCTGTTCCACGATACCGACGAAGGCAAACGCCCGCAGTGGGATGAAAAAGATCTGCAAACCTTGCTGACAAGCAACAGCGGTACGCTGGCGCGCCAGAGCGCGGACGGCCGCACATTGCTGATGTCTTACACCGCGCTACCCGGCTGGAACTGGACAGTCGTTGGCGAAGTCGACAAAGCCGTGCTGCTGCGCGATGTCACCACCATGCGTAACCAATTCCTGCTGGCTGGCGTAGTGGTGTCCCTGCTGTTCGCCGCACTGTTTGTCGTCATCATTCGCCGCTGGCTCAGCCGCCCGCTGCGTAACGTTATCGAACTCGCTCAGCAGTATTCGGCAGGCGATCTGCGCGCCACTCTGGTGGTGGATCGTCATGATGAAGTCGGTCAGTTGATCGAAGCCATTAACGGCATTGGCGACGGGCTGCACAAGATTGTGTTGCAGGTGCGCGAATCCGCCGCCGAGATTAACCTCGGCACCAACGCCCTGGCCGCCGACAGCGGCGAGATCAGCGAGCAGATCAACAAGCAAGCCAGCAGCGTGGAGGAAACCTCCGCCAGCATGGAACAGCTTGCCGCCACCGTGCAGCAAAACGCCGCCAACATGGAACAAACGCAAAGCCTGGTCAATGAAACCACCGACGCGGTGCAAAAAGGCGGGAAAACCGTCGATCACTCCGTGGCGACAATGGAAGACATTCGCGCGGCATCGCAGCGCATTGCCGACATTACCCATGTGATTGAATCCATCGCGTTCCAGACCAATATCCTGGCGCTGAACGCCGCGGTGGAAGCTGCGCGCGCGGGCGAACACGGTAAAGGTTTTGCCGTGGTTGCCCAGGAAGTACGCGCCCTGGCTGCGCGCAGCGCCAACGCGGTGAAAGAGATTGAAGCGCTGATTGGCGACACGCTGAAAAAAGTGGGCGAAGGCCACTCCCAGTCAGAAGCCACGCGAGTTGCCATGCAATCGATCATCAGCCACATGGATCAAATCAACCAACTGGTGCATGAAATCAACCATGCCTCCCGCGAACAATCAGCCGGGATCAACCAGGTTAATCTGGCAATGACGCACATCGGTGATGCCACGCACGTCAACGCCGGGCGCGTTTCGCAAAGTGAGGAAACCGCCCGTACGCTGCGGGAAAAAGGCGCACACCTGAGCGAGCTGGTAAGCCTGTTCCGCCTGAAGATGGATTAATTCGCTGCCCCCGTGGCGCGTAGCAGCAGGTCATTTTGCACCTGCTCGCTAATCAGCGACGTGCCACGGGTATCCAGCATCATCTGGCACCACGCCTGCGCCATCGGCGGCGATGCGTGGCGCAGCATTTGCGCCCCCGTCCCCAGCCGCCAAAGCAGTTGTGTAATCTCCCTACCTTGCGCTTCATCTGGTCTGCGTAGCCGCTGCTGAAGCTGTCGCCATGCGCGATCAAAATGGCGATCCTGCCCTTTCACCGCAGCAAAATCATCACTGAGCACATCCACTATCCCCGGCTGTTTACCCAGCACGCGCAGCACATCCAGACACATGACGTTGCCGGAACCTTCCCAGATGCTGTTGACCGGCATTTCGCGATACAAGCGCGGTAATTCGCTCTCTTCGCAATAGCCAATACCGCCAAGCACTTCCATCGCTTCGGCGACAAACGGGATGCCGCCCTTACAGACCGCAAATTTCGCCACCGGAGTAAACAGGCGCGCAAAAAGCACCTCTTGCTCATTGCGGCGGCTGTCCCATGCACGGGCGAGGCGAAAAAGCATGGCGGTTTGCCCCTCCAGTTCCAGCGCCATCCGGCTCAGCACGTGGCGCATCAGCGGCTGATCAACCAGGTTTTTGCCAAACGCCTGCCGCCGGTGCGCGTGATACAGCGCCACCGAAAAGGCGCGGCGCATCAGCCCATGACTTCCCAGCGCGCAATCAAAGCGCGTTAGCCCGCCCATTTTGAGGATCTGCCGTACACCGTCGCCCTCTTCGCCAAGCAGCCAGCCGCTGGCATCGCAAAACTCCGCTTCGCTACTGGCGTTAGAGCGGTTACCGAGCTTGTCTTTCAGGCGTTCCAGCCGCACACCGTTACGCTGACCGTCAGGCAGAAAGCGCGGTACAAAGAAGCAGGAGAGCCCGCCTTTGGCCTGCGCCAGCACCAAATGCGCGTCACTTTGCGGTACGGAAAAGAACCATTTATGCCCCACCAGCCGATATTCATCACCGCTTTTTTCCGCCCGGGTGGTGTTGCTCAGTACATCCGTTCCACCCTGTTTTTCGGTCATTCCCATCCCAACCAACAGGCCGCGTTTCTGGTTGCCTGGCGCTAAATGCGGATCGTAACGATCGCTCAACAGCGGTTTTAACCAGTCGTGAAAAGGCATCGGCAATGCCTGTTGCAGCAGCGGCGTTGCGGCGAAGGTCATGGTGATGGGGCACAACGTGCCGGATTCAACCTGGGCGTGCAGCACAAACCGCGCCGCCCGCGCAACAAAAGCACCGACACGCGCCTCCTCCTCCCAGGCCAGGTTATGCACCCGGTTGGCGCACAGCCCCTGCATCAACAGATGCCACGCCGGGTGAAAACGGACATCATCCAGCCGCTCGCCAGTGGTGTCATAACGCAGCAGCTCCGGGGGATTGGCGTTGGCTAATCTTCCCAGCTCCAGTGATTCCGCCGCGCCCAATTGTTGCCCAAGGCTGGCGAGCAACTCGGCGTCCCACGCCGCGCCTTCGCGCATCACTGCCTCGCACAAAGGGCGATCAGAAAGAAAAAGGTTGCTGTTTTTTAACGGAATGGGTTGGTTAAAAACGGTATGCGTCTGCCAGTGCATCGTGTCTCCCTCCTTCAATGGCAATGAAGATAAGTATGGACAGCCCGCGCTAACGCTGCATGGGAGTAGGCTCACAAGGCCGCAATTTGACGGCAATCATTCGTGAAACGGCTCACACAATATAAGAATAATATATTTCATGAATGAGATTACTGATGAATAATTTATTCTCACCTTGCCATAGAGAATCCCAATGCCAGCTTCCCGACACGCATCGAATGCGCACAAGCGTGCGTTAATTGCCGGCTCGATCGGCAACTTTATCGAGTGGTACGAATTCGCGGTCTACGGCTTTCTTGCCACCGTGATTGCGAAAAACTTCTTTCAACTCTCGGGCGAAACCGGGCTCACCAGCCTGATCCTGACTTACGCCTCTTTTGCCGTCGCCTTTTTCTTTCGCCCGCTGGGGGCTATGGTGTTCGGGCGTATCGGTGACCGGATTGGCCGCAAGCCGACACTGATTATCGTGCTGGTGATGATGACGCTCGCGACATTCGCAATTGGTCTTGTTCCGGTGTATGCCAGTATTGGTATCGCCGCACCGCTCATCATCACCGGTTTGCGCATTTTGCAGGGGCTGTTTGCCGGGGGGGAATACGGTGGCGCGGTATCGCTGATGACGGAGTTCGCGCCGCGCGGCAAACGCGGGCTGTATGGCGCATGGCAATCTTTTACCGTAGCGCTGGGACTGCTGGCGGGAGCCGGTATTGTGGCGCTGCTTTCCGTGTTGCTGACGCCAGAAGCATTGCACGACTGGGGCTGGCGCATCCCCTTCTTCCTTGCGCTGCCGATGGGCGTTGTCGCGCTGTGGTTGCGGGTGAGCATGGAGGAGACGCCAAGTTTTGTGCAACAGCAGGCGCACCCCGTTGCCGAACGTGCCCGGCTAAGCGACACGTTCAAAGCCATCATCATGGGGATCGGCCGGGTGATGGTGTGGTCTGCCGCCGGTTATACCTACCTTGTGATCATGCCTGCGTATTTACAGTCGGCGCTGCATACTGGCTTTAATCAGGCGCTACTGATTGCGGTGATATCCAATATTGGCTTTGCGTTGACGATCATTCCCTCCGGTATCCTGAGCGATCGTATCGGGCGCCGCACAGTGATGGTAATGGCCACCGCGCTGTTATTGATCCTCGCGTTGCCACTGCTGAAAATCCTGCAGGCGGAAACAAGCACGCTGGCGATAAAAGCCGTGGTGGTGCTGGTAGCGGGCGGTCTGGTCGGTATGCTGGCAGGCCCTGGCCCGGCGATGCTGGCGGAGATGTTTCCAACCCGCGTGCGTTATACCGGGCTGGGTCTGGCGTATTCGCTGTCGAACGCGCTGTTCTCCGGCTGTGCGGGGTTAATCATCACCGGGCTTATCAAAGAGACAGGAAATGTCGATATCCCGGCCTATTACGTGATGGCAACGGCGCTGGTCAGCATTGTGGCGCTGATGACGCTCAAAAAAGATGACCATTTGCGCTCGCTTGAGGAGTAACGTTTGAGCAGCCCGGCAACGTTGCGCTTGCCGGGCGGTAAATTACCCGGCGATGTAATGCGGCACAAACCGCGAGGTATCTTTGGTAATCAAGGTGCTATCTTCACGAATCCCCATGCCGACCGCTTCATCATCCACCACCCAACTACCAATCAGCGTGTAGCTATCGCCAAAGCGCGGCAGCGGCTGAAAAGCCTGGTAGATCATCGGTTCTTCACCGTAGTCGCCCTCTTCATGGTCAATCACGTTGTGCGCACCGTCGAAAAGGGTGACATTGCCGCCTTCGCGGGAAAACAGCGGCTTGCGCACGTAGCTGCCACCCGCCGCGATTTGCGGTTTTTCCCCGTCAAACCAGGCGGGCAGCAGGTTCGGATGATGGGGAAAGTAACGCCACAGCAGCGGCAATAATCCCTTATTGCTGAGCACGCTTTTCCACAACGGCTCCAGCCACTGTTCGCGGCGTTTACACAACAATGGGCCGTTTTCGTCGCGCATCATCCATTCAAGCGGATAGAGCTTAAACGCCTGGCGAATAACGTTATCATCCAGATCCGTCAATACGCCGCCCAGCCCCAGTCCAACATCTTCGATATAAATAAACCGCGTATCGAGTCCGGCCTGACGGGCGCAATCTTCAAGGTAGAGCACCGTGCCGCGATCTTCCTCGGTTCCTTTACAGCAGCAAAAGTAGAGCGGGTGATGGCTCTGGATCTCGGCGAAACGGGCAATCAACTTGTCCTGAATGGCGTTGTACTGATCGGCGTCGCGCGGGAGTGTACCGTTACGCCGCGCATCCTCCATCCACAGCCACTGGAAATAGGCCGATTCGTACAGCGAGGTCGGCGTATCGGCGTTGTATTCGAGTAATTTCACCGGGTCTTTGCCGCACCAGACAAAATCCATCCGCCCGTAGAGCGATGGATCGCGGTTGCGCCAGCTTTCGGCAATCGCGTCCCAGTACAGCGGCGGGATCGCCAGTTGACGCAGGATCGCCTCGTCCTTCACGGCGCGATCCACGACCTCAAGGCACATTTGATGCAGTTCGGCGGTCGGCTTTTCGATCTGCTCTTCAATCTGGCGTAGCGTAAAACGGTAGGCCCGACTCTCATCCCAGTAAACCTCGTTATCAATGATATGGAAGTCGAAACCGTGGTCGCGGGCGATCCGCTCAAGATCCGGACGCACAGCAACATCATGACGCAGCATCATTAGCCTCCCCAGCTTCCGCGCGCGCTGGAAGAGCGCCCGAAACCGCCACGTGATGAAGTCGTCGCTTTTTTGGTGGTATAACCGTAATGGCTACTCGCGCTGCTGCTTCCACCGGAACGCCAGCTGTAATCGCCGTCACGGTTGCGCCACACCGGGCGGGAGGCGTAGGAACTGCCGCCGCTGCTGTAGCTGTATTGCTCATCCCGGTCTTTACGCAAGGCTTTGCTGAGCAGAAAACCGCTGAGCACCGGCATCCAGCGCTGGCCAATATTGTCGTAATAGCAATTATCGTATTGCTGCACGCAGTACGGCTGCGACATATTGCGCGGGATCTCTTGCTCAAAGTTCATGCGCGCGTTATTCCACGCATCGTTGCACACCTGCGCGGTGTTGCCGTCGTCAACGCAATCTTGCTGCGAGGTGTAATAAACCCCGTCACCGTCGTTATCGTCTTTATGATCGTTACAGCCTTTTAACGCAAAAAAGGCCGCACCGCCCATAATCGCCAGCGTCAGGTATTGCCCGCTTTTACGCTCTTTCGGCTGGGAGAAAATGGGCCGCTGGGCACGGTTCTGCGCAGGCGAAAGAATAGGATTTCTTTGCCGATTTGATCGCTTTCTGGCCATGATTTTCCATTACCACGTCATGCAGGCGGCATTAAAAATCCCGCCCGCCAGGGCCGCCGCACCCATAAATATCCCGGCGGCAGTATTGCTGTTAATTATCTTGTCACTCAGTTTCGGCATATAGAGACGCACGCCGCCGTAAACAAGTAACTGCACAACCAGTGCAATAATGCCCCAGATTAAATAATCCGGAATGCTTACCGAGTTAATCGCCGCGCTGGAGAGCGGAATAATATAGCCCAGCAGCGAACCACTAAATGCTAACGATGCGGCGACATTATTCTCTTTAATTAACCGCCATTCATCATGCGGGGTAATGCGCGTATAAACGAAAAGAAAACAGAGCACCATCGCAATGCCAATAAAGAAATAAGAGCAAAACGCCAGCAGCGATCCCAGAATATGCATGTCTACTCCCATAATTAACCAATGACCTTTAATGATGTCAGCGGAATATCCACGCCCAGCGCGCGCGAGTAGATCCACTCCGGCTGGTTTTGCGCATTAAAGGTTTCTTCGCCGTTTAACAGCAAATATTCGAACACATCGGTGGTGACCTCACGCTGGTACGCCATCATAAAGTTGTGCACTTCCCAGCTTGCGCCAGCGTGGTTGTTGACGGTTTCCAGCGTGTAGACCGGTTCGATATCGCCCCGCTCTTCCGCGTTAAACACGCGCTGCCACTGGCAATCGCGCCAGCGTAACGCGGGCTTACCCATCGCTTTTGCGCTCAACATGTCGCGCCAGGCTTTTTCGCCGGAAACCCCCGCGCTCTCTTCATACACAAACAGTTTGATGTCATCGATGTTGTGCGTTTCCAGGCCGCCCGAGGTGCTGATTTGCAGGAACTCATCGCCCGTGATGTAGTAGCGATGAATCATGCATCCGGCACCGAGATCGAACGAACCGCACGCGCCAATGGTGTACTCTTCGCCGGGAAGCTGAACCAGCAAATCGTCTTCGCACAGGCGAAACAGCAGCGTATCTATGGTGAAACCCGCGTGCAGATGCAACCCAAGTGGACCTCTTACCGGGGCGGCCGCATCAGGCCGCCCCAGCAGGTTTTTCAGAAAAGAGAGCATCACGGTTTTTGTTGCTGTTGCAGACGCGCCAGCACATCCTGCGCCGAGGTTTTATCGCTGCCGCCAATACCGGCCTGCGCCAGTTTTTCGTCGAGATCGCGCCCGTCCGCCACTTTCTCAAGCTGCGTTGCCGCGTCCAGTCGGGCCTGGCGTTCAGCCTGGCGCGCCTGCAGACGTTTCAGGGACTCCGCCGCCGTCGCCACATTGTTGGACGCGCCCACGGTAGAAGTGGTAACAGCCTGTTGCGCGCGCTGCATCGCCTCGGTGGCTTTGATCACTTCCAGTTGCTGCTCAAACTGCTCAATACGCTGAGCCGTGGCGGTCACCGCTTTTTCAACGGCATCGCGCGACGTTTCAAGGTTTGCCAGCACCTGCTCTTCCGCCGCAATGGTATTTTCCAGACGGGCAATTTCGCTGGCGACTTCATTGAGCAAACCGGCGTCCACATTTTTCGCCATCGCTTCCAGCGCGCGGGCTTCAAGGCTCTCTTTACGTTCGCGCAAATCGGCCAGTTTATCATTGCTCAATTTAACGCGTGCCAGCAGGTCGACGCGGGATTTTCCCGCTTTATCCAGTTCAGCGCGCGCGTCGCGGATATGCTGCTCCAGCATACGCACACCCTGGGTCTCTTCAATCGACTCTTCTGCCTGAGCAATAAAAGATTTACCCAGCGTAAACAGGCTTTTTAAAATTCCCATACCACCACTCCCTGATAATGTTATTGGGTAAAATCACCGGTTAATTCAGCAAGATCCAGCGCGTTTTGCGCAAGTGTGGAGATTTCCAGCAGGATATCGTCAAGCGAGGAGTTCAGCGACAGCGCGCCGAAGGCGACATAATACTCTTCCCCACCGACAGGCGAGATGCCAACAGAAGATAACGGTAAAAGTTTTTGATTGCGCAGCAGGAAGGCGTTAAAAGCGTCCTGTTGTTTAATTTCACTTAAAGGAAAAATATAGGTTTCAATAATTATCTGCCGGGAAGTCAGTAACAGATTTAATTGTAAATCGCCGTAGTCATCCAGTTTAATAATTAACGCATCGGCTTCATGTCGGATATTTAAATTAAGCGTCGATGATTGCAATAATGCCGCGCTAAGTGTCTCTACAGTCCATGCCATCATTTATACCCTGCTTATTCCATCGCAATAAAAGTAAAAAGAGAAAATATCTGCCGGCAAATTCTACCAGTGTTCAGAGCAAAAAAACCACCCGAATAAGGGTGGTTTTACCGTGCGCTGGAAGTTTAAAGCGCGCGCTGGCGCACCGCCTCAAACAGGCAGATACCGGTGGCGACCGAGACGTTGAGCGACGACACGCTGCCCGCCATCGGGATGCTGATCAGCTCATCACAGTGCTCACGCGTCAGGCGGCGCATACCTTCACCTTCCGCACCCATTACCAGCGCCATGCGCCCGGTCATTTTGCTCTGGAACAGGGTGTGATCCGCTTCGCCCGCCGTACCGACAATCCAGATATTCTCTTCCTGCAATAGACGCATGGTGCGCGCAAGGTTAGTCACGCGGATCAACGGTACGCTCTCTGCCGCGCCGCAGGCGACTTTTTTCGCCGTGGCATTCAGCTGCGCGGATTTGTCCTTCGGTACGATCACCGCATGCACGCCCGCCGCGTCTGCGCTACGTAAACAAGCGCCCAGGTTGTGCGGATCGGTGACACCATCCAGGATCAAAAAGAAGGGCTGTTCGAGGCTGGCGATCAGATCCGGCAGATCGTTTTCCTGGTACTGACGCCCTGGTTTCACGCGTGCAATGATCCCCTGATGCACCGCGCCTTCGCTTTTTTCATCCAGATACTGGCGGTTCGCCACCTGGATCACCACGCCTTGTGCTTCCAGCGCGTGGATCAGCGGCAGCAGACGTTTGTCCTCGCGGCCTTTCAGAATAAACACTTCCTGAAAACGCTCCGGGGCGCGCTCCAGCAGGGCCTGCACCGCGTGGATGCCGTAAATCATTTCACTCATTGATGGTACTCATTTGGGGCGGTTTCGCCGCGTTATATGGGCTGTGATACTCGTCACTGGCGCTCAGTATAACCGACCCGCGCGGCAGAAAGTACCTCCGCAGGTCAGGGGCTACTTTGCCTGCTGATGAAGAGGAGAGTTCACATTGCGCTCTCATCGCGTCTGATAAAACCAGGCCGTTAGCGAAGCGCCCAATCTGCGAATGACATGGTATGAATGAAGAAGGGGAATTTACTCGCAGGTCGCAAAGAATAACGATCACTACGGTCGTACTGAAATAACGTAGACAGAAAAAAGCCCTTCACAAGGAAGGGCTTCGCAATATTACTGAGCGGTTTTCTTTTTCGCCGCGCGTTTCGCTTTGGTCGCGGCGGCGATTTTCTGCGTTTTCGCCGAAGGTTTTTTGGCTTTTTTCGCTTTGCCTTTTCCACCTTCACCCCGGAAGGCGCTGTCTGGCTCGAAATTCACTTTTTTGCCCATCTGGCGGCGCGGCGGCTTTTTCGCAGATCCGTTTTTGCCTGCCGAACCTTTTTTCGCTCTTTCACGCTCGGTTTTTCCCACATTACGCGGGCTGCGCTCACTGGAGATCAGCGAGAAGTCGATCTTGCGCTCATCCATATTGACCGCTTCGACTTTCACCTGCACCCGATCGCCGAGGCGATACGTTTGCCCGCCGGATTCACCAATCAACCGCTGACCGATCTGGTCAAAGCGGTAGTAATCGTTATCCAGCGAGGAGACATGTACCAGCCCGTCGATAAAGAGATCGTCGAGCCGCACGAAGAAACCAAAGCCGGTGACGCTGGCGATAACGCCAGGGAAAGTGTTGCCGACCTGATCCTGCATAAAGTCGCATTTCAGCCAGTCCGAAACATCACGAGTGGCTTCATCGGCGCGGCGTTCGGTCATCGAACAGTGCTGGCCCAGTTGCAGCACCTCTTCCATGCTGTAGTGCCAGCCGCCCGTTTCGGTGCTGTTGCCCTTCAGCCCCTGCTCTTTCGCCAGTAAATATTTAATGGCGCGGTGCAGCGACAAATCGGGATAGCGACGAATCGGTGACGTAAAATGCGCATAAGATTGCAGCGCCAGGCCGAAGTGGCCGCGGTTTTCCGGATCGTAAATCGCCTGTTTCATCGAGCGCAGCAGCATGGTTTGCAGCATTTCGTGATCCGGGCGATCGGCAATCGATTCCAGCAACTCGGCGTAATCGCGCGGCTCCGGTTTATTGCCACCAGGTAGTTCCAGACCCAGCTCAGCAAGCACGGAGCGGAACGCGGTGATCGCCTCAGTCGTGGGCTTATCGTGAATACGGAACAGCGCCGGCTCGTCGGCTTTCTCCACAAAACGCGCGGCGGAGATGTTGGCGAGGATCATGCACTCTTCAATGAGCTTGTGCGCATCGTTACGCTGAGTCTGCTCAATGCGCTCAATGCGGCGCTCGGCGTTGAAGATAAACTTCGCTTCTTCACTCTCAAACGAAATGCCACCGCGCTCAGCGCGCGCCTGATCGAGCACTTTATACAGGTTATGCAGCTCTTCGATGTGTTTCACCAGCGGCGCGTACTGCTCACGCAGTTCCTGATCGCCTTGCAGAATATGCCACACTTTGGTGTACGTCAGACGTGCGTGGGAACTCATCACCGCTTCGTAGAATTTAAAGCCGGTTAAGCGCCCTTTTGAGGAGACGGTCATTTCACAGACCATGCACAGACGATCCACTTGCGGGTTCAGCGAGCACAGACCGTTCGACAACACTTCGGGCAGCATCGGCACCACTTGCGACGGGAAGTAGACCGAGGTCCCGCGATTACGGGCTTCGTTATCAAGCGCCGTACCGTGACGTACGTAGTAGCTTACGTCTGCAATCGCTACCCACAAGCGCCAGCCACCGCCGCGTTTCTTCTCGCAATACACCGCGTCGTCAAAGTCACGGGCATCTTCGCCATCAATGGTGACCAGCGGCAGGTCGCGCAGATCCACGCGTCCGACTTTGGCCTCTTCCGGCACTTGCTCTTTCAGCCCGGCGACCTGTTTTTCCACTTCCGGCGGCCACTGGTAAGGAATTTCATGGGTGCGCAGCGCCATGTCAACGGCCATGCCGGTACCCATGTTGTCGCCAAGCACTTCGACGATTTTACCAATTGCTTTTGTGCGGCGAGTTGGACGCTGCGTCAGCTCAACGACCACGACAAAGCCCATGCGCGCGCCCATAACCTCTTCAGGCGGGATAAGGATGTCGAAACTCATGCGGCTATCATCCGGCACGACAAAACCGACGCCTGCGTCAGTAAAGTAGCGGCCAACGATCTGTCCGGTTTTCGGCACCAGCACGCGCACGATGCGCGCTTCGCGACGACCTTTACGATCGGCGCCCAGCGGTTGCGCCAGCACCTGATCGCCGTGAATGCACATTTTCATCTGCTCGCTGGAGAGATAAAGATCGTCTTTGCGGCCTTCAACGCGCAGAAAACCATAGCCGTCGCGATGACCAATCACCACGCCTTTGAGCAGATCGAGACGTTCCGGTAAGGCGTAGCACTGACGGCGGGTAAAGACCAATTGTCCGTCTCGTTCCATGGCGCGCAGACGTCGACGCAGCGCTTCTTGTTGCTCTTCACCTTCGATATTGAGTTCAATAGCCAGTTCATCCCGGCTGGCTGGTTTTTCGCGTTTGGCTAAGTGATCGAGGATGAATTCGCGGCTGGGAATGGGGTTGGTATATTTTTCAGATTCGCGTTCGAGGAAAGGATCTTGTGACATTGCGGTTCCTCCGTTGTCAGCTCTGGTGGAGATTTTCGTCATTCCACCAGCAATAATTTGTAAAGCGGTTGATTCTCTTCAACCAAATCGGCCAGCGTGTAGTTATCCAGCTCCTTAAGAAAACTTTGCACAGCTTTGGCAAGTGCCTTTTTCAGGCGACAGGCACTGGTGATATGGCAAAACTCGCTGCTGCAATTGACCAGCGCCAGCGGCTCCAGTGAGCGGACAACATCACCAATACGAATATCCTGCGCGGGTTTCCCCAGCCGGATCCCACCGTTTTTCCCACGGACGGCCGCGACGTAGCCTTCACGGCTCAGCTGATTGATTATCTTGACCATATGATTACGGGACACGCCATACGTTTCTGTAACTTCAGTAATGTTGGTCATTTGTCCTGCCGGCAGCGACGCCATGTAAATCAGGGCACGCAAACCGTAATCGGTAAAGCTTGTTAACTGCACATCAACCTCATAAAAGGGGAAAAAATGAGATACCCGCAGGTATTGACACTATTGATGATAAACCAGCCACCTGTCAGGTCGCTAATTTATTTGAACGGAAGGGTGAAATAAGCGAAGAAAAAGGGCGCGATTTACGCGCCCTTAAACCATATTATGCGTCGAACGGATCGCGCAGAATCATGGTTTCAGTACGATCCGGACCGGTGGAGATGATGTCGATCGGCACGCCGGTAAGTTCTTCAATGCGTTTGATGTAATTCAGCGCCGCCTGCGGCAGACCGCTGCGATCTTTTACACCAAAGGTCGATTCAGACCAGCCTGGCATGGTTTCGTAAATCGGCTCGATACCTTCCCAGTTGTCAGCCGCCAGCGGCGTGGTGGTGACTTCACGGCCATCCGGCATGCGGTAAGCAACGCAGATTTTCACCTCTTTCAGGCCGTCCAGCACGTCTAACTTGGTCAGGCAGAAGCCAGACAGGGAGTTGATCTGCACTGCGCGGCGTACAGCAACCGCGTCCAGCCAGCCGGTACGACGACGGCGACCAGTCGTGGCGCCATATTCGTTACCCTGCTTGCAAAGGAACTCGCCGATGTCGTCGAACAGTTCGGTCGGGAACGGACCCGCGCCTACGCGCGTGGAGTAAGCTTTGATGATGCCGAGCACGTAATCCACGTAACGCGGGCCCAGGCCGGAACCTGTCGCGACACCGCCAGCGGTAGTGTTGGAGGAGGTCACATACGGATAAGTACCGTGATCGATATCCAGCAGCGTGCCCTGTGCGCCTTCGAACATCACGAAATCGCCGCGTTTACGCGCTTGATCCAGCAGATCGGAAACGTCCACCACCATTGCCGTCAAAATGTCTGCAATCGCCATCACATCGTCCAGCACTTTCTGGTAGTCAACCGCTTCCACTTTGTAGAAGTTCACCAGCTGAAAGTTGTGATATTCCATCACTTCTTTCAGTTTGTCGGCGAAAGTGGCTTTATCGAACAGATCGCCAACACGCAGACCGCGACGAGCAACTTTATCTTCGTACGCCGGGCCGATACCACGACCGGTAGTACCGATAGCTTTCGCGCCGCGCGCTTTTTCACGCGCCACATCCAGCGCTACATGATAATCAAGGATTAACGGACATGCTTCAGAGAGCAGCAGACGTTCGCGAACCGGGATACCACGGTCTTCCAGTTCTTTCATCTCTTTCATCAGCGCAGCAGGAGACAGCACAACACCGTTACCGATGATGCTGGTGACGTTTTCGCGAAGAATGCCTGATGGAATAAGATGGAGGACGGTTTTTTCACCGTTGATTACGAGAGTATGGCCTGCGTTGTGACCGCCCTGGTAGCGTACAACATATTTAGCCCGTTCAGTCAGAAGATCAACAATCTTCCCTTTACCTTCGTCACCCCATTGGGTGCCCAGTACGACGACGTTGTTACCCATTTTTCAAAATCACCGTTTGCTTAAAAATGGATTCTACCACCGCTTTTTTTCAGATTCAGCACTTTTTCTGTGCAAAAATGCCCAAAGAACGCCTGATTTCCCTCAGCCAATCGTTTTCCTCAACATGTAGTAGATAACCACACCCGCGACCACAAGCCCACCGCCAAATCGACGCAAAAGATGGTCCGGCAACAGGCTCAGAGAGGCAATCATACGCCGCCAGGCACGCGGATAAAGCATCGGCCCAAGCCCCTCCAGTACCAAAACCAGCGCCAGAGCGAGCCAGATTGTCGAATTCATTGCTGATCCTTATAAACACAAAACCACCGCCGGAAAAGGCGGTGGTTTTTACGATGAAAACCGCAGGTTAACTTAACGAGTCGCGGAAGTCGGCGTCTTCATATAACGGAAGAAATCGCTATCCGGGCTAAGCACCATCACATCCTGGTTGCTCTGGAAGCTGCTTTCATAGGCGCGCAGACTACGGATAAAAGCATAGAAGTCCGGATCCTGGCTGAATGCATCAGCAAACAGTTTCGCCGCTTCAGCATCACCCTCACCACGCAGGATACGTCCCTGACGCTCCGATTCTGCCAGCGTTTTGGTCACTTCATAATCCGCTGCAGCACGCAGTTTTTCCGCTTCTTCCTGACCTTGTGAACGGTGGCGACGGGCAACCGCTTCACGCTCGGCGCGCATACGGTTGTAGATCGCATCCGACACTTCAGTCGGCAGGTTAATCTGCTTAATACGCACATCAACCACTTCAATACCTAACGCCGCCATACTGTTCGGGTTGATAACCGGCACTTTACCGTTGGTTTCAGCCTGAACACGCTCAGCTGCTTTCGCGATGGCGTCATCGGCAGCAGGCGTCGACACTTCGTCTTCAGTGCCTGCAGAACCAGAGTTCAGCGCATCGCGCACTTCGAGCGTCAAACGACCGCGAGAATCGGTAACGATGTCTTTCACATCCAGACGACCGATTTCAGAACGCAGACGGTCAGAGAACTTACGTTTCAGCAGTACTTCCGCCTGGGAGACGTCGCCGCCGCCAGTCGCCAGATAGTAACGGCTGAAATCGCTGATACGCCACTTGATGTAAGAGTCGACGATCAGGTCTTTTTTCTCTTTGGTCACAAAGCGATCTGCCTGGTTATCCATGGTCTGGATACGTGCATCAAGCAGCTTAACCGACTCAATAAACGGCAGTTTGAAATGCAGGCCCGGCGCATAAACCAACGGCTTGTTTTCATCATCACGCAGCACTTTACCAAAGCGCAGCGAGATACCGCGCTCGCCTTCTTTCACTACAAAAATAGAGGTGTAGAGCACTACCAGCACGATGATGATGATCGCGATAACTGACTTACGCATCGTTATTCCCCCTGACGCTGGTAGTCGTTACGCTGCGCGTTAACGCGGCGTTGGTCCATGATATCTCCCGCAGACGTTGCGGGGGCGCTGTTGGCGCTGCTACTGGAGCTTGACGCTGGCGGCAGACGCAGCAAGTTATTCGCGCCACTGTTGTCACTCTTTGCCGCAGGCGCGGCGTTACCACCTTTTAGCATCTGATCCAGCGGTAGCACCATCAGGTTGCCGCCTTTATCGTTAACCAGCACTTTGCGGGTATGGCTCAGCACTTTTTCCATGGTTTCGATATACAGACGCTCACGGGTAATTTCCGGCGCAGCTTTATATTCCGGCAGGATCTTAGCAAAGCGCGCCACTTCACCCTGTGCTTCCAGGATGGTTTGCGTTTTGTACGCGCGCGCCTCTTCAAGGATACGCTGCGCCTGACCGTTCGCACGCGGCTGAACTTCGTTGGTATAAGCTTCGGCTTCACGGATGTACTGCTGCTCGTTTTCACGGGCGGCAATAGCATCATCAAACGCGGCTTTCACCTCTTCCGGCGGACGAGCGGCCTGGAAGTTAACGTCCAGCAGGGTAATCCCCATGTTATATGGGCGAATGGTCTCTTCCAGTTCGCGCTGGGTATCGCTACGAATAACGGTACGACCTTCGGTCAGAATACGATCCATGGTGTATTTGCCAATAACGCCGCGCAGCGCGCTATCCGTTGCCTGACGCAGGCTGTCGTCGGCGCTGGTAACGCTAAACAGATAGCGCTCAGGATCGGTAATGCGGTACTGCACGTTCATTTCAACGCGCACGACGTTTTCATCAGACGTCAACATCACGCCAGATGCCGCCAGTTCACGAACGGATTCCACGTTTACTGGAGTTACTTCATCAATAAAGGTCGGTTTCCAGTTCAGGCCCGGTTCGACCAAATGGCTAAACTTGCCAAAACGGGTCACAACGCCACGTTCCGCTTCTTTGATGGTGTAGAACCCGGTTGCAGCCCAGATAATAACGACCGCTGCGGCAACGATACCCACAATGCGCCCGCTCGCCTGACCGCGAGGGCCAGAAGAACCCGGATTACCGCCGCCGGTGCTTTTACCACCACCCAGGCCACCGAGTTTTTTACTCAGTTTACGGAAAATATCATCCAGATCAGGTGGCCCCTGATCGCGACCGCCTTTGTTTCCATTTCCCTCAGAGTTGCCGCCTGGTTTGCTGCTTCCCCACGGGTCGCGGTCTTGTCCGTTGTTACCGGGCTGATTCCACGCCATGTATGTGCTCCATATTTATTTGCGGTGTATACCCGGCCTTTGGCGGGCACCCCCAAAGGGGAAAAATCTTCAGGCTGCCGGTCAAACGACGTACTCTTCGAGTGCCGGTTCTTGTTTACAGAGTCGACGCCAGTCGACGATCGGCATACGCACCTGCATACCTACGCTGCCATCGTCTTCCATCCACTCTTTTTCTATTGCCTGAAGCTGGTGAAACCGACTTCTCAGACGCCCTTCCTGCGGCGGTAATCGCAGCGTGTGCTGCGCCACTTCACCCGCAAGACGTTCAGTCAAAGCCTGGAATAACAGTGGTACACCAACCCCTGTCTGCGCGGAGAGCCAGACACGGATCGGTTTGTTCTCTTCATCCCGATCAATACGCGGTTCGAAATCGTCCAGCATATCGATTTTGTTCATCACCAGCAGTGTCGGGATATCGTGCGCCTCAATCTCTTCCAGCACGGTGTTCACTGCATCGATGTTTTCCTGCACTCGCACATCGGCGGCGTCAATCACATGCAGCAACAGCGTCGCCTGGCGCGTCTCCTGCAAGGTTGCTTTAAACGCGGCAACCAAATCGTGCGGCAAGTGGCGAATAAACCCTACCGTGTCCGCCAGCACCGTTTCGCCGACATCCGCGACATCAATACGACGCAGGGTCGGATCGAGGGTGGCGAATAGCTGATCGGCCGCGTAGACCTGCGCCTGGGTTATCTGGTTAAACAGCGTGGATTTACCGGCGTTGGTATACCCCACCAGCGAGACCGTTGGAATATCGGCTTTCGTGCGGGAACGACGCCCCTGTTCACGCTGCTTTTCAACCTTTTCGAGGCGCGAGAGGATCTGAGTAATACGATTACGCAACAAACGACGGTCGGTTTCGAGCTGGGTTTCACCCGGACCGCGCAAACCAATGCCGCCCTTTTGTCGTTCAAGGTGGGTCCAGCCACGCACAAGGCGTGTCGCCAGATGGCGCAACTGCGCCAACTCAACTTGCAATTTCCCCTCATGCGTACGCGCACGCTGGGCAAAAATATCTAATATCAGACCGGTGCGATCGATAACACGACATTCGCACAGTCTCTCCAGGTTACGTTCCTGGGCTGGGGTTAGCGCATGATCAAAGAGCACAACAGAAGCGCCCGCAGATTTTACGGCATCCGCAATTTCAACTGCTTTACCTTCACCAACAAAATATTTTGGATGCGGTGCTTTACGGCTACCGGTAATCACCTGCATTGCTTCGACACCGGCGGAAGAGACCAGAGATTCAAACTCCTGGAGGTCTTCCATATCTTTGTCTTGCGAAAAATAGATGTGTACCAGTACCGCCTGCTCACCGGCGTCATAACGGTCAAACAAGCGTAAACCCTCATAAAATACCAGCGGGGAACACAGCTTTACTGGCTCCCCGATCTGGAAAATCAGCCGTCAACCTTATTCGGTCTCTTCGCCTTCCTGCTGTGCAGAGCCCTGCGCGTTGCTACCGTGATGGTAGTTACTGCTGGTACCGCCGCCGGCATTGTTGCTGTGATGAGAAACCGGACGAGATGGAACAACAGTTGAAATCGCGTGCTTATAGACCATCTGACTGACCGTGTTTTTCAACAGGATCACGAACTGATCGAAAGACTCAATTTGCCCTTGCAGCTTAATACCATTCACCAAATAAATTGAAACTGGAACACGTTCCCGACGCAGTGCGTTCAGGAACGGATCTTGTAAAGATTGCCCCTTAGCCATTCTATCTTTTCCTTATATGCTTGTTTTGTACTTAGAACCCGTAAGTTCTGAAAACTGCGTAAAAATTTGCGCGCCATACGACTTAATTGTACACATTCACCCTGCGATAGCACTAACAACCTGCAGCACGTCACGGTAAGACTTTTCTGGCTTTTCACTCTCTAACCAGTGAACGCCATCCCAGCCCCGTAACCAGGTTATCTGCCGCTTGGCTAACTGCCTCGTCGCGCAAATACCTCGATAAACCATTTCATCGTATGAAATTTCGCCTTCAATGTATGACCACATCTGGCGGTATCCCACACAACGAATGGAAGGCATATCCGTATGCAAATCACCACGAGCAAAAAGCGCCCGCACTTCTGCTTCAAAACCTGAAGCCAACATCTGATGAAAACGCTGCTCGATTCGTTGATGGAGCAGTTCACGGCTCGCCGGGGCGATGGCGAACTGATGCACCTGGTAAGGCAGAGCGTCTCCTGACGTTTGCGTCAGATCCGTTAAAGTTTTACCCGAAATGAAAAAAACTTCCAGTGCCCGGGAAAGCCTTTGCGGATCATTTGGATGAATCCGCGCTGCGGCAACGGGATCAATCTCCCGCAACTGCTGATGCAACGCTTCCCATCCACGCTCTGCCGCCTGTTTTTCAATGTCTGCTCGCACTTGCGCGTCTGCCGACGGAAGAGGCGATAACCCTTCCAGCAGCGCCTTAAAGTAGAGCATCGTACCGCCCACCAGCAGAGGAATACGCCCTGCCTCGGTTATCTCTTTCATCTCCACCAGCGCATCGCGGCGGAAATCAGCGGCGGAATAAGCTACCGCCGGATCGAGAATATCCAACAACCGGTGCGGCGCAGCTTGCAATTCTTCCGCACTTGGCTTGGCGGTACCGATATCCATTCCCCGATAAATAAGGGCTGAATCTACGCTTATCAACTCTACTGGCAAAACTTTACGAAGCTCAATGGCTAATGCGGTTTTGCCGGAGGCCGTAGGCCCCATCAAAAAAATAGCCTTCGGCAGGCCAGCCTTACTCACTTCACTCATTTTTCAGGGCGTTCATCGCCTTTTGCAAATCAACAGGTTGTAATAAACCATCCGGTGGGGTCTTCACCAGATGCGGACAAAGCCGTTCAACGTCGGCAAGCAGGGTTATCGCCTGCGCCACACTCCATTGTGGATGTTCACTCGCCAGCTGGCGCGCCAGCCAGTGAGAAATATTCACCGCATCAATGCTTGTCTGCTGCGCCAGGTAGCCTATCAGAGCGGGAATCAAGATTTGTAAATTTTGTTGGCGCAAGGGTAAAGGCACTGCGCGAATGGTCACGTGCTGTCCATCTGGCACAAATTCGATACCCATTTCCGCCAGCACTGCCTGCGCACGCTTCAATACTGCGCTCTCTTGCGCAGAGATTTTTAAACGCACCGGAATCAATAACGGCTGACCGCAGGCAGGCGCATGGTCTGGCGACAGTTGCGCATGGCGCAGCCAGCGTTCAGCCACCGGCAGCGCCAGCAATGCTAACTTTCCGTCACGCTCAAGTAGCGCGAAATGCGGCGCAATAAGCGTTAATACGCGACCAAAACTCTGGCTGTGCCCGTCCAGTGACGGAGCAACAGGCTCCGCATTTTCATGTTTACGTTCGACAACTGGTGTTTCCAGCAATTGCCGATAAAGCGCCCCCTGCTGTTTCTGATAACCCGGCTGAGCGTTAGGCCATGGCTGAGCGGTGGTACTGCTACGCGCTCCCCCGGAAGAAGGGGGGGAAACACGCGACGCTTGCGGCTCGCGAGCGTCCAACGGTTCAGCAAACTGGTTACGCCCTGCCGCGACCCGGTTTTCCGGCAGCGCTCTTGGCGCGGGTTCTTCAGAAAGCGGTAACGGTGTTTCCATCTGCTGTTGCAGCACACTCAACACGCCCTGGTAGATAAAATCATGTACCAGCCGCGACTGATGAAAGCGCACCTCATGTTTTGCCGGATGGACATTCACATCCACTTGATGCGGATCGATTTCCAGATAAAGCACAAACGCAGGCTGCTGATCCGCGCCCAGTTTATCTTCACAGGCCTGGCGAATAGCGTGGTTAATCAGCCGGTCGCGCATCATGCGACCATTCACATAACAATACTGGATTTCAGCGAAAGCGCTGGAGGTACTTTTGGGATCGGCCACCCAGCCGCGCAATGCTAAGTCACCATGCTGCCACTCAATGGCCAGCGCCTGCTCTAAAAATGGCGTACCGCAAATCGCGCCAAGGCGGCGCTCTTTCTGCCCCCCTTCAGCAACCGCGCGATACTGACGCACCAATTTACCGTTGTGATTGAGATTAATGGTGACATCAAAACGCGCCAGCGCGATGCGGCGGATCACTTCATCGATATGGCCGAACTCGGTTTTTTCCGTGCGCATGAATTTGCGTCGTGCGGGCGTGTTGTAAAACAGATCCAACACTTCAAGCGTCGTGCCCATGGGGTGGGCCGCAGGTTTCACGGTAACCGCCATCTCGCGCCCTTCGGCGTAAGCCTGCCAGGCTTCTTGCTGTTCGGCAGTACGGGAAGTCAACGTTAAGCGGGAAACCGAGCTGATACTTGCCAGCGCTTCACCGCGAAAACCGAGGCTAATGATCGCTTCCAGGTCATCCAGAGACGCGATTTTGCTGGTGGCGTGACGTGCCAGCGCCAGCGCCAGCTCCTCTTTTTTGATGCCGACACCGTTATCACGGATGCGAATCAACTTCGCGCCGCCGCGTTCGATATCAATATCAATGCGCGTAGCGCCAGCATCAAGGCTGTTTTCCACTAACTCTTTCACCACCGACGCAGGGCGTTCAACCACTTCGCCCGCGGCGATCTGGTTCGCAAGCTGTGGCGGTAGAACCTGTATCGGCATGAAAAAAATCCTTAGTTGAGCAGCCCGTTAGCAGATGAGCCCGCGCTGGCGGTTTGCCCGCCGCTCTGCGGCGAGGATTGCAACGGGTGTGCGAGGAAATAGTTACGCAGCCCGCCGTAAATTGCTTCGGCAATTTGCTGCTGGTAGGCATCGCTTCCCAGTAGCCGCTCTTCGCTGCTGTTACTGATAAAACCGGTTTCGACCAGCACCGACGGAATATCCGGCGAGCGCAGAACGCCAAGGCTGGCGTGCTCCGGGCGGCGTTTATGTAATGCACCAATGCGCTGAAGCTGGCTGAGCATACTGGTGGCGACATCATAGCCTACGCGCTGGGAATGGCCGAACTGTAAATCCAGCACCGCCTGGCTCAGATAAGGGTCGGACTGGCTATTTGCCAGTACGTCGCCCGCGCCGCCAAGCAGCTCGGACTGCTTCTCATGCTGCTCCAGCCAGCCCGCCATTTCACTGTTTGCACGGCGATTAGACAGCACCCATACCGAAGCGCCGGTTGCATCGCGGTTAGGCGCGGCATCGGCATGAATCGAAACCAAAAAGTTTGCATTCTGCTTACGCGCCACGTCGGAGCGGCCCATTACCGAAATAAAGTAATCGCCATCGCGGGTCATTACCGGTTTGAACATGGGGTCACTATTCAGTAATGCCCGCAGCTTCCGCGCAATGGAGATAGTGACATTTTTCTCCTGCGTTCCCCCTGCGCCAATCGCGCCGGGATCCTGACCGCCATGCCCGGCATCGATGGCAATCACCACTTTATCGCCAGAAACCGCGCGCGACTGCATCGCAGGCCGCGTGATGGTATTGCTGCTGGTGACGCTGGTGATGCGATCGTTTTCGCCTTTAAACGGATTACGTCCCGGTGCCGTTTGTTGCGGCATCACCACCGGAGTTTCTGGGCGTTTCACTACCACTTTTGGCGGCGGTGGAGGCGGAGGAACGTCGGCATCAATGGTAAAGACGACGGTGTAACCCGCACCGCTTTGCTGTTTCACCGCGCGGGTTTTACCGTTCTGCGTCAGATCTACCACCAGCCGAATCGACTGGTTGTCCTGTGCGGTACCGGCACGAATGCTTCTCACCAGATTATTGCCACTGAAGTGCAGCGGCAGACCCTGAATAACGCCAGTCTGCTTGATGTCCAACGCAACGCTGCGTTTGCCCTGTTGAGAAAACGAATAGTCTGGATCGCCCATAAAACTGAAAGTGATACGCGCCTGGCTATCGCCATTCGACACCTGAATATCCGCTAAACTCGCCGCACTCACCTGCGTACACAGCAGTAACAACGCGAGCGCCAACCAATTTTTCACGCGACAGATCATTCCGTCATCCTTCCGGTTAACCGGCCATACGTGCCAGTAACGAATCGCCAGATGAGGATACAGCGCTAATGCGCGCCTCACGCCCCTGTGCCTGGTAATCTAAATGGATTTCGACATCCGGGTCAGGCAGTACACCCGCACCTTGTTGCGGCCACTCGACCAGGCAAATCGCATCGTTGGCAAAATAATCGCGGATCCCCATAAATTCCAGCTCCTCCGGGTCCGCAAGGCGGTACAAATCGAAGTGGTACACCATTAATTTATCGAGGGTGTAAGGTTCAACCAATGTATACGTTGGGCTTTTGACATTACCGTTATGGCCTAAAGCTTGCAGAAATCCCCGGCTAAAGGTGGTTTTACCTGCACCAAGATCGCCATATAAATAAATCACCGTCGCGCCGTCACAGGCCTGCGCCACACGCTTGCCGAGATCCAGTGTTGATTGCTCGTCAGGTAAAGGAATAACTCGATTAATCATCTTCTGTTTCAATTACATCCGGGTTAACAACACGCAGCAGCGTGCTAAAAAGATCGGTTGCCAGCATGCCTCGCTGGCCGTGCTGCACCGCCAGACGATCCGCCGCCGTGCCGTGTGCGACACACCCGGCACAGGCCGCGTCATACAGGCTCAATTTTTGCCCCAGTAGCGAACCGATAATGCCCGACAGCACATCGCCCATTCCGCCACTTGCCATTCCGGCGTTGCCGGCATCAATAATGCCCGTTTCGCCTTCGTCGCTCGCGATAACCGTACCCGCCCCTTTCAGCACGACAATACCTGCGTAACGTTTTACCAGACGCCGGACGGAAAGTAAGCGGTCGCTTTCAATTTCTGCCACGCTACAGTTAAGCAGGCGAGCGGCTTCGCCGGGGTGCGGCGTCAGAACGCGATTGTGACGTTTATCGGGATTGATTGCCAGAAGGTTCAACGCATCCGCATCCCATAACATCGGTTTGCGAAAATTTTCCACTTTCTGTAGCGCCTTTTTACCCCACTCCTGTTGCCCAAGACCGGGGCCAATCACCACCACATCCGCCCATGCAAGGCTCTCATCCAGCGACTCGGCGGTGAGTTCGTGCACCATCAATTCCGGGCGCGCGGTAATAATGGGCACGATATTCTCACTACGCGTGAGTACCCGCACCAGGCCGGCTCCTGTGCGCAACGCGGCTTCTCCCGCCATGCGCACCGCGCCTGCCGTTCCGTGATCGCCACCGATAATCACCAGCCGCCCGAAATCGCCTTTATGCGAAGTGGGCCGCCGTGGCGTAAACCACTGTGTAAGTAGGCTGGCATCAAAACGGGAAATTGATGTTTGCTGGCCAGAAAGCCAGGCGTCAAGCCCTAAGGCATGGTGATGTAATTGACCAACTACATCGCGCGCTTTGCCCGTTAGCAAACCCGGTTTAAGGGCGATAAACGTCACCGTATGACGCGCCTGCATCACCGCACCTGCGGCCGCGCCGGTTTGCGCATTCAGGCCAGAGGGAATATCCAGTGCCAGCACAGGAGCCGGGTGCGCATTGGCATGATCAATTAGCGCCGCCACATCATCGCGCGGCGCACTGGTCAGCCCGGTGCCAAGCAGCCCATCAATAATGAGATCAACCTGTTCCGGCCACAGAACATCAGCCGCATGGATCTCGCCGCCCGCGTTGAGCCACGCATCGCGCGCCTGCGCTGCCTCTTCCGGCAGCGGTTTGTTGCCTTCCAGCGCCAGCAGCGTCACGGAAAGCCCCGCCGCCGCCGCTAAACGCGCCACCACATAGCCGTCGCCACCGTTATTGCCGTGACCACAAAGCACAAGCCAGCAGCGCGCATCGGGAAAATGTTCTCGCGCAATGTTGAACGCCGCTTCTCCCGCGCGTTGCATCAGTTCATAAAGCGTAATACCAAGGCTATCCGCCGCCTCTTTTTCAGCGCGCTTGAGGTCCTCAGCAGGCCAGACAGAGTGTGGTATACTTGCTGCGATTTTCTTCATTGTATGGTCCGTCATGTCAGAGCCCCTCGATCTCAATCACTTAGCGCAACAAATCAAACAGTGGGGCACTGAACTAGGTTTTCAGCAGGTCGGTATTACTGATACCGATCTCAGCGCCAGCGAACCTGCGTTACAGGCATGGCTGGACAAACAATATCACGGCGAGATGGAGTGGATGGCGCGTCACGGCATGATGCGCGCCCGACCCCATGAGCTTCTCCCCGGCACACTGCGCGTTATCAGCGTGCGAATGAACTACCTTCCCGCGCAAGCGGCCTTCGCCAGCACGTTGAAAAACCCGGCGCTCGGGTATGTCAGCCGTTATGCGCTGGGCCGCGATTACCATAAGCTGCTGCGCAACCGGTTAAAAAAGCTCGGCGAGTTAATTCAGCAGCAATGTGCTTCGCTGAATTTTAGACCTTTTGTCGATTCCGCGCCCATCCTTGAGCGCCCACTGGCGGAAAAAGCCGGGCTAGGCTGGACAGGTAAGCACTCACTTATCTTAAGCCGCGACGCGGGCTCGTTCTTTTTCCTTGGCGAGTTATTGATCGATCTACCGCTACCCGTCGACCAACCGGTGGAAGAAGGCTGCGGTCGCTGTGTGGCCTGCATGACCATCTGCCCGACCGGCGCGATTGTCGAACCCTATACAGTCGATGCCCGGCGCTGCATTTCTTATCTCACCATTGAGCTGGAAGGCGCTATCCCTGAAGAGTTTCGTGCGCTGATAGGTAACCGGATTTACGGCTGTGACGATTGTCAGTTGATCTGCCCGTGGAACCGTTTCTCTCAGTTGACCGAAGAAGAGGATTTCAGCCCGCGTAAAGCGCTGCACGCGCCAGCGTTGATTGAACTGTTCGGCTGGACCGAGGCGTATTTTTTGAAAATCACTGAAGGTTCGGCCATACGCCGTATTGGGCACCTGCGCTGGCTGCGGAATATTGCCGTCGCGCTGGGGAATGCGCCGTGGGATATCGCCAATATTCAGGCGCTCGAAAAACGCCTTGGTGAGCACCCACTTCTCGACGAACACATACAGTGGGCGATTGCGCAGCAAATTGAGAAGCGTAATGCCTGCGTCGTGGAAGTCCAAACCTCGAAAAAACAACGGCTGGTGCGGGTGGTTGAAAAAGGTCTGCCGCGCGACGCCTGAGCCATCCACAGCTTGTGAATAAAATTAAAAACACATTACGATTCAACGCGCCCAAAATCGTCAAGCGATCGCGTTAACAGTTTGCAATGTTATTTTCTTTCTATTTTTCAATGCACTAAAAACAAATCATTTACTTACCGAAGTAATGGATGGGTTGCGAATGAAAGGTGCGCCTGTGGATAAGTCTGTTCACAAACGTTTAGCGAAGACAATAAAAAACGTCCCCAACGAGGAAATTCGCTGTGGATAATTTATTGGATTTGAAAATTTGGAGCGGGAAACGAGACTCGAACTCGCGACCCCGACCTTGGCAAGGTCGTGCTCTACCAACTGAGCTATTCCCGCATACTTATCTGGTTTGGCTTGCTTGCCGTCACCAGTAAATCTGGATGGTGCGTGCCTTTCGACATTTCAAATTTGGAGCGGGAAACGAGACTCGAACTCGCGACCCCGACCTTGGCAAGGTCGTGCTCTACCAACTGAGCTATTCCCGCATATTTATCTGGGTTCAACGTCAATGCCGAAGCCAGTAAATCTGGATGGTGCATTTCAAATTTTGGAGCGGGAAACGAGACTCGAACTCGCGACCCCGACCTTGGCAAGGTCGTGCTCTACCAACTGAGCTATTCCCGCTTATCATCGATTTTTCAGTAACTTGCTTGCGCTTTTCACTAAAATTTCGTGATGCCGTGTTGCACATTTCTGTGTCTTCACGGGAGGCGCATTATACGAGAAATCCTTCTTGCTGCAAGCCCCCGAAAGCAAATTTTCGCTTTTTTTGTTCAAGTGCCGATTTAATCGACAAAACGCGCATTTTTCCGGCAAAATCGCGCCACGAGTGGCTTACAGAGCCGAAGCGAAAAATTTCCGGCTCCGCGTCGCTGACGCATTACAGCTTAATAAAATGTTCGCGATAGTAAGCCAGTTCCGCCACCGATTCGCGAATATCATCCAGTGCCTGATGGGTGTTCTGCTTTTTCAGCCCTTCCAGCACTTCCGGTTTCCAGCGGCGCGCCAGCTCTTTCAGCGTGCTGACATCAAGGTAACGATAGTGGAAATAGGCTTCGAGTTCCGGCATGTACTTAAACAGAAAGCGGCGATCTTGGCCGATACTGTTACCGCAAATCGGCGATTTCCCCGCTGGTACCCACTCTTTCAGGAAAGCAATGGTCGCTAGTTCTGCCGCACGGTCATCCAGTTGGCTGGCCTTCACGCGTTCCACCAGTCCACTGCCGGTGTGCGTGCGTACATTCCAGTCATCCATCAGCGCTAATTGCGCGTCGGATTGGTGGACTGCAATTACCGGGCCTTCCGCCAGAATGTTGAGGTTTGCATCGGTCACCAGCGTCGCGATTTCAATAATGCGATCGCGCTCGGGATCTAACCCCGTCATTTCAAGATCGATCCAAATGAGGTTGTTTTCATTTGCGCTCATGCTATTTTCCACCCTTCTCGCGTAACTATATTCATCTAAAATTGCGTGTATCATAGTCGTTTTGCCCATCCGGGGCGACCAGGAGCCAGCACGATTGAGTAAAAATAAACTCTCCAAAGGCCAGCAGCGCCGCGTCAATGCGAACCACCAGCGCCGACTAAAAACGTCTGCGGAGAAAGCTGACTACGATGACAACCTGTTCGGCGATCCGTCCGAAGGGGTGGTGATCAGCCGCTTTGGCATGCACGCCGATGTGGAATCCGCCGATGGCAAAGTGCATCGCTGCAACATACGCCGAACTATCCGCTCGCTGGTCACCGGTGACCGCGTGGTGTGGCGTCCGGGTAAAGAGGCGGCGGAAGGTGTCACCGTGAAAGGTATCGTAGAAGCGGTCCATGAGCGCACCTCGGTGCTCACGCGCCCCGACTTTTACGATGGCGTCAAACCGATCGCGGCAAATATCGACCAGATCGTCGTGGTTTCCGCCATCCTGCCGGAATTATCGCTCAATATCATCGACCGCTATCTGGTAGCGTGTGAAGCCCTGCAGGTTGAGCCGTTGATTGTGCTGAACAAAATTGATCTGCTGGATAACGAAAGCATGGCTTTCGTTAACGAGCAGATGGATATCTATCGTGGGATTGGCTACAAGGTGCTAATGGTTTCAAGCCATACGCAAGACGGGCTGGCACCGCTTGTCGAAGCGTTGACCGACCGCATAAGCATCTTCGCGGGTCAGTCCGGTGTGGGGAAATCGAGCCTGCTCAATGCGTTGCTTGATTTTCAGGAAGACCAAATTCTTACCAACGACGTTTCTGACGTCTCTGGCCTCGGCCAGCACACCACGACAGCGGCGCGGCTTTATCATTTCCCGCATGGCGGCGATGTGATTGATTCACCGGGCGTTCGCGAGTTTGGCCTCTGGCATCTCGAACCGGAACAAATCACTAACGGTTTTGTCGAATTCCATGACTATCTTGGTCATTGCAAATACCGCGACTGCAAGCATGATACTGATCCAGGTTGCGCCATCCGCGAGGCGGTAGAGAAAGGCGAAATTGCCGAAAGTCGGTTTGAAAACTACCACCGCATTCTTGAGAGCATGGCGCAAGTAAAAACGCGTAAAAGCTTTTCTGAATCTGATGACTGACAACTACGCTAAGCGTCGCTAAAATCGTCCCCCATTTTCAAAGACCCCGGTGCTTGCGCGCCGGGTCAGGAACGACAAAAACAATAGCCTGGAGGCTACCTTGTTAAATTCATTTAAACTTTCGCTTCAATACATTCTGCCGAAACTGTGGCTCACTCGCCTGGCGGGCTGGGGCGCAAGCAAACGCGCAGGCTGGTTGACCAAACTGGTTATCGATCTGTTCGTGAAATACTACAAGGTCGATATGAAAGAAGCGCAGAAGCCGGACACCGCCAGCTACCGTACTTTTAACGACTTTTTCGTCCGCCCACTGCGTGACGAAGTACGCCCGCTCAACACCGATCCGAACGTACTGGTGATGCCGGCAGACGGCGTCGTCAGCCAGCTTGGCACCATCGACAATGACAAAATCCTGCAGGCCAAAGGGCATAATTACAGCCTGGAAGCGCTGCTGGCGGGCAACTATCTGATGGCGGATCTGTTCCGTAACGGTAGCTTTGTCACCACCTATCTCTCGCCGCGCGACTATCACCGCGTGCATATGCCGTGCAACGGCATCCTGCGCGAGATGATTTACGTGCCGGGCGATCTCTTCTCCGTGAACCATCTGACGGCGCAGAACGTGCCGAACTTGTTTGCACGTAACGAACGCGTGATCTGCCTGTTTGATACCGAGTTTGGCCCGATGGCGCAAATTCTGGTCGGCGCAACGATTGTCGGCAGCATCGAAACCGTATGGGCAGGCACCATCACGCCGCCGCGCGAAGGCATTATCAAACGCTGGACCTGGCCTGCTGGTGAAAGTGAAGGTGCGGTTGCGTTGCTGAAAGGTCAGGAGATGGGCCGCTTTAAACTCGGTTCCACGGTAATTAACCTGTTTGCGCCGGGCAAAGTGAATTTGGTCGAGCAGTTACAGAGCCTGTCAGTGACCAAAATTGGCCAGCCGCTGGCGGTTTCCACCGAAACTTTCGCGCCTGTTGATGCACAACCGGCACCGCTGCCGGAAGCGGAAATTAAAGCCGAGCATGACGCCAGCCCGCTGGTAGACGACAAGCAAGACGAAAGCTAAGCCTTAACCATTCTGGAGACTGATGTGCGCCTGATTATCGTTTTTCTGATGGCCTGGTGCCTCAGCCTGGGGGCTATCGCCGCAACCGCCCCCGATGCCCGACAAATCGCTCAGGAGCTGGAGCAAGCCAAAGCGGCGAAAAACACGCCGGATCAGGCGGAAACCGTCGAGGTGCTCCAGGCCGCGCTAAACGCGCTCGAAGAACGTAAAGGTTCGCTCGAGCGCGCCAGGCAATATCAAGACGTCATTGATAACTTCCCCAAACTCTCCCGAACGCTGCGCGCGCAGCTGGATAACCTGCACGACGAACCGAAACCCGTTCCAGCGGGCATGAGCAGCGATGCGCTAAACCAGGAGATCCTGCAAGTCAGCAGCCAGTTGCTGGAGAAAACCCGTTTAGCGCAGCAGGAGCAGGAGCGCGCCCGGGAAATCAGCGATTCGCTAAGCCAGCTACCGCAGCAGCAAACCGACGCGCGCCGCCAGGTCACCGAGGTTGAACGCCGCCTCGGTGCGCAAAACAGCACTACCCCGCTGACTCAAGCGCAAAACTTTGGCGCGCAGGCGGAATCCGCGAAACTGAAAGCCCTGGTCGATGAACTGGAGCTGGCGCAGCTATCGGCGAATAACCGCCAGGAGCTGGCGCGCATGCGTTCCGAGCTGGCGCAAAAGCAGAGCCAGCAACTCGACGCCTATTTGCAGGCGTTGCGTAATCAACTTAATAGCCAGCGCCAGCGCGAAGCGGAACAGGCGCTGGAAAGCACCGAATTACTGGCCGAAAACAGCGCCAATCTACCGGCGGGAATTGTCGAGCAGTTCCGCATTAACCGCGAGTTGTCGCAGGCGCTAAACCAGCAGGCGCAGCGCATGGATCTGGTGGCCTCACAGCAGCGCCAGGCCACCGGGCAGACATTGCAGGTTCGCCAGGCGCTGAATACCCTGCGCGAACAATCGCAATGGCTTGGCGCGTCCAATATGCTCGGTGAAGCGTTACGCGCGCAGGTCGCTCGTCTGCCAGAGATGCCAAAACCGCAGCAGCTTGATACCGAAATGGCGCAGTTGCGTGTGCATCGCATGCGCTATGAAGATCTGCTGAATAAGCAGCCGCAGTTGCGACAAATCCGCCAGGCGGATGGCCAGCCGCTGACGGCTGAGCAAAACCGTATTCTGGAAGCGCAACTGCGCACCCAGCGCGAGCTGCTGAATTCGCTATTGCAGGGCGGCGATACGCTTATCCTTGAACTCACCAAGCTCAAAGTTTCCAATAGCCAACTGGAAGACGCGCTAAAAGAAGTTAACGAAGCCACTCACCGCTATCTGTTCTGGACGGCGGATGTCAGCCCGATCTCCTTCGCCTGGCCAATCGAGATCGTGCAGGATCTGCGTCGCTTGCTGTCGCTCGATACCATCAGTCAGTTGGGCAAAGCCAGCGCCATGATGCTCACCAGCAAAGAGACGCTATTCCCGCTGTTTGGTGCCTTGCTGCTGGTGGGCTTTAGCATTTACTCCCGCCGTCACTTTACGCGCTTTCTGGAACGTTCCAGCGCGCGCGTGGGCAAAGTGACGCAGGATCACTTCTGGCTCACCATGCGTACGGTGTTCTGGTCGATTCTGGTCGCGTCGCCGCTGCCGGTATTGTGGAAAACGCTCGGCTATGGCTTGCAGGAAGCCTGGCCCTACCCGCTGGCAGTGGCGATTGGCGATGGCGTTACCGCCACTGTGCCACTGCTGTGGGTGGTGATGATCTGCGCTACGTTCGCCCGTCCGACCGGCTTATTTGTCGCCCACTTCGGCTGGCCGCGTAACCGCGTGGCACGGGGAATGCGTTATTACCTGATGAGCATCGGTTTTATTGTGCCGCTGATCATGGCGCTGATCATGTTTGATAACCTTAACGATCGTGAGTTCTCCGCGTCGCTGGGGCGGCTCTGTTTTATTCTGATTTGCGGGGCGCTGGCGATCGTGACGCTAAGCCTGAAGCGTGCCGGGATCCCGCTGTATGTTGATAAAGCGGGTAACAGTGACAATATGCCCAACCACTTGCTGTGGAACCTGTTACTCAGTGCGCCTCTGGCGGCGATTCTGGCCGCCTGTGTGGGTTATCTGGCCACGGCGCAGGCGTTGCTGGCGCGTCTGGAAACCTCGGTCGCCATCTGGTTCTTGCTGCTGGTTGTCTATCACATCATTCGTCGCTGGATGCTGATCCAGCGCCGCCGACTGGCCTTTGAACGCGCCCGCCACCGCCGCGCGGAGATCCTCGCCCAGCGCGCCCGTGGTGAAGAAGAGGCTCCGCATCACACCAGTACCGAAGGCACTGCCGAGGTGGATGAACCGGAAGTCGATCTGGATGCTATCAGCGTACAGTCGCTGCGCCTGGTGCGTTCGATCCTGATGCTGATCGCTCTGCTGTCGGTGATTGTGCTGTGGTCCGAAATCCATTCCGCGTTTGGCTTTCTGGAAAATATCCCGCTGTGGGATGTCACCTCAACGGTACAAGGCGTGGAAAGCCTGGAGCCCATCACCCTCGGCGCGGTGCTGATCGCCATTCTGGTGTTTATTATCACTACCCAACTGGTGCGTAACCTCCCCGCGTTACTTGAACTGGCGCTGTTACAGCATCTGGATCTGGCGCCGGGTACGGGTTATGCCATCACCACTATCACCAAATACCTGCTGATGCTGTTTGGCGGGCTGGTAGGCTTCTCGATGATCGGCATTGAGTGGTCAAAATTACAGTGGCTGGTGGCAGCACTCGGTGTCGGGCTCGGTTTTGGTTTGCAGGAGATTTTCGCCAACTTTATCTCTGGCCTGATCATCTTGTTTGAAAAGCCGATCCGCATTGGCGATACGGTGACCATCCGCGATTTGACCGGCAGTATCACCAGGATCAATACCCGCGCGACCACCATCAGCGACTGGGATCGCAAAGAGATCATCGTGCCGAACAAAGCGTTTATCACCGAGCAGTTTATTAACTGGTCGTTGTCAGATTCGGTCACGCGTGTTGTGCTGACGGTACCGGCGCCGGCCGACGCCAACAGCGAAGAAGTGACGCAGATTCTTTACACCGCCGCTGAACGCTGTTCGCTGGTGATTGATAACCCGGCGCCGGAAGTGTTCCTCGTCGATTTGCAGCAGGGGCTGCAACTGTTTGAGCTGCGAATTTATGCGGCGGAAATGGGGCATCGCATGCCGTTACGCCACGAAATCCACCAGCTGATTCTGGCGGGCTTCCGCGAACACGGTATTGATTTGCCGTTCCCACCATTCCAGATGCGTCTGGAGAGTCTTGATGGCAAACGCACGGCAAGAACGCTGACGTCCTCAGGCAAAAGCAGCCGCCCGGCGGGCAGTTTGTAAGCCAACAAAAAAGGCGCCTCAGGCGCCTTTTTTACGGTTTACTCATCGGGTCATCAGGCCCGGTCGACGGTAAACGCAATCACGTCCGCCAGGCTTTCAGCCTGCAGCGCCAGCATTACCAGACGATCAACGCCCAGCGCGACACCAGAGCAATCCGGCAGACCGGCTTTGAGTGCGTCCAGCAGGTTTACATCCACGGGTTGCTGCGGTAAACCGCGCGCGGCACGTTTGCGATTATCCTGCTCGAAACGTTGCTGCTGTTCGCGGGCATCGGTCAGCTCATGGAAACCGTTCGCCAGCTCAATCCCTTTGAAATAAACCTCAAAACGCTCTGCAACGCGGTGATCTTCTGTGCTGATCTGCGCCAGCGCCGCCTGGCTTGCCGGGAAGTGGTACACGAAGGCCGGGCGATCTTTACCGATCTGCGGCTCCACGCCCATAGTGAACAGTAATTGCAGCAACGTGTCCCGGTCTTCTTCTGTATCGGCGATATTGCTCAGATCAAGCTTCGCCGCCGCTTCACGCAGCTGGGTTTTATCGGCGGAGAGTGGGTCGATTTCCAGATAGCGCTGGAAAGCCTGCTGGTAAGAGAGCGATTCCGCAGGCTGGCACTCCAGAACTTGCTGGAGCAAATCATCCACTTCATTCATCAGGCGATACATATCGTAGTGCGGGCGATACCACTCGAGCATGGTGAATTCAGGGTTGTGATGACGGCCCATCTCTTCGTTCCGAAAGCTTCTGCACAGCTGGAAAACCGGACCACAACCCGCTGCCAGCAGGCGTTTCATGTGGTATTCCGGGCTGGTCATCAGATAGAGATTAAGCCCCTGAGAGTGGCCTGGGCCAACAAAACGGGTTTCGAACGGGAACAGGTGAATATCTGTCACCGTTGCCTGGCTCATACAGGGCGTTTCCACCTCAAGCACACCGCGATCGGCAAAGAAACGGCGAATTTCCGCCATAATTGCCGCGCGTTTCAATAGATTGGGGATGGATGCGCTCGGCTGCCAGGTTGCCGTCTCGCTCATGGTACTTTCTCCGATTTCAGACAAGGGCACGAAGTCTACCCGCATCGATCCGCAGAGACAAATTTTGCGCAAAATAATTTCATTAATGTCGTCTATAACTAGAAGGGTAAACATTTAATGGTGATATCAATCAAGATCGATGACATATCACCGCATAGAACAGCAAAAAAATCGAACGCATCAAATTTCCCCCGAATCTCTACGGTTATACTGCCCTTACCCAAAAAGGAGCAGTGGAACATATCCGCAACTACCTTGAGCGCTTCTGGCTTATCGTTGCGGAACAACAATAATCTGGAGGAATGTCGTGCATACCTTTCAAGCCGATATCGCTGTGATTGGCGCAGGCGGAGCGGGATTACGCACCGCGATCGCTGCGGCGCAAGCCCACCCCAACGCCAAAATCGCACTGATTTCAAAAGTCTATCCCATGCGCAGCCACACCGTTGCTGCGGAAGGCGGCTCTGCCGCCGTCGCCCAGGATCATGACAGCTTCGAGTACCATTTCCACGATACCGTTGCTGGCGGTGACTGGCTCTGCGAACAGGATGTCGTTGACTATTTTGTGCATCATTGCCCGACAGAGATGACCCAGCTTGAACAGTGGGGCTGTCCGTGGAGCCGCCGTCCTGACGGAACGGTCAATGTGCGCCGCTTCGGCGGGATGAAAATCGAACGCACCTGGTTTGCCGCCGATAAAACCGGCTTCCATATGCTGCATACCCTGTTCCAGACATCCCTTCAGTTCCCACAAATCCAACGTTTCGACGAGCATTTCGTACTAGATATCCTGGTCGATGACAACCACGCCCGTGGGCTGGTGGCCATGAATATGATGGAAGGTACGCTGGTGCAGATCCGCGCCAATGCGGTGGTGATGGCAACGGGCGGCGCGGGTCGCGTTTACCGTTACAACACCAACGGCGGCATTGTCACCGGCGACGGTATGGGCATGGCGCTGGCGCACGGCGTGCCGCTGCGCGATATGGAGTTTGTGCAGTATCACCCGACCGGCCTGCCCGGCTCCGGCATTCTGATGACTGAAGGTTGCCGCGGTGAAGGTGGGATCCTCGTCAACAAGAACGGCTACCGCTATTTGCAGGATTACGGCATGGGCCCGGAAACCCCGCTTGGCGAGCCGAAGAACAAATATATGGAGCTTGGCCCGCGCGACAAAGTGTCGCAGGCGTTCTGGCACGAGTGGCGCAAAGGCAACACCATCTCCACGCCGCGTGGCGATGTGGTGCACCTCGATTTACGTCATCTCGGCGCGAAAAAAATCAACGAACGTTTGCCATTTATCTGCGAGCTGGCGAAAGCCTATGTTGGCGTCGATCCGGTCAAAGAGCCGATTCCGGTACGCCCAACCGCGCACTACACCATGGGCGGTATCGAAACCGATCAAAACTGCGAATCCCGTATCAAGGGTCTCTTTGCCGTGGGTGAGTGCTCTTCTGTCGGCCTGCATGGCGCAAACCGTCTGGGTTCGAACTCGCTGGCGGAACTGGTGGTGTTTGGCCGTCTTGCCGGGGAACGCGCTATGGAACGCGCCGCAACCGCAACCGAGGCCAATGACAGCGCGCTGAACGCACAAGCTGCCGACGTGGAAAAACGCCTGAAAGCGCTGGTGAATCAGGACGGCACCGAAAGCTGGGCGAAAATCCGCGATGAAATGGGTGAATCCATGGAAGAAGGTTGCGGCATCTACCGCACGACGGAGCTGATGCAGAAAACCGTGGATAAGCTGGCGGAGTTGCAGGAGCGCTTTAAACGCGTGCGTATCACCGATACCTCCAGCGTCTTCAACACCGATGTGCTTTATACCATTGAACTGGGCCACGGCCTGAATGTCGCCGAATGTATGGCGCACTCCGCGCTGGCACGTAAAGAGTCTCGCGGTGCGCATCAGCGTCTGGATGAAGGCTATACCGAGCGCGATGACGTTAACTTCCTCAAGCACACGCTGGCGTTCCGCGGTGCTGATGGCGCGACTCGTCTGGAGTACAGCGACGTGAAGATCACCACGCTGCCGCCAGCAAAACGCGTCTACGGTGCTGAAGCTGAAGCGACCGAGAAGAAGGAGACGAACAATGGCTGAGTTGAAGAATCTGAAAATCGAGATTGTCCGTTACAACCCGGAAGTGGACAACGCGCCGCACAGCGCTTTTTACGATGTGCCCTACGATGAAGCCACTTCGCTGCTTGATGCGCTGAACTATATCAAAGATAACCTCGCGCCGGACCTGAGCTACCGCTGGTCGTGCCGTATGGCGATTTGCGGCTCTTGCGGCATGATGGTGAACAAAGTGCCGAAGCTCGCCTGTAAAACCTTTTTGCGTGATTACGAGAAAGGGCTGAAAGTCGAAGCGCTGGCCAACTTCCCGATCGAGCGCGATTTGGTGGTCGATATGACCCACTTTATCGAAAGCCTCGAAGCGATTAAGCCCTACATTATTGGTAACACGCGCACGCCGGATCAGGGGCCTAACAAGCAAACGCCGGCGCAGATGGCGAAGTATCACCAGTTCTCTGGCTGTATCAACTGCGGTTTGTGTTATGCCGCTTGCCCGCAATTCGGCCTTAACCCGGAGTTTATCGGCCCGGCAGCAATTACGCTGGCGCATCGCTATAACCTCGATAGCCGCGATAAAGGTAAGAAAGAGCGCATGGGGCAACTCAACAGCCAGAACGGCGTGTGGAGCTGTACGTTTGTCGGTTACTGCTCGGAAGTCTGTCCGAAGCATGTCGATCCGGCCGCCGCTATTCAGCAGGGCAAGGTAGAGAGCTCGAAAGACTTTCTTATCGCCACCCTGAAACCACGCTAAGGAGTGCATTATGACGACTAAACGCAAAGCCTGGGTACGTCCCATGCCATCAACCTGGTGGAAAACCCTACCGTTTTATCGCTTCTATATGCTGCGTGAAGGAACGGCGGTTGCGGCGGTCTGGTTCAGCCTCGAACTGATCTTCGGTCTTTTTTCGCTGAAACATGGGCCGGAAAGCTGGGCAGGGTTTGTGCATTTTCTGCAAAACCCGATTGTGCTGATCCTCAACCTGATCGCGCTGGCGGCAGCACTGCTGCACACCAAAACCTGGTTTGATCTGGCGCCGAAAGCGCAGCTCATTATTGTTAAGGGCGAAAAATTGGGTCCAGAGCCGGTTATTAAAGGGCTTTGGGTGGTAACGGCAGTGGTCACCGTGGTGATCCTGTTTGTCGCACTGTTCTGGTAAGGAGGCCAACGTGATTAACCCGAATCCAAAACGTTCTGACGAACCCGTTTTCTGGGGATTATTTGGCGCTGGCGGTATGTGGGGCGCAATTGTTACACCGGTTATCGTGCTGTTGATTGGCGTGCTACTGCCGCTGGGATTCTACCCCGGCGACGCACTCGGCTACGATCGCGTGCTGGCGTTTGCACAAAGCTTTATTGGCCGCGTCTTTATCTTTTTAATGATTGTATTGCCGGTGTGGTGCGGTCTGCATCGTATCCACCACATGATGCATGATTTGAAAATCCATGTTCCCAGCGGTAAATGGGTGTTTTATGGCCTTGCGGCCATTCTTACCGTCGTTACCCTGATCGGTGTTTTATTTCTTTGATACCAGTCGCTCTCCTGCGTAAGCGGGAGAGCAAATTTCCCGCCAGCGTCTATACCCTAAAGAAAGATCTGGAAGGAAAATCTCATGCGCCTGATGCTGCTTGTCGTGACTGTTATCGCTGCGCTGTTCATCTCCGGCTGTAGTTCTCCCACTCCTCCTGACGGCGTGACCGTCGTACAGAATTTCAATACGCAACGCTATCTGGGTAAATGGTACGAAATTGCCCGCTTTGACCACACCTTTGAGCGCGGGCTGGAAAGGGTCACCGCCACGTATAGTCTGCGCGACGATGGCGGTTTGACGGTAGTGAATCGTGGTTACAACACAGAACGCGGTATGTGGCAGCAAGCCATCGGCACCGCGTATTTCACTGGCGACCCACGCACCGCCGCGCTGAAAGTCTCCTTCTTCGGCCCCTTCTATGGCGGCTATAACATCCTCGCGCTGGACAATGACTACCGCTACGCGCTGGTTTGCGGGCCGGACCGCGACTATCTCTGGATACTGTCCCGCACGCCAACCCTTCCGGCAGACGTAAAACAGCAGATGCTGGACATCGCGGCCCGGCAGGGGTTTGCCGTGGAAAAACTACTCTGGATTAACCAGCCCCATTAATGGGCGCTGAGTTTCAATCCGATAATCCCGGCGACAATCAAACAAAGGCTGAGGATACGCGCCAGGCTCGCAGATTCGCCGAGCAGCACAATGCCGGCGACTGCGGCGCCGACTGCGCCAATACCGGTCCAGATGGCATACGCCGTGCCCACCGGTAATGTTTTCATCGCCCATGACAGCAGCACAACGCTTGCGATCATCGCCGTCACGGTAATGATGCTTGGTGTTAACCGGGTAAAACCGTGGGTATATTTCAGGCCGATAGCCCAAACCACTTCAAGAAGACCTGCAATAAGAAGAATTAACCAGGACATTTTTGGCTCCCGTGCGGGGCCGTCCCCATTGTGAATGAGCACAAACGGGTCGTCCCGTTCGGCGTGTGAAGAGAGGCAAATTTTGCCGATTTTGGCTCGTTATTTCAATATTTTTGTTGTAGCTCAATTTCAGGCGCTTTAAAGCGAGAAATAGCCACTGTTCGCAGCGGAATTCCGGCATTTATCCACCATATCTACCCCCTATGATAAATCCGCTCTCCTGAATTCAGGACGTTGTGCGCCACTCTCTGACTGCGAAGAAAAATATGTTCAAGATTCTCGTGATTGACCGCTGTTACTTCACCCGCACAGGGATGGAATCCTGGCTCAATCAACCCGATTTGTTCCCCGCTTCCTTCCTGGTAACCGCGTTGCATAATCTAATGCTCGCCAAAGAACATATTGTGCAGTGGCAGCCGGACCTGGTGATTGCCGATCTTCACGGATTCAAGAATGAAATCCATCATATTCAACAACTTGCGTCGTTTTTCTCCGTTTGTAGCGATCCCACGCAAGTGATGTTGTTAGAATCTGGCGAAGATGCGCAATTGTCAGAATTTTGCGCGCAGTTTGCTATTCAGGCGACGCTGTTGAAAACAGAACCGCTGGAAAAGCTGGCAAAAATTATCGACGCAATGGTGCTGGCGCGCCCCATCCGTGCAATACCGAAAATCGCTACCCCGCTGCTGACAAAGCAGGAAGAAAAAGTGCTGACGCTGTGGATGGAAGGGAATAATAACCAGGCGATTGCCAATAATCTCAGTATTAACGGTAAGACCGTTTACACCTACAAGCGCAATATCAGAATGAAACTGGGGATGGGAAACCGCTTTACACCGTTCTTATCACTGCCGGAAAACTCAAACTAACGGTACGGCAAGCGCCGTACCGACAGTGATTACTGTTGCGCTTTTGATGCCGCGCCAGAAATCGCGTTACCGCCATCGGAGATATCTTCTCCCACACCACGCGTGGTGTTACAGGCCGTCAGGACTGAGGAAAGAACCAGAACAGAAAAGATCGCAGCAATTGTCTTCTTAACCATAATATCTTCCTTTTGTAGCCAATATTGTTTGTGTATAGCCACTTAAGCATAGACAAAATCCGGGAAGGTTACCGGAACGGAAGCATTTTTAGGAAGAGAGGAAGTTTTAGTTCGCTGCGCGAGAGATGACATGACCCAGGCTTTGGATATCTTCACCAACGCCACGGGCGGTATTGCAACCGGAAAGCAGTGCGCAACTGATAAGAAGTAGAGAGAGGAATTTCGTCAGACGTTTCATATCATCCCTGCCTGCAAAGTTCGACGGCGTAGCACGGTGCTACGCCGACGTCGTGAGGATTATTTCACGCGAGATACGTATTCGCCAGAGCGAGTATCTACTTTAATCACTTCACCAATCTGCACAAACAGCGGAACTTTAACCACTGCGCCAGTGCTCAGGGTCGCCGGTTTGCCGCCGGTACCTGCGGTGTCGCCTTTCAGACCTGGATCGGTTTCAATAACTTCCAGCTCAACGAAGTTCGGCGGCGTAACAGCGATAGGCTGGCCGTTCCACAGCGTTACGATGCACTCAGCCTGATCCAGCAGCCATTTTTCGCTGTCGCCAATGGCTTTCGCATCAGCGGAAAGCTGTTCGAAGGTTTCGTTGTTCATGAAGTGCCAGAACTCACCGTCGTTGTACAGGTAAGTCAGGTTCATATCGACAACGTCCGCGCCTTCTGCGGAATCAGTGGATTTGAAGGTTTTTTCTACACGCGTACCGGTCAGCAGACGACGCAATTTAACGCGTGCGAAAGCCTGGCCTTTGCCTGGTTTAACGAATTCGCTGGCTTCAACCGCATAAGGTTCGCCGTCCATCATGATTTTAAGACCGGCACGAAAATCGTTGCTATAGTAAGTCGCCATAAGGCCCTCTGAAATTGTTAACTGGTAGCTAAGCCACAAAATGGCGCATATTGTAACCCTAAAAACCCCATCCAGAGAAGATTGGTTAATACAACTTGCCGATGTAATCACCGATCCGGATGAACTGTTACGTCTTCTAAAGATAGACACTGATGAAAATTTAATCGCTGGCGGGGCGGCAAAACGCCTGTTTCCGCTGCGTGTCCCCCGCGCATTCGCCGCGCGCATGCAGCCGGGCAATCCGCATGATCCTCTTTTGCGTCAGGTACTTACTTCTCAGGAAGAGTTCATTGTCGCGCCAGGTTTCAGCACCGATCCGCTGGAAGAACAGAGCAGTGTCGTACCCGGTTTACTGCACAAATATCGCAATCGTGCGCTGCTGCTGGTGAAAGGCGGTTGCGCGGTAAATTGTCGTTATTGCTTCCGTCGCCACTTTCCTTATGCCGATAACCAGGGCAACAAACGCAACTGGCAAGGCGCGCTGGACTATATCGCGGTGCACCCGGAACTGGATGAGATCATTTTTTCCGGCGGCGATCCGCTAATGGCAAAAGATCATGAACTGGACTGGCTGCTTAGCCAACTGGAAGCCATCCCGCATATCAAACGTCTGCGCATTCACAGCCGTCTGCCAATTGTGATTCCGGCGCGGATCACCGATACGCTAAGCGCGCGTTTTGCGCGCTCATCGCTGCAAATTTTGCTGGTGAACCACATCAACCATGCGCAGGAGATCGGTGATGATTTTCGCCATGCGATGGCGCAACTGCGTCAGGCCAATGTCACGCTGCTGAACCAGAGCGTGCTGCTGCGCGGCGTGAATGATAATGCGCAAACGCTGGCGGATTTAAGCAATGCGTTGTTCGATGCGGGTGTAATGCCCTATTACCTGCATGTGCTGGATAAAGTGCAGGGTGCGGCGCACTTTATGGTCAGTGATGATGAGGCGCGCACGATTATGCGTGAGCTGCTGACGCTGGTTTCAGGTTATATGGTGCCGAAACTGGCCCGTGAGATTGGTGGTGAACCCAGTAAAACGCCGCTCGATCTGCAGCTTCGTCAGAGCTAAAAAAAACGGCTACGTGATGAGAGCAAACGTAGCCGCGAAACAGACGAGCCTACAGCGGCTCGTCGCTAAAACTTAAAAGGTTTCCCACCCATCATCTCCGCCACCCGCCACTGCCGGGCGCGGCTGTCTGACGGGCAACACTGAAGACCTCACGACAGCCGGTTGTTGGCCTGGCAAACGGAAGACATCAACCAGCTGTTGCAGTTTGGTGGCTTGATCTTCGAGGCTACCGGCCGCCGCAGACGATTCCTGAACTAACGCGGCGTTCTGCTGGGTGGTGGTATCCATTTCGGACATCGCCTGGGCAATCTGCGAAATGCCGCGGTTTTGTTCGTCGGAGGCTGCAGCGATTTCCTGCATCAAATCTTTCACCTGCAGCACCGAGTTCACAATGCCGTTCATGGTTTCACCCGCCAGGTCTACCTGCCGCGAGCCCTCTTCAACAAAGGTGACCGACTCGCTGATCAGCGCTTCAATCTCTTTTGCCGCCTGCGCGCTACGCTGGGCTAATGAGCGCACCTCACCAGCTACCACAGCGAAACCTCGCCCTTGATCCCCGGCTCTTGCCGCTTCAACGGCCGCATTAAGCGCCAGAATGTTGGTCTGAAAAGCGATGCCGTTAATGACCGACGTAATTTCCGAAATACGTTTGGAACTATCCATAATATCTTTCATACGGCTGATGGCAGTCCCAACGACGCTCCCACCTTGCGAAGCGGTATCAGAGGCGGTAAGAGCAAGCTGGCTGGCCTGATGCGCGTTTTCCGCGTTCTGTTTAACCGTGGAGCTTAACTCTTCCATGCTGGCCGCCGTTTCGACCACCGCGGCAGATTGCTGCTCGGTACGCGCCGAAAGTTCATTGTTGCCTAAGGCTATCTCATTGGCGGCGGTATTCACGGAGCCGGAAGCGGCACGTACCATTGCCAGCGATTCAGCCACGCGCTCAACAAGATTATTAAATGCACTGACTGCCTGCCCAATTTCGTCCAAACGCCCGGTCGGTAACGCATGGCTGAGATCCAGTTTTTCGCTGATAGTGACCATGCCATCTTTCATACCGTTCAGTCGACGTTTGATATTCAGCACGGTAAACAGTCCGAACAAACCCAGAATGAGGGTAGCGGCAATCGTCGCCGTTAAGGAGAGAATCATTGCCCGGGAAATTAAATTGTCGCTGTCCTGAACAGCCTTGGTCACTAATGATGAGTTGTACGCCACTTGCTCAGCAAAATCATTAATTAACAGCGCAATATTATCTGCGACAACCCCACCTTTCTGCATTGACTTAATAATGGCAACGCGGTCATTACTTTCTGAGACTTTAAAATACTGGTCCATTACAGAACGGAATTTTTCTAAATCACTTAATGTTTTATTAGATAAATCCTGATCATGTTGGTCAGAAACAAGATCTTTAAGGTAACCCTGGTGCATGGCGTAGAGATCGTCATACAATTTTGTTGCATTCTGTTTTATTTCGGCCATCCCGGCGGGATCGTCCGTCAGACCATGTAAAAAGAGCTGCCCGCGAACTTTTAAGATCTGCATTGTCTCTTTATTCATTGCATCCAGGCTGGGTAAGGTATTTTCCTGAAAATAATTTTGTGACTCACCAATTTTAGACAGTGAAATTATAGCGATAACATTAGTGCCGATGAGGCTTAAGATCAGTAACGAGAAAGCAAGTAACAATCTCTTTGTAATATTCATTAGTAACTCCCGACACCATCATGCATAAAATATTGTTAAATTATACAGTCCCTCGTTTTTTGTCCTGAGATGAGTATCGGCAAGTCGTAATATTACTTTAGTCACTAATGCATTTTTTGGTGAAAAATATATCCAAACCTGTGAATATAATCACATTGGATAAATCTTAAGAAAACTTAATATTCAGGATGATAGAAAAGTTAATTAGCAGAGGAATTATATTCACGCTTATTCATACTTAAATAATTAGAAGCAACCTGTTGAGAATGAAAGCGAGATTATTTTAGATAGTCGTGCCCCGCCATGGCTGACGGGGCACAATTAAATATATCAGTTCGGGCATTTATACACTTGTGCATTCATTTCGCTGGCGGTCGGCACGAAGCTCGATAAGAAGCCTTGTGTTGGGCTTGAGACGCTGTACAACACGTTACCGCCCATCGCCGCCGCCTGATTACGTAACGCATTCGCCGCGCCGCGCATTGAACCGCCCTCCTCACCATGCTGACCAGAGAGCCAGTTGCTCTGTGAACCCGTGGCGGTGCCGAGATACTGGCAGGTTGCCGCCGGCTTCTCCTCGACAAAGCGAACGCTCTGTCCGCCGCTAGTCAATTCATTACTGCTGCTACACCCTGCCAGCAACAGCGAGGCGCCAATAATCCCTGCTAAATGTTTTACGTACATGTTATTCCCCATAATCAATGAGCTGGACGCATGTCGCCCGTGTGTAAACCTTATACTAAAAAGATGACCAAAAGAAAAATGCCGCCATCTCAGGCCGCACAAATTGGGGAAAATAGTGAAAAAAGGCGCGGTGCGAAGTGTAAAAATCCGAGTCATAGAAGGGGCAGTGATTACGCCACAAAAAGGCATATCAACGTACTTAAAAGGTGCTGCAGCCCATTCCATTAAAACCAAAGACAATGGCAGAACCATGACCTGATGCTGATCGCATCCGCAAATCGTGGTTTTAAGTTAAAAAAAAGAGCGGGCCGAAGCCCGCTCTTTTTGGTTGAACTCGCGCCAGGTTGCCCTGAACGCGCGTTCGGCAGCAATTACATCATGCCGCCCATACCGCCCATGCCGCCCATACCACCGGCAGCACCTAAGTCCGGCGCATCGCCTTTCGGCAGGTCGGTCACCATGCACTCGGTGGTGATCATCAGGCCAGCGACGGAGGCCGCGTACTGCAGAGCAGAACGGGTCACTTTAGTCGGATCCAGGATACCCATGTCGATCATGTTGCCGTACTCTTCGGTCGCCGCGTTGTAACCGTAGTTACCGTCGCCTGCTTTCACAGAGTTAGCGACGACAGACGGCTCTTCACCGCAGTTCAGCACGATCTGACGCAGCGGAGCTTCCATTGCGCGCAGCGCAACTTTGATACCCACGTTCTGATCTTCGTTCTGGCCTTTCAGGTCAGCGATTTTGCTGGCTACGCGAATCAGCGCCACGCCACCACCTGCTACCACGCCTTCTTCAACGGCAGCACGGGTCGCGTGCAGCGCATCTTCAACGCGGGCTTTTTTCTCTTTCATTTCAACTTCAGTTGCTGCGCCAACTTTGATAACGGCAACGCCGCCAGCCAGTTTCGCTACACGCTCCTGCAGTTTTTCACGGTCGTAATCAGAAGTGGCTTCTTCGATCTGCTGACGAATCTGCGTCACACGACCCTGAATTGCCGCTTCTTCACCCACGCCATCAATGATGGTGGTGGTGTCTTTGTTGATCACAACGCGTTTAGCCTGACCCAGATCTTCCAGGGTCGCTTTTTCCAGTTCCATACCGATTTCTTCAGAAATCACGGTACCACCGGTCAGGGTTGCGATGTCCTGCAGCATAGCTTTACGACGGTCGCCGAAGCCAGGTGCTTTAACCGCAGCCACTTTGACGATGCCGCGCATGGTGTTCACCACCAGCGTTGCCAGTGCTTCGCCTTCCACATCTTCAGCGATGATCAGCAGCGGCTTGCCTGCTTTTGCAACGGCTTCCAGAACCGGCAGCATTTCGCGGATGTTGGAAACTTTTTTATCAGCCAGCAGGATGAACGGGCTTTCCAGTTCTACTGCGCCAGTTTCCGGCTTGTTGATGAAGTAAGGAGAGAGGTAACCGCGGTCAAACTGCATACCTTCAACCACGTCCAGTTCGTCCTGCAGACCGGTACCGTCTTCAACGGTGATCACGCCTTCTTTACCGACTTTATCCATCGCTTCAGCGATCAGTTTACCTACGGTTTCGTCGGAGTTAGCGGAGATAGTACCAACCTGCGCAATCGCTTTAGAGTCAGAGCACGGAACGGACAGTGCTTTCAGCTCTTCAACCGCAGCAGCAACAGCTTTGTCGATACCACGTTTCAGATCCATCGGGTTCATGCCCGCAGCAACGGCTTTCAGGCCTTCGGTGATGATGGACTGCGCCAGTACGGTTGCAGTGGTGGTACCATCGCCCGCAGCGTCGTTCGCTTTGGAAGCCACTTCTTTCACCATCTGCGCGCCCATGTTTTCGAACTTATCTTCCAGTTCGATTTCACGTGCTACGGAAACGCCATCTTTGGTGATGGTCGGTGCACCGAAAGATTTATCCAGAACCACGTTACGGCCTTTCGGACCGAGGGTAACTTTCACTGCATCTGCCAGAACATTCACGCCGCGCAGCATTTTTACACGAGCGTCATTACCGAATTTTACGTCTTTAGCTGCCATTTTCTTTATTCCTTAAATTCGTTCAGTTTCGTTCGCGCGCGCTGTTACGCTTCCACAATTGCCAGAATGTCGCTTTCGGACATGATCAGCACTTCTTCGTTGTCAATCTTCTCAGCCTTCACACCGTAACCATCGTTGAAAATCACGATATCACCCACTTTCACGTCCAGCGGTTGCACAGTACCGTTTTCCAGGATGCGGCCCTTACCGACAGCGATGATTTCGCCACGCGTTGATTTACCTGCCGCAGAACCGGTCAGAACGATACCGCCAGCAGATTTAGACTCAACTTCTTTACGTTTGACGATCACACGATCATGTAACGGACGAATACTCATTGATAGCTCTCCTTTGAGAAAGTCTTTATCAGTTATGGATGACGCCGGGCCACAAACGGTTATCCGGCTGGTGACCTGAGAGATGGGGTTGGCTTGTTCCCCCTTCAAGGGGGAACAACAAAAAAAATTTGCGAAAGTCTATCCGCGCATAAGCCACCATTGCTGACAGGGGCTGCGGCAGCCATCAGCCAAACTGATTGTGATACCATCGACGCTCCCGACGATAAGCAGACAAAAGACAATGAGCGGATTAAAACAAGAGCTGGGGCTGGCTCAGGGCATTGGGTTACTTTCCACCTCCTTACTGGGCACCGGCGTGTTCGCCGTTCCGGCGCTGGCCGCACTGGCGGCGGGTAACAGCAGCCTGTGGGCATGGCCGTTACTGATTCTGCTCGTGTTCCCGGTCGCCATTGTTTTTGCCGCGCTGGGCCGCCACTTTCCCAGCGCGGGCGGTGTGGCATATTTCGTCGGGATGGCCTTCGGCGCGCGTCTTGAACGGGTAACGGGCTGGCTGTTTCTCTCAGTTATCCCGGTCGGATTGCCCGCCGCGCTGCACATTGCCGCGGGTTTCTGGCAAGGCATGTTTGGCTGGCAGGGGCCACAATTATTGATGACCGAGCTGGGTACGCTGGCGCTGATTTGGCTGCTGGGTACACGAGGCACAGGTTCCAGCGCGAATCTGCAATCGATTATCGCCGGGCTGATCGTGGCGTTAATTGTGGCTATCTGGTGGCGCGGCGGCATTAGTTTCAACGATATTCCCTTTCCGCCGATCTCACAGGTACCCGTTTCGGCGATGTCGGCCTCACTGGCAGTGATGTTCTGGTGTTTTGTTGGGCTTGAAGCCTTCGCCCATCTGGCCTCTGAATTCAAAAACCCCGAGCGGGATTTTCCTCGCGCACTGATGATTGGCCTGCTGCTGGCAGGCTCGGTTTACTGGGCGTGTACCGTGGTGGTGTTGCATTTCGATGCCTGGCGCGCCCAGGGGGCAGCGGCGTCGCTGCCGGTGATTGTCGTCGAGTTGTTTGGTAATCACGCGCTGTGGATTGCCTGCATTATTGGCTACCTGGCCTGTTTCGCCAGCCTGAATACCTATATCCAGAGTTTTGCCCGGCTGGTGTGGTCGCAGGCAGCGTACAAACCGGATAGCGCACTGGCGAAGCTCTCAAAACGCCAGTTGCCCTTGAATGCGCTAAACGCGGTAATCATCTGCTGCATGTTCTGCACGCTGGCGATTTACGCCTTCAACATTCATCTCGATACGCTGATCATCTACGCGAACGGCGTTTTCATCATGATTTATCTGCTGTGCATGCTGGCGGGCTGCCGCTTGTTGCAAGGGCGATTTAAGGCACTGGCGGTACTCGGCAGTGCGTTATGTTTGCTGCTGTTGATCATTCCCGGCTGGAAGAGTCTTTACGCGGTTTTTATGCTGTTGGCATTGTGGCTGCTGCTGCCAAAACGGCGCACAACGTCGATGCATTCCACTCAGCCATAACATAAAAAGAAGCCCGGCATCACCGGGCGTCAGAAATTAGCGATCGTCTTTGTTATCCAGACGATCGCGCTGATCGTCTTTACGTTGATATTCGCCTTCAAAGGTCTGCCCATCTGAACCGCCTGCGCCAAAGCCGCCGCCCGGCATCCGCGAAAAACGCAAATGCGGCATCAGTTTCAGCGTCAGGTGCTTTTGCACTGGCGGCAGCAGTAACAGCAGACCGAGGAAGTCGGTAAAGAACCCCGGCAGCACCAGCAGCAGGCCAGCGATAATCAGCGAAACGCTTTTGATCATCTCCGCCGCCGGGCTTTCACCCGCCGCCATCTTTTGCTGCATCAGCAAGAAGTTCTTAAATCCCTGGTTGCGCACCAGCGACATGCCAATCACCGAGGTAAAGATCACCAGAATCAGTGTCATCAGTACGCCAAAAACATGCGCGACCTGAATAAAGATCGAGATCTCGATGTAAACGTATAAAAAGATTGCAATAAACGGTATCCAGCGCACTGGCTTCTCCTGTTAATGAACAGCCGCTCCAGAGCGTCTGTCGAAATGGGTTTGCAAATCGCATCCTGATCAGATGGTGGCAAATGCGGAAAATTCAATTTCGCGGCGGTTGTAAATTTTTGTCTGTTACGAAGCGGTGACTTATTTCACATATTATTAATTATGATGCATTCACTGGGATAATAAGTGATCCCGATTACGGCATTTCCTCTCCTTCAGCATATAATTTCAGTCATCCGGCCGATTAAGGGGATAATCGTCGGTCGAAAAAGACACATAACCACATTAATATTGTGTGTTTGGTGTATTCATTCGTAGCTTGAAAAAGAAGGTTCACATGTTAAACAACATTCGTATCGAAGAAGACTTGTTAGGTACCAGGGAAGTGCCAGCGGATGCCTATTACGGCGTGCATACTCTGAGAGCGATTGAAAACTTTTATATCAGCAACAGCAAAATCAGCGACATTCCTGAGTTTGTCCGTGGCATGGTGATGGTGAAAAAGGCGGCAGCGCTGGCGAACAAAGAGCTGCAAACCATCCCGAAAAGTATCGCCAACGCTATCGTTGCCGCATGTGATGAGGTCCTCAACAATGGCAAATGCATGGACCAGTTCCCGGTAGACGTCTATCAGGGCGGCGCGGGTACCTCCGTGAACATGAACACCAACGAAGTGCTGGCGAACATCGGTCTTGAGCTGATGGGCCATCAGAAAGGTGAATACCAGTTCCTTAACCCGAACGATCATGTCAATAAATGCCAGTCCACCAACGACGCCTACCCGACAGGGTTCCGCATCGCGGTGTACGCCTCCATTGTCAAACTGGTTGATGCCATCAAACAGCTCGGCGAAGGCTTCGAAAACAAAGCTGTAGAGTTCAAGGATATCCTGAAAATGGGCCGCACCCAGTTGCAGGACGCGGTGCCAATGACCCTGGGTCAGGAGTTCCACGCTTTCAACGTGCTGCTGAATGAAGAAACCAAAAACCTGCTGCGTACCGCCGAACTGCTGCTGGAAGTGAACCTTGGCGCAACGGCAATCGGTACGCGTCTCAACACCCCGGACGGCTATCAGCAACTGGCCGTGCAAAAACTGGCGGAAGTGAGCAACCTGCCGGTCGTCCCGGCGGAAGACCTGATTGAAGCAACCTCCGATTGCGGCGCCTACGTGATGGTGCACAGTTCGCTGAAACGCCTGGCGGTGAAGCTGTCTAAAATCTGTAACGACTTGCGCCTGCTCTCTTCCGGGCCGCGCGCCGGGCTGAATGAAATCAACCTGCCGGAGTTGCAGGCGGGTTCGTCCATCATGCCAGCGAAAGTGAACCCGGTGGTTCCGGAAGTGGTGAACCAGGTGTGCTTTAAAGTGATCGGCAACGACACCACCGTCACCATGGCGTCCGAAGCGGGTCAGTTGCAGTTGAACGTGATGGAGCCGGTTATTGGCCAGGCGATGTTTGAGTCGGTGCATATCCTGACCAACGCCTGCTACAACCTGCTGGAAAAATGCATCAACGGCATTACCGCCAACAAAGCCGTATGTGAAGGCTACGTCTATAACTCCATTGGCATCGTCACCTACCTCAACCCGTTCATCGGCCACCACAACGGCGACATCGTTGGCAAGATTTGCGCCGAAACCGGTAAGAGCGTGCGTGAAGTGGTGCTGGAGCGCGGCCTGCTGACGGAAGCGGAGCTGGACGACATCTTCTCTGCGCAAAACCTGATGCACCCGGCTTATAAAGCGAAGCGTTATACCGATGAAAGCGAACAGTAATTCCGACGGTTAGAAAGACAAAAGGCACGTCCTGAGTGACGTGCCTTTTTCTTTTGGATGGTTACTAAAATATAACAATTCGATATCACTTAGTTAAACAAGGAAGCCAACTATGTTTGCTGCAGAGCTTGTCCTCGTCCTGATTGCTATCTACCTTGGCGCCAGATTAGGCAGCATCGGCATTGGTTTTGCCGGTGGCCTTGGTGTACTGGTTCTCACCCTGTTCTTTCAAATCAAACCAGGGGCGATCCCCTTCGATGTCATAGAAATTATTATGGCGGTCATCGCCGCTATCGCCGCCATGCAGGTAGCGGGTGGTATGGATTACCTGGTGAGCCTGGCGGAAAAAATGCTGCGCCGCCATCCGAAGTACATCACCTTTCTCGCACCGCTGGTCACCTGGTTTATGACCATTCTCGCCGGTACCGGACACACCGCGTTTTCCACGCTACCGGTGATCACCGAAGTGGCGAAAGAGCAAGGTATTCGCCCGTCGCGTCCGTTGTCGATTGCTGTCGTCGCCTCGCAGATCGCCATCACCGCCTCGCCCATCTCCGCTGCGGTAGTCTTTTTTGCTGGCATCCTTGAGCCGCTTGGCGTCAGCTACCTGACGCTGCTGGCGATCTGTATTCCGGTAACGCTGATTGCCGTCATGTTGACGGCGGTGGTCTGTAACTTCCTCGGCTGCGAGCTGAAAGATGATCCGGTCTATAAGGAGCGCCTGGCAAAAGGCGAAGTGAAGTTGCGCGGCAGTCAGGTTTTTGAATTAAAACCTCATGCTAAACGTTCAGTGCTGCTGTTCCTGATTGGTATTGTCGCCGTGATGCTTTACGCCACCGCCATCAGCCCGACCGTTGGATTAATCACCAACCCGGTGCTGCCGCGTAACGAAGCGATTGTGGTGTTTATGCTGACCATCGCCACGCTGATTTGCCTGACCTGCAAAATCGACACTGGCGAAATCCTGAATGCCAATACCTTCAAATCCGGTATGAGCGCCTGTATTTGTGTGCTCGGCGTGGCGTGGCTCGGTGACACCTTCGTTAAGCATCATATTGAAGATATCCAGATGGTGGCGGGCGATCTGCTGCACAGTTATCCGTGGCTGCTGGCGGTAGTGCTGTTCTTCGCCGCCACGCTGCTGTATTCACAAGCCGCGACCACCAAAGCGCTGATGCCTGCCGCGCTGCTGCTCGGCGTCACCCCGCTGACGGCAATTGCGTCGTTTGCCGCCGTTTCCGCGCTGTTTGTACTGCCAACTTACCCAACCCTGCTGGCGGCAGTGGAGATGGATGACACCGGTTCAACGCGCATCGGCAAGTTTGTCTTTAACCATGCGTTCCTCGTTCCCGGCGTGATCGCCATCGCCCTGTGCGTCATACTGGGCTTTATCTTCGGCGGTATCTTGTTGTAAAGGTCTTAAAATCGGGTCGCCCGGCGGCCCGATCCTCTCACTTCGCGTGGTATAGTCGTTGCTTTCGCGCTTACGAGGTTGACGATGAACACGCCTGACGCCGTTGTTGTACTCTGCACCGCCCCGGATGAAGCCACCGCCCAGGATCTGGCGGCCAAAGTGCTGGCAGATAAACTCGCTGCCTGTGTCACTATTTTGCCGGGCGCGACTTCGCTCTATTACTGGGAAGGCAAACTCGAACAAGAGTATGAAGTGCAACTGCTGCTCAAAACCGACGTCGCACATCTGGAAGACCTCTTCGCCAGCATCAAAGCGCACCATCCTTACCAGACCCCGGAATTACTGGCTTTACCCGTCACTCACGGAGATTACGATTACCTCACATGGCTCAACGCATCTTTACGCTGATCCTGCTGCTGTGCAGCACAACCGCCTTTGCGGGCTTATTCGACGCGCCCGGTCGCTCCAGTTTTGTGCCCGCCGACCAGGCGTTTACCTTTGATTTTCAGCAGCATCAGCATGATTTAACGCTCAACTGGCAGGTGAAAGAGGGTTACTACCTTTATCGCCAGCAAATTCGCGTCACCCCGGCGCAAGCAACCCTTGGCGCGTTAACGCTGCCAAAAGGGGAGATGCATGAAGACGAGTTCTACGGCAAAACGGAAATCTACCGCCAGCGCCTGAACCTGCCGCTCGATATCCACGCGGCGGCAAAAGGCGCGACGCTGACCGTCACTTACCAGGGCTGCGCCGATGCCGGGTTCTGTTACCCGCCGGAAACCAAAGTGGTGCCGCTGATGGAAGTCGCGGCGGCAACGACACAGGCACCGGTAAATGCACCGCCAGCCGCAACGCAGGAAACCACCGCAAACCAGCTTCCCTTCTCTGCACTGTGGGCGCTGTTGATCGGTATTGGTATCGCGTTTACGCCGTGTGTGCTGCCAATGTACCCGCTGATTTCCGGCATTGTGCTTGGCGGCAAACAGCGCCTTGCCACGCCGCGCGCGCTGCTGCTGGCGTTTGTCTACGTGCAAGGGATGGCGCTCACTTATACGGCGCTGGGGCTGGTAGTCGCAGCGGCGGGTTTATCATTCCAGGCGGCGCTGCAACACCCGTACGTGCTGGTTGGCTTGTCGGCGCTGTTCACGCTGCTGGCGCTGTCGATGTTCGGCCTGTTTACCTTACAGCTTCCTTCTGCGCTGCAAACCCGCTTAACCCTGTGGAGCAATCGCCAGCAGGGTGGCTCCGTGGGCGGGGTGTTTGCCATGGGCGCGATAGCCGGGCTGATTTGTTCGCCCTGCACCACCGCGCCGTTAAGCGCCATTCTGCTCTATATTGCGCAAAGCGGTAATCTGTGGCTCGGCGGCGGCACGCTCTATCTTTACGCACTCGGCATGGGCCTGCCGCTGATCCTCGTGACCGTCTTTGGCAACCGGCTGCTGCCAAAAAGCGGGCCGTGGATGGAACAGGTCAAAACCGCTTTTGGCTTTGTGATCCTCGCCCTGCCCGTCTTTCTGCTGGAGCGCGTACTCGGTGACGCGTGGGGGCTGCGGCTGTGGTCACTGCTCGGCGTGGCATTTTTCGGCTGGGCGTTTATCACCAGCCTTGGCGCGAAGCGGAGATTTGTTCGCGTGCTGCAAATCGCACTGCTCGGCGCGGCGCTGGTTTGCGCACGTCCGTTACAGGATTGGGCGTTTGGCGTCTCCACCGCGCAAACGCACTCGCCGCTGGCGTTCACGTCCATTTCGACCGTCGACGATCTGAACCAGGCGCTGGCGCAGGCTAATGGTCGGCCGGTCATGTTAGATCTCTACGCCGACTGGTGCGTGGCCTGTAAAGAGTTTGAGAAGTACACCTTTAGCGACGCCCGTGTGCAGGCGGCGCTGAAAGATACCGTGTTATTGCAGGCCAACGTAACGGCCAACAACGCGCAGGACGCCGCGCTGCTGCGCCAGCTCAATGTGCTGGGTCTGCCAACGATTCTGTTTTTCGACGCGCAAGGCCATGAGCAACCGGCTGCCCGGGTGACCGGGTTTATGGACGCCGCCGCGTTCGCCGCGCATTTGCGCAATCGCGCCCCGTAAACAACACTTGGTGGGGGAATGAGCTTCAGATAACGGAGGATATCACCGTGCAACGCGAAGACGTTTTGAGTCAAACTTTGCAATTACTTGAATTAAGAGGGATTGCGGACACCACTCTTGAAATGGTTGCCGAGCGCATCGACTATCCCATCGATGAGTTCCGCCGTTTCTGGCCAGACAAAGAGGCGCTACTGTATGACGCGCTACGTTATCTCAGCCAGCAGGTGGATGTCTGGCGCAGGCAACTGCTGTTAGACGAAACGCTCAGCAATGAGCAAAAACTGCTGGCGCGCTACGGCGCGCTCACGGAGTGCGTGAGCAATAACCGCTATCCGGGTTGCTTGTTTATTGCCGCCTGCACCTTCTTCCCGGACCCGGCGCACCCCATCCATCAACTGGCGGCTCAACAAAAGCGTGACGCCCATGACTTCTCGCATCAACTGCTGACGCAGCTTGAAGTGGACGATCCGGCGATGGTGGCGAAACAGATGGAACTGGTGCTGGAAGGTTGCCTGAGCCGGATGATGGTTAACCGCAGCCAGGCCGATGTCGACACCGCCCAGCGGCTGGCGGAAGATATTTTGCGTTTTGCCCGCTGCCGCCAGGGCGGCGCACTGACCTAAGCGCCCAGAAATCCCGCCCAGGCGGAGAACAACAGGCACAGTGCCATCACTCGCTGAAACCAGAGCAGCGATGTGGTGGTGCGAAACAGCCGGTTGACCGCCTTGCCGAGCAGCGTCCACGCGCTCAGGCACAGCAGTGAAATCAGCAAAAACCACAGCGACAGTAACGACACCTCGCGCAACGGATGCGTGCCGTGTGGGGCAAAGAGGCTTACCACCGCCAGCGCCATCATCCAGGTTTTCGGGTTTATCAATTGCAACAACGCCGCCGCACGGCCGCTAAACGGTCGCTGCGCTTCGCCCTGCAAATCGGCGGCGGGCGCGGTAAATAATTGCCAGCTCAGCCAGCTTAACCACAATGCGCCCGCCCAGCTCATCACCTCACGCACCAGCGGATAGCTGCGCAGCACTTCGCCCGCTCCCGCACCGGAAATAAATACAATCAGGCTGGCCGCCACGCAGGCGCTCACCACCGCAGGCAACGTCGCTTTGATGCCAAAGCGCTGGCTGCTGGTCAGGATCAAAATGTTGGTTGGGCCAGGGGTTATCGACGCCACAAAGGCGAAGAGTAAAAACGGCAGATAGCTATAAAACAGGTTCACAGGCAGGCTCCTTATTTAATGAGCCTTAGACTGTCGCGTTATTTGCTGTCGTCGTCTGGAAGATTTGTGCACAGCCTGCGGTAGTGCGCGGGCGAAAGGCGATACGCGCGCTGGAACCAGCGTCCAAGATGGCTTTGATCGGCAAACCCCAGCGCGGCGGCGACATCGGCTGGCGTCTCCCCTTTCGCCAGTTGCGAACGTGCGGTGGCCAGCCGCAGTTGGATCAGCCAGGCGTGCGGACTTAAGTGAAACTCGCGTTTAAAGCAGCGTGTCAGCGTAAAACGATCGGTTCCCGTTTCCCGCGCCAGATCCGAAAGTCCAACGTTATCGCCAATGTGCGCATGCAGATAATCACGCGCACGGTGTGCAATGGCTGTGCTTTGCAACTGTGACGGCAGCCGTTTGCGCCACAGGCAGTGGTGCGTAAGCTGGCTGAGCAGCCCATCCATGGCGCTTTGCTGGACGATGCGCATCTCTTCGCTGTGCAGTGCGTAAAAGGTGTGCGCAATCGCGCGAATCAGTTGCGGTTCCCTGGCGATAGTGTGGGAAAAATGCAGTGAATAACTGGACGGCATCGATTCATACAGGCCGCGTAACGTGTCGCTGAGCCAGCGGTCATCAAGGTAAAAGGTCAGATAAGTAAACCCGCCTTCTACCGGTGCGTCACCGTCATGAATTTCGCCCGGTTCCAGCAGAAAGGCATCGCCCGGCGTACTGCGATGGCGCTCCCGCCGACAGTGAAACTGCTGCGTACCGGAAAGCGTAATGCCCACCAGGTAGCTGTCGTGCCAGTGCGGATCGTACGCGTGCCCTTCAAAATGGGCGCGGATGGTTTCAATTCCCGTGTCCGCGTGTTGCCGCAGTTCCAGCCAGTCTTTCGCCATATCGCCTCCAAAGTGACACCGGAAATCAGCATTCATCTCCTTAAGGTAAAAGTCTGGAAGATTTGTGCAAGGGTCGATTTGTGCCGCGCAATTGTTCAGATTGCCGTAAAGTTGAGCAACTGGATAGAATTGAAGGAAATAAAGTTGACGCCTTAATACGATTAAGGTTTAATGCGCCCCGTTGCCCGGATAGCTCAGTCGGTAGAGCAGGGGATTGAAAATCCCCGTGTCCTTGGTTCGATTCCGAGTCCGGGCACCACTTATTCAGAGAACCCGCCCAAAAGGCGGGTTTTTGCTTTTGGGGATACGTACGCCTGGCCCATTAACACGTCCTCTCCCTGACCTGCTTTTCGCGGAAAATCGCAGCGCCTTGTTTTTCCACGCTATCACGCCGATAGTGTCTCTTTTGCCGAAACGGACATTCAAATGGTTAAAAGCGTAAATCGCACTTCGCTATATACAGCGGCATTGGTGCTGTTACTGATCCTGATTTATACCGGTTGGTTTGCCAAAGACCGGGTGACCTGGCTGATGGAAGTGGTGCCGGTAATGATTGTCGTGCCGTTGTTGCTCGTGACCTGGCAGCGTTATCCGCTGACATCGCTGCTGTATGTGCTGATCTTTTTCCATGCCATCATTCTGATGGTCGGCGGCATGTATACCTACGCGAAAGTGCCGATCGGCTTTGATGTGCAACAGCTCTTTGGGATAAGCCGTAATCCCTATGACAAACTCGGCCACTTCTTTCAGGGGCTGGTGCCCGCGCTTGCGGCCAGAGAAATACTGCTACGCGGGCAGTATGTGCGGGGCGGGAAGATGCTCGACTTTGTCGTCTGCTGTATTGCACTGGCGATTAGCGCCACCTATGAACTCATTGAGTGGTGGGCAGCGCTGGCGATGGGTCAGGGCGCCGACGAGTTTCTCGGCACCCAGGGCGATCCGTGGGATACCCAGTCGGATATGTTCTGCGCCCTGCTCGGCGCGCTGACCACGGTGCTGGTTCTGGGGCGCTGGCACAAACGCCAGCTCAACATGTAAGACAAATCGCGGCGAAGACTGGAGCCAACGGTATTCGCCGCCTATACTCCGGGGATCCCCCCCCCAACGCCCACACGCTTATGACTACGCAACTCCTCACCCGAGACTGGCGCTTGCCCGCCGCCGTTGCCCTGCTGGCGGTGGTGCTGGCTGCGGCCTTCGCTTTACATGCCCACTGGGCCACCTTTTTGCAATGGTGCCTGGCAACGCAAATCACCCTGCACCGCTATCTGGTGATGTATTTGCTGCAACTGAATAACCACCAGTACAGCGGCGGCTTATGGCTGCTGACCGGCGCTTTCTTTTATGGCGTACTGCACGCGATTGGCCCCGGCCACGGCAAGTTTATTGTTACCACCTGGCTTAGCACCAACAACGAAAGCCAGACCGCGACGCGTGTCATTCCCGTGCTGGGCAGCCTGATGCAAGGCGTAAGCGCTATTCTGTTCGTCTTTATTCTGGCGGTCGGTTTCAACCTCGCATCCGGCGATCTCAGTGAAAGCCGCTGGTACGTTGAGAAAATAAGCGCGGTAATGATTGGCGGTTTTGGGGCGTTTGTTGTCTGGAACGCGCTGAAAAGCCTGAAGCCGCGCAAACTGACTATCCACTCGCTTACGCCCGCCCATCAGCATGATGATCTGTGTAGCTGCGGCCACCACGGTGTTGGCGTTAGCACACAAGGTGACTGGAAAACGCGTCTCGGCGTGATCCTCGCTATCGGTGCACGGCCGTGCAGCGGCGCAATCATGATTTTGCTCTTCGCCAACGCACTGGGCATCGTGAGTTGGGGTATTGCGGCGGTGATGACCATGGCGGCCGGCACGGCACTGTCGATCGCCGGATTGTCGCTGGCGGTGCGCTATGCGCGTAACAGCACGGCGGCGTTTTTTGGCGGTGAGGCAAGCACGTTAAACCGGTTGGTTCCGGTGCTGAAAATCGCCGGTGGTGTGGCGCTGATCCTGTTCGCGCTGGTGCTGTTTTTAACGGTCATTCCGGTGAGTGCGAACGGAGATTATATAGCGGCGGGATGTTAAAAAAGCCCGGATGGCGATGCCATCCGGGATGGGTATTACTCGTTTATTTTTGGATGTTGCTGCACCAGTCGCGCACGCTTTTCCTGCAACTGCGCGATCTCTTCATCGATGTCTTCGATTTTCTGCTCAATATTATCATGATGTTCCTGCAAGATTTCCCGCGCTTCCTGCAGATCCGACGCCGCCGGGGTCGCCCCTTTCAGCGGTAGGTTCGCCGTCTCTTTCATCGTCAGGCCGGTAATCAGGCCAACCACCGCAACCACCATCAAGTAATAGGCAGGCATCAGCAGGTTGGCTGAGCTTTCCACCAGCCAGGCCGTCAGCGTCGGCGTCAGACCGGCAATCAGGATAGAGATGTTAAACGCGCTCGCCAGCGCACTGTAACGAATATGCGTCGGGAACATCGCCGGCAGCGTCGAAGCCATTACGCCGGTAAAGCAGTTCAGCACCACCGCCAGCATCAACAGACCCGCGAAAATCAGGCCAATGATGTTGCTGTTAATCATAATGAAGGCCGGGATAGCCAGCACAAACAGCGCAATGCTGCCCAGAATGACAAACGGACGGCGGCCAAAGCGGTCACTCAACAGCCCCATTACCGGCTGCACAAACAACATACCAATCATGATGGCAATGATGATCAGCACGCCGTGGTCTTCGGAATAGTGCAGGTTATGTGACAGGTAGCTTGGCATGTAGGTCAGCAGCATGTAGTAGGTCACGTTGGTGGAAATCACCAGACCAATACAGGCCAGCAGGCTGCGCCAGTGTTTAGTTGCAATCTCTTTAAACGAGACTTTCGGCCCATCCTGCAGCCCCTGGCGATCGCCCTGCTCCAGTTTGTCGACGTGCTGCTGGAACGCCGGCGTCTCTTCCAGCGCGTGGCGCAGATAGAGACCAATTAACCCCAGCGGCAGCGCCAGGAAGAACGGGATACGCCAGCCCCAGTCGAGGAAGTTCTCTTCACCGACAATGGTAGAGAGCAGAACGACTACGCCCGCGCCGAGCACAAAACCGGCGATGGAACCAAAATCCAGCCAGCTGCCCATAAAGCCGCGTTTTCGGTCCGGCGAGTATTCGGCGACAAAGATCGATGCCCCGGTATATTCGCCGCCCACCGAAAAGCCCTGCGCCATCTTACACAGCAGCAGTAAAATCGGCGCCCAGATACCAATGGTGGCATACGACGGAATCAGACCAATACAGAAGGTACTGACGGACATGATCACTATCGTTATCGCGAGGATTTTTTGTCGGCCGTATTTATCGCCTAACATGCCGAAGAACAGGCCGCCTAACGGACGAATCAAGAACGGAACGGAGAAGGTCCCAAGCGCGGCAATCATCTGCACGCTGGGGTTTGCATCGGGGAAAAACACCTTACCAAGGGCGTAGGCCACAAAGCCATAAACGCCGAAATCAAACCACTCCATGGCGTTGCCTAATGATGCGGCGGTAATCGCTTTACGCAATTTGGCATCATCAATAATGGTCACATCACGCAAGGTGATGGGTTTAATTTTTTTCCTTTTTAGCATGCATCTATTCCTCTTTAGACTTTCGCCCTGAACCGCCCGGCGTACTCTCCCTGCCGGGCGTTTTAAATGGCTTTTCAGCCTTCCTGTTCAAGCGTAGCAGGTTTACTTACACGGACTGTTTAAAGCCTGTACAACCGAACCTGTTGACGCCTGCCGGGCAGTGAATGACCTTTTTACCCTAACAGGGTTTAAAAATGTGATCAAATTCACATAGTTTTCCCCCGCAATAATCCCTCTCACAGTTTTAACGCTTTTTCTCTCCTCGGGAATAAGAAACATCTAATGCGCAGCAGGCGGAAAAAACACCGGTAATCACCCTCGTGATTATTACCTTCCTTGCCATCTTCCCCATATATTTCTTCACAACTCATTTACAGCAAAAATAAATAAACAAATATCAGATTATCTTTACGCAAAATATGTGATCGAAGTAACTAAAACATTGTTTCATTCTTATTGAATAGATATTCCATTGATCGGATGATAACGACATAAACCCGCACAATGGCGCAACACAACGTCTTTTGATGCGGCGACCAGCGGCAATCGATAGCGAATGCCCTGCCTGAGAAATTCTTTAATGAATTGAAATTACGCACTTTTAATTTTTAGCTTTCCTCGTTCATGGTGAATGACGAGCAGTGAGGATTTATTATGAAAATCAAGGCCACGATAGAACGCATTCCTGGCGGGATGATGCTGGTTCCGCTGCTGTTAGGCGCAATTTTGAATACGCTGGCGCCGGATACCGGTGCTTATTTCGGTTCATTCACCAAAGGGATGATTACTGGCACGGTACCCATTCTTGCCGTGTGGTTTTTTTGTATCGGCGCATCCATTGATTTACGTGCTACCGGTACTGTTTTACGTAAATCCGGCACATTGGTACTCACCAAAATCGCTGTCGCCTGGGTAGTTGCCATGATCGCCGCGTCGTTTATTCCGGATACCGGCATCCAGACTGGATTCTTCGCCGGGCTTTCCGTGCTGGCGCTGGTGTCAGCGATGGATATGACCAACGGTGGTTTGTACGCGAGCCTGATGAACCAGTACGGCAGTAAAGAGGAGTCCGGTGCATTTGTGTTGATGTCGCTGGAATCCGGCCCGCTGATGACCATGGTGATCCTCGGCTCCGCCGGTCTGGCCTCGTTTGAACCACACCATTTTGTGGGCGCCGTGCTGCCGTTCCTGATTGGTTTCGCGCTGGGTAACCTCGATCACGATTTGCGCGCTTTCTTCAGTAAAGCAACGCCGGTGCTGATCCCGTTCTTCGGCTTCGCGCTGGGTAACACCATCAACCTGAGCGTTATCATGCAAACCGGCCTGCTGGGCATCTTCCTTGGCGTCGCGGTGATTATTATTACCGGTATTCCGTTGATTATCGCCGACCGCGTCATCGGTGGCGGCAACGGAACGGCAGGTGTCGCTGCCTCATCTGCGGCGGGCGCAGCGGTGGCGAACCCGGTGATTATCGCGCAGATTAACCCGGCGTTCGAACCGGTTGCCGCATCCGCAACCGCACTGGTCGCCGCGAGTGTGATCGTGACGGCCATTCTGGTGCCGATTATCACCGCGCTGTATGCGAAACGCTTCGGTGATGTGCCGCAAGCGAAAGAGGAAGCAGAGAACCCCGTCGAGTCGACAGGACACTAAACGATTTTCGAACAAAAAAGCCCCGTCAGGGCTGACGGTTCCCCATAAATAAAGACAGGCATAGAAGGTTGTGATCTACTTAGTGTTCCACCAAAAAGTAAGGTCACACCTCTATGCCTGCTTCACAAGTTTGCCATAAATTTTTCAGCCAGTCCCTG
>NZ_FXWP01000007.1 GCF_900184035.1 Kosakonia pseudosacchari
ACGAAGGCCGTGCTGGTGAGAACGTAGGTGTTCTGCTGCGTGGTATCAAACGTGAAGAAATCGAACGTGGTCAGGTACTGGCTAAGCCGGGTTCCATCAAGCCGCACACCAAATTCGAATCTGAAGTTTATATCCTGTCCAAAGATGAAGGCGGCCGTCACACTCCGTTCTTCAAAGGCTACCGTCCGCAGTTCTACTTCCGTACAACTGACGTGACTGGCACCATCGAACTGCCGGAAGGCGTAGAGATGGTAATGCCGGGCGACAACATCAAAATGGTTGTTACCCTGATTCACCCGATCGCGATGGACGATGGTCTGCGTTTCGCAATCCGTGAAGGCGGCCGTACCGTTGGCGCGGGCGTTGTAGCAAAAGTTCTGGGCTAATTAATTAGCTTTGAATTGAAAAAGGGCGCCTCGGCGCCCTTTTTGCTGCCCGCGATTTAGTGTCGAAAGATTTATTCGAAATGAAGCTCTGCATCGTGCGAGCAGCTTTACAGTTACGCTATTGTAATCGCAACCATTCTCATTTACACTTTGCGCAGAAATTGAACGGGAGTGATCATGTACGTTTGTTTGTGTAATGGTGTGAGTGATAAAAAAATTCGCCAGGCAGTGCGCCAGTTTCATCCTCAATCATTTCAGCAGCTCCGCAAATTTGTTCCGGTTGGAAATCAGTGTGGTAAATGTGTTCGCGCAGCCAGAGAGATCATGCAAGACGAACTTACCCAGATGCCGGAATATAAAGAGATTGCCTGAGTCCTTATCTTTTTTTTGACATCCTTGTAGCCCCATCTACGCTTCAATGAGTGGAAGCGGAGGGACTACATAATGAAAGGTGATGTTAAGATCATAAATTATCTCAATAAATTATTGGGAAATGAGCTTGTCGCAATAAACCAATACTTTCTCCATGCGAGAATGTTTAAAAACTGGGGGCTGACACGCCTCAACGATGTTGAATACCATGAATCTATTGATGAAATGAAACACGCCGATCTCTACATCGAGCGTATTTTATTTCTTGAGGGTATCCCTAATTTGCAGGATTTGGGGAAACTCGGGATTGGAGAAGACGTTGAAGAGATGTTGCAATCCGATCTCAGACTGGAACTGGAAGGCGCGAAGGATCTGCGCGAAGCCATCGCTTATGCGGACAGCGTTCATGACTACGTTAGCCGCGATATGATGATCAACATTCTCGCCGAAGAAGAGCATCATATTGACTGGCTGGAAACAGAACTGGATCTGATAAGCAAAATTGGCATTCAGAACTATCTCCAGTCGCAAATCAAAGTGGAAGAGTAGTTGGTATCACAAAATGGTATCCCGTTAGTAAACCCGCTGCCGCCAAAAATGGCCCGAAAGGCAGTGGGTTTTTTAATGCCTGCAAACTTTGCGATCTGAGCGCGTTGATACTCACCACACAGCAGGCCAGTAAGGCGGCGATAAAAACCAGACCGGGTAAATTCTGCCAGCCATGCCAGGCCCCGAGAGCCGAAAGATATTTTACATCACCGTAGCCAAGCCCTTCTTTGCCGCGCAACTCTTTGTAGCCCCAATAAATAACAGCGAACCCTATGTAACCTGCCGCCGCGCCGATAACGGCTTGCTTCAATGATTCAGCATTTGCGAAGCAGTGCCAAATTAGTCCCGCCCAGAGAAGAGGGCAGGTGAAACGGTCTGGCAGTAACCCGTTACGGATGTCGTGCCAGACAAGTATCAGATTGAGTAACAGATAAACAGCGAGAAAAAACATGGCGTCCTGCCATATATGTCAGTAACGGGTGACATGCAGAGTGCGAAATGGCTGTGTGAAAGCCAATTCACTATTACTGAGGTTGCGTAGATGCTCGTGAGAAATGACGTTGGCTTTTTGCCGTTACGTAAATCCTGCGAGCGGGCGCGCAGGACTGCTTAATTTCTAAACTGCGCTTGCGTCTGGCTCAGATTTACGTATAATGCGCGGGCTTGTCGTAAATGACGGCGGGTTCAATCTGAACCACAACGGTGTTGTTTAGCCGTTACAATGCTCCCAATCGGGGGGCTACGTAAGAACGATTACACTCCCCCATCAATCGTAATGGGTGTGAGGAGTAATTATTTTCGTCTATAAATAATTGGAGCTCTGGTCTCATGCAGAACCAAAGAATCCGTATCCGTCTTAAAGCGTTTGATCATCGTCTGATCGATCAATCAACCGCGGAAATCGTCGAGACTGCTAAGCGCACTGGTGCGCAAGTCCGTGGTCCGATCCCGCTGCCGACCCGCAAAGAGCGCTTCACCGTTCTGATCTCCCCGCACGTTAACAAAGACGCGCGCGATCAGTACGAAATTCGCACTCACAAGCGTCTGGTTGACATCGTTGAGCCAACCGAGAAAACCGTTGATGCTCTGATGCGTCTGGACCTGGCTGCCGGTGTAGACGTGCAGATCAGCCTGGGTTAATCAGGTCATCGAGCGATTGAGAGGTTGAAACAATGATTGGTTTAGTCGGTAAAAAAGTGGGCATGACCCGCATCTTCACTGAAGATGGCGTATCTATCCCAGTAACCGTAATCGAAGTTGAAGCAAACCGCGTTACTCAGGTTAAAGACCTGGCTAACGATGGCTACCGCGCAATCCAGGTTACCACCGGTGCTAAAAAAGCTAACCGTGTAACCAAACCGGAAGCGGGTCACTTCGCTAAAGCTGGCGTTGAAGCTGGCCGTGGTCTGTGGGAATTCCGTCTTGCTGACGGCGAAGAATTCACCGTAGGTCAGGACATTAGCGTTGAGCTGTTTGCTGAAGTTAAAAAAGTTGACGTAACTGGCACCTCTAAAGGTAAAGGTTTCGCAGGTACCGTTAAGCGCTGGAACTTCCGTACCCAGGACGCTACCCACGGTAACTCCCTGTCTCACCGCGTTCCGGGTTCTATCGGTCAGAACCAGACTCCGGGCAAAGTGTTCAAGGGCAAGAAAATGGCAGGTCAGCTGGGTAATGAGCGCGTAACCGTTCAGAGCCTGGACGTAGTACGTGTTGACGCTGAGCGCAACCTGCTGCTGGTTAAAGGTGCTGTCCCGGGTGCAACCGGTAGCGACCTGATCGTTAAACCAGCTGTGAAGGCGTGAGGAGATAGCAATGGAATTAGTATTGAAAGACGCGCAGAGCGCGCTGACTGTTTCCGAAACTACCTTCGGTCGTGACTTCAACGAAGCGCTGGTACACCAGGTTGTTGTTGCTTACGCAGCTGGTGCTCGTCAGGGTACTCGTGCTCAGAAGACCCGTGCTGAAGTAACTGGTTCCGGTAAAAAACCGTGGCGCCAGAAAGGCACCGGCCGTGCTCGTTCTGGTTCTATCAAGAGCCCGATCTGGCGTTCTGGTGGCGTGACCTTCGCTGCGCGTCCGCAGGACCACAGTCAAAAAGTTAACAAAAAGATGTACCGCGGCGCGCTGAAAAGCATCCTGTCCGAACTGGTACGTCAGGATCGTCTGATCGTTGTCGAGCAGTTCTCTGTTGAAGCGCCGAAAACCAAGCTGCTGGCTCAGAAACTGAAAGACATGGCTCTGGAAGATGTGCTGATCATCACCGGTGAGCTGGACGAGAACCTGTTCCTGGCCGCGCGCAACCTGCACAAGGTTGATGTTCGCGACGCGACTGGTATCGACCCGGTTAGCCTGATCGCCTTCGACAAAGTCGTAATGACTGCTGATGCTGTTAAGCAAGTTGAGGAGATGCTGGCATGATTCGTGAAGAACGTCTGCTGAAGGTGCTGCGCGCACCGCACGTTTCTGAAAAAGCGTCTACTGCGATGGAAAAAACAAACACCATCGTTCTCAAAGTTGCTAAAGACGCGACCAAAGCAGAAATCAAAGCTGCTGTGCAGAAACTGTTTGAAGTCGAAGTCGAAGTCGTTAACACCCTGGTAGTTAAAGGGAAAGTTAAACGTCACGGACAGCGTATCGGTCGTCGTAGCGACTGGAAAAAAGCTTACGTCACCCTGAAAGAAGGCCAGAATCTGGACTTCGTTGGCGGCGCTGAGTAAGTCGGAGGAGTAATACAATGGCAGTTGTTAAATGTAAACCGACATCTCCGGGTCGTCGCCACGTTGTTAAAGTGGTTAACCCTGAGCTGCACAAGGGCAAACCTTTTGCTCCGTTGCTGGAAAAAAACAGCAAATCCGGTGGTCGTAACAACAATGGCCGTATCACCACTCGTCATATCGGTGGTGGCCACAAGCAGGCTTACCGTATTGTTGACTTCAAACGCAACAAAGATGGTATCCCGGCAGTTGTTGAACGTCTTGAGTACGATCCGAACCGTTCCGCGAACATCGCGCTGGTTCTGTACAAAGATGGCGAACGCCGTTACATCCTGGCCCCTAAAGGCCTGAAAGCTGGCGACCAGATTCAGTCTGGCGTTGATGCTGCAATCAAAGCAGGCAACACCCTGCCGATGCGCAATATCCCGGTTGGTTCTACCGTTCATAACGTAGAAATGAAACCAGGTAAAGGCGGTCAGCTGGCGCGTTCCGCTGGTACTTACGTTCAGATCGTTGCTCGCGATGGTGCTTATGTCACCCTGCGTCTGCGTTCTGGTGAAATGCGTAAAGTCGAAGCAGAATGCCGCGCGACTCTGGGCGAAGTTGGCAATGCTGAGCATATGCTGCGCGTTCTGGGTAAAGCAGGTGCTGCACGCTGGCGTGGTGTTCGTCCTACCGTTCGCGGTACTGCGATGAACCCAGTCGACCACCCACATGGTGGTGGTGAAGGTCGTAACTTTGGTAAGCACCCGGTAACTCCGTGGGGCGTTCAGACCAAAGGTAAGAAGACCCGCAGCAACAAGCGTACTGATAAATTCATCGTACGTCGCCGTAGCAAATAATTTTAGAGGATAAGCCATGCCACGTTCTCTCAAGAAAGGTCCTTTTATTGACCTGCACTTGCTGAAGAAGGTAGAGAAAGCGGTGGAAAGCGGAGACAAGAAGCCCCTGCGCACTTGGTCCCGTCGTTCAACGATCTTTCCTAACATGATCGGTTTGACCATCGCTGTCCATAATGGTCGTCAGCACGTTCCGGTATTTGTTTCCGACGAAATGGTCGGTCACAAACTGGGTGAATTCGCACCGACTCGTACTTATCGCGGCCACGCTGCTGATAAAAAAGCGAAGAAGAAATAAGGTAGGAGGAAGAGATGGAAACTTTAGCTCAACATCGCCATGCTCGTTCTTCTGCTCAGAAGGTTCGCCTTGTTGCTGACCTGATTCGCGGTAAGAAAGTGTCGCAGGCCCTGGATATTCTGACCTACACCAATAAGAAAGCGGCTGTACTGGTCAAGAAAGTTCTGGAATCTGCCATTGCTAACGCTGAACACAACGATGGCGCTGACATTGACGATCTGAAAGTTGCGAAAATTTTCGTAGACGAAGGCCCGAGCATGAAGCGCATTATGCCGCGTGCAAAAGGTCGTGCAGATCGCATCCTGAAGCGCACCAGCCACATCACTGTGGTTGTGTCCGATCGCTGAGACTCTGGAGACTAGCAATGGGTCAGAAAGTACATCCTAATGGTATTCGCCTGGGTATTGTAAAACCATGGAACTCAACCTGGTTTGCGAACACCAAAGAATTCGCTGACAACCTGGACAGCGATTTTAAAGTACGTCAGTACCTGACTAAGGAACTGGCTAAAGCGTCTGTATCTCGTATCGTTATCGAGCGTCCGGCTAAGAGCATCCGTGTGACCATTCACACTGCTCGCCCGGGTATCGTTATCGGTAAAAAAGGTGAAGACGTTGAAAAACTGCGCAAGGTCGTAGCGGATATCGCTGGCGTTCCTGCTCAGATCAATATCGCCGAAGTTCGTAAACCTGAACTGGACGCAAAACTGGTTGCTGACAGCATCACTTCTCAGCTGGAACGTCGTGTAATGTTCCGTCGTGCTATGAAGCGTGCTGTACAGAACGCAATGCGTCTGGGCGCTAAAGGTATCAAAGTTGAAGTTAGCGGCCGTCTGGGCGGCGCGGAAATCGCACGTACCGAATGGTACCGTGAAGGTCGCGTTCCGCTGCACACTCTGCGTGCTGACATCGACTACAACACCTCCGAAGCGCACACCACTTACGGTGTAATCGGCGTAAAAGTGTGGATCTTCAAAGGCGAGATCCTTGGTGGTATGGCTGCAGTTGAACAACCGGAAAAACCGGCTGCTCAACCTAAAAAGCAGCAGCGTAAAGGCCGTAAATAAGGAGCGTCGCTGATGTTACAACCAAAGCGTACAAAATTCCGTAAAGTGCACAAAGGCCGCAACCGTGGTCTCGCGCAGGGCACGGATGTGAGCTTCGGCACTTACGGTCTGAAAGCTGTTGGCCGTGGTCGTCTGACCGCTCGTCAGATCGAAGCAGCACGTCGTGCTATGACTCGTGCTGTTAAGCGTCAGGGTAAGATCTGGATCCGTGTATTCCCGGACAAACCGATCACCGAGAAGCCGCTGGAAGTTCGTATGGGTAAAGGTAAAGGTAACGTAGAGTATTGGGTTGCCTTGATTCAGCCGGGTAAAGTCCTGTACGAAATGGACGGTGTTCCGGAAGAGCTGGCCCGTGAAGCCTTCGAGCTGGCAGCAGCAAAACTGCCGATTAAAACCACCTTTGTAACTAAGACGGTGATGTAATGAAAGCAAAAGAGCTGCGTGAAAAGAGCGTTGAAGAGCTGAACACCGAGCTGCTTAACCTGCTGCGCGAGCAGTTCAACCTGCGTATGCAGGCTGCAAGTGGCCAGCTGCAACAGACTCACCTGTTGAAGCAAGTGCGTCGTGATGTCGCACGCGTTAAGACTTTACTGACTGAGAAGGCGGGTGCGTAATGACCGATAAAATCCGTACTCTGCAAGGTCGTGTTGTTAGCGACAAAATGGAGAAATCCATTGTTGTAGCTATCGAGCGTTTCGTGAAACACCCGATCTACGGTAAATTCATCAAACGTACGACTAAACTGCACGTACATGACGAGAACAACGAATGCGGTACCGGCGACGTGGTTGAAATCCGCGAATGCCGTCCGCTGTCCAAGACTAAGTCCTGGACGCTGGTTCGCGTTGTAGAGAAAGCGATTCTGTAATAGAGTACGCGTTCTCAAACGAATAAACGGCTCAGCGATGGGCCGTTTATTTTTTCTACCCATATCAAGGAAGCGGTGTTATAATGCTGCGCCCCCGATATGGGGCTTTTTATCGACCCTGATTTTAGGGTCTTCAGTAGTAGTTGACATTAGCGGAGCACTGAAATGATCCAAGAACAGACTATGCTGAACGTCGCCGACAACTCCGGTGCACGTCGCGTAATGTGTATCAAGGTTCTGGGTGGCTCGCACCGTCGCTACGCAGGCGTAGGCGACATCATCAAGATCACCATCAAAGAAGCAATTCCGCGTGGTAAGGTCAAAAAAGGTGATGTGCTGAAGGCGGTAGTGGTGCGCACCAAGAAGGGTGTTCGTCGCCCTGACGGTTCTGTCGTTCGCTTCGATGGTAATGCTTGTGTTCTTCTGAACAACAACAGCGAGCAGCCTATCGGTACGCGTATTTTTGGGCCGGTTACTCGTGAACTTCGTTCTGAGAAGTTTATGAAAATCATCTCTCTGGCACCAGAAGTACTCTAAGGAGCGAATCATGGCAGCTAAAATCCGTCGTGATGACGAAGTTATCGTGTTAACCGGTAAAGATAAAGGTAAGCGCGGTAAAGTAAAAAATGTTCTGTCTTCCGGCAAGATCATTGTTGAAGGTATCAACCTGGTTAAGAAACATCAGAAGCCGGTTCCGGCCCTGAACCAACCGGGTGGCATCGTTGAAAAAGAAGCTGCAATTCAGGTTTCTAACGTTGCAATCTTCAATGCGGCAACCGGCAAGGCCGACCGTGTAGGCTTTAGATTCGAAGACGGCAAAAAAGTCCGTTTCTTTAAATCTAACAGCGAAACTATCAAGTAATTTGGAGTAGTACGATGGCGAAACTGCATGATTACTACAAAGACGAAGTAGTTAAGAAACTCATGACTGAGTTTAACTACAATTCTGTCATGCAAGTCCCTCGGGTCGAGAAGATCACCCTGAATATGGGTGTTGGTGAAGCGATCGCTGACAAGAAACTGCTGGATAACGCAGCAGCTGACCTGGCAGCAATCTCCGGTCAAAAACCGTTGATCACCAAAGCGCGCAAATCTGTTGCGGGCTTCAAAATCCGTCAGGGCTATCCGATCGGCTGTAAAGTGACTCTGCGTGGCGAACGCATGTGGGAGTTCTTTGAGCGCCTGATCACTATTGCTGTACCGCGTATCCGTGACTTCCGTGGCTTGTCCGCTAAGTCTTTCGACGGTCGTGGTAACTACAGCATGGGTGTCCGTGAGCAGATCATCTTCCCAGAAATCGACTACGATAAAGTCGACCGCGTGCGTGGTTTGGATATTACCATTACCACTACTGCGAAATCTGACGAAGAAGGCCGTGCTCTGCTGGCTGCCTTTGACTTCCCGTTCCGCAAGTAAGGTAGGGTTACTTCATGGCTAAGCAATCTATGAAAGCACGCGAAGTTAAACGCGTAGCTTTAGCTGAAAAATACTTCGCGAAACGCGCTGAACTGAAAGCGATCATTTCTGATGTGAACGCTTCCGACGAAGATCGTTGGAACGCTGTTCTCAAGCTGCAGAGTCTGCCGCGTGATTCCAGCCCGTCTCGTCAGCGTAACCGCTGCCGCCAAACTGGTCGTCCGCACGGTTTCCTGCGGAAGTTCGGGTTGAGCCGTATTAAGGTCCGTGAATCCGCTATGCGCGGTGAAATCCCGGGTCTGAAAAAGGCTAGCTGGTAATTGTCACCAATTGAATCACGGGAGTAAAGACAGATGAGCATGCAAGATCCGATCGCGGATATGCTGACCCGTATCCGTAACGGTCAGGCCGCGAACAAAGCTGCGGTCACCATGCCTTCCTCCAGGCTGAAAGTGGCAATTGCCAACGTGCTGAAGGAAGAAGGTTTTATTGAAGATTTCAAAATTGAAGGCGACACCAAGCCGGAACTGGAAGTGACTCTTAAATACTTCCAGGGTAAAGCTGTGGTAGAAAGCATTCAGCGTATCAGCCGCCCAGGTCTGCGCATCTATAAGAAAAAAGATGAGCTGCCGAAAGTTATGGGTGGTATGGGTATCGCAGTTGTTTCTACCTCTAAAGGTGTTATGACTGATCGTGCAGCGCGCCAGGCTGGTCTTGGTGGCGAAATTATCTGCTACGTAGCCTAATCGGAGGAAAAAATGTCTCGTGTTGCTAAAGCACCGGTCGTTATTCCTGCCGGCGTTGACGTAAAAATCAACGGTCAGGTTATCACGATCAAAGGTAAAAACGGCGAGCTGACTCGTACTCTCAACGATGCTGTTGTAGTTAACCAGGCAGACAATGCTCTGACTTTCGGTCCGCGTGATGGTTACGTGGACGGTTGGGCTCAGGCTGGTACCGCGCGTGCTCTGCTGAACTCAATGGTTATCGGTGTTACCGAAGGCTTCACTAAGAAGCTGCAGCTGGTTGGTGTAGGTTACCGCGCAGCGGTCAAAGGGAATGTAGTAAACCTGGCTCTGGGTTTCTCTCATCCTGTTGATCATCAACTGCCGGCCGGTATCACTGCAGAATGTCCGTCACAGACTGAAATCGTGCTGAAAGGCGCGGATAAGCAGGTGATTGGCCAGGTTGCAGCAGATCTGCGCGCCTACCGTCGTCCTGAGCCTTATAAAGGCAAGGGTGTTCGTTACGCCGACGAAGTCGTGCGTACCAAAGAGGCTAAGAAGAAGTAAGGTAACACTATGGATAAGAAATCTGCTCGTATCCGTCGTGCGACCCGCGCACGCCGCAAGCTCAAAGAGCTTGGTGCGACTCGCCTGGTGGTACATCGTACCCCGCGTCATATCTACGCCCAGGTAATCGCATCGAATGGTTCTGAAGTTCTGGTAGCTGCTTCTACTGTAGAAAAAGCTATCTCTGAACAACTGAAGTACACCGGTAACAAAGACGCGGCTGCAGCTGTGGGTAAAGCTGTAGCTGAACGCGCTCTGGAAAAAGGCATCAAAGATGTTTCCTTTGACCGTTCCGGGTTCCAATATCATGGTCGCGTCCAGGCACTGGCAGATGCTGCCCGTGAAGCTGGCCTTCAGTTCTAAGGTAGAGGTGTAAGATGGCTCACATCGAAAAACAAGCTGGCGAACTGCAGGAAAAGCTGATCGCGGTAAACCGCGTATCTAAAACCGTTAAAGGTGGTCGTATTTTCTCCTTCACAGCTCTGACTGTTGTTGGCGATGGTAACGGTCGCGTTGGTTTTGGTTACGGTAAAGCCCGCGAAGTTCCGGCAGCGATCCAGAAAGCGATGGAAAAAGCCCGTCGCAATATGATTAACGTCGCGCTGAACCACGGCACCCTGCAGCACCCGGTTAAGGGTACTCACACGGGTTCTCGTGTATTCATGCAGCCGGCTTCCGAAGGTACCGGTATTATTGCCGGTGGTGCAATGCGCGCCGTTCTGGAAGTCGCTGGGGTTCATAACGTTCTGGCTAAAGCATATGGTTCCACCAACCCGATTAACGTGGTTCGTGCAACGATTGATGGCCTGGAAAATATGAAATCCCCGGAAATGGTCGCTGCCAAGCGTGGTAAATCCGTTGAAGAAATTCTGGGGTAATTGACCATGGCAAAGACTATTAAAATCACTCAAACCCGCAGTGCAATCGGTCGTCTGCCGAAACACAAGGCAACGCTGCTTGGCCTGGGTCTGCGTCGTATTGGTCATACTGTTGAACGTGAGGATACTCCTGCGGTTCGCGGTATGGTCAACGCGGTTTCCTTCATGGTTAAAGTTGAGGAGTAAGAGATGCGTTTAAATACTCTGTCTCCGGCCGAAGGCTCCAAAAAGGCGGGTAAACGCCTGGGTCGTGGTATCGGTTCTGGCCTCGGTAAAACCGGTGGTCGTGGTCACAAAGGTCAGAAATCTCGTTCTGGCGGTGGCGTACGTCGCGGTTTCGAGGGTGGTCAGATGCCACTGTATCGTCGTCTGCCGAAATTCGGTTTCACTTCTCGCAAAGCAATGATCACGGCAGAGATTCGTCTGTCCGATCTGGCTAAAGTAGAAGGCGACGTAGTTGACCTGAACACGCTTAAAGCGGCTAACATTATCGGCATCCAGATCGAGTTCGCGAAAGTGATCCTGGCTGGTGAAGTAGCTCGTCCGGTAACTGTTCGTGGCCTGCGTGTGACGAAAGGCGCTCGTGCTGCTATCGAAGCTGCTGGCGGTAAAATTGAGGAATAAGTAGCAGATGGCTAAACAACCGGGATTAGATTTTCAAAGTGCCAAGGGTGGAATTGGCGAACTGAAACGCAGACTGCTGTTTGTTATCGGTGCGTTGATTGTTTTCCGTATTGGCTCTTTTATTCCGATCCCTGGTATTGATGCCGCTGTACTTGCCAAACTGCTTGAGCAACAGCGTGGCACCATCATTGAGATGTTTAACATGTTCTCTGGTGGTGCTCTTAGTCGTGCTTCTATCTTTGCATTGGGTATCATGCCGTATATTTCGGCATCAATAATCATCCAGCTGTTAACGGTCGTTCATCCGGCCCTGGCAGAGTTGAAGAAAGAAGGGGAGTCTGGCCGTCGTAAGATCAGTCAGTACACCCGTTACGGCACTCTGGTGTTGGCGATATTTCAGTCGATCGGTATTGCTACCGGTTTACCGAATATGCCTGGTATGCAAGGTCTGGTTATGAACCCAGGCTTTGCATTCTACTTCACCGCTGTTGTGAGTCTGGTTACAGGAACGATGTTCCTGATGTGGCTCGGTGAACAGATTACTGAACGTGGTATCGGCAACGGTATCTCAATCATTATCTTTGCCGGCATTGTGGCGGGTCTTCCGCCAGCCATTGCCCATACTATCGAGCAAGCGCGTCAAGGCGACCTGCACTTCCTCCTGTTGCTGTTGGTTGCAGTATTAGTATTCGCAGTGACGTTCTTTGTTGTTTTCGTTGAACGTGGTCAACGCCGCATCGTGGTGAACTACGCAAAACGCCAGCAAGGTCGTCGTGTCTATGCTGCTCAGAGCACACATTTACCGCTGAAAGTGAATATGGCGGGGGTAATCCCGGCAATCTTCGCTTCCAGTATTATTCTGTTCCCTGCAACCATCGCGTCATGGTTCGGGGGCGGTACTGGTTGGAACTGGCTGACAACAATTTCGCTGTATTTGCAGCCTGGGCAACCGCTTTATGTGTTACTCTATGCGTCTGCAATCATCTTCTTCTGTTTCTTCTATACGGCGTTGGTTTTCAACCCGCGAGAAACAGCAGATAACCTGAAGAAGTCCGGTGCATTTGTACCAGGAATTCGTCCGGGAGAGCAAACGGCGAAGTATATCGATAAAGTAATGACCCGCCTGACTTTAGTCGGTGCGCTTTATATTACTTTTATCTGCCTGATCCCGGAGTTCATGCGTGATGCGATGAAAGTACCGTTCTACTTCGGTGGTACGTCACTGCTTATCGTTGTTGTCGTGATTATGGACTTTATGGCTCAAGTGCAAACTCTGATGATGTCCAGTCAGTATGAGTCTGCATTGAAGAAGGCGAACCTGAAAGGCTATGGCCGTTAATGGTCGCCCGAGAAGTTACGGAGAGTAAAAATGAAAGTTCGTGCTTCCGTCAAGAAATTATGCCGTAACTGCAAAATCGTTAAGCGTGATGGTGTCATCCGCGTGATTTGCAGTGCCGAGCCGAAGCATAAACAGCGCCAAGGCTGATTATTTCGCATATTTTTCTTGCAAAGTTGGGTTGAGCTGGCTAGATTAGCCAGCCAATCTTTTGTATGTCTGTACGTTTCCATTTGAGTATCCTGAAAACGGGCTTTTCAGCATGGTGCGTGCAAGTAAAATTATAGGAGTGCATAGTGGCCCGTATAGCAGGCATTAACATTCCTGATCAGAAACATGCTGTGATCGCATTAACTTCGATCTATGGCGTCGGTAAAACCCGCTCTCAAGCCATTCTGGCTGCTGCGGGCATCGCTGAAAATGTTAAGATCAGTGAGCTGTCTGAAGAACAAATCGACACGCTGCGTGACGAAGTTGCCAAATTTGTCGTTGAAGGTGATCTGCGCCGTGAAATTAGCATGAGCATCAAGCGCCTGATGGATCTTGGTTGCTATCGCGGTTTGCGTCATCGTCGTGGTCTCCCGGTTCGCGGTCAGCGTACCAAGACCAACGCACGTACCCGTAAGGGTCCGCGCAAACCGATCAAGAAATAATCGGGGTGATTGAATAATGGCAAAGGCACCAATTCGTGCACGTAAACGTGTAAGAAAACAAGTCTCTGACGGCGTGGCTCATATCCATGCTTCTTTCAACAACACCATCGTTACTATTACTGATCGTCAGGGTAACGCGCTGGGTTGGGCAACAGCCGGTGGTTCCGGTTTCCGTGGTTCTCGCAAATCCACTCCGTTTGCAGCTCAGGTTGCAGCAGAGCGTTGCGCTGAAGCCGTAAAAGAATACGGTATCAAGAATCTGGAAGTTATGGTTAAGGGACCGGGTCCGGGCCGCGAATCTACTATTCGTGCTCTGAACGCCGCTGGTTTCCGCATCACTAATATTACTGATGTGACTCCGATCCCTCACAACGGTTGTCGTCCGCCGAAAAAACGTCGCGTATAACGCGGTCGTTTTCTAGGATTGTTGGAGAAAGAAAATGGCAAGATATTTGGGTCCTAAGCTCAAGCTGAGCCGTCGTGAGGGCACAGACCTGTTCCTTAAGTCTGGCGTTCGCGCGATCGATACCAAGTGTAAAATTGAACAAGCTCCTGGCCAGCACGGTGCGCGTAAACCGCGTCTGTCTGACTATGGTGTGCAGTTGCGTGAAAAGCAAAAAGTTCGCCGTATTTACGGTGTGCTGGAGCGTCAGTTCCGTAACTACTACAAAGAAGCAGCACGTCTGAAAGGCAACACCGGTGAAAACCTGTTGGGTCTGCTGGAAGGTCGTCTGGACAACGTTGTATACCGTATGGGCTTTGGCGCCACTCGTGCTGAAGCACGCCAGCTGGTTAGCCACAAAGCAATCATGGTAAACGGTCGTGTTGTTAACATCGCTTCTTATCAGGTTAGTCCGAATGACGTTGTTAGCATTCGTGAGAAAGCGAAAAAGCAGTCTCGCGTGAAAGCCGCTCTGGAGCTGGCTGAGCAGCGTGAAAAGCCAACCTGGCTGGAAGTTGATGCTGGCAAGATGGAAGGCACGTTCAAGCGTAAGCCGGAGCGTTCTGATCTGTCTGCGGACATTAACGAACACCTGATCGTCGAGCTTTACTCCAAGTAAAGCTTAGTACCAAAGAGAGGACACAATGCAGGGTTCTGTGACAGAGTTTCTAAAACCGCGCCTGGTAGATATCGAGCAAGTGAGTTCGACGCACGCCAAGGTGACCCTTGAGCCTTTAGAGCGTGGCTTTGGCCATACTCTGGGTAACGCACTGCGCCGTATTCTGCTCTCATCGATGCCGGGTTGCGCGGTGACTGAGGTTGAGATTGATGGTGTACTTCATGAGTACAGCACCAAAGAAGGCGTTCAGGAAGATATCCTTGAAATCCTGCTCAACCTGAAAGGGCTGGCGGTGAGAGTTCAGGGTAAAGATGATGTTATTCTTACTCTGAATAAATCTGGCATTGGCCCTGTGACCGCAGCCGACATTACCCACGACGGTGATGTCGAAATCGTCAAGCCGCAGCATGTGATCTGCCACCTGACCGATGAGAACGCATCTATCAATATGCGTATCAAAGTTCAGCGCGGTCGTGGTTATGTTCCGGCGTCTGCCCGAATTCATTCGGAAGAAGATGAGCGCCCAATCGGCCGTCTGCTCGTTGACGCCTGCTACAGCCCTGTAGAGCGTATTGCCTACAATGTTGAAGCAGCACGTGTTGAACAGCGTACCGACCTGGACAAGCTGGTCATCGAAATGGAAACCAACGGCACAATCGATCCTGAAGAGGCGATTCGTCGTGCGGCAACCATTCTGGCTGAACAACTTGAAGCTTTCGTTGATTTGCGTGATGTACGTCAGCCGGAAGTTAAAGAAGAGAAACCAGAATTCGATCCGATTCTGCTGCGCCCTGTTGACGATCTGGAATTGACTGTCCGCTCTGCTAACTGCCTCAAGGCAGAAGCTATCCACTATATCGGTGATCTGGTACAGCGTACCGAGGTTGAGTTGCTGAAAACGCCGAACCTGGGTAAAAAATCTCTTACTGAGATTAAAGACGTGCTGGCCTCCCGCGGTCTGTCTCTGGGCATGCGCCTGGAAAACTGGCCGCCGGCAAGCATTGCTGACGAGTAACCGGATCACAGGTTAAGGTTTTACTGAGAAGGATAAGGTCATGCGCCATCGTAAGAGTGGTCGTCAACTGAACCGCAACAGCAGCCATCGCCAGGCCATGTTCCGTAACATGGCAGGCTCTCTGGTTCGTCATGAGATCATCAAGACGACCCTGCCGAAAGCGAAAGAGCTGCGTCGCGTAGTTGAGCCGCTGATTACTCTTGCCAAGACGGATAGCGTTGCTAATCGTCGTCTGGCATTCGCCCGCACTCGTGATAACGAGATCGTGGCAAAACTGTTTAACGAACTGGGCCCGCGTTTCGCGAGCCGTGCCGGTGGTTACACTCGTATTCTGAAGTGTGGCTTCCGTGCTGGTGACAACGCGCCGATGGCATACATCGAGCTGGTTGATCGCTCTGAATCGAAAGCAGAAGCTACTGCAGAGTAATCTGTAGTAACGTAAAGAAACCCGCTTCGGCGGGTTTTTTTATACCAGTCGTGTTACCTCTTCCCTACAATATATGTATCTTTTTTGTTCATTCCCTCGTGAGCCGTTATGTGGTTACTAGATCAGTGGGCAGAACGCCATATCCTTGATGCTCAGCAAAAAGGCGAATTTGATAATCTACCCGGTAGCGGTGAGCCGTTGTTGTTGGATGATGATTCTCATGTCCCCGAGGAGCTCCGCGCTGGGTATCGCTTGCTGAAAAATGCGGGCTGCCTGCCGCCAGAACTGGAATACCGTAAAGAAGCCGTGATGCTTGTTGATCTGCTCAATAGCGTGCAGCGTGATCATCCAGATTTCCAGCTATTGCATCGCCGTCTGTCATTACTGGAAATGAAGTTGCGGCAGGCTGGATTAAGCACCGATTTCCTGCGAGGCGATTATGCTGGCAAACTGCAGCAAAAAATGAATGAGGAGTAGTCATGTACCGCATTGGTGAAATAGCGAAACTTGCACAAGTCACGCCAGATACGATCCGTTATTACGAAAAACAGCAAATGATGGATCATGAGGTCAGAACGGAAGGCGGATTTCGTCTTTATACGGATAAGGATCTGCAACGGCTCAAATTCATTCGCCATGCCCGGCAATTAGGATTTACCCTCGATTCCATCCGCGAACTATTGTCGATCCGTATTGATCCGGAACACCATACCTGCCAGGAGTCGAAAAGTATTGTACAGGCTCGCCTGAACGAGGTTGAAGCTCGCATCGAAGAGTTACAGTCCATGCGTCGCTCGTTGCAAAAACTGAACGATGCATGTTGTGGTACAGCGCATAGCAGCGTTTATTGTTCTATTCTTGAGGCGCTTGAACAAGGCGCGAGTGGTAATCCAAATGCAACGGTCTGTTGATCTTCTGCGTCGAGAGATCTACACTCCTGCCGTTTTAATACACAATCTGGAGACATTATGAGCCGCTATCAGCATAAGAAAGGGCAGATCAACGATAACGCGATTGAAGCTTTGTTACATGATCCGTTATTTCGTCAACGTATTGAGAAGAATAAGAAAGGGAAAGGAAGTTATCTACGCAAAAACAAACACGCGAAAAAGGGCTTTCAGGAGGCCAGTGGCAAGCAAGCGAATCGCTTATTTACCACTGGCCTTCTTGCATTTGCTTAACTGCGATTATTTTGCTCTTTCAGCAAGTCGCGAATTTCACTCAGCAGCACTTCCTCTTTACTCGGTGCCGGTGGCGCTTTCGGTTCTTCTTCTTGCTTACGCTTCAGCTTATTGATCAGCTTAATCGCGATGAAGATCGCAAAAGCGACGATGATGAAGTCAAAGACGTTCTGAATAAACACGCCATAGTGCATGACAACAGCGGGAACGTCGCCTTGCGCACCGCGTAGCGTCCATGCAAACGATTTAAAATCTATACCGCCAATTAATAGCCCCAGCGGCGGCATAATGATATCGGCAACCAATGACGACACAATTTTGCCGAAAGCTGCACCGATGATGACACCAACTGCCAAATCCACTACATTTCCGCGCATCGCAAATTCACGGAACTCTTTCAAAATACTCATATCCCTTCTCCATGTGCAGACTGTCGGATTAAGTCTAACAAATTACCGATCAATTTCCATTTGGGCAGGGCGATTGTAATGATTTCTTAAACCCTGATAAAAGCGGGGAATAATATGCGGGCGCATATCATTGCGCCCGGGTTATTACAGGAAGAATGGACTTGGCTGGAATAAACGCTCGACGTCGGTAATATATTTTTTGTCCGTTAAAAACATAATCACATGATCGCCTTGCTCGATACGTAAATTATCATTGGCAATCATGACATCATTCCCACGTACTACAGCCCCGATGATTGTGCCGGGCGGCAATTTAATTTCATCAATAACGCGGCCGACAACGCGGGATGTCGTTTCGTCTCCGTGCGCAACCGCTTCAATTGCCTCTGCGACACCGCGACGTAACGATGAAACGCCAACGATGTCCGCTTTACGCACATGGCTAAGCAGAGCTGAAATAGTTGCCTGTTGCGGCGATATGGCAATATCGATCACACTGCCCTGAACCAAATCGACATAAGCGCGACGCTGAATGAGCACCATCACTTTCTTGGCGCCCATCCGTTTGGCCAGCATTGCAGACATAATGTTGGCTTCGTCGTCATTGGTAACAGCGATAAAGAGATCCACCTGATCGATGTGCTCTTCGGCAAGTAATTCTTGATCTGAGGCGTCGCCATAAAAAACGATCGTATTTTGCAGCTTCTCGGCCAACTCCGCAGCCCGTTGTTGATCGCGCTCGATCAACTTCACGCTGTAGTCTTTTTCCAACTGACGAGCCAGACCGGCGCCGATATTACCCCCGCCAACCAACATAATGCGTTTATACGGTTTTTCCAGCCGCTGAAGTTCACTCATAACGGCACGGATATGCTGCGATGCGGCAATAAAAAATACCTCATCGCCTGCTTCAACAATCGTTGATCCTTGCGGGCGAATAGGTCTGTCGTGGCGGAAAATAGCCGCAACGCGCGTATCGATATGCGGCATATGCTCACGCATGGTTGATAACGCATTTCCAACCAACGGGCCACCATAATACGCTTTCACCACTGCCAGACTGACTTTACCTTCAGCGAAATTCACGACCTGCAATGCGCCGGGATATTCAATGAGGCGGTAGATACTGTCGATAACCAATTGCTCTGGCGCGATCAGATGATCGATGGGAACGGCTTCTGAGTGAAAAAGCTTATCCGCGTCGCGAACGTAATCGGGCGAGCGGATGCGGGCGATACGGTTCGGGGTGTTAAACAGCGAATAAGCGACCTGGCAGGCAACCATATTGGTTTCATCTGAGCTGGTCACCGCAACCAGCATATCGGCATCGTCAGCGCCGGCTTCGCGTAGCACGCGGGGATGAGAACCGTGGCCTTGTACGACGCGGAGATCAAATTTGTCCTGCAAACTACGCAGACGGTCGCCATTGGTATCAACAACGGTAATATCGTTATTCTCTCCGACCAGGTTCTCTGCCAGCGTTCCACCAACCTGCCCTGCACCCAGAATAATTATTTTCATCTGTTGTGACCCGTTGTTCTCATCACTGTTTGATTATCTTAGCGTAAAAGAAACCATCGCCTTCTTCCGCACCAGGCTGCTTCTGCAACCCAGGGTTTTCCGGCGTCCCTGTTTCGCTCAACTGCGCATCAGTTGTGCGTTTGAGAAAGGCGGCGACCTGCTGACTGTTCTCTTCTGGCAAGATAGAGCATGTTGCATACACCAGCGTACCGCCTGGTTTCAAATGCGGCCAGATAGCGTCCAGAATTTCAGACTGTAACTGCGCTAACTCTGGAATATCGCGATCGCGACGCAGCCATTTGATATCTGGATGGCGTCGAATAACACCCGTCGCTGAGCAAGGCGCATCCAGCAGGATACGATCGAACTGTTCATCACCACACCACTGCTCCGGGAAACGCCCATCACCCTGTTTTACCTGCGCTTTCATGCCCAGCCGTTTCAGGTTGTCGTAAACACGCGACAAGCGCTGGTCGTCGATATCTACCGCCAACACGCTGGCCTCTGGAGCGGCCTCGAGAATATGAGTGGTTTTGCCACCGGGGGCTGCACACAGATCGAGAATGTATTCACCGTTTTTCGGCGTAAGAAAAGCAATGCAACCCTGAGCAGAAGCATCCTGTACGGTAACCCAACCCTCGGCAAAACCCGGCAGAGCAGTGACGGGTGCCGGGCTCGCCAGGCGCACCGCATCGGGATAATCCGGATGCGGGAATCCTTGCAACCCGGTCTCTTCCAGCAATGTTAACCAGCTATCGCGTGAGTTATGCTGACGATTCACACGCAGCCACATCGGCGGTCGCTGATTGCTGGCTTCGACAATATGTTGCCATTGGAGTGGATAGGCTTTTTGCACACGGTTTAACAGCCATTTTGGGAACAGAAAATGATTTTCGCTTTGGGCGAACTCTGCCAGTAATTCTTCCTGTTGGCGCTGGAACTGACGCAATACGCCGTTAATCAAGCCCTTAAGCTGCGGGCGCTTAATGACCACCGCGCCTTCCACGGTTTCTGCCAGCGCAGCATGCGCAGGGATGCGCGTATGCAAAAGCTGATAAAAACCAACCATGATCAGATAGTGCACCGTGCGCTGTTTGCCCGTCATCGGGCGTGACATCAATTTATTGATGAGCCAATCGAGCTGTGGCAATACGCGCAAAACACCAAAGCACAGCTCTTGCAGCAGCGCTTTATCTTTGTCGGAAACTTTTTGTTGCAACGGCGGCAGGATATTGCTGAGCGATTGCCCTTGTTCTATGACCTGCTCAACTGCCTGCGCAGCCATGCTGCGTAAATTTATTTGTTTTTTCATTGTGATAAAAATAAAAATGCCCGGCAAGCCGGGCTAAAAATACTCTCAGGCCAGATGGTTGCCAGGGACAAACCATTCCCGCCGCGAATTCAGCAGATCCTGCGCGCTCATGGCTTTCTTACCGGCAGGCTGCAGCGATTCAAGATTCAAGATTCCGTCAGCAGTTGCAACCTGAATACCCGCTTTCGATACTTCTACGATCGTGCCGGGTTTCTCTGTTGGCTTAGATGGAATAACCGACGCTTTCCAGACTTTCACCGGTTGCTCATCAACCGCAAACCAGCTCATTGGCCAGGGATTGAAAGCACGAATGCATCGTTCAAGCTGAGCGGCGCTGAGCGACCAGTCCAGGCGTGCTTCTTCTTTGCTGAGCTTCTCTGCGTAAGTGACCTGCGTTTCGTCTTGCACCTGCGGTTGTGCTGTGCCCTGAGCAAGCTGTTGCAACGTCGCAATTAACCCCTGCGGACCGAGTTCTGCCAGTTTGTCATACAGCGTGGCGCTGGTATCTTCATCGGTGATCGGGCAGGCGAGTTTAAACAGCATGTCGCCAGTATCCAGACCCACATCCATTTGCATGATAGTGACGCCCGTTTCCGCATCACCTGCCCATAGCGAGCGCTGAATAGGTGCCGCGCCGCGCCAGCGTGGTAGCAGTGAACCGTGAACATTAATGCAACCCAGGCGCGGCATGGCCAGCACTGCTTTTGGCAGGATCAGACCGTATGCCACCACCACCATCACATCGGCGTTAAGATTGGCAACCAATTGCTGGTTTTCCTCTGCACGTAACGATGCGGGTTGAAACACTGGCAGGCCTTTTTCTTCCGCCAGCACTTTTACTGGGCTTGGCATCAGTTTTTTACCGCGACCAGCAGGGCGGTCGGGCTGGGTAAAAACCCCTACAACTTGATGCTCAGAAGACAACAGCGCGTCAAGATGACGCGCTGCAAAATCCGGAGTGCCGGCGAAAATAATACGTAGAGAATCTGACACGTTTATCCTTTTCAGCCCGTTTTATGCGCGGGCGTTCATGCGATCCAGTTTTTCAACTTTCTGGCGAATGCGCTGACGTTTCATCGGCGACAGGTAATCAATAAACAGCTTGCCGACCAGATGATCCATCTCATGCTGAATGCAGATTGCCAGAAGACCGTCGGCTTCCAGTTCGAACATTTTTCCGTCACGATCCAGTGCGCGGATTTTTACTTTCTCTGCACGAGGCACCAGCGCACGTTGTTCCGGAATAGACAGGCAACCTTCTTCAATACCGGTTTCCCCGCTTTTTTCCAGCAGCTCAGGGTTAATCAACACGAGTTGCTCATCGCGATTTTCGGAAACGTCAATCACGATGATGCGCTGGTGAATATCAACCTGCGTTGCTGCCAGGCCAATACCTTCTTCTGCGTACATCGTTTCAAACATATCATCAACGATACGTTGAATGTCCGCATTCACTTCTTTTACCGGCTCGGCGACTTTGCGAAGGCGCTCGTCCGGAATATGTAACACATGCAAAACTGCCATAAATATCCAGAGTCGTGTTCAGGAGTTGATGAGAATATTACCTCTATTCTAGACAAATCCCCCCGCGATTGACAGCATCAGTGACCAATCGCAAGGATTGCTACAGCGGCTTATGGCAGGGGATAAAGGATGACGAGCACGGAGATTTGGCTGCGGTTGTTACAGGTGACCACACTGTGTGGCGATCAATGGCTGAATGCAGCGCGGTGGCTGGAACAAAACCAAAACGCATCCGTTGCTGAACTTCGACTCATCGGATTTACAGAAGCGCAGACGCAGCGCTTTTTCTCTCTTTCTGCATGTGAGCTTGAAAAGAGCCTTAACTGGCTCGCACAACCCGGTAATCATTTAATTGTTGCCAGCGATCCGGCGTATCCTGCTCCTTTACGCGCTATTACGGATTACCCCGGCGCCATTTTTGTCAAAGGCAATCCAGCGGTACTGGCAACACAACAACTGGCCGTTGTCGGGAGCCGCGCACATTCATGGTATGGCGAGCGGTGGGGGCGGATTTTTTGTGAAGCGCTTGCCCGTGCGGGGTTAACGATTACCAGTGGTATGGCGTTGGGGATCGATAGCGTGGCCCACCGGGCTGCTTTACAGGTTAATGGAAAAACCATTGGTGTACTGGGGAATGGTCTCTACAGCCTCTATCCGCGTAAGCATGCTTCGCTTGCTGCGGAATTAATTGAAAGCGGTGGTGCATTGGTATCCGAATTTCCCCTCGCCGCAACGCCGAAACCGGGTAATTTTCCGCGCCGCAACCGCATCATCAGTGGGCTCAGCCGTGGAGCACTGGTTGTAGAAGCTGCCTTGCGTAGTGGTTCGCTGGTGACCGCGCGGATTGCGCTAGAACAAGGCCGGGATGTTTTTGCATTACCCGGTCCTATTGGTAGCCCCGGCAGTGAAGGACCGCATTGGTTAATCAAGCAAGGGGCAATACCGGTAACATCGGCTGATGAGATCCTCGAAAATTTGCAATATGGGCTGAATTGGTTGTCTGACATACGCGAAAATGCAATTTATTCTCCAGATCAAGAAGAGGTGGCATTGCCATTTCCTGAGCTCCTGGCTAACGTAGGAGATGAGGTAACACCTGTTGACGTCGTCGCTGAACGTGCCGGCCAACCTGTGCCAGTCATCGCCGCTCAATTGCTTGAACTGGAGTTAGCAGGATGGATCGCAGCTGTACCCGGCGGCTATGTCCGATTGAGGAGGGCAAGCCATGTTCGACGTACTAATGTACTTGTTTGAGACTTACATCCATAACGAAGCGGAATTGCGTGTGGATCAGGACAAACTGGAACGGGATCTTACCGACGCCGGATTTGATCGTGAAGACATCTACAATGCACTTTTGTGGCTGGAAAAGCTGGCTGATTATCAGGAAGGCCTCGCCGAACCGATGCAGCTTGCTTCTGATCCGCTTTCTGTTCGTATTTATACGGCTGAAGAGTGTGAAAGGCTGGATGCCAGTTGCCGGGGATTCTTGTTATTCCTGGAGCAGATTCAGGTGCTAAACCTCGAAACGCGAGAAATGGTGATTGAACGGGTGCTGGCGCTGGATACGGCAGAGTTCGAGTTAGAAGATCTGAAATGGGTCATTCTGATGGTTCTCTTCAATATCCCTGGGTGTGAAAACGCCTACCAGCAAATGGAAGAATTACTCTTTGAAGCGAATGAAGGTATGCTGCACTAATCATTTTTGCAGCTTCAAGAGTCGTTATGGCCAAATCAGCACTCTTTTCGGTGCGTAACAACGAGCCCTGCCCACAATGCGGGGCTGAACTTGTTATTCGTTCCGGGAAACACGGTCCGTTTCTCGGATGTTCTCACTATCCGGAATGCGATTATGTTCGCCCGCTGAAAAGCCAGGCGGATGGACATATTGTTAAAGTTCTGGACGGGCAACAGTGCCCTGTGTGCGGAGCCGCGCTAGTGCTGCGTCAGGGACGCTTCGGGATGTTCATTGGGTGCAGCCAGTATCCTGAATGCGAACATACCGAGCTGATTGATAAGCCCGACGATACCGCAATCACTTGCCCACAGTGTCGAAGCGGACACCTTGTTCAACGCCGCTCCCGATATGGCAAAACCTTTTATTCCTGCGATCGTTACCCTGATTGCCAATTCGTTATTAATTTCAAACCGGTAGCGGGTGAATGTCTTATATGCCACTACCCGCTACTTATCGAGAAAAAAACCGCGCAAGGCATGAAACGCTTCTGCGCAAGTAAACAATGTGGACAGCCGGTAACGGCGGAACAAACTCGTGAAGAATAACCTGCCAACAGATCCTATCGCTGCGGCGGTAGAGATCCTGAATAAAGAACACGTCATCGCTTATCCAACAGAAGCTGTTTTCGGTGTCGGCTGCGACCCGGACAGCGAGATTGCTGTTCATCGCTTGCTTGAACTAAAACAACGCCCGGTTGATAAAGGCCTTATCCTTATTGCTGCCAGTTTTGAACAACTAAAACCTTATATTGATGACAGCATGCTGACCGACGAGCAGCGCCAGACGATTTTTGACTGCTGGCCCGGACCGGTAACGTTTGTCTTCCCGGCAAAACCGAACACGCCGCGCTGGCTAACTGGGCGCTTTGACTCGCTGGCCGTGCGCGTGACCGACCATCAAACGGTGATTGCGCTGTGTGAGGCTTACGGAAAACCGCTGGTATCAACGAGCGCTAATTTATCGGGCTTGCCGCCTTGCAGAACAGCGCAGGAAGTTATTGACCAATTTGGTCCAGACTTCCCGGTCGTTGATGCCCCGACCGGAGGCCGGCAAAATCCTTCTGAAATTCGTGACGCTCTTACCGGCGAGCTTTTTCGCCAGGGGTAACGGTATGGAATCCTACGCGGTCTTTGGCAACCCTATTGCTCACAGCAAGTCTCCGTTTATCCATCAGCAATTTGCTCAGCAACTGGGTATTGAACATTCTTATGGCCGAGTTCTGGCTCCGGTGGATGGTTTTGTGCAGACTCTGGATGCTTTTTTTACCGCTGGTGGAAAAGGCGCGAATGTTACCGTGCCTTTTAAAGAGGAAGCATTTGCTCGTGCGAACGAACTCACAGAACGTGCCGCGATGGCTGGGGCGGTAAACACGCTTAAACGCCTTGAAGATGGCCGTCTGCTGGGCGATAACACGGATGGGATTGGCTTGTTGAGCGATCTCGAACGCCTCTCTTTTATTCGCCCGGGGTTTCGCATTCTGCTTATCGGGGCGGGTGGGGCGGCGCGCGGCGTTATTCTTCCTTTACTGTCGCTGGATTGCGCCGTGACGGTCACCAACCGCACTTTTTCTAAGGCGCAAACGCTGGCTAAGCTCTTTGCTCACACCGGTAGCATTGATGCTGTCGCTATGGATAATTTAGCGAGCCATGAGTTCGATTTGATTATTAACGCGACGTCCAGTGGTATAGGCGGGGAGATCCCCGCGTTACCGAATGCGCTTATCCATCCCGAGCTTTATTGCTATGACATGTTCTATCAGAAAGGAACGACGCCATTTCTGAGTTGGTGTGAAAATTCAGGTGCGAAAAAATGTGCGGATGGTTTAGGCATGCTGGTCGGGCAGGCAGCGCACGCGGTTTTGCTATGGCATGGTGTATTGCCAGATGTTGAACCAGTCATCAACCTGCTGAAACAGGAACTGGCAAAATGAATCAGGCCATTCAGTTTCCGGATCGCGAAGAGTGGGATGACGCGGCTGGTGCGGTCTGTTTTCCTGCGTTGGTTAATGGTATGCAAATTACGTGTGCCATTAAAGGAGAGATACTGGCAAAGCGCTTTGGTGGTGAAACATCGGAACACTACCTGGCGGTATTTCGTGAACATCGTTGGGATCTGGAAGAGGAGGCGGAACAGTTGATCCGCCAGCAAGAAGAGGATGATCAGGGAATAGTCTGGTTATCTTGATCCAGATATTCATCTTTCCATTGCACGTAATTTTGGGCTGAGTATTTCAACCCTTCAAGCTCCGCTTCCGTCAGGGGGCGGAGCTGTTTTATCGGGCTGCCCAGATAAAGGTAGCCACTTTCCAGACGTTTATTTTGGGGAACCAGGCTTCCTGCGCCGATCATCACATCATCTTCAACAATAGCCCCGTCGAGTAAGATCGATCCCATGCCGACAAGTACACGGTTACCAATAACGCAGCCATGCAACATCACTTTATGCCCAACAGTAACATCTTCGCCAATGAGCAGCGGATCGCCTTCAGGGTTATAAGATGATTTGTGCGTGACATGGAGAACGCTGCCATCTTGAATGTTGCTACGTGCGCCAATCTCAACGTAATTCACATCACCGCGAATCACGACTAATGGCCAGATACCCACATCGTCAGCAATTCTGACGTCACCAATCACCACGCTGGTGGCGTCAATCATTACCCGCTGACCTATTTGGGGCCGCAGATCCTTATAAGGACGTAAAACGGTAGACATAATGACCTCTTCAAAAACAGACCGGGATAATGACTTTGATCGCAAGAAAGGCCTTCTGCAACCCTTTTACGCACCATTATTTGAGCAGATCGTACGGGATCACAGCGAAAAGAATGAAAAAACAGCAGTCAGAAAAAAAGATCGCAAAAAGACTTGTGCAAAAAATTGGGATCCCTATAATGCGCCTCCGTTGACCCGACAACGTGAATCACTTCACGAGATAGTCGGGGAAACGAAAGAGAAAAAATCCTGAAAATCAGGGTTGACTCTGAAAGAGGAAAGCGTAATATACGCCACCTCGCGACAGAGCGCTGAAGCGCGTCGCACCTGCTCTTTAACAATTTATCAGACAATCTGTGTGGGCACTCAGGGTGACTGGATTCTTGAACGTCGCAAGACGAAAAATGAATACCAAGTCTCAGTGAGTGAACACGTAATTCATTACGAAGTTCTTTTCTTTAGAAATAAAGAAACATCGAGCATCAAACTTTTAAATTGAAGAGTTTGATCATG
>NZ_FXWP01000018.1 GCF_900184035.1 Kosakonia pseudosacchari
GCTGAAAATCTTTTCTGTCTCTCACGCCAAAACACCTTCGGCGTTGTAAGGTTAAGCCTCACGGTTCATTAGTACCGGTTAGCTCAACGCATCGCTGCGCTTACACACCCGGCCTATCAACGTCGTCGTCTTCAACGTTCCTTCAGGAGCCTTAAAGGCTCAGGGAGAACTCATCTCGGGGCAAGTTTCGTGCTTAGATGCTTTCAGCACTTATCTCTTCCGCATTTAGCTACCGGGCAGTGCCATTGGCATGACAACCCGAACACCAGTGATGCGTCCACTCCGGTCCTCTCGTACTAGGAGCAGCCCCCCTCAATTCTCCAGCGCCCACGGCAGATAGGGACCGAACTGTCTCACGACGTTCTAAACCCAGCTCGCGTACCACTTTAAATGGCGAACAGCCATACCCTTGGGACCTACTTCAGCCCCAGGATGTGATGAGCCGACATCGAGGTGCCAAACACCGCCGTCGATATGAACTCTTGGGCGGTATCAGCCTGTTATCCCCGGAGTACCTTTTATCCGTTGAGCGATGGCCCTTCCATTCAGAACCACCGGATCACTATGACCTGCTTTCGCACCTGCTCGCGCCGTCACGCTCGCAGTCAAGCCAGCTTATGCCATTGCACTAACCTCCTGATGTCCGACCAGGATTAGCTGACCTTCGTGCTCCTCCGTTACGCTTTAGGAGGAGACCGCCCCAGTCAAACTACCCACCAGACACTGTCCGCAACCCGGATTACGGGTCCACGTTAGAACACCAGCCATTAAAGGGTGGTATTTCAAGGATGGCTCCACGCAGACTGGCGTCCACGCTTCAAAGCCTCCCACCTATCCTACACATCAAGGACCAGTGTTCAGTGTCAAGCTATAGTAAAGGTTCACGGGGTCTTTCCGTCTTGCCGCGGGTACACTGCATCTTCACAGCGAGTTCAATTTCACTGAGTCTCGGGTGGAGACAGCCTGGCCATCATTACGCCATTCGTGCAGGTCGGAACTTACCCGACAAGGAATTTCGCTACCTTAGGACCGTTATAGTTACGGCCGCCGTTTACCGGGGCTTCGATCAAGAGCTTCTCCTTACGGATGACCCCATCAATTAACCTTCCGGCACCGGGCAGGCGTCACACCGTATACGTCCACTTTCGTGTTTGCACAGTGCTGTGTTTTTAATAAACAGTTGCAGCCAGCTGGTATCTTCGACTGGTTTCAGCTCCATCCGCAAGGGACTTCACCTACGCACCAGCGTGCCTTCTCCCGAAGTTACGGCACCATTTTGCCTAGTTCCTTCACCCGAGTTCTCTCAAGCGCCTTGGTATTCTCTACCTGACCACCTGTGTCGGTTTGGGGTACGATTTCGTGTTACCTGGAGCTTAGAGGCTTTTCCTGGAAGCAGGGCATTTGTTACTTCAGCACCGTAGTGCCTCGTCATCACGCCTCAGTGTTAAAGCACTCCGGATTTGCCTGGAGCACACACCTTCACGCTTAAACCGGGACAACCGTCGCCCGGCCAACATAGCCTTCTCCGTCCCCCCTTCGCAGTAACACCAAGTACAGGAATATTAACCTGTTTCCCATCGACTACGCCTTTCGGCCTCGCCTTAGGGGTCGACTCACCCTGCCCCGATTAACGTTGGACAGGAACCCTTGGTCTTCCGGCGAGCGGGCTTTTCACCCGCTTTATCGTTACTTATGTCAGCATTCGCACTTCTGATACCTCCAGCATGCCTCACAGCACACCTTCGCAGGCTTACAGAACGCTCCCCTACCCAACAACACCTAAGTGTCGCTGCCGCAGCTTCGGTGCATGGTTTAGCCCCGTTACATCTTCCGCGCAGGCCGACTCGACCAGTGAGCTATTACGCTTTCTTTAAATGATGGCTGCTTCTAAGCCAACATCCTGGCTGTCTGGGCCTTCCCACATCGTTTCCCACTTAACCATGACTTTGGGACCTTAGCTGGCGGTCTGGGTTGTTTCCCTCTTCACGACGGACGTTAGCACCCGCCGTGTGTCTCCCGTGATAACATTCTCCGGTATTCGTAGTTTGCATCGGGTTGGTAAGCCGGGATGGCCCCCTAGCCGAAACAGTGCTCTACCCCCGGAGATGAATTCACGAGGCGCTACCTAAATAGCTTTCGGGGAGAACCAGCTATCTCCCGGTTTGATTGGCCTTTCACCCCCAGCCACAGGTCATCCGCTAATTTTTCAACATTAGTCGGTTCGGTCCTCCAGTTAGTGTTACCCAACCTTCAACCTGCCCATGGCTAGATCACCGGGTTTCGGGTCTATACCCTGCAACTTAACGCCCAGTTAAGACTCGGTTTCCCTTCGGCTCCCCTATTCGGTTAACCTTGCTACAGAATATAAGTCGCTGACCCATTATACAAAAGGTACGCAGTCACACCCCGAAGGATGCTCCCACTGCTTGTACGTACACGGTTTCAGGTTCTTTTTCACTCCCCTCGCCGGGGTTCTTTTCGCCTTTCCCTCACGGTACTGGTTCACTATCGGTCAGTCAGGAGTATTTAGCCTTGGAGGATGGTCCCCCCATATTCAGACAGGATACCACGTGTCCCGCCCTACTCATCGAGCTCACAGCCTGTGCATTTTTGTGTACGGGGCTGTCACCCTGTATCGCGCGACTTTCCAGACGCTTCCACTAACACACAAGCTGATTCAGGCTCTGGGCTCCTCCCCGTTCGCTCGCCGCTACTGGGGGAATCTCGGTTGATTTCTTTTCCTCGGGGTACTTAGATGTTTCAGTTCCCCCGGTTCGCCTCATTAACCTATGGATTCAGTTAATGATAGTGTGACGAGTCACACTGGGTTTCCCCATTCGGACATCGCCGGTTATAACGGTTCATATCACCTTACCGGCGCTTTTCGCAGATTAGCACGTCCTTCATCGCCTCTGACTGCCAGGGCATCCACCGTGTACGCTTAGTCGCTTAACCTCACAACCCGAAGATGTTTCGTGAAACATC
>NZ_FXWP01000008.1 GCF_900184035.1 Kosakonia pseudosacchari
ACGAAGGCCGTGCTGGTGAGAACGTAGGTGTTCTGCTGCGTGGTATCAAACGTGAAGAAATCGAACGTGGTCAGGTACTGGCTAAGCCGGGTTCCATCAAGCCGCACACCAAATTCGAATCTGAAGTGTACATTCTGTCCAAAGATGAAGGCGGCCGTCATACTCCGTTCTTCAAAGGCTACCGTCCGCAGTTCTACTTCCGTACAACCGACGTGACTGGCACCATCGAACTGCCGGAAGGCGTAGAGATGGTAATGCCGGGCGACAACATCAAAATGGTTGTTACCCTGATTCACCCGATTGCGATGGACGATGGTCTGCGTTTCGCAATCCGTGAAGGCGGCCGTACCGTTGGCGCGGGCGTTGTAGCAAAAGTTCTCAGCTAATCGCTGATAACATTTGACGCAATGCGCAAGAAGAGGGCATCATTTGATGCCCTTTTTGTACGCTTTCGAACCAGAACCTGGCTCATCAGTGATTTTATTTGTCATAATCATTGCTGAGACAGGCTCTGAAGAGGGCGTTAGTCCGAATCTCGCCAGAGCATTTCGGTTTGGTTGCCTCGCTTATGCGGGGCAAAAATGTTTGTCTGAATTCTTGTGACAGGTTGGTTTATGAGTGCGAATACCGAAGCTCAAGGGAGCGGGCGCGGCCTGGAAGCGATGAAGTGGGTTGTTGTTGCAGTACTGCTGCTCGTGGCTATCGTTGGCAACTATCTTTATCGTGACATGATGCTGCCGCTCCGCGCGCTGGCAGTTGTTATTCTGATTGCTGCAGCAGGTGGTGTCGCGCTGTTGACGACGAAGGGTAAAGCGACCGTCGCTTTTGCCCGTGAAGCGAGAACCGAAGTACGTAAAGTGATTTGGCCCACTCGTCAGGAAACATTGCACACCACATTGATCGTGGCTGCCGTAACTGCAGTCATGTCACTGATCCTGTGGGGACTGGATGGTATTCTGGTCCGCCTGGTTTCCTTTATCACTGGCCTGAGGTTCTGAGATGTCTGAAGCTCCTAAAAAGCGCTGGTACGTCGTTCAGGCGTTTTCCGGTTTTGAAGGCCGCGTAGCCACTTCGCTGCGCGAGCATATCAAATTACACAATATGGAAGAGTTGTTTGGCGAAGTCATGGTGCCGACCGAAGAAGTGGTCGAAATCCGTGGCGGTCAGCGTCGCAAAAGCGAACGCAAATTCTTCCCGGGCTACGTCCTTGTCCAGATGGTGATGAATGACGCCAGCTGGCACCTGGTACGCAGCGTTCCGCGCGTAATGGGCTTCATCGGCGGCACGTCCGATCGTCCGGCGCCGATTAGCGATAAAGAAGTGGATGCGATCATGAACCGTCTGCAACAGGTTGGTGATAAGCCGCGTCCGAAAACGCTGTTTGAACCGGGTGAAATGGTCCGCGTTAGCGACGGCCCGTTCGCCGACTTTAACGGTGTGGTTGAAGAGGTGGACTACGAGAAGTCTCGCCTGAAAGTGTCCGTTTCTATCTTTGGTCGTGCGACCCCGGTAGAGCTGGATTTCAGCCAGGTCGAAAAAGCCTAAATATTCGGCGATCAAACGTTGCACAGGGCGCGAAATTGACATACAATTTCGCGCCTTTTGTTTTTATGGGTCTCGAATCCTTAAAACGTATTCAAACACGGGGAGCCTTTCGGGGCGCTATACCCAAACGAGGAAATTTCAATGGCTAAGAAAGTCCAGGCCTACGTCAAGCTGCAGGTTGCAGCTGGCATGGCAAACCCGAGCCCACCGGTTGGTCCGGCTCTGGGTCAGCAGGGTGTTAACATCATGGAATTCTGCAAAGCGTTTAACGCCAAAACTGATTCCATCGAAAAAGGTCTGCCAATTCCGGTTGTTATTACCGTTTACGCTGACCGCTCCTTCACTTTCGTTACCAAAACGCCTCCGGCAGCAGTTCTGCTGAAGAAAGCGGCTGGTATCAAGTCTGGTTCCGGCAAGCCGAACAAAGACAAAGTGGGCAAAGTAACCCGCGCTCAGGTGCAGGAAATTGCTCAGACTAAAGCCGCGGACATGACCGGTGCCGACATTGAAGCGATGACTCGCTCAATCGAAGGTACTGCGCGTTCCATGGGCCTGGTAGTGGAGGATTAAGAAATGGCTAAACTGACCAAGCGCATGCGCGTGATCCGTGACAAAGTTGATGCGACCAAACAGTACGACATCAACGAAGCCATTGCTCTGCTGAAAGAGCTGGCCACTGCTAAATTCGTAGAAAGCGTAGACGTTGCCGTTAACCTCGGTATCGACGCACGTAAATCTGACCAGAACGTACGTGGTGCAACTGTACTGCCGCACGGTACTGGCCGTTCTGTTCGCGTAGCCGTATTTACCCAGGGCCCGAACGCTGAAGCTGCTAAAGCAGCTGGCGCTGAGCTGGTAGGTATGGAAGATCTGGCTGAGCAGATCAAAAAAGGCGAAATGAACTTCGACGTAGTTATTGCTTCTCCGGATGCAATGCGCGTTGTTGGCCAGCTGGGCCAGGTTCTGGGTCCGCGTGGCCTGATGCCAAACCCGAAAGTTGGTACCGTAACGCCGAACGTTGCTGAAGCGGTTAAAAACGCTAAAGCGGGTCAGATTCGTTACCGTAACGACAAAAACGGCATCATCCATACCACCATCGGTAAAGTGGATTTTGACGCTGACAAATTGAAAGAAAACCTGGAATCTCTGCTGGTAGCGCTGAAAAAAGCAAAACCGTCTCAGGCGAAAGGCGTGTACATCAAGAAAATTAGCATCTCCACCACCATGGGTGCGGGTGTTGCGGTAGACCAGGCTGGTCTGAACGCAGTAGCGAACTAATATTCGCCTTTACGTGGGTGGTGGATTTGTCTACAATCTTACCCCCACGTTTTGCTAGCGTAAGTTAGCAAACAAACAGATTTGTTCGTTGGAGCCTGGCCTAATCCAGGCCTCCGTCGAAGACCGCAGGTGTTTCGTAAGAAGCTTAATTCCCTGCGTAGACGGTGACAGAACCTAAAGATTATTTTTAAAGTACTCTTTGGCTTGTTTCTGCTCACCGTATTAAGACGCTCTTTTCATTGAGAAGAGTGAAGTGAGTTCCAGGGCATGAGCCCTGGCAAACATCCAGGAGCAAAGCTAATGGCTTTAAATCTTCAAGACAAACAAGCGATTGTTGCTGAAGTCAGCGAAGTAGCCAAAGGCGCGCTGTCTGCGGTTGTTGCGGATTCCCGTGGCGTTACCGTAGATAAAATGACCGAACTGCGTAAAGCAGGTCGCGAAGCTGGCGTTTACATGCGTGTTGTTCGTAACACCCTGCTGCGCCGTGCTGTTGAAGGTACTGCTTTTGAGTGCCTGAAAGACGCGTTCGTTGGTCCGACCCTGATTGCATACTCTATGGAACACCCGGGCGCTGCTGCTCGTCTGTTCAAAGAGTTCGCGAAAGCGAATGCAAAATTTGAGGTCAAAGCCGCTGCCTTTGAAGGTGAGTTGATCCCGGCGTCCCAGATCGATCGCCTGGCAACCCTGCCGACCTACGAAGAAGCAATTGCACGCCTGATGGCAACCATGAAAGAAGCCTCTGCTGGCAAACTGGTTCGTACTCTGGCTGCTGTACGCGATGCGAAAGAAGCTGCTTAATCGCAGTTTTCTTTATAAAGCATTTGCTTACGTATAAACTTATTCTGATATTCAGGAACAATTTAAATGTCTATCACTAAAGATCAAATCATTGAAGCAGTTGCCGCTATGTCCGTAATGGACGTTGTAGAACTGATCTCTGCAATGGAAGAAAAATTCGGTGTTTCTGCTGCTGCTGCTGTAGCTGTTGCTGCTGGCCCGGCTGCTGATGCTGCTGAAGAAAAAACTGAGTTCGACGTAATTCTGAAAGCCGCTGGCGCTAACAAAGTTGCTGTTATCAAAGCAGTACGTGGCGCAACTGGCCTGGGTCTGAAAGAAGCTAAAGACCTGGTAGAATCTGCTCCGGCCGCTCTGAAAGAAGGCGTGAGCAAAGATGACGCTGAAGCTCTGAAAAAATCTCTGGAAGAAGCTGGCGCTGAAGTTGAAGTTAAATAAGCCAACCCTTCCGGTTGCAGCCTGAGAAATTAGGCTGATGGCTGGTGACTTTTTGGTCACCAGCCTTTTTGCGCTGTAGAAGGTACCGGTAGCGTTTCACACTGTTTGACTGCCAGTAGCCTTTACAATGCTTGTTTCTATCGACGACTTAATATACTGCGACAGAAAATTCTTTCTGTGTAAATCGCAATGAAATGATTTAAGCGTGATAGCAACAAGCATTGCGGAAAGTGCTCCACTTTCCGGTCTAAAAAAATAGTGTTGCATAAACTGTCCCTTTCGACGGACAGAGTGGGTCGACTTGTCAGCGAGCTGAGGAACCCTATGGTTTACTCCTATACCGAGAAAAAACGTATTCGTAAGGATTTTGGTAAACGTCCACAAGTACTGGATGTCCCATATCTCCTTTCTATCCAGCTTGACTCGTTCCAGAAGTTTATCGAGCAAGATCCTGAAGGGCAGTACGGTCTGGAAGCGGCTTTCCGCTCCGTGTTCCCGATTAAGAGCTACAGCGGCAATTCGGAACTGCAATACGTCAGCTACCGTCTTGGCGAACCTGTTTTTGATGTTAAAGAATGTCAGATCCGTGGCGTAACGTATTCCGCACCGCTGCGCGTAAAACTGCGTCTGGTGATCTACGAGCGCGAAGCGCCGGAAGGCACCGTTAAAGACATTAAAGAACAAGAAGTCTACATGGGCGAAATTCCGCTCATGACTGACAACGGTACCTTTGTTATCAACGGTACTGAGCGTGTTATCGTTTCTCAGCTGCACCGTAGTCCTGGCGTCTTCTTCGACAGCGATAAGGGTAAAACCCACTCATCTGGTAAGGTGCTTTATAACGCACGTATTATTCCTTACCGTGGGTCATGGCTGGACTTCGAGTTCGACCCGAAAGATAACCTCTTCGTGCGTATCGACCGCCGCCGCAAACTGCCGGCGACCATTATTCTGCGCGCGCTGAACTACACCACTGAGCAGATTCTTGATCTGTTCTTTGAAAAAGTTGTCTTTGAAATCCGCGACAACAAGTTGCAGATGGAACTGGTGCCGGAACGTCTGCGTGGCGAAACTGCATCCTTCGATATCGAAGCAAACGGCAAAATGTATGTTGAAAAAGGCCGCCGTATTACCGCGCGCCATATTCGTCAGCTGGAAAAAGACGAAATTCAACACATTGAAGTACCGGTTGAGTACATCGCAGGCAAAGTTGCGGCTAAAGACTACGTTGACGAATCCACTGGCGAGCTGATCTGCCCGGCAAACATGGAGTTGTCGCTCGATCTGCTGGCGAAGCTGAGCCAGTCTGGTCACAAACGTATCGAAACCCTGTTCACCAACGATCTGGATCACGGTCCGTACATCTCTGAGACTGTACGTGTCGACCCGACTAACGATCGTCTGAGCGCGCTGGTAGAAATCTACCGCATGATGCGCCCTGGTGAGCCGCCGACTCGCGAAGCTGCGGAAAGCCTGTTCGAGAACCTGTTCTTCTCCGAAGACCGCTACGATCTTTCTGCGGTTGGCCGTATGAAGTTCAACCGTTCTCTGCTGCGCGACAGCATCGAAGGTTCCGGTATCCTGAGCAAAGAAGACATCATCGAAGTGATGAAAAAGCTCATCGGTATCCGTAACGGTATCGGTGAAGTGGATGATATCGACCACCTCGGCAACCGTCGTATCCGTTCCGTCGGCGAGATGGCGGAAAACCAATTCCGCGTTGGCCTGGTTCGTGTAGAACGTGCGGTGAAAGAGCGTCTGTCTCTGGGCGATCTGGATACCCTGATGCCGCAGGACATGATCAACGCGAAGCCTATCTCTGCAGCCGTTAAAGAGTTCTTCGGTTCCAGCCAGCTGTCACAGTTTATGGACCAGAACAACCCGCTGTCCGAGATTACGCACAAACGTCGTATCTCTGCACTCGGCCCAGGCGGTCTGACCCGTGAGCGTGCGGGCTTTGAAGTTCGAGACGTACACCCGACCCACTACGGTCGCGTATGTCCGATCGAAACGCCTGAAGGTCCGAACATCGGTCTGATCAACTCCTTGTCCGTGTACGCACAGACTAACGAATACGGCTTCCTCGAAACGCCGTACCGTAAAGTGACCGACGGCGTGGTGACTGACGAGATCCATTACCTTTCTGCTATCGAAGAAGGTAACTACGTTATCGCTCAGGCGAACACCAACCTGACGGAAGAAGGTCGTTTCGTAGACGATCTGGTGACCTGCCGCAGCAAAGGCGAATCCAGCCTCTTCAGTGCAGACCAGGTTGACTATATGGACGTTTCCACCCAACAGGTGGTTTCTGTCGGTGCGTCCCTGATCCCGTTCCTGGAACACGATGACGCCAACCGTGCATTGATGGGTGCGAACATGCAACGTCAGGCGGTTCCGACTCTGCGCGCTGACAAGCCGCTGGTTGGTACCGGTATGGAACGTGCTGTTGCCGTTGACTCCGGTGTAACCGCGGTTGCTAAACGTGGCGGTACTGTTCAGTACGTGGATGCCTCTCGTATCGTTATCAAAGTTAACGAAGATGAGATGTACCCGGGCGAAGCAGGTATCGACATCTATAACCTGACCAAATACACCCGTTCTAACCAGAACACCTGTATCAACCAGATGCCGTGTGTTTATCTGGGTGAGCCAATTGAGCGCGGCGACGTGCTGGCAGACGGCCCGTCCACTGACCTCGGTGAACTGGCGCTCGGTCAGAACATGCGCGTAGCGTTCATGCCGTGGAACGGTTACAACTTCGAAGACTCCATCCTCGTCTCCGAGCGTGTGGTTCAGGAAGATCGTTTCACCACTATTCACATCCAGGAACTGGCGTGCGTGTCTCGTGACACCAAGCTGGGGCCAGAAGAGATCACCGCCGACATCCCGAACGTGGGTGAAGCTGCGCTCTCCAAACTGGATGAATCCGGTATCGTTTACATCGGTGCGGAAGTGACCGGCGGCGACATTCTGGTTGGTAAGGTAACGCCGAAAGGTGAAACCCAGCTGACGCCAGAAGAGAAACTGCTGCGCGCGATCTTCGGTGAGAAAGCGTCTGACGTTAAAGACTCTTCTCTGCGCGTACCGAACGGTGTTTCCGGTACCGTTATCGACGTTCAGGTCTTTACGCGCGATGGCGTGGAAAAAGACAAACGTGCGCTGGAAATCGAAGAAATGCAGCTCAAACAGGCGAAGAAAGACCTGTCTGAAGAACTGCAGATCCTCGAAGCTGGCCTGTTTAGCCGTATCCACACCGTGCTGGTTTCCGGCGGCGTTGAAGCTGAGAAGCTCGACAAACTGCCGCGTGACCGCTGGCTGGAACTCGGCCTGACCGACGAAGCGAAACAAAATCAGCTGGAACAGCTGGCTGAGCAGTATGACGAACTGAAACACGAGTTCGAGAAAAAACTCGAAGCGAAACGCCGCAAAATCACTCAGGGCGATGATCTGGCACCGGGCGTGCTGAAAATCGTTAAGGTTTATCTGGCTGTTAAACGTCAGATCCAGCCTGGTGATAAAATGGCAGGTCGTCACGGTAACAAGGGTGTTATCTCTAAGATCAACCCGATCGAAGATATGCCATACGATGAAAACGGCACGCCGGTTGATATCGTACTGAACCCGCTGGGCGTACCGTCGCGTATGAACATCGGTCAGATCCTTGAAACCCACCTGGGTATGGCTGCGAAAGGTATCGGCGATAAGATCAACGCCATGCTGAAACAGCAGCAAGAAGTCGCGAAACTGCGCGAATTCATCCAGCGTGCATACGATCTGGGCGCTGACGTTCGTCAGAAAGTCGACCTGAGCACCTTCAGCGATGATGAGGTTCTGCGTCTGGCGGAAAACCTGCGTAAAGGTATGCCGATCGCAACGCCGGTATTCGACGGTGCGAAAGAGTCTGAAATCAAGGAACTGTTACAGCTGGGTGGCCTGCCGACTTCCGGTCAGATCACACTGTTCGACGGTCGTACCGGTGAGCAATTCGAGCGCCAGGTTACCGTTGGCTACATGTACATGCTGAAACTGAACCACCTGGTTGATGACAAGATGCATGCGCGTTCTACCGGTTCTTACAGCCTGGTTACTCAGCAGCCGCTGGGTGGTAAGGCGCAGTTCGGTGGTCAGCGCTTCGGGGAGATGGAAGTGTGGGCGCTGGAAGCATACGGCGCGGCATACACCCTGCAGGAAATGCTCACCGTTAAGTCTGATGACGTGAACGGTCGTACCAAGATGTATAAAAACATCGTGGACGGCAACCATCAGATGGAACCGGGTATGCCTGAGTCCTTCAACGTACTGTTGAAAGAGATTCGTTCGCTGGGTATCAACATCGAGCTGGAAGACGAGTAACTCTCGCTCAAACAGGTCACTGGTGTCGGGGTAAAACCCGGCGCCAGATTGTGCTAACTCCGACGGGAGCAAATCCGTGAAAGACTTATTAAAGTTTCTGAAAGCGCAAACTAAAACCGAAGAGTTTGATGCGATCAAAATTGCTCTGGCCTCGCCAGACATGATCCGTTCATGGTCTTTTGGTGAAGTTAAGAAGCCGGAAACCATCAACTACCGTACGTTCAAACCTGAGCGTGACGGCCTTTTCTGTGCGCGTATTTTCGGGCCAGTAAAAGATTACGAGTGCCTGTGCGGTAAGTACAAGCGCCTGAAACACCGTGGTGTGATCTGTGAGAAGTGCGGCGTTGAAGTGACCCAGACTAAAGTGCGTCGTGAGCGCATGGGCCACATCGAGCTGGCGTCTCCGACCGCCCACATTTGGTTCCTGAAATCTCTGCCGTCCCGTATCGGCCTGCTGCTGGATATGCCGCTGCGCGATATCGAACGTGTTCTGTACTTCGAATCCTATGTGGTTATCGAAGGCGGTATGACCAATCTGGAACGTAACCAGATCCTGACCGAAGAACAGTACCTGGACGCGCTGGAAGAGTTCGGTGACGAATTCGACGCGAAAATGGGCGCCGAAGCTATTCAGGCCCTGCTGAAAAGCATGGATCTGGAGCAAGAGTGCGAACAGCTGCGCGAAGAGCTGAACGAAACCAACTCCGAAACCAAACGTAAGAAACTGACCAAGCGTATCAAACTGCTGGAAGCGTTCGTACAGTCTGGTAACAAACCGGAGTGGATGATCCTGACCGTTCTGCCAGTGCTGCCGCCGGACCTGCGTCCGCTGGTTCCGCTGGATGGTGGTCGTTTCGCAACGTCGGATCTGAACGATCTGTATCGTCGCGTGATCAACCGTAACAACCGTCTGAAACGCCTGCTGGATCTGGCGGCGCCGGACATTATCGTACGCAACGAAAAACGTATGCTGCAGGAAGCGGTTGACGCCCTGCTGGATAACGGCCGTCGCGGTCGTGCGATCACCGGTTCCAACAAACGTCCGCTGAAATCTTTGGCCGATATGATCAAAGGTAAACAGGGTCGTTTCCGTCAGAACCTGCTCGGTAAACGTGTTGACTACTCCGGTCGTTCTGTGATCACCGTAGGTCCATACCTGCGTCTGCATCAGTGCGGTCTGCCGAAGAAAATGGCACTGGAGCTGTTCAAACCGTTCATCTACGGCAAGCTGGAACTGCGTGGCCTCGCCACCACCATCAAAGCCGCGAAGAAAATGGTTGAGCGCGAAGAAGCTGTTGTTTGGGATATCCTGGACGAAGTGATCCGCGAACACCCGGTACTGCTGAACCGTGCACCAACACTGCACCGTCTGGGTATCCAGGCGTTTGAACCGGTACTGATCGAAGGTAAAGCTATCCAGCTGCACCCGCTGGTTTGTGCGGCATACAACGCCGACTTCGATGGTGACCAGATGGCTGTTCACGTACCGCTGACGCTGGAAGCCCAGCTGGAAGCGCGTGCGCTGATGATGTCCACCAACAACATTCTGTCTCCGGCGAACGGCGAACCTATCATCGTTCCGTCTCAGGACGTTGTACTGGGTCTGTACTACATGACCCGTGACTGTGTTAACGCCAAAGGCGAAGGCATGGTGCTGACTGGCCCGAAAGAAGCTGAGCGTATTTACCGCGCTGGCCTGGCCTCTCTGCATGCGCGCGTTAAAGTGCGTATCACCGAGTACGAAAAAGACGCTAACGGCGAATTCGTAGCGAAAACCAGCCTGAAAGACACGACCGTTGGCCGTGCGATTCTGTGGATGATCGTTCCTAAAGGTCTGCCTTTCTCCATCGTCAACCAGGCGCTGGGCAAGAAAGCTATCTCCAAAATGCTTAACACCTGTTACCGCATTCTGGGCCTGAAACCGACCGTTATTTTTGCTGACCAGACGATGTACACCGGCTTTGCTTATGCAGCGCGTTCAGGTGCATCCGTTGGTATCGATGACATGGTCATCCCGGCGAAAAAACACGAGATCATCTCTGAGGCAGAAGCCGAAGTTGCTGAGATCCAGGAGCAGTTCCAGTCTGGTCTGGTGACCGCTGGCGAACGCTATAACAAAGTTATCGATATTTGGGCCGCGGCGAACGATCGCGTATCCAAAGCGATGATGGATAACCTGCAAACCGAAACCGTTATTAACCGTGACGGCGTTGAAGAGCAGCAGGTTTCCTTTAACAGCATCTACATGATGGCTGACTCCGGTGCGCGTGGTTCTGCAGCCCAGATTCGTCAGCTTGCTGGTATGCGTGGTCTGATGGCGAAGCCGGATGGCTCCATCATCGAAACGCCGATCACCGCGAACTTCCGTGAAGGCCTGAACGTACTCCAGTACTTCATCTCCACGCACGGTGCGCGTAAAGGTCTGGCGGATACCGCACTGAAAACCGCGAACTCCGGTTACCTGACCCGTCGTCTGGTTGACGTAGCGCAGGATCTGGTCGTAACCGAAGACGATTGTGGCACGCTGGAAGGCATCACCATGACGCCGGTTATCGAAGGTGGTGATGTTAAAGAGCCGCTGCGCGATCGCGTTCTGGGTCGTGTAACTGCAGAAGACATTCTGAAGCCGGGTACCGCAGATATTCTGGTTCCGCGCAACACGCTGCTGCACGAACAGTGGTGTGACCTGCTGGAAGCGAACTCTGTTGACTCCGTGAAAGTGCGTTCCGTTGTATCGTGTGACACCGACTTTGGTGTGTGCGCCCACTGCTATGGCCGTGACCTGGCGCGTGGTCACATCATCAACAAAGGTGAAGCCATCGGCGTTATCGCGGCACAGTCCATCGGTGAGCCGGGTACACAGCTGACGATGCGTACGTTCCACATCGGTGGTGCGGCATCTCGTGCGGCTGCTGAATCCAGCATCCAGGTGAAAAACAAAGGTAGCATCCGCCTGAGCAACGCGAAGACGGTTGTGAACTCCAGCGGCAAACTGGTTATCACCTCCCGTAACACTGAGCTGAAACTGATCGACGAATTCGGTCGTACCAAAGAAAGCTATAAAGTGCCTTACGGTGCGGTCATGGCGAAAGGTGATGGCGAGCAGGTTGCTGGCGGTGAAACCGTTGCAAACTGGGATCCACATACCATGCCGGTTATCACTGAAGTGGCTGGTTTCATCCGCTTCACCGATATGATCGATGGTCAGACGATTACGCGTCAGACCGACGAACTGACCGGTCTCTCTTCGCTGGTGGTTCTGGACTCCGCAGAGCGTACCTCTGGCGGTAAAGACCTGCGTCCGGCACTGAAAATCGTTGACGCCAATGGCAACGACGTACTGATCCCAGGCACCGATATGCCTGCCCAGTACTTCCTGCCGGGTAAAGCGATTGTTCAGCTGGAAGATGGCGTACAGATCAGCTCCGGTGACACCCTGGCGCGTATTCCGCAGGAATCCGGCGGTACCAAGGATATTACCGGTGGTCTGCCGCGCGTTGCGGATCTGTTCGAAGCACGTCGTCCGAAAGAACCGGCAATCCTGGCGGAAATCAGCGGTATCATCTCCTTCGGTAAAGAGACCAAAGGTAAACGTCGTCTGGTGATCACACCGGTTGACGGTAGCGAACCGTACGAAGAGATGATTCCGAAATGGCGTCAGCTCAACGTGTTTGAAGGTGAACGTGTAGAACGTGGTGACGTGGTTTCCGACGGTCCGGAAGCGCCGCACGACATTCTGCGTCTTCGTGGCGTACACGCGGTAACGCGTTATATCACCAACGAAGTACAGGACGTTTACCGTCTGCAGGGCGTTAAGATCAACGATAAGCACATCGAAGTTATCGTTCGTCAGATGCTGCGTAAAGCCACCATCGTTAACGCAGGAAGCTCCGACTTCCTGGAAGGTGAGCAGGTTGAATACTCTCGCGTTAAGATCGCTAACCGCGAACTCGAAGCGAACGGCAAAATCGGTGCAACCTATGCACGCGATCTGCTGGGTATCACCAAAGCGTCTCTGGCAACCGAGTCCTTCATCTCCGCGGCATCGTTCCAGGAGACCACTCGTGTGCTTACCGAAGCAGCCGTTGCGGGCAAACGCGACGAACTGCGCGGTCTGAAAGAGAACGTTATCGTGGGTCGTCTGATCCCGGCTGGTACCGGTTATGCGTACCATCAGGATCGTATGCGCCGTCGTGCCGCTGGTGAACTGCCGGCAGCACCGCAGGTGACTGCGGAAGACGCGTCCGCGAGCCTGGCAGAACTGCTGAACGCAGGTCTGGGTGGTTCCGACAACGAGTAATCGTTTCGCGTATTAAAAAACCCGCTTCGGCGGGTTTTTTTTCGCCTGAAATCCGCGCGTTAAGACCGTTCTCGCGCTGCAGGTCGCGTTGTATATGCAACGGGAGTAGCATTCCCCCGCACCAATCCGAATTGCCATGTTGTGCATTTACGTAGGGAAAATACGCCACGGCTTTTGGCTGCGCGAAAAAAAGCCCGCCAGAGCGGGCATCGTAGTCGTATTAAAGCGATGCGTTAATCACGCGGTGGGATGCGGCGGTAAAGCTCGATCATGTCGGTTGCCAGATCCTGAATCACCATCGCGTTCATCAGGTGATCCTGTGAATGAACGGTGATCAAATTCACCGGCAGCTTACCGGTGCCTTCATCGAGCCCGATAAGCTGAGTTTGAATTTTATGCGCGGCTTTAACGAATTCGCGCGACTCTTCCATCGCTTTTTCTGCTTCCGCAAAGTCGCCTTTACGCGCCATCTGTAACGCGGTTAATGCCTGGCTACGCGCCGCGCCCGCGTTAACCAACAACTCCATAATGATGGTTTCTAAATCTTCCACGCCTTCACTCCAGTAGCTTAAGGGCTTTTTCCAGAACGACATCGCCTTTCATCATGCCGTAATCCATCATGTCGATAACCGCCACTTTCTTGCCCAGCGGATCCGCCTGCGCCTGCAATTTTGCCTGCTCGTATTTCACCTGTGGCCCCAGCAACACGATATCCGCTGTTGCAATTTCATCTTTAAATTCCGCAACAGGAACCGCTTTGATAGTGACCTCGACGCCTTTTTTCTGCGCCGCGTCTTTCATGCGTTGCACCAACATGCTGGTGGACATACCCGCTGCACAGCATAAAACGATGTTTTTCATAGTCAGCCTCGGTGTTGATGGGATAGGTGATAATTATCCCGCGCTGTTGGGTTCAACAACCGCTTTACCGCGATTGTGTGTAGGGCATCACAAAGAATCCCTGCATAACATGAAACCGGTTGCAACCTTGCGAAGCGCCGCCTGGTTACGGGTGATTCACCAGTAGAATCCGGTTTTTACCTTGCTGCTTCGCTTTATACAGCGCTTCATCCACACGGCCGACCAACTGGTTCAGCGGTTCCATGTGCCACTCGCCCAAACCAGCGCTAAAGGTGACCGACAGCTCTTTTTCGCGCCAGGTACGGTTCTCCACTTTCACACGCCACTGCTCCAGTAGCGCCAGCGAATTATCGATATGCGCATGCGGGAAAATCACCGCGAACTCTTCGCCACCGTAGCGATAGAGCGAAATCCCCTGCGGCTGCAGGATCTGAATACCTTCGCGCGCCACGTTGCGCAGCACGATATCGCCATTCAAATGGCCCCAGGTATCGTTAATCGATTTGAAATTATCGATATCCACCAACGCCAGCGCGAACGGCTGATGATCGTTCATCAGCGCGGTAATATCGGCATCAAAGGCGCGGCGATTCTTACAATTGGTCAGCGCATCCATGGTCGCCTGTCGTACCCATGTTTGCTCGCGCTTTTTACTGCTTTCAATGGCGTTACTCAGCATCGCTTCGAGCCGTGGAGCGCGGGTTACATCACCGGTTTTTATCGCATCAATGATGTTGATCAGCACCGTGCGCGCGCTGTGGCGTAAATAGAGACCAAACAGAATGATAAACACTGCCGCCGTGGTTAACCCCCAGCCGACAAGCTGCATCTGATGGCGAACACGTTTATCAAGTGTGCTGGCGGACACTTTATAGATGACAAACCATTCCGGGTTGGTGAAGGCGTAGTAGTAATACCAGCAGGCATTTTTTTCATCGTAAAGCGCACTTTCAGCACTGGTCATCGCCGCGAGTATTGCTGGGCTGATAAGTGTCTTGTATAGCGCGCCAGTGTCCGGATGCAGCATCGCTTTGCCTTCGCCATCGATAACGAAGAATTCGCCAGGCATCGGTGGTTGCATGGTGCGCAGGGTGTAACCCATTGAGGCCAGATCAAGGTGAAAAGCCAGCGTTCCTTTTAATTTACCGTCTGGCGCTATCACCGGTTTATAGATGCTCACTGTCGGGTTATGGGTAAAAAAATCCATATAGGTGTGGGTATAGTGGTTAAACATGCTGGCTTCCGCCTGGTGCATAAACCACGGGCGTGTACTGGCGTTGAAACGCTCACCGCTACCCATCACCTGTGGCGCACGCAGATAAGTGCCGCGCGAGTCGGCGAGAGAAATCGACGATACCGAGGGCATTAGCGCCAGCAACTGCATCAGTAATTTCAGCCCCTTGTCCCGATCGCCGTTCACGGTGGCGTCTAACTGATCGTCATGGGCGAAGAATGCGGCGGCGCGATTGAGAACATAGTCGTTTTCGCGCAGGATCGACTGGGTGTAATTCACCGCCAGGTTATGCGCGAAGTTACGATTCACATCGTGGTACTCCTCCAGCGTCTCTTTGCGCATACCGACGATAATCATTATCGCGATGATCACAAAACTGAGGAGGATCCCGGCCAGGCTCACCAGAATTGGTCTTGTAAAGGATAGTTGTTTGATATGCATTTTCTTGTCCTTGAACATGCAAAAGAGGAACTGTTAACAGTATAGGGGCTGCGTAAGAGATAGCGTACCTGAAGTGAGTAAGGCGGAGCGGAAGAGAGGAAGAGCGCCCGCTCCGGTCAGTCTCATAACCTGACAGCGCAAGCATGACGGTTCGGGCGAGAAGCCGCTATCGCCCGATGTTGCTTTTACGTAACAGGCCGAAAACGTGTTAACCCGTTATCTGCGCGTTGCCGCTTTTTTGCGGCGCACGTCCCAGCCAGCTATCCCAGTCTTTCCACACCGGTTGTAGCCCACGGGCGATCAGCGCATCGGCAACTTCCTGCGGGCGGCGTCCATCATGGGGCGAAAATTGCTCCAGCTCCGGGTGATTATCGGCATAGCCGCCCGGCTGCGTTTTGGAAAACGCGCTCACGTTATTAATCGCCAGCGGAATAACGTGATCGCGAAAGTGTGGTGATTCGCGCGTGGATAGCGACAGCTCCGTATCCGGTGCCAGCAGGCGAAACGCGCAAATGGTTTGCACCAGTTGCCGCTCATCCATCACCGACGCCGGTTCCACGCCTCCCGCGCAAGGGCGCAAGCGGGGGAAAGAGATGGAATAACGGCTTTTCCAGTAGCGCTGTTGCAGCCACAGCAAATGCTCGGCAACCATATAGCAATCCACCCGCCAGCTGTCGGACAGACCCATTAACGCGCCGAGTCCAATCTTGTCGATACCCGCGCGGCCCAGCCTGTCCGGCGTCTCCAGCCGCCAGAAGAAATCCTGTTTTTTACCACGCAGATGGTGACGTGCGTACTGGCCTTCGTGGTACGTCTCCTGGTAGACCATTACGCCATCAAGACCAAGGGTTTTCAGCTCGGCGTACTCCGCTTCGTAAAGCGGCTGCACTTCCATTTGCAGCGAGGCGAACTGGCGACGGATCGCCGGCATATGGCGGCGAAAGTAGTCCATCCCGACTTTGCCCTGATGTTCGCCAGTGACCAGCAACAGATGCTCAAACCCCAGTTCGCGTATCGCCGCGCATTCACGCGCAATCTCCTGCTCATCCAGTGTTTTGCGCTTCAGGTGATTGCTCATCGAAAACCCGCAATAGGTGCAGTCGTTGGCGCAAAGGTTAGAGAGATAAAGCGGAACATAGAAGCTGACAGTGTTGCCAAAACGCTGGCGCGTGAGCCGCTGCGCTTGCTGTGCCATCGGTTCAAGAAAACCGGCGGCGGCGGGGGAGAGCAGCGCCATCATATCGTCGCGCGTGAGCTGTCGGGCATTGAGGGCGCGTTCGACATCGGCGGCGGTTTTGCTGTGGATGCGCAGGCGGATATCGTCCCAGTTCAATTGCCGCCAGCGGTCGGTGAAGGTGCTCATAATGTTTCCTCCAGGAAACCGGTGAGCGGGCTGGTGGCCTGCGCGTAACGCTGGCGGGCGCCTGGTACGGCCTGGCGGGCCAGTGTTCCGGCCTCGACAGCCAGACGAAAAGCACGCGCCATGTTGACCGGGTCGTCGGCGACCGCGATCGCGGTATTGACCAGCACCGCATCCGCGCCCATCTCCAGCGCCTGCGCCGCGTGGCTGGGGGCGCCGATCCCGGCATCGACCACCACCGGCACATTCGCCTGCTCGATAATAATCTCCAGCATGGCGCGGGTTTCCAGCCCCTGGTTGGAACCGATCGGTGCGCCCAGCGGCATGACCGCCGCGCAGCCCACTTCTTCAAGCCGCTTGCACAGCACCGGATCGGCACCGCAATAGGGTAGAACGACAAAACCCATCTGCACCAGTTTTTCCGCTGCGCGCAAGGTTTCAATGGGATCGGGTAGCAGCCAGCGGGCATCCGGATGAATTTCCAGTTTTAGCCAGTGCGTGCCGAGTGCTTCCCGTGCCAGTTGGGCGGCGAAAATGGCCTCTTCGGCGTTTTTCGCTCCGGAGGTGTTAGGCAGCAACGTCACCCCCGCATCCAGCAAGGGTTGCAACAGCATATCGGTGCGCTGGCGCAGGTCGACACGCTTCATCGCCAGCGTCACCAGTTCGCTGCCCGACGCGCGAATCGCATCCACCATCAATTGTGGTGTGGCGAACTTACCTGTACCGGTAAATAACCGTGACGTGAACTCTTTTTCTGCAATACGTAACATCTCAGCCCCCTGCGATAACCTGAAACAGCAGGATGTGATCGCCGTCCTGCACAAGATGGTTTTCCCACTGCTCGCGCGGCAGGATCTGTTGATTAACGGCCAGCGCGACACCGGGTTTGAGCTGGTTGAGTTGCTCAAGCAGGGTCGCGACAGAAAGCCCGGCGACGCAGTTCATCGACTCGTCATTGAAGCGTATCTGCATGTCGCCCTCCACAAACCGGGCACTGGCGGGAAGCGTGCAACGCCAGCGTGCGCCAAAGGTTGGTACGCGCATCAAACAGGCGCAGCTCACCGCTGGTGGTGTGCAGGCCGTTCAGCAATTTGATGGCTTCCAGCGCCTGCATGGCGCCCATAATGCCGACCACCGGGCCGACAATGCCGGCGGTGCGACAGGTGCGTTCTGGCTCGCTGTCGTCCGGCCATAAACAGCGGTAACAGCCCTGCTGCCAGGGTGGTGTCAGCACCATCAACTGACCACCAAAACCGACCGCGCTGGCGGTGATAAGCGGGGTCTCCAGTGCCACGCAAGCGGCGTTGATCGCCTGACGTGTCAGCATGTTGTCGCTACAGTCGAGCACCACATCGGCCTGCTGAACCTGCTGGTACAACGCCTCGCCGCTTAAGCGCTGCTGGAGCGTAATCAGCTCAATATCCGGGTTTAACCTGTGCAGGCGCTGCGCAGTGACCAGGGTTTTCGGCTGGTTGATATCATCGGTAGTAAACAGGATTTGCCGCTGTAAGTTGCTCAGGTGTACGGCGTCATCATCTGCCAGCACCAGCGTGCCAATCCCCGCACCAGCAAGATAGACCGCCGCCGGTGCGCCAAGCCCTCCGAGGCCGATAATGAGTACCCGGCTGGCGAGCAATTTTTGCTGGCCGGTAACCGCGATATCCTCCAGCAGGATCTGGCGGCTGTAGCGCATAAAATCGCGATCATTCATCGCCCACCCCCGCCAGCTGCAGCAATTGATGGGTTGCCTGTTGCCAGTCATCCGCCTGGGTAATGGCGCTGACCACCGCAATGCTGCCCACGCCGGTTGCCAGCACGTCCGAAGCCCGCGCAAGGCTAATGCCGCCAATGGCGACGGTTGGATAATCTTTCAGCCGCGCAATGTGACGCGCCAGTTGTTCCAGCCCCTGCGGGGCAGAAGGCATCTGTTTGGTTTGCGTGGGAAAGACATGCCCCAGCGCGATGTAAGAGGGGCGCGCCGCCAGCGCCACGTCGATTTCCATATCGTCATGCGTGGAGACGCCAAGGCGCAAACCCGCTGCGCGAATGGCGTTTAAATCGGTCGTTTCCAGATCTTCCTGGCCAAGATGCACACCGTAAGCCTGGTGTTTGATCGCCAGTTGCCAGTAATCGTTGATAAACAGCCGCGCGTGGTAGCGGCGGCCTAGCGAGATGGCTGCCACCACATCCGCTTCAACCTCTTCGTCACGTTTATCTTTGATGCGCAGTTGCAGGGTGCGCACGCCCGCCTCCAGTAAACGGGCAATCCACGCAACACTGTCGACCACCGGGTAAAGCCCGAGGCGAAAAGGCACCGGCGGGAAATCGGGCTGATACATCAGGCTTCCTCCTTTTTCAGGTAGATCTCGCCGCCGCGTGCGCGGAAGTCGCTGGATTTATCCGCCATGCCGACTTCAATCGCCTGGGCTGCCGCGTAGTCACGCACCTCCTGCGAGATTTTCATTGAGCAGAATTTCGGCCCGCACATGGAGCAGAAGTGCGCGACTTTGCCGGATTCCTGCGGCAGCGTTTCATCGTGGTAGGCGCGCGCGGTGAACGGGTCGAGCGCGAGGTTAAACTGATCTTCCCAGCGGAACTCAAAACGCGCTTTCGACATGGCGTTGTCACGGATCTGCGCGCCAGGGTGGCCTTTGGCCAGGTCGGCAGCGTGAGCGGCGATCTTGTAGGTGATGAGCCCCTGTTTGACGTCCTCTTTGTTCGGCAGGCCAAGGTGCTCTTTCGGCGTGACATAACAGAGCATGGCGCAACCAAACCAGCCAATCATCGCCGCGCCAATGCCGGAGGTGAAATGGTCATAACCCGGCGCGATATCAGTAGTCAGCGGCCCCAGCGTGTAGAACGGCGCTTCGTGGCAATGTTCCAGCTCTTCGGTCATGTTGCGGCGGATCATCTGCATCGGCACATGTCCCGGGCCTTCAATCATTACCTGGACGTCATACTCCCAGGCGATTTTGGTCAGCTCGCCAAGTGTGTGCAGCTCGGCAAACTGCGCTTCGTCGTTGGCGTCCTGAATGGAGCCTGGGCGTAAGCCATCGCCAAGCGACAGCGAAACGTCATAGGCGGCGCAGATTTCACAGATCTCGCGAAAGTGGGTATAGAGGAAGTTTTCCTGATGATGGGAGAGGCACCATTTCGCCATGATCGAGCCGCCGCGCGAGACAATGCCGGTCAGGCGCTGCGCGGTCATCGGCACATAGCGCAGCAGCACGCCCGCATGGATAGTGAAGTAATCCACCCCTTGCTCCGCCTGCTCCAGCAAAGTGTCGCGAAATGCTTCCCAGGTGAGATCTTCGGCGATCCCGTTAACCTTCTCCAGTGCCTGGTAGATCGGCACTGTGCCGATCGGCACCGGGCTATTACGCAGGATCCATTCGCGGGTTTCATGGATATAACGGCCGGTGGATAAATCCATGACTGTGTCCGCGCCCCAGCGCGTCGACCAGACCAGCTTTTCCACCTCTTCTTCGATCGAAGACGTGACCGCCGAGTTGCCGATATTGGCGTTTACCTTCACCAGGAAGTTGCGGCCAATGATCATCGGTTCCGATTCCGGGTGGTTGATATTCGCCGGGATAATCGCGCGCCCGGCGGCGACTTCATCACGCACGAATTCCGGGGTGATGTTTTCCGGCAGCCTGGCGCCAAAACCCTCGCCCGGATGCTGCCTGCGCAGCACTTCGCTGCGAATGCGCTCGCGGCCCATGTTTTCGCGAATGGCGATGAACTCCATCTCCGGCGTGACGATCCCTTTGCGGGCATAGTGCAACTGCGTGACGCGCTGGCCAGCTTTCGCGCGGCGCGGCGTCAGTAAACCGCGAAAACGCAGTTCGTCGAGGCCATCATCGGCCAGCCGTTCGTTGGTATAGGCAGAGCTGCGTTGTTCCAGCGTTTCGCTGTCGTCACGGGCGGCAATCCACGGTGCGCGCAGTTTCGCCAGCCCTTGCTGGACATCAATCGCAATATCCGGATCGCCATACGGACCCGAGGTGTCGTACACCGGCACCGCTTCATTTTCTTCAAACTGCGGGTGTTCTTTTGTGCCGCCGGTAAGCGTTGGGCTAAGCTGGATTTCGCGCATCGGGATGCGGATATCGGGTTGCGAACCGGTAATGTAGATGCGGCGTGAGTTGGGGAAAGCGGTGCCTTCCAGCGTGTCGATGAAGTGTTGCGCCTGGGCGCGTTGTTCACGGCGTGTAAGTTTTGCAGACATAGCTCATTCCAGAATGTAAAGGATATGGCTTGTCAGACGACGGATGGAGTAATGGCAGCAAACCGCCCGTGAGGGTGGTTGATGTGAATGGATTACTCTTGTTCCCTTCGCAGGTTTTAACCTGATCAGGTTCCGCGGATCCCGAATGAACGGTCTCAGCCTTTTACACGTCATCTTTCGCACTGTGTCTGTGTTAGCTGCGTTCGCTCACCCCAGTCACTTACTTAATGTAAGCTCCAGGGATTCACGAACTTGCCGCCTCGACGCATCGCGAATGATGCCGTGGAAATATAGGCACTCCGACAAGAAAAACCCCGTCCGAAGACGGGGGACTGCTTTTTAAATTACGCGTTAATGTTTAAGAACTCAAGCGGGTCGCGCGATGCCGCTTTCATCGTTGGCGCTCTCTTTGAGGTTGTTATCAAAGGCCAGCACGATTAACTTGTCTTCAAGGGTAAAGCGGGCGGCCAGCGCTTCGCCGATATCGGAGAGCGCTTGCTGGAACTCCAGACAGTTATCGTCATCGATGGCGTTTTCCAGGCTGGAGTCGTAATAGTTCATGATTTCTACTGTATTCGCTTCAAGCATTGGGTAAAGCTGCGTCGCCGCTAAAAGTGGGCTGCTCCCTTCCAATTCGCTGATGATGCGTTCATAAATATTGAAGTGGCCAGCGGAAAGGTATTCCACCAGGTTGTGGCAAAAGTCGTCCAGCGCTTTTTCGTTAAGCTGCATGTAGGATCCTTTACCAGGCTTAATGCCTACCAGATTGTAATAAGAAACAAGCAGTTGCTTACGCGCTTGCAGCCAATGGTCGACAAGTTTGTTACTTCCTCCAACGCGCTCTGTCAGGCTTTCTAACTGGTTTAGCATAAATGGCTCCGCAAATATGTAAGATCAAAACGATGTAATAATAATGTTAATAACATGCCAGTAAAGCGAAGGTAGTTCACCAAATGGTACGTATTATTGAAGCACACGATCAGGGCTGGTGGATCGTCAGCCATGAACAAAAATTATGGATGCCCGGCGGGGAATTACCACACGGCAAGGCAGGAAATTTCGATCTTGTGGGGCAGAGCGCGCTTCACATTGGCGAGTGGCAGGGGGAAGCGGTATGGATGATCCGCCAGAATCGTCGGCAGGATATGGGATCCGTACGTCTGCTCATCGATCAAGACGTGGGGCTGTTTCAACTCGCGGGTCGCGGCGTGCAACTGGCGGAGTTTTATCGTTCACACCAGTTTTGCGGTTACTGCGGGCACACAATGCACCCCAGTAAAACCGAGTGGGCAATGCTGTGCGATCACTGCCGCGAGCGCTATTACCCGCAAATCGCGCCTTGCATCATTGTCGCCATTCGCCGTGATGACAGCATTTTGCTGGCGCAGCACACGCGCCATCGCAATGGCATTTACACGGTGCTCGCTGGTTTCGTCGAAGTGGGGGAAACCCTTGAACAGGCGGTGGCGCGTGAAGTGATGGAAGAGAGCGGTATCAAAGTGAAAAATTTGCGCTATGTCACTTCGCAACCGTGGCCGTTCCCGCAATCGCTGATGACCGCGTTTATGGCGGAATATGACAGCGGCGAAATCCACATTGACCCGAAAGAGCTGCTGGACGCGGGCTGGTATCGCTATGACAACCTGCCGCTGTTACCGCCGCCGGGTACGGTTGCGCGCCGCCTCATCGAGGATACGGTGGCGATGTGTCGGGCAGACGACGAATAAGGTGTATATACTGGCGGCCTGACGCTTGAGGAACTGACAATGACCGAACTGAAAAACGATCGTTACCTGCGCGCGCTCCAGCGCCAGCCAGTAGATATGACCCCGGTGTGGATGATGCGCCAGGCAGGCCGTTATTTACCGGAATATAAAGCGACCCGCGCACAAGCGGGCGATTTTATGTCGCTGTGCAAAAACGCCGAGCTGGCCTGCGAAGTGACGCTACAGCCGCTGCGCCGCTACCCGCTTGATGCGGCGATCCTTTTCTCCGACATTCTTACCGTGCCAGATGCGATGGGGCTGGGGCTCTATTTCGAAGCCGGGGAAGGGCCGCGTTTTACCTCGCCCATTACCTGCAAGGCCGATGTTGATAAGCTGCCGGTGCCAGACCCGGAAAACGAACTGGGCTACGTGATGAACGCGGTGCGCACCATTCGCCGTGAGCTGAAAGGGGAAGTGCCGCTGATCGGCTTTTCCGGCAGCCCGTGGACACTGGCAACCTACATGGTGGAAGGCGGCAGCAGCAAAGCGTTTACCCTGATTAAAAAAATGATGTACGCCGAGCCGCACACCCTGCATGCGCTGCTGGATAAGCTGGCGCAGAGCGTCACGCTGTACCTGAACGCGCAGATCCGCGCGGGCGCGCAATCCGTGATGATTTTCGATACCTGGGGCGGCGTGCTGACCGGGCGCGATTATCAGCAATTTTCGCTCTATTACATGCACAAAATTGTCGATGGTCTGCTGCGTGAAAATGAAGGTCGACGCGTGCCGGTGACGTTATTCACCAAAGGCGGCGGGCAGTGGCTGGAAGCGATGGCAGAAACAGGCTGTGATGCGCTGGGCCTCGACTGGACAACCGATATCGCCGATGCGCGCCGTCGCGTTGGTCATAAAGTTGCGCTGCAAGGCAATATGGACCCGTCTATGCTTTACGCGCCGCCTGCGCGCATTGAAGAAGAGGTCGCGACGATTCTCGCGGGCTTTGGCAAAGGCGAAGGTCATGTGTTTAACCTCGGTCACGGCATTCATCAGGATGTCCCGCCGGAACATGCAGGAGTATTTGTCGAGGCGGTGCACCGTCTTTCGGCCTCCTGGCATCAGTAAGGAGAGAGTATGGATCTCGCGTCACTACGCGCACAACAGCTTGAACTGGCTTCTTCCGTGATCCGCGAGGATCGGCTGGATAAGGATCCGCCCACATTGATCGGCGGGGCCGATGTCGGTTTTGAGCAGGACGGAGAAGTGACGCGAGCGGCAATGGTGCTGCTCTCCTGGCCTTCGCTGGAGCTGGTTGAGTATCAGGTGGCGCGTATCGCCACCACTATGCCTTATATCCCCGGTTTCCTCTCGTTTCGTGAATACCCGGCGCTGCTGGCGGCGTGGGAACAGCTGTCGCAAAAACCCGATTTGCTGTTTGTCGATGGCCACGGGATTTCCCACCCGCGCCGTCTCGGCGTTGCCAGCCATTTTGGCTTGCTGGTCGATGTGCCCACTATCGGCGTGGCGAAAAAGCGGCTGTGTGGCAAGTTCGAACCGCTGGCGGACGAGCCGGGTGCGCTCTCCCCGTTAATGGATAAAGGTGAGAAGCTCGCCTGGGTGTGGCGCAGTAAGGCGCGCTGCAATCCGTTGTTTGTCACCACCGGGCATCGTGTCAGCCAGGATAGCGCGCTCGCGTGGGTGCAGCGCTGCATGAAAGGTTACCGGTTGCCGGAGCCGACTCGCTGGGCGGACGCGGTAGCATCCGGACGACCCGCGTTTACGCGTTGGCAGGCAATTCAGCGCGATATCAGGTAAACTGCCGCGCATTACCGATTTTGAGAAACGATCATGTTACAAAACCCAATTCACCTGCGTCTGGAAAAGCTGGAAAGCTGGCAGCACGTCGTCTTTATGGCTTGCCTGTGCGAGCGTATGTACCCCAATTACGCCATGTTCTGCCAGCAGACAGAGTTTGGCGACGCGCAGCTTTACCGGCGGATCCTTGACCTGGTGTGGGAAACGCAGATCGTCAAAGACGCGAAAGTGAACTTCGACAGCCAGCTGGAGAAACTGGAAGAGGCGATTCCGGTGGCGGACGACTACGATCTGTACGGTGTCTACCCGGCTATTGATGCCTGCGTGGCACTCAGTGAACTGATTCATTCGCGCCTGAGCGGTGAAACGCTGGAGCATGCTATCGAGGTCAGTAAAACGTCGATCACCACCGTTGCGATGCTGGAAATGACCCAGCAGGGACGCGAGATGACCGACGAAGAGCTGCGAGAAAACCCGGCTGTTGAGCAAGAATGGGATATTCAGTGGGAGATTTTCCGCCTTCTGGCGGCCTGCGAAGAACGCGATATTGAACTGATTAAAGGGCTGCGCGCAGACCTGCGCGAGGTCGGCGAGAGCAATATCGGTATAAATTTGCAGCAATGAGACAATAAAACGTGATTTAACGCCTGTTTTGTCGTGCCTGAAGGCTTCCCTTAATACCCCCGTCTGGTCTACATTTGGGGGGCGAAAATAAGTGGCTATCGGTGCGTGTATGCAGGAGAGTGCTTTTGAGGCATTTCCGTCGCACTCGATGCTTAGCAAGCGATAAACACATTGAAAGGATAACTTATGAACAAGACTCAACTGATTGATGTAATTGCAGACAAGGCTGATCTGTCTAAAGCGCAAGCGAAAGCTGCACTGGAATCCACCCTGGCTGCCGTTACTGAGTCTCTGAAAGCAGGTGATGCGGTACAACTGGTTGGTTTCGGTACCTTCAAAGTGAACCACCGCGCTGAGCGTACTGGCCGCAACCCGCAGACCGGTAAAGAAATCAAAATCGCCGCAGCTAACGTGCCGGCATTTGTTTCTGGTAAAGCACTGAAAGACGCAGTTAAGTAAGACCGCGTGGCAGTGAACAGTTTTGTCGAAGGGGCGGTTTCGCCCCTTTTGTCATTCTGGCGTCGCCCGCTGTTGTTAGCGGGCGCAGCACTGTTGCTGACAGCCTGTAGCCATGATTCTTCCTTGCCGCCTTTTACCGCCAGCGGGTTTGCCGGCGATCAGGGCGCAGTGCGGATCTGGCGCAAAGATTCAGGCGGTGAGACGCACTTGCTCGCCGCGTTTAGCCCGTGGCACCGCGGGAATACATCGCTTAGCGAATACCGTTGGCAGGGCGATGTGTTAACCCTTATTGAGCTCAATGTTTACGGTAAACCGCCGGAGCATATTCGCGTCCGTTTTGACGATCGCGGCGAGCTGAGCTTTATGCAGCGTGAAGTCGACGGGCAGAAACAGCAGCTTTCCAGCGACCAGGTCGCGCTGTATCGCTACCGGGCAGAGCAGATCCGCCAGACCAGTGACGCGCTGCGTCAGGGGCGCGTGATCCTGCGTCAGGGGCGCTGGCAGGCTAATCATACGGTACAGACCTGTGAAGGTCAGACCGTGAAGCCCGATCTGGATGATTACGCCTTAAACCGTATTGAGCAGCGTCAGAATCGCTCTGCGGTTGCGGTAAGCGTCGCATGGCTGGAAGCGCCGGAAGGGGCGCAGCTATTGCTGGTGGCGAATGAAGATTTTTGCCACTGGCAGCCGACGGAAAAGAGTTTCTGAAACCCCTCTCCCCGGCGGAGAGAGGGTGAAAGGGCAGGAGTTACTTGCCTTGCTCGCGCGCAATCGCGCGGTAACCAATATCCCGGCGGCTGAAGCTGCCATCCCAGTGAATATCGGTCATTAACGCATACGCGCGCTGCTGCGCTTCGGCGACCGTGTTACCCAGCGCGGTGACGCACAGTACGCGTCCGCCGTTGGTCAGCACCTGGTCGTCGGCAGAGAGTTTGGTGCCCGCGTGGAACACTTTGCCGTCTGCCACTTCTTCCAGTGGTAAACCGTGGATGACATCGCCATTGCGGTAGTTGCCCGGATAACCACCTGCTGCAACCACAACGCCCAGCGATGCGCGGTTATCCCACTCTGAGGTTTTCTCATCCAGCTTGCCTTCACACGCGGCCAGGCACAGCTCCACCAGGTCAGACTGCATGCGCAGCATAATTGGCTGGGTTTCCGGGTCGCCAAAGCGGCAGTTAAACTCGATAACTTTCGGGTTGCCCTGCTTATCGATCATCAGCCCGGCATACAGGAAACCGGTGTAGGTATTCCCTTCCGCCGCCATACCGCGCACGGTTGGCCATATGACGCGTTCCATGGTGCGCTGATGCACTTCATCCGTCACCACAGGCGCAGGCGAGTAAGCGCCCATACCGCCGGTATTCGGGCCGGTATCGCCATCCCCGACGCGTTTGTGATCCTGGCTGGTGGCCATTGGCAGCACGTGTTCGCCATCAACCATCACGATAAAGCTGGCTTCTTCACCATCGAGAAACTCTTCAATCACAATGCGGTGGCCCGCGTCGCCAAAAGCATTACCTGCCAGCATATCGTGAACCGCTGCTTCGGCTTCTTCGAGCGTCATGGCGACGATCACGCCTTTGCCCGCCGCCAGACCATCGGCCTTGATCACGATAGGCGCACCTTTCTCACGCAGGTAAGCCAGCGCAGGTTCGATGTCGGTAAAATTCTGGTACTCGGCGGTCGGGATATTGTGGCGCGCGAGGAAGTCTTTGGTGAATGCTTTGGAGCCTTCCAGTTGTGCGGCGCCTTGTGTGGGGCCAAAAATCTTCAGGCCAGCCGCGCGAAATGCGTCGACCACGCCGATCACCAGCGGTGCTTCCGGGCCAACGATAGTCAGATCGATCTTCTCATTCTGCGCAAAACTCAGCAGCGCCGGGATGTCGGTTGCGCCAATCGCGACGTTTTGCAGCGTCGGTTCCAGTGCCGTACCGGCGTTACCCGGTGCGACAAAAACGGTATCAACCAGCGGCGACTGTGCGGCTTTCCATGCCAGCGCGTGTTCGCGTCCGCCGTTGCCAATTACTAATACTTTCATTGTCTGCTCCGTGGATTAATGGCGGAAGTGACGCATGTCGGTGAAGATCATCGCAATGCCGTGTTCGTCGGCGGCGGCAATGACTTCGTCATCGCGGATGGAACCGCCAGGCTGAATAACGCAGGTCACGCCAACAGCGGCGGCGGCATCAATACCATCGCGGAACGGGAAGAAGGCGTCGGAAGCCATGGCTGAACCTTTTACTTCCAGCCCCTCGTCACCCGCTTTTATCCCGGCGATCTTCGCGGAGTAGACGCGGCTCATCTGACCTGCGCCGATGCCGATGGTCATGTTCTCTTTCGCGTAGACAATGGCGTTGGATTTGACGAATTTCGCCACTTTCCAGCAGAACAGCGCATCACGCAGCTCCTGCTCGGTCGGCTGGCGTTTGCTGACAACGCGCAGTTCACTTGCGCTTACCATGCCGAGATCTCTGTCCTGAACCAGCAGGCCGCCATTCACGCGTTTGAAATCGAGGCCAGGCACACGCTGCGCCCATTCGCCGCAGGTGAGTACGCGCACATTCTGTTTAGCTGCCGTGACTTTCAGCGCTTCTTCGCTCGCGGACGGCGCGATAATCACTTCAACAAACTGACGAGAGATGATGGCCTGCGCGGTTTCAGCGTCCAGCTCGCGGTTAAAAGCGAGGATGCCGCCGAATGCGGAGGTCGGATCGGTTTTATAAGCGCGATCGTAAGCCTCCAGAATTGAACCGCTAACCGCGACACCACAAGGGTTGGCGTGCTTCACAATCACACACGCGGGTTCGCTGAACTCTTTCACGCACTCCAGTGCCGCATCGGTATCGGCAATATTGTTATAGGAGAGCGCTTTGCCTTGCAGCTGCTGCGCGGTGGCAACAGAGGCTTCTTTGATCTCTTCTTCTATATAGAAGGCGGCTTGCTGGTGGCTGTTTTCGCCGTAGCGCATATCCTGCTTCTTAATGAAGTTCAGGTTCAGGGTACGAGGGAAACGGCCGGCGGGTTCTTTGCTTTCGCCGTGATAGGCAGGAACCAGGCTGCCGAAGTAGTTGGCTATCATGCTGTCGTACGCCGCGGTGTGTTCAAACGCTTTAATCGCCAGGTCAAAACGGGTGGCAAGCAGAAGTGAGCCTTCGTTGGCATCCATTTCATTAATAATGGCGGTGTAGTCGCTGCTCTTTACAACGATAGCGACATCTTTATGGTTCTTCGCGGCGGAGCGCACCATCGTCGGACCACCAATATCAATATTTTCTACCGCATCTTCCAGTGAGCAACCTTCATGCGCAACGGTTTCGGCGAACGGATAAAGGTTAACGACCACCATATCGATCGGCGCGATGGCGTGTTGCGCCATGATCGCGTCATCCTGACCGCGACGACCCAAAATGCCGCCATGGACTTTCGGATGCAGGGTTTTCACGCGTCCATCCATCATTTCCGGAAAACCGGTGTAGTCGGAGACTTCAGTCACTGGCAGACCTTTTTCTGCCAGCAAACGCGCGGTGCCGCCGGTAGAGAGCAGTTCTACGCCACGCTGAGAGAGCGCCTGTGCGAATTCGACAATACCGGCCTTGTCAGAAACACTGAGCAAAGCGCGGCGGACTGGACGACGTTGTTGCATGGTAAATCCCCTGGATTTGGCTTTAACAGAGAGCGTTAGCTAAATAGTAGGATCTTTTTGATCCGCAAATTTAGCTAACGGCCCAGCGAGGGCTGCTGATTTTTGCGCGGGCATTGTAACGAAAACGTTTGCGTAGCGCTCGCGAATTTTTGTACTTTTGCCGGATTGTGGATAAGTCTGTGCGTAAATGGGTATAAAGGCGGGTTTTGCTGTGGAATGCAGCAGTCAGTCATTTTTATGTCATTTTTCTATTGCGGGGGGCTGAGAACTCCCTATAATGCGCCTCCATCGACACGGCGGATGTGAATCACTTCACACAAACAGCTGGTCCGGTTGAAGAGAAAAAATCCTGAAAATCAGGGTTGACTCTGAAAGAGGAAAGCGTAATATACGCCACCTCGCGACAGAGCGCTGAAGCGCGTCGCACCTGCTCTTTAACAATTTATCAGACAATCTGTGTGGGCACTCAGGGTGACTGGATTCTTGAACGTCGCAAGACGAAAAATGAATACCAAGTCTCAGTGAGTGAACACGTAATTCATTACGAAGTTCTTTTCTTTAGAAATAAAGAAACATCGAGCATCAAACTTTTAAATTGAAGAGTTTGATCATG
>NZ_FXWP01000004.1 GCF_900184035.1 Kosakonia pseudosacchari
GGCAGCCCGTTTACGGGCCGTAAGTAAAGAAGTTTGATGCAAATGTCAGATCGTATGCGCCTGTTAGGGCGCGGCTGGTAACAGAGCCTTACAGGCGCATCTGAAAAACCTCCGGCTATGCCGGAGGATATTTATTGCCGGTTAAAGCAAATTACTGCTGGGATGCCTGGATCGCGGTCAGTGCGATGGTATAGACGATATCGTCTACCAGCGCGCCACGGGACAGGTCGTTAACCGGTTTGCGCATACCCTGCAGCATCGGCCCGATGGAGATCAGGTCGGCAGAACGCTGCACCGCTTTGTAGGTGGTGTTACCGGTGTTCAGATCCGGGAAGATGAACACGGTAGCGCGACCTGCAACCGGAGAGTTCGGCGCTTTGGATTTCGCAACATCAGCCATTACCGCAGCGTCGTACTGCAGCGGACCGTCGATAACCAGATCAGGACGTTTTTCCTGCGCCAGACGAGTCGCTTCACGCACTTTCTCTACATCGCTACCCGCGCCGGAGTTACCGGTGGAGTAGGAGAGCATTGCCACACGCGGTTCGATACCGAACGCGATGGCGGAATCCGCAGACTGAATCGCGATTTCTGCCAGTTGTTCAGCGGTCGGATCCGGGTTGATGGCGCAGTCACCGTACACATAAACCTGTTCCGGCAGCAGCATAAAGAACACGGAGGAAACCAGTGAGCTACCCGGTGCGGTTTTGATCAACTGCAGCGGCGGACGAATGGTGTTCGCGGTGGTGTGCACAGCACCGGAAACCAGACCGTCTACTTCGTCCTGTTCCAGCATCAGCGTGCCGAGAACCACGTTGTCTTCCAGTTGTTCGCGGGCGACGGCTTCGGTCATGCCCTTGCTCTTACGCAGTTCAACCAGGCGCGCAACATAGCTTTCACGCACTACGTCCGGATCGACGATTTCAATGCCGGTGCCCAGCTCAACGCCTTGTGCAGCAGCGACGCGGTTGATCTCGTCCGGATTACCCAGCAGGATACAGGTCGCGATACCACGTTCAGCACAAATAGCAGCAGCTTTCACGGTACGCGGTTCGTCGCCTTCCGGCAGAACAACGCGTTTACCCGCTTTGCGCGCCAGCTCAGTTAACTGGTAACGGAAGGCCGGCGGAGAGAGACGACGGCTGCGCTCGGAAGTCGCGGTCAGAGAATCGATCCACTGGGCATTGATGTAGCCAGCCACATATTCCTGAACGTTTTCGATACGCTCGTTATCATCAACCGGAACTTCCAGGTTGAAGCTCTGCAGGCTCAGGGAGGTCTGCCAGGTGTTGGTATTCACCATAAATACCGGCAGGCCGGTGGCGAATGCACGTTCGCACAGTTTGCGCACGCTGGCGTCCATTTCGTAGCCGCCAGTCAGCAGCAGCGCACCGATCTCCACGCCGTTCATCGCCGCGAGGCAAGCGGCAACCAGCACGTCCGGACGGTCTGCGGAAGTCACCAGCAGTGAACCCGGGCGGAAGTGTTCCAGCATGTGCGGAATGCTGCGCGCACAGAAGGTCACCGATTTCACACGGCGGGTTTTGATATCGCCTTCGTTAACAATGGTTGCATTCAGGTGGCGAGCCATGTCGATTGCGCGGGTGGCAATCAGATCGAAGCTCCACGGCACTGCGCCCAGCACCGGCAGCGGGCTGGCTTCTTGCAGTTTAGCCGGGTCGATATGAATAACTTTCGCTTTAGACGAGTCATCGAAAATTTCAGACAAGTCAGGGCGGGTACGACCTTGTTCATCAACCGGAGCGTTCAGTTTGTTAACAATAACGCCGGTGATGTTGGTATTTTTCGCGCCGCCGAAGCTGTTGCGGGTCAGTTCGATACGCTCTTTCAACTGCTCCGGCGTGTCGGTGCCCTGGGACATAACAAACACGATTTCTGCGTTCAGCGTTTTCGCGATTTCAAAGTTCAGCGACTGCGCGAACTGATGTTTACGCGTCGGAACCAGGCCTTCAACCAGCACCACTTCAGCGTCTTTGCTGCTTTCGTGGTAACGGGCGATGATCTCTTCCATCAGCACGTCTTTCTGGTTGCTGGAGAGCAGCGACTCAACGTGGCTCATTTTCAGCGGTTCTGCTGCAGTCAGACCAGAGTTGGCACGCACGATTGTGGTGGTCTGGTCCGGCGCATCGCCACCGGCGCGCGGCTGGGCGATCGGTTTAAAGACGCTCAGACGAACGCCTTTGCGTTCCATAGCACGGATAACGCCAAGGCTGACGCTGGTCAGGCCGACGCTGGTTCCGGTAGGGATCAGCATAATAATACGGGACACGGTTAATCCTCTTTCGTTACCGTCTTGTAAGACGGGTTACAAAACAGCACCGCCAGCGGGGGCTGGCGGTGTGTGGAATCAGGCAGTCAGGCGGCTCGCGTCTTGCGCGATGACCAGCTCTTCGTTTGTCGGGATAACGACAGCCGGGCGGGTGCCTTCTTTGTTGATAAAGCCAGACTTACCAAAACGGGCAGCCAGGTTACGTTCGTGATCAACTTCAAAGCCGAGAACGCCCAGTTTGCCCAGAGACAGTTCACGTACCATGGCGGCGTTTTCACCGATACCACCGGTGAAGACAACCGCGTCCAGACGACCTTCCATCAGCGCAGTGTAAGAGCCGATGTATTTCGCCAGACGGTGGCAGTAAACGTCCATTGCGCGTTTCGCGTCTTCTTTATCTTTGTAGTTATCTTCTACATAACGGCAGTCGCTGGTGACTTCGGTCAGGCCCAGCAGACCGGACTCTTTGGTCAGCATTTTGTTGATCGCTTCAACGCTCATGCCCAGGGTGTCATGCAGGTGGAAAATGATAGCCGGATCGATATCACCAGAACGGGTACCCATTACCAGGCCTTCCAGCGGGGTCAGACCCATGGAAGTGTCAACGCATTTACCGTTACGGATAGCGGATACAGAACCACCGTTACCCAGGTGGCAGGTGATGATGTTCAGCTCTTCAACCGGTTTGTTCAGGACTTTGGCTGCTTCCTGAGTCACATAGAAGTGGCTGGTGCCGTGTGCGCCATAGCGACGAACGCCATGCTCTTTGTACAGTTTGTACGGCAGCGCATACAGGTAGGACTCTTCCGGCATCGTGGTGTGGAACGCAGTGTCGAACACAGCCACGTTTTTGTCTTTCAGGTTCGGGAAGGATTTCAGCGCTTCGGCGATACCAATCAGGTGAGCCGGGTTGTGCAGCGGTGCGAAAGAGGCTGCATCTTTGATGCCCTGAATAACGGATTCGTCGATAACCACAGAGCTGGTGTATTTTTCGCCACCATGCACGATGCGGTGACCGATTGCGGTCAGCTGTGCGGACAGTTCTGGTTTTTGTGCCAGAATAGTGTTAACGATAAAGTTCAGCGCTTCGCTGTGAGCGGCACCTGCACCTAAAGCCGCTTCTTGTTTACCGCCATCAATTTTCCACTTGATGCGCGCTTCTGGAAGGTGGAAACATTCGGCTAAACCAGAGAGGTACTCGTCACCATTAACTGCATCGATGATTGCGAATTTCAGTGAGGAGCTACCGCAGTTCAGAACCAGTACTAACTTACTCGACATGGAAGTACCTATTTATGATACGTGGCTAAAAAAGGTCAGTGAGTCGCACAGCGTAGCGCAGATGGATACTGACAATTATGATTAACATCATGCCGGGTTTACTTTCTGGCATGATGAGAAGAATACATAAAATTTTAAGCTATTTTGCGCAAATTTCAGGCAGTGGCATAATGAGCTTAAATTTGACGATTTAAAGATATTCGTCTAATGAACCGGTCAAGGCCGCCACAGGATACCTGATACCATGTGGGATTGACAAAAAATTTTAACGTTGTCATTCACAGTTGTTGTTTTGCACAAATTTTTTAATTTTTATATGTGAAGTTGAGGTAACCCATGTCCACTTCAGAGAATCGACCCGTCAATTTTTTTAGTTTGTTTCGTCGGGGTCAGCACTATGCGAAGACCTGGCCTATGGAAAAACGCCTCGCTCCGATGTTCGTTGAAAACCGTGTGATCCGCGCAATGCGCTATGCCACGCGCTTTATGCCGCCCGTGGCCGTGTTTACTCTCTGCTGGCAAATCGCGCTCGGCGGCCAGCTTGGACCGGCGGTGGCTACCGCGCTGTTTGCGCTGAGCCTGCCGATGCAGGGGCTATGGTGGCTGGGTAAGCGTTCTGTGACGCCGCTACCGCCGTCGATTCTGCACTGGTTTTATGAAGTGCGCGGCAAGTTGCAAGAAGCGGGTCAGGCGTTAGCACCTGTAGAGGGTAAGCCTGATTATCAAGCGCTGGCCGACACGCTTAAACGTGCTTTTAAACAGCTCGATAAAACATTCCTTGATGATTTGTGAGTTTGAACAAGTTTCGCAATCTCTATAAAAGAAGGCATTTTTGCGATGTCTTCTTTTTTATTTTTCATTCTGTTCTACCCAACACCCCCGGCAAATCAAGAAAGCCGTCTTTTTCAGCAGGTAAACTCAAGGCATCTTTTTTAATGCGCCGATGTGCCACAGGAGTCGAAAGATGGAAATGACCAATGCCCAACGTCTGATCTTATCCAACCAGTACAAAATGATGACCATGATGGATCCGGCTAATGCAGAGCGCTATCGCCGTTTGCAAACCATTATTGAGCGTGGATATGGCCTGCAAATGCGTGAGTTGGATCGTGAATTCGGCGAGTTGAAAGAAGAGACCTGTCGTACTGTTATCGACATCATGGAGATGTACCACGCACTGCATGTCTCCTGGACCAACCTAAAAGATACCAGCACCATTGATGAACGCCGGGTGACTTTCCTTGGCTTTGACGCCGCAACGGAAGCGCGTTATCTCGGCTACGTGCGTTTTATGGTCAATATCGAAGGCCGCTATACCCATTTCGACGCCGGAACCCACGGCTTTAACGCGCAAACCCCAATGTGGGAAAAATATCAGCGCATGCTGAGCGTGTGGCACTCCTGCCCGCGTCAGTACCACCTGAGCAGCAACGAAATTAATCAGATTATCAACGCCTGAGGAGGTGAGTGTGCAGTGTAAAGGATTTCTGTTTGACCTGGATGGCACCCTGGTGAATTCGCTGCCCGCTGTGGAGCGGGCATGGTGTAACTGGGCTGATCGATTTGGTATCGCGCATGATGAAGTACTGAATTTTATCCACGGCAAACAGGCGATTACCTCGCTGCGGCATTTTTTACCGGGCAAGTCTGAAGCAGAGATTGCGGCTGAATTTACCTGGCTTGAACAGGTTGAAGCGGCTGACACCGATGGCATTACCGCGCTGCCTGGCGCGATTGCGCTGCTTCAGCATTTAGATGAGTCAGCGATTCCGTGGGCTATTGTTACCTCCGGGTCTGTGCCTGTCGCTCATGCGCGACATCGTGCAACCGGGTTGCCGACACCGAAAGTGTTCGTCACCGCCGAGCAGGTTACACGCGGTAAACCTGAGCCTGATGCTTATCTCCTCGGCGCACAGCTGTTGGGGCTTTCACCGCGCGAGTGCGTAGTGGTGGAAGATGCGCCGGCGGGTCTCCTTTCCGGCCTTGCCGCAGGTTGCCATGTGATTGCGGTCAATGTTCCTGCGGATGCGCCCCGGCTTGACGAGGTGGATTTCCGACTCACCACGCTTGAAGCGCTTGATGTCGCAAAACAGCCGGACGGGCGGGTGAATGTCACGCTAAAGGTTTGATCCCATGATGTAACCCCACTTTTGTGGGGTTTTTTTATGGCACTATTTCTCCACTATCAACTGACAAGGATACGTTGTGAACGGTGAACTTATCTGGGTACTGTGTCTGCTGGGCATCGCGGTGGTGCTTTTCGCGACGGGCAAAGTGCGCATGGATGCTGTAGCCCTGTTTGTCATTGTTGCCTTTGTTCTTAGTGGAACGCTGACGCTTTCCGAAGCGTTTTCCGGTTTTAGCGACCCGAACGTCGTGTTAATTGCCGCCCTGTTTATCATCGGCGACGGCCTGGTGCGCACCGGGGTGGCGACAAACATGGGGGCGTGGCTGGTCAACATGGCGGGCAGCAGCGAAACCAAAATGCTGGTGTTGTTGATGGTCACCGTTGCCGGGCTTGGGGCATTTATGAGTTCGACCGGCGTGGTGGCAATCTTCATCCCGGTGGTGCTTAGCGTGTCAATGCGCATGCAGATTTCGCCGTCACGGCTGATGATGCCGCTCAGTTTCGCCGGCCTTATTAGCGGCATGATGACGTTGGTAGCGACGCCGCCAAACCTTGTTGTTAATAGCGAATTGCTACGCGAAGGCTTTGACGGCTTCAGCTTTTTTAGCGTGACCCCTTTGGGGCTGGTGATCCTACTGCTTGGCATTATTTATATGCTGTTGATGCGTTTCACGTTGAAAGGGGAGAGTGACGATGCCGCGCGTGAAAGCTGGAAACGCCGCAGTTTTCGCGATCTTATTAAGGAGTATCGTCTTGCCGGTCGGGCGCGCCGTCTGGCGATCCGCCCCGGTTCGCCAATGATTGGGCAGCGGCTGGATGATTTACAACTGCGTGAGCGCTATGGCGCCAACATTATCGGTGTTGAGCGCTGGCGGCATTTCCGGCGTGTCATTGTTAACGTTAATGGGGTATCCGAATTTCGTGCCCGCGATGTGCTGCTGATTGACATGTCTGCCGCCGAAGTCGATTTACGCCAGTTTTGCGCTGAACAACTGCTTGAGCCGATGATCCTGCGCGGTGAGTATTTTTCCGACCAGGCGCTGGATGTCGGAATGGCGGAGGTGTCGCTGATCCCCGATTCGGAACTGATTGGCAAAACAGTGCGCGAAATCGGTTTTCGCACCCGCTACGGCCTTAACGTTGTTGGTCTGAAACGCAACGGCGAGGCGCTGGAAGGCGCGGTGACGGATGAAACATTGCAACTGGGCGATGTTTTTCTGGTGGTCGGAAACTGGAAACTTATCAGCCAGCTTGGTTCGCACGGGCGCGACTTTGTGGTGCTCAACTTACCGGTGGAAGAGAGTGCCGCGTCTCCGGCGCACAGCCAGGCGGCACACGCTATTTTCTGCCTGGTATTGATGGTTGCGTTGATGCTGACGGATGAAATTCCCAATCCGGTGGCCGCGATCATCGCGTGTATGTTGATGGGCAAGTTTCGCTGTATTGATGCAGAAAGTGCGTATAAAGCGATCCACTGGCCGAGCATTATTTTGATTGTCGGTATGATGCCGTTCGCGCTGGCGTTGCAAAAAACCGGCGGTGTGGATCTGGTGGTGAAAGGGTTGATGGACTTAGGCGGCGGCTATGGCCCGCATCTGATGCTGATATGTCTGTTCGTGATGTGCGCCACGATTGGCTTATTTATCTCTAACACCGCAACGGCGGTATTGATGGCACCGATTGCCCTGGCGGCAGCGAAATCAATGGGCGTTTCGCCTTATCCGTTCGCAATGGTTGTCGCGATGGCGGCCTCGGCCGCGTTTATGACACCCGTTTCCTCACCGGTGAATACACTGGTTTTAGGACCGGGTAACTACCAGTTCAGTGATTTTGTAAAAATCGGCGTGCCGTTCACGTTGCTGGTGATGGTGGTCTGCGCACTATTAATCCCGGTGCTGTTTCCGTTCTGATATGGCCGGGTTTGTTGGCCCGGCATGTTCAGTTACAGCGGCGAATCCTGGCTGATTTCATCCAGCGACAAATGGAAGCTCGGTACAAATACCTGCATAAAGTAATCCATTTCCGGGCTGCGGCGCGCATCAAGCGTTTTTTCCAGCCGTGATTTAGCCAGCAAGAATTCGTTGTTGCCAGCGGAGAGCTCTTCCAGACACTTCAGATAAGCGCACAGGGCATCTGCCTGTTTCACAATCGATTTTTCTTCTGCCGTGTAGTGATATTCATCGATCAGCGGCGCAAAAATATCACGCAGTTCTTCCGGTACCATCTCGACCAACTTCTGCTGGGCGATCTTCTCGATGGCTTTATATTCCTGAGCGATTTGCGAGTTGAAATATTTTACCGGCGTAGGCAAATCACCGGTCAGCACTTCTGATGCATCGTGGTACATCGCCAGCAGCGCAATGCGTTCAGCATTGACCTGGCCCGCGAATTTACGGTTTTTAATTGCCGCCAGCGCGTGGGCGACCATCGCAACTTGTAAGCTATGTTCGGAGACATTCTCCGTGCGCACATTGCGCATCAGCGGCCAGCGATTGATGAGTTTAAGGCGGGAAAGATGGGCGAAAAAGTGGCTCTGACTCATGGTTAACCTTGTCTGTGACTGCGACCTGAGCCATTGTGCGCAGAGAGTGGGGGAAGATGCAAATCCTCCCCCGGCATCCTTACTGGTGGTAACCCGAGAGGAAACGACCAAAACGGGTAATCGCCATTTCCAGATCGTCTTCACGCGGCAGCGTCACAATGCGTACGTGATCCGGCCAGGGCCAGTTAAACGCAGATCCTTGTACCAGCAGTACTTTTTCCTGCAACAGGAAGTCGAGTACCATTTTTTGATCGTCGTGAATATTGAAGCGTTTAGCGTCGATTTTCGGGAACATATACAACGCACCGCTTGGTTTCACGCAGGAAACGCCCGGGATCTCGTTGATCAACTCCCACGCGCGGTTACGCTGCTCATACAGACGCCCGCCAGGCACAATAAATTCACTAATGCTCTGGTAGCCACCGAGCGCGGTCTGAATCGCGTGTTGTGCCGGAACGTTGGCGCACAGGCGCATCGATGCCAGCATCTCCAGCCCTTCAATATAGCCTTTCGCGTGCTTTTTCGGCCCACTCAACACCATCCAGCCCTGGCGGAAACCCGCGACCCGGTAGGTTTTCGACAGCCCGTTAAAGGTGATGGTGAACAGATCCGGCGCGAGTGCGGCAATGGAGTGATGCTGCGCTTCGTCGTAAAGAATTTTGTCGTAGATTTCATCAGCAAAGATGATGAGGTTGTGCTGACGCGCGATCTCAACGATTTCCAGCAGCAGCTCTTTTGAGTAAACCGCGCCGGTCGGGTTGTTCGGGTTGATAATGACAATCCCGCGCGTACGCGGCGTAATTTTGGCGCGAATATCGTCGAGATCGGGGAACCAGCCTGCCGACTCATCGCATAAATAGTGCACCGCTTTCCCGCCAGAGAGCGAAACTGCAGCGGTCCACAGCGGGTAATCCGGTGCGGGCACCAGCATTTCGTCACCGCTATTCAGCAACGCCTGCATCGACTGCACGATCAACTCGGAAACACCGTTGCCAATATAGATGTCTTCCACAGTCACTTCGCGCATGCCGCGAGCCTGATAGTGCTGCATGATGGCTTTGCGCGCGGAATAGAGCCCTTTTGAGTCGCAGTAACCTTGCGCGCTCGGCAGGTTACGGATCACATCAACCAGAATTTCATCCGGTGCCTCGAAGCCGAAAGGGGCTGGGTTGCCGATGTTGAGTTTGAGGACCTTGTTGCCTTCTTCTTCAAGACGTTTTGCTTCTTTCAGAACCGGGCCACGGATGTCGTAACAGACGTTATCTAATTTGCTGGATTTTTCGATGGAGGACATGAATCTTTGACCTTTTAGCTGGAATAGCCACTGCCTGCCGTGGAAGTGAGCACGGAACAATGTACTCCCCCGTCCGCCCATTTTGAAGGGTTAACAGGAGAAGATTTTGTCTTAATGTCTCTGATGGTTAACGATTTTTTAACTATTAATTAGGCTTTTTGTTTTTTCTTTTTCTGTTTTTGTTTTATTTTTTGGTTTTTGGTGCTGATATTTATTTTAATTGTGAAATTTTTTACTGTCTAAAGGCGTTCGTTTAGTCGCGGTTTGAGGCGCTTGGGCTACGGTAGAATTCGTTCTCTGCATAAAACCCGCGCGCTGGATTACTGCCTCATTTGGCCAGGCGAAGAGTTGAGTTGGCTGTAAACGCAATGTTAAGCATTATTAATAGTTAGTTCTTCACTTAATTAATAGCGATTTAATATTGAGAATGGGAACGATGACTATCACTAATATTAATAAGATGATGGTGTGGTGGACGCCATTTGTTTGCTTAAGATTATTCGCAATAATGCTTATAAATATAAAGGTTTTAGGTTAAACTCGTGGGGCAAGAAATGGAACTGAGACCAAAGGCCTTGCTTTAGTTAAGGTTTATTTCTTAATTGTAGTTGATTGTTATTACTCGCTTTTAATTCTGACCAGTTATATAGGCTGGTTCTATATGGCGCAGTGCTATGTATAGCCTATGAACGTTGCACAAACATGTTTTTCTTAAAAGGAATAACGCGCTTTGGCATCTTTTATATATCTAAAAGGAATGGCAGAAGGCGAAATAAAGCCATTGAGTTCAGCTTGCGCTAGACAGCGAACTATAAACACCTGAAGACTGCCAGCTTTACCTGGTTATGATCCTGCTGGATGCACTTTTTAAATGGAATTACTTAATCTTACGAGCACAGCATAAACCCGGGTCACTCCGCGCGAACGACCCGTAAGTGAAAAATTATGATAAATGCAAATCGTCCGATATTGAATCTCGACCTCGATCTGCTGAGAACTTTCGTTGCGGTCGCCGATCTAAACACTTTTGCTGCGGCCGCTGCTGCAGTTTGTCGCACACAGTCCGCCGTAAGTCAGCAAATGCAGCGGCTTGAACAATTAGTGGGAAAAGAATTATTTGCCCGTCATGGTCGCAATAAGCTCTTAACTGAACATGGTATTCAGTTACTGGGATATGCGCGAAAGATCTTACGTTTCAATGACGAAGCATGTACGTCGTTAATGTTTAGCAATCTTCAGGGCGTCTTAACTATTGGCGCTTCTGATGAGTCCGCAGACACGATTTTACCGTTTTTGCTTAATCGTATTAGCTCGGTATACCCGAAGCTGGCTCTTGATGTGCGAGTGAAGCGTAACCCGTTTTCTGACGAACATGAACAAGAGCACGATGTTGATCTCGTGGTGACGACTCACCGTTCCGCGCAATACGATTGCCTGACGTTGCGCACATCGCCAACGCACTGGTACTGCTCGGCTGAATACGTGTTACAGAAAAGTGAGGCGATACCACTGGTCTTACTGGATGAGCCGAGCCCATTTCGCGATATGGTCATCAATTCGCTGAATGATGCGGATATTCCATGGCGTATGGCTTATGTCGCTTCGTCTCTGTCGGCGGTAAAAGCAGCCGTAAAAGCCGGATTGGGGGTGACCGCGCGGCCGGTCGAGATGATGAGCCCTGATTTGCGCGTGCTGGGCAGAGCCGAAGGGCTGCCGCTGTTACCGGATACGGAATATCTGCTTTGTTATAATCCGCAAAGTCGTAATGAGCTGGCACAGGTGATTTTCCAGGCCATGGAACATTATCAAAACCCATGGCATTACAGCGGCGGTACTCCTGAAGGAGGAGGCGATCCGCTGGTTATAGAAGGGGATTTTAGCTAACATTCTCTGCCAAATCTGGTAACAAAATGTAAGTGCAAAAATGAACCGCTGGCGGCAAAAAAGCGGTTATCGGTTCATTTTGCGCACAGATTATGAATTACAGAAACATCCTGCCTGAAAATTATTCTTTCTTTCAATAATTTAATATCACTCACAGCACGATCTCCTTTTTTCAACTATAGTCTTTCATGCCTGCTGGTCATGTTAAAAATCAAGGCGGATTGTTGCTGTTTCACTGAATGAATTAACAAAAGCGTGTCTCAGATCAAGAAAATACTCCCGTTGAGGGGGAGGAATCCGGCCAAAATCCTGTCAAAATAAGCGGGTAATTAGTGTAAAACCTCGCTACGGACACGATTCAACACCAGGATATTTCTTGTGAATGTTTGAAGCCGTTCAAGAAAACGGCACTAAATGTTAATGAATTGCTGCCGATGTAAACTAATGTGAGGAAACCTTTGTTAAAGTTGACAAAAGGTTATAGAAAGGAGTAAAAACCCACATCGTTTAGCTGTTTTCGCCTTTTACACAGTTAATGTGTGGTTTTTTATTCCTCCCCGTGAATCGATGTGGCGTCATCTGCCAGCAAGAGCAGAGGTAATAACGCTACCTTTTGAGTTAAGCAATGCGTATGTCAACATCCACTGAAATCATCGCTCATCACTGGGCATTCGCTATCTTTCTTATTGTCGCCATTGGCCTGTGTTGCCTGATGCTGATCGGCGGTCGGTTTTTGGGCGGTCGCGCACGCGCGAGGCACAAAAACGTTCCTTTCGAATCGGGTATCGACTCCGTCGGTTCCGCACGCTTACGTCTATCCGCCAAGTTCTACCTGGTGGCCATGTTCTTCGTCATCTTCGATGTGGAAGCGCTCTATTTATACGCATGGTCAACCTCCATTCGCGAGAGTGGTTGGGTCGGGTTTGTCGAAGCCGCAATTTTTATATTAGTGCTGCTGGCTGGTCTGGTTTATCTGGTGCGTATTGGCGCGCTGGATTGGACGCCCGTGCGTTCGCGCCGTGAGCAAATCAACCCAGAGACTAACAGCTACACTGACAGTCAACGCTAACCGCGAGGCAATAAGATGGATTATACGCTCACCCGCATAGATCCTAACGGTGAGAACGACCGTTACCCCCTGCAGAAACAGGAGATCGTAACCGACCCCCTGGAACAAGAAATTAACCGTAGCGTTTATATGGGCAAGCTCGAGAATGCCCTGCACGATATGGTGAACTGGGGACGTAAAAACTCAATTTGGCCATATAACTTTGGCCTGTCGTGCTGTTACGTAGAGATGGTGACATCCTTTACGGCCGTGCACGACGTTGCGCGTTTTGGTGCGGAAGTGCTGCGTGCTTCTCCTCGTCAGGCAGACCTGATGGTGGTTGCGGGCACATGCTTTACCAAAATGGCGCCGGTCATTCAGCGCCTTTACGACCAGATGCTGGAACCTAAGTGGGTTATCTCCATGGGGGCCTGTGCGAACTCTGGCGGTATGTACGACATCTACTCAGTCGTGCAAGGCGTCGACAAATTTATCCCGGTGGATGTTTACATCCCTGGCTGCCCGCCGCGTCCTGAAGCCTATATGCAGGCGCTGATGCTGCTGCAGGAGTCGATTGGCAAGGAGCGTCGTCCGCTCTCATGGGTGGTTGGCGATCAGGGCGTTTATCGCGCCAATATGCAGTCGGAACGCGACCGTAAACGTGGCGAGCGTATCGCCGTGACCAATCTGCGTACGCCGGACGAGATTTAATTTGCGCCTGTGGGTAATGGAAGAAACTTCGCATTTCAATAATCCAATAACGCGAAGCCATACCCAACAGTCACCACGGACCCTTTGCAATGGTGAACAATATGACCGATTTAACTGCGCAAGAAGCCGCATGGCAGACCCGGGATCATCTGGATGATCCGGTCATTGGCGAATTGCGCAACCGTTTTGGGCCGGATGCCTTTACCGTTCAGGCGACCCGCACCGGGGTACCCGTAGTTTGGGTTAAGCGTGAGCAGTTGCTGGAAGTGGTCGATTTCTTAAAGAAATTACCGAAACCGTACGTCATGCTGTTTGATTTGCACGGCATGGATGAACGTCTACGCTCACACCGCGCCGGTTTGCCCGCCGCGGATTTTTCCGTTTTCTACCACTTCATTTCCATCGATCGCAACCGCGACATCATGCTGAAAGTGGCGCTGGCTGAAAACGATCTGCATGTGCCGACGCTGACCAAACTTTTCCCGAACGCCAACTGGTATGAGCGTGAAACCTGGGAGATGTTTGGCGTTACCTTTAATGGTCACCCGCACCTGACGCGCATCATGATGCCGCAAACCTGGACGGGTCACCCGCTGCGTAAAGATTACCCGGCGCGCGCCACAGAATTCGATCCGTTTGAGCTGACTAAAGCCAAACAGGATCTGGAAATGGAAGCGTTGACCTTCAAGCCGGAAGACTGGGGCATGAAACGCGGCACCGAAAACGAGGACTTTATGTTCCTCAACCTCGGTCCGAACCACCCCTCTGCGCACGGTGCGTTCCGTATCATTCTGCAACTGGACGGCGAAGAGATCGTCGACTGTGTGCCGGATATCGGTTATCACCATCGCGGCGCGGAAAAAATGGGTGAGCGCCAGTCTTGGCACAGCTATATTCCTTACACCGACCGTATCGAGTATCTCGGCGGTTGCGTCAACGAAATGCCTTACGTGCTGGCGGTAGAAAAACTGGCCGGTATCACCGTGCCGGATCGCGTCAACGTGATCCGCGTGATGCTGTCTGAACTGTTCCGCATCAACAGCCACCTGCTCTATATCTCGACCTTTATCCAGGACGTGGGCGCAATGACGCCGGTGTTCTTCGCCTTTACCGATCGTCAGAAAATCTACGATCTGGTCGAAGCGATCACCGGTTTCCGTATGCACCCGGCCTGGTTCCGCATTGGCGGCGTGGCGCACGATCTGCCGCGTGGTTGGGATCGTCTGCTGCGCGAATTCCTCGACTGGATGCCAAAACGCCTGGCCTCTTACGAGAAAGCGGCGCTGCGTAACACCATTCTGAAAGGCCGCTCGCAGGGGGTTGCCGCTTACAACGCAAAAGAAGCGCTGGAGTGGGGCACGACCGGTGCAGGCCTGCGTGCGACCGGCATCAATTTTGACGTGCGTAAAGCGCGCCCGTACTCCGGTTACGAGAACTTCGACTTTGAAATCCCGGTTGGTGGTGGCGTAAGCGACTGTTACACCCGCGTGATGCTGAAAGTTGAAGAGCTGCGCCAGAGCCTGCGCATTCTTGAGCAGTGCCTCAATAACATGCCGGAAGGCCCGTTCAAAGCGGATCACCCGCTGACTACGCCGCCGCCGAAAGAGCGCACGCTGCAACATATCGAAACCCTGATTACTCACTTCCTGCAAGTGTCGTGGGGCCCGGTAATGCCGGCCAACGAATCCTTCCAGATGATTGAGGCAACCAAGGGTATTAACAGTTACTACCTGACCAGCGACGGCAGCACCATGAGCTACCGCACCCGCGTTCGTACCCCGAGCTTTGCGCACTTGCAGCAAATCCCGTCGGCCATCCGCGGCAGCCTGGTATCAGACTTGATTGTCTATCTGGGTAGTATCGATTTTGTTATGTCAGATGTGGATCGCTAATTATGCACGAGAATCAACAACCACAAACCGAGGCTTTTGAGCTGAGTGCGGCAGAGCGTGAGGCAATTGAGCACGAGAAGCACCACTACGAAGACCCGCGTGCGGCGTCCATTGAAGCGCTGAAGATAGTTCAGAAGCAGCGTGGTTGGGTGCCGGACGGCGCGATTTACGCCATTGCTGATGTACTGGGCATCCCGGCGAGCGACGTCGAAGGCGTGGCGACATTCTACAGCCAGATCTTCCGCCAGCCGGTTGGTCGCCATGTTATTCGCTATTGCGACAGCGTGGTGTGCCACATCACCGGCTATCAGGGCATTCAGTCGGCGATTGAAAGCCACCTGAAGATCAAACCCGGCCAGACGACCTTCGATGGTCGTTTTACGCTGCTGCCGACCTGCTGTCTGGGCAACTGCGATAAAGGCCCGAATATGATGATTGATGAAGATACCCACAGTCATCTGACGCCGGAAGGGATCCCTGAACTACTGGAGCGGTATAAATGAAAACAGTTATCCGTACTCCTGAAACGCATCCGCTGACCTGGCGTCTGCGCGATGACAAACAGCCGGTCTGGCTCGAAGAGTACCAGAGCAAAAACGGGTACGCCGGTGCGCGCAAAGCGCTGACCGGTATGGCGCCGGATGAGATTGTCAATGCGGTTAAGGATTCTGGTCTGAAAGGTCGCGGCGGCGCGGGCTTCTCCACTGGTCTGAAGTGGAGCCTGATGCCGAAAGACGAATCCATGAACATCCGTTACCTGTTGTGTAACGCAGATGAAATGGAGCCGGGCACCTATAAAGACCGCCTGCTGATGGAGCAACTGCCGCACCTGCTGGTGGAAGGGATGCTGATTTCGGCGTTCGCGCTGAAAGCCTACCGTGGCTACATCTTCCTGCGCGGTGAATATATTGAAGCGGCGGTGCATCTGCGCCGCGCGATTGCTGAAGCCACCGAAGCCGGTTTGCTCGGCAAGAACATTCTTGGCAGCGGTTTCGACTTCGAACTGTTCGTGCATACCGGTGCAGGACGTTATATCTGCGGTGAAGAAACGGCGCTGATTAACTCGCTGGAAGGCCGCCGTGCCAACCCGCGTTCCAAACCGCCATTCCCGGCAAGCTCTGGCGTATGGGGCAAACCAACCTGCGTTAACAACGTCGAAACCCTGTGTAACGTCCCGGCTATTCTGGCGAACGGCGTTGAGTGGTATCAGAACATTTCGACCAGCAAAGATGCGGGCACCAAACTGATGGGCTTCTCCGGGCGCGTGAAGAATCCGGGTCTGTGGGAGCTGCCGTTTGGTACGACCGCGCGTGAAATCCTTGAGGATTACGCAGGCGGTATGCGTGATGGCCTGAAATTTAAAGCCTGGCAGCCGGGCGGGGCGGGTACTGACTTCCTGACCGAAGCGCACCTCGACTTGCCGATGGAGTTTGAAAGCATCGGTAAAGCGGGCAGCCGTCTGGGTACGGCGCTGGCGATGGCCGTTGACCATGAAATTGGCATGGTGCCGCTGGTGCGCAACCTGGAAGAGTTCTTCGCGCGCGAGTCCTGCGGCTGGTGTACGCCATGTCGCGATGGTCTGCCATGGAGCGTGAAAATCCTGCGTGCGCTGGAGCGCGGTGAAGGCCAGCCTGGCGATATCGAGACACTTGAGCAACTGTGTCGACAACTCGGGCCGGGTAAAACCTTCTGCGCGCATGCGCCAGGTGCGGTTGAACCGTTACAGAGCGCGATTAAATATTTCCGCGAAGAGTTCGAAGCGGGCATTAAACAGCAATTCAGCAATACCCATGCAATTGGCGGTATCCAGCCAAACTTGCTGAAAGCGCGCTGGTAATGGTTCTCCCCTCATCAGGCTGATGAGGGGAACGCGAACAGAATTTTGATTAACTCTTAGTCGCTGACTGAGACAACTGGAAGCATGCTAATGGCTACTATTCATGTAGACGGCAAAGAATACGAGGTAAATGGAGCAGACAACCTTCTTGAGGCATGTCTCTCTTTAGGCCTTGATATTCCCTATTTTTGCTGGCATCCGGCGCTGGGGAGCGTGGGTGCGTGCCGCCAGTGTGCGGTGAAGCAATATCAAAACGCGGAAGACACGCGTGGCCGCCTGGTGATGTCCTGTATGACACCGGCATCCGACGGTACTTTTATCTCTATTGATGACGACGAAGCGAAGCAGTTCCGTGAAAGCGTGGTCGAGTGGCTGATGACCAACCACCCGCACGACTGCCCGGTCTGTGAAGAAGGGGGCAACTGCCACCTGCAGGATATGACCGTAATGACCGGTCACAGCTTCCGCCGCTATCGTTTCACCAAACGTACGCACCGTAATCAGGATCTCGGCCCGTTCATCTCTCACGAAATGAACCGCTGTATCGCCTGTTACCGCTGCGTGCGTTACTACAAAGACTATGCGGACGGCACGGATCTCGGCGTGTATGGCGCCCATGACAACGTCTACTTCGGTCGCCCGGAAGATGGCGTGCTGGAAAGCGAATTCTCCGGTAACCTGGTGGAAATCTGCCCAACCGGCGTATTCACCGATAAAACCCACTCCGAACGTTATAACCGTAAGTGGGACATGCAGTTCGCGCCGAGCATCTGCCAGCAGTGCTCCATCGGCTGTAACACCAGCCCTGGCGAACGTTATGGCGAACTGCGCCGCATCGAAAACCGCTACAACGGCACGGTTAACCACTACTTCCTCTGCGACCGTGGTCGTTTCGGCTATGGCTACGTCAACCTGAAAGACAGACCGCGCCAGCCGGTTCAACGGCGTGGTGACGATCTGATCACCCTTAACGCCGAGCAGGCGATGCAGGGCGCCGCGGACATTCTGCGTCAGTCGAAGAAAGTGATCGGTATCGGTTCCCCGCGCGCAAGCGTAGAGAGCAACTTCGCGCTGCGTGAACTGGTCGGTGCGGAAAACTTCTATACCGGCATTGCCAAAGGTGAGCAGGAACGTCTTGAGCTGGCGCTGAAAGTGCTGCGTGAAGGCGGCATCCGTACACCGGCACTGCGTGAAATTGAATCCTACGATGCGGTGTTGATCCTCGGTGAAGACATCACCCAGACCGGCGCGCGCGTCGCGCTGGCGGTGCGTCAGGCGGTGAAAGGCAAAGCACGTGAAATGGCGGCGGCGCAAAAAGTAGCCGACTGGCAGATCGCGGCGATCATGAACATTGGTCAGCGTGCTAAACATCCGCTGTTCGTCACCAACGTCGACAGTACCCGTCTGGACGATATCGCGGCGTGGACCTACTGCGCACCGGTAGAAGACCAGGCTCGCTTAGGTTTCGCCATCGCGCATGCGCTGGACGACGCGTCCCCTGCGGTAGACGGTCTGAGCAACGACCTGAAAAGCAAAGTGGATGTGATTGTTCAGGCGCTGGCCGGGGCGAAAAAACCGCTGATTATCTCCGGCACGAACGCCGGTAGCACGGCGGTGATTCAGGCGGCGGCAAACGTCGCGAAAGCGCTGAAAGGCCGTGGTTCCGATGTCGGCATCACTATGATTGCCCGTTCGGTAAACAGCATGGGGCTGGGGCTTATCGGCGGCGGTAGCCTCGACGACGCGCTGGCTGAGCTGGAAAGCGGCAGCGCTGACGCCGTTGTTGTGCTGGAAAACGATCTGCACCGTCACGCTTCTGCTGCCCGCGTTGACGCGGCGCTGGCAAAAGCGCCGCTGGTACTGGTGGTTGATCATCAGCGCACCGCCATTATGGACAGCGCCCATCTGGTGCTCTCCGCCGCCAGCTTCGCTGAAAGCGACGGTACGGTTATCAACAACGAAGGCCGCGCGCAGCGCTTCTTCCAGGTTTACGACCCGACCTATTACGACAGCAAAACGCTGATGCTGGAAAGCTGGCGCTGGCTGCACTCGCTGCACAGCACTGTGCAAAACCGCGAAGTGGACTGGACGCAGCTTGATCATGTGATCGACGCGGCGGTTGAAGCCCTGCCGCAACTGGCCGGTATTAAAGATGCCGCGCCGGATGCCAGCTTCCGCATTCGTGGTCAGAAACTGGCGCGTGAACCGCACCGCTACAGTGGACGCACCGCGATGCGCGCCAATATCAGCGTGCACGAACCGCGTCAGCCGCAGGACAAAGACACCATGTTCGCTTTCTCTATGGAAGGGAACAACCAGCCGTCTGCGCCACGTTCGCAAATTCCGTTTGCATGGGCGCCGGGCTGGAACTCCCCGCAGGCCTGGAACAAATTCCAGGACGAAGTGGGTGGTCACCTGCGTCACGGCGATCCGGGCGTACGCCTGATCGAAGCGTCTGAAAGCGGGCTTGATTACTTCACTACCGTACCGGGCGCGTTCGAAGTGCAGGACGGTAAATGGCGTATCGCGCCTTACTATCACCTGTTTGGCAGTGACGAACTGTCGCAGCGTTCTCCGGTGTTCCAGAGCCGTATGCCGCAACCCTACATCAAGCTGAATCCGGCAGATGCCGCGAAGCTTGGCGTGAACGCGGGCGCGCATATCTCCTTCACTTACGAAGGGCAGACTATCAGCCTGCCGTTGCAGGTTTCTGAAGGTCTGACGGCAGGGCAGGTTGGTCTGCCGATGGGGATGCCGGGCATCGCGCCGGTACTGGCCGGGGCACGTCTTGAAAATCTGCAGGAGGCGCAAGCATGAGCTGGTTAACACCGGATGTTATCGACATTCTGTTAAGCATTCTGAAAGCGGTCGTCATTCTGCTGGTGGTGGTCACCTGCGGTGCGTTCATGAGCTTTGGTGAACGTCGTCTGCTCGGTCTGTTCCAGAACCGTTATGGGCCGAACCGCGTAGGCTGGGGTGGTTCACTCCAGCTGGTGGCGGACATGATCAAGATGTTCTTTAAAGAGGACTGGATCCCGCGCTTTTCGGATCGCGTGATTTTTACTCTTGCGCCAATGATTGCCTTTACTTCGCTGCTGTTAGCGTTCGCCATTGTGCCGGTCAGCCCCACCTGGGTGGTGGCCGACCTCAATATCGGCATCCTGTTCTTCCTGATGATGGCGGGTCTGGCAGTTTACGCAGTGCTGTTCGCAGGCTGGTCGAGCAACAACAAATACTCGTTGCTCGGTGCGATGCGTGCCTCCGCGCAAACCCTGAGCTATGAAGTGTTCCTCGGGCTTTCCCTGATGGGGGTGGTGGCGCAGGCCGGTTCATTCAACATGACCGACATCGTTAACAACCAGGCCGGTTTGTGGAACGTTATCCCGCAGTTCTTTGGCTTTGTGACTTTCGCTATCGCGGGTGTTGCGGTGTGTCACCGTCACCCGTTTGACCAGCCGGAAGCGGAACAGGAGCTGGCGGATGGTTACCACATCGAATATTCCGGTATGAAGTTCGGTCTGTTCTTTGTTGGGGAGTACATCGGCATCGTCACCATTTCCGCGCTGATGGTCACGCTGTTCTTCGGTGGCTGGCAGGGGCCGTTGTTACCGCCATTCATCTGGTTCGCGCTGAAAACTGCGTTCTTTATGATGATGTTCATTTTGATCCGCGCCGCGCTGCCGCGTCCGCGTTATGACCAGGTGATGTCCTTCGGCTGGAAAGTCTGCCTGCCATTGACGCTGATTAACTTGCTGGGAACGGCGGCTGTCATTCTCTGGCAAGCGCAATAAGGGGTGAAAAGACCATGACTTTAAAAGAATTACTCGTGGGCTTCGGCACCCAGGTTCGTAGTATCTGGATGATTGGCCTGCATGCGTTCGCCAAACGTGAAACGCGTATGTACCCGGAAGAGCCGGTCTATCTGCCACCGCGCTACCGTGGCCGTATCGTGCTGACGCGCGACCCGGATGGTTCCGAGCGCTGCGTTGCCTGTAACCTGTGTGCGGTAGCCTGCCCTGTCGGTTGTATCTCGCTGCAAAAAGCGGAGATGCAGGACGGACGCTGGTATCCGGAATTTTTCCGTATCAACTTCTCACGCTGCATTTTCTGTGGTCTGTGCGAAGAAGCGTGCCCGACAACGGCGATTCAGCTCACCCCGGATTTCGAGATGGGCGAATACAAACGTCAGGATTTGGTGTACGAAAAAGAGGATCTGCTGATCTCCGGTCCGGGCAAATACCCGGAATATAACTTCTACCGGATGGCAGGTATGGCAATCGACGGCAAAGATAAAGGTGAAGCGGAAAACGAAGCCAAGCCTATCGACGTCAAGGGCCTGTTACCGTAAGGAGAGGGGCAATGGAGTTCGCTTTTTATATCTGTGGCCTGGTCGCCATCCTGACGACGGTACGCGTGATTACGCATACCAATCCGGTACACGCGTTGCTGTATCTGATTGTGTCTCTGCTGGCGATTGCCGGGGTCTTCTTTTCGCTCGGCGCCTACTTCGCCGGGGCGCTGGAGATCATCGTCTACGCCGGGGCCATCATGGTGCTGTTTGTGTTTGTGGTGATGATGCTGAACCTCGGCAATACCGTGGTCGAGCAGGAGCGCAACTGGCTGTCGCCGCAAATCTGGATTGGCCCGGCGCTGCTCTCCGCAGTGCTGCTGGTAGTGATGATTTACGCCATCCTGGGCGTCAACGATCAGGGCATCGAGGGGACGGCGATTGGTGCGAAAGCAGTTGGCATTACGCTGTTTGGTCCTTACGTCCTGGCGGTGGAACTGGCTTCGATGCTGCTGCTGGCGGGGCTGGTTGTCGCTTTCCATCTGGGACGCGAAGACAGACCTGGCGAAGTGCTGAGTAATCGCACGGAAGACCGCGCGAAAAGAAAAACGGAGGAGCACGCATGATCCCGTTGCAACATGGATTGATCCTCGCTGCGATTTTGTTTGTTTTGGGGCTGACCGGTCTGGTTATCCGCCGCAACCTGCTGTTTATGCTGATTGGGCTGGAAATCATGATTAACGCCGCTGCGCTGGCCTTTGTGGTCGCGGGTAGCTACTGGGGTCAGACCGACGGACAGGTGATGTACATTCTCGCCATTAGCCTCGCGGCTGCCGAAGCGAGCATTGGCCTGGCGTTGCTGCTGCAACTCCATCGTCGCCGCCAGAATCTGAATATCGATTCAGTAAGTGAGATGCGTGGATGAACATGCTCGCCTTAACCATTATTTTTCCTTTTATTGGCTTTGTGCTGCTGGCGTTTTCCCGTGGCCGCTGGTCGGAAAATGTTTCCGCAACCGTAGGTGTCGGGTCGATTGGTCTGGCTGCGCTGGTGACCGCGTATGCGGGCGTTGATTTCTTTAATCACGGTCAACAACCTTTCGCAAAACCGCTGTGGACGTGGATGGCGGTCGGTGATTTCAACATCGGCTTCAATCTGGTGCTGGACGGCCTCTCTTTGACCATGCTTTCCGTGGTCACCGGTGTCGGCTTCCTGATCCACATGTTCGCCTCATGGTATATGCGTGGTGAAGAAGGGTACTCCCGCTTCTTTGCCTATACCAACCTGTTTATCGCCAGCATGGTGGTACTGGTGCTGGCGGATAACTTGCTGCTGATGTACCTCGGCTGGGAAGGCGTGGGCCTCTGCTCCTATCTGCTGATTGGTTTCTACTACACCGATCCGAAGAATGGCGCCGCGGCGATGAAAGCGTTCGTCGTCACCCGCGTGGGTGACGTGTTCCTCGCTTTCGCACTGTTCATTCTTTACAACGAACTGGGCACGCTGAACTTCCGCGAAATGGTTGAACTGGCACCGCAGCACTTCGCCAACGGCAATAACATGCTGATGTGGGCGACGCTGATGCTGCTGGGCGGTGCGGTCGGTAAATCCGCGCAGTTGCCGTTGCAGACCTGGCTTGCGGACGCGATGGCTGGCCCGACCCCGGTTTCTGCGCTGATCCACGCGGCGACGATGGTTACCGCCGGTGTCTACCTGATTGCACGTACGCACGGTTTGTTCCTGTTAACACCGGAAGTGCTGCATCTGGTGGGTATTGTAGGTGCCGTAACGCTACTGATGGCAGGTTTCGCCGCGCTGGTGCAAACCGATATCAAACGTGTGCTCGCTTACTCCACCATGAGCCAGATTGGTTACATGTTCCTGGCGCTTGGTGTACAAGCCTGGGATGCGGCGATTTTCCACCTGATGACGCACGCGTTCTTTAAAGCGCTGCTGTTCCTCTCCTCCGGTTCAGTGATCCTCGCGTGTCATCACGAGCAGAACATCTTCAAAATGGGTGGCCTGCGTAAGTCGATTCCGCTGGTGTACGCTTGCTTCCTGGTCGGTGGCGCGGCGCTGTCAGCGTTGCCGATGATCACCGCAGGCTTCTTCAGTAAAGACGAAATCCTTGCCGGTGCGGTAGCGAATGGTCATATCAATCTGATGATTGCAGGCCTGGTCGGTGCCTTTATGACATCGCTCTATACCTTCCGTCTGATTTTCATTGTTTTCCACGGAAAAGAACAAATCCACGCGCATGCAGGGAAGGGGATTACCCATCATCTGCCGCTGATCGTGCTGCTGGTGCTGTCTACCTTTGTTGGCGCGATGATCGTGCCGCCGCTGAAAGGCGTGTTGCCGGAAACCACCGAGCTTGCGCACAGCAGCGTCGTGATGCTGGAAGTGGCATCCGGTGCGGTAGCGATTATCGGTATCCTGCTGGCAGCATGGCTGTGGCTGGGTAACCGCACACTGGTGCATTCAATTGCCAACAGCGCAACGGGGCGTTTCTTCGGTACCTGGTGGTTCAATGCCTGGGGCTTCGACTGGCTTTACGATCGCGTCTTTGTGAAGCCATACCTCGGTATTGCATGGTTGCTGAAGAGCGATCCGCTGAATGCGCTGATGAACATCCCGGCGATCCTTTCCCGCTTCGCAGGCAAAGGTCTGCTGTTTAGCGAGAACGGTTACCTGCGCTGGTATGTGGCATCCATGAGCATTGGCGCGGTTGTCGTGCTGGCGCTGTTGATGGTATTGCGCTGAGTTTGTTGGCTGGCTGAGTGCGCTTATCCGGCCTGCAAACGGAAAGAGAATTTTTAGAAATTCGTTGAAAATCTGGTCCGAATGGACAGGCGTTATCGGCGAAGTCAGAGTGGACACCGCCTGCGCAGAGCAACCGGAGCGTACAGATGTACGTGAGGATTGCGAGCACAGCCGGGGTTCGCTATGACGAGCAAGATAGCCTGAGACGGACTTAAACAAGGAACAAAAATCGCCATGTTACTACCCTGGCTAATTCTGATTCCCTTTATCGGCGGCTTCCTCTGCTGGCAGACCGAGCGCTTCGGCGTGAAGGTGCCGCGCTGGATCGCGCTGATCACCATGGGACTGACGCTGGCGCTTTCTCTGCAACTCTGGTTGCAGGGCGGCTATTCTCTGACGCAAGTCACCGGCCTTCCGCAGTGGCAGGAAACGTTCAAGCATGACTGGATCCCACGGTTTGGCATTAGCATTCATCTGGCGATGGATGGTTTGTCGCTGCTGATGGTGGTGCTGACCGGCTTCCTCGGCGTGCTGGCGGTGCTCTGCTCCTGGCGTGAAATCGAGAAATATCAGGGCTTCTTCCACCTGAACCTGATGTGGATCCTCGGCGGCGTTATCGGCGTGTTCCTTGCCATCGACATGTTCCTGTTCTTCTTCTTCTGGGAAATGATGTTGGTGCCGATGTACTTCCTGATCGCGCTGTGGGGCCATAAAGCCTCCGACGGGAAGACGCGTATTACCGCTGCGACCAAGTTCTTCATTTATACCCAGGCAAGCGGTCTGGTCATGCTGATCGCCATCCTGGCGCTGGTGCTGGTGCACTACAACGCGACCGGGGTATGGACTTTCGCTTACGAAGATCTGCTGAAGACGCCAATGTCCGGCAATGTCGAATATCTGCTGATGCTCGGCTTCTTCATCGCCTTTGCGGTAAAAATGCCGGTGGTGCCGCTGCACGGCTGGCTGCCAGACGCGCACTCGCAGGCACCGACCGCCGGTTCTGTTGACCTCGCGGGGATCTTGCTGAAAACCGCTGCGTACGGTCTGCTGCGCTTCTCGCTGCCGCTGTTCCCGAACGCGTCGGCAGAGTTTGCACCTATCGCCATGTGGCTTGGCGTGATCGGTATTTTCTACGGCGCGTGGATGGCCTTCACCCAGACCGATATCAAACGTCTGATCGCGTACACCTCTGTGTCTCACATGGGCTTTGTACTGATTGCTATCTACACCGGCAGCCAGCTTGCTTACCAGGGCGCGGTGATTCAGATGATTGCCCACGGTCTTTCCGCTGCGGGTCTGTTTATTCTGTGCGGCCAGCTATACGAACGTCTGCATACGCGCGATATGCGTATGATGGGCGGCTTGTGGAGCAAAATTAAGTGGCTGCCAGCGCTGTCAATGTTCTTTGCCGTCGCTACGCTTGGGATGCCGGGTACCGGTAACTTCGTGGGTGAATTCATGATCCTGTTCGGCAGCTATCAGGTTGTGCCGGCGATCACGGTGATTTCTACCTTCGGCCTGGTGTTCGCGTCGGTCTACTCGCTGGCGATGCTGCATCGTGCTTACTTCGGCAAGGCGAAAAGCGAACTCGCTAATCAGGAACTGCGCGGTCTGTCGCTGCGCGAGCTGTTTATGATTCTGATCCTGGTTGTGCTTCTGGTACTGCTTGGCTTCTATCCGCAGCCGATTCTGGATACATCGCACGCCGCGATGGGCAATATCCAGCAGTGGTTTGTTAATTCTGTTACTACTACAAGGCCGTAAATCGCCATGACGATAACTCCACAACACCTGATTGCGCTGCTGCCGCTGCTAATCGTCGGATTGACGGTGGTGGTTGTGATGCTCTCCATTGCGTGGCGACGCAACCATTTTCTCAATGCCACGCTGTCGGTCATTGGCCTGAACGTCGCGCTGCTCTCTTTGTGGTTCGTCGGCCAGGCGGGGGCGATGGATGTCACCCCGCTGATGCGTGTCGATGGCTACGCCATGCTTTACACCGGGCTGGTACTGCTGGCGAGCCTCGCCACCTGCACCTTTGCCTATCCGTGGCTGGAAGGGTACAGCGATAACAAAGAAGAGTTTTATCTGCTGGTACTGATTGCCGCACTCGGCGGCATTTTGCTGGCGAACGCGAATCACATGGCGGCGCTGTTCCTCGGTATTGAGCTGATCTCTCTGCCGCTGTTCGGGCTGGTGGGCTACGCCTTCCGCCAGAAACGCTCGCTGGAAGCCAGTATCAAATACACCATTTTGTCCGCTGCCGCCTCCTCGTTCCTGCTGTTCGGTATTGCGCTGGTTTATGCGCAAACCGGTAACCTGTCGTTTGTCGCGATCGGTAAAAGCCTGGGCGAAGGCATGCTGCATGAACCGCTGCTGCTGGCGGGGCTGGGCATGATGATTGTCGGGCTTGGCTTTAAACTCTCGCTGGTGCCGTTCCATCTGTGGACGCCGGACGTTTACCAGGGGGCGCCTGCACCGGTATCCACTTTCCTGGCTACCGCCAGCAAAATCGCCATTTTTGGCGTGGTGATGCGTCTGTTCCTCTACGCCCCGGTGGGTGAAAGTGAAGCGGTTCGCGTGGTTCTGGGTATCATCGCCTTCGTTTCCATCATCTTCGGTAACCTGATGGCGCTGAGCCAGACCAACATTAAACGTCTGCTGGGCTTCTCTTCTATTTCGCACCTGGGTTATCTGCTGGTGGCGCTGATTGCGCTGCAGGGCGGCCAGATGTCGATGGAAACCGTCGGTGTTTACCTGGCCGGTTATCTGTTCAGCAGCCTTGGCGCGTTCGGTGTGGTCAGCCTGATGTCCAGCCCGTATCGTGGCCCGGATGCCGAATCGCTTTACTCTTATCGTGGCCTGTTCTGGCACCGTCCAATCCTGTCTGCGGTAATGACGGTGATGATGCTGTCGCTGGCGGGGATCCCGATGACGCTGGGCTTTATCGGTAAGTTCTACATTCTGGCGGTCGGTGTTGAAGCGCATCTGTGGTGGCTGACGGCCGCGGTGGTGCTTGGCTCGGCGATTGGTTTGTACTACTACCTGCGCGTAGCGGTGAGTCTCTACCTGAACGCGCCGCAACAGTTGAACCGCGATGCACCGTCTAACTGGGCTTATAGCGCAGGCGGGATTGTGGTACTTATCTCCGCGTTGCTGGTGCTGCTGTTAGGTATCTATCCGCAGCCGCTGATCAGCATCGTTCAACTGGCGATGCCGATGATGTAAGCCTGGAAACAGGTAAAGAAAAACCGCCGGTATCGGCGGTTTTTTTATGGGCTAACTTAAATAAGCGTGGAACGATTACTTCGCCAGCAGCGGGGTAGATGTTATCTGATGGTGGCTAATCAGCGGGCCGCGAATATTATTCGCCGCGCGATCCAGCACTTCCTGAATCACGGACGAGAGTTCGTTAATCTCGAACTTCGCCACGTAACCGTCTGCCTGCACCTTACGTACGTGATCTTCGTTGGCGCTACCGGAAAGCGACGAGTGGATCACCACCGGGATGTTTTTCAGACGCGGATCGGTTTTGATCAGACGCGTTAAGGTAAACCCGTCCATCTCCGGCATCTCAAGGTCGGTCAACACCATTGAGATCTTATCGCTGATTGGAATGCCTTCCGCATCGGCCTGTTGCGCCAGTTTCTGGATTTTCTCCCACGCATCTTTACCGGTGATATGCATATCACTGGGGATCTGCATGGCGTTAAGCCCTTTTTCCAGCATGGCGCGCGCCACTTTGGAATCTTCCGCCACAATGGCAACAGAACCCGGCTTCAGATTGAATTTCTTGTCCGGTACATGCTCACCGTGAACGTCATGATCCGCAGGCACGATGTCATACAGGATCTGCTCAACATCCAGCACCATTGCCAGGTTGTTGGTATCCTTGTCGTCATCCAGGCAGGCAATACTGGTGATATAGCGACCATTGATCGCTTTTTCGGCCGTGTGCACCTGTTTCCAGTCCAGGCGAATAATATTTTCCACGGACTCAACGGCAAACGCCTGCACGCTACGGGCATATTCCGTAATCAGTAGGATGTTCAGGCCGCTTGCAGGCTTACAACCCGCTACGGCGGCGAGATCAATCACCGGGATCACCTGATCGCGAATGTTGACCATCCCCATCAGCGGAGCTTTCATCCCTGCGGGACGGGTAAAGGTGGGCATCGGTACGATTTCGCGTAGCTTAAACACGTTGATGCCAAATAACTCGGATTTGGTGGCATCTAACGATGTGCCAAGGCGAAACAGCAACAGCTCAAACCGGTTCGACAGAGTAAGATTCGCCCTGTCATCGATGTCTTTCTGGAAATTGTCCATCATGCCCTCAAATAGGAAATGCCTGCGTATATCTATTATCGGCATGGTGGAGAAAAAATAGAGTGCCTAAATTAAAATCAAATGTGAACTACCGCAAAATCCTCAGCCAATGTCGTTTGCGAAAAGTACGTTTTACACTCGGCGAGCATCGCCTGGCCGCCCTGTTCGTCATAACGTGAACTGAGATGGGTAATCACCAGTTTTTTTGCACCGGCATCGGCGGCGAGCTGTGCCGCCTGGCGGGTTGAGCTGTGCCCCCGGCTGTTCGCTTTTTCCTCCATTGCCTGCTCAAGCGTGGCTTCATGCACCAGCAAATCAACGCCTTGCGCCAGTTCCAGTGCGGCCTGGCAGGGCGCGGTGTCGCCAAAAATCGCCACTTTTTTCCCACTTTCTGCCGGGGCAAGATAATCCGCGCCATTAATGATGCGCCCGTCAGGCAACGTGACGGTTTTCCCCTCTTTTAATTGCTGGAACAGCGGCCCTGCCGGGATGCCTTGTGCTTTTAACGCCGCCGCATTCAGCGCGCCGGGTTTATCATGTTCTTCAATACGGTAGCCGTAGCACTCCACCGGGTGCGACAGAGGGTAAGCGGTCACCTTGCGCAAACCATCATCAACTACCAGCCCCGGCGTCACTTCCTCAATCGTCAGCGGGTAATCGGTCCATGAACCGCTAAGCCGCAGCGTGGTTTCCACAAACTCGCGGATCCCTTTCGGGCCGTAAATCTGCAGCGGCTGAACATTGCCGGCCATGGAGCGACTGCATAGCAACCCAGGCAGACCGAAAAGATGATCGCCATGCAGATGAGTAATAAAAATTTTATCGAGTTTGCCAGGGTGAAAGACGGTGCGCAGCATCTGGTGCTGGGTTCCTTCGCCGCAATCAAACAGCCAAAGCCCGGCGCGGGTTGGGTGTTGTAAATTGAGCAGCATCGCCGTGACATTACGCGCCCGTGTAGGTACGCCCGCAGAGGTGCCTAAGAAAATCAGTTCCACAATCTTTGCCCGAATGAAAAAGAATCTAGTATAACGAGGTCACTATAAATGAGGAGAACAACATGATCCGCTGGCAGGATGTGCACCATGGTGAACTGACCGTTCCTGAGCTGTATGCGTTACTGAAATTGCGCTGCGAAGTGTTTGTGGTTGAGCAGGCTTGCGCGTATCTGGATGTGGATGGTGATGACCTGGTGGGCGAGAACCGCCATATTCTCGGCTGGAAAGGCGACGAACTGGTGGCGTATGCGAGGATTCTGAAAAGTGATGATGATTTCTCACCCGTTGCTATCGGTCGGGTGATTGTCAGCGCGCAGGTTCGCGGCGAAAAACTGGGCTATCAGTTGATGGAGCGCGCAGTGCTTTCCTGCGAGCAACACTGGCCGCAGCACGCGCTCTACCTGGGTGCGCAGGCGCATCTGCAATCCTTCTATGCGCATTTTGGTTTTCAACCCGTTACCGATGTGTATGACGAAGATGGTATCGCGCATATCGGGATGGCGCGCGAGATCCGCCAGGCGTAACCGGCGAGCGTTGTCTATAGTTAGCGGACAGGTGCATAACATGGAGATAACAGATGGCATATCATTCTTATGAATCACATATTGATGACGACCTGACCCTGCTGAGCGAAACGCTGGAAGAAATTCTCCGCTCATCGGGCGACCCCGCAGATCAAAAGTACATTGAGTTGAAGGCCCGTGCCGAACAGGCGCTGCATGAAGTGAAAAACCGCGTCAGCAGCGCATCGGATACCTACTACTACCGTGCCAAAAAAGCCGTCTACCGCGCAGACGACTATGTGCATGAAAAACCGTGGCAGGGCATTGGTGCCGGTGCCGCAGTTGGCCTGGTGCTTGGTCTGCTGTTAGCCCGCCGCTAACGTTTCGCTTCCCCTCCCTGGAAGGGGGTACTGTTATTACGCTAAGTACCCCGTATACTATGTGGTTTTTAACAGGGAGGGGCTCGCGTGTACTCCATTTCCTCGGCGCTTTCACACTTACACCGCTGCCTGACTGACGACATTCCCCGCTCGTCAGGATTCTGCTTTTTTGATGCACCTTTCCCGTTAAACGACGCTTTTGATCCCCTGACCTGGCTTGCCAGCCAGCGCATGTGGCCGCAATTTTACTGGCAGCAACGTAGCGGCGATGACGAAGCCGCCGCGCTTGGCGCATTGCGCCGTTTCTCTTCTTTACCCCTGGCGCAACAGTTCTTACAGCAATGCGCGGAAGATGTCCGCGTCTGGGGGCTTAACGCCTTTGATCCCACGCAGGGCGAACTGTTTTTACCGCGTCTGGAGTGGCGACGGGAAGCCGGTCACGCCTTTCTGCGCGTGTACCTTTTCAGCGAGACTTCCCTGCGTGATGACGCGCAGCGCGCGCTCGCGTTGCTTTCCGCGCTGGTTGAATCGACACCGCTGCAAAATATGCAGCAGACGTGCCTTGAGCAGCATCACATCCCCGAGCGCGATGGCTGGCGCGCGCTGATTGCGCAGGCCTTGCAAACGCTTGAAAGCGGTGAGCTGGATAAAGTCGTGCTCGCCCGCGCAACGGATTACCATTTTGCCCGCGCGGTGGACGCCGCCGCGCTGATGGCTGCCAGCCGTCGCCTCAATCATCACTGTTTTCATTTCATGATGGCGTTTAATGCGCAGACGGCCTTTTTAGGCTCAACGCCGGAGCGGTTGTGGCGTCGGCGTGGCAGTGCCTTACGCACGGAAGCGCTGGCCGGAACGGTTGCAAATCATGACGATGACCAGCAGGCGCAACAGCTTGCCGACTGGTTAATGGCGGATGATAAAAACCAGCGTGAAAATATGCTGGTGGTGGAAGATATCTGCCAGCGTTTACAGCAGCAAACCGGTGCGCTGGAAGTGCTGCCGCCGAAGGTGGTCCGGCTGCGTAAAGTGCAGCATCTTCGCCGCTGTATCTGGACTGACCTGCAATCGCCGGATGACGCGCTCTGCCTGCAAATGCTCCAGCCGACAGCGGCAGTTGCGGGATTGCCACGTCGTGAAGCGCGGGCATTTATTACGCGTCATGAGCCTTTTCAGCGCGAGTGGTATGCCGGTTCGGCGGGGTATCTTTCGCGGCAACAGAGCGAGTTCTGCGTTGCTTTGCGTTCGGCAAAAATTGATGGCACTACCGTACGTCTTTACGCCGGGGCGGGTATTGTTTCCGGTTCAGACGCGGATCAAGAGTGGCAGGAAATTGAGAACAAAGCGGCGGGATTGCGATCATTATTACAACTTAGTCACGCATAACCGACTCATATCAAAAATACATAGTTCCTGATTATTTATACTACGCCGTAATATTGATACCGGACAAATTCATGTCGATAAGCTCATTTAACCGACGCTGGGCGGCGGTGATCCTCGAAGCCCTTACCCGTCACGGCGTCAGGCATGTGTGTATTGCCCCGGGATCCCGTTCCACCCCATTAACGCTGGCCGCAGCGGAAAATCACGCCTTTATCCACCACACCCATTTTGATGAGCGTGGCCTGGGCCACCTTGCGCTGGGGCTGGCAAAGGCCAGCAATGAGCCGGTGGCGGTGATCGTGACATCCGGCACGGCGGTGGCGAACCTTTATCCCGCGCTGATTGAAGCAGGGCTGACCGGTGAAAAACTGGTGCTGCTGACGGCAGATCGACCGCCAGAGTTGATTGACTGCGGTGCCAACCAGGCCATACGCCAGCCGGGCATGTTTGCCACGCATCCTGCTGAATCTCTCGCGCTGCCGCGACCTTCGCAGGACATTCCGGCGCGTTGGCTGGTTTCCACTCTTGATAACCTGCTGGGGTCGTTACAGGGCGGCGCGGTACACATTAACTGCCCGTTTGCCGAGCCGCTGTACGGCGAAATGGATGATACCGGTCTTGCCTGGCAGCAGGCGCTGGGTGACTGGTGGCAGGCGGACACACCATGGCTGCGCGCAGCGAATATTGTCAAAAGCGAAACGCAGCGCGACTGGTTTTTCTGGCGACAAAAACGCGGTGTGATAGTGGCAGGCCGCATGAGCGCGGATGAAGGCCGTTTGCTTGCTGAATGGGCGAAAACGCTCGGCTGGCCGCTGATTGGCGATGCGCTTTCGCAGACCGGGCAACCGCTGCCGTGTGCCGATCTCTGGCTCGGCAATGGTCAGGCAGTGGCGGAGCTGAATCAGGCGCAGATTGTGTTGCAGTTTGGTAGCAGTCTGACCGGCAAACGTCTGTTGCAATGGCAGGCGACCTGCGAACCGGAAGAGTACTGGCTGATTGATCGCCTGCAAGGGCGGCTCGATCCGGCTCATCATCGCGGGCGTCGGCTGGTTTCCAGCGTTGCCGACTGGCTGGAGCAGCATCCGGCTGAGCCGCGTGCGCCGTGGTGCGAGGCGATCCCACGCCTGTCGGCGCAGGCCTGGAAAACCGTTCATGCGAAGCGTGATATTTTTGGCGAGGCGCAGCTGGCGCACCGCATCGCGGATTATTTGCCAGCCCAGGGGCAGCTTTTTCTTGGCAACAGCCTGGTTGTGCGGCTGGTCGATGCGCTGGGGCAGCTCCCGGCGGGATACCCGGTTTACAGCAATCGCGGCGCCAGTGGTATCGACGGCTTGCTTTCAACAGCGGCGGGCGTTCAGCGCGCCACCGCGCGGCCTACGCTGGCGATTGTTGGCGATCTCTCTGCGTTGTACGATCTCAATGCGCTGGCGCTACTGCGGCAGGTTTCTGCGCCATTCGTCCTGCTGGTGGTGAATAACAACGGCGGGCAAATTTTTTCGTTACTGCCCACGCCGCCCGCCGAGCGCGAACAGTTTTATTTGATGCCGCAGAATGTCCATTTTGCGCATGCGGCGGCGATGTTTAGCCTGGCTTACCATCAACCGGAGAATTGGGCTGAGCTTGAGCAGGCGCTGGAAGGCGCCTGGTGCAAGCCTGGCGCGACGGTGATTGAACTGGTGGTGAACGCAACCGACGGCGCGCAGACGTTACAAACGCTGCTGGCGCAGGTAAGCCATCTGTGATCCTGCACGGTCTTGCCTTTGGCGAACACCAGCCGCAACCGCGGCTGGTGTTTCTGCACGGTTTTTCCGGCGATAACCGCGAATGGCAGCACGTTGGCGACGCGCTGAGTGATTTCCCGCGCGTGTACCTCGATCTGCCCGGACATGGCGGTTCAGCCCATATTGGCGTGGCTTCCTTTGATGAACTGGACGCGCTGCTGCGCACCACCCTTGAGCGCTACAACATACGCCGCTACTGGCTGGTGGGGTATTCGCTCGGTGGTCGCGTGGCGATGTATCACGCCTGCCAGCATCCTGCCGGGTTGTGCGGCCTGGTGGTTGAAGGTGGCCACCCGGGGCTGACATCCGCTGACGATCGCGCACAGCGGCTGCATAATGATCAGCAATGGGCAACGCGTTTTCGCCAGCAGCCATTAAGTGAGGTATTTGACGCCTGGTATCGGCAACCTGTTTTTGCCACGCTCAGCGACACCGCGCGTGCCGAACTGGTGGCGCTTCGCAGCCAGAACAACGGGTTAACATTAGCGGCGATGCTGGAGGCGACATCGCTTGCCTGCCAGCCCGATTTGCGTGCCGCACTACGGGCACTTTCTGTGCCAGTACATTATTTATACGGTGAACATGACAGCAAGTTTCAGGCGCTGGCGACGCAAGTCTCGCGCCACTGTCACGCCATTCCTGCCGCCGGGCACAACGCGCACCGGGACAATCCCGCTGCCGTTATTGCCGCCCTGGCGCGTATTCTGCGTCTTGAGACAAAGGACACACTATGATCCACCCAGATGAAAACATGCTTTATGCGCCGGTTGAGTGGCGTGACTGTTCTGAAGGTTACACCGACATCCGTTATCAGAAATCGGCCGATGGTATTGCCAAAATCACCATTAATCGCCCGCAGGTGCGCAATGCGTTCCGTCCGCTGACGGTGAAAGAGATGATTCAGGCCATGGCTGACGCCCGTTATGACGACAGCGTGGGCGTGATCATTCTGACCGGCGAAGGGGATAAAGCCTTCTGTTCCGGCGGCGATCAAAAAGTGCGCGGCGATTACGGCGGTTACCAGGATGACTCCGGCGTGCACCATCTCAACGTGCTGGATTTTCAGCGCCAGATCCGCACCTGCCCGAAACCGGTGGTGGCGATGGTGGCGGGTTACTCCATCGGCGGCGGCCACGTGCTGCACATGATGTGCGATCTGACCATTGCGGCGGACAACGCCATTTTCGGCCAGACCGGCCCGAAAGTCGGCTCCTTCGATGGTGGCTGGGGGGCGTCTTACATGGCGCGCATCGTGGGTCAGAAAAAAGCGCGCGAAATCTGGTTCCTCTGTCGCCAGTACGATGCCAGACAGGCGCTTGATATGGGGCTTGTCAACACGGTTGTACCGATTGCCGATCTTGAAAAAGAGACCGTGCGCTGGTGTCGCGAAATGCTGCAAAACAGCCCGATGGCGCTGCGCTGCCTGAAAGCGGCGCTGAACGCCGACTGTGATGGTCAGGCGGGGCTGCAGGAGCTGGCGGGTAACGCTACCATGCTGTTCTACATGACCGAAGAAGGGCAGGAAGGCCGCAACGCGTTTAACGAAAAACGCCAGCCTGATTTCAGCAAATTCAAACGGAATCCATAATGCGACAGGCGCAGGTTTACCGCTGGCAAATCCCGTTGGATGCGGGTGTGGTGCTGCGTGAGCGGCGCCTGAAAACACGTGACGGGTTGTTGGTGCATCTCACCGAGGGCGAGGGCGAAGGCTGGGGGGAGATTTCCCCTCTGCCGGGGTTTAGCCTGGAAACGCTGGAGGACGTTCAACCTGTTGTGATGGCGTGGGCGCGTAGCTGGCGCGATGGTGAACAGCCACCGCTGCCAGACGAGCCTTCTGCGGCATTTGGTTTGAGTTGCGCGCTGGCAGAGCTGAGCGATGAACTGCCGCAGGAGGCGGATTACCGCGCCGCGATGCTGTGTAGCGGCGATCCGGACGAGTTGTTCGCCGCGCTTGCTGCGCTGCCGGGAGAAAAGCTGGCGAAAGTGAAAGTGGGGCTGTATGAAGCGGTGCGCGACGGTATGGTGGTCAACTTGCTGCTGGAGTCGATCCCCGATCTCCATCTGCGCCTGGATGCCAACCGCGCCTGGACGCCGCTGAAAGCGCAACAGTTTGCCAGGTATGTCAATCCGGCTTATCGCTCGCGCATTGCGTTTCTCGAAGAGCCCTGCAAAACGCGCGAAGATTCGCTGGCGTTTGCCCGTGAGACCGGCATTACTCTTGCCTGGGATGAGAGTCTGCGTGACGCAGACTTTCGTTTTGAGCGGCAGCCCGGCGTCGGTGCCGTGGTGATTAAACCGATGCTGACCGGCAGTTTGCAGAAAGTCCAACAGCAGGTTGCGGCGGCGAAAGCGCTGGGGCTGACGACCGTTATCAGTTCGTCAATCGAATCGAGCCTCGGGCTAACGCAACTGGCGCGTATCGCCGCCTGGCTGACGCCGGGAACGGTGCCGGGTCTTGATACGCTGCAATTGATGCAAACGCAGCTGCTGCGCCGCTGGCCACAGAGTGATTTACCCTGCTTGCAGGTTGATGCGCTGGAACCATTGCTATGATTTTTCCCGACTGGCCCTGGCGTCACTGGCGCGGGATCCGCGGTGAGCAGGCGGCAATTCGTCTTGAGCAACAAAGCCTTAACTGGCGTGAGCTCTGTGCGCGTATTGACAGGCTGGCCAGCGGTTTTGCCCGCCAGGGCGTGCAGGAGGGTGACGGCGTTATGTTACGCGCGCGCAACCAGCCGGAGACGCTACTGGCGTGGCTGGCGCTGTTGCAATGCGGCGCACGGATTTTACCCCTGAACCCGCAGTTGCCCGCCACGCTACTGGCGGCGCTGTTACCGCCGTTGACGCTGCGTTTTGCGCTCGACCTGGCGTCGCACGCAGCGTACGCCGGTTTAACATCGCTGTCGTTAAGCGAGTCTGACAGCGATTATGCCGTTGACTGGCAGCCACTTCGGCTGGCGTCAATGACCCTGACTTCCGGTTCTACCGGCCTGCCGAAAGCCGCCGTGCATACCTGCGCGGCGCATCTTGCCAGTGCGCAGGGCGTGCTGGCGCTGATCCCGTTTAGCGCGAAAGACGACTGGCTGCTCTCGTTGCCGCTGTTTCATGTTTCCGGGCAGGGGATTTTATGGCGCTGGCTGCTGGCCGGGGCGCGGATCACCGTGCGGCAAAAAGCGCCGCTGGAGCAGGCGCTGGCCGGGTGCAGCCACGCCTCGCTGGTTCCGACACAGCTCTGGCGCTTGTTGAATGATAATGTACCGGTCTCGCTGAAAGCCGTGTTACTGGGTGGCGCGGCGATCCCCGTTGAACTCACGCAGCAGGCTCGCGAGCGCGGGATCCGCAGCTGGTGCGGGTATGGCTTAACCGAATTTGCGTCGACGGTGTGCGCGAAAGAGGCTGATGGCAAACCCGATGTCGGCTACGCGCTGCCGGGGCGTGAAGTGAAAATTGTTGGTGAAGAGGTTTGGCTGCGTGCCGCCAGCATGGCGTCGGGCTACTGGTGCAACGGAGCACTTCTCCCGCTGGTAAACAGTGAAGGCTGGTTTGCCACGCGCGATCGCGGTGAGCTGAACGGTGGCTGCCTGACTATTCACGGTCGTCTGGACAATCTTTTTTTCAGCGGCGGGGAAGGCATTCAGCCAGAAGAAATTGAACGCGTTATTGCCCGCCACCCACAGGTGCAGCAGGTGCTGGTGGTCCCGGTGGATGACGCGGAGTTTGGTCAACGCCCGGTGGCGGTGGTGGAGTGCGCCGGTGACGTTAATGCCGATGCGCTGGGCCAGTGGGCTGCTGATAAGCTGGCCCGTTTCCAGCAGCCGGTACGCTGGCTGATGCTGCCCGCAGCGCTGAAAACAGGTGGCATTAAGATCTCACGCAAAGCAGTAGCGGAATGGGTTGCCGGGCAAGGTTAGAGTAGCCCTTTTAGCGTGAGCGTGTTGCGGGTCGCCTCGTTCAGATCGTAGCGGTGCAGATCGGCGGGGTTTACCCACGCGTAATCCTGGAATTCGTCATTGATGCTGACTTCGCGATTGGCGCTGACGCAATCAAAAATCAGGTAAATCATATAGATTTGCTCTTTGCTGCCGTCGGCGTAGGTTTTCACGCGGATATCATCGCGAAACGTCCACGGCGTGATTTCGCTCAGCTCCAGCTTGTCGCCCAACTCTTCGCGGATCTCCCGGCGCAGCGCCTCTTCAATCCGCTCGCCAGGCTCCACACCGCCACCGGACAATGCCCATTGACCGGGGAAAACACCGCGATCGTCAGCCATTTTGCAGAGTAAATACGCGCCGTCATTTTGAATTAATGGGCACACAATCGTCCGTTGTCGCATGGTTAATTCCTTTAGAGTGATAAACACAACGCGCCATATTAACGTAAGCGCTTACGTGGAAAAATTGACCCCATCTATGTTTGCACCTCTTTTTATTCATTCTGCTGACAGAAAAATAGGCGTATAATCAGAGGCTTTTGGGCATCAGGCCCGTTATGTGCGGAAATCAAAAATGAAGAACGTTGCTTTATTAGGTTTAGCCAGCGTGTTGCTGGTCTCTGCCGGGGCGCAGGCCGTGAGTCTGAACGGCCAGATTGGGAAAGATTACACCAACTTTGGTTTCGGTTTGGGAACGGAAACCAGCGGGATCGCGGTAAGCGGTAACTGGGCGCACAGCGAAGATGATGGCGACATCGCTGGTCTGGGGCTGGGTTACAACATTCCGTTGGGGCCGTTCCTGGCGACTGTTGGCGGGAAAGGTATTTATCTGAATCCGGATGTGGGCAGTGAAGGTTATGCCGTTGCTGTCGGTGGCGGGTTACAGTGGAAAATTGCCAGCAGCTTTAGCCTCTTCGGTGAGTATTATTATTCGCCCGATTCACTCTCCAGCGGCGTGAAAGAGTACCAGGAAGCAAATGCTGGTGCGCGTTACACCATTATGCGTCCGCTGACGGTGGAAGCCGGTTACCGTTATATCGACATGACCGGTAAAGAAGGCCGTCGTGACAACGCGGTTGCCGATGGCCCGTATGTCGGCGTCAGCGCCAGTTTCTAATCCTCCGGCGCGGCCTCTGTCCGCGCCTGTTTGTCTCCGTTTTTCCTCTGCGCATGCGCTATAGTGTTTCAACCTCGATTGCAGGAGCTAACAATGTTAAATGTGGAGATGTTATCGACCGGCGATGAAGTGCTGCATGGCCAGATTGTAGATACCAATGCGGCCTGGCTGGCTGACTTTTTCTTTAACCAGGGGTTGCCCCTCACGCGTCGTAACACCGTGGGCGATAACCTTGATGATTTGGTCGCTATCCTGCGTGAACGTAGCGAGCACGCGGATGTGCTGATTGTGAATGGCGGTCTGGGGCCGACCAGTGACGATCTCAGCGCGCTGGCAGCGGCGACCGCCAAAGGCGAAGCGCTGGTGCTACACGAAGCGTGGCTGGCACAAATGGAACGTTTCTTTACCGAACGTGGCCGCGTGATGGCGCCGAGTAACCGCAAACAGGCCGAGATCCCGGCCAGCGCCGAACTGGTGGATAACCCGGTCGGTACCGCCTGTGGTTTTGCCCTGCAGCTCAACCGTTGCCTGATGTTCTTCACGCCGGGCGTACCGTCGGAATTTAAAGTAATGGTAGAGCGCGAAATTCTGCCGCGTTTGCGCGAACGCTTTACCTTGCCGGAGCCGCCGGTTTGCCTGCGCTTAACCACCTTTGGTCGCTCCGAAAGCGATCTGGCGCAGAGCCTGCAACACCTCGAACTGCCGCCAGGCGTGGTGATGGGCTACCGCTCTTCCATGCCAATTATCGAATTAAAACTGACTGGCCCGGCAGAACATCGCGCGGCGATGGAAGCCCTGTGGCCGGAAGTGAAACGTGTTGCCGGTGAGAGTTTGATTTTTGAAGGCACGGAAGGTTTGCCAGCCGCGCTTGCCGCTACCCTGCGGGAACGCCAGCTCAGCCTGACGCTGAGCGAGCAGTTCACCGGCGGTCTGGTGGCATTGCAGCTTTCCCGCGCCGGCGCGCCGCTGCTGGCCAGTGAAGTGCTGCCGTCGCAGGCGGAAGCGCTGGCGCAAAGCGCCCGCTGGACCACCGAGCTGCGCAATCGCCATCTCGCCGGGCTGGCGCTGACAGTGACCGGCCTTGAAGAGGATCATCTCAACTTCGCGCTGGCGACGCCGGAAGGCACCCGCGCGCTGCGGGTGAAATTCAACACCAACCGCCACGGGCTGGTGGTGCGCCAGGAGGTGTGTGCCATGATGGCGCTGAACATCCTGCGCCGCTGGCTGGCGGGCAAAGACATTGCCAGCGATCACGGCTGGATCAATGTGGTGGAAACGCTGACCGTGGAATAATCGTGCAGGGTAACGGCATGCCGTTACCCCAATGCGTTTGCCAGTAGCGTAATGGGATGTTCACAGCGTTTGCTGGTGGACATCTCAATTTGCCATTTGCAGGTTTCACAATCTGTCACCACCAGATCCGCGCCGCTGGCTTCAATCTGCTCGAACAACGGCGCGCCAATCGCCTGTGATGTTGGGTAGTTTTCGCTTTTAAAGCCGTAGGTTCCGGCAATCCCGCAGCAGCGCGAATCCAGCACCGTCAACTCAAGCCCAGGAATGCGCCGCAGCAGCTCCAGCGTGTAGTGCGTCCAGCCCATTTTTTCCATATGACACGGCGTGTGGTAGACCACCTTCAGCGGCGTTTCTTGCAACGGCAACGCGCGTCCTTCGTCGAGCATGCGCCAGATCCAGCGCGTGGCTAAATCGATATGCGAGCGCAAATGGCTGTTATCCACATCCAGCAGGTGAGGATATTCGTCGCGCAACGTAAACGCGCAGGTGGAAGAGGTGGCGATAACCGGCAAACCCTCCGTGCCAATAGCCTGCTCCAGCGAGCGCACGTTAAACTGCGCCTGTTTTTTCGCTTTATCGAAAAACCCATTCGCAATCAGCGGTACGCCGCAGCACTTTTCCCGCTGCAACAACTGTACGCCGACGCCCATATGGTTCAGCACGCGGATCAGATCTTTACCCAACTGCGGATGGTTGTAATTCACATAGCAACCGTGGAAAAACGCCACCTGCTGCGCAAACGCCTGTTGCTGTGCGGCAATGCTGCGATACCAGCGGCGAAATGTGCCGCTGGAATATTTTGGCAGCGTGCGGTGGTGATCGATTTTTAACGCGGTATCCAGTAACTGGCGCACGGGTTTTAAGGAGGTTGCCGCATTCACCAGCGGTGCCATCGGTGTCGATAGCGTCCCCATCAGGTCGGTATGGCTGAGAATGGCGTTGCGTATGGAGAGTTTTTTCGGTGCGTACTGGGCACGGGCGCGCTGAATAATATCGCCAATTTTCACCCCGGACGGGCAGGCGGTTTCGCAGCGTTTACAGTTGGTGCAGTACTTCAGCGCATCATCATACAGCGCGGCGTCTTTTAACCGCAGGCGCTCGCCATCAGGGCCTGCCTGTTTCGGACCAGGGTAAGCGGGGTTGACGCGGCTGACCGGGCAGGCGGTGGTGCAAACGGTGCATTTAATGCAGCTTTCAAATTGCGTATTGTTCATTGTTCGCCTCCCTGTGCGCTAATTTGCTGTGCGGCATGCAGCGCGGTAACGACGCAAACGCCGCCGCCACACCCCTGGGCAATGGCATCAAAACCGCCCAGCACGGAACCAATCACATAGAGATTGTTCACGGCGTTGCCCCGGCGCAGGCCATGTAGTTGCGCGTCGGTCTGCACACCAAACTGCTGCCAGGGCTGGCTGTCAAACACATCATCGCGATACCACTCCTGGCGCTGCGCACTTTGCAGCACATCGAGATCAAATACCGTTTCCCGCACGCCATCGCGCCCGGCCACCAGCCCGTTACTGAAAAAGCTGCCGCTGGCGAGCACCACATTGCGCGCCCGCAGCGGGATATCTTCATGTTTACGCGTCCACACTTGCGTTACGCGCTGATCGGCGATATCGGCACGCAGTACATCGTCACCGGGCATCCAGTTACCGCCGCTGCGTATAAACGCCTGTTGCAGGAGTTGTTGCATGCGCATGCCCGGTACGGAAGGCGGCAGCGTAGGCAACAGACGCAGCGGGCAGGCCAGTTGCTGATTAAGGCGCGTAAAGACGCTGTTGTCCGTCAGACCAAAGCTGGCGGGCAGATAGAGCATCGCGTAGTGCTGGCTTAGCGGCAGCAGCGCTTCGTATAGCGCGTTGTAGTGCTCGGGCGCGTCCAGCAGGCGGGCGATATTCACCGCGCGAAATTCGCTGGGGTTATCACGCAGCCGATCCAGCAGCGGCAGATCTATCTCTTCTGCATGCGCGTCAATCCCGCGTTTACGCAGCGCACCTGCCGCAAGCTGCGGCTGGAAATCAAGAAAACCGCTGATACCAACGACGCCAGTGTGCTGGTGAGTTTCTGTTTTAACAGGCACTTCCAGTGGGCTAAGCCAGGCGGTGCGGAATGTGCCAAGCGGCGTCACGCGCTGGTGCGGCGTATCAACATCGCCCTGCAACGCCAGCCCGCAATCTGCCAGCAGCGTCTGCGCCTGTTGTGCGTAATGGCGAACCCGGTCTGCGCCGAGCCGGGCATAAGGGTGACAGGCATGGTGCTGTTGAAGGTGTGCGATGGCACCATCAAACGTATCGCTGGGCTGACCATCGGGTAAATGTGAAAGTAAATCCAGTGAGCCGGAGGAGAAGCTCAGAGCACTCTGCCCACGGCTGACAATCGCGCAACGCTGGCCGCTCTGCACAAGACGTATCCCGCACACCAAACCGGCCAGCCCGCCCCCGATAATAACCGTATCAAATCTCATCTTCCGCCTCCTTTTCCAGACCACACAATCCCTGATAAACCCAGCGTGTGAATTCACTTTCCCGTAGCGCATCGCCCCAGGCGACGGGTTTAACGCCTTTCCAGCGCTCATTAAGAAAATCGGCCAGTTGGTGCAGAGATTCACTTTCGGTCGTGACATGCAGACGGTTAAGCAATCCGGCTGCACGGCAGGCGCAAAGTTCACCCTGGCAAGTGCCCATTCCGACGCGTGTGCGGCGGCGTAAATCAAGGAGCGAATGGACATTGAGGTTTTCGACCGCGTACTGCACTTCTCCGGCTGTGACGGCTTCACATTCGCAAACCAGACTGCGGTTATGTCTGTCGCTACCAAGCCAGGCTGGCGTGCGATCACCGTGGCGATAGACCGCCGAACCGCGTAGTGGCGTCGGCAGAGAGATGATTTTTTTGAGCGCCTGTTCAGTCGGCTCGCGGGAGCCAGGCAGCGGCGCGGTAGCGGTGGTACAGGGAGCATGATGATTGAGCTTGCGACACACGGCATCCGTTGCCCATTCGGCCATTAACCGATAAGTCATCAGCTTGCCGCCAGTTATAGTGATAAAGCCTTCCAACCCGTCTCGCTGCGCGTGGTCCAGCAACACAATTCCCCGGCTAACATTGCGTCCACTCGGGTCATTATCGCTGGCGACCAGTGGTCGCACACCGGCGTAAGCACGCAGGATGCGCGTTTTCGCCATCACCGGCGCCAGTTTTTCCCCTTCACGCAGCAGAATATCCACTTCGTCATGCGTGACGCGCAGGTTATCGATATCGGCGTAATCAATATGCGTCGAGGTGGTGCCAATCAGGGAAATCGTGTCGCCTGGCACCAGAATATCGGCATCGGCGGGTTTGCGGCAGCGGTTGATGACGTGCTGGTTAATGCGGTGATCGAGGATCAGCAACGCGCCTTTCGCCGGGAACATGCGGATGCTCAGATCGGCATATTCAGCGATACGCTGGCCCCAAATCCCGGCGGCGTTGACTACCACAGGCGCATGTAACTCCTGTGTTTCACCGCTGGCAGGGTGATAAAGGCGCACACCGCTCACCGTGTCGCCATGGCGGATCAGGCCGCACACTTCGTGCCCGGTGAGGATTTTTGCGCCGTGCTCGCGGGCGTCCAGCATATTGCTGGCGGTGAGCCGGAAAGGGTCCACCGTGCCGTCCGGCACGCGTACCGCGCCGATCAGCGCCGGGTTGACGCTGGGCTCCATGCGCAGCGCTTCCTGCGGTGATATAGCCTGCGCCGGGATCCCCGCTTGCAGGCAGGCGTCAATAAACTGGCTTTGATACACCATGTCATCTTCCGGCAGGGTAATAAACAGGCCGTCTGTCGGTTCGATACAGTGGCGGGCGATACGTTTGAGGATCTGATTTTCGGCAATACATTCACGCGCTGATTCGTTATCGGTCACCGCGTAACGCGCGCCGCTGTGCAGCAGGCCATGGTTACGGCCGGTCGCGCCGGTGGCGATATCGTGGCGTTCAAGCAGCACCACGCGCAAGCCGCGCAGGGCGCAGTCACGAGCAATGCCTGCGCCGGTCGCACCGCCGCCGATAATAATCACATCGTAGTCACTGGAGTTGCGCATGTTCGCGTCCTTCTGGTCGACGTTCCTTAGCAACCATTTAGCCATACTATGATTGTGGTTTGTTTGATATCGCGCATATTCGAGCAAAAAACGAAAGTGAAACGCGCTTTCATGCGTGAAGTTAGATGTTTGTCATATTTCTGTAACAACATCTGCGACAACTCATTCTCTCTGGTTAAAACTTTCACTACAATCCGCCGCGAATAACTCTGGTTATGTTCGTTTTCACTCATTAATGAAAGATATGAGTCTTACCGCGCCACGGAGGCCGCTATGTTGAGTATTTTTAGACCTGCCCCCCATCAATCGCGTCTGCCCGATGCGCAAATCGATCCGTTGTACCGGCGGTTGCGCTGGCAGATTTTCCTCGGGATCTTCTTCGGTTATGCCGCCTACTATCTGGTGCGTAAGAACTTTGCGCTGGCAATGCCGTATTTAGTCGAACAGGGCTTTTCCCGTGGCGATCTGGGGTTTGCGCTGTCCGGTATCTCCATTGCCTATGGCTTTTCGAAATTTATTATGGGTTCGGTGTCTGATCGCTCGAATCCGCGCGTTTTCCTGCCCGCCGGGTTAATTCTGGCGGCGGCGGTGATGTTGGTCATGGGTTTCGTGCCGTGGGCAACCTCAAGCATCATGATCATGTTTGTGCTGCTGTTCCTGTGTGGCTGGTTCCAGGGGATGGGCTGGCCGCCGTGTGGGCGCACCATGGTGCACTGGTGGTCGCAAAAAGAACGCGGCGGCATTGTGTCGGTATGGAACTGCGCGCATAACGTTGGTGGTGGCATCCCTCCGCTGCTGTTCCTGTTGGGGATGGCGTGGTTTAACGACTGGCACGCGGCGTTGTATATGCCCGCGTTTGGCGCGATTCTGGTGGCGATTCTTGCCTTCGCACTGATGCGCGATACGCCTCAATCCTGCGGTCTGCCGCCGATTGAAGAGTACAAAAACGACTACCCGGATGATTACAGTGACAAACACGAAGAAGAGTTGTCCGCAAAGCAGATTTTCATGCAGTACATCCTGCCGAACAAACTGCTGTGGTATATCGCGGTAGCGAACGTTTTTGTTTACCTGCTGCGCTACGGCATTCTCGACTGGTCGCCGACCTACCTGAAAGAGGTGAAACACTTCGCGCTGGATAAATCCTCGTGGGCCTATTTCTTCTATGAATATGCGGGCATCCCTGGCACGCTGCTGTGCGGCTGGATGTCGGATAAAGTCTTTCGCGGCAATCGTGGCGCAACGGGCGTGTTCTTTATGACACTGGTGACCATTGCGACTATCGTTTACTGGCTGAATCCGGCGGGTAACCCGAGCGTGGATATGGCCTGCATGATCGTCATCGGCTTCCTGATTTATGGCCCGGTGATGTTGATTGGTCTGCATGCGCTGGAGCTGGCACCGAAAAAAGCGGCGGGTACGGCGGCGGGTTTTACCGGCTTGTTTGGCTATCTTGGTGGTTCTGTCGCCGCCAGCGCCATTGTCGGTTATACCGTTGATTTCTTCGGCTGGGATGGTGGCTTTATGGTGATGATTGGCGGCAGCATTCTGGCGGTGTTACTGCTGGTTATCGTGATGATTGGCGAGAAACGTCACCATGCCGACGTGCTGGCGCGTCGCAGCTAACAGGGAGCACTGATGAAAACCACTTTCACCCGTATAACCTCAAGCCTGCTGCTGGCAGGCGCGTTAACCAGCCAGGCGCTGGCCACCGATAAAATCGTTATCGCCCATCGTGGCGCCAGCGGTTATTTGCCGGAACATACCTTACCGGCGAAAGCGATGGCCTATGCACAGGGCGCGGATTTCCTTGAACAAGATCTGGTGATGACCAAAGACGACCAGCTGGTCGTCTTGCACGATCACTATCTCGACCGCGTAACGGATGTCGCGGAGCGCTTCCCGCAGCGCGCGCGTAAAGACGGGCGCTACTATGCCATCGACTTTACGCTCGACGAGATCCGCTCGCTGAAGTTTACCGAAGGGTTCGAGCTGGAAAAGGGCAAGAAAGTGCAGGTCTATCCGGGCCGTTTCCCGATGGGTAAATCCGATTTCCGCATTCACACGTTTGAAGAGGAGATCGAGTTTGTGCAGGGGTTGAACCACTCCACTGGCAAAAACATCGGTATTTATCCGGAGATCAAAGCGCCCTGGTTCCACCATCAGGAAGGGAAAGACATTGCCGCAAAGACGCTGGAAGTGCTGAAAAAGTACGGTTACACCAGCAAGCAGGACAATGTGTATCTGCAATGTTTTGACGTCAATGAGCTCAAACGCATTAAGAATGAGCTGGAACCGAAGATGGGGATGGATCTCAGGCTGGTGCAGCTGATTGCCTATACCAAATGGAATGAAACGCAGGAGCAGCAGCCGGACGGCAAATGGGTGAATTACAGTTACGACTGGATGTTCAAACCCGGCGCGATGAAGCAGATCGCCCGGTATGCCGACGGTATCGGCCCGGACTACCACATGCTTGTGGCGGATGGTTCAAAACCGGGTAATGTCAAGCTTACGGCAATGGTGAAAGAGGCGCATGCCAGCCAATTGCAGGTCCATCCTTTTACCGTACGCGCGGATCAGCTTCCGCCGTACGCCAGCGATGTGAACCAGCTCTATAAGGTGTTGTATCAGCAGGCGGGCGTCGATGGGTTGTTTACCGACTTCCCGGATAAAGCGGTGCAGTTTCTGCATAAAAAGTAAAAATAAAAGGGCCTGGGAAGGCCCTTTTTTACATCTCGATTTCGATATCGCCTTTCGCCCGGCAGCAGCAGGGCAAAATTTCCCCTTCGTTGATAAAGGCCAGCGGCTCGGCAATCCAGTCAACCTGGCCCGCCACCAGGCGACAGCGGCAGGAGCCGCAGTAGCCTTCGCGGCACTGGTACTCAACTTCCACCTGGTGCGATTCGAGCGCCACCAGCAGGGAAGGGTGCTCATCCTGGCACTGGACGTGCGTGCCGGAAAGGCTAAGCGTCACACGGCTCATCAGAGCTGGAAGCTACTCAGATCGTCGGTGTCGACTTCAGAGTCGATCTGGCCGACCAGGTAAGAACTCACTTCCACTTCCTGCGGAGCGACCTGGACGTTATCGGAAACCAGCCAGGTGTTGATCCACGGAATCGGGTTCGAACGGGTCTGGAACGGTAAGTCGAGACCGACTGCCTGCATGCGGATGTTAGTGATGTACTCAACGTACTGGCAGAGAATGTCTTTGTTCAGGCCAATCATCGAACCGCCCTGGAACAGGTATTCCGCCCACTCTTTTTCCTGCAATGCCGCCTGTACGAACAGGTCATAGCACTCTTGTTTGCACTCTTCGGCGATCTCGGCCATTTCCGGATCGTCCGCGCCGGAACGCAGCAGGTTCAGCATATGCTGGGTGCCGGTCAGGTGCAGCGCTTCGTCACGGGCAATCAGACGAATGATTTTGGCGTTGCCTTCCATCAGTTCACGCTCGGCGAACGCGAAGGAGCAAGCGAAACTGACATAGAAGCGAATCGCTTCCAGCGCGTTCACGCTCATCAGACACAGGTAAAGTTTCTTTTTCAACTCGCGCAGGCTGACGGTCACGGTTTTGCCGTTGACGTTGTGCGTGCCTTCACCCAGCAGATGCCAGTAACTGGTCATTTCGATCAGCTCGTCGTAGAAGTGCGAGATGCCTTCCGCGCGCTTGAGGATCTGCTCGTTGGTGACGATATCGTCAAACACCACCGCCGGATCGTTAACGATGTTGCGGATGATGTGGGTATAGGAGCGTGAATGGATCGTTTCTGAAAACGCCCAGGTTTCTACCCAGGTTTCCAGTTCCGGGATGGAGATCAGCGGCAGCAACGCAACGTTCGGGCTACGACCCTGAATCGAATCCAGCAGCGTCTGGTATTTCAGGTTGCTGATGAAGATGTGCTTTTCGTGTTCCGGCAGCGCCTGGAAATCGATACGGTCGCGGGAAACGTCAACTTCTTCCGGACGCCAGAAGAAGGAGAGTTGTTTCTCTATCAGCTTTTCGAAAATGTCATATTTTTGCTGATCGTAGCGCGCCACGTTAACCGGCTGGCCGAAGAACATCGGCTCCAGCAACTGATCGTTTTTCGTCTGTGAAAAAGTGGTGTATGCCATGAAATGTGAGTCCTGTTTGCGAAAAAAAAGGGCGGGTTTCCCCGCCCCTTAGTTAGATCTTACATGCGCCGCTTTCGCAGCCATCGTCCTGGATGGAAGGTGCCAGGTCATCCTGCGCATCTTCCGCGCCATCGCGGGTGTTTTGATAGTACAGCGTTTTCACACCAAATTTGTAGGCGGTCAGCAAGTCTTTCAACAACTGTTGCATCGGCACTTTGCCCGACGGGAAGCGTGACGGGTCATAGTTGGTGTTAGCCGAAATCGACTGATCGATAAATTTCTGCATGATGCCCACCAGTTGCAGATAGCCATCGTTATTCGGCATTTCCCACAGCAGCTCGTAAGCATTACTCAGTTTTTCGTAATCCGGCACCACCTGACGCAGGATGCCATCTTTCGACGCTTTGATGCTCACATGGCCGCGCGGCGGTTCAATACCGTTAGTGGCGTTGGAGATCTGCGACGAGGTTTCAGACGGCATCAGCGCGGAGAGCGTGGAGTTACGCAGGCCGTGCGTTTTGATCGATTCACGCAACGCTTCCCAGTCGTAATGCAGCGGCTCGTTGGTAATACCGTCGAGATCTTTCTTGTAGGTATCGATCGGCAAAATACCCTGCGAGTAGGTGGTTTCGTTGAACCACGGGCACGCGCCTTGCTCTTTCGCCAGCTCGTTAGAGGCTTTCAGCAACCAGTACTGAATCGCTTCGAAAGTCTGGTGCGTCAGGTTGTTTGCGCTGCCATCAGAGTAACGTTTGCCGTTCTTCGCCAGCCAGTAAGCAAAGTTGATGACGCCAATACCCAGCGTACGGCGCCCCATCGCGCCACGTTTTGCGGCCAGAATCGGGTAATCCTGGTAATCCAGCAGCGCGTCAAGTGCACGTACCGCAAGCGTTGCCAGCTCTTCCAGCTCGTCGAGGTTTTTAATCGCGCCGAGGTTAAACGCAGACAGCGTACAGAGCGCGATTTCACCGTTTTCGTCGTTGACATCATCCAGCGGCTTGGTCGGCAGGGCGATCTCCAGACACAGGTTAGACTGACGTACCGGCGCCACCATCGGGTCAAACGGGCTGTGGGTGTTGCAGTGATCGACGTTCTGAATGTAGATACGGCCAGTAGAAGCGCGTTCCTGCATCATCAACGAGAACAGCTCCACCGCTTTGATGCGCTGTTTACGGATGCTGTCGTCTTTTTCATATTGGGTGTACAGGCGTTCGAACTCATCCTGATCGGCGAAGAACGCATCGTACAGCCCCGGCACGTCGGACGGGCTGAACAGGGTGATCTCTTCCCCTTTCAGCAGACGGGTGTACATCAGTTTGTTGATCTGTACGCCGTAGTCCATGTGACGCACGCGGTTGCCTTCCACGCCACGGTTGTTTTTCAGTACCAGCAGGCTTTCAACTTCCAGATGCCACATCGGGTAGAACAGGGTTGCCGCGCCGCCGCGTACACCGCCCTGCGAGCAGGATTTCACTGCCGTCTGGAAGTGTTTATAGAACGGGATACAGCCGGTGTGGAACGCTTCACCGCCGCGGATCGGGCTACCCAGCGCACGAATGCGACCGGCGTTGATACCGATACCGGCGCGCTGGGAAACGTACTTCACAATCGCGCTGGAGGTGGCGTTGATGGAGTCCAGGCTGTCGCCACACTCGATCAGTACGCAGGAGCTGAACTGACGGGTCGGCGTACGCACGCCGGACATGATCGGCGTCGGCAGCGAAATTTTGAATGTGGAAACGGCGTCGTAGAAGCGCTTGACGTAATCCAGACGGGTTTCACGCGGATAGTTGGAGAACAGGCACGCGGCAACCAGGATATAGAGGAACTGCGCGCTCTCGTAGATCTCGCCGGTCACGCGGTTCTGCACCAGGTATTTGCCTTCCAGTTGCTTCACCGCCGCATAGGAGAAGTTCATATCGCGCCAGTGGTCGATAAAACCGTCCATCTGCTTGAACTCTTCTTCCGTGTAGTCTTCCAGCAGATGATGATCGTATTTGCCAAGCTCAATCATTTTCTTCACGTGGTCAAACAGCGCAGGCGGCTCGAACTGGCCGTAGGCTTTTTTACGCAGGTGGAAAATCGCCAGGCGTGCGGCCAGGTACTGGTAGTCCGGCGCGTCGCGGGAAATCAGATCCGCGGCGGCTTTAATGATGGTCTCGTGGATATCGGACGTTTTGATGCCATCGTAGAACTGAATATGTGAGCGCAGCTCAACCTGGGAGATCGATACGTTACTTAGCCCCTCTGCCGCCCAATCCAGTACTCGATGAATTTTGTCGAGATTGATGCGCTCAGTGCCACCATCACGCTTTGTCACCAGCAGACTCTGATTCATGTGATTACCTGTCCGTGAAATAGAAAATATCCCCCCATTTATCCACAATTCGTTGCTGTGATTAACTCTGTGGATAAATACTACATATAGGGGGTTTGCGATAAGAGAAACGCTATATGGTGAGTATTCTAGTAAGGATTCTTTTCAGTACAAGAGTTGATTTTGAGGTTAAATTGAGGTTGCGAAAGGGTGATAATCGCTAAGTCCTCGTATCGTAAGGCCTGGCGGCGATGTCAATATTCCGCAAAAAAAAATGAATTTTTGATCGAGTGCTGATTTCTTCATCGAGAAAGGCAATTGCGCAACTTGATGCTGCGCAATCTTCTATCACTTTATCTGATGACCTTAGTCATTTTTTGCCATTGTATGTAACATATAGTTCACATCTACCCCCGGCCCTAACGTAAACTGGTTTAACAACGGGTTGTAATGTAACCCGGTGATGTGACGCTCCTGTAACACAGTGCCGTCAACCCAGTTTAAGAGCTCCGCTGGCTTAATAAATTTCTTCACGTCGTGCGTCCCTTTCGGCACCATGCGCAGCACATATTCCGCGCCGACGACCGCCATCAACCAGGCTTTGCCGTTGCGGTTAATGGTAGAGAAGAAGACATGACCGCCGGGTTTGACCAACTGCGCGCAGGCTTTGACCACCGATTGCGGATCCGGAACATGCTCCAGCATCTCCATGCAGGTGACGACGTCATACTGCTGCGCGTGTTTTGCCGCATGCTCTTCCACAGTTTCCTGCACGTAATTGACCTGAACGCCAGATTCCAGCGCATGCAAACGCGCTACCTGGAGTGGTTCAAAGCCCATATCGAGCCCGGTGACCTCCGCGCCTTCTTGCGCCATGCTTTCCGCCAGAATCCCGCCGCCGCAACCGACATCGAGCACTTTCTTACCGAACAGACCGGCAGCATGTTCGCCAATATAGCCCAGACGCAGCGGGTTGATGCGGTGCAGGGGTTTAAACTCACCTTCTTTATCCCACCAGCGCGAGGCGACTGCCTCAAATTTGGCGATTTCAGCATGATCAACGTTCTGAGCGGCCGGCGTTTTTTCGGCATTCATGGGCGCAATAACTCCTCTATCAATAAGACCCGTGAGTATATCAGGCCAACGGGATGAATAAACCTTTGCACGGGTGTTATAGGTTTACCTGTATCAAAGCGGTTGTGTTATAATTTGCGACCTTTGAATCCGGGATACAGTAGAGGGATAGCGGTTAGATGAGCGACCTTGCGAGAGAAATTACACCGGTTAACATCGAGGAAGAGCTGAAGAGCTCCTATCTGGACTATGCGATGTCGGTCATTGTTGGCCGTGCGCTTCCGGATGTCCGAGATGGCCTGAAACCGGTTCACCGTCGCGTACTTTACGCCATGAACGTATTGGGCAATGACTGGAATAAAGCCTACAAAAAATCTGCCCGTGTCGTTGGTGACGTAATCGGTAAGTACCATCCCCATGGCGATTCCGCAGTGTACGACACCATTGTCCGTATGGCGCAGCCGTTTTCGCTGCGTTACATGCTGGTCGATGGTCAGGGGAACTTCGGTTCCATCGATGGCGACTCTGCGGCGGCGATGCGTTATACGGAAATCCGCCTGGCGAAGATCGCCCATGAATTGATGGCCGATCTGGAAAAAGAGACGGTTGATTACGTCGATAACTACGACGGCACCGAAAAAATCCCTGATGTGATGCCCACCAAGATCCCGAACCTGCTGGTGAACGGTTCGTCGGGTATCGCCGTCGGTATGGCTACCAACATTCCGCCACATAACCTGACGGAAGTGATCAATGGTTGCCTGGCCTACATTGATAACGAAGACATCAGCATTGAAGAGCTGATGGTGCATATTCCGGGGCCGGATTTTCCGACTGCGGCGATCATCAACGGTCGCCGTGGCATCGAAGAGGCCTATCGCACCGGTCGCGGCAAGATCTACATTCGCGCACGCGCGGAAGTAGAAACCGACGCGAAAAGCGGTCGCGAAACTATTATCGTGCACGAAATTCCGTATCAGGTGAACAAAGCGCGCCTGATCGAGAAGATTGCCGAGCTGGTGAAAGATAAACGCGTTGAAGGTATCAGCGCGCTGCGCGACGAGTCCGATAAAGACGGTATGCGCATCGTTATCGAAATCAAACGCGACGCCGTGGGTGAAGTGGTTCTGAACAACCTCTACTCCCAGACGCAATTGCAGGTTTCCTTCGGTATCAACATGGTGGCTCTGCACCATGGCCAGCCGAAGATCATGGCGCTGAAAGAAATTCTCGCCGCGTTTGTGCGCCACCGCCGTGAAGTGGTGACGCGTCGTACCATTTTCGAACTGCGTAAAGCTCGCGACCGCGCACATATCCTCGAAGCGCTGGCCGTGGCGCTGGCGAACATCGACCCGATCATTGAGCTGATCCGCCGCGCGCCGACGCCTGCTGAAGCGAAAGCAGGGCTGATCGCGCAGCCGTGGGATCTGGGCAATGTCTCTGCCATGCTGGAACGTGCGGGCGATGACGCGGCGCGTCCGGAGTGGCTGGAGCCGGAGTTTGGGATTCGTGATGGCAAATACTATCTGACCGAACAGCAGGCACAGGCGATTCTGGATCTGCGTTTGCAGAAACTGACCGGCCTTGAGCATGAAAAACTGCTCGATGAGTACAAAGAGCTGCTGGAGCAGATTGCTGAGCTGCTGCATATCCTTGGCAGCGCTGAACGCCTGATGGAAGTGATCCGCGAAGAGCTTGAGCTGGTTCGCGAACAGTTTGGCGACGAGCGTCGTACCGAAATTACCGCGAATACTGCCGATATCAACATCGAAGACCTGATCAATCAGGAAGATGTGGTGGTTACGTTGTCGCACCAGGGCTATGTGAAGTATCAGCCGCTGACCGACTACGAAGCCCAGCGCCGTGGCGGTAAAGGCAAATCGGCTGCGCGTATTAAAGAAGAAGACTTTATCGATCGCCTGCTGGTGGCCAACACCCATGACACCATCCTCTGCTTCTCCAGCCGTGGACGTTTGTACTGGATGAAGGTTTATCAGTTGCCGGAAGCAAGCCGTGGCGCGCGTGGTCGCCCGATCGTCAACCTGCTGCCGCTGGAGCCGAACGAGCGTATCACCGCTATCCTGCCGGTGCGTGAATACGAAGAGGGCGTGAACGTCTTTATGGCGACCGCCAGTGGTACCGTGAAGAAAACTGCGCTTACCGAATTCAGCCGTCCGCGTTCTGCCGGTATCATTGCCGTCAACCTGAACGAAGGCGATGAATTGATTGGCGTCGATCTGACGTCAGGTACCGACGAAGTGATGCTCTTCTCCGCGGCGGGTAAAGTGGTGCGCTTTAAAGAAGGTGCCGTGCGTGCAATGGGTCGTACTGCGACCGGTGTTCGTGGCATCAAGCTTGCGGAAAAAGACAGCGTTGTCTCGCTGATCGTACCGCGCGGCGAAGGCGCAATCCTGACGGTCACGCAGAACGGTTACGGTAAACGTACGGCGGAAACCGAGTACCCAACCAAATCACGCGGTACCCAGGGCGTTATCTCTATCAAAGTCACCGAGCGTAACGGCGCAGTGGTCGGCGCGGTTCAGGTTGATGATTGCGACCAGATCATGATGATCACCGATGCCGGTACGCTGGTGCGTACACGCGTCTCGGAAATCAGCGTAGTAGGGCGTAACACCCAAGGCGTTATTCTGATCCGCACCGCGGAAGATGAAAACGTAGTGGGTCTGCAGCGTGTTGCTGAGCCGGTAGATGATGAAGAGTTAGATTCCATCGACGGTAGCGTGGCGGAAGGCGATGATGATATCGCGCCGGAAGTTGATACCGATACCGACGACGACGCGGCGGACGACGACGCCGAGTAATGCGTTATAAGGGGCCGGTTTCCGGCCCTTTTTCATTGCCGTTGCGGCCTTTGCGATTTATCGCTACCTTAAACACACTCTTTTTTAACTTCCTTGTGGCGGAGTTTCCCCAGGTTGAAATACCTCGTCTCTTTTCGCAGTACCCTGAAAGTTTCCCGCTATCTCTTCAGGGCGCTGGCGCTATTGCTTTGGCTGTTGATTGCCTTTTTTTCTGTCTTTTATATTGTTAACGCCTTGCATGACAAAGAGTCGGAAATTCGTCAGGAATTTAACCTCAGTTCCGATCAGGCGCAGCGTTACATTCAGCGCACGTCTGACGTAATGAAAGAGCTGAAGTACATCGCCGAAAACCGCCTGACGGCGGAAAACGGTATTCTGACTTCGCGCAACCGCGACGACAAAACCGATGTCCCGACATTTTTACCGCTGTTCCCGGACTCTGACTGCTCCGCCATGGGCAACTCCTGGCGCGGCTCGCTGGAGTCGCTGGCGTGGTTTATGCGCTACTGGCGCGATAATTTCTCCGCCGCTTACGATCTCAACCGCGTGTTTTTGATCGGTAGCGACAATCTCTGTATGGCCGATTTTGGCCTGCGCGATCTCCCCGTTGAACGCGATGACACGCTGAAAAGTCTGCATGAACGCATCGTTAAATATCGCAATGCCCCGCAGGATGAGCGCAGCAACAATGTCTACTGGATGAGCCAGGGGCCGCGTCCGGGGATCGGTTACTTCTATGCGCTGACGCCGGTTTACCTCGGTAACCGCCTGCAAGCGCTGCTGGGTACAGAACAGTCCATTCGCATGGAAAACTTCTTTACGCCGGGCAGCTTGCCAATGGGTGTGACCATTCTGGACGACAACGGGCATGCGCTGATTTCACTTACCGGCCAGGATAGCGGCATTGTTGTCGATCCGCGCTGGATGCAAGAACGTTCGTGGTTTGGTTATACCTCGGGTTTTCGCGAACTGATCCTGAAAAAGAGCCTGCCGCCGTCATCGCTGAGCGTGGTCTACTCCGTACCGGTAGACATGGTGCTGGAACGCATTCGTATGCTGATCCTTAACGCGGTATTGCTGAATGTGCTGGTCGGTGTGGCGCTCTTTACCCTTGCGCGCATGTATGAGCGGCGGATTTTTATTCCGGCGGAAAATGATGCCCAGCGGCTGGAAGAACATGAGCAGTTCAACCGTAAAATTGTCGCCTCCGCGCCGGTGGGGATCTGCATTTTACGTACTCAGGACGGCACAAACATCCTCAGTAACGAGCTGGCGCACAACTATCTGAATATGTTGACGCATGAAGACAGGCAGCGGCTTACGCAAATTATCTGTGGTCAGCAGGTCAATTTCGTTGATGTGCTGACCAGCAATAATACCAATCTGCAAATTAGCTTTGTTCATTCACGTTATCGCAATGAAAACGTGGCGATTTGCGTGCTGGTGGATGTTTCCGCCCGCGTGAAGATGGAAGAGTCGTTGCAGGAGATGGCGCAAGCGGCGGAGCAGGCGAGCCAGTCGAAATCGATGTTCCTTGCGACAGTCAGCCATGAGTTGCGCACACCGCTGTACGGTATTATCGGCAACCTCGATCTGTTGCAAACGAAAGAGCTTCCGAAAGGGGTCGACAGGCTGGTCACCGCAATGAATAACTCGTCGAGCCTGCTGCTGAAAATTATCAGCGATATCCTTGATTTCTCGAAAATTGAATCGGAACAGTTGAAAATCGAGCCGCGTGAGTTCTCCCCACGCGAAGTGATGAGCCATATCACCGCCAACTATTTACCGCTGGTGGTGCGTAAACAACTGGGGCTGTACTGCTTTATTGAACCGGATGTGCCGATGGCGCTCAACGGTGACCCGATGCGTTTACAGCAGGTGATTTCCAACCTGCTCAGCAACGCGATTAAGTTCACTGATATGGGTTGTATCGTGCTGCATGTGCATCGCGACGCCGATTATCTCAGCATCCGCGTACGTGATACCGGTGTGGGGATCCCCGGTAAAGAAGTGGTGCGTCTGTTCGATCCCTTCTTCCAGGTGGGAACGGGCGTGCAGCGTAACTTCCAGGGAACCGGACTGGGGCTGGCGATTTGCGAAAAATTGATCAGCATGATGGATGGCGATATTTCCGTTGATACCGAACCGGGCATGGGTAGTCAGTTTACCATCCGTATTCCCCTGTACGGCGCCGTACCGCCGGTGCGCGCAGATGTGGATGGCCTGGCGGAAACCTGCTGTTGGCTGGCGGTGCGTAATGCCTGGCTGTCGGGTTATTTGCAGACATTACTGCAATGGAACGGTATTCAGGTTAAGCAGTACGACGGGCGCACGCTGGGCAACCAGGATACGTTGATCACCGATGATGAACTCTCCGCGTCGTGGACCGGACGCGCGGCCATTATTTTCTGCCGCCGCCATATCGGTATTCCGGTCGAGCGCGCGCCGGGCGAATGGTTGCACAGCGTTGCGTCACCACACGATCTGCTGGCGCTGCTGGGGCGCATTTACCGGGTTCAGGTTATCGAGCCGCAGGCGAGCAATGCGCTACCGGCTGAGACCCGGGAAGCGGCGCGTAACGATGACATGATGATCCTGGTGGTGGACGATCATCCGATTAACCGCCGCCTGCTGGCCGATCAGCTGGGATCGCTGGGATATCAGTGTAAAACGGCCAATGACGGTGTGGATGCGCTGAATGTTCTGAGTAAAAACTCTATCGATATTGTGCTTAGCGACGTCAACATGCCGAATATGGACGGTTATCGCCTGACACAACGTATTCGTCAGTTAGGGCTAACGCTGCCGGTGATTGGTGTGACGGCTAACGCGCTGGCGGAAGAGAAGCAACGCTGTCTGGAATCGGGTATGGATAGCTGCCTGTCGAAGCCGGTAACGCTGGATATTCTCAAGCAAACGCTGGCGGCGTATGCCGCGCGGGTACGAAACAGCAGAGTATAAAAAGAACCCCGGCGAGTGCCGGGGTTACAGGATTACTCTTTTTCTGTCTGCGTCAGGGTGACGGAGGAGAGATAGTTCAGCAGCGCGATATCGTTATCGACACCCAGTTTCATCATTGCTGATTTCTTCTGGCTACTGATGGTTTTGATACTGCGGTTCAGCTTTTTGGCGATTTCCGTTACCAGGAAACCTTCGGCAAACAGGCGCAGCACTTCGCTCTCTTTTGGTGACAGACGTTTGTCGCCGTAACCGCCAGCGCTGATTTTTTCCAGCAGGCGGGAGACGCTTTCCGGGGTGAATTTCTTCCCTTTTTGCAATGCCGCCAGCGCTTTTGGCAGGTCTGTCGGCGCGCCCTGTTTCAGCACGATACCTTCAATATCCAGATCCAGCACTGCGCTCAGGATTGCCGGGTTATTGTTCATGGTAAGCACAATAATCGACAGCGTCGGGAAGTGACGTTTAATGTATTTGATAAGCGTGATGCCATCGCCGTATTTATCGCCCGGCATTGACAGGTCGGTTATCAATACGTTTGCCTCAAGTTTCGGCAGGTTGTTAATCAGCGCTGTAGAGTCTTCAAATTCACCGACAACGTTTACCCATTCGATTTGTTCGAGTGACTTGCGAATACCGAACAGTACAATCGGATGGTCATCGGCAATAATTACGTTCATATTGTTCATGTATTAGGCTACCTTGCTACAGCAAGCTCTTGACGTAAGCGTCAATGTCGCTGATGTAATTTTCTATGCCTGGAACATCGCTCTCGCGAATTAATTGCTCCAGCGTTTCGCACAACTGCTTACCAGGTACCAGATTAAGCATGGCAAACACGCCTTTCAGGCGGTGTGCCGTCTGCGCCAGCGCCGCGAAATCGCGCAACGCCGACTCAGTATACAACCTCTTAACATCATCGGGTACTGTGTCAACAAACAGCGCGTAATAGCCGCTGGCGTGGAGCTCGGCGTTTTCGTCACCCCCCAAAGGCGACTCCGGTACATCCTCCTGCGCCAGTTGCTCTTCAATGAGTTGCAATATTGCTCCCTGCATTGCATTGCTCATATTAAAGTTCACGCGCAATTGGCCAGGGCCAATTTTCCGCACGCCTGCCTCATCATCGCTTAAAAGCAAGCCTGAGGCAGTAAGATTAGACGGATTATCTGTCAAAAATAGATCATATTCTTGACTTGATAACCGCTCATCCGGGGAAATACAACTCGCCCCCCAGTTTTCCAACTGGCGAACCACAATATTACGGATTTCGTTAGAGGTAATATCAATCATCGCCACAACGTCATCGAGTAATTTTTCTTCGCTCTCTGCCTGTTGCGGACGGGCCGCCATTTTCACATGCAGGGAGTAGCGAGTGCCCAGATCCTCACGCGCTTTAATATTCAGATGTCCGCCAAGTTTACGTGCCAGCTGATCGCACAGCCAGAAGGTGAGGGCGTTCGCTTTCCCGTACTGGTCACCCTGCGTATCGTTAAGGAACGGGAAATGCAGATTATCGATTTCACTGGCGTTCACACCCACGCCGGTGTCGAGGATCCGGAAAGTCAGGCGATCCTCAGCCGATTCGTCCACATTCACTTCAAGCGTGATTTTCCCCATCTGCGTGGTCGTGACCGCGTACTGGATCAATAGCAGCAGGATCCGACGCAGCGCGTCGCGATCGCCGTGACGCTCTTCATTGGCCGGAAGCGGGTTATTAATTAAGAGTTGCAGACCCTTACGTTTGATAACCGGCAGGACCTCCGGCACCACTTCGTCAATCAAATCCTGAATCGAGAACAGTGTCGGGGAGCCTTTCCAGCTGTCGCTCTCCAGCATATGCGCCAACTGGATTTCATCGACCAGTTGAACCAGCCTGTCGGCGTGATCCGCGACAAGATTGCCTTCCTGAGTCTGCAAGGCGGCCGCTTCGCCAGCCAGCGCTTTCACCGGCTGTTTGAGCGACTCGGCAAGGTTACTCATAAAGCTGGCGCGGCCCTGCTGGTTTTTCTCATAAAGTCGTTGCGCCTGCTTCAGCTTTTTATTGACCAGCACTTCTCTGTCCTGGTCGCGAATAATAAAGATCTGCGTACGCGACGCGACCTGGCTGCGAAACTGACGGATTTCGTACAGTTCGTTATTGATGGTGGCCTGAATCACGCCCTGATGCTGATCGGCCATGGCCGTAATATTCTGCAGATTCAGGTGCGGCAGTAAGTGATCGGCGATTTTATTGCTCAGAACGGTGCGGTTCGCTTCCTGATCGTGCACCAGCAGTCCCAGCGGCAGCAGTGAAACAATCTCTTCATTAAAGGCGCGCAGCACGCGCAGTTCGTTACTCGCCCCCGGCGTTGCCAGACCGTCGGTTTTACGTCCTGGCATCTGGCGAAAGGTGGTGTAACCGAACAACGCCAGCGCCAGCAGGCCGATATTCAGCAGTAACGGCAACAGAATGTTTTGTAACGTATCCAGCAACAGTGTTCCGAATGGCACCTGCCAGACCAGACGCAGCCCGGTGCCATTCAACGCCGAGGAGATCTCGATGCGCGAACTATTAAAGTTGACGGCAACGCTGTCGGTGGTTTCCTTATCCTGCCCGCGCGTGTTGGTCTGCGTGGTATCCGGATCGAGACGGAAGCTATCCAGCGTCATGCCGGGTGGGATCAGATCATTAATTGGCAAATCGAATGCGACCACCGTGGCCAGGTGGCCCGGTTGGTTGAATGTCGTACGCAGCGTGAAGTAATGGCCGTTTTGCCAGGCCAGATGGCGCAGAGATGAAAAGCTCTCGCGTTCATCAAGGGCATTCGCCTGCTGCAGCATTTCCGCACGGCGGGAATCGACAATATTACTGATCGTGGTGTCTTTGAAACCGGAAGAAAGATCTTTTAGCGGTAACGTCGATACCAGGATCATGCTGTTATCCTGGCCGTTAAGATAGTACATCGACCAGGGCACGGTTTCCGCGCCCCAGAGCGTATCGAGGTAAGTGGAGATCCGCTGCGTCATTTCCAGCGTTGAACTGTCATGAGAACCAAAAATCAACGCTTCTGTTTTACGCCGCGGTTTTTCCAGATAGTAAACATCTTGCTTTAAGCGCGTTTCTTGCAGGCCTTCACCAGACGTAGCGGCAGGCGCAGCTGCAATGTTGTCGTAGATTTGCCAGGTAGCGTAGCGCCAGGTGTCGATACGCTTATGAATAGCGTGGGTGATATCGACAATCTGATAGCTTTTATCTTTTAACCAGGCGTTGACCGCACTTTGGATCATCACGCCCATTGTTACCAACAGGACGATAATCAACAAAAGAAAGTAACGGGTGATGTTGCCCGGTATCAGGGAAAATTTGCCAGGGATCATTGTGTCCGATCGACTCATTCTTGTGTGGAACCCGTTATGACAACACTGCTGTTAACACTCAGCGCTCGCTGAGACAATGTTGCTGCCATGCCGTAATAGCCGCCTATAACACGCGGCGAACGTATAGATGTTGTGTTGCAGAGCAGTGTACAGCAGGCAGTATATCGGTTAATGAGTGAATTTCCAGACTCACTTTCCCGTTTCAGTCTCGAAAACATGGAGATAGACATATTGACTACATATTGTGGCAAATATGTACAGCCAGGAAAATTTGTACATATATTTACCGTTTGGTTGCAAAAAGAACGCGATAAATAACAAGCTATTAATTTCATGAATGCGTCAATCAGAAATATCTGGCATGACAATTGATTAATTAATAGTCGTTACAAATCGTTATTATATCTAAATAATTATTCAATTTGCGTAAAGAAGGGTAAAAAAAAACCGAATGCGACGCATCCGGTTATAAGAGGGGTAAACAGACATTCAGATTCGAATGACGGTAATAAATAAAGTTAATGATGATAGCGTTTGATATTTTAGTTGCGATTGAAGGTTATGGTTTTGCATTCAGTGCTATGATTTTTATTTGATTTAATTGATTGTTTTGAAATGAATTTTTATTTGTTTTTGATTATTTGTGCGCATTTGTTTAGCTATTTGTGCGGAAAAAAGTTCCCTGAAATTTACAAAATGAAACATCTATCATTATGTATGAAACATCTTCAAAGTTTTCGTATCATATTCTCGTTGGATTATTTTTCTTTTTTAAGCACAATGATTTTGCCAGCCGGTTAGAGGGTTAATCGGCAAGCAGTGGCAATAAAAATGCATATAACAGAGGGTTAATAAAATGAAAGTTAAAGTTCTGTCCCTCCTGGTACCGGCTCTGCTGGTGGCAGGCGCAGCAAATGCGGCTGAAGTTTACAATAAAGATGGCAACAAATTAGATCTGTACGGCAAAGTAGACGGTCTGCACTATTTTTCTGACGACAACGGTTCTGATGGCGATAAGAGCTATGTCCGTTTTGGCTTCAAAGGCGAAACGCAGGTTAACGATCAGGTAACCGGCTACGGCCAGTGGGAATACAACGTACAGGCGAACAGTGAAGAAGGCGCAAGCGATCAAGCATGGACTCGTTTGGCCTTTGCTGGTATCCGCGTTGCTGACGCAGGTTCTTTCGACTACGGTCGTAACTATGGCGTTATCTACGACGTCACTTCCTGGACCGACGTTCTGCCGGAATTCGGCGGCGATACCTACGGTGCAGATAACTTCATGCAGTCCCGTGCTAACGGCGTTGCAACCTATCGTAACACTGACTTCTTCGGTCTGGTTGATGGTCTGAACTTTGCTCTGCAATACCAGGGTAAAAACGGTAGCGTAAGTGGTGAGAACGACAGCAATGGTCGTAGCCTGCTTAACCAGAATGGTGACGGCTATGGCGCGTCTCTGACTTACGATCTGGGCGCAGGCTTCAGCGTGGGCGGCGCGATGTCCTCTTCTAAACGTACTGCTGACCAGAATGCGACCAACAATGATGCGCTGTTCGGTGAAGGCGATCACGCAGAAGTGTACAGCGGCGGCCTGAAATACGACGCTAACAACATCTACCTGGCGGCACAGTATTCTCAGACCTATAACGCAACCCGCTTTGGTGATTCCAATGGTAATCCTCGCTCCACTGCATACGGTTTTGCCAACAAAGCGCAGAACTTTGAAGTGGTTGCCCAGTACCAGTTCGACTTCGGTCTGCGTCCGTCCATCGCTTACCTGCAATCTAAAGGTAAGGACATGAGCAACAACACCGGTACTGTTAACTTCGGTGACCAGGATATCCTGAAATACATCGATGTTGGCGCGACCTACTACTTCAACAAAAACATGTCCACCTATGTTGATTACAAAATCAACCTGCTGGACGACAACGACTTCACCAAAGCCGCTGGTATTTCCACCGACAACGTTGTTGCGCTGGGCCTGGTTTACCAGTTCTAAGTTAACAACCGTGATGATTAAGGGGCCGAAAGGCCCCTTTTTTATGGCTCGCGTCGGTTAAAACGCACGTTTTAGTGTAGGCTTGCCGCGGGTTAACAAATAACGAGAGACAGAGATGATTTTTCTTCGTGCCGGGGTTGTCGCGGCGTTGTTATTACTGGCCGGATGCGACACCGGTAGCAAGGCGCAGCCCATCGTGCTGGAAGGCAAAACCATGGGCACTTTCTGGCGCGTGAGTGTGGTGGATATCAGCCCACAACAGGCGCAGAACCTGCAACAAAAAATTCAGACGCAACTGGATGCTGACGATCACCTGATGTCGACCTGGAAGGACGACTCCGCGCTGATGCGCTTTAACCATTCGACCAGCACGGCTCCGTGGCCTGTCAACGCCGCGCTGGCGGACATTGTCACCACTGCGTTGCGTGTCGGCGAAAAAACAGATGGCGCGATGGATATCACCGTCGGGCCGCTGGTTAATTTGTGGGGGTTTGGCCCGGATAAACAGCCGGTAAAAACGCCAGACCAGGCACAAATCGATGCGGCGAAAGCACGTACCGGTTTAGCGCATTTAACCGTGATCAACCGCGCCGGGGAGCAATTTCTGCAAAAAGATCTGCCGGATCTGTTTGTTGACCTTTCGACGGTAGGCGAGGGGTACGCGGCGGATCACCTTGCAAGGTTAATGGAACAGGAAGGGATCGCGCGTTATCTGGTTTCTGTTGGCGGTGCGTTAGCCAGCCGGGGTATGAACGCGCAAGGCCAGTCGTGGCGCGTAGCGATCCAGAAACCGACCGATCGTGAGAATGTTGCCCAGGCGGTTGTCGATATTAATGGGCATGGCATCAGCACCTCTGGCAGCTACCGTAATTATTACGAACTGGACGGCAAACGTATTTCACACATCATCGATCCGCGCAACGGACGGCCAATCCAGCATGCGCTGGTATCGGTTACGGTTATCGCGCCCACAGCGCTGGAAGCCGATGCCTGGGACACCGGTTTAATGGTGCTCGGCACCGAACAGGCAAAAGAGGTGGTGAAGCGGGAAGGGCTGGCGGTCTTTATGATTATCAAAGACGGCGATGGTTTTCGCACCTGGATGTCGCCGCAGTTTTCCGCGTTTCTGCTAAGCGAAAAAAATTAAACCGCAAGATTGCGGGTGTCTGGATCTGCGCATACGGGCACAGTAAGGCTAAGCTTACATGAGGAGCCTGACATGAACGACACCACATTATCAGATGAACAGCGCTGGCAAGCGGTGCTGGCCCGTAACGCGCAGGTTGATGGTCAGTTTGTCTTTGCCGTGCTGACAACCGGCATTTTTTGCCGTCCCTCTTGCACGGCGCGTCACGCCCTGCGCCAGAATGTCCGTTTCTATCCCGATGCGCAGAGCGCCCAGGCCGCCGGATTTCGCCCCTGTAAGCGCTGCCAGCCGGATAAAACCCATCCGCAGCAACAGCGGCTGGATAAAGTGGCTAAAGCCTGCCGTTTACTGGAGCAGGATACGCCCATTACGCTGGCGCAACTGGCCGCCGAAGTGGCGCTTAGCCCTTATCATTTTCACCGTTTATTTAAATCCGTTACCGGCATGACGCCAAAAGCCTGGCAGATGGCTTTTCGCGCTCGTCGCTTGCGTACTACCCTTGCCGTGAGCGAAACCGTTACCGACGCCGTACTGGCCGCGGGCTTCCCGGATAGCAGCAGTTATTACCGCCAGGCTGATGCATCGCTCGGGATGACGGCACAGCAGTTTCGCCGCGGTGGCGATGCAACGGATGTCTGGTACACCTTCAGCGACTGCGCGCTGGGCCGCTGTCTGGTGGCAGAGAGCGAGCGTGGAATTTGCGCCATTTTACTGGCCGATAGTGACGAACAGCTTCTTGCTCAGTTGCAGGCGATCTTCCCCCGCGCCCAGCGTGCGCAGGCGAATGACGCGTTCAGCTCACGGGTGGAGGAGGTTATCAAGCGGCTCGACAACGCCGATGCCCCCTTTACATTGCCGCTGGATCTGCGCGGCACCGCGTTCCAGTTACAGGTATGGCAAGCACTGCGCGACATCCCTGCAGGTGAGACGGTAAGTTACCAGGCACTGGCGCAAAAACTGGGTAAACCGCAAGCGGTGCGGGCGGTAGCCAGCGCCTGCGGTGCGAACAAACTGGCGATTGTGATCCCGTGTCATCGCGTGGTGCGCAGCGATGGTGCGCTTTCTGGTTATCGCTGGGGAGTGGCGCGTAAAGCCCAATTACTTCAGCGAGAACGTAACAAAGAGGAGACGTGATGCTCGATCTGTTTTCCGGAGAACAACCCTGGCAGGAGCCGCTGGCATCGGGCGCTGTGGTGCTGCGGCGCCTTGCATTAGCATCAGCCGACCAACTATTACGCGGTATTGCGCAAGTGGTCAGCCAGTCGCCGCTGCGCCATATGGTCACGCCTGGCGGTTATACCATGTCAGTAGCAATGACCAACTGTGGCAAACTTGGCTGGACCACCGACAAGCGTGGTTATCTTTACGCGCCAGTCGATCCGTTAACTCAGCAGCCGTGGCCGCCGATGCCTGCTGCGTTTTCCGCGTTGTGCCAGCAGGCGAGCGAGGCGGCAGGTTACCCGGATTTTCGCCCTGATGCCTGTCTTATCAACCGTTATGTGCCGGGTGCGAAATTGTCGCTGCATCAGGATAAGGACGAACCCGATCTGCGTGCGCCGATTGTGTCGGTGTCGCTCGGATTACCGGCTGTTTTCCAGTTTGGCGGCCTTAAACGTAGCGATCCGATACAACGGTTAATGCTTGAACACGGCGATGTTGTCGTCTGGGGCGGCGAGTCGCGGCTCTTTTACCACGGCATTGCGCCGCTGAAAGGCGGTTATCATCCGGCTACCGGCGAGTGCCGCTACAACCTGACATTTCGCCAGGCAGGCAATGGCGAATAAAAATAAGAATTATTCTTGATGTAACCCGGTAGCCGTTTAAACTGCTGGCTGATTTTGTTGACCGGGTTTTGTTATGGAACTTCTCCTTCTCGTCTGGCGTCAGTACCGCTGGCCTTTTGTCGGTGTGCTCGCGCTTACCCTCGTGAGCGCCGCGTTTGGTATCGGCCTGATTGCTTTTATTAACCAGCGGCTGATTGAAACAGTGGATATGTCGCTGACCGTATTACCGGAGTTTCTCGGTTTACTGCTGCTATTGATGGCGGTGACGCTGGGGTCGCAACTGGCGCTGACCACCCTCGGTCACCATTTTGTCTTCCGTCTGCGCAGTGAATTTATCAAACGTATTCTCGATACTCCGGTCGAACGCATTGAACAACTCGGTAGCGCCACACTGTTGGCCGGTCTGACCAGCGACGTACGTAATATCACCATCGCCTTTGTGCGCCTGCCGGAACTGGTGCAGGGCATAATTCTCACCGTCGGTTCCTGTCTCTATCTGGCGATGCTCTCCGGCAAGATGCTGCTGATCACCGTACTGTGGATGGCGCTGACCATCTGGGGCGGGTTTGTGCTGGTGTCGCGTGTGTACAAACATATGGCGAGGCTGCGTGAAACAGAAGACAAGCTGTACAACGATTTCCAGACTGTGCTGGAAGGTCGCAAAGAGCTGAACCTCAACCGCGAGCGCGCGGAACACATTTTCAACCAGATGTATCTGCCGGATGCGCGTGAATATCGCCATCATATTATTCGCGCCGATACGTTCCATTTAAGCGCGGTGAACTGGTCGAACATTATGATGCTGGGAGCCATCGGCCTGGTGTTCTGGATGGCAAACAGCCTCGGCTGGGCGGATACCAATGTCGCCGCAACCTATTCCCTGACGCTGCTGTTTTTGCGCACGCCGCTGCTGTCAGCGGTGGGGGCCTTGCCCACGCTGCTTAGTGCGCAGGTGGCCTTTAAAAAGCTAAAACAGTTTACGCTGACGCCCTATAAAGCCGGGTTTCCTCGCCCGCAGGCTTTCCCGAACTGGCAAACGCTGGAATTGCGCGATGTTACCTTTAAATATCAGGACAACGACTTCGCGATTGGCCCCGTCAATATGACGCTGAATCGCGGCGAGCTGGTGTTTTTGATTGGGGGCAACGGCAGCGGTAAGTCGACGCTGGCGATGCTGTTAACCGGGCTGTATCAGCCGGTTTCTGGCGAGATCCTGCTGGATGGTAAACCGATGGCGCAGGATAAACCGGAAGATTACCGCAAATTATTCTCGGCGGTTTTTACCGACGTCTGGCTGTTTGACGATCTGCTGGGGCCGGAAGGCAAGCAGGCGGATCCGGCGCTGGTGGAAAAGTGGCTTGAGCAACTGAAAATGTCGCATAAGCTGGAACTGAGCAACGGCAAAATCCTCAATCTGAAGCTGTCGAAAGGGCAGAAAAAACGCGTCGCGTTGCTGCTGGCGCTGGCGGAAGAGCGCGATATCCTGCTGCTGGATGAATGGGCGGCCGATCAGGACCCACATTTCCGCCGCGATTTTTACCAGGTATTACTCCCGTTAATGCAGCAGATGGGCAAAACCATTTTTGCCATCAGCCATGACGATCACTACTTCGTGCATGCCGATCGCCTGCTTGAAATGCGTAACGGACAGCTCACCGAGTTGGTAGGTGAAGAGCGTGCGCACGCTTCCCGCGACGCAGTGGCGCGTACCGCCTGACAGAAGCGCCCCTTTTCCCGGGGGCGTTTGCTGGTTTTTTATCCAAACGCCTGCGCGGTTTATTATTTTTTACAAAACCTGCCGCTATGCTTAAGGCTACTCCGCTCTGCCTTCGGAGCGCTTTGCCACTCAGGGACCGGCCAATGTCAGTTATCAAAAAAAACAGCGTCAAACTGCGTGACGAAGAGCGTGCGCGGCTGATTTGGCTGCTCACCACTCATAAACCACTCACCGCCGCGCTGCTTGGCGAAATCACGCTGGTCGAGCAGGTTGATAGCGCCGAGCTTGAGCACGATCTCGCCGAAGTAAAGGTGCTGGTTTCGCACCTGCCGCCACCGGATTTGGCGGACACCCTTGAAGCGCTGCCAGTGGTTGAACGCCACGCGTTATGGCGGCTCATCGATGATGATAAGCGCGGAAAAGTGCTGCTTGAAGCGTCCGAAAACGTCTGGGATGACCTGATCGATGAGATGAGCGACCGTGCGCTGCTCGATGCGCTTGAGACGCTGGATATCGATGAGCAAATCTGGCTGGTGCAGCATCTGCCGCGTAACCTCACCGGACGGCTGATGGCGACGTTGCCACCGACAGATCGCGCCCGTATGCGGCAGGTTATGCGCTATGGCAAAAATTGCGTTGGCGCAATTATGGCGTTTGACGTCATCACCGTACGCTCAGAGGTGACGCTGGCGGCGGTTCAGCGCTATCTGCGCCGTCTCGGTAAAATGCCGGAGAACACCGACAAACTGTTTGTTATCGGGCGTGATAACCGACTGATGGGGGAGCTTGGGCTGCAAACTATCCTGCTTAACGCCGCCGGACGGCGGGTGAGTGAGGTAATGGATGCCGATCCGGTCACCTTCTCACCCGAAGACGAAGCGGAAAAAGTGGCGCGCACCTTCGAGCGTGACAACTTGCTGAGCGCGGCGGTGGTGGATGAAAACGGCATGCTGATGGGGCGTTTGACCATCGATGAAATCGTTGATGTGGTGTACGAAGAGACCGATAACGACATGCGTCAGATGGGCGGGCTAAGTACCGAGGAAGATGTTTTCGCGCCGGTAGGTAAAGCGGTGAAAAACCGCTGGGTGTGGCTGGCAACTAACCTGTGTACCGCCTTTATCGCATCACGCGTGATTGATGGGTTTGAACACACCATCTCGCAACTGGTGGCGCTGGCGTCGCTGATGCCAATTGTCGCCGGTATCGGCGGCAATACCGGTAATCAAACCATTACCATGATTGTTCGCGCACTGGCTTTACAGAACATTCAGCCGGGGAACTTTACCTTTCTTATTCTGCGTGAAATGGGCGTGGCGCTGATTAATGGTCTGGTGTGGGGCGGGATTATGGGCGGCGTCACCTGGTGGCTGTATGACGATGCGGCGCTGGGCGGCGTGATGACGCTGGCAATGGTGCTGAACCTGCTGATGGCGGCGCTAATGGGGGTATTAATCCCGATGGTGATGACCCGGCTGGGGCGCGACCCGGCGGTCGGCTCCAGCGTGATGATCACCGCCATTACCGATACCGGCGGTTTCTTTATTTTTCTTGGGCTGGCGACGATTTTTTTGCTGTAAACAGGCGCTTTTTCCGCAGCGCCGGTGGCGTAATCGCCAGCGTAACCAGCCCGGCAACAACGCCGATTGCCAGATTACCGGTGCTGACGGTGGCAACCACGGTGACCAGCATCATCAGCGTTTCGACAACGGGCGCACGCGTCAGCGTGGTGGGTTGCAAACTGCCCCAGTTAAACGTTTTGAACGCGACAATCGCCATGATTCCGGCCAGTACCACCATCGGGATTTTCGCCATCACTTCGCTCAATGCCGTTACCAGCAGCAACAGCACCAGCGCAGCAGCAAGGGTTGAGATACGCGTGCGGCCTTTGCCCATCTCCACGTTAACAATCGTCTGACCGATCATGGCGCACCCGGCAATCCCGCCGTAGAAACCCGCCAGAATGTTCGCGATCCCAAGCCCGGTGCTTTCCCGGCTTTTATTCGATGGCGTATGTGTCAGATCGTCCACCAATTTTGCGGTCAGCAGAGACTCCATCAACCCGACAAACGCGATACTCAGCGCGCACGGCCAGACAATGCTCAGCGTATGCAAATTCAATGGCACCAGCCATTGCGTCAGGCCAGGCAAACCGCCCTGCATCGAACCTTCATCCCCCACGGTGGGCAGCAACTGACCGGTAAAAACGGTGAATGCGGTGAGCAGCACAATCGCTACCAGCGGCGCGGGAATGCTTTTTACCCAGCGCGGAAGCCAAAGCACAATCAGAATGGTCAGGGCGAACAGCGCCAGAATCAGGGGATCGCTATGCCAGAAATGCGGCACCTGAGCGAAGAAAATCAATATCCCCAGTGCATTAACAAAACCGGTCATCACAGCGTGCGGGATAAAGCGCATCAGCCGGGACATTCCGCTCAGCCCGAAAACTATCTGGATCACACCCGCGAGTAAAACCGCTGGCAAGATGTATTCCACCCCGTTTTGATGAACCATCGGACCAATAACCAACGCGACTGACCCCGCCGCCGCTGTGACCATTGCCGGACGCCCGCCGAGCAACGACATGCTAAAACACAGCACTACTGAGGCTATCAGGCTCACTTTCGGGTCTACGCCTGCGATAACAGAAAATGAGATAACTTCCGGGATCAGTGCCAGTGCGGTGATAACGCCTGCCAGCACTTCTCGGGTGAAAAGCTGCGGTGAGCGCAGAAGGTGGCTTACGCGGAGTGCAGAATGCGTTGATTTTTCAGTCATAAAGAATCGCAGGTGAGAGTTGCCAGAAAAACAGTGACACAACGGTATCCCTGCGTTCGGCAAAGCGGGGGATGATAGCAGATTTCCAGCCGAAGTGACCAGCAATAAGTGTTAAATATAATGCAAAAAATCAACTTATTAGTAACATTAATACAATGAATATTTAATGTTTAAACATTATTTAAATCTCACTTTTTAAGTGCTACGTTAGGGGTGCTAACTACTTTACCCTCAATAAATGCGAATAAAGCAGCACTAAAAGTAAGGCAATATCATCATGAAAAAAATGACTGCCAGGCTGTTTTCGATGGCTGTCGGGCTTAATGCTGTCTCAAAAGCAGCAAAAACGTCCGCATCGAAAGAGCAGGAAACAGATGTGCTTTTAATCGGTGGTGGGATCATGAGCGCCACATTGGGAACCTGGTTGCAGGATCTCGAACCCACCTGGTCGATTACCATGGTGGAACGGCTGGATGCCCTGGCACAGGAGAGCTCAAACGGCTGGAATAATGCCGGTACCGGGCATGCCGCCTTAATGGAACTGAATTACACCCCACGCAGCGCGGACGGCTCTGTCAGTATTAAAAAAGCGATTGAAATCAACGAAGCATTCCGTATTTCTCGCCAGTTCTGGGCGCATCAGGTGAAAACCGGCGTATTGCGCGAACCTCGTTCATTTATCAATACCGTGCCGCATATGAGCCTCGTCTGGGGCGACGATAACGTGAACTTCCTGCGTGCGCGCTACAAAGCGTTGCAGCAGTGCTCCTTGTTCCGCGGTATGCGTTATTCCGAAGATGCCGAACAGATCAAACAGTGGGCGCCGCTGGTGATGGAAGGGCGTGATGCCGGGCAAAAAATTGCCGCCACGCGTACCGAAATCGGCACCGATGTGAACTTTGGTGAACTGACGCGCCAGATGATTGGTTCATTACAGAAAAAAGAGAACTTCGCTTTGCAACTGGGCACGGAAGTCCGTGGCCTCAAACGCAATGCCGACAACAGCTGGAATGTGACGCTGCATAACCTGCAAAGCGGCGCGGAGCAGATTATCAAGGCGAAGTTTATTTTTATTGGTGCCGGTGGCGCAGCGCTGAAATTGCTGCAGGCATCCGGTATTCCGGAAGCGGCAGACTATGCGGGTTTCCCGGTTGGCGGGCAATTCCTCGTGGCGGAAAACCCGGCGGTGGTCAATCACCATCTGGCGAAAGTTTACGGCCAGGCGACCGTGGGCGCGCCGCCCATGTCAGTACCGCATATTGATACGCGCATTATTGATGGCAAACGCGTGCTGCTGTTTGGGCCATTCGCCACGTTTTCGACGCGGTTTCTGAAAAACGGTTCGCTGTGGGATCTGCTGCGCTCGACTAACTCGTCGAACATTCTGCCGATGCTGACCGTGGGGATGACCAATTTCAGCCTGGTGAAATACCTGGTTAACCAGGTACTGCAAAATGAGGATGACCGCTTCGACGCGCTGCGTGAGTACTATCCGCTGGCGCAGAAAGAGGACTGGCGTTTGTGGCAGGCGGGTCAGCGCGTGCAGATTATCAAACGCGAAACGGGCAGGGGCGGTGTGTTGCGCCTGGGAACCGAAGTCGTCAGCGATAAAGAGGGCACCATTGCCGCGTTGCTTGGCGCGTCACCGGGAGCCTCGACCGCAGCGCCGATCATGCTGGAGTTGATGGAGAAAGTCTTTGCGGAGCGTTTCGCCTCTGCTGCCTGGCAGGCAAAACTGAAAGAGATCATTCCCTCTTTTGGCACGGAGCTGAATGGCAATATTGAAGCCGCCGACCAGGAGTTGCGCTACACCAGTGAGATCCTCGGCCTGAAATGCGACGAGTCGCTGGTCGCAGATATCACGCCACCGGTGCAAAAACCGACAACACAGCCGCATAACGACGGCGAACAGGTTGCGGATATCGCGTTGTAACCTTTTTTACTGCAACATAAAAACCGTGACGAATGCGTTACGGTTTTTATAACTCTCCCCCGCTGATGGATTAGTGAATTTTTCGCTGGACGCAGTATCACCAGCGATGGGGGAGGGTATTTATCTGGGTTTGCTTGTTCTCATTCACGTTCTCATTCACATAGTGCAGACATAAAAAATCAACCGCAATGAATTGGTTTCTTTGGGGTTTTTGGGGTGATACGAGGGGAGTCAATAAATTAATATGACGTTATGATTTATATGATCTCATTAAAGCTGCGAGCCTCAACATTTCCAGACGCTTTACTGGAAACCCCTTTATTACCACAGTTTTCATCACGGATACCGCATCCGGTAAATCATTTATACAGACGTAATCTCGTTTGAATGTCTTAACGAACGATTCTGCTATACCGTGACTTTCCGGCGGCGTACAGGCGTTGTTCACACTATTAACCCCCAGTTAACTGGCGAATGTGCGTGTTGCATCGGATATGTAGCAACTACCCTTATCGGTCAGCCATTCAATATGATGCAGTGTCTTCAGCGCGTTACCGTACTTCTTCCCCGGATTTTCTGCATTGATGACGTGCCCGATTTAAATGGCGGCTGCGGTAAAACCGTTATTGTCATCGTCCGCACCTCATTATCCGCTGCCTCGCATCGTTGCTACAGTTAAAATGACGGGCAAATAGCTGTTTAAAAACGCACTTATATCTTTCAAAAACGCTTTAAAATTTTCAAGAAGCACTTTAAAACCTTCAAAGGTGCCTTAAAGCTTTCGAAAGCACTTTTAAAACTTCAAATAAACACATTGAAACGCCAGGAAATGCTTTAAAAAGTTCAAATAAACGCATTAAAACCTCAAGGAGCGCTTTAAAAAGTTCAAATAAACACATTAAAACTTCAAGAAACGCTTTAGAAAAGTTCAAAAAAATCTAAAATCTTCAAAAAAGCGATTTAATATTTTATTGATTAAAAGTTCTATTGGTAATGCGATATATTTCTTCCCGTTCTGAAAGGAACAATTGGTAATTAACTGAAGTACTATTACACAAGGGAATTAAAATGTTTAAAGCTACAGTATTAGAGTCCAAAGAAAGTAAAGCAGTTGTAGGCGGAATGATGGGGCCATACGGCGAATGTTATTTTGTTGATAACCGTGCTAATGGCGTATATGGCTGGTTCCGCGAGGAATCAGATAAAAACGGTATGGAAAAACGTTGTGACGAGAAGTAATTCACAACATTAATTAAGCAGTGAAATTAAAACAAAGGCCAGTTTCTGGCCTTTTTATAATGGTCATGCACGTGAGAATAAAACCTTTTTTTCTGACTTTATTAGTAGCTATAGTACCTGCTGTATATGCAGTTAATAGCGTATTTATTTCTGAAAGTGACGTTACTGAAAATACGAAGAAAGAAAGTTCTCACGTCACCTACTCTGATATTGACCGACTGATTACCACTACCGGTGTTCTAAAACCCAACGAGCAAGTTAGTGTCGGAGCGCAGGTTAATGGACGACTTAATAAGCTACATGTCAAGGAAGGTGACACAGTCAAAAAAGGTCAGTTGCTGGCTGAGATCGATCCTACGCTTGCACAAAACGATGTCGATAGCGCTAAATCTGAACTGGATAATGCGTTAGTGCAAAAAAAGATTACGTCACTGTCGCTTAAACAGTCGAAGCGGGATTATAACCGACAACAGAAAATGTCGAAGGATGACGCCACAACGCTGAGCGACCTCGAAGCGGCAAAAACGAAATATGAAAGTGATAAAGAGCAGCTGGATATAAATGAAATTCAAATTGCACAGGCCAGAGTTAAGTTAAACACTGCCCTGGCAAACTTAGAATACACGCGCATTACCTCACCCATAGATGGCGTCGTCCTGGGTATCTTAACTCAGGAAGGGCAGACAATTGTTTCATCACAGAGTGCGCCGACAATTCTGGTTGTGGCCAATCTGGATATCATGACTGTAAATATCAAAATATCGGAAATGGATATTTTGAAAACCAGGACTGGCATGCCTTTATGGTTTACTGTCACTGCCTCTCCTGAAACCCGTTATAAAGGGATGTTAAAAAGCATACAACAAATACCAGAAGAAATGCTTTACGATATGAAAAGCAGTTCAGGTGATTCTGCCGCGAGTAAGAAAACGGCTACTTATTACAATGGAAGTTTTGACGTAATAAATGATCAGCATGTTTTAAAATCTGCCATGTCGGTACAGGTTTATTTAGTGGTTGAAGAGAAAAAAAACGTTAAAACTATTCCGACAAACTTCCTGGGCGAAATGGTTAGCAAAGACCATTATATCGTCAACGTGCTTCATAACGATAAAATAGAAAAAAGAGAGGTGCAAACAGGGATTAAGAACGCAAAAAATACTGAGGTTGTGAAAGGATTAGAAATAGGTGATGTGATAACAAAGGGTAGCGACTAAATGAGCCGCACCGATGAATACATAACCTTATCCGATGTTTATAAACGGTATGAGAGTGGCGGCGAAGTTGTTTCTGCACTGAAAGGTATATCTTTAACCATAAAAAAAGGTGAGTTCATCGCAATTGTCGGACCATCAGGCTCCGGTAAAACCACGCTGATGAATACCATTGGTTGTTTAGATAATATCAGCTCAGGGCAGATGTCTTTCTACGGCATTGACGTATCGGTATTAAATGAAAACGATGTTGCGGAGTTACGAAACAAATATATTGGTTTTGTGTTTCAGAAGTACAATCTTTTGCCTTACTTAACCGCGAAAGAGAATGTCGCTTTACCCGCGCAGTACACCGCAAAAAACTATAAAAATAGAAATGAACGTGCGGAAAAAATACTTGAATCGGTCGGCTTAAGCGATCGCGTTGATTTTAACCCAAACCAACTTTCTGGCGGGCAGCAGCAGCGCGTCAGTATTGCCAGAGCGCTAATGAATGATGCCGACATCATTTTGGCAGATGAACCCACGGGGGCTCTGGATAGCGTTACGGGTAGCCAGGTTATGAGCCTTTTCAAGGCGCTTAATCGAAAAGGTAAAACGATTATCCTTGTCACGCATGATAGCAGTATTGCGTCACAGGCTGACCGAATCATATCCATGAATGATGGTCGGATCGCTAAAGACGAAAGTAGCGTATCAACCAGTGGCCTCCAGGCAGCACGCACCAGGGCATTTGAAAAGGATCCGCTTGGTATGATGTTTGGGGTAGTCGAAGCATTCAGAACCGCGTTTAGGGCACTGAACGGCCACAGGATACGAGCGTTTCTGTCAATGCTGGGTGTCATTATTGGGGTTTTTGCAGTCCTTATGTCTATTGCCATAAGCGAAGGCGCACACCATCGTATTATGAAAGAAATGAATTTATTAGACACCAACACCATTGAAATCAGGCCTGGCACCAGCTGGAAGTCAATGCCAGATCCCAGCAATAAGCTTCTTGAAAAAGATGATGTTGATATGCTTACCGAGCTATTACCAGAAAGTAAAATTTCACCGGTGATGACATCAACGGCGACGGTAAATAGCGGTGATGGTGATATTGACGCTGCGCTTTCAGGTATCAGTAAGGAGTACTTCAATACGGATAAAGTGTTAGCCGGTCATTTGTTTGAAACCGACAATATAAACGCCAGTGATGCCGTTGTCGTTATTGACTCAAGGCTTGCCGAAACCGCATTCGGTTCATCGAATGAAGCGGTAGGAAAATATTTGCAGATTTCCGGCTACCCATTTGAGGTGATCGGCGTGATCAAAGATATCTCGACGACATCTGAAAAGACGACATTAAAAGCCTGGATACCCTGGACCTCGTACATAAACAGGATTACGGGTCTGATACCCTTTGAAGCCATCCAGGTGCGGGCCAAAGATCAGGCGCACGTTGAGCTTATAAGAGAGAAAATAGAGCAAGCGCTCATCTTTTCACACGGTAAAAAGGATTTTTTTACGGTCACGAATGAGTCAATGGCTGAAATGATTGTGAACGTCTCTACTTCAATGAAACTACTCACGGTAGCTATTTCGACAATCTCGCTGTTGGTGGGTGGCGTGGGCGTAATGAACATTATGTTTGTTTCAGTGACGGAACGCATCCATGAAATTGGCATTCGTCTTTCTGTAGGGGCGAGTCCTGCCGATATTAAAAGGCAGTTCTTAATCGAGTCTGTATTTATTTGTTTATTAGGAGGAGTCGTTGGCGTGGCTTTAACGAGTGTAGCCTGCGTTATATTCCCTCTTGTGACAAATCAATTTGATATGGTGTTGACAATAACACCGGTTGTTATTGCCTGTGCATTTTCATGTTTTATTGGCATCGTATTCGGTTACGTACCGGCGAAGAAAGCATCATCTTATACGCCCGCGAAAGCATTAGGTTACAAATGAAGTTCAAACAACCATCATTATTATTGCTTTGCTTATTATGCACCGGGTGCGGCAGCATGTTGAAAACGGAATATCATGCGCCAGAGATAAAATTCCCAGCGTCGGGGCAAAGCGATAAAACGGGATATAAAAATGCTATCACCAATGAAGCCTGGTGGAGTGTATTCAATGATCCTCTGTTATCATCGATCATCAATGATACGCTGAAGAATAACAATGATTTGCACGCAGCCGCGTTGAATGTGTTAAAAAGCAAGCTGGATTCAGGTGAAATAAATACGAATCTTTTCCCTGATTTTAATCTCTCCTGGAGTGCAAGTAATAACCGCACTATATCGCAGGCTGCACCGTCGACAGAGAGTTACAGCTCTTCTTTATCAATGAGCTATGAACTTGATTTATGGGGTAAGTTAGCGAGGACGAGAGAGCAGGGTAAATGGAACGTTGAGGCCAGTGAACAAGATTTGCAAAACACTATGTTGGTTATCATTGATTCAATTGCAAAAAGTTACTGGAACATTGCTAAATTCAATGAACAAATTGAGTGTTATAAGCAACGACTTGAAATCGCCAGGTCTACATATCTGCTCGTTAATGCTAAATATGAAAGCGGAGCAGGCACGAGATCTGATGTTTTATTAGCAAAGCAAGCCATTTATTCAAGCGAGTTACAACTGCGGAATGTTATTAGCCAAAGGGAAAATGAGCGTAACGCCATGGCCATTGTCTATAACAAAGATAGCATTGACCGTCCGCGAGAAAAAAAGGGGCTTGGTGAATATCAGGATATCAAACTCCCTTTGTTTAAACCTGTGGAGATAATATCGCTGCGCCCGGATATACGAGCCGCAGAATCCAGAATAAAAATAGCGATTACGGGCTATGATCTGGCGAAGATTAACTTCTTTCCCTCTATCTCACTGGGTGCGACGATCGGAGCGGGGAGCACTATTTTTACACAATGGTTTAGCGAGCAAACCTTATTACAGTCTATCTCGTCCACTTTCCCACCGCTTCAATGGAGAAAGTTGAATTTTGAATTACAAAAAGAAAAGATTGCTGTCGCGTTATCAATTAATAACTTCAGAAAAGTCGTGCTCAATGCATTATCTGAAGTGAACAACGCGTTAGATGCAAGAAATAAAGCAGAATATGATCTTGAGATGCAAAAAAAGACACTCTCAATTTCTCAGGATCTGATGCGAATAAACACAGTTAAGTACCGGTCTGGTTATATATCGTTTCAGACCTTATTGGACTCTCAGGACAATGTTCTTAATCAAAAGATCTCATATGCCGATTGTCAGTACGATTATCTAACTTCTACGATGAAGTTTTTATTATCAATTGGTGGTGGTGAATTTAATAGCAAGGTAAAAAGTTAAAATGGAACCTAAACGCGTTGTTATCACCGGCTACGGTGCTGTTACGCCGCTTGGAAGCTCAGCGGAAGAGAGCTGGAAATCTATTATGGATTACCAAATGGGCTATCAGTACGTTGATAAAACGGATGCGAGTGTTAACTCGAAATTTTATGGCCTGATTGCGCATGAACCTAAGTTAAAGGGGGTTCCTGCTTCTATCCGACGAAAATTACCTCGTTTTGCACGTTTTGGCCTTGCGGCTGCGCAGGAAGCTGTTGCAATGGCATTTGACCAGTCTCAGCCTGCCGATATCTACGATCCTCTGAAATGCGGCACGATTGTCGGCACCGGCTGGGGGGGAGTTGATGATGCCTACCATAATTATGATGATTATAAACACGTTGGTGTTGGCTCACCGTTTAGCTGCTTTCATATCATGCCAAGCGTCGCAACGGCCGCTTGCAGCATCATGTGGGGATTAAGAGGTTATCAAAATACCCCGATAGCAGCATGCGCCACGGGTAGCATGGCAATTGGTGAGGCTTATGAATTAATTAAAAATGGCCAAATGACTATGATGCTTGCCGGTGGAAGTGAATCATTGATATCAAATACATCGGTGTGGATGATTGATGTGCTTCAGGCGTTAACGCACGAACAGCATGATATCGAAAAAGCCTCTTGCCCGTTCAGTCTTGACCGCTCGGGGTTCGTTTTATCTGAAGGCGCGGCTATCTTGTGTCTGGAGGAGCGCGAATCAGCCCTGGCAAGAGGGGCAACCCTACTCGGTGAAATTAAAGGTTACGGGAATTTCTCCGATGGATTTGATTTTACCGCGCCTGCACAGGATAAGCTTTCACGTGTTTCTACTATCAAGAAAGCATTAGCTGATTCGGGATTAAGCGTGGATGAAATTGGCTATATCAATGCGCATGGAACATCAACCATGCTCAACGATCTCAATGAAACACAATCTATTAAAGATGTTTTTGGGCAGTATGCCTATGAGATCCCCGTTTCGAGCACAAAATCCTACAGCGGGCATCTGATTGCTGCAGCAGGCAGCTTCGAAAGCATTGTCTGTCTGAAGGTGCTGGAAAACAATATCCTCCCGGCAACACGTAATCTGAACCGCCCCGATCCAGAATGTGATCTTGATTTCATTCCAAACCAGCATCGTCAGGCTGTTGTAGATAATGTACTGAATCTCAGTTTTGGGTTCGGGGGGACAAATGCTGCTCTGGTAATCGGTCGCTCGTTATGACAGATTTTGCATATGATAGCTTTCACGCAAAGTGTTGGGCCAGTTTTTCCGGTGATTACAACCCGATACACTTTGATCTACTCGCTGTCGCTAAACTGAATCAAACAGTATTGATTGCGCATGGCATGCGTGTACTGGCGGATGTACAAAAAGAGCTGATTTATCATGCCGGTATTTTTAGCCCAACATATTCTGCCCCGATAAAATTTTCAGCAAAATTTGAAAAGCCGATATTGTGTGGTACGAAGTACTCATTAAGCCATAATGGTGGAGAACCAAAGACAATCTTCAAATTGATTGATTCCTCGTCAGGTATTACACATATTCGCGGCGCTATTACTCAGGCAAATTACCCGGCGATCAACAATGTTATTGCCGAAAGGATATTGTCAAAGGAATATCAGGATGAGGTTGTTGCTCTGTGGCCTGCTGACATTGAAAAAAATTATGCCGTTTTTTTGTCCTCAGTAATGTTCAGAGAACTATTCAGGACTGAGGAATTGTTTCCTGCCGATTTTTTAAAAGAATGTACGCCCGTACATTCGCTATCAGCATTGTTGTCGCAGGAAAAAGTGCTCCAGACACATTATGATTTCTATTGCCACTCTTCCTTGTTTAACAGGGACGGACAAAAAATTGAAGGCTTGTGTCTCTCTATTGAAAGACCATTGATAACCGGTGATGCAAATTATGGCTGGTTAATTCAAGTTCAGGTGGCGGCAAAAGAAAATGAAAACACACTCATGCAAATTTCGGCAACGCTGAAAGTTGCCATTAACTAACAGGTGAAATGAATATGTACACAGAGCTTTATAACGCTATTGCTACCACTATTGCTGATGCAAAAGATCTTCCTTTAGAAGAAATAAACGAACAAACCACTATCTCCGAATTAGAATTAGATAGCCTTGATTATGTGGAATTAATGGTATTGGTTAAAAAGGAATTTAATATAACGATAAATTTTGAATCCACAATGAAATCAACGGACATGACTCTGAAAGAGTTTTGTGCATCCATTTTATCAGCTTAGTATTTTAGGTGCTTAATAATGAGTGACTCATGGATCCTTGTTACAGGTGGAAACCGCGGGATTGGTTCAGCTATTGTAAATGAATTGCGTAGTGACAATAATATTATATTCACTTCGCGGTCGACAAAATCCAGCCTGGATGAAAATAACCAGCCCCGTAATACCTTCATTGAGCATGTGGTTTGCGATAACTGTGATGTTGTGCAGGTAGAAACGGTCGCGAAGGATTTGTTAAATCGATATGGGCCGCCTAAAGCCATCATACATAATGCCGGGGTCACTCAGGATGAACTTCATATTCGTCAATCGATTGATCAATGGCGGAATGTGATTGATACAAACCTAAACGCCATTTTTTACTGGAATAAGTATCTACTTCCAGAAATGATGGCGAATGGCGATGGTGCCATTTTGCTGGTGAGTTCGGTAACGGGAATAAAAGGTAATATTGGTCAAACGGCTTATGGTGCAAGTAAAGCGGCTCATTTTGGGCTGGCCCGATCATTGGCTCTTGAAGTTGCTCGATTCGGTATTCGCGTTAACTGCCTGGTTCCGGGTGTCATCGAGAGTGATATGACGCGAAACTTATCGCCAGATGCCTTGAAAAAATTACGCTCACAAATCCCGTTGCGTCGAATTGGTTCTGTGGAAGAGGTGGCAAAGGTTGCACGATTTATGATTAGTGAAACTTGTCAATATATGACAGGCCAAACAATTGTGCTTGATGGCGGAATGACCGCTTAATATTTAAGTATAATTCATAAATACAGACCAGTAGAGAACGTGATGCCAGGCTTTGAATTTCTTAGTTTGTTATTGTCAGGTTATGTTCGTGTTTATTACAAGAAAATAGCCATTTTTAGAATAATAAAAAGCAAGCTGGTAGCTTTACTTTTTAAATATATAGATTATAGATTTTTACTCTATATTGCGAAAAAATATTGTTTTCTGTTTGGCAAGGATTATGGCCTGAATAGTAGCTTCAGGCAAACCCATTACAACGTTCTTGGGATCCAAAGCGGCACAACCCATTTTTTTTGTGTTATGCGACAGAAAATATTAAAGAATGCCCTTATTCATGAGAATAAACAACTGCTGGAACAGTTGGAAGCCTGTGCGGAAAAAATAAGAAGTTATATTGATGAAAAAAAAATCTCTTCTCATCTGATATTTGCGCCATTGCATACCGTCTCGGATATTTTACAGACGGTGATTGCCGCGCGGGTTATGAGAAAGCCGGTGGTCGTAGTCTCTGTGCACAACTCAATGCAAAGTCTTCATGAAAAGCAAAACAATAACTCGCAGGGTATCTCTGTCGAACAATTCAACCCTGAAGCGATGGAGGGTAACGAAGGCAACAGTTTCCAGGATATTATTGTTTCCCTGGTAGAGAATCAAAAGAGCCTTGTTATCTTTCCTGATGCAATTCCAGAATGTACAACCAGGCTTACAAAGAAAAAAATGAAAACGTATCCAGTCAGGTTGCTGGGACGAAGCTGTGAGTTGCACTCTGGCATTCCGGTTTTCAGTCGCCTGCTAAAACAGTCGACGTTATTTTACTGTCTCCAGATGGATAATAAAAACAATTTAAATATAGATATTTTAGATTGCGTTGATCATCGTAAGGTCGAAAAACAAATGCCAGAGTTAGTTGAGCAGGGAATCTGCAGATATAACGATGAATGGACTTTGTGGCATTACACGTCTTTCTTTAGTTATAATTTTTAGGTTTTATTTCATATTATGAAAAAGAAATATTATTCATCTCCTGAAATGGTTTATCAAGGGGAAATATCCGAGTGTGGGCTTGCATGTGCTTGCATGATGCTCAACACCTTGGGTGAAAATATTACATTAACTGACTTACGTGATAAATGGGGGGGAGGTGATGGTACCTCCCTGGATTTATTAGTCAGAATACTAAAATCATACGGCTATGAGGCCTTACCGGTAAAATTTGATGTTAGCAGCATTCAATATTTACCCGTCCCATGTATATTGCATTATGGTGGAAATCATTATGTTTATGTATATAGCCATCACGGTACCTTCTTTCAGGTTTTAAACCCTGCTACTGGCAGGTTAATGATCTCGGCTGAAGAACTTGAACTATCGGCAACCGGGTTTGGCTTGATTCTTGATGAATCATTATATAATGATAAAAAAAGCTCGGGTAAAATTAAAAGTGAAAGCGGGTGGCTAGAAAAACTCTCTTTTCCGGGGATCATGAAAAGATGTTTACTGGCAATATTTTTGTCGCTCTTTTCTTTGATCACGCCGATGCTATTCTCATTTATATCTAAAGACCAACATTTCTTTGCAGATGAACAGGTCAATATAATGTTTATGGGAATGATTATACTTTTTTGTTTTATATCACTCCTACAATATATTAGCAACAAATATGGTTTGAATGCTGCGATAAATGCAGCAACCAAATATAAGCCTTCATTATTTAAAAGGTTGTTAAAGAAAGATATATCTTACTTTGAAAGGCGATCTTCGGCTGATATTAATCAACGGATCAACGCCATTGGTATGGCTGTTCTTAACAGGGAAAAAATACTTAATGATAAATACAAGGCATTGACTATAACTGTTGTTACGCTATGCATAATGTTATGGCTAAATATTGTTCTGTCGGTCCTCTCAATCGGAACCATGGCAATCTTTGGTTGCATTAGTTATTACTTTGCCGGTCTCAAAAAGTCATTTTCAAAAAGCCTTGAGGAAAGTGTTTCGGATATTGAAACATTTAACCTTGAAACAATAAATGGGATCCAGACAATTAGATCTGGTGAGCTAAGTACCGGCATCCTTGGCAGGTATAATAATTTACTTGAAGTGTTGTTTCATCGATACAAAAAGGTAAACACGACTGATATTAGACAGAGTGCAATATTTTCATTTTTGAGTAATATTGATTCGATGTTGTTTTTATGGATCTCATTCTATAGCATAAGTGAATTACATATCTCTTACGGAAATGTAATTGCCTTTTGGTTTTTCAGAAGGATTGCGATGGATAGCATCAATCAATTTTATCAGTGTTGCGTTGCGCAGAAGCTGCAAAATGTCTCTGATGAGCGATTAAAAGATATGTTATCTTACAAAGAAATCGACATTACTCGTGAGCATTCTAAAATTAAAGAATCAATTTGTGTTCAGAATCTACAATTTGGTTATGGACCTGATAGTTCAATTATTAAAAATTTAACTATTGAAATACCGTTGCATTCCAGAACGGCTGTAATAGGAACGTCTGGCACTGGCAAAAGTACATTATTGAAATTATTGGCTGGATTATATATGCCAGGAAACGGTGATTTTATTATAGATGGCCATGAAATTAATAAGGATGAACTGCATCTATTTTATTCCAATGTCTATTATCTTCCACAAGGCTCTATCGTCTTTAACGGCACGATTTATGATAATATCGTCTGGTATAGTGGTGGAGAGGCTAGTGAACATGATTGCCGTGAAATGTTGAGAAAATTTGGATTATTGGAGGTGATTACATCTTTGCCTGCAGGGTTGTACACAAAAATATCGCCAAGTAATCCCGTTCTTTCTTCCGGTCAATTACAGCGATTAATGCTTTGCAGGGCATTACTTTCATCTAAATCTATTATTTTGCTCGATGAGCCGACCGCTAATCTCGATGAAAAAAGTGCTATGCTGGCGTTAGATTGTTTAATGACCAGTGATAAAACGATTATATTATCTACACATGATGTTAAAACGTTATCCCTGTTTGATAATGTCATTGACCTGGATAATCATTGATCATTTTACATGCGGTAACTCTCTGAAAAGAAGCTGGTTTATGCCCAGCTTCTTTTTAACTTTTAGGTATTTCAAAAACGGTAATGCGTTTCAAGACATATTATTGGTAAGGAATTAGACCATAGTCCGGAGTCCATTGCAGGCATAAAAAACGCGAGGTTTGTGCCATACGCGCTCTTAGTGTAAGTACCCGGCATAATCCCCCCATTCCCTTTCAGAGATCGACCTGCATGCTCATTTTGCCAATAGGGCGCTTGCTATGCGTAAAGCCCTTTTTTTGGCATCAGATCATCACTGTGATCAAGTCGGTTGAAGCGGACGAACAGTGCAAGATGTCTGCCATGAGGCCGGTATCTTTGAAACCAGGTACGACAACACATTGCTTTATCGTGGATGTATAACGAAACGAATAACTAAAATACCTGTTTTAAATGTATCGACTGAACTAACCTGCTCCCGGTTGCTTAAGACGCCTCCGTGTCAGTCATGCGGTTGTGGAAGTTCCGAACTTATGCTCCGCGCTCATAGCGGACGCGTTCTTCCTGTCATGCACGCACTGAACGGACAGAGGTTTTACCTTCTTTTTACCTTGAGCAAATTGCCGACATAAAAAAACCAACCGCAATGGGTTGGTTTTCTTGGGATTTTTTGGTCGGCACGAGAGGATTTGAACCTCCGACCCCTGACACCCCATGACAGTGCGCTACCAGGCTGCGCTACGTGCCGACATGTGGCGCTAATAGTACCCTTTTCATCGCTGATTGCAAGCTAAGGGCAGGCTGAGTGATTCATAATTAATCAATCAGTTAGCGATAAAACGTTTTTCATCCGTCAGCACCTGCAGCAGTAAGCTGAGCTGCGGTTTCTGATCGCGAATTTTCTCACCCTGCGCATTCCAGGTCTGGTAATTCCCATTCTGATTCAGCACCAGCGTTAATTCCGGCGTGGTAATCGCCAGTACGTCGCTATCCGCAGCGGTTACCCAGTTATGACGGCGCGTGGCGGTAAACAGATCCTGACCTTGTGAATACTCGCTTGCCGGCGTGCTGACATGCAGCAGACGCTGCATCAGCGTAGTCATAATGTCTTTATGATCCGTTAATTTGCTAATGCGTTGCGCCGGCGTCCCTGGCCAGTGCACAACCAGCGGCACCTGCAACCGACTGCGTGACCAGTCAAAATGGTTATCTTCTTTGCTTTCCGGAATACCGTGTCCGGCGGTAATGATCACTACCGTGTCATCAAGCTTACCTGAGGTGCGCAGAGCATCCAGCACGCGGGCGATTTGATCGTCGACACCAGCCGCTGCTCGGCCATATTTACGGGCAAAGCCAGGCTGTGACATATCAACAGACGCTGTGCCGTTTAGCGAAATCCACGAGAACCAGCGGTTATCTTCCTGCGCATAATGACCCAGCCAGCTAATCCACTGATCGGCAGTTTGTTCATCGCTTTGCGCTTTTGCTGGGGGCAGAGAAAAATCAGATAGCAACGCCTGGCGATAGAGTGGGCTGCTAAAACCGTCGGAAGAGAACAGCCCCAGCTGATAACCCTGCTGGTTGAAAGCGGTAATCAGCGCCGCCGGAATACGCGCCGACAGCACGCCATCCATGTAACTTGGCGATATGCCATAAAAAAGACCGAAATAGCCGCCATCAGCGTTATTGCCAGAACTCATATGCTGCGTAAACGTGACGTTTTGCTGGGCGAAGCTCGCCAGTTGCGGCATCTGTTTCTCATAACGTGAATAGTTGAGACCGTCGACGGTAATCAGCAATACGTTCTGGCCGGAACCCATATCCTGGTAACGCAAATCACTGAGCGGATACTGCACCGATACCGCTTCCGGATTACCTTGCTCCACCAGGCGGCGCTGGTAATCCTGCGCATCCAGTAGCCCGTGTTTTTCCAGAAAACGACGTGCGGTCATTGGATAGGAGAGCGGCAGATTCGCCCGCTGCATGGTAATGGGGCGATAGAAATTGGCGTCGGCCCAAATATACATCACGTGGGTGGAAATAAAGGCGACGAAGAAAAAAGCGGCCAACGGTTTGGCAAAGTGGCGACGCCGGGTGAGACTGCGCAGTTTCTGCCAGCTCCAGGTCGCAACCAACATCTCAATCAGCAGGATCACTGGCACGCTGATAAACATTAATTGCCAGTCACGCGCGGTTTCGTTCTGGTCCGGGTTAATGACCAGTTCCCAGACGATGGGGTTGAGATGCAGGTGAAAACGGGTAAAGACTTCGCTGTCAATCAACAACAGCGTCATGCCGGCGGTCGCCAGCAGCGCGGACAACACGCGCATCAGCCGCTGGGACATCACAATAAATGTCAGCGGAAACAACACCAGCAGATAGGTGGCGAAAACCAAAAAACTAAAATGCCCGACCACGCTCAGGTAGGAATAAACCCGCCCGGAGAGGGTGGTCGGCCAGTCGGCAACAAACAGATAACGGCTACCGAGCACGATGGACAACAGAATGTTGAACAACGCGAACCAGTGTCCCCAGCTAACCATCTGGGAGACTTTTTCTCGGTAGCGCTGACGATTAGTCACCATAAACTGTCGATATTTCCCTTAATGCGCCTGGTCGTCGCCGATGGACGATTGTAACGCCTGCGCGAAAGAGTTCGCGATAGCCTGACGCTGTGCGGGGGCGACGCTGGTATTAATCAGATTTGTCACCATATTACCCAACACCATCAGGGACAGATCGGTCGGTGCTTTGTGTTTTTCCAGTACGTTAGCCAGCTCACTCAGAAGCTTTTCAACGTGTTCATCACTGTAGCGGGAGATTTGTGGCATAAATCGAAATCAGTCTGTTCATGAAAGGGCAACATATTACCGTAGCAACAGCTTTTTTTCTGCTTTTTTATCAGCAGTTGCACAGTCGCGTTGGTGGTGGTTGAATACCGGCGGTCTAAAAGGAGAGTTTATCATGAGTCTGGACATCAACCAGATTGCCCTGCACCAGCTTATCAAACGTGATGAGCAAACCCTTGAACTGGTGCTGCGCGATTCTTTGCTGGAACCCACCGCGCCTGTCGAAGAGATGGTTGCTGAGTTGCACCGGGTTTACAGTGCGAAAAATAAAGCCTATGGCCTGTTTAACGACGAGAGCGAACTGGCGCAAGCGCTGCGTCTTCAGCGCCAGGGCGAAGAAGCGTTTCTGGCCTTCAGCCGTGCGGCAACCGGGCGCTTACGTGATGAACTGGCAAAATATCCGTTCGCTGATGGCGGTATTGTGCTTTTTTGCCACTACCGTTACCTGGCGGTGGAATACCTGCTGATCGCGGTGCTGAACAACTTAAGCAGCATGCGTGTTAATGAACATCTGGATATCAGCGCCACACACTATCTGGATATTAACCATGCGGATATCGTCGCGCGTATCGATCTCACGGAGTGGGAAACCAATCCGCAGTCGACCCGCTATCTGACATTCCTGAAGGGTCGGGTAGGGCGAAAAGTCGCTGACTTCTTTATGGATTTCCTCGGGGCCAGCGAAGGGCTGAACGCCAAAGCGCAAAACCGCGGGTTGTTGCAAGCGGTGGACGATTTTACCGCCCAGGCGGAGCTGGACAAATCAGAACGCCAGACGGTGCGCCAGCAGGTTTACACCTACTGTAATGAGCAGTTGCAGGCGGGCGAAGAGATTGAACTGGCTTCGCTCTCCAAAGAACTGGCAGGCGTGAGCGAAGTCAGTTTCGAAGAGTTCACCGCAGGTCAGGGCTACGAGCTGGAGGAGAGCTTCCCGGCGGATCGTAGCACGCTGCGTCAGCTGACCAAATATGCCGGTAGCGGCGGCGGCCTGACCATCAATTTCGATGCTTTACTGCTCGGCGAGCGCATTTTCTGGGATCCGGCGACCGATACGCTGACCATTAAAGGTACGCCGCCGAATCTGCGCGACCAGCTGCAACGACGCCTGACCGGCGGAAAATAAGCCATAAAAAACCCCGCCGGAGCGGGGTTTCTTCAACTTGTCGGCGATTAAGCGCGAACGAAGTCGATGTGAGTCAGTTTGGCTTTGTACGGGTGACGTTGTACAGCCTGAACTTTCACTTTTACTTCTTTGCCATCAACAGCGATGGTCAGAACTTCGCTATAGAACTCAGCTTTCGCCTGCATGTTCCACAGTTTGTCGTGATCCAGTTCGATAGCGATTGGCGCTTCAGTTCCACCGTAAACGATAGCCGGGAACTTGTTCGCTGTGCGCAGGCGGCGGCTCGCACCCTTACCCTGCTCTTTACGTACTTCTGCGTTAATAGTAAACATTTGAATCTCTCTTAAATAATCCTGTTACAGGCGACCCAGCAACAGGCAGATGATCGGCTTTGCGGATGCAAAAGCGGGCGGTATTCTATCCCTGAATGTTCGATACATCAATCAAAAGCGCGTTTATCCCCGGAATTCATGTGCCCGCCGGAAACGGCCTTCATAATCGAACACTTTTTCCCGCACTTGCCAGTACTGGCCTTTCATCCGCGCGACGACGAAGTCAGGGTGGCGTAATAATGCCTGCTGCGCCACGATATCTGCTGCGACAATCCAGCGCAGCGGCACGCCAGGCGTGCGAGTGTGTGGGCGAATAAAGAGTTGCTCAAAGGCGGTGCGTTGCGCGGCGGTTTGCAGGCGGAAGCGCTCACTCACATCCGCGCCATCTTCATCGTAATAGGTGATTTTCAGCCATTCGCCTTTTTCATCCGCCCCCTGTTGCAACGTCATGCCACTACAGCGCAGCACCAGCGCATCCTTCAGTTTCAGCGCCGCTTTTAGCATATCGTCCGGGTCAACCAGCACCGTATCGCAGGTGCGACAGCGACGGGCGGCGATATCATTTTCTGCATTGCACTGCGGGCAGTTTTTAAAGCGAAAACGGAAATCGCACTGTTCACGGTGGCCTTCATCATCTTCCAGCCAGCCCTGGCAGCGGCGGCCGAAATGTTCAATCAGTGTGCCGTCGGCGGTGGTTTTTCCCCAAAAGGTATTGGCAAAACCGCACGCCGGGCAGAACACCTGCACCGGCACATTATCGCTTTTACCTTTTGGCGCCCCGATTTCCGGGGCATAGAGATCGTGCGGGTTGCCGGCGTAATCAAGGATCAGGCAGTCGGTTTTTCCTGGCGCGAGTCGCAGGCCGCGACCAACAATTTGCTGATACAGGCTGACGGATTCTGTCGGGCGCAGAATGGCTATCAAATCCACATGCGGCGCATCAAAGCCCGTGGTCAGCACCGCGACGTTTACCAGAAAGCGAAATTGCTGACTTTTGAAGGCTTCGATTAAGGCATCACGCTGCGGGCCGGGGGTTTCTCCGGTAATTAGCGCCGCGTCATCGGCAGGTAACAAGCCCGTTATCTCGCGCGCGTGTTCGACGGTGGCGGCAAAAATCATCACCCCTTTGCGCGTCTGCGCAAATTCGACAATCTGGCTAACAATGTGCGGCGTAATGCGCTGCTGCTTTTTCAGCTCACGGTTCAAATCCGCTTCGCTAAAAAGACCGTTACTTTGCGCCTGCAAACGGCTGAAGTCATACTGCACTACCGGCATATCCAGCCGTTCCGGCGGTGTGAGATAACCGTGTTTAATCATGTAGCGCAGCGGCAGTTCATAAATGCAGTCGCGAAACAGCGCCTTTTCATCGCCGCGCACCATACCGTGGTAATGAAAGCGATAAATCCAGCCTTTACCGAGGCGAAAAGGTGTCGCCGTCAGGCCGAGCAAACGCAGGTGAGGGTTCACTTCGCGCAAATGGCTGAGGATTTGCTGGTACTGGCTGTCATCGTCGTCGCCAATGCGGTGACACTCATCGACCACCAGCAGGGAAAATTGCCCCTGAAACTGCGCCAGATTACGCGCAACGGACTGGACGCTGCCAAACACCACTTTGCCGTGGCTCTGTTTGCTGTTAAGCCCGGCGGCGAAAATATCGGCCTCCAGCCCAAGCGCGACATACTTCGCGTGGTTTTGCGCCACCAGCTCTTTAACGTGCGCCAGCACCAGTACGCGCCCGCGCGCGAGCCGCGCCAGTTCGGCGATAACCAGGCTCTTTCCTGCACCGGTGGGCAGCACAATGACTGCAGGTTCGGCATGTTGACGAAAGTGGGCGAGGGTGGCGTCCACCGCTTCGCGTTGATAGGGGCGTAAGGTAAAAGTCATTATCTCGCAGGGGTTACACATTCACACGGCACAGTATGCCACGAATCTTTCCTTTGAGCGGTCTGTGATGCTCGTTATACTGTTCGGGTACTCATTTCTGTTTTCGGGCGCATTGCCCGCACCCAGCACCATACAGGCAAAAAAATTTCATGCGACTTGATAAGTTTATCGCTCAGCAACTCGGCGTCAGCCGCGCTATTGCCGGGCGTGAAATCCGCGGCCAGCGCGTTACGGTCAATGGTGAGATCGTCAGAGATACCGCCTTTAAACTGCAACCCGAGCACGAGGTTGAATACGACGGCAATACCCTCGTTCAGCAAAATGGCCCGCGCTACTTTATGCTCAACAAGCCAGAAGGTTACGTCTGCTCGACGGACGATCCGGATCACCCGACGGTACTCTATTTTCTTGATGAGCCGGTGGCGCATAAGCTGCATGCGGCGGGGCGCCTGGATATTGATACCACCGGTCTGGTATTGATGACCGACGATGGTCAATGGTCGCACCGCATTACTTCGCCGCGCCATCACTGCGAAAAAACTTATCTGGTGACGCTGGAATCGCCGGTCGCAGATGACACCGCTGAGCAGTTTGCCCGTGGCGTACAGTTGCATAATGAAAAAGATCTCACCAGGCCTGCAATGCTGGAAGTTATCACGCCGACACAAGTGCGTCTGACCATCAGCGAAGGGCGTTACCATCAGGTAAAACGGATGTTCGCAGCCGTTGGCAACCATGTTGTGGGTCTGCACCGCGAGCGCATCGGTGCGATTGCGCTTGATGCAGATCTCGAACCGGGCGAATACCGGCCATTAACTGAAGATGAAATTGCCAGCGTTGGCATGCCACCCCGCTAATTCAGGAGATTTACGTGACCCGCAGGCCACACTCATCATTGAGCATTGTATTTATTCTTGGCCTGCTGGCCATGCTGATGCCGTTATCCATCGATATGTATCTGCCTGCGCTACCGGTGATTGCCGAACAGTTTGGCGTACCGGCGGGCAGCGCGCAGATGACGCTGAGTACCTATATTCTGGGCTTTGCGGTCGGCCAGTTGTTATACGGTCCGATGGCCGACAGCATCGGGCGTAAGCCGGTTATCCTCGGCGGTACGCTGGTTTTTGCCGCGGCTGCCGTTGCCTGTGCGCTGGCGCAGAGTATCGAACAATTGATTACCATGCGCTTTTTTCATGGCCTTGCGGCGGCTGCGGCAAGCGTGGTGATTAACGCGCTGATGCGTGATATTTACCCGCGTGAGGAGTTCTCCCGCATGATGTCATTTGTCATGCTGGTGACCACCATTGCGCCGCTGCTGGCACCGATGATTGGTGGCGCAGTATTGGTCTGGTTCAACTGGCACGCCATTTTCTGGATCCTGGCAATTGCCGCATTGCTGGTCTCAGCAATGATTGTCTTTTTTATCCGCGAAACGTTGCCGGTAGAAAAACGGCATAAATTCCATTTCCGCACCACGCTTGGTAACTTCGCGTCGCTGTTTCGCCATAAACGCGTGCTGAGCTATATGCTGGCGAGCGGTTTCAGCTTTGCCGGCATGTTCTCTTTTCTTAGCGCCGGGCCGTTTGTCTATATCAAAATTAACCATATCTCGCCGCAGGACTTTGGTTACTACTTTGCGCTGAACATTGTGTTCCTGTTTGTGACGACAATAATTAATGGGCGTATCGTGCGCCGTGTTGGTGCCTTAAACATGTTCCGCAGTGGGCTGTGGGTGCAATTTGCCATGGCGTTATGGATGGTGGTGACGGCACTGCTGGATGTCGGTTTCTGGTCGCTGGTGCTGGGTGTTGCGGCGTTTGTTGGCTGCGTTTCGCTGGTGGCGTCAAACGCGATGGCGGTGATCCTCGATGAGTTTCCGCATATGGCGGGCACGGCGTCATCACTGGCGGGGACGTTCCGTTTTGGCATTGGCGCCATTGTGGGTGCGCTGCTGTCGATGGCGACCTTTAACACCGCCTGGCCGATGATTTGGTCAATTACCTTCTGCGCTACCTGCTCAATTCTCTTCTATCTCTACGCCAGCCGGGCGAAAAAACCGGCGTAACCTGCCTGAACAGGGAGCAAAAACGCTCCCTTTTTTGATACATGTCAACCAGAAACAACTTACCTTTACACGCGTTTGTTTATTTTATGTAAAATCTATTAGTGTAAAAAGTCACATCATTGTAGTGAAAAAGGTTGAGTTAGATCGCAGAAACGGGTACATATACCCCGAAACCGGGCCTGTCGCTTACCCATAAAATCCTGATAAATGAGTGACTACCCCACACGCCACGCGGGATGTGTTCACTTCTACGTGGTTGACAGGATGAATTGTCAATAGTGTGTTAATATAAGTGTGAAATATTTGTGAAGTAAAAGTACTTCCGGGGAAAGAACGTGAATACATTACAGCTCTCCATCATCCACCGTCTGCCCCAGTGCTATCGCTGGTTAGATGGTTTTGCAGGTGCCAAAGTTGAACCGATTCCGCAAAATGGTCAGTCAGCGGACGACACGCTTGTTGCCTTAAAACTGTTGAGCCCGGATGGCGACAACGCATGGCCTGTCATGCACAAACTCAGCCAGGCGCTGAGCGATATCGAAGTGAATTGCTCCGTGCTTGAGTGCGAAGGGGAACCGTGCCTGTTCGTCAACTGCGAGGATGAGTTTGCCGCGACGTGCCGCCTGAAAAATTTCGGCGTTGCCATCGCGGAACCCTTCTCAGGACAAAATCCGTTCTGATTTAGCGTAATGCCAGAAGCTGGCGTGTATACGCCTGAGCAGGCGCATCAAACACACGTCGGCACTCTCCTTGCTCCACCACTTCCCCCTCTTTCAGCACAATCACTTGATGGCACAATGTGCGCACAACCTGCAGGTCGTGGCTGATAAAGATGTACGCCAGCCGGTGGGTTTCCTGTAATGATTTCAGCAGCGCGAGGATTTGCGCCTGCACAGTGCGATCCAGCGACGATGTCGGCTCATCGAGAATAATCAGTTCAGGCTTAAGGATCAGCGCACGGGCGATAGCGATGCGCTGGCGCTGGCCGCCGGAAAACTCACCGGGGAAGCGGTGCCGCGTTTCGGCATCCAGCCCGACTTCACCCATCACCTCGATCACACGCTGTTCGCGCTGTTCACGCGATAGCTCCGGGTGATGCACCCGCAGCCCCTCTTCGATAATTTGCTGCACATTCAGCCTTGGGTTCAGGGCCGAGTTTGGATCCTGAAAGACCACCTGAATACGATGGCGCACCGGCAGCATCTGCTTACGGTTCCATTGATGTAGTGGTTTGTTATCAAACAGAATTGTCCCGCGCGAGGCCACCAGGCGCAGCAACGCTAACCCGGTGGTGCTTTTCCCCGAACCGGATTCCCCCACCAGGCCAAGCGTTTCACCGGGGCGCAGCGTAAAGCTGATGTCCTTCACCACCGTGTTGTTATCCACCACGCGCTTAAAGATCCCTTTGCGAACCGGGAAGCTAACGGCGAGGTTTTCGACCTGTAACAAGGGCTGGGCATCGGAAGGAAGGGAGACGGGCTTACCGCTGGGCTCACTATTGAGCAGCTTTTGCGTATAAGGATGCGCCGGTGCGCTGAACAAGGTCTGCGCACTGTTTTGCTCGACACAGCGGCCGTTTTGCATCACCGCCACCGTGTCCGCCAGCTTACGCACAATGCTTAAATCATGGGTGATAAACAGCAATCCCATGTTCAGCTCATCGCGCAGCTCACGCAATAACGTCAGGATTTGTGCCTGTACGGACACGTCAAGTGCGGTCGTCGGCTCATCGGCAATCAGCAGTTCGGGGCGCGTGAGCAGCGCCATCGCGATCATCACGCGCTGGCGCTCACCGCCGGAAAGCTGATGCGGGAAATCGCCTAATCGCGCGCGCGCGTTGCGGATCTCCACGCGATCCAGACAATCAAGAATTTCTGCCCGCGCCGCTTCACGTCGCATACCGCGATGCAACGAGAGCACTTCATACAGCTGTTTTTCCAGCGTATGCAGCGGGTTCAGGGAGACCATCGGCTCCTGGAAAATCATGGCGATTTTATTGCCGCGCACGCCGCGCAAGGTTCTTTCGCTGGCATGCAACAACGACTCGCCATGAAACAGGATATCGCCGGAGGGGTATACCACCGGCGGTGAGGGGAGCAGGCGCAGGATCGATAACGCGCTAACGCTTTTACCGGAACCGGATTCGCCCACCAGCGCCAGCGTTTCGCCCGCCTCAATCCGTAAGGAGAGGTCATTGACGACAAGATGCTGCGTATCACGCTGGCGAAAGGCAATACTCAGAGTATCGACAGAGAGCAGGGGAGTTGCCATATTACACCGCCTTATTGGGGTCAAACGCGTCGCGCACGGCTTCGCCAATAAAAATCAGCAACGAAAGCAGCAGAGCGGTAGAGACAAAAGCGGCGATACCCAGCCACGGTGCCTGTAAATTGTTTTTGCCCTGCAATAACAATTCGCCGAGCGACGGTGAACCGAGCGGCAGACCAAAGCCGAGGAAATCGAGTGAGGTAAGTGTGCCGATCGAGCCGCAAAGAATAAACGGCAGGAAGGTCAGCGTCGCGACCATCGCGTTCGGCAGCATATGACGCAAGATTATGGCGCGATCGCCCACGCCCATAGCTTGAGCGGCTCGGATATAGTCGAAATTACGCGTACGCAAAAATTCGGCGCGCACGACGCTCACCAGCGTCATCCAGCCGAACACCACCGTGATGCCGAGAAGCCACCAGAAACCCGGCTGGATCACACTCGAAAGCAAGATGATTAAAAACAGTGTGGGTAATCCTGACCAGACTTCAATAAAGCGCTGGCCGAGCAGATCGATTTTGCCGCCGTAATAACCCTGTACGGCACCAGCCAGAATACCGATAACGCTGGAAAAGAGGGTCAGCATTAAACCAAACAGTAACGAGATGCGCGTGCCATAAAGGAGTCGCGCCAGCACGTCTCCGCCGTTCGCATCGGTCCCCAGCCAGTTTTGCGCCGAAGGCGGGGAAGGGAACGGCTGCGTGGTGGCGTAATTGATGCTGCGCGCACCAAAACGTACCGGTGCCCAGAGTACCCATCCGTGATCTTCAAGCTGCTTTTGCAGCCACGGATCCTGGTAATCAGCAGGCGTCGCGAACGGGCCGCCAAAATCGCTTTCGCTGTAATCTCTCACCACGGGCGTGAACCACTGTCCCTGATAGCGTACCAGCAGGGGTTTATCATTAGCCACCAGCTCGGCGCACAGGCTCAGAATAAAAATCACCAGGAAAATCCACAGCGACCAGTAGCCGCGGCGGTTATGGCGAAAACGCGCCCAGCGCGCCCGGTTGATGTAGCTTAATTGAATCATCAGCGCCCCTCGAAATCGATGCGCGGATCCACCAGCGTATAGGTGATATCACTGAGGATATTCAGCAGCAGGCCGATCAAAGAGAAAATATAGAGTGTGCCAAACATCACCGGATAATCCCGCGAGACGGTGGCTTCATAACCCAACAACCCCAGCCCGTTAAGGGAAAAAATCACCTCAATCAGCAATGAACTGGTAAAAAACATGCTGATAAACGTCGCCGGGAACCCGGCAATCACCAGCAGCATGGCGTTACGAAACACATGTTTGCGCATAATATTGCGCTCGCTGACACCTTTGGCGCGCGCGGTTACCACATACTGCTTACGGATCTCATCAAGGAAGGCGTTTTTGGTCAGCATGGTCAGCGCGGCGAAACCACCAATCACTGTTGCCAGCACCGGTAGCGCGATGTGCCACAAGTAGTCGGTGATTTGCTTATACCACGGCAACGTGTCGAAATTGGTCGACACCAGCCCGCGCAGCGGGAAGAAGTCGTAATAGCTGCCGCCCGCGAAGAAAATAATCAACAAGATGGCAAACAGAAAAGGGGGAATGGCGTAGCCGACGATAATCAGCGCACTGCTCCAGCTGTCAAAGCGGCTACCGTTATAGACTGCCTTGCGAATACCAAGGGGAATCGACACCAGATAGATAATGAGTGTGCCCCACAGACCAAGGGTCACCGAAACCGGCAGGCTGTCTTTAATCAGCTGTAACACCGACGCGCTGCGAAACAGGCTGTCGCCAAAGTCGAAACGCGCATAATCCCACAGCATTTTGAAATAGCGCTGGTACATTGGCTTATCAAAGCCGTAGCGCTTTTTGATCTCTTCAATGACTTGCGGATCAAGGCCGCGACCACCGCGATAGTGGCTGTTATTGCTCAACGCATCGCCGACGCCGGTGCGCGCATGTGTGGCACCCATTCCGCCACCGCCGCTACCGGGGAGGTTGCTTTGATCGCCATACTCAATCGCCGCGATAGCCTGATCGACCGGGCCGCCGGGGGCGATCTGCACAATAAAAAAGTTGATGGTGATAATTGCCCAAATCGTAGGAATGATCAGCAATAACCGGCGAATGAGATACGCGCCCATCTCTTCTCCTTAACGTCTGGCAGCGGGCAGTTTCGCCGCCTTGTTTACGTCATACCACCAGGTGTCGAAGCCAAGGGAGTAGACGGGGCGAATGCCGGGCATGGAAAACTTATCCCAATAGGCGACGCGATCGGCTGCCATATACCACATGGGCAGCATGTAATAGTTCCAGGTCAGCACGCGATCAAGCGCCCGTCCAAGCGGAAGTAATTTCTCTTTGTTTCCCTGCCAGCGGTTGATCTGCTCAATTAGCTTATCGACCGCCGGGTTTTTGACGCCCGCAGCATTATACGAAGAGTTGATATATTGCGAGCTCCAGGAGATTTGCAAATCGCCGCTCGGCCACGGTTGCGCGCGCCACAGACTCGGCATCATGTCATAGTCGCGGCTGCGCAGGCGATTGGTGGCCTGCGAGTTATCGACCTGGCGCACATCCATGGTGATGCCAAGCCGAGCAAGGTTGTGCTGAAACGGCAAAACCCACTGCGTATTGCCGCCGGAGGGCAGCAGCAGTTCAAAGGTGAAGGGCTGCCCGGTTTTGGCATTAACGCGCTGCTGATTTTTCAGTATCCAGCCGGATTCAGTGAGCAGTTTATCGGCTTTCAGCAGGTTTTCGCGGTCATAGCCATCCGCGTTTGATTTCGCAGGCGAATAAATAGAGGTAAACACTTCCGGCGGCACTTGCGCTTTTAACGGCGCCAGAAGCGTCAGTTCATCGGCATCAGGATAGTTACGCGCCGCATATTCCGTGTTCTGGAAATAGCTGTTGGCGCGGCTGTATGCCCCGTAGAACAGCGCTTTGTTCATCCATTCAAAATCAAAGGCCAGCGATACCGCTTCGCGTACGCGGCGATCGCTAAAGACCGGACGCGTGGTGTTAAACGCCAGCCAGCGCGTGTCCTGCGCGGAGGTGTTGGGCTGCTCATCTTTAACGATATAGCCCCGGCTGAAATTGCTGCCGATATAGCGTGTCGCCCAGTTTTTCGCATCGCCTTCGCTGCGCAGGTCGTAAGCACCCGCTTTGAACGCCTCGAACGCCACGTTGTCATCGAGGTAGTAGTCATAACGAATATTGTCGAAATTCCAGCGCCCCCGATTCACCGGCAAATTCGCCGCCCAGTAATCGCGAACGCGGGTGTAGGCAATGTATTGCCCCATGCGCCAGGTGCTGATGCGATAAGGCCCACTGCCCAGCGGCGGACGGGCAAGCGGATCGCTCAGCTTATGATCTTTCCAGAATTTCTCCGGCATTATGGGTAGCGTTAACAGGCTGAGCATGTCCTCTTTACCCGGTTTCGCCAGCACAATGCGCACGGTAAGCGGCGAAATGGCTTTTACCGTCGTGCCTTTGTAGACCAGGCGGAACTGCGGCACGCCTTCGGTCATAAACTTCTGAAAGGTAAACGCAACGTCGCTGGCGCGGATCGGTGAACCGTCATGAAATATCGCCCGCGGATTGATGCTGATCTCCATCCATGAATAATCATCGGCGTAGCGCGCCATTTCAGCGACCAGCGGGTAATAGCTGCCTGGTTCATCATCCGAGGTGGTAAACAGGGCGTCATAGAGTGATTCGGTGCGCACCGCCGCGTTCCCGCGTAATGCGTAGCGGTTGAAATTATCGAATGTGCCAATCACGGACAGCGTGACGTTGCCGCCTTTGGGCGCGGCGGGATTCACGTAATCGAAATGGGAAAAACTAATCGCGTATTTTGGCTCGCCAATAACGGCAAATGAGTAGCTCTCTTTTATGGTTTGCGCCTGACATGTCAGGCCGACAAAAGCCAGCAATAAAGCTGAAATGCGCACAAACTTCATCCGGTGTGTTCCTTTGACCTGCAACGCGACAGGCTCGCTGACTACTTATCGTTGAATAATAAGGGAGGCCTGGTCTGATGTGAAATGATTCACGCTAAAGCATGGTGGTGAACTCTGGCGGATGCCATGCGACAAACTGTTCCAGTGTCAGCGGTCGGCTGAAAAAATAGCCCTGCATATAATGAATGCCGTGTTCGCGTAGCCACCTGGCTTGTTCTGGCGTTTCGACACCTTCGGCAACCGTGAGCATATTTAACCGCTTCGCCAGCGTCAGAACGGCATCGAGCACCGGCGATGTCACGGTTTCTGTACCGATGGCGTTAACGAAACCCCGGTCGATTTTCAGATAATCAAGCGTAAAGCGCTCCAGATAGATCAATGCACTGTGCCCGGTACCAAAATCGTCAATAGCGATTTCATAACCTTCGTTGCGCAGCAACTCAAACAGTTTGGTCACTTCCGTATAGCGCAGCATATCCCGCTCGGTAATTTCCAGCACAATACTGAAATGGTGTGGGGGCAGGGAGTGGGCGAAGTCGCGGATATCGTCAAGGAAATTGGCGGCATGCAAATGGCCTGGCGCGATATTAACGCCCATTTTTGCGCCCGGCGGGAGCAGCGTTTGTAATACGGGCGCATCTCGAGCAATCAGGTCAAACAGATGCAATGTCAGCGGCACAATAAGCTGCTGCGCTTCGGCAAAGTGAATAAAAGCGTCAGGCGATATTTCTCCTGCGGTGGGATGCCGCCAGCGCATCAGCACTTCGATACCCGTCACTTTCAGATCTTTCGCGCCGATAACGGGCTGATAAACGACATAAAACTGGTCGCGCTTAATGGCCGTGAGGATCTCTCTGCCGGGGCGCAATTGCGTGTTAAGGATGAAAGCGCTCAGCAATGCTACCAGCATGCCAAAGGTGGCGCCCAGCAGCGCGGCAAATTGTATATCTTCCGGACGCCACTTTTCGGCGTAGAGATAAAGCGTAATTGGCGAATCTTCAATCCGGGTGGTCAGAAAAGGGGGCTGAGGCATATTGCTCAGGTTAAGAAGCCCGCTGGAAAACGTGGAGACAGCCCGATCGCCAATACCCAGGGCGATGCCGGTTAAATCCGGTTGCTGCGAGGTGTAAAGCCTGTAGGGGGTCAGATTGATGTTCAGCGTAGCGAATACGCCCCGATGATCCAGTAATGGGCTGCGAAACCAGAGCGCGATGGCGGGTTTATCCGGCATCATTGGCGTCCCGGGTAAAAACACCATATCGCTGGTTTTATCGAGATCGATTTCCGGTACCAGATCTTTCATCGCAAGGCTCATCTCACCGGTGGCTGAGGAGCAAAAGGCGAGGCGATCTTTCACCAGTAAAAAAGCGCGCACATTCATGCTGAATGCGGCGCGGGAAGTGAGCTCGCTGGTGACGGCGTGGCAATCATTCAGCGTGAGTGGCTGGAGTGATTCGGCAGTGGCGCGGATGTCGTTGAGATAGTCCGTAAGCCAGGACTGCATATTCGTGAGCAGCGTATCGTATCTGGCTTCCCGACGCTGTTGTTCGAACCAAAACTGACAGCCACTCGCGATTAATGCTGAAAACAGACCGATAAGCAGGCTGGTCAGCAAAATTTTTCGATTAACGGAAAAATGGCGGGTGAACATAGCGTTGGGCCCATTGTAAGTGCTCGGGGCGGCGTAGTGACAGAGTCGGACTATAACCTGAAAAGGTTCGTATAGCATAATGCAGGCATAAAAAAACACTGCCGGAGCAGTGTTTTTTTATACTTAACGTCAGCCAAGGGAAAACCGGCATTAAGCAATTAGCTGCGTGTCAGGATGCGTCGCGCTTCGTTATAGCGCTTCTTCCAGTACGGCTCATCCATGCTTGAAATCATGACGCCGTTGCTGGTGGAGGCATGAACAAACTGGTTATTACCGATATAAATGCCAACGTGTCGGCCGGTAGAACCCGCACGGAACAGAACTAAATCGCCTGTGCGCAAACTGGTGCGCGAAATAGACTTGCCTGTTTCCTGCTGTTCCCAGGTGGAACGCGGCAGCTCTAAACCAAACTGTTCACGGAAAGTACGCTGCACAAAGCCGGAACAATCGATGCCTTTTTTGGTGTCGCCGCCTAAACGGTAGCGAACGCCTTTCCAGTCAGCATATTGATCCATAATGCGGCCTTTTACGTCCAGATTACGAACCATATTTTCAAATTCATCCTGAGAGGCTTGCAGTGAAGAGTTGTCTTCGCCCACAGCAAGCGTCTCAGAATGCACGTTCTTTGCGGTATTTGTCGAACAAGCTGAAAGCAGAACCGCTACTGCAATCGCGGGTATCGCCCGCACGATATATCTCAAAATCGGCTGAGATTTGACCATGTTGCTTATTTTCCCTTGAAGTCCTTAACGATAAATATCGTTATAAAAAATGCCAACGCAGCGAGATTAATTATCTGAATGCATCGAGACAAACGCTCTGACGTAATTTTGTGGAAGAACGCACAAATTTACGCGCAATGAGAATAAGAGCACTCTTTGCGACAAGACGAACCGAGGTTACCTGAACATCTTCGGCATGGCGAGCGGTTTTCTTTAATTTTTTATAAGAAATTATGATACAGAAAGTGAATTCTCAGAATTGAATAAAAAATAACCAATTTGGCTTAAATAGCGTGCAAATTGCTCTTTTATAGGCAGATTGCCGTGACGAGAAAATGACAAAATTAGGCAAAAGCCGGGATTAGGCATCAGAGATCGAAAACGATCTCTGATGAATGCGCGTTATTGATAATCGGAAGTTGTTTAAATTTTGTTATTTCCGGGCAGGAAATGATCAAAGGCAGAAATAATTCTGTCGCTAAGTGGTGTTAGTAAACACCACGGCAAACCGATCAAAACAGCCGAGAGAGAACCGACAGCAATATCGGTAAACCAGTGTGCGCCAATCATCACGCGCGGGAAGGCGAAAACCACAAAAATAATCAGGGCAACACCCAACGCTTTTCGGCCGAAATATCGCCACATTACGCCAGCGAAAATAAGCAGCATCATGCCGTGATCGCCAGGGAAACTGTCTTTCGAGGCGTCTTTGGTGGGGAAGTTGAGCAAATCACTAACCCGGTGAATATCGGTAAAGAACAGCGACGGACTGGCGCGTTTGACGGGCATCAGATTCTGCGCCAGTTGATTGATCACCACGGCTATCAGCAGCATCGCCAGGCCAATCATCAGAATACGGCGTCGTCCGCTCGCATCTTCTTTTAACCAGAAAGCGAGCATTAAACAGCCCATTGCTACCAGCGAGCAGGCGTCAAAGGCGCGGTTATTGGTAAGCGCTACCAGCCACAAGTAAGCGCGGTTTTCCACCAGACCCTGGTTGAAAAAGTGGAACATCGCGGCGTCCAGCGGAAACCAGAAACCGTGGTTAGCAGGGAGGTACCAGGAAATAAATAGCGCCAGCCCTGCGGCGTTCAACAGTAAAATTAGTGGTAAACGAGTTTTCATTACGAGTCTATTTTCAATTAACACGGCGGCAACGTTAGTGTTACTGACTTAAACGAAGCTTCAACAAAGCGGATTGAAGTGTGTTCCAGTCGGCCTCCGAGGCGGTGATCAACTCGATACGGCTGTCCGGCGGCGCAACGTTTTGCGTTTCGATATGCAGATCCTGCCCCTGGCGGTTAACGCGCAGCAATCCTTCCGGAATGCGCATCACCCCTTTCACCCGCTCGACCGGCGCAAGCCGTGCCCACTCCAGCAAACCGATGGTGTCGAACACCGTTTCTTCATCAAAAATCCAGCCGCAGGCGTGATGGCCCTGGCCGCTGTTAAGACTGCGACGCCAGCGCTGGTGTGCCGGCAAGCTTAATGCCGCGAGCCCCTTCTTCTCATCGTGAGCATGGTTATGCGCGGCACTTGAAGGCAGCGCACGCAGGTTACGGCGAGGAAGATCAAGCAGAGCGCCATCAATAGCGCCCTGGGTCGCACTGACCTGTAAGCGCTCGCCACCAAACTCGGCCCACCACGCCTCCAGCGCTTGCTGGCTCTGCGGTGTGGCGCGATCCTGTTTATTGGCGACAACAATATCCGCCGCCGCTAACTGGTCGCGAAAGTTTTCGTTGTGAAGTGCTTTTTCATCCAGTAACTGGCGGGGATCGAGCAAGCAGAGCGTTGCGCGCAGGTCAATCCACGGCTCATACACCGGCGCGGTGAGCATATCGAGGATCTGTTTTGGGTGGCCCAGCCCGGTCGGTTCTATCAGCAGGCGGTCAGGTTTCCCCTGGCGCAGCAGCGTATTCAGACCCACCTGCATCGGCAGGCCATTCACACAGCACATACATCCGCCCGGGATCTCTTTTAGTAGCGCACCGCTGTCAGCCAGTAGCGCGCCATCAATGCCGACTTCACCAAATTCATTCACCAGCACGGCCCATTTTTCCTGCGGGTCTTTATTGGCCAGCAAATGCAAAATCGACGTGGTTTTACCGCTTCCGAGAAAGCCGGTGATGAGGTTGGTTTTGGTCACAAGATCTCCAGGCGTCAACAAAATTTAAACATGACTGACGATCCTGGCGAAAAAAGTGCGAAAAGAGAAGGGCGCGGACGGCGTAAAAGCACTAACCGTCCGCTTTAGTAGCAGAAATTGTTAATTACCGAGTGCGCGTTTTACCGCGGCATGCGCACCTTCGGTGGTGAGCATCTGCCATGCGTCATTAATGGCATTAACAAACGTCGGGTTGAGCGGCAGGTCGCTACCGAAAATCTCTTTGAGCGTCAGCAGTGCCGTTACGCGTTCATCGACGCTGCTGGTTTCAACAATCGCGTGAATTTTATCCGCCAGCGGATCGCGAATATCAATACTGTTACCGGCGTCATCCACGCCGCTGACGTAGCGCATCCAGCCCGCAATGCCCAGCGCTAACAGCGGCCACTGCGTTTCTCGTTGCAAATGTACCCGAACACCGTCCAGCATACGCTGCGGTAGCTTCTGGCTGCCGTCCATGGCGATTTGCCAGGTACGGTGCTTCAGCGCCGGGTTAGCAAAACGGTCGATCAGGCTATCGGCATAGGCGGTAAGATCAACGCCGGTAATACGCAGCGTCGGGGCTTGTTCCTGGAGCATCAGGCGGCGCACCGCCGTGCGGAAGAGCTCATCCTGCATGCAGTCATTAATATGCGCGAAGCCTGCCAGGTAGCCGAGATAGGCCAGAAAAGAGTGGCTGCCATTGAGCATACGTAACTTCATCTGCTCCCACGGCTGCACATCCTGCACCAGTTGTACGCCAGCTACTTCCCATTCGGGACGTCCGGCAACGAAATTATCTTCAATTACCCACTGAATGAATGGCTCGCAACTGATGGCGCACGGATCAAATACCCCCAGCGCTTCGCCAATTTCCGCCAGTGATTCATCTGTTGCCGCCGGAACAATGCGGTCCACCATGGTAGCCGGGAAACTTACATGTTCCTCTATCCACTGCGCCAGTTCCGGTGAGCGGGTTTGCGCCATTCCGAGTACGGCATTTTTAACAATATGACCATTATCGGGAATATTATCGCAGGAGAGTACCGTAAAGGGCGGCAACCCGCGTTCACGGCGACGGGAGAGCGCTTCAACCAGAATCCCTGGCGCTGAGTGCGGTTCGCCTGGGTGCTGGAGATCGTGTTCGATGCGCGGCTGATGCAGATCCAGTTTGCCGCTGGCAGGATCGATGCAATAGCCTTTCTCGGTGATGGTCAGGGAAACAATCGCCACTTGCGGTTCGCAAAATTTTTCAATAATGGCGGGCAGCGAGTCGAGTTTCGCGTTCAGGCATTCGTTCACCACGCCAATGATTATCGGTTGGTTTCCCTCCGCCCCTTTTTCCAGCACGGTGTATAAATGATTCTGCTCGCGTAACTGGGACATCAGCACATCGCCGCTGAACAGGCTGATTTCACAGATCCCCCAGTCACCGCCTTGCGCGTTAAGCACCCGGTTGGTCAGCAATGCCTGATGCGCGCGATGAAATGCGCCAAAACCAAAGTGCACAATTCGCGAGCGCAGTTGTGTGCGGTCATACTGGGGTTGCTGTACGCTGGCGGGCAGCGTTACGGAGGCGATTGTCTTCATCTATATACACCTGATTAACCAATAATTAACAATGCGCAGTGTAAAGTTATATGACAGCAAAAAGAATTGGTATGCCGTAATTATCCGGGGAATGTGAGCTGGATCAATCATTGCTGTGGGAAGATTTGACCGCTGTAATTAAGCATGTATGGTAGTCGTCATATGTTTGTGTGTATTGGTATAACAACTTTGTAGAGGGTAAGGCAATGGAACAAACCTGGCGTTGGTATGGACCGAACGATCCGGTGTCGCTTGATGATGTGCGTCAGGCAGGCGCGACGGGCGTCGTGACCGCACTGCACCATATCCCGAACGGCCAGGTCTGGCCGGTTGACGAGATCAAAGCGCGTCAGGCGCTGCTGGCGGAAAAAGGGCTGGTCTGGTCGGTGGTCGAAAGTATTCCGGTGCATGAAGATATTAAAACCCATACCGGGCAGTACGATACCTGGATTGCCAACTATCAGCAGAGTATCCGCAACCTGGCAGCCTGCGGTATTGATACCGTGTGCTACAACTTTATGCCGATCCTCGACTGGACGCGTACCGATCTGGAATATGAACTACCGGACGGTTCCAGAGCGCTGCGTTTTGACCAGATTGCTTTTGCCGCGTTTGAGTTGCATATCCTGAAGCGCAAAGGCGCAGAAGCTGACTACAGCGAAGAAGAGCAGCGCCAGGCGCAGGCTTACTTCAACACCATGACTGAAGCGGAAGTCGAAAAGCTGACGCGCAATATCATCGCTGGTCTGCCTGGCGCGGAAGAGGGCTATACCCTTGAGCAGTTCCATGCGCGCCTTGCGGAATACGACGGGATCGACAAAGCGCAACTGCGTGAAAACATGGCCTATTTCCTGCGCGCTATTGTGCCGGTTGCGCAGGAAGTGGGCGTGCGTATGGCGGTTCACCCGGACGATCCGCCGCGCCCGATCCTCGGCCTGCCGCGTATCGTTTCTACTCTTGAAGATATGCAGTGGCTGAAAGAAGCAGTAGACAGCATCAATAACGGTTTCACGATGTGCACAGGTTCATACGGTGTGCGTGCGGATAACGACTTAGTGCGGATGATCGAGACGTTTGGCGATCGCATTCACTTCACGCACCTGCGTTCAACCTGTCGCGAAGATAACCCGAAAACGTTCCATGAAGCCGCGCATTTGCAGGGCGATGTGGATATGGTGTCGGTGGTTGCCGCCATTCTGACCGAAGAGCAGCGCCGCAAGAAAGCCGGCGATTTGCGTCCGATCCCGTTCCGCCCGGATCATGGTCACCAGATGCTGGACGATCTGCGTAAGAAAACCAACCCAGGTTACTCGGCGATTGGTCGCCTGAAAGGGATGGCGGAAGTGCGCGGCGTTGAGCTGGCGCTGAAGAAAACGCTGTTCCGCGATCTGCTGTAAGCCGGTTTACCGTCGGAAAATAAAAAGCCACTTCAATGAAGTGGCTTTTTTACTGCATCCCGCTTATCAGTCGGCGCGGCCCATATAGCGGCGCTCTTCGATATGAATACGGATTTTCTCGCCGGTGGTCAGGTATTCCGGCACCTGGACAACCAGACCGGTGGTCAGTGTTGCTGGTTTGGTGCGCGAGCTGGCGGAAGCGCCTTTGATACCTGGTGCGGTTTCCACAATTTCAAGATCCACTGTCTGCGGCAGTTCGAGCGCCAGCAACTGGCCGTCCCACAGCAGAACCTGCATATCCGGCATGCCGCCTTCCGGAATAAACAGCAGTTCTTCTTCAATCTGCTCTTTATTGAAGGTGTACGGCGTGTAATCCTCTTTATCCATAAACACGTATTCGTTGCCGTCAACATAAGAGAAGTCGACAAAACGACGGTTCAGGGTCACGGTATCAAGGATATCATCGCCTTTAAAACGCTCTTCCACTTTCAGCCCGGTACGGACATCGGAAAAACGCATTTTGTAGAGCGTTGCCGCGCCACGGGCGCTCGGTGACTGAATATCAATATCTTTCACAATCAGCAGTTTGCCGTTGTAATTCAGCACCATACCTTTTTTAATTTCGTTCGCTCTTGGCATTGCAAGGGTCCTGTAAATTGAAAATAACGAAAATATCGCGACAAACTACTCGCGAGGAACTTTCCAGGCAAGTGGAATCGGAGAGTTTTGCGTTCAGAGGGCAAAAGATGATAGCTTGCGCCCTGCACGCGCAGCCCCGCGCGCCTGATAAAAAGAGAACGTTTATGGAATGCCGCCCGGACTGCGGAGCCTGCTGTACCGCCCCGTCCATCAGTAGCCCGATACCCGGTATGCCTGACGGCAAGCCCGCGAATACGCCCTGCGTTCAGCTCGACGCGCAAAAGCGCTGCAAAATATTCGGCTCGCCGCTGCGCCCAAAAGTCTGCGCCGGGCTGCAACCGAGCCGCGACATGTGCGGCGCAAACCGCGAGCAGGCGATGGTTTATCTGCTCGATCTTGAACAACAAACCGCGCCTTAAATATCTTTTATCCGGCTCAGGCAAACCTGCGTAACCAGCGTCATCGCCAGCGCAATCCAGAACACCGCGTGATAACTCCAGATCTCTGCCACCACGCCAGCCAGCGAACCGGCGATAATCCAGCCGACACGCGTGGTATTAGTATAAAGGGTGGTGGCTGAACCCGCCTGGCCAGGCATCAAATCCTGAAAATAGAGCATGCCAATCCCGGCAAGAATGCCGATATAAATCGCGTTCAGCAGTTGCAAAGCAAGCAATACGACGGGGGTGTGCACCGTCAGCATTCCGGCATAAAAGAAGATGCCCGCCACGGCGCTAACGCGCATCAGAAAGCGTTTGCCGAAGCGCTTTGCGTAATACCCGGCAATCAGCATGGTGGGGATTTCCAGCCCGGCTGCCGTACCCATCATCACACCAGCCAATTTCTCCGGCAGATGCAGTTCATCAATAATGAACAGCGGCATATTAATAATATAAAGGCTGTTGGTGCCCCACATCAGCGTACAAATCACGAACAACAGCAGTGCATCACGGCGGTGAGTGCGTGGCGCTTCCATCACCGCTGATTTCAGCTTCGGCTCTTTACGCATGGTTGGCAGGAACAGCCACACCATTGCGCCGCAGACAATAAAAGCTGCCGCCGCGCACAAATACATGGTGGAAAAACCAAAACCCATCGCCAGCGCGTAGGCCAGCGGTGGGCCAATCACCCACGCCAGTGATACTTGCGCGCGCAGTATTGAGCTGAACATCACGGCTTCACGTCCGGTGCGATCTGCATGCTCACGCGCAAGGGCAAACATTTGCGGGTTCGCTGTTGAGCCGAAACTGCTGAGGAAAACCCCGACAAACAACAAAACAAAGTAGTTACGGTTCCAGGCGAACAACACACAGGCCAGTACGCCGAGCAGGCAACAGAACACAATCAGCGTCTTGCGATCGCCTTTACGATCCGAGCGTCCGGCAAGAAACTGGCTCACCAGAATGCCAATCACCGCGCTGCCGGTAAAAAAGAAGCCCACCATTGCCGGGCGAACGTGCACTTCGTTGGTTAAAAACAGGCTCAACGTCGGCGTTTGCAACGCACCGGCAATCCCCGTTAAAAAGGCGACAATCAGGAATGCCGTCGAGGTGAAATCAAAAGCGCCGGGACGGGCAGCGGCGGGAGAATTTTGCATATTAAATGAGATCCAAAAGCGAGACGCGGAGTGTACGCCGCTGCATGAAAAAAACACAGCCTGCTAAGCAATATTTGCGACAAAAAATCCAAATCCTTTTCCCGGAATTCATTCAGGCTGACGAAAGCTGAAAGTGGATTGCTGAACGGAAAGGTCACTTCAGCAAATTTACCTTACGCGCGGGCGAAATGTGCTGAACCTCAAAATTCTGCAACGCAAAATGAGAGAATTCTTGCTTACGGACGAAAAAAAGTGAATGCTCCTTGAAACGTTTCAGCGTCATCGCGTTATGTCTGAACAACGGCGGTGACGCACTCTTTCTCAATGTAGCTGAAACGATTCAATTCAGCGAGCGAGGTCACATGTTCCAGTTATCTGTTCAGGACATCCATCCAGGCCAGCAGGCCAGCAATAAAGAAGATGCCATCCGCCAGATTGCGGCGGCGCTGGCAGCAGCCGGCAACGTCGCCGACGGTTACGTCGATGGCATGCTGGCGCGCGAAGGGCAAACTTCCACCTATCTTGGCAATGGCATTGCCATTCCTCACGGCACTACCGACACGCGCGATCAAGTGCTGAAAACCGGTGTGAAAGTTTTCCAGTTCCCGCAGGGCATCCTCTGGAGCGAAGGGCAGGTGGCGTATGTCGCCATCGGTATCGCTGCCAGCTCCGACGAACATCTTGGGCTGCTGCGTCAGCTGACGCATGTGCTGAGCGATGATTCTGTGGCCGCACAGTTGCAGTCCGCTACGTCCCCTGAAGAGTTGCGTGCATTGCTGATGGGTGAAAAGCAGAGCGCATCACTCAAGCTGGATAATGAAACCTTAACGCTTGATGTTGCCGCCAGCGATCTGACGACGCTGCAAGCGCTGAACGCCGCGCGCCTGAAAGAGGCGGGGGCGGTTGACGCGGCGTATGTTACCCGCGCCATTAACGAGAAACCGCTGAACCTGGGTCAGGGCATCTGGCTGAACGACAGTGCTGAAGGCAACCTGCTGAGCGCAATTGCGGTCAGTCGTGCAGCCACCCCGTTTGAGGTGGAAGGTGAGCATGCCGCGCTGCTGGTCAGTGTCGCCATGGCCGACGAACAGCCAGTTGCGGTACTTAAGCGTCTTAGCGATCTGCTGCTCAACAATAAAACCAATCTGCTGCTGAACGCCGATGCCGCTACGCTGCTGGCGCTGCTGACCAGCGACGATGCGGTGGCTGAAGACCTGCTGAGCGAGGAGTTTGTCGTGCGTAACGAACACGGCTTGCACGCACGTCCGGGCACCGTGTTGGTTAACACTATCAAGCAATTTAACAGTGAAATCACCGTCACCAACCTTGACGGTACTGGCAAACCCGCAAATGGACGGAGTCTGATGAAAGTTGTTGCACTTGGCGTGAAGAAAGGACACCGCCTGCGTTTCACCGCGCAGGGTGATGATGCTGAACAGGCGCTGAAAGCGATTGGCGAAGCCATCGCGTCTGGTCTGGGAGAGGGAGCATAAATGAGCAGACGTGTAGCTACGATTACCCTGAATCCGGCCTATGACCTGGTGGGTTTCACCCCGGAAATTGAACGCGGCGAAGTTAACCTTGTGCGCACCACTGGCCTGCATGCCGCGGGTAAAGGGATCAACGTCGCAAAGGTGCTGAAAGACCTTGGCATTGATGTCACCGTGGGTGGCTTCCTCGGTAAAGATAACCAGGACGGCTTTCAGCAACTGTTCAGCGAGCTGGGCATTGCCAACCGTTTCCAGGTAGTGCAGGGGCGTACCCGCATCAACGTGAAGCTGACGGAAAAAGATGGCGAAGTAACGGACTTTAACTTCTCCGGCTTTGAAGTTACCCCGGCTGACTGGGAGCGCTTTGTTAACGATTCACTGACCTGGCTTGGTCAGTTCGACATGGTTTGCGTGAGCGGCAGCCTGCCGTCTGGCGTCACTCCGGAAGCCTTTACCGACTGGATGACGCGCCTGCGTAGTCAGTGCCCGTGCATTATCTTTGACAGCAGCCGCGATGCGCTGGTAGCCGGCCTGAAAGCCGCGCCGTGGCTGGTGAAACCAAACCGCCGTGAGCTGGAAATCTGGGCGGGCCGTAAATTGCCAGAATTGAAGGACGTTATTGAAGCCGCTCATGCGCTTCGCGAACAGGGGATCGCCCATGTGGTGATTTCACTGGGCGCAGAAGGCGCGCTGTGGGTTAACGCTTCGGGCGAATGGATCGCCAAACCGCCGTCAATGGAAGTGGTAAGCACCGTTGGCGCAGGGGATTCAATGGTCGGTGGGCTGATTTACGGTCTGCTGATGCGTGAATCCAGTGAACATACATTACGCCTGGCCACCGCTGTTGCTGCACTGGCGGTAAGTCAGAGTAACGTAGGTATTACCGATCGTACCCAGTTAGCCGCGATGATGGCGCGAGTTGACTTAAAACCCTTCAACTAACAGCAGGAGAGGCATAATGAAAACGCTGCTGATAATCGACTCCGAACTCGGGCAGGCCCGCGCCTATATGGCGAAGACCTTGCTGGGCGCGGCGGCGCAGAAAGCAAATCTGCAATTTATTGATAACCCAGGCGAAGCGGAACTGGCTATCGTGCTGGGTAGCAAGCTGCCAGGCGACAGTGCACTGGACGGGAAAAAGGTCTGGCTGGGCGATATCAATCGCGCAGTCGCCCACCCGGAACTGTTCCTGAGCGAAGCGAAAAACCACGCATCGGCGTATGTCGCGCCTGCCGCAACGGCGGCTGCCGTTACCAGCAGTGGCCCGAAACGCATTGTTGCGGTCACCGCCTGCCCGACAGGTGTGGCACACACGTTTATGGCGGCGGAGGCTATCGAAACCGAAGCGAAAAAACGCGGCTGGTGGGTGAAAGTGGAAACCCGTGGCTCCGTGGGGGCGGGCAACGCTATCACCCCGGAAGAGGTTGCTCAGGCGGATCTGGTGGTGGTTGCCGCTGACATCGAAGTAGACCTGGCAAAATTTGCCGGTAAGCCGATGTATCGTACAACAACGGGCCTGGCGCTGAAGAAAACCGCACAAGAGCTGGATAAAGCCGTCGCGGAAGCGAAGCCTTATCAGCCGTCGGGTAAACCTTCTGCTGATGCTGCTGAAGGTAAGAAAGAGAGCGCGGGCGCCTACCGTCACCTGCTGACGGGCGTTTCCTACATGCTGCCGATGGTGGTAGCGGGTGGTCTGTTAATTGCACTCTCCTTCGCATTCGGTATTACCGCGTTTAAAGAAGAAGGCACACTGGCAGCCGCGCTGATGAAAATTGGCGGTGGTTCAGCCTTTGCCCTGATGGTGCCAGTGCTGGCGGGCTTTATCGCGTTCTCCATCGCTGACCGTCCGGGTCTGACCCCGGGTTTAATCGGCGGTATGCTGGCGGTAAGCACCGGTTCGGGTTTTATCGGCGGTATCATTGCCGGTTTCCTCGCGGGCTATCTGGCGAAAGGCATCAGTAAAGGCCTGAAGCTGCCGCCGAGTATGGAAGCGCTGAAACCGATTCTTATCATTCCGCTGGTTTCCAGCCTGATTGTCGGTCTGGCGATGATTTACCTGATCGGTACGCCGGTGGCGAAAATCCTCGCGGGTCTGACCTCCTGGCTGCAAACCATGGGCACGGCTAACGCCGTCCTGTTGGGTGCTATCCTCGGTGGCATGATGTGTACCGACATGGGTGGCCCGGTCAACAAAGCGGCATACGCCTTTGGTGTGGGTCTGCTGAGTACGCAAACTTACGCGCCGATGGCGGCGATTATGGCTGCCGGTATGGTGCCGCCGCTGGCGATGGGGCTGGCGACCATTGTTGCCCGCAACAAGTTCGACAAAGGTCAACGTGAAGGTGGTAAAGCGGCACTGGTACTGGGTCTGTGCTTTATCTCCGAAGGCGCTATTCCGTTTGCCGCCCGTGACCCGATGCGTGTTCTGCCGTGCTGTATCGCCGGCGGTGCGCTGACCGGTGCTATCTCCATGGCGATTGGCGCGAAACTGATGGCACCGCACGGTGGTTTGTTTGTGCTGCTGATCCCAGGTGCTATCACGCCGGTGCTGGGCTACCTGCTCTCTATCGTAGCGGGTACGCTGCTGGCGGGTCTGGTGTATGCCTTCCTGAAACGGCCGGAAACAGAAGCCGTAGCGAAAGTAGCATAAGAAATTGCTGACACCCGGGAAATGAGAAGGGCCGCTAAGCGGCCCTTTTTTATGCGGTGGCGTCAGCGGTCTGCTGCGCCTTCAGCCAGGCAATCTCTTCGGCCCAGATATCCGGATTAATGGTTTCCAGAATCATAGGAATGCCGTCGAAACGCGCATCGCGCATGATCCAGCGAAACGCGTCATGCCCGATATTACCTTCGCCGAGGCTGTGGTGGCGGTCAACGCGGCTACCAAAAGTGCTTTTGGCATCATTCAGATGCATACCGCGCAGATACTGGAAACCAACCACACGTTCGAATTCCGCAAAGGTGTCTGCCGTGGCTTGTTCAGTACGCAAATCATAGCCTGCGGCAAACGCATGACAGGTATCAATGCACACACCAACGCGGGATTTGTCTTCCACACCGTCAATGATCGCCGCCAGATGCTCGAACTTAAACCCCAGATTGCTGCCCTGACCGGCCGTGTTTTCAATCACTGCGGTAACACCTTCGGTTTGTGCCAGCGCAATATTGATGGACTCGGCAATACGCGCCAGGCATTTATCTTCGTCGATCTGCATCAAATGGCTGCCGGGGTGGAAGTTCAGCAGCGTCAGCCCCAGTTGCTGGCAACGGCTCAGCTCATCAATAAACGCGTCGCGGGATTTTTCCAGCGCCTCGGCCACCGGATGGCCCAGGTTAATCAGGTAGCTGTCGTGCGGCAGGATCTGGCCGGGTGTGAAGTGGTATTTTTCGCAGGCGGCTTTGAATTCGTCGATAGTTTCCGAACTCAGCGGCGCGGCCCGCCACTGGCGCTGATTTTTGGTAAACAACGCAAAGGCAGTCGCGCCAATCTCTGCCGCGCGAATGGCGGCATTTGCCACGCCGCCGGAGGCGCTCACATGCGCACCAATGTATTTCATAAAAACTCCTGTTAAACCCGCCAGGGGAAAAACGCTCATCATAGCGGGTCAACAGGCAGGAGATGTAGTGGTTTATGCCATCAGGTGATGAACTGCCAGGTTAATAGCACCGCCGCCGACAATCAGCCAGACAAACAGAATCAGCCCCATGACCAGCGGTTTTGCCCCGGCATTCTTCAGCGCGCTGATGTGTGTGGTTAACCCCAGCGCCGCCATCGCCATGGCAAGCAGCAGCGTATCCAGCGTATTCAGCATGTTCACTACCGATGCTGGCAACAGATGAAATGAGTTAAACACCGCGACAGCCACAAAGCCCAGCGCAAACCACGGGATCGTCAGCTTGCTTTTTTCTGCGCCTTGCTGCGGGCTGAGCTGTTTTACGCGTGCGGCCAGCAGCAGTAAAAACGGAGCCAGCATCATCACGCGCAGCATTTTGGCAATCACGGCGGCATTTTCCGTTTCCGGGCTGATGGCATGACCGGCGGCAACCACTTGCGCCACTTCATGTACCGTTGAACCCACCCAGATACCGTAGGTTTCCGGGCTGAACCACTGTGCAAGCAGTGGGTAGAGCGCCGGGTAGATAAAAATTGCCAGCGTGCCGAAAATCACGACTGTGGCGACCGCTACGGTCACTTTACTGGCTTCCGCTTTGACCACCGGTTCGGTTGCCAGCACGGCGGCCGCACCGCAAATACTGCTGCCTGCGCCAATCAGCCAACTGGTTTTTTTATCCAGCCCGAATACTTTTTGCCCAAGAAAACAGGCCAGCAAAAAAGTACTCGATAGCGTCAGCACATCGATGGCGATACCGCTAACCCCCACGTCGGCAATTTGCGAAAACGTCAGACGAAAACCATAAAGGATAATCCCCAGTCGTAACAGGTGCTGTTTGGCAAACAGCACGCCGCTGTCGCAACGGTGGTGCCATGTCGGGTAGAGCGTGTTGCCGAGAAGCATGCCGATAAGAATAGCCAGCGTTAAGGCGCTCAGCCCCAGGCCCGCGACCGACGGGATAGCGCCAAGCCATAATGCGGCGGCGGTAATCAGGCCGGTCAACAGCAAGCCAGGAACAAAGTGCCAGGCCGGATGGCGTCGAATCTGTAACGTGATTTCTGTCATAACCTTCTCCTTTCAATGGAGAAAAGGTTAAGGCGAACTGGCTTAAAGGTAAAATTGATTATATATTTATAATCAATCTTTATAAGTGGTAAGTGACCTCTATGCATATAACGTTACGCCAGCTTGAAGTCTTTGCTGAAGTGCTGAAAAGCGGCTCCACTACGCAGGCCTCACAGCGACTGGCGCTCTCGCAATCTGCGGTAAGCGCGGCGCTAACTGATCTGGAAGGGCAACTGGGTGTGCAACTGTTTGACCGCGTAGGCAAACGGCTGGTGGTGAATGAACATGGACGTTTGCTTTATCCCCGCGCGCTGGCAGCGCTGGAGCAGGCGACGGAGATCGAGCAGCTGTTTCGCGAAGATAACGGCGCTATCCGCGTCTTCGCCAGTAGCACCATTGGTAACTACATCCTGCCGGAGGTGATTGCCCACTACCGCCGCGATTTTCCCGATCTGCCGCTGGAACTGAGCGTGGGCAACAGCCAGGACGTGATCAACGCCGTCGCGGATTTCCGCGTCGATATCGGTTTAATCGAAGGCCCGTGCCACACGGCGGAGATTATCGCCGAGCCGTGGCTGGAAGATGAACTGGTAGTGTTCGCGCCGCCGTCATCGCCGTTGCTGCAAGGGCGTGTGACGCTGGAGCAACTCGCCGCTGCGCCGTGGATCCTGCGTGAACGCGGCTCCGGCACGCGCGAAATCGTCGACTATTTACTCCTCTCGCATCTGCCGCAGTTTCACCTGGGCATGGAGCTTGGCAACTCTGAAGCCATTAAGCACGCGGTGCGTCATGGGTTGGGCATTAGCTGCCTGTCGCGGCGCGTGATTGCCGAACAGCTTGAAACCGGCAGTTTAGTGGAAGTGCCGATCCCGCTGCCGCGTCTGGTGCGCACGTTGTGGCGTATCCACCATCGTCAGAAACACCTCTCCAGCGCATTAAACCGCTTTATTCGCTACTGCGATATTTGATTGCACCATCAGCAGGCGTCTGCACCGTTTTGGTGGTGCAGACGCAGCGCTGCAACCTTCGGTTCACGCCGTAAACCTCCTGTCTGTCACGCTCCGTCAGAATATATCGTTCTGGCACATTAGTTGCAGAAAGTGATTCAAAGAATCTTTTGTTTCATGAGCGATGAGGTGTTGATGATGAAAACGTGGATGAAGGCAGCAGCGGTGGCGACAGTAATGATGGCATGTACCTCGCAGGCCATGGCGGATCAATTACAGGATATTCAGAAGCGCGGCGTATTGCGCGTGGCAGTACCGCAGGATTTCCCGCCGTTTGGCTCTGTGGGCACCGATCTCAAACCGCAGGGTTACGACATTGATATGGCCGAATACCTGGCAAAAGGTATGAAGGTGAAACTGCAACTGGTGCCAGTAACCAGCGCTAACCGTGTGCCGTACCTGCAAACGCATAAAGTTGACCTCGTCATTTCCAGCCTTGGCAAAAATGCAGAACGCGAAAAAGTGATCGACTTCAGCCGAGCCTATGCCCCGTTCTTCCTTGGCGTGTTTGGCCCGAAAGAGGCCACCGTGCCCGATGCGAAAGCGTTAAGCGGCAAATCTATCGGCGTTACCCGCGGCGCCGTGGAAGACATGGTGCTGAGCGATATCGCACCGAAAGATGCCGACGTGAAGCGCTACGAAGATAACAACACCACGCTTTCTGCGTATATGTCCGGCCAGGTCCAGTATCTCGCCACCGGTAACGTTGTTGTGGCGGCCATTGCGCGGCAGAACCCGCAAAAAGCGCCGGTCAGCCAGTTTATGTTGAAAGATTCGCCGTGCTATATCGGACTGATGAAAAACGAACCCGCGTTGAAAGCGGAAGTCGACAAGCTGGTTGAGCAGGCGCTGAAAGAGGGCGAACTCAACAGCCTGTCACAGAAATGGATGCAGGCGCCTTTACCGGCCAACTTTGGCGCGTAACGCATGACGACGTCGCTTGATTTCGCCGCGCTCTGGCCGTTCTGGCCGGAGCTGCTGGCAGGGCTTTGGACCACGGTGACCTTAACCACGCTGGCAACGGTTGGCGGTGTGGCGATAGGCATCGTCGGTGCGGCGTTGCGTAGCGGTAAACCCGGTGTGATGAGTGCCATCTGGGGCGCGTACGTTGAGCTTATCCGCAACACGCCTTTTGTGGTGCAACTGTTCTTTATTGTGTTTGGTTTGCCGAGCCTCGGGCTGAAGCTCACCGCCGGTGAAGCGGCACTGATCGCCATGCTGGTTAACCTTGGCGCTTACAGCACGGAAATTATCCGCGCCGGGATCCAGGTAGCGCCGAAAGGGCAGTGGGAAGCCGCCCGCGTATTGGGGCTTAGCAAATCGCAAACCTTCTTACGGGTGATTTTGCCCCCCGCGTTGAAACGCATTTATCCGGCGCTGGTGAGCCAGTGCATTATCGTTATGCTGGGTTCCTCGGTGGTGTCGCAAGTCTCTTATGAAGAGTTGACCTTTATGGCCAACCTGATTCAGTCGCGCACGTTTTTAAGTTTTGAAGTCTATTTTGTCACCACGTTGTTGTACCTGATGCTGTCGCTGTTGATGCGCCAGCTGTTGCTGGCAATTGGGCGCAAATGGCTGGGGAGCGAGAGCTAATGAGTACGTTTACCGACTGGGATATTCTGCGCAACCTACTGCTGGCAGCGCGCTGGACGGTGCTGCTGTCGCTGATCGCCTTTGTCTGCGGCACGCTGGTGACGCTGCCGCTGTTGGTGTTGCGTATTAGCCGCTGGCGCTTACCAAAACGGTTTATCAGCGCCTATGCCGCGTTATTTCAGGGCACGCCGCTGTTGATGCAACTGTTCCTGGCTTTTTTTGGCCTTGCGCTGTTTGGTATTGACGTCAGCGCGTGGACGGCGGCGACGCTGGCGCTAACGCTGTTTACCAGCGCCTTCCTGCTTGATATCTGGTACGGCAGCATCAAAGCATTACCAAAAGGGCAGTGGGAAGCCTGCCGTTGTCTGGGACTGAGTTTTGGTCAAACACTGTTTCGCGTGATTGCGCCGCAGGCCATTCGAATCGCCATTGCGCCGACGGTGGGCTTTTCCGTGCAGGTGATTAAAGGCACGGCGCTGGCGTCGATTATCGGTTTTGTCGAACTCACCAAAGCCGGCACCATGCTTAACAACGTCACCTTCGCGCCGTTTAAAGTGTTTAGCCTGGTGGCGTTAGGCTACTTCCTGCTGTGTTATCCGCTGTCGCGCTACAGCCGTTATCTGGAGAAGAAATTCCATGCCGCTCATCACCATTAATGAAGTGCAGAAATATTATGGCGACAACCATGTGCTGAAGGGCGTAAGCCTCGACATTGAAATGGGCGAAGTGGTGTCGATTATTGGCCGCAGCGGTTCGGGCAAAAGCACCTTACTGCGCTGTATGAACGGGCTGGAAGGCTACCAGGATGGCAGTATTAAACTGGGCGGTATGACGGTAACTGACCGGGAATCGCAGGCGCGTGAGATCAGCCGCTCAGTGGGTATGGTATTCCAGAGCTTTAACCTGTTCCCGCATATGACAGCGCTGGAAAACGTGATGCTGGCGCCGCGACGGGTGCTGAAATTACCTGCTGACGAGTGCCGTCGGCTGGCTATCGAGATGCTGGAAAAAGTGGGGCTCGGCGAGCGTATCGACTACTATCCCGCCAATCTTTCCGGCGGTCAGCAGCAGCGTGTGGCGATTGCCCGTGCGCTGGCGATGAAACCGAAAGTGCTGCTGTGCGATGAAATTACCTCGGCACTGGATCCGGAACTGGTCGGCGAGGTGCTGCGCGTGCTGGAGCAGCTTGCCCGCGAGGGGATGACGCTGATTCTGGTGACCCATGAAATGAATTTTGCGCGCGAAGTGGGTGACCGCGTGGTGTTTATGCATCAGGGAAAAGTCTGGGAGCAGGGCGACAGCAAAGCCTTTTTTACGCAGCCGAAAACACCGGAACTGCAGCAGTTTATCGCCTCGGTACGCGGTCTGAATTGATCTTTCTGCTCCCGCATCCGCGCGGGAGCCTGTTTTGTGCCTCGCAACATCTGCCATTCACTGCTTTACTTATAATCCGTTGCCGATCATGAAGGTCTCTAATAAGAGGCGTTTTATGCCGGAAGGCCGGCGTTTCGTTTGCTACAATCGCGCCTCATTTTTTGGATGGATAGCATTTTCTTATGGTTTCCGAAACTAAAACCACAGAAGCGCCCACGCTTCGTCGAGAACTCAAAGCGCGTCATCTGACGATGATCGCCATTGGCGGTTCCATCGGTACAGGTTTGTTTGTCGCATCAGGGGCGACTATTTCTTCAGCGGGCCCTGGCGGCGCGCTGTTCTCTTATATTCTGATTGGCCTGATGGTCTATTTCCTGATGACCAGCCTCGGTGAACTGGCGGCGTTTATGCCAGTTTCCGGTTCGTTCTCCACTTATGGTCAGAAATATGTTGAAGAGGGTTTCGGCTTCGCGCTGGGCTGGAACTACTGGTACAACTGGGCGGTGACCATCGCCGTTGACCTGGTGGCGTCGCAATTGGTGATGACCTGGTGGTTTCCGGATACGCCGGGCTGGATCTGGAGCGCGCTGTTCCTCGCGGTGATTTTCCTGCTGAACTACATCTCTGTGAAAGGCTTTGGCGAAGCGGAGTACTGGTTCTCGCTGATTAAAGTGGCTACCGTCATTATCTTCATCATTGTCGGCGTGATGATGATTGTCGGTATTTTCCAGGGGGAAAAACCGGCGGGCTGGAGCAACTGGGCGATTGGCGATGCGCCATTTGCCGGTGGTTTTTCCGCCATGATCGGTGTGGCAATGATCGTCGGTTTCTCTTTCCAGGGGACTGAGCTGATTGGTATCGCGGCGGGTGAATCGGAAGATCCGGAGAAGAACATTCCGCGCGCGGTGCGCCAGGTGTTCTGGCGTATTCTGCTGTTCTATGTGTTCGCGATTTTGATTATCAGCCTGATTATTCCCTACACCGATCCGAGCCTGCTGCGTAACGACGTGAAAGATATCAGCGTCAGCCCGTTTACGCTGGTGTTCGAGCATGCGGGTCTGCTCTCTGCGGCGGCGGTGATGAACGCGGTGATCCTGACGGCGGTGCTGTCGGCAGGCAACTCAGGAATGTACGCCTCCACGCGTATGCTCTATACGCTGGCGTGTGATGGCAAAGCGCCGCGCATTTTCGCGAAATTATCGAAAGGCGGTGTACCGCGTAACGCGCTGTATGCCACCACGGTGATTGCCGCGCTGTGCTTCCTGACCTCCATGTTTGGCAACCAGACCGTGTACTTATGGCTGCTGAACACCTCCGGGATGACCGGTTTTATCGCCTGGCTGGGCATTGCTATTAGCCACTACCGTTTTCGTCGTGGCTATGTGGCGCAGGGGCATTCGCTGGATAACCTGCCGTATCGTTCAGGTTTCTTCCCGCTGGGGCCGATTTTCGCTTTCGTCCTGTGCCTAATCATCACGCTTGGGCAGAACTATCAGGCTTTCCTGGCAGACAGCATTGACTGGGGCGCCGTTGCGGCGACGTATATCGGTATCCCGCTGTTCCTTATTATCTGGTTAGGCTATAAATTTTCTAAAGGAACCCGTTTCGTGCGTTATAGTGAAATGGAGTTTCCGGAACGTTTCACGAAATAAATTCACTCTTTAGCCCTCTGTATGGAGGGCTTTTTTTTGCCCTGCCAACGTTCCCTCCCGCTGCGATTATTTACATAACTTTAATCTTGCGAAATTGATAATCATTATCGTTTACATTATGGTAAGTGCCTGAATAAAAAGGGTATCTGCCCGGGCCTTCTGTGCCCGAATGCCACTCATTTTCCCCGTCAGGGTCAATGTAACGCTGACGTGTTTTGCAGTATGTGAGCAATATTCTTCGCAATTTTTGTAGTTACCTCATGGAGTTACGGAATGTTTACCTTGAATCCCATTGTCCGGGGAGGCCTCTGCGCGTCCGCATTTTCTTTGGCGCTGCCGGTAATGGCCGCAGAGAATGGCGAAACGCTGGTGGTCACCGCGTCGGCAACGGAGCAGAACCTGAAAGACGCTCCGGCCAGTATTAGCGTGATCACGCAGGAAGATTTACAGCGTAAGCCGGTGCAAAACCTGAAAGATGTGCTGAAAGAGGTGCCTGGTGTTCAGCTCACCAATGAAGGGGACAACCGTAAAGGCGTGAGCCTGCGTGGCCTCAACAGTAGCTACACGCTGATCCTGATTGACGGCAAGCGCGTCAACTCCCGCAATGCGGTTTTCCGCCATAACGATTTTGATCTTAACTGGATCCCGGTCGATGCCATTGAGCGCATTGAAGTGGTACGCGGCCCGATGTCTTCCCTGTACGGTTCGGACGCACTCGGCGGCGTGGTGAACATCATCACGAAAAAAATCGGCCCGCACTGGACCGGCACTATCACTGCGGATAGCACTATTCAGGAGCATCGCGATCGCGGCGACACCTGGAATGGCCAGTTCTACACCAGTGGCCCGCTGATTGATGGTGTGCTTGGGCTGAAAGCCTTTGGCAGCGTGGCAAAACGCGAAAAAGATGAACAGCAGAGTTCGCAAACGGACGCCAGCGGTCAGTCGCCGCGTATCGAAGGTTTCACCAGCCGTGATGGCAACGTTGAGTTTGCCTGGACGCCAGGCGACGATCACGATTTTACCGCCGGATATGGCTACGACCGCCAGGACAGAAACTCGGATTCGCTGGATAAAAACCGCCTTGACCGGCAAAACTACTCGCTGGCGCACAATGGCCGCTGGGGCGTGGCAAACAGTGAGCTGCGTTTCTACGGCGAACAGATCGATAACAAAAACCCGGGCAACAGCGGCGCAATCCGTTCGGAAAGCAACACGCTCGATGGCAAAGTGGTGCTGCCGCTGGGGCAATATAATCAGCTTGTTACGCTGGGTGGCGAGTGGCGTCACGACACGTTAAAAGATCCTGTTAACCTGACTGGCGGCAACAGCAGTGAAACCTCGACCAGCCAGTACGCACTGTTTGTTGAAGATGAGTGGCGCATTTTCGAACCACTGGCGCTGACCACCGGTGTCCGTATGGACGATCACGACACCTATGGCGATCACTGGAGCCCACGTGCTTACCTGGTTTACAGCGCCACCGATACGCTGACCGTAAAAGGCGGCTGGGCGACGGCATTTAAAGCGCCTTCTTTGTTGCAGCTCAGCCCGGACTGGGCTACCAACTCATGTCGTGGCGGCTGTCGCATTGTTGGCAGCCCGGAGCTGAAACCGGAGACCAGCGAAAGTTTCGAGCTCGGGCTTTACTACAGCGGGGAAGCGGGCTGGCTGGAAGGCGTGCAGGGCAGCGTAACGGCGTTCCAGAACAATATCGACGACATGATCAATATCAGCCGTACGTCGAGCCTGAGCGAAGCACCGGGTTACGCTAACTTCGTCGGTTTTGAGCGTAATGCCAGCGGCGCACTGGTGCCGGTATTCCGATACTACAACGTGGATAAAGCGCGGATTCAGGGGGTGGAAACCGAGGTGAAAATCCCGTTCGATGAAGCATGGAAGCTGACGCTGAATTACACCTATAACGATGGGCGCAACCTGAGCGGTGGCGGCAATAAACCGTTGCAGGATCTGCCGTTCCACACCGCCAACGGCACGCTGGACTGGCAAGCAAACCCGGCGTGGTCATTCTATGTTTCCGCCAACTACAGCGGGGAAAAACGCTCCGTATCGCAGGGCGTAACACCGGGGGGCTACGTTATCTGGAATGCGGGCGGCGCATGGCAGGCGACGAAAAACGTCAAGCTACGTGCGGGTGTGCTCAACCTTGGCGATAAAGATTTGCGCCGCGACGATTACAGCTACAACGAAGATGGCCGCCGCTACTTTATGGCGCTGGATTACCGCTTCTGACAGAGAAAGCCCGGCTGCATGATGCCGCCGGGGTTACCGTTATTTCAACAGATGCTGCGCATGGAAGCGCAAATGATCTTCTATAAAAGCAGCAATAAAGAAGTAACTGTGATCGTAACCGGACTGGATACGCAGCGTCAGCGGCCAGGATTTTTGCCGCGCCACTTCCGCCAGCCGCGCGGGCTGTAACTGATCGGCCAGGAACTGATCGTTATCACCCTGATCGATAAGTGTTGGGATCGCGTCAGTTTCATTGCTTTCCAGCATCAGCGCGCAACTATCCCACTCACGCCATTGTTGCGCGTCGTCACCCAGATAGGCGCGAAATGCTTTTTGTCCCCACGGAACCTGTATTGGGTTCACGATTGGTGCGAAGGCGGAAACGCTGGTGTAACGGCCTGGGTTTTTCAGCGCCATGATCAACGCGCCGTGACCGCCCATCGAATGGCCACTGATCGCGCAGCGGTCGCTGACCTTAAATTGCGACTGGATAAGCGCAGGGAGTTCATCGCGCAGATAATCATACATACGATAGTGCGCCGCCCATGGCTGCTCGGTGGCGTTGAGGTAAAAACCTGCGCCTTTGCCGAGGTCATAGCCTTCTGCATCTGCCACATCGTCGCCGCGCGGGCTGGTATCCGGCATTACCAGCACAATACCTAATTCTGCGGCCACGCGTTGCGCGCCAGCTTTGGTGGTGAAGTTTTCATCATTGCAGGTGAGACCGGAAAGCCAGTACAGCACCGGCGGCGGTGTTGCGCTGTAGTGCGGCGGTAAAAAGATGCTAAAGGTCATCGTGCAGTTCAGTACGGTGGAGTCGTGGCGCCAGCGCTGTTGCCAGCCTTCAAAACAGCGGTGCTCTTCAAGCATTTCCATGCGGGGCTCCTTAGAATTTTTACAGACAAAGTAAGGTGACTTCCTTTCATCATACAGGCTATTCCCCATGCTGTGAGTAACTTTCACTTCCGCATAAACGCAACATACTGCATCATAAACATAACTTTACGTTAACATTTGGGGGCGCTAATGGCGCAACGTGTGGCGCTTTGTGGGTTTATTGTGCTGGTGGTCGCGATGGGCATCGGGCGTTTTGCCTTCACGCCGCAGGTGCCGTTAATGATCCGCGACGGGCAACTGACTCTGACCAGCGCCGGGCTGGTGGCGGCGATTAACTACCTCGGTTATCTGCTTGGTGCCTGGGACGCAATGCGCGCGCAGCGGCATATCGAAGTCCGTCTTTATCTTGGTATTGGCGGCGCGGTGGCGCTGACCTTTCTCTCTTCGCTTGCGGATAACGCCGTGATTCACGGCGCGTTGCGCCTGGTGATTGGCGCCATGAGCGGCTGGGCGATGGTGCTGATTGCCGCCTGGACCAACGAGCGGCTGGCGCATGCCGGAAAACCAGGACTGAGCGCCGCGGTTTTCGCCGGGCCGGGGGCGGGCATTGCTTTAAGCGGCCTGCTGGCGGTGGCGATCCAGGCAAAAGGGTTAAGTGCTGCATCTGCCTGGCAGGTGTATGGCGTGCTGGCACTGCTGCTGGTGGCGTTGATTGCTCGCTATTTGCCGCGTCCCGGCGAGTGGCATCGGCCGGGAGAAAAGCCGCAGCCGTTACAGTTAACCCCCGATCTTAAACGGCTGGTGTGGAGCTATAGCCTCGCCGGGTTTGGCTATATCTTACCGGCGACCTTTCTGTCGCAAATGGCGGCGCTGCGCTTTCCTGGTAGCCTGTTTGCTCAGTTTGTCTGGCCGGTGTTCGGTGCCGCAGCGGTGGTGGGGATAGCACTCAGTATTCTGTTGCGCCATGTTGGTCATAGCCATCAGCGGCTGGCGGTGGTGCTGTGGCTGCAGGGGGCGGGCGTACTGGCGGCATGGTTGCTACCAGGGATGAGCGGGCTGGTGTGCGGTGCGTTGCTGGTGGGCGGTGGATTTCTTTGCGCCGTGCAGCTTTCACTGCTGTATGGACGCGAGCTCGCCCCCAATCACACACGCTATATGGCCGGGTTATTGACCACCGGTTATGCGATGGGGCAACTGGTGGGACCCATGACGTCCGCGCTTTCCACCTGGCTTACGCAGCGGCTGGAACCGGCGCTTGGCGTGGCGGCAATTGCCCTGGTTATTGGCGGGGTTCTGGTCTGGAAACGCACGAACTGAAAGGCGGCAGCGATTTCAATAATTATCGCCGCCGGGGCTGGATTATGTGCGCGACCTCACGCACAATGTTCGCTCACTTTGCGTTAACAACGCGAAGTTCGCCACACCTGCAGGAGAATAAAAACATGTCATCACTCAGTAAAGAAGCGGCGCTCGTTCATGAGGCTCTGGTTGCCCGTGGTCTGGAAACGCCGCTGCGCCCACCGGTGCAAATGGATAACGAATCCCGTAAACGTCTTATCGCCGGCCATATGACCGAGATTATGCAACTGCTGAATCTCGATCTGAATGATGACAGCCTGATGGAAACACCGCATCGCATCGCCAAAATGTATGTCGATGAGATCTTCTCCGGCCTCGATTACGCCAATTTCCCGAAGATCACCGTCATTGAAAACAAAATGAAAGTCGATGAGATGGTGACGGTGCGCGATATCACGCTGACCAGCACCTGCGAACACCATTTTGTCACTATCGACGGCAAAGCCACCGTTGCCTATATTCCGAAGGATTCAGTGATTGGCCTGTCGAAAATCAACCGTATCGTGCAATTCTTCGCGCAGCGCCCGCAGGTGCAGGAGCGACTGACGCAGCAGATCCTTACCGCACTGCAAACACTGCTTGGCACCAACAATGTCGCGGTTTCTATTGATGCGGTGCATTATTGCGTGAAAGCGCGCGGCATTCGCGACGCGACCAGCGCGACGACGACCACCTCGCTCGGCGGCTTGTTCAAGTCGAGCCAGAATACCCGCCAGGAGTTCCTGCGCGCCGTCCGCCACACTAACTAATTCGCCGGAGCCGCCGACATGGAGAGGAATGTCACGCTGGATTTTATTCGTGGCATCGCCATTCTCGGTATTCTTTTGCTGAATATCACCGCCTTTGGTTTACCCAAGGCGGCCTATCTTAACCCAGCCTGGTACGGCGACATCACGGCGTCGGATGCCTGGACTTGGGCGCTGCTCGATCTCTTCGCGCAGGTAAAATTCCTCTCGCTGTTTGCCATTTTGTTCGGCGCGGGTCTGCAAATGTTGCTGCCGCGCGGTAAGCGCTGGATCCAGTCGCGCCTGACGCTGCTGGTGCTGCTCGGTTTCATTCATGGTCTCATTTTTTGGGATGGCGATATTCTGCTGGCTTACGGGCTGGTGGGGCTGATTGCCTGGCGCATGGTGCGTGACGCGCAGAACGTTAAAACGATGTTTAACACCGGCGTGGTGCTGTACCTGATTGGCATTGCCGTTTTGTTGTTGCTGGGGGGGATTTCGGGTTCGCAGCCGAACCGCTCCTGGTTGCCGGATGCGGCGAATGTGCAGTACGAAACCTGGTGGCGAGTCAGCGGCGGCATCGGCGAGGCCATCAGTAATCGCGCGGATATGCTCTCTAACGCGCTGCTGGCACTGGGCGCGCAATATGGCTGGCAACTGGCGGGCCTGATGCTGACAGGCGCGGCGCTGATGCGCAGCGGCTGGCTGAAAGGGCAATTCAGCCTGCGCCATTACCGCCGAACGGGTGTGCTGCTGATTAGCTTAGGGCTTCTGATCAACATTCCGGCGATAATTGCTCAGTGGCAGCTTGGCTGGTCGTATCGCTGGTGCGCTTTTCTTCTGCAAGCGCCGCGCGAGCTTGGCGCGCCGTTACAGGCGGTGGGCTATGCGGCGCTGGCGTGGGGGTTCTGGCCGCAGATCTATGGTTACAAACTGGTCAATGCCATTGCCTGCGTAGGACGCATGGCGCTCACTAACTACCTGCTGCAAACGGTAATCTGTATCACCTTATTCAATCGTTTCGGGCTGTTTATGCAGTTCGATCGCTTGCAACTGCTGGCCTTTGTGCCTGCGGTGTGGGCGGTGAACATCCTCTTTTCCCTCTTCTGGCTCAGGCATTTTCGCCAGGGGCCAATGGAGTGGTTATGGCGGCAATTGACCGCACGTGCTGCAGGGACATCATTAGCTCGCACATCCAGATAACGATCTGGATCACAATCATTAACAAAACGGATGTAACCGTTTCCATTCATGTGATGTCACTCACGTAGCAATCGCCTGCTCGCTGCCAGAATAGCCTCCTTACTTAACACAGGGGGTGGCTGTGAACTGCCGCAATCCAGAAAAGGTGGGTAAAAATGATCACCATTCGTGACGTTGCCCGGCATGCGGGCGTCTCTGTCGCGACGGTGTCCCGCGTGCTCAATAACAGCGCGCTGGTCAGCCCGGAAACGCGCGAAACGGTGATGAAAGCCGTCGCCCAGCTGGGTTATCGCCCGAATGCCAACGCCCAGGCGCTGGCGACGCAGGTTAGCGACACCATTGGTGTGGTGGTGATGGATGTCTCTGATGCCTTTTTCGGTGCGCTGGTGAAAGCGGTGGATACGGTTGCGCAGCAGCACCAAAAATATGTGCTGATTGGCAACAGTTATCACGAGGCGGAAAAAGAGCGTCACGCTATTGAAGTCCTGATCCGCCAGCGTTGTAACGCCCTGATTGTTCACTCAAAAGCCCTCAGCGATGAAGAGCTGACAGGCTTTATGGAGCAGATCCCCGGCATGGTGCTTATCAACCGCCTGGTGCCAGGCTATGCCCACCGCTGCGTCTGCCTTGATAACGTCAGCGGGGCGGTGATGGCGACGCGCATGTTGCTTAATAACGGCCATCAGCGCATCGGTTATCTGGCGTCCAGCCATCAGATTGAAGACAACGATATGCGCCGTGAAGGGTGGTTCCGCGCGCTGGAAGAGCAGGGGATTAACGCCCCGGACAGCTGGGTTGGCACCGGTTCGCCGGACATGCAAGGCGGTGAAGCGGCGATGGTGGAATTGCTGGGGCGCAACCTGCAACTCACCGCCGTCTTTGCCTATAACGACAGCATGGCGGCGGGGGCGCTGACGGCGCTGAAAGACAACGGCATTGCGGTGCCACAGCATTTATCACTGATTGGTTTCGATGATATTCCCATTGCGCGTTACACCGACCCGCAACTGACGACGGTGCGTTACCCGGTCGCCTCAATGGCGCGACTGGCAACCGAGCTGGCGTTGCAGGGAGCCGCGGACAAGCTGGATCCAGAGGCTGCGCACTGTTTTATGCCGACGCTGGTACGCCGCCATTCGGTGACCGCGCGGCAAACTGTGGCACCGATCACTAACTTATAAACTTCGATGATGTAACCGTTTTCAATCTGTGAGTAAATTCACAGTATCTTAACAAGGCGCTGACTATGATGTCAGCGTTTTAGAAGCTGAAACACGATGTAACGGTGATTAATCACTTTCACTACAAGTGAGCGCTTTGAAACATCGAAGAAAGCGAACTTCTGGAGCGTTACCCGGACACGGACGAATGGATTTTTAGAGTGAACTTCGGTCGGCAGTAACGTCTTCGTAACAACTGACCCGCCGAGCATTATTCACAAGAACTACCCTGCATATAAAAAAACCGGAGATACCATGAATAAGAAGGTGTTGACTCTGTCTGCTGTTATGGCAAGCATGCTTTTTGGCGCAGCCGCACACGCAGCGGATACCCGCATTGGTGTGACCATCTATAAATATGACGACAACTTTATGTCCGTTGTCCGTAAGGCTATTGAGAAAGACGCCAAAGCAGCGCCAGATGTTCAGCTGCTGATGAACGACTCGCAGAATGACCAATCCAAACAGAACGACCAGATCGACGTGCTGCTGGCGAAAGGCGTAAAAGCACTGGCGATCAACCTGGTTGACCCGGCAGCGGCAGGTACGGTGATTGAGAAAGCGCGTGGTCAAAACGTTCCGGTTGTTTTCTTCAACAAAGAACCTTCTCGTAAAGCGCTGGATAGCTACGATAAAGCCTATTACGTGGGTACCGATTCCAAAGAATCCGGCGTGATTCAGGGCGATCTGATTGCTAAACACTGGGCGGCAAACCCGGCTTGGGATCTGAATAAAGATGGTCAGATTCAGTACGTGTTGCTGAAAGGCGAGCCGGGCCACCCGGATGCGGAAGCACGTACCACTTACGTTATCAAAGAGCTGAATGATAAGGGCATTAAAACCCAGCAGCTGGCTCTGGATACCGCGATGTGGGATACCGCTCAGGCGAAAGACAAAATGGACGCCTGGCTCTCTGGTCCGAACGCTAACAAAATTGAAGTGGTTATCGCTAACAACGACGCGATGGCAATGGGCGCGGTTGAAGCACTGAAAGCACACAATAAATCTGCTATTCCGGTATTTGGCGTTGATGCGCTGCCAGAAGCGCTGGCGCTGGTGAAATCCGGTGCTATGGCCGGTACTGTGTTGAACGATGCGAACAACCAGGCGAAAGCAAGCTTTGATCTGGCGAAAAACCTTGCCGAAGGCAAAGGCGCGGCAGATGGCACCAACTGGAAAATCGACAATAAAATTGTTCGTATTCCTTACGTTGGTGTAGATAAAGACAACCTGGCTGAAATCGCCGGTAAATAATATTAAGAAAGCATGTTCTCATTGGGCGCAACGACTGTTGCGCCCTTATAACACGATATGCCAGGCCAACAAGGTATAATTATGGTCAGCAATAATACTCAGTCGTCAGGTGAATTCTTGTTGGAAATGAGCAATATCAACAAGTCTTTTCCAGGCGTAAAGGCACTCGATAATGTCAATTTGAAAGTCCGTCCGCACTCTATCCATGCATTAATGGGTGAGAACGGTGCGGGGAAATCAACATTATTAAAATGTCTTTTTGGGATCTATCAAAAAGATTCCGGTAGCATTCTTTTTCAGGGGAAAGAGATCGATTTCCATTCCGCGAAAGAAGCGCTGGAAAATGGTATTTCGATGGTTCACCAGGAACTCAACCTGGTGTTGCAACGTTCCGTGATGGACAATATGTGGTTGGGGCGTTATCCCACCAAAGGCATGTTTGTCGATCAGGATAAAATGTTCCACGATACCAAAGCCATTTTTGATGAGCTGGATATTGATATCGACCCTAAAGCACGCGTGGGAACATTATCTGTATCGCAAATGCAGATGATTGAAATTGCCAAAGCGTTCTCTTATGACGCCAAAATTGTCATTATGGATGAGCCGACTTCTTCGCTGACGGAAAAAGAAGTCAATCATCTGTTTAAAATTATTCGTAAGCTGAAAGAGCGTGGCTGCGGTATTGTTTATATCTCCCATAAAATGGAAGAGATATTCCAGCTGTGCGATGAAATTACGGTCTTGCGTGATGGTCAATGGATCGCTACCCAGCCGCTGGAAGGGCTGGATATGGATAAGATCATCGCTATGATGGTTGGCCGCTCCCTGAACCAGCGCTTCCCGGACAAGCACAACGTGCCGGGTGAAACCATTCTGGAAGTGCGTAATCTCACCTCGTTGCGCCAGCCCTCTATTCGCGATATCTCCTTTGATTTGCGCAAAGGCGAAATTCTCGGTATCGCAGGCCTGGTCGGGGCGAAACGCACTGATATCGTTGAAACGTTATTTGGTATTCGCGAAAAATCTTCTGGCACCATTAAATTGCATGGCAAAGTGATTAATAACCACAACGCCAATGAAGCCATTAATAATGGTTTTGCGCTGGTGACTGAAGAGCGCCGTTCTACCGGTATTTATGCTTATCTTGATATCGGTTTTAACTCCCTTATCTCCAATATTCAGAATTATAAAAATAAGGTTGGTCTACTGGATAATAGCCGCATGAAGAGCGATACCCAGTGGGTTATTGACTCAATGCGTGTTAAAACGCCTGGGCACCGTACACAAATTGGATCGCTTTCCGGTGGTAACCAGCAAAAAGTTATTATCGGCCGTTGGTTATTAACTCAGCCGGAAATTTTAATGCTCGATGAGCCGACCCGTGGTATTGACGTTGGTGCGAAATTTGAAATTTACCAACTGATTGCCGAACTGGCGAAAAAGAATAAGGGGATCATTATTATTTCCTCTGAAATGCCTGAGTTGTTAGGCATCACTGACCGTATTCTGGTAATGAGCAATGGCCTTGTTTCCGGAATTGTTGATACTAAAACGACAACGCAAAACGAAATTCTCCGTCTTGCGTCTTTGCACCTTTAAGATCAGGGGCTCCTCATGAGTGCGTTAAATAAGAAAACTTTTCTCACTTATCTGAAAGACGGCGGTATTTACGTTGTTCTTTTAGTGTTACTGGCCATTATCATTTTTCAGGATCCCACATTCTTAAGTCTGCTGAACTTAAGTAACATTCTGACCCAATCCTCGGTGCGTATTATTATCGCGCTGGGTGTTGCGGGGCTGATTGTTACCCAGGGTACCGACCTTTCCGCCGGGCGTCAGGTTGGCCTCGCGGCGGTGGTTGCCGCAACGCTGCTGCAATCGATGGAAAACGTCAACAAGGTCTTCCCGGATATGGCGACGATGCCGATCCCGGTGGTGATCCTGATTGTTTGCGCGATCGGCGCGGTGATTGGCCTGGTAAACGGTATCGTGATTGCCTACCTGAACGTGACGCCGTTTATCACCACGCTGGGTACGATGATCATCGTTTACGGTATCAATTCCCTGTACTACGACTTTGTTGGCGCGTCGCCGATTTCCGGCTTTGACAGCGGCTTCTCGACCTTTACGCAGGGCTTTATTGCGCTGGGCAGCTTCCGCTTGTCATATATCACCTTCTACGCGTTGATCGCCGTGGCGTTCGTCTGGGTGCTGTGGAATAAAACCCGCTTTGGCAAAAACATTTTCGCCATCGGCGGTAACCCGGAAGCGGCGAAAGTCTCCGGCGTTAACGTGGCGCTGAACCTGCTGATGATTTACGCGCTGTCCGGGGTGTTCTATGCCTTCGGCGGGATGCTGGAAGCGGGTCGTATCGGTTCTGCCACCAACAACCTTGGTTTTATGTATGAACTGGACGCCATCGCCGCCTGCGTGGTTGGCGGGGTCTCCTTCAGCGGTGGTGTGGGTACCGTGCTTGGCGTGGTGACCGGTGTGATTATCTTCACCGTCATCAACTACGGCCTGACCTATATCGGTATTAACCCGTACTGGCAGTACATCATCAAGGGCGGCATCATTATCTTCGCCGTGGCGCTGGACTCGCTAAAATACGCACGCAAAAAATAATCCCATCGTCTGTACCCGGCCCGCTCAAAAAGCGGGCTTTTTTTTGCCTGTTTGCCCCCTGCTGCCATGGAGTAAACCCACTGCCTTCCTCCAAAAAACTTCACGCGCGGCGAGTTGTTAAATTTTTTGCTTCGGTGCTACGCTCAATAAAGACGCAACATTAATAAGGAGATTAGGGATGAACAGCGAGTGCGCGTTTCCTGCACTTCCCGTGATTGGCTGGCAGGTGGGAGTGGTAGAGGATGTGAACGGCGTGGTAGTGAAGTTTGGTTGCAGCACGGGACCCTGCGGCGCGGGAACAACGACCTTTGATTCGCCCTTTTTTAATTTAACCCCGGATATGGTGAGAAGCCTGATCTACGACCTTGAGCGAAGCCTGCAACAGCATGAGAGCAAAGTGGCCTGACGCTTCGCTTTGCACTTCGGGTACATCCCATGTGCCCGATATTTAAGTCAATTCTGAATGCCTGTCTGCCCATAGCTACTTACGCTTGAAAGAATGAATCTGTGAATGATGTTGTATCCGCAGCTCAGGGGCGCTTATGAATTTTGTCTATTTTACTGTTGATAATTTACCGCATGAAAAAAACTCACCTGTTAACTTCTCTTTGAAAAATGTCGAACTGTTGCGCGATGGCGACGTGATTGCCTCACTTGGCGATATAAAAATCACCGCATTGCCTTTTTTTTACTTTTGCCCGGTGCCCACCGGTTTTCGCAAAATAGAGTTCAGAATGAAGAACAGCCCGCCAGCGCGAATTGTCTGCAGCGCAGGGTACTTAAAAAGCGGGGAATACCTGGTGAATACGCCGGAAGGGGAGAAGGCCCTGTCCTTCAATGCGCTAAATGGTCACTGGACGCTCGATAAAGCCAGCCGTGCGGTTATCGATCACCGTCATTTCGTTGAGCGCGGCTTTACGCTTGTTCGTCCAGTGAAAACCAGCAGTCGCAACGCGGCAATTAATTAACGCTTCCGTTTTTTCCTTTCTTTTGCATATCGATAAGCTGCTCGGCGGTGACGGCCGGGTAGCCTTGCGCGTCGTCCGGCACTTCCTGCATTGACGGAATGGGCACCAGCGGGCCGAGGAAGCGCGGCTCACGCTTGAATATATAGAGATCGGCGATAGTACCCAGCCGTGCGCCAAACTCGCGTACGCGTACGCTCCACATATCTTTCGGCGAAGGCACGGCGTAACACTGCGCCTGAATACCCATATGCTGGGCGATAAATAACGCGCGTTCGCAGTGGAAACGTTGGGTAATGATGATGAAATCGTTGGTATCGAAGACTTTGCGGGTGCGCACAATCGAATCCAGCGTCCGGAAACCGGCGTAATCCAGCACGATATCGGCAGGATCGACACCGGCGGCAATCAAATCCTTACGCATGGTCATCGGTTCGTTGTAACTTTGCAGCGCGTTATCGCCGCTCAGCAACAGGTAGTTAACCTTGCCGCTGTTATACGCATTAAGCGCACCCTGAATTCGGTAGCGGTAATATTGATTGATAACGCCGGTGCGGTAGTACTTCGCAGTGCCGAGAACCACCCCAACCTGGCGCCAGGGGAGATCCTGCAAGTCGTCGTAAATATAGGGGGCGGTTTTCCAGCTCATCCAGCGGTCTAAGCCAAGCGCAGTCAACAGCAGTAAGCCGATAAGGACTAACAAGCTGTAAGTAAAACGCTTTAACATGCAGCAGACTCGAACAGGATTAGAATGTCCCTCAGGCTACTTTACCCGTACGGCAAGCGCAAGAAACGGCAGTTCAATTGCGGGGTTTTTCATCACTGCGGGCGCGAACCCGCAGCAGCAATTATTTACTCAGCAAAACGCGTTCGACATGCTCACATCCCAGCGCGCGCAATGTTGCGGCAGTGGCATCCCATTGGGTGAGCGGCGCATCGGCGCGTTCCGCCAGCACCGCGCGTTGAATATCCGCGTAATCAAAACCGCTAAGGCTAAGCAGATTCAGCGCGCCTTGCAATGGTGGTAGCGTTGGGTTGAACGCGGCGTTTTCCGCGTAGCTCCCGCTGAAGATACGTCCGTCGCGGCAAAGAATTGCCACGCCTGACGGCGAAGTGGTGTAGGGCGAGTGGCTTTTATTTGCCGCGTGAATGGCCGCCTGCGCTACGTCATCCCCGCTCGATGCAAAACCGTGGTTCTGTTGATCCATTAACAGCGTTTTGATGTCGAGATCTTTTGGACCAAACGCGTCCGGCAGGTAATCACCCAGCGTATGCGGCGCGCGACCCGGCAGGTTAATGCGCAGATTCAGGCCGCTGTTGAGTTCATTCATAAACTGGCGGCAGTGGCCGCACGGCGTGTAGTTGACGGTGATGGAAGAGAGCGCTTTTTCACCGCGCAGCCAGGCGTGGCTGATCGCGCTCTGCTCGGCATGCACGGTTTGCTGCATTGTCGCGCCAGCAAACTCCATATTGGCACCGAAGTACCATGTTCCGCTGACGCCACGCGCAATCGCGCCCACGTTGAAGTGGGAAAGGTCGGTGCGGGCGCAGGCGGCGGCGAGCGGCAGCAACGCAAACGCCAGCGCATCTTCGTCCAGCCCCGTTGCGCTTTGCAATGTTGCCACCTGCTCTGCGCTCAGCATGGCGGGGAAGTGCTCATCCGCCAGCAGAGGAGCCAGTGCGGTCTGTAAATTCTCCGCAAGCCCGGAAAAAGCAGGGTGAAAACGTGAATGCATAGCTGTGCCTCATAGCAGTGTATTGGAATCGTAGTTTACGGGGCTGTATAGCCTCTATGTGTGATTCACTTCACACTGTATGTGCAACTTATGAAACTCAAATCAAAAATGCGCGATGTATCGCAAATTTTAGCCCAGCAACGCGAGGATAACCGGGAACAAAAACGGGGCGACCAGCGAGGTGATAATCCCGCAAATCACCAGCGCCAGCGAACTGAACGCCCCTTCCTGATAATCCAGCTCGGCGCAGCGCGCGGTTCCCAGCGCATGCGAGGCGGTTCCCATCGCCAGCCCGCGTGCTGATTTTGTGGTGATACGCATCAGGTTCAGCAAGGTATGGCCAAACACCGCACCCAATACGCCAACAAAGATCACGCAGACAGCGCTGATGGCCGGGATACCGCCAATGCTGCCGCCAACCGCCATCGCAATCGGCGTGGTGACGGATTTGGGTAATATCGACGCTGCAATTTCCGGTGTCGCGCCCATCAGCAGCGCCACGGCGGTACCGGAAAACATCGCCACCATGCTGCCGATAAAGCAGATAGTAATAATCGATTTCCAGCGGGCGCGAATCTGGTGTAACTGCTCATAGAGCGGAAACGCCAGCGCCACGACGGCGGGTTGCAGCAGATCGTTAAGGATTTTACTGCCCTGGAAATAGTGGTCATAGGGAGTGCCCGTGACCAGCAGGATCGGGATGATCACCACCATCGCCACCAGCAGTGGGTTGAGCAGCGGCAGCTTGAAACGCGCGGCGAGTTTACGCGCGGCGAAAAACACCGCCAGCGTCAGCGGTAACGACCACCAGATATACGTCATCATTCTTTCTGACCTTTTTGTCCTGCCACTTTACGCTCGCCGTGCACCAGATGGGTGCTCCAGCTCACCACTAAAAAGACGATAAGTGTGCTCACCGCACAAGAAACAACAATCGGGCCGAACTGCGCGCGCAGCAGGTCGTAATATTGCATCACGCCTACGCCAATAGGCACGAACAGCAGCGCCATGTAACGGATCAAAATAAAGCAACCGGGGTTTACCCATTTGGCGGGCAGAATTTGCAGCGCCAGCAGCACGAACATAATCAGCATGCCGATAATGCTGCCAGGAATGGCAATCGGCAGCAGGGATGAAACAAAAATGCCTGCGTAGAGACAAGCGTAAATAAGCACAAACGCACGAAGATACTGCCAGATAATATTCAGTGAGTTACTCATGGTGAAAGCCCTTGTCGAAACGCATTCATCATACAATTAAAGCGAAAAACGTGCTACTGATCACATCATGAATTGTGAGCATACCAAACATTCCATTCAGGAACGTTATGCATTCCCACAAGATTTACCGCATGATGTAGCCCAAAGTGTAGTGAAGAAAGGCACTTTCCACGCCTGAACAGAGACGCTACTATGGCGCCTCTTTTTTATGGGGCGAGATATGCGTGTATTACTGGCGCCGATGGAAGGCGTGCTCGATTCGCTGGTGCGCGAGCTGCTGACCGAGGTTAACGATTATGATTTGTGCATCACCGAATTCTTGCGCGTGGTGGATCAACGCCTGCCGGTAAAATCCTTCTATAAAATCTGCCCGGAACTGCATCGTCAAAGCCGCACACCTTCCGGTACGCTGGTGCGTATTCAACTCTTAGGTCAATATCCGCAGTGGCTGGCGGAAAATGCCGCGCGCGCGGTTGAGCTGGGCTCCTGGGGCGTTGATCTCAACTGCGGTTGCCCGTCGAAGCTGGTCAACGGCAGCGGCGGCGGCGCGACGTTGCTCAAAGATCCTGAGCTTATCTACCGTGGCGCAAAAGCGATGCGTGAAGCGGTGCCGTCACATCTGCCGGTGACGGTAAAAGTGCGTCTTGGCTGGGACAGCCCCGCTCGGGCGTTTGAAATTGCCGATGCGGTACAGCAGGCCGGTGCCAGCGAACTGGCAGTCCACGGGCGCACCAAAGAAGAGGGCTACAAAGCGGAGTGCATTAACTGGCACGCCATCGGTGAGATCCGCAAGCGGTTAACGATTCCGGTGATTGCCAATGGCGAGATCTGGGACTGGCAAAGTGCGCAGGATTGTATGGTGGCCACCGGCTGCGATGCGGTGATGATTGGTCGCGGTGCGCTGAATGTACCGAATCTTAGCCGGGTGGTGAAGTACAACGAACCGCGTATGCCGTGGCCGGAGGTTGTCGAATTGCTGGCGAAATATTCGCGGCTGGAAAAGCAGGGCGATACCGGTTTGTATCATGTTGCGCGCATCAAACAGTGGCTCGGTTATTTACGTAAAGAATACCTTGAGGCCAGCGAACTGTTTACCGAGATCCGCGCCTATAAAAATTCCGACGATATCGCGCAAGCGATCGCCCGCCAGCGTCGCCGCGTTGGCGTCTAACACGCGGCAATTACAACATTCATTAACTGAATATATCGTATGATGGCGATCACATTTCACTGGCTGCCTCGTTGTTCGCTCTGACAAAGCTGGTTTAAAGTGCGGGCGTGGATTGTTACTGCGCAAGCAGGCGAAACCTGATCATCTGGCAACTGCCGGAGGTCAGGTTTTTTTGTTTCCGGGGTCGGAATGAATATCGCCAAAATATTAAACAATAACGTCGTGGTGGTGCTGGACGAGCAGCAGCGCGAACAAGTGGTGATGGGCAGGGGAATTGCCTTCCAGAAACGCCCCGGCGACCAGCTTGATGAGGGCTGCATCGAAAAAGTGTTCGCCCTGCAAAGCGATGAACTGGTGCGGCGTCTTGGCGAGCTTCTTAGTCAGATCCCGCTGGAGGTGATGACCGCCTGCGATCGCATTATTGAACTTGCCAAAGGGCGGCTCGGGAAGTTGCAGGAGAGCCTCTACATCACGCTGACCGACCACTGTTTTTTTGCCATTGAGCGGCAGAAAAAGGGCGCGGTGGTGCGCAATGTGCTGTTGTGGGAGATAAAACGCCTCTACCCGAAAGAGTTTGAACTGGGTCAGCAGGCGCGGGCGATCCTCGCGAAACGCCTTGGCGTGGAGCTGCCGGAAGATGAGGCGGGGTTTATTGCCCTGCATCTGGTGACGGCGCAACTGAACAGTGAAATGCCTGAAGTGATGCATATCACTAAGGTGATGCAGGAAATTTTGCATATCGTGAAGTACCAGTTGAAGCTGGAATACGATGAAGAGTCACTGAGCTATCACCGTTTTGTCACGCACCTGAAGTTCTTCTCCCAGCGCATGCTGAGCCGCACGGTGGTGGAAGACGACGATGTGTCGCTCCACCAGGCGGTGAAAGAGAACTACCGGCTGGCCTGGCAGTGTGCGGAAAAAGTGGCGCGTCACCTGGTAAGCAATTATCAGCGCTCGCTGACCACAGAAGAGATTATGTTCCTCGCTATTCATATTGAGCGGGTACGCAAAGAACGGCGCTAACGCGCTTTACGGATTGTTACTGCAAGCATAATGCAGGCAAAACCTGAGTCCGACACCGCGAGGTGCCGGTCTCAGGTTTTTTTTTTACTTAGTCAACGCCTCCGGGCATGAAGTAAGGAACGCAGCATGGAATATCAAGCGCTGGCAAAAGAGATCCTCAGCCACGTCGGCGGCAAAGAGAACATCACAAGCCTGGTGCACTGCGCCACGCGGTTGCGCTTTAAACTTAAAGAGATGAAAAAAGCCGATGCCGAAGGCTTAAAAGCCAACCCCGGCGTGATTATGGTGGTGGAAAGCGGCGGCCAGTTTCAGGTGGTGATTGGTAACCACGTTCATGATGTCTGGCAAGCAGTGCGTAACGAAGCGGGCTTAACAGACGATACGCCCGTGGCGGCAGGCGATGATAAAGGCAGTCTGTTTGGCCGCATGATTGATATCATTTCCGGCATTTTCACCCCTTTTATCGGCATTCTTGCGGCGTCCGGTATCCTTAAAGGTTTACTGGCGCTGGCGGTCGTGTGTGGCTGGCTCACGACCACCAGCGGCACGTACAAAATCTGGTTCGCCGCCAGTGACGCGCTCTTTTTCTTCTTCCCGCTGATTCTCGGTTACACCGCCGGGAAAAAATTTGGCGGCAACCCGTTTATTACGATGGCGATTGGCGGCGCGTTAACGCACCCATTAATGATAAGTGCCTTTGAAGCCGGCCAGGCGAGCGGAGCGGTGAGCGAAACCTTCCTGGGTATGCCGGTCACCTTCATCAATTACAGCGGGTCGGTGATCCCCATTATTCTGGCTGCGTGGGTTAGCTGCTGGCTGGAAAAGCAGGGCAACCGCTTTCTGCACGCGTCGATTAAGAACTTCTTCACACCGCTGTTTTGCATTGCCATTACCGTGCCGCTGACATTTCTGGTGATTGGCCCGATCGCCACCTGGCTTAGCCAGATGCTGGCGCATGGCTACCAGGCGGTTTACACGCTGGCACCGTGGCTGGCGGGCGCGGCGCTCGGCGCGCTGTGGCAGGTTTGTGTGATTTTCGGTCTGCACTGGGGGCTGGTGCCGTTGATGATCAACAACCTGGCGGTGTTCGGCCAGGACACCATGCTGCCGATCCTGCTGCCTGCGGTATTAGGCCAGGTGGGGGCAACGCTGGGGATCTTCCTGCGTACCCGCGATGGCCGACAGAAAATGCTGGCAGGTTCCGCCATTGCCGCCGGTATTTTTGGTATTACCGAACCGGCGGTCTACGGTTTAACGCTGCCGCTGCGTCGTCCGTTTATTTTCGGTTGTGCCGCCGGGGCGATGGGCGGCGCGATTGTTGGCTTCAGCAACAGCCATGTTTACTCCTTCGGTTTTGCCAATGTCTTTACGCTGGCGCAGATGATCCCGCCGGGCGGCGTTGACGCCACGCTGTGGGGTGGCATTGTCGGGTGTGTGGTGGCGTTGGTGCTCTCCTGCGTATTGACGTTTGTTGCCGGTCTGCCGAAAACGACCGTTGCCGCAGAGCCGGTTGACGTTGTCCCGGCAACGGCCAGCGCGGTCCTCGCGCCGATGAACGGTAGCGTGCTGGCGCTCGACCAGGTGCCGGACACCACTTTCGCCAGCGGTTTGCTGGGGGAAGGGGTGGCGATTATTCCGGCTGATGGTCGGGTGGTGGCGCCGTTTGCCGGTGAAGTAGTTTCGTTGTTTGAAACCAAACACGCTATAGGCCTGCTCGGCGATAACGGCATTGAAGTGCTTATCCACGTCGGTATCGACACGGTGAAACTCGACGGGAAGCCCTTCACCGCCCATGTGCAGGTGGGTGACAAAGTGAAAGCCGGCGATCTGCTGCTGGAGTTCGATCGCGAGGCGATTATCGCCGCCGGATTCGATCTCGCCACGCCCATTATCATCAGTAACAGCGACAGCTTCGGTGGCGTTCACACCGTGGCCTCCCGTTCAGTTCAGGCCGGTATGCCGCTGCTTGCGGTTGCGGGTTAATCAAAGGAGAAAGAGATGAAAGCATTTCCTAAAGCGTTCTTATGGGGGGGCGCACTCGCGGCCAATCAGGTGGAGGGCGCGTATCTTGAAGGTGGGAAAGGTCTTTCGACCTCTGATGTACAGCCAAAAGGCGTGTTTGGCGATGTTGTCGAACGTGTGCCGGGTGACAGCGCCCTGAAAGATGTGGCGATCGATTTCTATCACCGCTACCCGGAAGACATCGCCCTGTTTGCCGAGATGGGGTTTCGCTGCCTGCGAGTGTCGATAGCCTGGACGCGCATCTTCCCCAACGGGGATGAGCCCGCGCCGAACGAAGCGGGGCTGGCATTTTACGATAAGCTGTTTGATGAGCTGGCAAAACATGGCATCACGCCGCTGGTCACGCTCTCCCACTATGAGATGCCATGGGGGCTGGTAAAGCAGTACGGCGGCTGGGGCAACCGCAAAACCATCGCGTTTTTCGAACGTTATGCGCGCGCGGTGTTCACCCGCTATGCCAGCAAAGTGAAACTGTGGCTGACCTTTAATGAGATCAACATGTCGCTGCACGCGCCGATGACCGGCGTAGGTCTGCCGGAAACCAGCAGCAAAGCGGAGGTGTACCAGGCCATTCATCACCAACTGGTGGCGAGTGCGCTGGCGGTAAAAGCCTGCCACGAGATTGTCTCTGACGGCAAAATCGGCAACATGTTGCTGGGCGGTTTGATGTATCCGCTGAGCTGTAAACCGGAAGATGTGCTGGAAGCGCTCCAGCAGAATCGTAGCTGGGAATTTTTTGGCGATGTGCAGTGCCGTGGCGCCTATCCGGGCTATATGCTGCGCTATTTCCGCGACAACGGCATTCGCATCGATATCACCGATGCTGACCGTGACGCGCTGAAATCGACTATCGATTTTATCTCTTTTAGCTACTACATGACCGGTTGTGTCACCACTGATGAAGAGTTGAACCAGAAAGCGCGCGGCAATATTCTCAGCATGGTGCAGAACCCGCATCTGGCAAGCTCTGAGTGGGGCTGGCAGATTGACCCGATTGGCCTGCGCACACTGCTTAATATGTTGTGGGATCGCTGGCAGAAGCCGCTGTTCATCGTTGAAAACGGGCTGGGCGCGAAAGACAAAGTGGAAGCGGACGGCAGCATTAACGACGATTACCGCATTGCTTATCTTAACGATCACCTGGTGCAGGTGCGCGAAGCGATTGACGATGGCGTGGAGGTGATGGGCTACACCAGTTGGGGGCCGATTGATCTGGTCAGCGCCTCCAAAGCGGAGATCTCTAAGCGTTACGGCTTCATTTATGTCGATCGCGATGATAATGGCAACGGCACCCTGGCACGCAGCCGTAAGAAAAGTTTTTACTGGTATCGCGATGTCATCGCCAGCAATGGCGAGAGTCTGAAATAACACCCGCTCTGCCCGTGTTGAGCGGGCAGAGGCGTCAGTTAAAGCGTTTAGCGATAAACGCTTTCAACCACATTACCGCCGGATCGCTGCTGTGGCGCTGATGCCACAGCATTGCCAGCTCAATTGGCTGCACATCCAGCGGCAGCGGGCTGCTCGCAAACCCGCGCGTGCGCTGCCACTCCTGCGCCAGGCCTGCCGGTACGGTTGCCAGTGCGGGCATGGTCTCCAGTAACCCCGGCAGGGCGGCGAAATGCGGCGTGGTGTAGTAGATGCGGCGCTGATGGCCGGTTTTTGCCAGCAGCGTGTCGAAGTGGCTGCTGGTGGCTTCACGGTAGCTGACCATTAAGTGCGGCTGCGCGGCAAAAGTGTCGATATCCAGCGGTGCGCTCAACGCCAGCTGTTGCGGATGCCAGAGCGTGATAAACGGCATGGTGGTCAGCACCTCGCGCTCCAGCCAGCGCGGTCCGGCCTCGGCGACGCTTATCGCCATATCCATCTCGCCGCCTTCCAGCCGACCTGCGTCGCTGAAGGGATCGCTGGCCACCACATTCAGGCGCATGCCAGGCGCGGCCTGTTGCAACGCCGGGATCAGCTTCGGCATCAGCCACATTTCCACCCAGTCCGCCATCCCGAGCGTCAGCGTAACGGTTGCCGTTTGCGGATCAAATGCCGTTTGCTGAAACAGCGCGCTTTGCAACTGCTCCAGCAGCGGTAGCAGTTCTGTGTGCAGCTCCACGGCGCGGGCGGTGGGCTGCATTTTATGGCCGCTACGAATAAACAACGGATCGTCAAACAAGGTACGCAGACGCGACAGCACACCGCTTACCGCCGGCTGACCCAGATGCAGCTTATCCGCTGCGGCGGAAACGCTCTGTTCGCGAAACAGCACCGCAAAGGCGATCAATAAATTAAGATCGATTTTGCGGAAATCATTCTCTTTGATAGTCATTATTACTCCAATCAATTGGAGTGATAGTAGCCGTTGCCGGATACTGGCGCAATGAAAACGACTGGAGAAGAGTATGAAACATTATCCACTTCTGTTGGCGCTGGCGACGGCGGGGTTGAGTTTTGGCGCTATTGCCGCCGCACCGCTCTCAACACACCAGCCGCAAGCGCCGGGTTTTTACCGCATGGCGATGGGCGACTGGCAAATCACCGCCGTTTCCGATGGCACGGTAGCGGTGCCGTTCGACAAACTGTTGACCCATATCACCCCGGAGCAGTTGCAGGAACGGATGGCGCAGGCCAGTTTACCCGTCAATGCCGAAACCTCGATCAACGCCTTTGTGATTAACACCGGCAAGCAGCTCATTCTGGTGGATGCCGGTGCCGGGCAGTTGTTTGGTGACGCGGGCGGTCATCTGCCGGAAAACCTGCGGGCGGCGGGCATTGATCCGGCGACCATCGATACGGTGCTGTTGACGCATATCCATGCCGATCACTCCGGCGGCGTGCAGCGCGACGGCAAACCGGTATTTGCGAATGCCACCGTGCGGGTCGATCAGCGTGATGTCGATTTCTGGCTCAATCCGGCGCATGAAAAAGAGGTAGAAGAGGGGCAGCGCCATACTTTTGCGGAGTCCGAACGCTCGCTGCGCCCGGTTATCGATGCCGGTAAGCTCAGCCCCTTCCGTGCGCCAACGCAAATTATCCCCGGCATTGAAGCGATCCCGGCCCCGGGACACACGCCAGGCAGCGTCATTTACCGCGTCACTCACGGCGGTAAGACGCTGATGCTGTGGGGCGATATTATTCACGCGCACCCGGTGCAACTGCCCCAGCCGGAAGTGGCGATCCATTTCGATGTTAATCAGCAGCAAGCGGTAACAACCCGTGAAAAGGTGCTGGCGCAGGTCGCGCGTGAAGGCGACTGGGTGGCCGCAGCGCATATTGCTTTCCCGGGTATCGGTAAAGTGATGAAAGCGGAGAACGGTTATCGCTGGGTGCCGGTGAATTACAGCGCGAAGGGGAATTAACAAGCAATGCCGGGTAGCGGGCGCTACCCGGCGACACAGTTAGAAGATCATCTTAAATACGCCGGTGACCACCAGCAGACCAATCAGAAAGATAATCAGGATTGCCCAAAGCAGTATCTTCATCATTTTCTTCGTCCTTTTTATATGCAGGTAGTTAAAAGCGTAGGCAATCTCACGCAGTTGTGCCTTTTTCCTATACTTACCTGTCTATTTGTTAACCAGAGGACGACCTATGCCTGTAACCAAAGTTGCGATTGTGACCGCCGCCGATTCCGGGATTGGCCGACAGTGTGCGCTGATGCTGGCGGAACAGGGGTTTGATATCGGCATTACCTGGCATTCGGACGAAAAGGGCGCGGAAGAGGCTGCTTTGCATGTTGAGGCGCTTGGACGGCGGGCGGAAACCATCCACCTCGATCTCAGCCAGTTGCCGGAAGGGGCGCAGGCGATTGAGACGTTGATTTCCCGCTTCGGGCGCATTGATGTGCTGGTGAATAACGCCGGGGCGATGAGCAAAGCCCCGTTTCTTGATATGAAATTTGAGGACTGGCGCAGCATTTTTACCGTCGATGTCGACGGCGCGTTTCTCTGCTCGCAAATCGCCGCCAGGCACATGGTGCAGCAGGGGCAGGGCGGGCGCATTATTAATATCACCTCGGTGCATGAGCATACGCCGTTACCGGACGCCAGCGCCTATACCGCCGCCAAACACGCGCTCGGCGGGTTAACCAAATCGATGGCGCTGGAACTGGTGGATCACAACATCCTGGTCAACGCCGTCGCGCCGGGGGCAATAGCCACGCCGATGAACAACATGCGCGATGAAGATGCAAAACCGGGTTCGTTGCCCATTGTTCCGCTGACAAGACCGGGCACCACCAAAGAGATCGCCAGCATGGTTGCCTGGCTCTGTTCAGAACATGCCAGCTACACCACCGGACAATCGTTGATTATTGATGGCGGTTTTATGCTGGCTAACCCGCAGTTCAAACCGAAAACGGCTTAGTCGTTCGCCGCGTTGCGCTGGCGTTTTTTCCGCCGATGATGAAACCACCAGCGCAGCGCCACCACCAGCACGATGGCGAGAATCAGCCAGATCCAGCGTTTAACATGCTGGTCGAACTGGTGCAGCCACGGGCCAATCACTTCCCCGCCTACGTAACCGAGCGTGGTAAACAGCAGTGCCCAGACGATGGCACCCACGATGTTGAGCGGCAGAAAGATTTTCGGTCGTAAACGGCTGGTGCCAATCAACAGTGGGCCAATAATACGAAAGCCGTACATAAAACGTGAACCAATAACAAACAGGTAGGGATGGCGGCGGATGAGCGACTGCGCCTGGTGGATTTTTTCCCGGTGACGGGAGAAGCGGCGCAGGATTTTCGTGCCGTAGCGTCTGCCGAGCAGATAGAGCAACTGATCGCCGATCATGCCGCCCAGCGCCACGGATATCACCACCAGCCAGAACCGTAATAGCCCCTGATGCGCGGCGACACCGCCCAGCAGGGTAATTGTCTCTCCTTCAGCCACACTACCAATCACCAGCGCGGCGTAGCCGTACTGGCTAATCAGATGATTGATATCCATTGTTTTTATGTCCTCCCGGTAAAACGCTTTTAAGCATACACCCGATATCGCGCCTTCGCCGGAATGACGCCGTTTCGTTGTCGCGCCATTTTTGTTGTTGTACAAAAAATAATCGTAATAGTGAATTATACTGACAGTGTCGATGTTCGGGCTTTCAGCGAGGGGGCGTTATGAACCATGTCTGGGGACTCTTTTCCCATCCCGATCGTGAAATGCAGGTTATTAAGGGCGAAAACGAGACAATCTCGCATCATTACACTCACCATGTGTTAATCATGGCGGCCATTCCGGTTGTCTGCGCGTTTATTGGGACGACGCAAATCGGCTGGAATTTTGGCGAAAACAGTGTGGTGACGCTGTCATTGTTTACCGGTTTCTATCTGGCGGTGCTGTTCTATGCGTTGATGCTGGCAGGCGTGGCGGTGATGGGGCGCGTGATCTGGTGGATGGCGCGTAGCTTGCCGCAGCGGCCCTCATTAGGGCGCTGCATGGTGTTCGCCGGTTATGTGGCAACACCGCTGTTTCTCAGTGGGATTGTGGCGCTCTATCCGCTGGTGTGGCTTTGCGCGCTGGTGGGGACCGTGGCGCTGTTTTACACCGGTTACTTGCTGTATGTCGGTATCCCAACCTTCCTGAATATCAATAAAGAAGAGGGCTTAAGTTTCTCAAGCTCGACGCTGGCGATCGGGGTGCTGGTACTCGAAGTGCTGCTGGCGCTGACGGTGATCCTGTGGGGTTACGGTTACCGCTTGTTCTAAACCTGTTGCGTTGCTGGCGTAAATGTCGGCAACGCAATCTCTCGCAACGATTATCCTCTGGCGGCAACCCTGCGTGGCGGCTATTATGCCAAAGCCAGCTCTGTTATTGCTCCGGCTGACAGAAGCGGTGTGCGTAATAACGTGCGTGAATAATTTTCAGAAGTCTCACCATGCAGAAATTTCGAGTTTCCTTATTAAGCCTGGCGTTAATACTGGCTGCGCCCGTGGCGCCGTTTGCCGTCGCGAAAACCACAGCGGCGACCATCGCCGCACAACCTGAAATCGCTTCAGGTAGCGCGATGATTGTCGATCTGCAAACCAATCAGGTTATCTACTCCAGCCACCCTGATCTGGTGCGTCCTATTGCTTCCATTACCAAGCTGATGACAGCGATGGTGGTGCTGGATGCGCACCTGCCGCTGGATGAGAAACTCAAAGTGGATATCAGCCAGACGCCGGAGATGAAAGGGATTTACTCTCGCGTGCGCCTCAATAGCGAAATCAGCCGTAAAGATATGCTGCTGCTGGCGCTGATGTCTTCGGAAAACCGCGCGGCGGCGAGTCTCGCGCACCACTATCCGGGCGGTTATAACGCCTTTATCGCGGCGATGAACGCCAAAGCGAAAGCGCTGGGCATGACTAATACCCATTATGTTGAGCCGACCGGCCTGTCAATTCACAACGTCTCGACCGCCCGCGACCTGAGCAAGCTGTTAATTGCCACCAAACAGTATCCGCTGATTGGTCAGCTCAGCACCACGCGTGAAGAGATGGCCACCTTCGCCAACCCGGCTTATACGCTGCCGTTTCGCAATACTAACCACCTGGTGTACCGCGATAACTGGAACATTCAGTTGACGAAAACCGGCTTTACCAATGCGGCAGGACACTGCCTGGTGATGCGCACCGTGATTAACAACAAACCGGTAGCGCTGGTGGTGATGGATGCGTTTGGCAAATTTACCCACTTTGCCGATGCCAGTCGTTTGCGCACCTGGATTGAAACCGGCAAAGTGCAGCCGGTTCCGGCTTCTGCATTAAGCTATAAGCGCCAGAAAGCGGCGCAGATGGCGCAAAACCCGTCTGCGGGTGAGCAGACCGCGCAAAACGATTAATTACTCCGGCAGCGTCCAGTCACCGTCGTTGAGTGGACGCTGCATGATCAGCGTATCCCGCCAGTCGCCTTTCTTGTAACCGACGCTTCGCAACTGCCCGGCAATCTCAAACCCGTGCTTTTTATGCAGCCGCAGCGAACCGGAATTGTTGTTGCCATCGCCAATCACCGCAATCAGTTGCCGCCACGGGCCTTCTTCGCAACGTGCGATCAATGCGCTCATCAACGTGCTGCCAATACCACGCCCGGTCATGCTGGCATCCACATAAATGGACTCTTCGAGCGTGTAACGATACGCCTCGCGCGGACGGTAATAACCGGCATAGCAATAACCGACCACGATGCCGTGATAGAGCGCCACCATCCACGGCAAACCCTCTTTCGCGATGCGATTCATGCGGGTGCGCATTTCATCAATAGTCGGCGGGACTTCTTCAAAGGAGGCGCGGCCGTGCAGAACATGCCAGGCGTAAAGCGAAGCGATGGCGTGAACGTCGTCAGGGCAGGCGTCGCGCACTACCACCGCAGGACCGGATAAGATATCGACAGCTGACATAACGGGTGTGCTCCTTCAAAGCAGGCGGCCATAGAAACGTTTCTCTGGCGCTGTTCGCTACTCTATTACGAAAGGAGCACACAATACAGCCCGTCGCCGGGTTATTTCATCGCCGTTGACGATGCATTATCTGTCGCCGATTCTTCCTGCCAGAACTTACGCTTGCTGGTTTTACCGATGCCGGGGTTCATGCTGTTTGTCGGGTCGTTTTCTTTATAAAAACGTTTTAACGGTTCAGCGGCTTCATACAGATGCCCGACGTTATGCTCGGCCGGATATTGCGCGCCACGCTGGCGTAACAGTTCCAGCATTTGCGCTTTCAGCGCATGGGCATCCACGCCTTTTTTCACAATGTAATCCTGGTGGAAAACATGGCACATAAAGTGGCCGTAATAGAGTTTATGCACCAGCTGGCTGTCGATTTCCGGCGGCAGATGCTCAAACCAGTCGCTGTCATTGCGGCGCAGCGCGATATCCAGCGCCAGAATATCCTCCACTTCATCGGCATGAACGGCCTGGTAACGGATCGCCGCACCGGCGGCGGCAAAGCGGTGTAAAAACGCTTTGCTCCCCTCTTCAGGAGTGCAAACGAAGAAATCCCCCTCGGCACTGGCAAAGTACGTTTTCAGCCAGTTTTCTGCTTCCGCAATGCCATCGCTGGACATTTTCAGCAGCAGGTGATGTTCATATTTATCGCGCCACGCTTTCATGCGCGGCGGCAGGTGAGACGGGAAAAAGCCGCTGATTTTTTGCAATGAGCGGTCAATAAAATGCGGCTTAAATACCGCCGCCTTTTCCAGTAGCGCTTCGGTGCGGCCTTTCATGGTGAAGAAGAACGGCATTTTGTCGGTGCCGAGTTTATCGATCATCAGGAAGGTGTCTTTACCGTAGCGTTCGGCGATATCGTAAATGTCGCGATGCATATACTCACCGGCCACCGGCAGGTGTTCGAAGTTCGCCAGAATATGACGGCGGATCTCCGCCAGCACTGCCGTTTGATTGGTGCCGATGTAGAACACTTGCTGGCGCGTTTCGGCCGGGAAGGTATCCAGACGCACGGCGAAAACCGCCAGTTTCCCCGCACAGCCGGACGCTTCGAACAAGCGCTGCGGGTCGGCGTTGTAACGCGCTGGCGTGTCGGCATCGACATCGCGCACGCGGGTGACGTAATCATGATCGTGGCCGTGGCGCTGGTCGTGCAGCACGTCGCTATCGCTCACACGATCGTCATCAAGCTTGCTTAAAATCTGCTCCGGCGTTTCCCCCAGCGAAATCCCTAAATGGTTCACCAGCACCAGTTTGCCCTGCTCATCAATGCGCGCGAATAGCGACATTTCGGTGTAGGCCGGGCCGCGTTGCACCAGCGAACCGCCAGAGTTATTGCAGATCCCGCCGATGACCGACGCGCCAATGCAGGAGGAGCCGATTACCGAATGCGGCTCGCGGCCCAGCGGTTTAAGCGCTTTTTCCAGCGAATAGAGCGTCGTACCAGGGTAGGCAAGCACCTGTTCGCCGTTATCCAGCAGGTGCAGCTTATCAAGGCGCAGGGTGCTGATAATCACGATTTCCCGGTCATAATCATTGCCGTTTGGCGTCGATCCTTCCGTCAGCCCGGTGTTGGCCGCCTGCATCAGAATAATTTTATCGGCGTTAACACAGGCCTGCAGAACGCGCCATAATTCGACCAGCGAGCCGGGGAAAACCACCGCCAGCGCATCGCCCTGTCCAGAGCGAAAGCCTTTACGATAGCGGGCCGTTTTGGCCGGGTCGGTAAGCAGGTGAGAAGCGCCAACCAGCCGTTTGAGTTCGCTGATAAAGGCGTTGTTTGGATGTGACATTATCCACTCCTTGTGGCTAATCATTGTTCAAGACATTTCATTCTTCGGGCCGTCTTTTATTGGCGTTGGCACCCGGAAGCTTATCTCAGTAAGCGTCATAAGAATGTGAACCTGCCGCTTTGGCGCGTTATGCATGATGACGTGTAAAGTGCGCATTAATGGTAGTCCCGTAAAACCAAACGGGGGAGCGAATTCGCATAAAAATCAGAGTCCCACTCTGCAACACGTGCCAGGATTATGGCACACTGCGTTTCTTTCGCGGCCAGTGACCGCGGTTATGGGTGAAAAACAAGAGAGTAAACGACATGAAATGGCTATGTTCTGTAGGTGTCGCTGTGAGCCTCGCGCTGCAACCAGCGCTGGCTCAGGAGATGTTCGGCAACCATCCGCTGACGCCAGAAGCAAGGGATGCGTTTGTCACTGAGTTGCTCAAGAAAATGACGGTCGATGAAAAAATCGGCCAGTTGCGTTTAATCAGCGTCGGGCCGGATAACCCAAAAGAAGCCATTCGCGACATGATCAAAGCAAGCCAGGTCGGCGCGATTTTTAACACCGTCACCCGGCAGGATATTCGCGCCATGCAGGATCAGGCGATGCAGCTTAGCCGTCTGAAAATCCCTCTGTTTTTCGCCTATGACGTGGTACACGGCCAGCGTACCGTCTTCCCGATTAGCCTCGGTCTTGCTTCCAGTTTTAACCTTGATGCGGTGAAAACGGTGGGCCGCGTTTCTGCCTATGAGGCGGCGGATGACGGCCTGAATATGACCTGGGCGCCAATGGTCGATGTCTCGCGCGATCCGCGCTGGGGCCGCGTTTCTGAAGGGTTTGGCGAAGATACGTACCTGACCGCTGAAATGGGTCGCACCATGGTCGAAGCGATGCAGGGCAAAAGCCCGGCGGATCGCTACGCGGTCATGACCAGCGTGAAACACTTCGCCGCTTATGGCGCGGTTGAAGGCGGTAAAGAGTACAACACCGTTGATATGAGCCCGCAGCGCCTGTTCAACGACTATATGCCGCCGTACAAAGCCGCGCTGGACGCTGGCAGCGGCGGCGTCATGGTGGCACTGAACTCGCTCAACGGCACGCCGGCGTCATCTGACTCGTGGTTGCTGAAAGATCTGCTGCGTGACGAATGGGGCTTTAAAGGCATCACCATTTCCGATCACGGGGCGATTAAAGAGCTGATTAAACATGGCACCGCCGCCGACCCCGAAGACGCCGTGCGCGTGGCGCTGAAGTCCGGCATCAACATGAGTATGAGCGATGAGTACTACAGCAAATACCTGCCGGGCCTGGTGAAATCCGGCAAAGTGACGATGGCGGAACTGGATGATGCCACCCGCCACGTGCTGAATGTGAAGTACGATATGGGGCTGTTTAACGATCCGTACAGCCACCTGGGGCCGAAGGAGAGCGACCCGAAAGATACCAATGCCGAAAGCCGTCTGCACCGCAAAGAAGCGCGTGAAGTGGCGCGCGAAAGTATGGTGCTGCTGAAAAACCGTCTGGAAACGCTGCCGCTGAAAAAATCGGGCACCGTGGCGGTGGTGGGCCCGCTGGCGGATAGTAAACGCGATTCAATGGGCAGCTGGTCTGCGGCTGGTGTTGCCGATCAGTCCGTTACCGTGCTGACCGGTATCCGCAACGCGCTGGCCGGTAAAGGTGAAGTGGTGTATGCCAAAGGGGCAAACATCACCAATGACAAAGATATCGTTAATTTTCTCAATCTCTATGAACCGGCGGTAGTGGTTGATCCGCGCTCGCCCAAAGAGATGATTGATGAAGCGGTCGCTGCGGCGAAAAAATCCGACGTGGTTGTTGCGGTTGTCGGTGAAGCACAGGGCATGGCGCATGAAGCCTCCAGCCGTACCGATATCACCATTCCGCAGAGCCAGCGCGATTTGATTGCTGCGCTGAAAGCCACCGGCAAACCGCTGGTGCTGGTGCTGATGAATGGTCGTCCGCTGGCGCTGGTGAAAGAGGATCAGCAAGCCGACGCCATTCTGGAAACCTGGTTTGCCGGCACCGAAGGCGGCAACGCCATTGCCGATATTCTGTTTGGTGATTACAACCCGTCCGGTAAACTGCCGATGTCTTTCCCGCGCTCGGTTGGTCAGATCCCGGTTTATTACAGCCACCTGAACACCGGACGCCCGTATGACGCCGATAAACCGAACAAATATACCTCCCGCTACTTCGACGAAGCGAACGGCCCGCTCTATCCGTTTGGTTATGGCCTGAGCTACACCACCTTTAAAGTCTCTGACGTGAAGATGTCTGCGCCGTCGATGACGCGCACCGGCAAAGTGACCGCCAGCGTTGAGGTGACCAACACCGGCAAGCGCGAAGGCGAAACGGTTATCCAGATGTATTTGCAGGATGTCACCGCGTCAATGAGCCGTCCGGTAAAACAACTGCGCGGCTTTGATAAGGTGAATCTGAAACCGGGCGAAACCCAAACCGTTAGCTTCCCGATCGATATTAATGCGCTGAAATTCTGGAACCAGCGTATGAAATATGACGCGGAGCCGGGCAAATTCAACGTCTTTATCGGCGTTGATTCCGCGCGCGTGAATCAGGGTTCTTTCGAACTGCGTTAACCTTTCCCTGGCCGGGAAACCGGCCTGATTTTCCTCGCTATATCTTATTCCTTTATCGTTTAGGGCTCTCAGGCGACAAAGCCGCTATTTTTCGGCTACGCTCTTTTCTCAAGCTGCTGAAAAAGGCGGTAAAAAATGAGGGAAGTACAATGACAATCATGAAAAAGATTGCGTGCTCAATAGGGTTGATGGCCGCTGTGAGCCTCCCGCTGCAGGCGGCGGAGCCGGTAAAGGTCGGTTCTAAAATTGATACCGAAGGGGCGCTGCTGGGCAATATCATTTTGCAGGTTCTGGAAAGTCATGGCGTAAAAACAGTCAATAAAGTGCAACTCGGCACCACGCCAGTGGTGCGCGGCGCGATCACCTCTGGTGAGCTGGACATTTATCCGGAGTACACCGGTAACGGTGCGTTCTTCTTTAAAGATGAGAACGATGCGGCGTGGAAAAACGCGCAGCAGGGCTACGAGAAAGTCAAAAAGCTGGATGCTGAAAAAAATAAGCTGGTCTGGCTAACCCCCGCCCCGGCGAACAACACCTGGACGATTGCGGTGCGTCAGGATGTGGCGCAGAAAAACAAACTTAACTCGCTTGAGGATCTGAGCCGCTACCTGAAGCAGGGCGGTGAATTTAAGCTCGCCGCTTCGGCTGAATTCATTGAGCGCACCGATGCGCTGCCCGCGTTTGAAAAAGCCTACGACTTTAAGCTGAAACAGGATCAATTGTTGTCGCTGGCCGGTGGCGATACGGCGGTCACCATCAAAGCAGCAGCGCAGCAAACCTCCGGCGTCAATGCGGCGATGGCCTACGGTACGGATGGACCGGTGGCAGCGCTGGGTCTGCAGACCCTGAGCGATCCGAAAGGGGTGCAGCCCATCTATGCGCCAACGCCAGTGGTTCGCGAATCTGTGCTGAAAGCCTACCCGGAACTGGATACGTGGCTAAAACCGGTCTTTGCCAGCCTGGATGAGAAAACGCTGCAAAAACTCAATGCCAGTATTGCGGTGGAAGGGCTGGATGCGAAGAAAGTCGCGGCTGACTACCTGAAAGAAAAAGGCCTGGTGAAATAATTACCCCTATGGATGTTTCGATACGCTGCCATAACCGTGTGTTGTTGCTGTTGGCGGTACTGGGCGGGTTGGCGGCGTGGCTGCCGTTTGTGAACTATGCGCCAAACCGGCTGGTCTCCGGCGAAAGCCGCGCCTTATGGCAGCTTTTTTCCGCGCTCTGGTTACTGGCACCCGCGATATTACTGGCGATGAGTTTTCTGCCCGGTCGCGGTACACAGGTGGCAACGTTGCTGTTCACCGAAGTGCTGTTCTGCCTGCTGATATGGAGCGCGGGCAGGGCGGCGACCGATCTCGTGCAAACGGGCAGCCCGCTGGCGCGCACATCACCCGGCAGCGGGTTGTGGCTGTGGCTGGCACTGACGCTTTTGGCCTGTAGCGATGCGATTCGCCGCGTGGTGGTAAACCCCGTGTGGCGCTGGTTGCTGCATGCGCAGGTGTGGTGCTTTCCTCTCTATTTATTACTCAGCGGCGCGCTGGATAATCTCTCACTGCTACGCGAATACACCAATCGCCAGGATGTGTTCAACGATGCGCTGGCGCAGCATTTAACGCTGTTGTTTGGCACGCTGTTGCCTGCGCTGGTGTTCGGCTTCGCCGTCGGGTTGTGGTGCTATCGTCATCCTTCCCGGCAGGGACCGGTATTCGCTCTGCTCAACGTCATTCAAACCATTCCTTCGGTGGCGCTATTCGGCTTACTGATAGCCCCGCTTGCCGGGCTGGTACAGCAATTTCCTGAGCTTGGTCGTTTTGGCATTGCCGGAACCGGCCTGACACCGGCACTGATTGCGCTCATTCTCTATGCCTTACTGCCGCTGGTGCGCGGCGTGGTCGCCGGATTAAACCAGGTATCGCAGGAGGTGCTGGAAAGCGCCGAAGCGATGGGCATGAGCGCGCGTCAGCGTTTCTGGCAGGTGCGCGTGCCGCTGGCGCTTCCGCTGCTGCTGCGCAGCCTGCGGGTGGTGGCGGTGCAAACGGTCGGGATGGCGGTGATCGCCGCATTGATCGGCGCGGGCGGGTTTGGTGCGCTGGTCTTTCAGGGGCTGCTGAGCAGCGCGCTGGATCTGGTGTTGCTGGGCGTCATTCCGGTCATCGCGATGGCGGTGATTGTTGATGCGTTATTTGCGTTAGGGATAGCGCTGCTGAAGGTGAAACATCATGATTGAATTTAATAACGTCAGTAAAACCTTTGCCGGTCAGCCCGCGGTTAGCCATCTCGATTTGCAGGTTAAAACTGGCGCGTTTTCGGTGCTGATTGGCACCTCGGGTTCCGGAAAATCCACCACCCTGAAGATGATTAACCGGCTGGTGGAGCATGACGAAGGCACAATTACCTTTGCCGGGGTAGATATCCGCTCGCTGCCGGTGCTGGAACTGCGCCGTCGCATGGGGTATGCCATTCAGTCGATTGGATTATTTCCTCACTGGACGGTGGCGCAGAACATTGCCACCGTGCTGCAACTGCAAAAATGGTCGCGCGCGAAGCGCGACGCGCGGGTTGATGAACTGATGGCCTTGCTTGGGCTGGAGTCTTCCCTGCGCGAGCGTTTTCCCCATCAGCTTTCCGGCGGGCAGCAGCAGCGTGTGGGCGTTGCCCGTGCGCTTGCCGCCGATCCGGAAGTCCTGTTAATGGATGAACCTTTCGGCGCGCTTGATCCCGTGACACGCGCGGCGTTACAGCAGGAGATGGTGCGTATTCACCGCCTGCTTGGACGCACCATTGTGCTGGTGACGCATGACATTGATGAAGCCTTACAACTGGCCGATCACCTGGTGTTGATGGATGGTGGCAAGGTGGTACAGCAGGGCACTCCGTTATCGATGCTGACCGCGCCGCGTAACGATTTCGTGCGCGAGTTTTTTGGCCGCAGCGAGCTTGGCGTGCGGCTGCTCTCATTGCGTCAGGTGAGCGGATATCTGCGCAGTGAACGCGTTGATGTCGGTGAACCGCTTCAGGCAGCGATGACGCTGCGTGAAGCGCTCTCGGCTTTTGTCGCCCAGCAGTGCGAGGTGTTGCCGGTGAATAATGCGCAGGGGCAGCCCTGCGGCAGTCTGCATTTTCGCGATTTGCTGCGCGTGGAGGCCGCCTGTGAAGATCCTGCGTGATCCGCTACTGTGGCTGATGGTGCTGTTTATTGCGCTGCTGGTCTGGTTGCCGCACAGCGCGGCGCTGTTTAGTTCGTTCTTTCCGCAACTGCCGCGCCCGGTCTATTTGCAGGAGAGTTTTATTTCGCTTACCGTCGCCCATTTCTCGCTGGTCGCGGTTTCCAGCGTGATAGCGATTGTGCTGGGCGTTGGCGCAGGCATTGCGGTCACGCGTTCTGCCGGGCGGGAGTTTCGCCCGCTGGCGGAAACCATTGCCGCCGTGGGGCAAACTTTTCCCCCGGTGGCGGTGCTGGCGATTGCCGTGCCGGTAATGGGCTTTGGTAAACAACCGGCGATTATTGCGCTGGTACTGTATGGCGTATTGCCGATTTTACAGGGGACGCTGGCGGGGATCGCCTCGGTACCGGAAAGCGTGCAAAGTGTGGCGAAAGGCATGGGTATGAGCGCGTGGCAGCGGTTGTTAAAAGTCGAATTACCGCTCGCCGCACCGCTGATTATCGCCGGGGTGCGCACGTCAGTGATTATTAATATCGGCACCGCCACCATCGCGTCAACGGTGGGAGCAAGTACGCTGGGGACGCCAATCATCATTGGCCTGAGCGGTTTTAATACGGCTTATGTGGTGCAGGGGGCGGTGCTGGTGGCGCTGGCAGCGATTATTGTCGATCGGGGATTTGAACGGCTGGCGCAGCGGCTCAACCGACACCGCCACGCACAATAAACGAATAACCGGCGAGCATGACGCCACCAATTCCGCCGATAGCCATCAGCAAAAAGATAGCGATAACAAGGATTTTACCAGACTTCATTTTATGCTCCTTCTGAATCAGGCTGGCATTATAAAGGCAAGTTGAGTTGTTAATAAAACATTAAATGCCGAGCAACCAGACGCTGTGTCCCGCGTCGCGCCATGCCAGCATCTGCTGTTGCTGCGATTCGCCCGGCGTTTCGCCGCACCACACCAGCAGTGTCCGACCGGGAAACATCTCCGGGCGCAACTGGGGCAGGGCGTGCGCCAGAATATCCACCCGCCATCCCTGCTGGCTTGCCATCCAGCCCTCCAGCCACAGCCGCGTGGTGTCCTGCACATTCCAGCCAACCACCAGCGCGTCTTTGCCCGGTTTTTTACGCGCAGACGTCAGGCAGCCGGAAATGTAATTGATAAGGATGCCGTCTAGCAGGCTCAGCATCGCCAGCAGGGCGGGCTGCTGAGTTTGTAGCCGCAATCGTAAAGGGATGAGCAGATGCGTTGTCAGCGCCTGCGCCGGATAGTCTCGCCCGTGCTCTTTGATCCACTGATGCAGACGATGCGGGTCGCCCTGTTGCAGGTATTGCAGAGCGGTTTCTTGCTGGGCGCGCCAGCCATCATGCGTCTCAGCCAGCGCCGGAGAGAGCAGCTTTTGCACTTTGCTGACCTGCACGCCGGTCTCTATCCAGCGTTTGATCTCCCGAATGCGGTCAATGTCCTCTTCGGTAAATAACCGGTGGCCGCCATCCGTACGCTGGGGTTGTAATAGTCCATAACGTCGCTGCCAGGCCCGCAGCGTCACGGGGTTGATGTCGCATAACAACGCCACTTCACCGATTGTGTAAAGCGCCATGGTGTTACCCTCGCCAGCCGACTCCCTGTATAACTGTAGCCGCTGCCGTCTGGCACAGGATGCGCAGCCGCAAAATTGCGCAAAATGTGTGCGAACGGTTAATCACTCTGGCTTACTTTGTGATGCGGAGCACGATTTTGTATTTTTTTGCAGCGCTTCAAAGAAACATCTGAAAACACCCTGTATGTTACGCGCTTTGGTTGATGTGGTGTTGCGGGTATGTACGAGTTCAATCTGGTGTTGCTGCTGCTTCAGCAGATGTGTGTGTTTCTGGTTATCGCCTGGTTGATGAGCAAAACGCGGCTGTTTATTCCGCTGATGCAGGTGACCGTGCGCTTACCGCATAAGCTGCTGTGCTATGTCACCTTCTCCATTTTTTGCATTCTCGGCACCTATTTCGGCCTGCATATCGAAGATTCTATCGCCAACACGCGCGCGATTGGCGCGGTGATGGGCGGTCTGCTCGGCGGCCCGTTAGTGGGCGGTCTCGTCGGGTTAACCGGCGGTATTCACCGCTATTCGATGGGCGGCATGACCGCGCTGAGCTGCATGCTCTCTACGTTTGTTGAAGGGTTGCTCGGCGGCCTGGTGCACCGCGCGCTCATCAAACGCGGGCGCACCGATCTGGTGTTTAGCCCGTTTACCGCCGGGGCGGTGACCTGTGTGGCGGAACTGATCCAGATGCTGATTATCCTGCTTATTGCCCGTCCGTTTGATAGCGCGTTGCACCTGGTGCAGAGCATTGCTGCGCCGATGATGGTGACTAACACCGTGGGCGCGGCGCTGTTTATGCGCATCCTGCTCGATAAGCGCGCAATGTTTGAAAAGTATACGTCGGCGTTTTCCGCCACCGCGCTGAAAGTGGCGGCGTCGACGGAGGGGTTTCTGCGCCAGGGTTTTAACGAAGAGAACAGCATGAAGGTGGCGCTGGTGCTCTATAAAGAGCTCGATATTGGCGCGGTGGCGATAACCGACAGGGAAAAACTGCTGGCCTTCACCGGCATCGGTGATGATCACCATCTGCCGGGGCGACCTATCTCATCGGTCTGGACGCAGCGTGCCATTGAAACCGGCGAAGTGGTTTATGCCGATGGCAACGAAGTGCCCTACAAATGTTCGCTCCACCCGCAATGTAAACTCGGCTCAACGCTGGTGATCCCGCTGCGTGGCGAAAACCAGCGCGTTGTGGGCACGATCAAATTGTATGAAGCGAAAAACCGCCTGTTCAGCTCCATCAACCGCACGCTGGGCGAGGGGATTGCCCAACTGCTTTCGGCGCAGATCCTTGCCGGGCAGTATGAGCGGCAAAAGGCGCTGCTTACCCAGTCGGAAATCAAGCTGCTGCATGCGCAGGTAAACCCGCATTTCCTGTTTAATGCCCTGAACACGCTAAAAGCGGTGATCCGCCGCGACAGCGATCAGGCCGGACTGCTGGTGCAATATCTCTCCACGTTCTTTCGTAAAAATTTAAAACGGCCGTCGGAAGTAGTGACGCTGGCAGACGAAATTGAACATGTAAACGCCTACCTGCAAATTGAAAAAGCACGTTTTCAGTCGCGCTTGCAGGTGCAGTTGCATGTGCCGGAGGCGTTATCGCACCTGCAACTTCCGGCGTTTACCCTGCAACCGATCGTGGAAAATGCTATTAAACATGGCACGTCGCACCTGCTGGGCGTGGGTGAGATTGTGATTAACGCCAGCCAGGACGGACGGCATCTGGTGCTGGACATTGAAGACAATGCCGGGTTGTACCAGCCGAAAACCGACGCCAGTGGATTAGGGATGAGCCTGGTGGATAAGCGCCTGCGCGCGCGTTTCGGCGATGAGTGCGGCATTACCATTGCCTGCGAGCCGGATCTGTTTACCCGCATTACCTTACGACTCCCGCTGGAGGAACACGCATGTTAAAAGTGCTGATTGTTGATGATGAACCGCTGGCCCGGGAAAACCTGCGTATTCTGCTTCAGGAAGAGAGCGACATTGAGATTGTTGGCGAGTGCGGCAACGCCGTCGAAGCGATTGGCGCGGTACATAAACTGCGCCCCGATGTGCTGTTTCTTGATATCCAGATGCCGCGCATTAGCGGGCTGGAGATGGTCGGGATGCTCGATCCGGGCAACCGACCGTATGTGGTTTTTCTGACAGCGTTTGATGAATACGCAGTGCAGGCGTTTGAAGAACACGCGTTCGATTATCTGCTTAAACCGATCGAAGCTCGCCGCCTGGAGAAAACCCTCAGCCGTCTGCGTCTTGAGCGAAACGTGCAGGATATGTCGGTGTTGCCGGAAAACCAGGAAGCGCTGAAATTCATTCCCTGTACCGGGCATAGCCGCATCTGGTTATTGCAGATGGACGAAGTGGCATTTGTCAGTAGCCGCATGAGCGGCGTGTATGTGACCAGCCAGGAAGGCAAAGAGGGGTTTACTGAGCTGACACTGCGCACGCTGGAGAGCCGTACGCCGCTGGTGCGCTGCCACCGCCAGTACCTGGTTAATATGGCGCATCTTAAAGAGATCCGCCTTGAAGATAACGGCCAGGCGGAATTACTGCTGCGCGATGGCCTGACGGTGCCGGTGAGTCGACGTTATCTGAAAAATTTAAAAGAGGCGTTGGGGTTGTAAATTCCTGTGCGATGCCTACACTGCGCGCTGGTTCATCATTTCCGGAAACAAATATGCTTAATAACGATATCCTGCGCAGCGTGCGTTACACCCTGCAAGCTGATAACACCGCGCTGGTGCGCATTCTGGCGCTGGCAGACACGGTAGTGACCGTTGAACAACTGGCACCCTGGCTGCGCAAAGAAGATGAGGAAGGTTATAAGCCGTGCCCGGATATTGTGTTGTCTGCGTTTCTGAATGGCCTTATCTATGAAAAGCGTGGCAAAGATGAAACCGCACCGCCGCTGGTGGCCGAACGTAAGCTGAATAACAACATCGTGCTAAAAAAGCTGCGCATCGCCTTCTCGTTAAAGACTGACGATATTCTGGCCATTCTGACTGCCCAGCAGTTCCGCATCTCTATGCCGGAAATTACCGCCATGATGCGCGCGCCGGATCATAAGAACTTCCGCGAATGCGGCGATCAGGTGATGCGTTATTTTTTGCGTGGTCTGGCGGTACGCGAGCAAAAACCGAAGGGTAAAACCGAAGCGGAATAATCAACTATCCTTCAGGCTGCATCGCTGTGGTTTAGCGCCGCCAGCAACGCGCAGCCTGAAGGAGAATATGACTTACTGGACTTCTTTAAAGCCGCGTGATTTCAGCAGCTCTTCTGATTTCTTCATGCTGATTTTGCCATTGACCGTGCCGGTAAACTCGGAACCTTGCAGATTGTTCAGCGCAGCAAAATCGACCTCGTTGTAATCCACATCCAGCGTCTCCTGGGCGTAGGTTTCCTGATAATCCACGCTCTCTTTGATCCCTTTAATGCTCTGGTATTTTTTGCTGATCGGATCCAGAACCTTCATGGCTTCCTCTTTGTTTTTCGCACCAATTGAGGAGTATTCAATTTTGTTTTTCGCCGTCTGGCGCTCGACCTGGTCACCTTTGTAGTAATAGGTGAGCGTCACTTCTGTGCCCGCTTGTGCGAAGCTAAACGTTTTGCTCTGCTCTTTTTCACCACAGCCGCTCAGGCCAATAAGTAAAGCGACAGAAAAAAGTGCGGCGATGAGTTTACTCAATTTCACGATAATCCCCTGTTTTCCATGTGAGGTAATGTTTGATAATGCAAAATTGAGTATAGAAAAAGGCGCTGAATTCAGCGCCTTATTTTTTTACTTCACTTGCTGGCCTGCTTTTGCGCCGCTGTCCGGGCTTAGCAGGAAGATATCTTTCCCGCCAGGGCCGGCGGCCATCACCATCCCTTCGGAGATACCAAAGCGCATTTTGCGCGGCGCGAGGTTCGCGACCATTACCGTCAGGCGACCAATCAGCGCGCTCGGGTCCGGGTAAGCGGAACGAATACCGGAGAAGACATTGCGTTTTTCGCCATCCAGATCCAGCGTCAGGCGCAGCAGCTTGTCGGAACCGTCGACAAATTCGGCGTTTTCAATCAGCGCCACGCGCAGATCGACTTTCGCGAAATCATCAAAGCTGATGGTCTCCTGAATCGGGTTATCCGCCAGCTCACCAGTGGCCGGTGCGGCAGCCGCTTTCACTTCCTCTTTTGACGCTTCCACCAGCGCTTCCACCTGTTTCATTTCGATACGGTTATACAACGCTTTGAAGGCGTTAACTTTGTGGCCGAGCAGCGGCAGGTTGATGGCATCCCACTCAAGCGTGGTGTTGAGGAACGCTTCAGTGCGCTCCGCCAGCGACGGCAGAACCGGCTTCAGCCACGTCATCAGCACGCGGAACATGTTCAGCCCCATGGTGCAAATGGCCTGCAGATCGGCGTCGCGGCCCTCCTGTTTTGCCACCACCCACGGTGCTTGTTCGTCAACGTAGCGGTTCGCCACATCGGCCAGCGCCATAATTTCGCGCACCGCTTTGCCGAACTCACGGCTCTCCCACGCCTCGCTAATGGTCACTGCCGCGTCGGTAAAGGTTTTATAAAGCGCCGGGTCGGCAAGCTCTGCTGCCAGTACGCCATCAAAACGTTTATTGATAAAACCAGCGTTACGCGAGGCGAGGTTGACCACTTTGTTAACGATGTCGGCATTCACGCGCTGAATGAAATCTTCGAGGTTGAGATCGATATCATCAATGCGCGAAGAGAGCTTCGCCGCGTAGTAGTAACGCAGGCTGTCGGCGTCGAAATGGTTCAGCCAGGTGCTGGCTTTGATAAACGTACCGCGCGATTTGGACATCTTCGCGCCGTTCACTGTCACATAACCATGCACGAACAGGTTGGTCGGCTTGCGGAAGTTGCTGCCTTCCAGCATCGCCGGCCAGAACAGGCTGTGGAAGTAAACAATGTCTTTACCGATAAAGTGATACAGCTCGGCAGTGGACTCTTTTTTCCAGTATTCGTCGAAGTTGCTGGTATCGCCGCGCTTGTCGCACAGGTTTTTGAATGAACCCATGTAGCCGATTGGCGCATCCAGCCAGACGTAGAAGTATTTGCCCGGCGCGTTAGGGATTTCGAAACCGAAATAGGGCGCATCGCGGGAGATATCCCACTGCTGTAAGCCGGACTCGAACCACTCCTGCATTTTGTTCGCCACCTGCTCCTGCAGCGCGCCGCTGCGCGTCCACGCCTGCAACATTTCGCTGAATGACGGCAGATCGAAGAAGAAGTGCTCGGAATCACGCATTACCGGCGTCGCGCCGGAAACCACCGACTTCGGCTCAATCAGCTCGGTCGGGCTGTAGGTTGCGCCGCACACTTCGCAGTTATCACCGTATTGATCCGGTGATTTACATTTCGGGCAGGTGCCTTTCACAAAACGGTCCGGCAGGAACATGCCTTTTTCCGGATCGTAAAGCTGAGAGATCGTGCGGTTTTTAATAAAACCGTTCTCTTTCAGGCGAGTGTAGATAAGCTCCGACAACTCACGGTTCTCATCGCTGTGCGTAGAGTGGTAGTTGTCGTAGCTGATGTTAAAGCCAGCAAAATCGGTCTGATGCTCCTGACTCATGTCCGCAATCATCTGCTCCGGAGTGATCCCCAGTTGCTGTGCTTTCAGCATGATCGGCGTGCCGTGGGCGTCGTCCGCACAGATGAAGTTGACCTCGTGGCCGCGCATTCGCTGGTAACGGACCCAGACATCAGCCTGGATGTGCTCCAGCATATGGCCGAGGTGGATGGAGCCGTTGGCGTACGGCAGCGCGCACGTTACCAGAATTTTCTTCGCGACTTGAGTCATAGTAGGCATTACATCTTCTTGAGAAAAAGGGGCATAAATATTACCAAAAAGGTAAATATTGCGCCACGCGAGAAGGGCTTTTGCAGCGTTTTAATCCCTACATCAACCTTTTTGGTAAATATCGCTGCCCCTGTACCTGGAGTTTTAAGCACGTTTCAATCCATAGATGAATACATGAGTAATAATTACGCCATGCGTTAACGGCATTTATCCGTAAATGAATAATTGTTGCCCGTGGGGTAAACTTGCTGGCTACAATGTCGTTTTCAGAACAACTACAAAGGAGTCGGGATGAGTTCGCAATCCCAGGCCAAATCCCCGGAAGCGTTACGCGCGATTGTCACCGGGACGCTGGCCGATTTTCAGCACCCAACCCTGAAGCACAATCTCACCGCGCTTAAAGCGGTGCACCATGTCGCATGGCTGGATGATACCCTGCATGTTGAGCTGCTGATGCCGTTCGTCTGGCGCAGTGCGTTTGAAGAGTTAAAAGCCCAGTGCAGCGCCGAATTGCTGCGTCTGACCGGCGCGCGCGCCATCGACTGGAAGTTGTCGCACAACATCGCCACCTTAAAACGTGTGAAGAACCAGCCGGGCGTCAACGGTGTGAAAAACATCATTGCCGTCAGTTCCGGCAAGGGCGGGGTGGGGAAATCCTCCACGGCGGTCAACCTGGCGCTGGCGCTGGCGGCGGAAGGGGCGAAAGTCGGTATTCTCGACGCCGATATTTATGGCCCGTCGATCCCGGTAATGCTCGGTGCGGAACATGAGCGTCCAACCTCGCCGGACGGCACGCATATGGCGCCGATTATCGCCCACGGCCTGGCGACCAACTCGATTGGTTATCTGGTAACCGACGATAACGCTATGGTGTGGCGCGGTCCGATGGCCAGCAAAGCGCTGCTGCAACTGTTGCAGGAGTCCATGTGGCCGGATCTCGATTACCTGGTGCTGGATATGCCGCCAGGCACCGGTGATATTCAGCTGACGCTGGCGCAAAACATTCCGGTGACCGGCGCGCTGGTGGTGACCACGCCGCAGGATATCGCGCTGATTGACGCCAAAAAAGGCATCGTCATGTTCGAGAAAGTGGAAGTGCCAGTGCTCGGTATTGTTGAAAACATGAGCATGCACATTTGCAGCAACTGCGGTCATCACGAACCGATTTTCGGCACCGGTGGTGCGGAAAAACTGGCTGAGCAGTATCACACTGAGTTGTTGGGTCAGATGCCGCTGCACATTTCGCTGCGTGAAGATCTGGATAAAGGTACGCCGACAGTGGTGAGCCGCCCGGACAGCGAATTTACCGCTATCTACCGTCAACTTGCCGGGCGCGTAGCCGCGCAGCTCTACTGGCAGGGCGAAGTCATTCCTGGCGATATCGCATTTCGCGCAGTGTAAGTCAGCAAACCTCTCCCGTCCGGGAGAGGTTTTTCACTTCTTCAGATAGTGCATCAGCACGTAATCCCCTTCCGGCGAAACGCCCTGTGCTTCGATATGCCAGCCGTGGTGCTGATAAAACGCCAGTGCGGTTTTGTTCTGCAACAAGCATTTCAGCGCGCCGGTGCTGGTAAAGGTAGATTGCGCATGTTTGAGCAGTGCGCTGCCGACGCCTTTGCCCTGAAAGGCCGGGTCGACAAACAGGTTGTGCAGGAAGTTGTCGTTTTCGTACACCGAGGCGAACCCCAGCCGGTGGCCATCCTCTTCAGCGACCCAGATGGTTTCATCGAGCGTGGCGGCGTCAAAATCTTCCAGCCGCCAGTCGCTGCCATCAAGCCAATGCCAGCTCGCTTTGCGGGCGTGTAAAAAAAGGGTACGTAAAAACGGTCTGTCACTTTCCTGCCAGCGGCGAATAATCATTCAGTTCCTGGTTTAGCGATGGTAAAAGATGTCGCCGTTATAGGCTTTGAGGATTTTGCCTTCGGCATCAGTAATAAGCACATAGTTGCCGCCCATGTAGGTCCAGTGGCTACCGGCTTCAGGGGCGGGCAGGTTACGCAGTTGCCACTGTTTAATGTTGTACTCTTCGCTGCGGTACATTTCCGGAACCGTGTCGCCAATGGTGAATTTCGTAAAGTCGGCGACGAACTCATTAATTTCGTAAGATTGCGCCCCGCTAGCGCCTGGCGTCGCGGTTTGCGGTGCGGCAAAGGCCGTCGTGGCGGTTGCCAACAGCGCGCCCAGAAGCATCATTTTTGTTTTACTCATACTCTCTCCAGGTTGTTCTTATCCATTTCACGCGGTTGCATAAATAGCACGCCATCATTGCCGTTAACGGACAACGGAGCAACCACCAAAAAATAACGCTTTGGTAAAAAGTGTAAGCAAACCCAGGGCGGAGCAGGAAAAGCGGACGGCGATTTTCGCTATCCGCTTGTAACCTTTAAGAATAATCCTGGCGAGTATTAGCCAGCAAACCCTTCCAGTACGATTTTCCCGACCGCACGCTGGCTTTCCAGCAGCGCATGGGCTTTACGCAGGTTCGCGGCATTGATCGCGCCAAAATGCTCGCCAAGTGTGGTTCTTAACACGCCTTCATCGATCAACTGCGCCACGCGGGAGAGCAACTGGTGCTGGGCAATCATATCCTCGGTGGTGAACATTGAACGGGTAAACATAAACTCCCAGTGCAGCGAAATGCTTTTCACCTTCAGCGGCAGCGCATCCAGGCTGTGCGGATCGTCAATCAGCGCCAGTTTACCCTGCGGTTTCAGGGCGTTAATTAACTGCTGATAATGCTCTTCGGTATTATTGAGGCTGGCGACATGCGACACCTGTTTGATACCAATGCGCGCCAGCTCTTCGGTCAGCGGTTTGCTGTGGTCAATCACATAGTGCGCACCCAGCTCTTTTACCCACTGCTGGCTGGTGGGGCGGGATGCCGTACCAATCACCGTTAAGCGGGTTAACTTACGTGCCAGCTGCGTCATGATCGAGCCTACGCCGCCCGCCGCGCCAACAATCAGCAGCACATCATTTTCGTTGCCGCCTTCTTTGATACCCAGACGGTCGAATAACAGCTCCCAGGCGGTAATGGCGGTTAAGGGCAGGGCGGCGGCGGCTGCGTTATCCAGCGTTTTCGGTTTGCGCGCGGCAATGCGTTCGTCCACCAACTGGAATTCGCTGTTGCTGCCAGGGCGGGTTAGCGCACCGGCGTACCACACTTCATCGCCCGGCTGGAACAACGTTACCGCTTCTCCCACGGCAGTCACCACGCCAACGGCATCCCAGCCCAGCACGCGCGGTGCATCGGCGTTAAAACCGGCGCGCACTTTGGTATCCACAGGGTTGACGGAAACGGCTTTCACTTCCACCAGTAAGTCGTGGCCGCTGGCGGTCGGTTGCGGCAGTTCAATGTCGGTAAGAAAATCCAGATTGCTGCCGTTCTGCGCGGCGCGGGTAATAGCGATAGCTTTCATCATGGCTCCGTTAATGCGTTTTTGCTGTCGATGCAGATAAGGGTAGTCAAAGCTTATCTGATGAAAAACACGCAAAACGGAGCAGCACTTATCCTTGATGAGTGAAAATCAATTTATCTGCGCGTCCGGAGAGTCCGGGTTTGGCACCGGAATATCGGCGCTGACACGCAAATCCTGATCGTCAAAAATCATGCAGTGGCGGCTATCAAAAGCGAGGGTAATTTTCTGCCACGGGCGGAAATGGACATCCCCCGGCAACAAAATTTTAATGTTGTCATGGCCGTAACACTGACCAAACAGGTAAGTGTTATTCCCCAGCCGTTCCACCACTTCACACTGAAACTCCAGCGGCGTGCCGCGCGTGACATCCGTGGAGAGATGTTCCGGTCGAATGCCGAGCGTGATCGACGCACCAGGCTCCAGCCGCGAGGTGTCAATACCGAGCGTTAATTGATGACCCTGCGCCAGCGTGATAGTCACTTCGCCAGGTTGCCAGGCGTTAACGGTTGCCGGCAGGAAGTTCATCTTTGGCGAGCCGATAAACCCGGCGACAAACTTGTTTTTCGGGTTGTAGTAGAGCGACATCGGCGAGCCCATTTGCTCGACATTGCCGTAGTTCATCACCACGATTTTATCCGCCAGCGTCATCGCTTCCACCTGGTCGTGGGTGACATACACCATGGTGGTTTTCAGCTCCTGATGCAGGCGCGCAATGTGCAGGCGCATCTCAACGCGCAATTCGGCGTCGAGGTTTGACAGCGGTTCGTCGAACATAAATACGCGCGGGTTACGGACAATCGCACGACCAATAGCGACACGCTGGCGCTGACCGCCAGAGAGCTGTTTCGGTTTTCGGTCCAGTAGATGGCTCAGTTGCAGGGTTTTCGCCACCATCTCTACCTGGCGGCGGATCTCCTCTTTCGGCACTTTGTTCACTTTCAGCCCGTAGCCCATGTTTTCCGCCACGGTCATATGCGGATAGAGCGCGTAAGACTGGAACACCATCGACACGCCGCGATGGGCTGGCGCGACATCGTTCATCACTTCGTCGCCAATCAACACTTCGCCTTCGCTGACCTCTTCCAGACCGGCAATCATGCGCAACATGGTGGATTTGCCGCAGCCGGAAGGGCCGACAAATACCGCGAATTCGCCATCATCAATCGACAAATTGACATTATTCAGCGTCACCGTGTCGCCAAACCGTTTGGTGACATTCCTCAGTCGTATATTGGACATCAACGTTCCCCGAATGTAGTAGCCGTTATTTACCATTTATGCCGTGTGTTGAGTGTTTTTGTATTACGTATAACAATCATCTGGCGTTGCTGCGTAACGGCGAAAAATCTTGCTATGACTATAACTTCCAGTGTTTTTGCGCCCTATAATGAATTTTCATTTCTGTAATGCCGGTCACATAACTCACCGTTTATGCTCGTTTTATTAATTAGTAAAGCGTAGCGTATAACAAATTCAATAAGGCGGGTGAATACGTCTTAAACCCTGCAATATCAGGTGGTTTGTTTAAAGGGTATCCTGATGTTGCGCCATAAAAACCACATAATTGTTATACCTTGACATGAGGTTGATAATGAAAAAGAACACACTTACTGCACTGATCCTCTCTGCACTCACCGTTGGCCAGACGGTTAGCCTGTCGGCGCACGCCGCCACTCAGCAGCTTAATGTCTGGGAAGACATCAAAAAGTCGGTCGGCATTCAGGACGCCGTAAAAGATTTTGAACAAAAGTACGACGTCAAAGTTAACGTGCAGGAGATGCCCTACGCGCAGCAACTGGAAAAATTACGCCTTGATGGGCCAGCCGGAATTGGCCCGGATGTGCTGGTCATTCCCAATGATCAGCTGGGTGGCGCGGTGGTGCAAGGGCTGCTGACCCCCCTGAATCTGGATAAAGAAAAAGTTGACGCCTTTACGCCTGCCTCAATTAACGCCTTTCGTCTGGATAACACTCTGTATGGTGTGCCGAAAGCGGTGGAAACCCTCGTGCTTATCTATAACAAAGAACTGATTGATAAGCCGCTGCAAAGCCTGCCGGAGTGGCTCGACTATTCGAAAAAACAGCGCGCACAGGACAAATACGGACTGCTGGCCAAGTTTGACCAGATTTATTACAGCTGGGGTGCCATCGGGCCGGAAGGCGGCTACCTGTTTGGCAAAAACGACAAAGGCGGCTTCAACCCACAGGATATTGGCCTCAATAAACCGGGCGCGGTGGAAGCCGTCACCTTCCTGAAAAAATTCTATGCCGAAGGCGTGTTTCCCTCCGGCATCCTCGGCGATAACGGCCTGAACGCCATTGATTCGCTGTTTACCGAGAAAAAAGCCGCGGCGGTGATCAACGGCCCGTGGGCATTCCAGCCGTATGAAGCGGCGGGTATCAATTACGGCGTCGCGCCGCTGCCGAACCTGCCGGACGGCAAGCCGATGAGCTCGTTCCTCGGCGTGAAGGGCTATGTCGTTTCAACCTGGAGCAAAGACAAAAAACTCGCGCAGCAATTCATCGAATTTATCAACCAGCCGCAGTACGTCAAAACGCGCTATATCGCCACGCGTGAAATCCCGGCGCAGAAAGCGATGATTGACGATCCGGTTATCAAAAACGACGAAAAAGCCAGCGCGGTAGCGGTGCAGGCGGCGCGTGCGACGGCAATGCCGGGCATTCCGGAGATGGGCGAAGTGTGGGGCCCGGCGAATGCCGCGCTGGAGTTGAGCCTGACCGGCAAACAGGAACCGCAGGCGGCGCTCGATGCGGCCACCAAACAGATCCATATGCAAGTTGAAGCGATGCAGGCCAGTAACCAGTAACCGCGTGTTGTTGCGAAACGGGAGGGTTACCTCCCGTTGTTGAAAAGGAGTCGTACGTGATTATCAGTCCCAGCGAAAATTTTGCCAAAACGCGTGGCGCAGGGCGTCATGCGTGGTGCGGGCTGCTGCTGGCCGTTGTGCCGGGTTTTGGTCAGTTTTATCACCGCCAGTGGTTAAAGGGCCTTATCTTCCTGGTGCTGCTTAGCAGCTTTATGGGCATTTTTTACGATTTTCTGCGCGAAGGATTGTGGGGGTTATATACGCTTGGTGAAGAGGTCCCGCGTGATAACTCCATTTTCTTGCTGGCAGAAGGGATTATCAGCGTACTCATCATCGCCTTTGGCGTGATGGTCTATTACCTCTCGCTGCGCGATGCGTGGGTAAATGGTAAAAAACGCGACGAGGGAAAACCGCTCAACAGCGTACGCAAACAGTACCAGATGTTGCTCAGCGACGGCTTCCCGTATCTGATGATCACGCCAGGCTTTATTCTGCTGGTGTTTGTGGTGATTTTCCCGATCCTCTTCGGTTTCGCCATCGCCTTCACCAATTACAACCTTTACCACACGCCACCGGCCAAACTGGTGGACTGGGTGGGATTAAAGAACTTCGTTAACATCTTCACCTTGTCGATCTGGCGCTCAACCTTCTTTGATGTCCTGCAATGGACGGTGGTCTGGACGCTACTGGCCACCACGTTGCAGTGTTCCGTTGGCGTACTGCTGGCGATTCTGGTGAACCAGAAAGATCTGCGTTTTAAGCCGCTGATACGCACCATTTTTATCTTGCCATGGGCGGTGCCGGGGTTTGTCACCATTCTGGTGTTCGCCGGGATGTTTAATGACTCGTTTGGCGTGATTAACAATGCCATTCTCGCGTTCTTCGGCATTGCGCCGAAAGCGTGGCTGACGGATCCGTTCTGGACCAAAACGGCGCTGATTATGATGCAAACCTGGCTCGGCTTCCCGTTTGTCTTCGCCATGACCACCGGCGTGTTGCAGGCCATCCCGGATGATTTGTACGAAGCGGCGAAAATGGATGGCGCGGGGACCTGGACGCGGTTGCGCACCATTACGCTGCCGCTGGTGCTGTACTCGATTGCGCCGATCATCATCACCCAATACACCTTCAACTTTAACAATTTCAACATCATCTATCTGTTTAACAACGGCGGCCCGGCGGTGGCGGGGGCGAACGCGGGGGGAACGGATATCCTGGTGTCGTGGATTTATAAGCTGACGATGTCCTCCTCGCAGTATGCGATTGCGGCGACCATCACCATTTTGCTGTCGATTTTTGTTGTCGGCCTGGCGCTGTGGCAGTTCCGCGCGACCAAATCCTTTAAAAACGACGATATGGCATAAGGGAAGAAAAATGGCTCAATCACAAAGTATCCGCCGCGAGAAGTGGATCCGCCTGACGCTCTCCTGGCTGGTTATCGGGCTGGTATCGCTGATTATCATCTACCCATTGGTATGGACGGTTGGTGCGTCGCTGAACGCCGGTAACAGCCTGCTCAGCACCTCGATAATCCCGGAAAACCTCTCGTTTCAGCACTACGCCGATCTGTTTAACGGTCAGGTCAATTACCTGACCTGGTACTGGAACTCAATGAAGATCAGCCTGCTGACCATGGTGCTGACGCTTATCAGCGTCAGCTTTACCGCCTATGCCTTTTCCCGCTTTCGTTTTAAAGGGCGGCAGAACGGGTTGATGCTGTTCTTGCTGTTGCAGATGATCCCGCAATTTTCGGCGCTGATCGCCATTTTCGTGCTGTCGCAACTGTTGGGCTTAATCAACAGCCATATGGCGCTGGTACTGATTTACGTCGCCGGGATGATCCCGATGAACACCTATCTGATGAAAGGCTATCTCGATGCCATCCCGCGAGATCTGGATGAGTCCGCTCGCATGGACGGCGCGAGTAACTTCCGCATTTTTATTGAGATCATCATGCCGCTGTCGAAACCGATTGTCGCCGTGGTGGCGCTGTTCTCTTTCACCGGGCCGCTGGGCGATTTCATTCTCTCCAGCACCATTTTGCGCACCCCGGACAAATACACGCTGCCGATTGGGCTTTACAACCTGGTGGCGCAAAAAATGGGCGCCAGTTACACCACCTACGCGGCGGGCGCGGTTTTGATCGCCGTTCCGGTGGCCATTCTTTATCTGGCACTGCAAAAATACTTCGTCTCCGGCCTCACCTCCGGCAGCACCAAAGGATAACCACATGAAAAGATTTGCACCCGCTCTGCTTGCTGTCTGTCTTGGTAGTTTGTCCGCCAGCACCTTTGCCGCCGACGCGTTAAAGACGCGCCCTTTTAGCGGTATGCCCGCCGATTTCATCAAAGGCGCGGATATTTCAACGCTGCTCGACGCCGAGAAACACGGGGCGAAGTTTTATAACGAAAATAACCAGCTGCAGGATGCGATCGCCATTCTGAAGGCCAATGGCGTCAACTATGTGCGCTTGCGTTTGTGGGTCGATCCGAAAGATGCGCAGGGCCAGGCCTATGGCGGTGGTAACAACGATTTAGCCAGCACGCTGGCGCTGGCGAAACGAGCCAAAGCGCAGGGTATGAAACTGCTGCTCGATTTCCACTACAGCGATTTCTGGACCGATCCGGGCAAACAATACAAACCGAAAGCCTGGGAGAAAATGGATTACCCGCAACTGAAAACGGCAATCCATGACTATACCCGCGACACTATCGCCCGCTTTAAGCAGGAGGGGGTACTGCCGGATATGGTGCAAATCGGCAATGAGATCAACGGCGGCATACTGTGGCCGGAAGGCAAAAGCTGGGGGCAGGGTGGCGGTGAGTTTGACCGGCTGGCGGGCTTGCTGAATTCCGCTATCGACGGGCTGAAAGAGAACCTGAACAACGGCGAACAGGTGAAAATCATGCTGCATCTGGCGGAGGGCACCAAGAACGATACCTTCCGCTGGTGGTTTGATGAAATCACCAAACGCAACGTGCCGTTCGATGTCATTGGCCTCTCCATGTACACCTACTGGAACGGACCGATCAGCGCGTTACAGGCCAATATGGACGACATCAGCAAGCGCTACAACAAAGATGTGATTGTGGTGGAAGCGGCTTATGCCTACACGCTGGCGAACTGTGATAACGCGGAAAACAGCTTCCAGGCGAAAGAGGAGAAAGATGGCGGCTACCCCGGCACCGTGCAGGGGCAATATGACTATATCCACGATTTAATGCAGTCGGTCATTAATGTTCAGGGCCATCGCGGCAAAGGTATTTTTTATTGGGAGCCCACCTGGATTGCCGTTCCCGGAAATACCTGGGCCACGCAAGCGGGCATGAAATATATCAACGACCAGTGGAAAGAGGGAAATGCCCGCGAAAACCAGGCGTTATTTGATTGCCAGGGGAAAGTGCTGCCATCGGTAAAAGTTTTTAATTAATTTTGGTGTGGTAAATTTCAGGAATTCATTATGAATAAATTTGCGCCTTTAAGCCCGAAGGTCGTCTCGCTATTGCATGGCGCGGACTATAACCCGGAACAGTGGGAAAACTATCCCGATATTATTGATAAAGACATTGCCATGATGCAGCAGGCAAAATGCAATGTGATGTCCGTCGGAATATTCAGTTGGTCGAAACTCGAACCGCAGGAAGGGGTATTTAATTTCGCCTGGCTGGATGAGGTCATCGATAAATTATATGCCGCCGGTATCCATATATTTCTGGCAACGCCAAGCGGTGCGCGTCCGGCCTGGATGTCGCAAAAATACCCGGAGGTGTTGCGGGTGGGGCGCGATCGCGTCCCGGCGCTGCACGGCGGGCGGCACAATCACTGCATGAGCTCGCCGGTGTACCGGGAAAAGACGCTGAAAATCAACACGCTGCTGGCAGAGCGCTATGCGCGCCATCCGGCGGTGCTGGGCTGGCATGTTTCCAATGAATATGGCGGCGAATGCCACTGCGCGTTGTGCCAGGAGAAATTCCGCGGCTGGCTGAAAGCACGTTATCAGACGCTGGAAAATCTCAATCACGCCTGGTGGAGCGATTTCTGGAGCCATACCTACAGCGACTGGTCGCAGATCCAGTCGCCAGCGCCGCAGGGGGAGGTCTCCATTCACGGGCTGAACCTCGACTGGCGGCGTTTTAACACCGCGCAGGTCACCGATTTTTGCCGTCATGAAGTGGCTCCGCTGAAAGCCGCCAACGCACAACTGCCGGTGACCACCAACTTTATGGAGTATTTCTACGATTACGATTACTGGCAGCTTGCCGAAGCGATCGATTTTATCTCCTGGGATAGCTACCCAATGTGGCACCGGGATAAAGATGAAACGGCGCTGGCCTGCTACACCGCCATGTATCACGACATGATGCGCACCCTGAAAGGCGGGAAACCGTTTGTGCTGATGGAATCCACGCCGAGCGTCACCAACTGGCAGCCGACCAGCAAGCTGAAAAAGCCGGGAATGCACATTCTCTCCTCGCTGCAGGCGGTGGCGCACGGTGCCGATTCGGTGCAGTACTTCCAGTGGCGTAAAAGTCGCGGGTCGGTCGAGAAGTTCCACGGCGCGGTTATCGATCACGTCGGGCATCTGGATACGCGCGTGGGACGCGAAGTGTGTGCCATGGGCGACATACTCAGCAAACTTACGCCGGTTATGGGGTGCCGTACCGATGCCCGCGTGGCGATTATTTTCGATCAGCAGAACCGCTGGGCGCTGGATGACGCCGAAGGGCCGCGCAATAAAGGGCTGGAGTATGAAAAAACCGTTAACGAGCACTATCGACCGTTCTGGGAAAAAGGCATTGCCGTTGACGTGATCAATGCCGATGCCGATCTCAGCCGTTACCAGTTGGTGATTGCGCCGATGCTCTATATGGTGCGCGACGGTTTTGCCGCGCGCGCAGAGGCGTTTGTCACGGCGGGCGGTCATCTGGTGACCTCCTACTGGAGCGGCGTGGTCAATGAAAGCGATCTCTGTTACCTCGGCGGTTTCCCGGGGCCGCTGCGCAAATTGCTCGGTATCTGGGCAGAAGAGATTGATTGTCTGGACGATAACGAGCGCAACCTGGTGCAGGGGCTGGCGGGTAACGAGGCCGGGTTACAAGGGCCGTATCAGGTGCGCCATCTGTGTGAGTTGATCCACACCGAGAGCGCGCAGGCGCTGGCAACCTACCGGGATGATTTCTACGCCGGGCGACCTGCCGTGACGGTCAATCATGTCGGTAAAGGCAAGGCCTGGCACGTTGCCTCACGCAACGATCTCGCCTTCCAGCGTGATTTCTTTGCCAACATTATTGATGAGCTGGCGTTGCCGCGCGCGCTGCAACACGATTTGCCGCCGGGCGTCGTTGCCACGGCGCGTACGGATGGCGAAAGCACCTTTGTCTTTATTCAGAACTTTAGCGCCCAGCAGCAGACGGTAACGCTGCCTGGCGGCTATCAGGATTGTTTATCCGGTTCGTCGGTCAGCGGTGCGCTGTCGCTGGCTCCCTGGGATTGCCGGGTTGTAAGCCGTAACGCGTAAGTGAACCTTCCGCGCCTGCCCATTCGGGCAGGCGTTTTTTTATCTGCTGATTATCAGGAGACTATTATGGTGAGCCTTAAATCCTTCCTGCATTACTTTTCTGAACCGAAAAATGCGACCGCAACGCCGATGAGTGAGGGAGAGTTGCAGAAAATCCAGCGGCTGGCGCAAGCCTTTGGCGGAGCACAGAATATTGCGCATGTGGATGCCTGTTTAACCCGTTTACGCGTCACGGTAAACGATCTGGCTGCTGTCGATTCTCAGGCGCTGCAAAACGAAGGGGCGTTAGGCGTGATTATTCTTGGACAAGAAGTTCACGCTATTTTTGGTAAACAATCTGACGCACTGCGTAAATTGCTTGATGAACATTTCTCTTCTCGCTAATAAATAAAAAAAGGGATACCTGCGAGGGTATCCCGAAATAAAACAGTGGCAACTTTGCTCAGTTTGCGGAGATGACGTAAATAATGATGTTACTCGTTAATACATACAACATGATGCATTATCTTATTGCGACAAAATAGTTTCCCGGTATTGGCGTTTTGAAATAAATCGCCACAGTAAACAAATACAGCCAACAAACAGATAATGTGAAGGTTGAAGTCTATTACCACCAGGCTTCAACCTGAACACCGAAATTCCAGGTGTTATTTTTCGTGCCATCTTCAAATGATTTCCCGTCTTCAGAATCATTTAAATAAGAGGCGAAAAGGCGTAACTCAGGACGCGACATAAATTCCGGGCCATCCGCCAGACCGACAGCGAAAGTGTATTTCTCACCGCTCTGTTTGTAGTGGGTGCCGTTTTTATAATCATCTTTCTGGTAGAAACCGCCGACTTCACCAATCAGGCGCACATAATTGGTGAGCTGATATTGAGCACGGCCAACCAGCGAAACCAGGCGCGTTTTGTCGGTGTATTCGGTGATGTCGTTGGCAGAACCGTAGGTCAGTACGTGGTTCAGCGAGAACTTATCGGTAATCGGAATAAGACCGGTGTTAATCACGCGATAGCCGCTGGCGTCATTAACGTCGTGCCACATGTCGTACCAGCCGCCGCCCTGCGACACCATGTTCTGCGCCAGCCCTTTGTTGGCGTATTGCAGCACCAGCTTGTTGTAGCCGCCAAACATATCCTGGCTGATTTCACCAGTCACCATCACGCCATCATCGGCATCATACAGGCCGCCATACGCTTTCTGTTTTTTGGTCGGGTTTGGCATAGCGTAGTCAATGCCGAACTCGGTCCACGCGCCTGACCACGGTTTCCAGCCCGCATAACGCAGGTCGATATAGTTGATGTTAACGTCGTTATCGTTATCCACGCGGTAATCAACATCGTTGGCGTCGCCACGGATCCACGCCACAGACACCGCGCCCGGGCCTACGGTGTAGTTTTCAATACCCGCGCCGGAACCGGAAATGTTCCAGTATTTGGTGTCGATAATGTGCAGATCGTGGCGCTGGTAGTAGCGTTTACCGCCCCAGATCACCGCGTTGGGATCGTTAGGGATAAGCCCTTTGATTTGCAGGTTTAACTGACGCAAACCAAATTGCGCGTCATCGCCAATGGTGGTTTCGTTGTCATTGGAGCCGTCGGACACCATGCTGACCATGGTGTCGAGGTAAAAGCTCACGTCGTCTTTTTTATACACTTCCGAGCCCAGTTCAACTTCCCCGTAGGTATCGGATTCGTTACCGAGACGGCCGATCTTGTTTTTCTGCCACTCCACCTGTCCGCCATCGCCCGACACGCCTACGCCACCGCGCAGGTAACCGTGGAAGTCGATAGGCACAGATGAGGCGGCCAGGATAGATGGTGAAGTCAGCGCAGCGGCTAACGCAAGTGTGAGAGTGCGTAGCGTAGTGTTCATATCATTCCTCTTATTGTTTTGTATTACGTTCACATAAACGCTGTCATAAAATGCCTAAATGTAAAAACAGGCAAACTAACGATCGCGAATGTGTGATTAAGTGCAAATAAATCAGCGTTTTTTGTTACAGGTAGCGAATTCCTTCACAATGTTCGCTATTGTGAGCGTGATACTTATTTGGCAAAAAAGAGACGAGGAAAAGTGTGGTGAGCGTTTTTTTAGATGGCCCCTGTTACAATCGGCGCATAACAACATAAGGAACCGGACCATGAAGTCTAAAAGTGCGACGTTAGAAGACGTTGCCCGCCATGCGGGTGTCTCCTATCAGACCGTGTCCAGGGTACTCAACAAATCTGCCAATGTATCCGAAGCCACGCGTCTCAAGGTTGAGAAATCCATAGAGTTATTGCGCTACGTACCCAACAGGCTGGCTCAACAGCTGGTCGGTAAGCAGAGCCAGACCATTGGGCTGGTAACCACTTCGCTGGCGCTGCACGCACCATCGCAGGTGGCGGCGGCGGTAAAACGCTACGCCAACCTTGATGGTTACCAGGTGCTGATCTCGATGATCGATGAGAACGTCAACCATGATATCCAGGCGGCTATCAATGAACTGAAATCACAACTTGTCGATAAAGTGATCATCAACGTGCCGCTGGAGACCGAACAGGCCCAGCGTATCGCGTCTGACAACGATGATATCGTCTGCCTGTTTCTCGATGTTGATCCTTACAGTTCAGTGTTTAACGTTTCGTTTAACCCGGCAGACGGAACCCGTGCCAGCGTCAAACATCTGTACGATTTGGGGCATCGGGAGATTGCCTTACTGGCCGGGCCGGAGAGTTCTGTCTCCGCGAAGCTGCGCCTGAAAAGCTGGATCGAAACCCTTAACGGCTATGGCCTGAAACCGGTGATGGTGTTTCACGGGAACTGGGATGCGCAAAGTGGTTATGCCGGTGCGCTACAGATGTTGCGCGAAACGCCAAACTTTACCGCCGTGTTGGTCGGCAACGACCAGATGGCGCTGGGCGTATTAAGCGCGTTTCATCAGCACCAGGTGGCGATCCCCGGTGAGAAATCGGTCATCGGTTATGATGACACCTACGAAAGCTCGTTCTTTTATCCGGCGCTGACCACCGTCTCGCTGGATCTCGATTTACAGGGTAAGGAAGCGGTTCGGCGGCTACTCGACAGCGGTCACGGCGATGCCACTCGCAGCTCTTCGGTACTGCCCGCACGGCTCATTGTGCGCCACTCGACGGGGGCACTGCAGGCGCAGGACACTAACCTGCAAGCGATCGCCCAGCAGCTGCAAGCCATTGCGCACAAGTTGTGGAAATGATCGAGCGTTAATGTCATCCGGCATCGGTGCCGGGTGACATCGCCGCACTGATTCACTTTTCAATCCATTATTCCGTGTTTCAGCCATGTTTATATTCGGGCTTGCCCTGCGACTGTATTTATTTTCGGATTTTTAATTTTATTAATTAACACAAAAATAACAGGCAACTTGTTAATATTTCTCACTTCATTGAGCGAAATAAACGGCCAATAAAAAATGCTATTGTCTGGTATCTGTTCAGCGGTTTACTGTTAAGATAATGCTTGCCGGAGGGTTAACACCGACATTTGGTGTAAATGTAATTAAGCGTTTACTTAACTGAAAAATAACTGTGGTTTTAGCGGTAACGGTAAGTTGGATATATTTAAAATGCCGGGCTTTATTTCCTGTGTAATAGCATTTTATTTTACGTGTTCCATTAATTTATCTTTCACGACTGTGCGCGAGTTGTTCAGTTGGTGTTGCGGTGCGTCTGCATAAGCAGTGGGCACTGCCGTATTTTATCGGAATAGATTACAGGAACGCTTATTTTTAAATATAAGGAAGTGAGATATGGAAAGGATTGTTAAACCTCATTCAGGGCAGCTAGCGCGGCAATTGTCGGCAATGTCGCAACCAGGCATGGCGCCCTATCACTCATCTGATTTAACTAGCCTTCCGAATATAAAAACCACGCTTTCACGGCTTGCCTGCGCGGTCAGAGTCACCTTTCCGGTGTTAATGTTTTTTACCGGCATGCCAGCTGCTGTGGCCGTAAACATTACGCAAAATACACTTTACGATAAGCCAGTTAACGATATTAATGATGGGCTCACGTTCGCTCCGAATAGCGGCCTGGAAATAACCGCTGGAGCCGGTACCGTCAATGTCACTAACAGCGCAGGTCCGTATGCAGTAGCGATGGGCAGCGCTTATTTATGGTTACATGGCGGCTCCCTTAATAGCGCAGGCGATCTGCTGTTGAAAGGCCAGTCAAACATTCAGATCGGCGGGGCACAAATCGGTGGTGCCCCCGTAACGACAAATGGCGAGGGCGGCACACTCACCTTTGGCAACCTTGCGACAGACACCGGTGCTGGTACGTCAACCGCTATTAATATTTATGATGCGCAGTCGGCAATCGTGGCTAACAGCATCAACCTGCAGTCTGAAACAAGCCAGTACGTCCAGACCGGCGGCACGACCACGGTGGCGCATGATATGTCAATTCTGCCCGGTGGTAGCGCGGCGAGTGGCGGGTTATCGATCAGCGGTTCCGCGATTCTCAATGTGGGCGATAATCTCACCGCCAATCTCGCTGGCGGTGTCATGGGGTTGCATATTGCCGATGGCGCAACCGTGAATGTTGGCGGCGATTTTACGCTCTCTAATGAGAGCACCCTTTATGACATCAATGCGGTGGCGAATAATGCATTAATTAGCAATGCGGACGTGCATGTTAAAGGCGATATGAACCTTAATGGTACTCATACCGGCGACACGGCGTTGCAAATACATGGCGGTTCTTCCGCGCACCACGTCGTTATTGGCGGGAATATCAATCTCAATGCCTCGGCTGCCGGGAATAATATGCAAACGGTACTCGGTAATAATGCCTGGGTGGATGTGGAAAATAACATTACGCTTAACAGTGTATCTGGCGCCAATAACACCCTTTATATTGGTAATGCGCTAACTAATGAGCAAAACCATGTTGATGCAACGCGCATTATTATGAGCGGGACGGGCGATAATAAGGTTATTTTTAATAATGCCTTCTCTACGCAATCGAATAATGATGGCTATGTTTTTAATATGCAAATATGGGGTGAGGGCAGTGTTGAATATCAGTCGGGTCATACTACGCTGGGTCTGGAGTCTGATTATAGTGGTGATACGCTAATTAGCGGCGGTTTGGTCACGATTAACCATACGAAAGCGCTGGGATCAAATACGATAACAATTAATACTGACGCCAATGACGCGAAGAAAGGGCTGGAAATTGCCGGAATGGATCACTACGCCTTCACTAATAAAATGATCGGCACAGGTATGACGACGGTTTCAGGCGATGTGATCATTTTTATTAATAAAAACACGTATGCCGGAACATGGAATATCACCGGGAAGGCAGCAACCAGCAGGGATTTATTATCCAGCGACAATGCCTTTGGCACAGGGACGATTAATGTCGCTGCGAATGGGGAATTTACTGCGCAAACTGACGCTGCGTTCGAATTTAATAATCATCTAACCGGCACTGGCGACTTTATCGTCGATAATAATCATAACTCGTTTAATTTTACCGCTGATGTGGGGCGTGATTTTTCCGGCGATGTCTATCTCAGAAATAATGATTTTTCGCTGGATGGGTTCAATACCAGCGCACTCACTCAGGCCACACTGCATGTTGAAAACGGCAACACGACTACCGTCGGCCCGGGCACCCAGTCCATTGGTGGTCTGGCGTTCAACGGCGGCACAATGGTATTTGGCGATATCAATTCCCTGCCTTTAGTTGAGGCGAGCGGAAATGTGGATGTGTCCGGACGGGGCACTATTCAGATCAGCAACAGCAGCAGCTTGCAAAATATGTCGCACTCGCCGGATACCAGCAAACCGCTCATGCAACAGGATGAAGCGGGCATCGAATACCAGTTGCTGGAAAGCCAGCAAACCGTGGCCGGCGCTGGCGGTAATTTGCTGCTCGTCGATGAAAATGGCCAGCCTGTGTCCGCAGAAACGGAGCACGACGTGACGCAAAATGGCCAGACCGTGGCGAAAGGGCACTATGACTACCGTCTTACCAGCGGGAGCAGCGCGGATGGTATGTATATCAATTACGGGCTGACAGAACTTGAACTGCTGGGTCAGGGCAATGATGCCCTGACATTGAGCGCTGAAGGTAACAGCGGTAACGCCGCCGATTTGAGCGCGAAAATCAGTGGAAGCGGTGACTTGAACATCAATACCGACACGACGGTTTCATTATCCAATCAGGATAACGACTACACCGGCGTAACGCGGATTATTGCCGGTGAGTTGCAGTTAGCTAACGATCAAACCCTGGGCAACACCTCGTTGGTCGATATGGCTTCTGCAACGGTGCTGGATATTCATGGCTATCAGCAAACCCTGGGCGCGGTGGAGAGCCTGCAGGGATCGATAATCGATCTTGCTGGCGGCAGCCTGACGATGACCGACAGCAGTGAGATCGCCGGTGCGCTCACCGGCAGCGGCGCATTAAATTTCATTGGCGGGCAGACGGCTATCTATGGTGAAAACACCACGCTCAGCGCCGATATCACCATAGAATCGGGCGCATCCGTTACCCTCGATAACACGCGGGGGCTGGGGACGTCGGGCATCGACACCAGCGGTTTTCTCAAATTTAACAGTACCTCCGGCCGGTTTGAAAACCCGCTCTCCAATAGTGGAATTGTTGTTCTGAACGACAGTGATATCCAGTTTACCGCTGACAACAGCCATTTTGACGGTACGGTTGAGATTGGTGATGGCAGCCAGCTTACGGTTAATACGGGAGACCAACTGAGTTTCGCGTCGATAATCGATGACGGAACGCTTCGGCTGGTGACTGACAGTGACTGGACCGTGCAAAACAGCGTGACCGGTTCCGGGGGGCTGGAAAAAGGCGGCTTCGGCCTGCTCACACTCTCGCAGGCTGCCGCGCTCTATACAGGAGAGACCCATATCCGAAGCGGCGGCTTGCAGTTCGGTTCACCCGAGGAGCCGTTCACGCTGGCGTCATCGCACGTCACTATCTATAAAAACGCGTCACTTATCGGCAACGGCGCGGTAGCAGGTGATGTGACTAACGCTGGCACCCTGTCTATCGGGAGCGGAACGACGAACCGGGCTGCACGCGCGGTCGGTGATGTGCTTACCATTAACGGCAACCTGAATAACAGCGGCACGGTTCAGATAGGTGCGGCAAACAGCGGCAAAGTACCGGGTAATCAACTGGTGGTGAAGGGGGATTACCAGGGGAGCAACGGTTTGATTAATTTCAACACCGTTCTGGCGGATGACAACTCCGCAACGGAAACGCTGCGGGTGGAAGGCGATACCAGCGGTACGACTAAGGTCAGCGTTAACAATGTTGGCGGCACGGGCTTGCCTACGCTGAACGGGATCCAGCTCATCCATGTTAACGGACGTTCTGCCGGGCGATTTACCCAGCAGGGGCGAATTGTCGCGGGCGCGTATGACTATATGCTGATGCGTGGCAATGGGCAGGATTATGCGCACTGGTATTTAAGCAATCAGATGCCAGAAGACGTGCCGCCTGATCCGGAGGACCCTCAAGATCCACCGATTGACCCCGAAGATCCACCGGGCGACCCCGATCAGCCGCCGTCTGAGCAGCCTGATTTGACACCACCACACGTCACTAAGCCGGTTTACCGGCCGGAAGGGGGAACCTACACGGAAAATCTGGCGGCAGCCAACCGCATGTTTGCCTTCCGTTTGCAGGAGAGCGCTGGCGAAAACCCGGCCGATAACGCACCGCAGGGCGATACCGCAGAAAGCAGCATGTGGATGCATCAGGCGGGAACGCGTCACCGCTCGCGCGACGACAGCGGACAATTGAAAACCGACTCGACTCAGTATGTGGTGATGCTGGGCGGCGATCTGGTGCAGTGGAGCGACAGCCGCCAGGGGCGCGGGCACGCGGGAGTCATGGCCGGGTACGGAAACCACCACAGCAAAACGCACTCGGGCATCAGCGGTTACGATGCTGACGGTCAGGTAAATGGCTACACGGCTGGCGCATACGGCGCATGGTATGCCGACGGTGTAAATAAAACCGGGTTGTATGTAGGGAGTTGGGCGCAATACAGCTGGTTCACGAATTCAGTCAGCGGTGAGGAACTCTCTGCCGAGGCGTATCACGCCAAAGGTGTCAGTGCCTCCGTTGAAACCGCCTGGAACTGGAAAGCCGCTGCGTTTTCCGGCAGCGACGGTTCGCCGACAAGCTGGTACATTCAGCCGCAGGCGCAGGCTATCTGGATGGGCGTAGACGCGGAAGATCACCGCGAAGCAAACGGCACGCGCGTTAGCGACGATGGAAGTAACGCGCTACAAACGCGGCTTGGGATCCGCAGTTGGCTCAACAGGGATGGTGGCCGGGATAATGGCAACGGGCGGGCGTTAGCGCCGTTTATCGAAGCCAACTGGATCCACAATTCGCAGCGTTTCGCCACGCGTATGGACGGCGAAACCATCAGCCAGGCGGGTGCGGAGAATGTCGGCGAAGTGAAAATCGGCATGACTGGCAGGTTGAACACGCAACTGCATCTGTGGGGCAACATCGGCTATCAACGCGGCGGCAAAGGCTATAGCAGTACGCAAGCGACGTTTGGCGTTCGTTATGAATTCAAATAGTTGCCCGTACACTTTACTTTGCAGGGGTTGCGCGCGCGGCGCTTTTGCCGGAAGGCTGGTTTACAATACCCGGCGCGCGCATTCTCCTGAGAGGGGTTACGAAACCGCTAACCGCAACGTATTGATTTTTAAATGACTCGGGGTGACCTTCTTTGTGAAGGCTGAGAAAAACCCGTATTACCTGATCTTGATAATGCCAGCATAGTGGGGCCGAAATTCGGCTTCCTTCTCATGAAATTGACTCTCTTTTTGTTAGTGCGTAATGCACTTGAGGTACAAAAAGGGCGCAATCATGGGGTACAGAAATCTTCCATACACATTTCAGCGAAACGGCAACTACTCTCTGCAAATCCGGCTTTCAAACGGCAGGATGTATAAAAATCACGACTCACGGATAGCTTCCGTGAAGCATCTGCTTTGATGATTGGCGTTACGCCACACATTCCTTTTGTTAAATCATTAGCTACACCGCTCTCGATGTTCGATGCGTTTATTTCAAACCTGATTGTGTCAGAACGGAGGGCTGTGAAAGTTTTGCCGCTACCTCATCAGCCGATTGATGAACCCGCTGCTAACGTTGAGCCGGCAGCACCAGTCGAGCCGGAAAAGGTGTTAACCCTTTCTGATGCCTGGGCTATGTACAAAGACGAAAAAGGGCGTAACTGGACGAAATCGATCTCAATGGCGAATGAGCGTTATAGGGAAGTATTGCCAACTCGCCAGCGAAGTCCGCAATCTGGCGCAGCGCTCGTCGGTTGCTGCGAAAGAGATTAAAGAGTTGATTGAGCAGTCCGGCTCAGGTTCAACCTGGCAGCGAAAGGGTGGAGCGAGCGGGCGAAAGCATGAAGCGCATTATCGCTTCCGCTAAACAGGTGTCCGAACTGATGTCGGAGATTGAGTTCTCCACCAATGAGCAAAGCCGCGGTATTGAGCAGATCAATATTGCTGTCGCGCAAATGGATTCCGTTACCCGGCAGAACGCCGCACTCGTTGAGGAAGCCTCTGCCGCTGCACATTCGCTGAAAGAGCAGTCGCAATGACTTAAACAGGCTGTGGCTGTCTTCAAACTTAACTAATGACAAACGGTGACAGGCAGGCTTCGGCCTGCCTTTCTTTTTATGGTCGCGTTATCTTTGAGGGTGATTTTGCGCTCCGGTTCCAGCAACGCGAGGCGCTGAAAGGAAGCGGAGGTTGGTTAGGTTGGGCTGGGTTAAGCAAAAATCAGACTGCAGGAAAAAAGTGCGAAACAATCAAAATTAGGAGTTTTCCTATGCTTTGATAAGCAGTAGACTATCCTTTTACCTATCACATAACAAAATGAAATATACGATTCCAGCCAAGTTGTTCTTCGGTGTTTTAGCAGTGACTTTTGTTTGTTTAACATACTTGTTGATTAATGTGGTGATTTAAAAATGAAAAATGAAACGACAGAGATAGATTTACTGGAGTTGCTTTTCTTTATAAAAAAGAAAAGTAAAAGCATCATTTTCTCAATGGCGGTAGCGCTGATTTTAGCAATTGTTTTTTTGTGGGTGGAAAAAGATGAAGTAAATATAAACTATGAAGTAAAAATAAACAGTGATGCTCCCAGTATGATTATTAATTGTGATACTGATTTTGATTGCAAATCGAATTTCATTGAATCTATTATCAAAGGCAATAGTGACGAATTTACTATTCAGTCAAATGAAAGAACAAAAGTAATTAATCTCACCTGGAGAGGCAAGACTTCAGAAAAACCGATCGCTGATGCTGCAATTAAAACGATATATCAAAAAATCAGCGCCTGGTATACTCAGGATTATCAAGCGTATAAAAGAATAATTGATGATAATAAAAACAACGAGATGAATGGTACTGAACTATATACAAAAATAGCCTTTATTACAAAGCTGGACTATTCGAAGGAAAAGGATTTTATATTTATCAGTAAAGGTGATGTCAGTAATAAATATAAAAAAGGTATATTCATTGTATTAGCGTTAATGATAGGGTTTATTTTATCGACTTCTTATCATTTAACGAAAAGAAGCATTGTTGAATATAATAAAAAGAAAATATTCAAAAAAACGCAAATTAACTAAAAAAGCAATACCAGTGTATAAATAAAGTATAAGCCCGCCGAGTGAATTACCCAGAAGACGGGGGTTCACTCGAGAGTTGCGGGCTTTTTACAGTAGTAAATGAAAACAGGATCAACCAGATTGGGGTTATACAGCATCCATTTTATTAGCAGAGTAATTAATTAAAAAATTTAACTGATTCATCTTTAATTCACATAATTGATAACCGGGAACATCAGGATAGATCTATAAAAATCCGTTTCGGATATTGTATTGACACTGACCCCATAACCGTATTCTTTTCCTGCCCATATTTCTTTTATCAACCACGGTTCGCTACATACTGCGAGAGCCCCGTCTGCCTGGCTGGGGCAGAGCAGGTAAGCAGAATAGAGATGGACTCCTGAGACGACGGAAACGTTGAATCAGATTCAACTGATTCGGGGTGCCCTTCCTTGTTAAGACTGAGAAATACCTGTATTACCCGATCTGTAAGATACCCACGTCAGTAACGACGGGATTTTCCGCCGTTGTATACCCGAATAATTTTCAAAAATAAAAAAAGCCCCACCTTTTTAGGTTCGGAGCCAGATCTGGCGCGCTTAAATTTCCCGTAGGCTGTACGTTAAAAAGTAGCGGCCTGCGTGCTGTTCAATGCTGTATACCCTGCTGCTGTAATCGATCCGAACCGTGGCACCGTCAACGGCGATCGCCGATAGGGAGCCGCTGCCAGTCAGAAATGAAAAGTCGCCGTAAAGCTGCTGCACGCTAGCTCCATCGGCATTGCGTAGGTAATACCGGTGTACGGTCGGGGCGGTGGCTCCGCCTTCGCTGTTCTGCGTGGTGTAGCCATGTGCCCGGGGCGATAAGGCGCACGCTCTGAAGCGTGTCGCCTGCTCGCGGATCTGGCTGATAACTCAGCCAGGCGAAGATGACCAGCAACACAGTTAACAGCCAATGGGCCGCATTAATGCGCACCTTCTGATAAAACCATAAATAAGTTTGCGGCAGTGCGGCGTTACGTCCGTAGCCGTGACTGCGTGCTTCTCTCATATTGTTTTGTAGGATCTGCCGTCTACTTATAGGGCCGATGCCTGGCGGTGATGCCATCTTCCTTCTCCTTTTCTCTTTGAATGTTATGGTCGTTATGGGGCGGCAACTGATTGATAAGCAAGCATTAAAAAAACGTTCTTTACGGCGTAGAGAAAGATACCTGTGATTTTAGTAACCATAAAAATCAACGAGTCAGACTGCCTGAAGGTATCGATGTTGTGTTCATGACCGTTATGAAATCATTAAATTTTCATGGCTTGCACCTGCTTGTTGAAAAGCCGATTAGCCGGTGAAACCGTCGTAATATGGTCGCGCCCGTGTGGGTTGTGATGAGGGGCAGATGCCATTTTTAAAAGGGTTGTGTCTTTGTCTTCCCGCTGGCATGCTCCTGAACAGGGATTAATGAGAGCATTAATCGCATATAGTTGAATTTGTTTTAAATGACTCGGGGTGCCCTTCTTTGTGAAGGCTGAGAAATACCCGTACCACCTGATCTGGATAATGCCAGCGTAGGGAAGTCAGATGCCTGCCCGGCATCCCTTCTTCACGCCGGGCAGGAGCGAAACCATGCAACCTGACCTGCTTGATCGTGTGCAGCTCGCACATGCGTTACAGCAATTCCGCCGTCGTTCTCCCCTTGTGCACTGTATGACCAATGATGTCGTACAAACCTTTACCGCTAACGTGCTGCTGGCGCTTGGCGCATCACCCGCGATGGTGATTGATAGCGAAGAGGCGCCGCAGTTCAGCGCTATCGCCGATGCGCTGCTCATCAATGTGGGCACTTTGACGCGCGAGCGCGCCACAGCTATGCGTCTGGCGGTGGAGAGCGCAAATGCCGCGCATAAACCCTGGACACTCGATCCCGTCGCCGTTGGCGCGCTCACGTTACGTACGGAATTCTGCCAGCAACTGCTGGCGCTGCGTCCGGCGGCGATCCGGGGTAACGCTTCGGAAATCCTCGCGCTTGCCGGCATGAGCGAAGGCGGGCGCGGCGTGGATACCACCGATACCGCCAGCGCAGCACTGCCTGCGGCGCAGGCGCTGGCGCGGCAAAGCGGGGCGATTGTCGCGGTAAGCGGCGAAGTGGATTACATCACCGATGGCCCGCGCGTGCTGATGGTCACCGGCGGTGATGTGTTGATGACACGTGTGGTTGGCACCGGCTGCGCGCTCTCGGCGGTGGTGGCTGCCAGCTGCGCGTTGCCGGGCGATAAGCTGGAAAATGTCGCCGCGGCCTGCGCGTTTATGGCACAAGCCGGCAGCCTGGCCCGCGCGAAAAGCGCGGGGCCGGGCAGTTTTGTTCCCGCCTTTCTGGATGCGCTGTACGCGCTGGGAGGCAACGCATGAAGCGCATCAACGCGTTAACCGTTGCCGGCACCGACCCCAGCGGTGGGGCGGGTATTCAGGCGGATCTGAAAACCTTCTCGGCGCTGGGCGCATACGGCTGTTCGGTGATCACCGCACTGGTGGCGCAAAACACCCGTGGCGTGCAGTCGGTGTACCGCATTGAACCCGATTTTGTCGCCGCGCAGCTTGATTCCGTGCTCAGCGACGTGCGCATCGACACCACCAAAATCGGTATGCTGGCAGAAACGGACATTGTGGAAGCGGTCGCGGAGCGGCTGCGGCGCTACCAGGTGCGCAATGTGGTACTCGATACGGTGATGCTCGCCAAGAGTGGCGACCCGCTGTTATCGCCTTCGGCTGTGGCGGCGCTGCGTCAGCATTTACTGCCGCAGGTTTCACTTATTACGCCTAATTTGCCGGAAGCCGCCGCGCTGCTCGATGCGCCGCATGCCCGCAGCGAACAAGAGATGCATGCCCAGGGCGAAGCGCTGCTGGCGCTCGGCTGTGAAGCGGTGTTGATGAAAGGCGGCCATCTGGAGGACGCCGAAAGCCCGGACTGGCTGTTCACGCGCGATGGGGCGCTGCGCTTTACCGCCCCGCGTGTGAAAACGAAAAACACGCACGGCACCGGCTGCACGCTCTCCGCCGCGCTGGCGGCGCTGCGCCCGCGCCATAACGACTGGGCATCCACCGTGGTGGAAGCAAAACAGTGGTTAACGGCGGCGCTGGTGCAGGCGGATACGCTGGAAGTGGGGCACGGCATTGGCCCGGTACATCACTTTCATCAGTGGTGGTAAACCGGTATACGAAACGTGCCAGCAGATTATGCTGAAAAAAGTTGCAATGGTGGAAAATCTCGCGCGAGGGAACCAGGCTTATCTCTGCCTGCCGTCAGGCAGGTAAGGATAATCCAATTCGCTTTGCGCGAAGCTTACGGGAGCATAGCTATGACTGATATTGTGCAGTTACTTGGCAAAGACGCCGACAGCCTTCTGCAACACCGTTGTATGACCATCCCCGCTGACCAGCTCTACCTGCCAGGACACGATTATGTGGATCGCGTAATGGTCGACAACAACCGCCCACCGGCGGTGCTGCGAAATATGCAGACGCTGTATAACCACGGGCGGCTGGCGGGCACGGGCTATCTGTCTATTTTGCCGGTCGACCAGGGGATCGAGCACTCGGCGGGCGCGTCGTTTGCCGCCAACCCGCTCTACTTCGATCCGAAGAACATTGTCGAGCTGGCGATTGAAGCCGGTTGTAACTGTGTGGCATCCACTTACGGCGTGCTGGCGTCGGTTTCGCGCCGTTACGCGCACCGCATTCCCTTCCTTGTCAAACTGAACCACAACGAAACGCTCAGCTACCCCACCGAATATGACCAGACGCTGTACGCCAGCGTCGAGCAGGCGTTCAATATGGGCGCGGTCGCCGTCGGGGCGACGATTTACTTCGGCTCGCAGGAGTCTCGCCGCCAGATTGAGGAGATCTCCGCCGCCTTTGAACGCGCGCATGAACTCGGCATGGTCACCGTACTGTGGGCGTACCTGCGTAACTCTGCGTTCAAGAAAGATGGCGTCGATTACCACGTTTCCGCCGATTTAACCGGCCAGGCGAACCACATTGCCGCCACCATTGGCGCGGATATAGTGAAGCAAAAAATGGCGGAAAATAACGGCGGCTACAACGCGGTGAACTTCGGTTACACCGACGAGCGTGTTTACAGCAAGCTGACCAGCGACAACCCGATTGACCTGGTGCGTTACCAGCTGGCGAACTGCTACATGGGCCGCGCCGGGCTGATTAACTCCGGCGGCGCGGCGGGCGGCGATACCGATCTGGGCGATGCCGTTCGTACCGCGGTTATCAACAAACGCGCGGGCGGCATGGGGCTGATCCTTGGCCGTAAAGCGTTTAAGAAAACCATGGCCGACGGCGTGAAACTGATTAACGCCGTGCAGGATGTCTATCTTGACGAGAAAGTGACCATCGCCTGATGCCCCATTTACCCTCCCCGCTGGGGGAGGGTAAACAAAAAAACGGCATTTAATTTCTGCTCAGTTCCCTTCCCGATCTTCATCACATTTCCGTAACCTTTTGTGAAAAATATCACGCACTGTCGTGCGCATGCCCAAAAAATGGCGGCCGCTTAGCGGAAATTGTCCGAGGATGCGGCGTATTTTTGTGCATATATTTTCTTATGAAACGGCTTTTCAAAAATACCAAGGATCAGTAATGAAAATTGAATCTGTCAATGTCACCGTCTTTCAGCATCCCACGCGCCGCGTTTCCGACAGCGCCGGACACTCGCATCCGGGGCCGGAAACGCAGGCCAGAATGGCGATGCTGACCATCACCGCAGACGATGGCAGCAAAGGCTACGCCTTCGCGCCGCCGGAAGTGGTGCGTCCGTTTGTGCTCAACGCTTTTTTCCGCAAAGTGATGGTCGGGCAGGATCCGTTTAACCGCGAGCGCATCTGGCAGGATCTGGTGCACTGGCAGCGCGGTAGCGCACATCAGTTAACCGAGCGCGCACTGTCGTTTGTTGAACAAGCGCTGTGGGATTTGATTGGCCGCAAGCTCAATATGCCGGTGTACAAGCTGCTTGGCGGCTACCGCGACAAAGTGCCCGCGTATGGCAGCACCATGTGCGGTGACGAACTGGAGGGCGGGCTTTCAACACCGGAAGAGTACGCCGCCTTCGCCGAAAAACTGGTGGCGCGCGGCTACAAAGCCATCAAGTTACACACCTGGATGCCGCCGGTGAAATTCGCGCCGAACCCGAAAATGGACGTCAAAGCCTGCGCCGCAGTGCGTGAAGCGGTCGGCCCGGATATCGACCTGATGATTGACGGCTACCACTGGTACAGCCGCACCGAAGCGCTGTGGATCGGTAAAGAGCTGGAAAAACTCAACTTCGCCTGGTTCGAAGAGCCGATGGAAGAAGAGAGCATGTCTTCTTACGCGTGGCTGGCGCAAAATCTGTCAATTCCGATTATCGGGCCGGAAAGCCTGGGCGGGAAACACCACAGCCGTGCTGACTGGGTAAAAGCGGGCGCCTGCGACATTCTGCGTGCCGGTGCCAACGGCGTGGGCGGCATTTCGCCGACGCTGAAAGTGGCGAACCTGGCGGAGTCGTTCGGCATGGATTGTGAAGTGCACGGTAACGGCGCGGCGAGCCTGGCGGTGATTGGCGCTATCCGCAACTGCCGCTGGTACGAGCGCGGTCTGCTGCACCCGTTCCTCGATTATGACCAACCGGCAGCGTACTTAAACAGTATTGTCGACCCGATGGATGAAGAGGGTTTTGTTCATCTGCCGCAGCGGCCGGGGCTAGGCGAAGACATCAATTTTGCGTATATCGAAGCCAACACCGTCAGCCACGACTGACAAATAACAATAAATGCCCGGAGGCGATGACTTTCGGGCCGCACCGGTCGATTACCGGTAAAACGTACTCTACAAACGGTATGCACAGATGAAAAAAACCTCCCTCGCGGGCGCGTGTTTACTCGCGCTCTCGCTGATGATGGGGAGCGGCGCGGCATTGGCGAAAACGCCGCCCGATCAGCTCATCATCGGCATGAACATGAATAACCTGCTGACGCTCGATCCAGCGGCGATGACCGGCAACGAAGTGGTCGGTATTGTGGTCAATCTCTACGACTCACTGGTTGAGCTCGATGCGAATGAACTCACCAACGTTAAACCGGCGCTGGCGGAGTCCTGGGATATTAGCCCGGACGGCAAAACGCTCACCTTCCACTTGCGCAACAACGTCAGGTTTCACTCCGGCAACCCGCTGACCGCGCAGGATGTGGTGTGGTCGATGCGCCGCCTGCTGCACCTGAACCTGGCGCAGGCGTCGGTGTGGAAATCTTACGGTTTCAGCAAAAAGAATATCGATCAGCAGGTGAGCGCACCGGACGACAACACCGTGCAAATCCGACTGCCTAAGCCTAACGATCCGCAACTGGTTATTTACTCGCTGGGCGCGCTTGGCAATCTCGGCGTGCTGGACAGCAAAACCGTGCAAAGCCATGAAGTGAATGGCGACTGGGGCAACCGCTGGCTGACCACCAACGAAGCGGGTTCCGGGCCGTTTATGCTGGAAACCTGGCAGGCGAAAGATGTGCTGCGCATGAAGCGCAACCCGAATTACTGGCGCGAGGAGCCCAAACTGAGCCGCGTGGTGCTGCGCCATTTCCAGGAGTCGCAAACCCTGCGCCTGATGCTGGCGAAAGGCGATCTGGATATTGCCAATAACATGGCGGTTTCGGACATCAACGCGCTGCGTAAAGACCCTAACGTAACGGTGGAAGCGGTGCAAAAGGGCACGGTTTATTACGTAGCGATGAGCATGAAAGAGCCGCATTTCGCCAACCCGAAAGTGCGTGAAGCGGTGCGGTATCTGATTGATTACCAGGGTATCAATAAAGCATTGATGCCGGGCTATGGCGTGCTGCACCAGCGACCAATCAAAGCGGGAATGCCGTCAACGCTGCCGGATCCCGGCTACCGGCTGGACATTCTGCGCGCGAAAAAACTGCTCGCGGAAGCGGGTTACCCGGACGGGTTTGATACCACGCTGCGCGTACTCGCCGACCAGCCGTTTCTCAATATCGCCATCGCCGTGCAGTCAACGCTGATGCAGGCCGGGATTAACGCCAAAATCGTCACCGGTACCGGCAACCAGATCTATGGCGCGATGCGCGAGCGTAAATTCGAAATGCTGGTGGGACGCGGCGGCAGCGGTGTGGAACCGCATCCGCACTCGAGCCTGCGCGCGCTGGTCTATAACCCCGATAACAGCGACGAAGCCCGGCTGACCAACTTCCAGGGCTGGCGCACCAGTTTCTACGATAAACCGCTCAACGAGATGATCGACAACGCGCTGCTGGAGCGCGATCCGGAAAAGCAGAAAGCGGACTATCAGCAAATTCAGCGGCGCTATGACCAACTGATCCCGGCGCTGATCCCGCTCTCGCAAATGGTGGATTCGGTGGTGGTGCGTAATGAAGTGAAAAACTTCCAGTCGCATCCGTCTGCCACCACGTTCCTGCGCGAGGTGTACAAAGCGCCCGTCACCACAGGAGAGAAAGGATGAGTTCGTTACTGCTTGCGCCTGGTTCACGCACCCGACGCCTTTCAAAACGGTTCACTCAGGTGGTGGTGACGCTGTTTGGCCTGCTGCTGCTGACCTTCTTTATTGGCCGAGTGATGCCTGTCGATCCGGTGCTGGCGATTGTCGGCCCGGATGCGGATCACAGTACCTACCAGCAGGTTTATCAGCAACTGGGGTTTGATAAGTCGCTGCTAACCCAGTTTGGTATTTACCTGAATAACCTGCTGCACGGCGATCTTGGCAACGCGTTGCTGACCGGCAAACCGGTACTGGACGATATTGTGCGTGTCTTCCCGGCGACGCTTGAGCTGGCGACGATGGCGATAATCGTTGGCGCCGGGCTCGGTGTTCCGCTGGGGGTACTGGCGGCGGCGCGTCGTAACAGCGTTGCCGATTACGTGGTACGCATTATCAGCCTTGCCGGTTACTCCACACCGATTTTTTGGGTCGGCATGATGGGGCTGCTGCTGTTCTACGCCTGGCTTGGCTGGGTCGGCGGTGCCGGTCGGCTGGATCTGGGGCTGGATGGCGTGGTAGCGCATCGCACCGGGCTTATCACCGTGGATGCGCTGCTGGCAGGCAATGGCGCGGTGTTCTGGAATGCGCTTAATCATCTGGTGCTGCCTGCCTCACTGCTCGGTTTCCACTCGCTGGCGTATATCAGCCGCATGACCCGCAGCTTTATGCTGGCGCAACTGTCGCAGGAGTTCATCATCACCGCGCGGGTGAAAGGGTTGACGGAACGCCAGGTCATCTGGAATCACGCCTTTCGCAATATCCTCGTGCAACTGCTGACGGTGGTGGCGCTGGCTTACGGTTCGCTGCTGGAAGGGGCGGTATTGATTGAAACCGTCTTTTCGTGGCCGGGCTTTGGCTCCTACCTCACCGGCAGTTTATTGCTGGGAGATATGAACGCGGTCATGGGCTGCGTGCTGCTGGTCGGGGTGATTTTCGTGATGCTCAATCTGCTCTCCGACATGCTTTACCAACTCTTTGATCCGAGGACGAAATCATGACGGTCTCTTTTGATTCGCCGCTCTCTTCGGCAAGCCGCGAGCGCAGCCTGCGTATCAAACGCGGCGTCGGGCGTGCGGCAGGCTTTCTTGGCAAAATGGCGCGTAACCCGCTCACGGCAATCGGCGGCAGCATCATTTTGCTGCTGCTGGTGGTGGCGATATTCGCGCCGCTTATCGCGCCCTATAACCCGCTGGTTCAGGATCTGGAAAACGCGCTGAGCGCGCCGAATGCCGCGCACTGGTTTGGCACTGATGAGTTTGGCCGCGATATTTTTAGCCGCCTGGTTTACGGCTCGCGCATCACGCTTTATATCGTGCTGCTGGTGTCCGTCACCGTTGGCCCTCTGGGGCTGCTGCTTGGCGTTACCGCCGGGTACTTTGGCGGCAAGGTCGATATGGTGCTAATGCGCGTGACCGACATCTTTATCTCGTTTCCGAGCCTGGTGCTGGCACTGGCGTTTGTCGCGGCGCTTGGGCCGGGGCTTGAACATGTGGTGATCGCCATTACGCTCACCGCCTGGCCGCCGATTGCGCGGCTGGCGCGCGCGGAAACCCTCTCATTGCGCCAGGCTGATTTTATCTCCGCCGTGCGCTTGCAGGGGGCGTCGCCGGTGCGTGTCCTGTGGCGGCATATTGTGCCGCTGTGCCTGCCGTCGGTGATTATCCGCATCACCATGAACATGGCGGGGATCATTCTGACCGCGGCGGGGCTGGGCTTTTTAGGCCTGGGCGCGCAGCCGCCGGAGCCGGAGTGGGGCGCGATGATCTCAAGCGGGCGCACCTACATGATGGAGTGCTGGTGGGTAGTAACGATTCCGGGGCTGGCGATCTTAATCAACAGCCTTGCCTTTAATTTCCTGGGAGACGGCTTACGTGACATCCTCGATCCTCGCAGCGAATAATTCGCCGCTACTCGATGTGCGCAACCTGCATGTCGATTTTATCAACGGGCGCGCGGTAACCCATGCGGTGCGCGGCGTCTCCTTCAGCCTTGGTCAGGAGAAACTGGCGATTGTCGGTGAGTCTGGCTCTGGGAAATCCACCGTCGGGCGCGCCTTGCTGCGCCTGCACCCGGCGAAGGCGCGCATTCAGGCAGAGGCTATGCAGTTTGGCGATGTCGACCTGCTGAACATCAGCGAAGCGCAGATGCGCCAGGTGCGCGGCAAGCGTATTTCGATGATTATGCAGGACCCGAAATATTCGCTGAACCCGGTGGTTTGCGTGGGCGATCAGATAGCCGAAGCCTGGTTAACGCACCATCCGGGCAAGAAAGCCGAGGCGAAGACGAAAGTGCTGGAGATGCTCGATGTGGTGCGCATCCGCCAGCCGGAACGCGTTTATCATCTCTATCCGCATGAAATCTCCGGCGGCCAGGGGCAGCGCATCATGATTGCCATGATGCTGATCACCGACCCTGAACTGGTGATCGCCGACGAACCTACCTCGGCGCTGGATGTTTCGGTGCGTTTGCAGGTGCTGGGTTTGCTGGACGACTTAGTGAAATCGCGCGGGCTGGGGCTGATTTTTATCAGCCACGACATCAACCTGGTGCGCAGTTTCTGTGACCGCGTGCTGGTGATGTACGCCGGGCGGGTGGTGGAGTCGATTGCCGCGAAAGATCTCGATAACGCGCAGCACCCCTACACGCAGGGGCTGATTCACGCCTTGCCGGAAATCCACAACCGCCGTCCGGTGCTGCCGGTGTTGCAGCGTCAGGCCAGCTGGCTGGGCGAATAAGGAGAGCAGAATGATCAACGTGAAAAACCTGCACCTCGCATTTGGTGAAGGGGAAAAACGCAATCAGGTGCTGGAGGATGTCAGTTTCAGCGTGCAGCCAGGCGAGATTTACGGGCTGGTAGGGGAATCCGGTTCCGGAAAAACCACGGTGCTGAAGTGCCTGGCGGGGTTGTTTACCCACTGGGAAGGCGAGTTGGCAATCAACGGCCAGCCGCTGGAAAAGCGCCTTAGCCCGCCGCGCTGTCGGCTGGTGCAGATGGTGTTTCAGGACCCTTACGGTTCGCTGCACCCGCGTCACACTATTGGCGACATTCTGGAAGAGCCGTTGCAAATTCACGGTATTCACGATCGCGATCGGCGCATCAACACGCTGCTGGATAAAGTGGGGTTAAACCGCGCGTTTCGTGACCGTTATCCGCATCAGCTTTCCGGCGGTCAGCGGCAACGGGTGGCTATCGCCAGGGCGCTGATTCTGGAACCGCGCGTATTGCTGCTGGATGAACCGACTTCGGCGCTGGACGTCTCGGTGCAGGCGGAGATCCTCAACTTGCTGGCGGCGCTGCATCAGGAGTCGCAACTCACTTACCTGATGGTGACGCACGATCTTGGCGTGATCGCCCATTTGTGCCAGAAAGTGGCGGTGATGCAGCACGGTAAAATCCTCGAAACCTTAACCGTCGATGCGCTGGTGAGCGGCGCGGCGCAATTGGATTACACGCGGATGCTGGTGAATGCCAGCCAGCAATATAGCCGCGAGATGGCGCGCGAGGTGGCGGCGTATTAAGTTGGCGGGATTCATTGGTGCTGCTTTAGTATTGTGGAAGGGTTCCGTTCACCATCAGAACGGTTCTCACAATAGACTTCATTGCGGTGAACGGGATAATTGCACCCATGCGGCATGTCGCATCTATTGCCGGATGTCATGTCCGGCCTACACCAACGTACTTTTCAGCAACACTGGCTTTGTTTTGACTTTCGGTCTCACCGCGATGGGGTTGCGTCCCCGCTGAAATCGGCGAACCGGAGCGTGAATGACAAGGGCTGGACGCCATGGATGGCGGCCAGAGGCGAATCGAGCCACGACGGCGAGTCGAGCCGACCGCAGGCAGGCACGCGGTAGCTCCCCTTATCCCGTTCACCGCATAAGTGATGAATGAAACTCCCGTGCGTCTGGTGAACGGAACCATTCCACCCATGCGGCATGCCGCATCGATTGCCGGTGGAGCTTGTGCTTACCGGGCCTGATTGGGTTTCCAACACCCGCGTAACGTTGCGGCGCATTAACGCAATAACGGGCAATCCGGCGGCAACCGGCATTGCAGCGCATTCGGCACCACTTCAATGCGAAACTGCTCGCCGCGCAGCGGTTCGCCGTCGAGATTAAACGTCATTTCATGCGGCGCATTGATTTCAAACCACGCCGATTTCCCGTCGATAATATGCGGGTTATCTTCCGGCTGTGTCAGGGTGGTGAACAGCGCCGGCAGCAGTTCATCACCGGTGAAAATTCGTAGCTGCAATAAACCGTCATTGATCAACGCCTGAGGGCAGAGCTGCTGTCCGCCGCCCGCCTGGCGACCATTGCCGATGCCAATCACCAGCGCGTCGCCCTGCCAGTGAAAATCTTCGCCGGTTATTTCGCAGCGATCCGCTTTCAGCATATCCATGCGCATCAGGCCGTGAATCAAATAGGAGACGCCGCCGAGCGCGGCTTTGAGTTTTTCCGGCGTTTCACTGGTAATCCGAGTGCCAAAACCGCCGGTCGCCATATTGATAAAGCAGGTTTTATCGTTTACGCGGGCGATATCAATCGGCACCGCTTTACCGACAATCGCCAGCTGTAAGGCTTTATCCAGACCTTCCGGGATGCCGGCGCTGGTGGCGAAATCATTGGCCGTGCCGAGCGGCAAAATGCCCAGCGCCGGAATTGTCTCGCCTTTGCAGTTCACCAGCGCGGTCGCCACTTCGTTAATGGTGCCATCGCCGCCACCGGCAATCACCGTGGCTACGCCACGTTGCTGTGCCTCCTCGACATAGCGCACCGCGTCACCTTTTTCCCAGGTGACGCGCACCTGAATATCCATGCCTTCATCGCGCAATAGCGTTACTGCTTCGCGCAGGGCGTCGTCCCCGGCGCTTTTACCGTTGAGGATTAACAAACTTGTGGGAAATGCGCTCATTCTTTTCATCCTGATTGAATTCGATGAGAAAAGTGTATCGCAGGAGAGAAAAGTGGGGAGAAAAAGCAGAGAAAGGATGAAAAAAAATCAGCCTGCGTAAGGGAGATTACGCAGGCTAAGGAGGTGGTTCCTGGTACAGCTAGCATTTATGGGTTATGTTTTTCAGCGAGAAGGATAATACCCGTATTAAACGGGGCGGTATGTGATCCGATTCTAAGATTTTTCGCGCCGAAAAAATAACCCTGCTCAATCACTTCGCGTGAGGATTGCGTGTTGACTGCCCGGTGAAATTTCTCATCAACAGCGCATATTCCAGCGCCATATCCTGCGGAACCGGCAACCAGACAGTATAACCGTCTCCCGGCGCGACCGGCATGGCTTCGCCTTTGGCGTTTTCCATGTGCTCCAGCGTAAAGTTGACGTTGCCCTGCGGGGTCATCAACTCCAGGCTGTCGCCCACGGAGAACTTATTTTTCACCGCTACCGCCGCAAGATCGCCTTTGCGCTCACCGGTAAATTCACCGACAAACTGCTGGCGTTCGGAAACGGAATAACCGTATTCATAGTTCTGATAGTCGTCATGGGTGTGACGGCGCAGGAACCCTTCGGTGTAACCACGGTGCGCCAGGCCTTCCAGCGTCTCCAGCAGCGAGGTGTCGAACGGCTTGCCCGCGGCGGCGTCGTCAATCGCTTTGCGATAAACCTGCGCCGTGCGCGCGCAGTAGTAGAAGGATTTAGTGCGGCCTTCGATTTTCAGCGAATGCACACCCATCTGCGTTAACCGTTCAACATGCGCAATTGCCCGCAGATCTTTCGAGTTCATGATGTAAGTGCCGTGCTCATCTTCGAAGGCGGTCATGTACTCGCCCGGACGCTGGGCTTCTTCAATCATGAACACTTTATCGGTCGGCGCGCCGATGCCGAGCGTCGGTTCAATGTTCTGCACCGGGATCGGTTCATGGACATGCACGATATTGCCGATGGCGTCCTCTTTGCCTTCCTGCACGTTATATTCCCAGCGGCAGGCGTTGGTACAGGTGCCCTGGTTCGGATCGCGTTTATTGATATAACCCGAGAGCAGGCAGCGGCCGGAATAAGCCATGCACAGTGCGCCGTGAACGAAGATTTCAATCTCCATTTCCGGCACCTGGGCGCGGATTTCGGCAATCTCTTCCAGCGACAATTCGCGCGAAAGGATCACGCGGGTCAGCCCCATTTGCTGCCAGAACTTCACGGTTGCCCAGTTAACGGCGTTGGCCTGCACGGAGAGGTGAATCGGCATCTGCGGGAAGTTTTCACGCACCAGCATAATTAAACCGGGATCGGACATAATCAGCGCATCCGGCCCCATATCCACCACCGGTTTCAGGTCGCGAATAAACGTTTTCAGCTTGGCGTTGTGCGGGGCAATGTTCACCACCACGTAAAACTGCTTACCCAGCGCGTGGGCTTCGTTAATGCCGATTTGCAGGTTTTCGTGGTTGAATTCGTTATTGCGCACGCGCAGCGAGTAACGCGGTTGGCCCGCGTAAACCGCGTCTGCGCCATAGGCGAAAGCGTAACGCATATTTTTCAGCGTTCCCGCCGGGGAGAGGAGTTCCGGTTTAAACATGATGTTCTCATTCTGATGACAGGTCAGACAGCCTCACCGCAGTGAGGCAGTAGGGGAGTTCCCCTAAATTTAGGGCGGGAATTGTAGCGCCGCGAGTCGGGGGAGTAAACCCGCGCGTTAGTTCACGCGCAGGTAGGTGCCATCGGCGCTGACGTTATGGCCGAAACCGCAATTCATCGCGTCATCCGTTTTCATCTCCAGCCTGTTGAGATCCGCCGCCAGACTTAACGAAATGGTGCACTGCGAAATGCCTTCCTCACGCAAAACGATGTCGCCTTTGCCGTTTTTCAGCGTCACTTTTTCGCTGAACTCGCCCATATTCGGCCCGGAGTAAAGCCCCATGATGCCGAAATAAAGACCGGACCAGTCAGCCTGCCAGGTCTCTTCACTTTTAGGTTTAAGCGTGATGACTTCCCACTGGCTCATCCCGGCGTACTGCCAGTATTCCCCTGCGGCGGAAGCCGGTTTTGGCATCGCGTGTAACTTATCCTGAATACGCGAGAGGTTATATTTCGACTTTTCATCGTCTGGCATAATGGACAGCCACGCCTGCGCTTTGCGGTACTCGCCCTGGCGGATCCAGGTCAGTGCCACGTTGTTGTAGGCGGTCGCTATCAACACACCGTTCGGTTTATCTTTGCCTAATTCGCACTGCTCCAGCCATGCCGCCTGTTCTTCGAAAGCCTCGCGCGCTTTGGGGTAGTCTTTCGCTTTGTAATACAGATCGCCTTGTTTGGCGTAATCGGCGATTTTTGCGCAGTCTGCATCCATCTGCGCTTCGGTAAGCTCCGCCTGGCAGCTGAACGCTGCCAATAAGAGTGTCAGCGCACCGTAGTAGTATTTCCTCACTATCCCTTTCCTTTTATTGTTGTGTAGACCTGCGGCTGGCGAAACGACGCCATGCCCTCAGACGCCCGCCATCATACAGAGGATTGCGCTGTTGTTCACGAAAGACGTATTCACTGAGGTTATACTTGGCGACAGGCCGTGTCAGGCTGCTGTCGGGTTGCTGTCAGGTGCGGATCGTGTTGCTGTCTGCGGGGTTGGGTGACACTACAGGCCGGATTCATCAGGAGAAAGAGTATGAGCGATAACAAAGTAAAAGCATTACGTCTGGCTCGTGCCTGGTCACAGGAACAACTGGCGGAGATGGCGGCACTGAGCGTCAGAACGGTACAGCGAATTGAAAATGGCGATCAGCCTTCGCTGGAAACACTCAGCGCACTGGCGGCGGTGTTTGGCGTCAGCGTCACCGAGCTTTCCGCGCAGAGCGAGGCGGGCGAAGAGGCGCTGGATAAACGCATTACCGCAGCGCGGGAACAACTCGACGCCGAAAGCGGCTTCTGGCGCATGTTGATTACCGCCGTTATCGTCTGCGTGCTGCTGTTTTTCCTCAATCGCAGCACCGCGCCGGACAGCGACTGGTCATTGTGGGTGGCGGCGATTTGGGGCGGGCTGGTGGCGGTGAAAGGGTTGCGGATTTTTGTCTTCGCGAATCTGATTAGCCAGTGGCATAAGCAACGTTTGCAGCGGTTGCTGCGTAAATAGCACGACCGGAGCGTGTCGGGCGCGTGCGCCCGACATACGGCTTACGCCAGTTTGCAGGCGTCGGCTTCCCAGCGGTAACCGACACCGTAAACGGCGCGGATAAAGGATTGCTCCTCATCCAGCGCTTCGAGTTTGCGACGCAGGTTTTTGATATGGCTGTCGATGGTGCGGTCCGTCACCACGCGGTAGTCGTCATACAGATGGTTAAGTAATTGCTCGCGGGAGAAGACTTTGCCCGGCTCGCTGGAAAGTGTTTTCAGCAGACGAAACTCCGCGGGCGTCAGATCCAACAGTTTATTGTGCCAGCTCGCCTGAAAACGGCCTTCATCGACAATCAGCGGGCTTTCCGCGTCCAGCCGCTCCAGTTCGCGCTGTGGTTTGCAGCGGCGCAGAATGGTTTTCACGCGCGCCACCACTTCGCGCGGGCTGTAAGGTTTGCAGATGTAATCATCCGCGCCAATCTCCAGCCCCAGCAGGCGGTCGATCTCTTCGATTTTCGCCGTCACCATAATAATGGGCACGTTAGAAAAACGACGGATCTCCCGGCATAACGTTAGCCCGTCGGTGCCGGGTAGCATCAAATCCAGCAGGATCAGATCCGGCGGCGTCTGGCGCACGTAAGCGAGCACCTGATCGCCGTGGTTAATCAGCGATGGCGCGTAGCTCGCCGCGCGCAGATAGTCGAGCAGCAACTGCCCAAGCTTTGGCTCATCTTCAACAACCAGGATGCGTGGCGTGTTTTCATCGATCGGTAACTCAGTCATACATCTCTCGTTTTTTCGCGTTCAAGCGGTAGTTCAACTGTAATGCTAACCCCGCCGAATGGCGAGTGCGCCGCATGGATAGCGCCACCGTGCGCTTCCACGATATTCAAACAGATAGCCAGCCCCAGGCCGGAGCCGCCGCTGGCGCGGTTACGCGAGCCTTCCGTGCGATAAAAGCGCTCGAACAGCCGTTTGAGTTGCTCATCGCTGACGCCCGGCGTGCTGTCGGCAAAACGCATCACCAGCGTGTTATCGCGGGTGATGACCTGGATAAGCGTTTGCCCGCCCGCATCGGTGTAGCGCAGGCTGTTTTCCAGCAGGTTGTTAAAGAGCTGCATCAGGCGATCGGGATCGCCAAACACCGTGGCGCTGGCGGGCATCTCAAGGGAAAGTGTCAGATTGCGGCTGGCGTAACGCTCGCGGAACGCGCCCGCGGCGATCTCCACCAGCGACACCACATCCACCGGCGCTTTCTGGTAGGCCAGCGCCCCTTCATCGGACATCGACAACTGATGCAGATCGTTGACCAGTTTGGTGAGCGTGGCGACTTCCGCCTGCAGCGAGGCCACCGATTCCGGTGTGAATTGCCGCACGCCATCCTGAATCGCCTCCAGCTCGCCGCGCAGCACCGCCAGCGGCGTGCGCAGTTCATGCGAGATGTCCGCCATAAAGTCACGGCGCATCTGCTGGTTGCGCTCCAGTGTGCTGGCGAGCTGGTTAAAGTCGCGCGCCAGCCGACCAAGTTCATCCTGGCTACCAGGCGTGACGCGGGTGGAGAAATCGCCCGAGGCGAGCCGGTGGGTGCCCTCGACCAGCCGTTTTACCGGCGCCAGTAAACCGCGCGCCAGCGGGAAGGTGGCCAGTGCGGCGAGCAGCGTGGCAAGCCCGACAATTAACCAACTGGTGCGCCGCTGCTGGCGATCAAAGTTGATATCGGTATTGCGCGTCAGGCGCTCAATCGGCGACGCGATAACCCAGCCGACGGTCGCGTTATTCACGACAATCGCCCGGCGAGTGCCGTCCGTTGGCACCGGCGAACGCGGGCCGACCAGTACGTTAGCGTCCTGATCGATAACCCAGAATTTGGTGCGCCAGCCGCGCGGCGGCATATCCGGCGGCGGTGGGCGGGAATCTTGCGCCATTTCCTCTTCCGGGGGCGGGCCCATGTCGCGCTCCATCCCCGGCGGCGGTTCGCCTTGCATCCCGCGCGGTGGCTCACCGGGACGGTCTTCATCGTGGTCATTATCCCGTTCGAATGAACGCAGGAGCTGGAAAATCACCCGGTCATTGTTGCGCAAAAACTGCCAGCTACCGTTCTGCGCGTACTGCTCGGCCAGCGCGTCGCTCAGCATTTGCAAGCGCTGTTCGTTGCCGCGCTTAATGTAGTCAATAAAACCGTGCTCAAAGCTGAGGCGCACCGCCCAGTGCATGGTGATCAGCAGAACAATGCAGGTGGCTAAAATTGCCAGAAACAGTTTGGCCGTAATACCTGGCCGCCAGAACTTCATGATTCTCTCCTGTGGCGACGGGCAATCACGACGTTCTGGCTGGCGTCGTTCGGGACGCGGGCGAAGAGCAACGCCGGAAGTGAAATAATCACCGCCATGCTGAGGTAAACGTAAAGAAAAACATGGTGCGCCACGCCGCTGTCCGCAGACAGATGCTGCTGACCAAACAGGCCGAGCAGCAGACCGGCAACGGTCACGCCGATACTCATCGATAACTGCATGATCATTGACAACAGACTGTTGCCGCCGCTGGCCAGCTCATCGGGCAGATCTTTGAGCGTTAAGGTGTTCATGGAGGAGAAGCGCATCGAGTTGATCATCCCCTGGCAGAACAGCACAACCGGCAGCAGGTAATACCAGCCGAGCAGGGCGGTACCCATGAACAGCAGGCTGATGACAGCCAGGCCAAGCGTGGAGCAGACCAGCACGCGGCGGTAACCAAAACGGTTCACCACCTGCACCACGATGCGTTTCATCCCCATACTGCCGAGCACCATCGGGATCATCATCAACCCGGCGTGAAAGGGCGAAAACCCCAGACCAATCTGCAAAAACACCGGCGTCATAAACGGCAACATCCCGCTGCCGATGCGCCCGGCGAAACTGCCGGCCAGACCCAGTGAAAATGAGGGCGTGCGGAACAACCGCAGATTAAACAACGCCCCGTCGTTGCCCCTGGCATGCAGCAGATAAAAGAGGATCGCCGCCGCGCCCACCGCCACCAGCACGCCAAGTTGCCATGACGTTAGCCCCAGCCCGCGATTGCCATCAAGCGCCAGCGTCAGCGTTGCCATGCCGCCCGCGAGCAGCACAAAACCCGCCATATCAAAGCGGCGGGTTTGCAGGGTGTAGTTGGGCATCAGGCTGAGGGTGGCAATCGCACCGAGAATACCCACCGGCAGGTTAATCAGGAAAATCCAGTGCCAGGAAGCATATTCCACCAGCATACCGCCAAGCGCCGGGCCGAGCAGTGGGCCGATCTGCCCCGGCAGGGTGACAAAGGTCATTGCCGCCATGTACTGATCGCGCGGAACAATTTTCATCACCGTTAGCCTGCCGACCGGCACCATCATCGCGCCGCCAACGCCTTGCAGCACGCGCGACATGACCAACTGATCGAGTGTGGAAGCCTGGGCGCAAAACAGTGAGCCAGTGGTAAACAGCACAATGGCGGCAAAAAAGATGTTTCGCACGCCAACCCTGTCAGCCAGCCAGCCGCTGGCGGGCAGCATCACCGCCACCGTCAGCACATAGGCGACCACCACCATATGCATGTGCAGCGGGCTCTCCCCGAGGCTTTTCGCCATCGAGGGGAGCGCCGTGTTAACAATGGTGGTATCCAGCGACTGCATAAAAAAACCAAAGGCGACAATCCATAGTTGCCAGCGGATGTTGTTTGGTAGCTCATTCATTCACTAACTGGCTCTCTTTCGTGGCGACTAAAACGCATGCGCAGGCGGTCGAAGAAGAGATAGACCACCGGCGTGGTGTACAGGGTGAGCAACTGGCTCATTACCAGCCCGCCGACAATGGTGATACCGAGCGGCTGGCGAAGCTCGGAGCCGTCGCCACCGGAGATAACCAATGGCAGCGCGCCAAACAGCGCCGCCAGCGTGGTCATCATGATCGGGCGAAAACGCAGCAGGCAGGCCTGGAAAATCGCCTCTTCAGCGGTGAGGTTCCCCTGGCGCTGCGCTTCGAGCGCGAAGTCGACCATCATAATCGCGTTTTTCTTTACAATCCCAATCAATAGCATAATGCCAATCAGCGCTATCAAACTGAACGGCGCGCCGAAAAGCTCAAGCGCCAGCAGCGCGCCCACGCCCGCCGAGGGCAGGGTAGAGAGAATGGTCAGCGGGTGAACATAGCTCTCGTACAAAATCCCCAGCACGATATAGACCGTCGCAATTGCCGCCAGGATCAGAATGGCCTGCGAGTTCATCGTCTCCTGGAATACCTGCGCGGTACCGGCAAAACTGCCGCGCACGCTGGAAGGCACGCCAAGCTGCGTCATCGCGCGGTTAATGGCATCGCTGGCCTGCGATAATGAGGTTCCCGTTGGCAGGTTAAAGGCAATGGTCGATGCCGCCGACAACCCCTGGTGATTCACCGATAGCGGCGCGTTCGCGGGCTGCCACTTCGCGAAGTAGGAGAGCGGAATGGTTTTGCCGTCACTGTTGATGACGTACATCTTATCCAGCGCGCTGACATCCTGGGTGTAGCGCGGGTCGACTTCCATCACCACTTTGTACTGGTTTAGCGGCTGGTAGATGGTGGAAATCTGCCGTTGACCGAAAGCATTATTCAGCAGGCTGTTGGCTGCCTGAACGCTGATACCGAGCCGCGACATGGTTTCGCGGTCATACACCAGGTTCATCTCCGCGCCGTTATCCTGTTGATCCGAGTTAACGTCCGCCAGCTCCGGCAACGCGGCAAGGGCTTTGCGGATTTTGGGTTCCCATTCGCGTAGCGCGCTGAGCGAGTCCGACAGCAAGGCGAACTGGTAGCTGGCGTTGGCCTGGCGACCGCCGACGCGAATATCCTGCACGGCCATCAAAAACAGGCTCGCGCCCGGCTCTTTGGCCAGCTTGCCGCGCAGACGATCAATCACCTGTTGCGCAGTTTCTTTACGCACATCGCGTGATTTCAGGGTGATAAACATCATGCCGCTGTTAACGCGTGAACCGCCGGTAAAACCGGTGACATTATCCACCGCCGGATCGTCACGGATTATCTTCATAAAGTCCTGCAATTTGCCGCGCATCGCCTGAAACGAAATGCTCTGGTCGGCCTGAATCCCGCCCATCAGCACGCCGGTATCCTGCTCCGGGAAGAAGGTTTTCGGGATCGAAATGTAGAGCCAGATATTGAGCGCGATGGTGGCTATCAGCACCAGCCCGACCAGCCGCGCGTGGTTGAGTACCCATTTCAGCGAGCGGGCATACTGCCGCTGTAGCGCCACCAGCAGACGGCCGAAGCCTTTTTCCCGGCTGCGCTCGCGCGGTTTATGCGCTTTTAACAACCAGCCGCACATCATCGGCGTTAGCGTCAGGGAAATGAGCAGCGAAATACCAATCGCCACCGACAGCGTGACGGCGAATTCGCGCAGCAGTCGTCCCGGCAATCCCGCCATCAGCAGCAGCGGCAGAAACACCGCCACCAGCGAGATACTCATCGACAGCACGGTAAAGCCCACTTCACGCGTACCTTGTAGCGCCGCCTGCAATGGTTTCATCCCCGCTTCCAGATGGCGCGAGATATTTTCCAGCACCACAATGGCATCATCGACAACAAAACCAGTGGCAATCGTCAGCGCCATTAGCGACAGGTTATTCAGGCTAAAGCCGCATAAATACATGGCGGCAAAGGTGCCGATAAGCGAGACGGGAACGGCAACCGCCGGGATCAGCGTTGCGCGACCTGAACGTAAAAACAGAAATACCACGAGGATCACCAGCGCCACCGAGATAACCAGTGTTTGTTCGACCTCAGCCAGCGAAGCGCGAATGGTCGGCGAACGATCCTGGGCGATTTGCAAATCGATCGCCGCGGGAATGGTTTGTTGCAACTCCGGCAGACGCGCGCGAATGCTATCGACTGTCTGAATAATATTGGCTTCTGGCAGCTTGCGGATCATCAGCAAAATGGCGGGCTTCGCATTGGTCATCCCGGCGTTGCGCACATCCTGTACCGAATCCGTGACTTTAGCGACATCGCTTAAGCGTACTGCGGAGCCGTTTTTGTAGTGAATGATTAAGGGCTGGTATTCGGCGGCGGTTTTCAGCTCATCATTGGTTTGTACCTGCCAGCGCTGCGCGCCGTCCTCCACTGCGCCCTGCGGTTTGCGCACGTTGGCATTGCTGATGGCCGTACGCACCGCATCCAGCGACACCCCCTGGTTAAACAGCGCCTGCGGGTTCAAATCCACACGCACGGCGGGCAGCGAACTGCCGCCAATATCAACGTCGCCCACGCCGTCAATCTGCGCGATGGTTTGCGCCAGTTGCGTTGAGGCGAAGTCGTACAACTGCCCCTGCGAATAGGTGTCCGACGTGAGCGTCAGGATCATGATGGGAGCCGCAGACGGGTTCGCTTTGCGATAGGTAGGACGGCTGGGCATGCCGCTCGGTAACAGGTTTTGCGCCGCGTTAATTGCTGCCTGCACATCGCGCGCCGCGCCGTTGATATCGCGATCGAAATTAAACTCAAGAATAATACGCGTGCTGCCGAGTGAGCTGGATGAGGTCATTTCACTGACCCCGGCGATGCGCCCGAGCGAGCGCTCAAGCGGCGTCGCCACGGAGGAGGCCATAGTCTCCGGCGACGCGCCCGGCAGCGAGGCGCTGACCATAATCACCGGAAAATCGACCTGCGGCAACGGGGCGACCGGCAGCAGCCGGAAGCCGAGAAGGCCGCACAGCGTAATGGCGAGCGAAATCAAAATCGTCGCCACCGGGCGGTAAATGAAGAGGGCGAAAAACTTCACTTACGCCTCCTCTTCACGACGTGGAAAACGCTTTTTCACCGCCAGCGACAGACGGTCGAACAACAGGTAAATCACCGGCGTCGTAAAGAGTGTCAGCACCTGGCTCACCAGCAAACCACCGACCATGCCAATCCCGAGCGGACGGCGTAATTCTGCGCCGACGCCGGTGCTCAGCATTAACGGTAGCGCGCCGAGCAATGCCGCCAGGGTGGTCATTAATATCGGGCGAAAACGCAGTAAACAGGCCTGGAAAATCGCATCGCGCGGCGACATGCCCTCTTCGCGTTCGGCGGCGAGGGCGAAGTCGATCATCATGATGGCGTTTTTCTTGACGATACCGATAAGCAAAATAATGCCAATGATAGCAATCACATCCAGTTCACTGCCGGAAACCATCAGCGCCAGCAGCGCGCCAACGCCTGCTGTTGGCAATGTCGACAGGATAGTGATGGGGTGAATAAAACTCTCGTACAGCACACCAAGCACGATATACATCGCCGCAACTGCCGCGACAATCAGCCAGATGGTGCTGCCAAGCGCCGCCTGGAACGCCAGCGTGCTGCCCTGGAATTGCGTGGTGATGTCCGTCGGGAAGTTGATCGTTTTCTCGCTATCCAGCACGGCCTGCACCGCATCGCCGAGCGAATACCCCTCCGCCACGTTGAAGGAGATCGTTGTCGACGGGAATTGATCCAGATGGTTGATGCTCAGCGGTGCGAAGCGTTGCTCCACTTTTGCAATCGAGGAGAGCGGCACGATGCCGCCATCAGTACTGGTCAGGCGAATGTTGTCGAGCGCGGAAAGGCCTGGGGTTTGTGTCGTGTCGTGTTCCAGCACCACGCGATACTGGTTTGCCTGGGTGTAAATGGTGGAGATCAACCGCTGACCAAACGCGTTATACAGCGCGTTATCCACATCTGCCATGTTGATGCCAAGGCGGCTGGCACTGTCGCGATCGACATTAACGTAGGCCACCAGGCCTTTGTCCTGCCAGTCGCTGCTGACATCCGCCAGTTGTGGCAGCGCCTGCAGTTTACTCACCAGTTGCGGCACCCAGGTACTGAGCGCATCCAGCGAGTTGGCCTGTAAGGTGAACTGATATTGCGTGCGGCTGACGGTGGTATCAATGGTTAAATCCTGCGTCGGTTGCAGGTAGAGCGCGACACCGGGCACTTTCGCCGCAGCCTGTTGCAGGCGCTCAATCACTGGCTGGACGCGATCGTCGCGCTCATCCAGCGGTTTCAGGTTGATCTGCAGCCGTGCGCTGTTAAGCGACGGGTTGGTGCCATCGACACCGACAAACGAGGTCAGGCTTTCTACCGCCGGATCGCGCAGGATAATGTCAGCCACCTGGCGCTGGCGTTCTGCCATGCTGGCAAAGGAGGCGGATTGCGGCGCTTGCAGCGTTCCCTGGATAATGCCGTTGTCCTGCACCGGGAAGAAACCTTTCGGAATAAACACCCATAGCATGATCGACAAAAACAGCGTGCCGACTGCCACGCTCAGCGTCAGCCACGGGTGATTGAGCACTTTGCTAAGGAGCCTGCCGTAGGCCGCGATGACGCGTTCGAAAAAACGCTCCGACGCGCGGGAAAAACGGTTTTGTTTGCGCAGGGATTCGGCGCTTAGCATGCGTGCGCACATCATCGGCGTCAGCGTCAGTGACACAATCGCGGAAATCAGGATCGCTATCGCCAGCGTAACGGCAAATTCGCGGAACAGGCGGCCGACGATATCCCCCATAAACAGCAGCGGAATCAATACCGCAATCAACGAGAACGTCAAGGAGATAATGGTGAAGCCAATCTCGCCAGCCCCTTTCAGAGCAGCGGCCAGCGGTTTTTCGCCTTTTTCGATGTAGCGCGAGATATTTTCGATAACCACAATGGCGTCGTCGACCACAAAGCCGGTAGCGATGGTCAGCGCCATCAGCGTCAGGTTGTTGATGGAGAAACCGAGGAACACCATCGCCGCGAAGGTCCCAACCAGCGACAGCGGCACCGCCACGCCAGGAATAATGGTCGCCGGGATATTACGCAGAAAGACGTAGATGATCATCACCACCAGCGCGATTGCCAGCATCAGTTCGAACTGGGTGTCATCGACCGATGCGCGAATATTGTTGGTGCGATCCGACAGCACTTTCACCGTCACCGATTTTGGCAGGCTTTCGGTTAATTGCGGCAGCAGCTTCCGAATGTTGTCGGCGGTGTCAATAATGTTCGCCCCCGGCTGTCGCTGGACGTTCATGACAATCGCTTGCTGCTTATTGGCCCAGGCGCCAAGCCAGCTATTTTCTGCGCCTTGTTCAACGGTCGCGATATCGCCAAGCCGGATCGGCGCGCCATTCTGATACGCGACAATCAACTGGCGATACTCTTCGGCCGACTGCATCTGATCGTTGGCCGAAAGCGTGACGGCGCGGGTTGGACCGTCGAGGCTGCCTTTCGCCGAATTGACGTTGGCATTACTGATAGCGGTGCGAATGGTTTCGCTGGTCAGCCCGAGAGCAGCAATCGCCTGGGCATTGAGTTTGACGCGCACTGCCGGGCGCTGACCGCCAGAAAGCGTCACCAGGCCGACGCCGGAAACCTGCGAAATTTTCTGCGCGACGCGCGTTTCCACCATATCTTCGACCTGGGTCATGGGCATGGCGGAAGAGGTGACGGCGAGCGTCATAATCGGTGGGTCTGCCGGGTTAACTTTACTGTAGACCGGCGGGTTGGGCAGATCGGACGGCAACAAGCTGTTAGCGGCATTCATCGCCGCCTGCACTTCCTGTTCGGCGACATCCAGTGGCAAACTGAGCTGGAACTGCAAGGTCACCACCGATGCGCCGCCGGAACTTTGCGACGACATCTGTTTTAAGCCGGACATCTGACCAAACTGGCGCTCCAGCGGTGCGGTGATCGCCGACGTTACCACATCGGGGCTGGCGCCGGGGTAGAGCGTCACCACCTGAATGGTCGGGTAATCGACTTCAGGCAGCGCGGAAACGGGCAGAAAACGGTAGCCGATAATACCGGCAAGCAGGATCGCCACCATCAACAGCGTAGTGGCGACCGGACGCAAGATAAACAGACGGGAAGGGCCGCCCGTCCGGCCCGGCGGTAGCAACTGCATCAGGAATGCGCTCCTTTGGCCGGATGTTCACGCTTTGCCGGTACGGCGTCGGCGTTTTTCGCATCCACAACTTCTACTTTCGCCCCTTCGGTCAGGCGGTCAATGCCGTCCGTCACCACGCGATCGCCCGCCGACAGACCGGCGGCAATCACCACTTTCTGGCTGTCCTGAATACCTGGCGTCACAGTGTGTTTGCTGACCTGATTTTTATCGTTCAGAACCCAGACGAAGTTTCCTTCGTTGCCCATTTGCAGGGCGGCCGCCGGGATCACTACCGCGTCCTGCTGGGTGGCAACCAGCATGCGTGCGTTGACGAACTGGTTCGGGAACAGGGCATCGTCCTGGTTATCAAAGCGGGCTTTCAGTTTGATGGTGCCGGTGGTGGCGTCAATCTGGTTATCGAGGCTTAATAATGTGCCGCTGCTGAGCTTCTGTTTATTGGTGCGATCCCAGGCTTCCACCACCAGCTGCTGGCCCGCTTTTTGCGCCTGTACCACGGTAGCGATTTCGCTTTCCGGCAGGGTAAATACCAGATCGATGGGGTGCGTTTGCGTCAATACCACGATACCGGTGGTGTCGCTGCTGCTGATTTGGTTGCCGATATCCACCTGTTTTAAACCCACGCGCCCGGAAATGGGGGCGGTGATGCGACTCCAGTCCAGCTCTAATTGCGCGCTGGCAACAGAGGCTTCATCGGCTTTCACGGTGCCTTCTGATTCGGTCACCAGCGCCTGCTGGCTGTCGAGATCCTGGCGTGAAACCAGGCTGGTTTTCGCCAGTTGCTGGTAGCGGGCAAGGTCGCGACGGGCGTTGGCGAGCGTGGCTTTATCTTTCGCCAGTTGCCCCTGCGCTTGCGCCAGAGCCACTTTAAATTGGCTTGGGTCGATTTCCGCCAGCAGATCGCCCGCTTTTACTTGCTGGCCTTCCTGAAAATGGATCGCCATAAGCTGGCCGGAAACGCGGCTGCGCACGGTAACGGTGTTCGCGGCGGTGATGGTGCCGAGCCCGGAGAGATAACGCGGTACGGCTTCACGGGTTGCTGTTGCGGCCTGCACCGGCGGCAGCGCGCCGCCGCGCATTCCATGGCGACCGCCGCCCGGCGCGCCCTGGCGCTGAGTCTGACCCGTTGCGGTGGAGGCGTTGTCTTTGTGCGCGAAATGGTACCAGGCTACGCCCGCTACCGCCATGACCACGACCGCGACAAGCGTGCGGCGAAACGTAACACTACCTTTCATCGTTATGGGTATCTCATTGGAAAACTAATGGCGAAATAATACTAGTTTAGTAACGGCATGCCCCGGAAAAATGGAGGAAAAATGAAACACTGTCTGGAAACGTATGGCAGGCAGGGTAATTTGCGTTAGGGGGATTTTAAAGAAGAAAATAATGCCGGGAAGGATCCTCCCGGCGAGATCTTAACGAAACAGTGTCTGCGCCCAACGCGCAAGACCGGCGGTGACGGAGCCAAAGTCATCGCCGCCCGCAATCGGGATCCCCGGCAGGGTTTGCGCCAGCGCTTTTTTAATCAGCGGTGAACGCGCACTACCACCGGTGAGATAAATCACTTCCGGTGTTTCCGCACTGTTTTCCAGCGCCAGTTGCACCTGCTCAAGGATGCGTTGCAGCGGCTGATTTAGCGCGCTTTCCAGGCCATCCTGGTCAATTGCCGCCGCGAGGTCATCGCTAATAAAGGGCAGGGGCGCGGTAACCTGTGTGTCGTCGGAAAGGGCGATTTTGCTCTCTTCAGCGCTGCGCACCAGCCGGTAGCTCAGGCGTTGCCGCCACACTTTGACCAGCAGGGCGACTTTTTCTGCATCACGGGCGTCGCGCAGGAGATCGTTCAGCAAGCGGCCATTGGCGGCGCTATAAAACTCGGTCTGCGCGGGAACATCGTTAATCGCTACCGCATTCCACCAGGGCAGGATCGGCAGTGCGATACCTTTTTCTGTCTGACCGCCCATCCCGAGCAGTGGCATCAGACTTTTGAATGCCAGCGCGATATCTAAATCGTTACCGCCAACGCGGCAGCCGCTATGCCCTAACAGACTGGCGGCGCGCTCTTGCTTATCGCGCCATTGCGGCCCCATCAGCAATAATGAGCAGTCGGTCGTACCGCCGCCGATATCCACCACCAGTACCCGTTTTTCCGCACTCAGCGTGGCTTCAAAATCGAGCCCGGCGGCGACCGGTTCGAACTGGAACACCACATCACGGAACCCGGCGCGTTTCGCGGCGCGCTCAAGAATACCTTGCGCCTGCGCGTTGGCTTCATCGCCGCCAAGCCCCTGGAAGTTAATCGGGCGGCCAATCACCGCTTGATCAATACCTTCCGGCAATTGCGTTTCCGCCTGCTGGCGAATATGCAGCATCATGGCGCACACCAGGTCTTCAAACAGGGCGATTTGCTGCGGTTTCAGGCCGCTGGCGCCCAGGAAGGATTTCGGTGATTTAACAAAGTACACCTCTTCCGGATCGCTGACGTATTGACGCAATGACGCCAGCCCGAACTGTACGCTGGCGGCGCTAACCTCAATATCTTCCTCGCGGTTAAAGCTCATCGCCCGGCGCAACAGCGCCTGGGTTTCGCCGTCTGTCGCCGGAACCTGATGATGGCGATAGAGCCACTCGCTGACCGCTTCACGCGTCGGTGCGCAGAGCATCGACGGGAGTAAAGTACTGTTATTTTCCATTTTCAGCAGCTGCGCTGCGCCGTCGCGCATCACCGCGACCGAGCAGTTTGCCGTACCGTAGTCAAAACCAACAAACACGTGTTTATCCCCATGCCAGTGAAGAAGGGGGGCGACTTTAGCCGAATGCGTGGCGGGCGACAACCGGAATATGAAAGCAAGGCGGAAAATCCCCGGTTTGTTATGCTGTTAGCGTCACTATTCAGGAGTTGCTATGTACACACTGCACTGGCGCAAGCCGTATGACTGGGCGTGGATGTTTGATTTTTTACGCGCGCGCGCCGTGGCGGGCGTGGAGGAGATTAGCGCAACGCGTTATGTGCGCACTTACCATTACCACGGGCATCGCGGGTTAATCACCGCCGAGCCTGACTTCGCCACGACGACGCTGAAGGTCACGATCAGCGATGGGCTTGTGCCAGTGGCTGAACACTGCCTGGCGCGCCTGCGTGGTTTGTTTGATCTGGATTGCAACGCAGAAAGGGTGAACACGGCGCTGGGCTCACTTGGTGCGGCGCGTCCCGGTTTGCGTTTGCCGGGCAGCATGGACCCGTTTGAGCAGGCGGTGCGGGCGATTTTGGGGCAGCTGGTAAGTGTGGCGATGGCAGCGAAACTGACAGCAAAAGTGGCGCAGCGCTTCGGTGAACCGCTGGCAGACGTGCCGGGAATGATTTGTTTTCCCGCGCCGCAGCAACTGGCACAAGCACAACCGGAGGAACTGAAAGCGCTGGGGATGCCGTTAAAACGCGCGGAGTCGCTCATTTTTCTCGCGCAGACAGTTTGCGACGGTACATTCCCGCTCAGCCCACCCGCGGATGTGGAACAAGGGGTGAAAGCGCTGCAAACCTGGCCGGGTATCGGGCGCTGGACCGCGAACTATTTCGCGCTGCGTGGCTGGCAGGCGAAAGATGTCTTCCTGCCGGATGATTACCTTATTAAGCAGCGTTTTGCCGGGATGACGCCTGCGCAAATTCGCCGTTACGCGGCGCGCTGGCAGCCGTGGCGTTCATATGCGTTGTTGCATGTCTGGTATACGGATGGCTGGCAGCCCGAGATGGAGGAGAAATAAGGCTATTTTTCTTGCCATTTTGCCCCCGGGCAGTGCTCAAAATCCTCACGTACTACGTGTACGCTCCGGTTTTTCCGCGCTGGCCGTGGCCAAACTGGCTGCGACAATAACGCCTTATTTATCCTCCATGACGGCGAAATGTCTGTATTTCCATCAATTCAGTTGATGGCGAAATAACTGGTATTCAGCATCAAATCCAGCGGCTGCGCCTGCGAAATAATATCCCCGTAGATCAAATCGATACCAATTCCCGACAGGGTATCCATCATCAGTGGCTGGTGAGTCGGTCCAGCGATGCTCTTCACGCCCAGTCGCTGGGCGTGGCCCTGAATAATGGTTACCATCATCTCGTCCATCAGATTGCCGTGGACGTTGGTGACTAACTCAGGCTCCAGCAACAGGTAGTCGGCCATATGCGGTGTAAGGTGGTTAAACACTTCCAGATCGTGCCCAATATGGCTGAAAATAATGCGGCAACCCGCATGGCGCAGGCGTTTGAGATTCTCATTAATCGTGTTGCCTTCGCGCATCAGCGCATCGGCATGAATAATCAGATGCAGCAAACGACCCGGCAGTGGCCCACTTTCCAGCATTTGCAGCAGTTCTGTCACCAGAGACTGACTTGCCAGCCCAACGACGGAAAGCGGCAGCGCGACGCCAAGGCCTTTACCGGCGACGGCCGTTGTGTGGTTGCGGAAAAATTCGTGAAACACCCGTCTGTCGAGTGCGCGGATAAGTTCCGGTTCTGACAACCCAGAGCGGAACGCATGCTCTTCCATCACTTCCCCTTCGCTGGTCCACAGACGCAGCGACAGCAGCCAGAAATTGCAGGCCTCCGGCACGCGCGGAGAGGCCACACCGCGCGCAATCATCAGCAAATGGTTGTCTTTGATCATGTGCCACTGCTCATCCAGCGACATCATGTTGCGCTCATGCTGCATCAGCCCTTGCTGCGCTTCGTAGACGGTCACAATGCCGCGACCATTGTTCTTGGAGGCGTAACAGGCGATATCCGCCTGCGACATGACGTCTGATGCCTGGTAATTGGTCTCATCAATAATCGTAATCCCGGCGCTGGCGCCGATGCGGTGCAGGCGACCTTCCCACATAAAGTGATAATCATTGATGGCTTCAATCATCCGCCCGGAAATATAGCGCGCGCTCTCGACATTACAGTCCGGCAGCAGCAGGCCAAACTCATCACCGCCGAGACGGGCGAGGATATCGGTTGAGCGCAACATGCTGAGCATCAGTGAGGATATTTCACGTAACAAGGCATCACCTGCGGCATGCCCGGCTGTGTCATTTACTGCTTTAAAGCGGTCGAGATCGATAAACACCAGCGCGTGTCGCTGGTGGAACTCCTGTACGGTCACCAGCAGGCGCTTGAGATGGTTTTCAAAACTGACGCGGTTCGCCAGATGGGTGAGGGCGTCGTGAGAGGCGCTGTAGCTGAGCTGGCGCAGCATCTTGCGCGACTCGGTGACATCCTGGATAACCAGCACCGAGCCGATATTTTGCCCGTCCAGCGTGCTTAACGGCGTGACGCTGTAGTGGATATCGAAGCTGCCGCCGGTGCGACAGTGCAGCACCACATCCTGCTCAATCGCGGTACGCGACATATCGCCGCTATGAATGTTTTCCATCACCGGACCGTTATCGCCGAAGGTGATGCGCAGCACGGTCAACAAGGGCTGACCAATGGCCTGTTCCTGTGGCCAGCCGCTCATTTTTTCCGCCACCGGATTCATAAAGGTGACTTTCATATCGATATCGGTACACAGCACCGCTTCGCCGATGGAATCCAGCGTAATGTGCAGCCGCTCTTTTTCCTGGAACAGCGCATCGTTAAGCTGTTTCACCTCGGTCATGTCCATATTGACGCCGAGCAGCCGCTCAACTTCGCCGTTCTTATTGAGCACGCGGTTGGCAAGGGTGCGGATATGGCGAATCCCCTCTTTAACCGGCACTCTGAATTCCAGCTTGAAGGCGACGCGGGCGGCCAGCGCATCGCGGATAACGCGCTCGGTTTCCGGACGATCTTCCGGCAAAATGCGTTCGTACCACAGATGCCAGGTTGGTTTGATATGCGCAGGGACTTCGTACATCTCAAACATACGTTTATCCCAACTGATGATGTCTGGCTCCAGCTCCCACTCCCAGATACCGATACCACCTGCTTCGTTCGCAAGGGTAATGCGCTCCATCAGGCGCTTGTTCACCCACTCGGTCTGCTTCAGGTCGTTAATATCTTCTATCTGGGCAATGAAATAGAGCGGGGTGCCATCGGCATGGTGCACGACGGAAACGGCCAGTAGCCCCCAGACCAGATTGCCATTACGTGTGTAATAGCGCTTTTCCAGCGAGTAGGTAGGAATGTCGCCGCGAATCAGTTGATCAAGCAGTTCGAGGTCTTTTTGTAAATCTTCCGGCCAGGTGAGTTGCTGAAAGTTCATTAAACGCAGTTCATCCTGGCTGTAACCCAGAAACTGGCACAGCGCTTTGTTAGCCTGCAGCCACTGCCCATCGGTGCCGACTAACGCCATACCAATGGCGGAATATTCCATGGCGTTACGAAAACGTTCTTCGCTTTCGGTAATGTGCTTACGTTCGGCGCGAAAGGCGTACATCACCATAGTCATCACGTTAACCGGCAGCAGGATCATCAAAAATGGCAGCCAGGGCGCGTTGGTCATTACGCCGCTTTTCGGCGCGATAATCAGGTTCGGTTCCCGCGCGATAATCAACGACACCATCATGACGGTGATCAGAAACACCAGAAACGCTTCCATGCGCGGCAGACGAACCGCACTCCACATCAACAACACAATGACGGCGGTAAATGGCCACGGTAAATAGTGCAGCGACAGCCAGCTGAGCGTCAGCGTAATGGCAAGCGTCGCCAGCGTTTCCAGCAGTAATTGCGGTTTGCGATGGCGCAGCAGATAGTGCGGTTTGAATAACAGCCCAAGCGGCACCAGCGCCAGCGCGCCAATGGATTCTGACAACACCCAAATAATAAAGGTACGCAAAACATTTTCTGGCGGTACCAGCAAACAGATCAGCGCACCGCCGACCAGCGGCGGAACCACTGCGCTGCCAATGGCAAGGCGGATCCAGTCGCCCAGATTTTGCAGCGGGTTATACCAGGGCAGCAGTTTACGCAGCAGTACCGCGCCAACGGCCGCTTCAACAATATTGACGGCGGTATAGCGCAGATCGACAAAAGAAACGGAAAAAAGCAGCACGGTAGCGGCAACATTGCCCAGCGCGCAGGCAAAGGCGATGCCGGGCCACATCTTGCCCGCGTGGCGGTAAAACGCCACGGTCATGATCGCGGTGGGAAACCAGAGCGGGGCAATGACGGTACCAAAACGGATCAATTCCAGCGAGAACAGGGTAAAGATAAAAGAGAGTAAGCCTAAACTGAGGAGCCGCAGTCCAGGATAGGGTGTGGTAACCAAAACGCGCTGGTGTTGTTTCTTCATTACCGCTTAATCCGCAAGCCCTGTGCCGTCCGGAACAGAGTCCGACGAATGAAATTTGAAATTTGGATTATGCTAGTACAAACAATTTACAATTCCTATGCCGGGCGCTCATAATTTGACATCATAGTGTTATTAATTACTTAGTGGATGAATAAAACGCGTATCGCGCTCCATTTTTGAGCGGTTTGCTTTGCGAATAATGCGTTTTGCGGGTAAAAAATGGCGACTTTTTAGCACACCTGAATCCCGTGTCTATTCGACTGGTATCGTGACGGTGAAATCCCTATAATTGCGGCGTTTGACGCTCTGGCGTCGCCCTTCCTTTACATCCAGGTTATCAGGTCGCTAAATTTATGACTGATCAGTCTCATCAGTGCGTCATTATCGGCATCGCCGGCGCATCCGCTTCAGGTAAAAGCCTTATTGCCAGCACGCTTTACCGCGAACTGCGCGAACAGGTAGGTGATGAACATATTGGCGTTATTCCCGAAGACAGTTACTACAAAGATCAAAGCCATCTGTCGATGGAAGAACGTGTTAAAACCAACTATGACCATCCGAGCGCGATGGATCACAGCCTGTTATTCCAGCATTTAGAATCACTTAAACGCGGCGAAGCCATTGAGTTACCGGTTTATAGCTACGTAGAACATACCCGTACGCAAGAAACCATTCGCATTGAAGCCAAAAAAGTCATCATTCTGGAAGGGATCCTGCTGCTGACCGATTCACGCCTGCGCGATGCAATGAACTTCTCTATTTTCGTCGATACGCCGCTGGATATCTGCCTGATGCGCCGTATTAAACGTGACGTTAACGAGCGTGGCCGTTCAATGGATTCGGTCATGGCACAATACCAAAAAACCGTGCGTCCAATGTTCCTGCAGTTTATTGAACCCTCCAAACAGTACGCCGATATTATCGTGCCGCGCGGCGGTAAAAACCGCATCGCCATTGATATTCTGAAAGCCAAAATCAGCCAATTCTTTGAGTAATAATGTTAGGCTGTCACCGTTCGTATTAATTTGTCCGACCCCTGAGGCGCGCTCAGGGGTATGCCGCATCAAAAGGAGAATGTGCCATGCGTCTTTGTGACCGAGATATTGAAGCCTGGTTGAACGACGGTCGGCTCGCGATTAACCCGCGCCCGCCGGTTGAGCGTATTAACGGTGCGACGGTTGATGTCCGCCTGGGCAACAAATTCCGCACATTCAGCGGGCACACGGCGGCGTTTATCGATCTCAGCGGCCCGAAACATGAAGTCAGCGCCGCGCTTGACCGGGTGATGAGTGATGAAATTGTGCTGGCAGACGGCGACGCTTTTTACCTGCACCCGGGGGAACTGGCGCTGGCGGTGACGTATGAGTCCGTCACGTTGCCTGCGGATTTGGTCGGCTGGCTGGATGGCCGCTCTTCGCTGGCGCGTCTGGGTCTGATGGTGCACGTTACCGCGCACCGTATCGATCCCGGCTGGTCCGGTTGCATCGTGCTGGAGTTCTATAATTCAGGCAAACTCCCGCTGGCATTGCGTCCAGGCATGTTGATTGGCGCGTTGAGCTTCGAGCCGCTCTCCGGCCCGGCAGAACGTCCTTATAACCGCCGTGAAGATGCGAAATATCGTGATCAGCAAGGCGCGGTCGCCAGCCGTATTGATAAAGACTGAGTGAAGTAGACCTACTGAGGACGCCATGAGAAGAGTGTTAACCACGCTGATGATCCTGTTGGTCGTGCTGGTAGCCGGCCTTTCGGCGCTGGTACTGCTGGTCAATCCCAACGATTTTCGCGCTTATATGGTGCGTCAGGTTGAAGCCCGTAGCGGTTATCAATTGCAGCTTGATGGCCCGCTGCGCTGGCATGTCTGGCCGCAGCTTAGCATTCTCTCAGGGCGGATGACCTTAACCGCTCCCGGTGCGCAGACGCCGGTGGTCGCAGCCGACAATATGCGCCTTGACGTGAATCTCTGGCCGCTGCTTTCGCACCAGTTACACGTCAAACAGGTGATGCTGAAAGGCGCGGTTATCCAGTTAACGCCGCAAAGCGCCGCTGCGCCGCAAAAAGGCGCTCCCGTGGCACCGCGTGAAAACAACCTGCCGCAGGTGGAAGGGGATCGCGGCTGGTCATGGGATATTGCCAGCCTGCAAGTGGTTGATAGCCTGCTGGTATTCCAGCACGATGATGATGAACAACTGACGGTGCGCGATATTCGCCTGCAAATGGAGCAGGATTCGTTGCACCAGGCAAAGCTTGATTTCGCCGGGCGCATTAACCGCAATCAACGTGATTTAACCCTCTCTTTCAGCGCGCAAGTTGATGCCCGCGACTATCCGCATAACCTCACCGCCGCTGTTGATAACCTGAAATGGCAATTGCAGGGCGGCGATGTCCCGACGCAGGGAATCGAAGGGGAAGGGCGCTTACAGGCGCAGTGGCAACGTGCGCAGCAACGCCTGACGCTCAATGATCTGAGCCTGCGCGCGAACGACACCGCGCTTACCGGTAACGGCAGCGTGACGTTTGGCAACCTGCCGGTGTGGGCGCTCGATTTACAGTTTGATTCTCTCAACCTTGATAATTTGTTACCGCCGGAGCAGACCGCCGATAACAGCGGTTCGCCGCAGCAGCAAGGGCAGGCGCAAAACCGCCTGCCGCGCCCGGTTATCTCCACCAGTCTGGATGCGCCGGAGTACAACGGGTTACGCAGTTTTACCGCACAGATTGGCATTCGTGCGAAAAGCGTGCGCTGGCGCGGTATGCAGTTTGCGGATGTGGTGGGGCAATTCAACAATAATGCCGGTTTGCTGTCGATTCCCACCTTGCAAGGCAAAATGGGCAACGGAGAGATCTCGCTACCTGGCGAGCTGGATGTGCGCGGTGAGGGCTCCCTTGCGACCTTCCAGCCAAAACTGGATAACGTTGAAATTGGCACCATCCTGAAAGCCTTTAATTACCCGATTGCCCTGACGGGCAGCCTGAGCATGGCGGGGGATTTCTCCGGGCCAAATATTGATGCCGAGGATTTCCGCCGCCACTGGCAGGGTGAGGCGCACGTCGATTTGAAAAACAGTCGTATGGAAGGGCTCAACTTCCAGCAACTGGTGCAGCAGGCCGTGGCGCGCAGCAGCGATGTACAGGCGCAGGAAAACTACGATAACGCCACGCGCCTTGATAGCTTCACCAGTGATGTGTCGCTGGATAAAGGGTTGATGAAATTCAGTGATATGCAGGGCAGTTCTGCGCTGCTGTCGCTTACCGGGGAAGGCGAAATGGATCTGCTGAAAGAGCAGGCCGATACCCGCTTTGAAGTGCGTGTCATGGAAGGCTGGAAAGGGCAGAGCGAGCTTATCGATTTCCTGAAAAATACCCCGGTTCCACTGCGCGTATACGGTAAATGGCAGGCGCTCAACTACAGCCTGCAAGTGGATCAATTGCTGCGTAAACATCTGCAGGATGAAGCGAAACGCCGGTTAAATGACTGGGCGGATCGCAATAAAGATCGCCAGAGCGGCAAAGATGTGAAAAAACTGCTCGAGAAGATGTAAGCGAGACAGTTTGCCGGGTGGACGCGCCGCCACCCGGCAAAGCAATTTACAAAATGCCTGCCAGCGCCAGGTGCTGTAACAGCATAATGGTTTTGCCGTCAGCAATCTCACCGCTGCGGATAGCCGCCAGTGCCGCGGCGAAATCCATCTCCACGACTTCGATATCCTCGCCTTCCTCTGCTAAACCGCCGCCATCACCGATGCGGCGGCTGTCATCATATTCGGCGATAAAAAAGTGCAATTTTTCGCTGACCGAACCGGGGCTCATCCACGCTTCAAACACCTTTTGCACCTGCTCAAGCCGATAACCGGTTTCCTCTTCTGCTTCCTGTTTTATACGCGCTTCCGCGGCAAGTTCATCCAGTAAACCGGCTGCCGCTTCCAGTAAAAAGCCGCTGTGCTGGTTAACGAACAGCGGCAAACGAAACTGCCGGGTGAGGATCACGCTGCGTTTGCTCGCGTTATACAGCAGGATCACCGCGCCGTTGCCGCGATCGTAAACTTCGCGGCTCTGGCGCTGCCATTCACCGTCTCTGCGGCGAAAATCAAAGGTGTACTTCGTCAGTTTGCCCCAGTCTTCGGATAAGGGTTTGGTCGCAACAATGCGTACTTGTGCATTTTCAGATGGCATATTGGCTCCTCAGGACGTAAGATTGCATCTTATCGTGCATTTTCGTGCATTAACAAGTAATTTCGTGCAATCAGGAGCACCTCATGCTGACCTCACAACGCAAACAACTGATCCTTGCCCGCCTCGCTGAAGAGGGGCAGGTGCTGTCAAAAAATCTCAGTGAGCAATTCGGCATTTCAGAAGATACCGTGCGCCGCGACTTGCGCGAACTGGCGGCTGAAGGGCGTTTGCAGCGGGTTCACGGCGGCGCGTTACCGGCATCGGCTGCGGTGGTCACGTTTTCCGAGCGACAAACATTGCAATTGGATGCCAAGCGGCGGATCGCGCAGAAAGGGGCTGAGCTGGTATCGCCCGGGCAAGTGGTGATGATTGATGGTGGCACCACCACCAGTGAGTTAATCCGCTTTTTCCCTGAAGATCTGCGCATTACCGTCGTCACCCACAGCCCAGGTATCGCTGTCGGGCTGGCACAACATCCATTTATTAATGTGGTGATGATTGGCGGCCAGCTTTATAAACACTCTATCGTCAATGTCGGCGCGGCGGCGCTGGAGGGAATTGCTCGCGTGCGCGCCGATCTTTTTTTTATGGGAGTGACCGGCGTGCACGTTGAGGCGGGTTTAAGCACCGGTGATTTCGAAGAGTCGCGTATCAAGCATGCCATGGCGCAAAGGGCGGCGGAGACAGTGGTGCTGGCCTCACCGGAAAAATTAAACACCGCCTCACCGTGGGTGATCGGCGATATCGGGCTTATCAATACGCTGGTGGTTGATGCGCAAACCGATGCGCGCACACTGGAGCCGTTTGCCCGGCGTGGTATTGCGGTTGTTAAAGCGTAGGAAAGCAGGCGGGAAATAGCCGGGGCGAACCCCGGCATGTTTTACACTTCGTAATCGAGATTAGTGTCGCTGCCAAGCGGAATAAGCTGCACTTTTTGCACCCGATGGCTTTCAACATCCAGCGTTTTTAGCAGGTAATCACCCACCTGCACCTCTTCTCCCGGCTGTGGAATGCGTTGCAAATACTCCATCAGCAGTCCGGCAATGGTGTGATATTCGCGTTTATCGTCGAGCGGCAGCGGGACATACTGAACCAGATCTTCCAGCGGCATATGACCGTTTGCCGTCCAGCTACCGTCACTGTTTTTCTGAATATCGTGGCGCGCGTCAATCTCTTCTACTTCGTTGGGCAAATTGCCGGCGATAGTTTCCATCACATCGCTTAAGGTGACCACCCCTTCAACGGAGCCAAACTCATCCACCACAAACGCAAAGTGAGTACGAGCATTACGGAACTGTTCCAGTGCCTGCAACAGCGGTAATCCTTCCGGGAACACCAGCGGCTGACGCACCAGCACGCGCAGATCGAGCGGTTCGCCATGTAACGATTGCTGGAGCAGATCGAGGATATGCACCACGCCCAGCAGGGTGTCATCCTCTTCGCCACCGGTGACAACCACACGCGTATGCTGGTTTTTATCCAGCAATGCGCGGACTTCAGCTTCCGGCGCGCTCAGATCAATATGTTCAATATCGTGACGCGACGTCATGATGCTGCTCACTGTACGCTGATTAAGATTCAGCACGCGCTCAATCATCCGCCGCTCCTGCGGGTTGAAAATCTGACCATCGTCGCCGTCGCGCAGCATTGAGGCGGCATCGGCATCCAGCTCCGCTTCTTCTTTACGTCCGCTCAGCAAACGCATGACCGTTTCGGTGGTGCGCTGGCGCAGCGTGCGGTTGGCGAACAGAAAACGGCGGCGGTTGAAGATAGCCAGCTGGTTCAGCGCTTCAATCATTACCGAGAAACCAATCGCGGCGTACAGGTAACCTTTCGGTATATGGAAACCAAACCCGTCTGCCACCAGGCTAAAACCGATCATCAGCAGGAAGCTGAGACACAGAATAACAATCGTAGGATGGTTATTGACGAAGCGGGTGAGGGATTTACTCGCCAGCAGCATCAGCGAAATGGCGATAACCACCGCCGCCATCATCACGGCCAGGTGATCAACCATCCCTACGGCCGTGATCACGGAATCCAGTGAGAACACCGCGTCCAGCACAACAATCTGCGTTACCACGGCCCAGAATTTCGCGCCGCGCCGCTGCGTGGGGTTGTCGCTGTCTTTCCCTTCGAGGCGTTCGTTGAGTTCAACCGTTGCTTTAAACAACAGGAACAGCCCGCCCACTAACATAATTAAATCGCGGGCACTGAAACTGAGGCCGCGTATGGTAAATAAAGGTTGGGTCAGTGTGACCAGCCAGGAAATTGAGGCCAGCAACAGCAGGCGCATCAGCATGGCGAGTATCAGACCGGTGACGCGCGCGCGGTCACGCTGCGCCGGTGGCAATTTCTCGGCGAGAATTGCAATAAAAACCAGGTTATCAATACCAAGCACCAGTTCAATCACGACCAGCGTGACCAGACCAGCCCAGATTGACGGATCGGCAATCCATTCCATCGTTAACGTAACACCTTATGTGATATGACAATTGTCACAATGCGATCATGGATAAAGCTGAGATAAATTGCAATGTTAGCCTGCGATTTATCTTATTTTAGGTGGTTATTTAAAACGCTTTAAATGTTATTTCCTTATTGTTTCTGTGATTAATTATAACTATTTAAATATGGAAAATAGGAAAAGTCGCATCGCTAATATCAGCTCGGTTTTTTGTCAATATGCGGTAAATCCTAAAAAGCTAAATTTTTGGTCTTAATATTATTCTTAAAAAGATGTTTATCTCTGAATGTCGCCTTGCCTGCTATTCGCTTAGCTGCAACAATTCCTCCAGCATCGTTCAAATATACCAGCGTGTTTATTTTCAGCATTGTTAATCAGTGCGAAAGCCGGTACCTGCCGTATTTTATCTGGTTGGTAAATAGCGCCACCAGAAAGAGGATGTAATGGATGACTATCAATGACTTAGCGTCAATCAGTGAATTGGTAACTGAAAGCCAGGGGCGGTAGCGTGCCTGCGGGTATGTCAATCAGCCTGGATTATTCTGTAATCGCATGTGGTTGAATAAACGCTTTTTAGGACTGATGCCAGTTATATTTCTCAAGAATTAACTGCATTCTGAATCTGTGTACAGCTTGAGCGCTTATTTAAATCGCACAGGATAATTACTCTGCCAAAGTGATAATTAATCAATGATGAAATCTAAAACGAAATTGATGCCATTATTGGTGTCCATTAGCTTGATGAGTGGCTGCACCGTCTTCCCCGGGAGCAATATGTCTACGATGGGAAAGGATGTGATTAAACAGCAGGATGCTGATTTTGATATAGACCGTATGGTGAATGTCTATCCATTAACCCCACGTCTGATTGAACAATTGCGCCCGCGCACCAATGTTGCTCAACCGAATATGTCACTGGATCAGGAGATTTCCGCCTACCAGTACCGCGTTGGCCCAGGGGATGTGCTGAACGTAACCGTGTGGGATCACCCGGAACTCACCACGCCAGCCGGTCAGTATCGTAGTTCGAGCGATGCCGGTAACTGGGTACAACCCGATGGCACCATGTTCTATCCGTACGTCGGTAAGATTCACGTCGCCGGTAAGACGCTGAATGAGATCCGTAGTGATATTACCAGCCGTTTAGCGACCTATATTGCTGACCCGCAGGTGGACGTTAATATCGCCGCGTTCCGCTCACAAAAAGCCTATATCTCCGGTCAGGTAGCGAAATCGGGTCAGCAGGCGATCACCAACGTACCGCTTACCGTACTTGATGCGATCAACGCCGCGGGTGGTCTGACCGACAGCGCAGATTGGCGCAACGTCGTGCTGACACACCAGGGCCAGGAACAACGTATTTCGCTGCAGGCGCTGATGCAAAACGGCGATCTCAGCCAGAACCGTTTGCTCTACCCCGGCGACATTCTGTTTGTTCCGCGCAATGACGATCTGAAAGTGTTCGTGATGGGCGAAGTGAAAAAACAGAGCACGCTCAAAATGGACTTCAGCGGTATGACGCTGACCGAAGCGCTCGGCCAGGCCGAAGGTATCGATCTGACCACCTCCAACGCCAGCGGCATTTTTGTTATTCGTCCGCTCAAAGGCAACGAAAGTGGCCGTGGCAACAAGATCGCCAACATTTACCAGCTCGACATGTCGGATGCCACGTCGCTGGTTATGGCAACGAACTTCCGTCTCCAGCCGTATGACGTGGTGTATGTCACGACCGCACCGGTTGCGCGTTGGAACCGTCTTATCAACCAGTTGCTGCCGACAATCAGTGGCGTTCGCTACATGACCAACACGGCCAACGACATCCAAAATCTGCAATGACTATGTTCAACAAAATTCTGGTGGTATGCGTGGGGAACATTTGCCGTTCCCCCACGGCAGAACGGCTGCTGAAAAAATACCAGCCCGCTTTAACGGTGGACTCAGCCGGGCTGGGCGCGCTGGTTGGACGTAGCGCGGACGCCAACGCCGTGAGCGTGGCGGCGGATCATCAACTCTCTCTGGAAGGGCATTGCGCGCGACAAATTACCGGAAAAATGTGCCGCGAATACGACCTGATTCTGGTGATGGAAAAACGTCATATTGCTCGCCTGTGCGAGATTGCCCCGGAAATGCGTGGAAAGGTCATGTTATTTGGCCACTGGGATAACGAGCGGGAGATCCCCGACCCGTATCGCAAAAGTCGTGAAGCTTTTGAAGCTATTTACACCTTACTTGACCAGTCTGCCCGCCATTGGGCGCAGGCATTGCAAGCTCAGCAGGGATAATAATGACAGAGAAAACACACCATTCGCATTCTGCTGCCCCGGCGGTGGGCAACGACGAAATCGATATTGGCCGTTTGCTCGGCACAATCATTGAGGCTCGCTGGTGGGTGCTGGGCATCACCTCGGTCTTCGCACTGATTGCTGTGGTCTACTGCCTGTTCGCCACCCCTATTTACAGCGCCGATGCGCTGGTGCAAATCGAGCAGAACACCGGAAGTTCGCTGGTGCAGGATCTGAACAGCGCGCTGTCGAACAAGCCACCGGCGTCGGACGCGGAAATCCAGCTTATTCAGTCACGCCTGGTGCTGGGTAAAACCGTTGACGATCTCGATCTGGATATCTCCGTGGTGAAAAACACCTTTCCGCTGTTTGGGGCAGGGTGGGATCGCCTGATGGGGCGGCAGAACGAGACGGTGAAAGTCACCACGTTCACGCTGCCAAAAGGCATGAACGAGCAGACTTTCACATTAAAAGTGCTCAGCCCGAAACAGTATCTGTTAAGCAGCGACGGCGGTTTTGAAGCGCGCGGCGAAGTGGGGCAACAGCTCAGCAAGCAAGGCGTCACCATGATGGTGAGCGCCATTCAGGCCTCAAATGACAGCGAGTTCACCGTGACCAAGTTTTCTACGCTTGGCATGATTAACAATCTGCAAAACAACCTGACGGTAACCGAGAACGGTAAAGACACCGGCGTGCTGAGCCTCACCTATACCGGCGAAGACCGCGATCAGATCCGCGCCATTCTGGACAGCATCACGCGCAACTATCTTGAGCAGAACATTGAGCGCAAATCCGAAGAAGCGGCCAAAAGCCTGGTCTTCCTCGATAAGCAACTGCCGGAAGTACGCAAAAACCTCGATGAGGCCGAGGAAAAACTCAACACCTACCGTCAGCGCAAAGACTCCGTCGACTTGCCGCTGGAAGCGAAATCGGTACTCGATTCGATGGTCAACATCGATGCGCAGTTGAACGAACTGACCTTCCGTGAAGCGGAAATCTCCAAACTTTATACCAAAGTTCACCCGGCTTACCGCACGTTGCTGGAAAAACGTAAAGCGCTGGAAGATGAGAAAGCGAAGCTGAACGATCGCATCACCGCGATGCCGGAAACGCAGCAGGAGATTGTTCGCCTGACGCGCGATGTCGAATCAGGCCAGCAGGTTTATATGCAGTTGTTGAATAAACAGCAGGAGCTGCGTATCACCCAGGCGAGTACCGTTGGCGATGTGCGTATTGTCGACCCGGCCATTGCACAACCGGGCGTGCTGAAGCCGAAGAAAGCGCTGATCATTCTTGGCAGCATTATCCTGGGCCTGATTGTTTCGGTAGTCGGCGTGCTGCTGCGCTCGCTGTTTAACCGCGGTATCGAAAGCCCGCAAGTGCTCGAAGAGCAGGGCATCAGCGTCTACGCCAGCATTCCACTGTCGGAGTGGCAAAAAGCGCGGGATAGCGTCAAAACCATCAAAGGGGTTAAACGCTATAAGCAGAGCCAGTTGCTGGCGGTGGGCAACCCAACGGATCTGGCCATCGAAGCGGTGCGCAGCCTGCGTACCAGCCTGCACTTCGCCATGATGCAGGCCAATAACAATGTGTTGATGATGACCGGGGTTAGCCCGTCAATCGGTAAAACCTTTGTCTGCGCCAACCTGGCGGCGGTGATTAGCCAGACCAATAAACGCGTACTGCTGATCGACTGCGACATGCGCAAAGGTTACACCCATGAACTGCTGGGCACCGACAACGTAAATGGCTTGTCCGAAGTGCTGGCCGGGAAGGGGGCTATCGAGAGTTGCGCGAAGCCAACTTCTATCAGCAACTTTGACCTGGTGCCGCGCGGTCAGGTGCCGCCAAACCCATCTGAACTGCTGATGAGCGAACGCTTTAGTCAACTGGTGAAATGGGCCAGCAGCCACTACGACCTGGTGCTGATCGATACCCCGCCGATCCTCGCGGTAACGGATGCGGCAGTCGTGGGTCGTCACGCCGGCACCACGCTGATGGTGGCGCGTTACGCGGTGAATACGCTCAAAGAGATCCAGACCAGCCTGAGCCGCTTCGAGCAAAACGGCATTCAGGTGAAAGGCGTGATCCTGAACTCGATTTTCCGCCGCGCGACCGGCTACCAGGATTACGGCTACTACGAGTACGAATACAAGTCCGATTCAAAATAACCAGACCTTACCTCTGTCCCTCAACGCGCTGCGCCTTTTCCCTTATGGGAAAAGGCGGCAGTAAGGGCGAAAGCGGCATGTTGAACGCATTAGGGAACGCATCATGAGCACAACAGCAAACCCGTTAATTTCAATTTATATGCCAACCTGGAACCGGCAACAGCTGGCGATCCGCGCGATTAAATCGGTGCTGCGCCAGGATTACCCGCACTGGGAAATGATCATTGTTGATGACTGCTCCGCAAACTTCGAGCAGTTACAGCAGTTTGTTGATGAGCTGGGCGACCCGCGTGTCAGTTACACGCGTAACGCCTTTAACTCCGGTGCCTGCGCGGTGCGTAACCAGGCGATTTTGCAGGCGAAAGGCCAGTACATTACCGGCATTGACGATGACGATGAGTGGACGCCAAACCGTCTGTCCGTTTTTCTGGCGCACAAACATCTGCTTAATACCCGCGCTTTTTTGTACGCCAACGATTATGTCTGCCAGGGCGAAGTCTATGCGCAACCGGCGAGCTTGCCGCTCTACCCGAAATCGCCGTTCTCGCGCAAGCTGTTCTACAAGCGCAACATCGTGGGCAACCAGGTGTTCACCTGGGGCTGGCGTTTTAAAGAGAGCTTATTTGATACCCAACTGAAGGCGGCGCAGGATTACGACATTTTCCTGCGGATGGTCGAGGAGTACGGCGAGCCGTGGAAAATCGAAGAAGCCACGCAGATCCTGCACATTAATCACGGTGAAATGCAGATCACCTCTTCGCCGAAGAAATTTTCCGGTTACTTCCACTTTTATCGTAAGCACAAAGACAAATTCGATCGCGCCAGCAAGAAATATCAGCTGTTTACCCTCTACCAAATTCGCAATAAGCGGATGAACTGGCGCACGTTGTTGACGCTGTTTTCTCTGCGTAACGGTAAGCGTCTGGCTGATGGGCTGCGGGGGAAATAATGCGTCTGGAAGATTTTCGCGCTAATCACTGGAATTTGCGCCCGTGCTGCATGGTAGCGGCGTACCGCATTGCCCATTTTTGCTCCGTGTGGCGCAAAAAACATGTCATCAACAATCTCTGGGCTGCTCCCGTCATTTTGTTGTACCGCTTTGTCACCGAATGCCTGTTTGGCTATGAAATTCAGGCCGCAGCTACCATTGGTCGCCGCTTTACCATTCATCACGGTTATGCGGTGGTGATCAATAAATATACTGTCGCCGGGGATGATTTCACCATTCGTCATGGTGTCACCATCGGCAACCGTGGGCCCGATAACCTGGCCTGTCCGGTGATTGGCAACAACGTTGAACTGGGTGCCAACGTAGTGGTGATTGGCGATATCACCATTGGTAATAACGTCACCATTGGCGCGGGGAGCGTGGTGCTCGACAGCGTGCCGGACAACGCGCTGGTGGTTGGCGAAAAAGCGCGCGTGAAGGTGATTAAATGAATATTTTGCAATTTAACGTGCGCCTTGCAGAAGGCGGTGCCGCAGGCGTCGCGCTCGATTTACATCAGCGCGCGCTGCAACAAGGTATTTCATCACGTTTTATTTACGGCTATGGCAAAGGCGGCAAAAAAAGCGTCAGCCACGACAACTATCCGCAGGTGTATAAACAGACACCACGTCTGACATCCATCGCTAACCTGGCGCTGTTTCGTCTGTTTAACCGTGATGTTTTTGGCAACCTGAATAATCTCTATCGCACTGTGACCCGCACAGAGGGGCCGGTGGTACTGCATTTTCATGTCATGCACAGCTACTGGCTGAATCTGGATGAACTGGTGACATTTTGCCAGAAGGTGAAAGCGCACAAGCCGGATGTCACTTTTGTCTGGACGCTGCATGACCACTGGAGCGTGACCGGGCGCTGCGCCTTTACCGATGGCTGTGAAGGCTGGAAAGAGAATTGCCGCAAATGCCCGACGCTGTCGAACTACCCGCCGGTGAAAGTTGATCGAGCCCATAAGCTGGTCGATAGCAAACGTCAGTTATTCAACGACATGCTGGCGCTCGGCTGCCAGTTTATCTCCCCCAGCCAGCATGTGGCGGACGCCTTTAATAGCCTGTATGGTGCCGGGCGTTGCAGCATTATCAATAACGGCATTGATGTAGCGACAGAGGCCATTCTTGCCGAACTGTCGCCGGTGAAAGAGACGCAAGGTAAACCGAAGATTGCGGTGGTGGCGCACGATCTGCGTTACGACGGCAAAACCAACCAACAACTGGTGCGTGACATTATGGCGATGGACGACCGCGTGGAGCTGCATACCTTCGGTAAATTTTCCCCGTTTGAGGGTAAAAACGTCGTCAACCACGGTTTTCTGACTGATAAGCGCAAATTGATGAGTGAACTCAACGAGATGGACGCGCTGGTCTTTAGTTCCCGCGTGGACAACTATCCGTTGATTTTATGCGAAGCGTTATCGATCGGTGTGCCGGTGATTGCCACCCATAGCGATGCGGCGCGCGAAGTGTTGCAGAAATCGGGCGGTAAGACCTTCAGCGAGCAGGAGGTATTGCCGCTGGTGCAGTGCCATAAAGCCGACATTGCCCAGGCGGTATTTGGCGAAAGCCTTGACGCGTTCCGCGCGCGCAGCCGCCAGGCATACAGTGGCCAACAGATGCTGGAGGAGTATGTCTCATTCTATCAAGGTCTGTAGCTACCTCCTGCTGCCGCTCATTTACCTGCTGGTTAACGTCAAACTCCTCCAGTTAGGAGAGAGTTTTCCAATCACTATCGTAACGTTTTTGCCGGTGCTGCTGCTGCTCTATGTTGAGCGCATCAGCGTGAAAAAACTGATGATAGCGCTGGGTGCCGGGGCAGGATTGACGCTGTTTAACTTCATTTTCGGTAAGTCGCTGGACGCCAGTAAATATGTCACTTCGACGATGCTGTTCGTTTATATCGTGATCATCATCGGCATGGTGTGGAGTATCCGCTTCAAAACCATTTCACCGCATAATTACCGCAAGATATTGAGATTTTTCTATGCGGTAGTGGCCTTCGTGGTGCTGTTAGCGGCGATGGAAATGGCGCAGATTATCCTCACAGGCGGCAGCAGTTTAATGGAGGGGATTTCGAAATATCTCATCTATAGCAACAGTTACGTGCTGAATTTTATCAAGTTCGGCGGTAAGCGTACTACGGCGTTATATTTCGAACCGGCATTCTTCGCTCTGGCGTTAATCTCAATTTGGCTCAGCATCAAACAGTTTGGTATCAAAACGCCGAAGACCGATGCTATGATTTTGGCAGGGATAGTTCTTTCGGGATCGTTCTCAGGGGTAATGACATTTATCCTGTTTTATCTGCTGGAATGGGCTTTCCAGTATCTGAACAAAGAGGCGATCCGTAAAAAGTTACCATTGGCAATTATTTCACTGGCAGTGTTTATTGTTGGCGTTGTATTTGCTTTTCCATATATCGCAGAACGAATCGGCGATTTAGGTACGGAAGGCTCTTCCTCGTATTATCGTATTATCGGTCCGCTGGTGATGGTGGGATATTCACTGACCAATATTGATGGTGTAGTAAGATTTGGCTCACTTTACGAATATGTCGCATCATTCGGAATCTTTAACGGTGCGGACGTCGGGAAAACAATAGACAATGGGTTGTATCTGCTGATCATTTATTTTTCATGGTTCGCAGTATTACTGACCGGATGGTATCTGTTTAAAGTTGGAAAAATGACGATAAATGCCTTTGGCAACAATCAGAATTTTCGCGTTCAACTTTATCTGTTCACTCCGATATCGTTGTTTTTTACGGGGTCTATTTTTAGCCCGGAATATGCGTTTTTAATCGTTTGTCCATTTATTCTGCGCAAAGCGTTGAATATAGCGACTACATGATGAGGTGGGTCAAATGCTGCTAAGTGTTATTACTGTCGCGTTTCGTAATTATGAAGGTGTGATGAAAACCTGGCAGTCGCTGGCTCACCTGGCGAAAGCGCAAAATATTGAATTCGAATGGATTGTGGTTGACGGCGGTTCTCAGGATGGTACTGAGGAATTTCTGAAAAACCTCAACGGTCAGTACAATTTACGTTATATCAGCGAACGCGATAAAGGCATCTATGATGCCATGAATAAAGGGATCGATATGGCCGCAGGACGCTTTGCGCTGTTTCTCAATTCCGGCGATATTTTCCATGAAGAAATTGTGGATGTTGTTCGTCAGCTGGACGATGAGAAAGAGAATGCAATGTATATTGGCGATGCGCTGCTGGATTTTGGCGATGGCACAAAAATACGTCGTGGCGCAAAACATGGCTGGTATATTTACCACAGCTTACCGGCCAGCCATCAGGCTATATTTTTCCCGGTAAATGGTCTGAAAACTTACCCCTACGATCTGCAATATAAAGTCTCTTCCGATTACGCTTTAGCCGCCAGAATGTTTAAAGCGGGGTTCCCGTTTAAACGTTTGAAAGGTCTTGTATCTGAATTTTCGATGGGCGGCGTATCAACGTCTAATAACCTTGAATTATGTCAGGATGCTCGCAATGTGCAGCGTAAAATATTACGCATGCCGGGCTTCTGGGCACAGTTGTCTTATATGTTGCGTTTACGGACGACCGGCAAAACGAAAGCCTTATATAACAAAGCATAACGCTCAGATATAAGGAAAAATGATGCAGGATTTAAAAGGATTCTCCGTGCCGAAAGGCTTTCGGGGCGGCAACGCTATTAAGGTTCAACTGTGGTGGGCGGTGCAGGCGACATTATTCGCCTGGTCCCCGCAGGTGCTGTATCGCTGGCGCGCATTTCTGTTGCGTTTATTTGGCGCAAAGATTGGAAAAGGCGTGGTTATTCGTCCATCGGTAAAAATTACTTATCCGTGGAAATTAACATTAGGCGATTACAGCTGGGTAGGAGATGACGCAGTGTTATACACGCTGGGTGATATTTCTATCGGTGCGAATTCAGTGGTTTCTCAGAAATGTTATTTGTGCACCGGCAGTCACGATTATATGAGCGCGCATTTTGATATTAACGCGACGCCAATCGTGATTGGTGAGAAGTGCTGGCTGGCGACAGATGTGTTTGTCGCGCCGGGCGTCTCCATCGGCGACGGGACGGTAGTCGGTGCGCGCAGCAGTGTTTTTAAATCGCTTCCGGCAAATGTGATTTGCCGTGGCAATCCCGCAGTGGTGACGCGCGAACGCGTTGAAAAGGTAACTCCCTGAACTGGGACTATTGAGGAAAATAAATTATGTCTAAAGTCGCTCTCATCACCGGCGTAACCGGGCAAGATGGCTCTTATCTGGCGGAACTGCTTCTGGAGAAGGGTTACGAAGTTCACGGCATTAAACGCCGCGCTTCCTCATTCAATACCGAGCGTGTGGATCACATCTATCAGGATCCGCACACCAGCAACCCGAAATTCCATCTGCACTACGGTGACCTGACCGATACCTCCAACCTGACGCGTATCCTGCAGGAAGTGCAGCCGGATGAAGTCTACAACCTGGGCGCGATGAGCCACGTGGCTGTGTCGTTCGAATCCCCGGAATATACCGCCGACGTTGATGCCATGGGTACGCTGCGTCTGCTGGAAGCCATTCGCTTCCTGGGTCTGGAGAAGAAAACCCGTTTCTACCAGGCGTCCACCTCTGAGCTTTATGGTCTGGTGCAGGAAATCCCGCAAAAAGAGACCACGCCGTTCTACCCGCGCTCTCCGTACGCGGTTGCCAAACTGTACGCGTACTGGATCACCGTGAACTACCGCGAATCCTACGGCATGTATGCCTGCAACGGCATTCTGTTCAACCACGAATCTCCGCGCCGTGGCGAAACCTTCGTGACCCGCAAAATTACCCGTGCTATCGCCAATATCGCACAGGGTCTGGAATCCTGCCTGTACCTCGGCAACATGGACTCCCTGCGTGACTGGGGCCATGCCAAAGATTACGTAAAAATGCAGTGGATGATGCTGCAACAGGAAAAACCGGAAGACTTCGTTATCGCCACCGGCGTGCAGTACTCCGTGCGTCAGTTCGTGGAAATGGCGGCGGCACAGCTGGGTATCAAACTGCGCTTTGAAGGCACCGGCGTAGAAGAGAAAGGCATTGTCGTTTCTGTGACCGGCCATGACGCACCGGGCGTGAAACCGGGCGATGTGATTGTTGCCGTTGACCCGCGTTACTTCCGTCCTGCTGAAGTGGAAACCCTGCTCGGCGACCCGAGCAAAGCGCACGAAAAACTGGGCTGGAAACCGGAAATCACCCTGCAGGAGATGGTCTCCGAAATGGTGGCAAAAGATCTGGAAGCAGCGAAAAAACACTCACTGCTTAAGGCCCACGGTTACGAGGTTGCCATCGCGCTGGAGTCCTGAGCATGACCAAACAACGTGTTTTTGTGGCTGGCCATCGCGGGATGGTGGGGTCAGCCATCGTACGGCAGCTCGAACAGCGGGCGGATATCGAACTGGTGCTGCGTTCCCGTGAGGAACTGAACCTGTTAGACAGCGCGGCTGTGAATGCGTTTTTCGCCAGTGAGCGTATCGATCAGGTTTACCTGGCGGCGGCGAAAGTGGGGGGTATTGTGGCGAACAATACCTACCCGGCGGACTTCATCTACGAAAATATGATGATTGAGAGCAACATCATTCACGCCGCGCACAAGAACGACGTGAACAAGCTGTTGTTCCTCGGTTCGTCCTGCATCTACCCGAAACTGGCTCACCAGCCGATTGCGGAAAGTGAGCTGTTGCAGGGGACGCTGGAGCCGACCAACGAGCCGTACGCGATTGCCAAAATCGCCGGTATTAAGTTGTGCGAATCCTACAACCGTCAGTATGACCGTGATTACCGCTCGGTGATGCCGACCAACCTGTACGGGCCGCACGACAACTTCCATCCGAGCAACTCGCATGTGATCCCTGCGCTGCTGCGCCGTTTCCACGAAGCGACGCAGGAAAATGCGCCGGATGTGGTGGTGTGGGGCAGCGGCACGCCGATGCGCGAATTCCTGCATGTGGATGATATGGCTGCGGCCAGCATTCATGTCCAGGAGCTGGCGCGCGAAGTGTGGCAGGAGAATACCGAACCGATGCTGTCGCACATCAACGTCGGCACCGGCGTGGACTGCACCATTCGTGAACTGGCGCAAACCGTGGCAAGCGTGGTGGGCTACAAAGGTCGCGTGGTGTTTGATGCCACCAAACCGGATGGCACGCCGCGCAAACTGCTGGATGTGACCCGCCTGCATCAGCTTGGCTGGTATCACGAGATCTCACTGGAAGCGGGGCTTGCCAGCACCTACCAGTGGTTCCTTGAAAACCAGCACCGGTTCCGGGGGTAAGTATGTTTTTGAGTCAGGAAGATTTTGCCACGGTGGTGCGTTCAACCCCGCTGATTTCCATCGATTTAATCGTGGAAAACTCACGCGGCGAGTTTTTACTCGGCAAGCGCACTAACCGCCCGGCCCAGGGATACTGGTTTGTCCCGGGCGGACGCGTGCAAAAGGACGAGCCGCTGGCGGCCGCTTTCGAGCGACTGACTCAGGCGGAACTGGGACTGCGCCTGCCGATGTCGGCAGGCGAGTTTTACGGCGTCTGGCAGCACTTCTATGACGACAACTTTTCCGGCCCGGATTTCACCACGCATTACATCGTGCTGGGCTTCCGCCTGCGTGTGGACGAAGAGACCCTCGCGCTGCCGCCGGATCAGCACAACGACTACCGCTGGGGAACGCCGGAGTCACTGATTGCCGACCCGCTGGTACATGACAATAGCCGCGCCTATTTCCTCGACGCGCAGGGAGTACCGGGCTTATGAAAATCCTGGTCTATGGCATCAACTATTCGCCGGAGCTGACCGGGATCGGTAAGTACACCGGCGAAATGGTGGAATGGATGGCTCGTCAGGGCCATGACGTGCGCGTGATTACCGCGCCGCCGTACTACCCGGAGTGGAAAGTGGGCGCGCAATACAGCGCCTGGCGCTGGCGCAAAGAGCAGGGTGCCGCCACCGTGTGGCGCTGCCCGCTGTATGTGCCCGCGCAGCCATCGACCTTAAAGCGGCTGCTGCATCTGGGCAGCTTTGCCCTGAGTAGCTTCTTTCCGTTGATGGCGCAGCGTCGCTGGAAACCGGATCGCATTATCGGCGTCGTGCCGACCCTGTTTTGCACGCCGGGCATGCGCCTACTGGCAAAACTGAGCGGCGCGAAAACCGTGCTGCATATTCAGGATTATGAAGTCGACGCCATGCTGGGGTTAGGCATGGCGGGTAAAGGCAAAGGTGGCCTGGTGGCGAAACTGGCGACCGCCTTTGAACGCAGCAACCTGCATAACGTTGACAACGTGTCGACCATCTCCCGCTCGATGATGAACAAAGCGCGGGAGAAAGGCGTGGCGGCGGAAAATCTTATTTTCTTCCCGAACTGGTCCGAAGTGGCGCGTTTTCGCGATATCGACGACGGATCCGTCGCGCAACTGCGACGCACGCTCGGCCTGCCGGATGACAAAAAAATCATTCTTTACTCCGGCAATATCGGTGAGAAGCAGGGGCTGGAAAACGTTATTGAAGCGGCGGCAAAACTGCACAACCAGCCGTGGCTGTTTGTGATTGTCGGTCAGGGTGGCGGCAAGGCGCGGCTGGAAAAAATGGTCAGCGAGCGCGGGCTTCACAACGTGAAATTCTTCCCGTTGCAGCCGTATGACGCGTTGCCTGCCTTATTAAAAATGGGCGATTGCCATCTGGTTATTCAAAAACGCGGCGCGGCTGACGCCGTGCTGCCGTCCAAACTGACCAACATTCTGGCGGTCGGCGGCAATGCCGTCATTACCGCCGAAGAGAGTACCGAACTTGGCCAGCTGTGCCTGAACCAGCCTGGCATTGCGGTCTGCGTTGAACCGGAATCGGTCGACGCGCTGACCTGGGGCATTGAACGCGCGCTGGCGCTGCCCAAAAACAACACGGTGGCACGTGAATATGCCGAACGCACGCTCGAAAAAGAGAACGTGTTAAGCCAGTTTATTGCAGATATCAGCCCGGAGAATTCCATTCAGCCCGCACTTGCCCGCGAAAGCGTGCATGACGGCGAACTGAACTTCGATGGCAATGGGGATAAATCATGAGTCAAACACAACTGTACCCGGTCGTGATGGCCGGCGGCTCTGGCAGCCGTTTGTGGCCGCTGTCCCGTGTGCTTTACCCTAAACAGTTTCTCTGCCTGAAAGGCGAACTCACCATGTTGCAAACCACCATCTGTCGCCTGAACGGTGTGGAGTGCGAAAGCCCGGTGGTGATTTGTAACGAACAGCACCGCTTTATTGTGGCGGAGCAACTGCGTCAGCTGCACAAACTGACCGAAAACATCATTCTGGAACCGGCTGGTCGCAACACGGCTCCGGCTATCGCGCTGGCGGCGCTGGCGGTAAAACGCCACAACCCGGATAGCGATCCGCTGATGCTGGTGCTGGCCGCTGACCATGTGATCCAGGATGAAGAGGCGTTTCGCACGTCGGTACGCAATGCGATCCCTTACGCCGAAGCGGGCAAACTGGTGACCTTTGGTATCGTGCCGGATCTGCCGGAAACCGGTTATGGCTACATCCGTCGCGGCGCGGTTTCAGCCGGTGACGTCGATGCGGTGGCGTTTGAAGTGGCGCAATTTGTCGAAAAACCCAACCTCGAAACGGCGCAGGGTTATGTGGCGAGCGGCGAGTATTACTGGAACAGCGGTATGTTCCTGTTCCGCGCCGGTCGCTATCTGGAAGAGCTGAAAAAGTATCGTCCGGATATCCTTGAAGCCTGCGAAAAAGCGATGGATGCCACCGACCCGGATATGGACTTTATCCGCGTCGATGAGGAGTCTTTCCTCGCCTGCCCGGAAGAGTCGATTGACTATGCGGTTATGGAACGCACCGCCGATGCGGTGGTGGTGCCGATGGATGCGGGCTGGAGCGATGTTGGCTCCTGGTCGTCGCTGTGGGAAATCAGCCAGCACACGCCGGAGGGAAACGTCCATCACGGCGACGTCATCACCCATAAAACCGAAAACAGCTACGTTTACGCGGAATCGGGGCTGGTGACGACCGTCGGGGTGAAAGATCTGGTGGTGGTGCAGACCAAAGATGCGGTGCTGATTGCCGACCGTAACGCCGTGCAGGATGTGAAAAAAGTGGTCGAGAAAATCAAAGCCGACGGGCGCCACGAACATCACATTCACCGCGAAGTTTACCGCCCGTGGGGTAAATATGACTCCATCGACTCCGGCGACCGCTACCAGGTAAAACGCATTACCGTGAAGCCGGGCGAAGGGCTTTCCGTACAGATGCATCACCACCGCGCTGAACACTGGGTGGTGGTTGCCGGTACGGCAAAAGTGACGATTGATGGCGAGGTGAAACTGCTGGGTGAAAACGAATCTATCTATATTCCGCTCGGCGCGCGCCACTGTCTGGAAAACCCTGGGAAAATTCCGCTCGATCTGATCGAGGTACGCTCCGGTTCGTACCTTGAAGAGGATGACATTGTGCGGTTCGCCGATCGTTACGGCCGTATTTAATTCCCGTGCCGGATAACGAGAAAGTTATCCGGTTTATAAATTTAAATTAATCAACAAGATATGGCCATTTTACGGTCACGGCTGACTGTTGCCTGAAGAAGAGGTAATGATGGAAAAATTAACCTGTTTTAAAGCTTACGATATTCGCGGCAAGCTGGGCGAAGAACTCAATGAAGATATTGCATGGCGTATTGGCCGCGCCTACGGGGAGTACCTGAAGCCGCAGACCATCGTGCTGGGTGGCGATGTGCGCCAGACCAGCGAAGCGCTGAAGCTGGCGCTGGCGAAAGGGTTGCAGGACGCTGGTGTGAATGTGCTGGATATTGGTCTTTCCGGCACCGAAGAGATCTATTTCGCCACCTTCCATCTGGGCGTTGACGGCGGTATCGAAGTCACCGCCAGCCATAACCCGATGGACTATAACGGCATGAAACTGGTGCGTAAGGGCGCGCGGCCGATCAGCGGTGATACTGGCCTGCGCGATGTGCAGCGTCTGGCGGAAGCCAATGATTTCCCGCCGGTGAACCCGGAAAAACGCGGCAGCTACGAGCAAATTAATCTGCGCGACGCCTATATCGATCACCTGATGGGCTATATCGATACCAATAACCTCAAGCCGCTGAAGCTGGTGATTAACTCCGGTAACGGCGCGGCAGGCCCGGTGGTGGATGCCATTGAAGCCCGCTTTAAGGCGCTGAATGTGCCGGTGACGTTCGTCAAAGTGCATAACGAGCCGGACGGCACCTTCCCGCACGGTATTCCTAACCCGCTGCTGCCGGAGTGCCGCGACGATACCCGCAACGCGGTGATTGAACATAAGGCCGATATGGGCATTGCTTTTGATGGCGACTTTGACCGGTGCTTCTTGTTCGACGGGGAAGGGCAGTTCATCGAAGGCTACTACATTGTTGGCCTGCTGGCGGAAGCGTTCCTCGAAAAACATCCGGGCGCGAAGATTATTCATGACCCGCGCTTGTCGTGGAACACGGTGGATGTTGTTGGCCGCGCGGGCGGTACGCCAGTGATGTCGAAAACCGGCCATGCCTTTATTAAAGAGCGGATGCGCGAAGAAGACGCTATTTATGGCGGCGAAATGAGCGCGCACCACTACTTCCGTGACTTTGCCTACTGCGACAGCGGCATGATCCCATGGCTGCTGGTCACCGAACTGCTGTGCCTGAAAGGCAAAACGCTGGCGCAACTGGTGCGCGACCGCATGGTGGCGTTCCCGGCGAGCGGCGAGATCAACAGCAAACTGGCGGACCCGGCGACGGCGATCAACCGCGTTGAACAACACTTCACGCCTGGCGCGCTGGAGATCGACCGTACGGACGGCATCAGCATCGCGTTTGCCGACTGGCGCTTTAACTTGCGCTCTTCCAACACAGAACCCGTTGTACGTCTGAACGTTGAATCGCGGCGCGACGAGGAACTGATGAAAGCGCGAACGCAGGAAATTCTGGCACTGTTGAATCAATAACGATAAGGCGTTCCTCTCCCCGATGCCGGGGAGGGAACATTACAGGCAGGTACAACAATGACTCATCTCAAAAAACGCGACCGGGCCAAAACGAATGCATCGTTAATCTCTATCGTGCAGCGCTTCTCCGACATCACCATTATGTTCGGTGGCCTGTGGTTGGTGTGTAAGGTCAATGCGCTGCCGTTCTTCTACATGCATCTGCTGATGGCTCTGATTACACTGGTTGTTTTCCAGATGATCGGCGGAATGACCGATTTTTACCGCTCCTGGCGGGGCGTAAAAATCATGACCGAACTGACGCTGCTGTTGCAGAACTGGACGCTGAGCCTGATTTTCAGCGCGGGTCTGCTGGCGTTCAATACTGATTTTGATAACACCTTCAACATTTATCTGGCCTGGTATTTATTGACCTCGATGGGGCTGATGCTGAGCCGGGCGGTGATCCGCTTTGGCGCAGGCTGGCTGCGTAACCTTGGCTACAACACGCGCCGCGTGGCGGTGGCGGGTGACATGCCGATGGGCCAGGAACTGCTGGAAGGTTTTCGTAATGAGCCCTGGCTCGGGTTTGATGTGGTCGGGGTTTACCACGATCCACAACCGGGCGGCATTACCACAGGCTGGGCGGGGAATCTCGACCAACTGGTGGAAGATGCGAAAAGCGGGAAAATTCACAACGTCTACATCGCCATGTCGATGAACGATGCGGCCTGCATTAAAAAGCTGGTGCGCCAGCTGGCCGATACCACCTGTTCGGTGATCCTTATCCCCGATGTCTTCACCTTTAATATTCTGCACTCGCGGGTGGAAGAGGTGAACGGCGTGCCGGTGGTGCCGCTGTATGACACGCCGCTTTCCGGTGTCAACCGCATCCTGAAACGTCTGGAAGACATTGTTCTCGCCTCGCTGATTTTGCTGCTCATCTCCCCGGTGCTGCTGGCGATTTCGGTGGCGGTGAAACTCAGCTCGCCGGGGCCGGTTATCTTCCGCCAGACGCGCTATGGCATGGACGGCAAGCCAATCAAGGTGTGGAAATTCCGCTCCATGAAGGTGATGGAAAACGACAAAGTGGTGACGCAGGCAACGCAGAACGATCCGCGCGTCACCAAAGTCGGCAGTTTCCTGCGCCGTACGTCGCTCGATGAACTGCCGCAATTTATCAATGTGCTGACCGGCGGGATGTCGATCGTTGGCCCGCGCCCGCATGCGGTGGCGCATAACGAGCAGTACCGCTCCCTGATTGAGGGCTACATGCTGCGCCATAAAGTGAAACCCGGGATTACCGGCTGGGCGCAAATTAACGGCTGGCGCGGTGAAACCGACACGCTGGAGAAAATGGAAAAACGTATTGAGTTCGATCTCGAGTACATCCGTGAATGGAGCCTGTGGTTCGATATCAAAATCGTTTTTCTGACCGTCTTTAAAGGCTTTGTTAACAAAGCGGCGTATTAAGGAAAGGTCATGAGCCTGAGAGAAAAAACCATCAGCGGCGCAAAGTGGTCCGCCATGGCGACCCTGACCATTATTGGTCTGGGGCTGGTGCAGATGACCGTGCTGGCGCGCATTATCGATAACCACCAGTTCGGTCTGCTGACCGTCTCGCTGGTGATTATCGCGCTGGCGGATACGCTGTCGGATTTCGGCATCGCCAACTCGATTATTCAGCGTAAAGAGATAAGCCATCTCGAACTGACCACGCTGTACTGGCTCAATGTTGGGCTGGGCATTGTGGTCTGTATCGCTGTTTTCTCCCTGAGCGGGGTGATAGCCAATGTGCTGAATAACCCGGATCTGGCACCGCTGATTAAAACGCTGTCGCTGGCTTTTGTGGTGATCCCGCATGGCCAGCAGTTTCGCGCGTTGATGCAAAAAGAGCTCGAGTTCAACAAGATAGGCGCCATTGAAACGCTGTCGGTACTGGCGGGCTTCAGCTTTACGGTCATCAGCGCGTTCTTCTGGCCGCTGGCGATGACCGCGATCCTCGGTTATCTGGTTAACAGCGCCGTGCGCACGCTGCTGTTTGGTTATTTTGGCCGCAAAATTTACCGTCCTGGGCTGCATTTCTCGCTGGCGTCTGTCAGTTCCAACTTGCGTTTTGGCGCCTGGCTGACGGCAGACAGCATCATCAACTATGTGAACACCAACCTTTCCACGCTGGTGCTGGCGCGTATTCTCGGTGCCAGTGTCGCCGGGGGCTACAACCTGGCGTACAACGTGGCGGTGGTGCCGCCGATGAAGCTCAACCCCATCATCACCCGCGTACTGTTCCCGGCGTTTGCCAAAATCCAGGATGACACGGAAAAGCTGCGCGTGAACTTTTACAAGCTGCTGTCGGTGGTCGGGATCATTAACTTCCCGATCCTGCTGGGGCTGATGGTGGTGTCGAACAACTTTGTGCCGCTGGTGTTTGGCGACAAATGGAACAGCATCATTCCTATCCTGCAACTGCTGTGTATTGTCGGCCTGTTGCGCGCGGTGGGTAACCCGATCGGTTCGCTGCTGATGGCGAAAGCGCGGGTGGATATCAGCTTTAAATTCAATGTCTTTAAAACGTTTCTCTTCATTCCCGCCATTATTGTCGGCGGACATCTGGCGGGGGCGCTCGGCGTGACGCTTGGTTTTCTGCTGGTGCAAATCATCAACACGGTTCTGAGCTACTTCGTGATGATCAAACCGGTGCTCGGCTCCAGTTACCGTCAGTACATCCTGAGCCTGTGGCTGCCCTTTTACCTGTCGCTGCCGACGCTGGTGGTGAGCTATGGCCTAGGCCTGGCTCTGAACGGACATCTGCCGCTGGCGGCGATGCTGGCGATTCAGGTCGCAGCGGGCGTGGTGGCGTTCGCCGGGATGCTGATTGTGTCGCGTAATGCGCTGGTGGTGGAGATGAAACGCCAGTTTTGCCGCAACGAGAAACTTAAAACGCTGCTTCGCGCAGGATAAGAAACCTGATTGAACCCCTTTATGAGGTCGTTATGAAATTATTGATCCTTGGCAATCACACATGCGGCAACCGTGGTGACAGCGCTATTTTACGTGGATTGCTGGATGCGATTGCCCTGATTGAGCCTGAGGCAGAGGTGGATGTGATGAGCCGCTATCCGGTGAGCTCATCCTGGTTACTCAACCGTCCGGTAATGGGCGACCCGCTCTATAGCCAGATGAAAGAGCAGAACAATGCCGCCGGCCTGATGGGGCGTGTGAAGAAAGTGCTGCGCCGCCGTTACCAGCACCAGGTGCTGCTTTCCAGAGTGACGGATACCGGTAAGCTGCGCAATATCGCTATTGCGCAAGGGTTTACCGATTTTGTCCGCCGTCTGGCGGACTATGACGCGATTATTCAGGTCGGCGGCTCGTTCTTTGTCGATCTGTATGGTGTGCCGCAGTTTGAGCACGCGCTGTGTACGTTTATGGCGAAAAAACCGATCTACATGATTGGTCACAGCGTGGGACCGTTCCAGAACGAGGCGTTTAACCAACTGGCGAATTATGTCTTTGGCCATTGCGATGCGCTGATCCTGCGCGAAACCGTAAGTCTCAATTTGATGAAGCAAAGCGACATCACCACCAGCAAAGTGGAGCAGGGCGTTGATACCGCCTGGCTGGTGGATCACCATCAGCACGATTTTGTTGCCAGCTATGCGGTGCAGCACTGGCTTGACCTGGCGGCGAAAGAGAAAACCGTGGCGATCACGCTGCGTGAACTGGCGCCGTTTGATAAACGACTGAACACCACCCAACAGGCCTATGAACAGGCTTTTGCCGAGGTGGTCAACCGGATCATTGACGCGGGTTATCAGGTGATTGCCCTCTCTACCTGTACCGGTATCGACAGCTATAACAAAGATGACCGCATGGTGGCGCTCAATCTGCGCCAGTATGTTAGCGATCCGTCGCGCTACCACGTGGTGATGGATGAGCTGAACGATCTGGAGATGGGTAAGATCCTCGGCGCGTGTGATTTAACGGTGGGTACGCGCCTGCACTCGGCGATTATCTCGATGAACTTCGGTACGCCGGCGATTGCTATCAACTATGAACACAAGTCGGCAGGCATTATGCAGCAACTCGGGATGCCGGAAATGGCGGTAGACATTCGCCATCTGCTGGATGGTTCTCTGGCGGCGATGGCGGCTGACACGCTGGGGCAGTTGCCTGCGATTAACCAGCGTCTGGCAACGGCGGTGGCGGCGGAACGCGAGCATGGCATGAAGATGGTCAAATCGGTGCTTGATCGCGTACAGGGGGTGAAATGAAAGTCAGCTTCTTTTTGCTGAAGTTTCCCTTATCTTCCGAAACCTTTGTGCTCAACCAGATCGTTGCCTTTATCAATATGGGTTTTGAGGTTGAGATTGTCGCCCTGCATAAGGGCGATATGAACAATACCCATGCGGCGTATACCGAGTACCGGCTGGCAGAAAAAACGCACTGGCTGCTGGCCGAGCCGGAAGGGAAGATGGCAAAACTGAGCTATCGCGGGCAGGCGATAGCGCGGGGGATCTGGAAATCCTCCACCTGGAAAGCGTTGAATATGTCGCGCTATGGTGACGAAGCACGCAATCTGATCCTGCCTGCCATTTGCGGCCTCGCGCCGCGCACGTTCAGCGCCGATGTCTTTATCGCCCACTTTGGCCCGGCAGGCGTTACCGCCGCAAAACTGCGGGAGCTGGGCGTACTCAAGGGCAAAATCGCCACCGTGTTCCACGGCATTGATATCTCTCACCGCGACGTGTTGAACCACTACACGCCTGAGTATCAGCAACTTTTCCAGCGTGGCGATCTGATGTTGCCGATTAGCGATTTATGGGCCGGCAGACTGAAAAACATGGGTTGCCCGGAGACCAAAATCGCCGTGTCGCGCATGGGGGTTGATATGGCCCGCTTCAGCCTGCGCTCGGTTAAAAGCCCCGGTAGTCCACTGCAAATCATCTCTGTGGCGCGTCTGACCGAGAAAAAAGGGTTGCACGTCGCCATTGAAGCGTGCCGTTTGTTAAAAGAACGCGGCGTGGATTTCAAATATCGCATCCTTGGTATTGGCCCGTGGGAACGGCGCTTACGCACGCTTATCGAACAATTCCAGCTGGAAGATGTGATTGAAATGCCGGGCTTTAAACCCAGCCATGAAGTGAAAGCACTGCTCGATGAAGCCGATGTCTTTTTGCTGCCGTCGGTGACCGGCGCGGATGGGGATATGGAAGGCATTCCGGTTGCGCTGATGGAGGCGATGGCAGTGGGGATCCCGGTAGTTTCAACCGTTCACAGCGGCATTCCGGAGTTGATCGATGCCGGGCAGTCCGGCTGGCTGGTGCCGGAAAATGATGCCGAAGCGCTGGCGCAGCGACTGGCTGCTTTCGGTGATATGGAGAGCCGTGATTTAACGCCGGTGGTGACGCGGGCGCGCGAAAAAGTCGAGAACGACTTCAACCAGAAAATCATCAACCAGCAACTTGCCAGTCTGTTGCAGACGCTTTAACAGAGGTTTTATGACCGTGAAGAAAACAGCAACTGCGCTCTCGCGACGCACCTTCCTGGCCGCCGGTTCCGCGCTGGCGGCGCTTCCATTGCTACATATTCCCACAGCCCGCGCGTTGGGACGTAACGACACGGTCAGTATCAATGATTACAACCGCAATGACTGGCCCGCGGCGTTTAAACAGGCCTTTGCTGACGGGCAAACCGTGGAAGTCCCCGCAGGGATGGTCTGCGACAATATTAACACCGGTATTTTTATTCCCGCTGGCAAAACGCTGCTGGTGCGCGGCGCGCTGAAAGGTAACGGGCGCGGGCGCTTTGTGTTGCAGGACGGTAGCCGGGTGGTGGGGGAGAAGGGCGGCAATTTCTATAACATCACGCTGGATGTTCGCGGTTCAGACTGCGAAATCAAAGGTGTGAGCATGAGTGGCTTTGGCCCGGTGATGCAGATCTATATTGGCGGTAAAGAGTCGCGCACGATGCGCAACCTGGTCATTGATAACATCACGGTGAGCAAAGCGAACTATGGCATTTTACGCCAGGGTTTCCACAATGAACTCGACGGCGTGCGGATCACTAATGGTCATTTCAGCGACTTACAAGGTGATGCCATCGAATGGAATGTGGCTATCAATGACCGCAACATCCTGATTTCCGATCACGTGATTGATAACATTAACTGCACCAACGGGAAGATTAACTGGGGCATTGGTATTGGGCTGGCGGGCAGTACCTATGACAATAACTACCCTGAAGATCAAGCCGTTAAAAACTTTGTCGTGGCGAATATTACCGGCAGTAACTGCCGCCAGTTAGTGCATGTGGAAAACGGTAAACATTTTATTATTCGCAACGTTAAAGCGAAAAACATCACCCCGGATTTCAGTAAAAAGGCCGGGATAGATAATGCAACTGTCGCGATTTACGGCTGTGATAATTTCGTCATTGATAATGTTTCAATGGTCAACAGCGCCGGGATGCTGATTGGTTATGGTGTTATCAAAGGCGATTATTTGTCGATCCCGCAGAATTTCAAACTCAACGATATCCAGCAGGACAACAGCAGCAGCAAATATAAGCTGCGCGGTATCCAGATATCGTCCGGTAATGCCACGTCGTTTGTGGCTATCACAAATGTGAAAATGCAGAGTGCGACGCTGGAGCTGCACAATAAACCGCAACATCTTTTCCTGCGTAATATCAACGTGACGCAACAGGCGGCCAACGGCCCGGCACTGAAGCTGAACTTCGATTTACGCAAAGATGTCCGCGGGCGTTTTATGGCGAAACAGGACACCTTGCTGTCATTGGCGAATATTCACGCAGTCAATGAAAATGGGCAAAGTTCAGTCGATATCGACAGAGTCGATCAGCATGTGGTGAATGTCGATAATTTGAACTTCCGTTTACCAGCGAAGCGGCTCTGAGCGCGGGAAATGGCCTTTTACGATAAATCCTGGTGATTTAGCACCTGGGTTAGGTTTACATCTACTGCCTTGCAGGGACATTAGGCGTAACATCTTTCACTTTCCTCGCTGCAACGCACTGGCGAAAACAGGTTAAAGGTTTATAATTCATCCAATTATTACAGGTGGAAGAAATAATGGTTAATTTGAAAGCAGTTATTCCGGTAGCCGGTCTGGGAATGCATATGCTCCCGGCCACGAAAGCGATTCCAAAAGAGATGCTACCGATCGTCGACAAGCCGATGATTCAGTACATCGTCGACGAAGTTGTTGCTGCAGGGATCAAAGAAATCGTTCTGGTGACTCACTCGTCCAAAAACGCGGTGGAAAACCACTTCGACACCTCCTACGAACTTGAAGCGCTGCTTGAACAGCGTGTTAAACGCCAGTTGCTGGCGGAAGTGCAGTCTATTTGTCCGCCAGGCGTGACGATTATGAACGTGCGTCAGGCGCAGCCGCTGGGGTTGGGCCACTCAATTCTTTGCGCGCGCCCGATCGTTGGCGACAACCCGTTTGTCGTTGTGCTGCCGGATATCGTGCTGGATACGGCAACGGCCGATCCGCTGCGTTACAACCTCGCGGCGATGGTGGCACGCTTTGCTGAGACTGGCCGTAGCCAGGTGCTGGCAAAACGCATGAAAGGCGATCTCTCTGAATATTCCGTGATCCAGACCAAAGAGCCGCTGGACACAGAAGGTAAAGTCAGCCGCATTGTGCAGTTTATTGAAAAACCGGATCAGCCGCAGACGCTGGATTCCGACCTGATGGCAGTGGGGCGCTATGTACTTTCTGCCGATATCTGGGCGGAACTGGAAAAAACCGAGCCGGGTGCCTGGGGGCGTATCCAATTGACCGATGCGATTGCTCAACTTGCGGAAAAACAGTCTGTTGATGCGATGTTGATGACCGGCGACAGCTATGACTGCGGTAAGAAAATGGGGTACATGCAGGCCTTTGTGAACTACGGTCTACGTAACCTGAAAGAAGGTCAGAAATTCCGCGAAAGTATTAAGAAATTGCTCCGGGATAGAGGTTAATATTAGGGGCTGGTTTTGTTATGAAATAAGTTGATATAATATCGGCGATTTTGAATTTTTTCCTCGAATTCATTATTGCCGTTTTTTGTTTGATGAAAGAACGTACAATGTATCCTAACTGAAGAGGGCATCGTCCGCGTCAGTATAGGAAGAAGTCTCGGTAGATTCTGGTAATCTGTAAGCCAGGGGCGGTAGCGTGGACAATTCACATTTAAGTAAATTATGAAAGCTTTCTTCAAAGCATTATTCCTAAAAGTTAAAGGTTATAATATACACTACAGTGCGAAAATACATCCTGGAGTCTCTCTCTCGAAAAAAAGCGTTATAAATTCTCATGTTTCTATGATTTATTGCAGTATAGATGATTATAGTTATATATCTAATTATAGTTCAGTTCGTGATGTCTCTATAGGTAAATTTTGCTCTATTGGTCGCCATGTCAAAATCGGTTTGGGAGGTCATCCGACACATTTATTATCAACAAGTCCATTTATTTATAAAAAATTTTTTTTGGGGTACGTTGGATTATCATTAAAAAACCTTGAAATTCAAGAATATAAGAAGACAGTGATCGGTAATGATGTTTGGATTGGTGATAATGTTATTATTCCGGGAGGAATTACTGTTGGAGATGGAGTTATTATTGCCACGGGGGCTGTTGTAACACGGGATCTCGAACCATACGGTATTTATGCCGGAATCCCTGCAAAAAAAATTGGCCAACGTAAAATTATAGAGAAATATAAAAGTCTAATTGGGACTGCATGGTGGGATTTAAGCGATGATGAAATTAGAGAATTAATAAATAACAATGAATAAAGATCTTACCTATAGTTTTTTTTATGGCATATTAGCACGAAGCGCGACATTATTATATCAAGTCGTTTCAGTTCCTTTGGTGATTGCATTACTAGGAAATGAAGGCTTCAATAAACTTAATGTGCTCACGGCTGGTGTTTCATGGATGTTCAGCCTTGGTGGTGCATTATTGCCTACTGTTGTAGGAGATATTTCTCGAGCAACAATAAATAAAGAAAAAAATAGAATTAACAGCTGTATTTTTACCGCAATGGCTTTGCTTGTTGGTTTTGCTTTGATTGTAACTCTTTTAATGGCGCCAATTTTGATAAAAGCAAGTAAAGAGTATGTTTTAGTATATTTGTTAAGTTTATTTACATTTGTATTTTCCATTGCTGAAAATTATAGGATCGCTGTGCAGGAAAATTATAAAAATAATATTTTTATTTTTTTTTCCAACTTAATACCTGTATTGATTATCTTCGCAATGTATTCTGAGAAATACAATCCTAGTATTATTGAAATGATATTTTTAAATATCGGCTGCGTGCTGTTTTTTAAGAGTGTCAATTTCTTGTTTGTAATAAAAAAAATACGCTTCAGTACGGAGTACTTCGATAGAAGCTATTCATTGAAAGTAATAAAACAATCATATTATTTTATCTTACTGTCTTTATCCTTCTACTTAAATACTGGCGGTGTATTAACTGTTATCAATAAATTAAGCGGTGAATATATTTCAGCATTTGTTGTTTTGCAAAAATTGTCGCTTACTTTAATGGGTGTTGTTGTTATGCTGCGTAATCCTTTGTGGGCTAAGATTGCAGGTGATATGCACTTAGGTAAAGGCAAAGAAATTGCGGGACAATATTCTAAAATACTTAGGTGGTATTTATATTGTACGCCTATTATTATCTTAGTCGGTATTTATCTAGTGCCAGTCACTATTTATTATTGGTCTGGGAAAACAATTATTATTGAAAGTTGGGTTAGTTTTACGTTTGCTTTATATGTAACTTTGCAGGTCATAGCCTATATAAACTCGATAGTTTACTATGGATGTGAATTATTTAAAGAAGTATCGATAGTCCTACTGGCAGAGTCTTTATTAAATATTATGATGCTGACTATTTTAACGAAATTTAATGGTGGACTGGAGTATGTATTCGCGCTAATGTCATTAACGACAGCTATTTCCGGTTTGATAATTAATCGGATAATAATGCGTAGGATAATAAAATGACAGGTTTCGGAAACAGTATAAATCATAGTTCAAAGTACGTTTCTAACCAGCCGCCTAAAAAAGTAAAGATAATTGCTTTTTATCTGGCATTCTATATTTTTGGTTATGTATTATTTGCGTTAGCGTCGGAATTAACAAAAATTGATGCTCTGACCCAAATATATAGAGGTTTGTGTTTATTCTTATCTGTAGTATGTCTTTTAATTTCTTCACAACGATTGAAATATTGCTCTTATCAGAGTGCATTGATTATCTTTCAGTTTGCATATTTTATTTTGATTTTGAAATATTTTGCTTCAGGATTTCAGCATGAATCGCTTACATTAGAGCATTATATAAATAATGTCATTTTTTTTACTTTATTGCCAACGAGTTTTTTTTGTTTTGATATTAACGATACCATACTTTACACTTTCAGGAAATATTCTATCTCTTTTGGAATAATAATAGTTTTTCTGGTAGCTGTCTGTTGGTACTTAGGGTTAGAGTCCGATTATCGCTTATCATTCGAAAAAATAAATCCAATATCGCTTTGTCAGTATCTTTGTCTGCTGATTATTATATATATATGGGATAAGGGTGTCTCTTTGACATCAATGATATTTATAATAATATGTTTGCCAATAATAATCGCTACGGGATCAAGAGGTCCGATAGTTGCGCTTTTTGCTGCATTCTTAGGGTTTCTGCTGTTTAATTTAACTTTTAAATATAAAATAATTATTTCAACCGTTGTCACAATATGCGTAGGAATGATAATCTATTTTTACAATACACTTATAATTTATTTACCAATATTGAGTCGGTTTAATTTTTCAACCGATGAAGCCAATCTGTCTTTATCTATTCGTTACGGTCAATATACATCGGCTTTGCAAATTTTTGAGGATAACGTTTTTTTTGGGGGAGGGCTGGTTGAGAATTATATGCATTATTACCCTCACAATATAATTCTTGAGGTTTTAATGAGCGGGGGGGTGCTATTATTTATTCCTTTCCTTTTTCTTTCACTGGTGTTTTTCTTTCATTGGTTTTTTTTGCCTGATAAAAACCGAAATCAAAATTATATTCTAATAATGGTATCAATGGTGTTTTTCTCATATATGTTTTCTTCATCTTTAGCGACGATGGGATTACTATATTTTTTAATAATTATGGTTACTAGGTATAAAAAATGTTCTTGATTATAACCATCACTATGAACAATTTAGCAGGGTTAGCCAGGACAATAGACTCAGTTGAGAAACAAGATATATGCAGAAAGCGTTATCGATTAATCGTGATTGATGGTTGTTCAACTGATGGAACGAAGGAATACTTACGCTATAAAAAACAACAAGATTCCATAGATGAATATGTTTCCGAAAAAGATACCGGTGTATATAATGCAATGAACAAAGGAATTGCACTTTCAAAACCGGCTGACGAATACGTGTTGTTTCTTAACGCTGGTGATTCCTTTTGTAATAGCAGTGTCTTAAGTGAAACTGAAAGATTTATATCAAGTGATAACAAAAAAAGCCTCGTTTACTATGGAGATAAATTAGACAGCGGTGGCAATATTAATAAAGCATATTATCCATCAAGTCTTACATTAGGGATCATAAACGCGTGCCATCAATCTTATTTTTATAAATTGCTTAATATATATTATGATGAAAATTATCGATTATTTTCCGACTACGATTTTACTTGCAAATATTACAAGGTAATGCCTTTTACTTATTTAGGATTTCCTGTGTCTATTTATGAGGACTTTGGTTTGTCTAGCCATCATTCGTGGAAAACCAAAAAAGAAATATACATTATTAACTTGAAGCATTTTGGGTTGATAAATTTTTGTAAATTCATATTTGTTAAGGTTCTGTCGGCCTTAGGCATTTCACATAAGCACTTCATGAAGAAGCACTAAACTTTCGGGAACTATTTTGAACATACCAGTATTCATTGTCCATGAAGGTAACCAGGGTTACCTTGAGAATTCTATTTCTTTATGCTCTCAGTATCACCCTGTTATCTTAGTTGGTGACACTACAAATAAATATATGGCTGAAAACTGGATCGCATGTGAACAAATTGTATCCGAACCGCTCGAGGATTTTGAGCGTAGTTATATTCATATGTCAACAAACTCAGAGTTTTTTGAAAAAATTTGCTTTCGAAGATACTTTTATATGTACCAAATAGCCAAGCAATATAATTATGAAAAATTTATACACATTGACTCTGATGTCATGCTTTTGAATAAGCTGCCAGACTTATTAGAAAATAGTAGTAAAATGGCAGCTTTTTTTGTACCGAAAAACCAAAAGAAATATCAATTCACCGCCTCGCCACATGTGAGTTACTGGACCTTGGCGGGGCTAGGTCATTTTATAAAATTCATCCTGGATACATACAATTTTAATATCAATAACTTACAGGATAAATTTATGTATCACAAGCAAATGAATATGCCAGGCGGTGTATGTGATATGACTTTACTTTATCTTTTTTACTTAAAAAACCAATCTAAAATATTAAATCTTTTTGACGTTCATTCATGTTATATTGATTACAATATTAATCAAAACAACTCATCCTATAAAAATGGAAAAGTACAAGAATATTTTTACTTTAAAGTTTTTAACAGGAAAGGCAATCAGTTATGGTTTAAAACACGAAATGGGCATGTTGAATGTATAGCGTTACATTTACAGGGAAAAGCTAAATTATTTAGTAGTAGCATAGTTAACGGGCAATTCGCCCGCTTGTTTTTTTCTGTTTCGATGTTGAAAATAATTCGTAGGCTGAGAGAAATAATTCTATGCAGAGGTTAATATTCATTCAACCAGCTATTGCTAGCTACAGACAGGCTTTTTATAAAGGATTGGCTAAAAATTTCAAAGTAGAAGTTTATGCATGTAAAAAAGACTTCTTGAATGTTAAATCAATAACGCTTGATGAACATGTAATTCAGCATTATAGCCCTGGGTTTATAAGCTTCTTCCGCAAAAAAATATTTTGGCATATGAATTTGCCTTTGATTAAATGTGCGAAAAAAAATGACGTAGTCATATTAAATGGAAATCCGCGAATTATAAATTATATGCTACTGTTAATTATTTGCCGATTAAGACGAATAAAAGTAATTTGGTGGGGGCATGGTTGGTCTTCAGGTAGTTACGGTGTGCTTGCGAAATTTAGACTGAGAATCATGTGCTTAGCTAACCTAATTTTACTTTATACTGATCGTGAATGTGAAATGGTTAAGCATGTTAAAACATATGCTCTTAATAATGGTCTTGATTCAAATAGTATTAAAAATGAAATAAAGAAACATTCGGCAAATATCGTTCGTGATCCAAACCTAATTAAATTAATTTTTGTTGGTCGGTTAACCCCAAAAGCAAATATATTATTTCTAATTAAAGCACTAAAATACACACCGGGAAATATACATCTTGATATTGTCGGTGATGGTGAGATGAAAGAACAGATCGACAGGGCGATAGCGGACAATGGACTGCGACCTCGCGTTCGTTTGCTAGGCGCTTTGTTCGATGAATCTAGTTTGGCGAAAATAATGATGTCTTCGGATGCTTTTGTTTACCCTGGCGCAGTTGGATTAAGTTTGATACATGCTTTCAATTATGGCCTTCCTGCTATTATACATGATGATGAAAGATATCACATGCCAGAATTTTCGGCTTTTAAAAACAAGGTAAATGGATTCTCTTACAAAAGAGGAAGTCAGGAATCTCTAATTAAAACCCTTACGGAATTCGCGAGTCTTCCTCAGACTGAGCGAGATGCAATTTCTTTAAAAGCGATGAAAACGATTCAGTATACATATAATACAGACGACATGGTAAAAAGAATGACAAATATTATAGAGCATCTTACTTCGAAGGGGTGATTTTAATGAATGTTATTGTGGATGGGATTGTATATTCGTTGCAAAAACATGGCGGTATTTCAGTATATTTCAATGAGTTGATTAAAAATATTTGTTTTTTTAGTGATATCGATCTAAATTTAATATTATATCCGAACAATAGTCACGCTCTTAAAGAAATTGATCTTTTTAATGTGAGTTGCACTAAATATCGCAGTCGTTTTTTGGAGCGATATCGGAATGTTAGTTTCTCCAATATGCAAAATAACAAAAAGAGTATTTTTCACTCAAGTTATTATCGCATAGGTTGCGCGAGAAATTTATTGAACGTCACAACAGTTCATGATTTTATATATGAAAAATATTTTAGAGGATATAAAAAAAGTATTCATGCATGGCAAAAAAGACACGCTGTGCTTCACTCAGATTACATAATATGTGTTTCAGAGAACACCCGGAACGATCTGCTTAATTTTTATCCCGAGGTTGACCCTTCCAAAATCCAAGTAATCTATAATGGTGTGGGTGAGCATTTTCATTTATTAAAAGATGATTCAAAAAAAAAGCAAAAGAATGATTATGTCATTTATATTGGGAGTCGCTATGGATATAAAAATTTCGAAACGGCAGTGACGTCTGTATCCCTTGATGAATGTTTGCAGTTATACATTATTGGTGGTGGAGAGTTGAATGCTTTCGAAGTTGATTTATTGAATAAAAAACTTCCGCAAAGATATAAATTTTTAGGATTTACTAATGATAGTGCGTTGAATGAATTGTATAATAATGCCTTTTGTTTACTATATCCTTCATTATATGAAGGGTTTGGTATTCCTGCACTTGAGGCAATGAAGGCTGGCTGCCCTGTAATAGCGATGGATTCTTCATCAATACCTGAAGTTTGTGGAAATGCAGCCATCCTTGTTAAGGAAAATAGTCCGGAAGCCTTTAGCTTAGCTTTGAATAAACTCAAAAAAGGTAATTTCAGAAAAGATTTAATTGAAAAAGCATTGCTACACGCTGAAAATTTTTCATGGAATAAAATGGCTAATGAAACTATTAGCTTATATAAAAGACTGTTGGAGGTAGAATGAAAAAAGCACTTATTACTGGTATAACTGGTCAAGACGGTTCATACCTTGCTGAATTATTATTAAAAAATAATTATGAAGTGCATGGAATTAAACGACGTTCTTCGCTATTCAACACAGAAAGGGTTGATCATATCTATCAAGATAGACATGAAGAGAATCCCAATTTCTTTCTACATTATGGTGACCTTACTGACACCTCAAATCTTGTCAGACTGATACAGGAGATTCGGCCTGATGAAGTCTATAATTTAGGCGCCCAGTCGCACGTCGCTGTTTCCTTTGAATCGCCTGAATATACAGCTGATGTTGATGCAATGGGGACATTACGTTTGCTAGAAGCTATCCGAATTGCCAGGCTGGAAAAGCATACGCGTTTCTATCAGGCTTCAACTTCAGAACTTTATGGTCTCGTTCAAGAAATTCCGCAGCGTGAGACTACGCCATTTTATCCGCGCTCTCCTTATGCGGTAGCTAAGCTTTATGCTTATTGGATCACTGTCAATTATCGTGAATCTTATGGCATGTATGCCTGTAACGGCATTCTGTTTAATCATGAATCACCACGCCGTGGTGAGACTTTTGTTACACGAAAAATTACCCGTGCGATTGCGAATATCGCGCTGGGTATAGAGAGCTGCCTCTATTTAGGCAATATGGATTCTTTGCGTGACTGGGGCCATGCAAAAGATTATGTTCGCATGCAATGGATGATGTTGCAGCAAGAGCAACCAGAGGATTTTGTTATCGCTACGGGCAACCAAATTTCCGTGCGCGAGTTTGTTCGTATGTCGGCGAAAGAAGTTGGTCTTGAGCTTGAGTTTACAGGGGAAGGGCGCGATGAAATCGCCACAGTTATTGGAAAAACTTCGGAATGTGCAACTGGTGTAAGCATTGGCGATGTTATTGTTCGCGTTGACCCGCGCTATTTCCGCCCAGCAGAAGTCGAAACATTGCTAGGAGATCCTACTAAAGCGAAAGAAAAATTAGGCTGGGTACCGGAAATTACCGTCGAAGAGATGTGCAAAGAGATGGTTGCAGGCGATCTTGCTAAAGCCAGACAGCATGCACTACTTAAGAGTCATGGTTATGATGTTGCGGTCTCATTGGAGCACTGAGTAGATGAGCAAAAAACGCATTTACGTAGCTGGTCACCGCGGTATGGTTGGCTCCGCTATTTGCCGCGAATTACAAACGCGAAAAGATGTAGAATTAGTCGTTAAAACACGTCAACAGCTTGATTTAACATCGCAACAGGACGTCCAGAACTTTTTCAAAGAGAACCAAATTGATCAAGTTTATCTGGCTGCGGCGAAAGTTGGCGGAATTCATGCGAATAATACTTATCCGGCGGAATTCATTTATCAGAATTTGATTATTGAAAGCAATATTGTCCACTCAGCGCATTTGGCCGGAGTGCAAAAACTTTTGTTCCTTGGTTCCAGCTGCATCTATCCGAAACATGCTGAACAGCCTATGTCTGAAAATGCCTTGTTGACAGGGATCCTGGAAGCAACCAATGAGCCCTATGCCATTGCAAAAATTGCTGGGATCAAGCTATGTGAATCCTATAATCGGCAATATGGTCGGGACTATCGCAGCGTAATGCCAACAAACCTTTATGGCATGAATGATAATTTCCACCCGGATAATTCACATGTCATTCCTGCACTACTGCGTCGCTTCCATGAAGCCAAAGAAAACAGCTCACCAGAGGTTGTTGTCTGGGGTACCGGAAAGCCGATGCGCGAATTCTTATATGTTGACGATATGGCTGCGGCATCCATTCATGTAATGGAATTAGATGATGAAATATATCAGTCTAAAACGCAGCCTATGCTTTCGCATATCAATGTTGGAACAGGTGTCGACTGCTCGATAAGAGAAATGGCTGAAACAATGGCAACAGTGGTTGGCTATAAAGGCAATATTGTTTTTGATGCGACAAAACCAGACGGTACACCTCGTAAACTGATGGATGTAAGTCGACTTAAAGGTCTCGGCTGGGAGTATCGCTATACTCTTCACGAAGGTTTAAAACTCACCTACGCGTGGTATCTGGAGAACCTCAATGCTTTCAGAGGCTAAAATGGATCAAGATGGGAGCGAGGCTTGTTTGAAACTTTTGTTGCAAATACGGCATTAACACACTAGATTCCATCATAAGTAATCAAGAAGGTAAGGCGTTGCTAGTGCAGCGCCACAATTCGCCCGGCTCAAAATTGCTTTTTTGTATCAGGCGATCGTCTCTTCATAAAATATGCTTTTCTCGTATAAGTCATGAATAACTTGACCAGGAATCGGATATCAACTCGCTCATGTTAATTGAGTTTTCGGACGTCATTTTATAATGACAATTTCCGGATGGAGATTTCACAACACATTATTTGTTCGTACGAAAAGGACAACACTTTCCTTGCTGCTGGACCAACGTATTGATTTTTATTAATTTAATGTGGGCGGTTTACTGTACACTCCTTTAGTGCATCGTTATACGAAAACTATTTTTTACCAAGGTAATACATATGTTACTTCCCGTCGTAATGGCCGGTGGTTCCGGTACAAGGCTTTGGCCGCTTTCACGCACGCTATATCCCAAGCAATTTCTGTCATTGAATACCTGCCAGACGATGCTCCAGGAGACTCTACGCCGTCTCGATGGTGTAGATCATCAACCTGCCCTCATCATTTGTAATGAATCGCATCGCTTCATTGTTGCAGAGCAACTTCGTAAAGCTGAGCTGCAACATAGCGGGATAATACTTGAGCCAGACGGAAAAAATACAGCACCGGCTGTGGCTTTGGCTGCTCTCCAGGCGCAAATTATCAGTCATGATCCTATCATGCTGGTACTTGCTGCCGATCATGAAATACAAGATCAAAACAGATTCATAGCGGCAGTGAAGGAGGCTGAGAAGTTTGCCAGTGAAGGTAAGCTGGTTACATTTGGCATTGTTCCCACTTCACCTGAAACTGGATATGGCTATATTCGGATGGGCGAACGGCTTGATGGTGAAGGATATAAAGTTGCAGCGTTTGTAGAGAAACCCAATTTTGCCGTTGCGAGTGAGTATCTTGCAGATGGACATTATTTGTGGAACAGCGGGATGTTTATGTTCAAGGCATCGGCATTCCTCGCTGAATTACAGAAATTCCGCCCGGATATTCTTACTGCTTGTGAGCAATCTCTTGTTGCCTCAACGCGCGATCTGGATTTTATTCGCATTGATAGCCAACAGTTCAGTGGATGTCCTGAAGAATCTATAGACTATGCGGTAATGGAGAAAACAGCGGAAGCGGTTGTTGTTCCGCTTGATGCACAATGGAGTGACGTGGGCTCATGGTCTGCACTCTGGGATATCACACCAAAAGATGAAAATCATAATGCTATCCGTGGGGATGTTCTTACGGAAGATGCTTCTGGAAGTTACATTTATTCTCAACATCGGTTGATTGGTGTTGTCGGCGTGAAAGACCTGATCGTTGTTGAAACAAAAGATGCCGTACTTGTTGCGCATAAAGAAAAAGTTCAGCAGGTTAAAAATATAGTTGCGCAGCTTAAAAAAGAAAATCGCCCAGAATACCTTCAACATCGGGAAATCTTTCGTCCTTGGGGTAGCCACGATACCATCGCAGAAGGCCAGCGTTATCAAGTAAAACATGTGATTGTACAACCGGGACAACTAACTGCGAAACAAATCCACTATCATCGCACCGAGCATTGGGTTGTTGTATCCGGCACGGCAAAGGTTCACCTTGAAGATAAAACATATTTAGTTAGTGAAAATGAATCAACATACATACCCGTTGGTGTGCCACACGCGATTGAAAATCCAGGAAAAATCCCTCTTGAGATCATAGAAGTTCGTTCCGGTGTATATTTAGCAGAAGATGATGTTGTCCGCGTTTCATCCACTGGGGTTGGTTATTAATGCGAATTTCTATCATTACAGCAACATACAATAGTGAAAAAACCCTCCTTGATACGCTTACATCGCTGGAAAATCAAAGCTATCCTAATATTGAATACATTATTGTTGATGGTGCATCTAAAGATGCAACCGTCGAACTCATTAAAAAGCATTGCAGTAAGATTTCCAAAATCATTTGTGAACCTGATAAAGGCATTTATGATGCTTTGAATAAAGGCATCAATGCTGCGACAGGGGATGTTATTGGCTTTTTACATTCAGACGATTTACTTGCTTATAACGATGCGTTAGCTGATATCGCTGAAACATTCGAAAAAACAGGTTGTGACGCGGTCTATGGCGATTTGGAGTATGTGTCTAAGCATGATACCGACAAGCGTATCAGATTATGGAAAAGTGGAATTTTTAGTCGCATAAAAATGCAATTAGGCTGGATGCCTCCGCACCCTTCATTCTATATGAAACGTACTTGTTATCTGGAGTATGGTAACTTTTCTCTCGATTATCGTATTTCCGCTGATTATGATTCGGTGCTTCGTTATATTCTTCTACAACGTATCGCCATCGCCTATTTGCCAAAAATCCTCGTCAAAATGCGTGTGGGTGGTATTAGCAACCGATCTTTATCATCAATGATTGCTAAATCACGTGAAGACATTCATGTCATGAAAAAGTATCGCATAATATGGCCTTTGGCGTTGGCTTACAAAAATCTTTCGAAGATTCCTCAATTTATTAAGAAATGATGTATATGTTGAATTCAAATCGTGTGATAAGTGAGAGTGGCATCGCTTTTGGAACGAGTGGTGCAAGAGGTCTGGTAGGTGATTTTACACAGAATGTTTGTGCAGCATTCGCGCATGCCTTTTTGGATGTTATTAGCAAAAAATATCGTTTTACTACCGTTGCCATTGCGATAGACAATCGTCCCAGTAGTTATAAAATTGCCCAGGCATGCGCATTGGCTGCTAAACAGCACGGTTTTTGGGTCGAATTTCATGGTGTTATCCCGACACCTGCACTCGCTTTCTATTCAATGCAGCACTCAATTCCTTGCATTATGGTCACAGGAAGCCATATACCGTTTGATCGTAATGGGCTAAAGTTCTACCGCCCTGATGGTGAAATCACCAAAGAAGACGAAAAGGCTATTTTGCAGAGTTCATTTGCATTTTCGCCTCTAAGTCAACTTCCTAAGCTAGAAGTCACCTTCGCAGGATCAGATGCCTACATTAAGCGATACACTTCGTTGTTCAGTGCCTCGTTATTGGCTGGAAAGCGTATTGGTATTTATGAACATTCCAGTGCGGGCCGTGATATCTACGCATCGTTATTTCGAGAACTTGGTGCTGAGGTAGTTTCACTTGGGCGCAGCGATCACTTTGTACCAATTGATACAGAAGCAGTTAGTGAGGAAGATCGCTTAATGGCCAGGCGCTGGTCGAATGAATATCAACTCGATGCCATTTTTTCAACTGACGGGGATGGCGATCGTCCACTCGTAGCAGATGAAACGGGAAATTGGCTACGTGGGGATATTCTGGGGCTACTCGCGGCGACTGCACTGAAAATAGAAGCTGTAGCTATTCCGGTGAGCTGCAATACAGCTATTGATTTATCAAAGAAATTTAAGTCAGTAGAGCATACTAAAATTGGTTCTCCTTATGTCATTGCTGCGTTTGATACATTAAATAAAAGCTATTCCTCTGTTGCCGGGTTTGAAGCTAATGGGGGCTTCTTATTAGCTTCAAATATTAACGTCAATGGTGTCAAATTGGCAGCCTTACCTACAAGGGACGCGATCTTGCCAGCACTAATGTTGTTAGTTTTGGCGACCCAAGAAAAGATTTCAACCCTCGTCGGAAAATTACCACGGCGCTTTACATGGTCCGATAGATTGAAAGATTTTCCGAGTAGCCAGAGCCAGGAAATCATCACTAATGCGATGACATCACCGCAAACTTTTCTATCTCAGCTTGGATTGGCTTCATCGAGTTGTGTAAATGTTGATAACACCGATGGTGCAAGATTCACGCTTACTGATGGGAATATTATCCACTTACGGCCATCAGGCAATGCGCCAGAATTACGATGCTATACCGAGGCGGAAAGTGAAGAGCAAGCAAAAATGCTTGTTAAGCTCGTCCTGCAAAAATTAACGTCGCTATAACCTGATTGTTGTGCATTTTCCGGCGTGAATGGGCATCATAATGTTTAGCCTCTGTCACGCCTTTTAACTTCTTTGATTTTTAAAATATTTTCCTCTCTATAACCCCTCCTGGTACTTCTCGCATTCAGATTATAAAAATCCGCAAGAAAAGAGTAAGAAACTATCGCTAATCAACCCTTTGATGTTTGCGAAAAGAGTGTACGTTTAAGGAATCTTTTCCAGCTGCTTCTTCGGCGATTTAGTATCTGAGTGGTTATACTTTTGCCATTTGCAGTGACTTGCACTGGCTCCATAGGTACTGAGTGTACTTCTGCCTTACGCACAACCTTTGCTGCTGTGATGATAAGCAAGTTATGTACTTCTTCATTAATAAACGGAATTGATAACGTGAAAATTCTAGTTACAGGTGGCGCCGGTTTTATCGGTTCAGCGATTATCCGGCACATTATTAAGCACACCCTCGACGCCGTGGTAAATGTTGATAAATTAACCTATGCCGGAAATCTCGAATCCCTCACCGGGGTTTCTGACAATGACCGTTACGCTTTTGAACACGCTGATATTTGCAATGCCGCAGAAATGGCCCGCATTTTCGCAGAGCATAAACCGGACGCGGTAATGCACCTTGCAGCGGAGAGCCATGTTGACCGCTCTATCTCAGGCCCGGCGGCATTTATTGAAACCAACATAGTCGGTACTTATGTCTTGCTTGAAGCGGCCCGCAATTATTGGTCAGCTCTACCAGACGACGCGAAAAAGGCTTTCCGTTTTCACCATATTTCTACGGATGAAGTCTACGGTGATTTGCCGCATCCGGACGAGCATCCCCTGGCGCTGCCACTATTTACAGAAACAACGGCTTACGCGCCAAGCAGTCCCTATTCCGCATCGAAAGCGTCCAGCGATCACCTTGTCCGCGCCTGGCTGCGAACATACGGTCTGCCAACCATCGTGACCAACTGTTCCAACAACTACGGACCTTATCATTTCCCGGAAAAGCTGATCCCGCTGGTTATCCTGAATGCGCTGGAAGGCAAAGCGCTGCCCGTTTATGGCAAAGGCGACCAAATTCGCGATTGGCTTTATGTGGAGGATCATGCGCGAGCGCTATATACCGTGGTGACTAAAGGTGTTGTTGGTGAAACCTACAATATCGGCGGCTATAACGAAAAACAGAACCTTGAGGTTGTACATACTATTTGCGATCTACTCGATGAAATTGTGCCAAAAGCCGTTTCCTATCGGTCGCAAATCACGTATATCGCCGATCGTCCCGGGCATGACAGACGCTATGCGATTGATGCCAGTAAAATCGGTCGTGAATTGGGCTGGAAACCAATAGAAACATTCGAGTCCGGCATCCGTAAAACCGTGCAGTGGTATCTGGATAACCCGCGCTGGGTCGAAAATGTAAAAAGCGGCGCGTATAAAACCTGGATTGAACAAAATTATGAGAAACGCTGATGAACATTTTATTGTTCGGTAAGAACGGGCAGGTCGGCTGGGAGTTGCAGCGTGCTTTGGCCCCGCTTGGCAACTTGATTGCCATCGATGTGGATTCTGCCGAATATTGTGGCGATTTCAGTGACCCTGAGGGCGTAGCAGGGACAGTTCGCCGCCTGCGCCCGGATGTGATTGTCAACGCGGCAGCGCACACTGCCGTGGATAAAGCCGAATCCGAACATGACTTTGCTCATTTGCTTAATGCAACCAGCGTGGAGGCGATTGCCCACGAAGCCGCCACACTGAACGCGTGGGTTGTCCACTACTCGACAGACTATGTTTTTCCGGGAACGGGCGATCGCCCTTGGCATGAAAACGATGAAACCGGGCCGCTGAACGTCTACGGTGAAACTAAACTGGCCGGTGAGAAAGCCCTGCAACAGCTTTGCCCAAAGCATCTGATTTTTCGTACTAGTTGGGTTTATGCGGGCAAAGGGAATAACTTTGCGAAGACGATGCTTCGACTCGCGCAGGAGCGCACCGAACTTTCCGTCATTAACGATCAGGTTGGAGCGCCAACGGGCGCGGAGTTATTGGCCGATTGTACAGCGCATGCCATTCGCGTTGCGATACATCAGCCTGAAGTAGCCGGGATTTACCACCTTGTTGCATCAGGAAGCACTACCTGGTACGGCTACGCTAAGCTGATATTTGCAGAAGCGACAAAAGCCGGTATTCCACTGGCTATCAAGACGTTAAATGCTGTTGATACGCATAATTATCCCACCGCGGCGAGGCGTCCGTTGAATTCCAGACTGGATACAACGAAATTCCAGTCGACATTCAATCTGGTTTTGCCAGCATGGGAAAAAGGCGTAAAACGTGTACTTAATGAGTGGTTTAGCGCCTCGACCGCCAAATAAAAATTCTAACGCATGAATATTGACGCTTCTGCAAGCGGAGAAAAAATGACAACACGTAAAGGTATTATTCTTGCGGGAGGATCCGGGACCCGGCTTTATCCCGTTACGATGGCAGTGAGTAAACAGTTGTTGCCCATCTACGACAAACCGATGATTTACTATCCACTCTCGGTACTGATGCTGGCGGGTATTCGTGACATCCTCATTATCAGCACCCCACAGGATACACATCGCTTTGAGCAGCTTCTTGGCGATGGTAGCCAGTGGGGACTGACTCTGCACTACAAAGTGCAGCAGAATCCGGACGGGCTGGCGCAGGCATTTATTATTGGTGAAGAGTTTATCGGCAGCGACAATTGTGCGCTGGTGTTGGGTGACAATATTTTCTACGGGCATGACTTGCCCCGACAACTGCAAGAAGCGGTACGTAAAGAGAGCGGTGCGACCGTTTTCGCCTACCATGTAAACGATCCAGAACGTTATGGCGTGGTAGAATTTGACAGTAACGGCACAGCCATTTCTTTGGAAGAGAAACCCCGCGAACCGAGGAGTAATTACGCTGTTACCGGGCTCTACTTTTACGATAACCGTGTTGTCGCGATGGCGAAAAGTCTCACCCCATCCGCACGTGGTGAGCTGGAAATTACCGATATCAACAGCCTCTATTTGCAGCAAGGCGAGCTCTCAGTCGCGATGATGGGACGTGGTTATGCTTGGCTGGATACGGGGACTCACCAGAGCATGATCGAAGCGAGTAATTTTATTGCCACCATCGAACAGCGTCAGGGGCTCAAAGTCTCCTGCCCGGAAGAAATTGCCTATCGCAAAGGCTTTATTAATGCAGCACAGGTCAAAAAGCTTGCCGAGCCGCTGTCGAAAAATGCGTATGGACAGTACCTGCTTAAGATACTCAAAGGTGCTGAGTAATGAATGTTATTAAAACTGCCCTTCCCGATGTATTGCTGTTTGAACCTAAGGTTTTTGGTGACGATCGCGGTTTTTTTTACGAAAGTTTTAACCAAAAACTTTTCGAGGAGGCAACCGGCGTTACTGCAGAATTTGTGCAGGATAACCACTCAAGATCGAAGAAAAATGTATTGAGAGGACTTCATCTTCAGCAGGAGCCTTTTGCCCAAGGCAAGTTAGTTCGTTGTGTTCAGGGCACAGTGTTTGATGTTGCGGTCGATTTACGTCCCGGCTCTGCCAGCTTTGGTCAATGGATTGGCGCTGAGCTTTCGGCTGATAATAGACATCAAGTATGGATCCCGAAGGGGTTCGCTCATGGGTTTTATGTACTGAGTGAAACGGCTGAAGTGATTTATAAATGTGTGGGCTATTATGCCCCACAAGCAGAACTTTCTCTGCGCTGGGATGACGAAGACGTCAACATTGTATGGCCGATCCCGGCAATGCAGCTTCCTTTGCTATCGCCCAAAGACGCGGAAGCATTGAGACTTAAAGACATACTGAAAATCAAATAGTTAATGAATATTTCTTGCCGCTAACATCCCCATTTTGTACCAGCAAACTTCTTAAAAGCCAGACAATCTGGGGTCTGTACATCAGATGAATCACCAGCGTTGCGAGTGCTAATCAGGCGTTCGCGCCTATGAGCGCATCAAACGCTATCCTCTTTTGTCTATCCTGAGTTAACATCTAGGCCACATTTCAAGCCGCGCACAAGCAGCGGTGACCAAACCTGACAGGAGTATGTAATGTCCAAGCAACAAATCGGCGTTGTTGGTATGGCAGTGATGGGGCGCAACCTGGCGCTCAACATTGAGAGCCGTGGCTACACCGTTTCAGTTTTCAACCGCTCACGCGAAAAAACCGAAGAAGTGATTGCCGAAAACCCGGGCAAAAAGCTAGTTCCTTACTACACCGTACAAGAATTTGTCGAATCTCTGGAAACCCCGCGCCGCATCCTGTTGATGGTTAAAGCGGGGACAGGCACCGATGCTGCTATCGACTCCCTCAAGCCATATCTCGATAAAGGCGACATCATTATTGATGGCGGCAATACTTTCTTCCAGGACACCATTCGTCGTAATCGCGAACTTTCTGAAGAAGGGTTCAACTTCATCGGCACCGGCGTTTCCGGTGGTGAAGAAGGCGCGCTGAAAGGCCCATCAATTATGCCTGGCGGTCAAAAAGAAGCCTACGACCTGGTTGCTCCGATCCTGACCAAAATTGCTGCAGTGGCGGAAGATGGCGAACCTTGCGTGACATATATTGGTCCGGACGGCGCGGGCCACTACGTTAAAATGGTGCACAACGGCATCGAATATGGTGACATGCAGTTAATCGCTGAAGCGTATGCGTTGTTGAAAGGCGGCCTGAATCTCTCTAATGAAGAGCTGGCGAAAACCTTCAGTGAGTGGAACGCTGGCGAGCTGAGCAGCTATCTTATCGACATCACCAAAGATATCTTCACTAAGAAAGATGAAGAAGGTAAATATCTGGTTGATGTGATCCTCGACGAAGCGGCGAATAAAGGCACCGGCAAATGGACAAGCCAAAGTTCGCTGGATCTCGGTGAGCCACTGTCGCTGATTACCGAATCCGTGTTTGCGCGCTATATCTCTTCCCTGAAAGAGCAGCGTGTTGCCGCGTCTAAGGTGCTATCCGGTCCGCAGGCGAAACCGGCGGGTGATAAAGCTGAATTTATCGAGAAAGTACGCCGTGCGCTGTACCTCGGTAAAATTGTTTCCTATGCACAGGGCTTCTCTCAGTTGCGTGCTGCTTCTGACGAGCACAACTGGAATCTGAATTACGGCGAAATCGCGAAGATCTTCCGCGCTGGCTGTATCATTCGTGCGCAGTTCCTGCAGAAAATCACCGACGCTTATGCCGAGACCCCGGCTATTGCAAACCTGCTGCTGGCACCGTACTTCAAGAAAATTGCGGATGACTACCAGCAGGCGCTGCGTGATGTAGTGGCTTATGCCGTGCAGAATGGTATTCCGGTACCGACCTTCTCTGCAGCGGTGGCATACTACGACAGCTACCGTTCTGCGGTACTGCCAGCGAACCTGATCCAGGCTCAACGTGATTATTTCGGCGCGCACACGTATAAGCGCACCGATAAAGACGGCGTGTTCCATACCGAGTGGCTGGATTAATCTGATAATCACCCCTCTGGTTTACTCGGGCCCGGTTGCTAAAGCCGGGCTTTTTTTTGCTTTAGCCGCCGTTTTTTCGGGCAGTCATATTCATTTTGTCGATTATTGGCCGCTAAACCATACGTAAACGTCGCTGTTGACGGCAGATTGTCGCCTTGACAGTCCCTCAACAGAAGAGGTAAAAACCCCAACAGTTATTGATATTAAGCGGGTGGCGACGGGATCGTCATCTCCGGTTTCATACACTCACAAAAGTTGCTTATCGAATGAAAATAACAATCTCCGGAACAGGTTACGTTGGACTATCAAACGGGATTCTGATTGCGCAGAACCATGAAGTGGTGGCGCTGGATATCGTTCAGTCCAAAGTAGATATGCTTAATCAGAAGATCTCTCCCATTGTCGATAAGGAGATCCAGGAGTATTTGCAGAATAAGCCGCTGAACTTCCGCGCGACGACGGACAAACTCGAGGCCTATCGCGGAGCAGATTTCGTCATCATTGCCACGCCGACGGATTACGATCCGAAAACGAACTACTTCAACACCAGCAGCGTGGAATCAGTGATCCGCGATGTTAATGAGATCAACCCGCAAGCTGTGATGATCATTAAATCCACCATTCCGGTGGGCTTTACCCAATCCATCCGTGAAAAATACGGCATTGATAACGTTATCTTTTCACCGGAATTCCTGCGCGAAGGTAAAGCGCTGTACGATAACCTGCACCCGTCGCGTATCGTTATCGGCGAACGCTCCGAACGTGCCGAGCGTTTTGCGGCGTTGCTGCAGGAAGGGGCTATCAAAAAAGATATTCGCGTGCTGTTCACTGACTCCACGGAAGCCGAAGCGATTAAACTGTTCGCCAACACTTATCTGGCGATGCGCGTGGCGTACTTCAACGAACTGGATAGCTATGCAGAAAGCCTGGGGCTGAACAGCCGTCAAATTATCGAAGGCGTATGTCTTGATCCGCGTATTGGCAATCATTACAACAACCCGTCGTTTGGCTATGGTGGCTACTGCTTGCCGAAAGATACCAAACAACTGCTGGCCAACTACCAGTCGGTACCGAATAATATTATTTCGGCGATTGTAGATGCTAACCGTACACGCAAAGACTTTATTGCAGATTCCATCCTCGCGCGTAAACCGAAGGTGGTGGGCGTTTATCGTCTGATCATGAAGAGCGGTTCCGATAACTTCCGCGCCTCTTCGATTCAGGGCATCATGAAGCGTATTAAGGCGAAGGGCGTGCAGGTCATCATTTATGAACCGGTGATGCAGGAAGATGAATTCTTCCACTCCCGCGTGGTACGCGATCTGGACGCGTTCAAAAAGGAAGCGGATGTCATTATCTCCAACCGTATGGCGCAAGAACTGGCGGATGTGGAAGACAAAGTTTATACCCGTGATTTATTCGGTAATGACTAATTGTTATTGCAGAAGCAGATAGTAAAACGGCCCGTCAGGGCTGAGGGATCCCCAGAAACATCATTAATACACCATGATGATGTTTCGATAGACCCTCGCTATATCGGCGTATACCCTGTCGGGGTTCATCCCCGACAGGAGCCCCGGCGACTGCCGGATGACATTTT
>NZ_FXWP01000003.1 GCF_900184035.1 Kosakonia pseudosacchari
CTTTAGCGCTGTTGATACGCAGACCGGAAGAGAGACGCTCGATCGAGGTGCCCAGAGAAGACTGAGATTTGTTCAGGTTGTTCTGGGTCATCAGCGACAGGGTGTTAGTATTAATAACAGCCATGATATTTATCCTTCATTAATATATGTGAGTTCCGGTATGCGCCAGCGGCTTCATCACCGTCATAATAGTTATCGACGGTGTTAACGAATTCTTTAGATCTTTTTTACCCCAATGCTGATTATTTCCTAGAAAAAAGACAACGCATTGAAAAATTTACCGAAAAAAAATAAACCGCCTTTTAAAAAGTTGTTTTTTAAATTAGAAGCATCTTAAAAAAGATGGCATACCCGTTTTTACAGACCATACCGTTTCGATTTTACACCCCTAACGTAAATATATTTTCTACCCACGCTATTGATGTCGCGTAAGTTATCCGTTGAACCTGTTATATACCAAAGCATTTCCTCTGCGGCGGTGAACTCGTTGCTGCAGTAAAAGACCACCATCTTAGAAGGTGGCTTTTGAAAAGGCCCCCTGTAAGGGAGCCATTGTCACTTTCCGCTTACTACTCTAGCGATTCCATTTTCTGTTCATGTGTTTGTTCCGTTTTCTCCTGATGCCTCACATATCGTCTGATAATTTCATCGTTCACCCCACAGTATCTACAACGTAGCCACGTGACCAGAAGTGATTAACCCATAACTTCTTTCTTATATGTGGGAAACGATTGTAGAGCCTGATTGCGCTGCGGTCTTTCAGGATCCTGAATCGGTACTTGGGCGTCCAGACTATGTGGTATTTGCAACGCCAATATACATGGGATGAATTCCTGTAAAGTCCCATGTCGGTTTGTCTCCTTCTACTTGCTTGCGGTAAGTAAGCAGAGATATTCCGGCATGGGCATTCTTCAGGCTATACACCACCTCCTCGGGAGGTGGTGTAGGGATGACAATAAAAAAGCGCCGACAAGCGGCGCTTTTCTTATATTACGGATTCTGCGATTAACGCAGCAGGGACAGCATGGTCTGCGGAACCTGATTGGCCTGGGCCAGTACGGAAGAACCAGCCTGCTGCAGGATCTGCGCGCGGGACATGTTCGACACTTCTGTTGCGTAATCAGAATCCTGAATACGGCTACGGGCAGAAGACAGGTTGTTCACGGTGTTGTTAAGGTTGGAGATGGTGGACTCAAAACGGTTCTGAGACGCACCCAGCAGGCTGCGCTGAGTATCGACCGCTTTGATAGCATCGTCAATAGTAGACAGCGCACCGGTAGTGGTAGTACCTGACGTGCCGGTTGCAGTCAGTACGTCGAAGCCACTGACTTTGATTTTACGATCAGTCCCGCTGACGCTGGCATTACCGGAACCGGCAGTAGCGGTCGCAGAGTACAGGTTCCAGCCGGAACTATCATTCATGGTGATACCGATAGTCTCACCATCTTTGGAACCAACCTGGAAGTTGAAAGTTTTCGCAGTATCATTGTTCAGTATTTTGATGCCGTTAAAGTCAGTCTGCTTGGTTACTCGGTCGATTTCCGCCAGACGCTGGTTAACCTCAGCCTGGATGGAGTCGATGTCAGAGGCAGAGTTGGAGCTGTTCTGC
>NZ_FXWP01000006.1 GCF_900184035.1 Kosakonia pseudosacchari
AAAATGTCATCCGGCAGTCGCCGGGGCTCCTGTCGGGGATGAACCCCGACAGGGTATACGCCGATATAGCGAGGGTCTATCGAAACATCATCATGGTGTATTAATGATGTTTCTGGGGATCCCTCAGGGCTAAGGCCCCTTTTTTTACATCAGCATCTTTTGTAGGTGAATCAGTAATCTGTCGATTGCTCGATAACCTAATGCTTCCTGCAGGTGCGCGCGCTGGATCGCGGGCTCTTCTTCGAGATCGGCTATCGTTCGTGCAACTCTCAGCAGGCGTTGCCAGGCACGTACCGACAATCCCAGACGTGTTAACGTCTCTTCCAGCCAGGCCCCATCTTCTCTGGTCAGTATACAAAGCTGTTTCGTTTCGCTGCTGTCCAGACGCGCGTTAAGTTTATTCTGCCGCTGATATTGTCGTGCCTGGGCCTGAATAACCCGTAAGCGTACTGTTCCACTGCTTTCACTTTTATGCTGTGGCTGACTCATCGACCCCGGTGCAAGCAGGGGGATCTCGAGCGACAGATCGAAGCGATCGAGAAAAGGGCCTGATAACTTTCCCAAATAGCGCAGCGTTTGCTCCGGTGTCGAGCGGTTATGATTTCCCTGGTAATGCCCTGTCGGACTCGGGTTCATGGCGGCGATTAACTGGAAACGTGCGGGATAAGTAACTTTCGCCCTTGCCCGCGAGAGATGGATTTGTCCTGATTCGATAGGTTCGCGGAGTGCATCCAGCACGCGGCGTTCAAATTCCGGTAATTCATCCAGAAACAGAACGCCATTATGCGCCAGCGAAATCTCGCCCGGGGCTGGTATGGAGCCGCCGCCAACCAGCGCCGCTAGTGAAGCACTGTGATGCGGCGCTCTGAATGGGCGTCTGCGCCAGTGGCGAGAGAGTACCGCTGAATTTACCACGCTCATAATGGCCGCGCTCTCCAGCGCTTCCTGGTTGTTCAATGGTGGCAGCAATCCCCCCAGCCGACTGGCCAGCATGGTCTTGCCCGTGCCCGGTGGTCCGATTAACAACAGGTTATGTCCACCTGCCGCTGTGATTTCCAGTGCGCGCTTCCCTTGTTCCTGTCCAATAACATCGCTTAAATCCTCGCTGTAGGCTTCCTGGTTGCTGCAAAAGGGGGCAGGCGAAGGTAGTGCCTGTTTTCCTTCCAGAAACGCGCACACTTCCTGTAAATGGTCGGCGACCAGACACTCCTGCGTTTCCGTAAGGCTCGCTTCAGCTTCGTTTTCTCTGGCAATAACGATGCGTCTGTTGGCTTTGACCGCTTCAATGACAGAAGAGATGGCACCGGGGACCCCACGTAAAGCGCCTGTAAGGGCAAGTTCGCCGACAAACTCATAACGACTCAGTTCTGATGCTGTTAGCTGCTCAGAAGCGGACAGAAGCGCGATAGCGATGGGTAAATCGTATCGTCCACCTTCTTTGGGCAGATCCGCGGGTGCCAGGTTGATCGTGATCCTTTTTGCCGGGAATTCATACCCGCTATTGATAATGGCGCTACGAACACGATCGCGTGCTTCTTTAACGGTGGTTTCCGGTAGCCCAACAATAGTCAGCCCCGGTAGCCCATTACTGATATGCACTTCAACGGTGACCAGGGGGGCTGTCACGCCTAACGCCGCTCGCGTAAAAATTACAGACAATGCCATAGGCTCTCCTTTTCGCAGACATTATCTGTTTTGGTTATTGCTTTTCATTATCGAAACATTGTTTTTGCGCGCACATTTCCTGAATTTCACTGCAATTAGTCGCTTTTTTCATTGGGTTGGAATGGTGATCGCAGCGTTGTATTACGCCTCCAAAACGTGAGAAATTTTCACCAAGACTTTTCTCTATAAAAAACAAACATTTTTTGTCATTTTGTCGGGGCAACCGCAAATTGCGTCATAAATTTTTCTTGTTTCTTGTCTTAAATCTGTGTTACCTCTTTAGGCATTCCTTCGAACATGAAGCAAGAACGAACACAAATGAAAGCCCTTCTACGAGTGATTAGCCTGGTCGTGATTAGCGTGGTGGTGATTATTATCCCACCGTGCGGGGCTGCACTTGGACGAGGAAAGGCTTAAAAAACAAGCCTTAACGAACTAAGACCCCCGCACCGAAAGGTCCGGGGGTTTTTTTATGACCTAAAAACATAAACGAGGAGCAGAGAATGAGTAGTAGCACAAAATTCTGTTTCTCCCGATATCCGGCGGGGAACTGACTATGAATGGGGCACAGTGGGTAGTACATGCGTTGCGAGCGCAGAAAGTCGATATCGTCTTCGGCTATCCGGGCGGCGCAATTATGCCGGTTTACGATGCATTGTATGACGGCGGCGTGGAACACCTACTTTGCCGGCACGAGCAGGGCGCGGCGATGGCCGCTATTGGCTATGCTCGCGCTACCGGTAAAACCGGCGTTTGCATCGCCACTTCCGGCCCGGGCGCGACGAACCTGATCACCGGTCTTGCTGATGCGTTATTAGATTCCGTCCCGGTTGTTGCCATCACCGGCCAGGTTGCTGCCCCGCTTATCGGTACCGACGCGTTTCAGGAAGTAGACGTACTCGGTTTATCCCTGGCCTGCACCAAGCACAGCTTCCTGGTTGAATCGCTGGAAGAGTTACCGCGAGTCATGGCTGAGGCGTTCTACGTGGCGAATTCCGGTCGCCCAGGTCCGGTTCTGGTGGATATTCCGAAAGACATCCAGCTGGCTGAAGGCGAACTGGAACCCTGGTTAGCGACCGTCGACGATGAGCACTCTTTCCCGCAGGCTGAAGTTAAACAGGCCGTGCAGATGCTTTCGCAGGCAACAAAACCGATGCTGTACGTTGGCGGCGGTGTGGGCATGGCGCAGGCGGTTCCGGCGCTGCGTGCGTTTCTGAGCGTGACGCAAATGCCGATCACTTGCACGCTGAAAGGGCTGGGCGCGGTGGAAACTGATTATGCTTACTATCTCGGCATGCTGGGGATGCACGGTACGAAAGCCGCGAATTTCGCCGTGCAGGAGTGTGACTTGCTGATTGCCGTTGGTGCCCGCTTTGACGATCGCGTGACCGGTAAGCTGAATACCTTCGCCCCGAACGCCAAAGTGATCCATATGGATATCGATCCGGCGGAAATGAGCAAACTGCGCCAGGCGAACGTTGCGTTGCAGGGCGATTTAAATGCTCTGCTGCCTGCGCTACAACAGCCGCTGGCAATTGATGCGTGGCGTCAATACAGCGCGGACCTGCGTCGTGAACATGCCTGGCGTTATGATCATCCGGGTGAGGCTATTTATGCGCCGTTGTTATTAAAACAGCTCTCCGATCGCAAGCCGGAAAACAGCGTGGTCACTACCGACGTGGGTCAACATCAAATGTGGGCGGCGCAACATTTGTGTTTCAGCCGCCCGGAAAATTTCATCACGTCCAGTGGATTAGGTACGATGGGCTTCGGTCTGCCCGCCGCCGTTGGCGCGCAGGTTGCCCGCCCGGACGATACGGTAATTTGTATCTCCGGTGACGGCTCCTTCATGATGAATGTTCAGGAGCTCGGCACCGTTAAACGTAAGCAATTACCGCTGAAGATTGTCTTACTGGACAACCAGCGTTTAGGGATGGTTCGCCAGTGGCAGCAGTTATTCTTCAACGAGCGTTATAGCGAAACCACCCTGACTGATAACCCCGATTTCCTCACGCTGGCCAGCGCTTTCGGCATCCCCGGCCAGCACATCACCCGAAAAGACCAGGTTGAAGCGGCACTCGACACGATGCTCACGAGCCCAGGGCCATACCTGCTTCATGTCTCAATTGATGAACTTGAGAATGTCTGGCCACTGGTGCCGCCCGGCGCCAGTAACTCACAAATGCTGGAGAAATTATCATGATGCAACATCAGGTCGCCGTTGAGGCCCGCTTCAATCCTGAAACGTTAGAACGCGTGCTGCGCGTGGTGCGTCACCGTGGCTTTCAGGTATGTGCGATGAATATGGAAACCGCCAGTGATGCGCGGAATATAAATATCGAATTGACCGTTGCCAGCCCGCGGCCTGTCGAATTACTGTTTAGCCAGTTAAGCAAACTTGTTGACGTTGCCCGGGTTGATATCCGCCAGCGTGCCACATCATCACAATCACAACAAATCCGCGCGTAAGCGCAAAAGGAAGAATAATGACGACGAAAAAAGCAGACTACATTTGGTCTAATGGCGAGATGGTTCGTTGGGAAGATGCAAAAGTCCATGTAATGTCCCACGCGCTGCATTACGGTACTTCCGTGTTTGAAGGTATCCGTTGCTATGACTCGCATAAAGGTCCGGTAGTCTTCCGCCATCGTGAACATATGCAGCGTCTGCGCGATTCCGCCAAAATCTATCGTTTCCCGGTATCTCAGAGCGTGGATGAGCTGATGGAAGCCTGCCGCGCAGTGATCCGCAAAAACAATCTGACCAGCGCCTATATTCGTCCGCTGGTGTTTGTGGGCGATGTTGGCATGGGCGTTAACCCTCCTGCGGGCTACACCACTGATGTGATCATCGCCGCGTTCCCGTGGGGCGCTTACCTCGGTGCGGAAGCGCTGGATCAGGGGATCGACGCGATGGTTTCTTCCTGGAATCGTGTTGCGCCGAACACCATCCCGACAGCCGCAAAAGCGGGCGGTAACTACCTCTCTTCCCTGCTTGTGGGCAGCGAAGCCCGCCGCCATGGCTACCAGGAAGGGATCGCGCTGGACGTGAACGGCTACATCTCTGAAGGTGCGGGCGAAAACCTGTTTGAAGTAAAAGATGGCATCCTGTTCACGCCGCCGTTTACCTCCTCTGCCCTGCCGGGTATCACCCGCGATGCGATCATCAAGCTGGCGAAAGAGCTGAACATCGAAGTTCGTGAGCAGGTGCTGTCCCGTGAATCGCTGTATCTGGCGGATGAAGTATTTATGTCCGGTACCGCAGCGGAAATCACGCCGGTGCGCAGTGTCGACGGCATTCAGGTGGGCGAAGGTCGTTGCGGCCCGGTCACCAAACGTATTCAGCAAGCATTCTTTGGCCTCTTTACCGGTGAAACGGAAGATAAGTGGGGCTGGTTGGATCAAGTTAATCCATAAATACCCGTCATACTTCAGGTTGTAGGTGTGTTGGCCGCAATCGTTCATCCCCGTCACTTACTTCGGTAAGCTCCCGGGGATTCGCTCGCTTGCCGCCTCCCTACAACCCGAATTTTTAGGGTATCGCAAATAAATATGGGATGGCACGCACCACCCCATCGACAAGATAGACGGGAGTAAAAGAGCATGCCTAAGTACCGTTCCGCCACCACCACCCACGGGCGCAATATGGCGGGTGCCCGCGCGCTGTGGCGCGCAACCGGGATGACCGACGCCGATTTCGGCAAGCCGATTATCGCTGTCGTGAACTCGTTTACCCAGTTCGTGCCGGGCCACGTTCACCTGCGCGATCTCGGTAAGCTGGTTGCGGAGCAAATCGAAGCCGCAGGCGGCGTGGCGAAAGAGTTCAACACCATCGCCGTTGATGATGGCATCGCCATGGGCCACGGCGGCATGCTTTACTCACTGCCTTCCCGCGAGCTGATTGCCGATTCCGTTGAATACATGGTCAATGCCCACTGCGCTGATGCGATGGTGTGTATTTCCAACTGCGACAAAATTACCCCGGGGATGCTGATGGCTTCTCTGCGGTTGAATATTCCGGTGATTTTCGTCTCCGGCGGCCCGATGGAAGCCGGGAAAACCAAACTTTCCAACCAGATAATCAAACTCGATCTGGTGGATGCCATGATTCAGGGCGCAGACCCGAAAGTCTCTGACGATCAGAGCGAACAGGTAGAGCGCTCCGCCTGCCCAACTTGCGGCTCCTGCTCCGGCATGTTCACCGCCAACTCGATGAACTGTCTGACCGAAGCGCTGGGGCTGTCGCAGCCGGGTAACGGCTCGCTGCTGGCGACCCACGCTGACCGTAAAGAGCTGTTTATCAACGCGGGCAAACGTATTGTTGAGCTGACCAAACGCTATTACGAGCAGGATGATACCAGCGCACTGCCGCGTTCCATCGCCAGTAAAGCGGCGTTTGAGAACGCCATGACGCTGGATATCGCCATGGGTGGCTCTACTAACACCGTTCTGCACTTGCTGGCTGCCGCGCAGGAAGCGGAGATTGATTTCACCATGAGTGACATCGATAAACTGTCCCGCAAAGTTCCGCAGCTGTGTAAAGTCGCGCCGAGTACGCAGAAATACCATATGGAGGATGTACACCGCGCCGGTGGCGTGCTGGGCATTCTGGGTGAGCTGGATCGCGCTAATTTGTTGAACCGGGATGTGAAAAACGTACTCGGTCTGACGCTGCCGCAAACCCTTGAGCAGTACGACGTGATGCTGACCAAAGACGACGCGGTGAAAACCATGTTCCGCGCAGGCCCGGCAGGCATCCGCACCACGCAAGCGTTCTCACAAAACTGCCGCTGGGACACGCTGGATGACGATCGCGCTGAAGGCTGCATCCGTTCGCTGGAGCACGCCTACAGCCAGGACGGCGGTCTGGCCGTGCTGTACGGCAACTTTGCGGAAAACGGCTGTATCGTCAAAACCGCAGGCGTTGATGACAGCAACCTGACATTCACCGGTCCGGCGAAAGTGTACGAAAGCCAGGACGCAGCGGTGGACGCCATTCTCGGCGGCAAAGTTGTCGCAGGGGACGTGGTGGTGATTCGTTACGAAGGGCCGAAAGGCGGGCCGGGGATGCAGGAAATGCTCTACCCAACCAGCTTCCTGAAATCAATGGGGCTCGGCAAAGCGTGTGCGCTGATCACCGACGGGCGTTTCTCCGGCGGCACATCGGGTTTATCTATCGGTCACGTTTCCCCGGAAGCGGCAAGCGGCGGCAATATTGGCCTGATTGAAGATGGCGATATCATCGCTATCGATATCCCGAGCCGTAGCATTCAACTGCAACTGAGCGATCGCGAACTGGCGGCACGTCGTGAAGCGCAGGAAGCCCGCGGCGATAAAGCCTGGACGCCGGTTGACCGTGAACGTCAGGTCTCCTTCGCGCTGCGCGCTTATGCCAGTCTCGCGACCAGTGCGGATAAAGGCGCGGTTCGCGATAAATCCAAACTTGGGGGTTAATGATGGCCGAATCCCAACCCCTCTCAGCCGCTCCCGAAGGAGCGGAATATCTGAGAGCGGTGCTGCGTGCGCCGGTTTACGAAGCGGCGCAGGTAACGCCGCTGCAAAAAATGGAGAAGCTCTCTTCGCGTCTCGACAATGTGATCCTGGTGAAGCGCGAAGATCGCCAGCCGGTGCACAGCTTTAAGCTGCGTGGCGCGTACGCGATGATTGCCGGGCTGACGCCTGAGCAAAAAGCGCATGGTGTGATTACGGCTTCTGCGGGCAATCATGCGCAGGGCGTGGCAATGTCATCGACGCGTCTGGGTATCAAATCGCTGATTGTAATGCCTGTCGCCACGGCGGATATCAAAGTGGATGCGGTGCGCGGCTTTGGTGGCGAAGTGCTGTTGCATGGCGCCAACTTTGACGAAGCGAAAGCGAAAGCCATTGAACTGGCCGAACAACAAGGTTTCACCTTTGTGCCGCCGTTTGATCACCCGATGGTAATCGCCGGGCAGGGTACGCTGGCGCTGGAATTGCTGCAACAGGACGCACACATTGATCGCGTTTTTGTGCCGGTCGGCGGCGGCGGTTTAGCGGCGGGCGTGGCGGTGTTGATTAAACAACTGATGCCGCAAATCAAAGTGATTGCCGTGGAAGCGGAAGACTCCGCGTGCCTGAAAGCGGCACTGGATGCAGGTCATCCGGTCGAGTTACCGCGCGTGGGCTTGTTTGCCGAAGGCGTGGCGGTAAAACGTATCGGTAACGAAACCTTCCGTCTGTGCAAAGAGTATCTCGACGATATCATCACCGTGGATAGCGATGCGATTTGCGCGGCGATGAAAGATTTGTTCGAAGATGTTCGCGCCGTCGCGGAACCGTCTGGCGCGCTGGCGCTGGCAGGAATGAAAAAATATATCGCCAAACACAACATTCGCGGCGAGCGGCTGGCGCATGTGCTTTCTGGCGCAAACGTCAATTTCCACGGCTTGCGTTATGTTTCTGAGCGTTGCGAGTTGGGCGAGCAGCGTGAAGCGCTGCTGGCGGTGACCATTCCGGAAGAGAAAGGTAGCTTCCTGAAGTTTTGTCAGTTGTTGGGCGGGCGCTCTGTGACCGAGTTTAACTATCGCTTTGCCGATGCCAAAGATGCCTGCATTTTTGTCGGCGTGCGGTTAAGCCGGGGGCTGGAGGAGCGTAAAGAGATCCTCGATCTGCTGCACGAAGGCGGTTACAGCGTGGTGGATCTTTCCGATGACGAGATGGCGAAACTGCATGTGCGTTACATGGTGGGGGGACGACCGTCGAAACCGCTGCGTGAACGTCTGTACAGTTTTGAGTTCCCGGAATCGCCGGGTGCGCTGCTGAAGTTCCTGCATACGCTCGGTACGCACTGGAATATTTCATTGTTCCATTACCGCAGCCACGGCACTGATTATGGGCGCGTTCTGGCGGCGTTCGAACTGGGCGAGCATGAACCGGATTTCGAAACCCGGCTCAACGAGCTGGGTTACGAATGCCACGACGAAACGCATAACCCGGCGTTCCGCTTTTTCCTTGCCGGTTAGTTGTTTGGCAGGATTTTCCAGAACGCATCAATAAGCGGCTCATAGAGCCGCTTTTTTTGTACACAGACGCCAAGCTCAAATGGCGTTTTCTCATCACTGCGTTCAAGGATCATCACGCGGTTGCGCACTGGCTCCGGGCTGTTTTCCAGCACCACTTCCGGGATGAGCGCCACGCCGCAACCGAGCGCGACCATCGACACCATTGCTTCGTGGCCGCCGACGGTGGCGTAAATTGACGGGTTGCTGATTTTATGACGGCGGAACCATAGCTCGATACGGCGGCGCACCGGGCCCTGATCGGCCATGATAAACGGCACGGTGGACCAGTCTGGTTCGGGCTGCGAAACCTGGTTACGCACCGGGCAGGGAAGCGCAGGTGCTATCAGCACCACGGCCAGGTTTTCCAGCATTGAAAACGCTACCGCGCCGGGCAGCGTTTCCGGTTTCCCGGCAATGGCCAGATCCGCTTCGCCGGTGACCACTTTTTCCATCGCATCGGCGGCATCGCCGGTGGTGAGTTTGATCTCTACCGACGGATGTTCCGCGCGAAAACGATCGAGAATCGGCGGCAAGTGGCTATAAGCCGCAGTAACGGAACAGAAAAGATGCAGCTCGCCGGAGAGCGACGGGCCTTGCTGGTCGATGGTGTGGCGCAATTGCTGATACTGCAATAACGTTTGTTGCGCGAAAACACGCAGCTCTTCACCCGCTTCTGTCAGCGTGACGGTACGGTTATCGCGCACAAACAGCGGCTGTCCGAGATCTTCTTCCAGCCGTTGGATTTGCCGTGAAAGCGTGGAAGGGCTGACATGCATGGCGCGCGCGCTGCGGCCAAAATGGCGGCTTTCGGCCAGATGCAGGAACGTTTTCAGATCGCGTAAATCCATGAGACAGACTCCACAAATTTACATTGCAAAAATTGCAATGTGACATTGTTAATATATCAATTTAAGCAACGCATTTCCTGTCATATAGTGGGTTCAATCTCGCTTATCAGCGAACTGAACAATAAATATTGCCCTGAATAATTTGCGCAACAGAAAACCTAAAGCGTTAGCGCAAAAAAGAACGGCACAACACAACATCACACGACGAGGTCTCAAATGGCTAACTACTTTAATACACTGAACCTGCGCCAGCAGCTGGCGCAGCTGGGCAAATGCCGCTTCATGGCGCGTGACGAATTTGCCGATGGCGCAAGCTACCTTCAGGGTAAAAAAGTGGTCATCGTCGGCTGCGGCGCCCAAGGGCTGAACCAGGGCCTGAACATGCGCGACTCCGGTCTGGATATCGCTTACGCGCTGCGTAAAGAAGCGATTGCGGAGAAACGCGCGTCCTGGCGCAAAGCGACCGAAAACGGTTTTAAAGTTGGCACTTATGAAGAGCTGATCCCGCAGGCGGACCTGGTCGTGAACCTGACGCCGGACAAACAGCACTCTGACGTCGTGCGTGCCGTGCAGCCGCTGATGAAAGACGGCGCGGCGCTGGGCTACTCTCACGGTTTCAACATCGTGGAAGTGGGTGAGCAGATCCGTAAAGACATCACTGTCGTGATGGTGGCACCGAAGTGTCCTGGCACGGAAGTTCGTGAAGAGTACAAACGTGGTTTCGGTGTTCCGACCCTGATCGCTGTCCACCCGGAAAACGACCCGAAAGGCGAAGGGATGGCGATTGCTAAAGCCTGGGCTGCGGCAACCGGTGGTCACCGTGCGGGCGTTCTGGAGTCCTCTTTTGTTGCGGAAGTGAAATCTGACCTGATGGGCGAGCAGACCATCCTCTGCGGCATGCTGCAGGCGGGTTCCCTGCTGTGTTTCGACAAGCTGGTGGCGGAAGGTACTGACCCGGCTTACGCAGAAAAACTGATTCAGTTCGGCTGGGAAACCATCACCGAAGCGCTGAAACAGGGTGGTATTACGCTGATGATGGATCGCTTGTCCAATCCGGCGAAACTGCGTGCTTACGCGCTGTCAGAACAGCTGAAAGGCATTATGGCGCCGCTGTTCCAGAAACATATGGACGATATCATCTCCGGCGAGTTCTCTTCCGGCATGATGGCTGACTGGGCCAATGACGATAAGAAACTGCTGACCTGGCGTGAAGAAACCGGTAAATCCGCGTTCGAAACCGCACCGCAGTATGAAGGCAAAATCAGCGAGCAGGAGTACTTTGATAAAGGCGTGCTGATGATTGCGATGGTGAAAGCGGGTGTTGAACTGGCGTTCGAAACCATGGTGGCGTCCGGCATTATCGAAGAGTCCGCTTACTATGAATCGCTGCACGAACTGCCGCTGATTGCCAACACCATCGCGCGAAAGCGTCTGTATGAGATGAACGTGGTCATTTCCGATACCGCAGAGTACGGCAACTATCTGTTCTCTTATGCTTGCGTACCGCTGCTGAAAGAGTTCATGACCACGCTGCAAACGGGCGACCTGGGTAAAGCGATTGCCGAAGGTGCGGTAGATAATGCGCAACTGCGCGATGTGAATGAGGCAATTCGCAGCCACGCCATTGAGAAAGTGGGTCAGAAATTGCGCGGTTATATGACGGATATGAAACGTATCGCCGTCGCGAGCTAATTCCTATCGTCTTTCGGTAGCGATAAGCCGAATTTCATTGAAAAGTTTAAGCCCGGAGGCGTTAGCGCTTCCGGGCTTTTTTATGAGCGGCAATGGACGCGATCTTTTTTTGCCGTCTGTCTTGTTGAATTTGTTTTTATGTAATATCGTAAGTTACATGAAAATAAATAACTCCTTCTCCGCGACGTTGCACATCCTGCTCCACATGGAACAGGCCGATAAACCGATGACTTCGGAACAGATGGCTGAATACATCGACGGTAACCCGGCGTTTATTCGCAAACTGCTCGCCGGATTACGGGAACAGCAGATTGTCTGCGCGACCAAAGGGCACCACGGCGGCTGGCGACTTTGCCGCTCCGCCGGCCTGGTCACACTCTACGACATCTACATCGCACTGGGATCGCCTGCGTTGTTCGCGTTGGGCAATCGTAATGAAAACCCTGAGTGTCTGGTTGAACAAGGGGTGAACCGGGTGATGTCATCAACGCTTGCCGACGCACAATCGCTGATCCTCGAACGTTTTAAAAACCTGACACTACACGATGTCGGCGCGGAATTTATTAATTACTTCAACGAGAAGGGGCACCACCGATGATTGCCGATTTAACCACCTGCCTGATGATTGCGCTGGCTGCCAGTAGCATTTCAATAACGTTGACACAAACGGAGCTATTTGCGGCTTTTCGTGAATGGACGGTGAAAAAGAACGCGATGATAGGGCACTTGTTTCAGTGTTTCTATTGTCTGAGTCACTGGGCGGTGTTTGGCGGCATGCTGGTGTACCGTCCTGCGCTGTTGCATAGCGGTATCGCAGTGATTGACTGGGTAATGACGGCGTTCATTACCATTACCCTGGCGACATTGATTAATGGCCTGATGTTCAAAGTATTCCAGGCGGCGATCAATATGCATGTGATGAAGCATGACGCGCAGCAGAAGCTGCAATCGCACAAATAAAAAAGCCTCTCTGTGATGAGAGGCTCAACCTTTAGTTGCGGTACAGCACTTTGATGATGTGGTAACCGAACTGGGTGTGCAGCGGGCCGGTTGGCTCCAGCACCGGGCAGGAAAACACCACTTTATCGAACGCGGGAACCATCTGGCCCTGACGGAATTCGCCCAAATGTCCGCCTTTTTTGCCTGACGGGCAGATAGAGTGTTTCTTCGCCAGCTTTTCGAAATCGCCGCCGTTTTTGATCTGTTCCAGAAGATCCAGCGCCAGTTTCTCTTCTTTAACAAGGATATGCAGTGCTGCTGCGGTTTTTGCCATGATCGTGCCTTGAGTGAGGTTGTTGAGGCTGGCTATACTACCACGCGTTTTCTTCCCTCCAGACTTTTCATTGAGTGATCTTTTATGCGTTTAAATCCCGGACAACAACAAGCCGTTGAATTCGTCACCGGACCATGCCTGGTGCTGGCGGGAGCGGGATCCGGTAAAACACGCGTGATCACCAATAAAATCGCCCATTTGATCCGTGGCTGCGGCTACCAGGCGAAACATATCGCGGCGGTAACCTTTACCAACAAAGCGGCGCGCGAGATGAAAGAACGCGTTGCGCAGACGCTGGGGCGCAAAGAGGCGCGCGGGTTGATGATCTCTACGTTCCACACGCTGGGGCTGAATATCATCAAACGTGAGTTCGCCGCGTTGGGGATGAAATCTAACTTTTCCCTGTTTGACGACACCGATCAGCTCGCACTGTTAAAAGATCTGACCGAAGGGCTGATCGACGATGACAAAGTGGTGCTGCAACAGCTGATCTCTGCGATCTCAAACTGGAAAAACGATCTGCTGACCCCGCCGCAAGCTGCGGCGCGCGCAAACGGTGAACGCGATCGTATTTTTGCCCACTGCTATGGTCTGTACGACGCCCATATGAAGGCGTGTAACGTACTCGATTTCGACGACCTGATCCTGCTGCCAACGCTGTTATTACAGCGAAACGAAGAGGTGCGCGAACGCTGGCAGAACAAGATCCGTTATCTGCTGGTGGATGAATATCAGGACACCAACACCAGCCAGTATGAACTGGTAAAGCTGTTAGTGGGCCAGCGCGCGCGCTTTACTGTCGTGGGTGACGATGACCAGTCGATTTACTCCTGGCGCGGGGCGCGGCCGCAAAACCTGGTGCTGCTGAGCCAGGATTTTCCGGCATTGCAGGTGATTAAGCTGGAGCAAAACTATCGCTCTTCCGGGCGCATCCTGAAAGCGGCGAATATCCTCATCGCCAACAACCCACACGTTTTTGAAAAACGCCTCTTCTCCGAGCTGGGTTATGGTGCGGAGCTGAAAGTGCTCAGCGCCAACCATGAAGAACATGAAGCCGAGCGCGTGACCGGCGAGCTGATTGCTCACCACTTCGTGAATAAGACCGAATACAAGGATTATGCGATCCTCTATCGCGGTAACCACCAGTCGCGCGTATTCGAAAAATTCCTGATGCAAAACCGCATCCCGTACAAGATTTCCGGCGGTACCTCGTTCTTTTCGCGCCCGGAAATCAAAGATCTGCTGGCCTATTTGCGGGTGCTGACCAATACGGATGATGACAGTGCGTTTTTGCGGATTGTGAATACGCCAAAGCGTGAAATTGGTTCGGCAACGCTACAAAAGCTGGGTGAATGGGCGATGTTGCGTAATAAGAGCCTGTTTGCCGCCAGCTTCGACGTTGGCCTGAACCAGACGCTGACCGGACGCGGTTATGACGCGCTGACGCGTTTTACTCACTGGCTCGGTGAGGTACAACGTTTGTCGGAGCGCGAGCCTATCGCAGCGGTGCGCGATTTAATTCACGGCATCGATTATGAATCGTGGTTGTTCGAAACCTCCGCCAGCCCGAAAGCGGCGGAGATGCGTATGAAAAACGTTAACACGCTGTTCGGCTGGATGACGGAGATGCTGGAAGGCAGCGAACTGGATGAACCGATGACGCTGGCGGAAGTGGTGACACGCTTTACCCTGCGCGACATGATGGAGCGTGGCGAGAGCGACGACGAATCCGATCAGGTGCAGTTGATGACGCTGCACGCTTCTAAGGGTCTTGAATTTCCCTATGTTTTCCTGGTGGGTATGGAAGAGGGGTTATTGCCGCACCAGAGCAGTATCGATGAAGACAACGTCGATGAAGAGCGGCGTCTGGCCTATGTGGGCATCACCCGCGCGCAGAAAGAGCTGATTTTCACCCTCTGCAAAGAGCGCCGTCAGTATGGCGAGTTAGTTCGCCCGGAACCGAGCCGCTTTCTGCTGGAATTACCGCAAGACGATCTGATTTGGGAGCAGGAACGCAAAGTGGTCAGCGCCGAAGAGCGCATGCACAAAGGTCAGGCTAACGTGGCGAACATACGCGCGATGCTGGCGAAAGCGAAGGACAAATAAAAATTCACCTTTATCGAGAGCCGCGAAGATTACGGCTCTTAAAGAGCGGGCTGAAATCTTAAAAATAAGCGCCCGCCCGCTCGGTAAGGTTGCAACCCGGCAGAGCTGCTGGACTGTGTTTTTCAGCAAGCAATAAAAAAGCCCGCAGCGAGCGGGCAATATTCCGAATGGGGATTACTGGATTTCCAGTGACCAGTGCACGTAACTTTGCCACTGGCTTTCCTGATCAATCAGTTCTGCGCCAAGCGGGTGACTTGCCAGCCACCCTTGCGGCAGCGTCAGCACCAGCTTCTCGCCCTGCGCGGTGACCGCTATTTCCGGCAGCAGATCATCGCGACGACGGCTGGCGAAAATAATGGCAAGACGAAGCAGACGACAAAGATGCTCGGCGACGCGCGGCGGTACGGCGTTTTGCTGATGCAAGGATGAGAGATCGACCGCGTTCGTCTGATTAAGCAGCAGTGTCGCGAGCAGTTTCTTTTGTGCGGGGGTAAAGCCGGGTAGATCGAGATTACGTACCAGCCATGCCGCATGTAACGGCGCTTGCTTAAACTCAATACTCAAACCAATTTCATGCAGTTCGCAGGCAACTTTCAGAATTTCGATGCTATAGGCATCTAATTCCCACTCTTTAGCGACGCTTTGCGCAAAACGCCTGGCCAGCGTTGTCACGCGCCGGGATTGATCGGTATCGATAATAAAACGGCGTTGAATATTGCGCAGGGTGCGGCTACGAATGTCTTCATCTACCGCCAGGTGCAACATGCCGTAGACCAGACCTTCGCGTAATGCGCCACCGGCCAGCGTCATGCTTTCAATATTCATTTCGGTGAAGATAGCGATAAGGATTGCCAGACCGCTCGGAAACACCAAAGCGCGTTCCAGCGTCAGGCCTTCTATTTCCAGCTCTTCGAGTCGCCCGCACTGTATGGCGCGCTGTTTTAGCTGCTGCAATTTAGCGAGGGTAATGCGCTCATCCATGCCCTGCGCCATCATGATTTCTTGCAACGCCTGAACCGTACCCGATGCCCCGACACACACTTTCCAGCCATGGCGGCGAAGCTCATCGGCAACCGGGCGCAGCACCTCACGCGCGGCCTGTTCGGCGGCGGCGAAGTTTTCCTGCCCGAGATTTCGATCGGTAAAAAAACGCTCAAGCCAGGTGACGCAGCCCATCGACAGGCTGAAAAGGGACGTCGTTTGTGCCCCGGTGCCGGTAACCAGCTCCGTGCTGGCGCCGCCAATATCAACCACCAGACGCTGATCCGCGCCCCCCGTCGTGTGCGCAACGCCCTGATAAATCAGCCGCGCTTCTTCCTCGCCGCTAATGACTTGCACCGGGCAGCCGAGGATTTCTTGCGCTTTGTCGATAAATTCCTGCGCGTTAACCGCCAGGCGCAACGTGGCCGTTGCTACGACGCGGATTTGCTCCTGGGGAATATCCTGCAGACGTTCGGAAAATAGCCGCAGGCACTGCCACCCTCGCTCCATCGCTTCCTGAGAAAGACGATTGTCGGGGCTTAACCCTGCAGCCAGGCGAACTTTGCGTTTGATGCGAGAAAGCGTCTGAATGCTTCCCGCCACCTCGCGCACAACCAGCATATGAAAACTGTTGGATCCAAGATCAATAGCGGCATAGAGCGAGGCGGAACCGAGCATATTTTTAACCTGAACGACGACGATTACGTGGGGTGCCACCGCTGCGGCGCGGGCCGTTGCCAGAGCGTGAACGCGTCAGGCGTTTTGGCGGCGGCAGCTCGGTGAGCAGGGCATCCGGATCGTATTTGCTGACCGGGATAGAATGCCCGATATAGGTCTCAATCGCCGGCAGGTTCAGGGCATATTCTTCACAAGCGAGGCTGATTGAGTGACCGCTGGCGCCAGCGCGACCGGTACGACCGATACGGTGAACGTAATCTTCACAATCGTCCGGCAGATCGTAGTTAAAAACGTGCGTGACCGCAGGAATATGCAGACCACGTGCGGCAACGTCAGTCGCCACCAGAATGTCGAGATCGCCACGCGTGAACTCATCAAGAATACGCAGGCGTTTTTTCTGCGCGACATCACCGGTCAGCAAACCAACACGATGACCATCTGCGGCCAGGCTGCCCCAGATATCTTCACAGCGGTGTTTGGTATTGGCGAAGATAATGGCGCGATCCGGCCACTCTTCTTCGATCAGTGTCTGCAGCAGGCGCATTTTCTCGTCGTTGGACGGGTAGAAAAGCTCTTCTTTAATACGGTGGCCCGTTTTTTGTTCCGGCTCCACTTCCACGTACTCAGCGTTATTCATCTGCTCAAACGCCAGCTCACGCACCCGGTAAGACAATGTGGCGGAGAAGAGCATGTTCAAACGTGACGTCACGGGTGGCATACGGCGGAACAGCCAGCGGATATCTTTGATAAAGCCCAGATCGTACATACGATCTGCTTCGTCCAGCACCACGACCTGGATCGCGCCCAGGTTAATATGGTTCTGCTTGGTATAATCAATTAATCGACCCGTGGTGCCGATTAAAATATCGACGCCGCTTTCCAGCACTTTCAGCTGTTTGTCATAGCCATCACCGCCGTAAGCCAGACCCAGTTTCAGGCCAGTCGCTTGCGCCAGCGGTTCTGCATCGGCGTGAATTTGTACCGCGAGTTCACGTGTCGGCGCCATAATAATCGCGCGCGGTTGGTTCACTTTACGGTCTTCGATTGCCGGGTGAGAGAGAAGGTAATGAAACGTTGACGTTAAAAACGCCATCGTTTTGCCGGTACCGGTTTGCGCCTGACCTGCAACATCACGGCCCGCCAGCGTCAGCGGAAGAGCCAGAGCCTGAATGGGCGTGCAATTATGAAACCCTTTTTTTTCAAGGGCTTCGATCACTTTTGGGTGCAGGGCGAAGTCGGAAAACTTCTGTTCTGTTAAATGTGTTTTGCTCATAGTGTGGTAGAATATCAGCTTACTATTGCTTTACGAAAGCGTATCCGGTGAAATAAAGTCAACCTTTAGTTGGTTATTGTGGCATCAATACGTTGCTGTTTTATGCTACACCAACATGCCAGGCTTATTCCTGTGGAGTTATATATGAGCGATAAAATTATTCACCTGACTGACGATAGTTTTGACACGGATGTACTCAAAGCGGACGGGCTTGTGCTCGTTGATTTCTGGGCAGAGTGGTGTGGACCGTGTAAAATGATCGCCCCGATTCTGGATGAGGTCGCTGATGAGTACGAAGGCAAGCTAACCATTGCGAAACTGAACATCGACAACAATCCAGGTACCGCGCCGAAATACGGCATCCGTGGTATCCCGACCCTGCTGCTGTTTAAAGACGGTGAAGTTGCAGCAACCAAAGTTGGTGCCTTGTCTAAAGGCCAACTGAAAGAGTTCCTGGACGCCAACCTGGCGTAACCCAGACTCCGCCGGCGTGCCAGCAGTCCTAATTTTTTTGGAGCGCTGGACGCCCGGCTTCAGCCGTGCTAATTTAGTTTTGACTTCGTTTTGAACATACCTTTAGTTGTTTGAATCTTGCATTACCCCGATACTTCCCGCAGAGCAACACCATCGCGAGAGAAGTCGACAGATTCCGGGCTTATCACTTATTCCGTCTTATCGTTTCAGTTCTGCGTACTTTCCTGTGACCAGGCACCGATCAGACATAAGTTGATGGCCGTTAACAGGCATGGATGACCCTGCCATACCATTCACAACATTAAGTTCGAGATCTACCCCGAGTTTAAGAACCCACACCATTATGAATCTTACCGAATTAAAGAATACGCCGGTTTCTGAGCTGATCACTCTCGGCGAAAATATGGGGCTGGAAAACCTGGCCCGTATGCGCAAACAGGACATCATTTTCGCCATCCTGAAGCAGCACGCGAAGAGTGGCGAAGATATCTTTGGCGATGGCGTGCTGGAGATTCTGCAGGATGGATTTGGTTTCCTCCGCTCCGCAGACAGCTCCTACCTCGCCGGCCCTGACGACATCTACGTATCCCCCAGCCAAATTCGCCGTTTCAACCTCCGCACTGGTGACACCATTTCAGGTAAGATTCGCCCGCCTAAAGAAGGTGAACGTTACTTTGCATTGCTCAAAGTTAACGAGGTGAACTTCGATAAGCCGGAAAACGCGCGTAATAAGATTCTGTTTGAAAACTTAACGCCGCTGCACGCGAACTCTCGCCTGCGTATGGAACGTGGTAATGGCTCGACGGAAGACTTAACCGCACGCGTACTGGATCTGGCGTCGCCGATCGGTCGTGGTCAGCGTGGTCTGATTGTTGCACCGCCAAAAGCCGGTAAAACTATGCTGCTGCAGAACATCGCGCAGAGCATTGCTTACAACCATCCAGATTGTGTACTGATGGTGCTGTTGATTGACGAACGTCCGGAAGAAGTGACCGAGATGCAACGTCTGGTTAAAGGCGAAGTGGTTGCTTCCACCTTTGACGAACCGGCTTCCCGCCACGTGCAGGTTGCAGAAATGGTTATCGAGAAGGCCAAGCGCCTGGTCGAGCACAAGAAAGACGTTATCATTCTGCTGGACTCCATCACCCGTCTGGCTCGCGCTTACAACACCGTTGTTCCGGCGTCCGGCAAAGTGCTGACCGGTGGTGTCGACGCGAACGCCCTGCATCGCCCGAAACGCTTCTTCGGTGCCGCGCGTAACGTGGAAGAGGGCGGTAGCCTGACCATTATCGCGACCGCGCTGATTGATACCGGTTCGAAAATGGACGAAGTGATTTACGAAGAGTTTAAAGGCACCGGTAACATGGAACTGCACCTCTCGCGTAAAATCGCTGAAAAACGTGTCTTCCCGGCGATTGATTACAACCGTTCCGGTACGCGTAAAGAAGAGTTGCTCACCACTCAGGAAGAGCTGCAGAAAATGTGGATCCTGCGCAAAATCATTCACCCAATGGGTGAGATTGACGCCATGGAGTTCCTCATTAACAAGCTGGCAATGACGAAGACGAATGATGAGTTCTTCGACATGATGAAGCGCTCCTAATATAAATAAACCTCGGAAGCGCCACGTTTTTACGTGGCGTTTTTTATTTGCGGGCTATACGCTATATGCACTGGGACAGGCATTGTCCAACGCTGGCGACAACAAATAGACTATTCATCTTTTGAACGATTTATTTGTTTGAAAAGTAAACAATAACGCCTGCGAATGACCTGCATTCTCCTTTTATGGGGTGTGACAACGTCGTTATACTGTCGGGATAAACATTAGCTGAGAGCATGCATTGTGAATTTACTCACTGCTTTTACTGAATTATTCAGTATTTTTTTGTTCACCACCGTTTTCTTGTTTTTTGCGCGAAAAGCAGCAAAACGAATCGGCTTGGTGGACAAACCCAACTTTCGCAAACGGCATCAGGGCTTGATTCCTCTGGTTGGTGGCATTTCAGTTTATGCGGGCATCTGTTTCAGTTTTGGTATCACCGACAATTATATTCCGCATGCCTTACTCTATCTTTTCTGCGCGGGGATATTAGTGCTGATCGGTGCGTTGGACGATCGTTTCGATATCAGCGTGAAATTTCGCGCCGTAATTCAGGCGCTGGTCGCCGTGATTATGATGGTTGTCGGTAAGCTCTACCTTAGCAGCCTCGGTTATATCTTTGGTTCATGGGAGATGGTGCTCGGTCCGTTTGGCTATCTGCTGACGCTGTTTGCCGTATGGGCGGCAATTAATGCGTTCAATATGGTTGATGGCATTGATGGTCTGCTGGGAGGTCTTTCATGCGTCTCTTTTGCTGCCATGGGCTTTATCTTGTGGTTTGATGGGCAATTCAGCCTTGCAATCTGGTGCTTTGCGATGATTGCGGCCATCCTCCCTTATATCTTGCTTAATCTCGGTGTTCTGGGACGTCGCTATAAAGTCTTTATGGGTGATGCGGGTAGTACCCTCATTGGTTTTACCGTTATTTGGATCCTGCTGGAGACCACGCAGGGTAAGACGCATCCGATTAGCCCGGTAACAGCATTGTGGATTATTGCCATTCCTCTGATGGATATGGTGGCAATCATGTATCGTCGTCTACGTAAGGGGATGAGCCCTTTTTCGCCAGATCGTCAGCATATTCATCATTTGATCATGCGCGCAGGTTTTACTTCCCGTCAGGCTTTTGTACTGATTACGCTTGCCGCAGCCTTGCTCGCCAGCATTGGTGTTACTGCAGAATTCCTTCGTTTTCCACCTGAGTGGACAATGTTGGCATTATTCTTGCTATCTTTCTTTTTGTATGGCTACTGTATCAAACGAGCATGGAAAGTGGCGCGTTTTATCAAACGTGTGAAACGCAGAATGCGCCGTAACAAAGGTCAAAAATCAACACTCACCAAGTGAAATCGGGAAAGCGATGATTCAACCAGCGTCAGGAGCACCTTCGATGGGGACGGAAAATGAACTGGATATCCGGGGCTTATTCCGTACTTTATGGGTAGGAAAATTATGGATCGCGGGAATAGCATTGTTGTTTGCTTTGCTCGCCTTAGTCTGGACCTTCTTTGCTACCCAGGAGTGGAGTGCGACCGCCGTTACCGACCGCCCCACGGTTAATATGCTGGGAGGTTATTATTCCCAGCAGCAGTTCCTGCGTAACCTGGACGACAAAGCTAACCAGACGCCAACCGATCAGGTATCGGTCATGGATGAGGCATATAAAGAGTTCATTATGCAACTCGCCTCCTGGGATACGCGCCGCGATTTCTGGTCGCAAACGGATTACTACAAACAGCGCCTGGTCGGTAACAGCAAAGCGGATGCGGCGATGCTTGATGAGCTCATCAATAACATCCAGTACACACCTGGAGATGTTGTCCGCAACCTTAATGATAACGTTAAGTTGATTGCTGAAACCGCGCCAGATGCTAACAACCTGCTGCGTCAGTATGTCGCCTTTGCCAGCCAGCGTGCCGCCAGTCATCTTAACGATGAACTGAAAGGCGCCTGGGCCGCACGTACCATCCAGATGAAAGCACAGGTTAAACGCCAGGAAGAAGTCGCTAAGGCGATTTTTAACCGTCGTCAACACAGTGTTGAGCAAGCGCTCAAAGTCGCTGAGCAGCACAATATCTCTCATAACGAAACCGAGGTTCCACCGGACGAGCTGCCGGATTCAGAACTGTTTATGCTGGGCCGCCCTATGCTGCAAGCGCGGCTGGAAAACCTGCAGGCAGTGGGGCCACAATTTGATCTGGACTATGATCAAAATCGGGCCATGCTGAATACGCTTAACGTCGGTCCGACACTTGATCCCCGTTTTCAGACATATCGTTATTTGCGTACGCCGGAAGAACCGGTAAAACGCGACAGCCCGCGTCGTGCTTTCCTGATGATTATGTGGGGAATTGTTGGCGCGTTACTCGGCTCCGGAATTGCATTAACACGCCGCCGTTCGAATTAAACGCCGTCTGAGATGAAGGCTCCGTGCCTTCATCTTCTAATCGAAGAGAATCGTTGTGAAAGTACTTACCGTATTTGGCACGAGGCCAGAAGCTATCAAAATGGCTCCGCTGGTACATGCGCTGGCAAAGGATCCAGACTTTGAAGCAAGAGTTTGCGTCACTGCGCAGCATCGGGAGATGCTTGATCAGGTGTTAACGCTCTTCTCTATTGTTCCGGATTACGATTTAAACATTATGAAGCCAGGACAAGGGCTTACGGAGATAACCTGCGGCATCCTTGAAGGGTTAAAACCCATCCTGGAATCCTTCCGCCCGGATGTGGTGCTGGTGCATGGCGACACGACAACGACGATTGCGGCGAGCCTTGCCGCATTTTATCAGCGTATTCCTGTCGGGCATGTTGAAGCGGGTCTGCGTACTGGCGATCTCTCTTCGCCATGGCCTGAAGAGGCAAACCGCACGTTGACCGGCCACCTGGCGATGTATCACTTTGCGCCGACGGAAAACTCCCGCCTCAATTTACGCCGTGAGAATGTTGCGGATAACCGCATTTTTGTCACTGGCAATACCGTCATTGATGCGCTTTTCTGGGTTCGCGACAGCGTGATGAATAACCCTTCGCGTTACGAGGAACTGGCGGCGCGTTATCCGTTCCTCAGCAGAGATAAAAAACTGATCCTTGTTACCGGCCATCGCCGCGAGAGTTTTGGTCGTGGTTTTGAACAGATTTGCCATGCGTTAGCGGATATCGCCGCGCAACATGATGATGTGCAAATTGTCTATCCGGTCCATCTGAACCCCAATGTCAGCGAGCCCGTAAACCGAATTCTTGGTCACGTTGAGAACATTACCCTGATAGAACCTCAGGATTACCTGCCGTTTTTGTGGTTGATGAATCATGCCTGGCTGATCCTGACGGATTCGGGCGGCATACAGGAAGAAGCCCCTTCGCTCGGCAAGCCGGTGCTGGTAATGCGTGATACCACCGAACGCCCGGAAGCCGTTGATGCGGGCACGGTTAAACTGGTTGGCACGGATCGCCAGCGCATCGTGGAAGAGGTCTCGCACCTGCTTCATGACAACGATGCCTGGCAGGCGATGAGCCGCGCGCACAACCCTTATGGTGACGGGCTGGCCTGCGGCCGCATTTTGCACGCACTTAAAAATAATCGGGTAACACTATGAGCTTTAAAACCATTTCCGTTATTGGCCTGGGCTATATTGGTCTGCCTACCGCAGCGGCGTTTGCGTCACGGCAGAAGCAGGTTGTTGGCGTTGATATCAACGCCCATGCGGTGGAAACCATTAACCGTGGCGAAATCCATATTGTCGAGCCGGAACTGGGAAGTGTAGTGAAAGCGGCGGTAAACGGCGGCTATCTTCGCGCGAGCACCACGCCTGTCGTCGCAGATGCTTACTTGATCGCCGTGCCAACGCCATTTAAAGGCGAGCACGAGCCGGATATGGCCTATGTTGAGGCGGCAGCGAAATCCATCGCGCCAGTGCTTGGCAAAGGCGCGTTAGTGATCCTTGAGTCGACCTCGCCGGTAGGGGCAACAGAACAGATGGCGCAGTGGCTTGCCGACGCGCGCCCGGATCTCACTTTCCCGCAGCAGGCGGGTGAAAACGCCGATATCAATATCGCCTACTGTCCGGAGCGCGTGCTGCCGGGGCAAGTCATGGTTGAGCTGATTAAAAATGACCGCGTGATTGGCGGGATGACGCCGGTTTGTTCGGCGCGGGCCAGTGAGCTGTACAAAATTTTCCTCGAAGGCGAATGCGTGGTTACCAACTCGCGTACCGCTGAAATGTGCAAACTTACCGAAAACAGTTTCCGCGATGTGAACATTGCATTTGCCAACGAATTGTCGCTGATTTGCGCCGATCAGGGGATCAACGTTTGGGAGTTGATTCGTCTGGCGAACCGCCATCCGCGCGTCAATATTCTGCAGCCTGGTCCTGGCGTTGGCGGGCACTGTATCGCCGTTGATCCATGGTTTATTGTCGCGCAGAACCCGCAGCAGTCGCGGCTTATCCGCACCGCGCGTGAAGTTAACGACTTTAAGCCGCACTGGGTGTTGAATCAGGTCAAAGCGATGGTTGCCGATTGTCTGACGGCCAGCGGCAAACGTGCCAGTGAAATCAAAATCGCCTGTTTCGGGCTGGCCTTTAAACCCAATATTGATGATTTACGTGAAAGCCCGGCAATGGAAATTGCTCTCGACATCGCCCAGTGGCACAGCGGTGAAACACTGGTAGTGGAACCAAATATTCATCAACTGCCGGCTAAATTCGCCGGACACGCCACGCTGGTAAATACCCATGATGCGCTGGCGCAGGCCGATGTGCTGGTAATGCTGGTTGATCACAACGAGTTTAAAGCGGTGGAGAGCGCCAGCATTGACCAGCAATTCGTTGTCGATACCAAAGGTGTCTGGCGCTAAGCGAGCGAGCATAAAGGGAACAGCATGACCATTCACGGCACGGTAGAAGAACTGGCATGGGAAAGCCGCTTTTTTAGCTTGCGTAGCGCGATTGTTCGCCTGCAACCCTCGGCGCCTGCGTTGACCAGCGCAGATTTTGCTAATTGGGCGCGTGTGCAGGTGAAACTACCGGCATCGCAGCCCCACCAGTTAGATGCATTGCAGCAGCTCGGTTTTCAACTGGTTGAAGGCGAGATCGACCTTTCGCTGGCGGTAGAGGAACAGGGTGTCGATCCGTCGGCTGATGTGGCGACGCTTGCGGATATCCCTGTGCTACGCCAGCTGGCAGCTGAAATTTTTGTGCAGAGCCGATTCCGCGCCCCCTGGTATCCAGCAGAGGCGAGCGGGCGTTTTTATGCGCAATGGATCGAAAACGCCGTAAAAGGTGAATTTGACCATCAATGCCTGGTCTTTCGTAACGCAGATGGCGCTATCGCTGGCTTTGTTTCGCTGCGCCAGCTCAACGAACAGGAAGCGCGCATTGGCCTGTTGGCCGGGCGCGGTATGGGCGAAAAATTAATGCAGGCGGCGTGCCACTGGGCGCGTCAGCGCGGGCTAAAACGTGTGCGGGTAGCGACTCAGCTAGGGAACACTGCCGCACTTAAACGCTATATTCAAAGCGGGGCGAATATTGAAAGCACCGCTTTGTGGCTATACAGGTGACTCTATGATCCCCTTTAACGCCCCACCGGTGGTGGGAACGGAACTCGACTACATGCAGTCGGCGATGGGCAGCGGTAAGTTATGCGGCGATGGCGGTTTTACCCGCCGCTGTCAGCAGTGGATGGAGCAACGTTTTCGCAGCGCGAAAGTCTTACTGACACCCTCCTGCACGGCGTCGCTGGAGATGGCTGCACTGTTACTGGATATCCAGCCTGGCGATGAAGTGATCATGCCGAGCTACACCTTCGTGTCGACCGCCAACGCGTTTGTACTGCGCGGTGCGAAAATCGTCTTTGTCGATATCCGCCCGGATACTATGAACATTGATGAAACGCTGATCGAAGCCGCCATCACCGAAAATACCCGCGCCATTGTGCCGGTGCATTACGCGGGAGTCGCCTGCGAAATGGACACCATTATGGCGATTGCCAAACACCATAATTTGTATGTGGTGGAAGATGCGGCACAGGGCGTGATGTCTACCTATAAAGGGCGGGCGCTGGGCACGATCGGCCATATTGGTTGCTTTAGTTTCCATGAAACCAAAAACTACACCGCGGGCGGCGAAGGCGGTGCGACGCTGATTAACGATCGCGCGCTGGTGGAACGGGCAGAGATCATTCGTGAGAAAGGCACCAACCGCAGCCAGTTTTTCCGTGGGCAGGTGGATAAATACACCTGGCGGGATATCGGTTCCAGCTATCTGATGGCAGATCTCCAGGCGGCCTATTTATGGGCGCAACTGGAAGCGGCAGAACGTATTAACCAGCAGCGCCTGGCGCTGTGGCAAACCTATTACGACGCTTTAAAGCCGCTGGCGCGCGCGGGTCGCATTGAGCTGCCCTCGATCCCTGCGGAATGTAGCCACAATGCGCATATGTTTTATATCAAGCTGCGTGATGAAGCCGACCGTAGTGCGTTGATTGCCTTCCTGAAAGAAGCGGAAATCCTCGCGGTGTTCCATTATATCCCGCTGCATGCCTCACCAGCTGGTGAAAAATTCGGCGAATTTCACGGCGAAGATCGTTACACCACACAAGAAAGTGAGCGTTTGCTTCGTCTGCCGCTGTTCTATAACCTGGCACCGGTTAATCAGCGCACCGTTATCAGTACGCTTCTGAGCTACTTCAACTGACATGTCGCTGGCAAAAGCATCGATATGGACGGCCGCCAGCACGCTGGTCAAGATTGGCGCGGGCTTGCTGGTGGTCAAATTGCTTGCGGTGGCGTTTGGGCCGTCAGGTGTCGGGCAGGCGGGGAATTTCCGCCAGCTTATCACTGTGTTGGGTGTGCTGGCAGGTGCCGGGATTTTTAATGGCGTAACGAAATTTGTCGCGCAATATCATGATGATCCTGCTCACTTGCGTATTGCTGTCGGCACGTCGTCTGCTATGGTGCTGGGCTTTTCGACGCTGCTGGCGCTGATTTTCCTGCTGGCGGCGGCACCGATTAGCCATGGGTTATTTGGCCACACCCATTATCAGGGGCTGGTGCGCTTAGTGGCGCTGGTACAGATGGGCATTGCATGGGCCAACCTGCTGCTGGCGGTGATGAAAGGTTTTCGCGATGCTGCGAGTAACGCACTGTCGTTGATTATCGGTAGCGTGATTGGCGTGCTGGCCTGGTTTCTCTGTTTCAAATTGGGTGGCTATCAGGGGGCGTTGCTGGGGATGGCGCTGGTGCCCGCGCTGGTGGTGGTTCCGGCAATGTTCATGCTGATGCGACGTGGCAGTGTTCCGCTGGCGTACTTTGCGCCGAGATGGGACAACGGATTAGCGGGGCAGTTAAGCAAATTTACGTTAATGGCGCTGATCACCTCGGCAACCCTGCCGCTGGCCTATGTGATGATGCGAAATCAGCTGGCGGCGCACTACAGCTGGGATGACGTGGGGATCTGGCAAGGGGTCAGCAGTATCTCCGATGCTTATCTGCAATTTATTACCGCCTCGTTCAGCGTTTATCTGTTACCGACATTGTCCAGATTGGCGTCAAAAGCAGAGATTTCGCGCGAAATCGTTAAATCGCTGCGTTTTGTGTTACCGGCGGTAGCGGCAGTGAGCCTTTGCGTCTGGCTGCTGCGCGATGTGGCAATTTGGCTGCTGTTTTCCGACAAGTTCACTGCGATGCGCGATCTGTTCGCCTGGCAACTGGTCGGGGATGTATTGAAAGTGGGTGCTTACGTATTTGGCTATTTGGTTATCGCCAAAGCGTCGCTGCGCTTTTATATACTGGCGGAAGTGAGCCAGTTCGCGCTGTTAACCCTGTTTTCGCGCGTGCTTATCCCGGCGCATGGCGCTATCGGCGCGGCGCAGGCCTATATGGCGACCTACATTGTTTATTTTGCCGCGTGCTGCGGCGCTTTTTTGATTTGGCGTAAGAAGGCATGACTGCACTGATTCACGTATTGGGATCGGATATCCCACACCATAACCAGACTGTTCTGCGGTTTTTTAATGAAAACCTTGCGGCCTCGGGCGCGTATGCCCGTGAATTTATGGTAGTTGGCTGCGACGAAGGGCAAAGCGCGGCGTATCCGGAATTAACGCTGCACTTCTATGCCGATAAAAAAGCGCTGGCAAAAGCCGTTGTCGCGCGCGCAAAAGCCGATCGTCAGCAACGCTTCTTCTTTCACGGTCAGTTCAACTCCGGCCTGTGGCTGGCGTTATTGCGCGGCGCTATCAAGCGCGAACAGTTCTACTGGCATGCCTGGGGCGCCGATCTGTATGAAGTGTCACGTAGCCTCAAATTCCGTCTTTTTTATCCGCTGCGTCGGTTAGCGCAACGCCGGGTAGGCTGCGTTTTTGCTACCCGTGGCGATCTGGCCTGGTTTGGGCAACGTAACCCGGCCGTGCGCGGCGAGCTGCTCTATTTCCCTACACGGATGGATCCGGCGCTGAATACCATGGCGCACGAGTTGCAACGGGAAGGCAAACTGACGATTCTGGTGGGTAACTCCGGCGACCCGAGCAACGAGCATATTGCTGCATTGCGAGCGATTCACCGCCAGTTTGGCGACACGGTTAATATCATTGTACCGATGGGTTACCCGGCGAATAACGACAGCTATATCACCGCGGTACGCAACGCCGGTCTGGCGCTATTTAGCGCAGATAACGTGCGTATTCTGAGCGAAAAAATGGACTTTGACGCTTATCTGGCACTGCTGGCGCAATGCGATTTAGGCTACTTTATTTTCGCTCGTCAGCAGGGGATTGGCACGCTTTGCTTACTGATTCAGGCCGGCGTTCCCTGCGTACTGAACCGGGAGAATCCTTTCTGGCGCGATATGGTGGCAGAAGATATTCCGGTGTTGTTTACCAGCGACGCGCTAAATGAGGCGGTGATCCGCGAAGCACGGCGGCAACTGGTGGCAGTGGATAAGAATGCCATTACGTTCTTTAGCCCGAATTACATTACGCTTTGGCATAAAACGCTGCGTATGGCTGCGGGGATCGTCGGATGAGCCCACTGGAATTTTGCGGACTGTTTATCATCTGGCTGCTGGCGGCGCTGTTTATCGCCACGCTGACCTGGTTTGAATTCCGCCGTGTGCGTTTTAACTTTAACGTTTTCTTTTCGCTGCTGTTTCTGCTGACTTTTTTCTTCGGTTTTCCGCTGACCTGCGTGCTGGTGTTCCGTTTTAACGTCGCCGTGGCACCGCCGGGAATTATGATGCAGTCATTGCTGGCAGCGGCGTGTTTCTATGGCATCTATTACGTCACGTACAAAACGCGGCTGCGGGCGAAAGCTGAACAGGCGACACGTCGCCCTCTGTTCACCATTAACCGGGTGGAAGCGCATCTGACATGGGTGATGCTGATGATCATCGCGCTGGTGAGCGTGGGGATCTTCTTCATGCACAACGGCTTTTTGCTATTCCGCTTGCACTCTTATAGCCAGATCTTCTCCAGCGAAGTGTCCGGCGTCGCGTTAAAGCGTTTCTTCTACTTCTTTATTCCGGCGATGCTGGTGGTCTACTTCCTGCGTCAGAGTGCGCAGGCGTGGCTGTTCTTTCTGGTCAGCACCGTAGCATTTGGCCTGCTGACCTATATGATTGTTGGCGGTACGCGCGCCAATATCATCATTGCGTTCGCGATTTTCCTGTTTATCGGTATTATTCGCGGCTGGATTTCGCTCTGGATGCTGGCCGCTGCGGGTGTGCTGGGGATTGTCGGTATGTTCTGGCTGGCGCTGAAACGCTATGGCTTAAATGTCAGCGGTGACGAGGCGTTTTATACCTTTTTATACCTGACGCGCGATACCTTCTCGCCGTGGGAAAACTTGTCGCTGCTGTTGCAAAACTACGACAAGATTGATTTTCAGGGGCTGGCGCCGATTGTGCGCGACTTCTACGTGTTTATCCCTTCCTGGTTATGGCCTTCGCGGCCTGGCATTGTGCTCAACACGGCGAACTACTTCACCTGGGAAGTGCTCAACAATCACTCCGGGCTGGCAATTTCGCCCACGCTGATTGGTTCGTTAGTGGTGATGGGCGGCGCGTGGTTCATCCCGCTGGGTGCGGTGGTCGTGGGCCTGATCATTAAATGGTTCGACTGGTTATATACTTTAGGAAACCGGGAAACCAACCGCTATAAAGCCGCGATCCTTCATAGCTTCTGCTTTGGTGCGATTTTCAACATGATTGTGCTGGCGCGTGAAGGGCTGGATGCGTTTGCCTCGCGTGTCGTGTTCTTCCTTGCCATTTTCGGCTTCTGCTTGCTGATGGCGAAACTACTGTACTGGCTGTTTGACAGTGCAGGGCTTATACATAATCGCGATACGCGCGTAGTGAAACCCCTCTCCCAGGTGTGAAAAGGATTTAACATGACGGAAAAGACGGCAGCGCCGCTGTATGACCTGCGCGGTCTGAAACTGGTTGGCTGGCGCGATATGCAACACGCGCTGGATTTTCTCTGTGCGGACGGGCAAATCAAGCAGGGTACGCTGGTGGCGATCAATGCCGAGAAAATGCTGACGCTGGAAGATGACGCGCACGTTCGGGCGTTGATTGAGGCGGCGGAATATAAGTACGCCGATGGCATCAGTGTCGTTCGATCGTTGCGCAAGAAATTCCCGCAGGCGCAGGTTTCTCGCGTGGCGGGGGCCGATCTCTGGGAACAACTGATGGCGCGGGCAGGAAAAACGGGCACGCCGGTGTTTCTGGTCGGTGGAAAGCCTGATGTGTTGACGCAAACAGAGCAGAAACTGCGTGCGCAGTGGCAGGTTAATGTCGTCGGGAGCCAGGATGGTTATTTCAGCCCGGAACAGCGACAGGCACTGTTTGAGCGGATCCGCGATAGCGGGGCGAAAATCGTCACCGTGGCAATGGGCTCGCCGAAGCAAGAAATTTTCATGCGCGACTGCCGTGCTGTCTGGCCGGATGCGCTGTATATGGGCGTGGGCGGCACTTACGATGTCTTTACCGGGCATGTGAAGCGCGCGCCGAAATTCTGGCAAAAATTAGGGCTGGAGTGGCTGTATCGCTTATTGTCACAGCCGACGCGGCTGAAACGCCAGTTACGCTTGCTGCGCTACCTTCGCTGGCACTACAGCGGAAAACTCTGATGCTCTACCGGCGGCGTAATGCGCTGCCTTTTTCCTTTCGGTTGTTGTTTTATTGTGCATTACGCCTGTTTTTTTTATACATCGTTTGCCATTTCCCTCATTTTAAGAAACCATTCGCTCACTCATTGCAGTGCCGTGGTGTTTTTTGCGCCAACCATTTCCGGGTCGGTGCAGCATGGCCTGTTATGAGCTGAGGAAAAACTCATAACAATAACCCGCAGAGCGGGCAAAGAAAGAAGCAAACACAACAGAGGATTTATGGCCGAAAACAAACCAGAGCTTCAGCGTGGTCTGGAGTCTCGTCACATTGAATTAATTGCCCTCGGGGGCACCATAGGTGTAGGCCTGTTTATGGGCGCTGCCAGTACGCTGAAATGGGCAGGCCCGTCGGTATTGCTGGCGTATATTATCGCCGGGATTTTCGTCTTCTTTATTATGCGCTCAATGGGCGAGATGCTGTTTCTGGAGCCGGTCGCCGGTTCCTTCGCGGTTTATGCGCATCGTTATATGAGCCCGTTCTTTGGCTATCTCACCGCCTGGTCCTACTGGTTTATGTGGATGGCGGTTGGCATCTCGGAAATCACCGCGATTGGCGTGTATGTCCAGTTCTGGTTCCCGGATCTTGCGCAGTGGATACCCGCGCTGATTGCGGTGGGGCTGGTCGCCCTGGCCAACCTGGCAGCGGTGCGTTTGTATGGTGAAATTGAATTCTGGTTTGCGATGATCAAAGTCACCACCATTATCGTGATGATTGTCGTGGGCCTGGGCGTGATTTTCTTCGGCTTTGGTAACGGCGGTCACTCTATCGGTTTTGGCAACCTGACCGAACATGGCGGTTTCTTTGCCGGCGGCTGGAAAGGCTTTTTAACCGCGCTCTGTATCGTTGTGGCCTCTTACCAGGGCGTCGAGTTGATTGGTATCACCGCAGGTGAAGCGAAAAACCCGCAAGTGACGCTGCGTAGCGCGGTAAGTAAAGTGCTGTGGCGCATTCTGATTTTCTATGTGGGCGCCATCTTTGTTATCGTCACCATCTTCCCCTGGAACGAAATTGGCACCAATGGCAGCCCGTTTGTGCTGACTTTCGCCAAAATCGGTATCACGGCGGCGGCAGGCATCATTAACTTTGTGGTGCTGACAGCGGCGCTGTCCGGTTGCAACAGCGGCATGTATAGCTGTGGTCGTATGCTTTACGCATTGGCGAAGAACCGCCAGCTGCCGGCGGTGGTGGCAAAAGTGTCCAAAAGCGGCGTTCCGGCGATGGGCGTGACCATTTCCATCATTATTCTGCTGGTCGGCTCTTGCCTGAACTACATCATTCCCAACCCACAGCGCGTATTTGTTTACGTATATAGCGCCAGCGTATTGCCCGGCATGGTGCCGTGGTTCGTGATTTTGATAAGCCAACTGCGTTTTCGTAAGGCACATAAAAAAGCGATTGCCAGCCATCCGTTCCGCTCGATGCTGTTCCCGTGGGCAAACTGGTTAACCATGGCATTTCTGATTTGCGTGCTGGTAGGGATGGGCTTCAACGACGATACGCGTATGTCGCTGTTTGTCGGCATTATCTTCCTCGCTGCGGTAACGGTGGCGTATAAGGTATTTGGCTTCCATCGGCATGCTGTTACGCAACGGGTGGGTGAATAAGAGGCAAAATGCGCAAAGCATAACCAAACGCGCATTTTCTTCAAAAAAGCACTAGACAGCCGCGCCCGAAGTCCGTACTATCCACCCCCGCAACGGCGCTACGCGCCCGTAGCTCAGCTGGATAGAGCGCTGCCCTCCGGAGGCAGAGGTCTCAGGTTCGAATCCTGTCGGGCGCGCCATTTAAACCCGGCGCTTGAGCTGCGGTGGTTCGTGAAATATCACGATACCGCGTGAACAGATTTACAGTGGTGGCTATAGCTCAGTTGGTAGAGCCCTGGATTGTGATTCCAGTTGTCGTGGGTTCGAGTCCCATTAGCCACCCCATTATTTTGCAGTACAAGTTTCGTGGAATGCGAAGGTGGCGGAATTGGTAGACGCGCTAGCTTCAGGTGTTAGTGTCCTTAGGATGTGGGGGTTCGAGTCCCCCCCCTCGCACCACAACTTAGATTGAACAAAAAATTCAAAAAGCAGTAAAACGGCGAGTAGCGCAGCTTGGTAGCGCAACTGGTTTGGGACCAGTGGGTCGGAGGTTCGAATCCTCTCTCGCCGACCAATTTTGAACCCCGCGTAAGCGGGGTTTTTTGTTTTTGTCTTTCCTGTCCCTTCTTCTCTTCTTTTGCACGTTTCCATCATCCTTTTTGCCTGTGTTGCTCGTGGACGACAATCTGCCCTTACGGTGTCGCTCTGTGGCGACATTTAACTCACTGATTTTAAATGGCCTTGATGATTAGCCTGCTATTTGTCGTTCCGGAGCGACACATTGGCATTTGGCAAAGGCGGTGAAGGCGTGGTCGATGGGCAAGAAACGCTGAATTTGCTGATATTTTAAAAGTTTGCGCGGTGTAACATTTGTTAATGCAGTTATGGCACGGTATGTGCAATAATATACGCGTAGATGCTCATTCCATCTCTTATGTTCGCCTTCAGGCCTCATAAACTCAGGAATGATGCAGAGCCGTTTACGGTGCTTATCGTCCACAGACAGATGTCGCTTCGGCCTCATCAAACACCATGGACATAACGTTGAGTGAAGCACCCATTTAGTTGTCAAAGACCTGTTTTAACGCCTGCCTGAGTATTCCGGCAGGCGTTTTTTTATGTCGTAACACTCCATGCTTCGGATTGCAGGCGCTTTGGCTTTCCTGCAACCCGTATCAATGGGTGTTAGTGAGGCGGGTTGTTTTGCAGTGTCAGTAACAAACCGTCACGGCGCATGGTGGCGGCTTCTTCCGGTTGATGCAGGCGATCGAGACAGTCTGCGAGCCAGGCATAATCAAACGCGTCAGCACGCTGTTTCAGCGCGGCGCGAAACGCAAGGCAGGCTTCCTGCCATTCACCGTGCTTCATCAACGATTGCCCCAGCGTACTCCACAGCAGTGGGCGATCTCCCTGCGTTTTGATTTGCTGGCGCAGGACTTTTTCGATCTGCTCCGGGTTGTTGGTTTTCAGGCGAGGGATGACCAGTACCAGGCGATCGTCGTACTGGCGCTTCAGGCCATCAAGCACGATCTCCTGTGCGGTATCGTGATCGTCGCACTCAATTAAGTGCTCGGCCATGGCCACCTGCAACACCACCTGCTGACGGGTTTTGCGGCTCTGGTTTTTCCACCAGGTTTTCAGCCCCTCGCTGCCTTGATCGGCACGTGCTTGATCCATCATGCCGATCCACGCCTGCTGCTGCAGAAGATCGCGGTGTTCATCGTCGCCAACGTTGGCTTTTGCCATCGACGGGATGATATCTACCAGCGACGTCCACGCACCGGTGCGAATATAAGCCTGCTCTGCCAGACGCAGCACTTCGGGGTGGCGAGGTGTGATTTCCAGTAACTTATCCACACCATGACGCGCAGCATGGTTTTCGTTGCGCGCCAGTTGCAGACGCACACGCGTGATTTCTACCGGAATCGGATCGTTCTCTGCCAGCTCTGCGGCGCGTTCCAGATGCTGATTCGCGCGGACTTCATCGCCGCGCTGCTGCGCCGCTTCTGCCGCCAGCAGGTAGTTAACCACCGGTTGCTCAGCGTGATCGGCATTCTTCGACATCAGCTTTTCAACCTGCTGATAATCGCCTTCCGCCAGTTTCAGCAGCGCCTGCTCAGTCTGTTTACGGGCGCGACGGCGTTTGCGGCCGACAAACCAGCCACGCGTATGCGAGCCAGTACGGAAAATGCGGCGCAGCACCCACTCGAGAGCAAAGATAACCACTAATGCCAGCACCAGAATAATGACCAACCCGGTGACGCTGGTTTCGATGTTGTAGTTATCGGTCTGGATCAGCACATAGCCTTGATGTCCGGCGAGCATTGGTCCGAGAACGATCCCGGCGATCAGCAGTGCAAAGAGTAATAACACTTTCAACATAGTTACTCTCCCTGGGCTGCGTCGGGTGCTGCGGCTGCGGGTGCCTGTTCAGCGGCTACGGCTGGCTGGGCCATCAGATTGCGTACGCGTGTCTGCATGAGTTTTTCCAGAATCGGCTGGCTTTGCAGTGATTCCGGCAAATCCATGGCAATGGTTTGTTGACTCAGCTTGTCCACTTCTTCGAGAAACGCTTTAGTCGCAGCGTCATCGGTATCGTAGTAGGCCCGTACCCAGGTGGAGACATTATCCAGCGCTTGCTTATAGGTCTCTTCCTGGTGGCGCGGAACGGCTTGCGCGGCAACCAGCAGGCGCGAGCGGATATTTTCGCGCAGGTAAACATCCTGGTTCGGCGCGAGCAGCGGTACGGCTGTCTCATCACGGCGACGAATGGTAATAAAACTGTCCATAAAGTTCTGCCAGCTTTTTTGCAGATTAACTCGCCATTCGCTCAGGGAACTGGAAAGCTCGCCGTTATCAGCGTCCATCGGGGAGTCATCATCGTTATTGTCCGCCAGACGCAGGTTATCAATCTGGTTGGAAAGCTGATTTAACTTCAGAATGGCACCGTCGTAATCCACCTGAGTGATAGCGGAAAGAGTGGCGATATCGTCTGTAATTGCGCGGCGGGCGGTGATAAGGCTCGGATCGTTCATATCCGCGAGGCTGGCATCGGCGCTTTTCAGCAGTGCCGCCGCGGTGGTGACATCCTGATCGCTCCACAGTTTGCGACCGGCCAGTTTCACCAGGAAATCAGCCTGGGCCAGCTGCCAGGTTTTGGCGTCGGAGCCGGAAATGGTCGCCACTTTCTGCTGTACGTCATTTAGCTCTTTTGCCAGCACGTCGTTCTGGTGTTTGGCCGCGGCAAGCTCGCTGGATTGCTGCTTGATTACGCCTTCCAGCTCCGCACGCTGCTTATCCTGCGATTGTTGTAGGGCAATAACCTGATCGGCGAGTTCGCCATTGTTGTTGTTCAGGGTTGCCGTCTGCTGTTTCACCCAGCCATAAAGCCCTGCGCCAGATGCCAGTGCAATCGCGATGGCGATCGCGCTGAGTGCAAGGCTGGTCCTGTTAGCGCGTGCATTTTTCTCTGCTTTCTCCGGCGGCGGCGTTGCGCCGTCAGCCGCTTTGGTCTCTTCAACCTCAGCGGAGGAGTGTTGTTGTTCCGTCATTATGGCTTCCCATTATGAGAGTTATTGTAATGCGCGAAGCAGCGCATCGTTGTCGGCATTGTCAGCGACCTGAATATCCTGCCAGCCCAGATCCCGGGCGAGGTGCGCCAGACGTTCGCTTACCACCACCAGGCGGCAGCGAAGTAACCAGTTCTCCCGATACCAGGGAGGAATAAGTGAATACAGTTGTTGCATCATTTCGCCGCTGGTGACCACAAGCGTGGTCACACCGCGTGTGTGCCAGCGCATCGCTTCTTCCGCGCCGTCATAGCATTTCGCGCTGCGTTGATAGCACTCGCAAAACTCAACTTCAGCGCCGCGCGCCGCCAGCGTTTCTGCCAGCACTTCGCGCCCGCCATTGCCTCGTAAGATTAGCGCATGCTTGCCCTGAACACTTTGCAATTCAGGTAATTGTAGCAACACTTCGCTGATTTCCCGATCGAGGGGATAGCGCACGTAAATTCCGCTAACGGTGTGTAACGCCAGCGCGGTGGTGCGACCTATTGCGAAATAGTGCGGTTCGTTGGGAAAACGTAGCCCTTTTTGTTGCAGGAGTGCATGGGCGAATGAAACGGCATGTTGCGATAGCGCAAACACCATGTCATCAGCGGTTAACGCGGCAAGCCGGGTGGGGAGCGAACCCAACTCGCGGCCCGGCGTAAATTCGATCAGCGGAAAGCTCCAGGCCACCAGCCCCAGTGTGCGCAGTCGGCTCACTAATTCTTCCCCTGCGGGGGACGGGCGGGTGACCAGAATGCTCATGCGGGGGCGTCTCCGTTGTAAATTTCGGCCAGAATGGCGCGTGCGCCATTATCGAGTAACTCTTCCGCCAGCGAGATACCAAGCTGCTCGGCATCTTCCAGGCGGCCGCGACGTTCGCCGCGTACCATAATGGAACCATCTGGCGCGCCAACCAGCCCGCGCAGCCAGATCCCGCCATCAATCAGTTCAGCATAGCTGCCAATTGGCACCTGGCAGCCGCCTTCAAGACGCGTATTCATAGCGCGTTCGGCTTTCACGCGCACGGCGGTGTCGTCATGATTCAGCGGCGCGAGCAGGGCACGCGTGCGCGTATCGTCCAGGCGGCACTCGACACCTACCGCACCCTGGCCGACAGCTGGCAGCGAGGTTTCCGGCGACAGCGCGGTGCGTACGCGGGAACCCAGTCCAAGGCGATTAAGACCGGCAACGGCGAGAATAATCGCGTCATATTCACCGTTATCCAGCTTGCTCAGGCGCGTACCGACATTCCCGCGCAGCGAGCGGATCACCAGGTCCGGGCGATGCTCCGCCAGTTGACACTGGCGACGCAGGCTGGAGGTGCCGACAATGCTGCCAGCGGGCAATTCATCCAGCGAGTTATAGCGATTTGATACAAAAGCGTCGCGGGGATCGTCGCGCTCACAGATGGTCACCAGGCCAAGCCCTTGCGGGAAATCGACCGGTACATCCTTCATGGAATGCACGGCGATATCGGCACGGTTTTCAAGCAGCGCCAGTTCGAGTTCTTTGACAAACAGGCCCTTGCCGCCCACTTTTGCCAGCGGTGTATCGAGGATCACATCTCCGCGAGTGACCATCGGCACCAGTTCAACTGTTAATCCTGGGTGGCTCGCCTCAAGGCGTTCCTTAACGTATTGTGCCTGCCAGAGCGCAAGAGGGCTTTGCCGTGTGGCAATTCTTAAAACATTGTCTAACATGCTTGTTACCGTCCTTATCGTCCGTTGACCATCCTAACATTGTTGCATTAGGGTGTCAGTGCTCGCGGTAGATTGCATGGCTGCGAGAAGGCGACAGCGCTGCAATGCAGGCGCAACCGGGCTGTAATTCGGACTTTACAGAGAGCGTTTGCTGCTACACTGGTTTGTAGCGCATCTTTCTTTACGGTCAATGAGCAAGGTGTTAAATTGATCACGTTTTAGACCATTTTTTCGTCGCTCCCCCTATAAAGATAAGGGCGAAAAAAGGTGACGGCTATTTTGGATTTTCTGTAAACATCAGGCGATATGTCTTGTACCTCTATATTGAGACTCTGAAACAGAGACTGGATGCCATCAATCAATTGCGTGTGGATCGCGCGCTTGCTGCCATGGGACCTGCTTTCCAGCAGGTTTACAGTCTGCTGCCAACATTGTTGCATTACCACCATCCGCTGATGCCGGGCTACCTTGAAGGTAACGTTCCCCAGGGCATTTGCTTTTACACGCCTGATGAAAACCAACTTCACTACCTGAACGAACTTGAACTGCACCGTGGCATGCCGCCGCAGGCTTCGCCGAAGGGCGAACTGCCGATTACCGGCGTCTATTCTATGGGCAGTACCTCATCGGTTGGGCAAAGCTGTTCCTCGGATCTGGACATCTGGGTCTGCCATCAATCCTGGCTCGATAATGAAGAGCGCCAGTTGTTGCAGCGTAAATGCAGCCTGCTGGAAAGCTGGGCGGCCTCGCTCGGCGTTGAAGTAAGCTTCTTCCTGATTGATGAAAACCGTTTCCGCCACAATGAAAGCGGCAGCCTCGGTGGCGAAGACTGCGGTTCCACGCAGCATATTTTGTTGCTTGACGAATTTTACCGCACCGCCGTGAGGCTGGCCGGTAAACGTATCCTGTGGAATATGGTGCCGGGAGACGAAGAAGAGCATTACGACGATTACGTCATGACGCTCTATGCGCAGGGCGTGTTAACGCCGAACGAATGGCTCGATCTGGGTGGCCTGAGCTCGCTTTCGGCGGAAGAGTACTTCGGTGCCAGCCTGTGGCAGCTCTATAAAAGTATTGATTCGCCGTACAAAGCGGTGTTGAAAACGCTGCTGCTGGAAGCTTATTCCTGGGAATACCCCAACACGCGCTTGTTGGCGAAAGATATCAAACAGCGTTTGCATGATGGCGAGATAGTCTCGTTTGGTCTCGATCACTACTGCATGATGCTGGAGCGCGTGACGGCATACCTGATCGCCATTGAAGACACCGCGCGTCTCGATCTTGCTCGTCGATGTTTCTATTTAAAAGTGTGCGAGAAACTGAGCCGCGAGCGCGCCTGCGTTGGCTGGCGCCGTGAAGTGATTTCGCAACTGGTGAAAGAGTGGGGCTGGGATGACACGCGTGTAGCGATGCTGGATAACCGCGCAAACTGGAAAATTGATCAGGTTCGCGAAGCGCACAACGAACTGCTCGACGCGATGATGCAGAGCTACCGCAACCTGATTCGCTTTGCCCGCCGCAACAATCTGAGCGTTTCCGCCAGCCCGCAGGATATCGGCGTATTAACCCGTAAGCTGTACGCGGCGTTTGAAGCGCTACCGGGTAAAGTGACGCTGGTGAACCCGCAGATTTCCCCGGATCTCTCCGAACCGAATTTAACCTTCATCCATGTGCCGCCGGGCCGTGCCAACCGTACGGGTTGGTATCTTTACAACCGCGCGCCAAATATGGATTCGATCGTTAGCCATCAGCCGCTGGAATATAACCGCTACCTTAATAAGCTGGTCGCCTGGGCGTGGTTTAACGGTCTGCTGACTTCACGTACGCACCTGTTTATTAAAGGCAACGGCATTGTTGATTTGCCGAAGTTGCAGGAGATGGTAGCGGATGTTTCACATCACTTCCCGCTGCGGCTGCCTGCGCCGACGCCAAAAGCGCTCTACAGCCCTTGCGAAATCCGTCACCTGGCGATCATCGTTAACCTGGAGTACGACCCAACCGCGGCGTTCCGTAACCAGGTGGTGCATTTTGATTTCCGTAAACTTGATGTGTTCAGCTTCGGCGAGCAGCAAAATTGCCTCGTTGGTAGCGTAGATTTGCTCTATCGCAACTCGTGGAATGAAGTGCGAACCCTGCATTTCAACGGCGAGCAGGCGATGATCGAAGCGCTGAAAACCATTCTGGGTAAAATGCATCAGGATGCCGCGCCGCCGGATAGCGTAGAAGTGTTCTGCTACAGCCAGCATTTACGTGGCCTTATTCGCACACGTGTACAGCAACTGGTTTCAGAATGTATTGAGCTGCGTCTCTCCAGCACGCGCCAGGAAACCGGACGTTTCAAAGCGTTGCGTGTTGCCGGGCAAACCTGGGGGCTGTTCTTTGAACGTCTCAATGTCTCGGTGCAGAAACTGGAAAACGCGATTGAGTTTTACGGCGCGATTTCTCATAACAAGCTGCATGGCCTTTCGGTGCAGGTGGAAACCAATCACGTGGAATTACCTGCGGTGGTGGATGGTTTTGCCAGCGAAGGGATTATTCAGTTCTTCTTTGAGGAGACCGGCGAAGAGGGCTTTAACATCTATATCCTGGATGAGAGCAACCGCGCGGAAGTTTATCACCACTGCGAAGGCAGCAAAGAAGAGCTGGTGCGCGATGTCAGCCGTTTCTATTCTTCATCTCATGATCGCTTTACGTACGGTTCGAGCTTTATCAACTTTAACTTGCCGCAGTTCTACCAGATTGTGAACGTTGAAGGGCGCGCGCAGGTGATTCCGTTCCGTAATCAGGCAATTAGCACCGCGACGCCGGCAAATCAGGATAACGACGCGCCGTTGCTTCAGCAGTACTTCTCTTAATCGATTTGCCCGGCGTTCCACCGGGCAATGAAAGTCAGCGGAAGCTGACCGTTTCTCCTGCTTGTTGGCTCGCCGCCTGTTCCAGCAGATCCCAGAATTTCTCACCGCTGCGATCGCACACCCATTCGTCACCTTTCAGGTCAAAATGGTAGCCGCCTTGTTTGGTCGCCAGCCAGACCTGGTGTAGCGGTTCCTGGCGGTTAATAATGATTTTGCTGCCGTTTTCAAAGCTGATAGTCAGCACGCCGCCGTTGATCTCGCAGTCGATATCACTGTCGCCGTCCCAGTCATCCAGGCGTTCTTCAATGGTCAGCCACAGGCCGTCTGCGAGGCGATGAAATTCACTGTCGTTCATTCTCTTATCCCGTTTTTTATGATGGCAGCAGTATAACGCGAAACATTTCCCGATGCCCTAAACGCGCAAACTCTTGCTTTTGTGTCTTCTCCTGCGATGATAGAAAGCAGAAAGAACGAACTTACAGGCAACTTATAATGAAAGATGTGTTTCGCACGCTGGCCGTACTGCTGACTCTGTTTAGCCTGACGGGCTGTGGTCTGAAAGGCCCACTCTACTTCCCGCCCGCCGATAAAAACGCGCCGCCGCCAACCAAAACGCAAACCAGCACGATTCAGCCAGCCGCGCCGGATACAAACGATCGTGGTGATGACGGCTCACCGACGCAGGTGAATTACTGACGTTACCGTTCTGTATCCGCGCAAATGGAGTAGATGATGCAGTTCTCAAAAATGCATGGCCTTGGCAACGATTTTATGGTCGTCGACGCGGTAACGCAGAATGTCTTTTTTTCCCCGGAGCTGATCCGTCGTCTGGCGGATCGCCATCTTGGCGTAGGGTTCGACCAGTTGCTGGTGGTTGAGCCTCCTTACGATCCTGAACTTGATTTTCACTATCGAATTTTTAATGCCGATGGCAGCGAAGTGTCGCAGTGCGGCAATGGCGCGCGCTGCTTCGCTCGTTTTGTTCGCCTGAAAGGATTGACCAATAAACGTGATATCCGCGTCAGTACGGCGAACGGTCGTATGGTATTGAGCGTAACGGAAGATGAGTTAGTGCGCGTGAATATGGGCGAGCCGAACTTCGAACCGTCGCAGGTGCCGTTTCGCGCGAACAAAGCGGAAAAGACCTATATTATGCGCGCGGCAGAGCACACAGTATTGTGCGGCGTTGTCTCGATGGGCAACCCGCACTGCGTGATTCAGGTGGACGACGTCAACACCGCCCCCGTCGAAACGCTGGGGCCGGTTCTGGAAAGCCACGAACGTTTTCCTGAGCGTGCGAACATCGGCTTTATGCAAGTCGTTAAACCGGACAACATTCGCCTGCGCGTTTATGAGCGCGGCGCCGGGGAAACCCAGGCCTGCGGCAGCGGTGCTTGCGCGGCTGTCGCTGTCGGCATCTCGCAGGGTTTGCTGGCGGAAAATGTTCGCGTGGAGTTACCAGGCGGTCGACTTGATATCGCATGGAAAGGCCCGGGCCAACCACTGTATATGACTGGCCCGGCGGCACATGTCTACGACGGGTTTATTCAGTTATGAAGCAGCCAGGGGAAGAACTACAGGATACCTTTACACAGCTGGATGACCGTGAGGTCATCGATTATCTGCTGCGTAACCCTGATTTCTTTATCCGCAATGCACGGCTGGTGGAACAGATGCGTGTACCACATGCGGTGCGCGACACCGTTTCGCTGGTGGAATGGCACATGGCGCGCTCGCGCAATCACATCAATGTGCTGGAAGAGAACATGACGCTGTTGATGGAGCAGGCCAGCGCGAATGAAGGTTTGTTCTACCGTTTGTTGCGCCTGCAAGGGCGGCTGGCGTCCGCGCCGAGCCTCGACGAGTTGCTCAACCGTTTCCATCGCTGGGCACGCGATTTAGGGCTGGCGGGCGCCACTATCCGCCTGTTTCCCGATCGCTGGCGTCTTGGTGCGCCGTCGAAGTTTACCCATCTTGCGCTCTCAAGACAGGCATTTGAACCGCTGCGCATTCAGCGTCTTGGCCAGCAGCATCACTATCTTGGGCCGTTAAACGGGCCGGAGTTACTGCTGCTGTTGCCGGACGCGAAAGCGATTGGTTCCGTCGCGATGTCGCTGATGGGGCCGGATGGCGCGCTGGGCGTTGTGTTGTTCAGCAGTCGCGACGTTCACCATTATCAACAGGGACAAGGCACTCAGTTGCTGGACGAGATCGCGCAGATGCTGCCGGATCTGCTGGAGCGCTGGATTGAGCGCGTATGACCGATTCTCCGCTGTTTTCGTTCGTCACCCGTTTTCTGCGCTACCTTAGCGTTGAACGCCAGCTCAGCCCTATCACGCTTTTAAATTATCAGCGTCAGCTTGATGCCATTATTGCTTTGACCGAAGAAACGGGTCTGAAAAGCTGGCAACAATGTGATGCTGCGATGGTGCGTACCATTGCCGTGCGCAGCCGGCGCAAAGGGCTGGGCGCGGCGAGCCTGGCGCTGCGGCTCTCGGCGCTGCGCAGTTTCTTTGACTGGATGGTCAGCCAGGGCGAGTTGCCCGCCAATCCGGCAAAAGGCATTTCCGCGCCAAAAGCGCCGCGCCATCTGCCGAAAAACATTGACGTTGATGATATTAACCGGCTGCTGGATATTGATCTTAACGATCCGTTAGCCGTACGCGATCGCGCGATGCTTGAAGTAATGTATGGCGCGGGTCTGCGTTTGTCTGAACTGGTGAATCTGGATATTAAGCATCTGGATCTGGAAAGCGGTGAAGTGTGGGTGCTTGGTAAGGGCAGCAAAGAGCGCCGCTTGCCGATTGGCCGCAACGCGGTCGCCTGGATTGAACACTGGCTTGATCTGCGTGGCCTGTTCGGTGCCGAGGACGATGCGCTGTTTTTGTCGAAGCTCGGCAAACGCATCTCCGCGCGCAATGTACAAAAGCGCTTCGCTGAATGGGGCATTAAGCAAGGATTGAACAGCCACGTGCATCCACATAAGCTGCGCCACTCTTTCGCCACCCATATGCTCGAATCAAGCGGCGATCTGCGCGGTGTGCAGGAACTGCTTGGTCACGCCAATCTGTCCACCACTCAGATATATACTCATCTTGATTTTCAACATCTTGCTTCGGTATACGATGCGGCGCACCCGCGCGCCAAACGGGGGAAATAATGCGTTTTTACCGCCCATTAGGTCAGATCTCCGCGATCACCTTCGACCTGGACGACACCCTTTACGACAACCGGTTGGTTATCCAGCGCACAGAACAGGAAGCGCTGGCGTTTGTGCAGCGTTATCACCCGGCGTTAAGCAACCTGGAAAACACAGAATTCCACCGCTTGCGCCAGTCGCTGCGGGAAACCGAACCGGATATTTATCACGATGTCACCGAGTGGCGTCGGCGTGCCGTTGAACGCGCGATGCTGGACGCTGGTCTGACAGCGGAAGAAGCCGCTGCCGGTGCAAATGCCGCGATGGTCAATTTTGCCAAATGGCGCAGCCGTATTGATGTGCCAGAGGAAACGCACGACACGCTGAGGAAGCTCGGCAAAAAGTGGCCGCTGGTGGCGATCACCAACGGTAACGCGCAGCCGGAGTTGTTCGGCCTGGGCGACTACTTTGAATTCGTGCTGCGTGCCGGGCCGGATGGTCGCTCAAAACCGTTTAGCGATATGTACCACCTGGCGGCTGAGCGTCTCGGCGTGGCGATTGGTGATATCCTGCATGTTGGCGATGATTTGACCACCGACGTTGCCGGGGCGGTGCGCTGCGGCATGCAGGCTTGTTGGATCAAGCCGGAAGGCGCAGATCTGCTGCAAGCCAGCGACAGCCGGTTACTACCGCATGTGGAAATTTCGCGGTTGGCATCCCTCACTACGCTGATATAATCACCAGCTGTTCTGTATAAATTTCCAGTAATATTTCGCGGCGGTGCCAATGGACGTTTCTTATCTGCTCGACAGCCTCAATGACAAACAGCGCGACGCCGTAGCCGCCGAGCGCAGCAATATGCTGGTGCTGGCAGGGGCGGGGAGCGGTAAGACGCGCGTGCTGGTACACCGTATTGCCTGGCTGATGACCGTGGAAAACTGCTCGCCATACTCCATTATGGCGGTGACTTTCACCAACAAAGCGGCGGCGGAGATGCGTCACCGTATCGGTCAGTTGATGGGTACGTCGCAGGGCGGGATGTGGGTTGGCACGTTCCACGGCCTCGCGCACCGTTTGCTGCGCGCGCACCATATGGACGCCAACCTGCCGCAGGATTTCCAGATTCTCGACAGCGAAGATCAGCTGCGTTTACTCAAACGTTTGATCAAAGCGATGAACCTCGACGAGAAACAGTGGCCACCGCGTCAGGCGATGTGGTACATCAACGGCCAGAAAGACGAAGGTATTCGTCCGCACCATATTCAAAGTTTCGGTAACCCGGTGGAACAAACCTGGCAGAAAGTTTACCAGGCCTATCAGGAAGCCTGCGATCGCGCCGGGCTGGTGGATTTCGCCGAACTGCTGCTGCGCGCCCATGAGTTGTGGCTCAATAAGCCGCATATTTTGCAGCACTACCGCGAACGCTTTACCAATATCCTGGTGGACGAATTCCAGGATACCAACAACATTCAATACGCGTGGATCCGCCTGCTGGCGGGCGATACCGGCAAAGTGATGATCGTCGGTGACGATGATCAGTCCATTTACGGCTGGCGCGGTGCGCAGGTGGAAAACATCCAGCGCTTCCTGAAAGACTTCCCCGGCGCGCAGACGATCCGCCTGGAGCAGAACTACCGTTCGACCAGCAATATCCTGAGCGCGGCGAACGCCCTGATTGAGAATAATAACGGGCGTTTGGGTAAAAAACTGTGGACCGATGGCGTCGACGGCGAGCTGATTTCACTCTACTGCGCCTTTAACGAGCTGGATGAAGCGCGTTATGTCGTGAATCGCATTAAAGCCTGGCAGGATAACGGCGGCCAGCTTTCGCAGTGCGCCATTCTCTATCGTAGCAACGCCCAGTCGCGCGTGCTGGAAGAGGCGCTGCTGCAAGCCAGTATGCCGTACCGGATTTATGGCGGTATGCGATTCTTCGAACGTCAGGAAATTAAAGATGCGCTCTCCTACCTGCGCCTGATCGCCAATCGCAATGATGACGCCGCCTTTGAGCGCGTGGTGAATACGCCAACGCGCGGCATCGGCGATCGCACGCTGGACGTGGTGCGCCAAACCTCGCGCGATCGCCAGTTGACGTTATGGCAGGCAACGCGTGAGTTGTTACAGGAGAAAGCGCTGGCGGGCCGTGCGGCGAGCGCGCTGCAACGTTTCCTTGAACTGATTGACGCGCTGGCACAGGAAACGGCGGATATGCCGCTGCATGTGCAAACCGACCGGGTGATCAGCGATTCCGGCCTGCGCATGATGTACGAGCAGGAAAAAGGCGAAAAGGGCCAGACGCGTATCGAGAACTTAGAGGAACTGGTTACCGCGACGCGCCAGTTCAGCTACAACGAAGAAGACGAAGATTTAATGCCGCTGCAGGCATTTCTCTCCCACGCCGCACTGGAAGCGGGCGAAGGGCAGGCGGATACCTGGCAGGATGCGGTGCAGTTGATGACGCTGCACTCGGCGAAAGGCCTGGAGTTCCCGCAGGTGTTTATTGTCGGCATGGAAGAGGGCATGTTCCCCAGCCAGATGTCGCTGGATGAAGGCGGGCGGCTGGAAGAGGAACGTCGCCTGGCGTATGTCGGTGTGACGCGCGCCATGCAAAAACTGACCTTAACCTATGCGGAAACGCGCCGCCTTTACGGCAAAGAGGTGTATCACCGCCCGTCGCGCTTTATTGGCGAGTTGCCGGAAGCGTGTGTGGAAGAGGTGCGTTTGCGCGCCAGCATCAGCCGCCCGGTTAGCCATCAGCGCATGGGTACGCCGGTTGCGCAAAGCGATACCGGCTATAAACTTGGCCAGCGCGTACGCCATGCCAAGTTTGGCGAAGGCACGGTGGTGAACATGGAAGGCAGCGGTGAGCACAGTCGTTTACAGGTGGCTTTCCAGGGGCAAGGTATCAAATGGCTGGTGGCGGCTTACGCCAAGCTCGAAACCGTGTAACTTTCAGAAAAATATCATTATTTTGTAATATTCTGCTAGCCTTATACGCTGAAGGGCAAATATTGCTCTTTAGCGTTTCGTTGCGTGTTGACGCCTTCTGAGTGCTGGCGTAACATGCGCGCACGATCACGCTAAGAGGACATTCGCCTTGGACACACCCAGTAGATACTGGCTCAATTTCCTGGTTTTCAGGAACAACTCCTAAGGCTATCTCCTCATGCTGATGGCCTTAGAGGTTGTCAGCGACCCGCTGTATTCCCGTCGCGCTGAGTCAGGCTGTTTAATGGTCTGAAACCCAATTTGTTTCTCTGTGTGCCCACCGAACTGTCCGATATTTTTTGCATTGGGAGTCCCGGCTATGCTGAGCGCATTTCAACTGGAAAACAATCGTTTAACCCGCCTTGAGGCTGACGAAATCAAGCACCTCGCCAGCTCTGTTTGGGTTGATTTGGTCGAGCCGGACGATGAAGAACGTACCCGCGTGCAAACGGAATTGGGCCAGAACCTGGCCACCCGACCTGAACTGGAAGACATCGAGGCGTCGGCGCGTTTTTTTGAAGACGAAGACGGCCTGCACATCCACTCCTTCTTCTTTTTTGAAGATGCTGAAGATCACGCAGGAAACTCAACCGTCGCATTTACCATCCGCGAAGGTCGCCTGTTCACTCTACGTGAGCGCGAGCTGCCCGCGTTTCGCCTGTATCGTATGCGCGCCCGCAGCCAGGAGATGGTCGACGGTAACGCTTATGAATTGCTGCTGGATCTGTTCGAAACCAAAATTGAGCAACTGGCGGATGAAATCGAAAACATTTACAGCGATCTGGAAAAGCTGAGCCGCGTCATTATGGAAGGCCAGCAGGGCGACGAGTATGACGACGCGCTTTCGACGCTGGCGGAACAGGAAGATATCGGCTGGAAAGTTCGCCTGTGTCTGATGGATACCCAGCGCGCGTTGAACTTCCTGGTGCGTAAGGCGCGTTTACCGGCCGGTCAGCTTGAGCAGGCGCGCGAGATCCTGCGCGATATCGAATCCCTGCTGCCGCACAACGAATCATTGTTCCAGAAAGTGAACTTCCTGATGCAGGCGGCGATGGGTTTTATCAATATCGAGCAGAACCGCATCATCAAGATCTTCTCGGTGGTATCGGTCGTGTTCCTGCCGCCGACGCTGGTGGCTTCCAGCTACGGCATGAACTTTGAATTTATGCCCGAACTGCACTGGAGCTTTGGTTACCCTGGCGCAATTATCTTTATGATCCTCGCGGGGCTCGCGCCTTATCTCTACTTCAAGCGCCGTAACTGGCTATAAAAACAAAAAGGTTCAGCATTACGCTGAACCTTTTTTATTACAGGCTCCAGTCCTGTTTGCCCTTCACTTTTAGATCGTAATACCAAATGTTGGCCCGACAGGCGATGATGGCGTTGACCATATAACCCAGGAAGCCAATGTTAAAAATAACCGCAACCACGATCACAACAACGTTGATAACTAAAACTAACAGGGCTTTCTTCCATAAACCAAGGATCAGCAAATAGATAATAGAAAAAAACCAGGCGAAGAAATTGAAAGAGACTTTTATCTTCTGCCCGAAGGTCATTTCTTTATAGGCGTTTTTCCATGCCGGGCTCATCCCCCAAAAAGAGGGGTAGCCATTCTTCTCATAGAATGCGAAACGATACTTCCATTTGTCGCTTAATGAATGGTCGCTTTTATAATCATAAGTGTTGATGTTACTCATTTTCCCCTCCTGAAATAGACACGTGGTCCGTCGAATTAATTTGTTGCTTTAACTGCGTCGGTGCGAGCATAAAGACGAAAAATACCAGCACGTCGTAACCGAAATAGATTCTGATACCTAAGCTCACGCACTCTACATCGCTGACAACACCGGTAGCGGCAACCGCCAGCGAGGCCAGGTAGACCAGCAATGAAAAAATGACCACATAGCGGCCTTTTGCACCGCTATCTCTGCAGCGTTGCGCATTAATATTTAGCTTTAAATAGGTGTAAAGCAGAAAGCACACCAGCGGCAGAACAGGCAGTTCGGCCACATTAAAGGCGACAACTAAAAAGAGAATATGCAGAAGTAAAAAAATAAGGATATACGGCCCACGCGCGAGGCACGTTTTGCCCGACGGCAAAAAAATCCTGCGGATCATCGCTGATTCATCCTGAATAACGTAATGACGAAGGGGCAAACATAGCATTCCATTGCGCATTACGCGATTGAGTAAATCCTTACCTCTAAATTTTTGTAGGTATTGGGCGGCTATTCCGCCCACGGGTTTAATCAGGTTTTTTGCGTAAACCACGCTGCGTATACACCGCGTCGAGCACAAAAATAGCCAGCGCAACCCAGATAAAGCCGAAGGTCACCATTTTATCCGCGCCGGGATGTTCCCCGTAAAAAAGCACCGCCAGCACGAACATTAACGTGGGGCCAATGTACTGGAAAAAGCCGAGCGTCGACAGGCGCAGACGCGTTGCCGCACCGGTAAAACAGAGCAGCGGCACGGTGGTTACGACACCTGCGGCCATTAACAGCAGATTAAGCGACAGGCTGTTTTGCCCCATATGGCTGGTCGGGCTATCGGTAATGCCGAACAACCACACTGCGGCAACCGGCAGCAGCCACAGCGTTTCTATCAACATCCCGGTTTGCGCTTCGACGGCAATCTTTTTGCGTAGCAGGCCGTAAAACGCAAAGCTGAAGGCCAGACCCAGCGCGATTATCGGCAGCGAGCCGAATGTCCACAATTGTACCAGCACCCCGATCGCTGCCAGCAGCACCGCCAGCCACTGCATGCGGCGAAAGCGTTCGCCCAAAAACAGCATCCCCAACAGAATATTCACCAGCGGGTTAATAAAGTAGCCGAGACTCGCTTCCAGCATATGGTTATGGTTTACCGCCCAGATAAACAGTAACCAGTTGCCCCCCACCAGCACGGCAGAGAGCGCCAGCAGCAGGATCTTTTTCGGCGTTTGCAGCAGGGCTTTCACGCTGCTCCACTGGCGGCTCACGCTAATCAGCGCCAGCATAAAGAAGAAGGACCAGATCACGCGATGCGTCAGAATTTCGTCGGCCGGAACGAACCAGATCGTTTTGAAGTAAGCCGGGGCAATGCCCCAAATAAAATAAGCGGCCAGGGCGAGAAGCACGCCCAGCCGCGTCTGTTTTGCATCCATCGGGAAAGCTCTTAGCTGAAAGGAATCCTCATGGTACCCGATTTTTATGCCCGGCTCACCCCACCATATAGGTGGCGGTCGCGCTGGCAATATAGAGCTGTTCTTCGTTGTGCAGCTCTACGCGCGCGACGGCAACTTTATTACCCGCGCGCAGCAAGCTGCTACTGGCGGTAAAGCGCGTGCCGCGACCCGGTCGCAGGTAATCGACGCGTAAATCGATCGTGCCCATGCGTGCTAAACGCTGGCGCAGCTCCTCTTCGCTAATCGTTTCATGGCGGGTTAATGTGCTGCCCACACAAACCAGACCCGCGGCGACATCCAGCGCGGAGGCAATCACACCGCCGTGTAAAATGCTTTGCGCCCAGTTGCCGACCATCATAGGTTGGTTATTGAAACTCAGCTGCGCGTACTCTTTTTCATAGCGCTCCAGCTCCAGCCCTAACGCACGATTAAACGGCATGTGGTAAACGAATATCTCGCCGACCGTTTTCAGGACTTCTTCCGCTGTGAGAACAACTGACATGGCTATCTGATCCGATGAGTTAATGAAATGTTGATTTTATGCTTATCGATTGTTGATTTCCACTTTCGGAACCGATACATGAGCAGTGACTCAATAAATATGTAGAATACCTGCGGGGAAATTCGTCAATTCAACAATATGATTTGGAGCAGCAAACCGATGCGGACCTCTCTGGGTTGGTTTTTCGCAGTGCTTGCACTGCCGTTTATGGCTTACGCACAAGAAGCGACGGTAAAAGAAGTTCATGATGCGCCAGCCGTGCGCGGCAGCGTCATCGCCAACTTATTACAGGAGCACGACAATCCGTTCACGCTCTATCCTTATGAATCCAACTACGTTATCTACACCGATACCAGCGATCTGAATAAAGAAGCGATTCGCTCCTATAACTGGGCGGACAATGCGCGTAAAGACGAAGTGAAGTTCCAGCTCAGTCTGGCGTTTCCGTTCTGGCGCGGGATTTTGGGGCCAAACTCGGTGTTCGGTGGTTCCTACACACAAAAATCCTGGTGGCAGCTGTCAAACAGCGGCGAGTCTTCTCCGTTCCGTGAAACCAACTACGAACCGCAACTGTTCCTCGGTTTTGCCACCGATTACGAGTTTGCCGGCTGGACGTTGCGCGACGTGGAGTTTGGTTTTAACCACGATTCGAACGGGCGTTCCGATCCGACTTCGCGCAGCTGGAACCGCGCGTATACGCGCTTAATGGCGCAAAGCGGTAACTGGCTGGTGGAGGTGAAACCGTGGTATGTGGTGGGATCGGTTGATGACAACCCGGATATCACCAAATATATGGGTTATTACCAGTTGAAAATCGGCTACCAGATTGGCGATGCGATCCTCAGCGCAAAAGGACAATATAACTGGAATACCGGCTACGGCGGCGCGGAACTCGGGCTAAGCTACCCAGTGACTAAACACGTACGTCTTTATACGCAGGTCTACAGCGGGTACGGCGAATCGTTGATTGACTACAATTTCAATCAGACACGTGTCGGCGTGGGTGTGATGCTTAACGATCTGTTTTAAGCATTGCAGTTTCTCTCTCAGGCGCTGAAAATAGCGCCTGTTTTTATTTCAGGCAAATGGGGTCAGAGTGGCACAGGCGGAAGTATTGAATCAGGAATCGCTGGCGAAACAGGTTCTGCAAGAGACCTTCGGCTACCAGCAATTCCGCCCGGGCCAGCAGGACATTATCGACACCGTGCTCAGTGGCCGCGACTGTCTGGTGGTGATGCCAACCGGCGGCGGGAAATCCCTGTGCTACCAAATTCCGGCGCTGGTATTAGATGGCCTGACGGTGGTGGTTTCACCGCTCATTTCGCTGATGAAAGATCAGGTCGACCAACTGCTGGCAAACGGTGTCGCAGCGGCGTGCCTGAACTCTACCCAGAGCCGCGAACAGCAGTTTGAGGTGATCAACGGCTGTCGCAACGGCCAGATTCGGTTGCTCTATATCGCCCCCGAGCGCCTGATGCTCGACAACTTCCTCGATCAACTGCGCCTGTGGAATCCGGTGTTGTTAGCCGTGGACGAAGCGCACTGTATTTCTCAGTGGGGTCATGATTTCCGTCCGGAATACGCCGCGCTGGGCCAGTTGCGCCAGATGCTGCCTTCCGTGCCGTTTATGGCGCTGACCGCCACCGCTGATGACACCACCCGCCGCGACATCGAACGTTTGCTGGGGCTTAACGATCCGCTGATTCAGGTCAGCAGCTTCGACCGCCCGAACATCCGCTACATGCTGATGGAAAAATTTAAGCCGCTCGATCAGCTCCTGCGTTATGTGCAGGAGCAGCGCGGCAAGTGCGGCATCGTCTATTGCAACAGTCGGGCGAAAGTGGAAGACACCGCCGCCCGTTTGCAAAGCCGCGGTTTTAGCGCGGCGGCCTACCATGCCGGGCTGGAAAATGAGGTGCGGGCGCGGGTGCAGGAACAGTTCCAGCGCGACGATCTCCAAATTGTCGTGGCGACGGTGGCGTTTGGTATGGGCATCAACAAGCCTAACGTGCGTTTCGTGGTGCATTTCGACATTCCGCGCAATATCGAATCGTATTATCAGGAGACTGGTCGCGCCGGGCGTGACGGCCTGCCTGCGGAAGCGATGCTGTTTTACGATCCGGCGGATATGGCGTGGCTGCGCCGCTGCCTGGAAGAGAAGCCCGCCGGGCCGCTGCAGGATATCGAGCGGCACAAGCTCAATGCGATGGGCGCGTTTGCCGAAGCGCAAACCTGCCGCCGTCTGGTGCTGCTGAACTACTTTGGCGAAGGTCGCCAGGAGCCCTGCGGTAACTGCGATATTTGCCTCGATCCGCCGCGCCAGTACGATGGTTTGCAGGACGCGCAAAAAGCGTTGTCGGCTATCTACCGCGTCAATCAGCGTTTCGGTATGGGCTATGTGGTGGAAGTGCTGCGCGGGGCGAACAACCAGCGTATCCGCGAGTTTGGCCACGACAAATTACCGGTATATGGCATTGGTCGCGAGCAAAGCCACGAACATTGGGTAAGCGTGATCCGCCAGTTGATTCACTTAGGTTTCGCCACGCAAAACATTGCTCAGCACTCGGCGTTGCAGCTCACCGAAGCGGCGCGCCCGCTACTGCGCGGTGAAGTCCCGCTGATGCTGGCGGTGCCGCGTATGGTGGCGCTGAAACCGAAAGTGATGCAGAAAGCGGCGGTCGGCAATTACGACCGCAAGCTGTTCGCCAAGCTGCGCAAGTTGCGTAAAGCGATTGCCGATGAAGAGAATATTCCGCCTTACGTGGTGTTTAACGATGCGACGCTGATTGAAATGGCCGAACAGATGCCGCTCTCTCCCGGCGAAATGCTCAGCGTCAACGGTGTGGGGACGCGCAAACTTGAGCGCTTCGGCCAGGAGTTTATGGCGCTGATCCGCGCGCATGTCGACGGCGAAGAAGAGTAGTCAGCCTGCGAAAAAAATGGGAGGATGGTTTCCCCCTGAACTATTTTCCCGCGAGTTATCTATGTTGATGTTATTTCTCACCGTGGCGCTGGTGCATATCGTCGCACTGATGAGCCCCGGCCCCGATTTCTTCTTCGTTTCACAAACCGCTGTCAGCCGCTCGCGCAAAGAAGCGATGATGGGCGTGCTCGGTATCACCACGGGTGTCATGATTTGGGCAGGCGTGGCGCTGCTCGGCCTGAACCTGATCCTCGCGAAAATGGCGTGGCTGCATAACATCATTATGGTCGGCGGTGGTCTCTATTTATGCTGGATGGGTTACCAGATGCTGCGCGGTGCGCTGAAAAAAGATCCGCAAAACGGCGACGCGCCGCAGGTTGAGCTGGCCGCCAGCGGGCGCAGCTTTATCAAAGGGTTACTGACTAATCTCGCCAACCCGAAAGCGATTATCTACTTCGGTTCTGTTTTCTCGCTGTTTGTTGGCGATAGCGTGAGCGCTGGCGCGCGCTGGGGAATTTTTATGCTGATTGCGGTGGAAACGTTCGCCTGGTTTACCGTGGTCGCGAGCCTGTTTGCCTTACCGCAAATCCGCCGGGGTTATCAGCGTCTGGCGAAGTGGATTGATGGTTTTGCTGGCGCGCTGTTCGCCGGTTTTGGTATTCACCTGATTATTTCTCGCTAAGCGATAAAAGCCGGATGCCGCTATCCGGCTCTCTTCTCAGGCGTGTCTTGCCGATGCCAGCAGCGCGCCAACCAGCATAAACAACGAACCAAACACTTTGTTCAGCGCTTTCATCTGATGCGGGCCTTTAATCCATGTCGCAATGCGCTGCGCCAGCGTGGCGTAGCCAATCATCACAATGATATCCACCACAATAGTGGTTACGCCGAGCACCACGTACTGCATCACTTGCGGTTGATGCGGCACGATAAACTGCGGGAAGAGGGCGGCGAGAAACACAATGCTCTTCGGGTTGGTCAGGTTGACGAAGACGGCGCGTTTAAACAAACGCCCGCGCGATTGGGTTTTTGCCAGCGTATTGAGATCGATAGCGCCTGCGGCCCGCCACTGCTGGATGCCAAGCCAAATCAGGTAAGCCGCGCCTGCCCATTTCAGCACTTCAAAGGCCAGTACCGAACGCGAAAATAACGTGCCCAAACCGACACCAACCAGCACGATGTGAATGCCTAAGCCGGTTTGTAGCCCGGCAATGGACGCTGCCGCGCCGCGATAACCGTGGCTGATGGAGGTGGACATGGTGTTAATCGCGCCGGAGCCGGGGGAAAGGCTCAGAATTAAGGATGTCAGCAGGTAAGCGAACCACCATTCGAAGGTCATGAGAATCTCCCTGGATGTCTGTTTTTATGCCACAATACGCTATTGTCAGTGGAATTTGCTATTGGTCACAAAAAAACGATTTTACATGGCTAAAAGGGGCGAAATCCCAATGTTTCGGCAAAAAATGGCATGGGAAACCAGAGAAAAAGCGTTCGCGGCTTTTACCATGGGACCGCTGATGGATTTCTGGCGTTCACGGGAAGAAGCGGTCTTTACCGGCGTGGACAATGTGCCGGTCAGTTTTGTCCGTTTTCGCGCGCAAAGTAACGATCGCGTGATTGTGATTTGCCCCGGCCGCATTGAAAGCTACGTAAAATACGCAGAGCTGGCGTATGACCTGTTCCACCTCGGTTATGACGTGCTCATTATCGATCATCGCGGCCAGGGGCGTTCCGGGCGCATGTTGCCGGACACGCATCGTGGTCATGTGGTCAATTTCAGTGATTATGTTGACGATCTGGCGGCATTCTGGGATCAGGAAGTGGCCAGCGGGCCGTGGCGCAAACGCTATATTCTTGCTCATTCGATGGGCGGCGCGATTTCCACTTTGTTCTTGCAGCGCTATCCGCAGGCCTGCGACGCGATTGCCCTGTGTGCGCCCATGTTTGGCATTATCATTCGCCTGCCGGAATGGATGGTGCGTCCGTTGCTGGACTGGGCCGAAAGCTACCCGAGTCTTCGTGACGGTTATGCCATTGGCACCGGGAGCTGGCGCCCGTTGCCGTTCGCGATAAACGTGTTAACCCACAGCCGCGAGCGCTATCGCCGTAATTTGCGTTTTTATGCCGATGAACCGCAGCTTCGCGTTGGCGGACCCACCTGGCACTGGGTCCGTGAAGGGATCCTTGCTGGCGAACACGCGCTGGCGGGGGCGGAAAAAGACGCCACGCCGACATTGATTATTCAGGCAGAAGAGGAGCACGTGGTCGATAACCGCATGCATCAACGCTTCTGTGAACGACGCGCCGCAGCGGGCCACCCTTGTGAAGGGGGGAAACCGCTGGTCATACAAGGCGCGTACCATGAGATCCTTTTTGAAAAGGACGCTATGCGCTCGGTCGCGCTCAACGCCATTGTCGAATTCTTCGATCGGCATAACTGATGAATTATTGAGGTTAAATTTTCTTATGTACCAGGTTGTTGCATCTGATTTAGATGGCACATTGCTCTCCCCCGACCACACACTGTCGTCCTTTGCCAAAGAAACGTTAAAACTGCTTACCGCGCGCGGCGTCAACTTCGTCTTCGCCACCGGCCGCCACCATGTGGATGTCGGGCAAATCCGTGACAATCTGGGCATTAAAGCCTACATGATCACCTCCAACGGTGCGCGGGTACACGACACCGATGGCAATCTGGTGTTCACCCATAACCTGGATCGCGATATCGCCACCGATCTTTTCGGCGTGGTGCATAACGAGCCGGATATCATTACCAACGTCTACCGCAACGATGAGTGGTTCATGAACCGCCACCGCCCGGATGAGATGCGTTTTTTTAAAGAAGCGGTGTTCCAGTATTCGCTGTATGAACCGGGTTTGCTTGAGCCGGAAGGGATCAGCAAAGTCTTCTTCAGCTGCGAAAGCCATGAAAAACTGCTGCCGCTGGAGCAGGCCATCAACGCTCGCTGGGGCGATCGCGTGAACGTCAGTTTCTCGACTTTAACCTGCCTGGAAGTGATGGCGGGCGGCGTGTCGAAAGGGCATGCGCTGGAAGCGGTCGCGGGCGCGCTGGGTTATAGCCTGAAAGAGTGCATCGCCTTTGGTGACGGCATGAACGACGCGGAGATGCTGTCGATGGCGGGTAAAGGTTGCATTATGGGCAACGCTCACCAGCGTCTGAAAGAACTGCACCCGGAGCTGGAAGTGATTGGCACCAACGCCGATAACGCCGTACCGCATTACCTGCGTAAGCTGTTTCTCGAATAAGATTGACGAGTGATTTTAAATTAACCACTCGTCAACTAAATACTCAAACCTTGCGCAACTGAGTTCGCTACAATGCCTGTCCACTCATCGGAGAGACATTCATTGTGGCGTTACTTATCATCACCACTATTTTGTGGGCTTTCTCTTTTAGCCTGATTGGCGAATACCTTGCGGGCCATGTCGACAGCTACTTCTCCGTGCTGATGCGCGTTGGGCTGGCGGCGCTGGTCTTTTTACCTTTTCTGCGCACGCGTGGGCATAACCTCAAGACCATTGGCCTGTACATGCTGGTGGGCGCGCTGCAACTGGGCATTATGTATCTGTTCAGCTTCCAGGCGTATCTCTACCTGACGGTGTCGGAATTCCTGCTGTTTACCGTTTTCACACCGCTGTATGTCACCCTGATTTACGATCTGCTCAGCAAGCGCGGGCTGCGCTGGAGCTACGCGCTGAGCGCCGGGCTGGCGGTGATTGGCGCGGCGATTATTCGCTACGACAAAGTGAGCGATCACTTCTGGATTGGCCTGATTCTGGTGCAACTGGCGAATATCAGCTTTGCTATCGGTATGGTCGGCTATAAACGCCTGATGGAGACGCGCCCGATGCCGCAACACAACGCGTTCGCCTGGTTTTATCTTGGCGCATTGGTGGTCGCCGTTGTGGCGTGGTTTGTGATGGGTAACCCGCAGAAGCTGCCGACCACGACTCTACAGTGGAGCGTGCTGGTGTGGCTGGGTGTGGTGGCATCCGGGCTGGGTTATTTTATGTGGAACTACGGCGCCACGCAGGTGGACGCCGGGACGCTCGGCATCATGAACAATGTGCACGTTCCCGCCGGGTTACTGGTTAACCTCGCGATTTGGCAGGAACAGCCGCACTGGCCGAGCTTTATTATTGGTGGTGCGGTGATAATGGCCTCGCTGTGGGTGCATCGCCGTTGGGTCGCTCCGCGCTCCGCACAAACGGCAGATGGTCGCAAGCGTGGTTCCGCGCTGAGCGAATAAACGCTTCCGTTACCGGCTGACGCTGCTCGCCGTCGCGCACGGCGGCGTACAGCCGGCTCCACAATCCTTCGCCCAGGGTTTTGGTTACCACCAGGCCCTGGCGCTCAAAACTCTCCACCACCCAGTGCGGCAGTGCCGCAATGCCCATCCGCGCGGCAACCATTTGAATCAGCAGCAGCGTGTTATCCACACTTTTCAGCGACGGACTCACGCCCGCCGGTTGCAGGAAGTGACGCCAGATATCCAGGCGACTGCGCTGCACCGGGTAGATCAGCAGCGTTTCGCTGGCGATATCGTCCGGCGTGATCCGCGCTTTCGCCGCCAGCGGATGATCCGGCGCCAGCACCAGCCGCACCTCAAAATCAAACATCGGTGAATAGTGCAGACCGCTGCGCGGCAGAATGTCGGAGGTCATCACCAGATCCAGCTCGCCCTGTTGCAGCGCAGGTTGCGGATCAAACGTGACGCCGGATTTGAAATCCATCTCCACTTGCGGCCAGTTCTGGCGGAAGTTCTCAAGCGCAGGCGTCAGCCACTGAATACAGCTATGACACTCAATAGCGATGCGCAGCGTGGCTTGCTGCGGCTCATTGCAGGCCTGCAGCGCGCGGCTAATCTGCGGCAGCACCTGATTCGCCAGTTGCAGCAGAATTTCACCCTGCGGCGTAAAGCGCAGCGGCTGGCTTTTGCGCACAAAAAGACGGAAGCCAAGGCGCTGTTCCAGATCGCTGAACTGGTGGGAAAGCGCGGACTGCGTTTGATGCAGCGTTGCCGCCGCCGCCGCCAGCGACCCGCTGTTTCGTAACGCCTGTAGCGTTTTCAGGTGTTTAATTTCGATCATGAAAGTCCTTCACTCCGGCATGAACATTTTGCGCTTGAGGAATATACAGTACCTACACAATATGGATGTGTAAACATCTGGACGTCTAAAAATCCTGCGTCTTTCGAATTAATGGTGCGTTGGCTGCGCTCATTCACCCCAGTCACTTACTTCAGTAAGCTCCTGGGGATTCATGAACTTGCCGCCTTCCCTTAATCCGAAATCCTTTGGATTAACCCAATTGAAGAGGCTCAAAATGACAATTCTTAATCACACCCTCGGTTTCCCTCGCGTTGGCCTGCGTCGCGAGTTGAAAAAAGCGCAAGAGAGCTACTGGGCGGGTAACGCCACCCGTGAAGAGCTGCTGGCGGTAGGACGCGAGCTACGCGCCCGCCACTGGGAGCAGCAAAAAGCGGCAGGAATAGATCTGCTTCCGGTGGGCGATTTCGCCTGGTACGACCATGTTCTGACCACCAGCCTGCTGCTGGGCAATGTGCCGGCTCGTCATCAGAACAACGACGGCTCCGTGGATATCGACACCCTGTTCCGCATTGGTCGTGGCCGCGCGCCAACCGGCGAACCGGCGGCAGCGGCGGAAATGACCAAATGGTTCAACACCAACTACCACTACATGGTGCCGGAGTTCAGCAAAGGCCAGCAGTTCAAACTCACCTGGACCCAGTTGCTGGACGAAGTAGACGAAGCGCTGGCGCTCGGCCACAAGGTGAAACCTGTGCTGCTGGGCCCGGTCACTTACCTGTGGCTGGGTAAAGTGAAAGGGGAACAGTTTGATCGTTTAAGCCTGCTAAACGACATCCTGCCGGTTTACCAGCAGGTGCTGGGCGAGCTGGCAAAACGCGGTATCGAGTGGGTGCAAATCGACGAACCGGCGCTGGTGCTGGAGCTGCCGCAAGCCTGGCTGGATGCGTTTAAACCGGCTTACGACGCGCTTTCCGGCCAACTGAAATTGCTGCTAACCACCTATTTTGAAGGGGTGACGCCGAACCTTGATGTGATCACCGCGCTGCCGGTTCAGGGGCTGCACGTTGATTTGGTACACGGCAAGGACAACGTGGCCGAGTTGCACTCGCGTCTGCCTGCCGACTGGTTGCTCTCTGCCGGTCTGGTGAATGGCCGTAACGTCTGGCGTGCCGATCTCACCGAGAAATATGCGCAAATCAAAGAGGTGGTTGGTCAACGTCCGTTGTGGGTTGCCTCTTCTTGTTCTTTACTGCACAGCCCGATTGATCTGAGTGTTGAAACGCGACTGGATGCGGAAGTGAAGAGCTGGTTCGCCTTCGCACTACAAAAATGCCAGGAACTGGCGCTGCTGCGCGATGCGCTGAACAGCGGTAATACGGAAAAACTGGCGGAATGGAGCGCTCCGATTCAGGCGCGTCGCCACTCTACGCGTGTTCACAACACGGCGGTAGCGCAGCGTCTGGCGGCGATCACCGCGCAGGACAGCCAGCGCAACAGCCCATACGCCGAGCGCGCAAAAGCCCAGCGCAAGCGCTTTAATCTGCCCGCCTGGCCGACCACCACTATCGGTTCCTTCCCGCAGACCACGGAAATTCGCGGCCTGCGCCTGGATTTCAAAAAAGGCCATCTCGACGCGGGCAACTACCGCACCGGTATCGCTGAACATATCAAACAGGCGATTGCCGAGCAGGAACGTCTGGGCTTAGACGTGCTGGTGCATGGCGAAGCCGAACGTAATGACATGGTGGAGTACTTTGGTGAAAACCTCGACGGCTTCGTCTTTACGCAAAACGGCTGGGTGCAGAGCTACGGCTCCCGCTGCGTGAAACCGCCGGTGGTTATCGGCGACGTTAGTCGCCCGGAAGCGATTACCGTGGAGTGGGCGAAGTACGCGCAGTCGCTGACTGACAAACCGGTGAAAGGCATGCTGACCGGCCCGGTGACCATTCTTTGCTGGTCATTCCCGCGTGAAGATGTGAGCCGCGAAACCATCGCCAAACAAATCGCGCTGGCATTGCGTGATGAAGTGGCAGATCTGGAAGCGGCGGGGATTGGCATTATCCAGATTGATGAACCAGCACTGCGTGAAGGCTTGCCGCTGCGTCGCAGCGACTGGGATGCCTATCTGGCGTGGGGTGTGGAAGCTTTCCGTATTAACGCGGCGGTAGCGAAAGATGACACGCAGATCCACACCCATATGTGTTACTGCGAGTTCAACGACATTATGGATTCCATTGCCGCGCTGGATGCCGATGTGATTACCATTGAAACCTCGCGTTCGGATATGGAATTGCTGGAGTCGTTTGAAGAATTTGAGTACCCGAACGAAATCGGCCCGGGTGTGTACGATATTCACTCGCCAAACGTACCGAGTGTTGAGTGGATCGAAGCGCTGCTGCAAAAAGCGGCGCAGCGCATCCCCGCACAACGCTTGTGGGTGAACCCGGACTGCGGCCTGAAAACCCGCGGCTGGCCGGAAACCCGTAGCGCGCTGGCAAATATGGTGAAAGCCGCGCAGAACCTGCGTCAGCAGTAAGCCTTACCGCGCCGTCCGGTGTGAAACCGGCGGCGCAAAAAACTTACTTTTTAACGTACTGCGCAAACCATGCCAGCATCCGCTGCCAGCCATCGGCGGCGGATTCTGCGTGATAGCTTGGGCGGTAGTCCGCATTAAATGCGTGACCCGCTTCGGGGTAGACGATGATTTCAGCTTTGGCGTTCGCGGCTCTGAGCGCCTGGCGCATGGTTTCCACGCTCTCCAGCGGAATGCCGGTATCCTGTGCGCCATATAAACCGAGCACTGGCGCGGTAAGTTCAGTGGCGATATCCACCGGGTGACGCGGAGAATTGAGCGATTTCTCCCCCACCAGCTTGCCATACCAGGCGACGGCGGCTTTCAACTGCGGATTGTGCGCGGCATACAGCCAGGCGATGCGTCCGCCCCAGCAAAAACCGGTTACTAACAGCTGATGCGCGTTCCCGCCGTTGCGCGCTGCCCAACTGGCGACATGATCCAGGTCGGCAAGCACTTGCGCGTCCGGTACTTTGCTTACCAGGCCGCTTAGCAGGGTTTGAATATCGGCGAAATCATTTGGATCGCCCTGGCGGAAATAGAGCTCCGGCGCGATGGCGAGATAACCTTCCAGTGCCAGACGGCGGCACAGATCGCGAATATGCTCATGCACGCCGAAAATTTCCTGCACCACAATGACAATCGGCAATGGGCCTTCGGCATTTTTCGGTCGGGCGTGAAAAGCGGGCATATTTTCGCCCTGTGTCGGAATAGACGTTTCGCCTGCGATTAAGGCGTCTTCCGGCGTGTGAACAACGGTTGAAGCAAGAGGTGAAGCCGCAGGTGCAAAGCCTGGTGTGTTGTTGGTTGTCATGGCATTCTCCATACCTTTTTTAGCGCTTCAATAACTATAGACGGGAAGACCTGCCGCGCGCGCAAATCACCGTGCCGTAGACTATCTTTGCTGCTGAGTTGTGGGATGTGTCGTGTTAATGTGATGTAAATCACTAATTTATGGAAATGAAATGCAATCAGTTTTATTCATGGTGATATCAGTCACGAAATTATGTCCGTGCCTTCTGTAAAGTATCTTTTTGCCTCTACTGATAAAACCGACCACAGAGGAGTCTGTTATGTCCAAGTCTGATGTTTTTCATCTCGGCCTCACCAAAAACGATTTACAAGGGGCTACGCTGGCCATCGTCCCTGGCGATCCGGAGCGTGTGGAAAAGATCGCCGCGCTGATGGATAAGCCGGTCAAACTGGCCTCCCACCGCGAATTCACCAGCTGGCGTGCAGAGCTGGATGGCAAACCGGTTATCGTGTGTTCCACCGGCATCGGCGGCCCGTCAACCTCTATCGCCGTCGAAGAGCTGGCGCAGCTTGGCATCCGCACTTTCCTGCGCGTGGGCACCACCGGTGCGATTCAGCCGCACATTAATGTTGGCGACGTGCTGATCACCACCGCGTCCGTGCGCCTTGACGGCGCGAGCCTGCACTTTGCGCCGATGGAATACCCGGCGGTGGCGGATTTTGAGTGCACTACTGCGCTGGTTGCGGCAGCGGATGCGATTGGCGCGACGAAACACATCGGCGTTACCGCCTCTTCTGACACCTTCTACCCAGGCCAGGAGCGTTACGACACTTACTCTGGCCGCGTGGTTAACCGCTTTAAAGGTTCCATGGAAGAGTGGCAGTCCATGGGCGTGATGAACTATGAAATGGAATCCGCCACGCTGCTGACCATGTGTGCAAGCCAGGGGCTGCGTGCAGGCATGGTTGCCGGTGTGATTGTGAACCGCACCCAGCAAGAGATCCCGAATGCGGAAACCATGAAGCAGACCGAAAGCCACGCGGTGAAAATCGTGGTGGAAGCGGCGCGTCGTCTTCTGTAATTCACCTTCCCATTTGCTAAGGCCGACGCGTTCGGCCTTTTCTTTTTGCGTACTGCTTCGCAGGAAAACCCCTTCCAAACTGGACGTTTATACAGCACAATCCTCCGCTATATGCGTTATCACTAAGGGGACGTGGTGGACACTTCAATCATCGTCATGGCAGCCGTTGCGCTGGCGGGTTTACTGGTCGGCTGGCTGGCAGCAAGCTGGCGCGGGGCGCAGCAGCAGGCGGATCTGCTCGCGGAGCAGCGTGATGTCTTTAGCGAACTGAGCGCCGCCCGGCAGCAGATAACCCAAAACGAACACTGGCGCGAAGAGTGCGAGTTGCTCAATAACGAGCTGCGTAGCCTGCAACATATCAATAGCTCGCTGGAAGCGGATTTACGCGAAGTAACGACCCGGCTTGAATCTACGCAGTTACATGCCGAAGAGAAGCTGCGCCAGATGCACAGCAGCGAGCAGCGCTTGAGCGAGCAGTTCGAAAATCTCGCTAACCGCATCTTTGAGCAGAGCAATCGCCGCGTCGATGAGCAAAACCGGCAAAGTCTGAACGGGCTGTTAACGCCGCTGCGCGAACAGCTTGATGGTTTTCGCCGCCAGGTGCAGGAGAGCTTTGGTCAGGAAGCGCGTGAACGGCATACGCTGGCGCATGAGATCCGCAACCTGCAACAGCTCAATGCCCAGATGGCGCAGGAAGCGATAAACCTGACGCGTGCGCTGAAAGGCGATAACAAAACCCAGGGTAATTGGGGCGAAGTGGTGCTGACCCGCGTACTGGAAGCCTCTGGTCTGCGTGAAGGCTATGAATACGAAACCCAGGTCAGTATTGAAAATGACCATCGCGCGCGGATGCAGCCGGATGTGATCGTGCGTCTGCCGCAGGGCAAAGATGTGGTGATCGACGCCAAAATGACGCTGGTCGCCTACGAACGTTACTTCAATGCCGACGACGACTTTACGCGCGAAGGCGCGTTACAAGAACATATCGCCTCGGTACGAAACCATATTCGCCTGCTTGGTCGTAAGGATTATCAGCAACTGCCGGGGCTGCGCAGCCTGGATTATGTCTTGATGTTTATTCCGGTGGAGCCGGCCTTTTTGATTGCGCTGGAAAGACAGCCTGAACTGATCACCGAAGCGCTGAAAAATAACATTATGCTGGTCAGCCCTACCACGCTGCTGGTGGCGCTACGCACCATTGCCAACCTGTGGCGTTATGAACATCAAAGCCGCAATGCGCAGCAGATCGCGGAGCGGGCGAGCCGCCTGTATGACAAAATGCGCCTGTTCGTTGACGACATGTCATCCATTGGTCAGAGCCTGGATAAAGCGCAGGACAATTACCGTCAGGCGATGAAAAAACTGAGTTCCGGGCGCGGCAATTTGCTGGCCCAGGCAGAGGCATTTCGCGGGCTCGGTGTTGAAATCAAACGCGAGATTAATCCGGAATTGGCGGCGCAAGCACAGGATCAGGACGAAGAGTTTCGTTTGCGTTCCGGGCAAAACGATTCCCTCGATTGCTTTGAAGACAATGCATTAGATAGCATGGCCGCGGGCGATGAGCCTGACTCGAAGGCTTCTTCGGGTGGTTGAATCGTAGGGCAATCGTCTCCAATCTGATACACTTCACAAACAATTTCTTGAATAGCAGGCACTAAGATGGCGGAAGATTCAAAAGAGACAACACACTTTGGTTTTCAGACCGTCGCCAAAGAAAACAAAGCCGACATGGTGGCGCATGTCTTCCATTCGGTCGCGTCAAAATATGACGTGATGAACGATCTGATGTCGATGGGCATTCACCGTTTATGGAAGCGCTTTACCATTGATTGCAGCGGCGTGCGTCGTGGGCAGAAAGTTCTCGATCTGGCCGGTGGTACGGGCGATCTGACGGCGAAGTTCTCCCGCCTGGTGGGCGAAACCGGCCAGGTTGTACTGGCAGATATTAATGATTCGATGCTGAAAATGGGGCGCGAAAAACTGCGCAACCTCGGCGTGATCGGTAACGTAGAATATGTGCAGGCAAATGCTGAAGCCTTGCCGTTCCCGGACAATACTTTCGACTGCATCACCATCTCGTTTGGTTTGCGTAATGTGACGGAAAAAGAGAAAGCGCTGCGATCCATGTTCCGCGTTTTGAAACCGGGCGGCCGCCTGCTGGTACTCGAATTTTCCAAGCCCATTATTGAACCGCTGAGTAAAGCTTATGACGCTTACTCTTTCCACGTTCTGCCGCGTATTGGTCAACTGGTAGCAAACGATGCGGAAAGCTATCGCTATCTTGCTGAATCTATCCGTATGCATCCCGATCAGGAGACCCTGAAAGCGATGATGCAGGACGCCGGTTTCGAAAACGTCGATTACTACAACATGACGGCCGGTATCGTTGCTCTGCACCGTGGCTACAAATTCTGACAGGAGTGCGTATGCCTTTTAAGCCGATGGTTGCCGCCGGAATTGAACGTGTATTGAATACGTTTTTATACCGTGAAGGCGCGCTGAAACCCGCGCGCCAGCGTTTGCATGGCAAGGTGTTGCGCGTAGTGCTGCAAGAGTTCTCTTCCCCCTTTGTACTGGTGTTCAGTGAGCGCCAGATTGATGTATTAGGCGAGTGGGAAGGGGAAGCTGACTGTTCCGTGATTACGCAACTGCGGGTGCTGCCTAAGCTGCGCGACCGCCAGCAGCTGACTGCGCTTATTCGCAGCGGCGAGCTGGAAGTGCAGGGCGATATTCAGGTGGTGCAAAACCTGGTTTCGCTGATGGATTTAGCGGAATTCGATCCTGCCGAGATCCTCGCGCCATGGACTGGCGATATTGCCGCTGAGGGGATCAGTAAATTCCTGCGCGGCGGTGCTCGCTTTCTGCAACACGGTTTTCAACGCCAGCAACGCTATGTCGCTGAAGTGCTAACGGAAGAGTGGCGCCTTGCGCCGGGCGCACTGGAAGTTGCCTGGTTTGCTGAAGAAACGGCTGCTGTGGAAAGGGCTGCGGATGCCTTAGCCAAACGCCTGGATAAACTGGAGGGCAAATGACGCCTGGAGAATTACGGCGCCTCTATTTCATCATCCAAACCTTTTTAAGTTACGGGCTTGATGAGCTCATTCCCAAAATGCGTATCACCTTGCCGCTGCGGTTATGGCGGCGGACGCTCTTCTGGATGCCAAACCGGCACAAAGAAAAAATGCTTGGGGAACGCCTGCGTCTTGCCTTGCAGGAACTGGGGCCGGTATGGATTAAATTCGGGCAAATGTTGTCTACTCGCCGTGATTTATTCCCGCCGCTGATTGCCGATCAGCTGGCGATGTTGCAGGACCGCGTTGCGCCTTTTGATGGTCATCTCGCCAAAAAGCAGATTGAAAAAGCGATGGGTGATCTGCCGGTGGAAACCTGGTTTGATGACTTTGCCATTGAACCGCTGGCCTCTGCGTCCATTGCGCAGGTGCATACAGCGCGGTTGAAAGAGAGTGGCAAAGAAGTGGTGATTAAGGTCATCCGCCCGGACATCCTGCCGGTGATCAAAGCGGATCTGAAACTGATCTACCGCCTGGCGGGCTGGGTTCCTCGCCTGTTGCCGGATGGTCGCCGCCTGCGCCCGCGTGAAGTGGTGCGCGAATATGAGAAGACGCTGATTGATGAACTGGATCTGCTGCGTGAAGCCGCTAACGCGATCCAGTTACGCCGCAACTTCGAAAACAGCCCAATGCTGTATGTGCCGGAAATCTATTCAGATTATTGCAGCCAAAACATGCTGGTGATGGAACGTATTTATGGCATTCCGGTTTCCGATGTTGCTGCGCTGGAGAAGAACGGCACCAATTTGAAACTGCTGGCCGAACGTGGTGTGCAGGTCTTTTTCACCCAGGTATTCCGCGACAGCTTTTTCCATGCAGACATGCACCCTGGCAATATTTTCGTCAGCTACGATCACCCGGAAGATCCGCAATATATCGGTATTGACTGCGGTATTGTCGGTTCGCTGAACAAAGAAGATAAGCGTTATCTGGCGGAAAACTTTATCGCCTTCTTTAACCGCGACTATCGCAAAGTGGCGGAGCTGCATGTGGATTCAGGCTGGGTTCCGCCGGATACCAATGTTGAAGAGTTCGAGTTTGCTATTCGCACCGTCTGTGAGCCGATCTTTGAAAAGCCGCTGGCGGAAATCTCCTTTGGGCATGTGCTGCTCAACCTCTTCAATACGGCACGTCGCTTTAATATGGAAGTGCAGCCGCAACTGGTCCTGTTGCAGAAAACATTGCTCTATATCGAAGGTGTCGGCCGTCAGCTCTATCCGCAACTGGATTTATGGAAAACCGCGAAACCTTTCCTGGAAACGTGGATCAAAGATCAGGTGGGTATTCCGGCGCTGGTCAGAGCGCTGAAAGAGAAAGGCCCCTTCTGGATCGAAAAAATGCCGGAAATTCCTGAACTGATCTACAACGGATTGCAGCAAGGCAAGCATTTGCAGCAAAGCGTGGATAAGATTGCCAGTGAATTACAGGCAAACCATGTGCGGCAGGGGCAATCACGCTATCTGTTTGGTATTGGCGCGACACTGTTATTGAGCGGTACGCTGTTACTGATTAACCGCCCAGAGTGGGGTTTAACGCCGGGGTGGCTAATGGTCGGTGGCGTTCTGACCTGGTGTGTGGGTTGGTATAAAACACGTTAAGCGAAACGCCGCCCGGGTGGGCCTGGTGCACAGAAGCTGCCAACAAAGAGGCAGCTTAATGGATAAAGTGTATACTGGGGCCTGTTTTTAACATCATCTGTTACAGAGGACTATGTATGGGTGGTATCAGCATTTGGCAGTTGTTGATTATTGCGGTCATCGTTGTGCTGCTGTTTGGCACTAAAAAGCTCGGCTCGATTGGTTCAGACCTTGGTGCATCCATTAAAGGCTTCAAAAAAGCCATGAGCGATGACGATAAAGAGGAAAAGCAGGATAAATCGGCGCAAGATGCGGATTTTACGGCAAAGTCTCTTTCCGACAATAAGACATCCGACGACGTTAAAAAAGACGAAAAACGTCACGACAAAGAGCAGGTGTAATTCGTGTTCGATATAGGTTTTGGCGAACTATTACTCGTTTTCATCATTGGCCTCGTGGTATTAGGGCCGCAACGGCTACCCGTGGCTGTGCGCACTGTGGCGGGCTGGGTCCGCGCGCTGCGCTCGCTGGCCACGACAGTGCAGAATGAACTGACGCAGGAACTGAAGCTGCAAGAGTTCCAGGACAGCCTGAAAAAGGTGGAAAAAGCGAGCCTGGAAAACCTGACGCCAGAGTTAAAGCAGTCGATGGATGAGCTGCGCCAGGCGGCGGAATCGATGAAGCGCTCCTACAGCGCTAACGATGCCGAAAAAGCCAGCGATGAAGCACATACCATCCATAACCCGGTGGTAAAAGATAACGAAGCGCAGCATGAAGGCGTTACGCCTGCCGCCGCTGAAAACCAGGCCAGTTCGCCGCAGCAAGTCCCTGACGCTGCAGAAACGAAAAAAGCGCCGCAGGTGACGTCTACGGTGCCAGCGGCCTCGCCGGTTTCCGACTCCACACCTTCTTCAAGTGATAAATCCTGAACATGGCTGTAGACGATACCCAACCGCTGATCGCACACCTTATTGAGCTGCGTAAGCGTCTGCTTAACTGCATTATCGCCGTTATCGTGATTTTCCTCGCGCTGGTTTACTTCGCGAATGATATCTATCAACTGGTTTCCGCACCGCTCATCAAGCAGATGCCATTGGGCGCGACGATGATCGCCACCGACGTGGCCTCACCCTTTTTTACGCCGATCAAGCTAACCTTCATGGTGTCGCTGATCCTTTCTGCGCCGGTCATTTTGTATCAGGTCTGGGCGTTTGTCGCGCCGGCGTTATACAAGCATGAACGTCGTCTGGTGGTGCCGCTGCTGATTTCCAGTTCGCTGCTGTTTTACATCGGCATGGCGTTTGCCTATTTCGTGGTGTTCCCGCTGGCCTTCGGTTTTCTGACACACACGGCGCCGGAAGGCGTGCAGGTTTCCACCGATATCGCCAGTTACCTTAGCTTCGTGATGGCGCTTTTTATGGCTTTTGGCGTTTCGTTTGAAGTGCCGGTTGCCATTGTACTGCTGTGCTGGATGGGGGTGACCACACCAGCCGATCTACGGCAAAAACGCCCGTACGTTTTGGTTGGCGCATTCGTTGTCGGTATGTTGCTAACGCCACCGGATGTCTTCTCGCAGACCTTACTGGCAATACCGATGTATTGCCTGTTCGAAGTCGGCGTCTTTTTTGCTCGCTTCTACGTCGGCAAGCGCCGTATTCCGGACGAAGAGAACGAAACCGAAACCAGCGAAGAGTAACTACCAGCCGCCCGTCAGGGCGGTTGTTGTATGGAATAAAGTATGTTTGATATCGGTGTGAATTTAACCAGCAGCCAGTTTGCTAAAGACCGGGATGACACCGTGGCGCGTGCGCAAGCGGCGGGCGTGACAGGTATGCTCATTACCGGAACCAATCTGCATGAAAGCCAGCAGGCACAGCAACTCGCTCAACGCTATCGTCATTGCTGGTCCACTGCCGGCGTGCATCCGCATGACAGCAGTTGCTGGGCCGATGAAACCGCAGAAGCGATCCGCACGCTGGCTGCTACAGCGGAAGTCGTTGCCGTGGGTGAATGCGGGCTGGATTTCAACCGCAATTTTTCGACGCCGCAGGAGCAGGAGTACGCTTTCGACGCGCAATTGGCGCTGGCCGCCGAGCTCAACATGCCGGTGTTTTTGCATTGCCGCGATGCGCATGAGCGCTTTCTGACGCTGCTGGATCCGTGGCTGGATAAGTTGCCCGGCGCGGTGCTGCACTGTTTCACCGGTTCAGCGCAGGAAGCGCGAGATTGTCTCGATCGCGGTATCTACTTAGGCATTACTGGCTGGGTATGCGATGAACGTCGCGGGCTGGAGTTACGTGAGGTGGTTCCACTGATCCCCGCCGAGCGGCTATTGATTGAAACCGATGCGCCGTACTTACTGCCGCGCGATATCAAACCAAAGCCTGCGTCGCGGCGTAATGAACCGGCCCTGTTAGGGCATATTCTTGCCGCCGTAGCTGAGCTTCGTGGTGAAGATGCACAGTGGCTGGGTTCGGTAACGGATCAGAACGTGCGGCGGTTATTCGGCGTGGATTTTTAACGCGCCGCTCACGCCTTGCGAAAATCGGTGTTCTTGACGCTTTGCAGTACCTGCTTGTTAAGCAGGTGGAGTAAGAGCATAGAGCGCGCTTCGCCGTCCGGCTCTTTAAAGATTGCCTGCAACCCTTCAAGTGCGCCCTCGGTGATCACCACATCATCGCCTGGATAAGGCGTGTCAGGGTCGGTAATCCCTTCTGGCTGATAAAGCGAAAGTTGCTGAATGACGGATTGCGGAACGGTTGCCGGGTGCATGCCAAAGCGGACGAAATGGCTGACGCCGCGCGTGGCGTTGATCGTGGTGGTATGAATCACCTCAGGATCAAACTCCACAAACAAATAGTTCGGGAAAAGAGGTTCGTTCACTGTTGTGCGTTTGCCGCGCACTATTTTTTCCAGCGCAATCATAGGCGTCAGACAGCTGACCGCCTGGCGTTCTAAGTGTTCCTGGGCGCGCTGGAGCTGGCCACGTTTGCAGTAAAGTAGATACCAGGATCGCATAATGACTCTTTTCCGTAAGTTCGGGCGCAAGAATATCAAAACCGCAGCATGATGGCTAAGTTGATTATAACCTGCGCCTAAAGATGTCGTTGTAATTCACGCAGATTTAACAAAAATACAGCAACCGCCGGACGAACACCGTATAATAAGCCCCTTACCTGGAGGCGATAATAGACCGCATGAAATACAACGACCTACGCGACTTCCTTACGCTACTTGAGCAGCAGGGCGAGCTGAAACGCATCACTCTTCCGGTTGACCCCTATCTGGAAATGACGGAAATAGCCGATCGCACGTTGCGTGCGGGTGGCCCGGCGTTGTTATTTGAAAATCCCAAAGGTTACACCATGCCGGTGTTGTGCAACTTATTTGGCACGCCGCGCCGCGTGGCGCTGGGCATGGGGCAAGAAGATGTCAGCGCGTTGCGGGACGTGGGCAAATTGCTGGCGTTTCTCAAAGAGCCGGAGCCGCCAAAAGGTTTCCGCGATCTGTTCGATAAACTGCCGCAATTTAAGCAAGTGCTGAACATGCCGACAAAACGCCTGCGCGCAGCCCCTTGCCAGCAAAAAGTGATGCAGGGTGATGACGTCGATCTGCGCAACATCCCGATTATGCAGTGCTGGCCGGAAGACGCCGCGCCGCTGATCACCTGGGGGCTGACGGTGACGCGTGGCCCGCATAAAGAGCGGCAGAACCTGGGTATTTATCGCCAACAGCTGATCGGTAAAAACAAATTAATCATGCGCTGGCTCTCCCATCGCGGCGGCGCGCTCGATTTTCAGGAGTGGCAGGCGGCGCATCCTGGCGAGCGTTTCCCGGTTGCTGTGGCGCTGGGTGCCGATCCGGCAACCATTCTCGGCGCGGTAACGCCAGTGCCGGATACGCTTTCAGAATATGCCTTCGCCGGGTTATTGCGCGGTACAAAAACCGAAGTGGTGAAGTGCGTATCAAGCGATCTGGAAGTTCCGGCCAGTGCAGAAATCGTGCTGGAAGGCTATATTGAGCCCGGTGAGATGGCGCCGGAAGGGCCGTATGGCGATCACACCGGTTATTACAATGAAGTTGATAATTTCCCGGTGTTTACGGTTACTCATATTACGCAGCGCGAAGATGCGATTTACCACTCTACCTATACTGGCCGTCCGCCAGATGAGCCGGCAGTGCTGGGCGTGGCGCTAAACGAAGTGTTCGTGCCGATCCTGCAAAAGCAGTTCCCGGAAATCGTTGATTTTTACCTGCCGCCGGAAGGGTGCTCTTATCGCCTGGCGGTAGTCACCATGAAGAAACAGTATCCCGGTCACGCCAAGCGCGTAATGATGGGCGTCTGGTCTTTCCTGCGTCAGTTTATGTACACCAAATTTGTGATCGTGTGCGATGACGATGTGAATGCCCGCGACTGGAATGACGTTATTTGGGCGATTACCACCCGAATGGATCCTGCGAGGGATACGGTTCTGGTGGAAAACACGCCGATTGATTATCTGGATTTTGCCTCGCCGGTTTCCGGACTGGGCTCCAAAATGGGACTGGATGCCACCAATAAATGGCCGGGTGAGACCCAGCGTGAATGGGGCCGCCCCATCAAGAAAGACCCGGAAGTGACGGCAAGAATCGACGCCATCTGGGATGAACTGGCCATACTGAACGACGAAAATAGACCCGACAGAGAGAGCGCATGACAACCTTAAGCTGTAAAGTGACCTCGGTAGAGGCCATCACTGATACCGTATATCGTGTCCGTTTAGTGCCGGAGGCGGCTTTTTCATTCCGCGCGGGCCAGTATCTGATGGTGGTGATGGATGAGCGAGACAAGCGCCCGTTCTCTATGGCCTCGACGCCGGATCAGCATGATTTTATCGAACTGCATATTGGCGCGTCTGAGCTGAATCTCTACGCCATGGCGGTGATGGATCGCATTCTGAAAGACCGGGAAATCGTTATCGATATTCCGCACGGCGATGCCTGGCTGCGTGACGATGAAGAGCGTCCGATGGTGCTGATTGCTGGTGGTACCGGCTTCTCCTATGTCCGCTCTATTTTGCTGACCTCTCTGGCGCAAAATCCGAATCGTGAAATCACGATTTACTGGGGTGGTCGCGAAGAGAAGCATCTCTACGATTTAAGCGAGCTGGAAGCGTTGTCGGTGGATCATCCGAATCTGCGTGTGGTACCCGTCGTTGAGCAGCCGGAAGCGGACTGGCGCGGCCGCTCAGGCACCGTGCTGGCTGCGGTGTTGCAGGATTTCGGTTCGCTGGCCGAGCACGACATTTATATTGCAGGCCGTTTCGAGATGGCGAAAATCGCCCGCGATCTGTTCTGTAATGAGCGCGGTGCGCGTGAAGATCGCCTGTTTGGCGATGCATTTGCGTTTATCTAAGCCTGTCTTCGTTTTTGTCACTCTGGCCGCGTTGGTTGGCTTCATTCTCCCCGGTCACATAGTTCGCTATGCTGCCGGGGATTGATTTATTGCCGCCTTGAACGGTCACCAGCGGCTTTGCTATCGCTCTCTCTGCCGTGGCTGCCTGCCAAATAACAGAAATAAAAAACCCGCCCCTGACAGGCGGGAAGAACGGCAACTAAACCTTCTCTTTACCTTGACGCCATCGCGGTGTTGGCTACTTTCGCTCACCCCGGTTACATACCACTATGCTGCGGGGTATTCACTCATTCGCCGCCTTGCTCTGGCACCAATGGCTTGACAGACCTTTTCTCTTTGCCCTAATCGCCATCAGCACTGCTGGCTGCTTTTGCTCACCCCGGCTGCGCGCCAGGGATCCGCTCTGTTGCCGCCTTGCTCTGGCGTTCATGGTATTGAGATAGCACTTTTCCTGCCTGAAGCGCTAAACGCGTTCAAACACCGTGGCGATCCCCTGACCTAACCCGATGCACATGGTCGCCAGACCAAATTGTGCGTCTTTGCGTTCCATCAGGTTCAGCAGCGTGGTACTGATACGTGTTCCGGAGCAGCCCAGCGGGTGACCAAGCGCAATCGCGCCGCCGTTGAGGTTGATCTTCTCATCGATCTGCTCCATAAGGCCCAGATCTTTAATACACGGCAGGATCTGGGCGGCAAAGGCTTCATTCATCTCAAACAGATCGATATCACTGGCGGTCAATCCGGCTTTTTTCAGCGCCAGTTGAGAAGCCGGAACCGGGCCATAGCCCATGATCGACGGATCGCAGCCAACAACCGCCATCGAACGAATACGCGCGCGCGGCTTCAGACCCAGCTCACGGGCGCGGCTTTCGCTCATCACCAGCATTGCCGATGCGCCGTCTGACAGCGCCGAAGAGGTGCCAGCGGTAACGGTGCCGCTGACCGGATCAAAGGCCGGGCGCAGCGTTGATAGCGCTTCAACCGTGGTTTCCGGGCGGATCACTTCGTCATAGGTAAACTGTTTCAGTACGCCGTCCGCATCATGACCGCCGGTAGGGATGATCTCGGCTTTGAAGGCACCGGATTGCGTCGCGGCCCAGGCGCGAGCATGGGAGCGAGCGGCGAAGGCATCCTGCATTTCACGGCTGATGCCGTGCATGCGCGATAACATTTCAGCGGTCAGCCCCATCATTCCCGCCGCTTTTGCGACGTTACGGCTCATACCCGGATGGAAATCCACGCCGTGGCTCATCGGTACATGACCCATATGTTCTACGCCGCCGACCATACAGACCTGCGCATCGCCGGTCATGATCATGCGTGCCGCGTCGTGCAACGCCTGCATTGAGGAGCCGCACAGACGGTTAACCGTTACGGCGGGTACAGAATGTGGGATCTCAGCCAGCAGCGCGGCGTTACGGGCAATGTTAAAACCCTGCTCCAGCGTCTGCTGCACACAGCCCCAGTAAATGTCGTCGATAGCGTTTGCGTCCAGCGCCGGGTTACGCGCCAGCAGGCTGCGCATCAGGTGAGCGGAAAGATCTTCTGCCCGAACATTGCGAAATGCGCCGCCTTTTGAACGGCCCATCGGGGTGCGAATCGCATCGACAATGACAACGTGTTCCATTGTGACTCCTTAAGCCGTTTTCAAATCGCCCACCGGGCGCGCAGGTTCAACCGCAGGATAGTAAGGTTCGTTGTGGCGCGCTTTTTCACGCAGCCCGGCCGGGACTTCATACAGCGGGCCAAGATGTTGATAATGCTGCGCCATATCGAGGTATTTCGCGCTGCCGAGTGTATCCAGCCAGCGGAACGCGCCGCCGTGGAACGGAGGGAAGCCCAGGCCGTAAACCAGCGCCATATCCGCTTCCGCAGGGCTGGCGATGATGCCTTCTTCAAGGCAACGCACCACTTCGTTGACCATCGGGATCATCATACGGGCGATAATTTCATCGTCGCTGAAATCCTGTTTGCCTTTGCTGACTTCCGCCAGCATGGCGTCCACGGCGCTGTCTTCTTCTTTCTTCGGTTTGCCTTTGCTGTCTTCTTTATAGCGCCAGAAACCGAGGCCGTTTTTCTGCCCAAAGCGATTTGCATCAAACAGGGCGTCAATCGCATCGCGATAATCTTTCTGCATCCGCTGCGGGAATCCAGCCGCCATCACGGCCTGCGCATGATGCGCGGTGTCAATGCCGACGACATCGAGCAGATAAGCCGGGCCCATCGGCCAGCCAAACTGTTTTTCCATCACTTTGTCGACTTTGCGGAAATCCGCGCCGTCGCGCAGTAACTGGCTAAAACCGGCGAAATAGGGGAACAGCACGCGGTTTACAAAGAAGCCGGGGCAGTCATTGACCACAATCGGCGTTTTGCCCATTTTGCTCGCCCAGGCCACCACTTTCGCGATGGTCTCATCGGAGGTTTTCTCGCCACGGATCACTTCAACCAGCGGCATCCGGTGTACCGGGTTAAAGAAGTGCATACCGCAGAAATTCTCCGGACGCTTCAGCACGCTTGCCAGTTCGCTGATAGGAATCGTCGAGGTGTTAGAGGCCAACACGGTATCGGCGCGAACCTTGTCTTCTGTTTCTGCCAGTACCGCTTTTTTCACTTTCGGGTTTTCAACGACCGCTTCCACCACCACATCGACACGCTCAAAACCAGCGTATTCCAGCGTCGGCTGAATAGTGGCAATCACGTTCGCCAGCTTCAGACCATCAATCTTGCCGCGTTCAAGCTGCTTATTCAGTAACTTGCCCGCTTCATTAATGCCAAGCGCGAGAGATTTCTCATTGATATCTTTCATTAATACCGGCACGCCTTTCCAGGCCGACTGGTAAGCGATACCGCCGCCCATAATGCCCGCGCCCAGCACAGCGGCATGTTTTGGCGTTTCAGTCTCTTTGGTGAGTTTCTTCGCTTTGCCTTTCACATACTGGTCATTCAGGAAAATCCCGACCAGCGCGCGGGCTTCATTGGTATGCGCGAGCGGAACAAAGCTCTGGTTTTCCAGCTTCAGCGCTTCCTCGCGGCCAAATCGGGCGGCGGCTTCAATGGTTTTTACCGCCGTGATCGGTGCCGGATAGTGTTTTCCGGCCGTTTGCATCACCATGCCTTTGGCGATGGTAAAGCTCATGGCGGCTTCAATTTTACTCAGCTTCAATGGCTCCAGCTTCGGCTGGCGTTTGGCTTTCCAGTCGAGATCGCCATTAATCGCCTGACGCAGGATCGCCACCGCGCCGTCGCGCAGTTTCTCCGGTTTGACGATGCCATCAACCAGGCCGATTTTCAGCGCTTGTTCCGCGCCGACATCTTTCCCGGCGGCAATGATCTCCAGTGCGCTATCGGCACCCAGCAAACGTGGCATACGCACCGAGCCGCCAAAGCCCGGCATGATGCCGAGTTTGGTTTCCGGCAGGCCAATGCGCAGATCCGGTGTGGCTAAGCGGTAGTCTGTCGCCAGTACACATTCGCAGCCACCGCCGAGGGCATAGCCATTCACGGCGGAGATCGTCGGAACGGGCAGATCTTCCAGACGATTAAAGACGCTGTTAGCAAAGTGCAGCCATTGGCTCAACTGTTCTTCTGGCACCAGGAACAGGGAGAGGAATTCGGTGATATCGGCGCCAACAATAAAGGCCGCTTTTTCTGAACGCAGCAGCAGCCCTTTTAAATCTGGTTGCTTTTCCAGCGCGCCCAGCGCTTCGCCAAGGCTGGCGACCGTGGCGGTATCAAGCTTGTTAACTGAGCCAGGCGCATCGAACACCAGTTCTGCGATGCCGTCTTCCAGCCAGTCGAGGTACAGGTTATTGCCTTTGTAGAGCATGTCAGTCTCCTGAATCCAGCGGTGATCTGGTCGTACCAGATGAAGCGGAGTGTGGTTTTTATGTTAATAAAATGCAAATAACTCATTAAAAAAATGCAGCGCCGATCACGCTCGGCGGAAATCACTCAGTTGCGGGCAGGTGTGCTAAGATGCGAAAACTTGAGGTCACAAGAAACAGAAGGAAAAACGATGGACTCACTGGCTGAACTTTATAAAAATCATATTGTTACTTTGCAGGAACGCACGCGTGATGTGCTGGCGCGGTTTAAACTCGACGCGTTACTTATTCACTCCGGCGAGTTGTTTAACGTCTTTCTTGATGACCATCCTTATCCGTTTAAAGTGAACCCGCAATTTAAGGCCTGGGTACCGGTAACACAGGTGCCGAACTGCTGGCTGCTGGTGGATGGCGTGAATAAACCGAAGTTGTGGTTTTACTTGCCGGTTGACTACTGGCATAACGTGGAACCGTTGCCGACCAGTTTCTGGACCGAAGAAATTGACGTTATTGCATTGCCGAAAGCGGACGGCATTGGCAGCCAACTGCCAGCCGCGCGCGGCAACATCGCTTATATTGGACCTGTTGCGGAACGTGCGTTGAGCCTTGATATCGCGGCAAACAATATCAACCCGAAAGGGGTGATCGATTATCTGCATTATTACCGCGCGTATAAAACCGATTATGAACTGGCGTGTATGCGTGAAGCGCAGAAGACGGCGGTGATTGGTCATCGCGCAGCGCATGAAGCCTTCCAGTCAGGCATGAGCGAGTTCGACATCAACCTCGCCTATCTGACTGCCACTGGCCATCGCGATACAGACGTACCTTATGGCAACATTGTGGCGCTGAACGAACACGCCGCTGTGCTGCATTACACGAAGCTTGATCACCGTGCGCCGGCGGAAATGCGCAGTTTCTTGCTGGATGCTGGTGCGGAGTACAACGGCTATGCCGCTGATCTGACGCGTACTTGGGCGGCGAACAGCGATACCGATTACGCGCAACTGGTGAAAGACGTTAATGATGAGCAACTGGCGCTGATTGCCACCATGAAAGCGGGTGTCAATTACGTGGAGTACCATGTGCAGTTCCATCAGCGTATCGCGAAGCTATTACGTCGCCACCAAATCATCACCGATATCAGTGAAGAAGCTATGGTTGAGGAGGACATTACCGGGCCGTTTATGCCGCACGGTATTGGTCACCCGCTGGGCTTGCAAGTGCATGACGTCGCCGGTTTTATGCAAGATGACAGCGGTACGCATCTGGCTGCGCCATCAAAATACCCCTATTTGCGTTGCACGCGTGTGATGGAACCGCGCATGGTGCTGACCATCGAGCCGGGTATCTACTTTATTGAGTCGCTGTTAGCGCCGTGGCGCGATGGCCCGCTCAGTAAGCACTTTAACTGGCAAAAAATTGATGCGCTGAAACCGTTTGGCGGCATTCGTATTGAAGATAACGTGGTTATCCACGAAAACGGCATTGAAAACATGACGCGGGACCAGAAGCTGGCGTAATGGAGAGCTGGCTGATCCCGGCGGCACCGGTCACCTTTAGCGAGGAGATCAAAAAGAGCCGCTTTATTACGCTGCTGGCGCATACAGACGGTGTCGATGCGGCAAAAGCGTTTGTCGACGCCGTTCGGGCGGAACATCCGGACGCGCGTCACCACTGTGTAGCGTGGGTCGCAGGTGCGCCGGATGATTCGCAGCAGCTAGGCTTTTCTGATGATGGCGAACCGGCGGGCACGGCGGGTAAACCGATACTCTCGCAGTTAATGGGCAGCGGTATCGGCGAAATTACCGCCGTGGTGGTCCGTTATTATGGCGGCGTGCTGCTGGGAACCGGTGGACTGGTGAAAGCTTACGGTGGCGGTGTGCAGCAGGCGTTAAGCCTGTTAACCACCGTCCGCAAAATGCCATTAACCGAATATACTTTGTGGTGCGATTACGCACAGCTCGCCGGAGTTGAAACGCTGCTTGGGCAATTTGAGGGGAAAATTGTCGCAAGCGAGTATCAGGCTTCCGTACATCTGCGAGTGGCGCTTCCTCACAGCAGACTGGACGCATTTTCAGCAAGGCTTGCTGATTTTAGTCGTGGCGCATTGCAATTGTTAAAAACTGAAGAATAATCCCCCACCTGATTTTCTGAACACCTAAGGAAGCGGCAGAGATGCAATTTCGCGCCATAACCCGAATCGTTGGACTGCTGGTTATCCTCTTTTCCGGAACGATGATCTTACCCGGACTGGTAGCCCTTATTTACCGCGATGGTGCGGGTCGTGCATTTACCCAGACCTTTTTCGCTGCGCTGGTGATTGGCTCCATCCTGTGGTGGCCAAACCGTCGGGAGAAAAAGGAACTGAAATCCCGCGAAGGATTTTTGATCGTCGTGCTGTTCTGGACCGTGCTGGGAAGTGTGGGTGCGCTGCCGTTTATTTTCTCGGAAAGCCCGAACCTGACGGTGACCGACGCCTTTTTTGAATCCTTCTCTGGCCTGACGACCACGGGGGCGACCACGCTGGTGGGGCTGGACTCGTTGCCGCATGCCATTCTTTTCTACCGTCAGATGCTGCAATGGTTCGGCGGGATGGGGATCATTGTCCTGGCGGTCGCGATACTGCCGATTCTGGGCGTGGGGGGGATGCAGCTCTACCGCGCGGAGATGCCCGGGCCGCTGAAAGATAACAAAATGCGTCCGCGTATTGCCGAAACGGCGAAAACGCTGTGGCTTATCTATGTATTGCTGACCGTGGCTTGCGCGCTGGCGCTGTGGTTTGCCGGGATGCCCGCGTTTGACGCCATCGGGCATAGCTTCGCGACCATCGCCATTGGCGGCTTCTCGACACATGATGCCAGCGTGGGTTACTTCAATAGCCCAACTATCAACACCATCATTGCTATTTTCTTACTGATATCCGGCTGTAACTACGGCCTGCACTTCTCTTTACTGAGTGGGCGCAGCCTGAAAGTTTACTGGCGCGATCCTGAATTCAGAATGTTTATTGGCGTGCAACTGACGCTGGTGGTGATCTGCACCGTGGTGCTGTGGTTCCACGACGTTTACAGCTCTGCGGTGACGACGGTGAACCAGGCCTTCTTCCAGGTGGTATCGATGGCAACCACTGCCGGGTTTACTACCGACAGTATTGCGCGTTGGCCGCTGTTCTTGCCGGTGCTGCTATTGTGTTCGGCGTTTATTGGTGGCTGTGCGGGTTCTACCGGTGGTGGTTTGAAAGTGATCCGCATATTGCTGCTGTTCAAACAGGGTAACCGTGAGCTGAAACGTCTGGTGCACCCGAATGCGGTTTACAGCATCAAGCTTGGGAATCGCGCATTGCCGGAACGTATTCTTGAAGCGGTATGGGGGTTTTTCTCTGCCTATGCGCTGGTGTTTATTGTCAGCATGCTGGCGATTATCGCCACGGGCGTAGATGACTTTTCTGCTTTTGCTTCTGTTGTCGCCACGCTGAATAACCTGGGGCCGGGGTTGGGCGTCGTTGCTGATAACTTCGCGAGTATGAACCCGGTGGCGAAGTGGATCCTCATCGCGAATATGCTGTTTGGTCGCCTTGAAGTCTTCACATTGTTGGTACTGTTTACCCCAACTTTCTGGCGCGAATAAGGGAGTGTGACGTGAAAACATTGATTCTATTTTCGACCCGGGATGGGCAAACAAGGGAAATCGCCTCTTATCTGGCGTCCGAGCTGAAAGAGCTCGGTATTTATGCGGATGTGGTGAACCTGAACCGTACGCCAGAGATTGAATGGGATAACTATGAGCGCGTGGTCATTGGCGCGTCTATCCGTTACGGCCATTTCCACCCGGCGCTGGCGAGCTTCGTGAAAAAGCATCTGCAGCAGTTGAATGCGCTACCGAGCGCGTTCTACTCCGTTAACCTTGTTGCGCGTAAGCCTGAGAAAAGTTCTCCGCAAACTAATAGCTATACGCGCAAATTTTTACTCTCTTCGCCGTGGCAGCCAGATCAATGCGCGGTATTTGCCGGTGCGCTGCGTTATCCCCATTATCGTTGGTATGACCGCTTGATGATTCAACTGATTATGAAGATGACCGGTGGCGAAACGGATCCCACCAAGGAAGTTGTTTATACCGACTGGCAGCATGTGGCGAATTTTGCCCGCGAAATCGCTCAATTAAAGTGCAAATCGGCCGATTAGCGGCCGTTGCGACTGAAAATTAAGCGAACGAAAACTTTTTTTAAATTTATGCTTGTCAGCGGGAATTAACGCCCTATAATGCGCCACCACTGACACGGCACAACGGCAAATACACCGGCCTGTCAGGTGAAGAAATCTGAAAATAAACAGTTGACTTCACGGCGGGAAAGCGTAGTATA
>NZ_FXWP01000021.1 GCF_900184035.1 Kosakonia pseudosacchari
GCTGCAATCACTACCGTTCTGGCAAAAACCTACGGTGGTTCTGCTCGCGCATTCGACCAGATCGATAACGCGCCGGAAGAAAAAGCTCGTGGTATCACCATCAACACATCTCACGTTGAATATGACACCCCGACTCGCCACTACGCACACGTAGACTGCCCGGGCCACGCCGACTATGTTAAAAACATGATCACCGGTGCTGCGCAGATGGACGGCGCGATCCTGGTTGTTGCTGCGACTGACGGCCCGATGCCGCAGACCCGTGAGCACATCCTGCTGGGTCGTCAGGTAGGCGTTCCGTACATCATCGTGTTCCTGAACAAATGTGACATGGTTGATGACGAAGAGCTGCTGGAACTGGTTGAGATGGAAGTTCGTGAACTGCTGTCTCAGTATGATTTCCCGGGCGACGACACGCCGATCGTTCGTGGTTCTGCTCTGAAAGCGCTGGAAGGCGAAGCAGAGTGGGAAGCGAAAATCATCGAACTGGCTGGCTTCCTGGATTCCTACATTCCGGAACCAGAGCGTGCGATTGACAAGCCGTTCCTGCTGCCGATCGAAGACGTATTCTCCATCTCCGGTCGTGGTACCGTTGTTACCGGTCGTGTAGAGCGCGGTATCATCAAAGTGGGTGAAGAAGTTGAAATCGTTGGTATCAAAGACACCGCGAAATCCACCTGTACCGGCGTTGAAATGTTCCGCAAACTGCTGGACGAAGGCCGTGCTGGTGAGAACGTAGGTGTTCTGCTGCGTGGTATCAAACGTGAAGAAATCGAACGTGGTCAGGTACTGGCTAAGCCGGGTTCCATCAAGCCGCACACCAAATTCGAATCTGAAGT
>NZ_FXWP01000002.1 GCF_900184035.1 Kosakonia pseudosacchari
TGTCATATTCAACGTGAGATGTGTTGATGGTGATACCACGAGCTTTTTCTTCCGGCGCGTTATCGATCTGGTCGAATGCGCGAGCAGAACCACCGTAGGTTTTTGCCAGAACGGTAGTGATTGCAGCAGTCAGCGTTGTTTTACCATGGTCAACGTGGCCGATAGTACCGACGTTAACGTGCGGTTTTGTACGTTCAAACTTTTCTTTAGACATCGATTGTCCCTCTAAGACACGGATAAATCGGTGATATCACCACATCAACCAGGCAACATGCCCGACTCGTTGAATGCTAATAACAGAAGAGAAACCAGGGAGGAGAAGTGAAGTGGTGCTGATACCCAGAGTCGAACTGGGGACCTCACCCTTACCAAGGGTGCGCTCTACCAACTGAGCCATATCAGCACGTCTTGGAGCGGGCAGCGGGAATCGAACCCGCATCATCAGCTTGGAAGGCTGAGGTAATAGCCATTATACGATGCCCGCATCCTGAAACTCGGCTACCCAGTACTTTCTGTATATCGGGAGAAGACGCTCTCCCAAAGAGCTGATTCACTACTGACACCAACTCAGGTTACGTTTTAGCGTAACCGAAAATGGTGGTGGGGGAAGGATTCGAACCTTCGAAGTCTGTGACGGCAGATTTACAGTCTGCTCCCTTTGGCCGCTCGGGAACCCCACCGGACTTGATGGTGCCGACTACCGGAATCGAACTGGTGACCTACTGATTACAAGTCAGTTGCTCTACCTACTGAGCTAAGTCGGCATCAAGTAGCGCGCATTCTAGGGAGACAGAGGGATTGATGCAACTAAAAAATTGCACAAAACGTTCTATCGCTCACATTTTGCGCGACAAGCCGAAGAAATGCTGTAATTTCATGCAACACCGTGGAAAAAACCACCATTTCTCTTGATTCATTCCTATCTATTCTCTCTACATCCACCCTCTGCTCAATACCTGTGTTGTCCCTTGCCAGTGCAATTGCATTAACGTGGTGCAAATCCATAACCGCTTACCGCCGATTCCTCAGTGCTAACGCGGGATTGTGAAATGGATCACTAATTGCATCTCCGCTATTACACCCCAGCGGAGGCGTAATCATGAAGATTGTCTTGTTAAATGCAGCCACCTTGCCGGTCTATTGCCCGGAGCTTGCTCAATTGCTACTGGATGCATTGCACAGCGGCGCATCCGTGGGGTATCAACGTTCAATGAGCCAACAGGAAGCTGAAAGCAGTTTTTATCGCTTACGCAGTGAACTGGAAAAAGGCGAGCGACTCATCTGGATCGCGCGGGATGAACAGGGCGTTTCGGGCAGCGTCAGTCTGCAACTCAACATGCAACCTGAAGCCCTTAACCGGGGAACTATCAAACTTCTGCTGGTACATCGCCGCGCCCGACGCACAGGTGTTGGCAAGAAGCTCATAGCTGAGCTCGAGAAAGCAGCGTGTGCACGTCAGAGAGGTTTGCTATCACTTGAAGTGCTGGCAGGTTCTGCCGGAGAAGCGTTCTATCGCTCGCAAGGATATCGTTGTCTCGGTGAAGTGCCAGATTTTCTCTGCTCTGCGGACGGCTATTACCACCCGGCCGCCATATATTTTAAACGCTTATTTGCTGTAAATCAGATGGTTCGTTCTATTGCCAGCTAAAGTGAAGTGCGTGATGCTTTCTACGGAAAGCATCACCTCGACGCGATTTTTCATATTATTCCCTGTCATCTGGTGTTAACCTCCTGCCCATTGATCCCACTTATTTCAATAACGTCGTGCCATAGCATTATCTTTAGAGTCTCTCTCTTACTGCGAGCAGGAAGCCAACGCAGTGAGTGATAATGGCAGGCTAATAAAAGCTTATGAGTAAAAAAGAGCAAACGTTAATGACGCCTTACTTACAGTTTAATCGCAGCCAGTGGGCTGCGCTTCGCGATTCTGTCCCTATGACCTTAACTGAAGGCGAGATCGCGAGATTAAAAGGCATTAATGAAGACCTTTCTTTGGAAGAAGTTGCGGAAATATATCTTCCACTTTCCCGTTTACTCAATTTCTACATCAGTTCGAACTTACGCCGTCAGGCCGTTCTTGAACAATTTCTCGGCACTAACGGGCAGCGTATTCCTTATATCATCAGCATTGCCGGTAGCGTTGCTGTGGGCAAAAGCACCACCGCTCGCGTCTTGCAGGCACTGCTGAGCCGCTGGCCAGAGCATCGCCGCGTAGAACTCATCACGACCGATGGCTTTTTGCACCCAAACCAGGTGCTGAAGGATCGCGGTTTAATGAAGAAAAAAGGGTTTCCGCAATCGTATGATATGCACCGCCTTGTGCAGTTTGTTTCAGATATTAAATCGGGCGTGACTAATATCACCGCGCCGGTTTATTCGCATCTTATTTATGATGTGATCCCTGATGGGGATAAAACGATCTCGCAACCGGATATTTTAATTCTCGAAGGGTTAAATGTTTTACAAAGTGGGATGGATTACCCACACGATCCACATCATGTATTTGTTTCCGACTTTGTTGATTTCTCGATTTATGTCGATGCACCAGAAGATCTTTTGCAAACCTGGTATATCAACCGTTTCCTGAAGTTCCGCGAAGGGGCATTTACCAATCCTGATTCTTATTTCCACAACTACGCCAAATTGTCGGAAGCCGAAGCGATTGAGATTGCTATGTCATTGTGGAAAGAAATTAACGGGTTAAATCTTAAAGAAAACATCCTGCCAACCCGTGAGCGCGCAAGCCTGATTATGACAAAAAGCGCCAACCATGCTGTGGAACAAGTTCGACTACGGAAATAAATAAAAAGGGAGCATTCATGCTCCCTTTTTATTATTCCGCGCTGCGAAGCGATATTTCTCCACCCACCCAGGGTTTAATAACGCCGTCTTGCTCAAGTAACAAAGCTCCCTGTGAATCAATCCCGCGGGAAATGCCAAAGATCTCTTTTTCACCAATAATCAACTTAACCGGGCGATTAATGAAATTATCCAGCGCTTCCCAGCGAGAGAGGAAAGGCGTTAGTCCCTCCTGCTCAAAGCGTTGCAAGGCGGTGCGAAGTTCAATGATCAAACGTGAAGCCAGTTGGTTGCGATCAATACGCACGCCAGCTTCCTGCAGATTAATCCAGCTCTGACTAATATCTTCTGCCTGTGTTTTACGCATCACAAGATTGACGCCAGCACCAATAACAATTTGTGCTGCATCGCCGGTTTTTCCCGTTAATTCGACGAGGATCCCTGCAAGTTTACGATCTTGTAGATAGAGATCATTTGGCCATTTGACCCGTACCTGCTCAGCGCCTAAATCGCGCAACACCTCGGCCATAACGATACCAATGACCAGGCTCAGACCAATAGCCGCTGCCGGCCCCTGCTCAAGCCGCCAGTACATGGAAATATAGAGGTTGGCGCCAAACGGAGATACCCATTTGCGCCCGCGCCGCCCACGACCAGCCTGCTGATATTCGGCAACACAGGCGTCACCGGAGCGCAAATCACTTAAGCGATCCAACAGATACTGGTTGGTTGAATCGATCACTGGAAGTACAGCAACAGAACCCTGCACGACCTGGCTACTGATAAAGGCTTCATCCAGTAGCTGAATGGGTTCTGGCAAGCTGTAGCCTTTTCCCGGCACGGTGAAGACATCTACGCCCCAGTCACGCAGCGTCTGGATATGTTTGTTGATGGCTGCGCGGCTCATGCCCAAACGCTCACCAAGCTGTTCGCCAGAATGGAACTCGCCGTCCGCCAGAATCGAAATCAGCGTTAATGGAACGGTATTGTCTTTCACGCAATAGCCTCCACCGCATTCACCTCGCCAGAACATCCTATAAAGCGCACTTCCGGTTCCAGCCAGATATCAAATTTATCGCCTACGCTCTGCCGGACAAAATGTGCGAGACGCACTACATCCTCGCTCGTTGCGTGGCCGGTGTTAATCAGTACTAAAGCTTGTAAGTGATGGACAGCAGCCCCCCCTAATGAGGTTCCTTTCAACTGGCATTGATCGATCAACCAGCCTGCTGCCAGCTTCACTGAACCATCTTCCTGTGGGTAATGCGGAGCATGAGGGAAACTTGCGAGCAGGGTGCGGGCTTGCTCAGCCGTGATCACCGGGTTTTTGAAGAAACTACCTGCGTTTCCGTTCACTTTAGGATCCGGCAACTTGCTGGTACGCATCTGGCAAACGGAATCGAAAACTTGTTGAGGCGTTACAGTTGCGGGATCCAGACGGGTTAAATCGCCGTAGGTCAACACCGGTTGCCAGGATTTTGCCAACCGCAATCCAACAGCAGTAATGGCATAACGATCCTGATACTCATGTTTAAAGATGCTATCACGGTAGCCAAAACGGCAGGCGTCTGCAGATAAACGCTGCGGCTTGCCGCTACTGAGCTCCATACAATCTACATAGCTGCAGACACGCTGTAACTCAACGCCGTAGGCACCAATGTTTTGGATAGGAGAGGAACCCACACAGCCTGGAATTAACGCCAGATTTTCCAGTCCCGGCATGCCTTTCTCGAGTGTCAATCGCACAAGGTTATGCCAGTTCTCTCCCGCACCGACATGCAAAAGCCATGCGTCCGCTTCTTCGTGAACGTCAATGCCTTTAATACGATTGATAATGACTGTTCCGGCAAAATCTTCCAGAAACAATACGTTGCTTCCTTCGCCAAGGATCAATACAGGCTGCTGGCTTTGTACTGCAGCCTGCCACGCATTGAGCAGTTGCTGCGTATTTTCGACACAAACAATGTGGTGAGCCTGGCGATCAATACCAAAGGTATTCCAGGGCTTAAGGGAGAGATTCATTAGCGCTATCCTGATGCAAAAACACGGCTAGTTTACCGCATCCGCAGGGTGAGTGCTTGTGCTGTTTCGCTGCATAAAAACGCAAAAAGGCCATCCGTCAGGATGGCCTCTTCACTTAATTGATGCCTGGCAGTTCCCTACTCTCGCATGGGGAGACCCCACACTACCATCGGCGCTACGGCGTTTCACTTCTGAGTTCGGCATGGGGTCAGGTGGGACCACCGCGCTGTTGCCGCCAGGCAAATTCTGTCTGTCAGAACGTTCTCACGCCCTGACCTAATCTGTATCACGCTGAAAATCTTTTCTGTCTCTCACGCCAAAACACCTTCGGCGTTGTAAGGTTAAGCCTCACGGTTC
>NZ_FXWP01000009.1 GCF_900184035.1 Kosakonia pseudosacchari
AATAACCACGATCAACAACCTGTTTGACTGCTTCAATTTTAAACTCTTCGGGATAACGCTTATCGCTCATGGGCACCTCTCTTTAAGCCATCTTAAATGACTCCGGGGTGTCTGTTAAACCCGTGGCAATTCATTTTAGCTAAGGATTTTGGCGGCTACGAGGGCAATGCTCAGGCGCTAAGAATACTCAGGAACCTTGAGATAAAGCACCCCTATTGCAGAGGACTGAACCTCACCCACCGCAGTCATGATATAAAAGCCTTGCACGAGACAGCTGTAGCTATTGCTGAGAAGTACAACTGCCACGACAAAAGAATGGAAGTTCAACGATGAGCAGGAGTTAATATTGGCAATGCTATCGGAATTCGAAAAGGAAACCAGATATTATAACCTTAATACGATTGTCGAAGATAAAAAGAAAGTAAATGTTCCGCTGGAACAATGGAACGAAATAATAAATAATTGTTACTGGAAGTATATCTCACCGGCAAAGAGGGAGAAACTTCAGCGAGAAACTATTGAATGGTCTGATAGAAATAAACCATATGGATATACATCCAATATTGGCCTTGATGGTTATATAATGACATATGTTGATGAGCACATTCTTAATAGAGCAAAAAAACGTAGAAACTGGCTGAACTAATCAGGGTTGAAATTCAGCTCAATATGGAATTTGGGTTAACCTATTTTAACAGCAATGCCCTAACCCAGTCAGCACCTAAACCTATTAGCCCTGATAGCGGCAGATGAACAGATTGACAGTAACGTCCAGTGATGATGCAAAGAGAGAGGTCCGCTTTTGGCACACAGTAGACGTTCGTAGAGCTTACATGTTGTACACAGAAAGGCTTTTTGTAGGGCATTAAGTGGGAAGGGGGTTCTTATAGGGCATGTAAGTATCTGGCGATGCGCCATGAATAAAGATCCCGAAAACTATGGGCATCTCGTATGCACTGTTTGCATATACTATAGGTTAAATTGTAGGTTTTAATTGAATTTCAATAAATATCTATGTTAATCAATAATAAAATACCAATGCATCAGCGTTTATGAAACATCAACACTGATGTCAGTGCTGCTTACCCATCCATCAAGCTTATCAGCCCATTCCTGCATCATCACTTTACGCTCATCAAGATACGTCGCATGGTTGTAAGTGCGGCGAACATTGTTGGTATCAGCGTGCGCAAGCTGAGCTTCGATAGCATCAGGCCGATAGCCCATCTCGTTTAAACGGGTACTTCTTGTAGTTCTGGTTGCATGTGGACTATAAGTTCCGCTCCAGCCGAGGCTTTTAAGTAGCTGACGCAGCGAGTGTGATGTCATCGGGCCACGCGGGTTATCACGGCCCGGAAAGAGATGCTGTCGATGCCCGGTTAATCCCTGTAGCGTTCTGAGCATGTTGACGGCTTGGGAGTGAAGGGGAATAACATGTTCTCTACGGGCTTTCATGCGCGTAGTCGGAATGGTCCATAGTGCATTATCGAGATCGAATTCTGCCCATTCAGCTTCGGTGACTTCGGCTGGCCGCGCCAGCGTCCACCACATTAGCCACATGCAATAGTTAACCTGATATGAGCCGCGACTGTTATCAAAACAGCTTAATAGCTTCCCTATTTGCTGTGGGTTCAATGCCTGTTTATGCTGTGTCTTATTCGCCGGAAGCGCCTTGCGTACAGGCCAGACAGGATCGCTGTCAGCTCTAAGCGTTGCCACTGCCAACTCGAAAACCGATGAAATGGTACGTCGGGCTTCAGCAGCAACAGTCGGAGCGCCGCGTTTAGCGGTTTCCTGAAGAATTTTAAGAATGTGGTGTGGGGTGATCTCTCTGACAGGGAGCTTACCGATTGCGGGGAAAACCACACGTTCAAGCATATCTAGTCGGCGTGTTTTGGTAATTTCGGCCCAGTCTTTCATCTGCAACCACTCTTTGGCGATCAGCTCAAAGGTGTTAGAAGCGTCATTGACCTTGCGGATCTTATCTAACTGACGAGCCTGTGTCGGGCTAACTCCATCTGCGACTTGCTTACGCGCTTGCTCGCATTTCTCGCGAGCTTCGGCGAGCTTTATCGCTGGGTACTCACCCAACGCAAACATGCTTGATTTTCCGTTGAGTTTAAATCGATAGCGCCATGCCTTTTTGCCATTGGGTTTCACTTCGAGGTAGAGACCATTAAAGTCATTGAGTCGATAGAGTTTTTCTTTTGGCCTGGCAGTGCGGCATTGCGTATCAGTGAGCATAACGGATCCTTGACTATTTCTTATACCGTTATTGTACTCACCTATGTACTCATTTTAGACTGCGCTTCCATGAGATTACATGAGACAATGTGGAATAAAAAAATCCACGCAAGTGCGTGGATTTTAGAGGGTTTTGTGAGCTTCATGAGATGTTCTGACACCTCCTGAGACAATACATTTTATTTAGACGTTGAACAGGAAGTTCATCACATCGCCATCTTTCACGATGTACTCTTTGCCTTCTGCACGCATCTTGCCGGCTTCTTTCGCACCTTGCTCGCCTTTGTACGCGATGAAATCTTCATACGCGATGGTCTGCGCGCGAATAAAGCCTTTTTCAAAGTCGGTATGGATTTTACCCGCCGCCTGCGGCGCGGTTGCGCCAACCGGGATGGTCCATGCACGCACTTCTTTCACACCGGCGGTGAAGTAAGTTTGCAGGTTCAGCAGGGAGTAACCTGCGCGGATCACGCGGTTCAGCCCCGGCTCTTCCAGACCCAGTTCGGCCATGAACTCGTCACGTTCTTCATCGTCCAGCTCGGCGATATCCGCTTCGACTGCCGCGCAAACCGGCACCACGACAGAACCCTCTTTTTCCGCAATCGCGCGAACCTGGTCGAGGTACGGGTTATTTTCGAAACCGTCTTCGTTCACGTTAGCGATATACATGGTCGGCTTCAGCGTCAGGAAGCTCAGGTAACGAATAGCTTCTTTCTCTTCTTTGCTCAGATCCAGCGCGCGCAGCATACCGGCGTTTTCCAGCTGCGGCAGGCATTTTTCCAGCGCGGCCAGCTCAACTTTCGCGTCTTTATCGCCGCCTTTCGCTTTTTTGGACACACGATGGATAGCGCGTTCGCAGGTATCCAGGTCGGAAAGCGCCAGTTCGGTGTTGATAACGTCGATATCTTCCGCCGGGTTCACTTTACCCGCCACGTGAATGATATTGTCGTTCTCAAAACAGCGCACTACGTGGCCGATGGCTTCCGTTTCGCGAATGTTGGTCAAAAACTGGTTGCCCAGACCTTCGCCTTTGGACGCGCCTTTTACCAGACCAGCGATGTCGACGAATTCCATGGTGGTCGGCAGAATGCGCTGCGGTTTGACGATTTCCGCGAGTTTATCCAGACGCGGATCGGGCATCGGTACGACACCGGTGTTCGGCTCAATAGTACAGAACGGGAAGTTAGCCGCTTCAATACCTGCTTTGGTGAGCGCATTGAACAGGGTGGATTTACCTACGTTGGGCAGGCCAACGATACCGCATTTGAATCCCATGATGTAATTACCTTAATATCTTGATAATCAACCTGTTGCGAAAAACAGATTGTAGAAAAGTGAATAACTTTGGCTATTATACACGTAACCGCTGTAACGCGCGGCAAAAATGCCGCCGCAACCCGCTTACTGCGCCTTAAAGGCGTGCAGGCGATTGGTGGCTTTGGTTAAACCCTCTTTCAGCCAGATCTCGGTACAACGCGCCGCTTCGTCTACGGCTTCGTCAATCAGCTTTTGCTCGGAAACCGGCGGTTTGCCCAGTACAAAACCAACAACCTTGTTTTTATCACCCGGATGACCAATTCCAACGCGTAAACGGTGAAAATTGGGGTTATTGCCCAGTTTACTGATGATATCTTTCAGGCCATTGTGGCCACCGTGACCTCCACCCAGCTTAAATTTCGCCACGCCAGGCGGCAGATCCAGCTCATCGTGGGCGACAAGGATTTCGTCCGGGTTGATGCGGTAAAACGTCGCCATGGCCGCGACCGCTTTACCGCTCAGGTTCATAAACGTCGTGGGAACCAGCAGCCGCACATCTTCGCCTGCCAGATTGATGCGCGAGGTGTAACCGAAAAACTTCGGCTCGTCACGCAGCGGCGCGCGCGCGCGATCCGCCAATAAATCCACATACCAGGCGCCCGCGTTATGGCGCGTCGCGGCATATTCAGCGCCGGGGTTCGCCAGCCCGACAATCAGTTTAATCGTCACTTTTTATTCCTGACCAGATCAATCTCCGGCGCGTAGTTTACGTTGTGCGGGACGCGAAGACAAAATTCTCCCGGCGAAACGCGAAAAATGATAATGATTGCTCACCTGAACCATTCGAATTTCATGTAGTTCAGTGGGTTATTTGTAAATTTGTGTTAGTCAGAGATGTGTAATTGTGATCGTGCCCGCAACCGCTAAAAGGGGGGTTGTCTATACTTTACGCACAAGGATTGGGGTTATCCCATCCAACCCGTCGTTCCGGAGGTGACAGATGAAACGCAAAAACGCTTCGTTGCTCGGTAATGTGCTTATGGGGTTGGGGTTGGTCGTGATGGTTGTCGGCGTTGGTTATTCCATTTTAAACCAGTTGCCGCAACTTAACCTGCCGCAGTTTTTTGCCCATGGCGCTGTGCTGAGCATCTTCCTCGGCGCCGTTCTCTGGCTCGCTGGCGCCCGCGTAAGTGGTCATGAGCAGGTGTGCGATAAGTACTGGTGGGTGCGTCATTATGACAAACGCTGCCGCAGGGACCGGCAACATCATAGTTAAAAAGTCAGTTTCGATAACGGTTCCTGCGGGAGCCGTTTTTTTTGGCTTTTTTCTTGACCCTCACGTAACGTGAGGCCCGATAGTCCAGTCTGTGGGCGAGAAAGGAGCAGCTATGTTGATTCAGGTGGGGGAGTTAGCGCGACGTGCGGGGATCAGTGTGCGTACGTTGCACCACTACGAGCAAATCGGTTTGCTGTTGCCTTCTGCCCGAAGCGCCGCCGGATACCGGCTTTATGCGCTCGCGGATGTCAAACGCCTGCATATGATTCAGGCGCTGGCGAAAGCGGGTATGGAACTGGCGGCAATCGGGGATTATCTGGCGCGGGAAACGCGCCCGCTGGCGGAATTACTGGATGACCAAATCATGCTACTCGACAAGCAAATGCGCAATATTGTTACCCTGCGCACACAGCTTGCGGCGCTGCGTGATGGTCTCGCCAGCGGTGTGGAGCCCGATCTGGAGTCCTGGCTACAGACCCTGGAGTTAATGAAAATGTACGATCGTTGGTTTAGTCCGCAAGAGTTACAGGAATTACCCTTTGCCTCACGCGATGCGGCGCGCGAGCGGTTCTGGGCGCAAATGGTGGGCGAAGTACAAACCCTTTTAGCACAGAAGTGCCCGGTGGATGATCCGCGCGCAATGGCGCTGGCAACCCGCTGGATGACGCGGCTGGAGCAGGATACCGCCAACAAACCGGAGTTTCTGACCCGCTTAAATGAGATGCACCGCGTGGAACCCCAAATGCGTGAGCAAACGGGCATTACGCAGGAAGCGGTCGATTTTATTACCCGTAGTTTCGCGGAAAGTAAGCTCGCCATCTGGCAGCGTTATTTGTCTCCACAAGAGATGGCGTTTACCCGTGCGCACTATTTTGACCGCATGATGGAGTGGCCGCCGCTGGTGGCGAAACTGCATCTCGCGCAACGTCAGGCGTTAGATCCAGGGGCTGACGAGGCGCAGGGGCTGGCTGCTAGCTGGCTGGAACTGTTTCAGTCTTACGCCGGAACCGATCCGCAGACGCAGCAAAAATTCCGCAGTGCGATGCAGCAGGAGCCGCATCTGATGAAAGGGACGTGGATGACGCCCGAGGTGCTGCAATGGCTACAACGGGCGATCGAAGTCATGATGCGGCGTCGCGCATCATGATGACAGGTCGGCTAAGGCCGCGTCACGGTTAGGGAAGAACGACAGACGGCCAGGGATTGGCTGTATACCCGCGCGCGCCATCGTACGCAACGGCTGGAACTCAAGATTGCTGACGCGCAGCTCCGTGCCTTCCGGCAGGCGGTTGACGAAGCGACGGAAAGCATCCAGCCCGCCGGCATCCAGCACCGGCACCGCATCCCATTTCAGCACCACAATGCGCTTCCCGGCGATACGGGTTTCCAGATCGCTGAACACACTTTCTGCGGCAGCAAAGAACAGCGGGCCTATCACGCGCAGCACCAGCACATCATCCGGTACGCTGACGTTCACTGCGGCCAGGCGAGTCATCCGCGCGATACGCCGCATAAACAGCAGCGAGGCGAGCACAATCCCTACGCTGATGGCGATCACCATATCGAACAGCACCGTCAGTGACATACAAATCAGCATCACCACAATGTCATCCACCGGTGCGCGGCGCAGCAGGTCAATCACTTTGTGCGCTTCACTCATGTTCCAGGCCACCATCAACAGCAGCGCCGCCATGGCAGACAGCGGCAGCCAGGAGAGCAGGGGAGCCAGCGCCAGCAGCGCCATGATCACTAACAGCGAGTGGACCACCGCCGAGATTGGCGACGTGGCACCGGCGCGGACGTTGGCTGCTGAGCGGGCAATTGCTGCGGTTGCCGTGATCCCGCCGAAGAACGGTGCAGCAATATTACCCAGCCCCTGGCCAATCAGCTCGCTGTTGGCTTTGTGTTTGGTGCCGGTCATACCATCCAGCACGACAGCGCACAGCAGTGATTCGATAGCACCGAGCATGGCCATAGAAAATGCCGCAGGCAGCAACGCGCGCAGCGAATCCCAGCTCAGGGTAAATTCAGAACCGGGCAGATCCCACGGCAGCACCAGTTGCGGCAGAAGTTGCGGAATACCGTTGCCCTGAGAACCATCCGCCAGCACGTAGTGAAATTGCGAACCAATGGTCGCGACATGACCGCCGAGCAGATTGACCACCAGCATCACCGCGCAGCCCGCCAGCAGCGCGGGCAGATGCCCCGGCAGACGTAAACGCAGGCGCGGCCACAGCACCAGCGTGGCAAGGGTGACAATACCAATCGCCGCATCACCCGGATTGAGCGTGGGCAGCGCCATCACCAGCGCGCCGACTTTTTGCAAATAGTGTTCCGGTACGTGCGGCATTTGCAGACCGAGGAAATCTTTTATCTGCATGGTGGCAATGGTAATGCCGATCCCGGAGGTGAAACCGAGCGTCACGGAAAGGGGAATGTATTCAATCAAGCGACCAAAGCGCGCCAGCCCGAAGAGGATCAGAAACACGCCGGACATCAGCGTCGCCACCAGCAGGCCCGACAGACCAAACTGCTGCGAAACCGGATACAGAATAACCACGAAGGCGGCCGTCGGGCCGGAAACGCTGTAGCGCGAACCGCCGCTCAGGGCGATAACAATCCCGGCAACCGCTGACGTATAAAGCCCGTATTGCGGCGCCACGCCGCTGCCGATTGCCAGCGCCATCGCCAGCGGGATAGCAATGATACCTACCGTTATGCCGGCAATCACATCCCGGGTGAAACGGGCGGTGGTGTATTTTTCTTTCCAGCACGCGTCGATTAGCGCGCGAAAAGGCATGACATGAGGTGAGAACAATCTGTTCACAATGATCTTGCGTCCCCTGAAAATCATTCGATAACTAATTAATAAATCATACAAATAATATTTAAAGCTAAAAAAACCCGCCTGAGCGGGTTTTTTTATACAGCAACGATTAATGTTCGAACATAGCCGAAATTGATTCTTCGTTGCTGATACGACGGATAGCTTCAGCCAGCATGCCAGACAGCGTCAGCGTACGTACGTTCGGCAGCGCTTTGATCTCATCGCTCAGCGGAATGGTGTCGCAGACAACCACTTCGTCGATCACAGAGTTGCGCAGGTTATTTACCGCATTACCGGAGAAAATCGGGTGAGTGGCATAGGCGAACACGCGTTTCGCACCACGCTCTTTCAGCGCTTCCGCGGCTTTGCACAGCGTACCGCCGGTATCGATCATGTCGTCAACCAGGACGCAATCACGGTTTGCCACATCACCGATGATGTGCATCACCTGGGAGACGTTAGCGCGCGGACGGCGTTTATCAATGATTGCCATATCGGTATCGTTTAGCAGCTTGGCAATCGCACGGGCGCGAACGACGCCACCGATATCCGGGGAAACCACAATCGGGTTGTCCAGATTCAGTTGCAGCATATCTTCAAGCAGGATTGGGCTACCGAATACGTTATCTACCGGTACATCGAAGAAGCCCTGAATCTGTTCAGCATGCAGGTCAACGGTCAGTACGCGGTCAACGCCGACGCTAGAGAGGAAATCGGCAACCACTTTTGCGGTAATCGGTACACGGGCGGAGCGCACGCGGCGGTCCTGACGGGCATAGCCAAAGTAAGGAATGACCGCGGTGATACGACCTGCGGAAGCACGGCGCAGGGCATCGACCATGACAACCAATTCCATCAGGTTGTCGTTGGTAGGGGCACAAGTGGACTGGATGATGAAAATATCACCACCGCGTACATTTTCATTGATTTGTACGCTGACTTCGCCGTCGCTAAAGCGACCTACGGCGGCGTCGCCGAGAGAAGTGTACAGGCGGTTGGCAATACGTTGTGCTAGTTCCGGGGTAGCGTTACCAGCAAAAAGCTTCATATCAGGCACGAGAAGAACCTCAGGCATGCGTCCAGTGGTGGATAGAATCGGCCAAAATGTGCGGTCAGGGCTGAATTCTATCCATGCGGTGTATTAAAGAGCGCGATGCAACGTCTGGAACAGGTGTGACGTTGTCACCGGAGCTCAGCTTGCCCGGCGATGGTCTGCGCTAGCGGCGAGAGGTTGACGCCTCGCGCGACAAAACCGTGCAGCCATTCCGGGGCTTGCTCAAGCACCTGACGAGCGGCGGATTCGGTGTCAAATTCGGAAAAGACACAGGCTCCTGTGCCAGTCAGGCGCGACGGCGCGTATTCTAACAGCCAGGAAAGCGCGGCATCAACCTCGCGAAAACGTTTTCTTGCGATAACCTCGCAATCGTTGCCGAATTCACATTTTAATAACGTATCAATTGACCTTTGCGGCGTATTTCTCGGTAGCTCCGGATCCTTGAAAATCACCGGCGTGGGAATACTGACGCCAGGGTGCGCGACCAGATACCATTTTTCCGGCGGATTGACTGGCGTAAGGATTTCGCCAACCCCTTCGGCGAAAGCTGCGTGACCGCGGACAAACACCGGTACATCGGCACCGAGTTGCAGACCGAGTTCAGCTAACTCATCAACGCTCAGTTTGCAGCCCCACAGGTGGTTGAGGGCGACCAGCACGGTAGCTGCATTCGACGACCCGCCGCCGAGCCCGCCACCCATTGGCAGACGTTTGTCGATAGCGATCTCTGCGCCGCTACCCGCAGGCAGACGACCGCTTTGCGCCGCGCGCTGCATGAGCAGACGTGCGGCGCGTACAATCAGGTTCTCTTCGTCTGGCACGCCTTCGACTGGTGTCAGCAGGCGGATCTCTCCATCGCTGCGCGGTTCAATGGTCAGCGTGTCGCCATAATCGAGAAACTGAAACAGGGTTTGCAGCGTATGGTAGCCATCGGCGCGCTGGCCGGTAATGTATAAAAACAGGTTGAGTTTCGCCGGAGCGGGCCACGTTGTCATTTGGCAATCCAGTTGTCCATCTTCAGCTTGATGCGCTGTTTGCCGTCACTCAGCTCCATGTTGGCTGGCAGAGCAGGCTGGCTGTTGTCATATCCGCCATATACCACTTTCCAGCTTTTGCCGCCCTGGGTGTAGTTCAGCTCGCTCAGACGATATTGCGCATCGAGTTTATAATCGGTGGCATCGCCTGGCAGACCAAGGATCCACTGGCGCAGGCTGTTAAGCGGAATTGGCATGCCGGTCAGTTTGCCAATCATCTCTTCGGCATCATCGGCGGTATAACGTTTGCCTTTGTTGTCCACCAGTTGCACGTTACCCGGCTGGGCGTTCAGTTCCAGTTCAGTGCTGCCCAGCGGGTTGGTCAGCAACAGACGATAGCGATCCTGACCGGTTTGCTGCCAGAAGAAGCGGGCATACACTTTTTGCTCGTCAGAGATATAAGCGAACGCGCCGCGCGTTTGATACTGATTTAAGCTGCGCACCTGTTGCTGGTGTTCGCGCCACTGCGGCGAATCCGGGCTTTGTCCTGGCCCTTTTGGCGCATTGAGCGTACAGGCGGTTAACACGAGGCTTGCCAGCGGCAGCAGGCGAATAAAGCGAAAGTCTGGCAGAGTCATAACGAGGGGAAATCCTTGCGAGGTTGCAGTATTACGCTTAATGCTAGCGCCGCTCTGAAACAGCGTCTACGTTCAAGTTGTCTTAAATCATTAAATTACCAATTACTCCGAAAGGGTAGTGTCTCTTTTATTGACCTCACTCATCCTGTATGATGCGTACAGTCTAACCTTATCAACGTTGGTACTATTCCCGCGCTCATGACCCTTTTAGCTCTTGGCATCAATCACAAAACGGCTCCCGTTTCGTTGCGAGAACGCATTGCATTTTCGCCGGAAACGCTTGACCAGGCTTTAGAAAGCCTGCTGTCGCAGCCGATGGTGCAAGGCGGTGTGGTGCTGTCAACCTGCAACCGTACCGAGCTCTATCTGAGTGTTGAAGAGCGGGATAACCTGCAAGAAGCGCTGGTGCGCTGGCTGTGTGATTATCACCATTTGCGTGAAGACGAAGTGCGCCAGAGTCTCTACTGGCACCAGGATAACGACGCCGTCAGCCATTTAATGCGCGTGGCGAGCGGGCTGGATTCGCTGGTCCTCGGCGAGCCGCAAATCTTGGGCCAGGTGAAAAAGGCGTTTGCCGATTCACAGCGCGGGCATGATAACGCCAGCGATCTGGAACGCATGTTCCAGAAATCATTCTCCGTTGCCAAGCGTGTGCGCACGGAAACCGATATTGGTGCCAGTGCAGTATCGGTCGCTTTCGCTGCCTGTACGCTGGCGCGTCAAATCTTCGAATCCCTGGCGTCGGTCACCGTGCTGTTAGTGGGCGCGGGCGAAACTATTGAACTGGTTGCGCGCCACCTGCGCGAGCATAAAGTGCAGAAAATGATCATCGCCAACCGTACGCGTGAACGCGCGCAGGTGCTGGCGGATGAAGTCGGTGCGGAAGTCATCTCGTTAAGCGACATTGATGAGCGTCTGAAAGACGCTGATATCGTGATCAGCTCCACCGCCAGCCCGCTGCCGATTATTGGTAAAGGGATGATGGAGCGCGCAATGAAAGCGCGGCGTAATCAGCCTGTTTTGCTGGTGGATATTGCCGTGCCGCGCGATGTCGAGCCGGAAGTGGGCAAAGTGGCGAACGCTTATCTTTATAGCGTCGACGATCTGCAAAGCATTATTCAGCACAACCTGGCGCAGCGTAAAGCCGCTGCGGTGCAGGCGGAAACTATCGTCGCCCAGGAAACCAGTGAATTTATGGCCTGGCTGCGTGCGCAAAGCGCCAGCGAGACCATTCGCGAATACCGCAGCCAGTCTGAAACGGCGCGCGATGAACTGACCGCCAAAGCGCTTGCCGCGCTTGAGCAGGGCGGCGATCCGCAAGCTATCATGCAAGACCTGGCGTGGAAACTGACCAACCGCCTTATCCACGCCCCAACCAAATCTCTTCAGCAGGCCGCCCGTGACGGGGATGATGAGCGCCTGCATATTCTGCGCAACAGCCTCGGGCTGGATTAGCACAACACTCTCTTATTATTAAAAGGTGCATTTACGCCTATGAAGCCTTCTATCGTTGCCAAACTGGAAGCCCTGCATGAGCGCCATGAAGAAGTTCAGGCGCTGCTCGGTGACGCGCAAACCATCGCCGACCAGGATAAATTCCGTGCGTTGTCACGTGAATACGCACAACTGAGCGATGTGTCGCGCTGTTTTACTGACTGGCAACAGGTTCAGGAAGATATCGAAACCGCGCAGATGATGCTCGATGACCCGGAAATGCGCGACATGGCGCAGGATGAACTGCGCGACGCGAAAGAAAAAAGCGAACAGCTTGAACAGCAGTTGCAACTGTTGCTGCTGCCAAAAGATCCCGATGATGAGCGCAACGCGTTTGTCGAAGTGCGCGCCGGAACCGGTGGCGACGAAGCCGCGCTGTTTGCCGGTGATTTGTTCCGTATGTACAGCCGTTATGCCGAATCCCGCCGCTGGCGCGTCGAGATCATGAGTGCTAACGAAGGTGAACACGGTGGCTTTAAAGAAGTGATCGCCAAAATCAGCGGCGAGGGCGTTTACGGTCGTCTGAAATTTGAATCCGGCGGTCATCGCGTTCAGCGCGTTCCGGCAACCGAATCGCAGGGTCGTATTCATACTTCTGCTTGCACCGTGGCCGTGATGCCGGAGCTGCCGGAAGCCGAAATGCCGGATATCAACCCGGCCGATCTGCGTATTGATACCTTCCGCTCTTCCGGCGCGGGCGGTCAGCACGTTAACACCACGGATTCCGCGATCCGTATTACCCACCTGCCGACCGGGATTGTGGTCGAGTGCCAGGATGAACGTTCGCAGCATAAAAACAAAGCGAAAGCCTTGTCAGTGCTCGGTGCGCGCATCCACGCGGCGGAAGCCGCGAAACGCCAGCAGGCAGAAGCCTCAACCCGCCGTAACCTGCTGGGCAGCGGCGATCGCAGCGATCGTAACCGCACCTATAACTTCCCGCAGGGCCGTGTGACCGATCACCGTATCAACGTCACCCTTTACCGCCTCGACGAAGTGATGGAAGGCAAGCTGGATATGCTGATCGAGCCGATTGTGCAGGAATATCAGGCCGACCAGCTGGCGGCGCTCTCCGAGCAGGAATAATGGATTATCAACAGTGGTTGCGTCAGGCGATAAATGAGCTGGCCGCGAGTGAAAGCCCGCGCCGCGATGCGGAGATCCTGCTGGGTTTTGTTACTGGCAAATCGCGCACATTTATTCTCGCGTTTGGCGAAACTTTGCTTGAAGCCGGGCAATTGCAACAGCTGGCGACATTACTGGCTCGTCGTGTGAATGGCGAGCCGGTAGCGCATCTGATTGGCGTTCGCGAGTTCTGGTCATTGCCGCTGTTTGTCTCTCCGGTAACCCTTATTCCACGGCCTGATACCGAGTGCCTGGTAGAACAGGCGCTGGCGCGTCTTCCTTCCTCACCGTGTCGCATTCTCGATTTAGGCACCGGCACTGGCGCCATTGCGCTGGCGCTGGCGAGCGAACGCCCGGACTGCAACGTCACGGCTGTCGATCTGATTCAGGATGCGGTGGCGCTGGCACAACGCAACGCCGAACATCTGAACATCACCAATATTGAGATCCTGCAAAGCCGCTGGTTCAGCGCGCTTGACGGACAGCAATTTGCCATGATTGTCAGCAATCCGCCTTACATTGATGAGCATGATCCGCATCTTGCGCAGGGCGATGTGCGTTTTGAACCGCTCAGTGCGCTGGTGGCGGCCGACAACGGGCTGGCAGATTTACAGACCATTATTGATGATGCCCGCCAGCATGTGTTGCCCGGCGGCTGGCTGCTGCTGGAACATGGCTGGCAACAGGGGGCAGATGTTCGCGCTATCTTCGCACATTACGGCTGGCAGCACGTCGCAACGTGCCGGGATTATGGTGATAACGAACGCCTGACGCTGGGACAATGGCCGTTGCAGGAGTAACAGGCAATGAACGTTTTTAACGTGCTGATTACATTGCATTTGACCTCTGTTGCACTCACCATTAGCCTGTTCGTTTTACGTTACTGGTGGCGTTGGTCGGGCGATCCGCGTATTAACGCCCGCTGGGTGCGGGTAGTGCCGCACACGGTGGATACCGTGCTGCTGCTGAGCGGCGCCGGGTTGATGTGGGTAACAGGCTATTTGCCATTTACGGTTAAAGGCGCATGGCTGACTGAAAAGCTGTTTGGCGTTATCATCTACATCGTTTTGGGTTTTATTGCGCTGGGGCGACATCGCCCGCGCAGCCAGCAAACCGGTTTTATCGCCTTTTTGCTGGGGCTGGTGGTGCTGTACATCATCATTAAACTCGCCGCCACAAAAGTACCGATACTGGGGTAAGACATGAGATCGTTAGCTGATTTCGAATTTAACAAAGCGCCGTTATGCGACGGGATGATCCTTGTTTCCGAGCTGATTCGCGATGACTTTCCTTCGCAATATGTGCAAGACGAACTGGAGCGGTTGCTCAGTCTGGCTCGTGAGGAGATAGGTCAGGCAAAGCCTCAGGACTGGCAACTGGAAAAACTCGTTGAGCTGTTTTACGGCGAATGGGGTTTTAAAGATACGCGTGGCGTGTACCGTCTATCTGACGCGCTATGGCTGGATAAAGTGCTGCAAAACCGTCAGGGCAGCGCGGTATCACTGGGCGCGATTTTATTGTGGGTCGCCGGTCAACTGGATATTCCGCTGACGCCGGTGATTTTCCCGACTCAGCTTATTTTGCGCGCCGAATGGCTGGATGGCGAAATGTGGCTGATTAACCCCTTTAACGGCGACACGCTGGATGAACACACGCTGGAAGTGTGGCTGAAAGGCAATATCAGCCCTGTTGCCGAGCTGTTTAATGAAGATCTTGATGAAGCCGACAATGCCGAAGTGATCCGCAAACTGCTGGATACATTGAAGTCGGCGCTGATGGAAGAGCAGCAGATGGAACTGGCATTGCGCGCCAGTGAAGCGCTGTTGCAGTTCAATCCCGAAGATCCGTATGAGATCCGCGATCGCGGTCTGATTTACGCGCAGCTGGATTGCGACCATGTGGCGCTGAATGATTTGAACTACTTTGTAGAGCAGTGTCCTGAGGATCCGATAAGCGAAATGATCCGCGCGCAAATCAATTCGATTGCGCACAAGCAGATTACCCTGCATTAAAGATTTGTTCCGATTCACACTCGATAAGGCGATTTTATGAAACAAAAAGTGGTCAGCATTGGCGACATTAACGTCGCGAACGACCTGCCGTTTGTACTGTTTGGCGGTATGAACGTGCTGGAATCCCGCGATTTGGCAATGCGCATTTGCGAACACTACGTCACCGTGACCCAGAAACTGGGCATCCCGTACGTGTTCAAAGCCTCTTTTGATAAAGCCAACCGTTCTTCCATCAAGTCCTACCGTGGACCGGGCCTGGAAGAGGGGATGAAAATCTTCCAGGAACTGAAACAGACTTTTGGCGTGAAAGTGATCACCGACGTGCACGAAGCGTCGCAGGCGCAGCCGGTGGCTGATGTGGTGGATGTGATCCAGCTTCCTGCCTTCCTCGCGCGCCAGACCGATCTGGTAGAAGCGATGGCGAAAACAGGCGCGGTCATCAACGTGAAAAAACCGCAGTTTGTAAGCCCAGGCCAGATGGGCAACATCGTGGATAAATTCCACGAAGGCGGCAACGATAAAGTGATCCTGTGCGATCGCGGTGCGAACTTCGGTTATGACAACCTGGTGGTCGACATGCTGGGCTTCGGCGTGATGAAGAAAGTTTCCAATAACTCGCCGGTGATTTTCGATGTCACCCACGCGTTGCAGTGCCGCGACCCGTTCGGCGCGGCATCTGGCGGTCGTCGTGCTCAGGTAACCGAACTGGCGCGCGCCGGGATGGCAACAGGCCTGGCTGGGCTGTTTATTGAAGCGCACCCGGATCCGGACAACGCCAAGTGTGACGGCCCGTCCGCGCTGCCGCTGGATAAGCTGGAGCCGTTCTTAAAACAGATCAAAGCGATTGACGATCTGGTGAAAAGCTTCGACGAACTCGATACCGAGTAAGCAAAAAAACCCCGCGAGTGCGGGGTTTTTTATTTCTGCCTGTCAGGCAAATATCGTCATCAGATACGCTGCGAATAGCGCCAGGTGCGCCGCGCCATTAAGCACATTGGTACGCCCGGTAGAGAACGATATCTGGCACAGTAGCAGCGAGGCGACCATAACTATCATTTCCGGCGCGCCAAGGCCGAACACCAGGTCATTACCGGTTAGCCACGCAATTAAGGTCACCACCGGGACGGTGAGGGAAATCGTTGCCAGCACCGAGCCAAAGAACAGGTTCATTGCGCGCTGTACCTGATTGTTCAGCACCGCTTTTAACGCACCTAACCCTTCCGGCGAGAGGATCAGCAGCGCTACCAGGAAACCGGTAAATGCCACCGGCGCATTCATTTCTGTCAGCAGCGCTTCAAGCGGCGTCGCATTCATCTTCGTCACGGCAATGACCGCAACCAGATGGATAATCAGCCACAGCGTGTGCCACAGATTTCCGTGCGCGGACGGTTTGCCGTGGTGCGGATCGTCATCATCGCTTTCGTCTTCATGTTCATACACGAACAAGCTCTGGTGCGTTTTGGTCTGAATAAGCAAAAACACGCCGTACATGGCAGCCGAGATCAACGCCACCAGCAGCGACTGACCCGTCGTAAAATTGCCCTGTGGCAGCGCCATCGGGAAAACCAGCACAATAATCGCCAGCGGAAACAGGGCGATAAGATACTGTTTAATACCAAACAGATTCATATATTGCGTGGCGAACTTGCGCCCGCCCAGCAACAGCGAAAAGCCCACCAGACCGCCGGTAACAATCATGATGATGGAATAGAGCGTGTCACGCATTAGCGTCGGCGCGGCGTCGCCCGTTGCCATCAATGCGGAAATCAGACTGACTTCGAGGATAACCACCGACAGGCTGAGGATCAGTGAACCATAGGGCTCACCAAGCCGATGGGCAAGCACGTCGGCGTGGCGCACCACGCTAAACGCGCTGGATAAGATACCAACCAGTGCTAATAAATTAATGCCGATAACCGCTGGTAGTGACTGCGAATCTCCCCAGAAAAGCAGCACCGCCAGCGCCAGAACCGGGAAAATAAGGGATGTCTCCTTGTGGCGGGTTTTCACCGCCTCGTGCGTTGTTGTCATTATGATGCTCCATCACAGTGCAGGTGTTTGCGAATTATAGATACAAAAAGAACGGCTCATAAAATAACAAAAATCACTGTTTTCATGGGGTTTTTTACGTAGTTTTACCCTCAGCGCTTCGTTTTGTTATCAACTAAATAAAATGTCCACTCTCGTTTAATTTGTGTTTATCTTACAGTGAGATAACGATGACTTTCTGGCAATTTATTTCCCTTCCCTGGCGTACCCGGCGTTTGTCGTCCAGGCTTATTTCTTTAAGCTAAAAGGAGCGTGAAATGCCGTATAAAGCGAAGTCCGATCTGCCAGAGAGCGTGCAACATGTATTGCCTGCCCATGCGCAGGAAATTTATAAAGAGGCGTTTAACAGCGCCTGGGAGCAATATAAGGATAAAGACGATCGCAAGGGCGACGCCAGCCGCGAAGAGACGGCGCACCGCGTTGCCTGGGCTGCGGTAAAAAATGATTATCAGAAAGGTGACGATGATAAATGGCATAAAAAGAAGTAACGCGCTGAAATAATTACTTTTCGCCATTTATAGCTCTATTCGATGGATTGACGCTATTGCCAGCGGCCTGTGAATTGCATAAGGTCGTAGTAAGCTGCGCTTAAAGCAGCATTTGCCGGGAAGGCAGCAGTTGAGCAGTCGCACGGAAGCAGGCAGTGGCGGAGGTAAAAGATGTTAACGCGTGATTTTTTGCGAACAGCGGATTGCAAAACGGCATTCGGCGATATTGACGAGTCGTTACTTTGGTCGGCGGAACAGCGAGCGGCATCGCTTGCGGCGACGCTGGCATGTCGGCCGGACGATGGCCCGGTGTGGATTTTTGGTTATGGGTCGCTGATGTGGAACCCGGCGCTGGAGTTTAACGAATCCTGCACCGGTACGCTGACGGGCTGGCATCGCGCATTTTGCCTGCGCTTGACCGCCGGTCGCGGCACCGCCTGTCAGCCTGGCCGCATGCTGGCCCTTAAAGAGGGGGGGCGCACCACGGGCGTGGCGTACCGTTTATCCGACGACACCTTGCATGATGAGCTGACGCTGCTGTGGAAACGCGAAATGATCACCGGCTGTTACATGCCAAGCTGGTGCAAACTGGCGCTGGACGATGGCCGCACGGTGAATGCGCTGGTGTTTATTATGGATCCGCGCCATCCGCTGTACGAATCCGACACGCGTGCGCAGACTATCGCCCCGCTGATTGCCGCCGCCAGCGGCCCCCTCGGCACGAATGCGCAGTATCTTTTTTCACTGGAACAGGAGCTGATTAAGCTCGGCATGCAGGATGATTGCCTGAACGATCTGGTGGGGAAGGTGCGTTTGCTACTGGAGGGAGAAAAACCAGGCCCCGAAATGCAGCCTGGTTTTGCCTGCTAACCGCAACCGTTAAGCGGCGACGTAGCTGATCGAGTGCTCCAGCGACTGGCTGTGACTGTCGATCAGCACACTCCAGACGCCGCTGTACGGCACAGCCAGATAGGCGCTTGCGCGATTCTGGACACTCAGAATATCCGTTTGAGCGTTCGGCGTTCGGCTCTTCTCGCTCATCAAATGAATGTGACAACTTTCGGAACAACGAACAACTACTGTATCCCCACCAAATAACTTCAGACTTGCTTTTACCACCGCCATTTTTAACCCCGTAGTTTTTTAACAACGCGATCCGTGCGGGAAGGATCCCCGTGCGTGATTTTGTTCACAATTCACTCAGTGCATAACACCAAACGGAAGGGGTTCGAATGCTGATTTTGATCAAATAATGACGTAACGATTAAACAAAAATTACATTATTCGGCGGGGAAAGAAGTCGGCGCGTAAAACCGTGGTTAAAACGCGCCGATAAAAGATTAAATGCGGAAATGACCGGCCGTTTCAGCAAGCTCGGTCGCCTGCGTGCGCAGCGCGCCAGCGGCGGCGGTCGATTCAACCACCAGTTCCGCGTTTTGCTGCACCATGCGGTCCAGATCAAGTACCGCATGGTTGATTTCCTGAATGCCTTTCATCTGCTCGCTGGTGGCAACGGAGATTTCACGCATAATCACCGACACACTGTCGATACTGGCGACAATATCGGTCATGCTGTCACCCGCCAGGCGGACAAAACGTGAACCAGTCGCCACGCTTTCGGTGGTGGTGTCGATCAATGTTTTGATCTCTTTCGCCGCTTGTGCGCTTCGGCTTGCCAGATTACGCACTTCGCCAGCGACCACCGCGAAACCGCGCCCCTGTTCGCCTGCACGGGCCGCTTCAACCGAGGCGTTGAGCGCCAGAATATTGGTCTGGAACGCAATACCGTCAATTACGCTTGTGATATCGCCAATTTTTGCCGAAGCCACTTCAATCGACTGCATCGTGTTGATTGCCTGCGTCACGACCTGGCCGCCGCGCGATGCCGCCTGGGACGCCACATGCGCCTGATCGTTGGCCTGTGCTGCCGCGTCTGTAGACTGCGCCACCGACGCCGTGATTTGCTCGACCGCACTGGCCGTTTCGCGCAGACTGGAGGCGGCTTGTTCGGTTCGCCCGGAGAGATCCTGGTTGCCGGCGGCAATCTGTTGTGCGGCCACTTGTACCGAGTTGCTGGAATCGCGCAGTTTTACCATCACTACCGAAAGCTTGTCGCTAAAAGCGTTAAAGGCATGTGCTATTTGCGAAACCTCGTCATGGCCGTCTACTGGTAAGCGCTGCGAGAGATCGTTGGTGCCGCTGCTGATGGCGTTCATGGCATCGCGTACCGTCAGCAGACGTTTCAGCAGGGTGGCGACAATCCAGTGCATCAAGGCACCCGCGATAAGTACCAGCACAATTAACGACAGCGCAGAGGCTTTCAGTTGTGCGCGTAACCCTGCGGTAGAATCAGCGCTATCAAGCGCCACCGCCAGCAGCCAGTTGGTGCCTTTCACCGGGCTTGCCAGCAGCACTTTATCTTCGCCGGCATAAACACCTTCTACCCGTTTTCCTGCCCGCAACTGCTCGAAGCTGACACCGCCAATCGCCTCGGAGAAGGGCTTCATGGTCAGTTTGTCGTTGGCAGCGGCAATCACTGAACCATCACTCGCCAGCAACATGCCGGTACTGTTCGGTGTTGGGCTGATACCGCGCACGTTAGCTACCACGCTATCCATCGATACATCGCCTGCGACCACGGCTTTTAACGTCCCGTTCTCTTTGACCGGGACGGCAAACGTCACCACCAGCGCACCGGTGCTGGCGTCAACATAAGGTGCAGTAACGACAGGCGCGTCGGCTTTTACTACTTGCTGATACCACGGACGGATTGTCGGGTCGTAATCTGCCGGCACGCCGCCCGGATCGGAGAATTTGGCGGTTTTTGTCGCATAGCCGACATAGACGTTGATAAATCCACCGGCGCGCGCGATCTGCGCGAAAACCGGCACGGGATCGTCGGTTAACGCCACGCTTTGCAACGAGGCAATCATGTTCATTTTGCTGGCGACCCAGTCGGCAATCGCAATGCTGTGACTGGCGCTGGTGCTGGAGAGAATATCCTGCTGGGTTTGTTGGCTGTGCTGGCTGGTTACCTGATAGTTAATAATGGTGTTAAGCAGCAAAGCGCCGGCGAGACACCCCGCCGTGGCTGCAATAATACGGGACTTAATCGATCTGAACATAGTTATAGTACCTGCTGTGTTGTCTTAAAGGGCTATCGGCAACACAGCAGGCAAACTTGATGACGTAACGCCACCCATAAGAAAAAAATATTAAACTCGCCGCAATATTAAAACGTTAATACTTTGTCGGCCGCCAGCGTCCACTGCGCCAGCTCCACCAGCGTGCCGATCTCGACACCGTCAATTAGCGGCAACGCGGTGATGCCACGCCCGTCGGTGCAGGTTTTACACAGTTTCACCGGTACGTTTTGCGCCGTCAGAATTTCCAGCATCTGCTGGATGTTGTAGCCCTCGGCGGGTTTTTGTCCTCGCAACCCGGCGGTTACCGCGTCGGACATCAAAAACAGCCGCAGTTCAGTGTCGCTACTCTGCTCTCGCAGCGCGATGGCCAGCCGTAAGCTGTTGAACAGCGACTCGCTACCGTATGCCGCGCCATTGGCGATAATCACGATCTTTTGCATCTTCACTCCTTCGCTAAACAGGACTCGTGGCGCTTATGCTACTGCGCCGTTGCAACGGGCGAAAGGCAGTGGTGCAACAATTACTGACCAAAGCGACCGATAAGCCCGGTGGCGGCGAGCGTGTGGCCTTTCAGTTTTGCGAATAATTCTTCGCGGGTAAGCCCTTCGGGAAGTGTTGGTTTAAGCGACGTTGCGATCAGCGTGAAGGTGTAATGATGCGCGCCGCTGCCCGGCGGAGGACACGGGCCATGCCAGCGCAGATTCCCCGGCGTGTTCTTGCCGCCCGTATAACCTTTGCCATCGCGCAGATCGTTTTGCGCAAAGCCAGTGCTGGAAGGGGATATGTTATATGCCACAAGGTGCGTTACGCCCAGCCCGGTCGCGCCTTCAGGATCGTGTACCACCAGCGCGTAACTCTGTGTATTGGCCGGGGGATTGTTCCACACCAGCGATGGCGAAAAATTCTCACCGGTACAGTTCGGGTTATTGCTGGCGTTACCGGCGAATTTTTTCTCCATTAAGGCGTTATCCGCAAATGCGGAAGATTGCAGGGTAAACAGCTCGTTCGCGCAGGCCTGCGCGGCATAAAACAGGATCGCACTACACAAAAGTTTATGCTTAGTGTTCATGTCAGCTCTCCGGTAAGGGGTGCATTAACTGTAGCTGCAGCGAAGCGCAGGGATCGGGTTTTTCCTGGTATTTTGTCTGCGGCTGTAAAGGCCTGGCAAAACCGTTAAACTTAACAATATGAATTATCCGCTCCTCACACTTCTGATGCTGTCACTGATAAGCGGCGTCGCCAGTGCCCGGCAAAATAGCTTCGTACAGCAAGCAGAAAACCCCTTTGATAATGACGGCGATGGTCTGCCGGATCTTGGCATGGCTGCGGAAAATGGCGCGCAGGAAAAACATTTCGCCGAGATGGCAAAAGCGTTCGGTGAAGCCAGTATGACCGATAACGGCCTGACCCCCGGTGAGCAGGCGCGGCAGTTTGCTTTCGGGCAACTGCGTGATGTGGTCAGCGACGAAGTCAATCAGCAAGTAGAGTCCTGGCTTTCACCGTGGGGCAGCGCCAGCGTGGATTTCAAAGTGGATAATGAAGGCGGGTTCACCGGCAGCCACGGCGACTGGTTTGTGCCATTGCAGGATAATAATCGCTATCTCAGCTGGAGCCAGCTTGGGCTAACGCAGCAGGATGCCGGTCTGGTGGGCAATGTTGGCGTCGGTCAGCGCTGGATCGCCGGTGACTGGCTGCTGGGCTATAACACCTTTTACGATAATCTGCTGGATGACAATCTCGGTCGCGCCGGGCTGGGTGCCGAAGCGTGGGGCGAATATTTACGTTTTTCGGCAAACTACTACCAGCCGGTAAACAGCTGGGAGTACCAGACCGCCACGCTGCAACAGCGTATGGCGCGGGGTTATGATGTCACCGCGCAGGCCCGATTGCCGTTTTATCAGCAGCTCAATACCAGCGTCAGCGTCGAGCAATATTTCGGCAACAGCGTTGATCTTTTTGACACCGGGACGGGCTATCACAACCCGGTGGCGGTGAAGCTGGGGGTGAATTATACGCCGGTCCCGCTGGTAACGCTGACCGCCGAACACCGGAAGGGGGAGAGTGGGGTCAGCCAGAACGATTTAGGTCTGAAAGTGAACTATCGCTTTGGCGTACCTCTGTGGAAGCAACTCTCTGCCAGCGAGGTGGCAGAGAGCCGTTCGTTACGTGGTAGCCGTTACGACAGCCCGACGCGCAACAATGCACCGGTTTTCGAATACCGCCAGCGTAAAACGTTATCAGTCTTTCTTGCCACGCCGCCGTGGGATTTGCAGCCGGGTGAGACGGTGGCGCTGAAACTGCAAATTAACAGCACGCACGGTGTGCGCTCGATAACCTGGCAGGGCGACACCCAGGCGTTAAGCCTCACGCCGCCGGCTAATGGGCGCAGCAGCGATGGCTGGACATTGATCATGCCGCGCTGGGATAGCGCAGAAGGTGCGACCAACCGCTGGACGTTGTCGGCACTAGTGGAAGATGATAAAGGGCAGCGCGTGGAGTCGAACACTATCGAACTGAAGCTGACGGAGCCGGTGATCCCGCCAGCCGAAAACAGTAACACGGACTGGACGCTGCCAGCCCCGTAACCTGTCAGAAAATACGTTCCTGATGTACCCACACTGCGGCTTCAACGCGGGATTTCAGTTTCATTTTCTTCAGCATGTGTTTGACGTGAACTTTAACGGTGCTTTCGGTGATGTCCAGGCGGCGGGCAATCATTTTGTTCGGTAGCCCCTGGGCAATCAGCTTGAGAATGTCGCGTTCGCGCGGCGTCAGCTGGGTGATATCACGATCGGTGGTGGCGCGGTTGGCGCGCAGGCTGGCGGCCAGCACCGGGGTGAGCGCTTCGCTGAGTACCATTTCTCCCGCGGCGGCTTGTTGCAGCGCTTTCAGCAGGTCTTCCGGCTCCATATCTTTCAGCAGGTAACCATCTGCGCCGCGTTTTAATGCGGTCACCACATCTTCTTCATGGTTGGAAACGCTAAACACGACAACGCGGCCCGACAGGGTTTTTTCCCGCAACTTATCCAGCGTTTCCAGCCCGTTCATGCCAGGCATATTGAGATCCAGCAAAATCAAATCCGGGTCCAGTGATTCCGCCAGTTCAATGCCTTGCTCCCCGTTGCTGGCTTCGCCGACGACGGTGATGTCGGGCGCCATACTAATTAACTGCTTCACGCCGGTTCGCAGCATTGGATGATCGTCGATCAGGAGGATAGTGGCCGGATCCTGATTACTCATGGGTATCTCCTTGCATGGATGAGAGAAACGTCTCGGGTATAAACGTCACGACGACCTCGGTGCCGCCGGATGCTCCGGGGCGAACCTGGCAATCGCCGCGCAGGCTTTGCGCGCGGTCACGCATAATGATCAATCCATAATGGTTCGTCCTTTCAGCATTGACCGGGATGCCGCAACCATTATCGGTAATGCGCAATATGACCCGGTTTTCCTGCTGTTGCACTGCGACGCTGACCGCGGTTGCGCCGGAGTGTTTTAATGCGTTGTTCAGCGCCTCGCGGGCTATCTGTAGCAGGTGAATCGCCTGATGTGCAGGAACCAGTCGGGGCGGGAGCTGGTAATCAAGACGCACCTGGAAACCGAAACGACCGCTGTACTCCTGGCAACTGGACTCCAGCGCCGGGCGCAGTCCTGGTTCGGTTAATTGTAAACGAAACGTGGTCAGCAACTCGCGCAACTGCGCCCATGAAGTATTCAGCTCGTTGCGGATTTGTCCCAGCAACTGCTGGCTGTTTTCCGGCAGCGCGTCACCCTGCATTTGCAGGCAACTCACCTGCATCTTCATGCACGAGAGAGACTGGGCGATGGAGTCGTGTAATTCGCGGGCAATGGTGGCGCGCTCTTCCATGACCATCAACTGCTGCTGCCTGTCCTGATGGCGATCGAGTGCCAGCGTCGCGGTAAGTTGTTCCACCAGCGTGTCGACCAGTTGCTGCTGGTCATGGCTTAAATGGCGACCCGGCGGCAGCGTTGCCAGCAGCAAACCATATTGCATATGCGCATCCGCCAGCCGCCATTTCAGCGTGGTGCCAAACCCGCTGGATTCCGTGAGGATACCGTTGCGTGGGCATAAATGGCAGCCTTTGTCATCGCAGCTGGCATCCGACTGGCAGGTAAAATCCTGATGATTTTCCTCATCTTCCAGATCGTAAACCCGCAGCTCAATATCATGCAGCAGGGTTAAATTCTGTAAGCCATTCAACACCGGCGACAGGCGTTCGCACATCGGAATACGCGAATGCAGCCGGTGGTTAGCCTGCCATAAAAACGACAGGATCTGGTTCTTTTGCTCAAGCCCTGCGGTTTTCTCCTGAACCCGGCGTTCCAGTATCGCGTAGCTCTCGCCCAGCTCGGCCGACATGTTATTTAATGCCTCGCCAAGCGTCGCCATCTCATTACGCCCGCTGATACGCGCGCGTTGGGTAAAATCACGCCGACTGACCGCCCGCGCCATGCTCAATAACTGCTGCCACGGACGGAGTAGACGCGCCCGCAGCCAGACCACGGCAAACAGCAATAACAGGCCCATCACTATCGCCATCAGCCGGTGCATCACCACCACTTGTTCAATACGGTGTTCGGTGCTGCGGTCAAACGAGGTAACCAGACGATCGATACGCCCGACAAAAATCGCAATAATTTCCGCTGCTTGTGCCGGTTGTTGCGCCTGTTTTATCGCCGGAACGACCTCGCTGCGCCAGTAGTTTTGCAACGCGGCGAGTTGCGGTTGCTGTCCGTCGCGCTGTGCCGCCTGCGCCAGCTCCGGGCTGAATGCGGTGTACTCCATTTCGTCGAGCAAATATTGCTCGTCTTCATGCAGCGGAATGGCGGACAACAGGCGGTAACTCTGCATACGCAGTGAACCGGCTTTGTTGATCGCATGTGCGCTGCCCTGAACACCCTGTACCAGCCAGCCGGAGATCGCCATGCCCGTCACACCGATGGCGGTCGACAGCAGCATCAACAACGCCAGTTGGTTAACCAGCGAGATCGGTGAAAAAAGGCGTTTTAGCATAGGTGATTAAGGCTCCTCGGCCGCGTGCGGTGCGGATGGCGCTATTGTCTGCCATCGCCTGGGGTATACCCATACCTCTAAAGGATTACTCCTTTATTGCCAGCGAGCCGACAAGAGTGGGAACAATCTGAGTAGGGAAGGTCAGAACCGTGAAAAACCACACCTTTTTTGCCAGTTAACGCTACTCATAAATGAGCATGGCGATTTTTCACGCGCGAAATGGGCTGCTTTTCCTTTGATTTATATCAACTTAACTACCGCCATAAAAACTAAGGTGGCAGGCATCAAACCGATCAGCAGAGGTGTATATGCAGCACACATCCATCCCGGAAAAAAGTTCGTCAGCGCGGGTTATAACCGACTGGCGTCCTGAAGATCCGGCATTCTGGCAACAGCAGGGCAATAAGATTGCGAGCCGCAACTTGTGGATCTCCGTGCCTTGTCTTCTTCTGGCTTTCTGCGTCTGGATGCTTTTTAGCGCCGTCGCTGTCAATCTCCCGAAAGTGGGTTTTCAGTTTACCACCGACCAGCTCTTTATGCTGACCGCGTTGCCATCCGTTTCCGGCGCACTGTTACGTGTACCGTACTCTTTTATGGTGCCGGTGTTCGGCGGTCGTCGCTGGACAGCTTTCAGTACCGGGATCTTAATCATTCCGTGTGTGTGGCTCGGTTTTGCCGTGCAGGATCTGAGCACGCCGTTTAGCACGTTTATCATTATCTCGCTGCTGTGTGGTTTCGCCGGTGCGAACTTTGCTTCCAGCATGGCGAACATTAGCTTCTTTTTTCCAAAACAGAAGCAGGGCGGCGCGCTCGGTATCAACGGTGGTTTCGGCAACCTCGGTGTGAGCGTGATGCAGCTGATCGCACCGCTGGCCGTCTCTTTCTCTATTTTTGCCGCCTTTGGCGGTACCGGTGTCGCCCAACCTGATGGTTCGTTGTTGTATCTCGAAAACGCCGCCTGGGTATGGGTACCATTACTGGCGGTATTTACCCTGGCAGCCTGGTTCGGGATGAATGAGCTGGCGACCTCAAAAGCCTCGCTGAGCGCGCAACTTCCGGTACTCAAACGTTCACACCTGTGGATTATGAGCTTCCTCTATCTGGCAACGTTCGGCTCGTTTATCGGCTTTTCTGCCGGTTTTGCGATGCTGTCGAAAACCCAGTTCCCGGAAGTGCAGATCCTGCATTTCGCCTTTTTCGGCCCGCTGGTGGGCGCACTGGCACGCTCCGCAGGCGGCGCGATTTCTGACCGTCTGGGGGGAACTCGCGTCACGCTGGTGAACTTTGTGCTGATGGCGATTTTCAGCGCCTTGCTGTTCCTGACGCTGCCATCCGGCGGCACCGGCGGCAATTTCACCGCATTCTTCTGCGTCTTCCTCGTGCTGTTCCTGACTGCCGGGCTGGGCAGTGGTTCGACATTCCAGATGATTTCGGTGATTTTCCGCAAAATGACCATGGAGCGCGTACAACAAAGCGGCGGTTCTGAAAGTGAAGCCATGCGAGAAGCTGCCACCGAAACAGCCGCGGCGCTGGGCTTTATCTCAGCAATTGGCGCAATTGGCGGCTTCTTTATTCCTAAAGCATTCGGCACTTCACTGGCGTTGACCGGTTCACCGGCAGGCGCAATGAAAGTGTTCCTGGTGTTCTATATTGCCTGCGTGGTTATCACATGGGCGATATACGGGCGTAAAAAACAATAACACTCAGTAAATGTTGATTATCCTTGCGCGGTGAAAGCCGCGCTTTTTTTACATCGTTATTAGTTACAACATACTTATGATTCTGCCATCAATCGTGCTGCGGAAACCTCTGTGACAGACATCACTTTGCAGGCCACCTTAGGGGTCATCTACCCCTTAATACCTCCTCGCCGTTAAAACAGACTCAGTTTTTGGGTGAATTAATATAAAACCCTTATTTATCAGCCAAATAAAAAACAGAAAATCATAACTCTTTGGGAGTACCCCGCGTTTTGGCCGCCAAATTGAAGCCGTGGCAGCTTGATCATCATCAATTCTCTTTGTCTTTGTGAGGGTTACCTTCGCCGCAATTGCAGCAATGTCGATTTACCAAGAGAGCCTGACAGGCTCCAACAGGAGAACCCCCGATGAGTAAATTCCTGGACCGGTTTCGCTACTTCAAACAGAAAGGCGAAACCTTTGCCGATGGGCACGGCCAGCTCTTAAACACCAACCGGGACTGGGAGGATGGATACCGTAACCGCTGGCAGCACGACAAAATCGTGCGTTCTACCCATGGCGTAAACTGCACGGGCTCGTGCAGCTGGCAGATCTTCGTGAAGAACGGTCTGGTCACCTGGGAAACCCAGCAGACTGACTACCCACGCACCCGCCCGGACATGCCGAACCACGAACCGCGTGGCTGCCCGCGTGGCGCCAGCTACTCCTGGTACCTCTATAGTGCGAACCGCCTGAAATACCCCCTGATGCGTAAACGCCTGATCAAACTGTGGCGTGAAGCGAAAGCGCAGCACAGCGATCCGGTTAATGCCTGGGCTTCCATCATCGAAGATGCGGAAAAAGCGAAGAGCTTTAAACAGGCACGTGGTCGCGGTGGTTTCGTGCGTTCCTCCTGGCAGGAAGTGAACGAGCTGATTGCTGCGTCGAACGTTTACACCGTGAAAACGTACGGCCCGGACCGTGTCGCGGGCTTCTCGCCAATCCCGGCAATGTCGATGGTGTCTTACGCTTCTGGCGCGCGTTATCTCTCGCTGCTGGGCGGCACCTGCCTCAGTTTCTACGACTGGTACTGCGACTTGCCGCCAGCTTCTCCGCAAACCTGGGGCGAGCAGACTGACGTGCCGGAATCTGCCGACTGGTACAACTCCAGCTATATCATCGCCTGGGGTTCCAACGTTCCGCAGACCCGTACGCCGGACGCCCACTTCTTTACCGAAGTGCGCTACAAAGGCACCAAAACGGTTGCAGTAACGCCGGACTACGCCGAAATCGCCAAACTGTGTGATTTGTGGCTGGCACCGAAGCAGGGTACCGATGCGGCAATGGCGCTGGCAATGGGCCACGTTATGCTGCGTGAATTCCACCTCGATAAACCGAGCCAGTACTTCACCGATTACGTTCGCCGTTATACCGACATGCCGATGCTGGTGATGCTCGAAGAGCGCGACGGTTACTACGCGGCAGGCCGTATGCTGCGCGCCGCCGATCTGGTGGATGCGCTGGGCCAGCAAAATAATCCGGAGTGGAAAACCGTTGCCCTCGATAGCGAAGGTAACCTGACCGCGCCGAATGGCTCCATCGGTTTCCGCTGGGGTGAAAAAGGTAAGTGGAACCTTGAGCAGCGCGATGGCAGCAACGGCGCGGATGTTGAGCTGAATCTCAGCCTGCTGGGTAAACACGACGATATCGCGCAGGTCGGCTTCCCGTATTTCGGGGGTGACAACACTGAGCATTTTGCCGGCGTTGAACTTGATAACGTTCTGATGCACAAACTGCCGGTTAAACGCCTGCAACTGGCTGACGGTTCCACCGCGCTGGTGACCACGGTTTACGACCTGACCATGGCGAACTACGGCCTGGATCGCGGTCTGGGTGATGAAAATTGCGCAACCCGTTACGACGAAATTAAAGCCTACACACCGGCATGGGCTGAGAAAGTTACCGGGGTTTCGCAGTCGCAAATTATTCGCATCGCCCGTGAATTCGCCGATAACGCTGATAAAACACATGGTCGTTCGATGGTTATCATCGGCGCCGGGATGAACCACTGGTATCACCTCGATATGAACTACCGTGGGATCATCAATATGCTGGTCTTCTGCGGTTGCGTGGGGCAGAGCGGCGGCGGCTGGGCACACTATGTTGGCCAGGAAAAACTGCGTCCGCAAACCGGCTGGCAGCCGCTGGCATTTGCCCTCGACTGGCAGCGTCCGGCGCGTCATATGAACAGCACCTCCTACTTCTATAACCACTCCAGCCAGTGGCGTTACGAGACGGTAACAGCGCAGGAATTCCTGTCACCGTTAGCGGATAAATCCCGCTACACCGGCCATCTGATCGACTTTAACGTGCGCGCTGAACGTATGGGCTGGCTGCCGTCCGCGCCTCAACTGGGCACCAACCCGCTGCGTATCGCCGCTGAAGCGGAAAAAGCGGGCATGAGCGCGGTCGATTACACCGTTAAATCTCTGAAAGACGGTTCGCTACGTTTCGCGGCAGAACAGCCGGAAAACGGCAAAAACCACCCGCGTAACCTGTTTATCTGGCGCTCTAACCTGTTGGGTTCTTCCGGTAAGGGTCACGAGTTTATGCTCAAGTACCTGCTGGGCACCGAACACGGTATTCAGGGCAAGGATCTTGGCAAACAGGGTGGTGTGAAACCGGAAGAAGTGGAATGGCACGACAACGGTCTCGACGGGAAACTGGATCTGGTGGTTACCCTCGATTTCCGTCTGTCCAGCACCTGTCTCTACTCCGATATCGTGCTGCCAACCGCAACCTGGTACGAAAAAGACGACATGAATACCTCGGATATGCATCCGTTTATTCATCCGCTTTCTGCCGCTGTTGACCCGGCATGGGAATCCAAAAGCGACTGGGAAATCTACAAAGGCATTGCCAAATCCTTCTCCGCGCTGTGCGTTGGGCATTTAGGTAAAGAGACCGATGTCGTGACGCTGCCGATTCAGCATGACTCCGCTGCGGAACTGGCGCAGCCGCTGGGTGTGAAAGACTGGAAAAAAGGCGAATGCGATCTGATCCCAGGCAAAACCGCGCCGCATATTATTCCGGTGGAACGCGACTACCCGGCAACCTATGAGCGCTTTACCTCTATCGGCCCGCTGATGGAAAAAATCGGCAACGGCGGTAAAGGCATCGCCTGGAATACCCAGAGCGAAATGGATCTGCTGCGTAAGCTGAACTACACCAAAGCGGACGGCCCGGCGAAAGGGCAGCCGATGCTCAATACCGCCATCGATGCGGCGGAAATGATCCTCACACTGGCACCGGAAACCAACGGTCATGTGGCAGTTAAAGCCTGGGCTGCGCTGAGTGAATTTACCGGCCGCGACCATACGCATCTGGCAACGAATAAAGAAGAAGAGAAGATCCGCTTTCGCGATATTCAGGCGCAGCCGCGCAAAATCATCTCCAGTCCGACCTGGTCAGGCCTTGAAGATGAGCACGTTTCCTACAACGCAGGTTACACCAACGTGCATGAGCTGATCCCGTGGCGCACGCTCTCTGGTCGCCAGCAGTTGTATCAGGATCATCAGTGGATGCGTGACTTCGGCGAAAGCCTGCTGGTGTACCGTCCGCCGATTGACACCCATTCAGTGAAAGAAGTTATGGGCGTGAAATCCAACGGTAATCCGGAAAAAGCGCTGAACTTCCTGACGCCACACCAGAAATGGGGCATCCACTCTACCTACAGCGACAACCTGTTGATGCTGACGCTGGGGCGCGGTGGTCCGGTGGTGTGGATGAGCGATAAAGATGCCAAAGAGATCGGCATTGAGGATAACGACTGGATTGAAGTCTTTAACGCCAACGGCGCGTTGACGGCGCGTGCGGTTGTCAGCCAGCGTGTACCGGCCGGTATGACCATGATGTACCACGCGCAGGAACGTATCGTGAACCTGCCAGGTTCAGAAATTACCGGGCAGCGCGGCGGGATCCACAACTCTGTTACCCGTATTACCCCGAAACCGACCCATATGATCGGCGGCTACGCCCAGCTGGCTTATGGCTTTAACTACTACGGCACGGTCGGTTCCAACCGTGATGAGTTCGTGGTGGTGCGTAAGATGAAGAACATTAACTGGTTGGATGGCGAAGGCAATGACCAGGTACAGGAGAGCGCAAAATGAAAATTCGTTCACAAGTCGGCATGGTGCTGAATCTCGATAAGTGCATCGGCTGTCATACCTGTTCAGTGACCTGTAAAAACGTCTGGACCAGCCGTGAAGGTATGGAGTACGCGTGGTTCAATAACGTGGAAACCAAACCGGGCACCGGCTTCCCGACCGACTGGGAAAACCAGGAAAAATGGAAGGGCGGTTGGATCCGTAAAATTAACGGCAAACTGCAACCGCGGATGGGTAACCGTCCGATGCTGCTGGGTAAAATTTTCTCTAACCCGCACATGCCGGAAATTGATGATTACTACGAGCCGTTTGATTTTGATTACCAGCGCCTGCATAACGCGCCTGAAGGTAAACATCAGCCGATTGCCCGCCCGCGTTCGGTAATAACCGGTCAGCGGATGGACAAAATCACCGCTGGCCCGAACTGGGAAGATGATTTGGGCGGCGAATTCGACAAGCTGAGCCGCGATCAGAACTTCGAGAACATGCAGAAGGCGATGTACGGCCAGTTTGAAAACACCTTCATGATGTATCTGCCGCGCCTGTGCGAACACTGCCTGAACCCGGCCTGTGTCGCGACCTGCCCGAGCGGTGCTATCTACAAGCGTGAAGAAGACGGCATTGTGCTGATCGATCAGGATAAATGCCGCGGCTGGCGCATGTGCGTGACCGGCTGCCCGTACAAAAAAATCTACTTCAACTGGAAGAGCGGCAAATCCGAGAAGTGCATCTTCTGCTACCCGCGTATTGAAGCGGGGATGCCGACAGTGTGCTCGGAAACCTGTGTCGGCCGTATTCGTTACCTCGGCGTTCTGCTGTATGACGCAGACGCGATTGAAAATGCTGCCAGCACTGAGAGCGAAAAAGATCTCTACCAGCGTCAACTGGATGTGTTCCTCGATCCAAACGACCCGGTGGTGATCGCCCAGGCGCTGGAAGATGGCGTGCCGCAGAGCGTGATTGACGCGGCGCAGAAATCGCCGGTCTACAAAATGGCGATGGACTGGAAACTGGCGCTGCCGCTGCATCCGGAATACCGCACATTGCCGATGGTCTGGTACGTACCACCTCTGTCACCGATCCAGTCTGCCGCTGATGCGGGCGAGCTGGGCAGCAACGGGATTCTGCCGGATGTTGAAAGCCTGCGTATTCCGGTGCAGTACCTGGCGAACCTGCTGACCGCAGGCGATACCGGTCCGGTTCTGCTGGCGCTGAAACGTATGCTGGCAATGCGGCACTTCAAACGTGCGGAAACGGTTGATGGCGTTGAAGATACCCGCGCGCTGGAAGAAGTTGGCCTGACAACCGCCCAGGCACAGGAGATGTATCGTTACCTTGCGATTGCTAACTACGAAGATCGTTTCGTGGTGCCGTCGAGCCACCGCGAGCTGGCGCGTGAAGCCTTCCCGGAGAAAAGCGGTTGTGGCTTTAGCTTCGGCGATGGTTGCCACGGTTCGGACACCAAATTCAACCTGTTCAACAGCCGTCGTATTGACGCGGTGGATGTGACAGTGAAAACGGAGCCGCACCCATGATTGAACTGGTGGTTATTTCCCGTTTGCTTGAGTACCCGGATGCTGCCTTATGGCAGCATCAGCAGGAAGTTTTCGATGCGCTGGCGTCGGGTGAAAACCTGACCAAAGCCGACGCTCAGCAGGTTGGCATCTTCCTGCGTGATCTGACGTCTCAGGATCTGCTGGACGCGCAAGCGAACTACAGCGAATTGTTTGATCGTGGTCGCGCAACCTCACTGCTGCTGTTCGAACACGTCCACGGTGAGTCCCGCGATCGCGGGCAGGCGATGGTCGATCTGCTGGCGCAATATGAGCGCCACGGCTTGCAACTGGATAGCCGTGAGTTGCCGGATCATCTGCCGCTCTATCTGGAGTATCTGGCGCAGCTGCCTCTGGCTGAGGCTATCGGTGGTTTGCAGGATATCGCGCCGATCCTCGCGCTGTTAAAAGCACGTTTAGCGCAGCGCGAAAGCCACTATGCAACGCTGTTCGATGCGTTGTTATCGCTGGCGAATACGCAGGTGGATAACGCGCAGGTCGCGGAAAAAATTGCCGGTGAAGCCCGTGATGATACGCCGCAGGCGCTGGATGCCGTGTGGGAAGAGGAGCAGGTGAAATTCTTCGCCGAACAGGGCTGTGCGGATTCCGACATCACTGCGCATCAGCGTCGTTTTGCGGGTGCCGTTGCGCCGCAATATCTGAATATCACAACCGGAGGAGAGCGCTAATGCACTTCCTAAATATGTTCTTCTTTGACATCTATCCGTACATTGCCGGGGCAGTTTTCCTGCTCGGCAGTTGGCTGCGCTACGACTATGGTCAGTACAGCTGGCGGGCGGGCTCCAGCCAGATGCTGGATCGTAAAGGGATGACACTGGCTTCGAATCTGTTCCATATCGGTATTCTGGGGATCTTTGCCGGCCACTTCCTCGGTATGTTAACGCCGCACTGGATGTATGAATCCTTCCTGCCGATTGACGTGAAGCAGAAGATGGCGATGATTGGTGGCGGCGCCAGCGGGGTGTTGTGTCTGGTGGGCGGTTTGTTGCTGCTGAAACGCCGTCTGTTCAACCCGCGTATTCGTGCGACCTCTACCGCAGCGGATATCCTGATCATGTCGCTGTTGATGGTGCAGTGTGCGCTTGGTCTGCTGACTATTCCGTTCTCTGCCCAGCATATGGATGGCAGCGAGATGATGAAACTGGTGGGTTGGGCGCAGTCCGTGGTGACCTTCCACACGGGGGCTTCCGCGCATCTTCAGGGCGTGGCTTTTATCTACCGCGTGCATCTGGTGCTGGGCATGACGCTGTTTGTGCTGTTCCCGTTCTCGCGCCTGGTGCATATCTGGAGTGCGCCGGTGGAGTACCTGACGCGCAAATACCAGATTGTTCGCGCCCGTCGCTAATCAGGAAAAACCCCGCAACGCGGGGTTTTTTTTACTGTCGCGTTGGCATTATCGCGGGCGCGCTTTTTCGCTCACCCCAGCCAAGGTTATTGCCGGCGGCAGCCAGCAGGATTAACACACCTCCCGCCATTTGCACCGCGCTTAATGTATGCCCAAACAGCGCGTTATCCACCACAATCGCCACCAGCGGATAGATAAACGACAGCGAGCCAATCAGTGGTGTAGGTAACTTTTGTATCGCGCTATACAACAGCTGATACATCACGCCGGTATGCACAATGCCGAGTGTTAGCAGAATACCCCACGGCAATGTCCCGCCGGTCGTGGGCAGATGAACCAGCGGCAATAACATTACCGTGCCGGTTAGTACCTGAATCAGGGCGATATGCTGTGGCGGAAGTTGCTTAAGGTGGCGGGCAATTAACGCGGTGACGGCATAGAAAAAAGCAGCGCCCAGCGCCATGGCAATGCCGATAAGCCACTGCGCGTTCGGGTGATGTAATTCACTGAGCAACAGGAGCACCACCCCGGAAAACGCCAGTAACAGCCATCCCCATTTCGCCAGCGTGACGCGCTCGCCGAGCAACATACTCATCAGCACTAACATAAAAGGCTGGGTGTTATAGACCACCGTGGCGAGCCCCATTGAAATGCGGCTGTAAGCGGCAAACAGCAGCAGCCAGTTAATCACCAGCGCGATGCCGCCCGCTATTGCCAGCAGTAACACCGGGAACGCAAGGCGCGCGAACGGTTGTCTGCCAACGCGGATAAAAAGAAATAGCGCGCCTGCACCAATCAGGCAGCGCCAGAACACCACATCAATCACTGGCAAACCGCTAAGCAATACAAATGCGCCAATCGACCCGGAAATCAGCATCGCCAGGCTCATCTGCCAGGTGCCATTAGGGATAGTTTTCATTTTTCATCTCCTGAACGTTGTTGGCATATTGTGAAAAAACGGCGACCAGCTTTATATGGTTGTTGTAAGGTGTATGGCGACTAATTCCTTTAAAAATTAGGTGAAGATGATGGATTACCTTATTGACGATATCGACAGGGCTATTCTTGCCTGCCTGGCAGAGGATGCGCGCCAGTCACTGAAAGTATTAAGTGCGCGAGTGGGGCTGACATCGCCCAGCACGGCAGAGCGCGTGAAACGCCTGGAAGAGCGCGGCGTGATAGAAGGCTATGGCGCGCGCGTAAACCTGACCGCACTGGATTACCGCTTGCAGGCGCTGGTGCGTGTTCGCCCGATGCCCGGTATGTTGCAGAAAGTGGATAAAATGCTCCAGGCGCTGCCGGAATGCATCGAGTGTGACAAAGTGACGGGGGAAGATTGCTTTGTGATGCGGCTGGTGGTGCGCTCAATCGAGCAACTGGATAGCTTGCTTGATGGCATTGCCGAATATGCGCAGTGCAATACATCGATAGTGAAGAGCTCACCGGTTAAACGTCGGTTACCGCCGCTGTAAGGTTCAACTGCCAGCCGCGCGGCGCGCCTGGTTTTCCCCGTTGCGGCAACGTTCTCACGCGTTGCTCGAGTCGAACCTTAATCGAAGGTTCTCGTCCTTCCCGGATTGGTAAGGTAAGCAGGAACTGAGCGGTTTGAATACAGGGTTTTATTTGAAGAGATGGTGGTGGGGGAAGGATTCGAACCTTCGAAGTCGATGACGGCAGATTTACAGTCTGCTCCCTTTGGCCGCTCGGGAACCCCACCAGGGGAAAATCAAATTGTCGATGCACAAGGTAGATGGTGGTGGGGGAAGGATTCGAACCTTCGAAGTCGATGACGGCAGATTTACAGTCTGCTCCCTTTGGCCGCTCGGGAACCCCACCACGGGGTATTACATTATTGTTGCGATGTTGCGAAAGGAAGGATTATTCGGAGCTAACGCTCCTCACCCTCCGGGCCGTTGCCTTTGGCAACGTTCTCTCGCTGGTACTCGAGTCGAACCTTCGAAGTCGATGACGGCAGATTTGCAGTCAGCTACCTTATGAACGCTCGGGAACCCCACCACGGGGTAAAGCAATTTCTTACTGGCATGCTTCCATCTCGGGAAGCGCGGCGCATCATATCAAATGACGCGCCGCTGTAAAGCGTTGAAACGAGAAAAATGAATCAGTTGTCTGCTTTTTGCCCGTAACGATGCAAAGCCGAACAACGCATTTAATGAACGGTTAAAGAATAATCGTGCGGTTGCCGTAAACGAACACGCGTTGCGCTAAAACCTGGTACAACGCGCGGCTCAATACGTTCTTCTCGACATCCCGACCCGCGCGCATCATATCCTCGGCGGTATAGGTGTGATCGACATGAATCACGTCCTGCATAATGATTGGGCCTTCATCCAGATTGTCATTCACATAGTGCGCAGTAGCACCAATTATCTTCACGCCACGCTCGTAAGCCTGATGATAGGGGCGGGCACCGATGAAAGCGGGCAGGAATGAGTGGTGAATATTGATGATTTTATTCGGAAAGCGAGACACAAACTCTGGTGTTAATACGCGCATATATTTTGCCAGCACCACGTAATCCGGCTGGTGCGCTTCAATGGCCTGCGCCATCTGCTGGTCGTGGGCTTCACGTGTCAGCCCTTCATGGCTAACCAGTTCAAACGGGATATCAAAACGTTCAACTAAAGACCGCAGCGTTTCATGGTTGCCAATCACGGCGGCAATATCGACATCCAGGCCGCCGTAATTGGCTTTCATCAGCAAATCGCCAAGGCAGTGCGCCTCTTTGGTGACCAGAATGACGACGCGGCGGCGACCGGCTGGATTCAGCTCACGCACAGAACCTTCCGGGAGCGCACTATCGAGATCCGCAAGCAGCGTGGCGTCGTTAAAAATGCCTTCGAGCTCGGTACGCATAAAGAAGCGACCGGTGCGGTGATCGACAAACTCATTATTCTGCACAATGTTCAGTTCGTGCTTGTAACAAATGTTCGTGATCCGCGCGATGAGGCCTTTCTGGTCTGGGCAAATGGTGCGCAAAATTTTACGTTGTGTTGAATGCATTGCCGGGTAAATCCTGTTGATGGTGTTTGCTGTAAGGTGTTGGCAGGCCTATTGCCCGCAGCACTTTTTAAATTTTTTACCTGACCCGCAAGGGCAGGGATCGTTACGGCCAAATTGCGGCCGCGTTCCGTCGATATAGTACCACTGGCCGTTCTCCTTTAAGAATCGGGAACGTTCGATAATTGCGCCGTCTTTGCCGTGCTCATTAAACCGCGCCACAAAGCTGACGAAGCCTTCGTTATCATTTTCGCCGTAAGCATGTTCAAATACCGTCAGACCGCGCCATGTGGTCGCCGCAAAGCCCGTTTCAATTTGCTGGCGGAACGCCTCAGCGCCACAAGACGGGTGCCAGGTTTTTACCAGGTACTCTGACTGATGTAACACAAAAGCCGTATAGCGCGAACGCATCAGGCGTGACGGATCCGGCGCAACCTGCCTGCCAGACAGATAAGGCTGGCAACATAGGCTATACTCCAGAGCGCTACCGCAAGGGCAAGATTGTGACAAAATAGCATTCCAGGAATAAAAATAACGGCGCGTTAGCGCCAGGGTAGCGATATGTTAACTGAGCCGTAGCGCTGTGGCTACAGTAAGCCGGGGGAAGTAAAATAAGCGTTATGAGAAAGGTAAAAATTGGTCTGGCGCTCGGTTCCGGCGCGGCCAGAGGTTGGTCACATATCGGCGTGATTAATGCATTACAGCGCGCGGGTATCGAAATTGATATTGTAGCGGGGTGTTCCATTGGCTCACTGGTCGGTGCCGCTTACGCGTGTGGACGTCTGCCAGCGCTGGAAAAATGGGTACGCTCTTTTCGCTACTGGGATGTGTTGCGACTGATGGATCTCTCCTGGCAGCGCGGTGGTCTGTTGCGTGGTGAACGCGTGTTCAATCAGTATCGCCAGTTGTTGCCGTACGCGGATTTTACTCACTGCCAGAAACGCTTTGGCGCCGTGGCAACCAACCTTAGCACCGGGCGCGAGCTCTGGTTCACTGAAGGTGATTTACATCATGCTGTTCGCGCCTCCTGCAGTATGCCCGGGTTAATGTCACCGGTTCCGCATAATGGTTACTGGCTGGTGGATGGCGCGGTGGTGAATCCCGTACCGGTTTCCCTTACCCGCGCGCTGGGCGCTGATGTGGTGATTGCGGTGGATTTGCAGCATGACGCCCACCTGATGCAGCAAGATCTGCTGTCGGTGAATCTTTCTAATAATGATAAAGACAGCGACACTGTTGCCACGCAGCGTTGGCATCAACGCCTGCGTGAACGGCTGGGGCGGATAACGCCAAAACGGCCGATCGCGCCCACTGCGATGGAAATCATGAGCACCTCGATTCAGGTGCTTGAGAACCGACTGAAACGTAATCGTATGGCTGGCGATCCGCCAGATATTCTGTTGCAACCTCTCTGCCCACAAATTTCGACGCTCGATTTTCATCGGGCTGATGCTGCTATTGCAGCGGGGCAACTGGCGACAGAAAAGAAAATGGATGAATTGCTTCCTTTAGCACGAACCCTTTCGTAAGTAGATTTTTTATAGACTTCAGCAAATTCTGACAGGCGATTATCGGTGAAGCATGCCACTATTGATCTATCGTCAGGCAGGGGAGATAAGATGACGCAGCCGTTGGCCGGAAAACAGATACTGATCGTTGAAGACGAGCCCGTTTTCCGCTCTCTGCTGGATTCGTGGCTGCAGTCTTTAGGCGCGATAACGCTGCTGGCAGAAGATGGGGTCGTCGCGCTTGAGCTGTTGGCAGCAAACAAACCCGATCTGATGATTTGCGATCTTGCTATGCCGCGCATGAATGGCCTTGTTCTCATTGAGACGTTACGCAATCGGGGAATGCAAACGCCGGTGCTCGTAATATCGGCGACAGAAAATATGGCCGATATCGCTAAAGCATTGCGTCTTGGTGTTCAGGATGTCGTTCTTAAACCCGTTAAAGATCTTAATCGATTAAAAGAAACGCTCTTCGCCTGCCTTTATCCCAATATGTTTAATTCGCGCGTTGAGGAAGAGGAGCGCTTGTTCCAGGACTGGGACGCGCTGGTCGATAATCCTCAGGCCGCGGCGAATTTACTGAAAGAGCTCCAGCCCCCGGTGCAACAAGTTATTTCCGGTTGCCGGGTTAATTATCGCCAACTGGTTTCTGTTGAAAGCCCCGGTCTGGTGCTTGATATTGCGCCGATATCAGGTCAGGACCTGGCGTTTTATTGTCTGGATGTGACGCGCGCAGAAAATAACGGTGTGTTGGCGGCGCTGCTGTTGCGAGCCTTATTTAATGGGTTGCTGCAAGAACAACTTTCTCATCAGCGCCAGCGCTTACCCGAGATGGGCGCGCTGCTCAAGCAGGTAAACCAATTATTGCACCAGGCTAATTTACCCGGCCAGTTTCCACTGCTTGTGGGCTATTACCACAGTGAATTGAAAAATCTGATACTCGTTTCGGCTGGTCTTAACGCAACGTTAAATACCGGTGATCATCAAATTCAAATCAGCAATGGGGTGCCTCTCGGTACGCTTGGTAATACCTATTTAAATCAGCTGAGTCAGCGTTGCGACTCCTGGCAATGTCAGGTATGGGGCGCTGGCGGGCGTCTGCGTTTAATGTTGAGCGCGGAATGAGCGATCGAATCATACATTGCAGATAGATTTACCCTCCGCATAAAAACGGGTGGTACTATCGCCGCAGTTTATGCGTATTAGTCCTAATTAGATGTTAGCGCGTCCTTTTCAGACCTGGTCGATGGGTTGGTACTGATATACTCAGACGCGAGTTAATTCATGAACATGTTCAAGCATGGACAGTCCAGGAGATTTTCAATGGCTGCAATAAATTCGAAAGTGACTAAAGCAGTAATCCCGGTTGCGGGATTGGGAACCAGGATGTTACCAGCGACTAAGGCAATTCCTAAAGAAATGTTGCCGCTGGTTGATAAGCCATTAATTCAGTATGTCGTAAATGAGTGTATCGCTGCCGGCATTACCGAAATCGTTCTGGTAACACATTCATCTAAAAACTCTATCGAAAACCACTTCGATACCAGCTTCGAACTCGAAGCAATGTTGGAAAAACGCGTAAAACGTCAGTTGCTGGAAGAAGTTCAGTCTATTTGCCCGCCGCATGTGACTATTATGCAGGTGCGCCAGGGGCTGGCGAAAGGCTTGGGACACGCTGTATTGTGTGCACACCCGGTAGTCGGTAACGAGCCCGTAGCAGTTATTCTGCCGGACGTGATTCTGGATGAATATGAATCCGATCTCTCCCAGGATAACCTGGCAGAGATGATTAAACGTTTTGACGAAACCGGTGCCAGCCAGATCATGGTTGAGCCTGTGGATGATGTTACCGCTTACGGCGTGGTGGATTGCAAAGGCGCAACGCTGAATCCGGGTGATAGCGTTCCGATGGTGGGCGTGGTTGAAAAACCAAAAGCGAACGTCGCACCATCTAATCTTGCCGTTGTGGGTCGCTATGTTCTGAGCGCAGAAATTTGGCCGCTGCTGGCGAAAACCCCTCCGGGAGCGGGCGATGAGATCCAGCTTACCGATGCTATCGATATGCTGATCGAAAAAGAAACCGTAGAAGCCTATCATATGAAAGGCAAAAGCCATGACTGCGGTAATAAACTTGGCTATATGCGCGCATTCGTAGAGTACGGGATTCGTCACAATTCGCTGGGTGCGGAATTTAAAGCCTGGCTCGAAGAAACCGTCGGTGCCGGGAAAGCATAATACGCTTTCTATAGCCGGAATAAGGCCGGAGATAATAGTGCATCGCACTGCTTATCTCCGGCCTTTTTTATTTTTGAATGTTCCGAATGGAAAGGTAACATCGAAGCTGCACAGAAGATATAGCACGAAACAATAAATGAATTGCCCAGGATTTGAGCAATACGCATTTGAGAAACGTATATTCCAGATGTCATACACTATATTTGTGAAGAGAATGTGTGCTTTATCAAAAAAATCCCGCCAGTTGGCGGGATCCTTTTGAAATCTGGCTTGATTACTCTTCGATCAGGAAATCGTCGAGTTGTTTACCTTGCTCGTCCATTGCTTTTTTGATGACTGCCGGAGTACGACCCTGACCCGTCCAGGTTTTGGTCTCGCCATTTTCATCAACATAGCTATATTTAGCCGGGCGTGCTGCACGTTTTGCTTTAGTACCGGTCTTAGCGGTAACCATGCTGTTCAGCAATTCGTTCGGATCAATACCGTCAGCGATCAGCATTTCACGATATTGTTGTAATTTACGCGTACGCTCTTCAACTTCGGCTGCGGCAGCGCTTTCTTCCTCGCGGCGCTCATTAACCACAACTTCTAATTTCTCCAGCATCTCTTCGAGCGTTTCCAGAGTGCATTCTCTTGCTTGCGCACGAAGAGTACGGATGTTGTTCAGAATTTTAAGTGCTTCGCTCATTGTAGTAATCTCAAACTTATATTGGGGTGGTTTGTCGGGCTAATAATAGAGCGTTAATTTCGTCAGTGCAATAGCTGTGAATGTAAGGAATTCAAAATGCCGCTTTATTAAGTCGATTTATAAATATCGCTAACTTAAATTTTTCTTGAAGAAACGCACAAAAAAACCGCTTATACCGATGTACTGTCAGCGCCGCTGACAGCGTGTTTATGCATTAACTTCTGATTAATCCGATCCGCGTTTATAGCCATTATGGATAAATATCGACCTTGGGTATTCCGGTGTGGAAAGTGCGTCTTCCTTAAATTATTAATAATTTCCGTATGTTTGGGTGAGAATGTTCCGATTAAAAAATTTGTAAGATCATGAATTTCTTATTGCTGTTTCTTTGGCAGTAACAACACCGATGATTAACTATTGGAATATGTGTGAGTCCGCTATTGAGGAGTGATTTACTTCATTCGCGAAGCGACGACAGGACGACCAGATAAAATATGGTACACTTCGCGCCGGGAATATCACACTTTGATTGGGGTTTAGCACGCAATGGCACAGCTTTATTTCTACTATTCAGCAATGAATGCGGGGAAATCAACGGCGTTACTACAATCCTCTTACAATTATCAGGAAAGAGGAATGCGCACGGTGGTTTATACCGCCGAAATTGACGATCGCTTCGGAGCAGGCAAGGTTAGCTCTCGTATCGGTTTATCTTCACCTGCGCGTTTGTTTAATCACAACTCGTTGTTGTTTGACGAAATCAACGCTGAGCATCAACAACAAGCTGTGCACTGTGTGCTGGTTGACGAGTGCCAGTTTTTAACGCGTGAACAGGTTTATGCGTTATCTGAAGTTGTCGATCAACTGGATATTCCTGTGCTCTGTTATGGTTTGCGCACGGATTTTCGCGGTGAGTTATTTGTGGGCAGCCAGTATTTGCTGGCATGGTCGGATAAACTGGTTGAGCTAAAAACTATCTGTTTCTGCGGGCGTAAAGCCAGTATGGTGCTGCGCCTTGATCAAGCGGGGCGCCCTTATAACGAAGGGGAACAGGTGGTCATTGGCGGTAATGAACGCTATATATCCGTGTGCCGCAAACACTACAAAGAAGCCCTGCTAGAAGGATCTTTAACGACGATTCAGCAACGTGCCAGAGGTTAGCTTTTCGTTTTCTCTCGTTAGCAATAAAAAACCCGCCGAAGCGGGTTTTTTATTAGCGTTAACAATTAAGCGAGTTTCTTCGCTTTTTTGTCTGCTTTAACTGGAGCAGCTTCAGCTTTCACTGCTGCCACTTCACCTTCTTTGTACTCACGACCGTAGAAAGTATCCAGCAGGATCTGTTTCAGTTCGGAGATCAGCGGATAGCGCGGATTAGCACCGGTACACTGGTCATCAAACGCATCTTCAGACAGCTTGTCCACGTTGGCCAGGAAGTCAGCTTCCTGAACGCCAGCTTCACGGATAGATTTCGGAATACCCAGTTCAGCTTTGATGCTTTCCAGCCATGCCAGCAGTTTTTCGATCTTCGCTGCAGTACGGTCACCGGCAGAAGTCAGACCTAAATGGTCGGCGATTTCTGCATAACGGCGGCGTGCCTGCGGGCGGTCATACTGACTGAACGCAGTCTGCTTAGTCGGGTTGTCGTTCGCGTTATAGCGAATAACGTTACAGATAAGCAGGGCGTTAGCCAGACCGTGCGGAATGTGGAACTGCGAACCCAGTTTGTGCGCCATGGAGTGGCACACACCAAGGAAGGCGTTGGCAAAGGCGATACCGGCGATGGTAGCAGCACTGTGAACGCGTTCACGAGCAACCGGGTTTTTGGAACCTTCGTTGTAAGAAGCTGGCAGGTTCTCTTTCAGCAATTTCAGCGCTTGCAGCGCCTGGCCGTCAGAGAATTCAGAAGCCAGTACGGAAACGTAAGCTTCAAGCGCGTGAGTTACCGCATCCAGGCCACCGAAGGCGCACAGGGATTTCGGCATATCCATCACCAGGTTGGCATCGACAATCGCCATATCCGGCGTCAGAGCATAGTCTGCCAGTGGATATTTCTGACCGGTAGCATCATCCGTTACTACCGCAAACGGCGTAACTTCAGAACCGGTGCCGGAAGTGGTGGTGATAGCGATCATTTTCGCTTTCACGCCCATTTTCGGGAACTTGTAGATACGTTTACGGATATCCATAAAGCGCAGCGCCAGTTCTTCGAAATGGGTTTCCGGATGTTCGTACATCACCCACATAATTTTTGCGGCGTCCATCGGGGAACCACCGCCCAGGGCGATAATCACGTCCGGTTTGAAGGAGTTCGCCAGCTCAGCACCTTTACGTACGATGGTCAGTGTCGGGTCTGCTTCAACTTCAAAGAACACTTCGGTTTCAACACCGGCCGCTTTCAGTACAGATGTAATCTGGTCTGCATAACCGTTGTTGAACAGGAAACGGTCAGTCACGATAAGCGCGCGTTTGTGACCATCAGTAATCACTTCATCCAGCGCGATTGGCAGTGAGCCACGGCGGAAGTAGATAGATTTCGGAAGTTTGTGCCACAACATGTTTTCAGCTCGCTTAGCAACGGTTTTCTTGTTGATCAGGTGTTTCGGACCAACGTTTTCAGAGATGGAGTTACCACCCCAGGAACCACAACCCAGTGTCAGGGAAGGCGCGAGTTTGAAGTTATACAGGTCACCGATACCACCCTGAGAAGCCGGGGTGTTAATCAGGATACGCGCGGTTTTCATCTTCTGACCGAAGTAAGAAACACGTTCCTGCTGGTTATCCTGGTCGGTATACAGGCAAGAGGTGTGACCGATACCGCCCATGGCGACAAGTTTCTCAGCTTTTTCGACCGCGTCTTCGAAATCTTTCGCGCGGTACATTGCAAGCGTCGGGGACAGTTTTTCGTGTGCGAACGGCTCGCTCTCATCGACAACTTTCACTTCACCAATCAGGATTTTAGTGGTCGTTGGAACAGTGAAACCGGCCAGTTCAGCGATTTTGTAAGCAGGCTGACCAACAATAGCGGCGTTGAGCGCACCATTTTTCAGGATAATGTCCTGAACAGCTTTCAGCTCTTTACCCTGAAGTAGGTAACCACCGTGGCTGGCGAAACGCTCACGAACCGCGTCATAGACAGAATCAACGACAACAACGGACTGTTCAGAAGCACAGATAACGCCGTTATCAAAGGTTTTAGACATCAGTACGGACGCTACTGCACGTTTAATATCGGCAGTTTCATCAATCACAACCGGGGTGTTACCTGCACCGACACCGATAGCCGGTTTACCGGAGCTGTATGCCGCTTTTACCATGCCCGGACCGCCAGTGGCGAGGATCAGGTTGATATCCGGGTGGTGCATTAATGCGTTGGACAGTTCAACAGACGGTTGGTCAATCCAGCCGATCAGATCTTTCGGAGCACCAGCGGCAATAGCTGCTTGCAGTACGATATCAGCTGCTTTGTTGGTGGCATCTTTAGCGCGCGGATGCGGGGAGAAAATGATTGCGTTACGGGTCTTCAGGCTAATCAGCGATTTAAAGATGGCGGTGGAGGTTGGGTTAGTGGTCGGAACAATACCACAGATAATGCCGATGGGTTCTGCGATGGTAATGGTGCCGAAGGTGTCATCTTCAGACAGCACGCCGCAGGTTTTCTCATCTTTATACGCGTTATAAATATATTCGGAAGCGAAGTGGTTTTTAATCACTTTGTCTTCAACGATACCCATGCCAGATTCGGCGACCGCCATTTTTGCCAGCGGGATACGAGCATCTGCGGCGGCCAGAGCGGCAGCACGGAAGATTTTATCTACTTGCTCTTGAGTAAAGTTGGCATATTCACGCTGGGCTTTCTTCACGCGTTCAACGAGTGCGTTAAGTTCAGCGACATTAGTAACAGCCATAATGCTCTCCTGATAATGTTTAAACTCTTTTAGTAAACCAGCTGCCTAATTGAAAAGTATAGACAGACCGGCTGCAGGTTGCGTAAATTTCGTAAAAACAAAGAGTTAACGCTAAACCATCCACCACTGATTTACTGAAAGAGCCTCGAGGATACAACGCACTTACTGACACTTTTGAGCTCTTTTCGTGCCATCAAGATTACCCACTTCTGAGTAAGCATTGCGTGATCTACATCAAATTTCAGCGAAGCTGACACCTTTCAGCAGCCCATTTTTAGGCATTTGTAGCAAATGTTAATGGCATATGGCCAGGCGCGCTCTAAGATTATCACAATTCCCACAACTGAATAACATGCTGTATTGCTGCGAATTTCCACGGAAATCATGATGAACTGCGCGGCGAAAACGCGTATCTTCTGCATGGATTTTCCTGTCGCGCCGATAGGTTATTTATCTGACAACGTTACGAAACCTACTGTGGAGCACATCGTGTTCGATCTTCCCCTCTATTTTAAATTTTTTATTGGCCTGTTTGCGTTGGTCAACCCGGTCGGCATTATTCCGGTCTTTATCAGCATGACCAGCTACCAGATGACCGCCGCGCGGAATAAAACGAATCTCACCGCCAATCTTTCCGTAGCCATTATTCTCTGGACGTCACTGTTTCTTGGGGATGCGATATTGCAGCTGTTTGGTATTTCGATCGATTCGTTCCGTATTGCCGGGGGCATTCTGGTGGTGACTATCGCCATGTCGATGATCAGCGGGAAACTGGGTGAAGATAAGCAGAATAAACAAGAGAAGTCAGAGACAGCCATTCGCGAAAGTATCGGCGTGGTGCCGCTAGCTTTACCTCTAATGGCGGGACCGGGGGCAATCAGTTCCACGATTGTTTGGGGAACGCGCTACCACACGGTTGAGCATCTTATCGGTTTCACCGTCGCGATCGCGCTGTTTGCACTCAGCTCCTGGGGGTTATTTCGTATCGCGCCCTGGCTGGTGCGTTTGCTTGGGCAAACGGGTATTAACGTCATTACACGTATTATGGGGTTATTACTCATGGCGCTCGGTATTGAGTTTATTGTTGCCGGGGCGAGATCGCTATTTCCTGGTTTGCTGAACTGATTCACTTCTTCCTTTAATAGGACCAGGAAATAAAAGGTTGTCGTTATGCTTTCTTTTATATAGCGATAGCCGTTGTAAAGAGAAAAATCGCTGTAAAGGAACGCGCAAAATCAGCAAAACATATGACGAATCCGCAAAACAGCAGAAAGTATAATAAATTACACTAATCAGAAAATCTTTTTTCTATCAGTGGATTATAAGTATAAAGAATCTCTGCTGTGCGGAATTCGCGCAATCACACCTGTTATTTCTGTCACATCATACTATTGGGCTTGCCGTGACATACTTGAAATGATATTAGTACTTTCAATCTTCTCGCAGATGAATGTGCTAAAAAGTAGTCAATTGTTGCTTTTTTGTGCAAAAAAGCACAGCATCAGTCGAAAAACATCACACGGCGGTGATGTTCATTTATCTCATTGATAATAATAGATAAAAAAGTAACAGGGAGGCTGAAAAGCTATCGCCTTGCGGTTGATGCTGCGCCGTAAAAGAGAAATGGTTAACAAATTTGCAAAATGTATTGGCGGCAGAAGAGGGCATTTGTTATTTTCCGCCCATTATGTTTCTCGACCTTATAATTTGCAGAATAAACAGCTCAGATGAGAATCGTTTTCATATAAAACGATTCTCACAGTGAATACAGCGCGTCTCGACAGGGGAGACGCGTAACAGAATCGACGCAAGATTGCCGTTTGAGCAGTCCGTAATAAAAAAGTCGGTGATAGCAGCAGTAAAAAAAGATGTCTGATAGCGCCAAAAAGCTCCTGCGCTATACAGGCCCCCAACAGGGGATGAAACACGCTGGCGTGAACGTCAGTAATTATAATGAGTGGAGTAACAACACAATGTCCATCATCACAAAGAAAAGTCTGGTAGCTGCGGGGATTTTGACTGCGCTAATTACCGGTAACGCGGCAATGGCTGCCGACGTACCGGCAGGAGTACAACTGGCGGAGAAGCAAACGCTGGTTCGTAACAACGGTTCTGAAGTGCAATCTCTCGACCCGCATAAAATCGAAGGGGTTCCTGAATCCAACATCAACCGCGACCTGTTTGAAGGTCTGCTGATCTCCGATGTTCAGGGGCATCCGACCGCCGGTGTCGCAGAGACATGGGATAATAAAGATTTTAAAGTCTGGACCTTCCATCTGCGTAAAAACGCGAAATGGTCCGACGGTACGCCTGTAACGGCGCATGATTTTGTTTATAGCTGGCAGCGCCTGGCGGATCCGAAAACCGCCTCTCCGTATGCGAGCTATCTGCAGTACGGTCACATCGCCAATATCGACGATGTTATCGCTGGCAAAAAACCGACCAGCGATCTTGGCGTAAAAGCAATTGATGATTACACCTTCGAAGTTACTCTGAGCGAGCCGGTTCCTTATTTCTATAAACTGCTGGTTCACCCGTCTGTTTCCGCTGTGCCTAAAGCCACCATTGAAAAATTCGGTGAAAAATGGACGCAGCCGGCTAACATCGTGACCAACGGTGCTTACAAACTGAAAGATTGGGTGGTCAACGAACGTATCGTTCTTGAGCGCAACACCAATTACTGGGATAACGCGAAAACCGTTATTAACCAGGTCACTTACCTGCCAATCTCTTCTGAAGTGACAGACGTTAACCGCTACCGCAGCGGCGAAATCGACATGACTTATAACAACATGCCGATCGAACTGTTCCAGAAACTGAAAAAAGAGATCCCTAAAGAAGTACACGTTGACCCGTACCTGTGCACTTACTACTACGAAATCAACAACCAGAAAGCCCCGTTCACTGACGTTCGCGTTCGTACCGCGCTGAAACTGGCGCTGGATCGCGACATCATCGTCAACAAAGTGAAAAACCAGGGCGATCTGCCGGCATACAGCTACACGCCGCCGTACACCGATGGTGCAAAACTGACTGAACCGGCATGGTTCAAAATGACCCAGGAACAGCGCAACGCTGAAGCGAAAAAACTGCTGGCCGAAGCGGGCTACACCGCAGACAAACCGCTGTCGTTCAGCCTGCTGTATAACACTTCCGATCTGCATAAAAAACTGGCGATCGCTGTGGCTTCCATCTGGAAGAAAAACCTTGGCGTAGACGTGAAGCTGGAAAACCAGGAGTGGAAAACCTTCCTCGACACGCGTCATCAGGGCACCTTTGATGTTGCACGTGCGGGCTGGTGTGCGGACTACAACGAGCCGACCTCCTTCCTGAATACCATGCTCTCTGACAGCTCAAACAACACCGCGCACTATAAGAGCCCGGCGTTTGACAAGCTGATCGGCGACACGCTGAAAGTGACTGACGAAGCACAGCGCAGCGAACTTTATTCCAAAGCTGAACAGCAACTGGATAAAGACTCGGCGATCGTTCCGGTTTACTACTACGTGAACGCCCGTCTGGTGAAAACCTGGGTTGGTGGTTACACCGGTAAAGACCCGATGGATAATATCTACGTTAAAAACTTGTATATTATCAAGCATTAATGGCAATGAGTGGGGCAGGGCGACCTGCCCCACAGTGTCTTATTTTATCGCACCAGAACACACATCGGTCGCAGGCTTAACCGCCTGAAAGAGAATGTGTAAAAGGCACAGGCCAGAAGGTACGGGCAATGTTGAAATTTATCCTACGTCGCTGTCTTGAAGCGATCCCAACACTTTTCATTCTTATTACCATCTCGTTCTTTATGATGCGTCTCGCGCCGGGAAGTCCATTTACCGGTGAACGTGCGCTGGCGCCAGAGGTTATGGCGAATATTGAAGCGAAATATCATTTAAACGACCCGATCACCACGCAATATTTCAGTTATCTGAAACAGCTGGCGCATTTCGATTTCGGGCCATCATTCAAATACAAAGACTACACCGTGAATGACCTGGTAGCGGCAAGCTTCCCGGTTTCTGCAAAATTAGGTGCGGCGGCCTTTATTCTGGCGATTGTCTTTGGCGTTACGGCCGGTGTCGTCGCTGCGCTTAACCAGAATACCCGGTGGGACTATACGGTGATGGGGCTGGCAATGACCGGGGTCGTTATCCCGAGCTTCGTTGTTGCGCCATTATTGGTGATGATCTTCGCCATCGTGCTGAAGTGGCTGCCCGCGGGCGGCTGGAATGGCGGAGCACTGAAATTCATGATCCTGCCGATGGTGGCGTTGTCACTGGCTTATATTGCCAGCATCGCGCGTATCACTCGCGGTTCGATGATTGAAGTTCTGCACTCAAACTTTATTCGCACTGCGCGTGCCAAAGGTTTACCGATGCGCCGGATCATTTTCCGTCATGCGCTCAAACCCGCACTGCTTCCAGTGCTCTCCTATATGGGCCCGGCGTTTGTCGGCATCATTACCGGTTCCATGGTTATCGAGACCATTTATGGTCTGCCGGGTATCGGCCAGCTGTTCGTTAATGGCGCGCTGAACCGTGACTATTCGCTGGTGCTGAGCCTGACCATCCTGGTTGGCACGCTGACCATTCTGTTTAACGCGATTGTTGATGTGCTGTATGCCGTTATCGATCCGAAGATCCGTTATTAATACTGGAGTTCGCCATGATGTTAAGTAAGAAAAACAGCGAGGCGCTGGAAAACTTCAGTGAGAAACTTGAAGTCGAAGGACGAAGCCTGTGGCAGGACGCGCGCCGTCGCTTTATGCATAACCGTGCTGCGGTGGCGAGTCTGATCGTATTACTGCTAATAGCCCTGTTTGTGACATTAGCACCGATGCTGTCGCAGTTTAGCTATTTCGATACCGACTGGGGCATGATGTCCAGCCAGCCGGATATGGAGTCCGGTCACTATTTTGGTACTGACTCTTCCGGTCGCGACCTGCTGGTGCGTGTGGCGATCGGCGGGCGTATCTCGCTGATGGTGGGTATCGCTGCCGCGCTGGTGGCCGTTATCCTGGGGACGCTGTACGGTTCACTCTCCGGTTACCTGGGCGGTAAAACAGACTCGGTGATGATGCGTTTGCTGGAGATCCTCAACTCCTTCCCGTTTATGTTCTTCGTGATCCTGCTGGTGACATTCTTTGGGCAAAACATTCTGCTCATCTTTGTTGCTATCGGTATGGTTTCCTGGCTCGATATGGCGCGTATTGTGCGCGGCCAGACCTTAAGCCTGAAACGTAAAGAGTTTATCGAAGCGGCGCAGGTGGGCGGAGTTTCTACCGCCAATATCGTTGTGCGCCACATAGTGCCAAACGTGCTGGGCGTGGTGGTGGTGTATGCCTCACTGCTGGTGCCAAGCATGATCCTGTTCGAGTCCTTCCTGAGCTTCCTCGGTCTGGGCACCCAGGAACCGCTGAGCAGCTGGGGCGCGCTGTTAAGCGACGGTGCGAACTCAATGGAAGTGTCGCCGTGGTTGCTGCTGTTCCCGGCAGGTTTCCTGGTTATCACTTTGTTCTGTTTTAACTTTATCGGCGATGGCCTGCGTGATGCCCTCGATCCGAAAGACCGTTAAGGAGTGCTGTTATGAGCATAACTGAAACCTCATTCGCGTCGGCGACGCAGCAGCAATCCAATCTCCTGCTGGACGTGAAAGATCTGCGTGTTACCTTCCAGACCCCGGATGGCGATGTCACCGCGGTGAATGACCTGAACTTCTCGCTGCGTGCCGGTGAAACACTGGGTATCGTGGGTGAATCGGGTTCCGGTAAATCCCAGACAGCGTTTGCGCTGATGGGGTTACTGGCGGCGAACGGGCGCATTGGCGGCTCGGCGACGTTCAACGGCAAAGAGATCCTTAACCTGCCGGAGCAGGCGCTGAACAAACTGCGCGCCGAGCAGATCTCGATGATTTTCCAGGACCCGATGACTTCGCTGAACCCGTATATGCGCGTGGGTGAGCAGTTGATGGAAGTCCTGATGTTGCACAAAGGCATGAACAAAGCGGAAGCATTTGAAGAGTCCGTCAAAATGCTCGACGCAGTAAAAATGCCGGAAGCGCGTAAACGCATGCGCATGTATCCGCACGAGTTTTCCGGCGGTATGCGCCAACGCGTGATGATCGCAATGGCGTTATTGTGCCGGCCAAAACTGCTGATTGCCGATGAGCCGACTACCGCGCTGGACGTGACTGTTCAGGCGCAGATCATGACCCTGTTGAATGAGCTGAAACGCGAATTCAACACCGCAATCATTATGATCACCCATGACCTGGGTGTTGTCGCCGGTATCTGTGACAAAGTGCTGGTGATGTACGCTGGCCGTACCATGGAGTATGGCAAAGCGCGTGATGTGTTCTATCAGCCATCGCATCCGTACTCGATCGGCCTGCTGAACGCGGTACCGCGCCTCGACACGGAGGGCGAAGCGTTGTTGACCATTCCGGGCAACCCGCCGAACCTGCTGCGTCTGCCGAAAGGCTGCCCGTTCCAGCCGCGCTGCCCGCACGCGATGGAAATCTGTAACAGTGCTCCACCGCTGGAGGAGTTTGCCCCGGGCCGTTTGCGCGCCTGCTTTAAATCGGTGGAGGAACTGGTATGAATACCGCGATTGATGAGAGAAAAGTGCTGCTGGAAATCGCCGATTTGAAGGTGCATTTCGACATCAAAGATGGCAAGCAGTGGTTCTGGCAACCGCCGAAAACCCTGAAAGCGGTTGATGGCGTCACGCTGCGTCTGTACGAAGGGGAAACCCTCGGCGTGGTGGGCGAATCCGGTTGCGGTAAGTCGACTTTTGCTCGCGCCATTATTGGTCTGGTGAAAGCCACCGACGGAAAAGTGGCCTGGCTGGGTAAAGATCTGCTGGGAATGAAGCAGGAAGAGTGGCGCGACGTCCGCAGTGATATCCAGATGATTTTCCAGGATCCGCTGGCATCACTGAACCCACGTATGACCATCGGTGAAATCATCGCCGAACCGCTGCGCACCTATCATCCGAAAATGTCGCGCCAGGAAGTGCGCGACCGCGTTAAGACGATGATGATGAAAGTGGGGCTGCTGCCGAACCTGATAAACCGCTATCCGCATGAATTCTCCGGTGGTCAGTGTCAGCGTATCGGTATTGCCCGCGCGCTGATCCTCGAACCGAAACTGATTATTTGTGATGAACCGGTTTCCGCGCTGGATGTGTCAATCCAGGCGCAGGTCGTTAACCTGCTGCAACAACTGCAACGTGAAATGGGGCTTTCGCTGATCTTTATCGCCCACGACCTGGCGGTGGTGAAGCATATCTCCGACCGTGTGCTGGTAATGTACCTCGGTCATGCTGTAGAGCTTGGCACTTATGACGAGGTGTACCAGAACCCGCTGCATCCGTATACCAAAGCGCTGATGTCGGCGGTGCCGGTTCCGGACCCGGATCGGGAAAAGAACAAGACGATACAGCTGCTGGAAGGGGATTTGCCGTCACCAATCAACCCGCCATCGGGCTGCGTGTTCCGTACTCGCTGCCCGATTGCCGGGCCTGAATGTGCACAGACGCGTCCGGTGCTCGAGGGTAGCTTCCGTCATGCGGTCTCTTGTCTGAAAGTCGACCCGCTATAATCCACGCATAAAAAAGGGCTGACAACTGTCAGCCCTTTTTTGTTCTCTTTCTGCGCTTATTCGCGCCAGAGAATATGGCAAAGTTTGTGATCTTTTTCGCGGCACAGTAAGACGCGTGCGAAGATGTCATTGATTTCGCCGCCATCGGTATCCGCAAGGCCAATGACTACCTCAGCGAAGAAGTCCGGGTTTAAATCGTAATCCACATGTTCCTGCCAGTCTTCGCCCGGATCGAACAACTCAGCGCCGCCACGCTCTTCAAACTGTAAGTTGAAAAGAATGATGTCCGCCGGGTCGAGATTGTCCGCTGCCAGTTCGAGGAAGATGTCGTAAGCCTGCTCAAGGGTTTCGTCTTCGGTCAGGCGATTATTCAGATCCATTTCCATGATTACCTCTTCACGTCTGTTGGGCACGTTTTACAGCAACGGACTGAAGAAGTAAAACAGTCGTTCAGCAATGCGGTGCCAGAACGGCCGTTTTACCCACAAACGGGCATCAAGTAAGCGGGAGCGGGAGATGTAATCATCCTGCACGGCCGCCAGATCGCCACCAAAACCAGCATCGTCAATCACCAGCGTAATTTCGAAATTCAGCCACAGGCTACGCATATCCAGATTCACGGTACCGATGAGACTCAGTTCGCCATCAACTAGCACGCTTTTGGTATGCAGCAAACCGCCTTCGAACTGGTAAATTTTTACGCCTGCGGCCAGCAACTCGCCAAAAAAGGCCCGGCTGGCCCAGCCGACCAGCAGCGAATCGTTTTTACGCGGCAGAATAATACTCACGTCCACACCGCGCTGCGCTGCCGTACAAATCGCATGCAGCAGGTCGTCGCTGGGCACGAAATAGGGCGTGGTCATAATTAAATATTCGCGTGATGCGTAGACGGCGGTTAGCAGTGCCTGGTGGATCAGATCTTCCGGAAACCCTGGTCCGGAAGCAATGGTATGAATGGTGTGCCCGCTGGCCTCCTCAAAAGGCATGATGTTGGCATCAGGTGGCGGGGGAAGAATGCGTTTTCCGGTTTCTATTTCCCAGTCGCAAGAGTAGACAATCCCCATTGCCGTGGCGATTGGACCTTCCATCCGTGCCATTAAATCGACCCACTGACCGACGCCAGCATCTTGCTTAAAGAAACGCGGATCGACCAGATTCATGCTGCCGGTGTAGGCGATGTAATTATCAATCAACACGATTTTTCGATGCTGGCGTAAATCCATGCGGCGCAGGAAAACACGCATCAAATTCACTTTCAGCGCCTCGACCACTTCAATACCGGCGTTTCGCATCATGGTTGCCCACGGGCTGCGGAAAAAGGCAACGCTGCCGGCAGAATCCAGCAACAAGCGACAGTGCACGCCGCGGCGCGCTGCGGCCATTAACGATTCGGCCACCTGATCCGCCATTCCGCCAGGTTGCCAGATGTAGAACACCATCTCGATATTGTGGCGGGCGAGCTGAATGTCACGGATCAATGCCTGCATCACATCATCGGTCGAGGTGAGTAACTGCAACTGGTTGCCCTTAACCCCGGCAATCCCCTGGCGTCGCTCGCAGAGCTTGAAAAGCGATGACGCCACGCCGCTGTTTTCTGTCGCAAAAATATGTTTGAAATTTTTTAGATCATTCAGCCATTTTGCGGTGGAAGGCCACATAGCGCGGGCGCGCTCGGCGCGACGTTTTCCAAGGTGCAGTTCACCAAGGGAAAGATAGGCGATGATCCCAACCAGCGGCAGGATGTAAATAATCAATAACCACGCCATGGCAGAGGTGACCGCGCGGCGTTTCATCAATATGCGCAGTGTTACACCAGCAATCAGTAGCCAGTAACCTAAGACAATCAGCCAACTCATTACCGTGTAAAAAGCGGACATAGATAAAAATCCTTTTAAAAAAACGTATTTCATGAGTGTACGCATCCGCATTCATCTGGCAAATAAAAACGCTGAAAAGCGCTGGCCTGGCGAAGTTGACGGACTATAATGGCGTTTCTGTTAAGTTTTGAGTTGTAAAAATGAAGCGTAGTCGAACGGAAGTGGGGCGCTGGCGTATGCTGCGGCAGATGAGCCGCCGTAAAGCACGCTGGCTGGAAGCGCAATCACGTCGCAATATGCGCATCCACGCCATCAGGAAATGTGGCGTAAACCGTCATCGTAATGTGCTGTTATTCGCTATTTACGATCTTTAAAATCCGGGCACCGAACAGGTGCCCGCGATCGTTTCTGGGCTTAATGCTAAAGAGGGAATTGCCGTATGTCGGTAATGGATAGTCTGCTGGCTTTTACCTTCGCCGCCACGCTTTTGACATTAACACCGGGGCTGGACACGGCGCTGATACTGCGCACCGCGACAGTTGAAGGGCGCAAAGAGGCGTTTAAAGCACAGATGGGAATCAACACCGGTTGCCTTATCTGGGGCGCAATGGTGGCATTTGGCCTGGGCGCGCTGATCGCCGTGTCTGAACTGGCGTACAACATCCTCAAATATTGCGGTGCCGCCTATTTATGCTGGTTGGGTCTGAATATGTTGCTGCGCCCGCGCCGATCGTTTGTTTCAGTAGCTACAAGCGAAACAAAATCGCAGAACTGGTTTATCAAAGGGATGTTCGGCAATGTGCTTAACCCGAAAGTGGGCATTTTTTATGTCTCATTTTTGCCGCAGTTTATCCCGCAGGGACAACCGCCGATCGCATGGACGTTTGGCCTGGTTTTTATTCATCTTTTCCTGGGCACCTTCTGGTCGACGCTGTTGATTACTGCCACGCGCCCATTAGCGTCATTCCTGCGTAAAGAAAAAGTCATACGCTGGATGGATCGGTGTACGGGCATGGTCTTTTTGCTGTTTGCCGCCCGTCTGGCGCTCAGTAAACGTTAAATTGTCCGGTAACCTATATGAATAAAGAAGCCTTTATTTTTCTCAGTATCGCCATTGTGATGGAAGTTATTGCCACCACGGCGCTGAAATCTTCCGACAGCTTTACCCGTTTGTTACCCGCTATTATCAGCATCGCCGGGTATTGCATTGCATTCTGGTGTCTGACAATTACTATGCGCACTCTTCCTACCGGGGTGATTTATGCCATCTGGTCAGGTGCGGGTATTGTGCTGATAGGTCTTGCTGGCTGGCTGGTTCACGGGCAAAAACTGGATATGCCGGCAATCATGGGGATGGGGTTAATTATCGCCGGGGTGGTGATTATTAATCTTTTTTCCAAAAGCATTGGGCATTAAATAATAAAATGCCAGACCTCAGCGATCAGCCTGTTGATATATATTTCGCAACAGGTGGGTGTTTGCGCTAATACGCCGCGATTTGCGTAGGCGCTGAACCCACCAGCAGGATGTGAAGTGTCGCCTGGTTCTGAACCACCAGTAACGAAAAAGACCCGCCGGGGCGGGTCTTTTCTTTTTAGAATACTTTCTTGAACGGCTTCACCGTTACGTTCTGATAAACCCCGGCAGCGACGTAAGGATCGGCTTCTGCCCAGGACTTCGCCGCTTCCAGCGATTCAAACTCAGCAATCACCGTCGAGCCAGTGAAACCCGCAGCCCCTGGATCGTTGCTGTCGACAGCCGGCATTGGGCCAGCAGTCAGCAGGCGGCCTTCATCGTGCAGCAGTTGCAGTCTTGCCAGATGGGCAGGGCGCACGGACAAACGTTTTTCGAGCGAGTCAGCAATATCTTCAGCAAAAATAACGTACAGCACGGGCAGAACTCCTTACAGAATAAGAAAGCCATACCCTATGTGAAAGGTGAAACGACTGCAATGTAAAGATGGCCGAGGCAGTAACATCCATGCAAACTATGCGGCTTTTTTATCCATTTACCCGACTAAATCACCCGCGCATACGTTGGCTTGTTGAATATGATTGCTATTTGCATTTAAAATCTAGCTCTGGATTTTTAACTGACACGATTATGACTTCAATGACTCTTGATTTACCTCGCCGCTTTCCCTGGCCAACGCTATTGTCCGTCGGTATTCACGGCGCCGTCGTGGCGGGTCTGCTCTATACATCGGTACATCAGGTCGTTGAACTTCCTGCGCCCGCGCAGCCTATTACGGTAACGATGGTTTCGCCTGCCGATCTGGAGCCTCCCCAGGTTGCTCAACCGCCGGAGCCGGTGGCTGAACCGGAACCCGAGCCGGAACCCGTTCCTGAGCCACCGAAAGAAGCGCCAGTGGTGATTGAAAAACCCAAACCGCAGCCAAAACCTAAGCCAAAACCGAAACCGGAGAAAAAGATCGAGCAGCCGAAGCGCGAAGTGAAACCGGTAACGCCGCAACCGGCCTCGCCGTTCCAGAATAACGCGCCCGCGCGTCCGGTCGCGAATCCGACGCCGTCGGCGGCAACCCAGCCAGCGCCAGCGGTTCCAGCCGGCCCGCGTGCGCTGAGCCGCAATCAGCCGCAGTATCCGGCTCGCGCACAAGCGCTGCGTATTGAAGGCCGGGTAAAAGTGAAGTTTGATGTCACCGCTGATGGCCGCGTTGAGAACGTTGAAGTATTGTCGGCGCAACCAGCGAATATGTTTGAGCGCGAAGTAAAAGCGGCAATGCGAAAATGGCGTTATGAGTCCGGGAAACCGGGTTCGGGATTAATTGTGAATATTGTGTTCCGCCTGAATGGCGGCGCTTCAATGGAATAAAAAAAGCCTCCGCAAGGAGGCTTTTTTCTTAGTCCTGCGGTAGCGGGCGTGGTTTACCTTCGTTATCCACGGCGACGTAAATAAACAGCGCTTCCGTGGCTTTATAACGCTGACCAATTGGCTCGGATGAGACCTTCTTCACCCACACTTCAATATTAATGGTCACTGAGGTGTTGCCTCGTTTAACGCAGCGTGCATAACAGCACACCACGTCGCCCACCGCGACCGGGCGAAGAAAAGTCATGCCGTCAACGCGCACCGTCACCACGCGACCATGCGCAATTTCCTTGGCTTGTATTGCCCCGCCAATATCCATTTGTGACATTAACCAGCCGCCGAAAATATCGCCGTTGGCATTGGTGTCTGCTGGCATTGCTAATGTGCGTAAAACAAGCTCTCCCTGGGGAGTGTCCTGAGGGGTTGTCATTGTTATCTCTTCTGCTATGAGGGATTTATGGCGGGATGCTACTACGAATGCGGGGCGTTCGGAAAGAAAAAAGCCAGGCGCGCTGGCCTGGCTTTTAGTCTCAGGATTTGTCGTCCTGCGCGGGCATATGGCGGTAGATATAAACACCGCTTAACACGGTGAAGAGTAGCGTCAGGGCGGTTAAGCCAAACACTTTGAAATTCACCCAGATATTTTGCGGCAGCCAGAAGGCAATGTAGATGTTCGCCAGACCACACAAAATAAAAAACAGAGCCCAGGCGATGTTCAGTTTGCCCCAAACGGCCTCCGGCAGCGCGATCTCTTTGCCAAGCATGCGCTGGATCAGCGGCTTTTTCATGACCCACTGGCTGAAGAGCAGCGCGGCAGCGAACAGGGCGTAAATCACCGTCACCTTCCATTTGATAAACTCATCGTTATGGAAGAAAAGGGTCAGCCCGCCGAATACGGCGACCAGCACAAAAGTAATCAGCGCCATCTTTTCTACTTTGCGATAACGCACCCAGCTGTAAATCAGCACGATAGCGGTCGCGATAATCAGCGCCGTGGTCGCCGCATAGATATCGTACAGTTTGTAAAAGGCGAAAAAGACCACCAACGGCAGAAAATCAAGAAACTGCTTCATTCTACGATTCCATCATAAGGGGGTGCCCGCAGGCGCGGGCAACCGGAACAATCACGAACGCATCAACATATAGAGGCGGAACAGATAAACCAGCAGCGCCGCTGAAATCAGGTTGCTCAGCGTATTGGCAATGACTTCGCCTCCTTCCACAGTGAATACCGCAAAGTTATGTGCGAACAGCAGCAGTAATGTTTTCGCCAGCAACCAACCTATCACCGCCGGCGCGACAAGACGCATATTCGCCCAGGCAAGGCGCATGCTGTTACGCATGGCAGCAAAAATCCCTGTTTTATCCTGCACCAGTATCACCGGGGCGAAAGCGAGCAGGATCGCTAGAATGACGCCCGGGACAATCACGAACATAATGCCGATTTGCACGATAAACGTGGTCAGCAGGATGAGTAAAAATAGCTTCGGCAACAGTGGCGCACTGGCACCAATCGCCCGCAAGGCGCTAATGCGCTGACCCGCAGAAATCATCTGGATCATCAGCAGTACGCCACCAACGAGAATGGCATTGCCAACAAGGCCGGAAAATGTCGACGCTGCAGAGGCGCGCAGCAGCACTCGTTGCTGCTCCGGCGTCATATTCTGCACCAGTTCAAACAACCCGACGCTGCCTGCAAGATTATCCCCTTCACTTAGAATGGAGAGTTGCTCATCACTGGGTTTAAAGGCGCTCCCAAGCAAGAACGTGATAAACGCACAAAGCAACGCAATCAGAAGAATAGTAACGAACTGATTACGAAAAAAATTCCCCGTGTCACGGTAAACGGACTTCGCCGTGATAGACATGCACTCTCCTTGAGTATAGCGGTGTTAAATTGCGGGCAATTGTACCCCGAATACACGCTCAGTGGCAGCATCGCTGCTTGTATGGAAAAGCATATCTTTGTAAAGAGGCGCTAAACCGTAGCGCGCGCGAGCACGATCGCAGGCTTCATTGACCTTTCCGTCTTCGCCGGACATCGCAAATTCCCGGCAGGGCGACGGTCTGTTCTCATAAATACTGCAACTGGCCGACTCGCCTGGCGTACCTTGTAACGCCGTGCAGCGGCTCTGCTTTTGGTTGGTTCCGCTCATACAGCGCAGAAAGGGGGTTAGCGGCTCGGTGAGATGAGCCGGGACAGGGCCGCCAGCGTCATCCGCTTCAGCCCAATAGAAAGAGACTCGAAAATACGCACAACAGGCTCCGCACGACATGCACGGATTCATATCACTCATAGCGCACCTGCACTTAACGACGCATCAACATAAATTGTCAGGCCAATAAATTATCGCTGCTGCAGAATGAGCACAAGATGGACGAACAGGTATTTTTTTAACCATCTCACAAAGCGAAAATTGATTTAAATACAAAAGTTAATGAGTGTAACGAGCAGTGAAAATTAACCCAGATCAATGAATGTTAAATTACGGGGTTAAGTGTGATCTGTGTTGGATCACTTTGTACTCAGTTATAGGTATATTCACGGCGCGATAAAAACCTTAAACATGGAGTGGATATGAAGAAGTTAGCCGTGGCAGCATTGATCCTGAGTAGTCTTTCGACAGGGGTATACGCGCATGAAGCTGGCGAGTTTTTCATTCGAGCCGGTTCTGCGACGGTACGTCCGACGGAAGGTTCTGATAACGTTTTAGGCGCTCTGGGCAGTTTTAATGTCAGCAATAACACCCAACTTGGCGTTACGATGAGCTGGATGGCGACCGACAACATCGGCGTTGAATTACTCGCCGCGACGCCGTTTCGCCACCGCGTTGGCACCGGTCCAACCGGCGACATCGCTACTGTGCACCATTTGCCGCCGACATTAATGGCGCAGTGGTATTTCGGTGATTCACAGAGCAAACTGCGCCCGTACCTTGGGGCAGGGGTAAACTACACCACTTTCTTTGATGAGAAATTTAACGATACCGGGAAAGCGGCCGGGCTGTCGGATTTGAGCCTGAAAGACTCTTGGGGCGTGGCGGGACAAGCCGGTGTGGATTACTTAATCAACCGCAACTGGCTGATTAATATGTCAGTCTGGTGGATGGATATCGATACGGATGTGCGTTTTAAAGCCAATGGTGAGCAACAAAGCGTACATACTCGCCTGGATCCGTGGGTGTTTATGTTCTCTGCTGGCTACCGGTTTTAAGCGTATTGTGGAAACTGGTTTCCCGATAACCAGTTTCCACGCATTTCTACGCCCTATCACCAGCCTATTTAACCGCTTCCAACACCATCACGCTACGCACATCAGACCCAGAGAGCTCCGCAAGCAATCCTGTGCGTCTTAAGCAACGAAACGCAGAGACAATATTGCGAGGCCGAAAATTAGATGACGCATTACGAATGCCAACCTGTCGCACGCTTTCGCACCGCTATCGGCGTATTCGTGACAAAGCCCGCTGGCACATCATCCCGCGCCATAAACGAACGCCCCGAACGCGCTACTCGCAATAGCGGCAGGTCATATACGCACCCGCTACACAGAGGGTCAACGGCACAAAAAAACTGAAATCCATGCCGGTGAATTCCATCAAAAGCACAATGGCGGTGAGTGGCATTTGCATGGATGAGGCGAGAAAAGCCGCGCTGCCAGTCAGGGCGAATTCCGCCATACTGCCATCGGGGAAAAATTGCCCCACCAGCAGGAACATCAACGCGCCCAGCAGGGCTCCGATCGCCAGCCCTGGCGTGAGCAGGCCACCTTCGGCTCCGCTACGCAGTACCATCCAGATACTCAGCACTTTCAACCCGATCAACATTGCCGCCAGCGGCAGCGTAACGCCTCCGCCGAAACTCAGTTGTACCGGTCCGCGGCCATTGCCTGGTAATTGTGGAAACCAGATAGCGAGCAAGCCGAGGCAGGCAAAAGCGATAAAACAGAAGACTGGCATCTGCCAGTTGCTTTTCACCTGCGCCCGCGCGCTTTTTGTCATCCGCCGGAACAGACTGGCGGCATAGCCGAACAACGGGCCGGACAGGGTCGCCCAGATAATCAAAGAGAGGGGCGCTGTGGGAGCGGTAAAGAGATACTGTCGCTCGTTGCCCAGCACCAGCGACGCCACAAATGCGGCAAGCGCGCAGGTAACAATGGCGGCAATGACCGCATCCCAACTTATCGTGACCAGCAGAACCTCAAGGGTGAAAATCGCGCCCGCCAGCGGGACGTTATACACCGCCGCCAGCCCGGCACCTGCGCCGCAGGCGATCAATAGTCTGGTCTCTTGTGCATTTAATCCAATATGCCTTGCAACTCTTTTGCCAAACAGAGCGCCGACTTCACGCGGGGCGCTTTCCCGCCCGAGCGGTGAGCCCATCGCTACGGTGACAACTTGCAACAACGCATGGGTTAAGGTGGTGAAAGCGGGCATCGGGCGTTGAACATCTTTTAGCGCAGCGACCACGCTAACGCGTTTTTTTGCATAGCGCGCCAGCAGCCACCAGCCCCAGCCTGCCACCACACCCGCAGCAGTAAGAGAAGCAAAACGGCGCAGGGCGCTGGCATCCGTTACGCCCTGCAGAAAGGGGGCGCCACCAATCAGCGATTGCTGGCTATAACCGAAAGCGAGGTGCTGGATGGCATGCAGCAGAAGGGCAATCAACATGCCCACCGCACCGGAAAGTAACCCGGTCAGCAGCAGGGCCAGCCAGCGACGTTGCCAGCCAGAATCAGGGATCTCACGCATGGTGTTTTTATCGGCATCCTAAATTTTCGGATTATTATTCCACAGAAAAGATGAACCTTTTAACAATGCGCCAGGAAAACGGGGAGATAAACAGGAAAGAGCACCGCCTGCATCAACAGGCGGTGCGGGAGGTTAACGCGGTAAAGTAGCGCCTTTCAGGCTCTGCACAAAGGCTTTCAGTTCAGCCAGCATTGCCGTCGGGTTGGCGAGATTTTTCTCGATGATTTTCACAATCGCTGAACCGGAAATCGCCCCGGCGGCGCCCGCTTCTACGGCTGCGCTAACCTGATCTGGTGCGGAAATACCGAAGCCCTGCAGCGCAGGCGCAGCGTGATACTCGGTAAGTTTTTCCACCAGATGGTGCAGTGGCAGCGCCGCACGGTTTTCCGCGCCTGTTACCCCGGCGCGCGAAAGCAGATAGGTATACCCCCGGCCATAAGAGGCAATCTGGCGCAGCAAATCGTCGTCCGCGTTTGGCGGGCAAATAAAGATAGGCGCGATATTGTGGCGCAACGCCGCCTGGCGGAACGGTGCGGACTCTTCAATCGGCACATCTGCCACCAGCACGGAATCAACGCCGACTTTTGCACACTGGGCATAGAATTCGTCAATACCCCGGCTGAAAACCAGGTTGGCATACATCAGCAAGCCAATAGGGATTGTCGGGTGCTTCTGGCGAATGGCCGCCAGCATTTCGAAGCATTGTGACGGTGTCACTCCAGCAGCAAAAGCGCGCAGCGTGGCGTTCTGAATGGTCGGGCCGTCAGCCAGCGGATCGGAAAACGGGATCCCCAGTTCCAGCGCATCCGCGCCCGCTTCAATCAGCGTATCAATGATTTTTAGCGACTGTTCCGGGGAGGGATCGCCCAGCGTGACGAAGGGAACGAATGCACCTTCTTTGCGCGCGTTTAGCTGTTTGAATAAATTGTCATAGCGTTCCATCAGATTTCCCCTCGCGCTTTCAGGATGTCATGTACGGTAAAAATGTCTTTGTCGCCGCGCCCGGAAAGGTTCACCACCAGCAACTGCTCTTTGTCCGGGTTCTCGCGCATCATTTTTAGCGCATGGGCGAGGGCGTGCGAGGATTCCAGCGCCGGAATGATGCCTTCATGACGGCACAGGGTTTTGAATGCGTCCAGCGCTTCGTCATCGGTGATGGAAACATAGTCGGCACGCCCGGTACTGTTGAGGTAGGCATGCTGCGGCCCAACAGACGGGAAATCGAGACCTGCAGAGATGGAGTAAGACTCTTCAATCTGGCCTTCATCTGTCTGCATCATCGGTGACTTCATGCCAAAATAGATGCCCACGCGGCCATGTTTCAGCGGTGCGCCGTGCTCGCCAGTTTCAATACCGTGACCTGCCGGTTCCACACCAATCAGGCCGACCGAGGTTTCGTCGATAAAGTCGGCAAACATACCGATCGCGTTAGAACCACCGCCCACGCAGGCGATAACGGCATCCGGCAGACGCCCCTCTTTTTCGAGGATCTGCGCTTTGGTCTCTTCGCCGATCATGCGCTGGAATTCGCGAACAATGGTCGGGAAAGGGTGCGGACCCGCCGCCGTTCCCAGCATATAGTGCGCGGTTTCATAGCTACCAGACCAGTCGCGCAGCGCCTCGTTACAGGCATCTTTCAGCGTGGCGGAGCCGCTATGTACCGGGATCACTTCCGCACCCATTAAGCGCATGCGGAACACGTTAGGTGACTGGCGCTCCACATCTTTCGCGCCCATATAAATGCGACATTTCAGCCCAAGCAGGGCGCTCGCCAGCGCCGAGGCCACGCCATGCTGACCCGCCCCCGTTTCGGCGATAATTTCGGTTTTGCCCATGCGTTTTGCCAGCAGCGCCTGACCCAGCACCTGGTTGGTTTTGTGCGCGCCGCCGTGCAGCAAATCTTCACGCTTGAGGTAAAGCGTGGTGCGCGTGCCGGCGGTAATGTTCTGGCATTTGGTCAGCGCGGTCGGGCGTCCGGCGTAGTTTTTCAGCAGGTCGTTAAATTGTTGCTGAAACTCGGCATCACTCTGTGCGCTGACAAAGGCTTCTTCGAGCTGGCGCAGCGCCGGCATCAGGATTTGCGGAACGAACATTCCGCCAAACTCGCCAAAATAGGGATTCAGTAGTGTCGTCATTATCTTCTTTCCTTAATAAGCGCGTAGTGTGCGGAAAACCGAGGCCAGTTTGCTGGCATCTTTGATACCCGGCTCCGACTCCACGCCTGAATTAAAATCGAGTCCGGCACAGCCGGTTTTCGCCGCCTGCACGCAATTGTCTGCGCTCAGGCCTCCGGCCAGAATCACGTTATCCAGTGGCTCGCCTGCCAGTAGGGACCAGTCAAAACGTTTGCCGCTGCCGCCCTGGCCGTTATCAAACACGTATTTATCGACGTGCCGGAAGCGCCGCTCGGGCAGGCTGTCGCCAACGCTGAGCGCTTTCCAGATTTGCGTCTTCGCTGGCAGACGCTCGCGCAGCGTATCGATATAGGCCTGATCTTCATCGCCATGCAGTTGGACGGCAACCAGATCCAGCGCGATAACGTTAGCCACTACCTCTTCTGGATCTGCATTGCGGAACACCCCGACATATTGCAGCGGTGCGGCCTGTTTCACCGCTTGCGCTTGCGCTTGCGTTACGGCGCGCGGAGAACTGGCAACGAAGATCAAGCCACCGTAAATGGCACCGGCCTGATGTGCTGCCTGCGCATCTTCCGGGCGGGTCAGCCCGCAGACTTTGTTTTCACCCAGCAAAACGCGTTTCACCGCCGCATCAAGATCGTCATGGGACATCAGCGCGGAACCAATCAGAAACCCATTGGCAAAATGGCTGAGTTCACGCACCTGGGCATAAGTGTTGATGCCAGATTCGCTGATAACTGTCACACCTGTGCCAAGGCGCGGTGCGAGTTCACGGGTGCGGTTCAAATCGATGGAAAGGTCGCGCAGGTCACGGTTGTTGATGCCGACCACTTTCGCTTCCAGCGCGATAGCGCGTTGCAATTCCTCTTCATTACTGACTTCCGTCAGCACGCCCATATTCAGGCTATGCGCGACAGCGGCAAGCTGGCGATACTGCTCATCGTCGAGTACCGAAAGCATCAGCAGGCACGCGTCTGCCTGGTAGTGACGCGCCAGGTAAATCTGATAAGCGTCAATAATAAAGTCTTTGCACAGGATTGGCTGCGGCGCGATGCCGCTGACAATCGGCAGAAAATCAAAACTGCCCTGGAAATATTTTTCATCCGTCAACACGGAAATCGCCGACGCATGATTTTTGTAGATAGCTGCAATGCGTGCCGGGTCAAAATCATTGCGGATCACGCCCTTGGAGGGCGAGGCTTTTTTGCACTCCAGAATGAACGCTGTCCGCGCACCTTGCAGGGCATCGTAGAAGCGACGCGTGCTTGGCACGACATCGTTCTGAAAACTGGCCAGCGGTTGTTGCTCCTTGCGCGCCGCTACCCATACGGCTTTGTCGGCGACGATTTTCGCTAAAACGGTCTGCATTTTTTATCCTCTTGCCGCAAGTGCGGTGACTTTGTCGTAGGCTGCTCCGCTGTGCAGCACATCCAGAACTTTTTGCGCATTAGCCTGTAAATCCTCATCACCGTGCAGACGCATCAACATGGCGACATTGGCGGCGACGGCGGCTTCATGTGCGGCCTCACCTTTACCCTGGAGTAAGCGTGTCAGAATGTCACGGTTTTCTTCCGGTGTACCGCCCGCCAGTGCCTCCTGATGGTACGGCGTCAGGCCAAAATCGGCAGCGGTGAGTTGGTAACTTTTGATTTCGCCATCGTGCAATTCAGCAACCAGTGTAGGTGCATGCAGTGATACTTCGTCCATGCCGCCGCTATGCACGACCGCCGCACGCTGATAACCGAGTACGCGCAGGGTTTCGGCAATCGGCAGCACCAGCTCCGGGCTGTAGACGCCGATCAGCGCCAGCGGCGGATGCGCCGGGTTAATCAACGGGCCGAGCACGTTGAACAGGGTTCGGGTTTTCAACTGCTGGCGTACCGGCATTGCGTGGCGAAAACCGGTGTGATACTTCGGTGCAAACAGGAAACAGACACCCAGCTCATCCAGCGCGGTACGCGATTTATCGGCATTCATGTCCAGATTGATACCAAATGCCGCCAGCAAATCCGAAGATCCGGAACGGCTCGAAACGCTGCGATTGCCGTGTTTGGCGACTTTCAGCCCGCACGCAGCGGCGACAAATGCGCTGGCGGTGGAAATATTGATGCTGTTGCTGCCGTCGCCACCCGTGCCGACAATATCGGCAAAAGCATAGTCCGGGCGCGGGAACGGCGCGGCATTCTCCAGCAGTGCGGTGGCGGCTCCGGCGATCTCATTGGGATGCTCACCGCGAATTTTCATACTCACCAGTGCGGCCGCCAGTTGTTCCGGCTTCAGCTCGCCGCGTACCACCGCAGAGAAAAGCTGGTGGCTCTCCTGCTGGCTGAGCGTTTGCGCCTGATAGAGTTTTTCCAGAATCGGTTGCAGGGTATTCGTCTGCTCCAGTTTTTGCAGCGCCCAGGCCAGGGTTTGCTCCAGCAAACGTGCGCCTTGCGTGGTTAAAATCGACTCCGGGTGGAACTGGAAACCACACACGCGATCGGCGTCGTGACGTACCGCCATCACCATGCCGTTAAAGTGGGCATTGATGGTTAATCCTGCCGGGATGTTACTGCCCACCAGCGAGTGGTAACGCGCAACGGGAAGCGGGTTGCTTAAGCCCGCGAACATGGCCTGGCCATCGTGTTCGATACTTGAGGCTTTACCATGCAGGATTTCACCCGCCTGGCCGACGTAGCCGCCATAGGCTTCAACAATCGCCTGGTGACCGAGGCAGATGCCGATAATCGGTAACTTGCCGCGCATCCGCGTAAGCAGTTCCGGCATGCAGCCCGCTTCAGAAGGTGCCCCCGGGCCAGGTGAAAGCATCAGCACCGGGTTTTGCATCGTCTGAAGGCGGTCAATCAAGGTCTGCGCCGGAACATGGTTACGGTAAATCACCACGTTATGTCCGCTCGCACGCAGCTGATCCGCCAGGTTGTAAGTAAAGGAATCGATATTATCAAGCAGCAGAATGTCAGCCATCAGAAAGTCTCCTGAGCGTGGTGTGCGGTGGCGATAGCGCGCAGAACCGCGCGGGCTTTATTACGGGTTTCATCGGCTTCAGATTGCGGAACGGAATCCAGCACTACACCAGCGCCTGCCTGTACCGTTGCCACGCCATCCTCCACCCACGCAGAACGAATCACGATGCAGGTATCCAGATCGCCATGCGCAGTGAAATAACCCACCGCACCGCCGTAACTACCGCGGCGCGCGCCCTCCGCTTTAGCAATTAACTGCATTGCACGCACTTTCGGCGCACCGCTCAGGGTGCCCATGTTCATGCAGGCGCGGTAGGCGTGCAGAACATCAAGATCCTGACGCAGTTCACCCACCACGCGTGAAACCAGGTGCATGACGTAAGAGTAGCGATCGACTTTGGTCAAATCGGCGACATAGCGGCTGCCGGGTGTGCAGATGCGCGCCAGATCATTGCGCGCCAGATCCACCAGCATTAAGTGTTCTGACAGCTCTTTGTGGTCGGTACGCATCTCCAGCTCAATGCGGCTGTCAAGATCGCGATCCAGCGAACCATCCGCGCGGCGTCCCCGTGGACGTGTGCCGGCAATAGGGTAGATCTCAATCTGGCGGTTGCTGGCGTCGTATTTCAGCGAGCTTTCCGGGGAGGCTCCGAACAGGGTGAAATCGTTATCCTGCATGAAGAACATGTACGGGCTGGGATTGCTCTTTTTTAACACTTCATAAGCAGCCAGCGGCGAAGGGCAAGGTAGGGTGAAGCGGCGAGAAGGCACCACCTGGAAAATCTCGCCCGCGCGAATCGCTTTTTGCATGTCGCGAACCACTGCGCCGTACTCTTCATCACTCTGGTTGCAGTCGCAGCGCATATGTTCAACTTTCTCGACCGGCAACGGCTCGGCGGGCCGATCCAACTGCTGGCGCAGGGTGTCGATGCGCTGAAGCAGGCGGTCTTTTTCCTGTGCGGAAGGGGTAAATAAGCTGGCCTGGATACGCGTTTGCTGTTTCTGGTGGTCGATCACCAGTAAGGTTTCGGCGAGATAAAAGCAGTAGTCCGGGCAACGGCGATCGTGCGTCAGCTGCGGTAAGTCTTCAAAACCGGCCACCAGGTCATACGCGAACAAGCCGCCAAAAAACATGGCTTCGCGTTCATCGGCAGGGACATCGACCAGGTTTTGTAACAAGCGAAAAGCATCAAACACGGAAAGCGAGCAGAGACGTGCATCTTCGTCCAGCAGGCTGCTGACCGGCGGGAACCGCAGTTCGCGACCTTCGGGCAGCAGGGTGTTTTCAACACCGGCCGGAAGGGCGTTATCCAGCAGCACCAGCAGTGCGGCGCCATTTTCAGTTAATGCTGTAATGGTGACAGTGTCACCCAGCGCGGTGATACGCAATGCGCTATCAACCAGCAACAGGCTTTTTAAGTCGCTTTTACTGTCTATATCTGCTGATTCCAGTAGCAACGTTGCCGGGCGGGTGGCGCACAATTGATGGAACAGCGCCGTCGGGTTACTGCGGTAGCTGGCGTTGCTGGTCAGCAGTTCGAGTGCTGGTTTTTGCGTTTGCATAGTCGCTCTCATTATTTATTTTGTTCAAAAAAAAGCCCGCTGGATGAGCGGGCCTGGTATCGGTATGCTGAATGCGCACGTGATCTCACAGCCCTTGTCAGGGAGTGCGCCACCAGCGAGTAACAGAGAAATGTGCATTCATGTTTGCGATACCTTGTTGTGTGAACTTGCGTACTAGTTAACTGGTTCAGGAAAAGAAAGTCAACCTCGAATTCAGAAAATATTCTCTGGACTGTATGATAGGCGACAAACCGACGTCCTGATGAATTAGCGGAGCCGCTTTGAGCGACACGAATTACGCCATTATTTACGATCTTCACAGCCATACGACGGCCTCTGATGGTCTGCTTTCCCCCGAACAACTGGTGCATCGCGCGATTGAAATGCGCGTCGGTACGCTGGCAATAACCGACCACGATACCACCGATGCCATTCCTGTTGCCCGTGCGGAAATTGTCCGCGCCGGGCTGGATTTACAGCTTATCAGCGGTGTGGAGATCTCCACCGTCTGGGAAAATCACGAAATACATATTGTTGGTCTGAATATTGATATTGACCACCCGGCGATGCGCACTTTTTTGCAGGCGCAATCTGAACGCCGGGTTCAGCGGGCGAAGCTGATTGCTGAACGTTTAGAAAAAGCGCACATTCCCGGTGCGTGGGAAGGCGCTCAACGGCTGGCTCAGGGGGCGAACGTAACGCGCGGGCACTTTGCCCGTTTCCTGGTGGAACAGGGCAAAGCGAGCAATATTGCCGATGTGTTTAAAAAGTATCTTGCACGGGGGAAAACGGGATACGTTCCTCCCCAGTGGTGTACAATAGAACAAGCTATTGATGTGATTCATCATTCTGGCGGAACGGCAGTAATGGCCCATCCTGGTCGCTATAACCTTTCTGCTAAATGGCTGAAAAGACTGCTGGCGTATTTTGCACAGTGCGGCGGTGAGGCGATGGAAGTCGCCCAATGCCAGCAGGCTCCCAACGAGCGAACGCAGCTCGCCGCGTATGCCCGTCAGTTTGGTTTACTGGCGTCGCAAGGGTCGGATTTCCATCAGCCTTGCCCATGGATTGAACTGGGGCGCAAACTCTGGCTTCCGGCCGGCGTTGATGGCGTATGGCTGAAATGGGAGCAGCCGCAACAGAACTGAGAGAGGGAAGTATGAGTCAATTTTTTTATATTCATCCGGAAAACCCCCAGCCGCGTTTGATTAACCAGGCGGTAGAAATTGTGCGTAAAGGCGGCGTCATCGTGTATCCCACCGATTCCGGTTATGCGTTGGGCTGCAAAATTGAAGACAAGGGGGCGATGGAGCGTATTTGCCGCATTCGCCACCTGCCGGATGGCCACAACTTCACGCTGATGTGCCGTGATTTATCGGAACTGTCGACCTATGCTTTTGTCGATAATGTGGCCTTTCGCCTGATTAAAAATAATACGCCTGGCAATTACACGTTTATCCTGAAAGGTACAAAAGAGGTGCCGCGCCGTTTATTACAGGAAAAACGTAAAACGATTGGTCTGCGCGTGCCGTCAAACCCGATTGCGCTGGCGCTGCTGGAAACGCTCAACGAGCCGATGCTTTCCACCTCGTTAATGCTGCCCGGCAGTGATTTTACCGAATCCGATCCGGATGAAATTAAAGATCGGCTGGAAAAAGTGGTGGATTTAATTATCCACGGTGGCTATCTCGGTCAACAACCAACGACGGTGGTGGATTTAACTGAATCAACACCGGAGGTTATTCGCGAAGGGGTTGGCGACGTTAAGCCTTTCTTATAGTGGCGCAAGCCGCTATACTACGCGGCCATTTCAGCAGCGGCTTCGCCGACCTGATGACCCTATTCGACGCCTGTGAAGGCGACACCTGAAGGAAGCTCTATGAGCGAGAAACTACAAAAAGTGCTGGCGCGAGCTGGCCACGGTTCCCGCCGTGAAATCGAATCTATTATTGAGGCTGGCCGCGTAAGCGTGGACGGCAAAATCGCCACGCTGGGCGATCGCGTGGAAGTGACGCCGGGTCTGAAAATTCGCATCGATGGTCACCTCATTTCGGTGAAAGAGTCCGTGGAGCAGATCTGCCGCGTGCTGGCGTACTACAAACCGGAAGGTGAACTCTGTACGCGTAACGATCCGGAAGGGCGCCCGACTGTTTTTGATCGTCTGCCGAAACTGCGCGGTGCGCGCTGGATCGCGGTAGGTCGCCTCGACGTTAATACTTGCGGCCTGTTGCTGTTTACCACCGATGGTGAACTGGCGAACCGCCTGATGCACCCGAGCCGTGAAGTTGAGCGTGAATACGCCGTCCGAGTCTTTGGCGAAGTCGATGACGCGAAATTGCGCGATCTGTCGCGTGGTGTGCAGCTGGAAGATGGCCCGGCGGCGTTCAAAACCATCAAGTTCAGCGGGGGCGAAGGCATTAACCAGTGGTACAACGTCACCCTGACTGAAGGGCGTAACCGTGAAGTGCGTCGCCTGTGGGAAGCGGTTGGCGTACAGGTCAGCCGCCTGATCCGCGTACGTTACGGTGATATTCCGCTGCCAAAAGGCTTGCCGCGCGGCGGCTGGACGGAGCTGGATTTAGCACAAACCAACTACCTGCGTGAGCTGGTGGGACTGGACGCGGAAACGCAATCCAAAGTGGCCGTGGAGAAGGATCGCCGTCGCATGAAAGCGAACCAGATCCGTCGTGCGGTGAAACGCCACAGCCAACCGGCTGGCAAGTCCGGTGGAGGTCGTCGTCCCGGCAGTTCACGTAATAAAAACGACTGATTTTTATAAAGAATAAGAGAAAAGGGGCGAAAGCCCCTTTTTTGTTGCGAGCCGAAAACCCTTGCCAGCGGATGTGGATCTGATTTGGTTCAACCTGATCGCTTGCGTGAAATCTCACCTGTTGTCAGACGTTGCTTGTTAAAATTTCCGGCTCGGCTTGCTGAGACAAAAAAGCTCCGCTTTCGATGACCGAAGGCTTACATTGCGTCAGTAGTCTATACCTTGTTGTGCTTTCACTCCCGCCTCAAAAGCGTGTTTCACCGGGCGTAATTCACTGACAGTATCTGCCAGGTCAAGAATATCGCGGTGGCAGCCGCGTCCGGTGATTATGACCGTCTGGTTTGCCGGGCGTTTGCGTAACGCCTCCAGTACCGTTTCCAGCGGCAGGTAATCATAAGCCACCATATAGGTCAGTTCATCCAATAGCACCATATCAAGCGCAGGATCGGCCAGCATTTGTTCGGCATGTTGCCAGACCTCCAGGCATGCGGCAGTGTCGCTTTCGCGGTTTTGTGTATCCCAGGTAAAACCGGTTGCCATCACCTGGAATTCCACGCCCAGTGGCTCCAGCAGGTTGCGTTCGCCATTCGGCCACGTCCCTTTGATAAACTGAATCGCGCCCACTTTTTTTCCATGGCCGACGGCGCGTGTTGCAGTACCGAACGCGGCGGTGGTTTTCCCTTTGCCGTTCCCGGTAAAGACAATAATGATCCCGCGTTCATCCTGCGCGGCGGCGACGCGCGCATCGACACGCTCTTTTACGCGCTGCTGGCGCTGCTGATAGCGTTCTTCGCTCATTGTGAAATTCCTGGTTTGCGCCCCGGTTGGGCATCAAAACTCATCCCGGTTTTACGGCGGCTGTCATCGCCCATCAGCCACAGGTAAAGCGGCATAATATCGGCGGGGGTTTTCAATTTATCTGGATCTTCGGTCGGAAAGGCGCTGGCACGCATTTTGGTGCGCGTACCGCCAGGGTTAATACAGTTGACCCGCACACGGTTTTGATACTCTTCGGCCAGTACCTGCATCATCCCTTCGGTGGCAAATTTCGACACAGCGTAAGCGCCCCAGTTGGCACGTCCCTGGCGTCCAACGCTCGAGGAGGTGAAAACCAGAGAGCCGCAGTCCGATTTAAGTAATAAAGGAAGAAGCGCCTGAGTGAGATAAAAGGTGGCATTAACGTTGACTTGCATCACCTCGTTCCAGACGGAGGGAACCTGCTCGCTCATTGGCGCGACATCCCCGAGCAAACCGGCATTATGTAATACACCGTCCAGGCGCGGCACGGTCGCCGCAATGGCATCGGCCAGTTGCTGGCACATTTCCGGGGTGCAATTTGCCATATCGAGGGTAAACCACTGTGCGCGCTGGCCTTCTTGTTCAACCTCGCGCGCAACTTGCTGTAATTTCGCTTCGTTTCGGCCCAGTAAAATGAGGCTCGCGCCGTGGCGGGCGTAGGTCAGCGCCGCTTCTTTACCGATGCCGTCGCTGGCACCGGTCACCAGAATAATGCGATCGTTTAACAAATCGCGTTGTGGCTGATAATACACACTCTCTCCTCAGGCCAGGGCCTGTTATCGCCTTCACATGTTGGCTTTATGCCTTAAACAGAGGGCTATTTCAATCAGCCTGCGGGAAGGTTACGCGACCTTTACGAAAAAATTCAGCAACATGGCACATTGTACCAATGGCTTACGCGAGACGTGCCAGCATCGCTCATGTACACTGGTGCGATTGTCGAGTGGTGTAATCGAGGTGGTATGCATGGAATTACTGTCTGAGTATGGCCTGTTTCTGGCCAAAATCGCGACTGTGGTCGTGGCGATAGCTGTTGTAGCCGTGCTGATTGTTAATTTGACACAGCGCAAACGCCAGCGGGGAGAGCTGAAAGTCACCCGTTTGAGTGAGCAATATAAAGAGATGCAAGAGGAGATGTCAGTCTCCTTGCTGGATGAGCACCAACAGAAACGTTGGCACAAAGCGCAGAAGAAAAAACTGAAGCTGGAAGCGAAAGCGGCAAAAGCGAAGGCGAAGGACAGTGAACAGCAAGAAAAAGGCACACCGCGTGCCTATGTGCTCGATTTTAAAGGCAGCATGGACGCGGGCGAAGTCAACGCATTACGTGAAGAGATAACCGCAGTGCTGGCAGTGGCAACACCGCAGGATCAAGTTGTAGTGCGTCTTGAAAGCCCGGGAGGCGTGGTACATGGTTACGGTCTTGCCGCTTCCCAGTTACAACGTCTGCGTGATAAGCATATTCCATTGACTATCGCTGTCGACAAAGTGGCTGCCAGCGGCGGCTATATGATGGCTTGTGTGGCCGATAAAATTGTCGCAGCACCGTTCGCAATTATTGGTTCTATCGGCGTGGTAGCGCAGATCCCCAACTTTAACCGCTTCCTCAAAGGCAAAGAGATCGACATTGAGCTGCACACGGCGGGTCAGTTTAAACGTACTCTGACACTGCTTGGCGAAAACACGGAAGAAGGGCGGCAGAAATTTCGCGAGAGCCTGAACGAAACTCACGATCTGTTTAAAGGTTTTGTTCACCAGATGCGGCCTGAACTGGATATTGAAAGCGTGGCGACGGGCGAGCACTGGTACGGCTCCCAGGCGCTTGATAAAGGGTTGATTGACGCCATTGGCACTAGCGACGATCTGTTACTGGGTCTTATCGAAGATCACGAAGTGATTGGCGTGCGTTATCAGCAACGTAAAAAACTGATGGAGCGGTTTACGGGCAGTGCGATGGAAAGCATCGATCACTTGTTGATGCGCTGGTGGCAGCGCGGGCAAAAACCGATGATGTAAAAAACGCGAGGCTCAGGCCTCGCGTTTTCTTTAGTCGATCAGATGATATTTTTCAGAAAGCTCATGAGCTAAGTATTTGAACATATTGAATACCGCTGTGCTTTTCGCCGTCGGTAAGCCTTGCTCATCAAGAAAATACTCGCCGCTGAAAACCAGCACGCCGTTACGCTGGCTGACGCCGGTGGCGACGATACCGGATAGCGTGTCTTCATGCTCACTGATAAGTCGGTTAGCCAGTTCAAGCAGAGACTGGCGATCGATTGGCTGAGATGTCTCTTGCATTTTTCTACTCCTTCAAAAATTTCGTCAGTTTACCGCTGGCCCGGTTCCCGGGCAAATTTTCCCTGTTTTTGCAAGGGTTTTGCCCGGTCGTTGTGCTGGCGCGATCCGCCTTTGCATGCTAATAAAGTTGCGTAACAAATTTTATCAGGTACAGTGTGACGCTTTCGTCAATCTGGCAACAGATTTGCTTGACATTCGACCAGAATATCGTTGTGCTACTCCGCCCTGGCGCGAAAAAGCCTGTAAACTCAGTCACCTGAACGCTCCGTTTTACGCGCTTTGTTAAAAAAAGGGTTGATATCCATTGACGCCGCCGCAATATTGAATGCTCGTCGCCGGTGGGTCTGAAGCGACATGCGACGAATTTCTGGAAGAATTTAATTAGGTAAAGGTGAATATGGGTAAAGCTCTCGTTATCGTTGAGTCCCCGGCAAAAGCCAAAACGATCAATAAATATCTGGGTAATGACTATGTGGTTAAATCCAGCGTTGGTCATATCCGTGATTTGCCGACCAGTGGCTCAGCACCCAAAAAGAGCGCAGACTCAGCCTCCGCCAAAACGGCTAAGAAGCCTAAAAAGGATGAACGCGGCGCTCTTGTCAATCGCATGGGGATCGACCCATGGCACAACTGGGATGCACATTATGAAGTGCTGCCAGGCAAAGAGAAGGTGGTTTCCGAGCTGAAGTCGCTGGCGGAAAAAGCCGACCACATCTATCTCGCAACCGACCTTGACCGCGAAGGGGAAGCCATTGCGTGGCATCTGCGGGAAGTGATCGGTGGCGATGAGAAACGCTACAGCCGTGTCGTGTTTAACGAAATTACCAAGAATGCGATTCGTCAGGCTTTTGAAAAGCCGGGCGAACTGAATATTGACCGTGTGAATGCTCAACAGGCGCGCCGTTTTATGGACCGCGTGGTGGGCTACATGGTCTCTCCACTGCTGTGGAAGAAAATTGCCCGCGGCCTTTCCGCTGGCCGTGTACAGTCCGTAGCCGTGCGTTTGGTTGTTGAGCGTGAACGCGAAATTAAAGCGTTTGTGCCGGAAGAGTTCTGGGAAATTGATGCCGCCACAGCAACGCCGAATGGCGATACGCTGCCGCTGCAGGTGACCCATGAAGGTGATAAAGCCTTTCGTCCGGTTAATCGCGAGCAAACCATGGCGGCGGTCAGCCTGCTGGAAAAAGCGCGTTATACAGTGCTGGAGCGGGAAGATAAACCGACCAGCAGCAAGCCGGGCGCACCCTTTATTACTTCTACGCTGCAACAGGCCGCCAGTACGCGTCTGGGTTTTGGCGTGAAGAAAACCATGATGATGGCGCAGCGTCTGTATGAAGCGGGCTACATCACCTATATGCGTACCGACTCGACAAACCTGAGTCAGGACGCTGTGTCGATGGTGCGCAGCTATATTACTGATAACTTCGGTAAAAAGTACTTGCCGGAGAATGCCAATCAGTACGCCAGCAAAGAGAATTCTCAGGAAGCGCACGAAGCTATTCGTCCTTCTGATGTCGCGGTGTTAGCTGAATCGTTAAAAGACATGGAAGCCGACGCGCAGAAGCTTTATCAGCTGATCTGGCGCCAGTTTGTCGCCTGTCAGATGACGCCTGCGCAGTATGATTCCACAACGCTGACTGTCGGCGCGGGCGATTTCCGTCTTAAAGCTCGTGGTCGTATCCTGCGTTTTGATGGCTGGACAAAAGTCATGCCCGCGCTGCGCAAAGGCGATGAGGATCGTACGTTGCCTGCGGTGAATAAAGGCGATGTCCTTTCGCTTATCGAGTTAACGCCGGCGCAGCATTTTACTAAGCCGCCTGCGCGTTTTAGCGAAGCTTCGCTGGTAAAAGAGCTGGAAAAACGTGGTATTGGCCGCCCGTCTACCTATGCGTCGATCATCTCGACCATTCAGGACCGGGGCTATGTACGTGTTGAAAGCCGCCGTTTCTACGCGGAAAAAATGGGTGAAATTGTTACCGATCGTCTGGAAGAGAATTTCCGCGAACTGATGAACTACGATTTTACCGCACAGATGGAAGACAGCCTCGACCGCGTGGCGAACCACGAAGCCGAATGGCGCAAGGTGCTGGATAGCTTCTTTGGCGATTTCTCTCGCCAACTGGAACAAGCTGAACAAGATCCTGAAGCGGGCGGTATGCGTCCGAACCAGATGGTGCTGACCAGCATCGACTGCCCGACATGTGGCCGTAAAATGGGTATTCGCACCGCCAGCACCGGGGTTTTCCTTGGCTGTTCCGGCTATGCGTTACCGCCGAAAGAGCGCTGCAAAACCACCATTAACCTGGTGCCGGAAAACGAAGTGCTCAATGTGCTGGAAGGCGAAGACGCGGAAACCAACGCGCTGCGTGCTAAACGTCGTTGCCAGAAATGTGGTACAGCGATGGACAGCTACCTGATCGATCCGAAGCGTAAACTGCATGTTTGTGGTAATAACCCGACCTGCGATGGCTACGAGATTGAAGAGGGCGAATTCCGCATCAAAGGCTATGACGGCCCAATCGTTGAGTGTGAAAAATGCGGTTCTGAAATGCACCTGAAAATGGGGCGTTTTGGTAAGTATATGGCGTGCACCAACGATGAATGTAAAAACACGCGTAAGATCCTGCGTAATGGTGAAGTGGCACCGCCGAAAGAGGATCCGGTACCGTTGCCGGAACTGCCGTGCGAAAAATCGGATGCCTATTTTGTTCTGCGTGATGGCGCGGCCGGTGTGTTCCTCGCGGCGAATACGTTCCCGAAATCTCGCGAAACACGTGCACCTCTGGTAGAAGAACTGTACCGCTTCCGCGACCGTTTGCCGGAAAAACTGCGCTATCTTGCGGACGCGCCGCAGGAAGATCCGCAAGGCAATAAAACCATTGTGCGTTTTAGCCGTAAGACCAAGCAGCAATATGTTGCTTCGGAAAAAGACGGGAAAGCGACCGGGTGGTCAGCGTTTTATATCGACAATAAATGGACTGAAGCTAAAAAGTAGTGTTTTCAGCCATATACCTTCAGGGGCCGGTTTTCCGGCCCTTTTTATTTGCGCGTTATTATTCTTTGTTCGCTGCTATACACGGAAGCTATAAATGATATAGTTGTTATAGCTAACCGCTTTTTTATTATCAAATCGTATTAAGCGATAACCCCGTTTGCGTACTTCGGATGGTCTGTTATGAAACTACAGCAGCTTCGTTATATCGTCGAGGTGGTGAATCACAACCTCAACGTCTCTTCCACGGCGGAAGGGCTCTATACCTCTCAGCCTGGCATCAGTAAACAAGTCCGCATGCTGGAAGATGAACTCGGCATACAAATCTTCGCCCGCAGTGGCAAACACCTCACTCAGGTAACGCCCGCCGGACAGGAAATCATCCGCATTGCGCGTGAAGTATTGTCCAAAGTTGACGCAATTAAATCGGTGGCGGGGGAACACACCTGGCCGGATAAAGGCTCGCTGTATGTCGCTACCACGCATACACAAGCGCGATATGCACTGCCGAATGTGATTAAAGGGTTTATCGAACGTTATCCGCGCGTTTCATTACACATGCATCAGGGATCGCCAACACAGATTGCTGAAGCGGTTTCTAAAGGCAATGCTGATTTCGCCATCGCTACTGAAGCATTGCATCTTTACGATGATCTGGTCATGTTACCGTGCTACCACTGGAATCGTTCAATTGTGGTGACACCCGATCACCCGCTGGCATCTAAGCAATCCGTCAGTATCGACGAGCTGGCGCAATATCCGCTGGTGACGTACACCTTTGGCTTCACCGGCCGCTCGGAGCTCGATACGGCGTTTAATCGTGCCGGATTGACGCCACGAATTGTTTTTACCGCGACAGATGCGGACGTTATCAAAACGTATGTCAGACTGGGGCTGGGGGTAGGGGTTATTGCCAGCATGGCGGTGGATCCGATCTCCGATCCGGACCTTGTTAAGCTCGATGCGCATGAGATCTTCAGTCACAGCACCACAAAAATAGGTTTCCGTCGCAGCACCTTCCTGCGTAGCTATATGTATGATTTTATTCAGCGCTTCGCGCCGCATTTAACGCGCGATGTTGTCGATGCAGCTGTGGCGTTGCGTTCTAATGAAGATATAGAAGCCATGTTTAAAGATATTAAGTTGCCGCAGAAATAATGCCGGAGGGTATCTTATCGCCCGAAAAGATACCCATAATGTCTCCTAAAGCCAAATTAGAATTATCTTCATCTTTGATACAATCACCTTTCAGGGTGATTGCCTTCACAATTTTAAAGCCGACACTGTCACTATTTAGCGACAAAAATAGAAACTAAATTGCCGCTCTGCAAATTTATTACTTCAATAATTTATTTCGGGTCAAAAGATTAAATATTTCTTTGGAATTGGTGAGTAAATTCACTGGATTTTCGGCTAAAGTTCTTTTAGGATTTGTCTCATCTCATGATTAATTACACCGATTGTTGGTACCCAAAATGATAAGTGATGTCGATTGTACGAGGTTAGCAATGCCATCAGGAAGTGAAGAGCCGCAAAGGGACCCTGAGCTTAAGCGTAAAGCCTGGCTGGCGGTATTTCTTGGCTCTGCCGTGTTTTGGGCAGTCGTTGCGTTATTGATCTGGAAATTCTGGGGTTAAAATGGCTATAGCAGGTCGATTCGAACCGGTTAAGCAAGTATGTCAGTTACATGACACGCCAGCTAAAGCGAAAAAGAAACCTGTGACCACTATTCCGGCTTCCTGGAAGCTGACGCCGCAGCAGCAAGCTTTTATTGACAGCTTCTCTGAAGACGACATCAAAAAACAATAAATATATCATCAGAATAAACAGGGGAAATTATCCCGGCTATTCATTGATGCGTTCTTTTGTACTCTTTAATTAATACACAGCATAAATGAATTGAGTAATGACTCAGTTTTAATGAATAGATTTTCTGGTAATAAATTTATGAGTAATGATTGCGGAATGAAATATTGGTCATGGTTAGCCGCTTTTTCTGTTTCCCTTCTTTTCTGGGGACAGATTGTCTGGGCTGCCCTTCGGTAATGAATTGAAAAACCTCGCATCTGCGAGGTTTTTTATTTCCATTCTCCTCAAAGATTTTCCCTTTTGTAGCAATTTTGGTTGTTATCAAAACGTTACGATATGTTTGTGTTATCTTTAATAACAGACCCTGAAGAGCATCAGGGTAAGCAATCCCTGTCATTAAGGAGGAGCACATGTCGTCAACCCTACGCGAAGCCAGTAAGGACACGTTGCAGGCAGAGAACAAAACTTATCACTACTACAGCTTGCCGCTGGCCGCTAAACAACTTGGGGATATCTCCCGGTTACCCAAGTCGCTAAAAGTTTTACTCGAAAATCTCCTGCGCTGGCAGGACGAGGAATCCGTCACTGAAGAAGATATCCGCGCCCTGGCCGGTTGGCTCAACAGTGCGCATGCCGATCGTGAAATCGCTTATCGCCCGGCAAGGGTCTTGATGCAGGACTTTACCGGTGTTCCCGCCGTCGTTGACTTAGCGGCGATGCGTGAAGCGGTAAAACGCCTGGGAGGCGATACCGCCAAAGTGAACCCGTTATCCCCGGTCGATCTGGTGATTGACCACTCTGTGACCGTTGACCACTTCGGCGACGATGACGCCTTCGAAGAGAACGTCCGCCTTGAAATGGAACGTAACCATGAGCGTTATGTTTTCCTGCGCTGGGGCCAGCAGGCGTTTAGCCGTTTCAGTGTGGTGCCGCCAGGGACAGGAATATGCCATCAGGTGAATCTCGAATACCTCGGTAAAGCAGTCTGGAGCGAATTACAGGATAAAGAGTGGGTTGCCTATCCGGACACACTTGTCGGCACCGATTCACACACCACCATGATTAATGGCCTCGGGGTGTTGGCCTGGGGCGTGGGGGGGATTGAAGCCGAAGCCGCGATGCTTGGGCAACCGGTCTCAATGCTGATCCCTGATGTCGTTGGGTTTAAACTGAGCGGTAAATTGCAGGAAGGGATCACGGCAACCGATCTGGTGTTGACGGTCACCCAGATGCTGCGCAAACACGGTGTTGTCGGTAAATTTGTTGAGTTTTACGGCGATGGCCTTGATTCGCTGCTGCTTGCCGACCGTGCCACCATTGCCAATATGGCTCCGGAATATGGCGCAACATGCGGCTTTTTCCCTATCGATGGCGTGACGCTTGATTATATGCGTTTGAGTGGTCGTAGCGAAGAGCAAGTTGCGCTGGTTGAGGCTTATGCGAAAGCACAAGGTATGTGGCGCAACCCGGGCGATGAGCCCGTTTTTACCAGCACCCTTGAACTGAACATGCATGACGTTGAAGCGAGTCTCGCCGGGCCAAAACGTCCGCAGGATCGCGTTGCGCTGAGCGATGTGCCGAAAGCCTTTGCCGCCAGTTCAGAGCTTGAACTGAATACGGCGCAAAAAGATCGTAAACCGGTTGAATATGTTTTGAACGGTCATAAATACGAATTGCCGGACGGGGCGGTAGTCATTTCTGCGATTACCTCCTGTACCAATACCTCGAACCCGAGTGTGTTAATGGCGGCCGGTTTGCTGGCGAAGAAAGCGGTGACGCTGGGGCTCAAACGCCAGCCATGGGTAAAAGCCTCGCTGGCGCCGGGTTCTAAAGTGGTTTCGGATTATCTGGCACAGGCGCGATTAACGCCTTATCTGGATGAACTGGGCTTTAATCTTGTCGGTTACGGTTGTACCACCTGTATTGGTAACTCCGGGCCATTACCAGAGCCTATTGAACAGGCGATCCGTGAAGGCGATCTCACCGTTGGTGCGGTGCTTTCGGGCAACCGCAATTTCGAAGGGCGTATTCACCCCCTGGTAAAAACGAACTGGCTCGCTTCACCGCCGTTAGTGGTGGCTTATGCGCTGGCGGGCAATATGAATATCAACCTCGCCACCGACCCGCTCGGTCATGACCGCAAAGGTGATCCGGTCTATTTAAAAGATATCTGGCCAACAAGCAGTGAGATTGCCCGTGCGGTTGAACAAGTCTCTACCGAGATGTTCCGCAAAGAGTATGCCGAGGTGTTTGAAGGCACGCCGGAGTGGAAGGCGATTGAAGTTGAGCGCTCCGATACTTATGGCTGGCAGAATGACTCGACTTACATCCGGTTATCGCCATTCTTTGACGATATGCAGGCGCAGCCAAAACCCGTGGAAGATATTCATGGCGCGCGGATCCTTGCCATGCTGGGGGATTCGGTCACCACCGACCATATTTCGCCGGCAGGCAGTATCAAAGCGGATAGCCCGGCAGGCCGCTATTTGCAAAGCCATGGCGTCGAACGCCGCGATTTTAACTCCTACGGATCACGACGCGGCAACCATGAAGTGATGATGCGCGGGACATTCGCCAATATCCGTATTCGCAACGAAATGGTGCCGGGTGTAGAAGGTGGCATGACGCGTCATCTGCCGGGCAGTGAAGTTGTCTCTATTTATGATGCCGCTGTACGCTACCAGCAAGAGGGCACGCCGCTCGCGGTGATTGCCGGCAAAGAGTATGGTTCTGGCTCCAGCCGTGACTGGGCCGCGAAAGGGCCGCGCTTGCTGGGTGTTCGCGTGGTCATTGCGGAATCCTTTGAGCGTATTCACCGTTCCAACCTGATTGGCATGGGGATCCTGCCGCTTGAGTTTCCACAAGGTGTGACGCGAAAAACGCTGGCATTGACGGGGGAGGAAAAGCTGGACGTTGTCGATCTGCAAAACATCACGCCGGGGGGAACCTTAGCCGTGACGCTAACCCGCGCAGATGGCAAACAGGAGACGCTGGCGTGCCGCTGTCGCATCGATACGGCGACGGAACTGACCTATTACCGCAACGATGGCATTCTGCATTACGTGATCCGTAACATGCTGAACTAAAAACAAAGGCCTGCATTTGCAGGCCTGTTTCATTATCTGATGGGGCGCTTATTTCAGCAGATGCCCCATTTTTTCAGCTTTGGTATCCAGATAGTGCGCGTTTTTTGGGTTACGCCCGACGATCAGTGGGACGCGCTCCACAATGTTGATTCCCGCCTCGGTAAGGATCTCAACTTTTTTCGGATTATTGGTCAGCAGACGAACTTCGTCGACCGCCAGCAATTTGAACATATCCGCGCAAAGCGTGAAGTCTCGTTCATCGGCGGCAAAACCCAACTGATGGTTCGCTTCAACGGTATCATAGCCTTGATCCTGCAGCGCATACGCGCGGATTTTATTCAGCAAACCAATGTTACGACCTTCCTGACGATGATAAAGCAGTACGCCGCGACCTTCTTCTGCAATGTGATTAAGCGCCGCTTCAAGCTGAAAACCACAATCACAGCGCAGGCTGAACAGGGCATCGCCGGTCAGACACTCGGAGTGAACACGCGCCAGTACGGGCAGTTGCCCGGAAATATCACCGAAAACAAGGGCGACATGATCCTGCCCGGTTGCCAGTTCTTCAAAACCCACCATCAGGAAGTCGCCCCATGGGGTTGGCAGTTTGGCTTCTGCCACACGTTTAAGTTGCATGTGAATCTCCGGATTTTTAGTGGTGCACTACGCACCTTTAGCCTGTTGGCCTTCTGTATAACCTCATTTTGCCACAATGCATTAAGCATCGCCTACTGGTGACCCACGCATTGCTGTTTAAACGCACAAATGCGCAGGTTTCAGCGAAAATGTTATTTTTCAGTTATATTGGTTCGCGAAATCAGAAGGAGAAAAGATGCTTTCTATTGCAAAGCGAACGACAGCAGGTGCAGCGATATTGTTGATAATGCCGCTGATAATGTGGATTTCTGGCTGGAACTGGGAGCCGGGACAACCCCGCTGGTGGCTGCATTTTTTATACTGGTTAACAGAAACCGTTACCCAACCGTGGGGAATCATTACGCATGTCATATTGTGCGCGTGGTTTCTCTGGTGCCTGCGTTTTCGCATTAAAGCTGCGGTGATGCTGTTCGTCATTCTTGGCTGCGCGATTCTGGCAGGACAGGGGGTTAAATCCTTTGTCAAAGAGCGTGTTCAGGAGCCGCGACCTTTCGTCCTTTGGCTGGAAAAAACGCACGATGTTCAGGCCGAACAGTTCTACACTTTGAAACGTAAGGAGCGGGGAGAGTTAGTGAAAAAACAACTCTCCAGCCAGCATGATATTCCTGGCTTTTTACGTAAACACTGGCAAAAAGAGACAGGTTTCGCTTTCCCTTCCGGACATACCATGTTTGCCGCAAGTTGGGCACTACTGGCCGTGGGGCTGCTGTGGCCACGCAGACGCACATGGACGATTGCTGTGCTGCTTGTGTGGGCGACAGGCGTGATGGGGAGCCGACTGCTGTTAGGTATGCACTGGCCGCGCGATTTGGTGGTTGCAACGTTGATATCCTGGTTGCTTGTGACGCTGGCGACCTGGCTTGCCCAGCGCATTTGCGGCCCGCTCACGCCGCCTGCGGAGGAAGTACCTGAAATCATTGCTCGCGATCAAGAGGGTTGATTTCCGCTGTTTCGCCCGCAAATCAGATTTTAACATCATGCATTTCCATTTCGCGCCGGGCGCTAAAATGGTAGTTTATAGGGCTGAATGCAGTCGTTGCATATAAATTCATCGCTCGGCAGCACATAACGGGACGTAATGTGAAATATTTACTCATTTTCTTACTGGTGTTAGCGATTTTTGTCGTTTCGATTACCCTTGGCGCGCAAAACGATCAGCAAGTCACGTTCAACTATTTGCTCGCACAGGGTGAATACAGGATTTCCACGCTGTTGGCCGTGCTGTTTGCTGCTGGTTTTATTATCGGCTGGCTGATTTGCGGCCTTTTCTGGCTACGCGTTCGCGTTTCTCTGGCGCGCGCCGAACGTAAAATCAAACGTCTTGAGCATCAGCTTACTCCTGCCACAAATGTTACGGTTACAACCGATTCAACGGCAGTGAAGGAATAATATTTTATGCTGGAGTTGTTGTTTCTGTTGTTACCTGTCGCGGCTGCCTACGGCTGGTATATGGGGCGCAGAAATGCTCAACAGACAAAACAGGATGAGGCTAACCGGCTGTCACGTGAATACGTCGCCGGGGTTAACCTTTTACTGAGTAATCAGCAAGATAAAGCGGTTGATCTGTTCCTCGACATGTTGAAAGAGGACACTGGCACCGTTGAAGCGCACCTTACTCTTGGCAACCTTTTCCGCTCTCGCGGCGAGGTTGACCGCGCGATTCGTATCCACCAAACATTAATGGAAAGCGCCTCACTTTCTTATGATCAACGTCTGCTGGCAGTCCAGCAACTTGGGCGCGATTACATGGCCGCTGGAATGTACGATCGCGCGGAAGATATGTTTAACCAATTGGTGGATGAAACCGATTTTCGAGTCGGAGCGCTCCAGCAATTGCTGCAAATTTATCAGGCGACCAGCGAGTGGCAAAAAGCCATCGATGTCGCTGAGCGGTTGGTGAAACTCGGCAAAGATAAGCAGCGGGGCGAAATCGCGCACTTCTACTGCGAGCTGGCGCTGCAGCAGATGGGTAATGAAGAGATGGATCGGGCGATGGCGTTGCTCAAAAAAGGCGCCGCCGCCGATCGCGACAGCCCGCGCGTCTCTATCATGATGGGCCGTGTGTTTATGGCCAATGGCGATTATGCAAAAGCGGTGGAAAGCCTGCTACGCGTTATCGATCAGGATAAAGAACTTGTCAGTGAAACGCTGGAAATGCTGCAAACCTGCTATCAGCAATTAGGCAAAAATGACGAATGGGCGGCATTTTTACAGCGTTGCGTGGAAGAAAACACCGGTGCGACTGCTGAATTGATGTTGGCAGATATTATGGAGCGACGGGATGGACCTGACGCAGCGCAAAGTTATGTTACGCGACAACTGCAGCGGCATCCCACCATGCGCGTTTTCCATAAGCTGATGGATTACCACCTGAACGAAGCCGAAGAGGGCCGCGCCAAAGAGAGTCTGATGGTGCTGCGCGAAATGGTGGGCGAGCAGGTGCGCAGTAAACCCCGCTACCGTTGTCATAAATGTGGTTTTACTGCGTTTACCATGTACTGGCATTGCCCGTCTTGCCGGGCGTGGTCGACCGTTAAACCGATTCGCGGCCTCGACGGTCAGTAATTTTTAAAAACCTCTTTATTAGTTACAACATACCATTGATGTTTTTTAAGCATGCAGCATCTGCGCTGGTTTGTGTTTAGCAGCAAAAAATCGAACCTGTTATTTCCACGCGCTCGCGGGTAGAATGCTCGCCGTTTATTCTTCTCGCGCCTGAGCGGGTGCCCTCATTTCAGAAGGTCTGATCATGACGTCTACTGTTTTATCGACTTCCCGCACTGTTACTGCTTCTCCGGTTGTAGTAGCACTTGATTACGATAACCTCGACATGGCTATGGCGTTTGTTGACCGTATCGATCCCCGTGATTGCCGCCTGAAAGTAGGCAAAGAGATGTTCACGTTATTCGGGCCGCAACTGGTGCGCGATCTGCAACAGCGCGGTTTCGATATTTTTCTCGATTTGAAATTCCACGACATCCCGAACACCACAGCGCATGCTATTAAAGCCGCAGCTGATTTGGGCGTCTGGATGGTGAATGTCCATGCTTCCGGGGGCGCGCGGATGATGACAGCGGCAAAAGAGGCGCTACTCGCATTTGGCAAAGATGCGCCGTTACTGATTGCAGTAACCGTTCTGACCAGCATGGAAGCGAGTGATTTACAGGATCTTGGCGTCAACGCAACACCTGCAGAGCATGCAGAGCGGTTGGCTCGCCTGACGCAGCAATGTGGCCTTGATGGCGTTGTTTGCTCCGCCCAGGAAGCGGTTCGTTTTAAAAACGCATTAGGCAAAGCGTTCAAACTGGTCACGCCAGGAATTCGCCCGGTTGGTAGCGAATCTGGCGATCAGCGTCGTATCATGACGCCGGAACAGGCGCTTGCTGCCGGTGTAGACTATATGGTGATTGGGCGTCCGGTTACGCAGTCTGCCGACCCGGCGAAAACCCTTAAAGCGATTAATGCATCGTTGGGTAGGGGGGAATAATGAACGACGATAACAGCCGTCTGGTCTACTCAACCGAAACCGGACGCATCGACGAGCCTAAAGCGCAACATGCACGCCCGAAAGGTGATGGTATTGTACGTATCCAGCGCCAGACCAGCGGCCGCAAAGGCAAAGGCGTATGCCTGATCACGGGTATTGATGAAGATGATGAAGCACTGGCTAAGCTGGCCGCAGAATTAAAGAAAAAATGCGGCTGCGGTGGTTCGGTGAAAGAGGGCGTCATTGAGATCCAGGGCGACAAACGTGATTTACTGAAATCATTACTGGAAGCCAAAGGGATGAAAGTGAAATTAGCGGGTGGTTAAGCCTGAAAACAGAAAGGCCGCGATAATTACCGCGGCCTTATTATTTACACTGTGAAACGTAGACCTGAAAAAGAAAGTATATTTATTTTTTTATAATCGCCGTTTAAATGACCAATTACTTACCAACCTGGTGACCGATGATACCGCCGACAGCTGCACCACCCAGCGTACCAAGCGTGCTACCATCCGTCAGCACAGCACCACCAAGCGCACCCGCACCCGCACCGATTGCGGTATTGCGATCGCGTTTAGACCAGTGACCACAAGCGCTCAGAGACATTGCCAGGGTAACTGCCAGTACTGCTGCGGCCATTTTTTTGCTTGTTAACATCATCATACTTTCTCCTGAATAATCGATTCACGGAAGAATGTTCTCTTTAAGTATAGTGCCTGTGAGCAGACCTAAAGAATTCCCGTGAAACCTTGCTGCGCAGGTGTAATTCAATCACGTCAGTGATAGTCACTTCCTGTTATATCGCTCATAATAATTTTACGCGCAGACCGATAACAAGACAGGTAAATAGTCTTAATCGAAACGTCAGAATAGTCTCAGATATGATGGAGATAGCCCGCGATAGCGGGCTAATAGATCAGCGAAGCCCGCCAGTGTTGACGATATTGACAACCAGGCCTTTTTGTTGCAGTTGAAGATGTACTTCCGGCTTAAGGGCTGAATCGGTGATCACCCGCTGAAAGCGTTCATCCGGGCCAAGCGTATAAGGATGAACAACGCCAAACTTGGAACTATCGGTGAGCACAATCGCTTCGCTGCCTTTTTCCAGCACGGCATTCACTACATCAGTGCGCATCATATCGCGCCCGGTAAAACCCGTTTCTGGCTGCCAGCCATCAATCCCGATAAATGCTTTGCTGAAATGCACCTGTTGAATGTACTGGCGAGTCAGCGGGCCGACCATGCTTTCACTCTTTTTCTGATAAATACCGCCAAGCAAGATCACTTCACATAACGCTTCTTTGAGCAGATGGGCGATATAGCTGCTCACAGTGATAATGGTGATATCACGCTGTTCACCCAGTTTACGGGCGAGGAGGGCGTTGCTACTGCCATTTTCAATAAACACGGTTTCACCAGAACTGACCAGTGATGCCGCAAAATCAGCCAAATCGCGCTTCACGGTGTAGTTGTTCATCATCCGTGTTTCAACATCATCGCTGTCCAGCGGCACAGCAAAACCATGCGTACGGCGTAAATAGCTTTGTTTTTCGAGCGTATTCAGGTCCTGACGAATCGTGACTTCGGAGACCCCAGTCATACGCGCGAGGTCGGTAACGCTCATTTGGCCCTTGTCGATGACCGTCTGCAAAATAAGTTGTTGTCGGGAATTCATAGCCACATATTTCTAATAATGGTTTGGAGAAAGGGAATCGCCAGTACGCGCGTCGCATTCCCGGCTGTCGCGTTATGGCGAAAATAAGGGTAGTTAAATTTCCCAGGGCGTTTTCGGCGCGCCAGCAGAGGCCGCTTTATCGTTGTTATCGAGATCCAATAATTCCGCCTTCAAAATTTCCAGGTTACGAATGGCGGATTGATAATCCCCCGCAACCAGAATATCCAGAACGGTATCTATCCGGCCGGCAAGGTGTTTCACGTCGATGTCTGCCATACCTTCACCTTTATGTCGAAAAACGAATGAATTCAATGATGCAGAAAACAGTTTAAAAAGAGAAGGAAAAAAAGGAAATCTCAAAAACTTATAAGCGCCAATTATATATTCATTACGCAACAAAGAGCTGGCTCTGGCGGTGGATTAGTCTTGCAGTGCGCGCAACGCGCTTTTATTACCGGAGGATAAAGCAATGACGATTATCAACCAGACCACTTTAAAACTGTTTACTGACGATGAACGCTTTACTCAGCTTTCTGGCTATTACGAGGAGGAGCGCCGTACCGTGTGGATGATGCTGCGCGCAAGGCCAAGACCATGCTTCAACCATGCATTAATTGAGGAGATCATGAATATTTCCTGGCTTGTCCGGCAAGCGGGATTTGCCGTTGATTTTTGGGTAACGGGATCGTTAGTTCCCGGCATGTTCAACACCGGGGGCGATTTACAATTTTTCGTTGATTGTATCAAGAATGGCCGACGCGAAGCCTTGCGCGCTTATGCCCGTGCCTGCGTGGATTGCGTTCACGCCGCGTCAAGAGGGTTTGACACGGGAGCCATCTCGCTGGCGATGGTCGAAGGTAGCGCGCTGGGAGGCGGTTTCGAAGCCGCGCTGGCGCACCATTTCGTGCTGGCGCAGCGCGACGCGCGGCTCGGTTTCCCGGAAATCGCCTTCAATCTTTTTCCCGGCATGGGCGCATACTCATTGGTGGCGCGCCGTTCGGGAATGAAACTGGCGGAAGAGTTGATCTACAAAGGGGAGTCGCATGCCGCAGAGTGGTATGCAGCGCAAGGGCTGGTGGATGTCTCTTTCGAGTCCGGGCAGGGATTTCTTGCGACACGTACCTTTATCGATACCCTGCAACCCCGGTTGAACGGCGTGCGGGCGATGCTGCGTGCCCGCCAGCGCGTTTTACAGTTACCCCGTAGTGAACTGATGGATATTACCGAAGACTGGGTGGACTCGGCTTTCTGTCTGCAACCCAAAGATATTGCTTATATGGAACGTTTAGTCCTGTTACAGGATCGTCACGCTGCGGTGTCGCTTAAAGCGGGCTAACGCGATTTACGAGCCTGATAACGTCTGAACCATCGCTCGAATACGGCAGCGGGCATCGGTTTAGCAAATAAAAAACCCTGCCGTTCATTGACGCCATTCTTTGTAAGAAAGGCGTCTTCTTTTGCATTCTCGACACCTTCAGCAATCACCTGCAAATTAAGTGCCTGCGCGACAGCGACAATCGCCCGCACCAGCGATTGTGAAACGGGCTGTTTATGTACTTCGCGGACAAAAGATTGATCAAGTTTGATAGCGTCCAGCGGAAAACGCGCCAGTTGTGAAAGGGAAGAGTAACCTGTGCCGAAGTCATCAAGATGCACCTGCGAGCCCAGGGCACTGAACTGCTGAATAACCGACAAAGCCAGCTCCTCGTTTTCAATCAAGCAGCTCTCGGTCAACTCCACATCGATGGGGCAATATTCAAATTTAAGATCCAGTAGCGCTTGTTTCAGATCGCTGAAAATCGTCTGATCCGCCAGCTGCCGCGCCGAAACATTCACCGCAACACGCACAAAAATGCCTTTATCGCGCCATTTCGCCACCTGGCGCACCACATCCAGCATTACCCAGCGCCCCAGCGGCACAATCAAGCCTGACTCTTCAGCATACGAGATAAAGTCCAGCGGCGGGATCAGACCGCGTTCCGGCGATTGCCAGCGTACCAGCGCTTCAAGGCTGCGCACTTCGCCGCGCCAGGTGATCTTCGGCTGGTAGTGGATCACCAGTTGCTCTTTTTCCAGCGCTTTACGAAGATTGGTATCGAGCCATAAATATTCAAATACGCGTTGATTCATTTCTGGCGAGAAGACACAAAATTTGCCGCGTCCACTCTCTTTCGCGGTATACATCGCCGTGTCGGCGTTACGGATCACGCTTTCGCGATCATTACCGTGCTGTGGGGCCAGTGAAATGCCCAGCGAGCAGCCGGTGTAAACTTCAATAAGGCCGATACGGAAAGGTTGCCGTAAACGGGTCAGAATGCGCGATGCCATCGCTTCCAGCAGGCTTTGCGAGGTGTCTGTCGCCAGTACGATAAACTCATCGCCGCCGAGCCTGGCAAGCACCTGGCCTTCTTCCAGACAACTCAATATGGCCAGCGCGACCGCCTGCAAGAGTTGATCGCCGAACATATGACCATAGGCATCATTTACTTTTTTAAAGTTATCCAGGTCAAGGTAGACAACACCGACTTGCGTTTCCCCGCGCGCGCTTATCGCATCGCTAATCAACTCATGAATAGCGTTGCGATTGGGTAAACCGGTCACAGTGTCGGTATTGGCGAGCACCCGCAATCGCTCTTGCGCACGCCGCTCTTCGGTAATATCTGTACCAGAGCAAATGAGGTAAATTTCATTTTTACCGCTGCCGCTGTGAACAAACTTATTGCGAAACAAAAATAACCGCTGGCCTTTACGGGTTTTCACCCAGCGTTCAACTTCATACGGCGTACCGTCACGGAAAAAACCACTGATGTTGCGCTTTGAGGCCACTGCTTCGCTGCGGCTCATAAACAGTTTAAAAACGTTTTGCCCAATGACCTCTTGCTCTTTCATGCCGGTGTACTCTTCGCTCAGGCGATTAAAACGCTGAATATTGCCGTGCTTATCGAGGATCACTATCACTGAGTTCGCTTCGGAAACAACTTGCTCTGCGAAGGAGAGGCCTTGCATCAGATCGCGGGCCACTGACTTTGTATCGTGCCAGGCAGATGCGCTGCCGGCCCAGGCTTTGCGGGATATTTTTCTGCCGACAAGGTGTACCGCAACATCCTCACCGAATAAAGAGAGGTGCATAGAGAGGCTGGACGTGATGACCGTCATTTCGCGGATCCGTGCGGCTTGTTCGTCGCTCAGCGCAACAACCTGGCTGACATCGGCGTTTTCGTCCGGAGCAAAGTGCAGTGCGTTACTGTCGGCGGTTAAACGCCAAAAGGGGCTTGTCGAACCCAGATAGCGAAACAGCAGGTTCTGTTCCTGAAAGTCTTTCATGCAATCTCCCAACCCACATAAAAGCGCAACGGGTACACAATTTATTGACGGATAACCGCCTTTTTAAAGGGGGTAATCAGGCATGAACGTGTTGTTTCTTCCTGGAATGTTTTGTTAAACCCCGGCCTGGTATCGAAAAAACTCTGTAATAAATAGCATAAAGCCGCAGTAAACAAACAGTTGCCTGAGGTTTTATTGTGGTCGGTTTTGCAGGATTGTGGGAAGAATTCAGAAAAAAATGCGCGTGGTATCGCAACAGCGATGTGGCGCTTTCCGGGGCCGGAAAGCGCCATGATTAAAAACGTTACAGCACCGGGCGGGCAATAACGCTGCGGGTTTCCATCCGGACTTCCGCAATCGTGACATCAATAACGTCTGTCACTTTAAAGACGGTTTCACCTTTAATTTGCACGGTGCCATTTTCCTGGCTGCACACCAGCTCGTCGCGCACGGCATGAATAAATGGCGCCGGAATAAAGGCAACGGCACCATTATCCACCAGACGGACGCGCATACCGCCGCGGCTGACATCAATAATTTCTGCCGCAAAACGGGTTTCGGTACCGGCTTTGTTTTGCAGGAAGCGAGCGTAGAGCCAGTCGCCGACATCGCGTTCCGCCATGCGGTTCAGGCGACGGCGCTCAGACATTTGCACTGTGGCATCGTCCTGCGGGCGCTTCGGTGTTTCGCCTTTGATAATCGCTTTCAGCAGGCGATGGTTGATCATGTCGCCGTACTTACGGATAGGCGAGGTCCAGGTCGCGTATGCTTCGAGGCCAAGACCAAAATGCGGGCCCGGTTCAACGCTGATTTCCGCGAAGGACTGGAAGCGGCGAATGCGGCTATCGAGGAAGCCTGAAGGCTGCGCGTCCAGCTCGCGACGCAATTTGCAGAAACCTTCCAGCGTCAGCACTTCTTCGGCATCAACGTGCATACCATGGGTTTTCAGCATCGCGGCCAGTTGTTCGCTGTTCGCCGGGTCGAAACCGAGGTGCACGTTATAAATGCCAAAACCGAGCTTGTCGCGCAGTACGCGTGCGGCGCAGATATTGGCGGCAATCATTGATTCTTCAACGATGCGGTTAGCAATGCGGCGTGGCTCGGCGACGATATCCAGCACTTCGCCTTTCTCGCCAAGCACAAAGCGGTAATCCGGGCGGTCTTTAAAGACCAGCGCGTGATTCTGGCGCCATTGGGCGCGCAGCTGGCTAACGCGCTGCAGCAGGCGGATCTGCCCGGCGATCGCATCGTTTGTCGGTTGCCAGTTGCCGGTATTTTCCAGCCAGTCGGACACATCGTCATAAGCCAGTTTGGCTTTCGACTCGATGGTCGCCGCGAAAAACTCGATATTGTCTTTGATAGCGCCGTCGGCATCCAGCGTCATGCGGCAAACGAGCGCCGGACGCACTTCGTTCGCGCGCAGCGAGCAAAGATCGTCAGAGAGTTCACGCGGCAACATCGGGATATTGAAACCCGGCAGATAGTTGGTGAAGGCGCGGATCTTCGCGGCCTCGTCGAGCTTACTGCCTTCGGCAATCCATGCCGTAGGATCGGCGATTGCCACGGTCAGTTGCAGTTCGCCTTCGGCAGTCTCTGCAACATACAGCGCATCGTCCATATCTTCGGTACTGGCGCTGTCGATGGTGACAAAATCCAGCGCGGTTAAATCCACGCGCTGCAGGCCGTCATCCAGCATCCCGGTCGCCACGCCATTTGGCGCTTCTTTTTCCAGATTGTGACGCGCCAGGGTGACCCACCACGGCACAAAGTGATCTTCGGCGAAGGTAATGAACTGCGTCAGTTCAGCGTAGAAACCGCGATCGCCTTTCAGCGGGTGACGACGCATTTCAGCGACCGCCCAGTCGCCTTCTTTGAAATCATGCTCAACGCCACGGGCGGCGCGGCAGGGGATGGCATCTTTTAGCAACGGATGATCCGGCACAATAGAGAGGCGATCGTCTTTCTTTTGCACTTTGCCAACAAAACGGGTCAAGAATGGCTCGACCAGCTCTTCAGGCTCCGCGCTTTCACGGTCTTTATCGCTGTGGATGACGGCAATAATCTTGTCGCCGTGCATCACTTTCTTCATCTGCGGTGGCGGAATGAAGTAGCTTTTTTGCGCGTCGACTTCCAGAAATCCAAAGCCTTTTTCAGTGCCTTTTACAACACCTTCCGCACGCGGAGTTTGGGAATGAAGTTGCTGTTTAAGCTGCGCTAGCAGCGGGTTGTCCTGGAGCATAATTATGTATTTTCGTGGCTAAAAGAGCGGCTGACAGTTTTACGCGATTCTTCCTGTTGCGGCAAGCGCTGTTTCAGCAAAATCATGCTGTGCAATCGGCGGCAAGAGTACTTGCGCTGCGCTATATCAGCCTGTGGTTACACGCTTTGCCCGAGAGCGATATGCAGTCGGTTTAACCAGCCGTGCAGCGCACAAGCGACAAGCAAACTCATTGCCGCCTGGCGGCTGTAGCCGTGTTCCTCAAGCTGTAAAAATTGCGTGGGGCTAAACCTGTCCGGTGCGCAGGTAAGCATCTGAACCGCTTGCACCAGGGCACTCTCTTTGTTTTTTCCCGCCAGCACACGATTGAGCTCGCGGCTGCCCGCGCGCAGCGCCTGCACCATGACTTCATCGCCGTCGCCACGTTGTACACGTTGGCTAAAACAACTCGTGCTGCCGTTGAGACGCGCGGTGTAGGCTGTCACCAGCCAGCTCTGCTGTTTATTAGGGCTGGTTTCAGCCACCTGTTCGCACATTTCGCCCAACTCATTGAGCAGCAGATGTTCATGCGCTAACAAAGGGGCAAGCAGGCGTAATTCCGGCAGCGGTTGCCAGCGCGCTAATGACTCCATTTGCGGAGCATTCGCAATACGTAAATCGACAATATCGATGCCGGGCTGCCATTGAGTAATGGTATCGCTAAAAAGTGCGGCGTCCGCTTCTTGCTGGGTTTCCATGCCGGGGATAAACCGCACGGGCTGGCCGAGCGATGCCTGAAGGACGGCGACAACGCGCGCCTGAAAAGCAACAAAGCCGATAATCTGATTGATGATCACCAGGTCATACAGCGTTAACCCCACGTCTTCCAGCTGTTGTCGCGCACGTGCGTCGATAACCGAGGGAGAGGCGGCAAGTTGCCGCGCATGTTGGGTAATTTGTGCCAGTCGGTAGTTGCTCTCCCGTGACGAGTCCGGGCCGGATAACGGCGCCAGTCGCGCGGCGTAGTGGTTACATAAGCGTTGAACGCCGAATACCTGCGCCGCCGTCAGGGCGGTGCTGAGGCGATCATAGGCGCTGAAGGTGCGTAAACGGCTGGTGCTTACGCGCTGCGGAAATAACAGGGCATAGAGTTTTCGTGCGGGCGAAACAATGCCGTCAAGGTCGGTTTTTTGTTTTTCCGGCAGGGCGAGGTCGAGCAGAAAAGGGTCGTTTACTGTGGCCGCTTCGGGAACTAACGGTAGCGCATGTGCCCGGCTGGCACTCGACTGGGTTTCATGATACCAGTGGCTTTTGCCTTCAATCCGGCGTTGTTCCATGGTCGTTCCTTGGTCTGAAAGTGGCGATCCGGATACGACGGCATCTCATTGTCGCCGGATCTTTTTTGCTGCTTAATCCTGGCGTAATGAAGGAGAGGGATGAAAGATTGTTAGGTGATAATAAATATCAGAATGGCATATCGAAAAACGCCCCTTCAGGAGAAGGGGCGGTGAGGATTATTTAATTTCCAGCTCGTTCATGGCAGCGATATTGAAACCACCGTCCACATGAACCACTTCACCGGAGATACCGGCAGAGAGGTCGGAGCACAGGAATGCGGCGGAGTTACCCACGTCCTCGATGGTCACAGTACGGCGAATCGGGGTAACGGCTTCGCAGTGCGCCAGCATTTTACGGAAATCTTTAATGCCGGAGGCGGCCAGCGTACGGATCGGACCGGCGGAGATACCGTTAACGCGCACGCCTTCCGGACCCATCGCGTTCGCCATATAGCGGACGTTTGCTTCCAGAGAAGCTTTTGCCAGACCCATTACGTTGTAGTTCGGGATCGCACGCTCAGCGCCCAGATAAGAGAGCGTCAGCAGCGCTGAACCCGGGTTCAGCATTTCGCGGCAGGCTTTCGCCAGCGCCACAAAGCTGTAGGAGCTGATGTCGTGGGCGATTTTAAAGCCTTCGCGGGTTACCGCGTTCACGTAGTCGCCATCCAGCTGATCGCCCGGTGCGAAACCGATGGAGTGAACGAAACCGTCAAACTTCGGCCAGCTTTTCGCCAGATCGGTGAACAGGGCGTCGATGCTCTCATCTTTAGCGACATCACATTCCAGAACGATGCTGGAACCCAGCTGGGCGGCAAACTCTTCAACGCGGCCTTTCAGCTTGTCGTTCTGGTAGGTGAATGCCAGCTCAGCGCCTTCGCGGTGCATAGCCTGTGCGATGCCGTATGCGATGGACAGTTTGCTGGCAACGCCAGTTACCAGAATGCGCTTACCGGAAAGAAAACCCATAGCTCTAATCCTTATATTCATTGTTGTGGCGAGCGCCATCATGTGGGGCGATCGTCGTTAAAACGCGGCGATTCTATCATGAGTCGCCGGATGAGTTAATCCGACCACTGAAACTATTGAATCAGCGGTCTTTTCGCCAGGCATCGGCTGTTAACGCTTCGCCAAAATGCCCGGCTATTAAACGTTTTGTTAAATCATGCAGCGGCGAGGCGAGCACATCGGCAGTGCTGCCGCGCTCGACAACTTCACCCTGGTGCATAACCAAAACCTGATCGCTGATATGTTTCATCATGCCGATGTGCTGGGTGACATAAATATAAGAGATACCCTGTTTTTCCTGTAATTCCAGCATCAGATTAATTAACTGCGAACGCATCGACATATCCAGTGACGCCAGCGCTTCGTCAGCAATAATCACCTTTGGACGCAGGATTAATGCGCGCGCCAACCCCAGGCGCTGTTTTTGGCCCGGTGCCAGCATATAGGGGTAATAACTGACATGATCCGGCAACAGGCCGACCATGCGCAGCGTCTCCAGAATGCGCTTCTGGCGGACTTCCGGCTCCAGATCTGTGTTCAGGCGCAACGGGAAATCGAGGATTTGCGACAGTCGCTGGCGCGGGTTCAGCGAGGTGGTTGGATCCTGGAAAATCATGCGAATGTGCTGGCTGCGAAAGGTGTAATCGCCGTAATGCAACGGTTTATCGTCAATCATCAGTTCGCCGGATGAAGGTTCGACCATTCCGGCCAGCATTTTCGCCAGCGTCGATTTACCGGAACCGTTCTCACCAATAATCGCCAGCGTCTGTTTTTCCCGCAGGGTGAAACTCAGCGGTTTCACCGCTTCAACAGTCTGGCGGCGGAACCAGCCGGTACGATAACGGAAGGTTTTGCTCAGATTGCGCACTTCAAGCAAGGTTTCGACCATTTCACTCACTCTCCATATTCAGCGGGAAATGGCAGGCGAAGAGATGATTTCTTGCACCGGCTAGCCGCGGCGTTTCCACACATTTACGTTGGGCGTAAGGGCAGCGAGGTCCCAGGCGGCAGCCGATCGGCAACTGCTCCAGCAACGGAATAGCGCCAGGCATGGTATTCAGGCGGCTTTTATGCGGCATTGCGCTGCCGAAATCCGGGATCGCGCGAATCAACGCCTGCGTATAGGGGTGATGTGGTGTTGCGATCAACTCTTCGCTCGGCGCGGTCTCCACGGTCTGGCCGCAATACATCACATTGATGCGATCGGCCCATTTGCTCAGCATCTGCAAATCATGGCTGATCAACATAATGGTGGTGTTGTTGTTCTGATTGAGCCTGTCGAGCAGGCGAAAAATTTGCGCCTGGGTGGTCGGTTCCATCGCGTTCGTCGGTTCATCGGCAATCAGCAACCGCGGCTGGTTGGCCAGCGCGATAGCAATCATCACTTTCTGGCATTCACCTTCAGTCAGCTCATAAGGAAAGCTGCGCATCGCATCTTTGTGATCTTTAATGCCAACACGGTGCAGCAGTTCAATGGCGCGGCGCTTACGCCAGCCAAAACGCTGCCACAAGCTGCCTTTCCACGTCCAGCCGGGGATGTTCTGCATCAGCTGTTTGCCCACGCGCTCGGAGGGATCGAGACAGGATTGCGGTTCCTGGAAAATCATCGATACGTTGTGGCCCAGCAACTTGCGGCGCTCGCGTGCGGAGAGCCGCAGCAGATCGATATCATCGAAGCGCATACGGTCTGCGGTAACGCGCCAGTTGTCTTTGGTAACGCCACAAATCGCTTTAGCAATCAGGCTCTTGCCAGAGCCAGACTCGCCAACCAGCCCACGAATTTCACCTTCTGCCAGCGTCAGGCTGACGCGATCGACGGCTTTTACCCAATCCTCACCGGTTTTCACTTCGATGGTGAGATTACGAATATCAAGAAGCGGCATTATTCCACCCCCGCTGTGATCGCGCGGCGAATCCCGTCGCCAAGAATATTCACCAGCAACACGCTCACCATAATTGCCGCGCCCGGCAGCATGACCGTCCACGGCGCTACATAAATCAGCTCCAGCGCGTCACCGAGCATCGCTCCCCATTCCGGAGACGGGAGTTGCGCGCCCAGGTCGAGAAAACCGAGTGCGGCGATATCAAGGATCGCCATCGACAGCGCGCGAGTAATTTCTGTCACCATGCCTGCGGTAATGTTTGGCAGCACGGCAAACCACAGAATATTCATGGTGGACGCGCCATCGAGCCGCGCGGCGACCACATACTCTTTTTCCAGCTCGTCATGCACCATGCTGTAAACCGAACGCACCATGCGCGGCAGCAGCGCCAGCCAGACGGCAAACATCGCATGGGAGAGATGCGGACCTGCGAACGCCACCACAATAATCGCCAGCAGCAGTGTCGGTAGCGACAGCAGGGTGTCGAGAATATGGTTCAGCACCGCCGAGCGCAGGCCGTGAGTACAACCGGCGAAAACGCCAAGCGCCAGCCCGCAAAGCGTTGCCGCAAGCGTGACGATAAAGGCGCCGCCCACCGTTGGCGCTGCACCGCTCAGCAAACGGCTTAATACATCGCGCCCCAAATCATCCGTACCAAGGAAAAACGAAACATCGCCATAGCGCGACCATGAGGGGGGCAATAACTGATAACCGAGGAATTGCTGGTCAATGCCGTAGGGGGCAAACCAGTGACCGAAAATACACAGCAGCAGCAACGCGCCGCAGCCATACAGGCCGATCATCGCGGTGGTATCGCCATAAAATTTGCGCCACGCGGTTCGCAGCGCGCCTGGCGGGCGTTTTTCGCTGTAGACGCTATCGTAAGGCATACCATTCCTTATGTTTCAACGGATTAGCCAGTGCGCCGAGGATATCGGACAGCACGTTCACAATAATAACCAGTGAGCCTACCACCATTACACCTGCGGAAATCGCCGCATAATCCTGCTGGCGAATCGCATTAATCAACCAGCGTCCCAGTCCTGGCCAACTGAACACCATTTCGGTGATCATCGCCAGCGTCAGCATGGTCGAAAATTGCAGGCCGAGACGGGGAATAACCGGCGGCAGGGCGTTATGCAAAACATGGCGGCGCAGAATAGTGAGCCGCGAAAGGCCGCGCGTCGCTGCCGCTTTGATGTAGTTTTTATCAAACACGTCGATGGTGCTGATGCGCATCAGGCGAATAACTTCGGTGGTCGGTGCCACCGCCAGCGTTAACACTGGCAATACGACATGTCGTAAGGCGCTGATAATCATCTCTTCGCGCCACGGCGAATCGGAGAGCCAGGCATCAATCAACGAAAAACCGGTCACGGTTTTGACTTCGTAAAGCAGGTCAAAACGACCAGACACCGGCAGCCAGCCTAGATTCAGCGAGAAAAACAGGGTCAGGAGCAGCGCCAGCCAGAACACCGGGATTGAAAAGCCCAGCAGCGCAAAGGCGCTGATCATTTTATCCTGCCACTTGCCGCGCATCACACCCGCCAGCATGCCGACCGGGATACCCACCAATAATGCTGAGCCAAACGCCAGCAGGCACAGCTCCATGGTGGCAGGAAACACCTCTTTAAGCTGTTCTGAAATTAACTGGCCATTAATGCTGGAAACGCCGAAATCCCAGTGCAGCAAACCGTTAAACCAGAACACCCAGGCATTCCACAGCGACGCGCCCTGAAGCGGGGCGTGGGGCGTAAAATAGCTCAGGCTAAAGCCAACGAAAGTCAGTAAAAAAAGCGTGACCAGCAGCAGTAACAGGCGGCGCAGGGTAAAGATAATCATGGTGGCGAAACCTCTTGTTTTTCCCGCGAAACACCGGCAAAGGAGGCGCTACCAAACGGGCTCAGCACCAGGCCTTTAATGTCATAGCGATACGCCTGCAAACGCAGGGAAGAGGCCAGCGGTAACACCGGCAATTCGCGCGCCAGTATCTGTTGAGCCTCGTCATAATCATCAATACGGGCGGCAAGCTGCTGTGAAGCCAGCGCTTTTTGTAACACCTCGTCGAATTCACGGTTGCACCAGTGCGCGAAATTGGTCTGCGAGTTGATTGCCGCGCAACTGAGCATCGGGCGGAAGAAACTGTCCGGATCGTTACTGTCTGTCGCCCAGCCGGCAAGGGTTAAATCATGATTCATATCCATCAGCCGCGCTTCCTGGAAACGGCCTTCCACCGGGACAATAATCACTTTTACACCGACCTGCGCCATATCTGCCTGAATCAGCTCGGCGGTTTTCAACGGGCTTGGGTTCCACGCCTGTGAACTGGTCGGTACCCACAATTGCAGCGTCAGATTTTCCAGCCCCAGCGCTTTCAGGCGTTCGCGGGCCTGCGCCGGATCGTACTCGGTGATCTTCGCTTCGTTATCATAAGCCCAGGAGGCGCGCGGCAATATTGAGGCGGCTGTTTCAGCGGTGCCGTAGTAAATCGACTGCATCAGACGCTGATTATTGATGGCCAGCGCCAGCGCGTGGCGCACTTCTGGATTATTCAGCGGCGGTTTGTTGGTGTTAAACGCCAGGTAGGCAATGTTCATACCCGGGCGCAGTGTAAGTCGTAAACGCGGGTCATCGCGCAAAATCGTTAACTGACTGGCGGCAGGCCAGGCCAGCACATCGCACTCACCGGTTAACAACTTAGACAAACGCCCGGTGCCACCGGAGCCGAGATCGACCACCACTTGCTGCATCAACGGCTCACCACGCCAGAACTTTTCGTGACGTTGTAACCGAATATATTGCCCGGCACGGTATTCATCCAGTTGATAAGGCCCGGTACCGACCGGTTGTCGATCAAGCAACTCCTGGCGATCGCTTTTCTCTAACTGAGCGGCGTATTCCGCCGACATTACCGAAGCATAGTGTGTCGCCAGATGCCATAAAAAGGAGGCATCCGGTTTTTTCAGGCGGAATTCAACCGTGCGGTTATCCAGCTTGCGTACACTGTCGACGGAATCGGCAAACTGCAAGCTGTCGAAATAGGGGAAGTTACCGCCGTTGACGTTATGCCAGGGATGATTGCGCGAGAAAATGCGCTGGAAGGTAAAAACTACATCATCGGCGTTCAGCGCGCGGTGCGGCGTAAACCAGGCTGTTTTTTGGAATGCCACACCGTCGCGCAGGCGAAAGCGGTAGGTCGCGCCGTTATCGAGCACTTCCCAGCTTTCCGCCAGCTCCGGAACCAGCCGGTAGGTATAAGGATCGACATCCAGCAAGCGATCATAAAGCTGCGCTGCCAGCGTATCGACAATCAGGCCGCTGCTGACTTTTTGCGGGTTAAAGGTATCGACCTGGCCATTGACACAATAGACAAAGCCGCTGTCGCGAATATCCGCTTGCTCAGAAAGCGGTGTCGCCGCTTGCGCAAAACCTGTCGCCAGGCTTGCGGTCAATAGCAGGGAAGAGAAAACCAGACGCATGATTTTTTCAACGATTTTAAATTCATGTGCAAAGTGTATCGCACTTGCCATGGCTTCGTACAAATGTCTGCTTACGACTGCTGTTATTGTCGGCGATTTCAGCTTATTTGGTGCTTTTTGAGCAGCGCGCGCAGTTGGTGGTAGGTGAGCCCGAGCAACTCCGCCGCGCGTTTTTGGTTAAATTTCGCCTGCTGCAGGCTGGTTTGCAGCAACGCTTTTTCTTGATCGAACTGGAATTGGCGTAAATCCAGCGGCAAAGCCGGTAACTCTGCCGCCTCCCGCTCAGTTTGTGGTTGGCTGGTGATGTCACGGTTGAAAGGATCAAGGATGATGTCGTCAAGCGGCGTATCGCTGCTGCCGTGGCGGTAAACCGAGCGCTCCACCACGTTTTTGAGTTCGCGGATATTGCCAGGCCATGAATAACCCATCAGTACGTCGCGCGCGCGATCGGTAAAACCGGGGAAGAGTGGCATTTTTAGTTCCCGACACATCTGAATCGCAAAATGATCCGCCATCAGCATGATGTCGCTCTTGCGTTGGCGAAGCGGTGGCAGAAGCACAACATCAAAGGCCAGCCGGTCGAGCAAATCCGCGCGAAATGTGCCGTCCTGTACCATTTGCGGCAGATCGGCGTTAGTGGCGCAAACCAGCCGGACATTGACCTGTAACGGCTGGCTTCCGCCGACGCGCTCCAGCTCGCCATATTCAATCACCCGCAGCAACTTTTCCTGCACCAGCATTGGCGCGGTGGCCAGTTCATCAAGAAACAGCGTTCCGCCATCGGCACGTTCAAACCGGCCCGGATGGCGCTTTTGCGCGCCAGTAAACGCGCCCGCTTCATGGCCGAAAAGTTCGGTATCAAGCAGGTTTTCATTCAGTGCCGCGCAGTTAAGCGAAATGAACGGTCCTTGCCAGCGCGAAGAGAGAAAGTGCAAACGGTTTGCGATCAGCTCCTTACCCGTACCACGTTCACCAATGATCAGCACCGGCTTATCGATTGGCGCGAGGCGCGAAACCTGTTCCAGCACCTCAATAAAGCTGTTGGCCTCGCCGAGCAAGTTATCCTTTTGTTCCGACATGATGAAATTCGCCACTAGTTAGTGATATTAACTACTCTAGACTAAGTTATCGTTGCGGTAAAACTATTCATCTGCTTTATATTCAATAAGATAAAAAATTGGCACGCTGTTTGTAATAGTCCAGCAGCAGGGCTGAGCCCGATTACAGAAATCAAGAGGAACAGATTATGGGTATTTTTTCTCGTTTTGCCGACATCGTGAACGCCAACATCAATTCACTGCTGGAAAAAGCCGAAGATCCGCAAAAGCTGGTACGTCTGATGATCCAGGAGATGGAAGATACGCTGGTGGAGGTTCGTTCGACTTCAGCGCGTGCGCTGGCGGAGAAAAAACAGCTGACGCGTCGCATTGAGCAAGCGAGTGCGCAGCAGGCCGAGTGGCAGGAGAAAGCCGAGCTGGCACTGCGTAAAGATAAAGACGATCTGGCGCGTGCTGCGCTGATTGAAAAGCAAAAACTGACAGCGCTGATTGAAACGCTTGAGCAGGAAGTGACACTGGTAGATGAAAGCCTGACGCGGATGAAAAAAGAGATCGGCGAGCTGGAAAATAAACTCAGCGAAACCCGCGCCCGCCAGCAGGCATTAACGTTACGCCACCAGGCGGCCAGCTCATCGCGCGATGTCCGTCGTCAGCTCGACAGCGGCAAACTGGATGAAGCGATGGCGCGCTTTGAATCGTTCGAGCGTCGTATCGACCAGATGGAAGCTGAAGCGGAAAGCCATGGCTTTGGTAAGCAAAAATCGCTGGATCAGCAATTTGCAGAACTGCGTGCCGATGACGAAATCAGCGAGCAACTGGCGCAGTTGAAAGCCAAAATGAAACAAGACAACGAATAATAATAACGGCGGCATCAGAAGATGCCGCTCCTCATCCGCTGTAAGGAGTACACATGAGCACGCTGTTTCTGGCTATACCCCTGACCCTTTTCATTCTGTTTGTGTTGCCGGTCTGGTTATGGCTGCATTACAACAATCGCACTTCACGCGGCGAGCTTAACCAGAACGAGCAGCAGCGCTTACTTCAGCTTTCCGAAGAGGCCGCGAGGATGCGTGAACGTATTCAGGCGCTGGAAGATATTCTTGATGCTGAGCACCCGAACTGGAGAGACCGCTAATGGCAACCCTCGATCTTAATAAAAAGTTATGGCGCATCCCGCAACGCGGAAAAATCGGTGGTGTCTGTGCGGGCATCGCGCAGTATCTGGATATTCGCGTCAAAGTCGTGCGTATTCTCGCCATTCTGGCGATGTTTTTCGGGCTGTTTTTCTTTGTTGTGGCGGCGTATATCGTGCTGTTTTTTGTGCTTGATCCGCTGCCGGACAATTATGCCGAGAGCGAAAAGGTACCGAGCAGCAGCGAATTACTGGATGCGGTAGACGCACAACTTGCCGCGGGAGAAACCCGTTTGCGCCAGATGGAGCGTTATGTCACGTCAGACACGTTCTCGCTGCGCAGCCGTTTCCGTCAGTTATAGGAGCAAAATATGAATCAACGCTGGCAACAGGTTCACCGTAACGTCAAACCCGGTTTGCAGATTGTCGGTAAGCTGGCGTTGCTGACTGCGCTGCGCTATGGCCCGGCAGGTGTCGCGGGTTGGGCGGTGAAATCCGTCGCCCGACGCCCGGTTAAGCTGCTACTGGCGTTCGCGCTGGAGCCGCTGTTGAAGCGCGCCGCGAATAAATTTTCTCGCCGCTTCATGTCGCAAAACGAGATAAAATAAGGAATTACGGCTGAAGCTCTAAGGCGAAACACAATGGCGATGGATCGATTTCGTAACGAATTGAATGCGCTGGTTAACCGCGGAATGGACAGGCATTTGCGACTGGCGGTAACCGGCCTGAGCCGCAGTGGCAAAACCGCATTTATTACCGCACTGGTTAATCAATTACTCAACATTCACGCAGGTTCACGTCTGCCGCTGCTAAGCGCCGTGCGCGAAGAGCGGCTGCTCGGCGTAAAACGCGTGCCGCAGCGTGATTTTGGTATTCCCCGTTTCACCTACGATGAAGGGCTGGCGCAGTTATATGGATCGCCGCCGGTCTGGCCGACGCCGACGCGCGGCGTCAGTGAAATCCGCCTTGCGCTACGTTTTCGCTCTAACGATTCGCTGCTGCGCCATTTCAAAGAGACTTCGACGCTCTATCTGGAAATTGTCGACTATCCCGGCGAATGGCTGCTGGATTTACCGATGCTGGCGCAGGATTACCTGAACTGGTCGCGGCAAATGACCGGCTTGTTGCAGGGACAGAGGCTGGCATGGTCGGAAAAATGGCAGAAATTGTGCGCGGATCTCGATCCGCTGGACCCGGCAGACGAAAACCGGCTGGCAGAAATCGCTGCGGCATGGACGGACTATTTGCATCAGTGCAAACGAGAAGGCCTGCACTTTATTCAACCCGGCCGTTTTGTCCTGCCCGGCGATATGGCTGGCGCGCCTGCGCTACAATTCTTCCCGTGGCCGGACGTTGACGGCACCGGGGAAGCGAAACTCGCGCAGGCGGGTAAACAGACCAATGCCGGGATGCTGCGCGAACGTTACAACTATTATTGCGAGCAGGTCGTCAAAGGGTTCTATAAACACCATTTCCTCAAGTTTGATCGCCAGATTGTGCTGGTCGATTGCCTTCAGCCGCTGAACAACGGGCCGCAGGCCTATAATGATATGCGGCTTGCGCTCACGCAACTGATGCAAAGTTTCCGCTACGGCCAGCGCACGCTGTTTCGCCGCCTCTTTGCGCCGGTTATCGACAAACTCTTATTTGCTGCCACCAAAGCCGATCATATTACGGTCGATCAGCACACCAATATGGTGTCTCTACTACAGCAGTTGATCCAGGACGCCTGGCAAAATGCGGCGTTTGAAGGCATCAGTATGGATTGTCTGGGGCTGGCTGCTGTGCAGGCGACGCAAAGCGGCATTATTGATGTGAATGGCGAGAAGATTCCGGCGCTGCGCGGGCATCGTCTGAACGATGGCGCGCCGCTAACTTTCTATCCGGGTGAAGTGCCCGCACGATTGCCGGGGCAGGCGTTCTGGGACAAGCAAGGATTTAACTTTGAGGCGTTTCGCCCGCCAGTGATGGATGTTGATACACCGCTACCGCATATTCGCCTTGATGCGGCGCTGGAGTTTTTGATTGGAGATAAATTGCGATGACCGAGCCGCTAAAACCGAGAATCGATTTCGCAGGCCCGCTGGAAGCGGAAAACAGCGTGCAGTTTAAGCGCGCGCAAACCTTTAACGATAAGCAAGCGGAAAACTTTGCTCCCACTTTGGTTGATGAACTACCGGAAGAGGGGCAGGCTGAAGCGGTGGTTGAGGCCGCGCTGCGGCCAAAACGGAGCCTGTGGCGCAAAATGGTTACCGCCGGGTTGACGCTGTTTGGCGTAAGCGTGGTGGGTCAGGGCGTGCAGTGGGCCATGAACGCCTGGCAAACGCAGGACTGGGTTGCACTGGGCGGCTGCGCCGCCGGCGCACTGATCGTTGGCGCCGGTGTCGGTTCGGTTGCCAGCGAGTGGCGACGGCTTTGGCGTTTGCGCCAGCGCGCGCAAGAACGCGATGAAGCGCGTGATTTGTTGCACAGCCATGCGACCGGAAAAGGGCGGGCGTTTTGCGAAAAACTGGCGCAGCAGGCAGGCATTGATCAGTCACATCCGGCGCTACAGCGCTGGTATGCGGCAATCCACGAAACGCACAACGATCGTGAAATTGTCAGTCTGTATGCGCATCTGGTTCAGCCCGTGCTGGATACGCAGGCACGGCGTGAAATCAGCCGCTCGGCGGCGGAATCCGCGCTGATGATAGCCGTCAGCCCGCTGGCGATGGTCGATATGGCTTTTATCGCCTGGCGCAATCTGCGACTTATCAACCGTATCGCCACACTGTACGGCATTGAACTCGGCTACTACAGCCGCCTGCGTTTGTTCCGCCTGGTGCTGCTGAATATCGCCTTCGCGGGCGCCAGCGAACTGGTGCGTGAAATTGGCATGGATTGGGTTTCGCAGGATTTGGCGGCCCGGCTTTCGGCGCGTGCTGCGCAGGGGATTGGTGCCGGGTTGTTGACGGCGCGCCTCGGTATTAAAGCGATGGAACTGTGCCGTCCGCTGCCGTGGCTTGATGACGATAAACCGCGCCTTGGCGATTTCCGCCGACAGTTGATTAGCCAGCTAAAAGAGACGCTTCAGAAACGACCCGCCGACTAAAAAAGCGGCGCTGCGCGTTTACCTTTACGCCGCAGTGCCGCTTTTCTCCGCAAACTGTCAATAATTGTTGACAGATAGCTTCCTGCAAACCGCGAAGTGGCTTATCATCCTTTCATTACGTGAATGAATAAGGGCGAATTCCCATGCGTCTTGAAGTTTTTTGTGAAGACCGGCTTGGTCTGACTCGCGAATTACTGGATTTACTGGTGCTGCGCGGTATCGACTTGCGCGGGATAGAAATTGACCCTGTCGGGCGGATCTACCTGAATTTCGCCGCGCTCGAATTTACCACCTTCAGCAGCCTGATGGCTGAAATTCGCCGTATTCCCGGCGTGACGGATGTGCGTACCGTGCTGTGGATGCCATCCGAACGCGAACACCGCGCGATGAGTGCGCTGCTTGAGGCGTTGCCGGAGCCGGTATTGTCGCTGGATATGAAAAGCAAAGTGGAACTGGCGAACCCGGCCAGTTGCCAGCTTTTCGCTCTGGATGCCGACAAACTCCGCAACCACAACGCGGTACAGCTGATTGCGGGGTTTAATTTTCAGCGCTGGCTCGACAGTAACCCGCAGAATTCGCATAACGAGCATGTCGTTATCGCCGGGCAAAATTTCCTGATGGAGATAACGCCGGTACACCTTGAAGGCGAAACCGGCGAACCGGTGTTGACCGGTGCGGTGGTGATGCTGCGTTCAACCATTCGTATGGGCCGCCAGTTACAAAACCTGAGCCAACAGGATGTTAGCGCCTTCAGTCAGATCGTCGCCGTGAGCCCGAAAATGCGTCAGGTGGTGGAACAGGCGCGGAAACTGGCGATGCTCACCGCGCCGCTGCTGATCACTGGCGATACCGGCACTGGTAAAGATTTGCTGGCGCATGCCTGCCATCTTGCCAGCCCGCGCGCGGCAAAACCCTACCTCGCGCTGAACTGCGCGTCGATTCCGGAAGAGTCCGTTGAAAGCGAGTTGTTTGGCCACGCGCCGGAAGGAAAAAAGGGCTTTTTCGAGCAGGCGAATGGCGGCTCGGTGCTGCTTGATGAGATTGGCGAAATGTCACCGCGTATGCAGGTAAAACTGCTGCGGTTTCTCAATGACGGCACGTTCCGCCGTGTGGGTGAAGATCATGAAGTGCATGTGGATGTGCGCGTGATCTGCGCAACACAGCGTAACCTTGTGGAGCTGGTGCAAAAGGGATTGTTCCGTGAAGATCTCTACTACCGCCTGAATGTGCTGACGCTGAACTTACCGCCGCTGCGCGATCGTCCGCAGGACATCATGCCGCTAACAGAGCTTTTTGTCGCCCGTTTTGCCGACGAGCAGGGCGTTCCCCGGCCCAAACTGTCGCAGGATGTGCATCAATTGCTCAACCGCTATGGCTGGCCCGGTAATGTGCGTCAGTTGAAAAACGCTATTTACCGTGCGCTAACGCAGCTGGAAGGCTACGAGCTGCGCGCCCAGGATATTCAACTGCCGGATTATGACGCCGCCACGGTGCCGGTGGGCGAAGATGCTATGGAGGGATCGCTGGATGAGATCACCAGCCGTTTCGAGCGTTCGGTGCTGATCCAGCTTTATCGCAACTATCCAAGCACGCGTAAACTGGCGAAGCGGCTCGGCGTTTCGCACACCGCGATTGCCAATAAGTTGCGGGAATATGGTTTGAGCCAGAAGAAGGGCGACGAGTAAAAAAGAAAAAGCCTCCATTGCGGAGGCTTTTTTGTGGGCGTCAGGTTAATTAACCTTTCAGCACATCCAGCGCGGCGGTGTAGTCCGGCTCGTTGGTGATCTCGTTGACCAACTGGCTGAAAACAACAGTATCGTTTTCGTCAATCACCACCACAGCTCGCGCCGCGAGGCCTTTCAGTGCGCCATCAGAGATGCCAACACCGTAATTTTCGAGGAAGTCAGCACTGCGCAGCGTCGAAAGCGTAATGACATTGCTCAGACCTTCAGCACCGCAAAAACGGGACTGGGCAAACGGCAGGTCAGCAGAAATGCACAGCACCACGGTGTTGTTCATCTCCGTGGCTAACTGGTTAAATTTACGCACAGAAGCCGCGCAAACGCCGGTATCGATGCTTGGGAAAATGTTCAGCACTTTACGTTTGCCAGCGAACTGGCTCAGTGTGACGTCAGACAGATCTTTAGCCACGAGCGTAAACGGCCTGGCTTTTGCGCCAGCCTGCGGGATAGCGCCTGCAACGGGAACCGGGTTGCCCTGAAAATGAACGAGTTGTGACATAATATCTTCCTGTTTACATATAGTTAACGTCAGCGCTAGTTTATGCCATCCGCGAAGAGCTCGGCAAACCAATTTTCATATCTATACTGGTTTAGACCTGCGGCAGAGGAGTGAGGAATGAGAACCGTCAAAGTGTATGAGGAAACCTGGCCGCTGCATACGCCATTTGTGATTTCGCGCGGTGCGCGCAACGAAGCGCGCGTGGTGGTGGTCGAGCTGGAAGAGGATGGTGTAAAAGCCGCCGGGGAATGTACGCCGTACCCGCGTTATGGTGAAAGCGAGGCCTCTGTCGTGGCGCAAATTATGACGATTGTGCCACAACTGGAAAACCACCTGACGCGCGAAGCGCTGCAAACACTCCTGCCGCCGGGCGCTGCGCGAAACGCTGTTGACTGCGCCTTGTGGGATCTGCAGGCGCGCAAAGCGGCTATCACGCTGGCTCAGTCCGCTGGCGTCAGTTTGCCGGAAACCATTGTCACCGCACAAACGGTGGTGATTGGCACACCGGAACAGATGGCAGCCAGCGCCGCCGCACTCAGTGAAAAGGGTGCTCAACTGCTGAAAATTAAGCTGGATGACCATTTGATAAGCGAAAGGCTGGTGGCAATTCGCGCTGCCGCGCCTGAAGCGACATTAATTGTCGATGCCAATGAGGCCTGGCACAGTGAAGGACTTGCCGCGCGTTGCCAGCTGCTGGCGGATCTTGGTGTTGCTATGCTGGAACAGCCGCTGCCGGCCGGTGAGGACGATGCACTGGCAAATTTCATTCATCCCTTGCCGATTTGCGCGGATGAGAGCTGCCATACCCGCGAAAGCCTGGCTCACCTGCATGGGCGCTATGAAATGGTGAATATCAAGCTGGATAAAACTGGCGGATTAACCGAAGCGCTGGCGCTGGCGCATGAAGCATCTCAACAAGGATTCACGCTAATGCTTGGCTGCATGATCTGTACGTCGCGCGCCATCGCGGCGGCGCTGCCGCTTGCCAGCCAGGTGCGTTTCGCCGATCTTGATGGCCCAACCTGGCTGGCGGTGGATGTTGAACCGGCGCTGCATTTCAGCACCGGTATGCTTCACCTTTGAGGATCCCAGTGCAGTAGCGCAGTCATGGCTGCAAGGTATTTCTCGCTGGCTTCATCAGAGGAGATGGGCGGGAATTCAACGGTGATACAGTGCAAATTGATATCTGCACACCAGCTGCCAAACGAGCCCGGCGTTTCGTAGCCAACGCTGGTGACCAGCGGCAGGGCAAATCTATCCGCGAGCCATTTCCCCAGCGCGCTTTGGCGGGGATCTTCCACGCAGGCCAGCGGATCGTGGAATGTTACGACCCACGCCGGATGAATACGATGGATAAGCTGGCAGAGCGCCTGCGTTTCCGGTTCTGAACCGGGCGTATCGCCTGTCAGCAGTACGACATCACGATCTTCCGCCGCACTGTTCCAGCGATACACCGTTTCACCGGGTTTCCAGTTGGCCGCCGGGAAATTACGGTTGAGATCAACCCCGTTGGCATTAGCACGCAGACCAAGCTGGCAACCATCCGGGTTGACCGCCAGCACCACGTGATGGTGACGTAAATCCGCGTTGAGTGTACGCAACGCGCAGGAGAGCGTCACCACGGAAGAATTCTCGTCACCGTGTGTTCCGGCGATGATGAGCCCGCTTTCACGCGTGGCCACTGGCGCGGGAAACCAGATGAGCGGCGCGCCTAACCGTGAGCGACCAAACTCTTCACTGCCGGGGGCAAATGCGCCTCGTTGAGCACGCGGACGTGTGGCTGGCATAGGCTTCCTTTTATTGTCGTTTGTTTACAGCAAGTGTTGAGTATAAAGCGATGCGACGCAAATCATGCCATGAGGGTGAATTTGGCGTCCAGCCTCAATTTTCCGCTGTCCGCCGTTTGCATTCTCTCAAGTTAAAACAAATAATTACCTCATCTTTTGCCGGGAAGTTATACCAATGAGGGGAATCCCATGAAGCATCGAATTTCAACGCTGAGCTGCGCGCTCTGGCTGAGCGGTTTTTCTGCAAGTGCACTGGCAGCCGATGTGCCGCCGGGTACCCAACTGGCCGAGAAACAGGAAGTCGTTCGCCATATTAAAGATGAACCCGCGACGTTAGATCCGGCGAAAGCCGTTGGTTTGCCGGAAATTCAGGTCATTCGCGATCTTTATGAAGGGCTGGTGAATCAGAATGAGAAGGGCGAGATAGTGCCGGGCGTTGCCAGTAAATGGCAAAGCAGCGATAACCGCACCTGGGTATTTACCTTGCGGGATGATGCGCGCTGGTCAGATGGTTCCCCGGTAACGGCAGAGGATTTTGTCTATAGCTGGCAGCGGCTGGTTGATCCGAAAACCACTTCACCGTTTGCCAGTTTTGCTGCGCTGGCGGGCATTGCGAATGCGAAAAGCATTACGGAGGGTAAAGAGGCGGTGGATAAACTCGGCGTTAGCGCCGTTGATGCGCGCACGCTGCGGGTGCAACTGGAGCGACCCGTGCCGTGGTTCCCAAGCCTGGCCGCAAGTTTTGCCTTTTATCCGGTGCAAAAAGCCAATGTGCAAAGTGGTGCTGAGTGGACGCGCCCCGGCAACCTGGTAGGCAATGGCGCTTATGTGCTTGCCGATCGCGTGGTGAACGAAAAGCTGGTGCTCGAACGTAACAAGCATTACTGGGACGATGCGAAAACGGTTATCCAGCAGGTCACGTTTGTACCGATCAACCAGGAGTCTGCGGCCACCAAACGTTACCTGGCCAACGGTATCGACATTACGGAATCTTTCCCGAAAAACCTCTATCAAAAGTTGCTCAAAGATATCCCCGGACAGGTCTATACGCCGCCGCAGCTTGGTACTTATTACTACGCGTTTAACACGCAGAAAGGGCCGACTGCCGATGCGCGTGTGCGCCTTGCGTTGAGCATGACGATTGATCGGCGGGTGATCGCGCAGAAAGTGCTGGGAACCGGTGAAAAACCGGCCTGGCGTTTCACGCCGGATGTTACCGCCGGGTTTACGCCGCAGCCCTCGCAGTTTGAACAGATGAGCCAGGCCGAGTTGAATGCGCAGGCAAAAACGCTATTGCAGGCGGCAGGTTACGGCCCGCAGCGTCCGTTGAAATTAACGTTGTTGTATAACTCTTCAGAAAACCACCAGAAAATCGCTATCGCGGTGGCCTCGATGTGGAAAAAGAGCCTCGGTGCGGACGTAAAATTGCAGAATCAGGAGTGGAAAACCTATATCGACAGCCGAAACAGCGGCAACTTTGATGTTATCCGCGCGTCGTGGGTCGGGGACTACAATGAACCTTCAACCTTCCTGTCGGTGCTGAATTCGACCAGCAGCGGCAACATTCCGCGTTTCAACGATGCGGCGTACGACAAAGTGCTTTCGCAAGCGGCGCTGGAAACCAACGCCAGGGCGCGAAACGCTGATTATAACGAGGCCGAGCATATTTTGGCGGAAAAAGCGCCTATCGCGCCGATTTATCAGTACACCAACGGACGTTTGATTAAACCGTGGCTGAAAGGTTACCCGATCAATAACCCCGAAGATGTGGCCTATAGCCGCACGCTTTATATTCTGAAGCACTGATAAAAAAATCCCCTTACGTCACGGGAAGTAAGGGGAAACTCATTGATTACGGAATGGTTCCTGTCTGAGCAGGAGTGGTGAAAATTTTACTTAGGGAATGTGAAGGGACAATGGAGGAAATAAGGAGACGCATTTTTACGCTTTTCCCCGACTTTTCAATAAAAAAGCCGCTTTGTTGAGCAGACGAAAATAGGGGAAGTAAGGTAAGTAGAATCTCAAGTTATTTGCGCAACCGTTCGTTATCGGGAAAGTTAATTTTATCCTTTACGGGTGCAAACCTTTTTAAAGTGGAGGAGGGTGAAAAATTATCTTCCCCCGCGAAATGCCGCCCTTTTACGATTTTGGTCAAAAAACAGACAGCTCGGTGTGCTATAGTGGTCAGGTTTTCACCACGAAAGAGGATGCTATGGAGACTGAATTAGACCCAACCCAACTGGCAATTGAATATCTGCGTCGCGACAAAACCACGCTGACACCGGCGGAATACTTAAAAAAACTCAAACAATTGCGCCTGGAGTTTGCGGATTTGCTGACGCTTTCGCATAGCGAGCTGAAAGAAGAGATTGATTTTGCCTGGCGTCTGGGTATTCACTAACTCAGCAACATCACTGCAATGCGCCCGTCAGACGGGCGCTTTTTTTTGCTTGTTATCATGCGGCCAGCACCCGGTTTCGCCCGTTATTTTTCGCCAGATATAAGGCTTCATCCACGCGTTTAAAAAGCGCATCCAGGCTCTCATCCGGCAGATGGTGTGCCACACCAATACTTACCGTAAAGCCCGGAAGATCGGCTATGTTGATACTGGCGACGGCCAGACGTACCCGTTCCGCTACGTTTAGCGCCATATCCGTGGTGGTATGCGGCAAGAGTAGCAGGAACTCTTCGCCACCCCAGCGGAAAACATAATCACCTGAGCGGCAGTTCGCCTCAAGCATTCGCGCCAGTTCAACCAGCACCTGATCCCCTTTCTGATGACCAAACTGATCATTGATACCTTTGAAATGATCGGCGTCGACTAACAGTAAACTGAAATCAAGCCCCGTTGGCAGAATGTGTTCCGTCAGATGATAAAACTGGCGGCGGTTGAGCAGGCCGGTGAGCGCATCGCGATGCGCGGCGTATTCCAGTTCCTGCTCAAGCCGTTTTTGTTCGGTGATGTCGTGAATAATGCACAACATTAAACGCTTGCCATAGATCTCAATCGGTCCGGCGTAAGTTTGTACATGGCGGGTGGAACCGTCAGCGAGTTGATGAATAAAATTTAATGGCTTATGCCCGCCAGGTAGATGAGATACCTCCTGCATTACCGGTAATACGCTGCGCCCAAGCGTATTGATCTCCCAGGTGTGTTTCTGGCGCATCTCTTCATGGTCATAACCATAAAAACGCAGCGCCGCGAGGTTGGCATCGACAATCAACCCATCACGAATAGGATCGATAAGCAGCATTGGCGCGGACGTTGTGTAAAAGAAGCGGGCGTAAAAACCTTGCTTATGCGGGCGATAAGTTGGCGAGTGGTGCGCTTTTAGCGCCGCCGCAGCGGCACCTGAAACGCCTTCAAACAGCAGCACTTCACCGGCGTTTTCTAACGTGCGCAACACGACACGGCAACTGATGGTGGTCTCTTCACCATCCGGGCAAACACTCCAGATTTCGACCACATCTTCATGATTTTGCAAGCTGGGCAGGTACATGGCCAGGCTGAGTTGCGCATAAGCAGAGTATTTTCCGTTTCGCATCTCATTGAGTGAGCGTCCCGCCGCGATTTTCAGCGCTTGCGCATTCGCGAACAGTAACGCTTCTGTGTCAGGAGCAACCACCCAAACCGGGGTGGAGAGCACATTCAACGCATCCAGGTGATGTTTAAGCATGGCGACTCCCCCTTAATCACGTCTGTTGCAACGCGGTCACAAATGACACATCAGCGGCAATTTAATGACTTTCTTGCAACATACCTGAAAATTAGGGGGTTATGCGGGCTTTTTTTGTGACGAATCTGAACATTCCAGCGATAAAGTGAATCTTTTTTGCTGAAGCAGCACAGCCACTTTCTCGGCGGGTAAAGGGCGGGCAAAAAGAAACCCTTGCAGATAAGCACAGCCCATATTGGTCAGCAATGCCTGCTGTTCGGCCGTTTCGATACCTTCCGCCACAACATGCATGTTCATCGAGTGTGCAATATCAATGATCGTTGAAACAATTTTAACGTTGCGGCTGTTATCGCGAATATCCTTCACAAAACTTCTGTCGATTTTAAGCTCTGTTGCCGGTAACCGTTTCAGCATCAGCATATTGGAGTAACCGGTGCCAAAGTCATCAATGGCGACCGTGATACCCATTTGGGCGAACTGGTTAAGCAGTTGCACGCTACGCTCAATGTTTTTCAGCGCGGTGTTCTCCGTGATTTCAAGCGTCAACTGCATGGGATCGATATGGTAGCGGTGCAGTGAATCGGTGATTTGGTCGTAAATATCGTGCTGCTCAAACTGGCTGGGGGAAAGGTTGATAGCAAGCGTCAGATGTTTAAACCCGTGGTTGTTCCAGTGATGCAGTTGTCTGCATGCGGCATCAATCACCCAGCGCCCGACGGAGATGATTAACCCTGTTTTTTCCAGCATCGGTAAAAACGTTGCGGGCAGCAAAACCCCTCGTGTCGGGTGACGCCAGCGCAGCAATGCTTCGAAACCTGCCAGGGCGTGCTCCGGTGCGTGGTACTGCGGTTGGTACCAGAGTTCAAACTGGTCGCGTGACAGCGCCTGCGATAAATCCTGCAAAAACAGCGGATCGTCGACGGTTTTCTGCGCCATACCAGCATGAAACACAGCCCAACTGTTACGGCCTTCCTGTTTTACGCTGTACATTGCCGTGTCGGCTTTCAGTTTCAGCTCATGGGCGGTATCGCCATGCTGCGGGTAGTAACTGATCCCGGCGCTGAGTGAAACATTAATGACATGGTTCAGCTCGCAAAAGGGCTGTTGAATGGTGGCGACAAGGTGTTTTACCAGCGCCACAACCTCGTCTTCGTGGGTATCCGGTACCAGCAGGGTAAACTCATCGCCGCCCAGGCGCGCCAGCGACATTTTTTCGCTGATACAGGCAGATAATCGCCCGGCAACCGCCACCAGCAGTTGGTCTCCAATGTGATGTCCCCAGGCATCATTAACCAGTTTAAAGCGATCTAAATCCATATAAATCAGTGCGAAAGTGCTGCGTGTCGCCGAGGCCTTGCCAAGGCAAGCATCAAGAAGATTGTCGAGCTGGGATCGGTTTGCCAGCCCCGTTAGCGGGTCATAATAGGCTTGTTTTTCAAGTTGCTGATTAAGCTGGCGCAGGCTGTCCGTCAAACGTGATGTCCGCAGTTGCGAATCAATCATCGAAATGAACAGCATGATGCCGAAAATCACCAGCGTCGTCGTGGCAACCCATAATGAAAGCCCCAATTCCCCGACGTCATGGCTCATCAGCGTCGTTGCATGGCCGCGGATCACAATGCCAGTGCCATCGCTACTGAACGTGGCGGCACTCATTGCAGTGTAATGCATAGCACTGATAGAACCGCCCATCACCAGTGCTGCAAAGACGCGGTTAATAAAGACACCGTGGGTATTTTGCCGCAGGCTAAAGGCCAGCCAAAGGGCAACCCAGGCACTGAGAAAGGCAATGGCTACCGAAAGTGCAATCAGCGCAGCGTTCCAGTAAATGGTGATGAACCCCATCATCGACGCCATACCAAGATAATGCATGGAGACCACGCCGGTACCGAGCAGTAAGGAAGCGAACAGCAGACGTTTTGTCGGCAGTGTTTTGCCCGCCACGGCAATATTGATAGCGAGTATTGACGTCAACATCGCGATAATAAATGAGAGCAGGGTCAGCTCTAAATCGTAATGCATCATCACTGGCATTTTCATCGCCAGCATGCCGACATAATGCATCGACCAGATACCGATGCCCAGGGTGGCGCCACCCGAAAAACGCCAGAATATTGCACTGCGCGGTTCAGACGTCGCAACTTTGCCTGCGCTATCCAGTGCGACAAATGAAGCAATGAAAGCGACCAGAAAAGAGATGCCGATCAAAATGGGGTCCCACGAAACGTAGAGCATCATGCAATCCACACAGGCAAAAAAGGTGATATGTAATCCTGGCACTAATTTTAGCCGCTAACCTAATGAATTTAATGGCTACGCTAATTTTATTAATGCAGGGGCGAATAAACTAATAATAACTTTTCTTTTATTTATCGGTTGGGATGGCAATAACTTAAATAAAGTGAATGATTTAACATATGATAAAATTATCTTAGTACTGGAGTATTATTTTCAGTAGTAAGGAATGCATTATTTCTTATATGATATATGTTGACGGGCGATTCTGCTTTTTCCGTTTGTTGTTATATCAGTATCTGCTGATTAGCATATAAACTTCGCATTTAAGTCAACTTAAGTGAAATTGAAATTATTTAAAGGTGAACATTATTTGGCGGCAATTTCGCCGTGTAAAAGTACATCCCGAATGCTATAAGGATCTTACCGTCCCAGGTGTTCAGGTGGGTTTTCCTATGTTAAGAAATATTAGTGTAAGAACATTTATTATTTTATATCTTCTGGTCTCTTTTATTATCCTCGATGTATTAGTGATCGTTGTCTCAAAAAATATCGCTTTATTTGCCATGGCAAGTGTTGTTTCTCTCACATCAATGACGCTGCTCTGGTTTTATATGACACAATATTTGGTGACGCCGATAAACACAGTTAAAAAAAGCATAGAAGAAGTCACATCGGGAAACCTTTCTATCGTTATTCCTGAGTTTGGTAATAATTGCGCGGGTCGGTTAATTCCGGGCATTAACAGCCTTTCTGCCAGTATCGCGAGCCTGGTGAAAGAAATTCGCGCCTCTTCTGATACCGCGCTGGAGCTGTCGGCGCAACTGGCCTTACGCAGCGCCGATCTGTCCGTTAAAACGGAAGAGCAATCTGCTGCGCTGGTGCAAACGGCGTCCAGCATGGAGCAGATGGCTTCCAGCACGAAAAACAATGCCGACAATACCCGCCTCGCAAGTACCCGGGCGAAAGACGCCACAACCTGCGCGCAAAAAGGGGGCGGTCTAATGGGGCAGGTGGCGAAAAATATGCAATCGATAACCGAGTGTGCCGGTCAGATGACCGAAATTATCTCCATCATTGATGGTATTGCTTTCCAGACAAATATTCTGGCACTGAATGCGGCAGTCGAAGCGGCGCGCGCCGGGGATCATGGCAAAGGTTTTTCTGTCGTGGCGGGTGAAGTGCGTAGTCTGGCGCATCGCAGTGCAGAGGCGGCGAAAAACATTAAATCGCTGATTGCTGTCACCACTGATAACGTCAATCAGGGCGCGACCGTCGTCGGCGAAGCCGAGCAAAATATGCACGAGATTGTTTCGGGTGCGAGTGTGGTGAGTAAATTAATGGATGAAATCGCCGTCACGACGCTGCAGCAGGAAAAGGGGATCTCGCAGATCACGCTTGCGCTAGCAGAGCTGGAAAAAGTGACGCAAAGCAACGTCACCATGGTGGATGAACTGGCAGGATCGTCGGATGTTTTACAACACCAGGTGGAAGGCTTGCTGCAACGGATTGGCAAATTCCGCCTGGCAGCCGTAAAAACGCAGGATGAGGCATTGCCAGCAAAAGTTTCCCCTGTGCGTGTCAATGCTCCGCTGCTGGGTAAGCAGGAAAATTACTGGCACTCGTTCTGATTCTGATAATTGACGCACAGGCCCGGAGATCCGGGCCTTATTTTTTGCATTGTTTGTTAATTTGTTAATAAATTCAGCGTGATGATTGCTTAACGTTGCCATATGGCTAGACTTGCCAAAACACCATGCGGATTGTGGAGGTCCTGTGGAAGCAATTAAAGGAACTGATGTGAACGTTCCGGATGCGGTATTTGCCTGGCTGTTAGACGGTAAAGGCGGTGTGAAACCGCTGGAAGATAACGACGTTATTACCGCAAGCACCCCGTGTTGGGTGCATCTGAATTATACCAACCCGGAGAGCGCCCAGTGGCTGGAAACCACGCCAGTGTTGCCGAACAGCGCGCGCACGGCGCTTTCCGGGGAGAGCACGCGCCCCCGGGTAAGCCGCATGGGCGAGGGGACGTTAATTACCTTGCGCTGCATTAATGGCAGCACGGACGAGCGGCCCGATCAACTGGTGGCGGTACGCGTTTATATGGACGAGCGCATGATTGTCTCAACACGCCAGCGCAAGGTGCTGGCGCTGGACGATGTGGTCAGCGATCTGGAGGAGGGAACCGGTCCGGCGGATTGTGGCGGCTGGCTGGTGGATGTGTGCGATGCGCTGACCGATCACGCCAGCGAGTTTATCGAATCGCTGCACGACCGGATTATCGACCTTGAAGATAACCTGCTCGATCAGCAAATTCCGCCGCGCGGCATCCTGGCGCTGCTGCGTAAACAGTTGATTGTGATGCGCCGTTATATGGCGCCGCAACGGGATGTTTTTGCCCGGCTGGCCAGCGAGCGCTTACCGTGGATGAGTGATGATCAGCGCCGACGTATGCAGGATATTGCCGATCGCCTTGGTCGTGGGCTCGATGAGATTGATGCCTGTATTGCCCGTACCGGAGTGATGACAGATGAAATCACCCAGGTGATGCAGGAGTCGCTGGCGCGGCGAACTTATACGATGTCTTTGATGGCAATGGTGTTTCTGCCGAGCACGTTTTTAACCGGGTTGTTCGGCGTCAACCTTGGCGGTATTCCCGGTGGCGGTTGGCATTTTGGCTTTGCACTGTTTTGCATGATGTTGGTTGTGCTGATCGGTGGTGTTACCTGGTGGTTGCATCGTAGTAACTGGCTGTAAAATTTCACTTTTTTAACAAAAATTGAACATAAAAACGCCGCATTAATTGAGCGAGGTCAATAAACGAAACACCTGTTCAGGGCAATATTCATCTCGCAGGTGAATGCAACGTCAAGCGATGGGCGTTGCGCTCCATATTGTCTTACTTCCTTTTTTGAATTACTGCATAGCACAATTGATTCGTACGACGCCGACTTAATAGTCGGCTTTTTTTTGCCTCTGCGTTCTAGCCGTCTACCCTTAACGGGAAGCCCACAAAAAGGAGGCAATGATGAACGCACTCTATTTTTTCTCCCCACAGTTGAGCGATCCGGTGCCTACGGACCCGGTTCCTGTTCCTGACCCGATTCCTCGCCCGCAACCGATGCCGGATCCGCCGCCGGATGAAGAACCGATTAAAATGTCGCGTTATAAAGGCAGATCTGAGAGGATACGCGCCTGCTAAACGTATGCCTTTTTATCGCGAGAAAACATTGTGACCGCTTTTTCAACCCTGAATACTTTGCCCGCAGCCCAGATCGAAAACCTCAACGAACTGGGCTATCTCACCATGACGCCCGTCCAGGCGGCGGCGCTGCCCGCTATTCTTGCTGGTAAAGATGTCCGGGTACAGGCGAAAACCGGCAGCGGTAAAACAGCGGCGTTTGGCTTAGGGCTGTTGCAGCACATCGATGCCAGCCGTTTTCAAACGCAATCCCTTATTTTATGTCCCACTCGCGAGCTGGCGGATCAGGTGGCAAACGAGCTGCGTCGCCTGGCGCGTTATATGCCGAACATTAAAATATTGACCCTGTGCGGCGGGCAGCCATTCGGTGCGCAGCGCGACTCGTTACAGCACGCGCCACATATTATTGTCGCCACGCCGGGCCGCCTGCTGGATCACCTGCAAAAAAGCACCGTTTCTCTCGATAGCCTGCAAACGCTGGTGATGGATGAAGCGGATCGCATGCTGGATATGGGTTTCAGCGACGCCATTAATGAAGTTATCGCTTTTGCCCCGGCTTCGCGCCAGACGCTGCTGTTTTCTGCGACCTGGCCGGAAGCCATTGCTGCGATTAGCGGTCGCGTGCAGCGCAATCCCGAAACGATTGAAATCGACACGGTTGACGCCCTGCCGGCAGTAGAACAGCAATTTTTCGAAGTTTCCCGCAATGGCAAAGCCAGCTTGCTGCAAAAGCTGCTCAGCGAACACCGCCCGGCATCCTGTGTGGTGTTCTGCAACACCAAAAAAGATTGCCAGGAAGTGTGCGATGCACTGAACGCCGCCGGGCAGGACGCGCTGGCGCTGCATGGCGATCTGGAGCAGCGCGATCGCGATCAGACGCTGGTGCGTTTCGCCAACGGCAGCGCCCGCGTACTGGTGGCTACCGATGTTGCTGCGCGTGGGCTGGATATCAAATCACTTGAACTGGTCGTTAACTACGAGCTGGCGTGGGACCCTGAGGTTCACGTACACCGTATCGGGCGCACCGCGCGTGCGGGTAACAGCGGTCTGGCCATCAGTTTCTGTGCGCCGGAAGAAGCGCAGCGCGCGAATATTCTGGCCGAAATGCTGCAACTGAAGCTGAACTGGCTGAATCCACCGGCTAACGTCAAGGTTGTACCGCTGGAAGCCGAAATGGCAACGTTGTGCATTGATGGTGGCAAGAAAGCCAAAATGCGTGCCGGGGATGTGCTCGGGGCGTTAACGGGAGAAATGGGGCTGGATGGCGCGGATATCGGCAAAATTACCCTCCACCCGGCGCACGTTTATGTGGCTGTGCGTCAAAGCGTGGCGCGTCAGGCGTGGAAGCAGTTGCAGAACGGGAAAATCAAGGGCAAGACCTGTCGTGTACGGTTGCTGAAATAAAGTAAAAAGCCTCTCTGGCGCACCAGAGAGGCACAACGTTATTTCACTTCAATCACATTCAGGCGCAGCTCATCCAGTTGCGCATCATCTTCTTCCGGCTGCCAGCCCGCCGGTTGCAGCGGGATCTCTTCCCGATCAAAGGCCAGATCGCCGCCGTTCACCACTTCTGAACCGTGGGTGATGCCTTTAAAGTCGAACAAATTAATATCGCTCAGGTGCGAAGGCACTACGTTTTGCATCGCGCTGAACATGGTTTCGATACGTCCAGGATAGCGTTTGTCCCAGTCACGCAGCATATCGGCAATAACCTGGCGTTGCAGGTTCGGCTGGGAGCCACACAGATTGCACGGAATGATAGGGAACCCTTTGGCTTCTGAAAAACGCTCAATATCTTTTTCGCGGCAGTAAGCCAGCGGGCGAATCACGATATGTTTACCATCATCGCTCATCAGTTTTGGCGGCATCCCTTTCATTTTCCCGCCGTAAAACATATTCAGAAACAGCGTTTGCAGGATGTCGTCGCGATGGTGACCAAGGGCGATTTTTGTCGCACCCAGCTCCGTCGCCGTGCGGTAAAGAATGCCACGACGCAAGCGTGAGCAGAGCGAGCAGGTGGTTTTGCCTTCCGGGATCTTCTCTTTAACGATACCGTACGTGTTTTCTTCCACGATTTTGTATTCCACACCCAGCGTATCCAGATACTGCGGCAGAATATGTTCCGGGAAACCCGGTTGTTTCTGGTCGAGGTTAACAGCCACCAGCGAAAAGTTTACCGGCGCGCTCTGTTGCAGGTTGCGCAAAATTTCCAGCATGGTGTAACTGTCTTTGCCGCCGGAAAGGCAAACCATAATGCGATCGCCTTCTTCAATCATGTTGAAGTCGGCAATAGCCTCGCCCACGTTACGACGCAGACGCTTTTGCAGCTTGTTAAGGTTGTACTGTTCTTTCTTTGTAATCTCTTGCTTTTCAATCATTATTTTGTCTCTGGAAGCGTCAGGGGCACCGCAGGGGCAAACCACATCATCAAGTGGCAGCTAGTGATTAGCACGCCTCTCTGATCCTGGTTCATTTCCGCTCACCATGCACCGTAAATGTCGTAAACCCTTTGCCGTTTTCACGCACATTACCTCGCGATGAAAACGGGCTTGTGCCGGTAATCAAAAACCAGCAGGCAAAAGTATGTCGCGTATGGTACGGATTCCGGCGGCGAATACCAGCACGTTTTATGGCGTTGCCAGGCGCAGGCAAGAAATGAAATGGTCATCGCTCACCTTTTTTCAGGTGCGGTATAAAACCTATTCATCAATACAGGAGTAAGATCATTCTCGCCAGGATGTGTAATCAGTTTGTAAAGAAACGAACTGTTATCTAATCATCGAAGGGAGGTAAACGTGATAAGAGCAATGATTGTTCGCTTAGGAGTGTTAATACTTTTCTTTTTTTCATTTCAATTACAGGCAAAAGCAGACATCGGAATGAAGCTGGAGCGCGTCGTGATCGTCAGCCGTCACGGCGTGCGCGCGCCAACCAAGTTCACGCCACAAATGCGCGAAGTGACACCTTTTCAGTGGCCCCAGTGGGATGTGCCGCTGGGGTGGCTCACGCCGCGAGGAGCGCAACTTATTACGGCTCTGGGACATTATCAGCGTCTGCGGCTGGCCGATACGGGGTTACTGACCAATAAAACGTGCCCGGATGAAGGTCGTGTGGCGGTGATTGCCGATACCGATCAGCGAACCCGCAAAACAGGCGAAGCATTCCTGGCGGGGCTGGCGCCTGCATGTCATATTCCTGTGCATTATCAACAAGAAAAGTCGAAGACCGACCCGCTTTTTAACCCGATAAAGACGGGTAAATGTTCGTTTAACACATCGGCGGTGAAAGAGGCGATTTTAACGAAAGCGGGAGGAAATATTGAGCAATACACCAGGACATATCAGCCTGCTTTTCAGACCCTGGAGCGAGTTTTAAATTTCCCTGACTCAGAGAAATGCAAAACCGCCGGGAAAAACGCTGTCTGTTCATTCACCAAAGATATCCCCACCAAACTCAACATCAAGCCTGACAATGTCTCCTTGCCTGGCGCGTGGGGGCTTTCTTCAACGCTCACTGAAATATTCCTCCTACAGCAAGCACAAGGGATGAAGGAGGTGGCATGGGGAAGGATCGCAGGAGACAAAGTGTGGCAATCGTTGTTAAGCCTGCATAATGCCCAGTTTGATCTTTTGCAAAGAACACCTGAAGTGGCGCGCAGCAGGGCGACGCCCTTACTTGATTTAATACGCACGGCATTAACCACCAACGGCGCTGATCCGAATCACTACGGCATCACATTTCCTGTTTCTGTATTGTTTATTGCCGGACACGATACCAATCTCGCCAATCTCAGCGGCGCGTTAGATCTTAACTGGTCACTGCCATCACAACCCGATAATACCCCGCCAGGCGGAGAGTTGGTTTTCGAACGCTGGACGCGGGTGAGCGACAATACGACCTGGGTTCAGGTCTCGTTCGTGTATCAAACCCTGCAGGAGATGAGAGAGATGCAGTCTTTCTCGCTGGATAACCCGCCGGGTCGGGTGGATCTTGCGCTTAAAGCCTGTAGCGAAAAGAATGCGCAGGGAATGTGCTCCTTAAGCAGTTTTGCCAGGCTGATGGAATCGGTACGCGTCGCGGATTGCGGCTTATGAAACATAGCTTTTCGCCAGCAAAGTGCCTCTTGCGAGCCGCTTCCAAATTCTGTGCCCCGAACATTGATAAAGAAACGGGGCACCGGCGATTGGCGCTTACTGTGCCATTGCATCGGTTTGTCTTTAGCGAAAAACGGAAGGCTCGGTGCCGTAGCGTTTACTGAACTGACGGCTGAAACTGGCGACCGACGCATAGCCAACACGCGCGGCGACCGATTTTATGGGGATGCGGGTGGTCATCAGTAACTGAAGAGCATCGGCAATCCTCGCATCGGTGATCACCGCGCTGAGCGTGGTGTTTTCTGCCGCAAGACGGCGACGCAGTGTGGCGCCGCTAATATTGAGCCGCTCCTCAATCTCACCGGTAGACCAGTGATGTGCCGGGTCATGGCTTACCATTTTGCGTATCGTCATGGCGATGCCCGGCGGCTGAAGACGCAACAAACCGTGATGTCCCATCTCAAATAACCTGAGCACAACCTCAAGCATCGCATGTATTGCGAGTGCCCGGTTCCCGGCCCGCAGCGCCGCAACCCAGCGGGTCATCGGGGCGATAAATTTTGCCAGCGGTTCAGCGGCGATGCTCCCCGGATTTGCCGGGGGTAAGACGCGCAGTAAGAGCCGCGCGGCCTCCAGTTGCTCCTCGGCCAGTAACACCGTCAGCGCGAGAAACTCGCCGCTGCCGGGGTCGGGCGTACACTCAATATCAATGCTTCGGGCGTTGGGGAATACCAGCATCTCGCCGGGTGCTACGCAGACCCATTTGTCCTGCTCGCGGTAACGAAACGTGCCGCGCAGGGGAAAAGAGAACGTTGCCCCTTCGACCTGAAACTTGTTCACCTGCCAGCTTTGCATGGCGCGCAGGCAACAGCAGGGAAAGGCTTGTCCGGAACAGACCAGATCCAGCAGCGCATTGAGCAGGGTTTCTGTTTCGTGCGCATCGGCATGTAAAACGGGGTTTATCATTCGATCTTCTCTGCAATACGGGTTCCGGCAGGAATACACGCGCGTGTGCCTGCCGGAGAAATTCACATAGCGTAATGCAACGCGTAGCTTTTACCGCTACGGCTGAGTTTGGCCGTGGTCGGCAGGTTGAAGTGCATACCGCAAACAGAAATATCATCTGTTGCAACGCGATCCAACAGCGTATTGCGCGTTTTTGCCGCCAGCGCCGGGTCGCGGTCAAAGGCAATCGAGACCTCAGGGCGGGCTATCTGGATATGTGGAAAATGGACAATATCCCCCCAGATAAGCAGAGAACCTTTCTCGTTGCCAAGCAGAAAACCACTGTGACCTGGGGTATGACCAAAAAGCGGCACCGCCTGAATACCGGGCAGAAGATCCTCGTGTGTAAAGGGCACCAGCCTGTCGTCGTAAGCGCTGAAGGCATTCTTCGCGATGTCAAAGGAACGCTTGAGTCCCTCCGGTGCGCTGGCATACAGCGTTTCATCACGCCAGAAGGCCAGCTCTTTCTCATGCACAAACAGACGTTGCACGTTACTGAATAGCGGGGTCTGCAGCGGGCCGGCAAGACCGCCAATATGATCGCGATGGCCGTGGGTCAACAGGATAGTGTCGATACTGAGTGGGTCAATGCCCGCTGCGGCAAGGGCGGCGGGTAACTCGCCGCTTGCACCGTCGGGCGTACCGGTTCCGCTATCGATAAGAATGGTGTGTCCGGTGGTTTCGACCACGCAGGCGTTAATGTTCATACGCGGCAGGGGCGAAACGCCGTTCGCGCGCAGTAACGCTTCGGCATGGTCGGTTTCAATGCCGTTCAACAGCGCAACAGTGCCTTCAAGGTAACCGTCACTGAGTATCGTGACAGTGATGTCCTGCAATTGCTGGCGTGTTATTCCGGGCGTTTGCTCAAGCATTCTGGACGTCATCATAATCCTCGCTTCCTTTTCATCACATTCCGTTGAATGTCGAATACAGCGTAATGAAAAAGCGTGCGCGTATTTGTTCAATGCAGTGCGTTTCGCGCTCATTGTGCATCACGCGCGCGTCGTTATTCGTCCAGTGTCTGAAAAGAATAGGCTTTTTCCACCCGGCAAATACGGGTTGTAAACGAGTGGTACCACTTTTCACGCCCGGTTTTCTGCGCAATGAGATGTTCGGCATTCATCTTCCAGCTCTTAATGGCCTCAAGCGAGGTCCAGTAAGAGACGGTAATGCCAACCTCTTCACGGGCGGAATCCACGCCCAGAAAACCAGGTTGGTTTACCGCCAGTGCCATCATGCGCTCGGACATTGCCCCGTAGCCATCATCAATAGCGGTGCGCACGGAGGTGAAAATCACTGCGTAATACGGGGTGGGGTGGCTAAATGCTGACATTGCGGCTCCTGACTCGGGTTGTCTGATCTCTATCCTGACAGGAATTTCACGCAGCGGTAGCTACCTGTTCAGGCGACTTTTTTTTCCGGATATTTGCCTTTTACCACGCCATCATAAAAACGGCCTTTGGAGACAACAGTAAGAAACAGGGAAAAGATACGTTCCGGCACGCCCTGATACTGGTAGACGCTTTTATCATGAAAACAGATTTCCAGCGTGCGGGTGCGTTCGTCATAACCGACAGAAGCGATGCGTGATGAGGTAACTGAGTGATGCTGCATAAATTCGCTCCTTGCCGTGCGGGCTGAAACCGTGATTATCAGCGAGCTTCCCGCGGGTGTCATGCAAAATCGGTGCATAAAAAAGCCACCGGCGCTAACCGGTGGCTTTTTCGACGACAGGCTTATTCCGCCGCGTTTTTCTCCGCTTTCCCTGCCAGTTGGGCGAGGAAGTCGTAGCGTTTTTGCAGGTCGGCTGCGGCATCTTTCCAGAGCTGTTCCGCTACCTCCGGCTGCTGCGCGTTCAGACGACGGAAGCGCTGCTCATTAAGCAGGGTTTCCGCCAGCGCATCTGACGGCGGCCGCGAGTCCAGCGCCAGTGGCACTTTCCCTTCCTCTTCGCGGCGCGGATCGTAGCGGTACAGCGGCCAGAAGCCGGTCGCGGTGAGCTGGCGCATCTGATCGTGGCTCAGCGCCAAATCATAGCCGTGCTCTTCACAGGGGCTGTAAGCAATTATAAGCGACGGGCCGGGGTAGGCTTCTGCTTCCTGAATGGCTTTTACCGTCTGGTTGAGCTGCGCGCCCAGCGAAATCTGCGCGACGTAAACGTGACCGTACATCATCATGCTGACGCCCAGATCTTTGCGTGCCTTGCGTTTGCCATGCTCGCCAAATTTGGTCACCGCACCGAGCGGTGTCGCTTTGGAGGCCTGGCCGCCCGTGTTGGAGTAACACTGGGTATCAAGCACCAGAATATTGACGTTCTCAGTCAGACTCAGCACATGATCGAGACCGCCAAAGCCGATATCGTACGCCCAGCCATCACCGCCAATCAGCCAAATCGATTTTTCGACCAGCGCATCGGCATCAGTTAACAGTTGTTGTGCGCCTTCGACCGATGCCAGCGCAGTACGCAGCTCAGCCACTTGCGCGCGGCGTTCTTCCGGCGTCGCTTGCGCATGCAATGCCGCGTTCAGTTCCGGCGGAATATGCTCAGCGAAGTGATCCACCAGCCGCAGTACACGCTGGCGGTGTTGATCCACGCTTAAGCGGAACCCAAGCCCGAACTCGGCGTTATCTTCAAACAGCGAGTTCGCCCACGCTGGCCCGCGCCCGTTTTCATCGGTGGTGTAGGGCGTCGAGGGCAGGTTACCGCCATAAATTGATGAACAACCGGTGGCATTGGCGATCATCATCCGGTCGCCATACAGTTGCGTCAGCAGTTTGATATACGGCGTTTCGCCACAGCCTGAGCACGCCCCGGAATACTCAAACAGCGGGGTAATTAGCTGCGAGGTACGAATGTCGATACGTTCCAGTTTGCTGCGGTCGATCTCCGGCAGGTCGAGGAAGAAGTCGTAATTCACTTTCTCTTCTTCAACGTGTTCAAGGCGCGACATCATATTGATGGCTTTGATGTCCGGGTTCTGGCGATCTTTTGCCGGGCAAACTTCCACGCACAGGTTACAGCCGGTGCAATCTTCCGGCGCGACTTGCAGCACATATTTCTGCCCGCGCATATCGCGGGATTTCACATCCAGTGAATGCAGGCTTGACGGGGCGTTTTCCATCGCCTGCGGTGAGACCACTTTGGCGCGGATCGCCGAGTGCGGGCAGGCGGCAACGCAGTGGTTACACTGGGTACAGAGCTCTTCTTTCCAGACAGGGATCGCTTCGGCGATATTGCGTTTCTCCCAGCGCGTGGTACCCACCGGCCAGGTACCGTCCGGCGGCAGCGCGGAGACGGGCAATGCATCGCCAAGACCGGCCAGCATGGCCGCCGTCACGGTTTTCACGAAATCTGGCGCTGAATCAGAGACCACCGGCGGGCGATGGGCGCTTTGCGGATTAATCGCTTGCAGCGGTACGCTGAACAGCGACTCGCGGGCCATTGCCAGCGCCTGCCAGTTTCGTTCCACCAGTTCCTGACCTTTACTGCTGTAACTTTTGGCAATCGCACCCTGCAATTCCATCAGCGCGCTGTCGCCAGGCAGAATATTGGTGAGATGGAAGAACGCCATCTGCATGACGGTGTTAATGCGGGCGGCAAGCCCGCATTCACGGGCGATTTTCGCGGCGTTAATCACATAGAGACGGGCTTTTTTCTGGTTTAGCACCGCCTGCACTTCCTGCGGCAAACGTGACCAGACTTCGTCGGCGCTATAGGGCGTGTTAAGCAGGAAAATACCGCCCGGTTTCAGGCGCTCGGCCATCTGGTATTTGTCGATAAACTGCAACTGGTGGCAACCGACGAAATCCGCCTGCGACACCAGATAAGCCGAGTTGATCGGCTTTTCACTGACGCGCAGGTGCGAGACCGTCAGGCCGCCTGCCTTTTTCGAATCATAAACAAAATAACCCTGCGCATACCACGGTGTGGAGTTACCGATAATTTTGATGTTGTTTTTCGTTGCCGAGACGCTACCGTCGCTGCCAAGCCCGTAGAACAGCGCTTCTAATTTGGCATGCGATGGCAGGGTGTTTTCCGGTAGCGGCAGAGAAAGGTGGGTCACATCGTCGTAAATGCCGACGGTAAAACGCGGTTTGGGTTTCGTCGCGCGCAGCTCGTTAAAAATGGCCAGCACGCATTCGGGGCCAAACTCTTTTGAGGAGAGACCGTAACGCCCGCCGATGACGCGCGGCAGGGTTTCCCGCTCGCCGTTATTAAATGCTTCAGCCAGCGCGGTTATCACATCGAGATAAAGCGGTTCGGCCTGGGCGCCGGGTTCTTTAGTGCGATCCAGCACGGCAACAGTTTTCGCGCTTTCCGGTAACACGGACAACAGATGCGCGGCGCTGAACGGGCGATAGAGACGCACTTTCAGCACGCCGACTTTTTCACCGCGCGTCAGCAGTTCATCGACCACTTCTTCGCAGGTACCGATCGCTGAGCCCATCAGCACGATCACGCGATCGGCCTGCGGGTGACCATAATACTCAAAAGGTTTGTACTGCCGCCCGGTGGCGGTGGCGAAATCGTCCATCGCCTGCTCAACGTGATCGTAGACCGCGTTGTACCATGGGTTGGTGGCTTCGCGAGACTGGAAATAGGTGTCCGGATTGGCAGAAGTACCACGGATCACCGGATGTTCAGGGTTGAGCGCGCGAGCACGATGCGCATCAATTTCCGGCTGAGGAAGCAGGTTGCGAAGGGTGTCATCCGCCAGCGGCACGATTTTATTGATTTCGTGCGAGGTGCGAAAACCATCAAAGAAATGAATGAATGGCACACGGCTTTTCAGGGTCGCTATCTGCGAAATAAGCGCGAAATCTTGTGCTTCCTGCACGCTGCTGGCAGCGAGCATCGCACAACCGGTCTGGCGAACCGCCATCACATCGGAGTGATCGCCAAAGATAGAGAGCGCGTGGGTGGCGACGGTGCGTGCGGCTACATGCAGAACAAACGGCGTTAATTGGCCCGCCAGTTTGTAAAGTGTGGGGATCATCAGCAGCAAACCCTGCGATGACGTAAATGAGGTTGAAAGCGCACCGGTTTGCAAAGCGCCGTGCACAGCGGCAATCGCGCCCGCTTCCGACTGCATTTCCACGACGCGCGGCGTGTCGCCCCAGATGTTTTTCAGACCGTTTCCGGCCCATGCATCCGCCTGTTCAGCCATCGTCGAGCTGGGGGTAATGGGGTATATGGCGATAACTTCACTGGTGCGGTAAGCGACTGAGGCGACCGCGCCATTACCGTCAATAGTAATCATATGGCACCCTTGCATTGCTCAATAGAAAGGGGCTTGTGAAACGGCGACAAGCCCTGTAGTTATCTTTTTATTTTAGCAAAGCACTGTGCGAGCAATTTTCGCTTTTGTGTCCTGAGGTATAACTGGAATCAATGAATTGCCATTTAAACCGCGCCAGGAAAGCGGCATTATTGCGCGGGGGCGAACGTTTCCTGTTACGCTGCTGAATGAAGCAGGCTCAGCAACCGAGACGATGGACATGAGCGGTCAGGCCGCTGCCCCTGTTGTGGATGTGCAACGCTTGCCAAAAAGGCCAGTGGGAGATTTGCCCCGTTTGCCACCGGGAAGATGATCCTGCTCAGGAGAATGATCCCGACTTACCGGCGGCGCGAACGTGCGCAATCTTAATGAGGCAACAAAAGCGTACCAAGGCAAAATTACCGAATAAGGGTGTGATGGGCCGCTCAATAATAGAGCCAGGGTGTTATCTGAATGGTATTTATACTCAACTCATGCTGCCTGAGCGGCTTCTGAACAGGTTATAAAACAAAAGACAGGTAGACGCCTGAACGTGGGTTTTTAACGGTTGGAATTTACCGCCGCAGCCGATCTGAAGGTGGAGTCGTTACGGGAAATATGTCATGAAAAAAGAGCGCCTTGCTGCGGCAATTTTTATCACTGTGGTTTTCTTTGCGATATCTATTACGCTAGTTGCTCAAATAATAAGTACAAGAACGCATACGCTTAACGATCTGAATACCAATATCTCCAACTTAAGCCATACCCTGGATACCTATTCCGAGGGGATTATTCGCCAAAGTGAGATGTTGATAAAAAACATTTCTGACATAACCGAAATTTACGGCATGGGCGCTGATCAAAAAAATAATCTTAAACGGATATTGTCAGAACAGGATCAGCTGCTTATACAGCTCAATAATATCGTCATTTATGATGCCAGAGGCGACAAAGTCATCTCCTTGCGGGATGGTAATTCTATCAACAGTAATGGGGCTGACCGATCTTTCTTTATCTATCATCGCAACAACCCATCAAGAAACGTTTTTATTGGCCCGCCGGTAGTGAGCAGGACCAATGGGCAATGGGTATTAACAGTGAGCCGCAGGCTGGAAGATAAAGAGGGAGTATTTAATGGCGTTGCGGTATTGACGCTCAATATTGCCAATTTCCTGCAAACCTACGGCAAGCTCGATACAGGAAAAGAGGGCACCATTGCGTTAACAAGCGGCACGGGCACCTTATTAATTCGCTACCCTTTTGATGCGAAATTTATTGGCCGCGAACTCTCAGATTCGCCGCTCTTTACGGTTTACCTGAAAAAGAGCAGCGCAGGGATTGCAACGTCCGTTTCGCGTTTTGATAAAATCGAACGCATCTATTCCTTTCAGAAAAATAAACGCTATGGATTGGTGACCACCGTGGCTGTCAGCATGGATGAAGCCATGGCTTCGTGGCGCCGTCAGGCGGAAATACTTGCCATTGTTATTCTCTTCCTTATGGGCTGCGTTGTGTTTTCCAGCTTTTTCATTATCAAAGAGGTTCGCCGCCGTATCCGTATCAGTAAAGAGATCTCGGAGGCGAAAGCGTCTCTGGCGTCCGAGAACGCAGAATTGCAAGTTATCGCCACGGAAGATGCGTTAACCGGTCTTGCGAATCGGCGTAAATTCGATGAGGCTTTAGTAGCCGAAGTAGCGAAAGGTGCCAGCAACAAACAGCAGATTGCACTGCTATTAATTGATGTCGATTACTTTAAAAAATATAACGACAATTACGGGCATATCGCCGGTGACGGCTGTTTACAAGCTGTCGCTGAAAATTTGAAAAAGACCATCAGCGAAACTCCTTATCTGGCCGCCAGATATGGCGGAGAGGAGTTTGTGGTTATTCTGCCTGAAACGGATGCGGACTCCGCTAAGCATATTGCCAGCAAGATAGGCCGTAATATTAAGCTTGCGAATATTCCCCACCAGCAAAGCCCGCTTGGCGTCGTGAGTGTGAGTATTGGTGTCGCCGCCGGGTCTGCCGCCTCATTGACGGGCAATGAGGCGATGCTTATCGAATTAGCGGATGAGGCGCTTTACGAGGCGAAATCTTCAGGACGCGACCGTGTTGTTATCTCACAACGTGAAATAACATAAGGTGAGACAATATTGCCGCACTTGCCAGTGTCGCCTGTTGAGCCCCCTGGGAATCCGCCACGGGTTCTGAGTTGGCATACCCGATGAATCCCCGTTTGCTATGAATTGTGTTCACCCGCCCAAAAAACCGCAAAAAAGTGTTTCGAATTCACATAAAGATGCTTTTCAGCTCTCGACGTATTGCGCCTGGCTGCCTATGATGCTTGGGTTTCGCTTTTTTAATTATCCTGAGGACACAGGGCAGGGGGAGAGATGCGCGCAGCGTTTTTAGTAGGATGTGCCGCTTTATTATTATCGGCATGCAGCAGTGAACCCGTTCAGCAAGCGACCGCAGCACACGTTGCGCCGGGGCTTAAAGCCGCGATGTCAAATGGTGGTCAGGCGAATTGCGCGATGATTGGCGGTTCGTTGTCAGTTGCCCGGCAACTCGATGGTTCAATGGTGGGAATGTGTGCGTTGCCAAATGGCAAGCGCTGCAGTGAACAGTCGCTTGCCACCGGAAGCTGCGGCAGTTACTGAGCGTTCGCCGCGCGTGTGTAGATCAGGGTTTGCGTCGCCGTCGCCAGCGTCAGCTGTTTGTCAGTAAGATCAACCTGCGCCCCTTCGCTGAGCATCGCATTAATGGTGTGATCCAGTTCGTTACGCTGCTGGTCAGGGCAGAGCATCATGGTCATGCCCATCTGTTTGACGGTCAATTTGCCTTCAGAGAGTTTTCCCTGGCCCATAAAGCCGTTGCACATTTTGCCGGACACGCGCAGGTCTTTATCAAAACGGATTTCCGGCGCCGGGCCATTACCCTGCACGGCCTGGCCGTTTACGGTGGTCAGCACAAAACGCTGATCTGCCAGTTGCTGCGGCTTCAATGTGTCGGTGCGGGAACTCACGCAGCCAGAAAGCACTACGCTCAACGCAACCAAAGTCATAATTTTCTTCATCTCGTCCTCTAAGGGGTTATCCATTACGTGGGGAATTCTAACAGGCTTAGCCTGGGCGTCATCGGGGTTTGTCCGAAAGGGTTCCCGAGCAGGCAGGGGAACCCCGGACAATCAGGCCAGCGCGTTCGGGCAGGCTTCGCCGTCGCGTAACTGGCGCAGGTTTTCCAGCGTCGTTTCGGAAATGCTAATCAACGCCTCGGCCGTCAGGAATGCCTGGTGACCGGTAAACAAAACATTATGGCAGGCAGATAAACGACGGAACACGTCGTCCTGAATAACATCGTTGGATTTATCTTCAAAGAACAGATCGCGTTCGTTTTCATAGACATCCATTCCCAGCGCGCCGATCTTTTGCGTTTTCAGCGCTTCTATCGCGGCTTGCGAATCCACCAATCCGCCGCGGCTGGTATTGATGATCATCACGCCATCTTTCATCTGAGCAAAGGCGTCGCGGTTAAGCAGGTGGAAGTTTTCTGGCGTGAGCGGGCAGTGCAGGGAGATAACATCCGCCTTTGAAAACAGCGTCGGTAGATCAACATACTCCACGCCAAGCTCCAGTGCTGCTGCGCTCGGGTAGGGGTCGAACGCCAGCAGACGCATACCGAATCCTTTCAGAATACGCAGGGCGGCAACACCAATTTTACCGGTGCCGATAACGCCCGCTGTTTTACCGTACATGGTGAAGCCGGTCAGCCCTTCCAGGGAAAAGTTAGCATCGCGGGTACGCTGATATGCGCGGTGAATGCGACGGTTCAGGGTCATCATCATGCCAATGGCATGCTCTGCCACCGCTTCCGGTGAGTAGGCCGGCACGCGCACCACCTGCAAACCCAGCTCTTTTGCCGCGTCGAGATCAACGTTGTTGAACCCGGCACAGCGCAGGGCGATAAATTTCACGCCGAGCTTTTTCAGCTCTTCCAGCACCGGGCGGCTGCCATCGTCGTTAACAAAAATACAGACCCCATCACAGCCGTTCGCGGTTTTGGCAGTCTTTTCGGTTAACAGAAAGTCGAAAAATTCAAGATCGTAGCCATATTTCTCGTTTACCTGCTGCAAATACTTTTTATCGTATTGCTTTGTGCTGTATATCGCGAGTTTCATAAGACTTTCTCCAATGGTTTTCTACCCACATTATCACGTTTTAAAATTATTATGTAAACGTTCAAATTTTATTGACAACCATGGGCACGGTGAATGTGTTCAGTTCAGTATATCCGCTGTGACACACCTGTTAGCGCAATTGTTTTAATGCGCTGCGCGTGCTCCAGCAGATAGCTGTCGCCGCAACAACCCCGATAAGCCATGGAATTTTGGAGTCGTGAAAGTAGTTAGCACTGAGATAATCGCTGAAGGTAAAGCAGGTGAAAACGGTGGTGCCGGTAAACCAGCCGCGAATTAAAGAGCCTTTCGTGAACATGCGCTGAATCCATAAATTAATGATATTAAAACACTATTCTCTGTAACTACTGAAAATGCAATCGCCAGACTATGATTAAAACGACCTGCGCCTTCAAAGGGGCGGCCAAACATGCCACAATAACCACCAGAATCGGCTTAATCACATGCAAAATCAGGATATTAGCTACCCATGAAGGGTAAATACAAAGCCGCCATCGCACTGGTGTTACTGGTCATTCCGCTGCCGCTTACGCTGCTGCTGACGCTTGCGCAATGGGTGCCGACGCTGGCCGGGCTCTGGTTGCCGGCGGGCACGCGTATCGCCATGGAAGAGAGCCCGCGCTTTTCCCGACACGCGTTAAAAATTCCCGATCTGCGCTATCTGGTCGCTGATTGTCAACTGGCGTCATTACAGAACGCCGAACTCACCCATCCCAGCCGCTGGCAGCTTCATATTGGCGCGCTGGATATTAACACCGCCTGCCTGAATAAACTGCCACAAAGTGAAACGGTTTCTGACGCGCCGCGCACGCTGGCCGAATGGCAAGCCATGCTCCCTTACAGCTGGCTGACGGTGGAGCGTTTTACCGTTTCGCCGTGGAAAACATGGGCAGGCAAATTATCCGTGTCGTTGACACCGGATGAGCAGCAACTCACCTATTCTGGCGAGCGCATCGATCTCAGCGCCCGTTTGCGCGGGCAGGCGCTGACAATTAGCCGCATGGCGCTGCGTCTTGTCGATGACCAGCCGCCGTTTACGCTCGGTGGCGAATTTACCCTGCCGGACGTTCCAGGCAGCGTTCCGGTTAACGGACATATGGAAAGCACCTTAACTCTGTCGCAGCAGCCGGGCGTGGTGGATGTGGATGTCGACTGGCGCGATAACGAGGGGCAACTGGTGGTCATGGCGCGCGATCAGGGCGATCCGCTGCTCGATCTGCCGTGGCAACTTACGCCCGACCAATTGACCATCAGCGATGGGCGCTGGAGCTGGCCCTATCAGGGCTTTCCACTTAGCGGTCGGGTCGGCTTAAAAGTGGATAACTGGCAACAGGGACTGGAAAAGGCGCAGTTCAGTGGCCGGTTAAACGTGCTGACGCAGGGCGACGCCGGGAAGGGCAATGCGGTGCTGACAATTGGCCCCGGCCGTCTTGGTATCGACAATAACGATATGCCGCTGCAGCTGACCGGAGAAGCAAAGCAGGGCGATCTGGTGTTTTATGCGGTGCTTCCCGCCCATCTGAGCGGTAGTGTTGACGATCCGCAACTGGCCTTCACGCCAGGTGCGCTGCTGCGCTCGCGCGGACGGGTGATTGATTCGTTAAATATTGATGAAGTGCGCTGGCCGCTGGCGGGCGTCAAGCTCACTCAGCATGGTATTGACGGGCGTTTGCAGGCCATCCTTCGCGCGCATGAAAATGCGATGGGGGATTTCCGTCTGCATCTTGATGGCCAGGCGCAGGATTTTCTGCTGGACAACGGCCTGTGGCGCTGGCGTTACTGGGGTGAGGGCAATTTCACGCCGATGAACGCGCGCTGGGATGTTGCCGGTCGCGGCGAATGGAATAACAACACGATTACGCTTAACGATCTCTCGACCGGCTTTGACCAGTTGCAATATGGCGCGATGCATATGGCTACGCCCCGGTTAGTGCTGGATGCGCCAGTAAAGTGGGTGCGTGATGCGGCAAATCCGCAGTTCACTGGCTCACTGACGCTGGATGCCGGGCAAACCCGCTTCAGCGCGGGAAGCGTCTTACCGCCATCGACATTGACATTCAGCGTGACCGGCGACGACCCAACCATGTTCCAGTTTAAGGGCGCGTTGCAGGCCGACACGATTGGCCCGGTGCAGGTTAATGGCCGCTGGGACGGTGAGCGTTTACGTGGGCAGGCATGGTGGCCGCGCCAGGCGCTCTCGGTATTCCAGCCGCTTATTCCGCCGGACTGGAAAATGAAGCTGCTGGATGGCGCACTGTATGCGCAGGTCGCATTTTCTGCCGCCGCGGATCAAGGTTTTGAAGCCGGTGGTCACGGCGTGCTAAAAAGCGGCAGTGTCTGGACGCCGGACAACCAAATTCGCGGCGTCGATTTTGTGCTGCCATTCCGTTACCGCGAAGGGGGCTGGCAGTTGGGCACCCGCAGGCCGGTTTCGCTGCGCATTGGTGAGATAACGAACCAGGTGACGGCGAAAAATATCACCGCCGATTTGCAGGGCGCGTGGCCATGGAGCGAGGAAAATCCGCTCATATTAAGCGATGTCAGCGTAGATGTGCTGGGCGGAAAAGTGACTATGCAGCAGCTACGTATGCCGCAGCACGACCCGGCGCTGTTGCGTCTGAAGCACATTTCCGCCAGTGAGTTAATCAGCGCGGTGAATCCGAAGCAGTTTGCGCTTTCCGGGCCATTTGACGGCGCGCTGCCGCTGTGGCTGGATAACCCGCAATGGATCATTAAAGATGGCTGGTTGCACAACCCCGGCCCGATGACGCTGCGGATCGATAAAGATACCGCCGATGCGGTGGTGAAAGACAACATGGCGGCGGGCGCGGCGATTAACTGGTTGCGCTATATGGAAATTTCCCGTTCATGGACGAAGATCAATCTGGATAATTTGGGGCTGTTGACGCTGCAGGCCACTCTGCGCGGCACCAGTTTTGTTGATGGCAAAAGCAGTACCGTGAATTTGAACTATACCCATGAGGAGAATGTATTCACCTTATGGCGCAGTTTACGTTTTGGCGACAATCTGCAGTCATGGCTTGAGCAACACGCGGCGCTACCGCAAGCCCGCTGCGCGAAGGGCGAAGAGTGTGAGGATAAAAAATGAGTACCCTGAAAGCCGTGCCCGTATTGATGGCGATAATGTTGCTGGCCGCTTGCACGCCGCGCATCGAGGTGGCGGCGCCGAAGGAGCCGATCACCATCAATATGAATGTGAAGATCGAGCATGAAATTCACATCAAAGTGGATAAGGACGTAGAAACCCTGCTGAAAACCCGTAGCGACTTGTTCTGAGGCGATGATGAAAAAACGTGTCATAAGCGCGCTGCTGGCCGTTGGCCTTTTCAGCGCAACCGCGCAGGCGCTGACGCTTGATGAGGCCCGCAGCCAGGGGCGCGTCGGTGAAACGCTCAGTGGCTATGTCGCGCCGATAAGCCAGGATAAAGAGACGCTGGCACTGGTGGAACGCATTAACAAAGCGCGCACAGAAAGCTACCAGCAACTGGCCGATCGCAACAACATCGCCGTTGATGACGTAGCCAGAATGGCCGGGCAGAAACTGGTGGAACGCGCGAAGCCCGGCGACTATGTACAGGGTATTAACGGTAAATGGCTGAAGAAACCGTAAGCGGCGCGTGACCTTTCAGAGCAGCCTGCCAGCGTTTTCGCGGCCCGGTGAATCCGTCGTAAGGTATCAAGCCTGTAAAGCTGTATTTGATAAAAAAGCGGGATTTGTCGCAACCACAAGGGGCTGCTAAGCATGCCGGGAGCGGCAAATAATGATGACATTGCGCAAGGGGTATAGCCGTACAAGCGGGGAAAGGCCCCTCCCACCGGGCGGTGAGAGGGGAGAAATCTCAGGCAGCCACCAGGCTGTCGATTGCGGCTTTTGCGTCAGTCTGCGCTTTGGTCGCCACTTCCGGACCGTAAGCAATGCCTTCAGCAAAGACAAAGTTCACATCGGTAATGCCGATAAAGCCGAGGAACAATTTCAGGTACGGCGCAACCAGATCGGACGGGGTATCTTTATGGATACCGCCACGGCTGGAAACCACGACGACGCGTTTCCCTTTCACCAGACCTTCCGGCCCTGCTTCGGTATAACGGAACGTCACGCCAGCACGCGCCACCAGGTCGAAGTAGTTTTTCAACTGCGTCGGGATGTTGAAGTTGTACATCGGGGCGTTAATGACAATCACGTCATGTGCTTGCAGCTCAGCGATCAGCTCGTCGGAGAGCGCCAGTGCTTCCTGCTGACGCGGTGTCAGCGGTGCATCGCTCGGGCGCAGCGCGCCAACCAGTTCGCCATCCAGCACCGGGATCGGGTTAGCGGCCAGGTCACGCACGGTAATTTGATCCGCCGCGTGTTTTTCACGCCACTGTTCAACGAAATAATCGGCCAACTGACCAGACTGTGAGTACCCTGCCAGAATACTGGATTTAAGAACTAAAACTTTGCTCATTGGGTGTTTCCTTTATTGTATTTGCAATGGGTTGCCCCGTGACGTCATGACACTCTATTCACAAACTCTCTACATGAATAGCGCAATATATCGAATCCTATGTTCGAATTTCTTGAACAAGAAAAGGATTACGGCGATGTGCTATCCTACTGCGATTGCGAACTTAAGATGTTTCCCGGCAGTGCTCTGCCCAATAACGCTATGACAGAACAACAGAAATTGACGATTACCGATCTTAGCGCGCAGCTCAGCACTCTGATGCTACGCGACCAGCAGCGCTTCGCCCGCCGCCTGCATGGCAGCAAGAAAGTTAAAAATCCTGAATCTCAGCAGGCACTGCTCCGGACGCTGGCGCAGGAGATTAGTGACGCCGCTCGAAAAGTGGCGCAGCGCGAAGCCGCGCGCCCGACTATTGATTACCCGGACAACCTGCCGGTCAGCCAGAAAAAACAGGCGATCCTCGAGGCCATCCGCGATAACCAGGTGGTGATTGTGGCCGGCGAAACTGGCTCCGGTAAAACCACGCAGTTACCGAAAATTTGCATGGAACTGGGGCGCGGCATTAAAGGGCTGATTGGCCATACTCAACCGCGTCGTCTGGCGGCGCGCACCGTTGCCAACCGTATTGCCGAAGAGCTGAAAACGGAGCCGGGCGGTTGCATCGGTTATAAAGTGCGTTTCAGCGATCATGTCAGCGATAACACCATGGTCAAACTAATGACCGACGGTATTCTGCTGGCGGAAATCCAGCAGGATCGCCTGCTGATGCAATACGACACCATCATTATCGATGAAGCGCACGAACGCAGCCTGAACATCGATTTCCTGCTGGGTTATCTGCGGGAATTACTGCCGCGCCGCCCGGATCTGAAAATCATCATCACCTCCGCCACCATCGATCCGCAACGTTTCTCACGCCATTTCAATAACGCGCCGATTATCGAAGTGTCCGGGCGCACCTACCCGGTGGAAGTGCGCTACCGGCCGATTGTCGAAGAAGCGGATGATACGGAACGCGACCAGTTACAGGCGATTTTCGATGCGGTGGATGAGCTCGGGCGTGAAAGCGCAGGCGATATTCTGATCTTTATGAGCGGCGAGCGGGAAATCCGCGATACCGCCGATGCCCTGAGCAAGCGCGATCTGCGCCACACGGAGATCCTGCCGCTGTATGCGCGGTTATCGAACAGTGAACAGAACCGCGTCTTTCAGCCACACAGCGGGCGGCGCATCGTGCTGGCGACCAACGTAGCGGAAACCTCGCTGACCGTACCGGGCATCAAATATGTCATTGATCCGGGTACGGCGCGCATCAGCCGCTACAGCTATCGCACCAAAGTGCAGCGCCTGCCGATTGAGCCGGTTTCTCAGGCCTCCGCTAACCAGCGTAAAGGGCGCTGCGGCCGCGTGTCGGAAGGGATCTGTATTCGTCTCTATTCAGAAGATGATTTCCTGTCACGCCCGGAATTTACCGATCCGGAAATTCTGCGCACCAACCTGGCGTCGGTCATTCTGCAAATGACGGCGTTGGGGCTCGGCGATATCGCCGCCTTCCCGTTTGTTGAAGCGCCGGATAAACGCAATATTCAGGACGGCGTGCGCCTGCTGGAAGAGTTGGGCGCCATTACCACCGATGAGCAACAAACCGCCTATAAACTGACGCCGCTGGGGCGCCAGCTGTCGCAACTGCCGGTCGATCCGCGCTTAGCGCGTATGGTGCTGGAAGCGCAAAAACATGGCTGTGTGCGCGAAGCAATGATCATTACCTCGGCGTTGTCGATTCAGGATCCGCGCGAACGGCCGCTGGATAAAAAGCAGGCTTCAGACGAGAAGCATCAGCGCTTTCATGATAAAGAGTCCGACTTCCTCGCGTTTGTGAACCTGTGGAATTACCTGGGCGAGCAGCAAAAAGCGCTCTCGTCAAACCAGTTCCGCCGTCAGTGCCGGGTCGATTACCTGAACTATCTGCGCGTGCGCGAATGGCAGGATATCTACACCCAACTGCGCCAGGTGGTGAAAGAGTTGGGGATCCCGGTCAACAGCGAGCCTGCGGAATATCGCGAAATTCATATTGCCCTGTTAACCGGTTTGCTGTCGCACATTGGTATGAAAGATGCCGACAAACAGGAGTTTACCGGCGCGCGTAACGCCCGTTTTGCCATCTTCCCCGGCTCGGGGTTATTCAAAAAACCGCCGAAGTGGACCATGGTTGCAGAACTGGTGGAGACCAGCCGGTTGTGGGGGCGTATCGCCGCACGCATTGATCCGGAGTGGGTTGAACCGGTCGCGCAGCACCTGATTAAACGTTCGTACAGTGAACCGCACTGGGAGCGAGCGCAGGGCGCGGTAATGGCAACGGAAAAAGTGACCGTTTATGGTCTGCCGATCGTGGCGGCGCGCAAAGTGAACTACAGCCAGATCGACCCGATGCTTTGTCGTGAACTCTTTATTCGCCACGCGCTGGTCGAGGGTGACTGGCAAACCCGGCATGCTTTCTTTCGCGACAACCTGAAACTGCGCGCGGAAGTGGAAGAACTGGAACATAAATCCCGCCGCCGCGACATCCTGGTGGACGACGAAACGCTGTTTGAGTTTTATGACCAGCGCATCAGCCACGAGGTGATTTCCGCCCGCCATTTCGACAGCTGGTGGAAAAAAGCCAGCCGTGAAACTCCTGATCTGCTCAACTTCGAAAAGAGCATGCTGATCAAAGAGGGCGCAGAAGGGGTGAGTAAACTCGATTACCCCAACTTCTGGCATCAGGGCAACCTGAAGCTGCGCCTGAGTTACCAGTTTGAACCGGGCGCGGATGCCGACGGCGTCACGGTACATATCCCGCTGCCGTTATTAAACCAGGTCGAAGAGAGCGGGTTTGAGTGGCAAATTCCCGGCCTGCGCCGTGAGCTGGTGATTGCGCTGATCAAATCGCTGCCGAAACCGACGCGGCGCAACTTTGTTCCCGCGCCGAACTACGCCGAAGCGTTTCTCGGCCGCGTCACGCCGCTGGAACTGCCGTTGCTGGATGCGCTGGAGCGTGAACTGCGCCGGATGACCGGCGTTACCGTTGACCGCGATGACTGGCACTGGGATCAGGTGCCCGATCATCTGAAAATCAGCTTCCGTGTAGTCGATGACAAGAACAAGAAACTGCTCGAAGGCCGTTCGCTGGCTGAACTGAAAGAGCGTCTGAAAGGCAAAGTGCAGGAAACCCTTTCGGCGGTGGCCGATGACGGTATTGAGCAGAGCGGTTTACATATCTGGAGTTTTGGTCAGCTTCCGGAAAGCTACGAGCAAAAACGCGGCAACTACAAGGTAAAAGCCTGGCCTGCGCTGGTTGATGAACGTGACAGTGTCGCGATCAAGCTGTTCGATAACCCGCTGGAGCAGCAACAGGCGATGTGGCGCGGTATCCGCCGTTTGTTACTGCTAAACATTCCGTCGCCAATTAAATACCTGCATGAAAAATTGCCGAACAAAGCGAAACTGGGTCTCTATTTCAACCCGTACGGCAAAGTGCTGGAGTTGATCGATGACTGCATCTCCTGCGGCGTGGATAAACTTATCGACGAGGCAGGCGGCCCGGTGTGGAGCGAAGAGGGCTTCGCGGCGCTGCATGAGAAAGTGCGTGCGGAGCTGAACGAAACGGTAGTGGAGATCGCCAAACAGGTCGAACAGATCCTGACGGCGGTGTTCAATATCAACAAGCGACTGAAAGGGCGCGTTGATATGACCATGGCGCTTGGGCTGTCGGACATCAAAGCGCAGATGAACGGTCTGGTGTATCGCGGGTTTGTTACCGGCAACGGTTTCCGCCGCCTGGGCGACACGCTGCGTTACCTGCAAGCGATTGAGAAGCGGCTGGAGAAACTGGCTGTCGATCCGCACCGCGATCGCGCGCAGATGCTGAAAGTGGAGCAGGTACAGCAAGCGTGGCAGCAGTGGTTAAATAAGCTGCCGCCGGCACGCCGGGAAGATGAGGATGTTAAAGCGATCCGCTGGATGATCGAAGAGCTGCGCGTCAGCTACTTTGCGCAGCAGCTGGGTACACCGTATCCCATCTCCGATAAGCGCATTTTGCAGGCGATGGAGCAGATTAGCGCCTGATGAGCGCTGCTTGCCCGGTGATGCGACGCTTACCGGGCAAACACTATCACTGCAATTCCTTGCCGGATAAGCGAGTTTGCCATCCGGCAAGAACCTGCACCAGCGACCTTACGCATTCACCCACGCCAGCGTAAAGCCATCCCAGCCTTTAACGCCGACCGTTTGCACGGCGGTGGCCGTCAGGCGCGGATCGGCACCTGTCATCTCAATAAATTTCCGCACACCCTGCACGCTGGCATCGGTGGTCGTCGGGTTCGTCACTTCACCCTCGCGCACCACATTATCGCCAATAATCAGTGTGCCAGGCCGGGCATAGTGCATTGCCCATTTCAGGTAGTTCGGGTTATTGGGTTTGTCGGCATCGATAAAAATCAGATCGAAGGGCGGGCGGTCGCCCAGGTTTTCCAGCGTCTGCAGCGCCGGGCCTTCGGCGACGGTGACCTGATGCGCCACCCCGGCAAATTGCAGATTTTCACGCGCTATCGCCGCGTGTAGCGGATCGGCTTCCAGCGTCAGCAGTTCGCCGCCGGTGGGCAGCTCGCGCGCCATCCACACCGTGCTGTAACCACCGAGCGTACCGATTTCAAGAATGCGCTTCGCCCGCACCATGCGCACAAACAGCGCTAGTAATTGACCCTGAGCGGGCGAAACATCTATGGCCGGAAGCCCCGCGCGCTGGTTATTTGCCAGCACCTGCGTCAGGATTTCATCTTCCGGAATCAGCTGTTTTACTAAGTATTCGTCAACCGCGGACCACTTCTGCTGCATAGCATTACTCCTGGTTTATCAGAAACTTAATCCAGCCCGTACCAGCCACCTCCCAGTGCGCGATAGAGATCCACCTGCGCCAGTAACAGATTGTTTTTGACCTGTACCGCGCTGAGCTGAGCGGAAAACAGCGTGCGCTGGGCGTCCAGCACGTCCAGATAAGAGGAATAACCGTTGTGATAACGGTTTTGCGCAATGCGTAACGTCTCCTGCGCCACATCGACTTGCCCGGCCAGTTCGGCGAGCTGCTCGCTCAGACGTGTGATGGCATCGAGGCTATCGTTCACCTCTTTGAACGCGTTGCGCACGGTTTTTTCATAGGTGTAAAGCGCCTGATTACGCTGCGACATGGAGACATCGACCTGCGCATTCAGTGCCTGACGGTTGAGCAACGGGGCGAGAATGCTGCCGCCAATGTTCCATAACCGCAGCGGATTATCCAGCAAGCCGGGCAGCGTATCGTCCTGCATGCTGCCGGTTGCCGTCAGGTTAATCGACGGCAGTAATTTCGCCTGTGATGCGGCGAGTGTCGCATCGGCGGCAACCAGCTGGCGCTGCGCCTGGACAATGTCCGGCCGCCGGTTAAGCAAACTCGACGGTAACTGCGAGGGCACTTTCAGCGGCGTTAACGTTGCAAATTCACCACGATTAACCGCGCCCGGATTATTACCCAGCAGCACACTCAACGCATTTTCCTGCTGGCTTATCTGATGTTGCAGCACCGGGATCTGCGCGCGCGTGCTGCGCAACTCGGAATCGGACTGCATCAACTCCAGTCGTGAAGTATAGCCGGTCTCATACTGGCGACGGGCAAGTTTGAGTGCATCTTCCCGCGCTGCCAGCGTGGATTGCGTGACCTGTAACTGTGCATCCAGCGACAGCAGCGTGAGATAACCGGAAGCGACATTCGTCGCCACCGTCAAATCGGCCGCCGCCGCTGCGGCTTTCTGCGCCTCCAGCGAGGCGTCCGCCGCGCGAGACGCGCTGCGGCTGGCGCCCCAGATATCGACGTTATAACTGGCTGTCAGATTGCCCTTGTACAAGGTGCTGTAAATGGGTAAACCCGTCGCGGCCGATTGGGAACGTGCGCGGGTGCCGGAAATCCCCGCGTCCAGCTCCGGGAACAGGGCGCTGTCGGCGGCGTAAACCCGCGCCTGATATTCATTGACTCTTTCGCGGGCAATCAGCACGTCGCTGTTGTGACGTAGCGCCTGATCAACATAGCGGTTTAACTGGCTGTCGTGAAAGTTGCGCCACCAGACGCTATCCGTTTTGCTGGCCGGACCCGCCTCGCTGCGCCAGGCCGCCGGGATCTGCAGCGACGGTTGGGCTTGCCGGACATCGGCGGACTGGCAGCCGGCGAGAAGAAGACTCACGGTGATAACCGCAGGGCGCAGCCTCATTGCTCCGCCTCCCGCGTATCAATATGTACCTGCACCGACATTCCGGGCCGCAGCCTTGCCAGCTCATCGGGTTTCGCCTCCACCTGGATGCGCACCGGAATGCGCTGGGCGATTTTGACAAAGTTACCGGTGGCATTATCCGGGCTGATGGCGCTAAATTCCACGCCAGTGGCTGGTGAGATACTCTCCACGCGCCCGTGGTAGCTGCGCCCGTCGAGTGCATCGACGGTAAAGCGCACTGGCTGTCCAACCACCACGTTTGCCAGTTGCGTCTCTTTCAGGTTGGCGATCACCCAACGTTGCGATGGCACCAGCGAGGTCAGGTGCGTTCCGGCGGTGACATACGCGCCAAGGCGTACGCTGATTTGCCCCAGTTGCCCGTCGCGAGGGGCGACGATACGCGTGTTTTGCAGATCAATTTGTGCCAGTTCAAGCGCGGCTTTGGCATTTTCCACATCCGCCTGTAACGACCCGCGATTAACGATGGTGGTTTGCAGATCCTGGCGTGACATCTCAAGCGTCGCTTGCGCCTGGGCAATACTGGCGGTGTTTTGCGCGGCGGTGGCAAGTGCGGCGTCGCGTTCACGAATGGAGAGCGAGCCGTCTGCGGTCAGCGCTTTAACGCGTTTTAAATCCGCCTGGGATTTCAGATCCTGCGCTTTCGCGCTGGCGAGCGCGGCTTCATTGCGGGCAATGACGGCCTGCGCGCTTTTTCGCTGCTGGAGGTTGTTATCCAGCGCTGCCAGCTTCATCGCCAGTGTGGCTTTCGCCTGATCGACGCGCTGTCGGTAGATTCGGTCATCGATCTGCATAATCAGATCGCCTTTTTTCACGACCGCGAAATCCTGTACCGGCACGTCAGTGATATAGCCATTCACCTGTGGGCTGATAAATGTTGTCTGCCCGCGCACATAGGCGTTATCGGTAAACTGGGTATGGCGCGTAAACGGCGGCAACTGCCAGGCGTAAAGGATCACCAGTACGCCCACCAGGCCAATCGCGGCGGCGGAAAAAAGAGAAACCACGCGTAAATTGCTGCGGGTATTGGCCCGCTCTTTGGCGGCATCCTGCTGGCTCATAGACACTCCAGTAACATTATTATTTGCTCCCAGTGGCCCGCTTCAACACAAGGCGGGCAGTAATGCGCAGGCGCAACAAGCGCCATAAAATCCAAATCAGCGTGGCGGCGGCAATGCTGGCCGTCAGCAGATAAGTATCGTTGTAAGCCAGAATAGTGGCTTCCAGCGTCGACACCGTTTGCAGCTGCGTTGCCGCTTGCGTACTGAGCAGCGCACTGTCGCCAATCATGCTTTGATACATCTGGCTGTAATACTGCAAACGCTCATTAACCAGCGGGTTTAAGGTGGTGAGCTGGTCCGCCAGCAGGCTGGAGTGGTATTTCTCCCGCCAGGTCTGAAACGTGCCAAGAATAGCTGAGCCGAGCAGCCCGCCAATATTCTGGCTCATGCCAAACAGCACCGAGAAACCGACCAGGTTGCGCGGCTCCGCCACCACGCCGCCAATTCCCGCCAGCATCGCCGGTGCGATAAAAAACGCACTGGCAAAACCGAGTAAAAACTGGCTTAACATCAATTGGTTGGGCCGCGTCAAACTGGTGGACTGGCTATCAAGCAGTGAGGCAATAATCATCAGTGCCAGCGAGGCGACTATCGGCCATGCCAGCCGCTGGGGTTTAATCGTCAGACAACTGGCGGTAATACCGCAGACAATGCCCGCCAGGATCGACCATGCCAGGCTGGTCATTTGCTCGTTTTGCAGGCCGACATATTGCAGCCAGCCAAACACCCCGGTGTTCTGCTCGGCGAGCACAATGCGGATCAGCAACATAATCAGCCCAAGACGCACAATGCTGCCACTGGAGAGCCAGCGGGTGTTGAGCAACGGGTTACTGCGGTTGTGTTCAAAGGCGATAGCCGAGACGATCAGCACCACGGCGCCTGCCAGCGACCAGCCGATCCACGGCGCTTCGAACCACCAGTCCAGCCGACCCAGCGACAGCACCGCGCACAGCAGCGCCATACCTGGCGCGAGCAGAAAGAAGGTGATGAAATCCTTCTTTTCAAAGACTTTTTTGCGATCGCCCGGCGGCAATTTTAAGGCGATCACGCAGCCAAGCGAGAGCAGCGCCAGCCCCAGCTCAAACAGATACAGGCCGCGCCACTCATCCAGTTGCAGCAGTTCGGTAGAAAAAAGGCGGGCAATGGGAATGGCCAGCGTCGAACCGGTAATACCAATGGTCAGCGCTTTTAAGCGATGTTTCGCCGGCCAGGCCTGGATTTGATAATAAATACCGAGCGAACTGAGTGCCGCCGCCACCATGCCGTGCGCGGCGCGGACAAACAGGGCAGAACTGAGATCGTTGATAAACAGATGGAAGAAGGTCACCAGTACATACAGCACCAGAAACCCTTCGGTAAACGCACGCAGACCATATTGCTGGCGAAACTTTACCAACAGCAGATTAATCGACACATTGGTCATCACATACACAGCGGGCAGCCAGGCGATTTCCGTCGACCAGGCGGCAAACGTGCCTTGCAGATTTTGCAGATTCGCTGTCACCATCGCGTTGCCGAGTGCGCCAGTCATGCAAACTAGCAGGCCAACGACACCATAGGCGATACGGCGCGGGGTACTGTGATAGGGGGTGGAAGGCGAACCCAGCAGCATCGGTTTTTCATGCGGCTGCCATTCGCGTGGGCTATAGGGGTCGCTTTTCGGCAAACGCATTACATTTTCCTGACCGGGGCTAATGGTGATTGTTCGCGACGGTATGTTGTGCGCGCATGAAGATGTCGGGAACAGCAGTTATCCATATAAAAACAAAGGTTGTTAATGTAAATGGTTAGCGGGCTAACGATTCTACTTGTGCCGTCAAAGGCAATGCAAGCGCATAAGAAAAATATAGGTTACTGAAGTTAAGTGATCTGCTTTATTGATAAAAATAACCAACTAAAGGTGACAATGTCACAATGTGTGCGATAACCATCACGCTTACCCCGGCAACCGATCCTGCGTGCCTGCAACTTCAGGACGCGCTTTCTGATTACCTGCAACAGCTAACAGGCAGCAGCGGCAGAGCGTCGTTTGCTGCTTCAACCTTAGGTGAGCGGGGCTTCTTTTTGCTGGCACGCGAAAACGCGCAGGCGGTGGGCTGTGTCGCGGTGCGTGAATTGTCCGCCGGGATCGGCGAGATCAAACGCATGTATGCATGCCCCGGCACGCGCGGCATAGGCGCTCAGTTGCTCTGCGCGCTGGAACAACATGCACGGGAGCGGGGTTTTCAGGCGCTGTGGCTGGAGACGCGCAAAATCAATCAGCGTGCTGTTGATTTCTATCAGCGCAACGGCTTCAAGATTCGTGAAAACTACGGCACCTATATAGGCAGGCCGGAAGCGGTATGTTTCGAGAAAGCGTTGTGACCTGCATGTGGTCAGGATGCGCAGTTTCGTTGGGGCTGCGACAATGAATGTGCGGCACATAAAACGTGTGCCGTTTTTGCCCACTCAATGCCACAGGCGCTGTTTTCAGTGAGTGCAGATACCGCGGCGACCTGTACAGCGCGGGTGATTGCGCGTATTTCAAAAAAAGTTACAGAAACATACCTGAACCGCTGTGAACAGGATTCGGAGTGATCCCCTGTTTTGCGGGCGCTGACGCGGTAGGCTGTAAGTTAAAGCGAAGGAGGTTCTATGCTGATGACGACTTTTCCCACCGTAGCGGAGCGCACGCTGGCGGCGGCAAATACGCTGGGTGCATGGCTGGCGCAAAATGATTTTGTCGGTAAACCCACGCCTGTGCGGGCTGATGTGGTCATTCTTGCGGGTAATGCTGTCATTCCAACCATTGATGCCGCCTGCGCGCTGGCGGCGGCACAGCAAACCCCGCTTCTGATAAGCGGAGGCGTCGGGCACTCCACCACGTTTCTTTATTCGGCTATCGCCCGGCATCCACGCTATAACGTGGTGCGTACCACCGGGCGCGGCGAAGCCGCGATTCTGGCCGATATTGCGCGCCAGTTCTGGCAGATAGAGGCGAAACAGATCCTTATTGAGGACAAATCCACCAACTGCGGCGAGAACGCCAGATTCAGCATTGATATGCTGATGTCGCAGGGAGTAAAACCGAAAACCGTGATGGTGGTGCAGGATCCCACCATGCAGCGCCGTACGATGGCGACGTTTGCCCGCATCAGCCAGCAGTGCCACGACGCGCCCCACTGGCTGAGCTGGCCCGGCTTTACGCCACAGTTAGCGAATACGGCTGAGGGGCTAGCCTTCCAGCCGCAGCAGCGCGGTTTATGGTCGGTTGAGCGTTATTTGTCATTGCTGCTGGGGGAAGTGCCGCGCCTGCGCGATGATGCTAATGGTTACGGGCCAAACGGCCGTGATTTTATTGTTCACGTTGATTTCCCACAGGAAGTCGAAGCCGCATGGCAGGTTTTGAGGGCTGATTCCACCCTTACTGCTGCGCTCGGTAGCCGCGCATTGTAATCTCAGTGCCCGTTTGCGCAGACATTGCCGCAAACGGGCATTTCCACCGCTGAACCTGTCATTGTTTTGTTGCTTTTTTGCTCCTCTTTTATGCGTTCTCTCACAAAAGCTGCCCGTGTCGATGGGAAAAATGCCGCGCACCGATAGATTTTTAACAATGAATTCACTTGTTAAAAACAATGTTATTACAGGAGCGAGACATGACAGCACCGGTACAGCACCCTATGTTTATCGATGGTCAATTCGTGAGCTGGCAAGGCGATTCGTGGCTGGATGTCATCAACCCGGCGACCGAAGCGATCCTGGCGCGTATTCCTGATGGCACAGCCGAAGATGCGCGAAAGGCCATTGACGCGGCCGAACGTGCGCAGCCTGGCTGGGAAGCACTTCCCGCCATCGAACGCGCTGGCTGGTTACGCAAAATCGCGGCGGGTATTCGTGAAAAAGCCCATGAGATTAGCGCGCTGATTGTCGCCGAAGGGGGAAAAATCCAGCAACTGGCGGAGGTAGAAGTCTCTTTTACCGCCGATTACATCGACTATATGGCCGAGTGGGCGCGGCGCTATGAGGGCGAAATTCTGCAAAGCGACCGGCCGGGCGAGAATATCTTCGTGTTTAAACGTGCGCTGGGGGTGACCACCGGCATTTTGCCGTGGAATTTCCCGTTCTTCCTGATAGCCCGCAAAATGGCGCCTGCGCTGATTACCGGCAATACCATTGTTATCAAACCGAGCGAATTCACGCCGAACAACGCGATTGCCTTCGCAAAAATTGTCCATGATATCGGCTTACCAAAAGGGGTCTTTAACCTCGTGCTCGGACGCGGGGAAACCGTCGGACAGGAACTGGCGGGGAATCCGAAAGTGGCGATGGTCAGCATGACCGGCAGCGTTGGCGCGGGTGAGAAAATCATGGCGGCAGCCGCGAAAAACATCACCAAAGTGTGCCTTGAACTGGGCGGTAAAGCGCCGGCAATTGTCTTTGATGATGCTGATCTTGAGCTGGCCGTGAAAGCGATTGTCGACTCCCGCGTTATCAACACCGGGCAGGTGTGTAACTGCGCCGAACGCGTGTATGTACAAAAAGGGATTTATGACCGGTTTGTCAATCGACTTGGTGAAGCCATGAAAGCGGTACAGTTTGGCGATCCGGCGCAGCGCAACGATATTGCGATGGGGCCGCTTATTAATGCCGCAGCACTGCAACGCGTTGAAGAGAAGGTCGAACGCGCCGTGTCAGAAGGCGCACGCGTGGTGCTGGGTGGCAAAGCGGTCACTGGCAGGGGCTATTTTTACCCGCCGACACTGCTGCTCGATGTGCGCCAGGAGATGGCCATCATGCATGAAGAGACGTTTGGTCCGGTGCTGCCGGTGGTTGCATTCGACACGCTGGAAGAGGCGCTGGCGATGGCGAACGACAGCGATTATGGCCTGACCTCGTCGGTATATACCCGCGATCTGGCGACAGCGTTTAAAGCCGTGCGGGGGCTGAAGTTTGGCGAAACCTATATTAACCGCGAGAACTTCGAAGCGATGCAGGGGTTTCATGCGGGCTGGCGTAAATCGGGTATCGGTGGGGCGGATGGACGCCACGGCCTGAACGAGTACCTGCAAACGCAAATGGTCTATCTGCAGTCCTGATATGTGGCCCCCGCGTTTGGCGGGGGCTCGTTTCAGACTTTGGTTGCTATCCACGCCATCATCAGCTCCGGCCAGATTGCCGCCGGTAAGCCCAGCGCATCGCGAATGCCAAAACCGTGTTTCCCCTGTTCAAACAGATGCATCTCAACCGGCACGCCAAGGCGTCGCAGGGCGTTGAACATGACCACGCTGTTTTCCACTTTCACTGCCGGGTCATCGACCGCATGCAACAGAAAAGTCGGCGGCGTGTTTTCATCGGCCATCTGTTCTGCGGAGTAGCGGCGGATCTGTTCGTCACCTGGCGTATCGCCAATCAGCTGCTGGCGCGACATCGGGTGGTCAATCTCCTGGTGCATGGTAATCACCGGATAGACCAGCGCCATAAACGCTGGGCGAGCGCTTTGGTTATCCATCTCATCAACAGGGCGATAAACGTTTTCGTTGTAGCGCGTGCCAAGGCTGGCCGCGGCGTGACCACCAGCGGAAAACCCCATAATGCCAATACGTTCTGGATCGAGGCGCCACTCCTGCGCTCGGGCGCGAATCACGCGGATCGCACGTTGCACATCGGCCAGCGGCGCGTCCGCACCTTCCTCATGCCCATCGCCCGGCAGGCGGTAGGTCATGACAAACAGCGTGTAACCTTTGGCGTTAAAGCAGGGCGCCAGCGCGCTGCCTTCTTTATCCAGCACGACACGGCGGTAAGAGCCGCCAGGCGTGACCAGAATGCCGACACCGTTCGGGTTTTGTGGCGCGTAAACGGTAATGTGCGGGGCACGCACACCGGTGACGGATCGGTCAAAGCGCGAGGGGCCGGTATGGTGCTCTTCAAGCTGAAACTGCGCCGGGCTTACCGCAGCGCCAGGGGCTTCGCCGGTTGGCCAGACGGAGAACGTAGTGGCGTGTTGCACCGCCACGTTCATCAGGGTGAGTAAATCTTCCGGGCTGATATTTCTCATGGGTTGCCTGGTTTGAATACGCCGGGTCATTCCCCGGCGTGGATGGTGAGATTACAGTGCGCGATATTTTTCGAGCACGCGAACCAGCTGCGTAACAAAACCGTATTCGTTGTCGTACCACGAGACGGTTTTGACCAGTTGCAGATCGCCGGCTTCGGTGATCTCGGTTTGGGTGGCGTCAAAAACGGAACCGAAATGGCTGCCGATAACATCAGAAGAGACGATCTCTTCATCGGTATAACCGAAAGATTCGTTGTTCTCCGTGGCTTTTTTCAGCGCCTGATGGATCTCATCGACCGTCACTCTCTTCTCTAATATGGATACCAGTTCAGTAACGGAGCCGGTTTTCACCGGTACGCGCTGCGCGTGGCCTTTCAGCTTACCGCTCAATGCCGGGATCACCAGACCAATGGCTTTCGCCGCACCCGTGGTGTGCGGAATGATGTTTTCCGCAGCGGCACGGGAGGCGCGCAGATCTTTACCGCGCGGGCCGTCGACCAGCGCCTGGGTACCGGTGTAGGCGTGGATGGTGGTCATGGTGCCGACTTTGATGCCGAAATTATCCTGCAAGGCTTTGGCCATCGGCGCGAGGCAGTTAGTGGTGCAGGACGCCACCGAAATAATGGTGTCCTGCGCGTTAATCGTGTCGTCGTTAACGTTGTAGACGATGGTTTTCATCTCGCCTGCCGGGGCGGAAATAAGCACTTTTTTGGCCCCGGCATCGATGTGCGCCTGCGATTTTTCGCTCGAGGTATAAAAACCGGTACACTCAACAATGATCTCCGCACCGGCGCTGCGCCACGGAATATTTTTTGCCTCTTTTTCCGCATATACCGTAATGGTTTTGCCGTTAACGATCAGCGCGTCTTCGGTAAAATCCACGCTCCAGCCAAACGGGCCGTAGTTGGAATCATGCTTTAACAAATAGGCCAGCACTTTGGGTGAGGTCAGATCGTTAATAGCCACCACCTCCGCGCTGCTGTTGGTTTCCAGCAGGCGACGTAATACCAGGCGCCCAATGCGCCCAAATCCATTAATGCCAATTTTGCTCATGATCATCTCCATCAGAATGTAATGAATCACCGTTTTGTACTTATTTAGTGATAACCTGGCCGGCGTTATTGGGCAAATGAATCACCGTCAGGCTGTGGTAAGTAACTGAAAAGTGATAAGGAAAAGTTAATGAATTTTTAAGGAAAGCCAGGTATGTTGAACGCCGGTTCGTTCGTTTTGGGGGTTCCTTATGCGTAGCAAATATTCGGGATTACAGATCGCCATTCACTGGCTGGTGTTCCTGCTGGTTGTTGGCGCTTATTGCGCCATGGAACTACGCGGATTCTTCCCGCGCAGCTATCGTCCTTATTTCAATCTCGTACACGTTTCATGCGGCATTTCGATTCTGGTGCTGATGCTGGCGCGTCTGCTGGTGCGGCTGAAAAGCCCAACGCCGCCGATTGTGCCGAAACCGTCAGCGATGATGACCGGGCTGGCGCACCTTGGGCATCTGGTCATTTACCTGCTGTTTATTGCCTTGCCAATTCTTGGCTTGCTGATGATGTATAACCGCGGTGGTCCATGGATTGCTTTTGGTATTTCGATGCCGTACGCCGCAGAGGCGAATTATGATTTAGTGGATACGCTCAAAGAGTTCCACGAGCTGTTGGCAAACGCCGGCTATTTTGTCATTGCGTTGCATGCCGGTGCGGCGCTGGCGCATCATTACTATTTTAAAGACAACACGCTGCTGCGTATGATTCCGAAAAAACGCGGCTAATTGCTCTTCGTTGCCTGGCCCCGCATCCTGCGGGGCTTTTTCATTTCTGCGCGTCTAAAATGTGATCCTGTCGGGTTTTCCACATTGAAAAGCAGGGCGGAAATCACATTTTACGCCATCCGTGCTGTGCGCAATTCGTACAAGCAGTGTAGATAGTATATCTATTATAGAAACACTATCGGGCGGAGGGGATATGACACAGCCAGTACAGGAGTCTCTTGATCGGATGGCAACACAAGAAGACACTGCCGGATCGCGCAAATTACGCAAAGTGCTGCTCGCCACCGGCATCGGTCACTTTGTCGAATGGTTTGACTTTGGCCTGTATGGCACGCTCGCTGCCATTATCGGCCTGCAGTTTTTTCAGGCGGGTGATCCCAGTGTCGCACTGCTTTCGTCGTTCGCGGTCTTTGGCGCGGGTTTTATTATGCGCCCCCTTGGTGGGCTGTTTTTCGGTTCGCTGGGCGACAGAAAAGGGCGACAGAAAGTGCTGGCAACGGTGATCCTGCTCACCTCCGGCGCCACCTTCGTGATGGGACTGCTGCCGACTTATCATCAGATTGGTATTACCGCGACGGTGCTGCTGGTGATAACGCGCCTGATTCAGGGTTTTGCCGCTGGGGGCGAAAGCTCTGGCGCGACAACCTATCTGGCGGAATATGCCCCCACAGAGCGCCGTGGCTACTTCACCTGCTGGATCGATAACTTTGGTTTTATGGCTTTTGTCGTGGGTTCCGGGCTGGTGTTTCTGCTGACAGCAACGCTCGGTGAAAGCACCATGAGCGACTGGGGCTGGCGCATTCCCTTTTTGATTGCCGGGCCATTGGGCTGGGTTGGGTTGTACTTACGAAAACATCTGGAAGATTCGCCAGAATTTCTCGACGCCATGAAGAACGGGCAAACCGAATCCGCGCCGCTGCGTAAAGCGGTTACCACGGCGTGGGGCGCGTTGCTGTTCTGTGTCGGTTTTGTGGTGATCAAAGCGGTCGGGCACTGGACGCTGCAAACCTTTATGCCGAGCTATCTCTCCACCGAGTTGCACTTCTCAAAACTTAACGCGTACGCCATCACCACGATTGGTCTCTTTTCCGTGGCGGTGCTGGTACCGTTTATGGGCTATCTGTCGGATAAATATGGCCGTAAGCCGTTAATGCTGACCGGGTGCGCCGGGTTTATTCTGCTGAGTTACCCGGCCATGATGGTGATGGCGAACGGCGATGTGCTCTCTGCGGTGCTGGCAATGGTGATGCTGGGGGCGTTTATCGCCGCGTTTGATGGCGCGTGTACCGCCGCAATGGCGGAACTTTTCCCTACCAGTGTGCGCTATGGCGGGTTGTCTATCGCCTATAACTTTGCCGTCGCCTTCTTTGGCGGCATCACACCTTGGTTCTCTGCCTGGCTTATTACCAGCACCGGCGATAAATTCTCGCCTGCCTTCTATGTGATGGGCGCGGCGCTAATTACCTTCCTGACAGTGCTGCGCGCCCGCGAAACCGCAGGGCAGCCGCTAAAACGCTGACGTTTTGCCCGGAGGAACCCTCCGGGCTATTAGGTAAATCTGAAACAGGATATTGCGCGTATCCGTTACGGTACAAGGCCCGCCTGCGGTGCGCAATTGCGGATAACTTTTCTTTCAGTGTTCACCTGCGAAGGGATTAATTATCTGCCCGACCAGGAAATAAATATCAACGTGATATTAACCTAGGAAATCATTTTTATTCCATAGGGACAAAGTTCGAATAAACAAGTCTGCTGCTTTTCACAATTCCGCAATGAAACGTTATCATTACCAGGGCAATGACAACTATTTTTTAAAGTCTGCCAGATAGCAGGGAAAAAAGGCATGGTATGAATAACGCGAAAATCCTGAGGTTTTCCATCAATGAATACACGTGCGCCATCAGTGCGTAAGTAATTGTTTGGCCGCAAAAAATAGTTGCCGCGATACCAGATAATGACCGATCGTTTTTCACTATTCCTGGCGACGGCAAATGCTGTGCCGGTCGTTGGGGAAAGTAACATGTCCGTAATATCCCAGCGCATAAGTTCTCCTTGCTAATAGCACAATGCTCTACTAAGAAAAATCTTATCAAATAATTAGCGCCAGGCCTAAGTTAAATTTTATATTTAATATTACGCTGATTAACTTACGATATATTTAATTAATTTTACTTAAGATTTTGATGTGAAACAAAAATGGTGAGGTTTTGTACAATATATTTTAACGATATTTATCCTTTTCGACAGAATACATTATGTTTTCACTCTGCTAGAGTCATCACGTTACGTCATTCTCGCCTTGCCAGGAGGTTTCCCGTGCTGTTGTCCAGTCTGATTGCGATTGCCGCCGTGCTAATGATGGGGGGAATGAGCCCAGGTCCGAGTTTTATTTACGTTGCGCGTAATTCACTGGCGCACTCACGTGTGCATGGTTTAGTCACTTCGCTGGGAATGGGGGTAGGAGCGGCGACGTTTGCGCTGATGGCCACGCTGGGATTGCAAAGGGTGCTAAATGCGGTGCCTGAATTCTATATGGCGCTAAAGATAGCAGGGGGCGCGTATCTTATCTGGATGGCAGTGAAGATTTTTCGCAGTGCATCGCAGCCATTGACGCTCGCTTTGAGCCATAACGACGCCCCCAAAGGGCTGTGGAAGACGTTTCGCGATGGATTGTTTATTCAGTTAAGCAACCCGAAAACGGCCATCGTATTCGCGTCTATTTTCACCGCGCTGCTGCCAGCGAATATTCCGACCATCTTCTATTATGTGATCCCGCTGATGAGCTTTGTGATTGATGCGGGCTGGTATTCGCTGGTGGCGCTGCTGCTCTCAGCCGAGAAACCGCGCCGCGTCTATTTGCGCATCAAGACGGCGGTGGACAGAACATCGGCCACGGTGCTGAGTATTTTGGGGATCAAGCTGGTATATTCATCGCTGATGGAGTAATACCGATGCTGAGCACAAAAGACTCACTTTAGACAGTTCGCAGCAATCATTGTTTAAGCTCGTTTAGATGATGCGTGAAATGTGAGTTGGTTGTGGTTAATACGTAATAAAAAAGTAGATCGTTCTACTGAATACTAATAACCAAACGCCGTCGGTTTCCAGCCGCGCACCCTGCGCATTGCCGACGGCGTTTTATTAAGCTTAAAAATGAGAGAGAAATTGGTAAATATGCTAAATGTTTGAGGTTGAAAATTGTTACTCTGAGATAGAAATAAGATTCATCGAAAATAAGGTGGAAAAAAGGTTGTTAAAGAAAATCTCATAGCTTGAATCATTCCCAATAAAGCCAGAGAACTTTTGCTCGCCATTAGAAATGATATCTTTATTTAAGTAATTTTTTACCTTAACCCCACCATTCCCATATATGTGGAAGGATAAGATAATTTCTGATGATTTTGTATATTCATCGATATTTAAAATATCAATTGCGCGAATAGGTCCTCGATCAGTGAAAATAAATTTTTCTTTAATGTAAACAATAAGTCCGACAGGAGTTAAATCCAAGTTAAAAACACCGTCTTTATAAAAAACGTTATAAAGTAACGGTTTTTTGTCTTTGTAAGCTGTTTCGTGTGAATCAATTATTTCCTTCATGAATAAATGTCTTTGACCCATAACGGTCGGGCCAAATTGATCTGCGGCGAAACGTAAGAATTCAAATTTTTTTTGATTCATTATTTACTCCGTGTGTTTTATTTGTTTGGAAAAATAACAAATTACTACTTATCTAATGATTTGTCTAAAATACATAATTATTCGTCATGAATATATATTATAAAAATTGTATTCGTGTCTATTATTGGTTTTTCCAACGTGAGAATTGGGACTTCATGCGCGTAGAAATCGATGGCGTTACTTATGTGTCTACATGCAACCCAGCACCAGCTCGTACTGGTATTGCCATTTCCACATATAAACGATCTGGCGCATTGAGTCAGGCAGAGCAAATAACAGAGTAAATAATTGACCTGCCCCCAGGATTAGATACCACGTTCAGTTAGTAATGCCGGTTGTGTGACCATGACCCCGAATATGCATATAACAGCAGTGTCTTATTTTTTGAGTACTGATATTTATTCGGTTCCAAATGCAGACTTGAAAGCTTTAATTTTGGGGGCAAAAAAGCTGTTGGGGGCATGTTTGGGGCGCTGAAAAGTCTCTATATGGCTTGTAGTGTCTTTATGATGAATCTGATAACCATATGATATCCATATAAAACTTAATGTTTACAGCATTATAAAATAAAAGTTACCATACCCCCCTATAGTATCAAGGAGGTTACATGCCCCATTCACCAGAAGATAAAAAACGCGTGCTTACGCGGGTACGTCGCATTCGTGGCCAGGTTGACGCATTGGAGCGTGCACTGGAAAGCGGCGAGCCCTGTATCGCCATTTTGCAGCAAATCGCCGCCGTGCGCGGCGCGGCCAATGGCTTGATGGGCGAAATGGTTGAAATCCACCTCAAAGATGAGCTGGTCACCGGCGAAACCACTGCTGACCAACGCGCGGTGCGCATGGCGGAAGTCGGTCATCTTCTGCGCTCTTATCTAAAATAAGCATAAAGCCATACACAAAAAGGAAGCGACTTATGAAATCACGTGCAGCTGTAGCCTTTGGGCCGGGTCAACCGCTCAAAATCGTCGAAATAGACGTAGCGCCGCCAAAAAAGGGTGAGGTCCTGGTGCGTATCACGCACACCGGCGTTTGTCACACCGATGCCTTTACGCTTTCGGGTGACGATCCGGAGGGCGTGTTTCCGGCGGTGCTCGGTCATGAAGGCGGCGGCATCGTTGTAGAAGTTGGCGAAGGCGTTACCAGCCTGAAGCCAGGCGACCACGTTATTCCGCTCTACACGGCAGAGTGTGGCGAGTGTAAGTTCTGTAAATCGGGGAAAACCAACCTCTGTCAGGCCGTTCGCGCTACGCAGGGCAAGGGGCTGATGCCGGACGGCACCACCCGTTTCTCCTACAACGGCGAACCGATTTATCACTACATGGGCACCAGCACGTTCAGCGAATACACCGTTTGCGCGGAAATCTCACTGGCGAAAGTTAACGAACAGGCACCGCTGGATAAAGTCTGCTTGCTGGGCTGCGGTGTGACTACCGGCATTGGCGCGGTACATAACACGGCGAAAGTCAAAGAGGGTGATACGGTCGCGATCTTTGGCCTCGGTGGTATCGGTCTGGCGGCAATCCAGGGTGCCGTTCAGGCGAAGGCGGGACGCATTCTGGCGATCGATACCAATCCGGACAAATTCCCCCTCGCCAAAGAGATGGGCGCAACCGATTTTATCAACCCGAACGATCACGACCGCCCGATCCAGGATGTGATTGTCGAAATGACAGATGGCGGCGTGGACTTCAGTTTTGAGTGCATCGGCAATGTGAACGTCATGCGCGCCGCGCTTGAGTGCTGCCACAAAGGCTGGGGCGAGAGCGTCATCATCGGCGTGGCGGGCGCGGGGCAGGAGATCAGCACCCGTCCTTTCCAGCTGGTGACCGGTCGTGTATGGCGCGGTTCCGCCTTCGGCGGTGTTAAAGGTCGTACACAGCTGCCAGGCATGGTAGAAGACGCGATGGCGGGCAAGATTCGCCTCGATCCCTTCATTACCCATCGTATGCCACTGGAGCAGATCAACGACGCATTTGAACTGATGCATCAGGGCAAATCCATCCGTACCGTTATCCATTTCGGCGAAAAGTAAGCCTTCCTCACGCCAGCGGTGTCACCGCTGGCGCAACCAAACTCCAAATCTGTGACCGTTGACGCGCTTTTCGCCATAAGAATAATCCAATTATTGCCGATGCCTATATATCATTCCTGTTGTACGTATCAGACAAATATGAGAGTCGATAGCCATGGATAAAAAAGCAGCGATGCAAAGAACACAAGGCATTGGATTTATGCACAATATTCGATTGGTTCCCCTGTTTTCTTCCATTCTCGGCGGCATCTTAGTGCTATTTGCATTAAGTTCCGGTCTGGCGGGTTACTTCCTGATGCAAGCGGATCGCGATCAGCAGGATGTCACACAGGAAATCCAGGTGCGCATGGGATTATCCAACAGTTCAAACAACTTACGCATAGCACGTATCAGCCTGATCCACGCCGGCGCGGCCAGTCGCATCGCCGAAATGGAAGATATGAAAAACAACGTGGCTGAAGCAGAAAAACGCATGAAGCAGTCACAGGACGGTTTTAACCAATATATGGAACGCCCGGTGAAAACCCCGGCGGATCTTGCCCTGGATGCCGATCTCACCACCCGCTTTAATGCCTACATCGCGGGCATGCAACCGATGCTGAAATATGCCAAAAACGGCATGTTTGAAGCGATCATTAACCACGAAAGTGAGCAGGCGCGCCAGCTTGATGCGTCTTATAACGAAATTCTGTTAAAAGCCATTGAGATCCGTACCGCACGTGCGCAGCACCTGACCGAAGAGGCACACAGCCGTACCCAGCTTGGGCTGATGTTTATGGCTGCCGCCTTTGCTTTGGCGCTGGTGCTGACGGTTATCACCTTTACCGTATTGCGCAGCGTAGTGATTAACCCACTGCAACGTGCGGCCCAGCGTATTTCTCGCATCGCGACCGGGGATCTAACGGTAGCCGATGAGCCTGCCGGGCGTAGCGAAATTGGTCGTCTGAGTAGCGATCTGCAAGCAATGCAACATTCGCTGGTCACGACGGTGGCGACCGTTCGCCAGGGCGCGGAAGAGATCTATCGCGGTACCAGCGAAATCTCCGCCGGTAATACCGACCTCTCTTCCCGCACGGAACAACAGGCGGCTGCCATTGAACAAACGGCTGCCAGCATGGAGCAATTAACCGCGACCGTGAAGCAGAACGCCGACAACGCGCACCACGCCAGCGGGCTGGCACGCGATGCCTCCGGCAAAGCGACCAAAGGTGGACAGATTGTTTCTGGCGTCGTGCAAACGATGGGCAATATCACCACCAGTTCGCGCAAAATTTCCGAAATCACCGCGGTTATCAACAGCATCGCGTTCCAGACCAATATCCTGGCGCTTAACGCGGCGGTAGAAGCGGCGCGCGCTGGCGAACAGGGGCGTGGTTTTGCGGTGGTGGCAAGCGAAGTGCGTACGCTGGCAAGTCGCAGTGCGCAGGCGGCAAAAGAGATTGAGGCACTAATCAGCGAATCCGTGAGCTTAATTGAGCAAGGTTCCGGAGAAGTCGTTTCCGCCGGGGAAACCATGGGCGAGATCGTTACAGCCGTTAAACGCGTGACCGATATTATGCTGGAGATTGCCGCCGCGTCTGATGAGCAGAGCAAAGGCATCACCCAGGTGAGCCAGGCGATCACGGAAATGGATAACGTCACACAGCAGAACGCCTCGCTGGTAGAAGAAGCCTCTGCGGCAGCCGCCTCGCTGGAAGAGCAGGCGGCACGCCTGACCGAAGCCGTGGGCGCGTTTCGTTTAACTGGCGCGGCACCGCAGCGTCAGAATAATGCGGCATCGCCAACCAGCAAAACCTTCAAGCCACAGCGCCCGGCGCTGGCGCAGGGGGATAACTGGGAAACGTTCTGAGTTATCAGAAAACAAAAAAGAGGCCGCAAGGCCTCTTTTTTTATGGGTACGATGTTAACACTGGTTGGTGTTTAAGGCGCTGACCATATTGTTGTAGTTTTGCAGCAGGGATTGGGCGTCCTGCGTCTGCTGGGGTTGCATCAGCTGAAACTGTTTTGGCTGTTTGGCCTCTTTTTCGTACTCGCCATTTTCAGTGCGCTCAATAATGTCACGGCCGGTAGAGAGATAGTCGTTAGCTTTAGACAGGAGACTCGAACAGCCCGTTTTATTGTTTTCGCGTACTTTGGCATCGTAAGCGGTAGCCATGCTGTTGAACTGATCGAGCGCATCCTTAAATGCCGCCTTCTTATCGCCCAGCCCTTTGCCATCCAGCACGCCACCGGCGGCATCCAGGCTCTCTTTCAGGTAGTAGACCATTCCCATTTGCGCGTGCTCAAGCGTGCCTTTTTGCGTACGTTCAAACTCTGCTTTGATGCGCGCACGATCTTTTGCCTCGATACCCTCAAAGAAATTCGCCTGCGCAACCACCAGCATTTGCATATTGCTCAACAACGCGGGCTGGATCTCGCGACCGTGAGCGCCATTATCGCTTTTGTACGTTTTCGCGCTGATGTAGTTGTACATGTCGCGACTTACCGGTTCGGCTTTTGCCAGCGCTTCGCTGTAAAGACGCGCCGGTTCGTCCAGTTCCGGCATATCCGGCTTCATGCTGTGCGCTTTATCCAGATGCTCTTTAATACGCCCCATGGAAAGCGGTTCAGTAAAAAACAGATCATCCATTTTCTTTTTGCCATCGAAAGCGGGCTGCGTGTACTTCTGGTATTCAGCGAGTTGCTTACCGAAGTTGGCCGAGGTCATGTTGGCCGCGGCAATATATTCGTTGTACTTCAGCACTTCGGCCTGCTCGGCTGACGGCTGCGCTGCTTGCGTTTTGGTGGTTTTGTCGTCACAGGCTGACAGTGCCAGCAGGCAGGCGGCAACCGCCAGCGTACGTGCGACAGGTTTGGCGATGAACATCCCATTCTCCTTGTCCGAAAAAAGAAAAAACGACTCATTATTGCTGAGCGCCGCACAGGTTAGCATCAATGCCCGACGGGCAAGGGGCATGCCACCTGAATTGGTAGGTTTTGAAAAAAGGAGAAATTGCCCGGCAGACAGCGCCACCGGGCCGGGTTCAGGAGAGCGCAGCGTTAAATAAAGCTGTCGTCATCGTTGCTGTAATCAGTGTCATCGAAATCATCGTTCTGGTAAGTATCATTACCGAACGAATCGTTCTGATCGAGAAAACGGGTGTCGGAGGCATCAGTAAAGTTGTCGTTCTGCGCGTTTTCAAATGACGAATTACCCGCCGCCGGTTCTTCAATAATATTGACGATCTCTTCCGGGCGAGACTGATGGAACATGTTGGTCAGCATTTCGGCCAATACCACACCACCTGCAACGCCTGCCGCAGTTTGCAAGGCACCGGCCATAAAACCGCTCCCGCGTGGCGCAGGTGCCGCCGCACGCGAATAGTCCTGCTGTGGCTGCTGGGTAGCGTTCCAGTTATTTTCCGCTTGCGGACTCTGGCTTCTCCCGCCGCCAAACAGGCCACCGAGGAAACTGCCCCCGCCAGTTTGTGGTTTGCTTTTTTGCGCGGCCAGTTCACTTTCCAGTTGCTGAACTTTGCTCTGGAGCTGTTTTAACGCCGCTTCCTGAATCAGGATCGATTGCGCCATATAGTACGGCGCGGCCGGTTGCTGGCGCACAAATTCCGCTATCTGACGCTCAGCCTCGGCGTCGCGCTGGCCATTCTGTTGCTCGGTCTGTTTCAGGCGCTGGAAAAGGCCGTTGATAAGCTGCTGTTCTTCATATTGCATGGCAATAACCTTCCGATCGCTGTGATAGATACTGTTGAGTTTATCAGTGCCATGAATACGTGTCCGATGAGTGAAATGTTTGTTTAACATTGGTTGCAGCTGGGCAAAAAATTGCTGTGAAGGAGGGATGTTCTGGCAATTCTCGTTGCCTCTTCAAAAGGTAACATATATGAATTACCATATTTGTTGTTTGACATCATTAAGGTAAGCGCATGCTGCAACCCGTTCAGCTTTTTAAAATCCTCTCCGATGAAACGCGGTTAACCATCGTGCTGTTGCTCAGAGAAGCCGGTGAACTTTGCGTGTGTGATATATGCGCAGCAGCGGGGGAGTCACAACCCAAAATTTCGCGGCATATTGCGATGTTACGTGAATATGGTCTGGTTATTGATCGGCGCGCGGGGAAGTGGATCCATTATCGTCTGTCACCTCATATGCCCGCCTGGGCAGCGGCAACCATCGACACAGCATGGGATTGCTTGCGTGAAGAGACGCGAGCCAAACTGAAATCGGTGCCTTTGGGTTCGTGTTGATAACAAAACATATTCATCAATTCGTATGTCATGGAGTCTGAAATGTTACTGGCTGGAAGCATCTTTATTTTTACTCTCGTGCTGGTTATCTGGCAGCCCAAAGGGTTGAGTATTGGCTGGAGCGCAACGCTTGGCGCGGTGCTGGCGCTGGTCTGCGGTGTGATTCATATGAACGATATTCCGGCGGTGTGGAATATCGTCTGGAACGCGACGGCGACTTTTATTGCCGTCATTATCATCAGCTTGCTGCTGGATGAGTCGGGTTTTTTCGAATGGGCGGCGCTGCATGTTGCACGCTGGGGCAACGGGCGCGGGCGTTTGTTGTTCACGTATATTGTGTTGTTGGGGGCGGCAGTCGCCGCCCTGTTTGCCAACGACGGGGCAGCACTGATCCTGACACCAATTGTCATTGCCATGCTGCTGGCGCTCGGTTTCAGCCCGCGAGCCACACTGGCGTTCGTGATGGCCGCAGGCTTTATTGCTGATACCGCCAGTCTGCCGCTGATTGTCTCGAATCTGGTGAATATTGTATCGGCCGACTTTTTCCATCTCGGATTTACCACCTACGCCTCGATCATGGTGCCGGTGGACATCGCGGCAATCGCGGCGACGCTTACCATGCTGCACCTCTTTTTCCGCCGTGAAATTCCGCAAACTTATGCCGTGGATCAACTGGCAGCGCCTGGCCGCGCAATTAAAGATCCGGCGACATTTCGCACCGGCTGGGTCGTGCTGATCCTGCTGCTGGCGGGCTTTTTTGTGCTCGAACCGTTGGGTATTCCGGTGAGTGCCATTGCGGCTGTTGGTGCGCTGATCCTCTTTGCCGTCGCCAAAAAAGGGGCGGCGATTGATACAGGTAAAGTGCTGCGTGGCGCGCCGTGGCAAATCGTTATCTTTTCGCTGGGCATGTACCTTGTCGTGTATGGGCTGCGAAACGCGGGGCTCACCGAATACCTTTCCCAGCTTCTGAATCTGCTGGCCAATAAGGGCTTGTGGGCGACCACCATCGGCACCGGTTTTATTACCGCCTTCCTCTCGTCGGTCATGAATAATATGCCAACGGTGCTGATTGGCGCGTTGTCGATTGAGGGCAGCGGCGCAACGGGCGTGATTAAAGAAGCGATGATTTTTGCCAATGTGATTGGCTGCGATCTGGGGCCGAAAATAACGCCGATTGGCAGCCTGGCGACACTGCTCTGGTTGCATGTGCTGGCGCAGAAGAAGATTGCGGTGAGCTGGGGATACTACTTCCGAACCGGTATCGTGATGACGCTGCCGGTTCTTTTTGTCACGCTGGTGGCGCTGGCACTGCGCCTCTCTTTTCCTTTGTCCTGAGAGTATTTATGAGCAACGTTACGATTTATCACAATCCGGACTGCGGCACGTCACGCAACACGCTGGCGCTGATTCGCAACAGCGGAGTAGAACCGCAGGTGATTCTGTATCTGGAAAACCCGCCTTCGCGCGAGGAATTAACGACACTGATTGGCGCAATGGGCATCAGCGTGCGCGAATTATTGCGTAAAAACGTGGAGCCTTACGAACAACTGGGGCTGGCGGAAGCGCGATTCAGCGATGAACAACTCATTACGTTTATGCTGGAACACCCTATTTTGATTAACCGCCCGATTGTGGTGACGCCGCGCGGCACCCGTCTGTGCCGCCCTTCGGAAGTGGTGCTGGATATTCTGCCGGACGCCCAACAAGGCGCTTTCAGCAAAGAGGATGGCGAACAGGTCATCGATGAAAACGGGCAACGGGTGAAACCGTAATCGGTTTACCACGCCACGAAAAGGCCCGCATCTGCGGGCCTTGTGTTATCTCAACCAGGGCGCGGCTTATCCTGGCAGGCAAATCATCCCATTATTTGCGCGTGCTCGCAGAACGCGGGCGTGGTGATCAAGCGATACGCTGGTTTTCGCGAACGTGTGCCGCAGTAATCATCACTGGGATCGATTTGGACGTTGGCGTACCGGTGCCGTCGCCAAAGCGCGTCAGCGGAACCAATGGGTTGGTTTCCGGATAATAGGCCGCCAGGTTGCCGCGCGGGATGTCATAAGCGACAAGGCGAAAAGCCTCAACGCGGCGCTGCACACCATCTGTTGACTGGGTTTCAATATCCACCCGGTCGCCATCATTTAAACCAAGAGCGCGAATATCTTCCGGGTGCATAAACAGCACGTCGCGCTGCCCATAAACCCCACGGTAACGATCATCAAGCCCGTAAATGGTGGTGTTGTACTGGTCATGTGAGCGTAATGTCTGCAACACAAACGGCGCTTGCGTTTCCGGACAGACCGACAGCGGCAGGGCGGCGGCGCAGAATTCCGCTTTGCCGGAAGGTGTATTAAACCGTAAATCTGCGGCGGCATTCCCCAGCCAGAACCCACCCGGTTCTTCGCAGCGGACATTAAAGTTCTGGAATCCAGGAATAGTGGCGGCGATATGATCGCGGATCAGGTTGTAATCGCCCGCCAGCGCCAGCCAGTCGACCTTTTCACTGCCCAGCGTGGCATGCGCGATGCCAGCCACAATCGCCGTTTCCGAACGCTGCGTGGCGGCCAGCGGTTTACCGATACCTTCAGAGGCATGCACCATGCTGAAAGAGTCTTCCACGGTGATGAACTGGCGCCCGCTTGCCTGCATATCTTCTTCGGTACGGCCAAGCGTCGGCAGGATCAGCGACTGTTTACCCGGCATCAAATGGCTGCGGTTCAGTTTGGTGCTGATGTAGACCGTCAGCCCGCAACGGCGCAGCGCTTCGCAAGTGCGTGGCGTATCCGGCGCGGCGGCGGCCAGATTGCCTCCGAGGGCAAGCAGCACTTTCACTTCGTCACGCAGCATTGCCGAAATGGCTTCCACCGTATGATGCCCGTGCTCGCGCGGTGGTTCGAAGTTGAAATGACGGGCAAGGCTGTCGAGCAGGGCGACCGGCGGTTTTTCATCGATCCCCATCGTGCGGTTGCCCTGCACATTGCTGTGTCCGCGCACCGGGCACAGCCCCGCGCCCGGTTTGCCCAGGTGGCCGCCAAGCAGTTGCAGGTTAGTGATTTCCCGTACCGTGTTCAGCGAGTGTTTGTGCTGGGTAATGCCCATTGCCCAGGTACAAATCACACGTTTTGCGTTCTGCCAGATGGCTGCCGCCTCGCGTAATTGCTGCTGTTTCAGGCCGGATTGCTGTTCAATGGTCTGCCAGTCGGTGGCATCGATTTGCGCAAACCAGTCCTCAATGCCGTGGGTGTGCTGCGCAATAAAGGCATCGTCAAAAATACTCGCCTCGCCGTTAGCCAGCCGCTGGCGCTGTGTTTCCAGCAGCGCTTTCGCCATCCCGCGCACCGCCGCCATATCACCGCCAAGATTGGGCTGATAATAAGCGGAGCTAATTGTGCCCGCCATCGGCGTGACCACCTCCAGCGGTTTTTGCGGATCGGCAAACCGCTCAAGGCCGCGTTCGCGCAGGGTATTAAATGTGACAATACGCGCCCCGCGATCGGCGGCGTGACGCAGGCTGTGCAGCATACGCGGGTGGTTGGTGCCGGGGTTTTGCCCGAAGACAAAAATGGCGTCTGCTTTCTCAAAATCGGCCAGGTGAATAGTGCCTTTTCCCACGCCGATGCTGCGTTTCAGCCCGGCACCGCTCGCTTCGTGGCACATGTTGGAACAATCCGGGAAGTTATTGGTGCCGACCATGCGGCCAAACAGCTGAAAAAGCCACGACGACTCATTGCTTGCCCGGCCGGACGTGTACAGTTCAAGCTGATTGGGGTTATCCATCGCCTTAATATGCTCGCCAATCATCGCCAGCGCATCGTCCCAGGAAACCGGTTCGTAGTGATCGGTTTGCGGGTTGTAGCGCAGCGGTTCAGTCAGCCGGCCCTGGTATTCGAGAAAATAGTCGCTCTGGCGGTTAAGCGCCGTCACGCTGTGTTGCGCAAAAAAGGTGGCGTCAATCTGGCGGCGTGTGGCTTCCCAGGTCACGGCTTTTGCGCCGTTTTCACAGAAACTGAAGGTGCTTTTGTTGTCGTCACCCCATGCGCAACCGGGGCAGTCGAAGCCGCGCGCTTTGTTCATGCGCAACAGGTTGCGCATATTTTTCAGCGCGTTTTTACTGTCAATAACGAAGCGCGTGGTCGCTTCCAGCGAGCCCAGACCACCGGCAGCAGCGTGGTAGGGTTTGATAGCGGTTTTGAATTTCATCTCTTCTTCCGGCTGCGGATTGTTACAACGCCAGTGTAAATTGCGCAACAACAACCCTTATTCAACAACCTATTTTTATCACACAATTAACGTGTTGTTTACCTGTTGCGCAACCGGAAGAGAAGATAAGCGCGCCGGGATCAGCCCGGCATCGTTTTGCGGATCGCCGCAATCAGGGAGTGAGCGGCAGGGGGCAGGTGACTATCCACGCGGGTGATAATGCCAATCGGATCGCCGATACCGGGCGGCGCAATGGGCAGCGCGACCAGAGAGCCCAGCCGCAAATCATCTTTTACCGCGCCGGAAGGCACAAACCACACGTAGTCATATTCAACAGTGAGCTGGCGCGACAGCGAGGCGGAAAGCGTCTCCAGGCAACCAGACGGCAGCGTGCAGTTCTGGCTGGCGAGCAGATCCTCGGTATTTTGCCGTGGCACGGTGCCCTCCGGCAAGACCACCACCGGCCATTCCAGCACTTTGCTTAGCGTGACGGTGGTTTGCAGTAACGGATGTCGCGGGCGTACCACCAGTTTTAGCGACTCGAGAAACAGCAGTTCATAACTCAGGCCGCTCATCAAATCCGGGTCGGACATGCGACCAATGCCCAGATCCAGTTCACCGGATTTCAGCCCGGCGAGGATCATCGGGTTATTGGCGGTAGCAACCTGAATGGTGATGTCTGGCTGCTGTTTGTGCAACTGACCAATGACCGCCGGTAAGATGCCGAGCGCAGCGGTGGGCAGCGCGCCGATGCGGATCAGGTCGTTTTTGAGTTCGGTTTTGTGGCTCAGCGACTGCCCGGCAATGTTGACCGCATCCAGAACGCGAACCGCATGAGTCAGAAATTGTTCGCCAACCAGCGTCAGTTGCGCGCCCATTCGGCCACGTTCAAACAGGCGCTTACCGGTAAGTTGTTCGAGTTCGTTGAGGGTTTTTGACAGCGCAGGCTGACTTAAGTTAAGGGTTTCAGCCGCGCGCCCCAAAGTTCCTTGTTGAGCGACGGCAACGAATGTATGCAAATGGCGCAGACGAATGCGCTGTGAAAACAGACCGTTTTTTTCCATAAGATGATGTTAAAAACCGTGCAGAACCGCTGGCAAGTTAAGTTGTTTAATTTTGATAACCAGATAGCAAAATATTATTAACATTTAATCTCTTTGAGTTACAAACGGATTCTGCCCGCAATGTGACGTAACCTGCATGTCACCAGGGGTTTTCTGCGTTGCTGTTCCATAATCTTTCGTTATGTTCGTTACCGCGCTGTGCACGCGCGTTTTCTGCCACGATCACACTTTGTAAATTTCCCATCACGCACGCAAAGAGGCTTCTCTACACTCCAGAGAGAACACACTGGAGGGATTACACTATGGCGTACAGCATCACGGCTGATGAGATTCGGGAACACTTTTCACAGGCGATGTCGGCCATGTACCAGCAGGAAGTTCCGCAATACGGCACGCTGCTGGAGCTGGTCGCGGATGTGAATCTGGCGGTACTGGAAAACAACCCGCGTCTGCATGAACAACTGGCCAACGCCGATGAATTAGCGCGGCTTAATGTCGAGCGCCATGGCGCCATCAGGGTAGGGACGGCTGAGGAGCTTTCTACTTTGCGGCGCATGTTTGCCATTATGGGGATGTTCCCGGTTAGCTATTACGATCTCTCGCAGGCGGGCGTTCCGGTGCACTCCACCGCCTTTCGCCCGATCGAAGACGCGGCGCTGGCGCGTAACCCGTTTCGTATTTTTACCTCGCTGTTGCGTCTGGAACTTATCGAAAACGAAACCCTGCGCAACAAAGCCGCCGCCATCCTGGCGAAGCGCGACATTTTCACTCCAGCTTGCCGCCAGCTGATTGAGCTGCATGAACTGAATGGCGGTTTCACCCCGCAGCAGGCCAGCGCCTTTGTTGAGGAAGCGCTGGAAACCTTCCGCTGGCATCGCCATGCCACGGTGGATGCGCAAACCTATCAGGCGTTGCATGATGAGCACCGCCTGATTGCCGATGTGGTCTGTTTCCCTGGCTGCCATATCAATCACTTAACGCCACGCACGCTGGATATTGACCGCGCTCAGGCGCTGATGCCGGAGTACGGCATTGAACCGAAAATCCTGATTGAAGGGCCGCCGCGTCGCGATGTGCCGATTTTGCTGCGCCAGACCAGTTTTAAAGCACTCGATGAACCCGTGCTATTTAACGGCGAGCACCAGGGCACGCATACCGCGCGTTTTGGCGAAATCGAACAGCGCGGCGTCGCGTTAACGCAGAAGGGGCGCGCGCTCTATGATCAACTGCTGACCAGCGCCGGAACCGGCAAAGATAATCTGACGCACCAGTTGCATTTACAGGAGGTGTTTAAAGCCTTCCCGGACAGCGAAATGCTGCTGCGCAAGCAAGGGCTGGCGTGGTTCCGCTATCGCCTGACGCCAACAGGCGAAGCACACCGCCAGGCGATTCGCCCGGGCGACGATCCGCAGCCGCTGATCGAACGCGGCTGGGTGGTGGCGCAACCTATCACCTATGAGGATTTTCTGCCGGTCAGCGCGGCGGGGATTTTCCAGTCGAACCTTGGCAACGAAACCCAGGCCCGCAGCCACGGCAACGCCAGCCAGGCGCAGTTTGAGGCTGCGCTGGGTTGCCCGGTGTTCGATGAGTTCACACTCTATGCGGAAGCCGAAGCGCGCAGCAAACGGCGTTGCGGTCTGCTGTAAAACAGGTAATCTGCCAGAAATCAGTTATTTCTGGATGTTGTTATGGAAAATCCATTAACGCCGCTGGCACACATCCGCCAGGGGAGTGTGCTGGGATGCAGTGAGGACGCCTTTCATGTCTGGCGCGGTATTCCGTTTGCCGCGCCGCCCACCGGCGCACTGCGCTGGCGCGCGCCCCAGCCACCGCAGCCCTGGCAGGGCGTGCGCATAGCCGACACGTTTTCCGCCGCCAGTTGGCAAAACAGTGATTACTGCCTGCAGATCGGCGGCGGAGATCCGGGGCGTTTCTCCGAAGATTGTCTCTATTTGAATATCTGGTCACCGGCTTCGCGGACAACACCGCTGCCGGTGATGGTCTGGCTGCACGGCGGCGGGTTCACTATCGGCTCCGGCGGGTTGCCACCGTATGACGGAAAAGCGCTTGCTGCGCGCGGTGTGGTGCTGGTGACGGCCAATTATCGCCTTGGTCATCTGGGCTTTTTCGCCCATCCGGCGCTGGAGCAGGAGAGCGATGAGCGCGTCTACAACTTCGGCTTGCTTGATCAGATAGCCGCCTTGCGTTGGGTGCAGGAAAATATCGCCGCGTTTGGCGGTGACGCTGACAACGTTACGCTGTTTGGCGAATCGGCCGGGGCGCGCAGCGTGATGGCGCTGATGGCTTCGCCGCTGGCAGAAGGGCTGTTTCACAAGGCCATTATTCAGAGCAGTTATACCTTACCGGATACACCGCGCGAGGCCGCGCTGGCAAAAGGTGAAGCGATTGCCGCGCATTTTGGGCTGGAAAATGCCAGTGCCGAACAGTTGCGCGCGCTGCCGGCAGAGGCGTTCTGGCCGCTGGAAGCGCCGTTGAAAATTGCGCCTGCGCCCATCGCAGGTGATTGCGTGTTACCGGAACCGATGCTCGATACCTTTTTCGCCGGTCGGCAACATCCGATGCCGGTCATTATCGGGTCGAACAGTGATGAAGCCAGCGTGATGGCCGAGTTTGGCGTCGATCTCGCCGGGCAAATCGAAAAGATACGCCGCGAACAGCGGCTCGGACTGGGGCTGATCCGGCTGCTTTATCCGGGAGTGAAAGGGGATGCCGAACTGGGTCGCCAGGTCTGCCGCGATATGGCCTTTACCACGCTCGGTCTGGTGGTGATGCAGGCCCAGCAGCGTGTCGGGCAACCCTGCTGGCGTTACTGGTTTGATTATGTTGCCGAAGCGGCGCACGACACCTATATCAACGGCGCGTGGCACGGTAATGAAGTGCCGTATGTATTCGACAATCTTATGCTTTCGGAGCCGTCCTGCCACTATGTTAACCCGCGCGATCTCGCCTTTGCCGCGCATATTGCCGATTACTGGGTGCGGTTTGCCGCCCACGCTGAACGCCGAACTGAAGCACTGCCCGGCGTGGTAACCTGGCGGGCCTGCGTACGTGGTCGCGATCGCCTTTTACGGATGGGATTGAATAAACATGCAGGATTTCGCATGGTTAACCGCTTTATGCGTGCGCGACTGAGCTTCTTTCGCCGGGTTATGCGCCACCATGTGAAGCTTGATTAGCCCCCAGTAACCCCTCTCTGAACGCCGCCAGCCCGGCGGCTTTATTCTCCGTTTCCCGCAGCACCAGGCGGTAACTGGCACCGGTTCTGACACGCTGCGAAAACGGGCGCAGTAAGCGTCCGGCCTGGATATCTTCCGCAACCAGCGTCTCATCGGCGATGGCCATCCCCAGCCCCTGAATGGCCGCGGTAATGGCGAGATCCATGGTGTCGAAGTGTTGATTTTTGCTCATGGCGGGCTGAAACGCGCTTTGTCTTGCCAGCCACAGCGACCAGTCGGTTTTATCCCGCGTTGGGTGCAATAATGTGGCGGCTTCCAGCGCAGTGCGCTGCGCCAGGGCGTGGCTTATGACCGGCGTTAACGCTTCCTCAAACAACAGATCCCCGGCGCTTAATTGAGTACCAAACACAATCGCCGCGTCATAAGGTTCTGTTTTGAAGTTAATGGTGTGATCGGTGGTGGTGGTCAATGCCACCTGTAATTCAGGGTAACGTTGTTCCAGATTCACCAGTCGCGGCACCAGCCAGCGTATCGCACAGGTTGGCGCTTTCAGACGCACCACCGTTTGTTGCGAACGCGCCTGGTCTGCGACCATCAGCAGTTGCTCGAACGCGCCGCGCAGCTCCGGTAGCAGGGCGCTGCCTTGCGGGGAAAGGTGCAAGCCGCGCGCATGGCGCTCAAACAGCGGAAAGCCGAACCAGTTTTCCAGCGCGGCGATTTTGCGGCTGACCGCGCCCTGCGTCAGGCACAACTCTTTTGCCGCATGCGTCAGATTCAGGTGGCGGGCGGTGACCAGAAAAGCGTCGATGGCATTGAGCGGCAACGATCGGGGTGACATGACAACTCCAGCTATGCAATTTATTCATGGCTATTATGACAACAATTCGGTTGTCGGCTCAACAGGGTTTAGTTTGAATGCTTATGCACTTTTTATGTGAAAGGATCAGGCATGACTCTGCGTACCCCGGTGAAAACTCGCTCCAAATTACCCGATGTTGGCACCACCATTTTTACCGTTATCGGCCAGCTTTCCGCCGAACATAATGCGATTAACCTTTCTCAGGGCGCGCCCAACTTTCCCTGCGATCCGCATCTGATTGCCGGGGTGACGCGTGCCATGCAAGCCAATCATAACCAGTACGCGTCCATGACCGGTCTGCGCCCGTTAAAGGAGCGGATTGCTCAGAAAATCAGCGAGCTGTACCGCACGGATTACGACGTTGACAGTGAAATCCTCATTACCGCCAGCGCCAGCGAAGGGTTGTACTCCGCCATCAGCGGGCTGGTGCATCCGGGCGATGAAGTGATTTACTTTGAACCCTCGTTTGACAGCTATGCGCCAATCGTCCGTTTACAGGGCGCAACGCCCGTTGCCATCAAACTGACCGTGCCGGATTTCGCGGTGAACTGGGACGAAGTGCGCGCGGCAATCACACCGCGCACGCGCATGATCATCATTAATACGCCGCACAACCCCAGCGGGCAGGTTTTTTCAAGCGCTGATCTTGAGCAACTGGCAGCGATCACTCGTCACACCGATATTGTGATCCTCTCCGATGAAGTCTACGAACATGTGGTGTTTGACGGCGAGCCGCATCACGGCATGGCAACCCATCCGCAACTGGCCGAGCGCAGCGTGATTATCTCGTCGTTTGGCAAGACCTACCATGTGACCGGCTGGCGTGTGGGATACTGCGTTGCGCCTGCTGAACTGATGGACGAGATCTGCAAAGTCCACCAGTTTTTGATGTTTTCTGCCGATACCCCCATGCAGCATGCCTTTGCTGATTACATGGGTGACCCGCAGGGTTGGCTGTCGCTGGCGGCGTTTTACCAGCGTAAACGCGACCTTTTGCAAACATTGCTCGCTGAGTCACCGTTTCGCCTGCTACCCAGCGCCGGATCGTTTTTTCTGCTGGCGGATTACAGCCACTTTAGCGATGAAAGTGACAGCGAGATGGTTAAAAGGCTGATTATTGATTGCGGTGTTGCCACTATTCCGTTGTCGGCGTTTTATACCGATGGTACAGATAACAAGTTGATCCGCCTCTCTTTTGCGAAAGACGAGGCCACATTAAGAGCAGGCGCGCAGGCCCTGTGTCGTGTTAAGCCACGCTAAGGAGCGTTAATGATGAAATATAAAGCACTCTGTCTGGGCATGGGTTTGCTCTGCTCATTCTCCTCGTTTGCCGAAAACGCCCTGCGTTACGGTGTGGAAGCGGAATATCCGCCGTTTGAAAGCCGCAACGCGTCAGGCGAACTGGAAGGTTTTGACATCGAACTGGGTAACGCTGTCTGCAAAGCGGCGCAGCTGAAATGCAGTTGGGTGGAGACCTCGTTTGATGCGTTGATCCCGGGGCTTACAGCCAAAAAATTCGACGCCATTAACTCGGCGATGAACATTACCGAACAGCGGCGCAAAAGCATTGATTTCACCCAGCCGATTTATCGCATTCCTTCGCAACTGGTCGGCAAAAGTGGCGACGGCATGGAAGCGACCGCTGAGGGGCTGAAAGGCAAAACCATTGGCGTGTTACAGGGATCGATTCAGGAAACCTACGCCAAAGAGCACTGGGAAAAGCACGGTGTCACGGTGGTGTCGTATAAAGATCAGAATATGGCGTGGGGAGATTTGCTGAACGGTCGCATTGACGCCTCACTGGTGATGTCAGCGGCGGGGCAGGCAGGTTTCCTCAGCAAGCCGCAGGGGAAAGGGTTTGGCTTTATTGGCAAACCGGTATCGGACGATACGATCCTCGGCAGTGGTATCGGTTTCGGGCTGCGCAAAGGTGACGAGGCCACCAAAAAGCAACTTGATGCCGCCATCGATAAAATCCGCGCTGACGGCACCATCAAAACGCTGGCGGAAAAGTACTTCCCCGGCATTGATGTTAGTGTCAGCGCACAATAAAGCATGACCACTCTGGCGCCTGCCGTCTGATGTCCGGCAGGCGCTTTTTTATTTCCGCCGCAAACCTCCGCTGTTATACAGATCTTTACGCCGCTTTCGGGCTGCTCTTATCGACAGAAAATATTTCATGTTTCGTTCATATATTCGGCAGCCAACAATTGGATTCTCAATGAATTTTGTCTAGAGTGATGCGTTCATTAATGAACGCTTTCGCCGCTATTTCGCGTCATCGCGAAATGCCATTTGACGACCAGAAGGACGTGTTACCAGGCATGAACCGCAGACGATTTATCCAAGCATCCATGGCCCTTGCCGCAACTTACGGCACCACCGGTGTTGCATCGCTCTTTTCCCGCGCGGCGTTTGCGGCGGAAACGGACATTGCCGATGGCCAGAGCCGCCGTTTTGATTTCTCCGTGCTGCAGTCCATGGCGCACGATCTGGCGCAACAGCAGTGGGGCGGCGCACCGAAAGCGCTCCCCAACACGCTGGCGAACCTGACGCCGCAGGCTTACAACAGCATTCAGTATGATGCGCAGCACTCGCTGTGGAACAACGTTGATGGCCGCCAGCTGGACGTGCAGTTTTTCCACGTCGGCATGGGGTTTCGCCGCCGCGTTCGCATGTTCTCCCTCGACCAGAACACGCACCAGGCGCGTGAAATTCACTTCCGCCCGGAGCTGTTTAACTACCACGACGCGGGCGTCGATACGAAACAACTGGAAGGGCAAAGCGATCTGGGTTTCGCCGGGTTCCGCGCCTTTAAAGCGCCTGAACTGGCGCGCCGCGATATCGTCTCGTTCCTCGGCGCCAGCTATTTCCGCGCGGTAGACAGCACCTTCCAGTACGGCCTTTCCGCACGCGGCGTGGCGATTGATACCTTTACCGATACGCCGGAAGAGTTTCCGGATTTCACCGCCTTCTGGTTTGAGACGGCAAAAGCGTCCGATACCACCTTTACCGTTTATGCGCTGCTCGACAGCCCGAGCATTACCGGCGCGTACAAGTTCGTGATCCATTGCGAAGAGAGCCAGGTGATCATGGATGTCGATAACCGCCTGTATGCGCGCAAAGACATCAAGCAACTGGGTATCGCGCCGATGACCAGTATGTTCAGCTGCGGTAATAATGAACGCCGCGTCTGCGATACCATTCATCCGCAAATTCACGACTCCGATCGGCTGGCGATGTGGCGCGGCAACGGCGAGTGGATCTGCCGCCCGCTGAACAACCCGCAAAAATTGCAGTTCAACGCTTATCAGGATGAAAACCCGAAAGGGTTTGGCCTGCTGCAACTCGATCGTGATTTCTCCCACTACCAGGATGTGATGGGCTGGTACAACAAGCGCCCAAGCCTGTGGGTGGAGCCGCGTAACAAGTGGGGAAAAGGGGCGGTCAGCCTGATGGAGATCCCCACCACCGGCGAAACGCTGGATAACATTGTCTGCTTCTGGCAGCCGGAAAAACCGGTGAAAGCGGGGGATGATTTTGCCTTCCAGTATCGTCTTTACTGGAGCGCGATGCCGCCGGTACGCTCGCCGCTGGCGCGCGTTTACGCGACCCGCACCGGCATGGGCGGTTTCCCGGAAGGCTGGGCGCCGGGCGAACACTATCCGGACAAATGGGCGCGTCGTTTCGCTATTGATTTTGTTGGCGGCGATCTGAAAGCGGCCGCGCCGAAAGGCATTGAGCCGGTCATCACGCTGTCAAACGGTGAAGCGAAACAGGTTGAGATCCTCTATGTCGAACCATTTGACGGGTATCGCATTCTGTTCGACTGGTATCCGACCAATGATTCCACTGATCCGGTAGACATGCGCCTGTTCCTGCGCTGCCAGGGCGACGCCATCAGCGAAACCTGGCTCTATCAATACTTCCCGCCTGCGCCGGACAAACGTAACTACGTTGATGACCGCATCATGCGCTAATCTCACTTCGCCCCCGTCAGGGGGCGAATGCTTTATGGAGTCGTAATGGACGATACCGTTATTCCGGTGAATGACCATCTCACGCTGCATGCCGTCGACGAGCGGTTTGTGCACGATCTTCACCAGTTAATTGTCAAAAACCGCGACTGGCTACAGCAGTTTCTCAACTGGCCGCACTCAGTCACGTCCATTGATGACACCCGCAAAACCGCGCAGAGCAACATGCTGTTGCACCAGCGCGGTTACGCCAAAATGTTCATGATGGTGCGCGACGAGGTACTGGTGGGCGTGCTGGCGTTTAACGCCATTGAGCCGTTAAACAAAACGGCCTATATCGGTTACTGGCTGGACGAAGCCTGCCAGCGGCAGGGAATGGTGTCTCAGGCGATGCAGGCGATGATCGATTTTTACGCCCGCCGCGGCGATATCCGCCGCTTTGTCATCAAATGCCGGGTGGCGAATCAGGCCAGCAATCAGGTGGCCTTGCGCAACGGCTTTACGCTTGAAGGCTGCCTTAAACAGGCCGAGTTTCTCAACGGTTGCTTCGACGATCAAAATATCTGGGCGAAGATCGTCGACAGGGCCTAACTGGTGGCCTGCGATACCGCTTTTCGCAGGCCGTTTACCGCCGGTGAGTTCATCGGCGTTACCAGCGCGTAGTTGTAGTGATCATCACTCCAGTACTGCGCCATCACATCATCTGACTCGCGCTCCCCGTGGGGAAGTTTTACCGGGCTTAACGGGCGGATATACCAGCCGACCCGCGTACCGTTCCTGTCCTGATACATAATCAGCGCCGCCGGGCCTTGCGCGGTGGCGATAAGCCGCGCGCCGGATAAGGTGAAACCATACTGTTCAAGATTTGGCGGCTGGTTTCCATTAATGAAATACCGGGCGACCCAGCGGGTGAGTTCGGTTTGCTGGCTTGCCACCACATCCATTGGCGTGACGGCGGCGTTGTCAAAAAGTTTATAAGCCTGAACCGCGTCCTCCATCGGCTGATGCGTCATTAACATTTGCGACTCTTTTAGTTGCCAGCCGGTGTAACCGCCAACACTTAACGCCACTACCAGCGCGAAGGCGGTGGCCAGTTTCCATTGCCGCTGCTGACGGGCCTGGCGGCGTAAATAATGCGGCTCCGGTTTTTCCAGCGCGATGTGTTGCTGGCTCATGGCCTGGCGGAGTTGCTGTGCGTCGCGTCGCCAGCCGGCAACCTGCGCGGCGGCATCCGGGTTTTCTGCCAGATAGCGCTCGACACGCGCTGAGGTCGCCTCATCGGTTTCGCCATCCATCCAGGCATGCAGATCGTGTTCATCCGGTGGCAACGTCATTTCAGTCTCCTCAGCGGCAGCGGTGCTGCCGTACCGTCTAATTTCTCATGTAGCAATTTACGCGCGCGTGACAGGCGCGACATCACGGTGCCGGTCGGGATATCGAGCGTTTGGGCGACTTCTTTATAACTCAGCCCTTCAATGCTCACCAGCAACAGAATGGCACGATAATCGGTCGGCAGCGTGGCGAACACCGCCAGCGTATCATCCGCCATTGCCAGTGATTCGGTCGACGCGCTAATGGCCTCCTCGCCGGTGAAAAAGGCGAGGATTTTCATGTACCGCCGCTTGCGCCGCTCGCCGTCAATAAACTGACGGTAAAGAATGGCAAACAGCCAGGCGCGCAGGCTCCGTTCGCCATCACTATTTGGGCTACGCGTCAGCGCTTTCATCAGGCAACTTTGCACCAAATCTTCCGCGCTGTGCGGGTTACGGGTCAGCCACAGCGCAAAGCGTTGCAAATGTGGCATCACCTGACGAATCTCATCATCAGTCAGTTGCATAGCTTGCCTTCATCGCTTGCGGGTTCCCGACATGCTTTCAAAAACGCCATCGCGCAGCACGAGGGCATGAAACAGTGCGGCGGCTAAATGCAGCATCACCGTTGCGAACAGCGCCAGCGCCACCAGAGAATGCAGTGGCCGCAGCAGCGCGTAAGTATCATTATTCACCGGCAGGATAGGTGGCAACAGCCAACCGCCGACCGTAACCGGGTAGCCCGCCGCCGAGAGCATCCCCCAGCCAATCAGCGGTTGCGCAATCATCATCGCATAGAGCGCCCAGTGTGAAAGATGCGCCATAGCACGTTGCCAGACGGCGAGGGTCGCCGGTAACGCGGGCGTGGCAGTATAAAACCGTAACCACAAGCGAACCAGCACCAGCACCAAAATCATTAAACCCAGCGGTTTATGGATTGACACCAGCAGGCTGTGCAGGGATGAGACGGTAGAAACCATCACGACGCCAATAAACAGCATTGCGATGATCGCCGCCGCCATTAACCAGTGCAGCACACGCAGCGCCGGGTGGAAATAAGCAACCTGTTTCATAAATGAGCTCCGGCCTGGGTGGATTGTTCACGGGTGCGCGCGTTGTAGGATTTAGCATAGGCCGCAGAACGCGCATTGAGTAAAGGATCGTCGGAGGCGGCAATGCCATCCGGCAGGATCATCGGGTCATAATTGATGTCGTTGCACGGCCCGTTTTCCTGTTCGGTTGCGCGAGTCAGTACCAGCGTTCCGGCGTTGATGGTTTGCCTGTCGGCAGGCCAGACTTTCGAAGCATTGCTGCCATCGTCACCCGGCTGCGCGACGGTTATCAGCAAATCCCACTTCAGCGGCCCCTGCGCCAGTCGCTGTTTGATATCCGTTTGCAGGAAGTTTTTATTACTCTTTTCTTCGGCGCTGATGGGCTGATAACCGGTGTGCGGCACCATGCTCCAGCGCACCAGATGCGCCATATCTGCTTTATCTATAAACCGGAATGCGTTCAGGCTGTTAAACCGATCGCTGGCCCAGCTCGACGAAGGGACATTCTGTTTTGCCCATGCCAGAAACGGTGCGACCTCGGGGTTCTTTTGCACGAAAGCTTTGAATTTCTCCGCGTTTGGTTTGCCGGTTGCCGTATCGGGCAGCGAGGCAACCTGTAATTCATAGAATTGCTCGACGGTGGAGACCGGGAAGAAGGGCATTGCGTTCATGCCGGTGCGCCACTGTTCACCGTTCGCCAGCTGAAACGCCAGCGCCAGACTGCGCACGGGAACAGCATAATCCGGCGCGGCAGGGTTTCCACCGGCGATGGCAAAACGCCCGATGACCGGCGTTTCACCTGCGGCAAATACCTGGGCGCGTGACAACGTACTGGCATTGCCGTTAGAGATAAAACTGCCGGTGACGCAGAGCCCTTTGGCGTGATTTCGCCGATAACCCGGATGCTCGCCGCCCGCCTGTTGTAAGACATTAACCAGTTTATCTGCGCTGAGGCGCTGGGGGGTTAACCAGCCTCCGCCCCACAGAAACAGCACAATCAACACCAGAGGAACACATGCGATCGCTGCAAGACGTGCAAGGATCTGGCCGGTCGTAAAAGGAGTGTTTGTCATAGTCGCTCACCTGCTAATCATGAGCGGATAAGACGAAGCAACGGCGCGTTTATTCCACGCAGGAGAAAAAATATTTTCGTCAAAAAAGCCTGCAACAGAATGTCTGCTGCAGGCCCGGTGTTATCAGGGGTTTATCGCCGCAAAAAGTGTCGCGAAGGTGCCCTCTTTTTCAGCCCAGCGCCGGGGTTTATCACGCTCCAGCACCAGTTCGCCCGCAGGATGATCGCCGCGCTCAATCATGGCGATCACTTCACTGATATAAGCCGGTAATGGCATCGCGCGCGGATCGGTTGCCTGCTCTGCGCCTGTGAGGGTGGTTTGCACATAAGGCGGCGAAAGTTCAAGTACCTCAACAGGCGTATGGCGAAGCTGATGGCGCAGACAAACCAGCCACGTATGCAAGAACGCCTTGCTGGCGCAATAAGTCGGGAAGTCTGCCCTTGGCACAAACGCCAGCGCCGAACTGGTTGCCAGCAGCGTGGCGTCGGGTTGGTGGCGAATCAGCGGCAGAAATGCGGTCACCGTCCGGATGACGCCAAGGATATTGGTGGTGACGATCGCCTGCGCCATATCTGCGTTCCCGTTACCTTCGGTAAAATCCTCTGCGCCAGAAATACCGGCGTTAGCGATCAGTACATTCAGTCGGGGAAACTGCGATTTGACACGTCTGGCGAGCGCTTCTGGCATGCCGCCATCATCGACATCCAACTGAAATCCCGCCATACCTGGGTTGTTACGAATGACCTCATCCAGCAGCGCCTGACGGCGCCCGGTAATGATAACCTGATTACCCCGCGCATAAAGCGCTTCAGCCATCGCGCGGCCAATGCCGCTGGTTGCGCCGGTGATAAGAATAGTATTGCCGCTAATGTTCATAAAAAAACATCTCCAGTGATCGGGAATGGAAAGGCGACGACACAAGCCCGCAGCCGAAAAGATGGCGGGGAGTGTGGATCAGAGGTGAGTGCCGCGCCTGCATTAGGAACCCTGTTTTCTCTGCTGAGACCCTCAGGAACCTGGGCGCGTTGGATGACGGTAACGCCTACGGCATGGTGGAAAATGCCGGGTGATCATATTTTCATCGCCAGTAACAGACAAGCGACTTATAAAGCGCCAACCAGCGGCGTACGGGTAATGTGCTGCCTGTCGTTAATGACTTTTGGCCCGCGTAACAGAATACTTTCGCCTTCCTGCGCGTCGACGACCACATCGCCGCCTATTTCAATCTGATGCTCGATCAGCACATTGCCGTGAATGCGCGCATTGCCCTGAATCACTACTTTTTCATCCAGTTGCAATGGTCCGCCGTGTAACCAGGCGTGACCGCCCACCAGCACGTGATGTTTTAAAATACAGTTGCCTTCAACGACCGCGTTTTCGGCCACCTGCGAACTGTAGCGCAGGGTGGGGATCTCATCGTCAAGCGTCCCGGCGACCACACGCGCATGACCATATACTTTGGCGCAGTCGCACACCCAGACATCATTAAGCTCGTTGCCTTCGAGCAGGGCGAAATCAAAGACTTCGGCGCGGTGTTCAATAAAGGCGTAATTGACGATGGCGTCGCCATAAATTTGCGCCTGATGCACCACGCGCGAATGGCTGACGGTGGCGCTGTCGTAAATCTGCAAAATCTGTTCGTTATCCAGCGTTAAACCCTGAGCGGCAACGATATCGCAGCCATTCAGAATACGGGCATCGCCGCGTAGATGGCATAAACCGCGCACCGTTGACGCCTGAACGGTGACGTTGTCACTTAATTGCGCGCCGTGGCTTATTTCACAGCCGTCAACCCAGGCGTTGTCCTTGATAACGACATCGTGGCAAATGACGCACGGCTGGGTGATCCGCGCATTGTCACGTACCAGGCTGCCAAGAAAAACCATGCTGTTTTCATCATAAATCCAGCAATTTCCCTGCTGATCCAGTACGTTCTCATTATCAACCCAGCCACCGGCGCTGCCCGCTACAACATCGTTAAAATCGCGCAGGGCGATAATCTGGCGCAGCGCGACGGATCGTTTCTCACCGCCAATCTGGTAATGCATGGTCCTTTGCTCATCGCTGAGCCGATACTTGTTCATGCTACATTTCCCCCATCTGCCTGAGTTAAACGTAGCAAATTTTACGCCGCTGGCTATCCGCCAGCGAAACCAATAAAATGCGCGAAAAATGCAACTTATCAATTCGCGACGTATTGAGGAACAGCATGAGCACCCGTACTGATAACTACTTTACTGAAAAATACAGCATGACCCCGACCCATTCGGAAGTGCTTAACGCCATGAATTATGTCCAGCCGGGTAAAGCGCTGGATCTCGGCTGCGGTAATGGCCGCAACAGCCTGTTTCTCGCCAACCGGGGTTTTGATGTCACCGCGTGGGATAAAAATCCGAACAGCCTGAGCAATTTACAAAATATCCGTGACGCGGAAGGGCTGGAAAACTTACATATCGAGGCGGTTGATCTCAACCATCTCAGTTTTGACGGCGAGTATGATTTTATTCTTTCGACCGTGGTGCTGATGTTTCTGGAAGCGAAAACCATCCCGGGGCTGATTGCCAATATGCAGCGCTGCACCAAACCGGGCGGCTATAACCTGATTGTCGCGGCAATGGACACGGCAGATTTCCCGTGTACGGTCGGCTTCCCGTTTGCCTTTAAAGAGGGTGAGTTACGCAATTATTACGCGGGCTGGGAACTGCTGAAATACAACGAAGAGGTGGGTGAGCTTCACCGTACCGATGCTAACGGTAACCGCATCAAGTTGCGCTTTGCCACCATGCTGGCACGCAAATCCGCGTAAGTTTTCCCGCTGCGACAGTAAAAGAGCCGGAAGGAGTCCTCCGGTTCTTTTACTACCAGCCCGCCGTTTTTTCTTTGAACATTCACTGCACCACGCCTGTTCCGCTATTCACCCGGTAAACACCACCGGCAAACTGATTGATGATTACAGTGATGACGTGTTAGCGCTGGCGTAGCAAATGCCGGATGGCAAGGCCAGCCAGCCCATTCGCGATATCCGCATCCGGCAGGTTAAAGCGGGCCAGTATTGCGGGTGAAGTCCGTTCCGATACTTTCACCGGTCTGTTTTAGCGCGCTGCCAGCAGGCAAAGTTGCAGTGCCACGTTATAAGAGGCTTCGAAAGCGCGTAGCGGCAAGAACTCAAAACGCGAGTGGAAGTTATGCGCGCCGGTGAAGAAATTCGGCGTCAGCAAACCCTTAGCAGAAAGCGCCGCACCGTCGGTGCCGCCGCGCATTGGCGTCGGTTTTGGCGTGATACCCAGTGATTCCATCGCTTCAAACAGTAAATCAATCGCCCGACGATCGTCGCCAATCGCGTTGCTGATATTGCTGTAAGTATCGCTGATGCTGTAGTCCACTTTCGCCGTCGGATATTGCGCGGCGATTTTCGCCGCGACATCGGCAATTTGTTGTTTGCGTTTAGCAAAACTCTCGCTGTCGAAATCACGAATGCTGGCGTTCAGCGTCGCGTAGCTCTGCACGGCATTGAGACCGTTAAACCAGATATAACCTTCGCGTCCTTCGGTGTGCTCCGGCGTTTGCTGACGATCGAAGTGGCTGATGTAATCCATCGCCATCAACAGCGGGTTAACCAGCACGCCTTTCGCCGACATCGGGTGCGCCGTCACGCCGGTAAACTGGATTTGCGCGCTGGCGGCGTTAAAGTTCTCATAAACAATTTCGCCCAGTTCGCAGCAGTCGATTGTCCAGGCGAAATCAACATCAAAACGCTGTAAATCCAGCGCTTTCGCGCCGCGCAGACCCACTTCTTCATCCGGCACGAAGGCCACCACGATATCACCGTGACGCTGTTCTGGTGTCAGGTTTTCCAGCAGCGTCATCACCACGGTAACGGCCGCTTTGTTATCCGCGCCGAGGACGCTGGTGCCATCGCTGAAAATAATCTCTTCATTGGGATACGCGAGAATTTCCGGATGCTCATCCACGCGCAGCCAGATATCCTGCGCGCTGTTCAGACAGAGATCTTGTCCCTCAAAGCGCAGGATCTGCGGATGAATATGCGGCGATAAACCGACATCCACGGTGTCGATATGGGTGATAAAACCAAGGCGCGGCGCGCCGGGAACCGTGCCTTTTTTGACCGCAGTGACGGTCGCGTGATCGTCGATGACAATCTCTTCAAGACCGAGTGTTTTCAACTCATTAGCCAGTTCACGCGCCATGTCAAACTGCCCGACGGTGGTGGGTAAAGTAGTGGCAGTGGCATCGCTTTGGCTGGTGATGCTGAGATAGCGAAAGAAGCGATGCGTTAATTGACTGGTGAGCGACGACGTCATAGTGATTCCTTCTTTATTCGAATTATCAGGTGTTTGCAAATTCACTTTAATGTTATTTATGAGAGGGCAAACAACAAGCCTTTACAATAAAACAACAGGAAAAACTATGATTAGCAAACCGACAACACTTGCTCTGGCGTTGGCCGCGATGATAGTGAGTTCTTCTGTGGCGGCGAAAACGCTGGTCTATTGCTCGGAAGGCTCGCCGGAAAACTTCAACCCGCAACTCTATACCTCGGGCACCAGCGTTGATGCCAGCGCGGTGCCGGTCTATAACCGGCTGGTGGATTTCAAAGTGGGCACCACGCAACTGCAACCCAGCCTCGCGGAACGCTGGGATGTCAGCGAAGACGGCAAGGTTTACACCTTCCATCTGCGCAAAGGGGTGAAGTTCCAGAGCAACAAATACTTCACGCCAACGCGCGATTTCAACGCCGATGATGTGATCTTCTCATTTATGCGGCAAAAAGACGCAAACAACCCCTATCACAATGTCTCTAACGGTACTTACTCGAACTTTGAAAGCCTGGAGTTCGGTTCGCTGATCACCGCGATTGATAAACTCGACGACCATACCGTGCGCTTTACGCTGGCGCACCCGGAAGCCCCGTTTGTTGCCGATCTTGGCTGGTATTTTGCGTCGATTCTCTCTGCGGAGTACGCCGATGCGATGTTAAAAGCAGGGACACCGGAACGCGTCGATATGGATCCGATTGGCACCGGTCCGTTCCGGCTGGCGCAGTACCAGAAAGATTCGCGCATTCTGTTTACCGCGTTCGACGGCTACTGGCAGGGCAAAGCCAAAATTGATCGTCTGGTCTTCAGCATCACGCCGGATGCGTCCGTGCGGGTGGCAAAACTCGAGAAAAACGAGTGCCAGGTCATGCCGTTCCCCAATCCGGCCGATTTGCCACGCCTGAAAGAGAACAAAGACATCACGCTGATGAGCAAAGCCGGGTTGAACACCGGGTTCCTGTCGTTCAACACGCAAAAAGCGCCGCTGGATAATGTCAAAGTGCGCCAGGCGCTGGCAATGGCGATCAACAAACCGGCAATCATCCAGGCCGTGTTCCAGGGCACGGGTACCGCCGCGAAAAACCTGCTGCCGCCGGGTGTCTGGAGCGCGGACAGCGAACTGAAGGATTACGACTACGATCCGGAAAAAGCCAAAGCGCTGCTGAAAGAGGCCGGATTTGCGCCGGGAACAACCATCGATTTGTGGGCAATGCCGGTGCAACGCCCCTATAACCCGAACGCCAAACGGATGGCCGAGATGATCCAGGCCGACTGGGCGAAAGTGGGCGTGCAGACCAAAATCGTCACCTATGAGTGGGGCGAATACCTGAAACGGGTGAAAGGCGGCGAGCATCAGGCGGCGCTGATGGGCTGGACCACCGCGACCGGCGATCCGGATAACTTCTTTGGCCCGCTGTTTACCTGTACCTCTGCCAATGGCGGATCTAACTCGGCGAAGTGGTGTTACGCGCCTTTTGACAAAATTATCGCCGAAGCGAAAGCCACGACCGATCATGACAAACGCGTCGCACTGTATAAAGAGGCGCAGCAAATGATGCACGATCAAATGCCGGCGGTGATGATTGCCCACTCAACGATTTTCGAACCGGTACGCAAAGAGGTGCAGGGCTACGAAATCGACCCGTTTGGCAAACATATTTTCTGGCAAGTTGATCTGAAGAAATAACCCTGAACAGGCGAGCAAACCCTCTCCGTTAGCGGTTTGCTCGCACCTTTCACTGCGCGTTAATGATGACGGAATACGTGTTGTCAAAACCGCTGCCTGCAAAGCTGTTTTCCCCCCACAAAATGCCGCTGCGTTTGCTATACCTTAAGAGCAATTCCGCACTCACAGGGACATCCTCATGCGTACTCATGCATTGGTTAGCGTTGCCGTCTTTTCCGGCCTGCTGGCGTTATCAGGCTGCGCGTCAAAAGTGACACAACCGGAAAAATATTCCGGGTTTCTAAAAGATTATTCCGGGCTGCAGGAAACCACATCCGCCACCGGTAAACCGGTGCTTCGCTGGGTGGCGCCGGGTTTTGACCCGGCGAAATACGACAGTATCGTCTACCACCCGGTGGTCTATTATCCGGTGGCGAAACCGACCAGCCAGGTGAATCAACAGGTGCTGGATGGCGTCCTCGACTACACCAACAGCAAGCTGAAAGCCGCTGCCGCCGCGCGTAAACCACTGGTGACATCGCCAGGCCAGCACAGCCTGATTTTCCGCGGGGCGATAACCGGTGTGGACGCCAGCAAACAGGGGTTGCAGTTCTATGAAGTGGTGCCGGTCGCCATGGTCGTGGCGGGCACGCAGATGGCAACCGGCCATCGCACGATGAACACACACCTCTATTTTGAAGGCGAGTTAATTGACGCACAGACCAATGCGCCGGTGTTGAAAGTGGTGCGCCAGGGGCAAGGGAAAGATGTAAATAACGAAAATGCGCCGGTCACCGTCGACTCGCTGAAACAAGTCATTGACGATATGGCGACCGACGCGACGATGTTTGATATCAGCAAGCGTTAGCTTTTCGACGTGTTCCGCGCCCGCCCAGCCATGTTTCCGGGCGGGCAAACATCACCAGATTACCGGTAAGGATCAGCAGTAACCCGGCAACGCCATTGAAATGCCAGATATAGCCCTCGAAGAACGTCGAAACTGTCAGCGCGACCAGCGGAAACAGCAGGGTGCTGTAAGCCGCTTTACTGGGGCCAATGCGACCGACCAGCGTAAAATACGCGCCAAAGCCGATCACCGAGCCGAACAACGCCAGATAAACCAGCGCGCCAAGATAACTGGCAGTCCATTGCGGGGTGAAATCGTCACCGCGCAGCAGGCCAATCGCGCCCATAATTAACGTTCCGTAAAGCATCGCCCAGCTATTGGTAGTGATGGTTTCCAGCCCCTTGCGCTGATGGCGCAGGCTTATCATATTGCCAAACGAGAAACCCAGCGTGCCCAGCGCCGACAGGCCAATTCCCAGCAGTAACGTTATGCTCCAGCCGCTGTTGACCAGATCCTGCCAGAAGAGCGTCACAATCCCCGTCAGGCCGAGGATCGCCGCGACAAAAAAGCGCGCCGGTGGCTTTTGCCCGAAAAAAAGATAACTGTTTACCGCGTTAAATAAGACCGCCATCGAGAAGATCACCGACTCCAGCCCGGTGCTGATCCACGCCGCCGCGGTATAGAAGCACCAGAAGTTAAAACCAAACACACAGCAGCCCTGGAGCAGGCAAAACAGATGATCGCGCAGCGGCAGGGCGCGCAACTTGCGCTGCGCCAGCAGTACCAGCATCATTGCCACCGTGGCCAGGGCGAAGCGCCAGAAGATTGACACCGGCGCGGCGACCGGACCTTGTTGTAGAAAAATTGCAATCCAGGTAGTCCCCCAGATAACCACCACCAAACCGTACAGCAATGCGTTCATGTTGAGTTCCAGTACGTAAAACGAATGTTGAGTGTGGCAAAACACCACCATGCACGATTGCACCGCTTTGCGCCGGACTTGCATATTCTTGCGCTTTTCTTTACACAACGCTGGTATCCGGCGTCAGCTATTCATAGACTGGGGTTCTGGTGAATTTATGATAATTTCCGTGAATGTCTGAGCACTACGAAGCCTTTGAAAACCTCAGTAAACACAACGCCGTGTTACACAACTCGGTGGCGCTGCACTCTGGCATTCAACTGGCGGCCTGGTCAAACAAACGCGACAACATCACTCAGTATTGCAATCACCATACCCTGAGTTTGTACGTTGCCGACGGCTACGAGAGCTACCACAAAACCGCTTACGGCTGGAAAAACGGTGGCGGGCCGGATCGCTTTTGCCTGATGCCAAAAGAGAGCGAATCGGTGTGGGATATTCGCGATACGTTGTCCTTTGTGCACCTTTACTGCACCGATGAACATCTGCGCGAAGTGGGTGAGCAGGTGTGGGATCGCAGCCCGGCATCGTTCACGCTGGATGAGAAAACATTTTCCCAGGATGCGCGGATTACGGCGCTTTATCGCCAGTTTTTGCTCGGTTGCGACTGGCAGCAAAATGCCAACCAGTTAACGCTGAGTACCGCCTCGACGCTGTTACTGACGCACTTAGTCCAGCACTACAGCAACGTGCAGTGGCAACTGCCGACGGTAACGGGCGGTTTGGCGCCAGTGGTGCTTCGCACGGTGCTGGAGTATATCGATGCGCATCTGGCAGAACCGCTGCTGCTGGCGGATCTGGCCGCCCAGGCCGCGCTGAGCGAATACCACTTTGCCCGCATGTTCCGCCAGTCAATGGGCGTTGCGCCGCACCAGTTCGTGATGCAACGGCGCATGGCGCGGGCGAAAGATCTGTTACTTCACAGCGATCAGCCGCTGACCACCATTGCGCTGGCCTGCGGTTTTAACTCTGCCAGCCACTTCAGCAACCGCTTCAAAGCGGCGAAAGGCATCACTCCCTCGCAGCTACGCACCTCGCGCTAAACGCAGTGCGCCGTAGCAGATCCCGCCGATGGCTAAGCCCCAGAAGGCAGAACCAATCCCCAACAGCGTGACGCCGCTGGCGGTAACCAGAAAGGTGACAATCGCGGCATCGCGATCGCGCTCGGTGCTCAGCGCCTGATGCAGGCTGCCACTCATCGTGCCCAGCAGCGCCAGCCCCGCCAGCGTCTGGATCCAGCTTAATGGCAAAGCGGTGAGCAGCGACGTTATCGAGCCGCCAAACAGACCGGCTAACAGGTAAAACACCCCGGCTGCTACCGCGGCCAGCCAGCGTTTTTCTGGTTGTGGGTGAGCATCCGGGCTCTGGCAAATCGCCGCCGTGATGGCGGCAATACAAATTGAAAAGACGCCAAACGGTGAGAACAACAGCGCCAGCGCACCGGTAAAAATGATCAGCGGTGAAACCGGAACGGGGTATCCCGCCGCCTGCATGGTGGCAAAACCGGGCGCATTCTGCGAGGCCATCGTCGCCAGAAAGAAGGGAATGCCGATGCTCACCAGTGACGACAAGTGAAATTCCGGGGCGGTATAAGTCGGTAAAACGACCGCGATAGTGATGTTTTGCGTGACAACGTCACCACTTAGCCACGCAACCAGCCCTCCGACCAGTAGCGTGGCGACAATGGCATAGCGCGGTGCCAGCGCTTTGCAGATAAGCCAGGCCAGCAGCATGCTGCCACACAGGGCGAAATGCGACTGAATATTACTGAAAGCCTGCAAACCGAAGCGCAGCAAAATACCCGCCAGCATGGCCGCTGCCAGCGTATGGGGAATGACTTTCATCAGCCTGGCGAACAGCCCGGTGATGCCGCACAGGACAATTAATGCATTGGCAAAGATAAATACACCAACCACTTCATTCAGTGAAACGCCTTGTAAGCTGGTGGCCAGCAGCGCCGCGCCCGGTGTTGACCATGCCGTAAGCACCGGCATGCGATACCAGACGCTCAGCGCCAGCGTGCTGATGCCCATGCCCAGACCCAGCGCGGTCATCCAGCCGGCAATTTGCGCCGCACTTGCGCCCGCCGCCGAGGCCGCTTGCCAGATAATGGCGGCGGAACTGGCATAACCGACCAGCACCGCGACAAAGCCAGCCAGCAGGCTGGAAAAAGGGAGGGCAGAAGCCCGAGAAAAGGTGGTATGTGACATGAAATAATCCTTGTGCGTTATAGCATCCGCATAAAATATCACTGGGCGCTATAACGCACAACATGGCTGTGCATTAAGGTATTTAGCACGGTTATAGTTTCGCTCTCTAAAACAGAAACGCTGCGCTATACTGCCCCGGATTTTTCTTCCCGGAGGCGTAATGAACATCGCAGACTACCTGGCAAGCACCTTAAAACTTCTCCGTCAGGGCCGTGGCTGGAGCCTTTCCAGGCTGGCAGAAGAGACGGGCGTCTCGAAAGCGATGCTCGGGCAAATTGAGCGTAATGAATCAAGCCCGACGGTGGCCACACTGTGGAAAATCGCCACCGGCCTGAATGTGCCGTTTTCAACCTTTATTGCGCCGCCGGAGAGTGAGACACCGCTCGCCTATGATCCTCAGCAGCAGGCGATGGTGGTCACGCCCATTTTTCCGTGGGATGAAAAACTGCACTTTGATCTCTTCTCCATCACGCTGGCGCCGGGGGCGATAAGTGAATCGACGCCGCACGAAAGCGGGGTGATTGAGCATGTGATTGTCATTAATGGCGCGCTGGATATGTGCCTGAACGGGCAGTGGAAAACGCTCACCAGCGGGATGGGCGTGCGCTTTGCGGGCGATGAAGCGCATGCGTATCGCAACAGTTCCGCACACACCGTGCATTTCCACTCGCTGATTCATTATCCAAAAGAAAAAGCCGCAAGCACGCCTGCGGCCAAAAACGACGACGATTAATAACATGACAACGTTGACCCGCGATACTCCGGGCTGCAGGAAAGTCAGCCCCACCTGCAACCGGCAGTACGGTGGATAAAACGTGACGAGGAATGTCCGAGCCACCACTCTATCGCCGCACGAAACGCAGCGGAAATAGCAATTTCGACATTGCATTGCCGACAGGCGCAAATTCCCCCTGCGGCAGGTGGTGAAACGCCCCGGTTGTGACTACAATAGCCGCCATTTTGCACATAATGGATAACGACAATTGTATGCGCCTGCACCCCCATCATCTTGAACTGTTAAGCCCGGCTCGCGACGCCGCCATTGCCCGTGAAGCGATCCTTCATGGCGCTGACGCGGTCTACATTGGCGGCCCTGGTTTCGGCGCGCGGCATAACGCCGGTAACAGCCTGCGCGATATCGCCGAACTGGTGCCTTTCGCGCATCGCTACGGCGCGAAAGTCTTTATCACCCTGAACACGATCCTTCATGATGACGAGCTGGAACCGGCGCAGAGTTTGATCCACGATCTCTACCAGGCCGGTGTCGATGCGCTGATTGTGCAGGATATGGGCGTACTTGAGCTGGATATCCCGCCGATTGAGCTGCACGCCAGTACACAATGCGACATTCGCAGCGTGGAAAAAGCGAAATTCCTCTCCGATGTCGGTTTTAGCCAGATTGTGCTGGCGCGTGAGCTGAACCTGGAGCAGATCCGCGCCATTCATAGCGCGACCGACGCCACCATTGAGTTCTTTATCCACGGCGCATTGTGTGTGGCCTATTCCGGGCAGTGCAATATCTCCCATGCGCAGACCGGACGAAGTGCTAACCGTGGCGACTGCTCCCAGGCGTGCCGCTTGCCCTATACGCTGAAAGACGATCAGGGCCGCGTCGTGGCATATGAAAAACACCTGCTGTCGATGAAAGATAACGATCAGACCGCCAACCTCGCGGCGCTGATCGATGCCGGTGTGCGCTCCTTCAAAATTGAAGGGCGCTACAAAGATATGAGCTACGTGAAGAACATCACCGCGCACTATCGCCAGATGCTGGACGCCATTATCGAAGATCGCGGTGATTTAGCGCGCGCGTCTGCCGGGCGTACTGAACACTTCTTTATTCCCTCGACAGAGAAAACCTTCCATCGCGGCAGCACCGATTATTTTGTCAATGCGCGCAAAATTGATATTGGCGCATTTGATTCACCGAAATTTATCGGCCTGCCGGTCGGCGAAGTGTTGAAAGTAGCGAAAGATCACCTCGACGTAGAAGTGACAGAACCGCTGGCCAACGGTGATGGCCTGAACGTGCTGGTAAAGCGTGAAGTGGTGGGTTTTCGCGTCAACGTCGCCGAGAAAACGGGCGAGAATCGTTACCGCGTATTCCCGAACGAAATGCCGGACGCGCTGCGAACGCTGCGCCCGCACCATGCGCTGAACCGTAACCTTGATCATAACTGGCAGCAGGCGTTACTGAAAACGTCCAGTGAGCGTCGCATTGGTGTGGATATCGAGCTTGGCGGCTGGCAGGAGCAACTGGTGCTGACGCTGACCAGCGAAGATGGCGTCAGCGTGACGCACACGCTGGAGGGGCAGTTTGACGAAGCCAATAATGCGCAAAAAGCGCTGGAAAGCCTGAAAGACGGGCTGGCGAAACTGGGACAAACCCGTTATTACGCGCAGGCGATCACCGTTAATCTGCCGGGGGCGCTGTTTGTGCCTAACAGCCTGCTCAACCAGCTGCGCCGCGAAGCGGTAGAGATGCTGGAAGAGGCGCGACTGGCGAATTACCAGCGCGGCAGCCGCAAACCGGTGGCGACCCCCGCGCCGATTTACCCGGAAACACATTTGTCATTCCTGGCTAACGTCTATAACCATAAAGCGCGTGAATTTTATCACCGCTATGGTGTGCAACTGATTGACGCCGCCTTCGAAGCCCACGAAGAGAAGGGCGATGTGCCGGTGATGATCACCAAACACTGCTTGCGCTTCGCCTTCAACCTGTGCCCGAAACAGGCGAAAGGCAATATCAAAAGCTGGCGCGCGACGCCGATGCAGCTGGTGCATGGCGACGAAGTGCTGACACTGAAATTTGACTGCCGTCCGTGTGAAATGCATGTGATTGGCAAAATTAAGAACCATATTCTGAAAATGCCCCTGCCGGGCAGCGTAGTGGCGTCGATAAGCGCCGATGACTTATTAAAAACGTTGCCAAAACGCAAATAAACCAAGGGTGGCACTATGCCACCCTGTTTTTTTGCTGCCCCCAAAACAATTCTTCTGAATAGCCATAAATTATCCCGGCGAGCGAATAACCACCATGCGTTAATAACCATAATGCGTTAATCTGGCCGCGCGAAAATAATAAGAAATGGCTTATTGATGATATTCATGGAGAGGAAATGCATAAATTTACGTTAAGCGCCTTGCTTGTTGCTGGCGCATTTTTGTTGTCTGCCTGTACGCCGGGCCCGCTCGGAACGCAGCGTTATCAGGCTTATACCGGTAGCGATGCAACCGTGGTCTACACGCAGGCTAATAAAGCTCATCAGGGGCTGTTTTATTTCCAGCGTTATAACAAAGAGGGCGACTGCTTTAATTCCGCCGAGATGATTTACATCAGCAATAATATGCTGGAAGGCGTTGTTGACCGGCTTTTTACCAGCCGACTTAAAGGCGATCAATACTGGACGTTAATTGTCCAGGATAATTCCAGCGGCAGGATGTGGATCCATGAGACCGCATTTTTCCTTGAAAAAGGGAAACACTATGTGGCGATCAGCTCCCGTGGGGCGGTTGAAATTCCGGCGGACTTGAATATCACCAGCCAGGACGATCTGGATAAAGTGTATGACCGCTATCAGGATAAACCGGCGAAACCGTGGAATTTGCGCCGTGGTATCTGCAAGTCGTGGTTATCCAAAGCGATGGGATCGTAACTGCCTGAGCAGGCGGCGTTAAAACCGTATCTGACAGATAAAAAACAGGCCTTTCCCGTGATGGTGAAAGGCCTGTTTGCATTGCAGGCTGGATTAGCGCTCGTCACCCGGACGACTTTCTTCCGGCAGTGGCGGTTTCTTACCGTTGTGCTTATCGTGGTGTTTGTCATCGTGGCGCGGCGGCTTATCCTGCTTGTGTTTCGGCGGCGCGTCGTGCGACGGTTTTTTATCATTGTTATGATGCTGGCCGTTTGGGAACTGTTCCGGCGGCAGCGGCGGACGTTCGTCAGCAAACACCATCGAAGAGAAGCTCACCGCCAGAATGGCAGACACCAGTGCAATTTTTTTCATCTTTTACATCCTTACTCGTTTTATTGCGTGGCGACGATTTGACGATAAAAAAGTGAAGGGAAAATGGAGCGCTACGCCTTCGGGATTATTCCTGGCGGCTCTGCGGAAGATAGCGCCAGTAGGGCGGTGAACCGAAACTTGCCAGTAAAAAGTCGATCACCGTGCGGGTGTTAAGCGACGGGTATTTCCCGCCAGGGTAGAGCAACCAGAGCGACTGCGCCGTTGGCGAATAACTGGCGGTAAAATCAGGCATGAGCGCCACAAGCTCATTGCGGTTTAGCATTTCACCCACTTGCCAGTCCGGGAAAAGCAAGATTCCCGCATCATTCAGGGCGGCCTGTAACAGCAATTCCGCGTTATCGGAAACGATGTTGGCCTGCGGCAAAAACTGGCAGGATTTCTCCCCACGCTGAAAACGCCAGCGCTGTAAACCACTTTTCCCGCGATATGCCAGTAAGCGGTGCGACTGCAACGCCTCCGGCGTGTTTGGTTGACCATAACGGCGCACATAGGCGGGTGTTGCCACCAAATGGCAGTTCTGATGCCCAATTAGCCGACCATGCAGCTCAGAATCCTGCAGCGCGGCGATACGCAGCAGCAGATCGGTGCCGTCGGCAAACGGGTCGATATAGTCATCGTTCAGGTTCAGCTCGATATGCAGACGCGGATAGCGTTCGCTCAATTCGCTGATTCTGGGGCCAATATGGCGCAGGCCAAATGAGATTGGCGCATTGATACGAATGCGCCCGCCAGGTTCATCGCGACGTTCATCCACCTGGGTTTGCGCGTCCGCAAGCTGCTGCAACATGGCGCGAAACGTGTCGGCATAGATATGACCGGCCTCAGTGGCAATCACCGCGCGCGTGTTGCGATATAACAACTGGGTTTCCAGCGCCTGCTCCAGTTGCTGAACCACGCGCGATAAAGACGAGGCCGCCAGACCTTCGTTGCGAGCGACTTCGGATAAGTTGCCCTCGCGAACAATGGCGAGAAACAGCTGCATTGAGCGGGCGCTAATTTGACTGAGCTTATTCATCTGTGCGTAATCCGCAAAGGTCCATGGCGCATTGTAGTGTTTTTACGAACAGGTTTCATCGTTAAGCTACGCGAACACTCAACACCGGAGAAAAGTCATGAGTACCAGCGTTAAAGCCTTCGATGAAACCGTCCGCCAGCGTTTTTCCGCCCGCGCATTTTTACCTGTACCGTTAACGGACGAACAAATTCAGGACGTGTTGCAGGATGCGCAATATTCCCCGTCAAACTGCAACACGCAGCCCTGGCACGTGCATGTGGTTTCCGGTGAAACCAAAAACCGTCTTGCGAAAAGGATGACGGAAAACGATCTTGCAGGGCGCCAGACGCCGGATTTCACCTTTTCCTATGATGATTTTCACGGCGACTATTTCGAGCGCGCTCATGAGCAAGCGCGGATTTATTACGATGCGATAGGCGTGGCGCGTGAAGATAAAGCGCGGCGCCAGGAGGCTTATCTGCGCAATTATCAGTTTTTTAACGCGCCACATGCGGCTTTCCTGTTTATGCCATCCTTTGGCGACAACATCCGCGTTGCCTCCGACATTGGCATGTATGCGCAGAGCTTTTTGCTGTCATTGACCGCACGCGGTTTTGCCGGTATTCCGCAGACGTTGCTCGGTTTTCACGCCGATATGATCCGCGAAGAACTCGGTGTTTCCACTGATTATCGCCTGCTGTTCGGCATCTCGTTTGGCTATGCCGATATGTCTGCGCCGTCTGCGAAAACACGCATGCCGCGTATTCCCGTTGAGAAAAGTGTGGTGATGCACGGGTAATGTCGCGAGTGACCAGAGACGCTAATCGCCAGCGGCTCTGGTCGGCGTTATGCGGCACACAGCGCGCGGGCGCTCTGTTTCCATTGATCAACTTGCGTGGGATGCAGAAAAGAGAAGTAGACGGTGATGTTGTCGGGCAGCATGTTATGCAGTGCTGGCAGGCAGTTGGCTTCACACGGCCGCAGTTCGATGTAAGCGCTGGTGATTGGCAGGACGGCGCTCGTGCTATCGACCCGTTCAATACGCCGGATTGCGGCAACCAGCGCGGTCATTTCCCCGTGCAGTTTCACCCAGTTGTGCGCGTAGATATTCGGCGGCATTTGGACCTGCATCTGGCTGTTGCCAAACGCATAGCGGGAATTCCCGCGCAGCGTGTATTCAATGGTGGCGCAGCACGATTCCGGGCCAAAACCCTCATGCCTGACCAGTTTCTTTTTGTCTTCCAGCGTGCGACGAACAATCGGATAGCCCGAATTGAGATCGTAAGGCGTCTGAACGAGGTTAATCATCATCTCTCCCTAAATCCATGAAAAATCGCAGCTCTAACGTAAATTGGACAACAAAAAGCGTAGTGAACGATCCCGGAAATTACTAGCCGGGATCGTCCGTTGTACCTGAACAATTAGTGCGATTTAAACCCCGCCGCCGACATCAACAGCCGGAACACCATACTGACCGCAAACAGTGCCAGCACGCTGCCGCCCCAGATTAACAGCATCCACATCAGGCGGTTAAAAAAGGAGTGTTTCATCAATGATACCCCGCGCCATGTTGCACCTTGCCGCGAAACACGTAGTAGCTCCACAAGGTATAAACCAGAATAATCGGAATAATCAGCAGGGCGCCGACCAGCATAAAGCCCTGGCTTTGCGCTGGCGCAGCGGCCTGCCACAGCGTGATATCCGGTGGAATAATATGCGGCCAGATACTGATGCCAAGGCCGCTAAACCCGAGGAAAATCAGCCCCAGCGTCTGCACAAACGGCAGGGTGTGGGAATCCGGGTTACCGAGACTGCGCCACAGCCAGACACTCAGTACCACGACTAACAGCGGCACCGGCGAGAAGAAATAGAGGTTCGGCAGGCTGAACCAGCGCTCGGCAATCGTGGCATGCGTCAGCGGCGTCCACAGGCTAATCACGGCAATCACCACTAACATCGCCAGCAACAGTTTCCTCGCGGCCTTGCGCATTTTCCCCTGCAACGGCTCTTCGCTTTTCATCACCAGCCAGCTCGCGCCGAGCAGGGCATAAGTGATGACCAGCCCGACGCCACAAAACAGGTTAAACGGCGTCAGCCAGTCGAGCGCACCGCCGCTAAACGTGCGGCCCGTCACCTGAAAACCGTTAAGCACCGCGCCCACCACCACCCCCTGGGTAAAGGTGGCAAGCAGCGAGCCGGAGAGAAACGCTTTGTCCCAGAACGGCCGGTGCGCGGGGGTGGCTTTGAAACGAAACTCAAAGGCCACGCCGCGAAAGATAAGACCGATCAGCATTAGGGTCAGCGGAATGGTCAGCGCATCGACAATCACCGCATAAGCCAGCGGAAACGCGCCGAATAACCCCGCGCCGCCGAGCACCAGCCAGGTCTCGTTGCCATCCCAGACCGGCGCGACGCTGTTGACCATCACATCGCGATCGTGCGCGTCACGCGTGACGGGAAACAGAATGCCGATACCAAGGTCAAAACCATCCATCACGATATACATCAGGGTGGCGAAGACGATAATGACAAACCAGATTAATGAAAGATCGATGCCCATTATTTATCCTCATCCGCGTCGAGATGTTCACCCACCGCTGAAAGCGGGCGCGCCGGTGTGCCCTGCGTCGCGTGCTCATCACGCTCGTCGGGTCCTTTGGTGATAAGCCGCACCATGTAGCTGTAACCCACGCCAAAAACGGAACAGTAGACAACAAAGAACGCCAGCAAACTGAGGCTCATTTGCAAGTCGCCATGCGCGGAAACCGCATCGGCCGTGCGCAGCAAGCCATACACCACCCACGGCTGGCGACCCACTTCCGTCGTGACCCAACCGGCGAGAATGGCGATCAAACCCGCCGGCCCCATCCATAGCGCAAAGTGTAAAAACGGCCGCGACTGATACAGCCTGTCTTTGAAACGCAGCCACAGCGCCGCCACACCCAGACCAATCATCAGCACGCCAAGCCCGACCATAATGCGAAACGACCAGAACACAATCGGTGAATAGGGACGTTCATCTTTCGGGAAAGATTTCAGCGCCGGGACTTGCTTATCCAGGCTATGTGTCAGGATCAGGCTGCCGAGCGCCGGGATTTCCACGGCATAACGCGTGCGCTCCTGCTCCATATCCGGCATACCGAACAGGATAAGCGGTGTCGCTTCACCGGGCGGGTTTTCCCAGTGGCCCTCAATGGCGGCGATTTTTGCCGGTTGATGTTCAAGCGTATTCAGCCCGTGCATATCGCCGACCATCGCCTGAATCGGCGCAACAATCAGCGCCATCCACATCGCCATAGAAAACATTTTGCGAATAGCGGGCGTGTTATTCCCGCGTAACAGATGCCAGGCGGCAGACGCGCCGACAAACAGCGCACTGCTTAAGAAGGCCGCAATGGTCATGTGCATCAACCGGTACGGGAAGGAGGGATTAAAGATAACCTTCAACCAGTCGACCGGCACCACCTGGCCATTTTCGACGATAAAGCCCTGCGGCGTATGCATCCAGCTATTGGACGCGAGGATCCAGAAGGTGGACATAATGGTGCCCAGCGCGACCATACAGGTGGCGAAAAAGTGCAGGCCAGGCCCGACTTTGTTCCAGCCAAACAGCATCACGCCGAGAAAACCCGCTTCAAGGAAGAAAGCGGTCAGCACTTCATAGGTCAGTAATGGCCCGGTAATGCTGCCGGCAAACTGGGAAAACCCGCTCCAGTTGGTGCCGAACTGATACGCCATCACCAGCCCGGACACCACCCCCATACCGAAGTTAACGGCGAAGATCTTCGACCAGAAATGGTACAGCGTGCGCCAGTCCGGGTTGCGGGTTTTAAGCCACAATCCTTCAAGCACCGCCAGATAGCTGGCAAGGCCGATGGTAATAGCCGGGAAAATGATATGAAACGAAACGGTGAAGGCGAACTGTATTCTCGCCAGGTAAAACGCGTCTAAACCGAACATGCACAACCCCAATGTCAATGTTGTGGCGTCAATGTTAATGAGCACAAGCGTGAACTTGCAGAAACAGATAAAAAGAATTTTCGTATAACAGTTCCTTACAAAGGGTATGGCAGGTTGCAGATTAGTCCAGACGAAGCGGCAACCAATAACCATAACAGTGCGCATAATGGGCTGTTTTGCGCAAACTGATATAGCAAGATGACGCATCGCGTGCCATGATGTAGGTGTTTTGTTAACACGTGAAAAATCATGAAAAAATACCAGCGCCTGGCGCAGCAAATCGCAGAACAAATCGAGCTTGGGGTCTGGCGACCGGGAGAGAAGCTGCCGTCGCTGCGTGAGCAGGTGACCAGCAGCGGGCTGAGTTTTATGACCGTCGGTCATGCTTATCAGTTGCTGGAAAGCCAGGGGCGGGTAATTGCCAGGCCGCAGTCCGGCTATTTTGTCGCGCCAGCGCCCGGCTTACCGCGCACACCGGCGGCCAGGATCACGCGTGATGAAGCGGTGGACATCAATACCTATATTTTTGATGTGTTACAGGCCAGCTGCGATGCCTCGGTGCTGCCGTTTGGTTCCGCCTTTCCCGACCCCAAACTGTTCCCGATGCCGCAGCTCAACCGGTCGCTGGCAAAGGTGAGTAAAAGCGCCACCGCCATGAGCGTGATGGAAAACCTGCCGCCGGGGAACAGCCAGTTGCGTCACGCCATTGCCAAGCGCTATGCCCGCCAGGGGATGAACATATCGCCGGATGAGATTGTTATCACCGCGGGTGCGCTGGAAGCGCTGAATCTCAGCCTGCAGGCGGTGACAGAACCGGGTGACTGGGTGATTATTGAAAACCCCTGTTTTTACGGTGCGTTGCAGGCGCTGGAGCGGCTGAAGTTAAAAGCACTATCGGTGCCAACCGATGTAAAAGAGGGTATCGATCTTGATGCACTGGCGCAGGCATTAGCCGACTATCCGGTCAAAGCCTGCTGGCTGATGACCAACGCGCAGAACCCGCTCGGGTTTACCTTAAGTGCTGCGAAAAAGGCGCAGCTGGTCGCGCTGCTGGCTGAGCACAACGTCACGCTGATTGAAGACGATGTTTACAGTGAGCTTTACTACGGGCGTGAACAGCCGCTACCGGCGAAAGCCTGGGATACGCACGACATGACGTTGCACTGTTCCTCATTTTCAAAATGCCTGGTCGCCGGGTTTCGCGTCGGCTGGGTCGCGGCCGGACGCCACGCCAGGCGCATTCAGCAATTGCAATTAATGAGCACATTATCCACCAGTTCGCCACTGCAACTGGCGCTGGTCGATTACTTATCAACGCATCACTATGACGCCCATTTGCGCCGCCTGCGCAGACAGCTTGCCGAGCGCAAACATCTGGCCTGGCAGGCGCTGCTGCGCCATCTGCCGCCGGACGTGAAAATCTATCGTAATGAGAGCGGCTATTTCTTATGGCTGGAGCTGCCCGCCGGATTGGATGCCGGTGAACTGAGCCAGCGGGCGCTGGCGCACCATATCAGTATTGCGCCGGGGAAAATGTTTTCGACATCCGACAACTGGCGTTCGTTTTTCCGCTTTAATTGCGCCTGGGTCTGGGGCGATAAAGAGGAGCGGGCGGTAATGCAACTGGGCGAATTAATTCGCCAGATGATGAATTAACCGCACCCGTCTTTCTTATTTCCTGAATAACTTATTCTCTTGTTAAAAATAATGGCGGCGTAAATTTGACGTGCGCCGTCATTATTTTCTGCGCTCGCGATGTTGGTATTCATAGGAAATGTGAATAGCAACACAGATTAACGGGCATCTGCTAACCCCTTGTCTATACTCCAAAAGCGCGCGCAGTAGCATTTTCATTGTTAACGCAATGCGTCATCTGTCACATCCTTGCGAAAATTCCGACGGCTCACATTCATGCCGTCAGCGCGCCGTCTATTTTTATTAAGGGAGATATATTTACGGCAAGGCTGCCGCACTTTTTCATTGCGACAGGAGTAGAAAATAATGAGCAAGAAATTTGCCCACAGCAGCCTGTGTGCGCTGGGTCTGACGGTGATGACCGCACACGCCGCCGAACCAACCGAAGTGGGAAAGGGAGAAGGTCGGCTGGATATTATCGCCTGGCCTGGGTATATCGAGCGCGGCCAGACCGATAAGCAATATGACTGGGTGACCGCCTTTGAAAAAGAGACCGGCTGCGCGGTGAATGTGAAAACCGCCGCCACCTCCGATGAGATGGTGAGCCTGATGGCGAAAGGTGGCTACGACCTGGTGACCGCCTCCGGCGATGCCTCTTTACGTCTGATCATGGGTAAACGCGTCCAGCCGATAAACACCGCGCTTATCCCCAACTGGAAAACGCTTGATCCGAAGCTGGTGAAAGGCGAATGGTTCAACGTTGCGGGGAAAACCTATGGCACGCCGTATCAGTGGGGGCCTAACCTTTTGATGTATAGCACCAAAACCTTCCCGACACCGCCGGATAGCTGGTCGGTGGTCTTTGTGCAGCAAAACCTGCCGGACGGCAAAAGCAACAAAGGGCGCGTGCAGGCCTACGATGGCCCGATTTATATCGCCGATGCCGCGCTGTACCTGAAAGCTACGCAACCGCAACTGGGTATTGACGATCCGTATCAGCTTACCGAAGCGCAGTATCAGGCGGTGCTGAAAACCCTGCGCGATCAGCATTTGCTGATTCACCGCTACTGGCACGACACCACAGTACAAATGAGCGACTTCAAAAACGAAGGGGTGGTGGCCTCCAGCGCCTGGCCTTATCAGGCCAATGCCCTGAAAGGGGAAAATCAGCCCATCGCCACGGTTTTCCCGAAAGAGGGGGTAACCGGCTGGGCTGACACCACTATGCTGCATGCCGAGGCGAAACACCCGAATTGTGCCTACAAGTGGATGAACTGGTCGCTGACGCCGAAAGTGCAGGGCGATGTGGCGGCCTGGTTTGGTTCGCTGCCAGTGGTGCCAGAAGGGTGCAAGGCCAGTACGTTGCTGGGTGAAAAGGGCTGCGAAACCAACGGTTACAGCTTCTTTGACAAAATCGCCTTCTGGAAAACGCCGGTGGCGCAAGGCGGCAAATATGTGCCTTACAGCCGCTGGACGCAGGATTACATCGCCATTATGGGCGGCCGTTAACCTGCCAGGAGTGCGTTATGAGCTATGCGGTAGAGTTTCTGGATGTCGCCAGAGTCTATGGCGATGTCCGGGCGGTTGACGGCGTATCGTTCGTCGTTAATGACGGGGAGTTTTTCTCCATGCTGGGGCCGTCCGGCTCCGGCAAAACCACCTGCCTGCGGCTGATTGCCGGGTTTGAACAGCTCAGCGGCGGTGCCATTCGTATTTTTGGCCGCGAAGCCAGCGAGCTGCCGCCCTGGGAGCGGGACGTGAACACTGTCTTTCAGGATTACGCGCTGTTTCCGCACATGTCTGTGCTCGATAACGTCGCCTACGGGTTGATGGTGAAAGGCATGGACAAAAAACAGCGCCATGCCCGCGCCCGTGACGCGCTGGAAAAAGTGGCGCTCGGCTTTGTCCATGCCCGTAAACCTTCCCAGCTTTCCGGCGGCCAGCGGCAACGGGTCGCCATTGCTCGCGCGTTGGTAAATGAGCCCAGAGTATTGTTGCTTGATGAACCGCTGGGCGCGCTGGATCTGAAGCTGCGTGAACAGATGCAACTGGAGCTGAAAAAGCTGCAACAGGATCTCGGCATCACTTTCATTTTTGTCACCCACGATCAGGGCGAAGCCTTGTCGATGTCTGATCGCGTAGCGGTGTTCAACAATGGCCGTATTGAGCAAATCGATACCCCACGCGAGCTTTACCTGCGCCCGCGCACGCCGTTTGTCGCCGGATTTGTCGGTACCTCGAATGTGTTTGATGCGGCGCTTGCGGCAAAACTCTGCGGCATGAAAGGGGTTTACTCGCTGCGCCCGGAACATATTCGCCTGAATACGCCAGGGGAAATCGAAGCCAGCGCCGTGGTGCAGGCGGTGCAATATCAGGGCGCCTCCACCCGTTTTGAACTGGCGCTGGCGCAGGGGGAAAAGTTACTGGTCAGCCAGGCGAACCTCTCCGATGCGTTATTGCCAGAAACGCTGGCGCCGGGCCAGCAGGTGCGGGTTTCCTGGTCGCGCGAGGCAATGGTGCCGTTACAGGGCGCGGGGTGAAAGGGGGATGAGCATTGCACAACATTCACCGCGCCGCGTAACGCTTAGCGCGTTTTTCTGGCGTAAACCGGTTTATGGCTTGCTCCTGCTGCTGGCAGGCCCGCTGATGTGGTTTGGCATTGTCTATTTAGGTTCACTGCTCACGTTGTTGTGGCAGGGTTTTTACACCTTCGATGATTTCACCATGTCGGTCACCCCGGATTTAACGTTCGCCAACCTGCTGGCGCTGTTTAACCCGGCAAATTACGACATCATTCTTCGTACGTTGATGATGGCGATAAGTGTCACGGTCGCGAGCGCCATTCTCGCTTTTCCGATGGCGTGGTATATGGCGCGTTATGCGCAGGGCAAATGGAAAGCGTTTTTTTATATCGCGGTGATGTTGCCGATGTGGGCGAGTTACATCGTTAAAGCCTACGCCTGGACACTGCTGCTGGCGAAAGATGGCGTGGCGCAATGGTTTTTAAGCCATCTGGGGCTGGAGCCGTTACTTACCGCCTTTCTGACACTGCCCGCCGTGGGCGGGAATACGCTTTCCACCTCCGGGTTCGGACGCTTTCTGGTGTTCGTCTATATCTGGCTGCCATTTATGATCCTGCCGATTCAGGCGGCGCTTGAGCGCTTACCCCCGTCGCTGCTGCAAGCCTCAGCCGATTTAGGCGCGCATCCGCGTCAGACCTTTCGTTATGTGGTGTTACCGCTGGCGGTACCGGGCGTGGCGGCAGGTTCGATATTTACCTTTTCGCTGACGCTCGGCGATTTCATCGTGCCGCAGCTCGTCGGGCCGCCGGGCTACTTCATTGGCAATATGGTTTATTCGCAGCAAGGGGCGATCGGTAATATGCCAATGGCCGCTGCGTTTACCCTTGTGCCAATGGTGTTGATAGCCCTTTATCTGGCGTTTGTGAAACGCCTGGGAGCGTTTGATGCACTCTGAACGCGCACCGTTTTTGCTCAACGTCGCCACCTGGGGCAGTGTCATCTTTCTGCACTTTCCGCTTTTGATCATCGCCATCTATGCTTTCAATACCGAGGACGCCGCGTTCAGTTTTCCGCCGCAGGGCTTTACGCTGCGCTGGTTCAGCGTGGCGGCCGCAAGGGGAGATATTCTCGATTCGGTGACACTGTCACTTAAAATCGCGGCGCTGGCGACGGCAATCGCCCTGGTTCTTGGCACACTTGCTGCAATGGCCTTATGGCGCAGCGAGTTTTTCGGTAAAAGCGCCATTTCCTTACTGCTGCTGTTGCCGATTGCCTTACCGGGAATTATCACCGGGCTTGCGCTGTTGACCGCCTTCAAAACGGTCAATCTCGAACCGGGATTTTTCACCATCGTCGTGGGACATGCCACGTTTTGTGTGGTGGTGGTGTTTAACAACGTGATTGCCAGGTTCCGGCGAACCTCCTGGAGCCTGGTCGAAGCATCGATGGATTTGGGCGCGAACGGCTGGCAAACCTTCCGTTATGTGGTGTTACCCAACCTGGGTTCGGCGCTCCTGGCGGGTGGCATGCTGGCGTTTGCGTTGTCATTTGACGAAATCATTGTCACAACCTTTACCGCAGGTCATGAGCGTACGCTGCCGCTGTGGTTGCTCAACCAGTTGGGTCGTCCGCGCGATGTGCCCGTCACCAATGTTGTGGCGTTACTGGTGATGCTGGTAACGATGATTCCGATTCTGGGGGCCTGGTGGCTGACCCGTGATACCGACACGATTGCCGGAACCGGCAAATAACTGACCACGCTGAAAGGACAGAACTATGCAACATCAACTATTTATCAATGGAGTACTGGTTAACGGCGAAGGCGAGAAGCAGCCTGTTTATAACCCGGCTACCGGTGACGTGTTGCTGGAGATCGCCGAAGCGTCTGCCGCGCAAGTCGACGCCGCCGTGCAGGCTGCCGATCGTGCGTTTGCCAGTTGGGGACAAACTACACCGAAGGCGCGTGCCGAGTGCCTGCTGCAACTGGCACAGATGATTGAAGATAATGCGGAAACCTTCGCCCGGCTGGAGTCACTGAACTGCGGTAAACCCTTTCATTGCGTACTGAATGACGAAATTCCGGCAGTAGTGGATGTGTTCCGCTTCTTCGCCGGGGCTGCGCGCTGCCTGAATGGGCTGGCGGCAGGTGAATACCTGGAAGGGCATACTTCAATGATCCGCCGCGATCCGCTGGGCGTCGTTGCCTCTATTGCGCCATGGAACTACCCGCTGATGATGGCGGCCTGGAAGCTCGGCCCGGCGCTGGCGGCGGGCAACTGTGTGGTGATCAAGCCGTCGGAAATTACGCCTCTCACCGCGTTAAAACTGGCGGAACTGGCGAAAGATATCTTCCCGGCAGGTGTGCTGAATGTGTTGTTCGGGCGCGGCAGCACCGTCGGCGATCCGCTGACTGGTCATGAAAAAGTGCGCATGGTTTCCCTGACAGGCTCGATTGCTACAGGTGAACACATTATTGGCCATACCGCCTCGTCGATTAAGCGCACCCACATGGAACTCGGCGGAAAAGCGCCGGTGATCGTGTTTGATGATGCGGATCTCGATGCGGTGGTGGAAGGGGTGCGCACTTTCGGTTTTTACAATGCCGGGCAGGATTGCACCGCCGCATGTCGTATCTACGCGCAAAAAGACATTTATGACGCGCTGGTGGAAAAACTGGGTGCGGCGGTGGCCAGCCTGAAAATGGGTGCGCCGGACGATGAATCCACCGAACTTGGGCCGCTCAGTTCCGCAGCGCATCTGGCGCGAGTTAGCAAGGCGGTCGATGAGGCCAAAGCGCTCAGCCATATTCGCGTGGTGACCGGCGGTAAAAGACATGAAGGCGCTGGCTATTATTATCCGCCAACGCTGCTGGCAGGGGCAAAACAGGAGGATGCCATTGTACAGCGGGAAGTGTTTGGCCCGGTGGTGAGCGTCACGGTGTTTGATGATGAGGAGCAGGTGCTGGGCTGGGCCAATGATTCGCAATATGGGCTGGCGTCATCGGTGTGGACCAAAGATGTGGGGCGCGCGCATCGCCTGAGTGCGCGTCTGCAATATGGCTGCACCTGGGTAAATACGCATTTTATGTTGGTGAGCGAAATGCCGCACGGCGGACAGAAACTCTCAGGCTACGGCAAAGATATGTCGCTCTACGGCCTGGAAGATTACACCGTCGTACGTCATGTGATGATCAAACATTAATCCACTAATAAACGCCACGGACGGCGTTTATCGCATTTATTTCCTTATGAAACATGAGGTAAATCGCATAGCAAATTAAGTGTGTTGTTATTAATGAAAAACTGGTTTAATAATAGCCAGCCATCAGCGGAGTGGCGAAATAAAAACATTTAAATAAGACCGCACACAGACATTGCCCTATTGGTTGTCATATGAATGTCATCAACGCGAAAAATGGCAGTCATTGCCGTGGGTGAGAATGTCTGGCTTTTAAAAAAATCAGGCAAGGAAAATAGAGTAATGAGTAAAATCGTAGTCGTGCTCGTACCAGGGGGCGCGTCTGAATTTTTGACCGTTGAAGATGGCGAAACCTCCGTACAATGGGCGATAACGGGGCTCGATGGCGGGGCGGCAAGCGCCCGGATGCCAATCGAAACCTACTATTGCGAAGGGGAAGAGTTTTATTTTGCCCGCGTTGAAAGTCTCTCGGGTAATGAAACAGCACTCTCCATGCTGAATTAAAAAATAAGGGCTCATCTGAGCCCTTATTTATTTAACAATGCAATTAATTTGCAAGCTTACCTTTTCAGGAACACCTCATTTTCGCGCGGTGCCCAATCTTTCTCTGAAAAATCATATGTCGAGAAGGGCTCATCTTTTACGCCCTGCGAACGCAGAACGGCGCGCACTTCCGCTGGCAGCGTTTCCTCGCGGAATAACTCCGCCAGCACGAACATGGCATCAATAAACGAGAGTTGTTTTACTTCAAAGGGTTTCCAGCCGGTGCGTTTGAATATTAAATGATAAAGCGCCTCTTCACCGGCAAGTGGAACGAAACTGCTGGCGTACTTTTCCCGGTGGCGAGAGAGCAACACTTCAAGGACGAATATCTGCGCGATGCGCTGCCGGGCCGCATTGCCCCGGGCGGTATCAGTGGTCATATCGACGTGCGTTATGTCATTGTTTTCACGCACCCGAACTTCTATGGCTTGCCACAGATCGTCATATTTCTGCATAACCTTACCTTGTTTCCTCTGATGTCTGCCTTGCCGGTAGACAATATCAGAGATAATCCCGGCTCGCCAAACTTCCCGACGTGATTATCGGCAGCAATAACATATCAGTTAATCCTTAAATTAAATTAATGGATATATCGTTTCATTACGCGCGGAGTTTGTGTTTAATCATTTTTAACCCGCCACAAAATAATGACCAACCTGACCTGGATTTGTCGGAAAATAAGCATGAAAAATATATTGCTGTTGTGGGCTGCGCTCGCCGCCACAGGTTTATACACAACATCTGAAAGTTATGCCAAAACGCAGCGCCTGTCGGATGCACAGGTGAAACAAGCGATCATTGCTGAATCTATTGCTAATTACCCCGGCCCGTGTGCCTGCCCCTACAATCATGCCAGGAACGGCAGTGCGTGTGGGAAACGCAGTGCGTGGAGTCGCGCGGGGGGTTATTCGCCCCTTTGCTACGCAGAAGACGTCACAAAAGAGGATATTGCGCAGTGGCGTGAAACACATCGGTAAGAAACAACCCGACCGCAGAAAAAAGAAAGCAGTTGCGGTTTTTTTAGGTCTATCAGCCGGTTAAATCAAAGCTGGCGGCTACGCCTTTCGTAGTAATCCCTATTCGACTTGATATATATCAATAAAAAGAGCATATTGCGTTCGTTTTGTTATTTCTGGGTTAATGTTTGTTATGTCGTTATACCAAAAAATGTTGGTTTTCTACTTTGTGATGGCGCTGATTTGCGCGCTGATTACCTGGTTTCTTTCTCACGATCGTAAACGCATTCGTCTGCTGAGCGCCTTTTTAGTGGGATCGACATGGCCGATGAGCTTCCCGGTTGCGCTGTTATTTTCCATATTCTAAATTTTGCCAGCAAAGCGTGACGGCGAAAGCGATAACGCCTTGAAAATTAGTGCAACATGTTAGGCGGATGTTTTACCTAAGGACAGGAGACAGACGTTGGAACTGTACACCAAACTGCTTATTTTCTATGTTGTCATGGCGGTGTTATGCGCCGTGGCAACCTGGTTTCTTGCCAAAGATAGCCGCAAAATCCGCCTGCTGAGCGCGTTATTAGTCGGCGCGACCTGGCCTATCAGTTTTCCCGTCGCGTTACTTTTTTCTCTCTTTTAATCGTGTCCTTGCCATCATGCTGTGATACTGTATATAAAAACAGTGTTATGGCAGAGAGGGCAGTTATGAACAGTCTCTATTCACTCCATGCGCAGGGGCAGGTGCGCTGGCATGCGTTGCCAGGCAAAGGCGACCCGGTCGTTTTTATTCACGGCCTGGGCTGCGCATCTTCGTACGAATATCCACGCATTGTCGCCGATCCGGCATTTGCCGGCAGGCGCGCCATCCTTATCGATTTGCCGGGCTACGGTTACAGTGAACGCCCGGCGAGCTTCTCTTATCGCACCAGCGATCAAGCGCAAGTGGTGATTGAACTGCTGGATCATCTTGGGCTCAATGCCTTCTGGTTATACGGCCACAGTATGGGCGGCAGTATCGCGATTGAAGTCGCTTCGCGTATCCCGCAGCGTGTCAACGCGCTGGCGGTATCTGAACCTAATTTTTTCGCCGGTGGCGGGACATTTAGCCGCGTTATCGCGGCCCAGGATGAGGCCGATTTTGTCACCTGCGGCTACGCGGCAATGCTGGCGCAGGAAAAAACCGCCTGGGCCGGAAGCCTGCAAAGCAGCGCACCCTGGGCGGTGTGGCGCGGCGCGAAAAGCCTGATCGATGGTATTGAGCCGTCGTGGATGGCGTTATTTGCCCGGTTCCCGCGCCCCAAAACGCTGATTTTTGGCGAGCTGTCGTTGCCGGATAAAGATGCCGACAGTGTGCTACAACAAGGGATTGAGTTGCGCATCATTCCGCGTGCCGGTCATTCCATGTCTGAAGAACAGCCAGCCTTGCTGGCGCAGACGCTAGCGGCATTTATTGCGGAACATGAGTAAAAAGAAACCCGGCACATTTGCATGGCCGGGTGATTTTCAGGGCAGCAGGGATTTGAGTTTCTTGCGTGCCGCAGGGCTGATATCCAGCGGGTGGCTGTAACCAATGTTTTCGATAGCCCGGTGGTATAACGCGACCAGCCAGTCATAAACATAGCGGGTGGCGGCGTGTACCGGCTGCTCGCTCAGACGGGTTAAACGCGCCTGGGTGGCGCCATCCGTACCGCTGGAAAAAATGGTACTGCCTTTGTTTACACGGCTTTCCGGGCGATCTGCCTGTGCTATCTCCGCATAACCCAGCCAGGCGACAAAGTTACCAATCGCGGCGTACAGTTGCGCGGCGCAGGCGGTATCGCGTTGCATAATTTTTTGCAACTGATCGGGTAGATTCAGCCGGTAGCTGCTGACAATCACTATTTCCGCCATCTGGCGCAGCGCGGCAGGGCTGAGCCCCAAACGCGCGGCGTTATCATCGTTGCGGCTCCACTGGCGTACATGGTTGACCCACAAGGCATGCGCCTGCTGTCCGATATCTTTCGACACCGCCTGCGGCTCGCTGCTTTCTGCGGATTCAGCAAACAGATCGATAGATTCATTAAACAAGCCGCTGACTTTCTCTTCGCGTGGCTGCTGAACTTTCCATAGCGTATCGAACTGCTGCATATCCGGCTGTAAACCTTCCAGCAATTCACCGTGGCGTGAAGCCTGGCCTTGCAGTTCACGCACCACGGACTCCGCGCTCGCGCGTTGCGCCGCCGCGTCTTTCACGGCGGTGGCAAGCCAGGGTTGCAGCAGATCGCGAAGGGCGCGCTGATGGCGCTCCGTCAGCGCTTTCAAACGTTGCTGACGCAGGCCAGGCGCCGTCGCCTGCACCAGCCACTCCAACAGACGCTGCAGACTGCTGGCATCCAGCGCCTGCAACGTGCCCCAGTGCTGACCCGGCTTGCCAATGAGCTGCTGTACGGCTTCGTCAAGATTTTGCGCCAGCGTAAAGCGCGCATCCTGCGGTGTAATCGCCCACACCAGCCCCGGTAGCGCCGTTTCCTGACCGGATTGGGTCTCTTTAACCCAGTTTAATAAGGCGCGCGCGGTGGCTGCAGTGGCTGAACGCTCCAGCGTCGCATTACAGATCATCAATACATCCGGTTGCAGACGCTGGCGGTAGCTTTCCAGCAACCAGCGGCATTTGCTGCGCCACAAGGGCTGGCCATCTTGTGGGCCCGGAGCCGGAATGTCGAGAATATCAACGCCCGTTAACACTGCGTTTTCCACTGGCAACACCAGCTCGCGGGTAATTAATGCAAGGGTGGCCAGCGGAATGCTCACCGCGTTGTGCAACTGCTCGTTTGACCACGGATGCACCACCACTTCGTCATGGATCTCACCGCTACCGGGTTCTGATGGCGTTAAAAAACCGTCGGTTGGCAGGGCAAAGGTATCCACCAGAATACTGAGCGGTGCCGCCAGTTCCTGCGCGTTACCGGTCTGGTGTAGGGTGTGCGCCAGTGACAACCACTGCTGCGTGAGTTCCTGCTGCTCGCCCCATAACAGCGACCAGGCGCTGGCGCGGGCGCTGAGATCCAGGGAAGGTAACAGGCAAGCAAACTGATACCACAGCGCATCGTCCATCTGCTGCTGCGACGACGGCACCGCCGCGCGCCAGAAACGGGCAATCGCGCCGATATCTTCCACCGTGATCCCCGGCACCGCATTCGGCTGGCGCAGTGAGCGCCATTTCGCGACGCGATCTTCGATCACCGATTTATCAACGGCGCGTAATTCCGGCTGCTGTATGGCATGCGCAATAAAAATTTGTACCAGTTCGGCTTCGCTGATAATGCGCAGGCATAGCGGGAACCCTTCATCCATCGGCGCGAGATGCTGGCTAAAGCGCAGCGCCATGCTGGTCAGGGCATGGCCGGGATTGATATGGGTGAAGTAATCCAGTGTTTTTTCGCCGGGACGCACATTAAGCCGCCCGTTGCCGCTGCCGCACAGGGCGGTCAGCAGATGCGCTTTGGCCGCTTGTGAATGACCATACAACCCAACGGTGCAGGGCGCGTCAACCGCATCACGCAGCGCGCTTTCCTCGGCGGCGGCAGTCGTCAGACGCGACAGCAGCGCGTCGGCATCATCATCCAGTAAAGGTGCGTGCTGGCGGTTTTCGTTGATCCATGTCGCCAGTGCCTGGGTGGTTTTTACGCTCGCACTCATTTCAGATACACACTCCCGCTGTCGATCCAGTAATGGCTGCCGCTATGGCGGCGATCGGCCAGCGTATTCAGTTTAAAAGTTAACGCGTCTGCGGCGACCGGCGTACCATCCTGGAGCCAGGCTTCACTTAAAGTGAACGATTCCGGCCCGTGCTGTTTATTGCCGCCGCTGAACTGCAAACGGACATTCAACACGCCGTCGCCCGCGATGGTTTTCGCCAGTTCCTGCGAGTTGATACTCAACGTGTAGAGCGGCGTAGCAGGCCAGCGGGCGTTCGCGAGCTGGCGGAAACCGAGCGTAACATTACCGCGCAGCGGGAAGTGTAAACGCGCATCCAGTTTCGCACCGGGTTTATCAAGATCGATATCGTGATACCAGATATTCTCATCGCGCAAGGTATTGACGACGTTATCCAGCACACCGAGGTAGCGCACGGTGGAATAGGCACCGATATCCGCCGCTTTAAAGTTAAAACGCGGCAGACGCAAATCGAGCGCCAGGCTGCACAGCATCGCGCCCACGGCGGCTGTGGATTTCGGGTTGCCGATCTTACCCTGCTGGCTGAACGGATACCACTCGTGTACGCGGTATTTATCAAGCCAGATCATGCGGTTAACCGGCACAGGTTGCAGGTGGCGAATCAGCGCCTGCACGCCGGGTAAGCAGCCCGGACGGCCGGTAATCAGCAGCACATCGCAGCAGTAGTGGCTGATGGCTTCGCAAACCGCATGCAGCGGGGCGGTCAGGGTGAATTGCCCGGCCAGCATCGCATCCTGCAACTCACGGAAATTAACCTGCAACGGGACAGCCAGCACATCGAACTCTGCCGAACCGGACGGCAGCGCATGATCGATCGCCTGCTTCAGGTAGTTCATGACATTGCGCGTCGGCAGTTGCGTGAGCAGTTCGCCGAAGGTGGCATGCAACCCGGCGAGCGGATCGTTAATGTCGCTCTCTTCCCACGCGGCAAGAATGGCGTGACCAATCGGCATAAACAGTTGCAGCGTCGTCTGCTGACGCAGCACGGCCTGAGTATCAATACGCCCGGAATCACCAAACAGTGTTGCCATGATCGCGGCGGCATCGGTGATGCCGGCTTTTTGCATCTGTGTTTGCAACGCCGGCAGCACACAGCGCTGGATCACATCCAGCAACACGTCATCCCCGGCGACTTTAAACCCTTCGCGGAACAGCAGCTGCGGGGTGATTTTGACGTTGCTGCCGGTGCCATCGTCCAGTTGATAATGGGTGATCGCCATGTCTGTGGTGCCGCCGCCGATGTCAACGGAGGCCACGCGCAGCGAACGACCTTTTACCGCGCCCGGTGCTTCTTCGCGATCCGGGCGGGCAAGCGAGGCGAAAAACGTTTCGGTTTGCCCGGCAAAACGGGAGATCGCTTCGTTGTACAGCCACACCAGTTGACCACAACTGGCTTCGTCCCACTCCATCTGAATGTGGGGCACGGGCACCACGCTTTTTTCCTGCTGCTTGCGGTTAGCAAAGTCTTCATCCTGCGGATGCCAGCCCATCGCTTTCCATACCAGCGCGATGGCCTCAAACATGCGGCGACGGAAGATTTCACGCTCCTGCTTCGGCATTGCCGAGGGCAGGGTAAGAATAATGGTACGTAGCTGGCGCGGAGACGCCGGAAAGCCCAGGCGCAGACGTGTGGCGACACTGTTGATCTGCCCGAGCGCCTGCGACAGCAATTCGCACAGCATATGGGTCATCAGCGTACTGCGGCTGTACTGCGGGGAGAAGACTGGTAAACGCTCATCCAGCGGCAGGCTATACAGCGGCTGGCCTTCGTCATTCATCAGGTTCATCAGCGGGAAGGCGGTTGCCAGCGGTTCGCGCTGGGTTTTGCTGTTCATCTGGCTAAAGCGCCAGTCCTGCAAGACCGGCGTTTCGTCCCACAGATAGCGGCGCGGGCTCGAAATGCCGCTATTGCCTTCGGTGCCGAGACGCTGCGTTGCCAGTTTGCGGGCTTCGTCACCCACGCGGACGATCGATGGCCAAATAAAGGCGTCTTCGCGACCACTCTCAACAGAGAAGTGCTGTTTGCCAAAGCGCGCTTCAGAAAACTCAAGACGGCTGGTAAACAGCGGCTCATTCAGGAACTGCGGCTCACTGAGCGAACGCACCTGTAATTCCGCTGTCTGGCGCAACCCATCGTTGGCATCACCGTGATCTTCAATGATCACGCCGCAGGTGTGGGTGTTGCCGACATCCAGAATCAGATCGACCGGGATCGCCGGAGTACTTAACGTATGCGTGACGATTTTGACTTCCGGCACCTGCAACTGCATACCGAGCAGGCTCATCAGATTCAGCCAGTGCGCCTGGTATTCAAAACCGCGCAAGGCCTGGTTAATTTCGCGCTCGCTGCGGGTTTCATGTTGGGTAATAAATTGCAAAAACGCTTCGCGCAGCCAGCCATCAACCCAGGTTTGATCGAGGAAATCCGCCACTTCGTCATCGCGCCAGGCCAGCGAGAACCGCGTGCCATTGAGAATATCGTTTTCCTGCGGAGCGAGTGACGCCGGCGAATTGCCGTTAATCTGGCTGTCGAGCGCCAGCGCCACGCGGTGTGTATTTCCGGCGCTGTCCGGTTCGCTGAGCTTGCGGATTTGCACGCGCGCCCAGTTATCCGGGCCTTCAACGAAGGTGCGGGGCGGGTTAAAGCGCAGAAAAGGGATCGGCAGCCAGACGCCATCGAGGATCGATAACGAATATTGCAGCGAATGGGTGCTTTCAGGTTTCACCACTTCCGGCTGACCGCCATCGCGGTTTGGCAGCGTATAACGTTCGTTGACCAGATCGAAATCAAGACGCAGCAGCGGGCCGTTGGCGGTTTTCCGCACAAATCGACCGCTGTTGGCGGAATCCTGCGGTGTCAGGCCGAAATCAAGAAACTGCACGCCGCTATTGGCAATCAGCGTCACGCTCTGTTTGTAGTCGCAAAGATTAACCAGCATAAACTCAGTCACCTGTTTTTCTGAACGTCACCGGAACGGTGGTGTGGGCGTCAAAACGCGCGCTGCATTCCGCGACGTCGTTGCTGCTTGCTTTACAGGAAATGTCCGGCATCGGGTAACGCGTCCCGTCGCTGCAACGGGCGTTGCTGCGGCTCTTAATCAGCAGTTCACCGGTTTCATGCAGGCCGGAGAACAGATCGGCGCGGCAGGTTACATTTTTACCCATCACAATACGCGCCGTCCCTTTGTTGTTCTGGATCTGGTAGCGCACGGCAGGGGCTTTGCCGGTGACCGGATCTTTCACATCCATCGCCACTCGCCAGTTACCGTTAAGGAATTTGGTGGAGCCAATTTTGACTTCTAACGCATCCATCACCAGCACATCTTTCGGGATGGCGGCGATAACAACCGGTCCTTTCTCTTCCGGTTTGACTTCCGGTGCTTTGGCGGCAGGCGCCACAATTTCAGCCTGATGCAGCGGCAGATTCACCGCCAGCTCAGGCAGCGGCTCGGCTTGCATCAGCGGCGGCGCAATAGCGACCGGTTCGGCTTTTGCGACGACCGGGGCTGGCGCAGGTGCTTGTTGTTGCTGATTGAGCACCAGCGGCACGGCAATGGCAGCCGCGACAGCCGCAGCAACGGGCAATGCCCACAGACCGTAGCGGCGGTTTTTTTTCACCTCTGGCACAGGATCCGGCTGAGGAGCGGGTTCCGGTGCAACCACCGGCGCGGCTTCCTGCACGGGCGGGGCAGCCACAGGTTGCGGTTTGATTTCCGCTTGCGGCGTTAACAGCGGCGCATCCGCCTGGCTGAATGTGACCTCGACAGCAGGCTCTTCTTCCGGCTCTGGCTCCGGTTCGATAACAATTTCAGGGATTTCTGGCTCCGGTTCCTGTAAACACTCAAGCACATTTTCGCGGGCGCTTTCATTGAGATTCACAAAGCCCCAGAAGGTGATGACCGGTTTGCCATCAACGAGGAAGACATGGTTTTCGCCAGGGAATTGCAGCGCTTTTTCCAGCAGCGAGCCAAACAGTTGCTGCGCGGTTTTCGGTGATTGCAGGCATTTGCGGCTCAGCGCGGCGGCGCTGTCCAGCGTGCTCTCAAGGTAACGCAGCGCGCGGGCGCGCGCCTCTGGATCCGCCGCTTTCCAGGCCAGGGCGCGGCCATCGATGGGTGAATACCAGTCGACCCGATCGCCTTCATCATTGACCTGGGGTATTGCCAGGCAATCTACCAGCGCCTGCTGCTTTCGCAGACGCAGTGCTTCACGAATTTGCAATGCCGAATCGAATACGGCCTGACCGCCGCCGCCAACGGCCTGGAAATCATCCAAATCGCCGCTACGCAAGAGAGTTTTTGCCACGTTTTCATCCCATAGACTTCTTCACGCGTCTACTATACGCAAACTTCTTACCAGTAAAAGGCAGAAGAAAGCGCAAAACCATTGAATTCTCGACGCATTGAGCGCGTCGAACCCGCTTGACGGCACGAAATGTATTTAACACAAATTTATTTATTAATAATGGTGGATATTTCAGCAAAAACAAATGCTTTAGCATAACCTGATGCGGAATCATTATTTGCCACATCTCATCTGCTGTGCTGAGATTAATGCTCCATATAAAAAAAGAAGGCTCCTGATAATGTCCACGGGAAAAACGCTGCTCGCCCTTGCGCTGAGCACACTGTTACCGGCAAGTGCCGCATGGGCGGCGTCCAACGATACAATTATTTACTGCTCCGAAGCGTCACCGGAATCCTTTAACCCGCAAATTGCCAGCTCCGGGCCGACATTTGTTGCCAGCTCGCAGGTGCTTTATAACCGCCTGGTCACCTTTGATCCGGTGAAAAATACGCCAATCCCTTCGCTGGCGACCGACTGGAAAGTCTCTGACGACGGTAAAACCTGGACTTTTACGCTGCGCCAGGGCGTGAAATTCAACAGCAATAAGTATTTCAAACCGACGCGCGACTTTAACGCCGATGACGTCGTCTTCTCTGTGATGCGCCAGATGGATCCGAAACATCCTTATCATAATGTTTCGCAAGGTAATTACGAATACTTCACCGATGTCGGCCTTGATAAGCTGATCAAAGAAGTGAAAAAAATCGATGATAACCATGTTCAGTTTGTACTGAACGAGCCGAATGCCGCATTTCTTGCCGACTGGGGGATGGATTTCGCGTCCATTCTCTCTGCGGAATACGCGGATGCGATGCTGAAAAAAGGCACGCCGGAGAACGTCGATAACTGGCCAATCGGCACCGGTCCGTACGCCTTGCAACAATACAAAACCGACGCGCAGATCCGTTATATTGCCAACCCCAATTATTGGGATGGCGAAGTGCCGACTAAACATCTGATCTTCTCTATTACCCCGGATGTGCAAACTCGTCTGGCGAAGCTGCAAACCAATGAGTGCCAGATTATTCCCGCGCCCGCGCCGGTGCAGTTCGAACAGATCAAAAACAATAAAGACTTAACGCTGCATACCATTGATGCGCTGAATGTTGGCTACCTCGCGTTTAACACCGAGAAAAAGCCGTTTGATAACGTGCTGGTGCGTCAGGCGCTGAACTATGCGACTGACAAACAAGCCATTGTCAATGCGGTGTTCCTCGGTTCCGGTACGGTGGCAAAATCACCGCTGCCACCGAACATGCTCGGGTTTAATAAAGATCTGAAGGATTACAGCTACGATCCTGAAAAAGCCAAAGCACTGCTCAAGCAGGCCGGGCTGGAAAAGGGCTTTGAAGCGACGCTGTGGTCGATGCCGGTGCAGCGTCCCTATAACCCGAACTCACGCCGCATTGCCGAAATGATCCAGGCGGACTGGGCGAAAGTCGGCGTCAAGGCGAAGATTGTCTCCTATGAATGGGGTGAATATCTGGCCGGTATGCGCAAAGGCGAACACGATACCGCACTGTTCGGCTGGATGTCGGATAACGGCGACCCGGATAACTTTGCCGATGTGCTGCTCGGTTGCAACAGCATCAAAACTGGCTCCAACGCCGCCCGCTGGTGCGATAAGAGTTATGATGCACTGGTGCAGAAAGCCAAAGTCACTGCCGCTCCTGCCGAGCGCGCCAAACTTTACAGCCAGGCGCAGGAGATTTTCTACCAGCAGGCACCGTGGATCGCGCTGGCGAACGGTAAAACGTTTTACGCCACCCGCAGTAACGTCAGCGGTTATACCGTTAGCCTGATGGGCAGTGATTTTTCTAAAGCGAAGCTGAATTAAAGGAGAGGCTATGTCACACCTGGATGAGGTTATCGCCCGCGTTGATGCGGCTATCGAACAGGGCGCTATCATCGGCATGAATGAGCTACTGGTTGAGCTTAGCGATGATGCGGCGCTGAGCCGGGACGAACGCTACACCCAGCAACAGCGCCTGCGTCAGGCGATTGCGCACCATGGTCGGCAGCACAAAGAAGATATGGAAGCGCGACGCGAGCAGCTCACCAAAGGTGGCGAGATCCTGTAATTAAAACTGGCGTCTGGCTACCAGCCAGGCGCCAATTACCAGCAACACCGCGCCGCATACCGGACCAATCAGCGCTTTCAGCGCAACGCCCTGGCTTCTTACCACATCCATCACCAGCCCGCCGATAAGCTGGCTTGCGACCAGCACCGCAATGGTGGTTGCCGCACCGACATACTGATAGCCGCTGATACTGGCAAAGACAAAAAACGACCCCAGCAAACCGGGAATGAGCGTCCACCATTTCACACTGGCGTACAACTCCTGAAACCCGGCGACACCGTGTTTGATCAGCAAAATAGAGACAAACAGCACAATGCCGACCAGCGAATTCAGCAGCATGGCGATAAGAATGGTCGACGCCGACTGGGTAATGCGCACCATTAAGGTATTTTGCACCACCAGGCCAATACCGGCGGCAATCAAAAAGGTGAGGGTGAGCGACTGATTCATGAAATGGCGTCCGGTTCGGTACGATCATCGAGTTGCAGTTGCATAAACGTCAGATCCAGCCAGCGGCCAAACTTCGTGCCGACCTGCGGCATTTGCCCGGTGATCACAAACCCAAGTTTGCTGTGCAAATGAATCGAGCCGTGATTTTGCGCTTCGATACCCGCGACCATCACATGTTTTCCGATGCGTCTGGCTTCTTCAATTAAGCGCTCCATCAGCGCCAGGCCGATACCTTTGCCTTGATGTTCCGGGTGGACATAAACCGAGTGCTCAACCGTATGGCGAAAGCCATCAAAAGCGCGCCAGTCACCAAACGAGGCATAACCGGTGATAACGCCGTTCTCTTCGCTAACCAGTACCGGGTAGCCCAGCGAGGCGCGCGCTTCATACCAGGCGATACGGTTTTCGACATCCACCGTCTGGTCATTCCAGATTGCTGCGGTATTGACCACTGCATGGTTGTAAATGACGGCGATTGCCGCGCAATCTTCTTTCCCGGCGTAACGAATATTCATGGTTGAACCTCAAATTTGTACACTATAGTATTACGTTATGAATACTATCTCAGACAATATAAATCAACGGATCAGTGCACGAATTCGCGTTGAACGTGAATCACGCGGCTGGTCGCTGAGCGAACTGGCGGAGCGTGCCGGGGTGTCGCGGGCGATGATCCACAAAATTGAACGCGGCGAAAGTAGCCCGACGGCGGCGCTGCTGGCGCGGCTTTCCGGCGCGTTTGGTATCAGTATGTCAACGCTGATTGCGCGCGCGGAAATGCAGGAAGGTAAATTGCTGCGCCACGCCGATCAGCCCGTCTGGCGCGATCCGCAGAGTCATTACTTGCGCCGTCACGTCTCGCCGCGCAGTGATTTGCCTATTGACCTGGTGCAAATCGAGTTGCCCGCCGGGAGCGATATTCCCATGCCTGCCTCCGCCTATGCGCTGGCGCGCCAGCTTATCTGGTTGCAGGAGGGGGAACTGGTGTTCGTTGAAGGCGACACGCGCCATGAGATGCACGCCGGCGATTGTCTGGAACTCGGCCCGCCGAATGATTGCCGCTTTATCAATGAAAGCCACGCGCCTTGCCGTTATCTGGTGGTGCGACTAAATCCTTCCAGCTCGTAATGTAAACGCGCTCCTGGCCGTCAGGGACTAGTATCAATAGTTAGTCTGACACGTACAGGAGCGAACAATGAAACAAGATCCACACCGCAACCGCCGCTGGGTGCTGGCTTCCCGCCCGCATGGCGCGCCCGTCGCCGATAATTTCCGCCTTGAAGAAGATGATATCGCCACGCCGGGCGAAGGGCAGGTGTTGCTACGCACCGTTTTCCTCTCGTTAGATCCCTACATGCGCGGGCGAATGAGCGATGCGCCGTCCTATTCGCCGCCGGTAAAAATAGGTGAAGTGATGTGCGGCGGCACCGTGAGCCGCGTGGTTAAATCGCAACACCCGGATTTCGCGGAAGGTGACTGGGTGCTGGGCTACAGCGGCTGGCAGGATTACGACATTTCCGGCGGCGAAGGCCTGGTGAAACTGGGCGACAATCCGCCGCACCCGTCGTGGTCGCTCGGTATTCTTGGTATGCCAGGGTTTACCGCTTATATGGGGTTGCTGGATATCGGCCAGCCGAAAGCCGGTGAAACGTTAGTTGTTGCTGCCGCAACCGGTCCGGTCGGGGCCACGGTGGGGCAAATCGGCAAAATCAAGGGGTGCCGCGTGGTGGGCGTGGCCGGCGGTAGCGAGAAATGCCGCCATGCGGTTGAGGTGCTGGGGTTCGATCACTGCATTGATCATCACGCAGAGGATTTTGCCGAACAACTGGCTGCGGCCTGCCCGCAGGGTATCGATATCTATTTTGAAAATGTCGGCGGAAAAGTATTTGATGCGGTGCTGCCGTTATTAAATACCTCCGCGCGAATTCCACTTTGTGGGTTAGTCAGCGGCTATAACGCCACCGATCTTCCTGCCGGTCCGGATCGTATTCCGTTATTAATGGCAACATTGCTGAAAAAACGAATTCGTTTGCAAGGTTTTATTATTGGCCAGGATTACGGTCACCGTATTCATGAATTCCAGCAGGAGATGGAAAAATGGATTCGCGAGGAAATAATTCACTACCGTGAGCAATTGATCGAGGGGCTGGAAAATGCGCCAGATGCTTTTATCGGCCTGCTCGAAGGGAAAAATTTCGGTAAAGTCGTAGTGCAAATCGGGCCTCTCAGCTAAAAGAATGATGGCGGTGAAAAACCGCCATCAGAAATCGTGCAAATTTTTGAGAAACGTCTTTAATTAGATAAGCATAAGGAACTGACGACCTTGTGAAGGCGGTTCCTGGTAGTTGTGCATAATAAATACAAATTGTTTTAACTTTTACGCGACCATCCAATACCAGGCATGTGTATATAATATATTCATTGACACAAATTACGGACACGCTACCAGGCTGAGAATAAATAAGAAATTATACGGGATACAAACATGCTTGATTTGGAAAAAGCGCAGCGAACCAGCCTCACCATGCAAGTTGAGGCGAGTCTTAAAAGTGCGCTTATTATTGGCGCGCTTAAACCGGGCGCGCGGCTCATCACAAAGGAAATAGCCGATCAATTAGGCACCAGTATTACACCGGTGCGGGAAGCGTTACTGCGGTTGGTCTCCGCAGGCGCGCTGCATGCCACTCCGGCGCAGGCTTTTCTGGTTCCGGAAGTCAGCCTTGATCGCTATAACGAAATTAACCAGATTCGTAAAAATCTTGAGGGTATGGCGGCACGCGCTGCCAGCCAGCATATGACAAAGGAGAAAATTCGCGAGTTGCGTATCCTGGCGGCGAATTTTCATGAGGCAATGAAAAGCGGTAACACCGAGCAGGGCCTGCAGGCTAACCGCGTGTTTCGCTTTAGTGTTTACAGCCACGCCGGGATGCCGACGTTAACGGCTTTGATTGAGCAGTTATGGGTTCGTATTGGGCCTTGTTACAATTATCTTTATCCACATTCTGAGGATCTGACGCGCGTCGAAAATTACAGTGATTTGTTGGCGGCGTTAGAAGAGGGAGACGCTTTCGCTAGCGAACGCGCGTTATGGCGTGCGATTGATGAGGGCGCAAACATCGTTCACAAACAATTCTATCGCTGAGTTATAATTCAACGACATAATCCTTTCTCTTCCTATATTGATGCTCCCCGGCAAAATTTGCGAATGGGGCGCATCAATATCACGTTTTTCACTGATAAGACCAGCTTACACCTGAAATCCCTGGTTTCTTTGCCGATAACGATGTGTGCGTGCAGTTGTTGGGCGCTAACATTGGGGTTTAGCAAGGAGTCCGGAATGTCATTTAGCCAGCGGTTAAGCAACATAAAAATTAGTAGAAAGCTGTCAGTCGGTTTTGGGTTAGTTCTCTTTCTGGTTGCTATTGCCACCGTCCTGAGCGTATTGCGCTTTAAAGAAATACGCGACGTCTACGAAAAAACCAACCTTATGTACAACATCAACATTGAAGTATTTCAGGCCAAAATTAACCGTCTGAAATACTTCTATGGCGATGATAAATCAGGGCAGGTGATGTCCAACTATGTGCGTCACGCTTCCGAGCTGACCGCCAGCGCCGACAACATGTCCTGGTCTGCAAACGAGAAACAAATTATCAGCGATGTCGCCAGCCATCTGGAACAATTCCAGGGCGCGATTGGTGAGATGCAAAAAGCCACCGGTGACATTAAAAGCGTGCGCGACGCGCTCGACAAACTGGCCGCACAGGATCTCTCTGCGCGCTATACCACACTGGTGCGCACACCGGTGGCCGACCCTGCACTGATGGCGCAAATTTATGAGCAGTTGTTTGCGATCAGCACGGTGCGCGACGCCGTGCTGGTGGTTCGTTACAGCCCGGGTAAAGAGGCGAAAGAGGCGCTGGATGCCCGTTTTGGCACAACGCAAAAGAGCGTTCAGGCGCTGGTGAGCCAGTTACCGGGAGAGCTGCAATCACCGCTGCAATCCCTGTGGGATGACACGGTGAAATACCGCGATTTGAGCCTCAACTACCTCACCGCTTTCCAGGCATTAAAAGCAGCAGAAGATAAAGTGAAAGTGGGCGGGGACGAGAGCAGCGCCTCGCTCAAACAGATCATTGCGCTGGTGAAAGCGCACAACGATGAACTGGCGTACACCTCAAGCACCATTGCGTCGATTATTGGCGTAATCGCTATCCTGCTGGGCGTAATTGTCTCCTGGTGGGTTATTCGCCAGATTACGCGTCCTATCGATCGCAACCTGGCGCTGGCAGAACGTATCGCCAGTGGCGATCTCAGTTCACAAATTCGTGCGCAGAGCACGGATGAACTGGGGCAATTAACCGGTGCAATGGGGCGGATGAACGATACGCTGCGCGACATGATTTTCGAAGTGCGCAACAGCGTGAGCCAGGTTTCGCGTGCAGCGACGGAGATTGCCGAAGGCAATACCGATCTCTCTTCCCGTACCGAGCAACAGGCCGCAGCGGTAGTTGAAACCGCGGCCAGCATGGAAGAGTTGACCGCCACGGTGAAAAACAACGCCGATAACGCCCGCAATGCCAGCAGCCTGGCCGCTCAGGCGTCGAAAACCGCCAGCGAAGGTGGAACGGTGATGCGCGAAGTGGTGAATACCATGGGCGATATTCATAACAGTTCGAACAAAATTGCCGATATTACTGCTGTGATTAACAGCATCGCCTTCCAGACCAACATTCTGGCACTGAACGCTGCCGTCGAAGCGGCACGCGCCGGTGAACAGGGGCGTGGCTTTGCGGTCGTCGCCAGTGAAGTGCGCAGCCTGTCGCAACGCAGCTCGCAGGCGGCAAAAGATATCGAACAGCTGATTAGCGAATCCGTTTCGCGCATTAATGTGGGTAGCGAACTGGTGGCAAAAGCTGGTGAAACCATGGATCAGGTGGTGCAGTCTGTCACCCGTGTTAACGATATCATGGGCGAAATCTCGTCTGCTTCCGAAGAGCAGAGCCGTGGCATTGAGCAAATCGCGCGTGCGGTGGGTGAGCTGGATAGCACCACGCAGCAGAACGCCTCGCTGGTGAGCGAATCCTCATCGGCGGCGGGTTCGCTGGAAGAACAGGCGCGTTTGCTGGAAGAGCTGGTCGCCACGTTCCGTCTTGAACAGAATGGCGCAAAACCGGTCCCCAAAACAGGCAAACCGACAGCCAAACCGGCTGTGAAGCAGAACGTCGAACCGCGTGAAACCGCCACGAGCGATGAGGGCTGGACCACGTTTTAACCTTTGATACGCGCATCAGTAACAGCCCGGAAGCGCGATGCGACCGGGCTTTTTTATGGGAAATGGCGGCATGAAATACCCTCTGGTAAAACAACTCAAACAGCACGACATATTGCGCCAAAGCTTTATTGATTTAGCCGTCGATACCTTCGATTTATCCTTCGAGGCATGGTATCAGGCCGGATTCTGGACGGAAAACTACATTCCCTACGCGTTGGTCGATGAAAACCAGGTGATTGCGAATGCCTCGGTTAACGTTATCGATACACGCTGGATGGGCGCCGAAAAACGCTATATCCAGATAGGCACGGTAATGACCGATAAGCGCTATCGCCATAACGGACTTGCCCGTTACCTGCTGACGGAAATTATCTATGACTGGCAATACCGGGCCGATGCGATCTATTTATACGCAAACGCCAGCGTGCGGGATTTCTATCCGAAATTTGGCTTTGAGAAAGCGCGGGAATATCAATACACCCTGCGTGCCACGCCGGTGGCGAGTGACTTTCGTCGGCTGGATATGGACGACGACGCCGACAGGCAGCAGTTGCTGCGCTATTACGCGAAATCCAACCCCTTTTCGGCGCTGCCAATGAATAACAATGTGGGGTTGTTGATGTTTTACTGTGCGTCGTATTTAAAAGCGTGCGTCTATTTTTCAGAAAAACATCAGGCTATCGCCATTGCCACGCAAAACAGAGGCACGCTGCTGTGTTTCGATATTTTTGCCGAATCGGGCTCGTCTTTAACGCAAATTGTTAATGCATTAGCGAATCAGCAAACCCAGCGTGTGGTGCTAGGTTTTACGCCCAAAGAAACCCGCGAATGCGAATGTACGCTGATTGACGATGAGGACACGCTGTTTCTGTTCAGCGCGAAAGAGAATGTGTTTCGCGACCATCAGGTGATGTTCCCGTTGTTGTCTCACGCCTAGTCGTTATCGCTATAAAAAAAGCCCCTGTCATCAGGGGCTTTCATATTATTCAAACTGATACGCGACCGATAAGCCGACGCCGTAATTACGCCCCGGTGCCGGTTCGTAGTAACGGTTATTGCCTTCGTTAACGATAACCGAACCAACATAGTGGCGATCAAACAGGTTATCGACCCGGCCAAACACGTCCATCATCCAGTTGCCGTAGCTGAATTTATACCCGGTATTCAGCCCGGTGACGGTATACGAGGGCGCTTTGGCGCTGTTTTCATCATTGGCCATAATATCGCTCATATAGCGCACATCGGCGCCCGCATACCAGCCCTGGTCCGGGAGCCAGCCCAGCGAGGCAAAGCCCATATTGCGCGCGATACCCGGAATGCGATTGCCATTACAGCCACCGTCGCATACCTCACTGCGATAGGTGGCATCAAGATACGTCCACGCCAGTTTTGCCCGCCAGTTACCGGCGAATTGCTGATCGAGGGATAATTCCGCGCCCTGACGACGGGTTTTTCCGGCGTTTTTATAGGTGGTACGTCCACCGCTGCTGGTATCGGTGACGATCTCGTTATCAGTGTCAGTGCGGAACAACGCGGCCGTCAGCAGACCATTACCGATACGCGTTTTGCTGCCGATCTCCACGGTGTCGTTAGTCGACGGTTTCAGCGCGAAGTTGAGACCGGTTTTGCCATCCGCACGGTAGGAAAGCTCATTAATGGTAGGCGTTTCAAAACCACGACCGGCGGCGGCATACACATTCCACGCCTCGGTCATGGCATATTTCAGCGACGCGGCAGGCAGCCATTTGTGATAACTGGCTTCGCCACTGTCATCACCATTTCGCGCCGTAATGTAATGATCGTTGGAATCAAACCAGACGGAGCTGTAACGCACGCCCGCATCCAGCGACAGCTTATCGGTCAGTTGCCAGGCGGTTTGCAGATATGGATCGACGTTCCACATCAGGTTGCGTTCGTTACGGCGCAGATTGCCTTTTTCGCCGTACACCGGCGTGGTGCCATCCATCACAAAGTTTTCGTAACCCTTGCGCTCCTCACTCATGTTTTCGTAGTTCAGACCACCGGTAAAGGTCACCGGTACGCCCAGCTCACCACGGTGCGTCCAGCGGGTATCAATGCCCTGATAGTGGCGTGCTAAATCAATCACGCCGCCCGCGTGTTTAGGGTTACGCTGCGCAGCAAAAGGGGTATCACCACGCGGGATCGATTGATATTGCGTGGTTTCACGCTCACCGGCGTACATCATCACGCTGAAATCGTCCTGGCTGCTCATCTGGCGCTCATAGCGCAAGCCCGCCTGGGTTTGCTTAATGGTTTTGCGCGTATCGTATTGCTGCGCACGCGGTGACTGGCGCGGGTTATCGTGCCATTCAGACTCGGTTAATCCACCGGCGTCGTTCGCCTTAATATCGACGCTGTTAAAAATCAGGCTCAGTTTGCTGGCGTCATCAATTCGCACGCCGAGTTTGGCGTTGGCGAGATTTTTCCGCGCGCCGCTGCGATCGCGATAACCGTGGGTGACAAAACGGGTGCTGGACACGGTGTAATCGACATCGCCCGCATGTGTCCCGTCGCCCATCGCGCCTGTGGCTTTCAGGCCGTAGCGCCAGCTCCCAAAGCTGCCGTAATAGCTGCTGGCTTCGATGGTTGCCGGTTCACGCCCGGTCTGCGTGGTGACATTCATAACGCCGCCAGACGCGTTGCCATATAGCGCCGAGAAAGGGCCACGCAACACATCAATGCTCTCCACACTGTTTAAATCGATATTCGAGGTTTGCCCCTGGCCATCCGGCATGGTCGCGGGAATGCCATCCACATACAGACGAATGCCGCGTACGCCGTAGGTGGAACGCGAACCAAAGCCGCGAATCGACAGTTGCAGATCCTGGGCGTAATTTTGCCGGTTTTGCACTTGTAAACCGGGAACGCTGTTGAGCGATTCCGAGAGATTCACGCGCGGCGCGGCCTGACGGATATCATCGCCCTGAACGACGCTCACGGCGGCGGGGCTGTCCAGTTCGGAAACGGTCTGCGGCGTGGCGCTGACAATCATCGTTTGTTCGTTGTCGGCCGCGTAAGCGGAAGTGGAGAGCGCAGCCGGCAGCAATAACACCGGCAGGGTGAGCTTTGTGGCGGAAATGATATTCATGACGGAACCAAGTTAAAAGACGAACCAAAAAAGAGGAAATACGCCAATATGTTAAAGCGTATGTAAATTATTTGAAAACTTTAAACGCACATTACGTTAACGATGAGTGTAACGGAGGAAACGGGATCCTGCGTCATGAAGATTTAACGCTCCACTTTCTTGTTATTAATGATTACTATTCTCAACTACAACAATAAGCGAAACTGCCGTTTCGTGCACTGGACGCATGTGAAAACGTAACCATTAAGCTGAACAAAGGAAGTCGTCATGTCTTTACGTCAATTATGCTCACCGCGCTTGCGCCGCACTGTGGTTCTGGGATCGTTACTGCTGGCGGGTTCATTTAGCACCCACGCTGCAGAGGAGATGTTGCGCAAAGCCGTCGGCAAAGGCGCCTATGAAATGGCCATCAGCCAGCAGGAAAACGCGCTGTGGCTGGCGACCGCGCAGAGCCGCAAAACGGATAAAGGTGGGGTGATTTACCGTCTGGACCCGGCCACGCTTGCCATTACGCAGGCCATTCACAGCGATGTAAAACCCTTCGGCGCAACCCTCAATAGCCGTACGCAGACACTGTGGTTCGGCAACACCACCGACGGTTCCGTCACGGCGGTAGACGCCAGAACCGGTGTTATTAAAGGCCGCGTAGTGCTGGATGCGCGTAAACGTTCGGAAACGGTGCGCCCGCTCAGCCCGCGCGAGCTGGTCGTGGATGAAGAAACCAACACGGTTTACATCACCGGCGTCGGTAAAGAGAGTGCAGTATGGGTGGTAGACGGCGCGGCGCTGAAGTTAAAAACGACCATTACCAATACGGGGACTTACAGCACTGGCCTTGCCATCGATAGCGCGGCAAAACGTCTCTATACCACCAATGCTGACGGCGAGCTCATTACCATTGATACCCGCAACCACCGCATTCTTGAACGTAAAAAATTGCAGCAGGACGGCAAAGAGCACTTCTATCTCAACCTGAGTCTCGATAGCGCCGGTCATCGTGCGTTTATCACCGACTCAAAAGCGCCGAAAGTGCTGGTTGTCGATACCCGTAACGGCAAGGTACTGGAGAAAATCGCCGCGCCGGAATCGCTGGCAGTGCTGTTTAACCCGACACGCAATGAAGCCTACGTGACACACCGCGAGGCGGGAAAGGTGAGCGTTATCGACGCCAAAACCTACAAAGTGGTGAAAACTTTCGCCACGCCAACCCATCCGAACAGTCTGGCGCTTTCAGCGGACGGCAACACGCTGTACGTCAGTGTGAAACAGGCCTCGACGCGCGAAAAAGAAGCGACAGAGCCGGATGATGTCATACGTATTGCGCTGTAAGCGATTGATAGCCAAAGCTCCCTGCGGGGAGCTTTTCTTTCACAGCAGGGCATCACTATGCGCAGTAGAGGGATTGCGCCGCCTGGCAGCGCAGGTCTGGTATCCGTTTCTCTGGCAACAAAAAAGCCGCAACGTTTCCGCTGCGGCTTTTAGCGTTTATAACGCGTTACGAACGTGAGTTCTGCGCGGCGTCCGGGTGAACCGGCGCGGTGCTGTGGATTTCGTTAACGCGCTTACGCACGCCAAACCAGCCCGCAACCAACAACACCGCGATCAGCGGAATAGAACCGATGGTGTATGTGCCGTTCGGGTAATCGAACGCCATCAGCACCAGCACGCTGAGCAGGAACAGCAGCGTCAGCCAGGAGGTCACCGGCGCGCCCGGCATTTTGAAACTGACATCCGCCACTTTACCTTCATGGATAGCTTTGCGCAGACGCATCTGGCACACCACGATAAAGCCCCAGGAAGCAATGATCCCCAGCGAAGCAACGTTAAGCACAATTTCAAAGACCTGCGATGGCACCAGGTAGTTCAGGAACACGCCAACGATATAGACGCAAATGGTCGCCAGAATGCCTGCGTAAGGTACGTGGTGACGGCTCATTTTCGACATAAATTTGGGTGCGGAACCGCCCATCGACATTGAGCGCAGAATACGCCCTGTGCTGTAAAGCCCGGAGTTCAGGCTGGAGAGGGCGGCGGTCAGCACCACCATATTCATAATGTCGCCAATATAGGGCACGCCCAGCTTGGAGAAAAAGGTCACAAACGGGCTTTGTCCCGCCTGATACGCATTCCACGGCAGCAACAGAACCAGCAACACCACGGAGCCGACATAGAACAAACCGATACGCCAGATAACGCTGTTAATGGCTTTCGGCACCATAGTCTGCGGATCTTTACATTCGCCCGCCGCCGTCCCCACCAGTTCGATAGAGGCGAACGCGAACACAACGCCCTGAACCAGCACCAGCGCCGGTAACAGGCCGTGCGGGAAGAAACCGCCGTTATCGGTGATCAAATGGAAGCCGGTCGCACCGCCATCGAGCGGTTTACCACTGCCGAGGAAAATGGTCCCGACGACCAGAAACACCACAATCGCCAGCACTTTAACCAGCGCAAACCAGAACTCCATCTCTGCGAACCACTTCACACCGATCATGTTCATGGTGCCGACAATGGCCAGCGCCCCAAGGGCAAACACCCATTGCGGGACATCGCCAAACGCGCCCCAGTAATGCATATAAAGCGCAACGGCGGTGATATCCACGATCCCGGTCATCGCCCAGTTGATGAAATACATCCAACCGGCAACATACGCGGCTTTTTCGCCAAGGAATTCACGCGCATAAGAGACGAAGCTGCCGCTGGAAGGGCGGTGTAATACCAGTTCGCCCAGCGCGCGCAGAATAAAGAAGGAGAAAATACCACACACCAGATAAACGATAGCCAGCGACGGCCCCGCCATCTGCAGTCGGGCGCCTGCGCCCAAAAATAAACCAGTACCGATTGCGCCGCCGATAGCAATCATTTGCACCTGGCGGTTACCCATCGCGCGGTTGTAGCCCTCTTCGTGAGAATTGAGCCAGCGTCGTTTCGCGGCGTGATGATCCGTGACGTTGTTGTCTGTTTTCATTGCGTTACCTGTTTACCTGTCTGAACCTTGCGGAATTCCTCTACCCGGCAGGCAGAAAACCAATCGATTGCCTGGCGCGGGAAAATGTTTTGTCTTTCCAGTGTTTCTTCGTATGGATAAGACCAAACATGGCGCAGCATCGTAACCGCAATCGATATACGACGCAAAACATACCAGTGCCATAGCAGCCGACTATTAGCGGAAATTGTGAGGTTGACAGGGGCAAGCAGTGCAAATGATTCAACTCGCTGAAAAATGCAACAGAAAAAACCACCATCAGTAAAACGAATATGTAACATATTTGCAAACATAGTGCCGACTGATCATTCCGACTCAAGGTAACCAGAACGCTGGTTGGCCGCTTCTTTGCGAATTTTTTGCTTATTTAATGTAAATTAATTGTTTCACAGCATGCACGCGTCGCCCTATTAATGGGGCTATCTCCTCTAACGCGAGTTTATTGCATGTCTTATCGCCTGAGTTTGCTGGATAAAAGCCCCATCGCGGAGCATGAAACCGCACAGGATGCCCTGGCCCGCACGCTGCAACTGGCGCAGCAGGCGGAAAACTGGGGCTATCACCGCTTCTGGATTGCCGAACATCACAACACCACCCAGTTGGCCAGCCCGTCGCCGGAGCTGGTTATCGCCTGGATACTCGGCCAGACGCGGCGAATTCGCGTCGGTTCCGGCGGTGTCATGTTGCAACATTACAGCCCATTCAAAGTGGCGGAAAATTTCAATCTGCTGGCAACCCTGGCGCCGGGTCGCGTTGATCTTGGCGTCGGCAAAGCCCCCGGCGGTTTGCCGCTCGCCACGCGCGCATTGCAGCAGGGAATAAACAGCGCCGAAAAGGGCAGTTTTGCCGATCAACTGGCGCAACTGGATAACTGGTTGTCCCTGTCAAAAGATGACCACGCGGAAGAAACCGTCCTGGCTACGCCATTACCCCCGCAGCGTGCGGAAGGTTTTCTGCTTGGCGCGAGCCTCGAAAGCGCGGCGCTGGCGGCAAAACTGGACTGGAATTTCGTCTTCGCCGCCCATCTCAACGGGGACAAAGCCCTTTTGCGTGACGTTGTCACGCAGTGGCAGCAGCAGAGCCAGCGCGACACCCTGGTTGCCGTGCAGGTGATTGTTGCCGACACCGAAGCCCAGGCGTATGCGCTGGCGCAACAGGTTGAAGTCTGGGGCGTCGAGCTGGCAAACGGTCAGCGCGTGAGCGTCGCCAGCGAGGCGCAAGGCCATGCGTTTGCTCGCCAGGCAGGCAGCCCGGCGGTGCGTATCGCGAAACGCGAGCCCTCCCTGATCGCCGGAACAGCAGAGCAGGTTCTGGCGGGGCTGGATCAACTGCATCAGCAATTCGCCATTGATGAATTTATTATCGACACGCCGATCAGCGAAGGCAGCGCGCGGCTGACCTCTGTCTTGCGTCTGGCGCAGGCCCACGCAAACACGAAAGCAACGCAGGAGGTGGCGGGATGAGTTTTGCTGAACAACTGATCGACTGGCGACGCGAGTTACACCAGCACCCGGAGTTATCGCTGCAAGAGTTTGAAACCACCCGGCGCATTCGCCACTGGCTGGAAAGCGCCGGGCTGAGACTGCTGCCGTTGAGCCTGCCGACAGGCGTGGTCGCGGAAGTGGGCAGCGGCGAGAAAGTGATCGCCTTGCGCGCAGATATCGATGCGTTACCGATTGAAGAAGCGGTCGACGTGCCGTTTGCCTCGCGCAATCCCGGCGTGATGCACGCCTGCGGCCACGATATTCACTCCAGCGTCATGCTCGGTGCGGCGCTGCTGCTTAAACAAAAAGAGCCGCAACTGACCGGCAGAGTGCGCATTCTGTTCCAGCCCGCAGAAGAGAATTTTGGCGGCGCGAAACGGTTAATCGACGCCGGGGCACTGGACAACGTGAGCGCCATCTTTGGCATGCATAACGAACCCGGGTTACCGGTCGGATCGTTTGCCACCCGTAGCGGCGCGTTTTACGCCAATGTGGATCGTTTTTCGCTGACCGTTACCGGCAAAGGCGCGCACGCCGCTCGCCCGCACGAAGGTAACGACGCCATTTTGCTCGCCAGCCAACTGGTGGTCGCGCTGCAAAGCATTGCCAGCCGTAACGTCAATACGCTGGAGTCGGTGGTGCTGAGCGTCACCCGCATTCAGGGTGGCAACACATGGAATGTGCTGCCGGAGCACGTTGAACTGGAAGGCACGCTGCGCACTCACCAGGCGGAGGTGCGCGAAAAAGTTAAACGCCGCGTCGACGATATTGCCGCCGGGCTGGCACAGGCGTTTGATGCCAATATCAACGTGCGCTGGTTTGCAGGGCCTGCCGCGCTGGTCAATCACGATCGCTGGGCCACTTTCGCCCGCGATGTCGCTGACTGGCACGGTTACCAGACGCAGGAGGCGGATCTGCACATGGGGGGCGAGGATTTTGCCGTCTATTTGCAGCATATTCCCGGCGCGTTTGTCAGCATCGGCAGCGACAGCGACTACGGCCTGCACCACCCGGCGTTTAACCCCGATGAAGCGTTAATCGAAGAGGCGGCGCGTTATTTCGCGCTGCTGGCAGAAAAAGCACTGCTGCAATCCTGATGTGAAATTTGTCTGCCTGGGGCTTACGCTCCGGGCCACCTGTTGCCTGAATATGAGGATCGATTATGTCTACAGCACGACAACTGCGGCTTGGCACCATATTACATGGCGCGTCGGGAAATATGTCCGCGTGGCGACATCCGGCGGCGCTCGCCGATGCCAGCATTAATTTTGCCTTCGTGCAGGACACCGCGCGCCTTGCTGAGCAGGGAAAACTGGATTTTCTTTTTGTCGCCGACGGCTTATATATCAACGAAAAATCGATCCCGCATTTTTTAAACCGTTTTGAACCCATTACAGTTTTATCCGCGCTTGCCAGCGTGACCTCGCACCTGGGTCTGGTGGGCACGCTGTCCACCTCCTACAGCGAGCCATTTACCGTCGCGCGCCAGTTTGCAAGCCTTGACCATCTGAGCAACGGTCGCGCGGGCTGGAACGTGGTGACCTCGCCGCTGGAAGGCTCGGCGAAAAACTTCTCCCGCGCACAGCATCCGGATCACGCCTTACGCTACCGCATTGCTGATGAATATCTCGACGTAGTGAAAGGTTTATGGAACTCCTGGGAAGAGGATGCGTTTGTACGCAATAAAGCGACCGGCCAATTCTTTGACGCCAGCAAATTACATCCGCTTAATCACCACGGTGATTTTTTCCAGGTTGCCGGGCCGCTGAATATTGGCCGCACGCCGCAGGGACGACCGATTATTTTTCAGGCCGGTGCCTCAGACGATGGTAAACAACTGGCGGCCCGTCATGCCGACGCCATTTTTACGCATCAGGAGACGCTTGATGAAGCCAAAGCGTTTTATCGCGATGTGAAAAATCAACTGGAAAAATATGGCCGCCGCCACGATGAGCTGCATATCTTCCAGGGTGTCAGTGTGATTGTCGGCGACAGTGAAGAAGACGCCGAGCAGCAGTACCAGACCACCGCCGCGCTGGTTTCTATTAGCGATGCGCTGAACTACCTCGGGCGCTATTTCGAACACCATGACTTCAGCCAGTACCCGCTCGACGAGCCGTTCCCGGATATCGGCGATTTGGGGCAGAACAGTTTTCGCAGCACCACCGATGAGATCAAACGTAATGCGCGTGAGCGCCAGTTAACGCTGCGCCAGGTCGCGCTGGAAAGCGCCTCGCCGCGCCCGCGTTTTTCCGGCACACCGGAGCAGGTCGCTGATGGCTTACAGCAGTGGTTCGAAAGCTACGCCGCAGACGGCTTTATCATCCAGGGCGGTACGCCGGACACCTTCCCGCGCTTTGTCGAAAAAGTGGTGCCGCTGCTGCAGGCTCGCGGCCTGTTCCGTACGGAATACCCCGGCACGACGCTGCGTGAAAGCTTAGGGCTGCCGCTGCCTGCTCATCCTTCCTCACAACAATAAAAGAAGAAAACGCTATGCAGAAAACATCGCTATTGCTGGCGGCAACGCTGGCGCTGACGCCGCTGGCCTGGGCACAGGACGTCAACATCAATGGAACGGGCGTGAGCCTCGAAGCCAACAAAACGCCGATCACCACGGCGAAAAACGCGCAAGCCATTGCGCAGTTACCGAAGGATTACCACTTTGTGGTGCCGGGCAAGCTGACCGTGGCTGTGGCGGCGCTCAACTCGCCGCCGCTGACGGTCTTTGCCGATGACAATAAAACCCTGCTCGGTAGCGAAGTGGACATTGCCCGCCTGGTGGCCAGCAGCTTAGGCCTGGAGCTGAACGTGGTGCCGACGTCGTGGGAGGACTGGCCGCTCGGTGTCACCTCCGGCAAATATGATGCGGCGATCAGCAATATTACCGTGACCAAAGAGCGCAAAGCGAAGTTCGATTTCGCCACTTACCGCAAGGATTCGCTCGGCTTTTACGTCAAATCCACCAGTCCGCTGAAATCCATTACGCAAGCCGAAGACATTGCCGGGCTGCGCATTATTGTCGGCTCCGGCACGAACCAGGAGGCGATCCTGCTGGCGTGGAACGCGGAAAATGTGAAAAAGGGGCTGAAACCTTTTACGCCGGTCTACACCAAAGATGACGCCGCACAAACGCTGGCGCTGCAGTCCGGTCGCGCTGACGCTTACTTCGGCCCGAACGTGATTGGCGCGTGGAAAGCGGCACTGACCGGCAAAACCAAACTGGTCGGTAGCGTGGACGGCGGCTGGCCAAAAGCGGCGCATATCGCCGTCACGTTACGTAAAGGCAGCGGGCTGGTGGAACCGGTGCAAACCGCGCTCAATGGGGCTATCAAAACCGGCGACTACGACAAGGTGCTCAATCGCTGGGGCGAGGGCGTAGAACGTATTCCGGCGTCGGAGGTTAATCCGGCGGGGCTTGGCGATTAAGGAGGTTGTGATGAGCGAACGTTTCCGCGATGTCTCGCCAGACGCACCGGAATTGCAGCCGATCTTAGCCGGGTTGTTTGGCGAGTACGCCGCCCGCTATGGCGACTATTTTTCCCGCAGCGCTGAAGTGGAACTCACCGAATGGTATTTAGCGCCGCAGGGGCTGTTTATTGTGCTGGAACGCGACGGAGAGATCATCGCGACCGGTGCCTACAAACCGTTCGATGCCTATACGGCAGAGATCAAACGCATCTGGACGAAGCAGGAACTGCGCCAGCAAGGGCTGGCGGCCACCATTGTGCAGGAACTGGAGCGACGAGCGTTACTGGCCGGTTACAGCCATATCTACCTGACCACCGGCTTTCGCCAGCCGGAAGCGGTGCGGCTTTATCTGAGCCAGGGCTATCAGCCGCAGTTTGACATCCATCGCGATCCGGAAGAGTACAGCCAGCCGCCGTTCGATGGTCGGTTGCGCTTTACCAAAGCGTTATCGGTTGAGCGTTTAAGCAAAACGGCCTGAGGAGCGACCATGAAACATGCAGAAACGATCAAAGTGGTACCCGCACGCTACCCACTGCGCACGGTCGGCGCGGTTATTGCGCTGTTTGTGCTGGCGGCGATAGTTCAGTCCGTGGCTTTTAACCCGCGCTGGGAATGGAAAGTGTTCGCCCGTTGGTTTTTCGACCCGGTGATCCTCGAAGGGTTAGGGCAGACGCTATTACTGATGTTGCTCGGTACAGCGTTGAGCGTGATTTTCGGCGGCTTACTGGCGTTAGCCAGACTCTCCTCTTCGTGGCTGCTGAGCAGTCTTGCCTGGAGTTACATCTGGCTGTTTCGCTCGTTGCCACTGATTGTGGTGCTGATCATTCTTTATAACTTCTCCTACCTGTACGACACCTTGTCGCTCGGCATTCCGTTTACCGGCATCCAGTGGGCGAGCTATCAAACCATTAACGTGCTTGGGCAGTTTTCCACCGCGGTCGTCGGGTTGACGCTGGTGCAAAGCGCCTATACCGCCGAGATTATTCGCGGCGGCTTTCTTGGGGTCGATCACGGGCAGTACGAAGCGGCGGCCGCGCTGGGGTTACCCGCCTGGCGGCGCACGTTGCGCATTATTCTGCCGCAGGCGCTGCGCACGATTTTACCGTCCGGTTTCAATGAGATAATCAGCCTCGCCAAAGGCACGGCGATGGTTTATGTGCTGGCGATGCCGGAGCTGTTTTACACCATTCAGATGATTTACAACCGCACGCAGGAGGTGATCCCGCTGCTGATGGTTGGCGCGGTGTGGTATCTGGTGATCACCAGTGTGCTGTCCGCTATCCAGTATCTGGTTGAGCGCTGGCTGGCACGCAGCGAACGCCGTTCAGCGATTTCACCCACGCGGGTTCGTTCATCCGCCACCGCCCGCGTGGCGCAACCGCAGGAGCCTGTTCATGCCAACGTCTCTTAATGGTCATATTTCGATTACCGGCGTCAGCAAATATTTTGGTCGCCATAAAGCGCTGGATGACGTGTCGCTGGAGATCCCGCCCGGTTCGGTCACGGTGATCCTGGGACCATCCGGTTCCGGGAAATCAACGCTGCTGCGCACCATTAATCATCTTGAGCGGGTGGATGAAGGGTTCATACGCATTGATGGTGATTACATCGGTTATCGCCTGCACGGCGACAAGCTGTATGAGCTGAAAGAGAAGGAGATTTTGCGCCAGCGCGTCAACGTCGGGTATGTGTTTCAGAATTTCAATTTGTTCCCGCACCTGACGGTACTGGAAAACCTGATTGAAGCGCCGATTGCTCACAAAAAACTGAGCCGCAAAGAAGCCATTGAGCAGGCCTACGATCTGCTGGATGTGGTGGGGCTGCGTAATAAAGCCGATGCCTGGTCGCGCCATCTTTCCGGCGGCCAGCAGCAGCGCATCGCTATTGCCCGCGCGCTTTCGCTGCGCCCGCGCGTGATGTTGTTCGATGAACCGACATCGGCGCTGGATCCGGAACTGGTTGGCGAAGTGCTGGATGTGATCAAAAAGCTGGCACGCGCCGGTTCCACGCTGGTCGTGGTAACCCATGAAATCGGCTTTGCCCGCGAAGTCGCCGATCAGGTGGTGTTTATGGTTGATGGCAAAATTGTCGAACAGGGAAGCAGCGACGAGGTGCTGAACCATCCGCAGCATCCGCGCACACGCCAGTTTTTATCGAAGGTCTTATAAGGAGCCACCATGAAACGATTACTGGCGCTGCTGCTGGTCAGCGCGGGCAGTTTCGCCGCCGGGCAACTGGATTTAAAAGCCAATGAACAGCCGATTACCGTGCAGCGTAACGCGGCGGCGATCGCGAAAATCCCGGCGGATTATCGCTTTGTCGAACCGGGAACATTAACGGTGGCGATCTCGGCGCTTAACTCCCCGCCGCTGGCGCTGGTTGCCAGCGATAACCGCACGCGCATCGGCAGCGATCCGGATATCGCTCGTTTACTGGCGCAGAGCCTTGGCTTAAAGCTCAAACTGGTGCCCACCGCATGGGAGGACTGGCCGCTGGGCATTACTTCCGGGCGTTATGATGTCGCGCTGGTGAATATTGCCGTTACTGAAGCGCGCAAACAGAAGTTTGACTTCGCCACGTACCGCGCGGATTCACTGGCGTTTTCGGTGAAATCCTCCAGCGCCATCCAGGCGATCCGCTCCGCAGAAGATCTCGCCGGGCGCAAAGTGATTGTCGGTTCCGGCACCAACCAGGAGCGCATTCTGCTGCGCTGGAATGAAGAGAACCAGGCCGCCGGTCGCCCCGTCGCGCAGCCGATTTATCTGACAGATGACGCCTCCGGGAATTTGTATATTCAGTCGGGGCGAGCCGATGTGGTGTTTGGCCCGCAATCTGTTGCCGCCTATAAAGCGGCGCTTAACGGCAGCACGAAAGTCGTCGGTCTGGGGCCGAAAAAGGCCTGGGTCGCCACGACCACCAAAAAAGGAAACGGTCTGGTGTATGCCTTGCAGGCGGCGCTGGATGGCGCAATCGCACGCGGAGAGTATCAGCAGGTGCTGGCGCGCTGGGGAGAGCAGGGGGAAGCGGTTGAACATTCGCAGGTCAACCCGCCGGGAATCACCTACGAGTAAACAAAAAAACGCTGTTCCGCCGGGAGTACAACGCGCGGAACAGCGTGGCGCACCTGAGTCGCCAGTTTCAGGCTGTGGTCGGCGAAAGCGTAATGCGCTCCAGCGAACCGACAATAAACAGATATGAGAAGAGGCCAATCAGCCCCATTGAGCCGACATAGAGGATCGCGTAATCAAATGAGTGGGTATTGGCAAGGATCACGCCAATCACCAGCGGCGTAACAATGCTCGCCAGGTTGCCGCACATATTGAACACGCCTCCGGCTATCCCCAGCACCTCTTTTGGCGACGTATCGCTGAGCACGCACCAGCCAAGGTTGCCAAACCCTTTGGCGAAGAACGCCACACTCATGGCGGCAATCACCACCACGTCTGAATCAGTGTAATTAGCCAGCACAATCACGCAGGAGAGCAGCATGCCGCAGATAACGGGGAATTTACGCGCGGTAGTCAGGCTGTATCCGCGCGTCAGCAGCCAGTCGGAGACCACGCCGCCGAGCAGGCCGCCGATAAATCCGGCGATAGCCGGAATACTGGCGACAAAGCCCACTTTTAAAATCGACATCCCTTTGGCCTGATAAAGATAGGTGGGAAACCAGGTAAGAAAAAACCAGGTAATTGAGGTCACGCAAAACTGGCCGATATAAACGCCGATCATCATGCGATTAACGCAGACACTTTTTATTTGCGCGAAACTGATTTTCGCCGGCCCTTTTTTGCTGCCTAATTCCGGCTCGCCACCGCCATCACGAATATAATCAATTTCCTGCTGGTTAATCGCTTTATGGGATAATGGATCGCGAACTTTTATCAGCCAGAATATCCCCAGCGCTACGCCAATTGCGCCAATATAATAGAAAACATAATGCCAGCTCAGGGTATGCAAAATAATCGTCATCAGCGGCGTGATAATGCCTAAAGAAATATATTGCGCAGCCTGGTAAACCGCCGTCACAAAACCGCGCTCCTTATTAGGAAACCACTGCACACTCAGGCGGCTGTTGGCCGGAAAGGCAGGGGCTTCAATGGCCCCCATCAGCAGACGCAGCACCACCAGCACGATAAGCGGGCTGGCATAGAGATAAATCGTCCCCTGAAACATGGTGACGATCGACCAGCCAATCAACGCCACACCATAAACTAACCGCGAGCCATATTTATCCAGCAGCCAGCCGCCGGGAATTTGCATTACCACATACGAGATGCCAAATACGGAAAATGCGAGACCTAATGCTTCGGGATTAAAACCTAACTCTTTACTCATAATGGGCGCGACAACGGAAAGTGTCGCGCGGTCGGCATAATTAAATACCGTGGCAAGAAATAAAAATAACAGAATACTGTAACGCACATGGGTGCGTTTAATTAGGGTATTCATCACAACTCCTTTAACAGGGTTGAATGTCGGTGTAGGGAACAAAAAAGACGGAAGGAGCCTCCCGTCCGGAATTTATTATTATGGGCGTTTGCCGAATTCGCAGCTTTGCTGGGTCCAGGCGCGCGCCTGTTCGCTCAGGGTGAAACCCAGGCCGTGGCGGTCGGAGACATACATCCGGCCATCGCGCAGCTCAAGCTGTTCGTTAAACAGCGGATTCAGCCATTCGAAGTGCTCCAGCCACGGCTCCAGCGGGTAGGCGGCAGAAAGGTGCAAGTGTACTTCCATAGCAAAATGCGGTGCCAGTTTACGGTTGTGTTTGGCAGCCAGATCCATAATTTTCAGAAACGGCGAGATCCCGCCAACGCGCGGGGCGTCTGGTTGCACAAAATCACTGGCGTTGCCGAGGATCAGTTGTTCATGTTCGCGAAAACTGGTGAGCATCTCGCCGGTGGCGATCGGTGTATCCAGCGCGGCGGCAAGCTGGGCGTGGCCTTCTACATCGTAGGCATCGAGCGGCTCTTCAATCCAGATAAGGTTAAATTTCTCCATCTGGCGCCCCATCCGAATCGCCGTTTCGCGATCCCACTGCTGGTTGGCATCCACCATCAGCGGGAAGTCATCGCCCAGCGCTTCACGCACGGCGGTGAGACGGCGAATATCCTCTTTGGTGTCCGGCTGGCCGACTTTGATTTTGATACCGCCGATGCCGTTTTCACGCGAGATAATGACGTTTTTTAATACCTGATCCAGCGGTGTATGCAGGAAACCGCCTGAAGTGTTGTAACACTGCACCGAATCGCGGTGCGCGCCAAGCAGCTTCGCCAGCGGCAAACCGGCGCGTTTGGCTTTCATATCCCACAGCGCAATATCGATAGGTGAGATAGCCTGCACCGCCATCCCGCTGCGCCCAACGGAGGCTCCCGCCCACAATAGTTTGGTGTAAATCTTGTCGATATCGTTGGGATCTTCGCCGAGCAGGTTATCGGCAATCTCTTTGGCATGGGCGTAAATCCCCTGGCCGCCAGCGCGTTTGGAGTAGCTAAAGCCGACACCTTCGAAACCGTCGCGACTGCGTATTTCGGCAATAATAATCGCCACTTCGGTCAGCGGTTTTTGCCGCCCGGTCAGCACTTTCGCATCGCTGACCGGGGTGGCCAGCGGTAAAAAGGCGAGGGAGAGTTTTACCCACTCGATGCGGTCGCCGGTTTCAGCCGCGGTTTTGACACTGGTCGCGCGGGCGTAGGTTACAGCATCGGAATTCGCACTTACGGTCATGGTTTTGCTCCTGTGAATAACAATAATGTTTGCGCTAACATTTGTAGAACGACAGAAAATTAATCGCCAGTAAAAGGAGAGGATTTTGTACAATCGATCACAAACCCGGCGCTTAAAAGGGTGTTTATTGCCACGTTAATCACATTTTTATAGGTATAAGGGCATTTCACCCTCAATAATGATAGCGATAACATTAGTCAGGGAATATGCGAGTTAACTCGCTGATTTATGAGGACTGACAGGCAATGAAAGGAGAAAACGGTATAATACAAAAACGCAAACTAATCATCGCCAATGACCGTCTGGTTCTCTGTGAGTGAACATGTCGAAAACCGCCCGTCCTGTGCCTCCACGCGCGCCCACGCTGGAAGATGTTGCCCGTTCTGCGGGGCTTTCCTCAATGACCGTAAGTCGGGCGCTTAACACGCCGCAACTGGTGCGCCCGAAAACGGTGGAAAAGGTGCTCGCCGCCGTTAAAGCAACAGGCTATATCCCGAACGCGCTGGCCGGTGGCCTGGCGTCGCGGCGCAGCAAATTGATTGCTGTGGTCGTACCGCAGATTAACAACAATATGTTTGTCGATACGATTCAGGCCATCAGTGACGAACTGGCCGTGCGCGGTTACCACATGCTGCTGTGCGTCGCCGGTTATACCCAGCAAACCGAAGCGGAGCTGGTCGCTGCGCTGTTATCGCGCCGCCCGGATGGCATTGTGCTGACCGGTATTCACCACTCAACCGATTTGAAAAAAGTGATCCTCAACGCCAGCGTGCCGGTGGTTGAAATCTGGGATTTAACGCCCACCCCGCTGGATATGCTGGTCGGTTTTTCACATGAAAAAGTAGGCCAGGCTACCGCAGAATACCTGCTGCGCAAAGGCTATCGCCGTCCCGGATTGTTGTGGACAGTCGATAAACGCGCCATGCAGCGGAAAGCCGGGCTGTGTGAAGTGCTGGGGCGTCATGGCATTACCGACCCGCTCAGCGTGGATGTGGCACTGCCGGCACGGTTTACCTCAGGGCGCGAAGGGTTGTCGCAGTTGCTGGCGCTGGGTGAGTCCGACGTGATTGTTTGCAGCTCCGACACGCTGGCGCAGGGGGCCATTGTTGAAGCGCAGGCGCGTGGCCTGCGCGTACCGCAGGATGTGGCGGTCATTGGTTTTGGCGATCTCGATTTCGCCGCCGGGAATAATCCCGCCATCACGACGGTGAGCGTCGACAGGCAAATTATTGGCCAGCGCGCGGCAACCCTGCTGATGGAGCGAATCGAAGGAACACGTTCCGGGGAGGAGATCGTGGATATTGGTTTTCACTTTATTGAACGGGAATCTGCGTGATCTCATGAGAATTAACGTTATCGGCACCAGCGGCAGCGGAAAATCGACGCTGGCGAAACGTCTGGCCAGCCAGCTCAATGTGCCTTATATCGAAATGGATCTGCTTTACTGGCGTCCCAACTGGCAGGGGACGCCGGATGAGGAGTTGTACTCGCGCCTGGAAGAATTGCTCGAACAACCCGGCTGGGTGCTTGATGGCAACTATAACCGCAGCCGCGACATTAAATGGCGGCATGTGGATCTGGTGGTGTGGGTCGATTTCGGATTCTGGCGCACATTGCGCCAGGTGACGCTTCGCGCCATCACACGCGCCAGAAGCAAACAGGAGTTATGGCCGGGAACCGGCAATCGCGAAAGCCTGCGTCGTGTTTTTTTAAGCCGCGAGTCGATCATTCTCTGGTCGTTAAAGACCTGGCGCAAAAACCGCGAACGTTACGCGCGGGATATGGCCGATCCGCGTTATCAGCATTTGCGCTTTGTTCGCCTTACCACGCCGCAACAAGTCGACGAATTTCTCGCCAGTCTGACCTAAGCTTAAGGTTCATCCTGAACATAAGGAGCCCGTATGATTACGGTTTATGGTGTTCCCGGCTGGGGTTCGGCCATCAGCGAAGTGATGTTGACGCTGGCGGAGATCCCTTATCACTTCGTCAATGTTGATGGCTTCGACAAACCAGGCCCCCAGCAAGATACCCTGCGAAAATTAAACCCGCTGTGCCAGGTGCCGACCCTGCAACTGGACGATGGCAGCGTAATGACGGAATCCGCCGCCGTGGCATTGATGATCCTCGACCAGCGTCCGGATTTAGCGCCAGCCGCAGGCACCGCGCAACGCCAGCAGTTCTGGCGGTTGCTGGTGTGGCTTGTCGCGAATGTCTATCCCACTTTTACCTACGCCGATTACCCGGAACGCTGGGCCGCGGATGCGCCGGAGCAACTGGTGGAAAATTGCCAGAAGTATCGTAAATCGCTCTATCTGTGGCTCGATACGCAATTGCAGGCGGCACCTTATGCGTTTGGCCAACAACTGACGCTATTGGATATTTATCTTTGCGTCATGCGCACATGGGGGCCGCGTCATGCATGGTTTGCCGATAATGCGCCAAATATTACCGCCATCGCGGATGCGGTATGCCAGTTACCGCAATTACAAACCGTGCTGCGAAATAATGAAATTATCCGTTAAGCGGTCATTTCGGATTATTTTAATATTCTTAGTATCTCGCATAAGTTGAAACGCTATATAAATCTGGGGCGAGAAAAATAATTTGAAATCGCCCCGTTTATATGAGACAACATTTGGCACATTTTCGTAGTTGACGCAATATCGCAGTTATACAGCAAAATCGGACGAGTAATTTAACAGGGTGAAAATGATGGAATATATTCATTCGTATTTGAAAGGTGGTTCCTGGTTTACGCTTGGCGACAGCATAACAGAACGAGGATGGTATCAACCCATCGTCGCAGAGAATTTAGGGCTGGCGAGATGGACAAACTACGGTATTGGTGGAACCTGTATCGCACAAAAAAATGAGCACGATAATTCAGCTATCTGTTTACGATATAAAACCATGGGTGAAAATCCTGATCTTATTACTATCTGGGGCGGTGGCAATGATTTCGGTTTTAACTTCGGCTCAGAGGGTGGCACTGAAATAGGGAATAGACAAGATAAAACGTCCTTGACCTTTTATGGTGCAATGGATCTGTTGCTTACCGGCGTCACGAAAAAATATCCATTGGCAAGAGTAGGGTTTGTTGTTACGACGCCTGTTTCACATGCGCGCGGTCACGGGCAAAAAAATACCAAAGGATATTACCTGACCGATTATTGTGACGTTAGCAGAGAAAAATGTGAGGAATATTCCATCCCTTATCTCGACCTGCAAAAGAACTCCGGCTTTAACGAACTCAATATGGACATTATGACCAGTAATACAACGGGCGTAATTTCCGATGGTTTGCATCCTTCAAAATTAGGCATGGAAAGGCTGGCGACGAAGATTACACATTTTATCTTATCGCTGTAGGAGAGGTGGCCATGAGAATTGCAACCATCGACCTCCTGAAGATACTCGCGATCTTTCTTGTCATCCTGGCTCACGTGACGTTGTTTTTTTTGAATCGCGACGAAAGCGATGTCGTGTTGTGCTTTTTCAGACAGGCAGGGTTATCGGGTGTTGCCCTGTTTTTTATCTGTAGCGGTTATTTTTTATTAAATAACAAACATGAAAATCAAGCGAACTATGTTGTCGCCAAGATTAAAAGCATCGTTGGTGTACTGATTTTCTGGTTACTCTTTTATTACGCCTATGATACCTGGTGGATAAGTCGATTTACCGACGTGCCGGAAATAAATCTTCTTAATTACCTGAATGTCAGCAAAGCCACCACAGAAGCAACGCCATTATGGTTTATATTTGCCATTATTCCGCTGTACATATTCACGCCTTTAATGCGGCATGCTTTTAAGAAAGAACGCGCGGGAGAAATTCTGCAAGTTATTGTGCTAATGGTGATCATCGCCAACCTGACATTAATTAATGCATGGACCGAAGCCAGTTTTAATTTTTCGCTGTTTGCATTTAACTTGCTCATTCCTTTTCAGCCTGAAGGACTGATCTGTTTTTTAATTGGCGGTTACCTCGGGCTGGTTAAACCTACGCTCAGGCCATTCTCCGTTGCGCATATTATGACGTTAATACTGGCAATTAGCGCATTGTTAATATTGGCGTACATGTCGTCCAGCGCGGGGATCGCCATCTTTTATGGCAAGTTTTATAACTTACTATTACTTATAACCTCGGTCGGTTTGTTTTTATTTGTGGTTAACCTGAATATTAACGCCTTGCCACGCTGGGTGAGCAATGTGAGTGACAATGTGTTAGGGATCTACCTTGTACACAACATCTTTGTCGTGGAAATACACAGCGTGTTTATTCATGAAAAGCTGTTGGGAATTATCCCGGGGGTGAATAGCTATCTTTATATCATTGCTTATTCCCTGGTGGCTTTTATCCTTGCTTGCGGCCTCTGTGCGCTGCTGAAAAGATCAAAGATAACGGCCAGAATTGTCACACTTTGATAACCTGAATGCGGCGCAAAGCGCAGTAACTTGTGCTACTGTCACTCTCTTTGTTGAACAAGGAGTTTGCTATGCCGCACGTTGATATCAAATGTTTTCCCCGCGATCTGACCGAGGAGCAAAAAACCGCGCTGGCGAGCGATATCGCCGAAGTCATTATTCGCCATTTGAACAGCAAAGATAGCGCGGTCAGCGTCGCGCTTAATGAAGTCACGCCGGACGACTGGAAAGCGCAGGTGTGGGACACCGACATTGCGCCGCATATCGATACGCTTATCAAGAAGCCCGGCTATTCACTGTAGATTTCCTGTCGCCTGCGTCTGTTGCGCAGGCTTTTTTTTATCAATATAGACAACAAAAGATACTCATGTTGTTTCGAACAACCGCCCGGAATATATAATACGCAGCAAGCTAATTTTCATTGTAAGCGTATCAGTTCTTTCATTATTTTTCCTTTCGGAAAATTCATGTTTGCGCGATGTTAAATACAACTCTAGAGTTTTTATTATCTCGCTCGGGTTAAAAATCAGAGCAATAACATTATCACGGAAAGCGCTGGTTCGATTAATTTCGGCAGCAACGAATTAAACAAGGAACGTCATTCATGAAGCCATCTCGTTCTTTCATATTATTATTGCCCCTGTTCGCAGCACTGCCGTTGCAAGCCACAGAACCCGCAGCGGAATCACAAAACTGGTATCCCTCAATTTATGGTGCGAATGACGAAATAGGCGCAGCAAACTTGCTCACACCCGAGGTGGTTTTACAGGCCGTTCACCTTGTAAAACAAGGCGTTGTCGTACCGCTGGCGGTGCCGGTTGATAAGAATTTCCCGGCGTTTCGCCACCGTAGTTTTCATCTCTACAATATTCAGCCCGGCCAGCAAGACGGGAAAACGCTTGGCCCGAATAAATTCACCTTTAATGACGAACTGGTTAATGCATGGACCGGTGTGGGAACGCAGTTAAACGGTATCGGCCATATCGGCATTAATAATATCTATTACAACGGTAATAAAGCGGCAGATTTTGTCACTATTGATGGTGTTAAAAAGTTAGGCATTGAAAAAGTCCCGCCGATGGTAACGCGCGGCGTGGTGTTAGATATGACCGCTTTTTATAAAAAAAAGATTGTTCCCGGCGGCACCGAATTTAGCGTCGAGGATATTCAGTCGGTATTAAAAAACCAGGGATTAACCTTAAAGAAAGGCGATATCGTTTTATTCAATACCGGATGGCTGGAACTTGTTGGTAAAGACAATAAACAATTTCTGGAAAAGGAGCCTGGCATTGGCATGGAAGCCGCAAAATGGCTGGCGGACCAGCAGATCGTCGCGTTTGGCGGTGACACCTGGGCGTCTGAAGTGTATCCAAACCCTGCAACTAAGGAGGAATTCCCAATCAATCAATATCTGTTAGCGAAAAGGGGGATCTACAACCTGGAGTTGATCGATACACGTCCACTGGTAGGCAAACAAGTTTGGGAATTCTTGTTCGTCCTTGGCCAACCGCTGTACACCGGTTCAACGCAGGTTAACATCAACCCTGTGGCGATTTATTAGTTGTTTGTTGTTAGCGCTACCCTGAAGTGTTTTTCATTTTTAGTAAAACATTGTTCTGTGGAGCGGCTCGAATTTCATTAAGCGGGTTAATGTTACATAAGCCTCTTTGACATGGAGATGATTATGTTCCGGAAACTCAGTTCACTGACATTCGCGCTGCTCCTTTTTTCGCAGCCTTTATTTGCCGCGCCAGAGCGTTTTCCCATCTGGCCGCAGGGCGATGCGCCAGGCGCTAAAAGTAGCCCGGTCAATTTCCAGTTAACCGAACGCAGTAAAGATCCTGCACTTCCCGACCGCGCTGTGTCTGGTATCCGTGCGCCGCAAATTACCGTTTACCCACCGCAAAAACCCAACGGAACCGCCATCCTGGTCATTCCGGGTGGTTCCTATAAACGCGTGGTGCTGGACAAAGAGGGCAGTGATTTAGCGGCGCCATTTAATGCGCGCGGTTACACCTTGTTTGTCATGACTTATCGCATGCCGGAAGATGGCCATGCCGAAGGGGCAGACGCCCCGCTGGCAGATGCACAGCGCGCTTTGCGCACCTTGCGCGCGCAGGCAGGATCACGCCATCTCAACCCGAAAAAAATAGGGGTAATGGGTTTCTCTGCGGGCGGGCACGTGGCGGCAAGTCTGGAAACACGTTACGACGAAAAAGTTTACACGCCAGTGGACAACATTGATAACCAGCACGCACGGCCAGATTTTGTGGTGCTGGGTTACCCGGTGATATCAATGGATCAGGCGATTGCCCACGCCGGCTCGCGAAAAGCGCTTATTGGTGAAACGCCAACTGCGGAGCAGATCAAACACTACTCGCCGGAACAGAATGTTACCGCGCAAACCCCACCGACTTTTTTGCTGCATGCCGTGGATGATCCCTCGGTACCGGTTGCCAACTCGCTGGTGATGTTCAACGCGCTGCACGCGCATCATGTGCTCACCGAATTGCATCTGTTCAGCCACGGGCTGCATGGGTTTGGCGTGCGCGGTGTGAAACACCTACCGGCAGCGGTGTGGCCAGAACTGGCGATGAACTGGATCGAGGCGCTGCCTGAGTAAATGTGAAGTTATTCGCCAGCGGTAATGCGCTTGCCGCTGGTGACAAACGTGCCGCCGCCCAAGTGGTGAATGGTGTTCAGTTTATCGTCATTAAAGTGCCAGCGCCCATTGATAAACGCACGTTCATCGGCGGCGGCGGAAACCACTTCGCCAAACAGCGTGTCATACTTTTCCTGTGCCGCGGTCGGCGGAAGCAAACGGCACTCCATCCACGCCAGACACTTCTCTTCGATCACCGGCAGGCCCAGCACCGGCCCGGCGATAGCGGGAATGCCATAGCAATTAAACTTATCTTCATCGCGCCCGGTGACGCTGCCGACCGCGTAACTCCAGTTGGTTGCCGCAACACCTGGCACCACAATGCCAAACATACCACTGTGTTCAATCAACTCACGCGACCAGGCGCTTTTATCCACCACTATTGCAATGCGCGGCGGAGAGAATTCAACCGGCATCGACCACGCGGCCGCCATCACATTGCGCCGGTCGATCTGCTCATCGCGGCTGGTAATAAGAATGGTCGGACCGTGGTTTAGCAAGCGACAGGCATGTTCTAACGCCACCGGACGGAAATGGCTCATAGCGGTTCCTCTGTGTAAATGTTTCTGCCATTAAATGGCCGAACTGTCGGCAAAATCAAGGCGTGGCGCATTATCCGGCACTCCTGGCCACCACAATCTGGCCGCGGCCTTGTTCTTTCGCCAGGTAGAGCGCAAGATCAGCCGCCCGCACCAGATTATCCGCGCGCGCGTGGCGCGGCCAGGTCGCCAGCCCAATGGAAACCGACACCGGGCCAATATCCTGTGATTCATACAGCATGTGATGATTCAGGACATTATGCAGCAACGTCTCGGCCACTTTTTTCGCCTGCAACTCATCCGCGCCGGGCAAAACAAGCAGGAACTCTTCGCCGCCATAACGGAACGCCACACTGTTTTCATCCAGCGTTTCGGTGATCAACCGTGACAGCTCGCGCAGCACTTTATCACCCGCGTCGTGGCCGTACTGGTCATTGAGCTTTTTAAAATAATCCACGTCGACCATCAGACAGCTCAGCGTCGTGCCTTCCACCATCGCCTGGTCGAGCATGTTGCGCAGCGTCTCATCCAGGCTGTGGCGGTTGAGCAGGCCGGTCAACGAATCGTGCATGGCACGCTCCGTGAGCGTATCGCGCAGGATCTGGTTTGCCAGCGCCAGCGCCAGCGTTTCCGCCAGCAGTTCCAGGTAGATATAGGGCGGCTCTTTGCCCGGCGTGTAATTATCGAAAGTGAGTAAACCAATGCTTTTATTCTGCGCATTCAGCGGCACACAAATCGCGCGTGAAGCGAGCTCAGGCTTTATGTGTTCGCAGGGCATATCAACGCCGCCTTTGGCGGGGCTATGCAACTGACCACGTTTCAGTGCCCAGCAATGATCGGCCGGGAAGGGGGCATCTTCGCCCGGCGGTAAACCCCAGCGCGCCACACACTTCATGCGCTTTGTCCGGGCATTGAGCACAAACAACCGGCCGCCCATATCCGGGATAATTTGTGGCGCAAAGCGGCTGACCACACGAAAAATCGCGCTATGGGAATCACACCCCTGAAGCCGCTGCGTCATTCGCGCCAGCAAGGTACGCGTGGCCCACTCCGCGTCGCGCTCCTGCTCCAGCCGCTGCCGGGTCAGGCCGTTTTCACGAAAAATGCGAATGGCCTGCGCCATATCGCCAATTTCATCTACCTGCGCCAGCACCGGCGCTTCCACATTGTAATCCTGGGTCGCCAGGCGGTTAACCACATCGCTCAACGTCACCACCGGGCGCAAAATGCGGTGTTTGATAATAAAACCAAGCACAAACAGGAACAGCAGCGCCGTCAGCCCGACCATAATTTCTGACAAGGTACGCAAGCGTAAAGAGCGGTCGGTGGCGTCGCTTATCGCGCGCTGAACACGCTGATCCGCCAGGCTGCGGAAGTGGGCGAAACGGTACTCTGTTTCGGAAAGCCGCTCTTCATAGCTTGCGCTGTACAAAAGAGTCATCGCCTCGTCCGTTTTCCCGGCTTCAATATCGGCGATAGCGATGCGCTGCTCATCTTCGAGCTGATCCAGCGTCGACAGCCCATCACGCAGGATCAGTAACTCTTCATCGGACGCGCCCCGGTCACGCAGGGCAATCAGATGATTTTCCAGAGCGATATCCTGCTGCTGGCGGGTTTTCCAGCTTTGGATCACTTCCGGCTGCTTTTTGATAACCGCTTCCCGCGCCAGCTCAGTTAACGCGTATGCCTCTCTTTCCAGATCATCTATCAACTCATCGAAAACGCGGTTTTGCGCCACGGCGTCACGCTCGGCACGTTCCGCATTTGACGCCATAAACAGCGCCACGCCGGAGGTCAGCGTTAATACCACGGTCGCGATATAAGCAAAATTGGTGATCGTAGCGATGCGCACGGGGATCCTTTTAGACTTGAGTACGGGAATATGCTTCTCAGTTTAGACATTCAGTTAAAAATCAATGCGCAATATTGACGTCATTTCTTCGTCATATTCGCTGCCTATAGTCAGCCGCAATCAAATCCCAAAGAGGATAACAACATGTTTGCTCCCCTGACTTTTGTGCAGGTGGATGCGCCCCGTCGGATGAAGACCACGGGTCAATCACGGCTTTCTGTTACGGGAGGGCGTGCATGAACGCATTCACCGCTATCCGCTTACAAGGCGTCTCCTACGCCTTTGGCGCACACACCGTTCTTAATCACATCGATTTACATATTCAACCTGGCAGCATTGTCGCGCTGCTCGGGCCGTCTGGCTGCGGCAAAAGCACGCTGCTGCGCTTGCTGGCAGGGCTGAGTGAACCGGCGGAAGGTGAGATCTGGTTTGGCGATCGCCTGGTGGCGAAAGCAGGCTGGACGCTGCCACCGGAAGCACGCGACATCGGCATGGTATTTCAGGATTACGCGCTGTGGCCGCATATGAGCGTCGCGCAAAACGTCGCTTTCCCGCTGAAAATGCGCAATGTGCCGCGCGCAGAGCGCGAACAGCGGGTATTGCAGGCGCTGGAAAGGGTTGGGCTGGCTGACTTTGCCGGACGTAAACCCGCAGGGCTTTCCGGCGGGCAGCAACAGCGCGTCGCACTGGCACGCGCCATCGTCGCAGAGCCTGGCGTCTTGTTGTTCGACGAGCCGCTCTCCAATCTCGACACCGCGCTGCGCGAATCCTTATGCCTTGAGATGGCGCGTCTGCTGCGCCAGCTCGGCACCACCGCCGTGTATGTCACTCATGACCACCGCGAAGCACAGTTGCTTGCCGATCGCATAGTGCATTTGGCGTCCGGAACCGTTGAATCTGTACGAACCGTTACTTCATCCTCAGGGGAAATTGCATGAAAGCCTTACTGTCCGTGAAAAAAGGAGTCGCTTTAGCCATGGTGCTGTCATCCATGATGATCTCCAGCGCGCACGCGCTGACTGTTTACACCGCAGGCCCTGGCTCGCTGGCAAAAAGCCTGGCCAGCGGCTTTGAGCAAAAAACCGGCGTTAAAGTCAATATCTTCCAGGCGACTACCGGCAAAGTAATGGCGCGTCTGGAAGCAGAACAAGCCAATCCGCAGGCCGATATTCTGATTTCTGCCTCGTGGGACACCGCCGAAGATCTGCATCATCGCGGCTGGCTACTGCCGTTTACCAGCGCCAATGCCGAAAATGTCCCGCAGACATTGAAAAGCGCCGACTATGTGGCGCAGGGCATCTCCGCGCTGGGGATTGTCTGGAACACCATGAGCGGCACCCCGGAGCCGAAAGAGTGGAACGATCTGACCTCTCCGGACTTTAAAGACAAAGTGACCACGCCGGATCCGTCACTTTCCGGCGCCTCGCTTGATCTGCTGATCGGTCTGCAAAATGGCATGGGCGACCGCGCCTGGCAGTTGTTTGATGCGCTGAAAAAGAACGGCATGGTGGTGAGCGGCCCGAACGCCCAGGCGGTAACGCCAGTGATGCAAGGGGCGAAAGCGGCGGTGTTTGGCGCGGTCGACTATGTGACGTATGGCAATATTGCGCAGGGCGAATCGCTGAAAGTGATCTTCCCGGCCAGCGGCACCGTTATCGCGCCGCGTCCAATGATGATCCTCAAAACCACCCAACATGCCGACGACGCCAAAGCGTTTATCGACTACGTGCTGTCGCCGGAAGGGCAGAAAATGGTCGCCGACGCCTGGCTAATGCCTGCCCGCACGGACGTGGAAGCGAAACGCCCTCTGTTTACCGAGCTGAAAGTGCTGCCAACCCAGAGCAGCGGCACCAGCGAACGCGGCGACGTGCTGAAGCGCTTTAACGCGCTCTTTGCCCAGTAATCCTTTCGATCTTTGCGGGGGCGACCCCGCTTTCAGGATACCCGTTGTGAACCAAAGACTAATGGCGCAAGCCACGCTGGCGCTGCTGCTGATTCTGGTCGCGCTGCCACTGCTGTTTATTCTCTTACAGGCGGTGTTCCCGCATTTTAGTTCGGGCGAGTTTGGCGGCGCATTTTCCGCTATCCCACCCTTGCTGGCCGAGCCGCAACTGCCCGCCATGTTCGGCGGCACACTGCAAATCGCCTGCGGAGTGGCGCTTTGCAGCGCGCTGATTGGCTTGCCGCTCGGCGTCGCGCGCGGGTTATTTGATTTACCGTGCCCGAAACTGTGGGATCTGCTGTTTTTGATTCCGTTCTTAACCCCGCCCTATATTGCCGCGCTGTCGTGGATGCTGGTGTTGCAAACCCAGGGCTACCTGATGCAGCTCACCGGGCTGGATCTTAATAATCTGCTGTTCAGCAAGAGCGGCATCATTCTGGTGATGACGCTGAATATCTTCCCGGTGGTTTACTTTGCCGTATCGCGCAGTTTGCTCGCCAGCGGGCAACGTCTGGCACAAGTCGCCCGCGTTCATGGCGCCACGCCGTGGCGGGCGTTTTGTCACATCACGTTGCCGTTACTTTCCCCGGCGCTGGCGGCAGGTATGTTGCTGGCGTTTACGCTGGCGGTGGAAGAGTATGGCGTGCCCGCCGCCCTGGGAACACGTTCCGGTGTGGTGATGCTGACTGTCGGCATCGAAGAGAAACTGGCTGACTGGCCGATCGATTTGCCCGGCGCGGCGCTACTGTCGGTGGCGCTGATCGCCATTGCGCTGTGCGGATGGTGGCTGCAGCGCAAACTGACCGGTGATAAAGATGTCACCAGCATCTCCGGGAAACCGACAGAACATATCGGGGCGAAACTCGGTTTTGCTACCTTACCGGTGCTGCTGGTGATGGCGGCGGTCGGTTTTCTCGCCGTGGTGCTACCGGGGTTGTCGATGGCACTCACCGGCTTTAGCTCTACGCTTTCCGGCGGCGTATCGCTGGATAATCTTACGGTGAAACATTTTGCCGCGCTGTTCGAACAGCGCGATGACGCGCTGCCCGCGCTGGGCACCAGTTTGTCGCTGGCATTCGGCGCAGCGCTGATCACCGGCGCGCTGGGTCTGTGCGCCGCCTGGCTGGTGGTGATGCAAAAGATAAAAGGGCGCACGGTAATTGATGCGCTATCGCTGATGCCTGCCGCGCTGCCCGGCGTGGTGGTTGGCGTGGGGTTGATTTTGCTGTGGAACCGCAGTTTCTGGCCGGTTTCCCCCTACAATACCTGGGCAATTTTGCTCCTCTCTTACTGCTGCCTGCTGTTGCCGTGGCCGGTGCGTTATATCGCTAGCGCCATGCGCCAGCTCGGCGGAAACCTCGAGCCTGCCGCGCGGGTTCACGGTGCCAGCGCGTTTCAGGCGCTGCGGCTGATTGTGCTGCCGCTGATTTTCCCGGCGATGCTCGCCTCCATGTTAATGGTGTTCGCCATTGCCTCGCGCGAGCTGGTCACCTCGCTGTTGCTGGCACCGGCGGGTACACAAACTGTGGCGGTATTTATCTGGCGGCAATTCGAGCAAGGCTCGGTAGGTCAGGGGATGGCGATGGCCACACTGACGCTGCTCACCGGGCTGGCGTTGATGCTCACCGCGCTCGGGATTATGCAACGCCGCACAAAGGGATAAATCGAGGGCACGAAATCGACGGTAAAGCGAAAAAAATGCGCTATAACAACGGGACACCATTCGCAAGGAGCCTGTATGACCCCTTTTCTGACCGCTTATCTGGCCCGTATTGGCTGGGAGCAAACGCCCGATGTCTCACTGGAAACGCTGCGGGCGCTGCATTTGCATCACAATGGCGCCATCCCTTTTGAAAATCTCGATGTCGTGCTGCCCCGTGAGATTGAACTCAGCGATGAAGCGATTTTCCATAAACTGGTCGTCGCCCGTCGCGGTGGTTACTGCTTTGAACAGAACGGGCTGTTTGAGCGCGTACTGAAAGAGGTGGGTTTTACGGTGCGCAGCCTGTTAGGGCGGGTTGTTATTGCTAATCCACACCAGATGCCACCGCGTACGCACCGTATTTTGCTGGTGCAGGTGGCGGGCGAGCCGTGGATCGCCGATGTCGGTTTTGGCGGGCAAACGCTGACTGCGCCAATCAGCTTACAGGAGGATATTGAGCAGGCCACGCCGCATGGCCTCTACCGCTTGCAGCGCAAGGGGGAAGACTGGGTGCTCCAGTTCCGTCACCACGAACGCTGGCAGTCGATGTATCAGTTTGAGATGGGCGAGCAGTATCAGGCCGATTTTGTGATGGGCAATTTTCACTCCGCGCACTGGCCGGCCTCCCATTTCCGCCATCATTTATTGATGTGCCGCCATCTGCCGGACGGCGGCAAACTGACGTTAACTAACTTCCATTTTACCCACTGGAAAAACGGCCAGGTGCTGGAAGAGGTGACCTTTGCGGATGTTCCGGCGCTGTATGACGCGCTGCAACAGCGCTTTGGACTTGGCGTGAGCGACGCACAGTACGGCTTTAGCCTGCAACAGCTGGAAACGGTAATGGCCGGTTTCGATTTGCACGGCGAAAAAGTTTAACCGAGCTCGTTGTCGATCATCACAGCCAGATGGCGATTGAAAGCAGCGTCATCGACATCTGGCATGCCCAGCATGCAAATCCCGTCCAGGCCGCAGACCAGCGCAATCAGTCGCCAGGCAATGTTTGCCGCCGTATCGTTATTAGTAAATTCACCCGCCGCGCGGCCTTGCTCAATCAGTTGCACCACTTTGGCGTGCCACATCTCCATGGTCAGCAGGTATGCGCCTTTGATTTCCGGCTCTTTACTCGCCAGCAGTAACGCTTCACGCCACAAATGCACATAGGGTTCGAGACCGCCTTCGTCACTGCCCAACATGGCGTGCAACTGCTCGCGCCAAGGCGCGGTCGCAGGCACTACTTCCACCTCCAGCAGTTCCGCAATCAGGCGGATAAACGCCTCGGCTTTTAGGGCATTTCCCGACGTGAAATGGTGGTGAACCTGGCCGGTAGCCACACCTGCAACATTTGCGATCCGCCGGACAGTCATGGCGGCAAAACCGTCTTCCAGCGCCACGCGCATCGCGGCTTTCAGGATCACTTCGCGGCGATCATCCTTGTTCAGATAGCGCATATAACCTCGGTTAAATAAGGAGTAAACGGAGTGTAACAAAAAGCTGGACACGCGTTCAACTTCCCGTAGGATCGCCGTTCTGGACATCTGTCCAGGAATGAAAAACGATGGAGAGAAGTATGTTTCGTCAGTGGTTAACGCTGGTCATCATTGTGCTGGTTTATATTCCGGTCGCTATCGATGCGACGGTGCTGCATGTCGCCGCGCCCACACTGAGCGCGGTGTTAAATGCCAGCGGAAATGAGCTGTTATGGATAATTGATATCTACTCGCTGGTGATGGCCGGAATGGTGCTGCCGATGGGCGCGCTGGGCGACAAAATCGGTTTTAAGCGGTTGCTGCTTGTCGGCAGCGGCCTGTTTGGCGCGGCCTCGTTACTGGCGGCGTTTGCTTCGAGCGCCAGTTGGCTTATCGCCACGCGCGCACTGCTGGCGGTGGGCGCGGCGATGATCGTGCCGGCAACGCTTGCCGGGATCCGTAATACCTTCTCGCAGGCGCAGCAGCGTAATACGGCACTCGGTGTCTGGGCGGCGATTGGTTCCGGCGGGGCGGCATTCGGCCCATTAATTGGCGGTATGTTGCTGGAACATTTCTACTGGGGTTCCGTGTTCCTGATTAACGTGCCGATTGTCATTGCCGTGATGGCGCTGACCGCGCGTTTCGTACCGCGTCAGCAAGGCCGCGCCGATCAGCCGTTACACCTGAACCAGGCGTTGAGTTTAATCGTCGCCATTTTGCTGCTGGTGTGGAGTGCAAAAACGGCAATGAAGGGCACACTGCCGCTGTGGATCGTGGCGAGTGCGTTACTGGTTGGCGCCATCTTGCTGACCGGGTTTGTCCGCATTCAGCTGGCTGCCACCACGCCGATGATCGATATGCGTCTGTTTACGCATCGCGTGATTTTAAGCGGGGTATTAATGGCGATAACGGCGATGGTCACGCTGGTTGGTTTTGAACTGCTGATGGCGCAGGAGCTGCAATTTGTCCACGGTTTCACGCCCTTTGCCGCCGGGGTGTTTATGCTGCCGGTGATGCTGGCGAGCGGGTTTAGCGGGCCGATTGCCGGGGTTCTGGTATCAAAACTGGGGTTGCGCCGCGTCGCCGCAGGCGGGATGGCGCTCAGCGCGGTAAGTTTTCTGGGGCTTTCCGTGACCAACTTCGCCACGCAGCCGTGGCAGGCCGGAATATTAATGGCGCTGCTGGGCTTCAGTGCGGCGAGCGCGTTACTGGCTTCAACGGCGGCGATCATGGCTGCTGCGCCAAAAGAGAAAGCCGCCGCCGCCGGGGCGATAGAAGCGATGTCTTACGAACTGGGCGCCGGTCTGGGCATTGCCGTGTTTGGGCTGATTTTAAGCCGCAGTTTCTCCGCCTCGATCCAGCTTCCGCAGGGGCTAAGCCGTGAGGCTGCCGCGCAGGCGTCATCCTCCATTGGCGAAGCATTTCGCCTGGCGCAGGAGGCACCGCCCGCACTTGCAGAAGGGATCATCGCGGCGGCGAAAACGGCGTTTACCGGTTCGCACAGCGTGGCACTGAGCACCGCCGGCGCATTGTTAATGATGCTGGCGGTGGGGATCTGGTTTAGCCTGGCGCGAGTGGAAAAAGCGTAGCGTACCGCCGGATCACGCGCGCTGGCGGGTTGACCACCAGCAGAGCAGCGATCCGGCGCACACCATCAGCGCGCCCTGCCAGAAGGAAAAAGAGAGCGGGGCGCTTAACACCAGCGCCGCCAGCGCGGAAGAGAGCACCGGCGTGAAATAGGACGCCGCCGCCAGCACCGTGACGTTACCGTGCAAAATACCAATATTCCACGACGCATAACCAAAACCGAGCGCAATGCCGGTCATCAATAATTTCACCACCACCGGCAGCGTAAAGACCATTTCCGGTTGCGGGGTGAGCGCGAATTTCACCCACAGCGTTGCGGCTGTCAGCAAGACAAATAGCGTAATGCCGTTTGCGCCGTTGGCATATTTGGTCGTGACGGTGCAGTAAATCGCCCAAATAAACGCCCCGGCAAACGCCAGCGCATAACTTAGCGGGCTGGAGATAATATTGTGCTGGATTTCAGTGATATTAAGACCGCTCTCGCCGCCGAGCACCCAGCTCACACCCAATATCGCCAGCAATAAACCGGGAATAACCAATAAGCTGGCTTTTTGACCGTTGAATAATATTGCGCAAAGAATCGTCAGACTCGGCCATAAATAGTTGACCATGCCCACTTCGATCGCTTGTTGTCGCGTCGCGGCAAAGCCCAGCGAGAGCGCCAGACACAGTTCATAACTGACAAACAGCACGCTGCCAGCAATCAGGTAACGTACTGAAAAACTCCGTAAATCCGGAATGCCGACGATGACCGCCAGCAGCAACCCGCTAAGCGTATAGATCATTGCCGCGCCGCCAACCGGGCCAAGACCTTCACTGACGGCGCGGATAAAACCGACCATCGTGCTCCAGAGTAATACCGCCAGTAAACCAATTAACGTTGCGCGTTTTTTATTCATTACTGCCATTAACCGCCGGAAAGAAACGCACATTTTATAACACGGCTGAATGATTAAGCGAAATTCACCGGGCCACACCTACTCCTTTTGAGTGATAAAAATTCGACGCGCGAAACTATTAGGTATCAAGCCCCCGTCGTTATTGATTTATCGCAATTAATTCACCCTGTGAAATGTTTAGTTTTCCGGCCGCAGTTAACGACAATAATTGAGGAAAGCAATGGACGTCAGCCGCAGACAATTTTTTAAAATCTGCGCGGGCGGCATGGCAGGAACAACAGCGGCCGCATTGGGATTTGCCCCCAAAATGGCGCTGGCGCAGGCGCGAAATTATAAATTACTGCGCGCCAAAGAGACGCGAAATTCCTGTACATACTGTTCCGTGGGTTGCGGGTTATTAATGTATAGCCTGGGCGATGGCGCGAAAAACGCGAAAGAGGCCATCTATCATATCGAAGGCGATCCGGATCATCCGGTCAGCCGCGGCGCGCTGTGCCCGAAAGGGGCCGGTCTACTGGATTACGTACACAGTGAAAACCGCCTGCGCTACCCGGAGTATCGCGCGCCAGGCGCTGACAAATGGCAGCGCATCAGTTGGGATGAAGCCTTTAGCCGCATCGCTCGCCTGATGAAAAATGACCGTGATGCCAACTTCGTCGAAAACAACGCCGCAGGCGTAAAAGTCAACCGCTGGCTCTCAACCGGTATGTTGTGCGCCTCGGCGGCGAGTAATGAAACCGGCATGCTGACGCAAAAATTCGTGCGATCGCTTGGCATGCTGGCGGTGGATAACCAGGCACGCGTCTGACACGGACCAACGGTAGCAAGTCTTGCTCCAACATTTGGTCGCGGTGCGATGACCAACCACTGGGTTGATATCAAAAACGCCAACGTGGTGATGGTGATGGGCGGTAACGCCGCTGAAGCCCACCCGGTCGGTTTCCGCTGGGCGATGGAAGCCAAAAACAACAATGATGCCACGCTGATTGTGGTCGATCCGCGCTTTACGCGCACGGCTTCAGTTGCCGATATTTATGCGCCAATACGTTCCGGGACGGATATCACTTTCCTCTCCGGCGTGCTGCGCTACCTGATTGAAAACCACAAGATCAACGCCGAATACGTCAAACACTACACCAACGCCGCGTTGCTGGTGCGGGATGATTTTGCCTTCGAAGATGGCTTGTTCAGCGGCTACGACGCGCAAAAACGCCAGTACGACAAAACGTCGTGGAACTATCAGTTTGATGAAAACGGCTACGCCAGACGCGATGACACGCTGAGCGATCCGCGCTGCGTCTGGAACTTGCTGAAACAGCACGTGGCCCGCTATACACCGGAAACGGTGGAAAATATCTGCGGCACGCCAAAAGCGGACTTCCTGAAAGTGTGCGAGGTGCTGGCCTCGACCAGCGCGGCAGACAGAACCACCACCTTCCTGTACGCACTGGGCTGGACGCAACACACCGTCGGCGCACAGAACATCCGCACCATGGCGATGATCCAGTTGCTGCTTGGCAACATGGGGATGGCCGGTGGCGGGGTAAACGCCCTGCGCGGGCACTCCAACATTCAGGGGCTGACGGATCTGGGGCTGCTCTCGACCAGCCTGCCGGGTTACCTGACGCTGCCATCGGAGAAACAGACCGATTTGCAACAGTACCTAGCGGCGAATACGCCAAAAGCGCTGTTGCCGGACCAGGTTAACTACTGGAGCAACTATCCCAAATTCTTTGTCAGCCTGATGAAGTCGTTCTACGGCGACGCGGCGCAGAAAGAGAATAACTGGGGCTTTGACTGGCTGCCGAAATGGGACCAGGCCTGGGATGTGATCAAGTACTTCGACAAGATGTCGAAAGGGGAAGTCAACGGCTATATCTGCCAGGGCTTTAACCCGGTGGCGTCGTTCCCGGACAAAAACAAAGTTGTCAGTGCGCTGAGCAAGCTGAAGTACATGGTGGTTATCGATCCGCTGGTGACGGAAACCTCCACCTTCTGGCAGAACCACGGCGAAATGAACGATGTCGATCCATCGGCTATCGCCACCGAAGTGTTTCGTCTGCCGTCGACCTGTTTTGCCGAGGAAGATGGTTCGATTGCCAACTCCGGTCGCTGGTTGCAGTGGCACTGGAAAGGCCAGGACGCGCCGGGCGAAGCGCTGAACGATGGCGAAATCCTCGCCGGGATTTACCACCGCTTGCGCGAGATGTACCGCACTGAAGGCGGCAAAGGCGCGGAGCCGCTGCTGAAGATGTCCTGGAACTACCGCCAGCCGCACAACCCGCACTCGGAAGAAGTAGCAAAAGAGAACAACGGCTACGCGCTGGCGGATCTCTATGACGCCAATGGGCAATTGCTGGCGAAAAAAGGCCAACTGCTCAATAGCTTTGCGCTGCTGCGTGATGACGGCACCACTGCCTCATCTTGCTGGATCTACAGCGGTAGCTGGACGGAGCAGGGCAACCAGATGGCGAATCGCGATAATGCCGATCCTTCCGGGCTGGGCAATACGCTCGGATGGGCATGGGCGTGGCCGCTCAACCGCCGGGTGCTCTACAACCGCGCGTCGGCGGATGTGCAGGGCAAACCGTGGGATGCGAAACGGATGCTTATCCAGTGGAACGGGGCGAAGTGGGTCGGCAACGACATTGCGGATTTCAACACCGCGCCGCCGGGCAGCAATACCGGGCCGTTCATCATGCAGCAGGAAGGGCTGGGGCGGTTGTTCGCCCTCGACAAGCTGGCGGAAGGGCCATTCCCGGAACACTACGAGCCAATGGAAACCCCGCTTGGCACCAACCCGCTGCACCCGAACGTCATCTCCAGCCCGGTCGTACGTCTGTTTGCAGATGATGCCAAACGGATGGGTAAAAAAGATCAGTTCCCGTATGTCGGCACAACGTACCGCCTGACGGAGCATTTCCACACCTGGACCAAGCATGCGCGCCTCAACGCCATCGCCCAGCCGCAGCAGTTTGTCGAAATCAGCGAAACGCTGGCGGCGGCAAAAGGCATTGCCAATGGTGACAGTGTCACGGTGAGCAGCAAGCGCGGCTTTATTCGCGCGGTCGCGGTGGTGACGCGTCGTCTGCGTACCTTGCAGGTACACGGTCAGCCTGTGGAAACCATCGGTATTCCGCTGCACTGGGGCTTTGTAGGGGTGGCGCAGAAAGGCTATATCGCCAATACACTGACGCCGAACGTTGGCGATGCGAACTCGCAAACGCCGGAATACAAAGCGTTTTTGGTCAATATCGAGAAGGCGTAAAGGAGCGAAATAATGGCTATGGAAACGCAGGATATTCTAAAACGCTCCGCCACCAACCCGGTCACGCCGCCCCCGCGGGCGCGTGATTACAAAGCGGAAGTCGCCAAACTTATCGACGTTTCCACCTGTGTAGGCTGCAAAGCCTGCCAGGTGGCCTGTTCGGAGTGGAACGATATCCGTGATGAGGTCGGGCATTGCGTCGGGGTTTACGATAACCCGGCCGATCTGAGCGCCAAATCCTGGACGGTGATGCGCTTTAGCGAAACTGAGCAGAACGGCAAACTGGAGTGGCTGATCCGCAAAGATGGCTGTATGCACTGTGCGGAACCCGGCTGCCTGAAGGCCTGCCCGTCAGCGGGGGCGATTATTCAGTACGCCAACGGCATTGTCGATTTTCAGCAAGAGAACTGCATTGGCTGCGGCTACTGCATCGCTGGCTGTCCGTTTAACGTGCCGCGCCTCAACAAAGAGGATAACCGGGTCTACAAATGCACGCTCTGCGTCGATCGCGTCAGCGTCGGCCAGGAACCGGCCTGTGTGAAAACCTGCCCGACCGGGGCGATCCATTTCGGCACCAAAGCCGAAATGCTCGAACTGGCGGAGCAGCGCGTGGCGAAGCTGAAAGCACGCGGTTATGCCAGTGCGGGCATTTACAACCCGCAGGGCGTGGGGGGTACACATGTGATGTATGTGCTGCACCATGCCGACCAGCCAGGCCTGTATCACAACTTGCCGAAAGATCCGCAGATCGATACCTCGGTCAATCTGTGGAAAGGGGTACTGAAACCGTTGTCGGCGGCGGGATTCCTCGCCACCTTCGCCGGGCTGATTTACCACTACATCGGCATCGGGCCGAACAAAGAAGTGGACGACGATGAAGAGGAGCATCATGAGTAAGTCAAAAATGATTGTGCGCACGAAATTTATCGACCGCGCCTGTCACTGGACGGTGGTGATCTGCTTTTTCCTGGTCGCGCTCTCTGGCATTTCGTTTTTCTTCCCGACGCTGCAATGGCTGACGGAAACCTTCGGCACGCCGCAGATGGGGCGCATTTTGCACCCGTTCTTTGGCGTGGTTGTCTTCCTGGCGCTGATGGTGATGTTTGTGCGTTTTGTGCATCACAACATCCCGGATAAGCAGGATCTGCCGTGGCTGAAAAACATTGTCGAAGTGCTGAAAGGCAATGAGCACAAGGTGGCGAAAGTCGGGAAATACAATGCCGGACAAAAGATGATGTTCTGGTCAATCATGAGCATGATTTTTGTGTTGCTGGTGACCGGCGTGATTATCTGGCGTCCCTATTTTGCGCACTACTTCCCGATTCAGGTGATCCGCTACAGCCTGCTGCTGCACGCCACCTCGGCGATCATTTTGCTGCACGCGATCCTAATCCATATGTATATGGCGTTCTGGGTAAAAGGCTCTATCAAAGGCATGATTGAAGGGAAAGTGAGCCGCCGCTGGGCGCAGAAGCACCACCCGCGCTGGTATCGCGAGGTGGAGCGTCTGGAAGCGAAAAAAGAGAGCACCGAGGGCATTAAATAACCCCTGGCCGCTCCGGATAACCGTTCGGAGCGGTCTTTTTTTCCTCACGCCCGCGTTTCCCGTTTATTCATCCCGCGTTCCCGTTTATTCATAAACCTGCCCGAATCCATGGACTTATATGCCAGCCGGGGCATTTCAACTGGTCTGCCTGGAATGAATAGTCAATAATGCCTGTCGCAAACTTTTAACAAGTGGTTAGTGGTATGAAAAAAACCGTTTTTTCGTTGGCACTTGCGACCTTTGGTCTGGGCATGGCGGAGTTCGGCATTATGGGCGTGTTGACCGAACTCGCGAACAATGTCGGCATTTCGATTCCTTCGGCGGGGCATATGATCTCTGCTTACGCCTTTGGCGTGGTGATTGGCGCGCCGATTATGGCGCTGGTTTCCAATCGATTCTCCCTTAAAAACACGCTGCTGTTCCTGGTGGCGCTGTGCCTCGTGGGTAACGCCATTTTTACCGTCTCCAGTTCCTACACCATGCTGATTATCGCGCGCCTGATTTCCGGTTTCCCGCACGGGGCGATTTTTGGCGTCGGGGCGATAATCCTCTCTAAAATCGCACCACCGGGAAAAGTGACGATGGCGGTGGCCGGGATGATCGCCGGGATGACCGTCGCTAATCTGGTTGGTATTCCGCTCGGCACGTGGATCGGTCACGCATTCAGCTGGCGCTACACTTTCTTGCTGATCTCGGTCTTTTTCGCGCTGGTGATCGTCTCGGTGATTGTCTGGGTGCCGTCGCTGTTTGATACCAGTGAAAGCCGCCTGAGCGAACAGTTTCACTTCCTGAAAAAACCGGAGCCGTGGCTGATTTTCGCCGCCACCATGTTTGGCAACGCGGGCGTATTCGCCTGGTTTAGCTATGTGAAGCCGTTTATGGTCAATGTCTCTGGTTTCAGCGAAAGCGCGATGACACTGATCATGATGCTGATGGGGCTCGGCATGGTGCTGGGCAATATGTTCAGCGGGCGGCTTTCAGTGAAATTCAGCCCGGTGCGCATCGCGGCGGTGACGGAATTACTGATTATGCTGGCGATGCTGGCGCTGTTTGTCACCGGTGAAAGCAAAGTGGGGGCGTTGTCGCTTGGTTTTGTCTGCTGCGCCGGGCTGTTCGCGCTCTCCGCGCCGCTGCAAATCATGCTGCTGCAAAATGCGAAGGGCGGCGAAATGCTCGGCGCGGCCGGCGGGCAGATGGCGTTTAACCTGGGCAACGCGGTCGGCGCCTGGTTTGGCGGGCTGATTATCGCGTTTGGTTTTACCTACAGCTACCTGACGTTACCGGCAGCGGTACTGACGTTTGCCGCCATGACCTCGCTTCTGATCTATGGTCACAGAAAAACAAAGCATCAGCCGGAACAGGTCGTTCAGCACTAAGGCGCAACCCGGTGAACATCCGCCGGGTTAAATGCGAAAAAAGCATATCGGCGTCTTTCTCCGGGTTCATCCGGTACGCGTGAAACACTCAGCAAAGCGAACAACCGGGGCATGCCCCGGTAAACCCACCTGTTAACGCAGCCAGGGGGTTATGGTCAACCCAACCAGTACCCCTTCAGGCGCAAGCAGGCGCGTGACGCTCTGACCCCAGGGTTCCAGACGGTTGGCAACCAGCAGTTGATACCCTTTGTTGACCAGCACATCGGTGGCGATAGCCAAATCCTGCACTTCAAATTCAACCCAGCTTTGCGGAACGGGGTGGGAATCCGGCCATTTCTCTGCGCCAAAGCACGACACAGCAGCGTGATGCAGCGGCCACAGGGCGAAGTGTTTTGCGCCGTCCAGCGCATCGTGGTCGGCGACGAGGTAATCGCTCGCGCCCTCCATCGGTTTCAACGGCAGCCCAAGGGTGTGCTGGTAAAACGCCTGGCTGTCGGCAACGTTTTGCGGAACAGGGCCAAAACCGGCGATAAACAGCACGTCAATACCGGGAATTGCGGTGGTCATAAGCACCTCTGTGTCATAAAAAAAGGGGCGTTAACGCCCCCGTGATTATAGGCAATGCCTGGTGATTAATGGCGGAGATCGATCACCATACGGCCGCGAATCTGGCCTTGTTCCATCTCTTTAAAGATGGCGTTGATATCTTCCAGCGGGCGCAGCGCCACTTTCGGCACCACTTTGCCTTCGGCGGCGAACTGGAAGGCTTCGGTCAGATCCTGACGCGTACCGACCAGCGAGCCAACAACCTGAATGCCATCCAGCACCAGGCGCGGAATATCGAGGCTCATCGCTTCTGGCGGCAGACCTACGGCCACCACGCGTCCACCGGCACGCACGGCATCGACGGCGGAATTAAACGCCGCTTTCGCCACCGCAGTGACCACGGCGGCGTGGGCGCCGCCAGTTTTTTCCTGCACTACTTTCGCTGCGTCTTCGCTGCGCGAGTTGATGGTCAGATCCGCCCCCATGCTGGCTGCGAGTTTCAGTTGTTCATCATTCACGTCGATGGCGATCACTTTGGCGTTAAAGACATTCTTTGCGTATTGCAGCGCCAGATTGCCCAGCCCGCCAAGGCCGTAGATAGCAATCCACTGGCCCGGTTTGATCTGCGAGACTTTCACCGCTTTGTAGGTGGTCACACCTGCGCAGGTAATGCTGCTGGCCGCGGCAGAATCGAGCCCGTCCGGTACTTTCACCGCGTAATCGGCGACCACGATGCACGCTTCCGCCATGCCGCCATCCGCCGTGTAACCGGCGTTTACCACCTCGCGACACAAGGTTTCATTACCGCTGTTACAGTATTCGCAGTGGCCGCAGCCCTGAAAAAACCACGCCACAGACGCGCGATCGCCCACTTTCAGCGAGGTCACGCCTTCAGCCACCTGGGTGACAATGCCAATGCCTTCGTGACCGAGGATCACACCGGTTTTGTCGCCGAAATCCCCGTTTTTCACGTGCAAATCTGTATGGCAAACGCCACAGCACTCCATTTTCAGCAACGCTTCGCCATGTTTCAGCGGGCGTAAGGTTTTTTGGGTCACTTCTACCTGATGATCTTTTGTAACAACAGCAGCCTTCATGGTGTTTCTCCTGTTATGAGGCATGGAACTGAGATCCGGGTGTGGCGTCTGGCTTCATCCGTCATTTACGGCTTTAGAATTAATGGTTTAGACGTGACATTCAAGAGCAGGGCAACATGCTGTAATACTTTCTGCGCCTTTCCCCTGGTTTAGGTAGGGTAAATAATCAGTAACCGCATTGTTAATAAGGTTATGAGCTGCGAGGGATGAATGTCATGCTATTGTCATCATCTGCCGCCAAATTGTTGCTTTCTATAACAAAAGAGAGATTAACAATGCATCTGGTGAAAAAACTATTGGCCGTCAGCGTTCTCTTATCCGCCTCGGTTCAGGCACACAATATTCTTGAATTTCCGCAGCCGGAAAATAACCCGGAAGAGTTCTACGCGGTAACGGAAATCCCGGCGGGCGGCATCATTAAGTATGAAACGGACGCCAAAACCGGTTTTATCGTGGCTGACCGCTTCCAGTCTATGCCGGTGGCTTACCCGGCGAACTATGGCTCGCTGACGCAGTCGCTGGCGGGAGATGGCGATCCGCTGGATGTGATTTTCTACACTCGCGCGCCGCTGGCACCGGGAACGCTGATCAAACTGCGCCCGATTGGCGTGCTAAAAATGATTGATGGTGGCGAAACGGATGACAAAATTGTTGCCGTACCGGCCAGCAAAATCGACCCGACCTATGACGACATTAAAAACATCACCGATTTGCCTGCAATCGAGCAGCAACGGCTGGAGGCATTCTTCCGCGTTTACAAACAGTTGCCGGATGGACGTAAAAAAGTGGAGCTGAACGGTTTTAACGACGCCGCAACCGCGAAGCAGGAAATCAAACAGGCATGGGATGCCTGGAAAGCGAAAAAAACGCAGCAGTAAAACCGCCTGCACATGTTGATGGCGTTGATTGCGCTTCTGCGGGGCATACTCACTAAAAAGTCACTGTCGACTCTGCACGAAGTCAATCTCAAGACAATAAGCCCCCGCCTGTTGCTGACTTTCTTCACCGGCGGCGAGGTTAATAAATATCCTCCGGCATAGCCGGGGGTTTTTCAGATGCCCCTGTAAGGCTCTGTTACCCGCCGCGCCCACGATCTGACATTTGCATCGCACGCTGTTAATTACGGCCCGTTTAAAGACAAAAAAACAGGCGCCTTGCGGCGCCTGTTTACTGTGGTACTACAACCTCTGTTGAAGGCGTGCAATCTCCTCGCGCCACTGCGCCTGAAGCTGCGGTTTCTGGTGCTTCGCTTTACGCGCCAGGTCTTCTGCCAGTTGGGTTTCAAGCTTAATTAACCGCTCCAGAAGGGCATCAATATCCTCTGGCTCAGCGGCGGCATTAAGCGCAACCGGCGCTGCCTGCTCGTGACGGACACTTTCGCGCAGGCGTTCAAACACCGCCTCCGCATCATGCCATTCGCTCAGTTCACCGTTTTCCACCAGCCAGAAGCGATTACAGCTACTGCTGATAAGCGCTCTGTCGTGGCTGACCAGCAACACGCCGCCGCTGAACTGCTGCAGCGTTTGCGCCAACGCCTCTTTGCCTGCCATATCCAGATGGTTGGTTGGCTCATCCAGCATCAGCAGATTAAAGCGCGCCAGCGACAGGCCGACAAACAGCAGCCGTGAACGCTCGCCGCCGCTCAGTGTCGCCACGCGCTGCCCGTGACGCGCCCAGGCAAAACCGGCGCTGATGAGCGCCATTTTGCGATCCTGCGGCGTGGGGGCAAACGGCTCCAGCGCGTCAAACAGCGTGGCGTCATCCGGCAACTGGTGCAGCGTCTGGTCGTAGTAACCCGCGTTCAGACGGGGATGCAGACGCAACCCGGATACGCTTTCCTGCTGATAAGCCCGCCAGATAAGACGCAGCAGCGAGGATTTCCCGCAGCCGTTACGCCCGACAATGGCGACGCGATCGCCACTTTTCAGCCGCGCAACCGGCACCTGAAACAGCTCCGGTAACCCTGGCGCAGGCGGAACCGCCAGCTGTTCCATCTCCAGCAGACGGTCGGCCCTGAGCTCCTCGCCATGCAGCGCCAGCCGCCACTGGCTGCCCTCGGTCAGTTCGGTCTGGCTCTCTTTCAGACGCTCGACCTGGCGCTCCATCTGTTTTGCTTTGCGCGCCAGATCTTCATTGTCGTAGACGCGCCCCCAGGTGGCCAGCCGTTTGGCGCTGGCAGTAACGCGGTCGATCTCCTTTTGCTCCGCTTTGTGACGCAGGGCATCGCTCTCATCCCGCGCTTCCAGCGCCAGACGCGCCGCGCTACAGGGGAGCGCGAAGCTGTGCAGCGTGTGGTCACGCAGGATCCAACTGCCATTGGTCACCGCATCCAGTAACGCCGCGTCGTGCGACACCATTACGAAACTGCCGGACCAGCTTTGCAGAAACTGTTCCAGCCACAGCAAGGTGGGCAGATCGAGGTGGTTACCGGGCTCGTCGAGCAGCAGCAGATCCGGTTCGCGGATCAGCGCCCGCGCCAGCAGCAAGCGGGTATGTTGCCCGCCGCTCAGCGTGGCGGCCGTTAAAGCGATTTCCTGTGGACTCAGCCCCATGCTGGCTAATAATGATTCGCCGCGCCAGCGCTGACTGTCGCGCTCAAGTGCCGGAAGCTGCGCCAGCACCGCATCAAGCAGCGCCATGGATAACAGGGCATCGGGCAGATGTTGCTCAACGCGCGCCAGCAGGCACTGGTTCGCCACCGTCACATTGCCGGAAAGCGGGGAGAGTGAACCGTCCAGCACTTTTAGCAGCGTACTTTTACCGCAGCCATTGTCGCCAATAAGCCCAAGGCGATCGCCTTTTTTCAGGGTGAAGGAGAGATCGGAGAATAACGGACCAAACGCCGTTTCAACACGCAGAGATTGTGCAGATAATAATGTGCTCATTGCTTACTCAAGAGTTACAGGCACGCGTGTGCCTCGTCAAACATCGCTGACGATAACCTGGTAAGCCCAAGGGAAGGGATTGTTGTCTTCGCTCAAGCCGAAGTTATCGCAGCACGATACCGATAACGCTTGAGCTGGCGCGATCGCCAAATGCATGTGAATAGTCAAACAATTCACAATACAGCATAAGTAGCCTCCTTTTTTATATTCAGTAAGTTAATGGGTGAAAAGGAGTTTAGCGGGGAAGTGAATGTTTTACCAGCGGGAAAAAAAACCGGCGCCGCAGCGCCGGATAAGCAGGTTAGATAGACGTACGGCGGTAGCTGCGGTACTTCGGCTCCCAGAAGTTGTCGTCAATGGATTGCTTGAGCGCTTCGGCAGAGGTTTTCGCCGCCAGGCCTTGCTGTTGCGCCATTTTGCCGACGGCGAAAGCAATGGCGCGTGAGACTTGCTGAATGTCTTTCAGCTCCGGCAGCACCAGCCCTTCACCGTTGAGCAGCAGCGGGGAGTATTCCGCCAGCGTTTCGCTCGCCGCCATCAGCATGTCGTCGGTAATGCGCGACGCGCCACTGGAGATAACGCCCAGGCCAATGCCGGGGAAGATGTAGGCGTTGTTGCACTGGGCAATCGGGTAGGTTTTGTCTTTCCACTGCACCGGTGAGAACGGGCTGCCGGTCGCAACCAGCGCCATCCCATCAGTCCAGCTGATAATATCCTGCGGTGTCGCCTCAACACGGGACGTCGGGTTTGACAGCGGCATGATAATCGGTCGCGGGCAGTGTTTATGCATTTCGCGGATGATCTCTTCCGTGAACAGCCCGGTCTGGCCGGAGACGCCGATCAGAATATCCGGGCGTACGTTACGTACCACATCAAGCAGGGAGAGGGCTTCGTTCTGCGCGCCGGTGTCCCAGTTTTGCAGGTTTTCGCGTTTTTGCACCAGCTTGCTCTGGAACGGCAGCAAATTCGGCATTTCGTCTGTCAGCAGACCAAAACGGTCAACCATATAGACCTTCTGGCGGGCGTCCGCTTCGCTCAATCCTTCACGCTGGGTCTGCGCAATGATTTGTTCGGCGATACCACAGCCGGCGGAGCCCGCGCCAAGGAAGACGATTTTCTGCTGGCTGAGCTGGCTGCCCGCCGCGCGGCTCGCCGCAATCAGCGTACCAACAGTGACTGCCGCCGTGCCCTGGATGTCATCGTTAAAGCAGCAGATTTCATCGCGATAGCGGTTCAGCAGCGGCATGGCATTTTTCTGCGCGAAGTCTTCAAATTGCAGCAGCGCGTCCGGCCAGCGCTGTTTCACCGCCTGGATAAATTCATCAACAAAAGCGTAATACTCATCCCCGGTGATACGCGGGTGACGCGAACCCATATAGAGCGGATCGTTAATCAACTGCTGATTGTTGGTGCCCACATCCAGCACCACAGGCAGGGTGTAAGCCGGGCTGATACCACCGCAGGAGGTGTAAAGCGACAGTTTGCCGATCGGAATCCCCATGCCGCCAATCCCCTGGTCGCCAAGACCAAGAATGCGTTCCCCGTCGGTCACGACAATCACTTTGATGTTGTGGTTCGGCACGTTTTGCAGGATATCGTCCATGCTGGCGCGGTTCTGCCAGGAGATGAACACCCCGCGTGCGCGGCGGTAAATATCAGAAAAACGTTCACACGCCCAGCCAACAGTTGGGGTGTAGATCACCGGCATCATCTCTTCGAGATGATTTTCCACCAGCCGGTAGAAGAGGGTTTCATTGGTGTCCTGAATATTACGCAGATAGATGTGCTTATCGATGTCGGTTTTAAAGCCCTGATACTGCAACCAGGCGCGTTCGGCTTGTTCTTCAATGGTTTCAACCACTTCTGGCAGCAGGCCAAGCAGGTTGAAGTTGCTGCGCTCTTCCATGCTGAAGGCGCTGCCTTTGTTCAGCAACGGAAATTCCAGCAACACGGGTCCAGCGTAAGGGATATATAACGATCGGTTTTTATTATGCTTTGCATTCATCTTACAGCTCCTTGATCAACTTTCTCCCGTGGGGGTGAGTCACGGACCGGTACAGCGGCGGGCGCAAGTATAAAGCATCGCTTCAGCAAATACTTCCCGATCGCAGTATTCGTTGATTGAATTTTTATCATTATCAAGGAGAAGATGAGGGCAAAAGCCACCCCGAACGGGGTGGCAGGGATGGAATCATTAGCCAGCGCGGCGATGACGCCCGGAACGGTGAGCGACCACCGTCTCTTCCTGGTTGTCTTTGGTGACAACTTTGCGGGTGTTCGACACTTTGTAATCCAGTCCCATTAGATGACGTGCCTGACGGTTCGATTTCATGCTTACTCCTTAATCCAGTTCAATGTTTCAAGGACAAGCCCGGCGACTGACCGGGCGAAATTCAATCTCATCATTGCGCGGTACAAAAAACGTACCGAATGGTTATCCTCGAACATCCCGGCACAAAGTGCAATAAGAAAAGTTACCTTTAGGCTTTATCGTGATAAATAAAGCCACCACGCAGGCAGAGTTATTCCTGTTCGCACCCAGAGTTTATGAGCAAATACGACGAACACACTCAGTCGTAGTAGATAAGTCTTCTCTTATAGCGCGGCAATGCCATTATTTATTTGCGACGTACAGTTTAGCCACCTGCAAACACTGAAATTACGTTTCTCTTTTTGTGTGATGAAAGGTTAAAAAAACAGGACAATCTTCAATATTGCGATGTTCGCCACTTTTATCTTCGATATTAATATGCTTTCTTAATGCCAATGGAATAATTAAAAACATTTCCGCAATGAGAAAGAGGCAATTCCATGAACAATCGAAATGGAGTGATTTTTATTTCTTTTGATGCTGTTGCATTTTCAGGCATAACTGTTGAAGCGTTCAAAACAGCACAAGGATTGGTACACAAGGGAATTAAACCTTATCTTGATCTTGGTTACGATATCAAGATAGACAAGGGAAAGTTCAATAAACCATATGAATGGGAGAATGCTATATACAAAGGCGGCTTTACGCTTGTGCGAATTAATGATATTGCCAGCATACCGGATTACAACCCTCAATTTATTGAATATTCACATAATGTATTGATTAGCCAAAAAATATCGGTTTCATCAGCGGAACGTGAAAGAATTCTCTCTGTCATTGATAAAACGGCGTGCCAACTGGCAAAGAAAATCGTGCGCCAATGGGAGCAACTCAATATCGGCACTGTTTTTGTTGAAAACGGTACGCTTCCGGAAAATATTATTTATACGAAAGCCCTATACATTGCTATCGATACATATGGAAATCGTTATGATTTAGAGCAATTCGTCACCTGGCGCGACCATGATTTAATGTGGAACAGCGAAAAAACGGTGATGAAATATGGAACCTACCCATACCCCTATGCCATCAAACCCATAAAATCTCGTTATATCACGTACGTGACGCTCAACGAGGATTTGAAAGAGAAGCTTGAAAGATGGTGCAACTATGCCGTTGAAGTTAAAGTAAAAAAGAACGCCTACAACTTTACTGACGCGCGAAGTCATAGTGATATGCGACGCAGCCTTGGTATTGGCTGTGATGATATATTGATTGCCCGAACCACGCGCCTGATCCCACAAAAACGACTTGACCGGGATATTTACCTGGTATCACGGCTTAATCAGTTATTTCAACAACACGGTCACGATGCGCGCGTATTTCTTGTCATCGCAGGCGATCCCCATGAGGCGCCAGAGTGTTATCAGTCGCTGGTTGATTTATCCAGAAAATTACAGCTTGAACCATTCATACATTTTATTGGTTGGTTGCAACATGGTTATATGCCCCCCGGCATGAACACTTATACCATTGAAGATTTATATTACTCGTGCGATCTCGTTTCTTTCCTGACATCGTGGGATTACGACAGTTATGGCAATCCAATTGGTGAGGCGATCAGTCATCGGCGCTGTTACATTTCGACACGTTACGAATATTATGACGAAGTTTATGGACAATATGGATTCTTTGCGCCAGTTATGGATATTTCGGCTGATAAAGATGATTTACCTGACGATGAGTTTATTCTCAGTGTTTATAAACTCATCACCAACAAACCGTTAATGTCAGAAATGGCTTATCAAAACTTTCTTATTGGTAAGAAAATACTTAGCAGCAAGAGCGTTGAGTCTTAATTAATACTCAGGGAGTGGTATATATGCGTAACAATGTTTATGTTTCTATTGTTTTGCCCGTTTATAACGAGAGCGACAGAATTAATTCTGTGCTTATGTCGCTACTTAATCAAAGAACGCGTAATAACATGCTGACGCATGATAACTGGGAACTGATCGTGGTGGATAATAATTCCACCGATGATTCAGTCGCGCAAATAGAGGATTTTCATCGACTCAATCCGGCAATGGATATTCATATCATCAAGGAAACCACGCAGGGTGTCTCCTCCGCGCGAAAATGCGGAATGGACTACGCATCGCTGCGTGCAAAAGCCCGGGATAAACGCCTTGGCGTCGACCGAAAACACTATATCGTTTCGGCCGATGCGGACTGTACCGTGGACAGCTGGTGGCTGCACACGCTAATTGAAAAAATGGTCGAGGAAGCAGGGGATTTAGGCACCTGTAATTACTACTACAACGAAAACGACTTCCGGCTGCGCCCGAACCTGTTTGCGGAGATCCAGAAAACGCTGCGCTGCCGCGATGTCTCATTTTCGCTGTTTGGTGGCTTCCCGGATGGCAAGGGTTTTGCCGTGGAACGCACGATGTACGATAAGGTTGGCGGCATTGAAATCTTTTACCAGCTCAGTAACGGCCGGTTTGTCGAGCATCTTTCCGATGACTGGGATTTCGGTATTCGCGTGATCGCCGCTGGCGGGAAACCTGTCTACGCGCGCGATTCTCACGTTGAAATCAACAGCCGCCGCGTAGACACCATTCTGCAGGAAGTGATAACCGGTGTCGCTTATGGGCACGATGGCATCATCATCATGAAAGATGTCCGCCCGGAAGGGGGACAGCAAACCACACTTCGCGACACGACACCGGCGCAATCATTGCAGGCCTGGCACTACTCCATCAAAGATTACGTGCCGAAAAACATTGTGCTGCCGGTGCTGCTCAACCCGCATCTGCTGTTGGACAGCGACGCTGTGCGAGACTTCTTCGGTCCGGTGGTGGCCGATCGCCTGTTCCGGCGCATTGAGGCCATTAAACACGAAACGCGGATTATCGATTTCACCCCCATCCACGCCTATAAAACGCCCGCTTACCGGCTCTATTTCGAGTTTCGCGACGAGATTTTCAGCGCCATGCGCCGCGCAATGGGCGAAGACATTGGTTTTCCACCGCCGCTGCCAGCCTGTTTTGACGAAGTTAAAGAGAGCGATTTCCAGCGTTTCGTCTGGTATTTCTGTGAGGATCGCGAATCCGGCATGGCGCATAACTACTTTGCCAACGGAGGCGTATTCTGATGGACAGTGCACTTCTGGATTCGTTAAACGATCTCGACCCTGACTACCCGGTGCCTCGCGTGTACGATTTCCTGGCGGCGCCAGAAAACCGCACTTTACTGGAGTATGTCTACCGGGACCCTTTTGGCTGCCACGTGTTTCCGGGCGACATCACGGCGTATTCGCAGGATGCCTTTTTCCGCGACATGGAACACGACATCAAGCAGGCGGCACAGATCCATCTCTGGGCATCGATTCCAACGTGCCGCTACCGCTGCCATTTCTGCCAGTTCCCGACCATTATCATTAACCCGCAGAGCGCGCCCTCGCGCGCCGTTTTTCAGCGGATCGTGGATCAGAACATTCAGGAAGCAACGTTGTGGCTGCAAAATGTGCCCGCGCTTGCCGACGCTGAAGTGGGCGAATTTAACGTTTTCGGCGGCACGCCGTCGTTGCTGCCGGAAGCGGAACTTCGGCGTCTGATTGCGTTTTACCGGCAACACTTCAATTTTTCTGCCGCCACGCTGCGCTTTGAAGGGGAACCGGCAACGCTGACAAAAGCCTATCTGCAGCTGCTCAAAACACTCGGTTTCAGCAAAATCAGTTTTGGTGTCCAGTCGTTCAATAACCAGCTTATCGAGGCCTGCGGGCGTAAACACAGCGCGGAAACCTGCGAACAGACGATTGCGAACGCGCGCGACGTTGGTTTCGACTGGATAAGTGTGGATCTGATCTACGGCCTGCCCGGGCAACGCGTCGATGACGTGAAATATGATATGGAGAAATGCCGCGAACTGGCGCTTTCCCATGTCGTCTGCACAAAGTTGCATCTGGCGGAATTTATGAAGCAGCGCACTGGTGTATCGGGGCAGCGCCAGAGCTTATGGCAGAAAAAAGGGGCGACCCGCGTTTTTCCGGGGCTGGGTAAGCAGTATCAGATGCGTGAGCTGATCGAACACTACTTCGCCGACGATTACATTGAACATCCCACCATGTATTTCCATCGGCGCACTCAGCCAGCGGAGAAGTGGAAAGGACTGATCACCGATCTTGATAAACAGTATCCGGAAGTGGCGATTGGCCTTGGCGGCAGTTCGAAATGCACGCAGTCGGAGGCTATCAACATCACCGATTACAAATGTTACTCCCAGGCGCTGGAAGAAGGGCGCTTACCCATTGAGTCGCAGCGGGGTTTTTCACCGCTCAAGCGCGAAGTGAATGCCTTCAAAATGGCGCTCTCTACCCTGCGTCCGGTCAGCGATCGCGAATTCCGCCAGCGCTTCGATGGTCGCAGTTTTTTCAATAACCCGGTTATTCAGCGCGCGTTAACGAGGTTAACGCAAAAAGCACTCATCACCGTGACTGGCGATAACGTCACGCTCACGCCAAATGGCGTCACGCTGGTGGAAGCGATCATTAATACCCAGTTCAACGTGGAGGTCGGGCATGAAACAGACTGAGGCATCAACACCGGTTTTTAGCCTTTATTACATCGCCATTGACACCGAAGCCGGGGTCACTAATGAGCAATTTGAGCAGTTTGTTCGCGAGAAAGGGTGCCAGATCCCCTGTTACCCCGGCTGGCGCTGGACGCTACTGCGCGGTCTGCGGGGAGAGCGCGCCGGGCAATTTCTGATGCTGTATGAGATCGAAAACGCCGGCATACGCGATCGTTACCAGCGCGCGGACGGCAATCTCACCGCGCTGGCGCGTCAGTTCTGGCGCGATCGCCCGCATGCGCAGCAATTACTGCGCGAATGGCAGCAACTGGGAACATTCAGCGCACTACCGACGATCTACACCGATTATCGGTTGCTGGCGGAGAACAAAAAAAGCACCGTGCAGGATGGCCCTCGCTATCGCGAACGGCCGGGAGAGGAACCTGAAGCCCGGGTCATAGGCATTCATAACCTGGCGCTGCGCCCGGATGTCAAGGCCGCGACCTTCGAGACTTTTATCGCTGAAAATTACCAACGCATTGAAGATTACCCGGACTGGAAATTCCGCTTGCTGAAAGGTGAGCGCGGCAACCGGCTGGATCAATATGTGGTGATGATGGAGATAGCGAGCCTTGCGGCACTCGATGTTTTCTATCCTGAACCGGATATCGCCACCGATCAGGCCGCGATTTTCGCCAGCGCGCATCGGGACACCAAACAGATGTATGAGGAGTGGAAACAGCTCGCGTCTTTCTCAGGTTCACCGCAAATCTACACCGATTATCTGGCCGTGGCTGAAAGCCAGTGCTGCGGAGATGACAAAGGAGTGTAGCCCATGACAAATCCCCACCCGACACCCAATACGCGGGCCCAGCATGCGACGCGGGCGATCTTTTTTATCGCCGGGCTGGCCGTTTCCGCGTGGGCACCGCTGATCCCGCTGGTGAAAGCCGCGCTGCACGTTGATGAGGGCGCACTGGGTTTGCTGCTGTTTTGTATTGCCGCAGGGTCGATGCTGGTGATGCCATTCAGCGGCAGCGTAATCAGCCGGTTTGGCTGGCGGGCCGTGATCCTCTGCTGCGCCCTGGTGTTGTGTCTCGATCTGCCCTTCATGTTGTTTATTGATTCCCCCGTCGTGATGGGCGGGGTTCTGCTCATTTTCGGTGCGGCAAATGGCCTGCTCGATGTGTCGATGAACAGCCAGGCAGTAGTGGTTGAGCGTGAATCCGGGCAACCAAGAATGGCCGGGTTTCATAGCTTTTATAGCCTGGGTTGCATCACGGGGGCGGGAAGCGTCAGCGTGTTGTTGTCGGCAAGCGTTGCGCCGCGACACGCCATTTTACTGATTGCGCTGCTGATTCTGGCTATCGCGCTGGCCGCATCCAGCCATTTATTAGCCAGACGCCCGCCGCAAACCGGCGCGAAAGGAAGCCTGCTGCGAACGCTGGCGCATCCGCAGGTGGTTTTCATCGCCATCGTCTGTTTTTTTATCTTTCTGATCGAAGGCGCAATGCTGGACTGGTCCGCCGTTTTTCTGCACAGCGAACGGCAGATGCCCGCGCAGCAGGCGGGTCTGGGCTTTACGCTCTATTCCATTGCCGTCGCGCTGGGGCGGGTCTACGGCGATCGCTTTATCAACTCGTATGGCAACGTGCGCGTGCTGATCTTCGGCGGGGTATGTGCCGCAGCGGGGCTGCTGGTGATGGTTTCACTGCATAGCGCCATGCTGTCTCTTAGCGGGTTCGTGCTGGCTGGCGCGGGGCTGGCAAACATTGTGCCGGTGCTCTTCTCTGGCGCGGGGAATCAGCCCGGCGTGCCGTCGCACTTCGCACTTCCCGCCGTCACCTTATTCGGCTATGCGGGGCTGTTGAGCGGTCCGGCGCTGATTGGTGTCATGGCGCAACACTACAGCCTGAGCGCGGTTTTCAGCGCCGGCATTGTGCTTCTGCTGCTGGTTAGCCTGCTGGCGCGCAAAATCATCCATTAATTCACGGACGTGTCCGTGGTACGAAGAAAGGAGTCTTTATGAATAACCCATCTCATGCCGTTTTTAGCGTGCATTACATTGGCCTTAACCTGAAAAAAGGGGTAACAGCGAGCGATTTTGAGCAATTCGCCCGCGAGCGCGGTGTGCGGATCCCGGCCTATCCGGGCTGGCGCTGGACGTTGCTCAAAGGTTTGCGCGGCGAGCGAGAAAACGAATATCTGATGCTGTACGAAGCGCCGGATGCGCAGCAGTACGCCCGCTATGTGACAGCCAGTGGCGAGCAGACCGCCGAAGCACAGCGTTTCTGGCAGCAACACCCGCAGGCACTGGCGCTGATTGTGGAATGGAAAACCTTCGCGACGTTCGCCGAACTGCCGACCATTTTCACAACCTATTCACTGGTAGCGGAAAATACACATAGCTCATTGCCGGAAGGGCCGAATTACCAGGCCAACGCCGGGCAGGAAACGGTGGCGCGCGTTGTCGGCTTCCACAACCTCGCGTTGCGCGCGGGCGTATTACCGCAGACCTTCGAAAAATTCATTACGGACAATATTCACCGCGTTGAGGATTACCCCGGCTGGAAATTCCACATGCTGAAAGGTGAGGGCGGTAATCGTCTCGATCAGTACGCGGTGATGCTGGAAATCGAAAGTCTGGCGTCGCTGAACGCCTTTCATCCAGGACTGGATGTCTCCACGGAAAAATCACTGGCCTTTGTCGCCGCACATCAGGACACGGAACGGATGTATGACGAGTGGCGCACGCTCGCGTCGTTTTCCGGTGCGCCGCAGCTCTATACGGACTATCTGGCGATAGCCGGAAACGCCGGTTAACCTCACTTACTCCTGGCGGGCGGTGGTGGTCAGCAGATGGCTGAGATCACCGCCCAGACGGGTGTTTTGCAGCGGGCGCAGGTGCGCTATACGCTGGCGCAGCGCATCATCACAGGTATAAAGCTGGCACCAGCCTTCAAGCCAGGCCAGATTGGTCGGGTGTTGTAAAAACGACATATCCTGCGTAACGCCCGTTTTTTGCGCAAATGGCTGCGCATCGGTGAACCCATCAATCACCTGGCCCCCCAGACGCTGCAGCGCGTCGTGATTTTCTGCCTCTGGATCCACACCGTTCGCACGGGCAAACAACGCAATCATCACCAGCGGCTGGATAGCGTAATTGTGATAAGAGAACGCCCGCTGACGACGGCGCAGCTCGTTGGGTAAAAAACCGTCTTGATCAATTTGCTGCATCGCCGTGCGGTAAATATCCAGCGCGTCGGTAAAGAGATCGCGCCGCTGTGTGACGACCGCCGTAGCCATAATCGCCCAGGCCGCCCAGTAGCTGTGGTTATTGACTTTACTGCGCGGTAAATCATGCCATTCGCTAACGGTTAAATCGCCAAGTGTACTGAGCCAGCGCTCAATATTTGCCTGCTCGTCCGGATACGCACGCAGCGGATGCTGAGGTGAATCTTGCAGTTGCAGCCAGGCCGAAGAGAAGGTGGCCAGCGCCCATTTACGCATTGATCTGCCGGTATGGTTCTTCGCATCGCCGGTTAATGCGCCCGCGCTGGCCCAGCCCGCCAGTGCGTTAACCACACAGGCGACATTCGACGGGTTGCCACTTTGTGCCCAGGCGGTAACCTGGCGGCTGACAAAGCGTTCCATATCGGTGATCGGTTTGGTTTGCTGGCGAAAAGTGGCGTCGGCTTCAGGGTTGAGTGTGGCGCGCGCGCTGTCGGAGCCTGCATATTTACTTTGAAAATCCAGCACGCCAGTAAACGGGGCCGGTGCTGCGGGGCAGTTAACCGCTTTTGCTGCGCGGTGTTCCGGCGGTTGCATAAACCCGGCGGGAGGAGAAAGGCGTTCGGCGCCATGGGCGGCTGCCGAAAGGATGAAGATCAGTGCTGCTCTGAGAAACACCATGCTATGTCCTGTTTTCCGCGACCGGGGAGCAGCACTATAGCATGGTGTCCGGGGCTATCAGCTACCGCCGAAAACATGCACCGCGCGATGCAAACGGGCAGCGCGTTCAGAGAGATCTTCCGCCGCGCTGGTAACATGCTCAACCATGCCGGTGTTGTTGTGCGTCATGGTGCCAATACGCGAAACGGACTGGTTAATCAGCTCAAGCGCCTGCGTCTGTTCGTGAGTAGCGACACCGATCTCTTTGATCATCGCCGACATATTGATCACGCTGTCGATCATCGCCGTCAGGTGCGTTTCGGTGTTCTCGACCATCTCAACACCGCTTTTCACGTTAGCCACGTTATGCTCGATAAGGGTCTGAATTTCACGCGCGGCCGATGCGGAGTGTTGCGCAAGATTACGCACTTCCGCGGCAACCACGGCAAACCCGCGCCCGGATTCACCGGCACGCGCCGCTTCCACCGCCGCATTCAGCGCCAGAATATTGGTCTGGAAAGCGATACTGTCAATAACGCCAATGATGTCGACGATTTTATTATTGTCCGCGGAAACAGACTGCATCATGGCAATGGTCTTTTTCATGACATCGCCGCTTTCCATCGCGCTGGCGCTGGTCTCATCCGCACGCGTCATCGCTTCTGTTGCGGTTTCCGCCGTTTGCCTCACCGCGCTGGCGATCTCTTCAACTGCCGCCGCTGTCTGGTGCAGATCGCCGGAGGTCTCTTCCGTACGTTGACGCAGAGAGTCGCCCTCGCTGGAGATACGCCCGCTAATGACGCGAATGCCCTTAATTTGCGCGGAAACATCGCCAACCAGCGAATTAAGATTCAACCCGGACTGATTTACCAGCCGCATCAGCAAACCGATTTCATCCACGCGGTTAAAATGACGAAAGTCGGCTTTTCGCCCGGAGACCACTTTTTGCATTTGTGACAATACTATTTTCAGCGGGCGAGATATTTGGTTCTGCAAAAAAGCGGAAAGTAATCCCATAACAATGACCGTGATGCCGGCTTTTTCCGCAGCATTAAATGGCACAAACTGCAATACCACTAAGAGGGCAGCAGTAATAATGACCCCGATATTAATCCGTTTTGAAACACTAATCCGCTGAAAAATGGACAGGAAAGAAAATAACCCACGACGAACCACTAAACCTTTATAAAAACGGAAACCACGAAGTTTGTTTTCATTCACGCGATCATAAAGCGCGGCGCTGGCGTCAATTTCCGCGCGTTGTGGAATATTCCGCACCGAGATATAACCCGTCAATTCTCCTTGCTGATAAACAGGCGTTACGTTAGCGCGCACCCAGTAATGATCGCCGTTCTGTCGGCGGTTTTTCACCATTCCGGTCCAGCTATCACCTTGCTGGATGGTAAACCACATATCAGCAAAAGCGGCAGGTGGCATATCCGGGTGGCGAATAATATTGTGCGCTTCGCCCATCAACTGATCTTCGCTAAATCCGCTGGCCTCAATAAATGCCGTATTGGCATAAGTAATATGGCTGTGCGTATTTGTGGTCGACAACAACGTCGCCCCATCGTTAAGCAAATACTCTTTCTGTGTAACAGGAGTGTTACGCTTCATGAAGAACCCCGTAATGTACCGCGTTCAATAAATTGCTGACGCGGTAATCGGCTTTTTTATATTTTACCGGCCAGTGAGTTTTTGTTATTACCTGTGCATTTTCCACAAAGTTATCGGCAACGGAAAGTAGCTGCGTTAAATATTTTTTTAGTCATACTTACGACTCAATTGATAAATATTGTTATGATTTTGCGAAAGAAAAATGACGACAAAAAAACAAACCAGCAATAAGTACATTCTTAAGTCAAATTAATAGCCAGTGATGCAACAAAGGCGAATAAATAGACGATCAAAAATAGAAACATTAACATCGCAGGCTAACATTTTTTACTTTTAGATAAAGTCGCAGGTATAAGAAAAGGACAATACCATTATTTAATTTATGGTTTTTATTGATGCGGCAGAATATTCATTGCGGTGGTAATGCGGCGGAAACCCGCCGCATGATGACTAATGGCTGAGGATCTGATCGAGGAACTGGCGGGTACGCGGATGCGCAGGCTGGGTGAAAAACGTTTCCGGCGGCGCGGATTCCACAATGCGCCCGTCGGCCATCAAAATCACATTATCCGCTACGGTACGGGCAAAGCCCATTTCATGCGTGACCACAATCATCGTCATGCCGCTGTCCGCCAGATCCAGCATCACATCCAGCACCTCTTTGATCATTTCCGGGTCCAGCGCCGAGGTGGGCTCGTCAAACAGCATGATCTCCGGTTGCATACAGAGTGCGCGGGCAATCGCCACGCGCTGCTGCTGACCGCCGGAGAGCTGCAACGGGAATTTATGCGCCTGGTTGGCGATCTGCACTTTTTCCAGATAGTGCATCGCCAGCTCCGTTGCCTGCGGGCGGCTCATCTTGCGCACCAGCGTGGGGCCGATAATCAGGTTATCCAGCACGCTTAAATGCGGGAACAGATTAAACTGCTGAAACAACATCCCGATGCTCAAACGAATGCGGCTAATGTTGCGCACATTGTCATTCATTTCGATACCGTTCACCAGAATCTGGCCTTTCTGGTGCTCTTCCAGCCGGTTAATGCAGCGAATAAGCGTCGATTTGCCGGAGCCGGATGGCCCGCAAATCACCACGCGCTCACCTTTTTTTACGCTGAGTGAGACATCATCCAGCACCTGGAATTTCCCGTACCATTTGCTGACGGAGGTCATTTGAATGATCGCATCGTGCGGGGGCGTTGTGGTTTGCATCAGGAAACTCCTTCAGGGTTGCGGCGTTCGTCGATACGTCCTTCGACCCACACCGCGTAACGGGAAAGCGAAAAGCCAAACAGTAAATAGAGACCGGCGATAAAGACATAGGTTTCAATGTAGTAACGACGCCAGACCGGATCCTGCATCACGGCGGTGGTGGCGGTCAGCACATCGAACAGGCCGATAATGATCACGAAGGATGAGTTTTTCATCGCCGCAATAATATGGTTGGTGACCGCCGGCAGGCAGATGCGCAGCGCCTGCGGCAGCACAATTTTGGTGGTGGTGTGCCAGTAGCCCAGATTCAGCACCGCTGCCGCTTCATACTGGCCTCGCGGCACCGCCTGCAAACCGCCACGGATCACTTCAGCCTGGTAGCAGGCAAAGAACAGGGCGATCCCAATAATCACCCGCAGCAGCTTATTCACTTCCATCCCGGCCGGTAAAAACAGCGGAAAGACGTTCACGGCGACAAATAAAATCGTGATCAACGGGACGCCGCGTAACCCTTCAATAAACACCACCGACAAACCGCGCAAAAAGGGCAGCGGGGAGCGGCGGCCCAGCGCCAGCACTACTGATACCGGCATGCCAATAATCACCGTCCCGGAAAAAAGCAGCAGCGTCAGCGGCAAACCGCCCCAGTCCGCAGAAGAGACAGCCGGCAGGCCGAACACGCCGCCGCTCATCAGCACCGACATCACGGCGAGTGAAATGATCCACAGCGGCCACAGCAGACGCGAGTGCCAGCACATCGGCGACAATGAAAGCCCGACGGTGACAAACCACACCAGCACCGCCAGGGCGGCCCGCCACTGCTCATCATAGGGATAGAGCCCGAACAGGATCGGGCGATATTTCTCACCGATCACCGCCCAGCAAGCACCTGCCGCCGCCCGGCACTGCTCAGCCGTCCCGTTAAAGCCGACCGCATCCAGTACGCCCCAGCGCAGCAGTGTTGATCCCACCAACGCCAGCACGGTTAACAACAGCAGCGTCAACACGCTTTGTGCAACGCTGCTAAATAAATGCTGTCGTAGCCAGAAAACCACAGAGTTTTGCATAACGGTTCCTTAGCGCTCTTTAATGGCGACGTAGCGGTTAAAGAGGTTCATCAACAGCGACGTGGTGCCGCTAATGGCCAGATAGACCACCATCATAATGGCGATAGCTTCCAGCGCCTGGCCGGTCTGACTCATCATGGTGTTGCTGATATTCGCCAGTTCCGGGTAGCCAATCACCACGGCTATCGAACTGTTTTTCGCCAGGCTCACATACTTGCTCGCCAGCGGCGGCACCATCACCCGCATCGCCTGTGGAATGACGACGTGACGCATGACATGCCACGATGAAAACGACAGCGCGCGCGCCGCTTCAAGCTGCCCTTTTGGCACGGACTGGATCCCCGCGCGAACAATTTCGGCGATATAGGCAGACGAGTAGAGCGAAATCCCCAGCAGCAAGGCGGTAAATTCCGGGCTGATGGTAAACCCGCCGCGAAAGTTAAACCCGCGCAGTTCCGGGGTGTTCAGCGCATGCGGCGCACCGGATAACCCCCACACCAGCAGCGGCAGGGCGATAATCAACGCGAGGTGAATGCGTGCTGTTGGCAGCACTTTGCTGCGCCGCTCGCGCCAGTAACGCGCAAGCAGTGAAACCAGCAGGCTTAACACGCAGCCAGTCAGCAGCGCCAGCAATGTCCACAGCCAGCCACTGTGCGCCGCCGGAACGCTGAAGGTTAAGCCCCGGTTGGTAAGAAAACCGCCCGGCAGCGCTATCGCCTGGCGCGGCGCGGGCAGGTTGCGGATCACCATCGACCAGAAGATCACATGCAGGATCACCGGGACATTACGCAGCAGCTCCACGTAAGTGACGCACACTTTCATCAATAACCAGTTTCTGGACACCCGGCCAATGCCGACCAAAAAACCGAGCAGTGTCGCCAGCACAATGCCGCAAAGTGTCACATAGAGGGTATTGAGAAACCCAACCACCAGCGCGCGGGTGTAGGTGTCGTTCGCGGTGTAGGGAATTAATGTTTCCCCAATGGCGAACTGCGCAGGCTGGTGCAGAAAACCGAAACCAGTCGAAATGCGTTGCGCATGCAAGTTTTCTACGACGTTGCTGTAGAGCCAGTAGCTAAAACCCACCAGTAGCGCCGCCAGCAGCAACTGGTAGCAGGCGCTGCGCACGGACTTACTGCCAAAAAAGGTGAAAAGGCGAAACGCGGTGGCTTCACGCGTCGCTTCCGACGCCAGAACACCGGAGTTGTCAGACTGTTTCATCATTAAAATTACGACTATGGCAGGAGTGGAGAAGGGCCGCCCCGCAAGACGGAGGCGGCCCGGCGATTAACGGATCGGCAGACCGTAAAGCAGGCCACCTTTGTTCCACTGATTATTCAAATCACGATCCAGCGGTTCAGCGCTTTTCGGGCCAAAGTGGCGGTTGTAAATATCGCCATAGTTGCCCACCTGTTTAACAATGTTGTACACCCACTTGTCATCCAGCCCCAGTTTCTGACCGAAACCGCCGGTAACCCCCAGCAGACCCTGGACATCCGGATCGGTGGACTTCAGTTTTTCATCGACATTGCTCTGGTTAACATCCATCTCTTCGGCATCGAAGGTAGCGTAAACCACCCATTTAACAATGTCATACCACTGGTTGTCGCCTTTGCGCACCGCCATCGCCAGCGGCTCTTTGGAGTACATACCCGGCAGGATCACATGATCCTGCGGTTTGTCGGTATCAAATGCCAGGATGCCAGGCAGCGCCACTTTGTCGCGGGCGATAACATCACAGCGACCCGCGAGGTAGGCGGCGACATACTCTTTGTTGTTTTCAATAACCACGGGCGTGTAGTGAATGTTGCGCGAGCCAAAAATCTGCGCGACGTTACGTTCGGTGCTGCTTGGCGTGACACAAACGGTTGCGCCGTCGAGATCTTCAAGTTTTTTCACGCCGCTGTTGGCGCGCACCATAAAGCCGGTGCCGGTGTAGAAGTTAGGCGGCGCAAAACTGATGCCGAGCGACACGTCGTTGGTGAGCGTCGCGGTGGTATTGCGTGACAGCACATCCACTTCGCCGGACTGCAGCGCCATAAAGCGTTGTGCGGTAGAGAGCGGGGTAAAACGCACTTTCGACGCGTCGCCCAGCACCGCAGTTGCCAGCGCACGGCAGAAATCCACATCAAGACCTTCCCACTGGCCTTTGCTGTTTATCGCGGCAAAACCGTGACGGGCAGGATGAACGCCACACACCAGTTCGCCACGCGCTTTGATTTTTTTCACGGTATCGCCATTAACCGCAGGCGCATTTTCCGCCTGGGCAGGCGCCAGGAAGCTGCCGAGCGCCAGCAGCAAGGCTGAGGCCGCAAGGTGAGATTTTTTGAGCATGACCGATCCTTTTTAAAAGTTGCTATCCGATTAATTAACTGTATTTATTACCGATTTCACTAACAGTTCCGTTTGTATACATATGTTCCTCATCCATGACCTCTTTAGCAAAGAACGAATTCAGTAAAGCATATCCAGAAACCGACGAAGGAATTATTGCAGCCATCCCCGCACACCCTGCCACAGCAACTGCGCGCTGAGCAGGATCATGGTAATGCGAAACAGTATACGGAACAGCCGCTCCGGTACATTATCCAGCACCCGCGTTCCCAGCCAGGTGCCCAGCGCGCCGCTGATAATCATGGCCGCCAGCACCGGTAACCAGCTGGCCCAGGCAAAGCCCATCAGCCCGAAGGCGAGGATCTTTAACCCGTGTTGCAACACCATACAGGTTGCATGCGTGGCAATCAGCGGCTGACGTTTTAGCCCCTGCGAACTGATAAGCCCGGCGACCATCGGCCCGGTTGCGCCAACAATCATCGTCCCAAGACTACTCACGGCGCCACCAATAATAAACAACGGTCGGCTCAGTGGCTTCTGTTCCCCGCGTTTACGCAGCACCGACCAGAGAATAAACAACCCCAGCGCGATGCGGGCGATGCTGTCCGGGATCACCGCCGCAACCGGTGCGCCAACGGCGATACCGACGGTGCTGCCCAGTAAAAACCACAGCACCAGCGGCCACACAACATGGACACGCTGAATCAGCGTCCGGCTGAAGTTGGAGCCAAGCTGCACCATGCCGTGTACCGGCATCAGGCTGCTCACCGGCATCCCTAGCCCCATGATCGCCAGCAGCGCCGTGCCGCCGCCGAGGCCCATGGCGGCCGTCAGCGCCGAGGTCAGAAAACTGCAAAACACCATCACCCCGGCAAATAACGGGGAGATCTCCGGCGGAATCAACGTCAGTGTCATACTCACATCCGTTTAACGAAAATCATCCTGCAGCAGGCGATGATACAGCGCCTGAGCCTCTGCCGCTGGCAGTACGCGGCGGGCGCAATCGAGAAATTTCTGTTCGATCAAATTGTCCGGCAGCGGGATTGCCGGGCTGGAACCCCGCGCCCCGGCGACCCGCAGGGTAAACTGCCGCCCGTCCACAGTGGTCAGCGTGACGAAGGCGCTGTGTGTAATCTCTTCGTCATGACGTTCCAGCGTCACTTTCCGCATTAACGTCTGTGTCGCCGGATCCTGAAAACGCGCGTCGTCGATAAAATCATCCAGCGTCAGTGTGCCGGTGACAAACGCACGCGCCACGCAATAATGCAGGCTGAATTTACCCGCCAGCGGATTTTCCGGCTGCGGAATGTTGATATGCGGGAAGCGGATCGGGTGAACTTTCACCTCAATATGTTCAATCTCATGCGGCTGCAACCCGGTTTCCTCACGCAGCGCCAGCACACCATCCAGCGGCGACAAAATAGCGTAACAGCATGGGAAGTATTTGTAATTGTTACTCTTCACGGTATCGAGAATAAACGGCGTCGCATCCCAGTTTTCGGTTAACGGTAGCGGGTCGACATTCGCCTGACCGTTATAGACGTGGAAATAACCCTGATGATGCTCAAACGCGGTGGGGCCTGCGCTGAAATCCGCTTTTGCCAGTTTGCAGGCCATCACTGCGCTACGCGCCGCCTGGCCGACCGCCAGTGCTTTGGTTTCTGTGCCGAAATTCGATTTAATACCGCTGGCGAGTGAAGCGGTCATCGCCAGCGCCGTGGCGGTTTGTTCTTCATTAAGATTGAGTGCTACCGCGCAGGCCGCCACACCGGCGAACACGCCGACCGTGGTGGTCGGATGCCAGCCATGGCGATACTGAAACGGGCTTACTGCTTTACCCATGCGCACGGCGGTTTCATAGCCGGTAATGTAAGCGCGCAGCACCGCGTCACCATTGATGTCCAGCTCATCCGCCAGCGCCAGCAGCGCGGGCAACACGGCGACAGAAATATGGCCGTGCAGCCAGGAGTTGGAATCATCAAAATCAAGCAGGTGCGAAGAGACGCCATTTAACAGGGCGGCATCCAGCGCGTTCAGCTTCAGGTCGGTGCCGAATACGCGGCTGTTGCCGGTCGCGGCAGAAGGGACAATCACCGCACGCAGTTTGTGCGCGCCATCCTGCACACCGCCGGCCAGCGTCACGCCTAACGTATCAATTATCGCGGTACGCGCCTGGGCGTATGCGGCCTGCGGGAAAGCCTGCCGGGAGAACGCCAGTAAATTACCGGCAAGTTGTCGGGCAATGGTCATGAACAGATTTCCTGTACAAAAAAAGAATTAGTGGTCGCCGGCAAGTAATCCGGTGATGCGCGCCAGTGAACCCGGGCGCTCAAAGTGCAGGGCGGCGTCATATAATTGTGCGCTTCGCGCCGCGCCGAGGACGGGAACGGTGAGGGCGTCAAATTTCGCGCGTAACTCGTCATCGCTCAGTGGATTTTGCGCGTGGCCGCGATAGACATCCGTATGCGCATGCAACACGCTGCCATCATCCAGCCAGACATCAATAAAGGCGGAACTGGCGGACTGCCCGTCAACCGCTTCCACATCCAGCAGCGGCAGCAGCGCGCGTGGGCGCGGATCGTCAACCGTCGCCTGCGTGAAATCGGTATCTGTCAGAGCGTAGCCGCTTAATGCAAGGGTGATACAGTGAGGAATGCTGAATTTACTCTCCAGCGGCGTACGCGGATGCATAATTCCGGCATTCACCATGCCCATCGGATGCACTTTTGCCGAAATTCGGGTGATAGTGCGCCCCTGCAATTGTGGATAAAGTTTACGTGCGGTTTCAATGGAAGCGTGCGTACCGCGGCAACTGGCATACAGCTTGTAACCGTTGGTGAGCAGTTCCCAGCTCTCGCCGAAATCAAGCGGGGGAATTTCCGCACTGCCGTCCTGGATAAAGATTTTTACCCAGCCGTCAGCTTCATAAAAATGGTGGGCACCGACAAAATTTTCTGCTGCCAGCTCGGCGGCCAGAATACCGTCCATTGCCGCTTTCCCGGCGTGGAACGGTTTGCCGTGGGTGCCGGAAGATTTCTGCAAACCGCCCATCATGGTTGCCGCCGCGCCTAACGCGTTGCGAACCTGTTCTTCGGAAAGCTGCAAAATCGCCGACGCAACGGCCGCCGCGCCGGCGCGACCGACAACAGAAGTAGGGTGAAAACCACGACGTTGCAGGTTACGTCCAACGCCCGGCACCCAGCCGCCGCCCAGTTTCGCCATCACTTCGAAACCGGTGATGAAGGCCCGCAGGATCTGTTCCTCATCAACCGGATGCGCCTGCGCCATTGCCAGCGCCGTTGACCAGCACGGGCCGCCGGGGTGGCCTGCGCCTGCGGGATGGGTATCGTCGTAATCAGCCGCGTGCGCCATGGTGGCGTTGACTAATGCGGCAAGTGCAGGGGTGGTGGTCGTAGAAAGGAAAATTTGCGCATCACCGGCGGCGTTCCATTTTTTCGCCACCTGACGAACCGCGTTAACGGCATCGTCATTTACGGCACCGAGCGCCACGCCGAGAAAATCAATTAATGCGCGTTTGGCCTCGTGCCGCACGGCAGGCGGCACAACGAGTTGATTAGCATGGCTGATGAAATGGCTTAGCTGTTCTCCACGGATTAATGCAGTTTCTGCTTTCGTTGTCATGGTAAAACACAGTTTCCCTGGTGTTGACTTGCAAATACGGTGTTGGCTTACAAAATAAAAAGCAAATATTCGTTTTGTGTATAGTTGAATTCATTTGTATACAATGAATTTAAAATAAACATAGCAGCGATTTCGTAAACGTCAAAAGATGTTTTTTAAATAAGCAAAGAATAAAAAATGCAAAAGCGTCCCCGTTACTGTGGCAAGATGAGCGACGGCAGGGTGCAGACTTTGCAAAGCCATCATCAGTACATACGAAAGGAGCTAAAACGTGAAATCGACGGGTCGCGATGCGGGCTTAACGCCTTTTGAAATTCTTATTTCCGCCATTGAAGCGGGAGAGTTGCAGCCGGGAGAGCGTTTACAGGAGACGCGGCTGGCAGAGCAGTTTGGCCTTAGCCGAACGCCGATACGTGAAGCGCTTCACCGCCTGGAAACGCTCGGGCTTGCCGAACCGGGGCCGCAACGCGGGCTGATCATCGCCCATATCAGTTACGAGCGTCTGCGTCAGTTGTTCGATGTGCGCGAGGGGCTTGAGCGACTGGCGATGGCACTGGCAGTGAATGCCGCTTCTGACGCCGAGATCGCCCTGCTACAGGAGATGGTTCACGCCGAAGCCTCACTTACCGACAGTAAAGCACTTCACGACCACAACCGCATGTTCCACCGCCAAATCTATCGCGCCACACATAACCCCTATCTCAATGAAATGCTGGATAATTTACGCATCCATTTGTCGTTATTGCGCAGCACCACCTATGAACTGAAAGAGCGTACCGAAGAGTCCAAACGCGAACACCAGGCCATTGTTGACGCGCTGGCGCGACGTGACAGTGCCGCAGCGCAGGAGATCGCCTGTGAGCATATTCGCCACGGCTATCGCGCACGTTTGACAATTTTAAGCCAACGAGAACGCTAACAGATTGCCCCTTATTTGACGGACGGAAATGCTCAACCGCTGATAGACTCCGGAATGGCGTAATTTTATTCGGGCTTTCTGTGGGCATTCTGAGGGTAGCATTTCGTGTTAGCGACTTTGATTTACCGTAGCCGACTGAATCGAACATTAGATCCCTCACAACTGGCAGGCCTTGTCGAGCGAGCAAGCCTGCGCAACGCGCAATTGCATGTAACGGGAATTTTACTGTTCGACGGCGATCATTTTTTACAGGTCCTTGAGGGACCGCAGGCATCGGTTAACGCGGTGTATGAGCGGATCGGCAAAGATCCCCGTCACGGTAATGTGGTTGAGTTGCTGCGTGATTTCGCGCCGCGCCGCCGATTTGTTGACAGAGGAATGGTGTTGTTCGACTTGCGGGTGATGAAACCCCACGTCGTGCTACGCGCGATCCTCCGCTTTGGTACGCTGAAATATAAGCTGGCCAGCAATGATCGGGTCTACAAATTTATCCGTACTTTTATCGCCTCGCCCAGCACCAACGGCGGGGTGGTGCGTAACACCTCGCCCGAACAGTGGCGTTTCGCCATAAAAACATCGCCTTTCGCCAGCGATGCCCCGTTATTTCACGAGCAGCCATGCCAGTTTGCCTTCCAGCCCATTATCGAACCGTTACGCGGCAATATTTCATCACTGGAAGCCCTGATCCGTGGGCCGAACGGCGGCAGCCCGCAGGAGTATTTCTCAACGATTGCGCCAAACAAGCTGCACGAAGCGGATCTGGCATCGAAAGGCTGGGCGCTGGCAATGGCGCGCCGCCTCGGCATTGGTAACCACAAAGTCGCCATTAATTTGCTGCCAATGTCGCTGGTCAAAATCCCCGGCGCGGTGGACATTCTGCTTAATCACATCACCCGTAACCAGCTTAACCCGGGGCAGATCATCGTCGAAGTGACAGAAGATGAAGTGATTTCCGGTTACGAAGAGTTTACCTGGGCCATCCGCCAGTTGCGTGCCGCCGGTATTGGTCTGGCGATTGACGATTTTGGTTCCGGTTTTGCCGGGCTGTCTCTGCTAGCGAAATTCCAGCCCGACAAGCTCAAAATCGACCGCACCATCGTCACCGATATTCATCTGCATGGCCCGAAACAGGCGATTGTGAAAGCGATTATCGATTGCTGCGCCGAACTGCAAATTACCGTCGTCGCCGAAGGGGTGGAGAAAGTGGAAGAGTGGTGCTGGCTGGAAGCCGTTGGTATTCAGCGTTTCCAGGGGTTCTTGTTTGCCCGCCCGGTGCTTAATGGTGTCTCGGCAATTAACTGGCCACAGCGGATCCTTCACAAAATCTAATCTTTTTCGGCTAATTTCCCTGATAAGGAGGATCCACACGGTATTCTCCTTTTTCATATCTGCGCCATGCGCATTACGCGGGAAATAGCGCAAACTCCTGCGTTATTTGGCTTATAAATCATCGTTCTTCTATGCTTAACTGAATAACAGTGGATGTAGTTGCGGGGGAATGATGAAATTCAAAAGACGTGTTGCGCGGGCGCTGGCGCTCCATTCCTCCCTCGGGCGCAGTATCACTTTTTTTATGGTTGGTCTGTTACTGGCGGGCAGCGCGACCAGCGCATGGACGTTATCGCGGGCATGGGAACGTGTCGTCGAAGACAGCGAACGGGATGCGATTAACCTTTCCGTTTCGCAGGCGCGCCAGGCGGAAGATACCTTTTTGCAAACGGAACTGGTGCTGCGGGACATTCGCCGCAGCCTGCCAGCAGACAGCATCGAAGGCCTTGATGTTCACCAGTTCGGCCTCTATCTCGCCGAGCTGGCAGAGCGGTTGCCGCAGTTGCATGGGCTGATGGTTTACGACACCCAGGGCAATATGAAAGCCACCTCGTTTGGCAAAATTCCGGTGATGTCGAACAACAGCGATCGCGAATATTTTAATTACCACCGTCGTAACGGCCACGGCAGTATTCACATCGGGCATGTTATTCGCAGCCGTTCTACCGGCGATCTGGTGATCCCGGTGTCGCTGCGCATCAGCGACAGTTCCGGCGGTTTTGCCGGTGTGCTGCTGGCGACGGTAAAAATCGACTATTTCCGCCATTTCTACGGCTATTTCGAGCTGCAAAGCCGCGACATGCTGGCGCTGGTAAACACCGACGGCACTGCCGTCTATGTGCGCCCCTATGGCGATGAAATTATCAACCGCAATCTCTCTGCCAGCCCGTTATTTACCCGCGAGCTGGCGAAAAAAGACCGGGGGAATGGCACCTGGGTCTCCGCGCTGGATCACATTGAGCGTATTTATGGGTTTGCCCGGCTGGAACGCTATCCGCTGGTGGTGGCTGCGGGGTATGACAAACCCGCGTTGTGGAAAAGCTGGCTTAAAGATAGCCTGCCGGATCTGGTGCTTAACGGCTTGCTGCTGCTGGGTACGTTGCTGATGGGGGCGATTATTTTCCGCCAGGTCAGGCTTAATGTGCGCAACCAGACGGAACTTGCCGTTCTGCGGGATGAATTAACCAGTATCAATCACACCCTGCAACTGATGGCGCTGGCCGACGGATTGACCGGGCTTGCCAACCGTCGCCAGTTCGATCTGTTTCTGGCAAAAAGCCTGAAAGCCTCTGCGGTGACGCAAAAACCCGTCTCGCTTATCATGCTCGATATCGACTTTTTCAAGCGTTATAACGATTTTTACGGTCACGTTGCCGGTGATAACTGCCTGCGAATGGTCGGCGAAATTCTGGCGAAACTGAAAGTACGCAGTCACGATTTGATTGCCCGTTACGGCGGGGAAGAGTTTGCCATTATCCTGCCCGATACCGGCCAGGAAGGCGCGCTGTTTGTCGCACGCCAGGCGGTCGCGATGGTGCGCAGCGCCAAAATTCCGCACACCAAAACCAGTGGACAAAACAATGTTGTCACCATCAGCGCCGGGTGTTACAGCCTGATCGCCGATGCGAATTTTGATGATGCCATCCGGCTGAAAGAGGGCGCGGATAAAGCGCTTTACCAGGCCAAAGTAGAAGGGCGCGATCGCGCGGTTGCCGCAACAGAAGCGTTGTTACGGCAAGCGGATTGAATGTCAGAACAAGGATTTCGTTAGATAGTGGCGCTGCATCCCGGTGTGCGGATAATCCGGCAGCGACATGCGCACTGCATAACCGAGTTTTTGATAGAACGGCAGCGCCTGGAAACTGAAGGTATCCACCAGCGCATGGCGGCAACCCAGCATCCCTGCTTCCTGCTCTGCACGCTGCATCAGCTCTTTGCCCAGCCCGCTACCACGCCGATCCTCATGCACCCATAAATAGTGGATATTCAGCCATCCCCCTTCCTGGCGGGCAATCAAACCGCCCTGCATGACACCCTGCTCGTCACGAAAATAGACGCCCAGATGCGCCCATTCGCTCAGATTAACAAACTGCTGATTGTAGCGGCGCAAACCGGTAAAGAGTTCCTGCTGATCCTGTTCGGTCACCTCGTGTTTCACTATCAGCGCCATTTTTCTCTTCTCCTCGTTGTATTTATCAGAATGATAACAGGTCGGTCAGCGGCGAGCGTCGTCTACCCTTAAAGACTGTTACCAATTCGCAAGGAGAAAGTACAGTGAGCATGAAAACCAGTGATTTCTTTGTTCAGCGTCTGAAAGAATGGGGCGTGACTCGCATTTACGGTTATCCAGGCGATGGCATCAACGGTGTGCTGGGCGCCATCCAGCGCGCGAATAAAGCGGGCGACGGGATTGAATTTATCCAGGTTCGCCATGAAGAGATGGCCGCTTTTATGGCGGTCGGCCATGCGAAGTTCACCGGTGAACTGGGGGTCTGCTTATCGACAGGCGGCCCTGGCGCCACGCATCTCCTCACCGGCTTGTATGACGCCAAAATGGATCACGCGCCGGTACTGGCGATCGCCGGGCAAGCGGAAACCACCGCGCGCGGTGCCAGCTATCAGCAGGAGATGAACCTGGATCGCGTTTTCGCCGATGTCGCCAACTTCGTACAGGAAGCGGCTTCGCCCGCGCAAGTCCGGCATCTGGTCGATCGCGGCGTTCGTGTGGCCATGGCGCAAAACGGTGTCGGCGTGGTGATCATCCCCAAAGATGTGCAGGATGAAGCCTGGCAACCGCCCCAGCATGCGCACGGATTTACCCATTCGGGATCGGGGTATCAGCGGCCGCGCGTCATCCCGCATGACGCCGATCTGCAACGGGCGGCAGCGGTGCTCAACGCCGGGAAAAAAGTGGCGATATTGATTGGCGCGGGTGCCCGCAATGCGGCGGTGGAAGTTGTACAAACGGCAAATTTACTCGGCGCAGGCGTGGCGAAAGCCCTGCTCGGCAAAGATGTGCTGCCTGATGATGCGCCATTCGTCACCGGCTCCATTGGCCTGCTGGGCACGGAACCGTCGTGGAAGCTGATGCAGGAGTGCGACACGTTATTGATGATCGGGAGCGGTTTTCCGTGGACGGAATTCCTGCCGCCGGAGGGTAAAGCGCGCGCGGTACAAATCGATATCGACCCGGCGATGCTTGGTCTGCGCTACCCCTGCGACGTCAATTTACACGGTGACGCAGCCGAAACCCTGCGCGCGCTGCTGCCGTTGCTGACGCATAAAAGCGACCGTAGCTGGCAGGAGGAGATTGCCCGCCAGGTGCGTGACTGGTGGCAACTGATGGAGCAGCGCGCGATGGCACCCGCCAAACCGGTCAATCCACAGCGCGTGGTGTGGGAGATGTCTCCGCTGCTGCCGGACAACGCGATTGTCACCTCTGATTCCGGTTCCTGCGCGAACTGGTTCGCGCGCGACTATCGCGTAAAACAGGGGCAGCGCGCCTCGCTTTCCGGCGGGCTGGCCTGTATGGGCGCGGCGGTGCCGTACGCCATTGCCGCGAAATTTGCCGCGCCGGAAAAACCGGTGGTGGCGCTGGTGGGCGACGGCGCGATGCAGATGAACAACATGGCCGAACTGATCACCATTCAGAAATACTGGCAACAGTGGCAGGATCCCCGCTTAATCATCTGCGTGTTCAATAACCAGGATTTAAATCAGGTCACCTGGGAGCAGCGGGTGATGGAGGGCGATCCGCGCTTTGACGCGACGCAGCAACTGCCGGACGTGAGGTATGCTGAGTTTGCCAAATCGCTGGGGTTACAGGGCATTTTTGTTGATACGCCAGAAGCGCTATCTGGTGCATGGCAGCAAGCCCTGCAGGCCGATCGTCCGGTCGTGCTGGAGGTGAAAACCGACCCGGAAGTCGCGCCGCTGCCGCCGCATATTACGTTTAAACAGGCGAAAGCGTTTATGGCGTCAATGGTGAAGGGAGATCGCGGCGCGGTTCAGGTGCTGAGCGATACCGCCAGCCAGTTGTTCCATAAGAAGTGATAAAAAAGCCCGGTGCGCATGGCGTACCGGGCTTTTGCAAAGCAGGGCGGATTACAGTTTGTTCAGGAACGCCAGCAGATCGTCATTTAACTGATCCTGATGGGTAACCGCAAAGCCATGTGGGCCGTTTTCGTACACTTTCAGCTCCGCGCCTTTAATCAGTTCAGCCGATAATTTACCGGTCGCTTCAAATGGCACGACCTGGTCGTTACTGCCGTGAATCACAAGCGTGGGCACATCTACTTTCGCCACATCCGGGCGGAAATCTGTTTCCGCAAACGCGGTAACGCAATCAAGCGTACCTTTCAGCGACGCCAGCAGGGCGATATTCAGCGTTTGCGTCAGCACGCCGTCAGAGACTTTCTGCCCGGCGTTCAGGCCATAAAACGGCGTGGCGAAATCGCTGATAAACTGCGCGCGATCTTTCAGCAGACCCGCTTTAATGCCGTCGAACACGCTTTTATCAACACCCTGCGGATGATCGTCGGTTTTGCCAAAAATCGGCGTCACCGCGCCGAGCAGCACCAGACCGGCGACGCGCGCGCTGCCGTAACGGCCGATATAACGGGTGACGTCGCCGCCGCCCATCGAGAAGCCAACCAGCGTCACATCATGCAGATCCAGCGCGGTGATGAGATCGTTAATATCGGACGCAAAGGTATCGTAGTTGTAGCCATTCCACGGTTGATCGGAGCGACCAAAACCGCGGCGGTCAAACGCAATTACACGGTAGCCGCGCTCAGCAAGAAAATTCAGTTGGCTGTCCCACATATCGCCATCTAACGGCCAGCCATGGCTGAAGAGAACCGGCTTACCCGCGCCCCAGTCTTTGTAATAGATCTGCGTACCATCCTGTGTCTTGATTGTGCTCATCAGTCTTACCTCATTGTTGTGTTGTGGTTTTTAACTGCATAACGCTTATCGTTGCGCGGGCGCGACCAGATGCCGGACAACCGGCGGTTCATCACCCTGATGAAAGGCCAGCACGCGCTCCCGAATCAGTTTGTCATTAACCGTGTGGCGTTCATGCTGGCGCAAATGCTCGATCCACGATCCCATCACCCAGGTTTCAACAAACACGCCCGGATGATGTGCGTCTTCATACACCGCCCAGCCCATCGCGCCTGTACGCCTGCGCACGCGGCGCATCTCCTGCATCGCACAGACAAAATCATGCGCATCTTGCGGTGACACCCGATATTCGCAGCTGACCATTACCGGCCCGCGCTCATGGGGAATAGCGATTTCGGTAGCGAAACCCGCCGGGTCAATCATGTCGAGATCCAGCGCGGCGTCTTTTTCCAGCCGCCAACGTAAAACTGTAGCAGTTCCCAGCACCATCCCCAGCGTGGCGGCACAAAGTGCCCAGGTCACGCCAAATTCCGACGCCAGCTTGCCCCAGATGGCGCTACCGACCGTCATTGAGCCGAAAAACACCGTCAGGTAGACCGCCAGCGCGCGCGCTTTCACCCAGCGGGCCGCACTGCGCTGCGCGCCGACGTTAAGCGTCGAAAGCACGGCAATCCACGCGAAGCCGGTAAAAAACTCAAACGCGTTGAGCAGCCAGACATGGCGAATAAACGCCAGCGCCACCATGGTGACGGCAAACAGCAAGCTGGCGGCGACCATCATCTGGTCGGCATTCAGCCGCTTACGCAATTTAGGCAGCAGCATCGCGCCACAAATCGCGCCGAAGCCGATACAAGCCAGCATGATGCCGTAACCGCCGGGGCCGAGACCCAGTTCGCGTCGCGCCACCAGCGGCAACATCGCCCATCCGGCGCTGCCAAACAGGAAAAACGCCACCGTACGCGCCAGCACGTTGCGCAGCACTGGCGCGGCGTGAACATAGCGCAGACCACCGCGAATGGCGGTAAAGAAATGCTCCGGCGGCAGACGCTGAATGGTCACCTGCGGCTGCCAGCGATAGAGCACCAACGCCACGCCCAGCACCGACAGGGCGTTCAGCAAGAACACCATCCACGGCCCGGCGAAAGAGAGCAGTAGCCCGCCCAGCGCCGGACCAATCGCGCGACTGATATTGATGCCCAGCGAATTGAGGGCAATTGCCGGGCTCAGTTCGCGCTTTTCAACCAGATCCGGCACCACCGCCTGGAAGGCAGGGGAGCTAAGTGCCGCGCCGGTGCTGAGTAAAAACGTCGCCGCCAGCAGCACTTCCGGCGTGACATTCCCGGTAAACGATAACAGCGCCAGACCGGCTGCCGCGCAGAACGTCCAGGCTTGCGAAAAGAGCAGGATTTTGCGCCGTTCAACGATATCCGCCAGTACCCCCGCAGGCAGTACAAACAGGAACATCGGCAGGCTGCTGGCCGCCTGTACCAGCGCGACCGCCAGCGGATCGGCGCTCAGCGAGAGCATAGTCCAGTTCACGCCGATGTCGCTCATCCATGAGCCGACATTGGACACCACCGTCGCTATCCATAGCATGCGGAAAACGCGCTGGCGCAGCGGCTGCCAGGCAGAAGCGGCTGGAGCAGCATCAATATCAGGTGACACTGTCACCGCTGCGTGCAGTTCGTTTTGTTGCGTCATGCCAGTGCTCCTTTCGCCGCCACGCGCAGCCGCCAGCTTCCCGGCCCGGTTAACAGCAAGGTGGTAAAGATAATCAGCAACAGCCAGCCAAATTGCCCCTCGACCAGCGACCAGTCCGCATGCACCACCAGCATCGCGACCAGCAGCACCACGATGATCGGGAGACAGGCCAGCCGTGTGGCGACCCCGGCGATGATCAGCAGCGGGCAAACCACTTCGGCGAAAATCGCCGGTAGCAGGCTCATCCACGGCCCGAGGCCGAACGGATCTTCGATATGCGCCAGTTCGTTACTGAAATGCAGCACCTTTGGCAGACCATGCACATACAGCAACAACAGGCTGCCGGTCAGGCGCAGGAAGAACAGCCCCGCATCAACGCGGGGCGCAACAGTTGAGAAAGTGGATGTTTTCATGATGTCAGAACGCAAAGCAGCTGCAACCGAGCGCGCCCCAGAAGGCGTTCTCATCGGAAACCGGCATGGCGGCACCGCGTGCAACATCGTGCTGATGAATATGCACACCACACGGCCCTGAGCAGTGGTGTACCCCTGATGCCTGGCCAACTCGAGCGGCGTGCGGCGGCGCGCTGCGGTAATGACCCGGCACTTTCACTACCGGCGACCACTCCGGCAATACCGGGATTGCCGGCGGTGCCAGCGGGCCAAAGGTGCCAGCGGCATAAACAATCTCGCCGCCCACCACCGTCAGTACCGACTCAATCCCTTTGATCTCCTCTTCCGGCACACGGAAGTAGTCCTTGCTGAGGATGGCGAGATCGGCCAGTTGACCGACTTTAATCTGCCCTTTTTTCCCCTGTTCGCTGGAGAACCAGGCGCTGCCTTGCGTCCAGAGCAGCAGGGCGGTATCGCGATCGAGGCGCGCGCTGTGGTCGTACATTTGCATGCCGCCAACCGTTCGCCCGGAAACCAGCCAGTAAAGCGCCGTCCACGGATTGTAGCTGGCAACGCGCGTGGCGTCGGTGCCCAGACCAACCGGCAAACCGGCTTCCAGCATTTTCGCCACCGGCGGTGTCTGTCTGGTGGCCTGCTGGCCATAGCGCTCGGCGAAATATTCGCCCTGGAAGGCCATGCGGTGTTGAACCGCAATCCCGCCGCCAAGCGCTTTTACGCGCTCAATATTGGCTTCGGTGATGGTTTCCGCGTGATCGAAGAACCAGTGCAGACCGTTAAACGGAATATCGCGGTTCACTTTTTCGAACACATCCAGCATGCGGCTGATCGATTCGTTATAGGTGGCGTGCAGGCGGAACGGCCAGCGGTGCTCAACCAGATGGCGCACCACGCGCTCCAGCTCATCTTCCATACCGGGCGCCAGATCCGGGCGCGGCTCAAGGAAATCTTCGAAGTCAGCGGCGGAAAAGACCAGCATTTCACCGGCACCGTTGTGGCGGAAAAAGTCGCTGCCCTGGCCCGGCGTTAACATATCGGTCCATTTTTCGAAATCTTCCAGCTCATGACCCGGACGCTGGGTGAACAGGTTATAGGCGATGCGAATGGTCATCTGCTGTTTGCTGTGCAGTTCGGCGATCACTTCGTAATCTTCCGGGTAGTTCTGGAAACCGCCGCCCGCGTCAATGGCGCTGGTCAGGCCCAGGCGGTTGAGTTCGCGCATAAACTGGCGCGTGGAGTTGACCTGCTGCTCCAGCGGTAGTTTTGGCCCTTTCGCCAGCGTCGCGTAGAGGATCATCGCGTTTGGCCGCGCAATCAGCATCCCCGTCGGGTTGCCGTTGCTGTCGCGCTGAATTTCGCCGCCCGGCGGGTTAGGCGTCTCTTTGGTGTAGCCGACCACTTTCAGCGCCGCGCGGTTGAGCAGGGCGCGATCGTACAGATGCAGGATAAACACCGGCGTGTCCGGCGCGGCCTCGTTAATTTCGTCCAGCGTCGGCATACGGCGTTCGGCGAACTGGAATTCAGTCCAGCCGCCCACCACGCGAACCCACTGCGGAGACGGCGTGCGCAGCGCCTGTTCTTTCAGCATTCGCAGGGCATCCGCCAGCGACGGCACCCCTTCCCAGCGCAGTTCCAGGTTGTAATTAAGGCCCCCACGGATCAGGTGCAGGTGCGAGTCATTCAGGCCCGGGATCGCCGTATGGCCTTTCAGATCGACCACCTTTGTGCGTTCACCACGGTACGCCATCACCTCGGCTTCGGTCCCCACCTGGACAAATTTTCCGTCGCGGATAGCCACCGCATCGGCGAGCGGGTTTTCCCGATCAACCGTATGAAACTGACCATTAAGCAATATCAGTTCTGCATGTACGAGCGAATCCATACTTCCTCCTGTCTGGCGGCTTAATGTGCCGCATGAGCATCTCGGCGGATTATGCAAAGCGTCGGGAAAGAATGAACAGTTATACGAACGTATAGGTATACGAAAGGATAGTTATACCTTCAGATAATAGTTATGCCGGGGAGGGATACCTAACATACAGCCCACGATAGCGATGGCGCGTGAGTTGCTGTCTGAACGTAACACTCCTCACTTTAAACTCTAAGGATGCTTGTATGACTACCGCGAAACTTGAAGTTCTGACCCCGGCAAACTGTCAGTTAATCTTTATCGATCACCAGCCGCAGATGGCGTTTGGCGTGCAGTCTATTGACCGCCAGGTGCTGAAAAACAACACCGTCGCGCTGGCGAAAGCCGCCAAAGTGTTCAATATTCCGACCATCTTCACTACCGTCGAGACCGAAAGTTTCTCCGGCAACACCTATCCTGAACTGCTGGATGTGTTCCCGGAGAAAGATATTCTGGAACGTACCTCAATGAACTCCTGGGATGACCAGAAAGTGCGTGATGCGCTGGCGGACAACGGCAAACGTAAAGTCGTGGTGTCCGGCTTGTGGACCGAGGTGTGCAACAACACCTTCGCGCTGTGCGCCATGCTGGAAGGTGACTACGAAATCTATATGGTGGCAGACGCCTCCGGCGGCACCTCGAAAGAGGCGCATGATTACGCCATGCAGCGCATGATCCAGGCGGGTGTGATCCCGGTGACCTGGCAGCAGGTGATGCTGGAGTGGCAGCGTGACTGGGCGCATCGCGAAACGTATGACGCGGTGATGAATATTGTCAAAGAGCATTCCGGTGCATACGGCATGGGCGTTGATTATGCCTACACCATGGTGCACAAAGCGCCTTCACGCGCGAAAGCGGGTCATCGCACGCTGGCACCGGTTCCGGCGAAATAAGCCTTTTGCTGGCCGGTTAACGCCGGTCAGCTTGTCTCTTTCACGGCAGGAGAATGCCATGAGTATCGGACTTATCTCTTTCGCCGCAGGCGCGTTGATTGGCGTGATGTACGCCTTGCTGAAGGTGCGATCGCCCGCGCCACCGGCGATTGCGCTGGTGGGGCTACTTGGCATGTTGATGGGCGAACAGCTCGTCAGCACACTTATCACACAAGCTTTCGCGGGGTAAGCCTATGAAATCCTGGATCCTTTCCCTCCTGGTCGGTCTGCTGGCAGGGGGGATTTATGCTTTACTGGGGACACGTTCTCCCGCGCCGCCGGTGATGGCCTTGCTGGGATTATTCGGCATGCTGGTGGGAGAGCAACTGGTTCCGATTACCCGTCGGTTACTTGCCCGGCAACCGTTAACCATGGCATGGTTTCGCCATGAGTGTGTGCCAAAAATTAGCGGTACGCCGCAACCTGAACCGCCGGACGCACCGCCGCGCCGGGATTAATGCCCCGAGGATTACCATGACGCACACCCTGCGTATTGCCATTGTTGATGATGAACCGTCCGTGCGTAGCGGGTTAAGCAATTTGCTGCAATCGGCGGGATACGCCACGCTGACCTTCGCGTCCGCCGAGGCCTTCCTGAACGATGGTTCCGCACAGCGGCAAACCGCACTGGTGATTGCGGACATTAAACTGAAAGGCATGAGCGGGGCGGCGCTGTACGAGAAACTGCAACGCAGCCCGTGCCCGCCGCCGCTGATATTCATTTCCGGTCATGACGATGAAACCTGGCAACGGTTCGCGGGGCAACCCGGTGCCGTTGCTTTTTTGCATAAACCGATCGATATCGACATGTTGCTTGATCATATTTCGCGCACGCTGGCGGGAGGTGAAGAGACGCCATGACCGGAAACGCAAAATCACCGCCGTGGCCGCAGAGGGTGGCCGAAAACCAACCGTTTACGCTGCAGGATGATGCTATCTACACGCCGCTGGCGCAGGAGGGTTGCATTGTCTGGATGAATGCGCACTACCCGTGGGCGAGCGATGCCTTTATTCTCGCCACCGCGGTAAGCGACGACGCCGAGCCGCGTGCCAGCCAGTTGCTGAATAACGAATTGGCGCTCTGCCCGCAGCTTGATAGCCGCTGGGCGGTAAAACCCGTTGCCAGCACGCAGTATCACGGCCGCATCGCGCTGGTTTACCCCACTTTCACCTTTCAACCGCTCACCCGTCTAACCGGCCAGCCGATGGCGTGTATCGCCAGCTGGCTTGAATTGACCCTGCGCATCTGCACGCCGCTGCGCCAGATGCACCAGAGCAACCTGATCCATGGCGATATTAAACCCGGCAATATTTTTCTCACCGATGAAGGCTGCCGGTTAGGCGGCTTTGGCCTGACGACCAGTACCGTCCTGGAACCGGCGCAGCACTGGCAACCGTTCTCCGGCGGTACGCTGGCTTACATGTCACCTGAACACACCACGCGCACCCACCATGCCGTGGACAACCGCAGCGATCTCTACAGCCTGGGCATTGTCTTTTATGAGCTGTTGACCGGCACGTTGCCGTTCGATCTCAGCGAAGGCGGACAGGCGGAATGGGTGTTGCACCACATTGCGTCTGAACCTTCGCCGCCGCATAGCCTGCGCGACGGGGTGCCGGAGATGCTCTCCACCATTGTGCTGAAGCTGCTGGCAAAATCGCCGGAAAAACGTTACCAGACGGTCGATGGCCTGATGGCGGATTTGCGCCGCTGCCAGGCGACGTTAACGACCGATGGCGAGATAGCCCACTTTACGCCGGGTCTGCAGGATCGCTCACCGGCACTGCATTTTGCTAACACGTTGTATCGCGCCCATCCGCAGGCAAAATCACTGGCAGACGCGCTGGATGCGGTTGTGCAAAGCGGTACGCAAACGCTGGTTACCATCAGCGGCCCCATCGGAATGGGAAAATCTTCGCTGATGGCCTCATCGTTGAAGGCCTTTCAGAGTCGCCCGTCGCTTATTGCGCTAGGTAAGGTGGAACAAAACTCTGCGATTCTGCCGCTGGGTGTGCTGACGGCAGCGTTCCGCTCGCTGGCGCTGCATTTACTGGGTTTGCCCGCAGAAGAAGTGGCGCGCTGGAAGGCGCGGCTCAGCAGCGCGCTCACAGGTTATGAAGCGCTGGCGGTGAGCCTCGCGCCGGAGCTGGGGCTGCTGATTAACAGTAAACCCGTGCTGTTTGTCGACACCTTGTCACTCGATTCACGCGCGCGGTTCAACCACATGGTGCTGCGCCTGGTAAATGTCTTCGCCACACCGGGTTGCCCACTGATTATCCTTATCGATAACTTGCACTGGATCGATGACGCCAGCCTGCATTTACTGGAATACCTGTTACAGCACAGCCATGCATTGCCGCTATTGATGGTGGTTTCACACCGCGACTTAGCCTCGTTAGACGATCCGGTGTTTGCCACCGCGCTGACCCGCTTGCGTAGCGCCGCCAGTCGCGTAATTGAGTGTGTGCCGCAGCCGCGCTCGGCAAAAGCCATATCCCGCTGGCTGGCGACCGTTTTTCAGACGCGCCCGGCATCGACCCTTGAACTGGCGAAACTGATCCATGAAAAAACCGGTGGCAACCCGCTGTTCGTCCATGAGTTCTTTAAGCGTATTACCGAAGATGGGCTGGTGAGCCATAACAGCTACCAGGGAAAATGGCAGTATGATCTGACGGCGATTAGCACCCGCTACCACCGCGAAAACGTCCCCGACTTGCTGCTCCAGCAGCTGGCGCAAATGCCGCCTGAAACCCGCATCCTGCTCGGGAGCATGGCCTGTCTTGGCAGCGCGGGCGATATCACATTAATAAGCCGTGTGCTGAATCTTTCTGCTGGCGAGGTGCATTACCGCCTGCATCCTGCGCTCACGGTACAACTGGTCACGCTTAACGCCGCCGAATACACATTTACCCATGAACGGATCCACGAGGCTGCCTGCGCACTGCTGGAACCTGCATATTGCCGCCAGTTGCATCTGGCCACAGCCACGCTGCTGGCGCAAACGGCGGCCGAAGCCCCGGGTAATGAGCTGCTGTTTCGCGCGATTCATCACATCAATGCCGCTGCCAACGACATTTTGCCGCCGCAACGCCAGCGCTTCAGCGAACTGAGCCTGCTTGCAGCCAGGCGGGCAAAACACACCGGCGACTACAGCTCGGCCTTGAGCTATTTACATCTTGCACAGCGGCTTCGTACTGAGACAGGGCATGATTTTACGCTGTCGCTGGAGGAGACCGCCTGTGAGTTTTTGCTCGGTAATCTCTCAACCGCGCGCGGGCTGTGCGAACGGTTACTGGCCTCGCCCGGCGGGCTCACGGAAAAGGCGCAGGCCGCGACGCTGCTGGCAGAAGTGCATATTCGCCAGTCCGGTTATCAGCTTGCGCTGGAGACAACGCTTTGCTGGTTGACCGTGTTTGGTATTCATCTGCGCCGTTATCCTGACGATGCGGCCTGTGATCACGCATGGCAGGAGATGCACGCGCGTGTTGGCGACAATCCTGCGCAGCTGTTCACCGCGCTGCCGCGTATGAACCATCAGGAAACCGACGCGCTGATGAACCTGCTGGCGAGCGCCAGTTTGTATGCCAGCTTTAATTGCCCGCGCCTGCATTTCCTGTTGCTGTGCCAGATGCTGCAACTGACGCTCGAACGCGGGCTGACCGGGGCATCCACCTCCGCACTGGCGTGGTTTGGTGTGCTGCTCGGCGAACGCTACGAAGAGTATGAACTGGGCTACCGCTACAGCGTCCTGGCGCAGGAGCTGGTGACGCGCCACGGTTTACATGAGTTTGCCGCGAAAGCGCTGGTGCCGCTGGGACGTAGCTGTGTCTGGACACAACCGCTATCGCGCAGCGTGGAGTGCGCTAATGCCTGTTTTACCGCAGCCGTTGCGCATGGCGATCTGACCATTGCCTGTTTTGCTGCGTTTCGTCAGGTGATCAACGCCATGAGTCGCGGCGATCACCTCGACACGGTATTAAGTCATATCGATCGTGGTCTGGCTTTTATTCGTGAAACCCAGTATTCGGATATGGATCATCTGCTTCTGTTACAGCGTCACTTTGTCGAGTATCTGCGACAGCCGGATGGCATGTTAAGCGGCAAAGCAATCCTGCCCCGATCGCTGCTGCCGCCGACACCGCCTGCGACCATGCTGTTCTGGTTCTGGCTCTATCGCGGGATGGCGCACTTTTTCACCGGGGCTTATTCCCGCGCGGAATCCTGTCTGAAAGAGGCGGGCGAACATGCCTGGTCTGCGCCCGGGCATATCAGTCTGCTGGATTACCATCTCTACAGCGCGCTCGCATTATCGATGCAGCTTACGCCAGAGACCTTTTCTGCCGGGCATCGTCTGCGGCTGAACCAGCACTACAACAAAATCGCCCGCTGGGCACGCGTTAATCCGGGAACCTTCAGCGATAAAGAAGCGCTGGTGTATGCGGAAATCGTGCGCCTCGATGGAATGAACAGCATCGCGCTCGGGCAGTATGAGAAGGCGATTACGCTCTCGCGCGAAGCCGGTTTTAACCCCAGCAATGCGCTGGCGCACGAACTGGCCGGGCGTTTTGCGCTCTCCTGTGGATACCAGACCGCAGCAGACGCTTATTTTCGCGGTGCGATGGCCGCCTGGGGACGTGCGGGGGCGCAGGCTAAAGTCCGTCATTTGCAGCAGGAGCATCCCCATCTTTTCACGCCCGTGGAAAGCACCCCCTATGACACCATCTCTTTTGCGCAGAACGATGAAATCCGCGATCTGCAAAGCATTATCAAAGCCTCCCGCGCCTTATCAGAGGAGATCAATCTTGAACGGCTGATTCAGATCCTGATGACCATGCTGCTGGAGCGTGCCGGTGCGCAGCGCGGTTTACTGATTCGCGTGCTTGACGACAACATTCCGGAAATCGAAGCCAGCGCGCATACCAGTAAAGAGGGCGTGCTGGTGCGGGTGATTAAAGAGATGCCGCTGGCGACAGATATGCCGTTATCGGTGCTGGCGGCCGTGATCCGCACCGGACAGGAGATCCGCACTGGCCGACCGGAAGAGTACAGCCCGTTTAGCCAGGATCCCTATCTTGTCTCTTCCGGGGCGGCGGTGATGTGTGTGCCGATGTTCAAACAGGCGCGGCTGGTGGGGGTGTTATATCTGGAAAACCGCCTGATGCCGGAGATGTTTACTGCCGGCCAGTCGCGAGTTGTGAACCTGCTTGGTGCCCATGCGGCGGTGTCGCTGGAAACCGCGCGGCTGTACGCCAAGCTGGTGGAAGAGAACATGCAGCGTCGGCGTGTTGAAAAAGAGCTGCGCGCCAGCCAGACCTCGCTGATGCTGGGCGAACAAATCAGCCACACCGGAACCTGGCGCTGGGAACTGGAGCAGGATTTGATGCATATGTCGGATGAGTATGCGCGCATTCTCGGGCTGGACGAGAAGCGCAAACTGATCTCGATGGCTGAGTTTTTAACCTTTGTTCACCCGGACGATCATCCGCATATCAGTGCGCTGGTCACCCGCAGCGTCGCGCAGGGGCTCACCATGCAGGCGGAGTTTCGTATTATCCGCACCGATGGCGAGTGCCGTTATATCCTCGGCATCGGCGATCCGGTCTCTTCCGGTGATGAGGTGCATGAATATTTTGGCACCATCACCGATATCACCGCCCAGCGGCAGAGCGAAGATGCGGCGCGCGTCGCCCAGGCCGAGCTGGCGCGGGTGTCGCGCGCCACGACTGTCGGGCAGCTAACCTCGTCGATTGCCCATGAAATTAACCAGCCGCTGATGTCGATTGTCTCCAATGCAGGCGCCAGCCTGCGCTGGCTTAATCGCTCTCCGATCCCGGTCGATAATGTGCGCGTCGGGCTGGAGGAGATTATCAGCGAAGGGCAGCGTGCCGGAGAGGTGATCCGTAGCCTGCAATCGCTGACGCGCAGGCAGGAGCCGGTGTTCGAGCGCATCGATCTGCATTTCTTGCTGCGCCATATCATGACGCTTTCCCGCAGCGAGCTGGCGCGGCGGCAGATAGCCGTTGACTATGCACTGGAGGCGCACAACAGCTTTATTTATGGCGATAGCGTGCAGATCCAGCAGGTGCTGCTTAACCTGGTGATGAATGCCGTTGAAGCGATGGCGGATATCGACTCGCGCCCGCGCGTGTTAACGCTCGCAACGCTGACCCAAAATCCGCACGAGGTGATTTGCCAGATTGCCGATACCGGTAGCGGAATGAGTGCCGATGTGCAGGCGAGGCTGTTTGAGTCGTTCTATACCACCAAAGCGCAGGGCATGGGTATGGGATTGACCATCAGTTATGCCATTATCGAGCGGCATAAAGGCAAGCTAACGGCGAAATCCAGGCAGCCATTCGGCAGCGTGTTTGCCTTTACCTTGCCGGTGGCAGCGGATTAGCGGCTGCGGGATTTGGCGATATGCAGGTGGCTTGCGGCATGCACCAGATCCGCCAGCGAGCGGGCCTGCATTTTTTCCATCACCCGGCGGCGATGGACTTTTACGGTGATTTCGCTGACGCCCAGTTCCGCCGCAATCTGCTTGTTGAGCAACCCACTGATGGCTAACTCAAAAACTTCCTGCTCACGCGGCGTCAGGGATAAGTGGCGTTGCCTGAGCGCAAAATTTTCCTGCTGTTGCTCGAAATCCTGCGCCGCGACCGTCAGCGCGTCCGCCACCGCCGACAACAGGCGTTCGGACTCGACAGGCTTCGTTAAAAACTCACGCGCCCCGGCTTTCATGGCCCGCACGGTCAGCGGAATGGTGCCGTAGCCGGTCAGAAAGATAATCGGCAGTTCGCGTCCACGATCTTTTAACGCACTGGCGACATCGAAACCGTCCGCGACGGGCATATTCAGATCCAGAATCAAACAAGCGGGAACGGAAACCAGCGGGTGAGTGAGAAAAGATTCCGCAGAGGCGAAATCAATGGCGCGGTAACCTTCTGCTGCCAGTAGCCGGACAATTGATCGTCTGACGGCATCATCATCATCGACAACATATACGAGAGGTTCCATTATCTTTCAGCCTCGGTAGGGGCGCATGCCAGAAAGCAGGCCGTAAGCTATGCAGGCAGATACTGATAACATAAAAATTAACTGGATGAAATGACTGATATTTTCCTTATATCCAGTAGGCTTTTTGTGCCAGTGTCTGAAGAATATACACCCGCTAAAACGGGGAACTGTGGCCGCATAACTTTCGAATGAAATTTGTGATAAATCACTGAATGTTGCACGTATTTTAACCGCTTGTTAATTTACATATCGCACCGTTAACGCTTAACAACAGCGGTTCGTTGACGGTGCTTGAGAGCAAAAATAAGAATAATCTTAGGTAAAATATGGGCATTCATGGGAGGCAATATGACGATCAGACGGGCACGCCCTGACGAAGCTGAAGTGATTTGGCAGATTCGTAATCAGGCTATTCGCCACGGTTGCAAAAGCGTTTATGAGGACAAGGTTATCGCGGCCTGGACGCCGGATAGCATGCCAGAAAGCCAGCGCGTGATGATTGCCAACAATCCGTTTTATGTTGCAACCACGGCAAATGACCAGCCGGTTGCCACGGGTTTTCTCGATGTAACACATGCCAGCGTGGAGGCCATTTTCACCTTGCCGATGTGGGAAGGAAAGGGGCTGGCGACGCAGATAATTGATGCCATTAAACAGGAAGCGGCAAAACGCGGTATGCGGCGGATCACGCTGGCATCCACACCTAACGCCTGTACGTTTTATCAAAAACAGGGGTTTGTCATATTGCGGGAAAGTGTTTATCCCTCTGCGCTGGCGCGCGCGGATTTACGCTGTATTGAAATGGAATATAATTTCGCCGTTGATAAATAAAGAGCGCTTATTCACCGCATGGATTAATGAGAAGAAAATTCCTATTAAAATAAACAGGTTAGTTAACATTTCGTCATAAAACATCCTCCTATAATAATAACGCTGCGCTATCGCGTGGCTTTATTTTATTCTTCAACACAGAAAGGAACTTTTTATGAAAATCCGTGCCTTACTTTCCATTTTATTATTTGGTTTATCAATGAATGTCTTTGCCGCCAGCCAGACTGAGTGTGAAGTGAATGGCGAAATAGACTGGAACTGCATGTGCCAGATCCTGTGCCAGATAGGCGAGGGCGGCTCAGCCTGTAATTGCGATGGCGTGCCATAAGCCGACGTCGCCAGGGGGATGTTAATTTTAATATCCCCTGTCTCTCACGCCGATTCCTCTGAAACCTATTCCCGCGCCAAATAGATTCACCCCTTTAATCGCTTCACATGTTACGCTTCACGCCTGAGGCCAAACCGGGAGAGCTGTGATGTCAGCGATTAAAACGCTTGCCACAACCGAAGTGTACCGCAATAAGTGGATGCGTCTGCGTGAAGACAAAATCCTGCGGGCAGATGGTAACGAAGGTATTTACTCCGTTGTCGAGAAAGCCGATTTTGTCGTGGTTATCGCCCGGGAAGGCGACAGCCTGTATGTCGTCGAGCAGTTTCGCTATCCGCTGGGTAAGCACACCATTGAGTTGCCGCAAGGGGCATGGGAATGCGCGCCGCAGGCGGATCCACTGCGTGTGGCGGCCGGTGAACTGCGTGAGGAAACCGGGCTGGTGGCGGGCAAAATACGCCATGTGGGGTATCAAAAACTGGCACAAGGCTACTCCAGCCAGGGTTACCATATCTTCCTCGCTGAAGAGTTGGTACATCAGCAACAGGAACTCGACCCTGAAGAGTTTGGTCTGACGACGCGCAAAATTACCCTGCGCGAATTCGAAACGTTGATATGTGAAGGAAAGATCAGCGATGCGACCTCAGTCACCGCCTATTTGCTGGCAAAGCTCAAAGGTATGCTGGATATGCTGGAATAGCACTGGTATTTTATTTTGCCTCTCATCAGAGCCATATGCGCCGAATCTCTGGATTAACGCGAGATAAACATGAACAACGCCGCACAACATATTCTTGCGATCTATCAACGCCACGCTCAAACCTTTGCTGAGCAGCGCTCGCAGACGCTCGTTGAACAACGCTGGCTGGAAAAATTCGCCAGCCTGCTTCCTGATGCCGGCAACATTGTTGATGTCGGGTGCGGAAACGGGCAGCCGATTGCGGGCTGGTTTATCCGTCAGGGGTTTCAACTCACCGGTGTTGATGGTGCAAGCGCAATGCTGGATCGCGCGCGCCAGCAGTTTCCCGCTCAGCGCTGGATCCAGCAGGATATGCGCAAGCTGTCGCTCGGCGAAACCTTCGATGGGCTTCTTGCCTGGGACAGCTTTTTTCACCTGACGCATGAGGATCAACGCAGTATGTTCTATCGCTTTGCCGAACATAGCCATGCGGGTAGCGCGTTAATGTTCACCAGCGGAACCGATCACGGGATCGCGATGGGGCAGTTCGCCGGTGAACCGTTGTTTCATGCCAGCCTCGCCCCCGACGAGTATCGCGCGTTATTAGCAACTCACGGTTTCACGGTTATCGATATGGTTCAGGAAGACCCACACTGTGCCGGGCATACCGTATGGCTAGCGCAACGCGTTCGCTAAAGCGGCGGTGAAGATATTTGCCGGATGCGGCTCAGGCTAAAGAGGATCGCGAGCAGCGTCGCTCCAGCGGCCAGCCCTAAACCAAGCCGGACAGCATAAGCCTCCTGCTCTACATTGCCGGAAGGGGCATAGAGCGAAAGTATCCCGCCAAGCAGCGCGGCGCCAAGACACTGGCCGAACGTGCGCATAATAGCCAGCACGCCGGACGCGTAACCACTGTGCTCCCTTGAAGCATTCGCCATCATCTCTTTGTTGTTCGGGCTCTGGAAACAACCGAAGCCAATACCGCAGATCAGGCTGCGCAGGCTTATATCCCACACCGGCGGATCATGCGGTAATCGCGCCAGCAACATTAATCCCACGGCGAAAAGAGACAAACCGATAGTGGCAATCAACGACGGTGCGTAGCGGTCAGCAAGCCGCCCGGCATGGGGCGCAACCAGCATGATACCAACAGGCCAGGCGGTAAACAGCAGCGCCGACGTCAGCGCGCTGTAACCATATACGCTCTGAAACAGAAACGGCAGCGCGACAAATGTCATCCCCTGGCTGATAAACGAGGCCAGCGATGTCAGTGCCGCCAGCGAAAAGCGCGGCGAGGCAAAAAGCGTCAGCGGCATCAGTGGCTGCAATGCCTGGCGCTGGCGAAAAACAAACAATACCCCGGCAGCAAGCCCAACAAGACCATAACTCAGCGCGGTTAGCCCTGATCCGGAACGGGAAATGGCGCTTGATGCCATTACCATCGCGCCCAGCATGAGCGCCGAAAGCAGCGCCCCCGGCGTATCAAATGGCCCGCGCAGCGCAGTGGTTGCAGCAGGGATCACCCGTAAAGTGAAGAGCAGGGCAAGGATACCCAGCGGAAGGTTAATGGCGAATAACCATTGCCAGCTTAGCGTTGCCAGCAGCGTTCCGCCCAGTAGCGGTGCGATAGCGGTACTGGAGGCGATTAACAGCGCGTTCATTCCAAGGATGCGCCCCAGTAACCGATTCGGAAAGACAGAACGCAAAATCGCCGGGGCAATGCTGAGTGTTGCCGCCCCGCCAATTCCCTGCAGGATACGCATCGCAACCAGCGTCTCCAGCGATTGCGCCAGCGCACAGCCCAGTGACGTCAGCGTAAAGAGACCCAGCCCGGCAGCGAATAACCGGCGAAAACCAACATGCGCTGCTAACGCGGCGAAGATTGCCAGCGTCATGGCGGCGGAGAGCAGATATCCATTTGCCACCCAAACCGCTTGTGCGGCGGTGACATCTAATGCCTGCGCAATTTGCGGCAAGGCGATATTCACCATCGAGCCATCAAACACCGCCATTGTGCTGGTTGTCATCACCGCAACCATAGCCAACAGCCGCTCGCGCCCAGGCAATCCTTCATCACCGGGTTTGTCCAAAAAAAGTGTCATAAACAACCTCTGCTGATTTTGTGCTTGCGGTAACTATAATTTCGCGGGATATATGGCGGAAGGCGCAGCATTTGCATTAATACGTTGCAGCAAACGCCATATCTGATCCTTATGTTACGGATGCCAACCGATGAGTGAACCCGATCTGAATTTGTTAATTGCTCTGGATGTGCTGATCGCCGAACGCAGTGTGGCAGCGGCAGCGCGGCGGCTTGGTCTGAGCGCCTCGGCGATGAGTCGAACACTTAGTCGTTTGCGGGAAACCACCGGCGACCCGCTATTAGTGCGCGCCGGGCGAAATATGGTGCTGACGCCTTATGCAGAAACGCTTTTGGCACGCACGCAGAACGCCGTTTTCGAGGCGCGGGCGTTGCTGCGACCCGCGCAGCCCGAGCTCAATATTGCCTCGCTGGAGCAGATATTTACCCTGCGTGCCAACGATGGTTTTGTTGAAGGATTCGGCCCAATGCTGATTGCAGAAATGGCGGCTGTCGCGCCAGGCGTGATGCTACGGTTTATGCCAAAGCCGGAGAAAAGCGCCAGTGCCTTGCGGGAAGGACGAGTTGATCTGGAAATTGGCGTGCTGAGCGAGATGGGACCAGAAATCCGCGTACAGGCGTTGTTCAGAGACCGCTTTGTGGGCGTCGTCAGAGATACGCATCCGCTGGCGCAACGTAATGAAGTGACGGTCAATGAGTATGTCGCCTGGAAGCATGTCGTGGCGTCGCGTCGTGGGTTAACAAGTGGTCCGGTTGATGAAGGGCTGACAGAGCAGGGCGTGAGCAGGAAAATTGCCGCCGTGGTGCCAGGTTTCCCTGCGGCGTTAGCCGTGGCGCGGGCGTCCGATCTTATCGCGCTTATCCCGGCTTCTTTTCTTCTTAATCCTGCGGCCAGGCAGGGAGTGGCAATGTTCGAATTGCCGGTAAAAACGCGCACCATTACCGTTTCTCAACTTTGGCATCCGCGTTCAGAAGTCGATCCCGCGCATCGCTGGCTGCGTCAGTTTATGCTGGGAGTGTGTCGGCGTTTAGTGCCGGATGAGAAGGGGAAGTGAAAGCCTTTCCCCAGGAAGATATTCTTAGCGTTTGAGCATTTGCGCTTGCCGCGCCTCTATTTTTAACTGTTTTCGCCAGACTCGGTTATGTAAGGACAGCGCAATTGACCGATAAAACAACGAGGAATTTATCCATTTAACATTCAGTAAAAAGAAGATTAACCCGAGGACTGATGTTATCTGCGGCGTGTAATTATCCGCCGCGCCAAATAATAGTGAGAAAAAAGAGGAGACAAAATACAAAATAGCTCCTGCGCCCGTCAGTCCAATGATAAGCAAGTGCGCTTTAAATCCCGCAAGTGAGCCACGTGCGGTAAGTAACATGGTGGCCATAATCAGCACACAATAAACAGCCGCCGCAAAGAAAACGCCGATAAGCACTTTATATTCAGGTATGGATAACCAGTTAAAAATAATCATCCACAGAGAAACTTGCGGCATGGCGTAGCAGAAAATAGCGAGTATCATACTGATACCTAAAGGAATACCGGTCATATGCATTCCGACAGGTACGCCGAAGCGGCTTTTTAGCCGATCCTTAATCAACTCAAGCTGTTGTGGATCATTAGTGGCTATTTTTTTGCGATAACGCGACTGAGCGCGAGACTTCTTGTTATATATTTCATCATTGCCGGGTCAATTACTTCCTGTAAATGAAAAAGACTGAATTAAACCACAAATATATTTACCGGATTGCGTTATATTCTGTGGGTTTCGAATGGTGCCAGAAATCGCACTGCCGATAAATGCAGAAGAGTTTGTAACGGCATTCATCAACTCGCGTTGCAAAACTAATTGCAATGCCTCAGAAGGATAACGCTTAGGATAAACGCCTGCTTTCATTGCCGCTTTAATACCCGAATTAGAAATACCGGGGTTTCGGATACGAATAATTTCCTCCGTCAATCGAGTCCGGTCAGCGCGGCTCATTTTCTGCAGCAAAGAAAGAAGGCTCTCTGATGTTGAACGATTTAGTAGCCGGTAGGTTAATACCGCGCTTTTTAAGCCTGCAGCAGCCCCGGCAAGTGAAATGATATCCAATGCAGTGTTGGTTGCCGTGTACCACTCCTGGGAATCCAGCCAGCCGACATAATCATCATGATTCATTGCGATTAAAGAGAGCCGCCCAAGTCCATTAGCGCACTGTAGCCCAGTCGCAACACCGCCGGCAATAATCACCGCGGCAACAGCCATGGAGGAACCGGCGGTAAGGGGAATTGCCATACCCGCGCCAGCAGCCAGCACAACGGTAAGGATCGCTGCGCCGCAAGAAATTGCCGTCGAACCAATTTCAGTGGCTAACGAGGGAGACTGGATCGTATTAGTTGTTGCCTGAACCGGATTATTGGACGACGCGTTGACTTTTGTCACCACGACATGGCTTACCGAACTTTCGTTCGGTGTCGCAATCCGCCTGGAGGGTCTGACTAACCACTGGCGCGAACCGTCTGAATAAATTATCCCAACCTGGCTGAAACTTCGGCTACAGTCCAGTTGATTAGCGAGTGCTGTGAAGTCAATATCACTTCCGGAGGCAAGGCCAAGACTGCGAGCTAAACCGTAATCGGGGAGGTCGTTTGAGAGCTGTCCAGGGAATGTCATTCAATCTTTCCATGTACGAATGTTCTTATGTCGTTGATATCTTAAGAGTAAAGGGCTCAACTTTGTAAGCAATTAAGAATAATCTGAATAAAATTTGTGCATAGTGATGCATTTAAAAATGTGTGATGCAAACAAGCCGGAAGGAAGACAATGAACAAAGAAGATGAGTTACTGGCGATGTTGGTGACATATGAACAGCAGCTTCATCATCCTGAAATTCGCTGCCAGCCCGAAATTGTCGAGAGACTTTTACATCATGATTTTTTTGAGATTGGGCGATCCGGCAGACGATACAGCAGAGAACAAGTCATTACTGCGCTGGCAAATGAGCCCACTGAAACGATCGCGTCAGATGATTTTGCATTGTCGATGCACAACAACGGTTATGCGCTGCTGACATATCGAAGTTTTATCCTCGACGAACACGGCCAGATGATAAAGCAAACATTGCGGTCATCATTGTGGGAGGCGTCAAGAACAACGCCAGGTCGATGGCGGATGCGTTTTCATCAGGGAACCCCCATGGCGGAATGATGGTGTAACGGCTGTGAGCATTAAGGCAGCGGAGATAAATGACCACGGCAATCATGATGTCAAATCGCTGGATTCTATCCAATATCATGTTGGTGCGCATAATGTATATTATGTTAAATCACCTACTGTGGTAAATAAGTTCATATGACACTCCCACTAACTGATAAATCAATACGTTAGGATTTCTGATCTCCCTCTCGTTTCTTGCATTAGGTACAGAGTACATTCTCTTCATATCCATGATAATTTTGAGGTAAATATTGTGTATTCACTAAAGCAGTTGGTTATCTCAGGCCGTAAAAGGCGATGGATCCTTTTTCCGAGCTTAAAGACGGTGTTTCTGAGCAAATTGCACAATGGCTGGAAGCGATGGGAGCTTTGCTTACAGAACATGAGTTTGGTTACCGGGAACGCACGGCCTACACCATGAAACGGATGCTTTTCTTATCCGAAAAGGGAGACCTTAGTGAAGTGCAAACGCTGGCTGAAGATGCCCGCCCCAGCCTTCCGGATGAGGAGCATGCGCGTATTTTTGACTATAACCATGCTATCGCGCTCTGGAGACTGAAAAGATACAAACAAGCAGAAACACTGTGTCTGAGCGTAGTGAATCGCTACTACGCGTTATTTGATATTACCCCACAGGATGTCATGGGTAAAAACTCGGATGTGCTGTGGGCAATCATCAACCAGCCTGAAAATGTTCACGAGCACATCAAACATCTGGCCGATGCCCTAGAGTTGCTCGCCAGAATTAATGATGCGCAGGGAAAGGTGTCACCGTTTCTGCGCATTCACGCGATGAAATTTTATAACATGACCGCAGCCCCCGAATCTCTGGTCCGGGTAGGACAGGATCTAGCTGATGAGTTTGTCGCAATAAAGGACTATGTCGGTGCCAGAGAGGTGATGGAGCAATACGTCCTGCCAGTCGTCAATGAAGCCGGTCTAGTACAGCGACTGGTTCAGGTCCGAAGCCAGTACGCCGTTATACTGGCACTTGCAGGCGAACATGAGCAGGCAGAAGCGGAGATGTGTCGGCTAGCCCCCTTTTTTGAAGGGTTAACAGGTGAGCAGCGACTAGAGGTTGAAAATCAGTCGAACTACATCGCGCAGCTTGCTTACAAGGCGGCTAAATCCGAAGTAACGCGATTGTTCGGGGCGGTAGGCAGAAATGAACCTTGTCCCTGCGGGTCGGGAGTAAAGTATAAAAAATGTCATGGAGCCTGAGTGCTGGCTTCGCTATGTTGGACGCGGCCGGGGGCTAAGTTCACGGGAGCCATATCAGGATGCTGTCCACATCGTGCAACCGAGCGCTTTTTATTGGTATTGCCGTTGACTCTCTTAAAGCACATCGTCGTGCGTGGGGCAGTATATGGCCTGCGAAAGTAGGCCAAATTCACCCAAGAGGGAGAAAATACGCGAGTGCGCACTAAAACACGCTATCGTAGCGCTGACCTTTAGTTGCAACGTCAAAAATGAACAACTCCCAGGCAGGGTTACTGGCTTCGGCTCAACGCATATGGTTAAAAACCCACCAGGAAAATTGTCTCTCTACTTCCATTCTTAGTTCTGGGTCAGTTTTCATCGATGCTGTATCAGGCATACCATCCGGACAAAAATCAGCAAGCTGACTTTGAATAAACTTTAGCTTTTCTTCTTTTTCCCCTGCGTTCTCAAACACCATGAATGGCAGCTCGATAATCGGCGGTTTGGTCTGGGTGGTTAACGGCATGGTTATGCCTGAATTACGGCCAGGCAGTGAGTGTAATTCTCTGATATGACTCAACAGATTGTAGGGTAAGGTGTTTTTTACGAAGTAAAAAACGTCTGCATAATAATCAGTTACGAATCCATCCCTTTTTCCTGGATAAGCCAGCGTATCCATCTCTGGAAAGGGAAACTGTAAACCCTCATTTCTGTAATGTACGATTGGCACTCGTTCAAGTACAAGCCCACGGTATTTGAGGATGTATTCATAGTGACAAGGTTGCTCAATGCTAATCGTTGACCACCAGTGTTGTCCTCCTATATCTTTTTCTGTGTAGCCAATATGAATGGCATAATCCGGGTCCAACCGATAATAGGCCTCGCTGATACCGTCATATTCCCAATTGTCGTAATCCAGAAGCAGTCTGACTATGCGGTCAGCGGGTGCCAGGTCCAGGTTAAAGCGCTCTCTCCACATTGCCATGACATCTCCAGGGCTGGCACAGCTAGTTACGGGCGTATTGGCATCTTGTTGCCGGGTGTAAACGACACCGGCTCTGACAGTTTTTCCCTCTTTTATATAGTCCTGGGTCAGATAGTAGGGTTTCATTCTGACGTTACGAATTTGTAGAATAGCCAGCACCTTATGCTGGAGTGTGATGTGGTGCAGCTGAATATCCGGACAATGGTGCTCTGCAAAACTGACTTTTCTTAACAGATCGATTAAATTTGCCTGGTTAAGTTGCTTACCATCTTCCGGCACGCCGGTAATCACCCCTTCATCATTCACGCCAAAAATCAGATACCGGTCACCGTCATGCAGGACGTTTGCCATGCAGAGGATATCGTGAACAAGGGCTGCATTGTTTTGGTGGTAGGTTTGTTTAAAGTCCCACCATGGCCCTTCCTTTCCACTGGCAATCAGTTTTTCGATGGTTTCGTTCATAGTCCCCTCTATCCGATATGGCGTGCGTTTGCTTGTACCAAGTATTCCTTCAGTCTACTTAAATTGGTAGTGTGAAATGGCTCTTCTGGCATTCGATGCCAGAAGAGCCAGTTGATTACTTAATAAGTATCGTTGTCAGCAGTTAAACGGCAGTTCCTCTTCTCGTAAAACTACTGGCGCCTTGTCTGCCCGGTACTGGATCCAAGTTTTCAGGTCTATTTGCGAGCCGTTACGGCCAGCTAAATCAAAATATCCCCTGTTAGCAAAACGGCGATATATAAGTTCTTCACCTGTTATGGACAGGTAGGCGTTCAACGCCGAACGATGAATGAAAAGTCCGCTTTGTCTTACACCTTTATGATGGAAGGCGATAAGTTTGCCAGAACGATCAACCCAACCGCTTTGACAATCCCATAAAAGTTCGAGTTTTTGAATGATTCCCTGGCATGGCGCAATGAGGCTATCCTGGCGCTCGGGCGTGGTATATGAGTAGTCATATTCCCATTCGCTTCCGCGTAGTAAACTGACTTCTGTAAAATTAAATGCTTCACTATCTTCCTCATTATTAAGAAGTTGTTTGTACACTGGGCTGTCAGGATATTCAGCAAGATAACCGCAATAACAGCTATTTCCCTGATTATATTGGAAAATATCGCGCGCACTTTTCTGTTTAAAGTTCTGGATGCTTTCATTTATGAGTGCGCTTGAATAATAAGCACGAACTGCCAGGTAAGGTGAATTCCAGCTATTTTCATTCGGCGCTTTATCCTCGTCCCAATAGCTGTGTGAAAGCGCTACCCACTGTTCCCCTTCCTTGTCAGTTCGAATCAGACAAGCTTCATAAGGTGACAAATCATCGGTCCGAACCCAACCTTTGATATCTGAATTGCGGTCAGGGAATGCATAATTTGTTTCTTCCATCAGTACTGGATAGACACTTTCTGCGGTGATGTCGCGTACATCGGTCAGGTCGACTTTACGGACGTCGACTGACCATAGATGATCACTTGTAGGTTCGTAGTCGGAATATGGGTCTTCCAGTGCGGGAACATTACTGGCCAGAATGCCCAGTAGTCGATGTAAGGCGATCCAGTAATATTTTTTACCGAGTCGGTCAGCATACCCTTTTCTACCCCGTCCCGAGCCATACTGACTCCCGATATGGCGATCATAATTGAGCGCGCAGTGGTTATAACCGGGATATCCTAAATTAAGTGCTTCTCGCATTAACCAACAGGCAATGTTTTCATGGCTGATATTGGCGCTCTCCAAGTCAAAGCCGGAAATCTTCGATTCCACCTGATAACGCCAGAAATCCGGGGCCATGGACTCTCCCCAGAGCACCATGTTTGATGGTAAATGTTCCAGATCTAGGAGGGGTTTGACATCCGCCATTACAGGCCATCGTGATGGTAATGATACGTTTGTCTGGTAATGCTGTAATTGGCTTGTTACGGCTGTGGGAAATTCTCCTGTTTTCAACAAGTTTACTAATAGCTGAACCGTATCCCGGAGCAGAATATTCTTGCTATCTGACGCAATGCTTAATAGACCAGGGAGCGCTGGCATAAACGCATTTCTGCGTTGGTGTGACAATAAGCATGCACTGTAGATAGCAAGGCTAATACGCTCTAATACGTAATCATCATCACAATATGCAAATTCACTGATTACTGTTTGGCAGTTCTCCGGGTAGTTTGCCAGGATTCTGCTTAGCCCTTTTGAGGATAAATCCCTGATTCGGCGGTCAGCACACGAAGTGAGCCAGGCAAGTGTTAGACTGGCCAGCCTCCGGCTTTCAGCAGGCCAATGGGTTATGTCAGCAAATAGTGCTGCATGGATGAGTGAATAGACAGCAGTCTTGTTATCAAATGATCCCAGCGCAGCTAATGACAAGTAGGTGTCACGTTCAGCTAAGGATGACTGCCGTAAAAATGGCCCCAGCCAGTTAGTTGCGTTTAGACGATGGTCAGGAACCAGACTAAGTGAAAACAGCGCTTCATAAACCGACTCCCATAATCCAGGTGTATGCAGTGCTGCATGGATGTGTTCATCAATTTCTTCCACTACACTTTGTCGGGAGCGCCAAACCAATGACTGGATGAACAGCTTATGGGCTTTTTCGGATGGTAATCCTACTTCTTCAGCAGTAATTTCAAGAGCAGTTTTCTCTGGCAGCACGGCGGCAAGAGCTTCCAGCAATCCAGCATCTTCTTCTGTTAACGCTGCAATTTTCTCCGCGAGTTTTGCTGTATCCGAATCAAGAGCTTCCACAAGGCTGATAGCACGGAGTATGTCACCGTAGCGTTGATAACCCAGACGGATCAGGAAGGTATCCTCATCTACAACAGAAAGAATAATGAGGCCTTCATGTGCCAATGCATTTAAAAAGGATTCAGGTGTGGTCTCAGTTCCCACTATTTTGCTCAGTGCTTCGCAACAGGTTTCCCAGGTTCGGTTCTGCGGCAACTCATGTGTCAGGGTATTCGCGAGTGCCATCATTGCAGCCCTTACCAGATTGCGAGGGTTTGCGTAGTGGAGGTGTTCTCGAATTAAAACATCGCAATGTTTGAGATGTCCTTGAAACAGAGAGGTAAAACCCGGCAAAGAAATATCCAGATTGTCACGGCCTTCGCCCTTTAGCGTTTTACAGGCCAAGTGTAAAAATAAAGGATTACTGAGTTCGGGTGAAAAAAGTGGTGTAATCTCTGCATCCAGCCCATAGTAGGCTGCGAAAGCTTGTACCGCTTCGAATTGATGTCCTGAAAAACCGATATGTTCGAAAGCAAACCCTGGAAAGCGTGAATCGACCACAAGATTGCGATAGGTATCTCGGGTTGAAACGCAGATTTTGATGTCTGGATAAGACTTGCATTGAGCGAGCAATTCGGGAAGCTTGTCCTTCCAGCGCACTTCTCGCGGGCTTTCGTTCAAGGCATCGATATAAATGACAAAAGGTAAGCCAGTATGTTCGGCGCAGGCCTGTATGCATTCAAATAATGTCGAACGATCGATGGCGGCACCCAGCCCTATTTTACTGCGCAGCACTTCCCAAGGCTCTGCTTTGCCAAAGTCGTCTCCAAAGACGACCAAGGAAAAACCACCATGTTCCAGTCGACGCAATGCAGCGCTGACAATTGCGTGGGTTTTGCCGATACCCGCTGGGCCAACCAGCAGTAAGGAATGTGCTGTTGCAGCACCAATGACCTGAGAAGTCAACAAATTTTGCAGTTGCTGCGCCTGCTCTTCCCATTTTCTCGCCGCATCCATATCTCCGGCAGGAAATGCACACATATACTCTGCGTGGAACTGTCGGAACGATTCTGTATCACTATGCTTGCCATGCTTTTTATAAAATTTATCTTCTTGAGCATGGCGGGCATCAGCGATAAGTGTCAATAGGGATGACAGAGCAACGCAAAGATCTGTAACCGATGTGGCCGTGACATCGTTATCTCTCATGCTCTCACAGTAGGCGATTATTTCTTCAATCAATGCCGTCGCAGATGTAGCACAGGTTTCGCCGAGTATATCCAGCGATTTGCGTCCGTATCCATTCAGTGAATGGAACTCTCGAACGATTGGTGTTAATGATGTTTCATACCACTCGCGAAAGTCACCGGTCCCACCAAAAAAATCCAGACCAACATGAGCATTCGTCACAACATCCAGCATTGAAGTATATCTTGGCCCTGCAAAAGCAATGGCGTCATCCAGACATTGTTGAATTTGAGCTGCTGTCAGCAACGTGTCATCAAACCAATACCTGCGCATCCCTCCGTAAGGGTCTATCTCAAGTAATTGATTGCAGATAACAGCCGCGGTACAAAGGACAATAGAAAGTGACTTCCCTTTCGCTGACGCTTCCGATTCGACTTTACTTTTCCATTCTTCAAAGCGTTCCGCCTGGCTTTTTCCTCGCTTTCCCGCAGCAACACGCCCGGTCAGGTCAAACGGTATATAAATCCAGTATTCGGTTAGTGTGGGATGGTTGCTTAGCGCGGCTTTAAGGGAACTATCAATCTGTGTAAGCTCTGCGGAAGCAAGCTGGAAAAAGTATTTTGCCTGAACACCGAATACGGCACCGTCCGGTGAGCGGAAATATGCCTCAACGCCACCGTCTCCACCATCTCCACGCAGACTAATAAATGTTGAATTTGTCGGTACTCGACAGGTTTTCCTAAATAACTGTACGGCGAGTGCTTCAAAGCTATCGTTACGGCTTTTGGGGGCGCTGCGAATTAAACTGAAATCAATATTCATCACCAGTCCTTGTTCCTGTCAATAATGCGGCAAAAGCAGTCACATATTATACCCATTAAAAATGTATTGGTATTGAGGCGAGGTAAGATGTTCGCTGTTATCAGGCTTGATAGCCCGTAGCCACTTGTAGAGGCTGTGCGCAGAAACGCCCAGACGGTCTGATACTTAGGCAACAGAATAACCGCGCTCGGTTATCTGGCGGACAGCCTCTTCCTTAAATTCAGGGGTAAAACGTGGTGTGCCCATAGACTCGTCCTATGCTCAAACTATAGGGCAGATTTGTCTACGGGCTCGGGGTCACTCCAAACTATAGGGCAGGATCGTCTACCGGGGCGGGGTCAGTCCATAAATGACTCTGAGGTGTCTGTTACACCCGTGGCGATTTAGGTCAATGAAAAATATGGCTAACTTACTATTATCTATAAATCATTTATCAATATTTTGACATTTAACAGGTATAGAATAACGCCTAACCATCAGTGCTGTAATTAAGGTGCCAGCGTTTGACCTGATAACTAACTAAGTGGTTGAATATGGGCTATGGGCAGATTCATTATCGAGTTGATGATTATGTTCCAAGCAAGTGCGTCGTGCTCTGCATGCCGCGGGCGTCACCGGACAGTTAAGTAAAGGCTTCTCAGGTACCTGCGACCTTCACTAGCCTGAAGTTAAGTCGTAGCGTAACGTACCAACTCACTTGAAACCGTTCGGAGGCCATATCGTGAGGACAAGGACTGTAGCGACCCTACATAATAGTATTTCTGAAGAATTAATTTACTTTTATCCACCCATGAAAGGTGAAGTTTACAAATGTTAGAAATAACCTAACTCAGGTTGGTTGCATATTCTGGTAAACGGCAGACTTCTCAGTGAGTTCAGATGTAGTCATCTAAGCCAGTACAGAAAGAGGACGCCTCTAGTAAATGATCCTTAAAATTTTAATGCTTGGTTATGCATTTGCGATCAGGGTGAAACCAAATAGGTTGTTTAAGTTGTATTAGTCGCGACTTGATCTGACATATGGCCTTGAAAGGCTGAGAGTTACCGGTTTTGATATGGGTGTCGAATCCTTATACAAAACACGAGGTAACTCTCATGCTTCATACTACCAATCCCGTCATCAAACACAAAACGGGTTTGCTCAATCTGGCTGAAGAACTCAGCAACGTATCTAAAGCCTGTAAAATCATGGGCGTCTCCCGTGATACGTTTTACCGCTATCGTGAACTGGCTGATGAAGGCGGTGTGGACGCGCTGATTAACCGCAGCCGACGCGCTCCCAATCTCAAAAATCGTACTGACGATGCAACTGAACAGGCCGTTGCTGATTATGCTATTGCGTTCCCTGCTCATGGCCAACACCGGACCAGCAATGAGCTGCGTAAACAGGGCGTTTTTATCTCAGGAAGTGGTGTCCGTTCTGTCTGGCTGCGCCACAACCTTGAGAATTTCAGAAAGCGCCTTAAAGCTCTGGAAGAAAAAGTGGCTCGTGAGGGTATCGAACTGACTGACAGCCAGATCGCCGCACTGGAACGTAAAGCCAGTGATGACGAGGCCTGTGGCGAAATTGAAACCGCTCATCCGGGTTATCTGGGATCTCAGGACACGTTCTACGTGGGCAACCTGAAAGGTGTTGGACGTATTTATCAACAGACATTCGTGGATACCTACTCGAAGGTCGCTCACTGCAAGCTGTATATCACCAAAACGCCGATTACAGCGGCAGATCTGCTGAATGACCGTGTGCTACCGTTCTACGCGTCTCAGGGACTGCCAGTGCTGAGAATACTGACTGACAGAGGCACAGAGTACTGTGGCAAAGTAGAACAGCATGATTATCAGCTTTATCTGGCAATAAATGATATCGACCACACGAAGACCAAAGCGATGTCGCCGCAGACGAACGGCATCTGCGAACGGTTCCACAGGACGATCTTGCAGGAGTTTTATCAGGTAGCATTCCGCAAAAAACTGTATGGCGAACTCGATACATTACAGTCGGATCTTGATGAATGGCTGGTTCACTATAATAATGAGCGAACCCATCAGGGGAAAATGTGCTGTGGGCGGACACCAATGGAAACATTACTTGATGGAAAACACATCTGGGCTGAGAAAAATTTAAGCCAGATGTAATCTGACAGACACCTGTATAAATAACCGGTAACTGTCAGATCAGGTCTGAGCTAATACATTTAAGTTTATACGAGCAACGGTGTAGTCCGCTGAAGCCAGACTAACGACGTTAATCAGTCCCTGTATCAGCGCCGTCTCTGCCTCAACAATACGCCGGTTACGACTCCCCACTGTTGCTGATTAAATTCCGCCTGTATCGCCTCGCTTTTAATGTAATCGTCAATGGTTATAACATCATCCGTTGTCTTACCCTCCTTAGTAAGCTCTTGTTTCGCCGCATCGCGTTCAGCCTCAGAGGCGTTGTCCAGCCATTATTGACCTTCCTTTCTTGTGCCTGGAGTACAAATCTTGCTTTATCATTAAGGGGAACGACCGGAAATTTATCTCTTCCAACTGGAATGAGTGGCACACCTTTGTGGAATACAAGATATACTGAGATTACCAATGCCGGCGGTATATGGACCCCTTGTGATTCTCGCATTACAGGGATAGTCTGGAAACATTCAGCAAAAATGACTCGACTCTTTGCCACGCTAGTAGAGTTATTTAAATATTTACTTTTTAAGTAAGGGAATTTTTTATCGAAATTGGTTTATCGAGTGGCAAATCAATAACACAGTCTGGAGCATACAAAATAGCCCTTTTCAGGGCTTATTTTGACTAGCAGTCCTGCGTGTTTCCTGCCCTTAGCTCTTCGATTACGCTGAATCATCGTTCCGCCACGAGACATGACCGAGATAAACTGTATGGATATCGTTGAAATTATTATTTCACTATTAATTAACTATGGCTTGTGTATTTACCCGTAAAATTTTTCTGTTTGGACAATGAATTTGTTGGTATTACGGTCTAGTTTGGAAATTTTATTTTTTGTGAAGGTGAAAATTTCGCATGCGGGGAAATGACTACATACTTCATGAAGATCGATCTGCACATCATCTTCAATAAATCCTTCATAATCAGGTATTTCCACCATTGCTCTTATAATGATATGATCAGGATGAAAAATAAAAATGCCTTTTATGCCATACGGTTTTACGATCCATTCATTATAAGTAATCCGACTGGACAAAGAGTCTTCTAGGTCATTTATTGTAATGGCTTTTTCTGGTACGTGGCGATTACCATCGTCATCAACATAACTACCAGCATCGCGATGACCTACAGCGGATAAGTTTGAATCTTCAACATTTAAGATTACCCCGATAGTCCCTGTTGCATGTCCTTTGTCAGGTTCTGGTGAATAGAAGTCACCGGGTATAACTACTGAGCATGATAATGCCCCAGTGATTTTCCCGGATAAAATATCTTTAAGGTCATCAGGAAATAATTCTTTCCCGGGACCAATACCTTTCGGGCATCCTGAAAAATGAACTACTAACCCTTTTTTGTCATTTAAAAAACTGTGAAGTTCCTTAGTTGATGGCTTTATCAATTTTGTCACCTGTTAACTCGAATTTGAAGCGTGCCTAGGTAACCTAGCCCGCAGTAAGAACTCTACCCCATCAGAGACTTCAGTCCTGATTGGGTATTGATGTATCTATATCTTTCAAAAACTTATATATTTAGTACCGACTTCTGTTTGAAAAACCTGCAACTATCAGTCCCATTGTAAAAGCCCCCAATAATGCTTCAGAACCTGCTAACAATTTCAAAATTTCGGTCTTTGGTGTTATGTCACCATAACCAAGAGTGGTGAATGTAACAACCGAAAAATATGAACTATCCAGTAGACTTAGATGATATGGATTTCCTTTTTCATCCAGCCAATCAAAATAGCTATAAATTCCAGAGTAGAAAGTGACAGTGGCTAGAGCAACCAAGATGATTCTTGATGGTCTTTCACCATACCCCCAAAGAATAGATTCAAACAAAGAGACAAACCACTTAAATCTTGATTTCATTAAAGGAAACAAGTACTTCGGAATAACATGCATCTTGACTTTTGAAACAAGAACCTTACGAATCTCTTTGGGCAAATCTTTTTTTTCGAAAAACCCTCGATCATATAAATCTTTCAATATGGAAATTTGACCGCCGTGATCAAGTCCCTGAAATATCTTTCTATCTATTAACTGAGGGTGAAAATATGACTTCCTTTCATATACTCTTTCCTTGTAGTAAAAATTCGATGCCTCCTGCCTGAGTCCGCTGCTTTGGAAAGCGGCTCTTAGTAACCTATAGGTCGTTGATGTCTCCAAATGTGAGGCACCCACTTTGGGGAGGTAACTCAATTCTCTAATTTCACAATTTTGAATAAATGGGGTTACACTAGAATCTTTAATCCCAACCTTAAACAGAAATGAGTTCAACAACCTTAGCTCTTGAACATCCGTTCTCTCAAAATACAAATCCTGAAACTTTGTATTTGTGATTGTAAATTTAGTGGCAGCACAACTATAGAACTCATAAAAAGCCACTTCAGTTTCTACAAACGAAATTTCTCTGCAAGAGCTATAGTTGATTGTCTTCCAGCTTGAGCCATATCCATGCCAACCAGCCTTAATTGTTAGAAAATCCAAATCACAAAAATCTAGATTTTTGTGTCCAATTACTGCTCCACGCTCAAGCTCTACTTGACCTAGCTTTAGAACGGTAAAATCACCAAAGAGATTTGCTTTGGTAACACATCCGCCTTCATTCAATCCTACCCAAGAGCCATAAAGCAATCTATCGGAATAGGGTCTATTCTTTTTTTTCCACATGGAAAAACGTTTCCGCCCTAGCACCCTTTCCGCCCATTTGAAGTACGGCTCTATTTCACCAAGAATCGAAATATCAGCATACCTTATCTTCCACCATTCGGTAGCTTCTTCTGCTGTCCCTTCTCTACACTCATATACAAACGTCCCTGGAAATTCACCATCTCTTTTTATAACGACTCTCTTTTTATCGCCTTTGAAAATATCGCCAGTCGGCACAATTCTTAGCGCCACGTCCATATCAAAAGGAAGCCCATTCAACCAGTCGTTAAATCCTGGCAGAGTATCCCTCAAGAATTCAAAGAGTTGCGGTAGATCATTGTTTGCACGCCACTCATTAAAAAGGTGTGGTTGCATTGCCCAAAGCTGTATAGGGCTAGGATAGGGTTGAGACATATCTACCTCTTGTCTATTTATTCTTTCTTGCGAACCATTAGTAATTACACCCGAATAATCGCCGATTTCAACCATCTCTCTGCATTTCTGAATCTGTTCTTCAATGAGCACTTCACTCAACGCATCTGAATCTGCAAAGTGGTGTTCAACCTCGATCACTGCTCCAGCAAGTTCACGAACTTTGTAGAAGTTGCCATCTCTGACAACTTCGTAACCGTCATATCGTAAGATTTCATTGTTCTGGGCAGCACACTCTTCAACCGTGCCATTGGTTACTTCCAGCCAGAGGCGCGGCTCGAGCATTCACCGGTTTTTCAGGTAGATTACCTTGCATTCTCGGATTTTTCGTTTTCTCCAATACTCAACTCACAAGGTAAGCAGGCTTTCAGAAAATACCCATAAGAAGCGGACTCTATGTTGGTTCATGAAGTTATCTGAAAGTGAGTTGATATTTATATTAAAAATATTCATTTAAAGCAATGATATAAGGCGTGTTTTTCTTATGAACTGAATTATCACACAACATAAGTTAAATTAAGTGTGGTCAAGCCTTGGCCTGCCTGAACTACCTTTCCAGCGCCCAGGCCGCTCGCCTCTTTTACAGCGCACTTTCGATTCACAGCCATTGCTCATGCACAGTCTGGTTTTGCCCGCCACTCAGTCGTAATCCGTTTGTGGTTTGAAAACGACATAGTTGCCAGCAGCGGCATCCCCTTGCACAGAGTTGCTGCGCTTGCACGCGGTTTCTCGCCGCGTGCAGATGCGATTAGCGGTTTGACGTTTTTGGTTCCACCGACTGCCAGATTTCAAGATCCCAGTTGCCATCACGACCATCGCAGAGGTAGTTTTCGAAACAAACGCCGCGTGCAAGTTCGTAATCGCTGTTTTCTATCGCAGCGTACAAATCGCTCCATGCTTTTGCGTAAGCGCCGTCCCGCACAAGCGTGTGCCATACCGCATATAGCCCTCCAGGCACTTTTTCTTCTCTGAATACTGTACCGGTAATGTTCACTGACGTTTGCGCATCAACCGTTAGCGCGACATCGGCACGCAAGTCGGCAACATCCGTGTGCGCAGGATCATCCCAGTAAAACACCAGCGCTTCCCGGTAAGCCACGCCCTGCTCCTGCGCCCAGCCAATAATTTGTTGAAAACCCACCGGCACCGTCTCATTCCATGGACCACCCACGCGCACACAAACGATGTTCCGGGGAAGCGCATTTTCAAACCGTAAACTCATAAATCCTCCGCACAATAGTTAAGAAAACGTTTATAAACGCAGCAACCCGCCATCAACCACGTACTGGCTGCCCGTGACATAACTGGCATCATCAGAGAGCAAAAATAACGCGACGGCGGCTGCCTCCTCCGGCGTTCCTTGCCGCTTCATCGGCACAATAGAGCGGATCTGCGCCTCATACTGACCACGAAATTGTGCCGGGATCGCCTCAAGCAAACCGGTTTCTATCGCGCCTGGTACCAGCGCATTCACCCGGATCCCTTGTGCTGCAAAAGCCGTTGCCCAGCAGCGAACCAGCGCCAGCTGCGCCCCTTTACTGGCAGCATAAATCGAAGCAAGCGGTGTCCCTTCATATGCGGCGGTCGACGCGGTCAGCACCACCGACGCGCCCGCTTTTAAAAAGCGGGCAAGACAGGATATTTGCAGTACCGCGGAGCGGACATTGTTCTTCATCATGTTATCGAACAGCGCGGCACTACCCTTTTCGGCAGGTGCAAAAGCCAGCTGCCCGGCATTCAGCCATAAGCCATCCAGCATGCCGAAGGAGGCTACCGCGTCAGCCAACGCTTGTGCCGCTGCCGGATCGGCACCATCGTTTTGCAGCAATCGGGCGTCAGGTGGCAGCGCCTGGTGAAGGCGCGCCAGTTTGTGCGCATCACGCCCGGTGATCATCACTTCCCCCTCTTCCGCAATAATGCGTTTTGCCCCCGCCAGGCCAATGCCACTGCTGGCTCCCGTAATAACAATTTTCTTACCAGTGAATCGGGCCATTCTGCCTCCCTGAAGCCGTTTTTCTGCCAAACGACGCTTTTTACCTTCAATGACAATTAAAATAAAACAATAAAAACTTATTGTAAAACGATAAACACCAGGCTAGCCTGCACCCAATTCAACCACCTATGCCAGGAGAGGCATCGAATGAAAAGAAGTCTGCAACAGGGTGTTTTGTTCTCAGGATTACTTATCTGTGCGTCGACACACAGCGCTGAGTTGTCCGGTTTTGCCGGGCTGGGCGTCAGCATTCGCCCCATTTACTCCGGTTCGAACCACACGGCGGTGGGACCACTGCTAAAAGCGGGCGTGGATCTTCATAGCGAAAACTGGGGGCTGTTCGGTCTGTCTACCGACGGGCTGATCTGGGGACTGACACCGGACTCACCCTTCAACGTGAGCCTGCTGTTAACGCAGGATGAGGCGCGAAAAGAGGTGTTTAATTACCCATTTTCCGGCAGAAAAAACCGCGATCTACAAGGGATGGGTAACCTGTCTGCAGCGCTGATGGCGGGTACAGATCTGCGCTACCAACAAGAAAGCTGGACGTTGTGGCTGCGCCTGTTAACTGCCACTGAAAAGCAGCGATATGGCGGCGAAGCACCGGGCAGAAGCCTGATCGTCACGAGCGGCGCGCAAGCCGAACTCTGGCGCTGGCAGCATGCTGCCATTTCGGTCGGCGGCGACATAAGCTGGGCGAACAGTGGTTACCAGCAGCGCCACTACGGCGTGACGGCGCATCAGGCACACCGCACCGACTTTGCAATTTATTCCCCTTCATCAGGCTTCCAGCAAGGTGGTTTGTATGCCGAACTGATGTGGCATTTCGATAAAAATCTGGCGGCAGGATTGACCAGCCGCGCGCAGTACCTGTTCGATGAAGCGGGGAGCAGCCCGCTGGTCAACAGCCGGATGCAGTACAGCCTGTCGTCACTGATCCAGTACACATTCTGAGGTGGCGCCATGAGCAAATGTCACTTTCGCAGCCGCGCGCGGCTGCTCGCTGCGGGCACGGTATTTATCGCACTGATTGCCGCAGGTATTTACCTGCAACCCGGTTTCAGCACCCCCTCTCCTCGCCAGACGGGAGATGCCGGTATGGTGTCATTTTTAACACCATTATTGAAAGGATCGCGAGGCAGCGTCGCCGCCGCGCTCATCACACCGCGCGGTGTGCAATATGCACTCTGGGACAGTGATTACAACCGACAATATGAAATCGCCAGCCTGACCAAAACCATGACCAGCAGTTTGCTGATGGAGGCATTTCGCCGGGGTGAAGCGACAGCGCAAACCCGCGTTGGCGATCTCATTCCGGAAATCAGCGCCCCGGCACGAGACATAACCCTTGAACAATTAGCATCGCATCGCTCTGGCCTGCCGCCGCTGGCCTCATCGCTGCGCCAGAAGATCCGGATGATCAGCCAGATAATCCTGCGTGAAAACTTCTGGGAGTATGACGAAAAATCAGTCATCGAAATGGTGAACAATACCCGCTTAGCCGCGCCCGCCAGCTTTGCTTACTCCAATACCGGCTACGCCTTGCTGGGCCTGGCACTGTCGCGAGCAGCACATCAGCCTTTTAATGCGTTATTGCAAACGCGGGTTTTTGCGCAGGCGAAAATGGCAAACACCGTTGTTGCCGAAGCATTAACCCCTGACACGCCCAAGTTTCACCACGGTTGGGCGGTGTCCGGGTTTGCCGAAGCGCCCTGGATACAACGCGCGTTCACGCCGGCTGCCGGTGTGCGTTCGACCATCGTCGATATGGCGCATTATGCGCAGGCCTTACTGGCGGGCAATCTTGCCGGTAGCGCGGCAATGCCGCCACACTTTGCCACTGACGATGCGGATTCACGCGTGGGTTACGCCTGGTTTACCACCCGTATTCGCGGGCGGGACATCACCTGGCACGACGGGGAATCTTCCGGTTTTGCCTCCGCCATTGCGTTCGATCCCCAGCAACAATCCGCCGTGGTGATCCTCTCAGATACGGCATGGCCCGTTATTGGCCCGGCCATACGCCTGTTGTTAACGCAGACATCAGCTAAAACGGAAACTCATCATGAACTGGATTGATATGTTGTGGGCCATATTAACCTTTATTTCGGTCATGCTGTTTATTTGCGGCTCCTGGTTCGCGCATTACAAAATACGGTTGTTGAATTACATCATGCTGGCGTTGATGGTCATTTATTGTGCCGAAATGATGCAGACCATCACGCATCTGACCAAGATCGGTTATCTGTTCAGAATGCTGACATGGACCGTTCAGGCGTCGTTTATTGCCATCAGCGTTTATCGCGCGTGGCCAGCGCCCTGGTTAACGCGCAGCCCGCCTGTGCTGGCGGCTGGCAAGATTGCCATTGCGCTGATGCTTATGTCATGCTTGAGCGTGCTGGTTTTAAAATAAAATCCTTAATTCAGGAAGGTACAAAGTGAAAGGTGTACGAAATAAACTCAGTCTGGTGTTTATCTCAGGGATATTACCGCTCTTTTTCATCCTCGCCTTAATTACACCCCTGTGGTTATATTTTTCCGGTGAGTCTTTTTTTATTTCGAGCATGCTTAAATTTGCCGACATGCAAGCGGAAAGCCAGCCAGTGACTGCCGTACCGCCGTTTCACCAGTTGCTGTTACTGGTGCTCCTCTATTTACCCGTTGGGTTATTTGCTTTCGCTATCTGGCAGGGAATGCACGTGATGCGGCTGGTCGGTAAACGGCAAATTCTCAACCTGGCGCTGGCACGTTGTGTACGCAATATTGCCTTGATGATGCTAAGCCTTGGCATCGTATTGCCGGTGTGCCGCTTTTTAATACCGCTTGTCGTCTGGTGGCCGGAAAAATATTACCAGGTCAGCGTGCTGATTGGCGATGTGATCCTGTTGCTCACCGGCGGCTTGTTATTTGTCACGTTTCACGCCATGCTCGCGGGGATCAAAGCGGACGAAGAAACCAGGGAGTTTATCTGACTATGGCTGTGGTGGTTCATCTGGACAAACTGTTGGTAGAGAAAAAAATGACGTCCAGAGCGCTGGCGGCCTTTATCGGTATCACCGAGCAAAACCTGTCGCTGCTCAAGTCCGGCAAAGTAAAGGGTATTCGATTCGATACGCTGGCGAAAATTTGCGAAGCCATGGAGTGCCAGCCCGGTGACATTATCTCCTGGGAGCCCGACCCCGCTGCGCCAGACGAAGAGTGACGCCCAGACAGGCGTTTCGTAGACAATAAAAAAGCCGACAACATCGCTGCTGCCGGCTTTTTTTATTAACGACGTGAATCAGGCGTTCTGTAACTGCTGGCCACAGGCCACCACGCTTGACAGCAGAACTTTAACGTCCTCCAGGCAAACGGTCGGGTTCAGCAGCGTCAACTTCAGGCATGTCACCCCGTCAGCTTCCGTTACGCCAACGTTGGCGCTCCCGGAGGCCAGCAGCGCATCGCCGATACGCTGGTTCAGCAGCGCAACACCTGCGGTATCGCCGTTTTCCGGGCGGAAACGGAACAACACGCTGGCCAGCTGCGGCTGCATCACCAGTTCCAGCTGTGGCTGTTCGGCAACAAATTGCGCCACCTGCTGCGCCAGCGTCACGCCATTATCAATAATTTCGGCGTACTGCTTTTTACCCAGCGCTTCAAGCCCCATCCACAGCTTCAGCGCATCGAAACGGCGCGTCGTCTGCAATGATTTCGACACCAGGTTTGGTACGCCCTGCTCTTCGTCGAAGTCAGAGTTCAGGTAGGCCGCCTGGTAACGCATCAACTGATAATGGCGCGCATCTTTCAGCAGGAACGCGCCACAGCTGATGGTCTGGAAGAATTGCTTATGGAAATCCAGCGTTACGGAATCCGCCAGCTCAAGGCCATTCAGGAAATGACGATACTTCTCAGAAAGCAGCAACGCGCCGCCCCAGGCCGCATCAACATGAACCCAAATCTGCTGTTCAGCGGCCAGCGCGGCGATTTCCGCTAACGGATCAATAGCACCCGCGTCGGTGGTGCCGGCGGTAGCAACAATGGCCATCACCTGCTCACCGTTGGCTTTCGCCTCGGCCAGTTTCTGCGCCAGATCGTTGAGATCCATGCGCGAGAATTCATCCGTTTTCACCAGCGTCACGGACTGGTAACCCAGTCCCATCAGCGCCATGTTCTTCTGCACCGAAAAGTGTGCATTTTCAGAACATAACACTTTAATTTTGCTGAGATTACCGGTTAAGCCGTGCAGCTGAACAGAGTGGCCCTGACGCGCGAAAAACGCGTCACGAGCCAGCATCAGCCCCATCAGGTTACTCTGCGTACCACCGCTGGTGAACACGCCAGCGTCACCGGCCGGGTACCCCACCTGCGCGCGCAGCCATTCGATGAGTTTCATCTCAATGATGGTCGCCGACGGGCTCTGATCCCACGAATCCATGCTCTGGTTCGTGGCGTTGATCAGCACTTCCGCCGCCTGGCTAATCACCAGGCTCGGACAGTGCAGATGCGCCACACACTGCGGATGATGCACGGACAGGCTGTCTTTAAGGAAATACTCAACGGCGCGCTCAATGGCGGCCTGGTTACCCAGGCCCTGAGACGTGAATTCTAAATTGATGCGCTCACGTAATTCCGCGACAGTTTTGCCCTGATACATTTCAGGTTGCTTGAGCCACTGCACAACGGCTTGCGTGCTCTGCTCAATCGCTTCCTGATAGGCCGCAATACTCTGCGCGGAACCCGAGAGAATCGGATTTAAATCAGACATTCGCTCACTTACTCCGATTAAACAGGCTTCACGCCAGCGCTCAGCAGCGCGTTTTCAAATTTATCGAGGAAAACTTCCAGTTCTGCATTGCTGATAAGCAGCGACGGCAGCAGACGCAGTACACAACCGCCACGGCCGCCGCGCTCCAGGATCAGACCCGATTCGAAGCATTTTTTCTGCAACAGCGCAGAAAGTTCGCCGTCCGCCGGGTAGCAACCCATGTGATCCTGCGCTTCCTGCGGCTTAACGATCTCAATACCGATCATCAGGCCCAGGCCGCGTACATGGCCAATCACCGGGAAACGTTTTTGCATTTCAGCCAGCTTGCCTTTCAGCCATTCACCCTGCTCTGCCACTTTATCGGCGATGCGATCTTCTTTGAGGATCTTTAGCGTAGTGAGGCCGGTTGCCATCGCCAGCTGGTTGCCACGGAAAGTACCGGTATGGTGGCCCGGCGCCCAGGCGTCGAACTGTTTTTTGATACCGAGTACCGCCAGCGGTAAACCGCCACCGACCGCTTTGGACATCACAATGATGTCCGGCTCAATACCGGCGTGTTCGAAGGCGAACAGTTTGCCAGTACGCGCGAAACCAGCCTGCACTTCGTCGAGGATCAGCAGAATGCCGTGTTCCTGGGTCACTTTACGGATGCGCTGCAGCCACTCGATCGGCGCCGGGTTCACGCCGCCTTCGCCCTGCACCGCTTCCAGAATCACGGCAGCCGGTTTACGTACGCCGCTTTCAACGTCGTTGATCAGGTTTTCAAAGTAGTAGGTCAGCGCTTTGACACCGGCTTCGCCACCGATGCCCAGCGGGCAACGGTACTGGTGCGGGTAAGGCATAAACTGCACTTCCGGCATCATGCCGTTTACCGCTTCTTTCGGCGACAGGTTGCCCGTCACGGAAAGCGCGCCGTGCGTCATGCCGTGGTAACCGCCAGAGAAACTGATAATACCGGAACGACCGGTCACTTTTTTCGCCAGCTTCAGCGCCGCTTCAACGGCGTCTGCGCCGGAAGGCCCGGTGAATTGCAGGCAATATTCTTTGCCCTGACCCGGCAGCAAAGAGAGCAGATATTCTGAAAACTCATCTTTTAACGGCGTGGTCAGGTCGAGCGTATGTAACGGTAAGCCACTGGTAATGACACTTTGGATGCTCTGAATCACATCAGGATGATTATGGCCCAGCGCCAGAGTACCGGCGCCTGCAAGGCAGTCAAGGTATTGATTATTCTCAACATCAGTGATCCAGACGCCCTGCGCTTTGGCAATCGCTAACGGCAATTTACGCGGATAGCTTCTGACATTGGATTCAAACTCAGCCTGTCTTGCTAAAAAGGTCTCATTGCTTTGCGGGAATGAATTAGCACTCAAAGAATCAATACGGACTTTATCCGTCATCATATCTCTCCTACAACCTGGGTTGGTTTAACACCGGGTTGAATAAGGGTTTAAGGGGGCTTGTAAAAAACGCGGCTAATATATGTGTTTTCAGCAACGGACTCAATCTTTTATTTTGTCAGGCTATTTATGTCATTTTCTTTAAAAATCAATGACAAAAAATATTTATGCGTGGGGATTGTTCAGCGTGAATTGTAACCAATTCTGTTACAAGAATATTCCAGCAAGCATCGCGAACAACGCCATGATAAGACTCGCTTTTTAATATTTGTGCTCTTTTTATGTTATTAGAACGTTATTTAAGCCAAACTCCGCCAGCAACCACTGAATAAATCATGAGATTTTCCATTGGGTTATTGCAAATGTTGAGGAAATTATCGATTCAGCGAGTTAAATCACTTACTATGCCCGCGATAAAAATCCCCAGGCCAAAAAAAGGAAGCATCTATTTAACCATTAATGCGCATCACACCCGGTAACTCGTGAGAGGCAATACAGGTTATCGACAACGGGAGCAGAATCCTGGGTTGTAAAAAGAGATGTTCGCGGGCGGACATTTCGTAAGGTGAAGCACGCTTCCCTTATGCCGAGAATGAAAATTTTCATGCCATTAAAATTATGGCGCCCTGATATGAGATTGTTATGACTCGCATTTATCCACACACCATCGTTGCCAAATTTGGCGGAACCAGTGTCGCCGATTTTGACGCGATGAGCCGCAGCGCCACCATTGTCCTTGCTGATAAAGATGTTCGTCTGGTTGTTTTGTCTGCCTCCGCTGGCGTCACCAACCTGTTAGTTGAACTCTCTGGCGGTCTGGAAAGCAGCGTTCGACAAGATAAGATCGATACCCTGCGCACCCTGCAATACAACATTATTTCTCGCCTGAAACAGCCAGAAGCCATCGGCCAGGAGATCGACCGCCTGCTCGATAATATCAGCCATCTTGCGGCCATGGCCGTTGATTCCCGGTCAGACGCGCTGTGCGATGAACTGGTGAGCCACGGGGAATTGATGTCTTCCCTGCTGTTTGTGGAGGTTCTGCGCGAACGCGACGTGGAAACGCAGTGGTTTGACGCGCGCAAAGTGATCCGCACGAACGACACGTTCGGCTGCGCGGTTCCCGTTATAAGTGAGATTGCAGAACGGGTGGAAAAGCATTTACTCCCGCGCATTGCGCAGTCGCTGGTGGTCACACAAGGCTTTATTGGCAGCGACGCGGCGGGGCAAACCACCACGCTTGGCCGTGGCGGTAGCGATTACACCGCCTCATTGCTGGCAGAAGCGTTGCAGGCTGCGCGAGTGGATATCTGGACCGATGTCGCCGGGATTTATACGACCGATCCCCGAATCGTCGCCCAGGCAAAACGCATCGATACACTCTCATTCTCTGAAGCCAGTGAAATGGCGGCCTTTGGCGCGAAAGTGCTGCATCCGGCAACCCTGCTACCGGCGATGCGTAAAAATATCCCGGTCTTTGTCGGTTCAAGCGCCCAGCCGCGCGCGGGCGGAACGCTGGTCTGCCGTGACACGCACGAACCGCCGCGTTACCGTGCACTGGCCGTTCGTCGCCAGCAAACGCTGTTAAAGTTATCCAGCGTCGATACGCAGCCGGCACACCGCTTTTTGGCACAGATGTTTGGTATTTTGTCGCGTCATGACGTCGCCATGGATCTGGTGACCACCTCGGAAACCAGCATCGCGATCATCCTTAACTCCACCGGTTCTACGTCCGGTGAAGCGGACACGCTCACTACCGCACTGCTTACCGAACTGTCGTCGCACTGCCATGTCGAAATCGAAACCGGGCTGGCATTAGTTTCGCTGATTGGTAACTCGCTTTCGCAGGCTCCGGCAGTGTGCAAAGAAGTATTCGCCGACCTGGAAAACCATTCCGTGCGGATGATTTGCCACGGCGCGTCCAGCCATAATCTTTGCTTCCTGCTCCCTGCGGAATGCGCGGACAGCGCCGTCAAAACGTTACACCGTAACCTGTTAGAATAACGGCGGTAACGTGCCCTGTACGCGGGCACAAGTTAGTGCTGGCAGCGCGTTTGCCAGCACTTAACCCTTGAGCCATCGCCCACCGCTTCCTCTCTTTACCCCTGGCTGAACGTCCGCTTTGCTGAAGGTGGCCGCAACCGCCGCGATCCGAGAACTTCGCCCTTGCCTGTGCGGGCAGTAACGTTCAGCGGCGCAAAGCCCGTGACGCTCAGCGGGCTTTCTTGTAACCTTCCGCGAAACTTTTCCCGAAAACCGGATTTCACATGGCCGCTCATATTTCAAAAGATCCTTTGCACGGCGTGACGCTAGAAATGCAAGTTAACGCGCTGGTCGACCGCTACGGTTGGTCCGAACTCGGCAAGCGCATCAATATCAATTGCTTTAAAAACGATCCAAGCGTTAAATCCAGTTTGAAATTTTTACGACGCACGCCCTGGGCGCGCGCGGAAGTTGAGGCGCTGTATCTTGAATCGCTGGAAGAGCGCGCCCCGGCCAAATCAGACGAACCTGCGTTTAACCCGTGGACAAGCGGTCGAACGCCTAAGAGCTAATTTTCAGATGTCACTACAAAAGTCAGGCGTGCTTATTGCCACTGCGCTTTTACTCGCCAGTTGCGCCTCAAAAGCGCCGAAATCACTCGTCACGCCGTTGCCGCCGGTGGCAAAACAACCGCTCGCAACGACGCCTGCAAAAAATACACAACCGGTGCGCGGTATCTGGCTGGCGACCGTGTCGCGTCTCGACTGGCCGCCGGTAAATTCGGTCAACATGAGTGCTTCGTTGCGCGTCAGCCAGCAACAAGCGGCGCTGAGAAACAAGCTGGATAAGCTAAAAAGCCTCGGCATTAACACCGTCTTTTTCCAGGTCAAACCCGACGGCACCGCGCTATGGCCGTCAAAGATTTTACCCTGGTCAGATATGCTGACCGGCACCATTGGGCAGGATCCCGGTTACGATCCGCTGCAGTTTATTCTTGATGAAGCGCACAAACGCGGCATGAAAGTGCATGCGTGGTTTAACCCCTACCGCGTTTCAGTTAATACCAAACCGTCAACCACGGCGGATCTCAACCGCACATTATCTCTGCACCCGGCGAGCATTTTTGTGCTGCATCGTGACTGGATCCGCACCGCGGGCGACCGTTTTGTGCTCGATCCCGGCATTCCGGAAGTGCGCGACTGGATAACCAGCATCGTTGCGGAAGTGGTGGCACGCTACCCGGTCGATGGTGTGCAGTTTGACGACTATTTCTACGCTGAAACCCCAGGTTCTGCGCTGAATGACAACCAGACCTATCGGCAATATGGCCAGGCGTTCAGTTCAAAAGCGGACTGGCGGCGCAACAATACGCAGCAATTGATTGAACAGGTTTCGCGCACCATCCGGCAACTCAACCCCAATGTAGAGTTCGGCGTGAGCCCGGCGGGAGTCTGGCGTAACCGCTCATTTGACGCCGCCGGGTCCGACACGCGTGGTGCCGCGGCGTATGACGAATCGTTCGCCGACACACGCCGCTGGGTACAACAAGGGCTACTGGATTACATTGCCCCGCAAATCTACTGGCCATTCGCCCGCGATGCGGCGCGTTACGATGTGCTGGCAAAATGGTGGGCGAATGTCGTGAAACCGACTAAAACGCGGCTCTACATCGGCGTGGCGCTGTATAAGGTGGGGGAATATTCGAAGAATGAGCCCGACTGGACCGTCAACGGTGGCGTGCCCGAACTGAAAAAACAGCTCGATTTAAACGAATCGCTACCGCAAATTAACGGCACAATTTTGTTCCGCGAAAGTTATCTGGAACAGCCGCAAACTCAGCAGGCGGTGAATTATTTGAAAAGCCGCTGGGGTGGTTAAGCAGGACAAACTTCGGGTGATAAAGGCATTCAGTGCCACCGCATCCGTTTATGAAACGCAGCGATTATGGGAGACTTAATGATGCCAGGCATTTACACATGGGATGTGAAGTATGATTTTCATGCGGTTGGTCAAGGTCTTTTCAGCACTGGATTGCTCGCATGTGAACATGTTGAATTTCGTTGGGTGTATGATTGTGGCACCGTTTCTGCCCAGCATCTTCTCACCACGCAAATTGATTACTATCACCGACAGCTTCCTCGTCCACCCGAAGCTCTGCCCTTTATCGATTTGTTAGTTATTTCGCACTTCGATAAGGATCATATCAGCGGTGTGGTTGAATTATTACAACACTGCAATGTTCGCAATATTGTTCTGCCGTATATGCCTTTGTGGCAACGGTTGGTGATTGCGTTTGAAGAGCGCAGCGGCCCAAGATCTCCGCTCACGCAGTTCCTGCTTGATCCGGTGGGATTTTTGCGCAATGCCAGTCGCGGCACGATTGAGCGGATAATCCTGGTGATGCCAGTCAACGCGCGCCCTGACGAACCTAATCCGGAGCAAGAACCTTTACTCCCGGACGCGCCGCCTGATGCTGAACTCGATGAAATTTCATCAGCGCTCGTGTTTGATGAACTCCCTGAACATGAACTACAGGGGGACGAAGAATTGACCTCGATGATCAGCGGTAACATCACGCATGCTGCAGGCATACCTCAGGTGGTTGCCGTGCGCTCCGGCTCGGCGTTATCCATCCATAAAATATGGGAATTTGTTCCTTATAATGACGCATCGATGGTACGTTTTAAAAACAGCAAGTTCGAAAAAGCCGTGCGCATCCATACGAATAATTTAAAAACTTCCACTAAGCGCCAAATTAAAGAAGCGGCGTTAGCCGATCTGAAAAAAACCTATACCAACACATTTGGCAACTCTTCCCGGCATTGTAATGTGATTTCGCTCTTTCTTTATTCAGGTCCGGTATTCGGGGCTATTGCTACCGTGTTTATGCCAGAGGATGAAAAATATTATTCTGACTTAAATCCAAAATATCACCTGCTTGACAGAGTCAGTATTCTTTATACTGGCGACGGTTATCTCAACTCTCTAAAAAGTATTGATGATTTGATGACAGTGCTTGGCGCTTACCGATGCAATCAGTTGGCTGTCTTCCAGGTCATGCATCACGGTGCCAGAGGAAACTGGAAAGCCGGGATCGCCGATACTCTGATGCCTGATTACAGTATTTTCAGTTCAGATCCCGAGGCGACCCGCACAGGTCATCCGCACGCAGAAGTGTTACGGGATTTCTGGAACTATCATCCCATTCAAGTCGATAAAAACTACTCTGCACATTTTATTGCACGGGGCTGGTATATTTTCCCTCCTGTGGCCGGCAAGAGAAGAATTTTTAAAAGAATATAAAAGTGTTGCCCAAAAATAACGCAGCTATGGTGTTTGTTGTGCTTTGCAGGGTAATAACATCTTTTTTACTGACGCAGTTAAACACCCTTTTCCCATTTGAACGGAGCTAGTCTTACTTTTTTAATCGAGCGTGATGGCATCATAAACACTGCGCAGCCTGCTGCGCAGATAAAGCACCGCTTTGTGCTTACGGGACAACAGCGCCTGCATGCTGACACCCGTCTCCTCCACCAGCGCCTTATAACTCACACCTTCAAGCTCGGTCTTTTCGAACACCTCGCGCTGGGCGGGCGGAAGTTCCGCCAGCGCGCTTTCCAGCTCTTGCCATAACAGCTCGCACAGATACGCCTCTTCCGGCGTTTGCGGCACGCCAAACAGCGTTTCGGCCAGCTCATCTTCCGCAAAATCGCTTTCATCGTCACCACCGTTGAAAAAACCGGACAACGGCAGTTCACGTTTTTTACGCGCACGATCCGTCATTTCATTGCGCGCGGCGCGGAACAACCAGGCGGCAACATTCTCCACCGGTTGTTCCACATTCATCAGCTGATAAGTCACTTCCTGCAAAATGTCGTCGGCATCATCGCGCACTGCCGTGCGCCCACGAATAAAGGCTTTCAGGCGTGAGCGACAGGCATTCAGCGCGTTGACCAGCAAAGACTCGCCGTCCATGGTTTTCACCGTGCTCACTCAGCGTCCGGTTTTTTTGCGCTGCTATCGTCAGGCTGATGACGGTCATCCGCCCTTTCATCCCAGCGCCCACGCCAGCCGCAGCGATCGCGGCGACCAAAACCTTCGCGACGCTGCTGGATAAAGGCTTCACGCTGCTCCGGCGTCATTTGCATCCAGCGTTCGTGCATACGCCGACGCGCCAGACCAAACATTCCCCCGTGGAACCCCAGCCCGCCAAAGAGAATGCGGCTCAGCACTAACAGCCCCAGCGCCTGCCAGAACCCAATGCTTTTCACGCCAAGAATGGCCGGTAGCAGCGCATTCCATAAAGACATCACCAGCAGCCCTAACGCGATAAATACCACCACGCCAATGATCAACGGTTTCATCATCCGGTGCCGACCAAAGCCGTGACCGTGTCTGTGCCCATGCATATCAAAATCTCTCATCTTTTTTCTACTCCATCAGCTTAATGAATAATTGCTTGTGATGAAGTAGACGGATGAGCGGTAAAAATATTGCCAGCAAAATGCAAAAAAATGCCTTCAGGAATAAAATATAACTCATTGAAATTAAATAATTAATTTCTCTCAACCGCAACTCAATGGGGATTCCTGAAGTCATGTCCTCCGTTTTCCGCCTCTATAGGTCTGCCAGGCAGAAACGCCGGTGGAATGGCAAACGCCACTTGTCTACAAGCAGGAGTGCCGCAGCACTCCTGCTAGCGTTGCGCAGGTATATTTACGCTGCGCACCATTCTATTTAGTTAAAAAGACACGTTAATTTAAAACCTAACTATTATGAGCTTCGATATATTTAGACCAGGCTCCTTCGCAAATAAAAAACCTCCCGTATGGGGAGGCTTTATTATTTTATTTTTTCTTGTAAACATCGGCCGTGGCGTGAATTTTTTTCCTGGTTTGATCGGAGGTGACGACATACACATCACCGCCCTTTTCATCCGCCAGTTTGCTCAGCGCATGGCGCGCATCCATGGGTGACATTTCGTCGGAAGTGGCAATTTCACCAACCTTTTCATATTGCGAAGAAACTTTATCAAATTCTGCTTTTTCCATTAATTTGGCGGCCCAGGCATTACTCGCAAGTAATGTTAACGCGCTAATAATCACTAACCTTTTTTTGTTCATCAGGCATTCTCCGGATTGATTTGAGATGGCTGTAAATAACAGGAAAGCACAGTCGATCATTTACGCTTTAACGGTAGACCAAGGTAAAAATAATTCAATACCGTTAATTAATCGGTTATTTAATCAACAGATTAAGCTGAATAAAAAGTGAAACCTGCATATGAAATGTCATATATAATGGCGCGCGTCTTACTTCAGGGTTTACACATTTCAGGAGTTTGGTGATGAAAGCGTCACACCTCAATCTTCCGGCCGGTTACTTTGGCATTGTGCTTGGCATTATCGGGCTCGGCTTTTCCTGGCGTTTCGCCGCCACTATCTGGCCGGTAACCCTGCTGCCCGCGAATAGCTTAATCATTCTGGCGATGGTCATCTGGGCGCTGTTGATGCTGGCCTTTATTAGCCGCATGTTCCGCCACGGCGCAAGCGTGCTGGAAGAGATCACCCATCCGCTGAAAAGCAGTTTTGTCAGCCTGGCACCAGCAACCTCGATGCTGGTCGCCATTGGCCTTGCGCCGTGGTTGCACACGCTGGCGCTGGGGCTTTTTCTGGTTGCTGTCGTTATTCAGCTCACCTATTCCGCCTGGCAAACCGCCGGGCTGTGGCGCGGTCAGCATCCGAAAGAAGCGACGACGCCGGGTCTTTATCTGCCCACGGTTGCCAATAACTTTATCAGCGCCATGGCCTGCGGCGCGTTCGGTTTTAACGATGTCGGGATGTTGTTTCTCGGCGCCGGGCTCTTCTCCTGGCTGAGCCTTGAGCCCGCGATCCTCAGTCGGATGCGCAATCTTGATGAAATGTCGCCCGCCGTGCGCACCTCGCTTGGCATTCAGATGGCACCTGCATTCGTCGCCTGTAGCGCCTGGCTGAGCATCAATGGCGGGCAGGCCGATGTGTTCGCCAAACTGTTATTCGGTTATGGCCTGTTGCAGATGCTGTTTATGATAAGGCTGCTCCCCTGGTACAGTTCGCAGCCGTTCAACCCGTCGTTCTGGAGCTTTTCATTCGGCGTGGCGTCGCTGGCGACCACCTCGATTCGTCTGGGGCACGGCACGCCAGGCGGCGCACTGTACTGGATGTCATTTCCGCTGTTCATCGCGGCTAATCTGGTGATCACGCTGTTGATGATAAAAACCTTCGCGCTGTTACTGCGGGGCAAATTACTGATTCGTACATAATCGAGAATGCGCCAGGCATGTTACCTGGCGCATCGCTTGCTGTTTACGGGCGACGGAACAGTACGATACTGCGCCCTTCGAGTTCGAAATCCTTCTCCTTGGTGATCACAATCCCGCGTTTCGCGCTATCCGTCGTGGTCAACTCCAGCACCCAGCCACCTTCGCCGAACTGCGGAATACGAAACGGCACCGTACCTTCAAACGGGTTAAACAACATCAGCACGTCATGCCAGACGCCCTCTTCTTCCTGCAAATCCGGGCGGCCGATATAAACGCCGAGCGTCGAGCCTTCATCCCACTGTTCCGGCAACTGCTCGCCGCCACCCGCGTTGTACCAGCGGATCTCCATGCCATCGCGCCAGTTTTCACGCCGCAGGATCGGCTGTTGGGCGCGCAGCGCAATGACGTGACGGGTAAATTCCCGCAGCGCTTCACCGTTGCCGCTGTGCGGCGCGTCCCAGTTGATCCACGAGATTTCACTGTCCTGGCAGTAGCCATTGTTATTGCCCTGCTGGGTACGGCCAAACTCGTCCCCGGCCAGCAGCATTGGCGTGCCATGGGAGAAGAACAGTGTGGCGAGGAAGTTGCGTTTTTGCCGTTCGCGCACGGCATTGATGCCTTCATCCTCAGTCACGCCTTCCGCGCCGTAGTTATAGGAGCGGTTGTCGTTGTGACCGTCGTTATTGTCCTCGCCGTTGGCTTCATTATGTTTTTCGTTGTACGAGACCAGGTCGTTCAACGTAAAACCGTCGTGGGCAGTAATAAAATTGACGCTTGCCCACGGGCGACGCCCGCGCTGATCGTAGAGATCGCCGGAGCCCAGCAAGCGGGCGGCAAAGTCCGTCGAGACGTTATCACCCTTCCAGTATTCACGCAGCGTGTCGCGGTATTTGTCGTTCCACTCCGCCCAGCCCGGCGGGAAACCGCCCACCTGATAACCGCCGGGACCGATGTCCCACGGTTCGCCGACCAGTTTCAGCCTGGACAGGAGCGGGTCCTGCGTCATGGCGTCAAAAAAGCCGCCGCGCTGGTCGAATCCTTCCGGCTCGCGCCCGAGAATGGTGCCCAGATCGAAGCGAAAACCGTCGATATGCATCGCTTCTGCCCAGTAACGCAGCGAATCCATCACCATCTGCAATACGCGCGGGTGTGAAGTGTTCACCGTATTGCCGGTGCCGGTGTCATTGATGTAGTAGCGGTGCTGATCCGGTAACGTGCGGTAATAGGAGAAGTTGTCGATGCCTTTAAACGACAGCGTTGGCCCCAGTTCGTTGCCTTCTGCCGTGTGGTTATAAACCACATCAAGGATCACTTCGATACCGGCATCGTGAAACGCCCGCACCATATCGCGAAAGCCCTGGATGCCGCGCGGCCCGTAATAGCGCGACGCCGGAGCGAAGAAACCAAGCGTGTTGTAACCCCAGAAATTGCGTAGGCCTTTATCGAGCAAATGTTGATCGTCCGGGAACCAGTGTACCGGTAGCAGTTCGACAGAGGTGATACCGAGGCTTTTGATGTACTCGACCGACGCCTTATGTCCCATCCCTTCAAACGTGCCGCGCAGTTCCGGCGGCAGCGCCGGATTAAGCTGGGTGAAACCTTTGACATGGGTTTCGTAGAAAACCGTACGCGGCCAGGGAATGTTCGGCCTGGCGTGATCCTGCCAGTCGAACGCCTGCGGATCGATAACCCGGCATTTGGGCGTAAACGGCGCGCTATCCTGGGTATCAAACGTCAGGTCTTTATCTTCGTGCTCTAAATCGTAAGCGTAATGGGCCGCGTTCCACTCGATATCACCGGCCAGTTCGCGGGCATACGGATCAATTAAGAGTTTATTGGGGTTAAACCGGTGGCCGTTTTCCGGCTCAAACGGACCATGCACCCGGTAGCCATACAGCGCGCCGGGTTGCAGGCCTGGCACATACCCGTGCCAGATCTCGTGGGTATTTTCCGGCAGATCAAACCGGGCGATCTCCTGCTTGCCATCGGGGGCGTATAAACAGAGCTCCACACGATGCGCATGCGCTGAAAAAAGGGCAAAGTTAACGCCCTCACCGTCGTAATTCGCACCGAGTTGCTGGCCGTGCCCCGCCGTAATGTAAAACTGTTTTCCGTCAGACATTGCTTCCCCTTGATCGCCTGTAAAGTCTCACCAGACATCACGATTGATGAACCACACCCTTTTTTTTGCAATCACGCACTGACCAGTACCGCAAAGGTGAAACCGCCTATCGAGCGCAGGTTCACTTTGTCGGTGAGAAAAACCTCCTCTGAACTGAGTATGTCCCGGTAACGCCGATTCGCCAGTTCCGGCGGCAAGGCAATATTGGCGCCCGCCAGGCTGCCGTCGATGGCATCGAACAGCAGACGCGGGGCGAGCACAATTAACGCATCCTGTTTTTCCACACGCGCAAAGGCGATCAGGTGCTCCGCCTCTTCGCCCGCAACGGTCAAGGGCAGATAGGCCCCCCGGCGGAACAACGACGGCATCTGCTGGCGTAAATGCAGCAGCCGGTAGATGAAAAATTGCTTTAATTGCCCGCTCGACCAGCTCTCCTGCGAATGCGGATCGGCCTGCTCTTCGTCGACCAGCAAGCGTTCCAGCTCGGCGTAATCCGGCTCCAGCCGGTTATCCGGATCGACCAGACTAAAATTGAGCGCTTCGCTGCCCTGATAGATATCCGGCACGCCGGGTGCCGTCAGTTTGATCACTGTTTGCGTCAGGCTATTGACCAGCCCGGCGCGGATAAACGGCTGTAACGAGGCGATAAAATCGGTTAAGAACACGTGGTTGTCCGGCGACAACAAATGCCGCACGTAATCGAGCACCGCCTGTTCATAGGCATCGTTAGTCTCGATCCAGTCGGTGCGTTGCTTCGCTTCGCGCAGCGCTTTTTCGACAAACGCCACAAACCGCTCTTCCAGCGCGCGCAAACCGTCCACGTCATCGGCCTGTAAGTTGACCGGCCAGACACCCGCCAGCGCCTGGTAAATCATCCACGCCACCATCGGTCGCGGCGCGTGACCATCGTCCAGCAGTTGCACTTTGCTATGGTTCATCTGCCGCCAGCGCGCCACGCAATCGGCCCAGCGCTCGGGCGCTTCCGTCAGGGTGTAGAGCCGCGCTCTGGCATCTTCCCCGCGTTTGGTGTCATGGGTCGAAGTGCCGGAAAGCGCGTCCGGCTGGCGCTCAAGCCGGGTTTGCATCTCCGCGTGGAAACGATCGAGCGAAAAGGTACGCGGTAGTGGCTCCGCGCCGACTTCGTTGAGTGCCAGATCAACATGCTGGCGGAAAAAGAGCGTATCTTCGACGGATTTCGCCATCAGCGGCCCGGTGAGCTGCTGAAAACGGGTGCGAAAACGTGCCGCCGCGCTGAGCGCGCTTTTCGCCACATCTCCCACTAAAATGCGGCGCACAAAATCGAGCGCGGCAGCGTCCGGCGCATACGGACTGCGCTGAACGCTCTCCACCACCTTGTTTAACAGCGCGGCGTCAGCCGCCGGTAACCCCTGTTCCGTGCCATAAGTGCGATAAACCGGGAAAGCAATCAGCAACTCGCGCAACGCCTGGCGCACCGCGTCCTCCTGTGGCACCGGGATTTCCGCGTGACCAATGGTGAGCGCCAGCGACACCAGCACGTTGAATTCGCCGTTAAAGTTACGATCGACCATCAACAGTTTGGCCGCACGCAACTCCTCGTGCATATCCACGCGCCGTCCGGCAACGCTGTCGTAGGCTTTGCGCAGGTTGTTGAGCTGTGCGTCATCCACCAGCACGTCCGACAGCGCGGCGATAAATTCATACCCGGTGGTGCCGGAAACTGGCCAGTCCGGCGGAAGATGCTCGCCTTTGCCGAGGATCTTCTCCACCGTGAGGTAACACTCAGCGCCCACTTTCTGACGCAAGCGCGTCAGATACCCCTGCGGATCGGCCAGCCCGTCAATATGATCGATACGTAAACCGTCCACCGCGCCGCTGTGTACCAGTTCCAGGATCAGCCGGTGCGCGTCATCAAATACCGCCTCATCTTCGACACGCACGCCAACCAGGCCGGTGATTTCAAAAAAACGCCGGTATGAGAGATCATTCGCCGCATCGCGCCAGCTCATCAAACGCCAGGGCTGCTGCGCATGCAGTTCGGCTATCAACGTGTGATCGGTCTCACCGATGAGCGCCTGCTCCCGCCCTTGCCAGCTTTCTGCCACCAGCGGATAAAAATTATCGTAATAGGCCAGCGCCGGTTCGCCGGTCAGCGGATCGGCTTTGATCGCCAGCTCGCCGTTCGCCAGCACAATGTCAAAATCATCGCCGAGAAACGGCAGCGTCAGCCGCCGCGACCAGTCGATGTCGAAATGGTGGGCATACGGACTTTTTTCGCCTTTGGCTATCACATCGCGCCACCAGGCGTTTTCCAGCGAGGCGGCCATATGGTTTGGCACAATATCCAGAATCAACCCCAGCCCGGCATTTTTTAACGCCCTCACCAGCCGGTCAAAGCCGTCGCGCCCGCCAAGCGTGGGATCGATCTCATTGGCGTTGGTGACGTCATAACCATGGGTTGAACCGCTGGCGGCGGTAAAAATGGGCGAAGCGTAAAGGTGGCTGATGCCAAGGTGTTTAAGGTACGGAACCAGCGCCGCAGCGCGATCAAACGTCATTCCGTTACGAAACTGCAAGCGATAAGTCGCGGTTGGCGTATTCACATTCCCTCTCCCAAAGCCAGACGAACAATGAACGCATTCGGCGGCAAATCATCCTGTCCGCGCGGCCACGCCGCCAGCGTTTTACCGGGTAGATCCGGCAACGGTTGCGACGTCTCGCCAATATTGAGCGCCAGCGATAATGTCCCTTGCGCGAAGCGCCAGCGCACCGCGATAAACCCCGGCGCGGTGGCGATCACTTCGCCATTTTGCCGCTGCGCATGAGCCAGTAGCGGCACAACATATTTCTGGCGCAGTGTCAGCCAGTCGCGGGTTTGCGTCAGCCAGCGCTGACCGCTCTCCCGCTGCGTTTTTGCCCAGTCAAGTTGCGAACGGGTAAAGGTGTCAGGCGCGTTCGGATCGGGAACGGCTTCCCCTTCATGTCCGGCATGGCCCTGGAACTCCCGCGCACGCCCTTCACGCACCGCGCGCGCCAGATCGCCATGAAAATCAGTAAAGAAGAGAAAAGGATGGGTTTCGCCATACTCTTCGCCCATAAACAGCAGCGGAATATGCGGTGAAAACAGCAGTGCGCCAAGCAGCACGCGCGTTCTCTCCTCGCCCGCCAGCGTGATGAGCCGCTCGCCCTGCGCACGGTTGCCGGTCTGATCGTGGTTCTGGATAAAATCGACAAACGCCACCGGCGGCTGATTGCGGCTGTCCACGCCGCGGGTTTCACCCGTTGAGGGCGCAACTTCCCCCTGAAAAGCGAACCCTTCCGTTAACGCGCGCGCCAGCCACACTTCGGGCTTATCCGCAAAATCCTGGTAATAGGCATGGGTTTCGCCGGTGGCAAACACATGCGCAGCATTGTGCAGATCGTCGTTCCACTCGGCGGTAAACAGCGGCACACGACCGTCCGGCTCGCGCGGATGCAGCGCGATAATGTTGCGGCAATCTTCGGTGGTCAGATGTACCGGCCTGTCGGTGATCTCCGCGCGAATACGTTCGGCAATCTCTACCAGCACGTGCGGCGTCGAACTGTCGTCAATCTGGTCGATGGCATCAAACCGCAGCCCGTCCAGGTGGTATTCGTTGAGCCAGTAGAGCGGTGCTTCAACGATATAACGCCGCACCGCGTCAACGTCATAAGCGATGCCAGGCCCCCACGGCGTCTGGCGTTCGGCGTGGAAAAAATCCGGCGACAGCGCGGGCAAGTAGTTGCCTTCCGGGCCAAAGTGGTTGAGCACAATATCCAGCACCACGGAAAGACCGTAGCCATGAGCCGCGTCGATAAAGGCTTTAAAATCATCCGGCGTACCGTACGCCGAGTGTGGCGCATAGAGCAGCACGCCGTCATAGCCCCAGCCGCGATTGCCGCCAAACTGGGAGACGGGCATCACTTCTATCATCGTGATGCCGAGTTGCGCGAGGTACGGCAATTTTTCCATCGCCGCGCGAAACGTCCCCTGCGGGGTAAATGTCCCGATGTGCAGTTCATAGACCACCGATTCTTCCCACGGGCGGCCCTGCCACTGCGGGTGCTGCCAGACGTAATGATCAGGATCGACGACCAGCGAAGGGCCGTTCACGTCGGCGGCCTGCGCGCGCGAGGCGGGATCGGGAACCGCCATACCATTATTCAGGACAAACTGGTACGCCGTACCCACGGCGATATTTTCGACGGTCAGTTCAAACCAGCCGTCATCAAGGCGTTGCATTGGCATTTCGCCAGCCGGTAAACGCAGTGAAACGTGCTGCTGCCCGGTGGCCCATAACCGAAAACGCACGCGACCATTCGCGAGGTATTCGGCTCCCCAGCTTTTAGAAAACGATTTCGACGCCATGCAATTACCTCTCCACGATGTCACGAAGAACAATCATAGTCGATAATCTGCAAAGCCATTGGCGGGCCGCCCGGTGATGCTGACGCATACCGGGTGGTGAGTGGGTTATTGCTGATGTTTCTCTGGCACCACGCTGGCGTTAAGTCATCACGCCGCGACCAAAGCGCACAAACGGTCTGGTCGTGACATAAATGCGCCAGACAGGCGATCGTCACCATGCCCGGCGCGCGGGTAATTTGGGACAGAAAGTTATTTAACTCATATTAGCGGCAGAGGTATTTCCTCTGCCTTTTTCATTATTTGGTCGCACTGAATATGGCTTTACCGATACGGGCGATGGCGTCATTACTTTGCGCCATTGTCGCTTTAGTATCCGTTATATAAATAGATACGATACGAGGCGCGCCTTTTTTCGGCCAGACAATACTGATAATCGAGCGCGAACCATAGCCGCCTGCTCCGGTTTTATCGCCAATCACCCAGCCTTTTGGCAATGTGGAACGCAGCAGCGCACCGGCAACTTTATCCTCTTTCATCCACTGCACCAGTTGCGCGCGCGAAGCGGGAGTCAGCGCACTGCCCAGGGCCAGCTTTTGCAGCGTGTGGCTGACGGCAAGCGGCGTGGTGGTATCACGCACATCGCCCGGCACGGCACTGTTCAGTTCCGGCTCTGCGCGATCGAGTCGCGTGACACTGTCACCTGAATCAGCGAAGAAACGCGTCACCGCTGCCGGTCCGCCCAGCTTTTTCGCCAGCAGATTTGCCGCCGTGTTGTCACTTTCAGTGATTGCCGCGCTGCACAGTTGCTGCCAGCTCATCGAGGCAGGCGCAACAAACTTGCTGGTCACTGGCGAATAGGTCACTACATCGCTTTGGGCAAACTGGGTAGTCTCATTTAACGCCAGTTCGCCTTTATCGACCTTGCTCAGCAACGCGCCGCACAGCAGCGCTTTGTGGGTGCTGTTAAGCGGAAAACGCTCATCGCCGCGATAGCTCACCGTCTCACCGCTGGCGGTATCGATCACCGCAATGCCGATGCGGGCACTCAGGCGTTCTTCCTGCAGGCGGGCCACCGCCGTCAAAGTGGCGTTATCAATGTTGGCGGCGCTGGCGGCAAACGCGCTCAACAACAGTAAAGAACAGATTGATTTTACTGGGAAAAACATAGATATAATCCTTGTTCAAACAGAGCAACATCACAAGTGGGCATCATGTATAACACCGCGTTAGTGTACAGAAATTTCGGCGAACCGCAGACTGTTCTGCACGCTGAAACCAGCGTCCTGGCACCGCTTCAGGCAGGACAGGTTCGCGTCAAAATGCGCCTTGCGCCGGTGAATGCCTCGGATTTGATCCCGGTAACCGGCGCCTACCGCCACCGTATCACCCTGCCCGCCATCGCAGGTTATGAAGGCGTTGGCGTGGTTACAGAAACGACGGAATCAGACGCGCATCTGCTGGGAAAACGCGTATTGCCGCTGCGCGGTCAGGGCACCTGGCAGCAGTATGTTGATTGCCCGGCGGAGCTGGCTGTGCCGGTGCCGGATGACATTGACGATACGCTCGCCGCCCGCGCCTACATCAACCCGCTGGCCGCACAGATGATGCTGGACCATTACCCGGCTCACGGCCAGCATGTGCTGGTCACCGCGGCGGGTTCTGACTGCGCCGCTTACCTGGCGCAGTGGGCCAGGCTTCAGGGGGCGAAAAGCGTGACCGGCATTTATCGTTCCGCCATTCACGCCCGTCGTCTGGCGGCCAGCGGCGTGATCCCGCTGGCCGATACGGACAGCGCCGCCATCACACAGGCGGCGGGCAAAGCGGGTGTTATTTATGACGCGACCGGCGGCACACTGGCAGACATGTTGCTGCAATCGATGCCTGAAACGGGGCAATTGATCAGCTACGGTTTGCTATCCGGGCAGCCGTTCAGCATCCGGCGGCGCTTACCCGCTGTTCACTGGTTCCATGTGCGTAACTATCTTGATGCGATGACGGCAGAGGAGTGGCAGCAGGTGTTTAGCACGCTCTGGGAGCGACTGCGCGCAACGCCCGTGAGCGAGGTGACATTGATTGATTTTCAGCAGTGGCGGCAGGCTATCACGCTGTACCAGACACCAGGCCGGATAGCCAAACCGCTACTGGTGTTTTAATCCCGATCGGCGGAATACGCTACCTCGCGCTGGCGTTCGATTTCCGCTAATCGGGCGCGGAGCGAGGCCACCAGGTGCTCCCAGGCAAGGCTGCCCAGTGGCACCCGGAACGGTGGCGTGGGTGCGTCTGCCGCCGCGATAATCACATCAACCGTGCGTTGGGCGTCGCCTTTTATATCAAAACTGCCGTTGGCGATCCCCCGTCGCACCTCGCCCGCAGGCGTATTGTCATAGACGCCGAGCGGCGTGGCGTGATCGAGCCCGGCACCGAAACCGGTTTGCGTCGGGCCGGGTTCGGCAATCACAATGTCGATACCAAACGGTTTCACCTCCTGCGCCACCGATTCCAGAAAGCCTTCAATCCCCCATTTGCTGGCATGGTAAAGGCTGAAGTTGGGGTAGGCTACCTGGCCGCCTTCTGAAGAGACCTGCACAATCCGCCCGCCTTGCTGCGCGCGCAGCCACGGCAGCACGGCACGGACTAACTGGATGGATCCGGTAAGATTGGTAGCGATCTGCCGCTCGATTTGCTCATCGCTCACCTCTTCCGCCGCGCCAAACAAGCCGTATCCGGCATTGCTTACCACCCGTTCAATCACACCACTGGTGGTAAACGCGGCGTCCACTGCACGACGCAGTGCCGCGCTGTCGGTCATATCAAAACAGCTGACATGCAGCCGCGACGGATAGTGCGCCTGTAATGCGCTCAGCGCGTCCGCACGCCGCACGCAGGCCACCACGCGATCACCGCGCGCCAGCAGCGTTTGCGTCATCAACAATCCCAGCCCGGACGAAGCGCCGGTAATCAGCCATGTCGTCATTATTGCCTCCACATGTTTTCAGATGAGTGGATAGCGTAAGCAAGCGACACTGCTATGATAAGACGCACCAATCGGCATGCAGCGGTGAAAAATAGTCAACAATGAAAAATGTCACTCTCGCAGATTTAAAAGCGTTCCTGCTGGTCGCCCGGCACCGCAGCTTTCAACAAGCCGCCAATGAACTGGGGTTGTCCCGTTCCTCGCTCAGCCACGCCATGCGCGGGCTGGAAAGCCAGCTTGGCGTGCGCCTGCTACACCGCACAACCCGCAGTGTCTCGCTGACGGAAGAAGGCGCGGCATTGCTGCAACGCATTGATCCCCTGCTCAACCAGTTAGATACAGCGCTGGATGCGACCCGTTTTCGCCCGCAGGAGCTGCACGGCACGCTGCGCATTAACGCCAATGAAGGTGGCGCGCGCTGGCTGCTGGCGCACGTGGTTGACGGCTTTTTACAGGCGCATCCGCAGGTGGTGCTGGATATTGTGACCGAAGGCCGGCTGGTGGATATCGTCGCCGAAGGGTTTGATGCGGGCGTACGGCTGGCGGAATCCGTACCGCTCGATATGATCGCGGTGCCCTTCGGCGGGCCGCTCCGCTTTATCGCCATCGCCTCGCCGCACTATCTCAACAACGCAGGTGTACCGCAAAGCCCGGCGGATCTTTTGCGCCACCGCTGTATCGCCCAGCGTTTGCCGAGCGGAAAACGCTATCGCTGGGAGTTTGTGCAACAGGGCAAGCCGCTGACGCTCAATGTGCCCGGCAATTTATGCCTGGATAACAGCGCGCTGATGGTCGACGCGGTGATAAAAGGCTTAGGCATTGCTTATGTTCCCGAACCCTACGCCCGCGAGGCGATCAACAACGGGCTGGCGCAACAGGTGCTGTCGCCGTTCAGCCCGCCGATTGCCGGTTTGTGTCTCTATTATTCCGGTCACCGGCAAATACCGGCGACGTTGAAGGCGTTTATCGCCGCCATTCGCGAGGCCAACGAAGCGGTGTTGTAATCAGTCGTCAAGTAACTGCCCGGTGCGCAGATCCAGGCGGAAATCGCGCCCGCCGTCCGGCGGATCCCAGTCGCCGGAGCCATATACCACACCATCTGCTATCCGGTGAACCAGCACGCAGTCATACCCGCATCGCGGCGACGTCCAGACCACGCCGGTGTGCACATTGACCAGATAAACGTTTTGCATCGTGGTCACAAAGAAATCGTCTGTCAGCGTATCGGCATACTCCGGCAACGGGCACATTTGCACCACATCATCGCGCAGAAAATCGCTTGTCGTACGGCGCGACCCGATATCAAACAGATGCACATGCTGACCGCAAATAAACGCAACCGTATGCTCATTACTCAGGGTGTGGCAGAAACAGAGTTCCAGCAGGTAACCGAGCTCATCGACGCCCACAAACACGCGCAGCACCATCACGACTTTATTATCCTGGCAGATCACAACTTTGCGCCGGAACGCGCCGCGCCGCCCGAAGGGATTGACGTCGATTTCGGTAAGCTCGCCTTCCGGCGGCCACTCAACATCCGCCGTATCAATGAAATCGCCCGCTTCATGGGCGGAATGCTCAAGGTAAAGAAAATAAGCCCGGTATGACATGTGATTGTCCGCAAAGGCGCTGGTGATTCAGCTCTCGGCAGATAATAAAACCAGATGACCTTTTTCACCATTAATGCAGTCACTTATGCCGTTTCTGCGGCGCGCCTGATTAGGCTACGCTTTGACGGTGGACACGGATAAACCGGAGAGAGAATGCTGATTGCCCAACTGAGCGATATTCATGCCGCGCCGGAGAATGACAACCTTCAGCGCCTGCAGCGCGCCATCGACTGGTTGCTTGCGCTCAACCCCGATCTGCTGGTGGTGAGCGGGGATTTAACCGATAACGGCTGGAGCGCAGGCTATCGCGCCATTGACAGCGCATTACAGCGCCTGGCGTGCCGCTCGCTGATCCTGCCGGGCAATGCCGATGATAAAACCGTGATGTGTGAAAATCTGACCGCGTTTGCGCACCGCTCTGCGCGCGACGCCCTGCATTTTCATGAGTACGTGAATAACGTGCCGGTGATTGGCGTGGACGTGACGGTAGCGGGTGAAAGCCGGGGCGATATTCGCCCGCATCTGCGCTGGCTGGAAGCGGCGCTGCGGGCACAGCCGCAGCCAACGATGGTCTTTTTGCACCAGCATCTTTTCCCGAGCGGCATTGCCCCGCTGGATAACGCCATGTGCGAGGGCGGTGAAGCGCTGGCACAACTGCTGGCGCGCTTACCGCACCCGCCGCTGGCGCTGTGCGCCGGCCACGTCCACCGCGCGATGTCCGCCACCTTTGCCGGGATCCCGGCCTATCTGTGTGGCTCCATCTGCCCGGCGAACCCACTTATGCTCAATGCTCAGCACATCCCGGTGGCAAGCGATCCGCCTGCGCTGCTTATTCACGAACTGCGCGGTGATACCCGCGTCAGCCATTTTGTCAGCCTGTAGCTCCAGCGAGGAGATGCTGGCGGGTCATCATGCCGACCCGCCACTTTTTCACGCTATATTTTCCTGTCGGGTACGCGTTCTGACACCCGGTACTTATTTATTGACCCACAACATCAGCCATTGAATTTATAGCTTGCAATTTCAAACTGCTGAGGTCGAACACCGCGACGTAATAAAAAATCATGAATATGCGTCAGCGATTCCCCGGATGGCTTATAGTGGCCGGAAAAATTAGTGATCGAAATCTTATTATTTTCCACAAACAGGGTGCCCGCACTCAGAATATCCATTCTGGTTAAATATATATTATTATGATGAAATACATGCTCATTTATATTTGAATATAACCGCCCTCTTTCCATTATTCTCAACCCAGCGCTTTCAGATAGAGCAAACAAATATTCATTATGTTTTCTGAGGGATTTATGCTCACGTATGAGCTGACTTATTTTCTCATTAGCATTTTCTTCGCTGTTGGATATATTGATATAAGAAATTACCCCCTGATTATAATGCTTCCTCATTTCACTAATACTTAATGGTTCAGAACCAATATTTTTAATATATTTGTCGCCAGCAATTTCCGGCTCAGAAACCGTGTTATTGGCTACATCGGAAAGTGGCCTGCCCGCCCGCTGATTACTCGCATAACTTTCTGATAAAGAGGCCCTTTCACTGGGCAAGGAGGCAGGCAGTGGTATCGATGCAGAGGTCAATAGCTGCCCCCGAACCTGACGCTGATAGGCTTCAAGCCAGTTGCCTTTATTACCTGCTTTTGCTTGCTGATACTGTTGCTCGATTTGCCCTCTTCTGCTTTTTATATTTGGCGCATAAACAGGCTCGTCAATCGCTGGTTTATTTGTTTCGACTTTATCAACTTTAGACAAGGATAATTTTCGTAGTGGCTGAAAAAGATTATCCAGCACAGGTTTTCGTCCATCCGGATCGCTTAACGTAACAGGATTGTTTCGCACCATGCGGAACATATTAAGTCCATCGAGATTTCCCGACGGATCTGCCGAAAGCCAACGCCCCAACCACGGCTGATAATACCGGTAGCCAAAATTATACAGCCCGGTCGCATCACGCTCTTTACCAGAGTACCGCACGGTTTTATATTCTGCTTCTGTCACGCTACGGGCGCTCCAGATTGCTGTCCCCCCGTAGGGATAGAACGCTTCCATACTGATGACATTACCCTCGCCGTCCAGCTCAAGCAGGCTGCTGCCTGTGAGATTATCGTAGCTGTAACGCACCTGCACATGGCTAATATCATCGGGTGCACCGCTCTCCCAATAGAGAATCCGCGTCTGCGCGCGTCCCGCCTCTCTTGCAGTAATAACCTGCAAATTTTCAAGCTCACTGCTACCGTTTGTTTTGGTTCTCAGCTCCAGGCATGGCAGGTAAATGACCTGTCGCATCAAGGTGCTGGTGTTTGTTTTCTGCAAACTGATTTTAAGCACGCGGTGACTATCAGCTTCATAACGGTAGTTTTCCTGATCATCATCGCCATCGTCACGCACCACAGATGAGCATTTCAGGAGTTCGTTGCGCGTTGTCCAGCTCAGATACTGACCGGGCCACAACTGTTTCTGCTGCCCGCCGGCAGTAAACAGTGCTTCCACGTCTGTTGGGTTTTCAGCAAGACTGTTGGCCACCGCCCGGTTGCTGCGATTGCTGACAGTAATATCCGTTGTATAGCTATTGTTTGTCATGGGTGCAATATGACGGATCTGCGTCATATTGCCTGCCCTGTCATAAGTGTAAGTGCGCGTGTAACTGGAGAATGCAGAACTGTCGGCAGGAATGGGGATCATCACGGAGGGTAAGCTGCGGCCTGATGGGTTCGCGGTTGCCATCTCGCGTCCGCTGGCACTGACCAACTGGTAAAGACTGTCGTAAATATAGACGTTGTCGGGCACCACTTTTTGATTACGCCAGAAACGTGTCTCTTCAGCATCGTTATGCACGACCAGCACATTGCCCACCGGGTCATATTCATAGCGAAGATCTTGCAACACCTTCGCACCAGAAGCGTGGCCTGCCGGGCGTTCCGTTTTAACCGCGATGAGACGTAATGTTTCTGGCTCATAACTATAGGTGACCACCACGCCATTACCCTGTTCTTCTCGCAGTTTCTGCCCCGCAGCAGAGTAGGTAATATTTTTCACGATGACCCATTCCGTACCGTCCTTTAGCTTCAGCCAGCTACCGGATAGTTGTCCCGCTTTGTCATAGGCTACTCGCTGCTGATTGCCTTTTGCATCGGTGGACGTTAGCCACTCGCCCGTGGCGTCCGTCGTGGTCAGCGTGGTGAATCTTTCTTCACTGAGCTTCTCGTTCCACACCGCAGAATCTTCACCTTGCCAGTCAGCAACCATTTCCGGGTTGTCGGCATTATTCAGCAACCTGCGGGTAACGGAAAGTGAGACCCCCGTCAGGGATATGCTCTCAGTCTGAACCAGACCGGCAGGGGTGTAGTGGCAGATGCATTCGCCGGCCAGGTTCCATTTTTTCTCTGCGTCGGTGTCACCCGCATATACCCGCCGCTCAGTTATACAGGCAATGCCACCATTTATCTGTTCCCGCATGCTCAATAAACGACCCGGTAATCCGGCGTCTTCATACTGCCAGACACAGGTCACTGCCTCGCTTCTCTCCTCCAATCCATCGCCAGTAATACGGATATTTCTTATCTCGATAAACGGCCGGTTGGCGGCGTCGCTAAGCGTCACGGTAGTACCCGCATCAACGCTCTGGGTGCATAAGATGTGCCCGCCAAGATCGTTGCGATAGGTTATGTTCGCCACTCCCTCGTCATACAGGCGTGGATCGGTGCTTTGTGCCAAATTGCCACGAGCATCGTAGCGATGGCGGGTAATTCGCTCATCATTTTCGTCTGGTCGGTCGGGATGGCGATAATAAGCAATATCACGCACGGTTCGCCCGCAGTTGTCAAAGACTGACACCATTGGCGTTCGATTACATAGGGATGCGCTCATTGGCTTCTCCTGTTTACCTTATGTCAACGTGAGCTTTTACAGGGCAAATCGGTCGCCAGCAGGATTACCGCGTCTGAATAACCGGCGTTAGAACACACGGCGAAAAGGGCGAAGCTGATTGCCATAACGACAAGGTTTGCCTTAAGAAAACAGATAATTCACTGCTCTCACAGGCCACGAATACCTTTCATCATCGTGAAATAGCTCAACCATGAGCGCCAGGGGAACCTCGCTATACGGAGTAAGCGTCGTCTGTTTTCACGGCTCACTTTCCCAGTAATCCACGCCTTCGCCGCGAAAATCGACGCGCCGGAAATCATCCCGGCCATTTGTGCGTGCTCTCGCCAGAAATTTATCGGCGTCCGGGTATTCGCAGATTTCCGGGCTTTCCATGGTGCTAATCGAGAGGTAACGCAGCGGCTGATCGGAGGTATTGATAATCTGGTGCGGCCACGCTTTGCCTGGCGGAATGCAGATAACATCCCCTTCCTGGATGGGCCGCTCTTCAGCGCCGATGCGCAACGTACCGTTGCCGTTCAGCACAATAAACATCTCTTCCTGCGCGTGATGAAGATGAAACGGACAGGCGCGTTTGCCCGGCGGCAAAATATCGATCGACGCGCCGAGTTTACTGGCGAGGGTGCCTTTGGTCAGCGAGCCGCCGAGCGATTCATACAGCGGCGGGCGCACGAAGTTTTCCATGTCGATGTGGTTAAAATTGTGGATCACAAACGCAGGCGGGGTGTTGTCGTTCATAAACAGTTCCGGTAAAGGGTTCCTGTTCAGTATTGAAACGCCCCTTCTGCCTGTCAATTTGTGCGGCCAATATCGCATGCACGATCTGCCAACGCGTGCAGGCAGGAAAATGTTGTCTGCGTTATCCGCAACCCCTGCTGCGGGTGTATATCAGCCCGGCAGACGTGCCGCCGCCGGGCTTTATCGTCTTACTCTCCCGCCAGCCGCTGATAGTGGGCAAAACGCTGCTTCGCATCCTGTTCAGTTTGTGCAAACAGTTGCTCAGCCAGTGAAGGTGAGATGCGTTCGAGCGAGGCATAGCGCACTTCGCCGAGCAGAAACTCGCGAAAATCCTCTTCCGGCTCGTCGGAGTCGAGAATAAACGGGTTTTTCCCTTTTTCCAGCAGTTGCGGGTTATGACGCCATAAATGCCAGTAACCCGCGTCGACCGCCCGTTTCGCCTCACGCATACTGCATCCCATACCGGTTTTTAACCCGTGGTTGATGCACGCGGCATAGGCAATCACCAGCGACGGCCCCGGCCAGGCTTCCGCCTCGGCAAGCGCCCGCAATGTCTGGGCTTTATCCGCGCCCATCGCCACCTGCGCGACATACACATTGCCGTAGTTAACCGCCATCATGCCGAGATCTTTTTTGCGCGTACGCTTGCCTTCAGCGGCAAATCTGGCGATGGCGGCCGCAGGGGTTGATTTTGACGACTGCCCGCCGGTATTGGAGTAAACCTCGGTATCAAACACCAGAATATTGACATCCTCACCGGAGGCCAGCACGTGATCCAGCCCGCCGAAGCCAATGTCATACGCCCAGCCGTCGCCGCCAAAAATCCACTGCGATCGCTTGGCGAAATAGTCGCGGTTTTGATAGAGCCGGTTGAGCAGCGGATCATCGCCCTTCTGCTGTTCAAGTAACGCGCTGAGCTGCCCGGCGCGCGCCTGCGTCCCGTCGCCAAGATCTTTATGCTCCAGCCACTGGCGCAGCGCCTGCTCAAGATCGGCACCGAGCGGTAACGCCAGCGCTTTTTGCGCATCGCTGGCGATCTGTTCGCGTATTGCGCGACCGCCCAGCATCATGCCAAGGCCATACTCGGCGTTATCTTCAAACAACGAGTTCGCCCACGCCGGTCCCTGGCCTTTATGGTTTGTTGTCCACGGAATGGACGGTGCGCTGGCTCCCCAGATTGACGAACAGCCTGTGGCATTGGCGATCATCATCCGGTCGCCAAACAGTTGCGTGACCAGCCGTGCATACGGCGTCTCTCCGCACCCGGCGCACGCGCCGGAAAACTCCAGCAGCGGCGTCTCAAACTGGCTACCTTTGACGGTGGTTTTGCTGAAGGGATTGGCTTTGGGTGATAAACCTAACGCGTGATCCCAGACAGGCACCATCGCCTGCTGGCTCTCCAGCGGTTGCATGGTCAGCGCCTTGCCTTTTGCCGGGCAGATATCCGCGCAGTTACCGCACCCGGAGCAATCCAGCGGCGAAATCGCCAGATGGTATTCATACCCTTTCGCCCCCTGCGCAGGTTTGCTCAACAGCGCCAGCGGCGCGGCTTGCCGTTCGGCCTCGTCCAGCAGTGCCGGGCGCACCGCCGCATGCGGGCAAATAAACGCACATTGATTGCACTGGGTGCAGCCTTCAGGGTTCCAGACCGGCACCTGCATGGCGATACCGCGTTTCTCCCAGGCGGCGGTGCCGGGCGGGAAGGTGCCATCTTCCCGGCCAATAAAAGCACTGACCGGCAATTTGTCGCCGCACTGGCGATTCATGGGCTCAAGGATATCGCGAATAAAGTCCGGCATCAGGCGCTTATCCTCGCTGGCATTATCTTCCAGCCATGCCCAGCGCTCCGGCACCATCACCTCCTGCAGCGCCTCCATGCCGAGATCGATAGCGGCATTGTTCATATCCACCACTTTCTGGCCTTTGCGCCCGTAAGATTTCTCGACGGCCTGCTTCAGATAAGCCGACGCCGTTTGCGGTTCGATAATACCTGCCAGTTTAAAAAACGCCGCCTGCATCAGCATATTAAAACGCCCGCCCAGCCCCAGCCTGCGGGCGATGTCCACCGCATTGAGGGTATAAAAGCGCACCCCCTGGCGGGCAATGTAGCGCTTCATCGCATTGGGCAGACGTGCCTCCAGCTCTTCGCCAAACCAGGTACAGTTGAGCAGAAATGTCCCGCCGGGGTTTAACCCCTCCAGCAGATCATATTTATCGACATACGATTGCTGCGAACAGGCAATAAAATCAGCTTTATTAATCAGATAGGGCGAGGTGATGGGGCGTTCGCCAAAACGCAGATGCGATACGGTAATGCCGCCGGATTTTTTCGAGTCATAGGCAAAATAGGCCTGCGCATACATCGGCGTGTTGTCACCGATTATCTTAATCGCACTCTTATTGGCGCTGACGGTGCCATCCGATCCCAGCCCCCAGAATTTGCACGCGGTGATCCCCTCGCGTGAAACCTCTACGTCCCAGGCAGGCAGCGGCAGCGAGGTGTGGGTGATGTCGTCATAAATACCCAGCGTAAAGCCATCTTTTGGCAGCGGTTTTTTCAGGTTTTCAAACACCGAGACAATATCTCCCGGCAGCACATCTTTACCGCCCAGCCCGTAGCGCCCGCCGACAATTAACGGCGCGTTATCATGGTGGTAAAAGGCGTTTTTCACATCCAGGCATAACGGCTCGGCCTGCGCACCGGGTTCTTTGGTGCGATCGAGCACCGCGATGCGTTTCACGCTGGGCGGGATTCTGGCGAAGAAGTGCGCCAGTGAAAACGGGCGAAACAGATGCACCGTCAGCAGGCCGACTTTTTCACCGCTATCGCAAAGGGCGTCCACGACATCCGAAATGGTGTCGCACACCGACCCCATCGCCACAATAATTTGTTCAGCATCTTCCGCGCCGTAGTAATCAAATAAATGGTATTCCCGCCCGGTAAGGGCAAAGATCTCCGCCATATAGTTTTCGACAATTTCCGGCAAGGCATCGTAATAGCGGTTAGCCGCTTCGCGTGCCTGGAAGTAGATATCCGGGTTTTGCGCCGTCCCGCGGATCACCGGATGTTCCGGGTTCAGCGCATTGCGGCGAAAGCGGTTCAGCGCATCGTTATCCAGCAGCGGCGCCAGTTCGTCATACTCCAGCACCTCGATTTTCTGGATCTCGTGTGACGTACGAAACCCGTCGAAAAAGTTGATAAACGGCACACGACCTTTGATTGCCGACAGATGCGCCACCGCCGAGAGATCCATCACCTGCTGGACATTGCTCTCTGCCAGCATCGCGCAGCCGCACTGGCGCACCGCCATCACATCCTGATGATCGCCAAAAATGTTCAGCGAATTTGTCGCCAGCGCCCTCGCGCTCACGTGAAACACGCCGGGCAGCAGTTCACCGGCGATTTTGTACAGATTAGGGATCATCAATAACAATCCCTGCGACGCGGTGTAGGTGGTGGTGAGTGCCCCGGCCTGCAGCGCGCCGTGTACCGCGCCTGCTGCCCCCGCTTCCGACTGCATCTCCATTAAACGGACCGGCTGACCAAACAGGTTTTTTTTACCCGCCGCCGCCCACTCATCGACGTTTTCCGCCATTGGCGTGGAGGGCGTAATGGGGTAAATCGCCGCGACATCGGTAAAGGCATAGGAGATCCAGGCTGCCGCTGCGTTGCCATCCATCGTTTTCATCTTTCCGGACATTGCTCGTTCCTCGGTTCTAAGAGGTGATAATGCCCTCGCTATTGCACAGCCTGTGCCATCTCAGTTTTTTTATTTAATACAAGCAATTAGTGACCGGAGCCGGAAAGGGATTGCGGGGAATAAGACAGCGGACGCGACAGCTTGTTGAACTGCCGACAAAGTGTCACGCCGTGGCGGGCGGCCACGACCGCAAACAGAATTGTGCTGTTTCGTACAATTGGTCAGGTGATTGTGAACTCTTTGTTCCTTCCCTTCGCAGCGACAAAACCGTAAACCCATAAGAATCAAAAGATTAACCAATATGGCATGGCTGGTATGTTCCCTGCACAAGGTGATGTGGCAAACACATAACCAACAGGAGAAACACCATGACCATGCGTCAATGCGCCATTTACGGCAAAGGTGGGATCGGTAAATCGACCACCACACAGAACCTGGTCGCCGCGCTGGCGGAGATGGGTAAGAAAGTCATGATTGTCGGCTGCGATCCGAAAGCCGACTCCACGCGTTTGATCCTGCATGCGAAAGCGCAGAACACCATTATGGAGATGGCCGCCGAAGTCGGCTCCGTCGAAGACCTGGAATTAGAAGACGTGCTGCAAATCGGTTACGGCGGCGTGCGCTGCGCGGAATCCGGTGGCCCGGAGCCAGGTGTGGGCTGTGCCGGTCGTGGCGTGATCACCGCGATTAACTTCCTCGAAGAAGAAGGCGCTTACGTGCCGGATCTGGATTTTGTTTTCTACGACGTGCTGGGCGACGTGGTATGCGGTGGTTTCGCCATGCCGATTCGTGAAAACAAAGCGCAGGAGATCTACATCGTTTGCTCCGGAGAAATGATGGCGATGTACGCCGCCAATAACATCTCCAAAGGCATCGTGAAATATGCCAAATCCGGTAAAGTGCGCCTCGGCGGGCTGATCTGTAACTCGCGCCAGACCGACCGCGAAGATGAACTCATCATTGCGCTGGCGGAAAAACTCGGCACGCAAATGATCCACTTTGTTCCCCGCGACAACATTGTGCAGCGTGCGGAAATTCGCCGTATGACGGTTATCGAATATGACCCGACCTGCAATCAGGCCAACGAATATCGCAGCCTTGCCAGCAAAATCGTCAACAACACCAAAATGGTGGTGCCAACCCCCTGCACCATGGATGAACTGGAAGAACTGCTGATGGAGTTCGGCATTATGGATGTGGAAGACGCCAGCATCATTGGTAAAACCGCCGCCGAAGAAAACGCCGTCTGACCACAGGAGCATATCCATGAGCAATGCAACAGGCGAACGTAACCTGGAAATCATCGAGCAGGTGCTGGAGGTTTTCCCGGAAAAGACGCGCAAAGAGCGCAGAAAACACATGATGGTGACGGACCCGGAGCAGGAGAGCGTCGGCAAGTGCATCATCTCTAACCGCAAATCGCAGCCGGGCGTGATGACTGTGCGCGGCTGCTCGTATGCCGGGTCAAAAGGGGTGGTATTTGGGCCAATCAAAGATATGGCGCATATCTCCCACGGCCCAATCGGCTGCGGGCAGTACTCCCGCGCCGGGCGGCGTAACTACTATACCGGCGTCAGCGGCGTGGACAGTTTCGGCACACTCAACTTCACCTCCGATTTCCAGGAGCGCGATATTGTGTTTGGCGGCGACAAAAAGCTCGCCAAACTGATTGAAGAGCTGGAAGAACTGTTTCCGCTGACCAAAGGCATTTCGATTCAGTCGGAATGCCCGGTCGGCCTGATTGGCGATGATATTGAGGCCGTGGCGAACGCCAGCCGCAAAGCGATCAACAAACCGGTTATTCCGGTGCGTTGCGAAGGCTTTCGCGGCGTGTCGCAATCCCTCGGTCACCATATTGCCAACGATGTGATCCGCGACTGGGTGCTGGATAACCGCGAAGGCAAACCGTTTGAATCCACCCCTTACGATGTGGCGATCATCGGCGATTACAACATCGGTGGTGATGCCTGGGCCTCGCGCATTTTGCTCGAAGAGATGGGGTTGCGGGTGGTCGCGCAGTGGTCCGGCGACGGTACGCTGGTGGAGATGGAAAACACGCCGTTCGTCAAACTGAACCTGGTGCACTGCTACCGCTCGATGAACTACATCTCGCGCCATATGGAGGAGAAACACGGTATTCCGTGGATGGAATACAACTTCTTTGGCCCGACGAAAATCGCGGAATCGCTGCGCAAAATCGCCGACTTGTTCGACGACACCATTCGCGCCAACGCCGAAGCGGTGATCGCCCGATACCAGGCGCAGAACGACGCCATTATCGCCAAATATCGCCCACGTCTGGAGGGTCGCAAAGTATTGCTCTATATGGGCGGGCTGCGTCCGCGCCATGTGATTGGCGCCTATGAAGATCTGGGAATGGAGATCATCGCCGCCGGTTATGAGTTTGGTCATAACGACGATTACGACCGCACCCTGCCGGATCTGAAAGAGGGCACGCTGCTGTTTGATGACGCCAGTAGCTATGAGCTGGAGGCGTTTGTCAACGCGCTGAAACCGGATCTCATCGGTTCCGGCATCAAAGAGAAGTACATCTTTCAGAAAATGGGCGTGCCGTTTCGCCAGATGCACTCCTGGGATTACTCCGGCCCGTACCACGGCTATGACGGCTTCGCCATCTTCGCCCGCGATATGGATATGACGCTCAACAACCCCGCCTGGGGTCAGTTGACCGCGCCGTGGCTTAAATCCGCCTGATTTTTATCCTGTTATCCCGTCTGTTCACCGATTTGTGGCGCGGGAGGAGAACACCATGAGCCAGACTGCTGAGAAAATACAGAATTGCCATCCCCTGTTTGAACAGGACGCCTACCAGACACTATTTGCCGGTAAACGGGCACTCGAAGAGGCACACTCGCCGGAGCGGGTGCAGGAGGTGTTTCAATGGACCACCACCCCGGAATACGAAGCGCTGAACTTCAAACGCGAAGCGCTGACTATCGACCCGGCTAAAGCCTGCCAGCCGCTGGGAGCGGTGCTCTGTTCGCTGGGGTTTGCCAACACCCTGCCGTATGTGCACGGTTCACAGGGGTGTGTGGCCTATTTCCGCACGTACTTTAACCGCCACTTTAAAGAGCCGGTGGCCTGCGTGTCGGATTCGATGACGGAAGACGCGGCCGTGTTCGGCGGGAATAACAACCTCAATACCGGATTACAAAACGCCAGCGCGCTGTATAAACCGGAGATTATCGCCGTCTCTACCACCTGCATGGCGGAAGTGATCGGCGATGATTTACAGGCGTTTATCGCCAACGCCAAAAAAGATGGTTTTCTCGATGCCGCCATCCCCGTGCCCTACGCCCACACCCCCAGTTTTATCGGTAGCCATATCACCGGCTGGGACAACATGTTTGAAGGTTTTGCCCGTACCTTTACCGCAAACCATCAGCCACAGCCCGGTAAACTTTCCCGCCTGAACCTGGTGACCGGGTTTGAAACCTATCTCGGCAATTTCCGCGTGCTGAAACGCATGATGGAACAAATGGAGGTGCAGGCGAGTGTGCTCTCCGATCCGTCGGAGGTGCTGGACACCCCCGCCAACGGCCATTACCAGATGTACGCGGGCGGTACGACGCAGCAAGAGATGCGCGAGGCACCGGACGCCATCGACACTCTGCTGCTGCAACCGTGGCAGCTGGTGAAAAGCAAAAAAGTGGTGCAGGAGATGTGGAATCAGCCCGCCACCGAGGTTGCCATTCCCGTCGGGCTGGCAGGCACAGACGAACTGTTGATGGCGATTAGCCAGTTAACCGGCAAAGCCATTCCCGATTCGCTGGCGCTTGAGCGCGGGCGGCTGGTCGATATGATGCTCGACTCCCACACCTGGTTACACGGTAAAAAATTCGGTCTGTTTGGCGATCCGGATTTTGTCATGGGATTGACCCGCTTCCTGCTGGAACTGGGCTGTGAACCTGCCGTCATCCTCTGCCATAACGGTAACAAACGCTGGCAAAAAGCGATGAAGAAAATGCTCGATGCTTCACCGTACGGCCAGGAGAGCGAAGTGTTTATCAACTGCGACTTGTGGCATTTCCGCTCGCTGATGTTCACCCGCCAGCCGGATTTTATGATTGGCAACTCGTACGCCAAGTTTATTCAGCGCGACACCTTAGCCAAGGGCGAACAGTTTGAAGTCCCGCTGATCCGCCTCGGTTTTCCGCTGTTCGACCGTCACCATCTGCACCGCCAGACCACCTGGGGCTACGAGGGCGCGATGAGCATTCTCACGACGCTGGTGAATGCGGTACTGGAGAAAGTGGACAAAGAGACCATCAAGCTCGGCAAAACCGACTACAGCTTCGATCTTATCCGTTAACCATCAAACGCCCCGCGCCACGCGGGGCCCGGGAGGCTCTATGCCGGTCATTATTCTTCGCCAGCGCGGCGCGGATCTGTACTGCTATATCGCAAAACAGGATCTGGAAGCCCGCGTATTACAGGTTGAACATGACACGCCGGAACACTGGGGCGGCGCGCTTGAACTTGAAGGGGGACGCCGTTATTACGTCAATCTGCAACCCGGCCGCCCTGCTTTTCCGCTCAGCCTGCGCGCCACCCGCGACGCGCAGGTATAAGGAGGTGAGCAATGTCCGACAACGATACGCTGTTCTGGCGGATGCTGGCGCTGTTTCAGTGCCTGCCGGAGCTGCAGCCAGCGCAAATCATGGCGTGGCTTACCCACAGCAGCGATGAAGTGCTGACACCCGATGGGCTGGCCGCACTCGAATTACCGCAACTGGAAGCCCATTTCCCCTATGCGGAAGCCCTGATGTCAAACGGCCGCTGGGCGCGGGTAAAAGCCTGTCTGCGCGGCGAACTGCCGGCGCATTTGCAGGTGCAGGCGGGCAAAACCCGCCGTCCGCAATTGATAGCGGCCTTCTGCTCGCAGGATGGGCTTACCATTAATGGTCATTTCGGCCAGGGACGCCTTTTCTTTATTTACGGGTTTGATGACCAGGGCGGCTGGCTACATGACCTGCGCCGCTACCCTTCTCACCCGCAAAATCAGGAACCGAATGAAATCCGCGCGCAGTTACTCCACGACTGCCATTTGCTGTTTTGTGAAGCGATCGGCGGCCCGGCGGCCGCACGGTTGATTCGTCATCATATTCACCCGATGAAAGTGTCACCGGGCAATACCATTTTGTCCCAGTGCGCCGCCATCCAGAACTTACTGGCCGGACCGTTACCGCCGTGGCTGGCGAAACGGCTTGAACGCGCGAATCCGCTGGAAGCGCGGGTATTTTAAACCGCCCCCTCAGGGGGCGTTTTTTTGCGTGGGCATTGCGCCAATTGTTTGCTTTGTCACAAAGCGCACAACACTTTCTCCTTACAAATCAATCACTCTTTTCTGGCTTGCGATTTGCACTTTTCCCCCTAACCCAAGCAGAAAATGAGGTGATGATGAAGGGGAACGACATCCTGGCTCTGCTCGATGAACCAGCCTGCGAGCATAACCATAAACAGAAAACCGGCTGTAGCGCGCCAAAACCCGGCGCCACCGCCGGAGGCTGCGCCTTCGACGGCGCACAGATCACCCTGCTGCCACTTTCCGATGTGGCGCATCTGGTACATGGCCCGATTGGCTGCGCCGGCAGCTCATGGGATAACCGTGGCAGCCTGAGTTCTGGCCCGCTGATTAACCGACTCGGATTCACCACTGATTTGAACGAACAGGATGTCATCATGGGGCGCGGCGAGCGGCGGTTGTTTCACGCGGTGCGCCATATTGTCGAGCGCTATCACCCGGCGGCGGTATTTATTTACAACACCTGCGTTCCGGCTATGGAAGGCGATGACATTGACGCGGTCTGCCAGGCCGCCGCGACCGCCACCGGTGTGCCCGTGATTGCCGTAGATGTGGCCGGTTTTTACGGTAGCAAAAACCTGGGTAACCGCCTCGCGGGCGAGGTGATGGTGAAAAAAGTTATCGGCGGGCGCGAACCCGCGCCGTGGCCGGACAATACACCTTTTGCCCCGGCGCACCGCCATGACATAGGCCTGATTGGCGAATTTAACATCGCCGGCGAGTTCTGGCATATCCAGCCGCTGCTTGATGAGCTGGGTATTCGCGTCCTTGGCTCCCTTTCCGGCGACGGGCGCTTTGCCGAGATCCAGACGTTGCACCGCGCGCAGGTCAATATGCTGGTGTGCTCCAGGGCGCTGATCAATGTCGCCAGATCGCTCGAACAACGTTATGGCACACCCTGGTTTGAAGGCAGTTTTTATGGCGTTCGCGCCACCTCCGATGCCCTGCGCCAGCTGGCAACACTCACCGGCGATAGCGATTTAATGGCGCGAACCGAACGCCTGATCGCACGTGAAGAGCAAGCCACAGAACAGGCGCTGGCACCGCTGCGTGAACGGTTACGCGGCCGGAAAGTGCTGCTCTATACCGGTGGCGTGAAATCCTGGTCGGTGGTTTCGGCACTGCAGGATCTCGGCATGACGGTCGTTGCTACCGGAACGCGCAAATCCACCGAAGATGATAAACAGCGCATCCGTGAACTGATGGGCGATGACGCCATCATGCTGGATGAAGGCAATGCCCGCGCCTTGCTGGATGTGGTCTATCGCTACAAAGCCGACATGATGATCGCGGGCGGGCGCAACATGTACACCGCCTATAAAGCGCGTCTGCCCTTTCTGGATATCAACCAGGAGCGTGAACACGCGTTTGCCGGTTATCGCGGCATCATCACGCTTGCCGAACAACTTTGTCAGACGCTGGAAAGCCCGGTCTGGCCGCAAACACATGCCCGCGCCCCGTGGCAATAAGGAGCTCTCAATGGCTGATATTGTTCGTAGTAAAAAACCGCTGGCGGTGAGCCCGATAAAAAGCGGCCAGCCGCTGGGGGCGATCCTGGCAAGCCTGGGTTTCGAACAGTGCATACCGCTGGTACACGGCGCTCAGGGGTGCAGCGCGTTCGCGAAAGTGTTCTTTATTCAACATTTTCACGACCCGATCCCGCTGCAATCGACGGCGATGGACCCGACTTCCACCATTATGGGCGCCGATGAAAACATTTTTACCGCGCTCAATGTTCTCTGCCAGCGCAATGCCGCGAAAGCCATCGTGCTGCTCAGCACCGGGCTGTCAGAAGCCCAGGGCAGCGATATTTCGCGGGTGGTGCGCCAGTTTCGTGATGACTTTCCGCGGCATAAAAACGTGGCGCTGCTCACCGTCAACACCCCGGATTTCTACGGCTCGCTGGAAAACGGTTACAGCGCCGTGCTGGAAAGCATGATTGAACAGTGGGTGCCCGCGCAGCCCGCCGCCAGCCTGCGCAACCGTCGCGTCAACCTGCTGGTCAGCCATTTGCTGACGCCGGGCGATATCGAGCTGTTACGCAGTTATGTGGAAGCCTTCGGTCTGCAACCGGTGATCGTGCCGGATCTGTCGCTGTCGCTGGACGGGCATCTGGCAAACGGTGATTTTTCGCCCGTCACCCAGGGGGGAACACCGCTGCGCATGATTGAACAGATGGGGCAAAACCTGGCCACCTTCGTGATTGGCCACTCGCTGGGGCGTGCAGCAGCGTTACTGGCGCAGCGCAGCCGTGGCGAGGTGATCGCCCTGCCGCATCTGATGACGCTTGATGCGTGCGACACCTTTATCCATCGCCTGAAAACCCTCTCCGGGCGCGATGTTCCCGCGTGGATTGAGCGCCAGCGCGGGCAAGTGCAGGATGCGATGATCGATTGCCATATGTGGTTGCAGGGCGCGGCTATCGCCATGGCTGCAGAAGGCGATCATCTGGCGGCATGGTGCGATTTTGCCCGCAGCCAGGGCATGATCCCCGGCCCGATTGTCGCGCCGGTCAGCCAGCCGGGGTTGCAAAATCTGCCGGTTGAAACGGTGGTCATCGGCGATCTGGAAGATATGCAGGATCGGCTTTGCGCGACGCCCGCCGCGTTACTGGTGGCCAATTCTCATGCCGCCGATCTCGCCACGCAGTTTGATATGTCGCTTATCCGCGCCGGGTTTCCGGTGTATGACCGGCTGGGGGAATTTCGTCGGCTGCGCCAGGGGTATAGCGGCATTCGTGACACGCTGTTTGAGCTGGCGAATGTGATGCGCGAACGCCATCGCCCGCTTGCAACCTACCGCTCGCCGCTGCGTCAGCGCTTCGGCGACAACGTTACGCCAGGAGATCGGTATGCCGCATGTTAATCGTCAGTTCAGCACCATTTGCCAGGGCGAATGGTCAATGAAAGTCGCCTTTGCCAGTTCGGATTTTCACCATGTGGATCAACATTTTGGCGCCACGCCAAAATTAGTGATCTATGGCGTGAAACAACGCGAGGTCACGCTGTTGCGGGTGGTGGATTTTTCGGTGCTCGCCGGGCACCAGCAAGAGAAGCTCGATTGTCGCATTCACGCGCTGGAAGATTGCGTCACGCTCTACTGCGTGGCGATTGGTGAAGCGGTTTTTCGCCAGCTTTTGCAAATCGGCGTACGCGCGGTTCGCGTGCCGCAAGCGACTACCATTGCCGGGTTGTTGCAGGAAATTCAGCACTACTGGTATGACAAAGAGCAGCGCAAAACCGCCCGCAACCCGCAACGCTTCGCCCGCATGCTCCAGGAACAAACCTGGCAGGAAGAGGATGAGGGTTAGCCACACGCCGTGTCGGTTGTGTGACAAAGCCAACATAAAATCGCGACACAGCGCCGGGTTTTATGTTGGCACATTAACCTACCTCATTGAAACAGAACGTTTTTCTCTTCTGGTACTGCTTTTGCTTGGTTGTCATTACCCGCCGTTGATTGAGGCGGTGAAATGCGCCACGGCGCTTTCCGTCATCTCTCCTGGGAGCCAGGCACATGTGGAATTACTCCGAGAAAGTGAAAGATCATTTTTTTAATCCCCGTAACGCGCGGGTCGTGGATAACGCCAACGCCGTGGGCGATGTGGGATCGTTAAGCTGTGGCGATGCGCTGCGGCTGATGCTTCGCGTGGACCCGCAAAGTGAAACCATCCTCGAAGCCGGGTTTCAGACATTTGGCTGCGGCAGCGCGATTGCCTCCTCTTCCGCCCTCACCGAGCTGATTATCGGGCGCACGCTGGCGCAGGCCGAGCAGGTGACCAACCAGCAGATTGCAGATTACCTTGATGGCCTGCCGCCGCAAAAAATGCACTGCTCGGTGATGGGTCAGGAGGCGCTGCGGGCGGCGATTGCCCACTACCGTGGCGAAACGCTGATCGATGAACACGAAGAAGGCGCGCTGATTTGCAAATGCTTCGGCGTAGATGAGGGGCAAATTCGCCGGGCAGTGTTAAGCAACGGCCTGACCACCCTTGAGGAGGTGATCAACTACACCAAAGCGGGCGGCGGCTGCACCGCGTGCCATGAAAAAATTGAACTGGCGCTGGCCGATATTCTCGCCCAACACCCGCAGGCCGCTACGGCTATCGCCACACAAAACGATCCGCACTGGCAGGAAGTTGTCGATGCGATCACCGAATTACGCCCGCATATCCAGGCCGATGGCGGCGATATGTCGCTGCTTAGCGTCAACAATCACACCGTCACCGTCAGCCTTTCCGGGAGTTGCAGCGGCTGCATGATGACCGACATGACGCTTGCCTGGCTACAGCAAAAACTGATGGAGCGTACCGGCTTTTATATGGACGTCGTGGCCGCCTGAGCCACCACATGTCACCCGATGGGGGAGAAAATATGAAACAGGTCTATCTGGACAATAACGCCACCACCCGAATCGACCCGATGGTGCTGGAAGCGATGATGCCATTCTTAACCGAACATTACGGTAACCCGTCGTCGATTCACGACTTTGGCACCCCCTCCCGCGCGGCGCTTGAACGCGCACGCCAGCAAGTCGCCGCGCTGCTGGGTGCCGATCACAGTAGCGAAATCATCTTCACCTCCTGTGCGACCGAGGCCACCAGCACCGCACTGCACGCCTGCGTTGAGTTGATGCCGGAGCGCCGGGAAATTATTACCACCGCCGTTGAACATCCGGCCACCCTCGCCGTGTGCGAACATCTGGAACGCCAGGGCTACCTTATCCATCGTATTGGCGTGAATAGCAGTGGCGCACTGGATATGGAACAGTATCGCCGCGCGTTGAGCACGCGTGTGGCGGCGGTCAGCGTGATGTGGGCGAATAATGAAACCGGCGTGCTGTTTCCGGTTATCGAGATGGCCGCTATGGCGCAGGAATATGGCGCGCTGTTTCACTGCGACGCGGTACAAGTGGTGGGCAAAATCCCGCTGGATATCGCCCGCACGCAGATCGATATGCTCTCCTGCTCGGCGCACAAATTGCACGGGCCAAAAGGTGTGGGTTGCCTCTATTTGCGCCGTGGCACCCGCTTTCGACCGCTATTGCGCGGTGGGCATCAGGAACGTGGTCGCCGTGCTGGTACGGAGAATATCGCCGGGATTGTCGGCATGGGGGCGGCATGCGAACTGGCGCAGATACACCTGCCGGGTAGCGTGGGCATTGCCAGCCTGCGCGATCGCCTGCAAAACGAACTGGTAACACAGGTGCCGTCCGTCATGGTGATGGGAAGCGATCAACCCCGCGTCCCCGGCACGGCGAACCTGGCGTTCGAGTTTATCGAAGGGGAAGCCATTTTACTGCTTCTCAACCAGGCGGGGATCGCCGCCTCCAGCGGTAGCGCCTGCACTTCAGGCTCGCTGGAACCGTCGCATGTGATGCGGGCGATGAACATTCCCTATACGGCGGCGCATGGCAGTATTCGTTTTTCACTCTCGCGCTATACGCGGGCAAAAGAGATCGACTATGTGATCGAGACGCTGCCAGCCATTATTACCCGTCTGCGCGCGCTTTCACCGTACTGGCAGGACGGCCCGACATCCGCCACCTTTACGCCGGTTTACGGCTAAGGCGGCGATATGTCCAGGGTACTGATCAATGACACCACGCTGCGCGACGGCGAGCAGAGCCCCGGTGTTGCCTTTCGCGCCAGCGAGAAAATCGCCATTGCCGAAGCGCTGTTTGCCGCCGGGGTGACTGCGCTGGAAGTCGGCACCCCGGCGATGGGCCGCGAAGAACGCCAGCGGATGCGACACGTGCGTCAGCAACTGCCTGACGCCACGTTAATGGCCTGGTGTCGCATGAACACCGACGAAATCACCCAGAGCGCCGATCTCGGCATGGACTGGGTGGATATCTCGCTGCCCGCCTCCGACAAACTGCGGCAATACAAATTGCGCGAACCGCTGCCAATGGTGCTCGATAAGCTGGCTACGCTGATTACCCACGCGCGACAGCAGGGGTTACAGGTCTGTATTGGTTGTGAGGACGCATCACGCGCAAGCGATCGAACCTTAGCGGAGATTGCCCGCGTCGCCAGCCGCGCAGGCGCACAGCGGGTGCGTTTTGCCGATACCCTCGGCCTGCTCGATCCCTTCATCACCGCTCAGCGTATCAGCGCCCTGCGTCAATGCTGGCCCGGTGAAATTGAAATGCATGCCCATAACGATCTCGGCATGGCGACCGCCAATACGCTGGCAGCGGTTCGCGCCGGAGCCACTAGTGTGAATACAACCGTGCTGGGGCTTGGCGAACGCGCCGGTAACGCCGCGCTGGAAACCGTCGCGCTCGGTCTGAACCGCTGTCTCGGGCTGGATAGCGGTTTGGATTTCACGCAATTACCGTCGCTCTGCCAGCAGGTCGCCGATGCCGCCCGACGCCCCATTGACCCACAGCAGCCGCTGATTGGCGCACAGGTATTTACCCATGAATCCGGCGTGCATGTCGCCGCCCTGCTGCGCGATCGCGAAAGCTACCAGGCCATTGATCCGGCGCTCGTCGGGCGTGAGTACCGGCTGGTGCTCGGTAAGCACTCCGGACGACAGGCCGTGGAAGGCGTGTTTACCCGGCTGGGCTACCACCTTAACGCCCTGCAAGTCGACCTGCTGTTACCCGCCATTCGCCGCGTGGCGGAAAGCAGCAAACGCATACCGCAAGACGATGAACTGATTGCGCTTTACACCACACTGTGTGGCACAAGCGCGCCGCACCTGGCGAGGAGCTAAAAATGGAGTGGTTTTATCAGATCCCCGGCGTGGCTGAACTCGACAGCGCCGAGTCCTTTTTTACCTTTTTCTCCGTGCCTTATGAACCGCAGACGCTGCGCCGTTGCTGCCTGCCGGTACTGCGCGAATTTCACCAGCGCCTGCGCAGTAATGTGCCGCTGCGTAATCTGCTCGAAACCACGCCCCGCGAGCCCTGGTTACTGGCGCGCAGGCTGCTGGCGGAAAGCTACGCGCACTGTGCAACGGAGCAGACATCATGAAACGACAGTATGCGTTCGGCGAAGAAGTCCGCGTGAGTCGCACTATCCGCAACGATGGCACCATGCCAGGTTACCGGCGCGGCGATGTGCTGGTGCGCCGCGGGAGCACGGGTTTTGTCCGTGAATGCGGCATTTTCCTGATGGAAAAAGTTATCTATCACATCCATTTTCCCGACAGCGGTTTGATTGTTGGCTGCCGTGAACAGGAACTGCTCCCGCTTTCCGCGCCCTGGCACGCCGGGCAGTTCCAGTACGGTGATACCGTCGCCTGCCGCCACGCGCTGGCTATCGGCGATGACATCGTTGTAGCCGCCGGAGAACAAGGGCAGATCACCGCCACGGGCCAGGGAGAGGATGCAGATAGTTACACTGTCACTTTTTCCGGTCGCTGGTTTCAGGTTTCTGCCAGCGCCATGATCTTGCTGGAGACGCCACAATGATGCCGTGGGAACGTTTCGCCCGCCGACGCCTGGCGCTGACCCGCTGGCACTGCGAACCGGAAAACATCCCGGCAGCACAACAACCAGCATTTGATCGCGCCTGGGCGCGCCAGCGCCAGCTTGAACTGGCGGTTGTGGCGATGACGCGCGACGCAACCATTCCTGACGATCTGCATCATGCCGTGGCCACATCGCTGGCCGCACAGCTTGATGAAAGCCCGTTTTCCCCTGCCGAACGCCATGCGGTGATTGCGCATCACGCCCGTCTGGAAACGCAGTTTGCCGAGGTTGCCAGCAAAGCCCCCGTCCCGGACGACGCGAGCGTGCTGCGCTGGTATCAGCAACATCAGGCACAATTTATGCGCCCGGAACAACGCTTAACCTCGCACCTGCTGCTGACCGCAGAGCAAAATAGCGTCGGGATAAGAAACCAGATCACCCGTTTTTATCAGCAAATCTATGACAATCGCGCTGCGTTTTCCCGGCTGGCAACGCGCCATTCGCACTGCCCCAGCGCGCTGGAAGGTGGGCGTCTGGGCTGGGTAAGTCGTGGTCTGCTGTTTGCTGAACTGGAAAACGCGCTGTTTGCGCTGCAAACGGACGAGGTCAGCCAGCCTGTCGAAACGGCGCTGGGCTGGCATTTGTTGTGGTGTGAACAGATCCGCCAACCGGCACTGATGGCGAAGGCAGACGCGCTGGCGAAAGCGCGGGAGTATTTGCGCCGTCAGTCGCAACAGCAGTGGCAACGCCAGTGGCTTGCGTCGTTATTACAGGCACGCTGAAAAGCCCGGTGATCGTTGCTCGGCCGGGCTTCAGGCATTAGAGGATCAGCGGTTTCAGCGTCTCCAGCCACGCCTCGATGCGTTCATCGGTCAGGTCGTACTGGTTATCCTGATCCAGTACCAGGCCAATAAAGTTCTCCGCCTCAAGCGCGGACGATGAACCAAAGGTATACCCCTCATTGGGCCAGTGACCGACCATTTGCGCCCCGCAGCTTTTCAGCGTGTCGTAGAGCGGGCGCAGACCGCTGGCGAAATTATCCGGGTAACCCACCTGATCGCCCAGACCAAACAGCGCCACCGTTTTACCACGCAGGCTATCGCCCGGCAGTTGGGTGACAAACTCACTCCAGGACTCATCCTCGCAACCGGCAGCCAGCCCCGGCAGTTGCCCGTCGCCCAGCGTCGGGGTGCCTAATACCAGCACCGGATAAGAGAGAAAAGTGTCGACATCGGTCCGGTTGATATTGACCGGCGCATCCGCCAGCTCGCCCAGTTTTTGGTGGATCTGTTTGGCGATTTTGCGGGTCTTGCCGGTGTCGGTGCCGAAAAAAATACCAATATTTGCCATAACACACGCTCCTGTTGAAAAAGAGATCCCGCGGGGAAAATGCGGTGAACATGTCAGATATTGCGAAGAGTGTGCCAGTTTTGCTCACGGGCAAAAGCTGCACCAGAATGGGTATTAATGCACCAGCCTGGCGCTTTTTTTCGCGGCATTTCACCTCGCTGATGCCCGTCTGGCGCGGCTTTGACGCTGATAAGGCGCTGAATACCGATCTGGATCAAGGTTTTGTCGGGTTATCGACCAAAAGGTGCACTCTTTGCATGGTTATAAGTGCCTGACATGGTGTCCGGGCGAACGTCGCCAGGTGGCACAAATTGTCAGAACTACGACACGACTAACCGACCGCAGGAGTGTGCGATGACCCTGAATATGATGATGGATGCCAGCGCGCCCGAGGCCATCGCCGGTGCGCTTTCGCAACAACATCCCGGGCTGTTTTTTACCATCGTTGAAGAAGCCCCCGTCGCTATTTCACTGACCGATGCCGACGCACGTATTGTCTATGCCAACCCGGCATTCTGCCGCCAGACCGGCTATGAGCTTGAGGAGTTGTTGCAGCAAAATCCCCGCCTGCTTGCCAGTCAGCAGACCCCACGGGAAATCTACCAGGATATGTGGCACACCCTGTTACAACGTCGACCATGGCGCGGGCAATTGATCAACCGCCACCGTGACGGCAGCCTTTTTCTGGTTGAGATCGATATCACCCCGGTGATTAACCCGTTTGGCGAACTGGAACACTACCTGGCCATGCAGCGCGATATCAGCACCGGTTATGCGCTGGAGCAGCGGTTGCGTAATCACATGGCGCTGACCGAAGCGGTGCTGAATAACATTCCGGCGGCGGTGGTCGTGGTCGATGAACGCGATCGTGTGGTTATGGATAACCTCGCCTATAAAACCTTCTGTGCTGATTGCGGCGGAAAAGAGCTACTGAGCGAACTCCATTTTTCAGCCCGTAAAGCGGAGCTGGCAAACGGCCAGGTCTTACCGGTGGTGCTGCGCGGCGCGGTGCGCTGGTTGTCGGTCACCTGCTGGGCGCTGCCAGGCGTCAGCGAAGAAGCCAGTCGCTACTTTATTGATAATACCTTGACGCGCACGCTGGTAGTCATCACCGACGACACCCAGCAGCGCCAGCAGCAAGAGCAAGGACGGCTTGACCGCCTTAAACAGCAGATGACCAGCGGCAAACTGCTGGCGGCGATCCGCGAAGCGCTTGACGCCGCACTGATCCAGCTTAACTGCCCCATCAATATGCTGGCGGCGGCGCGGCGTTTAAACGGCAGTGATAACAGCAACGTAGCGCTGGACGCCGCGTGGCGCGAAGGTGAAGAAGCGATGGCGCGCCTGAAACGGTGCCGCCCGTCGCTGGAGCTGGAAAGTGCCGCCGTCTGGCCGCTGCAACCCTTTTTTGACGACTTGCGCGCGCTTTATCACACCCGCTACGAGCAGGGTAAAAATTTGCAGGTCACGCTGGATTCGACGCATCTGGTGGGATTTGGTCAGCGAACCCAACTGCTGGCCTGCCTGAGTCTGTGGCTCGATCGCACGCTGGATATTGCCGCCGGGCTGCGTGATTTCACCGCCCAAACGCAGATTTACGCCCGGGAAGAAGCGGGCTGGCTCTCGTTGTATATCACTGACAATGTGCCGTTGATTCCGCTGCGCCATACCCATTCGCCGGATGCGCTTAACGCACCGGGAAAAGGTATGGAGTTGCGGCTGATCCAGACGCTGGTAGCGCATCACAACGGCGCGATAGAACTCACTTCACGCCCCGAAGGGGGAAGCTGCCTGACCCTACGATTCCCGCTATTTCATTCACTGACCGGAGGTTCAAAATGACCCAGCGAACCGAGTCGGGTAATACCGTCTGGCGCTTCGATTTATCCCAGCAGTTCACCGCGATGCAGCGGATAAGCGTGGTTCTTAGCCGGGCGACCGAGGTTGAACAGACACTCCAGCAGGTGCTGTGCGTATTGCACAATGACGCCTTTTTGCAGCACGGCATGATCTGTCTGTACGACAGCCAGCAGGCGATTTTGACTATTGAAGCGTTGCAGGAAGCCGATCAGCAGTTGATCCCTGGCAGCTCGCAAATCCGCTACCGTCCGGGCGAAGGGCTGGTCGGGACGGTGCTTTCGCAGGGGCAATCGTTAGTGCTGGCGCGAGTGGCTGACGATCAGCGCTTTCTTGACCGCCTGGGACTGTATGATTACAACCTGCCGTTTATCGCCGTGCCGCTGATAGGGCCGGATGCGCAGACTTTTGGCGTGCTGACGGCGCAACCGATGGCGCGTTACGAAGAGCGGTTACCCGCCTGCACCCGCTTTCTGGAAACGGTCGCGAATCTGGTGGCGCAGACCGTGCGTTTGATGACACCGCCGGCTGCACGCCCTTCCCCACGCGCTGCCATCACGCCAACCGCCAGCCCGAAATCGTGCAGTGCTTCACGCGCGTTCGGCTTCGAAAATATGGTCGGCAACAGCCCGGCGATGCGCCAGACCATGGAGATTATCCGTCAGGTTTCGCGCTGGGATACCACCGTTCTGGTGCGCGGCGAGAGCGGCACCGGCAAGGAACTGATTGCCAACGCCATCCACCACAATTCGCCGCGCGCCGGTGCGCCATTTGTGAAATTCAACTGTGCGGCGCTGCCGGACACATTGCTTGAAAGCGAATTATTTGGTCATGAAAAAGGCGCCTTTACCGGCGCGGTACGCCAGCGTAAAGGCCGTTTTGAGCTGGCCGATGGCGGCACGCTGTTTCTTGACGAAATTGGGGAAAGCAGCGCCTCGTTTCAGGCTAAGCTGCTGCGTATTTTGCAGGAGGGCGAAATGGAACGCGTCGGCGGTGACGAGACATTGCAAGTGAATGTGCGCATCATTGCCGCGACGAACCGCAACCTTGAAGATGAAGTACGCCTGGGACACTTTCGCGAAGATCTCTATTACCGCCTGAATGTGATGCCCATCGCCCTGCCGCCGCTGCGCGAACGCCAGGAAGACATCGCCGAACTGGCACATTTTCTGGTGCGTAAAATCGCCCACAACCAGAACCGCACGCTGCGCATTAGCGAGGGCGCTATCCGCCTGCTGATGAGCTACAGCTGGCCCGGCAATGTGCGCGAACTGGAAAACTGCCTTGAGCGCTCTGCGGTGATGTCGGAAAACGGTCTGATCGATCGGGACGTGATTTTATTTAATCATCGCGACCAGCCAGCCAAACCGCCGGTTATCAGCGTCACGCACGACGATAACTGGCTCGATAACACCCTTGACGAGCGCCAGCGGCTGATTGCCGCGCTGGAAAAAGCGGGATGGGTACAAGCCAAAGCCGCCCGCTTGCTGGGGATGACGCCGCGCCAGGTCGCTTATCGTATTCAGACCATGGATATCACCCTGCCAAGGCTATAACGGCGGTTGTGGCATTCGGTACATTGTCAGCCAAATGCCACAAAACCGACAACCTCTCAAAATAAATACCACTGTTTTTCAATGCGTTGGATTAGGAACAGGATTTGCAACCACCAGGGATAATTCCGTAAACGGAGGTACTTTCCATGATGTCCTGTTCATCCACCGCAGGCGGTTCACGGTGTCAGTCAACGCCGTCTGAGCCGCTTTCTGCTGCCATCGCCGGTAAAGTGGCGCTGCACCCGTGCTACTCAAAAAGCGGTCATCACCGTTTTGCGCGTATGCATTTACCGGTAGCGCCCGCCTGTAACCTGCAATGTAACTACTGCAATCGCAAATTCGATTGCAGCAACGAATCCCGGCCTGGCGTCTCCTCTTCGCTGTTAACCCCCGAACAGGCGGTGGCGAAAGTACGGCAGGTTGCGACGGCTATCCCGCAACTTTCGGTGGTGGGCATCGCCGGGCCTGGCGATCCGCTGGCGAATATCGCACGCACTTTCACCACGCTTGAGATGGTGCGTGAACAACTGCCGGATATGAAATTGTGCCTCTCCACCAACGGATTGATGCTGCCTGACGCCGTTGATCGGCTGGTCAGCCTCGGTGTCGATCACGTCACGGTGACCATCAATACGCTCGATGCGGAGATTGCCGCGCGGATCTACGCCTGGCTGTGGCTGGAAGGTGAACGGTACTGCGGACGCGAAGCGGGTGAAATATTAATAGCCCGCCAACTGGAGGGCGTTCGTCGCCTGACGGCACAAGGCGTGCTGGTGAAAATCAACTCGGTGCTGATCCCCGGCATTAACGATTTCGCGCTGGCCGATGTCAGCCGCGAACTGCGCGGGGCTGGCGCGTTTATTCATAACATTATGCCGCTGATAGCCCGCCCGGAGCACGGCACGGTTTTTGGTCTTAACGGCCAGGCGGAACCCGATGCAGAGATGGTCGCGCGCGTGCGCGAAAGCTGTGGCGAAGTGATGCCGCAAATGACGCACTGCCAACAGTGCCGCGCGGATGCGATTGGCATGCTCGGCGAAGATCGCAGCCAGCAATTTGCCCTGGTACCCGTAGAATCCGCCCCGCAGCCGTGGTTGCCGACGCTGTTTCGCCGCGCGCAGCTTCACGCCAGTCTCGTCACTAAAGGCGAATCCGATGACGCGGAAGCCTGTCTGGTGGCGGTGGCGTCGACGCATGGCGAGCTGATCGACTGCCATTTTGGCCATGCGGATCGCTTTCGTATTTACAGTTTATCGGCTGCGGGCGCGGTGTTGGTCAACGAGCGATTCACACCGAAATATTGCCAGGGTACGGAGAGTTGTGAGCCGCAGGAAAGCGATGCGCGAATGGACGCCGTGCTCGACTTGCTGGCCGATGTGAAAGCGGTTTTCTGCGCCCGTATCGGCTACGAACCGTGGCAAAAATTGCAATCGCGCGGTATTCAGCCCTGCGTCGATGATGCCTGGCAACCGGTCGCTTCCTCGCTGTTACGCTGGTGGCAAACGGTGCCGACAAAGGGGCAAAACAAGGGGGTGGCATGATGCCCGTTGATGACTGGTTACGGCGCTTGTTATGGCTTTACCTGCACGGTGAAGGTTGCTACCCGGAAAGAATGGGCTTAAGCGTGAGCGACTGGGAAAACTTGCAGGCGCGTTTCGCCCCGCCTGCGCCAGAAATGCCTGCGGACTGCCGTCTGCGGCAAAAGCTGATGAGCGAACTTAACGCCACGCGCAGTGCAGAGCGCGCGGAACTGGCACAGTGGCTGGCGTGCCATATGTCGGCCGATGCCGCACCGATGCAGCACATTATTGCCAGTGTCTCACTGGCTTTTAATCACCTGTGGCAGGATCTGGGGCTCAGCTCGCGCGCGGAGCTACGAGAGCTGATGAGCGATTGCTTCGCCCCGCTTGTTGAGATGAACAGCAACAATATGCGCTGGAAAAAGTTTTTCTACCGCCAGCGTTGTCTGCATAGCGAAGGTGAAGTGGTTTGCCGCTCACCGAGTTGTGATGCCTGCTGCGAGCGCCCGCTCTGTTTTGAACCCTCGTAACGTAACCAGCCTGATGTTGCGGTAATCAGGCTTTAACACCGCGCCAAAACCCGCGCCGCCTGTACACGTCCCGCTTTGCTGTCCTATTCTTTCACCATAAAAGTCAAATATTATGCCGCAGTCACACGGTTCCGGTAGCCAGGGTGTTAATGTTGCTTATATATTTGGAAAACTTATACAAAAGTACACGGTGTGCGAGGTGGCGAATGTATTCTTTTGTGGCCAGACAGGCGATTTTTGATAAGCAATTGAACACCGTCGGTTACGAACTCCTCTTTCGGAACAGCATGGATAACCGCTTCCCCGATATGTCTGCGGAACAGGCCACCACGCAGTTAATCGAAGAGCAGTTCCTCAGTGCGCCGGTGGGCCGTAAGAGCGACAACAGTACGGTTTACGTCAATTTTCCCTACCAGCTGCTGGTGGAAGGCCTCGCGGAAACACTGCCAATAAACCGCGTGGTGATTGAAATTCTGGAAAACGCCGAGCCGGATATCAAACTGCTGGAAACCGTTAAACGGATGCACACGCTGGGATTTCGCATTGCGCTGGATGATTTCGAACCCGGAAACCAGTGGGAAGCCTTTATGCCCTATGTCAATGTGATTAAATTTGACATAAGGCGAAGCCCGCGCGAAAAAATTAGCGACTATATCCTCGCCAATCGGGAATTATTGCGCCATGCGGTTTTTCTGGCTGAGAAAGTGGAAACTTACGAAGAGTTTGAGACCTTTAAAAAATTGGGTTTTCATCTTTTTCAGGGCTATTTTTTCAGCAAACCTGTCGTCACCCGGAGAAATAAACTGGCGCAAAATCGTGCGTTTGCCCTGAAACTGATGCAGGAAGTTAACGTTGAATCACCCAATTTAAACAAAATAGAAGATTTGCTGAAACGCGATGTGTCACTCTCTTTTAAAATTATGCGTTATGCGCAAAACATTTTATATAACACGCGCGGCATTAGCGGTTTTCGCAATCAATCCCTGCGCGATATCGTGGTCTACCTTGGCATCGGTGAAATGCGCCGCTTTGTCCTGGTCGCCTGTCTGACCTCCTTTGAGGATGTCACCAACACCGAAATCTATTACCTGAGCCTGATCCGCGCCAAGTTCTGCGAACTGGTGGCGGCGCGTACCTCGACCAATAACATCGCTAACGACGCCTTTATGGTGGGCCTCTTCTCGCTGCTGGATGTGATCCTTGGGTTGCCGCTGGAGGAGCTGATGGCGCAAATCGCTGTCTCGCCGGAGGTGGCCAGAGCGCTTGAAGCCAACAGCGGCGAACTCTATCCCTACGTGCAGCTGGCGCGCCTGTACGAGCAGCGGATGTGGGATGAAGCCAGCGATGTGGCACATGAAATTGGCTTACCTAATTCGGCGATTTCAGAGCTGATGAACCAGGCAGCAAAATGGGCAGATGAACTGCCGATTACTATTTCCCATTAATTTTTCTGCGCACTGAACACAGTGCGCAGAAAATAAACCCCAGCACAAAGATACCGCTTGAAACAATATTTCACTTTACTGAAGTATTATTCACCCACTTTTTTAACAACCCGCCTTCCCTTAATTCAAATTAAAAATCCGATGTGTGCTATTGCACAAAAATCATAACAATATGTGATTGAGATCAGATAAATAGATCAATCTTTCCTAAAATATTGCCGTTATTAATATTACCTTTCTTTACATAGTTGTGGATTATGAAAAAAATAGCGCAGGCCACCGTATTAACCAAATTGCTCATCGGCTTCTCCATCCTGATCGTGATGATGTTGTTGCTGGGCGTTGTTTCTATTTATCAACTTAACAGCACCAATAAAAATATTGATCAGTTCCGCGAAAGCAGAATGCCAGGCGTTCGCTATACCCTTGAAATGCGAGGCGTCTTAGCTGAAATGCGCCTGCAACAGGTGCAGTATATTGCCTCCACCACGCCTGCGTCGCTGGATCAACATCGCGGCGAACTGCTGCAAAACCAGGCCACGTTCCTTAATGCTCAGCAGCAGTACGCAAAAATTTCGGCCAATGAGCCGCAAGAGATGCGCGCCCTGTTCGCGACTGTGGTGGATAACTTTAAAAACTTTGTCGACGTTAACGCCAAAGTGATCGACGCCATGAATCGCGGCGATGCTGCCGAAGCGGCCAAAATCAGCGGCGCGGTATCCGCAAAATATCGTACCCAGTTGATGAAAGATCTGGCGACGCTGGTGGATATGGAAGTCGCGATTGGTGATAAAGCCGGGGAGGATTCTCAGGCAGGTTACCGCCAGGCGCTCTATCTGCTGAGCGGCTTGCTGCTGCTGGCGCTGATTGCCACTGGGGTGATTGCGCTGTTTATCTCGCGTAATCTCTCACGCCAGCTCGGTGGTGAACCAGCCTACGCAATGTCGATTATGAAGGCGGTCGCTGACGGTAAGCTGGGCACCCAGGTTGCGCTGCGCGATGGCGACAGCGAAAGCCTGCTGGCGACCATCCATTTAATGAACAATAAACTGGCGGAAATCATCACCGGTATTATTGACGGCAGCGAATCGATTTCCCACGCCGCAGGGGAAATTGCCGAAGGCAACAACGATTTGTCACAGCGTACCGAAGAACAAGCGGCCTCTCTGGTACAAACGTCGTCGAACATGCAGCAAATTACGGAAAACGTGAAGAGTAACGCGGAAAACGCCCGCAAAGCGAGCGACCTGGCGCGTCAGACATCACAAACGGCGGTGAAAGGCGGTAAAGAGGTGCATGACATGTTGAAACGCATGCATGAAATTTCTGATAGCTCGCAAAAAATTGTCGACATCATTTCGGTGATTGAAGGCATCGCCTTCCAGACCAATATCCTGGCGCTGAACGCTGCCGTTGAAGCTGCGCGTGCCGGTGAACAGGGTAAAGGTTTTGCCGTGGTGGCCGGTGAAGTGCGTAACCTGGCGCAGAAAAGTGCCGAAGCGGCGAAAGAGATCAAACAGCTGATTGAAGGCACCGTAGAGAAAATAACCGACGGTTCCCGCTACGCCGATACTGCCAGCCGCGCGATGGAAGAGATTGTGACCTCCGTAAACAAAGTAACGGATATTGTGGCTGAGATTTCCGCCGCTTCTACCGAGCAACATCAGGGGATCAAAGAGATTAGCGTCGCTATCGATCAGATGGACCAGGTGACCCAGCAGAACGCCACGCTGGTGGAACAAGCGGCGGTTGCCGCACAGTCGATGACCGAACAGAGCGAGATGCTGCGCGACTCCGTGCGCTTCTTCCAGCTGGCGCGGTAATCGCACGCCGTGCCACTCGCTGCGGGCGGCACGGCGTTTTCCTGCTACATGACGATGCTTTTCGGCTCCATAAAGGCCGCCAGTCCCCAGCGCCCCATTTCACGACCGATTCCCGAATGTTTAAACCCGCCAAATGGCGCGGAAGCCTCGTGCGCCAGCGTATTGACCAGCACCCGCCCGGCGGTGATTTGCCCGGCAACACGGCGTGCGCGTTCAGGATCGCCCCCCAACACCAGCGCGCTTAAACCATAATCGGTGTCGTTGGCAATAGCGATCGCCTCGGCCTCGTCCCGATAAGCGATCACCGATAACACCGGGCCAAAAATCTCCTCCCGCGCAATACGCATGGTGTTTTTGACCTCGCTAAACAGGGTCGGCCGTACCGACCAGCCGCGCTCGCATCCGGCTGCGCGCCCTTCTCCACCCGCTAACAGGCGCGCACCTTCCTGCTGACCAAGACGAATATAGGACTGCACGCGTTGCCACTGTTTTTCGCTGACCATCGGGCCGACTTCCGTGGCGGGATCGCGCGGATCGCCCGATTTCACCGCCGCGACCGCCTGCGCCAGCGCCGCTTCGCACTCGGTTTTGCGCGATGCAGGCACCAGAATGCGCGTTCCCGCGATACAGGCCTGGCCGCTGTTCATAAACCCGGCCTGAATCGCCAGCGGCACCGCGTCGGCTAAATCGGCATCCTCCAGAATAAGGGTCGGCGACTTGCCGCCCAGTTCCAGCGTGACGCGTTTAAAGGTCTCTGCCGCGTTACGCAAAATGGCTTTGCCCGTTGCCGTCGAGCCGGTAAACGAGATTTTCGCCACGTCCGGATGACGACTTAGCACCTCACCAACCACATCGCCGCGTCCGGTAACAATATTGAAAACGCCTGGCGGCAGCTGCGCCTCGTGCAGAGCCTGTGTGACGATGTGGGTTTGCAGTGCACTCATTTCGCTCGGTTTCACCACCGCCGTGCAGCCCGCAGCGAGCGCCGCCGCCAGTTTGCCGCAGATAAACCCGGCATCGCTGTTCCACGGCGTGATCAACCCGGCGACACCGAGCGGTGTCATCACAACACGCGCCTGACCCACCACAGATTCGAACTCAAACGCTTTCAGCGCGTTGATCGCCTCTTCAATGACTGAAACCGGATAACGCGCCATCCAGTTAGCGCGCGACGCCGGTGCACCATACTCTTCGACAATCGCCTGCAACAGCGCGGGCTGGCAGGCTTCCAGCGCATCGCGCATCCGTATCAGAGCGGCAATGCGCTCATCGCGGCTGGTTTGCGACCAGCCGGGAAACGCCGCCTTTGCCGCCGCAATGGCGTTAAGCGCGTCGGCTTCACTGGCGAGCCGCACCTGGCCGATGACGTCTCCGGTTGCCGGGTTAAACAGGTCGAAACGTTCTGTACCTTGCGGTGTGACCCATTCGCCATTGATTGAGATCTGTTCAATTGCCTGCATAACCACCTCCTCTTCACAGTGAAGCCAGTGTGGCACGCCTTTATCGCGCTGATAATCCACGCTATGCTGCAAAGGTTGTTGCGAAATTCGGGATAATCTATGCATCGTTCAGGTTTGATTGAGCTGGAAGTGGTGATGGCGGTGATGCGCCGGGGCAGTTTTCGCGCCGCCGCACAGGAGCTGGGAATGTCGCCGACGGCGGTGAGTAACGCCATTGCCGGGCTGGAGAGCCGCCTGGCGATTCGCTTGTTTCACCGCACCACCCGCAGCGTGGCGCTGACCGAAGCCGGGCAGCGGTTTGTTGCGCGTATTGGCCCGGCACTGCGCGAAATCCAGCACGCGCATGAAGAGATCCACAGCGTGGCGGATGAACCTTCCGGCACGTTGCGCCTGAATGTCCCGCAAGCCGTCGGGCAACTGTTCTTGGATGATCTGCTGGTGCGTTTTCTGGCGCGTTACCCGCAGATGCGCATGGAAGTCGCCTCTGAAGCGAAGATGATCGACATTGTGGCTGACGGTTACGATGCCGGGATCCGCCTGGCGGAGTCTATCCCACAGGATATGATTGCCGTGCCGCTCACGCCGGATATCCGTATGCGCGTGGTGGCAACACCTGAGTGGTTTGCCGCGCACGGCACGCCGCAAACGCCGGACGATTTACGCCAGCACCAGGGCATTTGCATGCGCATGTCCAGTGGCGGGAATTACCGCTGGGAGTTGTCGCACCACGGCGAGCGCATGACGGTTGCCGTTCCGGCGCGGCTGTCGACCACCGATCTGTTTACTTCGATTGCCGCCGTGCGCGCGGGCCTGGGCGTGGGCTTTCTGCCGGGGTTTTACATTGAAGAAGAGTTGCGTAACGGAACGCTGGTTAGCGTGCTGGATGAGTGGACACAGCCCTTTAAAGGGCTGTGTTTGTACTATCCCGGACACCGCCACATCCCTGTGGGGTTACAGGCATTTATTGCCTTTATCCGGGAGGCGCGTTAATTACTCAAGGTGTGCGCGATCGAGCCCGTAGGCTTTATCCAGCGCGCCCGGCAACGTTTGCGACAGCACCATCAGGCGGTTCCAGCTGTTGATAATGGCAATGGAAAACGCCAGTTCGGAAAGCTCCACTTCACTGAAATGCTCCCGCGCTTCGCGGTACAGCTCATCAGGCACGCCATGCGCGTCGAGTTTGGTCAGCGCTTCACACAGCGCCAGCGCGGCTTTCTCTTTAGCGGTAAACAGTGGCGATTCACGCCAGATAGCGACGTGGTAGATGCGCAGTTCACGCTCACCGTGCAGTTTCGCCTGCTTCACATGCATATCCAGGCAGAATGCGCAGCCATTAAGCTGCGAGGCGCGGATATCAACCAGGTTTTTAATGCCAATATCCAGACTGCTGGCGTGCGACGCCTGGCTGGCATCGCCGAGGGTTTTGATTAATGCCGGAACAGTCTGGAACAGATTTACGCGATTGCTCATCGTCTTTAGCCTCGTTTATGGATTCAACAGCGGCTATAGTACGCCTTTATGCCATAGTAAAAAGATGCAAAAACCGTAAATAGAGGTAGGACATGAAGCCGGGTTATAAAGCCATTTACGAGCAGTATCGACACAGCATTGCCAGCGGGTTGCTGAAACCGGGTGATAAGGTGCCTTCGGTGCGCGTACTGGCCAGCGAATTGGGTGTCGCGCGCAAAACCGTGGAAACAGCGTGGGCGATTCTGATCGGTGAAGGCTACCTGGTAAGCCAGGGCGCGCGCGGTACGCGGGTCAATCCGGATTTGGTGCTGAGCGAACCGCCCACGTCGCCCATTGCGCCGCAGGCAGCAGACGCGCCACCAGGCATTGCGGATGTGCTGCGCGATCGCCCCGGTTTTTTGCGCCCCGGCATTCCGTCGCTGGATGCCTTCCCCTACAAAAAGTGGCTGCTGTTGTGCGGCAAAGCGGTGCGTTCGATGTCGCCGATGGAAATGACCAACCCGCCGCTACTGGGTTACACGCCGCTGCGCGAAGCGATTGCCCATTATGTGAATGTGTCGCGCGGCTTATCCTGCACGGCGGACCAGATTTTCATTACCAGCGGGTATAGCAACAACCTGCGGCTGATCCTCAATGCGCTTACCACCGCACGCGATAAAGTGCTGTTTGAAGATCCCGGTTACTATTTTGGCAGCCAGGCGCTGAAACGCGCTGCCAATAATCTGCACTTTGTCCCGGTGGACAGCCAGGGCCTGAATGTCGACTATCTGCAGCAATATCACCGTGATGCGCAGCTGATTTTTGTGACACCGTCACATCATAGCCCGCTGGCGGTGACCCTTTCGCTGCCGCGCAAGCAACAGCTACTGGCCTGGGCCAGCCAGCATAACAGCTGGATCATCGAAGATGATTACGACGGTGAGTTTCACTACACCCGCAAAGTGCTGCCGGCGTTGAAAAGCCTTGATAGTGATGATCGGGTTATCTATATGGGCACTTTCAGCAAGACGGTGATGCCTGCGCTGCGCATTAGTTACATTGTGATGCCGCGCGCGACGCTTGCCGCGTTCCGTGAAACGGCGGAACTTACCGAAAGCGGCCAGCCGGTGCTGACGCAAAAAATCCTCGCGGCGTTTCTAGGCGAAGGCCATTTCTATAAGCATTTAAAAAAGATGCGCACGCTCTATTCGCAACGCAGAAAATATGTGCTGGACGCGCTGGAGCATATTTACCCTGGGCTGTTTACCGTGGAAGTGAGCGATGGCGGGATGCATATCACGGCGTTTTTACGCACCAGCACGCAGGATATCGCGCTGGCGAACCTCTGGCAGCAGCATCAGTTGCAGGTGAGTCCGCTCTCTCGCTGGTATAACTCGTCCGCCAAACGCTACGGCGTGATTATCGGTTATACCAATGTGCGCTCAGCGGAAGAAGCGCTGGCGCTATTGCAGCGCCCGGCTGAGGAAACGCGGGCGCTGCTGGCGGCCAAAGAGGTTATGGCAAGCTACTGACGAAGGAGAGATCCCACGCCGTGGCGATAAGCGAGAAGCTGACCAGCAGGGTCAACGCTAATGAGATAGTTCTGTCGGACTTTTCCATCGCACGTCCCTCTCTGTTGTGGGTTTCGCTATCAGACTGAAAAAATCGTAAGGATTAATAACTCTCCAGAGCAAAGTTTAGGTTAATTGATAATTTTTGCCTGGTGTCATTTTGTGCGGAAGCTCATCAGCATCCACCATTTGCAGTAAATCAATCTCGATGGCGTTGCTGATAGCGTCCAGCGGCAGGTCGTTATCCTCTTCGCCAAACGGGTCTTCCAGCTCTTCGGCCAGCGTATCCAGCGAGATAAAGGTGTAGGAAATCAGCACCGAGATAAACGGGGTCATAAAGTGCAAATCCACCACCAGCGCGAACGGCAGCATGATGCAAAACAGGTACACGGTGCGATGCAGGATCAGCGAATAGGCAAACGGGAGCGGCGTAGTAAAAATGCGCTCACAACCAGAAAGCACGGCGGACATATCATGCAGTCGCTGGTTGATGCTGCTGAATAATACATCCGACAGCGCCCCCTTCGCCCGGCGTTCACCTAACCATTCGCCCATTAACAGCAAAATGCGGTTGGCCGGAGAATGGGCATTCAACACGTGATGCAGCGCGTTTTGGTCCAGGTATTTCGCCAGCACCTCCCCCTGCGGCTTGCGGCGCAACGTCATGCGCAGCGAGTGCGCGAAGGCGATTTGCAACTGGATAAAGTGCCGTAATCCCTCATCTTCTGGCAGCGTGGTTTTCACTTCACGCAACAGAGAGCGCGAGGCGATCATCAACTGTCCCCACAACACCCTTGCTTCGCTGTAGCGGGCAAAACAGGCATTGTTACGAAAACCTAAAAAGATAGCGATAGCGACACCGAGAATGCTGAACGGTGCGACGGTTAGCTTGATACCGAGCGAGGTGTACCACGGGAGCACGCCGATCACAGCGATGGAGAGCAGGAAATTCATCAGCAAACGCGACGTGATTTTTGGCAGTACGGAACCGTGCCAGACGAAAAGACGAGGAAGCCAGTGTTGTTGAGGTCGAACGATCATCTTGAATTGTGTGCCTAAGGGAGAGCGGCAGTATTAAACGTGATCGCAATCACGGTTGCAAGTTTGATAATAAATTGTGACAAAAAATCGCCCTGTTCGACGACTGGTGGCGCAGAAGTTGCTGAAACCTGTTATACAACTATTTAAAAGTATGTTGTAACTAATGAAGGATAAGCACCGTTTTCCCGCGTTGTTACTCTTCTTGTCGCTCAACGAGCTCCTCACCAGCCATTCGGTAAATTCGGTAAAAAAGAAAAACCCGGCCGGAGCCGGGTTGGATATTCACTTAATATTGTGCGATTAGCACAGCGGTTTAACCGCATCGCGCATGCCACGCAGCAGAATAGCGTCCAGATCCAGCGAAACCTGCTCCACCAGACCCGCAACTTTACTCAGATCCTGTTCCCAGTGATCGCTTACGGAGAGCACCGCTTTTACCAGTTCGCTGGTACTGATCTGGCGATCGCCGTGCTGGCTCCACAGCTGCTGGTAGCGTTCGATCCAGTGCGCGTCATCCTGCACCGGGTACGCCTGCCCGTTACGCTCACCGCGATAAAACGCAATCAATGCCGCCAGCGCGAAGGTCAGGCGCGCAGGCAGTTTGCCGTGGGCTTTTTGCCCTGCCAACAATTGCGGCAGAATACGGGTGCGGAATTTGGTCATGCCGTTCAGGGCAATCGACAGCAACTGGTGCTTGATGTACGGGTTACGGAAACGCCCGGTCACCGCACTGGCGAAGGATTCCAGCTCATCGCGCGGCAGATCCAGCACCGGAATAATCTCTTCGTAAATCGCTTTTTCCACAAACGCGCAGATTTCACTGTCGTTCATCGCCTCGCCCACGGTATCCAGGCCCGCCTGATACGCCACCGGCACCAGCGCAGTATGCGCGCCGTTGAGGATCGCCACTTTACGCTCTTTGTACGGTTTAATGTCGTCAACAATCAGCACGTTAAGCGGGAATTTATCCAGACGCAGCTCAGACGCCAGCGATTTCGGCCCCTGAATGACAAACAGATAGAAATGCTCAGCGGTATCAAGGAACGAATCCTGGTAGCCCAGTTCCGCTTCCAGTTTCGCCACTTCATCACGCGGGTAACCAGTAACGATCCGGTCAACCAGCGAGGAACAGAAAGTGTTGGCGTTATCCAGCCACTGGGTAAATTCGGCACCCAGCGACCACTCCTGCGCATAACGCAGCACCAGCTCACGCAGCGCGTCGCCGTTGTAGTCAATCAGTTCACACGGAATAATCACCCAGCCTTTATCCGCCGCGCCAGCGAAGTGCGTGAAACGTTCGAACAGCAGGCGCGTCAGTTTTGCCGGGTAGCTAACGGCCGGAGCATCGTCAAATTTATCGCCCGCGTGGTAGCTGATGCCCGCTTCAGTGGTGTTTGAAAAAACAAAGCGGATATCCGGATTATGAGCAAGTTTCAGGAACTCGTCGTACTGGGAATAGACGCTGATTTCACGGTTCACCGAGCGGATCAAGCGCGCGTCGCTCACCGCTTCACCCTGCTCGTTCAGACCGCGAATAATCGTGGTATACAGGCCATCCTGAGTGCTCAGGGACGGCGGGAAATCACTTTGAATCGGGCGAACAACGACCACACCGGCGTTCAGGTCGGTGTGCTCATTCAGCAGATCGATTTGCCAGTCGACAAAAGCGCGCAAAAAATTCCCTTCGCCGAACTGAATAATACGTTCAGGGTATTCAGCGCCGGGAAAGTTGCGACGGTTTAATGTGTTCACAGTGGGTTCCTTTTTTGATTAGTCATACAACCTGGGAAGATTGGTGTAATAACTTACCAGACTTTTAGACCATGAAACCCTGTTTTGATCAAAATGGGATCGCTTATTGGCGGGAATTATAAGAGCTTGTAAAAAATTGTCGTCGCCGTCACATTTCCGTCCGGCATCAGCGCAAAGCGCGGGATCTCACCCACCCGCTGCCAGCCGCATTGCAGATAAAAATGTTCCGCTCCGCTGCCGGTGGAGGTATCCAGTACCAGTACGGTTTTACCGTGCGCCAGCGCCTCACTTTCCAGCGCATCCATCAGACGGCGCGCCAGCCCCTGACGGCGGGCTTTTTCATGCACCAGTAACTTTGACACATCGGCACGATGCGGCTGATTTTCAGGTTGCTCCAGCACCATCTGCACCGTGCCAACAATCTCACCAGCCTCATCTTGCGCTACCAGCACAATGCGTTCCCCGCGCGCGGCACTTGCGGCGACACCAGACCAGAATTGCAGGGATTTCTCACGAGAAAGCGGATGCATAAAACTGACGGAAGCGCCGCCGGAAACGCAGTTTTCCAGCACGTCACAAAGGGAATGAAGATGTGATGCGAGCGCGTCGCCCGCAAGGGAATGGATATGATAAGTGGTCATTTTTGTTCCTTAAAAACAACCACTATCAGCCTTACAACTTTTTAACACAAGCCCGGCAAACATAGGTTTTTATGATGATTTAGCGGCCGCGATGATTGCGCTCTTTCATGGCATACATCTGTTGATCCGCCGCCTTCATCCACGGCTTCAGTTCACCACAACCATCATGATCAAACTCGCTGATCCCCCAGGAAAACGCCAGCTTCCACGGCTTACCAGAACCCTTATTCCAGGCTTCAACCTGCTCGACCAGATGCTGCATCGCAATCCATGCGCCCTGCTCATCGGTATCGGAAAAGAGGATCGCGAATTCATCGCCGCCATAGCGCACCCGCAGATCCGCTTCGCGCAGGCTGGCAGTCATCACCGTGGCCATCGCTTTCAGCGCTTCGTCACCCTCAGCGTGTCCCCAGGTGTCGTTGATCTCTTTGAAATTGTCGAGATCGATCCACGCCAGCGTTAACGGTTCCGCGCGACGACGCGCGCCCACAATGGCGAACTTCGCCAGGCTTTCAAACCCGCGGCGATTAAATAAACCGGTCAGTTCGTCCGTGGTGGCTGCGCTCATCACCGCGAACTCATCTTCAACGATCATGGCGAAATCTTTCAGATAGTCCTGCTCAGCGTCCGTGAACTGCCGCGCGCTGCTATCCACCAGGCAAAATGCGCCCACCACCGCGCCGTCCGGCAAACGTAATGGATACCCGGCATAGAAACGGATATTCATCTCCCCGGTCACCAGCGGATTGTCGGCAAAACGATCATCGCCGTAGGTATCCGGAATAATCAACGGTTCGGTATGCAAGATGGTATGACCACAAAAGGTGATCTTACGCGGCAGCGGTTCACGCACGGTACCCGACGTGGATTTGAAGAAAAGCATCTCTTCATCAACCAGCGTGATCAACGCCGCACGGACATCGAACATACGCTTAGCCAGCCGGGTAAGCCGGTCAAGACGCTCGGTTACGCCGGTTTCCAGAAGCCCGGAGTCGCGCAGCGACGCCAGTCGTTGTTCCTCATCTGCGGGAATAGCAGGTATTTTCATAAGGGGCCGTTTCCATTCTCAGGCTGTTAATGCGCAACACGATAAAAAGTGACGTTAATTTCACGGCATACAGCATAAAGCGTAGCTTATTCAGCACGTTTGTCAGTGTGAGTAGATCTGGTTTTTTCCCAGTCGTTTAGCCTGATAAAGCGCGTCGTCTGCGGCTTTTAACCAGTCGGTAACACTGCGCATTTCCGGTAGCGCGCTGGCAATACCGATGCTCAACGTACATTTGAACGCATGCTCCTGCATCACTGTCATTACCGCAGCCGCATCCATGATCCGGGTTGCCACCGCGTACGCCTCCTCTGCTGGCGTATCGGGCAATAAAATCACAAACTCATCGCCACCGAGGCGCGCGGGCGTGTCCGTTGTGCGGGTGGTGATATGCAAAATTTTCGACACGGTGACCAATAATGCATCGCCAATTTTATGACCAAAGCGGTCATTCACCTCTTTAAAGTTATCAATATCGATAAACATCAACGAGGAGTGGCGCGGCGTCACGTGCAGTTTTTCCAGCTCATACTGAATCCGTTTTTCCAGCAGGCGGCGATTGGCGATATCAAGCAACGGATCCATCATCGCGATACGCTCAAGCTCGCGGCTTTTTATTCGCAACCTGACGGCAATGCTGTCGGTGAGTGCGCTGAGCGCCAGGATATAAATGCCAATGAGCGGCAACGTGGCGAACATCGTTCGCTGTGTCACCTGCAACTCCAGGGGTAAACCGAGCGCCAGCAAGGTAAGTAAGAACGCCGCAAGCAGGGCCAGTGCCGCTTTACGCATCAACCCAAACCCGCCCGCCGATAAGCGATCAGAGAGCAAAATGGTGGCAATCACCACCGACGGCAGCGGGTTGACCGCCATTAACGCAATCCAGAACCCGCCTGCGCCAGCGTCAAGGACCAGATTTTGATGTTCAATTTGCAGCGGCATCAGCGCGTTGCGCGCGCGCAAAAACGCGAGGGTAGGCCATATAAAGGCATTAGCGCACAGCAACACTACGCTCCACACGGGGCGATGCAGTTCAAGAAGGACGGAAAGAATGGGGAAAAAGCAGAGTAGCGTTCCCAGAATACGCATCAGATACATCCGCCTGGCAAAACGCCTGCCTGGGATCCGCTCGTGTTTATTCAAATTATCCGATCCGCTCATAACGCGATGATTCCGCTACGTATACGCAATAATAGTATTGACGATAAAAATTAGTAGCAAGCAATTTAATAAGTTATCGATATTAATTGCCGCTATCATCATCACCAGCTGCGACACGCGCGGGGAATTATCCGCCGATGGCACTACCCGCTATTTCCGGCATGTTATGTTCAGCATCTGTTGTGCAGTTACGCCCGCGTTTTTTCGAGCGGTAGAGATTTTCATCCGCCACCGCCAGGAGCGCGTTGAACATTGCCGTTAATTGCCCGGCATCGGCTTTACCATGGCTGATACCAATACTGACGGTTAAATGCAGCGTTTGCTGCTGCCATTTGAACGGGTACAACGCCACCGTTTCGCGTAGCGTTTCCGCCAGGTGTTTACCGTCGCTGGCATCTTGTGTTATCGCCACGACAGCGAACTCTTCCCCACCCATGCGGGCGAGCACACCGCGCGTATCCAGCGCCCGCTGCACTTTTCGCGCAAAGGCGGTCAGCACCCGATCGCCACATTCGTGACCATAGTTGTCATTGACACTTTTGAAGTAATCAATATCCAGCAACATCACGGTGATGTGTTTGTCGGTAAAGCGTTTTGCGTCGCGGTTTAACGCCTCATACAAACCCGAGCGCGAGTAAACGCGGGTCAGGAAATCGAAATCGGCGCGCAGGGAAACCTGGCGCATCAGGCGGTTTATCGCCTCAACGCTGACCGAGACAATGACCGGGCAAATGGCCATGGTGGCAATCCCCAGGCGCGCGGAGAACATATGCGGGATCTGCAGCGGTGAACTGACGAAAATATTGATATGCCCGCTGGCGACAAGGATTATCTCCAGGCCGCCGGTCAGTAGCGTCACCAGGCATGTCAGCGGCAGTGAGTAACGCACCGCACACCAGATCAGCGCCGGAAGCGGAAACGCCAGGCTGCCTGCACCGCCAATCGCGACCGACGCGACAATCGATACGCCGACGGCGAGCACCGGCATAAAATCGCGCATCTCGACGTTCAGCGGTTTACGCGGCCAGCTCATGGTCAGCATACAAGGCAGGATCAGCACACCCGTTGAGAACTGCTCGCCAAACCAGTCGGCCAGCAGCAGGCCAAACCCCTGACCATTGATCCCCACGGAACCCAGCGCGCCAAAAAACGCGCACAGCAGCGCGGCAAGCAGACAGTAGCCAAAGAGTTTCAGCGCGTTAACCGGCTCCGGCGCTTTGGTCATCTGGTTACGTTCAAGCCCGATAAGCTGCGCCATGGTGATGATAAACACCATATTCGAGAAGTTGATAATCAGCGACGCCATGCCCCAGGTGGTGGTGATGGCGTCATACGCCAGCATGGCAACATAGCTAATCAGGTAGTAATGCCAGCGCTGCAAGCAAGCATAACGCGCGAAAACAGCGGCCATCACCGCATTGAGCGGCCAGAAGAGGGAAAGCTCTTCCACCAGGCGCATCATCGCACCCAGCAGATAAAACAGCGTTGTCAGGACAAACACCATGACCGCATTGGTGTACGGCGTCTCTTCCCGAAAAGGGCGGAAAGGGGATGAAAAAAATGCGCGCATCAACTCTCAATCCATATCACGAACATGACTATCGACCCGCAGCACCAGCGGCGCAGGCTTACCCGACGCTTTTCAGCGCGGCGCATTCATCTGTATGACCAGCCACTGGTAAATCACCGCAACAATGTATTGTTGTTGCGATTCCGTTAGCGCCTGACCATGCGGGATGTGGTGCCACTTTTCCAGGCATCCACGGCAGCAGGTAGCCGTGGCATGCTGAGCGATAAACACCGGGTGGCCGCGCATTGGCGTCTGTTTGCCATCATTTTGTGGTTGCGCTGGCGCAAGGCGTTTTGCGACAAAATCCGCCGCATGGGAAGCAATCACCTCCGCACCTTTATCCAGACAGTACTGGCGCTCTTTCACCCCAAGGCGAAAACGCGAACGAAATGTTGACTGTCCCAGCCGGGCAAACAACGGCGCGAAATCATTCATCAATAGACCGATCTCCCCAGTTTTCGCGTTAACGCTTCCAGCACTGCAACACCAGCCAGTGAGTTGCCCGCTTCATCCAGCTCCGGGCTCCAGACCGCAATCGCCATCTCATGCGGCACAATCGCCACAATGCCACCGCCGACGCCGGATTTCGCCGGTAACCCGACGCGCCAGGCAAACTCTCCGGCGTTCTGGTACATGCCACTGGTCGCCATCAGGGCGTTAATCTGGCGCGCCTGCATCGGCGTCACCACCGGCGTGGCCTGCTGCACGCTGTGTCCGCCATCGGCGAGAAATAAAAAGGTGCGCGACAATTCGGCACAGCTCATTTTGAGTGCGCAATAGTGGAAGTAGTTCTGTAATACGGTGGCGACATCGTTGTGAAAATTACCGAAGGACTTCATCAGCCAGGCGATGGCCATATTGCGGGCGGAGTGCTCGAATTCAGAACGCGCGACCAGGCTGTCGTAAGCGATATCCGGCGCGGCGCAGAGTTTACGCACAATTTCCAGCATGCGCTGGCGCGGTGCGCTAAGGCGGCTTTGCAGCATATCGCACACCACCAGCGCCCCGGCGTTAATAAAGGGATTACGCGGCTTGCCCTGCTCAATTTCAAGTTGTAACAGCGAGTTAAACGGCTGACCGGAGGGATCTTTGCCCACCCGCTGCCAGATCTCTTCTTCTGCGTAGTGGTTCATCGCCACCACCAGACTCAGTACTTTTGAAATTGACTGAATGGAGAAACGCTCGTCGGCATCGCCCGCCTGGAAGTGTTCACCCTGCACGGTGCTGATGGCGATACCCAACTTGTTGCCGCTCACCGACGCCAGCGCCGGAATATAATCCGCAACCTTGCCACGCCCCAACAGCGGGCGTACTTCAGCGAGCACCGCTTCCAGTACGTCGTTATCCATCACCGTTGCCACTCTGACTCCTTGCCCACAGGCCAAAAATGGCCTGCGAGTATAACAGAGGCGAATGTGTTGCGTCAGGCAGGAAGTCGAAAACGCGCAACCGCTTGCATCAATTGATGAGAATCGTTGTGCAATTTTTCCGACGCTTCGGTGGCCGTTGAGACCAGTTCCCCGGTGCGACGGGCAACATTGTTAAGCGAGTGCAGGCGGCGCGTCATTTTGTGAATGCTGTCGCCCTGGCTGAGCGTGGCGGCAGAAATTTCACTCAGGACACCGCTTAAATGCCCGACCAACCCGGTGACCTGTTGCAGGTTATCCTCAAGGCGACTTACCGCCTGGGTACCGTCGTTGATGCCCTGCAAGGAGTGGTTGATCAGTTGCTGAATGGTTTGCGTGGAGTGGCTGCTCTTGCGCGCCAGCAGCCCCACTTCTTTCGCCACCACCGCGAAGCCGCGACCATGATTGCCCGCATGCGCCGCTTCAATCGCCGCATTCAGCGCCAGAATATTGGTCTGGAAAGCAACGCCATCAATCATCGCCACAATGTTGCGCATCTCCGCTGAACGCTCGACGATCTCGCGCATCGATTGATTCACCGTATCCATCATTCGATCGCCACCAGCGGCCACTTCCCGCGCCTCATCGGCCTGTTTGCGCGCCTGCTCGGCAAAACCGGTGTTGCCTTCAACATGGGACTCCAGCGCGGCGATATGCTCGGTCACATCCGTCAATTCCTGCGCCTGTTTCGCCGACTGCTGATACAGCGACTGGTTGTCCTCAGCGAGGCGGCGAATGGTATCGACCATCGACGAGGTGGCGTCGCTGACTTGCATTACTAGTTGCTGCAACCCCTGCTGCATGGTGCCGATGCTGAGGCCGAGCTGGTCAACTTCCCGGTTAAAGCGTTTCACCGGCGGAAGCGGCGTACCCAGATCGCCCGCCGCCAGAATATTGATATGTGCTATCAGGCTGCGCAGCGGCGTGATCACCCAGCGCGACATGGCAAACCAGACCAGCACCGCAATCACCACCAGCAGCGCAGGCACCAGCACAAACACATGCTGCAATTGCGCAAGGTTCGCCATCAACGCCTGGCGCCCCAGTTCGGCACGCGCTTCGCTGGCCTGCTGGAAACGGGCATAGTTGTCATTGAAATCCGCCTGGAACGCCTGCGCGGGTACGGCGAAGAAGGCGTCAATCGACTGGGTTTTCATCAGCCCGTCGGCCTGCTCTTTTAGCGCCCCGTAAAAGAGTTGATAGCTGTTGATCAGCGCCTCATCTTCAGGCGGGTTGAGCGCCAGCCACGCTCGCCAGGCTTTTTGCGAGGTCTCCAGCGCTTTATGGGTTTCATCCATCAGGCTGTGCCAGCTCCCTTCTGAACCGGTCTCTTTATCCTGCATAAAGTAGACGCCCGCCCGGTTGAGCAGATCGCTTGCCGTCAGGAGCGCAATGCGCGCTTCATCGACCTTGACCTGTTGCAGGTGCGCTTGCTGATTGCGTTGTTCATTATGCTGTGCGTTACGTAACGACGCGGAAAGGAGAAACGAGGAGGCGATTTGCAGGGCCGAAAACAAGCCAATAATACAGAAAATCCCGGCGAGCAAACCAAACTGTCGTGGGAGAACACGCCGCAAAATACGGCGGAAAATTTGCTTTAAGTTCATGATATTCTTCTATAACCACAAAGTTGCCGTGAGTCTACAAAAGGATCATGACAGGTCCATGACAGCCAGCCGTGACGCGCCCCGCCGGGGCGCGTTTAGCTTACAGACGATCTTTCCACACCGTCTGGATATTGCAAAATTCATGCAGACCGAAGTGTGAAAGCTCGCGGCCAAAACCACTCTTTTTCACGCCACCAAAGGCCACGCGGGCATCGCTGGCGCTGTAACCGTTGATAAACACGCCACCGCACTCAAGCTGTTCGGCAAAATGTTGCGCCTGCGCAGGATCGGCGGTAAAGACGGTAGCCGACAAACCGAAATCACTGTTGTTCGCCATCGCCAGCGCATGCTGTGTATCACGTGCAGTCGCGATAGCCGCGACCGGGCCAAACAGCTCCTGGCGAAACGCGGTCATCTCTGGTGTCACACCACTCAGTACGGTGGCCGGGTAGTAATTCCCCTCGCCCGTGAGTTTCTCACCGCCAAGCAGCAACGTTGCCCCCTCGTTGATGCTGGCTTCGACCTGCGCATGCAGTTCGTCACGCAGATCAAAGCGCGCCATCGGCCCGAGATAATTCTCTTCTTCGTCCGGCGCGCCCTGTTTTAACGCGGCGGCGGCAGCCACAAATTTCTCGGTAAAAGCCTCGGCAATGCCCGCTTCAACGATAAAGCGTTTCGCGGCGGCGCAGACTTGTCCGGTATTCTGGTAACGCCCTGCGACTGCAGCTTTCACCGCCAGATCAAGATCCGCATCGTTGAGCACAATAAAGGGATCGGAACCACCCAGCTCAAGGACGCATTTTTTCAGCGCCGCCCCGGCCTGTGCGCCGATTGCCGCCCCCGCGCGAACACTGCCGGTGACGGTAATGGCGGCGATGCGCGGATCGTTAATCGCCTGGCTCACGCCGTCATTGGTGGCGTTCACCCAACCAAAAACGCCTTGCGGGACGCCAGCGTCAGCGAAGATCTCGCCCATTAACGCCGCGCAACCGAGCACGTTTGGCGCATGTTTTAGCAGATAACTATTGCCCGCCAGCAGGATCGGCACCGCACCGCGCAGCACCTGCCAGAGCGGGAAGTTCCATGGCATCACCGCCAGAATCGGCCCCAGCGGGCGGTACTCAATGGTGGCACGCTGCTGCTCAACCTGTGTCGGTTCGCTTGCCAGCATCGCCGGACCATGATCCGCGTACCAGTCACACAGCGCGGCAGATTTATTCACTTCCGCGCGCGCCTGCAAAATCGGTTTGCCCATCTCCTGGCAAATCATCTGCGCCATCGCTTCCCCGCGTTTGCGCAGTGCATCGCCAAGGCGACGTAACGTTTGTGCGCGTTCGTTGACGGCCAACAGCCTCCACTGGCGGTAACCGCTGGCGGCCAGTTCAATTGCCGTATCAACCTCTTCACGGCTGGCCCACGGGGTTGCGCGCAGGGTTTCACCGGTGGCCGGGTTGATGGAAAGCGCGTGCGTCGTTGAGGAAACAGGCATAAATACTCCGCTAAATGTGTTCAGGACTTGCGCAAGGATGGCGCAATTTGCTATTTCTTAAAACTGAATAATATTAACCACTCTGTTCACAAAGAGAGAATGGCATGGACTTAACCCAGCTTGAGATGTTTAACGCCGTGGCGCAGACCGGCAGCATTACCCAGGCGGCGCAAAAAGTGCACCGCGTGCCGTCAAACCTGACGACGCGCATTCGCCAGCTGGAGTCCGATCTCGGCGTGGATCTGTTTATCCGCGAAAACCAGCGCCTGCGCCTCTCTCCCGCCGGACACAGTTTTTTGCGCTACAGCCAGCAAATCCTCGCCCTGGTCGATGAAGCGCGCATGGTGGTCGCCGGTGACGAACCGCAAGGGCTGTTCTCGCTCGGCGCGCTGGAAAGTACCGCCGCGGTGCGTATTCCGGCGACGCTGGCACAGTACAACCAGCGCTATCCGCGTATTCAGTTCGATCTCGCCACCGGCCCTTCCGGCACCATGATCGATGGCGTGCTGGAGGGGCGGCTAAGCGCGGCGTTTGTTGACGGCCCGATTATGCACCCCGGTCTGGAAGGCATTCCGGTTTACCGCGAAGAGATGATGATCGTCGCGCCTGTCGGTCATGAGGTGATTACCCATGCGGCGCAGGTGAATGGCGCCAGCATTTACGCGTTCCGTGCCAATTGTTCCTACCGCCGCCATTTTGAAAGCTGGTTTCACGCCGATCGCGCCACACCCGGTAAAATTCACGAGATGGAGTCTTATCACGGCATGCTGGCCTGCGTGATTGCCGGGGCGGGTCTGGCGCTGATGCCACGCAGCATGCTGGAAAGCATGCCCGGTCATCACCAGGTGCAAGCCTGGCCGCTGGCGGAGAACTGGCGCTGGCTCACCACCTGGCTGGTATGGCGGCGCGGCGCGAAAACCCGCCATCTGGAGGCGTTTATTGCTCTGCTGAATACCGATCCACAACCAGCGCCTTGTGCATAAAAATACTCAGCGGATCGGCGCTGTACGGTGCGAAAGCCTCACAAATTTGATACCCGCAGCGCTGATACAGTTTCACCGCGGCATGCTGTTCAATGCCGGTTTCCAGCCGCAAGGTATGACACGATTTCCGGGCGGCCGCCTGCTCCAGCGCCGCCAGCAATTTTTCCCCCAGCCGCTGGCCGCGATGGCGGGGATCGATAAACACCCGCTTCATCTCGCCGCTGCCGTCGCGATTGAGCACCACCGCGCCGCAACCGACGGCCTCATCGTGATGCACAATTTTGCGCAAAATCAGCGTTTCGGCGGGTAATGCCGCGAGATCAAGCAGATGGTTACTCTCTGCCGGGTAAAGTGCGCTCTGGTAGGCGTCCAGGGCGGCAATTAACGCAATCAGATCCGGTTGCGTAGCCGTGGCATCAACAATGCGGTACATAGCGGGCTCCTTGTTATTAGCCTGTTAAAAATAAACAAGAATTTGCTACCTATGTCATATGAATAACCTATAGCTACGCCTGCTGAGATTGCGCTCCTGAGAACAGAGGTTGTACCTTACGCAACATACGATGCAGAAAATGGAATATTCATGAACACCAAAGCCCGGAAAGTGATGATTATCGGCACAGGCAATGTCGGCGCATCTGCTGCTTATGCCCTGCTGAACCAGAACATTTGTGAAGAGTTAATTCTGGTGGATTTAGACCAGCAACGGGTGGAAGGCCACGCCCAGGATCTGGCGGATGCCGCCGCGTATATGCCCGGTATGATGGTCATTTCCACCCGCCCGGTAGAAGATTGCGCAGATGTGGATATTGCGGTGATCACCGTTTCCGGCGGCGCGTTAAAACCGGGACAAACACGTCTGGATGAGCTGACCAACACCGCGCGTATCGTTAAAAACATTGTGCCGTCCATGATGGCAAACGGTTTTAACGGCATTTTCCTGGTGGCGACCAACCCGTGTGACATCATCACCTGGCAGGTGTGGAAACTTTCCGGACTTCCGCGCAATCAGGTGATTGGCACTGGCGTCTGGCTGGATACCACCCGCTTGCGTCGCGCGCTGGCACAGACGCTGGATATTGGCGCGCAGAGTATCGATGCGTTTATCCTTGGCGAGCATGGCGACACCCAGTTTCCGGTGTGGTCGCACTCGTCCGTGTACGGTTCGCCGATTGCTGATGTTTACCGGCGCAAAACCGGTCAGCGGCTGGATGTCGACGCGCTGGCGGACAAAGTGCGCCGCCACGGTTTTGAGATTTACGCCCGTAAAGGTTGTACGGAGTACGGCATTGCCGGCACCATCGCCGAGATCTGCCGCAATATCTTTACCGGTAGCCACCGCGCGCTGGCGATCTCCTGCATTCTTGACGGGGAATATGGCGTCAGCGATGTGGCGATTGGCGTACCGGCCGTGCTGGCGCAAAACGGTGTACAACAGATTATTGAACTGCAACTGGAAGGTGACGAAGTGGCGAAATTCAACCACTCCGCAGACGTTATCAAAGCGAATATTGCCCGCTTGCCCTGACTGACACCGTTAACCGGCAAAGGTTAACCGGCCAGGTAATGTTGTAAGCTGCTGGCGGATCCCGGGGCTACGCTGCGTATCGGTAATGATATCGGTCAGCGAATCGGGATCCGCCACGTTAAATAGCGACCGCGCCCCCTATTTCCCGCTGTTCGCCAGCACCACCCGGCGTCTGGCGTTCACGATCAAATCGTGTTTCAGCGCCGCTTTCTCCTCGGTCGGCGCGGTGATGCCGCGCTGTAAATCCCAACCGTTACAGCTGACAAATGCCAGATCCGGCCAGATATTTTCCAGCAGTTTACGCCCTGCAGGACTGGCGGGGATCATCAATGCGCTCGCCGATTGGCCGTTTAATTACGCCACAGGAAGTGGCGGCGCGGGTGAATTTTGTCTTCTCGCCGGAGGCCGCCGCTATCACCGGGCAGGGGCTGGTGATACGCGGCGGTGCGTCGCTGAAGTGATGTCTGCGCTATGCAGGAAGAAACCCACCCGGCGTTACAGGCCTGGCGGCTTTTAACGTAAGAACACTTTGCCCAGCAAATAGAGCGTTGCCTGGCCGCCAATCAGAACGCGATCGCCGCGCCATTCACAGCGTAAATCCCCGCCGCGCGCGGAAACCTGCCGCGCCTGCAGGCTGTTTTTACCCAGTTTTTCGCCCCAGTACGGAATCAACATGCTGTGCGCCGAACCGGTCACCGGATCTTCCGCCACCGCTTCGCCAGGGCAGAAGAAGCGGCTGACAAAATCGACATTCTCGCCGGGCGCGGTTACGCAGACCATCTTGCCAAGCGGTTTCATTGCCGCGATATCCGGCGTTAAGGCTTCTACCTGCGCCTGGTTTTCCAGCACCACCAGATAATCCCGCGCCACGCGCACTTCTTTCGCGCGTTCAATACCCAGCGTTTTCATCAGCAGCGCCGGAACCTGGCTTACCGTTTCCGTCGCCCAGGCCGGGAAATCCAGCGTCAGCCAGTCGCCGTTGCGACTCACTCTGAGATCACCCACAAAGCGGGTGGTGAAGAGGATTTCGGTATCCGGGTAATCGAGATATTCAAAGATCACATGCGCGGCGGCGAGCGTCGCGTGGCCGCAGAGATTGATCTCAGCTTGCGTGGTGAACCAGCGCAGCTCAAAACCGCTGTCGTTACGCACGAAGAAGGCGGTTTCGGACTGGTTATGCTGCTGTGCCATGCGAAGCAAGACATCATCCGCTAACCATTCGGTCAAGGGGCAGACGGCGGCGGCATTACCGCCAAACGTGCGGTCGCTGAAGGCGTCGACCATATAGAAATCGATGGTTTGCATAGCATTTCCTCTTTTTTGTCTTACGTTTTTGAGCGCTATTCGGAAACGTTGCAACTGGTATTTTTCACACGAATAGAAAATGAGATCTACATCACAAAATGTTTGTATTTTCGCCAGCAAAGGCAGTAAGATCGTGACCTCTTCTTTTCGCCAACCAACCCCAAAATACCCTTATGACTACGAATACCGTTTCACGAAAAGTCGCGTGGCTGCGGGTAGTGACACTTGCTGTCGCCGCCTTTATTTTCAATACCACCGAATTCGTGCCTGTGGGTTTGCTGTCGGATATCGCGCAGAGCTTCGACATGGAAACCGCGCAGGTGGGGATCATGCTGACCATTTATGCCTGGGTTGTGGCGCTAATGTCACTGCCCTTTATGTTGCTGACCAGCCAGATTGAGCGCCGTAAGTTATTGATTGCGCTCTTTGTGCTGTTTATCGCCAGCCATGTGTTGTCGTTTCTCGCCTGGAGTTTTGAGGTGCTGGTCATCAGCCGCATCGGCATTGCCTTCGCCCACGCGATTTTCTGGTCGATTACCGCCTCGCTGGCTATTCGCCTGGCACCTGCCGGGAAACGTGCGCAGGCATTGAGTCTGATCGCCACCGGCACCGCACTGGCGATGGTGCTCGGGCTGCCGATCGGTCGTATTGTCGGACAATATTTCGGCTGGCGTACCACCTTTTTCACCATCGGTATGGGCGCGCTGGTCACGCTGGTGTGCCTGGTGAAATTGCTGCCGGCGCTGCCGAGCGAACATTCAGGTTCGCTGAAAAGCCTGCCGGTGCTGTTCCGTCGCCCGGCGCTGATGTGCATCTATTTGCTCACCGTGGTAGTGGTTACCGCGCATTACACGGCTTACAGCTACATTGAGCCGTTCGTGCAAAATGTGGCGGGCTTTAGCGCCAATTTCGCCACCCTGCTGCTGTTAGTGCTTGGCGGGGCCGGGATTATCGGCAGTGTGCTGTTTGGCAAGCTGGGGAATCAGCACGCCTCTGGCCTGGTGTGCAGCGCAATTGGTCTGCTGGTGATTTCGCTGGTGATGATGCTGCCCGCTTCCGGAAGCGAAATGCATCTGACGGTGCTGAGCGTGGTATGGGGCATCGCGATTATGATTATCGGCCTGGGCATGCAGGTCAAAGTGCTGGCGCTGGCCCCGGATGCTACCGATGTGGCGATGTCGCTGTTTTCCGGCATTTTTAACATTGGTATCGGCGCGGGTGCGCTGGTCGGCAACCAGATAAGCCTGCACTGGTCAATGAACGTCATCGGTTACGCCGGAGCGATCCCGGCGATTGCCGCACTGGTGTGGGCGGTGGTGATTTTCCGCCGCTGGCCGGTGAAACTGGAAGAGCAAACTCACGCCAGCCACGTTTAAACGTGGTTATTGCGCGTCAGAGATAACCTCATCCATCACCGTGGTTTGCCAGTCAAACCACGGATTCCACGTCAGGCGAGCATGAATTTTGTTCGCCTCGACCAGCCCCCAGTCTGAATACCACACCTCTTCCCCGGCCAGACAGCGTTTTGCCGCCTCTTCAGATTGCCCATTCGCACAAAGCAACACGCTGCCTTTGCGTCCGTACAGCGGATTACGGGGCGAAAAGAGCACCGACATATGGGAAAACTGGCTGATGCGATCCTGCGGCAGATAATCCGTTTTCACCCGTAAGCGGGGCATTTTTGCCGCTTCCGGCGGTGGAGTGCCGTACCAAATCACGCGGCTGGCCGGGTGGGTGAAGCGGCAATCGAATTGATCAAGGATCCAGCGCGTGTTGAGCACCGAATCGTGCGAGGTTAATACCAGTAGCGCCGGTTTGGTCCACGGTTTACGCGCCAGCAGCCGCTGCGCACTGGCGCTGGTGCGCCAGAACTGGGCGAAACCGTTGGTCGGTACACGTAAGTAACGAGTGGCGATTTGCTGCGGGAAAACGGCGCTCGGCGGGCGCAACCAGTCGCGAAACAGTGCTACCGTCGGGGCGAGAAAATCGTAACCGGTGCTGGATTTGAACGCCGGAGAAAACAGCAACAGCCCTTGCACGTTGTCATGCGCCATCGCATATTCCAGCGCCAGATTCCCGCCAGTCGAAAAACCGCCGAGCCACAGGGAATCAACGTCTTTAGCCAGAATATCAGCCTGCTCGCGCACCACTTGCCGCCACTGAGAAACATCGACATCCAGCAGATCCGCTGGCCGCGTGCCGTGACCGGGTAACAAAACGGTGCGCACCAGAAAGCCCTGATTTGCCAGTTCGGGGGCAATATCCACAAACGATCCTGGCCCGTCGCCCAGGCCGTGGATCAGCAAAATGCCTTTGCGCGCGTGCTGCGCCGGGCGCCACTCCTGCGGCGTGTTGAGCCGCAACTCGCTCGCTTTATCCAGCGTCTGAAACGCCCGGTGCGCGGCAACAAAATCACGCGTTTGCTGTTGATATTCAGCAAAGCTTTTTTGTGCCAGCGGCGGTTGTTCGCCGGGGCGTTGCTGACAGCCGGTTAGCGCCACCATCACTACGACCAGGCAGGAGAAAAATTTGCGCATCAGGCTCCGGCATGAAAAGTGGTGATAATTTCCAGCACGCCATTGATGATAAATTGCACGCCCATACAGACCAGCAGAAAGCCCATCAGCCGCGAAATGGCTTCTATACCGCCCTTGCCCACCAGCCGCATGATTGCCCCGGAGCTGCGCAGGCTTACCCATAATATCAGCGCTACAATGGCGAAAATCAGCGTTGGTGCAACGGTGATGACCCACTCGGGAAACTCGGCCCCGTGGCGAATGGTCGAGGCGGAACTGATGATCATGGCGATGGTGCCTGGCCCGGCGGTACTCGGCATGGCCAGCGGCACAAAGGCGATATTGGCGCCGGGCTCCTCTTCCAGCTCTTCTGACTTGGTTTTCACTTCTGGCGCCTGATGCGGTTTTTGCGCCGGGAACAGCATGCGAAAACCAATAAAAGCCACGATCAACCCACCGGCAATGCGCAACCCAGGAATGGAGATACCGAAGGTGTTCATCACCACCTGACCGGCATAGTACGCCACCATCATAATAATGAAGACGTAGATCGAGGCCATCCGCGCCTGCTGGTTACGCTGGGCGCTATTCATATTCCCCGCCAGCCCTAAAAACAGCGCCACGGTGGTTAGCGGGTTTGCCAGCGGTAGCAACACCACCAGCCCAAGGCCAATGGCTTTAAAAAGTTCCAGCATCTGATGGTCACTCCTTGCAAGGTCAAAACCCCGCCAGTATAGCCATAACGCGGCGGCAATGGCATGCCCGCCCGCAGCCCGCGTCCTGATTAAATGATTACTTTCAGTGCGTTACGAATGGATTTTTTTCCTGACATGAAACGTTTTAGCAAATAGTGGCATCGTGGATTCATTCGGTTGACTTATATTTGCCTGAGCAATAATATCTGCCGTGACTAATCTACTTGCCGGGGCAACCATTGTGAAAAGCACGAATGATCTATTTAACGACATCATTCCTTTAGGCCGCTTGATCCACATGGTTAACCAGAAAAAAGATCGTTTACTCAACGACTACCTGTCGCCGCTGGATATCACTGCCACCCAGTTTAAGGTGCTCTGCTCTATCCGCTGCGAAGTGTGTATCACCCCGGTAGAACTGAAAAAAGTGCTTTCAGTCGATCTCGGCGCCCTGACCCGCATGCTGGACAGACTGGTGTGCAAAGGCTGGATCGAACGTAACCCGAATCCGAATGACAAGCGCGGCGTGCTGGTGCGGTTAACCGCCGAAGGCGCGGCGCTGTGTGAGCAATGTCATCAATTAGTAGGGCATAACCTGCACCAGGAATTAACCAAAAACTTAACGACAGAAGAAGTGGCAACCCTTGAGTATTTACTCAAGAAAATTTTGCCGTAAAAAAACAAAGAGGTATGACGATGTCCAGACGCAATACTGACGCTATCACTATTCATAGCATTTTGGACTGGATCGAGGACAACCTGGAATCGCCGCTGTCGCTGGAAAAAGTGTCAGAGCGTTCTGGTTACTCCAAGTGGCACCTGCAACGGATGTTTAAAAAAGAGACTGGTCATTCGCTGGGCCAGTACATTCGCAGCCGCAAGCTGACGGAAATTGCGCAAAAGCTCAAGGGAAGTAATGAGCCGATCCTGTATCTGGCAGAGCGTTACGGGTTTGAATCGCAACAAACCTTAACGCGCACGTTTAAGAACTATTTCGACGTGCCGCCGCATAAATTCCGCGTGACGGATATTCCGGCAGAGTCCCGGTATCTGTTCCCGCTGAATCACGCTTGTTAATTTAATCGCCTGCAGTAAAAAGACGTATCGAGGAAAGTATGAAACGTATCGCCTGTGCCGCTGTCACCCTGATGGTGCTGTTATCCGGCCAGAGTTATGCGGAGCAAGTTAATCATCCCGCACAGCAGAACAACCGTGACGTGATGATTTTACCCACCGCCCAGCAAACATCGCCTTTTGATTTTAACCATATGGGCGTGGGTAGCGACAAATCCGACGCGTTAGGTGTGCCGTATTACCATCAGCGCAGCTAAACGTCTTGCCCCGCATCCTGCGGGGCTTTTTTATGCTTATGCCCGCGCCAGGCGGCGCAGACGAAAACCAAACACATTGATATACAGCCCCGCCATCACCAGCACGGCTCCGACCAGTTGTAACGCGGAGAGCGTCTCACCCAGCAGTAACGCGGCACTCGCCATGCCGACCACCGGCACCAACAGCGACAGCGGCGCCACACGCCAGGTTTCGTAACGACCCAGCAGCGTGCCCCAGATGCCATATCCCAGAATGGTGGCGATAAACGCCAGATAGACCAGCGACAGCAGCGTGGTTAAATCAATACTGACTACGCTTTGCAGCATCAGCGCCGGGCCATCGAAAACCAGCGAGGCGACCATAAACGGCACAATCGGGATCAGCGCGCTCCATACCACCAGCGACATGATCGCCGGGCGCGAGCTGTGCTGCATGATTTTTTTATTGAAGATATTGCCGCAGGCCCAGCTAAACGCGCCCGCCAGCGTCAACAGGAACCCCAGCAGCGGAACATGCTGGCCGTTCAGGCTGGACTCGATCAGCACCAGCACGCCCAGCACCGCAAGCGTGATGCCAACCAGTTGTTTTATCTGTAAACGTTCGCCAAACACGCCGGCGCCGAGAATAATGGTGAAAAACGCCTGCGCCTGTAACACCAGCGACGCCAGCCCTGCGGGCATGCCAAACTTGATTGCGCAAAACAGAAAAGCGAACTGCCCGAAACTGATCGTCAGGCCGTAACCCAACAACAAACGCAGCGGCACTTTGGGGCGAGCAACGAACAGAATGGCCGGAAAAGCCACCAGCACAAAGCGTAACCCGGCCAGCATCAATGGCGGCATATTGTGCAGACCCACTTTAATCACCACAAAATTCAGCCCCCACGCTACAACTACCAGCATCGCCAGCAGGACATCTTTACGCGTCATTCTTCGCCCTTTCTTTTTTAAACTTTTGTAAAAAATTTACGTTAACGCAAAAAATTGTACAGCGACAGATCATTAATTCAGGTAGGTCAGTTTGGGCATTTCCCGACAAAACTGCGGTTGTACATCACACTTTATGCATGTTAAAGCTGTATACATCACAAAAAAATATAACAACAGCATGTCGGGAAGGAACATGACCACCAGGCAAACACGCTCCACCGCCGCTTTACTGGCGTCTTCACTTTTATTAACCATTGGACGCGGCGCCACGCTGCCGTTTATGACCATCTACCTGAATCGCCAGTACGGGATGGCGGTCGATCAGGTCGGTTACGCCATGTCTATTGCGCTCACGATTGGCGTGGTGTTCAGCCTCGGCTTCGGCATGCTGGCGGATAAGTTCGATAAAAAGCGCTATATGCTGCTGGCGATTGTCGCCTTTATTGCCGGTTTTGCCGCCATTCCGCTATCGCATCATGCCGGGCTGGTAGTGCTGTTTTTTGCCCTGATTAACTGCGCTTATTCAGTGTTTTCCACCGTGCTGAAGGCTTACTTTGCCGACACACTCGCGCCGACGGCGAAAGCGAAAATTTTCTCCCTTAACTACACCGTACTGAATGTCGGCTGGACCGTCGGCCCGCCGCTCGGCACGCTGCTGGTCATGCAGAGCATTAACTTGCCGTTCTGGCTGGCGGCAATCTGTGCGGCCTTTCCGCTGGTATTTATTCAGCTGTTTGTTCGCCGCGTCGCGGTTAGCGAAAGTTCCGACAGCCCTGTGGCGTGGGATCCTTCCGTGTTGCTGAAAGATAAAGCGCTCGGCTGGTTTACCTTATCGAACTTTCTCGCGTCGTTTGTCGCCGGCTCTTTTGCTTCCTGCCTCTCACAATATGTGATGACGGTGACCAGCAGTGATTTTGCAGAGCGCGTGGTGGCCGTGGTGCTGCCGGTCAACGCCGCGATTGTGGTCACCTTGCAGTATGCGGTTGGCCGTAAACTCACCGCCTCCAACCTGCGCCCGGCAATGGCAATTGGCACCTTCAGTTTCGTTATCGGCCTTATCGGTTTTATGTTATCCGGCGATAACTTGTGGTTTTGGGGGCTTTCCGCTGCGGTGTTTACGCTGGGAGAAGTGATCTACGCCCCTGGTGAATATATGTTGATCGATAACATCGCCCCGCCGGGAATGAAAGCGACTTACTTCTCCGCGCAGGCGCTGGGCTGGCTGGGCGCGGCCATGAACCCGTTACTCACCGGGGTTATCCTGACCACGCTGCCTGCGGCGTCGCTGTTTGTCATCCTGATGGTGACCATCATTGTGGCCTGGCTGATGATGCTCAAAGGCATGCAGGCCCGCCCCATGGGCAGCTTGCAGGCGCAATAGTAAAAACCGGTTGCTGAACACCTCCAAAGGAGGGGGTGTTCATTCAGGGATAAAAGCGGCGCACCAGGCGCCGTTTTTTCTTTACCATACCTGGTCGGCGATTTTCGTTACCAGCCGCACTTTGTCCCACTGCTGGTCCGCCGTGAGCGTGTTGCCCTCTTCGGTGGAAGCAAAACCGCACTGCGGACTGAGGCAAATCTGGTTGATATCGACAAACTTTGCCGCTTCCTGAATACGCGCTTTTACCCCTTCCGGGTTTTCCAGCTCGCCATTTTTGGTGGTGATAAGCCCCAGCACCACCTGCTGTTTGCCCGGACGGACAAAACGCAGCGGAGCGAAATCGCCGGAACGATCGTTGTCATATTCAAGGAAGAACGCGTCAACATTCACGCTACCGAACAGCACTTCTGCCACCGGTTCGTAACCGCCTTCGGCGATCCAGGTGGAGCGGAAATTACCGCGGCAGACATGCAGACCAATGGTTAAATCGTCCGGTTTACCTTCCAGCGCCTTATTAATCACGCGGGCATAAATGCGCGCCAGTTCATCGGGATCGTCGCCACGTTCGCGGATTTGTCGGCGCTGGTCGTCAGAGCAGAGATAGGCCCAAACCGTATCATCCAGTTGCAGATAGCGGCAGCCTGCGTCGTAGAACGCATGGATCGCATCGCGCCAGGTAGTCGCCAGATCGTCAAAATAGGCGTCAAGCTGCGGATAAACCGTGGCGTCAATGTCTTTGCGCCCGCCGCGAAAGTGCAGCACGCTTGGGCTGGGAATGGTCATCTTCGGTTGCGCGGTGCCGCTGATGCTTTTCAGATAGCGGAAATCTTCCAGCATCGGGTGATTGCCAAAGCGTAATTTACCGGTGACGCGCACGCCGTGGGCTTTAGTTTGCACACCGTTAAACTGAATGCCTTTATCAGAATCGTAGCGCTCCACACCGTCGAGACCGTCGAAGAAGTCAAAATGCCACCATGCGCGGCGAAACTCGCCGTCGGTAACGACATGCAGACCGCAGGCACATTGCTGCTCGACCACCTGGCGAATCGCGTCATCTTCCACACTGCGCAACTGCTGAGCGCTAATTTCACCCTGCGCAAACTGCAAACGCGCCTGCTTGATGGCGTCCGGGCGCAAGAAACTGCCAACTACGTCTGCACGGAATGGGGCCTGATGTCGCTGCATATTACTCTCCTCTGCGCCGGGGAATGATTTCCCGACGTGATAATTCATTATTTGAACTTTAGACTTCTGGATGTCTAAATGTCCAAACAAAATGTCACAGCGCAGGAAAAGCGGCAACCGAGAAAATTTCACGGCACATGAAGAAATTTCAACATGCGCCGTGAAGGAGAAAGGATACTTAGTGAGGTGTTTCAGTGGTGTTGCTGGCGAAGGTATATCCTTCATCTTCCCAGCCGGTGATGCCGCCAATCATGATTTTCACCGCCAGCCCCAGGCGCGCCAGCTTCAGCGCGGCGCGATCGGCACCATTGCAGTGTGGCCCGGCGCAATAGACGACAAACAGCGTATCCGCCGGCCAGCGGGCCATGTATTCAGCGGTCATCATGCTATGCGGCAAATGCAATGCCCCCGGCAGGTGACGGCGGGCAAAAGCCTGCGGGCTGCCCACCACATGCAACAGGACAAAATCCTGTTCATTATTGGTGATCGCGTGATGGACATCGGCGCAGTCGGTTTCGACGCTCAGACGGTGCTGGAAATGGCTCGCGGCCTCTTCCGGCGATGCGGCGGGGATATCAGTTACATAGCTCATCGTCTTTTCTCCTTGTTTGTGTTAACACTAATCTAACTAACACCGGACAACCTCACTGCCCCCTTCTATGCCAGATAACACCAGGATAATGACAACTTCACGACACGCCCCTGCCCGCCACCGTGTGGTCGCGCTTGCCTATGATGGGCTGTGCACCTTTGAATTTGGCGTCGCCACGGAAATTTTCGGTTTGCCGCGCCCGGAGCTTGGCGATAACTGGTACACCTTTACCGTTGCCGCCGTGGATGAGGGGGAATTACGGGCCACGGGCGGTATTCGCGTGATGGCGGAAGGCGGGCTGGCGCTACTCGAAGACGCGGACACCATTGTGGTTCCCGGCTGGCGCGGCGCGCAGACTCCCGTACCGGCCGCATTATGCAGCGCGCTGTATCAAGCCTGGCAGCGCGGCTGCCGCGTCATTTCTATTTGTTCGGGGGTATTTGTCCTGGCGGCAGCCGGGTTGCTTAATGGCCGTAAAGCCACCACGCACTGGCGCTATACAGATATGCTGCGGGAAGCCTATCCGGCGATTATCGTGCTGGATGACGCCCTCTATTACGATGAAGGAAACGTGATGACCTCGGCGGGCAGCGCGGCGGGGATCGATTTGTGCCTGCACGTCGTGCGCGAAGATTTTGGTATTGACGTCGCGAATAATGTCGCCCGACGGCTGGTGGTGCAGCCGCACCGGGATGGCTCACAAACCCAGCAGCTTCAACGCCCGGTAGCGCGCACGCGTGAAAGCCGCCAGTTAGGACAGTTATTCGATTATCTCCATCAACACTTAGCAGGCAGCCACACAGTAGCCTCGCTGGCGAAACAAACGGGTATGAGCCCGCGTACGTTTTTGCGCCGTTTCGAAGAATCGACCGGAACCACCCCCGCACGCTGGATTTTGCAGGAACGATTACGGCGGGCTGAAGATTTACTGATTCATTCACGAATGAGCATTGAGTTGATTGCCGGGCACAGCGGATTCGCGACGGCGGCTTCACTGCGCCACCATTTTCAGCAGCAGCGTGGAATATCTCCGGCGGCATTCCGCAAAAAATTTACCGCTGCGACGAAATAATTCACGCTATTCATCTTTTATTGAGGTTTACCTGGCTACTCTTTCTCCATCGCGGCAACCAATTAAGGTAAGAGAGGCACGTTGGTTAATTAAATGGAGAATTGACACCATGGCAAATATGCATGTTTTTATCGCAGTACTGGGCGTGATTGTTTTTTCCGGGTTCCTTGCTGCTTATTTCAGCCATAAATGGGATGACTGATGAACGCTGATAATCCCCCGCCGATATGGCCCCTTGCGAAAAAACGTAAGGGGCCTTTTTTTGTTCGTCCCGCACGACAGGCAAAAAAAAACCGCCCTTTAAAGGCGGCCAATGCTTGCATGGATAGATTGATCTTGTTCTACGCGCTAACTCAAACTGCGGGTTAACGGACTGCCAACCAATCTAGCATTGCTTTCCTCAATAAAAGCTAAACAAGCGGAACACGCGGCCCGATCGCGTCGCGGTTGAAACGGGTTTCATCGAAACGTTTTTCTGTCGAGAGTTCTCTTTTGCCCTTGAAATTACAGAAGATATATCTTTCGGCGTATAAAGTTTGTGATAACGTCAGATCTCCATTTCACAGGCCGGAGGGGTTATCCCCAATATCAAATTTAAATGCCCGGTTTGCAGCAGCCAGAAGTTTTTATTTACTACATTCTGCCCGGGCCAACGTATGCCTCATGGGGCCATTTGCTCGGTTTGTGGCGCAAGACTTACAGCAAAATCCTGTATACCCGCACTCCGAAGAAGACGGTGGCCAAAGCAAGTGTTATAGGAAGGGCCTCACAGGAGGCCCTTTTAATTTCCTTTATTCAGGCGTTTTTCGCTTTCCCTAAAGAAAAGCCGCTCACTTTCGCAATATGCACGCGCAATATTGTTCCTTTTACGCTCGTCCAGCCGCCATTTCCCGTCATCCACGACGGATCTTTAATATGCAAATAATTAAGCGGAATATCGTGCCCCTCTTCCACGCGATAATCATTAGCCAGCTCATCAAAGAAAAGCGCGATGGAATTTTTCAGCGACGCGTCATCCCCCTGAATAGATCGAATAGATTTCGCGGTATATAGCGCATATTCTTGCCCGGAGACGAGTTCACCCGCCACGACCTGGCCGCCGACAACCAGCGTCACTACCATACCCGCACCGAGGTTGGCACAGGAAACCAGATGCGATAAGGCGCTATCCTGGGTGCTCACCGTGGGAGCGGCCGTTTCTGAGACTTCACGTTCATTTGCCATTTATACCTCCGCGTACCACATGAAAAAACCGCCCGCAGGCGGTTGTTGATCAGTAAAATTTTCGGATGGCTTGTTCAGTTTCCTGCTGGCTGACCAGGTCAGAAAATCGGGCAACGAGGAAGGTTTCTCCGTCAAGTTCCCAGGATTCAATTGGGATTTCCAGAAAAGAGCTTTGCTCATTTTTAAACGTGACCGATTTTGCATTATCTTCCACGGTCACGTTTTCAACCTTACCACCGGCGCGTATTACCACTACATTTTTGGTCATGTCGGTTACCTCAGTTGCTTAAATAGCACTCGACATTAGCACAGCCACTTTCTCAATGCCTGTGTAATGCCACAGAATGTTAAGCCGTAAAATCAGGTTCTTTAATTTGGCTTAATGAAAGGGATAACGCTACGCCAGGAAGTGTGAACCAGCCCGCAATTTAATAAATGAAATGGGTAAAAACAGGGATTTGAAGCGCGGTGATTTAAGAAAAACGCCAGAGGCCTTTAAGAAAAAAAGCCTCTGGCGATACAGATTTCGGTGATGCCGGGTGCCTCCCGGTGAGTCTGCTCCAGCCCGCAGAACTCGCTTTCACCCCAAAAAGGTATGACTGGTAGCCCCTCCGCGCAGGGGGATTCATCACCACGTCCACGTTATTTGCCGGGCATATTCAGGTCAATGCTCTGGCGGGTTATGTAAGTTTTTAAAGCAATTTTCTCGCGCTATTCGCTCAATCCCCGATTTTTCAGCATCGGTTCGATCTCAGGATCGTGACCACGCCACTGGCGGTAAAGCGCGGCCAGATCTTCACTGTTGCCACGGGATAAAATCGCCTCGCGGAATTTCTGCCCGTTTTCTCGCGTTAACCCGCCCTGCTCCATAAACCACTGGTAACCATCGTCTGCCAGCATTTGTGTCCACAGATAAGCGTAATAGCCGGCCGCATAACCGCCGCCGAAAATATGGGCAAAATAACTGCTGCGATAACGTGGCGGAACCGCCGCCAGGTCAAGATGCTCTTTGCGTAGCGCTTGCGCCTCGAAGCTCTCCACATCGCTTACGTTCTCGCCGTCCGCCAGGCCATGCCAGTTCATATCCAGCAGCGCGGCGCTCAACAGTTCGGTCATGTCGTAACCTTTATTAAACTGCGTGGCGCGTAACATTTTTTCGCGCAGTGCCTCCGGCATCGGCTCGCCGCTTTGGTAATGGCGGGCATAGCGCGTAAACACCTGCGGCTGGCTGGCCCAATGCTCATTGATTTGCGACGGGAACTCGACAAAATCACGCGGCGTATTGGTGCCGGAGAGGCTGGCGTAGCGCTGGCTAGCGAACAGCCCATGCAGAGTGTGGCCAAATTCATGGAACAGCGTGATGACGTCATCCCACGAAAGTAACGCCGTTTGCCCGGCTGCGGGTTTCTGGTAATTGCAGACGTTGTAAATCACCGGTTGTGTGCCGTTGAGTGTTGACTGCTCGACGAAATTGCCCATCCACGCGCCACCGCTTTTTGAGTCGCGGGCAAAAAAATCACCATAGAACAGCGCTAATCCGGCACCATCAGCATCGAAAATTTCCCATACGCGAACATCCGGGTGATAGACAGGAATATCAAAGCGTTCAGTAAAGCGAAGGCCAAACAGCTCGCTCGCGGCCCAGAAAACCCCCTCGGTAAGCACGGTATTGAGCGCAAAGTACGGTTTGATTTGTGATTCATCCAGTGAATACTTCGCCAGACGCACCTGCTCGGCATAAAACGCCCAATCCCAGGCTTGCGCGGTAAAACCGCCCTGCTGCGTATCGATGACCTGCTGGATATCAGCCAGTTCTCGCTCGGCACGGGCACGTGCGGCAGGCGCGATATGGCGCATGAAATCCAGCGCCGCCTGTGGCGTTGCCGCCATCTGATCGGCAATCTTCCAGCTGGCGAAATCGGCAAAGCCGAGGAGTTTCGCTTGCTTAGCACGTAACTGAACGAGGCGTAACACAATTGCGCGGGTGTCGTTGGCATCCCCTTTTTGCGTGCGCAACCAGCCCGCGTTAAACAGATTTTCACGCGTCTGGCGATCGCGTAAAGCCGCCAGCGCTGGTTGTTGCGTGGTATTCAACAACGTCAACAACCAGCGGTTTTCCAGCCCTTTGGCTTTTGCTGCCTCGGCGGCAATCGCTATCTCTTCTGCACTCAAACCATCAAGCTGATGGGCATAATCCACCACCAGCCCACCGGCTTTATCCGCCGCCAGCAGACGCTGGTTAAACTGGCTCGTCAAGGTGGCTGATTCGGTGTTCAGCGCTTTCAGCGTCGCTTTGTCCTGCGCACTCAGGGTTGCGCCCGCCAGCATAAAGCGCTGATAGGTAGTTTCTACCAGACGCAAGGATTCAGCGTCCAGAGAGAGCGCCTCGCGCTGTTTCCATACCGCTTCCACGCGGGCAAACAGGGCATCGTCGAGATAAATATCGTTCGCCAGCTCAGCAAGCTCGGCAGAAAACGCCTCATCCAGCTGTTGTAAAAAGTCATTGGTATGGGCCGATGTCATGGCGAAAAAGACGCTGGTGACATACGTCAGTAGCGCGCCGCTGCGCTCCAGGGCCAAAAAGGTATTGTCAAAATCCGCTGGCGCGGGATTCTGTGTGATAGCGGCGATTTCAGCGCGTTTTTGCCGTACTCCTTCATCAAACGCCGGGCGGTAATGTTCCTGATTAATGGCATCAAAAGGCGGCGCCTGGTAAGGCAGTGTGCTGGCAGAAAAGAAAGGATTAGTGACCGACATATTTCGCTCCTGAATGCGATGGTTCAGATCAGAGTAGGCATGCGCCGCGCGCATCGCAATCATTTCTCTGCTTTCGCGCATGAGCCGGCGTTTTTTGCCACACTGTATGCGGGATAAGTTGTGTTACCGCTATAAAGCGGTGCATGCTATGTCGCGACACCACAAAAAGCGTTGAGGAACAGTGAGATGATTATTCTGGTTACCGGGTCTACAGCGGGTTTTGGCGAAGGTATCACACGCCGTTTTATTCAGAACGGCCATAAAGTGATTGCCACAGGCCGCCGTCAGGAACGTTTGCAGGAACTGAAGGACGAACTGGGCGACAATCTTTATACCGCGCAACTGGACGTGCGTAACCGCGCGGCGATTGAAGAGTTTATCTCTGCGCTGCCTGCCGCGTGGCGCGAGATTGATGTGCTGGTTAACAATGCGGGTCTGGCATTGGGCCTGGAGCCGGCACATAAAGCAAATGTCGACGACTGGGAAACCATGATCGACACCAACAATAAAGGTCTGGTGTATATGACGCGCGCGGTGCTGCCGGGCATGGTTGAGCGTAATCGCGGGCATGTGATTAATATCGGTTCCACCGCCGGTAGCTGGCCCTATGCAGGCGGCAACGTTTATGGTGCGAGCAAAGCCTTTGTGCGGCAATTTAGCCTGAACTTACGTACCGATCTCAGCGGTACCGGCGTGCGCGTGACCAATATTGAGCCGGGCCTGGTGGGCGGCACCGAATTTTCGAATGTGCGCTTTAAAGGCGATGACGCGAAAGCCGGGAAAACCTACGAGAACACCACTGCGCTGACGCCGGAAGACGTTACCGAAGCGGTTTGGTGGGTCGCTACGTTGCCGAAGCATGTCAATATCAATACCCTCGAAATGATGCCCGTCAGCCAGACATATGCGGGTCTTAGCGTCCACCGCGAAGGGTAATTTCCGCGCCCGGCCTGCGGGCCGGGTATGGGATGTCCGTTAAATTAATGGTATGGTAGACAGGTTAACCCCTTAAAAAGTAAGAGCGAATGGCCGCTGAAACGCAACTCAACCCTACACAGCCCGTCAATCAACAAATTTACCGCATTTTACGGCGGGACATAGTCCATTGCCTGATCCCACCGGGCACGCCGTTGTCGGAAAAAGAGGTGTCGGTGCGTTTTGATGTGTCACGCCAGCCTGTACGCGAAGCCTTTATTAAACTCGCGGAAAACGGCCTGATCCAAATCCGCCCGCAGCGCGGCAGCTATGTCAATAAAATCTCCATGACGCAGGTACGTAACGGCTGTTTTGTTCGCCAGGCTATTGAATGCGCCGTCGCCCGCCGCGCCGCGACGATGATTGATGACAGCGCCTGTTACCAGCTGGAGCAAAACCTTAATCAGCAACGTACCGCGATTGAGCGTAAGCAACTGAATGACTTTTTCGAGCTGGACGATAATTTCCACCAGAAGCTGGCGCTCATCGCCGACTGCCAGTTAGCGTGGGACACTATCGAAAATATTAAAGCGACCATCGACCGGGTGCGCTATATGAGCCTTGATCATGTTTCGCCGCCGGAGATGCTGTTGCGCCAGCATATGGATATTTTCGCCGCGCTGGAAAAACGCGATGCTGACGCCGTTGATCGCGCCATGACGCTGCATTTGCAGGAAATCAGCGAGTCAGTAAAAACTATTCGCCAGGAAAACCGCGACTGGTTCAGCGAAGAGTAATCTTTCCCCCCTTCTTATCTCCGCCGGGTCACATTTTTTTCACGCAAAAAAGTGTGACTTTGATCAAAAACAAAAACTCATGAGCTCAGGGGCGTATTTATAAGGCGTCCATTTCGGGGACATCTTCTGCCCCGTTTCGTTTTGCGGATTTCAATAAGGAGAAACCACCATGATGACGTATGATCGTAACCGTAACGCTATCACCACCGGCACGCGCGTGATGATTAATGGCACTGGCCGCACCGGCAAAATCGTCGCCATTCACGCCGAGGGGTTAACCCCCGCACAGCTGCGCCGCAGCAAAACGGTGGAAGTGGAAGGCTGTGAAGGTAAATTCGAACCGGTTGAACTGATTCGTCTTGGTTTGCACTAAGCAGTTAGAAAGAGTGTGGTGAAAAAGAATGCCGCCGTGGCGGCATTCACTGTTTCTATTACGTTTAAGATTTGTAGTTAACGTGCTGCGGCGTACTGCGCCACCGTGGCTTTCGCGCCTTTCTCCAGCAACGTCAGATAGGCTTTTTTCACCTGAGCCACAAAGGTCGCATCTTCCGGCAATTCATTGCCAAAAATCGCCTCAATTCCAAGCAATGCCTGCACACGGGCTTCACCTTGCGCGCTGCTGTTAACCGCGTTCTGAATCACTACCAGCAACGGATCGCACACTTCAATCGCTTGTCCCTGCTCGTCGACGCCGCCGACATAGCGCATCCAGCCGGCAATGCCCAGCGCCAGCAGGGAGAAATCGCTTTGATGCACTAAATGCCAGCGCACGGAATCCAGCATACGTTGTGGCAGCTTCTGACTACCGTCCATCGCGATCTGCCAGGTGCGGTGACGCAACGCGGTATTGCTGTAACGCGCAATCAGCAGATTGGCGTAATGCGCCAGATCCACGCCCTGCACTTTCAGCGTTGGCGCCTGCTCTTTCAACATCAACGCGTGCGCGGCGCGACGGTAATTCTCGTCTTCCATGCACTCATTAATATGCTGATAACCCGCCAGATAACCCAGATACGCCAGGAAGGAGTGGCTGCCGTTCAACATGCGCAGTTTCATCTCTTCAAACGGCACAACATCAGCTACCAGCTCGGCGCCAGCTTTTTCCCACGCCGGACGACCCGCCACAAAATTGTCTTCAATCACCCACTGGCGGAACGGCTCACAGGCCACACCCGCAGGGTCGCGCACACCGGTCAGTTGCTCGATTTTATCCAGCGTTTCGGCGGTCACCGCCGGAACAATTCTGTCTACCATGGTTGACGGGAACGTCACATTGGCTTCAATCCAGTCACCCAATTCTGCGCTCACCGCCCGCGCGTAAGCGCAGACCACATTGCGGGTGACATGGCCATTTTCCGGCATGTTGTCGCAGGACATCACACTGAACGCCGGTAATCCGGCGGCTTTACGGCGCGCTAACGCTTCGACAATCACACCTGCCGCTGATTTCGGCTGATGGGGATTTTGCAGGTCGCCAACAATTAATGGGTGATCGAGCATCAGTTTGCCGGTTGCCGGAGAGTGGCAATAGCCTTTCTCGGTGATGGTCAGCGAAACAATGGCAACCTGCGGTTCGCACATAGCGGCGAGTACGGTTTCCAGGCCATCCACCTGTGCGTGCAGTGCGCGTTTCGCGACGCCAACCACACGCGCAGTCCACGCGTCGGCTGACATTTCCGCCACGGTATAGAGATTATCCTGCAACTTGAGATCGGCAATTTGCTGCTCACCGCCAATCAAATTGACCTCGCAATAGCCCCAGTCACTGCCATGCTCTGCGGCAAGAATATCGGCATAAACTGACTGATGCGCGCGATGAAACGCGCCAAAACCGAGATGCACAATGCGCGCAACCAGTTTGTTACGGTCATAAGTGGGTAACGTGGCTTTCGCCGTTAACAGCCTGTTTTCCATGGTGAGACTCATCTTATTAAGTGAAACAGTGGTTCAATAGATTACGGACTGCGGTAAACCAGACTATGATTTGCGACAGGATTTGCGGACTACACTAACTAGAATGGTAACTAAATGTGTCAAAATCGACATGCTTAATTTTGCGGTTAGACAAAGAGTGCATTCAGCGTGAATGGGATGAGTTGACGTGATGGCGCAGGCTGCGCGGCAACGTTGGGGAAATGTTTAAAAAGTGATACCAACGCGCATGCAAGTAATGCGTATTAATGTGCAAAGAGGAAATATTAATCCGTTAGCAGGCAGCGGGCATCATCTTAAAAGACCTACTGAATCGACGATATTGGAGAAATTCCCGCCGGGTCAAAACTTGCCACCGCCCCCCACGTTCTTCAGAAGCGCCATGCGCCTGAGGCAGTTTCGCGAGCGCGATATTGATCAAACCGGAAATCATCGCCAGAAACAAAAACGGCTAAGAACAGTGAATCAGTCACACTTTGTGCCGAAAACGACGCACACTACGCGCGTCCCCAGCCAGCAACAATGATCAACATCCCGCACAGAGCGATGAGCGCCCCGAGCCAGTCGTAAACGCTGAGTTTTACGCCATCGACCACACGTAGCCAAATCAATGCGGTGCACACATATACGCCACCGTAAGCCGCGTAAACGCGCCCGCTGGCCGCCGGGTGCAGCGTTAGCAGCCACACGAACATTGCCAGCGCAAGCGCAGCGGGAATAAGCAACAGTGGTGTAGCGCCGCGTTTTAGCCACAGCCAGGGTAAAAAACAACCGACGATTTCACACAGCGCAGTGGCAAAGAACAGGAGTGTTGTTTTCAGCATCAGCGGCACGTTGATTCAAACTTGGTTGAACTATCATACCGGATAATGCTCTGAGAGTGAGCCCCGGCTGGCTATCCCGTGTGGCTGAGATCGCATAGAATAGAGTGATACGGGCATCTTGTTTCTCCCTCAAATTAAGGAAATCGCAATGACTAAAACACTTAGCAAACGCCTGTGCCTCACCGCAATGCTGACGCTGGGTGCCATCGTGTACACCACCTCCGCACTGGCTGAAACCAACCGTCTGGTGATTGAATCCGGCGATAACGCGCAAAGCCGCCAATCCGCAGCGATGGAAAAAGAGCAATGGAATGACACTCGCAGCCTGCGCAACAAAGTGAACAAGCGCGTGGAAAAAGAGTGGGATAAAACCGATGTCGCGTTTGATGCGCAGGACAAATGCCAGAAAAGCAGCAATCTCAACGCCTACTGGGAACCCAACACCCTGCGTTGCCTGGATCGCCGCACCGGACAGCAAATTCGCTAACCGCCCTCGGGCGCTTGTGCGCCCGATTTCCGCTTAAGTAAAAGGACTTTTCATGAGTGACGCTTACACCGTCCGCCTGCGCCCGCTCGAACGAGAGGATTTGCGCTTCGTTCACCAACTGGATAATAACGCCAGCGTCATGCGTTACTGGTTTGAAGAACCCTACGAAGCCTTCGTTGAACTTTCTGACCTGTATGACAAGCATATTCACGATCAAAGCGAACGCCGTTTCGTCGTCGAGTGCGATGGCGAAAAAGCCGGATTAGTCGAGCTGGTCGAAATCAACCACGTTCACCGCCGCGCAGAGTTTCAGATAATCATCTCTCCGGAATATCAGGGCAAAGGGCTGGCATCAAAAGCCGCGAAGCTGGCGATGGATTACGGCTTTACAGTGCTGAACCTGTACAAGCTCTATCTGATTGTTGATAAAGAGAATGAAAAAGCGATTCACATTTACCGCAAGCTGGGGTTTATGGTCGAAGGTGAATTAATCCATGAGTTCTTTATTAACGGTGAGTACCGCAACACCATTCGCATGTGTATTTTTCAGCAGCAGTACCTTGAAAACCACAAAACAAGCGGCCCGACGCTACTGAAACCCACCGCGCAATAAAGCGCGGTGGTCAGCGGCATCAATAATACTCGATGGTGTTTTTGATGCTGTATTTATGCGTCACCTGTGGCGTAACACTTTCATCCACAATCTCCAGGCTGCAACTCACCGGGTTATCATGGCTGTCGTATTCACAGGCCTGTTTCACATTGCCCAGCGGCTTATCATTCAGCGTGCTGACAGAAGTGTAATCGAGCTTTTTGCGCTTATCTTTCGAAGGCGTAGATATGACAGATAACGTCGCATCTTTCGATGTCGTGGTTTTTCCCAGCGGATACCCTTCATCGTCATAGCGGTATTTGACCTCTATCTCCTTGCCGGTTGCGCGAACCACAAATCCATTATCGTCGGTATCCCAGGTCACGCCCGCTGCCGGGAACTCTGCCAGTTGGCATTTGCCCTGCAAACGCAGACGTTTTTCCTTCGATTCCGCCTCGACATAGTAGTTGGCATCCAGCACCAGCGACACGCCACTGTTGTTTTCCAGATCGTGCAGTTCAAGCGTATCGAAACATCCCTCTTTCGACATCGTTCCGCTAACGCGTTTGGTGACTTCACCTTTATCGTTAAGCAACGTCTGGCTGAAATCTTTAACCGGGCCACGTAACGGATCAAAATCGAATTCATTCGAGAAGCTAGCCATTTCCGGCGTGAATGAAACGGGTCCCTTCGGCTTATCACATCCGGCAAGCGCCACCGCCAGAGAGATAAGTAACAGCTGTTTTTTCAATGGGTTCACCACATTCTTCTTTTGTAATGCGCTTATATTAGCAAAAGCTTTATAACTTAGGGCAATGACTTCTTTGTGGCTATGCCTGGTGACTGAGGAGTAACAACAACGAATAACCTGCGCCGCTCACGCCTGTTAGCAATAAAATCAACGATGAGAAGGCAGCGAAACGACCACTTTGCCTTGTCGGCAACCAGCGTTTGACGGCCAGGATATAGAGCGTTAAGACACTACAATCCAGCACCGCCCAGATGGCAGTAAGCAACATGATGCTGGCGGAGAAATCGCCGGTAATGCCGGTAAACTGTGGGAAAAAAGCGATAAAAAACAGAATATCCTTGGGATTAGCGATAGCCGTCATAAAGCCCGCAACAAACCCGCCTTGCCCGCCATTTCGGGACATCTCGTTGCTTTTTTCTTGCCGCAAGACGCGTAATGCCTGTACCGCGCTAATCGCAATAAAGAGCGAACCCGCCAGCCCTACCAGATTTAGTAGCCAGGCCGAGATCGTCACAACGCCCGCCAGCGTTAACCCCGCCAGCGCAATTAATACCAGTGATGCCAGATTCGTGCCTGCCAGTGTTAAAAACGCGCGCGCGTGGTTGCCCCGCGCTGCCGCCGCGCACACCAGCGCCACCACAGGCCCGGGCGTTGCCAGCAACGTCAGTACCACACCGGTGTAGGTTCCCAGCAGCACCACATTCATTGATCCCATCCTCAATTATTTAATGACGGAGTATCGCCAGAAAGCGCGGGCCTGAAAAACGAGTTAAACTGCCGTTCGCTATGCAAAAAACTCACAATGGATAACGAACGGATGAACCAAAACCTGCCGCCACTGTATGCATTACGGGCATTTACCGTTGCCGCGCAAATGGCATCCTTTAGCCAGGCGGCCCTTTTTCTCAACGTCACACCTGGTGCGGTAAGCCGCCATATTCGCACTCTTGAAGAGTGGTTTGGGTGCCGTTTGTTTCAACGCCATGGCCCGAAAATTACACTGACTGAAGCAGGAAGCCAGTTGGCTGTTCGTTTACAGGATGGTTTTTTGCAGCTGGAAAATGCCTGCCAGACACTGCGCAGCCACCAGCATCAATTGCGGCTCAAAGCCCCGTCAACGCTGACAATGCGCTGGTTGTTAGAGGTGTTAGCCGCCTTTCGCCAGCAGCACAGCACGCCGCAGGTGGAGATCAGCAGTGTGTGGATGGATATCGACACCGTCGATTTCCGCGCAGAACCCTTCGATTGCGCCATCCTGCTCGGCAACGGCCATTTTGGTGAGTACACGCAAAGCCTGCGCTTATTTGATGAGTGGTTGATCCCGCTTTGTGCCCCGGCGCTTAAAGCGCTGGCGCAACGCGATCTGAGCAGTTGCACCTTAATTCACCCGTCGCGCGATCGCCGCGACTGGCGGCGCTGGCAGGCCGGGAGTGGTTTATTTCCCGCGCTCGCCCTTGGCGGCGGCGCGGTTTTTGACACCCTGGAACAAGCCTACCAGGCAGCAATCGGTGGTCATGGCGTGGCGGTCGGCGATCTGCTGCTTAGCCTGCCCGCGCTGGCGCAACATCTGCTAACGCTGCCCTTCCCGCAAGCAATAAGCACTGGCGACAGTTACTGGCTGGTGTGGCCAAAAGATTCGCCGCGCAAAAAGAATATCGACCGTCTTGGCGAATTCCTTTGCGGCCTCGTACCGGTCGATTTCCCGCCACAGGTGGAATTATTAAAACAGCGATAGCGGCTTATTCAGATGATTCAGATATTTACCTTTTGCGGCCATCTCAGGTGCTAAGCTTACAGCGGGCAAAACAGAAGGAGACGAGGATGCACTATTCACGTTGGCTTTGCGCATTACTGCTGGTGGGTTCGGTACCGGCGTTCGCCGCACCGGATTCCTGCGAGCGGGTAAAAACCGATATTCAGCAACGTATTATCAATAATGGCGTGCCGGAAACGGGATTCACGCTAACCGTCGTGCCAAATGATCAGGCTGACCGGGCGGGTTCGCAGGTCGTCGGTCATTGCGCCAATGACAGCTATAAAATTCTCTACACCCGCAACAGCGGTGCTGCTCAGCAGAGCGAAGAAAGCGCCGGCACGCAGTAACTAAAATCCCCCTTAATTTCAGGGGGATTTCCCTCAACTTGATCACGCTTAAGATTCTTCTACTCCCTAATGATTAACATGATCACTTCATTAGCCTGCTTTTAATACGCCAGGTAATTTCTTTTTATTATAAATAATAATGGAGTGAGCTATGTCCGATACTGAACACCCGGGAGGGATCAGCCGACGAACGTTGGTGAAATCCACCGCTTTAGGATCGCTTGCGCTGGCCGCCGGCAGTTTTTCCCTGCCCTTTGGCCTGCGTTCTGCCGCCGCTGCCGTGCAACAGGCAATGCAACCCGCGCCAGACAAAGTGGTGTGGGGAGCCTGCTCGGTCAACTGCGGTAGCCGCTGCGCACTGCGTTTGCATGTCCGGGACGATGAAGTCTACTGGGTCGAAACCGATAATACCGGCGAGGATATCTACGGAAATCACCAGGTGAGAGCCTGCCTGCGCGGGCGTTCTATTCGCCGCCGCATTAACCATCCGGATCGCCTGAATTACCCCATGAAACGCGTCGGCAAACGCGGCGAAGGCAAGTTTGAACGCATCACTTGGGATGAAGCGCTGGATACGATTGCCAACAGCTTGAAAAGCGTGGTGCAAAAATACGGTAACGAAGCGGTTTACATTAATTACTCCTCCGGCATTGTCGGCGGCAACATTACCCGCTCTTCCCCTTCGGCGTCGATTATTGCCCGCCTGATGGCGATGTATGGCGGGTTTCTTAACCAGTACGGCACCTACAGCACCGCGCAAATCTCCTGTGCGATGCCCTACACCTACGGATCGAATGAGGGTAACAGCACCTCGGATATCGAAAACACCAAACTGGTGGTGATGTTCGGCAACAACCCGGCGGAAACCCGCATGAGTGGCGGCGGCATTACCTATTTCCTCGAGCAGGCGCGTGAACGCTCAAATGCACGCATGATCGTTATCGATCCGCGTTATACCGATACGGCCGCCGGGCGTGAAGATGAGTGGGTGCCGATTCGTCCGGGCACCGATGCCGCGCTGGTTGCCGGTATGGCGTGGGTGCTGATTAACGAAAACCTCGTCGATCAAGCGTTTCTGGATAAATATTGCGTCGGTTACGACGAAAAAACGCTGCCTGCCGATGCGCCCGCCAACAGCCATTACAAAGCCTATATTCTCGGCCAGGGCGAAGACGGTATCGCCAAAACACCGCAGTGGGCATCGCACATCACCGGTATTCCCGCCGATAAAATCATCAAACTGGCGCGGGAAATTGGCAGCGCCAAACCCGCGTATATCTGCCAGGGCTGGGGACCACAGCGCCAGGCCAACGGCGAGCTGACGTCGCGCGCCATTGCCATGCTGCCGATACTCACGGGTAACGTCGGCATTAACGGCGGCAACAGCGGCGCGCGCGAATCCACCTACACCATCACCATTGAACGGATGCCGATGCCGGAAAACCCGGTGAAAACGTCGATTTCGTGCTTTACCTGGACCGATGCCATCGAACGCGGCCCGGAGATGACCGCCAAACGCGACGGTGTGCGCGGAAAAGATAAGCTTGATGTGCCGATTAAATTTATCTGGAACTACGCCGGTAACACCATTACCAACCAGCACGGCGATATCAACCGCACGCACGATATTCTGCAGGATGACAGCAAGTGCGAAATGATTGTGGTCATCGAGAACTTTATGACCTCATCCGCCATGTATGCCGATATTCTGCTGCCGGACCTGATGACCGTTGAGCAGGAAGACATCATCCCCAATGATTATGCCGGGAACATGGGCTACCTGATTTTCCTCCAGCCCGTCACCGCGCCGAAGTTCGAACGTAAACCGATTTACTGGATAACCAGCGAAATCGCGCGCCGCCTGGGGCCGGACATCTACCAGAAATTTACCGAAGGCCGTACGCAGGAAGAGTGGCTGAAATACCTGTACGCCAAAATGGTCGCCAAAGATCCGCAACTGCCCTCCTATGAAGCCCTGAAAGCGATGGGTATTTATAAGCGCAAAGATCCGAACGGCCACTTCGTGGCTTATAAAAAATTCCGCGACGACCCGGTCGCCAACCCGTTGAAAACCCCCTCCGGCAAAATTGAAATCTACTCCAGCAAGCTGGCGGAAATTGCCAGCAGTTGGGAACTGGATAAAGACGAGGTGATTAGCCCGTTGCCGGTTTACGCCGCAACCGCAGAAGGCTGGGACGATCCGGCACGAGAAAAATTCCCGCTGCAATTATTCGGTTTTCACTACAAAGCCCGTACGCACTCCAGCTACGGCAACATTGATGTGCTCCAGGAAGCGTGTCGCCAGGAAGTGTGGATCAACCCGATCGACGCCGAACGGCGCGGGATCAAACAGGGCGACATGGTGCGCGTCTTCAACGAACGCGGAGAAGTACGTATCGCCGCGAAAGTGACGCCGCGCATCATGCCGGGCGTCAGCGCCATGGGCCAGGGCGCCTGGCATCAGGCCAGGATGGACGGCGATCGCGTTGACCACGGTGGCTGCGTGAACACGCTGACCACGCACCGCCCTTCGCCGCTGGCGAAAGGCAACCCACAGCACACCAATCTGGTCGACATTCAAAAGGTTTAAGGAGTAGCCGATGACAACCCAGTATGGATTTTTTATCGATTCTGCCCGGTGCACCGGTTGTAAAACCTGCGAACTGGCCTGTAAAGATTATAAAAACTTAACCCCCGATGTCAGTTTCCGCCGCGTGTATGAATACGCTGGCGGTAACTGGCAGGAAGATAACGGTGTCTGGCAGCAAAACGTATTTGCCTATTACCTGTCGATTTCCTGTAACCATTGTGAAGATCCGGCATGCACCAAAGTCTGCCCGAGCGGTGCAATGCATAAGCGGGAAGACGGGTTTGTGGTGGTGGACGAAGATGTCTGCATCGGCTGTCGCTACTGCCATATGGCCTGCCCGTACGGTGCGCCGCAATACAACGCGGCAAAAGGTCATATGACCAAATGTGACGGCTGTTATGACCGCGTCGCCGGGGGTAAAAAGCCCATCTGCGTGGAATCCTGCCCGCTGCGCGCGCTCGATTTCGGCCCGATTGAGGAACTGCGTAAGCAGCATGGCGAACTGGCCGCGATCGCCCCCCTTCCGGCATCGCACTTCACGAAGCCCAATATTGTCATCAAACCAAACGCCAACAGCCGCCCGACAGGTGATACCACCGGCTATCTGGCAAACCCGCAGGAGGTGTGAGATGGGAAACGGATGGCATGAATGGCCACTGGTTCTGTTTACGGTGCTCGGCCAGTGCGTGGCGGGCGGATTGATCGTGACCGGCTTCGTCTGGATGAACGCCAGAGATGACAATACCGGCCAGGTGCGGATTGTCCGCAGCCAGTTTTTACTCTGGATATTGATGGGCATCGGTTTTATCGCCTCAATGACGCACCTCGGTTCACCGCTGCGCGCGTTTAACTCGCTAAACCGCATTGGCGCATCGTCACTGAGTAATGAAATCGCCGCCGGATCGCTGTTTTTCGCCGTCGGCGGTTTCTGGTGGCTGCTGGCCTGGCTTGGCAAACTGCCCGCCACACTGGGGCGCGGCTGGCTGATTATCAGCATGGTGCTGGGGGTGCTGTTTGTCTGGGCGATGACGCGGGTGTATCAGATTGATACCGTGCCGACCTGGCATAACGGCTACACCACCGCCGCATTTTTCCTCACCATGTTGACGGGTGGTCCGCTGCTGGCGGCGTTGCTGCTGCGCCTGGCAGGCATGCGCTTTCCGGCTCCGCGTTTTGCCGCCATCAGCGTTGCGGCACTTATCGCAAGCGTTGCAGTGGTCATGTTGCAGAGCATACAACTTGGCGAAACGCACAGTTCGGTACAACAAGCGGTCGCGCTGGTGCCGGATTACGGCCTGTTGCAGGTGGTACGTCTATTGCTGGTCGCCCTCGGTCTCGGTTGCTGGATCTGTCCGCTGGTGATGCGTAGACAGCCGAAAGTCAGCAGTTTGCTGACCGGGGTTGTGCTGGTGGTCGCTGGTGAAATCATTGGCCGTGGTCTGTTTTACGGCCTGCATATGACCGTTGGCGTTGCCGTCGCGGGTTAATAACAGTGCGCGGGGAGACCCGCGCTTTTCGGGAGACACCATGACTGCCGTTACCCGCGAGTCCTTTATTTTTACCGCCCGCGTGTTGGGCGCGCTGTTTTACTATCCGCCGCAGAGCGAACCCTCCGCGCCGCTCGTCGCCGCGCTACGCAGTCGCCAGTGGCTGGAACAATGGCCGTTACAGGGAGATGAACTTATTCCGCTGGCGGAGGCGTTCGCGCAGCCTTGCGATGAGCCGCTGGATGAAGCCTGGCAGCGGCTCTTCATCGGTCCGTGGGCGCTACCCGCGCCACCGTGGGGTTCAGTATGGCTGGATAAAGAGAGCGTACTGTTTGGCGACTCGACGCTGGCGCTACGCCAGTGGATGCGTGATAACAATATCGCGTTCAATACCGGGCAAAACGAGCCGGAAGATCACTTTGGTACCTTGTTGCTGATGGCGGCATGGCTGGCGGAACAAGGCAATTACCCAGCCTGTGATCAATTACTGGCCTGGCATCTCCTGCCGTGGAGTGGGCGATTTCTCGCCGAGTTTTGTGACAACGCGCAGCACCCTTTTTTCGCCGCGCTGGGCCAGCTCGCACAGCTTACGCTCGCTGCGTGGCAATCGCAGTTGCTTATCCCGGTAGCGCAAAAACCGCTGTTTCGCTAACGCATCTATTTCAGATGCGCTGAGGAAAATCTAAAATCAGAAAAGATCATATACATTGGGTACTAACAGTAAAAGCCAGGCTGCTGCGTATTTTCCGCAGAGCGCCTCTTTCGTGTGTAATGCCTGAAACGTAAAAACAAGTATGCCTCCCTGAATTATTGATTAACTCCGGGAGGCTATCAGAGTAGTGCAAAATTCAATCGGCATTATAAATTTTATTAACAGGATATTTTTTTCTCACCACATGTCTTATTTCAGAAAAGGTGATAGGATCAAAAGCTTCGTTTTTCCTTCTTTTTTCAAGATTGGCCCAGGGTCTTTTATTATAATCTTCAGCTTCAACACGGCTGCCTTCAAAGAACATCAAAAAATCCACTTCTTTAATCGGCGAACTACCGCTATATACCCAATCCAACCCTAATTTTGAGAGTTTCCTGAAAACAGCATTCTTCAGCGAATACACTACCATTTGTTGATTAGACCTGGTGTCTTTCATGCTGTCGACTCTCTCCATTTTTTTATAGCCGGTTTTATCTCCTTTCTTAAAATCCTTCGTAAAATCCTCCATTGCTTCTTTAAACGGCCCTTGTACGACACCTATTCGAGTAAATAAGCTCCCTTCGTTGTCCCTGTAATTTTTCGCTAACGACTGCAGCAGCGTACCTTTTTTACTCTTCGTTTTTACATACTCTGACAAAGACAAATATTTATAATTTTTCTTTAAAAAAGCAGACCAACTGCTTAACAGTTGCCTGGCGTAATCATCCGGTAGCGCAGGATTATGCTGCTGTAAGATTTTTATATTCTCAGCCCCTACTGGAAGCCCTTTTTTAATTCTCGGGGTGGTTTCATGCAAGGTTTTGAAGTCAATATTAAATGCAGCATTAAGCGAATCTATTCTTAAATGCTCACTCTCACCTTTTATATTAAGGTATTCTTCCCTTGAAGATTCCGTACCATAAATTAAATTGACACTGAAACTAGTATCACCACCATCGTCTATATAACTGCCCGGATTATTATGAACCATTCTGAACAGGTTCAGCCCGTCCACCGTACCAGCCGGGTCAGCTGAGAGCCACCGCCCCGCCCACGGCTGATAATAGCGGTAGCCGTAGTAATAGAGCCCGGTTGCGTCCTGCTCTTTACCCGAATAACGAATGATCTTGTAATCCGCCTCCAGCTGGCTGCGCGCGGCAAACAGTGCCGTGCCGCCAAACGGGTAATACTCCTCCTGGCTGATTAACTCGCCGCTGCTGTCCACTTCGAGGCTGCTGCTGCCGGTGAGGTTGTCGTAGCTGTAACGAATCGGGTCATTGCTGATGCCGTCAGGTTGCCCGCTTTCCCAGTGCAGTACCCGCACCTGCGCGCGGCCGGCTTCGCCAACCGTTATCACCTGTAATTCTTCGGTTGCGCTGCTGCGCAGCTCCAGACCCGGCAGATAAATCACCCGTTTTGTCTGCGTGCTGCCGCCGGTCAGTTGTGAGGTGATTTTGACGATGCGCTGGCTGCTGGCGTCGTAACGGTAACTTTCTTTGTCATCAGCTGCGTCGTCACGGGTGACGGGAGTGACTTTTTGCAATTCCTGCCGTGCCGTCCATACCAGCGACTGACCGGGCAGCAACTGTTTCTGCTGACCACCGGCAGTAAACAGCGCCTCCACATCCGCCGGGTTTTCCGTAAACGTGCTGAGCACCGCGCGGTTGCTGCGGTCGCTGACGGTAATTGATGTCGTGTAGTTATTGCCGGATGCGGGCGCGCTGTGCTGAATTTTCGTCAGGTTTCCGGCGTTGTCGTAGGTGTACGTGCGGGAATAATTCGTGTAGGTAGCGTCGTCGAAAGAGGAGAAATCAGGCCGGCTGCTGTTCTGCTGTACCGCGTTCGCCATTTCGCGACCGGTCGCGCTGATAAGCTGGTACAGGCTGTCGTAAGTGTAGGTGTTTTCGGGAACCACTTCCTGATTGCGCCAGAAACGCGTCTCCTCGGCGTCGTTGGTTATCACCAGCACATTACCCACCGGGTCGTACTCGTAGCGCAAATCCTGCAGCACTTTCGCGGCTGTAATGCGCTCGGTTTTAATCCCCACCAGCCGCTGGGTTTCGGCTTCATAGGAATACGTGGTGACCACACCGTTGCCGTGCTCCTCGCGCAGCTTCTGCCCGGCGGCAGAGTAGCTCAGGGATTTGACAATTATCTGTTCAGAGCCACCGCTGACCGTCAGCCAGCTTCCCTTCAGCAGCCCCGCCACATCATACGCCACGCGCTGGACATTGCCTTTCGCGTCGGTGGTGGTCAGTACATTTCCGGCGGAATCCACCGTGCTGGTTGTAGTGTAAGTTTCGCCTGCCAGCAGGTCATTCCACGCGGAAGCATCCGAACCCTGCCAGTCTGCTTCGGCATCATCCGGCAGCAACTGGCGGGTAACAGAAAGCGGCACGCCGCTCAGGGAAATGCTGCTGGTCGACAGCAGGCCCGCCGGGTCATAGTGGCTGACCAGCTGACCGGCGAGGTTGTGGCTCTGCTCATCGGCCGAATTACCGGCCCAGACGAAGCGTTCGCTGATTTTTCCCTGCCCGGTCACGCTCAGCGGGCGTCCCGGCAGGCTGGCATCTTCATACTGAAAGGTACGGGTCACGGCGGCGCTGCGGTCATTACCCGCGCCAATATTGCTGACCTGCAAGAAAGCTCGCCCTGACGCGTCATTCAGGGCAACGGAAGTGCCCGCATCGGCGCTCTGCGTGCGCAGCGCCGTGCCGTTCAGATCGCAGAGGTAACTGAAGTTCGCCAGCCCGGCGGCGTACAGGCGCGGGTCAGCGCTTTGGGACGGTAAACCGCGCGCATCGAACTGATGGCGCGTAATGCGCTCATCGGTAGCGTCCGGAGTGTCTGGATGGCGGTGATAAACGATATCGCGTACCACCAGAGCACGGTTATTAAGCACCGTTACCTGGGGCGTTTTACTGTAAAGGGATGTACTCATAAGATTCTCCGCTTAAATTGTCTACTTTTGCATCAAATGCAATAAAGAGTATAAGCGGAGAAACAGGAAATGTAGGCTATGTGCGAATGGCCCGCGTCAGGCCAGAATACGGTCGGCCACTAACATACCGGTCGCCATTTGCAGATTGATATATTGCGCCAAATCACGCTGCCCCGGACGCGGCAGATACGGTAATTCCCCGACCAGCGGCGCGGGCAGTTTTTTGCTCAGCACGTTGATAATTTCGGCGTAGTGCGCCAGCCCCGGATTGATGCGGTTCGCCACCCAGCCAATCAGCGGCAAGCCGTCGCTGGCGATGGCCTGCGCGGTCAGCAAGGCGTGATTGAGACACCCTTCCTGAATCCCCACCACCATCACCACCGCCATCTGCTCCTGCACCACCCACTCTGAAAGCGGGCGTAAGTCATTCATTAAGCTACGCCAGCCGCCGGTGCCTTCCACAACCACGTGATCGACGCGATCGCAGAGATCAGCCAGGCCATTTGACAACAGTGTGTAATTGATGGGGCAACTGTGTGCGACGCTGCTCTCTTCTTCGCTTAATGCGATGGGGTTGACCGCCTGGTAAGGTAGCTCCAGTGACGAAACGCTTTGCAGTACCAGCGCGTCTTTATTGCGCAACCCTTCCGGCGTCTCTTTGCTCCCTTTGGCAACAGGCTTGTAACCCGCCACCGTTTTACCACTGGCTGCCAGCGCCTGGAGTAGCGCGCGGGACGCCACTGTCTTCCCGACAGAAGTGTCTGTACCCGTTACAAAGAAACGCTTAAGCATCACTCATCCCACCGTTGTTCTACGAAAATATAAACCAGGAAAATAATTCAGTGGGGAAAGTCTAAGGTAACTGCCAGGGGGCAAGATTGAGGTAGCGCAATTTTTATGGCAACAGTGTAAAAATGTTACCCCTGCAACAAACGGATAAGTAAGGATCCGTTATACATCGCGTCTTTTACCAGCGCCGCACCGGCCATGGTGCCCTGGTTGGTAAATTGCGTGCTTTCCACGCTAATGTGCTGGCTGTACGCGGGCAACGCCTGCTGGCGAATGCATGCGGCAATGGCGGGAAAAAGGACGTCTGCCGCTTTGCTGAGCGGCGAGCCAATCAGTATTTTTTGTGGATTGAACAAATTCACCATAATGGCAAGAATGCGGCCAATGTTCGCCCCCACGCCGCTAATGATATCTTTCGCTAATAAATCGCCCTGCTGCGCAGCCTGGCAGAGCCACTCCACGGTGAGCGGTTTTTGATGCAGCATCGAACTCATTGACTGGCTCATGCGCAACTGCGCCAGTTCCAGCACGCTCTCGACGCTGGCAATGGTTTCAAGGCAACCGTGGTTGCCGCAATAACAGCGCTTTCCGTAGGGATCGACCTGGGTGTGGCCAATCTCCACCAGGCTGCTGCTTCCCGCATGCAATAAGCGCCCGTCAGTTATCACGCCGGCACCAACGTTGTGATCGATAACCACCTGAATCACATCCCTTGCCCCGCGCGACGCGCCAAACAGGGCTTCGGCCATCGTCCATGCGCTGATGTCATGCTGGACATACACCGGCACCCCGGTGTGCTTTTCCAGCGCTTCACCCAGCGGCATATCTTTCACATCGTCATAAAAAGGCATGCGATGAACGATACCGTTTTCGGTATCAATAATGCCCGGTAGCGTAATCGCGATGGCGGTCAAACGTTCCAGTTTGTTCTGATGGCGGGTAAAAAAGCGGTCAATATGCAGAATAATGCGCTCCAGCAGAGGCAGTTCATCCACCAGCGGTAACTCGAGGCGATCTTCCACGACCAGCTTGCTGCTAAGGTCACGCAACGAAAGAAAGATCTCTTCCCGGCTGATGCGCAAAGAAAGGTAGTGCCAGGCTTCGGTCTCGACAACCAGCCCGACCGCCGGACGCCCGCGACTGCCGGGCTCCTGGATTTCCGTCTCCTGCACCAGATGGGCTTCGAGCATTTCGCGCACAATTTTTGTAATACTGGCCGGAGCGAGTTGCGCCAGGCGTGAGAGATCGATGCGCGACACCGGGCCAAGCTGATCAATCAGGCGGTATACCGCCCCCGCGTTGGTCTGCTTTATTTGATCAATATGCCCAGGCTGACTATCAGCAACCACCTCTGACTCCCTTATTTTCACGCTTCGAAATAAACGTTCGGCTATGGTGAAACACTTCACTGGTCGCCGTCAAATATTTACCCCGGCGTGTGATTTACAGCACATTTTGCAATGACTTATGCACAAAATTTATCCGTCAGCGGCGGTGAGTAACTGCTGCTTAAAGCGTGCGGCAGCACTGCCCTGCTCATGATGTTTTGACCAGACTAACCACATTTCCGATACCGCATCCGCTTCAATAATCGGCACCCAGCGCATTTCCGTTAGCTGCACGCGACGAAATGACGCCGGTAAAATCGACACCCCTAACCCGGCAGCCACCAGGCCGATAATGGTCATCGCTTCGCCCACTTCCTGCGTAATGGTCGGCGTCAGCTGATAACGGCGCATCAGGCCAAGGATCTCGTCATACAGACCGGTACCCACGTGCGGGTCGAAAAAGACAAACGGCTCCTGTGCCAGTTCTACTAACGACACCGCCGAACGCGCCGCTAAAGGATGATCTTTGTGGATCATCGCCAGCAACGGCTCGCGCAGGATCACCTCCCAGGCCAGCGTCTCCGGCAACGGCGTGTTACGCATCAGCCCCAAATCCAGCAACCCTTCATTGAGCGGTGAGATCTGTTCGCGGGTGTTAATTTCACGCGTCTGGATATGCACATCCGGATACCGCTGGCGAAACGAAGAGAGCGTGTCAGAGACAGCTTTAATGAACGGTGCGGAGGAAGTAAAACCAATGCGCAACTCGCCGGTTTCCCCCAGGTGCAGCCGCATGGCGCGTGCGGCGGCTTCATCGACCTGGCTTAAGATTTGCCGGCTGTCGGCCAAAAACTGCCGCCCGGCAGGCGTGAGCGACACGCTGCGGTTGGTGCGGGCAAGCAAGCGCGCACCAACTTGTTGTTCCAGTATCTGGATTTGCTGGCTTAACGGCGGCTGCGAAATATTCAGCCGTGCCGCCGCATGTCCAAAATGCAGCTCCTCGGCAACGGCAATAAAGTAACGTAAATGACGCAGTTCAATATTCATACGTAAAACATATTATTTGAGATTATTAATATATTAGACAGAATATTGCCGCTTTCATACCCTTAGCGACGTGGTAAGCCCGTCACCAAAATCACGGGTATAAACGTTAAGGATCTCCAGTGAGTCGTACAACAACCGTTGACACCGGGCCGGCAAGCGTCGTCGACGAAAAACCAGTCTCTTTGCCGGGACAATTTATTAAACGTGGTACTCCCCAATTTATGCGCGTCACGCTGGCGCTCTTTTCCGCCGGGTTAGCGACATTTGCCCTGCTGTACTGTGTCCAACCCATTTTACCGGTGCTGTCACAGGAGTTTGGCGTCTCTCCGGCCAGCAGCAGTATCTCCCTCTCGATATCTACCGCGATGCTGGCGATTGGTCTGCTGTTCACCGGCCCGCTTTCCGACGCCATCGGGCGGAAAAAAGTGATGGTCACCGCACTACTGCTGGCGTCGTGCTGCACATTATTGTCAACAATGATGACCAGCTGGCACGGTATCCTGGTGATGCGCGCGTTGATTGGCTTATCGCTCAGCGGCGTTGCGGCCGTTGGCATGACCTATTTAAGCGAAGAGATCCACCCCAGTTTTGTTGCTTTCTCAATGGGGCTGTATATCAGCGGCAACTCCATTGGCGGGATGAGCGGACGTCTGCTGAGCGGCGTCTTTACCGACTTTTTTAACTGGCGTATCGCGCTGGCGGTGATTGGCTGTTTTGCGCTGGCTTCTGCGCTGATGTTCTGGCGGATTTTGCCCGAATCGCGCCACTTCCGCCCGACATCGCTGCGCCCGAAAACGCTGTTTATCAATTTCCGTCTGCACTGGCGCGACCAGGGACTGCCGCTGTTGTTTCTGGAAGGCTTTTTGCTGATGGGCTCGTTCGTCACCCTGTTTAACTATATCGGTTACCGCCTGATGCAATCACCATGGACGCTGAGCCAGGCGGTAGTGGGTCTGCTGTCCGTTGCCTATCTGACGGGCACCTGGAGTTCGCCGAAAGCCGGGGTGATGACCACTAAATACGGGCGCGGGCCGGTGATGGTCGGCGCTACCGCTATCATGTTGCTGGGGCTGTTGCTCACACTGTTCTCAACGCTGGGGCTGATTTTCATCGGTATGCTGCTGTTTACCGCGGGCTTCTTTGCCGCCCATTCCGTCGCCAGCAGCTGGATTGGCCCGCGCGCGCGCCGCGCCAAAGGCCAGGCCTCGTCACTTTACTTATTTAGCTACTATCTCGGTTCCAGCGTGGCGGGGACATTAGGCGGTGTGTTCTGGCACAGCTATGGCTGGAACGGCGTGGGTGGTTTTATCGCTGCCATGCTGGTGATTGCCATTCTGGTGGGAAGCAGGCTCCACTCTCGCCTGCATTAATGCCGCGATAGTCAACGGCCCTGCGCATGCAGGCCTTTTTTTTACGCTGTGCTCGTGTGTGTCAAAACAGACTCAAAATCGACGCCGTGCCCATTAATTCCCGCACCGCATCAAGTGCCAGTAGAGCAAATATTACCCAGACAAATGGATTCATAATGGTGCTGCGTTACGCGTTGGCATTGGTTAAATAAACAGATTATTCCTATTATGGTACAGTTCAGGAAATGTATTGAATAACTACTACTTTTAGGTGGTTACACGATCACACGCGAAAACTCAGAGGCATAATGGACAAGCACAACTATAACCAGCTCACCCGCACTTTCCTGCGCCTGTCGCGCTTTTCACACCTCGCTTCGATTGCCAGTTGGGATATGTTTGCCATGATGCCGCCAGGCGGTAGTGCCGCACGCGGCGAAGCACTGGCTGAGTTAAGCGTCCTGCGCCATCAGATCCTGACCGATAAACAGGTGGGCGAGTGGATCACCAACGCACGGCAAGAAGATCTGGACGATATTGAGCAGGCCAACCTGCGCGAAATTGAGCGGCATTATCAGGAAGCCGCATTGCTGCCGGAATCGCTGGTTGAAGCGCAGTCGCTGGCGGGCAGCAAATGTGAGCACGCCTGGCGCACGCAGCGCCCCGCCAATGACTGGGCTGGTTTCTCCGCCAATCTGAAAGAGGTGGTTAAACTGGCGCGTGAAGAGGCCAAACTGCGGGCCGCCGCGAAAGGGTGTTCACCGTACGATGCGCTGCTGGATAAATTCGAACCGGATATGACCAGCGCCCGCCTTGATGAACTGTTTGGCGAGGTAAAATCCTGGCTGCCGGATCTGCTGAAAAAATCGGTGGCAAAACAGGAGCAGCAAGCGCTGATTGCGCCGCAGGGGCCATTCCCGATTGCCGATCAGCGCGAACTGGGTTTGCAGGCGATGAAGCAACTCGGTTTCGACTTTAACGGCGGTCGGCTCGATGTTAGCGCCCATCCTTTTTGCGGCGGCGTACCGGAAGATGTGCGTATTACCACGCGTTACGATGAAAATGAGTTGCTGAGCGCGCTGTTCGGCGTGGTACATGAAACCGGCCACGCGCGTTATGAACAAAATCTGCCGCGCAGCTGGCCGGGCCAGCCTATTGCCCTGGCGCGTTCCACGGCGATTCATGAATCACAAAGCCTGTTCTTTGAAATGCAGTTAGGCCGCAGCGAAGCTTTCCTGCGCCGTCTGCAACCGGCCATTATTGAACATTTCGGTATGCAACCGGCGTTTGAAGCGCGCAACTTTATCGCCTGGAACCAGCGCGTAAAACCGGGTTATATCCGTGTCGATGCGGACGAAGTGAGCTACCCGGCGCATGTGATTCTGCGTTATGAGATTGAACGCGCGCTGATCGACGGCGAGATTGAGGTTGATGACATTCCGGGGTTATGGAATGAAAAAATGCAGGCCTGGCTGGGGCTTTCCACCGAAGGCAACTACCGCAACGGCTGTATGCAGGATATTCACTGGACCGATGGCGGCTTTGGTTATTTCCCGTCGTATACGCTTGGTGCCATGTATGCCGCGCAACTGTTCCACGCCGCGCGAACCGCGCTGCCAGGGCTGGACGAGGCGATTGCCGCCGGCGATCTTACGCCGCTCTTTGACTGGCTGCGACAAAATATCTGGCAGCACGGCAGCCGCTTCAGTACCGCGCAACTTATTCAGAATGCCACGGGCGAAGCACTGAACGCCGACTATTTCCACCAGCATCTTCTCCGCCGTTACCTCTGATAAATCCGCGCCGGAGCGGCAGTTTCGGCGCGGTTCCTCTCCCCTGTACATTACGTTACACGCCGAAACCAATCACTCACGGAAGGCGTTTAATTACAGGGATATAGTTCTTTCAACGGCCCCGCAGTGGGGTTGAATGAAGAAACCAATTCGAGGATATCGGAATGAAAAAAGTATTAGCTCTGGTTGTTGCCGCTGCTCTGGGTCTGTCTTCTGCTGCTTTCGCTGCTGACACCGCTACTTCCACCCAGGCTCCGGCTGCTGCTCCAGCAGCAACGACCGCTGCACCGGCTGCTACCACTAAAGCTGCACCGGCTAAAAAAATGCATAAAAAACACAAAAAAGCCGTTGAGCAGAAAGCTCAGGCTGCAAAAGTGAAAAAACACCACAAAAAAGCGGCTAAACCGGCTGTAGAGCAGAAAGCTCAGGCTGCGAAAAAACACCACAAAAAACACGTTAAACACACTGCGACCAAACCGGCTGCACAACCGGCTGCATAAGTAAACGTGTCTGATACCGGCGTTCGTAGCAGAACGCTGTGACAAGTCGGCGCTGAACCCTTCGGGTGAAGCGCCGTTTTTCTCTGGAGGGCCTGTGATGCTGCGACGTTATCGTTTTGAAGTGATTCTGGCGATGTTGATCGTCTGCGCACTGATTGCCGTCCGCTTTTATCTTTATTGATGTAGCACGCTGATTTTACTCCCACTTTCTTTTCGTCCCGTCTATATTTGTTTATCTGGGTTTACGTTAATAATCATAATTACCCCACCAGAGTGTGATATGCGAAAAACCGTTGTGCTGTTGCTGGGACCGCTGTTTTTGTTTTCCGCTGTTGGACATGCTGACGATAGCGGCGATGACGCGATAAGCGCCCGTGATGTGAAAACGCTCTTTTTTGGTCATGATGACAGGGTTCCTGTTACTACCCCTACCAAAGCGCCATGGGATGCGATTGGCCAGTTGGAAACCGCCAGCGGCAATCTGTGCACGGCAACGCTTATCTCCCCGCACCTGGCATTAACCGCCGGGCACTGCCTGTTAACGCCGCCGCGCGGCAAAGCGGATAAAGCCGTCGCGCTGCGCTTTGTTTCGCAACGAGGCAGCTGGCGGTATGAAATTCACGGTATTGAAGGTCGTGTCGATCCGTCGCTTGGCCACCGCCTGAAAGCCGATGGCGATGGCTGGATTGTCCCCTCTGCCGCCGCACCCTGGGATTTCGGGCTGATCGTGTTACGTTATCCCCCTTCCGGCATTACGCCGCTGCCGATCTTTGTCGGCGACAAAGATGAACTCACCGCCGCGCTAAAAGCGACCGACCGTAAAGTGACGCAGGCGGGCTACCCGGAAGATCACCTTGATAGCCTGTTCAGCCACCAGGACTGCGTGGTCACCGGCTGGGCGCAAAATAGCGTTTTGTCGCACCAGTGCGACACGCTACCGGGCGACAGTGGTTCGCCATTGATGCTGAAAACCGATGCAGGCTGGCAGTTGATTGCCGTGCAAAGCTCGGCGCCAGCGGCGAAAGATCGCTGGCGCGCCGACAACCGCGCCATTTCGGTTACCGGTTTTCGTGACAAGCTGGAAGCGCTGGCAAAAGAGGCCGACGAGTAATTCAGCCTTTTGGCCGCAAACGTAACTGCAAAATATCATTAAGCGGCATCGGTTCGCTGAAATAGTAACCCTGCAGCTGGTCGCAGCCGGCCAGCCGCAGCAGTTTCATCTGCTTTTCGTTTTCCACACCTTCCGCCACCACCTGCATGCCCAGCGCGCTGGCAATACGGATCGTGCCGCTCACCAGCGCCGAGGCTTGTTCATCGTCATCCACCAGCCCGGCCAGCGATTTATCAATTTTTATGGTGTCGAAATTAAAGCGCCGCAGGTAGCCAATACTCGAATAACCCGTGCCGAAATCATCCAGCGCAACCGCCGTGCCCAGCGCTTTCAGGTTGGCGATGGCCGAACGGGCGCGCTCCGGGTTTTCCAGCACGTAGGTTTCCGTCACCTCCAGTTGTAAACGGTGCGCCGGAAACAGACAGGTTTCCAGCACCCGCGCCACTTTGTCTTCAAATTCCGGGTCGCGAAATTGCGCGGGCGAGATATTGACCGACAACTTCAGGTGATTAAGCTGCTGCAAATCGCTACAGGCGCGGCGCAGCACAAACTGCCCGAGCGCGTAGATAAGCCCGCTGGTTTCGGCGACCGGGATAAAGTCATCCGGCTTGAGTTCGCCATCCGGACGGCGCGGCCAGCGCGCCAACGCTTCAACGCCAATCATCGTCTGGCTTTTCGCATCGACAATCGGCTGATACCAGACATCAAACTCATCGCGCTCCAGCCCGTCACGGATGTCATTTTCAATCATTAATTGCCGTTCACGCGCGCTGTTCAGCGCCGCGTCATAATGGGTCATCCGTGCTTTGCCGGTAATTTTTGAGTGATACATGGCGATATCCGCGCGGCGAAACAGCTCTGAACTGGAACACTCCAGCAGCGTACCGCTGGCAACACCGATGCTGGCACCAATATGGATAGTCCGTTTGCCAATGCGTACAGGTGTCTCAAGGTAGCGCAACACGTTATGCGCAAAATCATCAGCCTTTTCCAGTGACCACGGACCGCTCAGCGTCATGGCGAACTCATCGCCGCCCATCCGCGCCAGCACGCCGCCGGTCGGCACTTTTTGCCTTAGCGTGTCGGCTATCGTCACAATCAGCCGATCGCCGACATCGTGGCCGTAAATGTCATTCACGTCTTTAAAGCCGTCGAGATCGATAAACACTACGCTTATCATATCGGGATCGCCCATTGCGCTCAGGTTGTCGAGGTGTTCAATCAGCGCGCGGCGGTTAGGTAAACGGCTTAACCAGTCCGTCAGCGCGATTTTGCGCGCCAGCTTTTCCCCACGCGCCAGTTTGTAAAGCCCGGCGCTGCTGAGCGCGATAAACAGCAGGATCAACCCTGCCGCCAGCGCAGCTATCCGGCGGATATTGCCCGCAGCCACCTGCGCGGCCTCCGCGCCGGGCAAATGTGGCGTCCAGCTTAGATACCCCAGCGTTTCTCCTGCCGAGCCGCGCAGCGGTATGCTGGCGACGGTGGAAGCTCGCGCCTGCAAGCGCAAATCCTCAATCTGAAAGGTATTTCCCAGATCGCTGAGGAGCTTCTCGTTGAGATGGCGGGTGATCACCAGGTAGCGGCGCGTCTCGTCATCAATATCAAGCTGCCCGCTCGCCGGACGGATAAGCCCGATACTGACAAATGCCACCCCTTCGCGCGTGCGGGTGATGCCCGCGAAAACCTCCTTCCCTTCACGCAGCGGCTCGTTGTGGTCGCGAATCAGCGCGGCCAGCCCGTCGCCAAAAAAGGCGAGATTAGGCTCGGTAAAAGGTTGGTTGCGAAACGCCCCCCATAGCACGGCGAACTTCTCATCCAGCACAAAGGTGCCGTCGTACAGGTTATTGATTTTAAACCCCGCCCCCCAGGTGCTGTATAGCCATGCGCTATCCAGTTGAGGACGATACGCTTCCTGAACCGCCTGATCCCAGACGGCGTTATCAATGACCAGCGACCGGGTACGGTTTACCGCCGTCTGAATCGCGCCCTGCACAGAAAGCGCGGTGCGATGTTCATCAATTTCATTGGCCTTAGCACTAATGAGGTGCAGCGAAAGATAGAGCAGCGCGACAACGGAAACAATGAGTCCGATGCCGGCCATAAAGAGCATGACAAACAGCGTCCTTGCCGTGGGGATATTGCGCCAGCTTAACGGGTTAAACATTGGCCGACCCTTACTGGTGTCCGGGGAAACAGAGATGTGAAGAGATAATATCCTAAGCCTGATACATGCCGCGAATTTCATTGCCCACAAACGTGGGCAACTTAACATTAGGCGAGTTTTATCAGCGTCATACCGACAATCAGCAGCGCCAGGCCAAGCCAGCCTTTATAATTCAGGCGCTGCCCAAAGAGCACCCAGCCTGCGGCGAGTGTAGCGACGATGCCAAACCCGCCCCAGAGTGCATACGCCACCGCGAGATCGATACCTTTTACCGCCTGCGATAAGGCGCTAAATGCCGCTAACACGGCAAAAAGTGAAGCGAAACCATACAACTTTCGGCGAAAACCGTCCGAGAGTTTTAAAAAGATGTTTGCCGCAATCTCCAGCACAATCGCCATTGCCAGCCACAGGCCGTGAATCCACTCAAACTGCAGCATGGTTACGCTCCTGACGCACGACTTTACGCGTCCCGGATTTGATCAGCACAATGCCCAGTACCAGCGTGGCCAGACCGGCGGCTTTCAGCGGTGATAATGGTTCATCAAAAAGAAAGACGCTACAAAGCGTAATAATGAATATGCCCACGCCTTCCCATAATGCATACGCCACACCGAGGGCTATTTTTTTAACCGCGAATGACAGAAAAATATACGACAGCGCAATCATCACCAGCATTAAAATAAAACCGGTATGACTATCGCTAATACTTGCCCATTTCATCGACAACGTGCCGGTTATTTCAGCAATAATTGCGAGGGCTAATAGAATCCAGTAAATCATTTTTTTCTCCTGCTTGAGAACATACTTTCCTGCGGCTTACCGAACGACGGAAAACCGGAAAAACAACGATGTCAGCCGGGCACAATGTGCCAGCTCAGGCAGCGAGAAAACTACAGCGCAGAGCGCCAGTACTGGTCATCTGCCAACAGGCAGCAGAAAGAAGACGGGAGGGAAAAGACAGGTTTTAAAGCACTGAACAGAATGTCCATATAATTACAATTATCCGCGAATTGCTTCTCATCGTGGCGGAAATAAATTGTCCTCGGTAGTTAAACACTGCCCTTTTTTATCACAGGCTAAGATTTTACTCAAAGTCTTTGCATTTCTTTACGACAAAGAAAAAACGCCGTCATAATATTGCGGACGGCGTTTTTAAATATTATTACGCTTGTTTATCGGTATTCGCCCGCGACTGCGCCAGCAAATTCCATGAGGTAATAAACAGCGCGGCAATCATCGGCCCCAGCACAAAACCGTTAATGCCAAAGAATTGTAGCCCGCCGAGTGTTGTGAGCAGGATCAGATAATCCGGCATACGGGTATCTTTACCCACCAGCAGCGGGCGCAAAATATTGTCAGCCAGCCCTACCACAATCACGAAGTAGAGCGTCAGGACGGTCGCCGTGATCAACTCGCCGGTGGAGTAGAGAAAGATCACCGCCGGGATCCAGACAATCGCCGTCCCCACTGCCGGGATCAGCGACAAAAACGCCATTAACGTCGCCCACAGCAAGCTACCGTTAAAACCGGCGAACCAGAAACCGATACCGCCCAGCGCCCCCTGCACAATGGCCACGACCAGCGTGCCTTTGACCGTGGCGCGCGCCACACCGGCGAATTTCAGGAACAGGCGGCGTTTGATGGTCGCCGACAGCGGCATCACAGCGTAAATTTTACGCACCAGTTCTGCGCCATCTTTCAGTAAAAAGAACAGCAAATAGACCATCAAACAGAAGCCGACGGTAATTCCCAGCGTGCCTTTGCCGATCAGTACTGCGCTGCCCGCCAGATAGCGTCCGACGCTCAGCGCCACGCCGGAAAGTTTTTCACGAATCGAGGCGACCGAATCGAAATCATTTTCACGCAGCGAATTTTTTGCCCACTCCGGCAGATGCGCGATCCCGTTGCTTAACAACTGCGGCAAATCGGTACCGTTATTCTGCAACCGCTGGTACAGGCTATTGACCTCCACGGCGATCGAAGAGAGCACCATCATCAACGGAATAAAAACAATCACGCAGATCAGCAACACGGTGATAAGCGATGCCACACCGTTGCGCCCACCGAGCAGCGCCGATAAACGCATGCGCAGCGGGTAAAAAATCAGCGCCAGGATCACCGCCCAGATAATGGCGGAGTAGTAAGGTTGGATCAGGCTGAAAAACGCCAGACTGACCAGTAATAACAGAATGATAAAGAAGAAATTATTACTTTTAAGTGTTGTCATCCGGGACATCCAATGGGGAAACTGCCCACCAGTGTAGAGCGTTACCAATTGATTGTAAAAACAGAGCCGCCTCAGGCGGCAGAGCCGTTTCGCCGTCAGGATGTCATCACGGCGGCGTCGTTATCAGCGCCCTGAACGGCGCATTCACCTGTTTGTTTTACCTGTGCCAGAAGATTTTCTATCTCAGAAAAAGCTAATGCTTTGGAAAAATACCAGCCCTGTGCGCAGGATTCCGGTAAATTGCCTTGCAAAAAGAGATGCTGAGCTTCATTTTCAACGCCTTCGAAAACAATAATGCGTGGCATATCTTTAAACATCGCGATAAGACCAGGCAGAATATGACGGTTAATGGATTGCGTACCGATAGAATCGGTTATTGATTTATCAATTTTTATTTCATCAACATCCAGCATGGACAGCCATTTTAAATTTGAATAACCGGTGCCGAAATCATCCAACGCAAATAATACGCCATGCTCTTTATATAACTGTATTGATTGCATAATATCTTCGATGCGGCCACTCTGCCTTTCGGTGATTTCCAGCATGATATGTTTCCCTGCCACGCCTTCATGTTGCAGGGTATCAACAAGCCGCTGATAGAATGTCTTTGAGCAGATATCTGAACAACTAACATTTATACTTAGGGTGATATCTTTTTCTCTCAGTGCCGCACCACACTCTTTGATAGCGTGCTCAACCACATAAAGACTTATTTTATTAATTAAGCCATTCTCTTCTGCCAGCGGAATGAAAATATCCGGACCAATATTTCCCATCTGTTTATCATTCCAGCGCAACAGCACTTCCACCCCGATGATACTTTTATCTTTTACCCGGTAAAGCGGTTGATAAACAAAATGCAACTCTTTATTAATAATGGCATTTTCTAATCTGGTTAATAGCGACTGATTCTCATGCTGGTTTTTACTGATTAACGCGCCAATAATCAGCCCTACCAGCGAGGCCACACAAAAGAGGAAAACCAGAATATAACCGTTATCGTTAAACACGAAAGAGTGTCTGACACCAGCCACGACGCAGATATCATGCCGCGCATCACATGACTTCTCAGCAATAAAAAAGAGATCATGCACTTTACCATGCTCTATATTTTCGAGTAGCGAGGTATTATTACCGACGCGGAAAAAATGTTGCTTGTGATTAAAGTCGCCGACAACCGCATTCAACCCCCACCGGGTAGATTCTTCGCGAAAGCGGGTAAACGCAAAGGGTGATACAGTGACAGAAAAATTATTATTATAAACAACATCAGCAGTAATATTACTCTCAATCATCGCATCGAAGACCCAGGTATAACTGCCTCTGCTCACTTTATTCTTGAACACATTGAGTGATAACGGGGCAGGATATTTCCCCCACAGCGCAGAACAGATTATTCTGCCATCTTCAACATAGCCAATATCTTTTATCAGCGGATAGGGCCATAAGCGTTTTCTTAAGGCGTGCAGATAGGGATCGCTACAGGGTGTGTAGACAGAAAATTCTTCGCGCAATGCGTTAATTTCGCGGACCTGAAGAATAATATTATCGCTGCGGGCAAGTATCGATTCGGCATAATCTTCTACCTTTTCCTGGATAAAAGCATAGTAGGCGACTTGCGCAACAATATAAAAAAAAGCAAAAGATAAAAATAACGCTGCTATGTATATGGAAACGCTTTTTTTCAGCACCTTTATCATTTTGAATACCTTTATGCAGACCACCTCGCGCTGGCGGTCTGCCTGTCATCAATCCCTTTTGCAGAAAATTATTGGCAACATCCTGGTTACTTTATCGCTTCCGGCGCGGAAAAATCCTGCATGCGCCCCACTCTCCTTATCGGCGCTTTTGACATTTACTTTAAAGACATCTCGGCCAGGCGTGTCATGACCCCTCCCGGCGCTCCAACTAATGACCTCTTTCTTTATCGAGCAGCAGGCTGAACGCCGCCGGTAGCACGGTAAGCGTCACCAGCGTGGCGACAACCAGCCCGCCGATAATCGCATACGCCATCGGCCCCCAGAACACCTGATGTGAAATCGGGATCATACCCAGAATAGCGGCACATGCCGTTAGCATAATTGGTCGGGCGCGGTGTTCGGCGGCAGCCACAATCGCCGCGTTCGCGGCCATCCCCTGCGCCAGATTACTGTCCACTTCGCTTATCAAAATGACGGCGTTGCGAATAATCATTCCCGCCAGCGCAATCACGCCAAGCAAGGCGACAAACCCCATCGGTGTGCCGGTCGGTAGCATCGCCAGTACAATGCCCGGCAAACCGAAAGGTGCCATCAACAGCGCCAGCAACATGCGCGAAAAACGCTGCAACTGGAGCATTAACAACACCAGCATCACGATAAGCGTCACCGGCAGCACCGCGTAAACCGAGCCGTTCCCTTTTGCCGATTCCGCGGCCGTGCCGCCTTCTTCGATCTGATATCCTGCAGGCAATTGCGCACGCAGTTTGTCCACCGCCGGGCGCAGACCAGCCGACAGATTTTCAGCACTCACCCCAGGCGCCAGATCGGTTTGAACCGTAATAAACGGCAGCCGCTGGCGACGCCAGATAACCGGATCGCCCACACCCCAGCCGACGGTTGCCACTTCGTTCAGCGGAATTTTCGTGCCGTTAGCGCCAGGCAACATCAGTGTCGATAACGTGCCGGGATCCAACCGTTCACGATCGTTGCCGCGAAGTACCACATCCACCAGCCGATCGTTATCGCGCACCGTGGTCACCGTACGCCCGGACCAGACCGTATTCAGCATTTGCGCAATGCTTTGCGACGAAACACCGGCCGCCCGTGCCGCAGTCTGGTTCACCTGCAACATGATGGTTCTTTCCGGTTCACCGGCGGTTAAATTCACTTCGCGGGCAAGCGACGATGTGCCGATTTCTGTCGCCAGCCGGCGCGCGATCTGTTGCACCTGCGCATAATCCGGCCCGCTCACCCGGTATTTCACCGGCCACCCCACCGGCGGCCCTAACTCCAGCGGCGAAACGCGCGTGGTAAAGCTGGCGAACTGGCTGGCCAGCACGCTGTCCAGTTGCTGGCGCAGGCGATCGCGCGCCGCCAGATCTTTTGCCACCACCACCAGTTGCGCCGTGTTTTCGTTATCCCGCAGGACATCCATCGGCAGATAAAAACGGATCGCGCCGGAGCCGACATAGGTCGTGTAGTGATCCACATTCTTGTTACCGTTGAGCACGTTTTCCAGCCGCCCGGCTTGCCTTTCCGTTTCCCGCTGCGCGGCACTGGCGGGCAGCGACAGGCTGACCAGCAATTCGGGGCGATCCGAGGCCGGGAAAAACTCCCCGTTCATTCTGGTGGCGCCCACGCATGCCAGCGCCAGCGCCGCCACCGCGATGCCAATGGTCAATAAACGGTGGCGCAGCGCGCGTGCCAGTAGTGTCTGGTAGGCACGCGCCAGCCGTCCGCTGCCTTTGCTGTGGCCTTTTATCCTGGCGGGAAGCAACCAGGCACCGGTCAACGGCGAGAAGAGGATCGCCACGCCCCACGAGCAGAGCAGCGCTATCAGCACCACGGCAAATAACGAAAAGCAGTACTCCCCGGCGCTGGACGCGGCAAACCCGACGGGAATAAAACCGGCGATCATCACCAGCGTCCCGGTAAGCATAGGAAACGCGGTAGTTTTAAAGGCGTAAGTGGCGGCGCTTTTGCGCGATTCACCGGCTTCCAGCCTGGCTACCATGGTTTCGACAGTGATCATGGCGTCATCCACCAGCAGACCAAGTGCAATGATCAGCGCACCCAGTGAAATCCGTTGCAAACCAATTCCGGCCAGCATCATTCCAGCGAAGGTCATCGCCAGCACCAGCGGTATGGCGGCGGCAACCACCAGCCCTGCCCGCATCCCCAGCGAGACAAAGGAAACCGCCAGCACAATCATCACCGCTTCAACAAGCACCCGCACAAAGCCGCTAACCGCATCGCTCACCACCGCCGACTGATCGGCGACTTTTGTCATCTCAATGCCATGGGGCAACTGACTTTTTATCTCCGCCATCCTGGCGTTGAGCGCCTGACCGAAACGCAGCATATTGCCGGTAGAGGCCATGGAAATGGCCAGCCCTATCGCGGGCTGACCGTTGACACGCAACACGGGTGCTGGCGGTTCGGCAAGCTGGCGGCTCACGGTGGCGATATCGGTCAGGGGAATATAGCGATCGTTAATATGCAGGGTAACCGCCCGCAGGCTCTCTTCGGTGGTCAGCGCGCCGCTAACCCGCAGCGCAACATTATCCTGCCCGGTACGAATAATACCGGCGGGCTCGACGGCATTTTGCGCGTTGAGCGCATCGCTCACCTGCTGGATATCCAGCCCCATTCCGGCCAGTTGCCGGGGAGAAAACGCAATGACTATCTGCTCCTGCTGTTCACCAAGCAGGGTGATTCTGCCGATATCCTGCACTGACATCAGGTTGCGGCGAATATCTTCCACCCGATCGCGCAGTTCACGCGCCGTATAGCCATCCGCCGTGAAGCCATAAATCGTGCCGAATGTATCATCAAATTCATCATTCACCGCCGGTCCCTGCACGCCCTGCGGCAGCGAAGGCGCAATGTCCTGCATCTTTTTACGCACCTGATACCAGATGTCCGGCACTCGCTGTGGCGGAGTGTCATCGCGCAGATTCACATAGATAACGGCACGGCCTGCCCGGCTTTCACTTTCGATGTAATCCAGCCAGGGGATCTCCTGTAATTTTTTTTCCAGTACATCGGTGACCAGCCGCGTGGTGTCGGCAACCGTCGCACCAGGCCACTGCGCGGAGACCACCGCTGTTTTGATGGTAAACGCCGGATCTTCATTGCGCGGCAGTTTTTCATAACAGAAGATACCGGTGGCGATCACCAGCATCATAAAAAAGCTCACCAGTTGCTGATGTTCAAGCGCCCAGGCAGAAAGATTAAAGCGCGGTTTGGTTTCAACTGGACTCATGGCTGCTGCTCTCCTGGGATCACTTTTTCACCGGCGCGCAGTTTGCTTACGCCTGCGGTGATAACCCGATCCCCCGCACTGATGCCACTTGCAATCACTGCAGACGAGGCGGTGTAGCCCACAAGCGTGACCGTACGAAGCTGCGCCTGCGACTGTTTGTCGATAACAAAGACCGCCGGCTGGTCGCCGACGCGGCTCAACGCCGAGGCCGGCACCACAAAACCAGGCGATGTTGACACCGGAATATAGATAGTGGCGCTGGCGCCCAGCGCCATCGCCGCAGGTGGGGACTGAAGCGTTAGCCTGACCTGCCATGTGCGCGTTTGCGGATCGGCCTGTGGGCTGATATCACGCAATATGCCGGTGGTTTTCTGCGTGGGATCGGCCAGCAGTGCGACCGGAAACTGGGGCGTTTTTGCTGCCTGTGCGGGCAGTAATTGCGGATCGGCGAGAGCAAAAACCACATCGCGCGCGTCGCTGGTCGCCAGTGTGAAGATACTTTCCCCGGCGCTGACCACTTGCCCCACCGAGGCGCTAACGCGGGTGATAACGCCATCGGCAGGCGCGGTCAGTTGTGTCCAGGCCAGGTTATCCCGGGCATTGCGCAGCGCGGCAGCACTGCTTTTAAGGCGGGATGCGGCAGACAGCCAGTCGGCGCGGGCGCTATCGAGCTGCGTGCGGGCAATCGCGCCGGAGGGCATCAGTTTCTGCATCCGGTTCAGGTTCAGCACGGCCAGTTGTTCGGCGGCGCGGGCGCTTTCCATATCAGCAGTGGCGCTGGCCAGTTGGTTCTTACCAGTCTCACTCTCCAGCGTGGAGAGCACCTGCCCGGCATGTACGCGCGCGCCGATATCCACCAGCCGGCTGACCATGCGGCCATCCAGCCGAAAAGCCAGCACCGTCTCATCATGGGCGCGGATCTCGCCGGTTCGTACCGTCCCGGGATGTGCGGAAGCCGCCGCGACAACCAGATAACGCACAGGCCTTGGCGGCGCGGCGTGGTCTGTTTTTTTCTCTCCACACCCCGTCAACAGCGCAATGAGCGCCGTCAGCACCAGTAACGGGAGCAGAGAAAGTAATGATAATGAGCGAGCCGCATTTAAAAGATGGTGCAGGCCCGGACGAAAATAATCGGTGAATTGTTCTGACATAACGCCACTCCGGATCGGTAATGGCGCCATTTAACGTGGCGTGCGTCGAGAATCACTCCACGTTTCGTCAAGAATTCATCAAGAGTGCACTTTTTTTTCGCCGTGACCGCTCACAGGGAGCGTGATGCTGATCCGCAACCCGCCTTTTTCGGGAAGCGCCGCGCTGATACTGCCGCCGTGGGCCACACATATCGCCCGCGCGATAGAAAGCCCCAGCCCGCTACCGCCGGAATGCCTGGCGCGGGAGGTTTCCGCGCGGGTAAAGCGATCAAACATGATCGGCAGAAAATCACTCTCCACCCCCGGCCCGTCATCCTCAAAATCGATCCGCCACGCGTTACCCGGCTTACTGAGTTGGATCGCAAGCTGGCCGCCCCGGCGACCATAGCGCAGCGCATTTTCCATCAGCACGATAAAGACCTGCCCCAGCCGGAACGCATCGCCGGTAAACAGCGAAGAGGAACGGGAGGTCAGCGACATAGCAATGCCTGCGGCATCAGCCTGTGGTTTCAGCCAGGCGAGCTGCTCAGCTAACAGATCTTCAAGCGACAGCGGCTGAAGATGAAGCGTCAGTTGACCGGCATCGGCCAGCGAGAGCAGATGCAGCTCATCCGTGAGGCGGCTCAGGTGCTGCAGTTGTTTCATCACCATACCCAGTTGTTGCTGGCTGGGCTCGAAGACGCCATCAAGCATCCCTTGCAGGCGACCAATGGCGGCCGTTAGCGGTGAGCGCAGTTCGTGGGCCATCGCAACGTGCGACGCGCGCAACTCCCGGTCGTAGCGCGCCAGCTGGCGGGTCATGTCGTTAAAATCGCTGACAAAACGCACCACTTCGGCGGGCGCATCCTTTACCAGATCCGCCTGGCGACCAAATTCGCCCTGGGTGACTTCATCGGCCGCTTCACGCAGGTGGCTGAACTGTAAAGAGAGTGGCCGGGCGTAACGTAGCCCCATAATCACAATAAAGGGGATCATCACCAGCACCAGTACGCCAACCATGATCCAGTCGGCCGAGGCAATGGACGGCTTCGAATAGCTTATCCCCCACCATGTATCGACAATCTCATGGAAACGCACCGGGTTCGCCTGCGGGTTCTCCAGCAGGGCGAGGAACTCAGCCTTCACCGCAGACGGCATATCATGCAAAACCCAGTAGTTTTGCACGGCATAACGCAGCCACATACACAGGGCAATGACGATAACCGTACCGACAGCCAGCGCGATGATGCGGGCGCAAATCCAGCGCCACAGCGATTGATGAGCCGGATTTTTCATGGCTGGCGGAACCTGTATCCAATACCGCGCACATTCGCTAAAACGCCGGTAACGCCCGCGTTTTCCAGCTTTTTGCGCAAGTTGTAGACATGCGTATCGACCACGCGCTCCAGCGCTTCGCTCTCCGGCAAACAGTGTTCCAGCAAGTGCTGGCGGGAAAACGGCAATGTCGGGTGGCGCATCAGCGTTATCAGAATCGAAAACTCCGTTGGCGTCAGTTCCAGGCTGCGCACACTGTTCTCAGCCTGCGTTACCGTTGCGGTGATGGCGACGGCATCCACCTCCAGCGTTTGCCAGCGAAACACCTCGTCTTGCACGGCCGTGCGTTTACTGCGCCGCAGCACCGCCTGCACGCGCGCCACCACTTCGCCTGGGTGATACGGTTTCACCACATAATCATCGGCCCCGTATCGCAATGCCCCTATGCGCTCAGAGGTATCGCCCATAGCAGTGACCATGATCACCGGGACATCGCTAATGCGTCGCAGCGCCGCCAGCACCTCGGTGCCATTCATGCCCGGCAACATGATATCCAGTAAGATCAGATCGGGCTTCCAGCGCTGCGCCATTTCCAGCCCTGTCAGCCCATCGCCGGCCAGCGAAACCTCATAGTTTTCACGTCGCAGATAGGCTTCCAGTACGCCGGCCGCGTCCGCATCATCTTCAATCACAAGCACTCTACGGGATATCATTTGCTTACCTTGACCATTTCTTAATAATTCCCTGACCGTTTATTGATATGACCTGTCTATATTCCCCGTCAGGACATGGCGAACCTTCGCCGCAGCATACTATCCCACCCAGCGAGACGTGATGATGATAATGAGAAAAACCGTGTTGTATAGCGCCGGTCCACTGCTGGCCCTGTTTGCCGCCACGGCCAGGGCCGACGATACTTCTGCCGTGCAAAACGGAGTGACGGTGGGCATTGGCGGGGAGTATGCGCCGCGCTACAGCGGTTCAGACAAGCAACGTGTGCAGGTGGTTCCGCTGATTCAGGCCCGCGATAACGCGCTCTTTTTTGATTCGCAAAAAGGGCTCGGTTATGACCTGCAAACCGACAATGGTTTTTATCTGGAACATACGCTGGGTTATGCGTCAGGCCGCGCCGATCGTGATTCTGGCTGGCGGGACGGTGCAGAAAACTTAAAAGGCATGGGCAATATTGATGCCACGATAAATACCGCGCTGGCGGTTGGCTGGCAAGCCACGGACTGGCTGGTGCTGGAAAGCAAAGCCACCCTGCCACTTACCGATAGCCAGGGCGTGCAGTATCAGGCGTCCCTCACCTTGCTGCCGGTGCAGACCACCCGTGATACGCTGGCTTTCCAGTCTGCCGCGCTGTTTGGTGATAGCCGATATATGAATACGTTTTACGGTGTCAGCCACAAGCAAAGTTTGCGTTCCGGCTATGCGCGCTACCGCGCAGAACAGGGATTTTACGGGATCGATAATAGCCTGACGTGGAGCCATCAATTTGATGTCCACTGGGGAACATTGCTGAGCGCCAATTACACCTGGCTGAACGATCACGCGGCAGACAGCCCTATTGTTCTGCGCCGTAATGAAGGCTCAGCGGTGATTGCCATTACGTATACTTTTTAAAAGGTGCGGGAAAAGATGGACAAAAACGATTATCAGTTTCTGGCAAAAATATGGTTTGCCTGCGGTGTCGTTTACCTGGCGGCTTATCTGACCTATATCAGCAGCTAACCGTAAAAATGCGGTTGCAGTAGCCCTGGTGAATGCCGCGCTGGACACAGAACGCCGTGCGGCATACAAAAAGCGGCGCTATCTTTCGGGTTTGATGTATTTCTTATGCAATAATTCTGAAGTACTTACTCAGGTGATTATTTGTTTGCTGGCAATAAACATTGCCCTGTAAATCGGTGTGTTACGTTTTATTACCGCCATACATCTTATTTACGCTGTTCCTGCCTTCTGTGATATTTCTTTAATTTACGTTAACTATATCAATTTCATTCAAAAAAATTGCTGCATCAAAATTATACAATATATCAACGATCGATCACATCATAATTGATAGATATAAACTATTGCTTTTCATTTTTAATAAGATTTTAACGATCGATCCCTAATCAATACTTTTTCATGGCCGATAAAACGTAGATGCCGACCGCTATAGCGGCCAGGCATGCAGATAAAATTCACTAAGGAAAGACCATGGAAAATACAACAACGATCAGTAAACCAACGGGTATCAGTATCCGAAATAAGATAATGCTCTCCTTCGGCGTCTTATTATTGTTACTACTTTTTATTGCCGGGAATGCGATTTACCGGCTTGATGAGGCGAAGAATAAAATATCCAAGATTGTCACCGAAGATTATCCTACCACCGCATTGGGTAATAATTTAATTCGTGATGTTAATGGTTCAACAACGCTATTTCTTAATGCAATCATTGAAAAAGATGCCACCAAAAAAGCGCAGTTGATTACAGACCTTGCCGCCAGGTCTGAAAAAATAAGCGAACTTTATAAGCAACTGAATCAACAAGCCGATGATGCGGCTTCTCAGGCGCTGTTAGAGAAAATCACTGCCGCGCGCAGCCTCTATATTCAGTCGCGTAGCAAAGTGATGGGTAATATACAAACCGACCCTGATGCCGCCATCACCGAATATTCAACCCATACGCGTACTTACGAAAGCCAGTATGTAGAGAAGATCAATAGCTTTATCAGCCTGCAACGGGATGAAATGCAAACGTCATATACTGATTTTTTGCATGATTACAACGTGAGCCGCATGGTGTTGATCTTCATTACCCTTATCTGTTTTATATTCGGCATTATCATGGCAATCATGATTTCACGTGCCATTGTTGGTCCTATCAGGCATGCCGTTGATGCGGCGATCAGGATCGCGAAAGGCGATCTGGGCACTGAGATAAAAGTCACTTCTAAAGACGAAACGGGGCTGCTGACAGGCGCAATCGGCCACATGCAGGAGGAGCTGAAAAAAATTGTTCTGGAGATCCGCAGCGGCGCGGAAAATATCGCCACTGGCGCATCGCAGATCATGGCCGGCACACGCGATTTATCTGCCCGTACGGAAGAACAAGCGAGTTCCATTGAGCAAACTGCCGCTTCCATGGAGCAAATCTCCTCAACGGTTAAGAATACGGGCGATAACACGGCAAATGCGTCGCAGCTTTCTGCCAGAGCAAGTGATGCGGCGAAAGATAACGGTAAATTGATGAGCTCGCTGACTCAGGAAATTCACAACATCAGCAGCTCGGCGGACAAAATGTCTGACATCATTAACCTGATTGATTCTATTGCGTTCCAGACCAATATCCTCGCGCTTAACGCCGCGGTTGAAGCGGCACGCGCAGGTGAACACGGCAAAGGGTTTGCCGTGGTGGCGCAGGAAGTTCGCAATCTGGCGCAGAAAACGGCGAACTCGTCGAAAGATATTCGTGCGCTGATTGAAAACTCGACGCAGCAGAGCGTGCGCGGCCTGGAAATGGTGCGCCAGGTGAACGGTAAAATGGACGAAATGGTCGAGAACGTGGATAACGTCTCCAGCATTCTGAAAGAGATCGAACAAGCGAGCCTCGAACAGAGTGATGGTGTACAGCAAATCAATATTGCGATTGGTCAGATTGATACCACGACCCAGCAAAATGCGGCGCTGGTCGAAGAGTCGGTTGCCGCGTCTGAAATGCTCAACGAGCAAGCCAGAGTGATGAAAGATTTGGTAAGTGTGTTCAGGGTCCCGGCGAGTGTCTGATCCTGCGCGTATGCGATTCGCAGGGAACACTGTCGTGATAAATACGTCGCCGTAAAGCGGCGACATACGCAACAATATCGTCGGCTGGGTTCTTGCCAGCCGACGTAAACGTCAGCAACGATGTCGCCAATCATTCCCACGCGGATGAGACGTCGCCGTACTTTCCATCTGCGCGCCAGAGGATAATGTCAAAGGTTTCCAGAAAGGCTCTCTTTTATCCCCCTTTTTACTCGCAAATCAAAACTTCCCACATGCTTTTTACGTCGAGTATTTACGGTAATGGCTAACGCGTGCCGCGACATTTAATACAGTTTGAAACTCATGGCCAGGCGTGTACGGCAAAGGTTTGTGCCATCTTGCTACCGGGCAGTTCGATCGAAAGAACGGAGAATATACTGTAAAAACAGTCAATAAAATGTTCGTAGACGCCCTTCTTTTTACAGGTTCAACGCACGACCCCCTGAAACTGTTACTATTTCCAGTGACACTCCAGGCCACAAACCGTCCGGATAAAGTCGCACAGGGCTTGCGCGCCTTCGGCAATGGTTGGAAAGTCAGTCGAATGGTAGATACCTTGTCCATCAGCGCCGAACAGATGCCGATATTCCGGCTTAACATCCACGGAAGTGAACCGCATCAACGTCTCGCGGTTGCAACGAATGCGATAGCCATTTTTATAACGCTGTAGCATATGCACGCCGGTCGTCGTGTTACCGGTGCTTCTTGCAATATTTAACATATGAGCATCTCCTCAATGCGCGAAAAATAATAACGTCCACTTTACTCATTTATAAATTTTCTATTTTCCTGCTTTTTTTGCAGCAAGTAATCCGGTGTTGTGCGCCTGGTTATTAAGCCAGTGGTTTTAAAATGATATTGATAGCGGCCATCAATATAGAACGGCAACTCAATAATAGCCTTGTGGCTACTGCGTACATCCAGATAAGCAAACAGCTGGTAAATGGCCAGATCAGGGCAGAAAGAACGATTGTCATCACTGCATATCTTTCCGTTATAGCGACTGATTCCGTCGTCGTCATATTTCGCCGCGATTTCACCGCCTTCTACAGGGAGTGTTAATTGACCGTCTGAAACGTAATACATAATTTTCGGGTCGCTAATCACGCCTTCTTTTTCCTTCTGCATAACCAGAATCGTCGCCTTTGCTTCTTTATAGGGAGGCGAAAGTTTTGCGACATCCTCAGACTCCAGCGTATACAGATACGTTTTTTCACCTCGCATTTCGTCGTTATCTTCTGCTACTTTCCATTTACCAGGCATCGCTGTCTCAAGGTAGGCATTTGCGACAGCATAATAGGCATCCACTCTGCTATTCGTTTCTTTTATTTCCACGTCAGGTTGCATAGCATTTTCAAAAGCAGCCAACAATGGCGCGGTTTTTAATTTGACGAGAGGCTCCGAGGTGCCGGTATCCAGTTTCTTAAGTTCAGGGAGATATTTCGCCCGATATGTTTCACGATACATTGATACGCACTTAGCGTCTTTGGCTACCGCCATTTCATAGTTTTCTAATGCAGCCTTCGTCAGGATCATAAGCTGCTGACCATCGCGAATTTCAACACTATCCATATCCATGGTTGCAGGGCATTTACTTGCAGTGGTTTTAGGTGCTGCACTTGCGCTAAAGCTGGCGCTGGCCGCAAGCAGCATGGCTGATGCGTAGGTTATTTTTTTGATCATGATTCATTCCTGTATGTATTTATTATCTGTTTGAGTTGCGCCTGTATCTCGCCTCAAACATCCACATATGAATGTTTGAGGCGTTCATTACGCGCAAGATCCGATTCATTCGACCCCGCTCGCAAACCAACACGCCCTGGCTCGCGGCAAGAGAGCGCTTCAATGCATTTGCATCAGGCAGCAATGAGATTTTCCCTAGGGGGAACAGTCTATTTTTACCCGCATTCAGGCACCAGTTTTTAGTGATACTTTTTCGCTAAATTCTTTGCTACTTCAAACATTTCCTGAATATGGCGCGCTGCGCCTCTTGATCAGTGACTGAATTTAGCAATACTGTATATAAATACAGTTAACCGGATTCATCATCATGCAGTTCATCCCATCGACCGAGAGTGATTACATCGTTCCCCTTCCGCTCTTTACTGAGCGCGTTCCCTGTGGGTTCCCAAGTCCGGCTCAGGATTATGTCGAAGAGCGGCTTGATTTAAACAAACTGGTCGTTAAACACCCCAGCGCGACTTACTTTGTCAGGGTCAGCGGGGATTCGATGATCGGTGCAGGGATTGGCGATGGTGATTTGCTGGTGGTTGATCGCTCATTGACCGCCGGGCACGGTGACATTGTTGTTGCGGCGGTTGCGGGTGAGTTCACGGTGAAGGAGTTGCGGACCCGCCCTGTTCTCCAGCTCATCCCGCATAATGTTCATTATGCGCCGATTGTTTTCCAGGCTGAGGAAGAGTTGCAGATCTTCGGCGTCGTAACATTTACCTTGAAGTCAAACCGACATGTTCGCGCTTGTTGATGTGAATAACTTCTACGCCTCCTGTGAGACGCTGTTTCGCCCGGATCTTCAGGGGAAACCCGTGGTTGTCGTGTCCAACAACGATGGGTGCATTATTTCGCGATCGCGTGAAGCAAAGACGCTGGGCATCGACATGGCGGCGCCTTATTTTAAGATCAAAGATGAGCTTCATCGTCAGAACGTTACGGTATTTAGCTCAAATTATGCGCTGTATGCCGACCTCAGCAATCGGGTTATGTCGACGCTGTCTGAAATCACCCCCGCCGTTGAGCTTTATTCGATTGATGAAGCTTTTATCGATCTGTCTGGCGTATCAAACTGTATTTCACTTGAGGCATTCGGCCACCAGATCCGTAATCAGATCCTGAAAAATACTGGGCTGACAACGGGCGTTGGCATTGCTCCCACGAAAACCCTCGCCAAGGTGGCCAACTACGCCGCCAAAAGATGGGCCAGCTACGGTGGCGTTGTGGATATTTCCTCCCGGGAGCGGCAACGTAAGTTACTGTTTCACGTGCCGATACAGGAGGTCTGGGGCGTGGGACGTCGCATCAGTAAAAAGCTGGCGTTAATGGGCATTGAAAATGCGCTGCAACTTGCCGACAGTTCAACCTGGGTTATCCGTAAACACTTTAATGTTGTGCTGGAACGTACCGTGCGGGAACTGCGCGGCGAATCATGCCTGGCATTTGATGAGTTTCCCCCAACTAAGCAGCAAATTATTTGTAGCCGCTCTTTTGGCAAGCGAATCACGCAGTATGCCGATATGCATCAGGCCATATGCGCCTATGCTGAGCGCGCGGCAGAGAAGTTACGCGCTGAACATCAATTCTGCCGCTTCATCAGCGTTTTTATTCGTACCAGCCCACATGCGGATAATCATATTTACTACGGAAACCAGGCATCCGTGACGTTGATGACGCCGACCAATGATACGCGCGACATTATCCGTGCCGCGACAGGCTCGCTGGATCAGATATGGCGGGAGGGGCATCGCTATATGAAGGCTGGCGTAATGCTTTCGGATTTTTTCAGCAGCGGCGTGGCCCAACTCAATTTATTTGATGAAAACCGCCCGCACGCGAACAGCGCGGTGCTGATGGAAACCATTGATCGTTTAAATACGTCGGGGAAAGGAAGCGTCTGGTTTGCAGGGCAAGGAACAGAAAAAAGCTGGGCGATGAAACGCGAAATGCTTTCCCCCGCCTATACAACCCGCTATTCCGATCTGCCTGTCGTGAAATAAAAACTGAACAGAAGCATAACCGGCAGCGGTTTTCATTAACAAATGCGCCATCAGACTGGCGCATTTGTCATATCAGGCGTGCTTATGCGTGGCTGTACTCTTTTACCAGTTGGCGCAGATCCAGTTCAGAGGAGTAATCCACATCCGGCATTGAAAAACCATTCAGCGCGTAAAACTCGGCGAGATACCCGGCGAAGTCGCCAACGGTTTTAAAGTTCTCGGTGGTGACCCGTTTTCTTAGCCGCTCCACGGCTTGCTGGACATCCGGGCGCAGCTCGAAATCATCAAGGCGGATCCGCCGCTCGTCATCCGTTACGACGTTGCCCATTGGCGGGTAAAGGTGGTTCAGCATCAGCCTGTGCATCTGCTCAATACAGGTTTCATGCAACCGCTTCTGCTTCATTACCTTGTACAGCAACGTAATATATAACGGAAACATGGGGATAAACGCGCTGGCTTTGGTCACCAGCGCTTTGCAGATCACCGCGTAGGCATGGCCATTAATGCGTTGTAGCTGCGCGTCAAGATCATCAGCGGTGGCGTGCAAATGGGCTTTTGCAGCGCCTAATGCGCCCTCTTTATAGAGCGGCCACGTTGATTTCGGGCCGGTATAAGAGTACGCCACTGTTTTGAACCCTTCAGCCAGCACACCGGCCGCCGATAACATATCAACCCAGCGTTGCCAGTCTTCACCGCCCATCACTTTTACCGTATCGGCAAGTTGTTGTTCGGTCACCGGTTCCAGCGTCTGGTTCACCATCTGGCGGGTTTCCAGGTCAAACCCTGGGCCGGAAAAGGCTTGCCCGCGCACGCCAAGCGTCGAGGTGTAGCGCGTACCATCCGGGCAAACACGCACGCCAGAGGCAACCGAATAGACAAGCAGGTCGATGCTGCCGCCAAACTCCTGCTTGATGTACTCAATCACGTCGTTGCGGGTCGTATCGGAAAAAGCATCCGCGATAAAATTTTTCGCGATAAGCCCTTTCTCATGCGCCCGGCGACGGAAAAAAATATTGTTATACCATCCGGCGCTACCGATACCTTTTTCGCCCGGGCTTTTTTCAAAGGAAACGCCAATCGTATCGGCACCGCCACCAAAGGCCACCGCGATGCGTGAGGCCAGCCCATATCCGGACGAGGCACCAATCACCAGCACCTTTCGCGGACCATAAATTTCCCCATGTGATTCAACATATTTTATTTGTTTATCAATGCCCTGGCGTAAACCTTCCGGGTGGCAGTTTTTAGCGACATTACCTTGAATAATGAGCTCCATCAGTTCACCTCCTCCACAAGCGCTTTTTCTCGTGGGGGTAAAACGACAGCTTCACCGATAATAACCTGATCGCCATGCTGATTGGTGCATGTGGTTTTGAGTCGTACCCGGTTTTTTTCGCAATTAATCGCGATAACTTCCGCCGTCGCTGTAATCGTATCGCCAATAAATGTTGGCTTAATAAACTTGAGATCCTGTCCAAGATAAATAGAGCCATTACCTGGTAATTTATTAGCAATTACCGCTGATATTAGCCCACTCACCAAAATACCATGCACCACGCGTTGTCCAAATATACTTTCCCGCCCGGCACTCTCATCCAGATGAACAGGATTGGTGTCGCCAGAGGCCAATGCAAACTCTACGACATCATTATCCGTCAATGTTTTTTTAAACTCTGCACACTGACCAACATGCAAATTGTGGATTGTATTAACCATAAAGCACACATCCTTTCTGATATATTGTGGAGGAGTTAACGGAAATATTTAGAGAAACAACTAATAGTGTAAATATATGCCTGCTTCATCCAATCCCGTCAAGACCTGGTGAATACTCATAACAAAGAGAGTGGCGTTATTTTTCTTTTTCAGGTGTATCACGTTGCTGAGTTATTCCTTAAATTACCTCTTACGCCTGGCCCAGGCATCAAGCCTGACGTCCAGCGCCAACGCTGTATCGCCTGGAAAAATCATCATTATCAGCCAGATAAAACCAGCATCGATAAGAAAGATCTGCATATACATCTTATTAATGATTAAGAAACAGATCATATATTAAATAGTAATAACAAATAAAAACAAAATCACAACCAAAAAGGATTAAGGTCAAATACAGAAAAATAAGAACCGTTATAACTACCACATTAAAATTAACACCTTTTAAGCATTGACGCATATCAATACAACGTAAAAGCCTCAGCGCATTAATAGTTGAATCGTTTAAATAAAAAGGTAATACAAATGAAGGACACGGATATTGTCGTTCTTGATTGTGCAAGAACTGCCATCGGCGTACTGAATGGATCGCTGGCTGAAATCAGCGCACCGCAATTAGGCGCGACGGTGATTAAAGCACTTCTGGAAAAAACGGGGATTGCAGTAAAAGAGATCGATGAAGTTATTATCGGCCAGGTCCTTACCGCAGGAAGCGGGCAAAACCCGGCTCGCCAGACGTTAATTCAGGGGGGTATTCCTACCGATGTTCCGGCGCTGACAATTAATAAAGTATGTGGTTCGGGGTTAAAAGCGCTGCAACTGGCATGGCAGGCGCTGAAATGTGGTGATGCCGAATTAATTATTGCCGGAGGGCAAGAAAGTATGAGCCAGTCGCCACATGTTTTACCCCATTCACGCAGCGGCATGAAAATGGGTAACTGGCCAATGCAGGACAGCATGGTGAAGGATGGCCTCTGGGATGCCTTCCATGATTACCACATGGGGATCACCGCCGAGAATGTGGCAGAAAAATATGCGATCACTCGTGAAGAACAGGATGCTTTCGCCCTTGCGTCACAACACAAAGCGGCGATCGCGCTGGAGACGCATCATTTTGCCAGCGAAATTGTTCCGGTTGACATCACCCGGCCTCGTAAAGAACCCGTCCTGTTTGATACCGATGAATTCCCCCGTCCGCAAACATCGCGTGAAGGCTTAGCCAAACTCCGCCCAGCGTTTAAAACTGACGGCACAGTCACCGCCGGTAATGCCTCTGGCGTTAACGATGGTGCGGCAATGGTTATACTGGCAACGGCAAAAAAAGCGCGCGAGCTGGGGATCGCACCGCTGGCCAGAATCGTGGCGTTTGGTACGTCAGGCGTGTTGCCAGAAATAATGGGAACCGGGCCCATCACGGCGTCTCGTCATGCGCTGTCCAGGTCGAACTGGCAGGTTGATGACCTGGATCTTATCGAAGCCAATGAGGCCTTCGCCGCTCAGGCCATCGCCGTCAACCGGGAAATGGGCTGGGATCTCTCGAAAGTGAATGTCAATGGTGGTGCGATTGCACTCGGTCACCCTATCGGTGCATCCGGCACGCGAATTTTCGTCTCTTTGCTCCATGAAATGCAGCGCAGAAAAAGCAAAAAAGGTCTGGCGACGCTGTGTATTGGCGGTGGTATGGGTATCGCCGTCACTGTCGAAATGGAATAACGCCGCGATTCAGAATGTTATTTAACGTGAGGAAATGATGATGGGTAAAGTTGCGCTTGTAACGGGTGGGATCCGCGGTATCGGTGGAAAAATCAGCCTTCGCTTTCTGCTGGAGCATTACCAGGTTATCGCGATTGATACGGATGAGGAAAGACTGAAAGCGTGGGTCGAAGTCCAGCGAGCAGCAGGGTTTACCAAAGCCGATGCTATTCGTTGCGACGTCAGCGATTATGCGCAGTGCCAGGACGCGGTCGGCACGCTGCTTAAACAGTATGGACACATTGATATTCTGGTGAACAACGCGGGTATTACCCGCGATGCGACCTTCAAAAAAATGGATAAATCACAATGGGATGCGGTTATTCAGGTCAACCTGAACAGCATGTTCAACATGACCAAACCCGTGCTGGATAACATGCTGGCAAACCAGCGCGGGCGCATCATTAATATGTCGTCGATAAATGGCCAGAAAGGACAGTTTGGTCAGGCGAATTATTCGGCCGCCAAAGCCGGTGTGCATGGTTTTACGAAAGCGCTGGCGCAGGAAGTAGCACGTAAAAATATTACCGTTAATACCATCTCCCCAGGTTATATCAACACCGAAATGATGCAGGCCATTCCTACCGATGTGCTGGAGGCGATTGTGGCGCAAATTCCGGTGGGTCGTCTCGGCGAAGCGGATGAAATCGCCGAACTGGTTATGTATCTGGTCAGTGATAAGGCCGGGTTTATTACCGGCTCCAATATCGCCATTAACGGCGGGCAGCATATGTATTAAGGACATGTCATTGACGGGCCTCACCAGCGATCATCTAGTGAGGCGACATTGGGAACTCGGGATATTTTTATCATGCTTGAAAAGTTAAGTTCGTTTGTTGAGCTTGCGCGCAGTAAAAGGCCGAAAATAGTTGCCGTTGCCGCAGCAGAAGATTCTCATGCACTCGAAGCCATTAAATGGATCAGAAATGACGGGCTGGCAGAGGCAATTCTGATTGGTTGCCGGGATAAAATAATCTCGCTCGCTGAAAACCTTAAATTTGATATCAGCCATGTCGAAATAATTGATCTTCCGGATAAAACAGAAGCCTGTAAAGAAGCGGTGAGAGTGGTCAAATCAGGGCAAGCCGATATTTTAATGAAAGGTCTTGTCGATAGCGCCATTTATTTACGCGCAATTTTAAATAAAGAGACCGGCATAGCGGCATCAAGGCTTGTCACGCAATTAGCGTTCATCGAAAGCCCGCATTATCACAAGCTATTTGCTATTACCGATGCCGGAATCACGATTACACCTGACCAGCGAGATAAAGCCACGATGATTGCTCAGTCGGTTAATGTCCTGCACCAGGTTGGTATTGCGGTGCCCAAAGTCGCGCTGATTGCCGCCGTTGAGCATATCACGCCAGCCATCGCCGCTACCGTGGATGCCGCGGCGCTAAGCGGCATCGCTTATGATAATTGTATTGTTGAAGGTCCGCTGTCCATCGATCTGGCGTTTAATAAAGAATCCTGCCGACATAAAGGGTTGCACTCCCAGGTGGGCGGCGATATTGACCTCGCCGTCCTTCCGGATATCAACAGCGCCAATGTATTTTATAAAACGGTAATGCAGCTTGGCGGAGCATTGAGCGCAAGCACACTGACGGGAACAGCAAAACCGGTTGTATTTACCTCGCGATCAGACACAGCGAAAACAAAATATTTTGCTATTGCTTGTGCGATTTCTCAATGCAAGGACTGATTATGTATATTTTGGTAATAAACCCAGGCTCAACATCGACGAAAATCGCGGTATATAACAACCGCACACAGCTTATTTACCGCACCTTTAACCATGATGAAAAAGAGATGGCAGCTTTTTCCACGATGCTGGATCAAAAAGCGTTTCGCAAACAGATAATTCTCGACATATTGCAGGAGCATGGTTTTCGCTTAAATGACATTGATATATTTATCGGTCGGGGTGGCCTGGTGCGTCATTTGCAAAGCGGCGTTTATCGTATTAATGACGACTATATTCACGATGCCAGTGTAGGTCTGAACGGTGAACATGCTTCTAATCTGGGAGCCATCCTGGCCTGGGAATTCGCGCGGGCGGTAAATAAAGAAGAGATGGCTTATACCGTTGATCCTGTCGTCGTCGATGAATATGACCCGATAGCAAAGATATCCGGAATACCGGAAATTTCACGCGTTGGCGCTTTTCACGCGCTGAATCAGAAAGCAGTCGCGTATCGTTATGCCACGGAAACAAACCGCTCCTATTCCGCGCTTAAATTGATCGTTGCCCATTTAGGTGGCGGTATCAGCGTAGGCGCTCACCGCAATGGTCGTATTGTGGATGTAAATTCAGCCCTGGGCGGCGATGGACCATTCTCGCCGGAACGCGCAGGCCGCCTTCCCAGCTATGAATTATTAAAGCTGTGCTTTTCCGGGCAGTACACGTATGCGCAATTGAAGAAGAAGTTGATTGGCGAAGGCGGTGTATATGGTTATCTGGGAACCAAGGATATCCGCGACGTTGAACAACAGATTATGGATGGGAATAAAAAGGCGCGGGACATTCTGGAAGCCATGGCTTACCAGATAGCCAAAGAGATCGCCTCATGCGCCGCCGTACTGGAGGGATGGGTCGATGCCATCATCATTACCGGCGGCATTGCCTATAACAGAAGAATTGTCGAATTTATTCGTCAGCGCGTCAGTTTTATTACACCTGAAATCGTCGTTTATCCAGGTGAGGATGAGATGTTCGCGCTGGCCGATGGCGTACTGGCAGCGATGGAAGGTCAAAGGGAGTTAGTCGAATACTAAAGAGGTATAAACGATGGATAAAAAGAGTATTGCATTATTTCCAAATCACATCACCGTGACAAAACCTAATGACAGTGTATGCCTGCACATTAATTTCAATGATGGGCGGGAGGATATTTCAATTGAGCTGAGTAAAACGGAGGCAGAACATCTTTCACACGCGCTGGGTAACCAGCAAAATGAAATTCTTATTGCGGCCGAATATGCCGATTAAAAAACAACGGGAACCTTTCTGGTTCCCGCTTTTTATTTATCATTCGCAAGCTAATTTCCCGCCACCACTGCGTTCTTCAACGACTGCGTTTTGCATGCCGTTCCCAGTTATCCTGCTTCGCCTGCTCAGACTTGCGGATCGCGACATAGCAAGCACCGCTTCCGCCGTGGTGCGGCAGCGCGGTGCAAAACGCCTGAACCTCATCAAATTCAGGCAACCAGCGCGCCAGATAACTCCGGATGATATTCGCATGCGAACCCTCTTCACGCGCTTTACCATGAATGATAAGCACATTGCGTAGCCCGTCCTGGCGCGCATGGTACATAAAACGAAACACCCTTTGCCGGCACTGCTCGATCGGTTGGTGCAGTAAGTTCAGGCTTGCCTGTTGACCATATTTCCCCTGGCGTAATTTATCAAGCACCCCTTGTTGCAGGCCTTCTCGTTTGAACTCCAGCGGTGAATCAAGCGGCACGATATCAAGAAAACCGGTGGTCAGAAAGTTGTCGAGTTGCAGAGTGTCGACGCGTTGTAACGTGCGCGAATTGCGGCTCGGTTGCCAGTGCACATCAGCACCGCGCTTCAGGGGTTGGACATCTTCCATGGCGTCAAGGAAAAGCGATTTGTCGTCAGGGTTCATTAGGCAGTCCTCCAGCTACTTCTGCCTCCGTACTATAGCTGGCAGGGCCTGCGCTCACAATGCCTGGTGCCAAATTGGCGTTTGCACAGGCAAAAGATAATCGCGAGGAGTTCTCCTGGATGATATTCCAATAACATTACTCTTAGTCATGTTATAAAAAACTTAGCTTAAGAAAAATTAATATTCTGAATTTCAGTTAAATTATCGTGAAATCAATCACCAATTCTGACTGGAAATATAATGAAGGAACGCTATAACTATATTTACCGCGCAAGGATGAAAATGCATAAAATAACGATCGGATGCGCTGCTGTGTGTACTGTAGAGCCTGACGGATGTCGGCAGGCTCTATTTTTTTATTTGCGAAATAAGCGCAATATATCATCTATTACATAATGCGTACTTCGCTGGCTATTATTTCACCAGCTTATTTCTTTTACTCTCAATATAAGCCCTTTCGGGGTATAGCAGCCTTTCGGTACGTTTGGTAAATTGCGCCATTGCCCAGTGAAAAGGATGCCAGATGCTGACCTTACTTGAAGATAATATTTCCACACCGCTTGGCCCGCTTTGGGTGCTGTGCGATGAACAATTTCAGCTTCGCGCGGTTGAATGGGAAGAACACAGCGATCGGATGGTTGAGTTACTGAATATCCACTATCGCCGGGAAGGTTACCAGCGAGTGGCGGCGCATAATCCGGGCGGGTTAAGCCAAAAATTGCAGGACTATTTTGACGGCGATCTGGCCGTGATTGAAACCCTGCCGACGGCAACTGCCGGCACGCCTTTTCAGCGCGAAGTATGGCAAGCGCTACGCACTATCCCCTGTGGCCAGGTAATGCATTATGGTCAACTGGCGGTAAAACTGGGGCGTGCAGGTGCGGCGCGCGCGGTCGGCGCAGCGAATGGTTCAAATCCGGTGAGTATTGTCGTGCCCTGCCATCGCGTTATCGGCAGTAACGGCATGATGACGGGATATGCGGGCGGCGTGCAGCGAAAAGAGTGGTTACTGCGCCATGAAGGGTATCTTCTATTGTGAGAAAAAACGCATATTTAGCGTTCTTTTCACCTCCTTTTGTGGTAAAAGCCTTAGCGAAATGATGGAATTTCAAAGAGATGGTGCAATGTCATCTCTTTTCATTTCTGCCTCCCGTTTTATTAATCGTGAATTGACGTTTTACCAGGCTTACGCGCCCAATAAAAAGATGTTAAAATTGACCAATATCAATTACGGCGTTGAGCAGACCTATGATCCCGGAAAAGCGAATTATACGACGCATTCAGTCTGGCGGTTGCGCAATCCATTGCCAGGATTGCAGCATTAGCCAGCTTTGCATCCCCTTTACTCTGAATGAACATGAGCTGGATCAGCTCGATAACATCATTGAGCGTAAAAAGCCCATCCAGAAAGGTCAGACCTTGTTCAAAGCCGGGGATGAATTGAAATCCCTTTACGCTATCCGCTCCGGTACGATCAAAAGCTACACCATTACCGAACAGGGCGATGAGCAGATCACCGGTTTCCATTTGGCGGGTGACCTGGTGGGCTTTGATGCCATCGGTACCGGCCATCATCCGAGCTTCGCACAGGCGCTTGAAACATCCATGGTCTGTGAAATCCCGTTCGAAACGCTGGATGATCTCTCGGGCAAAATGCCAAATCTGCGTCAGCAAATGATGCGTCTGATGAGCGGCGAGATCAAAGGCGATCAGGATATGATCCTGCTGTTATCGAAGAAAAATGCAGAAGAACGCCTGGCGGCGTTTATTTATAACCTCTCACGCCGTTTCGCGCAGCGCGGTTTCTCGCCGCGTGAATTCCGCCTGACGATGACGCGTGGCGATATCGGCAACTATCTGGGTCTGACGGTGGAAACCATCAGCCGTCTGTTAGGCCGTTTCCAGAAGAGCGGCATGCTGGCGGTGAAAGGTAAATATATCACCATTGAGAATAGCGACATGCTGGCGCAACTGGCTGGTCATGCGCGCAACGTTGCCTGAGTTTTCCCCCGCTTGATCTCTCCTTTGCCGGGTCATTAAATTTATCTGATTTATTGATCTGGCGAAGGCTTTCCCCTGTTTCATTCAGCACTTATGGGTTATCTTTTACTGACAGACTGTGGTGACAGATGTAAGGAGACCCTGTATGGCTAAGTATCAGAATATGTTGGTCGCCATCGATCCCAATCAGGACGATCAGCCAGCGTTACGACGTGCTGTGTATTTGCATCAACGGATTGGCGGCCGCATTAAAGCGTTTTTGCCCATCTATGACTTCTCTTACGAAATGACCACCCTTCTGTCCCCTGACGAGCGTACCGCAATGCGCCAGGGCGTCATCAGCCAGCGCACCGCGTGGATCCGCGAGCAGGCGAAATATTATATCGATGCGGGTGTACCGATCGAAATCAAAGTGGTCTGGCACAATCGTCCCTTCGAAGCCATCATTCAGGAAGTTCTGGCGGGCGGACACGATTTACTGCTGAAGATGACCCACCAGCATGACAAACTGGAATCCGTTATTTTTACACCGACCGACTGGCATCTGCTACGTAAATGCCCGTGCCCGGTATGGATGGTAAAAGACCAGCCCTGGCCAGAAGCCGGACGCGCGGTTGTCGCCGTCAACCTGGCCAGCGAAGAGATTTATCACAACTCGCTGAATGAAAAGCTGGTCAAAGAGACGCTGCATCTGGCCGAACAGGTAAACCATACTGAAGTTCATCTGGTTGGCGCTTACCCGGTGACACCTATCAACATCGCGATTGAACTGCCGGAATTTGATCCCAGCGTATACAACGACGCCATTCGCGGTCAGCACTTGCTGGCGATGAAAGCGTTGCGGCAGAAATTTGGCATTGATGAAAAACTCACGCATGTGGAGAAAGGGTTACCCGAAGAGGTGATCCCGGATCTGGCCGAACACCTGCAGGCCGGGATTGTCGTGCTTGGCACCATCGGGCGCACCGGGATCTCCGCCGCCTTCCTTGGCAACACCGCCGAGCAGGTTATTGATCACCTGCGCTGCGATCTGTTGGTCATTAAACCGGATGATTACCAGACGCCTGTTGAGCTGGACGACGAAGAAGACGACTAAACTAGCAACCCGCCGCAAGGCGGGTTTTTTTATACCGCCGTTTGTTCCTCTTGTGGTTCAACGGGCGGCGTTTCAACAGCCACTCCCCCTTTCACCACGACGCACGGCAGCGCCAGTTCAATCCCCTCTGCGGCGAGATGTTCCATGATGCGGATATTGATTTCTTGCTGGATATCCATGTAGGTGTTGTAATCCGCCGAATTGACGATATGCACCACTTCAAAATTCAGCCGATCGGTGCCAAACCCGAGGAAGTGGGCACGGTCAAAACGCGTGTTGCCAACATCCGTGATGATGTTACGTACCATCTCGCCCACTTTACGCAGCTTCTCCGGTGGCGTAGTGATCGCCATACCAAAAGTGAAGACAATCCGCCGGGTCTGCATACGTTTGTAGTTATGAAGTGTTTGCTGAAGCAGGATGGCGTTACCGCAGACAATCTGCTCCCCACTCAGGCTACGGATACGCGTGGTTTTGAGACCAATATGTTCGATGGTGCCGGCCACATCGCCGAAAACGACAAAGTCGCCAATCTCAAAAGGTTTATCAAAACCAATGGAAAGCGAGGCGAAAACATCGCTGAGAATGGTTTGTACCGCCAGCGCGATGGCGATACCGCCCACGCCGAGGCTGGCGACCAGCGCGGTAATGTTGACCCCGACATTCGCCAGAATCGATAACAACATCATCGTCCAGAGCATCATGCGCAGCAGCAGACCGGCGATGACCATGGTGACCGGGTTTTTACTGGTATTGGGCGAGTACATCAAGTGACGCATCCACGATACCACGCCCTGATCAAGCCAGAGGGCGATTTGGATCGCCAGCACTAAAAACCAGGCGTGCCCGAGCGTGTTAAACAGGTGATCGGGGAGATCGACAAACCGCAGGCTGAAGAGTAACGCCGCCACAAAGAGCAGGAATTTGCTGGTGCGCCTGAGCATATCCACCACCACATGCTGCAGCCTGCCGACGCCGTTCTGCTTTTCACTCCAGTTGCGCGCGCCTTTCAGCACCATATTCAGTAAGTAGGTAAACAGCCAGTAGACAACCAGCGTAACGATAACCACCGTGGCAAGACCAATCCAGAATGATGGCTGCATCACTATGGATATGAAGTCAAAACGTGACAAAAACGTCATCCTTCCTCCTCATAAAAAACATGAAGATAAAAGTATAGACACTCTGCTTTCGTCTACGCGGACGAAAAAAAACCGCTCCGAAGAGCGGTTTTTTAAGCAATACGCATTACAGCGCTTTGAGGATAGCGTCGACGCTGGCTTTGGCATCGCCAAACAGCATCTGCGTGTTCTCTTTGAAGAACAAGGGGTTTTGCACACCCGCGTAGCCGGTATTCATGGAACGCTTGAACACAATCACGTTCTGCGCTTTCCACACTTCCAGCACCGGCATACCGGCGATCGGGCTCTTCGGATCATCCTGCGCCGCCGGGTTGACCGTGTCGTTCGCACCGATAACCAGCACGGTGTCGGTATCGGCGAAATCATCGTTGATTTCGTCCATTTCCAGCACGATGTCGTACGGCACTTTCGCTTCCGCCAGCAGCACGTTCATATGGCCCGGCAAACGTCCGGCAACCGGATGAATACCGAAACGCACCTTCACGCCGCGCGCACGCAGTTTTTCGGTGATTTCCGCCACCGGATACTGCGCCTGCGCCACCGCCATGCCGTAGCCAGGAGTGATGATGACCGAATGCGAGTTTTTCAGCAGTTCTGCGGTCTCTTCGGCATTGATTTCACGGTGCTCGCCCGCTTCTTCATCACTGCCGGTTGAAGAGCCATCGGTACCAAAACCACCGGCAATCACGCTGATAAAGGAGCGGTTCATCGCCTTACACATAATGTAAGAGAGGATCGCACCGGAAGAACCGACCAGCGCACCGGTCACGATCAGCAGGTCATTGCTAAGCATAAAACCCGCGGCTGCCGCTGCCCAACCGGAGTAGGAGTTCAGCATCGAGACCACAACCGGCATATCCGCACCACCGATAGAGGCCACCAGATGCCAGCCAAACACCAGTGCAATTATTGTCATCACCAGCAGCGCCAGTACTTGCAGACCGACACTTTCAGTGCGCACAAACACCAGCAGCAACAAGAAGGAAACCACCAGCGCCGCCAGATTCAGTTTGTGGCGATGCGGCAGCATCAGCGGCTTAGAAGAGATCTTCCCGCGCAGTTTACCGAAAGCGACAATAGACCCCGTGAAGGTCACCGCACCAATAAAGATGCCGAGGAACACTTCCGTCAGGTGAATATTCACCAGCACCGGATCCAGCCCCACCTCATGGTCGAGATAGCTGTTAAAGCCAACCAGTACCGCCGCCAGGCCGACAAAGCTGTGCAACACCGCCACCAGCTCCGGCATTTCGGTCATTTCCACTTTCTTCGCCAGGCGAATACCAATCGCGCCACCGATAATCATCGCCACTAGAATCCAGGCGACATTGCCGGTGTCCGGGCCAAAGATGGTTGCAATCAGCGCAATCGCCATCCCGGCGATACCAAAGTTATTTCCCTGCTGGGACGTTTCGTGTTTTGAAAGCCCCGCCAGGCTGAAAATAAACAGGATCGCGGCAACAATGTATGCAGCTGTAACTAATCCTCCAGACATCTGTTACCCCTTAGTTCTTCCGGAACATTTTCAGCATGCGCTGAGTGACGGTGAAACCACCAAAAATATTAATGCTGGCAATCAGTACCGCAATAAAACTCAAGAAGCTGACCCAGCCGCCGTGACCAATCTGCAACAGCGCGCCAACAACGATAATGCCGGAAATGGCGTTCGTCACCGACATCAGCGGCGTGTGCAGCGCATGCGAAACGTTCCACACTACGTAGTAACCCACCACGCAAGAGAGTGCGAAAACGGTAAAGTGGCCGAGGAACTCTTTCGGTGCAACATCCGCAAGCCAGCCAAACAGAATGATCGCCAGCGCCATAAAAGCATATTTCCGCCACGGCGAAACCGGTTTGACCTCTTCTTTTGGTGCCGCGGCCGCTTTCGGCGCGGCCTGCGGCTGTGCAGAAACCTGAATCGGCGGCGCCGGCCAGGTTACTTCACCATCGCGAACCACGGTAACCCCGCGAACCACAACGTCATCAAAATCGACAACCACGTTGCCATCTTTTTCAACGCACAGCAGTTTCAGCAGGTTGACCAGGTTGGTGCCGTAAAGCTGGGAAGACTGCGTAGGCAAGCGGCCAGGTAAGTCGGTATAACCGATCACTTTCACGCCATTGGCGGTGGTGCTGACCTCGTTCGGCACGGTGTATTCGCAGTTGCCGCCGTTTTGCGCAGCCAGGTCAACAATGACGCTGCCCGGCTTCATGGAATCAACCATTTCACGGGTGATCAGCTTCGGTGCGGGTTTCCCCGGAATAAGCGCCGTGGTGACAATAATGTCGACATCTTTCGCCTGGGCGGCGAAGAGTTCCATTTCTGCTTTGATAAAGGCATCGGACATCACTTTCGCGTAACCGTCACCGCTGCCCGCTTCTTCCTGGAAATCCAGCTCCAGGAACTCGGCGCCCATGCTCTGCACCTGCTCTTTGACTTCAGGGCGCGTGTCGAACGCACGCACAATGGCCCCAAGGCTGTTGGCCGCGCCAATCGCCGCCAGACCGGCAACGCCCGCGCCAATAACCATCACTTTCGCCGGTGGCACTTTGCCCGCCGCCGTGATCTGCCCGGTAAAGAAACGGCCGAATTCATGCGCCGCTTCAACAATCGCACGATAGCCCGCAATGTTGGCCATTGAGCTCAGCGCATCCAGCGACTGAGCGCGGGAGATACGCGGCACGGAATCCATCGCCATCACGGTAATGTTGCGTGCGGCCAGCTTCTCCATCAATGCCGGATTTTGCGCAGGCCAGATAAAACTCACCAGCGTTGTGCCCGGGTTAAGCAGCGCGATCTCTTCGTCATCCGGCGCGTTAACTTTGAGGATAACGTCCGAGTGCCAGACGTTGCTTCCATCGACAATCGTCGCCCCGGCCTGGACGAACGCCTCGTCATCGAAACTTGCCAGCTTGCCCGCGCCGCTTTCAATCGCGACGGTAAAACCCAGTTTAAGCAGTTGCTCGACCGTTTTCGGCGTCGCTGCAACACGGGTTTCATTGGCCAACCGTTCTTTAGGTACACCAATACGCATAGTTTTCCCTTCCATCGGTTTTAGATGATGGTTTGTCAGTGGTTCCGGCGCGGTTATTTACTCAACGCTGCGGAAAATAAAACAGTAACAAACTTTCTATAACCTACTGAAAATAACGCCTGTGATCCACAGCCGGAAAAGAGAAATTATGCATTTATCCGTGAAAATTAACGGTCTGAGACCGCAGGCAAGGTTATTTACCTTAAATTCCTGCATGCAGGCCGATATTCCGCTCAAGCGAAGCGGCAAAACACGATTAATCTCCAGTTAAGATTCGCTTTTTAACAATGTATTAACTTAAAAAAGTCATAACCTTTATCGGTTTTGCTGGTCAAGCGTCTGTTTTTTCAACATATCACTAAAGGTTATCGTTATTTCCCTCTCAGCCGCACAGTCAGTGAAAAATGACGCAGACAGTTGCGCTGTTTAAATGCAATAATCACCGACGTTTTCCCAACAACAACACCAGTTTATGGTTTGCGCAAGGCGAAGGATTATTTTTATGAAGCTTAAGTACACCCTCCTGGCGTCAGCACTTCTCTCGGCAACGGCATTTACCGCCAACGCAGCGACAGAGTTAACACCGGAGCAAGCGGCAGCGGTAAAACCTTACGATCGCATCGTGATCACCGGCCGTTTTAATGCCATTGGCGACGTCGTTAACGCAGCATCCAAACGTGCGGATAAAGAAGGTGCCGCATCTTTTTACGTTGTTGACACCTCCGATGCGGGCAACAGCGGTAACCAGCGCGCGACGGTCGATTTATACAAGGCGGACGCCGCCAAAGCGGAGCGTCCTGCTTTCCGCGTTATTAACGGCGTGACTGAGTTACCGAAAGATCAAGCGATTGCGCTTCAGCCGTACGATACGGTGACCGTTCAGGGTTTCTTCCGCACCCAGCCGGAAGTGAACGACGCCATTACTAAAGCCGCCAAAGAGAAAGGCGCCGCCTCTTTCTTTATTGTTCGCCAGGTTGATGCTAACCAGGGCGGTAACCAGATCATCACGGCCTTCATTTATAAAGCAGACGCGAAAAAACGCGTTATCCAGAGCGCGGATGCTATCCCGCGTGACTCGGATGCGGGCCGCGCCGCGCTGGCAAAAGGTGGTGAAGAAGCCAAAAAAGTTGAGATCCCAGGCGTCGCCAGCGATGCGACAGCCGGCGTTGGTGTCGGTCGTTTCTTCGAAACGCAATCCTCTTCCGGCGGTCGTTACAGTGTCACGCTGCCTGACGGCAAGAAGATTGAAGAGGTGAATAAAATCACCGCAGCCCAGATGGTGCCGTTCGACAGCATCAAGTTCACCGGCAACTATGGCAACATGACGGAGATCTCTTACCAGGTCGCCAAACGTGCTGCGGCAAAAGGCGCCAAGTACTATCACATCACACGCCAGTGGTCAGAAAGCGGCAACAATATGACCATCAGCGCCGACCTGTATAAATAATCTGCATTTATGAATCAGGCGGCTACGGCCGCCTTTTTTATTTTTTTACTCTTTTTCGTAAAATTGTCGTCCCACCTCATTGCATGGCCCGTCGACTCTCCGTAAAATCCCGCGCCTTAGTGATATCCACCATATTTATGCGCCACGGCAAAATAATTATTCTGGATTAGTTGCTTTTTTGACAGGATAACCATGGAAAAGAAACTTGGCCTTAGCGCATTAACTGCGCTGGTTTTAAGCTCGATGCTGGGCGCTGGCGTTTTCAGCCTGCCACAAAATATGGCGGAAGTTGCCAGCCCGGCGGCGCTGATCATTGGCTGGATGATCACCGGGGCGGGAATTTTACTGCTCGCCTTTGCCATGCTGATCCTGACCCGTATTCGCCCGGATCTCGATGGCGGCATATTCACTTACGCCCGCGAAGGTTTTGGTGAACTGATTGGCTTTTGTTCGGCCTGGGGCTACTGGCTGTGCGCGGTTATCGCTAACGTCTCCTATCTGGTTATCGTCTTTTCCGCCCTGAGTTTCTTTACCGATACACCATCGTTGCGCCTGTTTGGCGATGGCAACACCTGGCAGTCGATTGTTGGCGCATCCGCACTATTGTGGATTGTGCATGCGCTGGTTCTGCGCGGCGTACAAACCGCTGCGAGTATCAACCTGGCGGCGACGCTGGCGAAACTGGTGCCGCTTGGGCTGTTTGTTGTGCTGGCGGCGCTGGCGTTTAACCTTGATAAATTCCGCCTTGATTTCAGCGGCATCGCGCTGGGTGTTCCGGTATGGGAACAGGTTAAAAACACCATGCTGATTACCCTGTGGGTCTTTATTGGCGTCGAAGGCGCAGTTGTGGTTTCTGCCCGGGCGCGCAATAAGCACGATGTTGGCCGCGCCACTCTGCTCGCCGTGCTGGCAGCGCTGACCGTCTACCTGCTGGTTACTTTGCTTTCGCTCGGCGTTGTTCCCCGTCCGGAGTTAGCGGAAATGCGTAATCCATCCATGGCCGGGCTGATGGTGAAACTGCTGGGGAGCTGGGGTGAAGTGATTATCGCAGCGGGATTGATTGTCTCCGTCTGCGGCGCGTACCTGAGCTGGACGATTATGGCTGCGGAAGTGCCGTTACTGGCCGCAACGCATAAAGCGTTCCCGAAGATCTTCGCGCGGCAGAATAAAAACAACGCGCCTGCTGCCTCTTTATGGCTGACCAATATCAGCGTGCAGGTTTGCCTGGTGCTTATCTGGCTCACCGGTTCGGATTACAACACGCTGCTGACCATCGCTTCAGAGATGATTCTGGTGCCCTATTTCCTTGTCGGTGCGTTCCTGTGGAAGATCGCGCAGCGTCCTTTGCACCAGGCGGTGGCGATTGGTGCTTGCCTGTATGGCTTGTGGCTGCTGTATGCCTCTGGTCCGATGCATTTATTGCTGTCGGTGGTGCTCTACGCTCCGGGGCTGCTGGTGTTTATGTACGCCCGTCGCACACATGAGATGACGGAAATGCTCAAGCAACATGAAAAAGCGCTGATTGGCGCCTTGTTAATCGCCGCCGTTCCCGCCACCTGGATGCTAATGCGCTAGTGCAGGCGGCTCCAGCAATAAATTAACAGCCAGGCGCTGAGGCTCCAGCAAATAACCGCACAGCCCAGCGCCGGCCAGACCCGCATCAAACCGGTGAAATACCAGAGCGACAGTAAATAGATAAAATAGGGAATAATCGCCCACATGCCGAACACGATCGTGGTGCGCAGCGCCCCAACGCCACGCTCGGTGGCAACAATATAGTGCGCAATCAGCGCGAAAGTCGGAAATAACGGAATTAGCCCGGCAATATAGTAATTTTTTGTTTTGGCCAGCAGACCAATCAACACCACCACCAGCGCCCCGATAGCTGCTTTAATCACCAACCCCATGATTTTCCCTTTATCACTGCAACAACAACGACCTACAGCATAACGGAAGCCTCTTTGTTTAGAAAAGATTAATGGCAGCTTATAGCAAGGCGGTGTATGTTGACGTTTTTGAACAATCGCGATGGCTTATGAATAAGATCGTTTTTGTGGAAGATGACCCGGAAGTAGGCGCACTGATTGCCGCTTATCTGGGCAAACACGATATGGACGTCATTGTCGAACCCCGTGGCGATCGCGCCGAAGAGGTGATCGCCCGCGAAAAACCCGAACTGGTGCTGCTGGATATTATGCTGCCCGGCAAAGATGGCATGACCTTGTGCCGCGACTTGCGTAACCAGTGGAGCGGCCCGATTGTGCTGCTCACCTCACTGGACAGTGATATGAACCACATTCTTTCACTGGAGATGGGCGCCAACGATTACATTCTGAAAACCACGCCGCCCGCCGTATTGCTGGCGCGTCTGCGTTTGCATTTGCGCCAGCGCAACAGTGCCAATACCGTCGCCGAACCCGCCACGCCCTCGCTGAAACAGCATAAGACGATCAGCTTCGGCACCTTATCTATCGATCCGGTTAACCGCCAGGTACTGCTGGCCGGTCAACAAGTCGCCCTCTCCACCGCCGATTTCGAATTGTTGTGGGAGTTAGCGACCCATGCCGGGCAGATTATGGACCGGGATGCGCTGCTGAAAAACTTACGCGGTGTAAGCTACGATGGCATGGATCGCAGCGTTGATGTGGCGATTTCCCGTCTGCGTAAAAAGCTGCTCGACAGCGCAACGGAACCTTACCGTATTAAAACCGTTCGCAACAAAGGCTATCTATTTGCCCCGCATGCGTGGGACAACTAAAACGTACAACCAGGTGTCGCTATGAAAAAGCTGTTCGTCCAGTTTTACCTTTTGCTGTTCGTCTGCTTTCTGGTCATGACGATGCTGGTGGGTCTGGTGTATAAATTCACCGCCGAGCGGGCTGGCCGCCAGTCCCTTGACGACCTGATGAAAAGCTCGCTGTACCTGATGCGTAGCGAGCTGCGCGAGATCCCGCCCAATCAATGGGCCAGAACCCTGAAGGAACTGGATCTCAACCTGTCGTTTAATTTGCGTATTGAGCCGATGAGCAAATTCACGCTGGAACCGCGCCCGGCGCAACGGCTGCGTGAAGGCGATATTGTGGCGCTTGATTCGGAATACACCTTTATCCAGCGTATTCCCCGCAGCCATTATGTTTTGGCGGTCGGTCCGGTGCCGTATCTCTTCTTCCTGCATGAAACGCGGCTGCTGGATATGGGGTTAATGGCGTTAATTGCTATCTCTCTCGCCTTTCCGGTATTTATCTGGATGCGTCCGCACTGGCAGGAGATGTTGCGGCTGGAATCGGCAGCACAACGCTTCGGTGAGGGGCATTTAGAAGAGCGCATTCATTTTGACAGTGCCTCAAGTTTTGAACGGCTCGGCATCGCCTTTAACCAGATGGCGGACAATATCAATGCGCTGATCGCCAGTAAAAAGCACCTTATAGACGGCATAGCCCACGAACTGCGCACGCCGCTGGTCAGGCTGCGTTACCGGCTGGAGATGAGTGAAAACCTCAGCGAAACTGAACATGCGGCGTTAAATCGCGATATCAGTCAACTGGAAGCGTTGATTGAAGAGTTACTGACTTATGCCCGTCTCGATCGACCGCAGACCGAACTGAAACTCACCTCGCCAGATCTACCAGCGTGGTTCAGCAGTTACCTTGACGATGCGCGCAGCATGAACCCGCAGCACACCTTTTTGCTGGCAACAACGCCGGGTGAAGATTATGGCGCGCTGGATATGCGTCTGATGGAGCGCGTTCTGGATAATCTGGTGAATAACGCCCTGCGTTACAGTCAGCAAACGATAAAAGTCACCTTACAACGCGAAGGTTCACAAGCCTGTATGATCGTTGAAGATGATGGCCCCGGTATTGCGCCCGAAGAGCGCGAACGCGTGTTTGAGCCCTTTGTTCGCCTCGATCCCAGCCGCGACCGTGCGACCGGCGGTTGCGGGTTAGGGCTGGCGATTGTGCATTCCATCGCGCAGGCTTTCGGCGGCGAAGTCAGTTGCGCGCAGAGCGAGCTGGGCGGCGCAAAATTTTCTTTCCACTGGCCGATTTACCACCACATTGTTTTGCCCTCCTGACCATTTACCGCACAGTGGCCGAATCCCGGCGACTGTGCTATAAACATAAGTATGTTGTAACTAACGGAGTGCACCATGGCGGCCTTAGATTTGATCGAACGCCTGAATACCACCTTCCGGCAGCTGGAGCATGAACTGGCAGCGCTAAAAACCGAGTTAGCGGGCTGCCGGTTAATGGCCGCACGCGTATTTAGCCTGCCGGATGTCCCCAAAGGTGCGGAACACAATCCGCTTACCGCGATTCATGTCGAGCAACATCTTGGTCAGCAGGCGGCAGAGCTTGCCCATAAGCATTACACCCATCTCTTTATTCAGCAGCAGTCGGAAAACCGCAGTAGTAAAGCCGCCGTGCGGCTGCCGGGCGTTATCTGCTATCAGGCAAATGAGGCGACACTTAGCGCGCTGACCGGGCGCATCAGTACGGTGAACGCGCTGAAATTAGCCTTTGAGCGAATTGTCACCCAGGAATCGGGGCTGGTTCCCGCAGCCCGGTTTGAATGGGTACATCGCCACCTGCCGGGGCTTATCACTCTCAATGCTTACCGGACACTAACGGCCATTCGCGCACCGGCAACGATCCGCTTTGGCTGGGCAAATAAGCATATTATTAAAAATCTCACCCGCGATGAGGTGCTGGCACAGCTGGAAAAGAGCCTGAAATCCCCGCGAGCTGTCTCTGCGTGGACGCGTCAAGAGTGGCTGGGGCGGATTGAGCAGGAGTACAACGATATCGCCGCCCTGCCCAAACAGGCGCGGCTCAAAATCAAGCGCCCGGTGAAAGTGCAGCCCATTGCCCGCGTCTGGTATGCCGGCTCACAAAAGCAGGTGCAATACGCCTGCCCCACACCGCTTATCACGCTGATTTCAGAAGAGAATGGCGGAACCGTGCCGGATATTGGCGGGCTACTGGATTACAACGCGGAAACTATTCAACACCGCTATAAACCGCAGGCGCAGCCGCTGACGCTGATTATCCCGCGGTTGCACCTGTATCTGGCGGGTTAAGCCTGTTTCAAACTGCCCACCATCGATTCCGGACGCACCCAGCTGTCAAACTCGGCTTCCGTCAGGTAGCCGAGCGCCAGCGCAGACGCTTTTAGCGTCAGCCCCTCTTTGTGCGCTTTTTTGGCAATTTCCGCCGCTTTGTCGTAGCCGATATGGGTATTCAATGCTGTCACTAGCATCAAAGACTCATTCAGCAGTTGATCAATACGCTCGCGGTTGGGTTCAATCCCCACGGCGCAATGCTCATTAAAGCTCTCCATCCCATCCGCCAGCAAACGTACAGATTGCAGGAAGTTGTGGATGACCATCGGGCGGAAAACGTTGAGCTCAAAGTTGCCGGATGCGCCACCAATATTCACCGCCACATCATTGCCCAGCACCTGGCTGCAGAGCATAGTCATCGCTTCGCACTGCGTGGGGTTCACTTTGCCTGGCATAATCGAGCTGCCCGGTTCGTTTTCCGGAATCGCTATTTCGCCAATACCACAACGCGGGCCAGAGGCGAGCCAGCGTACATCGTTCGCGATTTTCATTAATGAAGCGGCGAGCCCTTTCAGCGCGCCATGCGCATGTACCAGCGCATCGCAGGTCGCCAGCGCTTCAAATTTGTTGGGCGCGGTAATAAACGGTTGCCCGGTAAAGCTGGCCAGCTCTTGCGCCACGCGCACGGCGTATTCCGGGTGCGTATTCAGCCCGGTGCCCACGGCGGTGCCGCCCAGCGCCAGTTCGCTCAGGTGCGGCAGGCTCTGTTCGATATGTTTGAGGTTGTGCTCAAGCATTGCCACCCAGCCGGAGATCTCCTGGCCCAGCGTCAGCGGCGTCGCGTCCTGCAAATGGGTACGGCCGATTTTGACAATACCGGCAAACGCGATGGCTTTCTCATTAAGCGTCTTTTTCAGTACCTGTAACTGCGGGATCAGTTGCTCGCGCACGCCAATTACCGCCGCCACATGCATCGCCGTCGGGAAAACATCATTTGAACTCTGGCTTTTATTCACGTCGTCATTGGGATGGATCTTGCGTTCCATCCCGCGCACACCACCGAGGATTTCGCTGCCGCGATTGGCCAGCACCTCGTTCATGTTCATATTGCTCTGCGTACCGGATCCGGTCTGCCAGATAGCGAGCGGAAACTCATCGGGATGTTGACCGGCCAGCACTTCATCTGCCGCCGCGATGATCGCGCGCGCTTTCTCTTCGGGCAGCAGCCCCAAATCCTGATTAACTTTCGCCGCTGCGCGTTTGGTCAGCGCCAGGGCGTGGATCAGTGAGACCGGCATTTTTTCCGTTGAGATACGAAAATGCTCAAGCGACCGCTGGGTTTGCGCTCCCCACAGTTTGTCTGCCGGGACGTCGATTGCGCCCATTGAATCTTTCTCACTGCGATGCGTTGCCATGACTCTCTCCTTGGTTACAAAGTGATAGTGGATTGCGACATTGCTCACCTGCAAACAAGTAAAAGTATTGATGCTTTTTATAATGTTGTTTACTGCTTTGTGCTTAAAAAAAACCGCCCCGAAGGGCGGTCAATACTATTTAACGCAGCGGGCACACTGACCGGATTGAATTTGCTGGAAGAAGTCGTTGCCTTTGTCATCCACAAGGATAAACGCCGGGAAATCTTCCACTTCAATTTTCCAGATAGCTTCCATACCGAGTTCCGGATAAGCGACACACTCAAGGCTTTTGATACTGTTCTGCGCCAGGATCGCCGCCGGGCCGCCAATACTGCCAAGATAAAAACCACCGTGTTTATGGCAGGCATCCGTCACCTGCTGGCTGCGGTTGCCTTTCGCCAGCATGATCATGCTGCCGCCCTGCGATTGCAGTTGATCAACATAAGAATCCATACGCCCGGCGGTGGTCGGCCCCAGCGAACCGGAGGCATAACCTTCCGGCGTTTTTGCCGGACCAGCGTAGTAAATCGGGTGATCTTTAATGTACTGCGGCAGATGCTCGCCGCTGTCCATCAACTCTTTGAGCTTCGCATGGGCAATATCGCGCGCAACGATAATCGTGCCAGTGAGTGACAGGCGCGTAGAGACCGGATACTGCGAAAGCTGAGCGAGGATCGCTTTCATCGGGCGGTTAAGATCCACTTTCACCGCTTCGCCTTCACCGGCCTCGCGCAGCGCTTCAGGAATGTATTTGCCGGGATTCTGCTCTAAACGCTCCAGCCAGATGCCATCGCGATTGATTTTACCTTTGATGTTACGATCGGCTGAACAGGAAACGCCCATGCCGACCGGGCATGACGCGCCGTGGCGCGGCAGGCGGATCACGCGGATATCATGGGCAAAATATTTCCCGCCAAACTGCGCGCCAAGACCGAGGTTCTGCGCTTCCACCAGCAGTTCTTGCTCCAGTTGCAGGTCACGGAACGCCTGTCCGTGTTCGTTACCTTCGGTTGGCAGCGCGTCGTAATATTTGGTGGAGGCAAGTTTGACCGTTTTCAGCGTCGCTTCCGCCGACGTACCGCCAATCACAAACGCGACATGGTACGGCGGGCAAGCCGCTGTGCCGAGGGTGCGCATCTTCTCAACCAGGTAGTTTTTCAGTTTCGCCGGGGTGATCAGTGCTTTGGTTTCCTGAAACAGGTAGGTCTTATTCGCCGAGCCGCCGCCTTTGGCGATACAGAGGAATTTATACTCGTCGCCATCAACGCTGTAGAGATCAATCTGCGCCGGCAGGTTGGTACCGGTATTCACCTCTTTATACATATCCAGCGGCGCGTTTTGCGAATAGCGCAGGTTCTCTTCGGTGTAGGTGTTATAGACACCACGCGCCAGCGCGGCTTCATCCCCGCCGCCGGTCCAGACGCGCTGCCCTTTTTTACCCATGATGATCGCCGTGCCGGTGTCCTGACAGGTTGGCAGAATGCCTTTGGCGGCAATGTCCGAGTTGCGCAGGAATTGCAGGGCGACATATTTGTCGTTTTCACTGGCTTCGGGATCGACAAGGATATCGGCGACCTGCTGCTGGTGCGCCGGGCGCAGTAAAAATGAGGCGTCGTGGAAAGCGTGTTGCGCCAGCAGGGTCAGCGCTTGCGGATCCACTTTCAGGATCTGCTGGCCCTCAAACTCAGCCACAGAAACATAGTCGCGGCTTAGCAGGTAGTATTCGGTGTCATCCTTTCCGAGCGGGAAAGGATCCTGATAACAAAAGGGTTTGTTCGACATTGTTCTCTCACTTACGGCTGATCTGGTTATTGTTCAGGCAGTCAATCCATCTGCCTGTGTTAAAGCGAGTCGCCATATCCTACACAATTTTTTAACAAAAACTGAGACTAGTACGACTTTTTACCCTCGCTGGTTACTTCCGTCGGCTTTGTTGCTTTAATAACGCCATAATTTCATTAATGAGAAAGGGCTTGATAATGCAAAAACTCATCAACTCCGTGCAGAACTACGCCTGGGGAAGTAAAACGGCATTAACGGATCTCTACGGCATTGCCAATCCTGACCATCTGCCGATGGCCGAATTGTGGATGGGCGCGCATCCGAAGAGCAGCTCAAAGGTGCAGGATGCCAGCGGCCAGACCCGAGCGTTACGAGAAGTGATTGATCAGGATAAAACCCGCTTGCTGGGCAACGCTGTCGCTGAACGTTTTGGCGAATTACCGTTCCTGTTTAAAGTGCTGTGCGCCGACCAGCCACTGTCAATTCAGGTGCATCCCAACAAGAAAAACTCCGAGATCGGTTTTGCCAAAGAGAATGCCGCAGGCATTGCGCTGGACGCCGCAGAGCGCAACTACAAAGATCCAAACCACAAGCCGGAGCTGGTGTTTGCCCTGACGCCGTTCCTTGCCATGAACGCCTTCCGCGAGTTTTCCGACATTGTTTCCTTGCTGCAACCGGTGGCGGGCGCGCACCCGGCGATCGCCCATTTCCTGCAAGCGCCGGGCGCAGAGCGCCTGAGCGAGCTGTTTGCCGCGCTGCTCAATATGCAAGGCGAGGAGAAATCCCGCGCACTGGCGGTGCTGAAATCCGCGCTCGGTAATCACTCCGGCGAGCCGTGGCAGACCATTCGCCTGATTAGCGAGTTCTACCCGGATGACAGCGGCCTCTTCTCTCCGTTGCTGCTGAACGTGGTGAAACTGAACCCAGGCGAAGCAATGTTCCTGTTTGCCGAAACCCCGCATGCCTACCTGCAAGGCGTGGCGCTGGAAGTGATGGCGAATTCTGACAACGTACTGCGCGCCGGGCTGACGCCGAAATACATCGACATCCCGGAACTGGTGGCGAACGTAAAATTCACGCCGAAACCCGCCAGCGAGCTGCTGACGCAACCGACGCAGCATGGCGCGGAGCTGGATTTCCCGATTCCGGTAGACGATTTCGCGTTCTCCCTGCACGATCTCAGCAGCAAGGAAACTCAGTTGGCGCAACAGAGCGCAGCCATTGTCTTCTGCGTGGAAGGCGAAGCGGTGCTCAGCAAAGCGAGCCAGCAATTAGTGCTGAAAGCGGGTGAATCGGCGTTTATCGCCGCCGACGAATCGCCTGTTGGCGTAAGCGGCACCGGTCGCGTGGCGCGAGTGTTTAATAAGTGAGAGTAAGTTACTGAACTTTTTAGCAAGGATTGCTAAGCTTGAAGGCACATCACTCGACATCCAGGCGGCGTTAACCGCCTGGTTTCTTTTTTAGGGATAAACATTATGAAAAAAACGTGGGTTGCCGCAGGGATTATCGTCGCGCTCGGTATCGTTTGGACGGGCGGAGCCTGGTACACCGGCAAACAACTTGAAGGTCGTCTGGCAGAGATGGTGAGCCAGGCGAACGCGCAAATTAAGCGCAACGCGCCGGAGGCCAATATTGAGCTCTCTGCGCAGGATTATCAGCGCGGCCTCTTTTCCAGCCAGTTAACATTAAACATTAAACCGCTCGCCGGTAGCGCCAATACCTGGCTGAAGCCGGGACAAGCCATTGTTCTGCACGAGACGGTCGATCATGGCCCGTTCCCGCTGGCGCAGCTTAAAAGCTTTAGCCTGACACCCGCGATGGCTTCCGTGCATACGCAGCTGGTCAATAACGATGTGACAAAAGGGCTGTTTGATATTGCCAAAGGCCAGGCGCCCTTCTCTGCTGACACCCGCATTGGCTATAGCGGCGATACCCGCACGGATGTCGTGCTGAGCCCACTGAATTCAGAAAAAGACGGCGACAAAGTTGCCTTTAGCGGCGGTCATTTCCGCTTCAGCGCGGACAGCAAAGGTAACGCTCTGGCGCTGAGCGGCGAAGCCGAAAGTGGCCTGGTGGATACGGTGAATGAATATGGGCAGAAAGTGCAGCTCTCGTTCAATAACCTGAAAACCGACGGTTCCAGCGAAATGTCCAGCTTTGATGAGCGTACCGGCAACCAGAAGATGAGCCTTGATAAGCTCGCGATCTCTATTGAAAATAAAGAGATGGCGCTGCTTGAAGGCATGAGCTTAACCGCCAAATCTGAGGTTGCGGACGACAAAAAGAGCCTCAACAGCCTACTGGATTACTCCCTTAACAGCCTGAAGGTCCAGGGCCAGGATCTCGGCAGCGGAAAACTGACGCTGAAAGTGGGCCAGATTGACGGTAAAGCCTGGCATCAGGCCAGCGAGCAGTACGATGCGCAAATTCGTGCATTGATGGCGCAACCAGATATCGCGCAGAACCCGGAACTCTACCAGCAAAAAGCCACCGAAGCGTTCCTCAGCATTGTGCCGCTGTTGCTGAAAGGCGAGCCGGTGCTGACCATTGCGCCGCTAAGCTGGAAAAACGCCAAAGGCGAATCGACCTTTAACATGTCTCTGTTCCTGAAAGATCCGTCAACCGCCACCGGCGCGCCGCAAACGCTGGCCGAACAAGTTGACCGCACGGTGAAATCCCTCGACAGCAAGCTGACGATCCCGCTGGATATGGCCACCGAAATGATGACGCAGGTGGCAAAACTTGAAGGTTATCAGCAAGAGGACGCGGCGAAACTGGCAAGCCAGCAGGTGAAAGGCCTGGCGGCGATGGGCCAGATGTTCCGCATCACCACCGTGGAGAACAACAGCATCCTCACCAGCCTGCAATACGCTAACGGTCAGGTGACGCTGAACGGCGAAAAAATGCCGCTGGAACAGTTTGTCGGCATGTTCGGTATGCCAGGTCTGCAACCTGCCCAGCCGGACGACGCGACGCCGCCCGTCCCTGCAGTACCGCAGCAGTAATTTTCCAGCCCCTTTCGAGGGGCTTTTTATTTTCTACCGGGTTATCTTGCCAGAATCCGAAAACGACAACCCCGTTACCGGCTCGCGCTTTTTGCGCGACAAAAACTGATAAAACCGTCTGCGCTCTGCGCATCCGCCAGAGCATTCTTTTTATGTAAGGAGAGGTTATGGCGGGGAAAACCGCGCAAAAAGCGAACCTGTGGGCATTTTTCCAGCAGCTCGGTAAAACCTTTATGCTGCCCGTCGCACTGCTGTCGTTTTGCGGCATCATGCTCGGCATTGGCAGCTCGCTGAGCAGCCACGATGTGATAACACTGCTGCCAGTGTTGGGCCATCCTTTGCTGCAGGCTATTTTCATCTGGATGAACAAAATTGGCTCGTTCGCGTTTAGTTTCCTGCCGGTGATGTTCTGCATCGCGATCCCGCTGGGACTGGCGCGTGAAGATAAAGGCGTGGCGGCTTTTTCCGGTTTTGTTGGCTATGCGGTGATGAATCTGGCGGTAAATTTCTGGCTCACCGCACAGGGCATATTGCCGACTAACGATGCGTCTTTGCTCAAAGCACATAACGTGCAGAATGTGCTCGGCATCCAGTCCATTGATACCGGGATCCTCGGCGCGGTCATTGCCGGGATTATTATCTGGCGGTTACATGAACGCTTTCACACCCTGCGCCTGCCGGATGCGCTGGCCTTTTTCGGCGGTACACGCTCGGTACCGATTGTCACCAGCGTCGTGATGGGCGTGGTGGGACTGGCCATCCCGCTAGTCTGGCCGTGGTTTGCCATGGCGATTAGCGGCCTCGGGCACATTATCGATCGCGCCGGAGATTTCGGGCCGATGATTTTCGGCACTGGCGAACGTCTGCTGCTCCCCTTTGGTCTGCAACATATTCTGGTGGCGTTGATCCGCTTTACGGAAGCTGGCGGAACAATGGAAATCTGCGGACACAGCGTCAGCGGCGCTTTGACGATTTTCCAGGCACAGCTCAACTGCCCGCAGACGCACGGTTTCGCCGAAAGCGCGACGCGTTTTCTTTCGCAAGGCAAGATGCCCGCTTTCCTCGGCGGCTTACCCGGCGCGGCGCTGGCAATGTACCACTGCGCACGTCCTGAAAATCGCCACAAAATAAAAGGGCTGATGATTTCCGGCGTTATCGCCTGCGTGGTGGGCGGTACGACCGAACCGATCGAATTCCTGTTCCTGTTTGTCGCGCCGGTACTCTATTTAATTCATGCCTTGCTTACCGGCCTCGGCTTTACCGTGATGGCCGTGCTCGGCGTGACGATCGGTAATACGGACGGCAACGTGATTGATTTCATTGTCTTCGGCGTGCTGCACGGCATGGCGACGAAGTGGTATCTGGTGCCGCTGGTTGCCGCCATCTGGTTCGCTGTTTACTACGCGTTGTTCCGTTTCGCTATCACCCATTTCGACCTGAAAACACCGGGGCGCGACAACATAGTGGCAGAAAGTACGGACACCGTAACGCAAGGCGTGCCGGGCAAATCCGGTTATGGCGTTCCGGCCTTGCTTAACGCGCTGGGCGGGGCGGAAAACGTCGCAACACTGGATAACTGCATTACCCGCTTACGCCTTTCGGTGAATAAGATGGATAACGTTAATGTCGACGCCCTCAAGGCCAACCGCGCGATTGGCGTTATCAAAGTGAATGAACATGACTTACAGGTGGTGATTGGGCCACAGGTACAGTCGGTAAAAGATGAAATGGCGCAGCTCATCAATGCGCAACAATTTGGTTCAGCGGTGGAGGCGGAATAAAAAATGACCACTGACACGTTCGATTTCTCCACGCCTGTAGACCGCCACGGTACCTGGTGTACGCAGTGGGATTATGTCGCCGATCGCTTTGGGCGCGAGGATTTGCTTCCTTTCACGATTTCCGACATGGATTTTGCCACCGCGCCGTGCGTAATTGACGCGCTACAACAGCGACTTACCCATGGCGTGCTGGGTTACAGCCGCTGGAAAAACGAGGAATTTCTGAGTGCTATCTCGCACTGGATGAGCACCCGCTTTAATACGCAGATTGATGCTGAAAGCATTGTTTATGGACCGTCGGTTATCTGGATGATTGCCGAAATGATCCGCCAGTGGTCACGGCCGGGCGATGGCATCGTGGTTCATACCCCGGCGTACGACGCGTTTTATAAAGCCATTCAGGCGAATCAGCGGCAATTGCTGGCTGTGCCACTACAGCACAACGACCAGGGTTGGTTCTGCGATATGGCGCAACTCGACGCCGTGCTGGCAAGGCCGGAGAGTAAAATCCTGCTGCTGTGCAGCCCGCAAAACCCGACCGGAAAAGTATGGACTCGCCATGAACTGGAAACCATGGCGGCGCTGTGTGAACGCCATAACGTGAAAGTGATAAGCGATGAAATTCATATGGATATGGTCTGGAGCAGCCAGGTGCACATCCCGTGGAGCGCGGTTGCACGCGGGCCGTGGGCGCTGTTTAGTTCGGCATCGAAAAGCTTCAATATTCCCGCGCTGACCGGCGCGTGGGGGCTTATTGATGATGCGCCGTCGCGCAATGGCTGGCTGGAGGCGCTGAAAAACAGCAACGGTCTCTCCTCGCCGGCAGTGCTATCGATCGTTGCCCATATCGCCGCTTACCGGGACGGCGCACCCTGGCTGGATGCGCTTCGTACATACTTACGCGCCAATCTGGCTTATCTGGCAGAGCGCCTGAATAACGCCTTTCCGGCGCTCAACTGGCAAATACCGGAATCCACCTACCTGGCATGGATAGATTTACGTCCGTTAGGTATTGATGATTCCGCCCTGCAAAAAGCGCTGATCGAGGAGCAAAAGGTGGCCATTATGCGCGGCGATACGTACGGCGCGGAAGGTCGGGGGTTTGTGCGGCTGAATGTCGGTTGCCCGCGGGTAAAACTTGAGCAAGGCGTGACGGGATTAATCGCAGCATTAGCATCGCTTAGTTAAGCCAATATTTGCGCAACTCGCCCGACGGGTTGCGCAAGATAGCTTTTTACCGCCTTTTGTCTCTATAATGGCGAGCACTTTCTTACAATAAGAGTGCGACCATGATTGATCCCAACCTGCCGTTAACTGATATTCATCGCCATCTCGACGGAAACATCCGTGCACAAACGATTCTGGATCTTGGCCGCCAGTACAATTTGCCCCTGCCTGCACAAACACTTGAAGCACTGCGTCCGCATGTTCAGGTCACCTCTAATGAACCGGATTTGGTCAGCTTCCTCGCGAAACTCGACTGGGGTGTCAAAGTGCTTGCGTCACTGGACGCCTGTCGTCGCGTCGCTTATGAAAACATGCAGGACGCGCGGCTGAATGGCTTGCACTACGTTGAACTGCGTTTTTCGCCAGGTTACATGGCGATGACACACAACCTGCCGGTAGCGGGCGTTGTGGAAGCGGTGATTGCCGGTGTGCGCGACGGCAGCCGTGATTTCAATGTGCAGGCGCGCTTAATCGGCATTATGAGCCGCACCTTCGGCGAGGCCGCATGTTTACAGGAACTCGATGCGCTGCTGGCGCACCGCGACGGCATTACCGCGCTGGATCTGGCCGGTGATGAGCTGGGTTTCCCCGGCAGTCTTTTCCTTTCGCATTTTAACCGTGCGCGCGATGCGGGCTGGCAGATTACTGTGCATGCGGGAGAAGCCGCTGGCCCGGAAAGCATCTGGCAGGCGATTCGTGAACTCGGTGCGGTGCGAATCGGACACGGCGTGAAAGCGATTGAAGATGCCGCGCTGATGGATTTTCTCGCCGAGCAACGTATTGGTATCGAATCCTGTCTGACCTCGAATATTCAGACCAGCACCGTGCCGTCCCTCGCCCGCCATCCGCTGAAGACCTTCCTTGAACATGGCATCCTGGCGAGCATCAATACCGACGATCCGGCGGTACAAGGTGTCGAGATTGGTCATGAATATCAGGTTGCCGCCCCGGCTGCCGGGCTGAGTCGCGAACAGATTCGCCAGGCACAGATTAACGGGCTGGAGATGGCTTTTCTTAGCGCAGCGGAAAAACAAGCGCTGCGCGATAGCGTTGCGAAAGCGTAAGAAGGAAGAAGAAAACCGCTCACGACACGGCGTGAGCGGTTTTTTTTCAGGTCAGACTCAACGTAGAACGGTGTTTTGCGGATTCAATACCCAACTCAATCAGCTCCATTATCTGGATCGCCTGGCTGGCCGGAACCGGGTTTTCCCCCACGCCGTTCAGCGCGTCGCGAATAGCCGCGTAATAAGCCGGGTAATTTCCCGGTAGCGTCAGCCAGTTCTCTTCCTTACGATCTTCGCCGTCAACGCGGGTTAATACGCCGTCACGCATGTCATAACCCCAGTCGGTCTGCGGTAACCGCGCGCCGCTTTTCAGGCACTCTTCCTGTGGGTCCAGGCCATATTTCACGTAACTGCCGCGCGACCCATGGACGATATAGCGAGCCGATTCTGCGGCAGCCAGCATTGTGCCGTGCAATACAACGCGCCGCTGCGGGTAGGCAAGCACCGCGTGAAAATAGTCTGTCGATTGTGCGCCAGGGCGTAACTGCGCCAGATCCACGGTCATCGATACCGGCAAGCCGAAAAGGTTAACTGCCTGATCGAGCAGATGCGGCGCCAAATCATACCAGATGCCACTGCCTGGCCCGCCTTGCTCGCGCCAGCGGTTACGCACCTGTGGGCGGAAACGATCAAAATGCGATTCGAAATAGGCCACTTCGCCCAGCGCACCGTCAGCCAGCAAGGCTTTCAGCGTTAAAAAATCGCTGTCCCAACGGCGGTTATGGAACACCGACAACACACGCCCGAGGCTACGCGCCAGCGCGTCCAGCTCACGGGCTTGTGACAGTGTCACCGTGAAAGGTTTATCTACCACCACATGTTTGCCCGCTTCCAGCGCCGCTTTGGCCAGCGGGAAATGGGTATCGTTCGGCGTGGGGATGACAATCAGGTCAATCGACGGATCGTTGAACAGATGCTTCGGCTCGGAGACAACCGGCACGGCTGGCCAATCCGCTTTTACTTTCGATTCGTCGCTGCTGGAAATCGCGGCCAGCTCCATTCCCGCCGTTCCGGCAATCAACGGCGCATGAAATGTTTTACTGGCGTAGCCATAACCTATTAATCCGACACGGATATTATCGCTCATAGAGTGGTCTCTCCTTATTGGAACGTCTATTTCACACCATCTGCCAGGTGGCGACAACCGCTTCAGCAACCCATTAGCGAAACGAATGAATTTACCGCGCTCAGCCCTGGTTTCTGCCTAAAAAATCTGCTTAAATCTGCAACCAGGCGCCGGTTTTTATCGACAGCCGCAGATAAAAGTAAACATCAGGGAGTAGTAAAAGTATGGCCGGAATTTTCAATCGGATTATTGAATTAATGGGCTGGGTGGTACTCGGCATATCGACCATTCTTTTGGTTTTTGCCAGCCATATTGATAATTATCAGCCCCCTGAACAGAGCGTCGCGGCACAAAAGAAATAATCACCGCCATAAAACGCGCAAAGTGTAACTCAGCGTCATATCGTTATTGCCAGCCATGGCGAAGGGCGTTAATCTTCACAGCCGGGCGCTGTTCTGGTGCCTGGTTTTACCTGAAAAGAAAACTCTTAATTTAGTGGCAGACCATTCCTGTGCTATTTACGCCCGGGTAATATTGTTTATTATTCGTACAAAATTAGCCCGCGTATATTTTCTGCCTCTTTCTTATTATATGGACACCCCTCGACATGACCGTTCAGGACTATTTATTAAAATTCCGCAAAATCAGTTCGCTTGAAAGTCTGGAAAAATTGTTTGATCACCTCAACTACACGCTGACCGACAGTGGTGAAATTATCAACATGTACCGCGCAGCCGATCATCGACGTGCTGAATTGGTTTCTGGCGGCCGCCTGTTTGACATTGGGTGCGTTCCGCGCTCGGTATGGCGCTACGTGCAGTAACGCCGCTGGCATTCGTCGTGTAATGCTTTATACTCCTCGCCCGGCGAAATCATTCAGAGCATTAATGCCTTAACAGAGGAATACGCATGACAACGACTCCCGCAGAAAGAATCGGAGGCTGGTTACTCGGCCCTCTGGCCTGGTTGCTGGTCACGTTATTAAGCACCTCGCTGGCATTATTGCTGTATGCCACCGCCTTGATGACACCGCAGTCGGTCACGGCGTTGGGCGCACAACCGCTGAAACAGACCATACTGTGGTTCGTCTCGTTCGCCTTCGCTATTGCCATCTGGTATTACACCTTCTGGCTGGTTATCGCCTTTTTTAAACGCCGCCGCAGCGTGCCAAGGCACTATATTATCTGGCTTTTGGTCTGCGTATTGCTCTCCGTGAAAGCCTTTGCGTTCGCTCCCGTCTCCGACGAACTGGCGCTGCGTCAGTTACTCTTTCCGCTGCTTGCAGCCGCGTTGATGGTGCCCTATTTCAAGCGCTCAAGCCGCGTGAAAAGGACCTTTGTTAATCCGTAAAACCTTACAGTTATCCTGTTGTCGCCCGGTGCTGTTTGACCGATAATAGGCGGCTTTTTTTATTTCAGGCCACATAATGACAGACTATCTGCTGCTATTTATCGGAACGGTACTGGTCAACAACTTCGTGCTGGTGAAGTTTCTTGGCTTGTGTCCGTTTATGGGCGTTTCCAAAAAACTGGAAAGCGCAATGGGCATGGGGCTGGCGACCACCTTCGTGATGACGATGGCGTCAATCTGTGCCTGGCTCATCGATACATGGGTACTGATCCCGCTGGATTTAGTCTATCTGCGCACGCTGGCGTTTATCCTGATTATCGCCGTGGTGGTGCAGTTCACCGAAATGGTGGTGCGCAAAACCAGCCCGGCGCTTTATCGCCTGCTGGGTATCTTCCTGCCGCTGATCACCACTAACTGCGCAGTGCTCGGCGTGGCCCTGCTCAATATCAATCTTGGGCACAATTTCATGCAATCGGCGTTGTATGGCTTCGCCGCCGCCGTAGGGTTCTCACTGGTGATGGTGTTATTCGCCGCGATTCGCGAACGTCTTGCCGTTGCCGATGTGCCCGCGCCCTTTCGCGGCAATGCGATTGCGTTAATCACTGCGGGCTTAATGTCTCTGGCCTTTATGGGCTTTAGTGGTCTGGTGAAACTGTAATATGAGTGCGATCTCCATAGCCGTTGCCGCACTGAGCGTGCTGGGGCTGCTGTTTGGCGTCATTCTGGGTTATGCCTCCCGCCGTTTTGCGGTGGAGGATGATCCGGTCGTTGAACGCGTTGATGAATTGTTACCGCAAAGCCAGTGTGGGCAGTGCGGCTACCCTGGCTGCCGTCCTTACGCTGAGGCGGTTGGTCTGCAGGGTGAAAAAATTAACCGCTGCGCTCCGGGCGGCGAAGCGGTAATGCTGAAAATCGCCGCGCTGCTGAATGTCGATCCGCAACCAATTGATGGCGATGCAGCAGCGCTTGAGCCTGTGCGTATGCTGGCGGTAATCGATGAGAGCAATTGCATTGGCTGCACAAAATGCATTCAGGCTTGTCCGGTAGACGCCATTCTCGGCGCAACGCGCGCCATGCATACGGTGATGAGCGATCTGTGCACCGGCTGTAATCTTTGTGTGGATCCGTGCCCGACGCAGTGCATTGAACTGCGTCCTGTGGAAACGACCACCCATAGCTGGAAATGGGATTTGCAGTCCATTCCGGTGCGAAATATTCCTGTGGAACACCATGCTTAAGTTATTTTCCGCTTTCCGAAAAGAGAAACTGTGGGATTTTCACGGCGGTATTCACCCGCCTGAAATGAAAACCCAATCAAACGGCACGCCGCTGCGCCAGTTGCCGCTGGCGAACCGCTTTGTGATCCCCCTCAAGCAGCACCTTGGTGCTGAAGGCGAACTGTGCGTGCGCGTCGGTGACAAGGTATTGCGCGGGCAACCGCTGACGCGGGGTCGTGGCCGTATGTTGCCTGTTCATGCGCCAACTTCCGGCACCGTGGTCGCGATTGCGCCCCACTCCACCGCGCATCCCTCCGCGCTGCCAGAGATGAGCGTCATTATTGAAGCGGATGGTGAAGATCGCTGGATCGAGCGTGACGGCTGGCCGGATTACCGTTCCCACAGTTATGACGCGTTAATTGAGCGTATCCATCAGTTTGGCGTTGCGGGGCTTGGCGGTGCGGGCTTCCCTACCGCAGCAAAACTGCACGGCGGTGGCGATAAAATCGACACGCTGATTATTAACGCGGCGGAATGCGAACCCTATATCACCGCCGATGACCGTTTAATGCAGGATTGCGCGGCGCAGATTATGGAAGGCGTGCGCATTCTGGCGCACATTCTTAAACCGCGTCAGGTGTTGATTGGTATTGAGGATAACAAACCGCAGGCGATCTCGATGATGCGTGCGGTACTGGCGGGCAGCCATGATATTCAGTTGAAAGTCATTCCAACGAAATATCCCTCCGGCGGTGCCAAACAGCTTACGCAGATCCTCACCGGCAAGCAGGTGCCGCATGGCGGGCGTTCGTCGGACATCGGTATTCTGATGCAAAACGTCGGTACCGCGTATGCGGTTAAACGCGCGGTGATCGACGGCGAGCCTTTAACGGAGCGCGTTGTGACGGTGACCGGTGAAGCGGTTACCCGGCCGGGAAATGTCTGGGCGCGCCTGGGAACACCGGTTCGCCATCTGCTGGATTTCGCCGGTTTCTGTCCTTCTTCCGGGCAACTGGTGATTATGGGCGGTCCGCTGATGGGCTTTACGCTGCCGTGGCTGGATGTGCCGGTAGTCAAAATCACCAACTGCCTGTTGGCGCCTTCCGCCAGCGAAATGGGCGAGCCGCAGGAAGAGAAAGGCTGTATTCGCTGTAGCGCCTGCGCCGACGCCTGCCCGGCCGATTTGCTGCCTCAGCAACTCTACTGGTTCAGCAAAGGCCAGCAGCACGACAAAGCGACGGCGCATAACCTTTCTGACTGCATCGAATGTGGTGCCTGCGCCTGGGTGTGCCCAAGTAATATTCCGCTGGTGCAATATTTCCGCCAGGAGAAGGCAGAGATTTACGCCATCGCCGAGGAAGAAAAACGCAACGCCGAGGCTAAAGCACGCTTTGAAGCGCGTCAGGCACGTCTTGAGCGGGAAAAAATCGCCCGCCAGCAGCGTCATAAACAGGCTGCGGTTCAACCTGCCGCTAAAGATCAACAGGCAATTGATGCCGCGCTGGCGCGCGTACGCGAAAAACAGACGACCGCCGCGCAGCCAGTTGTAATTCAGGCTGGTGCCCAGCCCGATAACAGCGACGTGATTGCAGCGCGCGAAGCACGCAAAGCGCAGGCGCGCGCTCGCCAGGCGGAAAAAGCGCAGCAGCTGGAAAACAGTGCCGCCACCGGCGAAACAGCCGATCCACGCAAAGCCGCGGTTGAAGCGGCGATTGCCCGCGCCAAAGCGCGTAAACTCGCCCAGAGCCAGTCTGCTGAATCGGCAGCCAAAGCTGATCAGCCGCAGATTGAGACCGAACAACAGGCTGAATCTGTACCGGTCGATCCACGTAAAGCCGCCGTTGAAGCGGCGATTGCCCGCGCCAAAGCGCGTAAACTCGCGCAGAGTCAGTCTGCTGAATCGGCAGCCAAAGCTGAGCAACCGCAGATTGAGGCCGAACAACAGGCTGAATCTGCACCGGTCGATCCGCGTAAAGCCGCCGTTGAAGCGGCGATTGCCCGCGCCAAAGCGCGTAAACTCGCGCAGAGCCAGTCTGCTGAATCGGCAGCCAAAGCTGATCAGCCGCAGATTGAGGCCGGACAACAAGCTGAATCGGCAGCCAATGTTGAGCAACCTCATGTGGAAACAGAACAATCACCGGCTGAATCAGCACCGGTCGATCCACGCAAAGCCGCCGTTGAAGCGGCGATTGCCCGCGCCAAAGCGCGCAAATTAGAACAACGACAAGCCGCCGCGCAAGCTGATGATGTCTCGTCTTTTGCGCAGGCTGCCAATGACGACCCGCGCAAAGCCGCAGTCGCCGCAGCCATCGCCCGTGTTCAGGCGAAGAAGGCCGCACAGCAAGCCGTTAACGAGGATTAAATGGTTTTCAGAATCGCAAGTTCCCCTTATACCCATAACCAGCGCCAGACCTCACGTATTATGCTGCTGGTGACGCTCGCGACCGTGCCGGGCATTGCTGCGCAACTGTGGTTTTTCGGTTGGGGGACGCTGATACAGATCATTCTCGCGATTATCAGCGCACTGGCTGCCGAAGCGCTGGTACTGAAATTACGCAAGCAGAACGTTGGTGCGATCCTGGCGGATAATTCTGCCCTGCTGACCGGTCTGCTGCTGGCTATCAGTATTCCCTCCTTCGCCCCGTGGTGGATGGTGGTACTTGGCACCGTGTTCGCGGTGATTATCGCCAAGCAGCTTTATGGCGGGTTAGGCCACAACCCGTTTAACCCGGCGATGATTGGCTATGTGGTGCTGCTTATCTCCTTCCCGGTGCAGATGACCAGCTGGCTGCCGCCGTATGAAATCGCACGTACCGTGCCTGGCTTCATGGATGCACTGCAGGTTATTTTCACTGGTCACACTGCCGCTGGCGCAAATATGGAAACGCTGCGCATTGGTATCGATGGCGTCAGCCAGGCGACGCCGCTCGACACCTTTAAAACTTCATTGCATGCCGGACACAGCGTTGAGCAGATCCTGCAATCCCCCATCTATAGCGGCATGCTGGCCGGTGCGGGCTGGCAGTGGGTCAACCTCGGTTATCTGGCCGGTGGTCTGTTCCTGCTGTGGCAAAAAACCATTCGCTGGCATATCCCGGTAAGCTTCCTGCTGACGCTGGCGATTTGTGCCGCACTCGGCTGGATTTTCGCTCCGCAATCGCTGGCTGCGCCGCAATTGCATCTGTTCTCTGGCGCAACCATGCTGGGCGCGTTTTTCATTCTGACCGATCCGGTTACCGCCTCGACCACCAACAAAGGCCGTCTGATTTTTGGCGCGCTGGCGGGCGTGCTGGTGTGGCTTATCCGCAGTTATGGCGGCTACCCGGATGGCGTGGCCTTTGCCGTATTACTGGCAAATATTACCGTGCCGTTGATTGATTACTACACGCGTCCGCGCGTGTACGGGCATCGTTAAGGAGCCGCCATGCTAAAGACAATGCGTAAACATGGCGTGACGCTGGCGCTGTTCGCCGCTGGTTCTACCGGGCTGACCGCCGCAATAGACCAAATGACCAAAACAACCATTGCCGACCAGGCTGCGCTGCAACAAAAAGCACTGTTTGATCAGGTGATCCCTGGCGACAGCTATAATAACTCGCTGCAACAGAGCTGTTTACTGGTCAGCGATCCGGCGCTTGGCAAAGGGCAACACCATGTGTGGATCGCCAAAAAAGATGACAAGCCGGTTGCCGCAGTTCTTGAAGCGACCGCACCGGACGGTTACTCAGGCGCCATCCAGCTACTTGTTGGCGCAGATTTTAGCGGCACAGTGCTGGGCGTGCGCGTGACGGAGCACCATGAAACGCCGGGTCTCGGCGATAAGATTGAGCTGCGTATTTCCGACTGGATCACCCACTTCGCCGGAAAGCGGATTGACGGCGCGACCGATGGCTATTTCGCGGTGAAAAAAGATGGCGGTGATTTTGATCAGTTTACCGGGGCGACCATCACGCCGCGCGCGGTCGTTAACGCGGTAAAACGAACCGGCCTGTACGCGATGACACTACCGGAACAGCTTTCCCGTTTACCGGGTTGTGGAGAGTAAGCGATGAGCGAAGTCAAAGAGGTTATTGTTCAGGGGCTGTGGAAAAACAACTCTGCGCTGGTACAACTGCTGGGTATGTGCCCGCTACTGGCGGTGACGTCCACCGCCACCAACGCACTGGGTCTGGGGCTGGCAACAACGCTGGTGTTAACCCTGACCAATCTGTTTATTTCCACCCTGCGTCGCTGGACACCAGATGAGATCCGCATCCCGATTTACGTGATGATTATTGCCTCGGTGGTCAGCGCGGTACAAATGCTGATCAACGCCTATGCGTTCGGTCTTTACCAGTCACTGGGCATTTTTATTCCGCTGATCGTCACCAACTGTATCGTGGTCGGTCGTGCTGAAGCCTTTGCGGCAAAAAAAGGCCCGGCACTTTCTGCACTCGACGGCTTCTCTATTGGCATGGGTGCAACCTGCGCCATGTTCGTACTGGGTTCCCTGCGTGAGATCCTCGGTAACGGTACGCTGTTTGACGGCGCAGATGGGCTGTTAGGCGGCTGGGCGAAAGTGCTGCGCATAGAAGTGTTCCACACCGATTCCCCATTCCTGCTGGCGATGTTGCCGCCGGGCGCGTTTATTGGCCTCGGCATGATGCTGGCGGTGAAATACCTTATCGATCAGAAGATGAAAAAACGCCGTGAAGCGGCGGTGACCGCGGCAAACGACAGCACTCAGGCCGCGCCCGGGAAGGCATAATGAATAAAGCAAAACGACTGGAAATTTTAACCCGCTTACGGGAAAACAATCCGCACCCGACCACCGAGCTGAATTTCACCTCACCGTTTGAGCTGCTGATCGCTGTACTGCTCTCTGCGCAGGCTACCGATGTCAGCGTCAATAAAGCCACCGCGCTACTCTACCCAGTGGCAAACACACCTAAGGCGATGCTGGAACTGGGCGTTGAAGGGGTGAAACAGTACATCAAAACCATCGGCTTGTTTAACAGCAAAGCGGAGAATGTCATTAAGACCTGCCGTATTTTGCTGGAAAAGCACAATGGCGAAGTGCCGGAAGACAGGGCCGCGCTGGAAGCTCTGCCGGGTGTCGGGCGTAAGACCGCCAATGTGGTACTCAACACCGCGTTTGGCTGGCCGACCATCGCTGTGGACACGCATATTTTTCGCGTTTCTAACCGCACGCGTTTCGCGCCGGGTAAAAACGTTGAGGAAGTGGAAGAGAAGCTGCTGAAAGTTGTGCCTGCTGAATTTAAAGTCGATTGCCACCACTGGTTGATCCTGCACGGGCGATACACCTGCATCGCCCGTAAGCCGCGCTGCGGCTCCTGCATTATTGAAGATCTGTGCGAGTACGACAGTAAAGTCGATAATTAACGCCCGTCAGAACGGGCGCATCACTGCCAGCAGAATAATCACCGCAACGGCGACAATGGTTATGCCGGTGGCATTGCGAATAGCCCCCATACCTTTCACCGCTTCACCTGTCGCTATGCGGCGCAGTGTGGCAGAGAGAAAACCATGCAGGCCGGAAAGCAGCAGCACCACCACCACCTTGATTATCAGCCACAGATGCGGCATTTGACCGTGCGCAATCACCATTACCGCACCCGCGACCCACAGCAGTAACATTGCAGGCGTGGTGATTTTACGGCTCCAGCGGCGTACATCGCCCGTCAGCGCGACACGCGAGGTGTTATCCGCTTGTGTTGCGCACCAGCCGGCAACGACAGCCATAACCAGCATTCCGCCTATCCAGACGATGGCCGCCGCGATATGTAACGCATTGAGCCATGGATGAAAGTTCATATTTCGACTCCTGTGTAATAAAGACTGCGGCAAGTCTGACAGCGTATCTGTCCCCTGTCATGAACAATGCGCGGCAAATAGCAGAAAAGGTCTCGTTATTGATCCCGGATTGGTTACCCAACGAATCGCGGATAAGAGAACTCGCTGATTTTATGTCATAACTTTATGTGATAACGCTCACGTCTCTGTAAATTACTCAAAATGTCGAATGATTGCGCGTAAATCGTGATATTGAGCAAATAATCGTCCGCTTATGCGTATTTAATGAGATTATTCCTTTTTTTAGAAGAAAAAAATCCAACTAATGGCTATTTCGGTGACTATTGCTAACACAATGTTAAAAAAGAGATTAACAATGTTCACGGAATGGTTGCAGTGCAAACTTTAATCACGTTTAGCAAGAGATATGACCAGATTGATTACATAAACCAGCCCAATGCACTACTATTCAGCCAAAATAGCAGAACATATGCCTTAATGCGCAATCTAACCCCCGGACTATAGTAGAAAAATCCACTTTTGTTTCCATGATGAAATTTAACTCTGAATAACAAATAGAAACACCGAGCATTGTAATGCCCTGGATCTATGTAACAGAATATGTCAAAAGACTTGCCTGAACGCGCCGGATAGTGAACATTAACCGCCGTTTTCCCCTCCCAATATAACTATAAGCGTGATGAACTCTGGTCATTGCGCGCTGAACACCCCCGTTAATATGGGATGTAAAAAAAGAGGTATATGTGTCAACTGCAAACAAACCAACGGAAAGCGTCAGTCTGAACGCTTTTAAACAACCGAAAGCGTTTTATCTGATCTTCTCTATCGAGTTATGGGAACGTTTTGGTTACTACGGCCTGCAAGGGATTATGGCTGTTTACCTGGTGAAACAACTGGGTATGTCAGAAGCGGACTCTATTACACTGTTCTCCTCCTTCAGCGCACTGGTTTATGGCCTGGTTGCCATCGGTGGCTGGCTGGGTGACAAAGTGCTGGGCACCAAACGCGTGATTATGCTTGGCGCGATCGTGCTGGCCGTCGGTTATGCGCTGGTGGCGTGGTCCGGTCATGATGCTAGCATTGTATATATGGGCATGGCGGCCATCGCCGTGGGTAATGGTCTGTTTAAAGCCAACCCATCTTCCCTCCTCTCCACCTGCTATGCGAAAGACGACCCGCGTCTGGACGGTGCATTTACCATGTACTATATGTCCGTTAACGTCGGTTCATTCTTCTCCATGCTGGCAACACCGTGGCTGGCCGCGAAATTCGGCTGGAGCACCGCGTTTGGCCTGAGCGTGGTGGGTCTGCTGATCACCATCGTTAACTTCTCCTTCTGCAAACGTTGGGTGAAAAATCACGGTTCTAAACCGGATTTCGAACCGCTGCGCGTTGTCTATCTGCTGGCAACCATTGTCGGCATCGTGGCGCTGATCGCTGTCGCCACCTGGCTGCTGCACAACCAGGGCATTGCGCGTATGGTGCTGGGTGTTGTGGCGCTGGGTATTATCTGCATCTTCGCCAAAGAGACGTTCGCGCTGAAAGGTGCCGCTCGTCGTAAAATGATCGTTGCCTTCATTCTGATGGTACAAGCGATTGTTTTCTTCGTGCTCTACAGCCAGATGCCGACATCGCTGAACTTCTTTGCTATTCGTAACGTTGAGCACACGCTGTTTGGTATCGCTTTCGAACCTGAACAGTATCAGGCGCTGAACCCGTTTTGGATCATTATTGGTAGCCCGATTCTGGCCGCTATCTATAACAAAATGGGCGATACGCTGCCGATGCCGCATAAATTCGCCATCGGTATGGTGCTGTGCTCCGGCGCGTTCCTGGTGCTGCCACTGGGCACGAAATTCGCCTCTGAGGCGGGTATCGTTTCCGTAAGCTGGCTGATCGCAAGCTATGGCCTGCAAAGTATCGGTGAACTGATGATCTCCGGTCTCGGTCTGGCGATGGTTGCGCAGCTGGTGCCGCAGCGTCTGATGGGCTTTATTATGGGAAGCTGGTTCCTGACCACGGCTGGCGCGAACATTATCGCCGGCTATGTGGCTAATCAGATGGCTATCCCGGAAAACGTGACCGATCCGCTGATGTCACTGAACATCTACGGCTCCGTGTTCCTGCAAATTGGTATCGCGACTGCCGTTATCGCTTTGCTGATGATCGTCACCGCACCGAAGCTGAACCGCATGACGCTGAGCGAAGATACCACTCGCGAAACGTCGGAAACCGCTACGGCATAATCGCCGCGGGGAACTCGAATTATTCAGCCGCTAACGCCAGTTAGCGGCTTTTTTTTTATTCCGCCGCGTAATAACCTATGCCGGAAATCAGCCATAAGGAAAAGATAATGAAACTGTTTTACAAGCCGGGCGCCTGCTCCCTCGCCTCACATATTGCTCTGCGTGAGACCGGAAAAGATGTGGATCTGGTAAGTGTTGATTTGATGAAAAAACGCCTGGAAAACGGCGATGACTTTTTCGCCATCAACCCGAAAGGACAAATCCCGGCGCTGCTGCTGAATGACAACACTCTGATTACTGAAGGTGTGGCGATTATGCAATACGTTGCTGACAGCGCGCCTGAGAGCCAGTTGCTGGCACCTGTTGGCACCCTGCCGCGTTACAAGACGCTGGAGTGGCTGAACTTTATCGCAACCGAGCTGCATAAAGGCTTCACCCCACTGTTTCGCCCGGATACACCGGAAGAGTACAAACCCACTGTACGCGCTTTGCTTGAGAAAAAATTGCACTACGTAAATGAATCCCTGAGCAATAACGCGTGGATTAGCGGTGCGAACTTTACCATTGCCGACGGTTATCTGTTCACGGTGCTGCGCTGGGCGCGCGCGGTGAAATTGAATATGGAAGGTCTGTCGAATATTGACGCGTATATGGCGCGTATTGCCGCTCGCCCTGCGGTGGTGACTGCAATGGCAGCAGAAGGTATTCAGTAAAATGTGATTGCCCGCGAAGGCTCTATTTAGCGGGCATGAATAAAGGCGGGGATCCCCGCCTTTTTTACAGCAATGTGGCGCTAAAAAGATGCTCTGGTTGCGCAATTCTGTCCTGTGCCGCGACCACCTGCAGTTCATACTCCTGCAAATTTTTAGTCGCCAGCATGATTTCATACACCGCCGCCGTTACGTGCTCCAGCGCTTCACGCACGTTCGCACCCTGTAGCAATTTCACCAGTAACAACCCGCTGGTTACATCGCCCACACCGACAGGCTGGCGTGCGCCAAAATCCACCAGCGGACGGCTAATGTGCCAGGCTTCACTGGGCGTCACCAGCAACATTTCAAAGCGATCGGTGCTCAGTCCCGCGCGCGCCAGGTGTTTCACCAGCACGATTTGCGGCCCCTGCGCAATCAGCTCGCGTGCCGCAGCCACTGCGTCTTCCACCGTGTTAACCGCATGCTCGCAAAGGATCTCCAGCTCAATCAGATTTGGCGCAATGATATCGCTGGCAGGCAAAGCGTGGCGGACATGAAACTCAGCAACCCCTGGCGCAACGATGCAGCCTTTCTCCGGATGCCCCATTACCGGGTCGCAGAAAAATTTCGCCCGCGGGTTGGCCGCTTTCACCTGACCAACGATACCCAGAATATGCTCTCCCTGCTCTGCCGATCCCAGATAGCCGCTCAGCACCGCGTCACAGCGTTTCAGTTGGTCAATCGCCGCGATGCCCTGCACAATTTCGGTCAGATGAGCTGGCGGCATAACACTGCCGGTCCATTTGCCGTACTGGGTATGGTTAGAAAACTGCACCGTGTTCAGCGGCCAGACGTTAGCCCCCAGGCGGCGCATCGGGAACTCGGCGGCACTGTTCCCCGCATGACCAAAGACCACATGCGACTGAATGGCGAGGATATTCTTCATTGTTGGTAGCCTTGCAAGAATGGAGCAATAAAGAGAAGGGAGTGATTTCTCACTCCCTTCGGCAGGTCTGTTTTTATTTCCAGCAGATCAGGCAGTAGTTTTTCTTACCGCGGCGCAACAGCGTGTAGCGACCAAACAGGCGGTCACCGTCAGTGAAGAAATACTCCGGATCGGATTGTTTTTCGCCGTTGATGGTCACAGCGTTAGACGCGATGGTTTTACGCGCCTGGCCGCGGGAAGGCTGCAGTTCAGAATCAACCAGCGCCTGCATCAGATCGGCGCCTTTTTCCATCTCAACCATTGGTACACCATCCTGCGCCAGCTGTTCGAAATCGGCTTCGCTCAGGTCACTCAGCGTACCGTTGAACAGACTTTCGGTGATGCGTTTCGCGGCGGTTAAGCCCTCTTCACCGTGTACCAGACGTGTTACCTGCTCAGCCAGCACATATTGCGCACGCGGCGCTTTACCGCTGTTTTTGTCTTCTTCTTCCAGCGCGTTAATTTCCGCGATATCCATAAAGGTGAAGAACTTCAGGAAGCGATAAACGTCCGCATCGGCGGTGTTGATCCAGAACTGATAGAACTTATACGGGCTGGTTTTCTTCGGATCCAGCCACACCGCGCCACCTTCGGTTTTACCAAATTTGGTGCCATCCGCTTTGGTGATCAGCGGAACGGTCAAACCAAAGACCTGGTTCTGGTGCAAACGGCGCGTCAGATCAATACCCGATGTGATGTTGCCCCACTGGTCGGAACCACCAATTTGCAGCACGACATCATGCAGTTCGTTCAGGCAGGCAAAGTCGTAACCTTGCAGCAGGTTGTAGGAAAACTCGGTGAACGAGATACCGACATCATCGCGGTTCAGACGCTGCTTGACCGCTTCTTTGTTAATCATCTGGTTAACAGAGAAGTGTTTGCCGATGTCGCGCAGGAAGGTCAGCACGTTCATGCTGCCAAACCAGTCGTAATTATTTGCAGCGATAGCAGAGTTGTCGCCACAGTCGAAATCGAGGAACGGTGCGACCTGTTTACGGATTTTATCCACCCACTCCTGCACGGTGTCTTCGGTGTTCAGTTTACGCTCAGTGGCTTTAAAGCTCGGATCGCCAATCAGACCGGTCGCGCCACCCACCAGCGCCACTGGCTTGTGGCCAGCCTGCTGGAAGCGTTTCAGGCATAACAATGGAACCAGATGCCCCAAATGCAAGCTGTCAGCGGTGGGATCGAAGCCGCAATAGAGCGCGATCGGGCCCTGCGCCAGTCGCTCTGCTAACGCTTCCTCATCTGTCACCTGAGCCACGAGGCCCCGCTCTTGCAATTGTTTAATCAAGTTACTGCTTGCCATCAAAATCTCCATGTATAAAACGGACTGCACCTTTGCCGGTACACGACTTTTCGCCAGATGCGAAAGGATACTTCATGGGGGGCAGATAGAATAAAGCGCCGGAACACGGAGTGCCAGCGCTTATAGCAACATTTTTCAGGGATTATGGCGCGAGGCGATCAATTTTCCACGCAGCGTTCTCGCGCTGGTATAAAAAACGGTCATGCAGGCGATTGGCACCGCCTTGCCAGAACTCCATTTGTTCGATACTGACACGAAAACCGCCCCAGAAGCTGGGTAAGGGGATTTCGCCCTGCTGGAATTTTTGCTTCAGTTCAAGGAACTTGCTTTCCAGAACACCGCGCGCGGAGATGCGGCTCGATTGTTTTGACACCCAGGCGCCGATTTGGCTGTCTCGCGGGCGGCTGTGGAAATACTTCACCACTTCCAGCGTTGAAAGCCGTTCAGCTTTACCAGTGACCATCACTTGCCGTTCCAGCATATGCCATGGGAACAGCAGGCTGACAGCAGGGTTGTTTTCAATGTGATGCGCCTTACGGCTGCCAAGGTTGGTATAAAAAACCAGCCCTTTTTCATCGTAATGTTTAAGCAACACGATGCGCTGATAGGGCTGACCATTCTCATCGACCGTCGCCACGACCATTGCAGTCGGGTCAACGAGTTGGGCTTCACAGGCCTGCCCCAGCCAGCGTTCAAATAATGCCAACGGCTCGGCGGGAAGGTCGCCGCGACGCAGACCACCTTTGGTGTATTCACGGCGCAGATGCGCGATTTGCTGCAATTGATCGTTATCAGACATGGCGTTAGCGAAAGTAATCATCAGGTGGGGCTATTATGCGCCCCCCTGTAAAAATCTCAACGCCGCGGAATAAGCTGGCAATTATTCAGTACGATGCGATCGCGCTTGTAGACGGTCGCGCTCTCACCCTTCGACCAGAAAACATAGACACCGTCCGTGTAGCGTGCGCCAGAGGCTGAAAGCCCTTGCTGTAAGGTCAGCAATTTATCATCCCAGACAAAACTCGCCTGCTGACGGGTGTTGTTTATTTTCACGGTGAGCGGTTTTTCGTCGCACTGGTAAACCAGCGTATCGGTATGCATGCGTTCTACAAACTGATTGTAATAGCTGCATCCGGCAAGCAGTGCGGGCAGACAGGCAATGAGTATTTTTTTCATAAAGTAGTCCCGGGACAGTCCTGGTCACGGAGGGCGAAACGCCCTCCCTAAGCCCGGTCAGTCTAGCCCGGTGCAACTAAAGTGAAATGCGGTTAACTCTGATTCTGCCGCGGATTAGCAGGGTAAATCGCGCCGAGCACCGAGGCCGCGGACGCACCAGTAACGGATGGCAGATTGCCAGGCAATCCGGCCAGGGTACGCCATGCCAGCCAGGCAAACGCCAGCGCTTCCATATCGTCGCCGCTGATTCCGGCTTCATCCGTGGTAGTGACTTCTGTACCTGGCAGAAGCCCTGCAAGACGAGCCATGACCAACGGATTGCGACACCCACCGCCGCAGACTAGCAGGCGTTCGCAACCGCCACTGAGCAGCACCTGCTCGGATATTGTCACCGCCGTCAATTCAGCCAGCGTCGCCTGCACATCGCAGGCGCTTAAGCCCGGGAAGTGCGCGAGGTGGCGTTCCAGCCAGCTGTAATTAAAGTATTCTCGACCGGTGCTTTTCGGCGCAGGCGTGGCAAAGTAGCCATCGCTTAGCATGTTTTGCAGTAGCGGCAGCACCACTTTGCCTTCACTCGCCCACTGCGCATCTTTATCGTAAGGTTTGCCTTTTTGCCGCCAAATCCACGCGTCCATAAGCATATTGCCCGGCCCGGTGTCATAACCTCTGATCGGCTGGCCGGGGATGAGAAGTGATAAATTGGCGATGCCACCAATGTTAAGCACCATGCGCCGTTCTACCGGATGCGCCAGCAGTGCATGGTGAAAGGCCGGTACCAGCGGCGCGCCCTGCCCGCCAAGCGCGATATCACGGCGGCGAAAGTCACCGACCACCGTCACACCCGTACGCGCCGCGATGTGGTTATTATCACCAATCTGTAGCGTATGCGGCGCAATGCCCGTCGGCTCATGCCAGACGGTTTGCCCGTGACAACCAATCGCAACGATATCCTCCGGGTGGAGTTGCTCCCGGTCCATCAACGCCAGTACCGCGTCGGCGAACAACTTGCCCAGTTGAGTATCCAGCCGCCCCAGTTGTGAGAGGGTGAGTTGCTGCCCCTGACAAATGCCAAGAATCGCCTCTTTTAACGGCAGCGGAATGGGAAACGTCAGGCTCGCTTGCTGCGCGACCATGGTTTCATCGATGGCGGCCAGCACCACATCAATCCCATCCAGACTTGTTCCAGACATCACCCCAATGTAGCGACCCGATTTCATACGCCTTCCTTTAATGCATGACCGAAGGCCACCACTCCACCATAAAGCAGGGGTTAACGCCATCGGCTGCAAACACTTTTTAACAATCGGCTGGATTTTCGTTAAGTGAAATTGCGCCGGGCTGCGCTTATAATCGCTTCGTTTAAATCTGGTTAAGCTCGCGTTGATTATTATTTTCGCCGGGATTTGGCAGAAGATATGACCTGGTATTGCTAAAATGCCATATAATTTAACCATGTCGGATGCCCGCAAGGGCGTTTCATGGTGAACAGGAGATTCATAAATGATGTTACGTGCACTGGCAGTTTCGCTGATTGGTTTTACTTTGGCTGGCTGCGTGAATAACGACACGCTTTCCGGTGATGTCTACTCTGCATCCGAAGCTAAACAGGTGCAGAATGTCACTTACGGCACCATTGTTAACGTCCGTCCGGTACAGATTCAGGGCGGTGATGATAACAATGTCATCGGCGCGCTTGGCGGTGCAGTGCTGGGTGGTTTCCTTGGCAATACGGTTGGTGGCGGCACAGGACGTTCTCTGGCCACAGCAGCAGGCGCGGTAGCCGGCGGCGTCGCAGGACAATCCGTCCAGGGTTCACTGAATAAAACGCAGGGTGTTGAGCTGGAAATTCGTAAAGATGATGGCAACACCATTATGGTCGTACAGAAACAGGGCAGCACCCGTTTTTCCGCAGGCCAGCGCGTCGTGATGGCAAGCAACGGTCGTCAGATTACCGTTTCCCCGCGTTAATTCCCGTCTCAGGTGGTCACGCCAGTGGCCGCCCTTTCATATTGCCGATACAGAATGTTGATGTAAAAAAGCCTTGCGGATGCAAGGCTTTGCTGGTCAGTCTCGCGACTGAAGCTCACTGATGTTTTGTTCCAGCCGGGCAATCATTTTAATTAACAGATCGAGTTCTTCCGCAGAGATCCCGGAAAGTATTTCCCCCCGGGTTTTACGAATAACCGTCTCCATCTCTTCAATGATTGGGTCCGCTTTTTCTGTCAATTTGATCCGCTTTGCCCGGCGATCGTTGGCGCAGGTCTGGCGAGAAATAAGGCCTTTCTCTTCCAGTTGATCCAGCGTACGCACCAGCGAAGGCTGCTCAATGCCAATCGCTTTTGCCAGTTGAATTTGCGACTGATCGGGCGGCAGCTGATGAATATTATGCAGCGTTACCCAGTGAGTCTGCGTTAATTCCAGAGGTTTCAGGCGATGGTCAATCAAAGCGCGCCAGACGCGCACTAAGCGTGCCAGATCAGAACCTAATGGCGATTCCAATTTCATCTCCTTATAATTAGCTTGCTAAGTTATTATACTCATTTTAGAATAGTTTGCAGTATTTATATTGGTAAAACAAATGTATTGCGGTTCTCGCCGGGGCTTACGCTGAGATTCCACCTGCCTTAGCAACACGCAGTGGTTGGTACTTATCTAATGATAAGCACCAATCTGGCGATCCGTTAGGTTGTACAGGACGCAAAATGTGAAGTTGAACTCAAGTTTCCCGAACTTACCTCTGCAAGACCTGATTTTTGGCGCATCGGTCTATTTCCCTCCCGTATTTAAAGTGGTCATGCTGGGCTTTCTGTTCTGGCTTATTGCTCACCGCCTGTTACGCGGGTGGATTTATGCCGGTGATATCTGGCATCCCATCCTGATGGATCTCTCCTTGTTTGTTATTGCGCTGAGCCTCGCCCTCGGCTTGCTAATTGTGTGGTAATTATGCGCCTGAAATCCCTGAAATATTTCTCCACGCTCCTGGTACTGGCCGTGGCGATTGTCGCGGCCTGGTGGATGTGGAACTTTTATATGCAGTCCCCCTGGACGCGTGACGGAAAAATCCGCGCTGAGCAGGTCAGTATTACGCCGCAGGTCTCAGGCAGCATCACCGAACTGAAAGTGAAAGATAACCAGTTGGTTAAAGCAGGCGACTTGCTATTTCGTATCGACGAGACGCCTTACCACATTGCCGTACTGAACGCCGAGGCCCAGTTGGCGCGCACGGAGACCGATCTGGCGAAAGCGAATAATGAAGCCAATCGCCGTCGCCATCTCTCACAAAACTACATCTCCGCAGAAGATCTCGATACTGCCAATATTAGTGTGAAAGCCGCTCAGGCAAGTGTTGCGGCAGCGCAGGCGCAACTTGCGCAGGCACAATGGCAATTAACGCAAACGCAGGTTAAGGCACCGGTGGACGGTTGGGTCACCAACCTCTCCGCCCGCATCGGGAATTACGCCACCGCCGGGCAACCGGTTTTCGCGCTGGTAGACAGCCATTCGTTTTATGTGATGGGTTACTTCGAAGAGACCAAATTGCGTCATATCCATGAAGGGGCGACAGCGAAAATCGTGCTTTATAGCGGAGATGTTACGTTACAGGGTCACGTTTCCAGCATTGGCCGCGCGATTTATGATCAAAGCGTTGAGACTGACAGCGGCCTGGTTGCCGATATCAAACCGAACGTGCCGTGGGTACGACTGGCGCAGCGTGTGCCGGTGCGTATTCAGTTTGATAACCTGCCCGCCGGGCTGACGCTGGTTTCTGGCACCACGTGCACCGTGGCGATTGGTAGCCAGTAATGAAATCGCCGGTCTGGCTCTGGCAAAATCTGCCCTGGGTGAAAGCCACTACCGGGCAGTGGCGCTATGCGCTGCGCAACGGCATCGCGATGTGTCTGGCGCTTACGGTGGCTTATTATCTCGACCTCGATGAACCTTACTGGGCCATGACATCCACAGCCGTTGTCAGCTTCCCCACCGTCGGCGGCGTGATCAGTAAAAGCCTTGGACGTATCGCCGGCAGCCTGCTTGGAGCCAGCGCGGCGCTGATCATTGCCGGGCAGACGCTCAACGACCCATGGCTATTTTTGTTCGCCATGGCCGCCTGGATTGGCTTTTGTACCTGGGCTTGCGCGCAGTTCACCAACAACGTCGCCTATGCCTTTCAACTGGCGGGTTATACCGCCGCGATTATCGCTTTCGCAATGGTCGATGTGACCGATATTACTGAGCTGTGGGACATTGCTCAGGCGCGCGTGTGCGAAGTGATTCTGGGAATTTTGTGCGGCGGCATGATGATGATGATCCTGCCCGGCAACGCGGACGGTACAACCCTGCTGTCTGCATTGAAAAAAATGCATGCACGTTTGCTGGAACATGCTAGCCTGCTGTGGCAGCCAGAAACCACCGATGCTATCCGCACCGCCCATGAGAGCGTTATCGGCCAGATCCTCACCACCAATTTACTGCGGATTCAGGCGTTCTGGAGCCATTACCGCTTTCGGCGACAAAACAGTTTGCTTACCTGGTTACTGCACCAACAGTTGCGCATGACCAGTGTGATCTCCAGCCTGCGCAGAATGCTGCTGAACTGGCCCGACGCGCCGGAAAATTTGCGCCCGGTTCTCGAGCAACTGCTCTCCGAGCTTGCTCACCCACGCACGGATGCCCTCACCGTCGCACGTCTTATCGCCCCGCTCGTACCCGGGATAAGGGACGATTACCGGCACCACGCATTCTGGCAGCGCTTGCGCTACTTTTGCCGTTTATACCTCACCAGTAGCCGCTGGCTGGCACGTGTGGAGAATGCTTCGCCGGTCAGCAGTTACACACCACCGCGAAGCCCCGGTTTGATGCGTGATACAGATAATGCCGAAGCGCTGTGGAGCGGCATTCGCACTTTTTGTGCGCTGAGTCTGGTCGGCGCATGGAGCATCAATACGCAGTGGGAATCGGGCTCAGCGGCACTGACGCTGGCGGCGATCAGCTGTGTGCTCTACTCCGTCTCGCCCGCGCCGTTTAACTCCCTGGCGCTGTTACTGCGCACCTTGATCTTGCTGTCGCTGTTCAGCTTTATGGTGAAATTCGGCCTGATGGTGCAAATCAGCGAGCTGACGGTGTTTCTGCTGTTTCTTTTCCCGCTGTTAACCACCCTGCAATTGTTGAAACTGCAAATGCCAAAACTGGCCGGGTTGTGGGGGCAATTGATTGTTTTTATGGGGTCGTTTATCGCAGTGACCAATCCACCCGTTTATGACTTTGCGAACTTCTTAAACGATAACCTGGCGAAGATCTCAGGTGTCGCGCTGGCGTGGCTTGCGTTCGCCGTGTTGCGTCCGGGTTCAGATGCCCGTAAAAGTCGGCGTCATATTCGCACGCTGCGCCGCAGCTTTGTCGATCAACTGAGCCGTATGCCGCAACTGAGTGAGCATGAGTTTGAATCGGTGGTTTATCACCACATTAGCCAGTTAAGTCATAGCCAGGATGCGCAAGCCCGGCGCTGGCTGCTGCGCTGGGGCGTTGTGTTGTTGAATTGCTCGCATGTGGTCTGGCAGCTACGCGGTTGGGAAATCCGCTCGGATCCGCTCAGCAAAGTCCGCGAATTGTGCATTGTGCTATTGCGCGATGTGATGAGTGAGCGTGGCGTCCAGCAACGAACGCTTTCTGCCACGCTGGCCGAGCTACAGCGGATTAGCGCGGTGCTGGGTAAACATCACCAGCCTGCCGCGCGAGAACTGGCCTCGGTTATCTGGCGCTTATATTGCGCGCTTTCGCAGCTGGAGCAAGCCCCGGCAGCCGGGACGCTTACTTGATAACGCCACAGGCATAGCGTGCGCCGCCACCGCCGAGCGGTTTCGGTTGATCGGACATATTATCGCCGCCGACATGAATCATTAGCGCTTTGTCTTTCACATCCGCAAGTTTTTTCAGACGCGGCGCCACTACCGGATCGGTCGCTTTACCGTCGTTGTTGACTACCAGCACGGGCAGATCGCCTAAATGTCCTGCACCTTCTGGCCCTTCATGCTTGCCGGTATGTTGCGGATCGAGGTGGCCTCCTGCCGCTTCCGCCGCAGAGGCTTTCCCCTCTTTAATAGCAGGCTGGCAACTGCCTTTAGCATGGACGTGAAAGCCATGCTCACCGGGTGGCAGGGCTTTCAGGTCTGGCGCAAACTCCAGCCCCTTGTCGGTTTCACTGATTTTTACACTACCAATAGACTGCCCCACGCCTTGCGCGGTGACCAGGTTCATCTCCACTTCTTCACTGGCGGCTTGCGCCCCGGCGCAAACCACGAGCGCCAGCAAAGCCAGACTAAAACGCTTCATATGACCTCCTTCGGTCTGTTTTTACCCTGTAAGTTTAAACCAGGGTGACAGATTTCACCGGGAGGTCATTTTCCCGCGTTACGGCACGTCGTAACCGAGCGCCGCTTTGCGAATGCGGAACCACTGCTGGCGCGTCATCTGGAGATTCAGTGCCCCCAGCGCCGAACGCACACGCTCAATTTTACCCGAGCCAATAATGGGCAGCGGCGCAGACGGCAGACGCATCACCCAGGCATAGACCACCTGTTCGATGGTTTCGGCATTCAGTTCCTGTGCAACGCGCGCCAGTTCATCCCGCAACGGCTGGAATGCAGCGTCGTTAAACAGACGCCCGCCGCCGAGACATGACCATGCCATCGGGCGAATACGCAGCTGTTGCAGTTGATCCAGCGTGCCATCCAGCAGTAGCGGCTGGTGTACGGGCGAGATCTCGACCTGATTGGTCGCCAGCGTAAACGGCAGGCGTGACTGCAACAGTGAGAACTGAGCCGGGGTGAAGTTAGAAACGCCAAAGTGGCGTACTTTTCCGCTCTGATGTAAATGCAGAAAAGCTTCCGCTACCTCATCGGCGTCCATCAACGGATCGGGACGGTGGATCAGTAACAAATCAAGGTGATCGGTGGCAAGATTCACCAGCGACTGTTCGGCACTGCGAATAATGTGGTCGCGTTCAGTAATGTAATGACCCAGCGCATGTTCCGGTTTCGCGGTGGTGGCGATGCCACATTTGCTGACAATCTCCATGCGGGCGCGCAGATGCGGAGCGAGCTTGAGCGCCTCGCCAAACGCGGCTTCACACAGATAACCGCCGTAGATATCGGCGTGATCAACGGTAGTAACACCGAGATCAAGATGAGACTCAATAAAGCTAACCAGCTGCTGCGGGGACATGTTCCAGTCCATTAAACGCCAGTAGCCCATCACAAAACGGGAGAACTCAGGGCCTTGCGGCGCGAGGGCAATACGTTGAACCATAATGATTTCCTCGAAGGTAATTTGCCTTCGAGTATACGCATTTTCGCGTTCAAAACAGTGAAGGTTGCTGAGGTTCTTCCGCAGAAGAGGCTTTGTTTGCACGCATTTTGCGCTGCAAACGCTGGCGGCACAAACGCAGCACCTCCTGCTTTTGCGCATCGGTCATTTTTTGCCAGTTAAAACGCTCATCGCGACTACGCATGCAGCCACGACAAAAACCACGCTCATCCGACTGACAAATACCGCGGCACGGGCTCTGGACGGGGAAAAACTCCAGTTGTTCTGGCACAGTCGTCTCCGTTAATACAGGCAGTTCCCTTTATTGAAGACTGCCTGTCGACAACGTGCAAGGCGAAAAACGCATTGTTCGCCACTTGCAACAGACCGATCGGTCTAGTAGAGTGGCGCGATGAGCAGAAATACCGAACATGACACGCGCGAACATTTACTGGCGACCGGCGAGCAGCTTTGTATGCATCGCGGGTTTACCGGTATGGGCCTGAGCGAATTACTGAAAACGGCAGAAGTGCCAAAAGGCTCTTTTTACCACTATTTTCGCTCCAAAGAGGCGTTCGGCGTGGCGTTGCTTGAGCGTCACTATGCCGCTTATCACCAGCGGCTGGCGACCCATTTCGCCAGCGGGCCAGGAAACTACCGCGACAGGCTGCTGGCGTATTATCAGGAAACGCTCCGGCAATTTAGCCAACAGGGAATTATTAGTGGTTGCCTGACGGTGAAGCTGTCGGCTGAAGTGTGCGATCTGTCGGAAGACATGCGTTCAACAATGGACAAAGGCGCGAGCAGCGTTATCGCCCTGCTCGCGGATACGCTGGAAAAAGGGCGTAACGATCGCAGCTTAACGTTTCAGGGCGAACCACTCACGCAGGCGCAAGTGTTGTACTCCCTGTGGTTAGGCGCCAATTTGCAGGCCAAAATTTCGCGAAGCGCCCTGCCGCTGGAAAGCGCGCTGGCGCATGCAAACAACATCATCGCAACGCCTGTCTGATAACAGGCATTTTTATTTCACTTTTTACTAGTCGACCGGTCTATTCAGGAGTTGTTATGTCCAGTAAATTATTTACGCCGCTGAAAGTGGGCGCGATTACCGTTCCAAACCGCGTTTTTATGGCGCCGTTGACGCGACTGCGCAGCATCGAACCGGGTGATATTCCTACGCCGTTGATGGCTGAATATTATCGTCAGCGCGCCAGCTCCGGCATGATTATCAGCGAAGCCACGCAAATCTCCGCCCAGGCGAAAGGCTATGCCGGCGCACCGGGTCTGCACAGCGCGGAACAAATCGCGGCGTGGCAGAAAATCACCGATGGCGTGCATCGCGAAAACGGTCGTATCGCCGTGCAACTGTGGCATACCGGTCGTATCTCTCATACCAGCGTACAACCGGGCGGCGCCGCGCCTGTTGCACCCTCGGCCATCAATGCCGGAACCCGTACTACACTGCGCGATGCCAATGGCAACGCCATTCGCGAGGATACCTCCACGCCGCGTGCGCTGGAAACCGACGAAATCCCGGGTATTGTGAACGATTTTCGCCAGGCGGTTGCCAACGCTCGTGCGGCCGGTTTTGACATGGTGGAGCTGCACTCGGCTCATGGCTATCTGCTGCACCAGTTCCTTTCACCATCAGCGAACCAGCGTACCGACCAGTACGGCGGCAGCGTGGAAAATCGCGCACGTCTGGTTCTCGAAGTGGTCGACGCGGTGAGCAAGGAGTGGGATGCAGAGCGTATTGGCATTCGCGTGTCCCCTATTGGCACTTTCCAGAACCTGGATAATGGCCCGAACGAGGAAGCCGATGCGCTCTATCTTATTGAGGAACTCGGTAAACGAGGAATCGCCTATCTGCATATGTCCGAGCCAGATTGGGCAGGCGGCGAGCCGTATACCGACGCGTTCCGTGAAAAAGTGCGCGCGCGCTTCCACGGCCCCATCATCGGGGCGGGTGCGTATACGCCAGAAAAAGCGGAAGAACTCATTGAGAAAGGCTTGATTGACGCCGTGGCTTTTGGTCGCGACTTCATCGCCAACCCGGATTTAGTAAAACGTCTGCAATTAAAAACGGAACTGAACCCGCAGCGCCCGGAAAGCTTCTATGGCGGCGGCGCGGAAGGTTACACCGACTACCCTTCTCTGTGATCCTCTGATTGTTCATTGATAGCGGCGGCTCTCCGCCGCTATACTTAAAACTGTGTTTCTATTCGGAACGTTAACACATTCATACAAGAGGACATTATGCGCTTACTTCACACCATGCTGCGCGTCGGCAATCTGCAACGCTCCATCGAATTTTATACTAACGTGCTGGGCATGAAGCTGCTGCGGACCAGTGAAAACCCGGAATATAAATATTCGCTGGCTTTCGTTGGCTACGGCCCGGAAAGCGAAGAAGCGGTGATTGAACTGACCTACAACTGGGGCGTGGAAAGCTACGATCTGGGTAATGCTTACGGTCATATCGCGCTGAGCGTGGAAAACGCGGCGCAAGCTTGCGAAGCTATCCGCAACAATGGCGGGAATGTGACACGTGAAGCGGGTCCGGTTAAAGGTGGAACCACGGTTATCGCCTTTGTTGAAGATCCGGATGGTTACAAAATCGAGCTGATCGAAGAGAAAGACGCCGGTAAAGGCCTGGGTAACTAATCCCCTCCGGGCGCGGTTTGCGCCCGCTGTTTTACATCCCTTCGTAAAATTTGCCATAATGCGCTGCCATTTTCCCGTATCAAGAGATCCTGATGTCCGATAACGCTCAACTGACTGGTCTGTGCGACCGTTTTCGCGGTTTTTATCCTGTGGTAATTGATGTTGAAACCGCCGGGTTTAACGCCAAAACCGACGCACTGCTGGAAGTCGCCGCCATTACGCTGAAAATGGATGAACAGGGCTGGCTCATGCCCGACAGCACGCTGCATTTCCACGTTGAGCCTTTCGAAGGCGCGAATCTGCAACCCGAAGCACTGGCCTTTAACGGCATTGATCCGAGCAACCCGCTGCGTGGCGCGGTAAGTGAGCATGACGCGCTGCACGCCATTTTTAAAATGGTGCGCAAAGGCATTAAAGATCAGGGTTGTAACCGCGCGATCATGGTGGCGCACAATGCGACATTCGATCACAGTTTTATGATGGCCGCTGCGGAGCGCGCTTCGCTGAAACGCAACCCGTTCCACCCGTTTGTCACTTTCGATACCGCGTCATTAAGCGGACTGGCGCTCGGGCAGACAGTGCTGTCAAAAGCGTGTGGCGCGGCGGGCATCGCGTTTGACGCCTCGCAGGCACACTCCGCGCTGTACGATACAGAGCAAACTGCCCTGCTGTTTTGCGAAATCGTCAACCGCTGGAAGCGTCTCGGTGGCTGGCCGCTGCCCATCGCGGACGAAAATCAGGCATAAAAAAAGCGACCGTCAGGTCGCTTTTTTGTTGGCAGAAATTACTCTGCGCCCGGCTCGTCTTTATGTTTTGCCGCTGCTTCTTTGATAAGCGTCTGCAATTCACCGCGCTGATACATTTCAATCACGATATCGCAGCCGCCAACCAGTTCGCCTTCAACCCACAGCTGCGGGAAGGTTGGCCAGTTAGCGTATTTCGGCAGTTCTGCGCGAATATCCGGGTTTTGCAGGATGTCTACATAGGCAAAACGTTCACCGCATGCAGAAAGCGCTTGCACCGCCTGGGCGGAGAAACCGCAGCTTGGCAGCTTCGGAGAGCCTTTCATATACAGCAGAATCGGGTTTTCAGCGATCTGGCGCTGGATTTTTTCAAGTGTTGTGCTCATTGTCTTGCTTCCTTCAACTTCTTCTACGGCAGATGTTCGCCATTGTAACGGTTCAATGGGACATCGGAAAATAACATTTTGTTCACCGTTCATGATTTTATCGTCTGTCGGCAAAAGTTGCCTTAAGAATATGACTTAACGCAACTCGCCATCCCGCTTGCTGCCTAACTCTTGCGCACATAGAAACGTTTTGCTGCTTTTTTTTGCGCTTGTTAACGAAACGAAGCTATAGATGCAAAAACAGTATTAACTTTTGGGGTTTTTATGGATTAGAATCGACGAGTTTTAAAAAACCATTTGCAGGCATATTAAATGCTTGCCCTAACAGGGGATTGCTCAGTGGCGCGGATACCAAAAGCTTCAATCACGCTCTGTGCTTTGTTGTTCACCACGATTTCTTTCACGCCATTAGCGAGTGCCTCAGAACAGGCGCGAGCATCGGCCGTGCAAAAATCGCATCTGGCGAAAGCATCCGAACGTAAGAAAAAAAATACATCCCAAAAGACATCAAAGAAAAACAGTCGCAGTCCGGCAGAAAAAACCACCAGCAAAAAAATAACGGAGAGCAAAAAAACTCCGGCAAACAAAAAAGTTACCACCAGTAAAAAAGCCAGCAAAATCACCTCGCGTCGTAATGCATCCAGCCCGTTAAAAACCACCGCTGTCACCTGGACTGAAAAATGTACGCCGCGCAAAGGCCACAAGCCGCATTGTGTGAAGGTCAAAAGCACTAACGCCATCGCCGATGTGCATAAAGTTCGCATTCAGAAAGCCCAAAAAACCGCCATGTCCAAGCTGATGAACCAGATTGGCAAGCCTTATCACTGGGGCGGCACCTCACCGAGCACCGGTTTCGATTGCAGCGGTCTGGTCTACTACGCGTATAAAGATCTGGTGAAATTCCGTATTCCGCGTACCGCCAATGAGATGTATCACCTGCGCGATGCATCGCCGGTGAATGTGGCGGAACTGGAGAGTGGCGATCTGGTGTTCTTCCGTACCCAGGGCCGTGGTACAGCCGATCACGTTGGCGTGTACGTCGGCAATGGTAAATTCATTCAGTCTCCGCGTAGCGGCCAGGATATTCAGGTCACATCACTGAGTGAAGATTACTGGCAGCGTCATTATGTTGGCGCGCGTCGCGTCGTAACGCCGAAAACCATTCGCTAATCCCTCACCTGCCGCACCTGCGGCAGGTAACTCCCTCTTTAGTCTGCCCTTTCGATTTGCTACCCTAATCCGCACATCCAGTAGGGCTATTGGATGTCATTAAAATAATGAAAGGAGAATAGCAATGTCGTTTGAATTACCTGCATTACCGTATGCAAAAGACGCCCTGGCGCCGCATATCTCAGCCGAAACGCTGGAATACCATTATGGTAAACATCATCAGACGTATGTCACCAACCTCAACAACCTGATCAAAGGCAGCGCTTTTGAAGGGAAAACTCTGGAAGAGATTGTGAAAAGCAGCGAAGGCGGCGTGTTCAACAATGCCGCCCAGGTCTGGAACCATACCTTCTACTGGCACTGCCTGGCTCCGAATGCCGGCGGTGAACCGACCGGTGAACTGGCGGCGGCTATCACCAAATCATTCGGTAGCTTTGCCGAATTCAAAGCGCAATTCACTGATGCGGCAGTAAAAAACTTCGGTTCAGGCTGGACGTGGCTGGTGAAAAAAGCGGATGGCGCATTGGCCATTGTTTCAACGTCTAATGCGGGCACTCCACTGACAAGCGATGCAACCCCGCTGTTAACCGTCGATGTGTGGGAACATGCGTATTACATTGATTACCGTAATGCGCGCCCGAACTACCTCGAACATTTCTGGGCGCTGGTAAACTGGTCATTCGTTGCCAAAAATTTAGCGGCATAAACGTGACATAAAACAAAGGAGGGGCCAGCCCCTCCTTTTTTGCATTCCTGCTATTTATTCTGCAGCGGCATAAGCACGTTCTGGCTGTGAGCGACCAGAGAACAGCACCACCAGCAGGCCCAGCCCGGCAATAATCGCCCCCATAACCGGGACGAAATCATAACCCAGCCCACCGGAAATCACTGCCCCACCGGCTGCCGCACCCAGCGCATTACCAAGGTTAAAGGCACCGATATTGACTGACGATGAAAGCCCAGGTGCTTCGTGCGCAACGCGCATGACACGCATCTGCAACGGTGGAACCACCGCAAACGTCGCCGCGCCCCATACCACCATGCTGATAGCCGCGCCCACTTCACTGCGCGCCAGGAACGGGATCGCCAGCATGATGGCAATCAGCAGAAGTAAAAAGCCTTTCAGCGTGCCGGTTACGGAACGATCCGCCAGTTTGCCGCCGAGATAGTTACCAATGGAGAAGCCAACGCCAATCAACACCAGCATCGCCGTGACAAAAACGGGAGTGGCATCGGTAATGGTATGCAGCACCGGCGCAATATAGGTATACAGCGTGAACATGGCACCCGCACCGAGCACGGTGGTCAGCAACGCGGATAACACCTGCGGGCGCACCAGCACCGACAGCTCTTTACGCACGTCCGGGCGCTCACCTGCGCCACCTTTCGGCAGTGAAAAGAACAGACTCGCCATGGCAATCACACCCAGCCCGGCGGTAGCCATGAACGACATACGCCAGCCAATGGTTTCACCCAGCCAGGTCGCGGCAGGTACACCGCCAATGTTAGCAATGGTCAACCCCATGAACATGGTCGCCACCGCGCTGGCCTGCTTCTCTTTCGCGACCACGCTTGCTGCCACCACCGAACCAAGACCAAAGAAAGCGCCATGGTTCAGGCTGGTGACGATACGCGCCAGCATTAATGTGGCGTAATCCGGCGCAATCGCCGACAGCACGTTACCGAGCGTAAAAATCGCCATCAAAAAGATCAGGGCGTTGCGTCTGCCGCGGTGAGACAGCAGCAACGTCATTAACGGCGCACCGACCATCACGCCGATCGCGTAGGCGCTAATCAGCATCCCCGCCGCCGGAATAGAAACGTCAACGCCGCGGGCAATAACCGGCAGTAATCCCATCGGGGAAAACTCGGTGGTACCAATGCCGAAGGCGCCAATCGCCAGGGCAAGCAAAGGGAAATTAATTTTCATCTGTCACTCCAAAATAGACATGCCGACTTGCGACCCTGTCGCTGAAGTCAAAAGTATGACAGCTATCACAAAAAACAGAAGTTAGCAGAATGACAAAAGATTATTGCAGAAGTGATAACAATAGCGGGGGAAGAAAACCGAGGGAGAAGAGGCTCTCCCTCGCGATAGATCAATGCAGTGCAGCAGTCAGACCGCCGAAAACAATCAGGCCCAGAACGATGACGGTAGTGATTAAAGAATACTTCAGATCGGTGCTCATCAATTTTCCCCTTTTTAATTTCCCCACAAAAAGTGAGATAACGCATTTTTGCACAAATTATCTTAAAAATCTTGCGGGAATTGGCAGGAGAAACGTTTTAATACTTCCCCTTTTGCTCAAGATCAGACAAAATTCGACGCTAAATTTATTAGCGTACCGGCCATTGACTCCCCTCCTGACGTCCAGTGTCGTTTTCCCGGCGTACCGCACCCCCTTTGATGGGTACAGGGTGATTAAAGGCAAACGTTTACCTTATGTATTATCAGGAGCTTATGATATGGTCTGGAGTGATATCTGATGGCAACGATTAAAGACGTAGCGAAACGAGCAAACGTTTCCACTACAACCGTATCACATGTAATTAACAAAACCCGTTTCGTCGCCGAAGAGACGCGCAATGCCGTGTGGGCGGCGATTAAAGAGTTGCACTATTCCCCCAGCGCCGTCGCCCGCAGCCTGAAAGTGAATCACACAAAATCAATCGGCTTGCTGGCCACCAGCAGTGAAGCGGCCTACTTTGCTGAAATTATTGAAGCCGTTGAGAAAAAGTGCTTCCAGAAGGGTTACACCCTGATCCTCGGTAATGCCTGGAATAGCCTGGAAAAACAGCGGGCTTATCTGTCGATGATGGCGCAAAAACGCGTCGATGGCTTGCTGGTAATGTGTTCCGAATACCCGGAATCGCTGTTAAGCATGCTCGAAGAGTACCGCCATATCCCGATGGTGGTGATGGACTGGGGCGAAGCGAAGGCCGACTTTACGGATTCCGTTATTGATAACGCCTTTGAAGGCGGTTATATGGCCGGGCGCTATCTTATTGACCGCGGACACCGCGATATTGGCGTGATCCCCGGTCCTCTGGAGCGTAACACTGGCGCTGGCCGTCTGGCTGGCTTTATGAAAGCGATGGAAGAAGCTCTTATTAGCGTGCCGGAAAGCTGGATCGTCCAGGGCGATTTCGAGCCGGAATCCGGCTATCGCGCGATGCAGCAAATCCTCGGTCAGGCGCATCGTCCTACCGCTGTCTTTTGCGGTGGTGACATTATGGCAATGGGCGCGCTGTGCGCTGCCGATGAGATGGGTTTACGCGTACCGCAGGATATTTCCCTGATTGGTTATGACAACGTGCGTAACTCACGCTTCTTCACCCCGGCGTTGACCACGATTCACCAGCCGAAAGACTCGCTGGGAGAAACGGCGTTTACCATGCTGCTTGATCGCATCGTCAACAAGCGCGAAGAGTCGCAGTCTATTGAAGTGCATCCGCGCCTGGTTGAGCGCCGTTCCGTGGCCGATGGTCCGTTCCGCGACTACCGCCGCTAATCGCTTATTACGGAGCCGTTAATTCGGCTCCCGTAACCATTCATTATTCAGCGTTTCACTATCTCCCAGGTATTCCAGCAGCCAGTTTAACGCCGGGGAAGCTTCATTTTGCTGCCACGTCAGGCAGCACGCCGCATCCGGGAAGGGGTTTTCCAGCGTCAGCGCGACCCAGTCACCGCTGTCGAGCCGAGGGCGGGCAAAGTGTGCCGGCACCATTCCCACGCATAACCCTGCCGATAAGCACGCCTCCGACGACGCCCAATCCGGGACGATCACGCGTTTCTGATTATCCAGCAGCCAGGTAATACGCTTCGGCAACGAGCGGGACGTATCTTCCTGGATAAGTGAAGGCCAGTTGCGTAAGGTGTCGTCGCTAAGCGGGCCCGCCAGTGACGCCAGCGGATGGCGACTGGAAACCACACATTTCCAGCTCAGCATCCCCATATCGCGAAACGCATAGCGCCCGCCGACGGGAATGGCCTGCGTTGCGCCGATCGCCAGTTCAACCCGCCCATCAGCAAGCGCATCCCAGACACCGTTAAATACTTCCTGGTAGACCTGTAACTCAACGTCGCTGAAATGGCGATAGAAATCGACGATCAATTGCCGGGTACGCTCAGGTTTGACGATGTTGTCGACCGCAATCGCCAGTTGTCCGCGCCAGCCGTTGGCGATTTGCTGACACTGCTGACGGGTGATCTGCATTTTTTTGATAACAGCACGCCCTTCTTTCAAAAACCAGACCCCGGCAGGCGTGAGCTCGACATCACGATGGCGGCGTTCAAACAGCGGAACAGCCAGCCACTCCTCAAGCTGTCGCACGGTATAGCTCACTGCAGAGGGCACACGGTGTAACTCCTGCGCTGCACCGCTAAAACTGCCATTGCGGGCGACAGCATCAACCACTTCCAGCGAATATTCTGACCACATAATCTGCCTGCAAAAATTTTGAAACCACTACGCAAATATTAGCGTTTCACAAGCCTTAATGCACTCCTTACACTCAACAGCCCTGATCACCTGCAATAAAGAGAAACCCACATGCAACCTGGCAATGGATTTTTAGTCTGGCTCGCGGGATTAAGCGTGCTCGGCTTTTTAGCCACTGATATGTACCTCCCCGCTTTCAGCGCAATACAGCAAGATTTACACACATCGTCTGCGGTGGTTAGCGCAACCTTAAGCCTGTTTCTGGCGGGCTTTGCCATTGCGCAACTGGTATGGGGGCCGCTATCGGATCGCTATGGCCGCAAGCCGGTTTTGCTGGCCGGGCTGGCGATTTTCGCGCTGGGCTGTTTGGGTACATTATGGGTACGCGATGCAACCCTGCTGCTGGTGCTGCGCTTTGTCCAGGCGGTTGGCGTCTGTGCCGCGACAGTAAGCTGGCAGGCGCTGGTGACGGATAACTATCCCGCGCATCGCGTCAATCGCATCTTCGCCACCATTATGCCGCTCGTTGGTTTAACACCCGCTCTGGCACCGCTGCTGGGAGCCTGGATCCTTGCGCATTTCAACTGGCAGGCCATTTTCGCCACCTTACTGGCGATCACAGTGATTCTGATGATCCCGGCATGGCGACTGAAAGCACCGGCGAATAAAATTGAGCACCACGAACAACCGCTGACCTTTATGGATCTGCTGCGCGCCAGGGATTACCGCGGGAATGTCATTATCTATGCCGCCTGCTCGGCCAGTTTCTTCGCCTGGCTGACCGGTTCGCCGTTTATTCTGCATGAAATGGGTTATGGCCCATCGGTGATTGGCCTCAGTTACGTGCCGCAAACCATCGCCTTTTTGGTCGGCGGTTACGGTTGCCGTGCCGCGCTGCAGAAATGGCAGGGTTCGCGTTTACTGCCGTGGCTGCTGGGGGCGTTCGCGTTAAGCGTCCTCGCCACCTGGGCCGTTGGTTTTATGCCGGACGTTTCGCTGACCGCGCTGCTCATCCCCTTCTGCTTTATGGCGATGGCCAACGGCGCGATTTACCCGATCGTGGTCGCGCAGGCGCTGCGTCCTTTCCCGCAAGCTACCGGCCGCGCCGCAGCTTTGCAGAATACGCTACAACTGGGTTTATGTTTCCTGGCAAGCCTGGTCGTCTCATGGCTCATCGCCACACCACTGCTTACGACAACCAGTGTCATGGTAGCAATGGTGCTGCTGGCCGCATTGGGCTATCGGCTTCAGCGCCGCGCAGCCGATGAACTGGCAGATAAAAAGGTGGTGGCTTCCTCGTCGCATTAATCGCATTGATAGTTGCGCAAGCGACTATCAATAACGCAGTGGTTAGCTTGCTACTGGCTTTTTATTGAATCACCCGATTTTGAAGCCTATACTCATTTTCGGCTGTTTAATAAATACGATAAATATTATGCATTAACGGGTACCGGATTGTACCCGTTTACCCATGGAAGGCCTTTCGGCAAGGGTCCTCTCCCTTCCTCTGTTCTACGTCGGATATCAGCCTCACGGTGAAAACCGTGAGATTTCTCACAAGCCCGAAAAAGCGTCTACGCTGTTTGAAGGTTCTGATCACTACCAGTGATGGAGAAGTTATGAGTTCATCGTGTATAGAAGAAGTTAGCGTACGGGATGACAATTGGTTCCGTATAGCAAACGAACTGCTGGGTCGCGCAGGTATCCGCGTCAACGGTCCCGCAGCGTCAGATATTCAGGTGAAAAATCCTGATTTTTTCAAACGCGTTTTACAGGAAGGCTCGCTCGGACTCGGCGAAAGTTATATGGACGGCTGGTGGGATTGCCCCCGCCTGGACATATTCTTTACCAAGGTGTTGCGCGCCGGGCTGGAAAACCAACTTCCGCATCATCTCAAAGACACACTCCGCATTGCCGGAGCAAGATTATTTAATCTGCAAAGCAAAAAAAGGGCCTGGATTGTGGGCAAAGAACATTACGATCTTGGTAATGATCTCTTTACCCGCATGCTGGATCCGCAGATGCAATACTCTTGCGCCTACTGGAAAGACGCTGAAACGCTGGATGACGCACAACGGGCAAAACTGCGGCTTATTGGTGAAAAGCTGCAGTTGAAACCCGGCATGCGCGTGCTGGATATTGGCTGTGGGTGGGGTGGCCTGGCGCAGTTTATGGCGCAACATTATGGCGTCAGTGTGGTTGGCGTGACGATTTCTGCAGAGCAGCAAAAACTGGCGCAGAAGCGTTGCGAAGGGCTGGATGTCGATATTCGCTTGCAGGATTATCGCGATCTCGACGAGCAATTTGACCGCATTGTTTCCGTTGGCATGTTTGAACATGTCGGGCCAAAAAACTACGCGACCTATTTCCGCGTCGTTGATCGTAACCTGAAACCCGATGGCATTTTTTTACTGCACACCATCGGCTCAAAACGAACCGATCACAATGTTGATCCGTGGATCAACCGCTACATCTTCCCGAATGGCTGTCTGCCTTCTGTGCGCCAGATTGCGGATGCCAGCGAATCACACTTTGTGATGGAAGACTGGCACAATTTCGGCGCGGATTATGACCGTACGTTGATGGCGTGGTATGAGCGTTTTCTTGACGCCTGGCCGGAAATTGCCGACAACTACTCGGAACGCTTTAAACGGATGTTCAGCTATTATCTCAATGCCTGCGCGGGAGCGTTTCGTGCGCGAGATATTCAGCTCTGGCAGGTGGTTTTCAGCCGGGGGATCGAACACGGGTTGCGCGTGGCGCGTTAACAAAATAAACCCCGGCATGCCGGGGTTTATTTTTACTCTTCACTGGCAGCGGCTACGATCGCCGCTTCTTTCGAAGCCAGCACGCGTTCCACGGTATCAACAACCGCCTGCGTTTGCGGGTCGATTTCGATATTCACGCGATGGCCCAGCTTTTTCGCGCCAAGCGTCGTGCGCTGCAGCGTTTCCGGAATCAGATGCACACAAAACCGGCTGCTGGTGACTTCGCCAACCGTCAGACTTATCCCGTCAATGCCGATAAATCCTTTGTACAGAATGTATTTCATCAGCGCAGGATCTTGCACCTTGAACCAGATCTGGCGGTTATTTTCCGAGGTCAGAATTTTGACAATTTCGGCGGTGGTCATGATATGACCCGACATTAAGTGACCGCCAATCTCATCACTGAATTTTGCGGCGCGCTCAACGTTTACCGTGTCGCCCACCTGCAGATCGCCGAGATTGGTGATACGCAGCGTCTCTTTCATCAGATCAAAGCTGATATGGCTGCCATTAATTGCCGTAACTGTCAGGCAGCAACCATTATTGGCAATGGAAGCGCCGGTCTCAATGCCATCCAGCATCGTCTCAGGCAACTCAACAACGTGAGTGCGGAAATTGGGTTTATCATCAATTGACACCAGTTTCGCCGTGCCTTGCACAATACCCGTAAACATACTTACCACTCCTGTTCCATTCATACGGTCATTACCGTGTTCTTTACGCACAATAACAGGTGAAATTTACCCTTGCCAGTTTCAATCGCCCTGCCCCCCTTTTTCCCGCCACTCTGGTGAGAAGATAAGCGTAGCGCCGCGTGCTAAAAGATAATTTTGCTTTATGACTGGCATGGCAAAAGCGCGCCATAGCAGGTAATATTTGTACACATGTCGCACCCATCGCTGTGCGGCATCCTTTTTAGCACAAGGAAAAACTCCTTCCTGATTAGTCGTTCCTTTCTTATTTATAACAACAAGATAAAAGGTGTTCGCGTGCAGAAGTATATAAGAGAAGCGGGTCAGTTACTGGCGCTCGCCGTGCCGGTTATTTTCGCGCAGGTCGCCCAGACAGCCATGGGCTTCGTCGATACGGTCATGGCCGGTGGCTACAGCGCCACGGATATGGCGGCGGTGGCAATCGGGACGTCAATCTGGTTTCCCGCCATTCTGTTTGGCCACGGCCTGCTGCTGGCAATGACGCCGGTGATTGCCCAGTTAAACGGTTCCGGACGTCGCGACAGAATCGCCCATCAGGTTGGCCAGGGGTTCTGGCTGGCGGGCTTGGTGGCGGTGTTGATCATGATTGTGCTGTGGAATGCCGGTCATATTATTTACGCCATGCATAACATCGACCCGCAACTGGCGGATAAAGCTGTGCGGTTTTTGCGTGCGCTGATGTGGGGCGCGCCAGGCTATCTCTTTTTCCAGGTGATGCGTAATCAGTGCGAAGGCCTCGCCCGCACGATCCCGGGTATGCTGATGGGGTTTGTCGGCCTGCTGGTGAATATCCCGGTGAACTACATCTTTATTTACGGTCATTTCGGTATGCCCGAACTCGGCGGCGTGGGCTGCGGTGTGGCGACAGCGTCCGTCTATTGGGTGATGTTTTTCTGCATGCGCCTGTACGTCAAACGCGCCCGCGCGATGCGTGATATTCAAGCCATGCAACGTTTTGCCAAACCGGACTTCGCGGTGTTAAAACGCCTGACCCAGCTCGGGCTTCCCATTGCGCTGGCACTCTTTTTCGAAGTGACGCTGTTTGCCGTGGTGGCGCTGCTCGTTTCGCCGTTGGGTATTGTCGATGTCGCCGGACATCAGATCGCGCTTAATTTCAGTTCGCTGATGTTCGTTCTGCCGATGTCACTGGCTGCCGCAGTGACAATTCGCGTCGGTTTTCGCCTTGGGCAAGGCTCAACGCTTGATGCAAAAACATCAGCGCACACGGGACTCATTGTCGGTATCTGCATGGCGGCATTAACAGCGATTTTTACCGCGTTAATGCGTGAACATATCGCGCTGATCTATAACGATAATCCAGAGGTCGTGACGCTGGCATCGCACTTGATGTTGCTGGCGGCGATTTACCAAATCTCCGACTCCATTCAGGTGATTGGCAGCGGTATCCTGCGTGGCTATAAAGATACGCGCTCGATCTTTTTTATCACCTTTATAGCTTACTGGGTGCTGGGTTTACCGGTGGGTTACACGCTGGCGTTAACCGATTTAGTGGTCGACAGAATGGGGCCAGCAGGCTTCTGGATGGGCTTTATTATTGGCCTGACGTCAGCGGCGATAATGATGATGCTGCGGATGCGTTTCCTGCAACGCCAGCCTTCTGCGCTGATTTTGCAGCGCGCCGCACGTTAAAACCGCAGTAGCCGCCCGCTGGCGGCTACTTTCACCGCGTTTTGGTTAGTTGTTCCGCAATCGAGTGAATTGCGTGAGAAATTTGCCATTTTCCACTTGCCACATCTCCGGCCTGCCGCTAATATTCGTCCCCGTTGTCAACCACAACACTGCGTTCATAGCTCAGTTGGTTAGAGCACCACCTTGACATGGTGGGGGTCGTTGGTTCGAGTCCAATTGAACGCACCATTCCTCTTCAGTGCGTCCGTAGCTCAGTTGGTTAGAGCACCACCTTGACATGGTGGGGGTCGATGGTTCGAGTCCATTCGGACGCACCATTCTTAGTTTTTCTCAGCATTTATTCCTCTTGTTTCATCTCATCATGAAAATCACCGTCACGCGTAAGCGCCCCTGATAAAGCGACCTTCCCCATATGCTGCAAATACCTGATAAAAAAAGCCGCACCCTGCGGCGCGGCTTTTCGTATTACAGCCTGGTTATCAGAAGCCGACTTTCAGCGTGATTTGACCACCGTAGCCGCCAGTGCCTGCGTCGTCGATGCTCCGGGTGTAACCCGCGCGCACGCCGAGGGTAACGTTATCGCGGATCTGGCCGTCGATGCCAACATCCAGCGACGCGGCGGTGCCGTCCTGATCCGGATTGAACGCGACCTCGCTGCCTGCTACGCCCGGCGCGCTGACGTTCAGCGTACCCTTCGAGTCGAAAGTCTGGATGAAGGACGGACGCACCCACCAGCTTACCGGTACCGGTTTGCCTGTCTCTTTCAGCGTCGCGTTGTTGCCCAGACGCAGACCGGCACGCACCTGCTGGCTGTGGCCGTCACCGAACTTCACGTCTGCGACGTCATCATTGCCATCTTTCAGGTTCACGCCGCGATACTGGTACTGCACCTGCGGTTCCAGCACCAGGCCGCCGCCGATCTCAAACGGCAGACCGGTTTCGAAGGAGCCAACGTAGCCCCAGCCATGGGTTTTCAGACCGTCGCCATCGCGCGGGTTGGTATCGAAGTTGTGGCGCGTCCCCTGGGCCACCACATCCATCCACCAGCCACTCTCATGCACGCCGTTGAGATAGAGACCACCGCTGTAAGCGTCGTCGCGTACCGTACCGGCTTTGGACTTGTTGTTGCGCTGCACGTCGACGGCAGAAAGCCCCGCCGCACCGTACACGCCAACAGTCCATTCCATGGTAGAGGCCGCTCCCTGCCACAGATCGCTACCGATCTGCAGGAAGGTATAGCCGCCTTTACTATCCGGCGTGTTGCCACTGCGCAGGTCGTTGCCGCCGTGATCGTGGCTCAGTTGACCGGCCTGGAAACGCGCCCACATGTTGCTACCGCTTTCGGCTGCGGTACGCGCCGCATAGCGACGGGCATCCAGCGAGCCGAGCAGCGCACTGTCGTAGTCCATTGCCTGCGCATAGACGGAGCTATAGAGATACGTCGCCGAACGGTAGTTTTGCGGGCCGTTCTCGTTGCCACCCGCTTCCGCAGTCGTCAGATACCAGCTCTCGTCGGCGCTGCCCTGTTGCAGGGTGTAGTTATACGCACCGGCCTGCAGGCTGCCGTTGAGGCTGAAAGCATCATCGGTCGTGGTCGCGCCGTTGATGGCATTCACCACCTGAATGCCGTTGCCGGTGGTACGTGCCCCCAGGCCACCCTGGCTACGAATGGCAATCTGCGTATTACCAGTGGCGGTGCCGCCGTCCAGCACTAGGCTGTCACTCACTGCGGTATTACCGGTAAACAGAGTGTTCAGGGTAATGGTGCCGCCATTGCCTACCAGGTTGGTAACGGTCAGGGTTTTCGGAACGAACGTCCCGGTCGGTGCCTGGTAATCGATCGAGCCGCCCAGCGTCAGGTTATTGAGCAGGGAGTCTGCGGTCATCAGCCAGCTTGAACCGGCATCGACGGTGAGATCGGTCGGGTCGATCATCCCGGTCAGCGTGGTACCGTTGGTCAGCTGCAGCGAGGTGCCGCGCTGAGCGATGATATCGGTCACGGCATCCAGCCCGCTGAATACCAGGGTACCGCTCTGCAGATAGGTACCGCCCGCCTGATTAAGCGCGCCGCTCAGGGTCAGCGTGTTATCACCTTCTTTATACAGCGTACCGCTACCATTGATGGCCGCGTTGACGGTGTTGGCACTGCTATCAGTGGTGATGCGCAGTTCGCCGCTGTTGTTAACATTACCGGCAAGCGTAGCACCATCGTTGACTTTAGTGACCCCAGTCAGCATACCGCCCTCGGCGACGCTCAGCGTACCGTTCTCGCTTACTACGGTGTTGTTGGCGCTGCCGTCAGCGGCAACCGACAGCAGACCGCCGCCTTCCAGTAGCACGCTTTCCGCAACCTTATTGGCAATAGAGAAGCTGCCAAGCGCGTTGGTGCCGTTGAGCGTGGTATCGGTGCCCGCCATCAACGCTGCGCCGCTATTGAGATTGATATTGGTGACCGTTGCACCATCTTCCAGCGCCAGCATGCCGCCGCGCTCAATAGCCGTCAGATCCGCCACGCCCCCGGCACGCACGAACTGGGCGCCGCCTTTGCTGACGGTAGTGGCAATCGCCGTGCCGCCAAAGGTGACACTCTGGGTACCGTTTTCGCTGACGGTGGACGAGGCGACAGTGCCGCCCTGATTAACCACCTGATCGCCAACCACCTTGTTGTCGATAACGATCGCCCCGTCATTGACGTTCTGGATCCCGCCCTCACGGATAATGGTGGAGATCACCGTCCCGCCGCTGTTGACGTTCTGGGTACCGCCACCGTTAATGGTGGTGCTGGTCGCGGTACCGCCGTTCAGCACGTTCTGGATCCCGCCAGCCTGGATGGTGGCAAAGACCGATGAACCCCCGCTATAGATATTCTGGATTCCGCGTTCGTAGATCGCCGTGCGCGTGGCGGTCCCGCCGCGGTAGACGTTCTGCACGGCATTCGCGGAAAGATCGGTATCCACCGCGCTGCCGCGCACGTTCTGCTGGCTGGAGTTGATCATCGAGGTGTTCACCGCCGTTGCGCCTGCGGCGATGTTTTGTACGGCGAAATCATCCATCAGGTTGTTTTCCGCGCGCCCACCGCTGTACACATTCTGGATGCTGTTGCGGTTACGGGTATCGGTCACCACTGCGCCGTCGTAAATACCCTGTATCGCCCCGTCGCTCAGCACGGTAGAAGTGGCTGAACCCCCGCTAAAAATACGTTGTTCCGCACGGGTGATTTCCGATCCGGTGGTAGTGCCGAAGACTTCCTGAATGCCGCCATCAATCACCACAGAGACTTCAGCATTGGCATTTTTGTTGATGACCTGACGTCCGCCGTTTTTCACAATGCTGACAATCGAGGTACCGTCAACCACCTGCAGGCCGCCATCGACAAAAGTAAAATCGGTGACGCCACCGGCGGCAACGTTTTGTCTGCCACCAGTAAAGATGGTGCCGCCGTAGGTGTAACCGCCCGCGTTAACGTTCTGCACGCCCCCCTTCTCGACGCGTGTTTCGAAGGCCTGCCCGCCGCTGCCGATATTCTGCGTACCGCCGAGCAGTCGCGCGGCGAAAGATTTCGCGCCGTTGTTGACGTACTGCGCACCGCCGTTCAAGACGGTGGAGATTGCCACCGCAGCGTTACTCAGGATCTGCGTCCCGCCGGCGTTAATGACGCTCTGGCGTGCCCAGCCATACGGATCCACGATCTGCGCACCGCCGTTATTAATCACCGCGTCGAACGACTGGCCGTGCACGCGCTGCACGCCACCGCTGTTAATCAGCGTGCCGCTGGCCTGGCCGCTCTTGGTTACCAGTTGCACCCCGCCGTCGCTGATGCTGGTGCCGGAAGCCGAACCTTCTACCAGTTGGGTACCACCGCCGAACACCGTACCATCAGACGCCGCACCGCCAGCGGAAATGTGTTGCACCCCGCCGTTATTCACGATCGAACCGGCAGCCAAGCCGCCATAATTGACGATTTGCTGACCGCCGTTATTGATCACGGACGAGATAGCCGTACCATCTACGCTCTGTACGCCACCGCTGTTGATATGGGTGTCGGTGGTTTTACCACTCCCTGCCACCAGTTGCGTACCGCCATCGTTCACGCTGGCACCGGAGGCAGTACCTTCCACCAGCTGTTTGCCGCCGCCGAAGATGGTGCCGTCAGACGCCGCGCCGCCGAGATTGATGTGCTGCAGGCCGCCGCTGTTCACCGTGGTGCCTGCCGCCAGACCACCTTTATTCACTAGCTGGATGCCGCCGTTACGCACCACGGCCGAGGTCGCGTTGCCATCAACGCTCTGTACACCGCCGCTATTGATGAGGGTGCCGGTCGCTTTGCCGGTGGTTGTGACAATTTGATAAGCGCCATCGTTGATACTGGTGCCGGACGCCGTGCCCGCCACCACTTGTTTACCGCCGCCGAAAATGGTGCCATCAGATGCAGCGCCACCAAGGTTGATGTGCTGCAGACCGCCGCTGTGAACGGCGGTGCCTGCCGCCAGGCCACCGTTATTCACCAACTGGATACCGCCATTGCGTACCACGGATGAGGTGGCGCTGCCGTCCACACTCTGCACACCGCCGCTGTTGATTTGGGTACTGGAGGTGTTGCCGGTAGCCTGCACGATTTGCAGACCGCCATCGCTGATGCTGGTCCCGGACGCGGTCCCTGCCACCAGCTGTTTACCCCCGCCAAAGATGGTGCCATCAGACGCCGCGCCACCAAGGTTAATGTGCTGCAGACCGCCGCTATTGACGATAGAGCCAGCGGCCAGCCCACCGCTGTTCACCAGCTGTACGCCACCGTTATTCACCACGGCGGAGGTCGCCGAGCCGTCAACGCGCTGCAGGCCGCCGCTGTTGATAAGCGCTCCCGTGGCAATGCCGCCGACCTGGACGTGCTGAATGCCGCCGTCGCCAATAACGGTATCGCCTGCCATACCCGCGACCTGCTGCGTTCCGCCCAGCAGCGTCGTTTTTGAGGCCGCGCCGCCGGCACGCACAATCTGCACGCCATCTTTATCGACGCGAGTATCGTTCGCATGACCGCCGCTGCGGATCAGCTGTTTACCGCCGGTGTAGACGATCGTGCCGTTAGCCGTGCCGTCAACATCCTGGAAACCGCCGTCATAGATTTTGCTGTCGATGGTTTTGCCGGTAACGTGAACCTGCTGCACGCCGCCTGAATCCACACGGGTATTGGATGCCGTACCTTCGACAATCTGAGTACCGCCAAACAACAGCGCATCCGAGGCAGCGCCGCCTTCGTTAATGTGCTGCAGCCCCCCAGAATTAACCAGCGAGTCCGTAGCAAGCGCACCGGAGTGGATCAACTGCACCCCGCTATCGTTGACCACGGCGGCGATCGCTGTGCCGTCCACCGCCTGAGTGCCACCGCTGTTGATGATGGTGTCGGTGGCTTTACCGGTGACCTGCACAAGCTGGTAAGCGCCGTTATTGATACTGGTGCCAGAGGCCGTACCGGCAACAACTTGCTTACCGCCGCCAAACACCGTGGTGTCGGATGCAGCGCCACCTTCATTGATGTGCTGCAGGCCGCCACTGTTAACCGTCGCGTTGTCCGCCAGGCCGCCGCGGTTCACCAGCTGGGCTCCGCCGTCATTGATAACCGATGAGGTAGCCGTGCCGTCCACACGTTGCAGGCCGCCTTCATTGATCAGCGATCCACTGGCGCTGCCACCTACCTGAACGTGCTGTACGCCGCCGGCACCGATAATGGTATCTGCCGCCACGCCCGCCAGTTGCTGAATACCGCCCAACAGTGTCGTGAAGGCAGTTGAGCCACCTGAGAGCACATTCTGAATACCGCCGCTGTTGATCACCGCGCTGGTAGCGGCTCCACCGCTGCGCACTTTCTGCAGACCGCCGTCGTTCACTTCTGCGGAGAACGAGACGCCGTCCACATCCTGTTCACCGCCGGCGTTAACCACCGCATCACTGCTCGTGCCGCTGGCGTGGATCTGCTGCAATCCGCCATTATTAATAATGGTGCCGGAGGTGGTGCCTTCCACCAGTTGAGTGCCGCCGAGCAGAATGGCATCGGATGCTGCACCGCCCTGGCTGATATGCTGCAGACCGCCGGTATTCACTACGCCGCCTGTCGCCAGCCCCCCACGGTTAACCTGCTGCGTACCGCCAGCATTAACAACCGAGGAGATGGCCTGGCCGTCTACGGTCTGCGTACCGCGATTGTTGATGATGGTACCGGTAGATTTGCCGGTTTCCTGTACCAGTTGCGCACCGCCGTCGTTGACGCTGGTGCCGGATGCAGTCCCCGCCAGTACCTGGGTGCCGCCGCCAAACACCACGCCGTCGGAAGCTGCTCCGCCCTGATTGATATGCTGAACCCCGCCGCTGTTCACGATGGTGCCCGCCGCCAGCGCGCCACTATGCACCAGTTGGGTACCGCCGCCGTTAACAACGGCGGAGATAGCGGTGCCGTCTACCGTCTGCGTGCCACGGTTGTTGATGATGGTACCGGTAGCTTTGCCGGTTTGCTGAACCAGTTGCGCGCCACCGTCGTTAAGGTGCGCACCGGATACCGTACCGGCCACGAATTGATTACCGCCGCCAAAAATAGCGGTGTCGGCAGCGGAACCACCGACGTTAACGTGCTGGACACCCCCGCTGTTTACCGTCGCGTCCTGAGAGAAACCACCGCCGTTGATGAGCTGGATGCCGCCTGTGTTAATAACGCCCTGGACTGAACTGCCGTTGACGGCTTGCACGCCGCCAGAGTTAATAATCGTCTGGCTTGCCAGTCCGCTTTCCAGCACCGTCTGCTCACCGCCAGCACCGACAATGGTGTTATTAGCCCTGCCGGCGACCGCCTGCTTGCCGCCGCTGTTAAGCTGCGTGCCTGTTGCCGTCCCGTCCACTTCAACAATCTGTGTCCCGTCAGTGACAACGGTGCCGGTCGTCTGACCGTTCTGGCGCACAATCTGCGAACCACCGTCCTGAACACGGGTATCCACAGTCTGGCCGCCCGCCACTATCTGGGTGCCACGGCTGGTGATGGTATGGTTGGTGGTTAACCCGCCAGGATGCACATTCTGCACGCCCTCCTGCACCACCTCATCGCGCGTCGAACCGGTGACGTCAAGGGTGAACGCCATCACCCCGCTGCTTGCGAACAGGCCGCCCACCGCCGCCGAGATCAATACCGCGCCGCCAGCGCGCTTGCCTTTCGCTCGGGTCAGTTCTGAAACCACCACAAACGCCCGCTGAACGTCATTCCACACCAGCCGGTAACTGCAGTTAAGACTTTTTTTCATTTCTATGTCCTCGAAACCCGTCTCTCATCCGTCAGGCGGCATGTTGATCGGGGTCTGCCAATGCTGTTGTTTTGATGCCAAAGGGATTGCTTCGCAGGGCAATCAGCCGACGAAGATGGCCGATAACCTGCTTGCCAGTGATAAAACGGGTGCATTCGTACTGCCGGTCCGTGCCTTTGTGGCGCGGACACCAGAAATAGTCCTGATGATCAAAATTGAACCGCACGTCATCCCAGCAGCCGTTGCAGACATGGGTATTGATGACGCGCCAGGGGGTATGAAATTCGCTGTTCGGCAGGCTGAATCCGCTGATCAGCACCACCGGGATCCGACAGCCCCAGGCAAGCCAGGAGAGACCGCTGCCGAGGCCGATAAAAAATTCGGCGTGCTCCAGCAGCGCCACACGTTCAGCAAGGGGCAGATTGCCGGTGAAATCTTCCGCGCCGTGGGGGATTTTGTTCCAGATGTAACCGCGACCTACCACGCGCTCTTTGTCGATACACAGCACGCGGTAGCCCTGCTCTTTCAGATAATCGATGACTTCATGCCAGCCGTTGCCGTTGTTCCAGAATTTGGCCTGGCTGGTGGACTGGGTCGCGATGCAGACATAGGGTTCAGCGATACGACGCGCGCTGCGCTGGCGCAGATCCGGAACGATTTCCTTGGGATCGACACCGAGAATATGCCCGGCGGTGCGGTGCAGACCCACGGCGCGAAAATCGAATGGCTGCTTGTCGAGATCGCCATGAAAAAACAGCCCGACGCGCCAGCTGGCATAAGGCGGCTCGCTCATGCCCGGCCCAGCCTGCCACTCTTCAGGAGTAGCGCAATGGAGCTGCGGATAGACCGGTTTGAAGAGATCGACGATCGGCTGTGCCATGGTGCAATAAACGTTGCACTGGTACGTCTGCCGAAAGCGTTCAGCGTAAGGTACCCAGCCAATGAGGTCGCCCAGCGTACCACCGGGAAATGAAACCAGTACCGTTTGGCCGCGCATATCCAGAACGTGATCCAGCACGGGCTCCGGCTGGGCGCCGTCCCAGACCCGCAGACGAAACGGCACATAATATTTTTTTGTGCTGATCACCCAGCCCTGCGCGACATCGTCGGCAAAGAGGATATTTCCCGTTTCGTCATCGCTTATTTCGACCCGCCAGTTACCGGCTGGCAACAATAACCGGGCACCGTCATTAAAATCATACAGGATACCCATCGGTCCCTGCTGAGTCGGAATTTCTGGCGGCGGAATAAAAGCATATCCCTGCCCAACAACGGCGGAAGTCGTCATCACCCAACCTTCATCATGAGTAAACGCGTTAAATAAGGCTGGCAATAAATAATAATCAGGCACCAGCCGACCTCCGGCGTTAATAATCCGGAACGAAATTTTTTATGAATTTTTCGAGTCTCATCAAGAGTCGATTAAGAGTAGTAACAAGACGTTTTATTGCAAATTCTTTCTAAAAGTTAAGTTCCAGAAATATCAACCAGTTAGTTTTTGCCCTCTTTCGCACCTTATTTATAATAAACATTAGAAACAATCACTTAACTGCAAACGGAAGTAGCTAATTTAGGATTATCCTTAAAGCAAATTTCATGCAAAAACGTGATATTAATTCAGAAATATAAAATATATTTCCACGCATCCAGGGAGTCTTTCCCAGATATATCCGCCTCACTGAGATGACAGAGAGAAGTAAAAAAAAGTCGTCCCGACAATTATTAAAAAGCAAACTGGCGCACACTTTTTATTTAATTAAGGGCTACGCCCTTTTACGCAGCGAAATAAACAGAACAATCTTATTGTTTATTTTTATGATTCATCAAGTGAGAAGATAAATAAGCGTAGCCGTAGCAGCGTAATAACGTTGCCGCAAAGGAGATTTCGCTCACATCGCCACGATGGCCAGGCCACAGGCTGACCCGTCTGCGCAACGGTTGCGCAATTATGTGATAACGGTTACACAACAAATCGATAATGACGATAAATTCGTATTTTGAAACAGCGTTTTTAATTCCTTTCTGCCAATGTCGACGCTATAATGCCGCCATCCTAATTTGAATGGATTCAGCTGATTGAACTGTAAAACAAATTACTCATATCAATTTTTCCCCGATCTGGCTGAATCTCAGGCACACATTCTTCTGCACGCTTTTTTGATGTCACCTATCCTTAGACTGTGGCATCGCTCTTTTCGCAACACAGGTTTGACTCCGAAGCCGTGCGCTAACCGGAGCGTAAATTCCCAATCCTTCTCAACTCAAACTTAAAGACCAGAACTGTCATGAAAAAGACCAAAATTGTTTGCACCATCGGTCCGAAAACCGAATCCGAAGAGATGCTGGCGAAAATGCTGGACGCTGGCATGAACGTCATGCGTTTAAACTTCTCTCACGGTGACTATGCTGAGCACGGCCAGCGCATTAAAAACCTGCGCAACGTGATGAGCAAAACCGGTAAAAAAGCGGCAATTCTGCTGGACACCAAAGGTCCGGAAATCCGCACCATCAAACTGGAAGGTGGCAACGACGTCTCCCTGAAAGCAGGTCAGACTTTCACCTTCACCACTGACAAATCTGTTGTCGGCAACGCGGACACTGTTGCCGTGACCTACGAAGGTTTCACCAACGATCTGAGCGTTGGCAACACCGTACTGGTAGACGATGGTCTGATTGGTATGGAAGTAACCGAAATCGTTGGCAATAAAGTTATCTGTAAAGTGCTGAACAACGGCGATCTCGGTGAAAACAAAGGCGTAAACCTGCCTGGCGTTTCCATCGCCCTGCCGGCATTGGCTGAAAAAGACAAGCAAGACCTGATCTTCGGTTGCGAACAAGGCGTCGACTTTGTTGCGGCGTCCTTCATCCGTAAACGTTCTGACGTGGTTGAAATTCGTGAGCACCTGAAAGCGCACGGCGGCGAGAATATCCAGATCATTTCCAAAATTGAAAACCAGGAAGGCCTGAACAACTTCGACGAAATCCTCGAAGCATCCGACGGCATCATGGTTGCGCGTGGCGACCTGGGCGTTGAAATCCCGGTTGAAGAAGTGATCTTCGCGCAGAAGATGATGATTGAAAAATGTATCCGCGCGCGCAAAGTTGTTATCACTGCGACCCAGATGCTTGATTCCATGATTAAAAACCCGCGTCCGACCCGCGCTGAAGCTGGCGACGTGGCGAACGCCATCCTCGACGGTACCGACGCAGTGATGCTCTCTGGCGAATCCGCTAAAGGGAAATACCCGCTGGAAGCGGTGACCATTATGGCCACCATTTGTGAGCGTACCGATCGCGTGATGACCAGCCGTCTGGATTTCAACAACGACAGCCGTAAACTGCGCATCACGGAAGCAGTTTGCCGCGGCGCGGTTGAAACTGCTGAAAAACTGGAAGCGCCGCTGATTGTTGTTGCGACTCAGGGCGGCAAATCTGCTCGCGCTGTGCGTAAATACTTCCCGGATGCCACCATTCTGGCGCTGACCACCAACGAAGTGACCGCGCGTCAGCTGGTGCTGAGCAAAGGCGTTATCCCGCAGCTGGTGAAAGAGATCTCTTCTACCGATGATTTCTACCGTCTGGGCAAAGAAGTGGCGCTGGACAGCGGCCTGGCAAGCAAAGGCGACGTAGTGGTTATGGTTTCCGGCGCACTGGTTCCGAGCGGCACCACAAACACAGCTTCCGTCCACGTTCTGTAATAATAACCGGACAATTCGGACTGATTAAAAAAGCGCCCTCGCGGCGCTTTTTTTATATTCTCGACTCCATTTAAAATAAAAAATCCAATCGGATTTCACTATTTAAACTGGCCATTATCTAAGATGAATCCGATGGAAGCTCGCTGTTTTAACACGCGTTTTTTAACCTTTTATTGAAAGTCGATGCTTCTTTGAGCGAACGATCAAATTTAAGTGGATTCCCATCAAAAAAATATTCTCAACCTAAAAAAGTTTGTGTAATACTTGTAACGCTACATGGAGATTAACTCAATCTAGAGGGTATTAATAATGAATCGTACTAAACTGGTACTGGGCGCGGTAATCCTGGGTTCTACTCTGCTGGCTGGTTGCTCCAGCAATGCTAAAATCGATCAGCTGTCTTCTGACGTTCAGACTCTGAACGCTAAAGTTGACCAGCTGAGCAACGACGTGAACGCAATCCGTTCCGACGTTCAGGCTGCTAAAGATGACGCAGCTCGCGCTAACCAGCGTCTGGACAACCAGGCTCACTCTTACCGTAAGTAAGAGTTCCTGTAATGAAATGGCGCACCCGGTGCGCCATTTTTTTTTGCCTGTAATATGCCCTTCTTTTTCGTCTACTGCGTTATAGCCTCTTGTTGTGCTTCTGCATCCACCGTTGTTCCTTTCACCCTGTTCTGTACCGATAACACGCTTTCTTTTGACGCTACCGCCGATGTTCTGGCCGGAATTGCTACCGGGTAACCCGCCCGACGATTCAACGCTTGCGTAATCATGCCACTATCACCGCCAGCACTGTGGATAAAAGCCTCCAGCGCGGGAGAGAAGTTGATCGGCACCGTCTGCGTATTTTCTTCAACTTTTTGTGCCAGCGGACGATGCACTTCAATAAAGTGCCGCCCGTCAGGCTCTACGGTGTATTTCACCGGCTCGTTGATGATTGTCACCCGCGTCCCAGCCGCAACCTGCGCAAACAGCGCCTGAATATCCGGCGCATTCATGCGGATACAGCCTGAGCTGACCCGTAACCCAACGCTGTCCGGCGCATTCGTACCGTGAATGAGATATTCACCATTACCAATCCCCAGACGCAGCGCAAAGCGCCCCAGCGGATTATTTGGCCCTGCGGGTACCACCGGCGGCAATTCAATGCCGTTTGCTAATGAACGCGCGCGAATGCCCGCAGTCGGTGTCCATGTCGGGTTCGGGATCTTCTGGCTAACTCGCGTCACCGAAACCGGCGTTTCCAGCCCCTGTTGACCAATACCTATCGGGTAAACCTGCACACTGTTTTTCCCCGGCGGGAAATAATAGAGTCGCAATTCCGCCAGATTAACCACAATGCCTTCGCGCGGCGTATCGGGCAAAATCATTTGTGAGGGGATAGTGACGATCGTGCCCGGTCTCGGTACGGGTGCAATCGTATTATTGGCTTCAAGGATCAACATGGCTGCCGTGTCGAAATGGCGGGCGATCGCCTGCAGGTTTTTATCCCCCGCCTGCACGGTGTAAGTCTGGTTTTGCCCAATGACACGGCTACCATCGGCAGGCAGGGGATATTCTGCCGCACGAGCCACCTGGAGTGCGCTTAAAGCGCCGAAAAGACATAAGGAGAGTAAAGACGCGCGTTTCATAGGAAGTTCCTGTATCCACTGACAAGGTGTCAGAAAGCTGAAGATCCAGCGAGGCGCTAAACACCTCGCGTCGTAACAGGATGAAATATGGTCTTTTAAGTTTAGCTAATGTTGGCTGCTTTGTTGCGAATCGCGCGGATCATCGCCTCAAGACCCTGCGAGCGAGAAGGGGTCAGATGTTGCGTGAGGGACATCTTTTCGAACCACGGGCGCACGTCAAACGCCACAATATCTTGCGCGGTCATCTGCTGATAGAGCACAAAGACGATGGCAATAAGCCCTTTGACAATCGCGGCATCGCTGTCGCCAGCCAGCTCTATCACGCCCGCTTCGTTGCAATGCATGACAATCCAGACCTGGCTCTGACAGCCCTGAATAATGTTCTCCGGGTTGTGCGCTTCGGCACTTAATTCCGGTAGACGCTGTCCCAGTTCAATAATATAGAGGTACTTCTCTTCCCAGTTGGCACAGCGGCTAAAATTGCGCAGCAGTTTCTCTTTATCGGGTAATGCGGCCATTTTTGCCTCTCACGTTAGCCCAGCAACTGATGAATACGTTTCAGGCCAGCCACCAGACGATCCACCTCTTCTTCTGTATTGTACATAACCAATGACGCGCGACACATGGCGGGAACATTGTAAAACGCCATCAACGGCATCGCACAGTGATGCCCGGTACGCACCGCAATACCGTAATTATCGAGGAAACTGCCGACATCATAGGCATGATGTTTCCCAAGATTAAACGCGATTACCCCCTGGCGCTGCGTCGGGCCATACAGTGTCAGATCCGGCACTTCTGCCAGCGCGTTGAGTGCGTAATGCATTAACGTCTGCTCGTATTCACCAATCGCTTCCAGCCCTAACTTATTGACATACTCAATCGCCGCGCCAAGCCCAATAATGCCGCCTGTGTTCGGCGTACCGGCCTCAAAACGCCACGGCGCTTTCGCATAAGTTGTGCCTTCGATCAGGCTCACAGTGGCGATCATCGAACCGCCCCCTTCCCACGGTGGCATATCCTGCAAGATAGCCTCTTTGGCATATAACACGCCGATACCCGTCGGCCCGTACAATTTATGGCCGGAGAAAACATAGAAATCGCAGTCCAGCGCCTGCACATCCACCGGATGGTGCATGACCGCCTGTGCGCCATCCACCAGCACTTTCGCGCCATGTTGATGTGCCAGCGCAATGATTTCCGCCACCGGGTTTTCGGTGCCCAGCACGTTCGACACCTGCGTGATCGCCAGTAGCCGCGAGCGTTCATCCAGCAGCGTGGGCAACACGTCCAGCTGCAGCGTGCCATCCTGGTTAAGCGGGATCACACGTAACTCTGCGCCCACGCGCTCGCACAGCATCTGCCACGGCACGATATTGGCATGGTGTTCCATCGCGCTAATGATAATGTTGTCGCCCGCGCGCACCTGCCTGTTCCCCCAGCTGTTCGCCACCAGGTTAATTCCCTCGGTCGTGCCGCGCACAAACACCAGCTCTTCGGGCAAACGTGCATGAAGAAACGCCGCTGCCTGCACCCGCACATTTTCCATCCGCTGAGTGGCTTCCGCGCTCAGCGTATGAATACCGCGGTGTACCGCCGCATAACCGTGGCGGAAAAATTCAGCTTCGGCATCAATCACCGGGTTCGGTTTTTGCGCACTGGCCGCACTGTCGAGATAGGCCAACGGTAGTCCGTTCACTTCACGCTGTAGCACCGGGAAATCGGCGCGAACGGCGTTCACGGGAAAACTCATACTCTGCCCCCTGCCAGGCGCTGGCTGATACGCGCCAGAACCTGTTGTTTCAATGCTTCGTCGCTAATGGCTTCCGTCAGTTCAGCCGCGAAGGCATGGATTATCATCTGTTGCGCCGCCTGTTGATTGATCCCTCGCGAGCGCAAATAAAACATCTGTTCATCATCAATGCGGCCAACGGTCGCGCCATGGCTGCATTTCACATCATCGGCATAAATTTCCAGTTGTGGCTTGGTGTCCACTTCAGCCAGACGACCGAGCAACAGATTATTGTTGGTCATCTGCCCGTCGGTTTTGATGGCATGTTGCGCAACTTTGATCAGACCATTAAACACCGCCCGGCCTTTATCGCTGACGATGGTTTTATGTAGCTGGCGGCTGTTGCAGTAGCCCTGATTATGCTCAAGCCAGGTACGGGTATCGCATACTTCCGCTTTCACCGGCATCGCCAGACTATTGATGCGCAACTGCGTGTTTTCGCCATTAAGTTGCGTACTGGTGTTATGACGCAACACCGCGCCGCCGAGCAGGAAACTGTGACTATCTGCCGCCGCATCTGCCGCCAGCAAGAGGTCATTATGCGCAAAGTGGTAGCTTTGCGGGTTTTCGAATGCCAGCTTGACGTGGTGCAGGTGCGCATTCGCCGCCACATTCATCGTCAGGCGTGAACCTGTAAAGTGGCGCGCATCGTTCAGGCTGACGTAATGTTCATAAACTGTCGCTTCCGCCCCCAGGCCAAGCTCAAGATGGTGGCGATAATGGGCGGTATTCATCTCCTCGCCCGCCAGCCCTTGAGTAATGTGCATAAGCAGCAACGGCTTAGCTGGCCGCTGGTTTCGCGCCACCTGAATCCAGGTCACGCTCTGCGCCAGGCTTTCTGTCAGATGCAGGAATACTTCCGGCTGCACCGGCGCAGGCAGCGCCTCTCGCACATCAGCAAAAGTGACATCAAAACCGGAACCCGCCGTGTCGTCACTCAGCGCCGCGTTAAATTGACCATCAACAAACACCAGCCGCACGGCGTCCACCGGCAGCGCCAGCGTATCGCGCTGCGCGGCACCGATAGTGCCATAGGTGCTAACAAACTGGCTGTTCAGCAACCCTTCCAGCGGCGTGTATTTCCAGTTTTCATGTTTGCGCGTCGGCAATCCTAAACGCAGCATTTGCTGCAGATGCTGCTGCGCCGATTCAGAACGCGCGCCGCCCTGCGTTTCAAACAGATGATGCCACTGTTGCAGCGCGTTACTGCTGTTCGGTAAGCCAGCCATAGCCCTGCTCCTCCAGTTGCTTAACCAGCGTGAAATCACCGGATTTCACGATGCGCCCCTGATACAACACATGGACGAAATCCGGCTTGATGTAATCCAGGATCCGCTGGTAGTGCGTGACAATGATAAATGCGCGTTTTTCGTCACGCAGCGCATTCACCCCTTCGGCAACAATTTTCAGCGCATCAATATCAAGGCCGGAGTCCGTTTCATCCAGAATGCACAGGTCAGGTTCCAGCACCGCCATTTGCAGAATGTCGTTACGTTTTTTCTCACCGCCGGAGAAGCCAACATTGACCGAACGGGTCAGCAAATCTTCCGGCATTTTCAGCAGCTTGATTTTGTCTTCCATCAGATCCTGGAAGTCAAACCGATCCAGCGCCTCTTCGCCGCGATACTCACGTACCGCATTAAGCGCCGTTTGCAGGAAGAACTGGTTACTGACGCCGGGGATCTCCACCGGATACTGGAACGCCATAAATACGCCTTCGCCGGCGCGGTCTTCCGGCGACAGCTCCAGTAAATCTTTGCCTTTAAACTCGACGCTGCCGCCTACCACTTCATAATCTTCACGTCCGGCCAGCGTCGCAGAAAGCGTGCTTTTCCCGGAGCCGTTCGGTCCCATAATCGCGTGAACTTCACCGGGGCGCACCTCCAGGCTCAGGCCACGCAGAATCGCTTTATCTTCAACGCTTACCTGCAAGTCTTTAATACTTAACATTTCTTATCCTTTAATCCTTAACCGACGCTGTGTTCAAGGCTGATAGCCAGCAGTTTTTGCGCTTCAACGGCAAACTCCAGCGGCAGTTCAGAGAAGACATCTTTACAGAAGCCGTTGACGATCATGGAGATAGCATCGTCTTCACTGATTCCGCGTTGCAGGCAATAGAAGAGTTGGTCTTCACCGATACGCGATGTCGTGGCTTCATGCTCAAGTTGCGCGCTGTTATTCCGGCACTCGACATACGGGAAGGTATGCGCCCCGCAATCTGGGCCGATCAGCATCGAGTCGCACTGGGTGAAATTACGGGCATTGGTCGCGGTCGGCATAATTTTCACCAGCCCCCGATAGCTGTTCTGGCTATGCCCGGCGGAGATCCCTTTCGAAATAATCGTCGATTTGGTGTTCTTGCCGATATGGATCATCTTGGTGCCGGTGTCCGCCTGCTGATGTCCGCTGGTCAATGCGACGGAGAAGAACTCACCGATCGAGTTATCGCCGCGCAGAATACAGCTCGGGTATTTCCAGGTAATGGCGGATCCCGTTTCAGACTGCGTCCATGACATCTTGCTGTTTTCGCCTTCGCACAGCGCACGCTTGGTCACAAAATTGAGGATGCCACCGGTGTTGTTATCCCCCGGGAACCAGTTTTGCACCGTGGAGTATTTCACTTCCGCGTCTTTGTGGATGATCACTTCCACCACTGCCGCGTGCAGCTGATAGCTGTCGCGCACCGGTGCGGAACACCCTTCGATATAGCTGACGTAGCTCCCTTCATCCGCCACCAGAATGGTGCGCTCGAACTGGCCGGTTTTTTCCGCGTTAATGCGAAAATAGGTCGACAGTTCCATCGGGCAACGCACGCCTTTCGGGATGTAGATAAACGTGCCGTCAGAGGCAACGGCGGCGTTAAGCGCGGCGAAAAAGTTGTCATTAGAGGGCACCACCGTTCCGAGGTATTTTTTTACCAGTTCCGGGTGGTCATGTATCGCCTCGCCGAACGAGCAGAAGATGATTCCTTGCTCAGACAATTTTTCACGGTAGGTCGTCGCCACGGAGACGGAGTCAAAAATGGCATCGACTGCCACTTCTTTGCCTTCGCGCACCGGGACGCCGAGTTGGTTAAACGCCTCTTCAACTTCTTCCGTCAGCCAGGCATTTGCGCCGGTCTGTTGCACCGCGCCGGGCTGTGAGGCGCACGTGTCGTCGCAGTTGCCACAGGAAGGTGCGGAGTAGTAACTGTAATCCTGATAATCCAGTTTTTCGTAATGGGCTTTCAGCCAGTGTGGCTCTTCCATCTCCAGCCACGCCCGGAAAGCGTTCAGGCGAAATTCGAGCATCCATTCTGGCTCATTGCGTTTCGCTGAAATGGCCCGCACGACATCTTCATTGATGCCTTTTGCCAGCTCGTCAGTGCTTAACCTGGTAAAAAAGCCCTCTTTATAATTGAGGTTGCCGCCGGTCCAGATTTTGACATCGTCAGTTGCTTCAGTATTACGAGACATAGTACCGCCTATACCCCGAAACTTTCGCCACAGCCGCATTCGTGCTGAGCTTTCGGGTTATGAAATTTGAAGATCTGATTTAAACCTTCACGCACGTAATCTACTTCGGTGCCGTCAATAAACGGCATCGCCTGCAGCGGTACGTAAAGGCGTGCGCCGTCAGATTCGTAAAGCAAATCGTCTTCGTTCGGTTCCGTCACGGTATCGAGTACATAGCCAAAACCTGCGCACCCCGTCTGCTTGATACCCAGCCGTACACCGAGTACTCCGGCCTGCTTACTGACCAGCGCACGGATATGTTCTGCGGCAGCGGGTGTCATGGTTAGCCCCCGCCACGTAAAATCTTGCGGATTAAATGATTCCATCGTTTACCTCACATCAGCAGATCAAAGGCTCATAATGCTATGTTAGTGATAATGATTATCACTTCAACCTCTTTTCCGAAGGGTTATTACCCATGAGTCCCTTTTTTCGGCACATGGTATAAGCATAGACTCTGCGCCAGGGCTTTACAGGTAAGTGAAAATTTGTTTAATAAATTGATAAATAATGATTTTAGAGGGCACTGCGGCGAATAAGGGGTAAAAAAGAAAAGATGTATAGTCAATACCTATTATTGAGATAGGGTGTTGGTATTTCTTAATGAAAAAAGTGACTCGCTTAGTAAAACATTACCTTTTCGCAAAACGGCGTCTTAAACGCATAACCCCAACTTCAGCGCTTTGCGTTTTCAAAATTAATCTCCAGTGATATCAATAGGCCGCATGTCGACGGCAAAATAGTCATAGTAAAAAGTTGAACCGGATGCTGGAATGAGTGTCCGAAAACAAGGATTTTTGACCACATTTGAGCAAGTTATGGATAAAACGGCGTTGATTTTGTTGTTGCTTGCGGTGGTGGTTCTGGTGGTGGGTTTATGGTCAATTTTCAGCGAAACGCTGTGGGTAGTAGCCAGCTTCCTGGAAACGTTGCTTTACCCAACTATCTCCACGCCGGAGTGACGTTATGGTGTTCTGGTCGCGACAGGAAAATGGCTCTGGAATAAGAGAAAACTGTCGAAAAAGAAGAAATGCCCCTCTCATTTCTGAGATAAAGTCAGCTATGTTCGGTTTTTTAAAAATGCGCTCACCTCGCTGGGCCATCAAACAAGGAGAGTATTGATGCATGCAAAACCAATGATGTCTTTTTTAGATAGCGGCGCGGGTTTTCCCGTGCTGTTGGGCCATAGCTATTTGTTCGATAAATCGATGTGGTCGCCGCAAATAGAAACACTCAGCCAGCACTTTCGTGTGATAGCCCCGGATTTGTGGGGACATGGCGAATCCCCTGCTTTGCCTGGCTCCCCAGCCTCTCTGGCCGATATTGCCGCAGACCATTTGGCTTTAATGGATTCACTCAAGATCGACCAGTTTGCCGTGGTCGGCTTATCGGTTGGTGGAATGTGGGGAGCAGAACTCGCTGCCGCCGCACCTGCGCGTGTGAAGGCAATGATGTTATTTGATACCTTTATTGGTGATGAAACCGATGTGGCGCGTGAGCGTTACTTCGCGATGCTCAACGCCATCGATGCGACTGGCACCATTCCGCCAGCGTTGCTTGATTATATTGTCGGTCAATTTTATTCGCAGTTTGCCGCGCCTGCAGATGTTCAGCAGCTTACCGCATATCTTTCCTCACTTTCTGCGGAGCAGCTTCGCAAAAGCATCGTGCCGCTTGGTAAATTGATTTTCGGCCGACCAGATCGTATGAGCATTCTGGATGCTGTGGCTTGTCCGGCGCATGTGGCAACTGGCGAACTGGATCTGCCGCGCCCGCCAGTGGAAGGGCGACAGATGGCAGAAGCATTAGGTTGTGAATTCACGTTGATTCCTAATGCGGCGCATATCAGTAACCGGGAGAACCCCCAATGTGTTACGCAATTGATTGTCGATTTCCTGAAACAACATTGTTGATTCCCCTTACATTGTAAAAGGCAGGTAATTTACACACCCGGCGATAGTTTAAGACTGACCATTTCATTAACCGGACGGGAAACAGAATCAGATGATATGTTTCCCGTTTTTTTTCTGTTATTCCCAATCAGGTTATACCTGTCATAAAAATGTCATTATATTTTTATGTTCGCCCATCTATTTTTAAACGTATCCTAAATACATCTTCAATACGCCTGCTTAACATTGCCGCCCTAAAAGGTAATAAAGCTCCCGGCTTTTAAATACCCGCGTATTATCCGCAAACATCTTACTTATGGTTAATAGTGTTAATTCATTGGTGCTTTATTGCTGTAAGCCAAACACCGGGCAGGCGCTCGTTATGCTTATTCGCAGCCAATCACATTTATCACGACAAAACAACAACCTAACTCAAACCATACGTAAAAATCAAAATCATCAAACCAACTAAATATAAACATTAAGAATAATCTTCTCTGTTAATTTATAGATTTAAGCGATCATTTTCCTAAGAGTAATAGCTACAAACTATCAAAATAAGATAATCGATCATTTAAAACAATTTTCAATCGTTATCCGGGCCTGTGTAGAATTAAAAATTGTTCATTAAGAATGTCCTGTTCTTTTGAGTAGGGGCTAAATCAGGAAAATGAAAATTAACACACTGGAAATTAAAGGCAGAAAATTCCTGATGACGGCAGAGTTTCATCCCATCATTACGCTCTCAGGAAAAAAGATCCTCCGCTATCAAGCAGTAGCACAATTCTATAACGGTGAGGATTTTCTCATTCCCGCTGAGCAAACAGGCGTGCTTCTCGAAGAAACGGCGGTCAACAGAAAAGTAACCGATTTTATTTTTGAGGTTATTTGTCATGTACTAAAAATGAAGGAAACCATGACGGTTTCCTTCATTTTATCGCCGCAGTTAATTAATGATATGGATTATCTTACCCAGCTCATTGAACGCTGCCAGCACAATGATATTGCCCCGCAACGTATCGAAATTGAAGTCAGCAACAATCTTACTTACCCTCAATTTATCAGTAAGTTACCAGCATTAAAGCAAGCCAGAGAGTACGGTTTTATGGTTTCACTCGGTAAGTTTGGTTGCGGAAATGAACATGCAGAGCGCCTGCAATTGTTTGCATTCAATACCATCAAAATCGATCGTTCCCTTGTTGACGGCATTGCCCGCCACCCGGCAAAACTTTCAACACTGCACCGTTTCATTGACAGCGTGATACCAGCCGGGACGGATGTGATTTGTGAAGGCGTGGACAGCACCGCCGACCTCGCCCTGCTTAACAGGTATAACGCTGGCGGTATTCAGGGGTACACCTTTTCCCGCCCGCTGACCTTTAAGCAACTCCAGCTACTGGAAGGGTTCTGAACCCGCACAAAAGCCGCTGGCGGACGATCGGTTAAAAGCGCTGCATCAGACTGGCTGCCCGTGTCTTATTCCTCTGCGTTTTCGCGGGTGCAGATGATCGCTTTATCTTCAGTGTGCTTGCTGTCCGCGTAGAAAAAGGCTTTTTTGCCCGTTTCGATCTGCGTGATGATATGGATCGCCGCCCAGTTGGTCGCCTTGTTTTGATCCTGGCTGTCGGTGTAAATCAGCGCGCGTCCGGAGTATTGATCGGAGATCTCATATGGCTTCTCCTGTGGATTCGTGTAATGTCGGCCATTGATAGTGAGCCCATCCGGTTCGACGCTGGCGCGGTATTCATCGCACTGCAGTGTGATGCCCGCAGCAGAGGAATACGCCGATAATAAGGCTAAACAGCCGCCCGCAATAAACTTGACCATAACCATCCCGTATACATTTTGTTGGCAACAGAATAATACAGCGCCCCTGAAAAGGGGCGCGTTAACAAAGGTTAGTTATAAAGCGAAGGTTCGCCGACCGGGCGGGTTTTAAAACGCCGGTGGATCCAGAGATACTGCTCCGGTGCGCGCAGAATTTCGCGCTCAATCACTTTGTTCATGTAGCTGGCGGCGGCAAACTCATCCTGAACCGGATAGTCATTCATCGCCTGGCCGATATGCAGCGAATAACCAGAGCAATCCTCTTTGCGCACCATCGTGACCGTCAACATTTTTGCCCCGGAAAGGCGCGATAAAACGTAGGTGCCGTTGGTGGTTGCCGCGTTTTGAACACTAAAGAACGGGGCGAAAATACTGCCTTTGCGACCGTAATCCTGATCCGGCGCGAACCAAACGGCTTCCCCTTGTTTCAGCGCATTGACCAGGCCTTTCAGGTTACGGCGATCAATCATCGACTTATTGGAACGCATACGACCGCGCGTCTGTACCCACTCCATTAGCACATTATTATGGGGACGATAGGTCGCCATCATTGGCTGACAAAGCCCCATTACGCGCCCGCCTAACTCCAGCGACATAAAATGCACGCCGACCACCATCACGCCACACTGGCTGGCCTGGGCGGTCTGTAAATGCTGATAGCCTTCGACGTCAAACCAGCGGCGTACGCGCTTATCCGACCAAAACCACGCCATGCCGGTTTCAATCAACCCCATGCCCAACGACATAAAGTTTTTCGCAATCAGCCGCTCACGCAGCTCATCACTCATATGGGGGAAACAGAGTTCGAGATTACGGCGAGCGATACGCTCGCGACGTTGCAGGAATCGACGCGATTGCCGACCGAGCCCCGCGCCAAAGCGGGCAAGAACAGGATAAGGAAGTTGAACAAGTAGCCAGAGTAAACCGAGTCCGGCCCATGTCACCCAATGTCGTGGGTGTAAAAACGCTAACTTAAATGATGTCATCATTGTTACCTAAAAGCCTCTATTCAGTAGCGCTTAAAGAGACAATGAATCACTTCATCAGGTCATTACGCGTTACAGCCAATCGCGCCGGTTGCAGATAACCGGGCGGTACATCCAGTGCCGGACAATATAGCACGAAGAGCTAAAATCTAATGCGCAGAATAATGAATAAAAAATGAAGATTTTTCGGCGGTTATCCCGCCGAAAATAATCAGACGATTGCTGTGGTCAGCCGTGATGAACAGCACAGGCGGGATTGTTCGTCATAAATATCGATTTGCCAGACCTGATGCCGCCCGCCCGTATGCAGCGCCCGACAGACACCGCGCACGCGCCCGCTACGCACCGAGCGCAAATGGTTGGCGTTAACCTCCAGCCCCACCACTTTCTGTTCCCCTTCTGTACACAAATAGCCTGCAACAGAACCGAGTGTTTCAGCGAGTACCACCGACGCGCCACCGTGTAACAGGCCAAAAGGCTGATGAGTTCGTTGATCTACCGGCATGCTCGCCTCCAGCGCATCGTCACTGATGCGCTCAAAGTGAATATCCAGCAACCCCACCATATTGCCATCACCCATTGCATTCAGGGCTTCCAGCGTAACCGCACGTTTCCAGATCATCCCAAAATCTCCAGTAAGGCCTGAAGTGGATGGCGCACGCCATTCCCTTCGATTCGTTTCACCTGGCTGCGACAAGAGTAGCCGGTCGCCAGACAGCGATTACGCGGCAAACGCTGCATTGCCTGATGCCAGGAAAGCTCATAAATGCCCAGCGAACTGGCATGGTTCTTCACTTCATGACCATACGTTCCGGCCATACCGCAGCAGCCCACGCTGACATTTTCCAGCACCGCGCCGAAGCGCGCGAAAATCGCCGCCCATTGCCCCGTAGCACCCGGTAGCGCCGTCACTTCTGTGCAATGACCGAACAGATACCAGGGCTCGCCGCTGCGTGCTCGCTCATCGATGTTATCCAGCGCCGAAGGCAACCATTCATGCACCAGTTGCACATGAAAATCCCCACGCTTATCGCCTAACGCCAGCTTGTACTCGTCGCGGTAGCAGAGCACCAGCGCCGGGTCGACACCCACCATTGGCATGCCCAGTTGTGCCACGCGATTAAGGAAATCTGCGGTTTTCTGCGCCGTTTTGGCAAAGCGATTGAGGAAACCTTTAATGTGTTGCGCCTTGCCGTTTGGTGAGAAAGGCAGCACTACCGGCGCGAAGCCGAGCCGTTCGACCAGTCGAACAAAATCGGCCACCACTTGTGCATCGTAATAGCTGGTGAACGGGTCCTGCACCACCAGCACAGTTTTCGCTTTCTGTGCGTCATCGAGCTGCTCAAGCTGCTCAAGCGTCATGTTCGCCGTGCGATGCCCAACCATCTGACGCTGCAATGACGGCACCGACAGCAACGGTAAATCCACCATGCCGATATGCTTCTCAGAAAGGGAACGTACCCACGGCTGGTTCATAAAGAAGTTAAAGGTCTTCGGCGCGCGCGCCATTAAAGGCGCATAGCTTTCCACCGTGGCAACCAGATGATCGCGCACCGGGCGCAGATAACGGCTGTGATAGAGCTGCAGGAAGCGTGACCGGAACTCCGGCACATCAATCTTGATTGGGCACTGCGTTGAGCACGCTTTACAGGCCAGGCAACCGGACATCGCCTCTTTGACCTCATGCGAGAAATCATACTCACCGCGACGCGCATGCCAGCTATTGCGCGTACGCTCAATTAATGTACGTAAACTGGCTCGCTTTTCCGGCAGCTCTTTTTCCAGCTTAACCGGATCGATGCCGCGATCGGCCAGCAATCGCAGCCATTCGCGCACCAGCGTTGCCCGTCCTTTTGGTGAATGAATACGGTTCGCCGAGATTTTCATCGACGGACACATCGGGCTTTTCACATCGAAATTAAAGCACAAGCCATTACCGTTACACTCCATGGCACCACGCCATGAGGAGCGCACGGCGATAGGAATTTGCCGGTCAAGCGTGCCGCGTTTAACGTCATCCACCTTCTTCATCGGCGCATCAATGCCTTCAGGTGGGCAGATTTTACCGGGGTTCAGACGGTTTTCCGGATCGAATGCCGCTTTAATTTTGCGTAACTCGCCATAAAGCTGCTCGCCAAAAAAGGCCGGGCTATATTCGGCGCGGAAACCTTTCCCGTGCTCGCCCCACAGTAAACCGCCATATTTCGCCGTTAGCGCCACCACATCATCGGAAATGGATTTCATCAGCACTTCTTGCTGCGGGTCGCACATATCCAGCGCAGGCCGCACGTGCAACACCCCGGCGTCAACGTGACCAAACATGCCGTAGCTCAGGCCGTGCCCATCAAGCAATGCACGAAATTCAGCGATATAGTCCGCCAGATGTTCCGGCGGTACGCAGGTATCTTCCGCGAAGGGAATCGGCTTGGCCGCGCCTTTCGCGTTCCCTAACAACCCGACGGCTTTTTTACGCATGGCGTAAATGCGCTCGATCCCCGTCAGATCCTCGCACAATTGCCAGCCAATCACGCCGCCTTCACCATTGGACATTAACGTATCGAGGCGCTGGCACAACGCCTGTACTTGCGCATCAATCAGCGGTTGATCGTCACCGGCAAACTCAACAATATTCAGGCCAAGCATGTTTTTATCCGGCACATCAGTAATTAACTCTTTCACCGAGTGCCAGACAATATCTTCCCGCGCCAGGTTGAGCACTTTCGAATCCACGGTTTCGACGGAGAGCGCTTGCGCTTCCACCATAAACGGCGCATTGCGCAGCGCGGAATCAAACGAATCATATTTAACGTTCACCAGACGGCGAACTTTTGGTAGCGGCGTAATATCAAGGCGCGCTTCGGTAATAAACGCCAGCGTCCCTTCTGAGCCAGTCAGAATGCGGGTTAAATCAAATTCGGTCATTTCGTCATTAAACACATGACGCAGATCGTAGCCGGTCAGAAAACGGTTCAGTTTAGGGAAACTATCCAGAATCAACTGACGATTATCACGACAACGCTCCAGCACCGTTTTATAAATGCGTCCGATAGCGGTGCTGGCATTGCCCAGCGTTTCTGCCAGCGCCACCGGCATCGCCTGTGTATCAAGGATATCGCCGCCCAGCAACACAGCGCGGACACCCAGCACATGGTCAGAGGTTTTCCCGTAAACAAGGGAACCCTGCCCGGAAGCGTCGGTGTTGATCATTCCCCCCAGGGTCGCGCGGTTGCTGGTCGACAGCTCTGGCGCGAAGAAGAAGCCATAAGGTTTCAAATACTGGTTGAGCTGATCTTTGATGACGCCCGCCTCAACGCGCACCCACCCCTCTTCGGGGTTGATTTCCATAATGCGATTCATATAGCGGGACATATCAACGATGATGCCCTGGTTCAGCGCCTGACCATTGGTGCCGGTACCGCCGCCGCGCGGAGTAAAGACCAGCGTGCGAAAACGCGGCTCGGCAGCGAGGCGTGTGATCAAGGCAACGTCGGACGTTGAACGAGGGAAAACGACGGCATCGGGTAATAGCTGGTAAATACTGTTGTCTGTCGCCATCGTTAGCCTGTCGGCGTAGCTGGTGGCGGTATCACCGGTAAAACCTTGTTGCTCCAAAGCCTGCAAAAAATTCAGCACCAGTTGAACGACGCCCGGTGCCTGGGAAATCTGTGGGATCATTATGCTTGACCCTGCCTGACTGTTAGTGTTGTGAAGTGTTAATCGTTTGCTTTAAGCATTCATCGTTGTATCACATTTTTTTCTTATGCGCCCATGAGAATTACAGGCAGAATCGGACTGTCCAAAACTGCTGAAATCATTAATCATTATCACTGGTGATTTCCAGAAACACCGAATTTTCAGCCACTCAACAAGGTGAGTAAATCATATGGTTGATCTACGTCAGTCCAGGGATGTACCGCAAATCATGCTGTCGGTACTGTTTTTAGCAATCATGATTATCGCCTGTCTGTGGGTCGTCCAGCCCTTCATCCTCGGTTTTGCCTGGGCGGGAACGGTGGTGATCGCCACCTGGCCACTGCTGGTGCGCCTGCAACGCGTGCTGTTTGGTCGCCGCTCGCTGGCGGTGTTAGTCATGATGTTGCTGTTAATCCTGCTGTTTATTATTCCTGTCGCGCTACTGGTTAATAGCCTGGTGGACTCCAGCGGCCCGGTGATCCATGCCATCAGCACCGGTGCCATGTCACCGCCGGATTTAGCCTGGCTAAACAGCATTCCTTTCGTTGGTGAGAAGCTCTATGCGGGCTGGCACAGCCTGCTGGATATGGGCGGCAGCGCCATTATGGCTAAACTGCGCCCGTACGTGGGGGCGACAACCACCTGGTTTGTCGGCCAGGCCGCGCATATCGGGCGCTTTATGCTGCACTGCGCCCTGATGTTGCTGTTCAGCGCTCTGCTCTACTGGCGCGGTGAGCAAGTTGCCAGAGGGATCCGCCATTTCGCCATTCGTCTTGCCGGAAAACGTGGCGATGCCGCTGTGCTGCTGGCAGGCCAGGCAATCCGCGCCGTAGCGCTTGGCGTGGTAGTCACCGCACTGGTGCAGGCCGTGCTTGGCGGCGTTGGTCTGGCCATTTCCGGCGTGCCGTACGCGACATTGTTTACCGTGGTTATGCTGATGACCTGTCTGGTACAGCTCGGGCCATTACTGGTGCTGGTTCCGGCCATTATCTGGCTTTACTGGAGCGGAGATTCCACCTGGGGCACCGTACTGCTGGTGTGGAGTTGCGTTGTCGCCACGCTGGATAACTTTATCCGCCCGGTACTTATCCGTATGGGCGCGGATTTACCGCTGATCCTTATTCTTTCAGGGGTAATTGGCGGACTGGTCGCTTTCGGTATGATTGGCCTGTTTATTGGTCCGGTATTACTGGCGGTTTCCTGGCGGCTATTCTCCGCTTGGGTGAATGAAGCGCCCGAACCGGTAGCGGCAGATAATGCGCTAAGCGAAGTCGACGATTTAGACAACCCCTCCTGAAAATAATAAGGCGGGGTAGCCCGCCTTAATTATTATTAAGCGCTACTTATCATTTCAGACACGAAATCCCGATCAGATCCCTCTGAAAGCGAAATAATGGCCGGTTTAGCCCATATATTCTTCACGTCCATTTAACTAATGAGACGAATCTGATCGACGCAAAAAATCGACATGCCTACTATTAGCTCACGGTTATAAATCAACACCTTGATTTATAAGCATGGAAATCCCCTGAGTGAAACAACGAATTGCTGTGTGTAGTCTTTGCCCATCTCCCACGATGGGCTTTTTTTTCGCCGCTTTGCGCGCAAACACTTATTTACCGGATGCAGACACGCTACCTTTGCCGCTCACTGCGCAGGCACCATTATCAATAGCCGCACCAATCGGTAGCTAATGCATCGTGCCCGTCACCGGCACGAATATGACCGTTATAAGGCACACAGCCATTAAGATGTCGCCCATGCCGGCACGAGAAACATTAATAGACAACGTTTCATTTAAATAACCTCAGCACTATTACTGGCAATAGCTATTTACCTTCCGCATCTGCGAAATAAAAACGGTAATATTGAATAAATTGAAACCACGACAATGCGCTCAAGAAAAATCAGCTTATGTATTTACCTGCACCCGCTGCTAATAAGATTATGCTGAGATAGCACATGATCAACGATGTTACGTAACCGACCCTGTAGCGCCCTATCAATCCTGCGTGAACCACGCGTAGTTCACCCGCCGGGTTCAACGTCGATAAACCCCGTCACGTCATGACAAATAAAATGAACATCCTGACACTCAGCTATTTCTACCATTAGATAAACCTCAATAAAATTATCTCTTAAAACACGGGGGAAATAGAAAACCACAAGATGATAAATCACAAGAGAGGGTTATATGCAGGGCAATTCTCAATACAATAAACCTATACCAGGGGCAGGCACGAATAGCTTACGATCATACAAATACCTTACGTAATTCTAGGCCATGCAGCGTGGTTGTAATTTCAGCAGGTGTATTGTTGTCTGTTTGTGCAAATAGCTGGCTTAAAGCTGAAAGCTTTCCGAAACCCCCAGCCAGGCTGGGGGTTTCTACAGACAAAAAATAGCCCACCATTCGATGGGCTACGATTTTATCCCTGGCTGACGTCGCACCAACTCATCATTTTCCAGGCTCCGGGAAGCACGCGGGTCTCGCCGTAAACGTTCACCGTGAGCGCTGCGCGAATATCTGCCGATGAGGCACCGATTTGCAGCTCAAACTCACCCGGCTCAACAATGCGTTGCCCGTCACGCCGAGTAAAGTTGAGCATATCCACCGGTACGGTGAACGTCAGCGTTGCCGTTTCACCCGGCGACAATGTCACGCGCTGGAACGCTTTTAGCTCCTGTATCGGGCGTACCATCGACGCTACCTTATCCCGGACATACAGTTGCACTACCTCACTGCCGCTGCGCTCTCCGGTATTTTTCACCTGCACCTGTACGCGAATATCGCCATCGATCGCCACCTCAGGCGTGAGCAGCACCGGGTTGATATACTCGAACTGCGTCCAGCTCTTGCCGTAGCCAAAGGGGTAAAGTGCGCCAAAATGGAAGGCAAAGGGTGTACCACCGCTTTTCAGCTTGTGGTTGTAATAATAGGGCATCGCACCCGCGCTTTTCGGCACGCTGACCACCAGACGCCCCTGCGGCTCTGCTCGCCCGGTCAACACATCAGCAATCGCCCGGCCCCCCTCCTGCCCCGGTGCCCACGCCATCAACCATGCGGCAACGCGCGACTCCAGCCCTTGCAGGTTATACGGACGCCCGCCAGTCATAACCACCACTACCGGCTTCCCGGTTGCCACTAACGCCTCCAGCAACTGCTGTTGCACACCTGGCAGCGTCAGGCTATCCGTGTCGGAACCTTCTCCCACTGTCCCGCTCTGGAATAGCCCGGCAAGATCGCCCACACAGGCAATAATCACCTCGCTTTCTTGCGCCACGCTCACCGCGTGCGGGATCAGGCTCAAATCCATGGAAACCGGTGACTGCTGCATCGGTTTACCCGATGCGTCCCCGGGGAAAACGGGGGCGCCAGCCATACGTTTTTCAATAATATGGCAGCCTTTAGCATAGCGGACGTTTCCCTCTCCCAGCGTCTGGCGCAGCGCCGCAAGCGGCGTGGTGACCTGCGTGGTCTCCTCCAGCATATCGCTAATGATCAAATGCACCGGGAAACTGTAACCGCTGAGCAAAGCCAGCGGATCGTCAGCGGTCGGGCCAATTACCGCCACTTTCGGCGTGCCGTTCAATGGCAGAATGCCGTTATTTTCCAGCAGCGTCATTGAGCGCGTAGCGACCTCGTGCGCTACCTGCCGCGTCTCAACGGACTGCAAGTCGATACCCTGTTCATCGGTATAAGGGTGTTCGAACAAACCGAGGCGAAATTTCACTGCCAGCACGCGGGCGACGATTTCATCCACTTTTGCCATGGAAATAAGACCGCGCTCAACGGCCTCTGCCAGGTGACGCGCGCAGTCATCTTTTGGCAACTCAACATCCAGCCCGGCATTAAACGAGAGCGCTGCGGATTCTGCGGCATCGTGTGTCACACCGTGATGTTGATGTAACAGGCTGACGCCGCCGTAATCGGCAACAATAATGCCCTCGAAGCCCCACTGTTCACGCAGCAAGGTGGTGAGCAAGAAATGATCGCTGTGACCAGGCTGATTATCAATGTCGTGATAGGCCGGCATCACCGATCCTGCTTTCGCCAGCTTTACCGCCATCTCGAACGGCAGCAAAAAGGTGTCGTTCAGCTCGCAAAAACCCAGGTGCACCGGGGCATGGTTACGCGCGCCTTCGCTAAACGAGTGACCAACATAGTGTTTGAGCGTCGCCAGCATATCGCCCTTTTCACCCTGCAAACCTTTCACGTACGCGCAAGCCATCACTCCCACCAGCCACGGATCTTCACCAAACGTCTCTTCAGTGCGTCCCCAGCGGACATCACGCGAGACATCCAGCACCGGAGCCAGCCCCTGTTTGCAGCCGGTCGATCGCGCTTCCAGCCCAATATGATGAGCGGCACGCTGCACAAGTTGCGGATCCCAGGTTGAACCGTAGTTCAGCGAGGAGGGAAATAACGTTGCGTCTTTGCACAACAAGCCAACCAGGCACTCTTCATGAAACAGCGCGGGGATACCCAACCGCGTCTCTTCCACTAACGTTTTTTGTAGCCGATTAGCCGCGCGCACGCCGCGCTTCGCCTCCACTATATGCGTGCCCAGCGGACGGGTTATTTGCCCGACGCCCAGCTTAAGCCGCTGCGCCAGCGCCGCCTGCGCGCTGACGCCGGCAAACTCATCGCTGAGATCGGTGCGCTCGCGGTGCTCACCCTCTTCTGAAAGCACCAGCCATAAAGCATGCATTTGCGCGAATTTCTCTTCCGGCGTCATCCGCGCCAGTAAGTCCGCAACGCGTTCGGCCACGGGACGGTTTGCGTCCTGGTAGATAGCAGTCATCGGGTCACTCCTGTGTTATTGAAATCCGGGGCGGTTTGCACTGTCGTGTCGCTTTCGCTGTTACCGCGTTTACGTATCAGATCTTGCGCGATACTGTCGGCAACCTGGCTATTCAGTTTGTAGCGGGTCAAGAGCAGTACCATGCAGATAAACAGCAGGCAGGGGATCAGCGTAAACAGCGCGTTAATGGTCGTCAGCACCGTGGCACTCTGGGCTGCCTGGTTCGGCGCATAGTCCACTGCGCCCAGCACCCAACCCACAACGGCACCGCCGAGCGCCAGGCCAAATTTAATGGCGAATAACGCGGTAGAGAACACCAGTCCGTCAAGGCGACGCCCGCTGCGGTGCTCTTCGTAATCCACCACATCAGAGAACATGGTCCATTGCAGTGGCGTGGTCAGGTTCTGAATAAAGCTGAAAACGATATTGAGGCCAAAAATAAGCCACACTTGTGTCGGTGGGATAATAAAGATCAGCGCCGCGAAAACAACGAACGTAATAATTGTCCACTGGTAGGCGCGCACCCGGTCAAATTTCCCTAACAACCGTGCTGATAATAGCGCTCCGCTTAGAGCGGCGATCATGCCGGAAACAATAAAAGTAAACACCATATCCGGGCGCTGTAATACGTATTTGACGTAATACATCGTGGCAGAACCACGCGTTACAACTGCGGTTAACAGCAAAATATTAAACACAAAAACAATGCGCCACTGCGTATTCCCCGCCAGCAATTTGAGATCGCTGAACAGCGAACCGGAGCTATCATTTCGCGGCGTAAAACGTTCGCGCGTCAGGAAAAAACAGCCAAAAAATAGCGCAATGCCCAGCAACCCCATCATGCTCATGGCATAGAAATAGCCTTTCTGATCGTTACCCGCGCCCAGTTTCGCCACCAGCGGCAGCGCGATAACGGTGACGATCAGGCCGCCGATAAACGATAAACCAAAGCGCCAGGACTGCAGCGAATGTCGCTCGTGTGGATCCATCGTCAGCGCACCGGGCATCGCGCAGTAAGGTACGTTAATCGCCGAGTAGATGAAGCTAAGGATGGCGTAAGTGACGCAGGCATAGAGGATTTTTGCCGTTGCCCCGGCGTCCGGGACATAAAAGGTAATAATGCAACTCACACCGAACGGTATTGCAAACCACAGCAGCCAGGGGCGAAAACGCCCGTGTCGCGTTTGCGTGCGATCCACCAGTGCGCCGATACAAGGATCGACAAAAGCATCCACCGCGCGCACAACCAAAAACATGGTTCCCATAATGGCGGCGGGTAAGCCAAACACATCCGTATAGAAATAAGCGAGAAACAGCGTTGCGGTTTGCCAGACGAGGGCGCTTGCCATATCGCCAAGACCATAACCTATTTTGTCTTTTGTACTCAGGACAGAGGAGATTGTCATTTTTATCAGCCTTGTGAGGTCAAAAAATATTTCAACGTGGCGCGATAAATTAACGTCGCGCGGCTCACTACAGGCTCAAGTATTGGAAGAAGCCTACGAGGGGACAATTGCAATAATTGCCAGGCTTTTTACGTTTTTTAGTAATTGTGATCGCCGCCGAGTTCGCGGCTGAAATAAAAAAATCCCCGACATTATGCCGGGGATTTTACTTTTGCCTTTATTTTTTCAGTTCGGCGAGACTGAGCCAGGTCTGCACCACGGTGTCCGGATTGAGCGAGAGACTATCAATGCCCTCATCCATCAACCATGCGGCAAAATCTTCGTGATCCGAAGGTCCCTGCCCGCAAATACCGACATATTTGCCCTGCTTTTTCGCCGCACGGATCGCCATGGAAAGCAGCGCTTTCACCGCGTCGTTACGTTCGTCGAACAATTCAGAGACCACGCCGGAGTCGCGATCGAGGCCCAGCGCCAGTTGAGTCATGTCGTTCGAGCCGATAGAGAAACCATCGAAATACTCGAGGAACTGCTCCGCCAGCAGCGCGTTGGACGGGATTTCGCACATCATGATGATTTTCAGCCCGTTCTCACCGCGTTTCAGTCCCTGACGCGCAAGTTCATCAACCACCGCTTTTGCCTGTTCAACGGTACGCACAAACGGGACCATGATTTCTACGTTGGTCAGCCCCATATCGTTACGCACGCGTTTTACCGCTTCGCATTCAAGCGCAAAGCAGTCGCGGAAGCTGTCGGCCACATAACGGCCCGCGCCACGGAAGCCGAGCATTGGGTTCTCTTCTTCCGGCTCGTAACGCTCACCGCCAACCAGATTGGCGTATTCGTTCGATTTAAAATCGGACAGACGCACAATCACCCGTTTTGGCCAGAATGCTGCGCCCAGTGTCGAAATGCCTTCCGTCAGACGCCCTACATAAAACTCAACCGGCGAATCGAAGCCTTTCATCATTTCGCGGATTTCATTTTGTAATTTCGCGTCCTGGTCATCAAACTCCAGCAGCGCGCGCGGATGCACACCGATCATACGGTTGATGATGAATTCCAGACGTGCAAGCCCTACGCCTTCGTTTGGCAGGCAAGCAAAATCAAACGCGCGATCCGGGTTGCCGACGTTCATCATGATCTTCAGCGGCAGATCCGGCATGGTGTCTACGCTTGAACTTTTCACGCTGAAATCCAGCAGATCGGCATACACATAACCGGTATCGCCTTCGGCGCAGGAGACGGTGACTTTCTCGCCGGTTTTAATGCGTTCCGTCGCATCGCCGCAGCCCACCACCGCCGGGATACCTAACTCACGCGCAATGATCGCCGCGTGGCAGGTCCGACCGCCGCGGTTGGTCACAATGGCCGCCGCTTTTTTCATGATCGGTTCCCAATCCGGGTCGGTCATGTCGGTCACCAGCACATCGCCTGGCTCGATCAGGTTCATCTCACTGATATCATGAATGACTTTTACCGTACCTGCGCCAATGCGATGCCCAATGGCACGGCCTTCAGAGATAATGCGCCCCTGAGCATGCAGCGTGTAACGCTCCATCACCTGGCCACGCGAGCGTACGGTTTCCGGACGCGCCTGAACGATGAACAAGTTGCCAGTATGGCCGTCTTTCGCCCATTCAATATCCATTGGACGGCCATAATGTTTCTCGATTTGCACCGCCTGCTTCGCCAGCGCTTGTACTTCGTCGTCGGTCAGGGAGAAACGGTCGCGCTCGGCCTGCGGAACATCTTCAATTTGCACCTGCTTGCCATGCTCTTGCGTCGGTGCATAGATCATGCGGATTTTCTTCGACCCCATGGTGCGACGCACAATGGCCGGACGATTTGCCGCCAGCGTTGGCTTATGCACGTAGAACTCATCAGGGTTCACGGCGCCCTGCACCACCATTTCGCCCAGCCCCCAGGCAGAGGTGATAAACACCACCTGATCAAAGCCGGATTCCGTATCAATGGTGAACATCACGCCAGAAGAGCCGATATCCGACCGCACCATGCGCTGTACACCGGCAGAAAGCGCGACGCCACGGTGATCGTAACCCTGATGCACGCGATAGGAGATGGCGCGATCGTTAAATAACGAGGCAAACACATGCTTCACCGCCACCAGCACGGCGTCATACCCTTGCACGTTGAGGAAGGTTTCCTGCTGACCGGCAAACGAGGCATCCGGCATGTCTTCCGCTGTCGCAGAAGAGCGCACCGCGAAAGAGGCTTCGGCGTCATCTTCGGAGAGTTTGGCGTAGGCTTCGTGGACGGCTTTTTCCAGATCGGGCTGGAACGGCGTGTCGACAATCCACTGGCGGATCTGCGCACCCGCTTTTGCCAGTTCGGAAACATCATCGATGTCGGTTTTATCCAGTAATTCGTAAATGCGCTGATTTAGCCCGCTTTGTTCCAGAAACTGGTTAAACGCATCGGCCGTGGTCGCAAACCCATTCGGTACGGAAACCCCCATACCGGACAGATTAGTAATCATTTCACCAAGGGAGGCATTTTTGCCCCCAACTCTGTCTACATCATTCATGCCGAGTTGGTCATACCAAAGCACCAGCGGAGACGAGCCATTGTTGGACATCGAAACAATCCTTTTGTGATATATGAATGGGTAAAAACGTCGAACTACATTTTTATCCTGGCATAATTAATTCCGTTGAAAAAACGGTGAATCGTGTAAGCAATTACGATTTCTGGTTTTTCGGATAGATTCCCATCAATAAATCACCTTGAGTAATTTCTCAATTTTGTATCTCCTTATTTTTTATAGGGGAAACTAAAAAAATGAACCACAGAGTTCATTAAAAATAAAAACACCATTTCATTTTAAAAATGAGAAAAAGGAGATACGCATGTTGCGGATTTTAATTTATGCTTTCAGCGAATTACGCATGTCATTCAGGATGGGTTAAATGGACAGTTCAGTTGATCGCCACGTCTTTTATATTTCTGATGGAACCGCTATCACCGCTGAAGTATTAGGCCATGCGGTAATGTCGCAATTCCCGGTCGCTATCAGCAGTATCACGCTGCCGTTTGTCGAAAACGAGAGCCGTGCCCGTGCCGTCAAAGAACAAATAGACGCCATCTATCAGCAAACCGGCAATCGTCCCCTGGTGTTCTACTCGATTGTGATACCGGAAATTCGCGCCATTATTTTGCAAAGCGAAGGATTTTGTCAGGATATCGTCCAGGCGCTGGTTGCGCCGCTGCAGGAGGAATTAAAACTCGATCCTACCCCCATTGCGCACCGCACACATGGGCTTAATCCAGGTAATTTAACCAAATATGATGCGCGTATCGCGGCAATTGATTACACCCTCGCGCACGACGACGGTATTTCGTTGCGCAATCTTGATCAGGCTCAGGTGATTTTACTGGGCGTTTCGCGCTGTGGGAAAACACCGACCAGCCTGTATCTGGCGATGCAATTTGGTATTCGCGCGGCAAATTATCCTTTTATTGCCGACGATATGGATAACCTCGTTCTCCCCGCTGCGTTAAAACCCCTGCAGCATAAATTATTTGGTCTGACCATTAATCCGGAGCGTCTTGCCGCCATTCGCGAAGAGCGCCGGGAAAATAGCCGCTACGCGTCGTTGCGCCAGTGCCGCATGGAAGTCGCAGAAGTGGAAGCGCTTTACCGCAAGAATCAAATCCCCTGCCTTAATAGTACCAACTACTCGGTAGAAGAAATTGCCACCAAGATGCTCGATATTATGGGGTTAAATCGCCGCATGTACTAACATGCTAGTACATGGGTGCATAATGCGCTATGATACTGCCCGGAAACGTGATGTCCTTTGTAACCCCTCTTGAAATAAGCCGGGATTGGTTTAAGGTGTTGCGCATCACTTCCGGCATTCCTGCCGCTGAAGCACCTAATTTTTGAGATTCTTGATGAACAAAACTGATGAACTTCGCACTGCGCCTATCAGCAGCCTGGTGACACCAGCTGAACTTGCGCAGCGCTACCCTGTTACCTCAGAGGTAGCTGAGCATGTGACCGCATCCCGTCGGCGGATAGAAAAAATACTGAATGGTGAAGATCGCCGCCTGTTGGTGATTATTGGTCCCTGCTCAATTCACGATCTTGACGCCGCCGTTGATTACGCGAGCCGTTTACAAGTATTACGTGAAAAACACCACGCGCATCTGGAAATAGTCATGCGCACCTACTTCGAAAAACCGCGCACCGTAGTGGGCTGGAAAGGGTTGATTTCCGATCCGGATCTGAACGGCAGTTACCGCGTAAATCACGGTCTTGAGCTGGCGCGTAAGCTGCTGTTGCAGGTCAATGAGCTAGGCGTGCCCACCGCCACAGAATTCCTCGATATGGTGACCGGCCAGTTTATTGCCGATTTAATTAGCTGGGGTGCTATTGGCGCGCGCACCACGGAAAGCCAGATCCACCGGGAAATGGCCTCGGCGCTTTCTTGCCCGGTCGGTTTTAAAAATGGTACCGATGGCAATACACGTATCGCCGTTGATGCGATCCGTGCTTCACGCGCCAGCCATATGTTCCTCTCGCCGGATAAAAGCGGGCAAATGACCATTTATCAGACCAGCGGCAACCCCTACGGCCACATCATTATGCGTGGCGGTAAAAAACCAAATTACCATGCCGAAGATATCGCCAATGCGTGCGATACGCTGCGTGAATTTGGTTTGCCGGAGCATCTGGTGGTGGATTTCAGCCACGGCAACTGCCAGAAAGAGCACCGCCGCCAGTTGGATGTCTGTGACGACATTTGTACGCAAATCCTTAATGGCTCGCTCGCGATCGCTGGTGTGATGGCGGAAAGTTTCCTGCAAGAAGGCACGCAAAAAATTGTCAGTGGCCAGCCGCTCGTATACGGGCAATCTATTACCGATCCCTGTCTGAACTGGGAAGACAGCGAACTGCTGCTGGAAAAACTCGCAACCGCGGTTGCCACCCGCTTTTAACTTTTTCCTGCTGACTACCTCAGAATGACGCATTCCCCCTACTTTTTCCTGGGGGAACTGCGTTTAAGTAAGCAATCTCCCTTGCGTCACATCACCATACTATTGATAATCATTATCAATATCATTATTGGTTTGTCTTAAAACGGATATGTCGCACATGGATAGCACGCCTGCATCACCAGTCATGCCTCAGGAAAAGCCCACGCTCATCACCCCAACCGATCGCCGCATTCATAGCCGTTCATTGCTGGGGGATGAAGGACGTGTCGTTATTGAGCACAACGGGCAGCAATATCTGCTGCGCCAGACGCACGCCGGAAAATTGATCCTGACAAAGTAGGCCGTTTTTAACTCGAGCAGCTTACTTCCAGCCGTTTGCCCCAGTCAGGCGGGCGGCTGACATAATCATCACTGCGATCAATAAATGGCTGTCGTAATGCCTCATGAAGTCGCTCCAGCTCGCTGTTATCACCTTTCTCTGCGGCATCTATGGCGCGCTGCGCCAGCCAGTTCCGCAACACCATCGCCGGATTAACCTGCTGCATATGCGCCTGTCGCTGTGCGTCATCGATATTCTCCTGCTGTAAGCGCGCCCGATATCGTGCAAACCAGTCATCAAATGCGCCGCGATCGATAAACTCATCGCGTAACGGCGACGCAGCACTTTGCTGCCCGGTCAGACTGAGCATGCGGAACGTACGCGTATAATCGCTGCCTTCACGCGCCATCAGGGCAAACAGCGAATTCAGAAGATCGTTATCCCCTTGCTGGCGGGTGAAGAAGCCCAATTTGCTGCGCATCAACAGGCCATATTCAGTGAGTAACTGGTGCTGGTAATCATCCAGTGCGGCGTTTAGGCTCTCCGCAGCAATAAATGGCGATAGTGACTGCGCCAGGCGCTGGAGATTCCAGAGCGCCACCGCCGGCTGGTTTTCAAAACTGTACCTTCCCTGGTAATCAGAGTGGTTGCAGATAAAACCGGGCTGGTAATCATCAAGAAAACCGAACGGGCCATAGTCGATCGTTAAACCAAGAATCGACATGTTATCGGTATTCATTACACCGTGCGCGAACCCTACCGCTTGCCAGCGCGCAATCAACTGCGCGGTACGCCGCACGACATCCCGGAACCATGCGACATATTTATCGCTTTCGTTTTGCAATTCCGGCCAGTGATGACGGATAACAAAATCTGCCAGTTGACGGACTTTTTGCGGATCGCGTCGGTAGTAAAAATGTTCGAAATGACCAAACCGCACATGGCTTTCGGCAATACGCATCAGCATCGCGCCCTGCTCCTGCGTTTCGCGCATCACCGGCGTATCGCTGGTCACAATGCTCAATGCGCGCGTGGTCGGGATCCCCAGATAATGCATTGCTTCTGAAGCCAGGCTTTCGCGAATGGTCGAACGCAACACCGCACGGCCATCCCCCATGCGCGAATACGGCGTCAGCCCGGCGCCTTTCAAGTGCCAGTCCCGGGTTGTGCCGTCCGGGAGTTGCTGCTCACCGAGCAAAATCCCGCGTCCATCACCTAATTGTCCGGCCCAGACACCAAACTGATGTCCACTGTAGACCTGCGCCAGGGGAGACATGCCAGGCAACAGCGCTTCACCGCCCCACACTCCTGCTCCCGAGGCGGGATGAAACAGCGCATCCGGTACATCCAGCGCATGTGCCAACGGCTCATTGCGCCAGAGCAACCGGGCGTTGTGCAGCGGCGTTGGGGATAATGCGGTATAAAAATCTGGCAATTCATCTCGCCAGTGGGTAGTAAAAGACAGGGTCATGGTTCCTCCTGCCTTTAGTGTAGTGCTAACTATGGTGTTTAAACACCGGGTAAAAGCAGGGCTATGGTTGAACCAGAGAGGTTAACTGTTCGACGGCGACGGGTGGCCACATTGCGCCAAGCATGGCGCTAAAGGGAAAGGCCGAAGCGCGGTTGAGGGCGTGTTCATCATCAATGCCTGCAATCATCAATGCATCACAATAGGGCTCGAGCTGCGAAACAATCACCCGCATAAAAGGTTCGAATGAAGGTGAAGCCAGCCGCTGATGAACAAAATTTTTATCCAATACCACCCGCTTAAATAAGCCATCAAAAATGGCTTTGGTCGACGCGGTTCCGGCACCAAAATTAGACAGCACCAGGGAATATTGTTTCGCCAATAGAAACAATAGATGATTATCTTTTCCCCTATTTAGATCGGGAAAATTCTCATTAATGGTAAATTCAAGAAAAGGAAATTTCCTAATGTTTGTTGCAAGCGTTTCATCTGTTAACAGGACATCAATCAAAGAGGGCGCAATATTAATCCAGGCCGTTAATTGATGTTGGATAAAAAAGAGTTGGCAGGCTTCAAGCAGTGCCAGTTGTTCATTGAATAAGGTGAGTATTTCTTCAGGCGTAAGGCGCGGGAGGACCAGCTCTGTAGGCGTGCGGACATTGCTGTCGGGCCCCACAAAGTTAATGATAATTTCCAGTCCCTGTAGCATTCCGTTACTTTTTCTCGCAGGAAGTAATAGAAGCTCAGAGCGATAGGTGTCATCCAGCGATACTATCATTGCGCCAGCCCCGCATTAAGGGTGATATCCGGCATTGTCAAACACAGGGGAAGATATTTCAAATCTATTGTTTTAAATGAGATTAACTTCATTTTTTTCCCGTTTTATTTTTTGGCTGCTCCTTAACCTTTATTAGCCTGATAACGAATTCACGGATGTCCGGATCCCAATGTACACAGATATTAATTAAGATAAACGTGATTATTTAGTGGAAATTTCCTGGTTTAAAAAAAGCCCTTGCGGGCTTTCTCATTTTAGATGCGACGTGCTTGCCAGAAATTTTTACGCCAGTAGACATTATCCAGAGAAGAGCGCATCACTCCCCGGCTGGTTGAGGCATGAATGAACTCATTATCCGTATCGTAAATACCAACGTGCAATCCGCTCTCTCCGGAACCGGTTTTAAAGAAAACCAGGTCGCCTGGTAGCAAATCATCTTTATCGATTTTCGTGCCGATTTCCGCCTGTTGGCGCGTCTCGCGCGGCAGTTGTAAAGAAAACTTATCGCGAAACGTCATCATAACGAAGCCGGAACAATCAACGCCGGAACGGCTCATGCCACCGTAGCGATACGGCGTACCATGCCACTGGCTCAGCTGATCATTCAGGCCAGCAATAACGGTTATCGAATCTGACAATCTTGGATTTGGCGGCGGCGCGCGATGAGAACTACATCCTGCAAGGAATAACGCCGCTGCCAGCAATAACCAGATACGCATTCTGGATCACGCCTCTTTATTTCTTTTTCTCGGAATAATCTACCGTGTGAATCAGATCTGTGGCAAGTCACCTTTTCGTCACGTTGCGGGGATCAGCACGCGGTGACCTTCCACATCCAGTTGGCGAAAAGCCAACCCATACGCCGTCGCCAGATGAGATGGTGTCAGCACCTCGTCCTGCCGCCCGCTCATTAACAGTTTGCCGCCACTGAGCAGCCAGGCCTGACGCGCATGTCGCAACGTATGGTTAAGATCGTGGCTACTCATCACCACGGTAATTCCTGCGGCAACCAGCTCGTTTAAAAGCTTATCGAGTGCTGCCTGCTGGGCAACATCGAGGCTATTCATCGGCTCATCCAGCAACAAAAGCTCCCCGGTGGGGTTACCGGCGGGGTGAATTTGTAAAATCACTGCCGCTAAGCGTACCCGCTGCCACTCCCCGCCTGACAGGTGATTCACCGCCCGCCCCAGCTTATCGCTGAGGCCAAGCTTGCCCGCGATCTGTGCAAGCAGCGCGGTATGTGCGTTATCGCGCTGATGCAAGGACAAGTACTGCCAGACTGGCATCGCGAACGGCGGTGCCTGCTGCTGGGCCAGGTAAGCGCGGTGTTGCGCCAGCTGCGATGCTGGCCACTGTGTCAAAGAACGGGCATTAAACAGCACGCTTCCCTGCCCGCCTGATAACCCAGCAATGCGCGCCAGCAGGGTGCTTTTCCCTGCACCATTCGGTCCGACAAGATGCAGGACTTCTCCCCGGCCGATCGATGCTGTTATCGGCCCAAGCCTTCCGGGTTCAGCCACATCCTGAAGCTGCAACAGCATTGACATTACTTCGCCAGCGCCTGTTTCACCGCATCAACGAGAATCGGATCTTCCGGTGTCATATCCGGTGAGAAGCGTTGAATCACGTTGCCATCACGACCAATCAGGAATTTTTCAAAATTCCACAGAATATCGCCCGGCTCTTTCGGCGCTCGCCCCTTGCTCTCCATACGTTCGTAGAAACCACTTCCCTCAGGTGCAACGGCCTTCGGCGCTGCAGCAATGAGCTTTTTATACAGCGGGTGACGTGCTTCACCATTCACATCGATTTTGCTGAACAGCGGAAATGTTATGCCATACGTGGTGCTACAGAAGGTTTTAATCTCCTCTTCTGAACCTGGTTCCTGGCCGAGAAACTGATTGCAGGGAAAACCGAGTACGGTAAAACCTTTGCTTTCAAATTCTTTTTGCATCTGTTCCAGTTGTTCGTACTGTGGCGTCAGCCCACATTTAGAGGCAACGTTGACCAGCAGCAGCACCTTGCCGAGGTAACCTGCAAGCGTTGTCTGTTCACCATCGATAGTCTTAACTTCAGTATTGAGAATATCCTGTTGCATAGCGTCACCTTAATGAATGTTATGGTTTGCGGGCTCAACGCCCGGCTCTCAATAATAGCCAGATAAATACCGGCGCGCCCAGCGTCGACGTCACAACGCCTATTGGCAACTCGGCCGCATTGAGCGCCAGACGTGCTATCACATCGGCAAATAACAGTGCCACCGCTCCTGCCAGCGCGCAGCCTGGCAGCAATGCCCGATGATCGGTCAAACCGCACAGACGTAAGATATGGGGAATGACCAGACCGATAAAACCAATTGAGCCCGCCAGCGCGACGCTTACGCCGACCAGCCAGCCCGTGGCTACCACCAACACGTTTCGCCATAGCCACATCGGTAATCCTAACTGGCGCGCGGAAATATCTCCCAGAGCCAGCATATTCAGTGGCTGAGACTGGAAAGAGACCCAAATGATGACAGGCACCAGTGCCGCCATCAGCCAGCTTTGTTGCCAGTCTACCCCGCCAAAACCTCCCATCATCCAGTACATTAGCTGGCGCAAGTCGAAGGAAGAAGAGAAATAGACGGCCCAGGTCATTAATGCAGTACAGATAATACCCAACGCGACGCCAGCCAGCAGCAAACGGCTGGTTGAGATATGGCGACGCGCGAAACGCAGCAGGATCAGCGTCACAATGAGCGCCCCGGCGATCGCACAAACGCCCAGCGCCCAGCCAGGCAGCAATCCGCCACCCAGCAATACAGCAGCAATTAGGCCAACGCCCGCACCGCTGGAGACGCCCAGCAATCCAGGTTCCGCAAGCGGGTTTTCGAACAGTGCCTGCATCACCGCACCGCACAACGCCAGTGCAGCCCCAACCAACAACACGGCCAGCGTACGTGGCAGACGAATCTGCCAGACAAACAGTTGCCCATCCGGTGTAAACCAGGCACCGGGAGAAATCCATTGATCGCCCGCACAGAGACTGAACAGCAGCGCGAAGAGTAAAAGTAGCAGCAAGCCACCCAGCCAGCGGCGGTTGCGTTGCTGTTGAAGATGAGCGTATGCCAGCATGTTTTCCGTTTTATTGGTCAGCAAGGCCACTGATTTTAAAGATGATGCCGGATGCTGAAAAGAAAAAAGGCCGCGATGCGGCCTTTTTAATTAGTTCATATCATTCAGCTTTGGGCGAAGCGTTTTCGACACGGCTCTTTAACTTCTGGCCGGGTCTGAAGGTCACCACGCGCCGGGCTGTAATGGGAATATCTTCGCCCGTTTTTGGATTACGACCCGGACGTTGATTTTTGTCGCGCAAATCGAAATTGCCAAAGCCGGAGAGTTTTACCTGCTCACCGTTTTCCAGAGCACGACGGATCTCTTCGAAAAACAGCTCTACCAGCTCTTTTGCGTCCCGTTTGCTAAGCCCAAGCTTATCAAACAGATATTCTGACATTTCAGCTTTTGTAAGCGCCATAGGTTCAATCCCTCAATGATGCCTGGAATCGCTCTTTTAATGCCTCTACACATCTGGCAACGGTAGCGGCAATCTCCTCTTCTTCGAGTGTACGGCTGGTATCCTGAAGGATCAGGCTAATGGCAAGGCTCTTATACCCTTCCGCTACACCCTTACCGCGGTACACGTCAAATAAGTTTACGCCAACTACCTGATTTACGCCAACTTTCTTACATTCGCCCAAAACATCTGCTGCAGGCACATTTTCTGCGACCACAACAGCGATATCACGGCGGTTCGCCGGGAAGCGCGAAATCTCCTGAGCCTGAGGCACCACGCGGTCTGCAAGCGCATTCAACTCCAGTTCAAATACCAGTGTGCGGCCGTTCAGATCAAGCTTACGTTCCAGTTCCGGGTGAACAACACCAATAAAACCAATGCGCTTATCTTTCAGATAAATCGCTGCAGATTGGCCTGGGTGCAGTGCAGGATTCGTTTCCGCGCGGAACTCAATGGCGGAAAGTTTACCTGTAAGTTCCAGCACGGACTCAAGATCGCCTTTTAAATCGAAGAAATCGACGCTTCCTTTCACCAGATCCCAGTGCTCGTCATAACGGTTACCGCAAATCGCGCCGGCCAGCATCACATCCTGACGGATGCCAAGATTAGCTTGCGTATCAGGTACAAAGCGCAGGCCGGTTTCGAAAATACGCACACGGCTCTGCTGACGATTCTGGTTATAAACGATAGTGCCGAGCAAACCGGTCCACAGAGAGAGGCGCATCGCCGACATCTCGCTGGAGATTGGGCTTGGCAGGATGAGTGCTTCCTCACCTGGATGAATCAGTTGCTGCAGCTTCGGATCGACAAAGCTGTAAGTAATGACTTCCTGGTAGCCTTTATCGTTAAGCATGGTTTTAACACGCTTCATCGACAGGTTTGCTTCGCGGTGCTCGCCCATAATCAGGCCAGCCTGCACCGGCTCATCAGGAATATTGTTGTAGCCGTAAACGCGGGCAACTTCTTCGACCAGATCTTCTTCGATTTCCATGTCGAAACGCCAGCTCGGGGCAACCGCCAGCCACTCGTCCTGGCCTTCAGTCACTTCGCAGCCCAGACGCTTCAGAATATCGCTGACCTGTTCGTCGGCAATATGATGACCAATCAGACGATCCAGTTTGCTACGGCGCAGACGGATAGTCGCGCGTTTCGGCAGAGTGGCTTCATTCGTGACATCAATCACCGGGCCGGCTTCACCGCCGCAGATATCAAGCAGCAGACGGGTGGCGCGTTCCATCGCTTTGTATTGCAGTTGCGGATCGACACCACGCTCATAACGGTGAGAAGCATCAGTATGCAAACCGTGACGGCGCGCGCGGCCAGTAATTGACAGCGGATTGAAGAAAGCACATTCCAGCAGCACGTTCTGCGTTTCGCTGTTCACGCCGGAGTGTTCACCACCGAAGATACCGCCCATTGCCAATGCTTTGCTATGGTCAGCTATCACCAGCGTGTCTGCGTTCAGTTTGGCTTCATTACCGTCCAGCAGCACCAGGGTTTCGCCCTCTTTTGCCATACGCACCACAATGCCACCTTCCAGACGGTCGCGGTCAAACGCATGCATTGGCTGCCCCAGCTCCAGCAGAACGTAGTTGGTCACGTCCACAACGGCGTCAATCGAGCGAATGCCGCAACGGCGCAGCTTCTCTTTCATCCACAGCGGGGTTGGTGCTTTGACGTTGATACCTTTTACGACACGACCAAGGTAGCGCGGACAGGCCTCTGCCGCTTCCACAGTAATCGGCAGCGTATCGGCGATGGTAGCGGCAACCGGTGCGATATCCGGCGCGGTCAGCGGAGATTTGTTGAGCACCGCAACATCACGCGCCACACCGATGATACCGAGGCAATCTGCACGGTTCGGCGTCACGCTGATTTCGATGGTGTTGTCATCAAGTTTTAAATATTCACGGATATCGGTACCGATCGGCGCATCCGCCGGCAGTTCAATAATGCCGTTATGATCGTCAGAAATCCCCAGCTCAGAGAAAGAGCAGAGCATGCCTTCCGACGGCTCGCCACGCAGTTTTGCCGCTTTTATTTTGAAATCACCCGGCAGTACTGCACCGACAGTGGCGACAGCGACTTTGAGCCCGAGACGGCAGTTTGGCGCGCCACAGACGATGTCCAGAAGACGCTCACCGCCCACGTTTACTTTCGTTACGCGCAGTTTGTCGGCGTTCGGGTGCTGAGCGCACTCCATCACTTCGCCAACGACGACGCCATGAAACGCACCGGCAACCGGCTCAACACCGTCGACCTCAAGGCCTGCCATGGTGATTTGCCCGGACAGCGCTTCGCTATCAATGGCTGGATTAACCCATTCGCGTAACCACAGTTCACTGAATTTCATTGTTTTGCCTGCCTTTATTTAAACTGTTTGAGGAAACGCAAATCGTTTTCGAAGAACGCGCGCAAGTCAGTGACACCGTAACGGAGCATCGTCAGGCGCTCCATACCCATACCGAATGCAAAACCTGAGTAAACTTCCGGATCAATACCGACGTTACGCAGTACATTTGGATGCACCATCCCGCAGCCTAGAACCTCAAGCCATTTGCCGTTTTTACCCATGACATCCACTTCCGCAGAGGGCTCAGTAAACGGGAAATAGGACGGGCGGAAACGGATCTGCAAATCTTCTTCAAAGAAGTTACGCAGGAAGTCGTGCAACGTGCCTTTCAGATTGGTGAAGCTGATATTTTTATCAACAATCAACCCTTCCATCTGATGGAACATCGGTGTGTGCGTCTGGTCGTAGTCGTTACGATACACGCGACCTGGCGCAATAATGCGGATAGGCGGTTGCTGATTTTCCATCGTGCGGATCTGCACGCCTGAAGTCTGGGTGCGCAGCAGACGGGTTGCATCAAACCAGAAGGTGTCGTGATCAGCGCGTGCCGGGTGGTGACCCGGGATGTTTAACGCATCGAAGTTATGATAATCATCTTCGATTTCCGGACCGGTGGCGACAGTAAAGCCAAGCTCACCAAAGAAACTTTCGATGCGGTCGATTGTGCGGGTCACCGGATGCAAACCGCCATTCTCTATTCGACGCCCCGGCAGCGACACATCAATAGTTTCGGCGGCGAGGCGTGCATTTAATGCAGCATTTTCAAGATCCGATTTACGCGCATTCAGCGCATGTTGCACTTGCTCTTTCGCTTCGTTGATCACCGCACCCGCAGCCGGGCGCTCTTCTGGCGGCAGCTCACGCAGGGTGGTCATCTGAAGGGTCAGGTGCCCTTTCTTGCCCAGGTATTCGACGCGTACGTTGTCCAGCGCGGCGACATCTGAAGCATCGTTAATGGCTGCCTTCGCACTGGCAACCAGCTCTGCGAGATGTGACATGGTTTTCCTCGTTATATGACGATATTTACAAGCGGCAGATACAAAAAAAGCCTCCACAAGGGAGGCTTTCTGGCGCTGTTTTCCGTTTCTTCTTTCACGCGCTAGCCTCCCGGGTTCAGGTGCTAAAGTAAAAAAAGAAGCGGAAAATAGCAGCATTCATGCTTGCGTTACCTTAACAGGGTAAGTGGCGGCGATGGCTTATTGAAAACGTATCACGGCAAAATGTCAATGCATTGATAATGTTAAAGCAAAAGAGGGAGCTAAGCTCCCTCTCTTAAACTGGCTTACGCCAGAGCTGCTTTCGCTTTTTCAACCAGGGCAGTAAATGCCACTTTGTCGAATACTGCGATGTCAGCCAGGATCTTACGGTCGATTTCAACAGAGGCTTTTTTCAGGCCGTTGATGAATTTGCTGTAAGAAATACCGTTCTGACGTGCTGCTGCGTTGATACGTGCAATCCACAGTTGACGGAACTGACGCTTTTTCTGACGACGGTCACGATAAGCGTACTGACCAGCTTTGATAACAGCCTGGAAGGCAACACGGTAAACGCGTGAACGCGCGCCGTAGTAACCTTTAGCTTGTTTCAAAATTTTCTTATGACGTGCACGTGCAATCACACCACGTTTTACGCGAGCCATATGCTCTCTCCTGTATCTATATTCTTAAAAAAGTTAAAAGGTTAACGACTTATGCGTACGGCAGGCACGCGATTACCAGACCCAGATCGCCTTTAGAAACCATGGCTTTCGGACGCAGGTGACGTTTACGCTTGGTAGCTTTTTTGGTCAGAATATGACGCAGGTTAGCATGCTTGTGCTTAAAACCACCTTTACCGGTTTTTTTGAAGCGCTTAGCAGCACCGCGTACGGTCTTAATTTTTGGCATTTTTTAACTTCCACTTCGCATTGTTAATAAACGAAACAAAGGCGAATTAAACCCGTGAACTTATGGCCCACAGGTTTAATTACTTGATGGCCTTACTGTTTCTTCTTCGGAGCAAGCACCATAATCATCTGGCGGCCTTCGATCTTCGTTGGGAAAGATTCGACCACTGCCAGTTCAACCAGATCTTCTTTCACGCGATTAAGCACTTCCATACCGATCTGTTGGTGGGCCATCTCACGACCGCGGAAACGCAGCGTGATTTTGGCCTTATCGCCCTCTTCGAGAAAGCGAATCAGGCTGCGGAGTTTTACCTGATAGTCGCCTTCATCTGTACCAGGTCGGAATTTGATTTCCTTAACCTGAATAACTTTTTGCTTCTTCTTCTGTTCCTTAGAAGATTTGCTCTTTTCATAGAGGAACTTGCCGTAATCCATTATACGGCAAACGGGCGGCTCGGCGTTAGGGCTAATTTCGACTAAATCGACCCCGGCTTCTTCAGCTTTTTCCAGAGCTTCTCTGAGACTCACAATACCAAGCTGCTCGCCTTCCAGACCTGTTAAGCGAACTTCCGTGGCGCGAATCTCGCCATTAATACGATTGGGACGCGCCGTTTGAACTCGTTTTCCGCCTTTAATACCTTATTCCTCCAGTTGTTGAAGACTGCGGCTGCGAATCTCTTGTTGCAGCTTCTCGATAACATCGTTTACGTCCAGGCTACCCAGGTCTTTACCGCGACGGGTACGCACAGCCACTTTGCCGGCTTCAACCTCTTTGTCACCACAAACCAGCATATAAGGGACACGACGTAAAGTGTGCTCGCGGATTTTAAAGCCAATCTTCTCGTTTCTCAAGTCTGCTTTTACACGAATGCCCGCATTTTGCAGTTTACGGGTCAATTCGTTAACGTATTCAGCCTGTGAATCAGTGATGTTCATCACAACTACCTGCACTGGTGCAAGCCAGGTTGGGAAGAAGCCTGCAAATTCTTCAGTCAGGATGCCGATAAAGCGCTCCAGAGAACCAAGAATTGCACGGTGAATCATCACTGGGACTTGTCGCTCGTTACTTTCGCCAACATAAGAGGCGTTCAGACGAGACGGCAAGGAGAAGTCCAGCTGGACAGTACCGCACTGCCATGCACGATCGAGGCAGTCATACAGGGTAAATTCAATTTTCGGACCGTAGAATGCGCCTTCACCCAGTTGATACTCAAATGGGATATTATTCTCTTCCAGCGCCACAGCCAGGTCCGCCTCAGCACGATCCCACATCTCGTCGCTACCGATACGTTTTTCCGGACGAGTGGAGAGCTTGACGACGATCTTCTCGAAGCCAAAGGTGCTGTACATATCGTAGACCAAACGAATACAAGCGTTCACTTCATCACGCACCTGCTCTTCTGTACAGAAGATGTGGGCGTCATCCTGAGTGAAACCGCGTACGCGCATTAAGCCATGCAGAGCGCCTGACGGCTCGTTACGATGGCAACTACCGAACTCTGCCATACGTAACGGCAGATCGCGGTAAGATTTTAAGCCCTGGTTAAAGATCTGTACGTGACCCGGGCAGTTCATCGGCTTGATGCAATATTCACGGTTCTCAGAAGAAGTCGTAAACATGGCATCTTTGTAGTTGTCCCAGTGGCCGGTTTTTTCCCACAGCACACGGTCCATCATGAACGGGCCTTTTACTTCCTGATACTGGTACTCTTTCAGTTTAGAACGTACGAAAGTTTCCAGTTCACGGAAGATAGTCCAGCCATCGTTATGCCAGAACACCATACCCGGCGCTTCTTCCTGCATATGATACAGATCGAGCTGCTTACCGATTTTACGGTGATCGCGTTTTGCCGCCTCTTCCAGACGTTGTAAATACGCGTTCAGCGCTTTTTTATCTGCCCACGCGGTGCCATAAATACGCTGCAGCATTTTATTATTGCTGTCGCCGCGCCAGTAGGCACCCGCTGTTTTCATCAATTTGAAGTGATGGCAGAAACGCATGTTCGGCACGTGCGGACCACGGCACATGTCGACATATTCCTGATGATGATACAAGCCAGGCTTGTCATCATGGGCAATATTTTCATCAAGGATCGAAACTTTATAGCTTTCGCCGCGTTTAACAAACGTCTCGCGCGCCTCTTTCCAGCTTACTTTCTGCTTGATGACATCGTAGTTCGTTTCGGCGAGCTCATGCATACGCTTTTCGAGCGCGTCGATATCTTCCTGGGTCAGCGTATGGTCAAGATCAACGTCATAGTAGAAACCGTTATCAATAACCGGACCAATAGCCATTTTGGTGTTGGGCCAAAGTTGCTTAATCGCATGACCTAACAGATGCGCACAGGAGTGACGGATGATTTCCAGACCGTCCTCATCTTTTGCGGTGATGATGGCGAGTTTGGCATCGCTGTCAATCACATCACATGCATCTACCAGTTCACCGTTGACGCGACCAGCAATACAGGCTTTCGCCAGTCCCGGACCGATATCCAGCGCAACATCCATTGGGCTTACAGCGTGGTCATAATGGCGTTGACTGCCATCAGGAAGAGTAATTACAGGCATTTCATTTCCTTAATTTGCAGTGGTGCCCCGCACGAAAGAGCACATACAAAATGAGAGATCAAAGATATAACAGCCGCGACGATAAGTTTTCTCGCTTCACTCTGCGGAATTTGTACAGCGTAGAGATCAACCACTACCTGATACCCTTACCTGCCGCTGTTAAGTACCCGGCAATAGTACACATTTGCGAAGGGGGTTGAAAGGATTAGTGTGACATAGCTCAAGAGTGCTGCTTTATTGCAGATTTACGATACCGCCTTAAAAATGTTGCAAAAACAACCACCCAACCTAAGGATTTTCTGATTTTTTAGCAAAATCTTGACATGGTGGCATCTCAAGCCATTTATTTGGCTACCCGTTAACGCCCAACCTACTGATAAAGCATGGCAATCTTTTACTCCATTGTTATTTTCGCACTTCTCGCGATCATTATTTTTTCGTTTTATAAGCACCACAGCATGAAGTCGTCCCGCACCCTTCCGGGCCGTTACAAGAAACGGCGTGGATAACACCGTTTTCTTTTACAAGTCAGGACGTTTCAGAAAGGCACGCATGGCTCGTGCCTTTCTTTATCATATCTACCCTGCTTTTTCAGGCGTTGTAACCTAAAGCGCGGATCACGGTTTCCATCGCTTCTTGCGTTAGCTCGGATCGCTTAATTTTCGTATTGGCCAGCATGGTTCTGACCACCCCGGCAATCACAATATGTTTAGGTTCTTGTCCGAGATCGCGCATTTCTAGGACGATTTTTCCCACTACACGGCACATTTCTTCATATAACGCTTCGTCTTTGGACGTCCCCATGGCACCTCCGGTAGCGATAGTTTTGATAAGCAGGCTGCCTTATGAAGAAAGCGGCTTGCATCCGTAAAAAGTCAGTAAAGCATATTGTTACCAACTACTGTACACTGCCGCTTCCCCCTGATCGCATGAAGAAGCGATTTGAACGGCTTTTTCCTTACGCTCCCTCTTTTTCAGGCATTTGCACAAAGTTAAATTTGCCTGCAAATTTACCTTAAAGTTACTCAGCTCGTTGCCGATGATTAATACATTAGCGGTCTGAATGAATTAATGACGGTAATGCAGGCAATCAACCATAATGAGTTTATCGGGCTGAACCTCTCCGCCCGAAAAAAAACGACCTCCACGCTACAAGAAAGCATTGAACGTCTGTCTTCGGGGTTACGCATTAATGGCGCGAAAGACGATGCTGCCGGGCAGTCTATCGCTAACCGCATGCGTTCTAACGCCAGTGCGGACAGTGTGGTGGCGCGCGGTCTTGATGATGCTATCAGTATGGCGCAGACCGCTGATGGCAGTTTGCATACCGTTAGCGAACTTTTGATCCGGGCGAAAAGCCTGGCCATACAATCCGGAAATAGCACCCTCTCCGAGAGTGACCGGCAAAGCATTCAGAACGAATATCAAAATATTCTTAACAATATCCAGTCAATCTCAGAGAGTACCGAAATTTTTGGACGCTACCCGTTGGCGACTGATTCACCAGAATTGCCGCCGGAGTTGATTGGTGATGTGCCACCACTAAACGTCAAGTTTCCGGTTCAGGGTACCAATTATTCGTACAGTTCAGGCATTGTCTCGCTGGCCTACATCCCTGCCGGTTCAACCAATATTGCTATAACGATTGATTCACTGGGACTCGATGATGATATTCAGTTATTCACGCGCGACGGCAAACACCTGGCCGGGACACCAATTAACGGCACAGCCCCGGACTATACATGGAAAAGCCGCGGCATCACGGATTCAGCGAAAGCGACCAGCCGTGTTCTGACCGAGGCCAATGGTTTTGCGCATGGTGCTACCTACGACGATTCTTTGCTGATTGAAGGGGGCGCAACATGGGCGCTCAACGGTAGCGAGACGCTAAATTACAACGGTATGACTATCGGTTATAGCGGCGATGGTGACCGGTACGAACCGGGCAACGCTTTTAATGACGGTAGCAACGGTTCAAACCGACTTGAGCGCGTAAAGATCGATAACGTTACGGAAGATTTGGTGGTAATGATCGTGGGTAGTGGTTCTTTTACCAGTAACTTAACCTGGGGCACCCTGCCAAAGCCCACGATAACGCCAGCAGAACCGCCGAAACAGAGTCGCCCGTGGGAGGTCGTAACCAGCGCGAATGTGGGTGATGAGATCCAGTCCGTAACCATGCCAACCACACCGGCTGACGTGAAATCCCTGGGATTAAACGCGACATCCTTGCAAACCGCCGCCTCGGCAGGTGTCGCAATGGGTGCGCTTGACAAAGCACTGGATAAAGTAAGTGGCTGGCGCGCACAGTACGGCGCGTATATTAATCGTTTTGAATCGAATAAATCGGTACTGACACAACAAAACGTTGCAACAGCAGCAGCGAAGAGCAGGATAGAAGATGCAGATTATGCGCTGGAAGTCAGCAAGATGGCCAAAGCCCAAATATTACAGCAGAGCCAGGATATGGTACTAAAAGTCGCTAACCAATCTGCAGAAAATATTCTGGCGCTTCTTCGCAGCTAACATTGTATTTTCGCTACGTTTAATAACAGCACTTAATAACAAAGCCATTTGTCGCCCGCAACTGAATAACCTATTTCAAAGAATCCGTATTGCAGTACAAATACAAAAAACCGGTACGACATGATCCGGTTTTTTCAAAGTTAATGAATTAACTTAGAATGTATTTAGTTCCACTCACCCGCAACCAGGGTATGCGCGTTAAACGCATTATCATTTGAGCCCTGAGCTGACTGAGACACAGGAACCATATTGGAACCCGCTTCAATGTTGGTGATGTTAGTGTTAGTCTGGCTGGCAGTTGCTGCAGGCTGAGCCGCGAAAACGCCAAACGAGAGTGCAGAAAGCACGACGGCGACCGCAGCGGTTTTGATTTTTTTCATAATTAAATTCTCATGCTTGAATAACAACATAACTGGCGGGGCGTTTTTTTGCCCGTGTTGTTAGTGTAGATCTGGATCACACTTTTGCACAGTCAATTTATTTATCTATTCGTGTCAAATAAACTGAATATGTAACGCAAATATTAATTATGAGGAAATTATGAAGAGAAAAGAATACTTAAACGAAATTGAATAATGAATAGTGGAATGAAAAGAGCACAAATTAACAAATAAAAAATGGGCCGATATTTTCGGCCCAACGAATTACATTTTATAGCCTAACGTTACCGTCGTTCTGCGATCGGTATGATCCGGCGCGGTTGACGGTGGCTGAGAGTTCCAGGTCAGGTTATACGCAACTTTCAAAGCAAAGTGCGCGTTAATCGCTACGTTCAGCGCGGTTTCCGAGTTCACAGTAGTATCGTCCGCACCAAATACGGAAACACCCTGGGTGAATTTCGTGTTATCGGTCATCTGCCAGGCGTAGGTGCCAGAAGCATAACCGAGCCCGGTCGTTTTCGTGTTGCCGTCGGTGTACTTGTCATAACGTACACCAGGACCGAATTCAAAGCGCAGGCTGTGAACCGGGCCATTCAGGAACTGACGACCATAACCAGCCGTCAGTACGTCGCGATCGCGATAGCCGTTATAGCGGTCAGTTAACCAGCTCGCCTGGCCAAACAGGTAATCGTAATCCGTCATGTTATAACGACTACGACCACCTACTGCGTATTTTTCAGACGAACGCACATCATTTGACGATGTATTGCTGGCGTTGCCCCACAAAGACCAGGCAGTCGTCTCGCCGTACCAGGTCAAGGTGGAATCAGCAGTCAAAGAGGAGCTCTTTGTATTGCCGGACTGAGCCAGATAACCACCGTTTACACCGCCTTCAAACGGCGCTTTAGCGGTAGAGGGATCATCCATGACAGTAAAAACAGTATCATCTGCAAACGCGTGCATTGATACAAACACACCCGCCGCCATCACAAGCACGGGTACTGTCTTCAAAAGCTTCATTTATTTAGAGTCCGAACAGCAAAAAAAGAGACCAACACGGTCCCGGAAACTTTCATTAGGATCAATGACCAACGGTCCAAAGAAAGGTAACAAATTATAAAAAGGCCGCTTAAACATATCAATGAAATCTTATTTGATTTTTTGAATAAGAGGGATCTCAAAACAGCAAAATTGGTTATTAATACCCACTGCGCATTTAATCAATATCATTTTGAAATCATGCCCTTAATTCCTTTCCCTTCTGCCTGAACAGTGCCAGGCTTACAGCAACCAGAGAAAAAGGAGGTCATCATGGCAGCTATATACACCCTTACACTGGCGCCTTCGCTTGATAGTGCGACGCTGACGCCACAAATTTATCCCGAAGGTAAATTACGCTGTACAGCACCCGTATTTGAGCCTGGCGGCGGCGGCATTAATGTTGCACGTGCGATTGCACATCTGGGCGGGAAAGCAACGGCAATATTTCCAGCAGGCGGCGCAACGGGCGAACATCTCACTGCACTACTGGCGGACGAAAATGTGCCGACCATTACCGTAGCCACACAAGACTGGACGCGGCAGAACCTGCACGTCCATATCGAGTCCAGCGGTGAGCAATACCGGTTTGTTATGCCTGGTGCCGCGTTGAATGAAGACGAATTTCGCCAGATAGAAGAAAAAGTCCTGACGATTGAACGCGGCGCGATTTTGGTGATAAGCGGCAGCCTGCCTCCGGGCGTCCAGGTTGAAAAGTTAACGCAGTTAGTTAAAGCTGCGCAAAAACAAGGCATTCGCTGCATTGTCGATAGCTCGGGCGAGGCACTGACGGCCGCGCTGACCATAGGTAATATTGAGCTGGTAAAACCCAATCAGAAGGAGTTGAGCGCGCTGGTGGGGCGAGAGCTCACCCAGCCTGATGATGTGCGCAAAGCCGCGCAGGAGATCGTCCAGACGGGCAAAGCCTTGCGCGTAGTCGTCTCCCTTGGCCCGCAGGGAGCGCTGGGCGTGGATGCGGATACCTGTGTTCAGGTCGTACCGCCACCGATGAAAAGCCAAAGCACGGTGGGCGCAGGCGACAGCATGGTTGGTGCAATGACGCTCAAACTTGCACAAGATGCGCCTTTTGATGACATGGTACGTTTCGGCGTCGCCGCCGGGAGTGCTGCCACCATCAACCAGGGTACTCGCTTGTGCGCGCGGGAAGACACGCAAAAGATTTACGACTATTTGCGCCATGCCTGATATATCTCCCCTTCCGGCTGGAAGGGGAAATATCAAATATCTCTACGGTGGTCGACAAATGTCACTCGCCGTCTATGCTAAAAAAACATCAAGATAACAACGAGGTGAACGATGGGCAGCGATGGTATTACTCGCTACGTAGTTGAGGTCAAATTTCATGACCAAACGCTGACAGACATCAACGAGCTCAATAACCACTTTACACGTGCCGGCTTTCTCCTCACGATGGCAGATGATAACGGCAACGTACACGATCTTGGCACCAATACGTTCGGTTTCATCAGTGCGCTAAGTGAAAAAGATGTTCAGGCGCTGGCAAGCGGGCTTGCTGAAAGCGCTGTAGACGAAGAGACGGAAATCACGGTCACCACCTGGGAAGCGTTCCAGAAGCAGGAACATTAAGTGCCTTTCCACCGTTGCGTATGCCGGGCGTGCGGTAAGTCGGATTTTTCAACAGCTGTAGTGCGCTAACCTTATGATCTGGCTGATTACATGGGAGAGACATCATGTGGCAAGCGATAAGTGGTCTGTTAAGCGAACAACTGGGTGAAGGCGAAATTGAACAACGCGACGAACTGCCCGGTGGCGAAATCCATGCCGCGTGGCACGTACGCTACGCCGGGCGCGATCTCTTCGTAAAGTGTGATGATCGCGCACTGCTGCCCATTTTTACGGCCGAAGCCGACCAGCTCGCCCTGCTGGCACGCAGTAATACCGTGCGTGTCCCTGCGGTTTGGGCGGTGGGAAGCGACCGCGACTACAGCTTTCTGGTCATGGAGTATCTTCCTGCACGTCCGCTTGATGCGCACAACGCGTTTATGCTCGGTCAGCAGTTAGCGCGCCTGCACCAGTGGAGCGATCAGCCGCAGTTTGGCCTCGACTTCGATAACGATCTTTCCACCACGCCGCAGCCCAACGCATGGCAGCGCCGCTGGTCAACGTTTTTTGCGGAGCAACGTATTGGCTGGCAGTTAGAGCTGGCCGCGGAAAGAGGGCTGGAGTTTGGCAATATCGATGCGATTGTCGAACACGTTCAACAACGGTTGAGCTCTCACCAACCGCAGCCCTCGCTATTACATGGCGATCTTTGGTCGGCCAATTGCGCGCTTGGGCCTGACGGCCCTTACATCTATGACCCGGCTTGCTACTGGGGTGACCGTGAGTGTGACCTGGCGATGCTCCCCCTGCACCCGGACCAGCCGCCGCAAATCTATGACGGTTACCAGTCCATCTCCCCGCTCCCCTCTGATTTTCTCGATCGCCAACCCCTTTACCAGCTGTACACGTTGTTTAACCGGGCAATCTTATTCGGTGGAGAACATCTGGTGAATGCGCAAAAAGCGCTGGATCGCGTGCTGGCGGCGTGAGTGTTGTTCTCAGACCCGGGGCGCAACGCCTCGGGTTTGGGTATTACAGGAAACCGAGCAGCGTAAAGAAGAAATAACCGGCAACAATAATGAGCACCGGTAATATGTAGAGCGGGAATATTTGCAGAAAGATGGTGTGATGCGGCACCACAATGCGAGCTTCAATCTGTTCGCGCGTTAACCCTTCCGGCCCTTTGGCTTTCTCGAGGATCATCTGATTTTCCACGCCTTCACGCAGAAAACGCGCCTGGCGACTCATGCGCGCACCGGACGCCTGCAGCGCCAGCCCGACAAAGATCAGCACATAAATAATCCAGAACATAATGTTCAGGCTTTGGTGGAAATCGGGTGTTGGTGAGTTGTACCAAAAAAGATTCAGGAACGGCGTGTTAAAACGCATCATCTCAATGATTACATGGGCGAAATCAAGCATTACGGCATTAATGCCCGGCTGTTTTTCGCTGTGATCGTACATAAATTTCAGTACAGAAATGATTGTCGAAATGACGGCTGGAATAAAAATCACCCAACCCAGGACGCGTTTCAGTACGGCGATGCGTCCAGCTTGTTGATACGTCATGGATTCCCCTTGTAAGTGACGCACTGTTTGCGCCTTAGTCTACCTGCTGATAACCATTTTCGCCTGATCTTTAAAGGCAGTATGATGAATGCTTAACCATAATTTCGCTTTTACCCCTGCAAAATCCGTGAATAGAGAGGTGTTATGTCTGCCCCGCGACAAATTCTTGCTGCCATTTTTGATATGGATGGATTACTGATTGACTCTGAACCGCTCTGGGATCGCGCCGAACTTGAAGTTGTGGCTGGCCTTGGGGTTGATATTTCAAGACGCAATGAGTTGCCCGATACGCTTGGCCTGCGCATCGATATGGTAGTTGAAATGTGGTATGCCCAGCAGCCCTGGAATGGTCCGGGCTGTCAGGAAGTCACCGAGAGAATCATTCAGCGCGCCATCTCTCTGGTTGAAGAAAAGCGCCCGTTGCTGCCGGGTGTACGTGAAGCCATCGCGCTGTGTAAGGACAGCGGGCTGTCGGTTGGACTGGCATCCGCATCGCCGCTGCATATGCTGGAAAAAGTGCTGACCATGTTCGATCTACGCGACAGTTTCGACGCACTCGCCTCAGCGGAAAAGCTCCCCTACAGCAAGCCGCACCCGCAGGTTTATCTGGACTGCGCGGCAAAACTTGGGGTAGATCCGCTCACGTGTGTAGCGCTGGAAGATTCGGTTAACGGCATGATTGCCAGCAAAGCGGCGCGGATGCGTTCCATCGTTGTGCCGGATGCCGAACATCGCGCGGACCCGCGCTATGTCCTTGCTAACGTGAAACTAGAAAGCCTCGAACAGCTCACTCCCGAACATCTGCGCGGTTAATTTTGCCTGCGGGGTGATACAGATCACCCCATTACATCTCATTTTTGAAACGCTATTTCATTTTTATTTGTATTTTCTTTGTCCGCCTTCTATTCTGATCTTCAGGCGCAGATGCCGATGACAACAATTTATAACGCCGGAGTAAATATGATACTGGAAGCCTTTAAGCTTACGGGTAAAGTGGCTATCGTCACCGGGTGCGACACCGGGCTGGGTCAGGGAATGGCATTAGGGCTTGCGGAAGCGGGCTGCGATATCGTCGGTGTTGGCCGCAAAGTGCCTCAGGAAACCGCCTCCCGCGTGCAGGCCTTAGGACGCCGTTTCCATGCTATTCAGGCAGACCTTCGCCACCAGCACGGTCTGGAGGAGGTGGTAAAACAAGCCGTAGCGACATTTGGGCACATCAACATTCTGGTGAATAACGCGGGTACGATTCGCCGCTGCGATGCCATTGATTTCAGTGAGCAAGACTGGGATGACGTGATGAATCTGAACCTGAAAACAGTATTTTTTCTCTCTCAGGCGGTGGCACGGCAATTTATCGCTCAGGGTGATGGCGGAAAAATCATCAACATCGCCTCGATGCTCTCGTATCAGGGCGGTATTCGCGTGCCTTCATATACGGCGTCCAAGAGCGGCGTCATGGGGCTGACGCGTTTACTGGCAAACGAATGGGCGCCACATCAGATTAACGTGAATGCGATAGCACCCGGCTATATGGTGACCAATAACACACAGCAACTGCGGGAAGATGCGGAGCGCAGCCAGGAGATCCTTGACCGTATCCCGGCTGGGCGCTGGGGTGAACCAGAAGATCTGAAAGGCGCTGCGGTATTCCTGGCCTCAAAAGCGGCGGATTATATTAATGGTTACACCCTTGCCGTCGATGGTGGCTGGCTGGCGCGTTAAGCGTTCAGGATTGTGACAAAGAGTTACACCGTCACCTCTTCCGCCTACTGTACAAACATCCTATACTGTATGCATCGACAGTTGAGTGAGTTTGACCATGACGGCGGAAGGACACCTGCTTTTTTCCATTGCTTGCGCGGTGTTTTCCAAAAACGCTGAGTTAACGCCTGTCCTTGCTCAGGGTGACTGGTGGCATATTGTCCCGTCCGCTATTCTCACCTGTCTGCTGCCGGATATCGATCATCCCAAATCCTTTCTCGGTCAGCGCCTGAAGTGGATATCAAAACCTGTCGCCCGCGCTTTCGGGCATCGCGGATTTACGCATAGCCTGCTGGCGGTTTTTCTGGCACTGACGCTCTTTTATTTAAAAGTGCCAGAAAGCTGGATAGTGCCCGCCGATGCGCTACAGGGAATGGTGGTGGGTTATCTCAGCCATATTCTGGCGGACATGCTTACTCCTGCCGGCGTACCGCTGCTCTGGCCATGCCGCTGGCGCTTTCGTCTGCCGCTGCTGGTGCCGCAAAAAGGGAATCAACTGGAGCGCGTACTTTGTATGGCATTGTTTACTTATGCGGTATGGATGCCGCAAACCTTGCCCGAAAACGGTGCAGTCCGCTGGTCCTCACACATAATAACGTCGCTGCAAGATCAGTTTAATCGCTTTATTCATCAGCAATCTGACCATTAAACCGTCATTTTCCCGACTTTTGATATATACCATTCCATTTGGATATAAGCCTGTTCCGGCACATCTGATAACCTTGCGCAACAGGAACGGCCGAGAAGGCCGACCGAATAATGATATCAGGAGAACGGGGATGAATTTTCCACTCATCGCGAACGTGGTAGTGTTCGTGGCACTGCTGTTTTTGCTGGCGCAGGCGCGTCACAAACAGTGGAGCCTGGCAAAAAAAGTACTGGTCGGTTTAGGCCTCGGCGTGATCTTTGGCCTCGCGCTGCAGGCTATCTATGGTGCTGATAACCCGGTACTGAAAGAGTCCATCCAGTGGTTCAACGTAGTCGGTAATGGCTATGTTCAGTTGCTGCAAATGATTGTCATGCCGCTGGTTTTCGCTTCGATTCTGAGCGCCGTTGCGCGTCTGCATAACGCGTCACAACTGGGAAAAATCAGTTTTCTGACCATCGGGACACTGCTGTTCACCACGCTCATCGCCGCGCTGGTGGGCGTGCTGGTGACCAATCTGTTCGGTTTGACGGCAGAAGGTCTGGTGCAGGGTACGGCAGAAACCGCGCGTTTGAACGCCATTCAGAGCAATTATGTCGGCAAAGTAGCCGATCTCACCGTGCCGCAATTGCTGCTCTCTTTCGTACCGAAAAACCCGTTTGCCGACCTGACCGGCGCAAACCCAACGTCAATTATCAGCATCGTTATCTTCGCGGCTTTCCTTGGCGTTGCGGCACTGAAGCTGCTGAAAGATGATGCGCCGAAAGGTCAGCGCGTACTGACCGCTATCGATACGCTGCAAAGCTGGGTGATGAAACTGGTACGCCTTGTGATGCAACTGACACCGTATGGCGTACTGGCGCTGATGACCAAAGTTGTCGCGGGTTCTAACATTCAGGACATCATTAAACTCGGCAGCTTCGTTATCGCCTCTTACCTTGGCCTGGGCATTATGTTTGTGGTGCATGGTCTGCTGCTCGGCGTGAACGGCGTTAGCCCGCTGAAATTCTTCCGTAAAGTATGGCCGGTACTGACATTTGCCTTCACCAGCCGCTCCAGCGCTGCGTCCATTCCGCTGAACGTAGAAGCGCAAACACGTCGCCTGGGTGTACCGGAATCTATCGCCAGCTTCTCCGCCTCTTTTGGCGCAACCATTGGACAGAATGGCTGTGCGGGTCTTTACCCGGCGATGCTGGCAGTAATGGTAGCCCCGACCGTTGGCATTAACCCGCTAGATCCGCTGTGGATTGCCACCTTAGTCGGGATTGTCACCGTGAGTTCCGCAGGCGTAGCGGGCGTGGGTGGCGGTGCGACGTTTGCCGCACTTATCGTGCTGCCTGCGCTGGGCCTGCCGGTCACGCTGGTGGCGCTGCTCATCTCCGTTGAACCGCTTATTGATATGGGCCGTACCGCCCTGAACGTCAGCGGTTCCATGACCGCCGGTACATTGACCAGCCAGTGGCTGAAACAGACCGATAAAGCTGTGCTGGACAGTGAAGAGGACGCCGAACTGGCGCACCGTTAATCACCCGGCATGAAATAACCGATGCCTCTGTTTGAGGGGCACCGTTTGATAAAAAAACCGCCTGTAATAACAGGCGGTTTTTTTTACTCTTCCTCTATCTCGCCTTCCTGGCGCATTTGCAACGCCCAGCGCTGAGCGGCTTCCGGAACGCTAAAGATCGGCGAGCGGCGAAACTTTTCCCCCATCAACACAAACGCCACATACTTGCCACGCAGCAACCAGACATCACGATAGCCATCCACTTTTGAGGCGTGTTCGGGGGGAGCCGGTTCGACGCGCGGGACATAGCTGATAATGGCTCGGTTTTGTTGACGATAAGATTTCATAAGCGATGCGTTCTACAGACAAATTCTACAAACATTAAAGACCTATCATAGCCGATTGTGAGCTTGTGCGTCGCGCCTGGAACCACTTTCTCTGATTTTTCACCTCCATTCTGTCTCCTGATTAACCAGGTTAACGCAGCACGTTGTTCTATAGTTAGAAGGGTTTTAAGGAAACATCGACCATTTTTCAGCAATGAAAACAGGAGACGAGTTCAATGTCGCACAATGAGAAAGACCCACATCATCACGCCCCGGTCCATGACGCAAACGAATCCCGCCCAGGGCTGGATTCCCTTGCCCCTGAGGACAATTCCCACCGCCCTTCCCCGCGTCCCACAGCACCTGGCGAGCAACCGACCGCGCCAGGGAGTATGAAAGCGCCGGACACGTCGAATGACAAACTGAACGCGCTGGAGCCTTACCGAAAGGGCGGCGAGAATTATCCCCTTACCACTAACCAGGGCGTGCGCATCGCCGATGATCAAAACTCCCTGCGCGCGGGAAAACGCGGCCCAACACTGCTGGAAGATTTTATCCTGCGGGAGAAAATCACCCATTTCGACCATGAACGTATCCCCGAACGTATCGTGCATGCACGCGGGTCGGCAGCGCATGGTTACTTTCAGCCTTATCGCAGCCTGAGCGATATTACCAAAGCGGATTTTCTCTCTGATGCGGATAAAATCACCCCGGTTTTTGTCCGTTTTTCTACAGTGCAAGGCGGCGCGGGTTCAGCGGACACCGTCCGCGACATCCGTGGATTTGCCACCAAGTTCTATACCGAAGAAGGCATTTTTGACCTGGTTGGCAACAATACGCCGGTCTTTTTCATCCAGGATGCGCATAAATTCCCCGATTTTGTCCATGCGGTAAAACCAGAACCGCACTGGGCGATCCCGCAAGGCCAAAGCGCGCACGACACCTTCTGGGACTATGTTTCGCTACAGCCGGAAACCTTACACAATGTGATGTGGGCGATGTCCGATCGCGGCATTCCGCGCAGCTATCGCACGATGGAAGGTTTCGGGATCCACACATTTCGCCTGATCAACGCCGAAGGCAAAGCCACGTTTGTGCGCTTCCACTGGAAACCATTGGCAGGCAAAGCATCGCTGGTGTGGGACGAATCGCAAAAACTGACCGGGCGCGACCCGGACTTCCACCGTCGCGAGTTATGGGAAGCCATTGAGGCAGGTGATTACCCGGAGTATGAGCTGGGTTTACAGCTGATCCCGGAAGAGGATGAATTCAAATTTGATTTCGACCTGCTGGACCCAACCAAGCTGATCCCCGAAGAGCTAGTTCCCGTACAGCGTGTCGGTAAAATGGTGTTAAACCGTAACCCGGATAACTTTTTTGCTGAAAACGAGCAGGCTGCGTTCCATCCAGGGCATATCGTGCCGGGCCTCGATTTTACCAATGACCCGCTGCTGCAGGGGCGTCTGTTCTCCTATACCGATACGCAAATCAGCCGGCTTGGCGGGCCGAACTTCCATGAAATCCCCATCAACCGCCCGACTTGCCCGTACCATAATCTGCAGCGCGACGGCATGCACCGCATGGAGATTGATACGAATCCCGCCAACTATGAACCGAACTCCATCAACGATAACTGGCCGCGGGAAACACCGCCCGGCCCGAAACGAGGCGGTTTCGAAACCTACCAGGAACGCGTCGAAGGGGAAAAAATTCGCGAGCGCAGCCCCTCATTCGGTGAATATTACGCGCATCCGCGCCTGTTCTGGTTAAGCCAGACGCCGTTTGAACAACGTCATATTATTGACGCTTTCAGCTTCGAGCTGAGCAAAGTGGTGCGCGCGTATATTCGTGAACGCGTGGTGGATCACCTGGCGCACATCGACATTCATCTGGCGCAAGGCGTAGCGGAAAACCTCGGCATCACCTTGAGCGATGATCAGTTAAATATCGCCCCGCCGCCAGAGGTGAATGGCTTGAAAAAAGATCCGTCGCTGAGTCTTTATGCCGTCCCGGATGGTAACGTGAAAGGCCGGGTGGTAGCCATTTTACTGCATGATAAGGTCAGCGCGACGGATGTACTCAATGTATTGCAGGGGCTGAAAGCCAAAGGCGTTCATAGCAAACTGCTCTATGCGCGAATGGGCAACGTGACAGCGGATGACGGCTCTGAATTACCGATTGCCGCAACCTTCGCCGGATCGCCGTCGCTGACGGTAGATGGCGTTATTGTTCCCGGCGGCGATATCAGCGATATCCTGCAAAATGGCGATGCGAAATATTATTTGCTGGAAGCCTATAAGCACCTGAAAACTATCGCGCTTGCCGGTGATGCGCGGCAGTTTAAGCGCTTACTGGATGTGGATGAGCAGGGAGAGGATGGTATTGTCGAGGCGGATAGCGCCACGGCGAATTTTATTGATGATTTTCTGACGCATCTTGCGGCGCACCGCGTCTGGTCGCGCATCAGCAAAATCGATAGCATTCCGGCGTAAGCGTTATTACAGCCATAAAAAACCGGCCAACTGGCCGGTTTTTTATTTGCTCAGGCTATAAACCGAAATTACTGCTTAGCTTGCGGGTCAGTATCATACTCGGCGCAGGTCTGGTAGCCGGAGTTCATGACATGGCCGGTTTCATCCAGCGCAACGAAATAGGTTTCGGTTTTGCCGTCACGTTGACCCAGAATATAGGTCTGGCAAGTCCCGCGCGCGTGGATCATCGTAACTTCAGAAGAAGGACGGCCAGCAACCTGCATAACCTGCTGACGGCTCATGCCTTTTTTCACATCTTTTACCACCGGCTGAGAAACCTGATCTTTTGCACGATCGTAAGCCGTACAACCCGCCAGCATAGTCAGCACTGCAGCTGCGCCCAGAATTCCTGCGATGTTCTTATTCATATTCCATCCTCTTTTGTATCCGCTTGTGTATCAGCGTGTTATCTAAGCCTGGAATATAAAATTGCATTTTTCAACTAACAGAGTGCATCGGCATAACTTTCGGAGAAATCTAATAAAAGTGAAATAAGCTGCTAAAACGCCGTAAATTGCGGCACTCAAATCTGTGATCCTTGTCGTTTTACCGCCAAAGGGTTAATTTGGCCCTATTATCTATTTGCACCCTGCAAAGCAGGACAACACAACGGAGGGGTAAATGACTCTGCAACAAGAGATTATTCAGGCGCTAGGCGTGAAGCCCGCGGTCAATGCCGAAGAAGAAGTTCGCCGCAGCGTGGATTTCCTGAAAACCTATCTGAAAACCTATCCTTTTTTGCAAACGCTGGTGCTTGGCATTAGCGGCGGCCAGGATTCCACGCTGGCCGGGAAAATCAGCCAGATGGCGATCAGCGAACTGCGCCAGGAAACGGGCAATCAAGCATATCAGTTTATCGCCGTCCGCCTCCCTTACGGTAAGCAAGCGGATGAACAGGATTGCCAGGATGCCATCGCGTTTATTCAGCCGGATCGCGTCCTTACCGTGAATATCAAAGCCTCGGTGCTGGCAAGCGAGCAAGCACTGCGTGAAACCGGCATCGAACTGAGCGATTTCGTGCGCGGCAATGAAAAAGCGCGCGAGCGAATGAAAGCGCAATACAGTATTGCAGGCATGACGAAAGGCGTGGTGGTGGGTACCGATCATGCCGCCGAAGCAGTGACCGGTTTCTTCACCAAATATGGCGATGGTGGCACTGATATCAACCCCCTTTTCCGTCTGAACAAACGCCAGGGTAAACAATTGCTGGCTTACCTGGGCTGCCCGGAACATCTTTATAAAAAAGCGCCAACGGCCGATCTGGAAGACGATCGTCCTTCACTGCCGGATGAAGCCGCCCTGGGCGTAACTTACGAAAATATCGATGATTATCTGGAAGGAAAAACGCTGGATGCCAGTATCGCGAAAATCATCGAAGGCTGGTATGTGAAAACAGAGCACAAGCGCCGCCCGCCGATTACCGTATTCGACGATTTCTGGAAACAGAAATAACCCGCAGGCGGCGCAAGCCGCCTCTTTTTTAGCCACTTATTGACTGCTATACTGGATAGGTAAACAGTATCAGGAGTCTTTTGTGGTCAGGCGTCAATCAGCCCCGCGTCTTGAATTCGAAGCGGCGGCAATCTATGAATATCCGGAACATCTTCGTCCGTGGCTGGAAGCCATGCCCAAACAGCCCGGCGTCTATATTTTTCATGGCGAAAGCGAGGCGATGCCGCTTTATATCGGTAAAAGCGTCAATATCCGCAGCCGTGTGCTGTCGCACCTGCGCACGCCAGATGAAGCGGCGATGCTGCGTCAGTCGCGGCGTATCACCTGGATTTGCACCGCCGGGGAGATTGGCGCGCTGTTGCTTGAAGCGCGGCTGATTAAAGAACAACAACCGCTCTTTAATAAGCGCCTGCGCCGTAATCGCCAGCTCTGCTCGCTTCGCCTTAGCGGCGAAAAGCCACAAGTGGTGTATGCCAAAGAGGTGGATTTCTCCTCCTCTCCCGATCTGTATGGCCTGTTTGCCAATCGCCGTGCCGCATTACAAGCGCTGCAGTCTATCGCTGATGACGAAAAGCTGTGTTATGGGCTACTGCGTCTGGAATCACTAAGCCGTGGCCGGGCTTGTTTTCGATCCGCGTTACAACGCTGTGCCGGAGCGTGTTGTGGCAAAGAGACTCGCGAAGCACATGATGAACGCTTCGCCGCCGCAATGGCGCGTTTGCAACTGGTTTGCTGGCCATGGCGCGGCCCAATTGGGCTAAAAGAGAGCGCAGCAGGAATGACGCAGTACCATATCATTCACAACTGGCTATGGTTAGGTTCAGTTGATGAGCCCGCCGCTGCCGCGCAACTGCTTCGCTTACCGGCGGGTTTCGATCATGACGGCTACAAAATTCTCTGCAAGCCGCTGCTTTCCGGGGATTACGACATCATCGAACTGGATTAATGGCCGGGCAGCCAGGTGATTTCACTGAACAGTAATTGCCCTTCAGACTTTAGCAACCGCAGGGTTTGCCGACCTTCCTGCCAGTAGGCGCCCTGATCGGCGGTTAATAACTTATCGCCCAACTGCCACGCGCCACTCAGGACGAAAATAACGCCGCCGCGTGTACCAATAGTGGTAAACGTGCGGTCGGCGATACGGACTTTCGCCTGGCAGCGATCGCGGCGCGTCATTACGTTAAAATCCAGCGACATCCGCCCGTCGGAAAGCTCGGCTCTGACCGGCTGCTCACCGGCAAAAGCGAAGGGCTGGTGGTGTTTAAGCGTGTGGCTGAAAGCATCTCCCCCGTTCAGCGTTACCTCGCCACCTTCAATGAGTGTTATGACCCGATCCACACCGGGAAATTGCGGAAAATCACCGTTGCTGGCCAGCGAAGCGATACTGGCTCGCCAGTTAAAATCACGTGTTGCGGGCGGAAAACAGCAAATTTCCCGGGTTTCACCCGCCCCATTACGCCAGAGGTTTACCGGCATTTTACGGATATCAAAGAATTCCATCATCACTCCTGAATGGCGCGGTGCTTCACCTGCGCCGCTGCCTCTTCGGGCAGCCTGCATCATTGTTATTGTTTACTTTGCCATGTGTGAATTATCGGCAGCCGATGCGATTTGCCTTAGGCTGTTGCGCAATCAGACATGTAAAAAATCATAAATTTCAGATAAGTAACATCGCCACAAAAACGAGGTTTAACGAGAATACCGCGCCAGAAGCGGCTGGCAAGAGGGAAACAAGAAAAAACCGCCGGTTCTGCCCATCACGTAAAACAAGCGATGAGCAAAACCGGCGGTCTTAAGGAGGGGTGCTGAATTATTCAGCAGGTGCAGGAGGCATTTTACCTTCCGCTGCCGGATGTTCTGTCAGACGCTTCTCAAAATTCGCATTGAATTGCTTTTTCTGTTCCGGGGTCAGAATGTTGTAAATCTTATTCTGCGTCTCCATACGTTTCAGCATGCTTTCTTTATGCTGCTGTTCCATTTTGGTGATTTGCGCTTCGGCTTTCGCGCGGTCAAAGCTGTCGCTGGTAATGATGTCATGCATTGCGCGCATCTCTTCCACCGGCGGGCGTTTCATCTCTTCGCGCTGGCTTTTCATGATGTCGCGGACTTGCTGTTTCTGCGCATCGGTCAGGTTCAGGCCTTTGAACATCATGTCGTGCGGGCCCTTACCTTTGTGGTGCATCATTGGTTTCGCGTCGCCGGGTGCGGCGGTGGTATCCGCAGCATGAGCCAGACCAGCAGCGCCAAAAGCCAGGGTAGAGGCAACAAACAGAGCAGTCAATTTACGCATAATTTTATTCCTTACTTCGGTTTTACTTACGGCGGTTGCCGTGTTGACGCTATTCACTTTACTGCCTTTATCGTCAATTAATCAGAGCGACGGTAAAACAATGAAAGTGTAAATATCATTTTTACGTCAAATATGAAGGAAATAAGGATAAAGCATGGAGAGTCGAAAATTAAATATTCAACAGACTGATTAAAAAGCAATTATGGAGAATCTTAAATCAAAGTATTTTATTAATAAAGAGTTCACCAGGATAATTCTGTAATTTATTTAAGAAAAGCAAAAAGAAATAAGCCCTGCGTTAACAGGGCTGGATGTTTAATTAATTTTTTCAAGCATTAGCCCGGCGCGTAAGCCAATGGCAACATTCGGATTGGGAAACAAAACATACTCCTGCTCATGTTGCACCACATACCGCTCGCCGCGATCCTCTGCCAGTAATGTGCCCGCGCTGAAGTCCGTAAAATTGAGCGTATTCGCACTCATGAAGAGTTTAAATTCTTCACTGTGGCGGGTCAGTTGCTGTACCACCCGATAGCGCAGCGGCCTATTTTCCGTGTCTGGCGCAGGCTCACCCGCCAGTAACGCCGCCAGCGCCCAGGCCGTACGCTGGAACTGGCTTAAATCGTTTTCACCAAACGGCAACGCTTTGCCAAGCTCCAGAGTGCAAGCCAGTGCGTTGAAGTGCTCACAGCTGTAGTGTGTAAACGTGCCGCCTGGCGCCTGGTGAAATACCAGCGCCTCCAGCCCGGCGGCCCCCAGCCACTCCAGAAACAACTCATCCCACGGCTCTGCTCGCAGGGGTAATACGCCAAAGCGAACATGGTGCGAACCACGGATCGCGGTGTGTAAATCCAGATGCCAGCGCACCTCATCGCCCGCGGCAAAGAAATGCGTCACCGCCCGTTCGAGCTGAGCGGCGCGCACCGTTTCATCGTTAGGCGGCAACTGCTGCCAGCGGCCACCAAACATTCGGTTGAGATCGTTATGCAAAAAACGCTTGTTTTGCGCCAGTGCCTGCGGGTTTCCAAGGATCACCAGCAGCCGCCAGGTAAGCGGTTGTTCGCCCGCAAACACATTTTTAAGCAACAGATCCAGCATCTCCACCGGCGCAGTTTCATTACCGTGGATAGCACATGAGATGACCAGCGATCGCCCGACGGGTTGTTTCGGGATCAGTTCCAGAATCCCTTGTTCGTGCCACAACCAGTGAATACCGCCCGACTCCCCTGACATTTTTCGCGGGATATCGCCCGCAAGCGTTGCAGCAAGAAAGTTATCCATACGGCCTCCGGTTAACGCTGGAAGGGATACACCGATCCCAGATTCAACAACTGCGTTAATCGGTCCAGCGCTTCCCGCCCCTCGCGTAAGAGCTGCGGATCGGCTAAATCCGCTTGCGTCAGCCGATCGCGATAGTACCGATCCACCCAGTCATTGAGGGTGGCAAACAAACTGTCATTCATCATCACCGCCGGGTTAACGGCCTGCTGTTCCGCCTCGGTAAGCACCACACGCAAGCGCAGACACGCCGGACCACCACCGTTCGCCATGCTTTCTCGCAGATCAAACACGTTAAGCTCACTGATCGGGTTATCCTGCGCCAGCAGCGTGTTCAGATAGCGCCACACACCGGCATGTTCCTGTGACTCCTGCGGTAATACCAGCAACATGCTGCCATCATCCCGACTCAGCAGTTGGCTGTTAAACAGATAGGTCGCCACCGCATCGGTAACAGAAACGGCCTGCTGCGGAACTTCAATCGCCATAAATCCCGGTACTTTTGAGTGTAGCTCGGCCAGCACACGAGCCTGGTCGGCAAAAGCCAGTTCGTGACAAAAAAGTACCTGTCGGTTCGAAACGGCAATCACATCGTTATGAAACACGCCCAGATCGATAACGTCCGGGTTTTGTCGGGCGAAAACCACCTGCTCCGTGCGCACCTGGTTAATACGCGCCACCGCCTCGCTGGCTTCGCGCGTCTGGCGTGCCGGATAGCGCGCCGGGGCATCCAGGCTTGCGTACTCCCTGCCATAAACGAAGAGTTGCACACCCGCTTCGCCGTAATCACCGCCAAAGCGGTTATGGTTCGCCGCACCTTCATCGCCAAACATGGCGACCTGCGGCAGCGCCGGATGGACAGCAAACGTCGTTTCATCGCAGAAGATAGCGCGCAACAACGCTTCTGTCGTCGGGGCTTCCATCGCGCGGTGGAATTTATTATTCAGGTTGGCAACCGTGAGATGCACTTTGCCATCCAGCGCATCAGCCGACGGGCAGACGGTAGCCGCGTTCGCGACCCACATCGCCGATGCCGAACTGGCGGCGGAGAGGATCTGCGGCGCTTGCGCGGCAGCTTTTTCCACCACCTGCTCATCGCTACCGCTGAAACCAAGCTGGCGCAAGACCGCGATATTGGGGCGCTCCTGTGGCGGGATAACCGCCTGCGGAAAACCCGCGTCGGCGAGCGCTTTCATTTTCAGCAGCCCCTGCTTCGCCGCCAGTTTCGGGTTAGAAACCTGAAAGCGGTGTTTGGTCGAGGCTTCATTACCGAAAGATAATCCGGCGTAATGATGCGTGAGCCCGACCAGGCCGTCGAAGTTGACCTCACGTGCTTTCATGGCTGCGCCTCGCGGGAGAAATCAAGCCCCGGGCTGAGCGTCTGTGGCAACGTTAATGCGGGAGATTCAAGACTCGCCATCGGCCAGGCGCAGTAATCCGCCGCGTACCAGGCGCTGGCGCGATGGTTACCCGACGCGCCGACACCACCAAACGGCGCGGTACTGGCGGCACCGGTTAACGGTTTATTCCAGTTGACGATCCCGGCGCGCGCTTCCAGCAGCAGTTGATCAAATTTTTGCCGATCCGGTGAAATCAACCCGCAGGCCAGCCCGTAGCGTGTGTCATTCGCCATACGGATCGCCTGATCAAAATCGTCATAGCGCCAGACACACAGCAGAGGGCCAAACACTTCTTCATCCGGCACTCCCGCAACGTCCGTCATCTCGATAATCCCCGGCGTCAGCAGCGAGGTTCCTTCCGCCAACAGGCGCGGCGCCAGCAAGGTTTTACCACCACGCGCTTCGTGCGCCTGCCAGGCCTGGTAAACCTGCTGCGCTGCCTGGGGTGAAATTAAGCCTCCGAAAAACGGCGCGGGTTCCGCATCCCAGGCCTGCGGTTGCAGCCGCGCGCTCACTTCCACCAGCCGCGCGAGAAAATCATCGCCCGCTTTTGAACGTTTCACCAGTAAGCGACGCGCGCAGGTGCAGCGCTGCCCGGCGGTAATAAATGCTGACTGGATCGCCAGATGGACGGCGGCATCGGTATCGTCAGGATCTTCAACAATTAGTGGGTTGTTGCCGCCCATCTCCAGTGCGAGGATCTTTTCAGGCTGCCCGGCAAGCTGGCGGTGTAGCTGATATCCCGTATTGGCGCTGCCGGTAAAGAGCAACCCATCCAGCCCCGGTAATGCGCTCAGCGCCTGGCCGGTCTCACGCCCGCCCTGCACCAGATTGAGCACGCCTGCGGGCAAACCGGCCTGCTCCCAGAGTTTGACTACCGCTTCGCCGGTCCACGGCGTGAGTTCGCTTGGTTTAAAAATCACGGTATTACCCGCGAGTAGCGCCGGGATAATATGCCCATTCGGCAGATGGCCGGGGAAGTTATACGGCCCGAAAACGGCCAGCACGCCATGCGGGCGATGGCGCAGTGTTGCGGCACCATCCGCCATCTCCGTGTGTTGTTCCCCGGTGCGCGTGTGGTACGCCTTTACTGATATTGAGGCTTTGTTGATCATCGCCGTCACTTCGGTCGCCGCTTCCCAGCGCGGTTTACCGGTTTCACGGGCGATAATTTCTGCCAGCGCCGCTTTATTACTCTCCAGCAGCGCTGCGAATGTCTCAACAATGGTCTGGCGTTCCGTAAAAGCCCGCCGCGCCCACTGCGGGAAGGCCTCGCGTGCGGCCTGATACGCCAGAGCCACTTGCTCGCTATCAGCATCAAAGCCGTGCCACAGTGCGTCGTGGCTTACCGGGTTGGTTTTGACGCGGCGTTCGCCCTGGCCTGTTACCCAGTCACCCTTAATCCATAAACTCATTTCGTTTTCTCCTCGCCACTTTTCTCTTCGGCACACAGGCGCACCAGCCGCACGGTATCGCCGGGCTGGCACTTCAACGCATCCAGTTCAGCTGCCGTTAATAGCAAACGCTCAGTGTTCGGGTCCGCGTAAATCAGCATGGCGCGAAATTGCTGGTACTGCTCATTGGAGACCATACACGCGGGCCATTCACCCGGCGCGCGCTGGCCTTCGCCTACCGTCACCAGGCGACTTTTGCGAATCGCCCGCACCCGGTCGACATCGCATTCAAGCGTCGGACCGCCATCAAAAATGTCGACGTAGTTACGATAGCGAAAACCCTCTTTTTCCAGCACCGCTCGGGCCGGTGCCGTTTGTGGATGCACTTCGCCGATCACCGCTTGCGCTTCTTGTGAAAGAAAGTGGGTATAAATAGGATGCTTTGGCATCAGCTCCGCGATAAAGGCTTTTTGCCCGGTGCCGCACAGGTAATCCGCCCGGCTGAACTCCATCGAAAAGAAACGCTTGCCGAGGCTCTCCCAGAACGGCGAATAACCGTGCTCGTCAATCACGCCGCGCATCTCGGCCACCACTTTTTCATTGAAGCGCTCGCGGAATGCCGCCATGAACAGAAAGCGGGATTTCGACAACAGGTAGCCATTGCCCTCTTTACGCCAGGCGGGATCGAGAAACAGGGTGCAAAGTTCGCTGCTGCCAGTGTGATCGTTACTGAGAAACAGCGTTGGCAGCGCGTTATAAACATTCAGCTCTTTCGAGGCATGAACCTGGGTCCCGACCCGGTAGTTATACCAGGGATCGTTCAGGCCAACCGCAACCTCAATGGCGCAAATCCCGGCAACCTCGCCGCTTTGCGTCTCTTCCAGCACAAAAACGTACCCTTGTTCACCCTTCGGCAACTCTCCTTGCCAGGTACGGCGTGAGCGCTCAATCCGCGCAGCAAGCGTGGCTTCATCAACGGGCAACGACGTCAGGCCGCCACCGGTTTTCCCGGCCAGCCGCATCAGCGCCGGTAAATCGCCTTCGGCGACAGGACGGATCACCATCATGATGCGCTCTCCGCAATGAATTTTTCACAGGCGCGGGCTACACGCGTAAGCCCGTCGCGGATCTCTTCTTCGCTGATATTCAGCGCTGGCGCAAAGCGCAGCACATTGCCACCGGCAATCAACACCATTGCGCCTTCTGCCGCTGCCAGTTGTGAAAGTTGCTTTGCTTTTCCCGCATACTCAGGCGCCAGTTGACAGCCGATCAGCAACCCTAAGCCGCGGATTTCACTGAACAGGTGATAACGGTCATTGATCGCCGCAAGCTGCTCCGTAAACCATTGATGGCGTTGCTTCACGCCGGTCAGGGTTTCCCGTGTGTTGACGATATCGAGCAACGCACCGGCCACCGCGCCAGCCAGAGGATTCCCGCCGTAAGTCGTACCATGGGTACCGACATTCATCACTTTGCCAAACTGTTCGGTGGTCAGCATCGCGCCAATTGGGAAACCGCCACCCAACGCTTTTGCCGTGGTCAGCGCATCCGGCGTCACGCCGTAATGCATATAGGCATACAGTTCGCCGGTGCGGCCAACACCGGTTTGCACTTCATCAAAAATCAGCAGCGCGTTATGGCGCGTGCACAGCTCACGCAACCCTTGCAAAAACGCCTGGCTGGCAGGCACCACGCCGCCTTCACCCTGCATCGGCTCGACAATAACGGCGCAGGTATCGTCATTAATTAAGGCGCTGGCGGAGGCAAGATCGTTGAACTGCGCATGCTGGATTTGCGGCGGCAACGGCGCAAAATCTTGCGAATAAGCTGGCTGCCCACCCGCGCTGACGGTAAATAAGGTGCGTCCATGGAACGCATTCTTGAACGCGACAATGCCGCTTTTGTGCGGACCGAACGTATCGTGAGCATACTTGCGCGCCAGCTTCAGCGCCGCTTCATTCGCCTCGGCACCGGAGTTACAAAAGAAGGCGCGATCGGCAAAGGTCGCGTCCAGCAGGCGTTTCGCCAGTTTCAGCACCGGCTCGTTAGTGTAACCGTTGCCGGTATGCCAGAACTTCGCCGCCTGCTCGCTAAGTGCTCTACACAGCGCAGGGTGCGCGTGCCCCAGCGCATTTACCGCAATCCCGCCGGCAAAGTCGACATACTCTTTGCCCTGTTGATCCCACAGGCGGGAACCTTCACCGCGTACCGGAATAAAAGGCGCAGGCGCGTAGACAGGCAACATCCATTGATCAAAATTTTCACGCGTAATTGACAGAGACATAGCGACCTCATCCGGTAAATAAATAGTTGATAAAATGTTAACGAATATGAACGTTTTCGCTGTAAATGTAGATTGCACGGTTCGTGCCAGCCAGCGATAAAAATGCATAAACGGCTTGCAGCAACGTAATTTCAACAACTTAAAACCTGTCGCCATTCACTTTATTTGCATAAAAAGTGAATAAACAGAGATCGAAATGCGGTAGTGCGTGAGTAAAGACGCCTGTTTATGCAATTAGAAATTTTAATTATAGAACTGTGATCATCAGCGAAATTAATTTACATCGTGCGCCCTGTTTTAGTGCGTTTCGCCCTAAATGAGGGCGCGTGCTGCGCCAGTGCGCATCGGCGGTGGCGATATCAATAAGTGGCGGTGGTGAAATGTAAATTCTGCTAACATCTCTGCATCTTTCACTCTGCTAAATGGCTGCGACTATGAAATTCGTCTCTTTTAATATCAATGGCCTGCGCGCCCGACCTCACCAGCTTGAAGCGCTGGTTGAGCAACATCAGCCGGACGTCATCGGCCTGCAGGAGACCAAAGTCCACGACGATATGTTTCCGCTCGAAGATGTCGCACGGCTGGGCTACAACGTTTTTTATCACGGACAGAAAGGCCACTACGGCGTTGCGTTGCTGACCAAAGAGACGCCGATTTCCGTGCGTCGCGGCTGGCCGAACGACGGGGAAGAAGCGCAGCGCCGCATTATCATGGCGGAGATCCCCTCGCCTATCGGCGATATCACGGTGATTAATGGCTATTTCCCGCAGGGCGAAAGCCGCGACCACCCGCTGAAATTCCCGGCGAAAGAGAAGTTCTACCAGGATTTGCAAACCTATCTGGACACGGAACTCGATAAAACAAAACCGGTGTTGATCATGGGCGATATGAATATCAGCCCGACAGATCTCGATATCGGTATTGGCGAAGAGAACCGCAAACGCTGGCTGCGCACCGGTAAATGCTCCTTCCTGCCGGAAGAGCGCGAATGGATGGAGCGACTGAAAGGCTGGGGGCTGGTGGATACCTTCCGCGAAGCCAACCCGGAAACGCAGGATCGCTTCTCATGGTTTGATTACCGCTCGAAAGGCTTCGACGATAACCGCGGCCTGCGTATCGATCTGCTGCTGGCAAGCCAACCGCTGGCAGAACGCTGCATTGAAACGGGTATTGATTACGACATCCGCAGCATGGAAAAACCGTCCGACCACGCACCCGTGTGGGCAAAATTTAAGGTCTGACCGATGACGCCCGCGCGTTCTCCGTGGGTTTGTGCAACGTGGCTGGCGGATCTGCTACAACACCGCCCGATCACCGCTGGCCCGCAGGGCGAGTGGCGGCTGCTGGAGGTGGGCTTCGACGCTGAACACCGCTATCGCGCCGGGCATATTCCCGGCGCGGATTATATCGACACCCGCGAAGTAGAAAGCCCGCCGCTGTGGAATGTGCTCAAGCCAGCACAATTACGTCAGGTGCTGCTCAGGCATGGCCTGCGCGCCGATATTACCGTCATTCTTTACGGCCGGAGCAATTATGCGGCGGAGCGGATGGCGCATATTTTGTTATACGCCGGGATCAGGGATGTTCGCTTACTGGATGGCGGCTGGCAGAGCTGGCTGCGAGCCGGTTTAGCCTGGCAAACCGGTGCAGCGGCGGGCATAACCCCGTCATCGGATTTCGGCGTGAGTGTCCCGGCACAACCTCAGCTACTGCTCACTATGGCGCAAACCCAAAAGCGTTTAGCGCAGCCCGGTACGTTGCTGGTTAGTATCCGCAGTTGGCCTGAGTTTAGCGGTCAGACAAGCGGCTACGACTATATCGCCGCGGCTGGTGATATCCCCGGCGCCCGCTGGGGGCAGGCCGCGGGCGACAGCCAGTTTATTACCAACTTTCACCACCCGGACGGCACGGTGCGAAACCCGTCAGAGATCGCCGCGCTCTGGCAACAACAGCACATCACTGGCGATAAGCCGGTGATTTTTTACTGCGGCACCGGCTGGCGCGCCGCGTTTGCTTTTTTTATAGCCCGCGCACTCGGCTGGGCGGATATCGCCGTGTATGATGGCGGCTGGTTCGAATGGAGCCAGCACTCAAACGGAACGCCGTAATGACTCTTTTAAAAACCCTGGATGTCGTGGCCGCTATTATTGAGCGCGACGGCAAAATTTTACTGGCGCAGCGCCCCGACCATGCCGATCAGGCCGGTCTGTGGGAATTTGCCGGTGGCAAGGTAGAAGCCGGGGAAACACAACCACAGGCGCTAAAGCGCGAGTTGCGCGAAGAGTTGGGTATTGACGCCGAGCCTGCGCGCTATATTGCCAGCCATCAGCGGGAGGTTTCCGGGCGGCTGATTCATTTGCACGCCTGGCACGTGGAGAATTTCAACGGCGAACCAGTACGCCACTATCACCGGGATTTGCGGTGGTGCTTACCCGCCGAAGCACTGAAACTGCCGCTGGCTCCGGCGGATATTCCCCTGCTGGAAGCGTTTATGGCTTCACGCGCCGCCACACCAGCGGGTTAGTGGAAATGACTTTCTCATCGCGCTGGCATTGTAATAACACGCCCTCGGTTTTGATAACCGCCCCTTCGCTGTAGTTTTGATTACCGTATACGCAGCATTGCATGCAAGGCTGCGTGGTCTGCGTCTGCCCACCGGAGCTGAACACTTCCGGCGGCACATTCACCTCAATCCCCGGCGACGGTAAACGTTCAGCCAGCGCGCTGGTTGAGGCAGCGAGCAGTAACGCAGCTGCTATCCACTTAATTCGGGTCATAACTTGTCCTTTCTGATTGACGCCACTCATTACTATAACGGATCTCTGCGTCAGGACTTTAATTTCGTCGATCATCGTTTTTAGTTATGACAGATTGCCAATTATTAATTTGCCTGGTGTGCGGATTTTTCCCTTGCGGCATGCAGCCTTGCGAATGTTATAGTCCAAAAGTGCCTGCTTTTTGCGCGCCACCATCACAACAAATTCACCACAACAATAAGAGACTCTTATATCTATGGATCAGACGCACTCTCTTGCATCATTTCTCCAGTATGTCGAACAGCGCGACCCGCACCAGCCGGAGTTCTCCCAGGCCGTTCGTGAAGTGATGACTACCCTCTGGCCCTTTCTTGAAGCTCACCCGCGTTATCGCCAGATGTCTTTACTCGAACGCCTCGTTGAACCGGAGCGCGTGATTCAGTTTCGCGTCGCCTGGGTTGATGATCGCAATCAGGTGCAGGTTAACCGCGCGTGGCGTGTACAGTTCAGTTCGGCCATTGGTCCCTACAAAGGCGGTATGCGTTTTCACCCGTCGGTGAATCTGTCGATCCTCAAGTTCCTCGGCTTCGAACAAACGTTCAAAAATGCGCTCACTACCCTGCCGATGGGCGGCGGCAAAGGCGGCAGTGATTTCGATCCCAAAGGCAAAAGCGATGGCGAAGTGATGCGCTTCTGCCAGGCTCTGATGAGCGAACTGTATCGCCATCTTGGCGCGGATACCGATGTGCCCGCCGGGGATATTGGCGTCGGCGCTCGCGAAGTCGGTTTTATGGCCGGGATGATGAAAAAGCTCTCTAACAATACCGCCTGCGTGTTTACCGGTAAGGGGCTGTCGTTTGGCGGCAGTCTGATCCGCCCGGAAGCGACCGGTTACGGCCTGGTCTATTTCACCGAGGCGATGCTCAAGCGTCACGGTCTTAGCTTTGAAGGGATGCGCGTGGCGGTTTCCGGCTCCGGCAACGTGGCACAGTACGCTATTGAAAAAGCGATGGCCTTCGGTGCACGGGTGATTACCGCGTCGGATTCTGCCGGTACGGTGGTAGATGAAGCCGGTTTTGACCGTGAAAAACTGGCCCGCCTGTGCGAGATCAAAGCCAGCCGTGATGGCCGCATCGCAGATTACGCGCGTGAATTTGGTCTGACGTACCTCGAAGGCAAGCAGCCGTGGTCCGTGCCGGTCGATATCGCGCTGCCGTGTGCCACGCAAAATGAGCTGGATAGCGACGCGGCGCGCGTATTGATTGCCAACGGCGTAAAAGCGGTGGCGGAAGGCGCAAATATGCCCACCACCATTGATGCCACTGAACTGTTTCTCGGGGCGGGCGTGCTGTTCGCACCGGGTAAAGCCGCGAATGCTGGCGGGGTGGCCACCTCTGGTCTGGAGATGGCGCAGAATGCCGCGCGCATGGGCTGGAAAGCGGAAAAAGTGGATGCGCGTTTGCATCACATCATGCTGGATATTCACCAGGCTTGCGTTGAGTACGGCGGTGAAGGCAAACAGACGCACTATGTGCGCGGTGCCAACATCGCGGGCTTCGTGAAAGTCGCCGACGCGATGCTGGCACAAGGCGTGATTTGATAGGCAGGCCGGGTAACAGAGAAAAGGTGTTATCCGGCCGGAGACGCCGCGTCACCGCCCGCCTCTGCAGCTGGCGGGCGTTTTTTCCCCCGGCCTTTGGCAAACGGTTTTTTCTTCTCGCCGCCCGGTGCCACCAGCCCACGGAACTGACGCACCGGCGTGTTGCGCGCCTGGTGAATCAGCTCGTGCAGCGTACCAACCAGCGGCTGCATAAAGTCCTGATAGCGGCACTCTTTCTCACTGATTTGCGTCAGTACCGACTCCCAGTGCGCGGTCATGTCCGGCCGCGCCGCCATCTCCGGCAGCGAGTGGATCAACGCCCGGCCCGGTTCGGTCGAATGGATGTAGCGTCCTTTCTTCACCAAAAAACAGCGCTTAAAGAGCAGTTCAATAATCCCCGCGCGCGTCGCCTCGGTGCCCAGACCATCGGTAGCACGCAGAATTTTTTTCAGTTCTTTGTCCTGCACGAACCGCGCAATCCCGGTCATCGCCGACAGCAAGGTGGCATCGGTAAAGTGGCGTGGCGGCTGAGTCTGGCGCGCGACCACTTCGCCTTTTTCGCACAGCAATTCGTCGCCTTTTGCCACCACCGGCAACGGCGTGCCGTCGTTCTCTTCATCGCGCTCTTTCGAACCAAGCAGCGTGCGCCATCCGGCCTCCGCCAGAAAACGCGCTTTGGCGATAAACTTGCCGTTGGCGATATCAAGATCGATCTGGCATTTGCGGAACACCGCATCCGGGCAGAACTGCATCAGATACTGGCGAGCGATCAGGTTATAAACGTTGGCTTCGTTATCGCTGAGATTGACCTTCGAGGCGCGGGCCGTCGGAATGATCGCATGGTGCGCATCAACTTTCTTATCGTCCCAGCAGCGGTTGCGCGTCTCCGGGTTCACAACCGGCTGCGGCAACAGATCCGGGGCATGCGCGCCAATTGCGTTCATCACCGCGTGTCGCCCGGCGAAGTGCTCTTCCGGTAAGTAGCGGCAATCGGAACGCGGATAGGTAATAAGTTTGTGGGTTTCGTAGAGTTTCTGGCAAATATCAAGCACGTTCTGCGCACTGAGCCCATAGCGCTTTGCCGCTTCGATCTGCAACGCAGAAAGCGAAAACGGCAGCGGTGCGGGTTCTGATTCCCGTTTATCGTTATAGGCCGTTACCAGCGCGGGTTGACCGCTAATGCGGCTCACCACATGCTCCGCCAGCGGACGATGTAACAAGCGCCCTTCATCGTCCTGATAAGGTTCACACGCCTCGCTCGGCTGCCACAGGGCGGTAAAGCGTTCTCCGGCAGGCGTGACGATATGCGCTTTCACCTCAAAGAAATCTTTCGCCACGAAGTTTTCAATCTCTTCGTCGCGACGCACCACCAGCCCGAGCACCGGCGTTTGCACGCGCCCGACAGAGAGCACGCCCTGATAACCGGCGTTGCGCCCCAGCAGCGTATAAGCGCGGGTCATATTGATACCATAGAGCCAGTCGGCGCGGGCACGCGCCAGCGCCGACACGCACAGCGGAATAAATTCGCTATTTGCCCGCAGACGCTCAATCGCCCGCTCTACGGCCTGCGGATTGAGATCGTTAATCAGGCAACGCTGCACCTGCTGGCGTTTTTCTGCTGGCAGTTGCAGGTAATCAATCACTTCATCCACCAGTAACTGCCCTTCACGATCCGGGTCACCAGCGTGCACCACCTGTTCGGCATCGGCGAGCAGGCGTTTGATGACATTGATTTGCTTGAGCACCGACGGGCGCGGCTGCAACTGCCACTTTTCCGGCACGATCGGAAGATCGGCCAGATTCCAGCGCGCATAGCGGCTGTCATAAGCGTCCGGCTGCGCCTGCTCAAGCAGGTGACCAATGCACCAGGTCACCACCTGACCATTACCGCACTCAATATAGCCGTCGCCTTTGCGATGCGGCTTCGGCAGCACATCGGCAATGGCACGCGCCAGACTGGGCTTTTCGGCAATAAATAACCGCATAGGATTAACGGATCTCGATCATTGGTCGACCGCCGCGTGCGCTGACCAGCTCACCAATCGCGCTCAGTTGAATACCGTATTCCGCCGCCGTCGCTTTGACTTCCTCTTCCGAACCCGGCGCTACCGCCAGCAGCAAGCCACCGGACGTTTGCGGATCGCACAGCAAATCGCGCACCGCCGTTGGCATCTCGCCCATCAGATGACCATAGCTGGCGAAGTTACGCTGCGTACCGCCCGGCACTGCGCCCTGCGCAATGTACTCTTCAACGCCCGGCAATTTCGGCACATCCTGATACCAGACTTGTGCCTGCACGCCAGCGCCCTGACACATTTCACTCAGGTGGCCGAGCAGGCCAAAGCCGGTGACATCGGTCATCGCTTTTACGCCGTCGATCCCGGCAAAAGCGGCACCGGCAAGGTTCATGCGGCACATCACTTCTGTTGCCAGACCAACGTGTTCCGGTTTGAGCAGCGATTTTTTCTCCGCTGTGGTCAACACGCCAATGCCCAGCGGCTTGGTAAGGTACAGTTTGCAGCCCGCCTGGGCGGTGCTGTTTTTCTTCACGCGTTCGGTTGGTACCACACCGGTTACGGCAAGGCCAAAAATCGGCTCCGGCGCATCAATTGAGTGACCACCCGCCAGGGCAATCCCCGCCTGCTGGCAGGCAAAACGCCCACCGTCGATCACCTCGCGCGCAATTTCCGGCGCCAGTTTGTCGAGCGGCCAGCCCAGGATGGCAATCGCCATAATCGGTTTGCCGCCCATCGCGAAAACGTCGCTAATGGCGTTGGTCGCGGCAATGCGGCCAAAGTCGAAGGGGTTATCGACAATCGGCATAAAGAAGTCAGTGGTGCTGATAATGCAGGTGCCGTTACCCAAATCGTAAACGGCGGCGTCATCACGCGTTTCGTTGCCGACAAGCAGGTTCGGGTCGAGAAACTTCGCCTGCTCGCTATGCAGAATGGTATCCAGCACTTTGGGGGAAATTTTACAACCGCAACCGGCTCCGTGGCTGTATTGCGTTAAACGAATGGCTTGCTCGCTCATGGACATCTCCTGTCATTGCAATCGCGCTATGGTAGCGCCCAAATGCTGAGCTGGTAAGTCTGGCAATCTGAATTCGCGCGTTATTGCTCATTAAGCAAACGAAACAGACATAACCTGCGATGATTTTTTGCTCGCAAACATCATCTCAATAACTACATCGGCCATTTTGCGAGTCACCGCAATGTTCTTTTTGGCATTTTATGACAGAAATATGACAGCAGCCACTGAGGGCTACAGACGCTTTTTTACATAAAGGAACCGCTCATGAAAAAAAATATCATCGCGTTTTGTCTTGCTAGTTTGCTCTCTACCAGCGCTTTTGCTCTGGTTCCATCCGGGAATGACGCCACCACCAAACCTGATCTTTATTACCTGAAAAATGCGCAGGCCATTGATAGCCTGGCGCTGTTACCACCGCCGCCGGAAGTCGGTAGCATCGCGTTTTTAAACGATCAGGCAATGTACGAGCAGGGCCGCTTACTGCGTAACACCGAGCGCGGCAAACAGGCAGCGGAAGACGCAAACCTGAGCAGCGGCGGCGTGGCAAACGCCTTCTCCAGCGCATTTGGCTCACCGATCACCGAGAAAGACTCCCCGCAGCTGCATAAGCTGTTGACCAATATGATCGAAGATGCGGGCGATCTTGCCACGCGCGGCGCGAAGCAAAAATATATGCGTATCCGCCCGTTTGCTTTTTATGGCGTGCCAACCTGCAACACCAAAGAGCAGGATTCGCTGGCGAAAAACGGCTCATATCCGTCCGGTCACACCTCTATCGGCTGGGCGACCGCACTGGTGCTGGCTGAGATTAACCCACAGCGCCAGGATCAGATCCTCAAACGCGGATATGACCTGGGGCAAAGCCGGGTGATCTGTGGCTACCACTGGCAAAGTGATGTGGACGCCGCGCGCATTGTCGGCTCCGCTGTCGTTGCCACTTTGCATACCAATCCGGCGTTCCAGCAACAGTTGCAGAAAGCCAAAGACGAGTTTGCCGCCCAGCATAAATAAATTGCGCGCCCTGACGGGCGGACTTTCACGCTGATCCCTTCGCGTTTTTATCGGCGAAAGCGGACTGGGCTTTAACAGAAAGCGGCTGCGGCAGAGTTGTCGCAGCCGTCAGATAGCAGGTGACGCTTAGAAACGTGTCACGAACGGCGTGGTATCCGGTACGGTGACCGTGGTCGAGGCTTTCAGTTGCGGTGTGCCGAGATACAGAAAACCGACGATTTTATCCTGTTCGCGGCAGGCAAACGCCTGGCGAACCACCGGGCTGTCGGTCAGCGGGCCGGTGCGCCAGATGCCGTTAAACCCCTGCGCCAGTGCCGCCATCTGCATTGCCATAACCGCGCAGCCGGCAGAAAGCAACTGTTCCCACTGCGGGACTTTGTGGTGAACTTCGCATTTCGCCACCACCGAGATGATCAACGGCGCACGAAAAGGCGATGTACGCGCTTTTTCGATACCTTTTTCATCCTGGCCTGCAGCAATCGCGGCCTGCTCCAGCGTCTGACTGAAACGTTCGCGCCCTTCCCCTTCGATGACAAAAAAATGCCAGGGCTGAAGCGTACCGTGATCCGGCGCGCGCATCCCCGCATGTAAAATGTTATCCAGTTGTTCACCTGCCGGGGCCGGTTCTGCCAGCCGGGATGCGCTACGACGATTGACGAGCAGCTCAAGTGCGTCCATTAGTTAAACTCCCGTATTGAAATTTGTTCACAAAATTAACACGAGCGTAGAAATTGTTACAGCGCCGGAGGCGATTCCTGCTGACAACTGGCGGCGGGGTAATTAGGATAACCACACTTTGCCGCTCGGGCAGCGGTGGTCGTTAACTACCAGGGAGAATACATGCGAACCCTTTGGCGAATTATTGCCGGTTTTTTCAAGTGGAGCTGGCGATTGCTGAATTTTATCCGCAAGCTGGTGCTGAATCTTTTCTTTATTTTGTTGGTGCTGGTTGTCGCAGGCGTGTGGATGCAAATGAGCGATAGCAAAACCAGCAGCAACGGCCGGGGCGCATTGCTGCTGGATATTTCGGGCGTGGTGGTGGACAAAACCTCTGCCAGTAGCCGCCTTGGCGCGCTGGGTCGCCAGTTGTTTGGTGCCAGTTCGGATCGTCTTCAGGAAAACTCGCTCTTTGACATCGTCGACACCATTCGCCAGGCACAGCATGACCGGAATATCACCGGGATTGTGATGGATCTGAAAAATTTTGCCGGCGCCGATCAATCGTCGATGCAGTATATCGGCAAAGCGCTGCGTGAGTTCCGCGACAGCGGCAAGCCGGTTTATGCCGTGGGCGATAACTACAGTCAGGGCCAGTATTACCTTGCCAGCTTCGCCAATAAGATCTGGCTGTCGCCGCAGGGCGTGGTTGATCTGCACGGCTTTGCCACCAACGGTCTCTACTACAAATCGCTGCTTGATAAGCTAAAAGTCACCACCCATGTATTCCGCGTCGGGACCTATAAATCCGCCGTTGAGCCGTTTATTCGCGACGATATGTCCCCGGCAGCACGTGACGCGGATAGCCGCTGGATTAACGAGTTGTGGCAGAACTACCTCAACACCGTTGCCGCTAACCGCCAAATCACCGCGCAGCAGGTCTTCCCTGGCGCACAAGCGATGCTGGATGGTCTGCGTAAAGTGGATGGCGACACAGCGAAATACGCGCTGGATAACAAGCTGGTTGATGAGCTGGGTTCCGCCACCGATGCGGAAAAAGCGATGGTTAAACAGTTTGGCTGGAGCACGGAGGATAAGAACTTCCGCGCGGTCAGCATGTACGATTACCAGGCGAAAAAACCAAGCGATGTGGGCGATACCGTGGCAGTGATTTTCGCTAACGGCGCGATCATGGACGGTGAAGAGACGCCGGGGAACGTCGGCGGCGATACGACGGCCGCGCAGATCCGCGACGCACGCCTGGATCCGAAAGTGAAAGCCATTGTGCTGCGTGTTAACAGCCCTGGCGGCAGCGTTAGCGCATCGGAAGTTATCCGCTCAGAACTGGCGGCTGCCCGCGCGGCAGGTAAGCCGGTAGTGGTTTCAATGGGCGGCATGGCGGCCTCCGGCGGTTACTGGATCTCGACACCGGCGAACTACATTGTCGCCAGTGCCAGCACGCTGACCGGGTCGATTGGTATCTTCGGGGTTATTAACACGCTGGAAAACAGCCTCGACAGCATCGGTGTGCATACTGATGGCGTAGCAACCTCGCCGCTGGCAGATGTCAGCATGACCAAAGCGTTGCCGGACGAAGTTTCGCAGATGATGCAGTTGAGCATTGAAAATGGCTACAAACGCTTTATCACGCTGGTGGCGCAGTCGCGCAACAGCACACCTGAGCAGGTCGATAAAATCGCGCAGGGCCACGTCTGGACAGGCCTGGATGCGAAAAACAACGGTCTGGTCGATGCGTTGGGCGATTTCGACGACGCGCTGGCGAAAGCGGCTGAGCTTGCGAAACTGAAACAGTGGCATATCGATTACTACGAGGAAGAGCCGAGTTTCTTTGATCGGGTAATGGATAGCATGTCCGGTTCGGTAAGCGCCATGCTGCCAAAAGCACTGCAGGCCTATCTGCCCGCGCCGCTGGCAAGCGCTGCGCTGGAGATGAAAGCTGAAACCGACAAACTGGCGGTGTTTAACGATCCACAAAATCGTTATGCACTCTGTCTGAACTGCGCCAATATCCGCTAAAATCACCTGACCTCGTCCCCTCCACCGGAGGGGATTTTTTTGATGAAGCCAGAATATAACTATGCAAAAAAAATCCATTTACGTTGCCTACACGGGCGGTACTATCGGTATGCAACGCTCAGAACACGGCTATGTGCCGGTTTCCGGTCACCTGCAACGTCAACTGGCGCTGATGCCGGAGTTTCATCGCCCGGAAATGCCCGATTTCACCATCCATGAATATGAGCCGCTGATGGATTCGTCCGATATGACGCCGGAAGACTGGCAACATATTGCAGATGATGTAAAAGCTCACTATGACGATTACGATGGTTTTGTCATTCTGCACGGAACAGACACGATGGCTTACACCGCGTCGGCGCTGTCGTTTATGCTGGAAAACTTAGGCAAACCGGTAATTGTGACAGGGTCACAAATTCCTCTCGCCGAACTGCGTTCTGACGGGCAGATCAACCTGCTGAATGCCTTATATGTGGCGGCAAATTTCCCGATTAACGAAGTGACGCTGTTCTTCAATAACCGTCTGTATCGTGGCAACCGTACCACCAAGGCGCATGCCGATGGTTTCGACGCGTTCGCTTCGCCTAACCTTGCACCACTACTCGAAGCGGGTATCCATATTCGCCGTCTGGGCACGCCGCCCGCGCCGCATACCACGGGAGAGCTGGTTGTCCACCCGATCACTCCGCAGCCGATTGGCGTGGTGACGATTTATCCCGGCATTTCCGCCGATGTGGTGCGCAACTTCCTGCGCCAGCCGGTAAAAGCGCTGATACTGCGTTCTTACGGCGTGGGTAATGCGCCGCAAAACGGTGAGTTTCTGAAAGAGTTACAGGAAGCCAGCGCGCGCGGCATTGTGGTCGTCAACCTGACACAATGTATGTCCGGCAAAGTCAACATGGGTGGCTACGCCACCGGCAATGCCCTTGCCCACGCTGGCGTGATTGGCGGCGCAGACATGACCGTGGAAGCGACGCTGACAAAACTTCACTACCTGTTAAGCCAGGATCTGGACGCTGATTCCATTCGCACCGCCATGACACAAAACCTGCGCGGTGAACTGACGCCGGATGAATGAGGAGGCTGGTATGATGCAACGCGCACTGCTGCTGGTCGATATTCAGAATGATTTCTGCGCTGGCGGCGCGCTGGCTGTGGCGGAAGGTGACAGCACAGTTGATGTTGCTAACGCCATGATTACGTGGTGTAAAACACGCGGCAATTCCATCGTGGCAAGCCAGGACTGGCACCCGGCCGGACATAGTAGTTTCGCCAGTCAGCACCACGTCGCGCCGTTCACGACTGGCGAACTGGCGGGGTTAGCCCAAACGTTTTGGCCCGATCACTGTGTACAAAACAGCGAGGGCGCGGCGCTACATCCGTTGCTAAACCAGAAAGCCATTGACGCGGTGTTTTACAAAGGGGAAAACCCGCTGATTGACAGTTACAGCGCGTTTTTCGATAACGGCCATCGTCAGGAAACCGCCCTGCACAAATGGTTGCAGCAGCACGGCATCCGCGAACTGGTAATTCTCGGTTTAGCCACCGATTACTGCGTGAAATTTACCGTGCTGGATGCGCTACAACTTGGATACGAGGTGAATGTCATTACCGATGGTTGCCGTGGCGTGAACCTGAATCCGCAGGACAGCACGCAGGCGTTTATGGAGATGTCAGCGGCTGGCGCGACGCTCTATACGCTCGCGGACTGGCAGGAAACGCACGCCTGATGATGCCCCTGCCGGATGGCGTTGCGCCTCCGGCATGGCGACTTACGATTTAAATGTCGCGATCGGCTTTGGCGAAATGCCAAAATCCTCTTTTAATTGCTGCTTACTTTTCATCACCATCTGGCCGTTGGTGTCAATGGTCATGTGCTGCGCCTGCGTGTTATTGCGCGCCTGCCACAGCATCACCAGTTGCAGGCTGTTCTCTTTTTGCTCTGCTGTCAGCGCAACGCCATCCGGCCATTTACCTAACTCAACGGCCGTTACCAGGCGCAGGTAAATCTCCGGCGTCATGCTGTTAACGATTTGATCAAGATTCATCTTGAAAACTCCGTGGAATAATTGCTGAATCGTTTTTTCAACCCTGAGATCGTTCGCCGTTTTCGTCATCCGTAAAACTCAGGGAAGCAGAGTTGACGCAATAGCGTTCGCCGGTCGGTTGCGGACCATCCGGAAAGACGTGTCCCAGGTGCGCATCACATTTTCCACAGCGGATTTCCACACGCTGCATGCCATGGGAATAATCGTTGATATAGCGGATAGCGTCTTCGCTCACCGGCTCAAAGAAACTTGGCCAGCCGCAGCCAGAATCATATTTCGTTTGTGAATTGAACAGCGCGGCGTCACACACCAGACAGTGATAAACCCCGTCGCGTTTGTTATGCAGAAAACGCCCGGTGAACGGCGGCTCAGTGCCGTGGTTCTGCGTCACGTAAAACTGCATTTCAGTCAGTGTTTTTTTCAGGTCGTCTTCAGAAGAATTATGCGCCATTTGCTCACGCCTCACGGTAAAAACTCGACAACTTTTCAGCCTGATTCTAACAAAACATTAACACTGCGGCGTTAACTTTTGTTCTAAACTTATTTGTTGCGGTAAAGCAGCCGGTGAATTGTGATTAATCTCACATTTTTATCCTGTCCGACCTTTAAAATTCCGGGCGGCGCCCCTATATGGGGAGCATGCTCAAAGGAAGAGTGAGGCGAGTCAGTCGAACAAAGGTTATGCGGAGGATTGATTTGTCGCAATGATTGACACGATTCCGCTTGACGCTGCGTAAGGTTTTTGTAATTTTACAGCCAACCTTTTATTCACTAACAAATAGCTGGTGGAATATATGACTATCAAAGTAGGTATCAACGGTTTTGGCCGTATCGGTCGCATTGTTTTCCGTGCTGCTCAGGAACGTTCTGACATCGAAATCGTTGGTATCAACGATCTGTTGGACGCTGAATACATGGCGTACATGCTGAAGTATGACTCCACTCACGGTCGTTTCAACGGTACCGTAGAAGTGAAAGACGGCCACCTGGTTGTTAACGGCAAAACCATCCGTGTTACTGCTGAGAAAGACCCGGCTAACCTGAAATGGAACGAAATCGGCGTTGACGTCGTTGCTGAAGCTACCGGTATCTTCCTGACCGACGAAACCGCGCGTAAACACATCACCGCTGGCGCGAAAAAAGTTGTTCTGACTGGCCCGTCCAAAGACAACACCCCGATGTTCGTACGTGGCGCTAACTTCGACAAATATGCCGGCCAGGACATCGTTTCCAACGCTTCCTGCACCACTAACTGCCTGGCTCCGCTGGCAAAAGTTATCAACGACAACTTCGGCATCATCGAAGGTCTGATGACCACTGTTCACGCGACCACCGCAACGCAGAAAACCGTTGATGGCCCGTCTCACAAAGACTGGCGTGGCGGCCGCGGCGCATCCCAGAACATCATCCCGTCCTCTACCGGTGCTGCTAAAGCTGTAGGTAAAGTACTGCCGGAACTGAACGGCAAACTGACTGGTATGGCGTTCCGCGTTCCGACTCCGAACGTATCTGTTGTTGACCTGACCGTTCGTCTGGAAAAAGCAGCGTCCTACGAAGAAATCAAGAAAGCCATCAAAGCCGCTTCTGAAGGCCCGATGAAAGGCGTTCTGGGTTACACCGAAGACGACGTAGTTTCTACCGATTTCAACGGTGAAGTTTGCACTTCCGTGTTCGATGCTAAAGCCGGTATCGCCCTGAACGACAACTTCGTGAAACTGGTTTCCTGGTACGACAACGAAACCGGTTATTCCAACAAAGTTCTGGATCTGATCGCTCACATCTCCAAATAAGTTGAGATGAGAACCTGATCTGAAAGAGCGACTTCGGTCGCTCTTTTTTTGTTTTGAAGACAGAGGATTGCGTTAATGATTAATAAAATTTTTGCACTTCCGGTAGTCGAACAAATTACCCCTACTCTCTCCCTGCGCAAAATGGACGAGCTGGACGTCATCGTCGTCGACCATCCGCAGGTTAAAGGTTCATTCGCCTTACAGGGCGCACATCTGCTCTCCTGGAAACCGCAGGGTGAAAAAGAAGTCCTGTGGCTGAGCGGCAACACGCCGTTTAAAAATGGTGTCGCACTGCGCGGCGGCGTGCCGGTTTGCTGGCCGTGGTTCGGCCCGGCAAAACAACAAGGCCTGCCAGCGCATGGTTTTGCGCGCAATCTGCCGTGGGCGCTGAAAGCGCATAACGAAGACGCCAGCGGCGTCGTGCTGACTTTTGAACTGCAGAGCAGCGATGCCTCGCGTAAATTCTGGCCGCACGACTTTACGGTGTATGCCCGTTACAAACTGGGCGCGACCTGCGAAATGGAGCTGGAAGCCCACGGTGAGTTTGAAACCACCTCGGCGCTGCACACCTATTTCAACGTCGGTGATATCGCGGCGGTAAAAGTGAGTGGTCTTGGCGATCGTTTCATCGACAAAGTGAACGATGCGAAAGAAGATGTGCTGGCCGACGGTGTGCAAACATTCCCGGATCGTACCGACCGCGTCTATCTGAATGCTGAAGCCTGCAGCCTGATCCACGACAGCGCGCTTAACCGCACCATTGAAGTCATCCACAGCCATAACGCGAATGTTGTGGCGTGGAACCCCGGCCCGGCGCTCTCCGTCAGCATGGCTGACATGCCGGATGACGGGTACAAAACATTTGTCTGCGTGGAATCGGTTAACGCGACCGTGCCGCAGAAAACCACAGAAGAGAAGCCTTCCCGCCTGGCGCAGACTATCCGCGTCGTTAAACGCTGATCCTGCCAACCCTCTCCTGACAGGAGAGGGTTATTATTTCTGTTACACCACGTCGAGCGGCGTTTTACGGCCCGGAGCCGGGAAAGCGTTATCCAGCCGCGCTAACTCATCGTGGCTTAACGTAATATTCAATGCCGCCGCATTTTCCTGCACATGCGCCACGCTGGACGCTTTAGGAATGGCTATCACGCCCTGATGGCTAATCACCCATGCCAGTAAAATTTGCGCAGCGCTCACACCATGTACCGCGGCAATCTCGCGCACCGTACTGTTTTCCAGTAAACCATCGCGCAGACGGCCAGCCTGAGCCAGCGGACAATACGCCATTACGGGCATTGCCTGTTGCTGACACCACGGCAGCAGATCATATTCAATGCCGCGCGAACCAAGATGATACAACACCTGATTTGCCGCACAGGCATCACCGCCGCGCACGCGCATCAGCTCCTGCATATCACTGTAATCCAGATTTGAAACGCCCCAGCGGCGTATTTTGCCCTGCGCGATCAGCGTTTCCATCACCTCGACGGTTTCAGCGAGGGAGTAGTTACCGCGCCAGTGCAGCAGATAGAGATCGAGAACCTCTGTTTTCAGACGCCGCAGGCTGGCTTCGCAGGCAGCAATGGCTTTCTTGCCACCGGCATTCCACGGATACACTTTGGATACCAGAAATACCTTATCACGCAAACCGCCCTGTAAGGCTTCGCCGACCACCTCTTCCGCTCCGCCATCGGCGTACATTTCCGCCGTATCAATCACCGTTAATCCCAGATCGATACCCGCGCGCAGCGCATCCACTTCTTTCTGACGCAGCCGCGTATTTTCACCCATGTACCAGGTGCCCTGGCCAATGGCGGGCTGCGAAACCTGGCCTGCAAAAACGACTTTTTTGTCTGCCATATACTCCTCCTGCTAAACGTTTCACCGTAAAGCAAAACAGGGCCAGTGGCCCTGTTTTATTGCACAGATCGTACTATTCAACTGCACAATCAGAAGCGGTACGTCACCCCGGTGGACAACAGCCCGCTCCAGGATTTGTCCACCATCGGGCTGTCCTTGATTTCATCCGACAGATGGGTGTAACGACCGGCACCGTACACGGCCCAGCTGTCCGTCAGGCGATAGCTAACCGAGAGCTCCAGATAGGGGCTCCAGCCATTATCCGGTTCGTAGCTCTTCAGGCCGCTGCGGCGCGCTTCGGAACGCGACACACCGTAGTAGTAGTTGTTCAGGTTATCGCTGGCCCACTCAACACCAATGCCCGGCGTGACGCTCAGCGCACCGTTGTTGTAGTTATACAACCAGCCGATGTCCCACATAACGCCGTTGCTGTTATCCAGCACATCGCCCGCAAGGGTGGTGCGCAGGAAACCGTAATCAGGAGTATTGTGGACGTAGGAAAGCCCCGCCATCATCGTCCCTTTACGGCGATCCAACTGGCGCAGCTGACGGTTATCGCTGTCTTTTGGTTTGAACTCCCACGGAGAGTAAAACGCGGTGATGGAGAGTTTATCCGCCTGGTCATTCCACAGGTAATAACCGCCGCCTAAACCGCGAAACCAGAAATTATCACTCTCATAGGTGATAACAGGAATCGGCAGGACACGCTTATCATACTGTTTATACGGGGATTCAAGGACGCCCACGCCAGCGCCCAGTGAAAAGGTATTTTCTGCATTTGCTGCAAAAGCGCAGGACGCGGTCAGCACGCCCAGTGCCACGAGTTTGATTTTGGTCACAGTCCTTTCTTTCCTGTAGTCAAATAATTGGCGCATGAAGTTTAACCGCCCGCGCCAGCCTACCCAAATTTTTTTACCTAAACATTACAAAAAATCGCAAATTCTGTATGCCTGTTAGCCAGCCGCAACGGGTACGGAAAAATACTTTCGCCCCCTGCTAATCTACCCTCTTCGGACATTTCTGGTGATCAATGACACGCTGTACATACCGTTACACGGCAGTGCTCATCATCTGTCATAAGGCTGGTATATAGTGTCGCGGAAACAGAGAGCCATTCTTCTGTCACGTTAAAAAACAACATATTTTAAACAAATGAAGATCACGTAGTTTTAATTTTATAATGAAAATCAAAAATACTTTCTGCCTACATTTCCTGATGGCGCTTCTTGCCGTCCTGTTCCTGTGCATTCATCCGCTGGTGACCCGCTTTGATCCACCGCTTAAATTCCAGCCGCTGATTAAAGCAATGGACGGCACGGCAAAAGAACAGGCGGAAAAAATAGCCACTATTTCTCATGCCCTGCAGGGGAATGCGATTTTTTTCATTGGCGCATCGGAAGTCGCCACCTCTGAAGATGAACCTTACGCTGTATATAATTACCTTAATAATGATTTACATCGTAATGTCGTCGCATTTGGCGACAGCTTTGATGATAGCGTCACCCATTTTCTTCTGCTGTCCCGCTTTAAGAATGACCTTAACGCAAACAGTAAAGTCGTTTTGCTGCTCGCACCCGATAGTTTTTATTCAACCGGCGTACCTCCAGCTATTTTCGCGAATAATTTTCCGGCACCGGTTTTTAATCCTTTAATGCAGGATGAGCAAACACGCCCATTCCTGGTCAACTACTTACGCCATATCAATAAAAAAGAGACCAGCCATTTAACTTTTGAACAAATGAAAATTTCTGGCTGGGACCTGGATAATATCTGGCAAGAAATCAGTTACGAATTTGCGAATTTCTGCACACTGATTAAAAACGACTGGCTGGCGATGCTGGATGTGGAAGCGTCGCCTGCACGGCCCTGGCCTGTGCAACCCGCTGTCGACATCACGCCGAACTGGGAACACGAACTGGCCCACGCCCGCGAACTGAACGAGGCGCGACAGGAAAGCGCAGATACCTTGTGGATGGACAAAACGGTTTATGAACCCGGCGAAAAGCCAGAAGTCTGGGACGATTCGCCCGTTGAGCCGGAGCAGTTGAAAGCCTTTCGCGCCATGATCACGTTGCTTAAAGAGCGCCACGTTCAGGTGGTGGTGATTATCGATGCGATAAACCGTCGTGCGGTGCAAAATCCTGAACTTGTGCAGCCTGCGGTGACGCAGACCACCGCCATTTTGAAAGAAAACCAGATCCCCTATTTTGATATGTACTCCATGCCCTATCAGGATGGCTGGAACTGGGATCGCCTGCATCCCACCGATCTGGCATGGGTACCGATGGACCGCTTTATTATTGAGAGCTTTAAACGATGAAATACGCTATTCGCCTGTTTTTCCTTTATCTCTTACTGGCGGTCACCGTTATCGCGTGGTCCTCTGTTGATGAAAGCATGAATTTAAAAGTGCACTTTGAATACCAAAAGTTCTGAGGAATGAATGATGTACAGCTCCGGAACCTTTTTCTTTTTTCTCTTTTCCTCGGCGTTGTTGTTTGCGCTGGTTAACCGCGTGCTGCGCTATCGGTTAACTTATTTATCGGCTTTTTCCGTGCTGGCGGCATTTGGCTGGGGATATATATTTCAGGGCGACTATATCGTTCCCGTTGCGGTTTTTTTCAGCTTTTATATTCTCGTCACCTTAAAAGAGAAAGGCTGGTTAAAAACCTGGCAAGCGGTAAGTTTAACATTAGTGCCTTTGTTCGCGGTGAAATTACATCTGAATAACCATTGGGGCATGATTGGCTTATCTTTTATGACCTTCCGCGCCATCGATGTTTTGCTCTATCGCAATAAAAAAGATGGCAACAATGCTTTGCACTACTTCTGTTACCTGTTTATGCCGTTTATTATTCTGGCCGGCCCTATGTACCGCTGGCGGACATGGATAACGGATATTAATAAACCCGTATTTACACTCACACGTGAGCAATTTCTCATTGCCACAGAGCAAATTGTTACCGGCATCGTGCAGAAATTTTTATTCGCCATGCTGATCGATAACCTGGTGATCCAGGAGTGGAGCCACCGCCCGTTTACATTCAGTGTGGGTGTGGTGATGTCGCTGGCCTACAGCGCCTATCTCTATTTTGATTTCGCTGGTTACAGCAATATGGCTATTGGTGCCGCTCGCCTGTTTGGCCTGAATGTTCCGGCAAACTTTAATATGCCCATTCTGGCGAAAAACCCGCAGGATTTCTGGCGTCGTTTCCACATCAGCCTTTCAGAGTGGCTGCGTGATGTGGTGTTTATGCCAATTTATATGAATTTAATGAAGCTCGACTTTTTCCGTCAGAACAAAACGCTGGCGCAGAATATCGGTATTTTCTGCACACTGTTTTGTATGGGGGCATGGAACGGGCTCGAACGGCACTATGTGATTAGCGGCGCGCTGTTTGGCGCTATTTCTGTGGCACACAACATGCTGCTGTGGTCAGCCAAACGAAGCCCGACGCTGAACCGCTGGCTGCACTATCCCACCATTCTCTTTTTGGGACGCCTGTTAACGCTGGCAAGCGCTGCGGCATCTCTTTACATTTTTAGCGGAATGTCACCCCTATGAACCTACACTCTGACCTCCAGGCGCTGCAGGATTTCCTGCGTGCGGCATTACTCGATCCCGCCCGCCCGCATCAGTTAGCGATAAGCGGCAGCGACGACGCACTCAACTGGCAACAGCTTTCTGTCGCGGTGACAGACTGGGCCAAACGCTATCAGCGCTGTCAGCCACAAGCCATGACACCCGTGGTGTTATACGGCCACCAGCAGGCGGAATTCGCCGTCGCCATCTATAGCTGCCTGCTGCATAATATTCCTTACATTCCGGTAGATTGCATCTACCCACAGGAGCGGCTGAAAGAGATTTGCCAGCTCGCCAGCGCGCCGTATTACTACGATGTCGCGATCCGGCAGTTTGTGCCGACCGGTGAAACCGGCCAGCCGCTGGCGGAGCCAGATCTCGCCTATATCATGTTTACCTCTGGCAGCACGGGTAAACCGAAAGGCGTACAGATCGGCCGTGAAAGCGTGTGGCACTTTATGCAGTGGGTGCGTCAGGATTTTGCCTTGCCGGAAGTCCCGGTGCTGATGAACCACGCGGTGTTCAGCTTTGACCTTTCCCTGATTCCCTTGCTGGCAAACCTGGCGACCGGCGGCCATATCGTGCTGAATGCCAAAGAGGATATCGCCGCGGAAAACTGGCTTGAACGCCTGAAAAGTAACGCGGTCTCAGTCTGGGTTTCCACCCCCTCTTTCGCTTACCAGAAGTTGCTCTCACCGCAATTCAACAGTGATTATTTACCCGCGCTTAGCGTGTTTGTATTTATCGGCGAAGTACTTAACAAAGCGCTGGTCAAACAGCTGCGCCGCCGCTTCCCGCAGGCCAAAATTCTCAACTCCTACGGCCCGACCGAAGCGACAATCGCCACCACCGTTGTCGAAATCACTGACGAAATCCTCGCCAGCGAAAACGATCTGCTGCCGGTCGGCACCATGATGCCGGAAAGCCGAATGGAGATTACCGCCGACGGGGAGCTGATTATTTGGGGCAAAAACGTGATGCGCGGCTATCTCGGCCTGCCACAAGAGAACGCGGCGAAACTGCTGCACCGCGATGGCGAAAGCTGGCGCGGCTACAAGACCGGTGACCTGGGTTACGAAGATGGGCTTATTTACTGCCAGGGCCGCAACGACAGCCAGATCAAACTCAACGGTTACCGCATCGAAATCAACGAGATTGAAAACCGCCTGCTGGCAATGTCCGGCATTCGTGAAGCCGTGGTATTACCGCTGATGAAAGCGGGTGGCGGCGTGCTGCGTATCGCGGCGTTTTGCGTAACCAATCTGGCGCCGGAGGCGATTAAACATTCGCTTGCACAGGTGGTGCCGCCGTACATGGTGCCGTCGCAAATCATTATCCAGGAGGCTTTGCCGCTGAACCCTAACGGCAAAATCGACCGCAAACTGCTGGACACCCATGCCCGCAGCAACTGAATAGACAGGAAAAACCATGGAACAAGAAATTCTCGCGCTGTTTGAAAAAATTTTATCCCGCAAAGTGGGCTTTCATGATGAGCTGATTGAGTCCGATATTCTCGACTCCATCCTCGCCGTCGATATGGTGCTGGAAGTGCAGGACGTTTACGGCTGCATGATCCCACCGACAGAAGTCGCCAGCGTGCTGAAAACCCCGGCGGATTTAGCACAGTACATTGAAGAGCATCGCAGCTAACCAATCGTTTTCCGGTGTCGGGCGTTATCGTCTGGCACCGCTTCTTGCGTTTTGCTGGCGAATCCCGCCCTGTAAATCCTGGTTGTCATCATCCTTTAACACAGCTCGCGTACTTCTGTTGTCGATAATCGTTCCGCTTCGGCGAAGTGACCATGACGGCGTCACTTTTTCTATACTTGCGATCCCGCACATCCTGTAAAAATTTACCAACATTCGACTGATGTAAAATGTTGGCATTTTCCAACACAGAAACCCCATATTTAATATAAAAAATCTGTATAAATCACACTCAATAGATATTTACCCTAAATAAGGGGTAAAAAAAGCCCCTCAGCCATCGGAATCTTCTTCAACGATAACTTGATCAAAGCCGGATACACGCTCATAACAAATAGGACGGAGCATAATTTTTATCCCGTTGGTTTGCGACGCTAAAAGTGGAAAAACTGATAGCTGTACTGTTCCCACAGATTACGAAAGGACGGCATGCCATGAATATATTCGATCACTATCGCCAGCGTTATGAAGCTGCCAAGGACGAAGAGTTCACTCTGCAGGAGTTTCTTGCCATCTGTAAGCAAGATCGCAGCGCCTATGCGAATGCTGCTGAAAGGCTGCTGATGGCCATAGGGGAACCTGTGATGGTAGACACTGCCCAGGAGCCACGGCTTTCCCGTCTCTTTTCGAACCGGGTTATCGGACGCTACCCCGCGTTCGAGGAATTTTATGGAATGGAAGAGGCGATTGAGCAAATTGTCTCGTACCTGAAACACGCCGCGCAGGGTCTGGAAGAGAAGAAACAGATCCTCTACCTGCTCGGCCCGGTGGGCGGTGGTAAATCGTCACTGGCCGAACGCCTGAAATCCTTAATGCAGCGGGTGCCGATTTACGTGCTGAGCGCCAACGGCGAACGTAGCCCGGTCAACGACCACCCGTTGTGCCTGTTTAACCCGCAGGAAGACGCGCAAATTCTTGAAAAAGAGTACAGCGTCCCGCGCCGTTACCTCGGCACGATCATGTCGCCGTGGGCGGCGAAACGTCTGCATGAATTTGGCGGCGACATCAGCAAATTCCGCGTGGTGAAAGTCTGGCCGTCGATACTGGAACAGATCGCGATTGCCAAAACAGAGCCAGGCGATGAGAACAACCAGGACATTTCAGCGCTGGTCGGTAAAGTGGACATCCGTAAACTGGAAAACCACGCGCAAAACGATCCAGACGCCTACGGTTACTCCGGCGCACTGTGCCGCGCAAACCAGGGGATCATGGAATTCGTCGAAATGTTTAAAGCACCTATCAAGGTGCTCCACCCCCTGCTGACCGCCACGCAGGAAGGCAACTACAACGGTACAGAAGGCATCTCCGCCCTGCCGTTTAACGGCATCATCCTCGCCCACTCGAACGAATCCGAATGGGTACAGTTTCGTAACAACAAAAACAATGAGGCGTTCCTTGACCGTGTTTACATCGTCAAAGTGCCTTATTGCTTGCGCATCTCGGAAGAGATGAAAATTTACGAAAAACTGCTCAACCACAGTGAGCTGTCTCATGCGCCATGCGCACCGGGAACGCTCGAAACGCTGGCCCGCTTCTCGATTCTTTCGCGTCTGAAAGAGCCGGAAAACTCCAGTGTCTACTCGAAAATGCGTGTCTACGACGGTGAAAGCCTGAAAGATACCGATCCGAAAGCGAAGTCCTACCAGGAATACCGCGATTACGCCGGTGTTGATGAAGGGATGAACGGCCTGTCGACACGTTTTGCCTTTAAGATCCTCTCGCGCGTGTTCAACTTCGACCACGTCGAAGTGGCAGCCAACCCGGTGCATCTGTTCTACGTACTGGAACAACAAATTGAACGTGAGCAGTTCCCGCAAGAGCTGGCTGAACGTTACCTGGAGTTCCTGAAAGGCTATCTGATCCCGAAATACGCCGAGTTTATCGGCAAAGAGATCCAGACCGCTTACCTCGAATCCTATTCCGAATATGGGCAGAACATCTTCGATCGTTATGTCACCTATGCGGATTTCTGGATCCAGGATCAGGAGTACCGCGACCCGGATACCGGCCAGTTGTTTGACCGTGAATCCCTGAACGCGGAACTGGAAAAAATTGAAAAACCGGCCGGCATCAGCAACCCGAAAGATTTCCGTAATGAGATCGTCAACTTCGTGCTGCGCGCCCGCGCTAACAACAACGGACGCAACCCGAACTGGACCAGCTACGAAAAACTGCGCACGGTTATCGAGAAGAAAATGTTCTCGAATACTGAAGAGCTGTTGCCGGTGATTTCGTTCAACGCCAAAACCTCTACCGACGAGCAGAAAAAGCACGACGACTTTGTCGACCGTATGATGGAGAAAGGCTACACCCGCAAACAGGTTCGCCTGTTGTGCGAATGGTATCTGCGTGTACGTAAATCATCATAACAACGCACAGGCCGCGCTCTGTGCGCGGCCTGTTGCAACGTTGGCATACGCAGCGGGAGGGAACTATGACCTGGTTCATTGACCGGCGTTTGAACGGTAAAAATAAAAGCACGGTTAACCGCCAGCGATTTTTACGCCGTTATAAAGCGCAAATAAAGCAGTCGATCTCCGAAGCCATCAACAAGCGCTCGGTGACCGATGTGGAGAATGGCGAATCCGTCTCCATCCCGACGGAGGATATCAGCGAACCGATGTTCCATCAGGGGCGTGGCGGCTTACGCCATCGCGTACATCCGGGAAACGATCATTTTGTACAGAATGACCGCATCGAGCGCCCGCAAGGCGGTGGCGGCGGTGGCGGCAGCGGCCAGGGCGAAGCCAGCCCTGACGGTGAAGGCCAGGATGAGTTTGTTTTCCAGATCTCCAAAGATGAGTACCTCGATTTGCTGTTCGAGGATCTGGCGCTGCCGAACCTGAAAAAGAACCAGCAACGGCAGCTTAATGAGTTTAAAACGCACCGCGCGGGTTACACCGCCAACGGCGTACCGGCGAATATCAGCGTCGTGCGTTCGTTGCAAAACTCGCTGGCACGTCGCACCGCTATGACGGCAGGAAAACGCCGTGAGCTGCGCGAACTGGAAAGTAGCCTTGAAACGGTCGCCAAAAGCGAACCTGCCCAATTACTGGAAGAGGAGCGTCTGCGTAAAGAGATTGCCGAACTGCGGGCAAAAATCGAGCGCGTGCCGTTTATCGACACCTTCGATTTACGTTACAAGAACTACGAAAAACGGCCGGAACCCTCCAGCCAGGCGGTGATGTTCTGCCTGATGGACGTTTCGGGTTCCATGGATCAAGCCACCAAAGATATGGCCAAACGTTTTTACATTCTGCTCTATCTGTTCCTGAGCCGAACCTATAAAAACGTCGAAGTGGTCTATATCCGCCATCATACGCAGGCGAAAGAGGTGGACGAGCATGAGTTCTTCTACTCGCAGGAAACGGGCGGCACCATCGTTTCCAGTGCCCTGAAACTGATGGATGAAGTGGTGAAAGATCGCTACGACCCGGCGCAGTGGAATATTTACGCCGCGCAGGCGTCGGACGGTGATAACTGGGCGGATGATTCACCGCTGTGTCACGAAATCCTGGCGAAGAAAATCCTGCCGGTGGTGCGTTACTACAGCTATATCGAGATCACCCGTCGGGCGCACCAGACGTTATGGCGCGAGTACGAACACCTGCAAACGATGTTCGATAATTTCGCCATTCAGCATATCCGCGATCAGGAGGATATCTACCCGGTATTCCGCGAACTGTTCCATAAGCAAACCGCCAATTCTGGCAGTTAATCTCTCTCAATCAGCCAGTTAAATTTATTTTCCTGGCTGATTTTTTTCATCCTGGGCGTTGACCAACAATAATCAGCTCATTGTCTGATTCTTTCGTCATTAATCTGTTCCTTCCATTTCAGGTAATTCATAAGCCGCCCCCTATAAAAGTTATTAATGGCGAGTTTTTACTGGAGAAATTACAGGCTGGTAGCGTTGTGGCAAGACCCTCACCCAATTAATTAAGCTACATGAGCATCGATATAAAGAGGGCGTTATCGGGTTGAAAATAGATTTCCTGAATGGCTCACTCTATTTACACTCTTTTTCCTGTTCCTTCTGACCGTCGACGATATTGTTTGTGATAAAGACATTACGAACATACTATTTGATATATTATATTTAACGCTAACCTTTTCACCCTCTTTTAAGGCCCTGCCGTAGCTTCTGGTCTATCCCGGCCAATTAATACTGTCCATGCTGAGTAATATCGCCTTGAGAGCACAGTAGCTATCCCTTTGAAAATTAGCCTGTAAAAAATCAAGAATGAATATATTCTCTTCGTCTCATATTTTCATCGGTTTTAGTTAAAGCCAGAAAAATCCTTGCCGATATCTTATATGTTTTACGTCTCTTCAGGCTGCTCTCTTAAATTATGTGGAACGAGGTTAAAATGTTCAGGAACTTACCTATCAAGAAAAAATTCTTTTTTGCCTTTGGGGTCGTTTTAGTATTACTACTGTCACTGTGTGCAAGCTTCTACAATAACTTTTCCAATATTGTTAACACTAACGAATGGAATATTCATAGCTGGCGTGTCATCGATAAAAGCCGAGCCCTGACCCAAAGCCTGGTGAATATGGAAACCGGCCTGCGTGGATATGCGATTAATGGTAAAGAGGAAATGCTGGCTCCGTGGAATTCAGGCAAAGAGGATTTTGTTAAATTTTGGCAGGACACTAAAGACTTAACTGCGGATAACCCTGCACAGCAGAAGCGCCTTGATAATTTGCTTAATCAGCAGAAAGAGTGGCAGGAGAAGTTTGTCGCAGAGTTACTTGATCACCGTCGCGCACTAAATGACGGGTCAATGACACAAGTGGATTTCACCAACGCCTTCGAAGCTAATACAGGCAAGCCGCAAATGGATCAGATGCGTAAAACGATTGATGAAATCGTCAATGACGAAACACATCTGCTCAGCGAACGCCAGAATTCTGTCGATTCCGTTCAAACTCAGACCAGGCTTACCTTGTTTATCGGCGCACTGTTGGGTGTTTTCATCGCTTCTGCTTTAGGTTATGTCCTTGCCCACACCATTACTCTTCCGCTCGAGGAAGCGGTAAAAGCGGCTAAAGCAATTGCCGCAGGCGATCTCTCTTCCCGTCTGGAAGCGCGTTCAAAAGATGAAACCGGCATTCTTATCACAACCCTTACCGCCATGCAGGAGCAGCTCAAAAAAGTGGTGTCTGATATTCAGACCGCTGCGTCCTCTATCGACAGCGCCTCGAAAGAAGTCGCGATGGGCAATACGGATCTCTCTGTACGGACAGAGCAGCAAGCCGCCTCGCTGGAAGAAACCTCAGCCAGCATGGAGCAACTAACGGCGACCGTAAGGCAAAACGCCTCTAACGCGCAAAACGCCAGCAGCCTGGCGTCTGACGCTTCCGAGGTTGCGCAGCAGGGCGGAAAAGTGGTGGACAAAGTCGTCTCGACCATGGCTGCCATTTATGACAGCTCACAAAGCGTGGTCGATATTATCGGCACCATAGAAAGCATCGCTTTCCAGACCAATATCCTGGCGCTCAACGCGGCAGTGGAAGCCGCTCGCGCTGGCGAGCAGGGGCGCGGTTTCGCCGTCGTGGCAAGCGAAGTACGCGCGCTGGCGCAGCGTAGCGCGACAGCGGCAAAAGATATTAAATCACTGATTGAAGCCTCGAATAATCGCATATCGGAAGGCACAGACCTGGTCGCTCAGGCGGGCAACACCATGGCTGAGATAGTCACGGCGATCAGCAACGTCTCAGCAATCATGTCAGAAATCTATACGGCCACCGGCGAGCAGGTTAACGGTATTGAGCACGTCGGCATCGCTATCACCCAGATGGATGAAGTGACCCAACAAAACGCCGCACTGGTTCAACAGGCCGCCGCCGCTGCCGCTTCTCTGGAAGATCAGGCTGCGCAGTTAAACCGCTCGGCGGCAATTTTTAAACTTGCCTGACAAAGGGATTTATTTTTAAAAAACCTCGCAACTATTTTGGCGTCTGTATTTGGTACAAATCGGATGGGCAGGAAGGTTGCAAATCGGCGATGAGCGAACAGCGGAAGTTAATAGTTACTTGCGTAAAGCATGAGTGATGCTGACCTGCTCCTCGTTGGTTAATACGTCTGATGTTAATAATGTCTTCCTAAGTCACATGAAGGCATCACCATGAAGACGCGTTTTAGCGACGCTATCTTGTACACCTGGCTGATGATGATTTCATAAAACTTAGCAGTAACTAAAGCGGGCCATCGGGGAGCGCCCGCTTTAATACAATTGCGATTGATCGACGCTACTTCAGCAGTCTGTTTGAAGCCTCAACGATTTCCTGTGACGTAACCTCTCTGTCAGAGGCGACACAAAACTCAGTATGATCGCCGGTTAGAGAATGAACTCCCGCATACATAATTTTAAGGTGAGCTTCCTCACCATTCGGGTATTCACGGAGTATGGTGGTAGTACCCTCTACAACGCTGACAGCAACCACCGGCTGTCGGTTGAAGAACACCAGAACATTTTTCATAAACACCCCTAACGTTGAGAAAAGGCCACAATAAGTGGCCTTTGATTAGTATCAGCTTGAAGTCAGAATGGTGATTCGCAGGAGCCACCCGCGCGATTCATGTTTTCTGTTCCACCAATAACCGCTGCCTTTCAGGTGTGGGCAAGACGACGGTGGATTGAGTCTACAGAGTTTTACGGTTTTCACAGCGCAAAGAGAAAGATGATGGCAGTTATGCTGTACACCTTGATTTTCATCTCCGATAAAACTGCTTGAGTAGTTTTAATCACTGCTCGCTGCGCATGTTAGCCCGCTCATAGCGGCAACTTTTCAGTGGTGGTTATCCGCCCGGTTTACTTTTCGGCATTAGCTCCCGCGGTGTTTTAACGCTGCTGCGCTCTTTTAGATACCTGCAACGTGGTTATTGCCCTGCAGGATGGTTGCACACCTCCCTCACACGGCTTAAGCCTCTATGACTGATTTGCATCAGTCCACGCCTGCTCTTCGGGCGGCAACGCGTTTGATAAACCCACCAATGAAATCTGGCCTCGGTAGCCAATAACCACGCTGGCTATATCGCGCCGCGTTCACGTTTCAAAGCTTTTTTACCTATGGAGCCTGAGCCCCGACGTAAATAGATGCTGCCAGAAGGTTTAAGGGCTCGTCAGAATGGCGTCAGAAAGCCATCGCGCCACTTTAAAGCGCACTCGACGCCTTTCCACTGATTGTCCCGGCCATGAGTCCTAACGCTGAAGTAAGGTGGAGCAGTCACCATCAGGTCAAATGAGTTATCAGGAAGGGTTGCGATGTCATGCAGGCGTTCAGCATTGATTAAATCAACCCTGTTTACATTAATGGATGAATTGCCGTACAAAATAGCGGCTATTTACCCTGTTGACCGCGCGTAAATGTGGCACATTAATCCCATCGAAGCATTTGTGGCACGGCGGGCGTGGAGAACGTTTGCGTCGGTGCTGTTGCGCTCCGTTCATCCTGACGAACATATTGAGCCTGGTAGCGTCTGGCTACCTTTTGAAAAGAAACTAACAGTACACACAAAAAAGCGTTGTTTGTAGTGCTTGTATTTCTTCGCCGCCTCTTTAAGGCGGCTTTTTTATTTTCATCTCCCTGTACGTGAATTATTCTTTCTCTTCAACGTTTTCATCGGGAGTGAACATGTCTGAAATTGCCAGCCGTAACATCCATCAGCATTTGATAACCCTGCTTGAACAGCAAGAGGCGCGTTTTCGCGTCGTTGAACACGAAGCCGTCGGCAAATGCGAGGCCGTCAGTGAAATTCGCGGTACCGCGCTGGGCCAGGGGGCGAAAGCGCTGCTGTGTAAGATCAAAGGTAACGGGGTGAAAAAGCATGTGCTGGCGATCCTGGCCGCCGACTTACAGGCCGACCTTTCCCGCCTGGCGCAGCACTTTGGTGGCAGTAAAGCCTCGCTGGCAAGCCCGGCAGAAGTGGATGCGTTAACGGCATGCGTATTTGGCGCGATCCCCCCGTTCAGCTTTCACCCGGATTTGCATCTGGTTGCCGACCCGGTACTGTTTCAGCGCTTTGATGACATCGCGTTTAACGCCGGGTTACTGGAGAAATCGGTGATCATGAATACCAGCGACTACCTGCGCATCGCCCGGCCAGAGCTGGTGGATTTTCGCCGCGAATAAGGCGCTTTTCCCGCTTACCAGCCGCTTCTTTCCAGGATCAATACGGAAATCACCAGCCCGGCGGCCAGCGTGAAGAACAGTGCGGTAATAATCAATACATCTGAAGGCATGATGGTCACTCGCAAAGGCCTGGTCTTTCACCGGGCGATGCCTCATTCATATCTCTGAATTATGAATTACCAATGACAATTTAGCTGACTTTTGATTAAAAACCGCCCTTCGCTTCTGGCAACTGCCTGAAATTATCTGCCTGCATGAAAAAAGCCTGTTTCATCACTGGTTTATGCGTAGAGTAAACAGGTTTCTTTGTTGGCAAGGAATTTCTGATGTTTGATACCACGCTGTTTATTCTGCTGGCGCTCGCGGCGCTGGGTTTTGTCAGCCATAACACCACCGTTGCTGTCTCCATTCTGGTGCTGATCATGGTACGCATCACCCCGCTCAACACCTTCTTCCCGTGGATTGAAAAACAGGGGCTGACCGTTGGCATTATTATCCTCACCATTGGCGTGATGGCGCCGATCGCCAGCGGCTCATTGCCGCCTTCCACACTGCTGCATTCGTTTATGAACTGGAAATCGCTGATTGCGATTGCGGTCGGCGTTTTTGTCTCGTGGCTGGGTGGGCGCGGCGTAACGTTGATGAGTTCGCAACCCTCGCTGGTGGCGGGATTACTGGTCGGCACCGTGTTGGGTGTGGCCCTGTTCCGGGGCGTTCCGGTCGGGCCACTGATTGCTGCCGGGTTGGTTTCGCTACTCATTGGCCGGCAGTGAGTGACGCCGCTGCCACTGTTTGACCGTCAGTTCCAGTGCGCTGCACAGCAGGTAATAGACCAGGCCGGTAAAGACAAACAGCGCGGCAGGATAGACCTGCACCCGGTTATTCACCTGGCCTGCGACTGTCGTCAGTTCCGGTACGTTGACTATAAAAGCCAGCGACGTGTCTTTCAGCAGTGCGATAAGCAAACCGATATACGACGGCAACGCGTTGCGTAACGCCTGCGGCAACAGCACCAGCCGCAAGATTTGCGCACTGCCAAAGCCGCTACTGAGCGCGGCTTCATACTGCCCGTCCGGCAGCGCCCCGAGCGCGGCAAGGGTCGAATACATCACTGCCGCCGAGGTAAACCATGCCAGCGCCAGCGTCACGGTCACCGCACCGGGAAGATCGGCACCGGTTAACCAGGGCAGTAAAAACCACAGCCAGAAGATGACGAAAATCAGTGGAATGCCGCGAATCAACTCCGCCCAGAGAAAGAGCACTTTGCGGGGCCAGCCGCGAAACCGCCATGCGCAGCACGCCAGCAGTACACCTCCGGGAAACGCCAGAATCGCCGCGCCGATGGTCATCAACAGCGATAGCAGTACCCCGCCAGGCTCGCCCTGCGCCGCTCGCCCCCACAGTAAATAGTCGAGGTTATCGGTGATCACGGTGATATTAGCGATCATGTTGCACCTCCGCAGCACGGCGCAGCGCCCGCCAGTGGCGTGGCAGGTTAAACAACACGCTCATCACCAGCCCCAGCAGCAAATAGAGCGCGCTGCCGATAGCAAACGCTTCCAGCGCGTGGGCGTTAAAACTCTCGATTTGCCGGGTCTGGTAAGTTAATTCCCCCAGCCCAATGCCGGTCGCCAGTGAAGAGAGCTTCATCAGATTCAGATACTGCCCCACTACCGGCTGCCAGGCATTCTGTAACCCCTGCGGCAGCAGCACCCAACGGAATAACGCCAGCGGACCAAAGCCCTGCGACTGCGCGGCTTCAACCTGTCCGCGCGGCACCGCATGCAGACCCGCCTGGATCTCTTCGACCAGAAAAGCAGCGGTAAACAGCCCCAGCGCCCAGGCCGATGAGAGAAACTCTGGCGTAAACCACCAAACATCGCCCGGCAGGATGCTGAACGTGTGGTCGTCGTTAACGTACTGGCGGAAACTCAGCGGCAGCACATTCCAGGCGGCGAAATACCAGAACAACAGTTGCACCAGAAGCGGCGTATTGCGAAACAGCGACACCCACACCGCCACCACGCTCCGCCCCGCCTTGCCACCAGCGAGACGCAGTGCCAGCAGCAGTACCGTCAATACCGTCGCCAGCACGGTTCCCGCCACGGTCACCCAGATGGTGGTAAGAAATCCGGAAGTGATCCATTGTGCGGGCTGCCCGGAAAGCACGCCCGCCCAGTCGAGATGCAGCGCCATCACAACTCCTTGCTATCGGCATGCAGCGGGTTGAGCACTTTCTGTAAAAAGCGCTGCGCGCGCGGGTGCTGCGGGGCAGAGAAGAATTGCGCCGGTGCCGCCTGCTCAAGGATTTCGCCCCCGTCGATAAAGATCACGCGATCGGCAATTTCCCGGGCAAACTGCATCTCATGGGTCACCACAATCAGCGTAATGCCGCTGTGCGCCAGCGATTTCATCACCTGCAACACTTCGCCGATCATCTCCGGATCAAGCGCCGAGGTAGGCTCATCAAACAGAATGATATGCGGATCGGCGGCCAGCGTGCGGGCGATTGCCACACGTTGCTGTTGCCCGCCGGAAAGCTGCGCCGGATAGTGATGCGCTTTATCCTGCAAGCCAACGCGAGCCAGCAGCGCCAGCGCGATGGCCTGCGCCTCGGCGGCGCTTTTGCCGTGAATACGACGTAAGGCCAGCGTAATGTTATCCAGCGCGTTGAGGTGGGCATAAAGATTAAACTGCTGAAAGACGAAACCGACATGGCGGCGCAACTCGCGAAGCTGGCGCCCTTTCAGCTGGCTGGTCGGCTGACCGTCAACATAGATTTCCCCGCCGCTCAGGGTTTCGAGCTGGTTAATCAAACGGATCAGGGTGGATTTACCGGAACCCGATGGCCCGCACACCGCCAGCACTTCTCCGGCGGCAACCTGTAAATCAATCGACTTTAATACCACGTTGTCGCCATAGCGTTTGCTCGCCTGGCGGAACGCTACCGTGCCTTTCGCCACGGGCAAGACCTCTGTGGCATCCGCCACAGAGGTAGAAAACAGACCTGCCAGCATAGTTACTTCGCTTCTATGGTAAAGCTGCGTGGAGCGGGTGTTTTGGTTTGCGGACCAAACCAGGTGTCGTAGATTTTTGCCGCGTCGCCGTTTTTCTCAAGATTAACCAGTTCAGTATTCACCGCGTTAAGCAGTGCGGTTTCGCCTTTGCTGACGCCGACGCCAATCTCCTCTTTGGACAGCAGATCCGGCAGGATTTTGTATTTCGCTTTATCCGGCGCTTCCGCCAGCAGCCCGGCCAGAATGGTGCTGTCCTGGGTGATCGCCTGCACGTTGCCGTTACGTAACGCGGTTAATGCCAGTGGGATATCATCATAGGCCAGCACGCGAGCTTGCGGGAAACGCTGGTGCAGCGTTTGCTCGCCGGTGGTGCCTTTTACCGCGCCAATGCGCGCTTTGCTGTAGGCATCCAGCTTGTCGGCCGCAGACGCCGGTACGAGGAATTGCTGGCCGGTCACAAAATATGGCGTGGAGAAGTCGATGACCTGCGCGCGTTCCGGGGTGATGGTGATATCCGCAACGATCAAATCCACTTTGCCCGATTGCAACAGCGGAATGCGGTTGGCCGGGTTCGTCGCCACCAGTTGCAGTTTTACGCCGAGGCTTTTTGCCAGTGCTTTGGCAAAATCGACGTCATAACCCACGATATCATGCGATTTCGCATCGATAGCGCCGAACGGCGGGTTGGCGTCAAAAGTCGCGACTTTGACGACACCAGCGGCTTTGATATCCGCCAGTTTGTCCGCGTGAGCGGTAAAAGAGAGCGCTGAAAGCAGCGCCAGTGCGCTGATTGCGCTTATTTTTTTCGTATATGATGAGGTTGCCATGCTAATCCTTGTGCCCTGTTATTGTGTTAATTGAGCGCTAAAGTCACACAACCTTATTCATCAGACAAATATCAAAAAGTGCATTGATTATCCGGAAAAGTTATAAAAAACAATCCTCCCATACTTACTGCTTATCTTTCCCGCTCTGCCAGTACAAACACGCCAAATCCACACAAAAACAACGGAATAGAAAGCAGAAAATGTCACGCTTCACCGAGCGCCGCCAGATAACGCCCCGGCGTCTGCCCAAGCCCTTTTTTAAACATGGTGATAAAGGCGGTCGTCGAGTCATATCCGAGCGCCTGCGCAATGTGCTGCACCGGATGGCCGTCAATTAATAACCGTAGCGCGAGGATCAGTTGCATCTGGTGCCGCCAGCGACGAAAGCTCAGCCCCGTCTCCCTGACGACCAGCCGCGCCAGATTGCGCTCGCTCATGGCAAATACCTGCGCCCACTGCGCCAGGGTTTGCCTGTCTGCCGGATTGCTTTCCATACTGTCGACCATCTGGCGGATTTTCGGATGCGCGGAAACCGGTAGCTGCAAGTGCATTTGCGGCTGCGCCGGCAGTTCATCAAACAGCACCGCTACCAGTCGCCGGGTGGCGGGTTGGCAGCGCTGGGCAGGCGTGCGTGTGGCTAATGCGAGGATTAACTCGCGTACCAGTGCCGACACTTTGAGCGTACAGCAGTGCTCCGGCATCACCACCGCCCAAGGTTCAATAAACAGGAAACAGAGTTGCGCATTCGCCGTCGCGCGATTGCTGTGCGGAACCTGTCCCGGAAGCCACATCGCATGGTGCGGCGGCACCATCCAGCGAGCATGTTCGACCTCGCAGGTAATCGCGCCTTTCAACGCCAGAATGAGTTGCCCTTTGCGGTGGTGATGCGCCGGGATCAATTGTTCACTCTCTTCAACGGTAATGCTGAACGCCACCGCCGCTTCCTGCTGGCTATCCGGATCGTAGCCACCGAGCCCAAGTCCGTGCATTATTTTGTCCGAATTTAGCGATAAAGTGTCATTCTAGCTTGATTCAAACAGCGGCAAAAAACGTTATCGTAGCGGCCTGTTATTTTTTCAGAGAAGACAATGACTAACCGCCTTTCTTCCCGCGGTAAGCAAAGCGTGTTGCTGATTGCCGGGATCCTGATGATTGCCACCACGCTGCGTGTCACCTTTACTGGCGCAGCGCCGTTGCTGGACGCCATTCGCGCGGAATATGGTTTAACCACGGCGCAAACCGGCATGCTCACCACCCTGCCACTGCTGGCTTTCGCATTGATATCGCCGCTGGCGGCCGGTGTGGCGCGCCGTTTCGGCATGGAACGCAGCCTGTTCGCGGCGATGGTGCTGATTTGCCTTGGCATCGCCCTTCGTTCCCTGCCCTCCGCACTGCTGCTGTTTACGGGGACAGCGATCATCGGCTGCGGGATCGCACTCGGCAACGTGCTGCTGCCGGGGATAATAAAACGCGACTTCGCCCAACATGTGGCGAAACTGACGGGCGCTTACTCACTCACCATGGGTGCTGCGGCGGCGCTCGGTTCGTCGGTCGTTGTGCCGCTGGCGCAATACGGTGCAGGCTGGCATGGCGCATTATTGATGCTGATGATCTTTCCGTTACTGGCGCTGTTGCTATGGCTACCCAGGCTGCGCCACGGCGCACCTGCGGCACTCAGTAACACCGGCGCGCTGCATAGCCGCAGGATCTGGCGCTCATGGCTTGCCTGGCAGGTCACGCTGTTTTTAGGCATCAACTCATTAATCTATTACATCGTCATTGGCTGGCTGCCGTCGATTCTGATCGCGCACGGCTTCAGTGAAGCGCAGGCGGGTTCTGTACATGGCATTCTGCAACTGGCGACGGCAGTACCGGGCCTGCTGGTGCCGCTGGTTCTGCACCGGCTGAAAGATCAGCACGGTATCGCTGTCGTGGTCGCGCTGCTGTGTGCCGTTGGTTCGCTGGGATTGTGGCTGATGCCGGAACATGCCACGCTCTGGACCCTTGTTTTTGGCTTTGGCTCCGGCGCGACCATGATCCTCGGGTTAACATTTATCGGGCTGCGGGCCAGCACCGCTCACCAGGCCGCCGCGCTTTCCGGTATGGCGCAATCGGTCGGCTACCTGCTGGCGGCTTGCGGGCCGCCGCTGATGGGGAAAATTCATGATGCCAGCGGCGACTGGCATCTTCCGCTGCTGGCATGTGCCGTATTATCGGTTGTTATGGCGGTGTGCGGGGCGTTCGCCGGGCGCGATCGCGAAATGGTGTAATGCCTGCAAACCACTCGCCACCTCTTCAGAAGGTGGTTCAGGGGTGACAACAAAAAACAGGCCCGCAGGCCTGTTTTTTTATTCACATGCCGCACGCAGCATCGCCTGAACCAGCGGTACCGGACGCCCGGCGAGCGCCGCGCGTTCATGCTGGAACAAGGTGGCGACAAAAAACGGGTGCGTCACCAGCTCGACGGCACGGATTTCGCCGTCTTCATCCCAGCCGGTAACCCGCAGATCACCGCTTTCCAGCTCGCGGGCAAACTCATCTGCTACGCCAAAGCTGCACCGGTAGGCTTCTTCAATCAGTTCACGACCGTAAGCGCGGGCAATGAGCGTGTTAGGACGCAGCTCAATAGCACAGTTTTGATCCACCAGCGCACAGGTCAGCGGCGTGATCACCATCCGCCCGATATTGTCCGTCTCGGCGTGCGCCGCATCTGCCCAGCCCAGCACATTGCGGGCATATTCAATGACCGCATGCTGGAAGCCGCCGCACGTCCCGAGAAACGGCACCGCGTTTTCACGTGCGTATTTAATGGCGATAAACGCGCCATTGGCGTTTTTGTAGGGGCTTCCCGGCACAACCCAGATGGCGTCATAGCCAACCAGATCCTCATCGCTGTTGATTTCGCTGGTCGGTAACCAGTCGTAATCGGCGGTGATTTCCAGCACGGCGGCAGCATCGTCAATCGCCAGCGGGATCGCCTGATGCGCCACGACGTCGTGGCTGTAATCGCCGACCAACGCGATGCGTAATGTTTTTTTCGGAGGAATGTGATGCATGAAAGTGTCCTTATGCCGGAGCGGATAACGAATAACATAAGGAATATCACATTAGCTGTCTTTTAATGTAATCACAACACCTTAAAATCAGCAGGCATATATCATGCAAAATTATGAAAAAATGGATTTCCGGCAAGGCATTAGGGCGAATGAGATGCACCAAACCAAAATTCTTGTCAGCGCGTGCCTGATGGGTTTCAACGTGCGTTACAACGGCAGTGCCAAAGCGGATCTGCATGAGGCGCTGCGACGCTGGCAGCAGGAAGATCGGCTGGTGATCCACTGCCCGGAACTGGCCGCCGGTTTACCCGTACCACGAAGACCGGCGGAGATTGTCGCGGGTTACGGCGCAGACGTGATGCGCGAACAGGCGCGAATTATCGAAAACGACGGGCGGGACGTTACCGCGCACTATCAATTAGCCGCCTGGCTGGCGCTGCAGGCTGCGCAAAACGCGGGATGTCGCGCCGCCCTGCTCACCGATGGCAGCCCCACCTGCGGTAGCCAGTTTATCTATAATGGAACCTTCAGCGGTACGCGGCAGCAAGGTATGGGCGTCGCGGCTGCGCTGCTTGAAGAACACGGCATTCGCGTCTTTTCCGATCGGCAATTGCCGGCGCTGGTGGCGTGGATGGAAGAAATGGAGAGGGAACAATGATCCAGTGCAAACGGGTGTATGACCCCGCCGCCGGTGACGACGGCTACCGGGTGTTAGTCGACAGGCTCTGGCCGCGCGGCATCAGGAAAACGGATTTGGCCTGTGATGAGTGGAACAAAACGCTGGCACCGTCAACGGAACTGCGCAAAGCGTTTCACGGCGAAACCATTGATTTCGCCGCGTTCAGTGAAAGCTATCGTCAGGAGCTTGCCGCGCAGCAAGAGGAAGGGAAAACGCTGGCAGCACGCGGGAAAAAAGGTACTGTCACGCTGCTATACGCGGCAAAAAACAGTGAGCAGAACCACGCGCTGGTGCTGGCGCAATGGCTGCGCTCGCTGGCTTAGCCGATGACGCGCTCGCGCACATCCTGTGGTTCGCTGTCCGGTTGCAGCGGCATCAGATGTTCGGCGCGTACAAATGCGAACCCATGCTGACCATCAAAGGCGGTCACATCGCCGGTCACCAGCCACAGCGCACGCGCGGCATTACGCGGCATTTCCGTCACTACGCCGTTCACCGGATTAAGAAAACGCTCGCCGGGCTGACACAGCCCGAAAAGCTCAACGGATTTGCCAATATTGCTGCGGCCATTGGCGGTTTGGGCGCCGATAATTAAAGCCGGGCTGCCCGGACGTAACTGGAACATACTTCTCTCATGCGCTCCCGCGCCAGCTGAAAATAGGATAATTCTGAGTGAGAAGTGTACCCTGGCAACCCGCCGATTGTCACGCGGTGCTATTACGGATGGTCGCGCCGCCACAGCGACCATTCATCAATCACTTCGCCGCCCGGCAATTTGCACTCCGTGCGTACGCCCTGCGGGCTTTGCACCGGCACGCGCTCGCCGCCCCGCTGCTGGCAATAAACCGCCGCCGGATTAGCCATACCGATTTGTGGGTGACGGGGAGATTCAGGCTGTGTGGAAGAACACGCCGCGAGAACAACAGGTAACGCCAGTAACCAATAACGCATCTTTTATTCCTTAAATCGCCTGTAAACCGTTTTCCAGCATAGCCACGCAACAGAGATATCTCCATGATTTCTCCATTCTTACTGCACTTTCAGCCGATATAGTTAGCCTCGTTCTCACCCATGACCAGAGAACATCATTCCGTAATCAATGAGTTTTTGCCCCGCTTCATCAACGGGGCTTTTTTTTCGTTCTCACCTGCTACTCTTTAATGCCATCCCGCTACGATGTGTCAATCACGCTTTTTTCATGATTTAATGACGCGCCATAAAATCTTCAGCTTGAATGTCCATATTGCCTGGGCACAGGAGTAAAAAAGTCATGTCCGATTTCATTCTCGCCCGTGTCTCTGAAACGCTGTCAAAAGAGCACTCGCTTGAAGGTTTAGTTCGCCAGTTTCTGGAAACGCTGGAAATGGTGACGGAGATGGAATCGACGTACTTAACAAAAATTAGTGACAATCCCCGTCTGCAGCATATTGTCTATTCCCGCAACAGCAGACAGCTTGCTATCCCGGAGGGTTTCTCCCTGCCGTGGGGCGATAGCCTGTGCAAGCGCGCACTGGATGATGGCTGTCTGTTCAGCAATGACGTTGCCAACCGCTGGAGTGATTGCGAAGCGGCACAGGCGCTGGGCATCACCACCTATCTAAGTACCCCGGTTCATCTGGCCGACGGCTCGCTTTATGGCACGCTGTGCGCCGCCAGCCAGGCAAAAAAATCGCTGAGCGTACGTGGCAAACAGGTCCTGCGGCTGTTTGCCGGGTTGATTGCGCAATTCATTGAAAAAGAGAGCCTCGTTGAGCAGTTACGCGAAGCTAACGCGGCGCTGATCGCCTACTCCTACACCGATGCGCTGACGGGTTTACCCAACCGACGCGCTATCTTCGAAAATCTCGCCACCCTGTTTTCCCTCGCCCGCCATCTGGAATTGCACGTGGTTATCGCTTTTATCGATCTCGATAATTTCAAAGGCATCAATGATCAACTGGGACATGAGGCTGGCGATCAGTTTCTCATTGACGTGGGTCAACGGCTGGCGGCGGATCGCGGTAAAGACGATATTGTCGGGCGCCTTGGCGGCGATGAGTTTTTACTCGCCTGCCTGGGCAGACCGCTGAAGCAGGCGGAAGGTATTCATCTGACCTCGTTGAAAACGAGTCTCGACAAACGCATTACTGGCGAATATCAGCTCGGGGAAACACGGATTTACTACCCAGGCGCCAGCGTGGGCGTCATCGAAATCAACCCGACATTGACCGATGCCGGGGGTGCGTTACAAGCGGCAGATGAAGCGATGTATCACGTGAAGAAGAATAAAGAAAAAAACCCTTTATTCGTCTCGATTAAGCGTATCTCTGTGACGTGAAGGCTTGAGAAAAATCTCATTTTCTTCTATTTCTTATACAATTGATTTCTGGCGATTATCGCCAGCAAAGGAGTTTTCGTGAGAAAGACAACCATCATTATGCTCGTCGTGGCGGTTATTGCTGTGGCCGGAACCCAGTTCGGTTGGTGGTAATTGCGCGTCAGGATTTTTATTAAGCCGTAAGCCTAAGCGCATGATGGAGTCATCTGAACAGAACACCACCGTCTCATTGATTTGGGCAGGAGCTCGCTATGTTCACTGGTCTCAAAAAAAGCGAAAGCAAACGGCTTGCCGCTCTGGAGCTGCTGAGTAAGGAAGACAAATCCCGCGATGCAGCACTGGCCGAATTTGCGCGTCTGGCATGTGAAGTGATGGGCGTCGAAGGATGTTTTATCACAACATTCGACGACGAATATCAATATATTAAATATGTTAAGAATATCCCGATTGAGCACGTCAAAATTCGTATCGAACAGACCATGTGCCAATATTCGCTACACGGTTGCCAGACCGTAATTAGTTCTGATACCCGACTCGATGAACGCTTTAATCATCAACCGTTGGTAAAAAGCGGAAATATTCTTTTTTACGCTTCAGCACCGATGATAAATAAAGAAGGCACGGTGCTGGGCACATTATGTGTCAGTCATCCTGAAATCTATACGCCGTCATCACGCCAGATAACGAATTTCCATCGCGTTGCCGCGCTCGCCACCGTTTATCTTGAATCCTGCTACACCATTGGCTTAATCGATGCCCTCACCGGTTTACCGAATCGTCAGTTTCTGATGAAAGAGATGGAGCGGCTGACGCTGGACAAAGCGAGTGGTAACTACGCGCTGATGATTTTTGACTGCATTGATATGCCGCGCGCGTATGAATTATCCCGCTATCTGGGGGTGGAGGCGCTGGAGAAGATGCTGCGCAGTTTTGGGCCACTGCTGCGCTTGCGCTTAAAGCTGAAAGAAGAGACCACGCTGTATGCGTTCACCACCGGGCGCTACGCGGTGTTGGTGGATATGGACTATGCGCTGACGCTGGCGAAACGGGCAGAAAAATTGCCCGGGATAAAGGCGAAAATCACCGGTGATATCGATATCAACCTGACGATTCACGCAGGCTATGTGAAATTTTCGCCGCAGGACGATAACGTGCAGGAGATTGTGCGTCAGGGCATCAGCGCGCTGCATGAATCGATTCGCGAAAAGATTCGGGTGTTGCAGTTCAATCCAATCCTCGATCACAAACGGAATAAAGATTTTAAACTGCTCTACGATCTCAGCGAAGCAATCAAAGCCACCGATCAGCTCTACCTTGTCTTTCAACCCAAAATTTCACTGCGTTCTGGCAAAACCGAAGGCGTGGAAGCGCTGTTACGCTGGAAGCACCCGGAACTGGGCCAGATCTCACCGGCGGTAATTGTGGCGCTGGCGGAAAAAACCACGTTGATGACAGATTTGACGCAGTGGGTGATTAAGTCCGTGATTTCCCAGCTTCAACAATGGAAACAGCAAGGGATCCTGCTGCCGGTGTCAATTAACGTTACGGTCAGTGATTTTTCGCGCCCCGGATTTGCCGATGAGCTGGAACATAACGTTCTGGCCGCCGGGCTGTTCACCTCGGATGTGCGTATTGAGTGCCTGGAGACCGAGAAAGTGCTGGAAAGCGATCCGGCACTGGAAGAACTTGACCGTTTAAAATTGCTCGGTTTTACCATTTTGCTGGATGACTTTGGCGCAGGATACAGCAATATCAGTTATTTACGCCGCATCCCCATCGATGTGATTAAGCTCGACCGTTCGCTGGTAAGCCAGGTCACCACCGACACCGGCAGCCGGATTATCGCCCGCAACGTCATTATGATGCTCAAAGAGTTGCATTATGTGGTGCTGGCGGAAGGGATAGAAGATCTGGAAACCGCGCGAATGCTTGCCGAGTATGGCTGCGATGAAGCGCAGGGCTATCTTTTCTCACGCCCGTTGTCGCCCGAGGAGATCCCGGCATGGCTCGCGGATAACAAGCCGTTCCGCTTATTATCGAAAATGGCGACTGAGCCGCAGCAGCAACATTTGTACGGTTCGTAATGCCGACCAATTAGCCTGACTGTTCTCTTTCGCAACGGTCAGGCGCTGTCACGAAAATGTCATAAAACACCGATTACATTCCGCTTCAAATAGTTAAACCAAGTTCTGCTTGTTTACTGCCCTTTCCCCCATTAAAGCTGCGCTTAAACCCGTCGATATTGCTGGTGTGCGCTCTTTTTCTTCGCGCCTCACTGACTATGGGAAGTATCGATTGATGAAGCTCAACCATCTCACTATCGGGCAACGGCTCGGTTTCCTGGCGGCCATTCTTTTGCTGGCAACGCTGTTTATGGGTATTCGCGGGTTGTCGATTAACGCCAGCGGATTAGTACAAAACCAACAGATCATGGCCACGGAGAAGGTGGTTGCGGAGAGTATCGACACGGCCCGCAACGCGCAGGTGCAGTTTAAGATTCAGGTGCAGGAGTGGAAAAATACCCTGCTGCGCGGCACGCAAGGAGAGCAAGCGTTCGATAAATATAAAAACGCCTTTGTCGAACAGAGCCAGAAAACGCAGGCACTGCTGAAAACGCTCAGTGAACTGCTGCCGCAAATTGGCCTCGCCAATACCGAAGCGATCAAAACCATCAAGTTGCACGCTGAACTGGAAAGCCAGTATCTGGCCGCGTTGCAACAATACAATGTGCAGGACATTACCAGCGCCCGGCGCGTCGATCATCTGGTGACAGGAATTGATCGTGAACCGACACGAATGATTGACGAGATGGTCGCCAGCACGCTGAAACAAGCGGAGCTTATCCGCTTACAAACTGACGCGAGTAATCACGAGCATTACCAACAGACACGCCTGATGCTGATGCTGGTGATGGCATTCACGTTGATGGTCGGCATGCTGATCACCTGGTGGCTGATCCGCAGTATCACTCACCCGCTGGCGCAGGCGGTATCGGTTGCCCGCAATGTCGCCGCCGGTGATTTACAGTCGGCTATCGTGGTGTCCGGGCGCGATGAAACTGCCGAGCTGATGCACGCCCTGCAGGAGATGAACAGCAATTTAACGCGCATCGTTACCGGCGTGCGTTCCGGCACCGAAACGATTGCCGGTGCGTCGCAGCAAATCGCCAGCGGCAGCCGTGAACTTTCCTCGCGTAATGAAGCGCAGGCCAGCGCGCTGGAACAAACGGCGGCGTCAATGGAAGAGCTCACCTCGGTGGTAAAAAATAATGCCGAGAATTCACGTGTTGCCAGCGATATCACCCGGGAAGCGACCCGAGTGGCAAACCAGGGAGGCGAAGTGGTGGAACACGTTGTCACCACGATGAGTGAAATTAATCAGCTCTCCGGCGAAATCAGCAACATTATTGGTGTTATCGACAGTATCGCCTTCCAGACCAATATCCTGGCGCTGAACGCCGCGGTTGAAGCGGCGCGTGCCGGAACCGAAGGCCGCGGCTTTGCGGTTGTCGCCGCTGAAGTCCGGGCGCTGGCGCAACGCTCCGCGACAGCGGCGAAAGAGATCAGTGAGTTGATCCAACGCTCAGTCAGCCGTATTGATGAAGGTAATAAGCTGGTGAAAAACGCCGGTAACGCCATGGAAGAGATCATGCAAAGCGTGGGACGCGTCAGCCAGTTAGTGGAGACGATTTCGCTGGCCAGTAATGAGCAAAGTACGGGCATCGATCAGGTACATATCGCCATTACCCAGATGGATGCCGCCACGCAGCAGAACGCTACGCTGTCGCAGGAATCGTCAGCCGCAGCGCACGCGATGCAGCAGCAGGCAGAGAATCTGTTGGAGATGGTGCAAATTTTCAAACTGCATGAGCAACGCAACCCGGCATAGCGACTGGTGACCGGCTCCAGGGGTGATCAATCAGCAACCGTGATGAATTAATACGCTGATCATAAATTTTATCAATCCAACCGCAGAAAAATTTGCGTTTGCGCACTTTATGCCCACAGGTTATAAAGTGCGCAAGTGACGGATATACGCTTTAACAATCTCAAAAAATCTTCGCTGGCAGTTTTGGTGTCGAAACTGCCATCTTTCTTTTACTTTTCCCTTCAGATACATCGCGACTTCAGCTTGCTCAGCACCTTCCTGCTCTCATTAATTGTATTTTTCTTCAAACGCCAGAACGGAAAAACAAAAGTGCGCCAGAGCAAATAATAGAAATGATCGATCCCGGTCAGCGTAACAACAGGCGATCGTAACTTGCTGTAGTGGCTGGCATTGAATTGCCTGATGACTTTTTTGCTGACATTGCGATAGACCAGTCCTACATTGCGGTGGTTTTCCTGCTGGCGAAAACGCTCGCACTTACGGACTTTTTCAATACCCAGCGTAAACGGGATCGGCCCGGTGGTATTTAATACCCCTCGCATACCGACACCATAGCGCCACGGCTTATAGCGTTTTAGTCGATCAACGACCTCATCAATAACGGCTTTAATATAAGGTGAAGACGGCGCGACAATAATATTCCATTGCTGATACTCTCCGTTTTTGAGAAAAGCGAGTTCTTCATGTTTACCCATATTATTATCGCAACCCTGGGGTTTGTTATCCCAGTTACATAATAATATTTCGCAATCTGGCGGAATAACCTCGCTAAACGGAACAGTACAGGAGCTTTTGATATCTAAATAAACGCCGCCTTCACGATACATCAATAAATAGCGGAAAAAATCCGCGCGCGCTGCACCATATTGCGGGTTTATTTTTTCATATAACGCCAGCATCTCCTGACCATAGTGGTCATGCAGATAAGCCAGCATTTTTTTCTCGTCGTAAAAATAATATTCCCAGCCGGGATTTAATTGCCTGAGTCTGTCGATAGAGGCATGCACCTCTGCCGGTAGTGCTGCCATCCCCCTGGTGTAGACCTGGTGGATTTTATGCGGGATCGTATTCATCATCTATCCTGCGCTCATTAACTTTAAATACCTGAAAGGTAAAAACATAAAAACGTCTAAAGTATGAGAAAAAAGATAATGCGTTAATCTGACATTAGCATTACGCACAGTCGGATAATTGTCTTGCAGAATCGTCTGTAACTGCCCTTGCGTATTCCTCAGTAAATGGACAGAAATTTAACTTAAAGTTCTGCATGGCCACAGAAAAACGCCTTTACTGGTAGGAAAATGTCCGGCCTGGATAACAAAGTGAAGGTTAGCGTCGGCTCGCCCACCAGTGGCGAGCTGACGCACGCTGGCGCTGTTTAATGTGTTCGCAGGATATAACTAATCGCATCCTGTTCCGATAGCCCGTAACCCTTCATAAAAACATCCATCGACTCGTCCTGCGTCTCATTGAATAACGTTCCACCGCCGCTGGTCTGCAGCTCGCCGGACACGACATCGCCCCTTTCGACATCGTAGCTCCCCAGTAGCTCCGCGACAGCGAACTCTCCATTCTCATCGCGGATAACAATAAACCCAATTCGGTGTTCGTGATGAACGACATTACCTTTCATATGAACAATCCTTTCGTTGTTGTTCATTTCAGATTAGCCGAATCCGTACGCAGCGGAAATGCTCATTGCTGTTTTTAGTGAGCCAGAGAACGATTCAGCTATTTATTTACGTACCTTATCTTAAATATTAGTCAGCACACTAACTATCTTAGATGTTCACCCACGCGCTTTCTGACCAGTCGATGACAATTCCAGATATATAATGTTTTCTCCACCTAATCATAATTAAAGCACTTTTATTTTGTATGGCTATGTTTATGGCGCAAAACCTCTTTTTGTTTTACGGTTATCAGAAATGCGTCAAAAAATATAAAGCTCTGAGTGAACCATGCCGTAAATAGATATAAGAATTTAGAAATATCCAATGCCCTTTCTTTTTCCCGAGAATACTTACTATGCGCAACAATGAGCCCGTTACACAGCAAGAGTACGTTTTCGATAATGATGCAACGTTAATGTCCACCACCGATCCCGACAGTTACATCAATTATGCCAATGATGCCTTTATTGATGTCAGCGGCTTCTCGCTGGAGGAGATAAAAGGCCAGCCGCACAATCTGGTGCGCCACCCGGATATGCCAAAGCAGGCATTTGCCGATATGTGGTCGACATTGAAACAGGGGGAGCCCTGGACAGCACTGGTAAAAAACCGTCGCAATAATGGCGATCATTACTGGGTGCGCGCGAACGCGATTCCGGTGATTCGCGAGGGCAAAGTAAAGGGCTATATGTCGGTGCGTACCCGACCAGCAGCAGAAGAAGTCACTACCGCCGAAGAGGTTTATCGCCAGTTTCGTGAAGGCCAGGCGAACGGCAGACGTTTTCATAAAGGGTTGATTATACGCACGGGCCTGATGCGCTGGCGCTCTCTGTTTGTCACTATGCCTCTGCGCTGGCGGCTACGTTCGGCGTTAATCACCGCGTTGCTCTTCAGCCTTGCCGCTGCCTGGGGGCATGATCTCACGCCAGGTCAACTGGGTAGTTTCGCCAGTTTTATGACGCTATTGCTGTTGTCTATCAATATCTGGCTGGAGCTGCAAATTGTCCGCCCGATCGAGCGCTTGTGCCGTCAGGCTTTACAGGTAGCGAGTGGCGAAGCGCATCAAGTGGATCAGCTCAATCGGGTAGACGAAGTCGGGATGACATTGCGCGCGATAAGCCAGCTCGGACTCATGTTCCGCTGGCTGGTTAACGATGTCAGCGGCCAGGCGATGACCGTCCTGAAAGCCTCGGAGTCGCTGCGACGAGGCAATGATGACCTGAGCCGTCAGACAGAACAGGCGGCAGCAAACGTTGAACAAACGGCCGCGACGATGAACGAATTAACCGCCACGGTAAAAAGTAACCGGGAAACCGCCGCTGAAGTTACCGCCTTGTCGCAAGGTACGCGCGATGCCGCGCGTCAGGGTGGCCAGGTGATGCACCAGATGATAGAAATGATGTCGGCGATTGCAGAAAGCTCACGGCAAATCGCCAGTATCACCAGTATTATCGACAGCATCGCCTTTCAGACCAACATTCTGGCGCTGAACGCGGCAGTTGAGGCGGCGCGAGCGGGTGAACAAGGTAAAGGGTTTGCCGTCGTCGCAGGAGAGGTACGCAGTCTGGCGCAGCGTAGTGCGCGTGCCGCCAGCGAAATCAAAGAGCTGATTGAAAACAGTGTTACGCATGTGAATTCAGGCAGCCAACTGGCGGACGACGCGGGAAAAACCATGAAGGAGATCGTCGAGCAAGTGCAAAATGTGACCTCGCTGATAGCCCAGATCAGCGCGGCGACTGCCGAGCAGGCAACGGCCTTGGGTGAAGCCAGCCTGGCGGTGGAAGATCTGGATAAGATCACCCACCAGAATGCACAACGAGTACAAGAAGGGGCGGAAGCGACTGGTCGCATGAACCAGCAGGCTATTCGGCTGGCGGAAGCGATATCGGTGTTTCGCTAACCCGCTGCGAAGCGCGCTCCGGGCAACAACGCCCGGAGAACAGATTGAGGTCGAAAATGATTCGGTTACGTCCCATGTCAGCGGCTGAATTCGCTGATTTTGTTGCTTATTTTATCCCTGATTATGCTCAGGAAATTGCAGCAAATTACCGTTTATCCCTCGCGGAGGCGACAGAACAAGCCAGGCGAGAAATCGAAACAAGCTTGCCTGCGGCGCAGAAAACGCCAGGCCATTCATTGACGAGTATTACGCTTGCCGACAACGGCATAACACAGATTGTGGGATCGCTGTGGTACAGAGCTGACTTTATCGATAAAACCGCTTTTATTTATGATTTTTACCTGCGACCTGCCTTTCGCGGCAAAGGCCTGGGAAGCCAGGCAATGCAATCATTAGAATCGAAGCTTAGCGCGGCGGGCATTCGACAAATTAAACTTCGCGTGGCCGCGGAAAACGAACATGCCAGGAAAGTTTATGAAGCGAATGGTTACCAGATTACTGGCTATAACATGAATAAACTGCTTTGAATCAGGCCCGCATAAACTTTCGTATTACATGGTGTAAACCTGGATATTGCGCTCATTTTTCCGCCAACGGCGGGCATAGTGTGGTCGCAACTACCACAGGAGGCATCTATGAAAAAACTATTAATATGTTGTCTTTTTGGCAATACCGCCACATCACTGGCCAAAAAGATGCAAAAAGCGGCTAATGAGCATGGTTATCCAATGCTCGTCAGTGCTGTCGGCGTGGATAACTTCGCCAGCGTCGCCCCTGCTTTTAACTGTTTTCTGGTTGCGCCACACATTCAGTACAAACTTGATGAACTCAAAAGCCATATTGCTGCAGACGCGCCCATTGCCATTATTGAAAGCTACCCTTTCGCGTCAATGGATGGGGAGAAAGTATTGAAGTTTGTGATGGCTCATATGCCTGAATTAACGCAGTGAGCGTGTTAAAACCACGTCTGCGGACGTGGTTTTTCAACAATCAGGTCATTGCTTTGGAATAATTATTTGCGACAAATATAAGCAGCCATCATTTTCAACAGGTGGATAGCCACGGGCAGCAAGACCATTACCTGGAAAAAATGGACGGCATAGAGTGAAAATTGCCTCGCGCCCGGCGCGGTTAAATAATCTACCACCGGTGTATAAATCACCACTTGCCACGCCAACAGATACAGCCCCATCAACAGCGCGAAAACCACCACACTATAAAGCAGAAATTTGGCCAGTTGTTTCCCGCTCAATGTATGTCCAGGGCGGAAAGCATTTCGGTAAGTCGTGATGTAGCAACGCATTTCTATTACCCCAGGACTCAGGATTGCAGCGTCGCAAGGCGTGCGGCGAAACCGACAAAAACCAGCCCCAGCAGGGAGTTCCCCAACCGGGTGAGTTTCTTCCTGGTTTTTACCCACTGTGTGAGATACGAACCGGAAACGATCAGGAAACTGAAATAGCAAATACTGATCAACTCCAGCGTACTGGCGAGAATAAAGAATGACATTCCAGGCCTTGCATAGGTAATGTCGATAAATTGCACAAAGAAGGAGACATAAAATAAAATCGCTTTCGGATTCGTCAGGCTTAATATCAGCGCACGCTTGAAGATATCGCCTTTATGCACGTCATGATCGCCCTCTCCTTTCATGCTGCGTTTAAGCGTGGCGTACAACATTTTAACGCCGAGGTAGAGCAGATAAAACGCCCCCAGATAGCGAACGATATTGAACAATAGCGGCGTGGTTTTAATCAGCGTGGCAACGCCTGCGTAGGCCAGAAACATCAAGACCGCATCACCAATAAACACGGCGCTCGCTGCAACGTAGCCATTTCGTAGTCCATGGGCAACACTGGTTTTCAATACAAAAAAGGTGTTCGGCCCCGGCAGTAAAATGATGAAAATGGCACCGATAAAATAGGACCAGTAACTGAGCACTCCATATTCGGCAAACACAACAACTCCTGTAAAACAATACATACCACTTATAGGTACAACGGTATCACACTGCGGCAGCGGCGCACAGAAGTACGAACAAAATGCGGCTGAAGACTGGATTAGCGCTGCCGATAATGTCTCAATGTGACTACCGTAAGCAGGTTTTAAGTGAAATTAATTAAGCTAACGCTCATCTTCATTATTAAGCTGATATATGTCTTTATCACACTCTTTATCACCGGTCTGGTGATGAGAATGACGTCAGGGGTTATCAATGATAATGTCGCCATGCTCGACATGAACCAGATCGCGAAAAATAGCGCGCTTCATGGCCTGTTTGCGGTTGCCGCTATTGGCGTAGGTTTACCCGCTTTTTATGCAATCGAGTACTGGATTTGGCCCGCGCTAAAATATATCGGTCTGAAGATAAGATATTTCTTTCACGGGTATTGAATTGGCATTCAAATTTGTTAACTCGCAAACAATATTGCGACAGAAATAAAAATCCACGTTACCTCATCTGCCAATGATGATCTGGATCATGGAGTATCCAGACGCCTGGTGAGATTACTTATTTTCGTCGCGATAACTTCCTGAGGAGTGAATTATTTCCAGCATCGGTTAACGCTGATGAAGAGTGAAAGATAAGTGAGTTATAACCATTTACGTATTGAGTTAATTCATTCCAGACTGAAATAGAAGTGACGTGCAGACAGGTATTCTTAACCTGAAATAGTTGGTTCTGTTTGAGTGACTACACACTCTAAGGTTATGGGAAAGAAATGGAAAACTTTAAATTAAGACTTAAAAATCATATCGAACATGTCAAAAACGTTGGCATCCACTGCACAACGGAAGAAACCACCAAACAAGCGTTGATCCTCCCTTTTTTAGATATTCTCGGCTTCAATGCTTACGACCCGCAAAAAGTGAGAGCGGAATATGGTGCCGACTTTCCGGGGGTTAAAGCAGGTGAACGCGTTGATTACGCGTTGTTTTGCCAGGGCGTTCCTGTCATGTTCATCGAAGCAAAACCGTATAAAGAGAAAATCGATAACCACTGCCCACAGCTTTCCCGATACTTTAACTGCACGCCGGAAGTGACGATTTCAGCGATCACGAATGGCCAGGAGTGGCGTTTTTTTACCGATCTCCAGGAAAAAAATATTATGGATCCCACGCCATTTTTGCGTATTCGCATGGACGACATTACCGACGCAGATGCCGAACAACTCTTCCGCTTTCGCCACGACAAATTCAAACCAGAGGCATTACGAACGCTTGCAGAAGAGAGCGTCTATATCTCCTCATTCTCTAAAGTTATTACCTCCAGCCTGAAAGAGGTAGATTCAGAATTTGTAAGGTACGTCGCCTCACGCGCTAATATTGGTCGACAACTCAATCAGCGATTTATTGATGCGATCACTCCGCTGGTCAGAGAGGCAGTGCAGCGTTCTGTCAGCGCCATGGTGGTTTCCGGACTTACCGCCCATCAGCCTATCCGGGAAGAGCTGACAAACCACGGCATCGACGAAGCAGTAACGATTGATGAAAAAGCGGATCATATCGATCCCGACAATCCCAACATTATCACAACGCATAATGAACGCGCGTTATATGAAAAAATTGTCTCGATTATCGGACCAGAAAAAGATCTGCAGCCAAAAGATACCGAATCGTATTACAGCGTACTTTATCAGGGAAAAACTAACCGTTGGATTGTTCGTTATTATGATAAGAAGAATCGCTCATCTATTCAGCTGCCTATTGAATTGACGCCTATTGCTTTAAATGAAGTGGCGCGAGCGGGCCTGGAGCACGATGGCACACGAATCTATCTCGACCATCCCGAAGATGTCTTGCGGATCTCAGGCTTGATACTGGATTCGTTCCAGCATGTGATAAATGATGAGAACTTTAAAAAGAAAAAAAGCGTCAATTAACCTCGCCTGACCATCCCGCCTCGTGCGGGATTTTTTGTGCAATGCCTTCCACTGCGCCCCAGAGATTACACTTTCGTTGAACGTAAAAGGATTCTTCACTTGAATACTGGCTTTTCATCCAGTATAAGTACTGTACGAAAAAACAGTAAAAAGGGCTGCTTTGTGTTTGTTGAACTGGTTTATGACAAGCGTAATGTTGCGGGTTTACCCGGCGCTAAAGAGATTATCCTTGAAGAATTAACTAAGCGTGTGCATCGCATCTTTCCTGATGCTGATGTCCGCGTTAAACCGATGCAGGCCAATGGACTGAACAGCGACGCCAGTAAAAGCGATCGTGAAAAGCTCAACCGTATGCTTGAGGAGATGTTTGAAGAGTCGGACATGTGGCTGGTGCAGGAGTAATTTCCTCCTCCTTGCACCGGCAGGCAATAGTGAAAAGCGTGTCGCTTATCAATGCGCTCCTGTATTACCCTTTACAGTTTGAATTCCAGCGTCGCGTTTTTGAAGGCCGCATAAGCAGCTGGCGAAGGTGGTTTCGGGAGCCTCGCTTGCGTGATAGCGATAATAGCCGCGCGGCAAAGTGCAGGATCGCCGCTGGTCGGCCGCGCATCTTCTAATGCGCCACTCTCAGCAAGCCTGATTTGCAGCGTACATGATTTTCCGGCATAACGACCCGCGTCAAAAAGGTGACTTTCAGTCGCTGATTTGATCTGCCCTGCATAGCGGTTGATATCACTCTCCGCCGCGGTTGCCTGTGCCCCTTTGTATCCGGCAAACATGTTATCCACTTTAGCGTTCCCCTCTGCGCGCTGCGTTGCAGAACCGGTCTTTGCACAACCCGAGAGTAATAATGACGTCACCAATAGCAACGCATGTCCTGCGTTAATCTTCATCATCTTCCTTTTGTAAGGCTTGCTTTATAAACGGGAACAATTTAACAAATAGCAACTGGCAATAATATTACAGCGACCTGGATTTATCTTAAGTCAAGAAAATATTTTACTCGTCAGTTATCTCACAAGCGTAACGCTCACAGAGCAGCAGAAGAGAGTTTCAATCGTTGCTTTTCCGTTTGGTAAATTCCAGCATCAAAACGATCTTATTAAATATTCACAGTGTCACGAGGTTCTTTTTTGGCGCATAAAAAAGCCCCGCATGTTGCGAGGCTTTGAGGATAAAACGCGCGTCGTGTTAATCAAAAACACCATTGATGATCGCGGTGACAATAGCGGTGCTCAGCGCGACCAGAACCAGATCACTTCCGACAATGCGCCACTCATAACCGGGATAATAAGGCAGTTGACCAAGCATCGATGCCGGTACTGCTTTTTTCGCAATTCCCGGAGGCAAAGGCTTGCCACGGGCAAGATTTTTCGCTATCCCCGGCGGGAGAGACTGATAGCCGGTCAGACCATAATTGACGGCCAGAGATCGGGCACGCGAGACACTGATATCTGATTCAACATGATCCGGCTTTCCATAGTTTTTGCGGTTAACCCGGTCATCGGAGGAAAAGCTATTGCCTTTATTCGCATGGTTACCGCTATTGCCATGATTGCCGTTACTATTGCCATGACCGCCGCCGTTTCCATTACCATTACCATTACCATTTCCCGGATTTGCCAACACAGGCGCGGAAAATACGACCAGGGAAATCACCGCCACAAGTGCAGTATTAAGAGTGCGACGTTTAAACATGATTTTTATACCTCTACGGTGAGCACACATTATTAGAATAAATAATATTTATTGCCTCAACCATATCGCGAATTCTTATTTTTAATTAGGCTGGTATATAACCATAAAAAACGGGAACCAACCGGTTCCCGTTTTTGTTTAACCCGCGAGGCGGATTACATGTTCGCGATAATCGCGTCGCCAAACTCTGAGCATTTCAGCAGCTTAGCGCCTTCCATCAGACGTTCGAAATCGTAGGTCACGGTTTTGGCGTTGATCGCGCCGCTCATGCCTTTGACGATCAGGTCAGCCGCTTCGACCCAGCCCATGTGGCGCAGCAGTACATAGCTAATTTAAAGTTAAAAAGCTGTTTTTATTAAATAAACACATCATTTCCACCTATTGAATCGTCAGTGAAGCACAACAACTAACCTATTGATTATCAAAACGGTGCGGATCATTTTGGGGAATACGTTTCCGAGTTAAATAAGATATTTTAAATCAGCTGCGTTATCTAACATGAGCAATAAGTTAGGTACATCTTCTTTATTTGGCTTGAAAAGTGGATTTCTGAGCAATAAAAATACTGTGTGGGTAGTATCTTTTCAGCATGTATTCAGTGACGATTCAGTCAGGAATAAACCCATTTGTCTACCTTGGGCAAATGGGTTTATTTGCACTGTTAGTCTTTTCTCATAGACATAAATAGGGTCGCCATTGCTCTAGCATCAAGACCATTGGAATATTCATTATTTTTATTGCTAAACATCAGGTCGAATACATCTTTTTTCTGACCTTGAATCACCCTGATGAACCCTTCAGGGCGGTGTATGTCAACACCAGATTTACCGTCCTTCCATTTGTATCTATATGCGTAAAGATATGGTCGCGGTTTTGACCCATTAGGAGGGAGAAAATATAGATTTAGTTGAATTGAATCAAGATTGGTTATGAGGCTTGCGGTTGCTTTATCTTTTTCTGCTGTAGATTTGTCTGGATTCTTTGCAATAATGTCAAGCATAAGGCTTTTGAGTTTTTCCGCATAATCATCAACATTATCTACATTACAAGTTACCCTGACTACGTCTCTCCCCTCATACATTCTTGTGACGTCTTCCTTCATTTTCTCCCATTTCACTGAGCCGCAAACACTCCACTTGTCAAAACCCTCCTTATAAGAGTCACCCATAAAAAATACAGGCTTTGTATCTTGTATCGCCTTTACGTCAGGATCGCTTTCGCCACAAGCGGTCAAAGAAAAAACACTTGAAATTAATAGCAGTGCAGTACGAAGTTTAGCCATGGGTTCCCTTTGATTATATTGATTTAACTGTTAATAATCGGCAACAGCGTCGAAAAGTTTAGGCCTGATTGAAAAGAACTAAAGCGACTCGAGGATGCGTTTTAACCAATGTGTTGCATCCCTCGGTTGAACTCACAGCATAAAACGGCTTTAAAGTAACGAGCACCGTCATGGGGTGTCAGGGGGTGGAGGTTCAAATCCTCTCGTGCCGACCAAAAAATCCCAAGAAAACCAACCCATTGCGGTTGGTTTTTTTATGCCTGAGATTCAGCCAAGGTAAAATGAAGGTCAAACCTCTGTCCGTTCGGTACATTATTGCAGGAAGAAAAAGTCCACTATGAGCTAGGAGTAGACATTCGGAATGCATACTTACATCGTGTTATCTTAAGCAACGGGGATCTGCCCCCCCATTAATAATGTATTGTATTCAATGCTACATTCCTTTATTTTACATCTATAAAATAGTCTTATAAAAATCTAGGTGTGTCATGGCAAAACCTGATGAACTATCTTTTTTTGAGTTTACAAGTATTTACAGCAAGCTAATACAGTTAAGCGAAACATGGTCCGATTTATGGGCAATGCTTTATTATCAACAAACAAGTGTTGGAAAAGTTATAAACCTAATGTATTCCGACGTATGTTCATATAAGGGGGTAATCACTGGAAATTTTCACAAAGCAAACCCTCCCCTATATTTGAATGCAGGTGCCCTTAAGATAGTTAAAAAACGCAGAATTTTATATCCGAACGATATATATATTTTTCAAAGCCATTCGAATAGAGTTAAAGCAATTGTCAAACCCGTTACAGTCATTGCCTTCAACCAGGCATTGCGTAAAGCTGCAGAGCACTTACCCTATAAAAATGTAAGTAGCAATAGTGCGAGACGAGTGAAACTATATGACATCGAAGTGGGATAATACAAATTATATCACTTCATTCATTAATGAATGATAGCAAGAATCATTATAAATTGTGATTGTTCCACATGAATATTTCGGTTAAATTTATAATTGCTTTGAATATATTGTGCGTGCTAATTATCTCATATCTTATCTATTGGATATTCAACTTGTTACCAGTATGACAGGCGCTATGATTTTGACATAATGTGAGGTTAAGGCGTTCTGGTACTCAATAAAAATACCAAAAGTCCTATCTATTGCTGTTGTTTTTATGCTTGAAATTTTGCAAAGGTAAAATGAAAGTCAAACCCCTGACATCTAAACCGCGAAATTATCTTCTTTAACGCGGATAACTGAATAGGTCAGCACACCGTGCACCGTTACTCCATCCAGTGCCTCACCTTCAACGGCTTCTCCGTCTTCCGTTATCAACGCCCCCCCCATCCATTTAGCGAATTGCGCGCGACCATCGAACGTTGCCAGTACCGTTTCGCCCTCTCCTGGACGTGCTGACAGATCTATCACCGCATACCCTGAGTCTGTTTCGATGATCCGGCAATTGGCATCCATCTGACACAGGTAGTCAACGGTAAGTGCTCGCTGAGCATAATCAGCGGCTGGTGACGGAAAGCCCATTATTGAATACTCCCCATATTGCGAAGCATCCAGAGGCGGTTATCGCTTACATCAGGCGTCTTGTCCACGAAGTAAGGCTGATAGCGCTCTATCCAGTCATTTGCATCTCGCTCACTGAAATGCCAGTTGCGTGCGTTAAGCTCCCGTATGAAGTCTGCGGTGCGAAGATACTGATACCCTTTTGGATTTCTCTGAATCGCTGCTACGAAAGCGGTTTTGATTTCGTAATTGCGCGGCATGATCTGAACCTCTCAAACTAAACTGTATATATATACAGTAGTGATTTTTGACGCGCAGATCAATACCGCTTCGTTTGACGGGAACCAGTAAAAGACCGGTTTTCTTTTCGTGAGAAAAGGTTATGAAGGAAAAAATTATACTGGCAGTTGTGGCCAGTCGATATCCGGTGCGGTTGCAGTATCAATTGCAGTAATTTCGTCGATATAATCAAGCACCTTATTAAGCCTTGATTTTTCCGCATCTGTCAGCGTTCTCGCGGCCTGTAATTTCAACTGGATAACGCTGATTGACTGCATCGCATTATCGATAAGTTGTTGCTGATAGCCCATGGCAACAGCCACCGCAGCAGCGTGCTGCGCTGCAATATCTGTTACCCATTCATCACCGCTCCAGTTGTCATATTGCGTGGATGGCGCAGCGGTAGTGAATCCCTCCTTAATTGCGCCGATGTAATGAACTCTGGACACGCTACGATCTGCCGTCGAATACACCGTTTCACCGCGATGGTCCTCTTTTTGTTCCCACACCACCCCGTTAAATACCGATACATACCCTTCATATGCCACGTCAGGTTCTGTATCTGTTGAATAAGCTGGTAAACCGATGCCTATTGGCAAATATTCGACATTTGAACCGGTATACTCCCCCGTTTGTGAAGAGAAGTTGTAAACCACAATGTTTCCCGCCACAGTGGCTATTTTGTTTTTATCCAGTACTGCTGAAGTCATTACGCAGCCCTCACAATGTAGTTAAATGCGATGTTAACGGGACGGGTTTCTGTTGCTGTTCGGGCAACATTTGCAGCAGAAAAGTTAAGAGTGTTAGATCGTGTGTTGGTATTCACGTTTGAAGCGCTGAAGGTGCTCTCGGTCAACGCTCCCGTTGTAAATGCCCCGGATGCACTAAATGCAATACCCTGCGTAAGGGAGGTTCCGGCAAGGTTCACTGTCCCTGTTATCGCCTGCAAGGCGTCAGTTTGAGTGCTGAGCAATGTACGTCCTGTATCAATGTTTTTCCCGTCATCCCAGCCACGAATAAACTGTCCACGCAAATCAGGTAAAACCAGACCTGGATATGCCAGGGCCAGTTTTGGATATTGCGCTGCTGTAAATGTCGATCCATTGCATTTAATCCAGCCTGCTGGCGCTGTAGATGTAGGCCACGGAATTGGCGTACCAACCGGCAGAGTTGAACCGTCTCCCAATCCAAGGTATGAGAGAAGGTTTGCAATAGAGGTCTGCGCGACTACGTTACGCCCGATATCTGTAAAATCGGACAGAGCTGCTGTATCAGCTCCGTTAAAATAGGCCAGCTTATTAGCGGAACCGGTTAGTGCTGCGATGGCTGTCAGAGTCGCGTCGCGCGACTGAAATACAGTCTGTAATGCCGTCAACAGCTGATTGTGTTTCGTCTTATCAAGAACAATACCGGCATTTTCAACGATTCCGGCCAGTTCCTCCTGCAACATATCAAAGTAATCGTCATCCAGTTCTGTAGCAGGCGTACCGGTTTGCGGGTTCCCGCGGGTAAAGCCATTTTTGCCCAGGCCAAATTTGTCCACCTGTGCGGTGGGTGTATCAATACGATGCATGATTACTCCGGATATTTAAAAACTACATAGGTATGAGAGGGGCACAGCTTTGTCAGTACGCACTCAACAACCGTGTCCCCCCACCAGCGCAATGGCGAGGCGCAGTTATCGGTACAGGTCATGGCATTAACATCGACTGACGCTGGCATATTGACCTGCCAGTAGTAGCGCCACTCCGGCGAATCAACCACTTCCGTACAGGGCGAGATGCATTTGAACGGGCTTTTGATGTACCGGGTAATTGTTGCGCCCTTCTTCCCCAGCGCCTCAAGCTGCGCCAGATAGAATGCTTCGTTAATCCCGCCGGCCAGATTGAGCTTTGCATCAAGCCGCCGCTGGCGCTGCCTGATTGTCTGGGTTCCTTCCGGGATGCACTCATCCGGTAAGCCTGCAATGCGCTCCCAGCGGTTGATAAGTTCGGTTGTGGTGCGCGGATCAATCTCATGCATCAGTGCATCTGCGCGCTGATGCACCCGAAGCAATGAGGGTGCCGCTCCTTTTACCGCCGGATCATCCGGTGACCATGCCGGACCAGGCGGCAGAAGTGCCGACAGCAGGCTGATGTAATCGTCACGGGTTACAGCCATGTAATAGCCCCCAGCACCGCCAGCTCGTTTTTCGCAATCGCAATATCCGCCGCAGGTGAAACCAGCGTGTGGCTGTGCTCACCGGTGGCGACAGATATCGCTTCGTTGATGCGGGAGAGTTCAAGCAGCCCATCCGGGTAGCCATCACGCTGCAGGAACGCCCGGAGCTCCGCTTCAACCGCGGCGCGTACTGCCCCGGTATCAGGATTAAGGTCGATAGTGAAACTGATAACCTTCGGCGCGGCAGTAAACACATACAGTGCCGAACCTGCCACCGGAGCCAGCGGCGCGATATGCTCCTGTACCGCAGCAACCGTGGTTTCATCAAGGATCGGATTGACTAAATCACTACTGGCCACCAGCACGCCTACGGTGCCAGTGCCCATCCAGTGACGATACGTCCAGGCGCGGGAGACGCCGGAAACCTCTTTCGCCCAGACAATGTAATCCCCGTCGGCACCACCGAGCGGCGTCCAGTAATAACGCTCGAGCACGCGGGCACGCCAGGTCTCAAGGTCTTCCGTATCAAATCCGCCGGTGATCGTGTCCGCGACGCCGCCGGAAGGCAGGCCGGAGACAGGCGTCACCAGTACCAGAGCTGTGCCGTCGTCTGCGTTGCCTGTGGCACCTGGTGTATTGCAGACAACAGGAAGCCGCAGCACGCCGCCCGCGCTGGTCGCATCAGCGACAGCCGTATACTGTACGAGGTCATCACGCTGAATAACGGCCCCGGCATTGACCGTGATGTTGCTGACCACACCCTCCCACCGCATATAGCCGGTGGCGGCTGTGGCGTTTTTTCGCGGACAGCGCTTCATCGCAGCATGCCGCGCAAGCCAGGCTTCATCGCAGAGATCCGGCAGCATGTTCATCGCCAGATAATCAATGTAACCATAGACCGTGTGCAGTGCCGCGGCGTAAACCTTCGCCCTAACATCCTCATCCATTCGGCGCAGCGTGTCGCTCACATCCAGCATCGAAAAAAGGTCGGTGCGGATCATGCTGATATTTTCGGCCAGCGTCGGCCGCTGAAATTCACTGTCCGGCATCTGTGATCGCGCTCCATAAATCGTTAAATGAAATTGTCACCGGCCCGTCACGGCGCCACAGCGTGATGCTGTTTGCCAGTTCACTGATACCGGTGCGCTGAATATCCAGGTCAATGCGTGACACCACCCCGTCGTCGATAAGCCACTGGAGGCTTTCACGGATATAGACCCGCACAGTCTGAACGAGCTGGTTGGTCAGTTTGCTGCGCTGCAGCAGCCAGAGGCGGGAGCCGTAGCGATCGTTCTGTACGGCGGGGAATGAGTCACCCCACCACCCCATCGGCACGTCAGCGTTATCGTCGGGTTCGGCGCGGCGCCACGTAAAAAGAGAAATCACCACGGCGCGGGTCAGCATATCCGGTTGCGCACTGGCGCTTACCCGCTGCCCGTTTACTGTCAGCCAGAGCTCCATTACGCCTCCATCGGTGTGGTCGGGGTATCTGTGTTATTGCCCTGCCCGTTTTCTTTGTGCCGGTGTCCGTTATAGGCGATGCGCATGCCGGCCATTGTCTGTCCGTTGCTGTCGCACAGATCCTTAATCTGGCCGGTGGCTTCAATATCCATTTCAAAACGTGCCTTCGGGGCGTTTTTGAAAATAATCGGGTGACCGCCGCCATCAACAACGATCCCGGCGCGGGTAAGCATCACGGACTGACCCTGGTCGTCGTAAAACGCCACTTCACCGGCGGCAAGGCCCTTAATCCGGTACCGGCGATCTGAAACCACCACTGCCACGGCATGTGAGCGGTCAGCATCGGGAAAAAGAAGTACCGCTTCCGCGCCGGATGTGGCGCGGGATGTAAAGCCGTATGGCTCTATATGCTCAATCCCGGATTTCTCTTCGCCTGCAATCATGGAAACATCGACGGTCTGACACTTCGTGGCGGCGTTCACGCTGCCAATAACCGCCCGCGCAATAAGACTCTGTACCTGCCGTTGCAGGCTCTGCAGTGCACGCATCAGAAAGGGTCCTTGTCAGAGGATTTTTTACGTTTCTTCGGATCTTTTGGTTCCGGCAGATACGCATCCGGCGGGCCAATACGCAGTTCAGCGAGTGTGCCGCCGCGGTCTTTGATGAAGGACACTTCCGAGATAAGCATTTCGCGGTTATCGAAACCGCAAACGGGATCAAACACAATGACGCGCTGGTTAGGCTGCCACAGTGTGCCGTCACCCTGCCGCCAGCCCCATACTGTGTAGGTTGTCTCATCCGTGCGCGCTGCCCGCTGACGGGCTTCAAACTCAGCGCGGGCAATGCAGCTTGCCCCCGTTGCCTGCCCGGTCTGCTGGACTGCCATCGGACGATAACGGGAGATACCCGCATCCGTCGTTTTCGCGCGCAGTGCCGACGTGGTGGCTGCGCCAAAGTCGTCATCATTACCTGACCGCTGGCCGCTGACCTGATAGGTGGAAAACCGCTCCCGGATGCTTTTCTCGGTGTCGCAACTGATGATGTTCTGCCCGAGCACCAGCGCCGTGGTGGCACGGGTGGAGCCGACGCCGCCGATAACCAGCCTGCCGCGCGGGTCGTCATACGCCAGCGCCTGCTGCTTACCCAGCATTTTGTTCAGCACTTCGATAACCGTTTCACCGTGATCAGGCTGCACGCCGGGTATCACACCGGCGGGCGCACCGGAATTCACCACCTCGATACCGAAGGGTTTCGCCAGCGCGGCAGCAACCTGAACCAGCGACTGGCCATTGAACTGCGTCGGCTCTGCGGCACAGTCGATGAGGTCCGCCGTGAGGCTGCGACCACTGATACCGGTGCTGACTGACTGGGCGTCGTAGCGCACAGGGGTTGCTTCAACCCAGCCGGTCATCACCAGATCATCACCAATCAGCACCTCAACTTTTGCACCGTTCCTGATGCGCGGCTGTAACGATTTTGAATCATCACCGCCGGGCCATTCGCGGGTGATTTCCACGCTGAAATCGCGCGCCAGACGTTCAATCCCGGCGCCGATACGCACCGACGTCCAGCCGCCCCACTCCCGCCCGTCGACACGCAGCGTTACGTTATCGTTCATTGCAAAGGCACCCTCAGTTCTTCGGCAGGGACAAAGCCGGGATGGGCAATCGCGTTTCTGCGGATAATGTCGCTGTCCCGCGTGGCGTTGTCATACCAGGCTGCAGCCAGCACCAGTGCGGGCGTCACCTCGTCTGGCGTGCGGATAACCGTTCTCTGTGTCTGCTGTAGACGGTCTTTGATATCCGCATTCAGATCGGCTTTAACCCGGCGCAGCGCAAGAAAAAGCTGATCGTCGTCAGTGCGGGCCATCTCTTTATCAATCGTCTGGTTCAGCGTGTCGCGGATATCAACCAGATCTTCCCAGGCCGGCAAGGCTTCCGGGCTGGTTGCCGGCGGGGCATTATTCAAAGCGGGATGAGACACCGCTGGCCAGCCGGCAGGCTGGCTGCTGTCAGTCACACTGGATGCTTTTGGCGCCGGGAGATTTGTCACGGCGTAAGCGGCTTCACTGATCGCCGTGGTACGGATAGCGCTGGCGACATAATTGCGCTGCCGGATCCGGTTTCGGGTTGTCGTACTGTCTGTCTTCCAGATGCCGCGTGGCGCAAGGTCACTCCCCAGCGTAATGCCGGAAAAGTTTTTAATCATCGTGTAGAGATCGCCGGCGTTTCCTGACAGGCGTTTCCCGGCGCGCCACATGGTCTGCAGCGCTTCAACGAAACCTTTACCGGAGAACGGAGGCGGCAACAGGACGGAGATATCCCCCTGCATTGCTCTGGCGGCGGCTGAAATCGCGACGTCGACCATTTTCATTTTGTCGGACACAAAACCGACCATGCTGGTCGCATCGTCAATAACACCGGCCTGAACAAAGTCAGGCATACCGTCCATGCCGAACTGCTCAAACCCCGTACTGATGCAGTCATCGAGTGCGGAACAGGATGTGGTCAGATTTTGGGCTGTCGCCGCGCCGGAGGTCGGGTAAGAGAGTTCCCCGGCCTCAACGAAACGCAGGTCGAAGCGCACCATGCGCCCTTCACTGGTGGTGGTGGCGACGCGTATTTCGCCATCAACGCAGACTTTCAGCTCACCATAAGACGGATGCACCAGTGTGCCGGGGCCGGGTTTGTTCAGCGCCTCGATAAGCCGATCGCGCTGCTCATAGCAGTCATCACCGATCACATACGCCGAAATCGACGGCCGCATGGTCACTTTACCAAGGTCTTCGGTGTACGGCTTGTCGCGGTTCGGGTATTCGTGTGTCTCAACACGGCGCCCCACACCCGCGCTTTCTTCTTCAACTTTAAATTTCACGCCGCGAAACGACGCATCAACAAGCCTGTCTTTCCACGCCATAATTTCTCCGGGTATAAAAAAACCCGCCTGAGCGGGTTTTTTGTAGGTATTCTTAACTAGGGATGACGACTTTACATTTAATCCATTTTATATCGGACTCACCATTTTTGATTACTCCTGCCTTAACATTATTCCCTTTCGTTAGATCTATAAAAAATTGACCATTAGGCATCGGCATTGTAAATGAAAAACCTATAACGGCGCCTGATGCAAAATCTCCATTTTCAAATATGGTTTCAATTAAAGAAATTTTTACAGGGTTAATTTCCTGATCTTTAAAAACAAAAACACCGTTTGTTTTCCCAGAGTCATAGGATGCTTGCTTTATTAAAAGCCGTCCACTGCCAGACTCTGCTGGGCATGAAATGCCAATAGAAGTAGATATATCTTTCTCGCTGTCTGCTGACATTTTCACTTCCTTTATGAAATTACCAGTCAGATCGTTTTTTGCAAAAACAGAGAATGGAATAAAAAAAACAATAAATGCCATACAATAACGATTCATTACGAACCTCGCGGGTAATAGACGACATTGGATAACCGCCTACAATATTTACATTTAGCGTGCGAAATTCCAACCAGACATGCTGGTATATCCTACATCTGTATTTACGTTCATCCCTGTACCTTGTACCTCAGTCACTTTAATACCGGGAGGGGCGTCTTTGAACTGAACGGTGACAGTCCCATTAGACTTCTGAGAAACGGGCTTTATGCCGTAAGGATTATATCCCTGACTGGCAACGCCAGTGCCATACGCGCCATAACCACCAGCCCCCCATTGCGCTGAATTCATTGCCTTGACCGTATCTGTAGCCTCATCGGTAAACCATGAGATAATCGGTTGCAGCTTGTCCCACATATCCTGGAACCATTTAACTATCGGCCCCCAGTTTTTTACAACAATGCCAAGCGGCGTCCATCCAAACACTTTTTTAATAATTTCCCAGCCGGTTTCGAAATAAGGACTCACGGTATCCCACAGTTTTTTGAAGTAGGGGCCGATAACATCCCAGTTCGAAATGATGAGTCCCGCCGCTACCGCTATGGCCCGTACAATTAATCCAATGGGTGACATCGTTGTAACGGCTGAGAAAATTTTCATAGCCATACTCGCCCCGGTGATCGCCAGGCGTAAAGTAACCAGACCTGCCGCCGCACCGAGTAACGAAGTAACAACCCTTGGATTCTGAGCAATAAAATCAGTTGTTTTCTGGATGAACGGCATGAAGGCTTTCACACCATCATTTATAGAGGGTAGCAATGCATTACCTAACGCTACTCCGGCATGGGTCGCCTGATTCTGTAAAAGCTGTAACTGGTTAGCCGTAGTAGCCGCCCTGGCTGTATATTCCTTCTGCATTGATCCGGAGTACTGTGTTGCATCTCCAACCATTCCGAAGTTCTTTTTAAGAAGATCCAGATTGGTGAGTAACGGGGCAATAGCGCCAATGGACTCTTTCCCGAACAGGGTGTTAAGTGCTGCTGACTGCCTTGATTTATCAAGCTTGCCGATGCTTTGCAGTACTTTGATGATCGTTCCCTGGGCATCCTTCTGCATGGATACGGCCAGTTCCTTCGAAGACAGACCTAACGCTTTAAATCCGTCCTGCTGCTGTTTAGTCGCGCTCTTGCCGGCAGTCAGGCTTAGCATAAAGTTTTTGATACCTGTTGCGGCGATTTCCTGCTCAACCCCGACGCCCGCCATCGTCGCGCCCAGCGCGGCTATCTGTCCTGATGCAACCCCGGCCACAGAACCCAGCGGACCAATACGCGTTACGATATCGGAAATCTGTTGCGCGTTTGCGGCACCATTGTTCGACAGATAGTTAATCTTGTCGGCCAGCGCCACTACTTCGCCCTGCGTCATTTTGAAAGATGTACGCCACTTCGCCATCATATCGCCGGATTGCTCAGCGCTCTGATCAAACGCTATCCCCATTTTGAGAGCATCTTCAGCAAAAGCCTGAAGCTCATTTCTGGCGATCCCTGCCTGCCCACCTGCGGCAACAAGTTTAGCGATATCGCCAGCAGCCATTGGCAGACGATCGGACATTTTCAGTATGTCCTCACCCATCTGTTTGAACTGCCCTGGAGTGTCAAAATCTACAACCTTACGAACATCGGCCATCTGCGATTCGAAATCAATGGCCGCTTTTGCACCAGCGATAAGAGGGGCGGCAAACGCGCCGCCCCCAATCAGATCCCCCAGAGAAAAACCATCCATTCCACTGGCTTTAATCCGTTTCTGGAATCCACTGATCTTTTTTTGCATAGACGATAAGGCAGGAGAAAGCTTATCGACGCCAGTGATTAGCGCTTTCAGTTCAAATTCAGCCATCAGCGTTTTCCGTGTTAATCCGGTTTGCGTGGAATGCGAGAAGTTTCAGTACACTTAACGGCTCACACAGCAAATCAAGGGGGTTTATTCGCCAGTATCTGGCGCAATTGAAGTAATCGTTCAGGATTTGTCCGGCGTCGACGTCCCGAGGAAAAAACCAGCCACCTCCCAGCTAATCGTATTCAGATCCGCAGGAGACATGGTATCGACGGAGCTTGGCGGAATATTGCCAAGGCGCGCAATATATTTCGCCACCACACCTGCATCGAGCCTGACGCCAGCATCCCCCGTGGTGACGTACGGGAAGCCAAGCTCGCGGACATCCTTGCCGGTTGGCTCGCGAAGCTCAAGAACGCTGATCGTTTCACCATGTGCCTGAATCGGCTTTGTCAGTACAAGTTCGCTCACTGGTAATCTCCTTCTTCTCCGTGGAATTCAAGATCTGCCGTACCTTCTTCGGCGTTGTGGTTTGCTTCGCCATGAAGCCAGGCGGACGACAACACGTAGACCTGCCCGTTCGCCAGTTCGGCGGTAATGGTCATCTGATCCGACGTGGTAATTTTATTGACAGGAAAATCCTTTGGGACTTTGAAGGTCCCTTTGACGTAGGGCGCGCGGTGTGTCTCCTTACGATCCACAGAGCCATCCAGGCCAATCACATCGTCATTGACCGTCCTGTTCATCGGCACTTCAATGCCGCCGGTCAGGGACAACTGAAGCCCGTCAATTTTGAAATAACAGGTGCCACCAATACGGGACATCAGGCTGTCTCCTCTGGATATTGCAGGCGGAACTGATTAACGACAGCAAAGACACGCAGCTGGTTAATGTAATCCGGCGGGAAAAGAGTATTGAGGCGATTCGGGTTGTTCGCGTCGCGCTCAACAATGAGGTACTTCTTGAATAAATCGTAATTCTCGACGATGCCCGCGCGCTCCAGACGGCGATACACCGCCAGAAGCTCACCCTTGATCACCGCCGGGGTCACAATCGCCTGGCCGGATCCGAAGCGGGTTCCGTCGTTGGCGAGTTTATGGCGACCGTACTTGCTGGTAAGGACTGACTTCAGCGCACGCAGCACATAGGCGCTGGTATGGAGCGTCTCGCTGTCGAGATAGCTGTTATCCGCCGATCCCCAGGCATTGGTTTTGTAAGTGGTCACATCGCGCTGGATGCGCAGCACGCCGCCTTCGACATATGCCGTCGCCACACCGTGCGCCAGCAGGGATTGCTGCTCGGTCATCGTGAAGCGTTTCCCTTTCGGGGCAGGCAGCATATTCACCAGCTCACCGGTCTGCGTCGGGCGCGCCGGGTCGTTGCGGATAAAGACGGCGGCGCGGGCTGTACGACTGGCGGCCAGTTCGTCTGCCGGGGTCTGCGTCTCTTTTTCGTAACCCGCCAGGGTGATATGTGGCAGGTTGAACAGGTCACCGGCCGCCACCAGTTCAGACAGGGTGCCGAGCTTCGCGGTGTACACATGCCCGTAAAGCTGGCGAACATAGCTCCAGCGACCGCTGGTATCATTCATTTCACTGGCGAGGGCGTTAATTGACGCCGTGTCGTTAAACGGATGACCGATATAGTCAAACGGTTCATCCGCCATCGCCGCGATAGCCCCGGACAGATTCGGCGCGCCTGTACCGGCAGTGCCGGAGGCGACCGCCACCGAGACACCGGCAGGCAACACTTCATTGCCGCCAAAGCCGTAATAGTTCAGCGCAACAGGAATTTCATTGCCACACAGCCCCTTATGGCGGGCGGTGAGTGTCACCACACCCAGTGCTGCCGATGCGGTGAAAGGCAGTGTGGCGTCCGCGTTGATGGCGGCGCTGATGCTGGCCGCCACTGCGGCAACATCGTCGCCATTCACCACGGCGGCCTGGATGCGGGTACGACCGATATACACATTAACGATCCCGCTTTCCGTCGCCGCGCCGGTTACGGTCAGGGTGATTTTTGCCGCTGTGCCGGCTGCCGGTTCAGGCACGGCGATCACGTAGAGCTCACCAAACGGATCTGTTGCGCGGTACGCCTCAACCATGCGCGCAAGCTGGCTGCCTGCCCCGCAAATCTGTTTCGCGTAATCCGCTGACGGCATCAGCACAAGTGCACTGGTGGCGATGGCGGCACCGCTGTTAGCGTACCCGAGCAGTAACGCCGGGGCTGACGCCTGCGTGGTGTTCGCCGCCGAATTGTCCATCTCGGCATAGAACAACGGCACCAGCGTGTTAGCCGGTACGGTATTGAAACTAATTGTCATCGGATTTCACCTTTTTCGGTTTAACGTTGTCCGCGCGCTCAATGTCGCCGGCGGCTTCCCGGCGCAGCCAGTAGCTGTTTTCTTCGACATTCCGCCCGGCCTCGGGCAAAAGATCACCGCGGGCAGGGTCAGGAACTGACCGCCCGGCTACGGGTTTTACAAGCATGAAGCCTCTCAGTTTTCGGGAAAGTGGATTTCCGTGTGGTGCTCGATAACACCATCCGGGCCATTGCCGGGGTTGATAAAGTCGACGTCAATTGTAAGCGTCCGCAGGTCATCAAGGTGGTTCAGTTCATCCTGCTGGCGCGTGTCATCGCTGGATAATTCGTTTTCAACGACAAAATCAAACTGATACGTCAGCTCGTAGCGGTTCACATCCAGCAGCGTGCCGCCGTCGTAAGTGATGGGTTCGCCGTCCGGCTCGGGGTTCCAGCCCAGCAGGGCTTTGAAAAGCATGTTGCGGATATCGTGAACCACATCATAAGAGGCCCACTGCCCGCGCTCATCGCGCCCGTTGCTGACGAAAACGATGACGGAAAAGCCCTCCCGGAGATCCTGCCAGTAGTCGGTCTGGCTTTTCTGATCGCCCGGCGAATCATCCCCCGGAACAACATAAGCCGCCGGTAGCGCAAGTTTCCCGGCCTCCGGCAGGTTCTTGAACTGCGCGGCACCCGCCACGCGGTTTTGAAACACCGGGCAGCGGGCGCGCAGCGCGGCAATAATCGGTGCCAGTTTCATTTGCGTCGTTTCTCCGGCTTCAGTGAGAGGCGCAGCTCGCGCGCGAGAAAATAACGCGTCCAGGGGGCGTTGTGATTCAGCGTTTCAACCATGAAATTGTTACGCGGCGCCAGTCGCCAGCCACTTCCGCCTGAGGCACCCCGATGATGACTGCGCCGACGACGCGCACCGCCGCGAACACCATAGAAAAGGAATGCCGGATAGAAGTCGCCGGTGATGAGCCTGTTACCCTGCCCGTTGCGCTGGTTCGGCGCGATACGCGTCATAAAGCCAGGGCGCCGTTTACTTGCCTTTGGCACCATAAAGCCGATGGACTTCGCCAGTCTGCCGGTCTGAAAGCCGGGGTTTGCACCGGGTTCCGAGCGGCCTCGTCGCATCACCAGGCGGCGGGCATCGCGCATGTGCTTCTGGCCAATGCGAATAAAGGCCCTGCGCACCCGCGCGCGGTTGAAGCGCATCTCGCTGGGCTGCTGAAAATCAACGTGAAAAAAGGGTGTCGCCATTGCTGCTCCCTCCGCTGTTCGACGGTACGCCGAGATCGGTACACTCCAGCAGCAAAAAACGCCGCCTGCTGTTGAGGTCGCGGGCGCGCTGCACACGAAACACCTCATCGCCGAGAACGACTTCAAAATCTTTCGTGATGCCGGAACGCCAGCGGATCGTGATGTAATGGGTGATGGTATTCTCCGTCTGTGCCGTTTCCTGATAGGTGGTGGCGCTGGTCTGTGTCACCTTTGCCCAGGCATTAAACTGAACCGGATAGGTCGGTTCAGTGCCCATATCGTCCGACGGCGTGTCGACACGCTGGCGGATCTGGACCCGCTTATCGAGTTCACCCGGATCAGGCAGAATATAGGTTGCGCTGGTCTGCGCATGGCGTAGCTTCATAGCGGGATAAACCTGTACGGGCCGACCAGCCAGTTATAAGCCAGCGGCATCTCGGACTTCTCTATTTCACTGACCGACGAACGGTTTTCGTAGTAATGCGTCAGCAGAAGGAGCATCCCCAGCTTCACGTCATCAGGCATCATCAGCCCTTGCGGATCGGTATCAGGAACGGTCGCGTCTTTCGCATACAACGTACGGTTCAGGAATGACTCTGTCCGTGCCTGCACCGCCCTGCCAAGCAGCCCGAGAAGGGTGTCCTCATCAGTGAAATCCTCATCAAGCCGGAGTTGCGCCTTGATCTCTGTGAGTGTCAGCAGCATGAAAATCTCCATGCCCGCCGGATGACGGGCATAAAAAAACCGCTTTCGCGGCGGTGACTGTGCTTTTTTCGCCAGTTATGCGGCTGGTTTACCCACCAGCGCCTTGATAGCGGCCACGTCTTCCAGCACGCAATCGAAACGATGGAACGCCAGGAAGGCGGTCTGATCATACTCAGCATAACGTTCAACAAGGCGTTTCAGCGTCATATAGGTAATACGGCGCACGATGAAGCGGTCAAAGTCACCGAGGAAGGCGAATTTTTTACCCGCCGCGATACTGTCAATCGCCTGGTCAATCACGTATGGGATATTCAGAATGGTGGCCGGGGTACCGCCTGCCACATCCGGCAGCCACAGCGGGCGGTTCTGCCCGTCCACCATCTCTTCAATCACCTGGAGCGTGGAATCGTTGAACGCCCAGCGGAATTTAGGACCGCCGCGGTAAGCCGGGTCGATCGCGTGTTTCAGCTTGTTCATTTCCTGCCAGGTGAACGTAGCGGCAGCGGCCGTGTTTACCGTCCCGGTCACGGAGGCCACCAGGCCTTTCGGCTGCACCGGCGTGCCTGCACCGGTCCCCTGCACCAGATATTTTGCTTCACCGCGCCCGATACGCTGACCGATGCGTGATGCCAGATAAGCTTCAATATCCACACCACTGTCCTGCAGCAGTTCATTGGATACGCGGATAATTTTCGAAGACAGTTTTTTGGCACCCAGCGTTGCCGTGCCAAACGTCGCATCTTCTTCGGAAGCTTCCGTGTTTTCACCCAGCAGTTCCCCCTCTTCTGCCGTGCCGTCAGATGTTGACCAGGTAATATCCTGCCCATTCGACGTGTTGAGGATTTGAGCCACGCTGGCGATACCGCCGTAGGCTTTCATCGCGTCGACAATTTTATTCAGCATCTGCGTCGGCACGGTGTAACCGCCTTTGGCATCCGGCGTCGTACCCTGTGCACGCAGCTCTTTCACGGCCTGGCGCTCTTCGGCGGACAGTTCACTGAACCCGTGGCGCAGGAACTTATCGAACGCAGCGGCGCGGCGTTCGGCATTCTGCTCTTCCGGCGTGTTGTTACGCTGCTCCCGGCGTTGCTCGTCCTCCTGATCTTCAACGTGGATCTGATCGAGGCGGCGCAGTTCTTCCTGACGCCCAATCTGCTCATCGAGCGCATCCAGTTCAGATTTAGCAGTGTTCCACTGAGTGCGCTGCTCATCCGTCCAGGTGGCGTCACCAATTTTTTCGTGCAGGGCACGCATGTCGGTGGCGATAGTGTTACGTTTTTGCTTCAGTTCGTGCAGTTTCATGTTTTTTCCTTACGCGTTAAGAAGGTTCAGCAGGCGCTCGCGCGCCATTCGTTGATTAATGGCTTGCGCCAGCGCGCCGCTGTCGCGCGCCTCCTGCCAGGCTTTCATGGATCGGACACCGGAATCGGCTTCCTGATAGGCCGGGTAAGTGACCGGGCTCACGTCAAACAGCCGGGAAAAACGATTAATTTCGCGGATAACGATACCTTCGTCGTCCTCGTACCAGTGCTCGCCGTCGCGCGCCACGCGGAACGCGAAAGACGACTGGCTGATATCGCCCCGGAACATCGGGGCAAGGACCAGATCGCGGATGGTCTGGGTTTCGGGAGCGGTGATGTCATAGCGCAACCCCTTTTCATCGACGGACAGTGAAAGCGTACCGGCGGCACTGCGCCCCAGAATAAAGTTCGGATCATGGTTAAACAGCCCGCGCACATCATCATTCAGCACGTCGTCAAACGCGCCGGGCTTGATGATTTCACGGAATCCCCATAACGGCTCGGAACGGCTGTTGAACACCGAGCCATAGCCGATAATGTGCGTCGGCTGCTCACTGTGTTGCTCCGCCCGAACCTCGCCGCTGTAACAGCGGACTTCGCGATCATCCATTAGGTTGCTCCTCGCTTTTTGGGTCGGTGGTAAAGTCTTTTAGAGGGTTGGCGGCATTAACGCTGACCAGCATTTCATCCAGCCCTTCAACCGGGTTCATATCTTCAAACACGCGCGCCTCGTTGCGGCTCATCCAGCCATCCGTGATGGCGAAGTGATAGAACTGTGCGCGCTCCTGAGGTGTACCGCGCAGAAGCCCGGTGAGGTTAAACCGGGTATAGAAACCTGCAGCCAGTTCGGCGCGGGTGAAAAGGCGCCGGTTAAGCTCCTGCTCCCAGTTGGTAACCCAGGGCATCATGGTATAGCGGACAAACTGAATGGCCTGCTGGGTGATATTGGAGAACGTCGCTTTTTCCAGATCGTTAATCATGTGTGCCGGCACATTGAAAATACCGGCGATCATGGAGCGGTTCAGTTTGGTCATGTCGATTATCTGGGCATCCACGGGTGAAACCGTCAGCGCTTTGTAATCGAGATCCGCGGGCAGCAGCATTGTCTTGTTTTCCTGGCTGCGCAGTGCCAGTGCGGCTTTCTGCCAGGCTTCCTTCAGCCAGCTCCAGCTCTCTTTCTGAAGCGGTGTTTTCACCGAGACAATGCCTGCCGGGCGCGCGTTTCCGCTGAAAAAGGTTTCGGTGTACTTCTGCCCGCTCATGCCCAGGCCAATGGTTTCGGCGTGCTGCATAATCGGGCTGAGCCCCATTTTCTGGTTATTGCCCAGCGCCCGGATATGGATCATGTCATCCGGACTGATGGCAAAGGTGCCCTCTTCGTTATAAAGGCCGTAGGTATAGCGCCCACCGGTTTTCAGCAGGGTTGTTTCCCAGGGCATACAACTTTCAAGGCCGACAACTTCGCCGCGCCGGTTACGCTTTACCCACGAATAACCGTTCCCCCAGCCGAGGATGTGGCGCTGTTTCAGCTCGCGCCATTTGTAGCTGGTCTGCCAGATATTGGGCTCATCGTGAATGAGATAAAACGCCGGGTGATCGCGCGCGGGCTCAACCTTGCCGTTGTTCTTGCGCATAACATGCAGCGGCATCTGCGCCAGATTTGACGACAGAACGTAAATACAGGCGTAAACCGCTGCCAGTTTCATGGCCGTCTCGGGGCTGACGTAGACATCAGATTTAAAAATCCCGTCCGTATCGACCATGTCGCCACTTATCGGCGTGGCCGGATTCTCCAGTGATTCACTTCTGAATAAGGCGTCAAGCAACACGTTTCCCCCTTCTGGCCATTGCCAGTGCAGCCACCAGCAACAGACCGCCGGAGAACATCAGGGCGGGTGCCAGCCCGAACTGCAGATAAAACCCCGCCGTGAGCAGTCCGTAACCGGTCAGCCCGATAACATCGCTAATTATTGATTTCACAGGAATAGCAGGTCCTCATCAGGATCGAGGTTAGAAAGGAAATCTTTCGGATCATTCAGCATTGCGCGGCCAACTCCCATCATCAGGCCAACTGCCCCATCAATTTTGTTGCCTGCGCCTTCTTTCACCGGACGTACAACATCGTCGCTACCCGGTAAATTCTTGCCGACCACGTTTGATATGCACCAAGTCATCAGCGGATTGCCGTCGTGATGGAATCGTTCAGCAGCAATCGCGGCCTCAATCTCACGCATGGGATCGCTCATGTTGGTGTAATTCTGGGTAATGGTGACTGGCTCCAGCCCTTCATCATGCAACATATGAGAAAGGCCGGTTGCTCCATAGGGGTCAATCGGGCTCGCCGCTATTTTTACGGTTTCACGTAATTTCAGGATCGCTTCGAATATAAGGCGGTAATCCACTTCGGCACCGTCAGAAGGAACCAGCACACCCTGATTAACAAAGGACTGGTAACGATCGGCGATCGTTTTCAACTTCTGGTCAGTCGCATAGACAGTGTCCTCCGGGACCCAGAAAAGAGGCGAAACGCAGTAATAATGGCTTACCCCGTCGATTTCGCGGCGGAAAACCGGAACGACAGCGTTCAGGTCGAGTTTTGACGCCAGGTCTATACCGAGATAACACTCCTCCCCCGCAAAATCTGACAGTTTGAGCGTCTTGTCTGCAGCGGCCATCCATTTCTGCAGGTTGTAATAAGCCGCTTTTGAACTCACCCATTTGTTGAAATGCTTGGTGAGTATTTTGTTGGTCTGGCTTGGCGTGGATATCGCCAGCTGCTGCTTGGCCCTGAGGAAATCCCCTTTAACAGAAATGTTGTAATTAGGGTTGGCTTTTTTCAGCGATTCCGGCTGCGTCCAGTCGTCCTCTTCATCCAGTGTGTAGATAATCCCGAAAATCGCTTCGTTTTCTCCCCCTTCTCTGATGCGCTCAAGTATCTCCACCACCTGGGTACGCTTCTCATAGCATGGCGAGGCAATATCGAAACCGGCCGTGGTGATGATAAGCGTGATGGGCTGTTCCCTTGCCCCCATCCCGGTTGTCATCGTCGTATAGAGTGCGTCAGTATCGTGCTCGTGATACTCGTCGATGATGGCGCAGGATGGTGAATCGCCGTCACCGGGGTCGCCGATAATAGGCGCGAACAGGGAGCCATCCGGGCGCGTCATCTTCTTCGCCCAAGGTTTGATGTTGAACTTCTGGCGCAGTGCCGGAAGCTTTTTCACCATCGCCAGCGCAGGGGCAAACACTTTCCAGGCCTGTTTTTCCGTCGTGGCGCCACAGTAGACTTCCGCTGCGTATTCACCATCGGCACAGAACATATAGTTCCCGACAGCCGCCGCGATCGCCGATTTGCCATTTTTACGGGGCACCTCGATGTAAATCTCAGTGAAGCGGCGATAGCCGGTATCCTTGCGAATCCAGCCAAACGGCACGCCCAGCGCAAATTTCTGCCAAGGTTCAAACTCTATGCGCAGCTTCCGGCGAGCCCACTCACCTGAGGTATGCGGCATTTTCTGGGAAAAGCGAAGGAACCGTTCTGCTTTATTTTTATCGAAGCGGTAAGGCCAGCGTGGATCTTTGGCGCGCTCCAAGTCGTCCAGATGTCGCTGACAGGCAAGAATAGTTAACCGGCAGGCCAGAATCTTCCCGTTCACGACGTCCCGCGCATACTGGTTCGCCGCATTGACGTGCGGATATGTAGCCATCAGTCAAACTCATCAAATTCATTCCCTTCATCGTCCGGATCATTTTTACCGCTGGTCATTCTTATACGGCTGAGCGGGTCTAACCCGAGCAGTGAACCCAGACGGGCGAGCTGCGAAACGGAGTCATTACGGACATTGACTGCAGGGTGTTTTTTCTCCCCCCCAATTTCACTTGATACTGTCAGACCGTCTTTCGCGATGACTTTTTCGGCCTCAACCATCAGGTGAAACGCATTGCAGTACGCCAGGAGTAACGGCGCGTCCTCCAGATCAAAGACGCCACGTTCGATTAAAATTTTGCTCTGCGTTTTCCAGATGCGGATCGCTATATCGCTCATTAACTCATCCGGCGGCGCGATCCTGGTCAGTTTGCTCTTCTGGTTCTGAGGCAAATTGCGCTTGCGGCCACCACCGGAAGATCGCACAGCAGTACCCATCAAAACCTCCAATTCAATAAGCAGAAGCTTCCGGAAAAAAGTTTCTTATTTTGGGCGCGTAAAAATTTGACGAGGCGGGCAGTCCTGAAGGCAGGGGGTTGCAGAGATTTACCCTCCCCCTCCCTGTGGTGCTCACTTGATGATACAGGTTCTCATTTGAGACGTTCACGCCCGGTCTTCGTGGCATGGCATGACCAGCACAATGCCTCAAGGTTGCTGTCCTCATCCGTGCCGCCGTTGGCCTTCGCGATGATGTGGTCGACGCACGCCGCAGAAACAGCCTGGCCTTTGCGCAGATGTGCCTGGCACAAATGCTTATCACGCTTCAGGATCCGCGCGCGTATCACGTCCCACTTGCTGCCATAGCCACGCTGGTGGCGTGACTGTCCCGGCTTGTACTGTCGCCAGCCTTCGCCTTTGTGTTCTTCGCAGTAACCAGATGGATCGGTTGTTGTGCAGCGGCAGCCACGCACACGGCAGGCTTTGGGTGTACGTGGAGGCATGGAAAATTTCTCGATTGTTTAGCGCATGCGAGGCGCAATAAAAAAGCCACCGGCGGATGCCAGTGGCTTGTTACACGCAATAAAAAAGCCGCCAATAGGCAGCTTTAAAATTATTAATTACCCAGCTTTATCAAGATATTGAGGTCTCGGTAAGTAGAATCTACCATCCTGTGTGTAGTGATAACACATATCAACAATATGGATATGCTTTTCACCCTGCACCCACTGAAAATGTAAGACCCAGTCTGAAGTACAATACTTGGGATGTCGTTGAATGTACTCAGGCAGACCGATATGGTAATGCCAAAGTGAATGAGACATCGCATAAGTGAAATTTTCATCCCCCTCATCAACATTAGACCATGAAGGAGAAATTTTTCCTTTAAACTGAGAGAAATCACTTAGCCCACACCGCTCAAATTGCTCAGTAAAATCAAGGACCGCGTCCTGATCTTTTTCACTGAAATTTGCAAATTCCTTGGCAAAAAGCTTACCGAATGAAACGGTGTATTGTTGAGTCATCCAACAGCGGCCTTAAGATTAAGATGCGTGGGAAAGAATGAACCGACGTTTTTCTTCGCGGGACATTCCAGGAGTCATCTCAATCTTATCAGATGCCAGCGCCAGAGACATACGATTCTTATCAAAAGCAATGACTGCTTTCTCTCTTTCTGCTGTCTGCTTAGCAAGTTCTGGTATCTTTTTCATGGTTTCTATTGTAGCGAATAAACCAGTTAAGGTTTCAGCTTTAAGTGCTTCAAGGGCAGTCCTGCAAGCAACCCTGTCAGCTGACAGGATTCTTGAAAAGGAATCTTCGGTGATTTCAACTGCAGCCTCTCCAGTGGAGATCCCTGCGATTGCTGCACTAACTAATGCTTGCGTCAAATGCACAGGTTCACCGTTGTCGAATGCAATCTGAAGTTTGGCAATCCCTTTTTCAAGCTTGTCTCTGATGACAAAAAGCTGTTTAAGATGTCCAGAAACATCACCTTTTAAACGAAGCACTGCATCAGGGGTCATCCCCCGACTACGGAACGAGGGATTATAGGTGATGTTTTGTACGCTCGTTATAGAAACGGCAACATTTGTCGCCTGCGCCTGTGTAGTAAGCAGCAAGGGCGCAAGGCTCATTCCTAATGTGGCGAAAATGTTCATACGTGTCTCCGCGATATACGCAAAGCAACTCTAATCGGTGTTACGGCGTCCCTTTCAACAATAGTTATAACCGTATTTCAATTTTTTGTGCAACAGAGTTGTATCAAATTCAGAAATGGGAGGTTACCAGAGCACATTATGCCCATGCCTCTCCAAGAGGGCGCGGCATTATAAACACGTTTTAACGGTTCGTCAAAACTGTTTAAACCTATCATGCTTCGAAGAACAACAGCAATAGGGATGAGCTCATAGATATCATCGGCAGCAAACAATCAGAACTTTAATAATCTTGCACCTTGATGTTCATGATAGCGAGCTAGGTGTATCGTTCTATCCTAATGTGTTGTGCCACCTTGCTTTAAGCGGGAAACTTCGATACTTCTAATAGCTGAAAGCTGGTTATTTATTGTCTCGATAGTTGCCAGTAACGGACGAATCCACAACACCGCCTGACAATATGTCAGCCCGCTGGTGGCAGCGGCACTACCATTGGTTGTGTCAGGCTGGCCGGAATCGGCGTGCATTGCGCTGGCACGTAAACGGTACGTGTATTCGAGCAACCCGCGAGCAATGTCAGCAGGAACAGGCAGATCACAGGTTTTCTCACGGCGAAGAATCTCCCGGTATTCAATAACGGTTTTTTCGGCATCACCGGCTACCACGGCGTTTGCACTGGCAGCAAGTTGCGCCACCTGGTTAAACCGGTTCACGTTGAATGCCTGCGTGGCAATCACCTGCCCCTGCAGCGCGTTGTCACTCTTCAGGACGCGGTTATCGCTTTCGGCTGTAGAAAGGTCAGCTTTTGCAAACGCCAGCAGCGCAGCCAAAACGGCAATAACAACCACTGCCGCAATTGATGCAATAGCAGTTATGCGGTTCATCACGCACCATCCAGGAATAACGCACGCTCTGCCTCACGGCGACGGGTTAGACCAGTCAGCACCTGCCCGCCAGCTTTGTTCCAGCGCAGGAACTCATCGGCAGCGCCACGGTAATCGCCTGCATTTAGCTTTTTCAGAAGCGTAGAGGTTGATAGAGGAAGCGGGCCGAGATTGTAGGCAAAAGACACCAGCGCATCGAACTGGCCCTGCGTCAGTTTAACTTTTACCAGTTTCGACACGTCGCTTTCATAGCCAACAAGACCGGTTCGCAACAGGCGCTCTGCCGTGTCCTCTTTAATTGTCATCCCTGCGCGGATCGGCTTTCCATCGACAGGCCGTGTCCAGCCATAGCCGATCGTCCATTTTCCGATACTGTCCTGATACGCCGTCAGCCGCAGACCTTCAAACTGTTTGATGAGCGCAATGCCCTTATCGCTGATCTGCATTATTCTGGCCTCAGTACGTGAAAAATCCGGGCTACGTTACCGCGCGCAGCGAATACAGCAGCGCAGATGATGAGATTCATCAGCACGGTCGCCCAGTGGGCATGGAAATAGAAGTTGAACATGAAACGGAATGGCACCGTGGCATAAGCCAGGATGATCAGATAAGCCAGCCATGACGCCCACCAGCTGTGTCGCCCGCCAGGCTTACGAAACATCATCAGCCGCAGAACGATAGCGGTACTGGTCACCACGTTGGTCAGTACCAGCGGATCACTTGTTACCATTTGTCCCTCCCCGCCACCTTTGCAGCAGCGACAGGGGATCCTGCTCGCTGAAGAAGGTGAGCGTCTTAATCGCCACCGCGGAAAGCAAAACCGCGCCGAGCGCATCAAGCGGTTTGTCACTGTAATGGGTGATGCTCGCCAGCATTGAACCCACCAGCCCGGAGCCGTACACGCCAGCGAAGTAAGAAACGATGAAGTAGGCAGAACGGCGGAGAATCGTCAGATCGGCAGCCGTGGCGACATAGAACACGGCACCAGCGAACGCACCGAACACGACGCCGTAATCGGTGCCGGTTAACAAGCCATACAAACTGGCACCGGTTAAAGCGCTTGCCGCCGCGGCGGAACCGGAAACAGGTTCGGACATTTAGCCCCCTCGTATTTGCTGTGAGTCCTCTCAGATTTGAGGGGAAATGAAAAGGCCGCCAGATGGCAGCCTCAAAAGATTCTTGGAATGAAGGTTTGATAGTTGAGATCGGCGATATGACAGGGGTACTGGTGCAAAGCACCCCGCGAATACCCCTGTCGTATCGCCGGAAAGAAAAAGCCCCGAATGACGGGGCTTAAATCTTGTTCAAATTGTTGCTTCTCATCGCTGCCATCGTGGCGCAGCTCTGCCAAGCATGAACGGATTATCTGATTTTTTGGCTAATTTTCAACTTAAAAACAATAATGCAGCACTAAAAGCTAAAAAATGATTCAAGAGGACAGCAGTTTTCTAGAAGACAGAAAGACCTTTGCTCTGAAAATTTCCAGGCACCAGCGCACACGCTTTCTGGCCTCACAGTCAGTTAACCATGGTGCCAGCGCCTGCAGATCTCTTGTGATATCCGAAATCTTTTTGCGTGTGGTGTAGTACTGAAGCCCGACGATATAAACCGGATCATTCAAATCAAGCGCCTGCAGTACTGATTGCTCGACAAAATCAACATCGTCATTGTGTAGAGCGTTATCGATGACGCTGCTTGTCTGCTGAGGCCATAGTATTGCCTGAGCGCGATTCATCGCCTGCTGCCCTTTAAATCCTTCTTTTCTGGCCTGTTCAAGTGCGCAGGTAAAACGCTCAAGCGCCTTATCAGACCAGTTACCGCCCTTAATTGCATTCCAGCATCCGTGACCTCTTGGCATACGAGGACCAATGTTCCCTCTTACTCCTTCCCCCCATGTGCTAAGCAATGACTTAATCCACGCCGACTGAACGCCTGTAAGGAGAATACTTTTCCCAAGCCAACTTTTTCGTGGTGCCGCGGCTGCCTTTTCCAGAGCTGAACGATGTGCACGCTTTTGACGAGGTGTCATTATTTTTATCTCCACAATTACGCCAGCACGCCGATAGACAGCGCGCGATCTAAAAAACGAAACAGCAGCACAAGCTGGCTGCCATATTTTTCTTCAAATGCCACGGTGTCAGCGTGCAACGCGTCGTGATGCGCTCTGCAAAGCGGGATCACAAACAGGTCGTGCGCCTTGGTACCCATTCCACCGTTACCGTGGCCGATCAAGTGGTGGGGATCGTCTGCGGGGTTGTTACAGCACATGCATTGCTGCGCTTTAACCCAGCGGGTGTACTTCTCGTTTTCCCAGCGACGGCGCTTAGGGCGCAGCATGAAGGATTCCGGCGTCTCCGTATCGATGCGCAGCGCCAGCACCTGCTTTGCCACTTCCTCAACAATTTCCCGTGCCTGCGGCATGCCGGGTATCAGGTCAAGTTCACGCGTTACCGACTTAATGACCGGCTTAGGCATAAGAAGAACCTGCCTGGCGGCTTCCTCCGGCAGCACGTCGGCAAGCCCGTTACGCGCCAGCCACCAGCAGAACTCCGGCAGCGTCAGCGAATGGGAGTCGTCGAAGCCAAGCTCGCGGCGTGCGGTAGTGAGGATGTATGCAGCGCAATTTGCGCGGGCAATACCCGCCAGTTGCTCGGTGCTGTGCTCGCGAAGGATGTTGTCGCAATGCCAGCACAGCCGGATCGCGCCCGGCGCGTGACGCATGGTTGTCATGTTCTCATCGTGCCAGCTTTCGTGTGGCCACTGGCAACCGGTACCGGATTCAAGCCAGCTTTCCAGACCGTTAATGCCGCCAGCGCGGCGCAACACTGCTTCATTTTCGAAGACACCCACCAGAGCCGGATCTTCCGCCAGCGGCTGCTCTGCTGGTGGCAGTTCACCGTTCGGCATGCCCGCCAGGCGCTCGGGTTCGTTCTCAAGCAGCATGCGCCCGCGGCGAAAGTGCGGCAGCAGGGAAGCACCTGGACGGAACATGACTAGGCCAAGCTCGGTAACAACCACGGGATTTAACAGTACCCTCACTGCGCATCCCCCTGCGCTTTATACGCTGTCCACAGACCGCCAATCCATTGCACGCCCTTAGCGGTAAAGCGAGCCTGGCTGAAAGCGTAATTTGAGGTATTTGTGGTCCCGGTTTTCACTTCAAAGCGTTTTGCTTCGATGTGCTGGTGATGCGGTGTCAGCACGCCGCCAAGGCGATACATGATCCCCTTTTCAATGAGGAACAGGCGAAAATCCGGCTCTTTGGCGTTTAGCAGCTTTGCCACCTGCCTGAATGACATTGAGCCATTCGCGGTGCAGTAACGGTCGACAAATTCCACTTTCGGCGCGGCGGCGGCCAGTTCCTGTTTTAGGTGTTGCTGCTGTTCAGCAAGATCAGCGGCGAGGCGCAGCGCTTCAGGCAGTGACTTCGGCACCTGCATTGCCTGCTGGCTTTCCAGTTCCTGCCAGCGATCCACCAGGCGGGCGGTAAACTCTGGCGACAACTGAGCCACCACCACATAGCTATCGCGCTTACCTACCAGATAAACCGATGCTGATTGCCCGAGGTGATTTTTAACTTCCTCCATTGGAGGAAGTTGAATAACGCCGCGCTCTGCCAGTCGCTCAATGGTGCGCTTAACATTGTCGTGGCGAGACTCAACCAGTTCAGAAATGTCATAGCTGCTCATAGTCAGTTCCTGCCCCTGCATAAATGGCGCAGGGGTAAAAGCTGGTGTTGCGTTCATCTGTTGCATGCGTATCTCCGTTAAGCGGCTGCAACCGCTGTTGGTACATATTTAGTTATCGAAATTTCAACCTTACCGCCCTTCACTACTGGCCCCCATTCCACCAGCATGCGCTTAACCTGCCTGTCGTCCTCCCACACTCCGGCATGCGTCAGCGAGTCCAGCAGCGCTTTGTTGTAGTTGTCGATGTCCCGGCGGCGGTTGTCCGGCGGGTAAAGGGTGATTTCCACTGCTGCCAGTTCAGTTGACGGTTTTGGCAGACGGCGTAACTGCTCGATGATTGCCGCGCAGGCGTCGCTTTGGTACTTGCGCCCGGCGGCGCTGATGAGGTGGCGGCCTTTCAGCGGCCCCTTATTCGGGGCGCGCCAGTAGGTGTTCACGCTGGGCGGGAAAGGTAAAATTAGCTTCATGCCGCGGACCCTCTGCGTTTCAGCCATTCATGAGCCAGATCAGCAGAGCTTTCCTCACCCGCCAGCAGCGCCCGGATCACTTGTTCAGCTTCATCGAGCGCCAGCGTGTCATTTACGCCGATTACTTTGATACCGCGCGCGGTGCCGCTGGCGATTGTGATATAGCCTTTTTTCACCAGGGCGCGCAGGTGTTCAAAAGCAGCATTACCCGACACGACGCCAATCAGCGCCGCAAGCTCGGTATAGGTCGGCGGGTAGCCGTGCATGTTGTGAAAATCCACCAGCGCATTTAGCACCTGCTGCTGTCGGTCAGTCAGCGGTTTACGTTTATCCACGGTTCCCCCTCAGAGAATGGCCACGATGTCGGTGGCGGTTTCGCGCGTGCTGCCTTTGCTCGATATGGCGCGGCGGGCGCTAACGTGGTGCAGGTCGAAGCCATGCCCCTTGTAAAGCTCGATGATGCGAGGCGCGGTGGAATTGCTGATCACCACTCTGGCGCCACGCTGATGCGCAGCAACACAGCAGCGCGCTAACTCCTGCTGGTCGTCCCACGTAAAACCCCCTGCGGCATAGTTGGTAAAACCGGCGGTACCGGGCATCGGTTCATATGGCGGATCGCAGTAAACGACATCGCCCTCACCTGCCAGCGCCAGCGTGCGGATGTAACCGGCATTCATGAACACGCAGCGGCGCGACATTGAGACGAAGGCGTTTATCTCGGCTGCGGGAAAATACGGAGCACGGTATTTGCCATAGCCGACATTGAAATCGCCGTTGCGGTTGTAGCGGATCAGGCCATTGAAGCAGTGGCGGTTGATGTACAGGAAGGCGGCGGCGCGCTCAGGGCCGGACATTTTCTGATTGTTGAACTCTTCGCGACAGGCGATATAGCTATCTTCATCGTTCAGTTTTTCAAATAATCCCTTTGCCCACTCGGTTACCAGCTCGGGAACCACTGTCAGCATCTGGTACAGGTTGATCAGGTCAGCATTAACATCCGCCAGCAGAAAGCTTTCATGCTTATCAGAATTGATAAACACCGAACCGCCGCCCACAAATGGCTCAATGAGGCGTTTACCTGCCGGGATGAGGCGATCAAGTTCTGGCAACAGTGAATACTTGCCACCAGCCCATTTGAGGAACGGGCGCTGGTAAATGCGCGGGGCTGGTTCAGCAACCGGCAAAGCTGCAGCAATGCGTTCGCCAATCCAGCGCATGACTGGTACCGCCATGCTGTTCCCTATTGCTTTATAACGTGGACCATCCGGGCAATCGGCAGCATTTTTTCCATTCCAAGGGATTTGCGTATGATTGTCCGGAAGCCCCATCTGCCTTTCATTCTCTACCGGCATCAGGTGCCTGATTCGGCGTTCTGGAGTAGCAACGTAAGTTTCTCTGTCATCGAGAGAGCCAGCCCCTCTTGCTGTGAGACAAACAGGCACGGGCGTCTGTTTTGTCGGGGGATTAACCCGGCGCAGGCTCTCGGGCTCAAATAGTATTTGTCCGGGATCGATGTCTGTTCGAGCAGTTGCGACAAGCAAAATTCGCGGGCGTCGTTGGGCCACTCCGAAGTATTGTGCATCAAAGGTTCGCCAGGCCACTCGGCGCTGTCGTCCAATAACAGCACCACGCTTTGACCAGACAGGAATGTGCTTACAGGTCTTTTTATCCCAGCGCCAGAATTTGCTGTTGGAGCCTGATGCAGGTCGTGGACCAGGTTCGAACTCCTCATTTTCTCCAGCCATTCCAGCAAGAAAGCATCCGAAGGCATTATCTTTTGAAGAGAAGGCGCCCGGGACATTTTCCCAGACGAAAATTGTTTCTGGTTTGCCATTTGCCCGGCGCTGGATGTCGATTGCATCAGCAGTTTCCACATAAGAAAGAGTTAATTGGCCACGCGGGTCACTTAAACCTTTGCGAAGGCCACCGATAGAAAAGGCCTGACACGGCGTACCGCCGACCATAATGTCGGGTGCTTCAACTGTTCCGGCGCGAACCGCAGCAGCGATTTTGGTCATATCGCCCAAGTTGGCTACTTCAGGCCACCGCGTCGCCAGCACGGCAGCCGGGAATTTTTCTATCTCAGCGAACCATGCCGCTTTCCAGCCCAATGTTTCCCACGCCACGGTGGCGGCTTCAATGCCACTGCAAACTGATCCGTATCTCACAGCGAACCTCCATTACACGTTTCGTTCCAGCGGTTCCCGGCGCCGTCAGCGACACCGCGTGTCATCCCGGAAAGGCATTTTGCCCGGCGCAGCGCGAAGCAAGCTCTGGCCTGCGGCGTTTTGGCGCAGTCAAATGCTTCCAGCCATACAGTGGCAGCGCGACGACGTAAGCCCCTTTCCTCCAGATCAAGTGCCTTGTTCGCCAGTTCAACCGGACGGCCCGTTTCGCTGGGGGCAATCGGTGCGTCTGTGTAATACAGGAAAAAGCGGCCAAGTGGCTTGCGCTTCAACTGGCCGATGCTCGCCAGTCGCTCAAGCGTGCGCTGTACGACTCTGAGATCCAGATGTTCAAGGCCACAACACACCTCGTTAGTGGTGCATTCGCCGTTTTGCTGGATGTATTCGAGGACTTCGGAAAACATGCTCATGACCTGAACCCCGCGTTCTCCGGCAGCGAATAATCAACATTCTGGAAACTGGCGCGCGCTGCTGTGCTGCTTACCCATTCGCCGTTACGGCGTTCCGGGCGCCCTGCCTCAACCCACCTGTTCGCGGCCTGAAGGTAACCAGGGAATTTTGATGGAAGGAAAAGCGTTGTCGGGCGCAGGTATTCAGCCATGCGCAGATCCTGCCCCCATTTTGCGGTTGTGTAGTCCACAACGAGATCCAGCTCAGCAACGGTGAAACCATCACCAAGGCGGGCACGGATGTTATCCAGCGAGGATTTACTGACCTGATACCGTGATCCGGTCTTCTGGTTCAGGTAGGTCAAAACCTGTTTAGCCTGATCGGTGATCACCACCGCAACGTCGGGTTGCGCAGCAACCGGACAAGAAGGTTTTTTATCTGATGGATCTGTAGTTGAATTTACTGACGGATCCCCCCCAGATTCTGACGGGTGAAAACTGCCTGTTTTGCTGGATTTCGACGCGTCAGATTTTGAGGCATCAGAATTCGACCCATCAGATTTTGATACGTCAGATTTTGACGCGTCAGAATCTGACAGGTGAGAAAAAGCAGCGGCCTGAAGTTTTGCCACATTGAGCTGGTAAACGTTCGACGCGTTACGATTACCCTTGCGGCGCTGCTGACGTGTCAGCCAGCCGTCCTGCTCCAGCTTGCCAATCGCGGTTCGTACAGTGCTTTCACCCGCACCAAGCTGGCGGGCAATCGTCTCGATGGACGGCCAGCACACGCCCTCGTCGTTGCTGAAGTCAGCCAGGCGCGCCATGATCGCCACGCTGGACAGCTTCATGCCAGAAGCGGCACAGGCGTCCCAGACGTAACCGGTTAATTTAGTGCTCATGGTCGTCCTTTATTTCTCTGAATTTACGCTGGAACTGCTCAAACGGGCTGAAGCATTCATGCTCGTAGCCTTGCGCTTCACGAAGATAGATAACGCGCTGCTTTTCTGGCTCCCAGCGGATGACCCGTACCGGGATTCCGTAGTGGTCTCTGAATTGCCGGTTAACTTCAGCCATGCTTCGCGCCCCTGCTCATTCATAGTGGCAAACGCCTCTACCATTCCGGCGGCTCGCTGGTAGTTGTGGGCGTCAGCGGTACCGCGTACTCTTTCCACATAGCCGAACGGTGCATTACGCCCCACCAGCGGTGGGCAGCGGAATTGCTTAGCTGGCCGATATCGGTTTAAACTGTTCATGCGTAGGTATCTCCACAATGATCGACACGCCACGACGCCAGAGGCTGCAACCTGCTGGCGTCACTTCTTTTTGCGGCTGAATAATTCGATGATGGCCGCGACTTCTTCTTCACGCGCAGCCATATGACGGCGGTGATATTCGTGGATAAGTTCTGCTTCATGCTGTTCAATCACCCCGTCTTCCAGTGCCTGTTGGATAATCTGATCAACCTGCCCGCGTGCTGCGGCGGTGCGCATTGCCCTGCTAAAAAGGTCGACGCGATCGAGATCTTCAAAGGTTGGGACTTCCACCAGCAGACAACCGCGGCGCTTCGCAAAGTAATCAGCCAGGAATGAGGTATTCGATAAGTCCTCCATCGCTTCCAGCTCTGTCACTTCGAAAAACCGGCAACCGTTTTTCTCGTAGAGGTTGTTGGTAAAGGTCGTTGGCGTCATGCCCAATGCACCGGCCATCGCTTCACGTCCACCTGGATAGGCTTTACACATCGCCTTAACCACTTCTTTTAAACTGTGCTCTACCATCTTGATTTTCCTTTGGTAGTTATGTTTACGCCGCAGTTTCACTAGACTGCGGAGGTGGAAAAACATCATCGATACTGACTTCTGCGCCGAAATCATTGAGGGCAGAAACGATTGCACGGCACTGATCGATGTTCATTTTCCTTTTGCTGTTTTCGTAGTGACAAACGGCCCCTTTTGTTACACCAAGTGCACTTGCTAAGTGGCCTTGTGTAATGCCCAGTTTTGTTCTTATTGCTCGAAGATTATTCATTTCACTCTCCCGTTAACAAGATAAATATACATTTTGTATTTTTAATTCACAAGTGAGATATACGTTTTGTGACTCGATTAAAAGTATACGAGTTGTATTATTTTGGTATGACTATGAAATGGTACGACTTAGCTAAATCCCTGATGAAATCACAGGGAATTACTCAAGAGCAGATGGCAGAACATCTTGGTATAACCAAAGGTGCCGTTAGCCATTGGTTAAATGCACGGCGTGAACCTAGCTTGGAGGAGATCGCACGAATACTAGAGTTTTTAGGGAAAAAAAATTTTTCCGTTGGTGCGGGCGGTTTAATAGTTGATGAGACCCTCAAAGGGGATGTTGAGTACGTTGGTCCATATAAACCAGGTAAAAAGTATCCAGTATTAAGTAGCGTCAAAGCTGGGGCCTGGGGTGAAGCTGTAGAAGCTTATACCTTGAAAGATATCGACCTATGGCTTGAGTCTGATGCACATATCCAGGGAGAGGCATTCTGGCTGGAAGTTGAAGGTGATTCTATGACAGCACCAGTTGGACTGAGTATTCCTGAGGGTACCTTTGTCTTGTTCGATACAGGAAGAGATCCAATAAACGGCAGCTTGGTGATTGCAAAACTGTCAGATACAAATGAAGCCACTTTCAAAAAATTGATCATTGATGGTGGTCAAAAATATTTGAAAGGGCTAAATCCGCAATGGCCACTTGTTCCAATCAATGGAAACTGTCGAATCATTGGCGTTGCCGTTGAAACCAAGCTACGACTTCTCTAAAAATCACTTGACGCCCAGCTTCCCGGCTGGGTTCGAAGAATCATACTGCGCTACACGTCTAAATAGCCTTATTCGCAACTATCTTAATCAATTCTTTCTTTAATAAACAAATACATAATGTTAACTTTTATTTTTTGTATACAAATCGTATTGACCCAAATGAATACGTTTTGTATATTCAATTCATCAACAGCGAACAGGCAGGACGCCCACGAAGTAGCCGCCCGGGGCGTATGAAGACCGGGATGATTCGCGGGAAATAAAAAGCGCCCCGCAGGACGCTTTGCTCTTTAACAATCTGGATATCCCAATCGCATAGCGGTGACATTTACCAGGCACCTCGATTAGTAAAGCTATTCGCGTAAGTACGTTTGTGTGAATTCTTCGCTGCCGGGGTTTTATCCATTTTAAATTCAGCATGACAGGATGGACAAAAATGTACCCAAAAAGAGGTCTTTACCGCTTTATCAATTCCCGGTTGAAGCATCGATATTCTCTTCTGCTGATAACAGTGTGGACACGCATTCACGGTTATTTGCAAATCACCCACAGCAAGCTGTTTCGAATACACCAGAGAACCAGCTTCCGTTTGATGAAGACAATAACCTTCAGACTCGGACTTAAAATCTTCGAACTCAGCAATTTTTGCTTTGAGCAGTATTACATCTTCGTCACGAGAGCGGATCGCATCGCCAAGAGCGAAACATTCGGACTGAAGCGTTAGTAGCTTGCTCTGAAGTTCAATTGTTGCGGCTTTCACCTCAGCGTCAGTTTTAGCGTCACTTATTAATTTGGCGAGACTCGCGGTCTCTTTAATAGCGGTCATTGCCGCCGAAAGTTCAGCAATCACTTGAAATACTCTTTTGTTGTTGGGGATATCCAGATTAACCGAATCCTCGTTGTTGGGGAATGACCAGGATCCACCGAGCCTGATGTGGTGAAAAGACAGGCAAAAAAAGCAGTACGGCGTATGGCACATGCGTCGTTAGCGGTCCGGGGATTCCTTTGACAGTATCCCGATCCAGCGGGTAGCCGGAATGTGCAAGCCAGCCCCGTACTTCGGCCTGAGCGATTCACCATCGTGGCGATTCGGTGTGACCACCGGGAAGAGTCCGGTAAAACGCGGCGGCTAAAAGTGCGATCTCGGATAGCTAAGGATTTCGATAACGGTGTGGCGGGCCTGCTCGACGCTCTCAGTGTAACCGGGAATTTCGACGGGAGCCTCCATGATGAAATCCACAGCATCATCGGTGCTGATGGTACCGTCAGTGATAAGAGCCGAGAGAAGCGCAATGGTGAATTCAGAACGTGCGACGAGGTTTACAACGTTTTTCTCGGCTACTGCCTGAGCCTCTTTCAGGCGGGCAATTTCGAGAGTCAGTTGGTTGATTTGTTGCTGCAGCACCGTGTCCATATTCGAACCCTTCTGGTTGGGTGAGAACACCAGGACACCACCGAACCTGATGTGGTTAAAAGCCAGGCACACAACATGAAAGCGCACTCCTTCTCTCATCAGTTATGGGTGGCAGGTGTGATTAAGCGGGAGTGCGCTTCCAGTTGTGGTGAATTGCAGCCGCTTCGACGGTAACCAGAAGATAAGCGTCTGGCACCACACAACAGTATAAATGCCAACTGGAAGTTTTTGGCGGCGTCGGATCTTTCCCGTGAGGGCGCCGCAATTTTTTACGCAACACACAAGAGCATCACCGGGCGACGGGCTCATAACCCAATCCACCCGGGCGATTGCAGTCGCAGATGCTCTTGTGTGTTGTGTGGAGATACTAACCGGCGGTGTCTGCCGCCATTCTGAGGGTAAAACCGATGGACAAAGAACGTTTGACCAATATCCCCGACTTCTTCGGGGAACTCGACGGCGGCGTGTTCGAAACCAAAGTGGCAGCAGCACTGAATGAAGTTGCCCTTGGCGTGCTGAACAACGGCAACAAAGGCAAGGTGACACTCACTTTCGACATTTCCCGCCTCAGCAATTCGATGGAAGAAAAGCGCGTGGGCATCGTCCATAAGCTGGCATACGTTAAGCCAACGCCGCGCGGTAAAACGTCCGAAGAGGACACCACCGAAACCCCAATGTACGTCAACCGCGGCGGGAAGCTCACCGTGTTGCAGGAAGACCAGGGGCAACTGTTCACCCTTCAGGGCCAGCCGAACCAGGCACAGCGCTAACCGGCCCGGTTTCATAACCATTCACGTAAGGAAAAAACATGTCTCAACAAGTCGACTCAACCGCCATTAGTCAGATCCGCGATCTGGTTTTCAGTCAGTTGGTTGAAGAAAAGCTCGCTGGCGCTGACTGCCCGGCTGTCGCGCTGCCGAAAGACGTAAGCGTGGAAAGTCTGGAAAAGCTTTATACCACCCGTTTTCGGTTTCGCGGAAAGATGGAAACCCAGAGTATCGAAGATTTCGTCCGCTACTCCAGCGACTATGCTGCTGACGGCACCCGCTGTTTTATCAATGCGGACAGCATGGCTGCAGTATCCGTATTCAATCTGGGCACGCTGGAAAATCCCGGTCATGCAGATAACAAAGCTGTTCTGTCGCTGAAATGCACCTCACCTTATACCGCGCTGCTGAAAATTAACGGCGATCGCAACAACCAGAAGCAACTGGCTGAGTGGCTGGAAGACTGGTCTGATTATGTCACCGGGTTCGATGCCGACGGACAGGTTATTGAAGCCAAGCGCGCGGCGGCGGCTGTTCGCAAAATCACAATCGATGCGATCCGCAGCGCGGAGTATGAAGATCAGGACTTCAGCGGCAAACGTTCTGTGATGGAAAGTGTTGAAGCCAAGAGCAAAGACATTATGCCGGTTGCGTTTGAATTTAAATGCATCCCTTATGAAGGGCTCAGCGAATACCGCATCAAGTTGCGCATGAGCATTCTTGCCAGCGACAGTCCGGTGCTTGTTCTGCGTATCACGCAACTGGAAAGTTACGAAGAAGAAATGGCCGCAGAATTCCGCGATCTGCTCGTAGAAAAATTCAAAAACAGTAGCGTGGAAACATTTATCGGTACCTTCAGCGCTTAATTTCTCTGCTGCAAATGCCCCCCCTCGGGGGCATTTATGGAAGCGAAATCAATTTAATTATCGCCACCCGGCGAGGGATTCGTGCATCCAAAAATCGCGCGTTGCAGCGCGCAAAGGAGATACAACGCAATGAGACAAGAACTCGCATCAATGACCATTATCGAGCTGGTGAGGGCCGCCAACAATTACGCCACCAGCATCAAGCAGACCGGAGTTTATTCGGACCTGATTAAAGAGCTGTCTTCTCGCCTTGAGGCGTTGAACCTCGCATACATCGCCCAGGTTCGTACTCAGTCAGCAACATCATCTGAATCTGAGCAGACACCAGCATCACCAGCAATCGCAGCGCTTCCAGTAGAACGCGATCAGTATGGTTACTGGACACACCCGGTATACGAGGAATTTTGCGATGGTCGCGAACATATTCCGACCACTGAATTTAACGCATAGATGAAAGCTAACGGGCTGGAATGGACAGTCGTTTATCGCGACGAGGAAGAGATGGATCCGACTGTCGATGGTTACGACATTTCGAAGTGGCAACCAGAAGCACCTGCCGGCGATGGATGGTTTGTTGGTTCCATTCACGACACGGAAGATGGTGCAGTTTGCATCTGGCTTCGCAATAAATCGGCACCATCGCCTGAAGCTGCTGCTATCGCCCGTCAGTTTGAGCAGATGAAGGAGATACATAATGGCGGCTGAAATCATCGATCAGGCCAACGAACTGGTAGAGCAGAACATCAGCCAGGCCATTCAGCGCATGCGTATCGACCGCAACGGTATATCAGCGGAGCAATGTAGTGAGTGCGGGGAGGATATCCCTGCACAACGCCGTGCTGCTGTTCCCGGCTGCCAGACGTGCGCAGAGTGTCAGGGAATTATCGAATTAAAACGCAGGCGAAGGGGGATGTGATGCCCAGCAAACTAAAACTGCGGCGACAACGTAGGCTGCGTGAAGATATCGCATGGTGGCGCGCTGAGGCAATGGACTGCAAAGCGCGGCTGCTGGAACTGGCAAAATTACTGGAGGAAGCCAGGCGCCAGCGAGTTCCAATGCCGGTGCTGGTCCCTGCCCCGATCATGAAACTGGTGGCTCCGGCCACCAGCGAACCTGAAATTTGTTTGAAATGTAACGACGGAGCCAGGCTTGGCTGCTCGTCATGTGCGTACAGACTGAAATAGCCGGTTGCAGCCGGTAGTGGAGAAACTAATGTCACGAATGATCCCCCTACTCGACTGGGCGAAGGAAGAATTTGGAGATCTGGCTCCAAGCGAGCGCGTGTTGAAAAAATATGCCAAAGGTAAAATGATGGTTCCACCAGCAATAAAGGTAGGCCGGTGCTGGATGGTAGACCGCAGCGCGCGCTTTGTGGGTGTTCTTGCTGAACCAAAACTTCCTGTTACCGCTAGTCCAAAACTAAAACGGATTATTGCAGATGGCTGCTAGACCGCGTTCTCATAAAATCTCTATTCCAAACCTGTATTGCAAACTGGATAAGCGTACCGGGAAGGTTTACTGGCAATATAAGCACCCCATATCTGGCCGGTTCCACAGCCTCGGAACTGATGAAGCAGAAGCGAAACAAGTCGCTACCGAGGCCAACACGATCATTGCCGAGCAGCGCACCAGACAGATACTCAGCGTTAACGATCGTCTGGCACGGATGAAGGGTAAGAGAACTGACATTACTGTAACTGAATGGCTCGATAAATATATCGCCGTCCAGGAGGAACGGTTCCAGCATAAAGAGTTAAGGCTGAATTCGTTAAAACAAAAAAATAAACCTGTTCGTTTATTTCGCGAGCATTGCGGGATGCAGCATTTAAAAGATATCTCAGCACTGGATATTGCAGAGATTATCGATGCCGTAAAAGCTGAAGGCCATAACCGCATGGCTCAAGTGGTTCGCATGGTACTTATCGACGTGTTCAAGGAAGCACAGCACAGCGGCCATGTGCCACCCGGATTTAACCCGGCACTTGCCACTAAACAGCCGAGAAACAGAATTCAGCGACAACGCTTATCCCTTGAAGAATGGAACACCATATTTCTGGCAGCGGAAAGGCAGGAGCCATATCTCCAGTGCGGGATGTTACTTGCTATTGTCACTGGACAACGACTTGGTGATATCAGCAATATGAAATTCACCGATATTTGGGACGATATGTTACATGTGGAGCAGGAAAAAACAGGTTCACGGCTGGCTATCCCACTGGATTTAAAATGTGAAGCTATTGGGCTTTCTCTTCGGGAAGTAATATCTAAATGCCGCGATGCCGTTGTCAGTAAATATCTGGTGCATTTCAGACATACCACCTCCCAGGCAAAAAGAGGGGATCGGGTTTCAGGTAATGCATTAACAACCACGTTTAAAAAAGCGCGAGATAAGTGCGGGCTGGAATGGAATAAAGGAGAAGCACCAACATTTCATGAACAGCGTTCTCTTTCAGAAAGACTATATAGAGAACAAGGTCTCGATACACAGAAATTATTGGGGCATAAATCAAGAAAAATGACCGATAAATATAATGACGATCGCGGTAAAGACTGGACAATTGTTGGTACGAAAACGGGTTAATTTTCGTTCAGTTTTGGGGAGGGGTTTTGGGGAAAGTTTTGGGGAAGAATTTCTCAGAGCCTAAAAAAACGGGAACCAACCGGCTCCCGTTTTTGTTTAACCCGCGTGGCGGATTACATGTTCGCGATAATCGCGTCGCCAAACTCTGAGCATTTCAGCAGCTTAGCGCCTTCCATCAGACGTTCGAAATCGTAGGTCACGGTTTTGGCGTTGATCGCGCCGCTCATGCCTTTAACGATCAGGTCAGCCGCTTCAACCCAGCCCATGTGACGCAGCATCATCTCCGCAGAGAGGATCACCGAACCCGGGTTCACTTTGTCCTGGCCTGCGTACTTCGGCGCGGTGCCGTGAGTCGCTTCGAACAGCGCGCACTCGTCACCGATGTTCGCGCCAGGGGCGATACCGATACCGCCAACCTGTGCCGCCAGGGCGTCGGAGATGTAGTCCCCGTTCAGGTTCATACAAGCGATAACGTCGTATTCTGCCGGGCGCAGCAGGATCTGTTGCAGGAACGCATCGGCAATCACATCTTTAATGATGATCTCTTTGCCGGTTTTCGGGTTCTTGATTTTCTGCCACGGGCCGCCATCGATCAGCTCGCCACCGAACTCTTCGCGTGCCAACTGGTAGCCCCAGTCTTTAAACGCGCCTTCGGTGAACTTCATGATGTTGCCTTTGTGCACCAGCGTTACAGAATCACGGTCATTAGTGATTGCGTATTCAATCGCAGCGCGCACCAGGCGCTTGGTGCCTTCTTCGGAGCACGGCTTGATACCAATCCCGCAATGTTCCGGGAAGCGAATTTTCTTCACGCCCATCTCTTCGCGCAGGAATTTGATCACTTTCTCTGCTTCCGCAGAGTCGGCTTTCCACTCAATACCCGCGTAAATATCTTCTGAGTTTTCACGGAAGATGACCATGTCGGTCAGTTCCGGGTGTTTTACCGGGCTCGGCGTACCTTCGTAGTAACGTACCGGGCGCAGACAGATGTACAGATCCAGCTCCTGGCGCAGCGCAACGTTCAGGGAACGAATGCCACCGCCGACTGGCGTGGTCAGCGGGCCTTTAATGGCAACGCGATAATCACGAATCAGATCAAGTGTTTCAGGCGGCAGCCAGACGTCCTGGCCGTAAACATGGGTAGATTTCTCACCGGTATAAATTTCCATCCAGGAAATTTTACGCTCGCCCTTATAGGCTTTCTCCACAGCGGCATCCACCACTTTCAGCATCGCCGGGGTCACGTCCACGCCGATACCGTCACCTTCAATGAACGGGATAATCGGGTTATTCGGAACGTTGAGCTTGCCATTTTGCAGGGTGATCTTTTTACCTTCCGCCGGAACAACTACTTTGCTTTCCATTCACCTCTCCTTCGAGCGCTTCTGGTTGTTTGCTCGCTGACTTCATGCCGGGGCGCTCAGACTGCGTCCGCTCACCTGTTACGTGATTCACACAGAGCAAACCGTTTTTGTTAATGAATTGTAATGAGCCCGAACATACTAACCGATAGTCAGGCTCCATGAAAGGCAATCGTGATTCAGCTATAATGCGGCAATTGATAACTACTGAAAATACCATGAACAAAACTTCTTTTAGAAATCACCGCCTTAAGCGATTCAGCTCACGACAAGCCACCAGGCCTGAACCACAAAACCAACCAAAACGCGTGATTCTGTTCAATAAACCCTACGATGTTTTGCCGCAATTCACCGACGAAGCCGGGCGCAGTACGCTAAAAGATTTTATTCCGGTGCAGGGTGTGTACGCCGCGGGTCGCCTGGATCGCGACAGCGAAGGGCTGCTGGTGCTGACAAATGACGGCGCGTTACAGGCAAGCCTGACACAACCAGGCAAACGTACCGGGAAAATCTATTACGTGCAGGTGGAAGGCGAACCAACGCTGGACGCCATTGAAGCGCTGCGCACCGGGGTGACGCTGAACGACGGCCCGACATTGCCAGCAGGCGTTGAACGCGTCGAGGAGCCGGGCTGGTTGTGGCCACGTAATCCGCCGATTCGCGAGCGCAAATCGATTCCGACAGCCTGGCTGAAAATCACCCTGTATGAGGGTCGTAACCGCCAGGTGCGGCGCATGACTGCGCATGTTGGCTTCCCTACCCTGCGTCTCATCCGCTACGCTATGGGAAACTACACGCTGGATAATCTCGCCACAGGCGAATGGCGTGACGCTTAATCAGGGAGGCAATGATGTTTAAACCCCATGTGACTGTCGCTTGCGTGGTACATGCGCAGGGTAAATTTCTGGTCGTTGAAGAAACCATTCGCGGCAAGGCGCTGTGGAATCAGCCCGCCGGCCATCTCGAAGCCGACGAAACCCTGCTGCAGGCAGCAAAGCGCGAGCTGTGGGAAGAGACCGGCATTCACGCCGAGCCGCAGCATTTTATCCGGATGCACCAGTGGCTGGCACCCGATCATACGCCGTTCCTGCGTTTTTTGTTTGCCGTAGAGCTTAACGAAATGTGCGCCACTGCGCCGCATGACAGCGACATCGATTGCTGCCACTGGGTCACCGCGGACGAGATCCTCAACGCGCCAAACCTGCGTTCGCCGCTGGTTGCGGAGAGCATTCGCTGCTACCAGACCGGTAAGCGCCTGCCGCTGGAAACCATCGCCGAATTTAACTGGCCGTTTACAGGGGATGCCTGAGCCGCCAGCCCGTGCTAGAATACGCCGCCCTGAAGTTCTTAGTCGCGAGTATTCTTATGTCTGATAGCCCAAAAAAAGTGATCGTCGGCATGTCCGGCGGTGTCGACTCTTCCGTTTCCGCTTACCTGTTGCAACAACAAGGTTACAAGGTGGAAGGCCTGTTCATGAAGAACTGGGAAGAGGATGACGGCGAGGAATACTGCACTGCGGCGGCGGATCTTGCCGACGCGCAGGCCGTTTGCGACAAGCTCGGCATTGAGCTTCACACCGTCAATTTCGCTGCAGAATACTGGGACAATGTGTTCGAGCATTTTCTGGCTGAATATAAAGCCGGACGCACGCCGAACCCGGATATTCTGTGCAACAAAGAGATCAAATTTAAAGCCTTCCTTGAGTTCGCTGCCGAAGATCTGGGCGCCGACTATATTGCCACCGGCCACTATGTGCGCCGCGCCGATGTTGACGGCAAAAGCCGCCTGTTGCGCGGTCTTGATGGCAATAAAGACCAAAGCTACTTCCTTTATACGCTCGGTCATGAGCAAATCGCCCAGAGCCTGTTCCCGGTCGGCGAACTTGAAAAGCCGCAGGTGCGTAAAATCGCCGAAGAACTGGGGTTGATTACAGCGAAGAAAAAAGACTCGACCGGGATCTGCTTTATTGGCGAGCGTAAGTTCCGCGAATTCCTTGGCCGCTATCTGCCCGCTCAGCCGGGTAAAATCCTCACCGTTGACGGCGAAGAGATCGGCGAGCATCAGGGGCTGATGTATCACACGCTCGGCCAGCGTAAAGGGCTGGGCATCGGCGGGACCAAAGATGGCAGCGAAGAGCCGTGGTACGTGGTCGATAAAGATGTTGAAAACAATATCCTGATTGTCGCCCAGGGACACGATCACCCGCGCCTGATGTCTGTCGGGCTGATCGCGCAACAGTTGCACTGGGTCGATCGCGAGCCGCTGCAAGGTACGCTGCGCTGCACGGTAAAAACGCGTTATCGCCAGGAAGATATTCCCTGCACGGTTACCGCGCTGGATGATGATCGCATTGATGTGCGCTTCGATGAACCGGTTGCCGCCGTTACACCGGGGCAATCAGCGGTGTTCTACCTGGGCGAAGTATGCCTCGGTGGCGGCATTATTGAGCAGCGCCTGCCGCTGCCCCTTTAAAAGACCTTTTGCACAACCGGACTGGCCAACGCTCGCAGCAACGATGTGGGCAGATAAAGGAGTGAGTGTGGCGAAGAACTATTACGATATAACCCTGGCGCTGGCGGGAATTTGCCAGTCGGCTCGTCTGGTGCAGCAACTGGCGCACCAGGGGCATTGTGACGCGGATGCGCTGCATGTCTCGTTAAATAGCGTAATCGACCTGAACCCGGACTCCACCTTAGGCGTCTTTGGCGGCAGCGAAACCAACTTGCGTACCGGGCTGGAAACGCTGCTCGGCGTGCTGAACGCCAGCAACCGCCAGGGCCTGAACGGTGAACTGACCCGCTACACGCTCAGTATGATGGTGCTGGAGCGTAAGCTCGCCGCCAGCAAAGGCGCAATGGAGACGCTCGGTAACCGCATTGCTGGCTTACAACGCCAGCTTGAGCATTTTGACCTGCAGTCAGAAACGCTGCTCAGCGCGATGGCCGCCATCTATGTAGACGTTATCAGCCCGCTGGGACCGCGAATTCAGGTCACCGGCTCGCCTGCCGTGCTGCAAAGCCCGCAGGTGCAGGCGAAAGTCCGCGCCACCTTGCTGGCCGGTATTCGCGCTGCGGTGCTGTGGCACCAGGTTGGCGGCGGTCGTCTACAGTTAATGTTTTCCCGAAATCGCCTGTCGACGCAGGCCAAACAAATTCTCGCTCATTGTTAACCTCCCGGAGTTGTGACTTATGGAATTATCCTCCCTGACCGCCGTTTCCCCTGTCGATGGACGCTACGGCGATAAAGTCAGCGCACTGCGCGGGATCTTCAGCGAATTCGGTTTGCTGAAATTTCGCGTTCAGGTTGAAGTACGCTGGCTGCAAAAACTGGCGACCCACGCGGCGATCAAGGAAGTTCCTGCTTTTGCTGCCGACGCAAACGGTTACCTCGATAAAATCGTTGAGGACTTCAACGAAGAAGACGCCGCACGCATCAAAACCATCGAACGCACCACTAATCACGATGTGAAAGCGGTGGAGTATTTCCTGAAAGAGAAAGTGGCGGGGATCCCGGCGCTGCACGCTGTTTCTGAATTTATCCACTTCGCTTGTACCTCAGAAGACATCAACAACCTGTCTCACGCGCTGATGCTGAAAACCGCGCGCGACGAGGTGATCCTGCCGTACTGGCGCAAGATCATTGAGGCGGTAAAAGATCTGGCCGTTCAGTATCGTGATATCCCCCTGCTCTCCCGTACTCACGGCCAGCCGGCAACGCCGTCGACGCTGGGTAAAGAGATGGCGAACGTGGCTTATCGTATGGAGCGCCAGTTCCGCCAGCTTAACCAGGTAGAAATTCTGGGCAAAATCAACGGTGCAGTCGGCAACTATAACGCCCATATCGCCGCTTACCCGGAAGTGGACTGGCATCAGTTCAGCGAAGAGTTTGTCACTTCGCTGGGTATTCAGTGGAACCCGTACACCACGCAGATTGAGCCGCATGACTATATTGCCGAGCTGTTTGACTGCATGGCGCGTTTCAATACGATCCTCATCGATTTCGACCGTGATATCTGGGGTTACATTGCGCTGAACCACTTCAAGCAGAAAACCATCGCCGGCGAAATTGGTTCTTCAACCATGCCGCACAAAGTTAACCCGATCGACTTTGAAAACTCAGAAGGCAACCTTGGGCTGTCCAACGCCGTGTTGCAGCACCTGGCCAGCAAACTGCCGGTTTCCCGCTGGCAGCGCGATCTGACCGACTCCACCGTGCTGCGTAATCTTGGCGTAGGCGTGGGTTATGCGCTGATCGCTTACCAGTCGACGCTGAAAGGCGTGAGCAAACTGGAAGTAAACCGCGACCGCCTGCTGGACGAGCTGGACCATAACTGGGAAGTGCTGGCTGAGCCGATCCAGACCGTAATGCGCCGCTACGGCATCGAAAAACCGTACGAAAAACTGAAAGAGCTGACGCGCGGTAAACGCGTTGATGCCGAAGGTATGAAGCAGTTTATCGACAGCCTGGCGCTGCCGGAAAACGAAAAAGAGCGCCTGAAGGCGATGACCCCGGCCAACTATATTGGTCGAGCCATCACTATGGTTGATGAGTTGAAATAATCCCCCGCCGTTGCTGTTAACCCTCTTTCCGCCGCGAAAGAGGGTTTCTTTCTCCCCCGGTTTAAGAAATGTTTATCCCCTGCGCACCACAATCAGCGTTAAACTATTTATATCAAAAATATATGGAGAGTTCTGACGATGCGCGTACTCGTTGTGGAAGATAATGCTCTGTTGCGTCACCATTTAAAGGTTCAGTTGCAGGAGCTAGGACATCAGGTCGACGCCGCAGAAGATGCAAAGGAAGCGGATTACTTTCTTAACGAACATCTGCCGGACATCGCCATTGTCGATCTCGGCTTGCCGGATGAAGATGGTCTGTCGCTGATCCGCCGCTGGCGCAGCCATGACGTCACGCTGCCGGTGCTGGTGCTTACCGCGCGTGAAGGCTGGCAGGATAAAGTGGAAGTGCTGAGCGCAGGTGCTGATGACTATGTCACCAAACCGTTCCACATCGAAGAAGTGGTCGCGCGTATTCAGGCGCTGATGCGCCGCAACAGCGGTCTCGCGTCTCAGTTGATCTCAATGCCGCCGTTCCAGGTCGATCTCTCCCGCCGCGAACTCTCCATTAATGACGATGTGGTAAAACTCACCGCTTTCGAATACACCATTATGGAAACGCTTATCCGCAACAGTGGCAAAGTGGTCAGCAAAGATTCGCTGATGCTGCAGCTTTACCCTGACGCGGAGTTGCGCGAAAGCCACACCATTGACGTATTAATGGGGCGGCTACGTAAGAAAATCCAGACGCTCTATCCGGACGACGTTATCACTACCGTGCGCGGCCAGGGCTACCTGTTCGAACTGCCGAAATGAGACGCCTGCTGCGGCATTTTCTGCCGCTTTCTTTGCGGGTGCGCTTTTTACTCGCCACGGCCGCCGTCGTGATGGTGCTTTCTCTGGCCTACGGTATGGTGGCGCTGGTGGGTTACAGCGTCAGCTTTGACAAAACGACCTTCCGCCTGCTGCGTGGCGAGAGCAACCTGTTTTATACCCTGGCGCACTGGGATAACAACAAACTCAGTGTGGATCTGCCTGACACCCTCAATTTGCAAAGCCCGACAGTGGCGCTGATTTACGATCAGCAGGGTAATCTTATCTGGTCGCAGAAAGACGTACCGTGGCTGCAAAATCTCATTGAGCCGGGCTGGCTTACCGCTAACGGCTTTCATGAGATAGAAGCCGATGTCGATAACAGTAGTACGCTGATTGATGACGACCACTCGGTTGCCCAGAAGCTGAAAGAGATCCGCGAAGATGACAGCAGCTCCGAAATGACGCACTCGGTCGCGGTGAATATCTACCCGGCAACGGCGCACATGCCGCAGTTAACCATTGTGGTGGTCGATACCATCCCAATTGAGCTTAAACGCTCTTATATGGTGTGGAGCTGGTTCGTTTACGTGCTCGCCGCCAACCTGCTGTTAGTCGTGCCGCTGTTGTGGCTGGCGGCGTGGTGGAGCTTGCGGCCCATTGAAGATCTGGCGCGCGAAGTGCGCGAGCTGGAAGAGCACCATCGTGAGCAGCTCAATCCGGAAACCACCCGCGAACTCACCAGCCTGGTGAGCAACCTCAACCGGTTGTTAAAAAGCGAACGCGAACGGTACGACAAATACCGCACCACCCTCACCGATTTGACGCACAGCCTGAAAACCCCGTTAGCGGTGCTGCAAAGTACCTTGCGATCGCTGCGCGGCGAGAAAATGACCGTCAGCGACGCTGAACCGGTGATGCTGGAGCAAATCAGCCGGATATCCCAGCAAATTGGTTACTACCTGCACCGGGCAACCATGCGCGGTTCCAGTGGTTTGCTCAGCCGGGAACTGCACCCGGTCGCTCCCCTGCTCGACAGCCTGACCTCAGCGCTGAATAAAGTTTATCAGCGCAAAGGCGTCAATATTACGCTCGATATTTCACCGGAAATCAGTTTCGTCGGTGAGAAAAACGACTTTATGGAAGTGATGGGCAACGTGCTGGATAACGCCTGCAAATACTGCCTGGAGTTTGTCGAAGTCTCTGCCCGGCAAAACGATGATACGCTGCATATTCTGGTGGAAGACGATGGCCCTGGCATTCCGGCGGCGAAACGCGAGATGGTGTTTGATCGCGGGCAGCGCGCCGATACGTTACGCCCCGGCCAGGGCGTTGGGCTTGCTGTGGCGCGAGAAATTGTGGATCAGTACGAAGGGCAAATCCTGACCGATGAAAGCCTGCTCGGTGGTGCAAAAATGGAGGTAATTTTTGGCCGTCAGCAGACGATAGTCGGCAACGATTAATCTTTCACCGTCACAACGCGGGCAAAAAGAACAAAAAGGAGCCATATGGCTCCTTTTTACTTTTATGTCACATCGTTACGCAGACAAAATGACATATCAGCATTACTATGATCCTTTATTCAGCCACTGATTATTTGCCGGAAACGCATATGGAATATCACGTAGAGATAAACTGGCCAGACTTTATTCAACGCTACTGGCAAAAACGCCCGGTGGTGCTGAAGCGTGGCATTAAAAATTTCGTCGACCCGATAAGCCCCGATGAGCTGGCAGGGCTGGCAATGGAAAATGAAGTAGACAGTCGGCTGGTCAGCCATCTTGATGGTAAATGGCAGGTCGGGCACGGCCCTTTTGAAAGTTACGATCACCTGGGCGAGAATAACTGGTCGCTGCTGGTGCAGGCGGTGAACCACTGGCATCAGCCGGCCGCAGCGCTGATGCGCCCGTTCCGCGTGCTGCCCGACTGGCGCACAGACGATCTAATGATCTCATTCTCAGTGCCCGGCGGCGGCGTTGGCCCGCATCTCGATCAGTATGATGTGTTTATCATTCAGGGAACCGGCCGTCGCCGCTGGCGCGTCGGCGATAAAACGCCGCTCAAGCAACACTGTCCGCACCCGGATCTGCTTCAGGTCGATCCGTTCGAAGCCATTATTGATGAAGAGATGGAGCCGGGCGATATCCTCTATATTCCGCCTGGATTCCCGCACGAAGGCTATTCGCTGGAAAATTCATTGAACTACTCGGTGGGCTTCCGTGCGCCAAGCGGTCGCGAGCTAATCAGCGGCTTCGCCGATTATGTCCTGCAACGCGAACTGGGCAGCCAGCGTTACAGCGATCCGGACGTGCTGTTGCGCGATCATCCGGCAGATATTTTGCCGCACGAACTGGATAGACTGCGCGCAATGATGCTGGAGCTGATTAATCAACCGGAGCAGTTCAGGGAGTGGATGGGGGAATTTATCTCCCAGTCACGTCACGAGCTGGATGTCGCGCCGCCAGAGCCGCCTTACCAACCGGATGAGATTTACGATGCGCTGCAACAAGGCGACAAACTGGTGCGCCTTGGCGGCTTGCGCGTATTGCGCATCGGTGAAGATGTGTTCGCCAACGGCGAGCGGATCAACTCGCCGCACCGCCCGGCGCTGGAGGCACTCGCCAGCCATATCGTGCTGACGGGAGAGCTGCTCGGCGATGCGCTGGAAGATCCCTCGTTCCTCGCCATGCTGGCGGCGCTGGTTAACAGCGGTTACTGGTTCTTTGAAGATTAATGCCTGAGGTTGCCCGGAGGCGCTTGCCACCGGGCAATATGAGAAGATTTATTCAGCTTTGGCGGTCAGTTCGGCGATACGTACAATCACCTGCACCGCTTTTTCCATGCCTTCCAGCGTCACAAACTCATGTTTGCCGTGGTAGTTATAGCCGCCGGTAAACAGGTTGGGACACGGTAACCCCATAAACGAAAGCTGCGCCCCGTCGGTACCGCCGCGAATCGGTTTCAGATCAGGCTCAATGTCGCAGTCGCGCATGGCCTGTTGCGCCACTTCCAGAATGTGCGGAAACTCGACCACTTTCTCGTGCATATTGTAGTAGCTGTCTTCAATCACCAGTTCGATATAGCAGTCCGGGTGCAGACCCTTGCCGACTTTTTTGGCGATCTCCATCATTTTACGTTTACGCGCTTCGAAGTTTTTGCGGTCAAAATCGCGAATGATGTAGTGCATGTCGGCGCGATCAACCGTGCCTTTTATGCTGGTGAGATGGTAAAACCCTTCGTAGCCCTCGGTCTGTTCCGGACTCTCCTCTTCCGGCACCAGCGCGTGAATTTTGCTGGCGAGCGTCAAGGCGTTAACCATTACCCCTTTCGCCGTACCGGGATGCACGTTATTGCCAACAATCTTTATATTCACCGAGGCAGCGTTGAAGTTCTCAAACTCCAGCTCACCTACGCCGCCGCCATCAACGGTATACGCCCATTTCGCGCCAAATTTCTCCACGTCGAAATATTTTGCCCCTTTGCCCACTTCTTCATCCGGCGTAAAAGCGACGCAAATATCACCGTGCGGAATATTTTTCTTTTTCAGCACCGCCAGCGCGGTCATGATTTCAGCGACGCCGGCTTTATCGTCCGCGCCAAGCAGCGTTTTGCCGTCGGTGGTGATCAGCGTCTGGCCCAGCATCTGGTGCAGCACCGGGAACATCACCGGCGAGAGGATCTCATCGCCAACCCCCAGCGCAATATCGCCGCCGCGATAGTTTTCAACGATTTGCGGGTTAACATTCTTGCCGCTGTAATCCGGCGAGGTGTCGACATGAGAAATAAAACCGATGGCCGGAACTGGCGTTTGCACATTCGACGGCAGTTTCGCCATCACCGTGCCTTTATCGCTTAATGTCACATTTTCCAGCCCCATCTCTTCCAGCTGGTTCTGAAGTAAACGCAGGAGCTTCCATTGGCCGTCTGTGCTCGGCACCTGGCGGACGCCGGGCTTTGATTGAGTATCCAGAGAAACGTACTGCAAAAAACGCTCTAATAATTTGTCCATGAAGCCCCCCTACAAAATGTCACAACATTATCAGTAAGCGCGAAAAGACAAATATTGCGTCAGGTCACTTTTACCCCGTAAACGGCAATATTTTCAAAATCGCGCGCAACGTAGTCAGTATTGTTGAGAACATGCGGTGCTGCGCGGCGAAAAGCGAACAACAATTGGCGATTTCATGGGTTTGCCGTAGAATGCCAGCCCTTAAATCGTGCACAACCCTGAAGGTGGCTCATCACAAACCCCGCATCGGATATCACTTTTGATGCGCAAACACGGGACAGAGTAAATAATTGAACACACAATCGCGTTCGCGTTCACCGCTGGTGCAACTGGCCGGTATTCGCAAAAGCTTTGATGGCAAAAATGTCATTTCTGATTTCAATCTCACCATCAATAACGGCGAATTTCTGACGCTGCTTGGCCCTTCGGGCTGCGGTAAGACCACGGTTCTGCGGCTGATCGCCGGGCTGGAAAGCGTTGATGCCGGCCATATCCATCTTGATGCCCAGGATATTACCCACGTTCCGGCAGAGCACCGCCATGTGAATACCGTTTTTCAAAGTTACGCCCTCTTCCCGCATATGACCGTGTTCGAAAACGTGGCATTTGGCCTGCGGATGCAAAAAACCCCGGCGCAAGAAATTACGCCGCGCGTCACCGAAGCACTGCGTATGGTGCAGCTTGATGAGTTCGCCCAGCGTAAACCGCACCAGCTTTCCGGTGGTCAGCAACAGCGTGTCGCCATTGCCCGCGCGGTAGTGAATAAACCGCGTTTACTGCTGCTGGATGAGTCCCTCTCCGCGCTCGATTATAAGCTGCGCAAGCAGATGCAGAACGAACTGAAAGCGTTGCAGCGTAAGCTCGGTATCACTTTTGTCTTTGTGACCCACGATCAGGAAGAAGCGCTGACCATGTCAGACCGCATCGTGGTAATGCGCGACGGGCGCATCGAGCAGGATGGCACGCCGCGCGAAATTTATGAAGAGCCGAAAAACCTGTTTGTCGCCAGCTTTATTGGCGAAATCAATATCTTCAGCGCCACGGTGATTGAGCGTCTGGACGACAGCCGTGTGCGGGCAAATGTCGAAGGCCGCGAGTGTAATATCTATGTCAACTTCGCGGTGGAAAAAGGTCAGCGGTTAAACGTGCTGCTGCGCCCGGAAGATCTGCGCGTCGAAGAGATCCATGATATTGCCGAAGCCGAAGGGCTGATTGGCTATGTGCGCGAGCGTAACTACAAAGGGATGACGCTGGAATCCATGGTCGAACTGGAAAACGGCAAAATGGTAATGGTCAGCGAGTTCTTTAATGAAGACGATCCGGATTTTGACCATTCGCTGGACCAGAAAATGGCCATCAACTGGGTAGAGAGCTGGGAGGTCGTACTGGCTGATGAAGAGTACAAGTAAATTCCAGAAGGGCGTGATCGCGACCATCGTCGGTTGGCTTGTACTGTTTGTTTTTCTGCCCAACCTGATGATCATCGCCACCAGCTTTTTGACTCGCGACGACGCTAACTTCGTCAAACTGCTCTTTACGCTGGATAACTACGCCAGGCTACTCGATCCGCTCTATTTCGACGTGCTGTTGCACTCGCTCAACATGGCATTTATCGCCACGCTGGCGTGTCTGGCGCTGGGCTATCCGTTTGCCTGGTTTCTGGCGAAACTGCCGGCCAGGGTGCGTCCGTTACTGCTGTTTTTGCTGATTGTCCCCTTCTGGACGAACTCGCTGATCCGCATCTATGGGCTGAAAATTTTCCTCAGCACCAAAGGGTATCTTAACGAGTTCCTGCTATGGCTGGGCATTATCGATACGCCGCTGCGCATTATGTTTACCCCCGGCGCGGTGATTATCGGGCTGGTTTACATTCTGCTGCCGTTTATGGTGATGCCGCTCTACTCCAGCATCGAAAAGCTTGATAAACCGCTGCTGGAAGCGGCAAAAGATCTCGGTGCCAGCAAGTTGCAAACCTTTATCCGCATCATTATTCCGCTGACGATGCCCGGGATCGTCGCCGGTTGTTTGCTGGTGATGCTGCCTGCGATGGGGCTGTTTTACGTCTCGGATTTGATGGGCGGCGCAAAAAACCTGCTGGTCGGTAACGTGATTAAGAGCCAGTTCCTGAACATTCGCGACTGGCCGTTTGGGTCGGCAACCAGCATCACGCTGACCATCGTGATGGGGCTGATGCTGCTGGTTTACTGGCGCGCCGCGCGATTGCTGAATAAAAAGGTGGAGCTCGAATGATGGGTCGACTGCTGCGCGGCGGTTTTATGACCGCCATTTACGCTTACCTTTATATCCCGATCATTATTTTGATCGTCAACTCCTTTAACAGCTCGCGTTTTGGCATCAACTGGCAGGGCTTTTCCACCCAGTGGTACAGCCTGTTGATAAATAACGACAGTCTGCTGCAGGCAGCGCAGCACTCCCTGACGATGGCAGTGCTGTCGGCAACGTTCGCGACGTTAATTGGCTCGCTGACCGCCGTGGCGCTTTACCGCTACCGTTTTCGCGGCAAACCCTTTGTCAGCGGCATGCTGTTTGTGGTGATGATGTCGCCGGATATCGTGATGGCAATTTCGCTGCTGGTGCTGTTTATGCTGCTCGGCGTGCAGTTGGGTTTCTGGTCGCTGCTGTTTTCGCATATCACCTTCTGCCTGCCGTTTGTGGTGGTCACGGTGTTTTCACGGCTGAAAGGGTTTGATGTACGGATGCTGGAAGCGGCCAAAGATCTGGGTGCCAGCGAGATGACTATTTTGCGCAAAATCATCCTGCCGCTGGCGATGCCCGCTGTCGCCGCTGGCTGGCTGCTGAGCTTTACTCTGTCGATGGATGACGTCGTGGTTTCCTCTTTCGTCACCGGGCCAGGGTATGAAATTCTGCCATTAAAGATTTACTCGATGGTCAAAGTCGGCGTCTCACCGGAAGTGAACGCGCTGGCGACGATCCTGCTCGTGCTATCGCTGGTGCTGGTGATTGCCAGCCAGTTGATTGCGCGTGATACGACGAAAACAAAAAGCCTGCCTCGCCAGGCGTAATGGATGCAGCCAGTTCGGGCGGACAGCGCACAGACGCCGCAGAACGTTAGGCGTTCGGGCACTGTCCAGACCCGGAATGGCAAATAAAATAGCCTGCAAGACAGGCGCAAACTCAGGGGACGTTTGAATGAAAAAATGGTCACGCCACCTGCTCGCGGCGGGCGCACTTGCCCTCGGCATGAGCGCCGCACACGCCGACGACAACAAAACACTCTACTTCTATAACTGGACCGAGTATGTGCCGCCCGGCCTGCTGGAACAGTTCGCCAAAGAGACCGGCATCAAGGTTATCTATTCAACCTATGAGTCGAATGAAACCATGTACGCCAAGCTCAAAACGTACAAAGAAGGTGCGTACGATCTGGTCGTTCCGTCGACCTACTTTGTCGACAAAATGCGCAAAGAGGGCATGATTCAGAAGATCGATAAAACGAAGCTGACTAACTTCCATAATCTCGATCCGCAAATGCTGAACAAGCCATTTGACCCCAACAATGATTACTCCATTCCGTACATTTGGGGCGCGACGGCGATTGGCGTCAACAGCGACGCCATCGATGCGAAAACCATCACCAGCTGGGCGGATCTGTGGAAACCGGAATACAAAAGCAGCCTGCTGTTAACCGACGATGCGCGCGAAGTGTTCCAGATGGCGCTGCGCAAACTCGGTTATTCCGGCAACACTACCGATGTGAAAGAGATTGAAGCAGCTTATAAAGAGCTACAAAAACTGATGCCGAACGTGGCGGCGTTTAACTCCGATAATCCGGCGAACCCGTATATGGAAGGCGAAGTGAACCTTGGTATGGTGTGGAACGGTTCCGCCTGGGTTGCGCGCCAGGCGGGAACGCCGCTGGAGGTGGTGTGGCCAAAAGAAGGCGGTATTTTCTGGATGGACAGCTTAGCGATCCCCACTAATGCGAAAAACGTCGACGGTGCGCTGAAGCTGATTAACTTCCTGTTGCGCCCGGAAATCGCGAAACAGGTCGCGGAAACCATCGGCTACCCGACGCCAAATCTGGCGGCGCGTAAGCTGCTCAAACCTGAAGTGGCAAACGATAAATCCCTCTATCCGGATGCCGTGACCATCGAGAAAGGTGAATGGCAAAACGATGTTGGCAGCGCCAGCGCCATTTATGAAGAGTATTACCAGAAGTTAAAAGCGGGTCGTTAACGCTATCGTCGACCGGGTGGCTCACCCGGTCGACACTGTCAGAAGCAACCCCGGGCAGGCATTTACCGCCTGCAACGTCCAGCCGTGTGCCAGCGCAATTTCATGGCAAATCGCCAGCCCCAGTCCCGCCCCGCTATCGCGTCGATGCGCGCCGCGCCAGAAGCGCGAAAACAGCAATGGCAAGTCGTCTTCCGCCACGCCCGGCCCCACATCGCGTACCGTAAACCCCTTTTCGCTGACGGCGATATGCACTGCCGTACCGGGCGGCGCATGCTGGATAGCGTTCTCGATCAGGTTTTTAAGCAGGGTAAATAACGCCCCACGATCGCCGCGCCAGCGCAGCGCATCGTCAGCCGTTGATAAGGTCAACGAAACCTGCGCATCTGAAGCGATACGCTGAAGAAACTGCACGCTATCGCGGACGATCGCATGGACATCAACCTGAGCAAACTGGTAGCTAAGCGGTTCGCTGGCCTCTGCCAGCAGTAATAATTGCTGAACCTGACGCGCCAGATGTTCAACCTGCAACAACAGCGGCTCGCGTGCGTCACGCTGTTGATCCATCAGTTCAACTTCCGCGCGTATCAGCGTCAGCGGCGTTTTTAACTCATGCGCCGCTTTCGCCAGAAAATCCTGCTGATTGCGATACCCCTTCTCCAGTCGCGCCAGCACCTGGTTGAAGCTGTCAATCAGCGGCAAAATCTCTGTCGGCACACCGCGCGTTTGCAGACGCGCATCCAGCGAACGCGGCGAGATAAGCGCCGCCTCCGTCGACACATTGCGCAGCGGCTTCAGGGAATATTTCAGCGTCACCCACGCACAAAGCCCGAACACCACCAGCAGCACCAGGCTGAACAACTCAATACCGAAGCGGATAAACGGTAAGGCAAAACCGCGATGCAGAAAGTCGATAATGCGCGAGCTGGCGGCCATCTGGATCCACCAGGTTTTGCCTGCAAGAACATACGGTTCGCTCGCGCCATCGTAAATCATGCCGTTAAGCGTAAATTTAAAATCTCGCGCTATTTGCGGTGTCAGCGTCGGCCAGTGCTGCGCGCCGGGCGACATCAATACGACTCGTCCTTCAGCATCCAGCACGCGATAAGCCACATCATCGGTAATGCTCTGGTAAATCCACAGTGGATACTGATCGCCATTGTTGAACCCGGTCGGCAGGCCGCGTGAGTCAAACTGCAACTCCTTCGCCAGCCTGTGGGTGTAATCAGAAAGATCCATCCCCGGCAAGCGCTCTTTCACCACCCGACCCGACAGCACCAGTAATGCAATACTCAGCAGCGCCCCGGCGATAAACGCCAGCAGTATCTTCAGCGCAAGGCTATTCAACCAACGTTTTTTCCCGGATGGCATAGCCCAGTCCCCTGAGGTTAACAATCTGCAGGCGCGAACCAATCGCCGCTAACTTGCGCCTTAACCGGTGCAGCGCGACGTCGAGCGCGTTTGGCGTCACCGCATCGCTTAAGCCCCATCCGGCGGCTTCCATCCGGCTGCGGCGCACTACACCGCCCTGCTTGCCCACCAGCGCTAACATGATTTGCAGCTCCGCAGGCGCCAGCGCAATGTGCTGTTCGCCACACTGCATAATGCTGGCTTCCGGCGAGAGAGTGACATCTCCCCACGCCGGTTGCAGGGGCTGGCTTTGCGCCGGACGGCGCAATAAAGCGCGTACGCGCGCCACCAGTTCCTCCATGGCAAACGGCTTGGCGAGATAGTCATCCGCGCCCGCCTCCAGCCCTTCGACGCGATCGTGCAGCGCATCGCGGGCAGTGAGGATCAAACAGGGGATCGCGACCTGCGCCTGACGCAAACGATGCAACAGCTGGAGACCATCGCCATCGGGCAGGCCGCGATCGAGCACCAGCGCCTGGTAGGAGACCTGTGCTATCGCCGTCCACGCTGCATCGCCGCGCCCGACGATATCTGCCGCAATCCCCGCCGCCGCCAGCCCTTTGGCAATCAGGCGCGCCAGATGGTCGTGATCTTCAATCAGTAATATTCGGCTCATCAGAAATAGTACATATAACTCATAAAGATGCGGTTCTCGTTAGTCCTGTCCACCAGCGGGCTGTCCTTAATTTCTGACGCCAGCAGCGTCATTTCCACATCAACCATCAACGCGTGATGCGAATTGAACGCGTACAGGCTGCGTACGCCCATTTCGGTGCTAAGAGAGGCATCCGCGCGGTATGCTGGCCGCCACGGACGTGCTTCGCTGCGGCGCACGCCGTAGTAGTAATCGACATAGTTGCTGTTATAACGGCTGGCGACCAGGCGCGGTGTCAATGTCAATTGCTCACTCAGATGCCAGCTTTTTTCTGCGCCCAGACGTAAACGTTGCCCGCTGCTGTTGCCGGAAAGATCGTGCGTCCAGTCGGCAAACAGATCCACCACCGGGTTTTGCCACTCAATGCCCGCTCCGCCCCAGAATCCGCCTTTGCGTTTCGCCATCCCTTTCAGGATATCGGCATCATCGGACGAATAGCCTGCGCCGTCGTAACGGGCTATTAGACCGAAATTGAGCTGTTGGGTTTCACTCAGATGCAGCGCGGGCAATTTAACTTCAGCCGTCGTGCCTGAGAAGTGGAAATAACGGTTTTCATAATGCAGAACCGGGATTGGGGTGTACTGCCGGTTACTATCCTGGTAAGGCTTTTGCGTGCTAATGACGCCGACGCCAACTCCCCAAACCGGCTGTTCTTCGGCCTGAGCGACAAAGACAACAGAGAAGAGACTTGCTGCGACAATACAACGAGGCACAACACCCATAATGATACTCCTGTTAGCGGTGGAAACGCTATCATCAGGGGGGTTGTCTTACGGGGAACTTACCGGAGATGTTCACGGGAGCCACAAGCTGGCGTGTAACGACCGGGTCAATAAGCGGTCAGCAAAAAGCGCGGTAAACCGCCATCCTCGTAGCTAAAAGGATGGCGGTGACGGTTAAAGCCCTTTTAGCAGCTTTTCGACATATTCCGGCACGACCTGGCTTGCCAGCCCGTAATGTTTCTCTTCAAACTCGCTGCCGACCTGGCTCGGTTCGAGGTTCAGCTCTACGGTATGCGCGCCCTGCAGTTTCGCTTCATGCACAAACCCGGCGGCCGGATAGACATGCCCGGAGGTGCCAATGGCGATAAACACATCCGCCATTGCCAGCGCGCTGTAAATCTCGTCCATCCCCAGCGGCATTTCGCCAAACCATACTACATGCGGGCGCAGCGGCGCCGGAAACTGGCAGCAGTGGCATTTGTCGTCATGCGTCACATCGCCCGTCCACGCCAGCACCTGCCCACTTTGCGAACAGCGCACTTTTAACAGCTCGCCATGCATATGGATAATGTTTTTATTGCCCGCGCGTTCGTGCAGGTTGTCGATGTTTTGCGTGATCAGTAAAAAGCGATCGCCCAGCGCCTGCTCCAGCTTCGCCAGCGCCAGATGCGCGGCATTCGGCACAATCTCCGGCAGTTGCAGTTGCCTGCGCCGATCGTTATAGAAGGTTTGCACCAGTTGCGGATTGCGGGCGAAACCTTCCGGCGTCGCCACGTCTTCAACATGATGCTCTTCCCACAGCCCGTCTGCCGCGCGGAAGGTTCGAATACCGGATTCAGCGGAAATACCCGCTCCCGTCAGAACGACGACTCTTGGTTTTTCCATTACGCCTGTCACCATTGTGTCTCTGAAAAAAATCCGCTGACGTAAGCGCTCGCGCAAACGGCGCTTGTTACGGCGAAAACGGCTGAGACGATGTGAACGTCGCGATTGCATAGCATCCTCTCAGATTAGTCAGTGAGGTGAAGAAAGGCCGCGCCGCGCATCCCGCCCGCATCGCCGTGGCGCGCGCGTTCGATACGCGGTACATCGCCTGCCGGTAACAGATGCGGCGCAATACGCGCCGGCAGCAGCCGGGTCAGCGCGCTGAAATTCGATAAACCACCGCCAATCACCAGCAGATCCGGGTCAACGATGGTCAGGATATTGCCCAGACACACCGCCAGCAAATCCACGTAGCGTTCCACATGCGCCAGTGCCTTCGCCTCTCCCTGTTCCCAGCGCGTAATGATTTCCGGCGCTGACAAGGATTGATGATAGAAGTGTCGGTACAGCCACGCAAAACCGCGACCTGAGAGATAATTTTCAATACAGCCGATTTTTCCGCAGCCGCAGCGGGTCAGCGGAAAATCAAAACCCATCAGTCCCAGCGCATCCACCGGCAAGCGGATATGCCCAAATTCGCCAGTGATAAAGCGACGACCGGTAACAGATTTCCCGTTCACCACCAGCCCACCACCAACGCCGGTGCCGAGGATTAACCCCATCACCAGCGGATACTGACGGAATTCGTCATCCCAGGCTTCTGAAAGCGTAAAGCAGTTGGCGTCGTTGTCGATACGCACATTGCGCTCAAGCAACGCAGTGAGGTCAGCGCGCAGCGGTTGACCGCTGGCGGCGGGAAGATTAGCGGCATAGAGCGTGCCGTCGGCGGTTTCCGGCATGCCGGGAATACCGACGCCGACGCTGCCTTTGACACCGAAGTGCGCATCCGCTTCGGCAACCAGATCGGCAATGGCGCGCAGAAACGCCTCATAACTGTCATGCGGGGTGGCGACGCGCTTTTCCCACTGTAAACGTCGGTTGGCGTCAAAGACGCCCAACGCGATTTTACTGCCGCCGATATCAAATCCGTAATTCATTGCCACTCCTTCGTTGTGGTCCGTTCCACGCGGAATTACTGCCCGCTCAGCACTCTGGCGGGATCAATATTGCTCGCTCTGCGCGCCGGATACCAGCTTGCCAGCAGGCTTAGCGCCAGCGCCGTCACCAGCACATAGACGACATCCAGCGGGTGCAGCTCCGATGGCAGGAAATCGATAAAGTAGATATCTCCCGACAGGAACTGATGGCCGAGAAGCGTCTCAATCACGTTAATAATTGGCGTTAATTGCAGCGACACGACCACGCCGATCACCACACCGCTGATGCTACCAAGCAGGCCCGCCAGCAGGCCGTACCAGACGAAAATGGCGCGGATAAGCCCATCTTTCGCCCCGAGCGTACGCAGCACGGCAATATCGCCGCTCTTGTCTTTTACCGCCATGACCAGCGTCGAGACAATGTTAAAACAAGCCACGCCAATCACTAACACCATCGCCAGATACATTATGGCGCGGATCATCTGAATGTCGCGATACATGTAGCCGTACTTGCCAATCCAGCTTTTGATATAGACGTAGCTGTTGGTCACTTCACCCGCGTCGCGCACCAGTTTGTTGGCGTTAAACACATCATTCACTTTGATGTCGATGCCGGTAACACTGCCGCCCATATCCAGATACTGCTGCGCGTCCTGCATGGGGATCATCGCATAGCTGTGATCAAGCTGTCCGCTCAGTTGCAGAATGCCCGTTACGTGCAGGCGCACGCGTTTGGGTTGCAGCAGTTTATGCGCGTCGTCAGAGTTAGGGATCATGATGGAAACCCAGTCGCCCTGCTTCACTTTCAGCGCATCGGCCACGCCTTTACCCAGAATGATCTGCTGCTCACCGGCACGGAAATTTTGCCAGGCATCGCCCTGTACAAATTTCGGCAAGGCACTGAGCTGCATTTCCTGCGCCGGGTCAACGCCTTTCACCTGAATCGCGCGCAGGTTCGCACCGCTTTCCACCAGCCCGGTAAAATTAATATAGGGCGCAGCGGCGGCAATGCCCGGCACTTTTTTCACTTTTTCCAGCGCCGTGTCCCAGTTAGTCCACGGCTGATTCACCGGCTCAATTTCACCGTGCGGCACCACCGCCAGAATGCGGTTGTTCAGCTCACGTTCGAAACCGTTCATCGCGCTTAAACCGACAATCAGCACCGCCACGCCCAGCGCGATACCAACGGTGGAGATCACCGAAATCAGTGACACCATCCCGCCACGACGGCGACCACGGCTAAAACGCAGCGCAATCAGTAAAGAGAGAGGGGAAGCCATTACTCGGCCCCCATCAGGGTGACTTCAGTATTCAGGCGGCCATCGCGCATTTCCAGTTGGCGATTCATCCTTTTCGCCAGTTGTAAATCATGCGTCACCACGAGGAAAGCCGTACCTTGCATTTTGTTCAACTCGCCCAGCAGTTCGAAAATGCTGTCGGCGTTACGCGCATCGAGGTTCCCGGTCGGTTCATCTGCCAGCACCAGGCGCGGATTGTTGACCAGCGCGCGGGCAATCGCCACACGCTGGCGTTCACCGCCGGAAAGCTCGGAGGGACGATGGCTGGCACGATGTTCAAGCCCAACCGCGCGCAGCATTTCCCGGGCACGTTCATTAATTTCCGCCGGTTTCTTTTTGCCAATCAACAGCGGCATTGCCACGTTTTCCAGCGCGGTGAAGTCCGGCAACAAATGGTGGAACTGGTAGATAAAACCTAACTCCCGGTTACGCAACTCCGCTTTGGCGGTCGAGGAGAGTTTGCTCATCGGCTGGTCACGGAAAATCACATCGCCTGAAGTGGGCGTATCCAGCCCGCCCAACAGGTGTAACAGCGTACTTTTACCGGAGCCGGAGCTGCCGACAATCGCCATTAACTCCCCTTCCGCCATGCTAAAGCTGACATCGTGCAGAACGTCGGTTTGCACACTGCCTTCCTGATAGCGTTTGCACAGGTTGTCGCATTGCAACAGGATCTTATTCATAACGTAAAGCCTCGGCGGGTTGAGTGGCGGCAGCGCGCCAGGAAGGATAAAGCGTAGAGAGCAGCGCGATGGCCATTGCCACCAGCGCAATACCAATCACCTGTAGCGGCTCAATCGCCACCGGCAGGGCTGCGCCATCAAGAAACGCGCCGATAATCGGCATTAAATTATTCAACTGGCTGGCAAGCAGCGCCCCCAGCCCGGCACCCAGCAGCGCGCCAATAATCCCGGCGCTCGCCCCTTGCACCATAAACACCAGCATGATTTGCCGTGGTGTTAAGCCCTGGGTTTGTAAAATCGCAACCTCGCCCTGCTTTTCCATCACCATCAAACCCAGCGAGGTAATAATATTGAAGGCCGCCACGGCGATGATCAGGCTCAGCAGCAGCCCCATCATATTTTTTTCCATCCGCACCGCCTGGAACAGCTCGCCTTTACGATCGCGCCAGTCCTGCCATTTGGTGCCTTCCGGCAATTTCTGCTGGCTGAGCACATCGACTTTCAGCGGCTCGTTCAACCATAAACGCCAGCCGGTGATATTCCCCGCCGGGTAGCGCATCAGGCGTGAAGCGTCATCAATATTGACCAGCATCTGGTATTCGTCGACTTCGCTGTTCGCCGCAAATGTACCAATCACGGTGAACAGACGCTGGCTCGGCAAACGGCCCATCGGCGTAAACTGGCTGGCGGACGGCACCATCACGCGAATTTGATCGCCACGGTTTACGCCCAACTGACCGGCCAGTTGCTCACCGAGGATAATATTGTATTTGCCCGCTTGCAGGTCGCTTTGTTTGACATTCACCAGATATGGCGTCAGCGGATCGTTTTGTGCCGGATCGATGCCCATCATGACACCCACCGCAACGCTGCGCGCGCTCTGCAGCACCACATCACCGGTGGTGAGCGGCGCGATACGCGTCACTCCCTGCAATTTGACCTCGCTTGCCGGGAGCTGCGCGGGATTCAGTGAGCCGTTTTGCGTGGTGAGAGTGGCCTGCGGCATCAGCCCCAGGATGTTGTTTTGCAGCTCGCGCTCAAAGCCATTCATCACCGATAACACCGTTACCAGCGCCATAACACCGAGGGTGATGCCAATGGTTGACAGCCAGGAGACAAAGCGGCCGAAGCGGTCCGCTGCGCGCCCGCGCATATAGCGCAGGCCTATGAAAAGAGTGACAGGCTGGTACATGAAATCCGTCTGGTTGCTGATAGCAGAGAGAGGAGTATATAAGCGAAAGCACAGAGCGTAAATGAGTGAAACGGTAAGTATTCGTCAGACAGATAAGGAAAAATTCCGTGAAATCAAACCAATAAATAACCGTCAGCCCGTTTGCATTACCGTTTGTTTGTACGGCTGTTAACCGCGCAGTTCCTCTCGCCTTAATCCGAAAATGAACAAATACAGACACTTCCCCAATACATCCCTCTCCTGCCTGACCAGGATCAACGGCCAGAATTATGGCAAAACAGGCAACAACGTTAATGAAACAGAAAGCATTATGGATTAATCAAATCAAAGGGTTATGTATTTGTCTGGTCGTGGTTTATCACTCAGTCATCACGTTTTACCCGCACCTTTCGACTTTCCAGCATCCGTGGTCGCAAACGCTCTCTAAGTGCTGGATTTATTTCAACCTCTATCTCGCGCCGTTTCGTATGCCGGTGTTCTTTTTCATCTCCGGTTATCTCATTCGCCGTTATATAGACGATGTGCCGTGGAAAGAAACGCTCGATAAGCGTATCTGGAGCATTGTCTATGTGCTGGCTCTGTGGGGCCTACTGCAATGGGCAGGCTTAAGCCAGATTAATGACTGGCTCGCGCCGCAGCGCGATCTGAGTAATGCCGCTAATGCGGCTTATGCGGAGAACTGGCGCGAATTCGCGCAGGGTATGCTCACCGCCAGCACCAGCTTGTGGTATCTCTATGCGCTGGTGGTCTATTTCACGCTTTGTAAGCTGTTCAGTCGCTGGAAAGTGCCACTATTAGCGCTGATGATTGTGGCAAGCCTGGCGATTAATTACCTGCCACTGCCGTGGTGGGGGATGAACAGCGTGGTGCGCAATATGATTTTTTATTCGCTCGGCGCCTGGTATGGGGCAAGCGTGATGGAGTGGGTCAAAACCGTGTCGCTCCGCCGTTACGGGTTACTGTTTGCGCTGGCGGCGGTAGTGGCTTTCGGGCTGTGGATGTTCAATATGCCCCTGCCGCTGTGCCTGCTTTCTATCGTGGGCATTATGCGTTTGTTCCAGGCGCTGGAGCAGCGTTTTCCACCCAACGAAAAGAGCCTGCTGAACGTGGTCGGCTCTAATACGCTGGCGATTTATACTACCCACCGCATTCTGATTGAAGCCATCAGCCTGGCGCTGCTCAAGCCGATGAACGCGGGCGCGTGGCCGCAAACGGTCGAGCTGGCGCTACTGTTGGTCTATCCGTTTGCCACGTTACTGATTTGTACGCTGGTTGGGCTGATGGTGCGAAAATTGTCGTCGGCGCTGTTCGCCGATCTCTTTTTCACGCCGCCAACGAAACATCTCACGGCGGTGCAAGCGCGTTAATCCTGCGCGTCGTATTGGCTAACGCCGCCTAATCACAGATAATAATGGTATTGCGTATCAGGGATATGCCCCCATAACGGGGGGTATATCCATAATGAGATCTTGATATCCCCATGCCTGAACAATACCGTTATTCCCTGCCTGTCAAAGCAGGCGACCAGCGCCAGTTTGGCGAACTCACAGGTGCCGCCTGCGCCACCGAAGTTGCGGAAATCATTGAACGCCATCCGGGTCCCGTCGTGCTGATTGCGCCGGATATGCAAAACGCGCTGCGCTTGCAGGATGAGATTGGGCAATTTACCGATAACCTGGTGATGAACCTCGCCGACTGGGAAACGCTGCCGTATGACAGCTTCTCGCCGCACCAGGAAATTATCTCTTCCCGCCTGTCGACGTTATATCAACTCCCCTCCATGCAGCGCGGTGTGTTGATTGTTCCGGTAAATACGCTGATGCAGCGCGTTTGCCCGCATAGCTACCTGCATGGCCATGCGCTGGTGATGAAAAAAGGCCAACGCTTGTCGCGCGACGAGCTGCGCAGCCAACTGGACAACGCGGGTTATCGCCATGTTGATCAAGTTATGGAGCATGGGGAATACGCCACACGCGGCGCGCTGCTCGATCTTTTCCCGATGGGCAGTGAGCAGCCTTTCCGCCTCGACTTTTTCGACGACGAAATTGACAGTTTGCGTCTGTTTGACGCCGATACCCAGCGTACGCTGGAAGAAGTCGAGGCAATTAACTTACTGCCCGCGCACGAATTTCCGACCGATAAAAACGCCATTGAGCTGTTCCGCAGCCAGTGGCGCGATAAATTTGAGGTCAAACGCGACGCAGAGCATATCTACCAGCAAGTCAGCAAGGGTACGCTGCCTACCGGGATTGAGTACTGGCAGCCGCTGTTTTTCAGCGAACCGCTACCGCCGCTGTTCAGCTATTTCCCGGCAAATACGTTGCTGGTCAACACCGGTAATCTGGAAAACAGCGCCGAGCGCTTCCAGCAGGAGACGCTGGCGCGTTTTGAGAACCGCGGTGTTGATCCCATGCGCCCTTTGCTGCCGCCGGAGACGCTGTGGCTTCGCGTTGATGAGCTTTACAGCGAGCTGAAGAAATGGCCGCGCATCCAGTTAAAAACCGAACAGCTGGCCGACAAAGCCGCGCATGTTAACCTGGGTTACCGGTCATTGCCGGATCTGGCGGTACAGGCGCAGCAGAAATCGCCGCTTGATAATCTGCGCAAGTTCCTCGAATCCTTCGCCGGGCCGGTGGTGTTCTCGGTTGAGAGTGAAGGTCGTCGCGAGGCGTTAATCGAGCTACTGGCGCGCATCAAAGTTGCGCCTAAGCGCATTATGCGTCTCGACGAAGCCGAAACGCCTGGCGCATACCTGATGATTGGCGCCGCCGAACACGGCTTTATCGATACGTTACGCAGCCGGGCGTTGATTTGTGAAAGCGATCTGCTCGGTGAGCGCGTCGCGCGTCGCCGCCAGGATACACGACGCACTATCAACCCGGATACCTTGATCCGCAACCTCGCCGAACTGCATGACGGTCAGCCAGTGGTGCACCTGGAGCACGGCGTGGGCCGGTATGCCGGCATGACCACGCTGGAAGCGGGCGGCATCAAAGGCGAATACCTGGTGCTGACCTACGCGGGTGATGCCAAATTGTACGTGCCCGTCTCGTCGCTGCATTTAATCAGCCGCTACGCAGGTGGTGCTGAAGAGAACGCGCCGCTGCATAAACTGGGGAGCGATGCCTGGTCACGCGCGCGGCAAAAAGCGGCGGAAAAAGTGCGCGATGTCGCCGCAGAGCTGCTGGATATTTACGCGCAGCGCGCCGCCAAAGCGGGCTTCGCCTTTAAACATGACAAAGAGCAGTATCAACTTTTCTGCGACAGTTTCCCGTTTGAAACCACGCCGGATCAGGCGCAAGCCATTAACGCGGTACTCAGCGATATGTGCCAGCCGCTGGCAATGGACCGGCTGGTGTGCGGCGATGTCGGCTTCGGTAAAACCGAAGTGGCGATGCGCGCCGCGTTTCTTGCGGTTGAGAACAATAAGCAGGTGGCGGTGCTGGTGCCAACCACCCTTCTCGCCCAGCAGCACTTCGATAACTTCCGCGATCGTTTCGCCAACTGGCCGGTGCGCATTGAAATGCTTTCACGTTTTCGCAGCGCCAAAGAGCAGGCGCAGATCCTGGAGCAGGCCGCCGAAGGGAAAATCGATATTCTGATTGGCACGCACAAGCTGCTGCAAAGCGATGTCAAAATGAAGGATCTCGGCCTGTTAATTGTCGATGAAGAGCACCGTTTCGGTGTGCGCCACAAAGAGCGTATTAAAGCGATGCGCGCCGATGTGGATATCCTGACGCTGACCGCGACGCCGATCCCCCGTACGCTGAATATGGCGATGAGCGGGATGCGCGATCTGTCGATTATCGCCACCCCACCCGCGCGCCGCCTGGCAGTGAAAACCTTTGTGCGCGAGTACGACAATCTGGTGGTGCGCGAGGCGATGCTGCGTGAGATCCTGCGCGGTGGGCAGGTCTATTATCTCTACAATGATGTGGAAAATATCCAGAAAGCCGCCGACCGCCTGGCGGAACTGGTGCCGGAAGCGCGCATCGCCATCGGTCACGGTCAGATGCGTGAACGCGAGCTGGAGCGGGTGATGAATGATTTCCACCATCAACGTTTCAACGTGCTGGTATGCACCACCATTATTGAAACCGGGATCGATATTCCGACCGCCAACACCATCATTATTGAACGCGCCGATCACTTCGGTCTTGCCCAGCTACACCAGCTGCGCGGGCGTGTCGGGCGTTCGCACCACCAGGCCTACGCCTGGCTGCTGACGCCACATCCTAAAGCCATGACCACCGATGCGCAAAAACGTCTGGAGGCCATCGCTTCGCTGGAAGATTTAGGCGCGGGCTTTGCGCTGGCAACGCATGACCTGGAGATTCGCGGTGCGGGAGAACTGCTGGGCGAAGACCAGAGTGGGCAGATGGAAACCATCGGCTTCTCGCTCTATATGGAGCTGCTGGAAAACGCGGTCGATGCGCTGAAAGCGGGCCGCGAGCCGTCGCTGGAAGATCTCACCAGCCAGCAAACTGAAGTTGAATTACGTATGCCTTCGCTGTTGCCGGATGACTTTATTCCTGACGTCAACACGCGCTTGTCATTCTATAAACGCATCGCCAGCGCCAAAGATGAGAACGCGCTGGAGGAGATTAAAGTCGAGCTGATTGACCGTTTCGGCCTGTTACCGGATCCGGCGCGTAACCTGCTGGATATTGCCCGCTTGCGCCAGCAGGCGCAAAAACTGGGGATCCGCAAGCTGGAAGGTAACGAGAAAGGCGGCATGATTGAGTTCAACGCGAAAAATCATGTTAACCCGGCGTGGCTGATTGGCTTACTGCAGAAACAACCGCAGCATTTCCGCCTCGATGGCCCAACGCGGCTGAAGTTTATACAGGATCTCAGCGAGCGCAAAGTACGTATGGATTGGGTACGTAACTTTATGCAGCAGCTCGCCGAAAACGCGGTAGCCTGACAAAAACGTTCCAGGCCGGGTCATACGACCCGGTTTCCTTACTTTCCTCAATATTTACAAATATTTTGCAATACTCCAGGATTTCCCTACACGCTGACCTACCATAATTCCATCACACAGATTTATAGCAATAACCTTATGATTTACATGGATTATGGTAATGATAAAAATGTCGCGTTTCGTTCACTGGCTCGCGCTGCTGGCCGCGGCTGCCACTGTCGCAGTCGCCCTACCCGCACGAGCTAACACCTGGCCTTTACCCCCTCCCGGCAGTCACCTCGTTGGCGAAAACCGTTTTCATGTCGTGCAGAACGACGGCGGTTCACTGGAGGCGATTGCCAAAAAATACAATGTGGGCTTTCTTGCGCTTTTACAGGCCAATCCCGGTGTTGACCCGTATGTCCCGCGGGCGGGCAGCGTCCTGACCATTCCACTGCAAACGCTGCTCCCCGATGTGCCGCGCAAAGGCATTGTGATAAACCTCGCCGAACTGCGCCTCTATTACTATCCGCCGGGTAAAAATGAAGTCACGGTTTATCCGATTGGCATTGGTCAACTGGGTGGCGACACTCTGACGCCAACCATGGTCACCACAGTTTCTGATAAACGCGCGAACCCGACCTGGACACCGACCGCGAATATTCGCGCGCGCTATAAAGCACAGGGCATCGATCTGCCGGCGGTAATGCCTGCCGGGCCGGATAACCCGATGGGACACCATGCCATTCGCCTTGCCGCGTTTGGTGGCGTCTATTTGCTGCACGGTACTAACGCAGATTTCGGTATCGGCATGCGCGTTAGCTCCGGCTGCATTCGCCTGCGGGACAAGGATATCTCTAATCTCTTTGCTCAGGTTTCTCCGGGTACACCAGTGAATATCATCAATACGCCTATTAAAGCGTCAGTTGAGCCTGATGGCAGACGACTGGTTGAAGTGCATCAGCCGTTATCGAAATCAATTAACGATGATCCCAAAACCTTACCCATCGTGCTGAACGCTGCTATGCAAGCTTTCAAAGACGATGCGCGCAGCGATGCAACAGTGATGAGCCATGTGATGGAGGTGCGTTCCGGGATGCCGGTTGATGTCACCCGCCACATTGAAAACGCACCGCAGGTGATGTAACTCCCCTGGCGGCATAAAAAAAGGCCCTGCGATAATACGCGGGGCCTTTTTTATAACTGAAGCGTTATGTGTTGCACTTATTTGTAGAGAACAGCCGTGCCGTGCAGATTGTCGGAACCGGTCACAGAGGTGATGCGAAATGATTTTGCCCCCATCTGATCGGCTTTCTGTGCCAGTTGATCTTCAACCGATGCGAGGTTGGAGTTCGCACGCACACCAACGGTCGCCACCTCCTGCTGGCCTGCCGGAGCAGATTGCACTTCAACAGCAGCGAAGCTGGCGAAAGAGAAAGAACTCAGTACAGCAGCAGTAAACAGCGCGGTGATATTTTTCATGATGTCTTTCCTGGATGCAGATGAAGAATGTCGTTAAACATTAAGTTAACGATCGATACACAAATCGTAGATGCGATCTCAATCACGCGTCAACATGTTTTTATAACGATCATTAAATAAAATTAAATTTATTGATAATTCATAAGGATATGATTTATCAATATGTGCTGATTTGCTGCTGGTTATCTGGCGGGATTATTTTTATAATGGTCATTCAACAAACTAACAAAGGTTAGGCGGCGATATGACCAGTGAAGTCAGCAGTTGCATCAAAAAAAGCCGTGGCCGACCGAAAGTGTTCGACAGGGAAGCGGCGCTCGACAAAGCCATGACGCTATTTTGGCAACATGGTTACGAAGCCACATCATTATCCGATCTCGTCGAAGCGACCGGGGCGAAAGCGCCGACGCTGTATGCCGAGTTCACCAACAAAGAGGGGCTGTTTCGCGCTGTCCTCGATCGTTACATCACCCGTTTCGCGCGTCAGCATGAAGCGCAGTTGTTGTGCGAAGAAAAATCAGTGGAAAGTGCGCTGCGCGATTACTTCACCGCCGTGGCGAAGTGTTTCACTAGCACGGATACGCCCGCCGGGTGCTTTATGATCAACACCTCGGCGACACTGGCGGCATCGTCACAGGCAATTGCGAACACCATAAAATCGCGACATGCACAGCAGGAAGAGACGCTGCGTCAGTTCCTCACCGCTCGCCAGCTACGCGGTGAAATTCCGCAAGCGGTTGACACACTCGCACTAGCGCAGTTTTTAGGATGTATCCTGCAGGGCATGTCCATCAGCGCGCGTGAAGGCGCGAGTTGCGAAAAACTTTTGCAAATCATTCACACCACTCTGCGGCTGTGGCCGGATTTGATCAAAGCCTGAAAAAAAATGAGACGGGAAACTGTCTCATTTTGTCTCTGTGATACAGATATCACATTTCAATAATAGGTAAAATCTATCAGCGTTTTCCCCCGCTTTGCTATTCTTAATTGTGATTATTGCGCGGCTAATGATTAGTCCGGATGATACAAAATAATGTGCATCATGATGATGCAGCTATGTACATACTTTCCTTTGCTCTCACCCTAAATGCTGTATTGAACGACTTCCGAGGATAAAGGGTATTTACCTGTACTTAACACATGCAGAAGGAAAATGGAGATGATTTTGCTATTACCATTCATTAAAGTGTTAATAGTAATAACATTATTATTTGGTCTGTGGGTTTTGTTAGGTGGTTCAGTACTGTTTGCATTTATCTCAATTGTGATAACAGGCCTGCTGCTGGTTCGCCAACACGACTTTATTTAACTGATTAAAAGCCTTGCAGAAATGTGAGGCTTTTTTAATGAAAAAAGGCTCCTCAGCCTGAGCGATGAGGAGCCAACATGCAGAGTACTTCTGTTTTACGCTTTGTTATTCAAAACAAGTTGACCGTTGCCATCCAGCGGAATTTGCGTACCGGGATCTTTATCCATGCGGATTTTTCCCTGCTGGTCACCAATTTTATACGTTACGTCATAGCCGAGCATTTTTTCTGACTTGTCATACACGGTGCTACAACGTTGCTGGGTCGTGGTGTAGGTATCCCTTTCTTGCATCCCGCCCTGAATCTGATTACCGGCGTAACCGCCGCCTAGCGCACCAACGACTGTGGCAACATCTTTACCGCGACCACCACCAAACTGATGCCCCAGCACGCCCCCCGCTACCGCGCCAAGAACAGAACCGGTAATACGGTTTTCATCTTGCACGGGACGACGATGCGTTACTGTTACATTTCGGCACTCCTGACGTGGCGTTTTCACCGTTTCCTTGATTGGCGTCGCAGAAACCACTTGCGCGTACTGAGGACCGCGCTCAAACACGTTCAGGCTGGCAACTGCGGCAACGCCCAGTGCAGCGGCCACGCCAATACCGATACCCGCTAACATTGATTTGTTCATCAGGATTCTCTCCCTGTTTGCTATTGGTAACAATTTTGCAACTTCGCAAGCAAGGAAGCCAATCAGAAAGAACGTAAAAAGAGGGATAGTGGGCAGGAAAATGACGATATTCAGAGTTATCCGAGCGGTTTAACGCCACCTGCAGAGCGATATGCTGCTCCCTGGGCAGGTAAAGCCGCAGGGAGCAGAGCAGTGTTAGTGCAATTTGAGACGCGGACGGATCACCCGGTTAATACTACCAACCAGCATCATCAGGCCAGTTTTGAAATAACCATGCAGCGCGACCTGGTGCATACGGTACAGAGAGATATATACAAAGCGTGCAATACGCCCTTCAACCATCATTGAACCGCGCATCAGGTTACCCATCAGGCTACCAACAGTCGAGAAATTGGACAGGGAAACGAGCGAGCCATGATCTTTATAGATATACGATTTCAGCGGCTTACCTTTGATCTGCGCCAGAATATTATGCAACGCAAGGCTTGCCATCTGGTGAGCGGCCTGGGCACGCGGCGGTACAAAACCACCTTCCGGTCGCGCACACGACGCGCAATCGCCAATCGCGTAAATATCCGCATCGCGGGTGGTTTGCAATGTGGGTTCGACCACCAGTTGGTTAATACGGTTGGTTTCCAGGCCGCCAATCTCTTTCATAAAGTCCGGCGCTTTGATACCCGCCGCCCACACCATCAGATCGGCGTTGATATATTCGCCCTCTTTCGTATGCAGACCGCCTTCATCGGCACTGGTCACCATCGTTTGGGTCAACACGCGGACCCCCATTTTGGTCAACTCGTTATGCGCAGCACCGGAAATCCGTGGCGGCAGCGCAGGCAGAATACGATCGCCTGCTTCCACCAGCGTCACGTTCAGCGCTTCGTTTGTCAGGCCTTTATAACCATAACTGTGCAGCTGTTTCACCGCGTTGTGCAGCTCCGCCGAGAGTTCAACACCGGTTGCCCCACCGCCAACAATCGCAATATTCACTTTGCCATTAGCGCCAAGGTTCGCCGAATATTTCAGGAACAGATTGAGCATCTCCTGGTGGAAACGGCGCGCCTGGTGTGGGTTGTCGAGGAAGATACAGTGCTCTTTCACGCCAGGTGTGTTGAAGTCGTTCGAGGTACTGCCGAGCGCCATTACCAGCGTGTCATAGGCCAGTTTACGCTCCGGTACCAGCAAATCGCCCTTCTCATCACGCAGTTCAGCGAGCGTGATGGTTTTGCCTTCGCGATTAATATCGACGACAGAACCGAGCTGGAACTGGAAATGGTGATTACGCGCGTGCGCCAGGTAGCTCAGCGCATCGACACCCTCATCCAGAGACCCTGTCGCCACTTCGTGCAGCAACGGCTTCCACAAATGGCTGTGATTACGATCGACAAGCGTGATTTTCGCTTTTTTTCCGCGGCCAAGCTTTTTACCTAACTGCGTCGCCAGTTCCAGACCACCAGCACCACCGCCTACAATCACAATTTTCTTCAATGGTGTAGTCAACGTGACCCCCTAAAATATTAACCAATTGTTAATTAAAAGTTATGAAAATAGCCTTTAATTAACAACAGGTTACGCACTTACAACCAGATATTGACGTCAAGAATAACACGAACGGTTCAATGGTCATACCAAAATTGATATGCATCAAGTTTTAATGCGTAAAAGATGAGCAAGTGTAGTCGACAGACAAAATAGTGCCCGGCGAAACGCAGAGATAAAAATAACGCCGGCAGGTGAGATGACCTGCCGGAAGGGGGATTAACCGAGGGTTTTAAAGGCTTTAATACGCTGGAGATGCGGTGAGATGTTCTTGAATTTATGCGACTGTGCTTCGTCCCAGACAATTTCGTAGTAGGGGTGCAACTCCTCAGCTGAGCGCTGGCTGTCCAGTGCCTCATCCTGGCGCGAGAGGATCACCAGGCAGCGATCGCGATTTTTCTCACGAAAGTTGGCCACGCATTTGGTGGCAATGTCCTGATACTCTTCCGGGCGGTCAATTTTCCCTTCCATATTCTCGTAAGGAAACAGGTTAGGGTTGAGGATCACCTGACGGATATCGCACAAGAAACCGATGCGTTCAGCCCAGTACCCGCCAAGGCCAACACCGCAAATCAGCGGACGCTCGTCGATATTGAGCTGCAACATTTTATCCACTTCTTTCAGCAGGTGCTGCATATCATGCTTCGGGTGGCGCGTACTGTAGCTAATCAGGCGCACATCCGGATCAATAAATTGCAGCTGCAACACTTTTTCATGGTTGCCGGGGCTGTTTGAGTCAAAACCGTGTAAATAGATAATCATGGTATCCTCACCACTTCGACATCGCGTCCGCAGGAATTAACGGGCCTCTTTGTGCTCCTGCCAGCGCGCATGCAGCTGCTCCAGTTCGTTATGAGCAGCCTTCCAGCGCGCTGAGCTCATCAACTCCTGACGAGAATATGAACCTTTATGATACAAATGCGTAACACGTTGTGCATTGATCGGCGACAGGTTATCCAACACGCTCACCGCGCCTTTACGATTATTACAGACCAGGATCATATCGCAACCGGCATCCAGCGACGCTTGCCCACGCTCAGCGTAACTTCCCATGATCGCCGCACCTTCCATTGACAAATCATCCGAAAAAATCACGCCGTCAAAACCCAGCTCGCCGCGTAATACGGTTTTCAGCCAGTATGGCGAGCCGCTGGCCGGACGCGGATCTGCATCGGCATAGATGACGTGCGCGGGCATAATCGCATCGAGTTTGTTTTGCTCAATGAGGCTGCGGAATATCGTCATGTCATGCGCGCGGATCTCGCCTTGTGGTCGCGGGTCGCGTGGCGTTTCTTTATGGGAATCGGCCGTAACCGCTCCGTGACCGGGGAAGTGTTTGCCGGTGGTTTTCATCCCTGCGCTGTGCATCCCGTCGATAAATCGCGTCGCCACAGCCAGCGCTTTCACCGGATCTTCGTGATAGGAACGCTCGCCAATCGCCGCGCTGATATGCCCGACATCCAGCACCGGGGCAAAACTAATGTCGATATCCATGGCGATCATTTCACTGGCCATTAGCCAACCCGCCTCCTGCGCCAGTCGCCCGCCCTCTTCCAGCCCATGCAAAGCCGCAAAAGATTGTGCGGCAGGTAAGCGAGTAAAACCGTCGCGAAAGCGCTGTACGCGCCCGCCTTCCTGATCGACCGCCACCACCAGACGATGATGCGAAGCGCTGCGGATCTGGCGCACCAGCTCCCGTAATTGCTCGGGATCGTGATAATTACGGGTAAAGAGGATCAGGCCGCCAACCAGCGGGTGCGCCAGAATCTCGCGCTCTTCCGCATCCAGTTCATACCCTTCCACATCCAACATCACTGGGCCCACATTTACCTCTCTTATCCTTTTGTTGCCAGCTGACGCCATGTTTCATTCGCCAGCGTAATAAATTGTTGATCGCCCGTCTGCTGCCAGCGGCACTCATACCAGCCAGCCATTAGCATCAAAACCCACGGTCTCCAGCGCCGGACCTGGCGCCACAGCAGAGCGGGATTAATCGCAGACTGTTGCGCATAGTGATTCACCAGTTCCTGCCGCTCTGCTTCGTTTTTCGTCCATACGGCAGACAACTCCAGCGCGATATCGCCATCGCCCGCATATTCCCAGTCGATCAACCGCAAACCCGCAGCGCTCTGTACCAGGTTTCCGGCATGGACATCCATATGTAACGGTGCCAGCCGTAGCGGCACAGGCTCTTTTCGCTGGCGCAACTGCTTTAACTGCCGCAGCCAGAATGGCGTCCGCCGCGAGCGCGCACTCTGCTGCCAGTAACCTTCAAGCAGCGGCAATAATGTTATCCGCCAGCCAAACAGCGGTTGTCGGTGTAAATCATACAGTAACGGCACCAGCACACCGGCCTGCGGCAGCCCGGTGCAGACCTCGCCGGGCAGGTAATCGACCGCCATCCACTCGCCGGTGAATAAGCGCGGACGTGGTGTAATAGAAGCAGGCAAACGGCGAAGTAAGCGATACTGGCGCAGAAAAGGCGATGAGGTCGCATGGTGCCTTTTTCGCAGCACCAGCGTATGTCGCCCATCGCTGATAAGACAACTCCCGCCGCTGAGCCCGGTATGCTGGCCAGCGACGGGAGTATAGGTCGGAAAGTAGCGTGACAACACCTCGTCACGCGTCTGTTTATTGTTGCTGAACCGCACCTTTACCCGACCAGATAATTTCGCCGGTCTGTACCAGCATCAATTGCATTTGCAGCGCCGGTGCGTTGACGTTCCCGGTCGCACTGGAGTAAAGCACATACTGGGCCCCGACGTTACGGGCGATACCGATGGCTTTACTGCGCGTACCGAGGCTGTCTTGTGGCGAAAGCCCCAGTTGCTGCTTCGCGACCGCCAGTTGCTGTTCGGTAACAAGCGTAAATTTGCCGTTATTCGCTAACGCGTTGCGCACCACACCCGTGGCTTCACCCGTGTTGATAGAACCGTTGGTTCGGTTATTGACGCTATCCACTAACAGCACGCTACCGGCGTTCGCACCGCTTGCCTGTAACATTTTGCCGACCATCGGCTGAACCGCGCTGTTCCAGTCAAAATGACGCTCGCGCGGCGCGGGTTGCCCCGTCTGGTCCTGGTGCTCAATCGGCCCGGGTTGCTGCTGCGGCAGCGTCGGGACTGAAGGCACCTCCGGCACCGGTTGTTGCGGCTGTACCGGCGTGGGTTGTTGCGGCGTTCCTGCACCACCCGCCTGATCAACCGGTGCGGGTTGCTGATCGCTAATACAGCCCGCAAGCAGCACGGCCAGGGTTGTCAATAGCGCGTAGCGTCCAATAGTTTTAATCAAGAGTCACCCCTTACAGGTAAAGATAAAGTCTGACGCTGTGCGCACCCAAATAGTTGGCGCTGCCATACAGCGTCACGCCCGAATTACCCGGGATCGTGACGGTTCGCGGCGCTTCCAGCGGGTGCATTTCCAGACCTCTGGCGTCATACCAGAAAAAACGATAATGCACGGTAACGGGCTGCTGTCTTTCATTAAACAACCGTGAAGACGCGGAAGGCTGGAGTTCCTGCGTACTTAACGTCGGCGGCTGCGCGATAATCCCTGAGGCCAGAATGCTCGATTCCATCACTAACGTCTGGTCGTCGGCGACCGGGATCGTTGGACGTGAACTGCACCCCACCAGCACCAGCGCTGCCAGCCATAATCCGACACGCCCGTTCGTCATATCAAAGACCTTTATGAGCCAGCATCGGCCCCAGTGCGCGCCCGCCGAGCAGGTGCATATGGATATGATAAACCTCCTGCCCGCCATGACGATTACAGTTCATGATCAAACGGTAACCGTCTTCAGCAATCCCCTCATCGCGGGCGATTTTCGCCGCAACGGTCAACATGCGCCCCAGCGCCTGCTCATGCGCTTCGGTCACGTCGTTCACGGTTGGAATCAGGATGTTTGGCACAATCAGGACATGAGTTGGAGCCTGCGGAGAGATATCGCGAAAAGCGGTGACCAGTTCGTCCTGATAAACAATATCCGAGGGAATTTCGCGGCGAATAATTTTACTGAAAATGGTTTCTTCGGCCATGACGTTTTCCTTTTATGTACGCGGAGCCAGCCCGCAGCCGTCGTCAATTACGTGCCCTAGAGTATGATCGAGATTCTCTTGTTGTTTCAACCAAAACGCTGTTTTTCTTTCACCTTTCCCGTGCTTTTAGGGTGCAAATCTCCCGCGTTTAAGCCGCGCTGCGGTGAAACGGTATTTCAGTAGTGAATATTACATCTGTTTACATTCATGTGGTGAATGCGTATATTTCGCATTTGCATTTTCATGCGCAATTATTATCAGACGAATTACAAAACCCGCCTGACGCGACACCGTATCGCTGCAAGGCTCTCCCTCTAACGCACCATTAAGGGTTTATTCATGTCTTTCACTCATCACGCCAGGGGCGAAGCGCGTCCGTTAGCTGCCACACCGTCTCTGCTTGCCGCCTGCGTTTCAATAGCTTTAGTCCCCTCTGCTGCGTTTGCGGCAGATACCGCTGCAGGTTCTGAAGATACCGTTGTGGTTGATGGCGCGGCATTAAGCACCTCTGACAGCCAGGCACAAGACTACAGCGTGAAAACCACCACCACTGGCACCAAGCTGTTACTGGTTCCGCGTGACATCCCGCAATCAGTGAGTGTGGTCAGCCAGCAACGTATGCAGGATCAGCAGCTAAATACGATCGAACAAGTGCTGGACAATACAATTGGCGTCAGCGCATCGCGCATTGACAGTCATCGCACCAACTTCTTCGCCCGCGGCTTTTTTGTCAGTAACTTTGCTTATGAAGATATGCCGACATTCCTTGATAACCGCTGGAATTTTGGTGATACCGCTGGCGACACGGCAATTTATGACAAGATTGAAGTGGTGCGCGGCGCGGCCGGTCTGATGAGCGGAACAGGTAATCCCTCTGCTTATGTCAACATGGTGCGTAAACATGCCGACAGCAAAGAGTTTAAAGGAACTGCCACCGCAACATACGGTAGCTGGGACAATCAACGCTATGTGCTGGATCTGCAAGCACCGCTGACCGAATCCGGCAACGTGCGCGGCCGGGTTATCACCGGTTATCAGGATAAAGACTCCTGGGTTGAACGTAACCACTACCGTAAAAAATTCATCACCGGCGTGGTGGATGCGGATATCACAGATTCCACCACCCTTTCTCTCGGCTATGACTATCAGGAAAGCGAAGAGGACAGCCCGACCTGGGGCGGTTTCCCCTCGCTATACAGCGACGGCAGCCGTACGCATTTCCGTCGCGGTTTCAACACGGCTGCTGACTGGGCTTACTCAAATGTCGATTCTTCAAAAATTTTCGCCAATCTGACCCAGCGTTATGATAACGGCTGGGAAGCGAAAGTTAACGCCATGCATGCGGAAACCAACTTCGACAGCAAGTTGATGTATATCGACGGTTACCCGGACAAAACCACCGGTCTGTATGATGCCTCACAGTGGCAAGGCGCATGGGGCGGCTGGAACCGTGGCGAGCGCAAACAAGACGCCATCGATGCCTTTGTTCGCGGTGGTTACGATTTGCTTGGTCGCCAGCACGAAGTGATGTTCGGTGGTAGCTACAGCCGCCAGCGCAACAATTATGACAACGCCTATCCGGTTAATGATAATTCCGGCCTGATGGATGTCGGCAACATTCATAACTATAACGGTAACACGCTGGCCGACCCGAGCTGGTCTGAGTGGGCGCTCTACCAGCGCGATGTGATCCGCCAGAAATCATTGTATGCGGCAACCCGAATCTCTTTGGCCGATCCGCTGCACTTGATCCTCGGCGCGCGTTATACCGAATGGAGCGCAAAATATAATCTGGAACGTAAGCCGGATGAGATCCGTACCAGCAAGTCCGATGACGTCACGCCATACGCTGGCCTGATTTATGACATTGATGACACCTGGTCTGTTTACGGTAGCTACACCTCTATTTTCCAGCCTTCAAACCAGCGTGATATCAACAGTGAATTCCTTGACCCCACAACGGGAAAAAGTTACGAAGCCGGGATCAAGGGCGACTGGTACAACACACGTCTGACAGCAACCCTGGCGGTGTTCCGTACCGAGCAGGATCATGTTGCCGTATCGACCGGCGAGTACATTCCGAATTCCGGCGGCCAGACAGCGTATAAATCAGTCAATGGCACCGTAAGCAAAGGTGTCGAATTTGAACTCAATGGTGCCCTCACCGACAACTTACAGCTCACCTTTGGTGCCAGCCGGTTTATGGCTGAAGATGGTGACGGTGTAGCCGTTAACCCGGAACAGGCGCGCACGACGATGAAATTGTTCACGCGTTACCAGTTGCCAATGCTGCCGGAACTTTCCGTTGGCGGCGGCGCGCGCTGGCAGAATAAAACCTGGCAGGATATCAAAGGCCCGAGCGGCGATATGCGTATCACCCAGAGCGGTTATACGGTGGTGGATCTCTTCACCCGCTACCAGGCAACCAAAAACTTTGCGGTTCAAGCCAATCTGAACAATGTGTTCGATAAAGAGTATTACGATTATCTGGGCACTTATGGTGTATACGGCGCACCACGCAACTTCTCCGTAAGCGCCAGTTACAGCTTCTGATAACCAACGAGCCAGACTCACCAGGCCCGCCGTTCTCCAGGCGGGCTTTTTTACGCTTTGCAGATTATGTTTTCCACTATCTGCGTGGCGCCTCCGAAAACCGCCATTACCGATAACTGCCCTGCTTCCGTCCTCCCCAGCGAGCCCCCTTAGGCAGACGTTGCCGCTGCACTGATCCTTGTACGTTTCTCGCTGTACCTGGCGTGCGTTTATGCAGCGCGGCTGTGAGTCCTGTTCGGTGGCAAGACAGCGAGTTTACCGGAGCGGAGGCCGTTAATGGCGCACAGTCTGTTGGCGGCGACTGACGTTGTTCCTCTGCTTTATTCAGACGCCGTTATAAAGGGCAACATTGATTGCGCCCTGGATGGGTATACCGCCATTCTGCAACAGAAGCCTCTGCCTGCTTTATGAAATTGAATCCGGAGCCAAAACCTGTAGCTGGCCACGCTTATGGGCAGTATTTTGAGCAATAAAAAAGGGAGCCATCAGGCTCCCTCAGTCTCCCCAGACTATGGCTTAGTTGTTACGGATGTACTCATCCATTTCGGTTTTCAGGTTATCGGATTTAGTACCGAAAATTGCCTGCACACCGGAACCAGCAACAACCACACCCGCAGCGCCCAGTTTCTTCAGGCCAGCCTGATCCACTTTCGCTACGTCAGCCACGCTGACACGCAGACGCGTGATGCACGCATCCAGGTTGGTGATGTTCTCTTTACCGCCGAACGCCGTAACCAGAGCCGGAGCCATTTCGCTGGTAGCACCCGCTTTGCTCTCTTCAGTGGTGTCTTCACGACCCGGAGTTTTCAGATCCAGCGCTTTGATCAGCACGCGGAAGATGGTGTAGTAAACCACCGCATAGCCCGCACCGACAATCGGGAACAGCCACAGTTTGCTGCTGTTACCGCTCAGCACGATGAAGTCAATCAGACCGTGAGAGAACGACGTACCGTCACGCATACCCAGCAGGATACAGATCGGGAATGCCAGACCAGCCAGAATCGCGTGGATTACGTACAGGATCGGCGCAACGAACATGAAGGAGAACTCGATCGGCTCGGTGATACCGGTCAGGAACGAGGTCAACGCTGCGGAGATCATGATACCGCCCACTTTCGCGCGGTTTTCCGGTTTTGCAGAGTGCCAGATAGCGATAGCAGCAGCCGGCAGACCGTACATTTTGAACAGGAAGCCGCCAGACAGTTTGCCCGCAGTCGGGTCGCCCGCCATATAACGCGGGATATCGCCGTGGAACACCTGACCTGCCGCGTTGGTGAACTCACCAATCTGCATCTGGAAAGGTACGTTCCAGATGTGGTGCAGACCAAACGGCACCAGGCAACGTTCAATGAAGCCGTAGATACCGAACGCCACAACCGGGTTCTGGTAAGCGGCCCACTGGGAGAAAGTCTGAATCGCAGTACCGATCGGCGGCCAAATGAAGGAGAGGATCACGCCGGTGAAAATCGCAGCCAGACCGGAGATGATCGGCACGAAACGTTTACCAGCGAAGAAGCCCAGATACTCAGGCAGCTTGATGCGATAGAAGCGGTTAAACATATACGCCGCAATCGCGCCGGAGATGATACCGCCGAGCACACCGGTATCAGCCAGGTGTTTTGCGGCAATTTCTTCAGCAGGTAAATGCAGAACCAGAGGCGCAACCACTGCCATGGTTTTCACCATGATGCCGTAGGCAACTACAGAGGCCAGAGCCGAAACGCCGTCGTTATTGGTAAAGCCAAGCGCAACACCGATAGCGAAGATCAACGGCATGTTAGCAAAAACGGAACCGCCCGCTTCGGCCATAACGTGGGAAACCACTTCTGGCAGCCAGCTGAAGTTTGCAGAACCGACGCCCAGCAGGATACCTGCGATAGGCAGTACGGATACTGGCAGCATCAGCGATTTACCGACCTTCTGCAGGTTAGCAAATGCATTCTTAAACATAATTGAGAGTGCTCCTGAGTATTAGTGCTTTTTTCTACGCTTTCACGCATTGGCGAGGGGGGAGATCCGCGCCGTGGGAAGGGCATCTAAGCGCCCTTTATTTATTACACAGAGTAAAATAAATCAGTAAAAGTTTGTTTGACGGCTATCACGTTTCAGCTAGCGCCGGTCACGAAACTCACACTGATTTACAAAAGGTGTCGGCTTCCGTATGAAAAACGACCGCCACCGCCTTTTTTATGGCGGTGAACTTTACTCCGATCGTTTATTAATTACGAGTACTAAAATAAGCTGACAGATCAGGCAGATTGCAGGCGGGATGGATCAACATGGAACAAACGGGAAAAGTTCTGTGTCGTCTGTTGCGCAAGCTCTTCGACAGAAACGCCTTTCAGCACCGCCATATATTCCGCCACATCGCGCGTCATCGCTGGCTGGTTCTCTTTGCCGCGATGCGGCACCGGGGCGAGATAAGGCGAATCGGTTTCGACCAGTAATCGATCGAGCGGAATGTAACGAGCGGCATCACGCAACTGCTCAGCGTTGCGGAAAGTGACGATACCAGAGAACGAGATGTAAAACCCCATATCCAGCAGCTTACCCGCCGTTTCGCGATCTTCAGTAAAGCAGTGCAACACACCGCCGCAATCCGTCACGCGCTCTTCCTGCAAAATCGCAAGCGTGTCTTCTCGCGCATCGCGCGTATGGACTATCACTGGCTTATTCAGTTCGCGGCCAATACGGATATGGTTACGGAAGGATTCCTGCTGGCGTGGCTTCGTTTCCGGCGTATAAAAATAGTCCAGTCCGGTTTCGCCCATTGCCACAACGCCCTCTTCCGCCGCCAGCTGGCGCAGCATTTCGACGTCGTACTCTTCATCCTGGTTCAAGGGATGCACACCGCAGGAAAAGACCACATTCGGGCGCTCCCCCACCAGCTCACGCATTGCGCGATAACCCGGTAATGTCGTGGCAACCGCCAGACAAAACTTCACATCGCGCGCGGCAGCTTTCGCCAGCACGTCATCAACGTCTTTGTGCAAAGAGTGGTAATCCAGGCCATCAAGGTGGCAGTGCGAATCGACTAAAAACATAATGTTCTCTTACAGATGGGAGACAGGAAGCGTTACGCCTGTTTGCTGGTAACGTTCCAGCGTTAACAATAAATCAGTCAGCAGCAACTCGCGGTTAACCCCGACCACACTAAGCAACTGTTCACGACAGGTAAAAATAGCATGCAGCAACGCATGCAGCGTTGGCGCTTGCACCTGGCGCGCCAGCTTTTCTACCAGCGCTAAGGCATCAACATTGCTGAGCAATGTCGCGCCTTGCTGCATTTTTAATGCATCAAGAAGCAACGCAGAGAACCACTGCAGACGTTCAGCCACTTTGTCGTGGTTGAGCGTCGCAAGCATCGCCAGCCAGTCACCGCTATTCAGCGCCGCGTCTGTTGCCTGGCAAAGCGTCTGCCGTTGCGCCCAGGCATCGTCCTGAAGCAGCGCTTCTGCCGCACCAGGCGAACCGGCGCACAAACGTAGTGCGGTCAGAATCGACTCATGCGAGGCGGTAACTTCCCGTGCAAGCCAGCTGCAGGCGTAGTTTTCAGCGGGAGGCGCAAGGTGGTGCAAGCGGCAGCGACTGCGCAAGGTCGCTAATAATCGCGCCGGCTCCCGGCAGCCGAGGAAGAACCAGGTATGCGCGGGCGGTTCTTCCAGCGTCTTCAGCAACGCGTTGGCGGCAGCGTCGGTCAGCAACGCGGCATCCTGGATCCACACCACTTTCGCGCCACCCAGCCGCGCATGTTCGTAAAGCTTTTCACTCACTTCACGCACCGCGTCAATGCCAAGCGCCGATTTTCCTTTTTCCGGTGCCAGTGCATAGTAATCGGGGTGCGTTCCAGCCTGCATAAGCTGACAACCGCGGCAGTGACCGCAGCTTTTATGGCCTTCAGGTGTCTGGCATAGCAAGAAACGGCTGATGGCATAAATCAGGGCATCTTCGCCCATCCCCGGCAGGGCGTGGATCAGCAACGCGTGGTGTCCACGACCGCTCTGATAACTGGCAATCAGTTGCTCAAAATCGGGACGCAGCCACGGATACCATTTCATGCGCCCTGCTCCTGCACCCAGGCTGTCACTGTCTGGCGGATGTCGGCAATCACGTTGTCCAGCGGTTGTGTCGCATCAATAGTGCGAATACGCTCATCCTGCGCCGCCAGTTCGAGATAGCGTGCGCGGGTACGATTGAAGAAATCCAGCGACTCTTGTTCGATACGATCCAATTCACCACGCGCACGCGCACGTTTCAGACCGACTTCCGGCGTGACATCCAGATAGAGCGTCAAATCCGGGCGAAAATCTCCCAGTACGGCATCACGCAGTGTAGCCAGCATGGTTTGATCAATACCGCGTCCGCCGCCCTGGTATGCCTGCGTTGAGAGATCATGACGATCGCCGATCACCCAGCAACCACGCGCCAGTGCAGGTTTAATGACGGTTTCTACCAGTTGCACACGGGCTGCGTAAAACATCAGAACTTCGGCCTTATCGGTAATGACTTCATCACCAACAGAACGGATATCCAGCACCAGGCTGCGCAATTTTTCCGCCAGCAGCGTACCGCCCGGTTCCCGCGTAAACACCATTTCACCGACGCCAAGCTCTTTCAGCGTCTCAACGATGACATCGCGCGCCGTGGTTTTCCCTGCGCCTTCAAGCCCTTCGATAACGATGTATTTACTGCCCATTTTTTTCCTTAAGTACTTTCAGGTAGTCCTGCACTGCCCGGTTATGGCTGGCGAGATTGGTATTAAATGTATGTCCGCCTTTTCCATCCGCGACAAAATAGAGATACGGCGTTTTCGCCGGATGCGCCGCCGCTTTCAGCGAGGCCTCACCGGGTGTAGCAATAGGGCCCGGCGGCAAGCCGCTAATCACATAGGTGTTATAGTCGCTCGGCGTTTCCAGATCGGCGCGCGACAGCTTACCATTATAACGCGCGCCCATCCCGTAGATAACCGTCGGATCGGTCTGCAGCCGCATCCCGACGCGCAAGCGGTTAATAAAGACGGAGGCCACCTGATCGCGTTCGCTGGCGACAGCCGTCTCTTTTTCGATAATCGACGCCATGGTGACCAGTTGGTTCTGATCTTTATACGGTAGCCCCTCCATGCGCCCTTCCCAGGCTTGCTCCACCGCACGCGACATTTTCTGATGCGCACGCTTGAGCAGCGCAATGTCCGTCGTATTGGCGGTGTACATCCAGGTATCGGGCCAGAACCAACCTTCTACCCATTGCGGGTGTTCCAGCTTCAGCGCCTCGGCCACCGTAGCGTAATCATCATCTTTCAGTGTGTGCTTAATATATGGCGCGTCGCGCAGTTGCTTGAGGTAATCACTCAGGCGCATACCTTCAACCAGACGCAGCGGAAACTGTGCTTCTTTCCCGCTCTCCAGTAACTGCAGCATCTCGCGCACGGTCATCTTCGGTGTAAAACGATAGGTGCCGGCTTTGAAATGTGATAGATCAGGCTCCAGTCGCAGCAGCCACTGGAACACGCGCGGGCGATTAATTACCTTTTCGCGATACAACAATTCACCCAACGCCACCCGACCAGTTCCGGCGGGCAGCGTGAAAATGGTTTCATTTTTAATCAGGATCTGGCTGTCCGCTAACTGGCGAACCTTCCAGACACCGGCTCCCGCCGCAATAACCAGCAAAGCCAACAGGAGGAGAACTACACGTAACATTTTCTTCATGACGGATTTATGCGCTCACACAAGGGGGCTAAAAAATGGTACAAATCGCGCGCTGACCAGCGCTGTTCCGCCCACTGGCGGACGGGAACAACTGGCATCAACGCGTTACAAATAATGACTTCGTCAGCCAGCATCAGCACATCGTGCCGCGCATTGACTTCGACAACCTCAAAAGCGGAAGTTTTCAGCTGGCGCAAACAATATTGACGCATAATGCCATTAACACCGGCCTGATCAACACGCGGCGTGAAGACCTTCGCACCCTGCCGCCAGAAGATATTGGCGGCACAACATTCAATCAGCCAGCCTTCGCTATCCAGCACCAGCGCTTCATCGGCTGAGGTCCGCTCAAGCCCGGCACGAATCAATACCTGCTCCAGGCGGTTAAGGTGTTTGATCCCGGCGAGCATCGGGTTGCGTCCGAGGCAAATATCACTCAATGCCAGTGTTACCCCTTCCTGCCGCCAACGCGCGTAATGCGCAGGGCTTGCTGATACCGACACTATCCGCGTCGGCGCTTCACAACCCGCAGCGCTATAGCCGCGCCCGCCAGTACCGCGGCTGAGAATAACTTTCACCACACCCTCTTCTTTTTCTCTCGCGAGGTGGGTCATTTCCCGCGCCAGTACGTCCCAGTCGAGATAAGGGATCTGGAGCCGTTTACAGGCCAGACGCAGGCGCTGGAGATGCGCGTCGAGAAACTGAATTTGCCCTTCAAGGACGCGCGCGGTGGTAAAACAGCCATCGCCAAATTGCGTCGCCCGATCATTGGCGGCAAGCCATTGCTGCTCTTTACCATTAATCAAGAACATAGGTGGCTCCTTATGCGTCTGGCCGGACAGTTTGGCAGGATGAAAAGCGCAGGACAAGGGGATAAACCCGAATAGAAAAGGCCCGACAAGCGGGCCTTTAGTACACAGCTAAATGATCAGACTTTCTTGAAGATCAACGAGCCGTTGGTGCCACCAAAACCGAAGGAGTTACACAGCGTGTACTCCATACCGCTCACCTGGCGTGCAACATGTGGCACAAAATCCAGATCGCAACCTTCATCCGGGTTATCCAGGTTGATGGTCGGCGGAACAGCCTGATCGCGCAGGGCGAGGATCGAGTAGATAGATTCTACTGCGCCTGCCGCCCCCAACAGATGGCCGGTCATCGATTTGGTCGAACTGACCATTACTGTGCGAGCCGCGTCGCCAAATACCGATTTCACAGCCTGCGCTTCAGCCATATCGCCCGCTGGCGTCGATGTACCGTGCGCATTAACATAGCCAATCTGGACTGGGGTGATGCCGGCATCTCGCAGGGCATTAACCATCGCCTTCGCGGCACCCGCACCGTTTTCCGGCGGAGACGTCATATGGTAAGCATCGCTGCTCATACCAAAGCCGACGATTTCAGCATAAATTTTCGCGCCGCGCTTTTTCGCATGCTCATACTCTTCCAGCATGATGATGCCCGCGCCATCGCCGAGAACAAAGCCGTCACGCTCTTTGTCCCACGGACGGCTTGCCGCCTGCGGATTGTCGTTGCGGGTAGACAACGCGCGCGCTGCGCCAAAACCACCCACGCCTAACGGCGTACTGGCTTTTTCCGCGCCGCCTGCCAGCATTGCGTCGGCGTCGCCGTAAGCGATGATACGCGCCGCATGGCCGATGTTATGCACACCAGAGGTACACGCTGTCGCGATGGAAATACTCGGGCCTTGCAGACCGAACATGATAGTCAGATGACCTGCCACCATGTTGACGATCGTTGAAGGTACGAAGAACGGGCTGATTTTACGCGGCCCCCCCTTGACGAGGGAGCTGTGGTTTTCTTCGATCAGGCCGAGGCCGCCGATACCAGAACCAATCGCTGCGCCAATACGGGATGCGTTCTCTTCTGTGACTTCAAGGCCGGAATCCTGCATGGCCTGAACGCCAGCCACAATTCCATATTGAATGAAGTCGTCCATCTTGCGCTGTTCTTTGCGCGAGATGATGTCTTCACAGTTAAAATCCTTTACTAAGCCAGCAAATTTGGTTGCATAGGCGCTAGTATCGAAATGGTCGATCAGGCTGATGCCACTCTGACCGGCAAGGAGAGCTTTCCAGGTAGACTCTACGGTATTGCCGACAGGAGACAACATGCCAAGTCCGGTCACAACTACACGACGCTTAGACACGTTTGTCCTCCAGGGAGGGATAAAAAAGAGATTCGTGGGATAACTTCAGATAAAACTCAGGCGGTCGAGTGACCGCCTGGAGATGTTCACTTACGCCTGGTGACCGTTGATGTAATCAATGGCAGCCTGAACGGTGGTGATCTTCTCAGCTTCTTCGTCCGGAATCTCAGTATCAAACTCTTCTTCCAGAGCCATTACCAGCTCAACGGTGTCAAGAGAATCAGCGCCCAGGTCTTCAACGAAGGAAGCATTGTTGGTAACTTCTTCCTGCTTAACGCCCAGCTGCTCGCCGATAATTTTCTTAACGCGTTCTTCGATAGTGCTCATACTCTTAAATTTCCTATCAAAACTCGCTTTCGCGATGGTTTTCGTAGTGTATAAAATGTTGAAAAATTTGCAACTAAATCCCGGCAGTTCTTACCACGATTTTACGCTATTTTGAGGCTTTTCGCCCTAATAACGCAAATAATTTTCATCGTGGTTAAACCATATACATTCCGCCATTGACGTGCAGGGTTTCACCAGTGATGTAACCTGCCTCGTCAGAGGCTAAAAATGCAACCGCACTGGCGATTTCCTGAGCACCGCCAAGGCGGCCCGCAGGAACCTGCGCCAGAATACCCGCACGCTGATCATCAGACAGCGCACGCGTCATGTCCGTTTCAATAAAACCCGGAGCAACAACGTTTACAGTAATACCGCGGGACGCAACTTCACGCGCCAACGATTTACTGAAACCGATAAGACCCGCTTTCGCCGCAGCGTAGTTGGCCTGACCAGCATTTCCCATGGTACCAACCACAGAACCGATAGTGATAATACGCCCATGACGCTTTTTCATCATAGCGCGCATTACCGCTTTTGACAGACGGAAAACGGATGAAAGATTGGTGTCGAGAATATCGTTCCATTCATCCTCTTTCATGCGCATCAGCAGGTTATCACGGGTGATCCCGGCATTATTTACCAGAATATCAACCTCGCCAAATTCTGCGCGAATGTTTTCCAGAACAGATTCGATGGATGCCGCATCAGTCACATTCAGCAGCAGACCTTTGCCATTCGCACCTAAATAGTCGCTGATCGCCTGCGCGCCGCTCTCGCTGGTCGCCGTACCGATAACCTTCGCGCCACGGGCAACGAGGGTTTCAGCGATAGCGCGACCAATACCGCGGCTTGCACCGGTAACCAGTGCGATTTTTCCTTCAAAACTCATGGTTTTCCTCTTTTATTGCGCAAGTGCCTCTGACACGGCAGCCGGCTCATTGAGCGCAGATGCGGTCAGGGTGTCAACAATACGTTTAGTCAGGCCGGTGAGGACTTTACCCGGACCAACTTCATACAGATGTTCAATGCCCTGCGACGCCATAAACTCTACGCTCTTCGTCCATTGCACGGGGCTGTACAGCTGGCGAACCAGCGCATCGCGAATCGCTTCTGGCGTCGTTTCGCAGTTCACATCCACGTTATTTACAACCGGGATCTGCGGCGCGTTAAAAGTAATGTTATTTAATTCAGCGGCCAGTTTTTCTGCGGCAGGCTTCATCAGCGCACAGTGCGACGGCACGCTCACCGGCAACGGCAACGCACGTTTGGCACCTGCAGCTTTACAAGCAGCACCGGCGCGCTCAACGGCTTCTTTATGACCAGCAATAACCACCTGGCCTGGCGAATTATAGTTCACTGGAGAGACAACTTGCCCTTGTGCAGATTCTTCACATGCTTTGGCAATAGATGCATCATCCAGACCAATAATGGCGGACATCGCGCCAGTACCCGCCGGCACGGCTTCCTGCATGAATTTTCCACGCAGTTCAACCAAACGAACCGCATCAGCAAACGCGATAACACCCGCACATACTAATGCGGAGTATTCACCCAGGCTATGCCCCGCCATCAGCGCAGGCGTTTTACCCCCCTGCTGCTGCCATACGCGCCACAACGCGACAGAAGCGGCCAGCAGCGCCGGTTGTGTCTGCCAGGTTTTGTTCAGTTCTTCCGCCGGGCCTTGTTGCACCAGAGACCAGAGATCGTAACCCAGAACAGCTGATGCCTCTGCGAATGTCTCTTCAATCACCGGATAAGCCGCAGCCATATCAGCTAACATACCGACGGTTTGGGAGCCTTGTCCCGGGAACACAAAAGCAAATTGCGTCATTTTTTTATCCTTATACTCAGAAACGAACCAGCGCCGAGCCCCAGGTGAATCCGCCACCAAACGCTTCCAGCAGGACAAGTTGCCCCGGTTTAATGCGTCCGTCGCGTACCGCTTCATCAAGCGCGCTGGGAACGGAAGCTGCGGAGGTGTTGCCATGGCGATCGAGCGTAACGACGACGCTATCCATCGACATGCCGAGCTTCTTCGCTGTCGCGCTGATAATGCGCAAGTTAGCCTGATGTGGCACCAGCCAGTCCAGCTCGCTGCGCTCAAGATTATTGGCCGTCAATGTTTCATCAACAATACGCGCCAGTTCTGTCACCGCAACTTTGAATACTTCGTTACCCGCCATCGTCAGATAAGTCGGGTTTTCCGGATGCACACGATCAAGATTAGGCAGCGTCAGCAGCTCACCGTAACTCCCGTCTGCGTGCATATGTGTGGAGATGATGCCTGGCTCTTCGGAAGCACCCAGAACAACAGCGCCGGCGCCATCGCCAAACAGAATAATCGTACCGCGGTCGTCCGGATCTAATGTACGCGCGAGCGCATCAGAACCAATGACCAACGCATGTTTCACCGCACCGGATTTAACATACTGATCGGCGATGCTCAGCGCATAAGTGAAGCCCGCACAGGCGGCAGCAACGTCAAACGCCGGGCAGCCTTTGATTTCCAGCATATTCTGGATTTGGCAAGCCGCGCTCGGAAAGGCATGCGTTGCAGAGGTGGTAGCAACAATAATCAGGCCAATCTGATCGTTATCGATGCCTGCCATCTCAAGCGCACGCTTAGCGGCTTCATAGCCCATGGTCGAAACCGTTTCGTTTGCAGCGGCGATGCGGCGCTCACGGATCCCTGTACGGCTAACAATCCATTCGTCAGAGGTTTCCACCATTTTTTCTAAATCGGCGTTTGTCCGAACCTGCTCAGGCAGATAACTGCCGGTACCAATAATCTTCGTATACATGTACGCTCAGTCACTCTTGGGTAATATACACACGCTCTGGTTTTCGCCATGCGTTGCAGACGAAGACGAGTGTGCATACACAGATTCCAGGCGAGCGGCGATCCGTTGTGGAACCTGCCGCTGCACCGCCTGCACTGCCTGCTCAATTGCCACGCAAAATGCGCGCTGATTCGCCGCACCATGACTCTTAATCACAGTGCCGCGCAATCCTAACAGACAGGCGCCATTATACTGGTCGGGGTTGAGGTGACTGAATCGCCTTGTCAGGCTTTTTTGTAACCAACGCTTTAATAAAATCAGCCACCACGACCTTTTTTTCCCTTCACCCTGCGATTTCAGCAGCGAAAGAAACATTCTGACAACACCTTCCATTGTTTTTAATGTGACATTGCCGGTAAAACCGTCACACACCAGCACATCCGTTTTGCCGGTCAATAATTCGTTCGCTTCAAGATAACCAATGTAGTTCATTGAGGACATGGAGCGTAATAATGCCGCAGCATCACGGATACTCTCGTGGCCTTTGGTCTCTTCTTCACCAATATTCAGTAGCGCCACACGTGGGTTGGCAATGCCGAGGATCTCTTCGGCCATCACCGCGCCCATCACGGCAAATTGCGCCAGCATCGTGCTGTCACAATCGACGTTCGCCCCAAGATCCAGCACAACGGTCTTGCCTTTCTGTTGATGAGGCAACACGGTCACCAGCGCCGGACGCTCAATTCCCTCAAGCGGTTTGAGCAGCATTTTCGCCAGCCCCATCAGCGCGCCGGTATTTCCCGCGCTCACACAGGCCTGTGCACGCCCTTCTTTAACCAACTCCAGCGCCATGCGCATAGAGGTACCACGACTACTACGAATCGCCTGCGCGGCGCGCGCATCACTGGCAATAACTGACTGGGCAGGAACAATAAGCAAGCGCGAGCGTTGCTCGAAATCAGCTTTGGCAAGTAATGGCGTGATAGCGTCGGGATCGCCGACTAAAAGAAGGTTGAGTTGAGAATTAGAGTTCAGTGCCTGCAAAGCTGCAGGCACTGTCACGGATGGGCCAAAATCTCCCCCCATGACATCTAACGCCAGGGTTAGACGTGTCAAGGTATCGTCGCAGCCTGGTTCGGTTTATCCCCGCTTATGCGGGGAAATCCTCACTAAGCTTCATCACGCTTGCGCGTGATTACTTAGTGATAACCTTGCGACCACGGTAGAAACCGTCGGCGGTAACGTGGTGACGCAGGTGGGTTTCACCAGAAGTTTTGTCTACAGACAGGCTGGTGACTGCGGTCAGCGCGTCATGGGAACGACGCATGCCACGTTTGGAACGGGTTGGTTTATTCTGTTGTACGGCCATGGACCTTACTCCTTAATTACTTACGCTTTAAGCTGGCTAATACGGCAAATGGGTTTGGTTTCTGCGCTTCATCAGGCAGTTCCCCAAAGACCATGTCCGCCTCGGACACTTCACAGTGTTCAGAATCATGCACCGGAACTACCGGCAGGGAGAGAATGATTTCATCCTCGACCAGCGCCAGCAGATCGATTTCACCGAATTCGTTAACCTCAATCGGCTCATACGCTTCCGGCAGTGCTTCAGCCTGTTCGTCTGAACGCACAGGACTAAAACAATACGTGGTGTAGACCTGATGGGTGAACGGTTTCCCGCAACGCTGGCACTCGAGCGATACCGTGACTTTCGCATCACCGGTTAAAACGGCGAGACGTTGGTTATCGATAGCGAACGACATGGAGCATTCCACATCACTGTCTACGCTGACTACAGATTCAGCGACACGCTCCGCCTGTTCGGGAGTATAGATACCCTCGTAATCAAGGCGTTTTTGAGCCGTGCGAACCGGATCAAGAGTCAGGGGTAATTTTACCTTTTGCATAGGGCGCGCATATTAACTTTGTAACGTCATATAGTCAAAGAAAAAGGCAGCCTGCGGTTGCCTTTTGCCAATAATTCGCACACATTGCGGCCTACAGTTTAAAATGCCTGTCATTGTTAAGCCATATTTGGTGAAAAAAATATGTCGCAAATTATCCTCGCTTCCACTTCGCCCTACCGCCGCGCCCTGCTCGACAAGCTCGGCTTACCCTTCGAATGCGCCGCGCCGCAGACAGACGAAACCCCGCACGCAGGCGAAGCGCCTCGCCATTTGGTGCTAAGACTGGCGCAGGAAAAGGCGCAATCACTGGCGCAAAAATACCCTCAACATTTGATTATTGGCTCCGATCAAGTGTGCGTGCTTGATGGCGAAATTACCGGGAAACCGCACACAGAAGAGAATGCCCGCCAGCAATTACTGAAAGCCAGCGGCAATATTGTGACTTTTTATACGGGTCTGGCGCTGTTTAATTCCGCAACCGGTCATTTACAAACGGAATGTGAGCCTTTCGACGTCCATTTTCGCCGTTTAAGTGAACAGGAAATCGACGACTATGTCCGCAAAGAGCGCCCATTGAACTGTGCCGGTAGCTTCAAAAGCGAAGGACTGGGTATTGCGCTGTTTGAACGTCTTGAAGGACGCGACCCCAATACATTAATAGGGTTGCCGCTGATAGCATTGTGTCAGATGCTGCGGCGTGAACATTGTAACCCATTGTTAAGCTAATGCTTTCGCGATCACAGTTTCTTTTTTAGGCAAACGCTACATTCATCACCATTATTAAAACATCGTTTTAATTTAAGGAGAGGTGATGAAGATTTTACGTACGTTGCCGCTGATGTTTGCCCTGTTGGCGTCTGGCAATGTGTATGCCCAAGATGAGTGGCAAACAGAGGGGATTGTTGAAGGTAATCTTCCGGCAAGCTGGCAAACGCTAAAAGCGCAGATGCACTATCCCGATTCGTGGTTATCGGGCAACTACAACGATTTTCGCCAGTGGCAATCCCATAGCCGCCAGCTGTTTCGCCGCGCCCTGCTCACCCCGGATGCCACTAAGCCCTTTTCCCCTCACTCGATAGCCAAAGAAGATCGTGGCAGTTATACCGCTGAAAAGTTATCGCTGAATATTACAGACGATAATCGCATTTCCGCGCTGTTACTGATGCCGAAAACACCTGGGCCGCACCCTGCTATCGTTCTGTTGCACGATCATGGCTCGAAGTTTGATATCGGCAAAGAGAAGCTGATCCGCCCGTGGGGCAACGCAGAGCAACTCGCCAGTGCGCAAGCGTGGGCTGACAAATTCTTCAGCGGAAAATTTATTGGTGATGAACTGGCAAGCCGGAGTTACGCCGTTATCGCTATCGACAGTCCCGGATGGGGCGATCGCGGCCCGATGATTTATGAACAGCAACAAGCGCTGGCCAGCAACTACTTCAATCTGGGACGCTCGCTGGCAGGCGAAGTGGCCTATGAAGATATGCGCACGGTCGATTTTATCGCCGCGCATCCCGGAGTGGACAGTAAACGCGTTGGCGTGTTGGGTTTCTCAATGGGTGGTTTTCGCGCCTGGCAACTGGCGGCGCTAAGCGAAAAAGTCGCTGCTACCGCGGTTATTTCGTGGTTTGGAACTTATAACGGTCTGATGCAACCCGGTAATAACGTGCTACGCGGTCAATCCGCTTTCTACATGCTGCATCCAGGGATGCCCGCCCATATGGATATTCCGGATATCGCCAGCATCGCCGCGCCGAAGCCAATGCTGATTTTCAGCGGTGGCAAAGACAAGCTTTTCCCGGCAGAGGCGGTAAAAGACGCTTTCAACAAAGTGCATCGGGTGTGGTCTTCGCAGCAGGCGGACGACAAACTGGTGACGAAAAGCTGGCCTGAGCTGGGACACGTCTTTTATCAGGAACAGCAAAATGAAGTGCTTCCGTGGCTGGACAAATGGCTGAAGCCGTAAGCAAACCATGTTTTCCCCTCGCAGACGCGAGGGGAAAACAATTACTTAGCGTTGCGTAACACCTGCAGACAATGTTTGAGTGCCTCATCAAGCGGCGCCTCTATACGCAAGGTTTCGCCCGTATGGGGATGCGTAAACTTGAGTGCCGCAGCGTGCAGAAACAGTCGTGACAGCCCTGTCTGCGCCAGTTGCTTATCAAATTCGCGGTCGCCATAGCGATCGTCAAAAGCAATCGGGTGGCCGGCATGCTGAGTATGTACACGAATCTGATGCGTACGTCCGGTCACCGGGCTACAACGCACCAGCGTCGCAAATTCGTAGCGTTCTTCAACTTTAAAGCGCGTTTCTGAAGGCTTGCCTTCGCTGTTTACCCGCACTATCCGCTCGCCGCTTTGCAGAATATTTTTCAGCAAGGGTGCCTGCACCACTTTGACATGCGACTGCCACTGGCCGCGGACCAGCGCCAGATAATCCTTCTGCATATCTTTACCGCGCAACTGCTCATGCAGGGAACGCAGTGCGGAACGTTTTTTTGCCACCAGCAAAACACCGGAGGTGTCACGATCTAAACGGTGAACCAGTTCAAGAAAACGGGCTTCCGGGCGCAACGCGCGCAAACCTTCAATCACGCCAAAGCTCAACCCGCTACCGCCGTGTACTGCAGTCCCCGAGGGTTTATTCAGCACCAGAATATGATCGTCTTCATAGAGGATGACGTCGGTTAGCTGGGCAACTTTTTGCAAATGCGGAGAAACTGCCTCTTCTTCTTTTTCTGCCACGCGTACCGGCGGAATGCGGATTTCATCCCCCGCTTCCAGCTTATATTCCGGTTTTACACGTTTTTTATTCACCCGCACTTCACCCTTACGCAGGATGCGGTAAATCATGCTTTTAGGTACCCCTTTGAGCTGGGTACGTAAAAAATTATCGATACGTTGCCCCGCTTCATCAGCAGTAATAGCAACAAATTTTACGGATGGTGTCTCAATTTTCATGGGAGGCGATTCTAAATAGCCACGCTGAATAGCGCCACTCATTTTTCTATGCTTATATTTACAATTGACCCGGCAACTTCGTTTTACACAGTTGATTCGGCGGTTATTAAACCAATCTCCGGGCAAAGGTGAAAAAACTGTGAGTAACCGGGTGATAAATGGTAAAAGTCAGCTTGCTATAACAGGGTTCGCAAGGAATAATGTTGCGGTTTTCCGTGTTGAATCTTGTTAAAACAAGTAAATGAGCGGAATGACCAGTTTTGCCTGTCCGATCATACACGCAGCAATGGCGTAAGACGTATTGAGCTTTCAGGCAGTTAGCGGGCTGCGGGTTGCAGTCCTTACCGGTAGATGGAATCTTCTCTGGAGAGTTTTTCCCAGGCTGTTCCCCTGATAATTGCGCTGTGTTTTCCACAGGAAACACAGGCAACCGACACACTGCGCCTCTTTAGCGAGCGACAACCGTGAGGTTGGCGACGCGAATAGTCTCGAGGCCATCGGTTCTCCCCCGGAAAGGCGTTATCTTGCCCGCAGCTTAGTCGTCAATGTAAGAATAATGAGTAAGTTACGATGAAAAGAATGTTAATCAACGCAACTCAGCAAGAAGAGTTGCGTGTCGCACTTGTTGATGGTCAACGCCTGTACGACCTGGATATCGAAAGCCCGGGACACGAGCAGAAAAAAGCGAACATCTACAAAGGTAAAATCACCCGCATTGAACCCAGCCTTGAAGCCGCATTCGTTGATTACGGTGCCGAGCGTCACGGTTTCCTCCCCCTCAAAGAGATCGCCCGCGAATACTTCCCCGCTAATTACAACGCGCATGGACGTCCGAACATCAAAGACGTACTGCGTGAAGGTCAGGAAGTCATCGTTCAGATTGATAAAGAAGAGCGCGGCAACAAAGGCGCGGCACTGACCACCTTTATCAGCCTTGCGGGCAGCTACCTGGTGCTGATGCCGAACAACCCGCGTGCGGGCGGCATTTCTCGTCGTATTGAAGGCGACGATCGCACCGAACTGAAAGAAGCGCTCTCCAGCCTGGAATTACCGGATGGTATGGGGCTTATCGTACGCACCGCAGGCGTGGGCAAATCCGCCGAAGCGCTGCAGTGGGATTTGAGCTTCCGTCTGAAACACTGGGAAGCTATCCAGAAAGCCGCCGAAAGCCGCCCGGCGCCGTTCCTGATCCATCAGGAAAGCAACGTGATTGTGCGCGCCTTCCGTGACTATCTGCGTCAGGATATCGGCGAAATCCTTATCGATAACCCGAAAGTGCTTGAGCTGGCGCGCCAGCACATCGCTGCGCTGGGTCGTCCGGATTTCAGCAGCAAAATTAAACTTTACACCGGGGAAATCCCGCTGTTCAGCCATTACCAGATTGAGTCGCAGATTGAATCCGCTTTCCAGCGTGAAGTTCGTCTGCCATCCGGTGGCTCTATCGTTATTGACTCCACCGAAGCGCTGACTGCCATCGATATCAACTCCGCACGCGCAACGCGCGGTGGCGATATTGAAGAGACCGCCTTCAACACCAACCTGGAAGCGGCAGATGAGATCGCTCGCCAGCTGCGTCTGCGTGACCTGGGCGGCCTGATCGTTATCGACTTTATTGATATGACCCCGGTGCGCCATCAGCGCGCGGTGGAAAACCGTCTGCGAGAAGCGGTACGTCAGGATCGTGCGCGTATTCAGATCAGCCATATTTCCCGCTTCGGCCTGCTGGAGATGTCCCGCCAGCGCCTGAGCCCATCGTTGGGCGAGTCCAGCCATCATGTCTGCCCGCGTTGTAGCGGTACGGGCACCATTCGTGATAACGAATCCCTGTCGCTGTCGATTCTGCGTCTGATTGAAGAAGAAGCGCTGAAAGAAAACACCCAGGAAGTGCATGCGATTGTGCCGGTTCCGGTCGCGTCATATCTGTTGAACGAAAAACGCGCCGCGGTAAGCGCTATCGAAGCCCGTCAGGGTGGCGTCCGCTGCGTGATCGTGCCAAACGACCAGATGGAAACCCCGCACTACTCCGTACTGCGCGTGCGTAAAGGCGAAGAGACGCCAACGCTGAGCTATCTGCTGCCGAAACTGCACGAAGAAGAGATGGCGCTGCCGTCTGAAGAAGAGTACGCCGAGCGTAAGTTACCTGAACAACCAGCACTGGCTACTTTCGTTATGCCGGACGTTCCGCCAGCACCACAAGCACCGGCCGCAAGCGCGAGTCAGGCGCAACCTACCGCAACACCGGCAGCAGCGCCAGGCCTGCTTGGTCGTTTCTTCTCTGCACTGAAAGGCTTGTTCGCGGGTGAACCTGCTCCGGCGCCGGTTGAAGTGAAAGAAGAGAAAAAAGGCGAGAAGCAAGAGCGTCAGCAGGATCGCCGTAAATCACGCCAGGGCAACCGTCGCGATCGTAATGACCGCCGTGACAACCGCAGCGAAGGCAATGAAGCGCGCGAAAGCCGTGATAACCGCGAAGGCCGCGAAGAGAATCGTCGTAACCGTCGTGAGAAATCACAGCAAAACGCCGAAGCCCGTGAATCTCGCCAGCCGGCCGCTGTTGATGAAACAGAAAAAGCGAAATCGCGTGACGAGCAGCAGCAACCTCGCCGCGAGCGCAACCGTCGTCGTAACGATGATAAACGCCAGGCGCAGCAGGATGTCAAAGAGCTGAACCGCGATGAACAACCTGCTCAGGAAACTGAACAGGAAGAGCGCGTGCAGGTCATGCCGCGTCGTAAACAGCGTCAACTCAGCCAGAAAGTACGAATTGGCGGTGACAACAACACAGAAAACCGCGTTGAAGAAGCCCCCGTACAGAACGCCGTAGCGCAAAACACGCAGCTGGCGAAAGTCGACCTGCCAGCAGTGGTTGAAACCGCACCGGTACAGGAACAGGATGAAAATGCTGAAGCACGCGAAAACGCGATGCCGCGCCGTTCGCGCCGTTCTCCGCGCCACCTGCGTGTGAGTGGTCAGCGTCGCCGTCGCTACCGTGATGAGCGTTATCCGCTGCAATCTGCCATGCCGTTGACCGTCGCCTGTGCGTCACCGGAAATGGCGTCCGGTAAAGTGTGGATCCGCTATCCGGTTCCACGCCAGCAGGAAGAGCAGCAGACTCAGGAACTGGCCGTTGAAAACAACGCCGCCCCTGAGCAGGATATCGCTCCGGCTATAGCTGAAGCACAACTGGTTGCACATCCGCAAGCGGACGTTGTTGAGCCGCAGGCGACGGTTGAAAATGCCGAGCCGGTCGTGGTTGAACCGCAAGCCGCGATTGAAGCACCGCAGCCGGTTGCAGTTGAAACCGCTCACCCGGAAGTCATTGACACGCCGGTAGATGAACAACCGCAGCTGATTGCTGAAGAAGATCGAACTGTTGCGCAGGAAGTAGCTGAAGAAGCCGAACCAGCACAGCAGGAAGTCGCGTCAGCAGCAGAAACGCCAGCCACTGATGCGGTAGAGGAAACAGCCGAAGAAACGGCTGCGCCAGTTGTTGCCGAGCCGGTGAAAGCGCCGGTAGTAGCGCACGTTGCTCCGGTAGCACGCAAAGTGGCTACCGCGCCAATGACCAAAGCGCCAGCGCCTGCCTATGTGCCGGACGCGCCGCGTCACAGTGACTGGGTACGCCCGCACTTCGTCTTCGAAGGTAAAGGTTCTGCGGGTGGCCACAGCGCCACGCACGCGGCGACCGCCCCCGCGACGAAACCGCCAGCGGCTGAGTAATTCACTGGCAGTAAAAAGCCGACCCTCGGGTCGGCTTTTTTATGCCTGTCGCACCGGATGGCGCATACCGCCAAGCCCCGGCATCACTTCACGCATCAGTTGTAAAAATTTCCGTAATCGCGCGGGATAATAGCGCGCCCACGGATAAACCAGGTGAACCGGCAGCGGCGCTGCCTGCCACTGCGGCAACAGCGCTATCAGTTTGCCACTGCGCAGCTCCTCTTCCACCGCCCAACTGGAAATCAACGTCACGCCAAGCCCGCCGATAGCGGTATTACGGGCGGCATACAGGCTATCGGTATAAAGCCGTGGCGCAATCGCCACCTGCTCCGTATCGTCGCTTTGCAGATGGCTAAGATGAATTTCATGCTGGTAGAACGTACTGAGCGCAATCCACGGCAATGCTGATAGCTGCTGCGGTGTGTCGACAGCGGGAAAACGCGCCAGTAACGCGGGTGACGCCACGATACTGCGGGGAACTTCCGCCAGCAGTACCGACACGGTTGCCGGATCCACTTCTGCCCCAACGCGAATGGCGCAATCAATATTGGCACTGAGAAAATCGACATTTTTGTCATTGAGCATCCATTCAACGGAGAGTTGCGGATGGCGTTCAAGAAACTGGGTCAACGGACCGAGCAGTTGTTCCTGACCAAAAGCATGCGGCGCGCGCACGCGCAAAATCCCCACCGGCTCGTCGTCGGACTGGCTCAGTTCATCTTCCAGCGCCACCCAGGCATCCGCAACGCGCTTTGCATGCTGGTAGCAGCGTTCGCCATCATCCGTCAGCTTCATCGCATGGGTGGTGCGCAAGAGCAACTTAACGCCGAGCAGCGACTCCAGCGACTGCAGACGGCGGCTGACCGTCGCCTGAGTCGTATCGAGCTGGCGTGCCGCCGCCGACAGCGACCCGGCTTCCACGATACGGATGTAGGTCCGCATCAAATCCACCCTATCTATACGCTCTTGCCGTTTCATTATTATCTTACCTATACGTTTCACGTATAACCGTTTTACCACTCCGCTGGCTACCGCGCCATGCCCGGCTGCGTAAAAATGGCCTCACTTCGTTATTCACACCTAACGTTCCTGGGGAACCTGTTATGAACCGTCATTCTCTTTCGTCAGATGTTGTTGGCTGGGTCATTTTTGCCCTCGCGCTCGGCGCCGGATTCAGCGTCGCGGCTATCTACTATTCGCAACCGCTGTTGCCATTAATGGGCAGCGACCTGCACTTAACCGTCAACGGTATGGGCCTGGTTCCGACGCTCACCCAGGCCGGTTATGCGCTGGGCATTTTGTTCCTGCTGCCGTTGGGCGACCGCCACGACCGCCGCCGTCTGATCCTGTTTAAAAGCGCGGCACTGGCGCTACTGTTACTGGCCTGTAGCCTGACCAGCCATCTGCCTTCATTGCTGATCGTTAGCCTGTTACTGGGCATGGCCGCAACGATGGCGCAGGATATTGTCCCGGCGGCGGCTATTCTCGCACCGGCGGGCAAACAGGGGAAAATGGTCGGCACGGTGATGACCGGTTTACTGCTCGGCATCCTGCTTTCCCGTACCGTCAGCGGCTTTGTCGGCGCGGCATTCGGCTGGCGTATCATGTACCAGCTTGCCGCAGTCAGCATTGCGCTGATTGGTGTGCTGATGTGGTCGGTGCTGCCGCGCTTTGCGACGCACTCCACGCTGAGCTACCCGGCACTGATGAAATCAATGGCGCACCTGTGGCAACGCTATCCGGCACTGCGCCGCGCCGCTTTCGCCCAGGGCTTTTTATCCATTGGGTTTAGCGCGTTCTGGTCAACCCTTGCGTTGATGCTGCTGGAAAAATATCAGTTAGGCAGCGCAGTAGCGGGGACTTTCGGCATCGCCGGTGCGGCAGGTGCGTTAGCGGCACCGCTGGCAGGTGGCCTGGCAGATAAAGTGGGCGCCGAAAAAGTCACACAGTTAGGCGCGGGTCTGGTGACGATTTCTTTCGCCCTGATGTTCCTGCTGCCGGTACTGCCGCCGCATGGTCAACTGGCACTGATTGCCCTCTCGGCGGTAGGCTTCGACCTGGGTCTGCAATCCAGTCTGGTTGCTCACCAGAACCTGGTGTACGGTCTTGAACCGCAAGCGCGCGGTCGTCTGAATGCGCTGTTGTTTACCGGTGTGTTCATTGGCATGGCGCTGGGATCTGTGCTGGGCAGCAAACTTTACTCCGTCGCGTCATGGCAGGGTGTGGTGATGCTGGCAACGGTGTCGGGTTTGGTTGCTCTGCTGATTCGCCTGTTCGACGCCCGCCAACTCCAGCAAGCTGCGCAGAAAGCGTAGGATAAAAAAAAGCCCGCTCCGGGGTGATGGAGCGGGCATACCGAACATGCCCAGTTTCAAGACATGCTCAAAATGAAAACATTACTTATTCATCTGGAACAGCGACAGACCCTGCATATCGGTGAACGCTTTATAGGATGCTTGCAGCGCGGCTTGTTGCATGGTGTAAGACGAAATCACCGAGTTCCAGTCCACGTCAATCAAATCACTCTTCTGCTGTTTCAGCGCAACCGTACGGTCATCGCCCAACGCATCGAGGGTGTCCAGTTCGTTCAACTGCGTACCCAGTTCAGCACGAACAGTCGACACGTTGTTCAGGGAGTTACCCAGACCACGGCTGGTTTTATCCACTACGGCCTGCGCTGCTGCCTTGGCGGTTTCATCGCCTGCGACCGGGGTTTTCAGGGCGGTAATCGCCGTATCGAGCATTTTGAACAGATCGGTTTCCGAGGTGCCCGGCAGGCCGGTACCCGGATCAATCGGTTCTGGCGTGGCGTTGCTGCTGATATGGTTGAACACCTCGGTGCCCGTATGCGCAATCACCATGGTACGCGAGGCGTCAACCTGCTGGGAGATCGCCTGGTTACCACCGCTATATGTGCCAGTGGCATCATACGGCGCGCTTTCCGTTTTATAACCGCCAAAAATATAGCGGCCGTTACCGTCGGTGCTGTTCGCCAGGTTCAGCAACTGATCGCGATAGCCCTGCAACTCGGTTGCCAGCGAAGCACGGTCATCATCACTCAGCGAACCGTTGCCCGCTTTAACAATGGTGCCCTGCGCGCCAGTGATCGCGGTCGTCACCTGCTGCAATACGCTCTCTTCCAGGGACACTTTCTGCCTGGCGAAAGTACGCGCCGTCTCATACTGGCTGTTTTGCGCCTGCGCCTGCGAAATCACCACGGCCTGCGAAGCGGCAATCGGATCGTCCGACGGGCGGTTAACCTTCTGCCCGGTCGCCATTTGCTCGCCGTAACCCAACCACAAGCTTTGCGAGTTGGTCACGCCGCGCATGCTTTGTTCGTACATCATTTGAGTACTGATACGCATTTTTCACCCCTTACTTAGCGAATGCCGAGCAGCGCATCAAACAGCGTGCTTGCAGTTTGTAAAACCTGAGCGTTCGCCAGGTAATATTGTTGATAACGCTGCAGGTTACCGTACTCTTCATCGAGGTTAACCCCGGAGATCGACTGCTGCTGCTTGGTCAACTGCGTCACAACGTTCGTCTGCGTGGTGGAACTGGTTTTCAGCGTCGAGGTTTTGTTACCCACATCGCTGACCAGCGTGGCATACGCATCGTTAAACGTTTTATTCCCGCCGACGACTTTCGCGCTTTGCAGATTCAGCATCGCCTGACCGTTGCGGTTATCGCTCGCACCTGAACCGGCGACAGAAGCCATGGCGATTTTCGACTCATCGGTAACCGCAACGCTCATATTGACAATCGCATTGCTCACCGGACGAACGGTAAAGCTGTCGTTGGCTTTAGGACCAGTGGTGCTGGTGATGTTGACCTTCAGACCATCGAAATTCAGCGTGCCATCGGAAGGATCCGGCGTCACCGCAAAAGAGGTGTTGTTGGACAGACGGGTAACTTTCCAGTTGGTGCCATCGAACGCCACTTTGTAATCCGTCGCCTGCACCGCCGTGCTGTCGCTCACGGATGCGGTCAATACCGCATCACCCGTGTTTTTTGAGTTGCTGGTGGTTGATGGCGCGCCAATGGTAAAGAACTGACCACCTTGAGTACCATCCGCATCGAAACCCTGTTCATGTTGTTTGTTAAACGCATCAGCAAACGACAGCGCCAGTTGTCCGAGCGTATTACGCGCCTGGTCAAGATCCTGCGAACGGAACGCCAGCAAACCACCCAGTGAACCGGTGGTGATCAGTTTTTCGGGGATCTCAATATTGCCTGCGGTTTTGTCAACATACGCCACGGCAGTACGTGATGGATCGGCGCTGGACTGAACAGCCGCCAGCTGGCGCGCATCGCTGCCCTGCACCAGAGAGTAGCCATCACCCATGCTGATGTTGTAGGTGTTGCCATCCTGCACGCTGACTTCAACACCGACAATTTTGTTCAGTTCGCTGACCAACTGGTCGCGCTGATCGAGCAGGTCGTTCGGCGACGCACCGCCGCCAACCGCGGTCAGACGGGAAATCTGATCGTTAAGTTTGGCAATCTGCGTGGAGTAGTTGTTGATCTGATCAACGCTTGAAGAGATAGACAGGTTTACCTGTTTATCCTGGTCACGCAGGTACTGGTCGGCCACTTTGAACTGGTTAACCAGACCGTTCGCTTTACCCAGCATCGCCTGACGGGATGACGGGTCAGAGGCGTTACTGACCAGCGTTTGCAGGCTGGAAAAGAAGCTCTGCAGGCTGGTTGACAGTGAGTTAGTGGTATCCGACAGCACATCGTCAATTTTTGACATCTGCTGGTAACGCGTGGTCAAACCGCTGTTCTGGTTTTCCGCTGCACGCAGCTGATTAGTAATAAAGGCGTCATACTCACGCTGAACACCGGTAACGAGTACACCGTTACCCACCCAGCCGCCACCGGTCAGGGTACTGTTGCCTGAGGTGAGCACCGTCGTCTGACGGGTATAACCCGCTACGTTATAACTGGCAATGTTATTACTGGCGGTATTAAGCGCGGCCTGGGCTGCGTTGAGCCCACTCATGGCGCTGTTAATCAAACTGGACATGGAGGTTCCTTATACACTTTCAGACATGAGTCCTGTTGACGATTATCGGCAACCCAGGGCAAAACTTGAGATATTTCAGAACAGATTTTGGATATCCGTGCTGTAGGCTTTACTGACCTTTTCACCCATCGATTTAAGCTGTTGGATCATGCTGGTCAGCTTACGGGCGTAGTTTGGATCGGTCGCATAACCGGCGTTCTGCAACGCCTGCGCGCCCTGCTCCGCCGTCGCGGCAGTGGTCACCGCCGAGTAACGTTTATTACGCGTCAGCATGCCCACATAATCGGAGAGCGCTTCAAGATACGAGCTGTAAACACGGAATTTGGCTTTCACTTTCACCGCTTCGCCATTTTCATATTCCGTGGTGGTGATTTCCGTGGTCGGCCCTTTCCAGCCAGGCGTGGCTTTAACACCAAAAATGTTAAAGCTCGGCTCGCCGTTTTCACGCGGGATCTGGCGCTGGCCCCAGCCGGATTCCAGCGCGGCCTGCGCGAGGATTAAGTGATGCGGAACACCGCTCTGCTCGCTGGCAAGTCGCGCCGGCAGTGAAAGCTGGGCAAGGAAGTCTTTGCTGTCGCCGGTTAACGGTTCGTCGCCATCTTCCGGCACTTTTGGCATCGCTTTGCGCACCAGCTGTGTCAGCGCCTGGTTTTGATAGGAGGTCACGGTTTCCAGCGGGAACTTCATCGGCACCTGCTGCATCTGATCGGCAGGCTCAACAGGCGCCTGATCGCCAGCCATCTGCTTAACCATCATATCGGCCAGGCCAAGACCTTTGCCTGCGGTCATCTGTTGGGCAATTTGCTGGTCATACATGCTGGTGTACAGCCGCGTTGAATCACTGCTGAAAAGACCGTCTTTCGGTAACGCTTCGCGCATGCTTTTCAGCATCATCTGCACAAACATCCCTTCCATCTGGCGGGCAACCGGGCGCAGGTTCGCGCCAGGATCCTGCCGGGTTTGCGCCTTCAGTTCATTCAGTGATTGCGCGTCCCATGCCGCGCTCGTCAACAGTCGGCTGTCAGTCAACATTAGATGATCTCCAGTTTCGCACGCAGGCAGCCTGCGCTTTGCATCGCCTGCAGGATGGACATCAGTTCCATCGGGGACGCGCCGAGTGCGTTAAGCGCGCGGACTACGCTGTTCAGGTTGGCGCTGGAACGGACGCTTTGCAGCGAGCCGCCACTCTGGCGCAAATCAATCTGCGTTTGCGGTGTCACCACCGTCTGACCGCCGCCGAATGGCGTATTTGGCTGGCTCACGTTGGCCTGCTGATTCACCGTCACCGAAAGGTTACCCTGCGCGACTGCACAGTTATCCAGCGCCACTTCGCGGTTCATCACCACTGAGCCAGTACGCGAGTTAATAATGACTTTCGCGTCCTGTTGCGTAACGCCGACTTCCATATTCTGGATGTCTGCCAGCAAACGGACTTGCGAGCTGCCGCCGGTTGAGACGCGAACCTGCACGGTACGCGCATCCAGCGCGGTGGCGCTGCCGTAACCACGGTTACGGTTGATGGTGTCGGCAATCTGCTGCGCCATGCTGAAATCTTCCTGGTTCAGCTGCAGGTTAATGGTGTTGCCTGCGCCAAACTGGGTCGGCAGTTCACGCTCGATGACCGCACCGTTAGTGATACGCCCGCCGTTAAGCTGGTTGACCTGCACACTGCTGCCGCCCGCGGAAGCACCTGCGCCACCGACCAGAATGTTGCCCTGTGCCAGTGCGTAAACCTGGCTGTCAACGCCCTTCAGCGGCGTCATCAGCAACGTACCGCCGCGCAGGCTTTTTGCGTTACCCATTGAGGAGACCACGACATCGATAGTCTGCCCCTGGCGTGCAAACGCCGGGAACTGCGCGGTGACCATTACCGCCGCCACGTTTTTCAGCTGCATGTTGGTGCCGGTAGGAACCGTAATCCCCATCTGCGACAACATGTTATTTAAGGTTTGGGTGGTAAATGGCGTCTGGGTCGTCTGGTCACCTGTACCATCGAGCCCCACGACCAGGCCATAACCAATTAAGGAGTTTTCACGTACGCCCTGTACACTGGTGAGATCCCGGATACGGTCAGCCTGGGCGAAAGTCGCCACCAGCGCTAACACGATGCCAGTCAAATACTTAAACATAATTCACCCCGGTTACATCGGCGATAAGTTGAGGAAGAAACGTTGCAGCCAGCCCATGTTCTGCGCTTCGTTGATGTAGCCGTTGCCGACATACTCGATGCGCGCGTCTGCCACCTGTGTGGACGGAACCGTGTTGCTACCGCTGATGGTGCGCGGGTTCACGACACCCGAAAAGCGGATGAATTCAGTGCCCTGGTTGATGGCTATCTGTTTTTCACCCACCACATGTAAATTGCCATTGATCAGCACCTGATCGACCGTGACGGTCAACGTGCCGCTAAAGGTATTGCTGGCATTGGCGCCACCTTTGCCGTTAAAGGTATTACCACCGGAAGCAGAGAGATCGGCACGGGCATTACCAAACAGACCTTCCAGGTAACGCGGCGTGGTATCCATGCCGAAACTGGCCTTGCTATCACGGCTGGCATTTGCCGACGAGCTCTTACTGGCACTGACGTTCTCTTGCAGTACGATCGTCAGCGTATCGCCCACGTTACGCGGACGGCGGTCTTCAAACAGTGGCTGATAGCCGTAGTTTATCGGCTGCGCAGTTTGATAAATCGATCCATTTACCATCGGCACCGGTCCCGGAATCGGCTGAGCGGTGGTCGCCCCCTGAACCAACGGCGTTGATGGAACCCAGGCACATCCCGTCAGGGTTAATGCCACTAAAGCCATAATCGGATAGCTGCGCACGGCGTATTTTTGCATTGCATTCATCTTCGAAATCAGGGTTCCGGTGCGGCATTTACCGCACCGGATAACGCCTTAGAGTTGCGTCAGTTTTTGCAGCATCTGATCGGTGGTCGATACTGCCTTACTGTTTATTTCGTAAGCGCGCTGAACCTGGATCATATTCACCAGCTCTTCCGCCACGTTTACGTTTGAGGTTTCCACAAACCCCTGATACAGCATCCCCGCACCGTTCAACCCAGGCGTGGTGGCGTTTGGCGCGCCAGACGACTGCGTTTCCGCGTACAGGTTTTCACCGAGACTTTCCAGACCGGTGTCATTCATAAAGGTGGTCAGGTTTAACTGGCCTACCTGAACCGGCGCGGCGTTACCTTGCTGCGTCACACTGACCACGCCGTCGCGGCCAATGGTGATGCTCAGGGTGTTCGCCGGAATGGTGATCGCAGGCTGCACCTGGAAACCACCTGCCGTGACCAGCTGGCCATTCTGGTCAACCTGGAAGGAGCCATCGCGGGTATACGCCGAGGTACCGTCCGGCAGCAGCACTTCAAAGAAGCCCTGCCCTTTGATCGCCACATCTTTACTGTTGTTGGTCTGAGACAGGTTGCCCTGGCTGTGCAGACGCTCGGTTGCCACCGGACGAACACCGGTACCGATCTGCAAACCCGAAGGCAGCGTTGTCTGTGCGGAAGACTGCGCGCCAGGCTGACGAATTGTCTGGTACAGCAGATCTTCAAATACCGCGCGCTGGCGCTTAAAACCATTGGTGCTGACGTTCGCCAGGTTGTTGGCGATGACATCCATATTGGTTTGTTGGGCGTCGAGGCCGGTTTTTGCGATCCATAATGAACTGATCATAAGTAGTCCTGTTTAATTAGCCCATTGACAGCAATTGGTTGGCGCGCTGGGCGTTATCGTCGACGCTGCTGATGATTTTCATCTGCATTTCGAAACGACGGGCGCTGGCGATCATGTCGGTCATAGCGGCAACCGGCTTGACGTTACTGCCCTCCAGCACACCTGACATCACGCGAATAGACGGGTCGTCCTGCAATGTCGTACCACGGGTCGCTTGTGCGGTCTGGCTCAGACGGAACAGCCCGTCATCACCGCGCACCACTTCCTGCGCGTCCGCTTTCACCAGCTTCAGCTTGCCGACCGGCGCGATAGTATTCGCCGGATCGCCAGGGTTCAGCGATGAAATCGTACCGTCAGCCGCGATACTAATTTGCGAACCTTCCGGTACCGCAATCGGGCCGCCGTCGCCAATCACCGGATGCCCCTGAATGGTCAACTGGCCGGTTGCGCTCACCTGGATATTCCCGTTACGGGTATACCCTTCAGTGCCGTCCGCCGTCTGTACTGCCAGCCAACCGTCCTGCTGCAACGCCACGTCCAGCGGACGTGAGGTGTAGTCAAGTTGACCTGGCGTCATATCGGCGCCAGGCGTAGAAGCCACTACCAGCGTACGGGTAGGCAGTGAAAGCCCTTCTACCGGTACCGCGCGCAGCGCATTGAGCTGCGCGCGAAAGCCTGGCGTGGACGCATTCGCGAGGTTGCTGGCGGTGACAGCCTGCTGATTCAGCGTCTGGCTGGCGGCGCCCATCGCGGTGTATATTGCGTGATCCATTAAGCCATCCCGTCAGACGATTAACGCAGGTTAACCAGCGTGTTAAGGATCTGATCCTGGGTTTTGATGGTCTGCGCGTTCGACTGATAGTTACGCTGCGCGACGATCATGTTCACCAGTTCTTTACTCAGATTCACGTTTGATGCTTCCAGTGCGCCGTTGGTCAGCTTACCGAAGTTGCCGGAACCCGCTGTACCCACGATAGCAACGCCAGAAGCGGTGGTCGCAGACCAGACGTTATCCCCTTCGGATTTCAGGCCTTCGTTGTTAGCAAAGTTCGCCAGCACGATCTGACCCAGTACCTGGGTTTTCTCGTTGGAGTAGCTGCCCACCACGGTGCCGTCATCGTTGATGGCGTAGCTCACCAGCGATCCTGGCGGGTAACCATCCTGATCAACAGAGGCTGCGCCGCTGCTGCCGGTGTTTTGCTGCATGGAGTTCAGGAAGCTCAGTGAGTAAGTGCTGGCAGCAGAACCATTCAGGCTGGCCAGTGCGATGTTGATCTGCGGCTGCGCGTTCGGCGCGGCGTTCAGGTTCCAGGTACGCGGCGTAGTGGCCGGCAGCACTTCGGTGTAGTTAGTCACGGAAGTGAGCGTACCGTTGGAGCTGAACGACATCTGCGCAGCTTTTTCATAAGAAGAGCCGGAAATGCTGGAGTCTTTGGTGTAGACATCCCAGGTGTTATCCGCAGTTTTAACGAAGTAGCAGTCAACCGCATGTTCGTTACCCAGGCTGTCGTAAGACGTTACCGTGGTTTTTTTGTTGTAGGTATCCGAGTTCGTCGGATCGAACGGGGTCGTCGTCGGAATGGTCGCCGTCGAGTTCAGGTTCATCGGCATCGTCGCCGTCTTGGTGGCACGCGCCGACATCACGGTCGTTGGGATGTTAATGGTCGTCGGGTTAGCACCGGTCTGTACTACCGGCGGTGTACCCGCAACCGGGTAACCGGTCAGCTGCATACCCTGCATGTTGACCAGGTTGCGGTTCTCGTCCAGCTTGAACTGGCCGTTACGGCTGTAATAAACAGAACCGTTGGTATCCACCATGCGGAAGAAACCGTTCTGGCTAATCGCCACGTCCAGACCACGACCGGTGTTGGTCGTTGTACCGTCGGTAAAGTCCTGAGTGATACCAGCAACTTTTACGCCCAGACCCACTTTAGAACCGGCAAACATATCGGCGAAGGACGCAGAGCCGGATTTAAAGCCATAGGTGGCGGAGTTGGCAATGTTGTTACCAATGACATCGAGGTTGGTGGCCGCAGCATCTAGGCCGCTGACCGCTTGTGAAAAGGCCATGACTTACTCCTGATAAGTGTTTTGGCTTAGATAATCTGCCGTACTTCGTCGAGTGTGGTGGTACCGTAAGTACCCAAATCCAGTGTGCTACCGTTGCTGCCGCGGGTAACACCTTGCACCAGTGCAAACTGCAACGGCTGGGCAACCAGCTGTGTTGCGCCAGAGCTTGCGGCAATAGAGACTTTATAAGAGCCATCTGGTGCCGCGGTTCCATCTGCCATCTTGCCGTCCCAACTGAAGGTGTGGACACCGGCAGTCAGCGAGCCAATATCGATAGTGCGCACCACGGTACCGTCTTTGCTGGTCACGGTAGCGGTCACTTTATCGGCGGCTTGCGTCAGTTCCACGCCAAACGGCGTTGAAGTTTCTTTACCCACCAGAATGGTCTGTCCCGGGATCATCACGCCATGCCCAATCAGGCTTGCTGCCTGCAATGACTGGCTGTTGTCGATCTGTCCGGAAATCGAACCGAGGGTGGTGTTCAGTTTTTCAATCCCGCTCACGGTGCTGATTTGCGCCAGTTGAGTGGTCAGTTCGTTGTTCTGCAGCGGGTTAGTCGGGTCCTGGTTTTTCAGTTGCGCGACCAGCAGCGTCAAAAAGCTGCCTTGCAGGTCGGATGCACTGTTTGTCCCGGTTGTGCTGGTGTTGTTACTGGTCGAGGAGACACCATTATTTGTCGGGTCATCCACTCTTACGGCGATAGACATGCGCGTCTCCTTTACTGTCCGAGCGTGAGGGTTTTGAGCATCATGCCCTTAACGGTATTAAGCACTTCAACGTTCGCCTGGTAGCTGCGGGACGCAGACATGGTGTTCACCATTTCGCCGACCACATCAACATTGGGCATTTTGACGTAGCCATTCGCATCAGCCAGCGGGTTACCTGGTTCGTAAACCAGTTTGTCCGGTGCCTGGCTTTCAATCACATCAGCAACTTTTACACCGCCGGTCGCTTGCCCGGGCGCAGCATCCACCTGGAACACAACCTGCTTAGCGCGATACGGCTGGCCATCTGGTCCGGTCACGCTGTCGGCGTTCGCCATGTTACTGGCGGCCACGTTCAAACGTTTGGACTGCGCGGTCAGCGCGGAGCCTGCGACATCAAAGATATTCAGTAATGCCATTTAATTAGTTCCCCTGTTGCAGAACACTCATCATGCTTTTGATCTGCCCACCCAGCACGGTCAACCCGGTCTGGTATTTAACGCTGTTGTCAGCGAACTGCGTACGTTCCCGATCCATATCCACGGTGTTGCCATCCAGCGAGGGCTGATCCGGAATGCGGTACAACAAATCGGTAGACGGTCCGCTCATCGCCTGCGCCGGAATATGGCGCGAAGAGGTCATGGTCAACGCAACGCCACTGCCTTCAGCACGTCCACGCTCCATGACTTTTTTCAATTCGCTGGCGAAATCAATATCGCGCGCCTGAAACCCCGGGGTATCGGCGTTGGCGATGTTTGCCGCCAGAATTTCCTGACGCTGGGCGCTCAGGTTCAGCGCTTCTTGCTGGAAACGAAGTGCGGCATCAAGTTTATCGAGCATGGCTCCCCCACTGATGACAATTATTTAGCCAACAGCTTAAATCTCCGCTGACAAACTTATCGCTGGAATAAGGGCAAAATGCGTCGCTATTTATTGCGTTGATAGGTTGACCATGCGGTTAAAATCCCCTCAACCACTCAACAGGCAGGAGTCTGCGATGAACACGTTGAAAGGCGGTTTAGCCGCGACCTTACTGTTTTTAAGCGCCTTTGCTCAGGCCGCTGACTTGCAAGCACAGCTGACGTCATTTTTTGCTCAACGTCTTGCTGGCTTTAGCGACGAGGTAGTGGTAAATATACGCACCCCGCAAAATCTGTTGCCCGCTTGCGAGCAGCCCGCGCTGAGCGTGCTCGGGAACGCGAAACTGTGGGGGAACCTGAACGTGCTGGCGAATTGCGCAGGAGTGAAGCGCTATTTGCAGGTGGAGGTTCAGGCGACCGGTAACTATGTGGTGGCAGCGCAGTCCGTTGCCCGAGGCAGCATGTTGCAGCCCGGCAGCGTGACGCTAAAACGCGGCCGCCTTGATCAGTTGCCGCCGAGAACGATGCTGGATATTACCCAGGCGCAGGATGCGGTCAGTTTGCGCGATCTTACCCCAGGCCAGGCGATTCAACTGTCAATGTTGCGCCAGGCGTGGCGGGTTAAAGCGGGTCAGCGTGTACAGGTCGTGGCGTCGGGCGATGGCTTTAGTGTGAACGGCGAAGGTCAGGCACTGAACAATGCGGCGGTGGCGCAAAACGCCCGTGTGCGCATGGCTTCAGGGCAGATTGTCAGCGGTGTAGTGAACGCTGATGGGAATATTCTGATTAACCTATAATCTTTTTAAAGAATTCATGTCGCCTGCCGATAATTAAGCAACGACTAAAGATATCAGGCCCGAAACGCCGGGATACCTCGATGAGGACAACACTATGAGCATTGATCGCACATCGTCTTTAAAACCGGTTAGTTCCGTTCAACAGCGCGAAACTAACGAGACCCAAACGCAAAAAACGCGTCTGGAAAAAGCGGCTACGGCAAACAGCACCAGCGTGACCCTCAGCGGCGCGCAAACCAAGCTGATGCAGGCTGGCGCTAATGACATCAATATGGAACGCGTGGAACAGCTGAAAACCGCGATTCGTAATGGTGAACTGAAGATGGACACCGGCAAAATCGCCGATGCCCTGATTGATGAAGCGAAGAGTTACTTGCAGAGTAAATAACAGTATGAATCGACTGTCAGACATTCTTGATCAAATGACAGTTATCCTGAGCGCTCTTAAAGACGTGATGGATGCTGAGCAAAAACAGCTTTCCGTAGGTAACATTCAAAGCAGCGCATTGCAGCGTATCACGGAAGAAAAAAGCTCATTGCTCGCCACACTGGATTACCTGGAGCAACAGCGTCGTTCGGCACAAAAAGCGCAACATAGCGCTAACGACGACATCGCCGATCGCTGGCAAACCATTACGCAGAAAACGCAGCATTTGCGCGACCTTAACCAGCACAATGGATGGCTGCTGGAAGGACAAATTGCGCGTAACCAGCAAGCGCTGGAACTGCTGAAGCCGCATCAGGAACCGAGCCTGTATGGCGCGAATGGCTATACCGCTTCCGCCAGCCGTGGCGGAAAGAAAATCTCGATTTAAGCACACCTCTTTTGTTTGCCAGGGATAATTCCCTGGCAATTTGCTTTTCTCTTTTCCCGCTTCAACTTCTCTGCACCGACTTACGCCGTGGTACGACGCGCGAACTCTTTCACTTTAAAGCCCAGCAGCGCCAGCGTGGCGAAATAGGCCATTACGCCGACCAGCACGACGGCCATCAACCGCAGCAGACGATAAGGCATGGTGCCGGTTGACCATTCCGGCATGACATACAGCATGCCCACTAATGCCGCAGCCATCACCAGCACTGCAACCACCAGGCGCAGCAGGAAACTTGCCCAGCCCGGCTGCGGCGTAAAGATCTGCTGCTTACGCAGCTGCCAGTAGAGCAGCCCGGCGTTCAGACAGGCCGCCAGACCAATCGACAGCGACAACCCGGCGTGTTTCAGCGGCCCGATAAACGCAAGGTTCATTAATTGCGTCATCACCAGCGTGACAATGGCAATTTTCACTGGCGTTTTAATGTCCTGCCGCGAATAAAAACCGGGCGCCAGCACTTTGACCACAATCAGCCCCATCAACCCCACCGAGTAGGCGATTAACGCGCGCTGCGTCATTAACGCATCAAACGCGGTGAATTTTCCGTACTGGAACAGCGAAACGGTCAACGGTTTCGCCAGGATGCCAAGCGCCACGGCGCTCGGCAACGCCAGCAGAAAACAGAGTCGCAGCCCCCAATCCATCAGACGGCAATATTCGTCGTGGTTGCCGCTGGCGAAACTTTTCGACAACGACGGCAACAGGATGGTGCCAAGCGCCACGCCAAGCACGCCGGAGGGAAACTCCATCAGGCGGTCAGCGTAATACATCCACGATACGGAACCGGAAACCAGAAACGACGCGAAAATGGTGTTGATAATAAGGGAGATCTGGCTGACCGAAACCCCAAGGATCGCCGGCCCCATCTGTTTGATAACCCGCATCGCTCCGGCATCGTGGAAGCTGATGCGCGGCAGCACCAGCATGCCAATTTTCTTCAGGTGCGGCAGCTGATACACCAGCTGCAGTATTCCCCCGACCGTAACGGCCCAGGCCAGCGCCAGCACCGGCGGATGGAAATAGGGAGCCGCGAACAGCGCAAAGCCAATCATGCTGATGTTTAAAAACGTCGGCGCGAACGCTGGCACCGAAAAGCGATTCCAGGTATTGAGAATCGCCCCGGCCAGCGATGCCAGCGAGATCAGCAGAATATAAGGAAAGGTAATGCGCAGCAGTTGCGAGGTTAAATTGAATTTATCCGCCGTATCGGCAAAGCCCGGTGCGGTGACCAAGATCACCCACGGTGCCGCCAGCATCCCGGCCACGGTGACAATCGCCAGCGCCAGCGTCAGCAACCCGCAGACATAGGAGACAAAAACCCGCGTCGCATCTTCACCCTGTTTGCTTTTGTACTCGGCGAGGATCGGCACGAAGGCCTGAGAAAACGCCCCTTCTGCAAAAATGCGGCGCAATAAATTCGGCAGTTTGAACGCCACGAAAAAGGCGTCGGTCGCCATTCCCGCACCAAACACCCTTGCCACAATGGCGTCGCGCGCAAAACCCAGCACGCGGGAAAACATCGTCATGGAGCTGACAGCCGCCAGCGATTTTAATAGGTTCATTCTGGTTTCCATAAGACACAACGCCTGCAATGCAGGCGTTGATGTACAGCGAAGCGCTTAGTCTACAGGGAAAAAGGCGAATTACTATCGCCAGATGTTACCGGGCATTATTCACTCATCGCTTCGCGCCAGAGCTTGTCGACCACGCGCTGGGCGAGGATCGCTTGCTCGCCTGCGGTTTCCGGAACTGTCTGATTTTGCACACATTCAATGAAATGGCGGGCGCATCCGGCGAAACCGCGCTGCTCCAGTACGCTCTGCCAGCCCGCCACCGGACGGGCGACAACGCCCTGCCCGCGCTCTTCGCGCCACTCGCGCATGTCGGTAATGTCGAACAATCCGCCGTCAGTCACTGCCTGAATCCATTCCCGCTGACTACCCGCCCGGCGATGCATGCTGGTGGTAATTTGCAGATGTTCAACACTGAAATGGTGCTCGGCGTAAATCATCGCGCCGTCGTCATTGGTCAGCAGCGTACCGCTTTTTAATTGCGCGGCACCGCCCGCCAGCCATAACGCGGTATCCACAACATGGAGGTAGTCATCCAGCAGGGTGAAGCGTAAATCATGCGGCCCGACGCTGTCGGTACGGTGTTTATCCATACGCAGCGAGGCAGCCTGCGGCACCTGCTGTTTCAGTTCACGATAAAGCGGCGAGAAACGACGGTTAAACCCGACCATCAGCGTCAGTTTTTTACGTGCGGCCAGCTCGATAAGCCGCTCCGCATCCTGTAAGTTTTCCGCCAGCGGCTTATCCACACAGACATGTACACCGAGATTAAGCAACTCACTGACGACCGCATAGTGTGAAGCCGTCGAGGTGTGGACAAACACCGCGTCGCATTGTGCCGCCAGGGAAGCCAGCGAGTCGGCATACGGAATGCGCCAGGTTTCGCACACGCGCAGCGCCTTTTCGCGCGTTGGCGACCAGGCCGCCGCCAGCGTCCAGTCCGTTGCTGCGCCTAACACTGGCAACCAGGCCTTTTGCGCAATGCCGCCAAGCCCTACCACACCGATACGTAAAGTTGTCACCGTTAATCCCCCAGATGTGCGAGTAGCGAATCCAGACGCTGCTTCAGTTCGGCCACTTCCTCTTCCAGCGCGTCGACGCGCGCGGCAAGTGACGCTTCCGCCGGGCTGACGGCTTCAACAACATTCACCAGAGTCTGCACATCGCCGCTAAACAGATGCATAAAACGGCTTTCGCGTTTACCTGGCTCTCTTGGCAGGCGCACCACATACGGCCCGTCTTCACGCGTCGCCAGATGTTCTAACGCATTTTCCACTTCCGCCATATCGCTGAACTGATGCAAGCGTTCGCCGCGGGTGCGCAACTCGCCCGGCGTTTGCGGCCCGCGCAGTAGCAGCGTGGTGATCAGCGCCACCTCGGCAGAACTGAGTTTGAGATCGCCAAATTCAGAATTACAAAAACGCTGCTCATATTTTGTCACCCGGTTACCAAAACCGCTTACCGTGCGCAGATAATGGCGCTTGACCAGCTCATCCAGCACCGCCTGAACCTCGTGTTCGGCAAGGTTCATCACCGGTTCACGGTTGGTTTTTTGATTACAGGCGGTGACAACACCATTGATGGAGAGCGGGTACTGTTCCGGCGTCGTCACCTGTTTTTCCAGTAAACAGCCAATCACCCTCGCCTCTACGGCGGTTAATTGATACTTCATCACAACTCCTTAGCGACCGGGGGTCCATTCCTGCGTGGTTAATGCGGTAAGCACGTGATCGCGCCATTGCCCGTCAATTAACAGATATGATTTGGCATAGCCCTCTTTTTCAAAGCCAAGCCTCGCCAACAGATCACCGCTGCGTTTATTGTGCGGCATATAGTTCGCCATAATGCGGTGCATATGTTGCGTGCGTTGCATATAGCGGATGGCGGTGGTGAGCGCTTCGAACATCAGCCCTTGTCCCTGCCATTTCTGACCGACGGAATACCCCAGATAACAGGCATGAAAAGAGCCGCGCACCACGTTTGAGAAATTGGCCACGCCGACTATCTCTTTCTCTTCCGGATCGAGCAGCGCGAAATAGAACGCGGAACCCTGTTTATGAAATTCATTGATCATGCCAAGGCGCGCCTGCCAGCCGGAAGGATAACAATGGCTTTCGTCGCGCACGGGTTCCCAGGGTTTTAAAAACTGGCGGTTTTCGGCGTAATAATCCGCCAGCCGCCAGGCGTCGCGCTCATGCACCAGGCGAACCACCAAGCGATCTGTTACTAAGCGTACTTTCGGCACGTTACTGCGATAGCCAAACATGCATTACCACTCCTTCCGTTTTACGACTCTTTTAACCCCTTCCCTTTACTATACAGTTGCTCTGGCGCTGTGGGAAAACAGCAACATGGCATTTTCTGCGTCAAACACCATTTTCGATGAAAAGTCTCAATCAAAGGCTGAGGTTGATAAAAAAATATTGTCACCGCGCCCATGGGAAAAGGCCCGACGAAACCGCAGAATAAGAAGGTCTTATCTTTCTTATTTCCCGGAGGGGAAATGGCGCGCATATCGCAGGCAAGGAGCCTGGGTAAATATTTCCTGCTTGTCGATAATATGCTGGTTGTTCTCGGCTTTTTCGTTGTCTTTCCACTGATTTCTATCCGCTTTGTTGACCAGCTTGGCTGGGCGGCATTAATGGTCGGCATTGCGCTCGGTTTGCGTCAGTTTATTCAACAAGGTTTGGGGATTTTCGGCGGTGCGATTGCCGACCGGTTCGGCGCCAAGCCGCTGATTGTCACCGGCATGCTGATGCGCGCGGGCGGCTTTGCCGCGATGGCGGTGGCGCATGAACCCTGGCTGCTGTGGCTTTCCTGTATTCTTTCCGGGCTGGGCGGCACGCTGTTTGATCCGCCGCGCTCCGCACTGGTGGTGAAACTGGTGCGCCCCCATCAACGCAGCCGTTTTTTCTCGCTGTTAATGATGCAGGACAGCGCGGGCGCCGTTATTGGCGCGCTGCTCGGCAGCTGGCTGCTGCAATATGACTTTCGTCTGGTGTGCGCGGCTGGTGCGCTGATGTTTATTTTGTGTGCCGCGTTTAACGCCTGGCTGCTGCCAGCCTGGAAACTGTCGACGGTGAAAGCGCCGGTGCGCGACGGTCTGACGCGCGTGTTGCGTGACAAACGCTTTGTGACTTACGTGCTGACCCTTACCGGTTATTACATGCTGGCGGTGCAGGTAATGCTAATGCTGCCGATTATGGTTAACGACATTGCCGGTTCACCGGCGGCCGTAAAGTGGATGTACGCCATTGAAGCCTGCCTGTCGCTGACGCTGCTCTACCCCATTGCGCGCTGGAGTGAAAAACGTTTTCGCCTTGAGCATCGCCTGATGGCGGGTCTGCTGGTGATGTCATTCAGCCTGTTGCCGGTGGGGATGGTCGGCACGCTGCAGCAACTCTTGACGCTGATTTGCACCTTCTACATCGGCTCCATTATTGCCGAGCCTGCCAGGGAAACGTTAAGCGCACAGTTGGCCGATGCCCGTGCGCGCGGCAGTTACATGGGTTTTAGCCGTCTTGGACTGGCCTTCGGTGGCGCGCTTGGTTATGCAGGCGGCGGCTGGCTGTTTGACGCCGGGAAAGCATTTAATCAGCCGGAACTGCCGTGGATGATGCTTGGCGTTATTGGGTTCATGACCTCCATGGCGCTGCTGTGGCAATTCAGTCACAAACGTATTCGTCCGACCATGCTTGAACCCGGCGCCTGATTTGCGCCTGTGTATCCCCTCTTCCATACTGGTAATTGATGGATAAGCCAGTATGGAGGAGAAACGTGAAACTCTACATTTACGATCACTGCCCGTTCTGCGTTAAAGCCCGCATGATTTTCGGCCTTAAGAACATCCCCGTCGAACTCAAGATCCTGCTCAATGATGACGAAGCCACACCCACAAAAATGATTGGCCAGAAAATGGCGCCGATCCTGCAAAAAGACGATAGCCGTTATCTGCCGGAGAGCATGGACATTGTGCATTATGTCGATAAGCTCGACGGCAAACCGCTACTAACCGGGAAACAAAACCCGAAAGTGGAAGAGTGGCTGCGTAAGGTGAATGGCTACGTTAATAAGCTGTTGATCCCGCGCTTCGCGAAATCGGCGTTTGATGAATTTTCCACGCCGCAGGCGCGGGCCTATTTTGTTGCCAAAAAGGAGGCGGCGATGGGTAGTTTTGCCGAGCACCTCGCCCACTCTGCGGGGCTGGCGAAAAATATCAGCGACGATTTACGCACACTGGATAAATTAATCGTGCAGCCCAACGCGGTGAACGGAGAACTCTCCGATGATGATATTCATCTCTTCCCGTTGCTGCGTAACCTGACAATCGTGAGCGGTATCAACTGGCCCAGCCGGGTTGCAGCATACCGTGACAACATGGCGAAACAGACACAAATTAACGTGCTGTCATCGATGGCTATTTAACCGCCTGTGACGGAAGCGTGCCCGCTTCCGTCACGCCTTTCAGCTTTTTCCGCTGGCCTTTATTGAACGTGTGTCGCATGCTACGCCCCTGCGTCGTAGCATGGCGATCACGTTGAGGAATTCATGAAGAGAATCATTTTTGCCGCAGCACTACTGTTGAGCGGCGTGCTGGTGGGGTGCAATCAACTGACCCAATATTCGATCAGCGAACAGGAGATTAACCAGGCGCTACAAAAGCGTAATGACTTCGCCAAAGACATCGGCGTGCCTGGCGTTGCCGACGCCCATATTGTGCTGAATAATCTGGCCAGTGAAATCGGTCGTGAAGAACCCAATAAAATCACGCTGACCGGCGATGCGAATCTGGATATGACCTCGCTATTTGGCAACCAGAAAGCCATCATCAAATTGAAACTCAAAGCGTTGCCGGTGTTTGATAAAGAAAAAGGCGCGATTTACCTGCAAGAGATGGAAGTGGTTAACGCCACCGTGACGCCGGAAAAAATGCAGACTGTGTTACAAACACTGATGCCCTATCTAAATCAATCGCTACGCAACTACTTTAACCAACGCCCTGCTTATGTGCTGAAAGAAGACAGCAGCAAAGGCGAGGCGCTGGCGAAAAAATATGCCAAAGGGATTGAGGTGAAACCGGGTGAAATTATCATCCCCCTCACTGACTAAATAACAGGGCGCCGTGAGCGCCTTTTTTTCAGGAAAAGGATGCAAACGAAAACGTTTCCGCTTATTCTTAGTGCCCGGCAAAAAACACCTGTTTCTCACCAGCCGGAGCACTCCAATGACCCAACCCCAGGTTTTGAAAATCCGCCGTCCTGACGACTGGCATGTCCATTTACGTGATGGCGAAATGCTAAAAACCGTGGTGCCGTGGACCAGCGAAACTTACGCCCGCGCCATTGTCATGCCGAACCTTGCTCCCCCTGTCACCACCGTGGATGCGGCTATCGCCTACCGCCAGCGTATTCTTGACGCCGTGCCCGCCGGGCATGATTTTACGCCATTAATGACCTGCTACCTGACCGACAGCCTGAACGCCGATGAAGTCGAACGCGGTTTTAACGAGCGGGTATTTACGGCAGCGAAACTCTACCCGGCGAATGCCACGACCAACTCCAGCCATGGTGTTACCAGCATTGATGCGATTATGCCGGTACTGGAACGAATGGAAAAACTGGGCATGCCGCTGCTGGTGCATGGTGAAGTGACGCACGCAGATATCGATATTTTCGATCGAGAAGCGCGATTTATCGAAACGGTCATGGAACCGCTGCGCCAGCGTCTGCCGGGGCTGAAAGTGGTGTTTGAGCATATTACGACCAAAGATGCCGCAGACTATGTGCGCGAAGGCAACGAGCTGCTGGCCGCGACTATCACGCCCCAGCACTTGATGTTTAACCGTAATCATATGCTGGTCGGTGGTGTACGCCCTCACTTGTACTGCCTGCCGATCCTGAAGCGCAATGTTCACCAGCAGGCGCTGCGCGAGCTGGTTGCCAGCGGTTTTAGTCGCGCGTTTCTCGGTACGGACTCCGCGCCGCATGCGCGTCATCGTAAAGAGGCCAGTTGCGGCTGCGCCGGTTGTTTCAATGCCCCCACCGCACTTGGCAGTTATGCAACCGTATTTGAAGAGATGAATGCTCTCCAGCATTTTGAAGCGTTCAGTTCGGTCAACGGACCGCGATTCTATGGCTTACCGGTGAACGAAACGTTTGTTGAGCTGGTGCGTGAAGAGAGCCTGGTGCCAGAGGCGATTGCGCTGCCGGAAGATTCGCTGGTGCCGTTCCTCGCAGGTGAAACCGTGCGCTGGCGCATTAAGCAATAAATAAAAAAATTACCGCTCCCTGTTGTAATAGTTTTCGCTTAACTGTATAAACATACAGTAAATTACACAGGGGGCTATTATGCGCATTGAAGTGACTATCGCCAAAACCACACCCTTACCGCCTGGCGCTGTTGATGCGCTGGCGGGCGAGTTATCTCGTCGTCTGAACAATTGTTACCCCGATCGCGAAAACAAAATTACGGTTCGCTACGCCGCAGCAAATAATCTTTCGGTTTTGGGCGGCGCAAAAGAAGATAAAGATCGCATAACTGAAATTTTGCAGGAAACCTGGGAAAGCGCCGACGACTGGTTTATCACCGACTAATTTTTCTTTAAGTTTGTGCTTATTGCCGGGTCGCCCCGGCTTTTTTTGTTGTTTTTTTAAGCGCAATCCTGGTGCAGCGCTTTTTTAATAAAAATATATGGTTAAGAGCCCGTTTTCTTATTCAAAAAAATCTAACGGTCGAAAAAACATGTTGCAGAGTGTTTAATTATTCGATCTACTCCCCCACTTGTTGGTATACTGAAAAAGCTTCAAAAAAAACACGCATTGAACCTCAAGAGTCGTTGTCTAATTAAACACGCCAATAAAGGGGGTTATGATGGTAAAGAATAATGAAGTCATCCAGACCCATCCACTGGTCGGATGGGACATCAGCACCGTGGATAGCTACGACGCACTGATGCTCCGGTTGCACTACCAGACCCCAAACAGAGCCGCTCAGGAAGAGACCGAAGTCGGCCAGACGTTGTGGTTAACGACCGATGTTGCCCGCCAGTTTATTTCGATACTCGAAGCGGGCATTGCCAAGATTGAATCGGGCGACTACCAGGAAGATGAGTATCGCAGGCATTAGTGATAATGCGCTATATAGACTCAACAGGCACCCTTGTGGTGCCTTTCTTATTTCTGTCCTTGTATAACGTTCCCAGGTTAATTACCCTCCTGAACACGCATTTGCCTGGAGAACACCACCATGAAATACGATCTCATTATTATTGGCAGCGGCTCTGTCGGCGCAGCGGCAGGCTATTACGCCACGCTAAGCGGGCTGAATGTGCTGATGACCGATGCTCACCTGCCGCCCCATCAGGAAGGCAGCCACCACGGTGATACGCGTTTAATGCGCCACGCTTACGGCGAAGGCGAAAAATATGTTCCGCTGGTGCTGCGTGCGCAACAGTTGTGGGAGCAACTGGCGGCTGAAAGTGGCGAAGCGGTGTTTGACCGCACAGGCGTTGTCAATATCGGCCCGGCGGATTCCGCTTTTTTGGTTAACGTCGCGCAAAGCGCAGCGCAGTGGCAGCTGGCCGTCGAAAAACTCGATGCCCCGTCACTGATGGCGCGCTGGCCAGAAATCCGCGTACCCGACAATTACATCGGCCTGTTTGAAACCGACTCCGGTGTACTGCGTAGCGAACAGGCGGTAAAAACCTGGATCCGTCTTGCCAAAGAGGCGGGCTGCGCTCAGCTGTTCAATTGCCCGGTCACCGCGCTGCATCATCATGATGACGGCATCAGCATCGATACCCAGGAAGGGATATTCCACGGTAAAAAAGTGCTTGTCAGCGCGGGAACATGGGTGCAAAAACTGCTGCCTGAGCTCCCGATACAACCGGTGCGCAAAGTTTTTGCATGGTTCCAGGCCGATGGTCGCTACAGCACCAAGAACAAATTTCCGGCGTTTACTGGCGAAATGCCCAATGGCGACCAGTATTACGGCTTTCCGGCGGAAGATAATGAATTAAAAATCGGCCGTCACAACGGCGGGCAGCTTATCAGCGAAGCGCAGCAGCGTAAGCCGTTTGGTGAAGAACCGGGAGATGGTTCCGAATGTTTCGCTTTTCTGCGCCAGTTTCTGCCAGGCATCGGTGGATGTTTGTACGGTGCATCCTGCACCTACGATAACTCTCCTGATGAAGACTTTATTATTGATACGCTGCCGGGCTTCCCGGACACACTGATTGTCACAGGCCTGAGCGGACACGGTTTTAAATTTGCGCCAGTGCTGGGTGAAATTGCCTGTGAATTTGCCCACGGCAAAAGCTCGAAGTTTGATTTACAACCTTTCTCACTTTCCCGCTTTGCCGGGTAAACCTTCCACGGCCTCATTCGGGGCCGCTTAATGCAGCTTTGCGGAGAGAATATGCGCCGTCTGTTTCATTTCTTAATAAATAACGTACGTGAACATTTGATGCTTTATATTGCGCTGTGGCTACTTATCGCACTGATCGATATTATCTATATCGTATGGGCGCCCTGAAAAACACTGACAAAAACTGACATAGCTTTATAAAAATATATTTTCAGGACAGAATATTTAAACATCGCTATCGCAACAAAAGCTTAATAAATTCATGACTTACCCCTACAATCAACCTAATGTTCTGAATATTATTTAGCAAAGTCATTCAAAAAAGATGATATAGAAAAAATAACAATTCAAAATCGTAATTTTGAGTTGCAATATTGTTTCTCTCCCGCCATTTTAATTTAACCAGTTATTAACCACGATTAACAATTATGCCATTTCGCAATTCACCTGAGCGCTACGGCGCCGTTTCCATTGTTCTGCACTGGCTGGTGGCCATTGTGGTTTATGGTATGTTCGCGTTGGGTCTGTGGATGGTGACGCTGAGCTATTACGACGGTTGGTATCATAAAGCGCCTGAGCTACATAAGAGCATCGGCATTTTGCTCATGCTTGGCCTCGTGTTCCGGGTAGTCTGGCGTTTTCTTTCCCCTCCGCCGAAGCCGCTTGCCAGTTATTCACGGCTGACGCATATCAGCGCTGTCTTCGTCCATATCGCGCTCTATTTGCTGTTGTTCGGCATTCTTTTCAGCGGCTATTTGATCTCCACAGCCGACGGTAAACCCATCAGCGTTTTCGGGCTGTTCGAGATACCCGCAACGCTTGCCGATGCCGGTTCGCAAGCCGACCTGGCAGGAAGTATTCACCTCTGGCTGGCATGGAGTGTAGTCGTGCTGTCCGTTTTACATGGCCTTGCCGCCGTTAAACACCATTTCATCGATAAAGACGTCACTCTCAAGCGCATGCTGGGAAAATCGTCGCCTGACTCTGGAGCATAATATGAAGAAAATCCTGCCGGGACTCGCTCTCGCTTCGCTGCTGTTTACTACGGGTTCTGCTATCGCTGCAGACTACAAAATTGATAAAGAGGGTCAACACGCCTTCGTTAATTTCCGTATCCAGCACCTCGGTTATAGCTGGCTCTATGGCACGTTTAAAGATTTCGGCGGGACGTTTAGCTTCGACGAAGCCAACCCGGCCTCTGACAAAGTCAACGTAACCATTAACACTAACAGTGTCGATACCAACCATGCAGAGCGTGATAAACACTTGCGCAGTGCTGAGTTCCTGAATGTGGCGAAATTCCCGCAGGCAACCTTTACCTCAACAGAGGTGAAAAAAGCGGGTGACGGGCTGGATATCACCGGCAACCTGACGCTGAATGGCGTAACCAAACCGGTGGTGCTGGCGGCGAAACTGATGGGTCAGGGCAACGATCCGTGGGGCGGCGTGCGCGCAGGCTTTGAAGCTTCCGGCAAAATTAAGCTGAAAGATTTTAATATCACCACCGATCTGGGCCCGGCGTCGCAGGACGTTGAACTGATTATTTCCGTGGAAGGCGTGCGTCAGAAGTAAGATTACGGGAGAGGGGCAGCCCTCTCCTCAGCTTTTATTCCGGATCCGGAATGCCCAGTTTGGTATTCAGGCGACCACGGGATTTGTTAAAGATTTTGTTGCCATTCTCCCGACCGGCGCGACGTTTACGCTGCTCTTCTTCCGGTAGTGCGCTCTCTTCTTTACACAGCTCACTGCAGCAACCGTTAAATTTCTCAGCACAGGCCGGACACTGAATAAACAGCAAATGGCAGCCGTCATTACGACAGTTGGTATGGGAATCGCAGGGCGTGCCGCACTGGTGGCAGTGGGCAATAACGTCATCAGAAATGCGCTCGCCCATACGCTCGTCAAACACAAAGTTTTTGCCGATAAAACGTACCGGTAAGCCCTGTTCGCGTGCGCGGCGCGCATATTCGATAATGCCGCCTTCGATATGCCACACTTTATTGAAGCCGTTATGCTTCATCCAGGCGCTCGCTTTCTCGCAGCGGATACCGCCGGTGCAGTACATAACGATTTTCTTATCTTTATGTTCCTGCATCATTTCGACCGCTTTCGGTAACTGCTCGCGGAACGTATCCGCCGGGATCTCCAGCGCACCGGCGAAATGCCCGACTTCATATTCGTAGTGATTACGCATATCAATGAAAACCGCATCAGGATCGTCGAGCATGGCGTTCACTTCCGCCGCTTTCAGATAATCCCCCACATCGCTGGCGTCAAAACTCTCATCTTCAATACCGTCGGCAACAATCCTGTCGCGAACTTTCATGCGCAGCACCCAGAAGGATTTACCGTCATCATCAATCGCGATATTTAAACGCAGGCCGTCAAGCGCCGGATCGAATGCATAAAGCGCCTGGCGAAAGGCGTCGAATTTGCTCTGTGGCACGCTGATTTGCGCATTGATACCTTCATGAGCAAGGTAAATGCGGCCAAATACATTCAGTTGGCTAAGCGTCTGATAAAGCGCGTCGCGCGTGGCTTGCGGGTTAATAATCGAGAAATATTTATAGAACGAGACGGTCACGCGCGGTTCCGTTTCCGCGAGCATTCGCGCCTTCAGCTCATCATTAGAGATGCGGTTGTGTAACACTGGCATGGTGTACGTGTCCTGCAAAGTTAGGGGTGAAAAAACGGCGGCATCATAAAGCAAATACTGATAATTTACATCCACACATTTTGCGCTACATTTTTTCTCATTCTAATGATTACGACGCAACAATTCCTGACAAAACAGGCATTCTGTGCGCCATGGTTTTGGTTAATTCCGAAAAAATGCGAGAATACAGGGAATTGTTGCTTCAAACAGGACAGTCATGACGCATTTACCCAAATTTTCGGCATCGCTGCTGCACCCGCGCTACTGGGCTCTCTGGTTCGGGGTCGGCATGTTGTGGTTAGTTGTTCAACTCCCCTACCCCGTGATTTACCGCCTCGGCTGTGGCATTGGCCACCTGGCACAGTGCTTGATGAAACGTCGTGTGCGTATTGCGCAGCGCAACCTTGAACTCTGCTTTCCGCACATGAGCGAAACAGAGCGCCAGAAAATGGTCGCGAAAAATTTTGAATCGGTCGGAATGGGTTTGATGGAAACCGGCATGGCCTGGTTCTGGTCCGATCGCCGGATGTCACGCTGGATGGAGGTTATCGATTTTGAACATGTCAGGAATGTACAGGCGCAAGGGCGAGGAATTTTGCTGATCGGCGTACATTTTTTGACGCTGGAAATTGGTGCCCGCATGTTTGGTCTGAACGAGCCTGGTATTGGTGTTTATCGCCCGAATGACAATCCGGTTATTGACCTGCTGCAAACCTGGGGTCGCATGCGTTCCAATAAAAGCATGATCGACCGTAAAGATCTCAAAGGTATGATCCGCGCCCTGAAAGCGGGTGATGTCGTCTGGTACGCGCCCGATCATGACTACGGCCCGCGCGCCAGCGTTTTCGTCCCTTTCTTTGCCGTTAAAGATGCGGCATCCACGTCCGGAACCTGGATGCTGGCCCGCATGTCCCAGGCCTGTATCGTACCTTTTGTTCCACGCCGTAAACCGGGCGGCAAAGGATACGAACTGATTATTCTCGAGCCGGAATGTTCCCCTCCACTCGATGACGCAGAAACCACCGCAGCATGGATGAATAAAGTGGTTGAACGCTGCATTATGATGGCACCAGAGCAATATATGTGGCTGCATCGCCGTTTCAAAACGCGCCCGGAAGGCGTCCCCTCTCGCTACTGAATCGATAAAGAGTCCGCAAATGCGGGCTCTTTTTTTGTCATACAAACCTGCGCCAGCGCATTGCGGCAATCATAACCTGAGCGCATAATTAGCATGCTTACTATCGAGTATAATTAATGTGTGCTGTTATGGACGGTTATGTCTCTCTCTGATGCCCCAATAAACTGGAAGCGTAATCTCACCGTTGCCTGGTTTGGCTGTTTTCTCACCGGCGCGGCGTTTAGCCTGGTGATGCCGTTTATCCCCCTCTATGTCGAACAGCTTGGCATCACCGATCCCGGCGCGCTCAATATGTGGTCCGGTTTAGTCTTTAGTATCACCTTCCTCTTCTCTGCCATCGCTTCTCCCTTCTGGGGCGGTCTTGCCGACCGAAAAGGGCGGAAAATCATGCTACTGCGTTCCGCTCTCGGCATGGCGATTGTGATGGCGTTAATGGGGATCGCACAGCATGTCTGGCAGCTCCTTGTTCTGCGAGCGCTGCTCGGTTTGCTGGGCGGTTTTATCCCCAACGCGAATGCCTTGATCGCCACGCAAATGCCGCGCAACAAAAGCGGCTGGGCGCTGGGTACGCTCTCGACGGGAGGTGTTAGCGGCGCGCTGCTTGGCCCGCTGGCCGGTGGTTTGCTGGCCGATACCTGGGGCTTGCGGATGGTCTTTTTTATTACCGCCTCTGTGCTTTTTATCTGTTTTCTGCTCACCCTACTTTGCATCCGCGAAAATTTCACCCCGGTGGCAAAACGCGAGATGTTGCACTTCAAAGAGGTTTTCGCCTCGCTAAAAAGCCCCAAACTGGTGTTGAGCCTGTTCATAACGACCATGATTATCCAGGTAGCGACGGGCTCTATTGCGCCGATTCTGACACTCTATGTGCGCGATCTTGCCGGAAACGTCAGCAATATTGCCTTTATCAGCGGCATGATTGCCTCCGTGCCTGGCGTCGCGGCACTGCTTAGCGCACCTCGGCTGGGCAAATTGGGCGATAAAATCGGCCCGGAGAAAATCCTCGTCGCGGCATTGATAATCTCCGTCTTGCTCCTGCTGCCAATGTCACTGGTGCACACTCCCTGGCAACTGGCCATTTTGCGCTTCCTGCTTGGTGCTGCAGACGGTGCGTTGCTTCCTGCGGTGCAAACCTTGCTGGTCTATAACTCCACCACGCAAATTGCCGGACGGATATTCAGTTACAACCAGTCATTTCGCGATATCGGTAATGTTACCGGTCCGCTGATGGGCGCGGCGGTCTCGGCAAGCTACGGTTTTCGCGCGGTGTTTTGCGTGACGGCGGGTGTCGTTCTGTTTAATGCCATTTATTCATGGTACAGTTTACAGCGTCCTGCCCGCCGGGCGAGAACTGAGGAGACCCGCAGCGTTCAACGCCAGGAGTAACCCACAAAGCGCGATCGCGCGGCCGATACAACAGATATCTGCGTTAAATTCACGCTACCCGCGTGCAAAAATGCGATGCTGTTTCGCGCATATTCCCGGATTACTCAAAGCCGACAAGCGGGCTAACTGGCGTGGCTGATGATATTTATCTTGCACCACGTTAAACATAAGACGTTCGGCCACCGCTCCCGCAGGCGTAGCGTTATTAAGCACTACGCCTTTCTCGTTATGTCATGAAATCGCTGATTCATTTCTTACAAATTTGACGCTCGCAAAGCCAGCGTCTATAGGTTTGTGCATACCTTTTTTACTGTTATCTCAGGAGCGATGATATGGCCGAAACTGAACTGGAGTATTACTCAACACTGTCGGAAGCAATTGATGCCGCGCGGGAATTATTTATTGCCGACAACCCGGATCTTGATGAAGAAGAAATCAGCGTGCAGCAATTCAATGTGCAAAAGTATGTTCTTCAGGATGGCGATATCGCGTGGCGCGCTGAGTTTTTTGCGGATGAAGAAGAGCCAGGCGAATGTCTGCCTCTTTTAAGCGGTGAAGCCGCACAAAGTGTCTTTGACGGCGATTTCGATGAAATTGAGATAAGCCAGGAGTGGCAGGAAGAGAATACGCTGCACGAATGGGACGAAGGCGAATTCCAGCTGGAGCCGCCTCTTGATACCGAAGAGGGACAGACAGCCGCTGATGAGTGGGATGAGCGCTGATTACTCGTAAGGGCCGTGATTGGCATCCAGCGGTAATAAAAGGGTGTCAAACACCAGTGAAAAGGGGAGATCAAGCACGGTAATGTAGCGCCACGCGGAGTCGCGGACATCCCATTTAACGCCGGGATAATACTGATTACCGTGTCCCTGACCGGGAATTGTCCGGCTGACGATGCTACCGCAACCACTTAGCAGGCACGCCATGACGACTACCAGAATCACTCTCACAGGCAACCTCTTCTTATTTATATCAGACAAAAAAATACCGGCTCCTGGGCCGGTATTTTCCTTAATGTCGGCTTACTTTGCCTTTAACGCCAGTGGGTTAAGCTTCAGCGTTTCATAGTAGCTCGCCCATGAGAGATATTTCTCAGGGGCCGCCCACAAGCGATAATGCATCCGCGCCAGCGTGACCGGGTCGCTCAGCAACACCAGGCGGCGATCGCGATTCAGCTTCTCTGGTGTTTCGTTTAACGCCTGCTCTACATGACGATCGCGGGCAATTTCCAGCACGTGGCTTGCACGGTGGCGAGCCGTTGCCATCGCCGTTGCCAGCGCGTTGAATGACGGGTTAAACACCGCATGCATAAAGCCATCATCCAGGCTGCGCGAGCGGTTCAGCTCCAGGTATTTATCCGTATTCACCAGTACCTGCGGCGGAGAATACTCTTCCGGGATCAGGAACAGTTTCCAGCGTTTGGTGCGCAGACCGACAGTAGACCGGCTGGAGATAACCGACACAAACGGTGACAGGATCAGCGAGAAGACAATCGGTGCCAGCCAGAACAGGAAGCGGAGATCAAGCCACGCCATCCCGACTGCCCACACCAGCCCCAGCAGCAGCTGAGAACCGTGACGCATAAAGGCTTCACCCCACGGCGTTGAGTCATCGTCACGCTGCGGCGAATTCCATACCACTTCCCAGCCAAGGAACGCGCTGACCACAAACACGGTGTGGAATAGCATACGCACCGGCGCAAGCAGCACTGAGAACAGCACTTCCAGCAGCAGGGAAATCGTTACGCGAATGAACCCGCCATACTCTTTCGGCCCTTTGCACCACACCAGGATGATACTCAGCAGCTTCGGCAGGAACAGCAGTACCATTGTCGAAGCGAAAAGCGCGATTGCCAGCTCCGGACGCCACTGCGGCCACACCGGGAACAGCTGGCGCGGCTGCAGGAAGTATTGCGGCTCCGTCAGCGCATGCACGACCTGCAAGGCCGTGGAAAGCGCAAGGAACATAAACCACAGCGGTGCAGAAAGGTAGGACATTACGCCAGTGAGGAACACGGCGCGGTGAACCGGGTGCATACCTTTAACCAGGAACAAGCGGAAGTTCATCAGGTTGCCATGGCACCAGCGGCGGTCGCGTTTCAGCTCGTCGAGCAGGTTCGGCGGCAGCTCTTCATATGAGCCCGGCAGATCGTAAGCGATCCACACCCCCCAACCGGCACGGCGCATCAGCGCGGCTTCGACAAAGTCGTGGGACAGAATCGAACCGGCAAACGAGCCTTCACCCGGCAGCGGCGCCAGCGCACAGTGCTCAATAAACGGTTTCACGCGAATAATCGCGTTATGGCCCCAGTAGTGGGATTCACCCAACTGCCAGAAGTGCAAGCCCGCAGTGAACAACGGCCCGTAAACGCGGGTTGCAAACTGCTGACAGCGCGCATAGAGCGTATCCATCCCGGATGCTTTTGGTGACGACTGGATGATCCCGGCATTCGGGTTCGCTTCCATCAGACGTACCAGCCCGGTCAGACACTCACCGCTCATCACGGAGTCCGCATCCAGCACTACCATGTAGCTGTACTGGCTGCCCCAGCGACGGCAGAAGTCATCGATATTACCGCTTTTGCGTTTTACACGGCGGCGGCGGCGGCGGTAGAAAATCTGCCCTTCGCCCTGCACTTCCGCAATCAGCTCCATCCACGCTTTCTGCTCGGCTACGCAGATATCGGGGTTGTAGCTGTCGCTCAGAATATAGACATCGAAATGCGCTGCGTTGCCGGTGGCTTTCACGGATTCCCAGGTTGCACGCAAGCCTGCGAACACGCGATCCACGTCTTCATTGCAGATAGGCATAATCAGCGCCGTGCGATGCTCCGGGTTTAGCGGTTCATCGCCCACCGTCGAGGCCGAAATGCTGTATTTATCGCGGCCAATCAATAGTTGCAGAAAGCCCATCAACGCCGTCCAGAACCCGGCAGAAACCCAGCAGAACAGCACCGCGAAGAGGATCAAGATACCGGTTTGCAGCACATATGGCAGAAGCTGCATAACGGAAACCCACAGATCCTGGCCCGCCATATCCGTTGGGTTGATCAGCGCCCAGCCCTGATATGGCAGAATAGTTTTCATATACCATGTGGCGACGACGGTTTGCGCCAGCGTCAGCACCAGCAAGATATAGCGGCGGATAGAACCAACGGTACGCCATTTCTGCTCGTGCGCCTGCTCCTCTTTGGTCAAACGCGCAAGGTAACGCGGCGCAACTTCGCGCCCGCGCAGACGATCCCAAAAACGACCAATCGGGTTGGTGCGCCACGGGTCGGGGAACATCGAAGAGCGTTTGGCTTTCGGCATGGCCTGAAGCTGCGCGCGCCCTTCATCGTCTTTGATTAATTGCCCTTCGGCGAGCGAATCCGGCCAGCTATGTTCCAGACGTGCGGTAACAGAACCCAGCGGCGTATCATCTTCACGCGTCCAGCTCGTATGCTCTTTATCCAGCGCTTCATGCACGCTGCGAATGCTCTCTGTCGGCAGCGCCGCTTTTTCCGAGGCGGAAAGCGGCAGCATGTCGATATACTCAGTTGTCTTATTCATTGGCAGGTAGCTGATAGCTCCAGGTTTCACTCAGGTTCTGGTCGGCGTTGACCAGCGCCGCGCGCATATCCGTAGTTTTCTTCGGATCTTTTACTTTCACGCGCAACATCAAACGCCAACCTTGCGTAACCGGATTATAGCGAACGGTGTTTTCCACAATCTCACCGTTATCGCCAATGCTGGCTTGCGCGGTTACAGGGGTATCCTTCGGCAGCTTTTTCATATCCTGGCCGGTGAAATCCACCACAAACGCGATAGTTCCGTCAGGTTGACGGATAAGGTTTGACTGTTTCACATCCCCTGTGGAGCGACGCGTCTGCAGTACCCACGCATTGTCTGGCGCATGCAGCTTGTCTTCGTCACGGCTAAAGGTGATGGTGTATTTGAAGTTCATCTCTTTACCTGGATCCGGCAGTTGATCCGGGGTCCAGTAAGCGACAATGTTATCGTTAGTTTCGTCATTGGTCGGAATTTCGACCAGTTCAACTTTGCCTTTGCCCCACTCGCCTTTCGGCGTTACCCACGCGCTCGGACGCAGATCATAGCGGTCATCGATATCTTCAAAACGGGAGAACTGACGACCACGCTGCAGCAGACCAAAGCCCTGCGGGTTTTCCATCGCATAGCTGCTCACAGCAAGATGTTTCGGGTTATTCAGCGGACGCCAAATCCACTCGCCGTTGCCTGCAAGCATCGATAACCCGTTAGAATCATGCAATTCCGGGCGATAGTTGGTTGCTGGAGAGGGTTGCGTCGGCCCAAACAGGAACATACTGGTCAGCGGCGCAACACCGAGTTTGCCCACTTTATCGCGCAGGTAAACTTTGGACTGCACATCTACCACGGTGTCGCGGCCTGGAATGATCACAAAACGGTATGCGCCTGTTGCACGCGGTGAATCCAGCAGCGCGTAAATGGTCAGGCGTTTGTCAGTCGGTTTTGGACGCTCAATCCAGAACTCACGAAAACGCGGAAACTCTTCGCCAGAGGGCAGCGCAGTGTCAATGGCAAGACCGCGGGCGGAAAGACCGTATACCTGCCCTGCACCAATCACACGGAAGTAGCTTGCGCCCAGCATGCTGACGATTTCATCGTTTTTATCTTTATTATTGATGGGGTACAGAACTTTGAAACCGGCGAAACCGAGGTCTTTGACCGTGTCTTTATCGTGCTGGACGTTGCCGAAATTGAAGTAATCCGGGCTATATTTGATCTTACGTACGGCAGTGGTCGTCACTTCGTTGATGGTCACTGGCGTGTCGAAGTACATACCCTGGTGATAAAACTCAAGCTTAAATGGGGTGTTGATCGCGTTCCAGTAGGCTTTGTCGTGGTTAAACTGGATCTGCTGATAGTCCGCGTATTTCATCTCACGGAACACAGAGGGCAAATTGGTCTTGGGTGCTTCGTAGCCTTTACCGGCCAGTGATTGTGCCTGTTTTGCGACATCATCAATAGAAAAGGCCCAGCCTGATGACGTATAAAGTGACAACAGAACAGCAGCACCTACCCAACGCATTTTCATCATTCGTAATTTAGGTTTCATAATAACTAAGCACTTCCCCCTTTGTGTGCTTAAATCGATCCGATCCATTTTAATGGAAACTCAGGCAATCCGACAACTGAATCCCCGCATTGTTCTCCATGCAGGCTCAATGAATAAGCAAATGAAACTAACCCTTTATCGTTTTGCAGGCTTATCCTGGAGACAGGTTATCGGTCATAGTGTAGGGTTGGTTGCGAATGTAATCATTATTTGTCTTATGGATAAGACGAAAAGTCTGAGAATGTACGGAGTGATATGACTAAAACCCCCGCACAACGAGAATATTTCCTTGATTCCATACGCGCCTGGTTGATGCTGCTTGGGATCCCATTTCATATTTCGCTGATCTACTCCAGCCATATGTGGCACGTAAACAGCGCCTACCCTTCATGGTGGCTAACGCTGTTCAATGACGCCATCCATGCGTTCCGTATGCAGGTGTTTTTTGTTATTTCCGGTTACTTTTCATACATGTTGTATTTGCGCTACCCGCTTAAGCGTTGGTGGAAGCTGCGTGTTGAGCGTGTCGGCATCCCAATGCTCACCGCGATCCCACTGCTGACGCTGCCGCAATTTATTATGTTGCAATATGTGAAAGATAAAACAGCCGAATGGCACACCCTATCGACTTATGACAAATTCAACACACTGTCATGGGAACTCATCTCCCATTTATGGTTTTTATTAGTCCTTGTAGTATTAACAACCGTCAGCATGGTGCTGTTTAAAAAACTTAAAAATAGCGCTAACCGGATGGCTGGCAATATTTCGCTGGCGAAACTGTCGCTTTGGTTCCTGCTGTTAGGTATCGCCTGGGCGGCGTTCCGTCGAATGGTGTTGATGATCTATCCGGATATATTGCGTGACGCGCTGTTTAATTTTGCGGTCATGCAGACGTTGTTCTACATTCCGTTCTTCATTCTCGGCGCGCTGATATTTATTAACTCGCGCCTGAAGTCACTCTTTACCACGCCTTCGCCGTGGTGCATGCTCGGCTCGGCGCTGGCCTTTGGTGCTTATTTGCTTAACCAGCGTTATGGCAGTGGCGAGGGCTGGATGTACGAAACCGAGGCGGTTATCACCATGCTGCTGGGCCTGTGGATGGTCAATGTGGTCTTTTCATTGGGCCACAAGATGCTGAACTTCCAGTCAGCGCGCGTCAGTTATTTCGTGAACGCATCCCTGTTTATCTATCTGGTTCACCATCCACTGACATTGCTATTTGGGGCGTGGATCACACCGCATATCCAGTCCAACCTCCTCGGTTTTCTTACCGGGCTGGTCTTCGTCATTGGCATTGCGGTGCTGCTGTATGAAATCCATCTGCGCATTCCGCTGCTACGCTTTCTTTTTTCCGGCAAGCCGCAGCACAACGACGCGAAGCGTCATGCTCACGCCAGATAACGTTTCCGGCTGCCCTGCCCGCAGAGCAGCCGCGCCTTATTGAATGTGCTGAGTCAGTAAGCGCTGATAAAGCTGCGTCATTTCGTCATCGAAACAAACAAAAATCACCTGCTGGAGTTGAGGCCGACGTATGAGGTGGGTAGCGACAGTATTAACGGCGATTTCCGCCGCCGCGGCTTTTGGGTAACCATACACGCCGGTACTGATCGCGGGAAAAGCAATGCTGGTGTAACTATTGGCTTCCGCCAGTTGAAGGCTATTGCGGTATGCATCCTCCAGCAAGCGCGCTTCATTCTCTTCTCCGCCACGCCATACCGGTCCAACCGTATGGATAACCGCTTTTGCCTTTAGATTTCCCGCCGCCGTAATCACCGCATGGCCAGGCGGACACTCTCCCTGCTGCTGTCGCACCTGTCGGCACGCATCGAGCAAAGCCGGCCCGGCGGCACGATGAATCGCGCCATCCACACCGCCGCCGCCAAGCAATGATGAGTTTGCTGCATTCACAATCACATCCACTTCAAACGTAGTGATATCCCCCTGAAGCACCTGCATACGTGGTTGCATTTTTGCCCCCTATCCGGCCAGTAACCCGTTAACACCGTTAAGTGTATCCGGAAATAGCAAGGGCAACATGTTCAAAATCATCAGTTATAGATGATGGTAACCACGGCGCGGGATCGCTGCGCATCGAGATAACGCATCTGGACTTGCGCAACTTGCGAAGAGAGTGATTGTCCGGTTACATCGGAGACCTGAATTTGCCGGGTCTGCATTTTATTGTTTTGCACACAGGAGAGCAGCAGATTTTGGTTCTGCGTGTGCGTTTCGCAGCCGCCTTCAACGATGGCACCACGAAAATGGATCTTCCCTCCCGCCAGCCGGGTTTCCGCACTGGCAAATGACATCATGCAAAAGCAGGCAACAGGGAACACGAACGCTTGAAACAGACGCATAAACACCTCGTAAGTCACTCATCCCTGACGGTTGAGCTTCGGCCTCTTGATAAGCTACATATCGGCACCATTAGCGCGTTCCTTAATTAAAATTAGCATTCAGATGGGGAATGTGTTTGTCGCTGATAGGATTATTAAAATTATTATTCGGCTGGCCACTGCTGGGCTAAATGGAGAGACTGACCATCGGACACCGTGACGATAATTTTGACGTTATCGTGCGGGGAAATATTCAAGCGAATACGCGACAGCGCCGTCGTTTGATTCGCCGGGAGCGTCATTGTGTTTCGTTGCCGGCTTTGGCTCACACCCGCAGCGCCTTCACGCTCGGTAATAATCTGCACCTGGCAAACACAATCCTGTGTAACCTGCACCAGCGGGGTAATGGTGTAATTGTCGCCATCGCGGGTGGTATCGAACGTGATCTGGCTGGATAACGCCGCCAGCAATAATAAGGTGTGCATAGCGCCTCCAGAAAAAACAGGGCCGCAGCCCTGTTTTTTCCTGCCGGGGGGATCAGTACTGATTCGCGGTAGCGTGGTTACCGTAACCAGTTTGCTGGACAGTAACACTTGAACCCGATGCAGTCTGGTTAACCAGTGCACCGTTAGCGACACCGTACTGGCTCACAGAAATATCAGAGTTGCGGCTATTCCACTGATCAATAGTGGCATTGTTTTGTGCCCCGTTCTGCACCAGATCGATAGAGCTGGCATCAGAACCCTGGCCCACGTCGGCGGCGTTAGCGGAACCATACTGATGAATGGTCAGGTCAGACTCACGTGCATCGCTTTGCAGAGCAAGGGCGGCGTTGGCGCTGCCATATTGATAAATGCTCAGTTCAGAATTTGGACCATTGCTGCCACCGCCATGACCGCCGCCATTACCATACTGCGGGACACTGCCTGCAAATGCGCCTGCTGAAACAACGATCGCTGCGAATGCTGCCACTTGGAAAAGTTTCATGGTAAACCCCCGTTGGATTGAGATTAAAGCCGCAACGCTTTCAACGTTGAATAACGCGAATAGCCATTTGCGACTGTCGTTGCACCACTACTGCCGTTTTTTGCGTACCGTACTGCGTGATATTTGCCCGGTTACCCGAGCCTTTCTGAATAATAACCGCGCTATTACCATAAGCCCCCTGCGTAATACTCGCATCGTTGGCGCTACCGGCCTGATCGATATAAGCAAGGTTATAACTTCCGGACTGGTTAATTTGCGCTGAATTGTTTCCGCCATTTTGAGAAATAACACCTAATAATTTCGACCCTCGTTGATCAATATGTGCATTATTACTCGCACCATGTTGCTCAATATTGGCTGATTGATTATAAGGCGCCTGGCTCAACTCATTAACCGCCATATTATATTCCGGGTTTGCCAGGTCATATCCGGCTGCTGTTACAAGGCACGGCATTCCTAGCAGGGTTAACATCATAAAGGCTATTTTGTTCTTCATGCTGTCACCGCCAAACTTATTTGTTAATACCTGGTTGCAAAACTGAGTATGCAGTGGATAAAAAGAAAATATCTCACCAGCAAGTTGGATTTTCATTAGTCATATCATTCTTAAGCATGAAGCATAATTATCACCTGCTTGCCGCAGCTTCAGTATCAGATGATTTTTCTTAAATAATTACCCCAATACTATAAGCGTCAATGCACAGGATACGTGGCAAAAGCAATACGCAAAATAAGGAGAACCTGAAGCCAACAAATGTCAGGTCCTTGTTCTTAATATAAATTATCGCGCAACGTTCTTTTGAAACTCGCTCTGCTTCAGCATTTGTATATCAACATACCCGAACATCAAAATAACATTTCAATATTTAATTTTACATTCTGTTACATCATTCACACTTGCTTTAAGGTTGGCAAGCGTTAGATTGAATTCGCAGCACTCATTACTTTGCATTATTTCTCCCTTGCACGGGCTGATCACTTATTCCTGAACACAGCATAGCGCATCCGACAGTACATCTGGTTTCCCCGGTGAATAACCGGGGGTTGAAGTTGATGAACAAAAAACAAATACGCGGGGTTTCATCATGTTTAGTGAAGTCCATAGTTCAGCTATTTCAGTTTTATTATTAATAACCAAACCCTCATTACAGGCAACAGCGCTTCTGCAGCATTTAAAATTTGCGCTCTCATTGCCCGGAAAGCTCCATAATATTCAACGACCTCGCGATGACATTCCCGCATTGAGCATTGTCTTATTCGACATGATTGATGCGGATAAAAAACTGATTCAGCAATGGCAGAATATCCTTTCGCAAAAGAGTGGTGATATTAAACTATTGCTGATGAATACCCCTCTTGATTACCCATTCCAGGATGTAGAAAACTGGCCGAATATTACGGGTGTATTTTACATATCAGAGGACAGAAGTCAGTTGGTCGACGGATTACAAGGTGTGCAGCGTGGCGAGTGCTATTTCTCACAAAAACTGGCGAGTTATCTCATCACGCATGCGGGTAATTATCGGTTCTACAGCACTGAATCTGCCCTGCTTACCCACCGCGAAAAAGAGATCCTTAATAAACTGCGCATCGGAGCGTCAAATATTGAAATAGCCCGTTCGCTGTTCATTAGTGAAAATACGGTAAAAACGCATCTTTATAATCTTTTCAGGAAGATAGCGGTAAAAAACCGCACGCAAGCCGTCTCCTGGGCTAACGATAACCTCAGGCGTTAATGCCATGAAACGTTATGGGTATCGTCTGGCAAGCGCCGCTTTACTGTTTGCCAGCGTAAACGTATCGGCTGTTGAAGTCGAAGTTCCCGGGCTGTTAGCCGATCACACGGTATCGTCTGTCGGACACGACTTTTATCGTGCATTTAGTGACAAATGGGAAAGTAACTGGAAAGGGAATTTAACCATTAATGAACGACCTAGCGCCCGTTGGGGAAGCTGGATAACGATAATCGTCAATCAGAGTGTCGTCTACCAGACTTTTCTTTTCCCGACGCACCGCGACTTTGAGAAAAATGTTGAAATCGCGTTGGCGCAAACCCAGCAAGCGATCGATCACCTGCAAATAAACCAGACGTTGCTTAGCGCTGGCGATATGGCAAGTGATGAATTCTAAAATACGTTAAATCTCCGGAGGCTATTATGCGTAGCATATTTACCCTGCTTGCGCTGTTGCTTATCGCGCCTGCATGCTGGGCGGGAACAATGACATTCCAGTTTCGTAATCCTAATTTCGGCGGGAATCCTAATAACGGTGCATTTTTATTAAATAGCGCCCAGGCACAAAATTCTTATACCGATCCCAGCTATAAAGATTACGGCGTGGAAACCACCTCCGCGCTGGATAATTTCACCCAGGCAATACAATCACAAATATTGGGCGGGTTACTGACCAATATTAATACCGGTAAACCGGGGCGAATGGTGACCAGTGATTTTATCGTGGATATTTCCAACAAAGACGGACAATTGCAATTAAACATCACCGACAGAAAAACCGGCAAGACATCTACGATTCAGGTGTCGGGCCTGCAAAGCGGTTCAACGGATTTTTAAGCCACTGTCTAACAGGACAACAACTATGTCGCGCCTATTCATTTTATTCGCCGTGTGTTTATTAAGTGGTTGCCTGACTGCGCCGCCAAAACAAGCCGCTAAGCCGACGCTGTTACCGCGGGCGCAAAGTTATCAGGATCTGACGCATCTGCCGCTGCCAAGCGGGAAGATTTTCGTCTCGGTGTATAACATCCAGGATGAAACCGGGCAATTTAAGCCCTACCCGGCAAGTAACTTTTCTACCGCTGTCCCGCAAAGCGCCACGGCAATGCTGGTTACGGCGCTGAAAGATTCACGCTGGTTTGTCCCGCTGGAGCGCCAGGGTTTGCAGAATTTGCTAAATGAACGAAAAATCATTCGCGCCGCACAAGAAAACGGGACGGTTGCCATTAACAATCGCGTTCCGCTTCCCTCACTGACTGCCGCGAATATCATGATTGAAGGGTCAATTATTGGCTACGAGAGCAATGTAAAATCCGGCGGCATTGGCGCACGGTATTTCGGCATCGGCGGAGACACACAATATCAGCTGGATCAAATCGCGGTGAATTTACGGGTGATAAATGTCACGACCGGGGAAATTCTCTCATCGGTCAACACCAGTAAAACCATTCTCTCCTACGAAGTACAGGCTGGGGTATTTCGCTTTATTGACTACCAGCGGCTACTGGAGGGAGAAATTGGTTATACCGCCAATGAACCGGTCATGCTCTGCCTGATGTCGGCGATTGAAACAGGGGTGATTTTGCTAATCAATGACGGGATTGATCGGGGACTGTGGGATTTGCAGCAAGGCGCCGATCGTCATAACCCCGTGCTGGCAAAATACCGCGAAATGGCGGTGCCGCCGGAGTCCTGAAAAAGCAAGGCGTGACTTTTGGTCACGCTTTCTCTTGCTCTTTAAGCAGCGGCTGCGCGCGGCGAGAAGCCAGCCACAGCCCGCTGTTTTTCATGGCATAGCCAAACACTAACCCCACCGCCAGCGACGGGATGACAAGCCGCCAGTCGCCCTGCCCGGCAAATGTCGCGCAGGCGCCAATAAACGTTCCAGGTACAAATGAGAGCAACACGTTTTTGGCCTGAATACACATTAAAAACGCCACCACACCGGTCATCAGATAACCCAGAATATTCAGATGCGGAGCCAGTGCTGCGCCATGAATAATGACCTGCGCCCAGGCCACGCCGCTCATCACCGTACAGGCGGAAATAAGCAGCCCTTTTACACCGCCCTGCGGGCAGGCGAAATAGGCGGTGCAGCCGAGAAAACCGGCCCAGCTTAATAAACCAAAAGAGACAGCCACCCAACCCCAGATGCCGGAGAGAATACCTGTCGTCATTGCGATAGAAAAGAGAATGTTCATGGCGCGCATCATAGCAGATGCGCGCTCCCGAGATGCGACTATGCGCACACTATTTGAAAACCACTAATCTCAGTTACATTTTAATTGTGATTAAAATCACAATTATTCTTCTGATTCTTCCTGCAACTCATCCCACATCGCGGCGATCGCATCGCGTGTCAGCGGCGCCATGGTGCGCCAGAACGGCGTTGTCGCATGGGCTTCAACTTTGCCAAAGAAAGTGCCACACCAGGGCAGCAGATAATCGGCGAATAAGGTTTCCTGAGCTTCGCTTTCATCTTCTGCGGCCTGATCTTCCAGCCATGAGGCCGCCAGCAACAACGTCCCGATGTGATCGGCTGGCGCATCGGTCAGCGGCATGCCGCGGCTGGACAAAAATGAACGCACTTCCGCTTCCGTCGCCCCTTCCACCCAGGCACTACGATAAGGCGAGACGCGGCACTCGTCGCCGACAAACAGCGCGTTGTAATCAGCCGCCAGAGCCTGCGCATCGCAGTTTTTCTGCAACCGTTCAAGCAGCGCATCCTGCTCCAGCGGCCAGCTTTCCGCCAGTTTCCCCTCACGGATCATGGTATAGAGCGGCACCAGCAGAGGATCTTGCGGCTGGCGGTAAAACAACGAGCCCAGTACACGGCAGAGGATTGAAAATTCGTTCATTCAGTTGTTCCAGTCAGTATTAAAGTTCTGCAAATTCGGTAATTGGCGGCATGCCACGGGATTCGAGAAAATCCAGCAGACGACGCGGCGAGACATTCAGAATACGGTCTTCCGGGAAATCGACGTCATCCAGCACCTTGCGACACTCACTGAAATCGCCAAGCGTAAACGCGGTGTGGGAATCCGATCCCAGCGCCACCCAACCGCCGGCATCACGCACTGCGGCAGCCACGGCGCGGCAATTCGCCTCGCTGCCTTTGCGCGAATGGATAAACGACGAATTGTTAATTTCAAGCGCGACGCCATATTTCGCGGCGGCGGCGGCAACGGCCGGAATATCAATGTCAAATTTCGGGTTACCAGGGTGGCTAATAATATGGACGTTGCCGCTGGCGATAGTCGCCATCATCGCCTCCGTGTGGGTGGCTTTATCCTGCGGCGGAAACACCGGCTCATGGAAACCGGCGATGATCAGATCCAGCGACGTCAACATCGGTCCGGTGCAGTCGATTTCACCGTTGATGTTTTTAATATTGGCTTCAATACCGCGCAAAATGCCCACGCCATCGACCATCCGTGGCCAGATGCGCATATTCACGAAATGCCAGTAGTGCGGCGCATCCGCCATATCCGGCCCGTGGTCGGTAATGGCAAAGAGCTTGATCCCTTTGCGTTTTGCCTCGGCAATATAATCGTGAAGCGTACTGTAAGCGTGGGTGCTGGCGACGGTATGCATATGCAGGTCAACGGGATACATGACTCACTCCTGTAGTTATTTCTGCAAAGGATAGCAGTTATCGTTCGCGAGTTTAATGACAAAACCCGGCTATGCCGGGCGTCTGTCAGTAACCACGCGCTCTGTCTACCCGTCCGCTGACCGCTTCACCACGCTCAATACGTTGAATAGCCTGCGCAATAAAAGCCACGGCTTCACTGCGACGTGTCGTCGCCGCCATGTGCGGCGTCATCGCCACGCGGGGATGCGTCCACAGCGGATTATCGGACGGGAGCGGCTCCTGGCTAAAAACATCGAGCATGGCGCCTTTCAGCTTTCCGCTCTCCAGCGCAGCGAGCAAATCCCCCTCGACAACATGCACGCCGCGCGCAAGGTTTATCACATAACTGTTATCAGCGAGTTGGTTGAGCAACGCACGATTAATGATACCTGTCGTTTCCGGGGTGTTCGGCAGCAGATTGATCAGCACCCGTGTGCCATGCAGAAAGGCTGGCAACTCCTCGCCACCCGCAAAGCTGGTCACGCCGGGTATGTTTTTACGGCTGCGGCTCCAGCTACGCAGCGGGAACCCCCACTGGCGCAGACTTTCAGCCACTTTCGTACCGAGCACGCCCGCACCGAGGACGCCAATGGTGAAGTCTTCACGTTCGTATTCCTCCAGCGGTTGCCATTTCGCCTGCTGTTTCAGCGCCTGGTAATCATCAAAACGTCTGAACCAGTGCAACACCTGGCTCACGGCATACTCCTGCATTTGCAGTCCCATACCGGTGTCCTCCAGGCGAAACAGCGGAATAGACTCGGGAAGCATCTCAGGATGGGCGTGCAACTGGCTAAGAATCGAATCAACGCCTGCCCCCAATGCAAAAACGGCTTTTAACTGTCGGCCTTTGAGCATCTCAACCGGCGGATGCCAGACCAGCGCGTAATCAGCGTGGGCATTATCGCCCGGCGTCCACGCGCGGATATTTGCCTGCGGCAGCGCCTGGCGCAATGCGCGGATCCAGTCATTGTTATTGAATGAGGGGTGATAAAAGATAATGTCCATATCAACTCCAGAATCTGATGTGATGTATCCGGTTCTTTTCCGGAACAATTATGCTTTTTCGCTAAGGCCGCTCAGCATAACAAATTTCTTCCGTACCACGCGGAGAAAGTACCGTGACGAGAAAAAAAGCGATTTCAGAACGTTTAAGAAGCAGGTTGTTTGAAGTTTGTCTAAACGCGCTAATTTATTAAAAAAGAGGATTGACGACCTCCGGGGTTTTCCCTACATTAGCGCCCGTCCCGTCAATATCGGGAAGACAATGTGGTGAGGTGTCCGAGTGGCTGAAGGAGCACGCCTGGAAAGTGTGTATACGGCAACGTATCGGGGGTTCGAATCCCCCCCTCACCGCCATCATTCAAAGAAGAGCCCGCATGCAAATGCGGGCTTTTTTTTCGCATATCGCACGCCGCCGGGGGGGGTGAGAAGCCCCGACCGGGGGTCGACAACTGGCGCAGCCAGTTGGACAGATGACGAGCCCGCGAGGAATCTGCCCGTAGGGTGAGCGAAGCGAATCAATCCCCCCCTCACCGCCATCATTCAAAAAAGAGCCCGCATGCAAATGCGGGCTCTTCTTTCGCATATCGCACGCCGCCGGGGGGGGTGAGAAGCCCCGACCGGGGGTCGACAACTGGCGCAGCCAGTTGGACAGATGACGAGCCCGCGAGGAATCTGCCCGTAGGGTGAGCGAAGCGAATCAATCCCCCCTCACCGCCATCATTCAAAAAAGAGCTCGCATGTAAATGCGGGCTTTTTTTTTCGCATATCGCACTCCCGCAGGGGGGATGAGAAGCCCCGACCGGGGTTCGACAACTGGCGCAGCCAGTTGGACAGATGACGAGCCCGCGAGGAATCTGCCCGTAGGGTGAGCGAAGCGAATCAATCCCCCCTCACCGCCATCATTCAAAGAAGAGCTCGCATGCAAATGCGGGCTTTTTTTTCGCATATCGCACTCCCGCAGGGGGGATGAGAAGCCCCGACCGGGGTTCGACAACTGGCGCAGCCAGTTGGACAGATGACGAGCCAGCGAGGAATCTGCCCGTAGGGTGAGCGAAGCGAATCAATCCCCCCCTCACCGCCATCATTCAAAGAAGAGCTCGCATGTAAATGCGGGCTTTTTTTTCGCATATCGCACTCCCGCAGGGGGGGATGAGAAGCCCCGACCGGGGGTCGACAACTGGCGCAGCCAGTTGGACAGACCATGAACGCAGTGAGTGGGCTGCCCGCACAACCATGCCGGGAGCATTTGAGAACAACCGCTCGTCCATTCTCATCGCTAGCAAATGGTCATTTGCTGTCCACAAGCCCTCTTTCGTTAAAGGCATCATATTTCAGGATTTCTGCCGTCATCCGTTCCTGCCATCGAGTGATAAATGCCCGGGTGTGAGGAGCGGCAAGATGCGCGGTCAGCGCATCCTGATCTTGCCAGCGTTCCGATATGAGCACGCTTCCGGCAAGATGATCTTCTACTGCCACGTCATACGAGAGGTTTCCTGCACGTTTACGCACGGTTTGCGCGAGTACATTCATGTCGGCCATAAAGTGTGGTAAATCAGAGGGTTTAATATTCACATAACCGCAAATGATGAGCATAGCGTTGCCTTGTATCTGTCATCCCCGATCGCTCTGCCTGGCCGTCCGGGGACATGATTATCAAACGTTAGTCAGTACAATTTTGCCCTGAATATTGCCCATTGCTGCGCGCTGATGGGCCGCAGATGCCAGTGCTAACGGATAAGTGCTATCAATCACCACCCGGACAACACCCTCTTCCAGAAGACGGCCTGCTTGCGATAATTGCGCACCGCTGGAGCGCACTTGCGTCGATGACACCATCACCTCTTTTTGCGCGGCTTCAGAATGTGCGGAAAAGCCCAACGGATTAACCAGAAAGAGTGCGCCGCCAGGTCTGATACAGCGCAGAAAGCGCGCCACATTAGCGCCCCCTACCGCATCGAAAACGAGATCAACGTTTTTTACTGCGCGCTCAGCAGCGATTTTGGTGTAGTCGATAAACTCATCAGCCCCCAGTTCGCGTAACAGCGCTTCATTGCGGGAAGAAGCCACGGCAATGACCCGCGCACCTTGCCAGCGGGCAAGCTGAACGGCAAGGTGTCCCACGCCACCACCAGCACCGTTAACCAGCACCGTTCGCCCTTTTAATGGAACGGCTTTATGTGGAAAAGACTGGAAAGGATTCGGTGCGTCATGCCCTGTTTCGATAAGAAACTGCCAGGCCGTGAGCAGTGACATCGGGGCACCCGCAGCCTGAACATGCCCGATTCCGCGAGGTTTCAGCGCCAGTTGCGACGAAGGTACGCTTACATATTCTGCATAAGCCCCACTGCCCTCCATCACCTTTTCAGGAAAACGCACCATCGAATAGACCTCATCTCCGATGCTAAACCCGGTAACGTGTTTACCGACCGCTGCGACAACACCTGATATGTCAGTTCCTAAAATGAGCGGAAAAGTGGGTTCGGGCCACCATTCAGGCGGAAGTGCCCGATACCCGTCACGCAGATACCAGTCTGGCGGGTTAAGGCTGGCGGCTTGCACATGCACAAGAACCTCGTCGTTTCCCACTTTGGGCCGGGGCACTTCTTCATAAAGCAGGTTATCTGGCCCACCAAACGCATGTAGCTGTACAGCTTTCATCATCTCAGTCATCACCGTCTCACGCTAAAAAACACTCAGGTAACAGAGCATACGGCTAATATTCAGGATTGATAATGTGGCTCCATTTCGCTTTAATTGTGCCATGAAGGAACAAATAGGTTTGGAAAGACTCACGGGTCTCATCGCATTCGCTCGCGCCGGCGCTCTGGGCAGTTATAGCGCCGCTGCCCGCTCGCTCTCCGTTTCCCCTTCCGCAATCAGTAAAAGTATCCAACGGCTGGAAAAGCATCTCGGCGTCACGTTATTCACCCGAACGACACGCTCGCTCGTGCTAACGGCCGAAGGCCGCGAACTGCACGAACGCGCGTTGCGATTGCTACGGGATGCCGAAGAGATCGAGCAGGTAGCCAAACGCAGCCGCGCGGAACCAGCAGGTACGTTACGTATTGCGGCATCGTTACCGGTGGGCATTCATATGATCGCCCCTGTACTTGCGCAATTTTGCGCGCTTCACCCAAAAGTGACGATCGATTTACGGTTAAACGATCTGGTGGTAAGCATCGTTGATGAGCATATTGATATTGCCTTTCGAATTGGCGATCTTGCAGATTCAAACCTGCTGGCGCGTCGCCTCCCGCCGTATCAGATAGGGTGTTATGCCTCGCCTGAATATGTAGCCCGTTGCACGCCGCCGAAACATCCCGATGACTTAATCGGGCACCAAACGATTAATCTGCGTTACCAGAACACGGGGCAACTTTTTCGCTGGCCGTTCCGTGTCGGAGAACGGGAGATTGAAATTGTGCCTTCATCAACGGTGATTGTTGATGCCAGCGAAGCCGCGATAGCCGCAATGACCGCCGGGGCCGGAATAGGCATGGCGTCCAATTTTATGGTGGCATCCCTGGTCAGGGATAAAAAGTTGGTTCCCGTACTCGCGGATTTTACGGTGGAGCGGCGTAATATTTCGGCTGTCTGGCACGAAAGCCGCCGTTCAAATCCGGCGGTACGTGCTTTTCTGGATCATATGCTTATACATTTTTAACAGGCTCTCTGCGGCATTAAACAACGCGGCATGATCACCGGTATGCGCTTTGGCCTCAGGGTCGACATGGCTCAGGACAGAACCCATGCCAGCCTGGTTTCGCGGCTGCAGGGCGCAATAATTCGCAATGATGAAAAACGGTGCTCACGCTCAGCGACAGCGCAATTGAAAATTTACGATCCCGCTAATTGTGCAGCCCGCCATGATGATAACGCCGCGCCAGCGGCATTTTTTTCGCCCGCCCTTCACTTCCCGCACCACCATTAGTCTTTTTTAGCGCCAACTAACACTATGTTTATATGCCGTTTATGACCTCAGCTTATAGTGCGACTGCACCAGACCTGAAGGGAAGCTGCGGCTTGATAACAGCGTCAAATCTATATCCCCGGTCAGGGAGCCAAACAACGGTTTTCCCGAGCCGAGCAGAACAGGAACGGTAGTGATAACGATATCGGCGACCAGACCTTCACGCAGGAACGACTGTATTACCTGCCCGCCATCGATATAGACGCGACGCGCGTTCTGCGCCGCCAGGTCAGTAAGCACCTCCCCTGGCGTGCGACATGAGAACTGCACTTTGCCCTTCAGTTTCTCGGGCACGGGGGTATCGGTTAGCTGTCGGGAGAGCACCAGCACGGGTCGATCATAGGGCCATTCGTCAAAGGTCAGTACCTTCTCATAACTGCCTCGCCCCATAACGATCCAATCTTTGTCCACGATGAACGCCGCATAGCCATGATCTTCTGTCGGGTCATCGCGCTGCAACAGCCACTCGATATCGCCATCCTGTCGGGCGATATAACCATCAAGACTGACGGCAATAAAAACATGTGTGGTGACCATCAACTGCTCCGTATTCAGATTACCTTTCTCGTAGTTTAGAGAGGTTAGCGATAGTGACATGCTCGCTGTGGAAAAACGTAGCATGAAGGTAGCAACATTGCCTTTATGGATTAAGGCAAAAAATCGCGTGGTGTTGAATCCAGGATGGCGCGAAAATCGGTGATCTGCTCCCCATAAAGTAACCTTTCACAAAGTTATTAGCATCCATTTCTGGTACAAAGCAGCCAAGCAAGTCGCGCTGAAAATCCGCTAACGTGAAAAAAGATCCCTGTGATTAAACAAGCGGCATCTCCGATCGTTACCTCAGACACAACTTTCAGCATACCTGCCTGGGGTGATACCAAATTGAGCCTTAAAATTCCTGTTGAGGTGGCTTTGATCGAAAAAACCAACGCGATGCGCAACCATCGTGGCTTTGACGCCTTCTGAGAGCAATTTTTTAGCCCGATTAAGCCGGATCTGGTTTAAATATTTGTGCACCGACATCCCGGTACTGGCACGGAATAGGCGCATAAAATAGAACTCGCTCATCTCAGCGGCATCTGCGATATCTTTGATATTAATATTCTGGTCGTAGAGGTCATGAATATATTCCAGGGCCCGACTCACATCCGCTCGCTGATAAGCGGGAGTGGAATTTTTTGTCGTCAAAATTCCATATCGGGAAATGAACGCGCTTAAAACGCCGTATAAGGCACACTCTTTTTCCAGCGTATCGGGACAAGAACGAAGAGTCGCAGAGGCGGCGATGAGCGTATTTGCCAGGGCGATGTCCTGATGGATATTTTGGCAACCAAAATTCAGTGATTTGTTTCCAGCGTCAGGCTCATAGGCGATATCGAGAAGTAACTGTTCTGATGGATACAGGGCACAATAATCCCATCCCATTTCACGCTCCACAGCCTCCCCCGTATGGACTTCTCCCGGGTGTATTACCATTATCGACCCGGCCGTAGCTATGCCCGTTCTGCGACATACGCTATTTCGTTGAGCCCCCCGGGAAAACGCGGCGATGACAAACTCTTCATGAAAGTGTGCCGGGTAGCTGTGCTCATAACAGGATGCCAGCAGGAATTCGGTTCCATTAAACAGCCCAGAGTCTTTCCATAACACGATGTTTTCCTTGTTGTTATCCATTGGCACCCTCATTTTTCGCGCAGATAAGATGTGTGAAGTACAGAGCAGCTTTTTCCTATCGCGAAGCAGCCGTATTCCTAGAATAGAGTGCTCACCAATGATTTAGAAGCAGGTACTACAAATGTCTCAAATTCATGTTACCAACGATCCCCCTTCTGTCAGCATGTTCCGCGCTGGCGTACTGGCCTGTATGCCGACTATTCCGGGTTACTGGAGTATCGGATTTGCCGCTGGCGCAATGGGTACTTTGTCGGGGTTTAGTATTTTTCAGATAGCGCTGTTAGCCGGCGCGTTATATGCGGGTTCGGCGCAATTCCTGTTTTATTCTCTGTGGGCGGCGGGCGCAGAAATGTCTTCTGTGATGATAAGCGTTATGCTCATTAACCTGCGTTATCTCCTGATGAGTTCATCCTTAAGCCCTTATTTCCGCAAACAGAGCACCCGTAAAAAGTTGCTTAATGGTCTGCTACTGACGGATGAAACCTTTGGTGTTGCCGCTGAGTATGCCAGCCGGCATGGAACGCTCCCCTTTTCATGGATGTCTGGACTGAATATTTCCGCATGGCTGAACTGGGTAATTGCAAGTGTGGCAGGTGCCTGGCTCGCGTCTGTGGTTCCGCCTTCACTGATGGAAGGGCTCAGCTTCAGCCTGGTATCAATGTTTATTGGCCTCGTGCTGATGAGCTGGTTTGCCAGTAAAAGAAAAATGCTGGAGAGCTTTACCATTATCACCGCCGTCATCCTCACCCTGTTTTCGTCACATTATCTGGATAGCAGCGTCGTTGTTATGGTCGCAGCAATCATTTCAGCAACAAGCGCGACGATTTTTTTGAGATTTATTGAGAGGACGAGAAGCTAATATGGAACGACAAATTATTTTGGCAATTATCCTGTCGGCTATGGCGACCGCAGTGATGAGAACGCTGCCAATATTGCTACTGTCCAGATTCAATTTACCAAGCCCGGTTCAGCGGTGGCTGAGTTTTATTCCTTCCGCCATCATGGCGGCGATTATTGCCAGTGAACTGCTCAGTAAACCGTCATTAACCAGTACAGGCCTTTCGCTATCATTAATTGCGGCTTTTGCCGCTGCAGTATCCGGCATTCTCACGAGAAGTCTGTTTATTACGGTATTAACGGGAATGACTGTCTATTCAGGGCTTCGGTACTGGTACGGTATGGGCTGAATAATTAACGCGGATATTTAAGCTGACTTGCAAGATATCTGAAAGCCGACTCTGTCGAGTCGGCTATTTTGTCTGTCAGAGCTTGAAGCTGCCAACCACGTTTTCGAGTTGGACAGTTTGTTCTTCCATGGACTGCGCGGCCGCCGCCACTTCTTCCACCAGTGCCGCATTCTGCTGCGTGGCGCTGTCGAGCTGGTTGATGGCGATGTTGATCTGGGCAATCCCGCGACTTTGTTCATCGCTGGAAGAGCTGATTTCTGAGATCAGCACACCCACGCTTTCCACTTTTTCCATCAGGCCGTCCATCGTTGTACCCGCCTGGCGAACCAGTCCGCTGCCCTGCTCAATACTGCTCACCGACTCTTCAATCAGTTTTTTGATCTCCTGAGCTGAGCGCGCGCTACGCTGCGCCAGAGAACGAACCTCACCGGCCACCACTGCGAAGCCACGTCCGTGCTCGCCCGCCCTTGCCGCTTCCACAGCGGCGTTAAGCGCCAGGATGTTGGTCTGGAAGGCGATACCGTCAATCACGCTGATGATTTCCACCACTTTCGAGGAGGACTCATTGATGTTATTCATCGTGGAGACAACGTTGTTAACCACACTGGCTCCCTGTTTCGCCACCGCCGACGCCTCTGCCGCCAGCTTGTTCGCCTGCAACGCGTTCTCTGCGTTAAGACGCACGGTGCTGGTCAGTTCTTCCATGGACGCAGCCGTTTCCACGATCGAGGCCGATTGATCTTCGGTGCGCGAAGAGAGGTTCAGGTTGCCGCTGGCAATCTGGCGTGAAGCCGATGAGATCGCCATTGAGCTATTCCCTACCTGCTGCATCAGCTCATTAAGGAACGAAATAAACTTATTGAAGTTGTTGATAATGGCGTTAAATTCCGGGCTCTTACTTTGCGCAAGACGCTGCGTTAAATCCGCTCCGCCGCTGGACAGCGCTTCAATATTACGATTGAGCAACGTCACATTATGGAAAATATTGCGCACAATAATCATCATGATAACGACGATAAGTATGCCGATAATCGCCTGTACGATGGTGAGCTTGGTCATAATCGCGTCAGACATACTCACCAGGTGGCTGCTCGGAATATCAACCGCCATGAACCACGGACTGCCGCTGATGGGCAGAACGAACAGGGAATGCGCGCCGTCTTCACCCTCATAACTTCCACGCACTTCTGTTGTTTTACCCTGGCCTAACAGGCTAATTAACGGTGCCGCCGCCGGAATACCAAGATCGCGGACGTTTGAGAGTGCGGGTTTATCCTGTACGGAAGAGCCGTTACCGACGATTTTTCCGTCCGCTTCAACAATCAGTACGCTACCGTTTACCGCTTTGCCCATGTCGACAGCCAGCTGGTTAAAGAAGCCCAGCGTCACGTCGATGGTCGCCACGCCCCAGGCTTTGCCGTCTTTCCAGATCGCCATCGCACAGTTAGTTCGCGGCTGCGGGCTGGCCGCATCCTGATAGGCTTTCGCCCACGCACACTCGCCTTTCGGCGCATTCATGCCGTCTTTATACCAGGGTTGTTCCCAGTATTTTGCCGACTCCGGCTGGTTCCATACGGTGTTAACTTGCAGATTGCCGCCTCCGTCGCGGGCATAGAAAGTACTGAATTTGTCCCGAGCCGGATCACGCTGACCAGGAAGAGGCCAAATCCCACCGCCGAATACGTTCAAATCGCCATACTGGTTAACCAGGCGCGGTAATAATCCGTCGATTTGCTCACTTTGCAGATCAACAACCAGTTCCGTGATTGAGCGTTGCTGAGCCTTAACACGGTTCATCTGCTCTTTAATCGCGTTACTTTGTAATTCAACCGTCGCCTGAATATTTTTGGTCTCAGTTTCAATAATCTGCGGGGAGACGAATTGCTTGATAACAATATAGGTAACTATCAATAAGATAACGAAAAAGCTTATAAGCAGCAGGCCTATTCGGCCCTGGGTATTTTTCCATGTCATAATGGCGCACTCGTCTGGTTGAATTAGGTGTAATAACGACATTTATTTGAAATTCTTTAATTTAAATCGTGCGCCGGTTTCATATAACAGCGCATTACAGAGGGCAAAATGACGTTTTAGAAAAAGATGTTCGGTCGTTCACATTTTTTAAATGCCAGACCTTGTTTCTATAAAAGATAATATCGCCGTGATGTGTTATTTTGCGTGGATGAATTAATGTTGATGATATCAATATGATTTTCATCGATATGCGTACATTCTGATGATGATTTTCTTCTCGTTTTTAACTCAACGTTGCGTGAGTAACATCCGCCCCTGGTACAAAACAGCCGGTTTCTCCCTCCAGACTGAAGGGACAATTATTTAAGAGCTTGATCAACTTTTCAGCCTCATGCCTTACAATCGCTTTCTCATCTTTCAGCCTGGCGAGCCGAAAGATTAGCAACGCTCAGGCGTGGATAAGCGTAAAACAAGCAAGATACATTGGGCATAAAGATAAATGACCGACATGACTGCCTATTCAAACGCTGATGCGGCAAGGGACTTACGACCGGCCTTAGACAAGGCGCCCGCTGGCGCGGTGAACGGTGAATGGTTCTATATTACGGAACAGGCTGGCGTCTCTTCGCAAACCGGAGGCTACATGTCTGCCGACGGGAGTTATGTTACTGCGGGTGACCACACTTTTCAGCGGGCTCAGAAGGTTGTCGAGAAACTCGAAGCATCAGGGATACAGCCTTTTAATAAGGTTATTGTTCGCTGGACAAAGTCTAAAATACCGTTAATGCGGGGTCGCGTTACGGTTGACACAATATTCGATGAGACAATTGTGCCGCGCGGTCCTCAAAGTCCGATATATGAGGCCGCCGCTGTCGCAAGGCGGGCATTCTGGAAAAGGTATGGCGACATATCAGATGGCTTTATTGCTGAACGAAATGAGGCAAACGTACACAACCAGACGAAATGGTTCGGCCCCCATCGCCGGGTACTCAGTATTAAGAACAGAGCCAAATTAACGCTGGCCACCGATGGCCTTTCAACGCCCTGGGCGGGCGTTGCAGACCAGGAAAACGGCGTAGAATGCGAACTTTTCATGGCGCTGGATGCTTCGGATAATACCAGCCATCAGATTAATGACTGGGCTCATCTGTTAATTCGCCTGGGGGATCTTGTGGCCGACGGCTATCAGGTCGCTGCCGATGTTGAAAAATACGGCGCCATCCTGTTTTGTTCTCTGACGAACGACTATAAGCCAATGAGCCACATCATTCTCAGCCGTGATGGTCGTCAGATTGACGATTTGCCTTTCGGTTCAGTTCCGCTGATCCGTGTAACGCCGATAGCAGAGGCAGAGATTGAACATCAGGACCAGTCCGATGAGTGGGCATCAAACGCAGCAAGACGTGCTCTTGCGAGACGGGGGATAGAAACGTAGACAATTATCTCGTGATTTTTCGCGCCCCTTGTGAGGCAGAGTGAGCCAATCACCTTCCCAAAAGAAGATCGGTTAAAGCGATGACAGCGCGATCCAAATTAACGATATGTTGCAGGCTAACCGGAACGGCATCGGCTTCACTCAGCGGTGCCGATTAATGAGTATGAAAATGCCATGCTCCATCTTCATAATCGTGGGAAGTAAAAGCTATTCATTCTCCGGAATAAATGATTTTTCTATTCGCTATAACTGCCATATTCGGCTGTTCTGCACATTGCCATGCTAAATTACTCATTCCTCTTACTGTTTTATCTCTTTTTTATTTACTCCGTTCTCAGAACGTAAAGTCGCGCGTTACTGTAGCGGTTAATACCCAATCCAAAACCGGCTCAATAGTAATAAACGCAACCTTTCAGCAACGGAGTAACCGCCTGTTATTTCTGTTTTTCTTCGATGTGCTCAGCAGCATAGAGGAAATTGAAAAGCGGCGGTGAAAGACTGGCAGGCTTTTTGTCAGACTCGTGCGCTTTCAAAAAATAATCCAGTAAGGTTTTTGGCGTTTTTGCCAGGTTCTCGAACAAATTTACGGGATACTGCACCACTTTCCCCCCTTCCAGACGAAAGCCATGTTTCAGTCCGGTTGCGGTTACAAAAAATTTACCATCTATACTGCCAAAATCAGGCTCCGGCGTTTTCAACGTTACTTCACTGGCAGCCTCAACAACGAAGTTTTGATTCCCTTTTTGCTGATAGACAGAGAATTGCGCCATGCCAGGGGAATGATTACCGGGCTGATTGACGATGCTCTCAATAAATTGAAAATTCGCCAAATGCGACGGAGAGTATCCGGGATCCAGTTCATAGCGCAAAAAACCTTCATCCAGCGCGGAGCCAGATAGTTTACCCCCGCTGAGAATACGCGACGCTGTCGCCTCATCTTCCGCGGTAAATTTATAGGTCAGTACATGCCCGCTGGTGTCATACATATTCCCGTTATTCAGGTTTGCCATCACACCGCTAAACATACGGTAATCACCTAAATCGCGGGCAAGATCGTCCACATAACGCAGATCCGTTCCCTGTTGCTGTGCCCGCGCATACAGCCCGGCCAGCGTATTGCGGTCATTATTAGTCAGAAAATTAACACAAGACATGCTCATCGTATCTTTCGTCAGATGCGTTTGCACTGGCGGGGTGCTGTCCGTATCACCGAACAGACGGGACATCAGTAGCCCCATACCGCTGAGGGTCATTTGCCCGGATGCTGCTGACATCGTAGTTGACGTCTTTAAAGGCTGAGGGAGAGTGGTTTTTGAAATTTCCTCAGAGGTGCGTTGCGTCTGTGTGTATTTCGCTGTGGATGCCGTGATAATCATAAAATCCATTTTCCCCGGTTCTGAGATGTAAAGCGGGTCCCCGTTGAGTCCATACCGCTTTTTTCCGTAGCCCCACAATCCGGGACACGGCGGAAGAGATACGCTGCGCTTAGTGTTGTGAATTCGCACATCAATAACTAACGGCATAAGACCGAATAACTTGAGCGCGTTCCCGGACCAGAACGATGGCAAGTGATGCGTTTTCAGCCACGGGATTTATCGCCGGGCTATGGTAGAGTCAGGCGGCGGTTCTATAATCATGCACGGCTCTGGGTAGCGCGGGCTACACGCAGATCGGGCAGGACAAATCCTGCATCACCTGATTCTGATAATGCCGGTGGCGAAATGGCATTCTGCGCACAGTTAGATTTCGTGACGGTCAAAAAAAGAAGAACTCAATATCATGATAACAGCCGATGAGATGCACTTTGCTGAGTGGCAAATCTGGCCCCAGCTAAGGATCCTGTTGCACCGGGGTAAGCCAGTAAGAATTTCGGCCAGAGCGTTTGATGTTCTGGTTGTTCTGCTGAAAGCGGAAGGTAAAGCGGTAAGCAAAGAGGCTTTACTTACTCAAGTATGGGGAAATGAAATCGTCGAAGAAAATAATCTTCAGGCGCATATTTCCGCTATACGCCGCGTACTGGGTCATGATCGGCATCTGCTTGTGACTGAATTTGGTTGTGGTTATCGCTTTAACAGCAATAGCGTACCGTTGCCGACGCCCGCTAAACCCGCACTACCCGCCCCCGTTATTACTCCTGTTCTGGCGTCGATTTTAGGGCGTGAGAAGGCCGTGCAGGAGGTCTGCGCCCTGTTAAATCAGCACCAACTGGTGACGATTACCGGTTCCGGCGGCGTGGGGAAAACGCGTCTGGCATGGGAGGTCGTCAATCATCTGCACACACATTTTCCTGATGGAACAGGCGTGGCAGAACTGGCGCATATCACCGAAGCATCCGGCTTGCTCTCGGTTTTTTCACAAGCGTTACACCTTCCGCTGGCGACCGTTGAGCAGGATGCCGATTTACGCCAGCAGCTTGCGCGGCGTCGGTGTTTACTGCTGATCGATAACGGTGAACACGTCATTAACGCGCTGGAGCCCGTCATTACCTTACTCCTGACGCTTGCTCCCCATATCAAACTGTTGCTGACCAGCCAGGTGGCATTACAGATTGCCGGCGAGCAACAATACTTACTGCCGCCATTGCAGGTTCCGGAAAGAGACGTCACGGATAACCAGGCGTTAATGTCTTTTGCCAGCGTCCGCCTCTTTATCGAGCGCGTGCAGGCCAACCGCCATGATTTCCGTCCATCAGATAGCGAGCTGTCGATGATTGGCGAATTATGCCGCCATCTTGATGGCTTGCCGTTAGCCATTGAACTTGCGGCCTCGCGTCTGCCCGTCATGAGCGTCAGTGAGATCTATAGCCGGCTGGAGGATCGTTTCCAGCTATTAAGCAATACGCAGCGTTCACGGGTTCCCCGGCACCAGAAAATAGTGACCACGCTGGAGTGGACGTATCAGTTACTCAATGCGCGCGAACAGCAGCTATTCAGAACGCTCGGCATCTTTACCGATACGTTCAGTGTGAAATCAGTCAATGATTTTCTCGGGACGCAAGATAAGCACTGCTGGCAAGTGATTGACGATCTACAACGGTTGCTCGCCCTGTCCCTGATTCAGGCCACCAGCCAGGTGCCGGTAACCCGTTTTCGTTTGCTGGAAACCATGCGCCAGTTCGCCTGCAATAAACTCAGGCTCGCGGGGGAATATGACGGGCTTATGGCCCGTTTTACCGGTCACTATAACGTGCTGGTGGCGCAGGCCCAGAATGCGTGGCTGACGCTTCCAACACAACAGTGGCGGGAGCGTTATCGTCACATCCTTAATGATTTGCGCCGTGTTTTACAGCACACCTTAACCGAGGGGCACGATGCTTCGACAGGGCTTGAGATCTTACAGGCGATGACGCCATTCTGGATTGAATATTCACTTTATGATGAGTGTCAGCGCCATATTTATCCGCTGTTAGACGAGCGTTCGCCGATAGCCTTAACGTTACGCCAGCGAATGAACCTCTGCGCCGCAGCGGGTAAAGCATCGACCTGGGCGAAAGGCCCAACACCTGAAACCCATTCAGCCTGGCAAACCGCACTGACTCTGGCAGAAAAGCTCGACGACAAAGAGATACGTTTGCAGGCGCATTACGGCTTATGGCTCTATTACCTGCGCACGGGTGAGCTGAATAAATCACGTCAGCATGCGCAGTCGATGTGCGAACTCGCGCAGGCCATTAATGACGCGGAGGCGCAGGCTACCGGGCTGCGTATTCTCGGCGTATCGCTACATTTTGCTGGTCAGCATGTCGCCGGGCGCAATAACCTGCTGCAATCCCTGGCCTGGTACGATCGGCAGAACGTAAGCCACGCTTTCCGTTTCGGCCTCGATCAAGAGAGCGCCGGACTGGCTTTTCTGTCTCGTTTGCTGTGGGTACAGGGCGAATATCAGGCGGCAAAAGAGATGGCATGGCGCGGCGTGAAAAAAGCCGCGCGTTTACAGCATGTCTGCTCGCTTTGCTGCGCCCTGGCGGAAGGCGCCTGTATGACAGCCGCGCTGGATCGCAATCCACGCCGGGTGATCAAGGCCGCAAACTGGCTGATTCGTCTGGCAGAACAACATGATTTGTATTTCTGGAAAACCTATGGCGAGCTGTTTCTGGTCTGGGCCAGGCGGTTCAGCCATCGCGAGGTGAGTCAAACCACACTGTTTAGCTCATTACGCGCGATGGGGCTGGACTGGCAATACTCGCCTTTGCTGTCGGAAATTGATACCAGCCTGTCGCAGCAAACCGCCTGGCGGGATCATGAAAACTGGTGCGCGCCGGAGCTGATGCGCCTTTCCGCCACGCATTTACCGTCGCAGGAGCAACGCCTGCTTCTGGAACAGGCGCTGAGCAAAGCGCGTCAGCAGCAGGCGCATGGCTGGGCCCTGCGCATTGCTTATTCACTGGCGACATTACAGGCGCAAGCCGGAGAAACCTTAGCGGCTAAGCACTTAATCGAACACGTTTTACAAGATGTCGAAGGTGCAGACAGGGCAACGGATGTCAGAAACGCTATCGCGCTATGTGCCCGCCTGGGAACGTGAATATTGCCGTCTCACCGCCATTAACATCCCCATCATCGCGAGCCCGCCCCCCGCTGAAGCGATGAGCGTCCAGCTATGTGCTGCCTGCCAAAGCCAGGTAGCAGACAGTGAACCGCCTGCCCCACCCATAAACATAATGCTCATAAAGAGTGTGTTAAGACGGTTTCTGGCATCCGGGCGCAAAGAATAAATCGTATGCTGGTTCGCGATCAGAACACATTGTTCACCCGCATCCAGCAGTAAAATGCCCACCACCAACCCCGTCATGCTGTTCCAGGCCCAGAGAACTATCCAGGCTAGCAGCATGAATAACACGCCAAACATCACCATCCGCAACGGTCCCTGCCGGTCACTGAAACTTCCCGCCAGCGGCGCACAGAGAATACCAATTAACCCCAGAGCCGCCAGGGTTCCGGCTACCCCTGCCCCGTAATCGTAGCGGTGTGATAACCAGAAAGGCAGCACAGTCCACAGTATGCTGAAGGAGGCAAACAGCATGGCTTGTGTCAGCGTTGCATCGCGTAGCGGCGGCTCGCTTTTCCACAAACCACCTAATGAACGTAGCACCTTCAGGTAGTGAAACCCTGGGGTCGGCAACGACTGAGAGGGCAAAATACGCGCGATGAAAAATAGCGCCAGCAATGTCATGATCGCGCCGGACAAAAAGACGCCGCGCCAGTCGAAATAGTGACCGATAAGGCCTCCGATAGCCCGTCCGGCAAGAATACCGGCGAGGACGCCGCTCATCACAGTGCCCACCGTTTTGCCCCGCGAAGCAATTTTCGAGAGCGAGGCCGCAAGCGGCACAATTTGTTGGGCAACGGTTGCCGCCATCCCCGTCAGGAAAGAGAAGCACACCAGCACGGCCGCCGTCGGGGCTAACATCATGCCGATGAGCGCCAGGAAAAGCACCTGAGTCTGGCGCAGGATAAGCCGCTGGCGCTCAATATAATCACCTAATGGGATCAGAAAAAATAACCCCGCCGCATAGCCTAACTGAGTAGCCATGGGGATCAACGAAACAGCAGCCCATTCATGAGGAAAGGCGGCCGCGATCAGGTTCAGAACGGATTGATTAAAATAAATATTCGCCACCACAATGCAGCAAATCATCGCCAGCATCAGGATCCTGGCAGAAGAAAGCGCCTGGTTCTCCGTACGCACAGACCACACCTCGCTCTATAGTCACTCTTTTTTTGCAGCATAAGCGGCGGCGGTTCTCAACGCTTTGTGCGTTCTTTTCAGACGTCTGAATTGTGTGGCACAAGCGTCTGAAATCGGGATCGGTGCGTAATACTTCTCATGTTATTAACGGTGCTGAGTGTGAGGAGTAACACATGGATTTAAAACTGACAGGAAAAGTGGCTCTGGTAACCGGAGCGCGAACCGGGATTGGTTTCAGTATTTGCGAGGAACTGGCCGCAAATGGGGTGAACGTCGTGATGGTTGCCAGACGAGAACCGGAACTCATCCTGGCGGCGAAAATGATCGCTGATAAATATGGTGTTTCGGTACTGCCGGTCGCCGGGGATGTGACGGATCTCAGCCTGCCTTCGCGGGTGGTTGAGCAGGCGGAAACGGTTTTTGGTCACGTTGATTTGCTGGTAAATAATGCCGGAAGAGCCCATGCGGGCACGCTGTTGACCACCACCGAGGAGGACTGGCAGTTAATGACTGAGACCAAATTCTCCGCCATGCGACGCTTTTGCAAGGCTGTCATCCCCGCTATGCAACTACGAAACTGGGGGCGTATTGTCAATATTTCCTCGATTGGCGGCATCTATCCGAACCCGCAACTTACCGTCTCACATGCACTGAGCGCCGCGATCAACAACCTGACCCGCAGCCTTGCTCTGAGCGTGGCGGCGAGTGGCATTCTGGTTAATGCCATTGGCGTCGGCGCTGTCGCGACGGATAACTGGGCGCAAAATATGCTGCCAAATGTCCGCCACCGTCGTCCTGACCTGGCTGATAAAACCGATGCTGAAGTGATGGCTCTGCTGGGAAAAGAGAAAACCCCTGTAGGCCGCTTTGGGCAGCCGGAAGATATTGCGGTGATTGCGGCTTTCCTGCTCTCCGAAAGGAATCAGTTTGTTACCGGGCAGACCATTGAAGCATCCGGTGGCGCAGACAGATTTATGTAAATATTTCCCCTCAAAAAAGAGACGCTAATTCCCCCCTTTTACCCCACATCAAAAGCGGTGCACTGGTTGAATTGTTGCCCCATTTTCGTCCCGCGCCGCTCATCGTGTTTTTTGTTGTCGCGCACCGGCGCAACTTGTCGCAGCGTGTAAGGGCCTTTATGAACAGGACGGAAGATATTTTAAAACCTTACTTTGACTGAAACCGGCATGCATACCCGGTCGTTATTTCGCTTTCCCGCCGCATCCGGTTAAAACTCACCGGGCGTTGTCCCCATCACTGAACGGAATGCAGCAGAAAACGCCGCCGGGCATGAGAAACCGAGCTGGTAGGCGATCTGTTTCACGGGGATGTTATCAGCGAGGAGATCTAAGGATGCGTATATTCTGGCTCGCTGTTTCCATGTCCGGAAGCTGAAACCGGTGTCCCGTAAAAACTGGCGAGAAAAAGTCCGTTCCGACATGTTCGCAATGTCAGCCAGCTCACTCAGCGCCACGTTCCAGCGATGGTTGAATACCAGTTTACTTGCGGCACGAAATAAACGCGCATCACGCGGCATGGGAAGTTCTGCGCCGCCAGAGGGGGTTTCGCTGAGAATGTCGAGGAGCAAAAGCGCCATTTTTCGCTTTATCGGCGCGGTATATTCCCCCGTAAAAAGGCCATTTATGAGTTCTTTCATCAGTGGCGTCGCGCTAATGATATGCACCTGGCTGTTCCTGCTGAAGTTTGTACACTCCGCAATCAGGCTACTGCTGACGTACACCGCCCGTAATTGCGTATCTGACAGAACGCGGTAGGAGTGAACCATAAACGGTGGGAGCCAGAGGGCCCGCTGCGGGGGAATAACCCACTGTCTGTCGGCGGCGTCAACAAGCATTACCCCTCTGGTCGCAAATAATAGCTGCCCTTCAAGATGGTAATGAGCGGGATCCACCTCCCCACGGTGGTAAGAAATGGCCGTTCCTGACCACCCCGTCGCCTCATCGTGTCGTGGCGTTTTATCAATGCTGACTGGCATTTCAGATGAGAACCTCTTGTTTACCATGACCTGGCTGACCTTACCTGCGCGATTAGGCTGGCAGGGTAAAGCGCGCTTAATTCAGTTTGTGACCCGTTTTACAGGAGCATACGTCTATGCGAGTACATTTCATTGTTCATGAAAGTTTCGAAGCGCCTGGCGCGTACGAAACCTGGGCCATGCGTCGCGGCCATGAGATAACCTTTTCCCGCGTTTATGCAGGCGAACCACTTCCCGACGATGCACGGAACATCGATCTGCTGGTCGTCATGGGCGGCCCACAGGATCCCTCCGTCAGCGTGGAAGCGTGCGCGCATTTTGACTCTCACGCTGAGCAGGCGCTGATTGCCTCGGCGGTGAATTCAGGTAAAGCCGTCATCGGTGTCTGCCTGGGCGCTCAACTGATTGGCGAAGCATTAGGTGCTCCTTTTGCGCACAGTCCGGAAAAAGAGATTGGTATGTTTCCCATTTTTATGACCGATAAGGGCGCGAAGAACGCGTTGTTCTCTCACTTCGGCAATACCCTTGATGTAGGTCACTGGCATAACGATATGCCGGGGCTTACGCCTGAAGCGGAAATCATCGCCTGGAGCGAGGGATGTCCACGCCAGATTGTCGCTTATTCCGATCGGGTTTACGGGTTTCAGTGCCATATGGAACTTACACCGCAGGTCGTCGAATTATTGATCGCACATTCCGACAACGATTTACGCCGGGCCGCTGAATATCGTTTCGTTCAGACACCAGACGAGCTACGGGCGAATGATTACAGCAAAATGAACAGACACTTATTCACTTTTCTCGACAAACTTGCGTCAAATTACTGCCAGTCAAACGCGTAACGCCATTGACCGCAACGGAATCGACGCCTGATTTTAATGAATATATCGCGCGACTTTTGCGTGGAGAAAAAGCCCCCGGATAATACAGCCAGGGGCTTTTCGCGAGGTCACCGGCACATTTACAGGCCCAGTTCCGACAGACCCGGATGATCATCCGGACGACGACCCAGCGGCCAGTGGAACTTGCGCTCACTCTCTTTGATAGGCATGTCATTGATACAGGCGAAGCGGCGTTTCATCAGGCCATCTGCTTCAAATTCCCAGTTTTCGTTGCCGTAAGAGCGGAACCAGTTACCTGAGTCATCACGCCATTCATAAGCGTACCGGACCGCGATGCGGTTGCCGTCAAACGCCCATAACTCTTTAATAAGGCGATACTCAAGTTCCTTTTTCCATTTACGGGCAAGGAATGCTTTGGCCTCTTCACGATTATTGGCAAACTCGGCGCGGTTACGCCATTTGGTATCCAGTGAATACGCCAGTGAAACTTTTTCGGCATCGCGGCTGTTCCAGCCGTCTTCAGCGAGCCGCACTTTTTCAATCGCCGATTCGCGAGTGAAAGGAGGAAGTGGCGGGCGAGTTTGTGCTTCGGACATGGTAAAGCCTCCTGTAAGTTCGGATATAGCAGTAGGAATAATTTTTTGAGACTCAGGCGTTATGAAGAGGCCTGTTCCAGCAAGAGTTTCGCAACGTCCTTCGCGCTGTCAGCGGCGCTGGAATCCCCCATTACGTACGACATCGTGATAGCGCCTTCCATCAGGATCAGAAGCTGTCTGGCCAGCGCGGCAGGTTGCTCGATGTTTAATTGCTCCGTGAGTTCGAGCGTGTACTCCAGCAATTGTTGTTTATGCCGTTTTGCTATCTGGCGAACGGGATCGTTCGGGTCCCCCACTTCGCCGGCGGTATTGATAAACGCACAGCCACGAAAGCCGTCTGATTCAAACCAGCCTCTGAGGACCGTGAACATATTCAAAATGCGATCCGAAGGCGTCTCGCCTTTATCGGATTCTGCTCTGAACCAGTGCATCCAGCGTTCATCACGTTCATTCAACGCGGCGGCAGCCACGTCATCCTTGGTCGCGAAATAGCGATAAATACTTTTCCTTGCCACGCCTGAGGTTTTGACCAGAAGGTCCATGCCGGTGGCATGAATACCGTTTTGATAGATCAATTGCTCTGCGGTAGACAGGATTTTTTCTCGGGTATCGGTTGTTTTCTTGTTCATGTGACAAAGGTAGAACGATCGTTCTACCTCGTCAATCATTATTTCAAAAACAATTGTCGAGAAAGTAAAAAGCCGTCCGTGAATGATAACGAACAGGCTTTACCGTTTATGAAGAAAACGGAGCCGGGATGCCGGCTACAGGCACGATGTCGTCGCGCGAGTCAGATTGTTTTCTCTGTTTAACTGGGCGACATTCCCTCTCTGAATGTCCTACCTTCTTACTCCGTATTTGTCTCTTTTATTTATGCCATGAAGGGCTAATATCACCACGGCTGAACAGACGTGCTGCTGCAAATGCGACGTAGCGGTTCTTTATGCCATCCGAATAAACAGAGATTTATTCAAACATTTCAAAAAGGAGAGATAGTTATGAAGCGTCCAAATTGGTTTCAGGTTTCTGCGGAAGGTGGAAAGGCTATCGGAGCGCTTCATCATTACGCCACTACCGGGACAAATTTGCCTGCTGAGCTCATTCACTTAATTTTTTTAAGAGTTTCTCAGATTAATGGTTGTGCACACTGTATTGATATACACACACGCGATCTTATCAAGAGTGGTATGTCCGTCGAAAAGGTAGTCCTGGTGCCGGTTTGGCGAGAAGCGACCTATTTATTTTCGGATACAGAGCAAGCTGCGCTCTCATGGACAGAAGAAATTACGCGTATCAGTGAAACACACGCTGGCGATGAAGCATATTCCGCAGCGCTTTCTGTATTCGGTGAAAAAAATCTGGTTGAACTTACCATTGTTATTGCCACCATGAATGCCATCAATCGTATGGGCATCAGTTTTCGCATGAAGCCGCTCGCTAAAGCCTGAAATGCTATAATCGGACTTTATTAAGTTGATTTGCAGCACAAGCACCTGCTATTTAATATAGGTTAAGCCATTAATTTTGCTATTTTATAATGACGCCATTATCGGGGGATGCACCTCTTTAAAGATAAAACATCCCTCATACTGATTTTTTGGCGATACGGTTTCGCGTTCGAAAGCATGATGCCATGCAGTACTGTCATTCGGTATTTGTTCCGCTGTAAGCAACGTGTACACAGCCGCCCCGGATAAACGCTCCACAGAGAGAGGATCGGTAATATGGAAATTAAATAATGTTAAATCGTTATGTAAAGCACTACCGCGTTGGGCAAGCTGAGCAATAGAATGACTTTGCCAGGGAAATACATCTTCAAAATACTCTCGCACGGATTTCAACCGTAGTTCTGCCTTCTCAAAGCTACCACGCCTTTTGATATGAAGATTGTGAAGCATTATTAACATCCGGTGTTCTGGATAGGTTGAGGTTAAGTGGATCAAATTTTCAGCCATTCTGATCTCACGCCATTCAAAAAAATTTACTCCCGATCTGGCGCTGGAGTATTCATCAATTTTCCGTTGTTGAATGGGTTGCCATTCTGGGGGGAACTCAGTCACCGCTCGACGAGGAATTGAGTCAATTCCCAGGCAAGGAATTTGCCTGGATATAGCCCATGCTAATAAATTTACTGTCTCCTGAGAACGCGATATTCCGGGAAAGTTTTTAAGTCTGCAAATGGCAGATTCATTATATTGATGAGAAAATAGCATCCCATTACTATCAGCTTCAAATATCAATACCGCTGACTTGTTAAAATAGCACTCCGCGATATTTTCTCTCAATCGAGTATATTCCGCTACACCATGTATAGATTCGCCGAGAAAAATAAAACGCTTGTCGCGGAAAAGCCGTTGCTCTTTAAGAGCGAAACTCGTAGATCTACGCATCAGAATTATGGCCCGCCAGTAAGAATTACCTTCTGTTACCTTAACTTTCTATGGCGATTGCGGACAAGTGATTTGAACCTTATAAATTCATATTGCGTGGCAGAAACAGCTTCTCTCTTCGTGCATGTAGCGGGTCTGGCGTAAGCATAGTTTCAATTTACCACTCACCCTAAAAAGGCGATTTGCCGTCGCTGACGTATCCCCACGTTAAACAAACGGGCTACCGTTGACGCTGACCGTTCTGTTAAGTCAGCCCCGACCATTCAGATCTTCACGTGTTGGCCCGTGAAAGTAGATTCTACCTATATGGCAACTGCGCGGTTGAGTCAGCACAAAACGAATCGTTTCCCAGATCGATCGCCCATTGAGCAGACTTTCCCCCATTCTCGATGAACTATCAACAAAGGTATCTAACCCGGTCAGTTCGAAATCCGGCGGATACAGGCCGGTAACACGTATATTTTCTTCAGATAATTGTTGGGACAGTTTTGTGGTAAACCCGCTAAGCCCGTGTTTGCTGGCGAAAAAAGCGGGATGCGCAATTGAATCCGTAAAATTCGGGATCCCGCATGAAGATATAATAGCGACGATATCAGCACTGTCTGAACGTCTTAACCCTGGCAGCAACGCCTGAGTCAGTAGAATCGAACCCGTCAGCCCTGAACTGATGGTAGCGATAATTTCTGTATCAGGCTGATCGTCTAACGTTCCTGACAACCACTGAGCCGCATTGAGAATTAAAATATCGATGGGCTTGTCTGAAGTTAATACCTGAGCAGAAAACTGAGAAAGGGACTCAGGTCGGGTTAAATCACAGATATCCCCTTTTGCCATGCCGCCTTCAGCAGCGATGATACGGCAGGTTTTTTGAATATCATCAGCCCGCCGCGCACAAAAATGCACTTCCACACCCTCTCGCGCCAGCCACACGCACAGCGCCTGACCAAATCCGCCACCGCCACCGGTAATAACCGCTCTTTTACCTCTCAGCATCTCCATACATCCTTTTTTAATGAGTGTGGATGGAGATATACAAGATGAGGCGGAGTGACATCTTTCCGTTAGTGCCATTTTTACAGGAGGAACAGAAATAAACGGCACGACACGCTGTTGAATAGCATGCCCGGGGATTTGCTACTGGCGCAAAGCCGCCCACGAAAATATCAGCGGACGGTTATTTGCGCGACGCTGTAATTTGGATTCAGGTATTTAAATTTTGACGGTATATCGGACAAAATTATCCACAACGGCAAGTTTATCGTACAGGGCCCGCGCAGGATTGGTTTCTCTGGTAACCCAGTATACTTTCGACCATGACTTCGTCCGGGCTTCATCACATACAGCCTCAATCAGCGCTTTTCCCGCGCCAAGGCCGCGCATCGATTCATCAACAAAAAGATCTTCAAGATAACAATGAGGCTGTGTTACCCATGTTCCCTCATGCAACACGCACATAGCAAAACCCACCACTTGCTGTTCGGTTTCCGCAAGCCGGCACATTAAATCTGAGTCTGGAGACAACACCCTCCGCCAGGTCGATGAGGTAACCTCATCGCTGAGCGTACTGCCAGAAAATTGCAAATATCCGTTCCAGAGCCTTAACCATGCATCGTAATCCTCAGCTTTCGCTTCACGTACCTTGAACGACATGTCATATACCTTGATGAATAAGAGTTAATGCCATAATAACAAAGATGATTTTGGGGCTCTGGCGCGGCTTTCCGGCTTTGCAACGTGCGCGAAACTCCGGGGCAGCGCGGAGCCAGAAGAGATGATGCTCGCCCTGAGTGAGGAATGGAAGTTCGCCATTTTATCCCACCGTTGATGGCGCGTGTTAAGAGATGAGCAGCAGGCCAGGATCATCAGGAACCGTTCGCGGTGTTCCGGGCGAACTTGCCAGCCGAGAGCCATCACATTAGCGCTGGGGTAATGTTGAGGTTGCCAGGCTTTATGCAGGCGCTTTACCTGACGTATAACATCCGTAACGTATATTTTGTACGACGGGACGTTAGTGCCCGTGATGAAAAACGTTTCGGTGATTCTGGCAATCTCCCCCGGCAGGAAGTTTATGATATGCATACAGATAAAAAATTTCGGTTATATCGCCCTTTGAAAGGTATTACGCATACTTTTGGCGACGAGTGGTTTGCGTTGAAAGCAGAAGCCTTCGCACGTTTTTTTGGTACGCCGACATTTCTGATTGGGCAGACTATCGCAGTGATCGTGTGGATTGTTCTGAACGTTGCCGGGGTCGTGAAGTTTGATCCCTACCCTTTTATTCTTCTCAACCTTGCGTTCAGTATTCAGGCTGCTTATGCAGCGCCGCTGATCCTGCTGGCGCAAACCCGGCAGGCGGAGCGCGATCAGGCGCATGCGCTGGCGGATGCACAACACCGCGAAGATCTGGACGACGCAATGACGAAGCGCCAGATACTCGCCGAGGAGCAGTCGGCACAGTTGCTGGAATTACTAAAACAAAATACTCAGTTGACCGAAATGACCCGGGAAATGGCCGAGCGTATCGAAACACTCGCCTTACAACTTGCGCAGCGTGAGCTTCACAAACAGCAGCCGTAATATCTCGTGGTGGCTGGTTTCACCGTTAGATCTGCGGGTAGACATCGGGAGTTATGACAGCGATCCGGCCACGTCTTCACTATAACAAAAATGACCCGCGAAGCCTGATGCTTGAGCTGGCATGACAGATCGTATTGCGCGATAAAAGGCCGTTATTCTTGCTGCTATGCACTATGATCTACAAAAGTGAGTGGCTCATTCAGCGAGACATCAACACCAGAGAAGATTAATTAAGGGAGTCAATAACGACACCACATAAAGTAAAAAGGTAATGAAATGATATTAAAGGATTTTTATTGTGCATATATAGACTGCCTGAACCGGCGTGCGTGGGATGAGCTTGGACTGTATATTGCTGAGAACATCACTCACAATGGTCGGCAGTTTGGCTTGTCCGGTTATCGTTCAATGCTTATTCAGGATGTTGAGAATATCCCTAATCTTACGTTCGTTATCGATCGTCTGGTATGTGAACCTCCGCTTATTGCCGCCCGCCTGCTATTTAACTGTTCCCCGAAAGGCGAATTTCTCGGCTTAAAAATTAATGGCCGGCCTGTTTCATTTGCTGAAAATGTTTTCTATGAAGTGAATAACGGCAAAATTACTCATGTGCTTTCCGTCATTGATAAAGCAGCAATTGAAGCGCAGATTGCTGAGTAATTACTTATCACTTTCTGAATATTGTAAAAGTTACGTATCATTTCTTCCCACATAACGATACGCTGACGCTTAATCATTTCGTTCGCCACCGGGACAATTCGTGATCTATGCACTTGATTAGTTTATAGAAAAATCTTAGGCTACCAGCAGAACATTATTGGTGAAAAAAGGTTAAAAATGAAAAAAATAACGCCAGAATATACAACTGTCGACTTATCTCGTTGGGCAAGAAAGGAGCATTACGAGGCCTTTCAGACCTTTGCTCAGTGCACATTTAGCCAAACTGTACAATTAGATATTACCGCGCTGTTAAAACATATTAAGGCGGTTGGATGGAAATTTTACCCTACGCTAATTTTCCTCCTTGCTAAAATAGTCAACAGGCATGCGGAATTTCGTATGGCTATAAAAGATAATGAACTTGTTATATGGAATGATATTCATCCATGCTATACGATTTTTCATGATGAAACAGAGACTTTTTCGTCATTATGGAGTCACTACGATGGTGATATTCATCACTTCCTGAACATTTTTTCAGAAGACGTCGCACGCTATCGTAATAACCTCTCCTACCTGCCTAAAGAAGAGTCACTGGAAAACGTATTTTACGTATCAGCTAATCCCTGGGTAAGTTTTACTGGTTTTAATATCAACATTGCTAATATGCAGAACTTTTTCGCCCCCATGTTCACAATCGGAAAATACTACCCGCAAGGTGAAAAGGTGCTGTTACCTCTCGCCGTCCAGGTCCATCACGCCGTTTGCGATGGTTTCCATGTGGCAAGGCTGATCAACGAGTTGCAAACTTTGTGTGATGATCTGTCGCGGTATTCAGGGAAACCCGATGCGTGATATACCAGAATAGTGGGAAATATCCTTTTGCATGGGACGTATAGCATGCGCCAGGCACTAAAACTGAAACGGAGAGGGCTTTGGCATGTTTGAACTATACTTTTGACTCTTTATTATTCCTTGCAAACGCAAGTAACTTTTCGATATTCTTTTTGTCTTCCTGCTTAAAATAAACTTCAAAATCATGAGTGTTATCCTCTTTCCAGGATAAAATGGCATGGCTAAGAATATCGAGATAAATCACTTTTTCCTCATCAGGTAACTCCGGGATTCTCTCATGAATGATGGCTATTTTTTTACTATCAATCCAGCTGAAATCACATAAACAATCGTTTAACGCATCCCAGTTGAATCCGAAATATCCGGGAAACCACAGTAAATAGTAAAAGCTTTTGAGTAATTCCGAACTCAGTCGTGTTTCAGGATCTATTCGCGCGCAAAAGACCTGAGAAATATCTAAAGATGGGTATTTTTCATAGAATTTAAAAAGCATTAAATTTGATCCTTTACTTCCTGGTTGGAAGGCTTACGGTCCGCTATATCCTGGATCTCACTATTTTAACCCATAATCATTAATGTCGGTGATGGGATATGAGTATCAGTTCCAGGAACCGAGATCCTCTATTCAATAGCATGATGGTTTCCAACCTACGTTTCTGGCACAGGCAGCCGGCCATGGGCAGGCATGTCCGCTGTGAGCGAAAAGCCGAAGTTCGCAGTGGCCCTCACCTCTGATGAAGGTATTACTTAAATTACGGTGTATTAATCAACGTGACGGAAACCCTATAGCCAATGATGGCTCGCGGTAGTGCTGAGTGATACGCAAGTGTCGCGCTAGCACGTTTTATCGCCGCCAGCCCAACGCTTAATATCACTTATTTTTGGCGACCGGATGCCCGTGCTCAAAAGATCCTTGGTTGTGTACAGGCTGACCTGCGCGTTGTCGCCATCCCGGCTTTCTATCTCAATGAGCGTGTTGTTAATCAATAATCCCTGTGAAAGGAACTTTTGATTGATCTCACCTGTCTGGCGCTCAGCATCAAACTCGCTGAATACGATGACCGGATTGCCTGAATATGCCTCATATTCGAGGCACTGCCTTGCCATATGCCTTATGGTTCGATAGGTATCAGAAGACCCTGTCTTGCTCACGAAACTGCCGTCAAAAGAGGATCGGCTACTTTTTAGTTCGCCGACGGTAATCGCGCACCCGCTGAGTGAGAGCGAAAATAACAGGCTTGCCAGAGCAACGTATTTCACTTTTAACTCCATCATTCCGGTAGATGCCCTCCGCCGGGGCGGATCAACGTTGTGTGTGCTTTCAGGCGGGCTTGTGATTTGGGAAATCCACCGTAACCATCAGCCCACCTTCTGCCGACGTACTGAGGCTTACGCTGCTGTTGTGTTGCTGTGCAACCGCTTTGACGATGGCAAGCCCCAGTCCACTCCCGCTTTGCATCTGATTGGGATCGCGAAAAAACCGGTCGAACACGCGCTCCCTTAATTCAACGGGAATGCCGGGCCCTGCATCTGAAACACGTAACTGCGTGGAGTGATTTACGGATCGTAACGCCACTTCAACCCGCCCACCCTCAGGGCTGTACTTCACGGCATTTTCAATAACGTTATCGATAAGCGACATCAACCGTTCCCTGACGCCAGTCACCCAGATCTCCTCTTCGGCGTAGAATTCCAGTTCAATCCTGCGTTCCGCCGCGAGCGGTGCCAGCCCGGCCATGCGTTCTTGTATGAGCGTTGTCAGCGGCACAGGCTCCATAACCGTGTCAATGCGCGCTTCGCTGTGCATCATCAGCAGCAACTGATTGACCAGACGAGCCGCACGGCTGTTGCTGCGAATAATACCGGCAAGCAACTCTTTTTGACTGTCACTGCTGACATAGGATTGCAACGCCTCAACATTGATTCGCATCGCCGCCAGAGGGGTACGTAACTCGTGAGCGGCATCGGCAATAAAAACCCGTTCCCGTTCTGTGCTTTCCCGCACCCTGGCAAGAAATCCATTCACAGCGTCAACCATCTGGCGAAGCTCCCTGTGCTTTGGCACGGCTTTTAAGGGCGAAAGATCGTCCGGCGCGCGTAGGGAAATTTCACTGACCACACGATTCCACGGGCGCATTGCAATGCGGATTGACAGCCACGCGGGAAACAAAAGAAAAGGAATGCATACCAGCAGCGGCATCACGTAGTAGCCACGCGAGTTCAGGTAGATAAAGAAGTTCCAGCCTCCGGCAGGGGTGATAAGTGTAACCTCCGTGTCGGAGTTCGCTGACTTTAAGGTACGGCTGGTCCAGGCGCGACCATCACTCTCAACACGCTCAATTTTTCCATAACGGCTGTTTATCACCCCGGCTGGCGCGCCATCAGAGGCATAAATTATCGCTTTATTCTTGCGCACGATAAGGCTGATTGAGAGGTCGGGATCTTCACCGCCGCCATAATCTTCCCGCACCGCCTGGCTTAACGCCGCCAGCACATGCGTTCGCTCCTGCGGGCGATCGTCCATACTCTCAACCACAGTAAAAATGGTTTCGTACGTCTTGCTGCCCGTTAATATCGGTGGGCTGCGCAAGTCCTCCCATAAAACGTACGTCAGAAAAAGACACCAGAGCAGGGTGAGCAGTAGCATTTGCGCTACCATAATTCGCCGCACGAACGTTGGGGTTTTCAGGTGACGCCAGACATTTCGCATCAACCTGCCCCCTTCTCAATGGGGACAGTATCAATGACATACCCAACGCCCCTCACCGTTCGCACGTAGCCGTCGCCGATTTTGCGACGCAAATTCCCCATATGCACATCGAGCGCATTACTCATATTTTCTTTTGCGCCGAAGATCCTTTCTTCCAGAAAACTGCGGGTCAGCACGCGGTCAGTACGCAACAGCAACGTTTCAAGCAGCGCGTATTCACTTGCCGTCAACTCAATATGCCGTGCATTCACGGTCACGCGTCGGGTCGGCACATGAAGCGATAATCCGCGAAGTTCTATCGCCTCGTTCTGAAAACCATAACTGCGGCGCGCAAGCGCTCTCACCCTCGCCAACAACTCGGCGAGAACAAACGGTTTGACGAGATAGTCGTCGGCACCGGCGTCCAGCCCGGAAAGGCGATCTTGCAGTGTGCCCCGCGCCGTCAGGATGATGACGGGAATGCCTTTGAGCTGCTGACGCAGGCACGCCATCAGGCTCATACCATCGCCGTCGGGTAATCCGAGGTCGAGCAACACAAGTTCAGGCACGCAGGCATCAAGCTGATGCAGCGCATCCTCTTTGCGGCGAACCCATATAACATCAAACCCTTGATCTGCCAGGGCAATACGCACGCCGTTGCCAAGATCCAGGTCGTCTTCGATTAGGAGAATTTTCACAATGGTTACGGTATCAACAGTGAATGAAGAACGTCTGAAGAAAAAAACGGTATCAGGAAATCTATCAGCTTTGCAGCATCTGTGGTTGCTTCACCCTTTCTTCATTTTGGGCTCATGAGAACTTTAGGGGGCGCATGCAAAATGAGCGTTCTGGCGTTTACACACCGCTTGTATCGTAATCATTTGAATCCACAAGGACTTCTTTAATGAGAAACATCACACTGCGTCATAAGTTCCCCCTTCCACTTTCGGGGCGCAGCCTGAAAAAAATGTTGCCGGGCGCTGTCCTGGCGTTCCTGGCCACCCCGATACTGGCGGCAGCACAGAATCAAGGCAACGCGTTGACCGTGGGAGGCGGCGCGAATGTTGCGCCACGCTATTCTGGTGCGGATAAAAGCCGCGTCACAACGGCCCTGGTGCTTGATTACACGATGGCAAATGGTTTCTTCGTCAGCTCCACGCGGGGCATCGGTTACGGCAATAACATCGGCAAGTTCGATTACAACGCGGCGCTGAGCTATCGCGCAGGCCGCAAGGATCACGACGTGGACAGCGACTCGCTGAGCGACGGCAGCGACTATTTGCGCGGTATGGGCGACATCAAAGGCTCGGCTCTCGGTGTGCTTGGCCTGGGATACGGGGTGACCGACTGGCTTAATGTGCAATTGCAGGCTGAAGTGCCTGTTTCTGAGCGAAGCAATGGCGCGGCACTCCATTTCGGCATTACTAGCCCGCTCTACACCTCACCGAATAATACCGTGACACTGGCGCTGACCGGCAGTTGGGGAACTGAAAAATACATGCAGACTTACTACGGGGTCAGTGCATCTCAGTCGGCTGCATCGGGGTTTACCCGATATGACGTCGGATCGGGAATTTATGCCTGGTCAACGAATCTTGACTGGACACACAAGTTCAATGAGGAGTGGAGCGTGGTTGCCGCAGCAGGCGTTACACAGTTGGCGGGGGATGCGCGCAATAGCCCGATTGTGCAACGAAAAACATCGCCCACAGGAAGCCTGCTGGTGACATATCGCTTCTGATCGTTGTTCAACGAGCTTCCCGCCAGCTTGTGGCTTCGCACACATTCGATCCGCCCCGGTTCAGCTAACGGGGCAGTACGCAACACATTGCAGCGCCAAAAGCGTCAGCCCGGCCAGGTATCACATCTTTACATTTCCGCTGGCGCATCAGCAGCAGCGGACGCGCAAAAGAGCAGGCTCACGTTGCTGGCGTCGCGGGATCTGCCAGCAACGCATCGGCGATATCCAGCATGACCCGCAGGCGATCCATATGCCGGAGATCATAGTGATACCCCACCCAGATATCTTTGGACGGCGGCGGCTCCGGCATGCGAATGCGCTGCAATCCGGCGATGGCATCGCCAAGCGGCCGTGGCAGCACGGCAATCCCCATTCCCCGCTGGCACATCTGCGCCTGAACGGCCCGGCTGGTGCTGGTGAACACACGCCGAGATTGAGGAAATCTGTCGAGCAGCCAGGCGACGTCAGAAAAGTGGGATTGTGCCGTATTCATAAGAATAAGCCCCACTGCGGGCGGATCCTGCTCCGCGAGATGCGCGGTTTCCGCCGTTCCATACAGCGCATAAGGCATGCTCATCAGGCGGCGCTGGACAATATCCGGTTCGGTAAAGGGAACGATGCGAAAGGCGATGTCGGCGTCACGGCGCGACAGATTAAGTAAGCGGTAGCTTGCGATAACTTCCGGCACAATCGCCGGATGGCGGCGCGTCAGTTCGACCAGCACAGGCGCCAGAACATAATTAGCAAACCACTCTGCTGAAGAGATGCGCAATATCCCTTCAAGACGTTCATGATTACCTGCCAGGCGTCGTTCCAGCGCCAGCGCGGAGTTTTCCATCGCTTCTGCCAGCGTCATCACCCTGTCGCCAGCGTCCGTCAGCACCAGACCATCGCTTGTCCGGCGAAATAACGCCTGCTGCGCCTCATCCTCCAGCGCCTTGATTCTGCGTCCCACCGTCGGATGGCTCACACCAAGGCTGCGGGCCGCCTCACCAAAAGAGCCTTTACGAATGACTGCAAGAAATACCCGGACGTCGCCCCACTCCATACCCTGGCCTCACCGTTCAAAAATGAACATCGAATATACAAAAGTGTCAGTTCCAAAACAATTATGTAGCTATCACCATAGCCTCCTCACCCAAACCGCCCCTGGCGGTGTGATCAGGAAGCTGAAGATATGCACAAATTAAAAGACAAAGTCGCCATCGTGACCGGTGGCTCCAGCGGTATCGGCGCGGGCATTGCCCGCCAACTGGCGGCTGACGGCGCGAAAGTGATCGTCAATTACGCCTCGAACAGACGCAGTGCCGATAAGGTCGTTGCCGATATTGAAGCCGCTGGTGGGCAGGCCGTAGCGGTCGCGGCGGATGTCACCAGCCAGCCGGAGGTCGAGGCGCTGGTCAACGCGGCCATCGACACCTTCGGGCGGCTGGACATTGTGGTGAACAACGCCGGTATTTATCAGTTCGCCAGTATTGAAGAGAGCACCGAAGCCCTCTACCGCAGGCAGTTCGACATCAATGTTCTGGGCCCGCTGTTGCTGGCGGGTGCGGCCGCGCCGCATCTCAGTCAAGGCAGCAGCATCATTAACATCAGTTCATTCGTCACCCACGTCTTTATTGCCAATAGCGCTATCTACAGCGGCACCAAAGGCGCGATTGACGCCATCACCGGCGTACTCTCGCGAGAACTCGGCCCGCGGGGAATTCGCGTCAACGCCGTCAACCCTGGCCTTATCGAAACGCAAGGCAGCCATAGTGCAGGCGCGATGAACTCAGAATTCCAGACATGGAATGAGCAGCAGACGCCACTAGGGCGCATCGGTCAGGTGCAGGATGTTGCCCCGATCGTCTCATTTCTCGCCTCCGACGACGCGGGATGGATAACCGGTGAGGTGATTCTGGCCTCTGGCGGTATGCGCTGACCTCCCCCGCGCGCCAGGATGTGAAGCGCCCTGGCGCAACACGCCCAACCCGATTAACCGCACATTTTTTGATCACAAAACGTCTCCTGCCGGGGACGGCACCGTTACAGATGGAGTGTTCTATGTCGACACATAGCCTCACGCAAGCCGAGCCGCGTCGCTGGGCGATGTTTGTCATTTTACTGGTCGGCGCCTTCTTGCCGCCGCTCGATTTTTTTATCGTCAATGTTGCGCTGCCTGCTATTCAGCGCGATCTGGGCGCCTCTTTTTCCGCTGAACAGCTGGTCATTTCATCCTACGCTGGCGTGTATGCGGTCACGCTCATTACCGGCGGTCGGCTGGGCGATATTTATGGTCGCGGGAAGATGTTTTTTCTTGGGCTTCTCGGTTTTGCCGCTGCATCGTTGTTGTGCGGTGTAGCCTGGTCACCGTGGGTACTGATCACGGGTCGCATGTTACAGGGTTCCACAGCCGCCATTATGGCCCCCCAGGCGCTGGCCTCCGTACAGGCCATTTTTCCGGAAGCGGAGAAGCCGTTAGCGCTGGGCATATATGGCGCCGTGTTTGGCCTCGCCTCCGTTATCGGCCAGGTGTTGGGCGGCATCCTGATTTCAGCGGACCTGTTTGGGCTGGGATGGCGGGCTATTTTTCTCGTTAACCTGCCGGTGGCGCTACTGGTCATTCTCTTTGGACTGCCGTTGCTGAAAGAGACGCGGGCGCAATCTGCGCAGCGGCTGGATCCCATTGGCATGCTGCTGGCAACCGTCACGCTAAGTACGCTGATTGTACCGTTGATTGAAGGTCATGAGGCGGGATGGCCCTGGTGGACATGGCTGTTATTGCTGGCTTTCCCATTCTTGAGCGCGTTGTTATGGCGTTATGAACGTCACCTTAGTCAGACTGGCGGTTCGCCGTTACTTAATCCGGGCGTGTTACGCGCGCCGGGGCTGGGCCAGGGGCTGACGATCGTGTTGCTGTTTTATTCCATCGCGGCCTTCTTTCTTTTGTTTTCTGTCTATCTACAGGGCGCGTTGCGGGTGAACGCCCTGACCGCAGGCCTGCTTTTTCTGCCCTTTGGCGTTGGCTTTCTGATTGGGCCGTTACTGACGCCTTATCTGCGGCGGTTTGTCGGAAATTATCTGAGCGCCATCGGGATGGGATGCGAGACGGCGGGGTTAGCAGGTCTGGCATGGCTAGTTGCCCATACGCTGACGGGTAGCGCCCCTGCCATGCTGCCGCTCGCCGGACTGCTGTTTGTGACCGGTCTTGGGCAAGGGCTGGCGATGCCCACGCTGGTGCGGATGGTAACCGGCCGCGTTGCGCCGGAGTTTTCCGGCATGATTGCCGGCGTAACCAGCTCAGCATTACAAATCAGCACAGCACTGAGCGTCGCCGTCATTGGCGGCATTTTTTACAGCATGTTGGATAACGGTAAAAGCAGCGAAAATATCACGCATGCCTTTATCGTCGCGCTGCTCTCTATGGCGGTGTGCCTGGCCACCGGCGCCGGACTCAGTATCCGGCTTATCCGCCGCACCTGCGATCGGTCGTCAGCGCCAGCCAGCCTGTCCCTCAAATAAGGTAACCCGTGTCAATTGGCTGAGCGAATTACCAGTGGATTCGCCCAGTCAATTGAGAGTCCGTTTTTTTCACATTCACGCCTGATACGCGCCGCGCAGCCTCTTTTCCGGGGTCAAAAAGCCAATTGCCACTGCCAGACAAAACATCCTTGCCAGCCTGATACGCGGCGAAGAGATGGAAAACGGCAGCCATCGCGATTGGCTCATGCACAGAGGGGAATATCCCCTCTTTGATTTTCTTTACGTCTCCGGTTCTCGTTCGGCGTCGTTAGTAAGTGAAGGGCGAACGATGCTGTGCCTCTTTCAGCATCATTTGGGCATCTTCACCTGCGGCGGTATAGAGCGGAGCATTGGGATCCTGAGCAACCGCGAAGATGGCATTCGCGACATCATCCGCATACGTCACAGGTGAGTTGTTATCGCCCACGCTCTGAATAAACTCCGTCACCATTTGCCCGTAGGCGGGATCGTCGATGCCGGCAAAAAACGCGCGCGCATTCTCGCCGAACTTTGTTTCCGGAGAGCGCCCCGGTAACACCACATGAACACGGATCCCAAAAGGCCTGGCTTCGATGGCGAGTGACTCACTCCATGCATTCAGCGCCGCTTTACTGGCGCGATACAGGCCAATCAGCGGCATCGCCCGGGTCGTCACGGATGAAGAGACATTAATGATTACCCCTGATTTCTTCGCTCTCATCAGCGGCAGAAACGCCTGGGTTAATGACAACGTGCCCAGCACATTGGTGTTCATTAACTGCTGCGCGGTGGCAAGCGGCGTGAGTTCGACCGGTACAGGTGCGCCAAAACCCGCATTGTTCACCAGCACATCAATCGCGCCCGCCGCTTGCACCACATGGTTAATGCTCTGCGCGGAAGTAATATCGAGCGGCAGGATCGTCAGTTTGTCGCTTGCGGGCAAACAGGTCGGGTCAGGCGTTCTCATCGTGGCAATCACTTCCCAGCCCTGCTGTAAAAAAAGTTTTGCGGCGGCAAGACCAAAACCTGAAGAGCAACCGGTAATCAGTACAGTAGACATATTTTGATCCTCTTTGATGGCAAGAGCAGCGATCATAGCGGCCCCCCGCAGGACAATATATAATCAACCGTCGCGTAAACTTTAGAGAGAGTCCAATGTCAGATCCGTTGACCGATATTGTTGCCCTGCTCAACCCCAAACCATCGCATTCCAAACTCGTTGAAGGGAGCGGTCAGTGGCATATTGTTCGGGAATCTGGTGGAGAGGCCTTTTACTGCGCGGTGCTGGAAGGCGAATGCCTGATTACTGTTAACGGCAAAGGCCCAACGTTACTGGTTGCCGGTGATTTTATTCTGATACCCGCCGCTTACACTTTCGAGAACACCAACGCCGGCGGGCCCGGTGCCACTGAAATCACAACGCCAACGATTCTCAGCGAAGGGCATGTGCGGATTGGCACAACAAGCGGGCCCGCCGATCTGCTCATGTATGTCGGCCACTGTGAATTCGATACGCCGGATAAGCAACTCATCGTCTCTTTACTGCCAACAGAGATCCTGATTAAAGGGCAACGTCGTTTCGCCACATTGCTTGAACTCCTGCTGGATGAGAGCCGGGCCAGGCGACCGGGGCGTGACGGGGTATTAATGCGGCTTTTACAGTTGCTGCTGGTCGAGTCGTTACGCAGTAATCACGATCTGCCGAAAACGGCGGGCATTCTGAAGGGGTTGCAACATGAAAAGATCGCCGTCGCGTTGCATCTCATCCATGAAAAACCGGGCGTTGAGTGGCAAATCGCACAGCTTGCCCGCCACGCCGCCATGTCCCGCTCTGCTTTTTTTGCCGCTTTCAGTGAGACCGTCGGTATGCCGCCAGGGCAATATCTTCTCTTCTGGCGCATGTCGTTAGCGAAAAAAGCGCTGGTGAGCAGCAAAGAGAAAATCGAACAAATTGCCTTTCACGTCGGCTATCAGTCAGCAAGCGCCTTTAACGTGGCCTTCACGCAATATGTAGGCGTTCCACCCGGCATTTTCCGGCGCCAGAGTGGGAGCCCGCAAACGCCTTCCCTGGCCTTGAGCAAGGAGCAGGCGTTTCCCTGAGCCCGCGCCCGCATATTAAGAAGTGCATGTTATTGCGCAGCAAGCGCCGTCACGACGTCGCGGTAAGTATGCAGCGGGCGGCCAAGAAGCGTGACCAGACGCTCGCGGTCGCCATCCAGGGGGAGCATGCCATGGCTGACGTAGCGCTCAGCCATCAGACGCATTTCGTAGGCCATCCATTTCGGCATCAATTCCGCCATGCTTGCTTCAAATCCATCCGGGTTATCTCCGCCGTAGATAATCTCGCGGCCCAGCACCTCACTCCATACAGCGGCGGCGCTCTCCCCCGTTAGCGTATCGGGGCCAACGAGATTAATCGTCTCAACAGGCAGTTTGCCGCTCGCGCGATCGCGTCGGATCAGTTCCATGGCCGCCACCTCGGCAATATCGCGTGTGTCCACCATCGCCAGGCCAATCCCCCCAATCGGCATCGGATAAACACCGTGATTGATGACAACATCCTTAATCATGACCTCATTGTCGATAAAGTAGGTTGGCCGCAGAATGGTGGCGCTGAAGCCCATCGCTTTAAGCATGCGCTCGGCCCCATATTTCACGGCGAAATGCGGCACATTGACGGAAACATCCGCGCCAAAGACAGAGAGATAAACCACGCGCTCAACGCCGCACTCGCGGGCAATGTTGAGGGTAATCATCGTCTGGGTATATTCGTCACCCGCGACCGCATTCAGTAAAAACAGCGTTTTGATACCGCTGAAAGCAGCACGCAAGGCGTCGATATCCAGCATATCGCCTTTCACAACCTCCACATTTTCGGCAAAGCCTGCCTTTGCGGGGTCACGGGTCAGCACGCGGAAATCAACGCCGCGGCGAAGAAGCTGGTTAACAACATTGCGGCCGACGCGGCCGGTTGCTCCGGTGATCAGGATGGTCATGGTATTTACTCCGTGGTGTTTGGTTGGTGTGAACAAACACTATCGCGATCCATTTTCTCTTTGAAGATGCTATTTTTTAGATGGTTCGTTCCATAAATGAGACACTCCATGGATATTAATGCCCTTAAAGATTTTCATCTCATCGCGGCTTCGGGCGGGATCGGCGCAGCCAGTCGCGCCAGCGGAAAGCCGAAGGCCACCCTGTCACGCCGGCTGACTGACCTTGAAGCGTCACTCGGTGTGCGTCTTATTGAGCGTGGCGGGCAGAGGTTGCAGATCACTGAGGCGGGTGAACGGCTTTTGTCACGCACCGTTGGCGCAATACGTGATATTGATGAAGCAGTCGAATCCACGCGGGAAGCGTCGGCAAATCCCTCGGGCTGGCTGCGTATTGCGGCTCCGCTGCTCTTTTCGCAACTGGCTCTCGGGAAGCTTTTGGCCGAATTTCGCCGCCGCTATCCTCGCATTCATGTTGACGTGATTGCCGAGAACCGCATGAGCGACCTGGTGGATGAGCATTTTGATGTTGCGATCCGTATTAATCCGCACAAAAACAGTGCGCTGGTTGGCAGGCTGTTTGCCAGAGACAGACTGGTACTGGCGGCGATTCCCGCGCTTGAGATGCCGGTCGGCGATGCGCAAAACGCGCCTGAAATCCCGGCGATCGTGATGTCAACCTATTCCGACGGAGAGGTCTGGAGTGTTCAGGGCGGGCAGCGTCGCTTCGTGCCGCAACCCGTGATGCGCCTCTCTTCCCTTCTGACCGTGCGGGATGCCACCCTGGCGGGTGCCGGTGCGGCGATGCTTCCGCAATCTATTATCAGCCAGCAACTGGAAAAAGGTGAGCTGGTGTGCTGGGGAGAAGCCGATACATTGACTGAACTCTGGGTGCTGCACACATCCCGGCGGCTTCAGAGCCCCAAGGTGAAGGCTTTCGTGGAATTCATCTGCGAGCAATATCCCACCGGCTGGTTCTCGGTCTGAACCGATCGGCTCGGGTATTGGGGGTATGTGTGCGAAGTAAAAGATTTACGTCACGTTGAGCGCCGTAATGACGTTATTTTTCATCGGCTAACTAACCTGCCCCCCTCTTATTCAAGCAGTGCGGGTTGCGCAACATCCGCTGATGGCACTCAGCAACCGGTCAAGGGCGGGCATGTCCGCTAAAGACGAAAAACAGAAGTCAGCATATATCAACAATCTCCCTGACTGACGACATAAAAAAGCACTAGCCAGGGCAGTATTGACAGCCTGTATAAGCCTTAGTAGGCTCACCGGCACGTCGCGAAAAACGATCATTTCTGCTGTTGAATTGATCGCGTACACGTCCATTCTGTTTACTTACAGTTTGACCAGCGTCTTCGAAATCAACCGCGTTGCTGTCATGAAATGGCGGAAGCGCTTATCGCTATCCTGCGGTGGCGGCATGATAAACGGAGCATAATGGTGTCAAACTCACGTTCTCACTCTCATTTATTTGTCAGTTCCCTTCCTGTTTTTTCTCACCCTGTGTGCGTAGACGGTAGTAACACGATGAAGGCGATCCGTTATCACGCGTTCGGTGGACCTGATGAGTTAAGGATTGATGAAATTCCAGTTCCTCACGCCGGCGCTGGCGAGATTCGTATTGCGGTGCATTTTGCCGGGGTGACCCCCTCGGACTGGAAACGAAGAGAGGGACAGTACAAGGCGTTCGAAGATGTGGTGTTTCCACTCACGGTAGGCGTGGAGGCCAGCGGCGTTGTTGATGAGATTGGCGATGGCGTTTCCGGCATTGCTATCGGCGATGCGGTATTCGGTTTTGGCACTGGCACCGTCGCGGAGAAAGCCATTCTCACACACTGGGCGGCCAAACCTACTGCTGTATCTTTTGCAGTCGCAGCAGGCTTACCCGTTATTGCTGATACCGCCACCCGGGCTCTTGATGAAGTTAATATAGCAACGGGGCAAACGCTGCTGGTTAGCGGGGCGGCAGGTGGTGTAGGAACGGCTATCGTTCAACTCGCGAGCCTGCGCGGCATTACTGTTATTGGTTCAGCACGTTCCTCTAAACATAATTATCTCGTCTCATTAGGTGCCATTCCGACGACGTACGGTCCCGGTTTACAGGAACGAATAGCGCAGTTAGCGCCGATGGGCATTGATGCTGCCATTGATGTCGCGGGTTCAGGGATCATACCGGAGTTAATTTCAATCGTGGGAAATCCGGCTCAGGTGCTGTCCGTCGCGGATTTTTCAGCAGAGCACTATGGCGCGAAATTTTCCCATGGCCCGCCTGAACAACCGGAAATAACCCTCGCCACAATTGCTCGTCTCTGCGCCGATGGCCTTTTTAAACTTCATATTGAGGGCGTATACCCACTGCAACAGACTGCCGATGCGCATCGGGTAAGCGCAGAAGGCCACGTGACCGGCAAACTCGTCATCAACGTTTGCTGATAGTGCAGCCTGCCGGAGGCAATCGGATTACCCGACGCGTGTCGTTCTTCAATCCGGGTGCAGCCACGATGCTTTCCGCCTTGCAATATGCAGTCATCAGGTAGAGGTTGTCGGACACGGACAAACTTTTCGCCAGCCATCGATAAAGCAGAGAGCGATTTATCTTCATGCCAGCCGGATGAAAGGCAGCGTGGGCCACAATTTCCGGCCCACGAGCCTTGTCAGTTTCTTCGTCGTTAACGGTGTTCACGCAGTGCGGCGATATCCTGTGGGGTAGTCCGGCAGCATCCACCAATAATTCTCGCCCCCGCCGCTAACCACTGGGGTAAATATGCCGCTAACGATCCGCAACTCTCGCCATGTGTATGCCACGCCTTGGTGACGGCGTCATACGTTTCACCGGAGTTCGGATAGACAACCAGAGGCAGCGCGCTGAGGCTTTGCAGATGTTTGAGAGCGGCGGTGGTTTTATGCAGCGCAATACAGTTAATCCCCAGCGCAACAATTTGTGAGCAGCCAGACAGCGCGTTCACCACCTGCACCAGCGGTGTGCCATCGCTCAAGTGCTGGTCGTCACGTAAGGTGAAGGAGAACCACGCCTGCGCCTGCGGATAGTCAGATAACAGGTCTGCCAGTGCTTCGATTTCGGCGAAAGAAGGTAGTGTTTCACAGGCCAGCAGATCGACGCCGGCATTGATCAACGCGTCAATGCGCGGGCGATGAAATGCCTGAAACACTTCGCGGCTGCGCACGTAATCGCCGCGATACTCAGAGCCATCGGCCAGATAAGCGCCGTATGGCCCAACGGAGCCCGCCACCAGCAGCGGACCGGCGTTGGGGTTTTCAGCGCGATAAATGTCACTCGCCTCTTTTGCCAGTTGCACACTCTGTTCAATCAGCGCTTTCGACTGCGCCTCCGTCAGCCCGCGAGCCGCAAAACCCGCAGGCGTGGCCTGGTAACTGGCGGTAATGGCTATCTGTGCGCCCGCCCGGAAGTAATCCAGATGCACGTCCCGAATACGCTGTGGATTTTCCATTAAGACTTTAGCGGACCAGAGAGTATCAACAAGGCTGCATCCGCGCGCTTCAAGCTCGGTGGCCAGCGCGCCATCCAGTACGACAAAGGGATGATGTTCAAGCAGCGTGGTAAGGGAATTAGTCTGCGGCATAGTCAGCCTCCTTCAATGGTGTTTTCCGGGTGAGAAAATAGGCTCCGTAGCAAAAGGCGACAAACGGCAGACCACAATAGAGCGCAATACGCTGCTCCGGATCGAACGCCAGCCCGATGCAGGCCAGCAGACACAGCACGAATCCCAGCACCGGCACCAGCGGGTACCAGGGTGCCCGGTATTTCAATGTTGCAGATGGCTTACCCGACTGTAAATGGCGGCGACGAAAGACAAAGTGGGCCGCACAGATGCTAAGCCAAACGGCGACAACGGCAAAACCAGAAATGGCACTGAGCGCAACGAAGACAGTATCCGGGGCAATCACGCTGGATAACAGCGCCAGCAGACCGCCAAGCATGGAGACCGAAAGCGCTATCAGCGGCACGCCATTTTTATTGACGCGGGCAAAACAGCCCGGCAACGTTTTCTCATTTGCCAGCGACCAAAGCATACGCCCCGACGCATAGAGCCCGGAATTCGCCGCCGAAAGAATAGCGGTCAGGATGACGAAGTTAAAAATATCGGCCGCATAGGGAATGCCGATTTTTTCAAAGACCAGCACAAACGGGCTCTTCTCAACCCCTGCCACATTCGCCGGTACCAGCGCGGCAAGGACAAAAACGGTGCCGATAAAAAACAGGATCAAGCGGGCAATCGTCGCGCGGATCGCGACCGGAATAGCCTGGTGCGGATTTTCCGTTTCCCCCGCCGCGATACCGATAAGCTCAGTACCGGAAAACGCAAAATTGACCGCCACCATGGTCATCAGAATGGGCAAACCGCCATGCGGGAACCAGCCTTCGCTGGTGAGGTTAGCAAGCCCCGGCGACGGTGAACCATCTTTCATGCCGATAAAGCCGAAAATCACCCCGCAACCCAGGATGATAAAGACAAGAATGGTCGCGACTTTAACCAGCGAGAACCAGAACTCCCCTTCGGCGAAGAAGCGCGTTGAAATCGCATTAAGGCAAAAAATCAGCGCACAAAACAGGGCGCTCCATAGCCAGATCGGCACGTGCGGGAACCAGTACTGCATACAAAATCCGGCGGCGGTAAAGCTTGAGCCTAGTGCAACGGTCCAGGTAAGCCAGTAGAGCCATGCCACGGTATACCCTGTCGCCGGGCCAATGTAGCGCGCCGCGTAGACATGAAACGCCCCAGTTACTGGCATCGCGACCGAAATCTCACCCAGGCACTGCATCACCAGCCAGACGACCAGCGCCCCAATCAAATACGCCAGCAGTGTCCCGGCCGCACCGGTGGTAGAGATGATATATCCCGTATTAAAAAATAGCCCTGTACCAATGACGCCGCCTAATGAAAGCATAATCAGATGGCGGGTTTTCATGGAGCGCTTAAGCTCGCCATTTTCTTGTTGTGTCTGCATATCACCTTCTAAACGTATAGATGTCTGAATGTCCATGTTCGGCTTATTTATATCGTTATTATCATCAAAAGACCAGCATCAGGCTGGCATCCGGGCTGAGACACGAAGAAGCAAGAGGGGTGTAAAGATCGGGAAAGTGGTTTTGTTAGCGCCCGACCGGGAGGAAACACGTTAAAAATGTCGGGTGCCCGGATGCCCTGCCACTGGAGTCAAAATGTCTGTGGCTGTGGGAATGGATACGTCTGCGGGCATACACCAGCGGGCTTTGTGCCGCGCAACGACGCGAGCGATACAACCCTGCACCCTCTGGTGTAACCCGGAGAATAAAAGCAATATTTTCAGTTATATGGAATATGAACTCAGGTGAAATCCGATAATTTTTGCCCGGAAACGATCAGCTCTTTCAGCAACATCTGACGACGCTCCTCCGGCGTATCGCGACTCACCATAAAGCAGATTGCAGCGACCGCCTGCCCGCTACGAGAACGAATCGGTGCCGCCATGCAGCAGGTAAAACTCTCTGATAAACCTTCCGTCAGGCAGAATCCCTGTTGTCCGGCACGATGGATATCGTCGAGGAATGCCTGCTTGTCGAGGACCTGCCCGTTCGCCAGACGGTAATCCTCTTCGGGAATGAGATCGAGAATGGCCCTGTCCGACCAGTTACTGAGCAGCAGGCGACCGGTGGCAGTCCAGGTAATCGGTACCCGCACCCCGATATCCGACGTGATTTTGAACGGGTGGGCATTACTTTCCGACAGTACGACGGTGTACTTGTTGCCTTCCAGCATACAGAGCTGCACCGTCTCGCCATGACGGGCCACTAACTCCACCATCAACTGATGTGAGCGGCGGATAAGATCGTTATGGGCCATGTAGTCCGCACCGTAATAGTGCATTTCACGGCCGAAAAACACCGCGCCATCGGCATCAAGCTCAAGCAACCCGGCCTCACTCAGCAGGTTGACGAGCTCATATACGCTTGAGCGCGGCGCGCCGGTAGCGTCGATCAAATCGCGCATCGCCATAGGCTGACGAGCGATATGCAACTGGCGAAAAATGTCGATAACCCGGTCAACACCGCGCGCCCGCGATGGCTTCTCGTCCGGCATAAGCAAATTCTCCTGATGCAGTCGGGCGGTCGCGCCAGACAGTAAAAAAGAAAAGCATCATACACCCAGCGTCGTCGTTAACCCATCCCCGTAAATTAAAATTTCAGCGGCCGAATTTATATTTCTTTGTTCTATTTTGGGGCCTCATTTTAGCGCATAACGCGCAGGTTATTTTCTTAAACACCGACAGCGATAACATTTCCAGGCAGAAACTTCTCACATTACTTTTTTATTTTGCGATCGCAACGACATCATAAGAAATTAAAATCCTCCCGATATATTGCAAAAGCAAAAAACCTGTGCAAATCTTGCTCTATCCGATATTACAGATAGAAGTCTGATATATCAGACATCATTCAAGCGGTATCAACAGGTATTCTCAGAACCAAAAGGAGCAGCGTTGCATGACGATTAAGCGTTATGGCATTGAAGGCGGCACCGGTACGGGCGGGCAGAAACTGCCGTTCGCACGGGCCGTTGAGGCCGATGGCTGGCTATATATCTCGGGTCAGACACCGATGCGCGAGGGCGAAGTGGTGGAAGGTGGCATCATCGAACAGACGCAACTGGCGTTCGATAACTGCCTCACCATCATGCGCGAAGCAGGTTATCGTGTAGAGGATGTCGTGCACGTCACGGCGGTATTAACCGACGCGCGCTATTTCAGTTCATTTAATAAAGTATTCAGTGAGATATTTCATGATAATCCGCCAGCGCGAATTTGTAGCGTGCAGGATTTAGTGGTCGACTGCAAAGTGGAAGTAGACATGAAATGTTTTCGTGCCGACCGTAAATAATTAAAACCGTTAAAACAGGCTGCGCGTTTTTATTTTTTTCTTCGCCGACACCAGGGCCGCCTGTTATTAATTAATGCTTTTGTTTTTCACCAGAATATCCCGAAATAATCAGCGCCGCCGCTGCGCGGGCGATCGCCTGACTTATCGCGGGTGACACGGTATTACGCCGTCTCGTCAAACATTAAAAGAGAGCATAAAAAATGAATGCAACGACATCGCTGAAATTAAGTGCCACAGCACTGGCCAGCGCGCTGGTATTGCTGGCTGTCGCGGGCTGTACGCCAACCGAAGAGAAAAAAGAGGCGGGTGCGGCGCCGCAGTCTGCACTGCAAAGCGTCCTGCAGCGCGGCACCCTGCGCGTGGGTGACTGCCTGAGCTTTGCCCCGTTTGGTTTTTACGATAAAGAGGGCAATCCGGATGGGTATGACGTCGATCTGGCCAAAGCGCTGGCGAAAGAGATGGGCGTCAAACTGGAGATGGTCAACACCACCAGCGCCAACCGCATTCCTAACCTGCAAACCAATAAAGTCGACGTGGTGTTCTGTAACTTCACCCGTAATCTGGAGCGCGCCAAAGAGATCGGTTTCACCAACCCGTATGTCGTGGCGAGTGAAGCCATGCTGGTGCGCAAAAACAGCGGCATCCAGTCCGCACATGATATGGCCGGAAAAACCATCGCCACGGTGAAAGGGTCCACCAACGGCGACGAAGTGCGCAATCTCGGCATCGACGTAAAAATTCAGGAGTACGACTCATCCCAGGCGGCGATTCTGGCGGTGAAACAGGGACAAGCTGATGCGATGATCGAAGATAACAACTTCCTCGCCTATCAGGCCAAACTCGATCCGTCGCTGACCGTGACCAACGAAGCGCTGGTGCCGCTGGAGTACAACGCCTTCGGCGTGAAACAGGGCGATAAGGTGTGGACCAACTATCTGAACGAATTCCTGTTTGAAATCAACGCCTCCGGCCAGAACGCGCAGCTGTATGAGAAATGGTTCGGCAGTAAACCGCGCTACCCGCTGAATCCGCAATACTGATTGTTCGCCCGCGGTGCAGCAGCTGATGCTGCACCGCCTGAAGGAGTCACACCATGAGTTATCAATGGCTAACCCTGTGGCGCTACGCCGACACTTTTCTGGAGGCCGCCTGGCTCACGCTCCAGGTCACGCTGCTGGCGTTTGCACTGGCAGTGGCACTTGGATTACTTGCTGCGCTGGCAAAATCCTCGCCGCTGGCACCGGTACGCTGGCTCAGCCACTGCTACGTCGAGTTCATCCGCAATACCCCGGTGCTGTTGCAAATCTTCATTATCTTTTTTGGCCTGCCGTCGTTGGGTATCACTATGAGCGCCTTTAGTGCAGGCGTGCTGGCGCTGGGGATTAACGTGGGGGCTTATCTGTCGGAAACCTTCCGCGCCGGTATCCAGTCGGTCGCAAAAGGCCAGCTGGAAGCGGCGTATATCCTCGGGATCCCGCGCCGGCAAATCTTCCTGAGCGTCGTGCTGCCGCAGGCCGCACGCGCGGTGTGGCCTGCCATTATCAATAACCTGATTCAGCTACTGCTCGGCACCTCGCTGCTCTCCGCCATCGCGCTGCCGGAACTGACCGGCACTGCAACGGTGATCAACGCGCGCACCCTGCTCTACATCCAGACCTTCAGTATTGTCGCGCTGGTCTATCTGGTGCTGAGCAACCTGTTCTCCTGGCTTGGCAACCTGGCAGGACGCCGGATGTTCCATCCGCCGCTGGTGACACCGGTAAAAAAGCCCGGCTGGCGGTGGGCAAAAAAAGGGCTGATTAACCCAGTGAAACGGGAGAATGCGCTATGAGCGAACTTATCATCAACTCGCTGCCAATGCTGCTGAAAGGCCTGGTCATCACCTTACTGCTCTCCATCGCCGCTATCGTTGGCAGCACCCTGCTCGGTTTACTGGCAGCGGTGTTACGCACCAGCCGTTTGCCGGTCGCAAAACAGATCGCCGTGTTCTACACCGAACTGTTTCGCGGCACGCCGGTACTGATCACGCTGATGTTTATCTACTTCGGCGTGGCGTATTTTGGCTATGAAATCAACCTGTTTGCTGCCGGTATTCTCGGCCTGAGCATTTATCAGGGCGCTTACATTGCCGAAGTATTCCGCGCCGGGATTGAAGCGGTGCCGAAAGGCCAGTGGGAAGTGTCGTGGATCCTCGGTCTGTCAAAACGGCAGACGTTTCTTAGCGTGGTCCTGCCGCAGACGCGCGGCATCGTGCTGCCGCCGCTGGTGGGTCAGTATCTTTCGCTGATTAAAGATACCTCGATTGTCAGCATGATCGGCATGTCGGAATTGATGCACCAGGGCCAGGCTATTGTCGATCGCATCGGTCAGCCAGTGGTGATTTACGGCCTGGTCGCCCTGCTCTACTTCGTTGTCTGCTTTCCGCTTTCCCGTTGGGTTCAACATCATCAAACCAGGAGCCAGTTATCATGAGCAAATCCGCCATTACGCTAAGCCGGATCACCAAATCCTTTGGCTCAACCCAGGTACTGAAAGAGATAAGCCTTGATGTGTCGCCCGGCGAAGTGCTGGTGCTGATTGGCGCATCCGGTTCCGGCAAAAGTACCGTGTTACGCATCATGAGTGGGCTGGAAACCGCTGATGGCGGCGAAATCTGGGTGAATGAAGTACCGCTGCACGACCGCAAACGCAGCAGCGAAATCTGCGGCCACGTTGGCATGGTCTTTCAGCAGTTCAATCTGTTTCCCCATAAAACCGCGCTCGGTAACGTGACGCTGGCGTTGATTAAAGCGCAGAAACTCTCCACGGCCGAAGCCAATGAACGCGGTATGGCAGCCCTGACCCGTGTCGGGCTGGCCGAGCGCGCACATCACTATCCGGCCCAGCTTTCCGGCGGTCAGCAGCAGCGTGTGGCGATTGCCCGCGCGCTGGCAGTGGAGCCGAAAATTATGTTTTTTGATGAAGCGACTTCCGCACTCGATCCCGAACTGGTTGGTGAAGTGATGGAGGTCATGCGCAGCCTGGCGCGTGAAGGGATGACCATGGTGGTGGTCACCCACGAAATGGGGTTTGCGCGTAAAACCGCTGACCGCGTGGTGTTTATGGATCAGGGCGTGATCGCCGAGCAGGGTTCGCCGGAGCAGATTTTCGTCAACCCGCAGAATCCGCGCACCCAGCAGTTCTTATCACGCGTGCTTGAGCACTAACAGGAGGCATGATGTCGATTCACTTTCCCTTGCAGGCAAACGGCGCGCTGGATGCACTGCAACCTGTGCCGCGTTTTAAATCGGTCGCCGGGTCCGGCAATCAGCCGCTGGCTAACGGTGTCCAGGTCTTTAACAGCCCGGATGTGTTTTCCCCCCTGATGCTGATGAAGCAGTCAGCCCTGGAGAATAACCTGCGTCAACTGGCAGCGTTTTGTCGTGAGCAAGGCGTCATGCTGGCGGCACACGGCAAGACGTCCATGTCGCCGGCGATCCTGCGCCGCGCCGTCGCTGAAGGCGGTGCCTGGGGATTGAGTGCCGCCACTCCCGCGCAGGTTCGCGCCTTGCGCCAGTTCGGCATTCGTAACGTCTTTCTCGCCAATGAACTGGTCGATCCCGCTGGCATTCGCTGGATAGGCGAATGGCAAAAACAGCATCCCGAGCATAGTTTCCTGTGCTACGTCGATTCGCTGCACGGCGTTCGTCTGCTGGAGCAACATCTTGGCGACAGCCGCATTTCGGTACTGCTGGAAATGTCGGTCAGCGGTGGGCGTACTGGCTGCCGCTCATCCGCAGAAGCGCTGGAGATTGCCGCTGCGATTGCCACCAGCCCTGCCCTGCAACTGGTGGGTGTTGCGGGCTATGAAGGCGCGCTCGGTGCCGGACGTGATGCCGCAGGCGTGCAGCGCGTCAAAGATTACTGCCAGATGCTGATCGCCACGGCGGCACTGCTGGCCGAAAAACAGCTATTTGCCAGCCAGCATATTATCCTCAGCGCCGGCGGTGGCGCGTGGTTTGACGTGGTATCAGCCTGTTTCACGGCCGCGAATCTGCCCCTGCCTGTAACGCCACTGATTCGATCCGGCGCGTACATGGCGCATGACAGCGGACTTTACGCGCGCATTGCGCCTTTTGCCCAGCCTGGTGCGAGGCATCATTTCACCGCCGCGCTGGAGATCTGGGGACGGGTGTTGTCGCGCCCTGAGCCTGGCCTGGCGTTTGTTGATTTCGGACGCCGTGATGTGCCGTTCGATCAGGATTTGCCCAATCCGCTGTGGGTGCGCAACATTGATGGCAGCGCCCCGCGTGCAGCGTCGGGCATGCGCATCAGCGAGGTGAACGATCAGCACGCCTATTTGTTACTGCCGCAAGAGGATGGGTTAAAGCCCGGCGACTGGGTGGGTTGTGGCATTTCGCACCCTTGTACCGCATTCGATAAGTGGCGGTATTTGCCACTGGTAGATGATGATTACTGCGTCACAGATTCACTGGAAACTGCATTCTGAGTGAAATATCTGCTCGTAACGGCGCGATGTTTCGCGCGGTTTTACCATTCATGTTCGCGTGAACCGCGCTCATCCGTTCTTTAACTGCCATGACAATCTGGCCGGAAAGCGGTTATTCCGGCCAGTACGATTCGGCTTTCACTTTTAATAAATGGCGTAAGCGCTGCGCTTCCTTTTGCGGCGGGCAACCAAAGAACCGGCTAAATTCCCGGCTGAATTGTGTCGGACTGAGGTAACCCACCCTGAAAGCGGCTTCACTGGCCGTGACATTGCGCTTCACCATTAAAAACCGCGCCTGGTGCAGCCTGATGGAAATCAGATACTGTTTCGGTGTGGTGCCGGTGAAGGCTCTGAAATGGCGATGAAAAGAGGGGGCGCTCATTCCTGCATCTTTAGCCAGGCTCTCAACGTCAACAGGTTCCATAAACCGGGTATGCATCGTGCGGATAGCGGCAGCAATTTGCCTGAAATGCCCCTTTCCGGCGAGCGCGGCTCTGATTGCGGCACCCTGTGTATCAATCAGTACACGATAATAAAGTTCTTTCAGAATACCCGGTCCCAGAATTCTGGCTTTTTCCTCATCGGAAAGCGCCAGCAAAAGGCGGTACACCGTATCAGCCAGTTCTTCTCCCAGCGGGCTGGAAAACATCATTCCTGCCTGCGCATTTCCGCTTACCTCGCCTTCACCCATTTCAATCAGTAATTCGGCAATCGTGGCAACATCGAGCGATATCGACATCGCCAGCAGAGGCGCTTGCTGGCTGGCAGTGGTCTGGCTGGTGAAAGGAAGCGGCGCGGAGACCACCAGATAATGTCCGGGATCGTAGGTAAACGCCTGCCCGCCCAGCAACGCGGTTTTCTTTCCCTGCAGAACAATAACAATACAGGGTTCATACAGCACGGGCGTGTGGGGCATCGACTCATTGACCCGCAACAGTTTTATCGCCGTCATGCGGGTGCGCGAATAGCCCTCATCAGGCGCAAGCGCCAGCAAAGCCGGGATCATTTTTCGTGTATGGCATGAGGTAAGTTCGGTCACTGCGCCCCCCGGAAATATACAAAAGGATAAACTTTTTCGCCTTTATCAGGTTATCGAACCAAATTCTGACAGAAAAAGATAATCTTTGTACAGGAACCTTCATTGTTGCATTGCTCTGCTTCTCCTATTCTTTTCGCGGCAAAAGAAAAGAGGCGAAGTTATTAAATTTCATAGTAATCAACAACCTGGTTTATAGCCGGAACGGAAAGCGTCGCACGGAGACAGTTCGCTGCCGTCTGTCGCGCCTGGCGTATTTTGCATAGCTCCCCTCTCTTAACCCAGTCAGATTCGGCATACAAGACGCAGCCAGCCAGGTGGCACTCATTAAACAGCGTAACCAGACGAATATCGGCTACTGAAGGCGATGACGTTACAGCATTTGAGGAATCAAAATGGCAGATTTTTTCGGATTAAAAAACAAAGTGGCCATTGTCACGGGCGCCGCAGGAGATATTGGCAGGGCCACCGTACATCTTCTTGTCAGTCATGACGCGAAGGTGCTGGCTCTCGATATCAACCCGGCGGTGCATGCCCTGGCACAGCGCAATCAGGTGGCGACACAGATATGCGATGTCAGCCAGGAACAGCAGGTCATCAGCGCACTCACGCTCGCGCAGGCGGAATTTGGCGGCGTGGATATTCTCATCAACAATGCGGGCAAGACCCTGAATAAACTCGCAACCGAAACCTCCGTTGCAGAATGGGACAGCATTATGACCATTAATGCCAGAGGGTATTTTCTCCTCAGCCGGGAAAGCCTGAAAGTGATGCAGCCCCGCAGGCAGGGAGCGATTGTCAATGTGGCATCCGTGGTGAGCATGGTGGGCATCAAAGCCACGTCCGCCTACTCAGCCTCTAAAGGCGCAATAGCGCAACTGACGAAAGTGCTGGCGCTGGAAGCGGCTGAATATGACATCCGGGTCAATGCCGTTGCCCCCGGCGTCGTCGAAACCAATATTCTTTCCGGCATCGTGGAAGACAGCCGGGCGACGCTTGCCAGCTACGGCCACGCGCATCCACTCGGGCGGGTGGCTCAGCCGGAAGAAATCGCGCAAGCCATTATCTGGCTTGCCTCACCTAAAGCCAGCTTCGTGACAGGAACGGTATTAATGGCTGATGGCGGTTATACCGCACAGTAACAAGGAGCCAATGATGAAAACGCAAAGCATTTTAGTTGTCGGAGCCGAGAAAGGGCTGGGCTATGGACTGACACAAGCGTATCTGGAGCGGGGCTGGGACGTTTTCGCCACCCACTTACCGGATGCCGGGATCTCCGCCCTGCTCGCCCTGGGAGAGCGGCACCCCGGCAAGCTGATGACCGGCGCTATTGATGTCACCAATAGCGCCCACATCGGGCCACTTGTCGGCAGGCTCAATGGGCGGCAGTTTGACGTTATTTTTATGGTGGCCGGTATTTACGGCCCCTTGCATCAGTCTGTGTTGCAGGCATCTGACGCGGAACTCCAGCAAATCATGATGACCAATGCGTTTGGCCCTGCCCGCCTGGCCCGGCACCTCCTGCCGATGCTTAAGCCTGCGGGAAGCCTGGTTTTCATGTCGTCGCATCGGGGGAGTATCGCCAGCAATACCGAACCGGGGATCGGCCTTGAGCTGTACCGGGCCAGTAAAGCGGCGCTGAATATGCTGGCGCGTTGTATTTATATGGATATCAGCCAGGGAGCACAGACAGTGCTGTCAATGCATCCTGGCTGGGTGGCGACAGCAATGGGCACGCTGGATGGTACCGTGGATGCAGAGATTGATGTAAAAACCAGCGTCAACGGCATGATCGGTGTGATTGAGCAGCACCGCAACGCCGCAAGCCATCTCTTCCTCGATTACGAGAACAACAGCTGGCCCTGGTGATAAGCCCTTCTTTTAGCGGGTTAATCCCGGCCCCGGGAGTACACGCCCGGGGTTAGCCTGTCGGCGTTATTCAGAGGATCAGGTGCATTGCTCATTGCTCAGGCCTCAACCTGACTTGCGCATTTATTTTCCTCCGCATGCGTTCGATCGTATTCAGCCTGCGCTGCTGCCACGGCCGGACCAAACTCCTTCGCCCAATTCGCCAGCGCAACAAAAGGCTGCTGTAGCGACTGCGCCAGCGGCGTAATGGTGTATTCCACACTCACCGGATATGTCGACAGAACCTGGCGATGGACTAAACCGTTTCGCTCCAGCCGTTTGAGTGCATCGGCCAGCGCCTTATGGGTGATCCCGTCCAGGCGTCGGCGAAGCTCATTGAACCGGCAAGGTTCAGTACACAGCACCGTCAGAATTAATATCGACCATTTATTGGTGATATGTTCTAACACCAGGCGAGTACTTCTCTGATCTATCAGGCAGTTATCATGATTTTCTTGCATAGCGATATCGTCACTTATATTTGGTATAGCAAAAGTGCGTAATTGATATTAAGTATAGAATTTATATCATCTGGTTTCGACCTAAATCGGAGAAATCAGATGGGCAGAATAGAGAAAAAAGTCGCTGTGGTACTGGGTGGTGCGAAAGGTATTGGGCTGGCGATCAGTCAGCGTTTAGCCGCCGAGGGAGCCGTCACCTGGTTCACTTCACGACGCGAAGAAGATCTACAAACCGCCAGAAGCAAAATATCAGGCACTGCTATAGCGCTGCAGGCTGATGTCAGTCAGAAGAACGAACTGAGCCGCATCATGCAGACCGTTGCCGAAAAATCAGCACAGATAGATATCCTGATAATCAATGCTGGCATGTCGGAATACGCCCCGCTTGAAGAGGTCAGTGAGCAGCATTTTGACCAGACGTTTGGTCTCAATGTTCGCTCCCCCGTCTTTGCCCTGCAGGCAGCATTGCCTTTGCTGAAACCCGGCAGCAGTGTCGTTCTCATCGGTTCTATTGCTGATGTTCTCGGCACACATGGCTATGGCGTCTACTCGGCCAGTAAAGCCGCACTGCGCTCTTTTGCCCGCACCTGGACACGAGAACTCGCCGCGCGCGGTATCCGTGTCAACGTTGTTGCGCCGGGTCCTGTCGACACGGAAATGATGGCCGCAACGTCTGAGGAAGTGCGTAAAGGCTTAACCAGCGCAATACCACTTGGCAGAATGGGCCAACCTGAAGAAGTTGCAAACGCTGCATTTTTCCTCGCCAGTGACGAGAGTCGCTATATTGCGGGTGCAGAGATTTGCGTTGATGGTGGCATGACCCAGGTTTAAGCGTGCACACGACGGCCATCCGAGGATGGCCGCTCAGAGTAGCGGCAATATCAGATGATGTCGGCTATCCAGTCTGCAAATGCGCACACGGCGGGAGAAAGCAAGCGTTGATGTGGATGCAGCAAAGTGACCGGTACTGATGGCGGCTGCCAGTCGGCCAGAACCTCGATTGACCTTCCTTCCCGCAGATGCTCCGGGATAATACTTTCGGCAACCTGCGCCAGCCCGAAACCTGCAAGACACATTTTTATATAGAGCCCCGTTTCGTTAACAGCCACATCGCCATTAACAGAGACGGACAGCGTTTTTGTGCCGCGCGCAAAACGCAATTCACTCGTTCGCCTGGCTGAGCCGGAAAAGTCATGAATCGCCAGATGCTCTGCCCATTCGTCGGGCGACTGCGGGATCCCGTATTCCCGGAGATACGCCGGAGAAGCACAGATTATCCAGCGAAACCGGCCAGGCGGACGAGCGACCAGCGTTGAGTTATTCAACTCCCCCGTTCTAATCACGCAGTCGACCCCTTCCTGATAACGTCGTGATGCGAAGGTTTCTGCCAGACGTCGCTGACGTGTCACCTTGCCGTCATGGTGGTGTCGTGTACGGTGCCAGCATCATAGGTAAGTATCTTCGCAGGCATTGCAGTGGCCGATAACAGCGCTGACTGTCGCGAAGAAGCTTATGGCGTGGCGGTTCGCCGGTGCTGAAGAAAAAGAGTAACTTTCGTAACCGGGACAACTTATGGATATGGCACATTTTTTAAGAGCAACACCCGTATGGGTATGGATACTGCTGGCTTTTTTACTACGTCGCGGTTTTGCTGCGCTTTATGACCGAAAGATGGCAATCGGACGGTTGTTTTTACTGCCGGTACTTTTTCTTGTCTGGGGAGCCTATGGCGTTATCACCGAGACAGAACTGCCCGGAGTCAGCCTGAGCATGATGATAGCCGGGCTGCTCGCAGGCAGCGCACTCGGATACAGATTGTGGCGCTCACAGCCACCGCTGAGAGATACAGATAATCCGGGCATGGTTATCAGAAGTGGGACACCGCTGACGCTGGGGTTGATTGTGATTGCGTTTAGTATGAAGTTTACCCTGACCTCGGCGCTTTATCTGCAGCCAGGGCTAAGGTCAGCCACCAGTTTTTGTCTGTTATTTGGCGGTATGACGGGGCTTGTTGACGGCATATTCTGGGGGGGAACCCTGCGACTTTACCTCCCCTGGTACAGTAAAAGATGATTAATTGACACTGCCCGTAACAGAGATCCAACCGACTCGCCGAGTCAACGCTGCTGATCCTTGCCCTGCTGATGGACTGGCTAAAAAAGATACCGGCCAGCATCCCTGAAATGGACAGGTTATTTTTGCCCGGTGATACTCTCCGCTTTCTGCGAAAGCGGGGGTGAAAGGTTGATGCAAAGCCGCTAAACAGGCGGCTTTGAGCGAACAGTAGAAGTTCGGCATGCATATTGACATCGCGAGTCTTGAGTCATGGGGAGCAGGTCAAAGGTTCGTAACATAGCTACCTGGAAATGCTCTCCCTTGAGCGTCTTTGGGCAAGATCGGTCAGGCAAACTGACTCGCCTTCGAGCATATTAAGCAGCACGGAGGAAGTCATGTGTGATAATAAAACTGATAGTTACGCCAGACGCTTTAAACAGGTCTTTGATTATATTGACCATCATCTCGATGACGTCTTATTACTGGAAAAACTGAGTGAAGTGGCTCACTTCTCGCCATTTCATTTCCATCGCCAGTTTTGTAGTTATTGTGGGATGCCACCTGGTCGTTACATCCAGATGATGCGCTTAAAACGCGCATCTTATCGACTGGCTTTTAATCCGTTAGAGAAAATCACTGATATCGCGTACGACGCCGGTTTCCAGCATTCTGAATCGTTTAGCCGTGCTTTCAGACAAATGTTCGGTCTATCACCGACGCAATTCCGCCAGCTGCCCCCCTGGGTGGATTGGCATAAGCGCATATCCGAACCTTACAAAGCCAGGAGACAAACCATGCAAGGCCAGGTCAGGATCATTACTTTCCCCGCGACGTCAGTCGCAATGCTGACGCATTATGGACAACCGGAGCTAATAAACGAAACGGCGGCTCGCTTTATTGAATGGCGAAAAACCACGGTTTTTTCACCGGTTGCCAGTAGCCAGACATACGGTATTGCACCACACGATCCAACCCTAACGCCGCCGGATGAATTTGAGTTCCATATTTGCGGAACCGTCACGTCACCCATTATGGAAGACAATCGCTTCGGGGTAATGAATAGCGTCATTCCGGCTGGTCGCTGTGCGATGTTACGTCATCAGGGATCGCATGATGCGTTAACCGGGTTGGCTAAATCTTTGTATCGGGACTGGTTGCCAGAGAGCGGAGAGGAACTTCGCGACTTCCCGCTTTTCTTTCATTACCACAACTTTGTGCATGAGGTAGCGGAACATGAATTGCTCACGGATATCTATTTGCCGTTGAAATGAGCTGATTCAGGGTCATTGCTCATCGTTGACCTGCTCCCCATCAATTAAACCGTGATATTTGCAACGTCCGCTCCTGGCCGGGAGCGGTCGGGGCATCACACTCAGGGTCACAGGGATGTAGGACTAACAGTGGCGTGTAATAATCAACCGGGAGCAGGTCAGAGTGTATGGGCACACCACGATTTACACCTGAATTTAAGGAAGAAACCGTCCGTCAGATAACGGAACGCGGTTATTCCGTCGACGAAGTTTCTCACCGCGGGGCGATTCAGCATTAGGCCGGAGAGTTGATGGAACTCATTGGCCAGGAAAAGTTAAAATGTCCGTTCATGAAAGTAAGTCGGAATAAAGAATGAGTCTTGACTTCGTGCTGGTAAAAGCAAAGGGTGGAGTGAATTCGATCGGAGAACTCGAGCAGGACAGTTCCTTCGCACGATCAAACTACAAGGCATACGCCGAACAACTATTCCCTGGACTTATATGGCAGGCGGATGACACCGCCATCGTCGATGGGGCGGGTATGTTTATTGAAGTGTCCCTCTCGGATGAGATGTTACACCTTGGTCTTAGAGGCTGCGGTGACATCCTGACAGCCATTAGCAAGATTGCCGTTGAAGCTGCAATGGCGGGCATCGTAGTAATTGACGTACAAACGTCAGATATCCTCGCAGTTGAGGCCCTGTGCGCTACAGACTATCTTTCTTGGTATCGATCTATCTTTGGCGTCAACTAGCTGTAGCGACCTGCGTTTATAAATGCTCAAACCCGCATTCAGGGGTTCTACGCCGGCCCCCCTATAGTGAAAGTAATTTTTCAATAAATTCTTTATCACTTTTTTGAAATACAATGTCTAACTGGCCTGCTCCCCTTTATTTAACAAAGGATGATGTTGGTCACGTCCGCCCCTGGCACGAAGCGGCCATTTATTCCATATTTGTTATCCATTCAGACCAGCTTTTAAAAAGCCACTACGCCGCAAATCTCAGCAGCCCTTTCACTGGTCTGCTGGCTACTGATGAGCTTTTCAGAAACCTGTCTGAGCGAGATTCACTCTCCTGAACGAAAAATGAGGTTTGGCTTTTTTGGCGTTACGCCATTATAAGTACACATTAACTATGTTCACTTACGTTATCTGATGAGCAATTTTATGAATGAAAACAACGCCTGGAGCAAGCGCTATACGCTCACGGTAAAAAGCAAGCCAGAAGCAATATGGCAGGCCTTTGTCGACACCGATAACTGGAAACGATGGAACCCTGGTGTAAAGTCGATCACTATCGAAGGGCCATTTCGTACGGGAACCTGGTTCACAATGGCGTTACCTCAAGGAGTGGTTGTCCGTAGCCAGCTTACCGATGTTTCTGAAGGAAAATATTTCATAGATGAAACCTGGGTGGATGACACACTGGTCAAAGTTGAACATCGTATTGAGGCATCCGGTGCCGATCAGAGTACCGTGATTTATGCGATCAGTACCCAGGGTCCTCAGGCTAACGCTTTCGGAGAGGGGATCAGCGCGGACTTCCCGGAAGTGATGGAGGGACTGGCTAAATACCTTGCCGAAACAGGTTCGGTGTAATGGCATCGGTAAGCATTAAGCCTCTTACTGGTCGTTCTGGCGACGGGTTGGATGATAGTCAGAAGGGAATCACCACGGGGCATCACGGTTTGGCACATGCAGGCATTTATTAAGTCATCAATTTGAGAAAAATCATGAAAAAATCGATAGTTCCTGAAGAATTTCAGCATTATTTCGATGACTGGCACTTCTCCCCCGTCATCGACGCTGATGGCACTGTGTACCTTTCAGGTGTTACCGCAGCACGCAAGGACAAACCGATAAGTAAGCATCCTGAAGAACAATTTCATGATGCGTTTTATAAGCTTGGCGTTTATTTAAACGTTGCCGGTTTGAGTTATGAACACATACTTGAAATGACAACTTTTCATATTGATCTTAAAAAACATATAGACGTTTTTTCGAAAGTAAAAGATGAGTATATAAAGGCGCCATACCCGGCATGGTCCGCCATTGGCGTATCAGAATTCATTCCAGAAAATGCGCTTGTGGAAATGCGGATTGTGGCGAAAAGATAATTTCCACATGTCATATTTTATGAGAGTTGCACTGTGAGTGTTAAATTAATTGAACCTTTGATGTCGAATTTATATGCTCTGGAGCCCTTAGATAAATCTCATGCTAACGAAATGTATGCAGGGTTATGTTTTGTTGACGATTATAAATTTATACCGTCCAACCCACCGGCAAGCCTGGATGAATTGACAGCACGTTATGAGAGAATATCTCAGCGTTACTCCCCGGATAAGAGCCAGGTATGGCTAAACTGGGTCATTATCCATCGTAATTCCGGTGCGTATCTTGGGTATGTTCAGTCGACCATTATGGTTGATAAAGACTGGGCATATATTGCTTATCATGTGTTTGGGCGGTATCAAAAAAAAGGGGTGGCAAAACAGTGTGTGCGGATGGTAATAGATTTTTTATTCAATAATTATAATTTATCTCATATCGACGCATTGATTGACTCTCGTAATATGGCCTCAATTGGTTTAGTGGAATCTTTGAAACTTAAAAAAATTAATGAGTTGAAAGATGCGGATTTTTTCAAAGGATCGATAAGCGATGAATTTCATTATAGAGTTTTTGCTAACGAATGGACGACAAAGGCGTAAGTTTACAACGATAATTAATGAAAGGTATGTAAGATGAAATACCACCAAAAGGGAAAAGGACGTTCAAAAATTGAATTTTATTCAAACCATCCATTCAGATACTGAAAAATCACCTTTCGCCCCATCACGCAGTCGCATGTAAAACTTGTTCAAATGAGAAACTTGTTTACTTTGAACTTTCCCTGCTAATCAATCTACCGATCTACCTGCAGCGTCCTTCCGTTTCTGGCACGAACGCGTCAGTTTTTACTGTTCGCTCAGCGCGAAAAGCGGAGTCGGTACATATCGCATCACGCATCCCTTAATCGTGACTACCTGAATTGGTAGCCTCCCTTCTCTTTCGAACCTGGAGACTTGTGGTGTATCACGAGCCTGGATATTCTCATTCCGGGTCCGTGCTGCCCGCCGCTCGCTTCCTGAAGGGAAAAGGTGAAAGCATGTAAGTTCTCAACCTCATTAATGTTAAAACTCTTGATGGTCGGGACGTGGTAATGCGAGCACCACCATTTCCTGACAGCAGGAGGAAATATGTTTTCTATCGAGCAAGCCAAACAAATGGCTGCAAAATTAAAAGCCTCGCTTGAGTTGCGTGAACATAAGATTTCGTATTCCACCGCTCTCGAAACGGTTGCCCACCAGTTAGGCTTCAGAGACTGGAACACAGCTGCAGCAACGTTGCCCTCGCGGATCCCACCGTCTCAAATTCAATTCAGTAACCCCATCCCCATCCTGCGAATTTTTGATGTCCGCAAAGCACAGGAGTTCTATCTTGAATTTCTGTCATTTAGTGTGGAGTTTGAACACCGGTTCGAGCCCGGTTTACCGCTGTATATGGGCATTGCCAGAGAAGGGTTGCAGTTACATCTTTCTGAACATCACGGTGATGCCAGTCCGGGCGCAACGATATTTATTCCTCTGAATAATATTGCGTTACTCAGAGATGAACTTCACGGCAAACAATATGGATACGGTCGCCCGGAAATTGTTAAGCAAGACTGGGGAGACGTTATGGAAGTCCACGACCCGTTTGGTAACCGACTCCGATTCTGTCAACAAAACTAGGTTGTCCGTCTTAAATATGGGGATTGCCGATGAGACTTTCCCCTTTTTAAGGTACGCAAGGGATTCAGTTCTGAGGGCGAAATGCCGCCATCTTTCTTGCGCCATGTAGAGAGTGCGGCATCGGAAATCCCCCGCCTACGCAGACTTCGGATACCCGCGTACCCAGTTCACCCTGCTTCAGGGCAAAGACAATCTGTTCTTCGGTGAATGGTGATTTTTCATCGGTACCATCTCCGTTCAGGGGAGCACATTTCTTGCCGGAATTCTGTTTCTGAATGGGGCAGGATTCCAGGTCAGGGTCAAAATAGCTAGCCCCAATTGGTTCCCACCTTACATCAGACATAAACGCGACATAATGTCCCTGTAATGTCCAGCATCCAGTCCTGTAATAAAGACGACCCGCCTCGCGCGTCAATATTTCACCCGATGCATGGTGAAATCGAACCTGCCCATTGAAAACATCGCGTCTTACAATCCTGAGAATTGAGTACGCATTCACAGGACTTACTCACGAGTCATACCAGCCGACATCAGTGCCTGTTCGCTTTACCTTATGAACCGGTAAGCATACGGATTTCGCAGCAAATCCTTGCATTGCTCACACCTTAAGCGAACAGTGATGAAAGCTTAAAATCTTGCTTGACCGTTTCAGTACAACTCCCTATAGTAGCGCCCCGTTGCCCCCAGTACTGGCTGGCAGCAATACAATGTGGTGAGGTGTCCGAGTGGCTGAAGGAGCACGCCTGGAAAGTGTGTATACGGCAACGTATCGGGGGTTCGAATCCCCCCCTCACCGCCATCATTCAAAGAAGAGCCCGCATGCAAATGCGGGCTTTTTTTTCGTATATCGCACGCCGCCGGGGGGGATGAGAAGCCCCGACCGGGGTTCGACAACTGGCGCAGCCAGTTGGACAGATGACGAGCCCGCGAGGAATCTGCCCGTAGGGTGAGCGAAGCGAATCAATCCCCCCCTCACCGCCATCATTC
>NZ_FXWP01000005.1 GCF_900184035.1 Kosakonia pseudosacchari
GAAGTAGGTAGCTTAACCTTCGGGAGGGCGCTTACCACTTTGTGATTCATGACTGGGGTGAAGTCGTAACAAGGTAACCGTAGGGGAACCTGCGGTTGGATCACCTCCTTACCTTAAAGAACCGTTCTCTGCAGTGTCCACACAGATTGTCTGATGAAAAGTAAAAGCAAGGCGTCTTGCGAGCGAGACTTTACGTCCCCTTCGTCTAGAGGCCCAGGACACCGCCCTTTCACGGCGGTAACAGGGGTTCGAATCCCCTAGGGGACGCCACGCGTTAACTGATGAGGTCAAACCTCCCAGGGGACGCCACTTGCTGGTTTGTGAGTGAAAGTCACCTGCCGATGTATCTCAAAACTGATTCCGTTGTGTGAACAGCGAGTCATGTTTGAGATATTTGCTCTTTAAAAATCTGGATCAAGCTGAAAATTGAAACACTGAACAGTGCGAACTGTTCTGTGAGTCTCTCAAATTTTTGCGACACGCGGATGTTTCACGAAACATCTTCGGGTTGTGAGGTTAAGCGACTAAGCGTACACGGTGGATGCCCTGGCAGTCAGAGGCGATGAAGGACGTGCTAATCTGCGAAAAGCGCCGGTAAGGTGATATGAACC
>NZ_FXWP01000001.1 GCF_900184035.1 Kosakonia pseudosacchari
GCCACGGGTTTAACAGACACCCCGGAGTCATTTAAGATGGCTTAAAGAGAGGTGCCCATGAGCGATAAGCGTTATCCCGAAGAGTTTAAAATTGAAGCAGTCAAACAGGTTGTTGATCGTGGTTATTCTGTTTCCAGCGTTGCAACACGTCTCGATATCACCACCCACAGCCTTTACGCCTGGATAAAGAAATACGGTCCGGATTCTTCCAATAATAAAGAACAGTCAGATGCTCAGGCCGAGATTCGCCGTCTCCAGAAAGAGCTGAAGCGGGTTACCGACGAACGGGACATATTAAAAAAGCCGCGGCGTACTTCGCAAAGCTGTCCGACTGAGGTACGCCTTTATCCGTGACAACACCTGTTGCTGGCCTGTTCGCCTGCTCTGTCGGGTGCTGGATGTTCATCCCAGTGGCTTTTACGCCTGGCTTCAGCAGCCGCATTCACAACGCCATCAGGCAGACCTGAGACTGACAGGACAGAATAAACAGTTCTGGCTGGAGTCGGGATGCGTCTATGGTTATCGCAAGATCCATCTGGATCTGCGGGATACCGGGCAACAGTGCGGAGTCAACAGAGTCTGGCGACTGATGAAATGTGCCGGGATAAAGGCTCAGGTCGGATACCGGAGCCCGCGGGCACGTAAAGGCGAGGCCTGTATCGTGTCGCCCAACAGGCTCCAGCGACAGTTCAATCCGGATGCTCCGGATGAGCGTTGGGTAACGGACATCACCTGCATCAGGACCCACGAAGGCTGGCTGTATCTTGCCGTGGTTGTTGATCTGTTCTCACGCAAAATTATCAGCTGGTCAATGCAATCCCGGATGACAAAGGACATTGTCCTGAACGCATTGCTGATGGCTGTATGGCGGCGTAATCCCCAAAAACAGGTGCTGGTTCACTCTGATCAGGGCAGTCAGTACACAAGCCATGAGTGGCAGTCGTTCCTGAAATCACACGGCCTGGAGGGCAGCATGAGCCGTCGCGGTAACTGCCACGATAATGCGGTTGCAGAAAGCTTTTTCCAGTTGCTGAAGCGTGAACGGATAAAGAAAAAGATCTATGGAACGCGGGAAGAAGCCCGCAGCGATATTTTTGATTACATCGAAATGTTTTATAACAGTAAGCGTCGGCATGGTTCGAGTGATCAGATGCCACCGACGGAATATGAAAATCAATATTATCGACG
>NZ_FXWP01000011.1 GCF_900184035.1 Kosakonia pseudosacchari
AATTTGCCTGGCGGCACTAGCGCGGTGGTCCCACCTGACCCCATGCCGAACTCAGAAGTGAAACGCCGTAGCGCCGATGGTAGTGTGGGGTCTCCCCATGCGAGAGTAGGGAACTGCCAGGCATCAATTAAGTGAAAAGGCCATCCTGACGGATGGCCTTTTTGCGTTCTTATGCGGCGAAACTCCTGCTTGCGAAACGGGTTGCTGGTATTCAGCAGTCCTCTGCGAGTGACGGAAAAATCAGCCTGCCTGCCGGAACCCGCTCACGCTCAGAAAGCCTCATGCGGAACAGGCAGGGAGTGCCAGAAGCTAACCTACTTGCCTAATCCCGCTCGCAACAAGCATGGCTGCCTGCTCAACAAAAATCCTCATGCGAAAGCACGGACTTTTTTGCTCAAGTCCACATATGCCCCTATTCTGAATTGCTTACCTTGCTAAGTTGAAATGTGATGTAAGTCACTCTTGTTATATAACAAATGTGTAACATTTTGGTTTTTGCGCTGAGTGTATATGGATGTTCACGCGGTTCATATCTTCAAAATCTTTAGCAGGAGTATCAGTAGAATGGCAGAAAGCAGTGTGACAACAGGTGAATCGCTCACCAGTAGCGATACCCGACGCAGGGTATGGGCGATCATTGGTGCTTCATCAGGTAATCTGGTTGAGTGGTTTGATTTCTATGTCTACTCCTTTTGCTCCCTCTATTTCGCGCACATCTTTTTCCCCGCCGGCAACACGACGACTCAGTTATTGCAAACTGCAGGGGTTTTTGCCGCAGGTTTCCTGATGCGACCGATTGGGGGCTGGTTATTTGGCCGTATCGCGGACAGGCGCGGACGTAAAACATCGATGCTTATCTCGGTGTGCATGATGTGCCTGGGATCGCTGGTGATCGCCTGCTTACCCGGTTATGAGTCCATTGGTACCTGGGCACCAGCGCTATTATTGCTGGCTCGACTGTTCCAGGGGCTATCAGTGGGGGGGGAATATGGCACAAGCGCGACTTATATGAGCGAAGTTGCGGTAGAAGGGCGAAAAGGATTTTACGCATCGTTCCAGTATGTCACGCTGATCGGCGGGCAATTGCTGGCTCTGCTGGTTGTTGTGGTATTGCAACAAGTTCTGAGCGACGAGGATTTACGTGCCTGGGGCTGGCGTATTCCGTTTGCGCTCGGTGCCGCACTGGCCATTGTTGCGTTGTGGCTGCGCCGACAACTTGATGAAACCTCGCGCCAGGAAGTAAGAACGCTGAAAGAGGCGGGATCGCTAAAAGGGCTGTGGCGCAACCGCAAGGCTTTCATTATGGTGCTTGGCTTTACGGCTGGCGGCTCGCTGACGTTCTACACCTTTACCACCTATATGCAAAAATATCTGGTAAATACTGCCGGAATGCATGCCAACGTTGCCAGCGTCATTATGACCGTTGCGTTATTTGTCTTTATGCTGATTCAACCTGTAATCGGCGCGTTGTCGGACAAGATCGGCCGCCGTTCCTCAATGTTGCTGTTTGGCGGTCTTGCCACACTTTGCACAGTCCCGATTCTCAGCGCGCTCCACAGTGTCACTTCGCCTTATGCCGCGTTCGCGCTGGTTATGATGGCATTAGTGATAGTCAGTTTCTACACCTCGATCAGTGGGATCCTGAAAGCCGAAATGTTCCCGGCGCAGGTTCGTGCGTTAGGTGTCGGGTTATCTTATGCCGTGGCGAATGCGCTGTTTGGTGGTTCGGCTGAGTATGTTGCGCTGTCGCTGAAATCGGTCGGTTTTGAAAGCAGCTTTTTCTGGTACGTTACCGTGATGGGCGCATTGGCATTTCTGGTTTCTTTGATGCTGCATCGCAAAGGGAAAGGCATCCGCCTTTAGTTTCTATCTTGCCAGTTGCCACACGGCAAAACCTGTTGTGGCACCGGCAACATCCCAGGCGAAATCTTTCCAGCTCCAGCCGCTCCCTGCCGGGCGGCTATCCCATAACTCTTTCGATGCGCCAAGACTGACAGAAAACATCAGGCCATGCAACGCACTACGGTCACGGCTTATGCCCTGATGTTGTGCGTATTCGTTGCCGGCTGCGGAAAGCATGGCCGAACCAATAAAATGTTGTGCTTTATCCTGCCCGCTCCAGCTATCGTTCGCCATATGGCTACAGCCTGTCAGCAGCAGCGTTGTTGCCAGCAAGGTGTATTTCATTACAAGACCTGAAAAAAAGCCCCATCACAGAGACGGGGCTTAATATTAAAGAATGCGGCTAATAAGCTTATCAATGCGGATACGGCGCAGGCGGCGTATCAGTTTACGCACCTTCACCGGATAATCCGCAATGCTCTGCAAATCACGGTAATGATTTACCACTGTGGTGTGCGTGCGAATAAGCTCCAGCTCTTTATCACGCTGTGCGGCCAGCTCATGTTTCGGATCGTGGATAAGCACTGCGTTTTCCAGATCCAGACGCCAGGCGCGTGGGTTCAGGTTGTTCCCGGTGAGCAGGATCCACTCATCGTCAACCCACATCCCTTTCAGATGGTAGCTGTTGTCGTCATCTTTCCACAGGCGAACAACAAGCTGGTCGGTATTCACATAATATTGCAGGCGGCTTAAGAAACGACGCAGGTTGATCTCATACAAATAAGGCAACGCGCCAATAATCTTAAACGGCTCATCTTCAGGAATGAAAAAGTCATTCGCCGTCTTATCGCCAACGATTATTTCGACTTTTTTCCCATCACGCAGCAACTGAATAATATTGCGTACCAGTACCGCTGGCAGGTTGAAATAAGGCGTACAAATCGTCAGCTTGTGCTCTGCACACGGCATCAGATGAAAAATCGTTTTGTTCAGCAGGCTGGATTTTCCCAGACCAACCAGCGGAGTCACAGCCAGTTGCTCGTTATCCGCATCGCCCTGGAAATGGTACGACGCATCGCGCAATTCCTGACGGAACAGCCGGATATCATTTTTGATTTCCGGGCTTTTAGGACGCTGCGTATCATCAAGGCGGTTCACGCCACGACCCTGGATCAGATTCTGCTCAACCCAGCCTTGCATGACATCTGCCATCTGTGGATTGCGGATTAGCTGATAACGGTCATAGCGGTATTTATCGTGCTGATGCAGATAAACATCGTTAAGGCTCGCGCCGCTATACAGCACGCAGTCATCAATAATGAAGCCTTTGAAGTGGAGCACGCCAAGCGCTTCGCGGGTGTTAACCGGCACGCCGTAAACGGGAACGACAACGCCTGGGTTTTCCTGTGCCAGGCGGCAGTACCAGTCCGCATTGGTATTTGACGCTGCTGCGCCAATACGGCCGCGCTGAGCGCGGTGCCAGTCAACAAGGACGCGCACATCCAGCTCCGGGCGTTGGCGTTTTGCTTCATACAGCGCGTTCAGAATTCCTTTCCCGCCATCATCCTGCTCAAGATACAGGGCAATGATATAGATCCGGCGCGTTGCGGTGGCTATCTTCGCAAGCAGCGTCTCCCTGAAATCAGCAGGCGCATAGAAGAACTCTATATCATCAGCTGACTGAGAAATCTTGGGTAATTGGGCAAGGTGTTGTTGATGTTTATTACGCTTAAATTTTGACAACATCACAGTGCGTTTCTTCTCTGTTTATTGAAGGGTCTTCTGTAGCATGCAGACGACATAAGCGGGCAATAATAACACCGAGCCTGCTAAAGTGGTCAACATTTCCAGTACCTTACTCGGGATTACTCTGTCTGTGTCAGATGGAGCGACAAACCGACTATGCCATCTTCCAGTTGGATATCGACATCGAATCCCAGTTTACGCGCCAGCGTTACCATGCCGCGATTGTTGGGCATAGTAATACCATTCAAGCGCTTAAGTCCGTGATCCCGGGTATAACTGATGAGCTTTTCAAGTAAACGTCGTCCGAGCCCGAGCCCTTTCAAATCGGATCGCACCAGCACGGCAAATTCGGCGTCGATATTATCCGGATCGGAAATAGCGCGGGTTACGCCCAAAATCTCTTCGCCCTGATCGGTGCTGCGCACAGCCACAAAGGCCATTTCCCGATCGTAGTCGATCTGCGTCATATTCGCTAAATCATCGTGGGTAAATTCGTTGATCTCGCTAAAGTAGCGATAGTAGAGATCTTCTTTCGTCACCCTTGCGATAAATGCCTGCAACTGAGGTTCGTCTTCGGGAAGAATCGGGCGGAACAAGCACTGCTCGCCATTTCTCATTTCAACGTGTTCTTCCAGATGCTGCGGATAGGGGCGAATCGCAAGACGCGTCTCACTGTTCCCGGCGCTGGGCGCAATAGACATCGTGACATCCAGCGCCGTGAATTCGCTGCCGGAAGCCAGCAAAGGGTGAATGTCGAGCCGTTCGATTTCCGGACAATCGACGATCAAGTTTGAGACCTGAACTAAAAACTGGCTCAGGCCGGGGATATCCAGCGTGCGTAATGCGCTGCGCCCACGGATCTTTTTACTTTTGATCGCCTGAATAACCAGATAGCGTGCCAGGTTCATGTTGAGTGGTGGAAGTGCCACGGCGGCTTGATCCTCCGCCCGCCACTCAACGCCGCCTTCACCTAACATGATCAACGGACCGAAAACCGGATCGTGCTCTACCACTACGCGCAATTCCTGCGCGCCAGCACGGTTCGCCATGCTCTGCACTTGCAAACCATGGATGCGCGCTTGCGGCCAGTTCATTTTGACGCGATCGATAATGGCATCAGCAGCCTGTTGCACCTCTTTTGCGGTACGCAGATAAAGCATTACCCCCTGGACTTCCGATTTGTGCGGGATATCCGGCGAACGCAACTTCAGCGCGACCGGGTAACCAATCTGTTCGGCAATATGCACGGCTTCCGCACTGTCGCTGGCAATCCAGGTCGGCAGCGTTTGCAGTCCCCAGGCGCGCAGGATCGGTTGTACTTCATGGGTATCCAGCGTTGATGCACCATCGGCCAGCGCCTGCTGCAGAAGGTTGTGCGCTGCGGCGGTATCTGCTGTCAGGCTCACGGAGAGCGCTGGCGTTTCACGCAATTGCTTCTGGTTTCGTCGATATTCCACCATATGCATAAACGCCGTAATCGTGCCTTCCGGGGTTCGATAGGTCGGTAATCCGGCTTCACTAAACAGACGCCGCGCTTCCTGAGAGGAAAACTCACCGCACCAGTTGGTCAGCACGGTGACATATTTCCCGCGGGGATGTTTTTTCAGCGCATCAATTAACGCCACCGCGCTTTCACTGCCCGGCGCGGCGGCGCTGGGCGCGTGGATCACCATCAGCGCATCGTAATCCTGGCTATCAAGCAGAATATTCAACGCGGCGATGTAGCGTTCGCTGCTGGCGTCATCGCGCAAGTCCAGCGGGTTGGCGGGATCCACATACTCCGGCAGCACGGCGCGCAACTGTGTTATCGTCTCTTCACTCAGTGTCGCCAGCTTACCGTTGCGTGACCAGAGTTCATCCAGCGCCAGTGCGGCGGGGGCCGCGCCATTACTGATGATCATCAACCGTTCACCGCGCAACGGACGCATATGGCTGAGTGTTTCGACGGCAGAAAAAAGCTCATGCGTATCCTGTACTCGCAATAAACCGGCGCGCTGAATCGCCGCATCCCAGGCCGGATCCAGCCCCGCATGGGAATGCAGCAAACGCTGCGCTTCCGGGCTGCGCCCGCTTTTTATGACCAGAATCGGTTTATTACGCGATGCGCTACGTGCGGCGGAAACAAAGCGACGGGCATCACTTAACTGTTCCAGATAGAGCAGGATAGCGCTGGTTTTACTGTCGCGCGCCAGGAAATCGAGCAGCTCATCGACGTCAATATCGAGGCTATCGCCGAGTGCGATGAAATAAGAAAACCCCATTTCCCGCTGCTGCGCCCAGTCGAGAATGGTATTAGAAACGGCGGCAGACTGGGAAATAAACGCCAGTTTGCCGCGTGTAATCGGCACTGGGGAGAAACTGGCGTTCAACCCTTGCCAGGGGGCAAGCAAGCCTAAGCTGTTCGGGCCAAGCAATCGCATCTGGTAGCGGCCGGCGCAGGCCAGCAAATCGGCATGCTGCTCGGGTGGAGCGGAAAGAATAATGCAGGTTTTACACCCCTTTTGGCCGAGCGCCTCAAGCAGCGTCAAATTACGTTTTGCGTGGGTACACAACACCGCGAGATCCGGCGTGAAAGGCAGGCTGGCGACATCCGGCCACGCCAGAACGCCCTGCACGGCTTTATAGGCGGGCGTTACCGGTAAGACAGGACCTGCGAAACCGCCTGCCAGCAAATTGCGCATCATTAAAAAACCCGCGCGATCCGGCTTCATGGATGCCCCCACCACCGCAATCGATCGGGGACGTAATAACGCTTCCAGCCCTCGTTGGCTCATACCGGCCTCCGCAAAAGAGTGACCCGATGATATTAAACGTTTTCTGCGTCGTTTGCTGTGATGGCAGGCGAATGATGCGGTTTCCCCGCCAGGTAGCGTTCACGAAACAGGGTGAAGTGATCGCCGAGCGCTTGCGCTGCGGTGTTGTCGCCAGCGAGATCCAACAGGGCAATGGCCACTTCCGCCGTGCAGTATTGATCATCTGCATGCGCTTCCCTTAAACGATAGGCAGACACGCGTGAGAGATCGACGGAGATAACCGGTAATGCATCCAGATAGGGGCTTTTGCGAAACATTTTACGCGCTTCGGTCCAGGTGCCATCCAGCATAATAAACAACGGCGGTTTGCCGGCGGCCGGAGCGCTCAACACCTGACGTTCGCTGCCCGCGTAAGAAGCCGGAAAGACAACCATCGGTTGGTACGCTTCGCTGGTACACAAGTCGATCAGCGCTTGTGGTGGCTCAGTTCGCGACCACTGAAAAGCCAGCGTATCAGGCAGGATATCGGCAATCAAACGCCCGGTATTGCTGGGTTTCATTGGCTCGGTGTCAAACATGACCAGGCAAAAGCGGCTGTTGGCGCAAGCCGGTTTTAAGGTATCACACAGACAGTTTTTCAGCGGCAGCAGGCAGCGCTGGCAGCGGCGAATGCGGTTGCCACGCGCCAGAAACGGGCGCGTCGAGCGGGCAAGGCGCTCAGCACGGAGTTGGAGAACAGCGTTATGGGTCATGAAGGTCGCGCAATAAAAACGCCATTGTCGCAGAGCTGAAAACGGGGCACAAGATGCGCCCCGAAGGGATTACAGTGATTCGTTAAGCCAGCTGTCGAACGGCGCTTTTGGCATCGCGCCACTCAGCATGTCCACTACTTCGCCATTTTTAAACAGCATAATGGTCGGAATACTGCGAATGCGGAAACGCGCACTGAGCTCGCGCTCGGCTTCGGTGTTAACTTTTACAAAGCGCACTTTGCCGCTGCGTTCTTCCGCAACATCTTCGAAAATCGGCGCGAAGTTGCGGCACGGGCCGCACCATGGCGCCCAGAAATCAACGACCACGGGCAGGTCATCTTTCAGCAGTTTATCCAGGGTTTCGCCAGTCGCATTGATCACATCTCCATCGAACAACTCATGTCCACAGCGCCCACATTTCGCGCCGTCGTTCATTCTTTCTTCAGGAATGCGGTTCAGCGCCTGACAGCTTGCACATACGGTATTCATAACTAACCTCAGGGAAACGATGGTACAAAGCGGCGTTTCGCCGGTATGTTTCTTCAATGTTACATATTATTGATAAGAAGGTTTTAAACGACAACGCGTTTTATTCAATGAGTACAATAGCCGATAACTTTTGAACGAATTAATGGCTAAGCGCCAGCACATCAGGTAATCTGCGCGCTTCGCGCAGCGCTGGTGGAGAAAAGCATGAACGATGAATTAAAGAATAAAAGCGGCAAGGTCAAAGTGATGTATGTCCGCAGTGATGATGATTCCGATAAACGTGGCTATAACCCGCGCACCGGGAAAGGGCCAGCACGTAGCGGAACGTCTTCGCGCGGTGGCGATGACCGTCGCACCTCCCGCGATGATAAAGGTCGTACTGGTCGTGACGACAGAAGTCGTTCTGCCCGCGATGACCGTGGCCGCCCTGCTCGTGATGACAGAAGCCGCCCGCAGCGAGACAATTTCAGCAACCACAGTGACTCACCGTGGCGTACTGTTTCCCGTGCTCCGGGCGACGAAACGCCGGAAAAACCGGATCATGGTGGTATTAGCGGCAAAAGTTTTATCGATCCGGAAGTGCTGCGCCGCCAGCGCGCGGAAGAGACGCGTGTCTATGGCGAAAATGCCTGTCAGGCACTGTTCAATAGCCGTCCTGAATCGATTGTTCGCGCCTGGTTTGTGCAGAGCGTGACCCCGCGTTTTAAAGAAGCCCTGCGCTGGATGGCCGCGAACCGTAAAGCGTATCACGTGGTTGATGAAGATGAACTGGCGAAAGCCTCCGGCACAGAACACCACGGCGGCGTGTGCTTCCTGATCAAAAAGCGCAATGGTTTGAGCGTCCAGAAATGGGTGGCGAACGCCGCAGAAGAAGATTGCGTGCTGGCGCTGGAAGATGTAGGGAACCCGCACAACCTCGGCGCTATTATGCGCAGTTGCGCGCATTTCGGTGTGAAAGGCGTGGTATTACAGGATGCGGCAGTGGTTGAATCGGGCGCGGCAGTCCGTACCGCAGAAGGCGGCGCGGAACATGTTCAGCCGATCACCGGCGATAGCTTTGTCGATGCGCTGGAAGAGTTCCGTCAGGCGGGTTACGCGCTGGTGACGACGTCCAGCCACAACGGGACGCCGCTGTTTAAAGCCGAGTTGCCGAAAAAAATGGTGCTGGTGCTGGGCCAGGAGCGCGATGGTTTGTCTGATGTTACCCTGTCTCGTTCAGATTTAAGCGTTTCAATTGAAGGCACCGGAAACGTTGAAAGTCTCAACGTTTCTGTCGCAACCGGCGTGTTGCTGGCAGAGTGGTGGCGTCAAAATAAAGCCTGATCGCTACGTCAGGTGCAATAAAAAATGCCAGCGTAATGCTGGCATTTTTGTATTCTACCCGCTGAAAACCACATCCTGTGGGCATGGTCATCAACACCTTTTTGGCTCTGCTTTATTGCCTTTGAATTTCACTCTCACGAGCCTGACAGAGGCGTTCGTACGCTCTTTCAGGGCGCAATCAATGCCGTCTTTTATAAAGGCGGATTTTTTACTGACTCTCGGCCGGTAATGTTGGCATCCAGTCGATTGGCGCTTCGCCCTGTTTTTCCAGCCACTGATTCGCCAGTACAAAATGGTTACAGCCGAAAAATCCACGGTGCGCGGAGAGCGGAGACGGATGCGGTGCTTTCAGAACATGATGGCGTTTTGCGTCGATAATCGCCCCTTTCTTCTGCGCGTGCGAACCCCAAAGCAGAAATACCACGCCTTCGCGATGCTCGTTAATCAGGCTAATCACTTTATCGGTGAAGGTTTCCCAGCCGAGGCTTGCGTGCGAGTGCGCCTGACCGGCGCGCACGGTGAGCACAGTATTAAGTAGTAGCACGCCCTGACGCGCCCAGCTTTCAAGGTAACCGTGTTGAGGGCGGGCAAAACCTGGAATGCTGGCCTCCAGCTCTTTATACATATTCAGCAGAGAAGGGGGAGGCGCAATGCCCGGACGAACGGAAAACGCCAGACCGTGTGCTTGTCCAGGGCCGTGGTAAGGATCCTGGCCGAGGATCACAACTTTGACATCGCCAAGTTCAGTGAAGCGAAAGGCGTTGAACACATCTTTCTGCGGCGGATAGATGGTGATCCCAGACTGGCGCTCAGCCGCCACTGTGCTAAGGGTGTTAATAAAGTACGGCTGCTGTTTTTCTTCTGCCAGCACATCATGCCATGTTAATGAAGTGGTCATCCCGCTCTCCTGCGAAGTTCGTTCCCTGTAGCTTAACTGCTTATTTCCCCGGAACAAAATTCACTGTCGTCTGTGAACGGTAATCCTAAAAATATTTTTAAAATTTACAAAAATTTTAAGTCGGCATAATTGGCGTAACTTGATATAAAACAAGTATATTACCTAATAGCCATTTTCACTGTATGGTTTTTGTTGATTTAAATCAAAGAATGACGCATGCCAGACTGGTATATAAACAATCAGACAACAATGGTTTTACCAATTGGCCGGAATGAGTCCGGCGAATCAAATACTGTGCCTAAGGGAGGCTATGCATGATTACTGGTATCCAGATTACTAAAGCTGCTAATGACAACCTGCTGAACTCATTCTGGCTGCTCGATAACGACAAAGGCGAAGCACGTTGCGTGTGTGCCAAAGCCGGTTATGCAGAAGATGAAGTGGTTGCGGTCAGCAAACTCGGTGACATCGAATACCGTGAAATTCCGATGGAAGTGAAACCGGAAGTACGCGTTGAAGGTGGTCAGCACCTGAACGTTAACGTGCTGCGTCGTGAAACCCTGCTTGATGCCGTTGAACACCCGGAAAAATACCCTCAACTGACAATTCGTGTCTCCGGTTATGCAGTGCGCTTTAACTCTCTGACACCAGAACAGCAGCGCGACGTTATTGCTCGTACCTTTACTGAAAGCCTGTAATTTCAGGCACAGATAAAAACGCCGGGATATCCCGGCGTTTTTTTACTCTTCTGTTTTTTGCGGCGCAGTACTTGCAGCGCTCGGCTTACGTCGTTTACCAATGTTTTTGGTGTCACGATGGCGTTGCTTCACACGCGGCTTCTCTTTTTCTTTCTCTTTTTTCTTCTCTGCCCGTTTCGCCAGCACTTTCTTCGACGGTTTGCCTGTCAGCTTTTCACTGGGCGCGCGCGTTTTCGCACGCAAGTCGTCTATCACGCGCGGCTTCAGCGGCTCTTCAACATAACGACCGATTTTACCCAGCAGCAGATGATCGTGCGCTTCGACCAGCGAAATCGCAGTGCCTTTACGACCTGCACGACCCGTACGACCGATGCGGTGCAGGTAGGTATCGCCGCTGCGCGGCAGATCGAAGTTAAAGACGTGGCTGACATCATCGATATCAATGCCGCGAGCAGCGACATCGGTAGCGACCAGTACATTCACACGACCTTCCGTCAGGCGTTTGATCGCTTCGTTACGCTTCGCTTGCACCATCTCACCTTCGAGATAGCAGTTGTTAATGCCCGCTTCACGCAGCCAGTTTGCCAGCTCATGCACACGCTCGCGTTTGCGCACAAACACAATAGAGCGGCTCACTTCAGGTTGCTTGAGCAGATGCACCAGCAGCGCGGTTTTATGTGCGACGTCATCGGCACGGTAGTACCACTGGTGAATTTTCTTGCGCTCGCGCGTTGATGGCGTGGCGGAAACTTCGACAGGATCTTCCAGCAGGCGCTCGGCAAAGCTTTTAATGGCGTCGCCTTCCAGCGTCGCGGAGAACAGCATGGTCTGCTTGCGCCAGCGGGTTTCACCGGCAATGTGCTCAATATCTTGCGCGAAGCCCATGTCCAGCATGCGGTCTGCTTCGTCAAGGATCAGCGTCTCTACCGCGCGGCAGTCGAAGTTCTCTTCTTTAATATATTGCAGCAGGCGGCCAGTGGTCGCGACCACGATATCCTGGTTTTCGCTGAACACTTCCGCGTGGTTCATATACGCTACACCGCCGGTAATGGTGGCGATATCCAGATGCGTGTTAGCGGCCAGCTCACGCGCGTGATCGGCAACCTGCATCGCCAGTTCGCGGGTCGGCGTCAGGATCAGGATGCGCGGTGGGCCGGATTTTTTACGTGGGAAGTCCAGAAGGTGCTGCAACGCAGGCAGCAGATATGCCGCTGTTTTACCGGTGCCGGTAGGGGCGGAACCGAGGACATCACGCCCTTCAAGCGCAGGCGGAATGGCGGCGGCCTGGATGGCGGTCGGGCGTGTAAAGCCTTTACTCTGGAGCGCGTCCAGCAGGCTGTCGTCAAGTTCGAGTTCGGAAAAAGTCGTTACAGTCATGATCTACCTCTGTGTGGGGCGCCGATTATAGACGTTACGGCTGCAATCTTCATCTGTTGTCTGCTTATTGCTTTTCCAGCGCTTTGCTTTCCCCTATGCTACACCGGTTTCCGAACCGAGGTTGTAAAGATGTCCCAGTCAAAGGCTCAGCTGCGCCGTGACGGCTTCACGTTTAAAGAATTCTTTGTTGCTCACGATCGCTGCGCCATGAAAGTGGGTACCGACGGGGTGATGTTAGGCGCGTGGGCGCCGGTTTCCAAAGCGCGGCATGTGCTGGACATTGGTACCGGCAGCGGGCTGCTGGCGCTGATGCTGGCGCAACGCACTTCTGCGGAGGCGACGATTGATGCCGTCGAACTGGATGTGCATGCTGCCGGGCAGGCACTGGAAAATGTTCAGGCCTCGCCGTGGGCTGCACGCATTACCGTGCATCAGGCGGATATCTGCCAGTGGGCCACGGAAAATACCGCCCGTTACGATCTGATTGTCAGCAACCCGCCCTATTTTGACGAAGGGGTGCAGTGTGCCACGCCTGAGCGCGAAAAAGCGCGCTATACCACAACGCTTGATCATGAATCCTTGCTGGAAATTGGCGCAACGCTGATTACGGAAGAGGGTTTTTTCTGCGTCGTTCTGCCGATTGAAATCAGCGAAGCCTTTGTCAGCAAAGCGCAAACGCTGGGCTGGCATCTGCGTTTGCGTACGGATGTGACTGAAACAGAAAGCCGCTTGCCGCATCGGGTCCTGCTGGCTTTCTCACCGCGAGACGGCGAACTGTTTGCCGATCGTCTGGTGATCCGTGGGCCAGATCAGCGTTACTCAGAGAGCTACACCGCGCTGACCCAGGCGTTTTATCTGTTTATGTAGTTTTGTGGCGAGAGCACCGTCGGGCCGGATTCCGGCAGTAAATCGGGGTAATCCAGCGTGAAATGCAACCCACGGCTCTCTTTGCGCGCCATCGCACAGCGGACAATTAACTCCGCGACTTGCACCAGGTTGCGCAGCTCCAGCAGGTTATTCGAGACGCGGAAGTTCGCATAGTACTCATCGATTTCCTGCTGTAGCAGTGTTATACGGCGCAGTGCGCGCTCAAGGCGTTTAGTGGTGCGCACAATGCCGACGTAATCCCACATAAACAGCCGTAATTCGTGCCAGTTGTGTTGCAGAATCACCCGTTCATCGGCATCGTCCACGCGGCTTTCATCCCAAGCTGGCAGCGTCGTGACCGCATGGGCATGCGGTATACGGTGGGCGATATCTTCCGCCGCCGACCAGCCATAGACCAGGCACTCCAGCAGCGAATTCGACGCCATGCGGTTCGCGCCGTGCAAACCGCTATAACTCACTTCTCCAATTGCATACAGCCCGTCGACATCGGTACGCCCGCGATCGTCAATCATCACGCCGCCGCAGGTGTAATGTGCCGCGGGTACAATCGGAACGGGCTCTTTGGTTAAATCGATGCCAAGCCCGAGCAACTTTTCATAAATCATCGGGAAATGGTGACGAATAAATTCAGCCGGTTTATGGCTAATGTCGAGATACATGCAATCGACGCCGAGACGTTTCATTTCATGATCGATCGCGCGGGCGACCACATCGCGTGGCGCTAATTCACCTCGCGCGTCAAAATCTGGCATGAAACGTGTGCCGTCCGGGCGTTTCAGATGGGCGCCTTCACCGCGTAATGCTTCCGTGAGCAGGAAATTGCGTGCTTGCGGGTGGAACAGTGCAGTAGGGTGAAATTGATTAAACTCCAGATTCGCCACCCGGCAGCCCGCACGCCAGGCCATTGCAATGCCGTCACCAGAAGCGATATCCGGATTGGTGGTGTACTGATAGACCTTCGAGGCGCCGCCGGTTGCCAGCACCACGGCTTTTGCCTGACAGGTTTCCACCTGTTCTTTATTACGGTTCCACACCCACGCGCCCACTACGCGGCGCGTTCCGGCCAGGCCAATTTTGTCGGAGATAATCAGATCCACCGCATTGCAGCGCTCAAGCACGCGAATGTTCGGATGGTTAATCGCCTGGGAGACCAGCGTGTTTTCGACCTCTTTGCCCGTCGCGTCGGCGCTATGCAGGATGCGGCGGTGGCTATGCCCGCCTTCACGCGTGAGGTGGTAACTGGCTTCGCCGTTTGCAGCGACTTCGGTATCAAACAACACGCCTTGATCAATCAGCCACTGGACACACTGGCGCGCGTTGCTGGCGACAAACTCCGCTGCGTGGCGCTCAACAATTCCGGCGCCGGCAATGAGCGTATCTTCCACATGCGATTCGATGCTGTCGGTTTCATCAAATACCGCAGCGATACCGCCCTGAGCATAAAATGTCGAACCTTCGCTAATGGGCCCTTTGCTTAAAACTATGACCCTATGTTTGTCTGCAAGCTGCAAAGCCACCGAAAGACCGGCCGCGCCGCTGCCGATGACCAGTACATCACAGGAGAGTTCAGGAGTCGTTTTCATGGTTTGTTTAATTTACTAAACAGTGTTTGCGCAGCATAGCACCGTAAGAGGAAGATGATCACTGTTTTTTGCGTTTTTTGTACTAATGGCTAAACATGATGACCGGGTCGGAAATATCCATCCAGGAAAAAGATATTAAGAAGCAGTTTGTTAGCTAAGGTGTATTAGAGGTGAAAAAAAAGCGGTATTGCGTTACTCTCTGGCGATCTTAAGGTCTTTTCTTTGAGAAAATACATTGTTCAAAGTTTGCAGACTTATAATGAGTCAGAATGAAAAGTCTGTAGAACGATGCACAAAAACAAAGGCGTAACGGAACTTTATTACAGACCGGTCCTCTAATTGGCTGCTTGCTCATGTTGTGCAGTATTGGAGTGGCGTTTCTGGATACGCGTGGAAATTGGTTTTGGGGAGACTTTACCTCGGATGAGCGAGCAGTTAACGGATCAGGTCCTGGTCGAAAGGGTCCAGAAAGGAGATCAGAAAGCGTTCAACTTACTGGTGGTGCGCTACCAGCATAAAGTGGCGAGTCTGGTTTCCCGTTATGTCCCTTCGGGCGATGTGCCTGATGTCGTACAAGAGTCATTTATAAAAGCCTATCGCGCGCTTGATTCATTCAGGGGGGATAGTGCTTTTTATACCTGGCTGTACCGAATTGCGGTTAATACAGCGAAAAATTACCTGGTTGCCCAAGGGCGCAGGCCGCCATCCAGTGATGTGGACGCAATTGAAGCAGAAAACTTCGAAAGTGGCGGTGCACTGAAAGAAATTTCGAACCCTGAGAACTTAATGTTGTCAGAAGAACTGCGACAAATAGTTTTCCGTACCATTGAGTCGCTCCCGGAAGATTTACGCATGGCAATTACGTTGCGGGAGCTGGATGGCCTGAGTTATGAAGAGATTGCGGCCATAATGGATTGTCCGGTAGGTACTGTTCGTTCTCGTATCTTCCGTGCGCGGGAAGCTATTGATAATAAAGTTCAACCGCTTATCAGGCGTTGACGATAGCGGGATACTGAAAAAGGTATTAGGCATGCAGAAAGAACAACTTTCCGCTTTAATGGATGGTGAAATGCTGGATAGTGAGCTGCTCGTTGAGTTGTCTCAGGATCCGGAAATGCAGAGAACCTGGGAGAGCTACCATCTCATCCGCGATTCCATGCGTGGTGATACCGCCGATCTCCTCCATTTCGATATCTCAGCCCGAGTCATGGCCGCGATTGAGAATGACGCTGTTCAGGCACCGGCGCCGTTGATTCCTGAAGCTCAGCCCGCTCCTCACCAATGGCAGAAAATGCCGTTCTGGCACAAAGTGCGTCCATGGGCCAGCCAGCTTACCCAGATGGGCGTTGCGGCATGCGTATCGCTTGCTGTAATTGTTGGCGTCCAGCACTATAATGGCTCGGCTGAATCAACCCAACAGCCCGAAGCGCCAGTGTTTAACACGCTGCCGATGATGGGTAAAGCCAGTCCGGTGAGTTTGGGTGTTCCGTCTGATGCGACGGCAAATGCCGGTCAGCAACAGCAGGTGCAGGAACAACGTCGTCGCATTAATGCGATGCTGCAGGATTACGAACTGCAACGCCGTCTGCACTCCGAACAGCTTCAGTTTGAGCAGGCGCAAACACAGCAAGCTGCTGTTCAGGTGCCAGGAAATCAAACTTTAGGAACGCAATCGCAGTAATGAAGCAACTTTGGTGTGCCATGTCTTTTGTGGCAACTGGCTTGTTCTTCTCTGTCAACGCCTCGGCTGATGTTTCGTCCGGGGCGTTGCTGCAGCAAATGAACGTAGCGAGCCAGTCGCTCAACTATGAACTCTCTTTTGTCAGCATCAATAAGCAGGGTGTCGAATCGTTACGTTACCGCCATGTGCGTCTTAACGATCAGCCGCTTGCGCAGTTGTTGCAAATGGACGGCCCCCGCCGCGAAGTGGTGCAGCGCGGCAATGAGATCAGCTACTTCGAACCGGGTCTTGAACCTTTCACGCTTAACGGCAATTTCATCGTCGATTCACTGCCGTCGCTGGTGTATACCGACTTCAAACGTCTTTCTCCTTATTACGATTTCATCTCCGTGGGACGCACGCGCATTGCCGACCGGCTGTGCGAAGTGATCCGCGTTGTGGCGCGTGATGGCACCCGTTATAGCTATATAGTGTGGATGGATGAAGAAACCCGCCTGCCGATGCGCGTTGATCTGCTTGATCGTGATGGTGAAACCCTTGAACAGTTCCGCGTTATTGCGGTGACCGTCAACGGTCAGGTGACCAACAGCATGCAAACACTGGCGAAAGCCAGTTTGCCGCCGCTGCTTTCACTTCCGGCTGGCGATAAAGTTGCATTTAACTGGGAACCCGCCTGGTTGCCGCAGGGCTTTAGCGAAGTCTCCAGCAGCCGTCGCCAACTGCCGACCATGGATATGCCCGTTGAATCCCGCCTTTATTCCGACGGCTTGTTCAGCTTCTCCGTTAACGTTAACCGTGCTAATCAGAACAGCGCCGATCAGATGCTGCGCACCGGTCGGCGTACCGTGAGCACAACGGTTCGTGATAACGCCGAAATCACAGTCGTCGGTGAATTGCCGCCGCAAACCGCAAAACGTATTGCGGACAGTCTCAAATTTAGGGCCGCACAATGATAAAAGAGTGGGCGACCGTCGTCTCCTGGCAAAATGGTAGCGCGCTGGTCGAATGTGATGTCAAAGCTTCCTGTAGCAGTTGCGCTTCGCGTGCCGGTTGCGGCAGCCGCGTGCTGAATAAACTCGGTCCGCAAACTACGCACACCATTGCCGTGCCCAGTGCCGAGCCGTTAGTTGCCGGGCAGAAGGTGGAATTAGGCATCGCCGAGAGCAGCCTGCTGGGCTCAGCGGTACTGGTCTATATGTCGCCGCTGGTTGGTCTGTTTGTTATGGGCGCGATTTTCCAGACATTGTTTGGTCAGGATCTGGCCGCACTTTGCGGGGCAGTACTTGGCGGCGTCGGTGGTTTTTTACTGGCACGCGGTTTGTCGCCGAAGCTTGCTACCCGCAGCGAATGGCAGCCGGTTATTCTCAGCGTAGGCCTGCCTCCGGATCTTATCCGCGTTGATAACGCATCCGCCGAAAGCCAGCCGTAATATCCTCGTTAAGTCTTACAATTTCAGCGATACTTTTCTGCCTGGTATCAGCATTTCCCCGCATTGTGGTTGTAGTGTAGAATGCGGCGTTTCAGTACATTGACGTCAGGCGCGAACAGGCCTCTTAGTTACTCGTAAGGCATAAAAACTCACTATATGAAGAATATTCGTAACTTTTCGATCATCGCTCACATCGACCACGGTAAGTCGACGCTGTCTGACCGTATCATCCAGATTTGCGGTGGTCTTTCCGATCGCGAAATGGAAGCCCAGGTTCTTGATTCCATGGATCTTGAACGTGAGCGCGGCATTACCATTAAAGCGCAAAGTGTCACGCTGGATTACAAAGCCAACAATGGCGAAACCTACCAGCTGAACTTTATCGATACCCCCGGTCACGTTGACTTCTCCTACGAGGTTTCCCGTTCGCTCGCTGCCTGCGAAGGTGCGCTGCTGGTGGTGGATGCAGGTCAGGGCGTGGAAGCGCAGACACTGGCGAACTGCTATACCGCCATCGAGATGGATCTGGAAGTCGTACCGGTACTGAATAAAATCGACCTGCCAGCCGCCGATCCTGAGCGTGTTGCAGAAGAAATTGAAGACATTGTTGGCATCGACGCCACCGATGCGGTGCGCTGCTCGGCGAAAACCGGCGTGGGCGTGCCCGACGTGCTGGAACGCCTGGTGCGCGACATTCCGCCGCCGGAAGGCGACCCGGATGCGCCGTTGCAGGCGCTTATTATTGACTCCTGGTTCGATAATTACCTTGGCGTGGTTTCTCTGGTGCGTATCAAAAATGGCACCATGCGCAAAGGCGACAAAATTAAGGTGATGAGCACCGGGCAGGTTTATAACGCCGACCGCCTTGGGATTTTCACACCGAAACAGGTTGATCGCACCGAACTGAAGTGTGGCGAAGTAGGCTGGCTGGTTTGTGCAATTAAAGACATTCTCGGCGCGCCAGTGGGCGATACCCTGACTTCTTCCCGCAACCCGGCAGATAAAGCGCTGCCTGGCTTTAAGAAGGTGAAACCGCAGGTTTACGCCGGTCTGTTCCCGGTCAGCTCTGACGATTACGAAAACTTCCGCGATGCGCTCGGCAAACTGAGCCTCAACGACGCCTCGTTGTTCTACGAACCGGAAAGTTCCACCGCGCTGGGCTTTGGTTTCCGCTGCGGCTTCCTCGGTCTGCTGCACATGGAGATCATCCAGGAGCGTCTTGAGCGTGAATACGATCTGGATCTGATTACTACCGCGCCGACCGTAGTATACGAAGTGCAGACCACCAATAAAGAAGTGGTTTATGTCGACAGCCCGTCTAAGCTACCGCCGCTGAACAACATTGATGAGCTGCGCGAGCCTATCGCCGAGTGTCACATGCTGCTACCGCAGGAGTATCTTGGCAACGTTATCACGCTGTGCGTAGAGAAACGTGGCGTGCAGACCAACATGGTTTACCACGGTAACCAGGTTGCGCTGACTTATGAAATCCCGATGGCGGAAGTGGTGCTGGACTTCTTCGATCGCCTGAAGTCAACGTCGCGCGGTTATGCGTCGCTCGATTACAACTTCAAACGTTTCCAGGCCTCTAACATGGTGCGTGTGGACGTGCTGATCAACGGTGAGCGTGTGGATGCGCTGGCGCTGATCACCCATAACGATAACGCACCGTACCGTGGTCGTGAACTGGTTGAGAAAATGAAAGAACTGATCCCGCGTCAGCAGTTTGATATCGCGATTCAGGCGGCGATCGGTAACCACATTATTGCCCGCTCGACAGTGAAACAGCTGCGTAAAAACGTGCTGGCGAAATGCTACGGCGGTGACGTCAGCCGTAAGAAAAAACTGCTGCAGAAACAGAAAGAAGGTAAGAAACGCATGAAGCAGGTCGGCAACGTCGAACTGCCGCAGGAAGCGTTCCTTGCCATTCTGCATGTGGGCAAAGATAGCAAATAATCGTAAGGAGTTGGCATGGCGAACATGTTTGCCCTGATCCTGGTGATCGCGACACTGGTGACGGGTTTTTTATGGTGCCTGGATAAGTTTATTTTTGCACCAAAACGCCGGGAACGTCAGGCCGCTGCGCAGGTTGCGACAGGCGATGCGCTCGATGCAAAAACGCTGAAAAAGATCGGTCCGAAGCCAGGCTGGCTGGAGACAGGAGCTTCCGTATTCCCGGTACTGGCTATTGTGCTGGTGGTGCGTTCGTTTATTTACGAACCGTTTCAGATCCCGTCTGGTTCAATGATGCCAACGCTGCTTATCGGTGATTTCATTCTGGTGGAAAAGTTCGCCTATGGAATTAAAGATCCGATCTACCAGAAAACGCTGATTGAAACCGGTCACCCGAAACGCGGTGACATAGCGGTATTTAAATACCCGGACGATCCGCGTCTGGATTACATCAAGCGTGTGGTTGGTGTGCCGGGCGATAAAGTGACTTACGATCCGGTGACCAAACAAGTGACCGTGCAGCCGAACTGTAGTTCTGGTCAGGCTTGCGGCAGCGCTCTGCCTATCACTTACAGCAACGTTGAAGAGAGTGACTTTGTGCAGACCTTCGGGCGTCGCTCCGGTGGCGAGGCAAGCAGCGGTTTCTTCCAGTTACCGAAAGGCCAGTCCCTGCCGGATGGTGTACGTTTAACCGAGCGTAAAGAGACGCTGGGAGATGTGACGCACCGCATTCTGACCGTGCCTATCGCGCAGGATCAACTGGGGATCTACTATCGTCAGCAGAGCCAGCCGCTGGCCACCTGGATTGTGCCGCCGGGCCATTACTTTATGATGGGCGACAACCGCGATAACAGTGCAGACAGCCGTTACTGGGGCTTTGTGCCGGAAGCGAACCTGGTTGGCCGCGCCACAGCAATCTGGATGAGTTTCGAAAAACAAGAAGGTGAATGGCCGACAGGCGTGCGCCTGAATCGTATCGGCGGAATTCATTAATTAGCCAGGGCGCAATCACCGCGATTGCGCCCTTAATTATTTCCAATATTATTCCCACCAGACTAACGACAACCCCGGTCGTTGCGTATAGAATATTCCCCCGAAGTTTAAGGCTGGTTCCCCCGGGCGCCACAGCACACGAAACCGCGTTGGTTTTCTCAGGTCGGTTTCGTGTGCTGCATTGTTGACGCATTTATTTATTGGTATCGCATGAACCCCATCGTAATTAATCGGCTTCAACGGAAGCTGGGCTACACTTTTCAACATCAGGATCTGTTGCAGCAGGCATTAACCCACCGCAGCGCCAGTAGCAAACATAATGAACGTCTCGAATTTCTCGGTGACTCTATTTTAAGTTATGTGATTGCTAACGCGCTCTATCATCGTTTCCCGCGTGTGGACGAAGGTGATATGAGCCGCATGCGCGCGACGCTGGTGCGTGGAAATACGCTGGCGGAGATTGCCCGCGAATTCGAGCTGGGTGAATGTCTGCGTTTAGGGCCGGGCGAACTGAAAAGCGGCGGTTTTCGCCGTGAATCCATTCTGGCAGACACCGTTGAGGCATTAATTGGCGGGGTGTTTCTAGATAGCGATATTCAGACCGTCGAACAATTAATTCTGAGCTGGTATCAAACGCGCCTTGACGAAATTAGCCCGGGCGATAAACAAAAAGATCCAAAAACGCGCCTGCAGGAGTTTTTGCAGGGTCGCCATCTGCCGCTACCGTCTTATCTGGTGGTGCAGGTGCGCGGCGAAGCGCACGATCAGGAATTTACTATCCACTGCCAGGTCAGCGGCCTGAGTGAACCGGTGGTTGGCACGGGTTCCAGCCGTCGCAAGGCGGAGCAGGCTGCCGCCGAACAGGCGCTGAAAAAACTGGAGCTGGAATGAGCGAAGAAAAAACCTATTGCGGATTTATTGCCATCGTTGGACGTCCCAACGTTGGCAAATCCACCTTGTTGAATAATCTGCTTGGGCAGAAGATTTCCATCACCTCTCGTAAGGCGCAGACCACGCGCCACCGTATCGTTGGTATCCATACTGAGGGCGCGTATCAGGCGATTTACGTCGATACCCCAGGCCTGCATATGGAAGAGAAACGCGCTATCAACCGTCTGATGAACAAAGCTGCCAGTAGCTCCATCGGTGACGTTGAACTGGTTATTTTCGTTGTCGAAGGTACGCGCTGGACGCCGGACGACGAGATGGTGCTGAACAAGCTGCGTGATGGCAAAACACCGGTGATCCTCGCGGTCAACAAAGTGGACAACGTGCAGGAGAAAGCCGATCTGTTGCCGCACCTCCAGTGGCTGGGCAGCCAGATGAACTTCCTTGATATCGTTCCGCTGTCTGCAGAAACCGGTCTGAATGTTGATACCATCGCCGGCATCGTGCGTAAGCATCTGCCGGAAGCGGTGCATCACTTCCCGGAAGATTACGTGACCGATCGCTCACAGCGCTTTATGGCCTCGGAAATCATCCGCGAAAAACTGATGCGTTTTCTCGGTGCGGAACTGCCGTACTCGGTCACCGTGGAGATCGAACAGTTCGTGACCAACGAACGCGGTGGTTATGACATCAACGGGTTGATCCTTGTTGAGCGCGAAGGGCAGAAGAAAATGGTGATTGGCAACAAAGGTTCCAAAATCAAAACCATCGGTATTGAAGCCCGTAAAGATATGGAAGAGATGTTCGAAGCCAAAGTTCACCTGGAACTGTGGGTGAAAGTGAAATCCGGCTGGGCCGACGACGAACGCGCGCTGCGTAGTCTCGGTTACGTAGACGATCTCTAAGAGCCTGCTCTCTATGGCTCTCAGGTTGCAGGCAGACGGTCAGGCCGTGAGTATTCAGGCGCTTGCCCGAATAAACGCTCTGGATGAGCAGATGAAGCCAGCGCTCCTGCGGCTTGAAAGACGACGAGAATAATATGGAAGGCTGGCAGCGCGCTTTTGTTCTGCATAGTCGCCCATGGAGCGAAACCAGCCTGATGCTGGACGTCTTCACGGAAGAGTCTGGCCGTGTGCGCCTTGTTGCCAAAGGCGCACGTTCCAAACGTTCTAATCTGAAGGGCGCATTACAGCCTTTTACTCCTCTGCTGGTGCGCTTTGGCGGGCGTGGCGAAGTCAAAACGCTGCGTAGCGCGGAAGCGGTATCGCTGGCACTGCCGCTCAGCGGCATCACGCTCTACAGCGGTCTCTACGTTAACGAACTTATCTCCCGCGTGCTTGAACACGAGACGCGCTTTTCTGAACTGTTTTTTGATTATCTGCACTGTATCCAGGCTCTGGCGGGCGTCACCAGCACGCCGGAACCGGTGTTGCGTCGTTTTGAGCTGGCGCTGCTCGGTCATCTGGGTTATGGCGTTGATTTTCTCCACTGCGCCGGCAGTGGTGAGCCGGTCGATGATGTAATGACTTATCGTTACCGGGAAGAGAAGGGCTTTATTGCCAGCGTGGTGATAGATAACAGCACTTTTACCGGGCGGCATTTACGCGCCCTGGCGGAGCGGGAGTTCCCGGATGCCGACACGCTACGCGCCGCAAAGCGCTTTACCCGTATCGCGTTAAAGCCGTATCTTGGAGGCAAACCGCTGAAAAGCCGGGAGCTGTTCCGGCAGTTCGTGCCAAAAAAATAGCGGAATAACAACCGGGCTGGCGTGGCGAAGCGCGCGTCGGTACCTTTGAGAACATTGAGGATTGTCATGGCTGAATTACTGTTGGGCGTCAACATCGATCACATTGCCACACTGCGTAACGCGCGCGGGACGGCCTATCCGGATCCGGTTCAGGCGGCGTTTATCGCCGAGCAAGCGGGAGCCGACGGGATTACCGTGCATTTGCGCGAAGATCGTCGCCATATCACCGACCGCGACGTGCGCATTTTGCGCCAGACATTGCATACCCGAATGAATCTTGAAATGGCGGTGACCGAAGAGATGCTGGCGATTGCCTGCGAAACCAAACCGCATTTTTGCTGCCTGGTGCCGGAAAAACGCCAGGAAGTGACCACCGAAGGTGGGCTGGATGTTGCCGGGCAGCGCGAGAAAATGCGCGATGCCTGTCAGCGCCTGGCGCAGGCGGGTATCCTGGTGTCGTTGTTTATTGATGCCGATGCTGAGCAGATCAAGGCCGCGGCGGAAGTTGGCGCACCGTACATTGAAATTCACACGGGTTGCTACGCGGATGCGAAAAGCGATGCCGATCAGGCAAAAGAGCTCGAACGCATTGCTAAAGCGGCGACCTACGCTGCAAGCCTCGGCCTGAAAGTTAACGCCGGACACGGCCTGACCTATCACAACGTCAAAGCCATTGCCGCGCTGCCGGAAATGCATGAGCTGAACATCGGCCACGCCATTATTGGCCGCGCGGTGATGAGCGGTCTGAAAGAGGCGGTAGCCGAGATGAAACGGTTGATGCTGGAAGCGCGTGCGTAATGGCGATTCTGGGATTAGGTACGGATATCGTCGAGATAGCCCGCATCGAAGCGGTGGTCGCCCGTAGCGGCGATCGCCTGGCTAAACGGGTGCTGAGCGACAATGAGTGGGCGCTGTATCAGGCGCATCAGCAGCCGGTTCGCTTCCTCGCGAAACGCTTTGCGGTCAAAGAGGCGGCGGCAAAAGCCTTAGGCACGGGGATCCGTAACGGGCTCGCGTTTAATCAGTTCGAAGTGTTTAACGACGCGCTGGGCAAACCGAGCCTGCGTCTTTGGGATGAAGCACTGCGGATGGCGGAACAGATGGGCGTGCGCACAATGCACGTGACGCTGGCGGATGAACGCCATTACGCCTGCGCGACGGTGATTATCGAGAGCTAAATCTTATCTGCGTGGTGCATCAGGACAAACTTGTCCCATAGCTGTTCTTCAGTTTCCACATGCGCCGGATCTTTGAGGATGGTATTAGGTATCGGGCACACTTTCTGGCAGGTCGGCGTTTCGTAGTGTCCAACGCACTCGGTACACCGATCGCTATTGATCTCATAAATGCTGTCGCCCATCGAAATAGCGTCGTTCGGACATTCCGGTTCGCACATGTCGCAATTGATGCAGCGTTTTGTAATTAGTAAAGCCATTTCAAAGAATTACCGTCAAATCTGGATGCTATCTGGAAACTACTGGATGTTAACCGGCGCACTTTACCACAGAAACCGGATAGCCCCAATCACGCTGATGCTTTTGCGCACAAAAATGCGCGGAGAACTTTTCTTACTCCTTGTTGGGACATTTTGGTGAATGTTCTTAATCAAACATAAGAAAAGCACCATTGACCGGAGAATATTTCTGCGCTGAAAATAAAAATAACACCTGTGCAGAATAGATCGCGGTGTTTTTTTCTTGATTAAGAATAATTACCCCGTCTGTGATATACAAATATTGCATATGTCTTTTTTGCGACGTACCAGGGATAATTAATAAGGGACTATGATGAAAAAAGCGGAATTATATATCGCATTTATTGCCAGTATCACGAGCGGGCTGGCGAATGCGGCGAATACATATATTTATACAACGCCGGTACCACCTGCGCATGAATCCTCCGCAAACCAGCGGGCGTTGCGGGCAAACGAAGAGACGTCAACGTATATTAAATGTGTGTATAACATCGATAATCAGGACCAGAGCAATCCTGCTTCATCGTGGGCATGGGCGCGAGACGGGAGTAACTATCTGAAGCTGCGCGGGTATTGGTATAGCGCCACGCCGCTGGCAAATATGTTTTATAGCGAATCATCCTACGCAAGCCTGGTGAATATCTGTCGGAGTTCGTTAAAGGCCAGTCATATTAACGCAGAAACCATTATTCCTTATGCCTCCGATTACACGCTCTCCTGGTATTACAGGATTTGGCATCAGGGTCAGGCACAACCGGCGATACTGTTCGGGAATAATAAAATTGATCGCATGGTCATATTTGGCGACAGCCTTAGCGATACGATTAATGTTTATAACGGCTCCTACGGCACGGTTCCAAATCACGCATCGTGGTTTGTTGGTCATTTTTCTAATGGCAAAGTCTGGCACGAATATCTGGCCGGTTCGCTTAATTTACCGGGCTACGTTTGGGCGACGGTCAATGCGGAAAGCGGCGAGAAACCTTTATTTAACGATTTTGACAAGCAACTGGATTCTTTCAGCGCTTATCTGGGTAAAACAGAGAACGATGACATCGCGCAAACGCTGTTTACGGTGCTGTTTGGCGGGAATGATTTTATCGCTGGTGGAAAATCGCCGGACGATATCATTGCCATGTATCGCGTCCAACTGGCGCGTCTGGCGACAATGGGCGCGCAACATATTGCCATTTTCAGGCTGCCTGATTTTTCTCGCATTCCTCATGTCGCTACGTGGACACCCGCAGAAAAAGGGGCGCTAAAAAACAAATCAGAGAACTTAAACCAGCAATTAGACCGCTTGCTCGGCGAATTACGCACCGCGTATCCGAAGGTGAATTTTTTCACCGTCAAACTGGATAGCGCGTTTAATGATTTGCTCAGTGAAAGCGATAAATATGGCTTTGTTAATACCAGCGAATCGTGCCTGAATATCTCCGCTTCAGGCATCTCTTACGCCACAGGCATTGCGGTGAAGCCGACATGTAAAGCGGCGAACGGGGCGTTTGTTTTCTGGGACACTATGCATCCGACCACCAAAACCCATGCTCTGCTGGCAGAAATGATTCGGGAAACGATAGTGCAACATCTCACCAGTGGCGGCGAGTAACGTGATAAAGCTCCTCGCCCGCCAGGACGGGGGATTACACCAGTTTTTTTACCAGCTCTTCGCTATGGCGAATACGCTCCGGCGCATGCTCAAGATCCTGTTGCACCAGCGCCATAAACAGTAAATCCGTGAGCATCATTTGCGCGCTGGTGGAAGAAATCGCCGCGCTGCGTGTCGCTTGCTCTTCCGCGATAGTGTACAGGCAGTGTGTGGCCCGCTGCTGTAAGGCGTTCGGCGTGAAGCCGGTTATGGCGAGGATTTTGCCGCCAACGCGCAGTGTCTCATCGGCAGCTATATTGATTTCGCGGCGTTCACCGCTATAAGAGACGGGCAGCAACAGATCGCCCGGCTCCATCGCCTGCACGGTTGCCAGTAGCGCGTGCATATCCTGCTCGACCACGGCGTTAACGCCGATTTTCATCAGCTTCCAGCCAAAATTACGTGCGACCAGCCCGGAAGCGCCGATTCCGGTCAGAATAATACGCCGCGCTTCGCGCAGTAGCCGCACGCTCTCCAGCAATTTCTCCTCGCTGTTGACATCCAGCGAGGCATGCATGGCGCTCTGATACTCTTTAATCAGCTTTTCGCCAACCACCCGCAGCGGATCATCACCCCGGATCTGGTTATGTACTGGCACCGACCACGGATTGCTATTGCTGGCTAACGCTTCGCTGATCGCCAGTTTCATTGCCGGAAAGCCTTTAAAGTCCATCTTCTGGGCAAATTTCACCACGCTGGACTGGCTGACACCCGCTTCGGCGGCCAGCTGTTGCGAACTCAAATGGCGTGCGCGATCGGGGTTTTCCAGCAGAAATTCCGCCAGCTTTTTATCGCTCTGTGCAAGGCCTGGGTAGCGCTGGCGAATGCGGATTAGACAATTCATAAGATCTCCGGGTGTAAACCCATCCGCAATATTTTGCCGATGAATGAATTTAATATTCCAGTAATAGATTGAGATTATGAATTAAAAATTCTTTTAGCACAAAATATCCCTGAATGGGTTTTGACAGCGATCAAGAGGATCCGCTGAGGCCGTGTTGTTTAACTTTCGGTGAATTATCAAGCCGGCGAATTGCCGGAATAAAACTGGCACCCGCGCAGGCAATGATCACAGCGATGGATGAGGCGATCAGCACGTTGCTGCTACCAAAGTGCGTCGCCAACGGCCCGGCGGCCAGCTCACCAACCGGAATGGCGATAAATGATCCCATTGCATCGTAGGCATAAACACGCGCCAGCTTCTCTGGCGGAATATGTGTTTGTAATGACTGCGCCCACGCCACGCCGAACAAACCAAAACTGACGCCAGCCAGAAAAAACGCGGCCAGCAACCACGGAGTAGATACACTTTTGCTCAGGAGATAGATCGGCACTGCGCATATGGCAACCAGCATCACGCCGATAAACAGGTCGCGTCGCGGACGCCAGCGCAGCGCGAGGAACGAACCGACAATCAAACCAACGCTCTGTGCGGCGACGATCATCCCCCAACGCGCACGGCCAAACGAAGCATCGGCAATGATCGGGCCGAGCACCATCACCACCCCGCTGAACGCGGCATTAATAATGGTAAACTGCACGACAATGCCCCACACCCAGGCGCGGCTGATGAACTCTTTCCAGCCATCGCGCAGATCTTGCAGGATATTGCTTTGCCCCGCTGCCGCCTGAATGGCGCCCATGCGAATGGCCAGATAAAGCGGAGCCGAGGCGGCAAAACCCAGCGCGTCAATCGCCAGCCCCCAGCCAGGCCCGACGGCGCTGGTGAGGATGCCACCGAGCGACGCGCCGACGACCGTTCCGCTATAAATACCGAGCTGGATAAACGCATTGGCTTCGCGCAGGTTATGCGCTGGCACCGTTTGCGGCACCAGCGCGGACGAAGCCGGCAGCGCGATCCCCGCCGCTGCGCCGTTAATCGTTCCGAGTATCGCCAGTAGCATCACCGTTGCTGAACCATCCAGCACCAGCCAGGCGACAACGCCTTGCGAACAGGCGGCGACCAGCGACGACAACACCAGCACCCGGCTGCGTGAATAGCGATCGGCCAGCACGCCGCCAACCAGCAAAAATGCCACGTTAAACAATGAGCGTGCGGCCACCACAATACCGAGCTCGGTGGCGGAACCGCCAATGTCCAGCACCGCAAAAGCCAGCGCAATGGGGGCAATGCCGTTACCGAGCACCGTCAGCAGACGGGCAAAAAACAGATGGCGAAATGGGGCAAAATGAAAGGCGCGCGTATGTTGTGTTGTCATCAGGATCGCGGTGAAGTAAAGGTTCGGGCCAGTGTAAAGCATCCTGGCCTTGCCAACATAGCCGCTGATTATTACAGGTATCGGTGACCGATTGTTACCGGAAAAGTGAGGGGCTATCTGTTAGGCTATTGAAAGAGCGATCGCCAGAAGGAGAGGCCCGGCGGTCGAAGGTTAACCAACAGAGGACTCCCATTTGGCTAACAGCGAGCGCCGCGTCGTCTTTTTTGATCTTGATGGAACCCTGCACCAGCAGGATATGTTTGGCACGTTTCTGCGTTATGTTTTGCGTCATCAGCCGTTGAATGCGTTGCTGGTGCTGCCTTTGTTGCCGGTGATTGCGGGCGGATTATTACTCAAAGGACGCGCCGCGCGCTGGCCAATGAGCTTGCTGCTGTGGGGCTGCACGTTTGGCCATAGCGAACGCCATCTGAACGCCTTGCAGGCGAAATTTGTCCAGTGGTTTCGCGGGCATGTCACGGCCTTTCCGGTGGTACAGACGCGATTAACCAACTACCTTGCCGCCTCCGATGCAGATATCTGGCTGATTACCGGCTCACCGCAGCCGCTGGTGGAGCAGGTCTATTTTGATACCCCGTGGCTGCCGCGCGTGAACCTGATAGCCAGCCAAATCAGCCGTCGCTACGGTGGCTGGGTGCTGACTATGCGCTGCCTCGGTCATGAAAAAGTCGCCCAGCTTGAACGCAAAATCGGCACGCCGTTGCGTCTTTACAGCGGTTACAGCGACAGCAAGCAAGATAATCCGCTGCTCTATTTTTGCCAGCACCGCTGGCGCGTGACGCCACGTGGCGACTTGCAACAGCTGGAGTAGTGTCGAACCGATAACGGCTGTGTATAATGCGCTCCGCCTGAATTACTGGAGTATCCCACTTTGTCCATTCCTGAACTGAATCACGACGTCTGGATGCGTCATGCGCTCACCCTGGCGAAACGCGCCTGGGAAGAGGGTGAAGTGCCGGTAGGCGCGGTGCTGGTGCATAACGGGCAGGTGATCGGCGAAGGCTGGAACCGACCGATTGGCCGCCACGATCCGACCGCGCATGCGGAAATTATGGCGTTGCGCCAGGGCGGGCTGGTGCTGCAAAACTACCGTCTTATTGATACCACTTTATACGTCACGCTGGAGCCATGCGTTATGTGCGCGGGTGCCATGGTGCACAGCCGTATTGGCCAACTGGTTTTTGGCGCGCGGGATGCGAAAACCGGCGCGGCGGGATCGCTAATTGATGTGTTGCACCATCCAGGCATGAATCATCGGGTGGCGATAACCGAAGGCGTGTTACGCGACGAATGCGCCGCGATGCTGAGCGACTTTTTCCGTCAGCGTCGGCTGGAGAAGAAAGCCCTGAAAAAACCGACGGGCGATCCCACGGCTTCCTAGCGCGTATTGGCGTTAAGTGCTAGCGGTTAACTTTCAGCGGGTTCTGCACCAGTGCGTCGGACACCAGTAGCGGGTTACGCGGGAAGGCTTCATTCGCGGTTAACGCGCTAAAGGGCAGCACGCCGTAAGCCGGGCGATTTAATTCCTCTGTTGATACCGCCGGGTAACTCTTCGCCATTTTCAACGCCTTTGCGGCCTCTTTCTCTTTTTCCAGCAAATAACCGACCAGGCTGATTTCATACTTACGAATATTTTCTACATACGCATAGGCTTCATGCCCGCGCGCGTAGCCGTAAGTCAGCTTGCTGTAATATTGTTTCTGGCTCAATAACGGCAGGCGCTGCTTCACATCAGCCCAACTGTCCGGGTTACCTTTGGTCTTTGCCGTCAGCGCGCGGGCATCCAGCATATGCGCGTAGCCCATATTGTAAGCCGCCAGCGCGAACCAGATCTTTTCATCCTGCGGAACGGTGTCCGGTACTTTGCTCATCATGTCCACCAGATAACGCGCGCCGCCGCTGATGCTTTGCTCGGCGTCAGTGCGATCGCTTAAACCTAAGCTCTGCGCCGTATTGCGCGTCAGCATCATCAAGCCGCGAACGCCGGTGGGGGAGGTGGCCTGGGAATCCCAGTGCGACTCCTGATAAGAGATAGCCGCTAACAATCGCCAGTCAATCGCCTGGGCGTACTTTTCAAACAGCGGTTGCAGATCCGGCAGCACGCTATCGACGGCGCGTAAAAAGGTACGCGTGTCGACATAGTCAAAACCCTCGCCGTGGCCGAGGTATTTCTCCTCCAGCCGCGCAAGCGTGCCGTCTTCATTCATATTATTGAAGAAATCGAGCATCGCGGCCGACAGCGTATTATCGTCATCGCGCTTGCTAAACCAGGTAACGGGTTGCTCATCGGTGATATCCAGCGCCACCGCCAGCTCAGGATGGACACGCTGGAACAGACTAATGGCGACCGAATCGGCGACGGTGTAGCTCAGTTTCCCGTCGACCACTTGTTGCAGCAGCGCGGTCGTGCCGAGCTTTTCATCTACCGTCCAGCTTAACTCCGGGTACTTCTTCTCTTTTATTTCACGCAGATCGTCCAGCGCGACATGACCGGGGGCGATGGTTAACTGGCTGGCATTCACGGATTCCAGCGTACGGGGACGGTAGCTGCCTACGCGGTACACCAGTTGCTGAGAAACGGAGTAATAAACCGGCCCGGTTTGGTAGTTTTTTACCCGCTCACTGTTGTAGACCAGCCCGGCGGCGAGCATGTCGGCATCGTCATTATCAAGGTCGTCAAACAGTTGGCTGATATTCTGGCGCACCGTGACTTTCAGTTTTACGCCGAGATAATCGGCGAAATGCTGCGCGAGATCGTAATCCAGCCCATACGTTTTGCCATCAACGGTGGTGTAAGTGAGCGGTGTGGCAATGGTACTGACGCGCAGCTCCCCGCGAGCTTTGATCGCCGCGATGCGATTGTCGGCTTTGCCGAACCAGGGGATAGAAGGCCACAGGGCCGCTGCCAGCAGCAGGGTGACAATGCCGATGAGCAGATAATTAATCTTAAATTTTTTCAAGGAGTTAATTCTCTGCGCCGTGCTTTGCCTCAGAAGATTCTCGTAATGATAACAGTAAGGTTTGTCGGTGATTGAGCGGCATTCTGCGCAACAAAACGCCAGTTGGCAACTAATTAGAGCATTCGGCGACAGCTATTGTTAAAAATTGACGGCGATTTTATTTCGACGCAAACGGTTTCGTCTACGCGCAGGATTCTCTATAATGACGCCCGTTTTCCCCTGGTGCACACTTAAAGCGTCCCCGACGCTGCGTAATCGAAGACGAGAGACTTATGATGGAAATTCTGCGTGGTTCGCCTGCATTGTCCGCTTTCCGTATCAACAAACTGCTGGCACGTTTTCAGGCTGCCAACCTCCCGGTAAGCAACATTTACGCCGAATACGCTCACTTCGCCGATCTCAATGATGGGCTGACAGAAGATGAATCCGCGCGGCTCCAGCGTCTGCTGAAATACGGCCCGAGCCTTAGCAGCCATACCCCGACCGGAAAATTACTGCTCGTCACTCCTCGTCCCGGCACCATCTCTCCCTGGTCTTCAAAAGCAACCGACATCGCTCACAACTGCGGCCTCAACAAAATCAATCGCCTTGAGCGCGGCGTCGCTTATTACGTTGAGGCAAGCGGGCTGACTGACGCCCAGTGGAACGACGTTGCTGCAGAACTGCATGACCGCATGATGGAGAGCGTATTCACTTCACAAGCAGACGCCGAACGGCTGTTTGAGCATCATCAACCTGCGCCGGTACAGAGCGTGGATCTGCTGGGTGAAGGCCGTCAGGCGCTGATTGACGCCAACCTGCGTCTGGGGCTTGCGCTGGCGGAAGACGAAATCGACTACCTGCAAGAGGCGTTTACCCGCCTCGGGCGCAATCCGAACGACATTGAGCTTTATATGTTCGCGCAGGCGAACTCTGAGCACTGCCGCCACAAAATTTTCAACGCCGACTGGGTGATTGATGGCAAACCGCAGCCGAAGTCGCTGTTCAAAATGATCAAGAACACCTTCGAGCAAACGCCGGATTTTGTGCTGTCAGCTTATAAAGATAATGCCGCGGTGATGGAAGGTTCCGACGTGGGTCGCTTCTTCGCCGATCGCGGGGAAGGACGTTACGACTACCATCAGGAACCGGCGCATATTCTGATGAAAGTGGAAACCCATAACCACCCGACGGCGATTTCGCCGTGGCCGGGTGCGGCGACAGGCTCCGGCGGCGAGATCCGCGATGAAGGCGCGACCGGTCGTGGCGCGAAGCCAAAAGCGGGGCTGGTGGGCTTTTCTGTTTCCAACCTGCGTATTCCGGGCTTTGAACAGCCGTGGGAAGAGGATTTCGGTAAACCGGATCGTATCGTCACCGCGCTGGATATCATGACCGACGGCCCGCTGGGCGGCGCGGCGTTCAACAATGAATTTGGTCGTCCGGCACTGAACGGTTACTTCCGTACTTATGAAGAGAAAGTGAACAGCCACAACGGCGAAGAGCTGCGCGGCTACCACAAACCGATCATGCTGGCGGGCGGCATCGGCAACATCCGCGCCGATCACGTGCAGAAAGGGGAAATCACCGTTGGCGCGAAACTGATCGTGCTGGGCGGCCCGGCGATGAATATCGGCCTTGGCGGCGGCGCGGCCTCTTCAATGGCATCTGGTCAGTCCGACGCGGATCTCGATTTTGCCTCCGTACAGCGCGACAACCCGGAGATGGAGCGTCGTTGCCAGGAGGTTATCGACCGCTGCTGGCAGCTCGGCGATGCCAACCCGATCCTCTTTATCCACGACGTTGGCGCGGGTGGCCTTTCTAATGCTATGCCGGAGCTGGTGAGCGACGGCGGTCGCGGTGGTCGTTTCGAGCTGCGCGATATTCTTAGCGATGAGCCGGGAATGAGCCCGCTGGAAATCTGGTGCAACGAATCGCAGGAGCGCTATGTGCTGGCGGTTGCCGCCGATCAACTGGCGCTGTTTGACGAGCTGTGCCGCCGCGAGCGCGCGCCGTACGCGGTGATTGGTGAAGCGACGGAAGCTCAACATCTGACGCTTAACGACAGCCACTTTAACAACCAGCCGATCGATATGCCGCTGGATGTACTGCTGGGTAAAACGCCGAAGATGACCCGCGATGTCGCGTCTCGTCAGGCTGCTGGCGAAGCGCTGAACGTGCAGGGCATTTCCATTGCTGATGCGGTTAACCGCGTGCTGCATCTGCCGACCGTGGCGGAAAAAACCTTTCTTGTGACCATCGGCGACCGCACAGTAACCGGTATGGTCGCGCGCGATCAGATGGTGGGACCGTGGCAGATTCCGGTGGCGAACTGCGCGGTAACCACCGCCAGCCTCGATAGCTACTACGGTGAAGCGATGGCGCTGGGCGAACGCGCGCCGGTTGCGCTGCTGGACTTCGCCGCTTCCGCCCGTCTGGCGGTGGGCGAAGCGCTCACTAACATCGCCGCGACGCAGATTGGCGAGATCAAACGCATTAAGCTGTCGGCAAACTGGATGGCCGCTGCCGGGCATCCAGGCGAAGATGCCGGGCTGTATGCCGCCGTGAAAGCGGTGGGTGAAGAGCTTTGTCCGGCTCTGGGGCTGACGATTCCTGTGGGCAAAGACTCAATGTCGATGAAAACCCGCTGGCAGGAAGGCAGCGAGCAGCGCGAAATGACTTCGCCGCTGTCGCTGGTGATCACCGCGTTTGCCCGTGTTGAAGATGTTCGTCACACGGTTACTCCGCAGCTTTCCACGGAAGATAACGCCCTGTTGCTGATCGATCTGGGCAACGGCAATAACGCGCTGGGCGCCACTGCGCTAGCCCAGGTTTATCGTCAATTGGGTGACAAACCAGCCGATGTGCGTAATGTCGAACAACTGAAAGGCTTCTATGACGCCATTCAGGCGCTGGTGGCGGACCGCAAACTGCTGGCCTACCACGATCGCTCCGATGGCGGCCTGCTGGTGACGCTGGCGGAGATGGCCTTTACCGGCCACTGCGGCATCAACGTTGATATCGCCTCTCTGGGCCATGATCGTCTGGCGGCGTTGTTTAATGAAGAGCTGGGCGCGGTGATTCAGGTGCGCGCGGCCGATCGCGAAGCGGTAGAAAGCGTGCTGGCGGCATACGGCCTTGGCGATTGCGTACATTATCTGGGTAAGGCGGTTTCTGGTGATCGCTTTGTGATTGAAGCCGATGGTCAGGCGGTGTTCAGTGAAAGCCGCACTCAGCTGCGCATGTGGTGGGCGGAAACCACCTGGCAGATGCAGCGCCTGCGTGATAACCCGGAGTGTGCGGATCAGGAACATCAGGCGAAAGCCAATGACAACGATCCGGGCCTCAACGTGAAGCTCTCTTTTGATATTAACGACGATATCGCGGCACCGTTTATTGCGACCGGCGCGCGCCCGAAAGTGGCTGTGCTGCGTGAGCAGGGCGTCAACTCGCACGTTGAAATGGCGGCTGCGTTCCATCGCGCCGGTTTTGATGCCATTGACGTGCATATGAGCGACTTGCTGGCAGGGCGCACTGGCCTTGAGCACTTCCAGGCGCTGGTGGCCTGCGGTGGTTTCTCGTATGGCGATGTGCTCGGTGCTGGTGAGGGGTGGGCAAAATCGATTCTGTTCAACGAGCGTGTGCGCGATGAGTTCGAAACTTTCTTCCACCGTCCGCAGACGCTGGCGCTGGGTGTGTGTAACGGTTGCCAGATGATGTCTAACCTGCGTGAACTAATCCCGGGTAGCGAACTGTGGCCGCGCTTTGTGCGTAACCACTCTGACCGCTTTGAAGCGCGCTTCAGCCTGGTGGAAGTGACACAAAGCCCGTCGCTGCTGTTGAGCGGTATGGTTGGCTCGCAGATGCCGATCGCCGTTTCCCATGGCGAAGGTCGCGTGGAAGTACGTGATGGCGCGCATCTGGCGCAGCTGGAAAGCAAAGGGCTGGTGGCGCTGCGCTATGTGGATAACACCGGGGCCGTGACGGAAACCTACCCGGCGAACCCGAACGGCTCTCCGAACGGCATTACGGCCGTGACCAGCGAAAGCGGGCGCGTAACCATTATGATGCCGCACCCGGAGCGCGTGTTCCGCACCGTTTCCAACTCCTGGCACCCGGAAAACTGGGGCGAAGATAGCCCGTGGATGCGTATCTTCCGCAACGCCCGTAAGCAACTGGGTTAATTTCGCCATTATCAGTCAGCCCTCTTCCGGTAAGAGGGCTTTTTTTTTGCCAGAGCAAAAGTGTCTGTATTTCCCGACATTGGGTATTGCGAGGTGTCTCCAAAAGGAGACATTTAATTTGTTGATTATAAATGGTTTATTTTTGGTGCTATCAGTGTGTTGCTAAATAGCGACAGGTTGTTGAAATGATAAACACATCACATTTTCATTTTTAAAATAGCAAACTGATTGTAATCAATGACTTAAATTAATTATTGGCATATTGGCACAATATCTGCATAATATTAAGCAGTGGCTCATTCACCTTCTTATGTCAGCCCCTTCGGGACGTGCTACATAAACTTCGAATGACGCACTTAAAGGTGCCTGCCGTCCACCTGCTGATTATTGCACTGCTTTATCAGACATCGGGCGAAACGTCGAGTTAGGCACCGCCTAATTTCATAACAAAGCCGGGTTAATACCCGGCTTTGTTGTTTCTGGCTTTTGGTAAATCAGTTAGCATCTCCCTACCTTTTTTTGCGAGAGAACTGCATTGAAACGCTGGCCTGTTTTCCCCCGCTCGCTTCGCCAACTGGTCATGATGGCGTTTTTGTTAATTCTGTTGCCGTTGCTGGTACTGGCATGGCAGGCGTGGCAAAGCCTGAACGCACTTAGCGCACAGGCGTTGCAGACCAACCGCACAACGTTGATTGACGCGCGTCGCAGTGAAGCCATGACCAATGCCGCACTGGAAATGGAGCGCAGCTACCGGCAGTACTGTGTGCTGGATGACGCCACTCTGGCGCGCGTGTACCAGAATCAGCGTAAGCGCTATAGCGAAATGCTCGATGCCCACGCTGGCGTGCTTCCCGACGATAAACTTTACCAGGCGCTGCGCCAGGATTTGAATGCGCTTGCCCAGTTGCAGTGTAAAAATAGCGGCCCGTCTGCCGAGGCCTCTGCGCAGCTTGAGGCGTTTGCCGCCGCCAATACCGAGATGGTGCAATCGACACGTGCGGTGGTCTTTTCCCGCGGGCAGCAACTTCAGCTGGAAATTGCTGAGCGCGGCCAGTTTTTCGGCTGGCAGGCGCTGGTGTTGTTTCTGGTGAGTCTGGCGCTGGTGCTGCTGTTTACCCGCATGATCATCGGCCCGGTGAAGGGCATTGAGCGGATGATTAATCGCTTAGGCGAGGGGAGAACCCTGGGGCGCAGTGTGGTCTTTAAAGGCCCGCGCGAGCTGCGTTATGTTGGCGAACGGATCCTCTGGCTGAGTGAAAGGCTGGCCTGGCTTGAATCACAGCGCCATCAATTCTTACGCCATCTTTCCCACGAGCTTAAAACACCGCTCGCCAGTATGCGCGAAGGCACCGAGTTGCTGGCCGATCAGGTTGTCGGACCGCTGACGGTGGAACAGAAAGAGGTAGTTGAAATCCTCGATGCCAGCAGCCGCAATCTGCAAAAACTGATTGAGCAGTTGCTCGATTACAACCGCAAGCTGGCCGAAGGATCGGTGGAGCTGGAAACCGTGGAACTTGCGCCACTGGTAGAAATGGTGATCTCTGCCCACAGTTTGCCGGCGCGAGCTAAAATGATGCATACCGATGTCGCCCTTGATGTGGCGACCTGCCAGGCCGAACCGATGTTGCTGATGAGCGTGCTGGATAATCTTTACTCCAACGCGGTGCACTATGGTGCTGAATCCGGTAACATTTCTCTGCACAGCTATACCGCCAACGCACGGCTCTGTATCGAAGTGGCAAATACCGGTTCGCCGATCCCTGAAACGGAGCGTGAAATGATCTTCGAACCGTTCTTTCAGGGTAGCCACCAGCGAAAAGGAGCGGTGAAAGGCAGCGGGTTGGGGCTAAGCATTGCCAGAGACTGCATTCGCCGTATGCAAGGCGAGCTGCATCTGGTGGCGAGTAGCAAAGCTGATGTCTGTTTCCGTATTGAGCTTCCTCTCAATGCGCCGGAAAAATCCACTCAATGAATCTGAATCTGGTGAGTATGTCGCATGTTTTTTCCCGCGTGGTTAACGCGGTTACACAGCAAAACGCCTGGCTTCGCGTATTTCCCTGTTTGCTGCTGGCGGGGTGTGTTGCACAAAAGCCGCAAAGCGCGATTCATGACACCCAGGAAGAACGGCTCCCTGAACATCAACTGGCCGATTTCTTGTCCACCGATTGCGACGATATCTGGTCGCTGTCCGGGCAAAACGTCGACACCAACCCGCTTTACTGGCTGCGCGGTATGGACTGTGCCCAGCGTTTATCGCCCGCCGCAGCGCGTGCCGAAGCCCGTAGCTGGTCTGACGATAACTGGCAGGCCACATTCAGGCGCGGCATTTTGCTCTCGAACGCCAAAATTTCGCCGCTTGAGCGTCGTGAATACACCGAGCGGTTAGGCGCATTGAGCCCCACGATCCCGGCACAGGTTCGCCCCCTGTTTGAGCTCTGGCGCGATGGCGAAAAAGCCCAGTTGCAACTGGCGGAAGAGCGCGCCCGTTACGCGAAATTGCAGCAATCGGCGGATAGCGAGCTCGATAGCCTGCGTCAGCAGCAGCAATTCCTGCGTGAACAACTGGAAACCACTACACGCAAACTGGAAAATCTCACCGATATCGAACGGCGTCTCTCCACGCGCAATAAACCCGCCGCCACCGATCTGCCGGATGGCTCTCACCCGTCTAAAAGCGACGGCACTCAGGAGGATGTGAAACCATGACCAGCCGTAAACCTGCCCATTTGTTGCTGGTGGATGACGATCCGGGGCTGTTAAAACTGCTGGGGCTACGCCTCACCAGCGAAGGTTATAGCATCGTTACGGCGGAAAGCGGGCAGGAAGGATTACGCATTCTCGCGCGGGAAAAGGTCGACCTGGTGATAAGCGATCTGCGCATGGATGAGATGGATGGCATGCAACTGTTTGCCGAAATCCAGCGCGTACAGCCGGGCATGCCGGTGATTATCCTTACGGCGCATGGCTCAATTCCCGACGCGGTGGCCGCAACCCAGCAGGGTGTATTCAGCTTTCTGACCAAACCGGTGGACAAAGACGCGCTGTATAAAGCGATTGATGATGCGCTGGAGCACAGCGGTTCGGCAATGGATGACCAGTGGCGTGAAACCATTGTCACCCGCAGCCCGGTAATGCTGCGTCTGCTGGAGCAGGCGCGGATGGTGGCGCAATCTGATGTTAGCGTGCTGATTAACGGCCAGAGCGGCACCGGAAAAGAGGTACTCGCGCAGGCGATTCATAACGCCAGCCCGCGCAGCAAAAGCGCGTTTATCGCCATTAACTGCGGCGCATTGCCGGAACAGCTGCTGGAATCGGAGTTATTTGGTCACGCGCGCGGTGCGTTTACCGGCGCGGTCAGCAGCCGCGAGGGGCTGTTTCAGGCGGCGGAAGGTGGCACGCTGTTCCTTGATGAGATTGGCGATATGCCGATCCCGTTGCAGGTCAAACTGCTGCGCGTGTTACAGGAGCGCAAAGTGCGCCCGCTCGGCAGCAACCGCGATATCGATATTAATGTGCGCATCATTTCAGCGACGCACCGTGATTTACCGAAAGCGATGGCGCGCGGCGAGTTTCGCGAAGATCTCTACTATCGGCTGAATGTGGTGAGCCTGAAGATCCCGGCGCTGGCTGAACGGGCGGAAGATATTCCGCTGCTGGCCAATCACTTGCTGAAACAGTCGGCAGAGCGGCATAAACCGTTTGTGCGCGCGTTTTCCACCGATGCCATGAAGCGGTTGATGACCGCCGGCTGGCCTGGCAACGTGCGCCAGTTGGTTAACGTTATTGAGCAGTGTGTGGCGCTCACCTCATCGCCCGTGATCAGTGATGCGCTGGTGGAACAGGCGCTGGAAGGGGAAAACACCGCGCTGCCAACCTTTGTTGAGGCGCGTAATCAGTTTGAGCTGAACTACCTGCGCAAGCTGCTGCAAATCACTAAGGGCAATGTCACGCATGCCGCGCGCATGGCGGGGCGCAACCGCACTGAGTTTTACAAATTACTCTCCCGCCATGAGCTGGACGCCAACGACTTTAAAGAGTAATGGCGAAATGATTATGGTACTGTGAGCAACCGATTACGATGCAGCAGACTGGCAAGAGCGTGTAAGGAACGACCATGAAAAAGATTGATGCGATTATTAAACCTTTCAAACTGGATGACGTACGTGAAGCGCTGGCTGAAGTCGGCATCACCGGGATGACGGTAACGGAAGTGAAAGGTTTTGGTCGCCAGAAAGGCCACACTGAACTTTACCGTGGCGCGGAGTATATGGTGGATTTTCTGCCGAAGGTGAAGATTGAAATTGTCGTGACTGACGACATCGTTGATACCTGCGTGGACACCATTATCCGTACTGCTCAGACCGGCAAGATCGGCGACGGTAAGATCTTCGTCTTTGATGTTGCGCGCGTAGTGCGTATCCGTACCGGTGAAGAAGACGACGCCGCAATCTGATGTTTTTCCCTCACCCCGCAGGGTGAGGGTATCTGTTTTACAACACTTTATGCGGGCCAAAGCATTCGTAATGAATGCTCTCTTTGTTCACACCAAGCGCGACCAGTTGTTGCGCGACAAACTGCATAAAACCGACCGGGCCGCAGAGATAAAACTGCATCGCCGGATCGCTGAACTTCCCTTCCAGCGCGCGCAAATCCATCAACCCTTCACTGTGATAGCGACCGCTGTTCACCTCAGCTGTCGCAGGCTGTTGATACCAGACATGCTGGTAAAAATGGTTCAGTGAAGCACCCAGTTTGCTCACTTCATCGGCAAAGGCATGCACCTCGCCATTCATCGCGGCGTGGAACCAGTTTACCTGCGCAGCATGTTGTGATTTGGAAAGGCTGTCGAGCATTGCCAGCATCGGTGTCTGACCGACACCCGCGGAGATCAGCGTGACCGGCGTGCTGCTCTGCACATCAAGAAAGAAATCCCCGGCAGGCGCAGCAAGATGCACAACATCGCCCACTTTCGCACTGTTATGCAGCCAGTTAGAGACCTGGCCACCCGCTTCGCGTTTTACCGCGATACGGTAGCTTTTGCCGTCAGGCTGGCGGGTCAGGGAATACTGGCGGATCTCCTGATTGGCGAAACCTTCTGGTTTCAGCCAGACACCAAGATATTGCCCCGGTTGATAAGCGGCGACTGGCTGGCCGTCGACCGGTTCGAATTCAAAGCTTGTGATAAGTGCGCTCTGCGGTTTTTTCTCTACCAGGCGGAACGCGCGCGTGCCTTGCCAGCCGCCTGCTTTTTCCGCGTGTTCGCTGTAGATTTGCGCTTCACGGTTGATAAAGACGCCCGCCAGGACGCCATAGGCTTTTCCCCAGGCGTCTAACACTTCTTGCCCCGGGCTGAACATCTCATCCAGCGTCGCCAGCAGGTGTGTACCCACAATATTGTACTGCTCCGGCTGGATCTGAAAACTGGTGTGCTTCTGGGCGATTTTCTCAACCGCCGGCAGCAGTGCGGCAAGATTATCAATATTGCTGGCGTAAGCGGCGATGGCGTTGAACAGCGCTTCACGCTGATCGCCGTTGCGCTGATTGCTCATATTGAAAATCTCTTTCAGCTCCGGGTTGTGAGTGAACATCCGGTCATAAAAATGGGCGGTGAGTTTTGGTCCGGTTGCTGCCAGCAGGGGTAGGGTGGATTTGACCGTAGCGATGGTTTGGGCGTCGAGCATGATGGCTTCCTTTTTTGCAGATTATTTAAAGTTGTATTTTAAATGCATCTTATAGCGCAGCGACCTGGCTTGTAAAGAGCGGGCAAGGTAAAGGGATTTACATCGTGAATATGTTGCATCACAAACCTGAAAAGAAATCCGCTTTAACAGGGAAGTGCGTTATCGCTCAAACCCTTGTCTGACGCGGAGCCAATCGTTTGCGTAAAAACCTTTGTCAAGACCTGTTATCAGAATATTAATCAGTTATACTGTGGGCCGTTCCCCAAATTTGGGCCCTCATTTAGAGTTGTTTTGTTAGCTGAGTCAGGAGATGCGGATGTTAAAGCGTGAAATGAACATTGCCGATTATGATGCCGAACTGTGGCAGGCTATGGAGCAGGAAAAAGTACGTCAGGAAGAACACATTGAACTGATCGCCTCCGAAAACTACACCAGCCCGCGTGTAATGCAGGCTCAGGGTTCTCAGCTGACGAACAAATACGCCGAAGGCTACCCGGGCAAACGCTACTACGGCGGTTGCGAGTATGTGGATATCGTGGAGCAACTGGCGATTGATCGCGCGAAAGAACTGTTTGGCGCTGATTACGCTAACGTGCAACCGCACTCCGGCTCGCAGGCGAACTTCGCGGTCTACACTGCGCTGCTGCAACCGGGTGATACCGTTCTGGGTATGAACCTGGCGCAGGGCGGCCACCTGACTCACGGCTCCCCGGTTAACTTCTCTGGCAAACTGTACAACATCATCCCTTACGGTATTGATGAGTCCGGTAAGATTGATTACGAAGACATGGCGAAGCAGGCGAAAGAGCATAAACCGAAGATGATCATCGGTGGTTTCTCTGCTTACTCCGGTATCGTTGACTGGGCGAAAATGCGCGAAATCGCCGACAGCATCGGTGCTTACCTGTTCGTTGACATGGCACACGTTGCGGGTCTGATCGCCGCCGGTGTTTACCCGAACCCGGTTCCGCACGCACATGTTGTGACCACCACCACCCACAAAACCCTGGCAGGCCCGCGCGGCGGTCTGATCCTGGCGAAAGGCGGTGACGAAGAGCTGTACAAAAAACTGAACTCCGCCGTTTTCCCAAGCGCGCAGGGCGGCCCGTTGATGCACGTTATCGCGGCAAAAGCGGTGGCACTGAAAGAAGCGATGGAGCCAGAGTTTAAAGTTTACCAACAGCAGGTTGCCAAAAATGCCAAAGCGATGGTGGAAGTGTTCCTGAACCGTGGCTACAAAGTGGTGTCTGGCGGTACTGAAAACCACCTGTTCCTGCTGGATCTGGTAGACAAAAACCTGACCGGTAAAGAAGCGGATGCTGCGCTGGGTCGTGCAAACATCACGGTGAACAAAAACAGCGTGCCGAACGATCCGAAGAGCCCGTTTGTCACTTCCGGTATCCGTATCGGTAGCCCGGCTGTGACCCGTCGTGGCTTTAAAGAAGCGGAAGTGAAGGAGCTGGCTGGCTGGATGTGTGACGTGCTGGACAACATCAATGACGAAGCGGTTATCGAGCGCGTCAAAGGTAAAGTTCTGGATATCTGCGCCCGTTTCCCGGTTTACGCGTAAGTGTAGCCCGACAAAAAAACCCGCCTTGTGCGGGTTTTTTTATGCCTGATTATTGCAGCCCGGTGTATCCGTGGATGCCCATATAAACGCCAACAAGGGCGATAAGCGCGCTGGAGAAATAGGGTGCCTTACGTGCCAGCGTATTGAACCCGGACCAGCGTTTTGCCGCTTGCTGGACGCTGATTGCCGCGCCAACGCCAACCGCGACCAGTGTGAGGGCAAGCCCGATACTGAAAGAGACCACTAACGTTGCGCCCAGCGTGATGGCTTTTAACTGAATACAGATCAGCAAAATAGTGATCGCCGCCGGGCAGGGGATAAGCCCGCCGGTTAAACCGAATAGCAGGATCTGACCGTTCGTCACCTCGCCGCCGGTAAAACGGCGCTCGATATCCCGCGCGTGCGCCCGCTCATGCGCATCCTGGTACTCCTCTTCTTTGGTCATTTTACGCAGCGACAGAATGGTTGGTTGTGCGTTGACACGCACCGGTTGTAGCGGCTGAAGCACCAGGCCTGGAGCACGGTGCGCGTGGCCGTGGTCATGTTCATGGTGATGATGATGCCCGGCGTGCCACGAACGTTCACCTTGCCAGGTACGGAGAAACATCCACACAGCGGTCGCAAAAATGATCGCCGCAGACACCATTTGCAGCCAGGGTTCAACGGCTTGGGCGGTGAACTGGCTGCTGAGATACATGCCGCCGAGCGCAATCAGCCACACTACCACCGTGTGCGATAGCGTTGCGGCGAGACCCAGCATCACGGCCTGTTTCACTGTGCCTTTGATAGCGATAATAAATGCCGCCATCATTGTTTTAGAGTGCCCCGGTTCGAGGCCGTGCAGCGCGCCGAGCAGGATGGCGCTCGGAATAAAAAACCAGGCGTTCCCTTGCTGAAAAAGCGTGGTGAAGTCATTCATGAGAATAATTCTCGGTAAAAATTTGTGCGCTCAAATCTACTCCCCCCCAGTAGTAAATACTACCCCCCAGTAGAAATAAACTCCCCCCCAGTTGATGCATGTTATGCTAAGGTTCGTTTAAGCACGGTCGATTTGAGGTCTGTATGTCGCATACCATCCGGGACAAGAAAAAGTTAAAAGCGCGGGCGAGCAAAATAGAAGGCCAGGTTGCCGCGCTGAAAAAAATGCTTGATGAGCCGCATGAATGCGCTCAGGTTTTGCAGCAAATCGCGGCGATCCGCGGCGCGGTAAACGGCTTAATGCGCGAAGTAATTAAAGGCCATCTGACCGATCATATCGTGCATGAGAACGACGAAATTAAGCGTGAAGCGGATCTGGATGTGGTGCTGAGCGTGCTGGATTCTTATATTCGCTAAGCAACCGTGAGCAACCCGGAGGCTGATATTCGCCTGCAAACGTTGGGCAAGCGCATGTGTTGCCTGATTGTTACTTGCCAGCCCTGTTATTTATCGCCAGACTATCGCCTCCATTCAGGAGGAAATCATGGTCTTGCAGTCCACGCGCTGGCTGGCGCTCGCTTATTTCACCTATTTTTTTAGCTACGGCATCTTCTTACCTTTCTGGAGCGTCTGGCTCAAAGGCGTGGGGCTGACCCCCGAAATCATCGGGATGTTGCTCGGCGCAGGTCTTGTCGCCCGCTTTCTTGGCAGCCTTTTCATCGCCCCGCGCGTGAGTGATCCTTCCCGCTTGATTACGGCTTTGCGCGTGCTGGCGCTGGCAACGTTGCTGTTTGCGCTGGCATTTTATGCCGGAACGCATGTGGCGTGGCTGGCGGTCATTATCATTGGTTTTAACCTCTTTTTTTCGCCGCTGGTGCCGCTCACCGATGCGCTGGCGGGTACCTGGCAAAAACAGTTCCCGATGGACTACGGACGCGTGCGGCTGTGGGGATCGATTGCTTTTGTGATTGGTTCGGCGTTAACCGGCAAACTGGTGAGCCTGTTTGATTACCAGGCGATTCTGGTGTTGCTGACGCTGGGCGCGGCATCCATGTTGTTGGGGATGCTGCTGCGTCCTTCCATTTTGCCGCAGGGTGAAAATCGCCAGCAGGACGGCGCAGGCTGGCAGGCGTGGCGGGCACTGATTGTGCAGAACTGGCGTTTCCTCGCCTGTGTGTCGCTGCTGCAGGGCGCACATGCTGCCTATTACGGCTTCAGCGCCATTTACTGGCAGTCGGCGGGGTATTCTGCTTCAACGGTGGGATATCTGTGGTCGTTAGGCGTGGTGGCGGAAGTGGTAATTTTCGCGCTCAGTAACCGTCTGTTCCGTCGCTTCAGCGCGCGCGATCTGCTGCTGCTTTCCGCCGTTTGCGGGCTGGTGCGCTGGAGCCTGATGGGCTGGACGACCACGCTCCCGTGGCTGATTATTGCCCAGATCCTGCACTGCGGTACGTTCACCGTGTGCCATCTTGCCGCGATGCGCTATATCTCGGCGCGGCAGGGCAGTGAAGTCATCCGCTTACAAGCAGTCTATTCAGCGGTAGCCATGGGCGGCAGTATCGCGCTGATGACCATGATCGCCGGTTTCCTGTTTGAACATCTGCATCAGGGGCTGTTTTTTGTCATGGCGGTGTTGGCCATTCCGGCACTGTTCCTGCGCCCGAAAGTCGCAGTGCAGACCCGCTAACTCTCCAGCATGTCGCGGATATGCCGCTGCTGTTGCCCGCTCAGCGGCCCATCGGTATGAATCAACGGTGGTGAGAACAGCGGCAGCGGCGTCGTGTAAGGCGTGATAATCAACGTCACGTCCTTCGGCGCGCCACCGTCGCGGAACTCCTTAAGCGGCAGATAGCGGATATTGAGCGGCAGCAGCGTTAATTCGCGCAGTTGCTGCTCAATCTGTTGTTCGCGCGTACTGTCTTCGCCAGTAATCAACACGACTTGTTTCTCATGCAGATCGCTGTCCTGCATCAGCCAGGCACCGAAAATCACCGCCACCAGCCCCGCTTCTTCATCGCTGAAGCGCAAATCGTACTCGTCTTCCAGCTCCTGCAATGCATCGCGGGTGGTTCGCATCAGGCGCGGGTAAAGCTGGTTGATCTCTGCGGGCAGGCTGTTATCAATACCAATGCCGAACAAGCTGCGATCCAGCGCCTGGGCAATATGAACATAGAGCTGGGCGCTTAAGCCCTGCTCATCGCTGAAACGCAACCCTGCCAGAGCGTGAAAGCGGGCAATCATCCGACGGATGGCTTTTTGCAGACGGCGATCCTGGTGTTGCTGGTCACGCAGCGGATCGGGCGTGCGAACCAGCATAAACAGCAACGATAAAAACAGGTGCTCATTCTGCTGCGGAGAGTCGACAACACGGCGCTGCCAGTGCCGCACAATCTCCTGCGCCACCTGATACTCGGCGCGCATTCTCGCCCACTCTTGCTGAACCGGGTTAAATTCCGGTGTATGTCCATGGTGATGTTGCAGTAAACAATATTGCAAATAGAGACGCAGAAATTGCATATCCCGGCATTCAAAGACGCGCTGCAGGCGGCGCGAACAGAGATTAATTAACGCCAGCAGGTTCGTGTCGTCGTATAACGTTCGGGCAATACCTTGCTGTTTAAGCGCCGTTTTTAACGCCGGGGTAAACTGTTGCGTGATAAATTGCGGGCACAGCCGCAGCGCACGGCGAAGCCAGTGCAACAGGCATAAACGTTGATCGAGTGGTGCGCCCTCAATCCGAAAGCCGCCGTTAGGGTGGGGAACGATAGAGAGCCGGTGGTAGCGCTGAATTTCACTTTCCGTTTCAGCAATATCCAGGCGAGCCACGGCATCGTCCACTCCATTCATAGCGCTGATATGTTCCATGGTGACGTGTTGCCCCGGCAAGGCGAGCATCAAAAGCACCTGGCAGCGGCGCTGCGGACTGGAGAGCGCAGATGGCGGTGTCATTACAATTGTCATCTGTCAGGTTCCAGTTAGGGTTTTTGATAAGCGTAGTTAAAGGTATGCTCAGCGATAGCGCAGCGGCAGCTCTTTCATTCAGGATTGCCGGGGAGCATCACAGAATTTTTCTCGTGGGGAAGACATGCAAGCAGTTAAACAATGCGCAAGTGGCCTGTTTCTCGCGCTTTTATCATTTTCAGTGGTGGCGCATCCGCACAGTTTTATCCGCATGAAAACGCAAGTGCTGATCGAAAATGGGCAGTTCACCGGGCTGAAAATGCGCTGGACGATGGATGAGATCACCTCAGCGGATCTGCTGTATGACGCGGGCAATGCAAAACCCGGCGATGAGATCTGGAAAAAACTGGCGGCAGAGGTGATGGCAAACGTACTGGGTCAACACTATTTCACCGAAGTCTGGCACCACGGGCAGAAAGTGAAGTTTCTTAACCGACCTACGGAATATGGCATGGAACAGGTCGCGCACCAGGCGGTGCTGACGTTTATTTTGCCGCTCGCCGAACCGCAGCCGCTCGGCGGTCAGCAGTATACTTTTTCAACCTTTGACCCCACCTATTTCGTCGACATGAGTTACACAAAAGCGAGCGATGCGACATTGCCTTCCGCCGCGCCGCAGGGCTGCAAACTGGCGGTACAAACGCCCAAACCTGGCGAAGAGGTGCTGAATTATGCTCAATCGCTGGATAAAGCCGATGCGCCAGCGGAAGATATGCAACTTGGTAAACAATTTGCCCAGACGGTGACGCTGACATGTCCGTGATGATGAGCGCTGCGGCGCGAAAACGACGCTTATTGCACTGGTGGCCGCTGGTGCTTTTTATGGTATGCGCGCTGGCAGCCGCGTTGTGGCTGTGGCAGATCTGGCCGCAGGTGATGGTGAAAAGCGTTATCTGGCAGCGCGATGTGAATATGAAAATGAGCAGCTTGCTGAAAGCGGTGGTGGAAAACCCGCATCAGGCTGGTGGGGCGCTACTGCTGTTCAGTTTTGTCTATGGTGTGCTGCATGCGCTTGGGCCGGGGCACGGCAAAGTGGTGATCGCCACCTGGCTTGCTACGCATCCGTCAAAACTGAAACCGGCGATTGGCTTAACGCTGGCCTCTTCGTTATTGCAGGGGCTGGTGGCGATTGCGCTGGTGGTGGTTGTGCTGAGTATTCTGGCACTGCCTGCGCGGCAACTGCATTTAAGCGGTTACTGGCTGGAGAAGGGCAGTTATTTACTGGTAGGTGTGCTGGGCGTGCTTTTGTGCTGGCGAGCGTTGAAAAAGCTGCGCGCGCTGCTTCGTGCGCCTAAATTCCGCGCGTTCACGCCACATCATGAACATCATGCCAACTGTGGCTGCGGTCATCAGCATCTCCCGACGTCAGCGCAACTGCAGAACGGTGAGGACTGGCGCGCACGGCTGATGATTATTTTGTCGATGGGGATGCGCCCCTGTTCCGGCGCTATCATGGTGCTGCTGTTCAGTAAAGTGATTGGCGTGTTTAGCTGGGGTGTGGCATCCGCGCTGGCAATGGCGGTCGGAACGTCACTGACTATCAGCTCGCTGGCGCTGCTGGTTCATGGCTTTCGCCAACTGGCAGTGAAATTAAGCGGGGAGCGTGCGCCGGTATTGTGGCGGCAGGTTGGCTGGACCACGCTGGCGCTGGCCGGTGGCGTGTTGTTGGTTAGCGCGTCGGTAGTGATGTGGGTCAGTGCGTTACCGCCGGGCGGCGGATTACGGCCATTTTGATTGTGCCCGGTGGTGGCGAACCAGCGCCGGGCACCGCCAGACTTAGCGTTTCAGCGCGTCGCTCAGCTCGTCACGCATATTCGCCAGCATCGCTTTCACCACGCGCGGGTTACCCGCCACGATGTTGCCGGTCATCATATAGTTGTGACCACCGGTGAAATCACATACCAGGCCGCCAGCTTCACGTACCAGCAGTTCACCGGCTGCGAAATCCCACGGTTTCAGCGCGATTTCGAAGAAACCATCCACGCGACCAGCGGCAACGTAAGCCAGATCAAGCGCAGCGGAACCCGTGCGGCGGAAGTCCGCGCATTCGGTGAACAGTTTGCCCACGATGTTGATGTAGGTAGTGGCGTGTTGTTTGGCTTTGAACGGGAAACCGGTCGCCAGAATGGTGCCATCCAGATCGCGAGCTGTGCTGCCGCGCAGGCGGTAGCCGTTCAGCTGTGCGCCCTGGCCGCGAGTGGCGGTGAACAGTTCGTTACGCATCGGATCGTAAACCACCGCGACTTCAGTGCGGCCTTTGATACGAACGGCGATGGATACCGCGAAATGCGGCAGGCGTTTAACGAAGTTGGTGGTGCCATCCAGTGGATCGATAACCCATTGCACATCCTGGTCAGTGCCTTCGTGCTCACCACTCTCTTCAGTGATGATGGTGTGTTGCGGGTAAGATTTGCGGATTGTTTCGATAATCAGCGCTTCGGCTGCTTTATCAATGTTGGTCACGAAATCATTGCTGCCTTTCTGGCTGGTTTCTACGGTGTCTGGCGTTTCGTAGTTTTTGGCAATTAAATTACCCGCCTTGCGCGCAGCACGCACGGCGATGTTCAGCATCGGATGCATCGGTCTCTCTCACTGGATGTTAAAGAACGGAAAACGGCGCATATCATAGCAGCGAATTCGGATTATGTCTTTGCTTTATGATAATATGCGCGAATATTCTTTAGCCGTTGAAAATCTATGCTGCAAAATATTCGAATCGTACTGGTGGAAACCTCCCACACCGGCAACATGGGCTCTGTTGCTCGTGCAATGAAAACAATGGGTTTGACGAATCTCTGGCTGGTGAACCCGCTGGTAAAACCGGATTCACAGGCTATCGCGCTGGCCGCGGGTGCCAGCGATGTGATTGGCAATGCGCACATCGTCGACACGCTTGATGAAGCGCTCGCCGGTTGCAGCCTGGTTGTCGGCACCAGTGCGCGTTCCCGCACGCTGCCGTGGCCGATGCTCGATCCGCGTGAATGCGGGCTGAAAAGCGTTGCCGAAGCGGAACATGCGCCGGTCGCACTGGTGTTTGGTCGCGAACGCGTTGGCCTGACTAATGATGAACTGCAAAAGTGTCATTATCACGTGGCGATTGCCGCCAACCCGGAATACAGCTCGCTGAACCTGGCGATGGCGGTTCAGGTTATTGCTTATGAAGTGCGTATGGCGTGGCTGGCCGCACAAGAGAGCAGTGCCCCGGCGGTTGAGCATGAAGAGACGCCGTACCCGCTGGTCGACGATCTGGAGCGTTTTTACGGGCATCTGGAGCAAACCCTGCTGGCAACTGGTTTTATTCGTGAAAACCACCCCGGCCAGGTGATGAATAAATTGCGTCGTCTGTTCACCCGCGCGCGTCCGGAAAGTCAGGAGCTTAATATCCTGCGCGGCATTCTTGCGTCCATCGAACAGAAGCATAAAGAGTAACGCGCGAGGCCGGGAAAATGCCCTTTTTCGGCCTAACTCTATGAAAGCACTAAACGACAAATACCTGACTAAAACAGTCAACTAAATAGTTGACCAATTTAGTCGGGAATGTCAGACTTGCGTCTGCTATGCAACATTAACATATTAATAATACACCCCGGGCAGGGGCGAGTTTGAGGCTTGTAAGACATGAGACTGACATCTAAAGGGCGTTATGCCGTGACCGCAATGCTGGACGTTGCACTCAACTCCGAAGCGGGCCCGGTTCCGTTGGCTGATATTTCCGAGCGTCAGGGAATTTCCCTCTCCTACCTGGAGCAGCTGTTCTCCCGCCTGCGTAAAAATGGCTTAGTCGCCAGCGTACGTGGCCCGGGCGGTGGTTACCTGCTGGGTAAAGACGCAAATACCATTGCTGTTGGTGAAGTGATTAGCGCGGTTGACGAATCCGTAGACGCAACCCGCTGCCAGGGTAAAAGCGGCTGCCAGGGGGGCGATAAGTGCCTGACCCATGCGCTGTGGCGCGATCTGAGCGACCGTCTGACCGGTTTCTTAAACAACATCACGCTGGGCGAACTGGTGAATAACCAGGAAATCCTTGATGTGTCCGACCGTCAGCACAGTAACGAATCCCATCGCACCACCCGTGCTCAAGACGCTATCGACGTCAAACTGCGCGCATAATAAAAAAACAGAATTCAGAATCGGGCCAGGGCACAAAACCGTGCCCTGTTAACGCGGTCGTACATCCAGCCGGTTGCCTGATTCCTTGCATTAGAGCGATGTACGGAGTTTAAAGATCAATGAAATTACCGATTTATCTCGATTACTCCGCAACCACGCCGGTGGATCCGCGTGTTGCCGAGAAAATGATGCAGTTTCTGACCCTGGACGGGACCTTTGGTAACCCTGCTTCCCGTTCTCACCGTTTTGGCTGGCAAGCTGAAGAAGCCGTTGATATCGCCCGTAACCAGATCGCAGAACTGGTTGGCGCGGATCCGCGTGAAATCGTCTTCACTTCCGGTGCAACCGAATCCGATAACCTGGCGATCAAAGGTGCAGCCAACTTTTATCAGAAAAAAGGCAAGCACATTATCACCAGCAAAACCGAACACAAAGCCGTGCTGGACACCTGTCGTCAACTGGAGCGCGAAGGTTTCGAAGTGACCTATCTCGCCCCGCAGAGCAACGGCATTATCGACCTGAAAGAGCTGGAAGCGGCGATGCGTGAAGACACCATCCTCGTTTCCATCATGCACGTGAATAACGAAATCGGCGTGGTGCAGGATATCGCGGCAATCGGTGAAATGTGCCGTGCGCGCGGCATTATCTATCACGTTGACGCTACCCAGAGCGTGGGCAAACTGCCTATCGACCTGAGCCAGTTGAAAGTGGATCTGATGTCCTTCTCCGGCCATAAAATTTATGGGCCGAAAGGCATCGGCGCGCTGTATGTGCAGCGTAAACCGCGTGTGCGTATCGAAGCGCAGATGCACGGCGGCGGTCATGAGCGCGGCATGCGTTCCGGTACTCTGCCTGTTCACCAGATCGTCGGCATGGGCGAAGCGTACCGCATCGCGAAAGAAGAGATGGCCAGCGAAATGGAACGTCTGCGTGGCCTGCGTAGCCGTCTGTGGAACGGCATCAACGATATCGAAGAAGTTTATCTGAACGGCGATCTCGAACACGGCGCACCGAACATCCTCAACGTCAGCTTTAACTACGTTGAAGGCGAGTCGCTGATCATGGCGCTGAAAGATCTGGCTGTATCCTCCGGCTCTGCTTGTACCTCTGCAAGCCTGGAACCGTCCTACGTGCTGCGCGCACTGGGCATGAATGATGAGCTGGCACACAGCTCCATCCGTTTCTCTTTAGGTCGTTTCACCACCGAAGAAGAAATTGACTACACCATCGCGCTGGTACGTAAATCCATCGGCCGTCTGCGTGAACTCTCTCCGCTGTGGGAAATGTTCAAACAGGGCGTGGATTTGACCACCATCGAATGGGCTCATCATTAATTGTTGCGCAAGCAGGAGAAGAAAAAATGGCTTATAGCGAAAAAGTAATCGATCACTACGAAAACCCGCGCAACGTTGGCTCGTTCGACAACGACGACACCGTAGGAAGCGGCATGGTTGGCGCACCGGCGTGCGGCGACGTGATGAAACTGCAGATCAAAGTAAACGATAAAGGCATTATCGAAGACGCGCGTTTCAAAACTTACGGCTGTGGTTCCGCAATCGCTTCCAGCTCACTGGTTACCGAGTGGGTGAAAGGCAAGTCTCTGGACGAAGCGCAGGCAATCAAGAACACCGATATCGCCGAAGAGCTGGAACTGCCGCCGGTGAAAATCCACTGTTCAATCCTGGCGGAAGATGCGATCAAAGCCGCGATTGCGGATTACAAAAGTAAACAAGAAGCGAAATAAGGCGGGAGGTTGTTGTCATGTCCATTAGCCTGAGCGACAGTGCTGCCGCGCGAGTCAATACCTTCCTGGCCAACCGTGGTAAAGGGTTTGGTCTGCGTCTGGGGGTAAGAACCTCCGGCTGTTCTGGTATGGCTTATGTCCTTGAATTTGTCGACGCGCCGAACGAAGAAGACACGGTGTTTGAAGACAAAGGCGTGAAGGTAGTGGTTGACGGCAAAAGCCTGCAATTCCTTGACGGCACTCAACTGGACTTCGTAAAAGAAGGCCTGAACGAAGGGTTTAAATTCACCAACCCGAACGTCAAAGACGAGTGCGGTTGCGGCGAAAGCTTCAACGTTTAATCGCCATCATCCGATGACCCCACCGCAGCGTCCTGCGTGTGGGGTCTGTTTCGATTGCACACCCGGAATTGTTATGGATTACTTCACCCTCTTTGGGTTGCCGGCCGACTATCAGCTTGATGTCCAGGCGCTGGCGACACGTTTCCAGGATCTGCAACGTCAGTTCCATCCCGACCGCTTCGCGAGCCGCCCTCAGGCGGAACAACTGGCTGCCGTCCAGCAATCCGCTACCATTAACCAGGCATGGCAAACGCTGCGCAACCCGCTAACGCGCGCAGAATATCTGCTGTCGTTGCACGGTTTTGATTTGGCCTCCGAGCAGCACACGGTGCGCGATACCGCTTTCCTGATGGAACAACTTGAGCTGCGTGAAGAGCTGGACGAGATTGAAAAAGCGCAAGACGCAACCCGTCTGGACGCATTTCAACAGCGTGTGAAAGGGATGTATGACACGCGCCATCGGCAAATGGTGGAGCAATTAGCCAGCCAGACGTGGGACGCGGCGGCGGATACCGTGCGTAAACTGCGTTTTCTCGATAAACTGCGCAGCGCAACAGAACAACTCGAAGAAAAACTGCTCGGTTTTTAATTTTTTTGGAAGCACATCATGGCCTTATTACAAATCAGTGAACCCGGTCTGAGCGCTGCGCCGCACCAGCGTCGTCTGGCGGCGGGTATCGACCTCGGCACCACCAATTCATTGGTTGCCACCGTGCGCAGCGGGCAGGCGGAGACGCTGGCCGACAGCGCCGGACGTCACCTGCTCCCTTCGGTGGTTAACTACCAGGCCGACAGCCATGTTGTCGGTTATGACGCCCGTACCAACGCTGCGCTGGACTCCGTAAACACCATCAGTTCGGTGAAACGCCTGATGGGGCGCAGCCTGGCCGACATTCAGGCGCGTTACCCGCACCTGCCGTGGCAGTTCCAGCCCAGTGAAAATGGTCTGCCGATGATTGTCACGCGTGGCGGTCTGGTTAACCCGATTCGCGTCTCGGCGGATATTCTCAAAGCCCTTGCCGCTCGCGCGCAGGAGACCCTTTCCGGCGAGCTGGATGGCGTGGTGATCACGGTTCCTGCCTATTTTGATGACGCACAGCGACAGGGCACCAAAGATGCGGCGCGTCTGGCGGGCTTGCATGTGTTACGCCTGCTGAACGAACCGACCGCTGCGGCAATCGCCTACGGGCTGGACTCCGGCCAGGAGGGCGTGATTGCGGTTTACGATCTCGGCGGCGGTACCTTTGATATCTCGATTTTGCGCCTGAGCCGTGGCGTTTTCGAAGTGCTGGCGACCGGCGGTGATTCCGCACTCGGCGGCGACGATTTCGACCATCTGCTGGCGGATTTCATCTGTGAACAGGCGGGCATTACCGATCGCAGCGATGTACGTCAACAGCGCGAATTGCTGGATGCGGCGATTGCCGCAAAAATCGCCCTCAGCGATGCCGACAGCGTTACCGTGAATGTGGCAGGCTGGCAGGGGACTATCACACGTAGCCAGTTTGATGAATTGATTTCAACACTGGTTAAACGCACGCTGCTCTCTTGCCGTCGCGCGCTGAAAGATGCGGGTGTGGAAGCGCAAGAGGTGCTGGAAGTGGTGATGGTCGGCGGCTCAACGCGCGTGCCGCTGGTGCGCGAGCGGGTAGGCGAGTTCTTTGGCCGCACGCCGCTGACCTCGATTGACCCGGATAAAGTGGTGGCGATTGGCGCGGCAATCCAGGCGGATATCCTGGTGGGTAACAAGCCAGACAGCGAAATGCTGTTGCTGGACGTCATTCCACTCTCGCTGGGGCTGGAAACGATGGGTGGCCTCGTAGAAAAAGTGATCCCGCGTAACACCACTATTCCGGTGGCGCGCGCGCAGGAGTTCACCACATTTAAAGATGGCCAGACAGCAATGTCTATCCATGTGATGCAGGGTGAGCGTGAGCTGGTGGCCGACTGTCGTTCCCTGGCGCGTTTTGCCCTGCGCGGTATCCCGGCGATGCCGGCTGGCGGGGCGCATATTCGCGTCACTTTCCAGGTGGATGCCGACGGGTTGCTCAGCGTAACCGCGATGGAGAAATCCACCGGGGTGGAAGCCTCCATTCAGGTGAAACCGTCTTACGGTCTGACCGATGGCGAAATCGCCGACATGATTAAAGACTCCATGAGTTTCGCCGAGCAGGACGTGAAAGCGCGCATGCTGGCGGAGCAGAAAGTGGAAGCCGCGCGCGTGCTGGAAAGCCTTACCAGCGCGCTTGCCGCTGACGCCGCGCTGTTAAGCGCCGCAGAGCGTGCGGAGATCGACGACGCAGTCGCGCAGTTACGCGCTGTTGCCGACGGCGATGACACCGACGCGATAGAACAAGCCATTAAAAATGTAGATAAACAAACCCAGGAATTCGCCGCACGCCGTATGGATCAATCCGTACGTACCGCGCTGAAAGGCCATTCCGTCGACGAGGTTTAATATGCCTAAAATTGTTTTTCTGCCTCATCAGGATCTCTGTCCGGATGGCGCAGTTCTGGAAGCTAAGAGCGGTGAAACCATTCTTGATGTCGCCCTGCGCGGCGGGATTGAGATTGAGCATGCCTGCGAAAAATCCTGCGCCTGTACCACGTGTCACTGTGTGGTGCGTGAAGGTTTTGACTCGCTGCCGGAAAGCAGCGAAGAGGAAGACGACATGCTGGATAAAGCGTGGGGTCTGGAGCCGGAAAGCCGCTTAGGCTGCCAGGCGCGTGTTACCGATGAAGATCTGGTCGTTGAAATTCCTCGCTACACCATCAACCACGCGCGGGAGCACTAATATGGGGCTGAAATGGACCGATAGCCGTGAAATCGGCGAGGCGCTGTACGACAGCCGCCCGGATGTGGATCCGAAAACCGTGCGTTTCACCGATATGCACCAGTGGATTTGCGAGCTGGAAGAGTTTGACGATGATCCGAATGCATCGAATGAAAAAATTCTCGAAGCGATTCTGCTAGTCTGGTTAGACGAAGCATCGTAATCATCAAACGGGCTGCCTTCGGGCGGCCCGTTTTCATGAACAGCCATAAGGATAAAAATAATGACAGAAGCTATGAAAATTACGCTGACAACGCAAAGCGCCGACGCGCGCTGGGGTGAGAAAGCCGCTTACAGCATCAATAACGACGGCATCGCACTGCATCTGACCGGGAAAGATGACGTAGGCCTGATCCAACGCGCCGCACGTAAAATCGACGGCATGGGCATCAAACATGTTGCCCTGAGCGGCGAAGGCTGGGACGCGGATCGCAGCTGGGCGTTCTGGGCCGGTTATAAAGGGCCAAAAGGCACGCGCAAAGTGGAATGGGCGCAGCTTAACGACGCCGAGCAAAAAGAGCTGGATAGCCGCCTGCTGGTCATCGACTGGGTACGCGATACCATCAATGCCCCGGCAGAAGAGCTGGGGCCGGAACAACTGGCACAACGCGCGGTCGATCTGTTGCATAAAGTCGGCGGCGACAATGTCTCTTATCGCATCACCAAAGGTGAAGATCTGCGCGAGCAGAACTATCTCGGTCTGCATACGGTTGGCCGTGGTTCCGAACGCCCGCCGGTACTGCTGGCGCTGGATTTCAACCCGACCGGTAACCCGGATGCGCCGGTTTATGCCGCGCTGGTGGGTAAAGGCATTACCTTCGATTCCGGCGGTTACAGCATTAAGCCGACTTCCTCAATGGATTCAATGAAGTCCGACATGGGCGGCGCAGCGCTGGTAACCGGTGCACTGGCATTTGCCATCCATCGTGGGCTGGATAAACGCATCAAACTGTACCTGTGCTGTGCGGATAACCTGATTAGTGGCAACGCCTTCAAACTGGGCGATATCATCCGTTATCGTAACGGTAAAACCGTAGAAATTATGAATACCGATGCGGAAGGACGCCTGGTGCTGGCGGATGGTCTGATCGACGCCTCTGCGCAGAAACCGCAGCTGATTATTGATGCGGCAACGCTGACCGGCGCGGCGAAAACCGCACTGGGCAATGATTATCATGCGCTGTTCAGCTTTGACGATGCGCTTGCCGGGCGTTTGCTCGACAGCGCAAGCGCGGAAAACGAACCGTTCTGGCGCTTGCCGCTGGCCGAATTCCATCGCAATCAACTGCCGTCTAACTTTGCGGAACTGAACAACACCGCAGGGGGTTCATTCCCGGCGGGAGCAAGCACGGCAGCCGGTTTCCTGTCGCACTTTGTTGAAAACTACCAGCAGGGCTGGCTGCACATCGACTGTTCAGCAACCTATCGTAAAGCGGCGGTTGAGCAGTGGGCGGCGGGAGCGACCGGCCTTGGCGTACGTACCCTGGCGAATCTGTTAACCGCGAAGTAATTTTTTTCCTCTCCCGCAAGGGAGAGGAAACTCTCTGGAACCACTATGTCAGAAAGCAAAAACGAATTAGAAACCCTGCTGGAACAGGCCGCAACTGAGCCTGCTTATCGTCCGGCCTTTTTCCGCACGCTGCTGGAATCCACCGTTTGGGTGCCAGGCACAGCGGCGGAAGGCGAAGCTATTGTTGAAGACAGCGCGCTTGATTTGCAGCACTGGGAAAAAGATGACGGTACCTCGGTGATCCCATTCTTTACCTCGCTCGAAGCACTGCAACAGGCGGTGGAAGAGGAACAAGCCTTTGTGGTCATGCCCGCGCGCACGCTGTTTGAAATGACGCTCGGCGAGACGCTGTTCCTCAATGCGAAGCTGCCGACCGGCAAAGCGTTCACGCCGCGAGAAATCAGCCACCTGGTGGGCGAAGAGGGCAGCCCGTTAAGCCAGCAGGAAGTGCTGGAGGGCGACACGGCGCTGCTGCTTTCCGAAGTGGCTGAACCGCCCGCACAAATGGTGGATTCGCTGACCACGCTGTTTAAAAGCATCAAAACCGTGAAGCGCGCGTTTCTCTGCTCTATCAAAGAGAAGGCTGATGAGCAGCCCAATCTGCTGATTGGTATCGAAGCTGAAGGCGATATCGAAGAGATTATTCACGCCGCGGGGAGTGTGGCGACCGATACGCTGCCTGGCGACGAGCCGGTGGATATTTGCCAGGTCGTTGAAGGGGAAAAAGGTATTAGCCATTTTATGATCGCGCATATTACCCCTTTCTACGAACGGCGCTGGGGAAGTTTCCTGCGCGACTTTAAGCAAAATCGCATTATTTAATTATCAGGCGGTATGTGATGTACCGCCTTCTATTATTTAAGAAACTGAATTATTAGCCTTTCATTAATAACGTCGTACGATTTTTGCTATTCATTCCATAAATTATGAATTAATCCTATACCTGTGATACGGTGCGTTTTTACGTTTCTTTACGGTTAATTTTATGGACAAAAAAAGCCTGCTGTACTGCTTCGGCGTACCGTTAATTCTCTTCTTCTACGCCTGCTGGCAGAATATCCGTATTAACGAAGTGGATGTTTACCAGGTGACGCAATATGGTTTTGTCGGCCACAGCGTATTTGCCGATATGTCGCGCCAGATCCTCGCCAAAGGCGGAATGTTGTTTTCCCTGTTGGGCTTGATTGCCAGTTGCAGCGCAGTCATTCTCTGTGTTTTAAGCGTACGGAAAGCCCGTATATCTGCGGAAAAGTTAATTACCGCGTTTACCCTTTGTCGCAAGTTACTGCCATTTATTATGGTCGGTGTCATGGCGTCGATTGGTTTCGCGCTGGTCTGCGTGCTGTTATATGAAGTGTGCTGGATCTACACGTTAGGTCGGGCGAGCGCCTTTAATATCAAACTGGTGATATTCGTCTTGTTGATCATTGGTTCGCTGGTATTTATGGTGCTGAAAAGCCTGTTCTTACTAAAACGCTGCTTTGCGCTGTTTGAGCCGCAAGATATGCAGGTTCATGGTGCCGCTGTTTCTGAAGCCGACGCGCCGGAATTGTGGCGCTGGGTCAGGGAATTAGCTCAGCGCGGGCAGGCCATTGTGCCGGATAATATTGTGGTCGGTTTATTTGAGGGGTTTTACGTCACCGCAAGCCCGGTGCAAATTGACAACGGCGCGCGGTTAACCGGCAATACCCTCTATTTCCCGCTCAGCTATGCAGCGTTTATGAATAAAGACGAAGTGGCCGCCGTGATTGGCCATGAGCTGGGGCATTTTTCCGGTAACGATACGGTCTACACCCTGCATTTCGCCGGGCTGTATGCCGGTATGGAAAACAGTCTCGACTACTTTTATCGCGATGTGGCGAGCAGCGGCTGGCTTGAGCGGCTGGCGCTCAACCCGACCATTCATCTCGGCCTCTGGTTTTACCGTCAGTTCCATGAAACGGTCAATGGCTGGAGCCGCGTACGCGAACTGGCAGCGGACGCCGCGGGCGCACGTACCAGCTCGCCGCAGGCGCTGGCGGCCTCACTCCTGCGTTTCTCCGCGCTCAATGAACGCTTTAATGCGCCGATGGAGCTGTTCTTTAACCGCAAACTTGAGACGCACGATCTGGTGCACAGCCTGTTTGCGTCGCTGCGTGAGGGCGGGCGCTTTGATGTTGCCGCCTCGCTTGAGCAGGAACTGGCGCACCCAACGGACAGCCATCCGCCGACGCGTGTGCGTATTGAGCAACTGAATGTGCCGCTGGATGAAACGCTGCTGGCCAGGGCATCACGCCCGGCAGAGGAGGCGGATTACCAGTGGATGCGCAGTTTATTCCGCGATGCATCGGCTATTTCCGCCGCGTTAACCGCCGGCATGGCGAGCAATGTGGAAGCGCACCATGACGCTTATCAGGCCGAATTAGAAAATCTGGCAGCACACTCCACGGAAAGCGTCGTTGTCTCGCTGCGTAAGAAAAATTTCTGGTTGTTCCTGGTGCTGGCGGTGCTCTGTGTTGCTGGTGCTGGTTTAGTCCTCGCGCTGAGTATCCAGTGGAATGCCACCGCCAATAGCTCAATGGAGAAGATAATCTTTGGTCTGGTCGCCGGTGGGCTGATCTTTGGGCTGGCGAGCTGGACGATGTATACGCGCGTGCGCCAGCCGCTGTTCACGTTGACTGCACACGGGATTGAGAGCTATCAGCTCAGCGCGCCGCTCTTGCTGGCGGAGATTGAAAATATTGATATTCGTAGCGTCAATGAGTGGGTGTTTATCGATCTCTACTGGCGGGAAGGTTATCAGCCACCGACCTGCACCGTGGGGCGTTTGTTCCGCAGTTTTACGTTTGAGCCGAAGAAGCGCAAAGTGGTGATAAGCCTGCCTGGCGGGGTATTGAAAGGCGTACTGCGTGAAAAAATGTCGATTGAGGAGCTGTATGTCGCGCTTCATGAATACATTCAGGCCGCCTGGGCGCGGCGTGAACTGAACCAATCGTAATTGGCGTTTTTGCTAATGCCTGCCGAAATGCGGCAGGCATTATTGCGTCGCTTCCAGCAGCAACAGATCCATCAGCAGGACCAGGTTTGACTCGAACGAGGTGATCCCGGCGGCTTCAGCGGCAAAATGCACCGCTTCGTCGTACAGCGCGAAATGGATATCTGCCATCTCCGCCAGCGGGTTTGCCGACGCGCGGGTAAAGGCCACCACCGTCATACCCACGGTACGCGCAATACGCGCTTTATCCAGCACTTGCTCCGTTTCACCACTGCGGGAAACGGCAATAAACACCTGGTAGCGCGCCGCGTTACTGAGAAAGATATTCCGGCTGTCGCCAGGCCCGGAAATAAACGCCGTCTTGCCCAGCACCTGCAATTTCTTGGTCAGGTACTCAGCAAACAGATAGGAAAAACCGGCACCATAGAGAAAAAAGCTCTCCTGCTCATGCAGCAGGGCGGCAAATTGCTGGCGTTTTTCCGCGCTTACCCACTGAAACGTGCGCTGATAATTCGCCATAAACTGCGCGAAGGCTACGGGTAACTCGGCGGGTTCACTGTGTGGCCCGGTAATGTGCGGCGTGTCTGCCAGCCGCTGCTTGCAGTGCCAGATAAACTCGCTATAGCCGCTAAAACCGAGTTTCTGGCACAGGCGAATAATGGTGGCGGTGGAGACAAATGTCGCCTGCGCCAGTTCGCGTACCGTGATGTTTCCCACCAGCAGTGGGTGTTCCGTCAGGTGTGCAAGAACGCGATATTCCGCGCGGGTCAGTGACTCTCCGCGCGTCAGCAGTGGTGCCAGTCGGTTGTCCATTTACGCCGTTTCGATGGGTAAATCGTCGCGTGCGCCCCATTCACTCCAGGAGCCGTCATACAGCGTCACGTTACTTGCACCAAGCGTTGCCAGCGCAAGAATAACTACCGAAGCCGTCACGCCGGAGCCGCAACTGGCGATAATCGGTTTGTGCAGATCCACACCCTGACGGCGGAAAATCGCCGCCAGCTCATCGGTGGTTTTCAGTTCGCCTTCAACGACTAAATCAACCCACGGCACATTCAGTGCGCCGGGAATATGGCCGCGCTTCAGACCCGGGCGCGGTTCATCCACTTCGCCATTAAAACGTGGCGCGGGGCGGGCATCGACAATTTGTGCCGTGCCTTCGTGGCTCGCCAGCAGCACGTCGGTCAGTTTTTTCACCACGTGAGGGTCGAAATTGGCATTAAAATCGGATTCGGGAAGCGGCACGTCGCCTTTTTGTAGCGGCAGGGCATCGCGCTGCCAGCCCGCCAGCCCACCGGCCAGGATCGAGACATTTTCCACGCCGTGATTACGCAGCATCCACCAGGCGCGCGGGGCAGAGAAGAGATTGCCTTCGTCATATACCACCAGATGTTTATCCTGGCTGATGCCCAGTTCGCGCATTGCCACGGCGAATGCTTCCGGGCGCGTCAGCATATGCGGCAGCGTCGTGGTGTGATCGGAAAGGGCTTCGATATCAAAAAAGACCGCACCGGGAAGGTGCCCGGCGCGGTATTCCGCTCTCATGTCGCGATGCTCCTGACCCACTGGCGCCATCCGCGCATCAATCAGCTGGATTTCGGGATCATCGCTATGCTCTATCAGCCAGTCGGCCGCGACAAAAAACGAGGTGGACATGGTTGTCTCCGTGTCATCAACAGTAACCTGAATTGTTAACGTTTTTTCATGACCCGACAAGCCGACATCGCTAACGCCGCGAGCGACCTCGTTATTTTTATGCTGGTTTGCCGTTTTCCCATGCTTTTTGCAGCGCTGGCCAGTAGTCACGGTTGGCTTCGATCATCTCATCAAGGATCGCTTTCGCATGCTGCATGGTAGGCACGGTACGGTTCAGGGTGAATGCCTGTAGCGCTTTCTCGTAACTGCCTTCAATGGTGGCTTCCACCAGCAGTTGTTCCGACGCCAGTTGCTGCATCAACAATGTCTGATGGAACAGCGGCACCGCGCCCATCCGCACCGGTTCTGGCCCTTCACTGGTGATATAAGCCGGGACTTCCACCATGGCATCGTAGGGCAGGTTAGCAATCGCCCCTTTGTTTTCCACAATCACCAGATGGCGCTGGCGCAGGTCAAAGGCCAGCGAACAGGCGACATCGACGATAAACGCGCCATGTACGCCAACATGGAAGGCATCCGGCAGAATACCGGTGCGCTGATATTCCGCCGCAGCAGCAAACAGCTTTTTCTCGCGCCCGTCCATCACTTCATTGGCACGGGTGTAATCGGCGTTTTGATGCGCAACAATGTCGTTTGGCATCAGGTAATACTGCAAATAGGGGTTCGGCAAAAATTCCGGGAAGTGATCCATAATCGGCTTGATGTTGCGCCAGGTTTTCACCCACGACGGATCGGCGTGTTGCGGATCGGTTTGCGCGGCGTCTTCGGTTAACAGACCAAAACGGGCGACGTGTTCGCGCAGCTCCGGCAGACGATCTTCGCCATCGACACGCACTTTGGTAAACCAGCCAAAGTGATTCAGGCCGAAGTAATCCACCTCCAGTTTATGGCGATCAACGCCAAGGATAGCGCCCATATTGCGCATCGCCGCCACCGGCATATCACAAATATTCAGCACACGCGCGTTGGGCCGCAGACGACGCACCCCTTCGGCGACAATCGCCGCCGGGTTGGAGTAGTTCACGATCCACGCTTTTTTATCGGCGTAACGCTCTACCAAATCGATAAGCTCGACCATCGGCAAAATGGTACGCAGCCCGTAAGCCAGCCCGCCAGGGCCACACGTTTCCTGACCAACCACGCCGTGGCGCAGCGGGATCTTTTCATCCTGCTCACGCATTTTGTACTGCCCGACGCGCATTTGTGCGAAAACAAAATGCGCGCCGCGAAACGCGGTTTGCGCATCGCTGGTGACGGTAAATTTGATGCTCTGGCTGTGGTCACGAATCACTTTTTCCACCACCGGCGCGATGGTGTTTTGCCGCGCTTCATCAATGTCGTAAAGGCGAATTTCCGCCAGCGGAAAATCTTCCAGCCTGACCATCAGGCTTTTGACAATGCCCGGCGTATAGGTGCTGCCGCCACCGGCGATCGATAAAATAAACGGGGGTTTAATCATTTCTGGACTCCTTTAGAGAAACATCTCAACCGCTTCTCGCATCTTTTTGACATGCAGCCCGTAGACCACCTGAACGTTGTTACCTTGTTTAATCACGCCTTTTGCGCCTGTCGCTTTCAGCTGCGGCTCATTGATCACCGCCGTGTCTTTTACCGTTACGCGCAGGCGGGTGTAGCAGTTATCCACCACTTCAATATTGGCTCGCCCGCCCAGCCCTTCGATAATCGCTTCACCAACCGCGTCGTTATTGCCTTTGGCCTGATAATCCTGCTTGCTGTAAAGCCGCGTCTCTTCGGTGTCATCCTCACGCCCTGGCGTTTTCATATCGAAGCGCAAAATCAGGAAGCGGAAGATAACGAAGTAGAGGGCGAACATGATGAGCCCGACGAGGATGTACATCGGCCAGTTGGACTTCACGGTGCCGAGCGGCAGGTTGTAGAGAATGAAATCGATAATGCCGTTCGCGCCGATGGCATGAACGCCGAACAGGGAAAACAGCATCATGCCAATGCCGGTCAGCACGGCATGTACCACAAAAAGCAGCGGAGCGACAAACAGAAACGAGAACTCAATCGGTTCGGTCACGCCCACCAGCAAGGAAGTAAGCGCGGCGGGGATCAAAATCGCTTTCGCTGCGGCTTTGCGTTCGGGTTTCGCGGTGACGTACATCGCCAGCGCGGCGGCGGGCAGGCCGAACATTTTACTGATGCCGCGCGCATCCCACACCGCCGTGCTGCTTAATTGCGTCACGCTCGGGCAGGCCATTTCCGCGAAATAGATATTGCGTGCGCCCTGATAGGTGCTGCCGCAGACATCTGCCGTACCGCCTAACTCCGTATAAAGAAACGGTGTATAAACCAGGTGATGTAGCCCGGTCGGCACCAGAATGCGCTCCAGAAAACCGTACACCGCGACGCCGAATGGCCCGGCGCCCTTAATCGCCAGCGCCAGCGTGCTGATGCCGTGCTGGGCAAACGGCCATAACTCACTCATTACCACGCCGAGCACGATGGACACCGGCAGCATAATAATGGCGACAAAACAGTGTCCGGAGTAAATCGCCATCGCGCCGGAAAACTGCACGCCGGAATATTTATCGTACAGATAGCCCGACAGCGCGCCGGTGAGGATGCCGGCGAATACGCCCATCTCCAGCACCTGCACGCCCAGCACCATGCTTTGCCCGGCAGCTTTCATCTGCGCAGCCGGGGCCAGTACGCCCTGCATCTGCAAAGTGACATTCATGGCGTTGATGAAAACGATAAAGGTCACCAGACCAATTAACGCGGCATAACCTTTATCCCGCGAGGCCAGCCCGACCGGGATACCAACGGCAAACACCAGCGCCAGGTTAGCCAGCACCGAGACGGCGGATTTGGCAATCAACTGGCCGATGTTTTGAATAAACGGATGACCAAGGAAAGGTAAATATTCGGCCAGGTTGCCGTTGCCAAAGATATTTCCGAAGGCAATAAACAAACCGACGATGGGCAAAATGAGCACCGGACCAAAGAGGGACTTACCAAAATTTTGTAGGGCATTCACGGCTCTGGACATAATGTTCTCTCTTATTAGAACCGCGCACAAAGGTGCACAGACCGCTTAACGTTAGCAGCCAGTGGTAAGAAATATCCAGCTATCTTATTGTTTTAAAAACAAATGACTCGGAACGTAACATGTTACATTACGGGCTGTGATCGGGTTAACAGCGAGGGTGGAGAGCGTTAAGTGCGCTTTGCGAGGCGCTTTCCAGAATTGATGGGCGGTTTTGTAATTGTCACGGTTGCGCATAATAATGTCTGAGCCTCTTTCAACAGGTTACTTAACCAGGGATAACGAATGAAACCGCTACGTCTTGCGGCGCTGACTCTTGCGCTCGTCACCACCTTTACGCTCGCGGGCTGCGATGATAACGATAAGCCTAAGGCCGCCAGCGCACCTGACTCGAAAGCTGCGCCTGCGCCAGAGCAAAAAACACCGGCGGCTATACCGCAGGATAAAGCAAAGCTTGCTGAGCTTGCCGTACGCAGCGAAGGTAAACCGTTAACGCTGCTGGATGCTTCTGAAGTGCAACTGGATGGCGCAGCGACGCTCGTGCTGACCTTCTCGGTGCCGCTGGAACCAGACCAGAACTTTGCTTCAAGCGTGCATCTGGTGGATAAAAAAAGTGGCAAAGTGGATGGTGCCTGGGAGCTGGCGCCAAACCTGAAAGAGCTGCGCCTGCGCCATCTCGAACCGAACCGCGAGCTGCTGGTATCGGTTGATAAAGGGCTGCTGGCGCTGAATAAGGCTACGTTCGGTAGCGATTACGAAAAAACAATCACCACCCGCGATGTGCAACCAAGCGTCGGTTTCGCCAGCCGGGGTTCGCTGCTGCCAGGAAAAGTGGTGGACGGGCTGCCGGTGATGGCGCTGAACGTGGACAACGTTGACGTCAATTTTTACCGCGTGAAACCGGAATCGCTGGCCGCGTTTATCAGCCAGTGGGAGTACCGCAGTTCGCTGTCGAACTGGGAATCGGAAACGCTCCTGAAAATGGCCGATCTGGTTTATACCGGCCGTTTTGATCTCAATCCAACCCGCAACACGCGTGAAAAACTGCTGTTGCCACTTGGCGGCATTCAGCCGTTACAGCAAACCGGCGTTTACATTGCGGTAATGAACCAGGCCGGGCATTACAACTACAGCAATGCCGCTACCTTATTCACCCTCAGTAACATTGGCCTTTCCGCGCACCGTTACCACAACCGGCTGGATATCTTCACGCAGGGGCTGGAAAACGGCGCTGCGCTCGCCGGCATTGAAGTGATGCTGCTGAACGAGAAAGGGCAAACTCTCGCACAAGCTACCAGCGATAGCGATGGTCATGCCACGCTCAGCACCGATAAAGAAGCGGCCTTGATCCTCGCGCGTAAAGCGGGTGAAACCACGATGCTGGATCTGAAATTACCGGCGCTGGATCTCGCCGAGTTCGCCATTGCAGGCGATCCCGGCTACAGCAAACAGTTCTTTATGTTTGGCCCGCGCGATCTCTACCGCCCTGGTGAAACGGTGATCCTTAACGGCCTGCTGCGCGATAGCGACGGTAAACCACTGGCAGAGCAACCGGTAAAACTTGAGGTGGTGAAACCGGACGGGCAGGTGATCCGCTCGCTGGTCAGCCAGCCGCAAAATGGGCTGTACCAGTTTACTTACCCGCTGGAAGCCAGCGCGCAAACCGGCATGTGGCATATCCGCGCGAACACCGGGGATAATCTTTCTCGCGAGTGGAGCTTCCACGTGGAAGATTTCATGCCAGAGCGCATGGCGTTGAACATTACACCGCAGCCAGAGCCTGTTGAGCCTGCCGCAGATGTGGTATTTAACATTGACGGTCACTATCTGTATGGCGCGCCAGCCAGTGGGAACAGTCTGCAAGGCCAGCTGTTTCTGCGTCCGTTGCGCGAAGCCGTTCCCGCGCTACCGGGGTTCCAGTTTGGCGATATTGCCGAAGAGAACGTAAGCCGCAGCCTGGATGAGGTGCATCTGACGCTGGATAAACAAGGGCAAGGCGAAATCACCACGCCGAGCCAGTGGCAGGATTCACACTCGCCGTTGCAGGTGATTTTACAAGCCAGCCTGCTGGAATCAGGCGGTCGCCCGGTAACACGTCGCGCAGAACAGGCCATCTGGCCTGCGCAAGCGCTGCCGGGCATTCGTCCGCAGTTTGCCTCCAAAGCGGTATATGACTATCGGACTGACACCACCGTGAACCAGCCGATTGTCGATGAGGGCAGCAATGCCGCTTTTGACATTGTTTATACCGATGCCAGTGGCGCGAAAAAAGCGGTCAGCGATTTGCAGGTGCGCTTGATTCGTGAACGCCGTGACTACTTCTGGAACTGGTCGGAAAGCGAAGGCTGGCAATCACAATTTGACCAGAAAGACCTGGTCGAAGGGGAACAAAGCCTGACGCTCAAGGCGGATGAAACCGGAAAAGTCAGTTTCCCGGTGGACTGGGGGTCTTACCGCCTGGAAGTGAAAGGGCCGGATGACACCATCAGTAGCGTGCGCTTCTGGGCCGGTTACAGCTGGCAGGACAACACCGACGGCGCCGGTGCGGCAAGACCGGATCGCGTGACGATGAAACTGGATAAACCGGCCTACAAACCGGGCGATACCATCAAACTGCATGTTACCGCGCCTGCCGCAGGCAAGGGCTATGCAATGATCGAATCCAGTGAAGGTCCGCTGTGGTGGAAAGAGATCGATGTCCCTGCTGAGGGCATGGATCTGAGTATTCCTGTCGATCAGAAGTGGCAGCGCCACGATCTCTATATCAGCACGCTGGTGGTACGCCCTGGCGATAAATCGAAATCCGCCACGCCAAAACGCGCGGTAGGTTTACTGCATCTCCCGATGGGCGATGAGAACCGTCGCCTTGACGTGACGCTCAATGCGCCACAAAAAATGCGTCCTAACCAACCGTTGACAGTGAAAGTCAAAGCGGCGGTGAAAAACGGCGCCACGCCAAAACAGATCAACGTGCTGCTGTCCGCCGTGGACAGCGGTGTGCTGAACATTACCGATTATGTGACGCCGGATCCGTGGCAGGGCTTTTTCGGTCAGAAACGCTACGGCGCGGATATCTACGATATTTATGGTCAGGTGATTGAAGGGCAGGGAAGGCTGGCGGCACTGCGCTTTGGCGGCGATGGCGATGAGCTTAACCGCGGCGGCAAACCACCGGTCAACCATGTCACTATTATTGCTCAGCAGGCACAGCCGGTAACGCTTGATGAACATGGCGAAGGTACAGTGAGCTTGCCGATTGGCGATTTCAACGGTGAGCTGCGCGTGATGGCACAAGCCTGGACAGCGGAAGACTTTGGTAGCACTGAAAGCAAAGTGATCGTTGCCGCGCCAGTGATTGCGGAACTCAATACCCCCCGTTTTCTTGGCAGCGGCGATACCTCGCGCCTGACGCTGGATCTGACTAACCTGACCGATCAACCGCAAACGCTCACTGTCGCGCTGACGGCGAGCGGCCTGTTGGCACTGGAAAGTGGCCAACCGGAGCCGGTTAAGCTCTCTGCCGGCGAGCGCACCACGCTGTTTATTCCGGTGCGTGCGCTGGAGGGCTTTGGCGATGGCGAGCTTAACGCGCAAATTAGCGGGCTGTCCTTACCGGGTGAAACGTTCGCGCCTCAGCAAAAGCAGTGGAAAATCGGTGTGCGTCCGCCGTTTGCGGCACAGACAGTCAATAGCGGAGTGATGCTCAACCCTGGTGAGAGCTGGCATACGCCTGGGCAGCACCTTGCCAATATTTCACCGGTGACCTTGCAAGGTCGCTTACTGCTTAGCGGCAAGCCGCCGCTGAATCTGGCGCGCTATATCGAAGAGCTGCGTGCTTATCCGTACGGTTGTCTTGAACAGACCACCAGCGGGTTGTTCCCGTCGCTTTATACCAATGCCGCGCAGTTAAAAGCGCTGGGTATCAAAGGCGACAGTGATGAGCAGCGCCGCGCGGCGGTGGATATTGGTATCTCCCGCCTGCTGCAGATGCAGCGCGAAGACGGCGGTTTCGCGTTGTGGGACAAGAGTGGACCGGAAGAGTACTGGCTGACGGCCTACGTCACCGACTTCCTGGTTAGCGCGTCTGCGCAGGGGTATAGCGTACCCATGGAGGCGCTGAATAACGCCAATAATCGCTTATTGCGCTATTTGCAGGATCCGGCGGTCATGTCCATTCGCTATACCGACGATGCACCGGCAACCAAGTTCGCGGTACAAAGCTATGCGGGTCTGGTGCTGGCGCGTCAGCAGAAAGCGCCGTTAGGCGCATTGCGTGAAATCTGGCAACGTCATGAGCAGGCCAGAGCGGCGCTGCCGCTGATGCAACTGGGCGTGGCGCTGAAACTGATGGGCGATGCGCAGCGCAGCGAACAAGCCTTAGCGCTGGGTCTGAAAACCTCTCGCCCGCAGTCCGGACACTGGCTGGCGGATTACGGCAGCGAACTGCGTGACAACGCATTGATACTGGCGCTGCTGGAAGAGAACAACCTGCTGCCACAGGAGCAGCCGCGTCTGCTGGCGACGCTCGCTGAGCAGGCTTACGGTCAGCGTTGGTTGTCGACACAGGAGAGCAACGCGCTGTTTATGGCCGGGCGTAATCTGCAAAACGCCACGGGCGCATGGCAGGCGCAAACCTCACTGGATGCCGCAGGGCTTGGTGGCGATCGTCCGCAAAGCCGTAATCTCAATGCCGATCAACTGGGAGCATTGCAGGTTACCAATAGCGGCAGCACGCCGCTGTGGTTGCGTCTCGACAGCACAGGCTATCCGGAACAGGCTCCTGCGCCGTCCGGGAAGGTATTAAAAATTGAACGTACGTTCCTGGGGACCGATGGTCGCAGTAAATCACTGTCGTCACTGAAAAGCGGTGAACTGGTGCTGGTACGCCTCGACGTGAATGCCAGCCAGAACGTACCGGACGCGCTGGTGGTTGATTTACTGCCCGCCGGGCTGGAGCTGGAAAACCAGAACCTCGCTGATAGCAGCGCCAGTCTGCAAGATAGCGGCAGTGAAGTGCAGGATCTGCTAAATCGTATGCAACAAGTGGATATCCAGCATATGGAGTTTCGCGATGACCGGTTTGTTGCTGCGGTGCCGGTAAACGCAGGTGAGTGGGTCACGCTGGTTTACCTGGCGCGCGCGGTCACGCCAGGCACTTATCAGGTTCCCGCTCCGCAGGTGGAGTCAATGTATGTTCCGCAGTGGCGGGCGACCGGTGCGACCAGTGGTCCGCTGATTATCGTGCCGTAACGTGAGGATCGTCCGTCTGATACGCACCCGCTGGCGCTGGCTGGTGGGTGTTCCTCTGCTGTTGGTGTTGGGCGTTATGGCTGCCGACAAGATTTGGCCGCTGCCGCTTAGTGAGGTTGATCCGGCACGGGTGGTGGTGGCCGAAGACGGTACGCCGCTGTGGCGCTTTGCCGATGCCGACGGTATCTGGCGCTACCCGGTCACCATCGAAGAGGTATCGCCACACTATCTGCAGGCGCTGATCCAGTATGAGGATCGCTGGTTCTGGGCGCACCCGGGAGTGAATCCGCTGTCGATTGCGCGTGCAGCCTGGCAGGATCTGCGTTCCGGCCATGTCGTTTCTGGCGGCAGCACCTTGACAATGCAGGTCGCTCGTCTGCTCGATCCGCATCCGCGCACCTTTGGTGGAAAGGTGCGTCAGCTGTGGCGGGCGCTGCAACTGGAGTGGCACCTCTCAAAACGTGAAATTCTCACGCTTTATCTGAACCGCGCGCCGTTTGGCGGCACGCTGCAAGGCGTGGGCGCTGCGAGTTGGGCTTATTTAGGTAAACCGCCTGCGACGCTCAGCTATTCCGAAGCGGCACTGTTAGCGGTTTTGCCGCAGGCACCCAGCCGTTTACGTCCGGATCGCTGGCCGCAACGTGCGCAGGCCGCGCGCGATAAAGTGCTGGAACGTATGGTGTCGCAAAAGGCGTGGTCAGCAACGCAGGTGGCGGAGTCCCGTGAAGAGCCGGTCTGGCTGGCTCCGCGTCAGATGCCGCAACTGGCACCGCTCTTCGCCCGACGAATGGTTGGTGAAAGCAAGGCACTGAAAATCACCACCACGCTGAATGCCAGCCTGCAACGTCAGCTTGAAGAGCTGGCGTTAAATGTGAAAAGCCGCCTGCCAGCGCGCAGTTCGCTGGCGATAATCGTCGTTGACCACACGGATATGAAAGTGCGCGGTTGGGTTGGCTCAGTGGATATTAATGACGACAGCCGTTTCAGCCATGTGGATATGGTCAGCGCCGTTCGTTCGCCGGGCTCGGTGTTAAAGCCCTTTATTTATGGTCTCGCGCTGGATGAAGGGCTGATTCATCCGGCCTCACTGTTACAGGATGTGCCGCGCCGGGTGGGCGATTATCGGCCCGGTAATTTTGACAGCGGTTTCCATGGCCCGGTAAGCATGAATGAAGCGCTGGTACGCTCGCTTAATTTACCGGCGGTGCAGGTTCTGGAAGCCTACGGGCCGAAGAAATTTGCCGGAAATCTGCGTAATGTCGGTTTGCCGCTGATTTTACCGACGGGGGCGGAACCCAATCTTTCACTGATCCTTGGCGGCGCGGGTGCGCGGCTGGAAGACATTGCGGCTGCTTACACCGCGTTTGCCCGCGAGGGAAAAGCGGGAAGCCTGCGCCTGACACCTGGCGCCCCGCTACTGGAGCGGCGGTTGATGTCGCCGGGTGCGGCGTGGATTATTCGCCGTATTCTCGCCGGAGAAGCACAACCGGTGCCAGATGAAGCATTGCCGCAGGTGGTGCCGCTGGCGTGGAAAACCGGCACCAGTTATGGCTATCGCGACGCATGGGCGATAGGAATTAATGCCCGCTACGTGATAGGCATCTGGACGGGGCGCCCTGACGGCACGCCCGTAGCCGGGCAGTTCGGTTTTGCCAGCGCTGTACCGTTGCTTAACCAGGTCAATAATCTGTTGCAGCCGCGCTCAGCGCTTGAACAGGCGAGGCTGCCGCGCGACCCGCGCCCGCAAACGGTTAGCAGCGGCGTCATCTGCTGGCCGGGTGGGCAAAGCTTACCGCCTGGCGACAGCAATTGTCGCCGTCGACTTACCACCTGGCTGTTAGACGGTAGCCAGCCGCCAACGCTGTTATTGCCGGAGCAGGAAGGTGGTCACGGGATCAATTTCCCGCTCTGGCTGAATAAAGAGGGGCGCAGGGTTGCCGCAGATTGCCCGGATGCGCAGCAGAAGACATGGATCGCCTGGCCGTTACCGCTGGAACCGTGGTTGCCTGCCGGTGAACGTCGCGTTGCCCGTTTACCGGTGGCGGACAAACGCTGCCCGCCTCGTGACGATAACGCGCCGCCACCGCTGTTATTAAGCGGCGTGCGCGAAGAGGCGGTGATCAAACGCATTCCCGGCCAGGCATTTGCCTTATTGCCGCTACAAAGCAGCGGTGGCGAGGGCAGTCGCTGGTGGTTTTTGAATGGTGAACCGTTAGCCTCGCATAGCAGCTTATTGAGCCTGAAACTTGATAAAAGCGGGGAGTATCAGTTATTGGTGATGGATGACGCAGGGCAAATAGCTACAGTGCAGTTTACGGTGCAATAAGCGCTGGAATGGCACTACTGGCGTAAGGTGTTGCTAAAAATAGTCTCATTTTAAAAAAATGTTACCTTCATCCATAGGCAACGTCCGTATTGCTCTTTATAATCCGCGCCACACCTATTCAGGGCAACAGAACAACTTACAGAGGTAAACATGGCTATTGAACGTACTTTTTCCATCATTAAACCGAACGCGGTGGCAAAAAACGTTATTGGCAGCATCTTCTCTCGCTTTGAAGCGGCAGGGTTCAAAATTGTTGGCACCAAAATGCTGCACCTGACCGTTGAGCAGGCGCGCGGTTTCTATGCCGAGCACGAAGGTCGTCCATTCTTTGACGGTCTGGTTGAGTTTATGACTTCCGGCCCGATTGTGGTTTCCGTGCTGGAAGGTGAAAACGCGGTGCAGCGTCACCGTGACCTGCTGGGCGCAACCAACCCGGCTAATGCACTGGCAGGCACGCTGCGTGCTGACTACGCAGACAGCTTCACTGAGAACGGTACTCACGGTTCTGACTCCGTTGAATCCGCTGCGCGTGAAATCGCCTACTTCTTCGCCGAAGGCGAAGTGTGCCCGCGCACCCGTTAATCACTCGTTAAACGTGTAACGAGGTTTACACTTTAATTTGTGAAAAGCCGCGTGCAAACGTGGTATCTGTGCGTCAGAATTTGTACAATGCTGCGCCCCAGGATGAGCCGACGCTGTCCTGGGGCGCTTCTTTTTAACCCTCCACGGGCCACAACGTGTAATAACGAGGCCGGAATACATTATGACTGAACAAATTGTCATGCCTGAGAACGACGCTCTCACGGTGCCAAACAAAGATGCAAAAATTAACCTGCTGGATTTAAACCGTCAGCAGATGCGTGAATTTTTCAAAAACTTAGGCGAAAAACCCTTCCGCGCCGATCAGGTGATGAAGTGGATGTACCACTATTGCAGCGACGACTTTGATGAGATGACCGACATCAACAAAGTGCTACGCAACAAATTAAAAGAGGTCGCCGAAATTCGTGCGCCGGAAGTGGTGGAAGAACAACGCTCCTCCGACGGCACCATCAAATGGGCGATTGCCGTGGGCGATCAGCGCGTTGAAACCGTCTACATCCCCGAAGATGATCGCGCGACGTTGTGTGTCTCTTCCCAGGTGGGATGTGCGCTGGAGTGCAAATTTTGCTCCACGGCTCAGCAGGGGTTTAACCGTAACCTGCGCGTTTCGGAAATTATCGGCCAGGTGTGGCGCGCGGCGAAAATTATCGGCGCGGCGAAAGTCACCGGCAGCCGCCCGATTACCAACGTGGTGATGATGGGCATGGGCGAGCCGCTGCTCAACCTGACCAACGTCGTTCCGGCGATGGAGATTATGCTGGATGATTTCGGCTTTGGTCTCTCCAAACGCCGCGTCACGCTCTCCACTTCCGGCGTGGTTCCGGCGCTGGATAAACTGGGCGATATGATTGACGTTGCGCTGGCCATCTCTCTGCATGCGCCAAACGACGAAATTCGCGATGAAATTGTACCGATCAACAAAAAGTACAACATCGAGACGTTCCTCGCCGCCGTTCGCCGTTATCTGGAAAAATCCAACGCTAACCAGGGCCGTGTGACCATTGAGTATGTGATGCTGGATCACGTCAACGATGGTACTGAACATGCGCACCAGTTGGCGGAGCTGCTGAAAGATACACCGTGCAAGATCAACCTGATTCCATGGAACCCGTTCCCGGGGGCGCCGTATGGCCGCAGCTCTAACAGCCGTATCGATCGCTTCTGTAAGGTGCTGATGAGTTATGGTTTCACCACCATCGTGCGTAAAACGCGTGGCGATGATATCGATGCCGCGTGTGGTCAGTTGGCGGGCGATGTGATCGACCGTACCAAACGTACGATGCGTAAGCGTATGCAGGGCGAGCCTATTGAGATCAAGGCACTATAATCATAAGTTGCAGCGCGAAGAATATGCTGCATTTTGTGAAAATGTCGACTATTTGGCCTGTACATATACAGGCCATTAATAATTACGGTGCGTTTCTCCTGACTTTAAGGCAGTATGTAGTGATGGAACAACGGCTTAGCAAAAAGTGCTGAAAGCTGTTCTGTTATGACAAGCCTGACAGTCCTATACTGTGGGCCAGGTTTAACCGACCCGGTTTTTTCGCGGCGCGTGTAGGCATTGCGGTTATGCGCGCCTGAATGTTTAATTTTCACGTACCAGTAGTTGTAGCGAATGAATACTGAAGCCACTCACGACCAAAATGAAGCACAAACCACTGGCGTACGTCTGCGCAACGCCCGTGAACAACTTGGACTCAGCCAGCAAGCGGTTGCAGAGCGCTTATGCCTGAAGGTCTCCACGGTACGCGATATCGAAGAGGACAGGTCGCCCGCCGATCTGGCTTCGACTTTTGTACGCGGTTATATCCGCTCCTATGCCCGCTTAGTGCACATTCCTGAAGAAGAACTGCTGCCGATTCTTGAAAAACAAGCGCCGGTCAGAGCGGCAAAAGTTGCGCCAATGCAGACTTTTGCTTTAGGCAAACCGCGTAAAAAACGCGGTGGCTGGATGATGAGTTTTATCACCTGGCTGGTGTTCCTGGTCGCCATCGGCCTGACGGGCGCATGGTGGTGGGATAACCACAAAGCGCAGCAGCAAGAGATCACCAACATGGCGGATCAATCTTCTGCGGAGCTGAACGCGGGCAACAGCAACGCGCAAAGCGTACCACTGAATAACGACACCGCTGCAGCAGACCCGGTTGATAATTCCGCCACGCCTGTTGAAGCGCCAGCACCGTCGGCGACAGCGCAAACGCCAGCCGCCAGCGCGCCGCAAGCCCCCGCTACTACCGCAAATCAGAACACCGTTGTTGCACCGTCGCAGGCGAATGTTGACGCCATGCAGCAGCCTACCGCTCCAGCAAACCCAGCGCAGTTACCGACCGACCAGGCCGGTGTCGCGGGTGCGCAAGCGGATACTAACGCACTGGTGATGAACTTTACTGCCGACTGCTGGCTGGAAGTGAGCGATGCCACCGGGAAGAAATTATTCAGCGGCTTGCAACGTAAAGATGCCACGCTCAATTTAACCGGCCAGGCGCCATATAAGCTGAAAATTGGCGCGCCATCAGCCGTTCAGATCCAGTATCAGGGTAAACCTGTCGATCTGAGTCGTTTTATCAGAACTAACCAGGTTGCGCGTCTGACCCTCAATGCCGAACAATCAGCAGCACAGTAACAGACGGGCAACGCGGGAGATTTTTCATGCATAACCAGGCTCCGATTCAGCGTCGGAAATCGAAACGGATTTACGTTGGTAATGTGCCCATTGGCGATGGCGCACCCATCGCCGTGCAGTCCATGACAAACACCCGTACCACGGATGTTGAAGCGACGGTTAATCAAATCAAAGCGCTTGAGCGCGTCGGCGCGGATATTGTCCGCGTCTCTGTCCCGACCATGGACGCGGCAGAAGCCTTCAAATTGATCAAACAGCAAGTGCGTGTCCCGCTGGTTGCGGACATCCATTTTGACTACCGCATTGCGCTGAAAGTCGCCGAATATGGCGTTGACTGTCTGCGCATTAACCCCGGCAACATCGGCAACGAAGAGCGTATTCGCACCGTTGTTGATTGCGCGCGCGATAAAAACATTCCGATTCGCATCGGTGTTAACGCCGGTTCGCTGGAAAAAGATCTGCAGGAAAAGTATGGCGAGCCAACGCCGCAAGCGCTGCTCGAATCCGCCATGCGTCATGTCGATCATCTCGATCGCCTGAATTTCGATCAGTTCAAAGTCAGCGTGAAAGCGTCGGACGTATTCCTCGCTGTTGAATCCTATCGGCTGCTGGCAAAACAGATCGATCAGCCGCTGCATCTTGGCATCACCGAAGCTGGTGGCGCGCGCGCAGGCGCAGTGAAATCGGCGATTGGTCTGGGCTTACTGCTTTCAGAAGGCATTGGTGACACGCTGCGTATTTCGCTGGCTGCCGATCCGGTGGAAGAGATTAAAGTTGGTTTTGATATCCTGAAATCGCTGCGCATTCGCTCGCGCGGCATTAACTTTATCGCCTGTCCGACCTGTTCCCGCCAGGAATTTGATGTTATCGGTACGGTCAACGCCCTTGAACAGCGTCTGGAAGATATCATCACGCCGATGGATGTCTCCATTATCGGTTGCGTGGTAAATGGCCCAGGCGAAGCGCTTGTTTCTACGCTGGGTGTGACCGGCGGTAACAAGAAAAGCGGCCTGTACGAAGATGGTGTGCGCAAAGACCGCCTGGATAACAGCGATATGATTAGCCAGCTTGAAGCCCGCATTCGCGCGAAAGCATCAATGCTGGATGAAGCGCGTCGTATCGATGTGCAACAGGTAGAAAAATAAGGTTGCTGGGAAGCGGCAGGCTTCCCGTGTATGATGAACCCGCCCGGCGCGACCCGCAGTTCGTCGCGGCCCTGAGGGTTCATTTTTTGTATTAATAAAGAGAATAAACGTGGCAAAAAATATTCAAGCCATTCGCGGCATGAACGATTATCTGCCTGGCGAAACCGCCATCTGGCAGCGCATTGAAGGCACTTTAAAAAACGTGCTCGGCAGCTACGGTTACAGTGAAATCCGTTTGCCGATTGTAGAGCAGACCCCGTTATTTAAACGCGCGATCGGTGAAGTGACCGACGTGGTTGAAAAAGAGATGTACACCTTTGACGATCGCAACGGCGACAGCCTGACACTGCGTCCCGAAGGTACGGCGGGCTGTGTACGCGCCGGCATCGAACATGGTCTTCTGTACAATCAGGAACAGCGCTTGTGGTATGTCGGGCCGATGTTCCGCTACGAACGTCCGCAGAAAGGGCGCTATCGTCAGTTCCATCAGTTGGGTGTGGAAGTGTTTGGCCTGCAGGGGCCGGATATCGATGCCGAGCTGATTATGCTTACCGCCCGCTGGTGGCGCGAGCTGGGCATTGCTTCGCACGTTGCCCTTGAACTCAACTCGATTGGCTCGCTTGACGCGCGCGCGACCTATCGCGATGCGCTGGTGGCTTTCCTCGAGCAGCATAAAGATAAGCTGGACGAAGACTGCCTGCGCCGTATGTATACCAACCCGCTGCGCGTACTGGATACCAAAAACCAGGATATCCAGGTGCTGCTGAACGATGCACCGAAACTGGGTGATTACCTTGACGATGAGTCCCGCGAACACTTCGCAGGTCTTTGCGCATTCCTTGATGCGGCGGGTATCGCCTATACGGTGAACCAGCGTCTGGTGCGCGGTCTGGACTACTACAACCGTACTGTTTTCGAGTGGGTAACCACCAGTCTTGGCGCGCAGGGCACTGTTTGCGCAGGCGGTCGTTATGATGGACTGGTTGAGCAACTGGGTGGTCGTGCGACTCCGGCGGTTGGCTTCGCAATGGGTCTTGAACGACTTGTTTTGTTAGTTCAGGCTGTTAATCCGGAATTTAAAGCAGAATCCGTTGTCGATATATACCTGGTGGCGTCTGGCGCCAATACGCAATCCGCTGCTATGCAGTTGGGTGAGCAGGTGCGCGATGCGTTACCTGGCGTACGGCTGATGATGAACCACGGCGGCGGCAATTTTAAAAAGCAATTTGCCCGTGCGGACAAGTGGGGCGCTCGCGTCGCACTGGTGCTCGGCGAATCTGAAATTGCCGACGGTAATGTTGTGGTGAAGGATTTACGCTCTGGTGAGCAGAGTACGGTAACGCAGGAGAGCGTTGCGGCGCATTTGCGCACACTACTGGGCTAATCTCCCCGGTGAATTATCGTTAAGGAGAAGGACTGCGTGGAAATTTACGAAAACGAAAACGACCAGGTAGACGCGATTAAGCGCTTCTTTGCCGAGAATGGTAAAGCGCTGGCCGTTGGCGTCATTTTGGGTATTGGTGCGCTGGTTGGCTGGCGCTACTGGAACAGCCATCAGGCAGACACGGCGAGAGCCTCTTCACAGGCTTATGAAAACGCGGTTGCCGCGCTTTCGGCGGGCAAACCAGAATCGTTTACGGCGGCGGAAAAATTCGCTGCTGAAAACAAAAACACCTACGGCGCGCTGGCGTCGCTGGAACTGGCGCAGCAATACGTTGAGAAGAACGAGCTGGATAAAGCCGCTGCTCAGTTGCAACAAGGGCTGGCTGCGACGAATGATGAAAATCTCAAGTCGATAATCAATGTGCGCCTGGCGCGCATTCAGGTACAGCAAAAGCAACAAGACGCTGCGCTGAAAACGCTGGATGCGGTCAAAGCGGAAAGCTGGTCAGCGATTGTTGCCGATCTGCGTGGCGAAGCACTGCTGAGCAAAGGTGATAAACAAGGCGCGCGCACCGCATGGGAAAACGGCATTAAAAACAATGCTTCTCCTGCGCTGAGTGAAATGATGCAGATGAAAATCAATAATTTGTCCATCTAAGAGGGACCCGATGCAATTGCGTAAATTACTTCTGCCAGGGCTGCTTTCCGTCACGCTTTTGAGCGGCTGTTCCCTGTTTAACAGCGAAGAAGATGTTGTCAAAATGTCCCCGTTGCCGGTGGTGGAAAACCAGTTCACCCCGACCACCTCATGGAGCACCTCCGTGGGCAACGGTATTGGTGACTTCTACTCTAACCTGCATCCGGCGTTTGCTGATGGCGTGGTTTACGCCGCCGATCGTCATGGTGTGGTGAAAGCGGTTAGCATTGAAGATGGGCATGAAATTTGGTCGGTTAACCTGGCTGAAAAAGATGGCTGGTTCTCCACACGCGCTGCACTGCTTTCTGGCGGTGTGACCGTTTCCGGTGGCCATGTTTATGTGGGCAGCGAAAAAGCGCAGGTTTACGCACTGAACACCAGCGATGGTTCGCAGGCGTGGAAAACGAAAGTCGCTGGCGAAGCGCTTTCTCGCCCGGTAGTGAGCGACGGTTTAGTGCTGATCCACACCAGTAACGGTCAGTTGCAGGCGCTGAACGAAAGCGATGGCGCATCCAAATGGATCGTCAACCTCGATATGCCTGCGCTTTCTCTGCGCGGTGAATCCGCACCGACTTCCGCCTTTGGCGCTGCCATTGTTGGCGGTGATAACGGTCGCGTTAGCGCGGTATTAATGCAGCAGGGCCAGATGATTTGGCAGCAGCGAATCTCCCAGGCCAATGGTCCGACAGAGATCGATCGTCTGAGCGATGTCGATACTACGCCGGTGGTTGTGGGTAACGTGGTGTACGCGTTGGCCTATAACGGCAACCTGACGGCGCTGGATCTGCGTAGCGGCCAGATTATGTGGAAACGCGAGCTGGGTTCAGTGAGCGATTTCGTGGTTGATGGTAACCGCATCTATATGATCGACCAGAGCGATCGTGTGCTGGCCCTGACTACCGACGGCGGCGTGACCCTGTGGACACAAAGTGACCTGCTGCACCGTAACCTTACCGCTCCGGCGTTGTATAATGGTTACATTGTGACAGGCGATAGCGAAGGCTACGTGCACTGGATTAACGTTGAAGACGGGCGCTTTGTCGCGCAGCAGAAAGTCGACAGCTCCGGTTTCCTGACCGAGCCGGTGGTTGCCGGTGGCAAACTGCTGATCCAGGCGAAAGACGGCACAGTATACGCCCTTTCGCGCTAAGCGCGTCGGGTTTGTCGTTCCTGAAGACGGCTCCTGTTGCAGGAGCCGTTTTCCTGTTTTTAAAACGGCGCGTAACCCGCGACGTTTTGCTAATGAATTTTCTGTAATGAGGCTTTAAACATGGTACCTGTGGTCGCGCTTGTCGGGCGCCCTAACGTTGGAAAATCCACGCTATTTAACCGTTTAACACGCACCCGAGATGCGCTGGTGGCGGATTTCCCGGGTCTGACTCGTGACCGTAAGTACGGTCGTGCTGAAGTTGAAGGCCGCGAATTTATCTGTATCGATACCGGCGGTATCGATGGCACCGAAGATGGCGTGGAAACGCGCATGGCGGAACAATCGCTGCTGGCGATTGAAGAAGCCGATGTCGTACTGTTTATGGTCGATGCGCGCGCGGGTCTGATGCCAGCCGATTCGGCCATTGCCAAGCATCTGCGTTCACGCGAAAAACCGACTTTTCTGGTGGCGAACAAAACCGACGGTCTGGATCCGGATCAGGCAATAGCAGATTTTTATTCCCTCGGTCTGGGGGAAATCCACGCTATCGCCGCTTCCCACGGGCGCGGTGTCACCAGCTTGCTGGAACATGTGCTGATGCCATGGATGGACGAACTCAACCCGCCGGAAGAGGTGGATGAGGACGCCGAATACTGGGCACAGTTCGAAGCCAACGAAAACGGCGAAAAAGAAGAGCCGGAAGACGATTTCAACCCGCAGGATCTGCCAATCAAACTGGCCATTGTGGGGCGTCCGAACGTCGGTAAGTCCACACTGACTAACCGCATTCTCGGCGAAGAGCGCGTGGTGGTGTATGACATGCCGGGTACCACGCGCGACAGCATCTACATTCCGATGCAGCGCGATGAGCGTGAATACGTACTTATCGACACCGCTGGTGTGCGTAAGCGCGGCAAAATCACCGATGTGGTGGAGAAGTTCTCGGTCATCAAAACGCTGCAAGCGATTGAAGATGCTAACGTTGTGCTGCTGGTCATTGATGCCCGTGAAGGTATCTCCGATCAGGATTTATCGCTGCTCGGCTTTATTCTTAACAGCGGCCGCTCACTGGTTATCGTCGTCAATAAATGGGACGGTCTGAGCCAGGAAGTGAAAGAGCAGGTGAAAGAGACGCTGGATTACCGCCTGGGCTTTATTGATTTCGCCCGTGTGCACTTTATTTCCGCGCTGCACGGCAGCGGCGTTGGCAACCTGTTTGAATCCGTTCGCGAAGCGTATGACAGCTCCACCCGCCGCGTCAGTACTGCGCTGCTGACGCGTATTATGAACATGGCGGCGGAAGATCATCAGCCGCCGTTAGTGCGTGGTCGTCGCGTGAAGCTGAAATATGCCCACGCCGGTGGGTATAACCCGCCGATAGTGGTGATCCACGGCAACCAGGTGAAAGACTTGCCGGATTCCTACAAACGTTATTTGATGAACTACTTCCGCAAATCGCTGGATGTGATGGGTACGCCAATCCGTATTCAGTTCAAAGAGGGGGAAAACCCGTTTGCCGACAAACGCAACACCCTGACACCGAACCAGATGCGCAAACGTAAACGCCTGATTAAGCACATCAAAAAAAGTAAGTAATCACTTGCTTCAAACCCGCCGCCTGGCGGGTTTTTTATTTATTACAACGGGCTCACCTACAGAAATCAGGCGCTGTTTCGGCCTGTCGATAGCAGTACACTGGTTAAGGCTATAAAAACAACGCGTTAATAATCGTCTTCAATGAATAATTTCAAAAGGGATATGAAATGAAAACGTTTTTACTGGTGATATTTCTGGCCGGTGTAGTGACTGGTTGCACACCGCTTCACCCCTCCGGTTGCCATAAAACCACCGCGCTTGGCAGTTGCGATTCCGGGCGTTTTACCGACCAGGATGAGTACGGGAAACAGGCCCGCGCGATAAAAAACGCGATCGAATCACGGCTTGCGGATCGTTCTGGCTGGAAAGGGAAAAAATGCCGCTTACATCTGGAATTTGCTTATGATGGCAAACTGAACAATATTGAGACCAGAGAAGGGAATAAAGCTTACTGCGCGGCGCTGAAAACTGCGGCTCAACGGGCGTCATTCCCGGCATTTCCTTCTCAGCGGATTTACCAGGCCTTCGAGAGCTCCCGCTTCGTGATGGTGGGCGAATAGTAAACCAAACCTGACGAGCCATTTAACCCGCCTGCTGGCGGGTTTTTTGTCGTTAGCGGTGTATGATAAACGCCGTGAAAAAATTAAGGAGCGCCTTATGGAACTGACCTGCCCGACTTGCCATAACCCGCTGCAAGTAGTGGGAACACATGCTCACTGCGACGGCTGCGGCAAAGACATTCAAATCCAGGCGCATTGCCCGGAGTGCCATCAGCCTCTGGAAGTATTAAAAGCCTGTGGCGCGGTGGACTTTTTCTGCCAGCACGGCCACGGGCTGATTTCGAAAAAACGCGTCGAATATACGCTGCTCTAGGGCTTACAAATACACTCTTCCCCTTCGCGCCACAGTTCGACAAACGACGGTGGCGCTTTGCTTTCCGGGATAAGCAGCAGCACATCCGTTTGCTGGGTGGTCCAGGTGATTTGCAAACGGTAGAAACGTTGATCGCCACGTCCAGGCGAGTCCGGCTGGCCTGGCGGTTCGGCGAGCGGGAGCGTCTGGTGCAAAATGTCCACCAGCCGCTGGCGCTGCTCCGCACTGAGCTGGGCGATGACAATTTTTCGCGCGCCGCTCAGCTTCGGAATGTAAGCCAGCCCGCCTTCACGGGCTAACTCGACTACCGCGTCGTCGGTTAATTCGGGTTCGTTCATCATAAAACTCCGACATCTTTCCACGCCTGTTTAATAGCGGCGGCAACCTGCTTGCCGGAACGTTTCTCGCCATGTTTGATGGTGAATTTGGCGAAAGTGGCGAAGTCAGCATTTTGCGCCAGTGACTTATCACACACCGTGTCATACCAGGCGTATCCGGCTTTTTCCCACGCATAGCCACCTATAGCGGTTGCCGCCAGGTAAAATGCCCGGTTTGGAATGCCGGAATTCAGGTGTACGCCGCCGTTATCTTCACGCGTTTTAATAAAATCTTTCATATGCGCAGGCTGTGGATCTTTACCCAGTAACGGGTCGTCATAAGCCGTCCCCGGCTTCGACATCGAGCGCAGCCCCTTGCCATGAATGCCTTTTGCCAGCAAGCCTTCACCAATGATCCAGTCCGCCTGATCCGCCGTCTGTTGCTGGTGGTACTGTTTTACCAGCGAACCGAACACATCGGATAACGACTCATTTAACGCGCCAGCTTGTTCAAAGTAGATCAACCCGGCTTCCGTTTCTGTGACGCCGTGGCTCAGTTCATGCGCCACCACGTCAATGGCAATGGTAAAACGGTTGAAGATCTCGCCATCACCATCGCCAAACACCATCTGCTGACCATTCCAGAAAGCGTTCTGGTAATCCTGGCCGTAATGCACGGTGCCGCTAAGAATAAGCCCCTGGTTATCCAGCGAGTTGCGTTGATAAACCTGCCAGAAAAAATCATGGGTGACACCCAGGTAGTCATACGCTTCGGTAACGGCTACATCACCTGTCGGTGGCTGGCCCTCATAGCGTACCTGCTCACCGGGCAACGTCTCTTTTTGCTGAGCGTCATAAATATCGCGGACCAGTTCGCCGGGCGAAGTGACCAGCGGCGCATCGACTTTGCCGTGGCTGTGCGCCATCAACGTTTGGACATGCGTTAAGGTCTGGCGGGCGCAGCGTTGCTGAAGTTCTGAACCATTGTCGATGATGCGGCGCAGGATATAGGGCGGGATAACACTGTACGGATGACGTGCATTCATGTTGATCTCCTTGATAAAACAAAAAAGAACAACAAAAAGTATAGGTTCGTCTGATTTATTGAGCGCGTGAATTAAGAGGATTTACGTTGGCGCGTTTTTTTCATGGGCGTGACGGCGCTGACTTCACTCTCCACCCAGCCATCGTTCAGCCGTGTGGTCAGTTTGTCGCCCGCTTTAACCTGCTTGGCCTGTTTCAGCACTTTGCCGTCGGTCGCGGTAGTTACGCTGTAGCCGCGCGCCAGCGTTGCCAGCGGGCTGACCGCTTCAAGATGAGTGATTGCCGTACCAAAACGTTCGCGTGTGCCACTCAGGCGGTCACGAATATTCTGGCTAAGACGATATTCCAGTTGCTGAATGCGGCTTTGCGCCCGGTGAATACGCGGCTGCGGGTTTTGCTGATTCAGACGCTGTACTACGCGCTGCTGGCGCACGGAAGCGCGTTTTAACTGATTATCCAGCGCGTTGTGCATGCGCTGCTGCAGGCGTTCCAGCACGGTTTGCTGACGCGCCAGCCGCAACTGGGGATGCTGTTGTTGCAGACGATGATGTATCTGGGCGAAACGGCGGCTGCGGCCTGCCAGATAATAGTCCATCGACATTTCTAAACGCTGCTGCATCGCCTGAACCTGGCGCAGCAGTTCCAGCTGGTTACGGCTGACAATTTCTGCCGCCGCAGAGGGAGTGGGCGCGCGCAGGTCGGCAACAAAATCGGCAATGGTCACGTCGGTTTCGTGTCCAACGGAGCTGACCACCGGAATGCGGCTGGCAAAAATCGCCCGCGCCACGCGTTCGTCGTTAAAACTCCACAAATCTTCCAGCGAACCGCCGCCGCGCCCGACAATCAGTACGTCGCACTCTTCGCGGGCGTTAGCCAGTTCAATAGCGCGTACAATCTGCGCGGGCGCATCTTCGCCTTGTACAGCAGTCGGGTAAATCACCACCGGCAGCGACGGATCGCGGCGTTTCAATACATGCAGAATATCGTGCAGCGCGGCACCGGTTTTAGACGTGATAACACCAACGCAATGGGCGGGTGAGGGCAGCGGTTTTTTGAATTGCTGGTCGAACAGCCCTTCGGCCGCGAGCTTCGTTTTAAGTTGCTCATACTTCTGCTGCAACAAACCTTCACCGGCCGGTTGCATGCTTTCGACAATAATCTGGTATTCGCCGCGCGGTTCATACAGCGTGATATTGGCGCGCACCAGCACTTGCTGGCCGTGCTGCGGGCGAAACGTGACGCGACGGTTGCTGTTGCGGAACATCGCGCAGCGCACCTGAGCGGTATCGTCTTTTAAGGTGAAGTACCAGTGACCGGAAGCGGGCTGGGTAAAATTGGAGATTTCCCCGCTGATCCACACCTGGCCGAGTTCGCGTTCCAGCAGTAAGCGCACCGACTGATTAAGGCGGCTAACCGTAAAAATTGAGGGGGATTGGAACGACGACATGTGAGCCAGATCAAATTCTAAATCAGCAAGTTATTCGTTCGATAGTAACCCGAAACGAGGGGATGGCAAGTATTTTTCTTAAAAAAGTGTGGATGCAATCGGTTACGCTCTGTATAATGCCACGGCAATATTTAACCCCCCAGGTCAGAGATATTGCCCATGCTACGTATCGCTAAAGAAGCACTGACGTTTGACGACGTCCTCCTCGTTCCCGCTCATTCCACCGTTCTGCCGAATACTGCCGACTTGAGCACGCAGCTCACTAAAACCATTCGCCTGAACATTCCGATGCTCTCTGCGGCGATGGATACCGTGACGGAAGCGCGCCTGGCAATCGCCCTGGCACAGGAAGGCGGCATTGGCTTTATTCACAAAAACATGTCGATTGAGCGCCAGGCGGAAGAAGTTCGCCGCGTGAAGAAACATGAATCCGGCGTGGTTAAAGACCCGCAAACCGTTCTGCCGACCACTACCCTGCGCGAAGTGAAAGAGCTAACCGAACGTAACGGCTTTGCCGGTTACCCGGTAGTGAATGGCGACAACGAACTGGTTGGCATCATCACCGGTCGCGACGTGCGTTTCGTCACCGATCTGAACCAGCCGGTTAGCGTGTACATGACGCCGAAAGAGCGTCTGGTGACCGTGCGTGAAGGTGAATCCCGCGAAGTCGTGTTTGCCAAAATGCACGAAAAACGCGTTGAAAAAGCGCTGGTTGTCGACGAAAGCTTCCACCTGCGCGGCATGATCACCGTTAAAGATTTCCAGAAAGCAGAACGTAAACCGAACGCCTGTAAAGATGAGCAAGGGCAACTGCGCGTTGGCGCAGCGGTTGGTGCGGGCGCAGGTAACGAAGAACGCGTTGACGCGCTGGTTGCCGCAGGCGTTGACGTGCTGCTGATTGACTCCTCCCACGGCCACTCCGAAGGCGTGTTGCAGCGCATTCGTGAAACCCGTGCCAAATACCCGGATCTGCAAATCATCGGCGGCAACGTCGCCACTGGCGCAGGTGCTCGCGCACTGGCAGAAGCGGGCGTGAGCGCGGTGAAAGTCGGTATCGGCCCAGGCTCCATCTGTACGACGCGTATCGTGACTGGCGTGGGCGTTCCGCAGATCACCGCCGTTTCCGACGCAGTTGAAGCGCTGGAAGGCACCGGTATTCCGGTTATCGCTGACGGCGGTATCCGTTTCTCTGGCGACATCGCCAAAGCGATCGCCGCAGGCGCTGCCGCAGTGATGGTTGGCTCGATGCTTGCTGGTACCGAAGAATCTCCGGGCGAAATCGAACTCTACCAGGGCCGCTCTTACAAATCCTATCGCGGCATGGGCTCGCTGGGCGCGATGTCCAAAGGCTCTTCTGACCGCTACTTCCAGAGCGATAACGCCGCCGACAAACTGGTGCCGGAAGGTATCGAAGGCCGTGTGGCTTATAAAGGCCGCCTGAAAGAGATCATTCACCAGCAGATGGGCGGCCTGCGCTCCTGTATGGGGCTGACCGGCTGTGGTACTATCGACGACCTGCGCACCAAAGCGGAATTCGTGCGCATCAGCGGCGCGGGCATTCAGGAAAGCCACGTTCACGACGTGACCATCACCAAGGAATCCCCGAACTACCGCATGGGTTCTTAATGATTTTCGCGCCCGGTGCTCTCACCGGGCGCTTTCGTAACTTGCCTCGGAAGTAACGTCAATGACGGACAACATTCATAAACATCGTATTCTTATCCTCGATTTTGGTTCTCAGTACACCCAACTGGTTGCGCGCCGCGTGCGTGAGCTGGGTGTTTACTGCGAATTGTGGGCGTGGGATGTCACCGAAGCGCAGATCCGCGACTTCAATCCAAGCGGTATCATCCTTTCCGGCGGCCCGGAAAGCACCACCGAAGACAACAGCCCGCGTGCACCGCAATATGTCTTCGAAGCTGGCGTGCCGGTGCTTGGCGTTTGCTACGGCATGCAGACCATGGCGATGCAGCTCGGCGGCCACGTTGAAGGTTCTAACGAGCGTGAATTCGGCTACGCGCAGGTTGAAGTGCAGACCGACAGCGCGCTGATTCGCGGTATTGAAGATTCGCTGACCGCAGAAGGCAAAGTTCTGCTGGACGTGTGGATGAGCCACGGCGACAAAGTAACGGCGATTCCGTCTGACTTTGTCACTGTTGCCAGCACCGAAAGCTGCCCGTTCGCCATCATGGCGAACGAAGAAAAACGCTTCTACGGCGTGCAGTTCCACCCGGAAGTGACTCACACCCGCCAGGGCCTGCGTATGCTGGAGCGCTTCGTGCGCGATATCTGCGAATGTGAAGCGCTGTGGACGCCGGCAAAAATTATCGATGACGCTGTTGAGCGTATCCGCCAGCAGGTTGGCGATGACAAAGTGATCCTCGGCCTCTCCGGCGGCGTGGACTCTTCTGTCACCGCGATGCTGCTGCATCGCGCCATTGGCAAAAACCTGACCTGCGTGTTCGTAGATAACGGTCTGCTGCGTCTGAACGAAGCTCAGCAGGTGATGGACATGTTTGGCGACCACTTCGGTCTGAACATTGTTCACGTGGAAGGGGAATCCCGTTTCCTGGCTGCACTGGCCGGTGAGAACGATCCGGAAGCCAAACGTAAAATCATCGGTCGCGTGTTCGTGGAAGTGTTCGACGAAGAAGCACTGAAGCTGGAAGACGTGAAATGGCTGGCGCAGGGCACCATCTACCCGGACGTGATCGAATCCGCTGCTTCGGCAACCGGTAAAGCGCACGTTATTAAATCTCACCACAACGTGGGCGGCCTGCCGAAAGAGATGAAGATGGGCCTGGTTGAACCGCTGCGTGAGCTGTTCAAAGATGAAGTGCGTAAAATTGGCCTGGAACTGGGCCTGCCGTACGACATGCTTTACCGCCATCCGTTCCCGGGTCCGGGCCTCGGTGTTCGCGTGCTGGGCGAAGTGAAGAAAGAGTATTGCGACCTGCTGCGCCGCGCCGATGCGATCTTTATCGAAGAGCTGCATAAAGCCGATCTCTACAACAAAGTGAGCCAGGCGTTCACCGTGTTCCTGCCGGTTCGCTCCGTGGGCGTGATGGGCGACGGTCGTAAATACGACTGGGTTGTCTCGCTGCGTGCAGTAGAAACCATCGACTTTATGACCGCGCACTGGGCGCACCTGCCGTACGATTTCCTCGGCCGCGTCTCTAACCGCATCATCAATGAAGTGAACGGTATTTCCCGCGTGGTATATGACATCAGCGGTAAACCGCCAGCGACGATTGAGTGGGAATAAGATTCAGATCCTGCTGAAGATATGAAATATTAAGCCCGCGAAAGCGGGCTTTTTTGTTTTTGTATATGATCTTTTTGCGGTATTTGTTGGCGATCAATTAAATATTTTTATCCCTTTGAAGGGTGCAATTATATAAACTCCATCAAGTATATTTCTTATCATAACCTGGAGATGCTTCGTATTTATCTGATGTGACTATTTAACAATATAACTATTAAAATCAAAGTTAGTTTTATAACAAATTCTTTAAACATTATTTTAATGTTTATTATAAACAGTTGAGTCGGGCGCTATATCAAAAAGGTTAATTTTGAATTTTAACTCATTTGTCTTTTTTCTAATTTGGGAAATCTATCACCTCTACCTAATTATCTACTTTTAAATTATCAACCTCTTATATTTCACCCCGGTGCGTAAATTCCATTTTGCCCTCCATTTGATGCAATAAAATGTGCATTTTTTGTACTGCTTAGACTCATCGGCAGGATGAATAGCTATTCCCTGAAACGACATATTTGAAACGCTAGTTTGAATAAATTGGTGAATCCTAAGCATATTTTCTTTCTCGCAAGCACCTTTTTTCTAACTGTTTGATTTAAATATGTAATGTGATTTAAATTAAATTTTAACGCCAGATTGCCGATAAGTTGTCTTCGGTATGCTCCTTTCAGCGGGGGCAGAAATTTATGAAATAACCTCAACCCTGGGTAATAAATATGTCAGTTAGGCGTTTTTCATTTCTCGTTTTTAGTCTGTTACTTGGTATTTTTCTCATCAGCTCTGCCTCCAACCTTTGGTCACTGACCCGCAGCAACGAGTCGCTGGATAATGTGAACAAAGAAATTCGCGTTGTGCTGTCGGTGATCGACCCGATTAACCATAGCCGCACACTGCGTGTGCGTCTGATGGAAGCCATGATCAATGCCTCTCTGGGCGACAAACAGAAAGCGGATGCGTCGCTTGAGAGCGCGAAAGCGGTGATGCAAAAAGCCACCGATGCGTTCAACAACTACAAGGCTGCGCCACCTGTCGCGGGTGAAGAGGCGTTGTCCGCGCCTTACAGCCAGGCGTGGCAAACGTATGTAGATCAAGGGTTGCGACCGTTGATGGACGCCGCAAGCAACAACGACACGGCGCGTTTCAACCAGCTCGTCAGCACCACTGTTCCGCAGCTTGATCGTCAGTTTGAGATCACACTCGATAACCTGCTGGCCTTCCGCGAAAAATATGCCCAGCGCCTTAACAACGACGCGCAGAATCGCTTCGTGAATAGCATGGTGACCATTGGTGTTTTCGCCTTACTGTTTACCTTGATCATTGTCGCTATCTTTATCCTGCTGCGTCGTCGCGTTCTTTCGCCACTGGATGCCGCACGCTTACATTGCCAGAAAATGGCGGCAGGGGAGCTGCACACTCCTGTTGTTTACGGCTCTAAAGACGAGATTGGCGACATGCTCGGTTCACTGGAGCAAATGCGTCTTGCCCTTCTGGAAATCATTGCTCAGGTGCGTAATTCCAGCCAGAGCGTGGCTCACGCGGCAGAAGAAATCGCTGCCGGTAATACCGATCTCTCGGCCCGTACCGAAGAACAAGCGGCTTCTCTTGGGCAGACCGCAGCCAGCATGGAACAGCTGACTTCAACGGTTAAGCACACCTCCGAAAACACACAACAGGCAAATACCCTTGCGACGGCGATGCGCAGCTCCGCGCAGGAAGGAAATACGATTGTTGAAAAGGCGGTGATGTCGATGAAAGAGATCGAATCCAGCTCTGGCAAAATAGACACCATTATCTCCTTAATCGAAGACATTGCTTTCCAGACCAACATCCTGGCACTCAACGCAGCGGTTGAAGCGGCAAGAGCCGGCGAGCAGGGGCGCGGGTTTGCCGTCGTGGCAAGCGAAGTCCGTAATCTGGCGCAGCGTTCGTCTCTCGCGGCAAAAGAGATCAAAGAGCTGATTGAAGAGTCCGGTCGACAAGTGCTTTTGGGGAGCGAAAGGGTGTCGCAGGCGGGCGAGAGCATGCAGCGCATTATCAGCACCGTTAAGCAGGTTTCTGAACTGATGGCGGAAATTGCGCTCTCGACCGGTGAGCAGAGTCGCGGTATTGAGCAGATAAACCAGGCTGTTGCGCAGATGGACACGGTAACGCAGCAAAACGCCGCGTTAGTCGAAGAAGCATCGGCGGCAGCGCATTCGCTTAAAGAGCAGTCTCAATTGCTGGAAGAGACGGTAGCCGTTTTTAAACTGAGCTAACGTTTTGCCAAAAAATAGAGGCAGGCTTATGCCTGCCTTGTTGCTGATGTTTTAATGGTTAGTCGCTACCCGATGACCCACTATTCCTCGTATTTATCGACAGTATCGAAACCATGACGGACCGCTTGTAAAAGGTGCGGACGTTGCCACATCGCAGCTGCACTCCCCCTATAGCGCTTTCAGTACATCCACTTTTCCACAACCTCATCACCCAGGTGCTCGCGTAGCAGGTCCTCGTTATCTTCCTCGCCGTGGGCTTCCAGCAGGCATTTGAACATCAACACGTCGAGGTACTGGCCCACATCGGTGAAAATCTGCGTCAGCATCGGCGAGCTGTCGTGATCGAAATACCACACTTCGCCGGTTTCCCGGTGAAAGCACCACAAATTGCCGTTGCCCAGGTAGTCGCCAAAGGCGATCAACTGATTGACCAGCGCCCATTGCGACGCGGCGTCTGACACACCTTCGAGAATGTCATGAATGCCGGGATACGCAGCCAGAAGCGGTTCAATGCTGGCGTATTTCGCGGGCGTGACGCTGCACAACCTTTCTGCCAGTTCGAGTGCGCCGAGCGTTTCATGGTAGCGACGCAGCAACGGCGGGAGCGCACAGCCCAGGCGTTGTTCAAGCGCGTCAATCTCTTTGGCGTTAACCGGCGCTACTGGCGCCGGGTTATTCCACTGTTCACGCCAGGCCTGGACGCAGGCGCGCCACCAGGCCAGCCGGGCTGTCTCGTCGGTAAATTCTGGCCACGTTAAGGGCGGGAGTTCGCTGCTTTCTGGATTCATTTTTTTCCCTGCTTATTTACTCTGGCGGCTCACAGGATCGCTTATATTCGCCATGTGGACCACTGCCATTAGTGATGGCTTTACGCTATGTTCTTCACCACGTTAAGGTAATTCGAACATATCAACGGTGCTGAACGGGGGGCGCGATGCAGTCAGTAAAGCGAATGGGGGATGGCTATGAGCCGCAGGTCTGGCAGGAAGGCGAACGGCTGACATACTCGCTGCCGGTCGATTCCGGGTTTGTCAGTTTCGATTTTAGCTTTGCTATTCGCCAACGCGATCTGGATGTTCTGCTTGCCGATAACTACCGACGCGCCGCGCTCGAAATCATTGCACATACGCTACTTCAGCATTCGACGCTAAAGGGAAATGCCCGTTTCACGCAACGCGATTTCGATAAATTGATTGCGGATACGCTCCACTCAACAAACGATTCCCTGCAGGTCTTTATTGCCCGCATCAATCAGGAACATCACATTGTGATTGAGCACTATGTGAAAGCGATCCTCACCCGTCGCGCTGTTGCGGATTAAAAAAGACACCGCATGCATGGTGAAAACGCCGCGCTTATTGCTCGCCGAAGCGCATCAGGCTTTTCCTCTCATACCCCCCCACCAAATCAGGTAGTTTGCTTCCGGCTTGCGGTAGCGGAGGCGTTATAGTGCTGTTTCATTGCAAAAGGCGTCATAAGAACAAAGAAGGGACTCACATGTCGGGTAGTCAAAAATTCGTTTTACTCCTCCTTGCACTGGCATTGTGCTTCGTGGTGGGAACCGGGCTCTATTCTTCGTGGTTTAATGCGGCTTCTGTTGCCGTGTTTATCTGCCTGATGCTCTATTTCACGCGCCCATTGCTGATGCCCGCCGGCTATGGCGCGAACAAGATACGCGCGCTGGTGCTGGTGCTCGGGTTGGGCATCATTGGGAGCGGCTCCAGCGCGTTAAATACGCTGTTACCAACTATCTGGTCATTGCCGGTGCTGCAAAATGCGCCTGCGTGGCTGAAAAATATCCAGCTTATCAGCCAGCCTTCGCCGTGGCTCCTTGCCAGTGTTGTCATCATTGTTGGCATCGTGTTCTTTTGCCTACGCGATCGAAGCGTTGGCGGTGGACATCCGACGCCGCTGAAAAAGGATTTTCCGGAAGATCGTTTTGCGCGAAAGCTGGAGGTGTTCTGCAACATGTTGCAGCAGGATCTCACGTCAATTGACGAGAGCAGTAACTGGAGCCCTGAGTACTACACCGAACTGGAAGCCGAGGTTGAGATCCGCAAAGCAAAAGGTGTCGCTTCCCGTAAAAAGATCCTTGGGCTGCAAGACGCGATCCGCAAAGACAGAACCTCGCGGTCGTTTTTGATTCTGGGCGCGCCGGGTTCCGGCAAGAGCGTGGCGCTGCGCAAGCTTGCCAGAGACATGTTGCTGGAGGCTAAAAAGACGCACCGTGTGCCGATTTATATCAACCTGCGCGAATGGGTACCTGGCAGCATTGTCGCTGGCGGTCGCAAAGAGTTCTCGGTGGAAGATCTGGAAGAGTTTGTCATTAAAAACCTCGTCCGGCGTGGTGACGCCTACACGCGAGATTTTGTTAATGGCTACTTTCATGACCTGTGGCGTACCGGTCGCTTATTTTTTATCTTCGACTCGTTTGATGAGATCTCCGAGTTGCTGGACGCCAGCGAAAGCTCGACGGTCATCGATTCGTTATCCACGGTTATCTCGCGCTTTATTACCACACACCCGGCCTCACGGGGCGTTTTAGCTTCGCGCGTTTTCCGCCAGCCGACGCGTGCGTTTCTGGCGGATAAGGTGCTGGAAATCCGCCCACTTTCCGAAGCCGGTATTTCAGAAGCGCTTAGTCGGTATCCGCAATTTAATGAGCAGGTGCGAAATACGTTATTCAGCCACCGCCTCGACCTGATCCCGCTGGTGCGTAACCCGTTTATGATGGCGCTTCTTGGCGAATGGATCGCGGTTAACGAGACATTGCCGGTCAATCAGGCTGAGATTTATAAAAACTATATCGACAGCCGGATACAGCTCTGCAAACAGGAGTTGCACGATGCGGGGATCTCCTCTCGTGAGGTGATAGAGGTGGCGACGGATATCGCGTGGTTTGTTTTTCGTTCCTCAATCTTTGGCCTTGAAGCACCGGTGAAAGTGATCCGCCGCTATTTCAATTCAGAGCATGTGGACACGGTGCTGGAGCTCCTGCGTTTTGCCCGTATTGCCCGAGTAACCCCCGGTGATGAGAAGTCGTTTGCCTTTGTTCATCGCCGTTTTCTGGAGTATTTCGTCACTATTCGCTTTTTGCAGCAGCCTGCGGAAGTGCCGGATTCGCACATTCCTACCGATTCGCGCGGGCGTGACGCGCTGGTGCTGTATGCCCAGTTGTGCAGCGAAACCGAGGCTCAACGGCTGGCAAATCTTTGCTGGAATGAGATCCAACGCTATTTCACGGATGCAAGCCAGCGCATTCGCGCTATTCACTGCCTGCGCTTTTTGATTGACGCTTTTGGTTCCCGTCGCGAGGTGCTGCAACCGTTCGAAGAGGCGCTCTCTGCCTTTGTAATACAGCACGTTAAAACGGGCGATAACATTCTGCTGGCGAAAATTTGCCTGGAAGCCACCGGGCTGCTTTCTGAATCGCGCGCAGCGCCGGTGCTGGCCGCCGCGATTGCCGGTGAGGATGGCTGGTTGCAGGAGACCGCTTTTCGCGCCTGTCGCCATTTGCCGAAAATGGATCCTGAACTGGAAGAGGGGATTAAGAAATACGTGCTGAATATTTCGGAAACCAACTTCTGGCGCGGGCGCAAAAATATCCTGCTTAGCCTGGCGTTGTCCGATGCGTTAAGTGGCGTTTATCGCATTGCCCGGATGCGCCTGTGGAGCATGAAAGCGGCACTCACCAGCACGGCGCTACTCGTCATCACATTACCGTTTATCACCTTTTTTAGCGCGACCTATGCGGCAGTTGTTACCGCACCGATCTTACTATTCGCAAAAGCGGGGCGCACGGCGCAGAAAGAGAAAGCGAAAAAAGCGGGCGGTGATAACCCTGCGCCTCGCGCGACGGTGCCCTTTGTTGATAAGGGTTTTTTATCCGGCACCATGGTGTTATTTCGGGTGATGTGTTTCGTCATTCTGTTGGTGACCAGTGTGGTCGGGCTGTTTTCCCCGGCACTGGCGCTGGCAGCGATACCGTTTTACCTCTTCAGCGGGCATGCTGTTTATAACGGCTGGCTGGCGGCCGTGAATGTGCTACTCAGTTTGATGTTGCTCGATTGGGTGGCTATCTGCCGGTTTGTACGCAGCAAAATTAATGATTTGCTTAACCCGAAAAAGTGGCTGGCCGCGCTGTCGATTCTCGCCACGTCTGTGTTAGGCGTCGCGCTTGTTTTTAGCGCGATTCATTATGCCTCTCAATACCCGATGGCGGAGCCGGTATTTAAAGCCACATTCTCATTGCTGCTCGCGTTGCTGGCGGCGTATGTGGCGTTCACCTTTATTCAATCTGTGCGCGGCGGGATTAAAGACATGCGGATGCTGCGTAAATTCACCTTTGGCGTAACCATTAAACGTAGGCAAATCGCTATAATTCTTTCTGAGTGCGTCTCGGATTATGGTCGCTTGCGGTTTGTTCGTCGGCTGGAAAGTGAAGGCATCTCCGCCACCGGCGACTGGCCGGAAGGGTTCAGGCTGGCGGTTGGTCTTGGCGAAGCCTACACGGCGCTGGCGCGGCTGGAAGAGCGCTGGTTAAACCTTGACAGATAAGCAATGCGTTTGTGCAATGGGCGAGAACCGTTGCACAGACGAGCGCAAACCCACGCGGTAAGGCGTGCAAGCAAAACTGGGCAAAAATTAGCGTTGTGCGGTGGGGTCGATAGTCTGGCTGATGTGTTGCGACTGGCTTTTATCCTGATGGTGGTACCAGGCGCCAATAGAGGAATAGACGAAGCGGCCGAAGAAAAAGATAAAGCTGATAAGAAGTACGATACGGGTCATGCGACTGTCAAATCGATGTCGTTTTCGCATACTGGTTGCCTGACTCACAATGGTTCCTTTAGGAATACCCGATTTCCGGGCGACAGCGACATTAATGCACACTCTTTTAGTCAGGTCAATTAAGCCCGGCGCAAAAACACAATGATTAAATTATCACCGGAAATTATATAAGATAAATTAAATATTTACGCGAGCAATAAAAAATGGGCGATAATGCGAGCAAAGCGGGGAATTAAAACGGTCAGGCGAATTTTTTTGATGCAAATCAATTAACGGATAATGTCCGCAATTAGAATTTCTGTTTGTTAACAAACTGGCACTTCACCGTTGCGCAGCACAGTCGGGTCGGATACCTGCCTGAAACACCCGCCAGGATCTGGGTTGGGTAATCGAGCATCTATGACACTTATTCAAAAATATTATCGCCTGAAAGATCAGTGGTGGGCTTTGCCGCTCATCACGCCTGTTGTTTTGTATCCACTGTTTAGCCTCGCTAATACATTTACCACCGTTTCTGGTCAGGCGGTCATTCTCTATTATTTGCCGATGGCGTTACTGATCGTCCTGATGATGTTTTATGGCTGGGCGGCGCTGCCGGGCATTGTGCTGGCGCTGATTTGCCATTATTGGCCCGCGCCGCCGCTGGAAATGGTCAGCAAAGGCACGCATTTGCTGCTGCCCATAATACTTAGCTGGGCGGGTTACCGCATTTTCGTCACCCGCCGACACCGGGTGGCTTACGGTACGGCATTGCTGGTTTCCCAGCGTATTTTCTGGCAGGTGCTCTGTCCGGCGTCGATTTATCTGATCATTCTTGAGTTGGGCGTCTGGATGAATATTTACGATCGGGCGACAAGCGACAGCGGCGTGCTGACATGGAATGTGCCGATGCTCATCAATTACCAGGCGCTACTGGTCGGGACAATGACTGGGGTGCCGTTTAGCTATTTGTTGATCCGCGTTATTCGCCATCCGCGCTACGCGATTTCGTGGTTATCGCAAATGCGCCACGAGTTTGATCGCAAAGTTACGCGCGTTGAGATCGTAATCTGGTTCGCTGTGGTGATTGGCATTTTGCTACTGTTACTGATGCCGCTAAATAAAAACAGTTCCATTTTCAGTACCAACTACACGCTTTCACTTCTGTTGCCGGTGATGCTGTGGGGATCGATGCGCTACGGCTACCGTTTTATGTCGCTGGTCTGGACACCGTTACTGGTCATCTCTATTCACTTTTTTTATCGTTATTTGCCGTGGTTTCCTGCTTACGACGTGCAACTGGCGATCGCATCATCAAGTTACCTGGTGTTCTCCTTCATCATTCTCGCCATGGCGTTGATGGCGACACGCCAGAGAGTGGCTAACGATCGCGCCCGCCGTCTGGCGTTTATTGATCCGGTGACCAATATGCCCAACCTGCGCGCGCTGAGCCGGGCGCTGGCGGAAACGCCGTGGTCGGTGCTCTGTTTTCTGCGCGTGCCGGAGCTGGAACTGCTGGGGCGCAACTATGGCGTGCTGCTGCGCATTCAGTACAAACAGCGGGTGGCGGACTGGCTCAGGCCGCTGCTGTCGGCGGAAGAGAGCGTGTATCAACTCTCCGGGCACGATCTGGCGATTCGCCTGAATACCCAATCGCACCTGACGCGCATTGAGGTGCTGGACGCGCGCATTAAGCAGTTTCGTTTTATCTGGGATGATATGCCGCTGCAGCCGCAGGTGGGGCTGAGTTACTGCTATGTGCGCTCGCCGGTGAAACACCTCTATTTGCTGCTTGGGGAAATGAGCACCATCGCCGATTTATCGCTGGCGACCAACCACCCGGAAAATTTACAAAACCGGGGCGCGGCAAATCTGCAACGCAGCCTGAAGAGCAAAGTGGATATGATGAATCGCCTGCAGCTGGCGCTGGAGAAGAATCATTTTATCCTGATGGCACAGTTGATTCATGGTGTACGTGGCGATGACTACTATGAAATCCTGCTGCGCATGCGTGAAGAGAACGGCGACAACATCAGTCCGGATGCATTTTTACCTGTCGCACATGAGTTCGGTTTGTCGTCGCGCATCGATTTATGGGTAATCGAACATGTACTGATGTTTATGGCGCAAAACCGCGAAAAACTGCCTGCCCAGCGTTTTTCCATTAACCTCTCTCCGGCCTCAATCTGCCGCACGCAGTTTGCCCAGGAAGTTCGACGTTTATTGCGGAAATACCGCATTGAGGCCTGGCAAGTGATCTTTGAGATCACCGAAAGCAACTCCATGACCAATCTCCAGCAGGCCAATCAGACGCTGGGGCAACTGCAACAGATGGGGTGCCGGGTAGCAATTGATGATTTTGGCACCGGTTATGCCAGCTATGCGCGGCTGAAAACCGTCAATGCCGATATCCTGAAAATCGACGGCAGTTTTATCCGCAATATTGTCTCCAACAGTCTGGATTATCAGATTGTGGCGTCGATTTGCCATCTGGCGCGGATGAAAAAAATGCTGGTGGTGGCGGAGTATGTGGAAAGCGAAGAGATACGCAGCGCGGCAATCGCGCTGGGTATCGATTATTTACAGGGGTATCTGATTGGTAAGCCAGCGCCGCTGGAGACGCTGGTTAACAAGTAGCGAACGAGCGGCTCAGGCCGCCACTTCCGGAGAGCGCTCTTCTTCGATTTTCAGCCGCCAGCCAGTCACGGCTTCCCAGTATTCCTGCTCTTTTTCCAGATCCAGCAACACCAGCGCGTTCTGGCTGAACCAGTCGTGCGGGAAGCTGAGTGTCCAGTGATTGGCATCGGTTGTCAGGCGCAATGTCGGCGGCGTAGTGGTCGCCTGGCGCTGGTTATTCAGCAGCACGCCAAGACGTAAGATTTGCACCAGCGGCAAATACTGTTTCTTTTTAAACAGCGTAAAGCGCGGCAAATCATCAAGCTTGATAGCCTTACGGTGGCAGCGCACCAGCGTCGCCATCATCAGCTGTTGCTCCTGATTAAAACCGGGCAGATCGCTGTTTTGCAGAATGTACGCCGAATGGCGGTGCATCCCGCTGTGGTTAATATTTAGCCCTACTTCGTGCAACATCGCAGCCCATTTCAGCAACGCCGCCAGTTGCGGGTTAGCGAGCTTCGAGTTTTGCGCCAGCCATTGATCGTAGATCTGGGTAGTGGTCTCCAGCACACGTCGCGCCTGTTCACGGTCAATATTGTACTGGCTGGCCAGGCTCTGCGCGGTGCGACTGCGAATATCCTGATGGCGGAAGCGGCCTTCCATCTCATACAGCACGCCTTCGCGCAGTGCGCCGTCGGAAAGGCGCAGCTCGCGGATCGCCAGCGCATCGAACACGCCGCAAAGAATAGCCAGCCCCGGTACAAACACCGCTTTACGCTCTTCGGAAAGGCCTGGCAGGCTCAGTTCGCTGAAACTTTTATATTTCAGCACTTCGGCGACCAGCTTCTCCAGCCGTTCCGGGGTGATAAATCCGTCTTTCTCGCCGGAGGCGATCAGCACTTCGTGGGCGGCTTTAATGCTGCCGGATGCGCCAAGCGCGACATTCCAGCCCTGAATGCGGAACTGCCACGCCAGCGACTCCAGCTTCTGTGTTGCCGCCATGCGCGCGCGGCGAAAGTTTTCGCCGTTAATCGTGCCGCCCATAAAATACATCTGCGCAAAGCTCACGCAGCCCATACGGCGGCTTTCCACCAGCTTCGGCTCGAAATCCTCACCTATCACTAATTCGGTAGAGCCGCCGCCGATATCGATCACCAGCTTGCGGCCTTTTTCCGGCTGCGTATGTTCCACGCCCATAAAAATCAGGCGCGCTTCTTCATTACCTGGAATGATTTCAATCGGGTAGGGGATCACTTTTTCAGCGCGTTTAAGAAACTCTGTGGCGTTCAACGCCTGGCGCAACGTGTGCGTACCGACAATGCACACGCTTGCCGGATCAAAGCCCTGCAGGCGCTCGGCGAACAGCGACAGGCAAGCCAGCCCGCGCTCCATTGCCTCTTCGCTCAGCATGTTATTGCTGTCCAGACCATCTGCCAGGTGCACGCGCTGTTTCAGGCGGCCGATGATCTGCATTGCGCCGTCGACCACACGCGCAATGACCATATGGAAACTGTTTGAACCCAGGTCGACCGCGGCAAATTCCTCCGGTCGTGGCGTCTTTTCTTGTATCGGCATAGGTTAGTCGGGCTGTTCGAGTGATTTGATGTAGTCGTAAATCGCCAGTTGCGCGCGCACTTTACGGCGGTTGCCGCGCGGCACATAGCGATTACTCAGTTCTTTATCGATGTACCTGGCTTTCACGGTATCACTTAACAGCAAATCAATGATATCCAGAACGCGCTGTTTAAGGCGCGGATCGAGCAGCGGTGCGGCCACTTCGATACGGTAATCGATGTTACGTGTCATCCAGTCTGCGGAGGAGAGATAAACGCGTTTATCGCCGCCGTTCTCAAAAATATAGATGCGATCGTGCTCAAGATAACGATCAACGATACTGGTGACACGAATATTTTCGCTGATGCCTTCCAGTTGCGGAATAAGTGAACACATGCCGCGCACCAGCAGGTTCACTGGCACGCCGGAACTGGAAGCGGTATACAGCCTGTCCACCAACCCTTTATCGACCAGGTTGTTCAGCTTCAGCGTAATGCCAGAAGGTTTACCTTCCTGCGCGTTAGCGATCTCCGTGTCGATCATATCGTACAGCAGGCGACGCGAGTTCTGCGGCGACACCAGCAAATAATCGAAACTCACCGGGCGATAGGGGTTTTCAATAAAGTTGAACACCCGGCGCACTTCATTGGTAATGCGCGCATCGGCCGTGATCAGCGAGTAGTCTGTGTAAAGCCGTGCGGTTTTTTCGTTAAAGTTGCCGGTACCGATGTGCGCATAGCGCACGATCTCTTCCCCTTCCATACGGGAAATGAGGAACAGTTTGGCGTGAATTTTTAAGCCCGGTGCCGAGAAGATCACCTGCACGCCCGCTTCCGTCAGCCGTTTCGCCCAGTGGATGTTGGCTTCTTCGTCGAAACGCGCCTGTAACTCCACCACCACGGTCACTTTTTTACCGTTATGCGCCGCGTGGATCATCGAATCGATAATGCGCGAATCTTTCGCCACGCGGTAAATGTTAATTTTGATCGCCAGCACGCTCGGGTCGAACGACGCCTGGCGCAGCAGCTCCAGCACGTGTTCAAAGGTGTGGTACGGATAATAGAGCAGCACATCGCGTTCGCGAATGGCGTCAAAACCGTTGCGGAACTTATCAAACCAGATGTGACGCAGGCGCGGCAGCGGTTTGTTGACAAGGTTGGCTTTGCCGACATTGGGAAAACCAATAAAGTCTTTGAAGTTGTGGTAACGCCCGCCAGGAATAATGGAGTCATAACGGGAGATGGTCAGCTTTTCACGCAGCATCTCGACCATGGCATCGGGCATATCGCGTTGATAAACAAAACGCACCGGCTCGGCGGTCAGACGCTGTTTCAGGCTGGAGGACATCAGCTCCATCAGGCTCGATTCCATTTCGTGCACCAGGTCATATTCGGCGTCACGGGTCATTTTCATCGAGTACGCGTTCAGCGCGTCATAATCGAAGAAGCCTTTAAAGATATCATCCAGGCAGTAACGCAGAATGTTATCCAGCAGAATCATCGGCTTGCGACGGCGCGGCGTTTCCGGCGGCAGGTTAACAAAGCGCGGCACTTTATCTGACGGGATCTCCAGCAGCGCGTAACGGATTTCGTCGCCGCGAATAATCTCAACCGCCAGGTAGGTGTAATCATCTTTTAAGAAGCGTACCAGGTTGGTTTCGCGGTTAATCAGCGTCGGGGTAATGTGCTGGCGCAAATATTGTTTGAAGTAATTGCGCAGCCAGCTCTGCTGGTTTTGCGAAAGCTGACGTTCGTTAATCAGGAAAATTTGATTGCGCGCCATCTCAAGCAGCAAGTCGTTGTACAGACTGTCAAACTCTTGATCGGCTTTCAGTACGCGGGACTGGATCTTGCCCAGCAGATGGCGGGAGTTCGTGGTAACGCCTTGCTCTTCGCTAATGATTAAGCGGCGTTTCAGTTCAGCAAAACGGACTTTATAAAATTCGTCGAGGTTGTTGGAATAGATCCCCAAAAAACGCATGCGTTCGATAAGTGGGTTACTTTTGTCGGCGGCTTCCTGGAGAACACGTTCATTGAAGCACAACCAGCTTAGTTCTTTTTCGAGATATAACTTTTCCTGACCCATTCCTGTTTACACTCCGGTTCTTGCTCGGGACACGGCAAATCCTTCTCGCTCTCGCGGTGCCCTGACTGACAGGTGAACGTTGCTGGCGTCCCTTCGTATGACACAACTTATTATGGCGAGCTTTGCCGTCAGATGTCCAACTGTGCCAAAAAAGTATGACAGTAATCCGTTTTTCGCATCTAAGATGATGGAAATAAAGTAACTTTTCTTTTTGCAGGGGAGAGGGAAGAAACCCTGCCGCGGCGGGCAGGGTGAAAAGCGATAAATTGAGTAATTATTCGTCGGCCGCATAGCCTTCGGGCGGTAAGCGCACACCATCCAGCCACGCGCTGTTGCTGTCCATTTTCAGGCGGCCATCAACAAACCAGCTAACCACCAGCGGGTAAATCGCATGTTCCTGCGATTGCACGCGTTCGGTGATCTCTTCTTCCGTATCACCTTCAAACACCGGTACTTTGGCTTGCAAAATCACCGGGCCACCGTCCAGCTCATCGGTGACAAAATGCACGCTGGTGCCGTGTTCTTCATCGCCGTTTTCCAGCACCTGACGGTGCGTGTGCAGGCCGGGATATTTCGGCAGCAGGGAAGGGTGGATATTCAACAGACGTCCGGCGTAATGCGCGACAAACGCCGGGCTGAGGATACGCATATAACCCGCCAGCACGACCACGTCCGGGGCATAAGCGTCGATTTCCTGCATCAGCTCGCGGTCAAACGCATCGCGGCTGGCGAACTGATCTGCGCTCAGCGCATGAGCGGGAATATTGGCTTCCCGCGCACGTTCAAGGCCGAACGCGTCGGCCTTATTACTGAAAACTGCCCGCAGGGTGCCGTTGATTTTTTTCTGTTTGCAGGCGTCGATAATTGCCTGCAAATTGCTTCCGTTACCGGAAATCAGCACCACGATGTTTTTCATTCAATAACCACACGCTCACTGGAATCGGATGCTTTGATGATACCGATTTTCCACGCCTTTTCACCCTTCGCATTCAGCAGCGTGATGGCTTTATCGGCTTCCGCCGCAGGCAGCGCAATCACCATGCCGACGCCGCAGTTAAAGGTGCGGTACATTTCATGGCGGCTCACGTTACCGGCGTTTTGCAGCCAGCTAAACACGGCCGGCCACTGCCAGGAGGATTCATCGATGACCGCCTGGGTGTTATCCGGCAGTACGCGCGGAATGTTTTCCCAGAAACCGCCGCCGGTCAGGTGGGCGATAGCGTGGACATCGACATTTGCAATCAGCTCCAGCACGGACTTCACATAAATGCGGGTCGGTTCCAGCAGGTGATCGGCCAGCGGTTTGCCTTCAAGTTGCGTCGCCTGCGGATCGGCACCGCTCACTTCGAGCACTTTACGCACCAGAGAATAGCCGTTGGAGTGCGGGCCGCTGGAAGCCAGGGCAACCAGCACGTCGCCGTCGGCCACTTTGGCACCGTCGATGATTTCTGATTTTTCTACCACACCGACGCAGAAACCGGCGACATCGTAATCTTCTCCATGGTACATGCCCGGCATTTCCGCCGTTTCGCCGCCCACCAGCGCACAGCCAGATTGCAGACAGCCTTCGGCGATGCCGTTGATCACGCTGGCGGCGGTATCAACATCCAGCTTGCCGGTCGCGTAATAGTCGAGGAAGAACAGCGGCTCTGCGCCCTGTACCACCAGATCGTTAACGCACATCGCCACCAGATCGATACCGATGGTGTCGTGACGTTTCAGATCCATTGCCAGACGCAGTTTTGTGCCCACGCCGTCAGTGCCGGAAACCAGTACTGGCTCACGATATTTTTGCGGCAGCGCGCACAGCGCACCGAAGCCGCCCAAACCGCCCATCACTTCCGGGCGACGGGTTTTCTTCACCACGCCTTTGATTCGGTCAACCAGAGCATTACCCGCGTCGATATCAACACCGGCATCTTTATAGCTGAGAGAGGTTTTATCGGTCACTGCTTGGGTCCCCACGCGTTTACTTGCGGTAGAAATAAAATTCGGCGCAATTCTAACAGCCAAGGCAAACGTTTGCGAGTCCATTATTTAAGGGCGCGGCGGATTCTTGCGATATACTCTTTTCCAGTCTGATTGATCGCGATCAAGCGCCTTTCTGTAGCGCGACGGAGAAAAAGCGGTATAATCCGGCGATTTTTTTTGTGGCTGCCACCTGTCAGGGGAAAGGAGAAGAGTATGAAGGTCGTGGAAGTAAAACACCCACTCGTCAAACACAAGCTGGGCCTGATGCGAGAGAACGACATCAGCACCAAACGCTTTCGTGAACTCGCCTCAGAAGTGGGCAGCCTGCTGACCTATGAAGCAACGGCCGATCTGGAAACCGAAAAAGTCACTATCGAAGGCTGGAACGGCCCGGTTCAGGTTGATCAAATAAAAGGTAAGAAAATCACCGTCGTGCCGATCCTGCGCGCCGGTCTGGGTATGATGGAAGGCGTGCTGGAGCACGTACCGAGCGCGCGTATCAGCGTCGTTGGCATCTACCGTAATGAAGAGACGCTGGAGCCGGTACCGTATTTCCAGAAACTGGTGTCCAATATTGACGAGCGTATGGCGCTGGTGGTTGATCCGATGCTGGCGACCGGCGGTTCGATGATCGCTACCATCGACCTGCTGAAAAACGCCGGTTGCCACAGCATTAAAGTGCTGGTGCTGGTTGCCGCGCCGGAAGGTCTGGCGGCGCTGGAAAAAGCGCACCCGGATGTTGAACTGTACACCGCGTCGATTGACCAGGGGCTGAATGAGCACGGATACATTATTCCGGGCCTCGGCGACGCCGGCGATAAAATCTTTGGTACGAAATAACTGATTAGAAATCGAAAGCCGACTTTGATAGTCGGCTTTTTTTTGGAATTCATAACACTGCCCGCCATTTTGGACGGGCGGACAACAACAACACTCAGAGGAAAACACTATGACGCGCCGTGCTATCGGGGTAAGTGAAAGACCGCCGCTTTTGCAGACCATCCCGCTTAGTTTACAGCATCTGTTCGCCATGTTCGGCGCAACGGTGCTGGTGCCAATCCTGTTCCACATTAACCCGGCCACCGTGCTGCTGTTTAATGGTATCGGGACACTGCTCTATATCTTTATTTGTAAAGGGAAAATCCCGGCCTATTTAGGTTCCAGCTTTGCGTTTATTTCCCCGGTGCTGCTGTTGCTGCCGCTGGGCTACGAAGTGGCGCTCGGTGGGTTCATTATGTGCGGCGTGCTGTTCTGCCTTGTCTCGTTCATTGTGAAAAAAGCGGGCACCGGCTGGCTGGATGTGATGTTCCCGCCTGCGGCGATGGGCGCAATCGTTGCCGTCATCGGTCTGGAACTGGCGGGCGTGGCGGCGAATATGGCCGGTCTGCTGCCAGCGGAAGGGCAGTCTGCGGATTCCAAAACCGTGATCATCTCGCTGGTGACGCTGGGCGTGACGGTGTTTGGCTCGGTGCTGTTCCGTGGCTTTATGGCGATTATCCCGATTCTCATTGGCGTGCTGGCGGGCTACGCGCTCTCCTTCGCGATGGGCGTTGTCGATACCACGCCGATTGCCCAGGCGCACTGGTTCGCGCTGCCGACGTTCTATACCCCGCGTTTTGAGTGGTTTGCCATTTTCACTATTCTGCCGGCAGCGCTGGTGGTGATTGCCGAACATGTGGGTCACCTGGTCGTGACGGCGAATATCGTCAAAAAAGATCTGATCCGCGATCCGGGTTTGCACCGCTCCATGTTCGCCAACGGCCTTTCAACCATGATCTCCGGCTTCTTCGGTTCCACGCCGAACACCACCTACGGCGAGAACATCGGTGTGATGGCCATTACCCGCGTGTACAGCACCTGGGTGATTGGCGGGGCGGCGATTATCGCTATTCTGCTCTCCTGCGTCGGTAAACTGGCGGCGGCTATCCAGATTATCCCGGTGCCGGTAATGGGCGGTGTTTCCCTGCTACTGTACGGCGTAATCGGTGCTTCCGGTATCCGCGTGCTGATCGAATCGAAAGTGGATTACAGCAAAGCGCAAAACCTGATCCTGACCTCCGTTATTCTGATCATCGGCGTCAGCGGCGCGAAAGTGCACATTGGTGCCGCCGAACTGAAAGGCATGGCGCTGGCGACGATCGTCGGTGTGGGTCTGAGCCTGATCTTTAAACTGATTAGCGTACTGCGCCCGGAAGAAGTGGTGCTGGACGCGCCAGAAGACGACGCTGCAAAGTCATAAACATCGTGCAGAATTGAACCGGGCCTTGTGCCCGGTTCAAACCTTGCAACATTTTGTGATAGACTCACTGCGTTTTTTGTAAGCCTTGTTGAGGTACCTCTGAACACGCCGGCACAGCTCTCCCTGCCATTGTATTTACCCGATGATGAAACCTTCGCGAGTTTCTGGCCGGGTGATAACCCCTCTTTACTGGCGGCACTGCAAAACGTTCTGCGCCAGGCGCACAGCGGATATATCTATTTCTGGTCGCGTGAAGGCGCGGGGCGCAGCCATTTGCTGCATGCGGCTTGTGCCGAACTCTCCCAGCGCGGTGATGCCGTCGGCTATGTGCCACTCGATAAGCGTACCTGGTTTGTGCCGGAAGTACTGGATGGGATGGAGCAACTCTCGCTGGTGTGTATCGACAATATTGAATGCGTGGCCGGTGACGAGCCGTGGGAGATGGCGATTTTCAACCTCTACAACCGCATTCTGGAACAGGGCAAAACCCGCTTGCTGATAACCGGCGACAGGCCTCCGCGCCAGCTCAACCTGGGGCTGCCGGATCTGGCCTCACGGCTGGACTGGGGACAAATCTACAAGCTGCAACCGCTTTCCGACGAAGACAAATTACAGGCCTTACAGCTGCGGGCGCGGATCCGTGGGTTTGAGCTGCCGGAAGACGTGGGGCGGTTTCTGTTAAAACGGCTGGACAGAGAAATGCGCACCCTGTTCGATACGCTGGATGAACTGGATCGCGCGTCGATCACCGCTCAGCGCAAGCTGACCATTCCGTTCGTCAAAGAGATCCTCAAACTCTGAACCCTCGCCAGACCGACGAGGGTTTTTTAATGCTACAAAATCTCCAGCACCTGCTCCGGCGGGCGACCGATGCGCGCTTTACCGTGGCTAACGACAATCGGGCGTTCAAGCAGTTTTGGGTTATCCACCAGTGCCTGCACCAGTTGCGCTTCCGTCAGTGCGCTATCGCTAAGCTGTAATTCTTTATAGAGATCTTCTTTGCTGCGCATTAGCTCGCGCGCACTGGACATGCCGAGCATTTTCAGCAGCTTTTGCACCGTCGCTGCGTCCGGTGGCGTCTCGAGGTAGAGCACCACGTCTGGTTCAACACCGTGCTCCTTCAGCAGCGCCAGCGTTTCACGGCTCTTTGAGCAGCGTGGGTTATGGTAAATCTTCACCGTCTCTGACATCTCTTCTCCTTATTACATTTTCTGGTACGGCTTGAACCGTTGCTGCAACTCGCGTAACTGGTCGATACGCGCATCGTAACGTGCCTGTTGCAGGCTGCCGAGCTTCACCTGCGAACTGGCGCTACTCAGCAAGGTAATGGCCTGATCCAGCTTGCCCACCAGCGCTAACCCTTCCGCACGCGCGGCCAGCTCCTGATCGCGGTTATTCAGCGCCGCTTCGGCCTGCGCCAGTAAATCCCAGCCGTTGACATCCTCTTTATACGTAAAGGTGTAACGGTTAAGAATGCGCGCGGCTTCCCCTGGCTGACCACCTTCCAGGTAGGCGTTCGCCAGGTTGAGTTGTAGCACCGGGTTGGTTTTCAGTTCGCTGGCAGCATTGAGGCGTTTAATGGCGTCCGCGCTTTTGTTCTGCCCTAAATCGATATCGGTCGCCAGGTCGAGATACCAGGCGTTGTTCGGGCTGGCGCTCAACAGCGGCTGCAAGGTTTTTGCCGCCTCGGCGTAATTTTTCGCTTCCATCGCCTGTAATGCCCGGCCATATTGCGCCGCGCGTTGTTCACGCACGTTGCCTTTCGACCAGCCATCCAGCAGATCGCTGGTGAGCTGGTTACGCCCGGAGTTGTACATGCCAAGCGTACGCGCTTTCGCCATATAGAACTCTTCGGACGACTGCACCACCACCGGACGCATCTGGTTGGCGCGGTTGCGCGCATCTGACAAGCGGCTTTCCGGCAACGGGTGCGTCAGCAGAATTTCCGGCGGGCGTGTGGAGTAGCGTGACTGATCCAGCAGTTTTTCGAGGAAGGTCGGCATCGCCTGGGGGTCAAACCCGGCGCGTTGCAGCACCTGAATACCAATGCGGTCCGCTTCCTGTTCGTTCTGCTGGGTAAAACTGATAAGCCCCTGTTGGGTGCCAGCCAGCGTGCCGGTGAGCGCGCCCATCCCGGCTTGCGGGTTAGCCATCGCCAGCAAAATGGAACCCAGCACGCCCGCCCAGGTCAGCGGCGCGTTGCGTTTTTGGTCTTCCATCGCGCGCGCCAGGTGGCGCTGGGTGACGTGGGAAATTTCGTGCGCCATCACCGAGGCTAGCTGACTTTCATTATCCGTATAGCGGAACAGTGCCGAGTGCAGCACCACATTACCGCCAAAAAAGGCGAAGGCGTTGATCTCGTCGTTATTGACGAGATAGAAGTGGAAAGGAGTTTTGACCGAATCCGCGTGCGCCACCAGACGCATGCCGAGGGAATTAATGTACTGCACCAGCAGCGGATCATTAATCAGCGGCGCGCTGCCGCGAAGCTGGCGAACGTAATAGTCGCCCATCTGCATCTCCTGACCAATGGAGAGCGTGCTTCCCGCCGAGGTGCCCATATCCGGCAACGTGCTGTCTAATGAATCAGCCCACGTCGGGGCGATGCTACCTGCACTGAGTGCGGCAATAAGGGTTGCGACCAGCGTTCGTTTCAACTGCCTGAACATAACCTCTTTCCTGTATTTTGGGTGACACACTGTTGACCTGCTTTCGGCGGCTTCGTTCCGGCTCACCGGCCTTCGAGTGTAGCCGCCTTCACGGATGAAAAACACCGTCTTGCGCGGATTGCTATGTTTCCCGCAAAGGATACGAAAAGCGAAGTCTTTTTTGTGACATTTCGATACAATTCCACTCCTTACCCCCGCTCAAGAGGCTCATGAAGGAACGTTATGCTCGAAATGTTAATGCAGTGGTATCGCCGCCGCTTCAGCGATCCGGAGGCGATTGCGCTGCTGGTCATTCTGCTCGCGGGGTTCTGTATTCTCTTCTTCTTCAGCGGCCTGCTCGCGCCGCTGCTGGTGGCGCTGGTGATCGCTTACCTGCTTGAGTGGCCTACCGCACGTCTGCAACGTATCGGCTGTTCGCGCACCTGGGCTGCGACCATAGTTCTGGTGCTGTTTGTCGGCATCCTGCTGGTGATGGCGTTTGTGGTGATGCCGGTTGCCTGGCAGCAGGGGATTTACCTGATCCGCGATATGCCCGGCATGTTAAGCAAACTCTCTGATTTTGCCGCCACCTTGCCGCGCCGCTACCCGGCGTTAATGGATGCGGGGATCATCGATGCGATGGCAGAAAACATGCGCTCCCGCATGCTGACAATGGGCGATTCGGTGGTGAAATATTCGCTCGCCTCGCTGGTCGGGCTGCTGACGCTGGCGGTCTATCTGGTGCTGGTGCCGCTGATGGTTTTCTTCCTGGTAAAAGATAAAGAGCAGATGCTTAACGCCGTGCGCCGCGTGTTGCCGCGCAACCGTGGGCTGGCGGGCCAGGTGTGGAAAGAGATGAACCAGCAAATCACCAACTACATCCGTGGCAAAGTGCTGGAGATGATTGTTGTCGGCATCGCCACATGGATCGGTTTTATCCTGTTTGGTCTCAACTACTCCCTGCTGCTGGCGGTGCTGGTTGGCTTCTCGGTGCTGATCCCCTATATCGGCGCGTTTGTCGTCACCATTCCGGTCGTTGGCGTGGCGCTGTTCCAGTTCGGGCTGGGCACCGAGTTCTGGAGCTGCTTCGCGGTCTATCTGATTATTCAGGGGCTGGACGGCAACCTGCTGGTGCCGGTGCTGTTCTCCGAAGCGGTGAACCTGCATCCGCTGGTGATCATTTTGTCGGTGATTATCTTCGGCGGGCTGTGGGGCTTCTGGGGCGTATTTTTCGCCATTCCGCTGGCGACGTTGATTCAGGCGGTGATCCACGCCTGGCCGGATTCACCGCCGGTGTCAGAAGAGTAATCTTGCCGGGCGGCAGCCAGCTTGCCGCCCGGCGTTCTCCTCAATGCGTGTTGTTCTGATGACGCAAATAGATAATCCAGTAGGTCACCCCCACCAGCACGCCGCCGCCGATAATATTGCCAATCGTCACCGGCAGCAGGTTATCGGTAATCACATTGCTGATGGTCAGCGCCGGAAAGTTATCCGGCGAGCTGTGTACCGCCGTCCAGAAACTCTGCGGTGAGAAGTCACGAATAATCACCGCCAGCGGCAGCAAAAACATATTGGCGATGCTGTGCTCAAAGCCGCTGGCGACAAACATGCCGATCGGTAGCAGCATCGCCATGATTTTGTCCGTCAATGTATGCCCGGAATAACTCATCCACACCGCCAGGCAGACCATCAAATTGCACAGCGTGCCCAGGCACACCGCTTCGATAAAGGTGTGATGCATTTTATGGTCAGCGGTTTGCAACACATTCAGCCCCCACAAGCCATTGCTGTTCATGGCCTGGCCGCCAAACCATATCAATGCCACAAAAAACAGTGCCCCAACGAGGTTGCCGAAATAGACGATCACCCAGTTGGTAAACAGTTGTCGCCAGCTAATCAACCCGCTGGCTTTGGCCATCACCGTCAGCACAGTAGAGGTAAAGAGATCCGCCCCGCAGACCACCACCAGAATCAGCCCGAGGGAAAAACAGACGCCGCCCGCCAGTTTCGCCAGCGCAGTCGCGGGCGCAGGCCCGGCGGTAACGGTGATGTAAAACACAAACGCAATCGAGATAAACACGCCCGCAGTAATCGCGAGGAAGAACGACAGCTCTTTTCGTTTGCTGACTTTATACAATCCAGACTGCTCGGCGACTTTTGCCATTTCCGCAGGAAGTCGCAGGTCAAACGCGTTGCCGGTATCCATTTGATTCTCCTGATTCAATGCATAGTAGACACCCGCCGTCTTATGCATAGCGCATACCAGCGACAAACCAGAGAGCGTTAGCGGGTTCACAGAACCCGAAGGGGGTTAGAGCACTTCGCGCACGGCGATACCGAGACGCTGCATCCGCGATAACAGGGTGGTGCGTTTCATGCCGAGTTTGGCGGCCGCGCCACGCGGCCCGGCGACAATGCCGTTGGTTTCGCGCAGCACCTGAATAATTTGCTGGCGTTCGGCTTCGTCATTTTCCGGCGGCTCCGGGCGCATCATCTCCGCCACTTTTGGCAGCGTGAAGGGGAAGGGATCGTGGCTGACAGGCTGCACCATGCTGACCGGCTGCGCGTGCAGATGCAGGTTCAGGGTGTTATCGCGCGCCAGCAGCACGGCGCGTTCAATGACGTTTTCCAGCTCGCGTACGTTACCGGGCCACTCGTAGCGCATCAGTTGCTGGAGGGTGTCGGCAGGAATGGTATCGATAGTGCGATTGAGGCGGCGTGCCAGTTTTTGCGTGAAATAACGCGCCAGTAGCGGAATATCGTCCGGCCGCTCGCGAAGCGGTGGCAGCACCAGCGGAAAGACATTCAGACGGTAAAACAGATCGTTACGGAATTCGCGGTCAATTACCATCTGGCGCAGATCGCGGTTGGTGGCGGCAATCACGCGCACGTTAACCGGAATGGTTTTTGTGCCGCCGATGCGTTCGATTTCGCGCTCCTGCAACACCCGCAGCAGTTTCGGTTGCAGCTCAAGCGGCATATCGCCAATTTCATCCAGGAACAGCGTGCCTTCATCGGCCATCTCAAAACGCCCGCGATGCGCGTTAATCGCCCCAGTGAACGCGCCTTTATCGTGACCAAACAACTCGCTTTCCAGCAGGCTGGCGGGAATGGCGGCACAGTTGATTTTCACCAGCGGTTTATCTTTGCGCGGGCTCATCTGGTGCAGGGCGCGGGCGATGATCTCTTTGCCGGTGCCGGTTTCCCCGAGGATTAGCACCGTGCTGTCGCTGAGCGCCACAATATTAACCTGCTGAAGCACGTCGCGCATCGCATCGCTCTGGTAAATGATATCGCCAAAACTCTGACTGGAGGCAATCTGCTCATTCAGTTTGCGGTTTTCGCTGTTCAGATTCTCTTTTAAATGAATCACCTGCCGGTAGGCGTCGGCATTATCGACGGCAATGCCAATTCTGTCGGCAATTTGCTGCAATAATCGACAGTTTTGCTCACTGAAAATCGCCGCGTCCCGGTGCGCCAGCAGCAGCACGCCAGGCGCGTGGTGGCTGAAGGTCAGCGGCAGAACAAACACCACGTTTAATCCCTGCATCGATAGCTGTTGCAATACGGGATCGTGCTGCCATAACGCCGCATCCTGCGCCTGGTGTAGCAGTGCGCCCTGATTCTCATTGAGCGCCGCCAGCACCACCGGGCTATCACTGCGCAGCGCAAAGCGCTCGGTCTCCGGCGGGCAACTGGGAAAGTGGGTGGCATGGCAAATGAGCTGGCGGGAGTGCAGCGTGTCGCGCAGCACCACGCGGATATTATCGATACCGAAAAAGCGGTGGATCTCCTGCGAAACATCGGCGATCAGATCGTCAAGATCCAGATGCGAGAGCACCGAGTTGGTAATATCCACCAGCACCCGATCATGGTCGCGCTCTTCACGCAACGTCTCGATCGACTGATTTAACGCCATGTGGGAAAGCTGATCTTCCAGCACCTGGCTTGCCAGCCGCGCCAGCCAGCTAAACATCGTGTTGTCCTGCTCAGTAAACTGGCCGTTATCGGTGCGAACAAAACGCAACTCCAGCACATCACTTTGCGCCAGCAGCACCAGGTGCAGCGAACTGTCGCTGATTTTTCCGCCATATTCACGCTCGCTGATTTCGGCACTGCCATCATCAAAGCAGCGCCAGAAGTGCGCGTTATTCAGGCGTAATTCAATAAACTGGACCGGGCTGAAAGGGGGCGGTAAGGGGATAAACGCCCGGAGTAACGAAGTGTGAGTATTCTGTTCCAGCAACTGCCGTAAGATCATGGATACGTCGCCCTTAATAGTGAGCGTAAATAGTACATTACCCCTTATTTTTGTAGTGTTACAAGCTTCACGTATAAATCACTGGGGTGACATTTATATGATGAATTATTCAGCGCAGCAGCCGCACCATCAGGTAGATCGCCGGTTCATGCGCCATATCCTGTAAATGTTGCAACAACTGGCGGCTCCAGCTCCGCCAGGGTTCTTCTGCTGTTTTCGATAACTGCACGAACGTCAGTGCGAGGGTATTCACGTGGCTGGCATCAATGACGATTTCACCGAAGGTTAATAACCCCTGCATTTTGCGCCTGGCATCGGCGTCGTCGATCAACGCCAGCCAGTGCTGGTAATCAGCAAGCGGGCATTCGAGCGCCACGTTGAGGCAGTCGATTACCCCAACGTGGTGGCCAATCGCCAGCGAGTAGTACATTACCTGGCGGCTTTTCTCTTCGAGTTCGACGCTGTTATCGACAAACTTCTGCCGCAGCATCCAGAACATCACTTTCGCTTGCTGCTCAGACATGGGCGCGCTCCAGCTCGTTCATCAGTTGCTGCACGATGGAGGTCAGGCGCGGATCCGCCGCCTGTTGCAGCCAGTGATTTACCCGCTGCGTGGCCTGCGCGGGATCGCCTGCGGTTAATAACGCGAATAGCTGGTCGGTTATCTCGCGTCCCTGGCGATAACCCGCCAGCTGGCGAGCCAGCCGCTCAATCGTTACCCGCAGAGCGAGCGGCAGCGTCGGCCAGCGTATGCTGGCGATTTCATCTGCCGCTTGTTGATGGTAGACGGCGTGCAGCTTTTGCTCCAGCAAGCCAAGCGCCACCGCGAAACCGTGGATGGTCGCCGCTGGCGTCGGCGGGCAGCCGGGGATCCACACATCAATCGGCACGATAGTGTCACTGCCGCCCCACACGCAGTAGAGATCGTGAAAAATCCCGCCGCCAACGCCACACGCGCCGTAGGAGATAGCGATTTTATGATCCGGGGCGGATTCCCAGGCACGCAGCGCGGGCATGCGCATGGCGCGCGTGACCGCGCCGGTAAACAGCAAAATATCCGCGTGGCGCGGCGACGCCACCACTTTGATGCCAAAACGTTCCGCGTCAAACAGTGGCGTAATGGCGGCAAAAATTTCGATTTCACATCCGTTGCAGCCGCCGCAATCGACGCGGTAAACGTAAGCAGAGCGCTGGATATCGCGCAGCAGTAGCTGCTTCATTTTCTGCGCGGACTCATCGAGCGGCACCGGCTGGCTGACATGCTGGTTCAGCACTTTCAGGTCGGAACTCATGCTTGCTCCTTCAGGTAATAATGCACGTTCACACTGCCGCGATGCTCCAGCGCCGCGCGTCGGCGGCAGGCCGGGCAGAGAGAGGCTTGCGCCCGCAGGTTCTCCAGCTGGTGTGGTGCGTTTTGGTTCAGAGCCAGCAGTTCCACCGCCAGCGTCACGGATTTTTCAGGCGCGAACGGCACGCCGCACTCGCGACAGTGTTGCAGGCGGAAGGTGGCGCGCACATAGAGATCGGCTTTGTTAGTGACCGCCAGTTCAAACTCTTCCGACAGACGAATCGCCCGCGTCGGGCACACCTCTTCGCAGCGCCCGCAGTAGATGCAGCGGCCAATGAACAGTTGCCAGACGCGGCTGTTCTCCCCGGCATCCGTTTCCAGCGTGAGCGCGTTCGCCGGGCAGGCGGTGGTACAGGCGCCGCAGGCAATGCATTGCTGTGGATCCAGTTCCGGTTTTCCACGAAACCCCGGACACACCTCCAGCGGCGCGAACGGGTATTTCACCGTTGGCTCGCCTGCTCTGAGAATGGTTTTCAACAATTTCAGCATCGTTTCTTTCCTTACTTCAGCGGCGAGTGGCGACGTTCAATGCCGTAACGTTCGATCTCTTTGTAGGGCACGGTTGTCGATTTACGCTTGCGCACATCCACCAGCGTCACGCGGTCGGTACACGAATAGCAGGGATCGAGGCTGCCGATGATCAGCGGCGCATCGGAAACGGTATTGCCGCGCAGCATATAGCGCAGCACCGGCCAGTTGGCGTAGGTCGCCGCGCGACAGCGCCAGCGATAAAGTTTCTGGTTGTCGCCGAGCATGCTCCAGTGAACATCCTCGCCGCGCGGCGCTTCCACATAGCCAAGGGCGAACTTGTGCGGCTGATAGCTAAACCCTTCGGTCAGCAGCGGCGTATCCGGCAGGTTATCCAGCGCGAACTCAATCATTGCCAGCGAATCGAAGACCTCTTTCACCCGCACCATGACGCGGGAAAAGACGTCGCCATCCGGCCAGGTAAACAGGGTTTTCGGCAGGTTGCCGTAATCGGCGTACGGATGATCGAAACGTAAATCGCGGGCAAAACCGCTGCCACGGATCAGCGGCCCGACCGGGCTGAAATCGCGTGCGACCTGACGATCAAGAATGCCCACCCCCTGGGTGCGCTGCGCCATGTTCGGCGTGGAGAGCAGCATATCCACCAGTTGCGCCACTTCCGCGCGCATCTCTTTCACCAGTTGAATGGTTTTGACGCGCTGTTCTTTGAGAATGTCGCGGCGGATACCGCCAATCAGATTCAGACCGTAGGTTTTACGCGAACCGGTGAGCAGCTCAGCCATGGTCATCGATTTTTCACGGATGCGGAAAAACTGCATAAAACCGGTATCAAAGCCGACAAAGTGGCTGGAAAGGCCGATGTTCAGCAGATGGCTGTGCAGCCGTTCCACTTCCAGCAGTACCGAACGAATGGTGTGTGCCCGCTGCGGCACCACAATGCCGAGCGCATTTTCCACCGAGGTGGTGTAAGCCACGCTATGGGCAAAACCGCAGATACCGCAAACCCTGTCCGACAGGAACGTCACTTCGTTGTAGCCCATGCGGGTTTCTGCCAGCTTCTCCATGCCGCGATGGACATAAAACAGACGGTAATCGGCATCGACAATCCGTTCGCCATCAACAAACAAGCGGAAATGCCCCGGTTCATCCGAGGTGATATGCAGCGGGCCAATCGGCACAATGCGTGCCGAATTGCCGCCATCGTTGATAAAGGTGTAGTTTTCCGTGTCGCTGGTCGGCTCCGGACGCAGGCGGTAATCCATGGTGTCTTTGCGCAGCGGGTGCAGATCGTCCGGCCAGTCATCCGGTAGCACCAGACGGCGCTGATCCGGCAGGCCGACCGGGATCAGACCGTACATATCGCGGATCTCACGTTCGCCCCATACGGCGGCGGGGACGCGCGGTGTCACCGACGGGAATTCGCGCGTGTCAGCATCGACCAGCGCTTTCACCACAATCCAGCACTTTTCCGCACCTTCCATCGACAGCGCGTAATAGACCGCGTAATGACCATTCAGGGTGCGTTCATCATTGCCAAACAGCACCGGTAACCAGCCGTCATGCTGGTAATAGAGGTAGTGCACAATGTCCGGCAACAGGTTGATTTTGACCGTTATCGTGACTTGTTCGAAGGTCTGGCGCTCCTCGTCCAGCACCGCGCCGGGAAACTGCGCCTTCAATGCAGCAAGACAGGCGTTGCCGCGAGGTTGCTGGAGATTCACGCTGGCTAAATAACTCACTTTCACTCTCCCTGACGATGCGACGGCGTTGCCGATGCGGCGGTGGTATCAAAATTGGCCCACAGCCAGCTAAGCTGCGTGGGATGATCATCATTGTTTTGCTGCACGATGGTGGCGGCGCTGGCCAGTAACCGGCTGACGGGCTGAGGAATATGCGTACCCATCACCAGCATCATCACCAGTAAAAGCACCATCGGCGCGGTGGTGAGCCAGCCCAGTTCGCCGGTTGCCACCTGCTGCGGCGGCGTGGCAAACAGCACTTTCGCCACCATGCGCACCAGCCCGCCGAGCACCAGCGTCAGCAATACCAGCAGCAGAATAGTGACGGCGAGGTGTTCCGCCGCCAGCCCGGCGGTGACGGTCATAAACTCACTGAGGAAAATATTGAACGGCGGCATCCCGCCCAGCGCCAGCGCGCCGCCGCCAAGCAGTACGGCGCTAAACGGCATTACTTTCAGCATCCCGCACACCACATCCATATTGCGGGTGCCGTATTTCAGCAGCACATTGCCGGAACCGCAGAACAGCAGTGTTTTCGCAAGGCTATGGTTGAGCGTGTGCAGCAGCGCCGCCAGAATACCGAGCGGGCCGCCGATACCGAGCGCCACCGCCACCAGCCCCATGTTTTCTACGCTGGAGTAAGCGAGCAGGCGTTTCATATCCTGCTGCACCAGAATGAAGAAGGCGGCGACGCCCACCGACAGCAGACCAAAAATCAGCAACAGCCGGTTGGGGAAACTGTCACCGATGGCGTGACAAATAATGATGTAGTAGCGAATCAACACCAGCAGTGCGCAGTTGAGAAGTACCGCCGAGAGCAGGGCGCTCACCGGGCTCGGCGCTTCGCTGTGCGCATCCGGCAGCCAGGCGTGCATCGGGAACAGCCCTGTTTTGGTACCAAAACCAATCAGCACAAACACAAACGCCAGCACCATCAGCGTCGGGTCGAGCTGGCTGCTCTCTTTCAGCACTTCGGTCCAGAAAATGGCATGGTCGGGCTGCGCCATAAAGCTGGCGGCGTTGGCGTAGACCAGCACCGTACCGAACAGGCCAAACGCCACGCCAACGGTACAGATGATGATGTATTTCCACGCCGCTTCCAGCGACGAGCGCTGCCCGTAAATACCGACCAGAAACGCGGAACTCAGCGTGGTGGCTTCGATTGCCGCCCACATCACAATCAGGTTATTGCTGGTGACCACCAGCAGCATGGTGAACAGGAAGAGGTGGAAAAAGCCGTAGTAGTAACAGAGCGTCGGCACGCTAATTTCACCGTGATCCACTTCGTGGCGCATATAGCCAATCGAGTAGAGGCCGGTGATAAAACCGATGACGCCCAGCAGCGACAGAAACAACCCGCTCAGGCTGTCAATATGCAACCAGCGGCTGGCGGCGAAAATTTCCCCTTCGCGCACCGCTTCTGCCACCGTCCACAGGGCGATAACCAGCAGTAGCGAAATCCCCAGCGTATGCACCACCGTGACCAGCGTGCGCGCCGCATTGCCGCTCAGGCGGCAGGCGAAGCACAGCGCAGAAACCAGCAGCGGCGTCAGCAGTAACAACGTGAACATCAAGGTATGACTCATGGTGTTACCCCTTCAGCGCCGTCAGCGTGTTGACATCCAGCGTGCCGTGGGTGCGCCAGATTTTCCGTGCCAGCAGCACCATCACAATCACCGCGAAAATGGCGTCGGTGGCGATGCCAATCTCCACCAATTCCGGCGCGCGCCAGGCCAGCAGCGCCAGCACCAGATGCGAGCCGTTCTCCATCAGGCAGTAGCCGAAGATCTGCCGCAAAATATTGCGCTGGCTGATAATGCACAACAGCCCAAGCAGAAAATGGCCGAGCGCCACGGCGAGTGCCGGTTTGAGCTGAGCGATCATCGGCAACTGCACCGGGCGCACCACAAACCAGCACAGCAGCACAATCGCCGCCGCCATCAGCACCAGCGTGGCCGGGCCAAACAGCCGTTCCCCAACGCCGGATTGCGCCATCTTGCGAAAGGCGTAACCCATGATCAGCGGCACCAGCAGCACTTTGGTGAAGAAGGCGCTGAACGACCACATCAGCAATTGTTCGGCGTCCAGCAGCTGCGACAGGGTAAAAAAGATAGAGACCAGCACCAGCGATTGCAGGGCATACAACCAGCAGGAGACGGAGTAGCGTCTGGCGCAGGTGACCAGCAGCGAGGTGAACATCATCAGCCCCGCCAGGTTGTTAACAAGCAGTGTTCCCGTCATTATCGACTCCCTTATCCAAGCCACGCCGCAGCGATCACGCTTGAGCACAGCGACATCACAATCAGAATCACCAGCACCAGTTTCATCGCGTACGGCAGCGGTGCGGCCTGCGCCACGTCTTCGCTCGGCTCACCTGGCACCACGCGCCCGAACCAGTAAATAAACCAGCCGAAGCTGGCGACGGATTCCACCAGCGCCAGAATCATCACCGCCAGCAAAATCGGGTCGTCATTCGACAGGGCAAACCCGGCGGCGAAGAGGGGGAATTTACTGAAGAAACCGTTAAACGGCGGCACGCCAGTGATGGCTAACGCGGCAACGCAAAAGCCAATGCCCGCCAGTGGCAATGTCTTCATTACCCCGCGCAAGCGCGGCAACAGACGCGTACCGCAGCTGTAGCTGAGTGCGCCCGCCACGAGGAAAAACAGGCTCTTGGCAAAGGCGTGGTTGAAGATGTAAGCAATCCCCGCTTTGAAGGCCAGCGGCGAGCCGAAGGTCGACAGCGACAGGGCAAGGAAAATCCACGCCAGCTGCGAAATGGTCGACCAGGCCAGCAGCCGTTTCATATCTTTTTGCGGCAGGTACATCAAAAAGCCATACACCAGCGTTAACGTCGCCATGCCCACGCCAATCCAGCTGATGGTGTGGGGGACCTGTCCGCCTTCGGCGATGGCGCGGGCAAAAATGTAGACGCCGACTTTCACCATTGACGCGGCGTGTAAGTAAGCACTCACCGGGGTTGGCGCTTCCATCGCATCCGGTAACCAGGCTTGTAAAGGCAACTGTGCGGATTTGCCCCACGCGGCAAACAGAATGCCGCCATAAACCAGATAGGCTGCCGGGCCTTGTAGTTGACTGATGGCGCTCAGGGCAAAAGTGTGGGTATGCAAAAACAGCGTGGCTGCTGCCAGATAAAGCCCCAGCGAACCGACGTGCGTGATAAGCAGCGCTTTCATTGCCGCACGCTGTGATTTTTCGCTCTGGTAATAGCTAATCAGCGCCCAGGAACAACCGCCGGTGATCTCGAAAAACAGCAGCTGTCCGAGCAGCGTGGAGGAGAGCACTAACCCGGACATCGCGCCGATAAACACCAGCAGGAACGCGTAATAACGGTTGCTGCCGTCATGCGGATGTTCGCGGTTGCTGCGCGTCAGGTAACCGGTTGAATAGAGCGCCACCAGCAGGCCAAGAAACACCACCGCAAACAGAATCAGGGTGCTGATGCGGTCGACTAACAGACCAAACAGCACCACCTGACCCGCCGCCAGCAGCGGCATATCCGCGGTTTCACTACCCGCCTGGTAAAAACGCCATGCCAGCAGCACGGTGGCAAACGTTGCCAGAAGCGCGAAGAGCGTGGCAAGCTGCGGCGCGGTTTTCCGGGGGCAAAGCGAGACGACCAGCGCGCCGATAAAGGGCAGCAGCAGCGTCGTCAGAGCAAGAGTTTCCATTATTTTTCCGCGCTCCTTACAAACCGGTTAACCAGAGGACATAGGACAGCGCAGCCAGACTGAAGCCGAGCCAGGTCAGGCGGTGCGTCAGCAAAAAGCGCCCGCGCGCCAGCGAGTTTTCCACCACCGAGGCCAGCACAAACAACACCAGCAGTTTCAGCAGTGTGATCACCAGCGACAGCGCCATCGCGCCCACGCTGAGCGTGACGGCATTGCCGAAGGGGAAAAACAGCGCCAGCAACAGCGAAGCCATTACGACCTGTTTCAGGCCGACGCCCCATTTCACCAGCGCCAGATCCGCGCCGGAGTATTCGGTCAGCGGGCCTTCCTGCAACTCCTGCTCCGCTTCCGCCACGTCGAACGGGATTTTGCCCATCTCAATAAAACAGGCGAACCCGCAGGCTAGCAGCGCTAAAAACGTGGCGACCGGTGACATCCAGCCTGCCGCCAGCGTGTTGCTGATGGCGCTGATTTGCGTGGAGCCCGCCAGTAACGCCAGCACCAGCAGCGAAAGGATCAGCATCGGCTCCACCAGAATCCCCAGCGTCAGCTCGCGGCTGGCGCCGAGGCCGGAAAACGGGCTGCCGGTATCCAGCCCGGAAAGGGCAAAGAAGAAACGGAACAGGGCAAAGAGATAAATCAGGGTGATTAAATCGCCCGCCCCGGCAAACGGCGCGGTGCGGATAAACAGCGGCAGCGTCATCGCCACCAGCAGCATGCTGCTAAGCAACACCCACGGCATGGCGCGAAACATCAGGCCAGAGGACGCCGGTGCGACAGCCTGGCGTTTCAGCAGCTTTTGTAAGTCGCGGTAATCCTGCCAGATCCCTGGCCCTTTTCGTGAGTGCATGCGGGCGCGGATTTGCCGGGAAACCCCGGTAAACAGCGGCGTAAGCGCCAGTAATAGGGCTGCCTGGCAGAGGGCAAATAAGCCGAGTGACCACGTAGAAGTCTGTTCTAACATTGTTGTTTCCTCCTCACAGCGCGATCGTCAGCAGCAGGATCACCAGCGCGGCAATCACATACAGGCAGTAGAGCCGGAAATCGCCGCTTTGCAGGTACTGCACCACGCGGGCCACGCGCTGCGTCGCGCCTACCAGCGGGCGAATGATTTTCTCGTCCCAGAACGGCTCCGTGCGCGTTGCCGCCTGCGTAATACCGCCCAGGCTGCGTTGTAAAGGTTGAGCCGGATCGAGCTGTTTACGCAGCTGGTAAAGCGGGCCAAACATCACACGTAATGGCTGGGTAAAGCTGCCTGCGGAGGGAGCCATGCCTTTTTCCCACGCGTAGCCGCAGGCCCAGGCATCGCCGCTGCGGCGAAACGCGCCGCGCGTCTGGCGGTTGAGGAACCACAGCACACCGGGCAGCAGGGGCAAAAGCAGTAACAGCAGGAACACGGTAGAAGGTGTCAGCATCGCTTGCTGCGCATCACCGGGGATAAGCGTTGCGCCTTCGGCGGCGGCAAGCGCGGCGGGTGGCGTTAAGCTCAGCGCGATATGCATTAACTGCGGAGCCACCCAGCTTGCGCCCACGCCGAGCACCACGCACAGCAGCGCCAGCACGGACATGGCGGCAACCATTGGCCACGGCACTTCGCGTGCGTGGTCGGCTTTTTCACTGCGGGCATTGCCGCAAAAACTGACACCGTAAACTTTCACAAAACACATTGCCGCCAGCGCACCGGTGATCGCCAGCATCACGATGGCAATGGGGCCGGCGAGGCGCGGGATAATGGCGTCGATACGGGTGAGGGAGAACAGCGACTGATAGGTGTACCACTCGCTGATAAAGCCGTTCAGCGGCGGCATCGCGGAAATGGCGAGGCAGCCCACCAGAAACGCGCCGGCTGTCCACGGCATCCGTTTGCCGAGCGCCCCCATTTTTTCCATATCGCGGGTATGCAGACGAAAGATGATTGCGCCTGCGCCCAGAAACAGCAGGCCTTTAAATAGCGCGTGGTTAAGGAGATGGAACAACGCACCGAGCAGGCCGACAGCGGCAATCACTGGCTGATGTAAGGCGATGCCCGCCATGCCGACGCCGACGCCCAGCAAAATGATGCCGATGTTCTCAACGGTGTGCCACGCCAGCAGGCGTTTGATGTCGTGTTCTGCCAGCGCATACAGCACGCCAAGCACCGACGACACTGCGCCAAACGCCAGCACCACCACGCCCCACCACAACGGAATGCCGCTGTGACCGAGCAGGTCGATACCGACTTTGATAATGCCGAAGATACCGATTTTCACCATCACGCCGGACATCAGCGCTGACGCGTGCGACGGCGCAGCCGGGTGGGCGCGCGGCAACCAGCTATGCAGCGGCAACATCCCGGCTTTGGCACCAAAACCGAAGAAGGCCAGCAGGAAGACCGCCGACGCGGTGCCCGGCTCCAGCGTGAGCGTGCGGAAACTGGCGAAATCGAGGCTGCCGCTCTGGCGCCACATCAGGAAGAAGGCGATCATGATCAGTACCGATCCGGCGTGGGCGATAAAGAAATAGAGCATCCCGGCGCGGATCGACTCGTCATCCTGGTCAGTGATAACCAAAAACCACGAGGCGAGGGACATCATTTCAAACAGCACGATGAACCAGAACGCGTTATCCATCACCACAAGCCCTACCATCGAGGCGATAAACAGGTTCATAAAAAAGCCCATCGCCCCGGCACCTTTGCCGATGTATTCCCGCACATAGGCCAGTGAGTAGAGCCCGCACAGCGTGACCAGCAATGAGATGACCAGCACCATAAACGCGCTCAGGTTATCCATGCGCACCACGAAATGGGCGAAATCAAACGGGCCGATAGCCTGAAAACTCAGCGGCACTCCGCCGTGTAACGCCGTCACCGCGCTGGCAATCCCCATCACGCCGCCAAGCATGGCGGCGATCCCGGCGACGTTGATCGCCAGTTCCTGCCTGCGGGCAAGCAACAACGAAAAGCAGCCGCCGGCGACATACACCACGATTGACCACATCAATAATTGCAGGGCATCCATTAGCGTTGCTCCGGCGAAGAGGGAAGAGGAGGAAACGTCACATCGGTTGAACTCAGCGCGGCCAGCTCCCGACGAGCCTTGAGCTGTTTATGCAGTGTGGTTTCGGTTTCCAGGTGCAACGCGTGTGTGGGGCAAGCCCGGACACAGGCTGGGCCTTCAGGCAGAAAGTCGCAGAGATCGCACTTCACCGCGATGGTTTGCACCCCCGCATTCCAGCGTAAAAAGGGGTGATCGTTGGGCGCGCTGCCGGGCACATCGCGCAGCTGTTCTTCGGCAATGTGGTGCTCGTAACGGGCGGGGATATTGAGCGGGCGACTACCGGCGGGCGTGATCGCCCCGAACGGACACACCAGCCCGCACAGTTTGCAGCCAATACACAGCGTTTCGTTGAGATAAACGGCATCATCCCGAAACGAAATGGCATTGACCGGACATACCTGTTTGCACGGCGCGTCGTCACAGTGGCGGCACAGTATCGGCGCGGTTTTGCTGGGTGTGCGCACGAGTGTCAGCCGGGGATGGTGCTGCAGTCCCTGGCTTTTATGCACATCCGAGCAGGCGGCAAGGCAGGTATTGCATCCTATACACCACTCGGGATCGGCAATCACAAAGCGGTTCATTTCGGCTCCCTGGAATCGAGGTAAAAACATTGAGCCTGCTTTAGCATAAGCTGTGCCAAAGTTATAAATTACTAAATTTCAAATAGTTGTGTGTTTATGGAACAGGAGGGACGAACAAAAGTGATGGTCAGCGTAGAGCGAAAATTAACCTGTCGGCACAAGTGTCGACATCGCGGTGTGAAGTGTGATCGCGGTCAAATATTTGCGGGGGAAGGCAAAGGAAAGGGCGTACCCGATTGGGCCGCCCTGAGAAAAGGGCGTGACTGTCAGGCGTTCTCTTTCAGCCAGTTAACCACGATGTCGTGGTGATTGCTGGTTTTGAAGTCATCAAATACATGTTCAACTTTACCGTCAGCGTCGATCAGGAAGCTGATACGGTGGATGCCGTCGTAGGTTTTGCCCATAAAGGTTTTTTCACCCCAGACGCCAAACTGCTCGCAGACCTGGTGGTCTTCATCAGAGAGCAGCGTAAAGTTGAGCAGCTCTTTTTCGGCAAAGCGGGAAAGTTTCTCTGGCTTGTCGGTGCTGATACCCAGCACTTCCACGCCCGCTTTCTTTAACTCATCCATGTTATCGCGCAGGCCACAGGCCTGGACAGTACAGCCTGGTGTCATGGCTTTCGGGTAGAAATAGACCAGAACACGCTGTCCCTGGAAGTCGGCCAAATTTACTTGTTCACCGTCTTGATCGGGCAAGCTAAATTTCGGTGCGATATCACCGGCTTTCAGTGGATTCATTACTTAACTCCATCCTGTTCATCATGCTGGGAATAGTTGACGATGTTTATACTGCCTTGCGCGTTCAATTCTGTACATAGGGCTTTGAACGCCTGCTCAATATTTGACGCGTCCTGTGACGCCGGGCTATGAGCGGTTATCTGGATAAATAACGTTGGCGCAACGGTAAGATTGCCGGGCTGTGTACGGGAGACTAACTCCGCAATATTCATGTCATGTGCGTCGAAAAGCGCAGTGAAACGCTCAATCAGGTGGGGCGAATCGGGGACTTCAACCTGCACCCACACGGTGGCTGGCATATCAGGACGCGGACGGGCATCGGTACGTTTCATCACAATCAGCAAATCCAGTTCGGCACCTTTCAGTGGCAATGTCGATTCGATAAGGGTGATGGCGTTCCACGAACCCGAAAGCAGCATTATAAACGTGAACTCTTCCCCCAGCATCGCCAGGCGGCTGTCTTCGATATTACAGCCGCAGCTGCTGACGTGGCGTGTGATCGTGTTCACAATGCCAGGCCTGTCGGCCCCCAGCGCAGTGATAACCAAAAAGTGTTGTGATGAGGTTGTCAAACCTGAGCTTCCTGTCAAACGTGAGGTAATCATAAGGAAAGCATAAAAAAAACCGGCATACAACCGCCACAGGGCCTCAGGTCTCTTGCTTTTCTGACGGCACCGCACGTACCATTGAGAATCTTGTTCGCACAGAGGATGGCCCATGTTCACGGGAAGTATTGTCGCGCTTATCACGCCGATGGATTCGCAAGGTAAAGTCTGCCGGTCAAGCCTGAAAAAACTGATTGATTACCATGTCGCCAACGGAACCACGGCGATCGTTTCGGTAGGGACTACCGGTGAATCCGCCACGCTGAGCCATGATGAACATGCCGACGTGGTGAAGATGACGGTTGAACTGGCCGACGGGCGCATCCCTGTGATTGCCGGGACGGGCGCGAACGCTACCGCAGAAGCCATCAGCCTGACCCAGTGTTTCAACGACAGCGGCGTAGTGGGTTGCCTGACCGTTACGCCTTACTACAACCGCCCGACTCAGGAAGGGCTGTTCCAGCATTTTAAAGCCATCGCCGAACATACTGACCTGCCGCAAATTCTGTATAATGTGCCGTCGCGTACCGGCTGCGATATGTTGCCGGAAACCGTTGGTCGCCTGGCGAAAATTAAAAATATTATCGGTATTAAGGAAGCGACCGGGAACTTAAGTCGTGTTCACCAGATCAAAGAGCTGGTTTCAGACGACTTTATCCTGTTGAGCGGCGACGATGCCACCGCGCTGGACTTTATGCAGCTCGGCGGTGACGGTGTGATTTCCGTGACCAGCAACGTGGCGGCGCGCGATATGGCCGACATGTGCAATCTGGCGGCCGAGGGGAATTACGCCGAAGCACGCGTGATCAACCAGCGTTTGATGCCGTTACACAACAAACTATTTGTCGAACCCAATCCGATCCCGGTCAAATGGGCATGTATGGAGTTGGGGCTTGTAGCAACCGACACGCTGCGTCTGCCGATGACGCCAATTACCGACCATGGTCGTGACGTTGTCCGCACTGCGCTTAAGCATGCCGGTCTGCTGTAAAGTTTAGGGAGATTTGATGGCTTACTCAGTACAGAAGTCGCGCCTGGCGAAGGTAGCGGGTGTTTCACTTGTGATGTTACTCGCCGCCTGTAGTTCCGATTCACGTTATAAGCGTCAGGTTAGCGGTGACGAATCCTATCTGGATGCGGCTCCGCTTGCTGAACTTCACGCGCCCGCAGGGATGATCCTCCCGGTGCAAAACGGTGATTACACCATTCCTGTTGCTAACGGCAGCGGCGCGGTAGGTAAAGCGCTGGACATTCGTCCGCCAGCTCAGCCGCTGGCGCTGGTGAGCGGTGCGCGCACCCAGTTTACCGGTGACACCGCGACGTTGATGGTCGAAAACGGCCGCAACAGCACGCTGTGGCCGCAGGTCGTCAGCATTCTTCAGGGGAAAAACTACAGCATCGACAAACGTGACGATGCCACGCAGACCCTGACCACCGGTTGGGTTGACTGGAACCGTCTGGATGAAGATCAGCAGTATCGCGGTCGTTATCAAATCTCGGTAAAACCGCAGGGTTATCAGCAGGCGGTCATCGTCAAGCTGGTGAACCTGGAACAAGCGGGCAAACCGGTAGCAGATGCCGCGTCGCTGCAGCGTTACAGCACCGAAATGTTGAACGTAATCTCCTCTGGTCTGGATAAAACCGCAACTGACGCGCAAACGGCGGCGGAAAACCGCAGCGTTTCTACGCTGAATGTCCAGAGCGCTGCCGATGATACCGGTCTGCCGATGCTGGTGGTACGTGGTCCGTTTAACGTGGTGTGGCAGCGCCTGCCGTCCGTGCTGGAAAAAGTGGGCATGAAAGTGACCGACAGCACCCGCTCAACGGGCAGTATTGCCGTGACCTACAAGCCGCTGTCTGACAGCAGCTGGCAGGAACTGGGCGCGCGCGATCCGGGTCTGGCCTCCGGCGACTATAAACTGCAGGTCGGCGATCTGGATAACCGCAGCAGCCTTCAGTTCATCGATCCGAAAGGTCACACGCTGACACAATCGCAGAACGACGCGTTAGTCGCAGCCTTCCAGGCGGCGTTTAACCGATAATCCTCAGGGCCGGATCTTCCGGCCTTTTTTTATTATGGTGACGCAAACGTGTGCGTCAGCGTAAAATAGCCAAATTAGCCTTGTAATCACACCTGGAGTAATGAAGATGCAAAAGCAAGCTGAGTTGTATCGCGGCAAAGCGAAGACCGTGTACAGTACGGAAAACCCGGACCTGTTGGTGCTCGAATTCCGTAACGATACGTCAGCAGGGGATGGCGCGCGCATTGAACAGTTCGATCGTAAAGGTATGGTGAACAACAAGTTCAACCATTTCATTATGACTAAGCTGCAAGAAGCGGGCATCCCGACCCAGATGGAAGCGCTGCTTTCTGATACCGAATGTCTGGTGAAAAAGCTGGATATGGTGCCGGTAGAGTGCGTTATTCGTAACCGTGCGGCAGGCTCGCTGGTGAAACGTCTGGGCATTGAAGAGGGTATTGAACTGAATCCGCCGCTGTTCGATATGTTCCTCAAAAACGATGCGATGCACGATCCGATGGTGAACGAGTCCTACTGCGAAACCTTCGGCTGGGTGAATAAAGAAAATCTGGCGCGTATGAAAGAGCTGACCTACAAAGCCAACGACGTGCTGAGCAAACTGTTTGATGACGCCGGTTTGATCCTCGTCGACTTCAAGCTGGAATTTGGCCTGTTTAAAGGCGAAGTGGTGCTTGGCGACGAGTTCTCCCCGGACGGCAGCCGTCTGTGGGATAAAGAGACGCTGGATAAAATGGACAAAGACCGTTTCCGTCAGAGCCTTGGCGGCCTGATTGAAGCCTATGAAGCCGTGGCGCACCGTCTTGGCGTGAAACTGGACTGACTTCACCCGCATGACTTCCGGAGGGTGTCTGCATCCTCCGGATTTCCTCACTTTTTTCCTGTGCTAATCCTTCCCTCTGCGCCTACGATCATATATACACTGAGTCCATCATTGGGATAGTGAGGTAGTTATGCGCTGGCAAGGCCGTCGAGAGAGTGACAACGTAGAAGACCGACGTAATGAGTCGGGTGGGCCGTCGATGCGCGGGCCGGGGTTTCGTTTACCGGGTGGCAAGGGCGGGATAATCCTGCTGTTTGTGGTGATCGTCGCGAGCTATTACGGTGTTGATCTCACCAGTTTACTCACCGGGCAACCGGTTAGCCCACCCACGCAACAACAGCGCGCCGTGAACCCGCACGAGGATGAGTCTGCGCATTTTACCCGCGTCATTTTCGCTACCACCGAAGAGACCTGGGGCCAGCTGTTTGAAAAAATGGGGCAACATTATCAACAGCCGACGCTGGTGATGTACCGTGGCAGCACCCATACCGGTTGCGGTACCGGGCAATCCATCATGGGGCCGTTTTACTGCCCGACAGACAGCAAAATTTATATCGATCTCTCTTTCTACGACGAGATGAAAAACAAGCTTGGCGCGGGGGGCGATTTCGCTCAGGGCTACGTGATCGCGCATGAAGTCGGTCATCACGTGCAAAAACTTCTGGGAACGGAAGCTAAAGTGCGCGGCCTGCAGCAAAACGCTAGCAAACAGCAGGCGAATGCCCTGTCAGTGCGCATGGAGTTGCAGGCCGATTGTTATGCGGGTGTCTGGGGCCACAGCATGGAACAGCAGGGCGTGCTGGAACCGGGCGATGTCGAGGAGGCGTTAAACGCCGCACAAGCCATTGGTGATGATCGCTTACAACAGCGCAGCCAGGGCGTCGCATTCCCGGATAGCTTTACGCATGGCACCTCGGTGCAGCGTTACACCTGGTTCAAACGCGGAATGGACAGCGGCGATCCGGCTCAGTGTAATACTTTCAGCGGGCAGTTGTAATTACCTCGTGATACAACAACTGAGTGAACTGAGCGCCCGCATGGCGCAGGAAGGGATCCGTCGCTTGCTGGTGATTGCCGGTGCGCCGGCCTGGAGTGAAACGCAGGCGAGCACGCTGCGCGACTCGCTTCCCGGCGACTGGCTGTGGGTTGGTGGAAAAAGCGGCTGGCCACAACACATTCACCCTCGCGCATTAACGACTTTGCTCGGGCGGGAATTCCGTCATGCGGTGTTCGATGCGCGTGAAGGATTTGATGTCGCCGCCTTTGCCGCGCTTGGCGGGACGCTCACGGCCGGGAGCTGGCTGGTGTTACTCACACCGCCGTTCGCGCTGTGGCCGCAGCAGCCGGATGCTGACAGCCTGCGCTGGAGCGATACCGCCGAGCCGATTCCGACCCCGGTTTTTGTTGCTCACTTTTGCCGTACACTCCAGAGCGATCCACAAACCGTGGTGTGGCAGCAAACGTCACCTTTCTCTCTTCCTGACTTTTCTCCCCGGCCTGAGTGGCACACGGCAACCGGCGCACCCGAGCATGAGCAGGCGCAGATCCTTGCGCAACTTCAGCACATGCCTCCAGGTGTCGCGGTGGTGACGGCGCCACGCGGGCGAGGTAAATCGGCGCTGGCAGGAATGCATATTGCCCGCGCATCTGGGCCTGTCACGGTCACCGCACCTGCGCGCGCTGCCACCGATGTGCTGGCGCAATACGCCGGGGAACGGTTCAGCTTTATCGCCCCGGATGCGTTGCTCCAGCAGATAACCGCGCAGGGAGCGCACTCTGGCTGGCTGGTGGTGGATGAAGCCGCTGCCATTCCTGGTCCGCTGCTGCAGGCGCTGGTTTCCGCTTTCCCCCGTGTATTGCTCACCACCACCGTACAGGGTTACGAAGGCACCGGGCAGGGGTTTTTGCTGAAGTTCTGCGCCGGGTTTCCGCAGTTACGTCATTACACGCTCTCCACACCGCTACGCTGGGCGCAGGGCTGCCCGCTGGAGCAGGTGATAAACGCCCAGTTGCTGTTTGACGATGAACCAGTCGTTGAGCCGCCGACAGGTGACATCACCATGCAGCCGTTACCGGCGCAGGCCTGGCAGGAGTCACCGGCGATCCCGGCGGCGATTTATCGTCTGCTGGCGAGCGCCCATTACCGCACGTCACCGCTTGATCTGCGACGCATGATGGATGCGCCAGGGCAGCATTTCTGGCAGGCTTGCCGGGCACAAACGGCGGTTGCCGCGCTCTGGCTGGTGGAAGAGGGTGGGTTAAGTGCCGATCTTAGCCAGGCGGTGTGGGCGGGTTTTCGCCGCCCGCGCGGTAATCTGGTCGCGCAATCGCTGGCCGCCCACGGCGGTAGCCCGCTGGCGGCAACATTGCGCGGGCGGCGCATCAGCCGCATTGCTGTGCATCCTTTTTGCCAGCGTACAGGGATTGGCACTACGCTCATCGCCCATGCGCGGGCACAAACAACGGATTGTGATTACCTCTCCGTCAGTTTTGGTTATACCCCAGAATTATGGCGCTTCTGGCAGCGCTGCGGTTTTTCACTGGTGCGCCTTGGTAGTCATCGCGAAGCGAGTAGCGGCTGTTTTACCGCCATGGCGATCATCCCGCTGACGGCGGCTGGCGAAGCGCTGCTGGCGCGGGAACAGACACGCCTGGCGCGCGATCTGCCCTGGCTTGCCGACTGGCGCGAGGAAACGTTATCTCTGCCTGTTGTTCAGTCGACTACGCTTAGTGAAGAGGACTGGCTGGAGCTGGCTGGTTTTGCTTTTGCGCATCGACCACTTTCAGCAGCTTTTGGCGCGTTATGCCGATTGCTGGCGCACACGGATTTGCCATTGTCGGCATTGCGGGGAAAGGTAAGCGATGGCGAAAGCGAACAGGCGTTATGCCAGCGTTTATCGCTGAGCGGGCGTAAAGCGCTGCTGGCGCGTCAGCGCCAGGAGTGTGAACAGGCGCTCTTGCACCTGGATGCTGATCGCGCGCTCAATCTGAAAACACAGGTGCAGAAACTGCAATTTTTTTAACTAACTCATTCAGTTAAATGGCATGGTCATTATGGCTCCCGGGCGTAAACTGCACTCAACGATTTAAGGAGACAACCATGAAACATGACCATTTCGTTGTGCAAAGTCCGCCATCCCCGGCCAAACAATTACTGCTGTTGTTTCATGGCGTTGGCGATAACCCGGTCTCCATGGGGCAGATCGGTAGCTGGTTTGCACCGCACTTTCCCGAGGCGCTGATCGTCAGTATTGGCGGCGTGGAAGCCTGCGGCGCACCACCGGCCCGCCAGTGGTTTTCCGTAGCAGGCGTGACGGAAGAAAATCGTCAGCAACGTATCGACGCTGTCATGCCGCAATTTATTGATGTTGTACGCTACTGGCAGCAGCAAAGCGGTGTAAACGCGTTAGCCACGGCTTTAATTGGCTTTTCGCAAGGGGCGATTATGGCGCTGGAAGGGCTGAAAGCGCAGCCGGATCTGGCCTCGCGAGTGATTGCCTTCAATGGCCGTTATGCCACGTTGCCGCAGGCGGTTTCTGCGGCGCAAACCATTCACCTGATTCACGGCGGTGAAGATCGGGTTATCGATCTGGCCTGGGCGGTGAAAGCGCAGGAAGCGGTGCAAACGTTAGGCGGCGATATCACGCTGGATATTGTGGAGGATTTGGGCCACGCCATTGATGATCGCAGCATTGAGCTGGCGCTCGAACATTTGCGCTACACCGTGCCGAAGCACTATTTCGATGAAGCGTTAAGCGGCGGCAAGCCGAATGACGACGATATTATCGAGTTTTTATGAGTAGAGCATTCACCCCCGAAAGGGGGTGAATAATGTGAGGCTTATTTTTTCGGCTGATCCTGTTTCGGCCAGTCGTCATCGTCGTCCCACTTGTCGTTGAAATCACGATGAGGCGGCAGATCCGGCTTGTTAGCGAGGAATTTTTTGTGATCGACCCGGCTCAGGTCTTTGATCACATTAATCAGTACGCCAAGTAAAAACACCAGTACCAGAATCCACCAATATTTTGCCAGCCAATCCATGTCATCCTCCAGGCCATCAGGCGATGAGTTGTTCCATAATGCGTTGATACATACGGGCAAGCAGTTGCAAATCCGCCGCATTCACACATTCGTTGATCTTGTGAATGGTGGCGTTCACCGGCCCAAGTTCAACCACTTGTGCGCCCATACGCGCAATAAAACGGCCATCTGACGTGCCGCCAGTGGTTAACAACTGCGGTTTGATCTCATTATAGTGCTCAATGGCATTGACCACCGCATCCACCAGTTTGCCGCGTCCCGTCAGGAACGGCTGCCCGGAAACCCACCACTCCACACTGTAACGCAACTGATGTTTATCCAGCAGCGCCAACACCTGGGCTTTGATCATCTCGTCGGTCAGTTCGGTGCTAAAGCGGAAGTTGAACTGTACAAACAGATTGCCCGGGATAACGTTGTTGCTACCGGTTCCGGCTTTGATATTGGCAATCTGCATGCTGGTCGGCGGGAAATATTCGTTGCCGTGATCCCACTGGATCGCCACCAGCTCATTGAGCATTGGCGCGGCGCGGTGCACCGGGTTATCCGCCAGGTGCGGATAGGCAACGTGCCCCTGAACACCGTGAATGGTCAGGTTGCAGGTCATCGAGCCACGGCGGCCGTTTTTTACCACATCGCCCACCACTTCCGTACTGGAAGGCTCACCGACCAGGCAGTAATCCAGCCGTTCGTTACGCGCCATCAGCGCGTCGACCACTTTGACGGTGCCGTTGGTCGCGCTGGCCTCTTCGTCAGAGGTGATGAGAAATGCCAGGCGGCCTTTATGCTGTGGATGCTGCGCGACAAAACGCTCGGCGGCGACGACCATCGCCGCCAGCGAACCTTTCATGTCTGCCGCGCCGCGGCCAAACAGCATACCGTCGCGGATGGTCGGTTCAAAAGGTGGGTTGATCCAGCGGTCGGCATCGCCCGCTGGCACTACATCCGTATGGCCAGCGAAGGCCAGCGTTTCGCCTTGTCCGCGCCATGCCCAGAAGTTTTGCGTGTCGCCAAAATCCATCGGCTCAATGGTAAAACCGATAGCGCGCAGGCGTTCAATCATCAACGCCTGGCATCCTGCATCATTGGGACTCAGAGAAGGGCGACGAATAAGCTGCTGTGTCAGCTCAATAACCGGGCACGACATAAACTACACCTCGTTAATAAACTTCTCATAACTGGATTCATTGAAACCCAGCAGCATAGGCTTACCCGGCGCACAGAGCAATGGGCGTTTGATAATTGCAGGCATTTCAAGCATCAACGCGATGGCAGCATCATCATTGGTAATGGTTGCACGGCGGGATTCATCCAGCTGGCGCCAGGTGGTGCCACGCGTGTTTAACAGCGCTTCCCAGCCGAGTTCATCCACAAATGTACGCAGTAAATCTGCATGAATACCGTCTGCGCGGTAATCGTGGAAACGGTATTCCACGTGTTGCGTTTCGAGCCAGCGGCGCGCTTTTTTGATGGTGTCGCAGTTTTTGATGCCGTACATGGTGATCATGGTGAATCCTTTTGTCTCATTTTTGGTTATTTGTGCAAGAAATTAGAACGATGTATTTTAATTTGCCTGTGATTTGTCTGATAAGCAAATGTCAGCGGATATAACCACTCTGTTCCAGTTTGAATAAACTTTCAGGTGTTGCGCATACCATGCCTGTGGTTAAAAAACGGAAACCATATTGTTGATAAAATCCTGTCTTTTCCGGTACGGAATAAATAAAGGTTTTGCCGAACGGTAATAATGTTCTGACAATGTCAGACATTAGCTGTTTTCCATAACCGCGGCCCTGCATTTCTGGCGCGACCACAATATCCGCAACATAGCTGGCCCATGTCAGATCGCTGATAGCACGCGCCGTGGCGACCAGTTCTCCGTTATGGTAGCCGAACCAGCAGAAGGTACTGTTGCGCCACGCTTGCTCGACCTGTAGCGGGTCGCGCTGATTGAGACCGCCTGCGGCAATAAGCGCCGTTAACGCCAGCCAGTCCACCGCTTCAATTGCTGATTTATCGAACAATGTGATCGTCATTTCATTTGGCCCTAAAGTTTTTATGGAATATTGCCGTTATTCACATTAAATGACATGACATCGGCTCATAGTTATTGCAAGCATTAAAAGTACCCCGCTAATAACAATTGAAGCAATTGATTAACGTCTCTTCAATGCTGTTACGGGTTTGAGTAGAATTGCCAGAATAATAAGAGAGGTAGTTATGATTGAACATGAACTGGGGAACTGGAAAGACTTTATCGAAGGCATGCTTCGTAAATAATTTCCAGACGAACGATTAAGCAGTGACGGCTTGATAAATAACAATGTGAACCAACACATGAAAAAGGCGACCAACTGGTCGCCTTTTTGTTATGCAGACATTACTGCGCGCGCGCTTTGAGCGGGAAACGGCGGCGCACCAGCACGAAGAACAGCGGCACGAAGAAGATTGCCAGCACGGTCGCGGAAATCATCCCGCCCATCACACCGGTACCCACGGCATGCTGGCTGCCGGAGCCAGCGCCGGTGCTGGTTGCCATTGGCAGCACACCGAAAACGAACGCCAGCGAGGTCATCAGAATCGGCCGTAAACGCTGACGGCAGGCATGCAGCGTGGAGACCAGCAGATCTTCGCCTTTGGCATTCATGTCGTTGGCAAATTCGACGATGAGTATCGCGTTTTTCGCCGACAGGCCTATTACTGTTAACAACCCGACCTGGAAGTAGACATCGTTCTCCAGCCCGCGCATCCAGGTCGCCAGCAACGCGCCAATCACGCCAAGCGGCACCACCAGCATCACCGAGAACGGCACCGACCAGCTCTCATACAGTGCCGCGAGGCACAGGAACACCACCAACAGGGAAACCGCATATAACGCCGGTGCCTGCGCACCGGAAAGGCGTTCCTGGTAGGACATGGCGGTCCACTCCAGACCAAAGCCAGTAGGCAACTGACTAACCAGTTTCTCCATCACATCCATCGCCGTACCGGTGCTGACGCCGGGTGCGGATTCGCCGACAATCTCGACTGCGGCATAACCGTTGTAGCGTTCAAGGCGCGGCGAGCCGGTTTCCCAGCGCGAGGTGGCAAACGCGGAGAACGGCACCATTCCACCGCTGCTATTTCGCACATACCAGAGGTTGATATCGTCCGGCAGCATGCGGTATTTCGCCGCCGCTTGTACGTAGACCTTTTTCACGCGTCCGCGATCCATAAAGTCATTCACATAGCTGGAGCCCCAGGCGGTTTTCAGCGTGTTGTTAATATCATCAATCGACACGCCCAGCGCCTGCGCTTTGCGCTGATCGATATCGATTTGCAGCTGTGCGCTGTCATCAAGACCGTTATGGCGAACGCGGGTCAGCGCCGGATCTTTCGTCGCCATCTCAATCAGGCGATCGCGGGCCGCCATCAGAGCGTCGTGCCCTGCACCGGCATGATCCTGCAATTCCATATCGAAACCGGCCGAACTTCCCATGCCACTGATAGCGGGCGGGCTGCTGGCGAAAACGCGGGCTTCACTGATGCGGCTAAACGCTTTGGTGGCGCGTTCGATAATGGCAAAGGCGCTACCACTGTTCGGATCGCGGGCTTCCCAGTCTTTCAGGCGGATAAACAAACGCGCCACGTTCTGCCCGTTACCACCGGGGCCGGAACCGACGGTGGCAAACACCGACTCGACATTCGCTTTCTCGTGGGTGAAGAAATAGTCTTCGACTTTCTGCACCACTTTCAGCGTCTGCTGTTGCGTAGCCCCGCTCGGCAACTGCACGGATGTGGTAAACATACCCCTGTCTTCAAGCGGCAGAAATGACGTTGGCAGACGCAGGAACAGCAGCACCATGCCGCCAATCAGCAGTACATAGAGCAAAATCCAGCGCAGGCTGCGATGCAAAATCTTACCGACGGCGGTTTCATAACGATCGGCGTTGCGGTTGAACAGACGGTTAAAGGCGCCGAAAAAGCCTTTCTGCCCGTGCAGTTCACCTTTATGCAGCGGCTTGAGCAGCGTGGCGCACAGCGCCGGGGTGAGGATCATCGCCACCAGCACAGAAAGCACCATCGCCGAAACAATGGTGATAGAGAACTGGCGATAAATCGCGCCGGTAGTGCCGCCAAAGAAGGCCATCGGCACAAATACCGCCGACAATACCATCGCAATCCCCACCAGCGCGCCCTGGATCTGCCCCATCGATTTGCGTGTCGCTTCCCTGGGCGACAGCCCTTCTTCGGTCATGATGCGTTCGACGTTTTCCACTACCACAATCGCATCATCCACCAGCAGACCGATGGCGAGCACCATGGCGAACATGGTCAGGGTGTTGATGCTATAGCCGAATGCGTAGAGCACCGCGAACGTGCCAAGCAGTACGACCGGCACGGCGATAGTGGGGATCAGCGTGGCGCGGAAATTTTGCAGGAACAGGTACATCACCAGAAACACCAGCGCGATAGCTTCAAGCAGGGTTTTCACTACATCGATAATCGAGGCTTTAACAAACGAGGTGGTTTCGTAAGCGACTTTATATTCCAGACCGTGCGGGAAAAAGGGAGCCAGCTCGTTTAGGCGGTTAATCACCAGTTCTGCCGTCGCCATTTCGTTAGCGCCGGAGGCCAGTTTTACACCCAGACCAGAAGCCGGGTTGCCGTTAAAACGGCTCAGGTAGTCATATTTCTCTGCGCCCAGTTCCACCGTCGCCACGTCACCCAGGCGCACTTCTGAACCGTCCTGATTCACGCGCAGCGTAATATTGCGAAACTGTTCCGGCGTTTGTAAAAGCGACTGGGCGTTGATAGTGGCGTTTAACGCCTGGCGATCGACAGAAGGGGTTCCGCCAAGTTGCCCGACGGCAATTTGCGCATTCTGCGACGAAATGGCGCTGGTGACGTCCGAGGCGGTGAGCTGGTAACTGTTGAGCTTCGCCGGATCGAGCCAGATACGCATTGAATATTGCGAACCGTAGGCGTCGATATCGCCAACGCCGTTTACGCGGCTAATCGGATCCTGAATATTACTTGCCACGTAATCGGAGATATCTTGCTTATCCATCGAACCGTCGGTGGAGACAAACGCGATGGTTAAAATGTTGGTATCACCGGTTTTGCGCACCGTGACACCCTGGTTTTGCACGGCTTGCGGGAGTTTACGCATCGCCGATTGCAGCTGGTTTTGTACCTGCTGCACGGCTTCATCAGGATCGGTACCGGCACTGAAATTGAGGGTGACCGTTGCCTGCCCGGTGGCGCTGCTTTGCGAGGACATATACATTAAATTATCGAGGCCGGTCATATTCTGCTCGATAACCTGCGTCACGGTGTTTTCCAGCGTTTGCGCCGATGCGCCAGGGTAGTTAGCGGTAATGCGGACGTTAGGCGGTGCTAAATCGGGATATTGTTCGACGGGTAAAGAAATAATGGCTAGTGTCCCCGTAAGACAGATCAGGATCGCCAGCACCCACGCAAAAATGGGGCGATCAATAAAAAAATTCGCCATCAGAAATAAAACCTCATATTGCTGCGCATCGTTATAGTGACATTGCTTGCATCAATGTAGCGGCAATGCAGAAACCAATCGTGGAGAAAAAAAGGAGAAAATGTAAATTATCATGCCCGATTAAGGCATAACTATGCATAGCGATACTTAAGCAAAATTTCCTCCTGCACAAACTCATTTAACTTTAAATTCTTTACACTTATTGACGCTCCGCGCTGACCGGTAATGGAAAACGAAACTGCACCTGGGTGCCGCAGCCCGGCGGAGAGACGATTTGCAGCACGCCGCCAAGGCGCTCGGCGCGCTCGCGCATGATCGTCAAGCCGTAATGTCCGGCGGGCTCCTGCGTGCTCTTCATACCGATGCCGTTATCACGAATGTAGACCGAATGCAGTCCGTCAGGATCGGTCACACAGCTGACGGTGATTTCGCTGGCCTGCGCGTGCTTAATCGCGTTGATAACCGCTTCGCGCACAATTTGTAAAACGTTCATTTGCTGTTGCGCATCCAGCGCCTGCGTGGGTAAACGGCAATCCAGATTCAGCTTCGCGCTGGTCTGGCTTTGCAATACGTCCAGGGCTTCACGCAGCGCGGCGGGCAGCGAGCTTTGCTGTAACGAGAGGCGAAACGTGGTGAGCAGCTCACGCAACTGCTGCCACGCGTTGTTCAGACCCCGTGAAAAGTCGTCGATAATCAGGTGGGCAGGGGCATTATCTTCCGGCACCGAACGTTTAAGCAGCGCCAGCTGGATACGCAAATAGGAGAGCATCTGCGCCAGCGAATCGTGCAGTTCGCGGGCGATGGTTGCGCGTTCTTCCATCAGCATTAATTGCTGGTAATGCTTCTGCGCCTGGTTGATATAGAGCCCGCGCCCAAGAATGGTGGCGATATTGCACATCAGCGGCGCGGAGAGCGGCTGCTGGTGGCTTTGCCAGCGCAGCTCGCCCAGCATGTTCTCCTGCATATTGACCGGCAAGCTGTTTACCGGTAGTGCGGAGTTAAGCTCTCCTTGCTGGATCCGCCAGTTATCATCGACAACCAGTTCCAGGAAGCAGGCTGCCTGATGATCGTAGACGATCTGCAACACGTGGCGCAGACACAGGGCGTCAATCTGGCTGGTGTTGAGCGCCTGCGAGCACTGGTACATCACCTCCAGCCGGCTGTTGGCTTCGTGCAGATCGCGGGTTTTTTCCGCCACCGACGTTTCCAGCGAGCGGTAGAGTTTAAACAGTTGCCCCGACATTCGGTCGAACGTTGAAGCCAGTAACCCCAGTTCGTTATCCAGTTTGTTATCGAGCGGCAGCAAGGAAAATTGCCCTTGCTGGATACGCTGGCACGTGGCGACCAGATTATTAAGGGGTTTGACGACCCGCTGGCGAATACGGCGCAGCGTAAAAAACACCAGCGTGAAAATCCCGGCTGCGCCCAGCATCGAAATAGCGACCACCAGCATCATTTTGCGTTCGGCGTAGTGCTGGAGCGCCAGCACGAACAAATCAATTTGCCCGACATAAGCCTGGATATTTTGTGCGTACCATTGCTGGTCACCCTGAATCAGATGCTTTTCCATCTGGTGCCAGTTTTCGTGCAATTGCCCATAACGTTGCTGCACTTCCTGCGGAACATACCAGCGGTTCAGGGTTTGTAATACGGGAGAGTTCAGCGTCTGCTGGTAAATCTGGCGGTGGGGTTGTAGTTCAGCGGTCTGTTTTTGCAGCTCGTAACCAAGCCGGTAACTCTGCATGCGCAGCGACCCGGCAATATTGATGGCTTCCGCGTCCCGCAGGCTGCTGGCAAGCGTGATGAGCGCCACCCCGGTGGAAAGCAGTGACAGTAAAACAAGAGAGAAAAAGGCTCTGGCCAGGCTTCCTGAAACAGGTTTTTTGACGATCACTGCAGCGCTTCCCAATCCTGATGTTACGTACAGAAAACATCGGCCTGAACGTCCATCGAATGAAATAATTTTTCAGAAATCCTGAAATAAATTGATCTGCTACAAGCTCGTGACAAATAGATAACCTTTCTGGGCAATTGAACATTGCCTGTGTCGTGCTGCCCCGGTAAATACAATGCTCATATAAAAAATAAGGTTTATTAAACCAGAAAAGAAGGGTGCCATGAATCGTTTTATTATGGCGAATAGCCAGCAATGTTATAGGATGTCGTGCCTGTGAAGTCGCGTGTGTGATGGCGCACAATGACGAACAACATGTGTTAAGCGCCGCGCATTTTCACCCCCGGATCACCGTGGTAAAACACCAACAGCACCGCAGCGCGGTGACCTGCCATCACTGTGAAGCTGCGCCCTGTGCCCGCAGTTGCCCGAATGGCGCAATCAGTCGTGTTGATGAGGCGATTCAGGTCAATCAGCAAAAATGTATTGGCTGTAAATCCTGCGTGGTGGCTTGCCCGTTTGGCACCATGCAAGTGCTGGTCACGCCGATTGGCGACGGGCTGGTGAAAGCCACCGCACACAAATGCGATCTGTGCCAGGGCAGGGCGGAGGGCCCTGCCTGCGCGCAGAATTGCCCGGCCGATGCGCTGCAACTGGTAAACAGCGACGCGCTGGCGGGGTTTGCGAAATCACGCCGTCTGCGTACCGCCAGCCAGGAGGCGCAGCCGTGGCACAGTGTTGCGGCGCTGACGCCCGCCTTTAACGACCGCAAAGTGCGGCAGATGCGTAAAACGCCGCCGCGCGGTGAGCCTGATAAGCTGCCACTGGCGGCGCGTAAAAGTGGTTTTGATGAGATCTATCTGCCGTTTCGCGCCGATCAGGCCAATCGTGAGGCTGAGCGCTGCCTGACGTGTGGTGACCACAGCATTTGCGAATGGACTTGTCCGCTGCATAACCATATTCCGCAGTGGATCGAGCGGGTGAAAGTGGGCGACATTGCGGCGGCCGTCGAACTTTCGCATCAAACCAACTGCTTGCCGGAGATCACCGGTCGTGTCTGCCCGCAAGACCGGCTGTGCGAAGGGGCATGTACGGTGCGCGATGAGTATGGCGCGGTCACGATCGGCAATATTGAGCGCTATATCTCCGATCAGGCGCTGGCGCAGGGCTGGCAGCCCGATTTACAACAGGTTGCGGCGGTAGATAAGCGTATCGCGATTATCGGTGCTGGCCCGGCGGGCCTCGCCTGTGCGGATGTGCTCGCTCGCCACGGTGTGAGCGCCACGGTGTTCGATCGCCACCCGGAAATCGGTGGTTTGCTCACCTTCGGCATCCCCGCTTTTAAACTGGATAAATCGCTGCTGGCGCGTCGTCGGGAAATATTCAGCGCGATGGGCATCCGTTTTGAGCTTAATTGTGAGATTGGCAAAGATATCGCGCTGGATATGCTGCTCAGCGATTACGACGCGGTGTTTGTAGGCGTTGGCACTTACCGTTCAATGAAAGCCGGGTTGCCAAATGAAGACGCTCCGGGCGTTTACGATGCGCTGCCGTTCCTGATTGCTAACACCCGCCAGTTAATGGGGTTGCCGGACAGCGCCGACGAGCCGTTTATCAATACTGAGGGACGCAATGTCGTGGTGCTTGGCGGCGGCGATACGGCAATGGACTGTGTGCGTACCGCGCTGCGTCATGGCGCGGCAAAAGTGACCTGCGCCTACCGTCGCGACGAAGCCAACATGCCTGGCTCGAAGAAGGAGGTGAAAAATGCGCGGGATGAAGGGGCGGAGTTTGAGTTCAACGTTCAGCCGGTAAATCTGGAGCTGGATAAGAGCGGTAAAGTTTGCGGCATTCGCTTGCTGCGCACACAGCTTGGCGAGCCGGATGCCAATGGCCGCCGCCGTCCGGTGCCAATTGAAGGCAGCGAATTTGTGATGCCTGCCGATGCGGTGATCATGGCGTTTGGTTTCAATCCGCATTCGATGCCGTGGCTGGAGCGTCACGGCGTGCGCATTGATGACTGGGGGCGCATTGCTGCCAGTGTCGAAAGCCAATATCGCTACCAGACCAGCAACCCGAAAATTTTCGCCGGGGGCGATGCGGTGCGCGGTGCCGATCTGGTAGTGACCGCGATGGCGGAAGGGCGCCACGCCGCGCAGGGTATGATGGAGTGGCTGGGCGTCAAAGCGCCAGGGCAGCATTAAGGCGTTTGTCATAAAACAGGCTTCACGGCGTCACGCTTAGCAGCGTAGTATTACGCAAAGTTATTAGCGCTCTGGAGCCTGTATGTCGCTGAAAATTGAAGTTATCAAAGATAAAATCCTCTCTGAGAATTATTTTGTCCTGCGCAATATCACCTACGATTTGACCCGTCAGGACGGCGAAGTGGTGCGTCATAAACGTGAAGTGTATGACCGGGGCGATGGCGCCACTATCCTGTTGTATAACCGTGAAAAGCAGAGTGTGGTGCTGATCCGCCAGTTCCGCATTGCTACGTGGGTGAATGGCAACGTGGATGGTCGCCTGATTGAAACCTGCGCCGGATTGCTCGATGACGATGAGCCGGAAGTGTGCATCCGTAAGGAAGCAATTGAAGAGACCGGCTACCAGGTTGGCGAAGTGCGCAAAGTATTTGAGCTGTATATGTCGCCGGGCGGGATAACGGAAATTGTCCACTTTTTTATTGCGGAATATAACGACGCGCAGCGCGCGAATAACGGTGGTGGCGTGGACGATGAAGACATCGAAGTGCTGGAGTTGCCCTTCCGGCAAGTCTTAGCGATGGTCGCCAGCGGTGAGCTCCGTGATGGCAAGGCGGTGATTTTACTGCAATATTTGCAAATGTCTGGCTTAATGGACTGAAATGTATAGAGTTATTAGCTTCCCTTTCAGATGAAGCTATCCGATAAATCCGATTGAGCAAGCCAACCGGGAAATAGAATATACGCAGTTTCTGCGTCTATTCTTCCGGGGTTGTGCCAGCCATGCGTTACCGCAGCGTTTTGACTTTGCTCTTCGGCCTTCTGGCCGCACCGTTGCTGTGCGCTGCGCCTGCGCAACAAACCTTTTCCGACTGGCAGGTCACCTGTAATAACCAGAATTTTTGTGTGGCTCGCAATATTGGTGAGCATCAGGGGCTGGTAATGACGCTGGAGCGCAGTGCGGGTGCGCGCACCGATGCTACACTGCGTATCGACTACGGCGGCATTGACGCGCCGATCACCAAAGAACCGCCGATTGCCGGGCGCTTACTCTTTGACGGTCAGCCACTGGCGCTGGCTGGCGAACGCTGGCAAATCACCCCGTGGCATCTGGTGACGGATAATACCGATGCCATCACTTCGTTTTTAAAAAACATTCAGGAAGGCCAGTCGCTTACCCTGCAAGGCAGCAAAGGCGAGATTTCTCTGCTGGGGCTGAAAGCGGCGCTGCTATTTATTGATGCGCTGCAAAAACGCGTCGGCAGCGAAACGGCATGGATCAAAAAGGGCGATAGCCCCTCGTTAAGCGTTCCACCCGCACCTGCGTTGAAAAAGGTCGCCACGGCCAACGTTGCGCCAACCCCGCTGACGCACCAGGAGTTGAACGATTTACTGGATTACGGCACCTGGCGAATGAACAGCAGCCAGTGTTCGCTGGACCCAATGCGCCGGCAGGTGCGCGTGAGCGCGCTAACTGATGATAAAGCGTTGTTATTGATCGACTGTGAAGCGGGTGCCTATAACCTGGTTGAACGCGCGTGGCTGGTATCGCGGGAAAAACCGTTTGCCGCACGGCTGGTGCGCCTGCTGCTGCCTTTCACGCCGGATAACGGTAACGATGAAATGGAGCTAATGAACGCGGCGTTTGATGAGAAAACCCGCGAACTCACCACGCTCTCCAAAGGCCGCAGCCTGGCGGATTGTGGCGTGTCGAGCCGCTGGCGTTTTGACGGCCAGCGCTTTCGCCTGGTGCGTTACGCGCAGGAGCCTTCCTGCGATAGCTGGCACGGCCCCGATGCGTGGCCAACGCTATGGGTGACGCGCTAACCCTTCGCTGACATAATCCCTTGCGGATATTTTCATCGGGAAGGGAATAATGAAACGCTTTTACCCACAATGGCTTGCGGCCTGCGTGCTCTTTTTTGCCGTTCTGCCTGCACAGGCTGAACTGACCTCAGCGGATAAACAGAGTATCGCCCAGCTTGTCGATGTCTGGAATAACCACCTGAATGGCAATACCCAGGCAACCGGCAACGATCTCTATGCGGCTCAGGTCGAATGGTTTGGCCAGCGTCTTGAGCGCGACGAGGTGCTGCGTCGCCAGCAAGCGTTCACCTCTCACTCACCGCACTATGCGCAGCGCATTATCACCACGCTTGATATTGCCGAAGATGAGGCGGGTAATGTCCAGGTTGAGTTTGTCAAACAAGCCGGGCTCGATGAAAAACAGGTAAAAAACTACCCGGCACAGCTTACCTTCAGCAAGCAGCCTGAGGGCTGGCGTATTAGCGGCGAAACCGATTTGCTCACCCGCCTGAATCAAAAAGAGGCGTCGGTGCAGGGGCTTTTGACCAAAGGCAAGTTTGACGGCAACAGTAAAGATGTCGTGTGGGTGAACGCGCGTGACCCCAAAACCGGCGGCAGCTGCGATGAAGAGGGCGACTGTGAATGTAAACTCTGGAGCAGCAACCCGGCTGTACAACCGGCGGTGGTGCCGCAGTGCATTGGTGGCGGAGTGGAAACGCTGTCGCAGCTCGATGATAGCGGGCGCGATCGGGTCGTTGTGTTCCCGCAGTGGTGGACCAGCGCCTGGCGGGTGGTCTATGTCTTCGATATCCAGCATGGGCAATGGACGAAAGCGCTGCCTTCGTTTCCCATCAACATCAATATTCAGGAAGACGATGACGCCGCCACGCTGGTGAAACGCGATACGCAGCACAACGGCAATGTGCTGGTGAAAAAAGCGCTGTGGGATGAAAAGCAGGAAGACATCGTCACGCCGCAGGAGAGCGAGCCGTTGCTGGTGGTGAAATAAAAGTAGCGCGCCAGCCGTAGACGCTGGCGCGCCCACGCTTATTTTTTCAGTACCGCTTTGGCTTTTGCCACCACGTTCTCGACCGTGAAGCCGAAGTAAGGGAACAGCTTCTCGGCAGGCGCCGATTCACCGTAACCGGTCATACCGACAATTGCCCCTTTCAGGCCAACATATTTGTACCAGTAATCGGCGATCCCAGCTTCAACCGCCACGCGCGCACTCACCTCCGACGGCAGCACCGATTCGCGCCAGGCCTCATCCTGCGCGTCGAAAATATCGGTCGACGGCAGTGATACCACGCGCACCTTGTGGCCTTCTTGAGTCAGTTGCTCCGCCGCGTTGACGGTGATCTCCATCTCCGAACCGGTAGCGATCAGGATCAGATCCGGTTTGCCGTCGCAGTCTTTCAGGATATAACCCCCACGGCTGATGGCCTGCACCTGCTCCGGAGTGCGCTCCATTTGCGTGAGGTTCTGGCGCGAGAGGATCAGCGCCGTCGGCCCATGATGGCGCTCGATCGCCAGCTTCCAGCCGACAGCCGCTTCCACCTGGTCACACGGACGCCAGGTGCTGAAGTTTGGCGTTAAGCGCAGACTGGCGAGTTGCTCTACCGCCTGGTGCGTTGGGCCGTCTTCCCCTAAGCCAATCGAATCGTGGGTGTAAACCATGATCTGCCGGGCTTTCATCAATGCCGCCATACGCGCCGCGTTGCGGGCATATTCAACAAACATTAAAAAGGTAGCGGTGTAAGGCACAAAACCGCCGTGGTGCGCGATGCCGTTAGCAATTGCCGTCATACCAAATTCGCGCACGCCATAGTGAATATAGTTCCCGGCCAAATCCTCTTTCAGCGATGTTGAACCCGACCAGATGGTAAGGTTGCTGGGGGCGAGGTCAGCGGAGCCGCCAAGCAGCTCCGGCAGAATTGGCCCATAGCTGTTGAGCGTGTTCTGCGAGGCTTTACGGGTGGCGATTTTCGCCGGGTTGGCCTGCAGCTTATTGATCCAGTCGGTGGTGGTTTTCTCCCAGCTTTCCGGCAGTTCGCCGCTCATACGGCGTGTAAACTCGGCCGCCAGATCCGGGTATTCCCTGGCCCAGGCAGAAAATTTTTCATTCCATTCCTGCTGTTTTTTCGCGCCGCGCTCGCGGGCATCCCACGCCTGGTAAATCTCTTTCGGGATCTCAAAGGCCGGGTATTTCCAGCCGAGTTTCTGCCGGGTGAGCGCCACTTCTTCTTCACCGAGCGCTGCGCCATGCGACTCCTCTTTACCGGCTTTGTTCGGTGAGCCGAAACCAATCACCGTACGGCAGATAATCAGTGACGGCTTATCTTTCACGCTTTGCGCTTCTTCAATGGCTTTTTTCACCGCCTCAGGTGAATGCCCGTCGATATCGCCAATCACATGCCAGTTATAGGCCTCGAAGCGTTTAGCGGTGTCATCCGTAAACCAGCCCTCGGTTTCGCCATCAATCGAGATGCCGTTGTGATCGTAAAAGCCAATCAGCTTGCCGAGCCCCAGCGTACCCGCCAGCGAACAGACTTCATGGGAAATGCCTTCCATCAGGCAGCCATCGCCCATAAACACATAGGTGTAGTGATCAACGATGTCATGCCCCGGCCGGTTGAATTGCGCTGCCAGCGTACGTTCGGCAATTGCCAGCCCGACGGCGTTCGCCAGCCCTTGTCCAAGCGGGCCGGTGGTGGTTTCCACGCCCGGCGTATAGCCGATCTCCGGGTGGCCTGGAGTTTTGGAGTGGAGCTGGCGGAAATTTTTCAGCTCTTCCAGCGGCAGGTCATAACCACTGAGGTGCAGCAGGCTATATAACAGCATTGAGGCATGACCGTTAGAGAGGATAAAACGGTCGCGATCGTACCAGGTGGGGTCTGCCGGGTTATGGCGCAGAAAATCATTCCACAGCACTTCGGCGATATCCGCCATCCCCATTGGGGCGCCAGGGTGGCCAGAATTGGCTTTTTGCACCGCGTCCATACTCAGGGCGCGAATGGCGTTTGCAAGCTCTCTACGGGACATAATTCACTCCATGGCAAAGGGTTAAAGTTTAGCGGCGAGCAGATCTTCGAGTTTGCGTTGATCGACGGCGAACTGGCGGATGCCATCGGCCAGCTTATCGACGGCCATCGGGTCCTGATTGTGCTCCCAGCGGAATTCCGCTTCTGTTAATGGTTCCGGGCGATGGAAGGTCTGGCGCGAGGGCACCAGCTTGCGTTCAACAACGCCTTCCTGCGCTTGTAGCTCTTTCAGCAGCGCCGGAGAGATGGTCAGGCGGTCGCAGCCCGCCAGGGCGAGGATCTGCTCGGTGCGACGGAAACTGGCACCCATCACAATGGTTTCATAGCGGTGCTGTTTGTAGTAGTCGTAGATATTGCGCACCGACTTCACGCCGGGGTCTTCGTCCACCACATACGGATCGAGCGGTTTGCGATCGTTATACCAGTCGTAAATACGGCCAACGAAAGGCGAAATCAAGAACACACCCGCTTCGGCACAGGCGCGCGCCTGGGCAAACGAGAACAGCAACGTCAGATTGCAGTTGATGCCCTCTTTTTCCAGTTCTTCCGCCGCGCGGATGCCCTCCCAGGTCGACGCCAGTTTGATCAAAATGCGTGATTTATCGATGCCTTGATCTTTGTACAGCGCGACGAGCTGGCGGGCTTTGGCAATGCTTTTCTCCTTGTCATAAGAGAGGCGGGCGTCAACCTCGGTGGAGACGCGTCCCGGGATGCTTTTCAGAATTTCCGCACCAAAATTAACCGCCAGTTTGTCGCTGGCTTCTGCCACTTGCTGCTCCTGCGTTTTACCGCGCGCTTTACCATAGGCAATGGCATCGTCAATCAGATGCGAGAAGTGCGCCAGCCCGGCCGCCTTCAGCAGCAGGGAAGGGTTGGTGGTGGCATCTTCCGGCTGATAGTGGCGAATGGATTCGATGTCGCCGCTGTCGGCCACCACGGTAGTGAATTGTTTGAGGCCGTCTAAGTGATTCATGAAAAATAACTCCTTTAAAAGCAATGGGTTACTGGAGTGCTTTCTGTCGCACTTTTGTAAGGATGAGAGGTGCATAACAAAAAAGCATAGCAGACGCGCCCGCGCCCTGCGTTTTGCGGCACGTAACAAAGTTGCGATAAATTGATAACAATTTTGTTTATGTCATGGCGAGATTTTGGCTATGTTCAAAGTTTATGCGGGCGACAGAGGCCATACTATGCGGCGCATTGGGATAGACATCGCACGTTTCACTCTGAAAACAACGTGAAAGGAACCTCAAATGGACGACCAACTAAAACAAAGTGCCCTCGATTTTCACGAATTCCCCCGTCCGGGGAAGATTCAGGTCTCCCCGACTAAACCGCTGGCCACACAGCGCGATCTCGCGCTGGCCTACTCCCCTGGCGTCGCCGCGCCTTGTCTTGAGATTGAAAAAGATCCGCTGGCGGCCTACAAATACACCGCGCGCGGCAATCTGGTCGCCGTGGTATCCAACGGTACTGCGGTACTCGGCCTGGGTAATATCGGCGCACTGGCCGGTAAACCCGTTATGGAAGGCAAAGGTGTACTGTTCAAAAAATTCGCCGGAATTGATGTATTTGATATTGAAGTGGATGAACACGATCCGGACAAACTGATTGATGTCGTCGCCGCGCTGGAACCGACCTTTGGCGGCATCAACCTGGAAGATATCAAAGCGCCGGAGTGCTTCTACATTGAAGCGAAGCTGCGCGAACGTATGAATATCCCGGTATTCCACGACGATCAGCACGGTACAGCGATTATCAGCACCGCCGCCATTCTCAACGGCCTGCGCGTGGTCGAGAAGAACCTCTCCGATGTGCGCATGGTGGTTTCCGGCGCGGGCGCGGCGGCGATTGCCTGTATGAACCTGCTGGTGGCGCTTGGGATGCAGAAACACAACATTGTGGTCTGCGACTCGAAAGGCGTTATCTACAAAGGCCGCGAACCGAATATGGCGGAAACCAAAGCCGCTTATGCCATTGACGATGACGGCAAACGCACGCTGGCGGATGTCGTTGCCGGTTCGGACATCTTCCTTGGCTGCTCCGGGCCGAAAGTGCTGACCCCGGAGATGGTAAAAGGCATGGCGCGCCAGCCGCTGATCCTCGCGCTGGCGAACCCGGAACCGGAAATCCTGCCGGATCTGGCGAAAGCGGTGCGCCCGGACGCCATCATCTGCACCGGGCGTTCCGATTACCCTAACCAGGTGAACAACGTGCTCTGCTTCCCGTTTATCTTCCGTGGCGCGCTGGATGTTGGTGCGACGGCGATTAACGAAGAGATGAAACTGGCGGCGGTCAACGCCATCGCGGAACTGGCGCATGCCGAGCAGAGCGAAGTGGTGGCGTCGGCCTATGGCGATCAGGATCTCAGTTTTGGCCCGGATTACCTGATCCCGAAACCCTTCGACCCGCGTCTGATTGTTAAAATCGCGCCCGCGGTAGCGAAAGCGGCAATGGCATCCGGTGTGGCAACGCGACCGATTGCCGATTTCGATGCGTATGTCGATAAGCTCACCGAGTTTGTCTACAAAACCAATCTGTTTATGAAGCCGATCTTCTCGCAGGCGCGCAGCGCACCGAAACGCGTAGTGCTGGCAGAAGGTGAGGAGCCGCGCGTACTGCATGCCACGCAGGAGCTGGTGACGTTAGGGCTGGCAAAACCCATTTTGATTGGCCGCCCGAGCGTCATTGAGATGCGAATTCAGAAACTCGGTTTACAAATCCGCCCGGGCGTGGATTTTGAAATCGTTAATAACGAGTCCGATCCGCGCTTTAAAGAGTACTGGATGGAGTACTTCAACATCATGAAACGCTGTGGCGTGACGCAGGAGCAGGCGCAGCGCGCGGTGATCGGCAATACCACCATTATCGGTGCGATCATGGTCCATCGCGGCGAAGCGGATGCGCTGATTTGCGGTACTATCGGCGATTACCACGAGCATTTTAAGGTGTTGCAGCCGATCTTCGGTTATCGCGACAATGTTCATACCGCAGGCGCGATGAACGCGCTGCTGCTGCCGAGCGGCAACACCTTTATCGCGGATACTTACGTCAATGAGGATCCGAGCGCGGAAGAACTGGCGGAGATCACCATTCTGGCGGCGGAAACGGTGCGCCGTTTCGGTATTGAACCGCGCGTGGCGTTGCTTTCGCATTCGCAGTTTGGTTCCTCGAACGCGCCGGCGGCGGTGAAAATGCGCGATACGTTAGCGCTGGTGCGTGAACGCGCGCCGGAGTTAATGATCGACGGCGAAATGCATGGCGATGCGGCGCTGGATGAGAGTATTCGCCATGAGCGCATGCCGGATAGCCCGCTGAAAGGGGCGGCGAATATCCTGATTATGCCGAACGTTGAAGCGGCGCGAATCAGCTACAACTTGCTGCGCGTTTCCAGTTCGGAAGGGGTGACTGTCGGGCCGGTACTGATGGGCGTGGCGAAACCGGTACATGTGCTGACGCCGATTGCCTCGGTGCGTCGTATTGTCAACATGGTTGCGCTGGCGGTAGTGGAGGCGCAAACGCAGCCGCTGTGAATGTGAGGCTGGCTATTCGGCAAGCCAGCCTAATCCACTGAATGAGGAATAGTTCCGTTCACCACGAGAGCGGCAGACACTTAGACATAGCGTCACGTGAACGGGAAAAGGGGAGCTGCCGCGCTCCCCTTTTCAATTCCCGCGGCTTCGCGAGAAATCGGTGCTTCGCACTGCGCTCACCTCTCGCGCATCTGTCTGCGGTCGGCTCGACTCGCCGTCGTGGCTCGTTTCGCCTCTGGCCGCCATCCCTGGTGTCCAGACCTTGCCATCTGTGCTTCGGTTCGCCGATTTCAGCGGAGGCACAACCCCGGCGCTATAAGATCTGTCCCTGAAAAAGGCAGATACGTTGCGGTAACCATTGTTACAGGCAGAAAATGCCGGGTGACACGATAAGCTAAACCCAGTCTCTGACTTTTATAAACTCGCTGAGGGCGGCTTCCGGGCTGCCTTCTGCGGGCTGATAATTGTATTCCCAGCGCACCAGCGGCGGCATCGACATCAGAATGGATTCGGTGCGCCCGCCGGTTTGTAAGCCAAACAGCGTGCCGCGATCCCACACCAGATTAAACTCCACATACCGTCCGCGGCGGTAAAGCTGGAAGTCGCGCTCGCGCTCGCCGTACGATAAAGCCTTACGCCGTTCCACAATCGGTAAATAAGCGTCGAGGTAGCCATTTCCCACCGCTTGCATAAAGCGAAAGCAGTGATCGAAATCCGGCGTGTTGAGATCGTCGAAAAACAGCCCGCCAATGCCGCGTTGTTCGTCACGGTGTTTAAGGTAGAAGTAATCGTCGCACCACTTTTTATAGCGCGGATACACCTCTTCGCCGAACGGCAAACAGATATCGCGCGCGGTGCGGTGCCAGTGGCGGGCATCGTCTTCAAAACCGTAGTAGGGGGTTAAATCAAAGCCGCCACCAAACCACCACACCGGTTCCGCGCCCGGTTTTTCGGCGATAAAGAAGCGCACATTGGCATGGCTGGTTGGCACATACGGATTACGCGGGTGAACCACCAGTGAAACGCCCATCGCTTCGAAACTGCGACCCGCCAGTTCCGGGCGGTGCGCGGTGGCCGACGCTGGCATTGCGTCACCATGGACATGCGAAAAATTGACGCCCGCCTGTTCAAACACGCTGCCATCGCGCAGCACACGGCTGCGTCCGCCGCCGCCTGCGGCACGCGTCCACGCATCTTCAATAAATGTCCCGCCATCAAGGGCGCTCAACTGGTCACAGATCTTGTCCTGCAAATTCAGCAGGGCATTTTTAACCGGGTGGATATCAGGCGTGGTCATCCGCGTCTCTTCGTGTGGGCTTTGTGATTATCAAACCAGCTAAAATAGCTGAGTACCCCGTCGGCAATGGCGCTGGCGATTTTCTGGCGAAACGCCGCCGTGCCGAGCAGCTTCTCTTCTGCCGGGTTGGTGATAAAGGATGTTTCCACCAGCACGGACGGTATTGAAGGCGATTTTAGCACCACAAATGCTGCCTGTTCTGTGTTGCGGCTATGCAGGCGGTGTACCGGTTTGATCTGCTTGAGAATATGCGAGCCGAGCGTCAGGCTGTTTTTGATGGTGTCGGTTTGCACTAAATCGAACAGCACTTGCTGGAGCAGGTGATCTTTGTCTCTGGCTTTTTTCCCGGCCAGATCGTCGGCGGCGTTTTCTTTATCCGACAGGTATTTCGCCATCGCGCTACTGGCGCCGCGATTGGAAAGCGCAAACACCGACGCGCCCGCAGCGCTTGGATTGGTGAAGCCATCGGCGTGGATCGACATAAACAGATCCGCACCATGCTGGTGGGCAATCTCTACGCGATCATAAAGCGGGATAAATTTATCGCCGGTACGCGTCAGGCGCGCGTCAATGCCCTGCGCACGCAACTGAGCGCGGACGTTTTTGGCGATCGCCAGCACCACGTATTTCTCTTGCGAACCGTTGTGACCGATCGCGCCGGTATCAATACCGCCGTGGCCCGGATCAAGCATCACAATGCGTTTCGTGCCGGCTTTCTTTGCTTTCGGCTTGCTGTGCCCGGTGGTGGTTTTGAGTGGTGTCTCGTCCTTCGCGATAGCGCGAGACATGCCCGTTAACGTCAGGGCGGCCAGGCCTGCTTTCAGCACCTGACGACGCGAGGTAAGTGTTTTTAAAGGTTTAAAGGTGCTCATACGCCTGAATTGTCTTATTCGTGGTCCCTGGTGTTATATCGTATCGTGTTTGCCGTTACGACTATCCGTGTGAACTAATGTTTTACTTTTCATTTCAATACGTGACAGAGTGACATTATGCCAAATTTCAGCGCTGAAGATGCCGGATATTGGCTACAGCGGCGCTTAGGGCCATAATCTACGTTTACACAGCTGAAAATGACGGGGAATACCATGGAGATACGCGTTTTTCGCCAGGAAGATTTCGAAGAAGTGATCACCTTGTGGGAGCGTTGTGAGCTGTTGCGACCATGGAACGATCCGGAAATGGATATTGAACGCAAAGTGAATCACGATGTGAGCCTGTTTCTGGTGGCTGAAGTCGGCGGTGAAGTGGTTGGTACGGTGATGGGCGGTTATGATGGCCATCGCGGGTCGGCTTATTACCTCGGCGTTCATCCGGAGTTTCGCGGGCGCGGCATCGCTAACGCCTTGCTGAGTCGGCTGGAGAAAAAGCTGATTGCCCGCGGCTGCCCGAAAATTAACCTGATGGTGCGGGAAGATAACGAGATGGTTATCGGCATGTATGAGCGCCTCGGTTATGAGCATATGGATTCGGCCAGTCTGGGCAAGCGTTTAATTGAAGATGAAGAGTACTGAGATTTATCCCGCCGATTACGATAACCACGGTCGCCTGAAACTCCCTTTTCTGTTCTGGTGCGTGTTGCTGCTACAGGCACGCACCTGGGTGCTGTTTGTGATTGCGGGGGCATCGCGCGGGCAGGGCGACGCGCTGCTCGCGCTGTTTTACCCCGATCACGATGATTTCTGGCTGGGCTTGCTGCCGGGTATACCGGCGGCATTGACCTTTTTACTGAGCGGTCGCCGCGAACATTTTCCCCGCCTGTGGCGCGCACTCTACCCGCTGGTATTGCTGGCGCAACTGGTGCTGCTGGTGTGGCAACCCTGGCGCTGGTATACCGGCGAGGCGCTTTTCGGTGTGGGGCTGTTTCTGGTTATCGCCGATCTTTTTGCGCTGTGGTGGCTGGCGGCAAACCGGCGTCTTCGGGCCTGTTTTTCCCTTGCTCAACATTAAGCGGCACTTTTTTGACTTCCGGGACTCCAACAGGCGTTCAATGAATAAAAGGAATGAAGCATGAAATCCCTGCGTACACTTATTTGCGTTCTGCCGCTGGCGTTAACTGGCTGCTCGACGCTGGCTTCCGTCAACTGGTCGGCGGCCTATCCGTGGAACTGGTTTGGTTCATCTGTTGAGGTGAGCGACAACGGAGTCGGCAACATCTCCGCCAGCACGCCGCTAAATGAGCAGGCAATTAATGATGCGCTGGGTGGCGATTACCATCTGCGTAGCGGTATGAAGACGGAAAAAGGCAGTATCGTTCGTTATTTTGAAGCGCTAAAAGACGACAAACTGGCGCTGGTGGTGAACGGAGAAAACGGCGCGGTCAGCCGTATTGATGTGCTGGACAGCGATATCACCACCGACAAAGGGGTAAAAATCGGTACGCCGTTCAATACGCTGTTTGATAAAGCGTTCGGTAACTGCGTGAAAGGCGTGGGTGATGACAGCGTGGGCGTAGAGTGTAAAGCGCCGGGTAGCCAGCATATTAGCTATGTATTTACCGGTGAATGGAGCGGTCCGGAAGGGTTGATGCCATCCGATGATGCGCTGAAAAACTGGAAAGTGAGCAAGCTTATCTGGCGCCGTTAATTTGATCTCAACTCGCTGCTGTCGCAGGAAAAACAGGTACAATACCGCGATTATCGCCACGGTTTCGTGGCCTGTTTTTTTCAGGAGGAGTCATGTCCCAGGTTCAAAGCGGCATTTTGCCAGAACATTGCCGTGCGGCGATTTGGATTGAAGCCAACGTTAAAGGGGACACCGATGCCCTGCGCGTGGCGAGCCGCGTATTCGCCGATAAGCTGGCGACCTTTCAACTGCAATTCCCCGATGCGGCGCTGGGCGCGACCATTGCCTTTGGCAACAAGACCTGGCGTGCGCTGAACGGTGCTGAAGGCGCAGACGAGCTAAAAGATTTTCCGGCGTATGGCAAAGGGCTGGCACCCGCAACACAGCGAGACGTGCTGATCCATATTCTTTCTCTGCGCCACGATGTGAATTTCTCCGTTGCTCAGGCCGCGCTGGCGGCGTTCGGCGAGGCGATTGACGTTAAAGAAGAGACGCATGGTTTCCGCTGGGTGGAAGAGCGTGATTTAAGCGGCTTTATTGACGGTACGGAAAACCCGGCAGGCGATGAGAGACGCCGCGAGGTCGCCATTATTCAGGACGGCGTGGACGCCGGTGGCAGCTACGTGATGGTGCAGCGTTGGGAGCATAACCTCAAGCAGCTCAACCGCATGAGCGTGGGCGATCAGGAGATGATGATTGGCCGCACGAAAGAGACCAATGAAGAGATCGACGGCGATGCGCGCCCGGAAACGTCGCACCTGACGCGTGTCGACCTGAAAGAGAACGGCAAGGGGCTGAAAATCGTCCGTCAGAGCCTGCCGTATGGCACTGCCAGTGGCACGCATGGGCTTTATTTCTGCACCTATTGCGCCCGTTTGTACAACATTGAGCAGCAACTGCTGAGCATGTTTGGCGATACCGATGGTAAGCGCGACGCAATGCTGCGTTTTACCCGTCCGGTGACCGGCGGCTACTACTTCGCGCCGTCGCTGGATAAGCTGCTGGCGCTGTAAACCACGCACTTCTGCTGGCCGGGGAAACCCGGTCACCACTCCCTTCTGCTTATATTCTTTTCTGATTCCAAATCACCAATTGGTATATAAAACCGTTACAGGTTTCACACCCGTTATAAATAAACTGAGGGACGAAATGTCATCAGCTTATAAGGGTGCGCAATGGCCGTTAACTTACTGAAAAAAGGATATCTGACGCTGGCAGCGCTGACGCTGTGGGCCGCTCAGGCACAAGCGACGGAACTGCTTAACAGCTCTTATGATGTATCACGCGAGCTCTTTGCGGCCCTCAACACGCCGTTCGAACAGCAATGGGCGGAAGATAACGGCGGTGACAAGCTGACCATTAAGCAATCTCACGCTGGCTCCTCAAAGCAGGCGCTGGCGATACTGCAAGGGTTGAAAGCGGACGTCGTGACCTATAACCAGGTCACCGATGTGCAGATTCTGCACGACAAAGGCAACTTGATCCCGGCGGACTGGCAGAGCCGTTTGCCGAATAACAGTTCACCGTTCTACTCAACAATGGCGTTTCTGGTTCGCAAAGGTAACCCGAAGAACATCCACGACTGGAACGATCTGGTGCGCTCCGACGTGAAGCTGATTTTCCCGAACCCGAAAACCTCCGGCAATGCGCGCTATACCTATCTGGCAGCATGGGGCGCGGCGGATCAGGCGGATGGCGGTGACAAAGCCAAAACCCAGCAGTTTATGACACAGTTTCTTAAAAACGTTGAGGTGTTCGATACCGGCGGTCGCGGTGCAACAACTACTTTTGTTGAGCGCGGGCTTGGCGATGTGCTGATCTCGTTTGAATCGGAAGTGAATAACATCCGCAAGCAGTATGAAGCGCAGGGTTTTGAAGTTGTCGTACCGAAGGTCAACATCCTGGCTGAATTCCCGGTCGCGTGGGTGGATAAAAATGTGAAGGCCAACGGCACAGAAAAAGCGGCGAAAGCTTATCTCACCTGGCTTTACAGCCCACAGGCGCAAACCATCATCACCGATTACTACTATCGCGTGAACAACCCGGAAGTGATGGCGAAACTGAGTGATAAATTCCCGCAGACGGCGCTGTTCCGTGTAGAGGACAAGTTTGGTTCCTGGCCTGAGGTGATGAAAACCCATTTCGCCAGCGGTGGTGAGCTGGACACGTTGCTGGCGGCGGGGCGTAAGTGATGTTTGCAGGATCAAAACGTGTGCTGCCCGGCTTTGGTTTAAGCCTTGGCAGCAGCCTGTTTTTTGTTTGTCTGATACTGCTGTTGCCGCTGAGCGCGCTGGTGATGCAGCTGGCGCAGATGAGCTGGGCGCAATACTGGGAGGTGGTCACTAATCCGCAGGTGGTGGCCGCCTATAAGGTCACGCTGATTGCGGCGTTTGTCGCCTCCGTTTTTAACGGCGTGTTTGGTTTGCTGATGGCGTGGATCCTCACGCGTTACCGCTTTCCGGGCCGCACGTTGCTCGATGCGTTGATGGATTTACCTTTTGCGTTGCCCACCGCCGTGGCAGGTCTGACGCTGGCATCACTGTTTTCGGTGAATGGTTTTTACGGTGAGTGGTTAGCGAAATTTGATATCAAAGTGACCTATACCTGGCTCGGTATTGCGGTGGCGATGGCGTTTACCAGCATTCCGTTTGTCGTGCGCACCATTCAGCCGGTACTGGAAGAACTGGGGCCGGAGTATGAAGAAGCGGCAGAAACGCTGGGTGCGACGCGCTGGCAAAGTTTTCGCAAAGTGGTGCTGCCGGAACTCTCTCCGGCGCTGATGGCGGGCGTAGCGTTGTCGTTTACCCGCAGCCTTGGCGAGTTTGGCGCGGTGATCTTTATCGCCGGTAACATCGCCTGGAAAACCGAAGTCACCTCGCTGATGATTTTTGTGCGTCTGCAGGAGTTTGATTACCCGGCGGCGAGCGCGATTGCCTCGGTGATCCTGGCGGCTTCTCTGCTGTTGCTGTTTTCTATTAACACCCTGCAAAGCCGCTTTGGTCAGCGTGTGGTAGGTCACTAATGGCGGAAATAACTGAATTGAAACGCTATGACAAGCCTCAGGTGAACTGGGGCAAATGGTTTTTGATTGGCACGGGCGTCCTTGTTTCTGCGTTTATCCTCGTTGTGCCGATGGTTTATATCTTCGTACAGGCGTTCAACAAAGGTCTGGTTCCGGTACTGCAAAACCTTGCCGATGCCGACATGCTGCATGCCATCTGGCTGACGGTATTGATTGCGCTAATCTCGGTGCCGCTGAACCTGATATTCGGCACGTTGCTGGCCTGGCTGGTGACGCGCTTTAACTTTCCTGGTCGCCAGCTGCTGTTGACGCTGCTGGATATTCCCTTTGCTGTTTCACCGGTGGTCGCAGGTCTTATCTACCTGCTGTTTTATGGCTCGAACGGCCCGCTTGGCGGCTGGCTGGATGCGCATAATCTGCAAATTATGTTCGCCTGGCCGGGCATGGTGCTGGTTACCGTGTTTGTCACCTGCCCGTTTGTGGTGCGCGAACTGGTGCCGGTGATGTTGAGCCAGGGGAGCCAGGAGGACGAAGCGGCGATTCTGCTTGGCGCGTCTGGCTGGCAGATGTTCAGGCGCGTAACACTACCGAACATTCGCTGGGCGCTGTTATACGGTGTGGTGCTGACTAATGCGCGGGCGATTGGCGAATTTGGCGCGGTGTCGGTGGTTTCCGGTTCTATCCGTGGTGAAACCCTGTCGCTGCCGCTGCAAATTGAATTACTGGAGCAGGATTACAATACGGTCGGTTCGTTTACCGCCGCCGCCCTGCTGACCTTAATGGCTATTTTGACGTTGTTTTTAAAGAGTGCGTTGCAGTGGCGTTTGAATAATCAGGAAAAACGTCAGCAACAGGAGGGAAATCATGAGCATTGAGATTGCCAATATTAAGAAGTCCTTTGGTCGCACCCAGGTGCTGAATGATATCTCTCTGGATATCCCTTCCGGCCAGATGGTGGCGCTGCTGGGACCGTCCGGTTCCGGCAAAACAACGTTGCTGCGTATTATTGCCGGCCTTGAGCATCAGACCAGCGGACGTATCCGTTTTCACGGCACCGACGTCAGCCGTTTGCATGCACGCGAACGCCGGGTCGGTTTTGTGTTTCAGCATTATGCACTGTTTCGTCATATGACGGTGTTCGACAATATCGCTTTCGGCCTGACGGTGCTGCCGCGTCGTGAACGACCAAACGCGGCGGCGATCAAAGCGAAAGTGACACAACTGCTGGAAATGGTGCAACTGGCACATCTGGCGGAACGCTACCCGGCGCAGCTTTCTGGTGGTCAGAAACAGCGTGTGGCGCTGGCGCGCGCGCTGGCGGTTGAGCCGCAAATCTTACTGCTGGATGAACCTTTCGGCGCGCTGGATGCGCAGGTGCGTAAAGAGCTGCGCCGCTGGTTGCGTCAGCTGCATGAAGAGCTGAAATTCACCAGCGTGTTTGTGACGCACGATCAGGAAGAGGCGACGGAAGTGGCCGATCGCGTGGTGGTGATGAGCGAGGGAAATATTGAACAGGCGGATGCGCCGGATCAGGTCTGGCGCGAACCCGCAACCCGCTTTGTGCTGGAGTTTATGGGCGAGGTTAACCGCCTGAAAGGCACGGTGAGCGGCGGGCAGTTCCACGTTGGTGCGCACCGCTGGCCGCTTGGTTATACGCCGGCTTACCAGGGCGATGTCGATCTGTTTCTGCGCCCGTGGGAAGTGGATGTCAGCCGTCGTACCAGTCTCGATTCTCCCCTGCCGGTGCAGGTGCTGGAAGCCAGTCCGAAAGGGCATTACACCCAACTGGTGGTGCAGCCGCTGGGCTGGAACCCGGAGCCGTTAACCGTGGTGATGCGTGATGAGCCCCCCCCGCAGCGCGGTGAGCGCCTGTTCGTCGGCCTGCAACATGCCCGTTTATACAACGGTAATGAACGTATTGAGGCCCGAGCAGAACTTGCTCTGGCGGATTCTGCCTGATAGCTTAAACAGACGTGGTTTCTGCCGGATAGCATACAGGTTTATCCGGCCTACAAGCCCGGTATGCATCTTGCGACCGGGTTTTTTATTGGACAGCGATTGTGAACACATTAGAACAAACCATTGGCAATACGCCGCTGGTCAAATTGCAACGACTGAGCCCGGACAACGGTAGTGAAATCTGGGTCAAGCTGGAAGGCAACAATCCGGCGGGATCGGTAAAAGACAGAGCGGCGCTGTCGATGATCGTGCAGGCGGAAAAGCGCGGGGAGATCAAACCCGGCGACGTACTGATTGAAGCGACCAGCGGTAACACCGGTATTGCGCTGGCGATGATCGCCGCGCTGAAAGGCTACCGCATGAAATTGCTGATGCCGGACAATATGAGCCAGGAGCGCCGTGCCGCGATGCGAGCCTACGGTGCGGAATTGATTCTGGTCAGCAAAGAGCAGGGGATGGAAGGGGCGCGCGACCTGGCGTTGGCCATGTCGGCGCGCGGTGAAGGTAAGCTGCTCGATCAGTTTAACAACCCGGATAACCCCTATGCACATTACACCACCACCGGCCCGGAAATCTGGCGGCAGACCAGCGGGCGAATCACGCATTTTGTCTCCAGTATGGGCACTACCGGTACCATTACCGGGGTATCGCGTTTTCTGCGCGAGCAGGATAAAAAAGTGACGATTGTCGGATTACAGCCGGAAGAGGGCAGCAGTATTCCCGGTATCCGCCGCTGGCCTGCTGAATATATGCCGGGGATTTTTAACGCGTCTCTGGTTGATGAGGTGCTGGATATCCATCAGCGCGAAGCGGAAAATACCATGCGCGCGCTGGCGGTGCGGGAAGGGATTTTCTGCGGTGTCAGTTCCGGCGGCGCAGTAGCAGGGGCAATGCGGGTGGCGAGAGCAAATCCGGGTGCGGTGATCGTCGCTATTATCTGCGATCGCGGCGATCGCTATCTTTCTACTGGCGTATTTGGTGAAGAGAGTTATTCGCAGGGCGCGGGGATTTAACCCGTTAAGGAGACCGAATGGAGATGATCCTGTTCAGGGATAAGACCCGGGCGCAGCAGGCCGATATCGTTGCCGTACAATCGCAGGTTGTCTACGGTAGCGTTGGCAACAGCATCGCGGTGCCGAATATTCGCCAGCATCATTTGAAGGTACTGGCCGTGCCGACGGTGCTGTTTAGCAATACGCCGCACTATGACACCTTTTACGGTGGCGTCATTCCCGACGAGTGGTTTAGCGGCTATTTACAGGCGCTGGAAGAGCGTGATGTCCTGCGCAGCGTTAAAGCTGTTACCACCGGTTATATGGGCAGCGCCAGCCAGATAAAACTGCTGGCACAGTGGCTCACGGTGCTGCGGGAAAAACATCCGCAACTGTTGATTCTGGTTGATCCGGTGATCGGCGATACCGATAGTGGTATCTACGTAAAACCAGAAATTCCGCAGGCATATTGTGAACATTTGCTGCCTCTGGCACAGGGTATTACGCCAAATGTGTTCGAGCTGGAAGTGCTGAGTGGTAAACCGTGCCGGGATTTGCAAAGTGCGATTGAGGCGGCAAAAGGCCTGTTATCGGAATCGCTGCATTGGGTGGCGATCACCAGTGCGCCGGTTGAGCAACAGGATGAGCAAATCCATGTCGTACTGGTTACCGCTGATGCGGTTCATGTGAGTGGTTATCCGCGTGTGGCGACCGATCTCAAAGGTACAGGCGACCTGTTTTGTTCTGAACTGGTGAGCGGCATTGTTCAGGGAAAAGCGCTTGATGTGGCGATACAGGCTGCGGGTGATCGGGTTGTAGAAGTGATGGGATATACGCTGGAAAAAGGCTATGACGAGCTGATTCTACCGCCGCAGTAAAGCAAAAATGGCGCCTTTCGGCGCCATTCTTTTATGCATTACGCATTACTTTTTGATGCGGATCACCGGGGTTTCGCCCACGGTTACGCTACCAGAAAGTTTGATAAGCTCTTTAATTTCGTCCATGTTGGAGATAACCACCGGCGTCAGAGTTGACTTGGCTTTCTCTTCCAGCAACGGCAGATCAAATTCGATTACCGGGTCGCCAACTTTTACGCGCTGGCCTTCTTCTGCGATGCGTTTGAAACCTTCACCTTTCAGTTCAACGGTGTCGATACCGAAGTGAACAAACAGTTCAATGCCGCTATCGGATTCGATAGAGAAGGCATGGTTGGTTTCAAAGATTTTACCGATAGTACCATCAACCGGGGCTACCATTTTGTTACCGGTCGGTTTGATAGCAATGCCATCACCAACGATTTTCTCAGCGAACACAACATCCGGTACATCTTCAATGTTGACGATATCGCCAGAAAGTGGGGCAATAATCTCAATGGTTCCGGTGTCTTTTTTATCATCAGAAACCAAAGATTTCAGTTTATCGAAAAAACCCATGATCTTCTCCTAAGCAGTAATTTGGGCGCATCTCGTGGATTAGCAGATTGTTTTTTCTTCAATGAACTTGTTAACCAGCGTCATTAACTCGTCCGTTGTCGGTTGAGCAAGAGCCTGCTCTGCTAACACCTTCGCATCTTCGAAGTTTGTGTTACGAATAATCTTCTTAATGCGCGGGATAGAAATGGCGCTCATACTGAATTCATCCAGACCCATCCCCAGCAACAGAAGTGTAGCACGTTCGTCGCCAGCAAGCTCACCACACATGCCAGTCCATTTGCCTTCCGCATGAGAAGCATCAATAACTTGCTTGATCAGGGTGAGAACAGACGGTGACATCGGCTGGTAAAGATGTGAAATCATATCATTACCACGGTCAACCGCCAGGGTGTACTGCGTCAAATCATTGGTACCGATACTAAAGAAATCGACTTCTTTCGCCAGATGGCGAGCAATTGTCGCGGCGGCAGGGGTTTCCACCATCACGCCAATTTCGATTTTCTCATCAAAGGCTTTGCCTTCGTTGCGTAATTCTTGTTTGTAGATCTCGATCTCTTTCTTCAGTGCACGCACTTCTTCAACAGAGATGATCATCGGGAACATAATACGGAGTTTGCCGAAAGCAGATGCGCGCAGGATAGCACGTACCTGATCGCGCAGGATCTCTTTACGATCCATGGCGATACGCACTGCACGCCAACCCAGGAACGGGTTCTCTTCTTTCGGAAAATTCATGTACGGCAGCTCTTTGTCGCCACCAATGTCCATGGTGCGGACGATAACTGCCTGAGAACCGCACGCTTCAGCCACTGCTTTGTAGGCTTCAAACTGCTCTTCTTCAGTCGGCAGAGCGTCACGATCCATGAACAGGAATTCGGTACGGTACAGACCAACACCTTCGGCGCCATTGCGCTCAGCGCCCGCGATATCGCGAACGGTACCGATGTTAGCGCATACTTCCACCTGGTGACCATCAAGGGTGATCGCCGGCAGATCTTTCAGTTTCGCCAGTTCAGCTTTCTCTTCGGCAACCTGAGCCTGCGCCGCGCGCAGTGTCTCAATCTCATCATCGCTCGGGTTAACGTAGACTTTGTTGTTAACCGCATCGAGGATCAGATAATCGCCATTTTTGACCTGAGTGGTGACGCTACCGGTGCCCACAATCGCTGGCAACTCAAGGGAGCGCGCCATGATAGACGTGTGGGAAGTACGACCACCGATATCAGTGATAAAACCAAGCACTTTTTTCAGGTTCAACTGGGCAGTTTCTGATGGTGTCAGGTCGGCCGCAACCAGAATCACTTCTTCCTGAATCGCGCTCAGATCGATAATCGGCATACCCAGGATGTTGCGCAGCAGACGCTTACCGATGTCACGTACGTCAGCGGCACGTTCTTTCAGGTATTCATCATCCAGCTCTTCCAGGGCTGTTGCCTGACCTTCGATAACTTCATGCGCTGCCGCATCGGCAGTCATGTTCTTATCTTTAATCAGGGCTATGATTTCCTGCTCCAGCTCCTCATCTTCCAGCAGCATAATATGCCCTTCGAAGATGGCTTCTTTTTCTTCACCGAAAGTTTCACCCGCTTTCGTTTTGATTGCTTCCAGCTGCGCCGATGCTTTGGCACGACCGCTCAGGAAACGCTCAACTTCCTGGTCAACCTTGTCGGCAGAAATTTTCTTCCGGTCGATGACGATCTCGTCTTCTTTCAGCAGCAGTGCTTTGCCGAAAGCGATACCCGGGGATGCTAAAATGCCTGAAATCATAACCCTACCTTTACTTGTGACTGATCTTGAAAAGAACTCGTAAGTAAAACTTACTCAAGTTCTGCCATCAGTTTAACCAGATGCTCAACCGCTTTTTGCTCGTCTTCGCCTTCAGCGGTCAACGTCACAACAGTACCTTGAGTCAGGCCCAGAGTTTGCAGTTTGAACAGGCTTTTCGCGCTAGCGCTTTTGCCGTTAGAAGTCACAGTGATTTCAGAAGAGAAGCCTTTTGCTTCTTTAACAAACTGAGCAGCAGGGCGGGTATGCAGACCGTTCGGAGCGGTAATGGTAACTTCTTGCTGGAACATTGTATTTCCCCAACTTATAGGTTTAGTGTTGTGGAACTAAAGTCTAGCCTGGCGGCATGACTTTAGCCTGTATTGTTAGCGCCGGCGCAACGGGACAAACTACAGAAGCCTGCCTGGCGCAACCAAACGCTGGCGCTTCTGGCTGCTGACGTTTCGCTCGTCATTAAACATTATGCAGCGAAAGGCAGAATTGAACCAAATCATAAAATCGATTCAGCTTGGTGAAATCTTGCCTTCGATTAATTTCGCGCATCAAAATAAATGTGATGGTTAAATACCAGACCAGGAGGTTTCAGGCAATGCCAGGTAGGACAAAAATTTGATATATGCCACAAAAAAGCACCGCGATGGGTGCTTTTTTGAGCTGATTTAACAATCTGGCATCACTGTTGCAATTCTTTTTCAGTAAACAGATCGGCAAACAACGCAGTGCTCAAATAACGCTCGCCAGAAGAAGGCAGAATCACCACGATATTCTTATTGGTAAAGGTTTCGTCTTCTTGCAATTTCAGCGCCGCCGCAACGGCAGCACCCGAAGAGATACCCGCCAGAATACCTTCTTCTTCCATCAGACGACGCGCGGTACTGATAGCTTCTTCGTTGGTGATTTTGACAACTTTATCGATCAGTTTCAAATCCAGGTTGCCGGGAATAAAGCCCGCGCCGATGCCCTGAATTTTGTGCGGGCCAGGTTTCAGCTCTTCGCCTGCAAGCGCCTGGGAAATAACCGGAGAATCAGTTGGCTCGACTGCGACGGTGATCAGGTCAGTTTTGCCTTTGGTATTTTTGATATAACGGCTGACGCCAGTCAGCGTACCGCCTGTGCCCACACCGGAGATAAACACATCAACCTGGCCATCGGTGTCTTCCCAGATTTCCGGGCCGGTGGTTTTTTCATGAATTTCCGGGTTAGCCGGGTTACTGAATTGCTGCAACAGCAGGAATTTCGCCGGATCGCTGGCGACAATTTCTTCCGCTTTCTGGATTGCGCCCTTCATGCCTTTTGCGCCTTCTGTCAGCACAAGGTTCGCGCCTAATGCCTTCAGCAGTTTACGGCGTTCGATACTCATCGTTTCCGGCATGGTCAGCGTCAGTTTGTAGCCGCGTGCAGCCGCGACATAAGCCAGCGCGATCCCCGTGTTGCCACTGGTTGGTTCAACCAGTTCTACGCCCGGTTTCAGCACACCGCGTTTTTCGGCATCCCAAATCATATTGGCACCGATACGGCATTTTACGCTGAAGCTTGGGTTACGTGATTCGACCTTCGCCAGAATGCGGCCGTTACCGATGCGGTTCAGTCGAACCAGCGGCGTATGACCAATTGTCAACGAGTTGTCTTCAAAAATCTTACTCATAGCCCGTCCTTAACTGTATGAATTTGGGAACCACCTCAGCATACGCACTTACTGTTGATGGGGAAGTAAGGAAATCGCATATCTATATGCTGAGGCGAAATAATGCTAATCAGTATGGAATAAGAAACGGAATAAATCCTTATCGCCATGCTGCGTGTTTTGCCCGGTAGCAATCGACCCACATTGCCGTTGCGCCACACACCGCTACGGGCATCACAACAAGGTTCAACACCGGAATCATCGTAAACAGGCTGGTGAGCGCACCAAATTGCATATTAATAACCTTGCGTTCACGCAAGGAAATGCGCATCGCTTTAAACGGCACCTTATGGTTATCAAAGGGATAGTCGCAATACTGGATCGCCAGCATCCACGCACTGAACAGGAACCACAGCACCGGGGCGACGGTTTGCCCGATACCGGGAATAAAATAAAGTATCAGCAACAGCAAGGCGCGGGGCAGATACCAGGCCAGTTTTTGCCATTCGCGCTTCATGATACGCGGTACATCTTTGAGCAGTCCAAAAACGCCGACGTCGGGCGGTGTCGCACCGGTAAGGCGCGCTTCCAGTTGTTCTGCCAGCAAGCCATTAAAGGGAGCGGCAATCCAGTTCGCAAGGGTTGAGAAGAAGTAACCGAATACCAACAGAATTGAGATAACGGCGATTGGCCATAATAAATAGCTAAGCCATTGCAGCCACTCTGGCACATGGCTCATCAGCGATGGGATCCAACTATCGAGCCGGGTAAATAGCCACCAGAACGCGCCGCCCATCAGCAAAATATTCACCATTAACGGCAAGATCACAAAGCGTCGAATGCCTGGCAGCGTGACCAGTTTCCAGCCCTGGGAAAAGTAAAACATGCCGCTGCGAGCAACAGACGGGGATGAGGAAACCATAATCTGGCCATACTCCTTTTATAACGACCTAAAATTGCAGCTTATAATATTCATCATACGGGGGAAACCCGTTCGGAAATGTTCGAAAAAACAGCAAAAAGCACAATTTCGTTCATCTTTATGCTGTGAAAGACACGCGCGCACTTGCACTTGACGTAATGGGCAAATACTCTTAGTGAGTAAATGTTTGCCGTGGTGGCAAGGTGTTAGAACAACAGAGAATATAATGATGCAGGATTTGCGTCTGATATTAATCATTGTTGGCGCGATCGCCATAATTGCTTTGCTGGTTCATGGGTTTTGGACCAGTCGCAAAGAACGTTCATCCATGTTCCGGGATCGCCCATTAAAACGCATGAAGTCGAGACGTGACGACGACGAGTTGGACGACGAGGATGTCGAAGAAGACGAAGGCGTAGGTGAAGTGCGTGTTCACAAAGTGAACCACGCGCCAGGAGCCAGTAACGAACAGGATGCGCCCCGTCAGCACCAATATCAGCCGCCTTATGCGTCGGCACAGCCACGCCCATCGGCACCGCCTGCTCAACCTGCAGAGCCACCGCACCACCTGCAGCAGCCTTATTCTCAGCAGCAGCCCGAGCGCCCTGCGCAGGCACCTGTCGTTGAATCCCAGCCGGTGCGTCAAGCGCCGCAACAGCCTGCCGCGCCACAGCAGCCAATGGCGCCTCAGCAGCCCGCGCCGCAGTATCAGCCGCAATCGCAGATTCAGGAACCCGCGCCTCAGCCGGAACCTGAACCGGTTGTCGAAGCACCGGTAGAAAAACCGCAGCGCAAAGAAACCGTGATTATCATGAACGTTGCTGCGCACCATGGCAGCACGTTGAATGGCGAAGTGCTGCTGAACAGCATTTTGCAGGCCGGGTTCAAATTCGGCGATATGAGCATCTTCCATCGTCATCTTAGCCCGGACGGCAGTGGCCCGGCGCTTTTCAGCCTGGCAAATATGGTGAACCCCGGCACGTTTGATGTCGATACGATGAGCGAGATGGCAACGCCTGGTGTCACTATCTTTATGCAGGTGCCTTCCTATGGCGATGAGTTGCAAAACTTTAAACTGATGCTGCAATCCGCACAGCATATTGCCGACGAAGTCGGCGGCGTGGTGTTGGACGATCAGCGTCGGATGATGACGCCGCAGAAATTACGTGAATACCAGGATCGTATTCGCGAGGTCAAAGACGCCAACGCGTAACGGAACCACCAACATTATTTCCTTCCAGAACCCCCGCCAGTCGGGGGTTTTTTATCATTGATGGTGCGATATGGACTCAATTGAACAACAACTGACAGAACTGCGAACCAGCCTTCGCCATCATGAATATCTGTACCACGTTATGGATGCGCCGGAGATCCCGGACGCCGAGTACGATCGTCTGATGCGTGAACTGCGTGAACTGGAAGCGCAGCGCCCTGATTTAGTGACACCGGATTCGCCGACGCAGCGAGTTGGTGCAGCGCCGCTTACCGCTTTTAGCCAGATACGTCATGAAGTGCCGATGCTGTCGCTGGACAACGTGTTTGACGAAGAGAGTTTCCTTGCTTTCAACAAACGGGTGCAGGACAGGCTGAAAAGCACCGACGCGCTCACCTACTGTTGCGAGCTAAAGCTCGATGGTCTGGCGGTCAGTATTCTCTACGAAAACGGTGTGCTGATGCGTGCGGCAACGCGCGGCGATGGCACAACCGGCGAGGATATCACCACCAACGTGCGCACTATCCGCGCTATCCCGCTCAAGCTGCACGGTGACAATATTCCCGCCCGTCTTGAAGTGCGTGGTGAAGTGTTTTTGCCGCAATCGGGCTTTGAAAAAATCAACGAAGATGCGCGTCGTACCGGGGCGAAAGTCTTTGCCAACCCGCGCAACGCGGCCGCAGGCTCATTGCGCCAGCTCGATCCGCGTATCACCGCCAAACGCCCGCTGACCTTTTTCTGCTATGGCATCGGCATTCTCGAAGGCGGCGAATTGCCGCGCAGCCATCTGGGTTGCTTGCAGCAGTTCAAAGCCTGGGGGCTGCCGGTAAGTGATCGCATACGTCTGTGCAGCACGCCGGAAGAGGTGCTGACCTTCTACCATCAGATTGAGGCCGATCGCCCAACGCTTGGTTTTGATATTGACGGCGTGGTGATTAAAGTCGACTCGCTCGATTTGCAGGAACAGCTTGGCTTTGTCGCCCGTGCGCCACGCTGGGCCGTCGCCTTCAAATTCCCGGCGCAGGAGCAGATGACCTTTGTGCGTGATGTTGAGTTCCAGGTCGGGCGCACCGGGGCGATTACGCCTGTCGCCAGGCTTGAGCCGGTACACATTGCCGGGGTGCTGGTCAGTAATGCAACGCTGCACAACGCCGATGAAATTGACCGTCTGGGTCTGCGTATTGGCGACAAAGTAGTGATTCGCCGCGCCGGGGATGTGATCCCACAGGTGGTCAATGTGGTGCTTTCCGAGCGTCCGCAAGACACCCGTGAAGTACTTTTCCCGACGCACTGCCCGGTGTGTGGTTCCGATGTTGAGCGTGTTGAAGGTGAAGCCGTTGCCCGCTGTACCGGCGGGTTAATCTGCGGTGCGCAGCGTAAAGAGTCACTGAAGCATTTTGTCTCCCGTCGCGCGATGGATGTCGACGGTATGGGCGACAAGATCATCGACCAACTGGTTGAAAAAGAGTACGTCCACACGCCGGCCGATCTGTTCCGTCTTACGGCCGGTAAGCTGACTGGCCTTGATCGTATGGGGCCCAAATCGGCGCAAAACGTGGTCAATGCGCTGGAGAAAGCCAAAGAGACGACCTTTGCCCGTTTCCTCTACGCGCTCGGTATTCGCGAGGTTGGCGAAGCCACGGCCGCCGGTCTGGCTGCTTACTTTGGTACGCTGGAGGCGCTGATGGCAGCATCTGTTGAGGAGCTGCAAAAAGTGCCTGACGTTGGGGTTGTCGTGGCGAAGCACGTGGACAATTTCTTCAATGAAGAGAGCAACCGCGAGGTTATCCGCCAGTTGGTCGAGGATGTTGGCATTCACTGGCCTGCGCCGGTTATTGTCAAAGCCGAAGAGATCGACAGCCCGTTTGCCGGGAAAACGATCGTGTTGACCGGTAGCCTGAGCCAGCTTTCGCGCGATGACGCCAAAGCACGTTTAACAGCGTTAGGCGCAAAAGTTGCCGGCAGCGTGTCGAAGAAAACGGATCTGGTGATTGCCGGAGAAGCGGCGGGATCTAAGCTTGCGAAGGCGCAGGAACTCGGTATCGAGGTTATCGACGAAGCCGAGATGATCCGCCTGCTGGGAGCGTAAATGGAAAAGGAGCAGCTCGTCGAGATTGCCAATACCGTCATGCCATTTGGTAAATATCAGGGGCGGCGGCTTATCGATCTCCCCGAAGAATATCTGCTGTGGTTTGCCCGGAAGGATTCGTTTCCCGCCGGGCGGCTGGGTGAGTTGATGCAGATAACGTTACTTATCAAAACGGAAGGGCTGAGCCATCTGGTGCAGCCCCTGAAGCGCGGTTAGGCTTTCGCCGCTTCCTGCGCCTGCTGTTGCTCCGTTTGACGTTTATAACGGCGCGCCAGCACGGCGCAGACCATCAACTGAATCTGATGGAAGATCATCAACGGCAGCACCATCATTCCGATCACCGACGTCGGGAACAGGATGTTGGCCATAGGAATACCGTTGGCGAGGCTCTTTTTCGAACCGCAGAAAACAATGGTGATTTCATCGGCTTTGTTGAACCCGCACTTACGCGCCACCACCACGTTCACCACGATGACAATCGCCAGCAACACCAGGCTCGCCACGACAATAAACAGCAGTGAGCCGATGCCTACTTTATGCCAGATACCGTTCACCACCGCTTCGCTAAAGGCGGAGTAAACCACCAGCAGAATCGACGTCTGATCGGTTTTTGAAATCCACTTCTTATGTTTCGCCACAAAAGCGCCGGTCCACGGGCGAGAAAGATGACCAAGCACAAACGGCAACAGCAGTTGCAGCATGATCTTACCCACTTGCTCAAGGCTGCCTTCAGCGCCGTGCAGATCCATCAGCAGGCCGACCAGCAGCGGCGACAGGAAGATGCCGAGTAAGCTGGAGGCCGATGCCGAGCAAACCGCCGCCGCGACATTACCGCCCGCCAGCGAGGTAAAGGCAATCGCCGATTGAACGGTCGCAGGCAGAATGCACAAATACAGAAAACCGGTATACAGCTCCTGGCTGACATTCACCGGCGACCACCAGACAAACAGCACGCCGAGCGCCGGGAAAAGCACAAACGTGCTACACATTACCCAAAGGTGTAAACGCCAGTGGCTACCGCCAGCGATGATCGCCTCGCGCGACAGCTTCGCCCCATGCATAAAAAACAGCAGCGCAATGGCGGCGGTGGTCAGCCCCTCGAAAAACGGAACAAAGCCGCCGCGTGCCGGGAAGAAAGAGGCCAGCAGAACGGTACACACCAGTGTGAGCGTAAAAGGATCAAGGATACGGAAAAGTTTCATGTGCACTCCTGAAAGTCGGTGTCGCTATTGTGCTTTCTCCGCTTTGAGAAATAAAATTGATTTATTGCATCCATTCATGAATTTATAAGATGAATTATTCCTTACGTCAGTTACGCGTCTTCGTCACGGTGGCGCAGGCCAAAAGTTTTAGCCGGGCAGGGGAGATAATCGGCCTCAGCCAGTCGGCGGTAAGCCACAGCGTGAAAGAGCTGGAGCTGCAAACCGGTGTGCGCTTACTCGACCGTACCACCCGCGAAGTGGTGCTGACCGAAGCCGGGCATCAACTGGCCGGGCGCCTCGAACGACTCTTGGATGAGCTTAGCAGCACACTGCGTGAAGCCGGGCGTGTTGGGCAGCAACTGACTGGCACGGTGCGCGTGGCGGCGAGCCAGACCATTTCGGCGCACCTGATCCCGCAGTGCATCGCCAGTAGCAACCAGCGCTATCCGGAAATTGACTTTGTGTTGCACGACAGGCCGCAGCAATGGGTGCTGGAGAGCATTCGGCAGGGCGAGGTGGATTTTGGCATTGTTATCGATCCAGGCCCGGTGAACGATTTTCAGAGCGAAGAGATCCTTGAAGAGCCGTTCTTTTTGCTGTGCCGCAACGATCATCCGTGGGCGCAGCTTGACGTTGTTCCCTGGTCGGCGTTGGATGGGGCGCAATTAGTGGTGCAGGACTACGCGTCTGGTAGCCGGCCGCTTATTGATGCAGCGCTGCGCCATTTTGCCGTACGCGCGACAATCGTGCAGGAGATTGGCCATCCGGCAACGCTGTTTCCGATGGTCGAAGCGGGAATTGGCATCAGTATTCTGCCCGCACTCGCCTTGCCGCTGCCGCAGGGAAGCGAGCTGGCGGTAAAAAGGCTGGTGCCGGATATGCAGCGCAAAATTATGCTGGTGCGGCGAAAAAACAGATCGCTCTCGGGGGCGGCGCAGGCATTATGGGAAGTGGTCAGAGAACAGGCCCGGTGTTTGAACCAGGCCCGTGAGGACGATCCGTTATTTACTCAGATATAAACATCAATCTGATGATCGTCGGAAGGCTTGTTAACACCTTCCGCTTTCGCTTGCTGCTGGGTTTGTTTCTGCTCTGCTTCCTCAGCCTGCTTGCGCTGCAGTTGTGCCAACTGCGCTTGCAGTTGCTGGATTTGCTGCTGAATCATCTCTTGCTGTTTCTTTTTATCTTCAGTCGAACCGCTACCGTTAGCGACTTCTTTCAGCTGCTGGGTCAGTTTGGTGATCTTTTGCGTAATGCGGCTGATTTGCGAAGCGATATCGTTGCTGGCGGATGAAGAACTTCCCGCGCTACCCGTTTGAATTGACGCTGTTGTTGTCGAAATTGTGGTCATTGCACACTCCTTTTTGCCATAAAACATGGTTATCGGCCGTCATCATCTATTTCTTGAATTGTGATCATCGAATGGCCGTTCGGCAGGCATCATATCGGGACATTAAGGATAAATTATGGATAAACGTTACTATGTTTACCCATTGAAAATAATGGTGATTTATTCGTTTTTCTATTGCTGTCAGGGTGGGTTTAATGCCTGGCCTGAGAGGAATTTAAGCGTTTATATGTCGACTTAAGAAAAATTATGCAGCGGGAAAATATTCATCGATTTACAGATGGCATAACGGGAATCGCGCGAGTCGGCAATCAATGGATTTCAACTGACGGCTGGAATGGGGCAGGCAAATGGTAAATCGCAGATAGCAAAAAAGCGCCTTTAGGGCGCTTTTTTACATTGGTGGGTCGTGCAGGATGACTCGCGTTGCTCGCCCTTCGGGCCGTCGCCGCAAGCGGCTCCGTTGTCTCACTGCGTTCGACTCGAACCTGCTGCAGGTTCGAATCTTTAAATAGGGCAGATAGCAAAAAAGCGCCTTTAGGGCGCTTTTTTACATTGGTGGGTCGTGCAGGATTCGAACCTGCGACCAATTGATTAAAAGTCAACTGCTCTACCAACTGAGCTAACGACCCGAAGTGGTGGGTGATGACGGGATCGAACCGCCGACCCCCTCCTTGTAAGGGAGGTGCTCTCCCAGCTGAGCTAATCACCCACTTCGGTACTTCAACTGATAAGAATTCGCTGGCGAGAAAGTGGTGGGTGATGACGGGATCGAACCGCCGACCCCCTCCTTGTAAGGGAGGTGCTCTCCCAGCTGAGCTAATCACCCACTTCTCATTCTTATCTACACTGCGGAAGCCACAAAAATCGTGGTGGGTGATGACGGGATCGAACCGCCGACCCCCTCCTTGTAAGGGAGGTGCTCTCCCAGCTGAGCTAATCACCCCCGCTGTGTGGAGTCGCATTATAGGGAGAGTTGAAAATGAGTCAACGCATTTTCAAAAGAAATTGTTCGTTCGTCGTAAAATTAGACAAACCGCTGCGTAAAGCGTCGCGAGAGCATGATTTCTAAACAAAATAGCCTGATAACCCCCTCATTGCGGCAACAACATTGAGGAATCAGCCCACAGTGATAGAATATCGCCCACTTTCATTTTAGCTATTGCCGACGGTCGGCATCTTTATAAACGTAAGGCCATTTCATGAAAATCAAAACTCGCTTCGCGCCAAGCCCCACCGGCTATCTGCACGTTGGCGGCGCGCGCACTGCTCTTTACTCCTGGCTATTTGCACGTAATCACGGCGGTGAGTTTGTGCTGCGTATTGAAGACACCGATCTCGAGCGCTCCACTCCGGAAGCAATTGAAGCCATCATGGATGGCATGAACTGGCTGAACCTGGAGTGGGATGAAGGTCCGTACTTCCAGACCAAACGCTTTGACCGCTACAACGCGGTGATCGATGAAATGCTGGAAGCGGGCACCGCCTACAAATGCTACTGCTCGAAAGAACGCCTTGAGCAGCTGCGCGAAACGCAGATGGCGAACAATGAAAAACCGCGTTACGACGGCCGCTGCCGCCACGATCACTCGCACCATGGTGATGATGAACCGTGCGTCGTGCGTTTTGCCAACCCGCAGGAGGGGTCTGTTATTTTTGACGATCAGATTCGTGGCCCGATTGAGTTCAGCAACCTCGAACTCGACGATCTGATCATTCGCCGTACTGATGGTTCTCCAACCTATAACTTCTGCGTTGTGGTTGATGACTGGGATATGAAAATCACCCACGTTATCCGTGGTGAAGACCATATCAATAACACGCCGCGTCAGATCAACATCCTGAAAGCATTGAACGCGCCGGTTCCGGTTTATGCGCACGTGTCGATGATTAACGGCGACGACGGTAAAAAACTCTCCAAACGTCATGGCGCGGTCAGCGTCATGCAGTATCGCGACGATGGTTACCTGCCGGAAGCGCTGCTTAACTATCTGGTGCGTCTGGGCTGGTCGAGCGGCGATCAGGAGATTTTCTCCCGCGAAGAGATGATTAAACTGTTCTCACTCGGCGCGGTAAGCAAATCGGCGAGCGCGTTCAACACCGACAAGCTGCTGTGGTTGAACCATCACTACATCAATACGCTGGATCCCGAGTATGTGGCGACGCACCTGCAGTGGCACATTGAGCAGGAAAACATCGACACCCATACCGGCCCGCAGCTGTTTGAGCTGGTGAAACTGCTCGGCGAGCGCTGCAAAACGCTGAAAGAGATGGCGGCAAGCTGCCGTTATTTCTATGAAGAGTTTGATGAATTCGATGCAGATGCGGCGAAAAAACACCTGCGTCCGGTTGCGCGTCAGCCGCTGGAAGTGGTGCGTGACAAGCTGTCTGCCATCACCGACTGGACGGCGGAAAACGTTCATCACGCGATTCAGGCGACAGCCGATGAGCTGGAAGTGGGTATGGGCAAAGTCGGTATGCCGCTGCGCGTTGCCGTAACCGGCGCGGGTCAGTCTCCGGCGCTGGATGTTACCGTTCACGCGATTGGCCAGGCGCGCAGTATCGCCCGTATCAATAAAGCACTGGGTTTCATTGCTGAGCGCGAAAGCCAGCAATAATTTTTGCCTGCTGTATGTAATAAAAAGCCGCCTTCACTGAAGGCGGCTTTTTTATGGCTGTCAGCTTACTGCGCGCAGCGATAATTGTGTCGATTAACGGGCAACCACAAAGCGTTTAGCGTCATCCATAAAGGCTTTATCGCCAGCTTGCGCCACGATCGAACCGAAGTTCATATGGCCGCGCAGTTTCCAGTTTTCCGGAATACCCCAGGTGCGCTGTACATCGGCGTCAACCAGCGGGTTATAGTGTTGCAGGTTCGCGCCGATGCCTTTCTCGGTCAGCGCCAGCCACACGGCGTACTGTGCAATACCGGTGCTGTGTTCAGACCATACCGGGAAGTTATCGGCGTAAGCCGCAAACTGCTCCTGCAAGCCTTTCACCACATCCTGATCTTCAAAGAACAGCACAGAACCCGCCGCTGCGGCAAAGCCGTCCAGCTTGTCGGAAGTGGCTTTAAAACTCTCTTCCGGCACGATTTTTCTCAGTTGCTCGCGAGTCAGCTCCCAGAACTGCACGTGTTCTTTCCCTAACAGGATCAGCGCACGGGAACTTTGTGAGTTAAACGCCGAAGGTGCCTGGCGAATCGCTTCTTTGATGGTTTCAATGACGACATCTTCCGACACCGGTAGATCTTTACCCAGGGCGTAAATGGTGCGACGTTGTTTTGCTAAAGCGAGAAAATTGTCTGACATAGTTACTCCTGAAGTTGGCTGCACATCCGCTACGTTGTTACCCGCGGACTGTGGAAACAAAGCGCTAAAAAGTTTCTGTAATGGGTTCATGGTTAACCTGGCCTGCAACGAAAGTTTTGATTAATTTTACGGCCAACCTGCGGGCCAGTTCCGTTTGTAATGGGCTGTTTTGCCCTGATGAAATGAATAATAGGCTGGTGATGGGGAAAGGAAAAGCTGAACTATTTGCGCGTAGTGTTCAAAAAATTAGAATGACTTTTGAATAGTTATCGACGGGAAAAGGCGGGGTGTGTTCCCCACCGTACACGCGCGGGGAAGGGACATTACGTTTTCAGGCGGCGAGCCAGCGCTTCCAGATAAAGCGCACAACAAAAAACTCCACCGTGCCGAGCAACAAAAACCACAGGCAATAAAGGATGATATAAAGCTGCGTCAAATCCAGCAGGTGGAAGCGCTGCACCAGGTTTTGCGCCAGTTGCAACCCAAGAGCAGGGGCGGGAAGCAGCAGGACGGAGAGAAAAGCCATCAGCAGAATGCCTGCCAGCGTAAGCAGCGGTTCGAGCGAGTGTTTCATAAGCGTCAATCGATGGTGAAAAGCCGCATTGTCGGGGAAAGCTGCGCGCTGTGCAACGTTCCCCGACCAGCATTTACGCGACCACGAAGCGGTCGACCAGTGTCGACATGGTTTCCGATTGCTGATCCAGCATATGACTGGCGGTCGCCGCACTGGCGACCAGCCCGGCATTTTGCTGGGTTACCTGCTCCAGTTGATTCAACGCTTCATGAACCTGCGACACGCCCAGCGACTGCTCGCTCGCTGCGCGGGCAATGTCACTGACAAACGCCAACATCTGCCCGGTATGGGCTTTTGCCGATTGCAGCGCGCGGTCGGAAGCCTGCACCAGCGTGACGCCTTGCTGGATCTGCTCCATGTTTTTGCTCACCAGCTCGCGGATTTGGTGCGCGTCATTGGCACAGCGCTGTGAAAGATTACGCACTTCGCTCGCCACCACGGCGAAACCTTTGCCCAGCTCACCGGCGCGCGCGGCTTCTACTGCCGCATTCAGCGCCAGCAGGTTGGTCTGGAACGAAATTTCGTCGATTGAACTGACGATATTCGAAATCTGCTCGCTGGAGCCGCGAATGGCAATCATGCTCTGGCTGGCTTCGCCCGCCACCCGGCTTGCTTCCTGCACCTGTTGTTCCATCTCTTGCGTCAGCCGCTTGGCTTCATTGGCGTTATCCGCCGTCTGGTTAACCGCCGTGGCGATCTGCTCCATGCTGGCTGCGGTTTCCACCAGTGAGGCGGCCTGTTCATCCGTACGTGATGCCAGATCCTGGTTACCGCTGGCAATCTCGGAACTGGCGCCGCGCAGCACGTCCGCGCCGTGTTTTATCTCGCTCACAATATGCTGAATATTCTCAATGGCCTGATTGTAAGCGCGGTTCAGCAACGACAACTCATCGCTGCCCGGCACATCCAGCCGCTGGGTGAGATCGCCGTCCATACCTTCAATGGTTGCCAGTGAATGATGCAACTGGCGATGGATACTGCTGGCGACCAGCAGGGCGAAGAACAGCGCGATCACCAGGGCCGCGACGCTTATCACCGCAAAAACTATCACATCACGCCAGGCGTTATCCGCCAGACCTTTTGCCGTTTGCAACAGGGTATTAGCCGCCGCATCTTCTACGGATTTCAGCGTATTGATGCGTGCAGTCTGGGCGTTAAACCAGTCTGTCGGCGCGACGCCAAAACCGCCGGTCGCCACATGGTCAATCGCTCGCTGGCGCATCTCAAGCGCGCGCGTTACCTCCGGGGTTTGCAGTTGCGCCGTCAGCCGTTCATTGACGGCGGCAGTGCTGAACGCGCGTGTCGCCGCCAGCCAGGAAAGCTGCTTACCTACCACTTCGTTCAACTGACGGAACTGCCCGTCGGTAAACCGGTCGGCGGAAAACACATTGGACATCAGCGCACGTTCAACGCCGGTTTGTTCTTTGGCATTCAGCACGCTGTAATAAGCCGCCAGTTGATTGACAATTTCGCCGTTATCCGTCAGCTGACTAATACCACCCACCACATTGAGTAGATCGCTAATAATAGTGCTGTACCAGGTCAGCGACTCTGTGCCACTGACGTTGAGAGCATGAATTTGTTGGCGAAAATCCGTTATGCCTTGTTGGTGCTGGTGGAATTGATCGAGTGCATGACGAATATCATTATTCGCCCGCTGGAGTGGAAATGCGTTTAACGCCTCGGCTAATTGACTCAGGGCTTTATCAGAGAGAATATATTGTGCAGTTAATTCAGCGTTAAATTGCTGACCTTTACTGCCGATATATCCTGCACTCATGCCGCGCTCTTTTTGTAATTCATGAATCACGCTACCGGCATTTTTTGCCAGATCCGTTAATGACATGATGGTGCGCATCTGCTGGCCTGTCTCCACGCGTGCCAGGATGCCGCTGGTTGCTAACCAGATGAGGGCAAACAATAAAGGCAGTAAAGCCAATAATAATTTAAATTTCATTGATAAACGGTAAATCCATCTCATACAAATTGCCTCTTTGTCTCGTTTGCTTTAATTCGTTATCGGAGTAGGGGGCGGGGTCTTTATTTCTAACGCAGGGCTTGTTGATATTTATCAATTCTGTTGATTTCATCTACCACTTAGTAGTTATTATTTTTAGGCAATAAGAAAAAAATAACCTGCTGATTCGCAGGTTATTTACGTTGTGATTAAGAATAATAACTAAAAATTTAACGCCTTATCCCGCCGCCCAAATCTCCGCATGTTTTTGCATGAGCCCAATTAATGAGCCACCATCGGCAATAAATTCACGCATCATCTGTGCTTCGCTTTTCCCGCGTTTCACCACATTTGCCAGTTCATCCAGAGCGCTACCCGCATTCAGTTTATCTGCCGACGGTGCGAGCTTCTCCAGCAGGCGGGTGAGATCATCCGCGATAGTGTACTGCTCGCCGGTATGCACATCGGTAATCAAGCCGTCCAGCCCGTAGCGGCAAGCCTGAAAGCGGTTGAATTTATACAATAAATAATCCTGCGGCTGGTGTTTAAATGGCCGCTCGGCCAGCAGCCAGTGCGACAGCGCCTGAATAAACCCGGCGACATTTATGGCGTGCGACAGGGTCAGCGGCGTATCCATGACCCGCACTTCAACGGTGCCAAAATGCGGGCTGGGGCGAATGTCCCAGTGCAAATCCTTGATGCTTTCAATCATCGAGGTATAGCTCAGGCGGCGAAACAGCCCTTCAAATTCCTGCCAGTTCGCCACCCACGGCATCGGGCCATTGTCAGGGAATGAAGAGAAAATGTTCAGACGCGACGAGGCGTAGCGGGTATCGGTGCCCTGGATATAGGGCGAGGCGGCGCTGAGCGCAATAAAGTGCGGCACAAAACGGGAAAGACCATGCAGCAAATAGATCGCGTCGTCGCCGTTGGTGCAGCCAACATGCACATGCTGACCAAACACCGTGGCCTGTTGCATCAGATAGCCAAACGTCTCCAGTGTGCGGCTGTAACGCTCATCATTGCAGATCTCCTGGCGTTGCCACTTCTGAAAAGGGTGAGTGCCGCCGCCGCATATCTGCACATGGTGATCGGATGCCGCCTGTAAAATCACATGCTGCATGGCGGAAAACTGATGTGCCGCCTGGTTGATATCCCGGCACACGCCGGTGGCAATCTCCAGCATGCTTTCGGTGATGTCATGTTTGACCTCACCGGCACTTATCTGGTGTTTTACCGCTTCAATCAGGCGTGAAGAGTCCTGGCTCAAATCGTAACCCGGCGGGTTAACCACCTGTAACTCCAGTTCAATGCCGAGCGTAAACGGTTCAGAAACATGAAAATCCGGCAGGGGCATAGTGTTCTCGCGATAAAAGGGTTTGCTTCATTATGGAAGCGATTACTCATTCCTTCCTGCGAGGCGGCAACAACCGCTCAAAATATCAACACAGCTGTGCCAGCTGGCCGCGCAACACCTCCACGCCAGGTGCAATGGCATCCGGGTTGATCGCGTGAAAACCCATGCGAAAGAAGTTATCCGGCGGCGCGGTATCAAGAAAATGCCGCGCGCCTGGCTCAATCAACACGCCTGCGTGGGCGGCGCGCCAGGTCAGCTGCTGGGTGTTGATCTGCTCTGGCGTACGCAGCCAGAAGGCGTTGGCATGTTCGCTACCCGGCATCAACTGACACTCCGGCAGAAACGTGTTCAGCGCGTTGTGCAGGCAATCCCAGCGGCGGGCGGAATCTTCATGGTAGCGGCGCAAATGAGTTTCGTAATGCCCCTGCGCCAGAAAATGTGCCATCTGATATTGAATATTGGTTGGCGGATGACGGTACACCAGGCGGCGCAGCGCCCGCGCTTCGTCAATGATTTCCGGTGCGGCAACCATATACCCCAGCCGTAATCCCGGCGACAGCGCTTTGGACAAGCTGCTGACATAAATCACGCGCCCGCTGCGGTCGCTGGCTTTCAGCGCGGGCAGCGGGTTTTGCATAAAGTTGCTTTCCGAGTCGTAATCGTCCTCTATCACTACTGCATCGTGGCGAGTGGCGTAATCGAGCAACTGCGCGCGCCGCGCTTTGCTCATCGTCACGCCGGTCGGCACCTGGTGGCCCGGCGTCACATAGTAGTAGTCGCAAGGGGTTTCGTTAAGCACCAGCCCTTCGCTGTCCACAGCGTGCGGCACAATCTGCGGCTCGCTTAATAAAAAGGTGTTAATGGCTTCGCGAAAACCCGGGTTCTCCACCGCCACGCGCGTCGCGGGCGACATCAGCAAGCGTGTCAGCAGATAGAGCGCGTTTTGCGAGCCGAGCGTAATCAGGATCTCATCCGGTGCGGCAACGATGCCGCGCTTCGGCAGCACGCGGGTGCGGATCTGCTCAATCAGCATCGGCACATCCTGGTCAATATGATCAATCACCCATGCCGGATCGCGCACGCCGCCATGCAGCCAGTTTGCCGCCGCCCGCCAGTTGGCCAGCGGGAACTGCTGCGTGTAAGGTTGCCCGTAAATAAACGGGTAGCGGTAGTGCATCCAGCCTGCCGGTTTAAGGATTGATTCTTGCTGGCTGGGGGTGATTTTCAGGCGGTTGCCCCAGAGTGGTGCAGCGCTCTCGCATTCAGGTGCAGGTGGCATCGGGTTTTGCCCACAGCGGTAGTAATCCGGGTGCAGGTAGTAACCGCTGCGCGGGCGGCTCACCAGGTAACCTTCGTTGACCAGGCCTTCAAACACCAGCGCGGTGGTATTGCGTGAAACGTTAAGCTGGCTGGCGAGTTGACGGCAGGAGGGCAGCGCGGTATCTGCCGGGAAAATCCCACTCAGAATGGCGTTGATCAAACATTCGCGGACTTGCTCCTGCAACCCACGCTGGCCGTCAAAATTCACATTCAACAGGTGACGAATCATGCTGCGCTCCTTCGGATATATCGCGTTATGCGGTGGAGCAAATTCCATACCAGCTTCCTGTTAACTGACACACTCATTCGCCAGAACTGGCTCTATTCACAAAAGCGCAAGCCTCCCTATTGTAAAAACGCAGTCACGAAAAACACACGATGTCGTGTTTCGGCATATATCTTGCAACGCTTCCGGCACACCTGGTATATACCGGTCTGGCACATTAAATAAGGGTGGAGAGATGAAAAACGTATTCGGCAAATATTGTCTTGCAGCCATGATCTCTTTGGCATTTTCCTTACACGCAGTCGCAGCGGATTTACCCGAAATTGAAAAATCTGGCACCATGAAAGTGGCGACCGAGGATGATTACGCGCCATTCAACTTTATGAATAATGGCCAGACGGATGGTTTTAATAAGGACATGCTTGAGGAATTACGCAAATACGCAAAATTCAATATTAACCAAAGTATCTTACCGTGGACGGGATTACTCGCTGCGGTCTCCACCGGCCAATATGATATGGCGCTCACCGGTGCGGTAATTACCGATGAACGTCTCAATGTCTTTAATTTCACCCCGCCGTGGGCCTCCGCGCAGCACTATTTTGTCAAACGCGCCGACGATAAAACCTTAAATACCATTGCCGATCTCAGCGGTAAAAAAGTGGGCGTACAGGCGGGCAGCGCACTGCTGGCGCGTTTGCCGGAACTGAAAGCCATGCTGGAGAAAGTGGGCGGGAAACTTGGCCCGGTGGTGGAGTACCAATCCTACCCGGAAGCCTATGCCGATCTGGCGAATAAGCGCGTGGATTACGTGATTAACGTGGTGATTTCCGTCAACGATCTGGTGAAAGCCAAACCGAAGGTCTTTGCCAAAGGGCTGGCGGTTTCAGGTCCGGGTTACATGGCATGGCCAATCCCGAAAAACTCACCGGAACTGCTGAAATTTATGACCGGTTTTATGAATCATATGACGGAAACCGGCAAGCTTACTGAGCTGCAGAAAAAGTGGTTTGGCGAAACCTATGAACTGCCGAAAGAGCCGATTACCAGCGCCGATCAGTTCCACAAGTTAGCCGGTTTGTAAGTCACCTGCGGCGGGCAACCGCCGCCCGTTTTAACAGGAGGGAACATGGACTTAATCTCATGGCAGTTATTGATTGAAGGCGCATGGACGACCCTCTGGATCTCAGGCGTGGCGATTGCGTTCGGGGTGGTCATCGGCCTGGTTATCGCCTTTGTCCGCATGATGAAGATCCCGTTTATTGACCAGTTTCTGGTGGTTTACATCAGCCTGGCGCGAGCTACGCCGCTGGTGACGCTGGTGTTGTTTCTGTTTTTATCCCTGCCGACGCTTGGCATTAATCTGGATAAAACACTGGCGGCGATAGTCGCCCTGACGCTGAACACCTCGGCGTTTAATGCGGAAATCTGGCGTAACGCGTTTCGTAATTTCCCCCGTGAACAGCGGGAAGCGGCGGAATCCGTAGGGATGCGGCGCTGGACCTATTTCCGCCATATTATGCTGCCGCAAATGTGGATCGAAAGCCTGCCGGCACTGGTTAACGAGATGTCGTTTTTGATCAAAGGCAGCCCGGCGATCGCGGTGATTGGCGTAGTGGATTTAACGCGCGTCACCAACCGGATCTCATCAGTGACCTATGAACCGCTGTCGCCGATCCTCGCCGCGGCGCTGTTATACGTGATTATTATCGGCCTGCTGCTGAAGTTGCAGGGCGTAGCTGAACGCAAAGCGAAGCGCCTGGCGCGATAAAAGGCGGAGGATTTATGAATCAGTGGGGAATTATTTGGGCCGCGCGTGAGAGTTTTTTCAACGGGCTGCTGGCAACACTGGAGTTATTTATTATTGCCGCCGTGGTCGGGTTATTTATTGGCGTGGTTTTTTGCTATGTGATGGAATATCAAAATCGGGTGGTTAACCGGGTGATAATTGCCTTTGTCAGCCTGATGCGCGCGATTCCGTTTTTGATTCTGGCGTATCTGCTTTATTACGGTTTGCCGCAGTTAGGTATCAGCATGGATGCCTGGACAGCAGGATTATTAGCGCTGGTGATTTATCACGGTGCCTATTTTTTCGAAATATTACGCAGCCAGCGCAGAATATTTTCATCCGGCTATATCGAAGCTGCCGTATCGCAAGGATTTTCCCGTTATAAAATTTTCCTGCGTATTATTTTGCCGAATATTGTCTCTTCCGCGCTGCCCTTAATGGGCAATCAGCTGATTATTTGCCTGAAGGACACGGCGTTTCTGTGCATTATTACTGTGCAGGAGATCACTGCCGCCGCGAACAGTGTGCAGTCCACGTACTTTATTCCGTTTAATGCCTTTATTGTCGCCATTGCGCTGTACTGGGGCATCAGCATTCTGCTGGAGTTGCTGATTAAGCGGTTGAGCCATTACGGAGCGAAAAGAGGAATGACCCATGCCTGAAGCAAGCGCGGTAAGTATAAAAAACTTGTCCAAACAGTTTGATAACGTGGAAGTGCTGCGCGATATCAATCTGACAGTAAAAAAGGGCACGGTGGTCAGCATCTTAGGTTCGTCCGGTTCGGGGAAATCGACGCTGCTGCGCTGTATGAACTGGCTGGAGCAGCCGGATCGCGGTGAAGTGCGCATCAGCGGGCAGCGCATCGGTGTGGATGAAAAAACCGGTAAAGCGATGTCGCATAAAGATCTCTCGCACATCCGTGAACGGGTTGGCATGGTGTTCCAGAGTTTTAACCTGTGGCCGCATTTATCCGTGTTGCACAACGTCAGCGAAGCGCTGGTGCACGTAAAAGGGATGAAGCGTGAGCAGGCGAATGAAATTGCCCACCGGCAACTGGAAAAGGTCGGCATGAACCACAAAGCCGATGTCTACCCGATTACGCTTTCCGGCGGGCAGAAGCAGCGCGTGGCGATTGCCCGTTCGCTGGCGATGTCGCCGGAGGTGATCCTGTTTGATGAACCGACTTCAGCGCTGGACCCGGAACTGGTTAATGAAGTGCTGGGGGTAATGAAAGATCTGGCTGCGGAGGGCTACACCATGGTGGTGGTGACGCACGAGATGGATTTTGCCCGCCAGGTGTCCGATGAAGTGGTGTTTCTGGAAAAGGGGCTATTGATCGAGAAAGCCCCGCCGGAGAAATTTTTCACCAACCCGGATTCGGACAGGGTGAGGAAGTTTTTGCAATCCAGCCGGTAAAAGGCTGAGGCGTGTTCAGGTAGTGGGATGGTTGGATGGTTTGGGATTAGGGAATTGTTCCGTTCACCAGACGTTCGGCAGGCATCTGAACATCCCCACATGTGAACGTGAAAAAGGGGCTTGCCGCGCCCCTTTTTAATCCCTGAGGTTCCGCAGGAAATCGGTGCTTCGCACTACGCTTACCCCTCAATGCTGAACATTTCCTGGTGAAAGCCCCATTTTTACTTGCGGTCGAAAAAAATCCTCATGCAGCGCCACCTGGTTACGCCCGCGCTTTTTGGCCTGATACAGCGCCGCATCGGCCGTGCTATACAGCGTCTCAAAATCGCTGCCTTTATGCCCCAGGCTAACGCCAAAACTGGCGGTCACCCGTTGTTGAGGAAGCACCTCCAGCGGCGAGGCGTTTAGCGATGAGTGAATATAACTGGCGGTGATCATCGCCTCTTCGACACGCGCTTTTGGCAGCACAATGGTGAACTCTTCGCCGCCGACGCGACCGATCGCCGCCCCTGGCGGCACGGCGCGGCGAATACGCGCCACCAGCGCGCAAATCACGCGGTCGCCCATCGGGTGACCATATTCATCGTTAATGCGTTTGAAATGATCAATATCGAGCAGGATCAGCGCCACGTGCCCGGTTGTCAGCCCCTGGTTTATGTGATTGATGATCGCGCTGCGGTTAAACACGGCGGTCAGCGGGTCGTGCGTCGCCTCATATTCAAGGCGTGCCGCCAGCTGTTGCAACTGCTCATTCATACGATTGAGTTCGCGCTCGGCGCGGTCACTGCGCGAAATCAGACGATATGATTCACGGATCAGGCGCTGGTAGTTTTTCGCCACCGCCCACAACTTTTCGCGGCAGGCGTCCGCCGTCAGCCTGTCGTCGGCAGCGGCCAGACGAGCATCTTCGAGGACGGAATAGTCCTCCTTGAATAGCTCATTGATATCTAGCATGCATGAATGTCCGGGATAAGAAAAACGGTCAGCGACGGGAAATCGATGCGCAGCTCCTGACCAAACTCCTCAGAGATATCGTCTTCCGCGTCATAGTACCAGTGCAGCTCACACGCCGCGCCGCCTCTGGCGTAATCATTCAGGCTTTCGAAGAGCGTAAATAACAGTTTGGTGCTGGAGCTGTTGAAGTAGCTCAGCGCCACATGCAACTGGAGCGGCGCGTCCGTCTGCTGGCCACTCTGTAACCAGCCTTCCAGCGCATCCATCAACGGGCGGAAAAACGCGGCGGCATTCTCCGGGTAAGCTTCGCCTTTCAGCACCAGGCGTTGGGCTGCAAAATCAAATTTCACCTCCGGTGTCGCGGCGGTGGCGGGTAATTCAATAGCCGGCGTCAGTGTCATATCAGTCATGGCAGAAGGTTGCCTTTAAGTGAAAGGCGGACAGAGAACTCGCCGCCAGAGGGTGAATGCGATATTCCAGCGGCAGGCTGGTATCCCGCGCCATGGTCAACAAACCAATGTTCGCGCCTTTACTGGTCGCCGGGGCTTCACTGCGCAGCCCCTGTTTCCAGGCGTCGCGGATCTCCGCCTGCGACATGCCGCGCAGGATATCGAGATTTGTCTGCAATAACGTGGACGCTTCCGGCCCCACCAGGTTTGCGGTTTCGAGGTAGTAGTGGGTTTGATCCATATGAAAGCAGACCGAACCGAAGCGCAGCTCGTGCTGTTCAGTCGATAAATACCGATCGTCTGAGGAGTAGCGCACAATGTTTTGCCCCATCTCGATAAAAGCTGAGAACAATTTCCTGCGCGTTACCGCTGAGGATTCGTGTTTATCCAGCCATGTGCGAATGACTTCACCCAGCGAAACAATATGCTGCTGGGAAAAATAGCCCGTATAAAAAAGCTCAACGGCGTTTTGCCGTTGCAACGTAAAAAGGGGTAACAGAACAGCTTCTTTGACCTGCAGGTCGTTTATTTGCATGTTGTTCACCAGCGAAAACCAAACCACGTCATGTCATCGCGCGACGCTTGCTGCCCCTGCCAGGCTTTCAGCGCCGCGAGCAGGGCGTCGGAAAGCGCAGGCATCGATAGCGTGCGGTTTTGCGCTAACAGTGACTGAATACGTTTTTTGCCAAACATGACATTGCGCGGGCCGCCTGGCTGGTCGGTCGCGCCATCAGAAACAATTAAGAACGTGTCGCCACGGCGCAATGGCGCCTGGTAGCGCTGCCACTGGTAATCTACCGGCGTGTCGGTGTAACCCACCCCTTTACGGCAGCTTTCAAGCGTGGTTGCGCTGTCCGCTTCCTGGCGCAGTACAAACGCGTGCATGCGGGCGCTTGCCCAACTGACCTGCTCATTTTGCGTATCGACAAACAGAATAATGGCGTCACACCCATCGTTGGACTGGCTGCGATCGGCAGAAGGATGCACCTGGCTGAGCGTCTGTTTGATATGTTGGTTAATCAGGCTTAGCAGTTTCTCCGGCGCGTTCGCCGGCGCGAGGCTGAGCGCTTTTTCCAGCGCCGAGGAGAAAATAAAAGTCATAAACGCACCGGGAACGCCGTGCCCGGTGCAGTCCGCCAGCACCATCAACCAGCCATTTTCCACGCGCTGAAAAGCGTAGATATCGCCGCCAACGCAGTCGCGCGGGTGCCAGTGCAGGCACCAGTCGTCGAGCGTTTTTTCGATGGTGTTGCGCGAGCGGCTCAGCATCGATTCCTGAATGATGCGTGCGTATTCCAGGCTTTGCATAATTTGCAGATGTTGCCTGGCCTGTAAATCCGAGACGGTGCGGATGAGATCAATCCCCAGGCCAATACCGATGTATTGCCCCTGCTGGGTGAGGATAAACCCTTCGGTAACAGCTTTGTCGCCGGTTTCGATCACCCGCTCGGAGAGATATTCAAGACCGGAATCGGCGTCGACAATCAGCGGGTTTTTATCCATAAACGCGATGCAGCTTTTCTGGTCATATAGCTCATGGAAAAAGGGGCGGCTCATCTGCGACAAGAAAATATGTCGGTTAATCATGCCAATAGGCCGGTTATTCTCCAGTACTGGCAGGCCAATCAATGATGTATGTTCGTTGAACAGCGACATCACCTGCACGTTATTGGCATCCGGTGTCACGTGCGGAACGGCAAGGCGCAAGATACCAGCACTAAGCTGTCGCGAAGAGAGTGGTATATCCATGATTCAAACAGCACCCCGTTATAAGAATAATCTTAGATTAAGGCGAGTTTGTGACGGTTTGATTTCAATTAAGTAAGCCGATAAATAACGGGAGATTATTGCTCCCTAAGCAAAACCACAGTCATATCTGCGGCGGCGTGAGGAGAGGCGGTAAAAAAAAGCCCGCACTTGTCAGGCGGGCAAATAATACTGGAAGCAATGTGAGCAATGTCGTACCGAATACCTGAGTGATTTGCTCAACTATTCGGTAATGCGAAAGATAATCTTTATCATCTTTGCGGTCAACCCCAAATTTAGTATGACTTCACCGGATTAATGTTTCGGGTTCAAGAAATTCGTGCCAGCTCACATCATCAATATCAATACCTGCCTGCTGGCGGCGTTGACAAGCTCGGTATAAACGCGTTGTGTTCCCAGTTCTTTGCCGATATTGCCGGTCAAACAGTGATCGCGATTAAGGCTTTTGTCAGCTTTTGTCAGTACTCTCTCTGCGGCTAAAACAGATAACGAGTAAGCGATGACCCTCTTCTGGTGTGTAGTGCCAATATTGCTGTTGTTCTTTGGCAAAACGTGGAGTTCGGCGAAAATCCGCGAGTATTATCGCCGTTCGCAGCGCGCGCTTGAGGCGACCGTTGCCGCTGAGATGGATAATCAGTAACCTTCCTGGATAAACGATGTCGCTCGGCGTGCGCAATTTAGCGCCTCGCTGTGCAAACTGTGCCTGAAAAAAGAGGTGCCCGACTGGTTTCTGGAGAGCATTGCCGGTAACGACGAGGGAATGGGATTTCTGACCCGGCACGCTGCGCTGATGGAAACCTTTGGCGCGCCATTTTGCGACCAGGTGCAGGCTGCCGCTGAGCTGGTCGATAGCGCCTGGCAACGTTCAAAACTGCGCGGTTACTAAGCGGCGGTGAAATACCCGCCATTTATACCGCGGTTCTCGCCATTGATGGCTCCTGTCTCTTATCCTTTGATTAACGTCTGCCAAAGTGCAGTTTAAACGCGGCCGTAAGGCAGAATGATAATTCTGCAATTCCGACACTGCCTGTTATTTCCTGCTGTCACGCCGTAGAGCTGTCCGCCGCTTTCCACTTTTTAACACGCCACTTTTTCCCCGACAGGGAAGTGAAACGATAATTCTTGCCTGAAAGTTAAGAATGCGTATAGTTCTCATTCTCTTTGGTGTTTGTGGGCGCAGCAAGGATATTCCCCGCAATAACAGTGAGCGTGAAGGCTGACAGGGAACACTGAAAAGCCGTGACGAGCTGCGCCGGGCCAAATCAGCCCTTACAAACAATCGCGCACCTGATGCGTGGCGAGGGCGCTCGTCTGCTTTGATGACATTAACGGTAAAGGATCTCCCATGAAGATGAACACTTCCGTGCTGGCTCTGCTGGCAGCGATGGCGCTTGCCGGTTGCAGCGCACATAACACCACCAGTGCGCAGCCTACGGCACAAGCACCACAAACTGCGCCAGCGCAGTTACCAGATAACGTGATGAAACGCGCTCTGGCGAGTGGCCTGTATGAAATGGCGCTCAGCCCGCAGGGCGATGCGCTGTATGTTTCCAGCGCGGAAGGCTTTAAAGATGTGCAGGGCGGGGTGGTCTATAAACTGGATCCGAAAACGCTAAAAACCCTCGGCGCGACCCACACCGATCTGAAAAACTTTGGCATGGCTATCTCTGCGGATGGCAAAACCGTGTATGTCACCAATTCGCTGGACGGCGGCGTGAGCGCCATCGACACCAGCAACGGCAAAGTGCTTTCGCGCACGCTGTTCCCGGAACGTAACGAGAAAGGGCAGCCCTACGGCGCGCGTGAAATTGTGCTGCATAACGGCAACTTATATATCGGTGCCGTTGCCGATCCGGCGCTGGTGTGGGTGGTTGACGCGAAAACCCTGAAGGTAAAAGCGCGTATCAAAAACGCGGGTAAATGGGTGACCGGTCTGCACTTCTCTGCGCAGACGCAGCGTTTGTACGTGGCGAATGGTGGCGGCGAAATTCTGGTGGTCAACCCGCGCAATAACCGTATCGAGCAGCGCTGGAAACCGCTGGGCGACAAACCGGCGCTGCTGTTGAATATCGCTGAAGACGAGTCCACCGGCCGCCTGCTGGTGACGGACAATTCAAAAGCCAAAACCACGCTGGTGCTGGATATCCATAGCGGCAAAATCGTGAAACAGCTTGCGGGCGATGCGCTGGCGGTGAAATTCAACGCCAAACGTCATGAAATCTACCTTACCCAGCGTGAGTCCGGCAAAGTGCTGAGCCTCGATGCAACCAGCTATGCCGTCAAACAGCGCTGGGATCTGCCACCGCATCCGAACAGCCTGCTGCTTTCTGCTGATGGTCAGACCCTGTTTGTCACCGTCAAGCAGGCGTTTAACAAAGATCACTCCACCAACGGCCCGGATAGTGTCGTCAGGATCGATCTGAACAAGTAATGATACTGGCCTGGAAACGGGCCATTTCTTTTTTATTTCAATAGATAACAATGATGAAAAACCGCACAAAACAGTCGATACCTTTGCGCAAGACCTTGCTTGCGCTGGCCATTGGCGCGCAAGCGCATACCGCACAGGCGGCGACGGCTGACGCCAGCGTAAAACCAACGCCTGAGGAGACCATTGTCGTGCAGTCCGCCGCCGGCAGCGATTTCAGACCCGGCGGCAGTGAACTGGTTCCCGCGTTTCTTGACGGACAAGTGGCGCATGGTGGTCGCCTTGGTGTACTGGGCGAGCAAAAAGCGATGGATGTACCGTTTAACGTCATCGGTTACACCTCGAAGCTCGTGCAGGATCAACAGGCGAAAACTATCGCCGATGTGGTGAGCAACGATGCGGGCGTGCAGGTTGGGCAGGGTTACGGCAACTTCGCCGAAACGTACCGTATTCGCGGCTTTCAGCTTGATGGTGACGACATGCTGATGGGCGGTCTGGCGGGCATTGTGCCGCGCCAGATTGTCGATACCCAGATGCTGGAGCGCGTGGAGATTTTTAAAGGTTCGAATGCGCTGATGAACGGTTCTGCGGGTTCGGGGGTTGGCGGGATGATTAACCTCGAACCGAAACATGCCGACGACACGCCGCTCACCCGCGTGGGTGTTGATTACACCACCCGCTCGCAAGTAGGCGGTTCGCTGGATGTCGGGCGTCGCTACGGCGATAACAACCAGTTTGGCGTACGCATGAATCTGCTGCACCGCGAAGGGGATGCCGCAGTGAAAGATGACCATCGTCGCACTACGGCGGCATCCATTGGCCTGGATTATCGTGGCGAGCGCTTGCGCACGTCGCTGGATCTCGGTTACCAGAACAAAACGGTTCATGGCGGCGAAATGGGCGTCAATATCAGCGCCGTCGACTTTATTCCGACGCTGCCGGATACCCGCAAAAACTACAGCCAGCGCTGGGCGCACAGCGATATTGAAAACGAATTTGGCCTGGCTCGCGCGGAATACGATCTGACCGATGACTGGACAGTTTACGGCGCGTTCGGCGGTCAGCATGCTCATGAAGACGGCACGTACGGCGCACCTAAGCTGTTCAATAAAAACGGTGACGCCACCTTCAGCCGCATGGATACGGTGCGTATTTCCGACTCCTGGAGCGGCATGACCGGGTTGCGCGGTAACGTCGATACCGGTTTTGTTTCCCATAAAGTGAACGTCGGTTATTCGGCGAACATCAAGCGCGATCGCGTAGCCTGGACCCAGTCCGATCAAAAAAATCTGCCGGTGGTGAATATTTATGATCCCTCGGCGATCCCACTGCCGGACAATTTGACCCATAGCGGTAAATACAGTGACCCGCTGACAACCGCGCGTTACCGCTCGCAGGGTTATACCCTGAGCGACACCCTCGGCGTATTTGAGGACCGACTGCTGTTTACCGTGGGCGCGCGTCACCAGAAACTGTGGGTGCGCAACTACAGCAATGCCACCGGTGTGGAAACCACCACTGCGCGTTATACCCAGGATCGCTGGATGCCGACTTACGGCGTGGTCTATAAGCCGTGGGATGTTGTCTCTTTCTACGCCAACCATACCGAAGCGCTCCAGCCGGGCGGCGTGGCGCCGAAAACGGCAGAAAACCGCTACCAAAGCGTAGGAATTGCGCATTCTAAACAGAACGAAATCGGCGTGAAAACGGACTTTGGCCGCATGGGCGGTACGCTGGCGCTGTTTGAAATCAAAAAGCCGACCGGCATTCTTAACAGCACGACCAATGTTTACGGGCTGGACGGAGAGCAGCGTAACCGTGGCGTGGAGCTGAATCTGTTCGGTGAGCCGGTGCTCGGTCTGCGCCTGAATGGCAGCGCGACCTGGCTGGATGCGGAACTGACGAAAACCAAAGATGGTATCAATCAGGGCAACCGCCCCATTGGTGTCGCGAAGTTCTATGGGGTGATGGGGGCCGAGTATGACATCAAACCGGTCGATGGCCTGACCGCCACGGCACGCGTGAACTACACCGGTTCACAATATGTGAACACCAGCAATACCCGTAAACTCGACAGCTACACCACGCTGGATCTCGGTCTGCGCTACCGTATGCAGCTCAATGCGGAGAAAAATGAGATGGTCTGGCGCGTGGGCGTGGATAACGTCACCAATGAGAAATACTGGGCCAGCGTGGAAGACAACGGCACCTATATTTACCAGGGCGACCCGCGTACCGTTAAAGTCTCAATGAGTTACGATTTCTGATCGTTGTTTTATCCGGCGGGCGTGATGCCCGCCTGTTGCAGGCTATTCAACACTTCCCGCATTCCCCGGCTCACCACTTTGTCCTGACGCATCACCAGCGCTAACTGGCGCTGTAGCGGTGGCTGCACCGGGTGTACGCGCAAGCCCTGGCGGTCCTCTTCAGCCTGAACCGCTACGCCGGGTACGATGCTGTAACCCAACCCGGCACGTACCATGCGTTTTATCGCTTCAATACTGCCCAGCTCCATCACCGGCGCGAGAGCGATACCGCCTGCGCTAAACCACTGTTCAATGAGCAGGCGCGTGCTGCTGCCGGATTCGAAAACAATCAGCGGCAGGGGCGCAAGCGATGCCGGTGTCGGCGATAAAACGCCGTCAACGTCGTGGGCTGCGATCACCACAAATTCTTCGGTAAATAAGGGTGAAATCGCCAGATTGCGCCCGCTGGCAGGCAGCGTCACAAGGCCGATATCGATACGGTTTTCTTCCACCGCGCGTACGATATCGCTGGTGTTGCCGGTGCGGACTCCGACTGACAGGTGCGGGAAATCGCGGTGCAACCTTTGCAGTAACGGCGGCAACAAGTGAATGCAGGTCGTCGCGCCGGTGCCAATCGTCACGCTGCCGCTGACAGTATGCTGATGCTGCGCCACAGACTGCACCGCGGCGCTGACGGCATTTTCGATCTCCGCGCAATGCGCGAGAAAGGTTTCTCCGGCGGCAGTAGCACGCAAACCGCGCCCGGAACGTTCAATCAGGCGGACGTGCAGGGCCTGTTCAAGCTGGCGGATTTGCAGGCTGACGGCGGGTTGCGAAATGCCTAACACCTCTGCGGCGGCGGTAAAACTTCCCCGGGCGAGCACCAGCTTAAACGTTGCTAACTGGTCAAAGCTGAAGTGTGGCATGGCAAAGTTTTCCTTATAACGGTGATAAGCGCAGCCTGGTGCCGCGCGGGCGGCGTTACCGGTAGCCTGTTGATATCATCAAACGGGGAACAGTTTATGGAAATTATTGACGCGCAAGAACATCATCTTAGCGCGATTGTGCAGATTTATGCTTATCACGTGACGCACGGTAACGCCACGTTTGAAACCGAAGCGCCGGACGTGGATGAAATGCGTACGCGGCTGGCGAAAACCCGCCGCAATGGATTGCCGTGGTATGTCGCCGTGCATGACGGACAAGTTCGGGGCTACTGTTATTTATCGCGCTACCGCGAGCGGCGGGCGTACCAGTACACGCTGGAAGATTCCATCTATGTTGATGACAGTTTCCGCCAGCAAGGCGCAGGCAAAGCGCTACTCGCCCGTGCGGTGGCCTGGGCGGAGCAAAACGGTTACCGCCAGCTCATCGCCAATGTCGGCAACAGCGAAAATGAAGGTTCATTACGATTGCACAGTCGCGCCGGTTTTGTGGTTATCGGCACGCTGAAAAGCGTCGGCATGAAGCACGGGCGCTGGCTGGATACCGTTTTGATGCAGCGCCCGCTGGGGGAGGGGGATGTGACGCTTCCGCGCAACAACTTCCTGTGAGGCAATGGTAATTAGTGGCTGAAAGACAATTCTTCCGTCGTGACAATGCGCTCAAACGCATTCAGTTCTGCCATTTTGCCGTGGTACCACTGTTCGCAAAACGCGCTGCCTAAATGGTCGGCCAGGTAAGCGCACTGGTGAAACACCTCCAGCGCGGGTTGCTGGAATAACGGCAGATCGGGCGAGGCGTGGGTGAAGTTTGCCAGTGCGTCGTCATCAATACGTTCCAGGCCGTATAACATACCGGTCAGTAATGTCGCCATGACCAGATAGGGGTTGGCGTCCGCGCCCGCCAGGCGATATTCGATGCGCCGGTTGCGAGCATCAGAGCAGGGAATGCGCAGTGCGGCGTTGCGCTTGTTGTAACCCCAGGAGTGAAAAAGCGGTTCGTCCAGATTCTTACGCAACCGCCTGAACCCATTCACGCCCGGCGCCATGATTGCCAGCGACGCGGGCATCAGTTCCAGCATGCCGGCAAGGGAGAGCCGTACCATCTCATTGGGTGCCTCCGCCGGGCTGGCAAACACATTGTCGCCATTTGTGTCATTAAGGCTGACGTGAAAATGCAGGCCATTACCGGCCAGTTCTGAGAAGGGTTTCGCCATAAAATTGGCCTGATAGCCAAATTTCTCAGCTATGGTATCGGTGAGTTTGCGCAGTGCCAGCACCTGCTCGCAACTCTCCACGACATTGGATGAATGGCACATATTCAGTTCAAACTGCCCGACTTCGGCTTCGCTAACGATGCCGGATAAGGGAAGACGCTGCGCTGCCGCCATGTTTTCCAGTTCCTCAATAAACGCAGAATAGGCCGACGGCACGGCCAGATGAAAACAGCCCTGCGGGCGGTTCTGTTCTGCGGCGGGGTCTACAAGGTAGAACTCCATTTCCGCAGCCACCACCGGGTAAAGGCCATGTTGATGAAACTGACGCAGCACATTTTGCAGGATGACTCTTGGCTCAAGCGGCCAGGGCATATTATCGCTGTCGAGCATGGTTAATAATAATTGCGCGTTATGGCGCGGATCGTGCGCGCCTGGGCGTAGCGTGCCGGAAACGGGTAAACATAAATTATCAGGCTCTTCATTAATAAGTCTGTCGGGGGAAGAGGTGAGTATTTTCCCTTCGCGATCCATGGCGTAGACAGATTGCGGAAAATAACAGCCCTGACTGAGTGAAAATAAGTTTTCGACGGCGACTCTTTTCCCCCGGAATGTGCCGTGGGTATCGTTCAGATAAATATCAACGTGTTTTGTTTCCGGGTGTTCGTTCAGATACGCTTTGATTTCGTGAGAAAAATTCTGCTGAAGTAGCCTGATTTCCTGATCAACCATCAATGCCGATCGCGAATGTAACGGTGTTGGAAATGGTGTGGTGGTAAAAAAAGTGCGGATATTTTTCAGCAGTGGAATAGTCATCAGCGAGTTCATATTTTTCTTTCTGTCAGGCCATTTGGCGGTGAACTCAGCATAAAAGAGCGCTTTTTATTTTGATATAAACGCCGCGTAAAAAGGAAATACGCGGCGATAAAAATAGTATAAAAAAGGCGCGCTTAAAGCGTGGAAGGCATTTTTAGCAGCGGCGAGGGCGAGCTATCCGCGAAATGTGTTTTTACCCAGTCGAGTGTTTTGCGCTGGCCAGGAAAAGTAAGCAATTCGTGGGCGTCAGCAAAGCTGACCCAGCGGTATTCGCTGTGCTCGTGGTTGAGCGTTATCTCGCAGGCTTCATCGACGTACGCAACAAACACCGGCGCGACGGTGATGGCGTCGCGGTGCGCTTCGTAAAACTGCTCGCAGCAGTCGGCGGAATAGAGTTCGCTAAGTTGCAAGCCCGTCTCTTCCCGGGCTTCACGCAACGCGGTTTGCCAGGCCGTTTCAGCGTGTTCGATGCCGCCCGCAATCTGGCACCACTGACCGTTGAGCATGTTACCGCTGCGTTTAAGCAGCAGAACGCGCCAGCCCGCAGCAAAGTTGCACAGCACAAACAGGGATATGGAAAAGCAGCGTATCGGGATTTCCTTACTCATTGTTTTCTCCGTGTTAATGGCTAAAAGCAGCACGATGAGGTGTCACAAGGGTTTGTCATGGTTTCGCGCAAATGGCCTTTTTCCTGATTTTTCACAACAACCAGGCAGCAGATCGGTTACACTCGCGGCACAGAAAAGCCACATGACAGGAGGTTTATATGCTGGAAAAATTACGTACCCGCGAGGGGAAAAAATTTATCATTGCGGTGGTGATTGTATTCCTGGTTGCCGTGAGCGTCATTTCGAAAGTGACCTTCGAGGGCGTTGAAGATCAGTACAATTTGCCGATGGAATCCTGGACGGTAACGATGTTTATCATGCAGGGCGCATGGGTTGCCATCTACAGTCTGATGTTCACCATCATTGGTTCGCTCCCTTTTGGGTTCTATTTCCTCGGCCCGAAAGACGATCGCGGCTAATCCCTCCCGCCCTGGCGTGCTGCCGGGGCTGCCTCTCTTGCGTTCTTGAGCCTTAATCGAAATCGTGATCTCTCGCGTCCTCAGCGTAAAGCTCTGTTGTAATCCACGGCGACCGACAAGTTAACTGCCACTACATTCCCTGGTCCATGCAGGCTGCCGTTTCTCGCTTTAAAAAGCGTTTTTACCGCGCAATAACACTTTCACTAACAATTAAAGATCAAAAAATAACCGCCGATAGAGATCTCACAGGGAGTTCGTGCTGAAAGGAAGATGACGTAAAAGGCTGACTCCAGGAGAGCCGTAATGGCCAGAGAATTTGTGACCAAAAAAATGAGCACCCGCGCGCAAATGTTGCTGACGGGAGCCATCACCATCACCCTCGGTTTTGTGGTAACCATCGGGGTACTGAGCTGGCAGTCCAGCAGTGAACAAAAACACCTCGCCGAACAATATCTGCAAAAAATTGCGGAAAGCCAGGCGCTGACTATCCAGCAACAGCTGAATTATGCCCGTGATGTGGCGCATAACCTCGGTCACAGTATGATTGCCTTGCCAGAAGCCGGGATAACTGACCGCCAGGCGGCAGATAAACTGCTTATCTCCGCCCTGCGCGATAATCCTGACTATCTCTCTATCTCGGTTATTTTTGAAGACAACGCTTATGACGGTCGCGATGCCGAGTTCGCGGATAAACCCGATCAGGCACCCAAAGGCCGCTATGCCTTCTTTGTCGATCACGATCAATCCGGTAATTTTAAGCTCCACCCGTTAACATCGATCTTTACGCCAGGTCAGGGCGACTACTATCTGCTGCCGCAAAAAAGCCAGAAAGACACGTTAATTGAGCCTTACAGCTATGCCTATAACGGTGTGCCGACGCTGCTGACCTCAGTGGCAGCACCGATTGTCAGCGGTGGCAAACTGCATGCCGTTGTGACATCGGATATCTCGCTGGCCTCATTGCAGCAGAAAGTGAATCAGATTAAACCGTGGGAAGGGGGCGGCTATGCGGTGCTGCTCTCTACTGCCGGGAAGGTGATTTCCTACCCGGATAAAAACCTGACCAGCAAGCCGTACCCCGGTAAAACGGATGGCTTTACCAGTAATGTGGTGGAACAAGATGATCCGATCCTCGGCGAAAAAGCGCTGATTACCTGGCAACCAGTGTCTATCGGCAATAGTACCGATAACTGGTATCTCGGCGTCGTTGCGCCGGTGAGTTCGGTGATGGCGGCGGCCAACCGTCAACTGACGTACGCCATTGTTCTGGGGGTTATCAGCATTCTGTTGGTGTGTACGCTGCTCGGCCTGATCTTCAGCCGTAAAGTGTTGAAACCGATTGGTGGCGAGCCGCTGGAAGGGGCGAATATCGCCCTGGCGGTTGCGGACGGCAAACTCGATAACACCATCCCGGTGAAAGGTAACGATCGCAGCAGCCTATTCTATGCCCTGCATACCATGCAGGCGCAGCTACGGCAGATTGTCGGGCAGATCAAAGAAGCCAGTGACTCAGTGCGTCAGGGGGCCGGCGAGATTGTCAGCGGCAACATTAACCTCTCTTCACGTACTGAACAGCAGGCTGCAGCGCTGGAGCAGACCGCCGCCAGTATGGAGCAGTTTAGCGCCACGGTGAAACATAACGCCGCCAACGCCCACCAGGCGACGGCGCTGACCGCCAATGCCACGCAGATTGCCAGCCGGGGTGAAACGCTGGTCGGTCAGGTAGTGGAAACGATGGCGAAAATTGACGACAGCGCGAAGAAAATCGGCGATATCACGGCGATCATCAACAGCATCGCTTTCCAGACCAATATCCTGGCGTTGAACGCCGCGGTAGAGGCGGCGCGTGCTGGTGAACAAGGGCGTGGCTTTGCGGTGGTGGCGTCTGAAGTGCGCAACCTGGCGCAGCGCAGCGCCGATGCGGTGAAAGATATCGGCGCGTTGATTGAGGAGTCCAGCAAACGCGTCGAAGCCGGGGTGCAACTGGTGAACGACGCCGGTCACACCATGCAGGAGATGACGCAGGCGGTGAATTCCGTGCAGACCATCATCAATGAGATTGTCAGCGCCTCGGATGAGCAGGCCAAAGGCATTAGCCAGGTGACGATTGCCGTCAATGAAATGGACGGGGTTACGCAACAAAACGCCTCGCTGGTGCAGCAAATGGCTGCGGCAGCAACTTCGCTTGAAGATCAGGCGCAGCAACTGGCGCAGACGGTGCATCAGTTCCGCCTCGAAGCGTAACCTCAACAGGGAGCCTGGCAACAGGCTCTCTGCCTTTCTTAACTGGCAACCAGTTCGATACGGTTATTATCCGGGTCCAGAATCACGGCTTCATAAAAACCATCCCCCGTCCATCGCGCAGCGCTGGCTAACCGGCCCTGCTGACGGGCTTTTTCTGCCATCTCATCCACCGCCCCGACATCTCCGACATTAATTGCAATGTGCGCCCAGCCAACAAATTCTGCGGCGTTCGGCGCATCGGCCAGCTCCGGCACGGTCATGAGTTCAATGGTTGGCCCGTTGTGCAGCGACATAAAGTAGGATGCAAAACCGGCGCGGTTTTGACTGACATATTTCTCATTACTGGTGGCGGAAAAAAAGTCGCGCCAGAATGCGCGCTGTGCGTCGAGATGGCGTGTCCAGAGTGCGACATGGGCAATGTTCAAGTTGACCTCCAGGGCGTAGGGGATGGGAATTGACAGCGTAATTCATTTGCATGATTATGCTCATTGTTGCTCGATTAGAATTTTATAAAGAGGATTAATGCTCGATTATGCAGCTTTTCCGGACCAACGACAAGATCTGATCCGCCAGCGTCTGCAGGCGCTGGGACGGGTGGTGTGTGCGGAACTGGCCGTTGAATTGCGGGTTTCAGAGCACACCATTCGCCGGGATTTGCAGGAGCTGAGTAAAGCGGGCATCTGCAAAAAAGTGTATGGCGGCGCGGTACTGCAACTGGAAACCGCCGGGAACTTTACGGAAAGAAAAGAGCAGGACCGGGCAAAAAAAAGCATCCTCGCGCAGCGCTGCGTGCAACTGCTCAAGCCCGGTAGCTGCGTATTTATTGATACCGGCACCACCAATCTTGAGCTGGCGAAAGCGCTGCCGCCAGAGCTAAAGCTGACGGTGGTGACTAACTCACCGGAAATCGCCGCTGCCGCGTGTAAACATCCGCATTGTGAAGTGATCATGCTGGGTGGTCTGGTGCAGAGCAGCACCGGCGGTTGCGTGAGCGGCCCGGCCATCAGCCAGCTTAACAGCATCATTTTCGATCAGGCGTTTATCGGTGGCTGCGCGATGACGCCGGAGATGGGGCTGACCGGGTTTGATTACGCCGACTGCGAATTTAAAAAAGCGGTGATCGCCCGCAGCAACCAGGTGGTGGTGGCATTAACGTCAAATAAGATCCCGGCCGTCGCTCGCTACATTGTGGCCGCCAGCCAGCAGATCGATGTGCTGGTGGTCGAAACCGATCTTAGCAAAGCGCTGCATCAAGCCTTTCGCGCAGAGGATATTGAGATCCTGACGGTTTAAACGCAAGCGCACGTTTTGCGCGTTGCCGCTCAGGGGTTCATTTCTTGCCAGCCCACAGCGGAGATGTTAAAAGGTGCCCCTTTAAATGAAACCACAAAGGGGAAGGACGTGAAAAACGCGTCACAGGCAGCGGGAAGCAGCACCGATGCCGCATCGGAAGCAGGGCCGACACTACAACGAGGTTTAAAAAACCGCCATATTCAGCTGATTGCGCTGGGCGGCGCGATTGGCACCGGGCTTTTTCTGGGTATTGGCCCCGCTATTCAGATGGCCGGGCCTGCTGTTTTGCTGGGCTACGGCATTGCCGGAGTTATCGCGTTTTTGATTATGCGCCAGCTCGGTGAAATGGTGGTTGAAGAGCCGGTGTCCGGTTCATTTTCCCATTTTGCCTACAAATACTGGGGGCCGTTCGCCGGTTTCCTCTCTGGCTGGAACTACTGGGCGATGTTTGTGCTGGTGGGAATGGCGGAACTGACCGCCGCCGGTATTTACATGCAGTACTGGTTCCCGGACGTGCCGACCTGGATTTGGGCCGCCACTTTCTTTGTCATCATCAACGCCGTCAATCTCGTTAATGTGCGCTTGTACGGCGAAACCGAGTTCTGGTTCGCGCTAATCAAAGTGCTGGCAATTATCGGCATGATTGGCTTTGGCTTGTGGATGCTGTTTACCGGTCACGGCGGCGAGCGTGCCAGCTTCGATAACCTCTGGCGCTATAACGGCTTTTTCGCCACCGGCTGGCACGGGCTTATTCTCGCGCTGGCGGTAATTATGTTCTCGTTTGGCGGTCTGGAGCTTATCGGTATTACCGCCGCCGAAGCCAGCGAACCGCACACCACCATTCCGAAAGCGGTTAACCAGGTGGTGTACCGCATTTTACTTTTCTATATCGGCTCACTGGTTGTGCTGCTGGCGCTCTATCCGTGGATTGACGTTAAAGCCAATAGCAGCCCGTTTGTGATGATTTTCCACGAACTGGACAGCAATCTGGTGGCATCTGCGCTCAATTTCGTCATTCTGGTGGCTTCCCTGTCGGTCTATAACAGCGGTGTTTATTCCAATAGCCGTATGCTGTTTGGTTTGTCGGTACAGGGCAATGCGCCGGCGTTTTTGACACGCGTCAGCCGCCGTGGCGTGCCGGTAAATTCCCTGTTCCTGTCGGGGGCTATCACCTCGCTGGTGGTATTGGTCAACTATCTGCTGCCGCAAAAAGCTTTCGCGATGCTGATGGCGCTGGTGGTGGCGACGCTGCTGCTGAACTGGATCATGATTTCGCTGGCGCACCTGAAATTCCGCGCGGCGATGCGCCGCAAAGGGCGCGATCCGCAGTTTAAAGCGTTGCTCTTCCCGGCGGGCAACTATCTGTGCATTGGCTTCATGCTGATGATCCTCGTATTGATGTGCACCATGGACGATATGCGCCTGTCAGCAGTTCTGCTGCCGGTGTGGATTGTGTTCCTGTTTGTGGCGTTCAAAGTACTGCGCCGTACGCCGAAGCGCGGGTAACTCGCGCGATCCCCTACCAGATCCGGCGGGCTGCTGCTCGCCGGGCTTGAGATGTGTCGATGATGTAACTGTGATAGCCTCGAACCTTACGTGCTTATTGCAGGGTATGTTGTTGTTATGTCGATTCAAAAAATTGCCAGGATGGCGGGCGTTTCCGTTGCAACGGTTTCACGTGTGCTGAATAACAGCGAATCGGTGAAACCGAAAAATCGCGAACGTGTCCTGCAGGCCATCAAGGAATGTCAGTACCAACCCAACTTATTAGCCCGCCAGTTGCGTACCGCACGCAGCTCAATGATTCTGGTGTTAGTCTCTAACATCGCTAACCCGTTTTGCGCCGAAGTGGTGAAGGGGATTGAAGAAGCGGCGGAAAAAAACGGTTACCGCATCCTGCTGTGTAACTCCGGTGCGGACATGGCGCGTTCGCGCTCAGCGCTCAACCTGCTGTCGGGCAAGATTGTTGACGGCATCATCACCATGGATGCGTGTGCAAAATTGCCGGAACTGGCCACCCTAATTGGTGCCGCGCCCTGGGTGCAATGCGCCGAGTACGCCGATGACGGCGATGTCTCCTGCGTGGGCATTAACGATGTCGACGCCGCCCGCTGCGTGATTGACCGGTTAGTTGAGCGCGGCTGCCAGCGCATTGCTATGATTAACCACGATTTGAATTATAAGTATGCCCGGCTGCGTGAACGCGGCTACCGGAGCGGTTTGCAGGCAAAACGCCTGCGCTATGAAAACGTGGAATACGCGCGAGATTTAAGTTTCAGCGCCGGGAAAAACGCCATGCAACACCTGCTTAATGTGCCGGAACGTCCGGACGCAGTGTTTGCCGTTTCCGATACGCTGGCCGCCGGGGCGCTGCTGGCGATCCATGAAGCCGGGCTGACAATGCCGCAGGATATCGCGGTGGTCGGGTTCGATGGCACTGAACTGGCAGAGATGGTTACGCCGCCGCTCAGCACCATTGAGCAACCGTCGCAGGCGATGGGGCGCGAAGCAGTACGGCTGTTGCTGAACCGCATTGATAACCCGGATAGCCCGCCAGAAAGCGTCATCATGGACTGGCGTTATATTTCCCGCGCCAGCGCCTGATATTTCAGGCATGATGTGTGTAAAGATTTCGCCAGCCGCCGCGCTGGCTTTTTTATTGCCCTGGGAGCCTTGCCATGACCCGGCAACGACAAGCTGATTTATTTCTGGTTCTGACCACAGTGATCGCCGCATGCGGATGGATTTTCTCACGCGAAGCGATTAGCGGGATGCCGGTTTTCGCCTTTCTTGGGCTGCGCTTTTTTGGCGCGGCGCTGGTGCTGTTGCCGTTTTGCCGTGGGCAACGCATCGCGCTGGAAAAAGTGCGCCAGGTGGTGATAAGCGGCTTATGGATGGCGCTCAACCTCTGCCTGTGGATCTGGTCGGTGTCGACCACGCCATCGCTGGGCGAGGGGGCATTTATCATGAGCCTGTCGATGCTGTTCGTGCCGCTGGTGGCCTGGGTTATGCTAAAAAACCGCCCGGCGCGCGCTTACTGGGAGTGTTTGCCGGTCGCCATTGTTGGCTTAGCGCTGCTGAGCCTGCATATGCCCATCACGTTTCATGCCAGCCAGGGCTGGTTTTTGCTGACGGCGTTCGTGCAGTCGATCTATTTTTGCTACACCAGCCGCTGCGCCAGAGAAGTGCCGCTGCTGCCGCTCACGGCGGTACAACTGGCGATCACCGGCATTGCCGGGCTGGTGATTTCTGCGTTGTTTGAGTCCTGGACGCAACCCTTTACCAGCACCACGGCGATGTGGCTGGCGGCCAGCATTTTAATTGCCACAAGCCTGCGCTTTGGCCTGCAACTTCAAGGGCAAAAATATGCCGCCGTCGCCAGCGCTGCCATCATTATGGTGCTGGAACCGTTACTGACGGTGATTGCCGCTTCGATTTGGTACGGGGAGCGCTTACCGCTGCAAAAAATCCTTGGCGGCGTGTTGATCCTGCTGGCGCAGATTTGGTTCCGCTGGCGGATGATTGTGCGTCTACCTTCAAAGCCGTAACGTGCCGACCAGCACCGTATGCGCACTACCACCAATCAGCACGCGTCCCTTTTCCCTGAGCGCCAGCACTAAAACGCCGCCGCGCGGTGAGGCCTGGTAGGCGGTAAGCGAGCGCTTACCCAGCCTTGCAGACCAGTAGGCTGCCAGCGCGCAGTGTGCGGAGCCGGTCACCGGATCTTCATTCACCCCGACCCACGGAGCGAAGTAGCGCGAGACGCAATCATACTCATTCTGACCGGGCGCGGTGACCGCCACGCCGCGGCCGGGCAAGGCACGAAGCGCCGCAAAATCAGGCTTGAGTGCGTAGACTACCTGCGCATCCTCTACCACCACCAGTTGTTTCGCGCCGAACATACCGTAGCCACCCACCTGCGCATGTGCCAGCCCGAGCGCCTTCAGTAATTCCGCTGGCGCTTCGGGCTGCATGGTCGGTGTCAGTAGGGGGAAATCAAGCTCAATGCCCTGGGGCACGGCGGTTGCCGTCAGCGGGCCGGAAAGGGTGTGAAAGGTGATCGCAGCGCCCTGTGCAAGTCGCCCGTTCTGGCGCAGGATATGCGCGGTCGCCAGTGTGCCGTGACCGCATAAATCAACTTCAGCCTGTGGTGTAAACCAGCGCAGGTTGTTATCCGCAAGGTTTAAAAACGCGGTTTCGGATACCGCCATCTCTTCGGCTATCTGCTGCATTAACGCGGCTTCCAGCCCTTGCGGCGTAATGCATACCGCTGCCGGATTACCGGAAAAAGGACGCGTGCTGAACGCGTCCACCTGGTAAATTTCAAGTTCCACTACGGCGCTCCCTTTGTTAACAAAGAGATGACCTTATCCCCTTTTTGCGCCAGCGGGTAGCGCTAATCAGGAGTTAGCCGGGCAGCGCGGTGCCAGTTGATGGCGTGCGCTCACTGCCGCTGCCGCCAGTACCAGCATCATCACCACTTCTGTTGCCAGAAAACCACTCAGCGCCGTGCTGTAGTTGCCTTGCGACTGACCAACAAGATGCAAAAACAACCCGCCGAGCAGCGCCGGACCCAGGCCGAGCGTCGCTTGTTGTAACGTGCTGAGCAGTGCGCTACCTGCGCCCGCATCCTGGGTGGTGATATCACGCATGCCGATGCGGTAAAAGCTATTCACAATCAGCGCCTGGCCGTAGCCAATCAGCGCGGTAGACGGCGCGAGCGCCAGCGCACCCACCATTTGACCTGAGAGTTGCAGGGTGGCAATTAATGCCAGCAGGCCGCTGACCTGAATTACCAACCCGGTTAACAAAATGGTGCGCATGTTATAGCGACCAATCATTTTGGGCGCATACCAGGCGGAGACAAAATAGGCGACGCCCAGCGCGACAAAGCTGTTGCCCGACTGATACGGTGTCATGCCCATCCCGGCTTGCAGGGTCAGTGCCATACAGAACATAAAACCCGACCACGCGCTAAAAAACAGCAACGCAATCAGCAGCCCGAAACGGATACTGTGCAGCTTAAGTAAGCGCGGTGGTAGCAGCGGCATTAAACCCGCTTGCTGCTGTTTTAATGCGCTTGTACGCATCCACCATGCCAGCGGAATCAGTGCCAGCAGCGCGGCTTTCGTTTCCCACGGCCAGTGCAGTTCCGGGCCAAGCGCCAGCGGGAACAGCAGGCAGCAGAGGATCATCGCCAGCGCGACGGTGCCTTGCCAGTCAATGCGCGTGCGCGTTTCGCTCTGCGTTTCCGGCACATAGCGGCGGCTGAGCGCCAGCACCAGCAGGCAAATGGGTACATTGATAAAAAAGGCGTTACGCCAGCCAAGACCGGCGATATCCGCCGAGACCAGCCAGCCGCCGCCCATCTGACCAATGATAAACGCCACGCCGCCAATACCGCCGTAGAGACTGATGGCGCGCGCGTGGGCGGTACCTTTTAGCGTGACATGCAATGTCGCGAGGATCTGCGGCACAATCAGCGCCGCGCCCATGCCTTGTAGCGTGCGCGCGGCAAGCAGTGCGGAGACCGAATTTGCCAGCCCGCAGAGCAGCGAAGCGATACCAAACAGGGCCACGCCCCATAAGAAAATTCGCCTGCGCCCGAAGTTGTCCCCCAGTTTGCTGCCCATCGCCAGACAGACGGCGAAAGCCACGCCGTACAGCGCGACAATTAGCGCCAGCTGCGTGGCGCTGGTGTGCAGCGATAGGGTGATGGAGTCGAGCGCGACATTGGTAATTGAGGTGTCAATCAATGGCAGCATCTGCCCGGTCAGCAGAAGGAACAGGCCTGCCCGGCCCGGCGAAACAGCAGACGTTTTCATGGTAACTCCATTGCGTCATTCATCGGATGGACGTAGCATCGCTTAACAGAAAAACGGGTACCAGTTCTTGCCTATACTGGTACTGGCACTACCATGCTGGAGATGGTTATGACGCTGATGGTCGAAAAGGTTCCGGAACTGACGGTGCTCGATGAGAACCGCAAACAGCTTGGTGCGTTTTTACGCGCGCGGCGGGAAAGCCTCGATCCGCAGCGACTGGGGCTGCCGCGCAGTACGCGCCGGCGCACGCCGGGGCTGCGGCGTGAAGAGGTGGCGCTGCTGGCGGATGTGGGGGTCACCTGGTACACCTGGCTTGAACAGGGCAGGGATGTCAATCCTTCCGCTAGCGTATTGCAGGCGATTGCCGCTGCGTTGCAGTGTTCGCCAACGGAAACCCGCCATCTGTTTTTGCTGGCCGGGCTAACACCGACGGAAGCGCTGAATACGCCGCAGTGTGAAGGCATCAGTGAAGGCACCCGGCGCTTGCTGGATAGTCTGCTGCCACAACCGGCCAGCATTCAGAAAACCAACTTTGACATTGTGGCGTGGAATGCCGGTTTTGAGCGCCTGATGGGCGTTAATTTCAGCGAAATCCCCGAAGAAGATCGCAACTGTATTTATCTCTATCTCACCCACCCGCAATGGCGTACCCGGCTTGGCTATGATGAGAGCGTATTACAGACTTTTGTTGCCTATTTCCGCGCGGCCATGGCCGAACACCGGGGTGATGCGGTGTGGGAAGCGAAGCTGGCGCGGTTTTGTGCGGCATCGGCGGAATTTGAAGCGTTGTGGCGCAAGCATCTGGACGTGCGCGGCGTGGAAAATAAGATCAAAATCTTTAACCATCCGCAGCTTGGCGAGTTTTCTCTTCAGCAAATGTACTGGTACTCAGCACCGCGTAACGGCTCGCGGTTGCTGGTATATCTGCCAGTGGATGAGGCCGGTGAAAAGGCGTTGAGCTGGCTGGCGGAAAACGCTTAAGGACGCAGACGCTTTTGATCTTTGCGCGGTAAGCCGTCGACCACGCGATCCCATGATTCCTGAATCAGGAACGCGAGCAGCGATTCGTCGATGTCGTCGCCAGCGAATACGGAAATCCAGTGTTTTTTGTTCATGTGATACCCCGGCTCAATGCTGGGGTAGATCTGCTGGTTGAGCAGTGATTTTTGCGGTTCGGCTTTCATCGTCACCATCGGCCTGCCGTGTGCGGTGGTGGTCATCATAAAAATCTTCCCGCACACTTTGAACACATCATGTTCCGGGCCAAACGGCCAGCAATGTTCGGTGAACGGCAGTTCGAGCGCAATACGGTGCGCGCTCGCTTGCAGCGTTTTACTGTCCATTATTTTCCTCAATGGCCAGCGCACGCCACATGGCTTCGAAGCCAAGGCGCTTAAATTCGGTGATGCGAGAAGCATCCCGGCTGGCGAAGGTGATCGTGGTGTCCGCCATCGACAGGAAAATTGCATCGCCAAAAGGGGAGTATTCATCGGTCAGAAACACTGGCCGTACCGAACGATGGCATAGCTCATGCAGTTCCGGAAAAATTTCGGCGACTTGCTGGCGGGTTGCGTCGGTGAGTTTGTCGCTGACGGCAATCTGGCGCACGGCGCAGTGGCCATTCGGGTGACGGATGCCCCAGTCGATATAGCTGTTCCAGATGCATTGCGTATGGTGCCTGGAATCGTTGATCGAGAGATCGATATTCGCCAGCATGGTGCCGCACAGATCGCTTTTCAGATGCAGGTAAAGCGCGTTGAGCAGGTCGTCTTTGGTGGCGAAGTAGCGAAACAGCGTCCCTTCCGCGACACCCGCATTGCGGGCAATTAACGCGGTGGAGGCAGCGATCCCCGATTGTGCAATGGCTTCGGTAGCCGCTTCCAGTAACGCCAGTTTTTTATCTTCACTCTTTGGACGAGCCACTACACTTTTCCTCTCACATTGTAAAAACCACGATTGAAACATGCCCTCTGTACCGCTGCAACGTCGAATGTCAAAGAAAAAAATGATCTTGACGGTTGAGCGTTGCTTTCTATAATGAGTGCTTACTCACTCATAATCAAGTTTAACCAGCGTCGTATCTACGGAATGGATCGATTTTGTCGGGTCAGGATATGAAGCGTCTCATTTTCAGCGTGGTTCTTGTTATGCTCGTTGCCTCTGCCGCAAGTTTACCCTTTGTTCTGAATGCCGAATTTGGCCAACTCCCGCAGGGCGAACAGCTTAGTGAAGTCGAAAAATCACCGCATTATCGTGACGGGAAGTTTCAAAACCAGTTGCCGACGCCGGGTTTCACCGGAAAGAAAAATATGCTGGCAGCATGGTGGGATTTTCTGGTCACTAAACGCGAGAACGCGCGCCCGCAGCAACCGTTACCGACGGTGAACACCGATCTCGCCAGCCTGCCGCTTGAGCAGGATACGCTGGTGTGGATGGGGCATTCGTCCTGGTATTTGCACCTGGCGGGCAAGCGCATTCTGATCGATCCGATCCTGAGTAATTACGCGGCGCCGTTTTCATTTCTCAATAAGGCGTTTGCCGGTAACGATCTCTGGACGGCGCAAAACATGCCGGAGATCGATCTGCTGATTATTTCGCACGATCACTATGACCATCTGGATTACGCCACCATCAAGGCGCTGATGCCGAAAATCAAAAAAGTGGTGACGCCGCTCGGCGTGGGCTCGCACCTGCGTTACTGGGGAATGGATCCGGCAATCATTCAGGAAGCTGACTGGCAGCAGAAAGTGGTGGTGAGCGACAATTTGGCGGTGCACGTTTTACCCGCGCGCCACTTTTCCGGGCGCGGTCTGAAACGTAATCAGACATTGTGGGCCAGCTTTATGTTCACTACCGCCACGCAAAACGTTTATTACAGCGGCGATAGCGGTTATGGCCCGCATTTCAAAGCAATTGGCGAACAGTTTGGCGTGGTTGATCTGGCGATTATGGAAAATGGTCAGTACGACGAAGACTGGAAGTACATTCACATGATGCCGGAAGAGACCGCTCTGGCAGCGCAGGAACTTAATGCTCGTGCGGTTCTGCCGGGCCATGCGGGGCGTTTTGTGTTGGCAAAACATACCTGGGACGATCCGTACAAACGGCTGGCGGCAGCAAGCCGGGACAAAAGCTATCGCTTACTGACACCAAGGCTGGGCGAACCGGTGCTTGCGGCTGACACGGCGCAAGTTTTCCGCGCCTGGTGGGAATAAACCCGTTTATTAATCGAAGAGCAGAGGGGGAGCGCAGTATGACTATTTCCGCTCAGGTTATCGACACCATCGTCGAGTGGATCGACGACAATCTCCATCAACCGTTACGTATTGATGATATTGCAGCGCATGCGGGCTATTCCAAATGGCATCTGCAACGGCTTTTTTTGCAATATAAAGGGGAGAGTTTGGGGCGCTATATTCGCACGCGCAAATTATCTCTTGCTGCGCGTGATTTACGTAATACCGATCAGAGGGTTTACGATATCTGCCTGAAGTACGGTTTTGATTCGCAGCAGACGTTTACGCGCATCTTTACCCGCACCTTTAATCTGCCGCCGGGTGCGTACCGGCGGGAGAATCATCAGCATACCCATTGATGGAAAACAGACAAAAAAACGGCCTGCGTAAGGCCGTTTTTTATTCTGCCGGTGTTTTCTCGATACCTAAACGGCTCAAGAGCCCGCTAATACCTTCGCGCGCCAGCAGCGTCGAAAGCTGCTTTTGTTCCTCCGCGGTCATGTTTTGCAGCACTTTGATAATTTCATGCAGTGCGCTATTTCCACTGGCATAAACCGGCGCGGGTTCGGCAATAGAATAGGAAGAATTTTGATGGCGCATAGAGGGCGTTTTCATAATGAAACTGCGCACCTCTTTGGTGAGGTGAATTAGCCTGGCGCGACCGCCTTTGACTCCGGGTAACGGTTCTGTTTCCCAACCTTGCTGGCGGATCCAACGATTTACCGTTTGTCTGGCGACACCGAGAAACTCCGCTAATTCTTCGGTGGTCATTTTGTTAGGTAATTTCATCATATTATTTTTGATCGCGCAGCCCCAGACGTTGCAACAAGCCGGTAATGCCGTCGCGTAATAAAAGTGAAGAGAGTTGTTTTTGCTCTGCGTCGGTCATCTCTTTTGCCAGCCGGATTAATAATGCCTCAAGTGAGGTATCGCTGGCGGTAAGCGTGGTTTTTGGTTGGTCTTCAGTGCGCTGTGCGCTGCGAATAAATGCGCGGACTTGTTCATTTATATGGACCAGACGGGCTTTACCTCCTTGTACGCCGGGTTTTGGTGAAGTCACCCAGCCTTCTTTACGCACCCATTTATTGATGGTTTGTCGGCTGTATCCTGTAAGGCTGGCCAATTCTTCTGGCGTCATTCGTTCCTTGAGCATGTAATTTCCCGAATTGTTGTAAGGGTAATTAATGGCTTATGTTATAGCACCATTTTACGGGAAAATGTGACATGTTTAACTACTGGCTGCGAGGGCGTTCGCAATGTCTTTCATTTGCATGCTTTTTCAGCGATTGAATAATGCCGCGCGATTTTGCCGTTGACACCTGGCAAGGGAATTCATATTATGCCGCCCGTCAACACGACACGCTTTACGCGATGGGGCTATAGCTCAGCTGGGAGAGCGCTTGCATGGCATGCAAGAGGTCAGCGGTTCGATCCCGCTTAGCTCCACCAAATTCCGCACCCAACGGGATTGGCGCATAAGGCATATTGTGGGGCTATAGCTCAGCTGGGAGAGCGCTTGCATGGCATGCAAGAGGTCAGCGGTTCGATCCCGCTTAGCTCCACCAAAATTCAAACCCTCGCGTTTACGCGGGGGTTTTTTCGTTTTATTCCGCGCTGTGTTAATTCTTTCTGCTATACATTAATAAGCAAACCTCCGGTGAGGCGTCAGTAATGGCGGTTATTCGAGCCGCTGATTGCTTGATTCGCTTAATAAATAAACCTATTATCTCGGCTCTTCATTTTTTGACCAGCCCAGAGCATTTCATTAATACTGATGAAACATAATCGATACAGTGCGATAAGAAAATTCTTCCTCGCGTTAATTTTATGCCTGGTAGCTACCCCTGTTTCCCGTTTTATTTCTCCTGTTACTCTTGTTGACGCCAGCGAGGTTTATCTTGCCTGGTTACCGTTAAGTGTATCGCTGGCAATCATTTTTTTATTCGGACGACATGGAATACTGCCTGTTATTATTGGTTTTGCTCTGGTAAATGAGGCTTTTTTTCATTTATCTTATGCCGAGGCAGCCGTGCTTCTGGTTTGTCAGTTATTTTTTGTGTTTCTGTTCTGCGGTGTGGTTCGCTGGCAACTAGGCTCCCGCTGGCGGTATAGCCTGACAAACAGAGCTAAAGACATGGGCACTCGTATCCTGTGGTTAGGTGTTATTGCCCCCATAGGTATAAAAATTTCGATGTATACCGCTGGCGTTTGGTTTAACTATCCGTTTAGTTTGTCTAATTATTTTGGCCCTGCATCAGTTGTTTATTCTATTATCGATATTCAAAGTCTGATTTGCTCTGCGGTTATTTTTACCACTTGTGCGTATTACTTTTTACGGATGATCATCAATCCTCGGTTTGCCCGTGCATTATGGTTAAGAAGTATTGGGCCATGTTTTTCGAAAAAGAATCGTGTATTTACATTAAGTTGGATTGTTTCGCTGGTCGCTATTGTGACTATTTTATGTGTGCCATATAAAAATGATTATATTGCTGGTTATTTAGTGCCTGTTATTTTTATTCTATTCACCTTTGGTATCAGCAAATTAAGTTCAACGTTGTTGTTATTAAGCTGGGATATTGCGGCGTTTATGCTATTGGCATACAACGAGAATTTTTTACATGGCGTGCGTTCCGATTATCCCCTGGCATTTGTCATGTCCGTTTTTATCAGCTTTACCATCTGCATGCTTTATATGATGCGCGTTTTTAACCGTAGTGAGTGGCTGAAAGCGCGCTGGGAGGTGCAGGCGATGAGCGATCCCTTAACGGGTTTGCCCAATTTGCGCGCGCTGGAACAGCAGATGGAACAGCAGCCAAACAGCGTGGTGTGCTGTTTGCATATGAAAAATCTGGAATTCCTCAGCCGCCATTTTGGTCTGATGATGCGTGTCCATGTGAAACGTAGCGTCACCCGCGAACTTCAGCCTCTGTTACATAAAGGCGAACGTTTTTTCCAGCTTCCGGGCAGCGAGTTATTGTTGATGCTCAATGGGCCGGAAATATTATCGCGCTTGCACCATATGCTGGATTACCTGAACAGCCGCCGAATTTACTGGAACAATACCGCCCTGGATATTGAGTTTGGCGCATCCTGGGGGGAGTTACAGGGCTCGGGCGAAGCACTGCACCAGACGTTGGGCCAGTTAAGCTGGCTTTCAGAACAGGCCAGTGCGGAGCAGCAGGTTCTGGCACTCACAAACAGTTTGCAAGAGGTAACCGACCAGACTACGGAGCGCGTGTTACAGCTAAACAAGGTGAAATGTGCGCTGGAGGAAAATGGCATTGTTCTGTTTGCTCAGCCGATAGTGAATGCTGAGGGGAAGGGGTACAAAGAGATCCTCACCCGGCTGGTTGCGCAGGGTGAATTGATTACGCCGGATTTATTTATACCTGTTATCGCCCAGTTCAACCTTGGCGCCCGGTTTGATATGCAGGTTATTGAGTGTCTGCTTCAGTGGATGCAGGCGCATCCTGAGCCAGGCGATGCTGCACGTTTTTCGGTTAATTTAATGCCACTCACCCTGATGCAAAGAGAGTTTGCTGCACAATTTCTGGCTCTTTTCGCGCGCTATGACGTCTCTCCGCGGCAGGTAATTATTGAGATAACGGAAGAACAGGCCTTTTCTAATTCAGAAGCGAGTATCCAAAATATGAAGCAGTTGCGAAAAGCTGGCTTCAAAATCGCGATTGATGATTTTGGCACTGGCTATGCCAACTTTGAACGTTTGAAAGGGTTGCAGGCGGATATCATTAAAATCGACGGCTGTTTTGTCCGCGATATTTTGCAGGACAAACAGGATGCAATGATCGTCAAAGCGATATGCGAACTGGCAAAAGCGAAATCGCTGACTGTTGTTGCGGAGTATGTGGAGAATGAAGCGCAGCGCGAATTGTTGCTGAATGCTGGCGTCGATTACTTGCAGGGGTATTTGTTGGGTAAACCGCTACCGCTGGCAAAAACCGAATAAAAAACCGGGGAAGACCCCGGTTTTTTTTAGCCTGTGGCAATCAGATAACCAGCGCAGCGATAGCCGCAGACAGCACGCTCACCAGCGTGGAGCCATACACCAGTTTCAGACCGAAACGGGAAACCACGTTACCTTGTTCTTCATTCAGGCCTTTGATGGCACCGGCGATAATGCCGATAGACGAGAAGTTTGCGAAGGAGACGAGGAACACGGACAGGATGCCTTCTGAGCGCGGAGAGAGGTTCGCCGCGATTTTCTGCAGATCCATCATCGCCACAAATTCGTTGGACACCAGTTTGGTCGCCATGATACTGGCAACCTGCAGCGCTTCGTGAGCCGGCACGCCCAGCACCCAGGCAATCGGGTAGAAAATGTAACCCAGAATCCCCTGGAAGGAGATGCCCAGCACGGCGGCGAACAGCGCGTTCAGACCGGAAATCAGGGCGATAAAACCAATCAGCATGGCCGCAACGATAATGGCAACTTTGAAGCCCGCCAGAATGTACTCACCCAGCATTTCGAAGAAGCTCTGGCCTTCGTGCAGCTTCGCCATTTGCAGGTTTTCTTCGCTCTCATCCACGCGGTACGGGTTGAGAATCGACAGCACGATAAAGGTGCTGAACATGTTCAGCACCAGCGCCGCAACAACATATTTCGGCTGGAGCATGGTCATGTACGCGCCGACGATGGACATTGAAACAGTCGACATTGCGGTCGCTGCCATGGTGTACATGCGGTTGCGGGACATTTTGCCGAGAATGTCTTTGTAGGCGATGAAGTTTTCAGACTGGCCCAGAATCAGGGAGCTGACAGCGTTAAACGACTCCAGTTTGCCCATGCCGTTCACTTTGGACAGCACCGTACCGATGGCGCGGATAATGATCGGCAGCACACGAATGTGTTGCAGAATACCAATCAGAGCGGAAATAAAGACAATCGGGCACAGCACCTTCAGGAAGAAGAACGCCAGACCTTCATCATTCATTTTACCGAAGACGAAGTTAGTCCCTTCGTTGGCGAAACCGAGCAGTTTTTCGAACATCTCGGAGAAGCCTTTAACGAAGCCGAGGCCAATATCAGAGTTCAGGAAGAACCAGGCCAGTAAAACTTCAATCACCAGCAGTTGAATAACAAAACGAATGCGGATCTTCTTGCGATCGCTGCTTACGAGCAGGGCAAGCAGCGCCACAACAGCAAGCGCCAGGACAAAGTGCAAAACGCGGGACATATTTGCTCCAAATATGAGACGGGTAGGAATTTCGTGCACATTCTATGTAACAAGACAAAAGAAAACGAGATCAAACACACACTATATTAATGACCTGTGACCAGACTCAAAATTAGTGATCCAACATACATTTCTGTTATGTTAAGTAAAAGCGTGAAAAGTTGCGTCATACTGCTAGACTCTTAACATAACGCTGCGGCAAATGCTGTTGTCGCCGTCACCATCCTTGACATTCAACCCTTCTATTGTTTCTGGCTATCAGAGAAATCAGGTAAACCCATTTAAATGAACTTGATAATCATTCTCATTTTGGTAGCATAAAACATAGCAAAGGCTATATTTAGGGGCAATAAATGAACAGTAGTCGCGTTGAGAATAGTAATGGGCGGGCAGCGCGCAAGTTACGGTTTGCCTTAATGGGACCGGCGTTTATTGCGGCTATCGGTTATATCGACCCGGGCAACTTCGCTACCAATATTCAGGCAGGCGCCAGTTTTGGCTATCAACTGCTGTGGGTGGTGGTCTGGGCCAATATTATGGCGATGTTGATCCAACTGCTTTCCGCCAAACTGGGGATTGCCACCGGAAAGAACCTTGCAGAGCAGATCCGCGATCACTATCCGCGCCCGCTGGTGTGGTTCTACTGGGTTCAGGCGGAAATCATCGCCATGGCAACCGATCTGGCTGAGTTTATCGGTGCTGCCATCGGGTTTAAACTCATCCTCGGCGTTTCGTTACTGCAAGGTGCGGTGCTTACTGGCGTGGCGACGTTCTTGATTTTGATGTTACAACGGCGGGGGCAAAAACCGCTGGAGAAAGTGATAGGCGGCCTGCTGCTGTTTGTCGCCGCTGCTTATATTGTTGAGCTGTTTTTTTCTCAGCCGAAACTGGCTCAACTGGCGCAAGGCATTGTGATCCCGAGTTTGCCGAGTAGCGAAGCGGTGTTCCTCGCGGCTGGTGTACTGGGCGCGACCATCATGCCGCATGTCATTTACCTGCACTCGTCTCTGACGCAGCATCTGCACCAGGGCACACAGCGCGAGCGTTATTCCGCTACGAAATGGGATGTGGGTATCGCCATGACTATCGCCGGGTTTGTGAACCTGGCAATGATGGCGACAGCGGCAGCGGCGTTCCATTTTAACGGTCACACCGGTGTTGCCGATCTCGACCAGGCGTACCTGACGCTGGAGCCGTTATTAAGCCATGCCGCAGCGACCATTTTTGGTCTTAGCCTGGTGGCGGCGGGGCTTTCCTCAACGGTCGTGGGGACGCTGGCCGGGCAGGTGGTAATGCAGGGGTTTGTGCGTTTTCATATTCCCCTGTGGGTTCGGCGCACCATCACCATGATGCCGTCGTTTATCGTTATCTGGCTGGGTCTGGATCCGACAAGGATTCTGGTTATGAGCCAGGTATTGCTTAGTTTCGGTATCGCGCTGGCGCTGGTGCCGCTGCTGATATTCACCAGTAATCGCAAGTTAATGGGGGAGTTAGTCAACACGCCATTAATTAAACGGGTTGGCTGGGTGATTGTAGTGCTGGTAGTCAGTTTGAATGGCTGGCTGTTAATCGGCAGTGCGGTGGGTCTGTAAAAGTACGAGAAAAAGGAGCGCTTACGCTCCTTTTTTTGAATTAGTGGTGGTGGCGTCCCCGGCCACGATGATCGTCGCGGTCGCGCCAGCCTTCACGATAACCGCGTTCATACGCGTTCTGTTTGTCCCAGCCGCGATGCCAGCCGCGGTCGTGTTTATGCCAGCGGTTGCCGCGCCATTCATAGTTGCGGCCCCAGTAGTCACGGTCGCGCCAGCGGCCGCCGTCCCAGTAGTTACCGTAATTATCGCGATCGCCAATGTGTAATTTCACAGATGGCAACAGGGTGATTTCGCCAGCATTTGCGACCAGCGGCGCAGAAGCCATTAACACAGCTGCCAGAATCAGTGACCTGAACATACTCTTCTCCTTCACGATCGGGCCGAAACGGCCTGTTACAACAATATTACGGGGCGGCCAAACCCCGTATTATTGGCGGAACTCCTAAATCATGAATGGCAGCATTTTTTGCTAAATTTGCGGTTATTTTGCGCCACTGAGAATAGCGTCGATCTCATCGCTATCAGTGGTGGTGAAGTGGCGGTTTGCCAGCATGCCGACCGCATCGTCAAGCTGACTGGTTTTACTGGCACCAATCAGCACCGAAGTGACACGATCGTTACGCAGTACCCAGGCCAGCGCCATCTGCGATAACTTCTGTCCGCGCCGTTCCGCCAGCGCATTCAGCGCGCGAACGGTGGTCAGCTTTTCATCCGTAAGCTGATCCGGGTTGAGAAAACGGCTGCCACTGGCGGCACGCGAATCGGGTGGAATGCCGTGCAGATAACGGTCAGTCAGTTGCCCGCCCGCCAGCGGCGAGAACGCAATACTGCCGACGCCTTTTTCCTGCAACACATCAAGCAATTCGGTTTCGACCCAGCGTTCAAACATCGAGTATTTCGGCTGGTGAATAAGACACGGTGTGCCGAGATCATTAAGCATATCGATAGCTTCACGCGCCTGCGCCGCCGGATAGTTGGAAAGCCCGACGTACAGGGCTTTGCCCTGACGCACAATATGATCCAGTGCGCGCATGGTTTCCTTCAGCGGGGTTTCGGGATCCGGTCGGTGGTGATAGAAGATATCAACATACTCCAGACCCATGCGGCGCAAGCTCTGGTCAAGGCTGGCAATCAAATATTTACGTGAGCCCCAGTCGCCGTATGGGCCGTCCCACATGGTATAACCGGCTTTAGTTGAGATAATCAGTTCATCGCGGTAGGGCAGGAAATCCTCCTGCAAAATCCGGCCAAAATTACGCTCTGCGGAGCCCGGCGGCGGCCCGTAGTTATTGGCCAGATCAAAATGGGTAATGCCCAGATCAAAGGCATGCCGCAACAGCTGGCGGCTGTTTTCCAGTAAGGTGGTATCGCCGAAATTGTGCCACAACCCAAGTGAAATGACCGGAAGCTTCAATCCGCTGTCGCCGCAGCGTTGGTAGTGCATCTTTTCATAGCGTGCTGGATTGGCCTGATAAACCATGCCGTTACTCCTTATTTATCAGCGTAGCGTCAGTGTATGCGTTTACATGCACTGAGCTTACACCGCCAGATGCCGTAAAGCTTGCTTTCCACTTCCTCTCAAACGCGTATCCTGGACTCTCATCACAGTTCTCCAATACTCAGGTAAGTGTCAGTATTCGGAGATGTAACGCAATGCAAAACGATTATTCAGTTGCCGACTATCTACTGGACAGGCTTGCCGGCTGCGGTATTCATCATCTTTTCGGCGTACCTGGCGACTACAATCTGCAGTTTCTTGATCACGTTATCCAGCACCCGGCGGTGCATTGGGTGGGCTGCGCCAACGAACTAAATGCCGCTTATGCCGCCGATGGTTACGGGCGTTGTCAGGGGGCAGGCGCGCTGCTGACCACCTTTGGCGTGGGGGAGTTGAGCGCGATTAACGGTGTCGCTGGCAGCTTTGCGGAATATGTACCGGTGTTGCAGATCGTTGGCGCACCCTGCCGCAGCGTACAGCAACGCGGTGAACTTCTGCATCACACACTGGGTGACGGTGATTTCAGCCATTTCTGGCGCATGTATGAACCGCTTAGCGCTGCACAGGCGGTGTTAACGGCAGAAAATGCCTGTTATGAAATCGACCGCGTGATCCGCACGATGCTCAGTGAATCCCGCCCCGGCTACCTGATGTTACCCGCCGATGTGGCAAAAATGGCGGCAACACCGCCTGTAAACGTTATCACTCCCGCATCACTTCAGCCTAACGAAGCGCGTCTGGATAGCTTTCGCCGCCGTCTACAGGCGATGCTCAGCGAAAGCCCGCGCATTGCGCTGCTGGCGGATTTTCTCGCTCATCGCTTTGGTGTACAGAAAATGTTGCAGTGCTGGATGAAGGATTCGCCCATCCCGCACGGCACGTTGCTAATGGGCAAAGGTTTGTTTGATGAAACACAGCCAGGGTTTGTCGGCACTTACAGCGGTGCCGCCAGCCCGCCTCAGGTGCGTGAGGCAATTGAGGGTGCCGATGCGGTAATTTGTGTCGGCGTGTGTTTTACGGACACCATCACCGCCGGGTTTACGCAGCAACTGCCTGTAGAGCGCACGATTGATATCCAGCCCTTTGCTGCGCGGGTAGGGGAAGAGTGGTTCAGCGGGATTACGATGCAGGAGGCGGTCAATATCCTGATTTCGGTTTGTCGCAATAACCCACGCTGCGTGCCCGAAGCTGTTCCCGAGCCTTCTGCCCATTCGCCGCATCACGCCGGCACGTTGAATCAGCACACATTCTGGCAAACAGTGCAGGCTTTTATTCGCCCCGGTGATATTTTACTGGCCGATCAGGGCACCGCCGCCTTTGGCGCGGCGTCTCTGCGTCTGCCTGCCGATGTTGAAATGTTGACGCAGCCACTGTGGGGATCGATAGGTTATTGCCTGCCCGCCGCGTTTGGCGCACAGACCGCCTGCCCGGAGCGGCGGGTTATTTTGCTTAGTGGCGACGGTGCCGCGCAGCTCACCATTCAGGAGCTAGGGTCGATGCTGCGTGACGGGCAGCGACCGATCATTTTATTGCTCAATAATGATGGCTACACGGTGGAGCGGGCGATCCACGGTGCGCATCAGCGTTATAACGATATTGCGCGCTGGAACTGGACCCATATTCCTCATGCCCTCAGCCATGACTGTCAGGCCGAGTGCTGGCGCGTTAGCGAAACGGTGCAACTGGCGGAGGCACTGGAAGCCGCCTCGCATCACCACCGGCTTACGCTGATTGAGGTGATGTTGCCGCAAGCCGATTTACCGGATCTGTTGCGTGATGTCACGCATGCGCTGGAAACTCGTAACAGTGAGTAGTTACTTACTGCGCCGGGGGACAATCATCATCGGTTTTCCGGCCAGCGCTAACCAGGCGGGCAGGATCACGATACACAGCAGCGGCAACAAGGTGGTGTCCGGTACGACGACAGCTGCCAGGAACAGGCTCAGCCAGCCATCGCGCGTTACCACCAGCACCAGCCCTAAAACCGCACAAGATACGGTGACTGCTGCCGGAACGGCGTCGACATGTTCATGCAACATTAAACCTAACGCCACCCCGACAAACACCGCCGGAAATATACGCCCACCGCGAAAACCGCAGGCGGCGGCTATCACCAGCGCGGCGAGTTTTACCAGAGCAAATAACAGATAATCGGTAACGGTATAGGTATGCGCGAAGGCCAGTTGCTGCATCTCATCCAGCCCCTTGAATAAGGTAATGTGGCCGCCAATTATGCCCAGAATACCCAGCAGGAAGCCGCCAATCCCCAACGTCATCACCGGGTTATTCAGGCGATGCATGAAGTGATGCAGCCGTGGTAAACACCAGACTGCCACCATTCCCAGCGCGATAGCGAACAGCGTCACGACCGCGCCGCTAAAAATATCAACTATATGCATCTGCGGATAATGAGGAATGGGCAACGTGAAATGGGGTAGCGAAAAGAGGCTGGTGGTTAGCGCGCCTGCGGCGGCAGCCATCAACGGGGCGAACAGGCGATCCCACAGTGGCACGTCTTCACTGGCTTTCAGGGTTTGCGAGAAGATAAGCGCCGCCGCCACTGGCGTACCAAACAGTGCGCCGAGCGTGCCGGCCGAGGCAAGAATGGTCCAGTCCAGGGGTGCAACGCGCGGGAAAATGCGCGCGCCAAGTGCGACGGCAAGAGCGATATTCAGCACCATGACGGGTTGCTCGGGGCCAAGACTTACGCCGCCTGCCAGACCGAGGATCATTGCCAGCGCCAGCCCCGGCAGCGCGTTGACTGCGACCGGCGAGCCAATCAATGGCACGGTCGCCGGGTCCGGCCCGCCATGACCGGTGCTGAAACGGATAACCAGGCCCACAGCAACGCCGGTGAGTGTCAAAACGATCAGGATCCACAAGGGAGAATCCGGTGAGATGCCGAGCCGCCATGGCATGCCGCGCCACAACACGGTTTGCAGCAGGGCGGCGATTTTCATCACCAGCGCTAAGATCAGACTCGACGCAACGCCAATAATGAGCGCAGGCAGCGCCAGTAAGAGCAGCGTTCTCGCACGCGGATGGAGCATCTTTTTATCCTTGCAACGAAGCCTGGTCACTCAGGATGCAACCGGGCTGAAACCTTTAAGGTAATCTGTGATGAAGATCGATAATCCTGGGGCACTCATGATATGGTCGTTGTCGTTACAGCGCCTTGAATTTACAGTGTGCCAAAGATTTATTCTGACTTTAGCGGAGCCGTAAAAGAATGACAAAGTATGCTTTAGTGGGAGACGTGGGTGGCACGAACGCGCGCTTAGCGTTGTGTGATGTCGATAGCGGTGACATCTCCCGGGCCAAAACCTACTCCGGCCTCGATTACCCAAGCCTGGAAGACGTAGTGCGTGTCTATCTGAAAGAGCACGACGTCACGGTAGAAGACGGCTGTATCGCCATCGCCTGCCCGATCACCGGTGACTGGGTGGCAATGACCAACCACACCTGGGCGTTTTCGATTGCCGAAATGAAGAAAAACCTCGGTTTCGCCCATCTGGAAATCATTAACGATTTCACCGCCGTATCGATGGCGATCCCGATGCTCAAAGCCGAACACCTGATTCAGTTTGGTGGTTCCGCGCCGGTTGAAGGTAAACCGATCGCCGTTTACGGCGCAGGTACCGGGCTTGGTGTCTCGCACCTGGTGCATGTGGATAAGCGCTGGGTGAGCCTGCCGGGCGAGGGTGGCCACGTCGATTTCGCGCCAAACAGCGAAGAAGAGGGGATTATCCTCGAAGAGTTACGCGCGGAAATCGGTCACGTTTCGGCTGAACGTGTGCTCTCCGGTCCCGGCCTCGTTAACCTCTATCGCGCGATCGTCAAATCAGACGGGCGTCTACCGGAAAACCTGCAACCGAAAGATGTGACTGAACGGGCGCTGGAAGATAGCTGCATTGACTGCCGTCGCGCATTATCACTATTTTGCGTCATTATGGGGCGTTTTGGTGGCAACCTGGCGCTCAATCTCGGCACGTTCGGCGGCGTTTACATTGCCGGTGGCATTGTGCCGCGCTTCCTCGATTTCTTTACCGCTTCCGGTTTTCGCGGCGGTTTCGAGGACAAAGGGCGTTTCAAATCCTACGTCCAGGATATCCCGGTCTTTTTGATCGTGCATGATAACCCGGGGCTGTTGGGTTCTGGCGCGCATCTGCGCCAGACGCTGGGTTACGTGCTTTAAAGATTCATTAACTGACGAAACTCTTTAACTTTGCTGCGGCTGACGGGCACCTGAAACTCCAGGTCCCGCAGCCGCAAAATATAGGTGTTGTTAAACCAGGGTTCGATCTCACGGATTTTATCCAGGTTGACGCAGTAAGAGCGGTGGCAGCGAAAGAAGTGCGCCGTCGGCAGTTTGCTGCAAAACTCGGTGATATTCATCGGCATCACATATGATTCCCGCTTCGTATAGACGAACGTCATCTTCTCATGCGCTTCCGCGTAATAAATATCATGAATACTGGTGACGATAATGCGCTCATCTTTCACCAGGTTAATGGTCGCGTTTTCCCGTGGCTGCGGGCTGGCAACGGGGGCTGATTGCTGCTGCCAGGCCGTTTCCAGTTTTTGCAGCATGCTGATGATGCGTGACTCCTGGTACGGTTTCAGAATGTAGTCGAAGGCTTCCAATTCAAAAGCCTCCACCGCATGCTCTTTCCAGGCAGTAATAAAGACGATAAACGGCTTATGGGCGAACTGGCTGATATTCTGCGCCAGCAATACGCCATCCAGAGAAGGGATATTAATATCGAGAAAAATGGCGTCGACTTTGTTGTGCTGTAAATACTTCAGCACGTCGAGACCATCGTCGAAAGTGCCGACAATTTCCATCTGGCTGTGCGCTTTTATAAGCCAGCTCAGCTCCTGTTGCGCCAGGATCTCATCTTCAACAATGATGACTTTCATACGGCTCTCCTGTTAAGGCAACAATGCGGCAGGCGACGGTTGGCGCTGCACAAAAAACGCGATTTCAGTGCCCGGTGTTAAACGGCGAATATGCAATCCTTCGCCATACAGCAACTTCACGCGCTGGTGAACGTTCAGCAGGCCAATTTTGTTGCCGGGCATCTCATCGGCTTCAACGCGGGCAATCATCTGCGGATCGATACCGTTGCCCGTATCGCGCACGGCAATACGCACGCGGTTGCCGCACTCTTCCACGCTGATGGTGACCACGCCTTTGCCTTTACACGGTTGAATGCCATGCACAATCGCGTTTTCAACCAGTGGCTGGATCAGCAGGCTCGGGATCACACAACTAACCTCTTCATCGATGTCATAAATCACCGTCAACTTATCGCCAAAACGGGCCTGCTCAATGGCGATATAGTCTTTGATTTGATAGAGCTCTTTTTTGATATCAATAAGCTCATCATCTTTTAATTCAATGTTATAGCGCAGGTAACGCGACAGATTAAAAATGAGCTGCCGGGCGGTGTCCGGATTCAGACGAATTGACGACGAGATAGCATTCAGGGCGTTAAACAGGAAATGCGGGTTGATCTTACTTTGCAAAGCGCGCAATTCCGCTTTGTTCGCCATCTCCCGCAGTTGTTCGGCGCGGGAAACTTCCAGTTGTGTCGAGATAATTTGCGACAAGCCAACGGCCATATCCTGTAACGACGAGGTGATCTGATGCGCGTGGCAGTAATAGATCTTCAGTGTACCGGTCACGATGCCCTGTTCACGCAGCGGGATCACCAGCATCGAGTGGATCTCCGGCGTGCGGTGGGCTTCATCATTGTTTTTAATGATGATTTCGCCGGTGTTCATCGCCTGGCGAGTGGTTGGGCTGATAATATCGTCGCTGTCGCGGTAGTTATTTTCCCCGACGCCAACGTAAGCCAGCACGTGATCGGTATTGGTGATCGCCACGGCATCGGCTTTGATATCCCGGCGGATAATGTCACACACTTTGCGCAGGGACTCGCTATTCACATTCCGGAACAGCGGTAACGTTTTATTGGCAATATCCAGCGCCAGCTTCGCCTGACGACCGGCAATCGCCTCTTTTTCCCCTTCCACGCTTTGCACCAGCAGCACAATAAAGCCGATACAGACGCTGCCGAGGATCATCGGCACGCCAATTTTGGAGACAATATCCAGGCCGAGCGCGGTAGTCGGTGCCCACAGCACCACCAGCGTCATGGTCAGGCTTTCGCAAATCATGCCGCCGATAATGCCCACGCGCCAGTGTTGCGCTTTGGGCACCTTGCGGTTAATCATCCCGGACATCACGCCGGCAATAATGCTGGTAATAAAACAGGGGATCGCCGTCACGCCGCCAATATCGATCAGATAGCGGTGCACCCCGGCAATCACGCCGGTGATAATGCCGACCCACGGGCCGAACAAAATCCCGCCAGACATCACCGCGATGATACGCACATTAACCAGCGAGCCTTCCACCGGCACACCGGACCAGGTACTGAACAGGGCAAACATCGAGAATATGGCCGTCACGCCCAGCAGCTCTTTTGGCGAGTGCGCCGTTTTATGCAGCAGTTCGCGGAACAGGCGGATGCGGATCAAGAAAAACAGGCAGATCAGCATGAGCGCCGCTCGGTCAAAAACGGCCAGCAGCATGTCGAATATTTCGTGCACGGGGGACTCATATGAATAGCGTCAAAAAGCTATGATAAAAAACCCCGGCGCAGATGACCAGCCGCAGTATTCATTCGCTGAATGGGGAAAGACCACTTTTCCAAAAGGGGATTGAAAAGAGCCGAAAGAAGCGACGCGATATTGTACTAATTGGTGAATTTATAAGGTAATTTTATCTTTATTTTATTGTTAAAAGATATGATGGTTTTTTCTATAAGAGGATAATTAAGCTTTCCTTATCCTAAATTAAACTTCCTCTTTTATGGCGTTGCGTTATTTTTGCGCTTACCCCTCGACAGCGAGATTTTTTTCGGGCTATGTTCTAAGCACGCCGCAAATGTGGCGACGTCGCTCGGACGGTCCGGGCGCTAACGTTACTCCGAGGAATCTATGGCTGACTTCAGTCCTGAACGCCGTTTTACGCGTATCGATCGTCTCCCCCCGTATGTTTTTAATATCACCGCTGAACTGAAAATGGCTGCGCGACGCCGCGGCGAAGATATTATTGATTTCAGTATGGGCAACCCGGATGGCGCGACGCCACCGCACATCGTTGAGAAACTCTGTACCGTAGCACAACGCCCGGATACGCACGGTTACTCCACGTCGCGCGGCATTCCGCGTCTGCGCCGGGCGATTTCCCGCTGGTATCAGGATCGTTATCAAGTGGATATTGATCCGGAAACCGAAGCGATTGTCACCATTGGTTCGAAAGAGGGGCTGGCGCATCTGATGCTGGCGACGCTGGATCACGGTGATACCGTGCTGGTGCCGAACCCGAGTTACCCGATTCATATTTACGGTGCGGTGATTGCGGGAGCGCAGGTGCGTTCTGTACCGCTGGTGGAAGGTGTCGACTTCTTTAATGAACTGGAGCGCGCGATCCGCGAAAGCTACCCGAAGCCGAAAATGATGATTTTAGGCTTCCCGTCTAACCCGACAGCGCAGTGCGTTGAACTGGAGTTCTTCGAAAAAGTGGTCGCGCTGGCAAAACGCTACGATGTGCTGGTTGTTCACGACCTGGCCTACGCCGACATTGTGTACGATGGCTGGAAAGCGCCGTCGATCATGCAAGTGCCGGGCGCGCGCGATGTCGCCGTTGAGTTCTTCACCTTGTCGAAAAGTTACAATATGGCGGGCTGGCGTATCGGTTTTATGGTCGGTAACCCGGTGCTGGTCAACGCGCTGGCGCGTATCAAAAGTTATCACGACTACGGCACCTTTACGCCGCTACAGGTGGCTGCGATTGCCGCGCTGGAAGGGGATCAGCAGTGTGTGCGCGATATTGCCGCTCAGTATAAACGCCGTCGGGATGTGCTGGTGAAAGGGCTGCATGAAGCGGGATGGATGGTAGAAATGCCGAAAGCGTCAATGTACGTATGGGCGAAAATCCCTGAACCGTACGCGGCGATGGGCTCGCTGGAGTTTGCCAAAAAGCTGCTGAAAGAGGCGAAAGTCTGCGTTTCGCCAGGCATCGGTTTTGGGGATTACGGCGATACGCATGTGCGTTTCGCGCTGATTGAGAACCGCGATCGTATCCGCCAGGCGGTGCGCGGTATTAAGGCCATGTTCCGCGCCGATGGGCTACTTCCGGCAGCGCAAAAGAGCGCGGCGGAAGATCTGGAACCGTAACTGTGCCTTCTCCGCCCGCCTGGTCGGCGGGCAAAACAAAAAAGGAGCCTTTTGGCTCCTTTTTTGTACAGCACGATATGCTCAGGTTAGATCATCAGGGCGAATGTGCCGGCCCACACAATAACCATCACCGAAATGCCCATAAAGAAATATTTCACGTTCATCGCTCCGCACACCTAAGTATGCATTCATGACCATTCAGGACTGAGTATAGAGAGGTGAAACTACGCCACATCGAAAATGAGAATTATCTCTATTTCGGCCACAGCTCCATCTCAGAATTTCGGGTGAATTCCTCACCAAACGGGGCTAATGTACGCTTAATTTTCAGGCCTTACAAGAGCCTTTTTTCTATTTAATTTTAGTAACTTACAATGTGTCGGGCTTTGGCGACACAATACTTTCACTGCTAAATAAATAGCCATTGAGCGACGATAAAAATGGCCTGCTGAAACGGTTCATTTCCGCTTGAATTATAAGGCTAATTTTTTGAAGCAGGTCACAAATCGCTCACATCAAGACCAATGTGCCTTTGCGATGGCTTGTACTGAACCCGCTCAAAAAAGTGGATGAATGTGCAACCAGGGCGACAGGTTATGCGGGTTGACAATCCATTCATTATGCAAATAAATGTCTATACAACCCATGACAAGCAAAACCGATGACTGATTTTACCTCTGCCGATCGAATCTGGCGCAACGCGCGCCTTGCAACAATGGATCCTTCTCAGCCAAAGCCTTACGGTTTACTGGAAAAGCATGCGCTTATTGTGCGCGACGGGCGCATCCGCGCTGTGGTGCCGGATGCTGAGCTACCCGCGAGGATACCCAACTGTGTTGATGTCGCCGGACGGCTGATAACGCCCGGTTTAATCGACTGCCACACCCATCTTATTTTTGGCGGCAACCGTGCGCAGGAGTGGGAGCGGCGGCTGAATGGCGTGTCTTACCAGCAGATTAGCGCCGAGGGCGGCGGTATCAATGCCACCGTGCAGGCCACCCGACAGAGTAGCGAAGCGGAGCTGATGAGACTTGCAGAGCAGCGATTACAACGGTTGATCAATGAAGGCGTGACGACCATTGAGATCAAATCCGGGTACGGTCTGGATCTCGAAAACGAAGAGAAAATGCTGCGCGTTGCCGGTCTGCTCGCACAACAACAGCCGGTGGAGATCAGCCGTACGCTCCTTGCTGCGCATGCCACGCCGCCAGAATATAAAAGCCGCAGCGACGAATACATTGCGCTGGTGTGTGAAACGATCCTGCCTGCGCTGTGGCAAAAAGGGTTGTTTGAGGCGGTAGATGCTTTTTGCGAAAACGTCGGCTTTAGCCCGGCGCAAACCGAACGGGTATTTCTTGCGGCGCGTGAATTGGGCATCCCGGTAAAAGGCCATGTTGAGCAGCTATCCTCTCTTGGCGGCGCGCAACTGGTGAGCCGCTATCGTGGGCTTTCTGCCGATCATATTGAGTATTTAAACGCAGAAGGGGTGGACGCGATGCGCGCGAGCGGCACGGTGGCGGTGTTGCTCCCCGGCGCGTTTTATTTTCTTAATGAAACGCAAAAACCGCCGGTTGAACGGCTACGCCAGCAACATGTTCCCATGGCGCTTGCCACCGACTACAACCCGGGCACCAGCCCGTTCGCCAGCCTGCATCTGGCGATGAATATGGCCTGTGTCAAATTCGGCCTGACGCCGGAAGAAGCATGGGCAGGCGTGACCCGACATGCCGCGCAAGCGCTCGGTCGCCAGCAGACGCACGGGCAACTGGCCGCAGGGTTTATGGCCGATTTTATTGTCTGGGATGCTGAGCACCCGGTGGAGATGGTCTATGAACCTGGCCGCAACCCACTCTATCAGCGCATTTTCCGTGGTGAGGTAAGCGTATGACTCTCTGGCATCCGGTTGAGCCGACTGTCTGGCAGGGGCGTGATGACAGCGCAGAAGCGGCAAATGCGCTGCGCGTCTTTCAGACCATTGCCAGCCCAGGTGATTTCTCACCGCAGCAACATCGTGGAAAAGTCGCGTTGCTGGGTTTCGAGTGCGACGAAGGGGTAAAACGCAATCAGGGACGCGCGGGCGCCGCGCAGGGGCCCGACGTGCTGCGTAAAGCGCTGGCCGGAATGGCAAGCCAGCCGGGGCACGGGCAACTTGTGGAGATGGGCAACATCCGCGCACTGCCAGATAAGCTGGAGGAGGCGCAGCAGGCGCTGCATGATGCGCTACTGGCTTGCCAGCGATCGCGTATGCGCACGCTGGTATTTGGCGGCGGTCATGAAACGGCGTTTGCGCACGGTTGCGCCATTCTCGATGCCTTTCCCAATGAGCGTATCGGGATTATCAACCTGGATGCGCATCTCGATTTGCGCCACGCTCAACGTGCCAGCTCCGGGACACCGTTTCGCCAGTTGGCACTGCACTGCGAAGCGCAACAGCGCGGTTTTCACTATAGCTGCATTGGCGCGAGTGTCGCGGCGAACACCCAGGCGTTATGGGATGAAGCCGCAAACCGTAACGTTACGGTGATTGACGATCTTGCCGTGTTGCATGCTTTTGACGATCGGGTCATGCCGGAAATTGCACGCAACATAGCCAGTTACGATCGTCTCTATCTGACTATCGATCTCGATGTGCTGCCCGCCTGGGAGATGCCCGCCGTTTCCGCGCCCGCAGCGCTGGGCATTCCGCTGGCATTGTTATTGCGTATTGTTGAACCATTGTGCCGCAGCGGCAAACTTCAGGCGGTGGATCTGGTGGAATATAATCCGTTGTTTGACCTTCAAGGTGCAGGTGCCAAAGTGGCGGCACGGCTGGCATGGCAGATTTTGCACTGGTGGCGCGGGTGATCGCCGCCCGTTAAATCAGGTTATACTCGCCGGCTGGCGCTTCATCACAACATAAGGAACACGCGCACTATGTTTTCGCCTCGTCCCCGTTCGGCATCCGCCAGTGCGCCGGTGCCCTTTTATGAAAAAGTGAAGCAGGCTATCAGCGAGAAGATCTACGACGGTACGTGGCGGCCGCACGATCGCATCCCTTCGGAAGCGGAGCTGGTGGCGCAGTTTGGTTTCAGCCGTATGACCATTAACCGAGCCGTGCGTGAGTTAACGGACGAGGGGCTGCTGGTACGCTTACAGGGCGTCGGTACGTTTGTCGCTGAGCCAAAAGGCCAATCGGCGCTGTTTGAAATCCGTAGCATTGCCGATGAAATTACTGCTCGTCATCACCAGCACCGCTGCGAGGTGTTACTACTGGAAGAGACGCGCGCCGATTTTACCCAGGCCGCTGCGCTGGAGGTGGAAGAGGGAGCGCGTATTTTCCATTCCCGCATGGTGCATTACGAAAACGATATCCCGGTGCAGATTGAAGATCGCAGCGTCAATGCCGCCGTGGTGCCTGACTATTTACAGCAGGATTACACCATCACGACGCCGCATGCCTATTTGTCGCTGATTGCGCCACTCACCGAAGGGGAGCATATCGTCGAGGCGGTAAGTGCTTCGGCTGAAGAGTGTCGCCTGTTGCATATCAACGAGCGCGATCCCTGCCTGCTTATTCGCCGCCGTACGTGGTCAACCTCGCATATTGTCTCCCACGCCAGCCTGCTTTTTCCGGGTAGCCGTTACCGTTTACAGGGCCATTTCGGCTCCTGATCGCTCGCGTCAGCAAAAGCGTGATTGCTGGCGCACTATAACAAAATTGTATCTTTTTTGTTAAATCCATACTTGCGTGATGCAATTGTATAGACAAGTATAGGTGTTTACATATCCAGGACATTTCCGCAGGAGAAAACACCGATGCCGCATACCCTCCATCGCCAGCAAACTGTTCGCGCCCCCAGAGGCACGCAACTGAATGCGAAAAGCTGGCTCACCGAAGCGCCGTTGCGCATGCTGATGAATAACCTCGATCCCGAAGTGGCCGAAAACCCGAACGCGCTGGTGGTGTATGGTGGCATCGGGCGCGCGGCGCGCGACTGGGAGTGCTTTGACGCTATTGTTGCGGCGCTGAAAAAGCTGGAGCATGACGAAACGCTGCTGGTGCAGTCCGGCAAACCGGTGGGGGTATTTAAAACCCACGATAACGCGCCGCGCGTGCTGATTGCGAATTCCAACCTTGTACCGCACTGGGCCAACTGGGAACACTTTAACGATCTGGATGCTAAAGGGCTGGCGATGTACGGTCAGATGACTGCCGGAAGCTGGATCTACATTGGCAGCCAGGGGATTGTGCAGGGCACGTATGAAACCTTTGTTGAAGCCGGTCGCCAGCATTATCAGGGGGATCTGCAAGGGCGCTGGGTGTTAACCGCCGGGCTTGGTGGTATGGGCGGTGCGCAACCGCTGGCGGCGACGCTGGCTGGCGCCTGTTCGCTGAATATTGAGTGCCAGCAAAGCCGCATCGATTTTCGTCTGCGCACACGTTATGTCGATGAACAAGCCACTTCGTTGGACGACGCGCTGGCACGCATTGAAAAGTACACCGCTGCTGGCAAAGCGGTCTCTGTCGCGCTGTGCGGCAACGCGGCTGAGATCCTGCCTGAGCTGGTGAAACGCGGTGTGCGCCCGGATCTGGTCACCGATCAAACCAGCGCACACGATCCGCTGCATGGTTACCTGCCAAAAGGCTGGACGTGGGAAGAGTACCAGCACAAAGCGGGATCCGACCCGCAGGGCACAGTGCAAGCCGCTAAACAGAGTATGGCTGAGCACGTCAGCGCCATGCTGGCGTTCAGTGAAATGGGCGTGCCGACTTTTGATTACGGCAACAACATTCGCCAGATGGCGAAAGAGATGGGCGTCAATAATGCTTTTGACTTCCCGGGGTTTGTCCCGGCCTATATTCGACCGCTGTTTTGCCGTGGCATCGGCCCGTTTCGCTGGGTGGCGCTTTCCGGCGATCCGCAAGATATCTATAAAACCGACGCCAAAGTGAAAGCGATTATTCAGCACGACAAGCACCTGCACCACTGGCTGGATATGGCGCGCGAACGCATTAGCTTCCAGGGATTACCGGCGCGTATTTGCTGGGTAGGGCTTGAGTGGCGGCAAAAACTGGGGCTGGCGTTTAACGAGATGGTACGCACTGGTGAAGTCTCCGCGCCGATTGTGATTGGTCGCGACCATCTTGATTCTGGTTCGGTGGCAAGCCCAAACCGTGAAACCGAAGCAATGCGCGATGGTTCTGATGCCGTATCGGACTGGCCGCTGCTTAACGCGCTGCTGAATACCGCCAGCGGCGCGACCTGGGTCTCGCTGCATCACGGTGGCGGTGTGGGGATGGGTTTTTCCCAGCATGCGGGGATGGTAATTGTCTGCGATGGCACAGATGAAGCGGCGGCACGCATTGCACGCGTGCTGCATAACGACCCGGCAACGGGTGTTATGCGCCACGCTGACGCCGGGTATGAGATTGCGATTGAGTGCGCCGCAGAGCAGGGGCTCAATCTTCCGATGGTTGCTGCAACGCAGGGGCAGGGCAAAGCATGAAAAATTTCCCCCTTATTCCGGGCCAACTCACCCTCGCGCAGCTGCGCGAAATCTACAGCCAGCCTATTCATCTGTCGCTGGATGATGGCGCGTTTGCGGCCATTAATGAGAGCGTTGCCTGCGTCAACACGATTATGGCGGAAGGTCGCACCGCGTATGGCATCAATACGGGCTTCGGGTTGCTGGCGCAAACGCGCATCGCGACGGAAGATCTGGAGAATTTGCAACGCTCGCTGGTGCTCTCTCACGCCGCAGGCGTTGGCGAGCCGCTGGATGACGCGCTGGTTCGCTTGATTATGGTGCTGAAGATCAACAGCCTGGCACGCGGTTTTTCCGGTATTCGCCTGCAGGTGATCCAGATGCTGGTGGCGATGGTTAACGCGGAGGTTTATCCGTGGATCCCGGCGAAAGGCTCGGTGGGCGCATCTGGCGATCTGGCGCCGCTGGCGCATATGTCGCTGACGCTGCTCGGCGAAGGAAAAGCGCGCTGGCAGGGTGAATGGTTACCGGCGAGTGAAGCGTTGAAAAATGCTGGCCTTGCGCCAATCACGCTGGCGGCGAAAGAGGGGCTGGCGCTGCTGAACGGTACGCAAACCTCCACCGCATTTGCTTTGCGCGGCCTGTTTGAAGCCGAAGATCTGTTCGCATCCGCCGTGGTTTGCGGTGCGCTGACCACTGAGGCGGCGCTCGGTTCGCGTCGTCCCTTCGATGCGCGAATTCATGACGTTCGCGGCCAGCGCGGGCAGATTGACGCGGCGGCGTTATATCGCCATGTATTAACCGATGACAGCGCCATTTCTCAGTCTCACCACAACTGCAATAAAGTGCAGGATCCTTACTCCCTGCGCTGTCAGCCGCAGGTGATGGGCGCATGCCTGACGCAACTGCGTTTTGCCGCAGATGTGCTGTTAACCGAAGCGAATGCGGTTTCCGATAACCCGCTGGTTTTTGCCGCCGAAAATGACGTGATCTCCGGGGGGAATTTCCATGCGGAGCCGGTGGCGATGGCCGCAGATAATATTGCGCTGGCGATTGCTGAGATAGGTTCGCTTGCCGAGCGTCGCATTGCCCTGCTGATGGATAGCCATATGTCGCAACTGCCGCCGTTCCTGGTGAAAAATGGCGGTGTTAACTCTGGCTTTATGATTGCCCAGGTCACCGCGGCGGCGCTGGCAAGTGAAAACAAAGCGTTATCGCATCCGCACAGCGTGGACAGTTTGCCCACTTCGGCAAATCAGGAAGATCATGTTTCTATGGCACCGGCTGCCGGGCGTCGCCTGTGGGAGATGGCGGCGAACACGCGTGGCGTCATTGCCGTTGAGTGGCTGGCCGCCTGCCAGGGGCTGGATATGCGCGAAGGCTTAACCAGCAGTCCGCCGCTGGAACAGGCACGCCGACTGCTGCGCGAGCAGGTTGCGCATTATGAGAAAGATCGTTATTTCGCGCCGGATATTGAACGTGCCATCGCGCTGCTGGCGGAACGCCATCTGACAACCTTGTTGTCGGGAATTGTGTCTTATTGAAGAAGTGAGAGGCATTGATGGTGTCCCCTGCAGGAATCGAACCTGCAACTAGCCCTTAGGAGGGGCTCGTTATATCCATTTAACTAAGGGGACAAGGCGGCAGGAGTATAACGTTATTTACGTCTCGCGTTAAGCTCACAGGCCGCCAAGTGATTAAACTGTGGCCGTTTATGCCTCTTTTTCTGCGCCGTCGCGTTGCTGTTTTTGCTCGTCGGCGCGGGCTTTTGCTTCGGCTTTACGCGCATTGATCATATCGTTACGGATCTGTGCGTGACTGAGCAGAGCAAAAATAAACGTGCCGCCGCAAATATTCCCGGCGAGTGTCGGCAGGGCGAATGGCCAGATAAATTCGCTCCAGTGCAGCGTACCGTTAAACACCAGATAGAAAATCTCTACGGCGCCGACCACGATATGCGTGGTGTCGGCCAGCGCGATAAGCCAGGTCATTAAGATGATCACCACAATTTTCGCCGCGCCTGCCGCCGGGAACATCCACACCATGGTGGCGATGATCCAACCGGAGATAATGGCGTTAGAGAACATCTCCAGCGGCGTATTCTTCATTACCTCCATGCCGATTTTGACAAACGCATCGCGGGTGGTTTCATCGAATATGGGCATATACTCAAATGCCCAGGCCGCGATGCCAGTACCAACAAGGTTTCCCAACAGCACCACGCTCCATAAGCGCGTCATCAGGCCAAAGTTGACCCAACTGGGTTTTTGCATCACTGGCAATACGGCCGTGACGGTGTTTTCGGTAAACAGTTGCTGGCGCGCCATGATGACAATAATAAAGCCAAAGGTGTAACCGAGGTTCTCCAGCAGAAAACCGCCGGGAACGCCGTCGAGCTGTACGTGGAAAATCCCTTTTGCCAGCAGCGATGCACTCATCGACAGGCCTGCGGCTATGGCTGACCAGAACAGCGCCATCGCATCGCGTTCCAGCTCTTTTTCGCCGTCCTGGCGAATATGTTCATGAATCGCCATGGCGCGTGAGGGCAGGCGCTCTTCATCGAGCTCTATTTTCTTCCCGCTCTTCTTCTCGTCGCTTTCCACTTGTATGTCATCGCTGTGTTTGTCGAGTTTCTCTTCTTTAATATTGTCCACGATGGCCTCGCTTGGTAATGGCGGCAAAATTTAAGCGTAGCGGTTTTCACGCTTATTCCGTGACGGCATCGTCCTAAATTGCGCGAAAAGCAATAATGGCAATACGATATTGAGGAAGTTTGTATAGAATTGTTAACGAGCCGTAAAGGTGAGTTCGGTTAGGCTGAGCGCGATTCGTTCGCTACATGGACATCAGAATACGTGCTGATACAATGCGTTGCGCATTGTCTGCGCAAAACGGATTTCCGCGTTTGCGTTATTCAAAAATGGCATTCAGCGACGACCATTTTCTTCAGGGAGACACCTATGAAATTCCGCCTGTCGGCGCTTGCGCTGGCTACCACTGTGCTGGTCGGTTGTGCCAGTTCCGGTAAAGATTCGCAGGGACGTTCAGACCCGCTGGAAGGGTTCAACCGCACCATGTACAGTTTCAACTTCAATGTTCTGGACCCGTATGTTGTCAGGCCTGTTGCCGTTGTCTGGCGTGATTACGTGCCGCAGCCCGCGCGAAATGGCCTGAGCAACTTCACCAGCAACCTTGAAGAACCGGCGGTGATGGTGAACTTCTTCTTACAAGGCGATCCGTACCAGGGGATGGTTCACTTTACGCGCTTCTTCCTGAACACCCTGCTGGGGATGGGCGGTCTGATGGATGTCGCCGGTGCGGCGAACCCGAAATTACAGCGCGTTGAGCCACACCGTTTTGGTAGCACGCTGGGGCATTACGGCATAGGTTACGGCCCTTATATGCAACTGCCGTTCTATGGCAGTTTCACGCTGCGTGAAGACGGTGGTGATATGGCCGATACGCTCTATCCGGTGCTGTCGTGGCTGACATGGCCGCTGTCGGTGGGTAAATGGACGGTGGAAGGCATCGAATCGCGCGCGCAACTGCTGGATTCAGATGGCCTGCTGCGCCAGTCTTCCGATCCGTATATTCTGGTGCGTGAAGCCTACTTCCAGCGCCATGACTTTATTGCCAACGGCGGTAAGCTGAAACCGCAAGAAAACCCGAATGCGCAGGCGATCGAGGGCGATTTGAAAGACATCGATTCGGAGTAAGCGAAGCAAATAAAAAAGGTGAGCACGGCGCTCACCTTTTTTTATGCCTGATGGTTTATCAGAACGCGTAGTTAAAGTTCGCGCCATACAGCCATGCACGACCTTCAGATTTGAAGGTATACGGGCCTTCTGTGAACTCCACTTTCTGACCATGCATATAAGAAACGCCGACGTCGACGGAGGCATCTTTATTAAATGCGTAGGTCGCACCGGTACTCAGCCAGAAACGGTCCTGATCCGGGATGGAGATGGAGCGTTTGGCTGCCGGAACCGGGCTGTCATCAAAGGCGATACCGGCGCGGAAGGTCCAGTTATCATCCATGTAATAGGTGGTACCCAGTGCGATACGGTAGGCGTCTTTAAAGCTTTCATCTTTATAGAACAGCGTCTGGCCATTGTTGCCGGTCGCTTTCAGTTCCTGGAACTGGCTCCAGCTGGTGTAAGCCAGGCTATAGTGAATGGCCCACTGCGGATCAACACGGTTGTAACCCGACACTTCCCACATTTCCGGCAGATGTAATGAGAGCGAACCGTTGGTGGTGGCGCCGCCAGTGCCATACGGCAGGTTAAGATCGAGTGCGGCATTGATCGGGTTCAACGCTGCAGGCAGGCTGCTCTTGTAATCGCCGTCGAAGTCGACTTTGATTTCAGAACGGTAGGTCAATGCATAGCGGTTGTTTTTATCCAGCTCGTAAAGAATACCAGCGTTCCAGCCAAAGCCCCACTCATCGCCCTTCAGATGGGCAATTTGCGTATCGCGGCTAATACCGCCAGCCTGGGCGGCAAGTTGCTGTGCATCTTGTGGTGACAGGCGACCCGATTGCACCAGCCCTGGCAGACCTGCGCCGATGATTTGCGGCAGGTCACCCGCGTAGCGCTCCACTTTCGCACGTGCATAAACAGCGTCAAAGCCGAGGCCGAAGCTCCAGTGGCTATCCAGACGGTACGCGCCGCTCAGGTTGAGGTTCAGCGTTTCAAGGTCGGTTTTACCACCCATAGAACCGGCGGCGTAATTGTTGTTGAACTCGGTGGCCAGCCCGTAGTTAGAGGTCACAGACGCGCCCCAGCCAAATTGATCGTTAATCGGTGCCACGAAATGCAGGTTCGGCACCCATGCGGTCGGGGCGATGTTGTCCTGGCTGGCATTGTTACCAATTGCAGAACGACCCGTCACGTTAACATCCGGATCGACAAACACCGCACCACCTGAGAAGGTCGGGCGATCGAACATGGTGATCAGCGCCGGGTTGCGGCTGACGTTGCCTGCGTCATCAGCAATGGCGCCTTCACCGGAATAAGCTCGGCCAAGGCCAGAGGATGAAAACTCGTTGAGTTGAAAGCCTGCAGACCAGGCCTGGGTAGAAACGATTGCCACTGCGACTGCCAACGCAGACTTGGTAAACCGGGTTTTCTGGCTCATGACCATAACCTCATTCGAAATCGATTTATTTTTATACAAACTTTGTTACGCGGGGTAACAGGAGCGCGAAGTGTAGGGTCTGAGGTACATCTGAGAAATCAGACCAGTGGCGAGAGTATAGGTCTGACCAGAGGAAATGTTGCAAGTATGTATATAAGATTTTTCAATTGTGATCTTCGAAACGGGATCTGCGCAGCAAAATTGCCCCCGGTGTTAATCAGCCGATTAGATGATTATTGTTTTAGATCATTTTTAAGTGTGATTTCGGTCACTTATCGCCGCTTGCGGAATTAACGACTGGAGCCACATTCCCTCGCGGCGTAAAATATGCGCAACGTTTATCTGGCACCTTGGGTGCGAATTCAGAGGAAATCTACCATGAGTAAATGCAGTGCTGATGAAACCCCGGTTTGCTGCTGTATGGATGTTGGCACCATTATGGACAACTCCGACTGCACCGCCTCTTACAGCCGCGTGTTCGCTAACCGCGCCGACGCTGACGAAACCCTGGCTGCGCTGAGCGCCAGAGCTCGCAGCGTGGAATCCGATCCTTGCCAAATCACCTCTACGTTTACGGAAGTGGCCGACGGTGTGCGCCTGGATATCGATTTTGTCTTCGCTTGCGAAGCCGAAACGCTGATTTTCCAGCTCGGTCTGCGTTAATTATCCCGCCAACGCTCCCGATCACCGGGAGCGTTTTGTTAAGTATCTCTGTGCCTTAGCTCCCATTTTTTTCTCCCTCCCATTGGCTAAATGTAAAAAATTGGTTAAGACTGTTATCAGGTCAGACCACTTAATGCATTACGCTGTTAACAGGGGAGTGTTATGAAGGCATTACCGCTTGTCACCCGCCAGGGCGACCGCATTGCCATTGTCAGTGGGTTACGTACCCCTTTTGCCCGCCAGGCGACCGTCTTTCACGGCGTGCCGGCCATCGATCTTGGCAAAATGGTGGTGGGAGAGATGCTGGCACGCAGCGAAATTCCCCCCGAAGTGATTGAACAACTGGTGTTTGGCCAGGTGGTTCAAATGCCCGAAGCGCCGAATATTGCGCGCGAAATTGTGCTTGGCACTGGCATGAGTGTGCATACCGACGCTTACAGTGTTAGCCGCGCCTGCGCGACCAGCTTTCAGGCGGTGGCGAATGTCACCGAAAGCCTGCTGGCAGGCACCATCCGTGCCGGTATTGCCGGGGGCGCAGATTCATCCTCTGTGCTGCCGATTGGTGTCAGCAAAAAACTGGCGCGTACGCTGGTGGATGCCAACAAAGCGCGCACCATGGGGCAAAAACTGAAACTCTTCTCACGCCTGCGTCTGCGCGATCTGCTGCCGGTTCCCCCGGCGGTGGCGGAGTATTCCACCGGCCTGCGCATGGGCGATACCGCTGAACAGATGGCGAAAACCTACGGTATCAGCCGCGAACAGCAGGATGCGCTGGCGCACCGTTCGCACCAGCTTGCCGCGCAAGCCTGGGCAGAAGGCAAACTGGCAGAAGAGGTGATGACCGCTTACGCGCCGCCATTTCGCGATCCGGTCGAAAAAGATAACAACGTGCGCACAAATTCAAGCCTGGCGGATTATGCAAAACTGCGCCCGGCGTTTGATCGCCAACACGGCACGGTGACGGCGGCCAACAGTACGCCGCTTACCGATGGCGCAGCGGCGGTGATCCTGATGACCGAATCCCGCGCCAAAGAGCTGGGGCTGGTGCCGTTGGGATACCTGCGCAGTTATGCCTTTACCGCCATTGATGTGCGTGAAGATATGCTGCTTGGCCCGGCATGGGCAACGCCGCTGGCGCTGGAAAGAGCCGGATTATCAATGGCGGATTTAACCCTGCTTGATATGCATGAAGCCTTTGCCGCGCAAACCCTGAGCAACCTGAAGCTAATGGCCAGCGAGCGTTTTGCCCGCGAGGTGCTGGGCCGTTCACAGGCAACCGGCGAAGTGGATGACAGTAAATTTAACGTGCTTGGCGGCTCTATCGCTTATGGGCATCCGTTTGCCGCTACCGGCGCGCGTATGATCACTCAAACCCTGCATGAGTTGCGCCGCCGCGGTGGCGGTTTCGGGCTGGTAACGGCCTGCGCCGCAGGCGGTCTCGGTGCCGCAATGGTTCTGGAGGCAGAGTAATGACCACAACATCGGCATTTACCCTTAGTGTGCGTCCCGACAATGTGGCGGTAGTCGCGATTGATGTACCGAACGAGAAGATGAACACGCTGAAAGCGGAGTTCGCGACCGAAGTGCGCGCCATTCTCAAACAGATCCGCGATAACAAATCATTGCGCGGCGTGGTGTTTATCTCAGCAAAACCGGACAACTTTATTGCGGGCGCGGATATCAATATGATCGCCCGCTGCCAGACGGCGAAAGAGGCCGAGGAGCTTGCCCGCCAGGGACAGCAACTGATGGCGGAAATCCATGCGCTGCCGATCCCGGTGATTGCCGCGATTAATGGCCCCTGCCTCGGCGGTGGGCTGGAGCTGGCGCTGGCGTGTCATCGCCGGGTTTGTACGAACGACGCCAAAACAGTACTGGGATTACCGGAAGTACAACTGGGTTTGCTTCCTGGCTCCGGCGGTACGCAGCGTTTGCCACGTCTGATTGGCGTGAGTACCGCGCTGGAGATGATCCTCACCGGCAAACCGTTACGCCCACGGCAGGCATTAAAAGTGGGGCTGGTGGACGATGTGGTTCCGCCTTCCATTTTACTGGACGCCGCCGTCGGGCTGGTTTCGCAGGGGCGTCCTGCCAGCCGCCATTTACCGGTGCGCGAGCGTATTCTTGCCGGGCCGCTTGGCCGTACTTTATTGTTCCGCATGGTGGCGAAGAAAACGGAGCAGAAAACCCAGGGGAATTATCCTGCTGCGTCGCGCATTCTCTCGGTGATCGAAACCGGCCTTGCCCAGGGGCGCAGCAGCGGTTATGACGCTGAAGCGCGCGCGTTTGGCCAACTGGCGATGACGCCGCAATCGCAGGCGTTGCGGCATCTCTTCTTTACCAGTACCAATATCAAAAAAGATCCTGGCAGCGCCGTCGAACCCGGCCCGCTTAATAGTGTGGGAGTGCTGGGCGGTGGGTTGATGGGCGGCGGTATCGCGTTTGTCACGGCCAGCAAAGGCGGCTTGCCGGTTCGCATTAAAGATATTAACGCGAAGGGCATTAACCATGCGCTGAAATACAGTTGGCAACAACTGGATAAAAAAGTGCGCCGTCGTTACCTGAAACCCGCCGAGCGCGACAGCCAGATGGCGAAGATCTCCGGTTCGCTCGATTATCGTGGCTTCGCCCACCGCGATCTGGTGATTGAAGCGGTGTTCGAAGATCTTGCGTTGAAGCAGAAAATGGTCGCTGAAGTCGAAGCTAACTGTGCAGCGCATACCATTTTCGCGTCCAATACCTCGTCTTTACCTATCGGCGATATTGCTGCGAATGCGGCGCGTCCGGAAAAAGTTATCGGATTACATTTTTTCAGCCCGGTGGAAAAAATGCCGCTGGTGGAGGTGATTCCCCATGCAGGCACCGATGAGCAAACCATTGCCACGACGGTGAAACTGGCGAAAAAACAGGGCAAAACGCCCATTGTGGTGGCTGATAAAGCTGGCTTTTACGTTAACCGCATCCTCGCGCCTTATATTAATGAAGCGATGCGTCTGTTAAGCGAAGGCCAACGTATTGAAACGATCGATCAGGCGCTGGTGAAATTCGGTTTCCCGGTGGGGCCCATCCAGTTGCTGGATGAAGTGGGGATCGATACCGGCACCAAAATTGTCCCGGTGCTGGAAGCTGCCTACGGGGAACGTTTTAGCGCGCCTGCAAGTGTGGTTAACGCAATCTTGAATGACGATCGCAAAGGCAGAAAAAATGAGCGCGGTTTCTATCTTTACCCGGCGAAAGGGCGTAAAAGCAAAAAACAGCCAGACCCATCGATCTACCGCTTAATCGGTGTTTCAGATGGCACACAGTTACCGCCTCAGCAGATAGCGGAACGGTGTGTGATGTTGATGCTGAACGAAGCGGCTCGCTGCTTTGATGAACAGGTGATTCGCAGCGCGCGCGATGGTGATATTGGCGCCGTGTTTGGCATCGGTTTCCCACCGTTTTTGGGCGGGCCATTCCACTATATGGACGCGCTGGGCGTAAGCGAAGTGGTGGCGACACTACAGCGCTTACAGGCGCAGTATGGCGAGCGTTTTACCCCTTGCGAGCCGCTGTTACGCATGGCGGAACAAGGTGTAACTTTCTGGCCGACAAAAGAAACTGAACGTTTCAGTTAGTGTCTAAAAAAGGAATTCTGTTATACCTCATGGGCTTTACGGTTATTTAATAAACAGTAATTGACTATACTTGCGCCATTGAGGTAAAAAACAGCGTTTCATTCAACGAATGGATCAGGCACAATGCCCGGCCATTAATATTTTCCGGTGTCGTGAAATGATTTTGCGGTGAAAGTATTAATGATTCTGGTTAACAAAAGCGGTGCAATATGCAAGTTTTTATCATGCGTCACGGCGACGCTGCCCTCGATGCAGCCAGTGACTCGGTTCGTCCCTTAACCCCTTGTGGCTGTGACGAAACCCGTCTAATGGCAACATGGTTGAAAGGCCAAAAAGTGGATATTGAACGTGTTCTGGTCAGCCCTTTTTTACGTGCTGAACAGACGCTGGATAAGGTAGGGGAGTGTATGAACCTGCCTGACAACGTGGATGTCCTGCCGGAACTGACGCCCTGTGGCGATATCGGCCTGGTCAGCGCCTATTTACAGGCGCTGGCAAATGAAGGTACTTCCGCCGTGCTGGTGATTTCTCACCTGCCGCTGGTCGGATACCTGGTGTCCGAGCTCTGCCCGGGTGAAGCGCCGCCGATGTTTACCACCTCCGCCATCGCCAGCGTCACGCTGGATGGAGACGGTAAAGGTGTCTTTAACTGGCAAATGAGTCCCTGCAACCTGAAGATGCCAAAAGCTATCTGATTCGCCGGACCATGAAAGATAAAGAGCCGCATAATGCGGCTCTTGTCGTTTCTGCCGTCAGGGCAACTCCGGCGGTTGCCACTCTTCCACTTCAATAAGCACCAGTATCGCCGCATCGCCGCCATACTCTTTTGGCGCCTGGTGAAACGCCATCACATGCGGGTGTTGCGCCAGCCACAGCGGGGTTTGCTGCTTGAGAATATGTTTGCCGTGACCGTGCATTACGCAGGCGCAAAACACATGTTCGCGACGGCAGGCGGCAATCAATGCTCCCAGTTCCTGCTTCGCCTGAAGCTGGGTTAAACCGTGCAGATCAAGAAACAGCTCCGGAGCATAATCGCCACGGCGGATCTTTTTCAGCTCAAAATGGCTGACATCGTCGCGCACATATTTTACCGGGCCTTCGGTGTTTAACAGCGGCTGGAACTCATCAGAAAAATAGTGGCTGTTATCAGCCTGCTCCTGCAACAACCGTTTCTCCGGCACTTCAGTGATTTTTTTCCGCGCCGGGCGATGAACCACGGTGTCCTGCTTTATCTGGCGCGTACCGGTCATCAGTTGCCGGAACAGCGCCTGTTCCTCCTCGCTAAGCGATGGTTTCTTTTTCATCTGCGCATCTCATCTTCTCTTTTTTTCAGTGTACCCGACTCATTGCGCCAGCGGTGCAGCAAAATGCATTTTTACCCCGCGCAGGCGCGTGAGAATGCTGATTTATCGCCGTCTTCGTGGCAAACTAGCCGCCGAATTTAATGCGAGCATGCGCCTGGGGGATACCATGGATAAAATTTTCGTCGACGAAGCAGTGAACGAACTGCACACCATTCAGGACATGTTGCGCTGGTCGGTAAGCCGATTTAGCGCCGCCAATATCTGGTACGGCCACGGCACCGACAACCCGTGGGACGAGGCGGTGCAACTAGTGTTGCCAACGCTCTATCTGCCGCTGGATATCCCGGAAGATATGCGCACCGCGCGTCTGACTTCCAGCGAGCGCCACCGCATTGTTGAACGCGTGATTCGCCGCGTTAACGAACGTATTCCGGTCGCTTATCTCACCAACAAAGCCTGGTTCTGTGGTCACGAATTTTATGTGGATGAGCGCGTGCTGGTGCCGCGTTCGCCGATTGGCGAGCTGATTAACAACCGTTTTGCCGGGCTTATCAATGAACAGCCGAAGCACATTCTGGATATGTGTACCGGTAGCGGCTGTATCGCGATTGCCTGTGCTTATGCTTTCCCGGAAGCGGAAGTGGACGCCGTCGATATCTCCACGGACGCGCTGGCGGTCACCGAGCACAATATTGAAGAGCACGGGCTTATTCATCACGTGACGCCAATCCGCTCTGACGTCTTCCGCGACTTGCCGAAAGTGCAGTACGACCTGATTGTGACCAACCCGCCGTACGTTGACGAAGAAGATATGGCAGATCTGCCTTCCGAGTATCGCCACGAGCCAGAACTTGGCCTGGCCTCCGGCAGCGATGGCCTGAAACTGACGCGCCGTATCCTCGCCTGTGCGCCGGATTACCTCTCTGACAACGGCATCCTGATTTGTGAAGTGGGTAACAGCATGGTACATCTGATGGAACAATACCCGGACGTACCGTTTACCTGGCTGGAGTTTGATAACGGCGGGGACGGTGTCTTCATGCTGACCAAAGCGCAGCTTATCGCCGCTCGCGAACACTTCAGCATCTATAAAGATTAAAACGACGCTCAACACAGACAACGACAACGGAGCCGTGATGGCAGGAAACACAATTGGACAACTCTTTCGCGTAACCACCTTCGGCGAATCGCACGGCCTGGCGCTCGGCTGTATTGTCGACGGTGTGCCGCCGGGCATTCCGCTGACCGAAGCGGATCTGCAACACGACCTGGACAGACGCCGCCCGGGGACATCGCGCTACACCACCCAGCGCCGTGAGCCGGATCAGGTGAAAATCCTCTCCGGCGTGTTTGAAGGCGTGACCACCGGCACCAGCATTGGTCTGCTGATTGAAAACACCGATCAGCGTTCGCAGGATTACGGTGCGATTAAAGATCTGTTCCGTCCGGGACATGCGGATTACACCTACGAGCAAAAATATGGTGTGCGCGATTATCGCGGCGGTGGCCGTTCTTCCGCCCGTGAAACGGCGATGCGCGTGGCGGCTGGTGCGATTGCCAAAAAATACCTGGCGCAGAAATTCGGCATTGTTATTCGCGCTTGCCTGACGCAGATGGGCGACATTCCGCTGGCGATCAAAGCCTGGGATCAGGTTGAGCAGAACCCGTTTTTCTGCCCGGACCCGGACAAAATCGAGGCGCTGGATGAACTGATGCGCGGCCTGAAAAAAGAGGGTGATTCCATTGGCGCGAAAGTCACCGTCGTCGCCGATGGCGTACCGGCAGGCCTTGGCGAGCCGGTGTTTGACCGCCTTGATGCGGATATCGCCCACGCGCTAATGAGCATTAACGCGGTGAAAGGCGTTGAAATTGGCGATGGCTTTGAAGTGGTAAAACTGCGCGGCAGCGAAAACCGCGATGAAATCACCAGACAGGGTTTCCAGAGCAATCACGCGGGCGGCATTCTGGGCGGTATCAGTAGCGGTCAGCAAATCATTGCCAACATTGCGTTGAAACCCACCTCAAGCATCACCGTGCCCGGAAAGACGATCAACCGCTTTGGCGAGGAGGTCGAAATGATCACCAAAGGTCGTCACGATCCGTGCGTTGGCATTCGCGCCGTACCGATCGCTGAAGCGATGCTTGCTATTGTTTTGATGGATCACTTCCTGCGTCAGCGCGCGCAAAACGCTGATGTGATAACCGATATTCCACGCTGGTAATTATGAAAAAAACGGCAATCGCCCTGTTTGCCCTGCTGGCGAGCGCAACTGCCATGGCGGCGACGCCATGGCAAAAACTGACCCATCCCGTCGCCGGTAGCCCGCAATCTATCGGCGCGTTTTCCAATGGTTGTATCGTTGGCGCGCATGAGCTGCCGCTACAATCGGATCACTACCAGGTAATGCGCACCGACCAACGGCGCTATTTCGGCCACCCGGATCTGGTGTTGTTCATTCAGCGCTTCAGCACGCAGGTGTACAACCTCGGGCTGGGTACGGTGCTGGTGGGCGATATGGGAATGCCAGCCGGTGGACGCTTTAACGGCGGTCACGCCAGCCACCAGTCGGGGCTGGATGTCGATATCTTCCTGCAGCTTCCGAAAACGCGCTGGAGCGCGGCGCAACTGCTGAAACCGCAGGCGCTGGATCTGGTTTCCCGCGATGGCAAACAGGTAGTGCCTGCGCTGTGGAAGCCGGAAATCAGCAGCATGATCAAGCTGGCGGCAGAGGATAACGATGTGACGCGTATCTTCGTGAACCCGGCAATCAAGCAGCAGCTTTGCCTTGATGCGGGTAGCGATCGTGACTGGCTGCGCAAAGTGCGCCCGTGGTTCCAGCATCGTGCGCATATGCATGTGCGCCTGCGCTGCCCGGCGGACAGCCTGGAGTGCCAGGATCAACCGCTGCCGCCGCCTGGCGATGGCTGCGGCGCGGAATTGCAAAGCTGGTTTGAACCGGCGAAGCCGGGTAGTTCAACGCCTGAGAAAAAGACGCCGCCGCCGTTGCCGCCGTCCTGTCAGGCTTTACTGGATGAACACGCACTCTGATGGAACTCTTTCAACAACTGTTTATGGTGTCACCGCTGCTGCTGGTGACGCTTTTTTTTGTCGCGCTGCTGGCCGGGTTTATTGACGCGCTGGCGGGTGGCGGTGGGCTGCTAACCGTTCCGGCGCTGATGGCGGCGGGTATGTCACCGGCGCAGGCGCTGGCGACCAACAAATTGCAGGCCTGCGGCGGTTCGCTGTCGTCATCGCTCTATTTTATTCGCCGCAAAGTGGTGAATCTCGCCGATCAGAAGCTCAATATTCTGATGACCTTCATCGGTTCGACCACCGGCGCGCTGCTGGTCCAGCATGTGCAATCCGATGTGCTGCGCCAGATCCTGCCAATTTTAGTTATCTGTATTGGCCTCTATTTCCTGCTGATGCCAGGGCTTGGCGAAGAGGATCGTCAGCGCCGCTTGTACGGCCTGCCTTTCGCGCTGGTTTCCGGCGGCTGTGTCGGTTTTTATGACGGTTTCTTTGGCCCGGGCGCAGGCTCGTTTTACGCCCTGGCGTTTGTCACGCTTGCGGGTTTCAATCTGGCAAAATCGACCGCGCATGCCAAAGTGCTGAATGCCACCTCCAACGTCGGCGGGCTGCTGCTATTTATTATTGGCGGCAAAGTGGTGTGGGGTACCGGCTTTGTTATGCTGGCCGGGCAATTTCTCGGCGCGCGCATGGGCTCGCGTCTGGTGCTCAGCAAAGGGCAAAAGCTCATTCGTCCGATGATTGTGATTGTCTCGGCGGTGATGAGCGCAAAACTTCTCTATGACAGTCACGGGCAGGAGATCCTCCAGTATCTGGGGGTGAATGTATGACGCATCACTATCAACAATTAATTGATATTTTCGACGGCTGTTTTGCCGACGATTTTAATACCCGTCTGATTAAAGGCGACGACGAACCGATCTATCTTCCTGCTGATGCGGATGCACCTTATAACCGCATTGTCTTTGCCCACGGCTTTTATGCCAGCGCGTTACACGAAATTTCGCACTGGTGCATTGCGGGAGCAGAACGGCGCAAGCTGGTCGATTTTGGTTACTGGTACTGCCCGGACGGACGCGATGCGGCGACGCAGGGGAAATTCGAAGATGTTGAAGTCAAACCGCAGGCGTTTGACTGGTTGTTCTGCGTGGCGGCGGGTTTTCCGTTTAATGTCAGCTGCGACAATCTGGAAGGCGATTTCGAACCCGATCGCATCGTGTTCCAGCGCCGTGTGCATGCACAGGTGATGACGTATCTGGAGCAGGGCATTCCTGCACGTCCGGCGCGTTTTATTAAAGCATTACAAGATTATTACCAGACGCCGCCCTTAGCGGCAGCACAGTTCCCGTGGCCGGAAGATCTGTAAGGCCATATTTTCGAGAGAGGAAGAGAGATGATCGCGGAGTTTGAATCACGCATTCTGGCGTTAATAGATAACATGGTGGACCACGCCAGTGATGATGAGCTGTTCGCGGGCGGTTATCTGCGCGGCCACCTGACGCTGGCGGTGGCGGAGCTGGAGAGCGGCGATGACCATGCGCCGGAAACCCTGTACGGAAAAGTGACCACCAGTGTGCAAACCGCTATTCAGGCGGGAGAACTATCGCCGCGCGATCAGGCGCTGGTGCTCGGCATGTGGGAAAACCTCTATCAGCAGGCGAAAGCGCACTAAGCCGTCTTTTCCCTCTCCGCACAGGAGAGGGAAAATATTCATCTCATTTCACCGCTTTACCCTTCAATAACTTTCTGACCCATAAACGATTCGGGTTCATTGCCGCCAGTGTTTCACCGTCCAGCGGGATCGGTTCATTGCTCATTTGTGATGCCAGAATTTCTGCCGCCAGCGGCGCGCTGCACAACCCGCGTGAACCCAGCGCACCCAACATAAACAGACCGTCATAGACGGGGGCGCTTATAGCTGTTTCGCCGTGTTCTGCGAGTGTGGCATAGGCGTTAAGCGTTGCGTCGTAATCCGCTACGTTACCAACCATCGGCAGGTGATCGCGCGTAGCGCAGCGCACGCCGCAGCGTGCATCGCCCGCGCTGACATCCACCGTTTTAGCCCATGACGCCTGTGGGAAGCAGTCAAGCAACCGCTGGCGGTTCTGCTGCTGATCGGCTTCGCTGTAGGCGGTTTCCTGCTGACCGCGATGATAACTTGCGCCAATACAGTGCTGCTGATTGTGCGGGTTTTGCGGTGTGAGATAGCCGTCATAACACAGCACCTGGCGCAACGGGCTGAGCTCAGGCGTGGTGGGAATATGGCTGACCTGGCCTGCCACCGGATACACCGGTAGCTTTTCCGTTTGCGTAAAGTGGGGAAGGCGATGGCCGTTGGCCAGCACCACGGCGGCATGCTGGCGTAACTGGCCGCCTTTGATATGCAACTGCCAGTGATTATCTTCAGACGTTAATTGCTCGACATCATAACCATAGTGCACCTGTAAACCCTGTTCACAAGCCAGCGCGAGGGCGGCCGCCGTGAGCTGCGCCGGGCAGAGCCAGCCGCCAGCCGGGTAAGTGATGCCACCGCAGCCGGTTTCCACGCCGCAGAGCGCATCGGCCTCATTTGCCTCAACGCGCCTGGCGAGTTCCGGCGGCAGATCCAGCGTCAGCATTTGATCGATTTTGTGTTGGCTTTTTTCATCCCAGCCGAGTTGGGTCACGCCGCACCACTGATGGTCAAACTCGACAGGAAGCGCGTCGTACACGCGGCGGGCAAAGGTAAAGGCTGCCGGGAAGAAGCGTGCCAGCGCCGGATCGTGGGCGCTGAGCAAAGGATAGAGTGCGCCCTGGCGGTTACCGGATGCGCCTTCGGCAGGGGCGTCATCGGCGCAATACAGTGTGACCTGCCAGCCGCGACGCAGCAACGCCAGTGATAACAGCGCGCTGGCGACACCGCCGCCAATTAACGCCACCTCGCGCTCCTCTGTGCCGCTGCGGGCAAACCATGGCGCGCGAACCGCTGGCGCTCGCGGGTTTTCCATCACCCCGGTGAGCATTTCGCGTTTGCGGCCAAAACCTTTGCTTTTGTGCATGGTAAACCCCGCTTCCTGCAGACCGCGCCGGACGAAACCCGCCGAGGTAAAGGTCGCCAGCGTACCGCCTGGCCTTGCAAGGCGCGCCATTGCCTGAAACAGATTGGGTGTCCACATGTCCGGGTTTTTGGCAGGCGCAAACCCATCAAGAAACCAGGCGTCCACGCTCTGGTTGAGCGAATCATCCAGCGTATCGGTCAGTTCATTGATGTCGCCGAACCATAAATCGAGCGTCACACGACCGCCGTCCAGCAACAGGCGGTGGCAGCCGGCAAAAGGCAGTGGCCACTGCGCTTGCAGCTGTTCTGCCCAGCTTGCCAGTTCCGGCCAGTGGGCATGCGCTTTGCGCAGATCGCCCTGGGTGAGCGGAAATTTTTCAAAACTGATGAAATGTAATCTTTCCAGGGTAGCGTCGGGGTTAACTGCGCGAAAGGCCGTAAACGCCTGCCAGAGGGTTAGGAAGTTCAGACCGGTGCCGAAACCGCTCTCCGCAACCACAAACAGCGGGCGCGGGTGATCCAAAAAACGCTGTTCAAGACGGTTGCCGCCGAGAAAAACATAACGTGTCTCTTCCAGTCCGTTATCATTAGAGAAGTAGACATCGTCAAAATCTCGGGAAACAGGTGTACCCTCAGCGTTGAATTCCAGGTTGGCGGATTGTATAGCGGTTTGTTTCACGTAAGTTACTCGTCCATCAAGCAGTGCCACGATCTTAACGGGGGACAAAGAAAGGCGCAAATTTCCTCAGAAATTGTCTGATCGGACTTGTTCGGCGTACAAGTGTACGCTATCTTGCGACTCGAAACTTAATTAGTGCGACTTTAGGGGTATTGAATGAAACGTGCAGTGATTACTGGCCTGGGCATCGTTTCCAGCATTGGTAACAACCAGCAGGAAGTCCTGGCATCCCTGCGTGAAGGACGCTCAGGGATCACATTCTCTCAGGAATTTAAAGATTCCGGCATGCGCAGCCACGTATGGGGTAACGTTAAACTGGACACCACTGGTTTGATTGACCGTAAAGTGGTTCGTTTCATGAACGATGCCTCTATCTATTCCTATCTCTCCATGCAGCAGGCGATTGAAGATGCTGGCCTGAAAGACGAGGTTTATCAGAACAACCCGCGCGTGGGCCTGATCGCAGGTTCTGGCGGTTCGTCTAAATCTCAGGTTTTCGGTGCTGATGCAATGCGCAGCCCGCGTGGTCTGAAAGCGGTTGGCCCGTATGTGGTCACCAAAGCGATGGCGTCTGCGGTTTCCGCGTGCCTTGCAACACCGTTTAAAATTCACGGCGTGAACTACTCGATCAGCTCCGCGTGTGCGACTTCCGCCCACTGTATCGGTAACGCCGTAGAGCAGATCCAACTAGGTAAACAGGACATCGTTTTTGCCGGCGGCGGCGAAGAGCTGTGCTGGGAAATGGCTTGCGAGTTCGACGCCATGGGCGCGCTCTCGACCAAATACAACGACACGCCGGAAAAAGCGTCCCGTACTTACGATAAAAACCGTGACGGTTTCGTTATCGCAGGCGGCGGCGGTATGGTGGTTGTTGAAGAGCTGGAGCACGCACTGGCGCGCGGCGCGCACATTTATGCGGAAATCGTTGGCTACGGCGCGACCTCCGATGGTGCAGACATGGTAGCGCCGTCAGGCGAAGGCGCAGTGCGCTGCATGAAGATGGCGATGCACGGTGTTGATACCCCGATCGACTATCTGAACTCCCACGGCACTTCCACGCCGGTCGGCGATGTGAAAGAACTGGGTGCCATCCGCGAAGTGTTTGGCAACAACAGCCCGGCGATTTCCGCGACCAAAGCGATGACTGGTCACTCTCTGGGTGCCGCAGGCGTTCAGGAAGCGATCTACTCTCTGCTGATGCTGGAGCACGGCTTTATCGCCCCGAGCATTAACGTGGAAGAACTCGATGAGCAGGCTGAAGGTCTGAACATCGTCACTAAACCGATGGATGCGACATTAACTACCGTGATGTCTAACAGCTTCGGTTTTGGCGGCACGAACGCCACGCTGGTGATGCGCAAACTGAAATAAGTTTGTCTTACCGCGAGAAGGGGAGCCTGAGGCTCCCTTTTTTATTGCCAGCTTAAACCCCTCGCCTGCGGGTACAGCAACGGGTTTTGATTGCCTTTCAATTTCCATCTTACTGAACGGGCAGAGGCTGTTTTTTTAAGGTTTCTGGCATGCGCTCAGGCGACGAAAACCATTCCGCTTTTATTCCGGGGACTTTTACGCGTTGACAACCCGCTATGTTGAAAGGCAAACTCCACCCGCAACATTATCCCTGCGATAATGCGTAAGCGTTTAACGTTAACCAACGCGCCTTAATCCTGAAACTCAGGTAGAGGGGGCGTGGTACTTCCAAATCCCGCCTTACTCTGCGTTATGGAGTAATGCATGTCTGCAGAATCACAATCTGTTCGTTCTTCTTCAGCAAATGTCTCGCTGTTTCGCATCGCTTTCGCGGTGTTTCTCACCTATATGACCGTTGGGCTACCGCTACCGGTGATCCCGCTGTTTGTTCATCAGCAGCTCGGCTACGGCAACACGATGGTCGGTATCGCGGTCGGAATTCAGTTTCTTGCGACTGTCTTAACGCGCGGCTACGCCGGGCGGCTGGCGGATCAGTTCGGCGCTAAACGCTCGGCGTTGCAGGGGATGTTTGCCTGTGCGTTAGCCGGTGTGGCATGGCTTTTGGCCGCGTTACTACCGGTTGAACCGATAGCGAAATTTGCGCTACTGGTGGTAGGGCGTTTAATTCTCGGGTTTGGTGAAAGCCAGTTACTGACCGGAACGCTGACCTGGGGCATGGGGCTGGTTGGTCCGGCGCGTTCCGGCAAAGTGATGTCATGGAACGGGATGGCGATTTATGGTGCGCTGGCGGCCGGTGCGCCGCTGGGGTTATTGATCCACAGCCAGTTTGGTTTTGCTGCGCTTGCCGCGACCACTATCGCGTTACCGTTTGTTGCCTGGGCGTTTAACGGCAGCGTGCGCAAAGTACCGGCACATCCTGGTGAGCGTCCGTCGCTGTGGAGTGTGGTTGGGCTTATCTGGCAGCCGGGGCTTGGGCTGGCGTTACAGGGCGTCGGCTTTGCGGTAATCGGCACTTTTGTTTCGCTCTATTTCGCCAGTAACAGCTGGCCGATGGCGGGCTTTACCTTGACCGCCTTTGGCGGTGCATTTGTGTTGATGCGTATTCTGTTTGGCTGGATGCCGGACCGTTTTGGCGGCGTGCGGGTAGCGATAGCCTCGCTGATAGTTGAAACCATCGGTCTGTTGCTACTGTGGCAGGCGCACGAGGCATGGACGGCGCTACTTGGCGCGGCGCTAACCGGTTGCGGTTGTTCACTGATCTTCCCGGCGCTCGGTGTGGAAGTGGTAAAACGCGTGCCGCCGCAGGTGCGCGGTACGGCGCTTGGCGGTTATGCGGCGTTTCAGGATATCTCGTATGCCTTTACCGGCCCGCTGACCGGCCTGCTGGCAACCTCGCTCGGCTACCCGTCGGTGTTTCTCGCCGGAGCTATTTCGGCGGTGACCGGGATTATCGTGACGTTAATCGCTTTCCGCTCACGTAAATAGCGCAGAAAACCGCAGCAATAAAACTCTTTGCAACCGGTTTCACAAAACAAGCCCGCGATGATGTCATGTCCTCGCGGGCTTGTTTATCCTTTGTTCACCATTGAGCGAAAGGAGAGAGATATGCCTGGGTTTAAAGCGGATTTTTTATGGGGTGGCGCTGTTGCCGCGCATCAGCTGGAAGGCGGCTGGCAGGAGGGCGGTAAAGGCGTAAGTGTTGCCGATGTGATGACCGCCGGCGCGCACGGCGTACCGCGTGAAATTACCGACGGCGTGCTGCCCGGTAAAAATTATCCCAACCATGATGCCATCGATTTTTACCATCGCTACAAAGACGACATTAAGCTGTTTGCCGAGCTGGGTTTTAAATGTTTTCGCACCTCCATTGCCTGGACGCGTATTTTCCCGAAAGGCGACGAGCTGGAGCCAAACGAAGCCGGGCTGCAATTCTATGACGATCTGTTCGACGAATGCCTGAAGTACAACATTGAGCCGGTGATCACCCTTTCCCATTTCGAAATGCCTTATCACCTCGTCACCGAATATGGCGGCTGGCGCAACCGTAAACTCATTGACTTCTTTGTCCGCTTCGCCAATGCCGTTTTCACCCGCTACCGCAGCAAGGTGAAATACTGGATGACGTTTAACGAAATCAATAATCAGGCCAACTACCACGAAGATTTCGCGCCGTTTACGAACTCCGGCGTGAAGTACCAACCCGGCGAAGATCGCGAAGTGGTTATGTATCAGGCGGCGCACTATGAGCTGGTGGCGAGTGCGCTGGCGGTAGAAGCCGGACATAAAATCAACCCGGACTTCAAAATTGGCTGCATGATCGCCATGTGTCCAATCTACCCGTTAACCTGTGCGCCGGACGACATGATGATGTCGGTGGTGGCGATGCATCGCCGCTACTGGTTTACCGATGTGCATGTGCGTGGTTATTACCCGCAGCATCTGCTCAACTACTTCGCTCGCCGCGGTTTCAAACTCGACATTACCGACGAGGATTTGCAGCACCTCACGCGCGGCCGCGTCGACTATATCGGCTTCAGTTACTACATGTCCTTCGTCACCAAAGCGAAAGAGGACAACCCGCAACTGGATTACGACGAAACCAAAAGCCTGGTGCCGAACCCGTATGTCAAAGCGTCAGACTGGGGCTGGCAAATCGACCCGGTGGGTCTGCGTTACTCCCTGAATTACTTTTACGACATGTATCAGTTGCCGCTGTTTGTTGTGGAAAATGGTTTTGGCGCGATTGATAAGCCTGAAAGTGACGGTGTGGTCAATGACCAGTACCGCATTGACTATATGCGTGACCATATCCGCGAGATGAAAAAAGCGGTAGTGGAAGATGGCGTTGATTTAATGGGCTACACACCGTGGGGTTGCATCGATCTGGTTTCGGCGGGCACCGGCGAAATGAAGAAACGTTACGGCTTAATCTACGTCGATAAAGACAATGACGGCAACGGCACGCTGGCGCGCAGCCGCAAGAAATCGTTCTGGTGGTATCAGGACGTGATCAAACACAACGGTGACAAACTGTAAAAGCGAATCCCCTCCAGCGGAGGGGATTGTTTTAACTGAGTAGCCAGAAAAGAAACGCCACGATCAGCAGGGCGATAAAGAAGAAACCTGGACGGGTGGAAATCGCTTTTACCGTCTCGACAATTGGTGCCACAAACGGGCTGTAAATCGGCTGGATATCGCGCACTTCAATCATTCCCGACGCCCGTTCGGTGCGGCGTAAGAACACATGATTCAGAATATCCTGCACCTGGGCGGTGGTTAACACCGTCTGCGGCGTCGCTTGCCATGTCTGCTGCGCGTACTCGGTGATGCTGCGCATCTCGTTGTTATCCAGCGGCTGCTTCAGCACCGTCTGGATAACATGCAGCGTTGGCGCGGGATGCGTGCTCAATGTCTGACGCGCCTGTAGCCACGTCATCAGCGGCGTAAAATGTTTCGCCGGGATCAGCTCGCCGCTTTTCACGCCGGAGAGTTCCAGCATCGATTGCCAGATAAGTTTGCCGGATTCGCCGGTGGCCGCCGTCAGTTTGATAACCGCCTGGTTGAGCGAGTTATGCTCTGCGGGCAGCAGCGGGCGCTCGGTGGAAGGGCGCTGTTGCGGCTGCGGAATGGTTATCTGGTTGTTTTGCAGCATCGTCAGCACCGTTTTCAACTGCTGCGGTGTTAGCTGGCTGAGCGCTGTCTGCCCGAACTGCTGGCGAATAAAATCACTCACCGCCTGGCGATTATTCCCCTGGCTTAACAGCTCCGTCAGCTGTGACACCATCTGGCGAGTGGTGTGGTTTTGCGTGGCCGTTTCTACGCGCTGGTTGAGATTTTGTTCCGCCGCCGGAAAATGGCGGGAAAGCAGCGGCGTATCGCTCTTCAGCCCTAAATCATGCTTAACGCCCGCCCAGACTTCCGCGCTCTGCTGTTGGGTCAGCGCAATCAGGCGAATAACCAGACGCTCAAGCACGGTGCGCTGCATCGTTGATAACGGTTGCTCGCCGATAGTATTGGCGGTCTGAGCTGGCTCTTGCCCGGGAGGGCGCGCGGGGGCACCCTGAATGGGTTGAATCATGGTTTCCTCTTACTCTCGCGTGGCGGTGGCGGCATTGCGGGTATGCCCGGCCGCGAGATTATGGCACACTTGCGCGCTCAACTCCCGTTCTCAAACAGGTACTGAAGCGTGAAAATCCTTGTTGATGAAAATATGCCGTATGCCCGCGATCTTTTTAGTCGCCTTGGTGAGGTAAAAGCGGTTCCCGGTCGCCCGATTCCCGTGGCGGAACTGGCCGATGCGGACGCCTTAATGGTGCGCTCTGTCACGAAGGTGAATGAGGGTTTATTACAGGGCACGGGGATCAAATTTGTCGGCACGGCGACAGCAGGCACCGACCATGTTGATGAGGCGTTTTTGCGCCAGGCGGGCATTGCTTTTTCCGCCGCACCTGGCTGCAACGCGATTGCGGTCGTCGAATATGTGTTCTCCTCGCTGCTGATGCTGGCGGAGCGTGACGGCTTTGCATTGCAGGATCGCACCGTCGGTATCGTGGGTGTCGGTAACGTGGGGGGGCGCTTACAGGCGCGACTGGAAGCATTCGGTGTTCGTACATTGTTGTGCGATCCGCCGCGCGCCGATCGTGGCGATGACGGGGATTTCCGCAGCCTGGATGAACTGGTGCGTGAAGCCGATGTGCTGACATTCCATACGCCGCTGTTTAAAGACGGGCCGTATAAAACGCTGCACCTGGCGGATGATGCGCTGCTTTCGCGCCTGAAGCCTGGCACTATTCTGATAAATGCCTGTCGTGGGCCGGTAGTCGATAACGCCGCACTGCTGCAACGTTTGCAGGCCGGACAAGCGCTGAGTGTGGTGCTGGATGTCTGGGAGCCGGAGCCGGACCTGAATGTCGATTTGCTTAACCTCGTCGATATCGGGACGGCGCATATCGCCGGTTACACGCTGGAAGGCAAAGCGCGCGGCACTACGCAGGTATTTGAAGCCTTTAGCGATTTTCTCGGCAAGCGTCAGCAAGTGGCGCTGGACACGCTGCTGCCCGCGCCGGAGTTCGGTCGCATCACACTGCATGGCGCGCTTGATCAGTCAACGCTAAAAAGGCTGGTGCATTTGGTGTATGATGTGCGCCGCGACGATGCGCTGCTGCGAAAAGTAGCGGGCACGCCGGGTGAATTTGATAAGCTGCGCAAAAATTATCTTGAGCGCCGCGAATGGTCATCGCTGTATGTGCAGTGCGATGACGCCAGCGCCGCCGCGCTGCTGCAAAAGCTTGGTTTCAACGCCACGCATAACCCGGCACGTTAATGTCATCTTAATGCTCCCTGCCGAATAGTGCGGCGGGGACGCTTTTTTCCTGGAGTAAATCACCATGTCTGAAGGCTGGAATATTGCCGTTCTCGGCGCCACGGGCGCTGTCGGAGAAGCCTTGCTCGAAACGTTAGCGGAGCGCCAGTTCCCGGTTGGCGAAGTGTATGCGCTGGCCAGCAGCGAAAGCGCCGGTGAAAACCTGCGTTTTGCCGGTAAAACTGTGCGTGTGGAAGATGCCGCCGGGTTTGACTGGACGCAGACGCAACTGGCCTTTTTCGTCGCGGGAGCGCAGGCGTCGGCGACCTATATTGAAGAGGCGACCAACGCCGGGTGCCTGGTGATCGACACCAGCGGTCTGTTTGCTCTGGAGCCGGATGTGCCGCTGGTGATGCCGGATGTTAACCCATTTGTACTGGCGGATTACCGTAATCGCAATATCATCGCCGTGCCGGACAGCCTCACCAGCCAGTTGCTGGCGGCGCTGAAACCGCTGATTGATGAAGGTGGTTTATCACGCGTCAGCGTAACGTGCTTGCTGTCCGCTTCCCGCAATGGCAAGCAAGCGGTGGACGCGCTGGCCGGGCAGAGCGCCAAGCTGCTAAACGGTATCCCGATTGACGACGATGACTATTTTGGCCGCCAGTTGGCGTTCAACATGCTGCCGCTGCTACCAGACAGCGAAGGCAGCGTGCGCGAAGAGCGGGTTCTCATCGATCAAATGCGCAAAATTTTGCAGGACGAAGGGCTGATGATCTCGGCGAATTTCGTACAGTCACCGGTGTTTTACGGCCACGCGCAGATGGTGAGCTTCGAAGCGATTCGTCCGCTGGCGGCGGAAGAGGCGCGCGACGCGTTCAGCCGCTTTGAAGATATCGCGCTCTCTGAAGCGGGGGATTTCCCGACGCAGGTCGGCGATGCCTCCGGCCAGACTCACCTTTCTGTCGGTTGCGTGCGTAACGATTATGGTATGCCGGAGCAGGTGCAGTTCTGGTCGGTTGCCGATAACGTGCGTTTTGGCGGTGCGCTGATGGCGGTGAAAGTCGCTGAAAAATTGGTTCAGGAGTATCTGTACTGATGCAGGACGAGCTGAAAGCGCCGGTCTACAAAATCGCGCTTGGCATTGAGTATGACGGCAGCAAGTATTACGGCTGGCAGCGTCAGCAGGAAGTGCGCAGCGTGCAGGAGAAGCTGGAGAAAGCGCTCTCGCAGGTGGCCAACGAGCCCATTAACGTGTTCTGCGCCGGGCGTACCGACGCAGGCGTACACGCGACCGGGCAGGTGGTGCATTTTGAAACCACGGCGCTGCGCAAAGACGCCGCCTGGACGCTGGGTGTAAATGCGAATTTGCCTGGTGACATCGCGGTACGTTGGGTCAAAGATGTCCCGGATGATTTTCATGCGCGTTTTAGCGCCACGGCTCGCCGTTACCGCTACGTCATCTACAATCATCGCTTACGCCCGGCGGTGCTCGGTCATGGTGTGACGCACTATCATCAGCCGCTGGACGCGGAGCGCATGCACCGTGCGGCGCAGTGCCTGCTTGGTGAAAACGACTTTACGTCGTTTCGCGCGGTGCAGTGCCAGTCGCGTACCCCGTGGCGCAACCTGATGCATATCAACGTCAGTCGTCACGGCGCTTATATTGTGGTTGATATCAAAGCCAATGCCTTTGTACATCATATGGTCAGGAATATTGTCGGTAGCCTGATGGAAGTAGGCGCCCACAACCAGCCGGAGAGCTGGATAGCAGAGTTGCTGGCGGTAAAGGACAGAACGCTGGCGGCAGCAACGGCGAAAGCGGAAGGGCTCTATCTGGTGTCGGTGGATTATCCCGCGCGCTTTGAGCTTCCCGCTGCGCCAATGGGCCCGCTGTTCCTGGCGGACTAGTCGCATTTTAAAAAGGCATAACCAGACATGGACTTAATTCACTTCCTTATTGATTTCATCCTGCATATTGATGTGCACCTGGCGGAGCTGGTAGCGCAATACGGCATCTGGGTTTACGCCATTCTGTTCCTGATCCTGTTTTGCGAAACCGGCCTGGTGGTCACCCCGTTTTTGCCGGGCGATTCGCTGCTGTTTGTCGCCGGTGCGCTGGCATCGCTTGGCACCAACGATTTGAATGTCCATATGATGGTGGTGCTGATGTTGATCGCCGCGATTGCGGGTGATGCGGTGAATTACACCATTGGACGTTTGTTTGGTGAGCGTTTATTCAGCAATCCGGATTCAAAGATTTTCCGTCGCAGCTATCTCGATAAAACGCATCAGTTTTATGAGAAGCACGGGGGGAAAACGATTATCCTGGCGCGTTTTGTCCCGATCGTGCGTACTTTTGCGCCTTTTGTCGCCGGCATGGGGCATATGTCCTATCGCCATTTCGCGCTGTTCAACGTGGCTGGCGCGCTGCTGTGGGTGTTACTGTTCACCTACGCAGGCTATTTCTTTGGCACCATTCCCGCTATTCAGGAGAATCTTAAGCTGCTGATTGTGGGAATTATCGTGGTGTCTATACTTCCCGGAGTGTTTGAAGTGATTCGTCATCGTCGCGCCGCGTCGCGACAGGCAAAATAAGAAGTCAGTGGCGGTTCGACCACTTTTTTATCCCAAGTTGCGAACCGTTATGTTTTAATGTGCACCATTTATGGGCTACCAGGTTCATGTATAAAGGTTATCAATGAGCTGGATTGAAAGAATTAAGAGCAACATTACCCCCACCCGTAAGGCGAGCATTCCTGAAGGCGTGTGGACAAAATGCGACAGCTGCGGCCAGGTGCTGTATCGCGCCGAGCTGGAGCGTAACCTTGAGGTCTGCCCGAAATGTGACCACCACATGCGGATGTCAGCGCGTAACCGCCTGCATAGCCTGCTGGATGAAGGTTCACTGGTAGAACTGGGTAGCGAACTTGAGCCGAAAGATGTGCTGAAGTTCCGCGACTCCAAAAAATACAAAGACCGTCTGGCGACAGCACAGAAGGAAACCGGCGAGAAAGACGCGCTGGTGGTGATGAAAGGCACGCTGCATGGCATGCCGGTTGTCGCGGCGGCGTTTGAGTTTTCCTTTATGGGCGGCTCCATGGGTTCGGTTGTCGGTGCGCGTTTTGTGCGCGCGGTCGAGCAGGCGCTGGAAGACAACTGCCCGCTGATCTGCTTCTCCGCTTCCGGCGGTGCGCGTATGCAGGAAGCGCTGATGTCCCTGATGCAGATGGCGAAAACCTCTGCGGCGCTGGCGAAAATGCAGGAGCGCGGTCTGCCGTATATCTCCGTGCTGACCGACCCGACCATGGGCGGCGTCTCCGCAAGCTTCGCGATGCTGGGCGATCTGAACATCGCTGAACCGAAGGCGTTGATTGGTTTTGCCGGTCCGCGCGTTATCGAGCAGACCGTGCGTGAAAAACTGCCGCCGGGCTTCCAGCGCAGCGAGTTCCTGATTGAAAAAGGCGCAATCGATATGATTATCCGCCGCCCGGAACTGCGCCTTAAACTGGCGCGTATTCTGGCGAAGCTGATGAATCTGCCGGCGCCGGAACCGGAAGCTACGCTGACGGGCACGGTGATGCCGTCACCGACCGATCAGGAAGGCGAAGCCTGATAATACCGAAGGGCAGAGCCAGCAGGCTCTGCCCTTTTGCTTTTCAAACCGTACATTATTAACGGGCACCATGGACACAAAACGCATTCCGCAAGCCACGTCGCCCCTGGCCGCGTGGCTTTCTTATCTGGAAAACCTGCACAGTAAAACCATCGATTTGGGCCTTGAGCGCGTAAGCCAGGTGGCGGCGCGTCTTGATGTGCTTCGTCCCGCGCCGTTTGTCTTTACCGTTGCCGGAACCAATGGCAAAGGCACAACCTGCCGCACACTGGAATCCATCCTGCTGGCTGCGGGTTACCGCGTCGGCGTTTACAGTTCGCCACATCTGGTGCGTTACACCGAACGCGTGCGCGTACAGGGTGATGAGCTGGCCGAAAGCGCGCATACTCACTCGTTTGCCGAAATTGAAGCTGTGCGTGGCGATATTTCACTAAGTTATTTTGAATACGGCACGCTGTCGGCGCTGTGGCTGTTTAAACAGGCGCAGCTCGATGTGGTGATTCTGGAAGTCGGCCTTGGTGGTCGCCTGGATGCGACCAATCTGGTCGATGCCGATGTCGCGGTTGTCACCAGCATTGCGCTTGATCATACCGACTGGCTGGGGCCGGATCGAGAAAGCATCGGCCGCGAAAAAGCGGGGATCTTTCGCGCCGGGAAACCGGCGGTGGTGGGCGAACCCGACATGCCACACACCATTGCCGACGTGGCGCAGGAAAAAGGCGCGCATCTGCTGCGTCGCGGCGTGGACTGGCAGTATGACGTGGGCGCTGATAGCTGGCGTTTTCGCGATGCGCAGGGTGAGTTAAACGGATTGCCGCTACCGCAGGTGCCGCAGCCGAATGCCGCGACGGCGTTGGCTGCACTGCGCGCCAGCAAACTGGCGGTAAGTGAGCAGGCTATCCGCGACGGCATCGCCGGGGCGATTTTACCCGGACGCTTCCAGATTGTGAGCGAGTCGCCGCGTCTTATCCTCGATGTCGCGCATAATCCTCACGCGGCAGGCTATCTTGCCGGGCGTCTTTCCGCGCAGCCGAAAACCGGGCGCGTGCTGGCGGTGATTGGCATGCTGCATGACAAAGACATCGCCGGAACGCTTGCCTGTCTGGAGCCGGTGGTCGATAGCTGGTATTGTGCCCCTCTGGAAGGGCCGCGCGGTGCGACAGCGGAACAACTGCTGGAACATCTGCAAACCGGCCATGCATGGCCGGATGTCGCGCAGGCCTGGCAGGCGGCAATGGCGGACGCCGACGCCTGCGATACCGTGCTGGTGTGTGGCTCGTTCCACACGGTGGCGCATGTCATGGAAGCGATGGAAAAAGCGGGGAGAACCGGTGGCAAGTAAGTTTCAGAACCGTTTGATGGGTACCATTGTGCTGGTCGCGCTCGGGGTGATTATTCTTCCCGGGCTGCTCGACGGGCAGAAAAAGCATTACCAGGATGAGTTTGCGGCTATTCCGCTGGTGCCGAAACCCGGCGATCGCGATGAGCCCGATATGATGCCTGCGGCAACGCAAGCGTTACCGGCGCAGCCGCCGGAAGGGGCTGCGGAGGAGGTGCGCGCCGGGAATGCGGCAGCGCCATCGCTGGATCCGTCGCGCCTGGCGGCGAACGGCAGCCCGGACCCGGAAGTGACCAGTCCGCCGGTAGAGCAGCCAAAGCCAAAACCGGTTGAGAAGCCGCAGCCAAAACCGCAGCCGCAGGCGCAACCACCAGCCGCGCGTGAGCAGCAGACAGCGACCAGCGACGCGCCGGCGAAAGCGCAGGAAGATAAATCCGCGCCGACCGGCAAAGCGTATGTGGTGCAACTGGGCGCGCTGAAAAATGCCGATAAAGTGAATGAAGTGGTGGGCAAATTGCGTGGCGCCGGATATCGCGTTTACACGTCGCCGACAACGCCGGTTCAGGGTAAAATTACCCGCATTCTGGTGGGACCGGATGCATCACGGGACAAGCTAAAAGATTCGCTCGGTGAGCTTAAACAGATTTCAGGCTTAAGCGGCGTCGTCATGAACTATAGCGCGAATTAATAGCTAAACCTTACCTCACTTTGTGATGTAAGAGGGCAGGGGAAGCCATTAATTAACACGCCCGAAGAGGCCAAAGTTCCGATGGCGTTGAATATTTTTTCAGCGCCATTTTTATTTCCGCGCGGGAAGGAAATCCCTACGCAAACGTTTTCTTTTTCTGTTAGAATGCGCCCCGAACTGGACGACAGGGCGTAAAATCGTGGGACACATATGGTCTGGATTGATTACGCCATCATTGCGGTGATTGGTTTTTCTTGTCTGGTAAGCCTGATCCGCGGCTTTGTTCGTGAAGCGTTATCGCTGGTGACATGGGGCTGTGCTTTCTTTGTTGCCAGTCATTACTACACTTACCTGTCTGTCTGGTTCACGGGCTTTGAAGATGAACTGGTGCGCAATGGCATCGCCATCGCGGTCCTGTTTATCGCGACGCTGATTGTTGGCGCTATCGTTAACTATGTGATCGGTGCGCTGGTGGAGAAAACCGGCCTGTCGGGTACTGACAGGGTGTTGGGGATCTGTTTTGGTGCGCTACGCGGCGTGCTGATCGTCGCCGCCATTCTGTTCTTTCTGGATACCTTTACAGGCCTGTCAAAAAGCGAAGACTGGCAGAAGTCGCAGCTTATCCCGCAATTCAGCTTCATTATCAGGTGGTTCTTTGACTATCTGCAAAGCTCGTCGAGTTTCTTGCCCAGGGTATAAACCCTGAGATGTGGCTTAGAGTTTGGTGTATTAGGCTATTTTACTCGCCATTTTGAACCTGGGCAGTGCTCACAATCCTCGCGTACTACGTGTACGCTCCGGTTGTTGCGCGCTGTCCGTGTTCAGACTGTCTTCGACAATTACGCCTACTAAACCAAACTCTTAACGAGGAAAAGACGTATGTGCGGTATTGTCGGTATCGCCGGTTTTATGCCGGTAAACCAGTCGATTTATGACGCGTTGACGGTGCTTCAGCACCGTGGGCAGGATGCTGCGGGCATCATCACTATTGATGCCAATAACTGTTTCCGTCTGCGTAAAGCGAACGGCATGGTGAGTGATGTATTTGAAGCCCGCCATATGCAGCGTATGCAGGGCAATATGGGTATTGGTCACGTACGTTATCCCACGGCGGGCAGCTCCAGCGCTTCAGAAGCGCAGCCTTTTTACGTTAACTCCCCGTACGGCATTACGCTTGCGCATAACGGCAATCTGACCAACGCGCACGAACTACGTAAAAAGCTGTTCGAAGAGAAGCGTCGCCACATAAACACCACTTCTGATTCTGAAATCCTGCTCAATATCTTTGCCAGCGAGCTGGATAACTTCCGCCACTATCCGCTGGAAGCAGACAACATTTTTGCCGCCATTGCCGCCACCAACCGCCAGATCCGCGGTGCGTACGCTTGTGTGGCGATGATCATCGGTCACGGCATGGTTGCGTTCCGCGACCCGAATGGCATTCGCCCGCTGGTACTGGGTAAGCGTGAGATTGGCGATGGCCGCACCGAATATATGGTCGCCTCTGAAAGCGTGGCGCTTGATACGCTGGGCTTCGAATTCCTGCGTGATATCGCGCCGGGCGAAGCGGTGTATATCACTGAAAAAGGCCAGTTGTTCAGCCGTCAGTGCGCGGACAACCCGGTCAGCAACCCGTGCCTGTTCGAGTACGTTTACTTTGCGCGCCCGGACTCGTTCATCGACAAAATTTCCGTCTACAGCGCGCGTGTCAACATGGGCACCAAGCTTGGCGAAAAAATTGCTCGCGAGTGGGAAGATCTGGATATCGACGTGGTGATTCCGATTCCGGAAACCTCCTGCGATATCGCACTGGAAATTGCCCGTATTCTCGGCAAACCATACCGCCAGGGTTTTGTGAAAAACCGTTATGTTGGCCGCACCTTTATCATGCCGGGCCAACAGTTGCGCCGTAAGTCTGTGCGCCGCAAACTGAACGCCAACCGCGCCGAGTTCCGCGATAAGAACGTGTTGCTGGTGGATGACTCTATCGTACGTGGCACCACTTCTGAGCAGATTATCGAGATGGCGCGTGAAGCGGGTGCGAAGAAGGTGTATCTCGCTTCTGCCGCCCCGGAAATTCGTTTCCCGAACGTCTATGGTATTGATATGCCAACGGCAAATGAGCTGATTGCGCACGGTCGTGAAGTGGACGAAATCCGCCAGATAATTGGTGCTGACGGGCTGATTTTCCAGGATCTTAACGATTTGATCGATGCGGTGCGCGCCGAGAACCCGGATATTCAGCAGTTTGAATGCTCAGTATTTAACGGTGTCTACGTCACCAAAGACGTCGATCAGCAGTACCTCGATTATCTCGACTCCCTGCGTAATGATGATGCCAAAGCGGTGCAGCTTCAGAACGAAGTGGAAAGTTTAGAGATGCATAACGAAGGTTGATCCTCCTGCGCCCCTCGCTCTGAGGGGCGCAATCTGTTGCAACGCCCTCTATAATCAGGCAAAGTTCGTGCGTGTAAAAAGGGGCAACAATCATGAAACGACTCATTGTGGGGATCTCTGGCGCCAGCGGTGCTATCTACGGCGTGCGCCTGCTACAGGTGCTGCGTGACGTGGCGGAAGTAGAAACCCATCTGGTCATGAGTCAGGCCGCCCGCCAGACCCTCTCTCTGGAAACCGACTACTCACTGCGCGATGTGCAGTCGCTGGCGAACGTGGTGCACGACGCACGCGATATCGCTGCCAGCATCTCTTCCGGTTCGTTTAAAACCACAGGCATGGTGATTTTGCCGTGCTCGATTAAAACCCTTTCCGGCATTGTGCACAGTTATACCGACAGTCTGCTGACGCGTGCGGCGGACGTGGTGCTCAAAGAGCGCAGACCGTTGGTGTTGTGCGTGCGTGAAACGCCGTTGCATCTTGGGCACCTGCGTTTGATGACGCAAGCGGCGGAACTAGGCGCGGTAATTATGCCGCCGGTTCCGGCGTTTTATCATCGCCCGCAAAGTTTGCAGGAGGTGGTTGATCAGACCGTCAACCGCGTGCTGGATCAGTTCGATATTGAATTACCGCACGACCTTTTTACCCGCTGGCAAGGGAGCGATGTCGCAAAATAGTGCGCGGCTTACCGTCATGCGCTTTTTTGGGGCAATTCTGCAAGCGCGATCATATCCTCAACATTTAATCCTCTTTTCGCTGCGTTAGCACTGCGGTTCGTTCAGCAGAGCTGCTATCTTTCATCATTAAGCAAGTTTGCAACGTTTTATTAACATATTTAACGCGGTGTTTTTTAACACCCGGGAAAGTGGCATAAGACGTGCAAGGTAACTGTCAGCAACACACAACACAACGTAATACAAAATAAAAACAGAACACTTGAGGGTAATGTATGAAGAAGACGGTTCTCGCTCTGTCTTTACTGCTGGGCCTGTCGGCGACGGCCAGCGTTTATGCAGCGCTTCCCCAGACGGTACGCATCGGTACGGATGCGACCTACGCGCCGTTCTCATCGAAAGATGCGAAAGGGAATTTCGTGGGTTTTGATATCGATCTTGGCAATGAAATGTGCAAGCGCATACATGTGAAATGCACCTGGGTAGGCAGCGATTTTGACGCGCTGATCCCATCCCTGAAAGCGAAGAAAATCGATGCCATCATCTCTTCTCTGTCGATTACCGAAAAACGTCAGCAGGAGATCGCCTTCTCTGACAAGCTCTACGCCGCAGATTCCCGCCTGATTGCCGCCAAAGGCTCGCCGATTCAACCGACGCTGGAGTCACTGAAAGGCAAGCATGTTGGCGTCCTGCAAGGCTCGACGCAGGAAGGTTACGCCAACGACAACTGGCGCAGCAAAGGCATCGATGTTGTGGCTTATCAGAACCAGGATCTGATTTATTCTGACCTCGCCGCAGGTCGTCTGGACGCCGCGTTCCAGGATGAAGTCGCCGCCAGCGAAGGCTTCCTGAAACAGCCCGCCGGGAAAGATTTTGCGTTTGCTGGCCCGTCAGTAAAAGACAAAAAATACTTCGGTGATGGCACCGGTATCGGCTTGCGCAAAGATGATACCGAGCTGAAAGCCGCCTTCGACAAAGCGTTTGCCGAACTGCGCAAAGACGGCACCTACGACAAACTCGCCAAGAAATACTTCGACTTTAACGTCTACGGCGATTAAGACTGGCTGACACGCTGGGCGGGTCAAAAGGGAAACCTGCGCCATGCCGGGATATCGGCATGGTGCAGAGATACGGTGGATGCTCCGGAATGGTGCATTTAATGCTCCGTGGTGGTGCGTAAGTGCATAGTTAAGCATCCAGAATGCAAATTAAAGCCATTGTACAGCCATAATTTTTTGCCTTAACGGGGCATAAAGTGGCACGATAGCGGCACCGTATTGTGATGAGAATTCCCTTAGGGAAGACAGTCTGTTGAGGATAATGATGAAAAAACTGGTGTTATCTCTTTCTCTGGTGCTCGCTTTCTCCAGCGTTTCCAACGTGTTTGCCGCCATTCCACAAAAATTACGTATCGGTACCGATCCCACCTATGCGCCTTTCGAATCGAAGAATGCGCAGGGGGAATTAGTGGGTTTTGATATCGATCTGGCAAAAGAGCTCTGTAAACGCATTAATACGCAATGTGTGTTTATCGAAAACCCACTCGACGCGCTGATCCCGTCGCTGAAAGCGAAAAAAATCGACGCCATTATGTCGTCGCTCTCTATAACGGAAAAACGTCAGCAGGAAATTGATTTTACCGACAAGCTCTACGCGGCGGATTCCCGCCTGGTGGTGGCGAAAGATTCTGATGTTCAGCCGGAGCTGGACAAACTGAAAGGCAAACGCATTGGCGTGCTGCAAGGCACCACGCAGGAAACCTACGGCAACGTCCATTGGGCGCCGAAAGGCGTAGAAATTGTCTCCTATCAGGGGCAGGACAATATTTACTCCGACCTGACTGCGGGCCGTATCGACGCGGCGTTTCAGGATGAAGTGGCTGCCAGCGAAGGTTTCCTGAAAACCCCGCAAGGCAAAGCCTATAAATTTGGTGGTCCTTCCATCAAAGACGAAAAACTGTTTGGCGTCGGTACCGGTATGGGCGTGCGTAAAGGTGATACCGAACTGCGCGACGCGCTGAATAAAGCCTTTGCAGAGATGCGTGCTGACGGGACTTACGAAAAGCTGGCGAAGAAATACTTTGATTTTGATGTTTACGGTGGTTAATACCACGCGTGATTAACGTGCGGCCCCTCCCGCTGTGGGAGGGGAAGAGACACGGCAACACCACACACGACAGGACTGGCTGCATGCTGTACGGGTTTTCTCAAGTCATTTTACAAGGCGCGCTGGTCACGCTGGAGCTGGCTCTCAGCTCCGTGGTGCTGGCAGTGCTGATTGGCCTTGCGGGCGCGGGCGCGAAGCTCTCGAAAAACCGGCTTCTCGCACTGATCTTTGAAGGCTATACCACGCTTATTCGCGGTGTGCCGGATCTGGTGCTGATGCTGCTTATTTTTTACGGCCTGCAAATTGCGCTCAATGGCATTACCGATGCGTTGGGCATGGAGCAGCTGGATATTGATCCGATGGTGGCGGGTATCATCACGCTCGGCTTTATCTACGGCGCCTATTTTACGGAAACCTTCCGCGGTGCTTATATGGCGGTGCCGAAGGGGCACATTGAAGCCGCAACCGCCTTCGGTTTTACCGGTCGCCAGACTTTCCTCCGCATTCTGTTCCCGGCGATGATGCGTTATGCGCTGCCGGGCATTGGCAATAACTGGCAGGTGATCCTCAAAGCCACTGCGCTGGTGTCGCTGCTGGGGCTGGAAGATGTGGTCAAAGCCACGCAGCTCGCCGGGAAAAGCACCTGGGAGCCGTTCTATTTCGCGATTGTCTGCGGCGTTATTTATCTCATTTTTACAACGGCTTCCAATGGCGTACTGCTTCTGCTCGAACGTCGCTACTCGGTGGGTGTGAAGAGGGCTGACCTGTGATCGAGATTATTCAGGAGTACTGGAAATCCCTGCTGTGGAGCGATGGTTATCGCCTGACCGGCGTGGCGATCACGCTGTGGTTGCTGATCTCCTCGGTGGTAATGGGCGGCGTGATGGCGATTTTTCTGGCTATCGGACGTGTTTCCAGCAATAAATTTATCTGCTTTCCGATTTGGTTATTCACCTATGTGTTTCGCGGCACGCCGCTGTATGTGCAGTTGCTGGTGTTCTACTCCGGTATGTACACGCTGGAAGTGGTGAAAGGCACCGAGTTGCTGAACGCCTTTTTCCGCAGTGGCCTTAACTGTACGGTGCTGGCGCTCACGCTCAACACCTGCGCCTATACAACAGAGATTTTCGCCGGGGCGATCCGCTCTGTGCCGCACGGTGAAATTGAAGCGGCGCGCGCCTATGGTTTCTCCTCATTCAAAATGTATCGCAGCATTATCCTGCCCTCGGCGTTGCGCATCGCGCTGCCCGCTTATAGCAACGAGGTGATTTTGATGCTGCACTCCACGGCGCTGGCGTTCACTGCCACCGTGCCGGATTTGTTGAAAATTGCTCGCGATATTAACTCTGCGACCTACCAGCCGTTTACCGCGTTTGGTCTTGCCGCAGTGCTGTATCTGATTATCTCTTATGTGCTGATAAGCCTCTTTCGCAAAGCGGAAAAGCGCTGGCTGCAGCATATGAAACCTTCTTCGACGCACTGAGAACACGATGTCTGAGAATAAATTAAACGTTATCGATCTACACAAGCGCTACGGCGAGCATGAAGTGCTGAAAGGGGTGTCGCTGCAGGCGAACGCAGGTGATGTGATTAGCATCATCGGCTCCTCCGGCTCCGGTAAAAGTACGTTTCTGCGCTGCATTAACTTTCTCGAAAAACCGAGTGAAGGCTCGATTGTGGTTAACGGGCAGAATATCAATCTGGTGCGCGACAAAGACGGCCAGTTAAAAGTGGCCGACAAAAACCAGCTGCGTCTGCTGCGTACCCGCCTGACGATGGTGTTCCAGCATTTCAATTTGTGGAGCCATATGACGGTATTAGAAAACGTCATGGAGGCGCCCATTCAGGTGCTCGGCTTGAGCAAGCAGGAGGCCCGCGAGCGAGCGGTGAAATACCTGGCGAAGGTCGGCATTGATACGATGCAGCAGCAGAAATACCCGGTACATTTATCCGGTGGCCAACAGCAGCGTGTTTCTATCGCGCGTGCGCTGGCGATGGAGCCGGAAGTGTTGCTGTTTGATGAGCCCACTTCGGCGCTGGATCCGGAACTGGTGGGCGAAGTGCTGCGCATCATGCAACAGCTGGCGGAAGAGGGAAAAACGATGGTGGTGGTGACTCACGAAATGGGGTTTGCCCGCCATGTTTCCACCCACGTGATCTTCCTGCATCAGGGCAAGATTGAAGAGGAAGGCACACCGGATGAAGTATTCGGCAATCCGAAAAGCCCGCGTTTGCAGCAGTTCCTTAAAGGTTCGCTGAAATAAAACATCTTAGCGGGAAGGTGGCGAGACAGGCCACCATCCCTGCGGGATGCCGTTCGCGGAGAGAAAACGATAGTGAGTAAACACGGCACCTCTGGCGCTGACGCGTTTTTCCAGTTGCACCGTCTGTGCGCCTGGCGGAACGATGACGTCGCGCGTGCACAGCTCAATCGGGCGTTGAAGCCACTCGTCATAGAAACGTAACCCTGCTTCACAGTGCTTACTCTTACTGACCGGCGGGCCAGGATGACCAATCGAGAAAGCCACTTCACTGCGCACCATCTGGTTTGCGCTATAGCGCACCCAGGCTTCCGGCACATTCCACAACGTCATTGCTGTGAACAAAACGAGGCCCAAAAATGTCAGCAGCCGGGTTTTGTTGCGGGTGACTTTTTTCCGGCTGTGCCAGGTTGTTAATAAACTCACCAGTACGGCAATCGCCAGCATCACCAGCGTGTCAGGCGCGCCCGCTTGCAGGTAGACCTTATGGCTGAGTCTGCTGGCAAAAAGTATCCAGATAATCCAGGCGGCGAACAGCACCACATAAAGCCAAAAGCGCATTTTGCCGGATTTCATCCCTTCACTATTCCTCTCTTTTAACGTGCCTGTCAGCGCTGCGTGTAAGCCTTATTTTTCCCGCCGGTAAACCCAGTCGTCATAATACTCGCCATGGAGCAGATAAACTTTTTCCAGCACCTGTACGCGGGTAAAGCCGCTCTTTTCCAGCACCCGTACTGAACCCTGATTGTCCGCCAGCACCCACGCATTAAGCGCATTTACGTTGCCCTGCGAAAAGACATAATCACAGAGCGTTTGCAGTGCTTCGGAGGCGATGCCACGTCCCTGGGCTGCAGGCGCAACCGAATAACCAACATCGGCTTCATGCGGGTTATGCTGGCTGATACGCAGGCCGATATCGCCAACCGCGCTGTGTTGATCGCGAATGATAAAGGCGTTGCTGTCCCGCAGGCGATCGTCAAACAGGGTTCGGATTTGCGCCCGGGAGGCGATTTCGGCCATATAGCGCATCACGCTGTCGTTTGAACGCAGATGCAGAAAAAACGGCCAGTCAGATTCCTGAAATGAAGAGAGCGTAAAGCGGGGCGTGTACAACGTCATGAAATCGCCTTTGCGGTGGTAAGGCGCTTTAGCTTACCACCGCCAACGACATACGGATGCCACGAAAATTAGGAGGGAACCACATCCCCTAGCGCCTCTTCCAGATCGTACCAGCGGAAGGCAAAACCGGCGGCTTCGAGACGTTTTGGCAGCGCGCGTTGACCACCCAGCACCAGCACAGAGGATTCGCCCATCATCAGGCGCACCGCAAATGCCGGAGCACGCATAATGGCCGGACGGTGCAGCACATGCCCGAGCGTGTGGGAGAACTGCTCATTACGGACCGGATAGGGGGAAACCATATTGAACGGCCCGCGCAGGTCGTTATCCAGCAGCCAGAGAATGCCGTTGACCATATCATCAATATGGATCCACGCCAGATATTGGCGACCATCGCCAATCGGGCCGCCGAGGCCAAGACGAAACAGCGGCAGCAGCTTAGCGAGAATGCCACCTTTCGGTGCGAGCACCACACCGGTGCGCAGCAGGCAAACCCGGGTGCGATCGCTTTGCGCTTCACAGGCGATTTGCTCCCAGCGGGCGCACAGCTTATGGGTAAATTCGTTGTGTGGCGGCTCTTCTTCTGTAACGACTACTTCACCGAGATCGCCATAGTAACCAGCGGCTGAACCAGAAATCAGCACCTGCGGCGGTGTGTCACTGGCGTTGATCAGATCGACAATCCGCTGGGTTATCTGCCAGCGGCTATTGCACAGGCGCTGTTTTTGTTCCTCGCTCCAGCGCTTATCGGCAATGGGCTCACCGGCCAGATTGATTACCGCATCAACATCATTCAGGTTATTCAGCTCATTTAGCCCTTTTAACAGGCTGACGCGCGCGTCAAGCAACTGTTGTGCTTTGGCGGGGTTGCGCGTTACCACAGTCACACTGTGTTTTAGCTCCAGCAGGCGGGGGATCAGATGACGACCAATCAAACCAGTTCCGCCGGTAATCAGTATCTTCATGCTTCCCTCCAGGATGTGTATGCCTTTCCTCAGCATATGTGACTCAGCAAAACCCGCATGCGATGGCGGGCACATTTTGCATCAAATTTTTCAGCAATGTGAAGAGGTTATCCGCGACACTTACACTTGTTGTGCCTTCTGCAACGCCCGTTCGGTTGCCGGACGTGTACGAATACGCTCAAACCAGTTAAATACCGCCGGATAATCTTCCAGCTCGACGCGCTGGCGCGAATGGGCATTGATCCACGGCCAGGCGGCAATATCGGCAATACTGTAGTGCTCGCCTGCCAGCCACGGTACGCGTTCAAGACGCTTATTCAGCACCTGATATAAACGCTGGGTTTCTACCTGGTAGCGCTCAATAGCGTAGGGCACCGGCTGCGGCGCAAAGTGGTTAAAGTGGTGATTCTGCCCGAGCATCGGCCCCAGCCCGCCGACCTGCCAGAACAGCCATTGCAGCGTAAGATGGCGTTCGCGGAGCTCGCCGCTGAGTAATTTTCCTGTTTTTTCTGCCAGATAAAGCAGGATGGCGCCGGATTCGAATATGCTAAGCGGCGCGCCGCCATCGGCGGGCAGATGGTCGACAATGGCCGGAATTTTGTTGTTAGGAGAGATGGTCAGAAAGTCGGGGCGAAACTGATCGCCCTTGCTGATATCAACACGGATCAGGCGATATTCCAGCTCCGCCTCTTCCAGAAAAAGCGTTATTTTATGACCGTTTGGTGTGGGCGCAAAATAGAGGTCTATCATCAAAGCTCCCGTTATGCGGAAAAGAAACGTCTGAGTTTGAGTATAGGTGTTACCTCTGATGCGTGAACTTTCATCAAGTGACAGGGCGCACAGGACGTTATATTTTGAAAAAAATCCCAACTACTGAACGAGGATGTTATGAGCGAACCGGCTATCACCTTATGGTCTGACGCAGAGTATTTTTCCCCGTATGTGCTGTCGGCCTATGTCGCACTACATGAAAAAGGGCTGCCCTTTACCCTGAAAACCGTCGATCTTGACAGTGGTGCCCAACTTGCGCCTGGCTGGCCGGGTTTTAGCCTGACGCAACGTGTGCCGGTGCTGGAGATTGAAGGGTTTGAGCTCAGTGAATCCACGGCGATTGATGAATATCTGGAGGAGCGCTTCGCCCCGCCGGAGTGGGAGCGTATTTATCCGCTGGATCTGCAAAAACGCGCGCGCGCCCGGCAAATTCAGGCCTGGCTACGTAGCGATTTAATGCCTATTCGCGAAGAGCGTTCGACAACGGTGGTCTTTGCCGGAGCCAAAAAAGCGCCGCTCAGTGCTGCCGGGCAGGCGAGCGCCGCTAAGCTGTTCGCGATTGCCGGTGAGCTGCTGGCGCACGATAAACCGAATCTGTTTGGCGAATGGTGTATCGCCGATGTTGACCTGGCGTTGATGTTGAACCGGCTGGTGTTGAACGGCGACAACGTGCCGGAGCGGCTGGCGGATTACGCTACCTTCCAGTGGCAACGCTCATCGGTCCAGCGCTTTGTTGCACTTTCCGCTAAGCGCGCGGGCTGATTAGCCCGGCAACTTCCGTTATTATGGGGCGTTTTCTTCCACATGAGGTGCAGTGATGAAACTGATGTTTGCATCGGATATTCATGGGTCGTTGCCCGCGACGGAACGCGTACTGGAACTGTTCGCGCAAAGTGATGCCCGCTGGTTGGTGATCCTTGGCGATGTGCTGAATCACGGCCCGCGCAATGCCTTACCTGAAGGCTACAAGCCTGCGCAGGCTGCGGACCGTTTGAACGACCAGGCCAGCCGGATTATTGCCGTGCGCGGCAACTGCGACAGTGAAGTGGATCAGATGCTGCTGAAGTTCCCGATTACTGCGCCCTGGCAGCAGGTTTTACTGCCTGAACGCCGCCTGTTTTTGACGCACGGTCATCTCTTTGGCACGGATAACGAGCCGTCGCTGGCGGCGGGCGATGTGCTGATCTATGGTCATACCCATATTCCGGTTGCCGAAAAACGGGGCGAGATTTTCCACTTTAACCCCGGTTCGGTCAGTATCCCAAAAGGTGGGTTCGCGGCCAGCTACGGCATGCTGGAAGAGAACGTATTGCGCGTTATCACACTTAATGATCAGCGGGTTATTGCGCAGGTCACGATTAATCCGTAAGTTACCTTTCAACCGAAACGCGCCAACAGAGCGCCCTAAAGAGAAGATTTCCCGATGGTGGAACAGAGTCATTTTGCAGGCATGGAGTGGGTGGATATTGTCAATGAAGACAATGAGGTGATAGCGCAGGCCAGCCGGCAGCAAATGCGGGCGCAATGTCTGCGTCACCGCGCAACCTACATTGTGGTGCATGATGGGATGGGCAAAGTGCTGGTGCAGCGTCGCACAGAGATCAAAGATTTTATGCCCGGTATGCTGGATGCCACCGCTGGTGGTGTGGTGCAGGCAGGGGAAAACCTGCTGGATTCCGCGCGCCGCGAAGCGGAAGAAGAGTTAGGCATCGCCGGGGTGCCGTTTGCCGAACATGGTCAGTTTTACTTTGAAGATGAACACTGTCGGGTCTGGGGCGGGCTGTTCAGCTGTGTTTCTCATGGGCCGTTCGCGTTGCAGGAAGAAGAAGTTAGCGAAGTCTGCTGGATGACGCCGGAAGAGATCACCGCCCGCTGTGACGAGTTTACGAGTGATTCGCTGAAAGCGCTGGCGTTGTGGATGACGCGCAATGCCAGCAATGACGTGGAAATAGCGCAGGAAACGGAATAACTAGCAGCTATCACGCAAGCAAAACGTCGGTGCAATCGGCGTTTTGTTCTCCCAGGTTTCATCATTCAGGCGCGCCAGCAGTGCGCGTCCTGCTTCAATACCAATCTTACGATGCGGCACGGAAATTGTCGTTAAAGGCGGCACACATACCCGGCTGACATCGCTGTCGCCGAAGCCGACAATCGCTAAATCATCCGGAACCTTAATTCTGCGCCGTTGACACTCATATAGCGCGCCGCAAGCCAGCTCATCCGAGACACATACCAGTGCGTCCAGTTCCGGCCACGCCAGCAGAAACTCCGGCAATTGTGCCGCGCCCGTTGAAAAGACAGGGGGGGCGGCGGCGTTGATCACCCGGTTCGGTGACAGATGATGTCGCAGCATCGCTTTATACCAGCCCTGCAAATGTTGCTGGAAAATCCACTGTTCCTGGTTGGCGCACAATAAACCGATATTTTGATAACCGCGCTGAACCAACATTTGCGTCAGTTCGAACATCGCCGCAACGTTATCAATACCGATATTCATATCTATCGGATCGGCACGCACCGCACCAATTTCGATCACCGGTATGGAGGCGTTTTTCAGCCAGTGGCGTACCGTGTCGCTATGTTCGACGCTGAGTAAAATTGCCGCGGCCAGATTGGAGGCGAGCAGGGTTTCCAGCAGCTTCTCCTCCTGCTCCAGCCGGTGTTGTGATTCGGCGAGCATGATTTGATAGCCAGCAGGCTGTAAAACCTGCTGCAAACCGGCGAACATTTCCGAGCAGCCGGATTCGGCAAGGCTTGGCACCACCATGGCGATCGTCCACGATGAGGCGGAAGCCAGCGCGCTGGCTGCCAGGTTGGGCATGTATCCCAGTTCCTGTACCGCGGCTTCTATCTTCTCGCGCAATTTATCTGAGACCTGCTCTGGGGTACGTAATGCCCGTGAGACAGTCATGGTGCCGACGCCCGCCAGTTGCGCCACATCGGCAAGAGTGACTTTTCCTGTGCTCCGACGTTTTCGGGTTATTGTCATTCCGTTTCCTGACAGCCCTGATAGCTCAGGCGCTGAGTTATGAGTCATCTCAAGGGAGTATACGCCGGAAATCCCTGCTTTTTCTGCGAATTCCTCTGCGTTTTCATATCTGATAGCGCTATCACAATTTTCGATCATTCTTGTTGGTAGCGCTATCTTTGAGACTACCATCACGGATAAGCGCTGCTGAGTTGCATAAAGTTTGCCCATCTCATCCCCGATAAGGAGTGCGAAGTGTTAAACCAATGGCTTAACGAGAAGACCATTCAGATGCTTGAAAACGTCGAAGACTGGCCGCAAGCGCTGGAAATCTGCGCCAGGCCGCTGCTCGCGTCTGGCACCATTACGCCGGAGTATGTGACAGCCATTGTCGCGCAGCACCAAAAATTGGGTCCGTATTATGTGCTGGCACCAGGACTTGCCATGCCGCATGCCAGACCAGAGGAAGGGGCGAAAGGATTAGGCCTGTCATTATTAAAATTGTCTCGCGGAGTGAATTTTGGATCTGAAGAATCCGATCCGGTTGACATCATTATTATGCTGGCCGCACCAGATAAACACAGCCATGTCGAGATGATCGCCGCGCTGGCAGAGTTATTCTCCAGCGATGAAGATATGGCGCAATTACATCGTGCAAATACTCTGGAGGAAATTAAAAACATTATTCAACGCTTCTGATTTTTATTTTTTTCACCAGTGATGAGACATTGCCTGCTATGGGCGATGCGGTCGTACTCTACTCAAAAAAGGTAAATACAATGAAAATAATGGCAATTTGCGGATCCGGCCTGGGAAGTAGTTTTATGGTCGAAATGAATATTAAAAAAGTACTTAAAAAATTAAATATTGAAGCGGAAGTTGAGCATTCCGACCTCTCTTCCGCCACACCAGGTGCCGCCGATGTGTTTGTGATGGCAAAAGATATCGCCGCCAGCGCCAGCGTGCCGGAAAACCAGTTGGTGGTACTTAATAATATTATTGATATCAATGAACTGGAAGCGAAAATCAGCGCTTTCTTCGCCAGCCGTTAACATCAACCGGATGCAGTGCACCATGGTGCGACATGCATAAAGCGAGGTGGATATGTTTATCCTTGAAACGCTCAATTTTGTTGTTGATATTTTGAAAGTCCCCTCTGTACTGGTGGGGTTAATTGCGCTGATTGGCCTGGTCGCGCAGAAAAAATCTTTTTCTGACGTTGTAAAAGGCACGGTTAAAACCATTCTTGGTTTTATCGTACTCGGCGGTGGTGCGACAGTACTCGTCGGCTCGTTAAATCCATTGGGCGGCATGTTTGAGCATGCTTTTAATATTCAGGGGATTATTCCTAATAACGAAGCGATTGTTTCTATTGCGCTTGAAAAATATGGTGCGTCAACAGCGCTGATCATGGCGTTCGGCATGGTGGCGAATATTATTGTGGCGCGTTTTACCCGTCTGAAATATATATTTTTGACCGGGCATCATACCTTTTATATGGCCTGTATGATTGGCGTGATCCTTACCGTTGCCGGGTTTGAAGGTGTCGGTTTGGTGTTTACCGGTTCGCTGATCCTGGGCCTGGTGATGGCGTTTTTCCCGGCGATTGCACAGCGTTACATGAAGCGGATCACCGGCAATGATGATATCGCCTTTGGTCATTTTGGTACGCTGGGCTACGTCTTATCAGGTTGGATTGGGAGTAAATGCGGGAAGGGATCACGTTCAACTGAGGAGATGAACCTGCCGAAAAACCTGAGCTTCCTGCGTGACAGCTCCATCTCTATCTCGCTGACGATGATCATTATTTACGTGATCCTCGCCGTTTGCGCCGGACGCGAATATGTTGAAAGCCAACTGAGCGCCGGGCAGAACTTCCTCGTCTACGCGATTATTCAGGCCATCACCTTTGCCGCGGGTGTGTTCATTATCCTGCAAGGTGTTCGCTTGATCCTGGCGGAAATTGTTCCGGCGTTTACCGGCTTTTCCGAAAAACTGGTACCAAACGCCCGCCCGGCGCTGGATTGCCCGGTGGTTTATCCCTATGCGCCAAACGCGGTATTGGTCGGTTTCTTGTTCAGCTTTCTCGGCGGACTGGTGGGGCTGTTCCTGCTCGGCCAGATGAAGCTGGTGCTGATTCTGCCAGGCGTGGTGCCGCACTTCTTCACCGGTGCGACGGCGGGTGTGTTTGGTAACGCTACCGGCGGTCGACGTGGCGCGATGATCGGTGCCTTCGCCAATGGTTTGCTGATCACTTTCCTGCCGGTATTGCTGCTGCCAGTACTGGGTGCGCTCGGCTTTGCCAATACCACTTTCTCCGATGCTGACTTTGGCTTTATTGGCATTGTGCTGGGCAATCTGGCGCGTTATCTGTCACCGATGGTCATTACCGGCGTGGTGGTGGCGCTGTTCATCGCATTAGTGATCTGGAATGTGATGTCGAAAAGCAAGACGACTGCGAGCGATGCAGATGAAAAGAATGGAGCGAAGTCATGAGCACATTTGCAGAAATAACACAATTTGCACGGGACATTCGTGTCGCCACGCTCAAGGCCTTAACGCATCTCGGCTTTGGTCATTATGGTGGCAGCATGTCGGTGGTGGAAACCCTCGCGGTGCTGTATGGCGAGGTCATGCGAGTTGATCCGTCTGACCCCGACTGGCCGGAACGCGACTACTTTGTGCTCTCGAAAGGCCATGCAGGCCCGGCACTGTATAGTACGTTGGCACTGAAAGGTTTTTTCCCGCAGGAAGCGCTGATGACGCTCAACGAAAATGGTACCCGATTGCCAAGCCATCCGGATCGCTTAAAAACCCGCGGTGTAGATGCCACGACAGGATCACTTGGTCAGGGCATTTCTATCGCGGGCGGAATAGCGCTGGGCCATAAGCTGGCGGGCAGGTCTAATCGCGTGTTTTGCATCGTTGGCGATGGAGAACTGAATGAAGGGCAGTGCTGGGAAGCATTCCAGTTTATTGCCCATCATCGGCTCAACAATCTGACGGTGTTTGTCGACTGGAACAAGCAACAGCTGGATGGCGAACTGGATGAAATTATTTGCGCCTTCGATCTGGAAGGGAAATTTCGCGCCTTCGGCTTTGATGTTTGCACGGTGAAGGGGAACGATATTGCTGCGCTTCTGGATGTGGTGAAGCCTGTTCCGCCAGCGGATGCCAGACCGCGGCTGGTTATCCTCGACAGCATTAAAGGGCAGGGGGTACCGTACCTTGAGAATCTCAGCAATTCGCACCATTTACGCCTGACGGATGAGATGAGGCAGGCGCTAAACGATACCATCGAACAACTGGAGGCGACGCATGATTAAGGTGGCTGAACCGGGCGGCAAAGACAGCATTGAGATGCGTAAAGTTTATGCCGGTTTTATCAGTGAGCAGATCGAGTCGGGCAGTAACATTATTGCTCTGGAAGCCGATTTGATGAGCTCAATGGCGATGGATGGTGTCCATAAAAAGTATCCGCAACAGGTGATAAATTGCGGCATCATGGAAGCCAATGTGATCGGCACGGCAGCGGGGCTTTCACTGACCGGACGTAAACCGTTTGTGCATACATTCACCGCCTTTGCCAGCCGACGCTGTTTCGACCAGTTGTTTATGGCGCTAGATTACCAGCGCAACAATGTGAAGGTCATCGCTTCCGATGCGGGTGTCACCGCGTGCCATAACGGCGGGACGCATATGTCATTTGAGGATATGGGGATTGTGCGCGGGCTGGCGCATTCGGTCGTGCTGGAGGTGACAGATGCGGTGATGTTCTCCGATATTCTGCATCAACTGGCAGATCTGGAAGGCTTTTACTGGGTGCGCACCATTCGCAAACAGGCCCCCACTATCTACCAGCCGGGATCGCGGTTTACGATCGGTAAAGGTAATGTCCTGCGCGAGGGGACAGACATTACGTTAATCGCTAACGGCATTATGGTGGCAGAAGCGCTGACCGCCTCGCAGCAACTGGCGCAGGAGGGCATTAGCGCGGCGGTGATCGATATGTTTACCTTAAAACCTATCGATCGTGCGCTGGTGAAGAACTACGCAGAAAAGACCAGGCGGATTGTTACCTGTGAGAACCACAGCATTCATAACGGACTGGGCTCTGCCGTGGCTGAAGTGTTAGTGGAAACTTGCCCGGTGCCAATGCGTCGTGTCGGTGTGAAAGAGCGCTATGGTCAGGTGGGAACACAGGATTTTCTGCAACAAGAGTATGGGCTAACGGCGAATGACATCGTGGCGGCGGCTCGGGAGCTACTGTGAATAAGCGGGGATAAATAAAAAAGGCGACCATCAGGTCGCCTTTTTGTTGTCTATAGAAAACCCCCAGCTAGGCTGGGGGTTCCGGAAAGCTTTCAGCTTTAAGCCAGTTATTAAAACCCCTTTTGATTTGTTAAAACAGCTTGCGGTCTGGCAACTGCAAAAGTTCAACAAGAAATCAAAAGGGGGGCCCGATGGG
>NZ_FXWP01000014.1 GCF_900184035.1 Kosakonia pseudosacchari
TTTCCCGCCGTGAAGTCAACTGTTTATTTTCAGATTTCTTCACCTGACAGGCCGGTGTATTTGCCGTTGTGCCGTGTCAGTGGTGGCGCATTATAGGGCGTTAATTCCCGCTGACAACCCCTAATTTCAAAAAACTTTTCAACCGTCTCTTTTTTCAACAAAGCGTGGTAAAAAGCGGCATAAATTGCCGATTTCGCTGTGTTTACCACCACTGAAAGGTATCGAATGGCATACTAGCCAGTGAAATAAAGAGATAAGGAAGTAAAAATGCCGCTAAACGCACAACAACTTGCCGCGCAGAAAAACATCTCCTGGGTTCTGGCTGAGAAACTGGCGCAACAAATCCTGAAGGGAGAATATGCCCCTGGCAGTATTCTGCCGGGTGAGATGGAGCTGGGCGAGAAGTTTGGCGTAAGCCGCACCGCTGTCAGAGAGGCGGTAAAGACATTAACAGCAAAAGGGATGGTGCTCCCGCGCCCGCGTATTGGTACTCGCGTTATGCCGCGCGGAAACTGGAACTTCCTTGATAAGGAACTGCTCTCCTGGTGGATGCATGAGGATAACTTCCAGGACGTTGTTCAACACTTTCTTATTATGCGCAGTAGCCTTGAGCCTCAGGCGTGTCTGCTCGCCGCCACGCTGGGTAGCGCGGAACAAAAAGCATATCTCAACACATTAATGGAAGAGATGGTATTCCTGAAAAAGCACTTCAACCGCGAACGCTGGGTGGAAATCGATACGGCGTGGCATGAACATATCTACGCAATGAGCGATAACCCTTTCCTAATCTCTTTTTCCACGCTCTTCCATTCGGTTTATCACAGCTACTTTACTTCTATTACCCAAAATGAAGTGGTCAAGCTCGACCTTCACCAGGCGATTGTGGACGCCATCCAGGAAAGCGATGGCGACAGCGCGTTCCGGGCGTGCCAACTGTTACTGAATACGCCGAATTAACAGGACATGGTATGACAGAAAAAAAAGCGCGCAGTATGGCCGGCCTGCCGTGGATTGCGGCAATGGCCTTTTTTATGCAGGCTCTGGATGCCACGATTCTTAACACCGCACTTCCCGCAATAGCACAAAGCCTTGGCCGTTCCCCTTTAGCAATGCAATCGGCGATTATCAGCTACACACTGACCGTCGCCATGCTTATCCCTATGAGCGGCTGGCTGGCCGATCGCTTCGGTACACGGAAAGTCTTTATGCTGGCAGTCAGCTTGTTTACCCTTGGCTCGCTGGCCTGCGCACTTTCTAATTCATTATCGATGCTGGTTGTGTTCCGCGTAGTTCAGGGGATTGGCGGCGCGATGATGATGCCGGTCGCACGCCTGGCATTGCTTCGGGCTTATCCGCGTAGCGAATTGCTGCCGGTACTGAACTTCGTCACCATGCCTGGGCTTGTCGGGCCAATTCTTGGGCCGGTGATGGGAGGCGTGTTAGTCACCTGGGCGAGCTGGCACTGGATCTTCTTAATTAATATCCCGATTGGCCTCGCCGGTCTGTTTTATGCGCGCAAATATATGCCGAACTTCACTACGCCACGACGCAGTTTCGATATGGGCGGTTTTTTCCTGTTCGGTTTAAGCCTGGTGCTGTTCTCAAGCGGAATGGAGTTATTCGGTGAGAAGCTGGTCGCCAGTTGGATTGCTTTTACTATCATTCTGAGCGGCATTTTGCTGTTACTGGCCTACGTTCGCCATGCGCGTCGACACCCGACGCCGCTGATATCGCTCAATCTGTTTAACACCCGCACCTTTTCCGTCGGGATCGCCGGGAACATAGCTTCACGCCTGGGTACTGGCTGTGTGCCTTTTTTGATGCCGTTGATGTTACAAGTTGGGTTCGGTTATCCGGCATTGATTGCCGGTTGCATGATGGCCCCCACTGCGCTGGGTTCTATCCTGGCGAAATCCACGGTAACTCAGGTACTGCGCTGGTTTGGCTACCGGAAAACACTGGTTGGTATCACGCTGTTTATTGGTTTGATGATTGCGCAGTTCGCCTTACAAACACCGGCGATGGCAATATGGATGCTGGTGCTGCCGCTGTTCATCCTTGGGATGGCGATGTCCACGCAGTTCACCTCAATGAACACCATTACGCTTGCAGACTTAACCGATGAGAACGCCAGCAGCGGTAATAGTGTGCTGGCAGTAACACAGCAACTGTCGATTAGCCTCGGCGTGGCGGTTAGCGCAGCGGTACTGCGTTTCTATGAAGGGTTTGACGGCACAAACACCGTTGAGCAATTCCACTATACCTTTATTACTATGGGCGCGATTACGCTGATTTCCGCGTTAGTTTTTATGTTGTTAAAAGCAAAAGATGGCCGCAACCTGATTAAAGAACGGCACAAAAAATCAGGCTGAGCCGCGCTCCATCAATATTGGTGTGAGCTGCAAACGCTGCTGTTGCAAACCTGGCTCCGCAATCCGGTGGATAAGCACATCAATCGCCAGCTCACCCAGTTCATCTTTTGGCTGATGAATAGTGGTGAGCGGCGGCGTCATATAGCGCGCCAGTTCAATGTCGTCATAACCGACGATCGCCATGTCCTGCGGGATTTTCAGCCCCGCCTGGTAAAGCGCCTGATACGCGCCAACGGCCATCGCATCATTGCCAATAAATACCGCCTGCGGGCGCTCGTTCATTGCCAGTAATGTCTGCATCGCGTCGAAGCCGCCGCCAAACTCAAAATCGCTCTCGATCTCATCCCCTTCACGAATCACCAACCCGGCGCGAGCCATCGCTTCGCGATACCCTTCCAGGCGCAAACGTGCGGGGGTTTTATCCAGCGGACCAGTAATGCAGGCGATACGCGTATGCCCTTTGCCAATCAGATATTGCGTCGCCATATCGCCGCCGAGCAGCGAGTTGTCCTGAATCAGATCGCTGTCACCATCGAATGGCGCCCAGTCCATCATTACGGTAGGAATTGAAGGGTAGCGCTGCATGATCTCTTGCGAAGGCTGGTGCGTTTCGGTACACAGCAACAGCAACCCATCGACGCGTTTTTGCATCAGAGTTTCCAGGTTGCGATTCATCCGCTGCTCGTCACCTTCGGTGTTGCACAACACCAGGCTGTAACCCCGCTCGAAACAGCTGCGCTCCACGCCGCGTACCAGCTCCGAGTAAAACGGATTGGTACTGGCGGTGATCAGCATACCAATCGTACGCGTCTGGTTGATCTTCAGGCTACGCGCGATAGCAGAAGGCGCGTAGTTCAGCGTCTTGATCGCCGTTTCCACTTTTTCGCGGATAGCCTCACTGACAAAGCGATCTTTGTTAATTACGTGGGAAACGGTTGAAGTAGAAACGCCCGCCAGGCGGGCAACATCTTTCATGGTCGCCAAGCGTCACCCCTGCGAAGAGAGAAAATCGTCAATCTCATTGCGCCACGGCACAGACGGTTGCGCACCCTTACGCGTGACGGCAATCGCCGCCGCCGCATGAGCAAAACGAATCGCCTCATCCAGAGGTTTATCTTCCAGTAACGCGGTTAGCAACGCGCCGTTAAACGTGTCACCCGCCGCAATGGTATCGATGGCTTTCACTTTAAAGCCCGGTACCCGTTTGCCTTCGCCATTAACGCTGGTCCACACACCACGGCTACCGAGAGTAATAATCACCGTGTTAATACCTTTGGCGTGCAGCGCCTGCGCAGCCCGCGCGGCGTCTTCGTCGCTGGCTACCTTAATGCCGGTGAGTTTTTCCGCTTCGGTCTCGTTCGGCGTGATGATATCCACCAGCGCCAGCAGTTCATCGGAAAGCTCGCGCGCCGGAGCCGGATTCAGCGCCACAATGGTATTGTTTTGATGCGCAATACGCGCCGCAGCCAGTACACTCTCAACCGGTGATTCCAGCTGCATTAACAGTGCAGAAGCCTGCGCGATCAGATCATGCTGCGCGTTGACGCGATCAATTGAGAGCGCCGCATTCGCTCCCGCATGAATACCGATAACATTCTCACCTTCACCGTTAACGAAAATCAGCGCAACACCTGTGGATTCGCCCGCAACCACGCTCACTGGAGCAACATCAATATTGTCGCTCTCAAGCTGTTTACGTACGCGCGCACCGGTATCGTCATCGCCGGTACAGGCGATAAACGCAATATCCGCACCGCTACGCCCGGCGGCTACCGCCTGGTTTGCCCCTTTACCGCCAAAAGCCACCTGATACTGGCTGCCCGTCACGGTTTCGCCCGGTGTCGGGAAAGATTCAAGGTTAAGAATGTGATCGGCATTGATACTGCCAAGGACAACGAGTTTGCCTGCGGTTTTCATGATGAGCTTGTCCGTAAAATGCGCCACCTTTCGGTGGCGCGTGCCATGCTTTTCTTTTTTGCATTGTCCCTCAGGTGAAAGGTGTTTGCCCTCCACCAGAATGACGAATTACTGCTTAACCACCAGCTTCAGATCAACCGGGTTTTTGGCGTAGACTTTTTCACCTTTCAGCACTTTGTCTGCGGTATCCACGCCTTTCGCGCCGATCTGCTCCGGCAACTGAGCGATAGTCGCCGCCAGTTTACCGTCGTTAACCGCTTTCACGCCGTCTGGCGTACCGTCGAAACCAACAACCATGACGTCGGATTTACCGGCGGTTTGCAGTGCGCGCAGCGCACCCAGCGCCATTTCGTCGTTCTGCGCGAAAACAGCCTGCACATCCGGATGCGCGGTCAGCAGGTTCTGCATGACGTTCAGGCCTTTAGTGCGGTCGAAGTCAGCCGGCTGGCTGGCCAGTACGTTAAATTTGTGCGCAGCAACTGCCTGCTGGAAGCCTTCACCACGTTCACGCGCAGCGGACGTCCCGGCAATACCCGCCAGTTCAATCACTTTCGCGCCTTCGCCCGCTTTCTTAGCAATGTAATCCCCGGCAATTTTGCCGCCGAGCACGTTATCAGAAGCGATATGGCTTACCACTTCACCGCTGGAAGCCACACGGTCAAGGGTGATCACCGGGATTTTCGCCTGGTTTGCCATTTTCACAGCGTTACCTACAGCGTCGGAATCGGTCGGGTTGATCAGCAGCAATTTGGTGCCGCGCACGGTCAGGTCCTGCACGTTCGCCAGCTCTTTCGCCGGGTTGTTTTGCGAGTCCAGCACCACCAGGTCATAACCCAGTTTGTCCGCTTCTTTCTGCGCGCCATCCTTCAGGGAAACAAAGAACGGGTTGTTCAGCGTGGAAATCACCAGAGCAATAGAGTCTTTCGCCATCGCGTTTGCGCTTACGGTGGCGCTCAGTGCAACAGCAGAAACCAGAGTGGCCAGTTTTTTCATGTTCATTTTCATGAGTCCTGTTGTGTAGGTAATTACTGCTTTTTGTTGTCTACCAGCACCGCGAGCAGAATCACCACTGCTTTAACGATCATCTGGTAATAGGAGGAAACGCTCAACAAATTCAATCCATTATTGAGGAAGCCAAGGATCAGTGCGCCGATTAGTGTACCGACAATACGTCCTTTGCCACCTGCGAGACTGGTCCCACCCAAAACAACCGCAGCGATAGCATCCAGCTCATAACCTGCTCCCGCAGTAGGTTGCGCCGAGGAAAGACGCGCCACTTCAATAATGCCCGCCAGCGAGGCCAGAAGGCCGCACAGGGAGTAAACGATAACTTTAACTTTATCAACGCTGATACCGGACAAGCGCGTTGCGGCCTCGTTACCGCCTAACGCATAGATATAACGACCCAAACGGGTGTGATGCAACAGATACCACGCCGCGATAAAGACGACGGCCATCAGCCACACCGGCGTCGGAATGCCGAACGGGCGACCAATACCGAACCAGCCAAATACGTCAGCGTTATCGGTAAAGCCGGTGTTGATCGGGCTACCGTTGGTATAAACCAGCGTCACACCGCGCAGCAGCAGCATCATCACCAGCGTGGCGATAAACGCCTGTACGCGGCCTTTCGCGACAATCGTACCGGTCAGTGCGCCAACCGCCGCGCCGAGCGCCAGCGCGCCGAAAACCGCCACCAGCGCGTTAACTTCCATTCCCACCAGCGAGGCGGCAACCGCGCCGGTGAGCGCTAACAGAGAACCGACGGACAGATCGATTCCCGACGTTAAAATAACCAGCGTCATACCGACCGCCATAATGGCGTTCACTGAGGTCTGTTGCAGGATGTTTAACAGGTTATTGACGGTAAAAAAGTTCGGGCTCATGGTCGAGACAATCGCAATCAGCACCAGCAGGGCAATCAACGATTTTTGTTCCATCAACCATGCTTTGGTGAAATAACGGCGACCAGAAACAGCCTGGGTAGTCATCTTTTTTACTCCTGATTCACACGATTAAGCTTGCCCACAGCGGCAGCCATCAACACTTCCTGAGTGGCCTGCTCGCGCGTGAATTCCCCGCCGAGATGCCCTTCATGCATCACCATTATGCGATCGCTCATGCCCAGCACTTCCGGCATTTCGGAGGAGACAAGAATGATGCTCAGGCCATCGGCCTTAAACTGGTTAATTAATTGATAAATCTCTTTTTTCGCCCCAACATCGACACCACGCGTCGGCTCGTCGAGGATCAGCACTTTCGGCCGCGTCATCAAACCGCGCGCGATCGCCACTTTTTGCTGGTTCCCACCGGAGAGCAAACCAATGGCCTGCTCCATAGAAGGCGTTTTCACATTAAACAGACGAATAAAATCACTTACCGCCTGCTGCTCATCTTTGTGTTTCAGCGTACCGCCCGCATGGCTGAAGTAACGCAGCGCAGTCAGCGACATGTTCTCTTTCACCGACATGCCGAGGACCAGCCCGTCACGCTTGCGGTCTTCCGAAATATAAACAATACCGTTTGCCAGACCGTCCTGCGGTGAGCGGGTTATGACTTCATGGCCGTCGAGCGTCACATAACCGCTGGTGCGCGGCAGCGCGCCATACAGCACTTTCATCAGTTCAGTGCGCCCCGCGCCCATCAGCCCGGCCACGCCCAGGATCTCGCCTTTACGCAACGTGAAACTGACGTTTTCCACACCCGGCCCGCACAGATTATCGACGGAAAGGCGGATCTCGCCCGGCGCTTTATCCAGCCGCGGATATTGATCTTCCAGTTTGCGGCCAACCATCATTTCAATCAGCGTATCTTCGGTCAGCGTGGCCACTTCGCGCTCGGCGATAAATTGCCCGTCACGAAAGACGGTCACGTCATCGCAAATCTCGAAGATCTCTTTCATGCGGTGAGAAATATAGACGATGCCGCGCCCCTGCGATTTCAGCTCGCGAATAACACGGAACAGCGATTCGGTTTCGGTATCGGTCAGGGCATCGGTTGGCTCATCCATAATGATGACCTGCGATTCGTAGCTCATCACTTTGGCGATTTCGACCATCTGCTGATCGCCAATCGACAGTTCGCCGACCAGCCGCTCGCTGTTAAAGCGCAGATTCAGCTTCGCCAGCAGTTTGTCCGCTTCGGCAAACATCTTTTTCCAGTCGATTTTGCCAAAGCGATTCACAAACTCACGGCCAAGGAAGATGTTCTCGGCGATGGTGAGTTGCGGGATCAGGTTCAGTTCCTGGTGAATGATGCCAATACCGGCTTCCTGGGAGGATTTCGGCCCGCTGAACGTGGTCTCTTTGCCTAACCACAGCAGCGAACCGGCGTCACGGGTGTAGATGCCCGTCAGCACTTTCATCATCGTTGATTTGCCGGCACCGTTTTCACCCACCAGCGCCATCACGCGGCCAGGGTAAACATTTAGCGCCGCGCCGGAGAGGGCTTTTACGCCGGGAAAGGCTTTATCAATGCCTTTGAGTTGTAGTAACGCGTCCATGATGGCCTCAGAAGGTCACGCCAGCACAGAGAATGATATTCGCAAACGGGGAACACTCCCCGCTGCGAATCACCGCATGACTGTCCGCGGTGTGTTTTTTAAATTGCTCGTGCGTAACGTACCGCACATCGATGTTATTTCCCTGGTGTTTTTGCAGCTGCTCAATATGCTTGAGCAACGTTTCATGGAGCTGCGGATTATGCTGCTTAATCTCCGAGGCGATAATCGCGGACTCAACCTGCATTTCCGCCGTCACCACTTCCAGTACTTGCATAAAGGAAGGCACGCCTTGAGTGAGTGCCATATCAATGCGTTGGGTGTTACGCGGTACCGGCAACCCGGCATCACACACCACCAGCGAATCAGTATGACCAAGACGAGAGATGACTGACGAGATGTCAGCGTTCAGCACACGACCTTTTTTCATTTTTTATGCTCCATCAGCGAAACGTTTCGCTGTATTGCAGTGTAGTACGAAGAATGTGCAGAAAACTATCTTGCCGTTACAGAAGTGTGATCGATATCGAAACGTTTCGCTTGTCGAATTGATGAAAAAAACAGCTTTCCTGTTTTAAGTGAAATAGCCAGTAATTAATAGCAAAAACCCCTCATAAAGAGGGGTTTTGTTAGCATTAAATTTCGACCTGCGTTCCCAGCTCTATCACCCGGTTTGGCGGGATCTCAAACTGGTCTGGTGCGCGCAGCGCGTTACGCTGCAGTACCAGATAAAGCTTCCCGCGCAGACGCAAATACCAGGGGCGTTTACCCAGAATCAACGATTCATGCGACATAAAGAACGAGGTTTCCATCATGCGACAGTTCAGCCCTTCCAGCCCGCAGCGGTGGAACACTTCTTCCACGTTCGGCGTTTCGCGCCAGCCATAGCTCGCCACCACACGCCAGAAGGTTGGCGACAATTGCTCAATCTGTACGCGGCGCACATTGTGCACATACGGCGCATCTTCAGTACGCAGCGTCAGCAGGATCACGCGCTCATGCAGCACCTTGTTGTGCTTCAGGTTATGCATCATCGCGAACGGGATAACATTCAGTGCACGCGACATATAAACCGCGGTTCCCGGTACGCGCACCGGCGGTGATTTCTCCAGCGAGGCAATCATTGCCTCCAGAGAGTTACCATGTTCATGCATACGGCGCAGCAGACGGAAACGCTCGCTCTTCCAGGTCGTCATCACCATGAACATCACCAGCCCAAGGGTTAATGGCAACCAACCACCGGAGACGATTTTGTCGAGGTTCGCCGAGAACAGCGGCACATCGATAGAGAGGAATAAGAGCAGAAGCAGCCCCACCAGCACTTTGTTCCAGTGCCAGTTTTTGCGTGCCACCGTGGTGGAGAGAATCGAGGTCAGCACCATGGTGCCGGTCACGGCGATGCCATATGCCGCCGCCAGGTTACTGGAGTGCTCAAAGCTGACAATCACCAGCACCACCGCAAAGTAAAGCAGCCAGTTAATGAACGGGATATAGATCTGCCCGGATTCCATCTCCGAGGTATGGATGATACGCATCGGTGCCAGATAACCCAGACGTACGGCCTGGCGCGTCAGGGAGAACACGCCGGAAATCACCGCCTGCGAGGCAATCACCGTCGCCAGCGTGGCAATAATCAGCATCGGGATCAGCGCCCATTCAGGCGCAAGCAGGAAGAAGGGGTTTTTAATCGCTTCCGGCGTTTTCAGCAATAACGCGCCCTGACCAAAGTAGTTCAGCACCAGCGACGGCAATACCACAATAAACCACGCCACGCGGATCGGCAGCTTACCGAAGTGCCCCATATCCGCATACAGTGCTTCCACCCCGGTGATAGAGAGCACGACCGCACCCAGCGCCACAAAGGAGATAGCTTTATATTGCAGGAAGAAATTCACCGCCCACATCGGGTTCAGTGCCTGCAATACTTCAGGGTTGGCAATAATACTACGTGCGCCGAGCACCGCGAGAATCAAAAACCACGCCAGCATAATGGGCGCAAACAGCTTCCCCACAAGGCCTGTACCGTGTTTTTGAATCGCGAACAGCAGGGTTAACACCACAATCGACAGCGGCACAATCCAGTCGTCGAGCGAAGGCGCGATAATTTCCAGCCCCTCTATTGCCGACATCACCGAAATCGCGGGGGTTATCACCACCTCGCCATAAAAGAAGCTGCCGCCAATCAGCCCCATGATCACCAGCACCGAGGTCATCCTTGCGGAGGTATTGCGCCCGGCCAGCGACATCAACGTTAAGATCCCGCCTTCACCGGCGTTATCCGCCCGCATGACGAAGGTCAGGTACTTAATGGAGACGACAAAAATCAGCAGCCAGAAGATGAGCGACAAAAAGCCGAACACAGCATCGCGCTCAACGCCAAAACCAAACTGACCAGACAAACATTCACGAAGTGTATAAAGTGGGCTGGTGCCGATATCACCGTAGACAACCCCAATCGCCGCAAGCGTAACCGCAGGTAATGATTGCTTATTATCAGTGCTCATAGACTAATCTTTTGATTGAATGCCAAAATGTGTGCTTAGTCCCTTGGCCCACAAAAAGCGCACAGTATGCACGATTATTTGTGAAATCGTACCCCTAAATGCGGCCACATTAATCTGGCGCAAAGAAAATAAAGCCGTTCTTCAGTCTATTACAAGCCCTTTCAGGAACGTCTATACTCGCTTTTGCAAGCCGGATAACACGGCGAAAGGACGCAAATCTATTATGGCTCACTCACATTTATTAGCAGAAAGAATTTCCCGCTTGAGCAGCGCGCTGGAAAAAGGGCTTTTTGAGCGCAGCCACGCCATTCGCCTGTGTTTGCTGGCGGCACTAAGCGGTGAGAGTGTGTTTCTTCTTGGCCCGCCGGGCATTGCCAAAAGCCTGATTGCTCGCCGTCTGAAATTTGCCTTCAAACATGCCCGCGCTTTTGAATATTTGATGACCCGTTTCTCGACGCCGGAAGAGGTGTTTGGCCCGCTTTCCATCCAGGCATTAAAAGATGAAGGGCGCTACGAGCGCTTAACCAGCGGCTATTTACCGGAAGCTGAAATTGTCTTTCTGGATGAAATCTGGAAAGCAGGTCCGGCCATTCTCAACACGCTGCTGACCGCGATTAACGAACGACGTTTTCGCAATGGTGCCAGCGAAGAGAAAATCCCCATGCGCTTGCTGGTGGCCGCCTCTAACGAACTGCCGGAAGCGGATAGCAGCCTTGAAGCGCTGTATGACCGCATGTTGATTCGCCTGTGGCTCGACAAAGTGCAGGAGAAGGGCAACTTCCGCTCGATGCTGATTAGCCAGCAGGATGAGAACGACAACCCGGTGCCTGCGGAGTTGCAAATCACTGATGACGAGTACGCCAGCTGGCAACAGGAGATCAGCAAGGTCAAACTACCGGATAATGTTTTTGAGCTTATCTATACGTTGCGCCAGCAGCTTGATGCATTGCCGAGCGCGCCGTATGTTTCCGATCGTCGCTGGAAAAAGGCCATCCGCCTGTTGCAGTCCAGCGCCTTTTTCAGTGGCCGCGATGCGGTCGCGCCGATTGATTTAATCTTGCTGAAAGATTGTCTGTGGCACGACGCTGAAGGCATGCGCCTGCTGCAACAACAACTGGAAATTTTGATGACCGGGCACGCCTGGCAACAACAATCGATGCTCGCGCAGCTCACCACTATTTCGCAGCGCCACCTGCAACTTCAGCAACAGCAAAGCGACAAAACGGCGCTTAAAGTGAGCCGCCAGGGCGGGATGTTCAGCCGACGCCCTCATTACGATTTACCCGCCGATGTAACCGAACCGGTGCTGACACTCCTCTTGCAAAAGCCGTTAAAATTGCATGATTTGCAGGTTATTCACGTCACCCTTGAACGCAGCGCGCTGGAGCAGTGGCTGGCGAAAGGCGGTGAGATCCGCGGCAAACTTAACGGCATTGGTTTTGCGCAAGTACTGAATCTGGAAGTGGATGCCAGCCTGCATCTGTTGATCCGCGACGTCAGTCTGCAAGGATCGCGTCTTGCCCTGCCCGGTGGCAGTACCTCAGAAAATGTGCCGGAAGAGATCAAGCAACAACTGGAAGCGCTGGACAACACCTGGCACCAGCAGCACACCCGTTTTAGCGAGCAGCAAAAATGCCTGTTTATTGCCGCCGACTGGTTAGGTCGCATTGAAGCCAGCCTGCAGGATGTCAGAGCGCAGATCCAACAGGCGCGGCAATGCTAACGCTGGAAACACTCAATGTAATGCTCACTATCAGTGAGGAGGCGTTGGTTGAAGAACTGATAGTTCTGCTGCTGGCGTCCCCGCAACTGGCGCTGTTTTTCGAAAAATTTCCCAAACTCAAACACGCCATCACTGAGGATGTTCCGCGCTGGCGTGAAGCGCTAAAAAAGCACCTCAAAGAGAGTGAAGTGCCGCCAGAGCTGGCGCAAGAAGTGTTGAGCTACCAGCAAAGTCAGCTGCTTTCAACGTCGCAATTTACTGTTCAGTTGCCACAAATTCTGGCTTTGCTGGATAAGCTGCGCTCGCCTTTCGCAACACAAGCGAGGCAAATGGTTGCCGATAACCCGGTCTTTACGCCCGCGCTGCATACTCTGTTTTTGCAACGCTGGCGGTTGAGTCTGGTGGTACAAACCACCGCTTTCAACCAGCAGTTACTGGAAGAAGAGCGCGAGCAATTGCTCAGTGAAGTGCAGGAACGCATGACGCTCAGCGGCCAGTTAGAGCCGGTGCTGATCGAAAATGAAAACGCCGCAGGCAGGCTATGGGATATGAGCGCCGGTCAGCTTAAACGCGGTGATTATCAGTTGATCGTTAAGTATGGTGATTTTCTCAAAGAACAACCGGAACTCCAGCAGCTCGCGGAACAACTTGGCCGCTCACGGGAAGCCAGGTCGGTGCCGCGAAAAGATGCGCCAATGGAAACCTTCCGCACCCTGGTGCGCGAACCGGCTATCGTACCGGAGCAGGTTGACGGGCTGCATCAGAGCGACGATATTCTGCGCTTATTGCCGCCGGAACTGGCGACGCTGGGTATCACCGAACTGGAGTACGAGTTTTACCGGCGGCTGGTGGAAAAGCAGTTGCTGACTTACCGCCTGCATGGCGATGCCTGGCGGGAAAAAGTGACAGAACGCCCGGTTGTTCACCAGGATTTTGACCAGCAACCGCGCGGCCCCTTTATCGTCTGTGTCGATACATCCGGTTCCATGGGCGGTTTCAACGAACAGTGCGCCAAAGCGTTCTGCCTCGCACTGATGCGTGTGGCACTGGCGGACAAACGACGCTGTTTTATTATGCTGTTTTCCAGCGAAGTGGTGCGCTATGAACTTACCAGTGCGCAGGGGCTGGAGCAGGCGATCCGTTTTCTCAGCCAGCGCTTTCGCGGTGGCACCGATCTGGCGAGCTGTTTTCGCGCGATCATCGAACGGATGCAGGGCGGAGAGTGGTATGACGCGGACGCGGTGGTGATTTCTGATTTTATCGCCCAGCGCCTGCCGGACGATGTCGTTAATAAAGTGAAAGAGCTGCAACAGGTTCATCAGCATCGCTTTCACGCCGTGGCGATGTCGTCGCACGGCAAGCCCGGCATCATGCGTATCTTCGACCATATCTGGCGCTTTGATACCGGGATGCGCAGCCGCCTGTTACGGCGCTGGCGGCGTTAAAGCAGGCCGGAAACCTGCTCGCGAACATGCGCAGGCCACACGCCGCACTGCACTTGCCCGATGTGCGGTAATTGCAGCAGCAGCATGGTAAGACGCGATTGACCGATCCCGCCGCCGATCGTTTGTGGCATCTCACCGCGCAGCAGCGCCTGGTGCCACTCCAGCTGTAAGCGATCTTCATCACCGGTCAGCTTCAACTGCCGTTTTAAGGCGTCGGCATCAACGCGAATGCCCATCGACGACAGTTCCAGCGCGTCTTCCAGTACCGGGTTCCACACCAGAATATCGCCGTTCAGACCGCTGAAACCCGTTTCCGCCGGCGTACTCCAGTCATCGTAATCCGGCGCACGCACATCATGGCGCTTGCCGTCGCTAAGTTTGCCGCCAATGCCCATCAGGAACACTGCGCCCAGCTCTTTCGCGATCGCTCTCTCGCGCCCTTTGGCATCGAGATGCGGAAAGCGGCTAAGCAGCGTTTCGCTATGTACAAAGTGGATCTGTTCTGGCAGGAACGGTACCAGGCCAAATCGCTCGCTAACGGCAGCTTCAGTCTCTTTGATCCCTGACCAGATCGCCTCAACGGTGCTTTTTAAGGTTGCCAGCTGACGCTGATCGTCACCCAACACACGTTCCCAGTCCCACTGATCCACATAAACGGAGTGAATAGAAGAAAGGCGATCTTCATCCGGGCGCAGGGCTTTCATGTGCGTGTATAGCCCTTCACCAGCACTGAAGTCATGCTGGCCCAGCGTCTGGCGTTTCCATTTAGCCAGTGAATGCACCACTTCGAAACGGGCATCCGGCAGCGTTTTCACATTGACCTGTACCGCTTTTTCACACCCCGACAGGTTATCTTGCGTGCCATCACCCACACGGCTAAGGATCGGCGCCTGAACTTCAATCAGGCCCAGTTTCTCCTCCAGCTGGCGAGAGAAAAAAGATTTCACGAAAGCAATCTGGCGTTGTTTTGCGATGTAAGCGGTTTTCATTATGTCACTCCTGTGTCCTGTTGCTATTCATTAAGCAATAAAACATCGCAATAACTCAATAATTCACAATTAAAAAGCCGGTAACGCTTTTGATTCGTCAATACAGCAAGCTAAAATAGAAATATTCATTATTCTTAATAAGAAAATCCTATGGAAAATTATCAGATCGATAATCTGGACCGCGGCATCCTCGACGCGTTGATGGCGAATGCGCGTACTGCATACGCCGAACTGGCCAAACAGTTTGGTGTCAGCCCTGGCACCATTCACGTACGCGTGGAGAAAATGAAGCAAGCAGGGATCATTACCGGTGCGCGCATTGACGTAAGCCCAAAACAATTGGGATATGACGTCTGCTGCTTTATCGGCATCATTTTGAAAAGCGCCAAAGATTACCCCTCCGCGCTGGCGAAGCTGGAAAGTCTGGAAGAGGTGACCGAGGCTTATTACACCACCGGTCACTACAGCATCTTTATTAAGGTGATGTGTCGATCCATAGACGCCTTGCAGCAGGTACTTATCAACAAGATCCAAACTATTGATGAAATTCAGTCCACGGAGACGCTAATCTCCCTGCAAAACCCGATCATGCGTACGATCCGCCCTTAACCGGGCGTTTTCATCCTCAAATAATACCCGTATTGTCCACAGGTAGATCCCAGCCCATTCACAGCGTACAATGCCCCCCTATTTATCGCCGAATGGCGAGTAAAACGGAGCGGGCTTCATGGCAGACATCACTCTTATTAGCGGCAGTACTCTTGGCGGCGCGGAATACGTGGCGGAACATCTGGCGGAAAAGCTGGAAGACGCGGGTTTCAGTACCGAGACGCTGCACGGCCCGCTTTTAGAGGATCTTGTTTTGCAGGGCACCTGGCTGGTGGTCAGTTCCACCCATGGTGCGGGCGATCTGCCCGAAAACCTGCAACCGTTTTTAGATGATTTGAATGAGCAAAAGCCGGATCTGTCCCAGGTACGTTTTGGCGCTATCGGTATCGGTAGTCGTGAATATGACACCTTCTGTCAGGCGATCGAAAAACTGGAAGCGTCATTAAAGGCGTGTGGTGCAAAACAGATCGGCGAAACGCTGAAGATCAACATCCTTGATCACGATATTCCGGAAGATCCAGCGGAAGAATGGCTGGGATCCTGGAAAAATTCACTCAATAACGATTAAAGATCGTGCGATCAGATGTGGATAACTATGCTTAAAAGCACTGATCAACCGGTAGTTATCCCATTAACAACTGCAGTTCAGTTTTTGACTTGTGTATAACTAGCCATTCTGATCCCAGCTTATACGGTTCAGGATCACCGATCATTCACAGCTAATGATCCTGCCTAATGAATTGATCTTAAAGTGATGATCCGGGTTATCCACAGTACCTGTCGCTCCTAATAAGAGATCACAATAGAACAGATCTCTACATATAAAAGATCTTCTTTTTAATAGCCGGGATCCGATCCTTTCTCACTGGACTAAAGTTGAGTAGAATCCACGGCCCAGGCTTCAATCCAATTTCTAACCGCTCAGGCGAGGCATACCACCATGTTTTATCCGGATCCTTTTGACGTCATTATCATTGGCGGGGGTCATGCAGGCACTGAGGCCGCAATGGCCGCAGCGCGTATGGGTCAGCAGACCCTGCTTTTGACACACAATATCGACACGCTGGGGCAGATGAGCTGCAACCCGGCGATCGGCGGTATTGGGAAAGGACACCTGGTAAAAGAAGTGGATGCGCTTGGCGGGCTGATGGCAAAGGCGATCGATCAGGCAGGTATTCAGTTTAGGATACTAAACGCCAGCAAAGGTCCGGCAGTGCGCGCGACACGTGCACAGGCAGACCGCGTGCTTTACCGTCAGGCAGTGCGCACAGCGCTTGAAAACCAACCGAACCTGATGATCTTCCAGCAGGCGGTTGAAGATCTGATTGTCGAAAACGATCGGGTAGTTGGTGCCGTGACCCAGATGGGGCTCAAATTCCGTGCGAAAGCGGTCGTGCTGACCGTGGGGACATTCCTCGATGGCAAAATCCATATTGGCCTTGATAACTACAGCGGTGGTCGTGCGGGCGATCCGCCATCCATTCCGCTGTCGCGTCGTCTGCGCGAACTGCCGCTGCGCGTCAGCCGCCTGAAAACCGGGACACCGCCGCGTATTGACGCACGCACCATCGATTTCAGCGTCCTGGCCCAGCAACATGGCGATAACCCGATGCCGGTGTTCTCGTTTATGGGCAACGCTGCGCAGCACCCACGTCAGGTGCCGTGCTACGTCACGCATACCAATGAAAAAACCCACGATGTGATCCGCAACAACCTTGATCGCAGCCCGATGTACGCCGGGGTTATCGAAGGGATCGGCCCGCGCTACTGCCCGTCGATCGAAGATAAAGTGATGCGCTTTGCCGATCGCAACCAGCACCAGATCTTCCTTGAACCGGAAGGACTGACTTCAAACGAAATTTACCCGAACGGTATCTCCACCAGCCTGCCGTTCGATGTGCAGATGCAAATTGTTCGCTCCATGCAGGGGATGGAAAACGCGAAGATTGTTCGCCCTGGCTACGCCATTGAGTACGACTTCTTCGATCCGCGCGACCTGAAACCTACGCTTGAAAGCAAATTTATTCAGGGTCTGTTCTTTGCCGGCCAGATTAACGGCACCACCGGGTATGAAGAAGCTGCGGCCCAGGGGCTGCTGGCGGGGCTTAACGCTGCGCGCTTCTCTGCCGAAAAAGAGGGCTGGGCGCCGCGCCGCGATCAGGCTTACCTCGGCGTACTGGTGGACGATCTCTGTACCCTGGGTACGAAAGAACCGTACCGCATGTTTACCTCCCGTGCGGAATATCGCCTGATGCTGCGCGAAGACAACGCCGATCTGCGCCTGACGGAAGCGGGGCGTGAACTGGGTCTGGTGGATGACGAACGTTGGGCGCGCTTTAACGAAAAACTGGAGACTATCGAGCGTGAGCGTCAGCGCCTGAAATCTCAATGGGTATCACCAGCCTCTGAACATGCGCCTGCGGTCAACGAACATCTGACCGCACCGTTGTCGCGCGAAGCCAGCGGCGAAGATCTGCTGCGTCGTCCTGAGATGACCTACGAGCAACTGGTTCAGTTGGCGCCGTTCGCACCGGGCCTGGACGATCAACAAGCTGCCGAGCAGGTGGAAATCCAGGTGAAATACGAGGGGTACATCGCGCGTCAGCAGGATGAGATCGAAAAACAGCAGCGCAATGAGAACACGCTCCTGCCAGCAACGCTGGATTATCGGCAAGTGAACGGTTTGTCCAATGAAGTGATCGCCAAACTTAACGATCACAAACCGTCGTCTATTGGCCAGGCATCGCGTATCTCCGGGATCACCCCGGCGGCGATCTCCATTCTGCTGGTGTGGCTGAAAAAACAAGGTATGCTGCGCCGTAGCGCCTAATTTCACTTATCTGCCCGGTTCTTACCGGGCATTTTAATTCCACAGGTAACCACCGTGCTTAACAAACTCTCTCGTCTGCTCGATGAAGCAGGTATTTCGTTGTCCGATCACCAGCAACAACAACTGGTGGCTTACGTCGAACTGCTGCACAAATGGAACAAAGCGTACAACCTGACTTCCGTACGTGATCCCAACGAGATGCTGATCCGCCATATCCTCGACAGCGTTGTGGTTGCGCCTTACCTGCAAGGTTCACGCTTTATTGACGTCGGGACTGGCCCCGGATTGCCTGGCATTCCGTTGTCTATCGTACGTCCTGAATCGCACTTCACTTTGCTCGACAGCCTTGGCAAACGGGTACGGTTTTTACGCCAGGTTCAGCATGAATTGAAACTGAGCAATATCGAACCGGTGCAGAGTCGTGTCGAAGATTTCCCGGCAGAACCGCCATTTGACGGCGTTATTAGCCGCGCTTTTGCTTCGCTGAACGACATGGTGAGCTGGTGCCGACATTTACCTGGCGAAGAAGGGCGTTTCTATGCGTTAAAAGGTTTAGTGCCGGAAGAGGAAATCGCGCTGTTACCTGCTGATTTGTGTGTAGAAACTATTATTAAACTGCATGTTCCGCACCTCGATGGTGAGCGTCATTTGGTCGTCGTTAAAGCAAATAAAGTTTAATTTTTATCAAAAAATGTATCATTCGTGCGGTTGCTGCGATGTTAAAAAACGACATTAAAAACGATGATACGTTCGGTTACATTTAACCGTATTTTTACCAGGATTTTTCTGACATTTAACGATGAGAATTTTATTACCGCGTAAAATAATCAACTGTGAAAATATCAGTCCGCTAAAAATCGGCTTCGATAACGAAATATTCATGTTAAATAATTATTAAAAATGTCAATAAATCGTTTTTATAGTAGATGTGAGTGTTTTAAAAAGAGTTGTGATAAATCGGCTTAAATATCAGAAAGATGAAAAGTATCAAATTCCTGCTGCGATAAATAGGGTGGGTGCATAAATGTTTATTTTGTGACCGAGTGCACGCTTTACCATCAGGAATTTCGCGTTATTTGCACTTTTGCCCGAAGGTTCACAGTTTCTGCAAAAGTTTAAAAATAGCCCTTGGGAAAAATATTTAAACATTTATTCACCTTTTCGCTACTTATTGTTTGAAATCACGAGGCCGCACCGTATAATTTGACCGCTTTTTGATGCTTGACTCCGGGCCTCAAAGAACGTTTTATACGACACGCGGCATACCTCAAAGGGAGCAGGAGTTAAGAAACGCAATGTCTGTGTCGCTCTATAGTCGAAACGTTGCTCGCAGGCTTCTGCTTATTCAGTTTCTGGCAGTAATGGCAAGTGGATTGCTGTTTAGCCTCAAAGACCCCTTCTGGGGCATTTCCGCCGTGTGCGGAGGTATGGCAGTCTTGCTGCCGAATATGTTGTTTATGATTTTTGCCTGGCGTCATCAGGCGCATACACCCGCTAAAGGCCGCGTGGCCTGGACCTTCGCCTTCGGTGAAGCGCTCAAGGTGTTGATGACATTCGTGTTACTGGTGGTGGCGCTGGCGGTTTTCAAGGTGGCTTTTTTGCCGCTGATAGTCACGTGGGTTTCGGTGCTGGTAGTTCAGATACTGGCACCTGCTGTAATTAACAACAAAGGGTAAGAGGCATCATGTCTGCAGGAGAATACTCAACACCGCAGGAGTACATCGGTCACCATCTGAATAACCTTCAGATTGACCTGCGTACCTTCTCACTGGTGGATCCGCATAACCCCCCGGCCACTTTCTGGACGCTGAATATCGACTCCATGTTTTTCTCAGTGGTTCTGGGTCTGTTGTTCCTGGTGATGTTCCGTAGTGTAGCGAAAAAAGCCACCAGCGGTGTCCCAGGGAAATTCCAGACGGCGATTGAGCTGGTGATTGGTTTTGTTCATGGTAGCGTCAAAGACATGTACCACGGCAAAAGCAAGCTTATCGCGCCACTGGCCCTGACGATTTTCGTCTGGGTATTCCTGATGAACCTGATGGATCTTTTGCCTATCGACTTCCTTCCGTGGATTGGCGAGCACGTCCTGGGTCTGCCTGCACTGCGCGTGGTGCCGTCTGCTGACGTCAACATCACCCTGTCGATGGCGCTGGGCGTATTTATCCTGATTCTGTTCTACAGCATCAAAATGAAGGGTATTGGCGGTTTCGCTAAAGAGCTGACTCTCCAGCCGTTCAACCATCCGGTATTTATTCCGGTAAACCTTATCCTTGAGGGCGTGAGCCTGCTGTCCAAACCGGTTTCACTCGGTCTGCGACTGTTCGGCAACATGTACGCGGGTGAGTTGATTTTCATTCTGATCGCGGGTCTTCTGCCGTGGTGGTCACAGTGGGTTCTGAATGTGCCATGGGCCATTTTCCACATCCTGATCATTACGCTGCAAGCCTTTATCTTCATGGTTCTGACGATTGTCTATCTGTCGATGGCATCCGAAGAGCACTGATTTTTAACAACACTACTACGTTTTAACTGAAACAAACTGGAGACTGTCATGGAAAACCTGAATATGGATCTGCTGTACTTGGCTGCCGCTGTGATGATGGGTCTGGCGGCAATCGGTGCTGCGATCGGTATCGGCATCCTCGGGGGTAAATTCCTGGAAGGCGCTGCGCGTCAGCCGGATCTGATTCCTCTGCTGCGTACTCAGTTCTTTATCGTAATGGGTCTGGTGGATGCTATCCCGATGATCGCTGTGGGTCTGGGTCTGTACGTGATGTTTGCTGTCGCGTAGTGAGGGTTGCTTTTCAAGCAATTGTTTAGAACGTTAACCAGATAAGAGGCATTGTGCTGTGAATCTAAACGCAACAATCCTCGGCCAGGCCATCGCGTTTGTCCTGTTCGTTCTGTTCTGCATGAAGTACGTATGGCCGCCGTTAATGGCAGCCATCGAAAAACGTCAGAAAGAAATTGCTGACGGTCTTGCTTCCGCAGAACGAGCTAAAAAGGACCTTGACCTTGCACAGGCCAATGCGACCGACCAGCTGAAAAAAGCGAAAGCTGAAGCTCAGGTAATCATTGAACAGGCGAACAAACGTCGTTCTCAGATCCTGGACGAGGCGAAAGCAGAAGCCGAGCAGGAACGTACCAAAATCGTGGCGCAGGCGCAGGCGGAAATTGACGCCGAACGCAAACGCGCCCGCGAAGAGCTGCGTAAGCAAGTGGCTCTGCTGGCAGTAGCCGGCGCCGAGAAAATCATCGAGCGTTCCGTGGATGAAGCTGCTAACAGCGACATCGTGAATAAACTGGTCGCTGAACTGTAAGGAGGAGGGGCTGATGTCTGAATTTGTAACGGTAGCTCGCCCCTACGCCAAAGCAGCTTTTGACTTTGCCGTCGAAACTCAGAGCGTTGACCGCTGGCAGGATATGCTGGCGTTCGCCGCCGAGGTGACGAAAAATGAAGACATGGCAGAGCTTATCTCCGGCGCGTTAGCACCGGAAACGCTCGCTAAGTCGTTTATCGCAGTTTGTGGGGAGCAACTTGACGACAAAGGTCAGAACCTGATCCGGGTGATGGCGGAAAATGGTCGAATCAAAGTGCTTCCTGATGTTCTTGAGCAGTTTATTCAGTTACGCGCAGCCAGCGAGGCTATTGCCGAAGTCGAAGTGACTTCCGCGACCGCACTGAGTGAAGAACAGCTTTCGAAGATCCGCGCCGCGATGGAAAAACGTCTGTCACGCAAAGTGAAGCTGAATTGCAATATCGATAAGTCTGTAATGGCAGGCGTAATCATCCGTGCGGGTGATATGGTCATTGATGGCAGCGTACGCGGCCGTCTTGAACGCCTTGCAGACGTCTTGCAGTCTTAAGGGGACTGGAGCATGCAACTGAATTCCACCGAAATCAGCGAACTGATCAAGCAGCGCATTGCTCAGTTCAGTGTTGTGAGCGAAGCTCACAACGAAGGTACTATTGTTTCTGTAAGTGACGGTGTTATCCGCATCCACGGCCTGGCCGACTGTATGCAGGGCGAGATGATTTCTCTGCCGGGTAACCGTTACGCTATCGCACTGAACCTGGAGCGCGACTCCGTAGGTGCCGTTGTGATGGGTCCGTACGCTGACCTCGCCGAAGGCATGAAGGTGAAGTGTACTGGCCGTATTCTGGAAGTTCCGGTTGGCCGTGGCCTGCTTGGTCGTGTGGTCAACACCCTGGGCGCGCCGATCGACGGTAAAGGTCCGGTTGATAACGATGGCTTCTCGCCGATCGAAGTTATCGCACCGGGCGTTATCGATCGTCAGTCCGTCGATCAGCCGGTTCAGACAGGTTATAAATCCGTTGACGCCATGATCCCAATCGGTCGTGGTCAGCGTGAGCTGATCATCGGTGACCGTCAGACCGGTAAAACGGCGATGGCTATCGACGCTATCATCAACCAGCGCGATTCTGGCATCAAATGTGTGTACGTGGCTATCGGCCAGAAAGCGTCCACCATTGCTAACGTGGTTCGTAAACTGGAAGAGCACGGCGCACTGTCCAACACCATCGTTGTTGTGGCAACCGCTTCTGAATCTGCTGCACTGCAATACCTGGCGCCGTATGCCGGTTGCGCAATGGGCGAATACTTCCGTGACCGCGGTGAAGATGCGCTGATCGTATACGATGACCTGTCCAAACAGGCAGTCGCTTACCGTCAGGTTTCCCTGCTGCTCCGTCGTCCGCCAGGACGTGAAGCATTCCCGGGCGACGTATTCTATCTCCACTCTCGTCTGCTGGAGCGCGCATCCCGCGTTAATGCTGAATACGTTGAAAACTTCACCAAAGGTGAAGTGAAAGGTAAAACCGGTTCTCTGACCGCGCTGCCGATCATCGAAACCCAGGCGGGTGACGTTTCTGCGTTCGTTCCGACCAACGTAATTTCTATTACCGATGGTCAGATCTTCCTGGAAACCAACCTGTTTAACTCCGGTATTCGTCCGGCGGTTAACCCGGGTATCTCCGTATCTCGTGTGGGTGGCGCAGCTCAGACCAAGATCATCAAGAAACTGTCCGGTGGTATTCGTACCGCGCTGGCGCAGTATCGTGAACTGGCGGCGTTCTCTCAGTTCGCTTCCGATCTTGACGAGGCGACCCGTAAACAGCTGAGCCACGGTCAGAAAGTGACCGAGCTGCTGAAACAGAAACAGTATGCCCCTATGTCTGTTGCACAACAGGGTCTGGTGCTGTTCGCGGCTGAGCGCGGTTACCTCGAAGATGTGGAACTGGCGAAAATCGGTAGCTTCGAAGCCGCTCTGTTGGCTTTCGCTGACCGTGATCACGCTCCGCTGATGCAAGAGATCAACCAGTCCGGTGGCTATAACGACGAAATCGAAGGCAAGCTGAAAGGCCTCCTCGATTCCTTCAAAGCAACCCAATCCTGGTAACGTCTGGCGGCTTGTCTTAGGGCAGGCCGCAAGGCATTGAGGAGAAGCTCATGGCCGGCGCAAAAGAGATACGTAGTAAGATCGCAAGCGTCCAGAACACGCAGAAGATCACTAAAGCGATGGAGATGGTCGCCGCTTCCAAAATGCGTAAATCGCAGGATCGCATGGCGTCCAGCCGTCCTTATGCAGATACCATGCGCAAAGTGATTGGTCACCTTGCAAACGGTAATCTGGAATATAAGCACCCCTATCTGGAAGAACGCGACGTTAAACGCGTGGGCTACCTGGTGGTGTCGACCGACCGTGGTCTGTGCGGTGGTTTGAACATTAACCTGTTCAAAAAACTGCTGGCGGATATGAAAGCATGGTCCGATAAAGGCGTTCAGAGCGAACTCGCGATGATCGGCTCTAAGGGCGTCTCTTTCTTTAATTCCGTAGGTGGCAACGTTGTCGCTCAGGTGACAGGCATGGGTGATAACCCGTCCTTGTCAGAACTGATCGGCCCGGTAAAAGTGATGTTGCAAGCCTACGACGAAGGTCGTCTCGACAAGCTTTATATTGTTAGCAACAAATTTATCAACACCATGTCTCAGGTTCCGACCATCACTCAGTTGCTGCCGTTACCGGCTGCAGAAGATGAAGAGTTGAAGCGTAAATCCTGGGATTATCTGTATGAACCTGATCCAAAAGCGTTGCTGGATACGCTCCTGCGTCGTTATGTTGAATCTCAGGTTTACCAGGGTGTTGTGGAAAACCTGGCCAGCGAGCAGGCCGCACGTATGGTGGCGATGAAAGCCGCGACCGACAATGGCGGCAGCCTGATTAAAGAGCTGCAGTTGGTATACAACAAAGCTCGTCAGGCCAGCATTACTCAGGAACTCACCGAAATCGTCGGTGGTGCATCCGCGGTATAACCAGGTTAATTCGTAGAGGATTCATGATGGCTACTGGAAAAATTGTCCAGGTAATCGGCGCCGTAGTTGACGTCGAATTCCCTCAGGATGCCGTACCGCGCGTGTACGATGCTCTTGAGGTTAAAAATGGTAACGAGACGCTGGTGCTGGAAGTTCAGCAGCAGCTCGGCGGCGGTATCGTACGTACCATCGCCATGGGTTCTTCTGACGGTCTGCGTCGTGGTCTGGAAGTTAATGACCTTGCGCACCCGATCGAAGTCCCGGTAGGTAAAGCTACACTGGGTCGTATCATGAACGTGCTCGGTCAGCCGATCGACATGAAAGGCGACATCGGTGAAGAAGAGCGTTGGGCTATTCACCGCGCTGCACCTTCCTATGAAGAGCTCTCCAGCTCTCAGGAACTGCTGGAAACCGGCATCAAAGTTATCGACCTGATGTGTCCGTTCGCCAAGGGCGGTAAAGTTGGTCTGTTCGGTGGTGCGGGCGTAGGTAAAACCGTAAACATGATGGAGCTGATCCGTAACATCGCGATTGAGCACTCCGGTTACTCTGTGTTTGCGGGCGTGGGTGAACGTACTCGTGAGGGTAACGACTTCTACCACGAAATGACCGACTCTAACGTTCTGGATAAAGTATCCCTGGTTTACGGCCAGATGAACGAGCCGCCGGGAAACCGTCTGCGCGTTGCGCTGACCGGTCTGACCATGGCTGAGAAGTTCCGTGACGAAGGTCGTGACGTTCTGTTGTTCGTCGACAACATCTACCGTTATACCCTCGCCGGTACTGAAGTATCCGCACTGCTGGGCCGTATGCCATCAGCGGTAGGTTACCAGCCGACGCTGGCGGAAGAAATGGGCGTTCTGCAGGAACGTATCACCTCCACCAAAACCGGTTCTATCACTTCCGTTCAGGCGGTATACGTACCTGCGGATGACTTGACTGACCCGTCACCAGCCACCACCTTTGCGCACCTTGACGCAACCGTGGTACTGAGCCGTCAGATCGCGTCTCTGGGTATCTACCCGGCCGTTGACCCGCTGGATTCCACCAGCCGTCAGTTGGATCCGCTGGTTGTGGGTCAGGAACACTACGACACCGCGCGTGGCGTACAGTCTCTGCTGCAACGTTATCAGGAACTGAAAGACATCATCGCCATCCTGGGTATGGATGAGCTGTCTGAAGAAGACAAACTGGTGGTAGCTCGCGCACGTAAGATCCAGCGCTTCCTGTCCCAGCCGTTCTTCGTTGCGGAAGTATTTACCGGTTCTCCGGGTAAATACGTCTCCCTGAAAGACACCATCCGTGGCTTTAAAGGCATCATGGAAGGCGAATACGATCACCTGCCGGAGCAGGCGTTCTACATGGTTGGTTCCATCGAAGAAGCAGTGGAAAAAGCCAAAAAACTTTAACGCCTTAATCGGAGGGTGATATGGCAATGACTTACCACCTGGACGTCGTCAGCGCAGAGCAACAAATGTTCTCTGGTCTGGTCGAAAAAATCCAGGTAACGGGCAGTGAAGGTGAACTGGGTATTTTCCCGGGTCACGCACCGCTGCTCACCGCCATTAAGCCTGGTATGATCCGCATCGTTAAACAGTTCGGTCATGAAGAGTTTATCTATCTGTCCGGCGGCATTCTTGAAGTGCAACCGAGCAGCGTGACCGTTCTGGCTGATACCGCTATTCGTGGCCAGGATCTCGACGAAGCGCGAGCCCTGGAATCGAAGCGTAAAGCAGAAGAGCACATTAAGAGCTCTCACGGTGACGTGGATTACGCTCAGGCGTCTGCGGAGCTGGCGAAAGCCATCGCGAAACTGCGTGTTATCGAGTTGACCAAAAAAGCGATGTAACACCGGCTTGAACGTTAAAAAGCCAGTCTGGTTTCCAGGCTGGCTTTTTTTATGGATGCGTTTCAGAAAACATGAAACTGAAATGGTGTTTTATTATTTTGTGATACACATCACGAAAAATATTGATCGGTTAAAAAATGCGGAGTAGACTCTTTTTTGTGAAGTTCATCACAGAAAATAACCTTCAGTCAAAGCGGGAAACCATTATGAAACTGATCAACAAAATCATCGCTCTCTTCAGCAACATGAACATCTCTTTCGGTACGTTCAATCATTAATTGCTGATATGCCGAGTGGCGCCACGCTTACCGTTGTGTGATAAGCGAGCGCCATCTGGCTACATTTTCAGTTCCGCCAGCACTGCTCCGCTATCCAGCACCTTCCCCTTGTTGTTCACGCTCTGCCCTTTCTCAATAAAATAATTCGTATCATCAATATTTCCGACCACTGCATCGTCATAGCGACCCGGCGCACTGCGCACTGATTTATTATTGATGAATTTCCCCTGAGTAGACGCATCACCGTAGGGGCTTGGACGAAAAATAAAGTTAAAACGTTGATTATCCGCAGCGATATTGTTCTCTACTACCAGTGCGCCAGGGTTAAAGTTGTCGGTGAAACCGTCCAGATGGTTACCAATCGCTTTGCTGTTCCGCACTTGATGCGCGACTGGCTGCCCTTCTCCCCCCAGTTTGAAACCGTTGCTGGTATTGTTGCTGGCAATAGAATTCTCGATCACCACAACACCGTTGCCACCATCCTCAATCTTATTAAACAAATCAAAGCCGTCATCGATGTTGTCATGGGAGTAGCATCTCTCCAGACGGTTACCGTCACCGACGCGCATCTTTACCGCGAAACCGTCAGCGTTAATTTTTCCCGGATCTTCATTCCCCCAGGATTCAGCATCGATCACGCGATTATGGCTCGCCCACAATGCGCGACCAATGTTTTCCGGCGAAGATATTTGAATGCCGGTATCGTCATTACGCCAGGCAACCACTTTTTCGATCACGTTATGGCTACCCTGCACACGCAGGCTCTTGCCGGTAACTTCAATGCCTTTGATATGCCAGTAGCTGGCATCAACCAGTAAACCGTGAACCACTGCTTTGCCATCGGCTTGCAGCGTTTTTGGTTTATCACGCAAGCCGCTGGCGGTGAGTGGGATCTCTGCCCGGGCATAATCTCCGGCTTTCAGGTTAATCGTCCCGCCTGGCGGCAACAGAGATATTGCGGTCGGCAAATCCAGTGGTGCCGCAGCGGTGCCTTCTCCATCTGCTTTACCATCGGCTGCGGCATACAGAGTAGAAATCATCGTTCCGGCAACCCTTTCGACAGTGAATGTCTGCGAAATGGGCGTTGTCTCTTTGCCGCTTGTCGGCGTAAAGGTCAGTGCAAAGGTGTTCTCTGCCGAAAGGTGGGTTGGCAGAGTATACATTTCACCCGCTTTCACCGGTTTTTCATTACCGATCACCACTTCGTTCTGCCGAACGCTGAACAAGCCATCATAATTAGCACGAGCCTGTACCGTGTAGGCTTCGCCAATGCTTTGTGTAGGAGAGGCTATTTGTACGACAACCGGCAATGGCTTAGCCTGCCAGGGCTTCGAGTTGATGGTCTGGGCTTTGCTGGTAGTCAATGTGGCATCGCTGACCACTATTTTGGCGTTACGTGAGGCAAAAAAACCCACGTAATAGTGGTCCTTGTTTTGCACTGAAATTAAATCGGTGCGCGGTACACTGTGACTGACCCATTTATCACTGCCATGCGGCGCCCATGCGCTGATAAAGCCGTCGTTGGTACGTTCTAATTTCAGGCGAAAGGTTGGCGTCTGGCGAAGATCAATCTCTTCTTGGTAACTCTGTTTCGAGATCGTGGCACCGGCGTTACCCCACGGCTGGCTGATCCCCTCGCGAGTAATCGCTTGCATCTTCACGCGAAAATTATCTTTTTTATCCTGCGTCATAATGGCGTTCATCACCATGTTTGATGCCGCTGGAAACTCTTCATAACCCTCTTTTAGCGGCTGCTGGCGCGGAGTACCTATCACGTCTCGTACCAGCAAACCGGCACCTTCCTGCGCGGCGGGTTTTGCACCGTTTTCCGGACCGAACTGCTCAACAGTAATCGTCGCCTGTAAGACAAAATTTTCGTTACCGGGAAGCTGGGTATAAAAAAACGTTAGCCCGTCGTGGGAATTAGCAATTTTGCCGCCACGGCTTTCAATGGTGATCGGATTTGTTAATGTTGCCTCATCCGTGACAGAGAGCTTTTTACCGGCAATGGTGACATCATTGACCCCTATTTTTTCCGGTAACACATTTGATGAGAAATTCATGTCGGTAGATTGCCCAAAAGCAATCGCTTTCCAGACAGGGGCTGCTGCAGCCAACGCAGGAACGGAAATAAGCGAGCTACAAACGGTGAGGGCCAGAGGTATTTTATAATTCATTATCTTCTCCTGATTGATAATTGCCTGCCATTATCATCAAGATGAAACGCTGTTTCTTTTTTGTGCGTCACACTCTTCGATGATTAAAACGCCGTTTTGTTTTTGCGCGATCTTTATTCAGGATGAAAAAAATGGCTAACCCATTGTATGAATTAGCACCAGCAGGAAATGGCGCTATTTTTCAGCGGTAAACTGATTTACTCTGCGCACCAACTAGCCTTCAAATGGCCTGTAATCGCCGAACTTGAGCGTTTCGTCGGCAATCCATTTCATGCTACAAAATATGTAGAATTTTCAACGTGAAAGAGGTTTACTTCTTTCCCAAAATAGAGTCAGGACGCATATGTTGAACACAAAAATGAGTGTGGTGATCCTTGCTGCGGGCAAAGGTACACGCATGTATTCCGATCTTCCCAAAGTGCTGCATACGCTTGCAGGGAAAGCGATGGTTCAGCATGTCATTGATACTGCGACTGTTCTTGGCGCGAACCACGTTCATCTGGTGTATGGACACGGCGGCGATCTGCTCAAACAACGCCTTTCTGACGATAAACTCAATTGGGTTTTACAAGCTGAACAACTGGGCACTGGCCATGCGATGCAGCAGGCTGCACCGTTCTTCGCTGATGACGAAGATATCCTCATGCTCTACGGTGATGTGCCGCTGATTTCGGTGGAAACACTGGAACGTCTGCGTGCGGCAAAACCGCAAGGTGGGATCGGTTTGTTAACGGTGGTTCTGCATGACCCTACTGGCTATGGCCGCATCACGCGCGAAAACGGCGTCGTAACCGGCATTGTTGAGCAGAAAGATGCCAGTGAAGAGCAGCGTAAGATTAATGAAATCAATACCGGTATTTTGATCGCCAATGGCGGCGATATGAAACGCTGGCTTAGCAAACTCACCAACAACAATGCCCAGGGTGAATACTACATTACCGATATCATTGCGCTGGCATACCAGGAAGGGCGTGAAATCACCGCCGTTCACCCGCAGCGCCTGAGCGAAGTGGAAGGCGTTAACAATCGTCTTCAGTTGTCGAGTCTGGAGCGCGCTTACCAGTCTGAACAAGCGGAGAAACTGCTGCTGGCAGGCGTTATGCTGCGCGATCCTGCACGTTTCGATCTGCGCGGTACGCTGGAGCACGGGCGGGATGTCGAGATCGATGCTAACGTCATCATTGAAGGTCACGTTAAGCTCGGCCATCGCGTGAAGATCGGGGCCGGTTGTGTCCTGAAAAACAGCGAAATAGGTGACGATTGCGAAATCAGTCCTTACAGCGTTGTGGAAGATGCTCGTCTGGAAGCGGCATGTACCATCGGGCCTTTTGCACGTTTGCGCCCGGGTGCTGAATTGCTGGCTGGCGCGCATGTCGGCAACTTTGTGGAAATGAAAAAAGCGCGGCTGGGTAAAGGTTCTAAAGCGGGCCATCTGACCTATCTTGGTGACGCGGAAATTGGTGACAACGTGAATGTCGGCGCAGGGGTTATCACCTGTAACTATGACGGCGCGAACAAGCATAAAACCATCATTGGTGATGATGTGTTTGTTGGTTCTGATACGCAACTGGTGGCACCTGTCACAGTCGGTAAAGGCGCAACTATTGCCGCCGGTACCACGGTGACGCGCAACGTTAACGAAAATGAACTGGTTTTAAGCCGCGTGCCGCAGGTCCAAAAACAGGGCTGGCAGCGTCCGGTGAAGAAGAAGTAACAATTTCAGGGATGAGGGGAAAGATAATCCCCCGCCCGCGTGCAGTACCTATAAAAATAACCCCACTCTCTACAAGGCTCGGGGAGTCCGGTAATCGGACACTTACACCCACTAATTCGCGTTGTACACAGGCAGCGTCGAAGCATGGCGTGTAAACAGGTTGACCGACAACAAAAGGCATAATGCCAAAATCGGAATCAAAAAATATGTGTGGAATTGTTGGCGCAGTCGCGCAACGTGATGTAGCTGAAATCCTTCTCGAAGGCCTTCGTCGTCTTGAATACCGTGGTTATGACTCTGCCGGTCTGGCAGTGGTTGATGCGCAAGGTCACATGACCCGGCTGCGTCGTCTCGGTAAAGTGCAGATGCTCTCTCAGGCGGCGGAAGAACACCCTCTGCACGGTGGGACCGGTATTGCCCACACTCGCTGGGCAACACACGGTGAACCGTCGGAAGGCAACGCGCATCCGCATGTTTCTGACCATATTGTTGTGGTGCATAACGGTATTATCGAAAACCATGAGCCGCTGCGTGAAGAGTTAAAAGCGCGTGGTTATGTGTTTGTTTCTGAAACAGATACCGAAGTTATCGCGCACCTGGTGCATTGGGAACTGGAGCAGGGCGGTACGCTGCGTGAAGCCGTACTGCGTACTATCCCTCAATTACGCGGTGCATATGGCACGGTCATTATGGATACCCGCGATCCCAACACGCTGCTGGCAGCGCGCTCTGGCAGCCCGCTGGTTATCGGTCTTGGCATGGGCGAAAACTTTATTGCATCCGATCAACTGGCACTCCTGCCGGTTACCCGCCGCTTTATCTTCCTTGAAGAGGGCGATATTGCGGAAGTGACTCGCCGTAGCGTGACGGTTTTCGATAAATCCGGTGCGCAGGTTAAACGCCCTGATATCGAATCGAATCTGCAATACGATGCGGGCGATAAAGGTATTTACCGCCACTACATGCAGAAAGAAATCTACGAACAGCCGAACGCCATCAAAAACACTCTCACTGGCCGTATCAGCCACGGCGAAGTTGATCTGAGCGAACTGGGGCCGAATGCCAACGAACTGCTGTCGAAAGTTGAGCATATTCAAATTGTTGCCTGCGGTACGTCTTACAACTCCGGTATGGTTTCCCGCTACTGGTTTGAAGCGCTGGCGGGGGTTCCGTGCGATGTCGAAATCGCTTCTGAGTTCCGCTATCGCAAATCAGCGGTGCGTCGCAATAGCCTGATGATCACGCTGTCGCAGTCTGGTGAAACGGCGGATACGCTGGCGGCGCTGCGCTTGTCGAAAGAGCTGGGATATCTGGGGTCGCTGGCGATTTGTAACGTGCCGGGTTCCTCGCTGGTGCGCGAATCCGATCTGGCGATGATGACCAAAGCCGGTACGGAAATCGGTGTTGCATCAACCAAAGCGTTCACTACTCAGCTCACCGTGTTGCTGATGCTGGTGGCGAAACTGAGTCGCCTGAAAGGGCTGGATGCGGCTATTGAGCACGATATCGTTCATGGTTTGCAGGCGCTGCCGAGCCGCATTGAGCAAATGCTGTCGCAAGATAAACGCATTGAAGCGCTGGCAGAAGATTTCTCCGACAAGCATCATGCGCTGTTCCTTGGCCGTGGCGATCAGTATCCGATTGCACTGGAAGGCGCGCTGAAGCTGAAAGAGATCTCCTATATTCACGCCGAAGCCTATGCCGCAGGTGAACTGAAACATGGCCCGTTGGCGCTGATTGATGCCGATATGCCGGTGATTGTTGTTGCGCCAAACAATGAACTGCTGGAAAAACTGAAATCCAACATCGAAGAAGTTCGCGCCCGTGGCGGCGTGCTGTATGTCTTTGCCGATCAGGATGCCGGTTTCACCAGCAACGACAATATGCACATTATCGATATGCCGCATGTAGAAGAAATGATCGCGCCAATCTTCTATACCGTGCCGCTGCAACTGCTGGCTTACCATGTTGCGCTGATCAAAGGCACCGACGTGGATCAGCCGCGTAACCTGGCGAAATCGGTTACTGTGGAATAAGGTTTTAAGCTTGTCATAGTGTAGAGAGAGGTTGCCTGATGGCAGCCTCTTTTTTTAAGGATAGCCATGAGTTTGTTGGAAAAAATGGCAGGTGCGAGGTTGCTTGCACTCATCAATTATTGCCGGGGTGTTGATGCGGGAATAGCGGGTCGCAAGCTGGCAGAGTTGAAGCTGGCTGCGGAGGCATTTACAGAGATGCCAAAGGCCTATCCTGCAGGCAGAGGCGGGATGACATTTTATGGCAGCGCAACGGTAGTCTTTTATGCGTTACTGCTGAGCTATGTTTGCCTCGCTATTGCGGCGAAATCGGTGATTAGCGGTCTGGGGATTATTGCCGGGATCGGCGTGTTCGTTCTGCTGATCGCCGCGTTAACAGGCGTTGAGAAAGGTAAAACATTATCCCTGAAACTGTTTTTGGCAGTCTGGTTTCTGTTATCTGTTTGCAATGTGCTGGTGGCAGGATGGCTAATGTTTGCACCATTTAGCTGGTTATCTCTGGCTTGTTGGGGAGGCGGTTTTTTTCTCTGGTGGCTGGCGCGGCAGGTGATGAATGGGCCAGAACTGACGAAATTGATGCAGTGGCGTGTGTCACTGAAAATCATGCAATTCCGCCGTGATGCGCTAACGCAACCGAAGCGTAAATAAATTAATACGCGGTGGCTTTTTTCTCGCGGTTGGTTAGGACTTCTTGTCAGATTCAACTACGTTTTTAGTGTCATAAAATTAAAATCATACTGAAATATCATTGTCATTAAGCGTTTTATCTCGCTGATAACGCATTCAATATTCACTGAATCAAACCGTAATCCGTTGCTGTCATAAAACAGTAACAATCATTGCATATAACTGTCATCAAAGTGTCCTATTTTGCTCATCGTAGCCACTAAACAACGATTTACGATTCTTGCAGGAGACATTATGAACGTTATGCGTACCACTGTCGCAACTGTTGTCGCCGCGACCTTTTCTCTGAGTGCATTTGCTGTAAACGCAGCTGCCAGCCTGACAGGCGCGGGCGCAACTTTCCCGGCACCGGTGTATGCCAAGTGGGCTGATACCTATCAGAAAGAAACAGGTAACAAGATTAACTATCAGGGCATCGGTTCTTCGGGTGGCGTTAAACAAATTACGGCTAAAACTGTTGATTTCGGTGCGTCCGATGCTCCGCTGTCTGACGACAAACTGGCTCAGGAAGGCCTGTTCCAGTTCCCGACCGTGATCGGCGGTATCGTGCTGGCAATCAACGTCCCGGGTGTTAAATCCGGCGAGCTGGTACTGGACGGCAAAACCCTCGGTGATATCTACCTGGGTAATATCAAAAAATGGGATGACGCGGCTATCGCCAAACTCAACCCAGGCCTGAAACTGCCTTCGCAGAACATCGCTGTGGTTCGCCGCGCTGATGGTTCCGGTACCTCTTTCGTTTTCACCAGCTACCTGGCGAAAGTGAACGAAGAGTGGAAATCTAAAGTCGGTTCTGGTTCTACCGTTAACTGGCCGACCGGTCTTGGCGGGAAAGGTAACGACGGTATCGCCGCGTTCGTTCAGCGTCTGCCGGGCTCTATCGGTTACGTTGAATATGCTTACGCTAAGCAGAACAACCTGACCTACACCAAGCTGCTCTCTGCCGATGGTAAAGCGGTTAGCCCGACGGAAACCAATTTCTCCAACGCGGCTAAAGATATCGACTGGAGCAAATCTTTCGCGCAGGACCTGACTAACCAGAAAGGTGCGGATGTGTGGCCAATCACCTCCACCACGTTCATTCTGGTGCACAAAGAGCAGGCTAAACCTGAGCAGGGTGCCGAAGTGCTGAAGTTCTTTGACTGGGCCTACAAAAAAGGCGGTAAACAAGCTAACGACCTCGACTACGCAACCCTGCCGGATAGCGTTGTTGAACAAGTTCGCGCTGCCTGGAAAGCCAACGTGAAAGACAGCAGCGGTAAAGCACTGTACTAAGCACTCGTTTTTGAAGAACATGGCGGATGGCGCTTACACCATCCGCCTTACAGATCTTCTGTAGGCCGGCAAGCGCAAGTGCCTGCGGGCAAATTCGTAAGACGTTAAACTGAAGAGTAATTTATGGCTGCAACCAAGCCGGCATTTAATCCCCCGGGTAAAAAAGGCGACATGTTATTCAGCGCACTGGTAAGACTGGCTGCGCTGATTGTGTTATTGCTGCTCAGCGGCATTATCGTGTCCCTGATTTTCTCCTCATGGCCAAGCATTCAGAAGTTTGGTTTTTCTTTCCTGTGGACCAAAGAGTGGGATGCGCCGAATGATGTCTACGGGGCGCTGGTACCGATTTATGGCACCATTGTTACCTCGGTCATCGCGTTGCTTATCGCTGTTCCGGTGAGTTTTGGTATCGCACTGTTTCTGACGGAGCTGTCGCCAAACTGGCTGAAACGCCCGCTGGGTATTGCTATTGAGCTGCTGGCGGCGATCCCGAGTATTGTTTACGGCATGTGGGGGCTGTTTATTTTTGCTCCGCTGTTCGCAACTTATTTCCAGGAACCGGTGGGCAATGTCCTTTCCAACATTCCTTTTGTCGGCGCGCTGTTTTCCGGCCCCGCATTTGGTATCGGTATTCTGGCTGCCGGGGTGATCCTCGCCATTATGATCATTCCGTACATTGCGGCGGTAATGCGCGATGTATTCGAACAAACGCCGGTGATGATGAAAGAGTCGGCCTATGGCATTGGCTGCACGACCTGGGAGGTTATCTGGCGTATCGTGCTGCCATTTACCAAAAACGGGGTGATTGGTGGCGTAATGCTGGGGCTGGGGCGCGCACTGGGTGAAACCATGGCGGTGACCTTTATCATCGGTAACACCTACCAGCTCGACAGTGCTTCGCTGTTTATGCCTGGCAACAGTATTACCTCTGCGCTGGCGAACGAGTTCGCCGAAGCTGAATCGGGCTTGCATGTCGCAGCATTGATGGAACTGGGGCTTATCCTGTTCGTGATCACCTTTATCGTGTTGGCCATTTCAAAATTTATGATCATGCGCCTGGCGAAAAACGAGGGGGCACGCTAATGGCTACGCTTGAAATGCAAAGCACCGCTCAACTGGCTGAATCGCGTCGCAAAATGCAGGCGCGCCGCCGTCTGAAAAACCGCATAGCCCTGACATTGTCGATGGCGACCATGGCCTTTGGTCTGTTCTGGTTGATTTGGATCCTGCTGTCGACGGTTACACGCGGTTTTGATGGTATGTCGCTGGCGATGTTTACCGAAATGACGCCGCCGCCCAATACGGCGGGCGGTGGCCTGGCTAACGCCCTGGCGGGCAGCGGACTGTTAATTCTCTGGGCAACGGTTGTCGGTACGCCGCTGGGCATTATGGCCGGGATTTATCTGGCGGAATATGGTCGTAAATCACTGTTGGCTGAAATTATCCGGTTTATCAACGACATTCTGCTTTCCGCGCCTTCGATTGTGGTCGGCCTGTTCGTTTACACCATTGTTGTCGCGCAGATGCAGCACTTCTCCGGTTGGGCCGGTGTGATTGCGCTGGCGCTGTTGCAGGTGCCGATTGTCATCCGTACCACGGAAAACATGCTGAAACTGGTGCCGGACAGCCTGCGTGAAGCGGCTTACGCGTTGGGAACGCCGAAGTGGAAGATGATTTCGGCGATTACCCTGAAAGCCTCGGTTTCCGGGATTATGACTGGCGTGCTGCTGGCTGTTGCGCGCATTGCGGGTGAAACGGCACCGCTGCTGTTTACCGCGCTCTCCAATCAGTTCTGGAGCACCGATATGATGCAGCCTATCGCTAACTTGCCGGTGACAATTTTCAAATTCGCTATGAGCCCGTTTGCCGAGTGGCAGCAACTGGCCTGGGCCGGGGTGCTGATCATCACTCTCTGCGTACTGTTGTTAAATATTCTGGCGCGCGTCATTTTCGCGAAGAGTAAACACGGTTAATTTTTGCGACGCGGCGAAAGCGGCGTCGAGTTGAGGAAAGAGATAAATGAGTATGGTTGAAACGACGCCGGGCAAAATGCAGGTTCGCGATTTGAACTTCTATTACGGCAAATTCCATGCACTGAAAAACATCAGCCTGGATATTGCCAAAAATCAGGTGACGGCGTTTATCGGGCCGTCGGGCTGCGGTAAGTCCACGCTGCTGCGTACGTTTAATAAAATGTTTGAGCTTTATCCGGAGCAACGTGCCGAAGGCGAAATTCTGCTGGATGGCGACAACATTCTGACGAACACGCAGGATATTGCGTTGCTGCGCGCGAAAGTAGGGATGGTTTTTCAGAAGCCAACGCCGTTCCCAATGTCGATTTATGACAATATCGCTTTTGGGGTGCGCCTGTTTGAGAAACTTTCACGCCCGGATATGGACGAGCGCGTGCAGTGGGCTTTGACTAAGGCCGCATTATGGAACGAAACCAAGGATAAACTGCACCAGAGCGGGTACTCTCTCTCCGGTGGTCAGCAACAGCGTCTGTGCATCGCCCGCGGCATCGCGATCCGCCCGGAAGTGCTGTTGCTTGACGAACCTTGTTCAGCGCTCGATCCGATCTCCACGGGTCGTATCGAAGAGCTGATTACGGAACTGAAACAGGATTACACCGTTGTTATCGTAACGCACAACATGCAGCAGGCGGCGCGCTGTTCCGATCACACGGCATTTATGTACCTCGGTGAGTTGATTGAGTTCAGCAATACAGATGATCTGTTCACGAAGCCGAAGAAGAAGCAAACGGAAGACTACATTACCGGGCGCTATGGTTGATTTGCCGAACCGTAAAGGTCTCAGCAACCCTGTTACAACGTGAAATCTGTCGGGCATTTGGAGTGCACCATGGACAATCTCAACCTTAACAAACACATTTCCGGGCAGTTCAACGCTGAGCTGGAAAGCATTCGCACTCAGGTAATGACCATGGGTGGAATGGTGGAGCAGCAGCTTTCTGATGCGATCACCGCCATGCACAACCAGGACAGCGAGCTGGCTAAGCGCGTTGTTGAGGGCGACAAACAGGTCAATATGATGGAAGTCGCCATCGATGAAGCCTGTGTGCGCATTATCGCCAAACGTCAGCCGACGGCGAGCGATTTGCGTCTGGTTATGGCGATCATTAAAACCATCGCTGAGCTGGAACGTATTGGCGACGTGGCGGATAAAATCTGCCGTACCGCACTGGAGAAGTTCTCTCAGCAGCACCAGCCGCTGCTGGTAAGCCTGGAGTCGCTTGGCCGCCACACCGTGCAGATGCTGCACGACGTGCTGGACGCTTTCGCCCGTATGGATCTGGATGAAGCGGTGCGTATCTACCGCGAAGATAAAAAAGTGGATCAGGAATATGAAGGCATTGTGCGTCAGTTAATGACCTACATGATGGAAGATCCCCGCACGATCCCGAGTGTACTGACCGCGCTATTCTGTGCTCGCTCTATTGAGCGTATCGGCGACCGTTGCCAGAATATCTGTGAATACATCTTCTACTTCGTGAAAGGCCAGGATTTCCGTCACGTGGGTGGCGATGAACTGGATAAGCTGCTCGCCGGAAAAGATCCTAAAGAGTGATGTGAAAACCCCCTCAGCGACGAGGGGGTTTTTTTCAGGCCGATTTTGCCAGCAGCTTTCTTGCCAGCATATCGATATCCTCGTACTGCCAGAGTTTGTCACGCCACGTTTGCGGAATGCCGTTTATCCCGTAAAACGCGCCGGCCAGTTGCCCGGCAATGGCGGCGGTGGTATCCGCATCATCGCCGAGGTTGGTTGCCAGCAGGATGGTTTCTTCAAAATCATTCCCTTTGGCGAAACACCACAGCGCAGCTTCCAGGCTCTGCACGCAGTAACCAGTACCAAAAATCTCCGCCCGCGTTTTTTGCAGATAGCGACCTTCAGCGATATGGCGCAGGTTTTCCTGCTCCGGCAACTGCGCGATATCGGTCAGCGTTTCCCGCTTACTCTTGCCCTGTAAGGCATTCATAAGCTGTTGCGCGAACAGACGGCAGCTGGCTAGTGCTTCCGGCGCGGCATGCGTCGTGCGTGAAGAGGCTTGTGCATATTCCAGCACTTGCGCTTGATCCGGAAAGAACCACAGCACCACAGGCGCCAGGCGCATCAGTGAGCCGTTGCCCGCCGTTCGCGGGTTGCTGGAACCGGCAAACGGTTCGCCATCATTGGCGAACTTTTGCAGCGCGCTGGCAACGGTCATGCCGATATCAAAACAGTGACCCGTAGAGCTTAAATAGCCCCACTTCCACCAGTTCAGATAACGGTTCATCTGATCCTTTGCGTCAAATCCGTTACAGGTGACCAGGCTTTCCGCAAGGCACAGCGCCATTGAGGTATCATCAGTCCACTGCCCGGCCTGTAAATGAAACGGGCCGCCGCCTTCCATCCCCGTCACAGGTGGAAAGGAGTCCTTCGCGCGGAACTCCACCGTGGTACCAACCGCATCACCTGCGGCCAGCCCAAGCAGGCAGCCCCGATAACGTGCAAGTAATTCAGACATCTGTTGTGCTCCTGTCGCTCTCCGTCAGGAGAGATCGGCCCACAGCCGCAATTTCCCGCAATGCAGACAGCGGAAGAGATAACCCTGGCAATCGCCGCCGTCGAGCAGGTATTCGGGTAGCTTCTCGTAATCAATGCCGAAAGCATCGCAGTCGGCCCGCAAATCAGCAAACTGATCCAGCTTGTCGGCAATCTCTTTCCAGCCAACGTAACCTTCGAAGGCGCAAAAATCATTACAGTGTGCCAGCCAGAACTCCTGCTGCCAGCCACAATATCCCGGCGTTCTTTCGGTCAATTCAATCACGCTGGCTTCCGGCCAGGGATTTTTAAAGCCGGTAAATTCGCCTTCGTCGTCGAACTCGCTTTCTATCCCCTCCAGAGAGGATTCATCCTGAAAGCTACCGCCAAATTTCTCTGCAGCTGCACCGTCTGCAATACACCATGGGCAGAGATAATCGACATCTTGCTGGGTATAGAACGGATTGGTGTAGTAGACATTGGTCGGCTGCTGACAGCAGGCGCAGGTGACCGTTTTGTCTTCAGAGAACACCCCGGTTTCCAGAGGTTGCGGGTGATATTTAAATACCGGTAGAGGGCGATGTGTCTGGGCCATAAAAACATCCTGTTTAGTGGTTTAGATTAACGCGTAACATGCCACCCGCGAGCGCGCCACAGTTCTGGCAACTGCGCCAAATCAGTGAACGTAGTCACTTTTGGGTGGTCGATGGGTTTGTTATGCGGATCGGCGCAGAAGTAAAATACTTCCATCCCTGCCGCGATACCAGATTGCGCCCCGGCGGTGGAATCATCCACCAGAATACAGTTTGCCGGATCGACATTAAGCGCTTTAGCTGCATGGTACATTATCGCCGGATCGGGCTTCCAGCGTTGGATGTCATAGCCGCTAAACAGTTTTTCAGGAAAGTGATGTAGCATTCCAAGTTTGCCCAAAGAGTGTTGCATTTTGCTGACGGGGCCATTAGAAACAACGCACATCGGAATCGCTACCGCGTCCAGCAATGCATTCGCACCGGCAATCACTTCCAGCTCGCTGTCAAACAGACGCGCCACTTCCGCGCGGTACACCGGCTCCAGCGCGCTTTTATCCAGCGATTTACCGTACTCTTCGCCGATAACATCGATGATTTCATACAGTTTCATGCCTTTAAATCGTTTAAAAACCTCGTCGAGATCGAGCGAAATACCAAACGCTTCAAACATATGCACGTACGCGCGGGAACAAATTACTTCACTGTCGACCAGGGTGCCGTCACAGTCGAAAAATACCGCTTCAATGTGGGACATGCCGTTTCCTGTTTTATTGCAAGTTTAACGTTTACTTAACGCAGATTACGGGACGCAATCGTTGCCGTATAAGCAAATTCAATGAAAAAAAGTGTGTGATAACCGTCAACATTGTCTCATTTTGGTATAGGATAGCGACGAATTTTCCCTCCTATTCCGGAAATTGATAATGAGCCAACAACACACTACCCAGGCCTCAAACCAGGGGTTGCTTGACCGCGTGTTTAAACTGCGCGAGCACGGTACTTCGGCACGCACCGAAGTGATCGCCGGTTTCACGACGTTTTTGACGATGGTGTATATCGTTTTTGTTAACCCCCAGATTCTGGGCGTCGCCGGAATGGATACCAGCGCAGTATTTGTGACAACCTGCCTGATTGCCGCTTTTGGCAGCATTTTGATGGGGCTGGTGGCGAATTTGCCGGTCGCACTGGCTCCGGCCATGGGCCTGAATGCTTTCTTTGCGTTCGTGGTGGTTGGCGCGATGGGCCTCTCCTGGCAGATTGGCATGGGCGCGATTTTCTGGGGCGCGGTCGGCCTGCTGCTGCTGACCATTTTCCGCGTCCGTTACTGGATGATTGCCAATATCCCGGTGAGCCTGCGTGTTGGTATTACCAGCGGTATCGGTTTGTTTATTGGCATGATGGGGCTGAAAAATGCCGGTGTTATCGTCGCCAACAAAGAGACGCTGGTAAGCATTGGCAACCTGACGTCTCACAGTGTTCTGCTGGGCGTGCTCGGTTTCTTTATCATCGCGATTCTGGCGTCGCGCAACATTCATGCCGCGGTGCTGATCTCTATTGTTGTGACGACGCTGCTGGGCTGGTTGATGGGTGATGTGCAGTACCACGGCATCGTTTCCGCGCCGCCGAGCGTTGCCTCCGTTGTCGGCAACGTTGATCTCGCCGGTTCGTTTAACATCGGTCTGGCGGGCGTGATCTTCTCGTTTATGCTGGTTAACCTGTTCGATTCTTCCGGTACGCTGATTGGCGTGACGGATAAAGCCGGGCTGGTGGATGAGAGCGGCAAATTCCCGCGCATGAAGCAGGCGCTGTACGTTGACAGCATCTCTTCGGTCGCCGGTTCGTTTATCGGCACCTCTTCCGTGACGGCGTATATCGAATCGTCTTCTGGTGTGTCTGTCGGCGGGCGTACCGGTCTGACCGCTGTGGTGGTTGGTCTGCTGTTCTTGCTGGTTATCTTCCTGTCGCCGCTGGCGGGCATGGTTCCGGCGTATGCGGCGGCTGGTGCGCTGATCTACGTTGGCGTGCTGATGACATCCAGCCTCGCGCGCGTGAAGTGGGACGATCTGACAGAAGCCGTACCTGCGTTTATTACTGCGGTGATGATGCCGTTTAGCTTCTCGATTACCGAAGGTATCGCGCTCGGCTTTATCTCTTACTGTGTGATGAAGATTGGCACTGGCCGTCTGCGCGATCTGAGCCCGTGCGTGCTGGTGGTTGCTGTGCTGTTCCTGCTGAAAATCATCTTTATCGACGCGCATTAATCTTTTTCCCTCTCCCGCAAGGGAGAGGGTTTTTCCACTACCGTTTAACGCGCTGAATATAATCAGCAAAAGCCGTTAGCTGGCCGGTCAAATGGTCGAGGGTGCTTTGATCGACCACCTCTCCCGTTTGCTGATCCACCTTGCTCTGGATCACGCCCCCCATAAACTCCGGCTTGTTCATCACCATCGCATCAAGGAACACCAGGATCTGGCGTAAGTGATACTGGCAGCGTGCGCCGCCAATCGCGCCCATTGAACTGGTCTGGATCAAAACCGGTTTTCCGGCCAGTGGTTGCTCAGGCAGACGCGATAGCCAGTCGATGGCGTTCTTCAGGCCGCCTGGCACGGAGTAGTTATACTCAGGCGTTACAATGACCACGCCGTCTGCGGCGCGGATTTGTGCCGCGATCGCTTCCACGCTTTGCGGGAACCCCTCTTCTTGCTGAATATCCGCGTCATACAATGGGATATCGGCAATAGACGGCAGCGGCGTCACGTCCATTCCTGCCGGAGCGAGTTTCGGTAACGTGCGTGCAACCATGGCATTAAATGAGCCTTTACGCAGGCTCCCGAGAAGTGTCACAACCTTGAGTTCAGCAGACATAATGACTCCTGTGTAGGGATCAATTAAGGATCAGCGCTTTTTCCGCAGGCAGGCTGGTGAATCGCATTAAGCGGGACGCGGGATCGTTAGCGCGCGTTTGCACATCAGAAAGATAACGCCACCCTTTTTGACTGTCGAATTCCCAGATTTTCAGGCTTTCGATTGCCGGACTCACCGCAACTGACCAAATCAGTACATCCTCCGCGTCACACATCACTTCCACCTGCGACAGTTGCGCAGTGCGAAGACGCCCGGAGCCTGGCAATAACTGTAGCTGACCCGGCTCATCCTGCATCTGATGCAGCAATTTCATTACACTCTGGCGAATGGTCAAAAGCTGGGTTTGCGCTTCGTTAGCATCGTTTTGGTTGTTGATCCACAGCTGCTCATTATTGGTGAACGTGTGTTTATGCCCGTGCGGGCTATGAAAACTCCGCGTTGCGCGCTGTAACTCCATATCCAGCCCGCATTCGCCTTCGGTGGTGATAGCCACACCAACCATGTTTCCGGCATACGCCAGTGAGAAGTGCGGCAGGCTGCTGTCGACAAACCTCGGTCTTCCGCTTGGCTCAACTTCTATTTCCGGTAGTTCACTCGCGCCGTACAGCATAAACAGCATTTCGGCGAGTAACGCGCGGGAAGCGAGAAAGCGTGAGCGGCGGTGTTCAGGAAGCTGGCGCGCCGTATCGTGGCAGGTTAGTGGTAACCGGGTAGAGATGAGATGCCCTTCTGACAGAATCCCTCTTGCAAAGTGCGTCGCCATTTTTCTCTCCGTGATAATGGTCTGAGTTGATCGAATCGATAATCAATATTATCGCCCATACTGCATAGGTTTTAATGCGGAAATTCGCATCTGAAAAGTCCTAATGGGGATATTTACACTTTCTTTCGCTGATTCGAAACACTTTAGGAAAATCCACCGTAGTAACACAAACGGCCGTTAAAACGGCCGCCATGTCATTACTTACCAATACAGAAACTTGAGAAAATACGCCCCAGCAAATCGTCAGAGGTAAACTCGCCGGTGATTTCACTTAAGTTCTGTTGTGCCAGGCGTAGCTCTTCGGCAAGCAATTCACCCGCCCATGCACCTAACAACTGCGCTTTGCCCTGTTGCAGATGTTCTGCGGCCGTTTCCAGCGCTTGTAAATGACGACGACGCGCGAGGAAGCCACCCTCCATGCTGGTGTCAAAGCCCATGCTCTGTTTAAGATGCTGACGTAATACATCCACGCCTTCACCCGTTCGTGCCGACAGACGAACAAGTGAGTGTCTATTCACTTCACTAATACCCAGCGGTTCGCCAGTCACATCCGCTTTATTGCGCACCACGGTAATCGGTAGTTTTGCTGGCAAGCGGGCAATAAAATCAGGCCAGATCGCCGCCGGGTCAACGGCATCAGTAGTGGTGCCATCCACCATAAACAGCACGCGATCGGCTTGCTCAATCTCCTGCCAGGCGCGTTCGATGCCAATGCGTTCCACTTCGTCGCTGGCTTCGCGCAACCCGGCGGTATCAATGATATGCAGCGGCATGCCATCGATATGAATATGTTCGCGCAGCACGTCGCGGGTGGTACCGGCAATATCGGTGACGATTGCCGCTTCGCGCCCGGCCAGCGCGTTCAGCAGGCTCGATTTCCCGGCATTGGGGCGCCCGGCAATAACGACCTTCATCCCTTCGCGCAACAGGCTACCCTGACGCGCTTCGGCGCGTACGGCGTCCAGATCGGCAATAACGTTATTCAGTTGCGCTTCGATTTTGCCATCGGAGAGGAAATCGATCTCCTCATCCGGAAAATCAATCGCCGCTTCGACGTAAATGCGCAGGTGAGTAAGTGCTTCCACCAGGTGATTCACACGGGCGGAAAACGCGCCCTGCAATGAGTTAACCGCCGAACGTGCCGCCTGCTCAGAACTGGCATCAATCAGGTCGGCAATTGCCTCAGCCTGCGCCAGGTCGAGTTTGTCGTTAAGGAATGCGCGCTCAGAGAACTCGCCAGGGTTGGCGATACGCAGCCCTGGCAGCGTCAGGATGCGTTTTAACAGCAGATCGAGGATCACCGGGCCGCCATGGCCTTGCAGCTCCAGCACGTCTTCACCAGTGAAAGAATTCGGGCCGGGGAACCACAGCGCAATGCCCTGGTCCAGCGCGGTGCCGTCGACATCCATAAACGGCAGATAGTCGGCATAACGCGGTTTCGGGAGTTTGCCCAGCACCGCTTGCGCGACATCGCGTGCTTTGCTGCCTGAAATACGCAGGATGCCTACACCACCGCGTCCCGGTGGGGTTGCCTGGGCGACAATCGTGTCGTTGTGGTTCATGGTTTATTTTCCGAAATCTCAAAATAAGAAAGGCGGTCAGTTGACCGCCTTCCGTAGAGCTATGACTTACTGTCAGGAGCTTTTCTTCTCGCGGCTATGCAAACCACGTTTCTCCAGACCACGGTAAATCAGCTGCTGCTGAATGATGGTCACCAGGTTGCTGACGATATAGTACAGCACCAGACCTGACGGGAACCACAGGAAGAACACCGTGAAGATGACCGGCATAAAGGTCATGATCTTCTGCTGCATCGGGTCGGTCACGGTGGTCGGCGACATCTTCTGAATGAAGAACATCGTTACGCCCATCAGGATCGGCAGGATGTAGTACGGGTCTTGCGCGGACAAGTCATGGATCCACAGGGCGAACGGCGCGTGGCGCAGCTCAACGGAACCCATCAGCATGTAGTACAGCGCGAGGAAGATTGGCATCTGAATCAGCAGCGGGAAACAGCCACCCAGCGGGTTCACTTTTTCCGCTTTGTACATCGCCATCATTTCCTGGCTCATACGCTGCTTGTCATCGCCTAAACGCTCACGCATCGCCTGAATTTTCGGCTGCAGCATGCGCATTTTCGCCATGGAGGTGTACTGCGCTTTAGTCAGTGGGTACATGATGCCACGTACGATAAAGGTGATGGCGATGATGGCGAAGCCCCAGTTACCGAGGAAGCTATGGATCCATTTCAGCAGCTTGAACAGCGGCTGAGAGATGAACCACAACCAGCCGTAATCCACGGTCAGGTCCAGGTGCGGTGCCGCAGCAGCCATTTTGTCCTGAATCTCCGGGCCTACCCACAGGGTGCTGTTTAGCGCGGTAGTCTGGCCAGGCTGAACAATAACCGGCTGGGATTTGTAGCCGATAGCGGCCACGCCATTACCCAGATTGCTGGTGTAGAAGTTATTGGCACTGTTGCTGCTCGGGATCCACGCCGTAGCGAAATACTGTTGCAGCATCGCAACCCAGCCGCCATTGGAGCTGACGTTCAGGTTTTCGTTATCGGCGATGGTGTCGAATTTGTATTTCTCATACTTCGCGTCAGGCGTGGAGTAGGCCGCGCCGCGGAAGGTATGCAGTGCAAAGTTGCTGCTGCCGGTATCACGATGAGACGGCAGATTGATGGATTGCTTCAGTTGACCGAATGGAGCAACTTCCAGCGGTTTTTCGCTGGCGTTCTGCACGTTATAGCCGACGTTCACCGTGTATTCACCGCGTTTCAGGGTGAAGACTTTGGTAAAGGTGTTGCCAGCCGCATCGGTATAGGTCAGCGGGATAGCCAGCTCGTTCTGGCCATCAGCCAGTACAAACGCATCTTTTTCCACGTTATACAGCGGACGTGGACCGTTCGCCGGGTTATCCGGGCCATCACGACCTGTCAGGCCGCTCTGCGCCTGATAGATAAACTGCGGGGTGGTTTCCAACAGCTGGAACGGCTCGCTGGAACCCAGCTCTTTCGGGTAAGCCGGAAGCAGTGCCTGCTCAACATCACCACCACGGGTGTTGATGGTCAGCTCGAGCACATCGGTTTTAACCGTAATCAGTTTCCCCTGGCCACTGGCCGGAACGCCCTGGTCGGCTGCGTTACCCGCTGCGGTGGTCGTAGTCTGCGTGGTCTGCTGCTGCGCCGGAGGAGGATTTTTATCCTTCTCCCACGTTTGCCAGATCATGAAAGACACGAACAACAAAGCGATGATAAAAAGATTGCGTTGCGAATCCATCGTTAGTGTTCTCTGGTTTTAGAAGGTCCTGGCGGGACGGGATCGTCTCCACCCGGGTGTAAAGGGTGGCATTTTAATACGCGTTTCACTGTCAACCAACTGCCTTTTATCACTCCAAACCTGCGCAATGCCTCAATTCCATAGTGAGAGCAAGTTGGAGTGAAACGACAGTGCGGCCCGAGTAGCGGACTAATCAGGCGTTGATAGACCCGAATGAGGGCTATCAGGACCCTTGAGCCAGGCGACAATGGCGGCGCCATAATTTTTCCAACGCTTCCGAGAGAGCACGGTTATCGAGGTCGGCAACCCCTTTCTTCGCCACCACCACAAAATCCATTGCCGGCAGTTCATGCTGGCGTAAACGGAAACTTTCACGCGTCAGACGTTTAATCCGATTGCGTTCATGGGCGCGTTTGACGTTTTTTTTGGCGACGGTAAGACCGATACGGGGATGCCCCAGCGAATTCAGGCGGCCGAGGATGGTGATTTGCGGCGTGCCAGCCCGTTGTGGCTGCTGGAAGACGAAAGTGAAATGAGTGGGAGTTAACAAACGTAACTCCCTGGGAAAAGCGAGCTTAACCACTCAGGGGTTAGCTTTATTACTTGGAAACGGTCAGACGTGCGCGGCCTTTAGCGCGACGACGAGCCAGAACCTGGCGACCATTTTTAGTAGCCATACGAGCACGGAAGCCGTGAGAACGGTTGCGCTTCAGTACAGACGGTTGAAAAGTGCGTTTCATGGCGGTTTCTACCTAAACTTGAATAAATTCACTGACTTTTGCGTATGCCTGAACGGATATCGAACGACTGGCGCGCAAGCCATGGGTAATTAAAGAGGCCGGATTGTAATAATTGTACACTCCGGAGTCAATTCTCTTTCCTTATTGCGCTCCTATTTTTGCACAGATCCGCGCAAAAAATAAGCAGCATTCGACGCCCGAAGAAGAGCAAGACGCGCCGGGGGCAGAATTATACGGAGCCAACAGCAAAGCGCAAGGATCCTCCAGGATCTTCATTAGATCGTTTAAGCAATAAATCGGCGTTACTCATTAAATTTTCCAATATGCGGCGTAAATCGTCTCGCACGTTCGGTTGGATCGTTTACACTTACCCGATTCTGAATCGCCCTGTGGATAAATAGTGAAGAATCTGTGAGAAACACAAGATCTCTGCTGCGGTTTACGCTATGATCCGCGGTCCCGATCGCGATCCAGGATCGTGAGCAGGGCAAAAAACCGTAAATAGCGGTTCGCACGTCACCCGGTTGGGTCTTATCGACGTGTGTCAAAAAACATTAATGTTTCTGTCTTTACTATTTATCGATTTTCGTTCGAGTGGAGTCCGCCGTGTCACTTTCGCTTTGGCAGCAGTGTCTTGCCCGATTGCAGGATGAGTTACCAGCCACAGAATTCAGTATGTGGATACGCCCATTGCAGGCGGAACTGAGCGATAACACGCTGGCTTTGTATGCGCCAAACCGTTTTGTCCTCGACTGGGTTAGGGACAAATACCTTAATAATATCAATGGGCTGCTGAACGATTTCTGCGGTACGGATGTTCCGCAACTGCGTTTTGAAGTGGGTACCCGCCCGGTTAATCAGACCCTGAAAGAACCTGCCGTTGTCGCTGCGCCCGCGCAGGCGGCGCAAGTGGTTGTGCAGCGTGCGGCACCTGCAGCTCGCTCTGGTTGGGATAATGTCCCGGCTCCGGCGGAACCAACCTACCGCTCAAACGTTAACGTGAAACATACCTTTGATAACTTCGTGGAAGGTAAGTCTAACCAGCTGGCTCGCGCGGCGGCTCGCCAGGTAGCGGATAACCCCGGTGGTGCGTATAACCCGTTGTTTTTATATGGCGGAACCGGTCTCGGTAAAACGCACTTGTTGCATGCTGTGGGTAACGGCATTGTGGCGCGCAAGCCCAACGCTAAAGTGGTGTATATGCACTCCGAGCGTTTTGTCCAGGACATGGTAAAAGCCCTGCAAAACAATGCGATCGAAGAGTTTAAACGCTACTACCGCTCTGTTGACGCCCTGCTGATCGACGATATTCAATTCTTTGCCAATAAAGAACGATCCCAGGAAGAGTTTTTCCACACCTTCAACGCCTTGCTTGAAGGTAATCAGCAGATCATTTTGACGTCGGATCGTTATCCAAAAGAGATCAACGGGGTTGAGGATCGTCTGAAATCCCGCTTCGGTTGGGGGTTAACGGTGGCGATCGAGCCGCCGGAGCTGGAAACACGCGTAGCGATCCTGATGAAAAAGGCAGACGAAAACGATATTCGTCTGCCGGGTGAAGTCGCCTTCTTTATTGCTAAGCGCCTGCGCTCTAACGTGCGTGAGCTGGAAGGGGCGCTGAACCGCGTTATCGCCAACGCCAATTTTACTGGTCGTGCGATTACTATCGATTTTGTCCGTGAGGCGCTGCGCGATTTGCTGGCGTTGCAGGAAAAACTGGTCACCATCGACAATATTCAAAAGACGGTGGCGGAGTATTACAAGATCAAGGTAGCGGATCTGCTGTCGAAGCGTCGGTCCCGTTCGGTAGCCCGCCCGCGTCAGATGGCGATGGCGCTGGCAAAGGAGTTGACCAACCACAGCTTGCCGGAAATCGGCGATGCATTTGGTGGTCGCGACCATACTACCGTGCTGCACGCCTGCCGTAAGATTGAGCAGTTGCGTGAAGAAAGCCATGATATCAAAGAAGATTTTTCCAATTTAATCAGAACATTATCTTCGTGACGCTATGAAATTTACCGTTGAACGTGAACACTTATTAAAGCCGCTGCAACAGGTAAGCGGCCCGCTGGGCGGACGTCCGACGTTGCCTATTCTTGGTAATCTGCTGCTGCAGGTGACTGAAGGCGCGTTGTCGCTGACCGGCACCGATCTCGAAATGGAGATGGTGGCGCGCCTGGCGTTAGTCCAGCCGCATGAACAGGGAGCGACCACCGTACCGGCGCGTAAATTCTTCGACATCTGTCGCGGTCTGCCGGAAGGCGCAGAAATTGCCGTGCAGCTGGAAGGCGAGCGTATGCTGATCCGTTCCGGGCGCAGCCGTTTCTCGCTTTCTACTCTGCCTGCTGCGGATTTCCCGAATCTGGACGACTGGCAAAGCGAAGTGGAGTTCACGCTGCCGCAGGCCACCATGAAACGACTGATTGAAGCGACACAGTTTTCGATGGCGCATCAGGATGTGCGTTACTACTTAAACGGCATGCTGTTTGAAACCGAAGGTGAAGAGTTGCGTACCGTTGCGACCGATGGCCACCGGCTGGCGGTCTGTTCAATGCCGATTGGTCAGGCGCTGCCGAACCATTCGGTGATCGTGCCGCGTAAAGGGGTGATTGAACTGATGCGTATGCTCGACGGCGGTGATACGCCGCTGCGCGTGCAGATCGGCAGCAATAACATCCGTGCGCACGTTGGCGATTTTATTTTTACCTCCAAGCTGGTTGATGGCCGTTTCCCGGATTATCGTCGCGTATTGCCGAAAAACCCGGACAAAACCCTCGAAGCGGGCTGTGATTCGCTGAAACAGGCATTTGCCCGCGCGGCGATCCTCTCTAACGAGAAATTCCGCGGTGTGCGTCTGTATGTCAGTGAGAACCAAATCAAAATCACTGCCAACAACCCGGAGCAGGAAGAAGCGGAAGAGTTTCTCGACGTCACCTATGGCGGGAGCGAAATGGAAATCGGCTTTAACGTCAGCTATGTGCTGGACGTACTGAATGCGCTGAAATGTGAAAATGTGCGCATTCTGCTGACGGATTCGGTTTCCAGTGTGCAGATTGAGGATGCGGCGAGTCAAAGCGCAGCCTATGTTGTCATGCCCATGCGTTTGTAGTGATAAAAAGGGGCTGGTTTACTTGCCATTTCGCCTTCCGGCAGTGCTCGAAATGCTCACGTACTTCGTGTACGCTCCGCTTTTTGTGCGCTGGCGGTAGACGAACTTGCTGCGACACTCACGCCCCTGGACTGATGCTCTGAACTATGTCACTGACCCGCCTTCTTATTAAAGATTTTCGTAATATCGAGAATGCGGATCTCGCGCTCTCCCCTGGCTTTAATTTTCTGGTCGGTGCCAACGGCAGCGGCAAAACCAGCGTTCTGGAAGCGATCTATACGCTCGGCCATGGGCGGGCGTTTCGCAGTTTGCAAATCGGCCGTGTGATCCGTCATGAGCAGGAGTCTTTTGTTCTGCACGGGCGTTTACAGGGCGAAGAGCGGGAAACGGCGATTGGCCTGACCAAAGACAAGCTCGGCGACAGCAAGGTGCGCATTGACGGCACCGACGGTCACAAAGTCGCGGAGCTGGCGCTGCTGATGCCGATGCAGCTGATCACGCCGGAGGGGTTTACTTTACTCAACGGCGGCCCCAAATACCGAAGAGCGTTCCTCGACTGGGGATGCTTTCACAACGAAACCGGTTTTTTCACCGCCTGGAGCAATCTCAAACGTCTGCTGAAACAGCGTAACGCCGCGTTGCGCCAGGTGAGCCACTACGCGCAGCTTCGTCCGTGGGACAAAGAACTTATCCCGCTGGCTGAGCAAATCAGTCGCTGGCGTGCGGAGTACAGCACCGCTATCGCTGAAGATATGGCGGATACCTGCCAACAATTTTTGCCGGAGTTTTCCCTGACGTTCTCTTTTCAGCGCGGCTGGGAGAAGGAGACGGACTACGGTGACGTGCTGGAGCGCAATTTTGAGCGCGACCGCATGCTGACCTACACCGCGCACGGCCCGCACAAGGCGGATTTCCGCATTCGTGCGGACGGCGCGCCGGTAGAAGATACGCTGTCGCGCGGGCAGCTAAAACTCCTGATGTGCGCGCTGCGTCTGGCGCAGGGCGAGTTTTTAACGCGCGAGAGCGGACGACGCTGTTTATACCTGATAGATGATTTTGCCTCAGAACTGGATGACGCGAAGCGCGGGCTGTTAGCCAGCCGCTTAAAAGCTACGCAGTCACAGGTTTTCGTCAGCGCTATCAGCGCTGATCACGTGATGGACATGTCGGACAAAAATTCGAAGATGTTCACCGTGGAAAAGGGTAAAATAACGGATTAACCCAAGATTAAATGAGCGAGAAACGTTGATGTCGAATTCTTATGACTCCTCCAGTATCAAAGTCCTGAAAGGGCTGGATGCGGTGCGTAAGCGCCCGGGTATGTATATCGGCGATACGGATGACGGCACCGGTCTGCACCACATGGTATTCGAGGTGGTAGATAACGCTATCGACGAAGCGCTCGCAGGGTACTGTAAAGACATTATCGTTACCATCCACAGCGATAACTCTGTCTCCGTACAGGATGATGGCCGTGGTATTCCGACCGGTATTCACCCGGAAGAGGGGGTTTCCGCTGCGGAAGTGATCATGACCGTTCTGCACGCAGGCGGTAAGTTTGACGATAACTCCTATAAAGTTTCCGGCGGTCTGCACGGCGTGGGTGTTTCCGTGGTTAACGCCCTGTCGCAGAAGCTGGAACTGGTTATCCAGCGCGATAACAAAGTTCACCGTCAGATTTATGAGCACGGCGTTCCGCAGGCACCGCTGGCAGTTACCGGTGACACCGAAAAAACCGGGACGATGGTGCGTTTCTGGCCGAGCTATGAAACCTTCACCAACGTGACTGAATTCGAATATGAGATTCTGGCGAAGCGCCTGCGTGAGCTGTCATTCCTGAACTCTGGTGTGTCTATCCGCCTGCGTGATAAGCGCGACGGCAAAGAAGATCACTTCCACTATGAAGGCGGCATCAAGGCGTTTGTTGAATATCTCAACAAGAACAAAACGCCGATCCACCCGAATATCTTCTACTTCTCCACCGAAAAAGACGGTATTGGCGTTGAAGTTGCGCTGCAGTGGAATGATGGTTTCCAGGAAAACATCTACTGCTTTACTAACAACATTCCGCAGCGCGATGGCGGTACTCACCTTGCAGGTTTCCGCGCGGCGATGACCCGTACGCTGAACGCCTACATGGATAAAGAGGGCTACAGCAAGAAAGCTAAAGTCAGCGCCACCGGCGATGATGCCCGTGAAGGCCTGATTGCGGTCGTCTCTGTGAAAGTGCCGGATCCGAAATTTTCCTCGCAGACCAAAGATAAACTGGTCTCTTCTGAGGTGAAATCGGCGGTAGAACAGCAGATGAACGAACTGCTCAGTGAATATCTGCTGGAAAACCCGTCCGACGCGAAAATCGTGGTGGGCAAAATTATCGACGCGGCGCGTGCGCGTGAAGCGGCGCGTAAAGCACGTGAAATGACCCGCCGTAAAGGCGCGCTGGATCTTGCCGGTCTGCCAGGCAAACTGGCAGATTGCCAGGAGCGCGACCCGGCGCTGTCTGAACTCTACCTGGTGGAAGGGGACTCCGCGGGCGGTTCTGCGAAGCAGGGCCGTAACCGTAAAAACCAGGCGATTCTGCCGCTGAAAGGTAAAATCCTCAACGTTGAGAAAGCGCGTTTCGACAAGATGCTCTCTTCGCAGGAAGTGGCGACGCTTATCACTGCGCTGGGCTGCGGCATCGGCCGTGATGAGTACAACCCGGATAAACTGCGTTACCACAGCATCATTATCATGACCGATGCGGACGTCGATGGTTCGCACATCCGTACGCTGCTGCTGACCTTCTTCTATCGTCAGATGCCGGAAATCGTTGAGCGCGGCCATGTCTACATTGCGCAGCCGCCGCTGTACAAAGTGAAAAAAGGCAAGCAGGAGCAGTACATCAAAGATGATGAAGCGATGGATCAGTACCAGATCGCAATCGCGCTTGATGGTGCCACCCTGCATACCAACGCCAGTGCGCCGGCATTAGCCGGTGAGCCGCTGGAAAAACTGGTCGCTGAGTACAACGCGGTGCAGAAAATGATTGGTCGCATGGAGCGCCGTTTCCCGCGCGCGCTGTTGAAAGAGCTGGTGTATCAACCGACACTGGCCGAAGCTGACCTTTCCGACGAACAGAAAGTGACGCGCTGGGTTAATGCCCTGGTCACCGAGCTCAACGAAAAAGAGCAGCACGGTAGCCAGTGGAAGTACGATGTGCGTGTTAATAGCGAGCTGAACCACTTCGAGCCGATTATTCGCGTGCGTACGCATGGCGTTGACACGGATTATCCGCTGGATAACGAGTTTGTTATCGGTGGCGAATACCGTCGTCTCTGCGCGTTGGGTGAAAAACTGCGTGGTCTGATTGAAGAAGACGCCTTTATTGAACGCGGCGAGCGCCGTCAGCCGGTTGCCAGCTTCGAGCAGGCGCTGGACTGGCTGGTGAAAGAGTCCCGCCGTGGTCTCGCTATCCAGCGTTATAAAGGTCTGGGCGAAATGAACCCGGATCAGCTGTGGGAAACCACTATGGATCCGGACAGCCGCCGCATGCTGCGCGTGACCGTCAAAGACGCGATTGCCGCAGACCAGCTGTTCACCACGCTGATGGGCGATGCGGTTGAACCGCGCCGCGCCTTTATCGAAGAGAACGCCCTCAAAGCGGCGAATATCGATATCTGATCCGCTGTTTCCCCTCTCCATCCGGAGAGGGGAAAATTTAAAAGAGGCACTTCCCGCCCCGTTTCTATCCCCCTTTTCCCGCCATCTCCGTGCTGTTTTTTGAGCGGAATCGCGTTAGCATGAGCCTGGAAATATCTCATCTGGGGATCTCATGGCTATCAAACTTATTGCAATCGATATGGACGGCACGCTGCTGCTGCCGGACCACACCATCTCTCCCGCCGTTAAAAACGCGATCGCCGCTGCGCGCGAACGCGGTATTAACGTGGTGCTGACCACCGGACGGCCTTACGCGGGCGTACACAGCTACATGAAAGAGCTGCATATGGAACGGGAAGGGGATTATTGCATTACCTATAACGGCGCACTGGTACAGAATGCCAGCGATGGCAGCACTGTCGCGCAAACTGCGCTGAGCTATGATGATTATCGCTATCTGGAAAAACTCTCCCGCGAAGTGGGTTCCCACTTTCACGCGCTGGATCGCAACACGCTTTACACTGCTAACCGCGACATCAGCTACTACACCGTGCACGAATCTTATGTCGCTACCATTCCGCTGGTGTTCTGCGAAGCGGAGAAAATGGATCCGGCAATCCAGTTGCTGAAAGTGATGATGATTGATGAGCCAACCATTCTTGATCAGGCCATTGCCCGTATTCCTCAGGAAGTGAAAGAGAAATATACCGTGCTGAAAAGCGCGCCGTACTTCCTTGAAATCCTCGATAAACGCGTAAACAAAGGCACCGGCGTTAAATCGCTGGCCGATGCGCTGAATATCAAACAAGTGGAGATTATGGCGATTGGCGATCAGGAAAACGACATCGCGATGATTGAATACGCGGGCGTTGGCGTGGCGATGGATAACGCCATCCCGGCGGTGAAAGAGGCGGCGAATTTCGTCACCAAATCGAACCTGGAAGACGGCGTTGCCTACGCGATCGAGAAATTTGCGCTGATCTAAGCCGTAACATGGGCAAGGGCGCTACGCCCTTGCCGTTGTTGTTGGTTTTTCTGCGGTCAGCGGGATATGTGCAACGCCGCTTTGCATGATCACATTGCGTAACCAGGGTGTGGTCAGAACGCGATTTTTAATGATTTTTCCCAGCAGTTTTACGCGTAATCCCCGCGTCTTGCGGCGATAGACCTTATTCGCATTATCCGGCGGATTGCAAAGCACGCCGCTGAGTATTTCGGCGCTATCCAGCGCATAGCTGATGCCTTCAAGCGAGCTGGCGCTGATAAAACCGGCCGCTTCACCAATCAAAAACGCATTCTCTTCCCCACAGACAAAATCGCCCCAGCGCGACGGGCACAGAACGGTGCATTTCTCACTTTTCACCACTTCGCCGAAGCGAAAGCCGAACGCTTCCAGCCGCCTTTTCAGCGCCTCAAAATTTTCACGGCTGTTTTTCAACGCAAACGCGCCGCCAAAAATAAAGTAACCCTCTTTGCTGATGCTCCACGCGTAACAATCGGTGGTCGCGTTATCAAAAACGCAGGAGTAGAACGGCTGCGGGTGCTGGTCTTTAAACCACTGTTGCAGCGCGACGTATTTACGAATGTCATGCGCCGGGTAGAGCGCCCGCCGCACCATCGAATTTGCACCGTCTGCGCCCACCAGATAACGACACGTCACGGTAGACTCCGCGCCTTCGGCGCAAAAGGTCAGGTGCCAGAGATCGTTTTCACGCCAGATTTTGCGACACAAAGCATCGTGATGAACGTTAACCGACGCTGGGATCAAGGACTTCATCCACAAATCAAACGCATGGCGATCGATATTCAGGTAGCTGCGCTGATAGTTTCGCGTAATGCCACTTTGCACATCGACCGTACGCACGCTAAAAATCTGCGGATCGGCCATCACTTGCACGGGCAGCGTGATGCCTGCACGAATAAACGCCCGCTGCGCATCGGGCGCCAGCAACCCACCGCAAGGTTTCTTAACGCCGCGCGTACCCTGCTGCTGCTTTTTATCCAGCGCGATAACGCTCAGGTTTCCTGCTAATTGTCTCGCCAGCGCCGCGCCTGCTGGCCCCAGACCGATTATTGCCACATCAAAATGCTGCATCATTTCCTCCTGTATTGAGCGAGGAAGGCTAAACCGTGTCTGTGAAGTGACCATGAAGTGCAGAGTAGGCGAATCCCGCGCATTGCTATACCCTGAAGCGACATTATGACTGCAGGGTCTTTTCATGAAACAGCTCACCTTTGCTCCGCGCAATCATCAACTTACCAATATCAACACCTGGACTGCGGACAGCCAGTGGCTGGTTTTTGATGTTCGCCCTTCTGGCGCATCGTTTACCGGCAAAACCATTGAGCGGGTCAATGTGCGCAACGGTGAGGTTGAGGTGCTGTATACCGCCACAAACGGTGCGCATGTCGGCGTCGTGACGGTCAACCCAACAGCGCAAGAGTATGTTTTTATCCACGGTCCGGAAAACCCGGACGCCAGCTGGCAGTATGATTTTCACCATCGGCGCGGCGTGGTGTCGGCAAACGGTATCGCCCGTAATCTTGATGCGCTGGACATTACCACGCCTTACACGCCCGGTGCGTTGCGCGGCGGTACCCATGTACATGTGTTCAGTCCGAATGGCGAATTCGTGAGCTTCACCTATAACGACCATGTATTGCACGAGCGCGATCCGGCTCTGGATTTACGCAATGTCGGCGTTGCGGCACCGTTTGGCCCGGTGACCCCGCCTTGTACGCATCCACGCGAATATGGCGGAAGCCACTGGAGTGTTTTGGTCAGCCGCACGACGCCGACACCGCAACCGGGTAGCGATGAGATCAACCGCGCGTATGAAGAGGGGTGGGTGGGCAACCAGCGCCTGGCGTTTATCGGCGATACCTTGTCGCACAGCGGTGAAAAAGTGCCTGAGCTGTTTATTGTTGCGCTTCCCGGCGATGAGCAGGGCTGGAAAACACCGGGTGATGCGCCGCTGGCGGGTAGCGAACAAACTCTGCCCGCGCCGCCAAAAGGCGTGAGGCAAAAACGCCTGACTTTTACTCATCACCGCCGCTATCCAGGATTGGTGAATGTGCCGCGTCACTGGGTGCGCAGCAATCCGCAAGCTACGGTAATCGCCTTTCTGATGCGCGACGATGATGGCATTGTGCAATTGTGGCTGATAAGCCCGGAAGGCGGCGAACCGCGCCAGTTAACGCATACGGCACATGGAATTCAGTCAGCTTTTAACTGGCATCCTTCCGGCGAGGCGCTGGGCTTTGTGCTGGAAAATCGTCTCGCGCTGTGCGATGCGCAGCATGGCGATATCACCTTTTTGAGCGCCGATCATGCAAACCCGCCGTCGGCAGATGCAGTGGTGTTTTCACCAGACGGTAAGCAGATTGCCTGGATGGAAGATGTAGACGGCTTCCGCCAGCTGTGGATGACGGAAACCGGCTGGTAATTTAATGCACCGGCATGGGAGCGGGAGGGATCACCGAATCGGTCGCAAGCGTGGCTTTCTCGCTCTGCTCCACCCGTGATTTGAGAGAGCTATCGCGGCGGAAAAGATCCCACGGTAGCAGTAACGTATCCAGAATGGCGGTAAAGGGCATATCCAGTACTACCAGTGATTTCGTGCCTATGCCGGTGTCATCATCAGACAGCATCGCCGAACTGGCGCGGGTGCCGGGATACGTCCCCTCTTTGCCGCCCGTATGCGACATCACGCTTGAACATCCCGACAACACCATCCCGCTCAGCAATGCAGAAACTATCAGAATCGTTTTCATTTTCGATTTGTCATCGTTGTTTATCGTTTGAATGCTATCCAGGGGGTTATAGCCTCCCGAACGAGAAAGCGACAGCATTCGAGCTCCGCTCTGTGGCGGCATTCGCACTTTAACCATTTGTGCTGTCACCCCAGTCTATGCGTTGTGCCAGAAAGTGCAAAAAAAAGTCCGAATTCCGGGCTTGAAAAGCTCGCCTTCAGCCACATTTTAGGAATGTAGCCCGGGAACATGCCGGAAGGGTGTTCGGCTACTTTCGTTGCCTGTCCATGGTGGAAGGCATAAAAATCTCGCTGATTTCAGGAGCTTTAACTATGCGTAACTTCGATCTTTCCCCGCTTTATCGTTCAGCCATTGGTTTTGACCGTCTGTTTAACCTGCTGGAAAACAACCAGAACCAGAGCAATGGCGGTTACCCTCCGTACAACGTCGAGTTAGTGGATGAAAACCACTATCGCATCGCTATTGCTGTGGCCGGTTTCGCTGAAAGCGAGCTGGAAATCACCGCCCAGGACAACCTGCTGGTGGTGAAAGGTTCCCATACCGACGAACAAAAAGAGCGTACTTACCTCTATCAAGGCATCGCCGAACGCAACTTCGAGCGCAAATTCCAGTTGGCGGAAAATATCCATGTTAAAGGTGCCAATCTGGTCAACGGCCTGCTGTATATCGATTTAGAACGCGTGATCCCGGAAGAGAAAAAACCGCGTCGTATCGAAATTAACTAATTATGCCGGGTCGCCGCTTGCGACCCATCCCAAACATGCTCGCCGACAGGGAGCATATGTGAGCTTACGCGCTCGCAGGTATTCACTCGCTTCTTAGAAGGAGAAACACAATGCGTAACTACGATTTATCCCCACTGCTGCGTCAATGGATCGGCTTCGACAAACTGGCCAACGCCCTGCAAAGCACCAGTGAGCAGCAAGCATTTCCGCCCTACAACATTGAAAAGGGCGATGATAACCACTACCGCATTACCCTCGCGCTGGCTGGTTTCCGCCAGGAAGAGCTGGATATCCAGCTGGAAAATGGGCGTTTAACCGTAAAAGGCACCCCGGAAAAACCGGCCAACGAGCCGAAGTGGCTGCATCAGGGGCTGGTGATCCAGCCGTTTAGTCTGAGCTTTACGCTCGCCGACTATATGGAAGTCTCTGGCGCGACGTTCACCAACGGCCTGCTGCATATCGATCTACTGCGTAACGTGCCGGAAAGCGCCGCGCCACAGCGCATTGCCATCAGCAATCGCCCGGCGTTAAACAGCTAACGGTCAATAACGCAAAGGCTCCGCACGCGGAGCCTTTTTTGTTTATGCCAGCACGCTCTGCAAGAAGCGGTGACGCCAGGGTTTCAGCACAAAGAAGGCCAGCAACGCGCAGAGGATATCCAGCGTAATGGCGCAGCCAAACACCAGATTCCAGCTGCCGGTTTGTTGGTATAGCAGTGCCGCCAGCGGGCCGCCGAAAATCGAACCAATCCCCTGAGAAATATAGAGCCAGCCGTAATTCGCGGTGGCATGCTGCGTGCCGAAGGTGTCGGTGAGCGTGGCGGGAAACAGGGAGAAAATCTCGCCCCAGCCGAAAAAGACCACCCCGGAAAGCAGAACAAACAGCAGCGGATCGTCTTTGCATAGCAACCACAGCGCCATGGCGCAGCCTTCCAGACCAAAGGCGATAAACATCATGTTTTCTCGGCCAATCCGATCCGAAATATACCCGCACACCGGGCGCGTTAAGCCATTCATAAAACGGTCGATGGTCATTGCCAGCGGCAGCGCCGCCATGCCCATTACCGTGACGGCGGTGATGCCGAAATCCTCAGCGAAAATAGCCATCTGCGACGTCACCATCAGGCCCGAGGTAGACATCATGGTCATCATCGCAAACATCAGCCAAAAGAGCGGTTTACGCAGCATCTCTTTCGGCGCGAAGCTTTTATCGCTCATCTTCAGGTTGCTGGTGACCTCCTCTGTAGGGATGCTGTGCGGCGCCCGCAGCCCCTGACTGGCGATAAACCCGATTACCGCCATCAGCAGGCCAAATTGCCACAGCGTATTCTCCAGCCCTTTGGCGGCCAGCGATTGCGTCACCGGAAAGGTCGTCAGTATCGCGCCCATACCGTAGCCCGCCGCCACCATCCCTGTGGCAAATCCGCGTTTTTCCGGGAACCATCGCACCATCAGGCCAACCACGCCGATATAAACAATGCCGGTGCCAAGGCCGCCCAGTACGCCGTAATAGAGATAGAGTTCCGTCAGGCTGCTGATGGTGGCGGTCAGCATCCAGCTTACGCCGCTCAATACCGTACCGATGGCAATCAGCCGCCGTGGGCCAAACTTATCAATTAACCGTCCCTGAAAGGGGGAGAAGAAGGTTTGCAGAATAATCAGCAACGAAAAGGTGAGCTGGATTTCCGCCAGCGGCACGTGCAGTTTTTCCATAAACGGTCGCGTCAGCAGCGCCCAGACATACTGCGGGCTGGAAATGGAAACCATGCACAACAGGCCCAGCGCCAGTTGCATCCACTTTTTCGGGCTTGCTACCACCACATTGGTCAATGTTGTATTTGTCATTCTGCCACCCTGTTGTTAACAAAAGTGCTCTTTTGCATTAACCATGCCATAACTTGTTGTTGCGGCTGGAATTACGCAGATGCTTAGCAAGCATAGGGTTTGAACCCATCCTGACGCGGAGAGACAGGCGGATAACGCTGCTTTGATTCGGGGCAAGCGTCGTTTGCTGGTGCAATTTTCGCCACATCACGAAGCAGAGAAAATCCCTGCACTTTGTGCAGCATCACCCATACAGTTATTACCGCTTCTGCCAATATTCCTGTAGTCATCATGTACAGGGAAAAGATCATGAGTGATATCGCGTTAACCGTAAGCGTTCTGGCACTCGTTGCTGTCGTCGGGTTATGGATAGGTAATCTGAAGATTCGCGGCATCGGGTTTGGCATCGGTGGTGTGCTGTTCGGTGGGATAATCGTCGGCCACTTTGTTGATCAACTGGGCATTCCGTTAAGCAGCCCAATGCTGTTATTTGTGCAGGAGTTCGGCCTGATCCTGTTTGTTTATACCATTGGCATTCAGGTCGGGCCGGGCTTCTTCGCCTCACTACGCGTCTCCGGCCTGCGGCTGAATCTGTTCGCTATTCTGATAGTCCTTCTCGGCGGACTGGTCACTGCCATTCTGTATAAGTTGTTCGCTATTCCGCTGCCGGTGGTGCTGGGAATTTTCTCCGGCGCGGTAACCAACACCCCGGCGCTCGGCGCAGGGCAACAAATCCTGCGTGATTTGGGCATTGCTGGCCCGGTACTGGATCAAATGGGTATGAGCTACGCGATGGCCTATCCGTTCGGGATCTGCGGCATTTTGCTCAGCATGTGGTTACTGCGCGTGCTGTTTCGCGTCAATGTGGATGAGGAAGCGCGCAAGCACGACGCCACGCTCAGTAACGGAACATCGCTAATTCGTACCATCAATATTCGTGTCGAAAACCCGAACCTCAACAAGATGGCGATTCAGGACGTGCCCATCCTCAACAGCGATAAAATCATCTGCTCACGCTTAAAACGCGGTGAGTTGTTGATGGTGCCTTCGCCGGGCACGCTGATTGAAGCCGGAGACTTGCTGCATCTGGTCGGTTTACCGAAAGATCTGCATAACGCTCAAGTGGTCATCGGTCAGGAAGTCGATGTCTCGTTATCCACGCGCGGTACGGATTTGCGGGTTGAGCGCGTGGTGGTCACCAACGAAAAGGTGCTGGGGAAAAAAATCCGCGATCTGCACTTTAAAGAGCGCTACGACGTGGTGATCTCGCGCCTTAACCGCGCCGGGGTAGAGTTGGTGGCCAGCAGCGACGCCAGCCTGCAGTTCGGCGATATTCTCAACCTCGTAGGACGACCAGCGGCGATTGACGCCGTTGCCGATGAGGTCGGTAATGCGCAGCATAAACTGCAACAAGTACAGATGCTGCCGGTGTTTATCGGTATTGGCCTCGGCGTGTTATTGGGATCGGTGCCGGTGTTTATTCCCGGTTTTCCTGCAGCGTTAAAATTGGGGCTGGCCGGTGGGCCGCTGATAATGGCGCTGATCCTTGGGCGTATCGGCAGTATCGGCAAGCTGTACTGGTTTATGCCGCCCAGCGCCAACCTGGCGCTGCGGGAACTGGGTATTGTGCTGTTTCTGGCGGTAGTCGGGCTGAAATCCGGCGGGGATTTTATCGCCACGCTGACCCACGGCGATGGGGTGAAATGGATGTGGTACGGCATTTTCATTACCGCCGTTCCGCTGATAACCGTCGGTTTGCTGGCGCGGATGCTGGCGAAGATGAACTACCTGACATTGTGCGGCATGCTGGCCGGGTCGATGACCGATCCGCCCGCGCTGGCCTTCGCTAATGCGCTGCACCCGACCAGCGGCGCAGCGGCACTCTCCTATGCCACGGTCTACCCGCTGGTAATGTTTCTGCGCATTATCACGCCGCAATTACTGGCGGTGATCTTCTGGGGAATGGGCTAACGGCGTTTCCGGGTGGATACGCCGCAAATGGTAATCCACCTGGTAATCGCGGGTGTTACGAAACATCACTGAATAGTTGAGAAACTCGCCGCTGTCGCTGTAGGAAAGAGAGGTAATGCGCAGCAGCGGCGTTTGCTCCTGGATGTTCAATGTTTGCGCCAGTTGCTTATCCGCCAGCACCGGCGTCAGGCTTTCGTAGTTGCCGCTAATCGTTATGCCGCACTCTTTTTCGATGTAATCAAACTTTGACCCTTCAAGATGCGCCAATGAGAGCGTGCGGAACAGTTTCACCGGCATATAGCTATCTTCCAGCATCAGCGGTTTGCCCTCGACATAGCGAACCCGGCGTGAAAAGTAGATGCGCTCATTAATCTGGATACGTAACTGGCTGGCAATCGCCGGTGGCGCAGGCATCACTTCAAACAGCAACACTTTGCTGTACACCTCTTTGCCCTGCTGGCGCAGTACCTCCACCAGCCCGGTAAGATTAGTGGTTTCGTGGTGCACATCCTTGCGTGCGACAAAGGTGCCGCTGCCGTGACGGCGCACCACCAGCCCCCACACCACCAGCAGATCAACCGCTTTTCGGATAGTCATTCGCGCTACGCCAAATTCCTGCGCCAGTGTTTTTTCACCCGGCAAGGGGCTACCAACATTGTAATCCGATGAATTCAGCCGCAGACGCAGCCGCTCAGCAATCGATTTATAGATCACCTGTAGACCTCTTTACGCCTCATAAGGGGAATCGCCTCATTGAAGATGTCCATTTTTAACGCAAAAAGTAGACCTGAAGGGGCGAAATAAAACCATGAAAGGGATCACGGAACGCAGCGGCGTCTCCAGCCGGCTGGCAGGTGAATTCATATGCTCACTTCAGGCCACCAAAACATAACAAGGCCTCTCCCCTACAGGTTGTTTCATGAGGATTTAAAAATGCTCAGTCAAATACAACGTTTCGGCGGCGCAATGTTTACCCCGGTGCTGCTTTTTCCCTTCGCGGGCATGGTGGTGGGTATCGCCATTATGCTGCGCAACCCGCTGTTCGTCGGCGAAGCCTTAACCGCGCCCGATAACCTCTTCGCGCAGATTGTGCATATTATCGAAGAGGGCGGCTGGACCGTGTTTCGCAATATGCCGCTGCTGTTCGCCGTTGGCTTACCGATTGGCCTGGCAAAACAAGCGCAGGGCCGCGCTTGTCTCGCGGTGCTGATTAGCTTTTTAACCTGGAACTACTTTATCAACGCCATGGGGATGACCTGGGGTCACTTCTTTGGCGTGGATTTCTCCGCTGAACCGACCGCAGGCAGCGGTCTTACGCTGATCGCCGGAATTAAAACGCTCGATACCAGCATTATTGGCGCGATCGTGATTTCCGGGATTGTCACCGCCATTCATAACCGCTTTTTCGAAAAGCCGTTGCCGGTCTTCCTGGGGATTTTCCAGGGGACGTCGTTTGTGGTGATTATCGCCTTTCTGGTGATGATCCCCTGCGTGTGGTTAACCCTGCTTGGCTGGCCGAAAGTGCAGTTGGGCATTGAATCTTTACAGGCTTTTTTACGCTCTGCCGGTGCGCTGGGCGTATGGGTTTATACCTTCCTGGAACGCATTCTGATCCCGACCGGGTTGCACCATTTTGTCTATGGTCCGTTTATTTTCGGTCCGGCGGCGGTGGAAGGCGGGATCCAGGTTTACTGGGCGCAGCACTTACAGGAATTCAGCCAGAGCACCGAGCCGCTGAAAGCTTTGTTCCCGGAAGGCGGCTTTGCGCTGCACGGTAACTCGAAAGTCTTCGGTTCTGTCGGTATCGCGCTGGCATTGTGGTACACCGCCGCGCCGGAAAACCGCGTCAAAGTTGCTGGCCTGTTGATCCCCGCCACGCTCACTGCTGTACTGGTGGGCATTACCGAACCGCTGGAATTTACCTTCCTGTTTATCTCGCCGCTGCTGTTCGCCGTTCACGCGGTACTCGCCGCGTCCATGGCGACGGTGATGTACAGCTTCGGTGTGGTCGGCAATATGGGCGGTGGGTTGCTCGACCAGTTCCTGCCACAAAACTGGATCCCGATGTTCCATAACCATGCGGCGATGGTGTTCACCCAAATCGCTATTGGCCTGTGCTTTACCGCGCTCTACTTCGTGGTTTTCCGCACATTGATTGTGCGCTTTAACCTGAAAACCCCGGGCCGGGAAGAGAGCGAAGTCAAACTCTACAGCAAAGCCGACTACAAAGCCGCGCGCGGGCAAACCACGGCGGCGGCCGCGAATACCCAACTCGGACAGGCGGCTGGTTTCCTGCAGGCGCTGGGTGGCAGCGCAAATATTGAAAGTGTGAATAACTGCGCCACCCGGCTGCGTATCGCGCTGGTCGATATGGCGAAAACGCAAAGTGATGACGTCTTTAAAGCACTGGGTGCGCACGGTGTGGTACGTCGCGGCAACGCTATTCAGGTGATTGTCGGTCTGCATGTTCCGCAAGTACGCGACCAGCTTGAATCTCTGATGAAAACCCCTTTATCCCCCGAACCATCTACCATGACAGAGGCTGTATCATGAAAAAATTCTCCGTTGTTATTGCCGGTGGCGGCAGCACCTTTACGCCGGGTATCGTGTTGATGTTACTGGCTAATCGCGAACGTTTTCCGCTGCGGAAGCTAAAGTTCTATGACAATGACGGCGCGCGCCAGGAAACTATCGCCGAGGCCTGCAAAATCATCCTGCGGGAGCAGGCCCCCGATATCGAATTTAGCTACACCACCGATCCGCAAGCGGCCTTTACCGATGTCGACTTTGTGATGGCGCACATCCGCGTCGGCAAATATCCAATGCGCGAACAGGATGAAAAAATCCCGTTGCGCCACGGCGTTGTCGGCCAGGAAACCTGTGGCCCTGGCGGCATTGCCTACGGTATGCGCTCGATTGGTGGCGTACTGGAGCTGGTGGACTATATGGAAAAATATTCCCCGAACGCCTGGATGCTGAACTACTCCAACCCGGCCGCTATCGTGGCGGAAGCGACGCGCCGCCTGCGTCCGCAGGCTAAAATCCTCAATATCTGCGATATGCCTATCGGGATTGAAGGGCGCATGGCGCAGATTGTGGGTCTGCAAGATCGCAAACAGATGCGGGTGCGCTATTACGGGCTGAACCACTTCGGCTGGTGGACATCGATTGAAGATTTAAACGGCAACGATTTAATGCCGAAATTACGCGAATATGTAGCGAAAAATGGCTATGTACCTCCGGCGAAAGATGAGCACACCGAAGCAAGCTGGAACGATACCTTCGCTAAAGCGAAAGATGTGCAGGCGCTTGACCCGGATACCATGCCGAACACCTATCTGAAGTATTACTTGTTCCCGGATTATGTAGTGGCGCATTCCAATCCTGAGCGAACCCGCGCCAATGAAGTGATGGATCACCGTGAAAAACAGGTGTTTGGTTCCTGTCGCGCCATTATCGAAGCGGGGAAATCATCGGCAGGTGAGCTGGAAATCGACGAACATGCGTCGTATATCGTCGATCTGGCGACCGCCATTGCCTTCAATACTCAGGAGCGCATGCTGCTGATTGTGCCGAACAATGGCGCGATCCATAACTTTGACGCTGATGCGATGGTAGAGATCCCCTGCCTGGTGGGTAAAAACGGCCCGCAACCGCTCACAGTTGGCGATATTCCGCATTTCCAGAAAGGGTTGATGAGCCAGCAGGTCGCCGTGGAAAAACTGGTGGTGGATGCCTGGGAGCAACGCTCTTATCAGAAGTTATGGCAGGCGATAACCTTGTCCAAAACGGTTCCGAGTGCGTCTGTCGCCAAAGCCATTCTGGATGATTTAGTCGAAGCTAATAAAGATTTCTGGCCTGAGTTGCATTAATCCCCGCGACCGGCATCGTCAGGATGCCGGTCCTTACTGTGAAACGTGTCGAAAAAATTCACCGTATCCGCTACTTTGTTGACCAGTAGAGCAACAAGGAGCCTCCATGAAAATCTCCCGCGTCGGCGAAGCGCCGGACTACCGCTTTTCGCTGGCGAATGAACGCACTTTCCTTGCATGGATCCGCACGGCGCTTGGTTTTCTGGCGGCCGGCGTTGGTCTGGATCAGTTAGCGCCGGAATTTGCCACGCCGCTGATCCGCGAAGTGCTGGCGCTGCTGCTGTGCCTCTTCGCAGGCGGGCTGGCGTTGTATGGCTATTTGCGCTGGTTGGCGAATGAAAAAGCGATGCGCCTGAAAGAAGATTTGCCCTACACCCGCGCGCTGCTGGTGATAAGCGTTATTTTGCTGGCGGTTGCGCTGGTGGTGATGGTGCTGGTTTTCTATGGTGGATAATCGCAAAGCACGCCGCGAAAAAGACCCGGGTTTGCAGCCGGAGCGCACGTCGCTGGCGTGGCTGCGCACATTGTTCGGTTACGGCGCGCTGATGGCGCTGGCGGTCAGACATAACTGGCAGCATTCGGGGCTGCCGTTTTGGATCTCGCTCGGCGTGTTGCTTTGCGTGTCGCTTCTGCTTTGGCGTTACACACATAAACGAATCTTAATGGATGTGAATAAAAGTGATTTCGTCTTATCTGGCGCGGTTCGTGACAAATTGTTGATCTCTCTCGCGGTGCTCTCCCTCGCATTACTGTTTGCTGTAACGCATATCCGTCAATTACTCCTGATTTTCTGAGGAACACCGCATGCCAGGCTGCCACGTTATGGCCAAGCCCGCCAGTTCTTGCTGCACTCTTCACTGCCGCTACTGCTGTTACATTGAAAAGCAGCAACAAAAGGTCATGGATGATGCCACGCTGCAGGCGTTTATTCGTCAGCAGATCGACGCCCAGCCGGGCAGTGTTGTGCCGTTTGCCTGGCAAGGTGGTGAACTCGCCCTAAGCGGGCTGGATTTTTTTCGTCGGGTTGCCGCGTTCCAGGCGCAGTTCGCCAATGGCAAACGAATAGAAAATGTCTGTCAAACTAACGGGATTTTGCTGAACGATGCCTGGTGTCGCTTCTTTCGCGAGCACGGCTGGGTGGTCGCGATCTCCGTTGATGGTCCGGCAGAGATGTATGATGCTTACCGCGTTAACCGTAGCGGCACGCCGTCACACCATAACGTCATCAACGCGATTCAACGGCTGGCGAAACACGGCGTGGAATACAAGCTGCTCTGTATCGTTAACAACCTCAACAGCCAGCAGCCGCAGCGCTTATACCAGTACCTGCGCTCGCTCGGTACGCCGTTTTTGCAGTTTATCCCGCTGGTGGAGCAGGATCGGCAAGGAAATTTAATGGCGGAATCTGTAAGCGGCGAGGCGTGGGGCCGTTTCCTGACCACAGTTTTTGATGGCTGGGTGCGCGAGGATATTGGCCGGGTTTATGTCCAGCTATTTGATTCAACGCTCGGCGTCTGGCGTGGTGACCTGTCGCAAATGTGTCCCATCGGCGAAACCTGCGGTCACGCCTTTGCGCTGGACGCGAACGGCGATCGATACCAGTGCGATCAGGCCTGCCAGCCTGGCAACTTGCGCCCCATTCCGAGCGAAGAGATGAATCTCAGCCATGAGGCTATCGCTTTTGGGCAGTGCAAAAAGAGTACCCTGCCCGATGACTGCCGCCGTTGCGATGTGCTGCGCTTTTGCCAGGGCGACTGCCCGAAGCACCGCTTTGTGCAGGGAAAAAGCGCGTTATGCCATGGCTACCAGCACTTTTTCAGCCATACCGCGCCGCATATGCGTGTTATGCGTGACCTGCTTAAACAGCGGCGTTCGCCGATGGAGTTGATGTCTTTTATGCGCAACCATCGCTGAATCAGCGCGCGTTCGCCAGGTACTGCGCCATCTCTTCTGCCGGAACCATACCGCCACCCGTCGCCCACACCAGATGGGTGGCCTGGGCCAGTTGCGCCTGGCTAAAGCCGTGAAGCTGATGGTAATCGCGCGCTTCACTGATCTGTTTCGGTCCCGACATGCCTGCCAGCGCCGACGGTTCCAGCAAAATGTTCTCTTCCTGCGCCAGTAATCCCAGCAGGTGATAAAGCGTCTGGTCATCGACGGTGTAAAAGCCGTCCAGCAGGCGTTCCATCGCGCGGCCAACAAAACCCGACGCGCGACCAACGGCCAGCCCATCGGCGGCGGTCTGGTTATCGATGCCTAAATCCTGCACCGCAATGCCATCATGCAGACCGGTGTACACGCCAAGCAGCATGCACGGCGAATGCGTCGGTTCGGCAAAAATACAATGCACATCATCACCAAACGCCAGCTTCAGGCCGAACGCCACGCCGCCAGGGCCGCCGCCAACGCCGCAGGGAAGATAGACAAACAGCGGATGGTCTTTATCGACCGCTTTGCCGATGCGGGCAAACTGATCTTTTAGCCGCTGCCCGGCGACGGCATACCCGAGGAACAGCGTGCGGGAGTTTTCATCATCAATAAAAAAGCAGTTCTCGTCCGCTTGCGCCGCGCGGCGCCCTTGCTCAACGGCGACACCGTAATCTTCGGCATACTCCACCACGTTCACTCCGTGGCTGCGCAGCAGCGCTTTTTTCCAGGCGCGGGCATCGGCAGACATATGTACCGTTACGCGAAAACCGAGGCGCGCACTGATAATGCCAATCGACAACCCGAGATTACCAGTCGAACCGACGGCGATACTGTACTGGCTAAAAAAACGGGTGAATTCTGGCGAGAGCAAGCGGCTGTAATCGTCTTGCGGCGTCAACAGCCCGGCGGCGAAGGCCAGTTTTTCCGCGTGGGTCAGCACTTCATAAATGCCGCCGCGCGCTTTAATTGAACCGGAAATCGGCAAGTGGCTGTCTTTTTTCAGCCACAGCTCACCAGTGATGGTTTGTCCCAGGCGGCGCTGCATTGCCGGGATCGGCACCACGTCGGATTCAATGATGCCGCCGCTGGCCGCGGTTTCCGGAAATGCCTGCGCGATAAAAGGCGCAAAGCGCGCCAGGCGGGCATGCGCATCGCTAACATCTTGCGGTGTCAGACCAACATGCGGCAAAGCCTCGGCAACCGAGGTAGTATTAGGGTTAAACCAGCATGTTTCGTGCAGGTCGATAAGGCTTTGTACTAGCGTGTCGTGTTGGATGAGTTTCTGGAGGTCGGCGTTTTTCATCGGTTCTTCATCATCGAAAGCGGATGGTTAAAGAAAACAGGAATACGCCGTCGGTGCAAGTGTGCAGACGTGGTGAGAATTTATTACGTTTTGCCGCTACACGTTGTGGCGTAAAGCATGCTAAATACATGTATTCGCCCCCAATTTTCACAAGGTTAACTGTGTTAAAGCCACTGATTGCTGTTGCTATGCTGCTGGCGGGAACCTCTGCGTTTGCCGCTGATACTCCGCTGACAGCGGCGCATTACGCGCAGCAGTTGGGCGTGGGGATGGATGTCGACTGGGCGCGTACCGACCGGGGAATTCGTGAGTTTGACCCGCTGGTGGTGCGTGATTTCTACGATGCGGGCATCCGCCATGTGCGTATTCGCGTTGCCGATAACATGACCGAAGCACGCCTGATCCACTTGCGTAAACTGGTGGAAGCCTGCGAAAAGTATGGCGTGATCCCGATTATCGCTTACCAGGCGGATAGCTTCAAAGCCGATCCCGACGCGAAAAACGAAGCGCAACTGGTGGTGTGGTGGAAAACCGTCGGCACCTTTTTTGGCACCGACCACCCGACGCTCGGTTTTGACGTGATTTATGAACCGGCCGATAAACTTAACCACGACCTGTCTGCGTTAAATCGCGCCTATGAAAACGTTGTCAGAACGCTGCATGATATTGATCCGCAACGCATGATTTTTATCGCACCACGGATGCGTGCCGCCCCTGAAGATCTGCCTTCGCTGAAGCTGCCGCCGCATAGCCAGAATTTCCTGCTCGCAGAATGGCACATCTTTCCCTGGGGGCCGCTAAAAGCGAACGGCAAATACCCATGGACCTCCGGCACAACGGCGGAAAAAGCCGCCATTCGCGCGCGAATCAACACCGCCGTGCGCTGGCAGCAGAAAACGGGGCATAGCAGTTGGGTTGGCGGTTGGGCCGTTGGGGAATCAATGAAAAGCACGCCAACCGAGTCGCAACTGGCGTTTGCCCGTTTTATGGCTTGCGAGCTGAACAAGGTGAAAATCCCTTACGCGATTAACACCGATACGCAATTTTATGACGGTGAAGAGGGTGCATGGCGGCCCGCGCCGGAGCCGTTGCTGAAGGTGATGATCGCGCCAGATTGCTGCAAGCCCGACGCGAAGTCGGGCCATCATGAGGTTAAATCGCCGGTTCGTGGCGAGCAAAACGCGACGCCAGCGGCAGCCAGCACAGCAGGATCAAAAGCCCGGCCAGCGTCATCAGCATCCCAAGGCTAAACTGGCTGGTCTGCGGCAGTTGTGACGAAAGCCACGCCAGCCCGCCGGAGCCGATATTCTGCAAGCCACCGACCAGCGCCCCTGCCGTTCCGGCGAGAAACGGGAACGGCTCCATCGCACCGCTGGTTGCCAGCGGGAACAGCATCCCGGCACCAAAGAAGAATAGCGCGGCGGGAACCACCAGCGTCCAGATGTTCATCACGCCCAGCAAACCGGGGATCCACATCAGAATACCGGCCGCCAAACAGCTAATCACCGACTGCCACATCAGCGTGGTGAAGCGCTTATTCTGCCGTCCGGCAAACCATGCGCCGAAAAACGCCGCCGGAATCGGCAGGATAAACAGTACGCTGACCGTCATGCTGTTGAGGCCAAGAACGCCGCCCATCAATACGCCGGAACAGGCTTCAAACACCGCAATCCCTGCCAGACCGCCAATCAACATCAGCAGATAGCAGTTAAACGCGCCGTTACCGAACAGCGTTTTATAGCTGGCGATAAGCCGGATACGCGGCGCGTCCGTTGGGCGGGTTTCCGGCATCCAGCGCGCCATGCTGTAAGTGACAAACGCACAGAGTGCCAGCAGGAAAATAAAACAGGCGCGCCAGTTCACCAGCGTGTTCAGCACGCCACCAATCAGCGGAGCCAGTAACGGGCTGACCAGAATCCCCATATTCAGCAGGCTGTTGGCGTGGCGCAGCTCCGTACCCGCATAAAGGTCACGCGGCAGGGTTCGCGCCATCACGCCGCCGACGCCGGTACCAATGCCCTGCAAGGCGCTGGCCAGAATGAGCACCGTCAGGCTGTGCGTGGAGATAGCAATCAGCGTCGCCAGCATAAAAATGGTCATCCCGGCGAGGATCACCGGCCTGCGCCCAATTCTGTCCGCCAGTGGGCCGTAAAACAGCTGCGAGGCGCCATAAGTCAGCAGATAAGCCGCCATCACGCTCTGTACCGCGCCTTCACGCACGTTTAAATCGCGCGCCATATCGGCAATAGCCGGAATATAAATGGTTTGCGCCATTTGTCCGACGGCGACCAGAAGCACCAGCATCAACAGCAAATTGACGTTTCTTTGCCTTTTCATCTCGATGATTACTTTAAGAAAGTGGGGAATTAAAGAATATATGGCTGCAATTAAGCCTTTATGCGGGAGGAATCTATCACAGACAGATGACAGAACCACTATGCGGCACAGCAAAGGCGATGCTGCGCCAGGCAGGTTTTGTAAACAATTTTCGGCAACTTTTGTTGCCAGTTTGTCTTATGCAAGACGCAGTAAAATTGCCCCGACGGCAATACCGCAGGCAGCGATGATTCGCAGTCCGGCGACTTTCTCATTGAGCAACAAAAAAGCCAGTAGCGCGCCGAAAAGAATCGAGGTTTCACGCAGTGCCGCGACCACCGCCAGCGGCGCTTGTGTCATTGCCCACAACGCCAGTCCATAGGAGCCCATCGTGCCGATACCGCCGGGCAACCCTTTTTTCCAGTTTGCCACCAGATAGCGGGTCACTTCTTGTCGACGCGCCAGCATCGCCCACACCAGCAGGCAGAAGCCATTCATAAAGAATGTCCACAATGTGTAGCCGAGCGCCGAACCAGCAAGGCGCACGCCGGTGCCATCCACCAGCGTATAACCGGCGATAAAGCAGGAGTTGAGTAACGCCAGCCAGATGCCTTTACGCGACTGGCTGCGACCATTGAACGCCATACCGAGAATCGACAGACAGATCACCGCAATCCCGCCCCAGGCCATGCTGGAGAGCGAATCGCCAAGCCACAACACGCTGATTATCGCTACCAGCAGCGGCGCGGTGCCGCGCATCAGCGGGTAGGTCTGGCTCATATCCGCCACCTGGTAGGTTTTGGCGACCAGCAGCGTGTAGATCACCTGCAAAGCGCAACTGGCAATGAGATAAGGCGCGCTGGCGAGCGTCGGTTGCGGAGAAAAAGGCAGTAAAATCAGCGCGATTAATGCGGCGAAACCACTGACGGCAATGGCCGAATAGAGCTTGTCGCTGCCCGCTTTCACAATCGCGTTCCAGCTGGCATGCAGCAGCGCGGCGAACAGCAGAATACAAAATACGGAAATGGTCATGGCGGCAGAAATGGGTGGAATGTCACCAAAATGTAACATGATGAGCGCAAAGGAAGCCAGTTAACCAGACCCGCGCAAACGGTGCGTTAAGCATTTAAAAACGTCTCGCGAAAAGTGAACGGTTTTATAAAAAAGCGCCACCAATAGATCGTAGCAACCCCAAGTCACTACTCATCAATAAGGAGAAAACGTTATGGCCGGAGGAGCTTCAATGGGCGCGTCTTTAGCGTCCATGGGACAACTGGATATGGTTTCCGCCGCGACAACCATGATGAACGCCCAGGCGCAGTCAGCCAAAATGATCACCGATACCGTTAACGGTATTACCAGTTCGTTAATCGATTCGTCGACAAAAGCGCAAAACTCAATGCAGCAGGCGGGTAAAGCCATTCAATATTGAATGGCGTTAATAAAATAGCACTGTGCGATAAAGGAGTATTCTATGTGTTTTATTACCAGAGCAGCTTTAAATATGGTAAGCAACCCACAGGTTGTTTTTCAGCAAAACAATAATGTGTTAACGCGCTGCGGTTCCACCCCTAAACCGCCTGAAAATAATAATACCTGCTGTAAACCAGACGATGGCAAAAACTGTCATAAACCCGATAACGACTGGAATCATTGCAACAAGCCAAACAATGACTGGAATAACTGCAATAAACCCAGCAACAACTGCCATAAGCCAAATAATAACTGGGATGGTTGCAACCGCCCTGATAATAACTGGAATAGTTGCAATCGACCAGGCAATAACGGGAATAGCTGTTCCGGTTCAAATAATCACCACCGGCCGGGCAATGACCGAAATGATTGCATTACCGATACGAAATCTATCCTGCGCCAGTTATCTGATATGTTAGAAAAGCTCTCCAGGCAGGCGGGGCGGGATTTAAAAGCGGCTTCCGGGAGCAATGATCCTTTTGATGTACTGAAAGCCAACCGGTCGATGTCGAACTATTATTTAAATAACCAGTTTGTCTCGAAAATGATCAGTAAAATGACCAGCAGCGTGGAGCGAATGACCAACCTGCAATAACGATAAAACCCATTATGTTAATAAGAGCAATTAACGCCATCACCTTGTTATTACTGGTCATCTTCCTCTCCGGGTGCCAGGGTGAACTGGCGTTATATCAGGGGCTTGCTGAGCCAGCGGCTAACGCCATCGTTGCAGAACTCAAGGACAAAGGTATTGAGGCCGCAAAGCGTTCGGATAAAACGGGTTATTCCGTTTCGATAGCCATGTCCGATCTTCCTGAAGCTGTGAAAATATTACATTCCGCAGGATTGCCCTCCCAGAGCTATGTTAGCCTGGGAGATGTTTTTCGTAAGGAAGGGATGATTTCGTCACCGCTTGAAGAACGCGTGCGGTATATTTACGCCTTATCTCAGGAACTTGAGTTTACGTTATCGCAAATCGATGGCGTTATTATGGCAAGGGTTCATATTGTTCTGCCGGAACGTATCTCAGCGGGCGAGCCAATACAACCCGCCTCAGCAGCGGTATTTATTAAATATAACCGGGATATTCGTGTGGAAAAATTACAGCCCGTTATCAGGCGAATGGCGCTCAGCAGTATTCCGGGAATGGTGGATGCCGATGATAAAAAATTGTCTATTTCTTTTATCCCCGCAGAAGAATATAAAGCGCAAGGTGTTGCGCCGGAAAATAGAAAGCCAAACACCATGATATTGTATTTTCTGGGTGGTCTCTGCTTACTTGCGTCGCTTTATTTCTTTATACAGAAAAAATGACATCAATTTCATTAAAGGGATTTTCATGCTGCGATGGATTCACTGGTGGCGCAATGGCTGGCGCCATAAACGTCATCACAGTTGGCCATTGCCGGAAGAGTTGCACCTTATCCACGCGGTTATCACTTATGCTGAAACACACCAAAGGCTCTGGATTGATAACCTTTTTGGTGTCAAACCTACGGCGATTCCTGAACCCACAGAGGCGTTTATTAACGTCATTGAGCTATTACAACACCAGCGCGTTTTATTATTTGAAGCCCTTTTTTGTGTCTGCGTGGCTGGTCCATCATCGGTCTATCATTTTTTGTCTCCAGATGCTCAGCAATGGTGTCGCCGGTTGGCTATGGGGTTAAAACCAGGGCTATGGATGCCACCTCTCTCCTCCGATCCGGAAATTACCGGAATCATCTTGCTTCGTGGCTGGGTTGGCGAGCCTGTCTGGTCGCGAATGCGCTTTTCTTTGCCAAAAGAGAACGTTGAAGTGGTCGAACACCAGGCCGCTATCACCCTTGCGCCACAAAAACTTTCCGCGCTGTGGATGGCGGTTATCGCCTGGATGCAGCGCGAACGCTAACGGGAAAACAGCCATGCTGACAATGCATAAAATCAGCCCGCTCGCCGGTATTTCGCTGGTGCGACAACCGGTGATCCGCAAAGAGGATGTCGGCAACTTTTGCTTGTCCGACGCGGTAATTGATAACGCGCATCTTCGCGCGAGGGAGGTAATAAAACAGGCGCAACTCGCCGCAGAACAGCTTCGTCAACAGGCCTATGAAGAGGTATCGACAGCGCTGTGGGCGCAGGCACGGGTTATCCTTGATGACTGGGAAAAAGAACGTGAAGAGATGCGCCGGTGTATCGTCGACGCTGCAAAAGCGTTGCTGGCGCAGGCCCTGGAACTCGCGTTTGCCAAAAAGCCTGCCAGAGCCCGCCTCGAAGCCTTACTTAACCAATTGAAAAAGCACACAGAAACAAGCAGCGCAGCACGGTTACTCGTTAATCCCCGGCAATATGCGCAAGCTGCGGACTATTTAGCACAACATGCCGATCTGCGCTGGTCGCTGGTAAGCGATAGTCAGCAGGCCAAAGATGAGGTGTGTCTGAAAAGCACTCACGGCAGTTTTACCCTGAGTTGGCAGACATTCAGTGAGAGTTTTATCGCGGCTATCAACGCGGGTGTTCCGCCAGACGATCCGCAGATGGATAACGCTATGAAATAAAAGAGCCATTACCGCACGAGTAATGGCTCTGCCAGGCACATCAAGGTTAGTAAATTTTGGTGATTTTATCCGGCGTCACCAGGTTATTGGCCAGATGAACCTCATCGAATGACCAGGCGTAATCGCCAAATCTTTCCAGACGGTTCTTTTCACGCAGCCCGGCGATATAGCCGGGCGGCGTGGTATTCGCCAGCTCCATATAGTGCTCATTATGCTCAACGTTTTCCCGCAGTGAGACACCGGGAATCCCTTTGGCGTCAATTTCATAAAGGTGGAAAACGCCGCCAAACTCGCCCCGGCCGAAGCGCTCCGCGCCTTCCCGCGTGCGCGCAACAAACACCACCGGGCCGGACATCATTTTCTCTACCCCGGCAAAGTAATTCCCGTCACGAAAGCCTACCTCTTGCGGATCGCCGCGCCGCGCCACGCGATCACTCTTCTCCACCCGGTACAACTTTGTAAAATCAGCTCGCTCAATGTAACCCCGGTCATTGAGATAGCTTCCCGAAGGCAACTGGATAGTCGGTGCCCATGGGTTAATCGTAATCCCGTTGTCGGCATAAGGAGAGTGTTCCGCTCCGGACGTCACCACCGACGCGGGGGAGCTGCTTCGTGAACTCAAACCCGAAATGGGGGACTCAGTGCTTCGCGCAGGCGAAGCGCCGACAAGCGAGGGGCTTTTGCTCTCCTCCCCAAACAGTGAAGCGCCGGGCGTGCGGGGTAGGCCTGTTGTGGACACCTCTTCTGAAAGCGCGGGTGAGAAGGGCGACGCCGGTGATGCCGAACGGCTTGCCGTCGCGTCGAATACCGGTGTCGCGGGCGTTGGCGGCAGGCTGCTTTCCAGTGTCACCGGGGAGGAGGCGCGCGAATCCGGCAGCGATCGCGACAGGCTTAAATCAAGCGGGCGATCGGCTGGCGATACGCTGCCGGACGTTGAGGAGCCGGGTTGCGAATCGACATCCATCGGCGTCGGGCGGGAAAGTGCGGCATCACGGCGCGCTTCAGCCAGCCCGGCGCGCGGGTTGCCATACATTTGCTGAGCAGGCGCGTTTAAAAATTGGGGGTTGATCCCGCCCGGCAACCCGCTGCGCTGCCACTCGCCGCCGGCGGATTCCACCGTGAGCACCGGTTTGCGTGTCGCTGGATCGATAATGCGCGCCCGGCCTTCGGCGGCGCGGAAATCCGGGCTGACTTCGTACACCTGGCTTTCCCCTTCTGCGCCACGGTAACGCAGCAGCCAGCGGTCATTCCCGGCGGCGTCTTTCACCTGGTGAATCCCGCCCGCGCCAGCCCGGCTCTCTTTCAGCAGCGCCTCGCCATCCTGCAACGCGTACTGGCGAATATCACCCGCCAGCGAAGGGCGTAGGCGGTTCACCTCCGTCGCGATACCCGCTTCCGTCCCGGCTTCTTCCGTCAGAATTTCTTCCGGGGCGCTGCGCATTCCGGCAAGCGCTGCGCCTTCGCTGGTCAGAGCTTCCTCGCTGAAGAGTTCTGCCATCGCACCGGCGTCGGCGGCCAGACCGTCCAGCACCAGCAGCGTGCCGATATCCTTCATAAACAGCTCAGCGTTCGACGGTTCATTCTGTTCGGTACGCAGCGGCTCTCCGACAAAATGGCGCAGCGCCTGCACCTTATCCTGGTCGCTGTAGTGCGCCAGCGCCTTGCCTTCCAGACCCGGAACAGCGTCCTGGGTGTTGGTTTTATACTGCGCGCCGGTGTTGATTTGCTGGTCGAAAAAATCCCGCGCCGCCGCCACCAGCAGTGTCGGTTCCCGCGCGTTGCCCTGCGCATCAAAATGCGTCCTGGCGCTGGCGGCATACTGCCCGCGAACGCTATCCTGCAAATCCGCCAGTGCCCGGGGCTGTTTGTACCAGTCGGCGGGCAGATCAGCCGGATCGTGAATGCCCGCCGCCGCAAGGCCGTAAGCGAGGAGGGATTTTCGCGCCTCGTAAGGCGCGCCATAGGAGGCGGTAAAACCGGATTCACTGCTCTGGCCTTCGCGCTGGCGGATCATCTGCCCGGCAATCTGTTTTTCCAGCGTCGGGTAACCCTCACCGCGTGCATCGGCGGTAAAACGCAGGGTGCGAACATCAGGGCGCACGACACGGTCATCATTATTATTTCCTGGCCCGGTATATAACGAGCCGGTGGGGATTTCGCGTTTGTTTTTGGCGGAAGTTTCCTCGCGGATTATTGGCTGGGGAAAAACAGGAATTGATACAGGATCGATTTTCATAACCACCTCTTTTGCACAAATAAAAAAGATGTCGTACTACAGGTCGTCAAATTAATGACGCATACCTAATTTTTTCAGGAATGGCACGTCGACGGCGGGTAACTCAATATTTCCGGAAAAAATATTCTTAATATCATGCCTGAAAGGGTGTTCTGCATCTTTCAATCTGACAATGGTTATGGGATCACGTGATGCATTACCTTCGAGGGCGTGAATTTCTTTAACTTTTAAAGGCGTGTTGGGGTTAACTAAAATATGGTCTGGCAGCATGCCTCCGGCCGCCATTTTTTTTGGCGTTGTGCGGTCTAAAATAAAAAGTACTTTGTCGGTAGATTGCTTTTCAAATTGTCCAGTCCAGGTTTCAAGCCAGTTTATTGAATTCTGTGGTAATGCGGACGCGGACATAAATCCTGCGTCCGTCACCACATCGTTGACTTTTATTTTATTACCGTACGTACCTGCGGGAACGGTCGCCGCCCGATATGCGGGTGCGTCATAATCATTCAGTTTTGCTACGGCTGCTTTTAATTCCGTTGCCAGTGTTTCCCCTTCGGCGGAGGGGCTAATATGCCGCAGATGATTATTTATCGTGCGATAAGTTCCATCGCCTCCTTCAATATATTCCGCAAGAATACTTGACTCTTGCCTGTTTTTTATCGAATTCAAATGCAGAAGTGTTTTTTCATCGGCCGCTTTCTCTTTTGGCGTCCTGGCCCGGAATTGCCCCTCATCAGGCCTCATATATAACTCGCGAAGCTCTTCGCTGACCGGTGAAAATTTTTCCGGGCGCGCAGAAGTAAGCGCACTGCCGCCGGAGGTTCCGGCTGACGCAGTAAGGCTGGTTTGCGGTTCGGTATTGGTACGCAGTTTGACCCCACCGGGCAATGCGCTGCGCTGCCACTCGCCATTGCCCGACTGCACCGTCAGTACCGACTGGCGGGTCTGCGGGTCGATAATGCGCGCCCGGCCTTCGCTTGGCCGAAAATCCTGCCCGACTTCGTACACCTTGCTTTCACCAGTTCCCTCGCGGTAGCGCAGCAGCCAACGGTCATTTCCGGCCGCGTCCTTCACCTGATGAATCCCCCCGATGCTGGCGCGGCTCTCCTTCAGTAGCGCCTCGCCATCCTTCACGGCGTACTGGCTGATATCGCCCGCCAGCGACGGGCGCAGCCGGTTTACTATTGTCGCTCCGGTTTCTCCGGCCGCTGCGATCTCTGCCGCGGTGGTTTCCCCTGCCAGTGCGCCCCTGGCGGCTCCGGCTGTTGCTGCCCGGGCTTCACTGGCCACTGCCATCTCTGTACCGGTTGCGCCGGCCATCGTCACACCGGCTTCCCCGGCAGCCGCCTGCTCAGGGGCGTTGCGCAGCGTAGCCAGCGCGCTCCGGCCTTCCGTGGTCACCGCTTTTTCAGTGAAAAACTCCGCCATCGCCCCCGCTTCTGCGGCAATGCCGTCAAGCACCAGCAGCGCGCCGATATCTTTCATCACCAGCTCAGCGTTGGTGGGTTCATTCTGCTCGGTGCGCAGCGGTTGCCCGGCAAAATGGCGCAGCGACTGCACCTTATCGCGATCGCTGTACTGCGCCAGCGCCTTGCCTTCGAGCCCCGGAACGTCGTCGTAGGTATTGGTTTTGTACTGCGCGCCGGTATTGATCTGCTGGTCGAAAAAATCCCGCGCCGCCGCCACCAGCAAGGAAGGCGTGCGCGTGTTGCCCTGCGCGTCATAGTGCGCCTGTGGGGAGGCGGCATACTGCTCGCGGACTTTATCCAGCAGTGCTGCCGTTTGTGTGCGCCCGCCATCGGGCAGGCCGGCCGGATCGTGAATGCCCGCCGCCGCAAGGCCGTAAGCGAGGAGGGATTTTCGCGCCTCGTAAGGCGCGCCGTAGGAGGCGGTAAAGCCGGATTCGCTGGTCTGCCCTTCGCACAGGCGGATCATCTGCCCGGCAATCTGTTTCTCAATGGAGGGATAGCCTTCACCACGTGAGTCGGGAGTAAACACCAGCGAGCGGGCATCCGGGCGGACAGGGCGGTCGTCGTTATTATTTTGCGGGCCGGTATATAACGAGCCGGTAGGAATTTCACGGCGATTTCTTTTCTCAATTACCGGATTTTGTCCGTTTTCTACCGACGTACTAATAATGGTAGGTGGTAATGGGTTTATTTTCATCGCAGGGCTCCTTCACGATCTTTGAACGCGTTTATTTCTCTGTTTCGGTCTTTCTGGCTATATAAACTTCGATATAAGCGCCGGGTGATATAGGCGCGTTGGGGTAAGGAACGATCATGAGATTTTCATCGTTATCACAATCGGCATCATGAAATAAAACCGGCTGCTGCCCCGCGTTTTTTATTAATGATGAAGAGAGGGTATATTCCTGCGTTGCCAGTGATTTAACGTTTCCAGCCAGAACGGTAAGTGGCCAGTTAATATCGCAGACGTCCTCGATGGTTATATCATCGATAGCGGGCGATGAACCGGGTGAAATCGTGCCGCTGGATAGCCTGGTGATATCCTCGAAGATCTGCTTATACATTTTTTTAGAAAACGAACTGCCATATTCTGAGGCGGTTTTTATTACCCTGCTTTTTTCTTTGTTGGCCTCTTTTTGGATGATTTTCGGCGTGATGATAATAAACCGCTGCCGATTGTCACTTTCCCGCAAGTTAACGCCGGTATGTTTTTTTTCATGTACAGATAAACCGCCAATAATTAAAGAATCACCCTCATCGACCGTGACCAGCGTGCTGAGATTACCCGTCTTATTGTTATCTTCCGGCGCTGGCGTTGTCCCTTTGTTATACATATTAATTTTAATCTGTAACGCTTCCTGTTTATCGCTGGCGATAACGCGGGGTGTGATTTGCAATACCGTACCGTTGGACGCAGCAGAGAGCGGCTCATCTTTTTCCGCTTGTCGGTTTTGATGGCTAAAATTAAAGACTGCGGGAAAATTCTCCATCGTGATCAGTGAGGGGCGAGCGGTTAAAGACGCGCCGCCTTGTTCGACAATCTTTTGAATTTCAGCCTGAAATTTTTTCATCTCCTGTGCGTTAAGCACAGATTTGTTGCCGTTAATAACCGCTTCGTAAACGCTGCCTCTGCGGCTTAACCGTTTTTCCGGCATGCCGGTATTGAGGATCTGGCGGTTATCCATGTCGATAACCAGGATGTCGATGGCCACCGATCTCAGTGGAACATCGAGCTTTTCAATAAGCTGCGCATACTCACTCCTTTTGGCCGGATTATCCTGAATGAGGATGGCATTGCTGCGTGTACTGACCACGATTTTCGGCTTGTCATCGGTCGACGCGGGCAGTGCAGGCGCCAGTGAAACGCGATCCGCCAGCGCTGAAAATGACGCGCCTAATCGGTTAGTCAACGGGTTTTTGTCATCACTGAGATCAAGCGCCCCTGGATAATTGTACCGCTGCAGTTGGGGCGCTGATTTTTTGGTATCTAATAGCTGCGATAATATTGTTCCGACGCCCGGAATGGTGATCTGTTCATTTTGATATTCAACCCGGATATCGGCCGCTTCCGCGAAACGTAAAGGAAAGAACATGGTTTCAAAAGCGCCCTCTTTGTTTTTACTGGTATCAGGCTGCTCGGCAAACATTTTTATCAGGTTGACATATTCGGTTGGCCCGCTTACCAATATTTCAGCACTCTCCGGCAATTCTCCCCAGCCAAATCGCTTATCCAGCAGGCCAATATCCGTTAAGGCCTTTTTAAGGCTATCAATCGACTCATCAGACACTTTAATCTTTAGCGATTGCTGATCCGTTTTGCTGCTGACGTATAATTTATCCTCGAAAACAAACCACTGAAGATTATATTCAAGCGCCAGGCGTTCAAGAAACTGCTGCGCCGTCGTCGCGCGTAGTTTATTTTTTACCTCTGCCGCAATTTTTGGGTCTATAACCAAACGTAGCGAAAAGACATGAGCAAAATCTTCCAGCACTTTATTTAGCGGTGCAGGTGTGTTTTGGTAAGAGAATTCACCACTGTTTAATAGGGCGGGCACAGCCGCCACGGCGTGTTGATGTATAAAAACTGTTAATAATATCAGGGCTAGCGTTGCGCATCGTTTAGATAATCTGGCGCAATGCGAAACAGGCGAATAAAAAATACGCCAGTATAATTTCATACATGTCACCTGTTAGTTTATCGGCCATCGTTAATAATTGATCGAGCCAGATTGTGATTGAGCGTCACTTCCTGGTTTGCCGCCCAGGTGGCTGAAGAATATTGTTTCATATGCTGGTGAAACATCAGCCAGTCGCCCATTGACATGCCATTCATATTTTTTGCAGCGGTCTGAAAATCACTGCTGGCTTGTTTAAATTTACTGTCTAACTGACTACGCACAGAATCCATTTTTAGCATTTCAATTATCCCTGGTTTATTTATAAAGACGCAGATCCGGCCTGAAACCAAACAGCATGACGCTGGCGCGTTGTTCACCGAAACGGGCAATTCTGGGTAAAAAAGCCCATTGCTCTCCGCCGAGATATTTGGCAATTCGTTGGCTGGCAAGGTTAGACGACATAATCCAGGCGACCAGGGTTTCAAAGCCATATTCACGACCGAGCAACAGCGCCGCCAGCCCTAGATGAACGCCAAGGCCGCTGCCGCAGCGATCCGCGCGCACATATAAGGCGATTTCTCCGGTCTGCCGGCAAGCTAACGTTCCCCAGCTAAAGCGGTTAACTGATAGCCACGCGATAATTTCCCCTTCGCGTTCCAGCACATATACCGGCAATTTGTCTTGTTGATACAGCTCGATATAAAACCCCAGTTCTTTAACAGTGATCGGCCTTGTTACCGGAGAATTCGCGCCGGTATTCGCTGTCTCATTAAAAATCATGGTCATGGCTTCAATATCGCTTTTTTGCGCAACCCTGAGCCCACGAGGCAGCCGTTTTAAGATTCGCTCATTTAATTTCATTTCCATTAGTTACCCTTCTTCCTGATTATTTTTCAGTATTTTTCGCACTCTGGAGAGCCTGGAACGTATTGTTCCAATGGGAATGCCTAATTGCTCGGCGGCGTCGTGATAACTGGTGTCTGAATCCATAATATGATAAATGACGCTTTGCATTTTGAGCGGCAATTTATCGACCATGGCAATGGTTTCAGAAAGCTGTATTTTATGTTCGTTGATATAATCAGGGTTGAATATCTGATCGGAAATTAAAAAATTGACATCCTCCAGCGCCACCATTTCAGGTTTACTAAATGTCTTTTTAAAATGATTGCGTACTAAGTTAGAAGCAATACCAAATAACCAGGTTTCTTTACTGGACGCACCAATAAACTTATGCTGATTGCGAAACGCTTCAAGGTAAGTCATTTGTACAAGGTCATCTACATCACTTTGATTGTAAACACGACGGCTGATAAATTTTCTGAGTCTGGTCGTGGTGTTTGCGACTAACTCATCTATATCGAATGCACTTTTACGCACTGATTCAGTATTAACACTGATGGGTAACTTCCCCATAAAAAATCCCTTTCTCTTATCGATGTATTCCTTGTTCATTTATGAGTGGCAATAAAATGCAAATCTGCCTGGTTGATGAGAAGAATGTGCGAAATATGCCCGGCCAGGTGGAAGGGTGCTTAATCTGAATGCCGCCTGCGGCTATGGTTTATTTTGTTGATAACAAGTAGCGTGCTTTTTTAGGCATTTTCTTTTGCACATATTTAACCTTTGTGCTCACTAATAAACACATCTCGACATTTACTTTGAAAAAGCACTTTCCGGGGCGGTAGCCAAATAAGAGAGAGGATGAAAATAACGTGTGCCTGCCCAATAACTATCAATATACGTGGTGTTCATGAGAATGTTTTTCACGAAACTGGCCGTTCGAATGGTTAACCAGACTGAACTCATTGGCGCGGTTATCGTTATGACGATTGTCTTTATGATGGTTTTACCGTTGCCGGTTTTTATTATTGATACGGCTTTGTCACTGAATATCTGTATCGCCACGTTGCTGGCCATTCAGGCGTTATTTATGTCACACCCGCTGGCATTTTCGACGTTTCCGGCAGTTTTACTGCTGACCACCATGTTCCGTCTCGCGCTTTCCGTCGCCACGACGCGCATGATTTTATTGCAGCATGATGCCGGTCATGTTGTTGAAACGTTTGGCAACTTTGTCGCAGGCGGCAACCTCGCTGTGGGGTTGGTCATCTTTTTGATCCTGACCCTTGTTAACTTTCTGGTCATTACGAAAGGCGCGGAACGCGTTGCGGAGGTTTCCGCGCGTTTTAATCTGGATGCGATGCCAGGTAAGCAGATGGCCATTGATAGCGATTTGCGCTCGGGGCTGATTGATACGGCGGACGCGAGGGTTCGCCGCGAGCAACTGACGAAAGAGAGCCAGCTTTTTGGTGCCATGGACGGCGCGATGAAATTCGTCAAAGGTGACGCTATTTCCGGGATTATCATCGTTTTTATTAACTTGATCGGCGGTTTTTCCGTTGGCATTTTGCAGCACGGCATGCCCACCGCCGACGCCATGCATATCTACTCGATTTTGAGCATTGGTGATGGCCTGGTGGCGCAGATCCCGGCGCTGCTAATCTCGCTCGCGGCGGGCATTATTATTACGCGCGTCAATTCCGATAACGCGGCCTCCAGCGTCAATATTGGCGGTGAGATTATCTGGCAATTAACGCGTCATCCCAAAGCCTGGATCTATTGCGGAATCATTATGGCGCTGTTTGCGGTGGTGCCAGGCATGCCAGCGATGCTTTTCACCACCTTGAGTTTGCTGTGTCTGACCTTAGCCTTCCTGCTTACCCGGCAGGAAAAGCACAGGCTGGAAATGGCCGGACAGCCTGCTCCCGCAACTGTCGGCACTGAGCAAGCTCATTCAGCCGAATTAATGGGTTATGAAAATGTTCGCCGCTTTTTCCCGCTGCGCCCCTACCTGATGCAATTCCACCCACAGCATCAGCAACAGCCGGAGTTTGAACACCTGCTCCAGCGCATGTATGCCTTGCGCAACGACACTGTTTTTGAATATGGCCTCACGCTGCCCTCTTTCGAGCTTGAGGGCAATGAGCAGCTGGCGCCCGATGAATTTCGTTTCTGCGTCTATGAAGTGCCGGTTATTCGCGCAACATATGACCCGGACAAGCGCGCCGTTAATGCCGGGCTGGTTACTGAAGGTGACGGTACACCGGGGCTTGCAGCGCGCGAAGAGCAAGGTTTGCGTTGGTTTGCTGTGGACGATCAGCGCTTATCTCAGTACGAGGACGAAAAGCGCACATCAGGCGATCTGATCCTCGCGAGGATGCAGCGGACCATCCTGTCAACGGGATGGAAATTTGTCGGCTTACAGGAGAGCAAAGCGCTGATTGACTGGCTACGAAGCGAGCAGCCTGAACTGGCCGATGAACTCGAAAGATGTTTACCCATCGCGTGGTTTTCTGCCGTTTTGCAGCGGCTGGCTGCGGAACATGTCACCCTGCGACCACTGCGCCTGATTGCCGAAACATTGATTAAGCATAGCCGTCATGAATCCAACCTGATGGTATTAACCGAGCAGGTTCGTCACGCGCTGAGAGAGCAGATTTGTTACCAGTACAGCCAAAATGAAACGCTGAATAGCTGGTTACTGGCACCCGCCACGGAAGCGGTGTTCCGCCAGGCAGTGAACGCGGCGGGCGCGCAGCCGATGACGCTCTCTTCGGTGATGCATGAGGCGTTACTTTCCCGTTTAGCGCAGTGTTTTCCCACCGATGAAGAGACCCCTTGTGTGCTGCTCGTCGAACCTGAGTTGCGTGCCCCGCTTTCCGGTCTGCTACGGGAGTCGTCCACGCCTGTTCCGGTGCTCGCCTTTTCGGAGCTTATTCCATCGATAAACGTGCAGATTGAGGGGCGTATCGATCTTGACGCAGAAACCCACGAACTCGCAGAACCTGCAGCAGATTGAGGGAAAATATCATGCTCTATGAACTGAGAGTGCTTAGCGGCCTGAATAGCGGCGCACTGTTACCCTTGACCGGTACACAGTGGTTAATTGGATCAGCACCTGATGCGGACATGGTGTTATACGACGCGGCGATTGCGCAAAACCATTGCCAGCTACGCGCGACGGATAACGGCTGGCAGGTGGCAGCCCTGCAAGGCGCGGTGCTGACGAATGAGGGGCGTCGGGTTGAACACATCGATAACCTCGAATCCGGTACGCCATTCTCGCTGGCGGGAATTTGGTTATGCGTCGCGCCGTCAGACGCGCCGTGGGAAACGGAACACGCTCCCGCGGTGCAGGCAGATAGCCAGGCGAGTTCACATGCGCCAGCGGCTGAAAAACCGCGTCGTCGGCTGAATAAAGCCGTGGCTGCGGTTTGTCTTATCCTCGCGATAGGCGCGTTCGGGTTGGGCGGTTTTTCCGGCAACGACGAGCGGCCAACGGCTATTTCAGTGCCGGAGCCGAAGCCGCAGAAAACATTCCTTGAATCCGCCGCGCAAACCCGCGAAATCCTGGCGTCACTGCTTCAGCAGGCCGGTTTAGGGCAGCGCGTCGATCTGGAGATAACCGACAGTGACGACGTCATTTTGCATCTGGTCGGCGATGATAAGGTGCAGGCTGAAACGCAGGCGCTACTGCAACATTTTGCGCAGCGTTACCAAAGCGCTGCGCAAATCTCCGTGGAGAGTGTCCAGCCGCCGCCACCGCTGCCTTTTCGCATTGCCCTGGTTGTAAAGGGTGAATCCCCGTATATCGTGACCGACAAAGGCCAGCGGGTGTTTATCAATGACGAGATCAATGGCATTAAACTTCTCGGCATAAACGAAGAAAAGCTGATTTTTCAGGGCGAAACGCGGTTCGAGGTACCCTGGTGAGCGGCGGCTGGCAAGAGGAACTTGCTCGCTGGCAGCAGGCCACACAGAGTCAGCTTGAGCAGGCAGAGCCGGTAAACGTTATCGGCTCGGTGACAGGGATTAGCGGCATTGTTTTACAGTGTCATCTTCCGGGCGCGCGCTTAGGCGACTTATGCCTTTTGCCGCGCACGTCAGGCGAGCCGATTATGGCTGAAGTGATTGGCTTTGATTCGCAAGAGGTTTCGCTTGCCGCACTGGATACGCTGGAGGGAATTAAGCCTGGCGCAGAGGTTTACCCTTTAGGTTTGCCCCACACTATTCAGGTTTCGCCAGCACTGAAAGGCGGGGTGTTTGATGGGTTTGGTCGTGCCCTTGATGGGCAGGGTCAGGCCGCTTTTGTCGACACCTTAACCGCGCGATCTGTACCGGTGATGCATAACGTCACGCTGGCGACCGATCGCCTGTGTATTGAGACGCCGCTCTACACCGGGCTAAGCAGTATCGACGGTTTGCTGACGCTGGGCGCAGGCCAGCGGGCGGGGATATTTGCCGGGGCGGGATGCGGTAAAACAACGCTACTGGCGGAGCTGGCGCGAAACATCCCTTGCGACACTATCGTGTTTTGCCTGACGGGTGAACGCGGGCGCGAGCTGCGTGAGTTTATGGACAGGGAGCTTGATGAAGCGCTACGCCAGCGCACGGTGCTGGTTTGTGCCACCTCGGATCGCAGCAGCATGGAGCGTGTGCGCGCTGCGTTTACTGCCACCGCCATCGCCGAAGGGTTTCGCCAGCAAGGGGAATCCACATTATTAATTGTTGATTCACTGACACGTCTTGCCCGCGCACAACGTGAAATCGGGCTTGCTAATGGTGAACCGCCGGGGCGCAATGGCTTTCCTCCTTCGGTTTACAACTTGCTCTCGCGGCTGGTTGAACGCAGTGGGCGTACCCGGCAAGGCACCATCACCGCGCTGTATTCGGTGCTGGTTGAACAAGATTCGATGCAAGACCCTATTGCCGATGAAGTGCGCTCTTTAGTGGACGGGCATATTATCCTTTCGCGCAAACTGGCCGAACAGGGGCTTTATCCGGCCATTGATGTGGCTGCCAGCCTGAGCCGGGTCATGAATGCTATTACGGGAACTGAACAGCAAACTATTGCCACACATATAAGGCAATTAATGACGGCCTATGCCGATGTCGAAATGTTAATTCGCCTTGGAGAATACCAGACCGGCAGCGATCCCTTTACCGATTACGCGGTTGCGGTTAAACCGGCACTGGATAATATTCTCAAACAATCATTACGCGCGCCGCGCGCGCCTGAAATAACCTTAAATCGATTACGTGAGGTCGTGGAAAATGCGCCGGGTCCGCAAGGTGTTTTATAACGAAGAGAATGAAAACAGCGCAGATGAATCGTTAAGATTAACTATGCTACTGCGCCAGTTATTATCGCTTTATCATTACCGGACGGTAAAAACAGAATTGGCGTGGTTAAAACAACAGCGAGAAAAGGTAAAAATGGCGCAACAACTCGACGCGCTTAATAGGCATTCACAACACATTTCTCAATTTAATCGTGAATATTTTTCCGCGATGAACGATAAAAATACACAGCGCGTGTTATCGTTAATGGATATGCGAAAATGGCTTGAAAAAGAACAGGGAATGGTGCAACAACAGCAGGACGCCATATTGCGAATTAAGCAGCAAGAAACAGATTATCTGCGCCAGTGCGATAAGGTCGCTGCGCATTTTCAGTTGGTTGTCGGGAAAAGAAAACGGCAGGAAAAGTTTCGTTTTATCCTTGAACATCTGCATGCCATTTAGTGTTGGGCAACGAGTCATTATTGATGAATAAAACTGCGCTGTTATTTCCTCCTGTCAGTAAAGATGAGGTCATTGCCCGGCAATATCTGGATCGACAACCGATATTGAATTTTCAATGTGATGGTCAGCAAGGGCAGTTACGTCTCTTTCCGTTGCAGGCGGGAGAACGACTGCCAAATAAACCGATCTGTTTTGCCAGTCAATACGGTAAATTACGCCTTTATAATGCGGAGCCTTTGCTGAACCTGTTATCGCTTTGTCCGTTATTAGCCGAAAATAATAGTTCCCCGGCACAATGGTATTGGGATGTCTATAACGCCGCGCTCAGTCAGGAAATTAAAAATGTGCTGGGTTACTTACAGCCTGCTGAGGAAAGCCATGAGGCGGAAATCTACTGCCGGGTTGAAATAAAAAACAGCGAGCAATATGAAAGAGGGTTAATGGTGCTGTCGCCGTTAACATTAATTCGTCTGCTTCAGCATTCATCGTGGCACTTTTCTCCGACGCGGCAAAATAAGCATTTTTTACTCTCTTTCCCGTTGATCCTGGCCTCAACGGAGCTTGCGGCAGCCGCGTTACGGCAACTGCGCGTTGGCGATATTGTGCTGCCAGAAAACCGGCTCTTTAACCCGGCAGGATCAGGGCAACTGCAAATCGGCGCACAGTGCTTCTCTTTACAACAATGCGCCCCGCTGGCGCATAGCTTTACGATTGTTTCCCATAAGGAGATTGAAATGGAATTCACCCCTGTTGATACGGCATTTCCGCACCCGGACGCGACGCTTCCCCCGGTGTCTTTGCCGCGCGAGATCCCGTCACAACCTCATGAAATGCCGGATCTTTCATCTGTCCCCCTACGGATAACGCTGCGTGCCGGAACGCTAACGTTAACGCTCGACGCGCTGCAGTCGCTGCGGGCGGGTTCGATACTGACATTCACGGATTTTACCCCCGGTCAGGCGGCCATTTATTATGGCGAGCGCCCGTTGGCGCAAGGTACTTTGGTGGATGTTGAAGGCGTGCTGGGGCTGCAAATTACCCGCATGGAGCATTTCTGATGGATATTCAGCAGCTCAATCCCGCGGCGCTGGCGCTGTTTATCGCGGCGCTGACGTTGTTGCCCTTGCTGATGATTATCTCCACCTCGTTTCTTAAAATTTCCGTTGTCTTGCTGATTGTTCGCAACGCGTTGGGCATACAGCAGGTGCCTGGCAACATGGTGATCTACAGCATCTCGCTTGCCGCAACGCTGTTTATTATGGGGCCGGTATTTAATGAGATGACCCAGCGCGTGCGACAAATTTCACCGGACAAAATAGATGTCGCCGCGATTTATACTCACTATCCGACAGTCATTGCGCCGCTGCAAAACTTTTTGCAGCGCAATATTGATGCCCAAACGCATATTCGTTTAACCGAGGCGGCAAAAAAACTCTGGAAAGATCAGGCCAATAATCCCATAACGCGCGATAACCCTGCGCTGATATTAAGTGCATTTGTCCTTTCGGAATTACAGTCCGGTTTTAAAATTGGTTTTTTAATTTACATTCCCTTTTTAGTGATAGACCTTGTTGTCTCGACAGTGCTTATGGCACTGGGAATGCAAATGGTAGCACCCATGTTTATTGCTATCCCGCTTAAATTACTGCTTTTTGTGTTGATTGAAGGGTGGAGCCGTTTACTCGAAGGGTTATTTTACAGCTACCTTTAGCGATGAGAATAAATATGGACATTGTTGAACTGCTCAAGCAGGGATTAGTGCTGGCGATGCAAATATCGGTTCCTCCTGTCGTGACCGCGGTGGTGGTGGGTATTATCATTGCGCTGCTGCAATCGGTTATGCAATTACAGGACGCAACATTACCTTTTGCGGTAAAAATGGTTGCTGTTGGCGCCGTGCTGGCTTTTGTTGGCCACTGGATGCTGCAAAAAACAGTGCAGTTAAGTATTAACTGTTTTGACTTAATCAGCCAAATAAGAGCCTGGCAATGACCCTGGTCTCATTCGACTGGTTAGGTGAGGCGTTAATGGCACTGGTGAGTGCCTGTGCGCGTATTTATCCCTGCATGGCGATTATTATTGCGTTTTCTTTTAAGGAGATTAGAGGTGCGGTGCTCTACAGTATCGCCCTGGTGTTTACTTTTATTCCCGCTACTACATTTTATGCGCAACCCGATGTTGGCAATATCAAAGGCGTCATGTTTATTATCATGATGATAAAAGAGTCGCTGCTGGGTATTTTTTTAGGCTTTCTGTTGGTTGTGCCTTTCTGGTTATTCGAAAGCGTCGGGGTTCTGTTTGATAATCAGAGTGGCGGACAAATGGGGGAGCAAATTAACCCGTCGATAAGCAACAGTGGATCATTTTTTGGTTATGTCTTTAAAAGTATTTTTTTGCTGATTTTTATTCAGTTTCACGGTTTCGCTTACCTTATTGATATTCTCTGGCGTAGCTACACCTTCTGGCCAATCGATAAAATTTTCTTCACGGACACTGCGGTAACCTTTAAACAGTGGTTAGCTTTTCTCGCAGAAATATTCTCGTTTATTGTTATTTACAGCGCGCCTTTTGCTGTGCTGATGCTAATGATCGAGTTTAGCGTGGCGATCCTGAGCCTTTACAGCCCGAAAATGCAGGTCACCACCGTTACCATCCCGTTAAAAATTATTATCGGTTTATCCTTCCTGGTGGTTTATATCCCGACATTACTGCATCTTGCTGAGCAGCAATTATTGCAGCCTGAGCGCGTCGTCCCGATGATTTCTTCCACACTTAGTCTGAAAGCGAATTAAGCGATGGCGGAAAAAAACGAGCAACCCACACCGAAAAAAATTCGCGATGAGCGAAAGAAAGGAAATGTTTTTAAAAATGAAGGTGTGCCGTTGCTGCTGCTGATCACGCTGGCGATGGAATACATTTTTATTATGATGGAGCGCGGAATCGCTCGCCTGCAACAGCTCTTTACCGTGGCGCTGAGCTTCATGACGCTGCCGTTTATTACGGCGGCAAAGCGGTTAACGCAGTTACTGGCAGTGGAGTTGAGTATTTTCCTGGCGCCTGTTCTGGGCGTGGCGATAGCGGCAAGGTTATTTGGAAACTGGCTGCAATTTGGCTTTCTCATTGCGCCCGAATCGGCGATGCCGAAATTTGAACGCCTAAACCCGTTACAAAAAATTCAGCAAATGTTCTCCTCCAGAGAGCTTACAGAACTGGTGAGCAGCCTGCTGAAATTCTTAATTATTGTCTATGCCAGCTACAGCGCGGTTTATCCGCATATCAACGAGATCGTCTTTCTGGCGGTAAGCCCGCTGATGCGCTTACCGCAGGTGCTGCGTAACCTGGTTAGCGACATCTTTCACCACATATTGATAGTGCTTGCTGTCTGGACGGCGCTCGATTTCGGCCTGCAAAAATATCTGTTTATCAAGACACAAAGGATGAGCCTTGAGGAGGTACGCCGGGAAAACAAAGATACCGAAGGCGATCCGCATATTAAATCGTACCGCAGAAGCCTGATGATGAGCCCGCCGCCGATGCCCGTTGACGTACCGCAGCCCGGGGAAGTGTTAAGGCTGGCGGATGTGGTGCTGAATGATGCCGCATCACGGGTGGTTCTTCTGCGTTATGAACAGCAGAACATCGCGTTGCCGCATATTCTTTTTAAACAGCAGGGTAAAGACGCGGTATCCGGGCTTCTCGACAGCGCCCGCGCGTTGAATATCCCGATTATCGACGCGCCGCAGTTGGTTCATCTGCTGATGCAGTATGAGCCTGGGCAGGCCATTCCACGCCAGGCGATTGCCCATACGGCGTATATTTACAACCAGCTCCAGCAAATGAAAACACGCGAGCCAGAGACAGCGTGAGAGGTGTAAAAGAGGGGCGGTTTCCCGCCCCTCTTTGGTGCGACTTGAACCTGAATTACCGCAAAAACTTCAGGACAGCTTCAAGCAGTTGCAACAACGCAACAATGAGTTTCAGGATCAGAATAAACATCTCCATTCCGCCCATACGCTTTCTCCTCTGGTCAAGGAGCACCGGCTGACGTACCTTTCCGCTACCTGTTGCCAGCCTTGTTGTTGGCGTAACGCAGTGTGCTCTTGAGGGGTTAAGGCACTGACGGCACCACCCGTTTCAGCCAGGAATTCTTGCGCCGTTGAACGCGGCCCCTCACGCTGGTTCGCAAGGTCATTATACATTAACACTGTTTATATATACAGTATTTATTGGCGGAATTTTCGACATTGATCCATACTCAATGCGGGAAAAACCGCCTGAAAATTGCGCATCCGCAGGATTCGTCGTATAGTTGCGTGGTTGACGTAACGCAGTGTGTTTTGCGGCCACCAACCGCGAAAATGCTGACAAAAACCTCGCTCCGGCGAGGTTTTTTGTTTTCAGGTGCCAGGCAAATAAACGTGATCGGCTGCGCAGTTTTCTGCGGGTGCGTAAAAAGCAGTTGTCGGCGAATGATTCCTGTGTTTGTATAAATCTCGTTAATAACACAACAGACAGGCCCCTAATGAACGCTTCCACCAAACCGATGAACCTACTAAAAACCGCGCATAACGCCGCGGTGGTCGTCGTGCGTGTGGTGGTGGTCGTCGGCAATGCGCCGTAGGGTCCGGAACAACACACGATTCCAAAACCCCGCCGGCGCAAACCGGGCGGGGTTTTTCGTTTAAGCCTCTCCTGGAAAGCCGGCTCAGAATAAAAGGACTGGAGCATGGCAAGTTCGGGCAGCACATCGCAATCCACGCGCTACACAGGCGCGCAGCTGATTGTTCATTTACTGGAACGTCAGGGCATCACCACCGTAACCGGTATTCCCGGTGGCACCGTTTTGCCGTTATACGACGCGCTAAGCCAAAGTAAACAGATCCGCCATGTGCTGGCGCGTCACGAGCAGGGCGCGGGCTTCATTGCGCAGGGCATGGCGCGTACGCAGGGCAAACCGGCGGTTTGTCTGGCGTGTAGCGGGCCAGGGGCGACCAACCTGGTGACCGCCATTGCCGACGCGCGTCTCGATTCAATCCCGCTGATTTGTATTACCGGTCAGGTTCCGGCCTCGATGATTGGCACCGATGCGTTCCAGGAAGTGGACACTTACGGCATCTCTATCCCCATCACAAAACACAACTATCTGGTTCGCGACATCAGCGAGCTGCCGCAGGTGATTTGCGATGCGTTTCGCATTGCGCAGTCCGGTCGCCCGGGTCCGGTGTGGATAGATATTCCTAAAGATGTGCAGACAGCGGAAATCGCCCTCAGCGAGCTGCCGGAACCGGGTCATAAAGCGCCAGCGCCCGCCTGGAACGCCCAGGATGTTCACGCTGCCGCCGCGATGATCAACGCCGCCGAGCGCCCGGTACTCTATCTGGGCGGTGGTGTCGTTAACGCGCCGCAGCAAATCCGTCATCTGGCGGAAAAAGCCAATATGCCCACCACCATGACGCTGATGGCGCTCGGCATGTTGCCAAAACAGCACCCGCTGTCGCTCGGGATGCTGGGAATGCACGGCGCACGCAGCACGAATTATATTTTGCATGAAGCGGATCTGCTGGTGGTGCTTGGCGCGCGTTTTGATGACCGGGCGATTGGCAAAACCGAACAGTTCTGCCCGAATGCCAAAATTATTCATGTGGATATCGACCGCGCGGAGCTGGGCAAAGTGAAGCAGGCGCACGTGGCAATCCAGGGCGACGTTGGCGAAGTGCTTGATGCGCTGATCCCGCAAGTCGAAGCCCATTCCCGCCACGCCTGGCGCAACACCGTGGAGCAGCTGCAAAAAGAGTTTCCCGGTGCGATCCCGCAAGCGGGCGACCCGCTCACCCATTACGGTTTGATCAATGCGGTCGCGGCCTGCGTGGATGATAGTGCGATTATCACCACCGATGTCGGCCAGCATCAGATGTGGACGGCGCAAGCCTACCCGCTGAACCGCCCGCGCCAGTGGCTGACTTCCGGCGGGCTGGGCACCATGGGCTTTGGCCTGCCTGCGGCGATTGGTGCGGCGCTGGCAAACCCGGAGCGTAAGATCATCTGCTTTTCCGGTGATGGTAGCCTGATGATGAACATCCAGGAGATGGCCACCGCTGCCGAAAATAATCTCGATGTAAAAATTATCCTGATGAATAACGAAGCGCTGGGGCTGGTGCATCAGCAACAGAGCCTGTTCTACAAGTCCGGCGTGTTTGCCGCTACGTATCCCGGCATGATCAACTTTATGCAGATTGCCGCTGGTTTTGGCCTGCATACCTGCGATTTAAACGCTGAATCTGACCCGCAGGCTGCGTTGCAGGAGATTATCTCTCGTCCGGGGCCTGCGCTGGTGCATGTGCGTATCGACCCGCAAGAAAAAGTTTACCCGATGGTGCCGCCGGGCGCGGCGAATACAGAAATGGTGGGGGAATAAGCCATGCAAACAACTGATAACGTCATTCTCGAACTCACCGTGCGCAACCATCCGGGCGTGATGACTCATGTGTGTGGGCTGTTTGCCCGCCGCGCGTTCAACGTGGAAGGCATTCTGTGTCTACCGCTACAAAGCGGCGAGCAGAGCCGCATCTGGCTGCAGGTGGCGAACGACCAGCGGCTGGAGCAGATGATAAGCCAGATCGATAAACTGGAAGATGTGGTGCAGATTATCCGCCACCAGACCGATCCTGGCGTGTTTAACAAACTCGGTCTGTTCTTTGAATAATCACCGCGCTTAACGCTGGCTGATGTCGAACAGCAGATTGCGTAGCCACTGATGCGCCGGATCGCGGTGGCTGCGTTCGTGCCAGGCCAGGGTTTTGGTAAACCCCGGTATCGGCAAGGGCGCTTCCCGCATGCACATGCCCGGCGTCAGGCTGGCGAGGCGTTGCGGCACCACGGCAATCATATCGCTGACGGTTAAAATCTCTGGCAGGATCAGGAAGTTACTCACCGATACGCCCACGCGGCGGCTTTTGCCGATGGCGGCCAGCGCGTTATCCGCCACGCCGCGAAAACGTTCGCCATCCCACGCTACCAGCGCGTGCTCCAGCGCGCAGAAGCGTTCAAGTGTCAGCGTGTTTTGCGCCGCATCCGGGTGGTTGGCGCGCATCATGCAGACAAAACGTTCCTCAAACAGCGCCCGGCTGTGCAGCGCTTCCGGCGTGCTGTGCGGCGTCATTAACGCCGCATCCACTTCGCCACGCTCAAGCTGGCTTACCAGCCGCTGCGGCTCTACGGGTTCAACGCGGATGCGGATCCCCGGCGCGTGCTTTTTCAGCTCCGCAATAAACGGCACGATCACCACTTTCAGCGCGTAGTCCGTCGCCGCCAGCGTCCAGATAAAGGTGGCGCTGAGCGGGTCAAAGGCGGTGGGTTTCAGTAAACGGTCGATATCGGCAAGGATCTGTTTCACCGGTGCCGCCAGCGCCTGCGCTCGCGGCGTGGGCACCATGCCATGAGGGGCGCGGATAAACAGCGGGTCGGCAAAATAATCGCGCAGGCGCGTTAGCATGCCGCTCACGGCCGGTTGCGTCAGCGAAAGGCGGGCGGCAGCGCGCGTGACATTGCGCTCATCAAGCAAGGCATCCAGCGTTTTCAACAGGTTAAGATCGAGGTTTCTGATATCGTTATTCATGATGGTGACCAGCCAGAGCGATAATCAAGATTATCGCATTTACGGCTGTCCGTAGCGGGTAATTTCCCCGTATGATGAGCCTCTTTTGTGCCTCGGGAGCGGTTATGATTTGGTTGATGTTGGCAACGCTGGTGGTGGTTTTTGTGATTGGTTTCAGGGTATTAACCTCTGATTCTCGCCGCGCGATACGCCGCCTCACCGACCGACTCAACATCCAGCCTGTGCCGGTGGAATCGATGATCGATCAGATGGGTAAAAGCGCCGGTAACGACTATTTAAGTTACCTGACGCGCCCGGACGAAGCGCATCTGCAAAACGCCGCCCAGGTGTTACTGATCTGGCAGGTGTCTATTGTCGACAGCAGCGAGCAAAACCTGGTTTACTGGCACCGGTTGCTGCAAAAAGCGCGGCTGGCAACCCCTGTCACCGATGCGCAAATCCGCCTGGCGCAAGGGTTTCTGCGCGAGCTTGAACCGGACAGAGCCGATCTCAATAACTTCCAGCTGCGCTATAACGCCCTGTTTATGCCCGAAGAGGGTGTTCACTGGCTGCACTGATATCACGTAGTGTGATGATGTTTATCAAAGATAGTCATTAGCTTTATAACACCGCGCGGCGCAAAGTGGCCTCGTTCATCCATGACGAGGTACACCATGACGCAATCCCTGACGCAAAGCGCCATTGTCTGGCCGCAAGATTACCTGCCAGGCACTACCGATAATTTTGCCTCCAACGAAATCATTGTCGCCGGGCTAACGGCACACGACATCTGGGCGCAACTCAATGACACCCGCCTGTGGCCGACCTACTACAGCAACGCGCAAGATATCCGTTTTCACGATGAGAGCGGCCCGTTATTAAGCGCCGGTGCCCGCTTTCGTTTCACCACTTTTGGTTTTCCGGTTGAGGCACAGGTGTGTGAATATGTTCCGCCAGTTGCAGGCCAGGCCGCGCGTATCGCGTGGTATGGCTGGGTGGAGGGCGATGAAAATTCGTGGCTGGATGCGCTTCACGCCTGGTTGTTTGAGGATTTACCCGGCAACCGCGTGCGCATCCTGACGCAGGAATCGCAAACCGGCGTTCCGGCGCAGCAACTGGCGAGCGCGGTGCCAAACCCGATGATCAATGCTCATCAGGAGTGGATTGTTGGCCTGGCAACGGCGGCGCGTAACGCGCGGGATAAAATGTAAACCGTGCTGGTATCGCGGCATAAACCTCACTGGCTTCATGCCGCGATTCTGCGTCGCCATATACACATGGGCGAACGCGCTTTCTGCCTGGCGGTTGAATTCATCGCCACCACAGAGTTGCCAAATTGTTAATTGCGTCACACATTTTGAATGTTACACTGCGCGACTTTCACGAATAAAAACTAAGCAGGTAACCAATGAGTGAGCAATCTGTGACGCCCTCTTCACCGGATGCGGTAAGTCGCCCGAACTGGTCGGCGGTTTTCGCCGTGGCGTTTTGCGTGGCCTGCCTGATAACCGTGGAATTTTTGCCGGTCAGCCTGCTCACGCCAATGGCGCTGGATCTGGGCATTTCGGAAGGACTGGCCGGGCAAACCGTCACCGTGACGGCGTTTGTCGCCATGTTCGCCAGCCTGTTTATTACACAAATTATTCGCGCCACCGACCGCCGCTACGTGGTGATCGCGTTCGCGGTGCTGCTTACGCTCTCCTGTCTGCTGGTGTCGTTCGCCACCAATTTCACCCTGCTGCTGCTGGGCCGCGCCTGTCTTGGTCTGGCGTTAGGCGGTTTCTGGGCGATGTCGGCGTCGCTGACCATGCGGCTGGTGCCGATGCGCGTCGTGCCGAAAGCGCTGTCGGTGATTTTTGGCGCGGTGTCGATTGCGCTGGTGATAGCGGCTCCGCTCGGCAGTTTTCTCGGCGGTATTATTGGCTGGCGCAATGTGTTTAACGGCGCGGCGCTGATGGGCGCGGCCTGCATCATCTGGGTGTGGCAGGCATTGCCGTCATTGCCGGGGAAAACCGAGCACCACGAAAATATGTTCGGCCTGCTCAAACGCCCTGGCGTACTGGCCGGGATGATCGCTATTTTTATGGTGTTTGCCGGGCAGTTCTCGTTCTTTACCTATATTCGCCCGGTCTATATGAATCTCGCCAGGTTCGACGTTGACGGGCTGACGTTAGTGCTACTGAGCTTCGGTATCGCCAGCTTTGTCGGGACGTCGTTCTCGTCGGTGGTGATGAAACGCTCAGTAAAACTGGCGTTAGCGCTGGCACCGTTAACGCTGGCGATTAGCGCCCTGGTGCTGATTCTGTGGGGTAGCGATAAGGTGGTTGCGGCGGGCATCGCCATTATCTGGGGGCTGGGTTTCGCGCTGATCCCGGTGGGCTGGTCAACATGGATCACCCGCACGCTTGCCGATCAGGCAGAAAAAGCCGGTTCCATTCAGGTGGCGGTGATCCAGCTTGCCAACACCTGCGGTGCGGCGATTGGCGGCTTTGCGCTGGATCATTACGGTTTGCTCTCGCCGCTGGTGCTTTCCGGCAGCCTGATGCTGTTAACGGCGCTGCTGGTGGCGGCGAAAGTACGGGTGAAAGGCTAACCCGGTTCAGGCGGCGCGGATTTTGCGCCGCGAATCCCAGGAAATCAGCAATACCGACGAGACAATCAGCAGCGTGCCGAGCCAGTCCGGCAGCGAAAATGCCACGCCGAGCAGCGCCACCGACAGCAGGGCGCTGCTTAGCGGTTCGGCGCAACTCAGAATGCTGGCTTTCGACCCGCCAATCATCTGCGCGCCTTTCAGATAGAGGCTAAAGGTCAGCGCGGTGCCAATCACCACCAGGTAGAAAAAGGCCATCAGCAGGCGGCCATCAACCACAAAATCATTCCCCTGCCCGCCAAAGAACGGCGTCAGCATCAATCCCGCCAGCAACATACTCCAGCCGACAATCGGCAGCGTGCCGTAACGGGCGATAAGCGTTGAGGGATAGGTAGTGTAAAAGGCGGCGGCAAAGGCCGAGACAATGCCCCACAGCAGCGCTTCAGGCGAAATAGACAGCGACGTCAGATTGCCGTGCGTCACCAGTAAAAAAGTACCGATAAGCGAAGTGATGATCGCCAGCGCCACTGGCATTGTTGGCCGCGCTTTGCGCACCAGCGCGAACCACGCCACGATTATCGTCGGGGAGAGAAATTGCAGCACCGTCGCGGTGGCGGCGTTGGATTTTTCAATCGTCAGCAGAAAAGTGAGCTGTACAGTCAGCGCGCCAAACAGCGAGAAAATCAGCAGGCTAACGGCGTCTTTACGGTTTTTCCAGATAGTGAAAATTTTGTCGCTGTGGACAAATGATAGCGTGAGCAGAATCACCCCGGTGAACAGCAGCCGCGTCATGGTCAGCCACGGCGAAGAGATATGGCTCTTCTGCATAATGTACTGCGCGCAAACCCCGGAACTGCCCCATAAAACGGCGGCGGCGAGGACGTAAAACATCCCTTTCTTGCTCGAACCCATCGGCTAACCCAACTCTGTCATGCTGATTACTTATCGTGAGGCCGCGCATCATAACACATGTACAGAGTTTAACCGGAGGCGGCATGAGGGGGGACCGCCTCCGGTTTTGTTACCTTACCACCAGGCTTCCCACATCGCGCCGATGTTGAACGAATCGAGCGTGGAGTCGTTGGTGCCATTCACGCGTGCGGTGCGTTTGTTATCCACTTCGCCGCCGGTCACGTAGAAGCGCAGCATCGGGCGGAACTCCGGTCCCATGGCGATAGAGATGTTCTGCGACAGCGTCGCTTTCCAGCCGTGGTTATCGCCGCCGTCATCATAATCTACGCGTTGATAGCCCAGTTCCAGCCAGGTGGAGTGAACGTCGTTCCACCAGTGCATCGGGCGAACAATCGCGCCATAGTTGCGACGGTTATCCGCTTTGTTGGCGCTGTTGTCGTAGTCGTGGAACGCCAGCAGATAGTCCACCTGCGTCTGGCGGGAGAATTTGTAGGTGCCTTCGAAGCTGGCGTAAATCGCCGTCAGATCGTCGGTTTTGTTGAATACGCTGTTATCCGCGTTATCGGAGTAGCGCGCGATCAGTTTGTTAATGCCGTTGTCATAAGTGTGGCTCAGCACTGCGCCGCCTTGCCAGGCTTTCAGACGGTCATCGCTTTCAATCGCTTTCGAGTCAAAACCGTAGTTAGCGTAAATTTCCAGATCCAGCGGGCCGACTTTCATGCCGTGGATTTTGGAGGTCAGCGCATAGTTACCTTTATCGCCGACGTTGGAGCCGCCGGTACAGGTGATGCGCGACGGGTTGGCTTCATCTTCCAGCACTTCCGGGCTACAGGACGCAACCGAACCGACAGCCGCGACATCAAACTTCACGCCGCCGATATCGAAGTTTTTCACCCCGGCACCCTGGCCGTCGTGGTTCATCCAGAAGTAGTCGTTGATGCCCTGTTGCGGACGCTGGTGGAAATCACGCCCCGCCCAGAAGTAGGCGTTCGGGTTGGACGCCAGCAGGTTGGTCACCCCGGCATAGGCTTTTTTCAGGTTAACTTCGTCGCCCCAGTGATCGAACATCACGTTGACGTCCCAGATAGCGCCGTTGTCGCCTTTAAAGGCTTTGGAAAGCTGGAATTCGCCGCCGTTGCCTTCGTTGCCCAGACGACCAATCGCCGACGCGCCGTTATAGGAGCCATCAACGCCGACATATTTCTGATCGCCGGACTGGAAGTGCGCGCCATAACGGGCGTAACCGCTAAATTTCACGCCGTAAGGCACCGCCAAATCCGGGGTTTGCGCCGCGCTTTGCGGCTCCACCACCACATCCGCTTTTTTATTCACCGCGGCGTCCATTTTCGCCTGGCGTTCCGCCAGCGCTTTATCCACCGCCTTGGCGACGATGGCATCGATTTGCTCTTGCGTGAACTCTTGTGCGAAGACGGAGCCAGAGCAAAGGGTGGCCGCAACCGCCAGCGCCACTGGAAGTTTTTTATTAATTCTCATGGTTATCTCAATTTAGTAAGTTATTCTCAGACAATAACCATCCCGGGTGACCGGGCAGAGATTATTGCCATCACCATTACGAACTGCTTTTATTTTTTAAATGCGGGTACAGCTTAATTAAGATTTACCGTAATCAAGTCTCCGTTAATTATTGCCGATATAAAGTGTGAAGCTGAATTATCTCTTCGGATAACTCACGCGCTAATAATGACGTCATTAAATGATCCTGCGCGTGTACCATAATTAATGTCATCGGTTGCCGGGCTTCGCCCGCATCCTGTTCGATTAATTTGGTTTGCATGTGATGCGCCTGGCGCGAATAGCCATCCGCCTCTTTGAGCAACTGGCGCGCTTCGTCAAGATTGCCTGCCCTTGCCGCGCGCAGCGCTTCAAAGCACAGGCTGCGCGACTGTCCGGCGTTGACGATAATTTCCATTACCGCTTCTTCGAGTTCAATCATTGTCATTTAATCCTGAGTAAAACCATTATTTTCAGCGGTGGCGGCAAACCACTCTCCACTTTTCTTAATGGTGCGTTGTTGCGTTGCCAGATCTAATTGCACAAAACCGTAGCGGTTTTTATAGGCATTACACCATGACCAGTTATCAATAAATGTCCACATATGGTAGCCAAGGCAATTACACCCTTCGCTTATTCCTTTATGCAACCAGATAAGATGGTCGCGCACAAAGGTAATACGATAACTGTCGTTTATTTGCCCCTCTTCAATAAACCGCTGTTCGTTCTCGACCCCCATACCGTTTTCGGAAATAAAACAGCGTGGGTTACCGTAATTGACGCGTAAGTTGGTGAGAATATCGTAAATGCCCGGCTCATAAATTTCCCACCCGCGATACGGGTTCATTTTGCGCCCTGGCATTTCGTAATAATCAAACAACCACTCCGGCATAAACGGCGCGTCGGGATTGACCGCACTGTCCCGGCACTTTACCCGCCGTGGTTGGTAGTAGTTAATGCCGAGCAGGTCGATTTTCCCTTCTGCAATCAGCGCGATATCGTCCGGCTGGCAGGCGGGCAACTGGTCATACTCTTTCAGCAGCGCCACCAGGTCAGCGGGATACTCGCCGCGCAGTACCGGGTCGAGAAAACTGCGATTGAACAGCAAATCGGCGTAGTGCGCCGCTTTCACATCCGCCGGGTGCTGCGAACGTGGATAGGACGGCGTCAGGTTCAACACAATGCCAATCTCACCAGCGTAAAACCCGGCGCGAAACGCTCGTACCGCGCTGGCATGCGCCAGTACCGTGTGGTACGCCACCGTTGCCGCGCGTTTAAAATCCACCACGTTCGGGTAATGGAAATCGTACAGATACCCGCCCTCTACCGGCACAATCGGCTCGTTAAAGGTGAACCAGTGATGCACCCGATCACCAAACAGCTCGAAACAGATTTGCGCGTAGCGGCTGAAAGCCTGCACCACTTCCCGGCTTTCCCAGCCGCCTTTTTCCTGCATCACCATCGGCATATCGAAGTGAAACAGTGTGATAAACGGCGTAATACCCTGCGCCAGCAGCTCGTCGATGACCTCGTTATAGAACGTCACCGCCTGCGGGTTCACTTCGCCGTCGCCATCCGGGATCAGCCGTGACCAACTGATCGAGGTGCGAAAGCTGTTGTGCTTGAGCTGCTTTAACAGCGCGATGTCCTGTCGCCAGTGGCGATAAAACGTCGAGGTCTCTTGCGGCCCAATCTGCTGGTGAAAGCGCCACGGTTGGCTGGCAAACCAGGCATCCCATGTGGTGGCGCTTTTACCGCCTTGCTGGCTTTCCCCTTCGGTTTGCAGCGCAGAGCTGGCGCTGCCCCACCAGAAGTTTGCGGGAAATACGTATTTCATTACCGACTCCTTTTCGTTACTGCTAATGCGTTACGGCTTAGTTACTGCGGACGGTTTCCGTCATCGGCGCGCTGTTCTGCGCTTTTTCTTCTTCTGCTTTCATTAATGAATGCTCGTAAGCACGCAGGAACGGCAGATACATCAGGGCGGACATCACCATACAAATCAGACACATCACCACCGGGCTAAAGGCCCAGTTCGCCGCCCAGGACGCACCGATAGGCGCAGGCGTTGTCCACGGTGTCAGGGAGACCACTTGCGCCAGCAGGCCCATTTTGGTGGCGGTGTAAGCCAGCACGGCGTTCACCAATGGCACGCAAACAAACGGCACAAACAGCATCGGGTTCATGATGATCGGCGCACCGAACAGAATCGGTTCGTTGATGTTAAAGAAGCTCGGTACGACGCCCATTTTGCCGATGGTGCGCAGATGTGCGACGCGGCTACGCAGCAGCAGGAACGCCAGCGGCAGAGTGGAACCGACACCGCCAATCAGCAGGTAGTGATCCCAGAAACCTTGCAGATAGACATGCGGCAGCGCGGCGCCAGCAGCCAGTGCAGCCTGGTTGGCAGAGAGGTTTGCCATCCAGAACGGGTTCATGATGCCGGTGACAATCAGCGAACCGTGGATACCGGCGAACCAGAAGATCTGGCACAGCAGCACGGAAAGCAGAATGGCAGGCAGGGAATCGGACGCGGAGACCAGCGGTTCCAGCACGTGCATAATCGCCTGCGGCAGGATCATGCCGGTTTGCGCTTCAATAAACAGGTTCAGCGGGTGCAGCGTACCAATGATCACCAGCACCGGAATGAGGATTTCAAACGAACGGGCAACGCCGGTCGGCACCTCTTTTGGCAGGCGAATGGTGATGTTGTGCTGTTTAAGCCAGGCGTAAACGCGGGTGGAGTAAATCGAGGTCAGCAGCGCGGTGAAAATGCCCTGCCCGGAGAGATACTGTGTAGAGATTTTGCCATCTGCATACGGTGCGGCAACCAGCAAAAACGCCATAAACGCCAGCAGACCGGTCATCACCGGGTCGAGGTTAAACTGGCGACCCAGGCTCGCGCCGATCCCGACGGAGATAAAGAAGGTCATCACCCCCATGCTGAGGTTGAACGGCAGCATCAGTTGTTCGCGGTATTTCGCGGAAAAATCGAGCCACCCGCGGGCGAAGCCAACGGTGGTATCCGCGGAAAACGGCGGGAAGATAAACACCAGCATAAACGAGCCGATGATCATAAACGGCAGTGCGGCGGTAAAGCCGTCGCGGATGGCGATAACGTACTTCTGCTGTCCCAGACGACCGGCCAGCGGCGTAATGCTTTGCTCAATAACCGTAATCATTGATTGATATAAGGAACTCATAAGAACACCTTTTTAATGCGCCGCTTCTATGAGCGACAATGCAAAGTCCAGTACCTCATTGCCACGTTGCATTCCGTAATCCATCGGGTTGATGGGTTGCACCGGAATACCCTGAGCGGCGGCCTTTTCTGACAGCGTGTTTAACATGTATTTCACTTGCGGTCCGAGAAGCACGACCTGGTAACGCGGAAATTGCGTGTCGAACTCCGCGACGCCATACGCATCGATCTCTACCGGTATATCGCGTTCCTTCGCGGCTTCCAGCATTTTCCTCACCAGTAAGCTGGTGGACATACCGGCTGAACAGCACAACATAATCCTGAACATCGTTAACCATCCTCGAAGTGTAAAAAGTTATTGCGGGGTCGATTGGATATCATATGGAAACCGGTTTCCATTTGTTCGCCGCAGAAGTGTGATAGCTGTCAATGTCTGTGAATTATCTGATGCCGTAATTGGATTTGCGTCACGGAATTTGGCACTCTGTTGAGAACAAAAAGCGCAAAACGGAAAATCGGTTTCCATCAAAAAGCGAAACCGCTATACTGCGTGTGGTTATATATTAGCCGTTGAAGTATTTAGATTTTGCGGGCGCGATGTGCGCCTGTCAGGGGAGAAAGATGTCTACAATCAACGATGTATCACGTTTAGCTGGGGTGTCGAAAGCCACAGTCTCACGGGTGTTGAGTGGTTCGCGCGGCGTTAAGGAAGCCAGCCGCCTCGCGGTACTGAAAGCGGTCGAAGAGCTGAATTATCGGCCCAATGTTATCGCGCAGTCATTGCTCAGCCAGTCGACAGGCTGCATCGGTGTTATCTGCGCCCAGGACAATATCAACCAAACCACTGGCTACCTCTACGCGCTGGAAAAACACTTAAGCCAGAGCCAGAAACATCTGCTGCTGCGCTTCGCCAATACCAAAGCGGAAGTGATGAGCGCGCTGGATGAGCTGACCTGCGGGTTGTGCGACGATGTGCTGATTATCGGCGCGCGTTTCCCGCTCAAAATTGACGATGAAAACGTCATTCTGGTGGATTGCGTGGAATCTGCCGACGCCACGCCCAACAGCATTCAATTCGATCACGCCTTTGCCGCTGAAACCGCCTGTAACTATCTGATAAGCCAGGGCCGTCGTCAGATTGCGTTAATCCACCCGCGCACCGCCGCCGCCGATCAAGTGCTGCATGGCTATAAGCTGGCGCTGGAAAACAATTTCCTGCCGTTTAACCGCAACCTGGTGTTTATGGATGACACCACTTCTTCTGTTGCGTTGCAGGTGCTGCTCAATAACGCTACTACCCTGAATTTCAACGCGTTGCTGGTGGCAGACGAGCAGGAAGCCCAGCGTGTGATCCCGCAATTACAGGCGTTTAATAAATCGGTGCCGGGCGACATTATGGTCTTCAGCCTCGCCGGTTCACTGCATTTGCCGGGCATTCCTACCATTCCGGCTATCGAATATTCGATGGATGCGATGGCCGCGCGTATTGTCGCCTGGCTGAATGAAAAAACGCAGAGCGTGCTGGGGGCTTACCGGGTGCGCGGGGATTTAATTATTCCCGATATCAGTAAACGCTAAGCGCTGTTTTGAAAGCCTCCGGTTGGGGGCTTTTTGTTACTTTCGAAAAGTGCCGTTTTACGCAAAACGCTCTTACGGTTTGGTTTGCTGTCAGATGAAATACATGCTTTTTTCTTCCCGTCAGTCTGTTGAAAAAACATAACGGGATATTTTCCCTTGCGCCCAACTTTCCCGCGCCGTGCAGGTTATCAGCCATTTAGCTGAATTTTGCCAATCGTTAGCCATAAGTTTGCTAAGGACGTTTAGCTATAAGCCATACGTTTTCGTTGTTAGACAGGGTGCGGTGCGGCTCTTATCGTTCGTCATTATTTGTAAATTCCACGCAATCATTTGATGAGGGAGCAATTTTGGCCAGCTTCGTGAATAGCTTCAAAACCAAACCCACACGCTTCACCCTCGCGCTGAAAATCGCGTTACTCAGCAGTGTGGTGGCGTTCTCTTCTGCCTCGTTCGCTGATGAGGTCTTAAAAGAGGGCATCACACCGGCGACAGACGCCAGCCAGATCCCGGCGGCGGCGAAGCTGCGCAAAGACACGGTGGTCGCCGGTATTTCGGAACCGCAGGGAATTTTTAACCCCTACTTCTTCGTCAATGGCTGGGATGAAAACGTCACCAACGTCATCTTCTCGCGTCTGATCGACTGGGACAGCCACGGCAAACTGGTGCCTGGCCTGGCCGAAAGCTGGACAGTTAGCCCGGACAACAAGGTCTACACCATCAAACTTCGCCCGAACCTGACCTTCAGCGATGGCTCGCCGCTGACTGCCGAAGATGTGGCGTTTACCCTGACGGTGCTTTACGACCCGAAATATGATGGCGACACGGATATCACCCTCGCCAACATTGCCGGTGGCGCGGAGTACAAAGCCGGGAAAGCGGACAGCGTCAGCGGCCTGAAAGTGATTGATCCGTTAACGCTGCAAGTCACTACCACCCAGCCGGGCGCGACGACGCTGGCGAAAATCGGCGGCCCGGTGCTGTCCAAAGCCTATTACGGCAAAGATTATCAGCGCGGCAACCTGGATTACCTGCGCACGCTGCACGGCAAACCGCTGGGTAACGGGCCGTATGTCTATGAGAAATACATTCCAGGCCAGGAGATTCGTTTCCACGCCAATACCCATTTCTACCGTGGCACACCGCCAACGCCGCGCTTTATCTACCGCGTGACCAACCCGTCCACCAACTTCCAGCTGTTCCAGACCGGTGAGACAGACTATGACGCGTTCACCTCGCGCCCGGATGATATTGAGCAACTGAAAATGCTCGGTTTCGCCAATATCAACCTGTACGGTTCCAGCGATTACAGCAAAGTGGAATTCAATGTGCGTCGTCCGGCGTTGCAGGATGTGAAAGTGCGTCAGGCGCTGATTTACGGCCTTGACCGCCAGAAGCTGATTGATGTGGTGTATCAGGGTTACGGCAAAGTGGCGATTGAGCCGATTGCGCCGATCTCCTGGGCCTATAACACTGACGGGGTTAACCCGTACAAATTCGACCCGGCGCAAGCCAAAAAACTGCTGGATGAAGCGGGCTGGAAACCAGGGCCGGACGGCATCCGCGTCAAAGACGGCAAACGGCTGGAGCTGACGCTGCTGGTGAGCAAGAAAGTGCTGAATGACGCGCTGATCCCGATTGCCAAAGAGAACTGGCAACAGATTGGCGTACTGCTGAAACCGCAGGTTGTCGATTTCAACGCCCTGATGGCGCAGCGTAAAGCCGGCAATTATGACCTCGCCTCCTTTAGCACCAGCACGTTAAACGATCCGCATGATGGCGTGTGGGATTACTACAGTACGGAAGCGAAAGAGTCCGGCTATAACAATCCGCAGGTCGATAAGCTGATTAACGACGGTAACGCGGTGCTGGATGTGGAAAAACGTAAACCGATTTACCACCAGCTGTATAAAGTGCTGGCGGACGATCCGCCGGTGATCCTGCTGGGCTACCGTGAGATTTTGTCGGCCAGCAGCGCCCGCGTCACCGGTTTTAAACCGGATATCTACAACGGCCTGACCGGCAGCCTGCCGGATGTGAAAATCGTTAAGTAACACCATCACAACTGCCGGGGTTTCCCGGCAGTTGCCATGAGAGCGCTATGCGAAATTTTATCCTGAGGCGGCTGCTGCAAACCGTACCCATGCTGCTGCTCGCTTCGCTGATTATCTTTATGCTGTTCGCCAAAACGCCGGGCGACTTTATCGACGGCAACGTCACGCTGACCGCCGCCCGCGCCGCTGAACTGAAAGCCATTTACGGCCTCGATCAACCGCTATTCACCCGCTATTTGCACTGGCTCGGCCAGTTGTTACGCGGTGATTTAGGCTTCTCGTTGCAATACCAAATCCCGGTGAGCCAGTTACTGAACCAATACATCTGGAACTCGTTCCTGCTGGCAAGCGTGGCGCTGGTGTTTTACTGGGGTATCGGTCTGGCGGTGGGCATCGCGTCGGCGCTGAAACCCAATTCGTTGTTCGATCACCTGGTGAGCGTGCTGGTGTTCGCCGCCATGTCCTTTCCCACCTTTTTCCTCTGCCTGTTGCTGATTAAGTGGTTCGCGGTGGATCTGCACTGGCTGCCGGTCGGCGGCATGACCAACACCGGCAGCGACGAAGGCGGCTGGGCGTGGGTGATGCAGGTGGCGGCGCACCTGGTGCTGCCGGTGCTGGCGCTGGTGATGTTGCAGGCGGGCAGCCTGACGCGCTATTTCCGCGCCAGTATGCTGGATGTGGTGAAGATGGATTTTATCCGCACCGCGCGTGCCAAAGGGCTGCGCGAACGGACGGTGATTTTTAAACACGCGCTGCGTAATGCGCTGCTGCCAATTATTACCCTGCTTGGGTTTGAGCTGCCGGGGCTGTTTTCTGGTGCGATCATCACCGAAAAAGTGTTTAACTGGCCGGGCGCGGGGCATATTCATATCGATTCGCTGGCGGCGCGCGATTACCCGGTGCTGATGGGCTTTACCCTGTTCCTGGCGGTGTTAACCATTCTCGGTAACCTGATTGCCGATGTGCTTTACGCGTGGGCTGATCCACGTATTCGGGTGAGGTCGTGATGTTCGGTTCGCTTTTTTCAACCCATCGCCGTCTTCGTAAAGCGGAAATCCCGGCGCTGGCGCAGGCCACGCCTTCACCGTGGCGGCAAGCGTGGAAAGCGCTACGCCATAACCATTTAGCCATGTTATGCCTGTTTTTGCTGGTGATGATGACGGTCTGGTGTGTCATTGGGCCGCTCTGGTCGCCGTGGCAAAACGACGCCACCGACGCGCTGATGATCAACAAACCGCCCGGTGCCGCGCACTGGCTGGGCACCGATTTTCTCGGCCGCGATGTCTATACCCGCCTGCTGCTGGCCGGGCGCATTTCGTTGATTATCGGCCTGCTGACCATGCTGCTTTCCGTGGCGCTCGGCTATCTGCTGGGCGCGGTTTCGGGCTACGCGGGCGGCTGGACGGACAAACTGATTATGCGGCTGGCGGATCTGGTAATGACCATCCCGAGCTTACCGCTGCTGATTGTCGCCGGGGCGATGCTGTCGGAACTCGATTTCTCCGCTGAATCACGCATCTACATGGTGGTTATCATGCTCAGTTTGCTGGAGTGGCCGAAGCTGGCGCGGCTGGTGCGCGGGCAAATTCTTTCGCTTCGCGAGCGCGATTTTATGCTGGCGACGCAGGTGCTGGGCTTGTCGTCGCGTCGCCGTCTGTTTGGCCACTTGTTGCCGAATACCATCCCGATTCTGGTAGTGATGGCAACAATGGCGGTGGCGAACGCCATTCTGATGGAGTCCGCGCTGAGCTACCTCGGGCTTGGCGTGGTGCCGCCCACGCCATCGTGGGGCAACATGATGGATGCCGCCAACAGCCTGATCGATTTTCAGCGCCGCCCGTGGCTGTGGATGCCGCCGGGTATCGCCATTTTTATTACCGTGATTGCGATTAACGTGTTGGGTGACGGCCTGCGCGATGCGCTGGATCCGAAGATGAAACGGAGCGTGAAATGAGCGAAGCGCTGGTCACCTTTAATCAATTGTCTCTCTCTTTTGCGAGTGAACAGGGGCGCGTGCGCGCTGTGCAGGATGTCTCTTTTACCATCAACGTCGGGCAGACTATCGGCGTGGTGGGCGAATCCGGCTGCGGTAAAAGCGTCACCGCCATGTCGCTGATGGGCTTGCTGCCGCCGCAGGCGGCACGCATTGACGGCGGGCAAATCCTCTTTCAGGGGCAAGATTTACTGCGCCTGAAGCCGTCAAAAATGGCGGATCTGCGCGGCAACCAATTAGCGATGATTTTCCAGGAGCCGATGACGGCGCTTAACCCGGTGCTGACCATCGGCGAGCAGCTTTGCGAACCGTTGATTCGCCATCGCGGTGAAACGCCAAAAGCGGCATGGGCGCATGCCACCCGGTTGATAACCGACGTGGGTCTGGCGCGGGCGGAAAGCCTGATGAGCAGCTACCCACATCAGCTCTCCGGCGGCATGTTGCAACGCATCATGATTGCCATGGCGCTGAGTTGCCAGCCGAAGCTGCTTATTGCCGATGAACCCACCACCGCACTGGATGTTACCGTGCAGGCGCAAATCTTGCGGCTGCTGCGCGACCAGGCGCGGGCGCATGAGATGGCGCTGATGCTGATCACCCATGATTTGGGCGTGATTGCGCAGATGGCCGAGCATGTGGTGGTGATGTACGCCGGGCGCATTGTTGAACAAGGCCCGACGGCCGATGTGCTGCGTAACCCGCTGCATCCGTACACCAAAGGGTTGATTGCTGCCCGTCCCATTCCGAGCGAGCGCAGGCGTCGGCTTTACTCCATTCCCGGCCAGGTGCCGGATCTCGCCGCGCTGCCGCCATACTGCGCTTTTTACGAGCGCTGCGAGCGGGCAACCGACGCGTGCCGGGCGGGCATTCCGCCGCTTATCGGCCAGGTGCGTCAAGCCGCGTGTATTCACAGTACGCTCGTGGAGCCAACCGCATGAGTAGTCAGCAATATGTCATTGAAGTGGAAGGGCTGAAAAAACATTTCCCGCTGCGCGACGGGCTGTTTGGCCAGCAAACCGGGGAGTTACGCGCCGTAGATGGCGTCAGTTTTAAGATCCGCCAGGGGACGATTTTCGGGCTGGTGGGCGAGTCCGGCAGCGGTAAAACCACTGTTGGCCGCACCTTGCTTGGGCTGTACGACAAAACCGCAGGCAGCGTGAAGTATCGTGGTCAGGAGTTGCAAGACCTGAGCGCGAAGCAGATGCGTGCGCTGCGCCCTAAAATCCAGCTGGTGTTTCAGGACCCGTACAGTTCGCTGAACCCGCGTATTCGCGTGGGCGATGCGATTGGTGAAGCGATGCTCGAGCATAAGCTGTGCAGCCGGGCGGAACTGCGCGACAACGTGCTGGAAGTAATGAAAATTTGCGGGCTTGCGCCGCAGCACTACAACCGTTTTCCGCATGAGTTTTCCGGCGGTCAGCGTCAGCGTATCGGTATTGCCCGCGCGCTGATCCTCAACCCGGATTTCATCATCGCCGATGAGCCGATTTCGGCGCTGGATGTCTCCATTCAGGCGCAAATCATTAATCTCTTTGCCGACCTGCGCGACGATCGCGGCGTGACGTTCCTGTTTATCTCCCATGATTTAGGCGTGGTGGAGCATCTGTGCGATGACGTGGCGGTGATGTACCTCGGGCAACTGGTGGAAACCGCCAGTCGCGATACGCTGTTTAACCGGCCGCTGCACCCTTACACCCAGGCGCTGCTGGCGGCGGTGCCAACGCTCGACCCGAATAGCGAACCCGTCGCTGTGGTGCAGGGGGAAATTCCCGATCCGTCGCGCCCGCCGTCCGGCTGCCGTTTCTCGTCGCGCTGCCCGCTGGCAACCGCACAATGCCGAGCTGAAATCCCGGCGCTGCGTGAAGTGGAGCCGGGGCATCATGTGGCGTGTCATTTGGTTTAAATAGCAAATCAGGCAATGGCGCTATTATTTCTGGCGGGCGTTACGCAACCCGCCGGGAATAATATTCCCGCTGTTGCTAATAATTCACTTTTTATTTTTTGAACAAGCGAAACGGTAATTTCACAGGCAATGTTTTTGTGACCCAAAATAACCGTTTCGCTGACATTAAGAATTACTGCCTATTTTATTTCTCTGCTCTGGTCTGTTCTATGCTTATCAGTTCTGTCTGAACCTTATAAGGAACAGGATATATGAGAGCACTGACGTATCACGGCGCACATAAAGTTAGCGTTGATAATCGCCCCGACCCGATTATTGAATCTTCAGACGATATTATTCTTCGCGTTACCGCAACGGCGATTTGCGGCTCCGACCTGCATCTTTATCACGGAAAAATACCAGGCACTAATCACGGGGATATTTTCGGTCATGAATTTATGGGCGAAGTGGTGGAAACCGGAACGGGTGTTCATGCGGTCAGTAAAGGCGACCGGGTAGTGATCCCGTTTGTCATTGCTTGTGGGGAGTGTTTCTTCTGCAAACTTCATCAGTACTCTGCCTGTGAACAAACCAATTCCGGCAAAGGCGCGGCGCTGAACCGCAAAGGCATCACGCCACCTGCGGCGCTCTTTGGTTACAGCGATTTGTACGGCGGTATTCCCGGCGGTCAGGCCGAATATGTGCGCGTGCCGAAAGCCAATACCGGGCCGTTTAAAGTCCCGGACACCCTCACCGATGAAAAAGTGCTGTTTCTCTCCGATATCCTGCCCACGGCCTGGCAAGCGGTAAAAAACGCCGAAGTGAAACCCGGCGCCAGCGTGGCAATTTATGGCGCCGGACCGGTCGGTTTACTTACGGCGGCTTGCGCGCGTCTGGAGGGAGCGGAGCAGATCTTTATGATTGATGACAGCGATTACCGGCTGGCTTTCGCCCGCGATCGTTATGGCGTAATCCCCATTAACTTCGATAAAAATGACGACCCCGCGGCGTGGATAATTGAAAACACCGCCGGTCACCGAGGCGTGGACGCCGTGATCGATGCCGTGGGATTTGAAGCCAAAGGCAGCACCACCGAAACGGTGCTCAGCACGCTGAAAATCGAAGGCAGTAGCGGGAAAGTACTCCGGCAAGCGATCGCCGCTACGCGCCGCGGCGGAATTGTCAGCGTGCCTGGGGTGTACGCCGGTTTTATCCACGCTTTCATGTTTGGCGATGCCTTTGACAAGGGGCTGACCTTCAAAATGGGTCAGACGCATGTGCATGCGTATTTGCCGGATTTGTTACCGCTGATTGAGTCCGGGCATTTGAAACCGGAAGAGATCGTCACGCACCACCTGCCACTGGAAGAGGCGGCGCGCGGCTATGACATTTTTGATAAACATGCAGAGGATTGCCGCAAAGTGATCCTCGTGCCGGGCCTGAATGCAGAAAAAGCGACGATTTAACCTGTCGCTTTTCGTGAACACTGGTGAGACGTGCCATGCCTCTCCCGGCGGGGAGAGGCAGACCGTAGCGCAGGTGCTTAGATAAAGGTGAAAATCTCGTCGCGCGGCAGGCGCGATTTTGGCAGCGCGGCGTTGAAATCGTTCTCGCTACGCACACCGAGCGACACCAGCACCACGCTGGTCAGCCCTTTTTCACGCAGGCCGAGGGCGAGATCCAGTTCGCGCTGGTCGAAACCTTCCATCGGCGTGGCATCAATACCCAGCATTGCCGCACCCAGCAGCAGGCCGCCCAGCGCCAGATAAACCTGTTTTTCCATCCACTGCGGTAAATCGCGCTGCTCATAACGGTGCATAGCCACGTATGAACGGCGGCCCTTATCCTGGCCCGCTTTTGCCGCTTCGTCTTTAAAACGACCATCTTTCTGCTCTTGTTCCAGCACATTTTGCAGGTGATGCTCATCAAGATCGCTGCGTATGCACAAGGCAATAACGTGAGAAGCATTGACGATTTTCGGCTCGTTATAGACGAACGCTGCGGTGGCGGATTTCGCCATTGCCGCGCGGCCTTCCGGCGTGGAGGCGACAACAAAGTGCCACGGTTGTGAGTTCACGGAAGAGGGGCTGTTTTGCAGCACATTGAGCAATGTGTCGATTTTGTCCTGCGGCAGCGTTTTGCCGGGTTCAAAGGCTTTCACGGTATGGCGGGCAATTACAGCATCATCAAGTGTCATTGTCGTTCTCCTGCGCAATAGATGAAAAATTCGGGGCGGACCGTCCCGTAGAGTGTGACGAGAATAAACACAAAGCGGCACAAGATAAATCGGTGTAAAAAGGCAGCACTTTCACTCGGCGAGTGAAAATAGAGTTTGCCAGGGCGATGTTTTCTGGCAAAACAGAGAAGCCACTCGCCTGTGAGTAATCTTGCGGAGAAACCATGATTCGGCTGGAAGATGTCACGCTGTTCGTCCGTTCAGCGCTACTGGGAAGTTTTTCAAACGCCGCGCGCGAAGCCGGGCTGTTGCCAGGCCAGGTGAGCGCGGCGGTAAACCGGCTGGAGCGCGATCTGGATAAGCGCCTGTTTGTCCGTTCAACGCGCAGTTTGCGTCTTACCGCCGAAGGGGAAAAATATCTCCCTTTCGCGCAGGAGATGCTGGCGGTCGTCGCCGCTGGTGCGGAGAGTTTGCACAGCGGCGATAAAGAGATTCAGGGGGAACTGCGCGTGGCGGTGCCTTCCGATATTGGCCGTAATGTTCTGCTGCCGCTGATTACGCGCTTTTGCGAGCAGCACCCCAACGTGTCGCTGCGGCTGTCGCTTTCCGATCAAATCAGCGATGTCTTTCGCGATCCGGTGGATATCGCCATTCGTTACGGCGTGCTGGATAACAACAGCTATGTCGCTTTGCCGATCGCCGAAGATAACCGCCGGGTGCTGGCGGCGGCACCGGCGTATCTGGCGAAACACGGATGCCCGCAAACGCTGGATGATGTGGTCAATCACCACTGTTTACTCTTCACCATGAACAGCCAGGTGTATGACAAATGGAGCTTTCCGGAAAACGGCATGCGCCGCCAGTTGATCGTCAAAAGCCGGATGCTGTGCGACGACGCCGATGTTGCCCGCCGCTGGGCGCTGGAAGGCATGGGCGTTATTTACAAATCGTGGATCGATATCAGCGCCGATGTGCTGGCAGGGCGGCTGGAAGTGTTGTTGCCGCAGCACCCCGGTGAAGCCACGCCGCTGAACCTGATTTGCCCGCATCGCAAGCAGTTTTCTCCGGCAATTCGCCATCTGCATAGCGTGCTGCGTGATCATCTGCGGCCAATCACCGCGCTATTACATACTCACCCGGCCTTTAAACCGCACGGATGACCAAAAAATGTACGCCACGGCGCGCCAGGATTAACCTCTTTGCGTAGAACATTACGCACTCTTACGGAGGTTAAGCACATGGCTTTACGTTCACTGGGCACAACAGGGTTACAGATCCCGACACTGGTTTTCGGCGGCAACGTTTTTGGCTGGACGGTTGATGAAAAACAGAGCTTCAGCTTGCTGGATGCGCTGCTGGAGCGAGGTTTTACCGCTATCGACACCGCCGATGTTTACTCGCGCTGGGCTGCGGGCAATCAAGGCGGCGAATCGGAAACCATTATTGGCAACTGGCTGGCGGCGCATCCTGCCGCGCGCGACAAAGTCACGCTCTTTACCAAAGTCGGCGCGGATATGGGCGAAGCGGGTAAAAAAGGGCTTTCGGCGCGCTGGATTGCCCAGGCGGTGGAAGATTCGCTTCGCCGCCTGAAAACGGACTATATCGATCTCTACTTTTCTCACTGGCCGGATAGTGAAACGGCCTATGACGAAACGCTCGACGCGTATGAAAAACTGCTGAAAGCCGGGAAAATCCGCGCCATTGGCGCATCTAACCTGAATGCTGAGCAACTGAGCGAATCGCTAAAAGTGGCAGATGCCAACGGCCTGCCGCGCTACCAGGTGCTGCAACCGGAATACAATCTTTATGACCGTTCCAGTTTTGAAGGCGCGTTGCAGGATTTAACGATACGGGAAAACATTGGCGTGGTGACCTATTACAGCCTCGCGTCCGGTTTCTTGTCCGGCAAATACCGCAGCGAAAAAGATTTGAGCCAAAGCCAGCGCGGACAGGGCATTGCCAAATATCTTAACCCGCGCGGTTTCGCCATTGTTGAGGCGCTGGAGAATGTCGCGGCAAACCACCAGGTGAAACCCGCCGAAGTGGCGCTCGCGTGGCTGATTCAGCAACCGGGCGTGACCGCGCCGATTGCCAGCGCCACCAAACTGGCGCATATCGACAGCTTTGTCACTGCCGTGTCGTTAAACCTCTCCACCGATGAAATCGCCGCGCTGAATAAAGCGGGTGCCTGATGCCCTCGCCCGGCGGCGCCTGCTGCCGGGCTGCATAATCTTGTGCGCAATTGAGCTATCACTGCGCACCACTCCAGATTTCCCTGCCCGCTTTAAAACAATGCGAAGCAGAAAGGTGACGCGACTTATCTGCCCTCTTTTTGGCGGCGCGGGTTTTGCGCTTTTTTGCACGCCGGGTTTACACCCTGCCCCTTCCTTTGCTCATCGAACCGTCGTCTGTCTCGCGTATACCTTTCGCCATGAGCACGATGGTAACGCACAAAAAATCCCCGAATGACACGCCCTGTCAGCACGATCATTTACCTTTCCCTGAGCGAAATCATGGCGTTGTGTAATTGTTGCGCTTTGGGCGGAAATTTCATTTTAGTTTTTCGCATTCCTGCCGTTAACCACTATGAAAAAACAAGGTTTTATCTGAAAGCAGGGCCGTGGCGCGAGGGTCAGGCCGTAACCGTTAACGTCCTCTGAGACTTTGTATTCCGGAACCCGTCACAATGAAGGAAAGTCACGACAGAAAACACGACCCGTTGATTGAGCGGCTGTGCGAGATCTTCGCGGCGTTGTATCAGGGAAAGATCATCGATAAAGCGTGGTTGTGCGAAAAATTCGGTATCACTGAACGTACGGCTTATCGCGATCTGGCCCGGCTTGGGCATATTCTCGATCAGGTTTCGCCGGGGCGGTATAAGCTCAGCGTCCATCTTCTTCCTGCTTTACATAACGGCCATTTGGCAGAGTTCGCCGATTTTACCGGCGTGGCGCACCTTTTTCCGCGCAATGATGGTCAATCACTGCGTAACAGTATGCAGCACCGCAACAATATTACGTTTCACGCGCCCACTAGCCGGGAGAACCGGCAAATCGAAGATCTGCTTAACCAGCTTAATCACGCCATTACCGGACATTGTGAAGTGGAATACCACTATCGCGATAAACCCCGGTGTGCGCAGCCCTACCGGCTGATTAATCAGTACGGCCTCTGGTATCTGGCGGCGGTGGAAAATGGGCGACTGAAAGCGTTTGAAGTGGCGAGAATCGAAAACCTGAAAAGTACGACGCGTCATTTTGCACCCCACGCAGAGGTGCTGGAGGAGCTGGAGAACAGCGTCGGTATCCGCTTTGGCTCGCGGGTCGAAGCGCTGCTGCGCGTCTCAGCGCACGCCGCCGAGTATGTTACCCGTCGGGCGCTGTTTCCGGCACAACGCATTGTTGAACAGCATGATGACGGCAGCTTAACGCTTGCCACCGCCATCACCGATCCGCACACGCTGTTTCGCTGGTTGCGCTACTGGTTGCCGGATATTGGCATTCTTTCTCCGGCGTCGCTGCGTGAACAGTTCGAGCAGGATCTGCACCTGCGCTACGCCCACGGCGTGGCGCAGAGATAGCGCCGCGCTTATCACGCTTACTTACTGGTCGGGAAACTGACACTGTTTGGCCAGTAATACCGGGTCACGCGGCGAATACGCCATTAAGCGGCGGGTGTTCGGGTGATTAGCCGTGATACTGCTCGTCGGTAACATGCTCAAGCCAGGTAACCGGGCTGCCGTTCAGTGATTCGGCAATAGCGATGTGGGTCATTGCGTTTGTGGCTGTTGCGCCGTGCCAGTGCTTCACGTTTTCCGGGATCCAGACAATATCGCCCTGGTTCATCTCCTGAACGGCTTCACCTTCGCACTGAATCCACCCTTTACCGTGGGTAATAATCAGCGTTTGGCCCAGCGGATGGGTGTGCCACGCGGTTCTTGCGCCGGGTTCAAACGTGACCGTCGCGCCGCCAACGCGTGCGGGTTCGTCGGCTTTAAAGGGCGCGTCGATACGTACGCGGCCGGTGAAATAGTCCTGCGGCCCTTGCGCAGAGGGAACCGATGCACTGCGGATGATTTTCATACTGCTCTCCCGTATTTGGATACGTTTTAAAGCGTAGCTGGCAGGCGAGAAATTATTGCAGGCAGCGCCCGTTCGCGATCAGAACCGCGACTGACGCCGGTCATTAACCCGGTTTTCTGCGCCCTTATCCACTTCGTCTGAAAAAGTGACAGGGCGATCATAATCCTCACCGATTACCGGCACTATGGTGGTAAATCGGCATGATCTTATGCGTAACACTCATTAATGGCGGCGTAGCACCATTACGGCACTCGCAAGGGTAAACAGCGCCATGATCCACGCCATCGCCCAAGGCGTTCCGTCGCGAAACCACGTCAGTAGCAGCGACGAGATAATACCGCTGCCATATTGCAGCGAGCCAATCAGCGCCGAGGCGGAACCGGCGATAGCGGGTACGGCGTCGAGCGCGGCGGCGGTTGAGGTGGCAGCGATAATGCCGTTCATAGAAAAAAACAGGAACACCGGAATGATCACCGCAGCAATACCGCCGAACTGCAACTTCACCGCCAGCGCCAGGGTCACCGTTGCCAGCGCAGCAATCGTGACGGCAATTTTCAGTAACTTATCCAGCGGATGGCGCTGCACCAGCCGCCGGTTCAGAAAGCTCACTCCCATTAAGCCGACAATATTGATGGCAAACAGCCAGCCGTAATATTGCGGATCAATGCCGTAATAGCGGATGTAAACAAACGGCGAACCGGTAATAAAGGCATAGGCGGAGACGTAGAAAAAGGTCACACACAGCGTGTAACGCATAAACGCGCGGTTACGCAGCAGTGCGAAGTAGTTTCGAAACGCGCCCGGCAGCGAGGCTTGGGTGCGCTTTTCGGTGGGTAAGGTTTCCGGCAGGAAATAGAGAGAAAGAAACATCAGCGCGCCAATCCCTGCCAGCAGCCAAAAAATGGCATGCCAGCTGGTGATTTGAATAATTTGTCCGCCCGCCAGCGGCCCAACGATCGGCGCAATCGCCATAATGATGGTTAATGTGGAGAGCATTTGCGCCGCGCGGGTGCGGGCAAACAGATCGCGGATCATCGCCCGCGCCAGCATCGGGCCGGTGCAGGCACCGAAAGCCTGAAACACGCGCCAGAACACCATCTGATGGATTTCAGTGGAGAGCGCGCACCCGGCAGAACCTATGATAAACAACAGCATACCGATAAACAGCGGAATGCGGCGGCCGATCGCGTCGCTGATTGGCCCCCACACCAGCTGCGCCAGCGCGAAGCCGACCAAAAACCCGGTGATGGTCAGTTCGATATCGCCCTGGAGCTCTTTTGCCATCAGGGGCATTGCGGGCAGGTAAATGTCCGTCGACAGGGAGGTAAAGGCCATCAGCGCGCTGAGGATCGCGAGAAATAGCGGCCCGTGGAGCTTGTTGTTCATAAAATCCTGATTAAGTCACGAAGGGAACGCCGACAAAGGCGGAACGGTATCTTAATCAGTGCGGCACAAATGATAACGCCATTAAATCATAATGACGTTATGAGCCAGATTCATGAGTGGCGCTCGCTTACCGTCATGGTGAAAATAACCGGTTGGCTGCTTTCATTGGCGTAGTGGTGCGCGGTGTCGGTTTGCGCCACGGCGGAACAGCCTTCACCCACAACGAGCGCCGTTTGCCCCACCTGAATGTGCAGCGTACCGTGCTCAACGTGCAGCAGTTCCATGGTGCCGGAAGGGTGTCCTGGCGAGGCGAACCGTTCGCCGGGGAACATCTCCCAGCGCCACATCTCCAGCATATCCGGCCCGCTGGTGCCTGCCAGCAACCGCGCAGTGCCACCATTTTCGCCCTGCCACAATGTGGGAATGTCTTCTTTTTCTATCAGATGCGCGGTCGGTTTACTGGCGACATCGACAATATCTGCGACGGAAACCCCCATCGCGGCGGCGATTTTACACAGCAGGGCGATGCTCGGATTGGCGAGACATTTTTCGATCTCTACCAGCATGCCTTTGCTGACGCCCGCGCGGCGGGAAAGCTCATCCAGCGAGAGTTTTTGTTGTTTACGAAACGCTTTAATACGCGTTGCCACCGCTTCACTGACGCGATGCACATCTGCGCCGGAGTCGGTCGGTTTATTGACTTTTTTGGTCATCGGTCGATACTGTGCAATAAAATGGTCACTAAAAAGGATTATCCGATGCTTTCCGTTCAGCCGTCAATCGATGCCCGTCTTGCCGCCATCGCCCCTGGTTTTCGCGCGCTTAGCGTGTATGTTGATGCCGCACCGCTACTGAACCCGCACGTGGGCGAAGCGGCACTGGCGAGTGCGTGTGAATGTGTCGCGGCGGGCGACCCGACCTGGTCGGACGCGCATCTGGCGGCATGGGATGAGGTGTTTAAGCGCTTCGGCGCGAAGCCAAAACGTACGCCCTGTTCGGCGCAGGCGCTGCGAAAACGTGTGCAGCGCGACGGCGTGGTACCTGCAATTGACCCGGTGGTGGATCTCTATAATGCCATCAGCCTGCGCTACGCTATTCCGGTGGGTGGTGAGAACATTGCCGCCTATCACGGCGCGCCGCGTCTGACGCTTGCTGACGGTACTGAGCTGTTCGACATGATGAAAGAGGGCGAGCTGGCGCACGAGTCGCCGGAGCCGGGGGAAGTTATCTGGCGCGATGACACAGGCGTAACGTGCCGCCGCTGGAACTGGCGCCAGGGTGTGCGCACCCGCCTGAGCGCTGCCGACAGCCAGATGTGGTTTATCCTCGAAAGCCTGCCGGAAATGCCGCTGGACGCATTATGTGAGGCAGGCGACGAACTGATCGCCGGATTGCAACGTATGATGCCGGGCTGTCGTGTTGAAAAAACCATGCTCGGATTTGATCTCTGAAGGGGGAAGAATGGATTTCACAGGATTGAGCGCATTTCCGCTGTCGCCGCTGCGCGATGAACGGCTGGATGAAGCGGCTTACGTGAAGTTGATTGAACGGCTGCGTGTCGCCGGCGTCGATTCGATTGGCGCACTGGGTTCGACGGGGTGCTACCCCTATTTCAGCCGCACCGAGCGAGCCAATGCGCTGCGCCTGGCGACGGAACATTCCGGCGCGGTTCCGGTGATTGCAGGAATTGGCGCCTTGCGCACGCGCGATGTGCTGTGGCTGGCGGAAGATGCGCAGAAAGCGGGCGTTAGCGCCGTGCTGCTGGCACCCGTTTCCTACCACGCGTTGACCGAAGACGAAGTGTTCAGCCTGTTTGCCGCTGTGACGCGCGAACTCTCCGTGCCGCTCTGCGTGTACGATAACCCCGGCACCACCCATTTTACCTTTAGCGACGAGCTGCTGCTTCGTATTGCGCAGTTGCCCAATATCGGCTCAATCAAAATTCCACCGATTTCCGCACCCGAGCGGGCTGCGCGCCTGCGCCCGCTAATCCCACAGAGCATCACGCTGGGTATTAGCGGCGATGCCGTCGCGGTTGACGGTCTTAGCGCCGGATGCGGCGTCTGGTATTCAGTGCTGGGCGGCCTGTTCCCGCAAGCGGCGCTGGCGATTTCCCGCGCGGCGCAGGCCGGTGATTTTGCACAGGCGCGCGCCCACTCTGACGCATTGCAACCGTTGTGGGACATCTTTAAACGTTACGGCGGCAGCTTGCGGGTAATGGCCACTGCGGCAGAACTGCTGGGTTTAGCGGGCGCATCGTCCCTGCCTGCGCCATTGCGGACGCTCACCGGCGATGCGCGCCGCCAGGTGGCGGAAGTGATTGAGCAACTGCGGTTAGTCTGACGCTTACTCGTTGAACGTTCCGTTTTGCTCCGTTGCATGAGGTATTTTGTATATCCCATTGACATATCCCATTGATAAATTATGCTGTCATTCAGTGTGAAATTTCACCAATGGAGGCGCGTGTGGAAAAAACGACAGTTTTCAAAAGCAACCGGAGTCAGGCCGTGCGTTTGCCAAAGGCAGTTGCGCTGCCGGAGGACGTGAAACATGTTGATATCATTGCCGTAGGAAGAACACGCATCATTACCCCCTCCGGGGAGGCCTGGGATAGCTGGTTTGATGGTGAAAGTGCGTCACCAGATTTTATGGCTGCACGGGAGCAGCCAGAGGAGCAAGACAGGGAAGACTTTTGATGCTCAAATTTATGCTGGATACGAATATTTGCATTTTCACTATCAAGAACAAACCTGAAATCGTCAGGCAGGCTTTTAATCAGCACAGCGGGCAGATGTGTATCAGCTCTGTCACCTTGATGGAGCTGATTTATGGTGCCGAGAAATCGGCCATCCCCGAAAAAAATTTGCGGGTTGTGGAAGGGTTTACAGCACGCCTGGAAGTGCTGCCATATGGTGTCGATGCTGCTGTTCATACAGGCCAGTTGCGTGCGGAGTTAGCCAGAGCAGGTACGCCAGTAGGGCCATATGATGCCATGATTGGCGCACATGCTCGCTCACTGGGACTGGTACTTGTCAGCAATAACACTCGCGAGTTTGCTCGTATACCTGGCTTGCGCTTGCAGGACTGGACCTCGCATTAACCTGATGATTGCGCCCCCAGCCGTTTCGCCACAAACCGTGAGATTGCCGGGCCGGTTATCAGCACCAGGATAAACCGCCCGGTCTGCATCGCCATCACAAACGAGATATCCACATGGCTTGACGAGGCGATAATCGCCACCGTATCCGCGCCGCCGGGGCTGGTGGCAAGGTAGGCGGTAAGCGGGTCGATTCCGGCGAACTGCACCAGTAGCCAGGCAAAACCGCAGCACACCGCGACGAGCGTCAGCACCGACAGCAGCACGCGCGGCAGTGCGCGGGCGGCGTAGCAGACAATTTCGCGTGTAAAACGCAAGCCGATACTCCAGCCAATCATCGCGTAGGAGAGCGCCAGCAGCCATGGCGGCAACTCCAGCGTCAGCAAACCGGTATCTTCAACCATTATCCCCAGCGCTAACGTTATCAGCATTGGGCCGGAGGGGATTTTGACGCAGCGGGCAATCAGATAACCTGCGGCAATCACCAGTAATGTCCCGGCAAATGGCAGCCAGCGCACCGGGCTAAATAAGGTGAAAGTGGCGACCGCATGATCCGCGCTCTCCGTTCCCATCCATATGCGGGTCACCAGCACCGCGACCAGCGCCACGATCATCACCCGCAGATACTGCATAAACGCCACCAGGCGGACATCCGCGCCAAAGCTCTCGGCCATAATCGTCATCGCCGCCGCCGCACCTGGCGACGATCCCCAAATCGCTGTTGAACCGGGGAAAACCTGCAATTTCGCCATGATCCAGCCAAGAATGGCGCTGGCGAAAATAACGGAGAAAATACAGCTGATAAAAAGCGGCCAGTCGGCGGCGATGCGGCCAAACACTGACGGCGGGATCGCATGCGCAATCATCGCGCCGACCACCGCTTGCGCGGCGGCGAAGGATTTTTTACTGACGGTAACTGGCCGGTTGAAGATGGCGAGAAGAATGCCGGAAAACATCGGACCCAACAGAAGCGCTGCGGGCAGATGGATCAATTCCATCACAGCAACGAAGAGCAATGAAAGGACGATAAGCTGTAACCAGTTGCGAAACCAGGGGACATGTGTCGCCATTAGCGGCACTCCCTGCACGCTACCGAAGCGGCGGTAAAATCAATCAACGGCATAGCGCTTCCCGAAAAATAACATGTTGAAAAGCAAGGTTGGGTCTTTGAATGTAAGTGTTCTTCACCCTCCCTGCAAATGTGCTGTTCCTCACGGCAACCGGGTTTAACAGACCTTACTCGCTTCCCGGCGGAATTTGCCGGCCGCGTATTCGCAGTTGTCTGCCATTGATTAACCCTGCGCCACCAGTCGATTTAGCTCGCGTTGGAACGGAGCGGTTTATTAGCGGAGAGTATTTATTCAAGAGAATATATTTTTTCTAATTCAACTATTTTCTGCTTTCGTAATAAATTGATTGGTATAGGCTATTCTAGCTATAGGTTTTGATATTTATGAAAATTCCTAATCTCTTGTTAGCTTCCTTGCGTTATGTAACCGCAGTGACTAATTTTTTATTACTCTGTGTCACTGTTGTTATTTTAGAAGTGTTAACTTATTAATTTTTTAATGTTTTTTCTTATTGATGATTACATCAATTTTTAGTGCTGTATTTTTATTTAAGTTAAAAATAATACTTTTGGGCCATTGCTTCCTAAAACTTCGTTCTTTCCTAAGCGAAATTGAACTCAGGCACCCATGATTTCTGTTATGGATTAAATGGCTATCTTTATGGATTTTGTGGCTGCTACTGGGGTGTTCGTTTCATCTTTTTTTGGCGAAAGCCAGGGGCGGTAGCATTTTTCATTTTAATTATTTTCCAGGTTAATAATGGTATCTCGTTGCCAAACGCGATATAACATTCCAAATTAAACGGAAGCATAATTTCGCTTTCGCTAAAATTCGCTGGCAAATAATATTTCCCGGAGGTTGGATATGTATATCATCTCTCAGGATAGCTATTTTGTCATGGGCATGGATAAGCTGCTTAAAGCCATTAACCCGCATGCAACGCATACACTGGTTGCCTTTGATCGCGGTGATGGAAAGATATTGTTTTTTAGTATGAATTCATTGCTTTATATTTTAAGTGAAGAAAAAGGGTTTAATTCATTTATTTGCACTCGATTTATTTCAATCGATAAATCTTCATCTGTATCTTTGCTACGGCACGAGATCAGAAAGATACTTAATTTCCTCAAGGGTCATGAGGATATATATTCCTTTCGCGAAGTCCATTTTAGCGCGACGGAGTATAAAATTATGCTGCGGTTTCTTGAGTACCAGTCCAGCGACACCATTTCGCAATCGCTCGGCATTGATAAAAAGATCGTCAGTAATTATAAAAACGCGATACTGCGTAAACTGGGTTTAAACAGTATGGCGGAACTTATCCATATTTATAATAACTGGAACGACTGTTTTTGCTGCTCCGAAGGAAAAGTCATGGCAGATGCGATATTTCTTCCCCGCGTCGGGACGAATGAGCTAAAGATGATTAGACGCGGGAATAACCACGTTTCAGAACCTGTGGTTTCGTCTCTTTATTCTGGCAGCTTTTCTCATATACCCGCGCTGCGGACTGGTCAGCGTTCTTTATTAACCATATAGCAATAGTTTATTGCTTTTATTGCTGTTTATTCAAAATTCTTGTGCGCTTATCCTGCTTCGTATCGGGTTGCTAACCGCAGCCACAGTGACCGAATCAAGAAAGGATAAGCCATCATGTTATTCGATAACTATTCCCTGAATACGCTCGCATTGACTAACCGTATTGTTATGCCACCGATGACCCGCTCCCGCGCCGGAGCTGGCGATGTGGCAACCGATATGATGGCGGATTACTACGCCCAACGCGCCAGTGCCGGGCTGATTATCAGCGAAGGCACGCAAATCAGCCAGCAGGGTCAGGGCTACGCCTGGACGCCGGGTATTTACAGCGACGCGCAAATTGCGGGCTGGAAAAAAGTGACCGATGCGGTGCATCGCGCAGGCGGTAAAATCTTTGACCAGTTGTGGCATGTGGGGCGCGTGTCCCACACCGTTTTGCAGCCGGGTAATGCGGCACCGGTTTCCTCGTCGGCGATTCAGGCCGAAGGCGTAAAAGTGTTTGTCGATGTGGAAGGGCGCGGACCGGAAAATGGCGTCGGTGATATGGTTCAGCACTCGATGCCGCGCGCATTAACGGTGGAAGAAATCCCCGCCATTGTTAACGATTACGCGCAAGCGGCGCGTAACGCGATGGCCGCCGGTTTTGATGGTATTGAACTGCACGGCGCTAACGGCTACCTGATTAACCAGTTTATTGATTCGCAATCGAACCTGCGTGACGACGAATACGGCGGTTCGTTGCAAAACCGTCTGCGCTTTATGAAAGAGGTGGTCGAAGCCGTTTCGGCGGCGATTGGTAAAGAGCGTGTCGGCATTCGTCTGGCACCGCTGACTACGCTGATGGGTTCGCGCGACGATACGCCGGAAGCCACGTATCTCGCGGCGGCCAGCGTACTGAATGAGATCGGCATTGCTTACATTCACATCGCTGAAGCGGACTGGGACGACGCGCCGGTGATGCCTGCGGCTTTTAAAGAGGCGCTGCGTATTATTTTTCACGGCACGCTGATCTACTCTGGCAAATACACGCCGGAGCGCGCCGAAGAAGCGCTGGCAAAAGGCTGGGCGGATCTGATTGGTTTTGGCCGACCGTTTATCGCTAACCCGGATTTGCCGTACCGCCTGCAACATAACCTGCCGCTCAATGAACCGATCAGGGAGAAATTCTTCGGCGGCGGCGCAGAAGGCTACCTGGATTATCCATTGCAGAAAGCGTAATAACGAACGGGGGCAAATACCCCCGTTTTTGCGTGCCGCAAACCGCTGTCAGAAATCGTAGGCATTAATCACTTTCATTAATGCCGCGTCATTCTTATATTTTTCCCGCAGCGTTTTGAGCTGTACCACTGCTTTGCCACAGGTGGCTTGCAGGCTGGCATCCAGCTCTTTCTGGCGCTGCTCGTCAAGATCCGAATCCTGTTCGCCGGCGAAATGCTCGCACTCTTCGGCAAGATTACGAAAATCCTGAACGTCTTTCGGCAGCGGGGCGGCGGCAAAACTGGTGTTGAAAATAAAGGCGGTGGAAAGAATAAAAAGGAAGCGCTTCATCGGTTGTTGTCTGTCGGAATATCGGGGCGCTTATTTTACGCCTTAATAGTGGCGATGAAGAGAGGGAAACGAACGACTTTTTACGCGTTTTCTCAGGTGATGATGTGTAGCTGATGCCGTCGTTATACCTGACCACGACGTTTGCGGGTGCTGTGTTTTTTATCGCTTTTTCTGTCTATACCTGAGCAGGAAACCATCTGGATTTATTTCCGTCAGTGCCAGCAAACAGAGCCTGTTGCAGGCTCTGTTTGAGATGCGGCAAACGCGTCGGGATTCACTCTGACCGTGATTGCAGCCAGGCGTTTTTCACCACCCCTTTCACTTCCCTGAGCTGCTTGCGCGTTTTATCAAGCGCCGTCGCCAGCCACTCCTCTTTATCACTGTATTTCACCAGCACGATGCAGCCCTGCATCACTTTCACCAGAATATGTTGCCCGGTATTAAACCCGGCATCGCGCAACCACTTGCCGGAAAGCGTAATACTCGGCGTGCTCGCGTCGCCCTGATTCGGGCGATATCGCACAATTACGTTGTGCTCGGTTCCGGCGATGGTGAAGTCTGAGGTAGAATGCGGATCAGCCATTATCAACTCCTTGATAGTTGGGGATGGTTAGACGCTCCGGTTGTGTTCCTGCACATCGGGGCGTTGTTTAGATAGGAAGGAATCCTTTTAGGTGGCCTCCTATAAAGGTGAGAATAGTTAAATAGGTGGCCCCATGTCAATCATATCCCGCGAGAAAAAACCGAAAGGTGGCGGCCAGTCACCGCAGTTTAAAATGCGCATAGATCCAGCGTTGAAAGAACAGCTTGATGCCGTGGCGGCAGAAGAAGGGGTAAGCCTCGCCAGTTGGTTAAAGGAACTGGCGAGGGAGGCTTTGCGGGCTAAGGGGATAGAGCCAAAAGGGTAATATCTTCGATATCCAAATATTATTATCTTTGTTGTTTTGCTTTTATCCTGTATTTGATGCGGTTCAAACTAATTTTTGAGTAAAGCCCTTTGTATTAATGAAAAGACTTTATTATTTTATAATCGGCAAAACAATTAAAAATCTAGTCTTTTAATTTTGTTAGGCGGTTTTGATATTTAACTTTGGAAGAAAACTTGAGCCATTAATGGGCTTTTATTGTTACACGTTGATTAAATTAGCTGTGATATGATTATTTCAATTTCATGTATTAAACTTAATTACTATATTAATGTATGTTGAGGTATGCCATGGATAATAAAGAATTTGCTGAAGCGCTAAAGGCAAAAAAGGCGTTAATCGTTCATTTTTCAAATCTTGCAAGTATGTCAAGGAATCAGCCATTCCCCGATGATCTTAAAAATGTGATCGAATCACCCACTTCAAATCCATTATCATGTTGTATTGTCTGGCCTGGTCATACGATGAGTCTGCCTGGTAGCATTGGTGTAATAATTGAACCTGCTTTACCTAATATTCATGGCGTTTGTGCAACAGATGCTGGAACTTCTGATAATAATGGAGAAATAAATTCATTCGCGAAGCCACTCTCGCAAGAAATTTTAGAAGAAATATATGCATTTTCAGATCCGTATAACGAATGTATCGTTATCAAACCTAAAGTCATTGGTATTTATATTGATAATATAAATTATATTAGTGTCAGGAAGAAACAAGAATTGCGATGTGGTGATTATTTCGAAAGTAATATCGGTCCAATGGAGGGATATTTATCAGAAATTTTCGATTGTTTTGAAGGTCTCAGTATTTTTACTTTCATTGATGGCGAAATCGTTTCAATCAATAGACAAACACCTTATTTATAGCCCATCTCTAACTTTTGGCGGAAGATCACAGGAGTCACCATTTATTCATAACTATTTGATTTTATTGATTTTATATTTTTATCGTTATTCATGTTATACACATTTCTATACATGTTTATAACGATGTTTATTTTTTCATCAAGCGTTGCTATAAGAAAAAGTTTTTGAATTTAACTGTTCACACTATACATCTTGCCATTTTATGATTTTTAATCAATGGGATAGCAGGTTATGAGTTGATGAAGAGTGCACAGCTTAGTGTTCACTGTTTACGAATTCTAAGCAGCGGCTTAGAAGTTAAATCGTGAGTGGAGAGATTGATGCTTTTTAACAGGCACAAGAAGAGAGAAGGGGCTAAGATAGAGCTTACTATGCTGAGGCACACGTCAACGTTTTTAACACTTTAAGCAGAACTCTGATCCTTTTGAAGGCTTTTTATCGTAAAATATCAAGGTATAGATATGCTATAGGAACAGATAATGTCAGATTACAAAGCAAAGGTTGCAAATGCCGGGTTTAGTAAACAAGAGCTTTTAGGGTTCAAGCGCCAGTTCGGACAATTAAAAGCAACTTATCATCCTAACCTTACCGCCGAACTGACGCTTCCAGCACTGATAAAGGAAGAGGCGAGAAAGTCAATTATCATGACCAGATATTATATTCTTGCGATTTTCTTGTTTACCCTTGCTGCGGCTATGTTTGGTAATTGGTCTTATCTGTACATGCCTGCCGGTATGCTCTTTTTTGCTTTACTGGACGTACGTTCCTCCGCCAGAGAGGAGGATCGCACGATAGCCTGCCAAATCAAGCTCATGATATTGGCTGTAAAGTTGTGGTTTTAATCGTCGAATTTATAGCCACCATCAATAAACTCGGCTTTAAATTTATATACAGTGCTCCCGGTAAAATATAGTTTCATTGCAGCGTTTTTACTAGCCCATTTAGATATAAAATCATTACTCACATGTCGGAATAATTTTCCGGTTCCAGGCTGTTCACCCAGATATTTAAGGACAAGTCTGTTTGGGTTTTGGCTAAGTACCGGGGTTCTGATTGCGGCATATAATGTCAATGAAAGCTCAACACCACTATAAGCTAAGTCCCCCGCATCATCATCAAACCCTGCTATTTTTGCCGCTTCTCGGTAAATTTTGCGTAATACCCCTGCTTCATTATGTTCATATATTAGGGGAGAAACCGATTCGTAGACGTTATTTGTACCGTGGGCTACTAACATTAAACCTACTCCACGCATAGCTTTAAGGTTGAGAGATTTACCTAGTTTGGTTAATCGATATCCGCCCCATGCTTCAAGTCCACCACCAACCACGCCACCAGCGATCTTTGCATATTTCAGTACTCCATGTTCTTCGAACACATCTGTAACAGCATAGATTACTCGGTCTTTCATCCTTAGCATCTGATACTCTCTTTGCGTGAGTTTCAGTTCTGCTTTTAGCTCTTCGATTATCTCCATCTTTTTTTGCGGATTCATCTCCGCATCAAAACGGGACTGATAATCTCTAACACTCGCATCAATATCACGTAAATATTCATTACGAATTATTGAATCTTTTATTATAAAAGAGGCAGCAATAGTAGCCACACGTTGTAATTCAACTATGTAATTATTAAGATCATATCTAAGGTGAGAATATGCACTAGTACCCATGTTAGCCTCTGCATATCAGAAGTAAGATGTTGAGTTCTTTATATCCCAACCCATGCGTGTCTCTGCGCCTTTTCCTCCCATTCCACCTTGTTCCCAGTACTGAAATTTCACTTTTTCTGCTTCAAACTCGTATTCAACGTCAGTTGTAACACCATGATCACTCAGTAGAACTTCTACAAGAATGACATTCTCTAGTGTAATTCTGTAATACTCCATTTGCCCACCGCCTGCTTTACAGGCTGACAACTCAACAGTTCTGATCCTGTTACCATTTGAGGAGTATAATAGAGCACCTGCAGTCGTCTTATCTACTTGGCAATGTACACTCAGATTATGGTAATTCACTTTCCCCGTTCCTCCGGGGGCACCGTTATTTCTTTTTGAACCCCAAGAATAGGAGTTCACATCAGTCCATCCTGGATGCTGAGCATCTTTTGATTCACCGTTAATTCCATCAATTCTCAAGAAAATATTGTTCATCTAGTATCTACCTTATGGTTATTTCAGCCTTTATCTTAATATGTTGCAGAGAAGTGAGATAGTAGCTGCTTCTTTGTTGTAGTAATACCTCGTAAAGCGACCTCTAACACAGTCTGTATTGGGTGGGATCAGTCCAAACTATAGGGCAGGATCGTCTACCGGGGGTCAGTCCAATGGGGGAATTCAGGGGAGGCAAACTGGCGGAAGATCACAGGAGTCGAACCTGCCCGGGACCGCTGGCGGCCCCAACTGGATTTGAAGTCCAGCCACCTCACCGGAGATGACGATCTTCCGCGCCTGCATTGCTACATGGAGGCGGGGCGCATTATAGCTACTTTCAGGCATTTACCACATACCCTCGCCATAAATTTTCTCATTGTGCTCCCGCCGCAAACGGCTGTTTAAGATAAATCCTCATCGTTTCCAAGGCTTAGCGATTTTATGCCGCAAAGGAAGTGCTGTGATACATAAGGAGAAAGGTTCGCTAAACACCGAAAATTCGCATGAGCTGACTGAAATTCAATCAGTCACCCTCTCTGAAAAGGGCTTTCTGAACATTTTGCAGACGCATAGGAAACAAAATGGACAGTCCAGTAAGAAAAGCTGGCCAGGGCGTATTTCTTGCCCGCTACGCTGTTTTAAGGCGGTAAAAGCGCGCCGCAACCGAACGCTGTACTTGCCTAATCTGGATGTACTGGAAGCCGCGCAATCTGTCTGCGAAAGGGAGGCGCATCGGCGAAAAACTATTACGCCGTGCTTTCCCGTGACTCCCCGCTTAGCGGTGCGGATAGGGGCTTTGTTATAGCAGGCTTGGGACAATAATGGCGGCGAAAATTGCCGCAATAGCGAGATATTTCACCGCATAGTAGAGCTTGCGGCTGCGTTTTTTCAGCCGCTGGCCGCCTTCGCGAAGGGCATAAACATATTTGAAGATGCGATTGATCGCACCGGTGCGGTCGCCTTCGTCATTTGGCGAACTGGCGGCGGACATTACCGTTGAGCCAATCCAGTGATTTACCGCCTGCGCCCAGCGCCATTTCATGGGGCGCTCGATATCGCAAAACAGAATAATGCGCGTCTGGTCGGTTTTATTTTCTGCCCAGTGAACGTAGGTTTCATCAAAGATCACCGCTTCGCCGTCTCGCCAGCTATGACGCTGGCGGTCTACTTCAATAAAACAGCGGTCATCATTTGGCGTTGCTAACCCAAGGTGATACCGCACAGAGCCCGCATAAGGATCGCGATGTTTTCCCAAATACGCGCCCGGCGGCAGTTCGGCAAACATTGCCGCCTTAATCGAGGGGATCTGATTCACCAGCCTGGTGGTGACCGGGCAAAGGGGTTGCGCCGAAGGGTGCGCGTCGCTGTACCATTTCAGGTAGAAGCGTTTCCAGCCGCGTTTAAAAAAGGTGTTAAAGCCCGCGTCATTATTCGCCTGCGCCGCTTTAATGTGATCCTGCAAACGCAGCGCCTCTTCACGAATAATCTGCCAGTTAGCCGTAATTTCCTGCAGTTCCGGAAAAGTCGCGTTGTCAAAAAACGGCTGTTTCGGCGGCAGGCGCGAAAAGCCGGTCATAAACATATTGATAGGCGCCATAAACGTTGAATGATCAAACAACTGGCGTGAAAGTTTCTGCTTCTCTATGCCACGGGAATGCGCATAGATCACGCTGATAACAAAAATGGCGAGAATAATAACGGCAACCATCGTGACTTTCCTTCCTGAAAAATTCAGAAAAAGCGTAGATCACCGTTTTAGCGCCTTCCACGTTCCCACGCGAAAGGCGCAATTTTTGTTAAAGCCATGTTTCAGGGGTTCGCGGGGGCGGGTTGAGAAGGTGTTTCCGTGGCTGGCGGAGTGACCACACCCCCGGTTACCACGCCGCCATGCATGCTCTGCTTGATTTGCTGTTTCTGCACGTTAATGGCAGAAAGCTCGGCGTTCACCGACGGTTTAAGCGGCGCATCGGCGCGTACGCTGCCGCTGGCGGTGAGCTGTAAATTCCCGTCGCCGCTGATCGGCAGCGCCGGCCAGCCCCACTCCTGTAACACATTCACCGGCACGCCGCGCCCGTTCAGGCTGAGATTGACGCTGCGATCCGGCGTTTGCGCAACCACGGCTTTGGCTTCCAGCAGGCCCTGGCCGGTAAAGGCGCTCAGTTCGGTGATGTTAACGACACTGCTGTTGGCATTCAGCGCCAGCGACGGGCGGCGCACATCCACGCGGTTAAAGGTGGCGGCGGCGGCATTCAGCTTCGCTGTGCCACCCCATACGCCCCATTTGCGCTCGCGCACCAGTTGCAGGTTATCGCCGTAGCCGTCCAGCGCCGTCAGTTGCCACGGGAAAGCCGGATCGATATCAATCACCAGATTGCGGCTGGCGCTGAATTTTTTCAGCGTTACGGTGTTCAGCCACGGTGGTAAATCCTCCATCCATAGCTGCTTCCAGTTTTCCGGCAGGGTGTATTCCAGCCCGGCGAAAGCGGTGTCGTCCAGCACCAGCGCATGACCCGCGCGATACCAGTTGCCGGAGGTGCGCACCATGCCGTTTTCCCAGCGCGAAGTGAACTGTTGCAGTGCAATGCCCTGCGGCGAGAAGTTAGCATTGAGGATCGGATCGAACAGATGCAGCGAGCCGTAAATAAATTCGCTGGCATTCATCGACAGCCTGCCATCTTCGCTTTGCCAGTCGCCTTTGGTCAGCGTCAGGTTGCGCAAACTTAAATCCAGATCGGTGACGGCCCAGCCCGGCCCCTGCAAACGGGCGTCTGTCACTTCGACACGGCCAATTTTCAGCGAGGGTAGCGTCATCAGTGGGCTAAAGAAATCGAGCAGGGATTTATCACTTTGCAGGCGGATATCGTTCAGCCGCAAATTATTCACTACCCAGCTTCCATCCGCTGCGCGTTGCGCATCGCCGGTCAGAGAGCCGCGCGCCATATCCGCGCCAATAGTGGTGAGCGTGACGACATCTTTATCGATACTACCCTGAATAAGCACATTACTGGCGGGAACGCCGTTTAAGGTCAGCGAACCGGCACTCATCTGAATTTGCGCCTTGCTACCCAGCACATTGCCAGCAACCGGCTGCCACGGCGCAACGCCGCCGGTGACGCGTTGAGCGCTGAGATCCCAGCCGGTGGTCGGGCTGTTAAAGGCCATATTGGTCAATTGCAGGCGATCGGCCTGGAAGGGCAGCGGCGCGGCGGACGGGGAGAAATTCAGCGTGCCGTCCTGTAACAAAATGGTGTCGGCGTGCAGCGGATCGGTAATCTGGCGGCTGCTCAGGCCAATATCCACCGTTTTGGCGACCAGCGTTGCTGGTTGACCTTTGCGGCCAAAATTAACGCCTTTTAACAACACATGGGAAGGGGAGGAGAAGCGGTGATCCATCGCTTCAAAGGTCAGGTGATAGCCGCTGTTATCATTCACCCACTTGCTGACCTGCGTTGCGCCCCAACGGGTTTGCAGCAGGAAATAGCAGGCGATGACCGCCACAAGCAGAGCGATAACAACGAAAAGGAGCAGCTTTCCAAGAAATTTCATGATCTTCCATCCCCAGTTGCCAGTCTGGCAGTTATGCACGATTTATGCGCAATGCTCAAGGGCGGAATGATGAAAGGAGATTACGGCGGCAACGGTTTCGCCCCGTTGCCGCGGGGGTTATCAGTTTTTCTCTGGCGGAAAAATCAGATTCAGTACAATCGCGGTGATCCCACCTGCGGCAATACCGGAAGAGAGCAGGTTTTTCAGCCAGTCCGGCGCGAATTGCAGAATTTGCGGCTGCTGGGAAACACCCAGGCCCACAGCCAGCGACAGCGCGATAATCAGGATCGCACGGCGGTTCAGCGGTTCGCGGGAAACAATGCGCACACCGGATGCGGCGATAGTGCCGAACATCACCAGCGTTGCACCGCCCAGTACCGGCTCAGGCAGTTGCTGCACAAACGCACTCACCGCCGGGAACAGGCCGAGCACCATCAGCATCACCGCGATGAAGAAGCCGATATAGCGGCTGGCAACGCCGGTCAACTGAATAACGCCGTTGTTCTGGCCGAAGCAGGAGTTCGGGAAGGTGTTAAAAACCGCGGAAACAAAGGAGTTAAGGCCATTTGCCAGCACGCCACCTTTCAGGCGTTTCATATACAGCGGGCCAGCGACGGGCTGCTCGGAGACGTCAGAAGTGGCGGTGATGTCACCGATGGTTTCCAGCGAGGTGATCATAAATACCAGCATCAGCGGCAGCAGCAGGGTCCAGTCAATGCTCAGGCCGTAGTAAAGCGGCGTTGGCACCATAAAAGACGTTGCCGGTGCGCTATATTCCGGCAGCATGCCCATAAACATCGCCAGCACATAGCCAACCGCCATGGCGATCACCAGCGATGCAATGCGCAGATACGGGTTGCGCTGGCGGTTAAGCAGAATAATCAGCCCTAAAACCACGCCTGCCAGCAGCAGGTTTTTCGGCGCGCCGAAGGTGTGGTTGCCCATCGCGGCAAAACCGCCGCCAACGGAGGTCAGCCCCACCTGGATCAGCGACAGGCCGATAATCATCACCACCACGCCGGAAACCAGTGGAGTAATAATGCGACGCGCAAACGGCAGAATGCGGGAGACGACCATTTCAGTGCAGCTGGCCAGCATCAGGGTGCCGAACAGCGCAGCCATCATCGTGGGCACGTCCGCACCGCCGGTTTTCAGCGCGGTACCACCCATAATCAGTGGCGCAACAAAGTTAAAGCTGGTGCCCTGAATCGAGAGCAACCCGGAGCCGACCGGTCCCCAGGCTTTGATCTGAATAATAGAGGCGACGCCCGAGGCGAACAGCGACATGCTGATAATGTGCTGAGTGTCCTGAGCCGGTAAACCCAGCGCCTGGCAGATGAGCAGCGCGGGCGTGATAACGCCAACAAACATCGCCAGCAGGTGCTGTAACGCGGCAAACAGGGTCTGCGGCAGCGGCGGGCGATCTTCAAGGCGGTAGATCAGTTCGCTGGGTTGAGTCTGCGCAACCGGTTGCGCACTTTCTGACTCGATGGTGTTTACGGACATCTCAAGCAATCCCCTGATGGAAAAGCGCTGATTTTATCGGACTGTTTGGTAAAAGCAAACGGTTGCTTTGCTAAAAACATACTTTTCTAAGGGGTGTTATTTTTACGGGATAAGGTTCTAAAACTCAGGCGTTGGAATAGCGTTCTGTTTCCGGCATCCAGCGGTCAATCAGCGCTTCGGCAAGCTGCGGATAACGCTCATGAATATGACGCGCCACGCGTTGCACTTCCGGGATCATCGCCTGGTCGCGCAGCAGGTCGGCGACTTTGAACTCCGCGTTGCCGGTCTGGCGGGTGCCAAGCAGTTCGCCGGGGCCGCGAATTTCCAGATCTTTTTGCGCAATCACAAAGCCATCGTTACTGTCGCGCAGCACTTGCAGACGCTTTTGCGCGGTTTTGGAAAGCGGGGATTTGTAGAGCAGTACACAGTGCGACGCAACCGCGCCGCGCCCAACGCGACCACGTAGCTGGTGGAGTTGCGCAAGTCCCAGCCGCTCCGGGTTTTCGATAATCATCAGGCTGGAATTCGGTACATCGACGCCCACTTCAATTACCGTGGTGGCGACCAGCAGATGCAGCTCGCCCTGTTTGAATGCCTGCATTACCGCCTGTTTTTCTGCCGGTTTCATGCGGCCATGCACCAAGCCGACATTTAGCTCCGGCAACGCCCGTTTTAACTCTTCCCAGGTCGCTTCCGCCGCTTGCGCTTCCAGCAGGTCGGACTCTTCAATCAGGGTACAAACCCAGTAGGCCTGGCGGCCTTCACCGGTGCAGGCGCTGCGCACGCGGTCGATAATCTCGTTGCGGCGCGTATCCGGAATGGCGACGGTAGTGACCGGTGTACGGCCCGGCGGCAGTTCGTCGATCACCGAGGTGTCGAGATCGGCGTAGGCGGTCATCGCCAGCGTGCGCGGGATCGGTGTTGCGGTCATGATCAACTGATGCGGGTGAAAACCCTGCTGCTGACCTTTTTCCCACAGCGCCAGCCGCTGGTGAACGCCAAAGCGGTGCTGTTCGTCGATAATCACCAGCGCAAGGCCGTTAAACTGCACCTGTTCCTGGAAAATCGCGTGGGTGCCCACCACCATTTGCACCTGACCGCTGGCGATCGCTTCCTGCTGCGCCTGCCGTGCTTTACCTTTTTGCTTACCCGCCAGCCAGCCCACTTCCACGCCGAGCGGGGCAAACCAGGTGCGGAAATTGTTGGCGTGCTGCTCGGCGAGCAGTTCGGTAGGCGCCATCATCGCCACTTGTTTGCCATTGGCAATCGCCCGCAGGGCTGCCAGCGCGGCAACCAGCGTTTTACCGGAACCGACATCACCCTGCACCAGGCGCATCATAGGTATATCCAGCGCCATATCGCGTTCGATCTCCGCGACCACGCGCGCTTGTGCGCCAGTGGGTTTAAACGGCAATGAAGCCAGCAGGCGGTTTTTCAGTTCATCTTTGGCGCTGAGCGGTTGCGCATGATATCGCTGCGCGCCAGCGCGCAACGCCAGCATGCTGAGGTTGTGCGCCAGCAACTCTTCAAGGATCAAACGGCGCTGCGCCGGATGCTGCCCGCTTTCCAGATCGCTTAATCGCAGCGTTGGTGGCGGGCGATGCAGCGTGTGCAGCGCCTCTGGCAGGCTCATCATGCCCTGCGCCAGTTCCGGCGGCAGCAGTTCGTTGATAGCACAGGTCGCCAGCAGTTCCAGCGCCTGGTCGGTGAGCTTGCGCAATGTCGCTTGTTTGACGCCTTCGGTGGTCGGATAAACCGGCGTCAGGGTTTCCTGCAATTCCGGTGTGCTGAGATCGCCCTGCACGCGGTATTCGGGATGGATCATCTCCGCGCCATACTTCCCGCGTTTCGCTTCCCCGTAGGCCAGCACACGGCGACCGGTGGCGAGACTGTTTTTCATCGCCGCGTTGAAGTTGAAGAAACGCATGGTGAGGATGCCGGAACCGTCGCTAATCTGGCAGGTCATCATCCGGCGGCCGCCGAAGGTGATATTGCAGTTCAGCACCTCGCCTTCCACCGTGGCGTAAACGCCCGGCAGCAAGTCGGCAATCGGGTAAAGCTGGGTGCGATCTTCGTAGCGTAGCGGGAGATGAAGCAGGAGATCCTGAACGGTATGCAGGCCGATTTTCGCCAGCTTGCTGCTCTGCGCCGCGCCGACACCCGTCAGCGAACTTAATGGCACCGCATCGAGCAGCTTACCTTTCATTGTTTATCCTGCCGCCTGCATGGTTGCCCACCACGTCGGGTCGGCTTCGATTTGGCCTTCCGTATTAACGTGAGGGTAAGGCAGGCCCTTGCGTTTCGCGACTCTCGCCAGCACCGGGTAGCCGCCTTCAAACAGCAGGCGTTGCTGAACTTCATCCGGCAACATGCTGTTTTCACGCTCATACATACCGGTGTTTTGCCGCTGGCGCTGCGCTTCGTAAAGGATCAAGGCGGATGCCACAGAAACATTCAGCGACTGCACCATGCCAGTCATCGGGATGATGATGTCCCGATCCGCCAGATCCAGCGCTTCCTGAGTGATCCCGGTTTTCTCCTGGCCCATCAGAATGCAGGTCGGGCGGGTGTAATCGATCTCGCGAAAATCAACGGCGTTATCAGACAGATGGGTGGCGAGGATTTGCATGCCGCGCGCTTTCAGCACGCTGACGGCATCGGCAATGGTGCGGTGGGTTTTCACTTCCACCCAACTGTTGCTGCCCGCAGCGGACGAGGCCATGGTGCGCATGCGGTTACCCGGCCAGACGGCGTGGACTTCATGCACGCCAACGGCGTCTGCGGTGCGGATAATGGCGGAGACGTTATGAGGTTTGTGAACCTGCTCCATGCAGACCGTCAGGTCAGGCTGACGCCTGGCGAGCATCTCGCGGATACGCGCATAACGCTGAGAATTCATAAAGTTAGTTTCGGTTGCGGGTGACTTTTATCACATCCGGCATCACGCGGATTTTACGCATGATATTCGCCAGATGAACGCGATCGCGCGCCGTCAGACGGATGAACGCGCTGTAGACGCGGCCGTCCTTCTCTTCGGTATTCAGGCTTTGAATGTTCGAAGAGGCCGTATTAATCGCTGCCGTCAGGTTCGCCAGTGCGCCCTGATGGTTAAACATATCTACCTTGATCTCGGTGATAAATTCCTGCGCGGTCTCTTTATCCCACTCGACTGCCATGAATTTCTCTGGCTCTTTCTGGTAGCCACGAATGTTGCGGCAGGACTCATGGTGAATAACCAGCCCTTTGCCGGGGCTGACGTGCGCGACAATCGGGTCGCCAGGAATGGGGCGACAGCATTTGGCAAAGGTGATCAGGACGCCGTCTGCGCCTTTAATTGGCAGATGACCGCTGCCTGAGGTGGCCTGTGTTGCTTGTACGGCTTCCCCTTGTTGCAGGTTTTTTGCTACCACGACGCTCATAGCGTTGCCGAGGCCGATTTCTGCCAGCAGATCGTCGAGCGAAGCGAGTTTCATGCGATCCAGCTCGCGCTGCACATGTTCCTGCGGGATTTCAGCCAGTTTACGGCTGCCGCCCAACGCGTGATTCAGCAGACGGCGGCCGAGGCTCACCGAGTCGTCACGCTTGAGGTTTTTCAGCATCTGGCGGATTTTGGCGCGCGCTTTCGAGCTGACGACAAAGTTCAGCCACGCGGCATTCGGGCGTGCGCCTGGTGCGGTGATGATTTCTACCGTCTGACCGCTGGAAAGCGACTGCGACAGCGGATACGGCTGGCGGTCAACGCGCGCACCAACACAGGCATGACCGATATCCGTGTGCACCGCATAGGCGAAATCCACCGGCGTCGCGCCAGCGGGCAGCTCGACAATACGGCCTTCCGGGGTGAAAACATAAATCTCATCGGGGAAGAGATCAGATTTAACGCTCTCGATAAATTCAAACGAACTACCGGCGCTCTGTTGCAGCTCCAGCAGGCTTTGCATCCAGCGCTGGGCGCGGATTTGCGCGGTGGTACTGCTTTCGCCATGCTCTTTATATGCCCAGTGCGCGGCAACCCCCATCTCTGCCATCTGATCCATATCTTCGGTACGGATCTGCACCTCAACCGGCACGCCATGCGGGCCAATCATTGAGGTGTGCAGAGATTGATAGCCGTTCGCTTTGGGAATGGCAATATAGTCTTTCACGCGACCAGGACGCGGCTTGTACAAGCTGTGCATCTGGCCCAGAACGCGATAACAGGTATCCAGATCGTGAACAATCACGCGGAAAGCGTAGATATCCATAATCGAGTGGAAACGCTGCTCTTTCAGCACCATTTTGCAGTAAATCGAATACAGGTGCTTTTCGCGACCGCTGACGCGGCAGGGAATGCCCGCTTCCTGTAAACGCCCTTCGATTTCCGAGAGGATTTTTTGAATCATCTCTTTACGGTTGCCACGCGCGGCTTTCACCACTTCTTTAATAACGCGGTAGCGGTTCGGATACAGCGCTTCAAAACCCAGCTCTTCGAGTTCGGTTTTGATGTGATGGATACCCAAACGGTGCGCCAGCGGACTATAGATTTCGAGGGTTTCACGGGCGATGCGGCGACGCTTGTCCGGGCGAAGAGAGCCCAGCGTGCGCATGTTATGAGTGCGGTCGGCAAGCTTGATAAGAATGACGCGAATGTCCTGCACCATCGCCATAATCATCTTGCGAAAGTTTTCAGCCTGCGCTTCTTTCTTATCCTGAAACTTGAGCTTATCAAGCTTCGACACCCCTTCCACCAGCTCGGCAACGCTTTTGCCAAACAGCTGCTCCATATCCTGGTAGGTGGCGGGGGTATCTTCAATCACGTCATGCAAGAGCGCAGCCATCAGCGTTTCGTAGTCGAGTTTCATCTCGGCCAGAATACAGGCCACCGCGACCGGGTGCGTGATATAAGGTTCACCACTTGAACGTGTCTGTCCCTCGTGAGCGTCACGTGCAACGAGATACGCCTGCCTGAGACGTTTGATTTGGTCTTCAGGCAGATAGTGTTGAATCAGCTGATTCAGGCTTTCAAACAGATACAAGGGTGACCTGCAGGTTAATTAACGACGACCTTCAGCAATGGCGGTTACGGCCTGCAGTTCTGCGGCTTCCTGCTCTTGCTGTTCCTGACGCTCACGGACATCGAGGATCTGGTTGTTGATCAGACCTTCTTCGATTTCGCGCAGCGCGATAACGGTGGTTTTATCGTTTTCTTCCGGGACTAACGGATCTTTACCGCCAACCTGCATCTGACGAGCGCGACGCGCGGCGACCAGCACCAGGTCAAAACGGTTACCTACTTTCTCTACAGCGTCCTGAACAGTTACGCGTGCCATAATTAAAATGCTCCACAGGTGAAGAAATGACTGGGCATGATACTGAAACCAGGCTCAGTCTGCCAATAGTTTGCTGATTAAAGCGTCATGTCGCTGCTTTTGGCGGCTCATGCGCAGACGTTCGGCGCGAATAATGGTTTTCAGATCGCCTAAAGCGGTATCGAAATCATCATTCACAATCAGGTAATCATATTCTGCGTAATGGCTCATTTCCGCAACTGCCTGCGCCATACGTTTCGCAATGACCTCTTCGCTATCCTGGCCGCGCCCGCGCAAGCGGCGATCGAGCTCCAGCTTCGACGGCGGCAGAATAAAGATGCTGCGCGCCTGCGGCATACGGGTACGAATTTGCTGCGCACCCTGCCAGTCGATATCAAGAAACACATCTACGCCAGTTGCCAGCACTTGCTCAATGGCGGCGCGAGAAGTGCCGTAATAGTTACCAAAGACTTCGGCATGCTCAAGAAACGCATCGTCGTTAATCATGGACTTAAATTCGTCATGGTTAACAAAGAAATAGTGTTCACCGTGCACTTCCCCCGGACGCGGAGCGCGCGTGGTGTGCGAAACAGAAACTTGTGTGTCGTATAACGGTTGGGTTTTTAGCAAAGCCTGGATGAGGCTTGATTTACCCGCGCCGCTAGGGGCGGAAACAATATAGAGCGTGCCTTGAGCCATGAGAGTCTTTTGTATGTGAATTGCGAAAGGAAACTTACATACGTGCCTATTATACACATCGCCGCTATGTGACGTAGCCTTTGTCACACTTTTTCCCGCTAAGTTTGACATTTTGCGGCCTGCTTTCCTGTTTTGTTTGCAAATTTTCATAGCGGTAGTGAATTGCCGGAACCCTTCTCGCAATCTCTCTCTTTCCACGTCGTCAGCACCGGGTTGGCCACGCTATAACAGCGGCGCTATCACAAGGAGAAGGGATGATGTGGAAAAGAACCGGATTCGCGGTATGTCTGTTGCTATGGAGCCTGTCCAGCCTGGCGGTGTGTCCTGTCTGGTCGCCCTCAAGAGCGCAAGATGAGGTAAGCCGCCTTCAACAGCAGCTTGCCCAGTGGAATGAGCACTACTGGAAGCAGGGAGCAAGCGAGGTCAGTGACGCGGTTTACGACCAGCTCAGCGCACGGCTGGCAGCCTGGCAACGCTGTTTTGCACTTGAACCCGTAAATTCAGCACCTGTCTTACCCGGCGGCAGTGTGAAACATCCTGTCGCACATACGGGTGTACAAAAACTGGCGGGTAAGCAAGCGCTACGGCGCTGGATGGCGGGAAAAACCGATCTTTGGGCGCAACCAAAAGTGGATGGCGTCGCGGTGACGTTAATCTATCGCAATGGTGAACTGGCGCAGGCGATCAGTCGCGGCGATGGGCTGGCGGGCGAAGACTGGACGGCAAAAATACGCGCTATCCCATCGATTCCTGAAACGGTGAGTGGCGCGCTGGCAAATAGCGTATTGCAGGGTGAACTGTTTTTACGCACAGAAAACCATATTCAGAAACAGGCCGGTGGACTTAACGCCCGCGCAAAAGTTGCCGGTGCGATGATGCGCCGCGATGAGTCCTCTATTCTCAATGATCTGGCGTTTTTCGTCTGGGCATGGCCAGACGGCCCGGCAACGCTGGCGCAAAAGTTGGTGGAACTCAGCAAAGCCGGGTTTAATCATGAAGCGCAATATAGCGTGCCAGTAAGTACGGTAGAAGATGTGGAAAAACTGCGTAGCCATTGGTTTACCTCTGAATTACCTTTCGTCACCGATGGCGTGGTGGTGCGTTCGGGAACCGAACCGGCGGAAAATACCTGGCTACCGGGGCAGGGCAATTGGGTGGTGGCATGGAAATATGAACCGCCCGAGGAAATTGCAACCGTAAAAGATATTCAGTTTGCCATTGGACGTACCGGTAAAATTTCCGTGGTGGCTCTGCTGGAACCGGTACAACTCGATGACAAGCGTGTTCAGCGGGTCAATTTGGGTTCAGTCAGACGCTGGCAAGAGCTGGATGTTGCGCCTGGCGATCAAATCGCTATCAGCCTTGCCGGACAAGGGATCCCGCGCATCGACAGCGTGGCGTGGCGTTCACTTGTTCGCGATAAACCCGTGCCACCTGCGCCTCGTTTTACTCCGTTGACCTGTTTTTATGCCTCAGCGGAATGTCAGGAGCAATTTATTGCCCGCCTGGTGTGGCTTAGCTCACAAAAAGCGCTGGGGATTGAAGGGTTTGGCGAAAGCGGCTGGCGGGGTTTAAATCAGGCGCATAACTTTGAACATCTTTTTTCATGGCTGGCGCTGACAAAAGAGCAATTACAGTCGACGCCTGGCATTTCGCCGGAACGCGGTTTACAGCTCTGGCATCGCTTTTCGCTGGTACGAGAAAAACCGCTTATTCGTTGGCTAATTGCACTGGGAGCACCGCTGCCGCAGCCTGCGCTGAAAGTCACTGCTGATACAACATGGCAGCAAATGCGCACGCGTAATGAAAAGGAGTGGCAGCGTTTTCCGGCAATTGGTGCTGAAAAAGCCCGGCAGATCGTTGCCTTTATGCATGCCTCCGAAATTGAAAAACTTTCGGCCTGGTTGAGTGAACAAGGAATAAAGGCATTTCAGTGAGTGCTGTGCTTGTAGTGGAACACGGGCAAGCCGAGCTTCCAGCGGATAGCCAGTAACCGTGTAATAAAGCCAAACAGCAAGGTTGCAATTACCACCATATCGTGGCTGGGAACCATATGACCCAGAACGATATAGAGTACGGCAGAGGCGAAGGCGATCCCGGCGTACAGCTCTTTTTGAAATACTAACGGGATACGTTTGCAGAACATATCCCGTAAAACACCGCCGAAGACGCCGGTGATCACTGCAGCAATCACGGCGATAACCGGGCCTTCACCCATATCGAGGGCAATCTGTGCGCCGATGATGGAAAACACCACCAGACCGAGGGCATCAAGTACCAGAAACAGACGGCGCAGATGCGGCATCACCGGCGCGAAGATCGTCGTTAATACTGCCGCGGCGGCAACAATAACGACATATTCCGGGTGTTTTACCCAGCCGAGCGGGTAGTGGCCCAGCAGGATATCGCGTACCGAGCCGCCGCCCAGCGCCGTTGCTGTGGCGATAATTATCACGCCAAAAGTATCCATTCTGCGCCGGCCTGCCGCCAGTGCGCCGGTCACCGCCTCGGCCGTGATGCCAATCAGATAGAGAATGTGTAACAGCATGCGCTCCCCCGTAAATCAGAAGCGGCAGGGTAGCGATTAACACTCAGGGATGCGATTGAGATTTTCTAAGGGGTGTGGTTTTGAATAAGTTTAACTAATGTGTTGTTCGGAGTTTGTATTGGATTATCTGTATGATTTTAAAATTTAAATAGAAGTGCGTAGGGCAGGTAAATGGCAGCGATGAATAAAATTCAGCATAAGTTAATTACAGGCGGCGTGATAAATGAAAAGGCCCCACCGGGCCTTTTCAACGTGCTGCGAAGAGGTTACTCTTGGATCTGTTTATTGAGTAGTACTGTTAATGCTCCATTAATACTGAATTTTGTTTATTGATTTTTTTCATTGTGTACACCCTTGTGTACATGGCTGTTTAAGGTGCTCTCCCTTTTTGTTCGTTTTTCATCCTTGCCGCACTCTTGTCGTTCTCACCCTTACAGTATGATAGTTCCGTCCCACTATAAGGAGTGAACCACCGATGATAGTTACCAAGCGCAAGAAAGAGAGGCTCGGCTACTTTTGCAAGTACTGCCCTTAACCGGGTCATACACACTGTATGGATTTCCAAGCTATCGTTTTTTTTGGTAGTTGAGGTATCTTGTTAGTAACGAGCACACTTTGTGCATTAACCCCAGCCAGATCGTTACTACACATGATTCAAACTTATAACGTTTATTGTGATGAATCTTGTCATTTAGAAAACGATGATGAGAAAGCAATGGTACTGGGCGCTGTTTGGTGCCCAGTTAGCAAGCGCCTGAGTATTGCTAATCGTTTGCGTGAAATAAAGAAAAAGCATGGTCTTGCCGCTGATTTTGAAACAAAGTGGACCAAAGTTGGCATGTCTAAGATCGCGTTTTATATGGATCTTATTGACTACTTTTTCGATGATGATGATTTGCATTTTCGCGGGCTTGTGATACCTGATAAATCAACACTTGATCACACTAGTTTTGAGCAAAGCCATGATGAGTGGTACTACAAAATGTATTTTGTCATGCTGAAAACTATTTTCGATCCGGGCAGCCAATATCGTGTCTTCATTGATATCAAAGATACATTGGGGCACGAAAAGATTCGCAAATTGCATGACGTGCTTTGCAACAATGCCTATGACTACTCAAGAAAGACAATCGCCCATATCCAACGAATAAACTCACACGAAGCTGAACAACTTCAACTGGCTGATCTGCTTATTGGCGCGCTCAGTTATTTGCACCGTAACCTAGAAGGAAGTAAAGCCAAACTCCTCCTAATTGAGAGAATTCGTGAGAGAAGTGGCTACCAACTAACGCGGAACACTTTACTCAGAGAACCCAAGTTTAACCTCATGATATGGGCTGCTAATGGAGGATGGAAATGAACCCACTTTCCTTACCATTACTTATACTATTTGAGCATTACAAAGGCGTGTGGGATGACTACTTTGAGGCTATCTATGAGGTTTTTCATCAAGACTTTGTCCTCTCAAAACCTGTTTTCAGAGGAAAGCGATTGGGTCTCAAGCGTTATCCCGAATATGACGGTAAATCAGCAACGTTCTGGCATATGATCAGTACCGGAGATCAGGAAGATGAAAGGGTCCCTGATATCCGTCGCTGCGAACGAATTGCTTGGCCTAAGCCTATTATCGATAACTGTGATGAGCCATGCTTAAAGGTTTGGGCTGAACCAAAAGGGAAAAATCAAAGAATCCATATATGGTTCGAAAACGAGAATTACTTGGTCGTTTTGGATGATCGCGGGAACTACATTTTACCGTGGACAGCTTTTTACATTCAGGAAGAACACAAGAAGAAAAAATATAATAAAAGATGGGAAAGATATAAATAACCGCTGTTTAGGCTGGCCGCGCCTTCCTGAGAAGACGGGGCCGTAACTCCTTCTACACTGACACCAGAGGATGGTAGATGAGATAGGCTAAATGTAAGTAAAGTTTCGACGATAGTCAATTAGTCTTGTATGCGTCATATGAGTTACCGACTCGTACTTTACGCAAACAACACAACATGTTGTTGTTTTTCAATAGAACCATACATGCAGGTTGCGTTAATAGGTTTTACCTATCATTTGGCTTGGCTTAATTAAAATCCTTAAAAATCGAAGGTCAAAGCCCCTCGTACTCAGCCTTAAATGTAGGCGCTAGATAGTACAGGTAACAATATAACTCTGTTGGTCAGGTCTGCTGGGTGAAGCTGGTGGCCTTCGTGCTCCAGTTTGGCGGCAGCTAATAAAGCTATCACGCGTGGCGTCATGGTGATTGTTCCTAGTTAGTGGGACTAAATCATTGTATTAGCAGTTCGGTGAACTACTACCGTACACGCCCGGTGATCTTGTCCACAACCGGACTAAACGCTCGCCAGTATGCAGCCTCGTACATTATAAGCCTGCCTAATTTCCGCTCGAACGTATCCCATCGCATACCCTTTGGCTTAGGAAAAGTGTTCGGGTGGTTAAACAGGTTACGAAACTGCTCACCGTCTCCCCAAATGGCGAACCGCTGGCGGCGTATGTTCATACGCATCCGATCTAACTTATCCCCGCTTTGGCTTTTGTAGTGGAGTTTCCAGCATTCCCGGCAGCCTATATCCTTCAAACCGATATACAGCTTCGCTACCCGTTTCACGCAATGGGGGCAAACGTACCATTGCCGAATGCCGTAGCCAGCCTGTGTTGTCGTGGTTCTGATTGTCCGTGTAACGCCGTTGATTGTCATGGCGTAGCCGTCTGCCTGTCGGAAGATATACAGGGTTCCGCACTCTGTCTGGCAGGAAAGCTGTGTACCGGGTACTGCGTCCGCCAAATTGCTGCGGATGTGCGCGAGGAATTTCAGACCAATGCGGGGTAAGGCCGTGGTATAGCTACGCGTTCTGTCTCTCACTGGCTGGCCTCCTGCGAATTACTGCGCATTAACTGCGAACGGTACGCAAATTGAATACGAAATAATATGTGTATTTAACTACGAATTGCGCACTATTTTGCGTACTTCGCACCTATAAAGTCAGCAATGGCGCGGCTTTGAGGATGGTTTTCGTATTGGTATCCGTTTCGTTTTTCAAAGATTTTTTGTGAACTGCGCAATTCGCAATTTACTGCGCAATATTTGGGTTTCGTATTTGGAGGATTTTCCACTTTGTGTACTGCGTACGGCTGTAGAAACCCAGCGATGATGCGCCTTACAGGCTGGTACGCAACTGCGAATCGGTTTCGTATCGCGCAATTAAGACTTAGTAAATCTTAGGAATCCTTATCAAAACTTATCACCTCCGTGGCGCTACCAACTGCGAATGGATAACACCAAAGCCAGCAATACTAGGCCTCTCCGCTATTTTGCGAATACGCAATTCGCCCGGCGTAACTTACTGCGAATTCGCAGTGCGCAATTTCTGTTTGCAATGCCGTAGTTAGAATTCGTCAGGTGGTACGCACGTTGAATGCGCCGTTTTGCTGCGTACCTGACTGCGTACTGCGAACCAATGGCGCGAACCAGAATATTCTGGACAACCTAAATCCTGATCAGGCGTAAAGCCCGCGACTGGCACGGGTTTAGCGCCATGAGGGTTTAAAAATCCGTCAAGAACAGTCCAAAATTTACAGCCGTTTTGGTGCGAACTTTACTGCGAATCATCACCTTCCGCCGGTGGCCTGCCATTGTCTCTTACCACCATTGAACCGGAAGGCGTTACCGTTCGTTGTGGTGTAGGTCTGGGGATCTGCCACAAGCCGCCCGTATGCTGAAATTTGTGCTGTCATTGTTACCTCACCGGATTATTAGTTTTGCTAATAACGATTTCTTAACGTGGGACACCTGCCGATTTTTTTTCATAGTAAGCAGAAATAGTGTTGTCTCAGTTGTCTTTGTTGTCTCACCGCGCTACAGGCCGCGCCACGTCTGAATTTTGCCGAGACAACATTGATGATTTTGTGTTGTCTCACGCAGGGTAAATGTTGTCTCACTGCCAGCCAGGCAAAAAATCACACTTTCACTATGTTGTCTCAAAACAGCTAAATGTTGTCTCGCTGTTGTCTCAGAAAATGAAATAAAAACCTTATAAATCAATCAAATTTACAATTTGAGACAACAAAGACAACTGAGACAACACTAAAACTACGTATGTGAAAAAATATCACTCCTCTGGCTGGGTGGTTTCCTCTGCCATGAAGTTGAGCACATAAACGCGGATTTGCCTGCCATCCTCTCGCACACGCCCCTGATAACCTCTGCCGCTGGTCGGTGGGGTGAGCATCCCGACGCGTTTAAGTACCTCGGCAAACTGTTTGGCATTGAATCCCCGCGCTATCTCCTGCTCGAAGGTCGCCGGGAAGGTGTAGAAAATTATCGGGTCGCTGTCGTGGTTCCCCTTCTTCCTGTATCCGGCTAAATCACGGATGGGTAAATCACGGGGGTCATAACCCAACGGTGCGTAGCGACTCAGGCCATGCGCATTCAAAAACGCCTCCGTTTGCTCAATAATCTGCTGGTGTTCTTTGTTCCCCGTACCGAACTCACGCAACCATGCGTTGTAGCTATGCTGTATCGCATCGCGGCACGTCTGAGCATCCCACCCGGTGACTACTTCACCCAGCAGCAAAGCAGCCTCCAGAATGGCAAAACGTGCGGCCACGCGGTGAACCTGCTCGCCATAGTCAGCAGGAATAAGACTGCGCCAGCGGGCTTCACACTCACGCACGGTATCAATGGCCTGCTGCTGGTGGTCTGCCAGCCACCTGATCCACTCCCGCCCGGCAGTGCCGTGATGGTGCTGGTAAGCATCTTTCAGCGCGTCGGCGTGCTGTTTGCCGTTCTGGTGGTCGTGGAAGCGTACCGCCTTACTCAGCGGGATATTTAGCAGGCGCACCAGTTGCCCGGCTTTGGTCTTGCGTCCGGCGGTGGCGATGAAGGTTTCCAGGTCCATTTCCCCGGTGCTGATCGCCACGGTTCGCCAGCGTTTTAAATCGCGGTTGCCACCCTCTTTTGCGCCCTGCAATTTCCCCACGCCGTTAAACAGCGCATAAGCAGACTGTGACACGCTTACCGGGTCTGCCCCCTGTCCGACTTCATCCAGCGGCATCAGTCCGTCATTGTGTGCGGCGGCTTCGTTCGCCAGACCCAGCGCCGTGCCGTACCACGTCAGGCGTAGTAAGTCCGGGTTGCCGTATAAGCTGCTCGCCACGTTCGCCGTGGTGGTTTTACCCGCGCTCGACTGTTCATAGAAGTGAATGCCGAACCCGTCAGCGCCAGCCAGCCCGATTAACGGTGCTGCCAGTGCGGCGGCAATGCCTGTCATCATCGCGTAGTTACCGTATGCCAGACGCGCAACGCTGTTACGCCAGCTCTCAGCGGTGCCCTTTAAGGTATAACCAGCGGCGGCAGAACTGCGTCCACTGAATAAAACGGGGTGCGCAGGTGCGCCAATAATCTCCCCGTCCGGCATGATGTACGCCCCGCACTGCCAGCCAGTAGCGTGAGCAACGCGCCACAATTCACGCGAGCCGCTACGCTGTAGCCAGTCGGCCAGAATCGCCCGTAAGCTGCTTTTGGTGGTGACATTAACCCCACCCGCTTTCAGGGTGCGCCAGCCTTCACGCTCCCCAATATCAGCCAGGGGGATAGCCGCTGTTGTCGGTATGCCTGCGCCAAAGGCTAGCCAGCGCAGTATCAGGTACTGATCCTTATCGTCCCTCCCGGTGCCGATAACGTCCATCGGTGAAGCCAGCCAGCTTTCATTGTTGATAATCTCGCCGCTTTCCTTGTCCACCTTAGGCGTGATCCAGTAAATGCCATCTTTGCGGCTCTCAATGCGGGGTTTTAGCGGGTCTTTCTCTGGCTGGTCAGTTTTACCGCCATCAATGGTCTGTAGTTGTGGTTTCGCGCATTCCCCCTGCGGCTGGTACATCGAATCGTTGAACGCAGCCGTAGCGACTTCCAGCCCGTTTTGCTGGTGATAGTCGTTCCAGTCGGCTTTGTAGTCTGTTGGCGGTACAGCAACCCAGCCCCTGACGGCAAGCGCAGCCTTTTCTGCGGCATCCGTGCCGGTATTGGGTTTGTCGTCCAGTTGGTCGTTATCCGCCGCAATGATGATTTCCGCCTGTGGGTGCTGCTGGCGTATCTGTATTGCGACGGGTAGCAGGTTGCCCGCGTCTATGGCACACACTGCCAGCGCGTCAGGACGCATCAGGTAAGCGGATAAGGTCGTTGCCAGTCCCTCAGCAATAATCACCTCCTGCGGCTGTTCCGGTGCGTTTACGGCGTGATATGCCCCGCGCTTTGCTGAACCTGTCAGGATTCGCTTATCTCCCTGCGGCGTGATGGTCTGTGCCGCCACTACTGCGCCGGATTCATCCACCAGCGGCAGGAGTAGCGAACCATCGGACATAAACGGGTAATTAAACCCGGTCAGCCCTTTTGATTGCAGGTAATCAGATTCGCCCTGTGTGACACTCTGGCGCATTCCGGCATACAGACGGGCAAACGTAGCCCTTCGCTGCTCTGCGTCCTCTGCTGCCTGCTGCTGGCGCTCCAGCTCACGCTGCTGGCGGTCAGCTTCCAGTTGCTCCCTTCTCTGGCTCGCTGCCGTCGGGTCGGTTTGCGCTGCCCGGTAATCAATACCCAGCACATCAGCGGCAAGCTGTGCCGCCTCTGTGGTGTCGCAGTTGTTCACCTTCTTAATCAGGTCTAAGCCGTCGCCCGCGCCGCATTGGTTACAGATAAAGCTACCGCGGCCGTTGTCGTCGAACCGGAAGCGATCCGTACCCCCACATGCAGGGCAGGGGGCATGACGGCGTGATGAATCAGGCACGTCGATAGACAGGCCAGCCAGCACATAAGGCCAGTTACCAGCAGCGGCGGCGGTCACTTCGCGGATAAGGTCGATATTACGCATGGTTGCCTCCTGCCACGGTCGCGCCCATATCATTAATCATGCTTTGCCATATCTCGCGCCCGGTATCAGTCAGGCCACCAGCATTGACGCATTTCTCCAGCATGGTGATCCCGATGCTTTCCCACTGAGGGTATGTCTCTTTGAGTGCTTCGAGCGCGTAACCATCAATAAGCTGGCGCGTGCCACTGATGCCGCCCACCAGTTCCACACGGATTTGCTGGCCTGCCGCGTCAACCATGAAGTAATTGCCACCATTGATAGCCGTGATGTGGTTGTAAAGTGCCGCCGCGTACTGGTTCGCCAGCGCATTCAGTCGGAAGTTTTTGGTAATCATGCCGCCCCCTCAGTGCGCCGCTGGCATTTCAGGCCAGCCGTTTTCATCCAGATCGGCAATGAAGTGATCGTGTAGCTCTGCCAGCGTTTCACGCCCGAATGGGGTCAGCTCTCCGCGTTCCGCATCCAGCATGGCGCGGTAGAACACAATGGCGTTCTCTGTTCCCTGCTCAACGCCGTAGCGCTCAATCATTGCGCCCTCGATGTTGTTCGCCATCGCCAGCCGTTCAGCAAACGGGTAAACCACCATGCACGCATTACCATTGGAGTAAATCGTCACCTGCGATGTTGTGCCGTCAGCCTCAGTGACGGAGGTTGTGCCGTTATCACGCTTCATTTCGGCAACGAAACAGGCCGTAATCAGCCAGCGCCACATAATGACGTTATGCTGCGCGGTGAAGTCGAACCAGCCACGCGCCCCGCCGTCAGCCACTGCAAAATGCAGGGCAAATCCTTCATCGGGCTTATTGTCATACTCACCCGCATCCAGACGTACTACGACTTTTTCGTAGTTGATAAGAGCAACATGCTCATACATCCCGGCATCGTTGCGGGTCATGATGTTTACGCCGTGGGGTGTGGCTTCTGCGCGATAATTCATGCTGCCACCTCTATGCCCTTACTGATTTTTCTCTGCTGTACACAAATAATTGCCACAACGCTCCAGCCGTTGCGCTGTGCTTCGTGGGTCATTTGCAATTTGGCATCACTGGAGCTGACGGCATTGCCGTGCCATGTGACCGGGATCGGCGCACCAGAGCCATCAAAGCAGGTGGCAATAACGCGGAAATTGCTCATGCGCTGGCCTCCGCATCAATTCTGGCTATATCGACAATCGTCAGGACTTTACTCAACCAGCAATACACGATAGCGGCCTGTTCATCGTTTAGTTGAGTGGCTAAATCGGTCATAACGTGAGCCAGCCCATTACGGGCACGGGTCATACGTTCTGCTGTTCGGTCTGCCAGCGTAAAATCATCCGGGTAAGCCTGCTCGCGGGATAACATAGCTTCGGCTTCAAGTTCGGACGGATGGCGGTATAAAGCGTTAATGTTCATGCGGCCACCTCCTGACGGATCCGGCCTGCAAAGAAACAGACGTGATCTCGTGCCAGAGTGCGGCGGGCTTCGCGCTCAGATTCAGCAATAATGTGATGGATTTTGGCGGTAATTGTCGGCATATCGCGGCGAACGGCTGCGATTAACCAGATGAATTGCGGATTTTGGGTAGGGACAGTAGCCAGCATAGCGGCAGCCTCCATTCGATTTGGGATTAACCCACCACCGAAGAGACCAATCTTGCTGGTGGTGGACTGCGCAGAGTTGGTCTTACCGGCTCGAATGGTCACCGGCGCTTCCGAAGAAGCCCCCACGCAGCCCACCATAATTTTGCGAGCGACACGGATAATACCCGTACCGCTGAAAAAGAGGTGTACTGAGCTAACGACACAAAAAAAGACGCTAGGCGCGTCGTGTGTCGCCATTCGATTTACCGGGAGACCAATCCCGGCACCAGATTTTGCTGGTGCGATATAACCATAAACCGGGTTGGCAATAGTCGGCAAGCCCTTTTTTCTGGACTCCAGAAACTCACCTTCGCGCGTGCGCGTACTGTTGCATAAATTCCCTGCATCTCGTGGTGATGTCAGAAAAATCTTCCCGCCTCGTGTAGTGATGATGGAAAAATCTTCCTCGCGTAGTGACCCCCAATAAATCTTCGTGCGCGTACTGGTCTCGAAACTCTCCTCGTCACCACGACGAGAAAATGAGGAGCTGGCATTAGCTGGCACTGTTATGCCAGCTTTACCCTCATGCGTGTGCGCGATCCCGCGCAAGGTACACATCAGGCCAGCCAGGGGAAAGGCTCTTCTCTGGACGGCGGGCATTAGTGAACCTCCGGCAATTGAGGCTGATATTTGCGCCATAGCTCCGCTTCTTCGGCGATCAGGCGGGACTTCTCACCTTTGCAGGCTTGCAGGTCTTTACCGCGCTTGCTGGCCTTCTTGTCGTAAGCTGCTTTGCGTTTGCTGTGGTCGTTCAGGAAGGCGAACGGCACACCATAGGAGCCAGTTTTACGAATAGACGGGATAACCTCGCGGAATACCCAGTTAGTGAAACGATGGGCGAACGTTCCGGCAGTGGTGGCCTTGCGGCTGCGGGCGATCAGTTTGTAGAAGCCCGATTCGCAGACGGTACGCATAACCTGCAATCCACCGGGGGTGGGTGTTAAACACTCCCCCTTTTCATCGGCATCTAATCGCCTCAATGCGACTTTGTGATCGACTATTTCCAGTGCCTCACAAACATCTTTGGCGATAAACCACGGATCGCCATCCATATTGACGATGCGAACTTTGATGCCCTCAAACCGGATAACGGAAATATCCCCTTTGACTGCTTGAGGAATTTTTTTCTGGCTAACGTAGGATTGTGGGACGGCCTCCGAATTGAATCGGCTTTTTTCGATTTTCATTTGTCAGGCTCCGTTAGGCGGCGTTAAACGCGTCCGGGTAGAGGTTCAGAATGTCGGTAATATCCTGCTGAGATAACCCGTGATGTTCATTAATGGCGGCGTTATGGTTCACAAGCTGGATCACCTTGAGAACATCGCCACGGCAGGAAAAGCGGTAGCGCAGGTGTGCGCCGATACCATCCGGGTTTTTCTCGTCGATACGCTCCAGTTGAATATCAAGCTGGCGCTCCAGTTCAGACGCATAATTACGCCCGGATGAAAGACGGCAGTAGCGCAGAATATCATTTTCTGTCCATCCCTCTACGCCAGTGCGCAGCATATAGACGCGGGCGCGGTGTTTCTTTGGGGTTCGCTTAGGTACTTGTACCGGGCTGGTGGTCGGCGTAATATCAGACGTGCGAATATCTGAGTTAGCCGCCTGCTGTACGGGGCGGTTTTTCTTTTCCATTACGCTACCTTTCCCCGGCGCTCAGCCAGCCAGTTATTAATCTCTACCGCATCAAAGGCGGTCACGTTATCGGTAAGTTTCACCGGGCGCGGCAGCGTGCCGTTCTTAACCCAGCGGTCAATGGTTGGCATGGAAACACCCAGAAGTTCCGGCATACGAAAACGGCGGATGTATCCAGTAGTGGGAAATGCTGATTGTGCTGCGTGGTGTACTGTCATATGTCCCGTAACTCCTGTGATAGCTGTTGTTACGGTATGAGGTTAGCGGCAAAAAAATGAGAGCATAAGGTACAGTAAGCGCACTGTACCCTTACACTAAATTAACTCTGCCCCTTCCCGTTGACTGAGGATCTTAGATGTTTAAGGATCACATCACCATTGGTAATCATTAATGGTGGAATTTCATCTTTGTGTTTAAGTAAGCAGTCCCGCCATTTTTCAGGACTGACTTCTTTTCTTTCCCCTCGGCAGTCGTCAGGATATTTACTTAGGATATAAATAGCAGCTTTCAATAGCCCCTCTCTATTGGAAGCATGTCTCTCAGCTTTTTTATTAACTGGTAGTGGTGAGGTGGATAAAATATTGGGGCTATTTCTTGTTGCAAGATTGGTTTCTGATGTGATTTCCTTGCCGCCATTGCATAGCAATTCAAGCTCATAACTGGTTATATACATATCCTTACTATGAACAGTATACCAGTCATCGAAATAAAATCGTCCAGCAACGTAGCCATCTCTAAACGTTGCGTTTTCGCATCTGGGCACATCAAGAGTATCGATAGTTATATCCCAATCATCCCAATAATCAGATAAATACCTCTCCTCTGCTTCGATAAACTCTTGAGGGATCGCCAGAAAACCACTCCATTTTTCAATGGATTTATTTCCTGAGTTCATATCATATTGCTCTGTAACAGAGAAATAATCTGACTTATAGCTAAATCTTAGGCAGTGTAGATCAGCATTAGGTTCAGGCTTAATATCATATTTTTCTTTTAAGTAATCGACAGGCAAAATACTATCAGACTCAACATTAATTAACTTTACTTCCTCGTTCTCATTTTTTGGCGAGCTATCGAATAGAAATTCAATATGAGGCATCTTAATACAAAACTGTAATAAGCCTATTGAAGCAAAATGTATTAAATCAGACACTTCGCACTTAGTGATTTTGGCTACTTTTTCAAGCGAATAATATCTATGCTTTGGTAAGATCATCACGCTACCTTTCACGCTTTGCCTTTCACTTGATTGAGCCAGGCGGTAAGGCTTCCGCTTTTCATCCCGTCGGACTAGGCTCAATCTATTCTTACGATAGCTTATGCGTCTTTATAATAGGCGTCACGTTGTAATCTTCGCCACTCTCTAATGCCACCAGCAAATCACACCACAACATAAGTGCGGCTTTGCGCTCCTCAAAATATTGGTAGCGGTTATAAATCCCTTCAACACCCTTAATTCTGTGGTTAAGACAGCGTTCGGCCACCACTGGATCAACGCCCAGCGCAGCAAGATGGGTACGGGCAGTACGCCGGAAATCATGAATGGTGTAGTTGGGTACATCGGGCATTTCAGCGCGAACCTTTGCCAGCGCAACGGGCAGGGTGCTTTCCTGAATATGTGGGATCATGCGGTTTTGCATCTTTCTGGCAGGTAATACCCATTTGCTATTGCACGAAAAGGTGCGCAGTTCTCGCAGCCACTCTACTGCTGGTGACGGCAACGGTATGTCGATGGCATCGCCGTTTTTACTTCGTTCTTCTGGCAGATGCCAGATTGCCCCGTCTAAGTCGAATTCTTCCCAGCGGGCAGCGCACAATTCCATCTTACGCACGCATAAGGTCAGCAGTAGCTTGAAGGTAAGCTCGTTCTGGCGGCTGAATCCCTTCGCCATACGCATGGCCTGAAACAGCCTGATCAACTCGTCACGGGTAAGCCATCGTTCACGGGCAACCTCTTTCCCGCCAGCGTCCGAAACCTCAAAGGCTGAGCACGGATTTATCTCCAGCGCGTGCCGTTTAATTCCGTAATCAAATATGCGGCGCGTCCAGCGCAGAACGTCCGTCGCTATGGTTGGCGCTCCACGGTCAACAATGCCTTTTAGCATGTCGTCAATGTGGCGTGGTTTCACGTCCTCCACCCTCATTTGACCAATGCAGGGGTTTATATCTTTGTCGATGCGGCGACGGAGAATGTCAGGGTGCTTCCAGCGTGGCAGGATCTGACGCTCGAAATATTCTGCTGCAAGCTGAGAAACACGCATGGCGTTTTTGTCATCTTCAATTTTTGCCAGTGCTTTGGCTTTACGTTCCTGTTTCTCCCCGGCAACGTCATAACCTAACGATACGCGGGCGGATAGCTCTTTGGCGGTTTCTCTGGCTTTGGCTAATGACAGTTCAGCATAAGAGCCAATTAGCATAGCGCGTGACTTCCCAGCAAGCTTATATCGGAATCTCCATGTGGGGGTTTTATCAGCTTCACGGTAGCGGAGATATAACCCGTTCCCATCAGCCCGCCCCTCGAATCGCTCCCCGGCCTTTATCCATGCGCGGATCTGCATATCTGTTAGTTTTGGCATTTTGCGAATATCCAAACTTTGAAGAGGTGGTGTACCCAAAATGATGTACACAAATTTCAATGGGTACACCATTGTGTACACACTAATCATGCGCTTTGTTGCGTTGTCATGATAGCCCATGATAACAAAAAAGCCCGCAATTTCGCGGGCTTCTCAGTATTTTGATGTTTGGTGTGAGCTGCTGATAGCTTACTCGATGTTCTGGATCTGCTCGCGCATTTGCTCAATCAGTACTTTGAGCTCGATAGCGGAGTTAGTTACCTCTGCATTAATCGACTTGGAGGCCAGCGTGTTCGACTCACGGTTGAACTCCTGCATCATAAAGTCGAGACGGCGGCCAACCGCTTCTTTTTTCTTCAGAATGTTGTAGGTTTCTTTAACATGCGCTTCAAGGCGATCCAGCTCTTCGGCGACATCGATGCGCTGTGCCATCAGGACCAGTTCTTGCTCAAGACGGTTATTCTCAAGCTGCACTTGCGCTTCTTCCAGTTTGGCGACCAGGCGCTCGCGCTGCCATTGCAGGATTTCTGGCATATGAGCGCGGACTTTGCTGACTTCGGTGCTCACGCCTTCCAGACGCTGTTCAATCAGCCCTTTCAGCGCCTGACCTTCGGTTTCACGGGCGATGATAAAATCATCCAGCGCGCCGTCAAGTGCGGCGAGGATCTGCGCTGCAATGGCGTCCAGATCCTGCTCCTGGGCAGCCATTACGCCAGGCCAGCGTAGAATATCAACCGGGTTGATTTCCCCTTCGTCGCTCTGCATTTTGACCCAGTTCGCTGCATTCACCAGCTGTTTGGCCAGTTTTTCATTGAGGATCAGTTCGCCCTGCGCACTGGCATCTGGCTCAAAACGGAGATTACACTCCACTTTACCGCGCGTGAGACGGGTACGCAGACGTTCACGGACAACCGGCTCAAGGCTGCGAAATTGCTCCGGCAGGCGGAAGTACGTTTCCAGATAACGCTGGTTAACCGAGCGCAGTTCCCAGGAGGCAGAGCCCCATTCACCCTTGATTTCACGCCGGGCATAGGCGGTCATACTGCGGATCATAGACGTTCCCGTTTTCAAAGAGAGATGCGGGGATTATAGCTTTCGTGGCCTTATCAGGATAGGAATAACCTTGGTAAGCCAGTATAATGCGCAGCCACATTCGATAAGCCGGAGAAATTATCATGCGTCCAGCAGGCCGTAGCGCCAACCAGGTGCGCCCCGTCACCCTGACCCGTAATTACACAAAACACGCAGAAGGCTCCGTGCTGGTTGAATTTGGTGATACCAAAGTGCTGTGCACTGCGTCCATCGAAGAAGGCGTTCCGCGCTTTCTGAAAGGTCAGGGCCAGGGCTGGATCACCGCCGAATATGGCATGTTGCCGCGCTCCACTCATACCCGTAACGCGCGTGAAGCCGCGAAAGGCAAGCAGGGCGGGCGTACCATGGAAATCCAGCGGCTTATTGCCCGCGCGTTGCGTGCAGCAGTGGATTTGAATGCGCTGGGTGAATTCACCATTACGCTTGACTGCGATGTCATTCAGGCCGATGGCGGTACGCGTACCGCATCGATTACTGGCGCGTGTGTGGCGCTGGCGGACGCGCTGAACAAACTGGTCGCCGCCGGGAAGCTGAAAACCAATCCGCTGAAAGGCATGGTTGCCGCGGTCTCCGTGGGTATTGTTAATGGCGAAGCCGTTTGTGATCTTGAATATGTGGAAGACTCCGCAGCTGAAACTGACATGAACGTAGTGATGACGGAAGACGGCCGCATGATTGAAGTTCAGGGTACGGCGGAAGGCGAGCCATTCTCCCACGAAGAGTTACTCACCCTGCTGGCGCTGGCCAGAGGGGGGATCGAATCGATTATCGCGACGCAGAAGGCGGCGCTAGAGAATTAATTTTAAGGGCGACTGATGAGTCGCCCTTTTTTTTGCGCTTTATACTTTATGCGGCTTCTTTGTCGGCTGTTGCGAGTCATGCCTGCGTTATTTACCAGGTATGATTTACGTGGTTTGCGCGAGGTCGCGCGAGGTATTTTGCGTAATCTGTAAATAATGAAAAGTGAGATGAGGAGCGGATCCATGAAAGCGTATCAGCGTCAGTTTATTGAATTTGCGCTTAACAAGCAGGTACTGAAGTTCGGCGAGTTCACGCTGAAATCCGGGCGCAAAAGCCCCTATTTCTTCAACGCCGGGCTGTTTAATACCGGGCGCGATCTGGCTCTGTTAGGGCGTTTTTATGCCGAAGCGCTGGTGGATTCCGGTATCGATTTTGATCTGCTGTTTGGCCCGGCTTACAAAGGCATTCCTATCGCCACCACCACGGCCGTAGCGCTGGCGGAACATCACGAGCGCGATGTGCCTTACTGTTTCAACCGTAAAGAAGCCAAAGACCATGGCGAAGGTGGCAATCTGGTGGGCAGCGCCTTGCAAGGCCGCGTGATGTTGGTGGATGACGTGATCACCGCCGGAACGGCGATTCGGGAATCGATGGAGATTATCCAGGCCAATGGCGCAACGCTTGCTGGCGTGCTGATTTCACTGGACAGGCAGGAACGCGGTCGTGGTGATATTTCGGCAATTCAGGAAGTGGAACGCGATTATGGCTGCAACGTAATTTCGATTATCACGCTCAAAGAGTTGATTGCGTATCTGGAAGAGAAACCGGAGATGGCCGATCACCTGGCTGCTGTGCGTGCCTACCGCGAACAGTACGGCGTTTAAATGTGTTCCCGGCAGGCGACTGCCGGGGCAGTTTTATACCAGCTTCGCGCCCTGAGTGTTTACATAAAGTGAATAGACCGAGGTGCTGGCGGCCATAAACAGGCGATTGCGCTGTTCGCCGCCAAAACACAAGTTAGCGCAGCGCTCCGGCAGGTGGATCATCCCAATCGCTTTACCTTGCGGATTGAACACGCGTACGCCGTCCAGCTCCTCAGTACCCATTCCCCAGCCACACCACAGATTGCCATGCATATCGATGGCAATGCCGTCTGCCGTGCCGTTACCGCAGTCGATATGTACTCGCCGGTTTTTTAGCTGATCACCTTCGATATCCCACGCCAGAATTAAACGATTAGGCGTCGCGCGGCTTTCTACCACAAACAGCGTTTTTTCATCCGGCGAGAAGCAAATGCCGTTTGGACCTTTAACATCGCCCAGCACCACTTCCAGCTTGTGGGTTTCAGGATCCAGGCGGTAAACGTTTTGCGGCAACTGCGGCGTGGCTTTGTGCCCTTCATAAAAACCAGCAATGCCAAATGGCGGATCGGTAAACCAGATGGAGCCGTCGGATTTCACCGCTATATCGTTCGGTGAATTCAGCGGCTTGCCGTCATAGCTCTCTGCCAGCACGGTGATCGTGCCGTCATACTCTGTGCGCGTAATGCAGCGGGTATCATGCTCACAGCTGATTAAACGCCCTTGTCTGTCGCGGGCGTGCCCGTTGGCGTTATTGGAAGGCTGGCGAAAAACGCTGGTTGCGCCGGTGGCTTCATCCCAGCGCATGACCGCGTTGTTGGGAATATCGCTCCACAACAGCATGCGGGTATCGCCAAACCAGACTGGCCCTTCTGTCCAGCGGCAGCCGGTCGCGATCTGCTCTACTTTGGCGCTGGAAACCATATAGTCGCGAAAGCTATCATCCAGCGCGACGATGCTGGGATCGGGGTAGCGGGCCGAGGGTGCCCAGGCGGCAATACTCTTTTGGCTTAAAAGCAGTGATGCGGTGGCAATACCGCTGAGTTTAAGCAGTTCCCGACGTGATGTTGCCATCAAGCGTCTCCTTATTTGTAGGGTATTTATGAGGATGTTTCGCTTAAGTGGAAAGATACTGCCAGAGGGAGGTTAGGGAATCCGCGACGCCACGACATCTGGCATCTTAACGAATTGTGTTGGGCTTTTTCACAGATTGCGGAGAAATGAGAATGCAGCCACAAGGGCTGCATGAGGTATTACTGTAATTGTGCGGCCAACAGCGGCCAGCGAGCGTCGAAATCTTCGGTCGGACTGTATTTAAACTCACTGCGCACAAAGCGCGATAGCATCCCTTCGCAAAACGCCAGCAGCTGGCTTGCGAGTAACGTTTCATCCGTCGCGTAGGCTTCGCCTTCACGCATCTTGCGTTCGCGCAATACCTGGCGCAGCTGCGCTTCAATGCGTTCGAACAGCTGGCTAATGCGCCCTTGCAGGCGGTCTTGTTCGAACATCAGCGCGTGGCCGGTCATAATGCGTGTCAAACCCGGATTACGTTCACCAAAGCCCAGAATCAGCAGCACAATCAGACGCAGACGCGCAGTGGTGTCTTTTTCGTCCTTTAAAATCAGATTGATACGGGTAATCAGGCTATCTTCGATAAATTCAATCAGGCTGTCGAACATGCGCGTTTTACTGGGGAAATGGCGGTACAGCGCCGCTTCAGAAACGCCAACGGACGCCGCCAGTTTTGCCGTCGTAATACGCTGGCTTCCATCGCTGGATTCCAGCATTAGCGCCAGAGATTGAAGTATTTCCTCGCGACGATTCCTTTTCGCAGTTTGTTTTTCTGCCATGTTCCAAAATACCCCTGAAAATAAGCACTTGTCAGGCGAGCAACCACAGGGCGACCGCAAACGGAGTGCGTTTGCGGTGATGTTATCGCGTTATTTCGCCGTGTGATGCGTTAAATAGGGCTGCTTATTGGCGCCCGGAATGGCCGAAGCCGCCTTCGCCGCGCTCGGTCGCGTCGAAAGATTCTACAAGGTTAAATTCCGCCTGAACGACCGGCACAAAGACCATTTGCGCGATGCGTTCACCCGGCACGATAGTAAAGCTGTCCTGGCCGCGGTTCCAGACGGACACCATTAGTTGGCCCTGGTAATCCGAGTCAATCAGCCCCACCAGGTTGCCCAGCACGACGCCATGTTTATGGCCCAGACCGGAACGCGGCAGAATGACCGCAGCCAGTGAGGGATCGGCAATATGGATTGCCAGGCCAGTCGGCAGCAACGTGGTCGCACCCGGCGCCAACTCTACGGCGTCGTCGAGACAGGCGCGCAGGTCAAGTCCGGCGGAACCGGAGGTGGCATATGTCGGCAGCGGGAATTCCTTGCCAACACGCGGGTCCAGAATCTTAACGTCGATTTTTTTCATCATAACGGGTAACGATCTCGTCCAGTAATAGGTGTCCCAGAAGTTCTTTACGCTCCAGCGGCAAGCGTTTGTCGCCATCCTGCCAGAAAAGGTGTAACGCGTTGTTGTCGCTATTAAACCCCTGATTCGATTGCGAAACATCGTTGGCGCAAATCAGATCAAGGTTTTTGCGGGCGCGTTTTTGCCGGGCATATTCTTCCACATTATTTGTTTCGGCAGCAAACCCAACAACATAAGGGCGATGAGCAGAAAGTGCGGCAACGCCAGCGACGATATCCGGATTTTTCACCATTTTTATCGTGATTTCATCGCCTTGCTTTTTGATTTTTTCTTCAGCAACGCTGGCGGCGCGATAATCCGCAACGGCGGCGCAGCCGATAAAAATATGCTGCTGCTGAGCACGGCTCTGGACCGCGGCCTCCATCTCCAGCGCAGTGGTCACATCCACACGTTGCACCAGCGGCGGCGTAGCCAGCGAAACAGGACCGGAAACCAGCGTGACATTCGCACCACGGCTTGCAGCGGCGGCGGCAATGGCGAAGCCCATCTTACCGGAACTGAGATTGGTGATGTAACGCACTGGATCTAACGGTTCACGCGTCGGACCGGCGGTAATCATGATGTTCAGATGTTGCAGATCTTTGACCGGCGAGAAATGCGCGGCGGCCATATCCACAATGGTCAGCGGATCGAGCATTCTTCCAGGACCCACATCGCCACAAGCCTGGCTGCCACTGTCCGGGCCCCACAGCAACAGCCCGCGCGAGGCCAGCACCTGCAAATTATGCTGGGTGGCGGCGGCGCGGTACATCTGCTGATTCATTGCGGGGACAACAGCCACAGGCGACGGTGTGGCGAGGCAAATAGTTGAGACCAGGTCGTTTGCCATACCGGCGGCGACACGGGCGATTAAATCTGCAGTGGCGGGGGCGAGAATCACTAAATCAGCCCATTTGCCCAGCTCAATATGGCCCATTGCCGCTTCGGCGGCGGGATCCAGCAGACTATCGGAAACCGGATAACCGGAAACGGCCTGCAGACTCATCGGCGTAATAAAGGCTTTGGCCGCCTCGGTCATTGCGACACGGACTTCCGCGCCGCGATCGCGCAGACGGCGCACCAGCTCGGGCGCTTTATAGGCCGCAATACCGCCACTCACGCCGAGGACAATCTTTTTACCCGCCAGACTGATCATGATTCTTTCCTGTTGGATTTCACCAGAAGCTGGGCATTTTATCACAATCCTTAAGTTGTCGTGCTGTTGCCCACAAACCACTTTGCGAGGCACTACGCAGAGATATGACTCCCTGGTCGAAGGGAAACGGCAGCTATGGCAGCATTGGCGAGCCTGAAGGAGAAATGAATATGGATATTGTTTTTACGCCCCAGAAACCGCGTGAAAAGATGTTGAAGTTTGGTATTGAATCACTGACCGATGTGGAACTTCTGGCGCTTTTTTTGCGCACCGGAACACAGGGAAAAAGCGTACTCACCGTGGCGCGTGAAATGCTCAAGCAGTTTGGTTCGTTATATACGCTGCTCTCCGCCGATCTTGATGATTTTAAGGAGGTGCATGGCATTGGCCTTGCCAAATACGCTCAACTACGTGGTATCGGTGAACTGGCGCGGCGCTATTATAATGCGCGCCTGCTGGAAGAGAACTCACTGCTGAGCCCGGAAATGACGCGCGAGTTTTTACAAAGTCAGCTGGCGGGCGAAGAGCGCGAGATCTTTATGGTGATCCTGATGGATAACCAGAACCGGATACTCAAACATTGTCGGCTTTTTACCGGCACGATTAACCAGGTTGAGGTGCATCCGCGAGAAATTTTGCGTGAAGCGTTAAAAGTCAATGCGGCCGCCGTGATCCTCGCGCATAATCACCCCTCTGGTAACGCTGAGCCGAGTAAAGCGGACAGGCAGATCACCGAGCGGGTCATAAAATGCTGCCAGTTCATGGACATCCGGGTGCTCGATCATCTGGTTATTGGCCGTGGTGAGTACGTTTCTTTTGCCGAACGTGGCTGGATTTAGACCACTTTGCGCGATCCATCGGGATCTTTGTCTGTTCGGGACTTGAGCACACCGCCGACTCAGCGTATACTACGCCACCTTTGAGAATCTCGGGTTTGGCATTTGGGCCTGGCAATCGAGAGTTCACATAGAACTGCGATGACCGGGCTGTAAAGCCTGACGAGGCGCCGATACCCCATACGAAGCTCGAGCTAATTTGATTTTTGGAGAATAGACATGTCCCGAGTCTGCCAAGTTACTGGCAAGCGTCCGGTGACCGGTAACAACCGTTCCCACGCACTGAACGCGACTAAACGCCGTTTCCTGCCGAACCTGCACTCTCACCGTTTCTGGGTTGAGAGCGAAAAGCGTTTTGTCACCCTGCGTGTATCTGCTAAAGGTATGCGTGTAATCGATAAGAAAGGCATCGATACAGTTCTGTCTGAACTGCGTGCCCGTGGCGAAAAGTACTAAGTACTTAAAGGATATAAATCATGGCTAAAGGTATTCGTGAGAAAATCAAGCTGGTTTCTTCCGCTGGTACTGGTCACTTCTACACCACCACGAAGAACAAACGTACTAAGCCGGAAAAACTGGAACTGAAAAAATTCGATCCAGTTGTCCGTCAGCACGTGCTGTACAAAGAAGCTAAAATCAAATAATTTTAGTTTTCTTGCACAAAAACCCCGCTCTGTCGGGGTTTTTGCATTTCTGACCACCCATAAACCGGAGACGAGATGCCTGAATTACCCGAAGTCGAAACCAGCCGCAGAGGTATTGAACCACACCTTGTTGGCGAAACCATTCTTCATGCGGTGGTGCGCAACGGGCGATTGCGCTGGCCGGTTTCCGAAGAGATCCACAGCCTGAGCGACAAACCGGTACTGAGCGTTCAGCGCCGCGCCAAATATTTGCTGCTCGAATTGCCCGACGGCTGGATCATTATTCACCTTGGCATGTCCGGTAGCCTGCGCATTCTTCCCCATGAGTTGCCTGCGGAAAAACATGACCACGTCGATTTGGTGATGAGCAATGGCAAAGTGCTGCGCTACACCGATCCGCGTCGTTTTGGCGCGTGGCTGTGGACGAAAGAGCTGGAAGGCCACAATGTACTGGCGCATCTCGGCCCGGAACCGCTCAGCGACGCTTTCAATGCCGATTATTTCCGGCAGAAATGCGCGAAGAAGAAAACCGCCATTAAACCCTGGCTAATGGACAACAAACTGGTGGTCGGCGTGGGGAATATCTACGCCAGCGAATCGCTGTTTGCCGCCGGGATCCATCCCGATCGGCTGGCTTCGTCACTCTCGGCGCAGGAGTGCGAAATTCTGGTGCGGGTGATCAAAGCGGTGCTGCTGCGCTCTATCGAACAGGGCGGAACCACGCTAAAAGACTTTTTGCAAAGCGACGGTAAACCGGGCTATTTCGCTCAGGAGTTGCAGGTATATGGTCGGGAAGGGGAACCTTGTCGCGTCTGCGGCACGCCGATTGTTGCCGCAAAGCATGCACAGCGTTCAACGTTTTACTGCCGACGCTGCCAGAAATAAGAACCAGAAAGCTTATTTAAGCTTCTCTAACAGCGCCTGGTGAACGTCAGGCGGCAGGAAGTGGGTAACATCGCCCTGATGACGCGCCACTTCTTTGACCAGCGTAGAAGAGATAAACGACCACTCTTTCGATGGCATAAGAAAGACGCTTTCCAGCTCCGGCATCAGGTGACGGTTCATATGCGCCAGCTGCATCTCATATTCGAAATCCGCTACCGCCCGCAAGCCGCGAATAAGGATATTTGCCTGCTGGGCGCGGGCAAAATTGGCCATCAAATCACTAAACCCCACCACGGAAACATTCGGCAGATGCGCCGTCGCCGCTTGCGCCAGCGCCACGCGCTCTGGCAGGTCAAACAGCGGTTTTTTGCTCGGGCTGGCGGCAATCGCTAACACCACCTCATCAAACATCGTGGCGGCGCGGGCCACAATATCAATATGCCCGTTGGTGATGGGGTCAAAGGTGCCGGGATAAATCGCTTTTGTACTCATCGCTTATTCTTTCTCTGAATAACCGTGGTTCAGCGCCCACAGCTCGGTGTATTTATTGAAAGTATACTGCGCGTTAACCACCGCCAGCAGCCAGCCCTGTTTACCATCCAGCACGCCGCCGCGCAGTAACAATGTTTTGGCGAATGCGCCCAAAGTATGCGCGAAAATTCCCGGTAGCGACGTTTTTTTACCGCGCTGATGGCGTTCCTGCGCCCACGCCGTGGCGTAATTGAACTGTTTGCGCTGAAAGCTGGCGAAATCCCGGCAGGTCAGATGCAGCAAATCACCACTGAGCGCAATGACCGGCGCTTGCGGCGCATCCAGCGATTCATGCACCAGATTGCCGTTGTACTGATAGCGCTCACGCTCGTACAGGCGGGTAACGCGATCCGGATACCAGCCGCTGTGACGCATAAAGCGACCAAGGAAATAGTTACGTCGGGCAATGCTGTAAACGGCGCCCGGCTGCGGTACGGCGAGCGTGGTGCGAATTTGCTCTGCGAGTTCCGGGGTGACGCGCTCGTCGGTATCAAGCATCAGGATGTAATCGCCGCTGGCGTAACGCTGTGCCAGCTGACGCTGTACGCCATAGCCTGGCCAGTCGGTATGAGTGAAAACTTTGGCACCCGCGCGGCTGGCAATGCCAACCGTGTCGTCGCTGCTACCGGAATCCAGCAGCACAATTTCATCTGCCCAGGCAACGGACGCCAGGCAGTCGGGCAGCAGATCCGCCGCGTTTTTGGCGATCATCACCACCGACAAACGTTTGGACATTAATGGCTCCGCTGAGGTAAATACGGTTGCAGAAGTTGCAGCAGACGCGCGAGCGCCCCCTGGTTCTGGTGCAGCACTTCCACCGCGTGGCGGCCGTACCATAAACGGTAATCTTCATCCGTCAGCAGGGTCGACACCTCTTTCACCAGTGAATCCGCATCGGTGACGGTGATCAACCCTTCCGCCTCCTGCAGGCGTGCGCAGATATCTTTGAAATTAAATGTATGCGGCCCCATCAGTACGGGAATCGCGTGCGCAGCAGGCTCCAGCGGGTTGTGGCCTCCGCGCTCAACCAGGCTGCCGCCGACAAACGCCAGATCGGCAATGCCGTAAAGTAGCATCAGCTCGCCCATGGTATCGCCAATCACCACCTGCGTGCTGCTGGACGGGATTTCGCCCGAGCTGCGTAAGGTGTAGCTGAACCCGGCTTTCTGCGTCAGATTGCGCGCATCCGGGAAGCGTTCCGGATGGCGAGGCACCAGGATCAACAGTAAATCAGGGAAGGTTTCCAGCAGCTTGCGGTGCGCCTGTAAAATAATCGCTTCTTCACCGTCGTGCGTGCTGGTGGCAATCCACACCTGGCGGCGTGGCGCCCACTGGCGACGCAGTGTTATCGCACGGGCGGCGAGTTCCGGCGTCACGGAGATATCAAATTTCAGGCTGCCGGTGACGGTCAACTGGCTGCGTTTTAAGCCTAATTGCAGAAAACGGTCGGCATCTTCCTGGTTTTGCGCGGCGATTAGCGTGATTTTGCTCAGCAGACGGCGCATGAATTTGCCCAGCTTGCCGTAACCTTTTGCCGAGCGTTCTGACAGCCGTGCGTTAGCGATAACCAGTGGGATTTGGCGCGCTTTCAGCGCGGAAATCATGTTCGGCCACAGTTCGGTTTCCATCACGATCACCAGCTTCGGGCGAACATTGTTGAGGAAACGGTTCATGGCGCAGGGCAGATCATACGGGAGATAAACATGATGTACGTCTTTGCCGAACGCGGACATCACTCGTTCTGAGCCAGTTGGCGTCATGGTGGTCACGGTGATGGGCAGCGAAGGATAACGGTGGCGCAGCGCGCGCACCAGTGGGATCGCCGCCAGCGTTTCTCCCACGGAGACGGAATGGAGCAGAATACCGTCCGGCTTCACTTTGTTACGACAAAAACCATAGCGTTCAGCCCAGCGTTTGCGGTAAGCAGGGGCTTTGCGGCTGCGAAGTAATAATCGCAACCACACCAGAGGCTGAATTAAGTAAAGCAGGGTGGTATACAACAATTCCAAGCGACTATCCGTTTTTTTAAGATTCGGCGGGCAAATTCTAAGCATTTAGGGCGGCTAAAGCTATACCTTTGGCGCGCCAGCCACTTCTTTTGAGGGTGTAACGTCCAGTAGGGAAATGATTCTGGTAGAAAATTAAGAAAAGACGGGCATTTCTGCCCGTCCCGGGCGGTAATTATGGTTTAACGTCCGAAAGTGAATCCAGATGATAAGTCACTTTTTCGGAAAGGCCGCGGATATCGCCGCCGGTGATGTAGTAGCTGTCATCTTTTTGATTGGGGTTGCGCACATCAAAGCCGATCATTTTGTTTATCAGGGTTGCCAGTTGGTAATGATTGCGTGGCGCTTGGGGCGAAATAGCGCTTAACGACATTGTGGGATCGTTACTGAAATAGATAAACGGCACTTCTGCGATCGGCATTTCAACGACCGAATGTCCAAATAAACCGCCTTCTCCAACCCGCTCGCCGTGGTCGGAAGTAATAAAGACCAGCACTGGTAGCTTTGATTTCGCCATAACAGTACGGATGGCGGATGCTAACTCTTTGTCATAAAAGCGCACTGCGTCGTCATATTCATTTTTTTTCTGTGCCACGGAATCGCTAAGCGCTGGCGTAGAGAATTTAGCAAACCCTTGTGGGATATTGCTATCGTAAGGAATATGCGGTGCACGGCTGTTTAAAACCATCAAGAACGGCTTATCCCAATTCATTCCCGCGTCTTCAACCGATGGGGTTAACACTTGATCCGCTCCGATGTCTGGTGCCGGGCGAATCTGCGTGTCTTCCCAGAGATCGATATCGTGAATACCGATCCAGTTGCTTAACCCTTCAAGCCCTTGCGCCGAAATAAACGCAGTCTCAAACCCCTGCTTGTTCGCATTAGCGAAAATATTCGTCACTTTTGACTTGTAGGCAAAATAGTTGTCTGGCTCGCGCAAATTATTCACCAACATCGGGATTGCGACGCGGGTAGAAACGGCATTGGAGACGATCAATTTGCTACTGCCATGATATTGCTCCATCAATGCCTTCAGCTCCGGCGTCGTATCGCGCTCATAGCCGAGAGCACTGATACGGTGCGGGTTCAGGCTTTCACCAATTGCCAGAATGATTGAATATTTGCCAAACTGGAAATCACTTCTTGGTGTCACCTGATAAGGCTCGTAACTCGCTATATTCTGATTCTCGCCAGACATGGCTTCAGGAATCAGACGCATGGCACTGAAACTGATTGCAGACAAACCATTACGTAGCAAGGAGTGGCGCAGATCCGGGTTGAATTTGTACATCTGCCCATCTTTGGCTTTATAAAACTGGCCGACAAACATCACCGTAATGGCTAACAGGCACGGTACCGCCAGTGAATTTCGCCACTGTGGCGCAAGGCGGCGGGTAAAGCCGAGAATGAATACAAGCGCAATCGCCAGGATAGAAAAGAAAATTCCCAGTGAGCTCAGGCTGTCAATCATGCCTCTGGCAATATCTTTCGTTTCAACGAAAGCCAGCCAAACTTCGCTTGGCCCATAGAACTGACCATAAAATTGATAATAAATGGCCTCTGTAGCCTGAACGATAAAGGTTACGGACAGCAATAAACGCGTAATGATAAAACGCGCGCTGATAGCTGCCAGCAGAGCAATGATGAGATAAAGCGCAATATCATCACTCTTGGGACGATAGACATGATCCTTCGCGATAACAATGAATTCAGAAAAAGAAAAAAGCACTACAAAAGATAACGTCAGGAGCAGAGTCCTTAGGCTATCGCGCCCCACTTTTCCATGGGTCGATAAAGTCTTACTTAACATTTAACTACCTGACTTTTATTAAAACTTCCTGGTAAGCGGACGAATCGCCTTACTCAATACGAAGCGCAAAGCGCGCCCGGTGGTAGTGCGGTTGTGTAGCCCTTTTTTCCAGATACTTTCAAACAAGGCATTCCACTTAGCTGCAACAGCTTCATGGGAATGCGCAAGTCGCCGTTTCTCACCTTGTGTGCGCATACGCGCATACAAGTCAGGAGAATTTTTAAGCGCCATAATGGCATCAAAGGTTTCATCGGGCGTTTTGGCGATCAGATAATCCAAATCGTTTTCGCGTATAGCCCGGAAAGAAGGTTCGTCATCGCAGATCATGACGGTTTTGCCCAGCCAGCTGTTAATCAATTTACTGGCCGGTTTACGCGCCAGCCGGTGATCGTGGTTTTTGCGAAAACTCAGACATACGTCCACATCGCGATAATCTGTCCAGTTATCGAACGAGATGCGCAGCGTAATACCTTGATCCGCTAAGCGCTGTTTAAATTCTTCACTCTGGTATGCATCCGGAAGGCTGTCTTTACTGCCGAAGTAGGCGACGGTACGTACGGTGTTATCGTCACGCTCGCGTGGTTGCAAACCCGGTTGAGGCCAATGTGGGATGAATATTCGTCCTGGAGTCGATAAGACCGCCGGATTTTGTTCAACCACATAATCTGCGCCAAGTACGGGTGGGCGATCGGTTCGGGCGACTACAGTAAGACCATTCCACGGTTTTATCCGATAACCGAAATGATCGTTATGCAGCAAATTAATGGCATCAGCACGGCACTCTGTACCCCAGGAAAATTCTATTTCGCCAGGATAGTAATAATTCAGGCTGAGCATGGTTTGAAATGTCCATACACCCCGTCCCCCGCAATAAAAACGATGGGGAATATCATCCGGATTGACACTTTCATCCATCAGGGTCTGAAAATCGGCAAAATTCGTCGCGATAAAGTCGTCGTGTGAGACGATATGTAACCTAAATCTGGTCATGGTTAAGTTATTTAATAAGTTTTTTAAGCCGAAAGTAGCGACGCCCAAGCCGCCAGCGCTGGCGAAACCCACGTGCGTTTTGCCAAATCATTGACCAAATCCCTCGGTCAAAAAGCTCCTGCGTGATCTCGCGTTTTTTTGCCAGATCATCAATGTTATTAATCTCATGTAAAATGCCCAACCCTTCTTTGGCGATTTGCCACTGGCAAGCCGGAACACGTTTGACTTGTTCCGGATATCGACGGTTAATCGCGTCGAGCATTTCCAGGATTTTCATATAATGACGCGCTGAACGCATTCGAGTGTCATTGGTACCAGGAATATGTGATACCGATGCAGAATGGATCAAATAGTCGTAAAACGTTTCATCCACATATTGAACACGCTTCGCGGTGAGCAATACTTCAGTTGTCCACGGAATATCCTGATGGCGTAAACCGTGCTCGAACGTAAAACCATGCTCTTTGATAAATGCATGACGGTAAATATTCAACCAGGTGACGTGCAGAAACTTGCGCGACGAGAGCGCCATTTGCAACCAAACCGGCCCTTCCAGTACGCCTGTTGAAGAGAGTTTATCGGACGGAAAAATTTTCTTTGCCGGACGGCCATCATCATAGATGTAAGTACCATTACAGGTCGCGACATCCAGATTACCTTGCGTCGCTATCTCCAGCAGGCGCGGATACATGCCGGGATAGATCACATCGTCGATATCGGGGAAAGCCAGATACTCACCGCGCGCGACAGCAAGGCCAGTATTTCGCGCCGCTGAAACGCCCTGGTTAGCCTGGTTGATCACCTGAAAGTGAGCAAATTCACTGGCGTAACGCGCGATCACTTCGGCAGAACCATCAGTCGAACCATCGTTAACAACAATCATCTCAAGGCTTTCAAGTTGTTGATTCTTGATACTGTCAAAGAATGCGCTGAGGAATTTTTCGCCATTATAAACAGCAATAACGAGGCTCAGTTGCGGTGTATCGGACATGCTTTCTCCGTTAAAAGCGGGCTGTGCGAAGGATTTACCCTGATAGTTTGTGGCCTTTTAAAGACCATCGAAGCGGCAGATTTGTTCCGTGGTGGTTGCGCCAGCGGTGCTCATTATCTACGAAGCGATAAAGAAAGCTACTGGCGCACGGGGAGACTGTTAAATTTTGGGGGGATCAGCGCGCAACTGGTGTAAAGCACACATGCCAATCAATAGGCCAGTAAGAAACATGTATTGCTCAAGATAGTGATCCAGCAAGTTATGATCAACCAACGTGCGTGAGAAGAAGCCAATGGTAAACAGCAGCAAAAACATGCCGATCATTGTATTGCCATGGCGAAAGTGTCGCCAGCCGATATACCAACATCCCGCCAACAGAATTAACCAACCCGCGATACCCGCAAACCCATTTTGCAAGCCGAATTCAATCAAGCCGTAATGGCTGTGTGGGATGGTAATACGATTGGTATGTAAATCGCGATTCAAAATATAGTTGAAAGCTTCTTTATGGGGGCCCATTCCTGCTGGATACTTGAAGACCAATTTCCATCCCTGATGGAAAAAGCTGGCACGGCAGCCATTAGAGTGGTTCATCGGCATATCCATGTCATTTATGGGTGCTGCTGCGCTCTTGATATAGCAGAAACTGTCAAAAGGGGCATTCCAGCCGGTAATCGCATCGCTTTCCAGACTCTGCCAGCGAGGGTCTGTTTTCCACGAGGCGTAGCCCAGCGCCATAGAGGCCGCGACAATTGCCACTAAAATGCCACAGGTCAGCACTACCCGGCTGCGCTGCATATTATGCAGCGTGATAAGAATGAAGGCGGAAAACAGGCCGCCAACCAGGCCGATAGTCCCCCAGCGTGTATCCACTAATGCGGTACAGACGAGGTTCGACAGCAGTAGCAACCCCAGCACCGGTGTGCTCAGGCGCAGAAAACGCTGGTGCATTAAACCGCGCGCCAACAACTCTGCCAGAATAAAACCGGTGATCATATTGATCTGGAAACTCATGCGCGTGCGGTTAAACACAATACGCGTCTCACCCCAATGGATCACACCATCACGCCAGTAAAGCCAAACCGTATCCAGCAAGTGAATGAGAATGACGCCCCAGAAAGAGAGCACAATCAACGTAAATAGCCGGGCAGCAGAAAAATTGGGAAACGCCGATTGTACGGCTGGCAGCAGCACGATACCCGCACAGAAAAGTAGTGCGGGACGTACCCATTGCCCGTCCCAGGTGCCGATCATCTCTTTCAAATCTGGCGCAACAAACAAGCCGTTGATCAGCAGGAACAGTGTTAACGCACCAAGCGTATAAAGGACAAAGCGCAACTGTTTACCGTGCAACTGAGTGCGAGCCTGGGGAGAGGTGAAAAACAGGCCGAGTGAAAGCGCGATAACCGGATAGATGAACCCATTTCTGTGGAAAGGTAATTGACCGTTAGGCATTGGCCAGACAAAACACAAAGCGAGGGTAAACAGGACCAGGATCCCTGCCAAAAAAGTGCGAGTTTTAGTCATAATTCTCAGGCTGATTAATAAGTTCGTGGCCTTATCGGCAAATTAACGCTCCAGAATGCACTCCCCTGGATCGCTTGGGTAGTGTGATGAAGCGGAGGAAAACTACCACAGAAAAATTATGTTAAGAAGTGGCTTCTTTGTAATCAGGGTTTTCTTCTGGAAATCGCTCGCCGTGCACTTCGGTGCTCCCGACGTATATAATGCCCCCAATTTTGGCGTCTGTAAGCCAGGTTACAGGAAATCTATGCATATTGTTCACACCGAAGCAGATGGCGGGAAAGGCGGGCAGCCGCTGCGGATTATCAATGAGTCGTTAGGCATGCTGGAGCGCGGCCATCAGGTGACTATCCTGTGTCCAGAAACTGCGCCGCTGCACCAGATGGCGAGCGATGCCGGGCTAACGGTGGTGACCATGCCGCTGAAACGCAAGAATATCGCCAACCTGCTTGCGCTGCGCCGCTGGTTGCGCGCGAACCGCGATAGTATTGATGTGATTAATAGCCATAATTCCGCCGATACCTGGCTGGTGGCGCTGGCGAACCTCACGCTGTCACGCCCGGTGCCGTTGGTACGTACCCGCCACGCTTCCGGTACGCCGCGCAATAACTGGACCACGCGCTGGCTGTTCCGCCGTGCCTGCGCGCATATCGTCAGTACCGGAGAAGCGCTGCGCTATCAGATGGTCGACATCGGCGTACCGCTGGAACAAACCACCTCGGTGCCAAGCGGTGTTGATACCCGGCGTTTTCATCCTGCTGATAAAACGGCTGCGCGTGAACTGTGCGGGTTAGCGCAGGATGCCCTGTGGCTGGGTGTGGTGTCCCATTTGCGCCCGAACAAAGGGCATAGCGTGCTGCTCAAAGCGCTGGCGCAAATTAACGACCCGGCGATCAAACTGGCGATTGTCGGTGAAGGGCCGCATCGGGCGACGCTGGAACAGGAAATCGTGCAGCTTGGTTTGCAGGATCGCGTGGTGATGGCGGGCCATCAAAGCAATCCTTCGCAGTGGTTTCCGGCGTTCGATATTGCGTTAAGTCCGTCGCACGATATGGAAGGTGTACCGCAAGGCGTACTGCAATCGCTGGCTTGCCGCATCGCGACTATCGCCACAGATGCGGGGGGCACGGCGGATGCCATTATCAATGAACAAACCGGCTTGCTGGTGGCGCAGCGTGACGTGGAAGCTCTGCGCGGCGCGATTGTTCGCCTGGCTGGCGACGCCGCGCTACGCGATACGCTGGCGCAACAGGGTTATGATTACCTGTGCGCGCATTTAACGCGTGAATGTATGCTGGCGGCGATGGAAAAGGTGTTCGACGACGCCGCTCAGCACACCAGGTCGCGGTAAAGCGCCTGCAACTCCTGGGCCATTCGATCCAGCGTCCAGGGTTCTGCGGTGGCGCGCGCCGCCGCCGCATAATCCACGCCGCGCGCACGGCCGGCCAGCCACTCACCGACAGACGCACTGTAACCCTCGCTGTCCAGCGCATCGCGCACCCAGCCGTTTTCCCCTTCGACCACCCATTCGGCAGCGCCGCAGCCTGGGCTGGTAAACAGCGGCAGCCCGCAAGCCAACGCTTCAACGCAGACGTTCGGGAACGGATCGTAGAGCGTTGGCAGGATCAGCGCATCCGCCGAACCGTAGACCTGGCGAATATCCGCCACCGGGCCAAGAAAACGCACACGCTTCGCCACGCCCAACTGGCGTGCCAGCTTTTCAAACTTACGGGCGTGTTTATCGCGACCCGCTACCAGCAGCCAGACGGACGGATGCGCGACAATCGCACGCAGCGCCGTCGCGACGCCTTTGCGGGTAAAACCGGAACCGACATACGCCAGCATCGGCGCATCGGCAGGAATTGCCAGCGCCGTTCGCAGGGACAATTCACGCACGCTGGGGTGGAAATGGGCGGTATCGACGCCGTTATAAATCACCGTCAATTGGTCGTCGCGCAATTGAAAACGGCGGGCGATATCATCGCGCACCATCCGCGAATTACAGATAACCGTGCGCAGCGCAGGGTGAGCGAACATCTGGCGCTCCGCCTGCAAAATGTAGTGGTGATAGGGGCTGAAATTCTGCGACCAGCGTTTTAGCGGTGACAGAATGCGGCTGTATTGCTCAAGCCAGGTGGCATGTACGCCGTCTCCGGCACGGAAAATGGTCGCACCGGGAATGCGCTCATGGCTTTGCACAATATCGAAATCGGCAAAGTGCGCCGCCGCCGCGTCAGCAAAACCCGCTTCGCGCATTTTGCGGTTACGAAACGGTGGATTGACCGTCAGGGTGTGCCAGCCAGCGGCGTTTTCCCATTCGCGGGCAATCAGCGTGACATCCAGTGATGTGTCCTGCGCCAGCACATTTAAGGCGCGGGAAACGAAACGCTCTGCGCCGCCGTTCGGGTTATAGGTTTGTCTGACGATAGCCAGCTTCATGCGGGGTTTTCCAGCAATAAGGTATCAATCGCGCCGAGCACTTGCGCAGGCGTAATGGCGGTAATGCAATCAGAAACCTGGCTGTCGCCGCAGCCTGCTTTGCCGCAAGGCTGGCAGGTGAAACCGGCAGTGATCACCCGATAAGAGACGCCCCACGGTGCCCATTTGATAGCGCCCGTCGGGCCAAAAATAGCGACGGTGGGCGTTCCTACGGCGCTGGCCAGATGCATTGGCATCGAATCGACGCCGAAGTAGAGCCGCGCATGTTTCATCAACGCGCCAAGCTCTTTCAGATTCAACTGCCCGCTTAGATCAAACACCGGTTGTGTCAGTGCGGCGCGCAGCTTATCCATATAATCGCTCTCCTCTTTCGACGGCGCGGCAGAGAGAATGATCGGTAAGCCACGGGCTGCCAGCGTGTCGATAGTCGCTGCCAGCTTGTCGATTTGCCAGGCTTTGAACATCCAGCGCGATGTCGGGTGCACCAGAATGTAGGATTTGCTGGCGAGGCCAAAGCCCGCCAGTTTTTGCAAAATGGTGTTTTCCGCTTCCTCGCCTGGCGTAAACAACGTGCGTTTGTCCTCTGCGCTGGCCGGGTGGATACCAATGCGGCGCAGGGCATCCAGGTTCACTTCCACCATATGGCGGCTGTTATCCTGGATTGCCGGATAGAGTGTGGTGAAGGATTTCACCCAACGCCAGCGGGCGAGGCCGCCGCGTTTATCCGGCTTGAAACCCACCGAGACGCGAGGTTTCAGCTTGCGCGCCAGTCGCGCCCCGTGCCAGTGTTCGGTGAGGTTTATCAGCACATCATAATTGCGCGCTTTTAGCCGGTTGCGCAGGCCGCGATAGAGGCTTAACTGCTTTAACCAGCCCTGTTTGCGCCATTTGCGCCCGATGGTATGTACTTGATCGATATAAGGATGGTTGGTCAACATCGCCTGAGTATCGTCATATACCAGTGCATCCACTTCGACGCCGGGCCAGTTTTTCTTCAGTACGGTAAACATGGGCGAGGTCAGCAAGACATCACCGTGGTGACGCAACTTGATAATCAGCACCCGTTTCGGCGGGCGTTCGGGTGAGAAGAAATCAGACATGGACACGCTCAGCTGCCAGCAAAGGCTGTAATTGGCGATAAACCGCAGCGGCAGAAAGGCTGCTCAGTTGCGAAGAGTTTTCCGGGCGGCAAATGGTTTGGTTTTTTCCGTAGCCGCCGATAAGACCGGGATCCGTTGGGCCATAAAGCGTGATGTTCGGCCTGTCCAGCGCAGCGGTAAGATGGCTTAAACCGGTATCGACCGAGACGACAAACCGCGCGCCTGCCAGTTCTCGTGCCACATTCTCAAGGCTCATCCGCGGCAAAACGTCGACAAAATCCAGCCCTTGCGCCAGCCGTTTCGCGCGGGCTTCTTCATGCGGCGCGCCCCACGGAAGCTTGATGCGTAAACCGCTATCTGCCAGCAAATTAAGTAACTCGCGCCAGTGCGCTTCCGGCCAGTGCTTATCATCGCGGGTGGTGGCGTGTAAGAACACGGCATAGGGCGAATGCGACGCGTCCGCGACGGCAAAGTGGCGGGCAATGGCGTAATCGCCCTGCGTTTGTGGTTTGGTATAACCGAGGCTTTTGGCGAACAACTCGCGGGTGCGCTCAACAGCGTGTTGCTGTTTAGCAATGTGGTGACGGCGATTATAAAACAGGCTCGCCAGCGGTTCGCGCGCGGTACTCCAGTCCATACCGTGCTTCACGCCATGCGCCAGCCGGGTGACCAGCGCGGCGCTTTTCACCAGCCCTTGCGCATCAATAATCGCGTCGTACTGTCCGGCCTGCACCGCTTCGCGAAAGGCTTTACGCTCAGCAGCAATCGGCGCGGAAAACCAGGCTTTGCGCCAGCGGCGGATCGCCACCGGGATAACGCGCTCAACGGCGGCATGCCAGGCGGGGATCTGGGCGAAACCCTCTTCTACAACCCAGTCAAAGCGGATGCCGGGAATCGCCTGTGCGGCATCGGTGAGCGCGGGCAGCGTATGCAGCACATCGCCCATCGACGAGGTTTTAACGATCAATACCCGCATCGGTTATCCTTCCGCGTCCAGCAACAGCGCGTTCAACTCTTCCAGCACGCGCTGCGGGGTAATATCGATCAGACTCTGGTGATACCCTTCAGCGGCGTCGCCTTTGCGCACTTTGTGGTAGCCGGAAATCAGGCGGATCACACGCGCTTTGTGCGACAGCGGCGGGGTGAAATCCGGGCTGCTTGGACCGTAAAGCGCCACCAGCGGACGATTAAGCGCGGCGGCGACATGCATCAAACCGGAATCATTGGTAACGACCGCTTTACAGGCGGCAATCAGCACAACGGCTTGTTCCAGCTGCGTTTCACCGGCCAGATTGCGGCACCAGGCTTGCTGCTCGGTGCTGAGCGAAGCCAGGATCTCGTTGCCCGCTTCGTGATCTTTCGCCGAACCAAACAGCAGCACCTGGTAGCCTTCATCAATCAGTTGCTTTGCCAGCTCTGCGTAATGGTAGTGCGGCCAGCGTTTCGCGGGGCCAAACTCTGCGCCGGGGCAAAAACCAATCAGCGGGCGTTCTGCTGAAATATCAAACGTCGCGCAAACTTGTAATTTTTCGCTGTCGTTAACTTGCAACTGCGGCCACAGCAGCGGTTGCGGCAGATCCTGCGCCGAGCGCATCACACCGTTGTCATATGCCAGCGCGACATAGCGCTCTACCATCAGCGGCCAGGCTTGTTTATCCAGCGTGCGAATGTCATTGAGCAGGCCGTAACGCATTTCACCGCGCCAGCCGGTACGGTGTGGCACATTGGCGAAAAAGGGCACTAACGCGGATTTAAACGAGTTGGGCAGCACGTAGGCGCGGTCATAACGGCGCTCGCGCAGGCTGTGGCCCAACTTACGGCGTGCGCCAATTTCCAGCGCACCGTGACCAAGCGGCATCGGGATCGCTTCGTTGACTTCCGGCATGCGTGATAAAAGTGGACGGCACCACGCGGGTGCCATCACATCGATTATCGCCTGGGGAAAGCGCGCTTTAAGCGTGCGATAAAGACTCTGCGACATCATCATGTCGCCGACCCAGGACGGGCCAATGACCAAAATTTTCATACTTACGCGTCGCGGTTCAGCCAGGCCATATACTCGGTTACGCCTTCGGCGACGGTTTTAAACGGTTTGTCGTAACCTGCCGCGCGCAGGTTAGTCAGATCCGCCTGGGTAAACGCCTGGTAGCGGCCTTTCAGTTTGTCCGGGAACGGAATGTATTCAATGCTGCCTTTTTTGTGGAAGGCCAGCGTCGCATCGGCAACGGCCTGGAAAGATTCCGCGCGACCGGTACCCAGGTTGTAGATACCGGAAACACCGTTTTCCCAGAACCACAGGTTGACCGCCGCGACATCGCCCACGTAGACGAAATCGCGTTTGAAGTTTTCGCTGCCTTCGAACAGTTTCGGGCTTTCACCGTTGTTCAACTGGGTATTGAGGTGGAAGGCCACGCTCGCCATGCTGCCTTTATGCCCTTCGCGCGGGCCATACACATTGAAGTAGCGGAAACCGACGATCGGCGAGTTCGCTTCCGGCAGGATGCCGCGCACATACTCGTCGAACAGCATTTTTGAGTAGCCGTAGACGTTGAGCGGCTTTTCATATTCGCGGGATTCAATAAAGTCCGACGTACGCCCGCCGTAAGTGGCGGCGGACGAGGCGTACAGGAACGGGATTTCACGCTCCAGGCAGTAATGCAGCAGCTCTTTGGAGTACTGATAGTTGTTATCCATCATATACTTGCCATCCCACTCGGTGGTGGAAGAGCATGCGCCTTCGTGGAATACCGCTTCAATATCACCGAACTCTTCGCCAGACATAATCTGGATCAGGAAATCTTCTTTATCCATGTAGTCGGCAATGTGCAGGTCAACCAGATTGACGAATTTGGTGCCGTCTTTCAGGTTGTCCACCACCAGAATGTCGGTGATGCCTTTATCATTCAGGGCCTTAACGATGTTACTACCGATAAAACCCGCGCCGCCGGTCACGATGATCATAACTGTACCTTTGAAAAGTGGAGCGTTGAGACGATCTCAGACACTAATGTCTCTTATCATATCATCACATTGACGACCCTTCAGCCATTCACCCAGTGAACGATATGGCTATGCGTGATTTATGCTACAAAATGAAGAATGGATGCTGTGTCATCTCGTATCACCGTATACCTTTCGGTAATATGTGCCGAAATTTGCCCAGTCTGGAGAATTGCGATGCGTGGGGATTTTTATAAACAGTTAACGAACGACCTGGAAACCGCGCGGGCGGAAGGGTTGTTTAAAGAAGAACGCATTATCACGTCGGCCCAGCAGGCTGATATCACCGTGGCGAACGCGGGCCATGTCATTAACTTCTGCGCCAATAACTATCTTGGCCTTGCTAACCACCCTGATTTGATTGCTGCGGCGAAAACCGGCATGGACAGCCACGGCTTCGGCATGGCGTCGGTGCGCTTTATCTGCGGCACGCAGGACAGCCACAAAGTGCTGGAGAAGAAGCTGGCCGACTTCCTCGGCATGGAAGATTCCATTCTTTATTCCTCCTGCTTCGACGCGAATGGCGGCCTGTTTGAAACGCTGCTCGGCGCGGAAGACGCCATCATTTCCGACGCGCTGAACCATGCTTCCATCATCGACGGTGTACGTTTGTGTAAAGCGAAGCGCTACCGCTATGCCAACAACGATATGCAGGAGCTGGAAGCCCGCCTGAAAGAGGCGCGTGAAGCGGGGGCGCGTCATGTGCTGATTGCGACTGACGGCGTGTTTTCCATGGATGGCGTGATCGCTAACCTGCAAGGCGTGTGCGATCTGGCGGATAAATATGACGCGTTGGTAATGGTCGATGACTCTCACGCCGTCGGTTTTGTTGGCGCGAATGGTCGCGGCACACATGAATATTGCGACGTGATGGGGCGCGTAGACATCATCACCGGCACGCTGGGCAAAGCGCTTGGCGGCGCGTCCGGCGGTTACACCGCTGCGCGTAAAGAGGTAGTGGAGTGGCTGCGTCAGCGTTCCCGCCCGTATCTCTTCTCCAACTCACTCGCACCCGCCATTGTGGCGGCATCCATTAAGGTGCTGGAAATGCTGGAATCCGGTGCTGAACTGCGCGATCGCCTGTGGGCAAATGCCCGTCTGTTCCGCGAAAAAATGTCTGCCGCAGGCTTTACGCTGGCAGGTGCCGATCACGCGATTATCCCGGTGATGCTGGGCGATGCGGTAGTGGCGCAGAACTTCGCACGCGAGCTGCAAAAAGAGGGGATTTACGTCACCGGTTTCTTCTTCCCGGTGGTGCCGAAAGGTCAGGCGCGCATCCGTACGCAGATGTCTGCGGCGCATACGCCTGAACAAATTGAACGTGCGGTAGCTGCCTTTACCCGCATTGGTAAACAACTGAGTGTGATTGCCTGAGGGCGTGAAATGAAAGCGTTATCCAAACTGAAAGCGGAAGAAGGCATCTGGATGACCGACGTACCGGAGCCGGACGTTGGTCATAACGATCTGCTGATTAAAATTCGTAAAACCGCGATTTGCGGTACTGACGTGCATATCTACAACTGGGACGACTGGTCGCAAAAAACCATTCCTGTGCCGATGGTGGTCGGTCATGAATATGTCGGCGAAGTAGTGGGCATCGGCCAGGAAGTGAAGGGTTTTAAAATTGGCGATCGCGTTTCCGGTGAAGGCCACATTACCTGCGGCCACTGCCGTAACTGCCGCGCCGGGCGTACGCACCTGTGCCGTAACACCACGGGAGTTGGCGTTAACCGTCCGGGCTGTTTTGCTGAATACCTGGTGATCCCGGCGTTCAACGCTTTCAAAATCCCCGACAATATTTCTGATGATTTGGCGTCGATTTTCGATCCGTTTGGTAACGCGGTGCACACGGCGCTCTCCTTTGATTTAGTCGGCGAAGATGTGCTGGTCTCCGGCGCAGGCCCGATTGGTATTATGGCCGCGGCAGTGGCAAAACACGTTGGCGCACGTCATGTGGTGATCACCGATGTGAATGAGTACCGCCTCGATCTGGCGCGCAAAATGGGTGTGACCCGCGCGGTTAACGTCGCCAAAGAGAATCTGGCGGATGTGATGGCAGACCTGGGCATGACCGAAGGGTTCGACGTGGGTCTGGAGATGTCCGGCGCGCCGCCTGCGTTCCGTACGATGCTCGACACCATGAACCACGGTGGCCGTATTGCGATGCTGGGTATTCCGCCGTCCGATATGTCTATCGACTGGACTAAGGTCATCTTTAAGGGGCTGTTTATCAAAGGGATTTACGGTCGTGAGATGTTTGAAACTTGGTATAAGATGGCCGCGCTGATCCAGTCTGGCTTGGATCTTTCCCCGATCATTACCCACCGTTTCAGCATTGATGAGTTCCAGCAGGGCTTCGACGCGATGCGCTCGGGGCAGTCCGGCAAAGTGATTCTGAGCTGGGATTAATGACGAAAAAGGCGCCTGTGGGCGCCTTTTTAATGCTTAAGGGTGGGTTGTTTTCCACCCTTGCCACTGATTCTGCATATAACGCACCAGCGTACTCTCGCCAACACTTTCACTGATTACGCTAAAGAAGCGGCTGGCATATACCGGTTCCGGTTTATGCTTCGCTTTACACAGTTTTACGCCGCGGAACGGATTACGCGGTGGCTGAACAGTGCCACCTGGCGGCGTGGCGTTGGGCGTTGAGGTATCTGTCTGCGGTTCATTGAGCAGGTCGCTTGGGCGCACCAGCGTAATATCGGCAGGCAGGCTTGAGAGCGCTTGCTGTAACACGCGAACGGTAGCGGGATGTGGATGACCAATCGCAATGGCGGAACCGTTGCGGCGCGCTAACTGTACGGCGCGGTCAAACTGACGGCGGATATCGCCTTCGTTTTGCGTATCGTCGAGGAACACCTTGCGCTTAATGACTTTCACCCCGGTGCCGGAAGCGGCGCGCAGCGCCTGACTATTGCCGATAGTCATGCTGTCAAGGAAATAGAGGTTGTAACGCTCCAGTGCCTGCATCACTTTCTGCATGCCAAACAGGCTTGACGTCATGGCGCTGCCCATATGGTTGTTCAGCCCGACGGCATACGGCACGTTGTTCACTGCATCGCTGATGATGCGCTCAATCTCTGCGCTGCTCATCTCCGGGCGCAGCGTGTCTTTTTCCAGCGGCTGTTTACTCAGCGGTGCCATTGGAAGATGGATCAGCACTTCATGCCCACTGTTGTGCGCTTTGGTCGCCATTTCCCGCGCATGCGTTGCATTGGGCAGCACCGCGACAGAGATCGCCTGCGGCATGGCCAGCACCTGGTTTTCAGTTTGTGGACGGTAGCCGAAATCGTCGATGACGATGGCCAGTTTCCCGGCGAATACCGGAACGGAAAACGCCAGCACACTGGCGAGCGTCAAAACAATACGACGAAATTGAAGCAAACCTTATCTTCCCAACCACGGTTGTGGATTGACCGCCTGACCCTGACGGCGAATTTCGAAATAGAGTGAAGGCCGGCCCTGACCGCCACTGCTCCCTACGAGGGCTATCGGCTGACCGGCGCGAACCTGGGTGCCTACGCTCACCAGCGCGCTCTGGTTGTAACCGTAAAGGCTCATGTCGCCTTTGCCGTGTTCAACCACCACCACCAGACCATAGCCTTGCAGCCAGTCGGCTAAGATCACACGTCCATCCGCGATGGCTTTCACTTCGCTGCCTTCAGACGCGCCGATAACAATCCCTTTCCAACGTAGCTCACCCTGCAGTTGTTCGCCATAACGGTGCAGCAACGGGCCGCGAACCGGCCAGACGGCCTGGCCTGACGGCGAGCCTAAACCGCCGGTGCGGGACATCAGCGAGCGTTCGCTCTCGGTAGGTTTATAGGTGGTGCCTTTACGGCTGGCTTCATTCTGGCGGTCACGCACCGCTTGCGCTTCGCGGGCTTCACGTTCGGCACGGGCTTTGGCGGCCGCTTCCGCACGGGCGAGGCGATCGCGCAAGCGAGATTCGTTGGCGCGCATTTCGCTGAGCTGTTGTTGACCTTCCTGAATGGACGATTCCAGACCAGAAAGGGTTTTCTGCCGCTCACTGCGCGCTTGTTCAAGTTTGGCCTGCTGCGCTTTTTGCTCATACAGCAGCGTTTGTTGCTGGCTCTGCTTCTCTTCCAGCTCGGATTTTTGCGTGGCGACCTCTTCGCGCGTCTGTTTCAACTGCGCGATGGTTTCCTGTCGCGCCTGGTTGAGATAACCAAAGTAGGCCTGCAAACGCTGGCCGCGCTGGCTCTCTTCACCGCTTAAAATCAGTTGGATCCCGGTGTGTGGCCCCTGACGGAACGCCGCATCAAGCTGTGCCGCGAGGTTGTGTTCCTGCGTGGTGCGCTGACGTTCCAGTTTGGCAATCGAGGCGTTCATCTCGGCGATCTGCTTATTGAGCTGGGCGAGGGTGTTTTGCGTTTCCCGTAACTGGCGAGTGGCGGCAGAGATGGCTTCTTCCTGTGCCTTTAACTGGGCAAGAAGGCCCGCGCGTTGCTGTTGTTGCTGGCGTACCGCGCGCTCTTTTTCAGCGATATCGGCCTGAATAGATTTGAGCTGATCGCGATCGTCCGCGTGGGCGGAAACGGCGCACAGCAATGCGCCAGCGCTGAGTGCGCTGGCGCAAAGAAAGGGTCGGATCCCGACCCATGTAATTGAAAAAATCGCCTTTCCCCTCATGGGGAGCGATTATTCCACGATGAACAGCGGCTTACCAGTCATCTCTTGCGGGATTTCCATGCCCATCAGCGCCAGCATCGTCGGCGCGATGTCGGAAAGTTTACCGCCGGAAACGGCTTTCAGCGCTTTGTCGCCGACATAGATCAGCGGCACCGGCAGGTTGGTATGCGCGGTGTGCGCCTGACCGGTTGACGGGTCACGCATCTGTTCCGCGTTACCGTGGTCGGCGGTGATCAGCATCTGGCCACCAACGGATTCCACCGCTTTGCTCACCTCTGCAACGCAATGATCCAGCGCTTCTACAGCGGCGACAGCGGCTTCAAACACGCCGGTATGACCAACCATATCGCCATTCGGATAGTTACAAATAATGGTGTCGTATTTACCGCTGGTGATCGCACCCACCAGTTTCTCGGTCAGCTCTGCGGAGCTCATTTCCGGTTGCAGATCGTAAGTCGCCACTTTCGGCGAGTTGATCAGAATACGGTCTTCGCCCGGGAATGGCTCTTCTACGCCGCCGTTAAAGAAGAACGTGACGTGGGCATATTTTTCCGTTTCGGAAATACGCAACTGGGTTTTATGGTGTTTCGCCATCCACTCACCGAACGTGTTCGCCAGAGAAGCGGGTGGATAGGCGACGGCGGTTTTGATGTCGGCGGCATATTCGGTCAGCATGACGAAATCGCCCAGCTTAACGATTTTCTTACGCGCGAAACCGTCGAAATCTGCGTTAACGAACGCACGGGTAATTTCGCGTGCGCGGTCGGCGCGGAAGTTCATGAAAATCAGCGCGTCGCCATCTTCCATTGCCGCATCAGGCTGGCCTGCGGCGCGAATGACGGTGGCTTTGACGAATTCGTCGTTCTCATCGCGAGCGTAAGCCGCTTGCAGACCCGCAACGGCGCTATCAAAGGTGAACTCGCCTTTGGCTTCGGTCATCAGGTTGTAAGCTTGTTCCACGCGATCCCAGCGGTTGTCGCGATCCATGGCGAAATAGCGGCCAATGATACTCGCAACACGGCCTTTACCCAGCGCGGCGAACTTGTCTTCGAATTTTTTCAGGGAAGATTCTGCGCTGCGCGGCGGTGTGTCGCGACCATCAAGGAAAGCGTGCAGATAGATTTTTTCCGCGCCGCGTTCTGCAGCCAGTTCCACCATCGCCAGAATGTGGTCTTCATGGCTGTGCACGCCGCCTGCGGAGAGCAGACCCATAATGTGCACGGCTTTGCCAGCGGCAACCGCTTTGTCTACCGCACCGGCCAGCACCGGGTTGCTAAAGAAAGTGCGCTCTTTAATCTCTTTATCCAGGCGAGTCAGATCCTGGTAAACAATACGTCCTGCGCCCAGGTTAACGTGGCCGACTTCGGAGTTGCCCATCTGGCGATCCGGCAGGCCGACTTCGAGACCTGACGCGTCAATCAGCGTATGCGGGCGGGTTGCCCACAGTTTGTCCATTACCGGGGTTTTGGCGTTGAAAATAGCGTTATCCTGCTGGTCTTCACGGTAGCCGTAGCCATCCAGAATCACCAGTACCATAGGTTTTTTAGAAACCGACATTGCGACAACCTCATGCTCAGAAGACAAAAAAATTTGCGTAATTTTACTACAGCTGAATCGATAAAATAGCCGCAGAAGATCAAAGAAAGCGGCTGACCAACCCCTTGTTTGCGCGGCGACGCTTTATTTTTTTTGTAACACTCCGCAGAAAATGCATTCCGTCGCGCTCGCTGGCTGTATTTGCCCCACTGCGCAGGTATACTCCTTGCTGGTTTTTAATCACTAAGTCCGGAGTTGTAACCCCAGATGCAAGAAATTATGCAATTTATTGGCCGCAACCCAATCCTGTGTATCGCCTGGATTGCGTTATTCGGTGCTGTGCTGTTTACCACTTTCAAGGGCATTGCGTCTAAAGTGAAAGTGATTTCTCGCGGCGAAGCTACGCGCCTCATTAATAAAGAAGATGCCGTGGTAGTGGACTTACGCCAGCGTGATGATTTCCGTAAAGGTCACATCGCAGGCGCGGTGAATTTGCTGCCAAACGAGATCAAAGCCAATAATGTAGGTGAGCTTGAAAAACACAAAAGCGCGCCGATTATCGTTGTTGATGGTACCGGCATGCAGGCCCAGACCCCGGCGAACGAGCTGGTGAAAGCCGGTTTCGAGAAGGTCTTTGTGCTGAAAGACGGCATCTCTGGCTGGATGGGCGAAAACCTGCCGTTAGTTCGCGGTAAATAATTTACCCACGGGTAAACATCGGAGAAGAGATATGGCCAATATTGAGATCTACACGAAAGCGACTTGCCCGTTTTGCCACCGTGCAAAAGCGCTGTTGAGCAGCAAAGGCGTCGCTTTTGCTGAGCTGCCGATCGATGGCGACATGGTAAAACGCGAAGAGATGATTCAACGTAGTGGCCGTACGACGGTTCCGCAGATTTTTATTGATGCGCAGCACATTGGCGGCTGCGACGATTTATATGCGCTGGACGCGCGTGGCGGGCTGGATCCGCTGTTGCGTTAATGCTTTTAGAGCACTACAACACTAAAGGGTTATTCACTCATGTCTGAACAAAACAACACCGAAATGACTTTCCAGATTCAGCGTATCTACACGAAAGATATCTCTTTCGAAGCGCCGAATGCGCCACATATCTTCCAGAAAGAGTGGCAGCCGGAAGTGAAACTGGATCTCGACACGGCCTCCACTCAGCTGGCGGAAGGTGTTTATGAAGTGGTTCTGCGCGTTACCGTGACCGCTTCTCTGGGCGAAGAAACTGGCTTCCTGTGCGAAGTGCAGCAGGGCGGTATCTTCTCTATCGACGGTATCGAAGGAACGCAGATGGCACACTGCCTGGGTGCATACTGCCCGAACATTCTGTTCCCGTATGCTCGCGAGTGCATTACCAGCCTGGTTTCCCGCGGTACGTTCCCGCAACTGAACCTTGCGCCAGTGAACTTTGATGCGCTGTTCATGAACTACCTGCAACAGCAGACTGGCGAAGGTGCCGAACAACATCAGGATGCCTGATGAACGCACTTAATGCTGCAATGACTGTGATCGGTGCCGGCTCTTACGGCACCGCTCTTGCCATCACGCTGGCAAGAAATGGCCACCCGGTTGTACTGTGGGGCCATGACCCCAAACATATCGCGACCCTGCAACATGACCGTTGCAACGCCGCGTTCCTCCCCGATGTGCCTTTCCCCGACACACTGCAATTAGAGAGCGATCTTGCCCGTGCGCTTTCCGCCAGCCGTAATATCCTGGTGGTGGTGCCAAGCCACGTCTTTGGCGATGTGTTAGCGCAAATTAAGCCGCTTATGCGTGATGACGCGCGTATTGTCTGGGCGACAAAGGGGCTTGAAGCTGAAACCGGGCGTCTGCTCGAAGAGGTGGCGCGCGAGATATTAGGTCCGGATATTCCGCTGGCGGTGATTTCCGGCCCGACATTTGCCAAAGAGCTGGCGGCGGGTCTGCCAACGGCGATTTCCCTCGCTTCTGCTGATCCCCAGTTCGCCGAGGATTTACAGCAGCTTCTTCACTGCGGCAAAAGTTTTCGTGTCTACAGCAATCCGGATTTCATCGGTGTGCAACTGGGCGGCGCGGTGAAAAACGTCATTGCGATTGGTGCTGGCATGTCCGACGGCATTGGCTTTGGCGCCAATGCGCGTACGGCGCTGATCACCCGCGGTCTGACCGAAATGTCGCGTCTCGGTGCGGCGCTCGGTGCCGATCCGGCCACCTTTATGGGCATGGCGGGTTTAGGCGATTTGGTGCTGACCTGTACCGACAACCAGTCGCGTAATCGGCGCTTCGGCATGATGCTTGGCCAGGGCATGGATGTGCAAAGCGCCCAGGAGAAGATTGGCCAGGTGGTCGAAGGTTACCGCAATACCAAAGAAGTGCGCGCGCTGGCGCACCGGTTTGGCGTCGAAATGCCAATAACCGAGGAAATTTATCAGGTATTGTATTGCGGAAAAAATGCGCGCGAGGCAGCATTGACCCTATTAGGTCGTGCCCGCAAGGAAGAGCACTAACCCCTTAGTCGCAGGGACTCTTTTTGAACTCACGATAAGGCTGGCGCAGACCAGCCTGTCGTCTTATCACGTCTGGAGTAAGCAATGCCGTGTGAAGAACTGGATCTGGTCTGGAAAAATATCAAAGCCGAAGCCCGGGAACTGGCGGAGTGCGAGCCAATGCTGGCCAGTTTTTACCACGCAACATTACTCAAGCACGAAAACCTTGGCAGCGCACTGAGCTATATGCTGGCGAACAAACTTGCCTCGCCAATTATGCCAGCGATTGCTATTCGTGAAGTCGTCGAAGAAGCCTACGCCGCGGACCCGGAAATGATCGCCTCCGCCGCCTGTGATATTCAGGCCGTGCGCACGCGCGACCCGGCGGTGGATAAATACTCGACGCCGCTGCTCTATCTGAAAGGTTTCCACGCGCTACAGGCATACCGTATTGGGCACTGGTTGTGGACGCAGGGCCGCGAGGCGCTGGCGATTTTCCTGCAAAACCAGGTATCGGTCAGTTTCCAGGTGGATATTCACCCGGCGGCGCGAATTGGCCGCGGGATAATGCTCGACCACGCCACTGGCATTGTGGTGGGCGAAACGGCAGTTATTGAAGATGACGTGTCGATTCTGCAATCGGTCACGCTCGGCGGGACCGGCAAAACCAGCGGCGATCGCCATCCGAAAATCCGCGAAGGAGTGATGATTGGCGCTGGCGCCAAAATTCTCGGCAATATCGAAGTGGGGCGCGGCGCGAAGATTGGCGCGGGTTCGGTGGTGTTGCAACCGGTGCCGCCGCATACTACGGCAGCAGGCGTTCCGGCGCGAATTGTCGGTAAGCCGGAAAGCGATAAACCGTCAATGGATATGGATCAGCACTTCAACGGCATAAACCACGGGTTCGAGTACGGCGACGGGATTTAATTGTCAGGCGATTTTTCCCGCCAGCCTGAACCAGGGCAGGGCGCATAACACGACAGCGTGTTGAACACCCGCAGGAGGCGCGAAGCGAAGAATCCCGCTGGATGTTGTGTTCGCGCCAGTTTTCCGCGCTGCCCGTATTTAACTGCCTTCGCCCGTTAGCGCAGAAGAGTAAATGCGTCAGTAATAACAGGCATCGCTATCCGCAGGTCGGATAACATGGTGCCGTCATCCGTTAATTCCCCTTCAGCTACGCAGTACCGCGCCCGGGTAACCGAGCTGGCGCCAGGCTTCATACACCACCACCGACACCGCATTCGACAGGTTCATGCTGCGGCTGTCCGGCATCATCGGAATGCGGATTTTTTGCTCTGGCGGCAGCGCGTCAAGGATGGTCGCTGGCAGGCCGCGCGTTTCCGGGCCAAACATCAAATAATCCCCGTCCTGGTAGCTCACCGCGCTGTGTGCTGGCGTGCCTTTGGTGGTGAGGGCAAATAAGCGTTGCGGCTGTTCGGCTTCGACAAACGCGGCGTAATCGTGATGGCGTTTTACCGCGGCGAACTCATGGTAATCCAGCCCTGCGCGACGCAGACGCTTGTCGTCCCAGGTGAATCCCATCGGTTCAATGATATGCAGACGAAAACCGGTATTGGCGCACAAGCGGATGATATTCCCGGTATTTGGCGGGATTTCAGGTTCGAATAAAACGATGTTTAACATACTGCCCCCTTAATAGCGGGGGCAGAATAGCACTCTCTAGGCGGCGTCGCCATGCGCCAACGGTGCGAGCGCGGCAGGCAACTGGTTCAGCCCCTGTACCAGCGAATCTTTACTGATGTCGCGAATCGATTTCGCGCTGGTCAGCGTCATCGCCACGCGCATCTCTTTCTCGATCAGATCCAGCAGGTTTGCCACGCCTTTACGACCATGCGTTGCCAGCGCATACAGATAAGCGCGTCCCAGCAGGACAGAATCTGCGCCAAGCGCCAGCATGCGCACCACATCCAGCCCGTTACGGATGCCGCTGTCGGCCAGAATGGTGATATCACCTTTCACCGCATCGGCAATCGCCGGCAGCGCGCGGGCAGAAGAGAGCACACCGTCAAGCTGGCGGCCGCCGTGGTTAGAAACCACAATGCCGTCTGCGCCAAAGCGCACCGCATCGCGGGCATCTTCCGGGTCAAGGATCCCTTTGATCACCATCGGGCCATCCCAGAATTCGCGGATCCACTCCAGGTCTTTCCACGAAATCGACGGGTCAAAGTTCTTCGCCAGCCAGCCAATGTAATCTTCAAGTCCGGTCGGTTTGCCGAGATAGGCGGAGATATTCCCCAGATCATGCGGTCGCCCGTTGACGCCGACATCCCACGCCCACTGCGGATGCAGCACCGATTGCAGGTAACGGCGCAGCGCCGCATTCGGGCCGCTCATACCGGAGTGGGCATCGCGGTAGCGCGCGCCAGGTGTTGGCATATCCACGGTGAATACCAGCGTTGAGCAACCGGCGGCTTTCGCCCGTTCCAGCGCATTACGCATAAAGCCGCGATCGCGCAGCACATATAGCTGGAACCACATCGGGCGCTTAATCGTCGGCGCGACCTCTTCAATCGGACAGACAGAAACGGTCGAGAGCGTAAACGGAATGCCTTTCGCATCCGCTGCGCCTGCTGCCTGCACTTCACCGCGCCGGGCATACATACCGCACAAGCCAACCGGGGCAAGCGCCACCGGCATCGATAATTTTTCGTTAAACAACGTGGTTTCGAGGCTCAGTTCAGACATGTCTTTCAGCACCCGCTGGCGCAGCGCCACCTGGGACAGGTCTTCAACGTTACGGCGCAGGGTATATTCGGCATACGCGCCGCCATCGATATAGTGAAACAAGAACGGCGGCAAAATGCGTTTAGCCGCCGCGCGATAGTCGCTGGCTGCGGAAATAATCATGCTTTTTTCTCCCTGGAGTGAATGTGCTGCTCGTCGGGCAGGCGGGTGATGCGTGCCTGGCGGGCTTGATCTTCATCGAATTTGCGAATCGTGGTATGCACGAAGCCGAGGTGCGCCATCATCGCCTGGCGCGCGCCATCGGCGTCTCCGGCAAGAATGGCGTTCATCACCGCCTGATGCTGTTCGGTCAGTTGTGAAAAAACGGGGGGAACGAGATACATGCGCTGGCGGCTCTGTTTCACCGAGGATTGCAGCAGGTCGAAGAACCCGCGCATGGTTTGCAATAACACCACGTTATGCGAGGCTTCAGCGATGGCGAGATGGAAACGCACATCGGCCTGCGAGGCGAGATCCGGGTCATCGGATTGCGTGGCTTCAAAGCACAGCACAATTTTCTCTTTATCGGCCTCGGTAGCGCGCATCGCCGCGTGCCAGGCAGTGCTGGCTTCAATGGCGTGGCGCGCTTCAAGAATATCGAAACTGTAATCCGGATCATCATGCAGCAGCGTTTTCAGCGGCTGGACGATGTTTTGCTCCGACCAGTCATCATGCTGCCAGCGTACAAACGTGCCGCCACCGCGACGGCTGAGCAGCACGCCTTCGCTGACCAGTTTTGATAACGCTTCACGCAACGAGTTGCGCGACACGCCAAGCTGTACGGCGAGCTGGCGTTCTGCGGGCAATTTCATGCCCGCTTCCAGTTGTTGTTCAGTAATCAGCGCCCGCACACGATCGGCAACTTCGTCTGTCAGGCGTCTGGGTAACACTTTCATGGGATCATCCAGGTCAGTACATAGGCCTGAAGTGTCGTGATCACCCCCACCATGCAGGTGAAAATCAGGCTGTGTTTAACAGTAAAACGGAACAGGTCGGACTCTTTGCCCACCAGCCCCACCGCCGCACAGGCAATGGCGATCGACTGCGGCGAAATCATCTTGCCGGTAACGCCACCCGTGGTATTCGCCGCCACCATCAGCACATCTGACACGCCAATCTGTTGCGCGGCGGTTGCTTGCAGCGCGGCAAACAGCGCGTTGGATGAAGTATCAGAACCGGTCAGGAAGACGCCCAGCCAGCCGAGAAATGGCGAGAAAAACGGGAAGGCGCTGCCGGTATGCGCCAGTGCCAGCGCCAGCGTGGATGACAGCCCGGAATAGTTAGAGATAAAGGCGAACGCCAGCACCATACCAATCGAGTAAATCGGCAGCGCCAGGTCACGTAGCGTGCTGGTAAAGGTCGTGACGGCATCCTTCGGCTTCATGCGCAGCCAGAGAATCGACAACATGGCGGCGAACAGAATGGCGGTGCCGGTGGCGGAGAACCAGTCAAATTTATACACCGCAGCATAAGGCGTGGCGGCGCTAACCACCGGCGGCATCCGCGCGACCAGCTTGTCGAGATGCGGTACAGAAACCGTGAACACCCAGTCATACAGCGCACCGCCAGGCGCAAACAGCGCCTTAAACGGCGGCACGCTCCACAGCGTCACGGTGGCGGTCAAAAACAGGAACGGTGACCAGGCGCGCAGGATCTGCCCGCCGCTGTATTGGGTGCGTTTCAAATCGAGATCGACCTGCGATGCGCCCATATCGCCGAAGCGGAAGATGCGTACCGGACGCCAGCGCTTGAGGAACAACGTCAGGCAGACCAGCGAAACCAGCGACGAGATGATGTCCGGCAGTTCCGGGCCGATAAAGTTGGAACTCAGATACTGGGCGATAGCAAACGAGCCACCCGCGACAATCACCGCCGGCCAGGTCTCTTTTATGCCGCGCCAGCCATCCATAATCGCCATGATCCAGAACAGCACGATAATGGTCAGGAACGGTAACTGGCGGCCAACCATCTGGCCGATTTCAAAGCTGTCCAGCCCGGTAACCTGCCCGGCGACCAGAATTGGAATACCCATTGCGCCAAAGGCGACCGGCGCGGTGTTAACGATCAGACACAGGCCCGCAGCATACAGCGGGTTAAAACCTAAGCCCACCAGCAACGCGGCGGTAATGGCTACCGGCGCGCCAAAGCCGGCAGCCCCTTCCAGAAACGCGCCGAAAGAGAAGCCGACAATCAACATTTGCAGGCGCTGGTCTGGGGTAATCGACAAAATCGAAGAGCGAATGATGTCGAACTGCCCGGTTTTGACCGAGATTTTGTAGACAAAAACGGCGGCGATAATGATCCACGCAATTGGCCACAACCCGTAAAAGAAGCCATACACCACCGAGGCCAGCGCGTGATCGAGCGGCATATGGTAAAACAGCAGCGCCACGCCAAGGGCGATGACGACAGTCCAACTGGCGGCGACATAGCCTTTCAGTTTGAGCTTTATCAGCGCAAAAAAGAAAAACAGGATCGGTAACGAGGCAATTAAGCTGGAAAGCCAAAGGTTGCCAGCCGGGTCGTAATTCTGTTGCCAGAGATTCATGCAGGTCTCCTGAGAACCACACCAAAACCGGCGAGCGGCAAGTCTGCGCTTAGCTATGCGTCACAGGTTTTGTAAAAGTGGTCCTGCCAGTTGGGTTGTGTAGGGGTTGTGATAACGAATGGTTATCCAGATGTTGCTAGCAAGCAATATATCTGTGACGGGATTTGATGGATTTGTGAGCCAGGGAGAGGAACAACAGTAATTGGTAGGGCCAATTAAACAACCCTGGCGCTATCGGGCGGCCAGGGCGGTTAAAGAGAGGATCAGAACTCGCTGTTAGCGAAGCCGGTCATTGCATCAAGACCCATTTCGCGGCCCAGCGCGGTCATCGGGTGGACGACCACCAGACCACGGACGCTTTTTTTCAGCTTGCCGAGATCGGCCTGTTCTTTTTTGGTGATGGCGCGGCGAAACGGCATTTTCATCAGTTTCTGCGCTTCTTTGCTCAGCTTTTGCGTGTACTGCTCACGCAGACGGGCAATTTCGCTTTCCAGCGTGGTTTTCTCTTTTTCCAGCTCAGCGTATTTTTCTGCGGCGTCAACTAAGGAGAGATCCGCCTGCTGGTGGCGAATCGCGTCGAGGCGGTCGCTCAGACGCTTGATTTCGTTTTTTTCGACTTCTTTCATGGGGCTCAATTCGTTGGGGAGTAAAACGATAAGGATACAGTATTTATGGCGAAGGTTATTTCTGGAATGCTTTTTTTAAGCTGATACGGGAAATAAGCTCGGTCAGAGAGAGCACCATGGTTGAACGCACGACTTGCTGGTAGCGCTGTTTTTGCATGGCCAAAAGCCTTGCGTCACTGGTATCAAACACCGGCGTTGGCGGCAGGGCGGCAACACAGTGCAGCTCGCCAAATGGCCCGAGGATCTCATCATCGGTAAACGCGTACTCTGTGCCATCGTGGTTGAGCTCTTCACGCAGCGCCATCAAAAGCTCGGCGTCTTCATATTCCGGGCGGGAGATGACACCCAGACCGTAAATCAGCTTTAAACGCACGGACAAATTGCCCAGCGGTCCATCTCCGTCAAGCAGCGGCTCTACAGCGTATTTCACCGCGTAGTCATCTTTGCGAAATACCTGCAACACCAGAATATTGATGGCTTCGTTGAGCAACTCAACGGCGGCAATCAAAAAGCTTCGCACGGTTTTGCCAGCATTCAGACGCTCGAGAACACGGTTTTCGAAAGCCTGCGTTTTTTCCATTATTGCCTGCATATCTGACAATTTCGTTAACTGGCGCGGGGCTTCCCGCGCCATCGTCGGCATCATGCCCTGGTGTTATAGGCGCTGACGGCTTCGTTAACGACCGGGCTGTTAGCATCCAGGCCGGAAATCTGCGCCAGCGCGGCTTGCGGGCCTTTCTCTTCGATAAGCTGAGCCAGCTCCTGCGCCTGCGGATCCTGCTCGCTGCGGTAATGCATGGCAGCGGCAATGCCTTTCACCAGGTTGGCGTGCGGCAGGTTGTACTCCAGCGTGCCGAGCAGCGGTTTGATCAGGCGATCGCCCGCGCTCAGTTTACGCAGCGGTTGACGACCTACGCGCTCAACATCGTCTTTCAGATAGGGGTTTTCAAAACGGCCCAGGATTTTCTGAATGTACGCAGCATGCTTGTCGGCATCGAAGCCATAACGTTTGATCAGCACCGCGCCGCTCTCTTCCATTGCGCCTTTCACCACCGCACGGATGCTGCCATCCAGAATGGCGTCGCGAATGGTTTGATGGCCGGTCTGCTTTCCAAGGTACGCGGTTATAGCATGCCCGGTATTCAGCGTGAAGAGCTTACGTTCAACAAATGCCATCAGGTTATCAGTTAATTCCATACCCGGAATGTTCGGCAGCGCGCCTTTGAACTGGGTTTTGTCGACAATCCACTCGCTGAAAGTTTCCACCGTCACTTCCAGCGGATCGTTAGTGGCGGATGCAGACGGCGGAACAATACGGTCAACGGCGGAATCCACGAAGCCAACATGCTCTTCAACCCAGGTTTTATCCGCGTCAGCCAGCGCCGCGAAAACATGCCCTTTCAACTGTGTGGTGCCGCGCACCATGTTTTCACAGGCGATAATATTCAGCGGTGTGTTAATGCCCTGCGCTTTACGTTTTGCCAGACCTTTGGCGATAGCCGGGGCGATGCGTTCCAGTACCACCGGGCCGACCGCCGTGGTCACCAGATCAATGCTCGCAATCAGGTCGACAACCTCGTCGCCAATGCTGCTCACCGCGTTAACGCCGGAGACGGTATCGACCTGCTCTTTTTCACCAACCACATGCACCTGATAGCTATGACGGGCATTAAGGGCGTCGAGCACCACCTGATTCACATCGGCGAACGTCAGTTCAATCCCCGCGTCGGCGAGCAACTTGCCGATAAAGCCACGTCCGATATTACCTGCGCCAAAATGCAATGCTTTCATAGTCTTAACCTTCATCAATGTTTTTACCCGAGAGGGCTGGGGTGAGGAACCGCAAATATTTCCCCTCACCCTAGCCCTCTCCCCGTGGGGAGAGGGAGGAAAACCGATTATTTGCCGAGCAGTGCCAGCACTTCTTCAACGCTGGTGGTGTGCGCCAGACGCTGAATCACGGTCTCGTCATCCAGCGCGTTGGTGAGGCTGGTGATGACCTGGATGTGCTCATTGTTACGCGCCGCGATGCCAATCACCAGACGGGCGATGTCATCTTCGTCTTCACCGAAGCGGACACCTTCCGGGTACTGGCAGAACACCACGCCGGTTTTCAGCACGCGATCTTTCGCTTCCACGGTGCCGTGCGGTACCGCGATAGACTCGCCCAGATAGGTCGGGGTCAGTTTTTCACGTTCCAGCATCGCGTCAACGTATTCCGGCTGAACGTAGCCGCCTTTGACCAGCTGTTCACCGGCAAAGCGGATGGCTTCTTCTTTATTGCTCGCGGTGCGGCCAAGGAAGATATTCTCTGCACCCAGTTTGAACAGGTTACTGTTCGGGGCATCGAAACTATCTTGCAGGCTGCTGGTGACTTTAGCTTCATTGTCGCTATGGCGCTGTGCGGCAACCAGACGTTCGGTCAGGTTGGTGTACAGGCCACTGTCGAGGAAGTTGGTCAGCGAAATATGTTGCGCCTGCGGCGCCTGGCGCATCGCGCGCTCGGTCAGATCGCGGTGCGTAATCACCAGGTCAACGTCAGACGGCAAGCTGTTGATGGCGCTATTAGTGACAGAGATGTTGGTCAGACCCGCATCCTGCACTTTCTTACGCAGCACACCCGCGCCCATGGCGCTGGAACCCATACCGGCGTCACAAGCGACGATGATTTTACGCACATGGCTCAGGTCGTTGGTCACATCGCCTGCCGCCAGCGGGGTTGCGCCTTTAGACTCAGCTTTCATTTCGTGAATACGACGGGTCGCTTCTTGCAGATCTTCGTCGTCTTTCACTTTGCTGGTTTTCAGCAGGATGGAAGAGATAACGAAAGAGACAATCAGCGCAGCGAAGATAGCCGCCAGGTTCGCGAAGTACGCGCCTTTTGGTGTCATTGCCAGCACCGCCAGGATGGAACCCGGAGAAGCCGGAGAAACCAGGCCGCCGTTCAGCACGCTCAGGGTGAACACGCCAGTCATACCGCCGAGGATAACGGCAAGCAGCAGACGCGGGTTCATCAGCACATACGGGAAGTAAATTTCGTGGATACCACCCAGGAAGTGGATGATAGCCGCGCCGCCAGCAGACTGTTTAGCGCTGCCGCGACCAAAGAACATATACGCCAGCAGCACGCCCATACCCGGACCCGGGTTCGCTTCAATCAGGAAGAAGATGGACTTGCCAAGGTCATGCGATTGCTGGATACCCAACGGTGAGAAGATACCGTGGTTGATGGCGTTGTTGAGGAACAGGATTTTCGCCGGTTCAACAAAAATAGACGCCAGCGGCAGCATTTCGTGCGCAACCATGAAGTTCACGCCCGCCGCCAGAACTTTGGACAGCACTTCAACCGCAGGGCCAATGCCGAGGAACGCCAGGATGGCGAGGATCATACCGATAATGCCAGCGGAGAAGTTGTTCACCAGCATTTCGAAACCGGATTTGATCTTACCGTCGACCCAATTATCAAAGTGTTTAATCGCCCAGCCGCCCAGCGGGCCTGCGATCATTGCGCCGAGGAACATCGGCATATCCGCACCAACGATAACGCCCATGGTGGTGATCGCGCCGACTACGCCGCCACGATCGCCGCCCACCAGACGACCACCGGTGTAACCGATGAGCAGCGGCAGCAGATAAGTAATCATTGGGCCAACGAGTTTTGCCAGCGTCTCGTTCGGCAACCACCCTGTAGGAATAAACAATGCGGTGATGATCCCCCACGCGATGAACGCGCCGATATTCGGCATCACCATATTGCTGAGAAAACGACCAAAGCTTTGCACCTTGATCTTGATATCGGATGACATAAAACACCCCTTCTTATGTTTGCTATCGCACAGGCCGGAAGCCCGAGGTTTTTTGTTAACGTGGCGGCAGAGGTAGCCGGACCTGGGTTATCTGTGAGGCGAAATCTCGCACCGAATCGCGTAGCTGTCCAGATGGTGCGCCTTTGTGTGATTCAGATCACACTAACGTAGGGGGTATGCCACCATTTAGTGTGATATTTGTCACATAAAATCAGTGTAAAAAAAGAACAAAGCGTAAAATCTGAACGTTATGAGCCTGTAAGTGTGATGTTATTCACATTTTATGCGCGATGGTTTGTTATGTATTTGTGATGTAGATCACAAGATATTTTCGTCAGGACTTTTCCGAATGTGATCGCCAGCAAACTGTGTTTTTGACGACCAGCAGAACCTGTAACTTCCTTTCACAGCCTGCGGCAATGCGTACGTTAGCGGCAGAAGTTTTCATCTTGATGAAACAATCTGCGCCCGCTCGTTCATACTTAGATTTTTGTTGGCGAAAACGGAGAAGGCAATGAAACTGATCGGCAGCTATACCAGCCCTTTTGTACGCAAAATTTCGGTGATCCTGCTGGAAAAGGGCATCACCTTCGAATTTATCAATGAGCAGCCTTATAACGCCGTCAATAGCGTGGCGCAGTACAACCCGCTTGGCAAAGTGCCGGCGCTGATAACCGATGATGGCGAAGTGTGGTACGACTCGCCGATCATCGCGGAATACATTGATTTGCTAAATATCGCCCCGGCGATGCTGCCCACCGATCGCAAAGCGGCACTGAAAATTCGCCAACTGGAAGCGCTGGCTGACGGCATTATGGATGCGGCGCTGGTCTCGGTTCGCGAGCTGGCGCGTCCGGTTGAGCAGCAATCGGAAACCGAGTTGTTACGCCAGCGGGAAAAGGTCTCGCGCGGTCTGGACGCGCTGGAAAATTATCTTAAAGACGGCACGCTGAGGGTGGACGACTTGAATCTGGCGACAGTGGCAATCGCCTGCGCGATTAGTTACCTCAATTTCCGCCATGTTTCCCCCGGCTGGTGTGTTGATCGCCCACTGCTGGTAAAGCTGGTGGAAAATCTGTTCCAGCGCGAGAGTTTCGCCCGCACCGAACCGCCGAAGGCTTGATAAGCATGATGTTCGCCTGAGCAAGTCACGGTACAATCCCCTCACGTCAAACCCCCTGACGGGAGGGGGCAACTCATAGCCAGGCCTTTTCATGACTACTCTTTACAGCCAGATCCCTTCAACCGATCGCCTGTTACGTGACGAGGCGTTCGCCACTTTATTAACCACTTTTGGCCACAGTCGCGTAGCGCAAACGTTGCGCCAGCTTCAGGACGAGGCGCGCGCGCAGATACGCGACGCGCAGACATTACCCGGCTGGAGCCAGAACTGGGCGGCAGCGGCGCAACAGCGGCTGGCACAAAGTGACAGCCGCGCGCTGCGCCCGGTCTTTAACCTGAGCGGCACGGTGCTGCACACCAACTTAGGCCGAGCGGTGCAGTCGCAGGCCGCCATCGATGCCGTTACCCAGGTGATGGGTTCGCCGGTGACGCTCGAATATGATCTCGACGGCGCAGGGCGCGGTCATCGCGATCGCGCGCTGGCGGATTTACTCTGTCAGCTAACCGGCGCGGAAGACGCCTGCATCGTCAATAACAATGCCGCAGCGGTGTTACTGATGCTGGCGGCCACGGCGGCTGGTCGCGAAGTGGTGGTGTCGCGCGGCGAACTGGTGGAAATTGGCGGCGCGTTTCGCATTCCGGATGTGATGCGCCAGGCGGGTTGTGTGCTGCAAGAAGTCGGCACCACCAACCGCACGCATGCGAAAGATTATCGCCAGGCGATTAACGACAGCACCGCGCTGCTGATGAAAGTGCACACCAGTAATTACCATATCGAAGGCTTTACCAAAGCGGTGGATGAAGCGGAGCTGGTGGCGCTGGGTGAAGAGCATGCGCTACCGGTGATTGTTGATCTCGGCAGCGGTTCGCTGGTCGATTTAAGCCGCTACGGTTTGCCGCAGGAACCGATGCCGCAGGCACTTATTGCTGCCGGTGTAAGCCTGGTGAGTTTCTCCGGCGATAAGCTGCTCGGCGGCCCGCAGGCGGGCATTATCGTGGGTAAAAAAGCGCTGATTGAGCAACTCCAGCAGCACCCGCTGAAACGCGCGTTGCGGGCGGATAAAATGACGCTGGCGGCGCTGGAGGCGACGTTACGCCTCTATCTGCACCCGGAAAAACTCGACCAGAGTCTGCCGACGCTGCGTTACTTAACCCGCCCGGAGGCGGAAATTCGCGACCAGGCGCAGCGCCTGTACGCGGCGTTGACGGCGCGTTATGGCGAATTTGAGCTGCGCGTCGAAGCCTGCCTGTCGCAAATTGGTAGCGGCTCGCTGCCCGTGGACAGGCTGCCAGGCGCGGCATTGACCTTTACCCCGCGCGATGGCAGTGGGCGTCGTCTGGAAGCGCTGGCTGCGCAGTGGCGGGCGCTGCCGCAGCCGGTGATTGGCCGTATTTACGATGGTCGCCTGTGGCTGGACTGTCGCTGTGTTGATGATGAATCCCGCTTGCTGGAGATGTTGCTGAAATGATTATTGCCACTGCCGGGCATGTCGACCACGGCAAAACCACCCTGATTGAAGCGATTACGGGCGTGAATGCCGATCGCCTGCCGGAAGAGAAAAAACGTGGCATGACCATCGATCTCGGTTATGCCTACTGGCCGCAGCCGGATGGCCGCGTGCCGGGTTTTATTGATGTGCCTGGGCATGAAAAATTCCTCTCTAATATGCTGGCGGGCGTTGGCGGCATTGACCATGCGCTGCTGGTGGTGGCGTGTGACGATGGCGTCATGGCGCAGACGCGCGAGCATCTGGCAATTTTACAATTGACCGGCAACCCGGCGCTGACAGTGGCGCTAACCAAAGCTGATCGCGTGGATGAGGCGCGCATTGCCGACGTGCGCGCGGAAGTACAAAACACGCTCCAGGCTTTTGGTTATCCGCAGGCGACGCTGTTTGTTACCGCCGCTACGGAACAGCGCGGCATTGCTGAGCTGCGTGAACATCTGTTGCAGTTGCCGGAACGCGCGCATCCGGAACATCAGCGTTTCCGCCTGGCGCTCGATCGTGCTTTCACGGTAAAAGGGGCGGGGCTGGTGGTGACGGGAACGGCGCTTTCCGGCGATGTCCGCATAGGCGATACGCTATGGCTGACCGGGGCGAATACACCGATGCGCGTGCGCGGGTTGCATGCGCAGAATCAACCTGTTGAACACGCGCATGCCGGGCAACGCATCGCGCTGAACATTGCCGGTGATGCGGAAAAAGAGGCGCTCAGTCGCGGTGACTGGTTGTTGTCGCAGCAGCCTGACGAACCCACCGAGCGGCTGATTGTCGCGCTGCAAACCCACGTTCCACTAACGCAATGGCAGCCATTGCATATTCACCATGCTGCCAGCCACGTTACCGGACGCGTGTCGCTGCTGGAAAATGGCCTTGCCGAACTGGTGCTTGATACGCCGCTGTGGCTGGCAGATAACGACCTGCTGGTACTGCGCGATATCTCCGCGCGCACGACGCTTGCGGGGGCGCGGGTGGTGACGCTGAACTCGCCGCGTCGCGGTAAACGCAAGGCAGATTACCTAGCGTGGATTGGTGAACTGGCGCAGGCCAAAGATGATGCCCAGGCGCTGGCGGTGCATTTATCGCGTGGAGCGGTGGATCTACGCGCGTTTGGCTGGGCGCGTCAGTTAAGCAGCAGCGGTCTGGCGGCGTTACTCGATAACCCCGGTTTTATCCGCGCGGGTGATAACCTGCTTAATGCGCCTGTGGCGGCACGCTGGCAGCGCAAGCTGCTGGACACGCTGGCGACTTACCATGAACAGCACCGCGAGGAACCGGGGCCTGGGCGCGAACGTCTGCGGCGTATGGCGCTGCCGATGGAAGATGAAGCGCTGGTATTAACGCTGATTGAACTCATGCGGGAGAGCGGCGATATCCACAGCCACCACGGCTGGCTGCACTTGCCGGAGCATAAAGCCGGTTTCAGCGACGAGCAGGCGCCGTTGTGGCAAAAAACCGCGCCGCTGTTTGGCGACGAACCCTGGTGGGTGCGGGATTTAGCCCGTGAAATCGGCGTCGATGAACAGGTGATGCGCGGCCTGTTGCGCCAGGCGGCACAACAGGGGCTGATTACGGCGATCGTTAAAGATCGTTATTACCGTAACGATCGCATTGTGACTTTTGCCAGCATGATCCGCGATCTTGATGAAGCGCGCGGCTCGACCAGCGCGGCGGATTTCCGCGATACGCTGAATGTGGGGCGCAAACTGGCGATTCAGATCCTGGAATATTTCGACCGCATTGGTTTTACCCGTCGCCGTGGCAATGACCACATCCTGCGCGACAAGGCGTTATTCCTCAAAGAGTGATCAACGCTCAGGCTGGCGATTTTTCGCCAGCCGCACCATCCCTCGCAAAACCGCCTTACCGCAAGGAAACGCTGGTCATCACCTTCAGACTCTCCCCCCCGCGCCCAACGGAAGATTACAGGTTAAGCGCTAGTAACCCGGCCTCGGGTGCGAATTCTCTGGCAGGCGCAATGCGCGTTGGCGAATAACGTCTGTGTACATTTAGCGGCATGCTGAGCGCGTGATAGAGATTGCCAGAAATGTTCAGGCAAATGACAAAACTGGCGGCTTTCCCGCTTGCGATCAAAGCATTGCGGCGGTTTTTTCTGGCACCCTTGTCGTTTTCGTGCCCGGTGGAGTGGGGAATGAATCGTTTTATTATCGCTGATCCGGCCAAATGCATTGGCTGTCGCACCTGCGAAGTGGCGTGTGTGGTGTCGCATGAAGATAACCAGGACTGCTCGGGTGTGAAACCCGCGACCTTTTCCGCACGCATCCGCGTGGTGAAAACCGGCGATTTCTCCTCCGCCGTCACCTGCCATCATTGTGAAGACGCGCCCTGCGCGAATGTCTGTCCGGTCGGTGCGATCGGGCGGGCCAACGGTGCGGTGCTGGTTGAGCAATCGCGCTGTATCGGTTGTAAAAGCTGCATGATCGCCTGCCCGTTTGGTGCCATGCAGGTGATGCGTGTTGAGAACCGGGCGCAGGCGCTGAAGTGCGATCTGTGCCAGCATCGTGAAGGCGGCCCGGCCTGTGTTGACGCTTGCCCGACCAACGCGCTGAGTGACATAAACCTGGCGCAACTGCGTGAGAACCGGCTGCACAGCCAGCGGTTCTAGCCAGCAAATTGGCGTTGCACAGAGCCGTGGTTAACCCGCAAAGCCGCTGCCAGCGCAGCGCGAATGACATCCCAGGATTGCAGGCAGAGCAGAATCGGTGCTGACGCGCCCGTTTTTGTGAGCGATAAAAAAGCCCTCATCCGAGGGCTTTTGAGTTTTCAGCGTTAGTTTTCCTGCCAGGCTTTTTCAATCTCTTCGGCGAGGATTTTCACGCCCGCTTCGATAAGCTCCGGCTCCGGCACATAGTTCATGCGCATGCACTGATGCGTGTGCGGCCAGGGTTTATCCAGGCCCGGGAAGAAGTAGTCGCCAGGCACCATCAGCACGCCGCGTTTTTTCAGCCGTTGATACAGCAGCTCGGTGCTAATCGGCAGATCTTTAAACCACAGCCAGAGGAAAATCGCCCCTTCCGGTTTATGGATCAGGCAGCGTTCTTCAGGCAAATAACGACGCAGCGTGGCGATCGTTTCCTGTACCCGCTGGTAGTAAAACGGTTTGATCACCTCTTCAGAAAGGCGCAGCAAATCTTTGCGTTTAATCATTTCGCACATCATCGCCGGGCCAATGCCGCCCGGCGCGAGGCTGATAATGCCGTTCATATTACGGATTGCGGAGATAATTTTTTCGCTGGCAATGATAATGCCGCAGCGGCTACCCGGCAGGCCCAGCTTCGACAGGCTCATACAGAGAATGATGTTCGGATTCCACAGCGGCCGCGCTTCGCTAAAGATAATGCCGGGGAAAGGGACGCCGTAAGCGTTATCGATTACCAGCGGGATATTGTGCTGGTTCGCCAGCACATCCAGCTTCATCAGCTCTTCGTCGGTGATCACGTTGCCGGTCGGGTTGGTTGGGCGCGAGACGCAGATCATGCCGGTCTCTTCGCCAATATGCAGGTGTTCAAAATCGACATGGTACTTAAACTGCCCGTCCGGCAACAGTTCAATGTTGGGGCGCGCGGAGACAAACAGATCTTCTTCCAGCCCGGAATCGGCATAGCCGATGTACTCCGGCGCCAGCGGGAAAAGTACTTTTCTGGTGCTTCCATCGGCGCGACGGCCAGCAAACAGATTGAACAAGTAGAAAAACGCGCTCTGGCTGCCGTTTGTTAGTGCAATATTCTGTGGCTCAATATCCCAACCTAACTCTTCACGCAGCATAGCCGCCAGCGCCGACAGTAGCTCGGTTTTACCCTGCGGGCCGTCATAATTGCACAGTGCATCAGTCGCTTTGCCGTTTTCTACCATGTCTGCAAGCAGGTTGTGGAAGTAATCGGTCATCGCCGGGATTTGTGCCGGGTTACCGCCACCGAGCATGATAGCGCCAGGGGTGCGTAAACCGTCGTTGAGATCCTCCATCAGGCGCGTAATGCCTGCATGGCGGGTAAATTTGTCGCCGAAAAGTGAAAATGTCATCGCTACTGCTCTGTCGGGCTGCGGATCAAAGTGGCTAACCATAGCGCTCCGGACGGCGAGGTGCAAATCGCCGCCGGCGCGCCTTTTCCCCGCTTAATTCTTATTAATGACAGTTATGCGACATAATATGCTGATATTTGCTTTATGGCTCAGTGGCGAGCCGCGCCCGCCCAGACCACCATCACTTTGTCTTCCCCTTGTTCACGGACAAAACCGTAGCCCTGCGGCAGCGTAAGCGTGGTCTGTTTGCCCATGCCCAGCGCCGGGTGGCGTGCGCGGAACTGCCCCAACGTTTGCCAGTGCCGCAGGCTGGCGGCGCTTTTACCGCCAAGATCCTGCCAGTTCATATCCGATCGCGTACCTTGTAGCGGATCCGATCCTGTCGGGCCAAAAGGCCGCGCGCTTTCATCACCGTAAAAGATCTGCACCGCGCCGGGGGCGAGCAGCAGCAGCTCTGCGGCTTGCTGGCCGCCCTCGCGGAACAACCGGGTATCGTGCGAGGAGAGATAGCTCAGCACATTAAAGCCTTGCAGTTTGTCGGCCATCTGTTGCCAGACGGTATCCATATTCGCCAGGCATGACACCGCGTCGGCGGCTTGTTGCTGGTAATCGAAATTGATCATGGCGTCGAAACCGTGGCGGTAATAATCACTTTCCATCACACCGTGACCCCAGGATTCGCCGGTCATCCAGAAAGGGGCGTCATCGATTTTTTTCTGCGGATTGGCCTTTTTCCATTCGGCGAGCGCTGCCGTGGCCTGCGTTTTTAATTGTTGCCAGGCCGCCAGCTCGACATGTTTGGCGGTATCAACGCGAAAACCGTCTATGCCGTACTCGCGCACCCACGCGCTGAGCCAATGGGTGAGGTAATCGCGCGGCGTAAACCCGGCGATTTCACGTGCGTGCGTATCCGGTTTGTGGCGATAAAATATCGGCAGCCCGGAAGGTGTGGTGGATTCGGTTTTCAGATCCGGCAAAAACGCCAGCGACATGGTGAGGTCGTCAAAACCGGGATTGTCATAATCGCCGATATCGGAGCGGATCCAGTTTTTGCCCCACCAGTTTTGCCAGGCGCTTTTATCGCTAAAGTTGATGTAATCATTGAAGCTATGCCAGCTCTGCCCGGCGGCGGGACGCCAGTCTGTCCAGTGCTCGCCGAGGATCTTTTTGCGCTCTTCTTCTTTCAAATACAGCGCGCCAAACTGGAAGGTTTGCATATCAGCCAGCGTCGCATAGCCGGTGTGGTTCATCACTACGTCAAACAGCACACGAATACCGCGGCGGTGCGCTTCATCAACCAGCTTACGCAGATCATCTTCGTTGCCCACATTAGCGTCGAGGCGCGTCCAGTCCTGTGTGTAATAACCGTGGTAGGCATAGTGGGGAAAATCTCCTTTTGTACCGCCGCCTACCCAGCCGTGGATCTGCTCCAGCGGCGAGCTTATCCATAACGCATTGACGCCCAGCTGCTGTAAGTAATCCAGTTTGCTGGTCAGCCCTTGCAGGTCGCCGCCGTGAAAGGTGCCAATCTCCTGCATGCCATCTTTATGTCGACCATAGCTGTTGTCATTGGCGGGATTGCCATTCACGAAGCGGTCGGTAAGGACAAAATAGACCGTGGCGTTATGCCACTGAAAAGGGGCTGCGCCCTGCGTTTGCGCCTTTTCCAGCAGCAGAAGACCATCGCTTTCTGGTGCGGGTTGCAGGGTGATTTTTCCGTCGCGTACTGTTGCCGTTTGCTGGCTGTAGAAATCGCGTACCAGGCTGCCTTCCGGGAAGGTGTTGCCAACAGGCACGGTCAGCGGTTTATCGTCACGCACCGGGCACTGGCGCGCAGCGTTAACCGGCGCTGCGCTGGCCTCACTTTTGACACTGAGCAGCACTGTTGGTGTGCCGGAGCGGGTGTCTAGCTGTATCTGGTAATCGCCATCACGGAATATCCGCCACTGTGGCGCACTGCCGCTGCAAGGCTTCAGCGAAAGCATTTGGTTCAGCTTGATGTCGCTGGCGGGCTGCCAACATTGCTGACCCTGTTGCAACGCTAGCGGATGCTCGCCTTTTTTCAGCGCGGCCTGGCTGCGCCAGAGGCCGGTGCCGTCGTCAGTTAAAGGGGGAAAACCGGCGGCGGACCAGTCGGCGAGAGCGATGCCGGGAAGCAACAACAGTAACAGTGCGGAGTGTTTCATCGGATGTCCCAGTGATGGCGATTTTACCCAGTTTGCCACTCCGCCTGGCGGGGGAACTCCTCCCTGGTCGTCATCGCCAGGGAGGAGGGCGCAGGGTGAGTGATCGCGCGCATATCGTTAACGATAATTGCGATAACCGCCACATTTATAAGAGATTGTCCGTTTTGTGTGCAGTTTCCTGGTGACAGGATTTCAGAATTGGATTATTTCTGTACGTGCTCTTGCAGGCTATTTTTGGTATGATTTGAGATTCAGCTCTCAAAATCATGCAAAAAAGAAGGTGTTGGAATGTTCATATCCGACCAGGAGACCTAATGATATCGATACCCATGCGACGACTTGGGGCCACGATACTCATGTTTTCCACCTTGATATTTTCAGGTGGGGTGCTGGCAAAGACGCACACAGAAACAGCGAGTCACAAAGCCCACGTCACTAAGGCAAGCGTAAAAAAACAGGCAAGCAGTAAACAAGAGTATTCTCGCAATAGTGTAAAAAGTAGTTCACTTCCTGATTTGCGAAAATACCCTTCCGGAACACCAAGGAAAAAAGCGTTTCTCCGGACGGTAATGCCTTATATCACCAGCAAAAACTCTGCGATTACCGCCGAGCGTAACTGGTTGCTGTCAAAACAGTACAACAGCCAATGGTCGCCGGCCGAGCGCGCGCGTCTGAAGGATATTACTCAGCGCTACAAAATCAGCTGGAACGGGAATACGCGCCGTATTCCCTGGAACGCCTTGCTGGAGCGTGTAGACATTATCCCGGACAGCATGGTGGCTACCATGGCGGCGGCGGAAAGTGGTTGGGGCACGTCAAAACTGGCGCGTACCAACAACAATCTGTTTGGCATGAAATGTGCGAAAGGTGCCTGTAAAAACGGGGCTGGCAAAGTGAAAGGTTACTCTCACTTCAACTCCTTACAGGAATCGGTTGATGCTTACGTCACTAACCTGAATACGCACACGGCCTATGCCTCATTCCGTAAATCCCGTGCGCAACTGCGTAAAGCGGATCAGGAAGTGACCGCTACCAACATGATCCATAAGCTGAAGGGTTACTCAACCCGTGGTGCGAGCTACAACAACTACCTGTTTGCCATGTATCAGGACAATCAGCAGTTAATCGCCGCCCATATGTAATGTCAGCCTTGTAAACGCCTTCCAGCCGGAAGGCGTTTTTCTTTGTGTCAGATAAGGATTTCGCTATAGCGGTCGCGGTAGTCTTTTGGCGTGCTGTCGTACTCTTTGCGAAACACCGAGTAGAAATATTGCAGCGACGGGTAGCCGCACATCTGTGAGATTTCATTGATCGAGAGCGATGTCGATATCAGCAGGCTACGCGCCTTTTCCAGCTTCTCCGCATGAATTACCGCATGAATTGTCTCACCGACCTCTTCTTTAAAGCGCTTTTCCAGGTTTGAACGCGAGATGCCGACGGCATCCAGCACCTGATCCACTTTGATGCCTTTACAAGCGTGATTGCGAATGTAATGCATCGCCTGAATTACCGCCGGGTCGTTCAGCGAGCGATAATCCGTCGAGCGCCGCGCCACCACGCGCACCGGTGGAACCAGCAACCGCTGTAACGGCATGGTTTCGTTATCCAGCAAGCGGTGCAGCAGCTTCGCCGCCTGGTAGCCCATTTGTCGGGTGCCTTGCGCCACGGAAGAGAGCGCAACGCGCGACAGATAGCGGGTGAGTTCTTCGTTATCGATGCCGATCACGCACAGTTTTTCTGGCACTGGTATATGCAAATGGTCACACACCTGCAAAACATGGCGCGCGCGGGCGTCGGTCACGGCGATAATACCGGTCTGCGGCGGCAGCGTTTGCAGCCAGTCTGCCAGCCGGTTTTGCGCATGTTGCCAGTTCTCTGGCGCGGTAGTCAGCCCCTGGTAAACCACACCGCGGTACTTCTCTTGCGCCACTAACTGGCAGAAGGCGTGCTCACGTTCTGCCGCCCAGCGTTTGCCGCTGGAGACTGGCAGGCCGTAGAACGCAAAACGGTGCACGCCTTTCTCTTTCAGATGCAAAAACGCGCTCTCCACCAGCGCGTAGTTGTCGGTCGCGATGTAATGCACCGGTGGGTAGTGCTCCGGTGTGTGATAAGAACCGCCCACGCCGACAATCGGCACGTCGACATCCGCCAGCAGCCGCTCAATGTCCCGATCGTCATAATCGGCGATCACGCCATCGCCCAGCCACTCTTTGATATTTTCAATACGGGCGCGAAAATCCTCTTCAATGAAAATATCCCACTCGGATTGCGAGGCCTGCAAATATTCGCCGACCCCTTCGACAACCTGGCGGTCGTAGGCTTTATTGGCATTAAATAACAATGTGATGCGATGGCGCTTCTCAAACATGTTGGTTTGCTTCCTGACTTTCCATCCGATCTCATTATCATATTCACCAAGCTGATGAATAAAAAAGATCCGGCAGTGTGATCGCGCCTTAATTCACAACTTTCAGGCCCGCCGTTTGGTGGCTGAGTCCATCCACACGGCGAGCAGCAAAATGGCCCCTTTAACGATATATTGCCAGAACGTCGGCACATCCATCATGCTCATGCCGTTATCCAGCGACGCCATAATAAACGCGCCCATCACCGCGCCTGCGACGCTACCAATACCGCCTGCAAGGCTGGTGCCGCCAATGACGCATGCGGCAATGGCGTCCAGTTCGGCGATGTTCCCGGCGGAAGGTGAACCCGCGCCGAGGCGCGAGCTGAGGATCAAACCGGCAATCGCCACCATTAATCCGTTAATCGCAAATACCGCAAGTTTGGTGCGCTCGACGTTAATGCCGGAAAGCCGTGCCGCTTCCAGGTTGCCGCCAATCGCGTAAATACGGCGGCCAAACGCGGTGCGCGTCGCCATAAACATGCCGGCCAGCAGCAAAAATGCCAGCAGCAGTACCGGCGTGGGGACGCCACGGTAATCATTCAGCAGCCAAATGGCTCCAAGCACGATCACCGCGATAATTGCCTGGCGGCCGACTGCCGTCGTGGAGGGAGAGGTTGCCAGCCCCAGCGTCTGGCGGCGCATGCGTCCGCGCCACTGCCAGAGTACAAAAGCGACCAGACCCAGCAGGCCCACACCGAAACCTACGCCGTCTGGCAAATAGCTTTGGCCAATTTGCGACATCGCCGCGCTGGTGGGGGAAACCGTGGTGCCGTTGGTGATGCCGATCAGCACGCCGCGAAAAGCCAGCATCCCGGCCAGCGTGACGATAAATGAAGGGACTTTGCGATACGCTACCCACCAGCCGTTCCAGGCACCGAGCAGCAGGCCGAGCACCAGTGTCACCACCACGGTCAGCGGCAGCGGCCAGCCCAGCCAGACGTCGAAAATCGCCGCCGCGCCGCCGAGCAACCCCATCATGGAGCCGACGGAAAGGTCAATTTCGGCGGAGATAATGACAAACACCATGCCCACCGCCAGGATGCCGGTGATCGCAGTCTGGCGCAGCAGATTGGAGATATTACGCGCGCTGAGATACGCGCCATCGGTCATGCCAGTGAAAAACAGCATAATCACCACAATGGCGGCGATCATCACAAAGACTTGTAAGTTAAGGGACTTCAGTCCGGAAAAAGCCCCTGGTGAGGCGGTGGCTAACTTGATTTCAGACGGGTTGCTTTTCGACATGATGTTCGCTCCTCAGCGCCGCTTCCATGACCTGTTCCTGGGTCAGATTACGATTGATGAGATCGGCTTTTAGCTTGCCTTCATGCATCACCAACACCCGATCGCTTAATCCCAGCACTTCGGGAAGCTCGGATGAGATAACGATGACGGCGATCCCCTGCTGCACTAACTGGTTAATCAATTTGTAGATTTCGTATTTCGCGCCGATATCGATGCCGCGCGTGGGTTCATCAAGAATCAGGATGCGCGGATTGAGTAACAGGCAGCGGGCGAGAATGGCCTTTTGCTGGTTGCCTCCGCTCAGGCGGCCAATGGCCAGCTCCGGTGAGGAGGTTTTTACTTTTAGCCGCTGGAGTGACTGTAAAATGCACGCCTGCTCGGCGGCGTCGTCCAGGCTGCTTAACGCGCCGGTAAACTGGCTAAGCGCCGCCAGCGTGATGTTCTTGCCCACCGCCATCACCGGCACGATGCCGTCTTTTTTGCGATCTTCCGGCACCATGGCGATGCCAAAGTCGATAGCCTGCTGACAGTTGTGAATCTGTACCTGCTTGCCATCAAGAAAGATTTGTCCTTCCCAGCGCCCCGGCCAGACACCAAACAGGCACTGCACCGCTTCAGTTCGCCCGGCGCCGACCAGCCCGGCAATGCCAAGGATCTCGCCGCGCTTCAGGCTGAATGAAATATCGTTCACACGTTTGATATGGCGGTTTACCGGATGCCAGGCGGTAAGGTGTTCAACGCGCAGGATCTCGTCGCCTGTCGCGTGCGGTTCATTGGGGTAGAGCGCGGTCAGTTCGCGACCGACCATCATCGTGATGATGTCGTCTTCACTCATGCCAGCGGCATCACGCGTACCGATATGCTTGCCATCACGGATAACGCAGATGGTGTCCGATATCGCTTTGACTTCATTCAGCTTGTGGGAAATGTAAACGCAGGCGATATCGTGATTTCGCAGGTCGCGGATGATATCCAGCAGCACGGCGGTCTCCTGCTCGGTCAGCGAAGCGGTGGGTTCATCGAGGATAAGCAGCCGCACCTGTTTGTTCAGCGCTTTGGCGATTTCAACCAGTTGCTGTTGCCCGAGCCCTAAATCGCCCACCCGGGTATCCGGGGAAATCGACAGGCTCACCTGTTTAAGCAACTTCTCGCAGCGCAGGGTCATCTGGTCATAATCCATCACGCCGTGACGAGTAATTTCCGTACCGAGGAAAATGTTTTCCAGTACGGTTAAATGTTTCACCAGCGCCAGCTCCTGGTGAATGATGGCGATACCTTTGCGCTCGGTATCGCGGATATGGCTGGCTTGCAGGGTTTCGCCCGCAAAAATGATTTCTCCCTCGTAACTGCCTGCCGGGTAAATCCCACACAGCACTTTCATCAGCGTAGATTTACCCGAACCGTTCTCACCGCACAGCGAGAGCACCTCACCCGCGTTAAGGTGCAGGCTGACGTTATCTATCGCCTTTACGACACCAAAAGTTTTGGTGATATTTTTCATTTCAAGTAAATAAGGCATGGCTGCTCCACGTCATTCGCTGATATACAGCGCCTGAAAGAGATGGCAGCCGACGCGCCCGCAGGCGCGCCGACGGTTTTAGAGCTGATTTTTCTGATGGAAGCCGTCTTTGATGACAGTAGCGTCGATGTTGTCTTTGGTGACTTCGATTGGCGTCAACAGGCGGGCAGGGACATCTTTCAGACCGTTATTCAGTGAAGCGTCCGCTTTTGGCGTTTTGCCGTTACCCAGTTCGACGGCGATTTCCGCAGCGGTATTAGCGAGTTGGGTGATTGGCTTATAGACCGTCATGGTCTGGCTGCCGTTAATCAACCGTTTCACCCCTGCGAGGTCGGCATCCTGACCCGAAATCGCCACTTTCCCGGCCAGACCCTGGGCGCTCAGCGCCTGAATTGCACCGCCAGCGGTTGCATCGTTGGAAGCGACCACGGCATCAATTTTGTTATTGTTGGCGGTGAGGGCATTTTCCATAATCTTCAGCGCGTTTTCCGGTAACCAGCCATCGACCCATTGATCGCCGACAATTTTAATTTTGCCGCTATCAATATAGGGTTTTAATACCTTCATTTGCCCGGCTCGGAATAACTTGGCGTTATTATCGACCGGCGATCCGCCCATTAAAAAGTAATTGCCCTGCGGGACTTTGCTTACCAGGCTTTGCGCCTGTAATTCCCCGACTTTTTCATTATCGAAAGAGATATAGAAATCGATGTTGGCATTATTAATCATGCGATCGTAAGCCAGGACTTTAATTCCTTCCTGTTTGGCTTCTTTTATTACATTACTTAATACCTGGCCGTTATAGGGAATAATAACCAGCACATCGACACCACGGTTGATCATATTTTCAATTTGCGACATCTGGGTTTCTTCATTTCCGTTTGCGGATTGAACAAACACGTCAGCACCGAGCGACTCGGCTTTTTTAACAAAGATATCGCGGTCTTTTTGCCAGCGTTCAAGGCGCAAATCGTCAATCGCCATGCCGATTTTCACCTCTTTGGCATGGCCGAAAGCGCTTGCCAGCAGCAGGGAGGCGCAGAGTGTAAGGCAAAGGTTCTTTATCTTCATAATAGTAATACCTTTTGTAGGGTGAAGGGCGAGATAAAAGAAACATGCACTGCTATAGACGAGCAAATTCTTAACGCAGAATTCCTCTCTGGCAATTACAGATTTTTATCCGGGCATTACGTTTTTTGGTTTATTTGCTGATTTATGACCGCGATCTTATTTTAAAAAAAGCAAAACCGATTTTGCATAAAAAAGAGGAAGGCACCTCGCAGCGGCAGATATCAATATTTTGCGAGCCAGCGCACGTTTGTGCATTCTCTTAATAGCAGTGTGAAATAACGTAATTGAGCGAGTCAGAGAGAGAATCCAGTATTAATGTCAGATTTGTACACTCGCCAATGGAGCTCATTATGCAAGCTTATTTCGACCAGCTGGATCGGGTTCGTTTTGAAGGTCCAAAAACCACGAATCCTTTAGCGTTTCGTCATTACAATCCGGATGAGCTAGTGCTCGGTAAGCGCATGGAAGATCACCTGCGTTTTGCTGCCTGCTACTGGCACACCTTCTGCTGGAACGGCGCAGATATGTTTGGTGTGGGCTCTTTCGATCGCCCATGGCAACAGCCTGGTGAAGCCATTGCGATGGCGAAGCGTAAAGCCGATGTCGCGTTTGAGTTTTTTCATAAACTCAATGTGCCCTATTACTGCTTCCACGATGTGGACGTTTCGCCGGAAGGCGCGTCGCTGAAAGAGTATCTGAACAATTTCGCGCAGATGGTGGACGTGCTGGCGGAAAAACAGCAGCAGAGCGGCGTGAAGCTGTTATGGGGTACGGCGAACTGCTTTACCAACCCGCGCTATGGTGCGGGCGCGGCGACCAACCCGGACCCGGAAGTGTTCAGTTGGGCGGCAACGCAGGTGGTGACCGCCATGAACGCCACCCACAAACTCGGCGGCGAAAACTATGTGCTGTGGGGCGGCCGTGAAGGCTATGAAACCCTGCTCAACACCGATCTGCGCCAGGAGCGCGAGCAGATTGGCCGCTTTATGAACATGGTGGTTGAGCACAAGCATAAAATCGGTTTTCGCGGTACGTTGCTTATTGAGCCGAAACCGCAGGAACCGACCAAGCACCAGTACGATTATGACGCCGCCACCGTGTATGGCTTCCTGAAACAGTTTGGTCTGGAGAAAGAGATTAAACTGAATATCGAAGCCAACCACGCCACGCTTGCCGGCCACTCCTTCCATCATGAAATCGCCACGGCCATCGCGCTGGGGCTGTTTGGTTCAGTGGATGCGAACCGCGGCGACCCGCAGCTCGGCTGGGATACCGACCAGTTCCCGAACAGCGTCGAAGAGAACGCGCTGGTGATGTATGAAATCCTCAAAGCGGGCGGTTTCACTACCGGCGGCCTGAACTTTGACGCCAAAGTGCGTCGCCAGAGCACCGATAAATACGATCTTTTCTATGGCCACATTGGCGCGATGGACACCATGGCGCTGGCGCTGAAAGTGGCGGCTCGCATGGTGGAAGAGGGCGAGCTGGATAAACGCGTGGCGAAACGCTATGCGGGCTGGAATGGTGAGCTGGGCCAGCAAATTTTGCAGGGGCAGCTTAGCCTCGCAGAGCTGGCGAAGTACGCTGAACAGCAGAACCTGGCGCCGCGCCACCAGAGCGGTCACCAGGAGCAACTGGAAAATCTGGTTAACTACTACCTGTTTGATAAGTAAACCGTTCTGCGCCGCCGATAACGCGGCGCACTAAAAAGGAGTGGTCACTATGTATATCGGGATCGATCTTGGCACCTCTGGCGTGAAGGCGATTCTGCTCGGTGAGCAGGGCGAGGTGTTGGCCTCGCATACGGAAAAACTCAGCGTGTCGCGACCGCACCCGCTGTGGTCGGAGCAAGATCCCGAAGCATGGTGGCAGGCGACGGACCGCGCCATTCTGGCATTGGGCGAGGCGCATTCGTTACAGCAGGTAAAAGCGATGGGCCTCGCCGGGCAGATGCACGGCGCGACGCTGCTTGATAAAGAAAACCAGGTGCTGCGCCCGGCTATTCTGTGGAATGACGGTCGCTGCGGCGAAGAGTGCGCGCTGCTGGAAGAAAAAGTCAAGAATTCTCGGGCGATTACCGGCAACCTGATGATGCCCGGTTTTACTGCGCCGAAGCTTCTGTGGGTGCAGCGTCACGAGCCAGAAATATTTGCTCGTGTGGCGAAGGTGCTACTGCCCAAAGATTTTCTGCGCCTGAAAATGTCCGGCGTATTCGCCAGCGACATGTCTGACGCGGCTGGAACAATGTGGCTGGATGTGGCGAAACGCGACTGGAGCGATGAGATGCTGGCGGCCTGCTCGCTTTCACGTGCGCACATGCCTGCGCTGTTTGAAGGCAGCGACATCACCGGCGAATTGTTGCCAGAGATCGCCCGGCGCTGGGCGATGCCGGTGGTTCCGGTTGTGGCGGGCGGTGGAGATAACGCCGCTGGTGCTGTCGGCGTCGGTATGGCGGATGCAGGCCAGGCGATGCTGTCGCTGGGCACATCCGGCGTCTATTTTGCCGTCAGCGAAGGGTTCCTCAGTAAACCCGAAAGCGCGGTACACAGTTTTTGCCACGCGCTGCCTGGCCGCTGGCATTTGATGTCGGTAATGCTTAGCGCGGCTTCCTGTCTGGACTGGGCGGCGAAGTTAACGGGGCTGGAGTCGGTTCCGGCATTGATTAACGTCGCGCAACAAGCGGACGATAACGCCGGGGATCTGTGGTTTTTACCCTACCTTTCCGGCGAGCGTACACCGCATAACAACCCACAGGCGAAAGGCGTGTTCTTTGGTCTGACGCATCAGCATGGCCGCGAAGAACTTGCCCGCGCTGTGCTGGAAGGTGTCGGTTTCGCGCTGGCGGATGGTATGGATGTCGTCCACGCCTGTGGCGTCACGCCGCAAAGCATTACGCTTATCGGTGGCGGTGCGCGCAGCGCCTGGTGGCGGCAAATGCTGGCGGATATCAGCGGATTGCAGCTTGATTACCGTACCGGTGGCGATGTGGGGCCTGCGCTGGGCGCGGCGCGGCTGGCGCAAATTGCTGTCAATCCGCAAACGCCTTTGACGACGTTACTGCCGCAACTGCCCGTTGAGCAACAACACGCACCGGATGCTGGCCGACATGCCCATTACGCGCCACGACGCGAAACGTTCCGGCGTATCTATCAGCAGCTACTGCCACTGATGTCCTGATTTCGTCTGCTTATCCGGCCCGCTGTTCAGGTGGGCTGGAATCACCATGATGTTGTCCTTTTTTGGTCTTAGCGGACGCAAAACTCCTTGCCACAATAGCATTAACCTTACTGAGCAAGGAGTCCTGAAATGTCCCGCACCGCGCTGATTAACATCGACACACAGCAATCTTTTTTCCATCGTGACTACTGGCAAGAGACGGATTTCGCCGCGTTTCAGCAGGCTATCTCCACGCTTATTGCTGGCTGTGAAGCTCGCGGCGTACCGGTAGTCGATATCTTTCATGTCGCCGACAGCGGGCCGTTTGCGCTGGAGAGCGGTTTTGTCGCGCCGATGCCGTTCCTCAAACACCAGGCGGCGGTGACATTTCATAAACATGTACACAATGCCTTTACCGATACCGGGCTCGATCACTGGTTGCGTAGCCGCGATATCAACCACCTGATTATTTGCGGTATTCGCACCGAACAGTGCTGTGAAACCACTGCGCGCGTCGCGTCAGATCTGGGGTATCGCGTGACCTTTGTCAGCGAAGCGACACTGACCTTCCCGATGACGCATAAAGGGGTTACGCTGGACTGCAACGCGCTGCGCCATCGCACCGAAACCGTGCTGGAAGGCCGCTTCGCTGCCATTAAAACCGTCCACGAAATTCTGGAACTGTAATGACCACAGATGTCTGGTTTGTGATGTTGCCCGGCGTGCTGGCGCTGGATATGTCTGGCCCGGCGGAAACCTTCGCGCTGGCGGGGGATGCGTTTCGCCTGCACTACATTGGTCCGCAGCCCGATGTGTCAACGTCAATAGGTCTGACGATGGGCAATATCGCGCCGCTACCGGAGTCGCTGCCAGCAGGCAGCCTGCTGGTTCTGCCTGGCGTATCCGATTCCTCACGGTTATTCGACACGCCACAGGCGAACGCGGTGCGTCACTGGCTGATGCGCCTGCAACCGCTGATCCACAGCCAGAGCATTACGTTGATGTGTGTCTGTTCCGGCGCGGTGCTGGCGGCGAAAGCCGGGTTGATGAACGGCATTCAGTGCACCACCCACCATGATGTCATTGCCCGTTTACGCGCGGCGGCACCTGCGGCGCTGGTCAAAGAGAACCGTATTTTCATTGAGGATCGCAGCATCTGGACCAGTGCGGGCATCACCTCCGGTATCGATCTGGCGCTGCATCTGATTAACCGCTTTTGCGGGCCAGAGACGGCGCTGGCGGTTGCGCGGGAAATGGTGGTCTGGTTCCGCCGTTCCGGGGAAGATCCGCAAATTTCACCGTGGCTGCGCTATCGTAACCACCTGCATCCGGCGGTGCATCGCGCGCAAGATGCGCTGACGGCGGAGCCGCAAAAAGCCTGGCAACTGAGCGACATTGCCGAGCGGGCGCACGTCAGCCCCCGGCATTTAACGCGCCTGTTCCAGCAACATCTCGGGATCAGCGTGCGTGATTATCTGGAGCAGTTGCGGCTGGCGATTGCCGAACAGTATCTGCTGCAAGGGCGCGGCACCGAACAGGCCGCGCTTGCTGCTGGGTTCTCCTCACCGCGCCAGTTACAGCGTGCACGTCAACGGGCGATTAACTGACGAAACGGCGTTTGTCGAGGCGTTGCACCAGCATTGACAGCGCCAGACTCGCCAGCAGCGTGGCGGTGAAAACCCACACAATATCGAGCAGCGGTGAAGCATGAATTTCAATGCCGCGCGTGCGCAGGGCGTGAATAATCAGCGCGTGAAAACCGTAAATCCCCAGCGAATGGTGAGAAATCAGCGTCAGCCCCGGCAGCGTGCGGCTATTCAGCGTGTTTTTGATAAGCGTAAACAGCGCAATGGCGCAGAGAAAGACCATCGGCCCGCAGTAGAGATACCAGGTATCGGCGAAATTGCCGCGCCATTTCAGCTCATTGAGCGTACCGCGTGAAATCATCACTACCGCGGCTAAAAACAGGGCGGCGCAGGCCCAGCTTACTACCCGTTTTTGCGTCTCCATCATGCCGATGGCGCGACCCAGCATGCCGTACAGAATGTAGTAAAACGTATCCCCACCAATATAAAGATTGACCGGCAGCCACTCAAAACCACCGATTTTCTGTGGCACCGTATTCGGGTTGGCGACAATGCCAATCACCACCACTAACGCCAGCAGCATTTTGCCGCTGAGCGCTTTCACCTGAATCAGCGGCGAGACCAGGTAAATGACGATAATGGCGAAGAAAAACCACAGGTGATAGAACACCGGTTTTTGCAGCAGATTTTTCAACGACAGCTCGCTGTTAATTGAGGTAAACAGCACGATATAGAGCAGGGCTATCAGGCTGTAGAAAACCAGACAAAGCGCGATGCGCAAGAAGTGGCGCGGCTGTGCGCTGCGTTCGCCAAAAAAGAGGTAGCCGGAAATCATAAAAAACAGCGGCACGCTGACGCGAGAAGCGGAATTGAGGATGTTGGCGATGTTCCAGTCGAAAGTGGTAATGCTGGCAGGATTGGTGATGTACCAGGTGGTGGTATGGATCATCACTACCATTAAACAGGCTATCCCTCGCAGATTATCTATCCAGTAAATTTTCGACGGCATCAGTTCCTCTGTTTTCACGTTAAAGACAACTCCCTCAGACTGTAAGATTATCTACCTGTCTCATTAGATAATTCTGAGTTTTACCGCTCTTGCTTGTGCGTTTTGCGCAGATTTGCAAAATTTGCGTCCCCACCTTTAAAAATAACAGCCCACGAGCAGGCAGTGATAAAAATGATGAAGTGTATTGCCCCCGCGCTGGTGCTGCTATTAGCAGGCTGCAGCGCCTCTGCCGATATTCCAGCGCAGCAAGCGCAAAAAGCCAGACCCGGCCCCGAACATTCGCTGGATATGGAAAACGCGTGCAGACAAAACGCCGCACGGCGTTACAACACCGGCGTACAACAAATTGATGTCACCGGTTTTGAACAATTTCAGGGCAGCTATGAAATGCGAGGCATGACGCCGCGCCGGGAAGCGTTTGTCTGCACTTTTGACGCGGAAGGCCAATTTTTACACCTTTCGATGCGCTAAACCGCCAGATTCCCGCCTGAAGGCGCGCGCTTTCCCCAATTTTCCTTAAACAAACCCGTTTCGTACTGTATATCTTGCAGCCAGCGGGTATACTGGGCGCTTCCTTTAAATCCACACGTATCCAGCACGAAAGAATATGCAAAAGTTTGATACCAGGACCTTTCAGGGTCTGATCCTGACCTTACAGGATTATTGGGCTCGTCAGGGCTGTACTATTGTTCAACCTCTGGACATGGAAGTGGGCGCCGGTACATCGCACCCGATGACCAGCCTGCGCGCGCTGGGGCCAGAACCGATGGCAACCGCGTATGTGCAACCTTCCCGCCGTCCGACCGATGGACGCTATGGCGAAAACCCGAACCGTTTACAGCACTATTATCAGTTCCAGGTGGTGATTAAGCCGTCTCCGGATAACATTCAGGAGCTGTACCTCGGGTCACTGAAAGAGCTGGGTATGGATCCGACCATTCACGATATTCGATTCGTGGAAGACAACTGGGAAAACCCGACGCTGGGTGCCTGGGGTCTGGGCTGGGAAGTGTGGCTGAACGGCATGGAAGTGACGCAGTTTACTTACTTCCAGCAAGTTGGCGGTCTGGAGTGTAAACCGGTTACCGGTGAAATCACCTACGGTCTGGAACGTCTGGCAATGTACATTCAGGGCGTGGACAGCGTTTACGACCTGGTCTGGAGCGATGGCCCGCTGGGTAAAACCACTTACGGCGACGTGTTCCATCAGAACGAAGTGGAGCAATCCACCTACAATTTCGAATACGCGGATGTCGACTTCCTGTTCAGCTGCTTCGAGCAGTATGAAAAAGAAGCGCAGCAGCTGCTGGCGCTGGAAAACCCGCTGCCGCTGCCTGCCTACGAGCGCATTCTGAAGGCCGCCCATAGCTTCAACCTGCTGGATGCGCGTAAAGCCATCTCCGTGACGGAACGTCAGCGCTATATTCTGCGCATCCGTACGCTGACCAAAGCAGTGGCTGAAGCGTATTACGCTTCCCGTGAAGCCCTTGGCTTCCCGATGTGTAACAGAAATAAATAAGAGGCGGCCATGTCTGAGAAAACTTTCCTGGTGGAAATCGGCACCGAAGAGCTGCCACCAAAAGCCCTGCGCAGCCTGGCCGAGTCCTTCGCTGCTAACGTTACCGCTGAGCTGGATGCGGCGGGTGTCACCCACGGCGACGTGCAGTGGTTTGCCGCGCCGCGCCGTCTGGCGGTAAAAGTCGCGAAACTTGCGGCTTCCCAGCCGGATCGTGAAGTTGAAAAACGCGGCCCGGCGATTGCCCAGGCATTTGATGCTGAAGGTAAACCGAGTAAAGCGGCTGAAGGCTGGGCGCGGGGTTGCGGCATCACTGTCGATCAGGCCGAGCGTCTGACCACCGACAAAGGTGAATGGCTGCTCTATCGTGCGCATGTCAAAGGCGAAAGCGTGGAAACGCTGCTGCCAAACATGATTGCTAACTCGCTTGGCAAGTTGCCGATCCCGAAACTGATGCGCTGGGGCGCGTCGGACGTGACTTTTGTCCGTCCGGTTCACACCGTTACGCTGCTGCTGGGCGACACCGTTATCCCGGCAACCATTCTGGGTATTGCGTCCGATCGCGTGATTCGCGGCCACCGCTTTATGGGCGAGCCGGAGTTCACCATCGATAACGCCGATCAGTACCCGCAAATCCTGCTGGAGCGCGGCAAAGTGATTGCCGATTACGACGCGCGTAAAGCGAAAATCAAAGCGGATGCGGAAGAAGCGGCGCGTAAGATTGGCGGCAATGCCGATCTGAGCGACAGCCTGCTGGAAGAAGTGACCTCGCTGGTGGAATGGCCGGTGGTACTGACCGCGAAGTTCGAAGAGAAATTCCTCGCCGTTCCGGCGGAAGCGCTGGTTTACACCATGAAAGGTGACCAGAAGTACTTCCCGGTGTATGGCAATGACGGCAAATTGCTGCCGAACTTTATCTTCGTCGCTAACATCGAATCGAAAGATCCGCAGCAGATTATCTCCGGTAACGAAAAAGTGGTGCGCCCGCGTCTGGCGGATGCCGAGTTCTTCTTCAATACCGACCGCAAAAAACGCCTCGAAGATCATCTGCCGCGTCTGCAAACCGTGCTGTTCCAGCAACAGCTGGGTACGCTGCGCGACAAGACCGATCGTATTCAGGCGCTGGCGGGCTGGATTGCCGGGCAGATTGGCGCGGATGTAAATCACGCCACGCGCGCGGGCCTGCTCTCCAAATGCGACCTGATGACCAACATGGTGTTTGAATTCACTGACACCCAGGGCGTGATGGGCATGCACTATGCGCGTCACGACGGCGAAGCAGAAGACGTTGCGGTGGCGCTGAACGAGCAGTATCAGCCGCGTTTTGCCGGTGATGAACTGCCGTCGAACCCGATTGCCTGCGCACTGGCGATTGCCGATAAGATGGACACCCTCGCGGGGATCTTCGGTATCGGCCAGCATCCGAAAGGCGATAAAGACCCGTTCGCACTGCGCCGCGCGGCGCTGGGCGTGCTGCGTATTATCGTTGAGAAGAACCTGGCGCTGGATCTGCAAACCCTGACCGAAGAGGCGGTGCGTCTGTACGGCGACAAGCTGACCAACGCGAAAGTGGTCGATGATGTGATCGACTTTATGCTGGGTCGTTTCCGTGCCTGGTATCAGGACGAAGGTTACAGCGTGGATACCATTCAGGCTGTGCTGGCGCGTCGTCCGACCAAACCGGCAGACTTTGATGCGCGTATGAAGGCGGTTTCGCACTTCCGTACGCTCGACGAAGCGGCGGCGCTGGCGGCAGCGAACAAGCGCGTTTCTAATATCCTGGCGAAATCCGACGAGACGCTGAACGATATCGTTCACGCCTCGGTGCTGAAAGAAGCGGCGGAAATCAAGCTGGCGGGCAATGTGGTCGTTCTGCGCGATAAACTGCAGCCGTACTTCGCCGAAGGCCGTTATCAGGAAGCGTTGATCGAGCTGGCGCAGTTGCGTGAACCGGTGGATGAGTTCTTTGAGAACGTGATGGTGAATGCCGACGACAAAGACGTGCGTATCAACCGCCTGACATTGCTGTCTAAACTGCGTGAACTGTTCCTGCAGGTTGCGGATATCTCTCTGCTGCAGTAATCGTCATGGCAATAAAAAACCCGCTGCGGCGGGTTTTTTATTGCCTGGCGTCAGAGCTACGACCTGTTTTGCTCGCCGGGGTAAGGGGCGAACGGCGTAAACGTGGCGTTGACGCGAACGTTGTTACGGCCTGCGCGCTTGGCTTCATACAACGCATTATCGGCGCTCTGGATAAGCTGCCCGTACTCGGTGTGGCTTTTCTGGCAGAGGCTGGCGATGCCAATACTGACGCTAACGATACCACCTGGAGAACTGGCGTGGGGCAAATCCAGCAACTGTACGCTGGTGCGCAGTTTCTCGGCAAGCTCAACGGCATCGGCGCAGCGGGTTTCCGGTAACAGGGCGCAGAATTCTTCCCCGCCGTAACGGAACAGGACATCAGCAGGGTTTTTCAGCGCGCTACGCATCGCGGTGGCGATTTGCTGCAAGCACTCGTCACCGCGCTGGTGGCCATTGCAGTCGTTATAAAGTTTGAAGTAATCAACATCAATCAACAGCAGCGACAGCGGCTTGTTATTGCGCTTGCTGGCGCGCCATTCACGCTCAATACAAAGGTCGAAATAACGGCGGTTACCCACACCGGTCAGCCCATCTGACAGCGATTGTGATAAAAGCTCATGCGCCTGGTCACGCAGTAGGGATTCGCGGCGCACGGCGGCGGTAACATCGACTATCTGAATCAGGCAATAACGTTCCGCATCGCCTAACGGCACAATGGTGACCGCCTGGCTCAGGCGCGCGCCAGGGCGTGAAGGTTCGGCGTAGAGCGGGAAGGGCGAACGGTGCAAAGATTGCGAAAGCAGGGCAGATAAATTGTGGCCAATAGCCTGACGAATCGCATCGCCGACACGGTGATACGCCAGGTCGGGGAATACGCTAAAAAAATCCTCGCCAACCGTATCGCAGGCCGCACGCCCGGTGTGCGTTTCTAACCACGCGTTCCACAGGGCGATACGGTAGTGTGCATCAACAATGATCACACCGAGGCTTAAGGATGAAAAGGCGTCAAACAACAACTTATCTTTCATTTTCAATGCATTCCATCTGGAACACTGCCGGTTTCTAAGCGGCTGATATAAAGCCGGATCTGTTCGCGTAAGTCGCGCAGCGCGGACATATCAAGGATAAAGGCGAGGTATCCCTGAATTTGCTGGCGCTCAAGCGCAAAATCGATGCGCAGCATCATCACCAACGGATCGTTGTCATCTTTATTCGGGTTGAGGATCTGCTGGCTGCTGCCCACGCGAACGACGGGCAGCGAACCTTGCAGCTCTTGCTGGAACATATTGGCCAGCGTCCCGACACAGGCGTTGAGCACAATATTGCCGATTTCGCTCATCGCTTCGCGTTCCATCTCGCCCAACTCATGTGCGGGGATCAGGTCACCCACCATCATGCGCACAATTTCAAAACTGGCGGCTTCCGGAAACATCAAAATCGCTTCGGTGGCATAAGCGCCCTGATAGTGCTGGCTAATGCCGAATAATGCTATGCCCGCTCCCAGCTCTTCAGCGGCTTCAGAGCGCGGCGTAAAGCGGATCGTCGGCACTGACATCCGCACTTCTTCATTGACGATATTACTCATCGCGGCGGCGGCCTGGCCGACACCAATGTTGAAAATCTCCATCAGGCTGTCGGTTTCAATTTCGCTGATATCCGGCAATTCACTCATGGATGTGCCTCCAGGCTGTTCAACACCGCGTGGAGTTGCGGCTCTTTCAGCGGTTTTGGCAGAAAGCCGAGACCGAGCGCTTGCGCGGCGGTTTGGATGGAGTGCTGAACGTTGGCGGTGAGCAGAATGATATGCGTGCCAGGGTGCGTCTGGCGGATGCGCGACGCGGTTTCCATGCCGCCAATACCCGGCATGTTTACATCCAGCAAAATCGCATAAGGTGTGTGCGCCGATGCCAGTTCGATCGCCTCTTCGCCCGTTCCGGCTTCGTCGATTTCCCAGTCCTTATGCAGGCTGAGCACATACTGGCGTGAAATCATGCGTGACAGGCGGCTGTCATCGACAATCAGGATATATTTCGACATCATTCATTCTCGTCTGGTGATGCATTGCCTGAAAAGGACAATGTAAAGCGCCCGGGGTGGATCTCTTTCCTGATGAATGCGGCTTAACGCCTCAGCATCGTTGTGTTTTCACATAACGCGCTGTTTCGTTGTTTCCTTTGTGAAATTCCCTTCCCGGTTTACACGCACGGTCTGCTACTTTTAGTTAAGTCACCATATTCATCGGCAATAACATGCAAATGATTAGCCTCTTTATGACGAGATGGTGAAAATTTAATCTTGAAGAGGGGCGATGATGCGACTATTCTTTGCCCCGACGAATCTCTCGTCTCACCGGAGCGCCCTCTGAAAATGAACAAACACGACTGATGAACTCGGATCCTTGCTAAACGCGCAGGCGTTGGCAGGGGATGTATTGATTTCATTCAGGAGTGCTTATGGCTCATTGCGCCCAGATCCCCGCTTTTATTTTGCATCAGCTCACCTGTCAGTTTGCGACGGGCGATACGCTTTTTGGCCCGCTTACCCTCTCCCTTGAACCGTCGCTGTGCGGCCTGGTGGGGCGCAATGGCGTGGGCAAAACGCAATTACTCCGTCTGCTTGCCGGGTTCGCCATACCTGCCAGCGGACATATCGAACGCTTCGGCACGCATACGTATGTTGCACAGCAGCACGCGGTTTCTGCGCATACCACGCTTGCGGAACTGCTGGGTTACACCGGCGTTTTCGCGGCCCGCGAGCGTGTCGAACAGGGCGCTTACCAGCCCGACGATCTCGACAAACTTGAAGGCTACTGGGATCTGCCGGAACGCCTGGCAGCGGCTTTTTCTGACGCCAGACTTCCCACTTTCGACCCGTACAGACCGGCCATGAGCCTGAGTGGCGGCGAGCGCGTGCGGGCACTGTTATGCAGTGCGTTTATCGCCAGTACGGATTATTTGCTGCTGGATGAACCGACCAACCACCTCGACAGGAAGGGGCGCGAGTGGTTTTACGCACAGCTGGCGCAGCGAAACGGCGGTGCGTTGGTGGCGAGTCACGATCGCGAGCTACTGGCGCTAATGCCGCGAATTCTCGAGCTCACGCCTGCCGGGTTGCGCAGCTATGGCGGCAATTATGACGACTACCAGCGCCAGCGCGATGCGGAGCAGCAAGCCGCACGAGCAATGCTTGAGCACGCGACCAACGAACGTCGACGTACCCGCAGCAGAATGCAGAAAGAGCATGATGCCAGCCAGCGGCGCTCAGCGCACACGCTGCGAACCGTCGATTCGTTAAATATCGCCTCGTTTGAGCGAGTGAAGTACAAGAACGCGGCGAAAGAGCGGCCAGATAGCTGGCGTAAACAGCACCGCGAGCAGAATGACGCGCTTAACACTGCCGTTAACCAGGCGCGCGAGCGGGTGGAAGAGGAGATGCCGGTGCTGTTTACGCTGCCCGGCAGCCACCTTCCCGACGGTAAGCAGGTGCTGGTCATGGAGGATCTGCTGCTGCCGCATGTGGCGCTTCCTCCGCTTAACTGGCGTATGGATGGCCCAATGCGCGTGGCGGTGCGCGGGCCGAATGGTTGCGGTAAATCGACGCTGCTGAAAGTTATCCTCGGCGAGCTGGCTCCCCGCGCCGGTCTGTGCCAGCGCGCGGTCACCTGCGCGTACCTTGATCAGCATTTATCGCAGCTCGATCTCTCGCTGTCGGTACTGACGCATCTCAATGCTGGCGATACGCCGATGGAGGAGGGCATACTGCGCACTCGCCTGGCGCAACTGCAACTGGGGGCAGATAAAGTGGTGTTACCGCTGGCGGCGCTGAGCGGCGGCGAGCGGTTAAAAGCGGCGCTGGCGTGCGTACTGTGGCGGCGCGATGCCACGCAGTTGCTGCTGCTGGATGAGCCGACGAACCATCTCGATCTGGCGTCAACGCAGGCGATTGAAGCAGCGCTGGCGACATTTCCTGGCGCGATGCTGGTGGTGTCTCATGATGCGTCATTTCTGCAGGGATTAACGCTTACGCACAGTCTGGTATGGCGGGAAGAGGGCTGGTACTGCGAAGCGGAGTAAGGTGAGCATTGACCCCCGGGTTAACGGGGGTTCTACCATCACGCTTTATTCAATTAACTGCTTACTGAGCGTTGGGTTCGCATGAATCAGACGCATCAGTTTCATCTCGGTAGCCGTGGGTTTTATTCGTTGTGATTCCCATTCATGCACCATCGATACCGAGACTCCCATGGCACGAGCGAAGTCATCAATTTTAAGCCCGGTTCCACGTCGCAATTGTTCAAAGTCACTAAAGTAATTCTGCTTCTTGCTCAGGGTTGCCGGCTGCGTTACGTCTTTTTTGAAAACAATCTGTTCCAGGCTGCTCAACAGCTCAAATTCTGGATCTTTATATTCCATCGAGAACTCCTCGTAAAATCACACAGCGGGATCGTGATACAGCTCATTAAGAATAGTCGTGAAAATTCCTGGTGTGGTGGTTGCGCCAGTGATTATTTAGGCGGCGAAACGTTTTGCTGCAGTTGAGATGCACGTTTTGACAGTGGAATATCGCTTAATTGATTGATTACGCTCAGGCTGCATTTATTCAGTATATTTTTGTAAACTCTCAGCAGAATTTTCGATTAAGAATTATCTGTACCATTTCGCGGAAAATTTCATGCCAGGTCGTTTTCGCGCGTTTAAGAATGCATTGAAGGGGTATCTTGCGAAGCAGACCTGGACTATCCTTGTAAGCCGTCAGGCACGCGTGTGCCGGTATGCGCTTTTATGGGTGAAAGGAGTAACAAAATGGCGACAGGAAAGTCCTGCTCTCGCTGGTTCGCGCCTCTTGCGGCGTTATTAATGGTAGTAAGCCTGAGTGGGTGTTTCGACAAAGAGGGCGATCAGCGCAAGGCGTTTATCGATTTCCTGCAAAATACGGCCATGCGCAGCAGCGAACGACTGCCCGCGCTGACGGCGGATCAGAAGAAACAGTTTGGCCCGTTTGTCTCTGATTATGCTGTGATTTATGGCTATTCCCAGCAGGTTAACCAGGCGATGGACTCCGGTCTGCGCCCGGTGGTGGACAGCGTTAACGCTATCCGCGTGCCGCAGGATTATATGACGCAGCGTGAACCGCTTCGCCAGGCCAACGGTTCGCTGGGCGTGCTGAGCCAGCAGCTGCAAAACGCAAAAATGCAGGCCGATGCGTCGCATGCCGCGTTAAAACAGGCTGATGATCTGAAACCGGTTTACGACCAGGTGTTTACCAAAGTGGTCACCAACCCGGCCAATGCGTTGCAACCGCTGATCCCGGCGGCGCAGGTGTTCACCCAGCAACTGGTGCAGGTGGGTGATTTTATTGCTCAGCAGGGCACGCAGGTGAGCTTTGTTGCCAACGGCATTCAGTTCCCGACGTCACAGCAGGCCAGCCAGTATAACGCGCTGATTGGGCCGCTGGCGGCGCAGCATCAGGCGTTCAACCAGGCCTGGACAGCAGCCGTTACCGCCACGCAACAGTAATCTGGCGCAGGCAAAAAAAAGAGGCGACAGGTTCGCCTCTTTTTTATTGCGCTTTGCGTTAGCTCGCTACTTGCGCGTTGACGCAGTTTTTCTCAACTTTGCCGTTCAGCGCGTCGATCAGGTTATCTACCGCGCACTCCGCCATGTTGTAGCGAGTTTCATGGGTTGCCGAACCGATGTGCGGCAGCGCCACGACATTGGGCAGCGACAGCAACGGCGAATCAACCGGCAGTGGTTCTTGTTCAAAGACATCCAGCCCGGCGGCGTGGATCTCGCCGTTTTTCAGCGCCTCGATCAGCGCCGCTTCATCAACGACCGGGCCGCGCCCGGCATTGATAAAGATGGCCGATTTTTTCATCATCTCAAACTGTGCCTTGCCGATCAGGTGATGCGTCTCGTCCGTCAGCGGCAGCACCAGGCAAACGAAATCGGACTCTTTCAGCAGCGTGTCTAAATCGCAATAGCGAGCCTGAAAGCGCTCTTCCGCCTCGGTGTGGTGACGACGCGCGTTGTAGAGGATCGGCATGCCGAAACCGAAGTGCGCGCGTTGCGCCAGCGCAAGACCGATGCGCCCCATGCCAATAATACCCAGCGTTTTATGGTGCACATCAATACCAAACCAGTCAGCGCCAATGCCGGATGTCCATTCGCCCGCTTTCACTCGCTCAGCCACTTCCACCACCCGGCGCGCGCTGCTCAGCACCAGCGCCATAATGGTATCGGCGACCGTTTCCGTCAGCACGGTCGGGGTGTGCATCAGCAGAATTTTACGCGCGTTTAGCGCATCCACATCAAAGTTGTCATAGCCTACCGAGACAGTCGACGTGGCACGTAGCTGCGGCATTTTCGCCAGCAGTTCGCTGTCCACTTTTTCGCTGGAACCCAGCAACCCTTGCGCGCTGGCGAAGGCATCGGCGTGTTGCGCCACCGTTTCCGGTTTCAGGTCCGCCACGCGGGTTACGGTGAAATGCGTTTCCAGACGTTGCAGCAAATCATCGGGCAAGGCTTTGTACAGGATGATGGATGGCTTCATGCGGTTCTCCCTTGTGATGGTGCGCCTGCCGGAATCTGCTTATTGTTAGCAGGCTTAACAATTAAAGTAAGCCATACGGAGGCGAAAAGCGCCACCCCCATGAAAATGTACGAGGCCGCCGGGCTGCCGGTTGCGCCGTTGAGATAACCCACCACCCATGAACCGCAGAAAGAGCCCAGCGCACCCATGCTGTTGATGAGCGCCATCGCTCCACCGGCGACATTGCGCGGCAGCATTTCAGGAATAATGGCGAAGAAAGGTCCGTAAGGAGCGTACATCGCCGCGCCGGCGATAACCAGCAGCCAATAAGAGATCCAGAAGTGGTTCGCGCCAACCGCCCACGAGCCAATAAAGGCAAACGCGCCAATCAGCAGCAGCGGCCAGACAAACAGTTTACGGTTTTGCAGCTTGTCGGATGCCCATGAAGCGAGAATCATCGCCAGCGTCGCCGCCAGATAAGGAACTGAAGAGAGCCAGCCCACTTCAACCATACCCAGGTTTTCACCGCCGCTGCGAATAATCGACGGCAGCCACAGAACAAAACCATAGACGCCAATACTCCAGGCGAAATATTGCAGGCACAACAGCACCACATTGCGTGAGCGGAAGGCTTCGCTGTAGTTGCGTACCGCTTTAATGCCCTGTTGCTCTTTATCGAGCTGGGTTTGCAGCGCGGTTTTCTCACTGTTCGACAGCCAGTTCACCTGCGCGGGTTTATCTTTTACCAGCACCCACCAGCAGAACGCCCAAATCACCGCCGGAACGCCCTCGATGATAAACATTTCGCGCCAGCCAAAGGACTGAATCAAATAACCGGACACCACCGACATCCACAGCACCGTCACCGGGTTCCCGAGGATCAGGAACGTATTGGCGCGTGAACGTTCGGATTTGGTAAACCAGTTACTGATATAGATAAGCATCGCGGGCATCACCGCGGCTTCCACCACACCGAGGATAAAGCGGATGGCGGCCAGCATCGGGATATTACTCACCATGCCGGTTAACGACGCGCAACCGCCCCACAGGATCAGGCAGATAAAGATCAGCTTACGTACGCTGCGGCGTTCGGCGTACACCGCACCTGGGATCTGGAAAAAGAAGTAGCCAAGAAAGAACAGCGCGCCTAACAGCGAGGACACGCCTTTAGTGATGCCTAAATCGTCATTAATCCCGGCAGCGGAAGCAAAGCTAAAGTTGGCGCGATCGAGGTAGGCCAGGCTGTAGGTAATGAACACGATCGGCATGATATACAGCCAGCGTTTTGTTGAATTTGTAGCGTTCATAAGGTTGCCTCTGTGGTTGAGGTGGTAACCGCCTGTTTGTAGGGTACAGTGCGGTAAATCATATTTTGGCGGCAGGGTGCGTTACAGCGCGCCCAGCTCCGCACGGGTTGGCAATCCTTCGCTGTCGCCCGGCACCTGGATGGCCAGCGCGCCGATGGCGTTACCGCGGCGCACGGCATCCGGCATGGTTTTGCCTTCCAGCAGGGCGCTTATTACACCCACGGCGAAGCCATCCCCGGCACCGACCGTATCGATGACGTTCTCCACTTTTACTGGCGCAACGGCGCCCTGTTCTCCGCTGGCGGTTTTAAACCATGCGCCATCGGCACCGGTTTTGATCACCACCGCTTTTACACCGCGTTGCAGATAGAAATCGGCAATCCCTTCCGGCGTGTTTTCGCCCGTCAGGATGAAGCCCTCTTTCAACCCAGGCAGAACCCAGTCAGCCTGGAAGGCGAGGCGGTTGAGTTTTTCCACCATCTCCGCTTCGCTTTTCCACAGCACCGGTCGCAGGTTAGGGTCAAATGAGATGGTTTTGCCCTGCGCTTTCATGCTTTGTGCGGCATGTTCTAACAGTGCGTAAGAGGAGGCGGACAGCGCCGCCGCCACGCCGCTAAGGTGCAAATGACGGGCGTCGTTAAACAGCGCCGCGTGAAAATCGTCTGTCGAAAGGTGGCTGGCCGCCGAGCCTTTACGGAAATATTCCACGATGGGATCGGTTCCATTCTCGGCTTTCGATTTCAGTTGAAAGCCGGTGGCATAACGCCCGTCGAGCGTCACGCCAGCGGTACTGATATTTTCTTTACGCAGCGTATTGAGGATAAAGCGCCCGAAGCTGTCATCGCCGACGCGGCTTACCCAACCGACCTGCAAACCCAGGCGCGCCAGCCCGGTAGCGACATTCAACTCCGCGCCTGCCGCCCGCTTGATAAACTGCCCGGCATCGGCCAGATCGCCGGTTTCGGTGGCGACAAACATCGCCATCGCTTCGCCAATGGTGATGACATCCAGCGGTTTATGCATGATGGGACTCCTCGCGTAACAAATTAACGTAATGACGGGTAACGGCGGTCAGATCCTCGCCCTGCAACGGGAATTCGATACCGCGCGGCGCATCGGCAGGTAAGTTATCCAGCAGCGCCAGCCAACGGGCATCGGCAGTGTCCGGCGGTACGGCGCGGAAACTGTCGCCATGCGTCATGGCGGCTTTGACATGGATATAACTGACCGCTGGCGCTAACTGACGTGCGGCGTCTTCGGGATGTTCGCCAACCCACAGCCAGTTACCGGTGTCGAACGTCAGGCTCACCGGCAAGGCAAGCGTGTGACAGGCAGCTTTAAATCGCAGCATTGGCGCGAGTTTGCCGCATGCGGTCTGGTCGTTTTCCACCACCAGCGGCACCGGGCTGGTTGCCAGCCAGTCGCGCAGCGTTTCCAGTGGCGCGTTATGGCGGAAGTGGCCGAGCGAGAGTTTTAACCACTGGGCTTTCAGCATTTGCGCTTCCGCCAGCAAGGCCGGTAAGCGCGGGTTCAGTGCGCCGTCCGGTTCGAACAGCGCCTCAGGAGCGGAATAACAGACTTGCAGGTTGTGCAGGTCGATGGCGAAGGCCAGCGAGGCCAGATGGGTTAACGCCTCTTCACTTAACAGCTCGCGGCGGATCTCAACGCCATCGGCTCCGGCTTCGGCAATAATCGGCAGCAGGGCAATTTGCCCGCCCAGCGCCTCGATTTGCGTATGGCCGTAAGCGGCGGTGACGACGATAATTTTTCTCTGCATTGTTCGACTCCGGGCGATCTTCTCGCTTTCGTATGTCTTTAACGCTAGATGGAACCGGTTCCAAAGAAAAGGTCACTGTGCCGGAAGTATGATCGTCATCACGAAGGTTATTTAACGCGCTGTAGAGCCGCGCACGATCAGTTCGCCGGAAAAAACCTGTTCGCGAACGGTGTCGCTGTGGCCTTCAATGCGCCGCACGACTTGCTCGACGGCGGCAAAGCCGATTTGCCAGGTCGGCTGTTTGAGGGTGGTGATGCCCACGCCTGCCAGCTCGGCCCACTCCAGCTCATCGAAACCGAGCAGACCAATATCGCCGCCCCAGTTCAGGCCAATGCGTTTTAGCGAACGCGCTACTTGCAGGGTGAGCGCGCCGTTGGCGGAGATAACGGCTTTGCGCATGCCCCGATGGCTGGCGTGGAACTGGCGCAGGGTATTATCGAGCTGCGCGGCTTCATGCAGCACTATTTCGGCGTTTTCCGCCACCATGCCGGGGTAGCGGGCGAGCGTCGCGCGAAAAGCGGCCAGACGCTCGCGGCGGGTATTTACTGAACCCAGCGGTTCGCTGAGGAACAACAGCGCTTCGAAACCCTGTTCAATCAGATGCTCGGTGGCGGTGGTGGCAGCCTGGGTGTTGTCCAGCCCGACCACATCGCAGGCGAAATCGGGGATTTTGCGGTCAATCAGCACCATCGGCAGCGAGGATTGTTGCAGGCGGTTTAGCCCCTCTTCACGCATCCCCACGGCGTTAACCACAATGCCTTCCACCTGGTAACTGCGCAGCAGGTCGAGGTAATGCAGCTCCTGATCCACTTCGTTATTGGTGTTACACACCAGTGGCGTGAACCCTTTTTCGCGACAGGCGGCTTCAATGCCGCTCAGCACATGCACCGAATAGGGGTTAGTGATATCGGCGATGATCAGGCCAATCAAGCGGGTGCGACCGCGCTTTAACCCGCGCGCCATCAGGCTTGGGCGGTAGTCGAGATCGGCAACCGCCTGCTCAATACGCGCCAGCAGTGCGGCGGAAAGCAGATGTTTTTCACCATTCAGGTAGCGTGAAATACTGGTTTTCCCTGTTTTTGCCGCTTTCGCGACATCGCTGATGGTTGGTCGCGCCGTTTTCGCCATGATTGCTTCCCTCGCCGTGAATGGTTGCCCACACCTTAGCGCGAAATAGCGCGCAATCAAGCACTAAGCGAGGCTTATCACCCGCAGTGTGAGCGTAATGACGTTTAATTCTTTGCTATCGCGCTGCCGCTGTGGATGATAGAGCGCAAAACAAAATCGACACACCTGCAACCTGGCGAGGAGCGCGCGTTGGCAAACTCTGCAATCAAAACTGTTCTCACGGCTGCCCACTGGGGGCCAATGCTGGTCGACACCGACGGCGAAAACGTGCTCGCTTCGCGCGGCGCGCTGCCGACGCGTCATCCCAACTCACTGCAAACCGTTGTACAGGATCAGGTGCACAGCCCAACGCGCGTGCGCTATCCGATGGTGCGTAAAGGTTTTCTCGCTTCACCTTCCAGCCCGCAGGGCGTTCGCGGCCAGGATGAGTTCGTGCGCGTTAGCTGGGATGAGGCGCTGACGCTGATTCATCAGCAGCACCAGCGCATTCGCCACACTTATGGCCCCTCGTCGATTTTCGCTGGCTCTTATGGCTGGCGCTCCAACGGCGTGCTGCACAAGGCTGCCACTTTGCTGCAACGCTACATGAGCCTTGCCGGGGGTTACACCGGGCATCTCGGCGATTACTCCACCGGCGCGGCGCAGGCGATCATGCCGCATGTGGTTGGCGGCAACGAAGTATATCAGCAGCAGACCAGCTGGCCGTTAATCCTCGAACATAGCGATGTGGTGGTGCTGTGGAGCGCTAACCCACTCAATACGCTGAAAATTGCCTGGAACGCCAGCGACGAGCAGGGCATTCCCTATTTCGATGCGCTGCGCAAAAGCGGTAAGCGGGTGATCTGCATCGATCCGATGCGTTCGGAAACCGTTGATTTCTTTGGCGACAGCATGGAGTGGATTGCTCCGCACATGGGAACTGACGTCGCGCTGATGCTCGGTATTGCACATACGCTGGTGGAAAACGGCTGGCAGGATGAAGATTTCCTCTCCCGCTGCACTGTCGGGTATGACACGTTCGCCGCCTACCTGACCGGTGAGCGTGACGGCGTGGCAAAAAACGCCGAATGGGCCGCAGAGATTTGTGGCGTTCCTGCCGACAAAATTCGCGAATTGGCGGCACTTTTCCACGATAACACCACCATGTTGATGTCCGGCTGGGGAATGCAGCGCCAGCAATTTGGCGAGCAAAAACACTGGATGCTGGTGACGCTGGCGGCCATGCTGGGGCAAATTGGTACGCCCGGCGGCGGTTTTGGTCTCTCTTACCATTTCGCCAACGGCGGCAACCCGACGCGCCGCGCAGCGGTGCTGGGTTCGATGCAGGGCACGGTGAAAGATGGCATTGATGCGGTGGATAAAATCCCCGTTGCGCGTATTGTCGAAGCGCTGGAAAACCCCGGCGCACCGTATCAGCACAACGGCATGAACCGCCACTTCCCGGATATTCGCTTTGTCTGGTGGGCGGGCGGCGCTAATTTTACCCATCACCAGGATACCAACCGGTTGATTCGCGCCTGGCAGAAGCCGGAGCTGGTGGTGATTTCCGAGTGTTTCTGGACGGCGGCGGCGAAACACGCCGACATCGTACTGCCTGCCACCACGTCGTTTGAACGTAACGATTTGACGATGACCGGCGATTACAGCAACCAGCACCTGGTACCGATGAAACAGGTGGTCGCACCGCAATATGAAGCGCGCGATGATTTTGATGTTTTTGCCGAGCTGAGCGAACGCTGGGAAGCGGGGGGCCGCGAGCGTTTTACCGAAGGCAAAAACGATCTGCAATGGCTGGAGACGTTTTACAATATCGCTGCCGAGCGCGGTGCCAGCCAGCAGGTGACGCTGCCGCCGTTCGCCGGGTTCTGGCAGGCGAACCAGCTTATTGAAATGCCGGAGAGCGAGCAGAACGCGCGTTTCGTTCGCTTTGCGGATTTCCGTCGCGATCCTCAGGCCAACCCCTTAAAAACGCCGAGCGGGAAAATCGAAATTTTCTCCGAGCGGATTAACAGTTTCGGTTATGCCGATTGCCCGCCGCACCCAATGTGGCTGGAGCCGGATGAATGGCACGGTAACGCGCAACCACAGCAGTTACAGGTACTGTCTGCGCATCCGGCACATCGCCTGCACAGCCAGCTTAACTATTCCCGTTTGCGAGAAACATATGCCGTTGCCGGTCGCGAACCTGTCACGCTACATCCTGCGGATGCGAAAGCGCGCGGGATTGTCGCGGGTGATGTGGTGCGCGTGTGGAACCAGCGCGGGCAGGTGCTTGCGGGCGCGGTCGTGACCGACGGCATTAAACCTGGCGTGATTTGCATTCACGAAGGTGCGTGGCCGGATCTTGACCCCGCGGCGGGCGGCATCTGTAAAAACGGCGCGGTGAATGTGCTGACAAAAGATCTGCCCAGCTCACGGCTGGGCAATGGTTGCGCCGGGAATACGGCGCTGGCGTGGGTAGAGAAATATCAGGGGCCGGCGCTTACGCTGACGGCGTTTGATCCGCCTGCCAGTTCATGATCCACGTCGGGTGGCGGGTTTCTTCCTGCCAGGCGCTATCTTCGATACGAAAGCCCTGCGCATGGTAGAAATTCACTGCCCGCACGTTTTTCTGATACACCTCAAGGCTTAGCCAGTTAAAGCGCTGTTTGGCGTGATCCATCAGCGCTTTGCCAATGCCGTGGCCAATGGCGGCGGGTCGCACAAACAGCGCCCCGATAAACTGCGCGTCCATCACACTGATAAAGCCTTGCAGCTCGCCGTTGTCTTCCCAGACCCAGGTTTTTGCCACCGGCAAATACGCGTCGCGCACCAGCGCTTCGCTATCCTGCCAGTAGCGCACATCAATAAACGGATGGGCGAAGCTTGTGCTCTCCATCCACAGCGTGAGCAACGGCGACAGATCCTTGCTACGCCACGCGCGGATCATGCTTTCCCCCGGGATGACAGAAACAGCCGGTAATATGGTCGTTGACCAGCCCGCACGCCTGCATAAATGAGTAGCAAATGGTGGTGCCGACAAATTTGAAGCCGCGTTTTTTCAGCGCTTTTGATAACGCATCTGACGCCGGAGTGGAGGTGGGGATTTCCGCAAGCGTGGCGGCCTGTGTGAGTTGCGGGGTGTTATCAACAAAACCCCAGACAAATTCTGAAAATGGCTCGCCATTTTGCGCCATCGCCAGGTAGGCGCGGGCGTTGCCGATGATGGCTTCAATCTTGCCGCGATGACGAATAATGCCGGCGTCCTGCAGCAATATTTCTACCTCTTCGGCGGTCATTGCCGCGACGCGTTCAGGCTCAAATTGGTGGAACGCTTTGCGGTAGTTTTCCCTTTTTTTCAAAACGGTAATCCACGATAACCCCGCTTGCTGCCCCTCAAGGCAGATCATCTCGAACAGCTTTTTCCCGTCCTTTTGCGCCACACCCCACTCGGTATCATGGTAAGCGAGATAAAGCGGATCCTGAGTAACCCAACCACAACGCTGCATATCCTTACTCCGTCTGTGATATGTAAAATAAACCCCTGCCTGTCTTGACGCGCACCCCGGAAAGACAATATTTATTAAAGGGTCTTGACCCTAACAAACAACGATAACAATTACGCCGAATTCGGCTCTTCTCTGGAGTCGCAACTTGATGAAAATAAACCGCAGTGGCCTTTCGCTGGTGCTGCTGCCTGCTTGTCTGCTTTTTTGCCAGACGGCAGCGGCCTGGCAGCAAGAATACAGTGGCAGCGACAATATGAATGTGACCGCCGAACGCTACACCTGGGATAGCGATCGGCAGCCGCGCTATAACGACATTCTCGAAGAGCGCATCCGTTCGACGCAAAATTTGCCCGGCGTGGCGTTTAATCTGCCCGATGAAACCCCGCTGGATTCCATCAGCACCATGAGCATTGGCCTGAATATTCCGCTGGCGAGCAGCGTGACCACCGGCCCGGTTGCGGTGTGGCATTACGATGGCTCAATGACCTCAATGTATAACGAATTTGGCGACAGTGCGACCACCATGCAGTACAGCGATCCGCTGTGGCACGCCAGCGTGAGCTCACTTGGCTGGCGCGTGGATAGCCGCATTGGCGATCTTCGCCCGTGGGCGCAAATCAGTTTCAACCAGCAATTTGGCGAGAATGTCTGGAAGAGCCAGTCCGGGCTTTACCGCTTAACCGCCGCTAACCAATACGGTAACTGGATGGATGTGACGCTTGGCGCGGACATGCTGCTGAATCCACATCTGGCGGCTTACGCGGCAATGTCGCAGTCGGAAAATGCCACCTTTGGGCAAAATTACCTTTATAGCATGGGCGTAAGCGCGCGGTTCTGATCGCTATTTAAAACAAAGTTTTTACACTTGAGAAACAATCACCGTGCGATTTATCGCGATAGTATGTACTAACTCACATTTAAGATTCGGCGCATGAAGTGATGCCGGTGCCATTCATTCCCACTTAGGTGCATTTCATTCCTTCTGACGCGCATTTCATGCCTTTTTTCGCCAGGCGTGAAATGCGCTTCGTTATTGTTGTCGGCAGTGAACTCCTTCTCTTTTCTTTGCAGGACGACTGCCATGAATACACCATCTGCTAATCGCACTCGCTGGCTGACACTGTTCGGCACCATTGTTACGCAGTTTGCTTTAGGTTCTGTTTATACCTGGAGCCTGTTTAATAGCTCGCTTTCGGAAAAACTGAACGAACCAGTAAGCCAGGTGGCGTTCTCGTTTGGTCTGCTGAGCCTCGGTCTGGCGTTGGCCTCTTCTGTCGCCGGGAAATTACAGGAACGTTTTGGCGTAAAACGCGTCACTATCGCTTCCGGCGTGCTGCTGGGGCTGGGTTTCTTCCTTACTGCGCACTCCAGCAACCTGCTGATGCTGTGGCTGAGCGCGGGTGTGTTGGTTGGTCTGGCTGACGGCGCAGGTTACTTACTGACGCTTTCCAACTGCGTGAAGTGGTTCCCGGAGCGCAAAGGGCTGATCTCCGCCTTCTCCATCGGTTCTTACGGCCTTGGCAGCCTGGGTTTTAAATTTATCGACAGCCATCTGTTAGCCACCGTCGGCCTGGAAAGTACCTTTATGATCTGGGGCGCGATTGTGCTGGTGATGATTGTTTTTGGCGCGATGCTGATGACCGATGCGCCGCTGCAAAAAGTGACCACTGCAAACGGCGTAGTAGAAAATGACTTCACGCTGGCGCAGTCAATGCGTAAACCGCAGTACTGGATGCTCGCTGTAATGTTCCTGACCTCCTGCATGAGTGGCCTGTATGTGATTGGCGTGGCGAAAGATATCGCGCAGGGCATGGTGCATTTGGACGCGGTGACGGCGGCAAGTGCAGTGACCGTGATTGCGATTGCTAACCTGAGCGGTCGCCTGGTGCTGGGTGTGCTGTCTGACAAAATTTCCCGTATCCGTGTGATTACGCTGGGGCAGATTATTTCGCTGGTTGGCATGGCCGCACTGCTGTTCGCGCCGCTGAATGCTATGACATTCTTTGCCGCTATCGCCTGCGTGGCCTTTAACTTTGGCGGTAATCTCACTGTGTTCCCGTCGCTGGTGAGCGAGTTCTTCGGCCTGAACAACCTGGCGAAAAACTACGGTGTGATTTATCTGGGCTTCGGTATTGGCAGTATCTGTGGGTCGATTATTGCTTCGCTGTTTGGCGGCTTCTATGTCACCTTCTGCGTTATCTTCGCCCTGCTGATCCTCTCTCTGGCGCTCTCCACGACCATTCGCCAGCCACAACGTCGCGTTTACAAAGAAGCGCACGCCTGACGATAAAATTGTGTAAAAACCGCCGCAATGTCGGCGGTTTTTCTGTATCTGCCGCACACTCCCGCCAGAGCGACTATCCTTATTGGTCAGGTTCTACCTACTAAAGGAGTCTCAAATGTCTTTAGAAAAAGTGGTTTATCGTGCGAAAGCGAAAGCAACCGGGGGCCGTGATGGCCGTGCAACCTCTTCTGATGGCGTGCTGGATGTCAAACTGGGCGTGCCAAAAGAGATGGGCGGCGCTGGCGGTGAAGTGACCAACCCGGAGCAGCTTTTTGCCGCAGGTTACTCCGCCTGTTTTCTCGGGGCGCTGAAACATGTTGCGTCGGTAGAGAAAAAGAAAGTGCCGCAAGAGGCCTATATTGAAGGGCAGGTAGGCATTGGCCCGTTGCCGACCGGTTTTGGTATTGAAGCGCAGCTGGATATTCACCTGCCGGGCATGGATCACCAGGAAGCGGAAGCGCTGGTACAGAAAGCACACATTGTTTGCCCGTACTCGAATGCGACCCGCGGCAATATTGACGTAAAACTTAATGTGATCACGTCCTGATACTCCCTTTTTTTGCGGTTTTCTGACCCCGGCCATATTTTTTTGTAAATATATGGCCGGTTAGCACTTCCGAATGACACTTTTCCCCGCCGCTATGGTCTACTTACCGCGCTTTAGAAGTTTCCCGGTCAAACTTCCTTCGCGACTTACCACCCTGCGGACGTTATCGAATAACGTTCGCCAGGTGATTTTTATTCCTTCAGAGTTGCTTGCATGACTTATATCAAAGCGATGACGCAGCAGAAGCTCAGCTTCCTGCTGGCGATATATATCGGTCTGTTTATGAATAGCGCTGTGTTCTACCGTCGATTCGACGGTTATGCGCAAGCGTTCACCGTTTTGAAAGGACTCTCTGCGGTTGTTGAACTCATTGGTACGGTGCTGGTCACCTTCTTTTTGTTACGTCTTTTGTCCCTGCTGGGCCGCCGGGTTTGGCGTGTGCTGGCGTCGCTGGTTGTTATTTTCTCCGCTGCGGCCAGCTATTACATGACGTTTCTTAACGTGGTGATTGGCTACGGCATTATTGCCTCGGTGATGACCACGGATATCGATCTCTCCAAAGAGGTGGTGGGCTGGCAGCTTATCGCGTGGGTGGTGCTGGTAAGCGCACTGCCGTTGCTTTCCATCTGGAGTAACCGCTGTCGCGACACGTTGCTGCGCCAGTTGAGCACCCCGGGCGCGCGCATTCGCAGCGTGAGCATTGTGCTGCTGGCGGGTTTAATGGTCTGGGGGCCGATTCGCCTGCTCGATTTACAGCAAAAACACTCGGAGCGGACATCCGGTGTCGATATGCCAAGCTATGGCGGCGTAGTGGCAAACTCTTATCTGCCGTCGAACTGGCTTTCAGCGCTGGGCCTGTATGCCTGGGCGCAGGTAGATGAATCTTCCGACTATAAATCGCTGATTAACCCGGCGAAAAAATTTACCTATGTCGCGCCGAAAGACATCGATGACACCATGGTGGTGTTTATCATCGGCGAGACCACGCGCTGGGATCATATGGGAATGCTGGGCTATTCCCGCGATACCACGCCGAAACTGGCGCAGGAGAAAAACCTGGTGGCGTTCCGCGGTTATTCCTGTGATACCGCGACCAAACTCTCCTTGCGTTGTATGTTTGTGCGTGAGGGCGGGGCGGATGATAACCCGCAGCGCACGCTGAAAGAGCAAAACGTCTTTGCGGTACTGAAACAGCTCGGTTTTTCCAGCGATTTATACGCGATGCAGAGCGAGATGTGGTTCTACAGCAACACCATGGCCGACAACATCGCGTACCGCGAGCAGATTGGTGCCGAGCCGCGCAACCGTAGCAAAAACGTCGATGACATGCTGCTTATCGATGAGATGCAGCGCTCGCTGGATAACAGTTCCGGCGGTAAGCACATGATTATTCTGCATACCAAAGGCTCGCACTTTAACTACACGCAGCGCTACCCACGCAGCTTTGCGAAGTGGCAGCCGGAGTGTGTTGGCGTGGATGACAAGTGCACTAAGGAAGAGCTGATTAACTCCTTTGATAACTCGGTGACGTACGTTGATCACTTTATCGATACGGTGATTGATAAGGTGCGCGATCGCAAAGCGATTGTGTTCTATGCCGCCGACCATGGTGAGTCGATCAATGAGAAAGAGCATCTGCACGGTACACCGCGCAAAATGGCACCGCCGGAGCAGTTCCGCGTGCCGATGATGGTCTGGATGTCGGACAAATATTTGCAGGACCCGCAGAAAGCGCAAATGTTCGCGCAGCTCAAGCAGCAGGCGGCATTTAAAACGCCGCGCCGCCACGTTGAGCTGTATGACACCATCATGGGATGCCTGGGTTATACCTCGCCGAACGGCGGGATCAATGAGAACAACAACTGGTGCCATTTGCCGTCGCAGACGGCGAAATAAGCCGCTTGCTGGCTTTATCACCAGTCAGTTAGCTTTTTTACACGAAGGGATTGACGGGGCATGTCGGCGGCAGTAAGATGCGCCCCGCATTCGGTGATTGGCGCAGCCTGGTAGCGCACTTCGTTCGGGACGAAGGGGTCGGAGGTTCGAATCCTCTATCACCGACCAAATTCAAAAAAGCCCAACCGCAAGGTTGGGTTTTTTGCTTTCTGCACCCGAAAGAGGATGAGAACCTCCGGGGGCAGAGGTTCGACCCGAGCGAAGCGAGAGAACGTTGCGCCAGCAACGGCCCGCAGGGCGAGCCACGCAGTGGCGAGTTATCCTCTATCACCGACCAAATTCAAAAAAGCCCAACCGCAAGGTTGGGTTTTTTGCTTTTTGCATCCGAAAGAGGATGAGAACCTCCGGGGGCAGAGGTTCGACCCGAGCGAAGCGAGAGAACGTTGCGCCAGCAACGGCCCGCAGGGCGAGCCACGCAGTGGCGAGTTATCAGAGATGATGTGTCTGCATAACGCCTGATGAACGAAACTTCTCCTCCTGTGCCGACGTGGCGCTTTCGCCAGGGCGATGTATACGCCAGGGAAACACAGTGTTTCCCTACAGAATGCCAGGCGGCAAATTGGCCGAAATCTCCCTTATCCCCATTTCCCGCTGCCAGTTCACTGTTTTGTGCGATATTCCATTGTATTTTTTTATATATGTTTGAATCTTTTTTCGCGTTGCTTATGGATAGAGGCAGCATTTTCACCTGTGCGTTTTAACGTTCGCGGCATTAATCGCTCAGATATTCAGCATTTCGCAAGAATTTTTTCATTATCTGCATGAATGTTAATCACTGATTACGGCGAGTTAATAAGCGCATTATTCTGGCATCTTGCCGCTAGCACAAATTTCCCTGCTGAAAACAGGTGCCTGAAGTTTTTTTTAACTTTGTTTACCGATTCTCACCGTCGTTGTAAATCACGGTTACCTGTATTGACGTTTTGACATTCTGTTGACAGATTGTAGGGCGTGAGGGGCATTTCAAGGAGAATCTGCACTGCAACTCAGTCAACCTTGTGAAAGGAATCCCCATCTCTCATAACGCCTTCGGGCACAACCGACCAGACCGGGTAAAAATCTAATAAAGGGCTGTCGGATATACCCACTGCATGGGTAACAACACATATCACATTGGAGCAGAATCAATGAGTATTTCCTTGAAGAAGTCAGGGATGCTGAAGCTCGGTCTTAGCCTGGTGGCCATGACCGTCGCGGCAAGCGTGCAGGCTAAAACCCTGGTTTATTGTTCTGAAGGCTCGCCTGAAGGCTTTAACCCACAGCTTTTCACCTCTGGTACCACTTACGATGCCAGCTCCGTGCCAATCTATAACCGCCTGGTAGAATTCAAAACCGGCACCACGGAAGTGATTCCGGGTCTGGCTGAGAAGTGGGATATCAGCGCCGATGGCAAAACCTACACTTTCCACCTGCGTAAAGGCGTGAAGTGGCAGGACAACAAAGATTTCAAACCGTCGCGTGAATTCAACGCTGATGACGTTGTGTTCTCCTTCGATCGTCAGAAAAACGACCAGAACCCGTACCATAAAGTTTCTGGCGGCAGCTACGAATACTTCGAAGGCATGGGTCTGCCGGACCTGATTAGCGAAGTGAAGAAAGTCGACGACTACACCGTTCAGTTCGTGCTGACGCGTCCGGAATCACCGTTCCTGGCTGACCTGGCGATGGACTTCGCGTCCATTCTGTCCAAAGAGTACGCAGACAACATGCTGAAAGCGGGCACCCCGGAGAAAGTTGACCTGGATCCGATCGGTACTGGTCCGTTCCAGCTGCTGCAATACCAAAAAGACTCCCGCATTCTGTACAAAGCGTTTGAAGGTTTCTGGGGCACCAAGCCGAAAATCGATCGTCTGGTCTTCTCCATCACGCCTGACGCGTCCGTACGTTATGCCAAACTGCAGAAAAACGAGTGCCAGGTTATGCCGTACCCGAACCCGGCTGACATCGCGCGTATGAAGCAGGACAAAAACATTACTCTGATGGAACAGGCTGGCCTGAACGTCGGTTACATGTCCTTCAACACCGAGAAGAAACCGTTTGATGACGTGAAAGTGCGTCAGGCGCTGACTTACGCGGTGAACAAAGAAGCGATCATTAAAGCGGTTTACCAGGGCGCAGGCGTTGCGGCGAAAAACCTGATCCCGCCGACCATGTGGGGCTATAACGACGACGTTAAAGACTACACCTACGATCCTGAGAAGGCGAAACAGCTGCTGAAAGAAGCCGGCCAGGATAAAGGCTTTACCGTTGAGCTGTGGGCAATGCCGGTACAGCGTCCGTACAACCCGAACGCTCGCCGTATGGCTGAGATGATTCAGGCTGACTGGGCGAAAGTGGGCGTACAAGCCAAAATCGTTACCTATGAGTGGGGTGAATACCTGAAGCGCGCGAAAGCGGGCGAACACCAGGCGGTAATGATGGGCTGGACCGGCGACAACGGGGATCCGGATAACTTCTTCGCCACCCTGTTCAGCTGCGCAGCGGCTAAAGACGGTTCCAACTACTCTCGCTGGTGCTACAAGCCGTTTGAAGATCTGATTCAACCGGCGCGCGCCACCGACGACCACAACAAGCGTGTTGAACTCTACAAACAGGCTCAGGTTGTGATGCATGACCAGGCTCCGGCGCTGATCGTCGCTCACTCCACCGTTTACGAGCCAGTGCGTAAAGAAGTCAAAGGCTATGTGGTTGATCCATTAGGCAAACACCACTTCGAAAACGTGTCTGTTGAATAATAAGCACGGTGCCTTTTCCCTCTCCCCTTTGGGGAGGGGGAATTTACATTTGTGAGCAATACAGACGCGCCGTCGCCAGGCGTAGCGTCACTACTGAGAATCCGGGTTATGTTGCAGTTCATCCTCCGACGTTTGGGGCTGGTTATCCCAACGTTTATCGGTATCACCCTTCTCACCTTTGCCTTTGTCCATATGATCCCCGGCGACCCGGTAATGATCATGGCGGGTGAGCGTGGTATCTCTCCTGAGCGTCACGCCCAGTTGCTGGCCGAGCTTGGTCTCGATAAGCCGCTGTGGGAGCAATACGTCAACTATGTGTGGGGCGTGCTGCATGGTGACTTAGGCATGTCGCTGAAAAGCCGTCTTCCGGTGTGGGACGAGTTCGTACCGCGTTTTAAAGCGACGCTGGAACTCGGCATCTGCGCCATGATTTTTGCGGTGGCCGTAGGCATTCCGGTGGGCGTAATGGCCGCTGTGAAGCGCGGTTCCATCTTCGATCACACCGCCGTGAGCCTCGCGCTGACCGGTTACTCCATGCCTATCTTCTGGTGGGGCATGATGCTGATTATGCTGGTCTCGGTACAACTGAACCTGACCCCGGTTTCCGGGCGCGTCAGCGATATGGTGTTCCTCGACGACAGCAACCCATTGACCGGCTTTATGCTGATCGATACCGCCATCTGGGGCGAGGACGGGAACTTTATCGATGCCGTTGCGCACATGATCCTGCCCGCCATAGTGCTCGGTACTATTCCGCTGGCGGTGATTGTGCGTATGACGCGCTCGTCAATGCTGGAAGTGTTGGGCGAAGACTATATCCGCACTGCGCGCGCGAAGGGGCTGACCCGTATGCGCGTCATCATCGTTCACGCGCTGCGCAATGCGATGCTGCCGGTGGTAACGGTGATCGGCTTACAGGTCGGCACACTACTGGCGGGCGCCATCCTGACAGAAACCATCTTCTCCTGGCCTGGTCTGGGACGCTGGTTGATTGATGCACTGCAACGCCGTGACTATCCAGTCGTGCAGGGCGGGGTATTGCTGGTCGCGACGATGATTATCCTCGTCAACCTGCTGGTCGACCTGCTTTACGGCGTGGTGAACCCGCGTATTCGGCATAAGAAGTAAGGGGCCATCATGTCACAAGTCACTGAAAATAAAGTTGTCTCCGCACCGGTGCCGATGACCCCGCTGCAGGAGTTCTGGCACTATTTCAAACGTAACAAAGGCGCGGTTGTCGGGCTGGTTTATGTGGTGATCATGTTGATCATCGCCGTGTTCGCCAACTTCCTCGCCCCGCACAACCCGGCAGATCAGTTCCGCGATGCGCTGCTTGCGCCGCCGGTCTGGCAGGATGGCGGCACCTGGTCGCACATTCTTGGTACTGATGACGTTGGCCGCGATACGCTGTCGCGCCTGATGTTCGGCGCGCGTTTGTCGCTGCTGGTCGGCTGTTTAGTGGTTGTGTTGTCGCTGATCGCCGGGATTATTCTCGGTCTGGTCGCCGGTTACTTCGGCGGTATTATCGACAACATCATCATGCGTATCGTCGATATCATGCTGGCGCTGCCAAGCCTGTTGCTGGCGCTGGTGCTGGTGGCTATTTTTGGCCCGTCGATTGTTAACGCCTCGCTGGCGCTCACCTTCGTTGCCTTGCCGCACTATGTGCGTTTGACGCGCGCGGCGGTGCTGGTGGAAGTGAACCGCGATTACGTCACCGCGTCCCGCGTGGCGGGTGCCGGCGCGATGCGCCAGATGTTTGTCAATATTTTCCCTAACTGCCTTGCGCCGCTGATTGTTCAGGCGTCGCTTGGTTTTTCCAACGCCATTCTCGATATGGCCGCCCTTGGCTTCCTTGGCATGGGTGCGCAACCGCCAACGCCGGAGTGGGGCACCATGCTCTCCGACGTGTTGCAGTTCGCACAAAGTGCCTGGTGGGTCGTGACCTTCCCGGGTCTTGCGATCCTGCTGACGGTGCTGGCATTTAACCTGATGGGTGACGGCCTGCGTGATGCGCTCGACCCCAAACTGAAGCAGTAAGAGGCGCGAGATGGCGTTATTAAATGTAGATAAGTTATCGGTGCATTTCGGCGACGTTGGCTCCGAATTCCGCGCTGTAGACCGCGTAAGCTATAGCGTAAGCCAGGGCGAAGTGGTCGGCATCGTCGGTGAGTCCGGCTCCGGTAAATCGGTCAGTTCGCTGGCGATTATGGGGCTGATTGATTTCCCTGGCCGCGTGATGGCGGAAAAACTGGAGTTTAACGGCCAGGATCTGAAACGCATTTCGGAAAAAGAGCGCCGCAGCCTGGTGGGTTCTGAAGTGGCGATGATTTTCCAGGATCCGATGACCAGCCTGAACCCGTGTTACACGGTCGGTTTCCAGATTATGGAAGCCATTAAGGTGCATCAGGGCGGGAATAAGAAAACCCGTCGTCAGCGGGCCATTGACCTGCTGAACCAGGTGGGTATCCCCGATCCGGCTTCGCGTCTGGATGTCTATCCGCACCAGCTTTCCGGCGGTATGAGCCAGCGCGTGATGATTGCGATGGCGATTGCCTGCCAGCCGAAACTGCTGATCGCCGACGAACCAACAACCGCGCTGGACGTGACCATCCAGGCGCAGATCATCGAGCTTTTGCTGGAATTGCAGCAAAAAGAAAATATGGCGCTGATCCTGATCACTCACGATCTGGCGCTGGTGGCGGAAGCGGCGCACAAAATCATTGTGATGTACGCAGGTCAGGTGGTGGAAACCGGCGAAGCGAAGGATATCTTCCGCGCGCCGCGCCATCCGTACACCCAGGCGCTGCTGCGTGCGTTGCCGGAGTTTGCGCAGGATAAAGCGCGGCTGGCCTCGTTGCCGGGCGTGGTGCCGGGCAAATATGACCGCCCGAACGGTTGCCTGCTGAACCCGCGCTGCCCGTATGCCACGGACAAGTGCCGCGAGCAGGAGCCGGAGCTGAACACCGTCGATGGCGGCCGTCAGTCCAAATGTCACTACCCACTCGATGACGCCGGGAGGCCGACACTATGAGTACGCACGAGGCCACCTCGCAACAGCCACTGTTGCAGGCTATCGACTTGAAAAAACACTACCCGGTGAAGAAGGGGCTTTTTGCCCCGGAACGCCTGGTGAAAGCGCTGGATGGCGTGTCGTTCACCCTTGAGCGCGGCAAAACGCTGGCGGTGGTGGGCGAATCCGGTTGTGGCAAATCCACGCTGGGTCGCCTGCTGACGATGATTGAAACCCCGACCGGCGGTGAACTTTACTACCAGGGTCAGGATCTGCTGAAGCACGATCCGCATGCGCAGAAGCTGCGTCGGCAGAAAATCCAGATTGTTTTTCAGAACCCGTACGGTTCGCTGAACCCGCGTAAAAAAGTGGGACAGATCCTCGAAGAGCCACTGCTTATCAACTCGTCGCTCAGCAAAGAGGCGCGTCGGGAAAAAGCGCTGGCGATGATGGCGAAAGTCGGCCTGAAAACCGAACATTATGATCGCTATCCGCATATGTTCTCTGGCGGTCAGCGCCAGCGTATCGCTATCGCCCGTGGTCTGATGTTAGATCCGGATGTGGTGATCGCCGATGAACCGGTTTCGGCGCTGGACGTCTCCGTGCGTGCGCAGGTGCTGAACCTGATGATGGATTTGCAGCAGGATTTGGGGCTCTCTTACGTCTTTATTTCGCATGACTTGTCGGTGGTTGAGCACATTGCCGATGAAGTGATGGTGATGTATCTCGGCCGCTGCGTAGAGAAAGGCACCAAGGAGCAGATTTTCTCGAACCCGCGTCATCCGTACACGCAGGCGCTGCTTTCCGCGACGCCGCGCCTGAACCCGGACGAGCGCCGCGAGCGCATCAAACTGACCGGCGAGCTGCCAAGCCCGCTCAACCCGCCGCCGGGCTGCGCCTTTAACGCCCGCTGCAGCCGTCGTTTCGGCCCTTGCACGCAGTTGCAACCGCAGTTGAAAGACTACCGCGGGCAGTTGGTGGCTTGCTTTGCTGTCGACCAGGATGAAAACGGCGAAAAACCGCACGTTTAATCCCCACGTTATGCCTGGTGGCCCGGCGTTTAGCGGATCTACGCAGTGTTGTAGGTCCGGTGATGGTGGTGCCATCAGGCATTATTGTTGGTGGCCTTTCCAGATAAACCTTCCTGTTTTATTTAGAAATTTCCAAAAATAGCCTGAAACGCCGTGGTGAAATAATTACAACGGGAATAGTGAGTCAGAGAAATACTCGGCTTTAATACAACTATGAATATCTCTAATTATTTCAAATAGTAATGAAAAAATTAACAATGATTCAAAGGGTGCCAGCGTATTTGTCTTTTTATTTATCATAAAAAGACATTTAACCTAAATAATTTATTTTAATAGTGAATATTATTTGGTGATTTTTGTTTAATGGCGTCATTTACACTTTAATAGAATTCGCGTGAAAAAAAGATGGCGCATCTATAGCCAATGTTTATATATTTGCTCAAATTAAACAGCGTTTTAGCCCCACTAAACTTTGGCACGTAAAACCAGGCTGAAAACCATCGCTGAAGCAATACTTCGTACCCGCGTAAAACCGCACCGCCGCAATTAAAAAACCATCACATGATGCTATCAGGACACCGATCCTGACGGTGATGGGTGCAATTTTATTTTGTAAATCATGAGAATAATTATGGGTCATTACGATGATTTGCAGAGGTTTAAGGATAAGACTCGCAATCAGAAGCACGATTTTAAGGATCTCTCCGCGCAGAACCTCGCGCAAGACCAGAGCAGTTGGGCAATCATTAATCAACTTTCTCCCGCCACGGATGAATCCATGCTGGCGATGGGCGGTCATGTGTCCCTGCCTGTCCCGCAATCCGTCGATCCTGCGCTTTTTGCCGCGCATGAGCCTGCGGCGGCGGATGACGTTGCATCTGCGCCTGCACCTGCCTCTGCGCCAACTCCCTCTCTGCTAAAAGACGTTGCCAGCCAGCTTGATGCGGTGGCTCCGGCATTCAACGCCGCAGCTTATGTGCCTGTGCCTGCAAGCGTTGCGCCTGTCATGCAGATGCCAGCGCCTGCGGCTCCTGCTTCTGTTCCTGTCAGCTATGCCCGGCTTTTCGCGGCGAAAGCGGCGGAGGAGAAGCCCCGCGCGGACAAAAATCAGCCTTTACACTCGTTGTTAGAAAGGATCGCTTCATGCCGTTGATCTGTGTGTGTTCGCCGAAAGGCGGTGTCGGAAAAACGACGCTGACGGCAAACCTGGCCTACGCCCTTGCCCGCGCAGGCAGCAAAGTGCTGGCGCTTGATTTTGACGTGCAAAACGCGCTGCGTTTGCATTTTGGTGTGCCGTTGTCGGACGGGCGCGGCTATGTGGCGCGCGCGGCGGAGTCTTCCGACTGGAGCCAGTTTGTGCTCACTGCGGGCGGCAATATTTTCGTGCTGCCGTATGGTGATGTCACGGAAGAGCAGCGCCTCGCCTTCGATGAGCGTTTAACGAATGACGAGCATTTTCTGACGCGCGGCCTGAATACGCTGCTCAACTATCCGGGCTTGATTATCGTTGCCGACTTTCCTCCGGGGCCGTCTGCGGCGCTGAAAGCGATGTCGCGGCTCGCGGATGTGCATTTAGTCACGCTGCTGGCCGATACTGCCTCGCTCTCACTGCTGCCGTATATCGAAAATAACCGTCTTACCGGCGATGTGCTGAACCGCAAAGCGGGTCACTACTTTGTGGTGAACCAGAGCGACAACCGCCGGCAAATCAGCCGCGATGTTACCGCGTTTATGGAACAACGCTTGGGCAATCAACTACTTGGCGTGTTGCACCGCGATGAAAGTGTCGCCGAAGCCAATGCGTCGCAGCAGTCGGTATTTGATTTCAGCCCGGCGTCCGCCGCAGCGTTCGATATCGAACTGATTGCTAAACGGGTCGCCGGAATTTTGGGCGTCAAAATCGGTGACGGCACGGTACACAACTCGCCACGCATGTCAGGCCTCTAACGCTTCGGGCAACGTATGAAAAAGTTTCTCTCTCTTTTGCTGGTTCTGGCAGTGCTGCCTGTTGCCCTGTTGGTGGTGATCACGCCCATGGACAGCCAAAAACAGTACATTTTTGGCCTGATCAGCATCGGTATTCTCTGTTTAATGGGCTTGAGCAAAAAGCGCAGTATTTCGGTGATCATGGTGGTGATGTCGGTGCTGCTCTCGACGCGCTATATCTATTTTCGCCTGACGCAAACCCTGCACTTTAATTCCGAAATTGAAACCATCCTCGGCATGGGGCTGTTTCTCGCGGAAGTGTATGTCTGGGTCATGCTGCTGCTCAGCTACCTGCAAACGGTCTGGCCATTGAAACGTGAACTCGTACAGTTGCCGGATGACATGAACCAGTGGCCGACGGTTGATGTCTATATCCCGACCTATAACGAACCGCTGGAGGTGGTGCGCGATACGGTGCTGGCCGCGCAGTGCATGGATTACCCGCGTGATAAGATGAAAATCTATCTGCTCGACGACGGCAAACGCAGTGAATTCGCCGTGTTTGCCGCCGATGCTGGCGTCGGCTACATCACCCGTAACGATAACGCGCACGCCAAAGCCGGTAACCTCAACCATGCGATGAAACTCACCAACGGCGAGCTGATTTGCGTGTTTGACTGCGACCACGTAGCGACCCGCATCTTCTTGCAGGCTACGGTCGGCGGTTTCCTGAAAGACCCGAAACTGGCGCTGGTGCAGACGCCGCACTACTTCTATTCGCCCGATCCGTTCGAGCGTAACCTCTCTGTCGGGCGCAATATCCCCAACGAAGGGGCGCTATTTTACGGCCCAATTCAGCAGGGCAACGATAACTGGAACGCCACCTTCTTCTGCGGCTCGTGCGCGGTGATCCGCCGTAGCGCGCTGGAAGAAATTGGCGGTTTTGCCGTAGAAACGGTCACCGAAGATGCGCATACCGCCCTGAAAATGCAGCGTCTTGGTTGGGGTTCGGCGTTTATTGATATTCCGCTGGCCGCAGGCCTGGCGACCGAGCGTCTGGTGCTGCATGTGATCCAGCGAACCCGCTGGGCGCGCGGTATGACGCAGATTTTCCGTCTCGATAACCCGTTGTTTGGCCGTGGGCTGACCATTCAGCAGCGCCTGTGTTACCTGAGCGCGATGCTTTATTACCAGTTTGCTTTGCCGCGCATCGCCTTTGTCACTGCACCGCTGGCTTACCTGCTGTTTAACCTGAATATTATTCACTCTTCGGCCAGTCTGGTGTTTGCCTACGCGCTACCGCACCTGTTCCTGGCGGTGTATGTGAACTCGCGGCTGAATGGCCGCTTCCGTTACAGCTTCTGGGGCGAGATTTATGACCTGGTGATGGCGTTTCACATTGCTCTACCAACCATGGTGACCATGCTGTTTCCCAAACGCGGCAAGTTCAACGTTACCGATAAAGGCGGGTTGCTGGATGTCGGCTATTTCGACTTCAGTGTGGTGCGCCCGCATTTGATCATTGCCTTGCTGCTGGCGGCGGGCGTGGTCGCCGGGATTGTCCGTGCCTGCGCGCATGACTACTTTGGTGTGGATCCGCGCGTTATTGTGCTGAACGTTGGCTGGGGACTGTATAGCCTGATCTTCCTGCTGGCGGCGATTGCCGTTGCGCGCGAAACCCGCCAGACGCGCAAAACTATCCGTATTGATGTCGATATCCCGGTGCTTATCCATTACGCCAGCGGGATCACCTCGCGCAGCCAGACGGCGGATTTGTCGATGGGCGGCTGCCGTATCGTGGCCCCGGACGATCGTCATCTGACTGATGAAATCGAAGCGATTGAACTGCTGCTGCAATCCGGCGCGATTAGTATTCCGGTGCAAACCGTCGCCAGCGACGAACAGCATATCCGCCTGATGTTCGACGATATTCCGCTATCGCGCCGCCGTGAGCTGGTGCGCGTGGTGCTCTCCCGCGCCGATGCGTGGATCCACCCGCCAAAGCCGCAGGACAACCCGTTCCGCTCCCTATTGACCATTGTGCGTTGTGTCTTTGATCTCTTCTGGCTGACGTGGAAATCACGCCGCGAAAACCGCCGTTTACGTGCGCAGCAGGCGGCAAAAGTTGCGCAGGAGGAGAGCGTATGAAACGGCTAACCACGCTTGCGGCACTGCTCGGCGCGCTGTTTATCGCGCCGTTACACAGTGAAGAAACGACGGTTGAATCGCTGCTGCCGCTGAATCTGCCGCCGCCAACAACAATGGCAGCCACACCGACATTTGTGCCGTCGGTGATGAGTAGCGTCAGCATCGCGCAGATGGGCCAGCCGCAAGGGATAACCCTCAGCGGCGGGCAATTCCAGGGCGGCGTTGATTTTACCCTGCCGGTCGATCAGGTCATAACCAGCGCCCGGCTGGCGCTCAACCTGCGCATCTCTCCGGCGCTGGCGGCGCGTAACGCCACCATGCAGTTGATGCTCAACGGTCAGCCGCTCGGCACTGTGCCGCTGACGGCGACCGACAGCGACCTGGCCCGTTACCAGCTTGATATTCCCGCCGCGCTGATGGTCTCCAGTAACAGCCTCAGCGTTAAGATTAACGATGGCGATGCCATGCAGTGTCAGCGTGACCTGAATGACAAATATCGTGTCACTATCCTGCCGGATTCGCGTTTTGAACTGGAAGGGCAGCAACTGGATATCGGCGCGGATCTGAGCCATTTCCCGCGCCCTTTCTTTGACAGCATGCAGATGTCTCCGGCGGCGATTGCTGTGGCATTCGCCTCAAAACTGAGCCCGGACGCTATTAGCGCCGGGGCGCTGATCGCCTCGTGGCTGGGTATTCAGGCCGATTATCGCGGCGTTTCGTTCGCGGCCTACCATGACCGTCTTCCGGAAAAAAACGGCATTCTGATTGGTCATCCCGGTGAGCAAATTGGCGGTTTAACGCTGCCGCAAACCAGCCAGCCGCTGCTGAAAATTATCGATAATCCGGCGAACCCGGTTTACAAACTGCTGCTGGTGGTGGGGAAAGATGAAAGCGAACTACGTGCGGCGGCCTGGCGCTTAACGCGCGGCAACTTTGCGCTGCAAACCCCGGCAGTGGATGTCGATGCGCAGACCATCCCGTTGAGCAAACCGTACGATGCACCGCGCTGGATCCCAACCGATCGTCCGGTGAAGTTATCGGAGCTGATCCGTAAAGATCAAAGCCTGACCGCCACCGGGATCTGGCATCCGCCGTTGCAGGTGGCGTTTCGCGCCGCACCCGATCTGTTCTTGTGGGACGGTGAAACCATCCCGCTACATATCGGTTACCGTTTCCCGACGGAAAACTGGATTGACGAGCAACGTTCGTGGCTGAGCATGACCTTAAACGACACGTTCCTGCACAACCTGCCGGTCAATAAGCAGGGGGCGCTGGAGACGCTGTGGCATAAGCTCGGTGGCGATGCGCGCCAGGAGCAGTTTGATATGCCGCTGGAGCCGTACATGATTTACGGCGACAACCAGCTTTCGCTCTATTTCAACATCGTGCCGAAAAAGAACGCGCCGTGTAGTACGTTGTTGAATAACAACATTAAAAGCCGCATTGATGATGATTCGTGGATCGATCTCAGCCACACCCGCCACTTTGCGCTGTTGCCGAATCTTTCCTATTTCGTCGGGGCTTCTTTCCCGTTTACCCGCCTGGCGGATTACTCAGAAACGGTCCTGATGCTGCCGGTCAACCCCAGCGAAACGCAGATCGCCACGCTGTTTGATATGGCGGCGCGCTCAGGCAACGCCACCGGAACCGCGCTCGGTCATAACCGCGTGGTGTTTGGTGTACCGACTGGCGGCAGTTTTCTGGAGCTGTTGCGTGACCGTGATGTGCTGGCGGTAAGCGGTATGGATCAGCATGACTTTAACCGTGCGTTGCTGGCGAATTCGCCGTTTGTCACCCACGACAGCACGCTGGGTGTACGTGAGCCTTCCAGCTGGCAGAAAGTGCAGCGCTGGATAGCGGGCGACTGGGCGGCAGAAGGGCTGGAAGCCGATCGCTACTTCTCTTCTAATGAAGCGTGGCGCGGCTTTATCAGTTTCCGCTCGCCATGGAACGATGCCCGGCTGGTGGTGCTGGCGCTTGGCAGCAACGATGAGCAGTTATCGCATCTGCATGACGATCTGACATCGGCAAAAATCAACGCCGGCATTCGCGGCGATGCCGCCATCATCACCAATGAAAACGGTGTGCGCAGCTTCCGCGTCGGCGAGCAGTTCCCCAGCGGCGAAATGCCGCCGCAGATGAAAGTGGTCTGGTACGCCAACCAACACTCGGCGCTGCTGGCGATCCTGAGCCTGCTGGTCGGGTCGCTGGTGGGTGGCATGGTGTATCGCGTGCTTAAAAAGCGCGAGCGTAAACGTCTGGATGCGGGGAACAGCAAGTGAAAAGGGTGACAATAATGCCTAAAAAAACCGCCCGTCGGCTGACAACAATTTGCCTCTCCGGCGTGCTAACGCTGGCGACCTCCGGCATCGCGCAGGCCGCGCCGAATGATGCGGCGCTGAAGGCGTTGTTTGATCAGGCGAACTACTGGCACGAAAAGTCCCACGACGACCTGGCGATGGAGTCGCTCAAAAAGGTGTTAATGGTCGATGCCAATAACACCCAGGCGATGTACTTAATGGCGCTGTGGGCACAGCAAAATGGCGATTTGCAAACCGCCGCGCAGTGGCGCGCCAGGCTGGCGAAAACCGCGCCGGACGATAGCGGTTTGCAGGCGCTGGATAACGCAAAACAGTTGGCACAGGTGCCGCAAGGGCAGTTAACGCTTGCTCGCCAGCAAGCGCGCAGCGGCAATGTTCCGGCGGCGCTGGAAACCTGGCGCAACCTGTTCAATGGCGACACGCCGCCGCCGAGCCTCGCGCCGGAATACTATTTGACGATGGCGGGCGATAAAGCGCTCTACCCGCAGGCGCTGGCGGAAATTCAGCGCTTCGTCGTCCAGCATCCGCAGGACAATGCCGCCCGTGTGGCGCTGGGCAAGATGTTGACCTGGCGCGAAGCAACGCGCCGCGACGGGATTTTGCTGCTGGAGCCGATGGCCAGCGGCAATAAAGAGGCGGATGAAGGGCTGCGTCAGGCGCTGCTGTGGCTTGCGCCGCAGGCTGGCGATGAGCGCTTTTACGATACCTGGTTGCAGCGCCATCCGCAGGATAGCGAGATGCAGGCTTACTACCGTAAAAATGTCGGTGGCAGCGCGAAAGGCGCAGGTTTTACCGCGCTGAATAGCGGCGACAGCAATGCCGCAAAACGCCAGTTTGAGCAGGTACTGCAAACCAACCCGGAAGACGCCGATGCACTGGCAGGCATGGGGTATATTGCCCAGCGTAACGGTGATTACCAGGCGGCGGCACAATATCTGAACCGGGCGGCGAGCCAGGGGGGCGAGGCTTCCGCAGAACGTAAAGCGCAGGCGGAAGACGCCGCGTTTTATGGTCAACTGGCGCAAGCACAGCAAGCGTTAAAAACGGGCAATGTCAGCCAGGCGCTGGCACTTTCCGCGCCGCTGGCGCAGCAGAGCGGTGAGCGAGGCACGGCCGCCAAACTGTTCCGCGCCGATGTGCTACGCCAGAACAAAGATTACCCGCAGGCGGAACAAGCGCTGCGCGAGATCCTCAACGAGCAGCCACAGAATGCCCCGGCGCGGGAAAATCTCTACTACGTGCTGCGCGATCAAAACAAAGCAGCAGAAGCGCAAAGCATGCTGCGCACGTTACCGGTGAGTTTGCAGGAAAAACTGCAACCGCGCGTGGTGACGGGGACGCCTGGCGACCCGCTGCGTCGGCAGGCGCAACAACTGGCAGCCAGCGGAAATACGTCGCAGGCCATTGCCGTGCTGCGCCAGGGCGTGGCGCGCCTGCCTGATGATCCGTGGTTGCGCCTTGATTTGGCGCGTTTGCTGCAACAAGCTGGTCAGGAAAATGAAGCCGCGAGCGTGATGCTGCCCGCGCAAAACCCGCGAGCCGGTGCCAGTTCGCTGTACGCTGCCGCACTGTTCGCCAGTGAAAATGGCGGCTGGCAGCAGGCCAGTTCGCTGCTGTCACGTATTTCGCCCGCCAGCCAGAACGGCCAGATGCGCGACCTCGCGCAGCGGGTTAATTACAACCTGCAAATGGCGACTGCCGAGCGCTACCTCGCGCAGGGCAATATGACGGCGGCAGCCAATACCCTGAAAGCGCTGGCGGCCACACCGCCGAAAAGCCCGGTCGATGCCGGGAAACTGGCGCGCATGCTGGCGCAGACCGGCGATACCACCACCGCCGTCGCACTGGTGCGTGAAAGTATGAAACAGGGCGTGCAGGGCAACATCGGCGATTATGCCGATCAGGTTGCGGTGCTTAACCAGGCAGGGCTTAACCAGGAGGCGCAGGCCTTTGTTTCCAGCCCTGAAGTGCAGGCGCGCAGCACGCCAGCCCAGCTTGCCGGGGTGCGCAATGGCTATGTGATCAACGAAGCGGATCACCTGCGCGAGCAGGGCAACTATGCCGCCGCGTACGACAAGCTGATCCGCGCGTTGCAAAACGACCCGCAGAACACGGATTTGATGTTCGCGATGGGGCGTTTATATCAGTCCGGCAAGATGAACAAAGAAGCGGGCGTCCTGTATGACTACCTGATGACGCGCGACAGTGAGGATCAGGCGGCGCGCGTCGGTGCCATTGATGTGGCGCTGGCGGAAAATAACGTCGACAAAGCGCAGTCGCTGGCAAACGGCCTGCGCAGCAATAATTCGCCGGATCGCTTGCTGCTGCTGGCGCGGCTGGAAGAGGCGAAAGGCAATCATCAGCAGGCAATGACCTACCTGCGTAGCGCGCGCGGCAAGCTGGTCGGGCTGGAGTCGACCAACAGCGCGGCTACGCCGACCATCGGCGGGGTGTTGCTGGCGGATAACCCGTTTACCACCACCAGTAAAAGCGCGGCGCCGCAGTCGCTGTATGGCCAAACGCTGCCGTGGCAAGTCGCTCAGGTGGCGCACGAACCGGGCAGTAATTTGCCGGGTACCACGCGTACCGATTTGCCGGTCGAAACGGCGCAAACGCGAACGCTGCGCCAGGTCGACGACATGATGCAGCAGATGAACGAGAAAACCGGCATGTGGTTGCAGGGCGGCGTGGAAATTCGTGGCCGCGACGGGGAAACCGGCACCAGCAAGCTGACGGAAGCCAAAGCGCCGCTTACCTGGTCGAGTTCGCCGTTTGGCGATGCACGCTTTGAATTTACCACCACGCCAGTTTCGCTCAGTTCCGGCAGCGCTTCAGGCGATTCATGGCGGCGTTATGGTGCGAACCCGCTGGCGAATGGCGTAGCCAATATCGCCACCTCCATTAAAAACGCCAACAGTTCTCTCGCAACCGACGGCAGCGATAAATTTACCGATCTCGCCGGTTATGCTGATGCCAGCAAATTGTCGCCATTTACCGAAACGGGTTATGACAATCTCACTTCGCTGCTGTCGTCGAGCCGTCTGAAGAGTTTGAGTGAATCAAACTATAAGACCAACTATAGCGATCCGATTAAGTCTTCCACCGATTCGCAAAACGCCAGCGGCGTTGAGCTGAATATGGCGCTGAGCGGCGACAGCTATAAGCTGGATATCGGTAGCACGCCGCTGGGGCAGGATTTAACCTCGCTGGTGGGCGGCGTGAAATGGTCGCCGAAACTGACTAATTACCTGACGCTTATCCTTACCGGCGAGCGTCGCGCGGTGACCGACAGCCTGCTCTCTTATGTTGGGCTGCGCGATGCTTACTCCGGTGAGCGCTGGGGGCAGGTCACCAAAAACGGCGGCAGCGTACAGTTGAGCTACGACGACGGTGATGCAGGGTTCTACATTGGCGGTGGCGGGTACAGCTACCTCGGTAAAGATGTGGCGAGCAACACCAGCGTGAACGCCAATGCCGGGGTTTATCTGCGCCCGTGGCACGATGATTTCCGCCAGTTACAGACGGGGCTGAGCGTTAGCTGGATGAACTACTCGAAAAACCTCAGTTACTTCACTTACGGTCAGGGCGGTTACTTCAGCCCGCAGAACTACGTGAGCGTGTCGCTGCCGGTTGATCTGTCGCAGAAAATCGACAACTGGAATCTCAGCATTGGTGGCGCGGTGGGCTACCAGTCCTACACCCAGGACAAGAGCAATTACTTCCCGACCGAGCCGGAAGCGCAGAAGATGCTGCAACAACTCGCCGATATGGGCTTTGTGAAAGAGGCGCAGTACCAGGGCGGTTCACAGAATGGTATTGGCTATAACTTCCATGCCGGGCTTGATTACAACGTGAATAAAAATATGTCGGTAGGTGGAAAAGTCGGTTATGACACCTTCGGCAGTTACAACGAAAGCACCGCCGGGATTTGGCTCCGGTACATGCTTGGAGACAAATAATGACAACCCACACTGCAAACACGCTGCTGCTTGGCTATTTCCAGCAACAGCAAACGCCGCCGGGCTGGTTTGATTTGCTGAGCGTGATGATTGACGGCATGGTGAGAAACGTCGGCGAAGCGGAAAGCCTGCCGTTTCTGCGTCAGATGGGCGAAGCATTAGCGGACCGTGTGCCGCTTCCGCCTTCGGCGACAGTCGGCGAGCTGGAAGCGAATATTAACGCGCAACTGGCGGTGTTCAACTGGGGGTTTATTGATATCGAAACCACGGAACACGGCATGGCATTTCGCCATCAGGCGCTGCCGGTGGCGCGCGAGGAGGCCTACCAGACCCGCTGGTGCTATGCGTTTTGCGCCGTTCTTGAAGGGCTTTATTCGCGCTGGCTGCGCAGCCAGGGCGGCGAGGCGAGCCTCGTGTTTACCCGCGAAAGGCTCTATTCTGTGGCGGATGTTCTCTTCCGTTACGCTAACCCACAGTGAGTTTGCCAATGTTGAAGCGCGTTTTCACCGCGATGGTGGTGATGGTGAGTCTGCTATTTGCATCCGTTTCCCAGGCCTCTGGCGCCTGGGAGAGTTATAAAGCGCGGTTTTTGATGCCGGATGGTCGCATTGTCGATACTGGCAACAAAAACGTCTCCCACACCGAAGGCCAGGGTTTCGCCATGCTGATGGCGGTCGCCAGCGACGACAAAGCAGCCTTTGACAGCATGTGGGGCTGGACCAACAAGACGCTGAAGAACAAAGCCAATGGCCTGTTTTACTGGCGTTATAACCCGGTGGAAGCCGATCCCATCGCTGATAAAAACGACGCCACCGACGGCGATGTGCTGATCGCCTGGGCGTTGTTGAAAGCGGGTGAGCGCTGGAATAACGCCGATTATCTGGCGGCGTCCGATGCGATTACCCAGGCGGTGCTTAAACATGCGGTAGTCAGCTTTGCGGGTTACCGCGTGATGTTGCCGGGTGCCAACGGTTTTAACCTCAACACCTATGTGAACCTGAATCCGTCCTACTTTATTTTCCCGGCATGGCAGGCTTTCGCTGAGCGCAGCCATCAGGTGGTGTGGCGCGATTTGATCAAAGACGGGCAGACGCTGCTTGGCAATATGGCATTTGGTAAAGCGCGCCTGCCGACGGACTGGGTATCACTCTCGGCGGACGGCAAACTGAACCCGGCGAAGGAGTGGCCGCCGCGCATGAGCTACGATGCGATTCGTATTCCACTGTATGTGAGCTGGCAGGATCCGCACAGCGCGCTGTTAACTCCGTGGCGTAACTGGTGGCAGGGCTTTAGCCGCAGCCAGACACCCGCATGGGTGGATGTGGCGACCAACGACAATGCGCCGTACAACATGAACGACGGGTTACTGGCGGTGCGGGATTTAACGTTGGGCGCAGTGCCCGCAGAACCGCAGATCACCGCGCAGGATGATTACTACTCCGCCAGCCTGAAAATGCTGGTCTGGCTGGCGCAGCAGCGCTAACCCGATAACCTCTCCCCAATGGGGAGAGGGTTGCTCAATTACTGCGGGTAAGGCACCCAGTCACCGCCGTTCAGGCGAACATACGGCTTATTCTGGTACTGCAACACAATCGCGTTGGCGTTTTCAGACACCGGCGCGGTTTGCGGCAGATTGCTGGTGAGTTTCTGCCAGTCGACGTTATCTTCGGTAAAGATTTTGCCATCCAGCACGCGGGTCACAATCTCGGAGACGGCCAGGAAACTGCTCGGCTGCGTAATGGTTATCGGCGCGCCCTGATGCGGCGATTTCATGCCAAAGAATTTAATCGCCGTCGGCACGTTGGTGATCGACGGGCTTGGGATATCGCGCAGGCCGGAAACCTGCATTTTATCGCCCTGTAGCGCCCCGCCATGCTCCGGCACCAGCACCACCATCACTTTGCGCCCGGATTTTTCCAGTTGCGTGAAGAACGCATCCAGCTCATCAAACAACTTCTGCGCGCGCAGTTTGTAATCGGCGGTTTTGCGATTGCCAGGGAAGTGGTTGCCATCGTGCAGCGGCAGCAGGTTGTAGAAAGTCGCGGTGCGCTTGCCCTCCTTAAAGGCATCTGACTCCATCCAGCGGTTCAGCACCGCCGTGTCGTCATAAATCGGCGAACCGTCAAAAGAGAGCAGCACCGGCGGCAGACCCGCCTGATTCATCAGCGGCGCTTGCATCCCGCCGTTGTCGCGCACTTCTTTGAGGAAACCGCCGAACTCGCCGTTGTGATCCATCATCAACTGCTGAGTGAAGCCGAGTTTCGCCAGGTTATCAAACAGGTAGCACTGCGTGTTGGCCTGCTGGTAGAGGTTTTTATGCGACGGCTGGCCGCAGCTGGCGCGCAGCAGGCGAATCGCCGCCGGGCCGCTGTAGGCGGTCGCCGAGTTGAAGTTTTTGAATTCAATATCAAAGTGCGACCACAGCGGGTGCGACGCCAGACCGGCTGCTTCAATATCGGCCCACGAGAGAGAACAGATATTGATGAACAGCAGATCGAACGGTTGAGCGTCTGCCGGAAGCTGCGCCGGGAAGGTGCTCTGGCGTTTCTCTTCGGCGGCGTAGAAGCTAGCCAGCCATGCGTTCAGATTCTCTGAGGTCGGCGGTGCGGTTTGCGCAGGGATATCGCCTACCACCGGTGTATCGCCCGCCGCTGCGACCGTTGCCGCCGCCGAGCCGCCAGTGGTGGTGACGGTTGTAGTCGGTTGGCCTGCGGGCCACAGAGTAAACGCCGGCCCGGTTAGCGTCAGCACGTTTAACCAGATCATAATCGCGACGACAAACACGGTGACGCGGATCCATTGCGACAAGAACAGCCAGGCTACCAGCATCACAAAAATCGCGCCAATCATCTGCCAGTTGATAAAACGCAACACCAGATCCAACAGGTAGTCGGCGCTGAAGCCAGCGACCTGCGAGCCCTGACTCAGCATACTTTCAATACCCGGCAGCCAGGTGTCGTGCCAGAACAGACCGAAACCGATGGGAATGGCGACCCAGTGCCGTAAACGATGCAGGCTGACGCGCGGCAACGGCATCAGCAGAAAAGCCATAAACACCAGATTCAGCAGTGGGTGAAAGTTAAGGTAGCCCGCCCACAACAGACCGAATTTCACCAGAAAATAGAAATTCCAGCCGGAAAGGCCGCGCCAGTATTGCCACAATGGCGAAGGCGTTGAAGTGGTCATAGTATGATTAGTCATGTTTTCGGTCTGCCTTGACGAACGATTCCCGGCGCAGCACGCCTGCCGGTTTTACATAGCGTGGTTTGGTAAAAAGTATGCGTAACGCGCTGCGGATAGGGCGGATCCAGTGGCGTGTAAGGTAGCCCAGCGGGAAAAAGATCAGGGCGCAAAGCACCACAAGCTGAATAATATCGCTGACTGACATCATGATGTGCGCTCCGTGGCTTCACTGAATAACCGCAACGGCTCCGGGATCCGACGCCAGCTTGTGCCGTCGTGCTCAGCGTTAATGATTTTCTTCTCTGTGGCGGTAACGGGCAGCGGTTTCGCCCATTTCTCCGGTGACAGTGTGCGCATTTGCACCAGCTCTGCGGCAATCTGGTTATCTTCAAACCACACCACGCGATTAGAGAAAATATCTGCCGTTGGCAGCGGGAAAATGTGGTTCAGCGCCGTGTCGAGATCGTTAACCCGGCAGAACGCCAAAAACAGCACCAGACGATTATCACCAAGGCTGACAATATCGCCCACGCGGTTTGGGCGGCACAGCGTGAGCGCCTGTTCAACGCGGATGCCTGGCACCGGGCGCAGCGCGACCAGCACCCCTTTGCCATCGGCGGGCAACAGCGGGTTATTAACCATATTCGCAACGGCGTCGCAGAACACATTCCACGGCTGAAAACCGCGCAGTTTTAGCGGCTGAGTCATGGAAAGTAGCGTGGTGATATCTTCCGGCACCAGGCGGTTAAATTGCTGACCCTGTACGCTTTCAATCAGCGTCAGACAGCGGGAAAGGGGCGCATTCCACGGGATCACCATATTGGCGCCACAGCCGAGCAACAAACGTTCGTCGGTAGCACGCAGGCTGGCCTGGCTTTCACGAACAATAATTTTCAGCCCGCTGCCGCGCTGGCGGCGCAAGGTGTGCACCTGGCGTGCGATGTTGTCGATTTGATTGTTTCGCGCAAGGGTGAAAATCAACGTCGCCGCCTGGCTGGATCGCGCTTCTTCAAATAGCGCTTCGTTGGTGTCAAATAATGTCCAGTGTTCCGACAGCGGCGGTGCGCCTTCCAGCACGGCGACATTACTTAATATACGTTTCTCATCGCTGCGGGGTTGCACCGACGTCTCTTCTTGCTGCGCGAGTTGCCAGCGACCGTGATGGTGATTAAGCACTAATTGCTGACGCGCGCTAATGCCTTTTTCATTACACCACCAGGCAATATCATAAAGATGCATATCGTTTCGGTAGCGTAAACTCGCCAGTCCAAACAACGAACGATATTCACTCATTAAAATGGATGATTGTTTGTCGTTATTGTTGCCAGGGTTAATAACCAGTAAGGAACATTTATGATATTTCGCCCAGGTATGAGTTCTTTCTAACCACTGTTGTAAATCTGGCACCGATATATTCTGCCAGGCATTATTTGCGCACAGCAGAATCAGTAAATAATTTTCCGGTTCAAATGAACAAAGTAAATCGCGGGTGAAAAAGTATAGACCATCGTTCTGATTTGGCATTGTGAAAATTCTGATTCTATCAGGGCCCTGCTCTTTATCTAATTCAATGATTTTTCGCAGGTCATGACCCATACCGATTGCCGCCACCTGCGCGTCTTTATCCTGGGCGGCGACCGTTTGGTTTAGCAGACTTATTGCATCTTGTTCACGATCGGTATTCACCCACCAAACGCCGCCCGCAGGCATATGACGCAATTCGTCCCATAATGACTGAATGCCAATAGAAAATATGGGCTCCACGATGTCCCTCTTGATGCAAAATTGTCTGTATCTCAGTTTACTAGCGAAAGCCGAGAAATAAACCTAACATTGAAATTAAAGAACATCAGATTTAGCATGTAAACGAATTTTCTCGGGCACGATGCCTTGCTACATCTGTACGTATGTTTCTATTCAAAGGGATCGGGCCAGAATGCATAACAATGAACCCAAAACGCAGTCAGACCCAACTCTGGGCTATACATTCCAAAATGATTTTCTGGCATTAAGTAAAGCATTTTCATTGCCTGAAATTGATTACGCCGATATTTCCCAGCGAGAACAATTGGCAGCGGCATTTAAGCGCTGGCCGCTGCTGGCAGAATTAGCCCGTCAACAATAAGGGATAACCAGGATGGCCATCTTGGGATTACAGGGGATTCGCGGTGGTGTGGGGACGACATCGATCACTGCGGCTCTGGCCTGGTCATTACAACTTTTAGGCGAATCGGTGCTGGTGATTGATGCCTGCCCTGATAACTTGTTGCGCCTGTCATTTAATGTCGACTTTGAACATCAACACGGCTGGGCGCGCGCGGTATTAGATGGACAAGACTGGCGCGATGCCGGCATGCGCTATACCTCGCAGCTCGATCTCCTGCCTTTTGGCCGTTTGACGGCGAATGAGTGGGAAAACCTCCATTTATTGCATGAACCGCTTGGCCAACTCACCACTATTCTGCAGGCGCTGAAAACGCAGCAACGTTATCAGTGGGTGTTAATCGATCTCCCGCACGGCGTTGCACCGCTGTCACGCCAGTTTGTGGCACAGTGCGACCATCTGTTTGTGGTGGTAAAACCCGACACCAACTGCCATATCCGTTTGCACCAGCAGCTTTTACCTGCGGGCGCGCATATTTTGCTTAACGATCTGCGCATCGGCAGCCAGTTGCAGGACGACCTCTGGCAGGTGTGGCTGCAAAGCCAGCGGCAGATACTTCCGACCCTTATTCACCGCGATGAAGCGATGGCGGAATCGCAGGCATCGAAACAGCCATTGGGCGAATACCGGGCGGATTCGCTGGCGGCGGAAGAGATATTAACGCTGGCGAACTGGTGCTTGCTGCACTGTGCGCACCCGGGTGAAGTAAGCGGTGAGCAGGAAAGGAGCCCGCAATGAGCCGCCTTTCCGCCTGGTTGCTGATCCCGCCGGTGAGCGCGCGGTTAAGCGAGCGCTACCAGCGCTACCGTGAACACGGCGCTTCGGGGTTTAGCGCAGCCTCTGGCTGTTTCTGGGCGATCCTCGCATGGGTGTTTATTCCGCTGGAGCACCCGCGCTGGCAGCAACTCCGTGCGCAGCAGCATTTGTGGTTCCCGCATATTGATCCTGATAAACCGCGACCGCTCGATCCGGCGCGTTACCTGCTGCAAACCTTGTGGTTGCTGGTTACGCTTCCCTGGGGCGATAGAAAGTCGCCCCGTCGCCAACGTTTCGCCCGGGCGCGTGTGCTGCGCGGGCGCTGGTATCACTGGCTGGATACGCTGCCGGAGCGCGTAACGCACCGCACCGGTCATCTGGATGATAAAAAAGAGTTGGCGCATATCAGCCCGCGCGTGCGCCGCTTTATTCTCGGCGTCATTGTGGTTTTCTCGCTGATCCTCGCCATTCTGTGCATTACGCAGCCGTTTAACCCGCTTTCACAGTTTGTCTTCCTGATGTTGTTGTGGGGCGTGGCGCTGCTGGTACGCCGAATCCCGGGGCGTTTTTCCGCCCTGATGCTGATCGTGCTCTCGCTCACCGTTTCCTGCCGCTATATCTGGTGGCGCTATACCTCGACGCTGAACTGGGACGACCCGGTGAGCCTGGTATGCGGCCTGGTGCTGCTGTTCGCGGAAACCTACGCGTGGATTGTGCTGGTGCTTGGCTATTTTCAGGTGGTATGGCCGCTTAATCGCCAGCCGGTGCCGCTGCCGAAAGATATGTCGTTATGGCCTTCTGTCGATATTTTTGTACCGACCTATAACGAAGATTTGAATGTGGTGAAAAACACCATCTACGCCTCGTTGGGTATCGACTGGCCGAAAGACAAACTGAAGATCTGGATCCTCGATGATGGCGGGCGCGAAGAGTTCCGCCAGTTTGCTAAAAGCGTTGGCGTGGAGTACATCGCGCGAACCACGCATGAGCACGCAAAAGCGGGCAACATCAATAACGCGTTCAAGTACGCGAAGGGCGAGTTCGTGTCGATCTTCGACTGCGACCACGTACCGACACGCTCGTTCCTGCAAATGACCATGGGGTGGTTCTTAAAAGAGAAAAAGCTGGCGATGATGCAGACGCCACACCACTTTTTCTCGCCGGACCCGTTCGAACGTAACCTGGGCCGTTTTCGTAAAACCCCGAACGAAGGCACGCTGTTCTACGGGCTGGTGCAGGATGGCAACGACATGTGGGACGCGACCTTCTTCTGCGGTTCTTGTGCGGTGATCCGCCGTGGGCCGCTGGATCAGATTGGCGGTATCGCTGTTGAAACCGTTACCGAAGATGCGCACACCTCGCTGCGTTTACACCGCCTGGGGCACACGTCGGCGTATATGCGCATTCCGCAGGCGGCCGGGCTGGCAACAGAGAGCCTGTCTGCGCACATTGGCCAGCGTATTCGCTGGGCGCGCGGCATGGTGCAGATTTTCCGTCTCGACAACCCGTTGATGGGCAAAGGGCTCAAACTGGCGCAGCGCCTCTGTTACGTCAATGCGATGTTCCATTTCTTATCGGGCATACCGCGGCTAATCTTTCTGACCGCGCCACTGGCGTTCTTGCTGCTACATGCTTACATCATTTACGCGCCCGCGCTGATGATTGCGCTGTTCGTGCTGCCGCACATGATTCACGCCAGCCTGACTAACTCGAAGATTCAGGGCAAATATCGTCACTCTTTCTGGAGCGAGATCTACGAAACCGTGCTGGCGTGGTATATCGCGCCGCCCACGCTGGTGGCGCTGTTCAACCCGCACAAAGGGAAGTTTAACGTCACCGCCAAAGGCGGCCTGGTGGAAGAGGAGTATGTGGACTGGGTGATTTCCCGTCCTTACATCTACCTTGTGTTGCTCAACCTGGCGGGCGTACTGGTCGGGATTTGGCGTTATTTCTACGGCCCGGAAAACGAAATACTCACCGTCTTCGTCAGTATCGCGTGGGTGTTCTACAACATGATTATTCTTGGTGGCGCGGTGGCGGTTTCTGTCGAGAGTAAACAGGTTCGTCGCTCGCATCGCGTTGAAATGTCGATGCCTGCGGTGATTGCCCGCGAAGATGGTCATCTTTTCTCCTGTACCGTGCATGATTTTTCCGACGGCGGGCTGGGTATCAAAATTAACGGCCAGGCGCAGGTGCTCGAAGGGCAAAAAGTCAATTTGCTGCTCAAACGCGGCCAGCAGGAGTATGCGTTCCCCACCACCGTGGCGCGTGTGAACGGCAATGAAGTGGGCCTGCAATTGATGCCGTTGACGACCAAACAGCATATCGATTTTGTGCAGTGTACTTTTGCCCGCGCCGACACATGGGCGCTATGGCAGGACAGCTTCCCGGAAGACAAGCCTCTGGAAAGTCTGATGGATATTTTGAAACTGGGTTTCCGCGGCTATCGCCATCTCGCGGAATTTGCTCCGCCGTCTGTCAAAATGATTTTCCGCTCATTCACCATGCTGGTGTCCTGGGTGGTGTCATTTATTCCGCGTCGTCCGGAACGGAATGTGGCGGTGCAGCAACCGATGACGTGACTGGCTCAACAATGATGAAAACGCGATGAAAAGAAAACTTTCCTGGATTTGTGCAGTGGCTATGGGGACGAGTGTTTTATCTCCGGTGATGACGTATGCAGCGCCAGCCCCGACGGTTCCGGCTGTTGCGCCCGCCACTGAGCCGGTGGCGACGCCTGCGCCGGAACAAACGGAATCATTGACGCCAACCACGCCAACCGACGGCCAGAACGTTGTCGGACAGGTGATGCCGGGCGTACCGGGGGCGAATGCGCCGGTGGTCGCCGCAAACGCGCCGTCGCGCGATGTGAAACTGACTTTCGCCCAAATCGCGCCGCCGCCGGGCAGCATGGTGTTGCGCGGTATCAACCCGGACGGTGGCGTTGAGTTTGGTATGCGCAGCGATGAGCTGGTATCGAAAGCGGTGCTCAACCTTGAGTACACGCCATCGCCCTCTTTACTGCCCGTACAATCCCAATTGAAGGTCTATCTGAATGATGAACTGATGGACGTCCTGCCGGTCACCAAAGAGCAACTCGGCAAGAAAACGCTGGCGCAGGTGCAGATTAACCCGCTGTTTATCACCGACTTCAACCGTGTGCGGCTGGAGTTTGTCGGCCACTATCGCGATGTGTGCGAAAACCCGGCCAGCAGCACGCTATGGCTGGATATCGGTCGCAGCAGCTCGCTGGATTTGACTTACCAGAAGCTGGCGGTGCAAAACGATCTCTCCCACTTCCCGATCCCCTTCTTCGACCCGCGTGACAACAGGGCGCTGACGCTGCCGATGGTTTTCGCTGGCGCACCGGACATTGAACAACAGCAAGCCGCTGCTGTTATTGCCTCCTGGTTTGGCTCCCGCACCGGCTGGCGCGGCCAGAGCTTCCCGGTCACGTATAACACGTTGCCGGATCGCAACGCGATCGTCTTCGCCACCAATGATAAGCGTCCTGATTTCCTGCGTGATGCGCCGGCGGTGAAAGGACCGACCATCAGCATGATCAACCACCCGAATAATCCGTATGTGAAACTACTGGTGGTGTCTGGTCGTGATGACAAAGATCTGATGCAGGCGGCGAAAGGTATCGCCCAGGGTAACGTGCTGTTCCGTGGCGATAGCGTCACGGTGGATGAGGTGAAACCGCTACTGGCGCGTCAGCCGTACGATGCGCCGAACTGGGTGCGTACTGACCGTCCGGTGACGTTTGGCGAGCTGAAAACCTATGAGGAGCAGTTGCAGTCGACCGGGCTTGCGCCTGCCGCTATCAACGTGTCGCTGAACCTGCCGCCGGATCTCTATCTGCTGCGCAGTACCGGTATCGATATGAACCTGAATTATCGTTACACCGCGCCGCCGACCAAAGACAGCTCGCGCATGGATATCAGCCTGAACAACCAGTTCCTGCAATATTTCAACCTGACCAGCAACCAGGACACCAACCGTCTGCTGCTGCGTCTTCCGGTGTTACAAGGGCTGCTGGACAGTAAAACGGATGTCTCCATTCCGGCGCTGAAGTTGGGCGCGGTGAACCAGTTGCGCTTTGATTTTCAGTATATGAATCCGATGCCGGGCGGCACCATTGAGAACTGTATAACCTTCCAGCAGGTGCCAAACCGCGTGGTGATCGGCGATGACTCCACCATCGACTTCTCGAAGTATTACCACTTTATTGCGATGCCGGACTTACGCGCCTTCGCCAATGCTGGCTTCCCGTTTAGCCGGATGGCCGATTTGTCGCAAACCATCGTCGTCACGCCGCCGCAGCCCACGCCTGCGCAAATGGGCACCTTGCTGGATTCACTGGGTGCGGTGGGCGCACAGACCGGCTTCCCGGCAATCAATGTGCAACTGACTAACGATGGTAATCAAATCAAGGATAAAGATGCCGACATCATGATCATCGGCACCATTCCACCGGCGTTAAAAGACGATAAGAAAATCGATCTGCTGGTGAATGCGGCGCAAAGCTGGGTAAAAACGCCGCTGCGCCAGACGCCGTTCCCGTCGATTGTGCCGGATGCCGTCGACCGCCAGGCCGATGCGCAAACCGGTATCACGTCCGATGGCCCAATGGCAGCGATTGTCGGCTTCCAGTCGCCGTATCACGATCAGCGCAGTGTGGTCGCGCTGCTGGCAGATAGCCCGCGCGGGTATGAATTGCTAAATGGCGCGATGAACGACAGCGGCAAACGCGCGGCGATTTATGGCTCGGTGACCGTTATCCGCGAATCTGGCGTCAATGGCCTGCGCGTGGGCGATATTTACTACGTCGGTCACTTGCCGTGGTTTGAGCGCATCTGGTACGCGCTGGCTAACCATCCTGTGCTGCTGGCGGTGCTGGCGGCGGTCAGCGTGGTGTTGCTGGCGTGGGTGCTGTGGCGTCTGCTGCGGATCATTAGCCGTCGCCGTCTCGACCCGGATCACGAGTAACGAAAATGAGAACGCGACGTTGGTGGGTGATAGTGGCGTTGATGCTGGCGGCGGTAAATGTGCGCGCCGCCTGCACATGGCCTGCCTGGGATCACTTCAAACAAGCCTATCTCAGCGATGGCGGCCGGGTGGTTGATCCCAGCGATCAACGCAAGATAACCACCTCGGAAGGGCAGAGTTATGCGCTGTTCTTCGCGCTGGCGGCGAACGATCGCGACACCTTTGCCAGGGTGCTGCAATGGACGCAAAACAACCTGGCGCAAGGCTCGCTCAGTAGCCATCTTCCTGCCTGGCTGTGGGGCAAAAAAGAGGACAATAGCTGGACGGTGCTCGACACCAACTCGGCGTCTGATTCCGATCTGTGGATTGCCTGGTCGCTACTGGAAGCGGGGCGTTTATGGAAAAACGACGAGTACAGCCAGCTGGGTAAAGCGTTGTTAGCCCTCATCGCCAAAGAAGAAGTGGTGACGGTGCCAGGGCTGGGATCGATGCTGCTGCCAGGCAAAATCGGTTTTGCCGAACCGACAACCTGGCGTTTTAACCCGAGCTATTTGCCGCCGCAGCTGGCGAGCTATTTCAGCCGCTTTGGCGCACCGTGGTCGACGCTGCGCGAAACCAACCTTCGCCTGTTGCTGGAAACGGCGCCAAAAGGCTTTTCGCCAGATTGGGTGCGGTTTCAAAAAGGCAACGGCTGGCAGCTTAACGCTGAAAAAACATTCGTGGGCAGTTATGACGCTATCCGCGTTTATTTGTGGGTCGGCATGATGCACGACCGGGATACACAAAAAGCACGCCTGCTGGAAAAATTCAAACCAATGGCCAGCGTGACTACGAAAAACGGCCGCGTACCGGAAAAAGTGGATGTGGCGACCGGGCAAATTCACGGCGATGGGCCGGTGGGCTTTTCCGCTGCGCTGCTGCCCTTTTTACAGGATCGCGATGCGCAGGCCGTACAACGGCAATGGGTCGCCGATCATTTCCCCGGCGACGATGCCTACTATAGCTATGTTCTGACCCTGTTTGGGCAAGGGTGGGACCAGCACCGTTTTCGCTTCACCCCTCGCGGTGAGTTACAACCTGACTGGGGCCAGGAATGCGCAACTTCACAGTAAGCTTACTCTGTTTCTCACTCGCGTTGGCGCTGGCTCCCGCTACGCATGCGGCCGATGCTGGCGCGCAGCAGCAACTGCTTGAGCAGGTGCGTCTTGGTGAAAGCACCAAACGCGAGGATCTGGTGCGCCAGTCGCTTTATCGCCTTGAGCTTATCGCGCCGGATGACCCGGAAGTTATCGCCGCGCGCTTACGCTATTTGCTGCGCCAGGGCGATAACGCGGGCGCACAAAAGCAGCTTGATCGCATGAAACAACTGGCACCCGATTCCAGCACCTATAAATCGGCGGTGACCACCATGGCGCTCTCCACGCCGGAAGGTCGCCAGGCGCTGCAACAAGCGCGTTTGCAGGCCACCACCGGCCATACGCAAGAAGCGCTTGCTGCTTACGACGCCCTGTTCAAAGGTAACCCGCCGCAGGGCGAGCTGGCGGTGGAGTACTGGATGCTAGTGGCAAAAGTGCCCGCGCGTCATGCGGAAGCGGTGAAACGTTTGCAAGCGTTGAATGCCGCTAATCCTGGCAACGATCTGCTGCAGGGCGGGCTGGCGCAGATGTTGTTTGCCGATGGGCGCAGTGCGGAAGGGTATGCGGTGCTGGAACAGATGGCGAAAACCAGCAATGGTCGCGCAGCCGCGGCGAGCATCTGGTATCAACAAATTCAGGCGATGCCGACCAGCGACGCCAGCGTGAAAGCCCTGCAGCGTTTTCTGACGCTGTTTAGTTCAGGCGACACGGTAGACAGCGCCCGTACGCTGCTTGCCGCGCAGCAAAAACAGCTGGCCGACCCGGCGTTTCGCGCGAAAGCGACGGGGCTTGCGGCGGTGGATGCCGGGCAGGGCGCGAAAGCGCTGAGCGCGTTGCAACAAGCTGTCAACGCTAACCGCGCGGACAGCGAAGCGGTCGGGGCGCTGGGGCAAGCCTATTCACAAAGCGGCGATCGCGCGCGCGCGATCGCGCAGCTGGAAAAAGCCATCGCCATGGACCCGACCAGCGGCAACCGCAGCAAGTGGGACAGCTTGCTGAAAACTAACGGCTACTGGCTGTTGATTCAGCAGGGCGATGCGGCGCTGAAAGCCAACAATGTGCAGCAGGCGGAACGTTATTACCAGCAGGCGCGCAACACGGATAACACGGACAGCTACGCGGTGCTGGGTCTGGGTGATGCCGCCGCAGCGCGCAAAGATAATGCGGCAGCCGAAGGTTTCTATCGCCAGGCGCTGCGCATGGACAGCGGCAACAGTAACGCGGTGCGCGGCCTGGCGAATATTTACCGTGCACAGTCACCGGAAAAAGCGGAACAGTTTATTCAGTCGCTCTCGGCCAGCCAGCGGCGCAGCATTGATGATATTGAACGCGGGTTGACTAATGACCGGCTCGCGCAGCAGGCAGAAGCGCTGGAAAACAGCGGTGAATGGGCGCAGGCGGCAGAGCTGCAACGTAAACGGCTGGCGCTCGACCCCGGCAGCGTATGGATAACCTATCGGCTGGCCAGCGATCTCCGCCAGGCGGGGCGGCGGGGCGAAGCCGATTCGCAGATGAACCGTCTGGTCACGCTCAAACCGCGCGACCCGGAACAGGTCTACGCCTATAGCCTCTATCTTTCCGGCAATAACCAGCCACTGGCGGCGCTGAATCACCTTAATGCGCTGCCGAAAAGCCAGTGGAACAGCAATATTCAGGAGCTGGCCGACAGGCTGCAGGCCAACCAGTTGCTGGACAACGCCAACCGCCTGCGCGATGGCGGTCATGAAGATCAGGCGGTAGCGCTACTGGCGCAGCAACCGGCGTCTTCACGCATTGATTTAACCCTCGCCGACTGGGCGCAGCAGCGCGGCGACAACGGCGAAGCACAACGTTATTACCAGCGTGTTCTGCAAAGAGAACCCGCGAATGAAGAGGCGTTGCTTGGCCTTGCGGAGCTGTATGCCGCAGATGGCAATCGCATGGCCGCGCGGGCGTCGCTGGCGAAATTGCCGGCAACGACGCCCGCCCAGCCGCCATCAATCAACACCCAGCGTCGGCTGGCGCTGGTACAAACCCAGTTGGGCGATACCGCCAGCGCAAAACGGATCTTCACCACCATCGTCCCGCAGGCGAAGTCTCAGCCGCCGTCAATGGAGAGCGCGCTGGTACTGCGCGATGCGGCGCGTTTCGGGGTACAAAACGGCGAGCCGCAGCAGGCGCTGGAGAGTTATAAAGATGCGATGGTGGCATCCGGCATCACGACGACGCGCCCGGTGGATAACAACACCTTTACCCGCCTGACGCGCAATGATGAAAAAGATGACTGGCTGAAACGCGGAGTGCGCAGCGATGCCGCCGATCTTTACCGTCAGCAGGATCTGAACGTCACTTTGCAGCATGAGTATTCGGGCTCCAGCGGTACAGGGGGGTATTCGAATTTAAAAGCGCATAACACTATGTTGCAGGTGGATGCGCCACTGTCAGACGGGCGGATGTTCTTCCGTACCGATGTGGTGAATATGGATGTCGGGACATTCAGCACACGTGATGACGGCACGTATCGCCCGCGCTTTGGCACGTGTGTTGATGTTCCCTGCGTTGGCGGGAATCGCCACCAGTCTGACAACGGCGCCAGCGTAGCAGTAGGGTGGCGAAACAATACCTGGTCGATGGATATTGGCACCACGCCGATGGGTTTTAATGTCGTTGATGTGGTGGGCGGGGTCAGTTACAGCAGCGATATCGGGCCGTTTGGTTATACCGTGGATTTACATCGCCGCCCCATTTCCAGCTCACTGCTGGCTTTTGGTGGGCAAAAAGATCCCGGCAGTAATACCGGTAAAATCTGGGGCGGTGTGCGGGCGAACGGCGGCACGCTGAGTCTCAGTTATGACAAAGGCGAAGCAAACGGCGTGTGGGCGAGCCTCGGGGCGGATACGCTGGAAGGCAAAAACGTTGACGACAACTGGCGCGTGCGCTGGATGACCGGCTACTACTACAAACTGATCAACGAAAATAACCGACGCGTCACCGTAGGCCTGAACAATATGATCTGGCACTACGACGAGGATTTGAGCTATTACACCTTAGGCCATGGCGGTTACTACAGCCCGCAGGAGTACCTCTCTTTCTCGGTTCCGGTATTGTGGCGTGAGCGTACGGAGAACTGGTCCTGGGAACTTGGCGGTACGGTGTCGTGGTCGCACTCGCGCACGAAAATGATGCCGCGTTACCCACTGCTTAGCTTGATTCCTGCGGATTTCCGCACCCTGGCAAGCGAGCAGACCGAATCCGGCGGCAGCAGTAATGGCTATGGCTATACCGCGCGCGCGCTCATTGAACGCCGGGTGACGTCCCATTGGTTTGTGGGAGCCGGTATCGATATTCAGCAGGCCAAAGACTACACACCAAGCCACGCGCTGATTTATGTGCGTTATTCCGGCGCGGGCTGGCAGGGCGATATGGATATGCCGCTCCAGCCTCTGGTGCCGCACGCCGACTGGTAAAAAAGGAGTATTCCTGGCGGGAAATAACGGTATCTGGCGATAAAGGAGCCGCTGTTAACCGCCAGAGATTCAACAGGTTATCACCTGCTTTCCTCGCAGTTTTCCGCTGAATGAGATTCTGCTTAGCGGTTTATCTCAAGCGACGCACGATAGAGTATACTCTGGCGGCGAAGTACCCTTTTTTTCTGTTCTGCGCTCATTGTGTCTCTGGAGAGTGATTTTGCGTGTCAGCCGTTCTTTAACCATTAAACAAATGGCCATGGTTGCTGTTGTCTCTATGGTGTTTGTTTTTATTTTCTGCGTCATTTTGCTGTTTCATTTCTTACAGCAGAATCGCTATAACACGGCTACACAACTGGAAAGCATTGCCCGTTCCGTACGCGAACCTCTTTCAGCGGCGATTTTAAAAGCCGACATCCCCGAAGCAGAAGCGATTATCAAGCAGATTAAACCGGCGGGTGTCGTCAGCCGCGCGGATGTAGTTCTACCGAATCAATTTCAGGCCTTGCGTATGAGCTTTATCCCGGAACGTCCGGTTCCGGTGATGATCACCCGAATGTTTGAACTGCCGGTGCAGATCTCTTTGCCCATCTATTCGCTGGAGCGCCCGGCAAACCCGCAACCGCTGGCTTACCTGGTGCTACAGGCGGATTCATATCGGGTTTATAAGTTCGTCATCAGTACCTTATCAACGTTAGTGACGGCTTACTTACTTTTAACGTTGATGCTCACGGTGGCGCTTACCTGGTGTATCAACCGGCTGGTGGTTCACCCGCTGCGAAAAATTTCCCGCGAGCTTAATGACCTTCCGGCGCAGGAGCTTGCCGGGCATCAGTTGCCCGTGCCGCGTCTTCATCATGATGATGAAATTGGCATTATGGTGCGCAGCTACAACCGCAACCAGCAATTGCTGCGGCGTCAGCAAGAAGAACTGAACACCCAGGCGACACATTTCCCGGTTTCGGAACTGCCGAATAAAGCTTTCCTGATGGCGCTGCTGGAGCAAACGGTGACCCGGCAAAACCCGACCGCGCTATTGGTTATCGCCTGCGACACGCTGCGTGATACCGCCGGTGTGCTGCAGGAGTCGCAGCGCGAGATGTTGCTGTTGACGCTGGTGGAGAAACTGAAATCGATACTGACGCCGGACATGGTGCTGACGCAGGTGAGCGCTTATGACTTTGCGATTATCGTTCACGGTGTGAGTGAGCCGTGGCACGCGATGACGCTCGGTAAGCAAGTGCTCACTGTAATTAACGAGCGTGTGCCGCTGCACGGCATCCAACTGCGGCCCAATGCCAATATTGGTGTGGCGATGTTTTACGGCAACCTTTCTGCCGGGCAGCTTTACCACCGGGCGGCTTCCGCTGTCGTCAGCGCGCAGCGCAAAGGGAAAAATCAGATCCAGTTCTTCGATCCGGAGCAGATGGAACTGGCGCAGCAATGGCTGGCGCAGGAGAGCGACATACTTACCGCGCTTGATGAGGGGCGTTTCGCGCTCTGGTTGCAGCCGCAGGTAGATGCGGCGAGCGGCGAACTGGTGAGTGCGGAAGCGTTGCTCCGTTTGCGCCAGCCAGACGGCAGCTGGGCATTACCGGAAGGGCTTATCGAACGTATTGAATCCTGCGGATTGATGGTCAACGTCGGGTATTGGGTGCTGGAAGAGTCCTGCCGCCTGCTGGCGGGCTGGCAAGCGCGCGGTATCATGCTGCCGCTCTCGGTGAATCTTTCGGCCTGCCAGTTGACGCATCCCTCGATGCTGGCCGATATGCTGGATTTGTTGCAGCGTTACCGTATTGCGCCGCAGACGCTGATCCTCGAAGTGACAGAAAGCCGCCACATTGACGATCCCCAGGCCGCAGTGGCGATTTTGCGCCCGCTGCGTGACGCCGGGGTGCGCATTGCGCTGGATGATTTCGGCATGGGTTATGCCGGGTTACGCCAGCTGCATCACATGAAGTCGTTACCGGTGGATGTGCTGAAAATCGACAAAATGTTTGTTGAAGGTTTGCCGGATGAACACAGCATGGTGGCCGCCATTATCCACCTGGCGCGCAGTCTGGATCTGCGCATCGTCGCGGAGGGCGTGGAGAATGAAGCGCAACGGGCATGGCTTGCTGATGCGGGTGTTGATGTGGCGCAGGGCTTTTTATTTGGCCGCGCGGCGTCTGCCGAGGCGTTTGAACAGCAGTTTTTTGCCGTATCGGATAAGCCTGAAAATACCTAATTTGTTACGGGCTTGTGCGAGTCAGTTCAAAGTTTTTAACATTGTTGTTTCAGATTTGATGTAAGTTTATTTCTGTCATGTTTGACGGGTGTTATTTTTAAACCGCAGGCTAAATGAAAACCCTACAAAGCCTGAGGTTTAATCTCAAGGACACCTTATGAAAACCTCCCTGTTTAAAAGTCTCTACTTTCAGGTTCTGACCGCGATTGCCATCGGTATTCTGCTTGGTCATTACTACCCTGAACTCGGGGCGCAGATGAAACCGCTTGGTGATGGCTTCGTGAAGCTCATCAAGATGATCATTGCCCCGGTGATTTTCTGTACTGTTGTCACCGGTATCGCCGGCATGGAAAGCATGAAGGCGGTAGGTCGTACCGGTGCGGTTGCACTGCTCTACTTCGAAATTGTCAGTACGCTGGCGCTCATCATCGGTCTGGTTATCGTTAACGTGGTGCAACCGGGCGCCGGAATGAACGTCGACCCGGCAACACTTGATGCCAAAGCCGTGGCGGTTTATGCCGAACAGGCGCAGCAGCAGGGGATTGTCGCCTTCCTGCTTGATGTGATACCGGCGAGCGTGATTGGCGCTTTCGCCAGCGGCAATATTCTGCAAGTGCTGCTGTTCGCGGTGCTGTTTGGCTTCGCGCTGCATCGCTTAGGCCATAAAGGCCAACTGATTTTTAACGTTATCGAAAGTTTCTCGCAGGTGATCTTCGGCATCATCAATATGATCATGCGCCTTGCGCCGATTGGCGCATTCGGGGCGATGGCGTTTACCATCGGCAAATATGGTGTCGGTACGCTGGTGCAACTCGGTCAGTTGATTATCTGCTTCTATGCCACCTGTATCCTGTTTGTGGTGGTGGTGCTGGGCACTATCGCCAGGGCGACGGGATTCAGTATCTTCAAGTTCATCCGCTATATCCGCGAAGAGTTGCTGATTGTTCTGGGCACCTCTTCGTCTGAATCGGCGCTGCCGCGCATGCTGGAGAAGATGGAGCGCCTGGGCTGCCGTAAATCGGTGGTCGGGCTGGTTATCCCAACCGGCTACTCCTTTAACCTGGATGGCACCTCCATTTACCTGACGATGGCAGCGGTATTTATCGCCCAGGCGACCAACAGCCATATGGATATTTTCCATCAGATAACGCTGCTGGTGGTGCTGCTGCTGTCATCAAAAGGTGCCGCCGGGGTGACGGGCAGCGGGTTTATTGTGCTGGCCGCCACGCTTTCCGCCGTCGGGCACTTGCCGGTGGCGGGGCTGGCGCTGATTCTGGGTATTGACCGCTTTATGTCCGAAGCCCGTGCGCTGACCAACCTGGTGGGTAACGGCGTCGCTACCATCGTGGTGGCGAAGTGGGTAAAAGAGCTGGATCAAAAACAGCTGGTCGAAACGCTGGATAACCGTTCCAGCGCGGCAAAAACCCCCGGAATTTCTTCATAATTTCGTGACTTATGACCGCAGTCCCTTGTCGGGCTGCGGGTACCTGCGCATAATTACCTCCTGGATTCGTCACAATTTCCGATGAAATTTCGTGATAATTCACTTCGCGATGTGACGTTTTGCATTTTCCGCGGTCTAAAAGCGAAGTGTTTTAACACGCTTTTAGCCCCTTTGTGCGGGCATACTTTTTAACCAGGAATGTTGATTAGGGGTTCACATGCAGGGCACAAAAATTCGACTGTTAACGGGCGGTTTGCTGATGCTGGCAGCTGTCGGTTATGTGCAGGCAGATGCGCTCCAGCCTGACCCGGCCTGGCAACAAGGGACGCTGGCAAATGGTTTTCAGTGGCAGGTTCTCGCCACACCTCAGCGCCCCAGCGATCGCATTGAGATTCGCCTGTCTATTGATACCGGTTCGCTCGCCGAAAGCAGCCAACAGAGCGGTTTCAGCCACTTTATTCCCCGCGTTGCGTTGACCCATAGCGGTCGGCTTGAACCTTCCCAGGTGCGCTCGCTGTGGCAACAAGGCATTGACCCAAAGCGCCCGCTGCCGCCAGCGCTGGTCTCCTACGAATACACGCAATATAACCTGAGCATTCCGAACAACCGCAGCGACCTGCTGAAAGAGGCGTTGGTTTACCTGGCAGATGCGGCCGGAAATCTCACTATCACGCCGGAAACGGTTAATCACGCACTCGCCAGCAACGATATGGTCGCCACCTGGCCTGGTGACACCAAAGACAGCTGGTGGCGCTACCGCCTGAAAGGTTCGCCGCTGCTGGGACACGATCCCGCCGGCACGCTGAAAGAGCCGGTCGATGCGGCGCAACTGAAAGGTTTCTACGAAAAATGGTATACGCCGGATGCCATGACGCTAATTGTGGTCGGGAACGTGGATAGCCGCGCCATCGCAGAGCAGATTGGTAAAACCTTCGGCGAGCTGAAAGGGAAACGCCAGACACCTGCGCCGGTTGCGACGCTGTCGCCGCTGCCGCGCCAGTCGGTTAGCTTGATGACCGAGGGCGTCAGCCAGGATCGGTTGTCGATCATGTGGGATTCCGCCTGGCAACCGATTCGTGAGTCTGCCGCGCTTGAGCGTTACTGGCGTGCGGATTTGGCGCGCGAAGCCCTGTTCTGGCATATCCAGCAGAACCTGAGTAAAAACAACGCCAGAGAGATTGGCCTCGGTTTTGACTGCCGGGTGCTGTTCCAGCGGGCGCAATGCGCCATTAACGTTGATTCCCCCAATGACAAGCTCAACACCAATGTCGGCGTGATTGCGCGTGAGCTGGCGAAAGTGCGCGAGAAAGGGCTGCCGGAAGAGGAATTTAAAGCGCTTATCGCGCAGAAAAACCTTGAGCTGCAAAAACTGTTTGCCACCTATGCGCGCGCCAGCACCGATATTCTAATCAGCCAGCGGATGCGCTCTTTGCAAAACCAGGTGGTGGATATTGCGCCGGAGCAGTATCAAAAGCTGCGCCAGACTTTCCTGAACAACCTGACGCCGGAGATGCTGAACCAGGATCTGCATCAGCAGCTTTCACAGGATATGGCGCTGGTGTTGCTGCAGCCGAAAGGCGAACCGGAGTTCAACATGAAGGATTTGCAGGCAACGTGGGATGAAGTGATGGCACCGCCAGCGGATAACGCCGCGGCACCTGCTGCCAGTGGTGACGAAAGCCATTCTGACGTCTCGGACATTCCCCCGCAGCAGTAATGCTTAACTGCCCCTCTCCGCTAAAGGAGAGGGGTGAACAGCGTTATTGCGGCATGGCATCGCGCGGAATAATCGCGCCGCGATACTGAATGACCGTGCTGGCGGTTAAATGCCCGCGTTTTGCCGCTTCTGTCGCGTCGCCACCGGTCAGACGTACCGACAGGTAACCCGCGCTGAACGAATCCCCCGCTGCTGTGGTATCGATCACTTTCTCTTTCGGCAGTTTCACCGCCGGCACTTCCACCAGCGCTTCACCGGCAATCGCCACCAGGCAGGAGTCTGCGCCGCGCTTGATAACCACCTCTTTTACGCCCGCGCGCTGTGTGCGCTCGATAACCTCTTCCACCGGTTTCTCGCCCCACAGCAGGTCTTCGTCATCCAGCGTCAGAAACGCGATATCCGTGCAAGCCAGCATTTGCTGATAAACCTGACGCGTCTCTTCTTTGCTTGCCCACAGGCGCGGACGGTAGTTGTTATCAAAAATCACTTTGCCGCCATTCGCACGGCAAGCCTGCAACAGCGACAACAGCTTGTTGCGGCTTGTCGGGCTTAGAATGGCAAGGCTGATGCCGCTCAGGTAGAGATAATCGAAGGTCGCAAGCTGTTCGCAGATCGCCGCAGACTGCTCGCTCTCAAGCCAGAATTTGGCGGCGGCTTCGTTACGCCAGTAGTAGAAGGTACGCTCGCCGGTGCTGTCGGTTTCGATGTAATAGAGTCCAGGCAGGCGGTTTTCCATACGTTGTGTCAGGCTGGTATCGACGTCCTCGCTTTGCCAGGCATCCAGCATCTGCTGGCTGAAATTGTCGGTACCAAGCGCAGTAACATAGTGTACGGAAAGCGCCGCAGGATTGACCTGGCGGGCGATATAAACAGACGTGTTAAGCGTATCGCCACCAAAGCCACGGTTCACTTCCGTGCCTTTTTGTGACAGTTCAATCATGCATTCGCCAATGACGGCAATTTTCCTGGACATAGTCATCAACCTGGATCAGATAAATTAACGGTAGTGTGCGTTGTGGGTGATTCGTGGTCAACTATATTAAAACAACGTTCCAGTATTTTTTTGAGCTAAAGCCTGTTCCTGGCAGATTTCCCGTCGGCGGTTTTTAAATTTGCCCACAGACGGAGCGTAAAGTTATCGACACGCCCGCCGATAACTCATTGACGAATTCCTCCCGGTCATCGCCTTCGACAGGACAGCAGAAATGAAGTTAAAGCAGGTCATCCAGCAGCTAAACATTCCTGAAGCAAGCATCGAAAGCTTGCAGGAGCGTCGTTATTGGCTGCAATGCGAACGTGCTTATACTTATCAGCCCATCTATAAAACCGATGGTCGTCTGATGGCTGTTGAAGTATTAACCATTGTTACTCATCCGTCGCAGCCGGAAACGCGCATCGCGCCGGATCGCTACTTTTCCAAAGTGGCGGTGCGTCAGCGTGTTGATGTGGTTCATGAGCAAGTGGCGCTGCTGGCGGAGCAAAAAGAATTTTTCGTTACCAATGATGTGTTGGCCTCGGTAAACGTAGATGGCCCAACACTGCTGGCGATGCGTCAGGATAGCGATCTGATGGCGTTGATTAATTCGCTGCCGTGGATCCGCTTTGAACTGGTGGAACATATCCGTCTACCGCAGGATTCGACTTTCGCCTCGATCAGTGAAATAGGCCCGCTATGGCTGGACGACTTCGGCACCGGCATGGCGAACTTCTCCGCGTTAAGCGAAGTGCGTTATGACTACATCAAAGTCGCGCGCGATCTGTTCATCATGCTGCGTAAAACACCCGAAGGGCAAAATCTGTTTACCATGCTGTTGCAGTTGATGAACCGCTATTGCCAGGGCGTGATTGTCGAAGGCGTGGAAACGCTGGAAGAGTGGCGCGATGTGCAGGATTCGCCTGCTTATGCGGCACAGGGTTATTTTCTCTCCCGTCCGGTTCCTTTAGCCAAACTTGAACACGTGATACTCGAACTGTAAACCGCCGCCCTTTCTGCGAGCCTCTACTATCTTTATGACAGGTAAGGCTTTAAAGGAAAGGCAGAACGATGACAAAAACGAGTAAAGCGATTATTGCCGTCTTCGCGACGCTGCTGTTGCTGATTGTGGTCGCCATTATCATCATCGCCACATTCGACTGGAACCGCCTCAAACCCACCATTAACGAAAAAGTCTCCACTGAGCTTAACCGTCCGTTCGCCATTCGCGGTGATTTGGGCGTGGTGTGGGAACGGCAAAAAGAGGAAACCGGCTGGCGCAGTTGGGTTCCGTGGCCGCATGTTCACGCCGACGATATTATCCTTGGCAACCCGCCGGGCATCGACGAAGTGACGATGGTGCATTTACCCCGCGTTGAAGCCACCCTCGCGCCGCTGGCGCTGCTCACCAAAACCGTTTACCTGCCGTGGATCAAACTGCAACAGCCCGATGCCAGGCTGATTCGTCGCTCGGAAAAGCTCAATAACTGGACGTTCACGCTGGCCAGCGACGCCAACAAAGACGCCAACGCGCAGCCTTCCAGTTGGTCATTCCGGCTGGATAACATTCTTTTTGATCGCGGACGTATCGCCATTGATGATGCGCTCAACCGCGCTGATATCGAGATTCTGGTCAACCCCTTAGGCAAGCCGCTACCGTTTAGCGAAGTGACCGGCAAAAGCGACAGCAAAGTCAACGCCGGCGATTACGTCTTTGGTTTGACGGCAAAAGGGCATTACAACGACCAGCCGCTCTCCGGTAATGGCAAAATCGGCGGCATGCTGGCGTTGCGTAGCGAAGGAACGCCTTTTCCGGTGCAGGCAGATTTCCGCTCCGGTAACACCCGCGTGGCGTTTGTCGGCACCATCAACGACCCGATGAACATGGGCGGTGCCGACTTGCAACTCAAGTTCGGCGGTAACTCCCTTGGCGAACTGTATGATTTAACCGGCGTGCTGCTGCCGGATACGCCGCCGTTTGAAACCGATGGTCATCTCATCGCGAAGCTCAATAATGATAAAGGCTCGGTGTTTGATTACCGCGATTTTAACGGTCATATCGGCGAAAGCGATATTCATGGCACGCTGCGCTATTCCACCGGCAAACCACGGCCAAAACTGGAAGGCGACGTTGAATCGCGCCAGTTACGGCTGGCAGATTTAGGGCCACTGATCGGCGTGGATTCCGGCAAAGGTGCTGAGCAGTCGAAACGCACCGAGCAGCAGAAAGGCGAGAAAGCAGGGCAACCGGCAGACAAAGTGCTGCCGTATGACCGCTTTGAAACCGATAAGTGGGACGTCATGGATGCCGATGTGCGCTTTAAAGGCCGCCGGATTGAGCACGGCTCTACGCTACCCATCAGCGATTTGTCGACCCATATTCTGCTGAAAGATGCCGACCTGCGCCTGCAACCGCTGAAATTTGGTCTTGCCGGCGGCACTATCTCATCGAATATCCATCTCGAAGGGGATAAAAAACCGATGCAAGGGCAGGCGGAGATTCAGGCGCGGCGGCTGAAGCTCAAAGAGCTGATGCCTGATGTGGAGCTGATGCAGAAAACCCTCGGTGAGATGAACGGTGACGCGGAGCTTCGCGGCGTGGGCAACTCCGTGGCGGCACTGCTGGGCACCAGCAATGGCAACCTGAAACTGTTGATGAATGACGGTGTGGTCAGCCGTAACCTGATGGAAATTCTCGGCCTTAATGTCGGTAACTATATTGTCGGTCAGCTGTTTGGCGATGACGAAGTGCGGGTAAATTGCGCTGCTGCGAACCTCGATTTAGTCAACGGTGTCGCGCGTCCGCAAATCTTCGCCTTTGATACGGAAAACGCGCTGATTAACATTACCGGCACCGCCAGCATGGCGTCGGAGCAGCTCGACTTAACCATTGATCCGGAAAGTAAAGGCGTGCGTATCGTCACGCTGCGCTCACCGCTCTACGTGCGTGGCAGTTTTAAAAATCCGCAGGCGGGTGTGAAACCCGGTCCGTTGATTGCGCGCGGTGCGGTGGCGGCAGCGCTGGCAACCTTAGTTACCCCGGCGGCGGCATTGCTGGCGTTGATCTCGCCGTCGGAAGGCGAACAGAATCAATGCCAGGCCATTTTGTCGCAGATGAAACACTAGGAAGCACAACGGGAAGTGGCCCTCTCTTTTGCGAAGAGAGGGCCAAAAGATTACAGCGACTGGTGTCTGGTTTCGTGGGTCAGCAGCAGCGCGATAAGCGTTAACGTGGCCATCGCGGCCAGGTAAATCCCGACATACATCAGACCATAATTTGCCTGCAGCCAGGTGGCGATATACGGTGCCACCGATGCGCCGAGGATTGACGACACGTTGTAAGAGAACGACGCGCCGGTATAACGCACTTCCGTCGGGAACAGCTCCGGCAGCAGCGCGCCCATTGGACCGAACGTCAGCCCCATCAGGCTCAGGCCAATCAGCAGGTAGGCCATCACCAGCACCGGGCTACCGGAACCGAGCAGCGGCGGGAAGACAAACAGTGCGAACAGAATAATCAACGACGTAATGACAATCATGCTTTTACGCCGGCCAAACGCGTCCGCCAGCAGACCCGCTACCGGCACCATCACACCAAAACCGATAACCGCCATCATCAGCATCCACAGCACTTCGTTACGCGGCAGACCCAGGCCCTGCGGCGAGGTGCTGAAGGTCATTGAGTAGACCGTCATGATGTAGAACAGCGTGTAGGTCGCCAGCATGATAAAGGTGCCCAGCACGGTAACGCGCACATGTTTGGTCAGCAGTGTGCCCAGCGGCACTTTTACCTGCTTCTTCGCGGCAGCGACTTTGGCGAACACCGGTGTTTCATGCAGCGAAACGCGGACATACAGGCCAATCAGCACCAGCACGGCAGAGAAGATAAACGGCACGCGCCAGCCCCACGCCATAAACTGCTCATCGGTCAGTAACCAGGAGAGCAGCAGGAAGGTGCCGTTAGCAAAGAAGAAGCCAATCGGCGCGCCCAGTTGCGGGAAAGAGCCGTACAGCGCGCGTTTACGTGGCGGGGCATTTTCCGTGGCCAGCAGCGCCGCGCCGCCCCATTCGCCGCCTAAGCCCAGACCCTGACCAAAACGCGCCAGCGCCAGCAGCAACGGTGCCATGACGCCAATGGTTTCGTACCCCGGCAGCAGGCCGATCAGCACGGTTGAGATCCCCATCGTCAGCAACGAGGCCACCAGCGTCACTTTACGGCCAACACGGTCACCAAAGTGACCAAACACAGCGGAACCAATCGGGCGCGCAATAAAAGCAATGGCGAAGGTCGCCAGCGACTGTAGCGTGGCGGCCGTCGGGTCGCCCTGCGGGAAGAAGATATGCGGGAACACAATCACCGCGGCGGTGGCGTAAATATAGAAATCGAAGAACTCGATGGCGGTGCCAATCAGAGACGCAACGACGACTTTATTACGTGAATTTACCGGCGGATTTTCCTGCTCGTTGTCGAAAGTGGTAGCTGTAGCTTGCATAGAATTTTCTTATTTTTGCGCGAACGAACGACCATATTAGCCACAGCAAAAGCGACATTTCAATCTGTAACAAAGTGGGCTTTAGTGCGAAAAACAGGCAAAAAGCGAATAATTTTCAGACTCACGATTTACCTTCCATGAAATGCTTCACAGATTTTAATAATTAGAGGATAAAACTGGTTTTTGGTTAAATAAAAGTTACGGGCTGGATTTTCATGCTGAAATCGCCGAGCGGGCTGAAATATTCCATTTCCTTCAGCCCGATAGCATCGTTAGTGGTGGGTTTTGTCCGGCATGCGCGGGTCACCTTTGTACTGCGCGGTAGCGATCCACGCCGCGCAAAACAGCGTCAGGCGAGCAAAGAAATAGAAGAATGCCATTAGCCCGAGCACCGAACCAAATGCCGCGCCGGAGGGGGATTTCACCAGCGATGGCAGCGTCCAGGTCATGATCATTTTGATCACTTCAAACCCAATCGCGGCGATAAAGGTGCCGCGGATCAGCGCCTTCCTGCGCGGGCGGTGGCGCGGCAAGCGCCAGAAGATCCAGAAGAAGAGCAGATAGTTCGCGAAAATCGAAATGGCCAGGCCAATCAGCCGCCAGGCCGGTTTCAACCATTCGATGTAATCGAGGTGCAGCGCGTTAATAATCAACTGCTGCGCGGAGCCCGCCACCGAGGTTATTGATAGCGTCACGATCAGCGCGACTAACAGGCCAATGAGCGAAATAAAATCGCGGAAATACTTTACCCAGATTTTTTCTTCATCCTGCGCGTTACGCTCCCAGACATCGCGCGACTGGGCGCGGATCGCCTCGCGCAGGTTGCCGGTCCAGTTCACGCCGGAATAGAGGGCGATAGCCAGCCCGACAATCCCTACCGTCGTGCGCTGCTGCACGGCAATATTGAGGGTGTTTTGCAGTGTTGCTGCCATCGTCGGATCGCTCACGCTCATGAGTATTTTATTGAAGATGTCCTGCAACAGCGTCGGGTGCGAGGCGAGCACAAAACCGGCGGCGGCAAACGAGACCATCATGATGGGGATCATCGACAGAAACGAGAAGTAGGTGATGGCCGCGCCAAACTGGTTCCCCATGCGGTCGTTAAAGCGTTCAGTCGCGCGGATCAGGTGCGCCACCACAGGCCAGCGCTGGATCTTTTGCACCATGTCGGTGAGTGATACCAGCGTAGTGCTGGCGGCTGAAGGGGCAGAATGTTTCTTTTCGGTGGGCTGCTCAGCCATCTTCCTGACGGGTTCGTAGTCGAGGTCTTGCGTCGGGCGTTTTTCATGATTTTCCGGCGTCATCAGGTCTGTTTTCCTTCTCCTGAATGTGTTGTAACTGAAATTATAGCTGCTAGTGGTCGACGTAATCCTTCAGTACGGTCGCCAGCCACTCCATAAACAGATGCACGCGGCGCGACAGATTACGGCGGTGCGGGTAAATCAGCGAAACCGGCATCGGTTCCGCGCGGTATTGCGGCAGGATCTCCACCAGCTTCCCCGCACGCAGCGCGTCGCGTACGCCCACGCGCGGAACCTGAATAATCCCTAATCCGGCCAGACAGGCGGCTTGATACGTTTCGGTGCTGTTCACCGTCAGGATGCCGCCGGTTTTCACCCAGTGTGTCTGCTTATCCTGCCAGACCTCAAAGCCCGGCGGGCGCGTACCAAGGTTAACGGCGTAATGCACCAGCGCGTGGGAGGATAAATCGTCGAGCGTTTCCGGATAGCCAAAACGCGCCAGATAATCGGGGCTGGCGCAGTTAATGACCGACAGCCGACCGAGCTGGCGGGCGATCAGCCCGGAGTCTTTGAGGGTGCCGACGCGCACGACGCAGTCGAACCCTTCGCGAATAATATCCACCAGCCTGTCGCTGCTACTGAGCTCCAGTTCAATGCCGGGGTATTGTTGCAGGAAAGCGGGCAGGCGCGGGATCACCAGATTTTTCGCCACTCCGACCGGCATATCGACGCGCAAACGGCCGCTGATGCTCGACGGATCATGCAGGAACATCCCGTCGAGCTCATCCATATTCGCCAGCAGGTCTTTTGCCCGCTCGTAGTAAACCATGCCGTCCTGAGTGAGCTGGACGCGGCGCGTGGTGCGGTGCAACAACTGGGTGCCGAGGTGCGTCTCCAGCGCCTGAATCTGGCGCGATACGCTACCCTTAGGAAGCCCCATCGAATCCGCCGCGCGGGAAAAACTCTCCAGTTCCGCCACGCGGATAAACAGTTGCATTGCGTAAATTTTATCCATCATCACGCTCGATTGTTACCTGTAATGAAACAGTGAAGCGTAATTTAGCACCTTTATTGTTTATTCGTCAGCTAATAAGCTTTTTTCACAGTCTCACATCAGCGAAAACGAGGTTTCTTATGACACAACATATTGCTTTAGTGACCGGTGGCAGCCGCGGGTTGGGTAAAAACGCGGCGCTGAAGCTGGCGGCGAAGGGAACGGACATTATCCTGACCTACAACAGTAACGTCGAAGAAGCGCAGAACGTGGTGCGTGAAATTGAGCAAAAAGGCGTGAAAGCGGTGGCATTGCAGTTAAACGTCGGCGATATCACCGGGTTTGATGTTTTTGTGCGTAACGTACACGAGCAGTTGAAATCGGTCTGGCAGCGCGAGACGTTTGATTATTTGTTGAACAATGCTGGCATCGGTATCAACGCGCCTTTCGCCGAAACCAGTGTCGAGCAATTTGATCAACTGGTGAACATCCACTTCAAAGGTCCGTTCTTCCTGACGCAAAGCTTGCTGCCACTGCTGAAAAATGGCGGACGTATTCTCAACGTCTCCAGCGGGCTGGCGCGGTTTTGTCAGCCGGGCTATGCCGCCTATGCCTCAATGAAAGGGGCGATGGAAGTGCTGACACGTTACCAGGCGAAAGAGCTTGGCGCGCGGGGCATTTCTGTGAATATCATTGCGCCGGGAGCGATAGAAACGGATTTCGGCGGTGGCGTAGTGCGTGATAATGAACAGGTGAATCAACATATTGCTGCACAAACCGCGTTGGGCCGTGTCGGCCTGCCGGATGATATTGGCGATGCGATTGCCGCGCTGCTGAGCGACGATCTGGCCTGGATGAATGCGCAACGCGTGGAAGTGTCGGGCGGGATGTTCCTGTAAAACCGGTCACGCCCGGCAGTTTTCGCTACCGGGCGTGCAGCGTTACTGTTTCTGGAAATGCGTTACCCGGACACGCACCGGTTGCTGTTTTTTATCCAGCGAGCCGCTGATGCCGACCAGTTCATCCGGCGACACGGATTTACCATCAAATATCGCCACGGGAATATAGACCTGAACCTGATCGGTTTTGTCGCGGAACAGGTAAAGATCACCGCTCTCTTTTTCAACCAGGTTACCGCGCAGCGAGACGGACGCGCCATCGTGCAGGGCTTTTGCCTGTTTGACGGTCATGGTGCGCGCATCTTCCATGCCGCGATAGCCGTCATCCATTTTATGCGGCGGTGGCGGCGCTTTGTCCGCTTTCAAACCGGGCGCATCTTCTGCGAATGCCGTCATGGAGAACAGCGCCACCAGACTGGCGGCGAGCACAATTTTCTTCATAACCTCTCCTGAATATTGCCAGAACACGTCTTTAAGCCTGGCAGAGCATAGCGAAGTATGCTGACGAATTATCGTTTTTCGTCATATTCGTGGCGCAGTAAGCCAAACAGCCAGTCGTTATGCCAGCTTCCCGCCAGCCAGTACGCCTCACGCAGCTCACCCTCAAGGATAAATCCTGTTTTTTCCAGTAAATGCCGGGATGCGCCATTACCCGCCGTTACGGTGGCGGTGAGTTTACGAATGCCCCCTTCGTTAAAAGCGAAGTCGCACAGCGCTTTTAGCGACTCCTGGCCATAGCCTTTGCCCTGCGCGGCAGGCGCGAACAGGAAGCCGACTTCGGCGCAATCATCCTCGTGGTGAATATAACCGGTTACGCCCAGCGGTTCGTTTGTCGCTGTATCGCGTACCAGCAGGCAGAGCCAGTGTCGGCTGCCGGGGGACCAGGGGGTCAGCCGGGCATCAAATGCTTCACGGATCTCCTGTTCGCTGCGGGCATCGGCAACGTAGCGCATCACGTCGGGGTGTTGTTGCAGCGCAAGAAAGAATGGCCATGCTTCTTCTGTTATTGGCGAGCAGGTCAGTCTTGAGGTAAAAAGCATTAACACAGTGAATATCTCCTGCTGTTTTTTTTTCGGCTTGAAACCACTATCACTGATAATAATCGTCAACTGAGCTATCTTTTACCTATTCATAAATAAAGAAAAAATTAAGCGCTCAGGTTGGCCAGTTAATTGTTTCTTCAGTTGTACTTAAAGGAAAATAATGACTCTCTCTGCCCCATTGAATACGGGTGAACAGTTTGAAAAATGCATTGCTATTATTCGCGAGGCGTCTGTTGAAATCTTATTGCTGCTGAATGTGCATTTTGATGAAGGTAAAGACCCGCGCTGGTTTTTGGAACAACTGGATGTTGCGCGCCTGAGTTTGGGTGGCTGGGGCGCGGTGGCTAAACGACTTAAACTCAACGATGCGGAATTAACACAGTTCACTTTACAGCTCCGTCACTTGCAGCAGCTCGTTCCGCGTTACGAGAACGGGCAGAATGTGACCGAAAATCAGCTTATTGCGGCGCTGCGATTTATCAGCGCGCTGGAAAATCTGCGTAATAAGCAGAAGTTGCTGAGCTACAACACCGCCTTGCCATCGGATGACGCGCAGCAGCGGCAAGGGCTTCAGCAGCTACGCGCCATGGAAACGATGATTAAATCGCTGGTGATGCAGGTGTGGCCGGATAGTGAAAAGCTGCGTAATCACCTGAAAACCCAGTTTGGTGCCGATCGTGTGCGGCGCTGGTTACGCCTTGGCGATCACAACGATGTCCTTAGCGGCATGCGGTTTAGCGAGTTGGCGCTGTTGCTGATAGATAAAAAAGAGTTTAGCCAGCGTTATGCCCGGCTGTTTAATGACGCCGCGGAACTGAACCTGCTAGTGGAACCGCGTAAAACGTTGCAAACCTTTCTGGATGATATTCGCCAGATGCGCGCAAGCGTGGTGTCAGGACAGCCGCTCACCTCTAATCAGCTGCTCTTATTGAACAGCTATTATCCGCAAATTACCGGACCGGTTCAGCGCGCGTTCGACGAGGGGCGCACGCAGACCAATCCCGCTGAAATATTGCGTGAGGCCGGTGGGGATTTAGACGCTTACTGGGAGCAGACGAGGAAAAAAGACCGCGCTGCCGGAGGTGATGCGATGCCGATGCGTGACAGTATTGATAAGCCTGCAAAACGGTCGGTGCGTAGTCGCGAAGAGCGCGACCAGATGCTCTCTGGCGTGCTGTGGAGTGCGGTCGGCGTGATGGTGCTGATGATGGTGATTGGCGCTTTCTGGATGTTTACCAGCGGGATGTCAGCACCGGTGGCGCGTCAAGCCCGGGCTACCGTGCCGATTGCCGAGGATCGCGAACGACCCTCGCCCAAAGAGGAGCTCAGTCGCCTGGGGCTGCCGCGCGACGAAAATAACTTCCGCGCGGCGATTGATCGCAATGATACGCGCGTGGTGTCGCTGTTTTTACGCACCGGGATGAACTGGAAACTCTCCTGGACGGAAAACGCGGTGATAGCGGATTACAACGATGTGCTGGATCTGCTGCTGCGATATCGCCTGCAAATGGATGAAAACCGCCCTTGCCGCCGTTTTATCGCGACGCTGACGCATGAAATGGCGGTGAACAACAAAAAGCTGACCTCGATTACGCGCGACTATTTACGCGCGTTTTGTACCGTTAAGCCGGTGGTAGATCGCCAGCGGTATGAGATGGAGCAGGCACAGTTGCGTTATGAAGCCGATCCAACGGATGAAAACCGCAAGTGGTCGGATATTCAGACCGCGATTTATGATGTGATTGATTAATTTTCCCAGGCGCATGCTTTCGCGTTGCGAACAGCAAATGGGCGCATCCTGGCACTTACCAGGATGCGCCCATACAGCCAATCAAGGGATAATCTGCGGTTGCCGCGCCAGCCTACGGTTCGCCGTACAAACCAATAAGACGGCGCACCACACCGTTTGTCCAGCCAAAACCATCCTGCAGCGGGTATTCACCCCCACCACCTTCACGCGGCGTACTGCTGGCGATGTGGTACTTCTCAATCAGCTTGTGGTGCTGCTGATAGTAGTGATTTACCGTCTGCAACCAGCTATGGGCGATTTCATTGCCCAGCGAGTCGTTTCCGTACATTTTGAAGCCCTGAATCGCCATCCATTGCAGCGGTGCCCAGCCGTTGGGTTTATCCCACTGTTCGCTGGTTTCGTACTCTGTTGCCAGAATACCGCCAGGCGTCAGCAGGCGCGCTTTTACGGCATCTGCGAGCCGGTCTGCCTGCTCATGGGTCGCCATGCCAACATATAGCGGGACAATGCTGGCGGCGGAAAACAGCGCCATCTGCTCACGACGCCAGTCGTAGTCTCGATAACAGCCATTCTCGTCATCCCACAGATAGCGGTTCACTGCCGCGCGGCGATCGCTCGCTTTCTGACGGAACAGTGCTTCGCGTTCTCTGTCGCCTTTCAGCCCGGAAATGTTGGCAATAGCGCTTTCCAGCTTGAACAGAAACGCGTTCAAATCAATCGGGATAAACTGCGTGGTGCGAATGCTCGCCAGCCGCTGCGCATCGCGCAGCCAGCGCGAGGAGTAATCCCAGCCGGAAGCAGCACCCGCGCGCAAATCGCGATAGACTTCACTTGCTGGTCGCCCGGAATGACGCGCGGTTTCAACGTCCTCAAGCCAGGACTCGTCGCGCGGCGTGTCGCGATCGTCCCAGTAACGGTTGAGCAGCGAACCGTCCGGCATACGTACCGCGTGGCGGTACGCCTGGTTCAGCGCCAGCGATTCCGCCCCATCCATCCAGAACGCGTACTCCATTAACAGATGATCAAGGTAGCGCCGCGCACCGCGTACGCCGTCCTCTTCAAACAGCTCGACCATCAGCGCGAAAACCGGCGGCTGCGAGCGGCTCAGGTAGTACGTGCGGTTACCGTTCGGAATATGACCGTAACGCTCAATCATCCACGCGAAGTTATCCGCCATACAGCGCAGCAAATCGTCGCGACCGCTCTCCGCCAGGCCCAGCATGGTGAAGTAGGAATCCCAGTAGTAGGTTTCGCGGAATCGCCCGCCGGGCACAATGTAAGCCTGCGGCAGCGCCAGCAGGGAAGACCACGGAATGTGATCCTGCGGCTCGCGGGTGAGGATCGGCCACAACTGGTCGATATGCTCTTTTAACGAGTTCTCCGGGTTGGAGACGTACGCTTTGGAGTAGTCCTCCGGCATCCAGAAGTGCGCTTTCACGAATTGGCGCAGATCGAACTCCGGTTTACGTTTGATTTTGCGATAGCGAATCAGAATATCGAGCGGATCCATTTTCGGCGCGCAATCGGGAAAGGTTTTGCTGTCGGCAAAAATGCGCGACGACTGCACGTGTTCAAACAGTTCAAGGTAACGATCGGCTGGGGTTAGCGCGTCGGACGCCGGTAACCCTTCGATCATTTCCGGCTCCGGCTCCGCCTCGATCATTTCATCCAGTTTTAACTCGCACGGATCGGTTTCGTAGACGATCTCTTCCTCAATCACGAACTCGACGGATTCTGCGCTTTGTAGTTTCTGGTTGAACATAAGGATTATGGCCTCCGGATGTCGTCGTAAAAAATTACGGGTGTTGCCCGGCTATCTATTAAGCGTAGACATTCGCTTCGATCCGTGAAGGACGAAGTGTGCGGTCGATCACGTTTTAGCACGGCGTGAAATTAACGAAAAACCCCACAACCTACTGATTAATAGTGTATAAAACGTACAGAAGCAAAATTAACGCAGCGGCCAATTTAGGAGCATTCGTTTTGCAACGATTTGTGAATAATCGCCCGCAGAATCTCATTATGGGTGGTCGCTGGTAAATCTCCCCGAAATGACTGAGGAAAAGCCTTTGCAGCTCGTCTCTATTACGTTAGAGCAATGTCTCAATATCCGCCATACGGTACTGTGGCCGCATCTTGCCCGCAATGCTTCGCGCGTAGAAGGCGATGACGATGCCCGTCATTTTGGCGTGCTTGAAAGCGGGCAAGTTGTCAGTTGTTTATCGGTTTTTATGCTCGATGAACGGCGGTGCCAAATCCGTAAATTCGCCACCTTACAAACGCATCAGCAGCAAGGTTATGGCCGTTTTCTGTTGCAGAGCGTGCTGGAAACGTTAGTCAAGGCAGGCGTTGAATTTGTGCAACTGGATGCCAGAACGTCGGCAGCGGCATTTTATGCGCGTTTTGGCTTTATTGCGCAAGGCGAGCCGTTTCACAAAAAAGAAATACGGTACATTCGTATGTCGCGGGGATTGTAAAACCCGGCGACGAACGCCGCCGGGGGAAGGATTAACGCGGGATTTGCTGCGTAATGCAGTGGATGTTGCCACCGCCGAGCAAAATCTCACGCGCCGGAACGCCAGTGATAACGAAATCCGGGAACATCTCTTCGAACAACGCCTGCGCTGCGCCATCGGTCGCTGGATCCAGCAGCGGGTAAATAATCTGCTGGTTACTGACCAGATAGTTAACGTAGGAACCCGCCAGGCGGTTACCTTCGTGACGCTCAATCGCCGTGCCTTTTTCGACATCGCTGGTCTCTTCAGCGCTGGCGAACATGGGCCGTGGAGACGGCACTTTCCACACTTTCAGCGTGCGCCCTTGCGCATCTTTGGTGTTTTCCAGCACCTCAAGTGCGGCAACGGAGCGCGCGTATTGTGGGTCGTTCTGGTCATCCGTCCAGTGCAGTGCGACTTCGCCAGGACGAACGAAACAGCACATGTTGTCGATATGCCCGTCGGTTTCGTCATTGAACACGCCTTCCGGCAACCAGATAATCTGCGACACGCCCAGATAGTCGCGCAGCTGTTGTTCGATCTGCGCTTTACTCAGATGCGGGTTGCGGTTCGGGTTCAGCAAACATTCGGCGGTGGTCAGCAACGTGCCTTCGCCGTCGACGTGAATGGAGCCACCTTCCAGCACCAAATCGGTGTGATAGCACGGCATCTGGTGATACGCCGCAACCAGCCCGGCGACCTGTTGATCGCGATCCCAGCTTGCATACAAGCCGCCATTCAGCCCACCCCAGGCGTTGAATGTCCAGCTAATACCACGCTTTTCACCCGCGTTATTGACCACCACGGTTGGGCCCGTATCGCGCATCCAGGCATCATCGCTTTCCATTTCCACCAGCGTCACTTCCGCTGGCATAGTGGCACGCGCTTTTGCTATTTCGGCGGCAGGCACACCCATGATCACCGGCGTGTTGCGCGAAATCGCTTTGGCGACAGCGGAAAAAGCCTGCTGAGCCGGCGCGGCGTCAGCACGCCAGTTATCGGTGCGGTAAGGCCAAATCATCCACACTGCCTGATGCGGCGCCCACTCCGCCGGCATGGCGAAACCGTCTTTGACGGGCGTGGTCAGCTGTACCATCGCTTAGCTCCTTACGCTGCCATCGGAGGTGGCAATCGCGCTGTACATATTCGGACGGCGATCGCGGAACAGCCCCCATGCGGCGCGCTGCGCGGCAATGGCGTCGAGATCGAAGGTGTGCACCAGCACCGCTTCGTCGGTTTTGTTTGCCTGCTCGACCAGCTCACCCGTTTGATCGGCGATGAAGGAGGAGCCGTAGAAGGTCATTTCCAGGCCTTCGATGTATTTACTGGTTTCGGTGCCAATACGGTTAGACGCAATCACCGGAATGACGTTCGCGGCGGCATGGCCCTGCTGAACGCGGGTCCAGTGCGGCTGGCTGTCGATATCCGGGTAAGCGGGTTCAGAACCGATCGCGGTCGGGTAGAAAATAATTTCTGCGCCCTGCAAGGCGAGCACGCGTGCGGTTTCCGGGAACCACTGATCCCAGCAGATGCCGACGCCGATTTTCGCATAGCGGGTGTTCCACACTTTGAAACCGGTATCGCCAGGGATAAAGAACTGTTTCTCCTGGTACGCCGGGCCGTTCGGGATATGAGTTTTACGGTAGGTGTCCAGCACGCTGCCGTCGGCATCGATCATCACCAGCGAGTTGTAATAGGCGTTGTTGCACTTTTCAAACAGGCTCAGCGGCAGCACCACTTCCAGCTCTTTGGCCAGCGCAGAGAAGTGTTTGATCAATGGGCTATTCGCCACTTCCTGCGCCAGCGCGTAGTGTTCCGGACTTTGATCGATGCAGAAGTAAGGCGCGGCGAACAGTTCCTGAATCAGGATCACCTGTGCGCCTTTGCTGTGCGCTTCACGCACCAGACGTTCAGCGTTTTGAATGTTCTTATCCAGATCCCAGCTACACGCCATTTGCGTTGCGGCGACGGTTACATTTCTCATAAAAAACTCTCCCGTTGTTCTCGGTTCAGGCAGTGCAAATCGTCAGCACTTATTTTGCTGCAAACTATAGCAACGAAATGCGTTATGCATAAAATGTATTGTTATCATGAAAACATGAACAGGATGCATAGTGGTGATCGACCTGAATTTGCTGCGGCTGGTGCCAATTCTGGCGAAAGAGAAGAGTGTGACCCGCGCGGCGCTGAAAGCGAATCTGTCGCAATCTGCCTTTAGCCATGCCCTGAATCGCCTGCGTGAGCAACTCAACGATGAGATGTTTATCCGCACGCGCAACGGTATGGAACCGACACCCTACGCCGCGATGATGATCCCGGTGATCGAGAGCGCGCTCAGCAAGCTGGATACCGCCACGCGCGGGCCAAGCCATTTCGACCCGTTGCGTGATGCGCACACGTTTTATATCGGCGCGGTGGACTATTTTGAGTTCATGTTTATGCCGGTGCTGACCGCGCGATTTAAAACCATTGCGCCGAATGTCCGGCTTTCGGTCGATATTCTTTCAGAAACCATCAAGGTTGAGCGGGTAGAGCAGGGGCAACTGGATGCGTTTATCGGTGTCGATAACGTGCAACACATTCCCCATTATTTTAATAAACATAAACTTATCTCTGACCACTTTGTCGCTATCGCTTCTGTTGAGCGTACCGATTTGCCGGAACAGCTCACCATCAGACACCTGGTGAGCGAGGCGCAAATCCATTTACCGGCGGTCAGCTCCGGGGCAGATCATATTGACAGCTGGCTGCTCGAACAGCATCTCTATCGGCCGCTGGCGACGGTGGTGCAAAGTTACGCCGTTGGCGGGCGCGTGGCGGTGGCGACCGGCTATTTAATGTGCGTGCCGTTTCGCATTGCCAGGGAACTGGCAACAATGTTGCCGCTGCGCATTATGCAACTCCCGGAGGGCGCGCCATCGTATGATTTGCTGCTGCTGACACATCGGTTGTTCGACTACCAGCCCGCAGTGCAGTGGCTGATTAACGAACTGAAGGCGGTGAGGATTTAGATGAAAGCGTTATTAATTCGCCATCCGCAAACAGAGTGGAACCGGGCGGGGATTATCCAGGGGCGGCTCGATAGTCCGCTAACGCCACGTGGGCACGAAGAGAACCACGCTTTGCTTCGCGGGCTGCTGGATGCGGGGATCCACCCTGACGCTGTTTTCTCATCGCCGCTCGGCAGGGCGCAGCAGATGGCTTTGCTTATTGCTGAGCAATATCAGTGTGATATCCGCCTCGACGAGGCGTTACAGGAGCAGGATTTCGGTGAGTTTGATGGCCGTTTGCTGAGCGATATCCGCCGGGAATACCCTCGGTTCGCAGAGGATGAAACTTTTCAACCGCCGCAGGGTGAATCGCCGGCGCAGGCCGCGCGGCGGTTGCTCGACTTTTTACACCGCTTGCCGGGCATCTGCCCACATCACACGGTAGCGCTGGTGTCGCACGGGCAAATTATGCAGGCGGCGATAGCGCAGTTGCTGGAAAACTCCCTCGACAATGTGGCGCGTTACCACCATCCCAACGCCAGCTATTCGCTGGTGGAGATCAACCACAGCACCTGCGAGGTGGTGCGCTGGGGAGTGGCCAGCCATTTGCTGGGGTTAAAAACTGGCTGAATGCCGCGCCTGATGGTCACTTCTTAAAAAAACGGATGATCTTTTGCCACAATGACGTTTTGGTTGCAGGGCGTGCCCACGAAGGGTTGAGCAAATCCCCCGGCAGCAGATAGGGACGATCATCATCATCGCGCAGGTGCGCATTCAGAGCTGTGGCAATCTCCAGCATCTTCTCGTAGAGCGGCTGCGTGGGCGATTTGCTGCAGATTTCTCCATCATTCCACTCCAGCCAGCAGGTTTCTTGCCCTTTCCAGATCGCGTGAAATTCGCCATTTCGCCGATCAAAAGCGAGCTCTTCATCATGATTCACCAGTTGAACCCACTCTTCGCTGCCGATCGGTTGCGTTTCGCTGTCTGACCAGCTTTCCGCCCGGGTGATATGCATTTCCCAGCCCATCCGTTACGCCTTTTCCGTTGTTGAATTGTCAGATTATCGTGCCAGAAAATATCGCCTGAATCAGGGGGAAATGGCACGTAAAAAAAAGAAGCCCCGGTCGGGGCTTCTCTTGTGTGTCGCTGTTACCCGTGGCAATTAACGCATGGTGACAAACTCTTCCGCTGCGGTCGGGTGAATTGCCACCGTGTTGTCGAAGTCTTTTTTGGTCGCGCCCATTTTCAGCGCCACCGCAAAGCCTTGCAGCATTTCGTCCATACCGGAGCCGATACCGTGAATACCGACAATTTTCTCCTCCGGGCCAACGCACACCAGCTTCATACGACACGGCTGACGGTGAGTGGTCACCGCGGTATACATCGCGGTGAAGGAGGATTTGTAGATTTTCACCTGGTCATCGCCGTACTGCTCGCGGGCCTGTGGTTCGGTCAGGCCAACGGTGCCAATCGGCGGATGGCTGAACACCACTGTCGGGATGTTGCTGTAGTCCAGATGCTCATCCGGCTTGTTGTTAAAAAGGCGTTCGGAGAGACGGCGACCGGCTGCCACGGCGACCGGCGTCAGTTCTACCGCGCCGGTGTTATCGCCCACCGCGTAAATGCCCGGCACGCTGGTGTTCTGGAATTTATCGACTTCGATATACCCTTTGTCGTTGGTTTTCACGCCGGTGACCGCAAGGTTGAAATTATCGGTTGCCGGTTCGCGGCCAATCGCCCAAATCAGGCTGTCCACGGTTTGTGAACGACCATCTTCCAGCGTCAGCGTCAGGCTGCCGTCAGCGTTTTTCACCACCTCTTTTGGCACGGCGTGCGTGTGCAGTGTTGGGCCTTCTGCCGCCATCACTTCAACCAGCGTTTCGGTAATTAACGGATCAAAGCTGCGCAGCGGCGCATGTTTACGCACAAACAGGTGTGTCTCCGCGCCCAGGCCGTTGATCACACCTGCCAGTTCCACGGCGATATAACCTGCGCCAACCACCGCCACACGTTTTGGCAGCGCGGGCAGGGCGAAGAAACCGTCGGAATCAATACCGTATTCCACGCCCGGAATGTTCGGGTGGCTTGGACGGCCACCGGTGGCAATCAGGATATGATCGGCAGTGATCGTTTCGCCGTTCACTTCCACGGTTTTGGCATCGACAAAGCGCGCGAAACCCCGGATCACATCGACATTATTTTTGCCCAACACGTTATCGTACGAGGTGTGAATGCGGTCGATGTAGGCGCTACGGCTGGCAACCAGTTTGCTCCAGTCGAAGTGGTTCACGGTGGTGTCGAAACCGTAATCCGGGCCGTACAGATGGATCGCTTCAGAAATCTGCGCCGCGTGCCACATCACTTTTTTCGGCACACAACCGACGTTCACGCAGGTGCCGCCAAGTTCTTTTGCTTCGATCAGCGCGCATTTTTGACCGTACATAGCCGCACGGTTAATCGATGCGATACCGCCGCTGCCGCCGCCAATAGCGATGTAGTCGTAATGTTTGCTCATGGTTGTTTCCTTAATCCTGAACGAAGTCGAAAATATTCGCGATTGTAGCGCGCAGCCGAAAAGGTTCCACCAATGGCTGCGATTACTCCGGCACCACCTGGTGAATCAGCGTATGCCCGGTACCGGCTGGCACCAGTTTGCTGTGCAGCCATGGCAGCACATTGTTCATCTGCGCTTCAAGTTTCCACGGTGGGTTAATCACAATCATGCCGGAAGCCGTCATGCCGCGCTGGTCGCTGTCCGGGCGCACGCCAAGCTCAATTTGCAGAATGTTGCGAATGCCGGTGGCTTCCAGATCGCGCAGCATGCGTTTGATTTGCTGGCGCAGTACCACCGGATACCACAGCGCGTAAACGCCGGTAGCAAAGCGTTTGTGCCCATCGCTGATGCCGCTCACTACCGCCTGGTAGTCGGTTTTAATTTCGTAGGGCGGATCGATGAGGATCAAACCACGGCGCGAAACCGGCGGCAGCTTGGCTTTTAACTGCTGATAGCCGTCGGCGCGTTCGACGCGAGTACGGCTATCTTTCTGGAACTCCTGGCGCAGCAGCGGGTAGTCGCTCGGATGCAGTTCAGTCAGTTGCAGGCTGTCCTGCTCGCGCAGCAGTTCACGGGCAATCAGCGGTGAACCGGGGTAATAACGTAACTGCCCGCTACGGTTGAAATGGCGAACCACGTTCATGTAAGGCTCCAGCTCAGCCGGTAGATCATCCTGCTGCCAGATACGCGCAATGCCTTCCAGATATTCACCGGTGCGTTCTGCATGTTCACCGGAAAGCTGATAGCGCCCGGCACCTGCGTGGGTGTCGAGATAGAGAAACGGTTTCTCTTTTTCTTTCAGCGCTTCGATGATCAGGCTCTGAACGGTGTGTTTAAGGACGTCGGCATGGTTGCCTGCGTGGAAGCTGTGGCGATAACTGAGCATGGATACTGAGATTCCGGAAAATAAACGAGATTTCGCACAGTTTACCGCAGATTGGCGCGGATTACCGTAGCCCGGGCCCGCTTGTTTCAGTGGGGCGTAAAAGGTTTCAAAACATAACGGTGTCATGAAAATGTCAAACTGCGGGGCTAGCGTCGCTTTCAGGCAAGGTAATTGTTTGAATAAAAGGATAAAAAATGAAAATCCGTCTTACGCTTTTAACCGCCACGCTGCTGCTGGCTCACCAGGCGAGCGCGAAAGATATTTCCATCATGCAGGCGCGCGATATCGCGAATACCACGACGCCTGCGTCAGAAAGCCAGGCGTATGTCGCGCTGGAAGCGCAGTCGCTGGCGGGGTTGCGCCAGGCGTTGCAGGGAAGTGCCTCCTCGTTGACGCGCGATCAACTTGAGCACTCAGCCCAGCATCAACAAGCGGACAACGCGTGGCTAAAAGCCCGGAATTATGACTTCCAGGTCAAAGCCAGTCAGCAAGCCGGGATTGCGCTGCTTTCCGCATTTAGTTCGCTCCCAAAAACGATACTCGACGCCAACCTGCAAACTGCCGAGGAAATTAACCTCAACGCGACAAAAGGTTTGCGCCACCAGGCGCTGGCCGATGCCGAAGGCATCAACTATCTCTACTTTATTGCCGATGCGCTGGGACCAAAACTGGGTAAGGCGTTTCTCACCGCCTATGACAAAGGCGAGTTGGGTAAAGCTGCGGCGTTGATCAAAGCTACGGAGATCAGCACCGGCGCGGCGAAAAAGCACTTTGATTACAAACGTCCGTTCCTGATTGCTGGCAACACCATTCACCTGGTGGCGGACGATGTGGTTGTAAAAGACAATAAAGCCTACACCGCAGACGGCGGTTCTTTCCCGAGTGGTCACACCAATACGGGCTATACCGATTCGCTGCTGATGGCGGAAATGCTCCCCGAACGTTTTGACGCGCTGATAACGCGTGGTGCGCGCTACGGCTACTCGCGCGTGGTGTTAGGCGTGCATTACCCGCTGGATGTAATGGGGTCGCGTATGGTGGCGCAGCGCAATGTGGCGCATTACCTGAACGATGCGACTTACCGTGCGATGTTTAACGAAGCCCGCGATCAGTTGCGTACTGCACTGGAAAAAGAGTGCGGTACGACACTGGCGCAATGTGCGCAGACCGCCGACAAAGACGACCCTTATCGTGACCCGGCAATGCGCGATTTCTACCGCTTTACAATGACCTACGATTTGCCACACCAGAAAGGGGCAGCGAAAGCGGTGACTGTACCGCAAGGTGCAGAAGTGCTGCTGGAAGCGGCGCTGCCGAATCTCTCTGCGAGCCAGCGCCGAGCATTGATGGTGAAAACGGCCTTACCGGCGGGTTACCCGCTTTCCGGCACGACAGATGAGCAAAATTTCTGGCAGCGTTTGAACTTGTCGGCCGCCTTCGAAATGGCGCACAAAACGCGCTGAGGTACCCTTATGATCACGCCCGGCTGGCGCAATGTCGCCGGGTTTTTTCTTCGCTGCTGCTTATTGCAGCGATACCCCGCTAAGCGCAACGTCCGGGATTGAAATCTCCTACACTTAACCCCATGCTAGAAAACATTGCCAGGCGCCTAAGCGCCTTATTCACCTCATTCCAAGGACTGCGCCTATGACCAACCCTTTATTGACGCCTTTCGTGCTGCCGCCGTTTTCTCAAATCCTTCCTGAACATGTCGTTCCCGCCGTGACCAAAGCGCTGGAAGATTGCCGGAACGCGGTGGAAAGCGTTGTCGCGCAGGGCGGCCCGTATACCTGGGCAAATCTTTGCCAGCCGCTAGCGGAAGTGGATGACCGTCTTGGCCGCCTGTTCTCGCCGGTCAGCCACCTGAACTCGGTGAAAAATAGTCCGGAGCTTCGCGAGGCTTACGAACAAACGCTGCCGCTGCTCTCGGAATACAGCACCTGGGTTGGGCAGAACGAAGGGTTATACAACGCTTATCGCGATCTGCGCGACGGCGAACATTATGCTTCGCTGAGCGTCGCTGAGAAGAAATCAGTGGATAACGCACTGCGTGATTTCAAATTATCGGGCATCGGCTTGCCGAAAGAGAAACAGCAACGTTACGGCGAAATCGCCGCGCGTCTCTCTGAGCTTGGCAACATCTACAGCAACAACGTGCTGGATGCCACCATGGGCTGGAGCAAACTCATCACCGATGAAGCGGAGCTGGCCGGTATGCCGGAAAGCGCGCTGGCGGCGGCGAAAGCACAAGCGGAAGCCAAAGAGCAGCAAGGCTGGTTGTTGACGCTGGATATCCCGAGTTATCTGCCGGTGATGACCTACTGCGATAATCAGGCGCTGCGTGAAGAGATGTATCGTGCTTACAGCACCCGTGCTTCCGATCAGGGCCCGAACGCCGGGAAATGGGACAACAGTCCTGTGATGGCGGAGATCCTCGCGCTGCGCCACGAACTAGCGCAACTGCTGGGCTTTGAAAGCTACGCGTTCAAATCGCTGGCCACCAAAATGGCGGAAAATCCGTCGCAGGTGCTGGAGTTTTTAACCGATCTTGCCAAACGTGCGCGTCCGCAGGGTGAGAAAGAGCTGGCGCAGTTGCGCGCTTTCGCTAAAGCCGAGTTTGGCGTGGATGAGCTGCAACCATGGGATATCGGCTACTACAGCGAAAAACAAAAACAACACCTTTACAGCATCAGCGACGAACAACTGCGTCCGTACTTCCCGGAAGAGCGTGCGGTAAACGGCTTGTTCGAAGTGGTGAAACGCATTTATGGCATTACCGCCAAAGAGCGTAAAGATATCGACGTCTGGCACCCGGATGTGCGCTTCTTCGAGCTGTATGACGAGAGCAACGAACTGCGCGGCAGCTTCTACCTTGATCTCTATGCACGTGAAAACAAGCGCGGCGGCGCCTGGATGGACGACTGCGTGGGGCAGTTGCGCAGAGCCGATGGATCGCTGCAAAAACCGGTGGCTTATCTCACCTGTAACTTTAACCGCCCGGTGAATGGCAAACCGGCGCTGTTTACCCACGACGAAGTGATCACCTTGTTCCACGAATTTGGTCATGGCCTGCATCATATGCTGACGCGAATTGAAACCGCCGGTGTGGCGGGCATCAGCGGTGTGCCGTGGGATGCGGTCGAGCTGCCGAGCCAGTTTATGGAAAACTGGTGCTGGGAGCCGGAAGCGCTGGCGTTTATCTCCGGTCATTACGAAACCGGCGAACCGCTGCCGCAGGAGCTGCTGGATAAAATGCTGGCAGCGAAAAACTACCAGGCGGCAATGTTTATTCTGCGCCAGCTGGAATTCGGCCTGTTCGATTTCCGCCTGCATGCAGAGTTCAGCCCGCAACAAGGGGCGAAAATCCTCGAAACGCTGGCAGAAATCAAACGCCAGGTCGCGGTGGTACCCGGACCGTCATGGGGCCGTTTCCCGCACGCATTCAGCCATATTTTCGCCGGTGGTTACGCGGCGGGTTATTACAGCTACCTGTGGGCCGATGTGCTGGCGGCGGATGCGTTCTCCCGCTTCGAAGAAGAGGGGATTTTCAACCGTGAGACCGGGCAGTCGTTCCTCGATAACATCCTGACCCGTGGCGGTTCGGAAGAGCCAATGGATCTGTTCAAACGCTTCCGTGGCCGCGAGCCGCAAATTGATGCGATGCTTGAGCATTACGGTATCGAAGGCTAACGCAGTGAAAATCTGTTTGCTGGATGAAACAGGCGCCGGAGACGGCGCCTTATCTGTTCTTGCGGCCCGCTTTGGGCTGGAGCAGGACAACGACAACCTGATGGCGCTGGTGCTCACGCCGGCGCATCTGGAGCTACGCAAGCGTGACGAACCGAAGCTCGGCGGGATTTTTGTCGATTTTGTCGCTGGCGGCATGGCGCACCGGCGTAAGTTCGGCGGCGGGCGCGGTGAAGCGGTGGCAAAAGCGGTCGGCATCAAAGGCAGTTATCTGCCGGAGGTGGTGGATGCGACCGCAGGGCTGGGGCGCGATGCGTTTGTGCTAGCGTCGGTGGGCTGCCGGGTGCGGATGCTGGAACGCAATCCGGTTGTCGCCGCGTTGCTGGAAGATGGTCTTAATCGCGGCTATGCCGATGCGGAGATTGGCCCGTGGCTGCGTGAACGGTTGCAGCTGATTCACGCCTCAAGCCTGACCGGTCTTGCGGATATTACGCCGCGCCCGCAGGTCGTTTATCTCGACCCGATGTTCCCGCATAAGCAGAAAAGCGCGCTGGTGAAAAAGGAGATGCGGGTGTTTCAGTCGCTGGTCGGCCCGGATCTGGATGCCGATGGTTTACTGGAGCCTGCGCGTCAGCTCGCGATTAAACGCGTGGTGGTAAAACGCCCGGATTACGCGCCGCCGCTGGCGGGGATCGCGACCCAATCGGCTGTCGTCACGAAGAGTCATCGCTTCGATATCTACCCCGGTTCCGGAGAGTAAACATCAGGGTGGAGTGGGTTGCTCCCTGTAAACGTGGACCAAAAACCGGCCACATCGGTGAGTTTAAAATCCCTCGATAAAACCTGTTGATGGCTACGCTCAGCGGATGGGGTTTGCCGTGAGCAATAATAAATATCCTCCGGCATAGCCGGAGGTTTTTCAGATGCGCCTGTAAGGCTCTGTTACCAGCCGCGCCCTAACAGGCGCATACGATCTGACATTTGCATCAAACTTCTTTACTTACGGCCCGTAAACGGGCTGCC
>NZ_FXWP01000013.1 GCF_900184035.1 Kosakonia pseudosacchari
GGCAGCCCGTTTACGGGCCGTAAGTAAAGAAGTTTGATGCAAATGTCAGATCGTATGCGCCTGTTAGGGCGCGGCTGGTAACAGAGCCTTACAGGCGCATCTGAAAAACCTCCGGCTATGCCGGAGGGTATTTATTTAAAACGGGATTAGTTGCGATTGCGCATGACGCCTTCCTGCACGCTGGACGCCACCAGCACACCCTCTTGTGTATAGAACTCGCCGCGCACAAAACCGCGAGCGCTGGAGGCTGAGGTGCTTTCCACACTGTAGAGCAACCACTCGTTCATATTAAATGGGCGATGGAACCACATCGAGTGGTCAATAGTGGCAACCTGCATACCGCGCTCAAGAAAGCCAACGCCATGCGGCTGAAGCGCAACCGGCAGGAAGTTAAAGTCCGAGGCATAGCCAAGCAGATATTGATGCACGCGGAAATCGTCCGGCACGGTGCCGTTTGCGCGGATCCATACCTGGCGGGTGGGCTCGGCGACGTGGCCTTTCAGCGGGTTATGAAACTCAACCGGGCGGATCTCCAGCGGCTTGTCACTAAGAAACTTCTCTTTGGCCTGCGGGGGTAATAAATGGGCAAGCGCGCGGGCAATATCCGTTTCAGATTGCAGCGAATCCGGCGACGGTGCCTGCGGCATCGTTTTTTGGTGCTCGTAGCCGGTTTCCGGTGCCTGGAAGGACGCGGTCATGTAGAAAATCGGTTTGCCGTTCTGGATGGCCGCAACGCGTCGGGCGCTGAAACTGTTGCCATCACGCAGCACTTCCACGTCGTAGACAATCGGTTTTTCGCTATCGCCCGGACGTAAAAAGTAACTGTGGAATGAATGCACCAGGCGCTCGGCAGGAACGGTCTCTTTGGCGGCGTACAAGGCCTGACCTACGACCTGGCCGCCAAAAACCTGGCGCAAGCCGAGATCTTCGCTCTGCCCGCGAAACAAGCCCTCTTCAATTTTTTCCAGGTTCAGTAATGCCAGCAGATTGGATAACGCCTGACTCATAAATTTCCTCAAAATAATAACGGCTGACGGAGCGAATTATCCGAATAGTATAACCTGGAAAAATTGCTGGTCCGATGGGTTCAATAATCTGAATAGATGGCAGTTTGCAGGAATATATCCGGCACGTGTGCCACACTTGTTCAGGTTACGATGGTTTGACCACACATCCTGGCGGGCGAAACGCCTGCCGGTGCATTGAAGATAAGGAGAAATCAATGAAACTCGTGCACATGTTAAGTGGTTTAGCAGTCGCGGTCGCGCTGTCTGCCTGCGCCCAAAAGGGCGGCGATATTCCGACACCTGCACCTAACCCAAATGCACCTGCGGCAACAAATAAACCGGCAATCGCTCAACCGAATGTTTCGGGTACGGTTTGGATCCGTCAGAAAGTGGCGCTGCCGCCAGACGCGGTACTCACCGTGACGGTTTCTGATGCTTCGCAGGCAGATGCGCCGTCGAAAGTACTGGCGCAGAAAGCTGTCCGTACTGAAGGTAAACAGTCACCGTTTAGCTTTGTGCTGCCATTTAACCCGGCGGATATTCAGCCGAACGCCCGTATCCTGCTGAGCGCGGCGATTACCATTGACAACAAAATTGTCTTTATTACCGATACGGTTAAGCCGGTTATCAACCAGGGTGGTACAAAAGTTGACCTGACACTGGTGCCGGTACAGCAAACCGCTGTGCCGCTGCAACAAAGTGGCGGGGCGGCAACGACGGTGCCTTCCACTTCTCCGACGCAGGTAAACCCGTCGGAAGCGACACCTGCGCCGACGCAGTACTAATATGACCAGGCTCCTCCCGGTTGGGAGGAGCCTTAATAGATCCAGCGATAATGCTGTAAATCGATTTGCCCACTTCCCGACACCACCACGCCTTCCGCCAGCAGCGCCTGACGTTGACGCTGTAAATCCGGCCCGGTCAGCGAGATACAACCATGACGATTCACCACCCGATGCCACGGTAACGTGCTGCCTTCCGGTAAGCGTTTCAGTACGCCGCCCACCTGGCGCGCCGCGCGCGGTGAACCGGCCAGCTTCGCCACATCACCATAGGTCGTGACATAGCCTTCGGGGATGGCGGCAACGATTTGCCACACCCGCTGCGGGAAAGAGTCCTGTGTATCCATTGTGATGTCCTGAAGAAAGAAGAGGCAGCATAAACAGCGAAACGCGTGCTGTGAAGTGGGGATTGCGCAAGAAACCAGCATCCGCCCCGGCGCGGCTTGCAATTGCCATCCCGGATAGGGATAATGCGCCAGCGCGTTGGTTAACAACGCTCTCAATGGGGGCTCTGTTGGTTCTCCCGCAACGCTACTCTGTTCACCAGGTCAGGTCCGGAAGGAAGCAGCCAGGGCAGATGACGTGTGTGCCGGGATGTAGCTGGCAGGGCCCCCACCCATTTCTGCTTCCTTTGTTTTTCTCACTCGCGTGAATAGCGCAAATACCCGGCAATACCCTCGCTTCCGCCATCCGACGGGTGATTAACACCTTCTGAAACCGGCACTTGCGCAAAATCAAAGGGCGAAACACCGGCAATACAGGCCACATTAACACCGTACTGATCCGGGTTTGAACGCCGCTGATGGAACGTGTAGATACCGCAAACCGAGCAAAAATAGTGCACAGCGGTTCCGGTGTTAAAGCGGTATTCGGTCAATTTATCCTTGCCCTTAAAAACCTCAATACCGGAGAGTGGGGCCGACACGGCAACGGCGCCGCGCATTCTGCAAAAAGTACAGTTACAGCGCCGAACGGTGTTAAAACCGTCCGAAAGCTGTACAGTAAACGCCACCGCGCCGCAGTGACACTGCGCCTTTAACTTTTCCGACATCACTTTCCTCACAGAGCAAATTAAACGGGTCTTTCAACCTTAGCCTTTTTTACCTTTTTTGGTGGGGGGAAACGCGTGGGTTCACTGGTGATGTTTTTATGCAGAAACGGTACGCTGTAGCCGCAAAAATAATTCTGATAAAAGGGCAGGGAGTATGCGCAACATCGTATTGGCATTGACATTATCGGTATCGACGGCACCTTTTGCCGCCACATTGCAGTCGGGCGTTTATGAAGGGCTGCAACTGGCGGTATCCCCCTCCGGGCAGGTCACGGGTTACTACTCTGAAACAATGGGGGTTGGCGTGACGCGAAACTGCTCCTTTGCGCTGACGGGTAATGCGTCTCCAGCCGGGGAGGCGGAAATATCCAGTTGGTCTTCCGATGTGCTGCCGGGGCATCTTTCCGCCACGGCGGACGGCGTAACATTGAAGATTGCGAACGGGCAAAACCATGACGGCTGCATGAATGTGATGGTGCCGCAGATCAACGAGGGGATTGTGTTGAGTAAAACACAGTCGACGCAATGGGTTTCTCTCGCCGAAGTGATTGATGAGCGGGTTTATCTCAGCAGCACACCGGATGCCAGCACGCGGCGTAAGGCATGGATTGTCAAAGATGATGTTGTGGGGGTGCTGAAAACCGGGCAAGGATGGACGCAGATCCAGTTTATTAGCGAGGCGGGAAAAAGCACCACTGGCTGGGTTAACAGCCAGTCGCTAAAGCCGCTGACACCACCTGCGTCCTGAGTATTACACCAGGCTACGTTTTAATGGCACTTCCGTTGCGCGAAGCGCCAGCCATAAGGGTTTGAGCCGCAGTAGCGCATTTTCCAGCTCATTTGAATCCAGCGCGAAAGGGATACGCAAATAGCGTTCAAACGCCCCTGTCAGCCCAAAACGCGGGCCAGCGCCGAGGTGGATACCGATCGTTTCCGCGCGCGCGGCAAATTGTGTTGCCAGCATGTCGGGCAGCTCTATCCAGAAAGAGAGGCCACCTTCCGGCAGCGAGAAACGCCAGTCGGGGAAATGTTCCCGCAGCAGCGCCGCGCAGCGATCGCGGCGTGCTTTGAGCATGTCACGACGCGCAGGCAGGAAGCTTTCGCCATTTTCCATCAGCCATAGCGTCGCCAGCTGTTCCAGTAGCGGTGAGCCAAGCTCCAGCGTATCGCGCGTCTGCACCAGCGTGGCAATGGTCCGCGATGAGGCACGGATCCAGCCCAAACGCAGTCCACCCCAGAACGTTTTCCCCGCCGAACCGATCGTAATGACTGTACTGCTACTATCAAACGCCGCCATGGGCGGTGGTGGCGGAGATTCGTACCACAAATCAACCATCGTTTCGTCGACCACCAGGGTGGTGCGCGCTTGCGCGGCAACGCTGACGATGGCCTGGCGCGTGGCGATATCCATACAGCGGCCGGTTGGGTTGTGATAATCAGGCATGACGTAAGCCAGCCGTGGCGCGGTCTGCGCCAGCGTCGCGGCGAAACCGTCGGTGTCCCAGCCCGTTTGCGGCAAGGAAACGCCAACTGGTCTGCATGACGCGCCCTGAATGGCGGCAATGGCCAGCGGATAGGTCGGATGATCGACCACCACGCGATCGCCGGGCCCGGTCAGCATACGCAGAACCAGCGCCAGCCCACTGAGCGCGCCATTGACCACCATCACTTCATCTGCATGCGTCGGCAAGCCGCGGGCGGTGTATCGCGCGGCAATCGCTTCGCGCAGCGTCTGCACACCTAATTGCCCGTAACCTGTGCGCGAAAGATAGGGTGGAATGGCCGCCAGCGCGTGGGTGTAAGCCTGGTGGATTTCCGGCCCAGCGCTGAGTGCGGCAGTGGAGAGATCAAGTGCGGTGCCCGCCGTGCTGAGCGTGGGGATCGCGCGGCTATCGGGCAGGATCACGCGCGAGCCACTGCCGTGGCGGCTCTCCAGATAACCTTCATCACGCAGGTGTGCGAGTGCGCTGGCAACCGTTGTGCGGCTGATCTCAAGTGCTGAGGCCAGTTCACGCTCTCCGGGAAGGCGTGTCTCAATTGCCAGCCTGCCATCAAGGATCAGCAGGCGCAGCGCGTCGGCAAGTTGTCGCCATAACGGCGTACGGGAAGCGGGTTGTTGCCAGTGACCCAACAGACGGTGTAAAGAGTGGCTACCCAGGCGGCGTGATGACATATACAGTCCACTATTTTAAAACTGGACATTAATAATAAGGCCATTTCCGGTAAAGATGAAAGCCTGAACAACCGGAGAAAAACAATGCTGCGTCGATTAATTCAACTTTATATAGGCCTGGTTCTGTACGGCGTTTCCACCGCCATGTTTGTGCGCGCTGATCTGGGCGCGGACCCGTGGAACGTTTTTCACCTGGGCGTAATGAAACGGCTATCGCTGGATATTGGGACGGTGATGATCGTCACCGGGGCGCTGGTGCTGCTGTTGTGGATCCCGTTGCGCCAGCGGCCCGGATTGGGAACGATCAGTAATGTGATTGTATTAGGCCTTGCCGCCGATGCCGCGCTGTCGCTGATGCCGGTGCTGGATTCGCTGGTGGCGCGCGGCACGTTGCTGATTTCTGCCGTGGTGGTGAATGCCATCGCGACCGGAATGTATATTGGCGCGGGGTTTGGTGCCGGGCCGCGCGATGGGTTAATGACCGGTATTCATGCGCGTACCGGCTGGTCGGTGCGGGCTATCCGCACAGCGATAGAAGTTTCTGTGCTGCTTATTGGCTGGCTGTTGGGGGGAACCGTTGGCGTGGGGACGGTGGTTTACGCCCTGGCGATTGGCCCGTTGATCCAGCTTTGCCTGCCATGGTTTCGTCAGAAACCCGCGCTAAAACCTGAACCACAAAGCGAGCCAGCGCTATAAATGTGTATTTAATGCAATGTACTTAGCCATTCACTTCCTCAATTTTGCTGTTAAACGGGCGGTTTACTTTATAAAACGGCCAGGGGATTCTGGTGTAACACATCCGCTGGCGTTGAAAAGGAGTGATGGCTAATGACCACACCCGAGCTCGAAACCGCAAGACTTTTTCTCAAGCCGCTGGCATCGGAAGATGCCACGCAAATTCAGCGTATTTTCCCGCGCTGGGAAATTGTGCGCTACCTGATAGCCAGTGTGCCCTGGCCCTACCCGGACGGTGCCGCGCAGCATTATGTCGATAATGTTGCGCTGCCGGCAAACCGCGCAGGGGAAGGCTGGTTTTGGACGTTGCGTCGCAAAGCAAACCCGGCAGAGTTAATGGGGGTTATTTGCTTAATGAATACGCCAGACAATAACCGTGGTTTCTGGCTCGCGCCGGAGTGGCAAGGGCAGGGCTTTATGACGGAGGCTTGCCATGCGGTGAATGATTACTGGTTTAATGTGCTCGAGCGTGATGTGTTGCGCGCCCCGAAAGCCGTGGCGAATGTGCGCTCGAAAAAGATCTCTGAACGCTGCGGAATGCGGCTGGTTCGCCGCCAGAAGGGGCAATACGTCTCCGGCGAACTGGACACCGAACTTTGGGAGATAACCCGCGACGAATGGAATAATCTTCACCGCTGAATCCTGTCAGCCTAATGAGGCTGGCAGGATATTTATATTTTATTGTCGATATATTTATTTATGCTGGTTTGCTTTGTCATTTTACTGAAATATTAATTTAATTTTTTTGTCATAATTGTCAGGCAGATTAATCTTGGGCTTTTATAAGTTGTTATAATTCTGAAATATATTTGTGGATCAGTTCCATAAGTTCGTGTATTAATTAGCATGTTTATTCACACAAGAAGGGATAATCATGGCCAGTGCTGTATTAAACGTCAAAATTGATGAAGCGCTAAAAGAGAAACTTCGTCATTACGCAGAAGTAAATAGTGAAAATCTCGGTACCGCGACAGAAAAGCTGTTGCTGCTGGCTTTTCAGGCTGCGGAAGAGGCGGGAGTATCGGAAGACGACATTGATAACCAGCATACCGAAGAAGAGAGCTCTACTCCGTTAACTCCTAAAGAAATTAAAGCGTTACGCAAACTTCTGAAGAAGAAAAAATGAACCAACAACTGCTATCTACCGCCAGCAACTACGGCGAAGCCTGCGAGATGCTGCGCTCAGGTTTTGTCAAACAAGTTCGTCTGGACTGGAATATCGGAAGTGATGAGTTTTTTCGCATTGCATCAGACTGGTGCGACGCCGGAGCAAAAATTAAAAAAGACGGACACAGCTTTATTATTTCGCTAAAAGGCTTCCCGATCCCACGTCAGCAGTAATGTATTTGTCATGAAACTGTCATTTTAATTGCATTAAAAAATGTGATGGTGGTTTCATAATAAAAATACGTAACCATCTCAAATGCACATTACGGATGATGTTTCCGACGAGCCTTTTGTGGCTCGTCGCTATTTCTTTTCCCGCAAAATAACCTTCAACGGTATTTGGCCCTGCCTGGTATTTTCTCTGAAGCGCCCACAGGCGCAGACCTGCAAACCGGGTATACTGGAAAACTGTTTGCAGCCGGGAAGCGCTATGAAAACCATTACTCTTTATGATGTCGCCAGCCATGCGGGCGTCTCTTACCAGACCGTTTCGCGCGTGATTAACGATGCGGCGCATGTCTCTCCACGGACGCGCGAGAAAGTGCTTGCTGCGATGGCGGAGCTGCATTACATCCCCAATCGCGGCGCTCAGCAACTGGCGGGTAAACGTACGAAAACGCTCGGTTTGTTGACAACCGATCTGGCGTTGCATGCGCCATCGCAAATCGCGTCGGCGGTAAAGTCCCGCGCCGGGCAGGCCGCCGCCAGCGTGATCATTTCTATGCTGGAGCAGCACGATGCAACCAGTTGTTCGGCTGCCTTACAGGAACTGCTGGCGCAGCGCGTTGAAGGCGTGTTGATCAACGTGCCGCTTGATGATGCGTTGGCGCAGCAACTCGCGGCACAGGCGACCCCCACGCCCGTGTTATTTCTGGATGTTAGTGAGACGGCCGCGGTGAACAGCCTGGTGTTTGATGCCATGCAAGGTGCGCGGCTTGGCGTAGAACATCTGCTGGCGCAGGGGCACCGTCAGATCGCGTTACTCGGCGGACCGCAGGCCTCGGTTTCCGCGCGTACCCGCTTTGCCGGCTGGCTGACGGCACTTCAGCAGGCTGGCCTTACGCCTTGTGCCAGCGCGCATGGTGACTGGAGCGCGGCTTCCGGGTATGAAAAAGCGCACAGTTTGCTCGCGGGTTCGCAGTTACCCGACGCGGTGCTGGTGGCAAATGATCAAATGGCGCTTGGCGTTATCCGCGCCTGCGTCGAGAAAGGGATTGACGTGCCGGCACAGATCTCGGTGGTAGGTTATGACGATACCGCCGATAGCGCCTGGTTTTCCCCGTCGCTTACCACCATCCGCCAGACGTTTAAAGAGGCCGGAGAGCGAAGCGTCGACTGGCTACTCAACCCGTCAGCCCGGAGCGATGTCACAGGCCAAACGCGGTTGCCGGTGATGCTTATCGAGCGACACTCCACCGCGCCAGCCCGGCAACAGAAACTGAGTGGTGAAACCCTTGCCAGGCGCTTAAACGAACTGGCGCAGCAGGTCGCGATGCTGGATCGCCGTTAACACTTTTGTGATCGCCTTCGCTTTGAGCCTGCTTCCCACTTTACCGGTGGTGAAAAATGCGTCATTGTGCCTTTAATTGTGAGCGCTTCGCAAAATGAGGTTTTTATGTCCGCTTCCGCGTTAAATTCGATTCTCTCCCGCCGCGACTGGGAAAACCCGGTTCTCACACAGTGGCACCGTTTACCCGCGCATGCACCGATGCGCAGCTGGCGCGATGAAGTCTCTGCGCGCGACAACACGGCATCACCCGCACGTCGTTTACTCAATGGCTACTGGCAATTCAGCTTTTTCGCTGCGCCAGACGCGGTGCCGGCAGGTTGGATCGACAAAGATTGCGCTGATGCGGTGGCAATGCCAGTGCCTTCAAACTGGCAAATGCAGGGGTTTGATACGCCGATTTATACCAATGTCACTTACCCGATTCCGGTGAAACCCCCGTTTGTACCGCAACAAAATCCGACAGGTTGTTACTCGCTCACATTTGAAATGAGCGAATCAGAACTGGCGCACGGGCAAACCCGTATTGTTTTTGATGGGGTGAACTCGGCTTTTTATCTGTGGTGTAACGGGCAATGGATCGGCTACTCCCAGGACAGCCGCCTGCCTGCGGAGTTTGATTTGAGCCAGGCACTCAAGGCCGGAGAGAACCGGCTGGCGGTGATGGTATTGCGCTGGTGCGATGGCAGCTACCTGGAAGATCAGGATATGTGGCGAATGAGCGGCATTTTTCGCGATGTCTCTTTGCAACATAAACCGGCCACGCGGATTGCTGATTTTCATCACGTTACGCAGCTAAATGCGCAACTGACTCACGGGGAGTTACAGGTTAATGCCCGGCTTGAAGGTGAGGTTACCGATTGCCGCATTGCTTTCGCGTTATGGCGAGGGGAAGAAAAAATCGCCGAAACGCAGCAAACACCGGGCAGCGCGGTGGTTGATGAACGCGGAAGCTGGGCTGAACGTCTGAGCGTCACGTTGCCGGTGGCTTCCCCATTGTTGTGGAGCGCCGAGACGCCGCATCTTTATCGCCTGACGCTAACCCTGCTCGACGTGCAGGGAAATGTACTGGAGGTGGAAGCCTGTAATGTCGGGTTCCGCCAGGTTGAAATCAGCAACGGCTTGCTGAAACTCAACGGTAAACCGCTGCTGATCCGTGGCGTTAACCGCCACGAGCACCACCCGGAAAACGGGCAGGCAATAGATGAAGCCACCATGCGCCGCGACATTGAGCTAATGAAACAGCATAACTTTAATGCGGTGCGCTGCTCTCACTATCCCAACCATCCGTTGTGGTATCAGTTGTGCGATGAGTACGGTCTATATGTGGTGGATGAGGCCAATATCGAAACCCACGGTATGGTGCCGATGAGCCGTCTCGCTGATGATCCGCTCTGGCTTCCGGCAATGAGCGAACGCGTGACCCGCATGGTACAACGCGATCGTAATCATCCGTCGATCATCATCTGGTCGCTGGGAAATGAGTCGGGGCATGGCGCGAACCACGATGCGCTGTATCGGTGGCTGAAAACCACCGATCCGACGCGCCCGGTGCAGTATGAAGGGGGCGGGGCGAACACCGCCGCGACCGATATTATCTGCCCAATGTATGCGCGTGTTGACCAGGAGCAGCCATTCCCGGCGGTGCCAAAGTGGTCAATCAAAAAGTGGATCGGTTTGCCGGATGAAAGCCGTCCGCTGATTTTATGTGAATACGCCCACGCGATGGGCAACAGCTTCGGCGGCTTTGCCAAATACTGGCAGGCCTTTCGCGCCGCGCCGCGCTTGCAGGGCGGCTTTGTCTGGGATTGGGTCGACCAGGCGCTAACGAAAACGGACGAGAACGGACAGAAATTCTGGGCTTATGGCGGCGATTTTGGCGATACGCCAAATGACCGGCAGTTCTGTATGAACGGGCTGGTTTTCCCGGACCGAACACCGCATCCGGCGCTGTATGAAGCGCAACGCGCCCAGCAATTTTTCCAGTTCAGCCTGCTGAGTACGCAGCCGCTGGTTATTGCGGTGGAGAGCGAATACCTGTTTCGCGCCAGCGATAACGAGTCCCTCCGCTGGCGCGTGGAGCGTGATGGTGAAGTGCTGGCGCAGGGAGAAACGGCACTCAATATCGCACCGCAAGGAAAACAGAAAATTGCGCTCACGCTTCCTGAACTGCATGCGGCACCCGGTGAAGTGTGGCTGAATGTCGAGGTTTACCAGCGGGCAGCGACACGCTGGTCGGCGGCGGAACACCTTTGCGCGTGGGATCAGTGGCGTTTGCCCGCGCCATTGTATATCGCGTCGCGCGAGGTCAAAGGCGCGCGACCGACACTGCAGACGAATGCACAGGATTACACTATCAGCGCGGGTCATCAGCGCTGGCAGTTCTGTCGGCAAAACGGCAACCTGGTGCAGTGGTGGCGCGATGAGCAACCCACGCTTTCCACACCGCTTACGGACTGTTTTGCCCGTGCGCCGCTGGATAACGATATCGGCATCAGTGAAGTGACGCGTATTGACCCCAACGCCTGGGTAGAGCGCTGGAAAGCGGCTGGCATGTATGACCTGCACGCGCAGTTGCTCTATTGCGAGGCGCAAGAGGGGGCGGCAGAAATTGTTATCCATACAGGGCATTGTTGGGTGGGCGCGGGAAAAACGGCCTTTATCAGCCACAAGCGCTGGCGCATTGATAGCCACGGTGTATTGCATGGAGAAGTGGAGGTGCAGGTGGCAACCGATATTCCGCCACCGGCGCGTGTTGGCCTGGTTTGCCAGCTCGCAGAGCACCATGCGCAGGCAAGCTGGTTAGGGTTGGGACCGCATGAAAACTACCCCGACCGTAAACTGGCGGCGCGCCAGGGTTTGTGGACATTGCCACTGGCCGCGCTGCATACGCCCTATATTTTCCCCGGTGAGAATGGCCTGCGTTGCGATACGCGCATGTTGCGCTATGGCGCGCATCGCCTGGACGGCAATTTCCACTTTTCGCTGGGGCGCTACAGCGATGAGCAACTGCGCGAAACCACACATCATCATCTGCTGCATGAAGAGGACGGTTGCTGGTTGCATGTCGATGCGTTCCATATGGGCGTCGGCGGCGATGACTCCTGGAGCCCAAGTGTGTCGTCGGAGTTTATTCTTAACACGGACAAGGTGCGTTACGCCTTTTGCTGGCGGCAAGACTAAACTTATCGGGCCTGATGCGGTGGGGCTGTCCTGCCGCACGGCCACTTCGGAGGTCAACTCATGAAGTATGTTGATGGTTTTGTGGTTGCCGTACCGGCCGATCAAAAAGAGGCTTATCGCCAACTGGCGGCGAAGTCTGTCGTGCTGTTTAAAGAGTTTGGTGCCACGCGGGTTGTTGAATGCTGGGCGGACGATGTGCCCGACGGCAATTTCACCGACTTTCGCATGGCCGTGAAAGCGGAAGACAACGAAGAGGTGGTATTCAGCTGGATTGAATACCCGTCAAAAGAGGTACGCGACGCCGCGAATCAGAAAATCATGGCGGACCCGCGGATGCGCGAACTGGGGAACGAGATGCCCTTTGACGGCAAACGCATGATTTACGGGGGCTTCGTTCCCATTCTTGACGAATAATTAGCCGCTCAGGACACTTTGGTAAACAGCGCCTTGCGTTCCAGCACGTCGCCATCGGTACGGAATACCCCCCCGCCGACATAATGCAGGGTTTGCGGCCACTCCGGCAGGGGGTTAACCCGTGCGGCAACCACTTCAAAAATAAAGAAGTTATAGTTATCCACCATTGCGTCATCGTAGAGCCGGCACTCAAACTGCCCGAAACACTCTTTTATCGACGGCGCGCTGACCTTGTCGCTTTTTTCTGCCGTCAGGCCAAATTCCGCGAACTTGTCGACGTCATCGCCGGTGCAGTTACCGATGCGTGAAACAGTATCGATCATGCTGGCTTCCGGCAGGTTAATCACACATTCACCGCTTTGGCGAATGCGCGCAAAACTGGCGTTTCCCGCTGAGATCATGCAGCCCACCAGCGACGGCGAAAACTCCAGAATCGTATGCCAGCCCAGGGTCATGATATTGTTTTTCCCTTGCCAGTGGCTGCTGAGCAGTACCACCGGGCCGGGTTCCAGCCAGTGCCGGACATCATGCAGCGGCCAGGATTGCTTTTTCATCATGCTTCCTCCGCGTGTTAAACCACTTTTAACAGTAGCAAAACTAGGCGGCGCGCAGGTTGTTTTCCGCCCACTGAATAAAAGCGTCAGGCGGCAGCGCTTTGCTGTAGAGCCAGCCCTGGCCGTACTCCACGCCATACGTCTTTAGCCACTGAAGCTGGCCTTCGGTTTCAATGCCTTCAGCCACCATCGCCAGCCTGAGCGCTTTGGCCATATCGATGATGTGCGGCGTCACGGCTTTGTACTCCAGCGCATCGACAAACGATTTGTCGATTTTGATGATGTCGACATCCAGATTTTGCAGATAGCTCAGGCTGCAATAGCCGGTGCCAAAGTCATCAATGTAAATGGCGTGGCCGGCGGCGCGCAGCGCATTGATTGCCGGGCCGCTCACCGCCGGATCAGCGAAACCGCGTTCGGTGAGTTCAAGGGCGATTTGTGAAGGCGAGAGTTGCCACTGGGCGATCAGACGCGCCAGCAGATCCGGCAGGGTGGGGTCAAGCAGATCCGCCGGCTCAAGGTTAATCGAGATATGTTGATCCGGGTGTTGGTGCAGCCAGGATCCGAGAGTGGAAAATACGGTTTCAACCACCAGTTTGGTCAGCTGAGGCATCAGACCGCTGTGCACCGCCAGCGGAATAAAAATATCTGGCGCAAGGTAGCTGCCATCTTTCTGCCGCCAGCGTGCCAGCGCCTCTGCGCCGACTATCTTGCCGTTATCAAGCTCAACAATTGGTTGAAAAAAAACGGTAATTTCACGTCCGTGAATGGCGTCCTGCAACTGCGCGCGTGGAGAATGCAAACGGCGCAGAAGCCTTAACATGACAAAAACGAGCAGCAGGCTGACCAGCAAACCGAGTGGCAACCACATCATCAATAACCGGTGCCAGTTTTTTTCCAGCGGCGCAATCGCCATCCAGGTGACAATCGCCAGTCCCATATCGGCATCGCGCTGGATCCGGTAGACCTCGCCATCGGTAATGATGCGCGTTGGCCCTTGCTGGTTTATTTGCGCCAGGTTGGCCGCCGTCAGCCGGGGGCTTCCGGCAATGCGCTGGTGCGTTTTGGTATTGATCAGCGCGATATAAACGGGAGAGGTGCCATGCGACAAAATATCAATAAACGATGTTGGATCGACCATCACCACATAATGCGCGCTGCCGATCGCGACCATATATTTCGCCAGACCCAGATCGTTGTGGCGAGTCAGCCAGGCGCGAAAGCCATCAGAGGTGATCTTTCCGGGTTCGGGAAAGGGCAGGATGGGGCTGTCGGCTTGCAGGGATGAGCAGAGCGGTTGCAGCCCGTTGATGTATAGCGCTTCACGCACATAGCGCCACGAATAAGAAATACGCCGCATCGCCAACAAATGTTCGGGCGTACAGGGCGCGCCGTCGTAGGCATCCAGCTCACGCAGCGCGGCTTTACTCTGGTTGATGACGCGTTGGGTACGCATTTCTGCCAGAGTGGAGTACATGTCCAGATCATTCATAAAGTTTTCTTCAGCCTGGCGGTGACTCATCCAGATACTCAGGCTCACCGGCAGGAAAATGGCGAGCACCAGAGCAACTGTCGCAAGACTCATCAGTCGTCGGTTGGTCATGATCAAAAATCCTTCTTTGATACTGATAAACGAGGAGTATCTTTTAGCCGCTGATGTTATAACACGCGGCAGCGATTGTTTTCTTTCAGGAAAGAAAGGATGAAGAAAAAAGAGTTTGTGACCCAGGATTTGCTAAGCAAAATTTATCAAATCAGCGCGCCTGGCCCGCGCAAACTCCCACCTGAACGCCAACTGGCTCAGGAGTATGGCGTCTCGCGCTTTACCATCCGACAGGCGCTGGAAAAACTCGCGAGTATTGGTGTGGTAAATATTGTGCAGGGTTCCGGCATCTGGATTAACGAGCAGGCGCGCAACAATCCGCTGGTTTATAACTCCATCACCGAAAAGCGTTTTGATCAGATTCGTTTCCGCATGATTAGCCTGCATAAAAAGCGCCCGGATCGCGATGAACAGCAAATATTTGGCCTCAACGAGGAGAGCTTTATCTGGCAGTTTTGCCGCCTGCGCTTTGTCGATGAACAAGCGGTACAGATCGAAATATCACGCATGCCGGTAGAAGGGTTTGCCGATCTCAACCAGCAGGTCATTGAGCGTTCTATCCAGCAGTATGTGCTGGGTAAAGGCTACCGGATTTCACATCTGCTAACCACGTACCGGGCGGTGAGCGTGAGTCGCGAACAGGCGGTGCTGCTGGGCTGTAAAAAGGGTAGCCCGGCCATGCACATCAGTAACCGCGGCATCATGGAAGGCGGGCAGGTGTATGAGATCAGCGACATTATTGATATCAACTACACCTGCACGTATGTCATTCCGCATAACCGCGAAAACCTCACCTTCCGCCAGGGTGGCGGCTGACGTTACGGCGTGTGGATTGCGCCGTCGGCAAGGCGGCTTTGCGTCCATTCGTGCGGGCGATAGATCCCTGGGTGTGCCAGCGCTTGCTGTTCATCAAACTGCACGCCAATACCTGGTTTTTCCGGCGCATAAATGAATCCATCTTTAACTTCCGGCGCGCCCGGGAAAACCGCGTCTGTGTTGGCGGTGCGGGGGATATACTCCTGAATCGCCGCATTATGCAGATGAATATTGAGATGCGTATTCACCGCCACACCAATGGGCGTCATATCTCCCGGCCCGTGCCAGGCCAGTCGTACGCCGAATGCCTGGCACAGAATCGCCAGTTTTAATGCCGGTGTGATGCCGCCAATCTGCGAAATGTGGCAGCGGATAAAATCGATGCGGCGGTTCACAATCAACTCGTGCCACTCTGCCGGGTTATTAAATAGCTCGCCCATCGCCAGCGGCGCACTGCTGTGCTGGCGTACGTGATCCAGCCACGCGCTTTGCGTCGGCGGCAAAATATCTTCAATGAAATAAGGCTGATAGGGTTCAAGCTGCTTCGCTAACTGCACCGCTTGCTGCGGGAATAAGCGTTCGTGAACATCGTGCAGGATCTGCAAGCGATAACCATATTTTTCCCGCAACGCTTTAAACATCGCCACGGTATTGGCCATGTACTCCTGCTGATCAAAATAGGCGCCTGTGGTTGGATTTTCCGGCGTATGCAGTTGCGCAGGCGTACCGCCGTAAAAACCGAGCTGGCAGCGAATATGCCGGTAGCCCTGAGCCGCCAGCTTGTCGACGGCGGTGAATAATGCTTCCAGCGTTTCGCCACTGGCGTGGCTGTAGGCGGCGATAGCATCACGTGATTTCCCGCCGAGCAACTGGTACAGCGGCATACCCGCTAGTTGACCCTTGATATCCCATAGCGCCATATCAACGCCTGAAATGGCGTTATTCATGATCGGGCCGTTACGCCAGTAGGCGTTGACGTTCATCATTTGCCAGAGATCTTCAATATGGTTGGCATCGCGGCCAATCAACAAGGGTTTCAGATATTCATCGACCAGCGTTTTTACCGCCAGCGGACGTTGCTGGAAGGTGGCGCAACCGTGCCCCGTGATGCCTTTATCGGTTGTCACCCGCACTACCACCAGGTTGTGGCGGTCGGGTCGGGTAATAAAACATTCGATATTCTGGATAAGTGTGGGCGTCACGGGAGCTCCTTTACAACGTGAGATAAGCGAGTGAGGGCTATTATCTTCGCCCTAATTTTGGCGAAAGGTAAACTGTTTTGTTGAATAAATTTTTTGGTCAGTTATTGCTTTCATTTTTAATTAAAAAACGAACCAATTTAAGGTTTGATGTGTTTTTATTGCTTGTTAAATGCTAATTGTGACGCAATTCATATTTTATTGGTTTGTTTTAATATTTGGCTTTCTCTACCATTTGTGGCAATGATTAAAACGACAACATCCGGCAGGAGTTTTTATGGGGACGCAAGAAGCCATCGGCAATATTATTCGCCTGGTGGGCGGACGAGATAACATCAACAACGTCTGGCACTGCATGACACGCTTACGTTTTGACCTGATCGACGATGACAAAGTGGATCAGAACGAAATTAAAAAACTGCCGGGCGTGCTGGGTGCACAACTGCAAAGTGACCAGTTCCAGATTGTCATTGGCCCAAAGGTGAATAGCTGGTACGAGCAACTGCTGGCGATGCTGGGCAACGCGCCAGAACAGGCGGCAGGGCAGGGGAAAGCGCGTAAAAGCCTGGTGTCGCTGTTTATGGATACGGTATCCGGCGTGTTTGGGCCGATTGTACCCGCCATCGCAGGCGCAGGGATGATCAAAGGGCTGCTGGCCGGGTTGATTGCGCTAAAAGTAGTGTCGGCGAAAAGCGATACGGTGATGGTTATCGATCTTATTGCCAGCGGTGTTTTCTATTTCCTGCCGTTTTTCCTTGCGGTTTCGGCGGCAAAAATATTCAAGACCAATGAATATCTCGCAGCGGCGATTGCCGCTTGCCTGATGTATCCGTCGCTGATTGAGGCGGCAAAAGCGCTGGCGGCACACCAGGATGGCGCGGTCAGCGCGTTCTGGCTGCTTAATGCTCTGCCGGTGTCGGTGTTTAACTATTCGGCCAGCGTCATCCCGGTTATCTTCTCGATCCTCGCGTTAAGTTACATTCATCGCTGGGTCGACAGCATTATGCCGGATGTGTTGAAAACGGTCTTTACCCCAACATTGACGCTGTTTCTCGGCGCGCTGGCGGCGCTGGTGGTGATTGGCCCGATTGGTATTTACCTGGGCAAAGCGCTGGCGTGGTTTATTGAAGGGCTGTTTGGTGTGTCGGCGAGTTTTGCCGGGCTGATTGTCGGCGCGATTCGCCCGGTGGCGATCCTCACCGGGATGCACCATGCGATGACGCCGATTGCCTTACAGAACTTTAGCGAGCGCGGTTACGACATGCTGATGCCGATGATGTTTATGGCAAACATGGCGATTGCCGGGGCGACGTTTGCTATCTGGCGGTTGAGTAAAAACCGCCAGGACAAAACCATTACGCTGTCGGCGGCCATCTCCGCGCTGTTGGGGATCACGGAACCGGCGCTGTTTGGCGTACTGACGCGCTACAAAAAAGCTTTTATCGCCGCCACCGTCGCAAGCTCACTGGCCTCTGCGTTCATCGCCTTCTTCGGCGTGCGGCTGTATGGCTATATTTTGTCGAGCATTTTCAGCTTGCCCGCTTACATCGGCCCCTACTTTATGTTTGCGGTTTCAGGTGTGATCATCGCGCTTGCCCTGTCGTTTGTGCTGACCACCTTACTGGTGGGCAAAGAGGCGCAAGAGTAACCTTATCGTCGGTGCGCCAGGCGGCGCACCAGCCTGTCGCCCGCCATTTGTACCCCTTGCACCAGCGCCACCAGAATCACCACCGTGCCGATCATGACCTGATCGTTAAAGCGCTGATAGCCGTAACGAATTGCCAGATCGCCAAGACCGCCGCCGCCAATCACGCCGGCCATCGACGAGAAACCAATCAGCATAACGATGGTAAGCGTAATACTTGCCAGCAGCGTGGGTAACGCCTCCGGCAGCAGCGCTTTGGCAATCACATGCCACAGATTGCCGCCCATCGAGAGAATGGCTTCAATACGCCCGTAATCCACTTCATCAAGCGCGTTTTCCGTTAACCGTGCGAAGAAGGGAAATGCGCCGATGGTAACGGGCACCACGGCAGCGGTGCTGCCAAGCGTGGTGCCAATTAGCGCGCGGGTAAAAGGGATCAGCGCAATCAGCAGCACAATAAAAGGCAGCGAGCGGCCAACGTTAATCACCGCACCCAGCAAGGCATTGAGTTTTGGCATTGGCGCCAGCCCGTTGCTGCGGGAGACAAATAACAACACACCGACCGGCAAACCAATCAGTACGGTGAAAAAGGCCGCCAGCCCAACCATATAAATCGTCTCCAGCGTGCCGTTAAGCAGCAGCGGCCAGAGATCTTCCCAGCTCATGCGACCACGCATAACGGCCTCCCGTTAAAACCATGACGCGCCAAAAAGGCCTTTTCGGCTTTCGGATCGTGTAATAGCGCCTGGCGCAGTTTTGACCACGGCGCGACCAGTAAATCAGCGATTTTTCCGCTCTCGATAAGCTCGCCGTTTTCCAGCAGCGCGGCGTGATCGCACAGGGTTTTCACCACTTCCAGCTCGTGAGTAATCAACACAATGGTGAGATTCAGTTTTTGATTGATATCTGCCAGCAGCTCAAGCACCGATGCGGTGGTTTGTGGATCTAACGCGCTGGTGGCTTCATCGCACAGCAGCACGTCTGGCCTTGTCGCCAGTGCACGGGCGATACCGACGCGCTGTTTTTGCCCGCCGGAAAGCTGCGAGGGAAAAGCATTGGCTTTTTCACTCAAGCCAACCAGCCAGAGTAGCTCTTCAACCCGCGCCTGGCGCTGCGCTTTTGCGACACCGGCAATTTCCAGCGGCACGGCGATGTTGTCGGCCACCGTGCGCGCATGCAGTAAATTGAAGTGCTGAAAAATCATGCCGGTGCGCAGGCGATGCTCGCGTAATGCCGCTTTGTCTAACTGTGTAATGTCGTCACCGTTGACAATAATGCGGCCCGCCGTGGGCCGCTCCAGCAAATTAAGGCAGCGAATCAGCGTGCTTTTGCCCGCGCCACTGCGCCCGAGGATGCCGTAAATCGCCCCCTTCGGTACGCTCAGCGAGACCTCTTTCAGCGCCGGTCGGCCTGTTCCGGCATAGGTTTTACTCAGCCCTTCAATCTCTATCATGACTGCGGCGCGACCGGGATCACCGAGCCGTTATATTGCTTACGGATAAACTCCGCCACCTGCCGCGAGGTGAGATCTTTCGCCAGTTCTTTGATACGCGGATCGTTAGCCAACTGCGGATTGGTAACCAGAATATTGGCATACGGGTTGTGGCTTGCACTCTCCAGGCCGAGCGCATCTTTCGCGGGAGTTAACCCGGCTTCCAGCGCGTAGTTACCGTTAATCACCGCCAGATCGACATCATCCAGCGAGCGCGGGATCTGTGGTGATTCAATCTCAAGGATCTTCAGATGCTTTGGATTCTCGGCAATATCTTTCGGCGTTGCCAGCGTGGTTGCCGGGTCGGTGAACTTACTGTTCAGTTTTATTAATCCCTGCGCTTGCAGCAGGAACAGGGCGCGGCTCAGGTTGGTGGCGTTGTTCGGTACGGCTACGGTGGCGTTATTGGGTAGCGATTTGAAATCTTTATACTTGTGCGAGTAAATACCGAGAGGCTCGATATGTACCGTCGCGGCGACGGCAAAGGTTTTACCCAGCGCTTTTTCCTGATCTTTCAGGTAAGGAACATGCTGGAAATAGTTTGCGTCAATGTCACCGTTCGCCAGCAGTTCGTTGGCATTAGCCCCACTGGTTAGCTCAACGACTTGCAGATCCAGTTTTGGGTCGATCTTTTTGATGTAGTTAAGAATTTCTGCATGTGGTACCGGGTCGGCAGCAACGCGCAGGGCAGCCGCCTGAGCGGAGGACCAGGCCAGTGAAAGAGACAGTGCAACCCCTGCCAGAGTAAATGCGGCATGTTTCATGGTGTGTGTTCCTGTGTTGTTATTAGACGATCAGTTGTTCTGTGCGTTCGCGCAGCACATCGCGGTAATAGCGTTCCGCCACATCCGGGTGGGAGCGCAGACGCCCTTTCAGGTAGTTCCATCCCACGTCGCGCAGCAGCGGATTTTGTGGGTCGCTCTCTGGCCCGCGCGCTTCCTGTGCCAGCTCAGGTGGCAGTGTGTAAAGCGGGACGACGGCATCCAGTTGCGCGCCGAGGAAGAAGGCGATAGAGAGGCGCTGCTGGCCGGCTGGGGGCGATACCACGCGGTGCACGGTGGCGCGCAGATAACCGTTTGTCGCCAGCTCCAGCAACTCGCCAATATTGACCACAAAACTTCCTTTCAGCGGTAACGCATCGATCCAGCGGCCAGGTTCGACTTCGACCTGCAACCCTTTTTGCTCGTCCTGCAAGAGGAAGCTGAGGAAACCCGAATCTTTATGCGCGCCCACGCCCTGTGAGCTTTGCGTGTTTTGCTGGCCGGGATAGCGGATCAGTTTGATGTGTTCGTTGGGCTTGCTGCCATACAGCGCATCAAAGGCGTTGGCGGGCAGTTGCAGCGCCTCGGCAAAGGCGCGCAGCAAGGTGATCGCCATATTGGTCATTGCCTGTTGCCAGTTAAGCAGGGCGGGTTTTAGCGTTGGTTGCGCCGCTGGCCACAAGTTTGGGCCTTGTAAACGTCGCCAGCGCGGGTCGTCTTCGCTGAGCAGCAAGGCCGGGCGTTCCGCGCCAATATCAAACTGTTCGCGCCAGTCAGGCTGCCCACGGGTGATTTCCGAAGCTGCGCGGTTGTAGCCGCGAAAATGCGGGGAGTGGATCATCGCCACTTGCTGTTTTTGCTCGTCTGAAAGGGCGAAAAATTGCCGGGCTTCGTGCTGGACAGCCTGCTGCAACGCGTCATCGACGCCGTGGTTAATCAGGTAAAAGAAGCCGATATCGCGTGCGGCATGGCGCAGGTCGGCAAGAAAAGTATCGCGCTCAGCGCGTTGCGTATAGCGGGCGAGATCGAGAATAGGCAGTGTTGTCGCGGTCATTGTGTTCTCCGGGGACGGTAAAAAGATGTCGGTTCTGGCTCAGGGGGTGGGGACAACAACAGCGCATTTTCATTTCCTCACATTTGGGTGTCGTCACAGCTTGCCTTATGACAAACACTTCAACCAATAACGTTCTTTTCTAATTTATGACCGGGCAGGATCATGTGCTTTTGCAAAAAACGCATAACGCGGAACGCTTGAAATGGAGAAATAAGTTCGATAGAATTTTGTTATGTTATAACAAAACAAAAGGGTAAATAATGAGACCTGATATCCACCCCCATTACCGTACCGTTGTGTTCCATGACACCAGCGCCAATGCGTATTTCAAAGTGGGTTCAACCATTAAAACGGACCGCGAAATTGAACTGGAAGGCGTAACGTATCCGTACGTCACGATTGACGTCTCTTCCGCTTCGCATCCCTATTACACCGGTAAACAGAAAGTGATTGCTAACGAAGGCAGCGCGGCGCGTTTCCAGCAGCGTTATGGCCGCTTTTTTGCCGATAAAAAGGAGTAAATGATGCAGGTACTGAATTCACTACGTAGCGCGAAGCAACGCCACCCTGACTGCCAAATCGTTAAGCGCAAGGGGCGTTTGTATGTGATTTGCAAATCTAACCCGCGCTTTAAAGCCGTGCAGGGTAAAAAGAAAAGACGCTAAGCGCGAAGCGATGCCAGGGAATAACGCTGCTTGCCGTCAGCCGTGAAATTATCGACGGCAAGCCAGCGTTGCAGCGCGCTATCCACGGCTGGCCATTCACTATCAATAATTGAAAACCAGTCGGTGTCGCGGTTATGGCCTTTACTCACCAGAGCCTGACGAAAGCGGCCTTCAAACTGAAAACCTAAGCGCAGCGCGGCCCGGTGTGAAGGTTCATTCAGGCTGTTGCATTTCCACTCATAGCGGCGATAGCCAAGCGTGTCGAAGACGTAGCGCATCAGTAACCATTGTGCTTCAGTTGATGCCGGGGTGCGGCTTAGCAGGGGCGAAAAATGCACGCTTCCCACTTCCACCACACCGTTTTTTTCATCAATGCGCATCAACGATAAGCTACCCACCGGCAAACCGGTTTGCTTATCAATGACGGCAAAATGAAGCGGATCACGCAAGTCGCATATGCTGGCGATCCACGCGCCAAACGCGGCTTCATCCTGCTCGGGTTCGCGTAACAGCCATGTCCAGCTACGGTTGTCGCCCGCACTTTGATGCGCCTGGAACAGCGCGGCGGCGTGGCCTGGCTGCAAGGGTTCGAGATGACAATAATCGCCTTTCAGCACTACACGCTCCGGGAAAGGTCGCGGTTGCCAGTCCGGCAGCGCTGCGCCGATCGGCTGTTGATATACGTTCAATGCGTTCATTGTGGCTCCTTTTGATGTACCGTCAGCGTAGTGTGGTACTGGTTCCCTAAAAAGAGCCATACCGCTATAGTCTTATGGAACCACGATTGAGAGCGTTAAATGAACATTCCGGACGATGAGCTATATGCGCTGCTGCGTCAGCCACTGGCGGTGCGCGCGGGCGCGACGCGGCAGCGGACGCTTTATCTGGCGCTGCGTGATGCGATACTTAATGGTCGGTTAAAAACGGGCAGCCGGTTGCCGGGTTCGCGCGTGCTGGCGCAGGCGTTGGTGCTTTCGCGCAATACCGTTAACACGGCGCTTGAGCAACTGGCGGTGGAAGGATATGTATTGCGTGACCGGCAAGGAACGCGTGTCGCCACCCTGGCAAATGTTGAACGTTCAACGCCGACGCCGCCACCGGTCAGGCTGGCTCGCGGCGTACAACAGTTGCCCGGCGGTGTTCAGCGTTATTCCCCCGCGCTGGCATTCACTCCCGGCATTCCCGCCGCCAACTATTTTCCGCTGGCTATCTGGCGGCGTCTGACGGAACGAGTATGGCGTGATGAGGGTAGCACGTTATTGAATTATGGCGCATCTGCCGGTGAACTGCGTCTGCGCACGGCAATTGCGCGTCATCTGGCGATTTCCCGTGGTATTCATTGCGACGCCGAGCAGATTGTGATCACTGAAGGTGCGCAGGAAGCACTGATGTTGTGTGTGCGGTTATTGTGCGATGCCGGTGATGAAGCCTGGGTGGAAGAGCCTGGCTATGGTGGAGCAAAAACCGCCTTTCTATCGGCGGGGTTAAATGTCACGGGCATCGGCGTCGATAATGAAGGAATGAGGCTGGATGTTACGGCAACGACGCCGCGCATTATTTACACCTCGCCGTCGCATCAATACCCCTTAGGCCAGGTGATGAGTGCAACCCGGCGGCTGGCGTTGCTGGATTATGCCAGTTCTGCGGGGAGCTGGATTATCGAGGACGATTATGACAGCGAGTTCCGTTATCCCGGCGAGCCTATTCCAGCCATGCTCGGTATGGTGGCTCATCCGCCGGTGGTCTATATCGGCACCTTCAGCAAGACGCTGTTTCCCTCTCTGCGTATTGGCTTTATGGTTATGCCGCCCGCCCTGGCGCAGGCTGCCGCGCCGGTTATTGGTAGTTTATTGCGCGGTGGCCACCGGGCAGAACAACTGACGCTGGCGCGTTTCATTGAAGAGGGGCATTACACGCGCCATCTGGCGGCGATGCGGCGTCTCTACCGCAAGCGGCAGGCACATTTGCTGGAAGCGTTACACAGTGAGATGCGGGTTGAACATCATATTTATGGCGGCGGCGGTGGGCTGCATTTAGCGTTGTCGATTCCGGGGATTGACGATCAAGCCCTTGTCCGGGAAGCGCACAAACTTCAGCTTGCGCCGCATGCGTTAAGCCGTTTCTGGCTCGAGCAAAACGCAGCATCAAGTGGGCTGGTTTTAGGGTACGGTAATACTTCCGCCGCACGGTTTCCGGCGGCGGTGAGTGCGCTTAACCGGCTGATTGTGCGCCAGCAGGGCGGGTAAGGGTGAATACATCGTAAAAAGAGAGTTCACCTTTACGCTCCACCATTTTCTGTAGCTGCGCTTTGTGTTCGTCATCCACATTAGGCGAGTGAAGAATGGCCTCAATCAAACCATCAGGCACAAAACGGGTGTTGTACCACTCGCCGTTATAACAGACGCGAAAATCGAGAACATCGATGTCGTCGTAGTTGTAGCGCGGGTAAACGTCGAAAAAGAAAAAGCCATTTAGCACGATGAACAGAACAATCAGCAACCATACCGAACCGGAGAGGGTTTCGGATTGCAGCATCACGGCGAGCGTAGCAAACCAGGCCAGATACATGCCGATAAACAAGCCAGGATGGTTGCGAATAAAACTGATGCTGAAGCGCGGCCGGTTATCCCGTTTCTCGCGCTGATTGATCTCTTCAATCGTTTCGGTGAGCAGCCGCTGTATCTCTGTCATCTTACGCCTATGTTGATACTGTTTTTGCAGGTGGACAGCCTATTTTAAGTTGCCACCATATGTGAAAAAAGTAACAGTTTCACCACAAAAAACGATAACAGTTACAGCGCGGTGGGGGGCAATGTCTTGATGATCTGCGCCGGGTTACCACCGACGACGACATTGGGTGGCACATCTTTGACCACCACCGCACCGGAAGCAATGACGGCGTTATCCCCGATAGTGACGCCAGGATTAATCACCGCTCGCCCGCCAATCCAGACGTTATGACCAATGGTGACCGGTTTTCCATATTCAATGCCGCTTATGCGTTCAGCGGCATCAACCGGATGTGTGGCGGTGTAAATATGGACGCCTGGCGCCAGCATGCAATTGTCACCGATGTGAATAGGGCAGACATCGAGCATCACGCAATCAAAATTCGCGTAAAACGACTTACCGAGGAAAATATTGTATCCATAGTCACAGCGGAAACTGGGTTCGATATAAGCGCCTTCACTTTGACCAAGAAGATCGTTGAGGATGGCTTTGCGTTCAGCTTTTTCCTCCGGGCCTGAATGGTTATAACGATGAAGCAACTGCCGGGCGCGCAGACGGTCGGAACGCAAGGTTTCATCAGACGGGCGGTAGGGCAGGCCGGCTGTCATTTTTTGTTTTTCATCATTCATTGGGAGCGGATACACCTGTCACCAAGGTTGAACGCCATGTTGCGGTAGAAAAATCTTCGATAAACATTCAGGAGAATTAGCGCACAAACTTCCACACGGAGGAGGGGATTTTGTCATAAAGCTTATTCATGGTCAGTTCTGCCAGACGATGATCCGCTGCTGAATAAAACACCGCGAGTTCCTCGTCGGGAAGTTCGTATTTATTTTTTTCAATTACACGCTCAAGGGTATCAATTGTCTGACAGCGTCTTAAACGCATCAAATAATCAATTTTTGTTAATGGTTTTTCGGACATACCTTCACCTTAGTGTTGAAAAATTAACAAGAGTGGCTAACGGGATTAGCCTTACTTACATTGACGAAACTGCGGAACAATTTGTTACCTGTTTTGCGCCATTTCTGTAAGTCGTGTGTATTTATGCCATAGCTACTGAACAACATAAACGTATCGTCGAGGTATTCGTCTATCAGTTCAATCAGCTTATTATCTTCATTGTACTTAATTTTATAATTAAGTGCGAAAGTGGCTATGTGTTCTATCAGCTCGTTTAACTGCAAATTGATTGCTGAAGTAGGATCGTTAACCCACCCATGATGGCTCTCTTCAAGATTAACGAGGCAGTCATGGTACAACGTTTCGCAGAGAAATTTGAGCTGCGCAATATCATGCCTTTTCGGCGAGTATTCGTCCATAACGCATCCCCTTCTGAGTGGTAATTTTTTTACTAACCAAACACTGTTTCAGGATGGGAAACTTCTGCTCTGACCAGAGACACAGGCTGCTTTATGATGTTGATATAACTATAAGCTAGTCTGAATAAGATTTCATGGTGCCATCATGAAAAATTACAAATAATATGTTTTCTTGTCCAAAATGGACGAAATAGCAATCAACTTAACGGAGATAAAATGTTGCGTTTATGCGCTTTATTGTTCGCGCTTCCTTACGATTCATTAAGTTAGCGCTATTGAGATTATTCCTCAAACCGGAATATTTTTATACCAGGATTTTTCTGACTTAATCTGATTGTACCAGCTAATTAAGAGTATTACCTGGCATCAAAGTTGTATCCCAAATACACAGTTATTATATGCCTTATATTTGCAGCATAAAATAAACAAACAGACAATAAATGCTTTTAATGAGCGTTTATGGGCGGATGAGTTGATGTGAAAAAGGCCGCTAAGCGCGGCCTTTTCTAATATAGAGACTGAGAAACTTAGTGCTGCTCAACTTTGTGGCTATGTTCGATATCTTCGCTGCGGCGGCTAAAGCGGCGGCGGACCACCACAAAGAACACCGGAACGAAGAAGATAGCCAGTACGGTTGCGGTGATCATCCCGCCCATAACGCCTGTACCTACGGCGTTCTGCGCGCCGGAACCTGCACCGGAGCTGATAACCAACGGTAGTACCCCGAGGATAAACGCCAGAGACGTCATCAGAATCGGGCGCAAACGCATACGTACTGCTTCGAGCGTTGCTTCTATCAGCCCCTTGCCCTCTTTATCCATGAGATCCTTGGCGAATTCGACGATAAGTATCGCGTTCTTAGCCGACAAGCCAATGGTTGTCAGCAGGCCTACCTGGAAGTACACGTCATTGGTCAGGCCACGGAAAGTCGCCGCCAGTAACGCACCCACTACCCCCAGTGGCACCACCAGCATGACCGAGAACGGAATCGACCAGCTCTCATACAGTGCCGCCAGACAGAGGAAGACCACAATCAGCGAAATGGCGTACAACGCTGGCGCCTGGTTACCGGAGAGACGTTCCTGGTAGGACATCCCCGTCCAGTCATAACCGATACCGGTAGGCAATTTGCTGGCCAGCTCTTCCATCATTGCCATCGCTTCACCGGTACTTTTACCCGGCGCTGCCTGACCAAGAAGTTCCATTGACGGCAAGCCGTTGTAACGTTCCAGACGCGGTGAACCATACTCCCAGTGCGTGGTGGAGAAGGCCGAGAATGGCACCATCTGACCATCGGTCGCACGGACATACCAGTTACCGATGTCGCTTGGCAGCATGCGGTATTTCGCCTGCGACATCACGTACACTTTCTTCACGCGACCGCGGTCGATGAAGTCGTTAACGTAGCTGCCACCCCATGCTGCTCCCAGCGTGGTGTTGATATCGCTAATCGATACGCCCAACGCCTGCGCTTTTTCCTGATCGATATCGATCTTGAATTGCGGTGTATCTTCAAGCCCGTTAGGGCGCACGCCGACCAGCAGATCCGGATGCTGCGCGATTTCACCAAATAGCTGGTTACGCGCCTGCGTTAACTTCTCATGACCGAGGTTGGCCTGATCAATTAACTGGAAGTCAAAGCCGGTAGCCGTACCCAGCTCGACAATCGCTGGCAGGTTAAAGGCGAAGACCATCGCATCTTTAATAGACGCAAAGTGCGCGCTGGCACGACCCGCAATCGCAGGAACTTTGTTCGCTTCACCTGGACGTTCATCCCAGTTTTTCAGCGATACGAATGCCAGACCAGTGTTCTGACCGCGACCGGAGAAGCCGAAACCGTTAACGGTAAAGACGGAGTTCACATTGTCTTTCTCGTTTTCCAGATAATACTTCGTCACTTCATCCAGCACTTTCTGCGTACGTTCTTGTGTCGCACCCGCAGGTAGCTGAGCCATGGTCAGAAATACACCCTGGTCTTCATCCGGCAGGAACGAACTTGGCAGACGTACAAACAGCACCGCCATGCCCGCAACGATAATGATATAGAGCAGCAAATAGCGACCGGTGCTGCGCAGGATGTTGCCCACGCTGTCGGTGTAATGGTGCGTGCTCTTCTCGAACATGCGGTTGAACCAGCCGAAGAAGCCTTTTTTGCCTTCGCCGTGATCGCCTTTGGCGACCGGTTTCAGCATTGTGGCGCACAGCGCAGGCGTCAGGATCAACGCTACCAGTACAGAGAGCACCATCGCAGAAACGATAGTGATCGAGAACTGGCGATAGATAGCGCCGGTAGAACCACCAAAGAAGGCCATCGGGATAAATACGGCTGACAGAACCAACGCAATACCAACCAGCGCGCCCTGAATCTGCTCCATCGATCGGCGTGTCGCCTCTTTCGGCGGGAGGCCTTCTTCCATCATCACACGCTCGACGTTTTCCACCACCACGATGGCGTCGTCCACGAGCAGACCTATCGCCAGTACCATACCGAACATGGTGAGGGTGTTTATCGAGTAGCCAAACGCGGCGAGTATGGCGAAAGTCCCGAGCAGCACCACCGGCACCGCGATGGTTGGGATAAGCGTTGCGCGGAAATTCTGCAGGAACAGATACATTACCAGGAACACCAGCACGATCGCTTCAACCAGCGTTTTCACCACTTCGTTAATAGAGATCTTAACGAACGGGGTGGTGTCGTACGGGTAAACCACTTTCAGACCGTGCGGGAAGAAGGGTTCCAGTTTGGCAATGGTTGCACGTACCGCTTCTGCGGTATCCAGCGCGTTCGCGCCGGTAGCCAGTTTAATCCCCAGACCGGCTGCTGGTTGACCGTTGTAGCGGGCGATAACGTCATAGCTTTCACCGCCCAGTTCGATCTTCGCGACATCGCGCAGACGAACCTGCGAGCCATCGCTGTTCACTTTCAGCAGGATTTTGCCAAACTCGTCGGTCGAGGTCAGACGGGTCTGCGCGATGATAGAGGCGTTCAACTGCTGCCCTTTCACCGGCGGTGTACCGCCTAACTGACCAGCCGCGACCTGGGCGTTCTGCGCTTTGATAGCCGCAATCACGTCAACCGGTGTCAACTGGAAGTTATTGAGTTTGTTCGGATCCATCCAGATACGCATCGCATACTGCGCACCGAACAGCTGAACATCACCCACGCCCGCAGTACGGCTGACCGGATCTTTAATGGTCGCGCCCACATAGTCGGCGATATCTTCCTGCGTCATTGAGCCATCGGTACTGATCATACCGAGAACCATCAGGAAGCTACTGGATGATTTCTCAACGCTAACACCTTGTTGTTGTACTTCTTGCGGTAACAACGGCATCGCCAGTTGCAGTTTGTTCTGCACCTGAACCTGCGCGATATCCGCATCAGTACCGGAATCGAAGGTGATAGTGATCTGTACCGTACCAGAGGAATCACTGGCAGAGGACATATACAGCAGGTTATCGATACCGTTCATGTTCTGTTCGATAACCTGCGTTACGGTATCCTGCACCGTTTTCGCATCAGCACCTGGGTAGGAAGCCGTGATCTGAATTGCGGGTGGCGCGATCGTCGGATACTGCGCCACCGGCAATTTGAGGATCGAAAGCGCCCCCGCCAGCATGATGATAATCGCGATAACCCACGCAAATATGGGGCGATCGATAAAAAACTTAGCCATGTCTTAACGGCTCCTGTTTAAGTTAAGACTTCGGTTTTTCTGACTGGCCGCCGGCCTGGGCTTGCTCTTTATTGTCAGAAGTCACTTCCTGCGCTTTCACTTGCGCGCCTGGTTTGACTTTTTGTAAGCCCGTGATGATCACGCGATCGCCGGCTTTCAGACCATCCGTTACGAGCCATTTGTCGCCAATGGCCTGGGCCGCAGTGATATTACGGATTTCAACTTTGTCGCCTTCGCCCACCACCATCACTGTTGCATCGCCGCGCGGCGTACGGGCAACGCCTTGTTGCGGAACCAGCATCGCGTTCGGGTTTACACCTTCTTCAAGCTTGGCGCGTACAAACATGCCCGGCAGCAGAGTGTGGTCAGGGTTCGGGAACACCGCACGCAGCGTGATAGAACCGGTGGTCTGGTCAACGGTCACACCGGAGAACTCCAGCGTACCAGCTTGCGAATACTGAATGCCGTCATTGGTGACCAACTGCACTTTCGCTTTGCCGTTTTCCTGTTTCAGAGAACCATTTGCCATCTCTTGTTTCAGGCGCAGGAAGTCGTTGCTCGACTGGGTTACATCAACATAGATCGGGTCAAGCTGCTGCACGGTAGTCAGCGCAGTCGTTTGCCCACTCTGCACTAACGCGCCTTCCGTTACGGTTGATGTACCGGTGCGGCCGCTAATGGGCGAGGTCACTTTAGTGTAAGCCAAATTGATGCGTGCGCTTTCAACTGCCGCTTTTGCAGCGACAACCGACGCATTAGCCTGCTGTGCATCCGCCTGGGCGGTATCGTAATCCTGTTGGCTGATGTACTTGGTGCCGAGCAATTTTTTATAACGATTCACGGTCATCTGCGCGATATTCGCAGCAGCTTGCGCCTTAGCAAGATCACCTTTCGCGCTGTCATAAGCCGCTTGATAAGTTGCCGGATCAATCTGATAGAGCGAGACACCAGCTTCAACGTCACTGCCTTCCGTGAAGTTGCGTTTTAAAATAATGCCGCTAACCTGCGGGCGGACTTCCGCAATGCGGTACGCACTGGTTCGGCCCGGCAGTTCTGTGGTGATTTGCAGAGGTTCAGTTTTGACCGTTACGACGCCAACTTCTGGCATCTGGCCTGCTCCCTGCTGCGCAGGTTTTTCGTCACATCCTGTAAGCGCTAAGCTGCCCGAAAGCATCAGAACGACCGCCAGAGGCGTTAACCCTCTGTTTTTGTTCATAAGTAAACCTCGAGTGTCCGATTTCAAATTGATCAATGGATCAATGGCCCAAAAACCCATTGCTGCGTTTATATTATGGTCGTGCTATGGTACAAACATTCACAAATGTATGTAAATCTGACTCCTGTAAATTCACCAACATATGGCACGAAAAACCAAACAACAGGCGCTGGAGACTCGTCAGCACATTCTTGATGTCGCCATGCGTCTATTTTCGCAAAATGGCGTTTCTGCAACGTCGCTGGCTGAAATTGCGCAGGCGGCAGGCGTGACTCGCGGCGCGATTTACTGGCACTTCAAAAACAAGTCGGATTTGTTCAGTGAAATATGGGAGCTATCAGAGTCCAGTATTAGCGATCTTGAGACTGAGTATCGGGCAAAATTCCCCGGCGATCCACTCTCTGTATTAAGAGAAATATTGGTTTATATCCTTGAAGCAACAGTTGTTGAAGAACGGCGTCGCTTAATGATGGAGATCATTTTTCACAAATGTGAGTTTGTCGGTGAAATGGCGATTGTGCAAGAAGCGCAGCGGAATTTGTGTCTCGAAAGCTATGATCGAATCGAGCTTACACTTCGCGAATGTATGCAGGCAAAATTGCTGCCGGACAATCTACTGACCCGCCGCGTTGCCGTGCTTATTCGTGCCTATATTTCAGGAATTATGGAAAACTGGCTTTTTGCCCCGCAATCTTTTGATCTCAAAAAAGAAGCGCGTGATTACGTTTCTATCCTGCTGGAGATGTGCCAGCTCTGTCCGACGCTGCGCGCTGAGCCGCACGCGCTCAACGCATAAACTGCAAGCCGCCAGGATTTCTCCTGGAGGCTTCTCACATTGCTAGGTTGTTGCATAACAGCGTGATATTCTTGCGCGCGTGGCTATTCCGGCCGCCTTCCCGAACAGAAAACGATCGCTCAAATTATGTTGCACAACTATCGCACGCGAAACACGTTCGCCGCTTTTGCCGCCGCATTGTTTCTTGTCTTTATTTGCCTCGCGAGTAACATCGCCCGGGCGCAGACAACCAACGATTTGCCTTCCCGCACCGACGTGCAAAACCAGCTTGACGCGCTGAATAAGCAAAAAGAGCACTCCGCGCAGGACAAACTGGTTATCCAGGATTTAACAGAGACGCTGGACACGCTCGACAAAATTGACCGGGTCAAGCAAGAAACCGCGCTGCTCAAGCAGAAAGTTGCACAAGCGCCAGACAAACTGCGCCAGGCAACGGATGCGCTCAACGCGCTGAATGATAAAGACAACGACGACGAGACGCGTAAAACGCTGGCCTCGCTCTCCCTGCGACAGCTGGAATCCCGCGTGTCGCAACTGCTGGAAGATCTGCAAACCGCGCAAAACGACTTATCCAATTACAACAGCCAACTGGTGTCATTACAGACTCAGCCGGAGCGCGTGCAGAATTCTATGTACTCCGCTTCGCAGCAACTGCAGCAAATTCGCAACCGTCTGAACGGCACTGCGGCGGGCGAGGGCGCGCTACGTCCTTCGCAGCAAAACCTGTTGCTGGTACAGCAGGCATTGCTCAATGCACAGATCGAACAGCTGCGCAAAAGCCTGGAAGGCAACACGGTATTGCAAGATACGCTGCAGAAGCAGCGTGATTACGTGACTGCGAACAGTAACCGTCTTGAGCATCAGCTCCAGTTATTGCAAGAAGCGGTAAACAGCAAGCGCCTGACGCTAACTGAAAAAACCGCACAAGAAGCGGTCACGCCGGACGAAACGGCGCGCATCCAGGCGAACCCGCTGGTAAAACAAGAGCTGGATATTAACCATCAACTGAGCCAGAAATTGATTGCCGCGACAGAGAGCGGTAACGCGCTGGTGCAGCAGAACATCAAGGTGAAAAACTGGCTCGATCGTGCGTTGCAGTCTGAGCGCAATATAAAAGAACAGATTTCCGTATTGAAAGGCAGCTTGCTGTTGTCGCGTATTCTCTACCAGCAACAGCAGACCTTACCGTCGGCGGATGAACTGGAAGATATGACCAACCGCATTGCGGATCTGCGTCTTGAGCAGTTCGACATCAACCAGCAGCGTGACGCTTTGTTCCAGAGCGATAACTTTGTCGCCAAACTGGAAGAGGGGCACCAGACCGAGGTTAACGACGAAGTCCATGACGCGCTGTTGCAAGTGGTGGATATGCGCCGCGAACTGCTCGATCAATTGAACAAGCAGCTTGGCAACCAGCTCATGATGGCTATCAACTTGCAGGTGAATCAGCAGCAATTGATGAGCGTGTCGAAAAGCTTGCAAGAGATCCTGACCCAGCAAATCTTCTGGGTGAACAGCAATAAGCCGATGGACTGGGAGTGGTTCAAATCTTTCCCGAAAGCGCTACGCGACCAGATTAAAAGCACCAAAATCACCGTTAACTGGGAAAAAGCCTGGCCAGCGGTGGCGATTGCTTTCCTGGCTGGTTTGCCATTATTGCTGATTGCCGGGCTGATCCGCTGGCGTTTGCGCTGGCTGAAAAGCTACCAGGCAAAACTTGCCGCCCAGGTCGGGCAATTGCGTAGCGACAGCCAGCTGCATACGCCGAAAGCGATTTTTATCGATCTTATTCGTGCCCTGCCGGTCTGTTTGCTGATCCTTGCGGTCGGCCTGATCCTGCTTACCATGCAGCTAAATATTAGCGAGCTGTTGTGGGCATTCAGTAAAAAACTGGCGCTGTTCTGGCTGGTATTTGGCCTGTGCTGGAAAGTGCTGGAAAAAGACGGCGTGGCGGTCAGCCACTTCAATATGCCTGCACAGCTCACCAGTCACTGGCGTCGGCAGATTGTTCGCATCAGTCTGGCATTACTGCCGTTGCATTTCTGGTCGGTGGTATCAGAACTCTCCCCGCTGCATCTGATGGATGATGTGATCGGGCAGTTTGTTATTCTCATTAACTTGCTGGTGATCACCGCGCTGGTGTGGCCGATGTTCCGCGAAAGCTGGCATGATAAAGAGTCGCACAGCATACGTCTGGTGACGGTCACCGTGCTGGCGATTGTGCCGATTGCCTTAATGGTGCTGACGGCGACGGGTTATTTCTACACCACGCTGCGCCTCTCCGGGCGCTGGATTGAAACGGTTTACCTGGTCATTATCTGGAACTTGCTTTACCAGACGGTACTTCGTGGCTTAAGCGTCGCGGCACGTCGTATTGCCTACCGCCGTGCGCTGGCGCGTCGGCAGAACATGGTGAAAGAGGGCGCGGAAGGGGCTGAACCGCAAGAAGAGCCGACCATTGCGCTGGAGCAGGTTAACCAACAAACCCTGCGTATCACCATGTTAGTAATGGTGGCGCTGTTTGGCGTGGTGTTCTGGGCGATTTGGTCTGATTTGATCACCGTTTTCGCCTACCTCGACAGCATCACCTTGTGGCATTACAACGGCACTGAAGCTGGCGCGGCGGTGACGAAAAGCGTGACGCTTGGCAGCTTGCTGTTTGCGGTGATTGTCTTTGTGGTGGCATGGGCGCTGATCCGCAACTTACCGGGCTTGCTGGAAGTATTGATCCTCTCGCGGCTGAATATGCGCCAGGGCTCGTCCTATGCCGTTACCACGATCCTTAACTACGTCATCATTGCCGTTGGCGCGTTAACCGTGTTTGGCTCGCTTGGCGTCTCGTGGGACAAACTGCAATGGCTCGCCGCCGCGTTGTCGGTTGGTCTGGGGTTCGGCTTACAGGAAATTTTCGGTAACTTTGTTTCCGGCCTGATTATTCTGTTTGAACGCCCGGTGCGCATAGGCGATACAGTAACCATTGGCACTTTCTCCGGTACGGTCAGCAAAATCCGTATCCGTGCCACTACCATTACCGATTTTGACCGCAAAGAGGTCATCATCCCCAATAAAGCGTTCGTTACCGAGCGCCTGATTAACTGGTCATTGTCCGATACCATTACCCGCGTGGTGATCCGTATAGGCGTGGCGTATGGTTCAGATCTCGACAAGGTGAAAAAAGTGTTGCTGAAAGCGGCGATGGAGCATCCAAAAGTGATGCACGATCCGGAACCTGCTGTCTTCTTCACTACCTTTGGCGCCAGTACGCTGGATCACGAGCTGCGTCTGTATGTGCGTGAACTGCGCGATCGCAGCTATACGGTGGATGAGCTTAACCGCACCATCGACAAGCTGTGTCGTGAGAACGATATTGATATCGCCTTCAATCAGCTGGAAGTGCATCTGCGTAATGATAAAGGTGATGAGCTGACCGAAGTGAAGCGTGAGCTAAAAGGTGACGATCCGACACCGTCGGTCGCACAGTAAAAATGTGCCCCCTCTCTTACGGGAGAGGGGCTGCCAGTTGTTTGTTTTCAAAATCTTTTTTAACAATCTCCAGCGCCTTGAGCACCAGTTCAGGCGCGATATCATGCTGCTCCAGCAACATAATCAAATCCACCGCCAGCTTGACTTCATCCGGGGCATTTTCCAGTGACATTCTCTCTCCTGGGTTAACGGGTTAAGCGCGTCAGCACGCCTTCGATCTTCTCCAGCGCATGCCGACAACGGGTGAGCCTGTCGGAAAACGCTTCAACTTCCTTCTGCAATTGTTGCTGTTCAACAAGCGTTGTGACCGAGTGCAAACGCTGTTCGCGTGCTTGTTTCATTGCCAGCAGCCGACGCTCATATTCCTGATGCTTCAGGCGCCTACGCTGCCAGCGTGCGATGCCCGGCGACGCGTGATCCCACTCGCGTAATGACCAGACGGCGCTTTCACGCGTCAACGCCGCGATTTGCGCGGTCAAATGCTCCGCCAGCCAGATCACTTGTTCTAGCCGCTCATGTTCAACCGCGTGGCGTAGCGCCGCCATATTCGCTATGCTTTCATCAAGATAAGATTGCATTCGCGTACTGCGGGTTTGAAAAAGATGCCTGTCAAAACGGGCGCTAACCGTGGCGTGTTGCGCCAGCGGTGCGACCTGCTGGCGTAGCGTCGCGAGTTGTTGTTCCAGCCTCTGTAAAAGCACGGCGCTTTTCACGCGTCTTCCCCCTGTAAATCACCCTGACTGTGCTACATTAGCCGCTCATCCTGATAACGATTCGCATTATGCAACGCACTATTTTAATCATCACAGGCTGGTTGGCGGTAGCCCTTGGTACGCTCGGCGTGGTGTTGCCGCTGCTCCCGACAACCCCTTTTATACTGCTGGCGGCATGGTGCTTCGCCCGCTCTTCGCCGCGTTTTCACCAGTGGCTGCTCTACCGCTCCTGGTTTGGCAGCTATCTACGCCACTGGCAGCAGTACCGCGCGATGCCGCCGGGGGCGAAGCCGCGTGCGGTTGCGGTCATCCTGGTTACGTTCGCCATTTCATTATATTTCGTGAACATGCTATGGGTTCGAATTTTGTTACTGGTCATCCTGGCCTGTCTGCTTTTCTTTATGTGGCGCATCCCGGTGATTGACGCAAAGCAACAAAAACCATAAAGCGCAGCGAAGGCAGTTGCAATTGTGGCAGAGTGTCAGTAAATTCGAGCGTTTTCGAGCACGGGTGCGGCTGATTAAATGTTAATCAGAGGTTACATCAGGCCTTCAACGCGCGTACCGTGAGTAATACCGTTTCTATCAGGCAAAAATCCATGACAGCGACTGCGCAGCAGCTTGAATTTCTTAAAAACAGCATCAAAAGCATTCAGGATTACCCGAAACCGGGCATCCTGTTCCGTGATGTCACCAGTTTGCTGGAAGACCCGAAAGCGTATGCTCTCAGCATCGAACTGCTGGTTGAGCGTTATAAAAACGCCGGGATCACCAAAGTTGTCGGTACCGAAGCGCGCGGCTTCCTGTTTGGCGCGCCGGTTGCACTCGGTCTGGGCGTCGGTTTTGTACCGGTGCGTAAACCGCGTAAACTGCCGCGCGAAACCATCGCCGAAAGCTATGAACTGGAGTACGGCACCGATCAGTTAGAGATCCACGTTGATGCGATCCAGCCCGGCGATAAAGTGCTGGTGGTGGACGACCTGCTGGCGACTGGCGGCACCATTGAGGCGACGGTAAAACTGATTCGTCGTCTGGGTGGTGAAGTGACCGACGCCGCATTTATCATTAATTTGTTCGACCTCGGCGGCGAGCAGCGCCTGCAAAAACAGGGCATTACCAGCTACAGCCTGGTGCCGTTCCCGGGCCATTAATCGCGCTGTTTACGCCAATTACCTCCATTCCTCACGCCTGAGGGATGGAGTGTATTCACAACCTGGCTGTGTTAGCATTATCCCTTCGTAAATCCACCTTCCAGCGTTTCAGAGCCTGCCAATGAGTTATCAGGTCTTAGCCCGAAAATGGCGACCACAAACTTTTGCTGACGTCGTCGGCCAGGAGCATGTGCTGACTGCACTGGCGAACGGCTTATCCTCAGGACGCATCCATCATGCGTATCTGTTTTCTGGCACCCGTGGTGTCGGAAAAACCTCTATTGCCCGCTTGCTGGCGAAGGGGCTTAACTGCGAAACCGGCATCACCGCCACACCGTGCGGCGTCTGTGATAACTGCCGCGAAATCGAGCAGGGCCGCTTTGTAGATTTAATAGAAATTGACGCCGCCTCGCGCACCAAAGTGGAAGATACGCGCGATCTGCTGGACAACGTACAGTACGCCCCGGCGCGCGGGCGTTTCAAAGTTTATCTCATCGATGAGGTACATATGCTCTCGCGTCACAGCTTTAACGCGCTGTTAAAGACGCTGGAAGAGCCGCCCGAGCATGTCAAATTCCTGCTGGCGACCACCGACCCGCAAAAACTGCCGGTGACCATCCTCTCCCGCTGCTTGCAGTTTCATCTTAAAGCGCTGGATGTCGACCAGATCCGTAACCAGCTCGAACATATTCTCGATGACGAGAAGATCGAACACGACTCCCGCGCGCTGCAACTGCTGGCGCGCGCCGCCGACGGCAGCCTGCGTGATGCGCTGAGCCTGACCGATCAGGCAATCGCCAGCGGCAACGGCCTGCTGTCTGCTGACGTGGTCAGTTCAATGCTCGGCACGCTGAATGACGACCAGGCGCTGTCGCTGGTTGAAGCGGTCGTCGCCGCCAATGGCGAACGCGCAATGGCGCTGGTGAACGATGCGGCCTCACGCGGCGTCGAGTGGGATGCGTTGCTGCTGGAAATGCAAACGTTACTGCACCGCATCGCGATGGTTCAGCTCACGCCTGCAGCGCTTGGCAGCGATATGGCGCCCGTTGAACACCGTTTGCGCGAGCTGGCCCGTACGGTGCCGCCCGCCGATGTGCAGCTCTATTACCAGACGCTGCTGATTGGCCGCAAAGAGCTGCCGTTCGCGCCGGACAGGCGTATGGGCGTCGAGATGACGCTGCTGCGCGCGCTGGCTTTCCACCCGCGGATGCCGCTGGTCGCGCCGGAAGCACCCCAACAATCTTTTGCTCCCGTGGCACCCACGGCAGTCGTCGCGCCGCAGCAGGTTGTGCCTGCGCAGCAAATGCCTTCGCAGATGCCGCCACCGCAAGATGTGCCGATGCCCGATGCGACCAGCCAGGTGCTGGCAGCACGCAGACAACTGCAACGCGCCCAGGGAGCAGACAAAGCAAAAAAGAGTGAACCGGCAGCCGCAACCCGCGCGCGGCCGGTGAGTAACGCCGCGCTGGAACGACTGGCTTCGGTGACCGAGCGCGTGCAATCGCGTCCGGCTCCGTCGGCGCTCGAACAGGCTCCGGCTAAAAAAGAGGCCTACCGCTGGAAAGCGACAACGGTCGTGGAAACGGTAAAAGAAGTTGTCGCCACGCCAAAAGCGTTGAAAAAAGCGCTGGAGCATGAAAAAACGCCGGAACTGGCGAAAAAACTGGCGGAAGAGGCGATAGAACGCGACGCCTGGGCAAAAGAGGTCAGCCAGCTCAAATTACCGAAACTGGTCGAACAGGTGGCATTGAACGCCTGGAAAGAGCAGGACGGCGAACGGATATGCCTGCATTTGCGTAGCTCTCAGCGCCATCTAAACTCGCAGGGCGCGTTGAAAACGCTGGGTGAGGCGCTGAGTGAATTACACGGCGCGGCGGTTGAACTGACTATCATTGAAGATGATAATCCGGCAGTGCGTACGCCGCTGGAGTGGCGCCAGGCAATCTATGAGGAGAAGCTCGCGCAGGCGCGCGAGTCGATCATTGCGGATACCAACATCCAGACGCTGCAACGTTTTTTCGATGCGGATCTGGACGAAGAGAGTATTCGCCCCCTTTGACGGGCAGCTGCGGCTACCCGTTTTCAACCCTGAATGTGACTTATCACTCTGGTCAGTCACCACAGCTAAAGAGAGAAGCCTATGTTTGGAAAAGGCGGTCTGGGTAACCTGATGAAGCAGGCCCAGCAGATGCAAGAAAAAATGCAGAAAATGCAGGAAGAGATCGCGCAGCTGGAAGTGACCGGCGAATCGGGCGCGGGTCTGGTAAAAGTGACCATCAACGGCGCGCACAACTGCCGTCGCGTGGAGATCGATCCGAGCCTGCTGGAAGATGACAAAGAGATGCTGGAAGATCTGGTTGCCGCTGCTTTTAACGATGCCGCTCGCCGCATTGACGAAACGCAGAAAGAGAAAATGGCCTCTGTCTCTTCCGGTATGTCTCTGCCGCCAGGCTTTAAGATGCCGTTCTGATGCAGACCAGCCCGCTGTTAACGCAGCTTATGGAAGCACTGCGCTGCTTGCCGGGCGTTGGCCCGAAATCGGCGCAGCGTATGGCGTTTACGCTGTTGCAGCGCGATCGCAGCGGCGGCATGCGGCTGGCACAGGCGCTCACTCGGGCGATGTCGGAAATCGGCCACTGCGCCGATTGCCGCACGTTCACCGAGCAGGAAGTCTGCAACATTTGCAGCAACCCGCGCCGCCAGGAAAACGGTCAAATCTGTGTGGTGGAAAGCCCGGCAGATATCTACGCCATTGAGCAGACCGGGCAGTTCTCCGGTCGTTACTTTGTGCTGATGGGGCATCTGTCTCCGCTCGACGGTATCGGCCCGGACGACATTGGCCTTGACCGGCTGGAGCAGCGTCTGGCGTCCGAGAAAATCCAGGAACTGATCCTCGCCACCAACCCGACGGTGGAAGGCGAAGCGACCGCTAACTATATTGCTGAGCTTTGCGCGCAGTATGGTGTGGAAGCCAGCCGTATCGCCCACGGCGTGCCGGTGGGCGGTGAGCTGGAAATGGTTGACGGGACGACGCTGTCGCACTCGCTGGCCGGCCGCCACAAGATTCGTTTTTAACCAAACGGAGGCAGAAATTTTTGCCTCCGCTTGAAATTTCCTGCCAATATCCCCACTTCTCCCTCAACGCATTTTTACCTTGTAAATGGCATTGTTGAGGTTTTCCCAATGAAAGGACAAGAAACTCGCGGTTTTCAGTCTGAAGTGAAACAGCTTCTGCACTTGATGATTCATTCTCTTTATTCGAACAAAGAAATCTTCCTGCGTGAGCTTATCTCCAACGCCTCGGATGCGGCGGATAAACTGCGTTTCCGCGCACTGTCCAAACCGGAACTGTACGAAGGCGATGGCGATCTGCATGTGCGCGTCTCCTTTGATAAAGAGAAGCGTACGCTGACCATCGCTGATAACGGCATTGGTATGACGCGCGATGAAGTGATCGACCACCTGGGGACGATTGCAAAATCGGGTACCAAGGCGTTTCTGGAATCAATGGGGTCCGATCAGGCGAAAGACAGCCAACTGATTGGTCAGTTCGGCGTCGGTTTCTATTCGGCATTCATCGTTGCCGATAAAGTGACCGTGCGCACTCGCGCGGCGGGTGAAAGCGCTGAAAATGGCGTGTTCTGGGAATCCGAAGGCGCGGGCGAATACACCGTTGCCGATATCACCAAAGCCGATCGCGGTACTGAAATCATCCTGCACCTGCGTGAAGGGGAAGATGATTTCCTCAACGACTGGCGCGTACGCTCGATCATCAGCAAATATTCCGACCATATCGCCCTGCCAGTAGAGATCGAAAAACAGGAAGAGAAAGACGGCGAAACCGTGGTTTCCTGGGAAAAGATCAACAAAGCGCAGGCACTGTGGACGCGTAACAAAGCGGAAATCAAAGACGACGAATACAACGAGTTCTACAAACATATCTCCCACGACTTTACCGATCCGCTGATCTGGAGCCACAACCGCGTGGAAGGTAAACAGGAGTACACCAGCCTGCTTTACATTCCGTCGCAGGCGCCGTGGGATATGTGGAACCGCGATCATAAACATGGCCTGAAACTCTACGTTCAGCGCGTGTTTATCATGGACGAAGCCGAACAGTTCATGCCGAACTACCTGCGCTTTGTGCGCGGCCTGGTCGATTCTAACGACCTGCCGCTCAACGTTTCGCGTGAAATCCTGCAGGACAGCAGCGTCACGCGCAGCCTGCGCACCGCGCTGACCAAACGCGTGCTGCAAATGCTGGAAAAACTGGCGAAAGATGACGCGGAAAAATACCAGACCTTCTGGCAACAGTTTGGCCTGGTGCTGAAAGAGGGCGCGGGCGAAGACCACGCGAACCTGGAAACCATCGCCAAACTGCTGCGCTTTGCCTCCACGCACAACGACTCCTCCGCGCAAACTGTATCGCTGGAAGAGTATGTGTCGCGCATGAAAGAAGGGCAGGAAAAGATCTACTTCATCACCGCCGACAGCTACGCCGCGGCGAAGAGCAGCCCGCATCTGGAGTTGCTGCGTAAGAAAGGCATCGAAGTGCTGTTGCTTTCCGATCGCATTGACGAGTGGATGATGAGCTACCTGACCGAGTTCGACGGCAAGCCGTTCCAGTCTGTTGCCAAAGCTGACGCTTCGCTGGACAAACTGGCAGACGAAGTGGATGAAAGCGCAAAAGAAGCTGAAAAGGCGCTGGAACCGTTCGTTGAGCGCGTGAAATCCTTCCTCGGTGAGCGTGTGAAAGAGGTGCGTCTGACTCACCGTCTGACCGACACGCCAGCCGTGGTAGTGACTGATGCCGACGAGATGAGCACCCAGATGGCGAAACTGTTCGCTGCGGCGGGCCAGAATGCGCCGGAAGTGAAATACATTTTCGAACTCAACCCGGATCACGCCCTGGTGAAACGCGCGGCTGACACGCAGGACGAAAATCAGTTTAACGAATGGGTCGAATTGTTGCTGGATCAGGCGTTGTTCGCCGAACGCGGTACGCTGGAAGATCCGAACCAGTTTATTCGCCGAATGAACCAGTTGCTGGTGTCATAAGCAGACATCATCGATCAATTAGGGAGGCCTCAGGCCTCCCTTTTTTATCTCTGTATCGCCGCATTTCCGGCTTGCCGATGTTACCGGGCACTTTCCTCTTTGACTCTCGTATCCCCTAAGAAAACGTATCATTAACCGTTTCAGCCGATCCCGCTTCCTTGAGCGCTGGTCGTTCTGGTGGTATCTTTTAGCGCTTTTTGAAAAATTGAACCAACATTTGAGGGGATTTTCGCAATGCGTATTATTCTGCTTGGCGCTCCGGGCGCGGGTAAAGGAACTCAGGCTCAGTTCATCATGGAGAAATACGGTATTCCGCAAATCTCTACCGGTGACATGCTGCGCGCCGCTGTTAAATCTGGCAGCGAACTGGGCAAACAGGCTAAAGACATCATGGACGCGGGCAAGCTGGTCACTGACGAGCTGGTTATCGCGCTGGTGAAAGAGCGTATTGCCCAGGAGGATTGCCGCAACGGTTTCCTGCTGGACGGTTTCCCGCGCACCATTCCGCAAGCAGACGCGATGAAAGAAGCCGGCATCACTGTTGATTTCGTGCTTGAGTTCGACGTGCCGGACGAGCTGATCGTCGATCGCATTATCGGCCGCCGCGTTCACGCTGCTTCCGGTCGCGTTTACCACGTCAAATTCAATCCGCCTAAAGTAGAAGGCAAAGACGACGTGACCGGCGAAGAGCTGACCACGCGTAAAGACGATCAGGAAGAGACCGTGCGTAAACGCCTGGTGGAATACCATCAGATGACCGCGCCGCTGATCGGCTACTACCAGAAAGAAGCGCAGGCGGGTAACACCCAATACGCTAAAGTCGACGGCACCAAAGCTGTTGCTGATGTACGCGCAGAGCTGGAAAAAATCCTCGGCTAATCGCGCCCGCTCACCCGGAATCTCCGGGTGAGAATTTTTCTCATCTTACCTATCACAGCAATGGGTTTCGTTTAACCGCTTTTACGCTACAATTACCAACCATTCAAAAGGTTAAGAGGCGTGAATGAGTCAGGCGAAAACCGGCATCCTGCTTGCCAATCTGGGCACTCCCGATGCTCCTACTCCCGGGGCAGTGAAACGCTATCTGCGGCAATTTTTAAGTGATAAACGCGTGGTCGACACGCCGCGTTTATTGTGGTGGCCGCTACTGCGCGGCGTGATCCTGCCCATTCGTTCTCCCCGCGTCGCCAAACTCTATCAATCTGTCTGGATGGATGAAGGCTCGCCGTTAATGGTTTACAGCCGCAGGCAGCAGCGAGCGCTGGCGGCGCGTTTGCCGGACGTGCCGGTGGTGCTTGGCATGAGTTACGGTTCGCCGTCGCTGGAAAGCGCGGTCGATGAACTGCTGGCGCATGAAGTCGAGCATATTGTGGTGCTGTCGCTCTACCCGCAATACTCTTGTTCCACCGTTGCCGCCGTGTGGGACGAGCTGGCGCGCATTCTGGCGAAAAAGCGCCATATTCCGGGCATCTCGTTTATTCGCGACTACGCCGACAACGCGGATTACATCACGGCGCTCGCCAACAGCGTGCGTGCCTCGTTTGCGCAGCATGGCGAGCCGGATTTACTGCTGCTCTCTTACCACGGTATTCCCCAGCGTTATGCGGCAGAAGGGGATGATTACCCGCAGCGCTGTCGCGATACGACGCGCGAGCTGGTTTCCGCGCTCGATTTACCACCGGAAAAAGTGATGATGACGTTCCAGTCACGCTTTGGCCGCGAGCCGTGGTTAACGCCTTACACGGATGAAACGCTGAAGATGCTCGGTGAGAAAGGTGTGAAGCATATTCAAGTGATGTCGCCGGGTTTTGCCGCCGACTGCCTGGAAACGCTGGAAGAGATCGCCGTGCAAAACCGCGAATTCTTTCTTGAGGCTGGTGGCGAAAAATATGAGTACATTCCGGCGCTTAATGATTCTCCTGAACATATTGAGATGATGGTCAATCTGACGGCCAAATATCGCTGATCGCGGCGCGGGCTGAGAGTGTGTTAACATTCTCAGCCCGAATGTATAGCGCTTATTACAATCATGAAATTTCCCGGTAAACGTAAATCCAAACACTATTTCCCCGTTAATGCCCGCGACCCGCTATTACAGCAAATTCAGCCCGAGAGCGAATCCGGTACGTGTTGGGTTGTCGGTATCGATCAGACGCTGGTGGATATCGAGGCGAAAGTGGATGATGCGTTTATTACCCGTTACGGCCTCAGTGCTGGTCATTCGCTGGTGATCGCCGACGATATCGCCGAAGCGCTCTATCAGGAACTGGTCAGTAACGATTTGATCACCCACCAGTTCGCGGGTGGCACTATTGGCAACACCATGCACAACTACTCGGTGCTGGCGGATGACCGCTCGGTGCTGCTTGGCGTGATGTGCGACAACGTGAAAATCGGCAGTTATGCCTATCGCTACCTGTGTAACACCTCCAGCCGTACCGATCTCAACTACTTGCAAGGCGTGGATGGCGCGATTGGTCGCTGTTTCACGCTGATTAGCGACAGCGGTGAGCGCACCTTCGCCATCAGCCCTGGCCATATGAACCAGTTGCGCCCGGAGAACATCCCGGAAGCGGTCATCGCCGGGGCGTCCGCGCTGGTGCTTTCCTCTTACCTGGTGCGCTGCAATCCCGGCGAGCCGATGCCGGAAGCGACCATGCAGGCGGTAGCCTATGCCAAAAAACACAACGTGCCGGTGGTGCTGACTCTCGGTACCAAATATGTGATTGCCGATAACCCGCAGTGGTGGCGCGATTTCCTCAAAGAGAATGTTTCGATTCTGGCAATGAATGAAGAGGAAGGCCACGCGCTGACCGGCGAAAGCGATCCGCTGCTGGCGGCCGATAAAGCGCTGGATTGGGTGGATCTCGTCCTGTGCACCGCAGGCCCAATTGGTCTGTATATGGCCGGTTTCACCGAAGAGGAAGCGAAGCGTAAAACGCAGCATCCGCTGCTGCCGGGTGCGATTGCCGAATTCAACCAGTACGAGTTCAGCCGTGCGCTGCGCCACAAAGATTGTGAACATCCGCTGCGCATTTACTCGCACATTGCGCCGTACATGGGCGGGCCGGAAAAAATCATGAATACCAACGGCGCGGGCGATGGCGCGCTGGCGGCGTTGCTGCATGACATCACCGCCAACAACTATCACCGCACCAACGTGCCGAACTCCAGCAAGCACAAATTCAACTGGTTGACGTACTCTTCGCTGGCGCAGGTGTGCAAATATGCTAACCGCGTCAGTTACCAGGTGCTGAACCAGCACTCACCGCGTTTAACGCGTGGTCTGCCAGAGCGTGAAGATAGCCTTGAAGAGGCGTACTGGGAACGGTGAGGTGAGTGCCCGACGAAGCCGGGCAGACAAGCCGATGAGACAAGGCCGGGGCAGCGTAAGCACTCCGGCCTTTTTTGATTAGCCCGTTACCGCTTCTTCAACCTGCGGTTTTCCCAGCAGTGTCAGCATGGTATTGGCGATTTCCCGCTCGCCCATAACAACCTGATTCGCGCCACGTTCGGTGATGTAATCCACTTCATCGTCGTAGTGCGCGCGGGCGATAATTTCAATATTCGGGCACTTCTCACGCGCGGTGGCGACAATCTCCCCGGCTTCGTAACCGTTCGGAATAGTGAGTAACAACCAGCGGGCGCAATCGAGATGCGCCAGATTCATGATCTCTTCGTTCGCCGCATTGCCCAGCACCGCCCGTATACCGCGCTCACGCAGTTCATCCACGCGAGTACGTGAAGTTTCAATCACCACCAGTGGGATGCCCTGCGCCATCAGCTTTTCACCCAGCAGGCTGCCGACGCGGCCAAAGCCCACCAGCAGCGCGTGGTTGCAGATATCCACCGGGATCTGTTTCTCCTCTTCGATGGCCTCTTCCAGCGTTTGCTCTTCCAGCGTCTCGGTTTTGTCGAGGTATTTTTCCAGCAGGGTAAACAGCACCGGGTTGAGCATAATCGACAGGATAGCGCCCGCCAGTACCAGATTTTGTCCGGCCTGCGGCAGCAGGTTCAGCGACATGCCGAGGCCCGCCAGAATAAAGGCGAACTCACCGATCTGCGCAAGGCTTGCGGCGATGGTCAGCGCGGTGCGCGGCGAGTGGCCAAACATGCGCACCAGCAGGAACGCGGCGACAGATTTACCAAAGATGATGATCGCCAGCGTAGCAAGCACCGCCAGCGGCTGCTCAATGAGTACCAGCGGATCAAACAGCATACCGACGGAGACAAAGAACAGCACCGCAAACGCGTCGCGCAGCGGCAGCGTATCGTGCGCCGCACGGTGACTCAGCTCGGATTCGTTCAGCACCATCCCGGCGAAGAACGCACCCAGCGCAAACGAAACATCAAACAGCTCCACCGCGCCAAAAGCGATACCGAGCGCCAGCGCCAGTACGGAGAGCGTAAACAGCTCGCGTGAACCGGTCGCCGCGCTGCGCGCCATGATCCACGGCACCAGGCGGCGGCCAACCAGCATCATGATGGCGATAAAGGCCACCACTTTACCGATGGTGATGCCCATATCCACCGCCAGCGACGCCAGACCGACATCGCCTTTTTCCACCATTCCGGCGACGGCGGGCAGCAACACCAGCGTTAGCACCATCACCAGATCTTCCACAATCAGCCAGCCGATGGCGATTTGCCCGCGCTGGCTGTCGATAAGCTGTCGCTCCTCAAGCGCGCGCAGCAGCACCACGGTACTGGCGGTGGAGAGGCAAAGCCCAAAGACGATGCCGGTCATCAGGGACCAATCCAGCATTGCGGAAAGCGCCATACCCAGCAGCGTCGCAACAGCAATCTGCGCGATCGCACCGGGAATGGCGATGGACTTTACCGCCATCAGATCCTTCAAAGAGAAATGCAGCCCAACACCGAACATCAGCAAAATCACGCCCAGCTCCGCAAGCTCAGGCGCGAGTTGGGTATCGGCGACAAAACCCGGCGTAAACGGCCCGGACAATACACCCGCTAACAGGTAGCCCACCAGTGGCGAAATACGCAGTTTATTGGCAAGCATGCCGAGGATAAAAGCGAGCACAAGGCCGCCGACAATGGTGGTGATAAGCGGTGTGGCGTGATGCATTCCGTCTCCTTTCGTTGATGCGTGGATCCCGCGGTTAAAAACCGACAACTGCGTTACAGTTTATGACAATTTTCGCTACTATGTTTATGAATAATTGTTGAATTATGAAGAAAACAGCAATTTAGCTGAAAAAAGATAGCCAGCGGGGTATCCGTAACAGAAATCACGCGCCAGGCGCAGGCAGGCAAGAGAAAGCAGCGGCCAAAGTATGACTTTGGCCGTGAGGAAATCAGTGTTGCGGGCGGTTATCGGGCAGGAATATGGTCAGGATCCCGAGTAATGGCAGGAAAGCACATATTTTATAGACCAATTCGATACTGGTATGATCGGCAACCAGCCCTAATACTGCTGCGCCAAGGCCACCCATCCCGAAAGCAAAACCAAAAAACAGCCCGGAAACCATGCCGATACGACCGGGTAATAGCTCCTGCGCATAGACCAGAATGGCTGAAAAGGCGGAGGCGAGCACAAAACCAATAATCACCGTTAAAATCCCGGTCCAGAAGAGCGTGGCGTAGGGTAAAAGTAGGGTAAACGGCGCGACGCCGAGGATAGAGCCCCAAATCACATATTTTCTCCCTATCTTATCGCCCAGTGGCCCGCCAATGACCGTACCTGCCGCGACCGCGAACAGGAAGATAAACAGATGCATCTGAGCGTTTTGCACCGGCAAATCAAACTTTTGCATTAAATAAAAGGTGAAATAGCTACTAATGCTCGCCATATAGAAGTATTTCGAGAAAATCAGGATCAGCAGCACGCAAACCGCCAGCACCACTTTGTTGCGCGGCAGCGGATTGATCACGGCAACGGGTTTTTTACCTTTATTCACCCGGTGTTGAGCGGCGTACCAGCGGCTTACCTGCATCAGCACAATAATCGCCAGCAGGGCAGCCAGCACAAACCAGGCAACATTGCCTTTGCCGTAAGGCGCGATGATCACCGCCGCCAGCAATGGCCCAAGCGAGGCACCAAAGTTGCCGCCGACCTGAAAGATGGATTGCGCCAGCCCGTGACGTCCGCCAGACGCCATACGCGCCACGCGGGACGATTCCGGGTGGAAAACCGATGACCCCGTTCCCACCAGCGCGGCAGCAATCAGCACGGTGGTAAAATTCCCCGCCATTGCCAGCAGTACCAGCCCGCTTAAGGTGAAACACATGCCAACAGGTAGCGACCACGGCATTGGGTGTTTATCGGTTAAATAACCAACCACCGGCTGGAGCAGCGAGGAGGCGACCTGGAAGGTCAGCGTGATAAAGCCAATCTGCACAAACGACAGGGAAAAATCGGCCTGCAGTAGCGGATAAATCGCCAGCAACAGAGACTGAATCATATCGTTAAGCAGATGCGAGAGGCTGATAGCGCCAAGAATACCGAACGAGGTGCGCGCAGCAGGCGATGTCTGCGACGTTTCACTGATTGCCATAAATACCACGTATGTTGTCAGAAGAGGTTAAGGATACAGCACGGTAATGATTCTCTGATTACCATACCTTTGCCGAAAGTTTGAAGGAAGTTGCGATTCTGAATAGATATTTGTCTATTATTTGCAGGCGCTGTAATTTCTCAGTTTATCAATGGGTCAGGGAGGGAAGCATGAGATTGTTAAAGAAGAGCATTACGCTGGGGCTGCTGGCGGCGATGGGGTTAGCAAGCTGGCAGGTACAGGCTTACGAGCAGGATAAAACCTATAACATCACCATCCTGCATACCAACGATCATCACGGTCATTTCTGGCGCAGCGATTACGGCGAATATGGTTTATCGGCGCAGAAAACGCTGGTTGATGGCATTCGCAAAGAGGTGGCGGCCGAAGGCGGTAGCGTGTTGCTGCTTTCCGGCGGTGATATCAACACCGGGGTGCCGGAATCGGATTTACAGGATGCCGAACCCGATTTTCGCGGCATGAACCTGATTGGCTACGATGCGATGGCCGTGGGCAACCATGAGTTCGACAACCCGCTCAGCGTGCTGCGCCAGCAGGAAAAATGGGCTAAGTTCCCGTTCCTTTCCGCCAACATTTACCAGAAAAGCACCGGCGAGCGCCTCTTTAAGCCGTGGATGATATTCAATCGCCAGGGGCTGAAAATTGCCGTTATCGGGTTAACCACCGACGACACGGCAAAAATCGGCAACCCGGAGTTTTTCACCGATATCGAATTCCGTAAACCGGCCGATGAAGCGAAGCTGGTGATTTCTGAGCTGAACCAGAACGAAAAACCGGATGTGATTCTGGCGACAACGCACATGGGGCATTACGACAACGGTGAGCACGGCTCGAATGCGCCAGGCGATGTTGAGATGGCGCGCAGCCTGCCAAAAGGGGCGCTGGCAATGATTGTGGGTGGTCACTCACAAGATCCGGTCTGCATGGCGTCTGAAAATAAAAAACAGGTCGATTATGTGCCAGGCACGCCGTGCGCGCCGGATCAGCAAAACGGCATCTGGATTGTGCAGGCGCATGAGTGGGGCAAATATGTCGGACGCGCGGATTTCCAGTTCCGTAACGGCGAGATGAAACTGGTGCGTTACCAGTTGATTCCGGTCAACCTGAAGAAGAAAGTCACCTACGACAACGGCAAAAGTGAGCGCGTACTCTACACCCCGGAAATTGCCGAAAACCCGCAGATGCTCTCCCTGTTAACGCCGTTCCAGAACAAAGGCAAAGCGCAGTTAGAGGTGAAAATCGGTAACGCGAATGGTCACCTGGAGGGCGATCGCAGCAAAGTGCGTTTCGTGCAAACCAACCTCGCGCATGTCATCCTCGCCGCGCAAATGGCGCGTACCGGCGCGGATCTGGCGGTGATGAGCGGCGGCGGCGTGCGTGACTCTATCGAGGCGGGTGACATCACCTACAAAGATGTGCTGAAAGTGCAACCGTTCGGCAATACGGTGGTGTATGTGAATCTGACCGGGAAAGAGCTGACGGATTACCTCACCGCGGTGGCGCAGATGAAGCCGGATTCCGGCGCGTATCCGCAGTTTGCCAACGTCAGTTTTGTGGCGAAAGGCGGCAAGCTAAATGATCTGAAAATCAAAGGGGAACCGGTCGATCCGGTGAAAAGCTACCGTCTGGCGACGCTCAGTTTTAACGCCACCGGCGGGGATGGCTATCCGCGTCTGGATAATAAAGCAGGCTACGTGAATACCGGCTTTATTGACGCTGAAGTGCTGAAAGAGTACATCCAGAAAAACTCACCGCTGGATGTGAATGCTTACGAACCCAAAGGGGAGGTGAGCTGGCAGTAGCCAGCTCCTCATCCGTCAATCGCGGCGGGCGATATCGGCAAACTTCGCATCCAGCATTTTTGCCAGATCGCTCGCCGCCAGTTCAATATCCAGCCCGCGTTTACCGCCGGAAACATAAATGGAAGCGAAATCTTGCGCGGGAGCATCAATCAGCGTCGGCAGACGTTTTTTCTGCCCCAACGGGCTGATGCCGCCCACCAGATAACCGGTGGTGCGCTGGGCGACCAGCGGATCGGCCATATCGACTTTTTTCGCGCCAAGCGCTTTGGCAACTTTCTTCAGATCCAGTTGCCCGGCAACCGGCGTGACCGCAACGGCAAGATGTTTCATATCGCCATTGATCGCCACCAGCAGCGTTTTATAGACCTGGTCGGCGTTCAGCCCCAGCTTACGCACCACTTCATCACCAAAGTTGGTTTCATTGGGATCGTGATCGTAAGTGTGAACCTGAAAGGGAACCTTGTTTTTTTCGAGTAACTTCACGGCGGGTGTCATAATAATCCTTCTTACCACGGTCATCTCACGGCGCTTAGCATACGCCTGCTCGCGTGCGCGAAAATAGTACCATCTTGCGCTATTGCGCCGCTCTTTCGCGCAGCAACGCCGGTAAATTCCCCTCGCCATACAGATGCAAAGCACCTGCTGCCACAACATAGCGCCCTGGCGGCAGCGCAAATAAACGCTCGCACCACGCCTGGTTGCGCTGGTGCATCAAAACATCATGCAGCGGCTGGCTGAAGGTGGACGGCAGCATCAGTTCATCTTCCGTAGGCGGGTTTTCCAGCCACCAGCTCATCATCACCTGTAATAAACGCGCATTTTCGTGCCAGTGAGTCAGGGTATCCTGCAGCAGTTCATTTCCTTCGTCCGGCAATCTGCGCAGGATATCCAGCTGGCTGCTGGTACCTTCCAGCTCCATCACTTTCACCTGATATTGCTGTGCTGCCTGTAACAACTGATAGTCGATGCCGTACTCCGGGCGCAGCCCCAGCCGTTGTGCCTGCGTGGCTTGTAGCACCAGCGCGATATGCCAGGCGGGTCGCTGGTCGAATTCATCTCTGTGAAGCGACAGGGTTTGCAGCGTGCTGTCGAGCTGGGCAAGAAGTTCCGGGGGAAGGCGCTGTTCAAGCGGTTCGGCCGGCGGCAGGTTGTCGAACGGTGAGTCCGAACCGGCGATATCCGCTTCCACAATGAGCGCGTCAGCATCGCGCAGTTTTTGCAGTAGCTGCGCCGGGAGCGGCGACATGCCGTAGGTGCCCATGTGAATACTGCCCACCAGGTGCAGATGTTGGCCGCCGGGCAAATCCACATCCAGTGCTGGCCAGCGGTAATGCGGCACACGAAGCGCAAGAAAAAAGGTTTTCAATCGTTGAAACAGGCTCATACGCGCTTCCTGAGTGAAAAATCTCATGCTAGCGCGCACGGCCAGAAGGTGCAAACCCCGCCGGATAAACGGCGGGGGTGTGGCATTTACTGATGGGGTTTAAAGCGCAATAACCGGTTGGCGTTGCTGACCACGGTAATGGACGAGAGCGCCATTGCCGCGCCTGCGACCACCGGGTTGAGCAATGTACCGGTCAGCGGCCAGAGGATGCCTGCGGCAATCGGGATACCCAGCGAGTTGTAGACAAACGCGCCGAGCAGGTTCTGTTTCATGTTGCGTAGCGTCGCTTTCGAAATCGCCAGTGCATCGGCCACACCCAGCAGGCTGTGGCGCATCAGCGTGATAGCCGCGGTTTCAATTGCCACATCGCTGCCACCGCCCATCGCGATACCCACATCCGCCTGCGCCAGCGCGGGCGCGTCGTTAATCCCGTCGCCAACCATCGCCACCTGGCGACCCTGCTGTTGCAGGTTTTTGATCGCCTCGGCTTTGCCATCTGGCAGCACGCCAGCGATCACCTCATCAATACCGGCCTCTTTGGCGATGGCGTTGGCGGTGGTGGGGTTGTCACCGGTCAGCATCACCAGGCGGTAGCCTTCACGGTGCAGACGTTGCAGCGCATCGATGCTGTCTTCGCGTAACGGATCGCGGATTGCCAACAGCGCCACAGCTTTCCCGTCGACCGCCAGCAGTACCGGCGTGGCGCCCAGGCTTGCCTGCGCATTAAGCTCATCGTCAAGCGCGCGGGTATCCACATTTTGTTCAGCCAGCAGCGCCTGGTTACCAAGCAGCACACTGTGCCCGTCAATCTCACCGCTCACGCCCAGCCCGCGCAGTGTACGGAACTGATTGACCACCGGCAGCGTATCCGCGCCTGCTTTTTCAATGATCGCCCGCGCCAGCGGATGGCTGGAACCTTGCTCCAGTGCCGCCGCCAGGCGCAGCGCCGTCGCGTCGTCGATATCCTGTGTTTTCACGCTCACCACTTCGGGTTTGCCGCGCGTCAGGGTGCCGGTTTTATCAAACACAATAGTGTCGAGCGTGCTGGCGCGTTGCAGCGCATCAGCATCGCGAACCAGCACGCCAAACTCCGCCGCGCGACCAACACCGGAGATAATCGACATCGGCGTTGCCAGCCCCAGTGCGCAAGGGCAGGCGATAATCAGCACCGTGGTAGCGATAACCAGCGTATAGACAATTTGCGGCGCAGGGCCGAAGAAATACCAGATAGCGCCGCTGAACAGGGCGATAGCGACCACCACGGGCACAAATACGGCGGAAATGCGATCGGCAAGCTGGCCGATCTCCGGCTTACTGCTTTGCGCCTGGCGCACCATGCGAATAATGCGCGACAGCGTCGTGTGGCTGCCGACGGCGCTGGCGGTAAACAGCACGCTGCCGTCCTGCACTACCGTCCCGGCATGAATGCTCTCGCCGGTGCTTTTCTCCTGCGGCACCGGTTCGCCGGTAAGCATGGCTTCATCAAACCAGGCTTCGCCCTGGCTGATTTCCCCGTCTACCGGCACACGATCGCCCGTTGTCAGGCGCAGCGTCATGCCAGGTTGCACGTCCGCCAGCGGTACGTTTTTCTCGCCGTCGGCGGTCACCACGCGTGCAGTGGGCGGGGTTAAATCTAATAACCGCTCAAGCGCTTTAGACGAACGCTGGCGCGCGCGGGCTTCCAGCATGTGACCGAGGTTAATCAAACCGATGATCATCGCGCTGGCTTCGTAATAAAGGTGTCGCGCCTCCATCGGGAACCACTGCGGCCAGATATTGACGCTCATAGAGTAGAGCCAGGCCGCGCCCGTACCCAGCGCGACCAGCGTATCCATGGTCGCCGTGCCGTTACGCAGGCTTTTCCAGGCGCTGGTGTAAAAATGGCCGCCCGCTACGATCATGACCGCTAACGTGACAACACCGAGCGCGAGCCACAGCGTACGGTTGGTGTCGGTGACCATCATGTTATCGCCGAGCATGCCCCACATCATGATCGGTATGCCAACCAGCAGCGCGACAATCGCCTGCCAGCGAAAGCGTTTCATGGTGGCGAGCGCGGTTTCCTGCTGGCGTTCGCGGCGCTTGATGTCATCTTCAATGGCTTCAGCGCCGTAGCCTGCGTTCTCTACGGCGCTGACTAATTCAGCGGCGGGGGCACTGCCCATCACCAGCGCGGTGCGCTCCGCCAGGTTGACCCGTGCCTGCGTAACGCCCGGTACGGCCTGTAAGGCTTTTTGCACCCGGGAGACACAACTGGCGCAGCTCATGCCGTTGATCAACAGTTGTTGGCTGTCATCAAGCTCGCTGGCTGCCGGAAGCTCAGGTGTGGCCGCTGTCAGTGCTTCCGACGGGAGTGATGACTCTGCCAGCGGTTTAGCCTTTGGGTGGCTTAAGCTCGCACCGTATCCGGCTTCTTTGATGGTTTCGATCAACGCGTCAGCGCTGGCGCTGCCGGTAACTTCCGCACGTTCAATGGTGACGTCTGCCTGTTCAACATCCGGGCGTTTTTCCAGGCTCTCTTTGACGCGTTTTACGCAATGGCCGCAGGAAAGGCCATCCAGGTCTAGCGCTATGGTATGAGACATATTCAATCTCCTTGGTTGGGGGGCTTCAATAGTGACTGTGTAGAAGCTTAAACCTTCCATCAAGGGGAAGGTCAAGGTTTTATCATCACAAAGAAATGACAGGTGTTTCATAAACAACAAACCCCGCACAAGGCGGGGTTTGCTTATTACCGGCGGGGTAAAACTCAACCGTATTTACGGGCAAATTCCTGATCGGAGTTGCACAGATAAATAATAAATTCGATGAAAGAGACGATTGCCGGAATAAAGGTCCAGCAAAACAGAAGATAGAGGATCCCCTGTACTGGTTTTCCTAAATAAAATTTATGCGCGCCAAATCCGCCTAAAAAGAAGGCGAACAGCGCAGCAGAAATTCGGCTTTTCTTCCCGGCGGTGTTTTGAGGCGCGCCGCACTGCGGGCAAGCCACCGCTTCTTTATGTATTTGCTTTCCGCAACCACGGCAAAACGCCATATCACTCATAAACACTCCTGTGTGTAAATCATTTATCATTATTAGAAACAACCGGCCACATGTTATAGCGAAGCGGCAAGGTGGGTAAATAAAAAACCATTAACAATATGGATATATTTGTTTTATTACATGGCGGCCATTTATAGTGATTATCTCAGCTTCTGGCAGCAAGGGGGAAACGTGAATATCAGCGACGTGGCAAAAAGAACCGGTTTAACCAGCAAAGCGATTCGCTTCTATGAAGAGAAAGGGCTGGTGACACCGCCGCTGCGCAGCGAAAATGGCTACCGCAGCTACAACCAACAACACCTGAATGAGTTGACGCTGCTGCGCCAGGCACGGCAGGTAGGGTTTAATCTCGAAGAGTGCGGCGAGCTGGTGAATCTGTTTAATAACCCGGCCCGCCACAGCGCAGATGTCAAAGCGCGCACGTTACAGAAAGTGGCCGAGATCGAGCGGCATATTGGCGAACTGCAACAGATGCGTGTGCAACTGCTGGCACTGGCGGATTCCTGCCCCGGCGACGATAGCGCCGATTGCCCGATTATTGATAACCTTTCGGGCTGCTGCCACCACGCGAAGGGTTCAGCATAAATGTCACCGTGCCGCGATACCACGGGGACGCGGCGAGTTGCTGCTCTTCGCTTATGTCACGCGCGCCGTTCTGCACCAGCCCCAGTTTAAACGGGATGCGTAACGCTAACAGTGCGGGAAGATAGGCGGTGTAATTCGCCACGGTACTGCGCCCCTGATAGCTCTGCACGACCAGTTCATCCACCGGCAGCGCGTTAAGGGTTTGCACACTGCCGGTTTTCGCCCAGTCCAGTAACCCGGTAACGCCCAGCGCGTAGTCTGCTGGTAGCGTCTGGCGTAGACGATGCAAAAAGCGCGCGTAATCGCCAAGGCGATGAGTAGCAGCATCGAAATCCACCTGCAACCCGACGACATGATTGCCCGCTGCTTGCCAGCGAGCTAACAGCCGGGTAAGACGTAACAACAACGCATCCGGCACGTCCAGCGTGGTAAAACGCACCGTGAGCCAGATGCGTGGAAAGGTCAGTTGGTTGACCGGCAGCCCTTTACGCTCAAACACCGTTTGCCCGGCAGCAGTGACGACATCGCCCTGATGCAGATAGACAATATCGGCGTTACGCAGCGTTTGCGTGGGCCGCACACCAGACCACAACCAGTACGCCTGCTCCCGCTGAGTTGCTAACGCAACAGGCGACAGCAGCGCGCCTGCCAGCGCCATTACCAGTAGTATTTGAGCGCTTTGGCCCATACGCTTCCCGGATAACGGCTTTTCAGTTGCTGGAACCATGCTTTACGCACCGATTTATCCACGTCTTCGCCGCCGCAATCGTTATAACCGGAGGGGGCATAACACATCACGGCGCGATACAGCGCGTAACTCTTATCTTCCGGCTCGGCTTTCGCGTCGTTAATAACCTGCTGATACCAGGCCAGACGGTGCGCGACGCCGGGCGCAGATTCCAGTTTTGTTGCGTCGTCCAGCGCGTCATTACCCCACAGGTCGGTCTCCCGGTTAACGCGGGTTTGCGTGATGCGGAAAAACTCGCCCAGGCAGTTCAGCGCATGGCCATCCTGCGCTTTCTGGCTCAGGGTAGTGACCGTTTTTTCCAGCGCAGCGCAGAAGTAAACGCTCTCTTTGTCGGTGCCTTTCCAGCCAAATGCGCTCAGGTTGACGTCATCAAACGCTTCGCCCGTGACCGGCGGTGCGATCGCGGCGATCAGTTTTTTGTCTTGTAACCAGTCGACGTAATGCCCTTCGGTTAAATCTCGCGTCAGCAACGTGTGCAGCGCAATGGTGCGCTCTTCGTTATTCGGGCCACTGCTGGCCTGCTGGCGCAGCAACTCGCGTGGCGCTTTAGTTTTCAGCACCAGGGAGCGATAACGCAGATTCGTGACCTTGCTGTCTGGGGCAAAAATCTGCGCCAGCGCGTCGCTTTCTACCAGCGTTGCCGCCAGTTTGGCCTGCAGCAACTGCTGCTGTTCGACATCTTTACTCAGATCCAAAAGATGTAACCAGTGCGCTTTGGCGTCCGGCCACTGCTTTTGCGCCATCAGCGCTTCGCCGTACAGCACTTGCTCGCTAAAGGCGAGGATATTGCGCGGCGGCAGGGTTTGCGCCGGGGTGATAGCGCTGCGCACGGTGGCGTAATCCTGCTTGCTGAAAGCCAGCTTCAGACGCAGGTAATTCCACAGGTCACTGCGTTTATTTTTGTCGAAATCGGCTTTGATACTGTCGAGCCAGGCTTGATCGATACAGGGATGCTTTTCATCGCATTGGTTATCGCGCAGACGGCGCAGCGTCAGGATAAATGTCATCAGCGAGGCATCCGGTGTGCTGATAAAGTTGTCACCACCCCATTCGAGAAGTTTGTTGTCGCTTTCATTCACCAGCGCGATTAACGCATCACCGCTGGCCGTCTGTGACAGCGCCTGTTCATAGAGCGCCGCCAGCGCGTTCCAGTCCTGCAAATACCAGTTGATGCGGCGCAACATCCCCTGCGCCGATTCTGCGTAGCGACCCTGCGGCCAGCTTTTCAGATAATGAAGCGCCGCATCCCGCGCTTTCTGCGCCTGGGCTTTGTCCACTTTTGTAACGTCGAAATCGCCATATTCACCGTTAGCATTGGCGCTACTGGCGTTGAGCGCGGTGCGCATCAACATATAGCTGGCCGTTTCGGCAAGCCACGGCTGCGGGCTGCTGGCCAGCGCGGTAAAAGCTTGCGCGGCGGCCGCATAATCACCGGCATAGAACGCATTAGCGCCCTGTAAATAGGTACGGAAACCGAGAGCGGCAGAACCTTCCGGGAAGCTCAGCGAATTGATGATCACTACACCGCTACCATTTGCCGCCATCCGCGCTTTCGCCAGCGCCAGGCGCTGTTCCGGCGTCAACGCCGTTTCGTCCAGCAGGGCGGCGAAAAAGCCTGAAAGTGTCTCGTTATTGCGCGACACAAAGCGGTTTTCCAGCTCATCGGACGCAAAATCTTCGCCAGTTGCTGTTTGCGCCGTGTCACCTTCGGCAATCAGGCGTAATAGCGCCGGAGGAATTTGATCATCAGGTTTGATGCCCAGCGCTTTCATTTGCTGGCGCAGGGCGTCGTCACTGGAAATCGGTTCCGCCGTTGCCATCGGGGCGGTAGTGTCATCGTGATGAACACCGAAATAGAAGCTTCGGCTGCGCGTGAAATCTTGCGGCATGGGCTGGCGCAGCGGCAAAAATCCTTTTTGCTCATCCACCAGACGCAGCAGGTTATCGCGAGTGTCTGTATCAATGCCCAGCACCGGCGGGCTGGTGACGAAACATCCTGAGCTCCCCCAGGTGCAGCTATCGATATCAGACGACGCCAGCGCGGGGGCGCTGGCGGTAAAAGAGAGGCACAAGCCCAGCGCGAGGCGGCTGCGTTTTATCATTCCCTGAATCCTTGCGTTAGGGTTATTCGTTTACGGCTTTGATGCGCAAGGTGATGCCTTCAACGGCTGTCACCTCAACGCGCGTTCCGGCAGCGAGATCGTCGTCGGCGCTGACCGGCCACGAACTGTCGCCCACGCGCATATGGCCCCGACCATTCACCAGCGCGTTATCAAGCTGGAAGCGGCGGCCTATGAGTTGTTGTCCACGCAGGTTCAGCGACGCATCGGCAGGTTTTTGCTGTTTTACCCGCCGCGAAAGCCACTGCCACCACAGCCAGGCGGCCAGCATGGTCAGTACGGCGAACAGTACACCTTGCCACTCCCAGCCGAAGGGAATAACCCACGCCAGCAACCCGGTGACTACCGCCGCAACGCCGCTCCACAATAGATAGCCGTTACCGCCCAGCATTTCCGCAGCCAGCAACAGGCCGCCGAGCACCAGCCAGGCAAGGTGTGTATGTTCGAGCAGCAGGGCGGCAATCATTTTTTACGCTCGCCGGCGCTGTCTTTCACCAGTTCGGCGATGCCGGCGATCGAACCCATCAGGCTGCTGGCATCCAGCGGCATCATCACCACTTTGCTGTTGTTCGCCGAGCCGATTTGTTGCAGCGCGTCGGTGTATTTCTGCGCCACGAAGTAATTCACCGCCTGAATATCCCCGGCGGCGATCGCTTCAGATACCATCTGCGTGGCGCGAGCTTCTGCTTCTGCCGAACGTTCACGCGCTTCCGCCTGCAGGAACGCTGACTGGCGATCGCCTTCCGCTTTGAGGATCTGCGACTGTTTTTCCCCTTCGGCTTTCAGGATCTCCGCCTGGCGGATCCCTTCGGCTTCAAGAATATAAGCACGCTTGGTCCGTTCCGCTTTCATCTGCGCGTTCATCGAGGCAATCAATTCCGCTGGTGGGCGCACGTCGCGAATTTCAATACGGGTAACTTTCACGCCCCACGGATTGGTGGCTTCATCGACAATATGCAGCAGGCGGGTGTTGATGCTGTCGCGCTGCGAGAGCATTTCGTCCAGCTCCATCGAGCCGAGCACGGTACGGATGTTGGTCATGGTCAGGTTGATGATCGCCAGCTCCAGGTTGCTCACCTCATAGGCGGCACGAGGCGCGTCGATGACCTGAATAAAGCACACGGCGTCAATGGTGACATTGGCGTTGTCTTTGGAAATAACTTCCTGCGAGGGGATATCGAGAACCTGTTCCATCATATTGATCTTACGACCAATACGATCCATAAACGGCACCACCAGGCTTAAACCTGGCTGCAGCGTGCGGGTGAAACGGCCAAAGCGTTCCACCGTCCACTGGAAGCCTTGCGGTACGATTTTCACGCCAGAAATAACCACCACCAGCGCGACGAAGATAAGAACCAGAATGACGATTGGCATCAAAAAAACCTCCTGTTTAATTTGATGCCATCTTAGCCCGAATTAGCGATGAAAACAGCGCGATCGCCAAATTTAGCAGGGAAATTAGTAGAGCAGGGAGTAAAGCTGGCGGCGGTATTTCGATGCCAGCGCGTCGCCGGTGCCGAGCGCGGCGAGGATCTCTTGCAGCATTTTGCGCGCTTCGCCGTTGGCAGCGCTCAGATCTTTACGCAGGTGGCTAAACAGCAGTTCCAGCGCTTCTTCGTTGCGGCCCACCTGGTGCAGCTGCAATGCCAGTTGGGTTGCCAGCAGCGCGTCCTGCGGGTTGTCTGCAACCTGTTGTTGTAGTTGCTGAATTTCCGGCGTATCGGCGGCTTTTTTCAGCAGTTCGATCTGCGCGATAAGCCCCTGGTAACGGGTATCTTGATCCTGTAACGGAACCGTTTTCAGCGCCGCTTCGGCTTCATCCGCACGGTTTAACACAATCAGCGTTTCCGCCAGCAGCAGAGTGATTTCGCTGTTTTGCGGCGCCAGTTGGCTGGCCTCTTTCAGCAGCGGCAGCGCGTCGATGTGCTTGCCTTCCTGCATCAGTTGCATGGCTTGTTGCGCTTTCAGCTCCTCTTCGCGCGGCAGCACTTTATCCAGCAGCGCGCGAATCGCTTCTTCCGGTTGCGGCCCCTGGAAACCGTCAACCGGCTGACCATTCTGGAACAGATAAACAGTAGGAATGGCGCGTAAGCCAAACTGCGATGCCACCATCTGCTCTGCGTCGCAATCGACTTTCGCCAGGATAAATTGCCCGTTGTACTGGGTGGCGAGGTTCTCCAGCACCGGCGTCAGCTGCTGACAGTGCTGGCTGCGTTCGGACCAAAAATAGAACAGCACCGGCGTGGCAACGGATTGCTCAAGCACCTGTTGCAGGTTCATTTCGGTAATATTGACAATATTCTGTGCAGACATACTAAGTTCTCTTTATTTCACTGTTTCGTCATACATGGGGGAGAGGCTTCGCGCCTTCAACTCACCCGTGCAAAATTTTATCCATCATGCGCGTCGGCAGCAGGCGTTTTAAAAAGGTAACCGCCCATGTCACCAGCGTTACCGGGTAGCGCAATTTCGGGTTGTTGCTCTCAAAAGCATGGCGCACTTTGGCGACGACTGCTTCCGGCCCCAGCGTAAAACGTGCGGCGATACCAGGGTTTTCCACCGGTTTATCGCTTTGCGTCTGGTTGACGTTGTCGGTAAAGCGCGTGCGAATCGGGCCGGGTTCAATCAGGCTCACTTTGATCCCCGTATGGCGTAGCTCCATTCGCAAAGCATCGGACCAGGCTTCCAGCGCATACTTGCTGGCGGCATAAGCGCCGCGCCCTGGCGTTGAGATCAGACCCATCACCGAGGAGGTCATGACAATGCGCCCCTCGTCGTGCGGCAGCATCGCAGGCAGCAGCAGCATAGTGAGCTGGTGGGTGCCAAAAAAGTTACTGGAAAACTGCTGTTCCAGCTGTTCGCGGCTGATGGTATCAAGCGGGCCATAAACACCGTATCCGGCGTTATTGAAAATCCCGTACAGACGATTGTCGGTCAGCGCTATCACTTCAGCGGCGGCGCGTATCACGCTTTGCGCGTCGTCAAGATCGAGCAAAATGCCGGTAAAGCCTTCGCTTGCCATCCGGGCGACATCGTCCGGTTTACGGCAGGCCGCCAGCACGCGAAAACCCTGACGCTTCAGTTCGCGTGCGCTTTCCAGCCCGATACCGCTGGAACATCCTGTTATTAAGACTGCTTTTTGCATAACTTTACCTGGGGGCGTGCCTGAACAATCAGGAGTCGTGGTTAACTAAAGGCGCCAGTCGCGTTGCCATCCAGTCTGCGATAAACGGCTGCGCATCGCGGTTGGGATGGATGCCATCATCCTGCATCCATTGCGGTTTCAGATAGACCTCTTCCATAAAAAATGGCAGCAGAGGAACATCCAACTCCTTGGCAAGCTTAGGATAAATGGCGCTAAAGGCTTCATTATAGCGGCGACCGTAGTTGGCAGGGAGCCGAATTTGCATTAACAGCGGTTGCGCGTTGGCGGCTTTCACCGCCTGCACTATCTGCCGCAGCGTTTGCTCTGTTTGCTGCGGCGCGAAACCGCGCAGACCATCATTACCGCCCAGCTCCACCAGCACCCAGCGCGGTTGATGCTCTTTGAGCAGTGCAGGCAGGCGCGCCATCCCTTGCTGCGAGGTGTCGCCGCTGATGCTGGCATTGATGACCGTCGGTTTTTGCTGCCATTTGTCATTGAGCAGCGCAGGCCACGCGGCATTCGCCGCCATGCGATACCCGGCGCTCAGACTGTCGCCAAGAATGAGTAACGTGTCCGCCGCCGCGGCGCGAAAGGTTAACAAAAGCAAAAACAGGAAGGGCAAATGCCAGCGGAAAACATTGTTGAAGTTCATCATCTTAAGAAGTCCGTCGGTCAGGGGGAGCATGAGCTTTCCATCCTTACCGGAGTTGAGCTGGTTGTCAAACCAGCCGAGACCATCGCCCTGATTGGCGAATCCGGCTCCGGCAAGTCCACCTTATTAGCGATCCTCGCCGGGTTAGATGACGGTAGCAGCGGCGAGGTGAACCTGCTCGGCAAACCGCTGCAAACCATGGATGAAGAGGCGCGTGCGCAACTGCGCGCACAAAATGTCGGCTTTGTTTTTCAATCTTTTATGCTCATTCCCACGCTGAATGCCCTGGAAAACGTCGAACTCCCGGCATTGCTGCGCGGCGAAAACAGCAATCAAAGCCGCAGTAGCGCGAAAGCGTTACTGGAAGAGTTAGGGCTGGGTAAACGGCTGGATCATCTGCCTGCGCAGCTCTCCGGCGGTGAACAGCAGCGGGTGGCGCTGGCTCGCGCGTTCAACGGCCGCCCGGCGGTGCTGTTCGCCGATGAACCTACCGGCAATCTCGACAGGCAAACCGGCGACAAGATCGCTGATTTGCTCTTTTCCATGAATCAACAATACGGCACCACGCTGCTGCTGGTGACGCACGATCCGCAGCTGGCCGCGCGATGCGACCGGCGGTTGCGGCTGGTGAACGGTGAACTGCGGGAGGAAGCATGATAGCCCGTTGGTTCTGGCGCGAATGGCGCTCGCCGTCGCTGCTGATTGTCTGGATGGCGCTCAGCCTGGCGGTTGCTTGTGTGTTGGCGCTCGGCAACATCAGCGATCGCATGGAAAAAGGGCTCAGCCAGCAGAGCCGGGAATTTATGGCGGGCGACAGAGCGTTGCGCAGCTCTCGTGAAATACCCCAGGCGTGGCTGGATGAAGCGCGAAAATCAGGGCTGAGGGTCAGCGAGCAAATCAGTTTTGCCACCATGACCTTTGCCGGGGACACGCCGCAACTCGCCGATGTGAAAGCCGTTGATGACATTTACCCCCTTTATGGCGAGCTGCAAACCAGCCCGCCCGGGTTAAAACCGCAAGCGGGAACGGTGCTACTGGCACCACGATTAATGGCGCTGCTCAATTTAAAAACCGGGGATTCTATTGATGTGGGTGATGCCACATTACGTATCGCCGGGGAAGTCGTACAGGAGCCGGATTCAGGCTTTAACCCATTCCAGATGGCGCCGCGCCTGTTAATGAACACTGCCGATGTGGCGAAAACTGGCGCGGTGCAGCCGGGTAGCCGCGTCAGCTGGCGGGTGAAATTTGGTGGAACGCCCGCGCAGTTAGATGCATACGAAAAATGGTTGCTGCCGCAGTTGAAACCGGAGCACCGCTGGTACGGGCTGGAACAGGATGAAGGTGCGCTGGGTAAATCCTTGCAGCGTTCGCAGCAGTTCCTGTTGTTATCTGCCTTATTAACGCTGCTGCTGGCGATAGCCGCCGTCGCGGTGGCGATGGGGCATTATTGCCGCAGTCGCTACGATCTGGTGGCGGTATTGAAAACCCTTGGCGCGGGCCGGGCGCAATTACGCAAAGTGATTGTCGGGCAGTGGTTAATGGTACTGGCGCTATCAGTGGTAACCGGCGGTGTTATCGGGCTGGTGTTCGAAAGCGTATTAATGGTGCTGCTCAAGCCGGTACTGCCTGCTGCGCTGCCGCCCGCCAGTTTGTGGCCGTGGCTGTGGGCAGTGGGAGCGATGGTGGTGATTTCGCTGCTGGTGGGGTTGCGACCCTATCGCTTGCTGCTGGCGACGCAGCCGCTGCGCGTGCTGCGACGTGATGCGGTGGCCAATGTCTGGCCTTTGAAATTCTACGTGCCGGTGATCTGCGCGGTGGCCGTGCTGCTACTCGCCTGGCTGATGGGCGGCAGTATGCTGCTGTGGGCTGTGCTGGCGGGTGCCGTGGTACTGGCCTTGCTGTGCGGTGTGGTGGGCTGGCTGCTGCTTAATGTGCTCAAACGCCTGACATTTAAGGCGCTACCGTTGCGCCTTGCGGTGAACCGGCTGCTGCGTCAGCCATGGTCAACGTTGAGCCAGCTTTCGGCGTTTTCACTCTCCTTTATGTTGCTGGCGATGCTGCTGGTGCTGCGCGGCGATCTGCTTAACCGGTGGCAACAGCAGTTGCCGCCGGACAGCCCGAACTACTTTTTAATCAATATCGCACCGGAACAAGTGACACCGCTGAAAGCGTTTCTTTCGCAGCACCATGTTGACGCCCAGCCATTCTTCCCGATTGCGCGCGCGAGGATGACGCAAATTAACGGCCAGTCGACGGAGGGCAACCAGGATGAGGCGCTGAATCGCGAACTCAATCTCACCTGGCAGCAGCAGCGCCCGGATCACAACCCGGTTACCGCCGGAAGCTGGCCGCCGAAAAACGGGGAGGTCTCTGTTGAAGAGGGGCTGGCGCAGCGGTTAGGCCTGAAGCTGGGCGATTCCGTGACGTTTATGGGCGATACGCAGGAATTCAGCGCCACCATCAGCAGCCTGCGGAAAGTGGACTGGGAAAGCATGCGGCCAAACTTCTTCTTTATCTTCCCTGCGGGAGCGCTGGACGGCCAGCCGCAGAGTTGGCTCACCAGTTTCCGCTGGCAAAATGGCAACGGCATGTTAACGCAACTGAACCGGGAGTTTCCGACCATCAGCCTGCTGGATATTGGCGCGATTTTAAAACAGGTCGGTCAGGTGCTTGAGCAGGTAAGCCGGGCGCTGGAAGTGATGGTGGTGCTGGTCACCGCCTGCGGCGTGTTGCTGCTGCTGGCGCAGGTACAAGTTGGTATGCGTCAGCGTCACCAGGAGCTGGTGGTTTACCGCACGCTTGGCGCGGGCAAGCGGCTGCTACGAACCACGTTGTGGTGTGAATTCGCACTGCTGGGGCTGGTTTCCGGGCTGGTCGCGGCGATGGGCGCGGAAACCGCGCTGGCGGTGCTGCAAACCCGCGTCTTTGACTTTCCGTGGGAGCCGGACTGGCGGTTGTGGATTACGCTACCATTGTGCGGCGCACTGCTGCTTTCGCTGTGTGGCGGCTGGCTTGGCGCACGGTTGCTTAAAGGAAAAGCACTGTTTCGTCAATTCAGTAATTAATCCCTTCATCAATATTGGCTCAACGAAACGCATGCCGATAATTCTATCGGTGTGCGTCTGTTTCAAAGTGTAAAAGTTCCCCTGGCAATTGTTTACCAGCACAAAACAACAAAAAAACCCCACCAAATAGAAGCTTTTAGACGTTAATATTCCGCCGCTAGTAACTTACTAGTGGTGTCTATCCATCAAGGAAAAACCATGAAAATAAAAACAACCGCTCTGGCGACAGCCATCGGCGCAGCAGTGGCATTGACGTCTTTCGCAACTCAGGCGGAAATTACGGTACTTAAGCAAGATCCGCAGGCCGGTAATCCGTTAAGCCGCCTGAACTTCACCGTTGGTGGTTCTATTCGTCCGCAATTCGATAACATGATGGGCGACGGTGACAAAGGCTCCTTCAAGCGTAATGGTTACGACGGTGGGACCCGTTTCCGTTTCGCGACCGATTACTACCTGTTCGATGATATTAGCTGGGTTAACTACTACGAACTGGGTGTGAACATTCCGGCGCTGTTCGACTGGGATAACCACTATGCAGACGGCGCGCATAACACCACTCGCCGCATGCTCTACACCGGTCTGAAAAGCAAGACCTGGGGTACCATGACCTTCGGTCAGCAGAACAGCGTGTACTACGACGTAGTTGGCGCGAAAACCGATATCTGGGATTACGACATGAAAGCCCAGGCTTCCGGTAACGGTATCAACGGCGATTACGACGGTTCTTACCGTTCACGTAAGATGCTGAAATATAAGAACAGCTTCGGTGATGCTGATATCTATGCATCTTACCTGTTCTCTGATAACGATCTGCTGCGTGGCAATGGCCTGCGTTACAAACGTAAAGGCGGCGGTTCTCTGGGCGTGGATTACCACATTGCCAAAGACCTGACATGGGGTACGGCGTGGAACTACACCCAGGCCGACATGCGTAACGTCAACACTGGCGGCACCGAGACTTACAGCCAGAATATTTATGGCACCGCGCTGAGCTGGACGCCGGATAACTGGACCTTCTCCTTCGGCGGTGGCTGGTACGAAAACTTCCTCACTACTGGTCAGAAAAATATTCACGACTACTTCGCGGGCGACGCGTGGGGTATTGAATACTTTGCCGGATACAAAATCCCGGTTGGACAGTACGCGCTTAAATACGTACAGCCGTACGTAATGGGTGACCGTCTGCAATACACCACCGGTCGTGATTACCAGCGTATTGATAACGGTGTGGGTGTGACCTTCCAGCTGGATTACGGTTTCCGTGTCGATTACGAACACGTATTCACCAGCAGCACCGACGATCTGGGCGACATGAACATCGTTCGTCTGCGTTACGACTTCTAAAAAGTCTGTATTCGCCGGGTTTAATGCTTCGCTTAAATCCGGCAATGCTTAGCAATTAATAGCATAACGAGAAGCCGGAAAACCCATTAAGGGCAGGGCTTTTCGTTATGCTTCATCGCCTTACCCCGCAAAGATCTCCCCGCCATTCAGTGACATAGTTCACAGCATGTTGAATATATTTCAATTACCGCTGCGCTGTGTTTATGCCATCTTATTCAGCAGTCTTATCAATCAGGTGAAAATGGAACGCGCCGCACTGTACGTCGCGTCACACAGCAGCTCAACTCGTTAGGGAGAATTTATGGGACGTCGTCTCAGCTTACGCGCGACCTTCGGCGCATTACTTCTGGCCTGCGGCTTACCGTTTGCTCACGCGAGCAGCGATCCGCACACCATCGTTTTCGGCGTCGCGCCTGGGCCATACGGCGATATGGTGAAACAGGCGATTGCGCCGTCGTTAAAAGAGAAAGGTTATAAAGTGGTGGTGCGTGAATTTAGCGATTACGTACAGCCGAATATGGCGCTGGCGAATGGCAGTATTGATGCCAACCTGTTCCAGCACAGCCTTTATTTTGACAAATTCACGGCCGATAAAGGCCTGAAATTAACCAAGCTGATTACCGTGCCGACGGCGGGTATGGGCTTTTATTCACGCAAAATCAAAAGCCTGGATGAACTGAAAAAGGGCGATATCGTTACGCTCTCCAACGACCCGACCAATCTGGCGCGCGGGCTGCGTTTCCTGCAATCGCTGGATCTTATCACTATCAAAGCGAATATCGACCCGACCAAAGCCTCCGAGCGTGATATCGCCAGCAACCCGAAAGGGCTGGTGTTTAAACCGCTGGAAGCGGCGCAGCTGCCGCGCACGCTGGATGGCGTGACCGCCTCACTGGTCAATGGCAACTTTGCCATTGCCGCCGGGCTGAAACTCTCCTCTGCGCTCAAACAAGAGCATCTGGATGAGAACCTGAAAAATATCGTTGCGGTGCGTACGGAAGATGCCGACAAACCGTTCGCGAAGGATATTGTCGGGGTGGTGAAATCGCCGGCTTACCGCGCGGTAATTGACGATCCAAACAATGTTTACGCGGCGTTCCAGAAACCAGACTGGATGCAGAGCGCGGATAAAAAATAACACTCCGGCTGAGTTGACGGGCAGGCTGCGGCCTGCCTTTTGTCGTTTGAGGTTTGCATGATTGAAATAGAAAAAGTGTGCGTGGATTTCCCCGCAGCGCGCGGCAGTACGACTACAACCCGGGCGGTAGACGATGTCTCGCTGCGCATTGCGCCGGGTGAGATCTTCGGCATTGTGGGCACCAGCGGTGCGGGCAAAAGTACGCTGCTGCGCACGCTAAATGCGCTGCAACGCCCAAGCCAGGGTAACGTCAAAATCAATGGGGTGGCTATTTCGGCGCTGGAAGGCATCACCTTACGTAAAGCGCGTCAGCGTATTGGCATGATTTTCCAGCACTTCAACCTGATGCATACTCGTACCGTGGCGCAAAATGTGGCCTTCAGCCTGAAAGCGGCGGGATGGGAGCGCAGTAAAATCGCTCCGCGCGTGACCGAGATCCTTGAACTGGTGGGGTTAAGCGATAAAGCCAGCCGTTACCCGGTGCAATTAAGTGGCGGGCAGAAGCAGCGGGTCGGTATTGCGCGCGCCATCGCTAATCACCCGGATGTGTTGCTGTGTGATGAGCCGACCTCGGCGCTGGATCTGGAAACCTCCGCCACCATTCTCGCCCTGCTCAAGCAGATCAATGAACAACTGGGGATCACCATTGTGCTGATCACCCACGAGATGAACGTGATCAAATCGATCTGCGATCGGGTGGCGGTGATGTCCGGCGGTAAAGTGGTGGAGGAGGGCGATGTGTTTGATGTTTTTGCCCATCCGCAACACGCCTTCACCCGGCAACTGGTGTCACATACATTGAATCTGACCTTGCCGGAGCGTTTGCAGCAGCATCTTCCGGGGCAGTTATTAAAAATCCTGTTTATTGGCGACTCCGCCGAGCAACCGGTGCTCTCCGACGCAGCGGTGAAGTTTGGCGTCGCGGTGAATATTCTGCACGGCAAAATCGAATACATCGGTGAGCGCGCGCTGGGCATTCTGGTGGTGCAACTGACCTCGGCGGAAAACCCGGCGGCAGTGAGTGACGCCGTGGACTATATTCGCAACCGTACTGCGCAGGTGGAGGTGATCCATGGATGATTTACTGGCCGATCTGAGCCTCGCCTTTGGCGAAACCTTCCAGATGTTAAGTATCTCGACGGTGCTGGCGATTGTCGGCGGTTTGCCGCTCGGTTTCCTGATTTTCGTGACTGATCGGCATCTGTTCTGGCAAAACCGCTCTGTGTATCTGGTGAGCACGGTGCTGGTGAACATTATTCGCTCGGTGCCGTTTGTTATTCTGCTGGTGCTTTTGCTGCCCATTACGCAGTTTTTACTCGGCAATACCATTGGGCCGATTGCCGCATCTGTGCCGCTCTCTGTCGCGGCGATTGCCTTTTATGCGCGGCTGGTCGATAGCGCCCTGCGCGAAGTGGATAAAGGCATTATTGAAGCGGCGGAAGCCTTTGGTGCCAGTCCGCTGCGCATTATCTGTACGGTACTGCTGCCGGAAGCCAGCGCGGGTCTGCTGCGCGGCCTGACTATTACGCTCGTCAGCCTGATTGGGTATTCAGCGATGGCCGGGATTGTTGGCGGTGGTGGTGTGGGCGATCTGGCGATCCGCTACGGCTATTACCGTTATGAAACCCAGGTAATGATCGTAACGGTTATCGCGCTGATTATTCTGGTGCAGATAGTCCAGGTACTGGGGGACTGGCTGGCAAAACGCGCCGATAAACGCGATCGCCATTAAGGATTGTGTGCCGCCAGCCAGGCTGCTACTTCTGTAAACGTGCCGCGAAAGCGAATGGCTTTCGCGCGCTTCTCAAGCTGGTAGCGGTACATCGGATCGTAGTACTCCTCCAGCAGCGGCACGAGCCACGCGAAGTGTTCCTCGGTACTGCCGCTGCGCTGCTGCTGGCCCAGCGCGTTTTCCAGGTGCCGCGTTAATTCCGCATAGCGCTGTAACCCCAGACGGCGGCGAATGGCAAAAAGCCCGTGGCGCAGATATTCCGCATATTGCCGCCAGCCTTCTTCCTCACCGTCGCGGGTGATAAACGCCGCGTGCATCGCGACGAAATAGTCGACGCGCAAACGCTCCAGGCGTTGTGCAAAGGGATCGTCCACCACCACCAGCGGCGATTGCGCCATTCTCGTGCGTACTACCTCTGGCAGGTGGTTCGCCCCAATCGCGGCGCTTTCGTCTTCCAGTAGCCAGAACGCGGGCGTCACTTTCAGTAATGCCGCCGCTAGCTGGTTTTCGAAGCTGGCCTGTGAACGCTGCGGTTGTAACGTCCGGCCAAACGAGGAACCGCGATGCCGGGCGAGGCCTTCAAGATCGATGCCGTTACGCTGCGAACGCACCAGCAACGTTTTGCCACTCCCGGTGCAGCCACCCACCAGCAGCGCCGGGCGTTGCATCTGTTGTTGTGTGGCTTCTATCGCGGACTGGCGCAGCGCTTTATAACCACCGACCACCAGCGGATAGTGAACCTGGCTTTCACGTAACCATTGCTGAACGATATGCGAACGCTGACCGCCGCGGGCGCAACAAAGGTAACCCTGCGGATATTGCGCGCAGGCTTGCCGCCATGCTTCGATGCGTTGTTCACGGGTTTCGCCACTGACCAGTTGATGACCCAGACGAAGCGCGGCTTCTGCCCCTTCGCGTTTATAGCAGGTGCCCACAGCCGCACGTTCGCGGTCGTTCATTAAGGGCAGATTGATGGCGGCGGGCATGGCACCTTTGGCGAACTCAACCGGTGCGCGAACATCAATAAGAGGCGTTTCATCCCGCAGGAGGGCGAGATAATCCGTGGCGTCGTTCATTGGGCTTCCTTCTGCAAAACGCTGGTGGTAACCCCACCAGCGTGCAGATTTTACGCCCCGAACAGGGGAGATCAATTCCCCGGCGGGAGATTACTGCAGTTTTGACTGCGCCCAGGCAATGCCGCTCGCGTACTCCGGCGGCAACAGCGGCACCAGCGCTTCCAGCGTGGCGCTCAGACGGGCGGTGTCATCATCGTTCAGGTTCAAATGACCCACTTTGCGCCCCGGACGCACCTCTTTGTCATACCAGTGCAGGTGTACCAGCGGCAGCTTTAACCAGTCATAGTTCAGATCGCTGCCAATCAGGTTGATCATCACCGACGGGCTGTTAACCACTGGCGGCGGCAACGGCAGATCCACCACCGCACGCAGATGCAGTTCAAACTGGCTGATAGACGCGCCATTCTGCGTCCAGTGGCCGCTGTTATGCACGCGCGGCGCCAGTTCGTTAATCAGTAACCCGCCCGGCGTGACGAAGCACTCCATCGCCATCACGCCGACGTAGTTCAGCTCATGCATGATGGCAGAAAGCATGTTTTCCGCCTGCTGTTGCTGGGCGGCGTTAGCCTGCGGGAAAACCACGCTGGTACGCAAAATGCCATCCTGATGCAGATTGTGCGTCAGCGGGTAGAAAACGGTGCTGCCATCACGCGCGCGCGCGCCGACCAGCGACACTTCACCGGAAAAATTGATGCCCTGTTCAACAATGCACTCGCCGTAGCAGTCGTCCGGCAACTGATCCGTTTCGCCTGCGCGTAAACGCCACTGCCCGCGACCGTCATAGCCCCCCACGCGGCGCTTAACAATCGCCAGTTCCCCCAGGCGGGAAAACACGGCAGGCCATTCGCTTTTATCCGCCAGCAACTGCCACGGCGCGGTAGCCAGTTCGAGGTTGTCGAATAACTGTTTTTGCGTCAGGCGATCGGCAATGATCGGAAACACATCGCGGTTAACAAACGCCGGGTGACGCGCCAGTTCGCGCGTTAACGCCGTTTCTGGCCAGCGTTCGATTTCGGCGGTGATTACACTTTGCTGAAAGGGAACGGATTCCGGGGCGTCGTCCAGCCCGACAGGCCAGACCGCAATGCTGAGCGGTTCACCGGCCTGGCGCAACATCCGGCCAAGCTGACCGTTGCCTAATACACAAACCTGTTTCATGCTGCGCCTCTCGGATCCGGGTTATCCAGCACCTCGTCCGTTTGTGATTGACGCCAGGCCGCCAGACGCTGGTGCAGTTGCGCATCATGCTGCGCCAGGATCTGCGCTGCCAGCAGCGCGGCGTTGGCCGCACCGGCTTTGCCAATCGCCAGCGTTCCCACCGGAATGCCGCGCGGCATCTGCACGATAGAGTAAAGGCTGTCCACACCGCTTAACGCCGCGCTTTGTACCGGCACACCCAGCACCGGCACCAGTGTTTTCGCCGCGATCATGCCCGGCAGATGCGCCGCGCCACCGGCACCGGCAATAATTACCTGAAAACCGTTTTGTTCCGCGCTTTCGGCGAAGCTAAACAGTTTATCCGGGGTGCGGTGTGCGGAGACGATTTCAACATGGTGCGGAACGTTCAGGGTATCGAGGATTTCTGCGGCGAATTGCATGGTGGCCCAGTCGCTTTTCGAGCCCATAACAATGGCGATGCGCGCCGGTTGGTTGCTTGAAGACATACGTCTCAAAACTCCTGTGGGTGTGCTTCAGACTACATAAGAGGGCACAGAGAATAGCATGTAAAACGGGCAAGGAAAACGGTTGCGTAGCGATGTTTCGCGCGTTTGACGCCTGTTCGCAAGCGTATTCAGAACGGGAAATGAATCAGTTCGACATCGCTCTCGCTGACGCGCACCATCGAGCCTTCGCTGTGCCACGCGCCTAAAACGGCACGGAATGCGGGGGCGTTATTCGCGGTGAGTTCATGCACTGCCGGGCGATGGGTATGACCGTGGATCAACCACTGCACCTGGTGTTTTTCCATGGCTTCCACCACGGCGTGCTGGTTTACATCCATAATCGAAAGCGGCTTGCTGCTGTTGGCCGCTTTGCTACCCGCGCGCATTTTCGCGGCAATACGGCGGCGGATAAACAGCGGCAGGGTGAGGAACAGCGTTTGCAGCCAGGGTTGGTGCACTTTGGCGCGAAAGGCCTGATAACCGGTATCGTCGGTGCAGAGCGTATCGCCATGCATAATCAGCACGTTGCGGCCATACAGATTGAGCACCTGCTCTTGCGGTAAAAGCTTCATTCCACAGGCCTGAGCAAAGCGTTGACCGAGCAGGAAATCACGGTTGCCGTGAATGAAATAGCACGGGACGCCGCTATCGACGAGAGCTTTAATCGCGTGTGCTATTTGCTGATGTAGCGGGTTGGGATCGTCGTCGCCGATCCACGCTTCAAACAGATCGCCCAAAATGTAGAGCGCATCGGCTTCACGCGCCGTACCGGCCAAAAAACGCAGAAAACCGGCGGTGATCGCCGGTTCTTCTGTTTGCAGATGCAAATCTGCGATAAAGAGTGTCGCCACCGATTACTCGCTGACGTCCACGCTTTCAATCACAACGTCTTCTTTCGGCACATCCTGGTGCATGCCGCTGCGGCCGGTAGAAACGCCTTTGATCTTGTCAACAACGTCCATGCCTTCAACCACTTCGGCAAATACGCAGTAGCCCCAGCCCTGCATGCTTTCGCCGCTGAAGTTCAGGAAGTCGTTATCCGCCACGTTGATGAAGAACTGTGCGGTAGCGGAGTGCGGCGCCTGAGTACGCGCCATTGCCAGCGTACCACGGGTGTTTTTCAGACCGTTGTTGGCTTCGTTTTTGATCGGGTCTTTGGTGACTTTCTGGTTCATGCCCGGTTCGAAACCGCCGCCCTGAATCATAAAACCATTGATAACACGGTGGAAAATCGTGTTGTTGTAGAAACCTTCACGGCAGTAGTCCAGGAAGTTTTTAACTGTTTCAGGCGCTTTGTCATCAAAGGTTTTGATTACGATGTCGCCGTGATTAGTGTGGAAAGTAACCATTATTGCATCCTGTTCTGATAGTGTAGTGCGTAGACCCGCCAGTGGGTCAGAGATAGTCGCTTGTTATAGCATAACCGCGAGGCTGGATCACCTTGCAAAGTGTGCTGCTTCGGGTTTGAATTACGGGTAATATATGCGGTTTTCGTTCCACACACGTCCACATGGAATCTTCGATGTTAAAAATCTTTAATACACTGACGCGCCAAAAAGAGGAATTCAAACCTATTCATGCCGGGGAAGTCGGCATGTACGTGTGTGGTATTACCGTTTACGATCTCTGTCATATCGGTCACGGCCGTACGTTTGTCGCCTTTGACGTGGTTTCCCGCTATTTGCGTTTTCTCGGCTATAAGCTGAAATATGTCCGTAATATCACCGATATTGACGACAAAATCATTAAGCGCGCTAATGAAAACGGCGAAAGTTTTGTCGCGCTGGTCGACCGCATGATTGTCGAGATGCATAAGGATTTTGACGCGCTCAACATTCTGCGCCCGGACAGCGAACCGCGCGCAACGCACCATATCCATGAAATTATTGAAATTACCCAGCGCCTGCTGGAGCGTGAACACGCTTACGTTGCCGAAAACGGCGATGTGATGTTCTCGGTGCCGACCGATCCGACTTACGGCCAGCTTTCGCGCCAGGATCTGGATCAGTTGCAGGCGGGCGCGCGCGTAGAAGTCGCGGAAGTCAAACGTAACCCGATGGACTTCGTGCTGTGGAAAATGTCCAAGCCTGGCGAACCGAGCTGGCCATCACCGTGGGGCGAAGGGCGTCCAGGCTGGCACATTGAGTGTTCGGCGATGAACTGCAAACAGCTGGGTTCGCATTTTGATATCCACGGCGGCGGTTCCGATCTGATGTTCCCGCACCACGAAAACGAAATCGCCCAGTCAACCTGTGCGCATGATGGCGAATATGTGAATTACTGGATGCACTCCGGCATGGTGATGGTTGATCGCGAGAAGATGTCAAAATCGCTCGGCAACTTCTTTACCGTGCGCGATGTGCTCAAGTATTACGACGCGGAAACCGTGCGCTACTTCCTGATGTCCGGCCACTATCGCAGCCAGTTGAACTACAGCGAAGAGAATCTGAAACAGGCGCGTTCTGCGCTGGAGCGTCTGTACAACGCGCTGCGTGGTACGGACAGCGATAATGCGGAACATCGTTATTTCGAGAACGGTGAGTTGTTCCAGAAGCGCTTCTGCGACGCGATGGACGACGACTTCAACACGCCGGAAGCCTATTCGGTGCTTTTTGACCTCGCGCGCGAAGTGAATACGCTGAAGCACGACGGGGATTCACTGGGCGCAAATGCGGCGGCGAAAAAGCTGCGTGAACTGGCGAGCGTTTTGGGTCTGCTGGAGCAGGACCCGGATCTCTTCCTGCAAAGCGGTGCGCAGGCTGATGACAGCGAAGTGGCTGAGATCGAAAAGCTTATCCAGCAGCGCCTTGATGCGCGTAAAGCAAAAGACTGGGCGGCAGCCGATGCCGCGCGTGACCGTCTGAACGAGATGGGTATCGTGCTGGAAGATGGCCCGCAGGGCACAACCTGGCGTCGTAAGTAAGAAAAAAAGCGGCTTCGGCCGCTTTTTTGTTGTTCGTTCAACTCCACTGGTACTGCCGGTGGTCAGTATTTATCCCCGCCGCATTTTCCACAACAGCAGCATCAGAATCACACCCGGCAGCCACACCCACAGCAGCTCCGAGATAATCACCTGGTGCCCGTACGGTGTGGTGTAGCGAGACAGTGCAAACGGCGCGACTTTGATCACCTGCCACGGCGCAAAAAATCGTTCATCCGACCACGGCCACAGCCAGCCGACGCCTTTCCCACCGGTAGTGATGGAATCCAGCAAGCTGTGCGACAGCAGCGACACGGTGAGAAACGCCCAGCAGCGCGCCAGACTCGCTTTGAAGTGTTTTCGCCCAAGCCAGGTCACCAATAGCGGTACCACAAAAGCAAACAGCAACGAGTGGGTAAACCCGCGATGACCGAAAACATTGCCGTAAGCGACACCGAATTTAAACGCCAGCACGTCGGCATCGGGCAACATAGCCAGCCCTATCCCTGCCAGCAATAAGCTGCGCGGGATCACTTTACTGCCGAGCCCCAACCCCAGACAAAGCGGAACAGCAGCATGTGTAACAATCGTTGGCATAACGCAGGTCTCTGAAGAAAAACGAAATTATAGCCGAAGCGCCTGCCGGGTAAACTGCGGGGTTTTCTGAATCTTTTATTGTCAGAAGAGAACCAGGATAGCCGGTTTTTAGCCGATGCCAGCTTACAGCCCGTCAGTACGCTGCGGTCTGTCCGACGTGTGCAGATTACGCAGACTCGCGGGCAATCAGCTGGCCGGAAAGGGTAACGCGCTGCGTTTGTAGAGTGGGCTCTTTCAGCTTACGAATGATCAACCCCGCTGCCTGGCGCCCGGTCTCTTCGCTGGCGGACGAAACATAGGTAAAGGAAGGCGAGGTGAGATTGACGTGCAGCATATCTTCAAAGCCGACGAGCGCCACTTGCTGAGAAAGGAACACATCTTTGCCCACCGTATGCCCGGTTTGGTGGATCCCGGCGATGGAGCCTATCATGGCATCCGGCGAGTGGCAGAGCAGGGCGGTAAGGGTGCTATTTTTTTCCAGTAACTGGCGGACGGCATAGCTTGCCGCGCGGGTATCATCGCTACAGGCTGGGGTGGCTTCTTCGCGTACTACCAGCCCGTTCTGCGTCATTGTGGTGCGAAACCCCAGCAGACGCTGCTGGCGGATCAAATCGCCTTCAATGCCGCCAATGTAGGCAATGTTGCGGTGCCCGCGTTCGATGAGATAGCGCGTCGCCAGGCTGGCGGCCTGACGGTTATCACGCATGACAAGGTTGCACTCTTCATTGAGCAGCGACTGCGACACCACCACCAGCGGTAGCGGGCAGTCACGAATTTGAGCGGGAAGCGTTGAGCTGCGCGTATCGGAGGCGAGATAAATCACTCCGGCCACGCCTTGTTGTTTGAAAGACAGCAGGCAGCGTTCCAGGTGATCGCCATCGTTGAGCGGCTGGCCAAGAAAAACCATGTACCCCTGTTTTTCCAGCTCCTGCACGATGCTGGCCATCACTTTTATCGAGAAGCTGTCGCTGAAATCGCGCAGGATAAGCCCAATCAGATTAGACGTGTTGGCGCGAAGGTTGGCGGCAGCAATATTGTGAACATAGCCGAGCGCATCGATAGCGGCATGGACTTTACCGATCGTCGCTTGTGATATTTTCCCTTTCTGGCGCAGCACCAGCGAGACGGTGGAAACGGAAACGCCCGCCTGTTTAGCGACATCAATGATGCTGACTTTCTTCAAACTCGCTCCCTGATTTTCCCTGTTTTTCCACCTGATATGGCGCGTGCTGGACGCGCCAACCCGGTATCTTATTATTTGCCGATCATTGTGGACATGGTCTGGGCGATAAATTGCGCCCTCGCGCCGAAAATAACCTGAATACCGCTATCGCCGACAAATACCACGCCGCGCGCGCCCAGGCCGTTAAGGCCATCTTTATCCACCATGTCGCTTTTTGCCACTTCCAGGCGCAAACGGGTGATACAGGAACCGACGGAGTCGATATTCTGCGCGCCGCCCAGCATGGCGATGATCTCAGTTGCCAGTTCGGTGTCGGTTTTATCATCTGCCACTGCGGTAACTTCCGTGCGTCCCGGCGTTTTCACGTCGAAGCGACGGATCACGAAACGGAAGGTGAAGTAATAAATCAGCGCCATCGGAATGCCAACGATCACCGCGTTAAGGAAGTTGGTTTGATAACCGTTAAACGACGGCAGGATGCCAAACGATAAGTAGTCGATAAATCCGGCGGAGAAGGATTTCGCGATGTGCGCGTGTAGCAGATACATCGTCATATACGCCAGACCGGCCATGATGGCGTTAAAAACGTAGAGAATAGGCGCAACGAAGATAAAGGTGAATTCAACCGGCTCGGTAATGCCCGTCAGGAAGCAGGTCAGCGCCGCAGAAAAGAGGATACCAAACGCGATCTTCTTATTACGGGTATGCGCTTCGTGGTACATCGCAAGGCAGGCCGCAGGCAGCGCAAACAGCATCAGCGGGAACTCACCCTGCATAAATTTACCGGCGTTCTGGTAGGTATCACTGCTAAAGGATTTCACCCCTTCTTCCAGCATTTTGAACCAGATAGTTTGATCGCCATGGATCACCTGGCCGGCCTGCGTGGTGTAATCGCCAAACGAATACCAGAACGAAGGATACCAGATATGGTGCAGACCAAGCGGGATCAGCGCGCGTTCGACTAAGCCGAAAATAAACGTCGAAGCGGCCTGATTATCGCCATTGACGATCACGGAAAGCGCATCGATACCCGCCTGAATATGTTGCCAGACATACGGCAGCAGCAGACCGAGCAAAAAGGATAAGAATGCCGTGGCGATAGCCACAAAACGCTTACCAGAGAAGAAGCCAAGGAATTCCGGTAACTGCATGGTGTGGAAGCGGTTATAGCACCAGGCGGCAAGAATACCGCAGATCAGGCCGCCAAAAACGCCCATTTGCAGGGTTGGAATGCCGACCACCATGGCGTATTTCCCGCCCTGCGAGGCCATTTCCGGCGTGATACCTAACATGGTGCCGATAGTGATATTGGTAATGAACACCGATACCGCCGCTGAAAGTGCCGCAATCCCGGATTCTGAAGCGAGCCCGACCGCCGAGCCAATGGCGAACAACATCGGCAGGTTATCGAAGATAACGCCACCTGCGTTCATCATCAGCGGTAAGTGGAATTTATCGCCGAAAGCAAGTAACAAACCAGCGGCTGGCAGCAACGAGATTGGCAACATTAACGCGCGGCCAATCATCGACAATTTAGACAATGATTTAACAAACCCTGATATCAGACTCATGCTGATTTCCCCCGAAGTAGCGCTCTTTTGGCGCCGACATTGTTAGTAGAACGTTTTAGTAGAACGTTCTACTTATCGTGAGATAAGCCGTAACGGGCTGCAACTAAATTTTCACATTTAGCCAGATGAATTAATGATTCTTTGAGGTTGATCGGTAATTAACCGTGATGACGGAAGGGGAATGAGAAAGAAAATGCCGGGCTGCGGTGACGCGAAACCCGGCTTGCTACGCGTGATTACGCGGTGACGGTAACGCTTTGACCTTCAAAACTCACCGTTTGACCGGCGACGATTTTGCAGCGTTTGCGCGTTTCAACCGCGCCATCCACTTTGACAAAGCCATCGGCAATGGCGATTTTCGCTTGTGCGCCGCTTTCGCTCCAGCCTTCGAGTTTCAGCAGATCGCACAGCTCAACGTGCGGATGTTTACCGAGAGAAAATGTTGCCATTTTATACGCCTTTTACATCATGGTATTCTTCACACGCTTGCAGCGTGTTCTGGATCAGGGTGGCGACCGTCATTGGGCCAACGCCACCCGGTACCGGCGTAATATACGCTGCTCGCGCGGCGGCTTCTTCATAAATCACATCGCCGACGACTTTGCCATTTTCCAGGCGGTTAATACCGACATCAATCACGATCGCGCCTTCTTTGATCCACTCGCCGGGAATAAAGCCCGGTTTACCCACGGCGACAATCAGCAGGTCGGCGTTTTCCACGTGCTGGCGCAGGTTTTTCGTGAAGCGATGCGTTACGGTGGTGGTGCAACCGGCCAGCAGCAACTCCATGCTCATCGGACGACCAACGATATTGGACGCGCCAATCACCACGGCGTTGAGGCCGAAGGTGTCAATATTGTAACGCTCCAGCAGCGTGACGATGCCGCGCGGTGTACACGGGCGCAGACGCGGCGCACGCTGGCACAGGCGGCCTACGTTATACGGGTGGAAACCATCAACGTCTTTATCCGGCGCGATGCGTTCCAGCACTTTCACATTGTCGATGCCCGCAGGCAGCGGCAGCTGAACCAGAATACCGTCAATGGTGGTATCGGCGTTCAGCTTGTCGATAAGCGCCAGCAGTTCTGCTTCGCTGGTGGTTTCCGGGAGATCGTAAGAGCGGGAGATGAAACCCACTTCCTCACAGGCTTTGCGCTTGCTGCCGACATAAATTTGTGATGCCGGGTTGCTGCCAACCAGTACGACCGCCAGGCCAGGAGCGCGAAATCCTGCCGCAACGCGCGCCCGAACTTTTTCAGCAACCTCAGAGCGCACCTGCTGCGCAATCGTTTTACCATCAATAATCTTTGCTGCCATCAGAGAGAGGATTCCATCTGTCATATCAACTAAGGGGATGGCGACTATTTTGTCAGAAGCGCGGCGCGCTGTCAGTTACCGTTTGCGGATTTCGCCACCGCTGCGCCTGAAATCCCGGCAGAGCACAGGTTTTGTCGTCGCGAGTTGTTAACCAAATTTCAACAATTCATCACCCCTAAGAAACGCCGCTATTAAGTCACGGTTACAGGCAGTTACGGCTATTTCTTATCCGTTTAATAAATAAAAGCCAGGCCTTTTCCTAAGCCGTAATAAGAACAGACCTGGCGTAATGACAGTATTGGCGAATATTTTAATTTTTACGAAATCACTATTGTCATGTTGTGGCTAGTTGTTATGTCCACAGAGAAAAATATCGGGTGTTTTCCCTGGGGAGAAATGGGAAGCGAATAAGTTGTTCCCGATGCGTTATATCTTCACAGGAAAAGGTTCTTTCATCTGGTATTTAGCGTAAGCGAGTCTCAAACGGTTTTCGGCAGGATGTCGGAATCGCAACTCTTTATTTCAAGGAAAATAGTATGAATATGAAATTAATGGCTAGTTCTGTTGCTGCAGGATTGATGCTGATGGCGGGAGCCGTACAAGCAGACACCGTAAGCGGCGGCAATGTGCATTTTGAAGGGGAACTGGTGAATGCAGCTTGCGCTGTCAGCACCGCTTCCGCCGACCAGACCGTGACTCTGGGGCAATATCGCACCGCCTCCTTCACGGGCGTAGGGGCTACCAGTGGATCGGTGCCGTTCAGCATTGTGCTTAATGATTGTGATCCAAATATCTTCCCGACGGCCTCCGTCGCGTTTTCAGGCCAGGCCGATGCCACCGATAATACGCTGCTGGCGGTCACCTCCGGTGACAACAGCACAACGGCGAGCGGGGTGGGGATCGAAATTCTTGATAACGCCTCCAAAACGCTGAGCCCGGACGGCGCAACCTTCTCCACCGCACAGGATCTGCTTGCAGGCACCAACACCTTGCATTTCTCCGCACGTTATAAGGCCACCAGCGCGACCGCGACACCAGGGCAGGCAAATGCGGATGCGACGTTCATCATGAACTACCAGTAACCCATTACTTTCAGGGATGACGCGGCCTCAGGGACGAGGCGCTTAATAGTGTAATGCGAGAAATTACCCATGATGAGAACAGGTCTCAGGCAGGCACTCATGTTGTGCATGATGCCTTTACTGGCAAAGGCGGCAGTCGTTGACGGTGGACGCGTTCACCTGCGCGGATCGCTGGTCAATGGCGCATGTGCGGTTGCGCCGGAGAGTGAAGATTTACATGTACAGATGGGGCAGCACCGTACGGATGCATTTTCCGGCATCGGCAGTTTCTCTCCCATAAGCACAGGGTTTGCACTGCGTTTAACGGCGTGTGATGCGGATGTGTCCCGCTATGTCGGTGTGGTGTTTTCCGGGCAAACGCCGCCGGAAGATCCGCAAGTTTTTGTCGCACACAGCACGGGAGGAGAAGGGGCTGAAGGCATTGGGCTGGCGCTGTTTGATCAACAGCAACGGCAAATTATACCCAACAGTATGCCGCACGCTTATTCCACGCTGGTTGCCGATGAAATCACGCTGCATTTTTCCGCGCGCTACCGGGCTATTACGGAACGTATTACGCCAGGACACTTGCGTTCCGATGTCTGGTTTACCCTGGTCTACCCCTGACGTATTTCTTGCAGGCATCATAATATTCTGAAGAGTTGTTTTCGCTATGAACATATTTTTAAAACCAGGTTGGATTGTCAGTCTTTTATTATCTATTTCGCTGCCGGTAAAAGCCGCTGGTGGAATAGCACTTGGCGCCACCCGTGTTATTTATCCTGCCGAGGATAAGCAGACCTCTCTTTCTATTTCTAATAGCGATGGAAAATCCCGTTTTCTGGTGAATTCGTGGGTGGAAAATAGTCGTGGAGAAAAAGAAAAAACGTTTGTCGTGACCCCGCCGCTTTTTGTTAGTGAGCCGGAGAGTGAAAACACGCTGCGGATTATTTACGCCGGGCAACCATTACCCGACGACCGCGAATCTCTGTTCTGGTTGAGCGTAAAAGCGATTCCATCGGTGAATAAAGAAAACGCCACGGACAAAAACGTGCTGCAACTGGCCGTTCTCTCTCGCATTAAGCTGTTTGTTCGCCCGAAAAGTCTAACCGGGTTAACGGAAGATGCGCCTGCAAAACTGCAGTTTTCGCGTCTCGATAAACACCTGAATATCACGAATCCCTCCGCGTATTACATCACTTTGGTGAATGTTCATATGGGCAACCAGAAGCTCGACAATGTCATGGTCGCGCCCAAAAGCCGCGCCCAGGTGCTTATTCCTCCTGATGTTCAGGGCGGCGTGACTTTCCAGACGGTAAATGATTACGGTGCGCTGACGCCGGTGAAAACCGTTGGTCTGCCATAACACAGACAAATGACAGGGATGCCTATGAACAAGCGCACGTCTCCTTCAGCTTACTCGCGGCTGGCGTTGTCGCTGCTGGCGGTGTTGCACCCGGCGATGAGCCGTGCTGAGACCTACTTCAATCCGGCGTTTTTATCGGAAGATGCCGCTGCCGTTGCGGATTTGTCGCGTTTTGAAAAAGGTAACCAGCCTCCGGGTGTTTATCGGGTGGATATCTGGCGCAATGATGAATTTATCGCGACGCAGGATCTGCGTTTCGATATTGCCCATCACGGGGCGACGCCCGCTTCCGGCGGCCTGATGCCCTGCTTCAATATCGATTTGCTCAAGCGGTTGGGCGTTAATATTCGCGCTTTTCCGGCGCTGCTCAGTAACCAGGCTGACGCCTGTATCGATATCACGACCGCCATACCGGGTGCCGAAGCCGCGTTTGATTTCTCATCAATGCGGCTGAATATTGGGCTACCCCAGGCTTCGTTGCTCAATAGCGCACGCGGTTACATTCCTTCAGAGGAGTGGGACGATGGCATTACCGCTGCGTTGCTTAACTATAGCTTTACAGGCAGCCACAGCTCCGGCAGCAATAACGGTTTTCTGAGCTTACAAAGCGGGCTGAATTATGGCCCATGGCGGTTACGTAATAATGGGGCCTGGCGCTACAGCAGCAGCGGAACGGAACATACCCGGAGCTGGAAGAATATCGGAAGCTGGTTGCAACGTTCCCTTATCCCGCTGAAAAGCGAGCTGGTGATGGGCGACAGTAATACCGGCAGCGACGTTTTTGATAGTCTCGGTTTTCGCGGGGTGCGCCTTTACTCTTCCGACAATATGTTTCCTGATAGCCTGCAAGGTTATGCGCCAACCGTACGCGGTATTGCGCGTACGCCAGCCAAATTAACTATCCGCCAGAACGGGTATGTCATTTATCAGAGTTATGTTTCGGCGGGCGCTTTTGTCATTTCTGACTTGAACCCTACCTCATCCAGCGGCGATCTGGACGTGACAGTCGATGAGAAGGACGGCAGCCAACAACGTTATACGGTGCCGTATTCGACGGTGCCAATTCTGCAACGTGAAGGGCGTTTTAAATATGACCTCGTGGCCGGGAATTTTCGCAGCGGCAACGATCAACAATCTTCCCCTTCTTTTGTTCAGGGGAGCGTGATCGGCGGCCTGGGCGGCGGTTACACCGCTTATGGCGGAACTCAACTGGCGAAGCGCTATAACGCCTTTGTGATGGGGGCTGGCAAAAACCTTGGCGGCTGGGGGGCGATATCGCTCGATTTTACCCAGGCGCGCAGTGAGCTGGCGGATGGCAGCACGCATCAGGGGCAATCGCTGCGCTTTTTGTATGCCAAATCACTCAACCAGTACGGCACCAACTTTCAGTTGCTCGGGTATCGCTACTCGACGCGTGGTTTTTACACGCTGAGTGATGTCGCCTATCGCCGCATGGAGGGTTATGAGTATGAAGACCAGGACGAGAGTGAAGGGGGGCGGCGGCCAAAACCGGTACTTGTTAGCTACCACAACCTCAACAACAACAGAAAAGGGCGCTTTCAGGTCAATATCTCGCAAAACCTGGGGGATTACGGCTCGTTGTATATTTCCGGCAGCCAACAAACTTACTGGAACAATATTAAGCCCAGCAGCTGGTATCAAATCGGTTACGCCAGCGGCTGGCGGGGGATGAGCTACTCGCTTACCTGGTCGTGGAACCGCTCACCCGGCATCAATAACACGGATCGTATTATTGCGTTGAATCTTTCCGTACCGTTTAGCGCCCTGAGCGGGCAGCGCTACAGCCGGGGAAGCGCGCTGGATCGCACGTATGTCAACCTTAACGCTAGCCGTAACAGCAACGGGCAAAATGGCTGGCAGAGCGGGGTGGGCGGCACATTACTTGAAGGACGCAACCTCAGTTACATCGTAAGCCAGGGGCACAGCAGCACAAATGGCTACAGCGGTAGCGCCAATGCCAACTGGCAAGCCGGCTGGGGCACGCTCGGTCTCGGTTATAACTACGATCCCTACCAGCACGAATATAACTGGCAACTTGGCGGTGGCGTGGTCGCGCACGCCGACGGGGTGACCTTTAGCCAGCCGCTTGGCGATACCAACGTACTTATCAAAGCGCCGGGTGCGCAGGGCGTGCGTGTGGAAAATCAGACCGGGGTGCAAACCGACTGGCGAGGCTACGCGGTCGTCCCTTATGCCACCGTTTATCGTTACAACCGCATTGCGCTTGATACCAACACGATGGATATCCACACCGATGTGCAAAACAGCGTCAGTAGCGTTGTGCCCACGCAGGGGGCGCTGGTCCGCGCCAACTTTGACACCCGGATTGGCGTACGCGCACTGATTACGCTCATGCGCGGCGATCGCCCGGTGCCGTTTGGTTCGGTGGTGCGTGAAACCGGCAGCGGCGTAACCGGCATGGTGGGTGAGGACGGCCAGGCGTACTTAAGCGGTTTGCCCTTGCTGGGTGAACTGCTGGTGCAGTGGGGAGACGGCGCGCAGTCACGCTGCCTGGCTCGCTACGCCTTACCGGAAGCAAGCCTGCAACAGGCCGTGGTCATTACAAGCGCCCGTTGTGAACAAGGATAATTTTATGAACAGATTTCATGTGCTGCTTTGCGGCTTGTTGTTGCTGATAGCGACGTCAACACAGGCCACTATTTGCGTAAACGCCAACGGTATACCGACGGATATCTATTATGACCTGTCGAACCTGTTTACCAGCGGGAATAACCATGTTGGAGAGGTGGTGACGCTGCCGGAAAAATCGGGCTGGGTTGGCGTTCAGGCTATCTGTCCCACCGGTACCAACGTGAATTATACCTACCGAAGCTATGTCTCTGACATGCCGACAAATACCACTGATGGTGGTTACAAGTACTTGAAGTTAAATGATTATCTGGAAGGGGCGATGAGCATCACGGATGATTATGCCGGCATCTTTTTTCCGCCGAGGAATTTCATCCGCATGGGAACACATCCTAACGTACCCAACCACAAGCCTTTTGGCGTAATGGACTCGAAGCTTATCTTTAGACTTAGGGTGTTGCGGCCGTTTATCAATATGGTGCCGATCCCGCGTCAGACCATGTTTCGGGTGTATGTCACCAGTACAAACACCGATGCGCTCGCGGTACCGGTCTATACCATTAGCTACAGCGGCAAAGTGGAAGTGCCGCAAAGCTGCAAGCTCAATGCAGGCCAGGTCGTTGAATTTGAATTTGATAATATTGGCGCCGCGCTCTTCACCCAGGCCGGGCCGGGGAACCGCCCGGACGGCGTTAATCCGCAAATTAAAACCGTGGCAATAGCGTGTACCAATGTTGACGCCCAGGCCTATCTTTCTATGCGCCTGGAAGCGGAAAAAGCCACCGGGGATATGATGGTTTCTGACAACCCTGACGTGGGGTTTATCGTGGGCGATAGTGAGGGGAACCCGCTTACCCCCAATACGCTGGGTAGCAAAATTCCTTTCCAGCTAGATGACAACGCCGCTGCGCGTGTTGATATCAGTGCGTGGCCGGTGAGTGTCACAGGCTTCAAACCCGCCGAGGGCGATTTTGTGGCGCGGGGCTATTTGCGCGTTGATTATGATTAAGGAGCCGCGATGTTTATCAAACCGCGCCATGTAATGCTGGTTGGGTGCTGGCTGAGCCCATTAGCAATTGCCGATACGCCGCTTGGGGAAATTAACATTCAGCTCCGCGCGACGGTGGTGGATTTTACCTGTTATGTCGAGACGGCCGACAGCGATAAGACGGTGAAATTAGGCCGTTGGCCGACGAAGCAGTTGCAAAATGCGGGTAACACAACGCCCCCGGTACGTTTTAGCTTGCGATTAGCCGGGTGCCCACCGGGCAGCGCGTCGATCACATTTTCAGGCAGGGCCGCCAGCAATCCGTCACTGTTGGCGTTAAACGATAGCGTGATGGCACAGAAAGTGGCTATTGAGCTGCGCGACAGAGATCGCACGCCGCTCGCGCTGGAGAACGCCAGCCAGGATGTCGCAGTGGATAGCAATGGCAATGCAACGCTGCAGTTCTACGCAAATTACATCGCACTGGCAGATAATCCTGTAGCCGGCACAGCAAATGCCGATGCGACTTTCGCGATTAATTACTATTAATTTTTTTCAATAGCGCATACGCCCGGAGATCTTTTTCCGGGCGTATATTGCTATAGCAGTTCGTGTGATTTGGCGTAATCAATCAACTCGACAATGGTATGCACGCCAAGTTTCGAAAAAATATTCGATTTATGGGCGCTGATGGTCTTGTTGCTTAATAAAAGTTGTTCCGCAATTTCTTTGTTCGATAATCCATTGGCGAGATAGCGTAATACGGTTACTTCTCTATTAGAGAGCGGCATATCCCGCTGTTCCCCTTTCTTTTTGCCTGGTTGATTTATATAACTCAGCGTCTCGGATGGGAAGAAGGAGTACCCGGCAAGAATCATCTTTACTGCGTTATAAATATCGTTGAGTTCTTTCCGCTTGCTGACAAAACCATTAGCGCCAGCGCGAATGGCGCGTGCTGCATAGAATGATTCAGATTTTGATGATAAAAAAAGCACGTTAACGTCTTCTCGTATCGCTTTGATTCTTCTAAGTAATGTAAAACCATCTGTTTTCGGGAGTTCAATATCCAGAATAACCAGATCAACGGGAAGCGTACGGATATAATCAAGCGCCGCACGGCTATCATCCGTTTTTAGTACCACTTTTACGTTCTGATTTTTCTCTAAAAGCACCTCTATCGACATCCTGACAATAGGATATTCGTCCATAATGATAACGGAAGCCGGTTTCATTTTTTCGCCTCAGTTTGTTTTTTTAATGTCACGCCTTTACGTAAGTGCGACAGACATCGAAAGGGTGAATGTAACTTCAAGTATTCTATGAGGAAGAATCATTCCCTGGGAAAACCGATAGCATCCTTACTCGCTAAGTTATTTCCACTCGTAACCTACGAATGTGGGGGGAATATCAATTACGTGCTAATACAGAGAGATATAGTAATTATTAATAAGTCACTGTAATTATACCTGGGAAGTTCTGGCAGAAAAGCGTTAAGAGATCATGAAGGCTATTTCTGAATATGAAGTTCTGATGGCAATAATAGGTGGTGGAATATTTGGAATGAAGGCTTGCTGATTTTGATAAACGTGGTTTTTTACGCTCTTTTTAATGGTTAAAACAATGTAATTATTTGATTGTTTTCTTCTTGTTAATAACTGTTACCGCAATTTCATTACGATAACGGCGGATAACCATATGCGTGCTGGGTGAAATCAGCGTGAATTTTAAAAAAAGAGATAATGCCAGGAATAGTTGTAATTGTTGGTTTTATGTAAAAAATATACCCGGCATCGAAACTTGACTAAGTAATTTCTTAGGAGAGAAGGAAGGCAACGACTGTTATCCCCAATAGTGATTCGCATTAATCGTTAAGCGATGCAGTAAATGAAGCAAACTTTGCCGGTCGGGCAACCCAAGTTGGCTCAGCTGCGTGTTGAGACGATAAACAATGCGATGGTAAGGCAGATTGAGCAGGTGAGCGACATGTTTCAGCGTTTTTCCTTGCGCCAGCGCGGTGAACATCTGCCACTCTACCGGCGGGAATTTGCGTGAAACATCCACAGCCGAGGCCGGAGTCAACAGCGCCTGCCTGAATGGCGTGACAGGGAGATCCCGTTTTAATACGCGAAAGGGGCCCGCCGCGCGCAGGAAATTGAACAGTGGCGTGTCGCTTTTTGTCGCTAACAGATAGATATGAAGTTTGCGATTATGCGAAGCGAGCTGTCGCAGGGTTTCCAGGGCGCTAAAACGCGATGTGAGCAGGCTTTCCATATCCACGATCAGGTGCGAGAGATGCGGCTTTGCGAACTGATGATGTGCTAAATCGAGCGATGAAAACACGGCGTTGCGTTTACCGGAGAAGAGACCTCTATTCCATGCATAGCTGAGAAAGCTATCGGTTGAAATTAATATCTGGCTGATGATGCATTCGGGCAGGGCGAAACTGAGCTGCTGAGTAAGATGTTCCAGCCTGTCAAACACAGGCGGCGGATATTCCCGGTAAGGTAACTCCCGGTAGTCGGGCCTGTGGCGGCGATTTTTCTCCCGGCGGATGACAGTTCGCATTTTCCCTCGCAAACGTATTTCACTTTTCGAGACAGAAAAGTGTTGGCCAAAAAAAACCATGCGCAAATTGCGCGCCTGGCTGTTGTGCTGTATCGCACTGTGTGGCGGTTTCGCTCCATTTTATGGATGCCATATGGGTAAAATGAGTGCCCTGGTTTGTGCCCGGTTTGAGAATATCGGACGTATAAGGTCGCTGCCAGGTTGCCTTTTTCTCAACCCGTAGACCGGATATCTGCCAGCCTGTATCGGCAAAATCCTCTGGCGCTTCCCGGGTGGGATCATCCAGACAAAACGCAGCACCAGAAGCGTGGCACCTGGTGATAGTGTGGTGGCAGAGAATGTGTTGCGTGCCGCTGTATGCGAAAAATACCTGCATGTTCAATGGCTCAACCGCTAAATCAGAGCGATATAACGTCGGGATGTCCATAAACGAGATGGCGTTAGGCTGAGAATTAAGCGGCAGACCAGGCAAGGGTTGGTGAGTTGCTTTCGGCAATGTTAAGTTTCGTGTCGGGTCGTGTAATAACCGCAGCGTAAACGACCAGGAATCGTGTTCAACCCTGTTTGTGGGCACGGGAATCGCTGGCTGACGGTGACGCATCCCATCATTATTATCGCGCTGTATAATCGGTTCTGATTTACGTTGATAACCCCGGCCTTTTTTTTGTTTCGCTCTATTTGTCACGTATAGGCTCCATTACATTAGTTAATGGAAACATTTTGTCCTTCACAAAGCAGGGGATATAGGCGCGAATACTTAAAGAGACATGGGACTTTTCCCAGGAAGCGATCAGGATAAGTAGAAAAACCAGGTCTTTTCGGGCATAAACAGGGCAGATGTTGCGAAAATGCGCAGCGTCGTTCACTAAGCAAGCAACCAGCGGAAAATACATTGACTCACCAGGCGCTGACCGTATAATTCCAGGCGTTTCCACCTCAACGGTGAGCATCCACGTAATGCGCCCTTAGCTCAGCTGGATAGAGCAACGGCCTTCTAAGCCGTAGGTCACAGGTTCGAACCCTGTAGGGCGTACCATTTAAAAACAATGTATTACGCTTCCTTCACTTCCTTTTTCATTTCCGTTGTGGGACATATTCGCGACACAGGCCCGAAAATTGAGCCAATGTGCTTCGCGTGCCCGGTTAAATGGTCCGGTGTCAGTGAGCATGTTTACGCACTATTTCTCTGCTTTTCCGGCTCCCATTGCTGACCACAACGAGCACGACAACCCAGCAAAGAAAAAAGCGGAGAGGAAATGATGGTGATTTCCCCTCCACCTTAGGATCACGCTTGGGAGAGAGGTTAAATCTTTGCTCCTATGATTCTTGAGGCAATCGCTTTCGCCGCTTCAAGCTTTGCTTTCCCTGCTTCAGAATGCGTGCCAGATTCAAATGCTTTGAAGTTAAGCTCAATGTTCTCCACGGCTTTCTCGATGAACACTTGCGGCAACTCTGAGCAAATGGACTGAAAAATGATTTCATACGCTAAAGCACGACACTGCAGGTCATTAATCGCGTCTTCTACTGGCTTCATAACCTCTCCTTAAGAAATACTGTGGCGCTCACTAACGAACAAGAAATGTTCTGTCGCGAATACCGGTGCGATGTGAATATTTAATATCGTTCAGTTAGGCAAATAAAACCAGTGGAGCCACGGCCAAACCGGATCGGGATAACATTGGGACAGCGTATCTGGTCGGATTGATGCCAGGTGTCAGGATTGCATCATCATCGACATGGTAGAGACTTCCGGTACAGACTTGATGGGCCAGACTCGCGGATGATTTCACCCTCAGAGCGCGAATCAAAACATCAGTCATCAACTAAATGGGCTGCAACAGTATCTGTGCTGACAGTGGCTTGATTGTGCTTCGTTGCTGGATGGCAATATAAACGATGATCATATGCAGGCTTTGTGCATTGCTGCTGGCTTTGTAGCGCTTAGGGTGTTCACGACAAATGATATGGTTAACAGATGGTGCGGTGGCAGTAATTAATAGAAGGCCGGAGGTTTATTTTTCCAGCCTTATGATTAATAAACGAATTGCGTTAAATTTTATCGGACGCGCCTTTTAACGCTTCTATATCAATTTCTGCGTCGTTTGTTTCAAGCAACTGAGTTAACTGAATAAGATTGTTAAATTCATTCATAAGTAATTCTGCATCTGATTTCAGTGGCATATCAGCCGCATCAAGCGCTGCGTTAATCGCTTTTTTTACGTTATCAAGCATTTCATTCATGCCACCGTTTTTGCCAAGTGTCAGCAGTAATGCCCCGATGAGTAAAGACTGCGCTTCCACTTTAGCGGCAAGTAGCTTGGCTTCCGCATCCATTTTCGAGATTTTTGCAATCACACTGAGTATTAAGTTTTTCATAAGTGCCCCTGTTATTAGCCGTATCACCCCTGGATATATTATGGTCGAGATTTCAATAATGAAGGATGAAATAGTTTTGTTGTGGTTCTACATCCTTCCGGCATCCGGCTGGCCTGAAGTGTGGATGAATTGATTGATACTTATAAAGTTATAAATAACGGGGCGCAGGGCGTGCACGGGAACCGCTCCATAGGCAAGACCCTGATAGGGTAATCACTACTGTGGCCGCAATATGAGAGCTCATTCTACGCATTCTACGCGGCTTAACGTGAGCGCGAGCCTGCGAACAGAGCCGGGTGAGGAACATTGCGATGTGAGCCACACCGTTGGTGAGGTTAACGACTGGACAACTGCTGAAGTGATCCAACAGTTGCTTTACCCATGCAATCTCTCTTTGCATGTCGTCCTGCGGTTACTTAAAAACAATGATGCTGGCCTGATTCAGGCAGAAATGAGTGCTGCGGATTTTTATCGTCAGAACCGTCTGATTCGATAACCGGCCCTGATATTTAGACCGGTTTCTCAACATAGCCCGGTTTTAAGCGAAAGCAGCTTTGTCATGATGGAAAATTTTACTGCAGTGCGGGCACATTAACGCTGCGCCTTTCTGGACTCGGGAGAAGCTATGTTCTGACTGTTGTGAACAGTGAGGGCAGGCACATTTGGTGAGGTAATTGCGATTGTTTTTTGAGTCTTTGCGTTGTGGCATAGAGTATTTCCTGATAAATGGCCTGCAACCATACACTATCCCTGAGCATATTACCCGTAATCCTTTTCCACAGCGCCAGAATCGTGTGGCTTTTCATGCTGTCGCTCGAGGATGGGCGCGTCACAGTAATGAATTACAACGCTCTTCTGCTGGTTACGCCTTCTGCGAAAAATTTATGGTGTCGGTAAAACTACGTATCAGGAACAGATAAGAAAAGGCCCGCATGCGCGGGCCGTAGAGAAAGAAGAAAAGCTATCAAGCCTGATGTTCAATGGCTTTTTGTGTGTTTTCAATGGCAATCTTGCGCGGTTTTTCGCTTTCGGGAATTTCCTGATAAATGGACACCTGCAATATGCCATTTTCGAGTTTTGCGTTGCTTACTTTGGTATGTTCCGGAAGTGAAAAACTCAGACGGAAATCCGCGCGGCGAATGCCTTTGTATATCCAGCTCTGCTCATCATGAGATTCATTTTCTGCGCGTTTACCTGATACATTTAGTACCCCGCCGACGGTCTCGATTTCGAGTTCGTCTTCTTTCCAGCCGGGGACGCTTACGTGTAACTGGTAATTGCTTGCATCGACTTTTTTCAGGTCATAAGCAGGTAATGACGCCACCGGTGAGTCGCCGGTTAACTGGCTGAAAAGTCGGTCGATACGATTGAAACGGTCAGCAAAAACAGAGTCTGTGAAACCGGGGAGTGCTGACAAGGTTTTGAGTGCCATAACTTAACCTCCTGAATAATCCATTCAAAAGTTCAACTTAAAGGCAAGCTTTGCTTGTCCGCTTATATAAATAATTCCTTCAATGCTTTTTTCAAGGCCACCAATAAAAAATTTTTTTTGCCTGCATTGAAGCGGCGAATAGCGTGATTGGGCAGACCTGAAATGGCCGTTGGCGCGCAGAAAATAACAGGCCTGGAGTATGAAGGGAAAAGGAGGCGTTAATGCAGACTTACATTCGCCACTGGGTTGTTTACGTGAGCCGCAGGATGAGTCGTTCAGGAGGGGATTATCTTTCTCCGCATTTCATTTCAGAGGTCAGGGAATTATTTCAATAAGAAAAGACCCTCAGGAATAGGAAATCCGGGCTGCTCCTGAGGGATGCAAATGCATATTCGTTACGTATATTAGTTTGCTAATTATTAATCTGGCGGCAATGAGATTGTTCTCATTTGTAATCGATTTCTGATAGGTGGTGGCTCTCTATGTAATTGGTTTAATTAATGCTTTTTGAACTGGCAGAGCGACAGAAAGTAACTATAGTTAACGCGCTATCATCGTTAACCCTATTTTCCCTGGTGATGTTCTTCTACCGCTCTGTCCGAGCGGTTTTTTTTTGCCAACATTTTAGCCAACGCTCTGCGTTATAAACGTTTCTTCTTAAACGGTATAAAGCGTAAATGAACCGCCAGGCAAAATTATCCGTGATGTCATCGTACTCTTTACCTTTTCATAGCTTCAGTGCTGCCACCTGGCAGGTAACTGCTTTTACCGCGCTCACCGAAGAGAGTCTCTCCTGTCTGATAATTCCTTTTATCGTTGACGCTTCACACTGGCTGCCTGTTCCCGGCATCTATTACTTTATTGTCACAACTCCGTTTTACGAGGTTGCTCGCAACGTGTTTACGTTTTCATCCTCTCGCTCAACTGTGTATGCTTGGTCTTTGCTGGTAAACCCGAAGGAGAAAGTAATGTTAGAAGGGTATTTTGATCTTGATGGGGCGACAGGGGATGAGGCGGTAGAAAACAGAAAGCGCTTGTTAGCTGTACAGGCAGCGCTGGAAATTTCAAAAGCGGCGGTTTCTGCAACCACGGCCAACGCGGGCATTCGTAGCCAGATGGATTTACGTAACGTCTCGCAAGAAGTTGCCACCCTCGCCGATGCGATTCAGGATGCGTTAGAATCTGACCTGTAACCATACCGCCTGAGGGCGGTTTTTTTGTTTCCTTCGGCTTTCATTTCCCATGACTGATTACAACTGCCGGGACAGGTTTGAACATCCCTGACACTTACTGACGCTTTCTCTCTCAGTATGTTGCCTGTTAACTCTCTCTTGAAAGGTATAGGCATGATGGGAAAAAAGTTAAGCGTAGCCTGGTTTTTTCTTCTTTTAACGTTCGCCTCTACTGCCAGTTCGGCGGCTCCGTCTTTCCCGCAACTTTCCGGGCCAAATCACTATATAAGGCACGTCGCTGGAGATATTGCAGAAAATCCTGATGATCATGTACAGGAAACAACTGAACGGTTCTTTTTCCATAAATATTAAATAAGCGACGTGCTCACGCTATTAATCGGCGCGTGATAAAAATCAGAATATAACCTGCGGCAAAAAATGAATTGTCGCAGGTCTTTTTTTGCTGGCGACAACATTGATAGTGGAAATTACTATTTCTGCCCAGTGAGTTATTGGTTTGGAATAATGGAGATATTTATGGCTACAATGGCTGACTGGCAAAATGTCGCGAATAAAGAGCTCAGTCGTAAGGGAAAAAGCGTTGAATCTCTGGTCAAACTGACGCCAGAAGGCATTGCGATTAAGCCGTTATATACTCCTGACGATCTGAACGCACTGGAAAGCACCGGCACGCTACCGGGTCTTCCGCCTTATACGCGCGGGCCGCGCGCCACCATGTATACCGCCCAACCGTGGACGATACGCCAGTACGCCGGGTTTTCAACCGCCAGGGAGTCGAACGCGTTTTACCGACGTAATCTCGCCGCCGGGCAGAAAGGGCTTTCCGTTGCGTTTGACTTACCAACCCATCGGGGATACGACTCGGATAACCCGCGCGTAGCGGGTGATGTAGGAAAAGCGGGGGTTGCTATCGATACCGTGGAAGATATGAAAATACTCTTCGACACTATTCCGCTGGATAAAATGTCGGTCTCGATGACAATGAATGGTGCGGTTTTACCTATCATGGCATTTTATATTGTTGCAGCGGAAGAGCAGGGTGTTTCTCCTGAAAACTTAGCGGGTACGATTCAGAATGATATTTTAAAAGAGTATCTCTGCCGCAACACCTATATTTACCCACCTAAACCATCAATGCGGATTATTGCCGATATAATTGCCTGGTGTTCCGCCAATATGCCGCAATTTAATACGATTAGCATCAGCGGTTACCATATGGGGGAGGCGGGGGCTAACTGTATTCAACAAGTCGCGTTTACCCTCGCTGACGGCATTGAATATATAAAAGCCGCGCTTTCCGCAGGATTGAAAATAGATGACTTCGCGCCGCGGCTCTCTTTCTTCTTCGGTATTGGCATGGATCTGTTTATGAATGTCGCCATGCTGCGCGCGGCCCGCTATCTGTGGAGCGAAGCCGTTAGCGGATTTGGCGCGACCAATCCGAAATCGCTGGCGCTACGCACTCATTGCCAGACATCCGGCTGGAGCCTGACGGAACAGGATCCTTACAACAACATTGTTCGCACGACTATTGAAGCGCTCGCCGCAACGCTTGGCGGTACCCAGTCTCTGCATACCAATGCGTTTGATGAAGCGCTGGGGCTACCGACGGATTTTTCGGCGCGTATTGCGCGTAACACGCAAATTATCTTGCAGGAAGAGGCGGAGATTTGCCGTACCGTCGATCCGCTCGGCGGTTCCTATTATGTCGAATCCCTGACCGATCAAATCATCAAAGAGGCGCGTGCAATTATCCGCCAGATAGATGATGCCGGAGGGATGGCGAAGGCTATCGAATCGGGCTTGCCAAAACGCATGATTGAGGAAGCCTCCGCGCGCGAGCAATCGCTTATCGACCAGGGGAAACGCACCATTGTTGGTGTGAATAAATACAAGCTCGATAAAGAAGCGGTTACGCCGGTACTGGAAATCGACAATGTGAAGGTGCGTAACGAGCAAATCGCCGCACTTGAAAAGATCCGCGCTACGCGTGATGCCGCTGCCGTTCGCGATGCGCTGTCCGCGCTGACCCACGCCGCCCAACACAACGAAAATCTGCTTGCTGCGGCGATTCATGCCGCACGATTGCGTGCGACGCTTGGCGAGATTTCCAGTGCGCTGGAAGTGGCGTTTGACCGCTACCTGGTCCCCAGCCAATGCGTTACGGGGATAATAACGCAAAGCTATCAGCAGGACAGTAAAGCGGCGGCTGAATTCGACGCCATCATCACGCAAACGCAACATTTTCTGGCTGAGCATGGTCGTCGTCCGCGCATTTTAATAGTGAAAATGGGACAGGATGGGCACGACCGGGGGGCAAAAGTCATTGCCAGCGCTTATTCCGATGTGGGTTTTGATGTCGATCTCAGCCCTATGTTTTCTACACCGCAAGAGATTGCCAGGCTGGCCGTGGAAAATGATGTGCATGTCATTGGTGCATCGTCACTGGCAGCAGGCCACAAGACGCTGATCCCTGAATTAATCAACGAGTTAAGAAAATATGGCCGTGAGGATATTTGCGTGATTGCCGGCGGCGTGATCCCGCCACAGGATTATGACTTCCTGCGTGAACGTGGCGTGGCAGCCATTTACGGCCCTGGTACGCCGATGCTGGAAAGCGTGCGCGATGTACTGGCTCGGATTAGTCAGCGCCATGATTAATGAACAAACCCTTGATGAATGTGTTCGGCGGTTGCGCGCGGGCGATCGCGTCGCGCTCGCACAGGCTATGACGCTGGTGGAAAGTCAGCTTTCACGACATCAGAGGCTGAGCCAACACTTGCTGGACATGATTATGCCTGAGACGGGTAAGGCAATACGCATTGGTATCACCGGGACACCCGGTGCCGGGAAAAGTACCTTTCTTAATACCTTTGGCATGATGCTCGTTGACTTTGGCAAACGGGTGGCGGTCATTGCGGTCGATCCTAGTAGCCCACTCAGCGGCGGCAGTTTGCTGGGTGATAAAACCCGCATGACGGAACTGGCCAGAGCCGATGCGGCGTTTATTAGGCCGGTGCCTTCCGGCGGTGCTACAGGCGGTATCAGTCCGCACGTCGGTGAATTGATACTGCTGTGCGAAGCCTCTAATTACGATGTGGTGATAGTGGAAACAGTTGGTGTTGGCCAGTCTGAAACGGAGGTCGCAGGTGTTGTTGATTGCTTCGTTTCGCTACAAATCGCTGGTGGCGGCGATGAGTTACAAGGCATCAAAAAAGGCATCATGGAAATGGCCGATATCATTGTTATCAACAAAGATGATGGCGACAACCGCGCGGCAGTCGCCATCGCCCGGCAAATTTACGACAGCGCGCTTGCTATCGTTCGTCACAAATATCCGCAGTGGCGACCGGCGGTGTTGAGCTGTAGCGCACTGGAAAAGCACGGCATGGAGGAAGTCTGGCAGACCATTGTTCATTTCTACGATGTGATGACAAAAAGTGGCCGTCTTCAGTTATTGCGCCAGCAGCAGACCGTGGCATGGCTACGAAAACAGGTGGAAGAGGAGGCAATGCGCCAGCTTTATGCCCACCGTGCTTTCCGCGAAGATTTTAACCAAACGCTTGATGAAGTGAAAAATCAGCAGCAAGCACCGCGAACAGGTTTACAGCACATCCGTGAATACCTTCAGCATCACTATTTTGCAAAGTAAAAAGGAACTGATATGTCGTATGAGTATGTGATTGTAAACATTATTCAAAAAGTGGCTGTCATTGAGTTTAATTACGCGCGCAAGCTTAATGCGCTCAGCAAAGTGTTTATTGATGATTTAATGCGAGCGCTTGAGGATCTTAACAAGCCGGAGATCCGTTGCGTGATCCTGCGAGCGCCTCGCGGCGCGAAAGTCTTCTCCGCCGGGCATGATATACATGAGTTACCTTCGGGGCGGCGCGATCCGCTCTCTTATGATGACCCGCTGCGCCAGATCACCCGCATGATCCAAAAATATCCCAAGCCCGTGATCTCCATGGTGGAAGGAAGCGTCTGGGGAGGGGCGTTTGAAATGATCATGAGTTCCGATCTGATCATTGCCGCCAGTTCTTCAACTTTCTCTATGACGCCTGTTAATCTCGGCGTTCCTTATAACCTGGTCGGCATCCATAACCTGACGCGCGATGCCGGGTTCCATATCGTTAAAGAGCTGATTTTCACTGCGGCACCCATCACGGCGCAGCGGGCTCGGGAGGTTGGCATTCTGAACCATGTTGTCGACGCCAGCGATCTGGAAGATTTCACCTTGCAGATGGCGCATCAGATCTCGGAAAAGGCACCGCTTGCCATTGCGGTCATTAAAGAAGAGCTACGCGTGCTTGGCGAAGCACACACCATGAATTCCGACGAATTTGAACGTATTCAGGGGATGCGTCGCGCCGTTTATGACAGCCGGGATTATCAGGAAGGAATGAGCGCGTTTATGGAAAAACGCAAACCGAACTTCCTTGGGCGCTGATTAACGGAGACGACAATGAAACAATCCTGGCCCCGGCTGAGCGCCAACGAAGCGGCAGAAATCATCCAGCACGATGATATGGTGGCTTTCAGTGGCTTTACTGCGGCAGGTTCGCCCAAAGCACTTCCCGCCGCCATCGCTCGTCGGGCACGGGAGCTGCATCAAATGCAGCAGCCTTTTCAAATTCGTTTGCTGACCGGCGCGTCCATCAGCACGGCGGCTGATGATGCCTTATCGGAGGCGGATGCGGTCAGTTGGCGCGCGCCGTATCAGTCCGCATCCGGAATGCGACAAAAAATCAACCAGGGGCAGATTAAGTTTGTAGATCTGCATTTGAGTGAAGTTGCGCAGATGGTGAACTACGGCTTTTTTGGTGATATTGATATCGCGGTGATCGAAGCCTCTGCGTTGACATCCGATGGCAAAATCTGGCTTTCCAGCGGGATTGGCAATGCGCCGACTTGGTTGCGAAAAGCGAAAAAAATCATTATTGAGCTTAATCACTACCACAGCCCGCGGGTGGCTGAACTCGCCGATATAGCCACGCCTGGGGCGCCGCCGTATCGCCACAGTGTCGCTATTTTTAGCGCGTTGGACAGAATTGGCTTGCACTATGTGCAGGTGGAACCGCAAAAAATTGTGGCTGTGGTGGATACCGAATTACCGGATGCTGGCAATGTGCTGGATGGTGCAAAACCTGTCTGCCAGCAAATTGCCGACAATGTCGTGACATTCCTGCTCCAGGAAATGGCGCAGGGGCGTATTCCACGCGAGTTTCTGCCGTTACAAAGCGGCGTAGGCAATATTAATAATGCCGTGATGGCGCGGCTCGGTGAAAGACCGGATATCCCGGCTTTTATGATGTACTCCGAAGTGTTACAGGAGTCGGTGGCGCATTTACTTGAAACAGGAAAAATCCTCGGCGTTAGCGCATCCAGCCTGACCGTTTCCGACAAGACGCTGCGTAACATTTACGACAACATGGATTTTTTCGCCGAGCGTATCGTGTTGCGACCACAGGAGATTTCCAATAACCCTGAAATTATCCGCCGGCTTGGAGTAATAGCGCTGAATGTCGGGCTGGAATTTGATATTTACGGGCACGCCAATTCAACACACGTCGTGGGCGCTAACCTGATGAACGGTATTGGTGGCAGCGGAGACTTTGAGCGTAATGCTTATTTGTCGATATTTATGGCGCCCTCGATTGCCAAAGAGGGGAAAATTTCTACCATTGTGCCGATGTGCAGCCATGTTGATCACAGCGAGCATAGCGTCAAAGTGATCATTACGGAGCAGGGCATCGCCGATCTGCGCGGGTTGTCGCCCATTGAACGTGCCCGCACCATTATCGATAACTGCGCACACCCACACTACCGGGATTACCTTCATCGCTATCTGGAAACCGCTCCCGGCGGGCATCTTCATCACGATCTTAGCCGCGTATTCGAATTGCACACTAATTTACTGAACACAGGATCGATGCTCGGCTAAACCACACGGATCGTCGCGATCGTCATTAATACACTGACAGATTTCGGTGGTATATCGATGGTTTTTCAACGAATAGAGATATTCCTGCATATACATCGGGCCGTTTGGCGCATCGAAATATCGCAGTGTGTTGGGGTTAACCAGATGCCATGCGAAATAGGGGATCACGGTAAGAAACTGCCCGCGTTCCACCGCGCTGATCTTCGCCATAAAACTGTAGGCCCGGTAGATAACGGTTGGATGGATCCCGCAAGGGCGCATGTGAGAATCGAGCATGGCTTCAAAATTTGCGCGGTTCTGAAAGCGCATCTGCAACCACGGGAGTTCACGCAACAACTCCTGCGGCTGTTTTTGCTCGTAGCGGCGGGAAACCAAAAACCCCAGACGCAGCGGAGGCAACTCGGTGGCGGTGAGGTTCTCCAGACCCAGAACACGCGGGGAAACCTGCTGGGGCGAAATAATAAAATCAAGCTGGTGGCCAAGCAGGTCGTCAATCACGCCGTTGTCGCTGAATTCGATAGCCTGGGTGCTGATATTGTCATATTTATCCCCCAGGCTTAGCAGCTGATCGAAAATAATGGTGGGATAGGTATTGTCGACGCCAATCACGATTTTGCGCGAACGCAGGGCGGAAGAGTGAAGTTCATTTTCAATTGCTGATAAGCGTTCATAAACCGGGAAAAGTTTCTGATAAAGTTCCTGCCCGGCTTTATTCAAACGGATACTGTTATCTTTGCGGGTAAAGAGCGGATAACCAATCTGCTCTTCCAGCGAGACAATGCTTTTGCCAAACGGCGACGCCGTCATGTGTATTTTTTCTGCCGCTCTGGCAATGCTTTTCGTCTGCGCCAGTAAAATGAAGTTGCGCATTCTTTTGGAAATAAAAATAGAGTTGCTCATCTGAAAATCCCTCTCTGACTCCAAACCAGTGCGTATGGCCATCCGTGCCATCATTAGCATACTATTTATTGCTGCCAGCAATGGTATAACACTGCTGTTTGGCACGAACCAGAGGCATCAATACAGAGTGGAAGAAAAGCCGCAGTTATTTGCGGCTTTTTCAGATTATTTCTTCAACAGTCGTGGCAGTTGGTTTTCCAGTTCAAGCAGGCACGCATCCATCATTTTCTGCGTTTCCTGCGTCACTTTTTGGTAATTATTCGCCCGCCAGTCGGCCAGCGGCGCGGTTTTCACCGTTGGCGCACATTCCGCTTTCACAAAAGTGCTCAGCACATTGCCATCTTCTGCGCGTTTATAGAACAACACGCGGTAGGCCAGATCATAATTACTGTTGCCCGCAGACATATCGGTGTAGACCAGCGACCACTGCGCTGCGGCGATATACAGCGGCTGTTTGTAGACATAATTACCACCCTGCTTATCGAGCCATTCGCGAATTTTCACTTCAGCTTTTGGGCTTAAATAGCGCGATGTCGGTTCCGGCATGGAATCTATTGTGGTGCCTTTATAGCTATTTTTATCAAAAGCATCGCCACTGCCCGCACCGCCACCAAGCGCGGCACTGAGCAGCGAAAGCCCCATGCCGGCGCCCGCATGGGCGGGGCTTACTTCACGCAGTTTCACATCAGGATAGCGATTGTTATTCATTTCAAGCGGGCTAAAAATGGTGGCAACCTCCAGTGTTGTACCGTTGGAGGCTTTTACCGGGTGCGTGCTGGTTCCCGCACATCCGGCCAGCAGGGTGACAGAGAGTACGCTGAGCGCTAATGCTTTAATTTTCACTTTTTTTCCTTCTTTTTTCTGTTTACAACGGTTAATCCCAGGGACCGGTTCTATCAATGAACACGCCGGGAGCCTGACTTTGAGCAAAAAGTGGTTAACAAAGATAACGGTATGATTTAAATAAGCTTTAGCGGGAGTTTTGCACTGAATTTTCATCTTTATTGGTGCAAATCAAGGAATCTATGCGTGCTTTCGTGCGGGGGAAGTCATGGCAAATTATGTGGTTAGCGTTTCAGATCAGGCGGTCGCGGCTAATTTTTTCCAGGTGGAACAAGGACTGAATGCTTTTAATGATGAAATCACCGGTATCAACGATCGTAAACCTTTGAGCGTATTGGTTAAAGATGCAAAAACCGGTGAAGTCATTGGCGGGATGATTGGCCGTACTTCTCTGGGGTTGCTGTTTATTGATCTGGTTTATCTTCCGGAAGTGCTTCGTGGGCAACGTTTAGGCGAAACACTACTGCGGCAGTTTGAAGCGGAAGGGCGAAAGCGCGGCTGTATCTCCGGTTTCCTTTACACCATCAGTTTCCAGGCGCCAGAGTTTTATAAAAAGAATGGGTGGGAAGAGTTTGGCCGGATAGATTGCCTCCCTGAGGGAACCAGCCGGATTTTTTTGCGTAAACAACTTTAAGAGGCTCAGGGGAATCGCCTTGCAGTTACCACGGGCATTCGCTGAATGCCTGTACAATAACCCTCTACTTTATGCTGGTTTGTGCAAACTCTACCCATTTGCTCCGCTTTAAGTCTCTTTATTAAGAAAACATTAGTTTGCGTTTTATTTAAGTATTGTTTTTGGGATACGGGTAACAAATTTTTATTAAGTAACATTGAAATCTTTGTGGCAAAGTTTCATGTAAAATGTATTATTGATTATGGGTGCTACAGTAAATTCTTATATTCTTTTGTGAAGCAATGAATAAATCTTATATTTCTGAACTGCAAAAGATGTCTCTGGTATTATTTTTAGCGAACAGGGGCGTCTGCAATATATTCGCTGATAATGAAGGAGATAAGCACACTTACAGCCGCTCTCCTTTCACGAAAGCATGGTTTTTGGATCATACTCACCGCATACACGTCCGTCATTTTGGCAGGATATGGCGGCTACTAAAAAAGCGCGATATGGAGGCGACAAGCCGCACAGCCCTTGAAGCTTACTCGTTTTATGTCAGTGACTGCCTGCTGGAATTACAGTCTGCTCCGGTGTTAACGCTGGTTCAGGGCTGGGTGTTAATCGAGGCTTATGAGAAGTGCCTGGCCTGTAGTGATGGATGCGAACCTGCATGCTGTTTTGGCGAGCAATCGGCGCCTTCTTTGCTGGAAAAATATATATATCAGTTGTGTTGCGAACCTGGTTTGCAATTAGAGTCCGGTCTATTAAAACAAGCCTGTTTAGCGAGTCGTAATAATTTTTATTTATTAGATAAAACGCAACAGCTTAGCGATTAATTTTTGATGGCATTTATACAGGCCAAGGATTCGAATTCAATATTATTTTATTCTGCGGATTGTCAATGTTCCCGGTAAAATATTTCCGCCGATAGCAAAAAATATATGTATAAGCCTGCAACGGATTGCACGGTTATCAGGATACTGATCACACATCCATGATTATCATCACAGTTCCTGTTTTGAAGGCTTGAGCCGCCTTGTCCGATTCGTTATAAGGGTTCCCAGGGCGTAATCAGAAGAAAACTGAGCGAAACCTGATTCCATTGCTGCTAAGTGTGGCGGTAATGGAGTCAGGTTTTTTTTTGCTTTTTTTCCGGGCGCTTGCTCCCGGAAAAGACATCAGGATTAACAGTGAGAAAGCTGAAATGAAAGTAGAAAAAATACTCAGCAATAACGCTGTCCTGCTCACCAATGCAAAGCATGAAGAGATCGTAGCCATTGGGCGGGGCATTGGTTTTGGCAAACGACAGGGCGATAAGGTCGACAGTAGCCAGATTGAAAGCCAGTTCGTCAAAAAGTCGGAAGGGCTGGCGGACGTCCTTTCGCAACTTCTGGCGGAAATTCCGCCCCCTTACCTGGCTGTCACGCAGCAGATCATTACGCTGGCTCAGCAGCGGCTGGCGATCACGGTGCAGGACACACTGTTCCTGGCGTTAAGCGATCATTTAAATTTTGCTATCCAGCGGCAAGCCAACGGGCTGGTCATTAAGAACTTTTTACTGTGGGACATTAAACGGTTTTATGCCCAGGAATATGCGGTGGGGCTTGAGGCATTGCAGCTTATCAACACTAAACTCGGCATTAGCCTGCCGGAGGATGAAGCCGGCTTTATCGCACTGCATCTGGCGAACGCCAAAAATAACAGCGACATGCAAAGCACCATGCAGAGCGCCACCATCATTAAAGATGTGCTGACAATCCTGAAGTACGATCTGCACCTGACCTATGACGAAGAATCGCTAAATTATCAGCGGCTTATCACACACCTCAAATTTTTTGCACTGCGTTTGCTGCACCGCAATACCGTCGCGCACGGCGACGACAGTATCTATCAGGGGATCACCAGCATGATGCCGGCCGCCTACGCCTGTGCGATGAAAGTTAATGATTATGTTGAAAAAAATTACCAGTGCCAGCTCACCACCGATGAAGTGATGTTCCTGACAATTCATATCAATCGCCTGAGCGGTGGTTAACGACGGCAAGACAAAGGAGAAAGTAACGATGCAAATGAGATTTCCCGAAGGTTTTCTCTGGGGCGGTTCAGTTGCCGCAAACCAGGTCGAAGGCGCATGGAACGAGGGAGGAAAAGGGGTTTCCACTTCCGATCTGCAACCGCAGGGAATACACGGTAATGTCGTTGAACGTGACGCGAACAGCACCGGTATTAAAGATATGGCCATCGATTTTTACCACCGCTACCCGGAAGATATTCAGCTCTTTGCCGAGATGGGATTTAAAGTGCTGCGTACCTCGATTGCCTGGACGCGCATCTACCCGAATGGTGATGAAAGCGAACCAAATGAAGAGGGGCTGGCTTTTTACGATCGGCTGTTTGATGAAATGGCGCGCTATGGCATCCAGCCGTTGATCACACTGTCACACTACGAAATGCCTTACGGGTTGGTGAAAAACTATGACGGCTGGAGCAGCCGGAAGGTGATCGATCTGTTCGAGCGCTACGCGCGCACGGTCTTAACCCGCTATCGCCATAAGGTGAAATATTGGCTGACGTTTAACGAAATCAACATGGCATTGCATGCGCCGTTTACCGGCGTCGGGCTTGCGGGTGAGCGAAGCAAGCAGGAGATCTATCAGGCCATTCATCATCAGTTGGTGGCGAGCGCCCGCGCGGTAAAAGCCTGCCATGAAATCATCCCGGATGCCAAAATCGGCAGCATGTTGCTGGGTGGCATTCGTTACCCGATGACCTGTAAACCAGAAGATGTGCTGCAATCGCAGCGTGTCAATCGCGACTGGCTGTTTTTTGGCGATGTTCAGGCGCGTGGTGCGTATCCGGCGTGGATTGGCCGCTTTTTCCGCGAAAACAATATTACGCTCACTATCACCGGGCAGGATGAGCGGGATCTGCAAGAGACGGTCGATTTCATCTCGTTCAGCTATTACATGAGCGGTTGCGCCGCCGCACAGCCGGAGCTCTATCAAAGCTCGCGCACCAATATTATGCGCATGATCCCCAACCCGTACCTTGAAAGCTCCGAATGGGGCTGGCAGATAGATCCGCAAGGGCTGCGTTTTTTGCTTAATGAATTGCACGATCGTTACCAGAAACCGCTGTTTATTGTGGAGAACGGTCTGGGGGCGAAAGATGTTCCCGCCGCGGACGGCACAATTGAAGATGATTACCGCATCCAGTATTTGCAGGCACATTTGGTGCAGGTCAGAGAGGCGATTGAAGATGGCGTGGAACTGCTGGGGTATACCAGTTGGGGGCCGATTGATCTGGTCAGCGCCGGAACCGCGCAAATGTCGAAACGCTATGGCTTTATCTATGTGGACCGCGATGATGCCGGGAATGGCACGCTGGCGCGTCGGCGTAAGAAAAGCTTCTTCTGGTATCGCGATGTGATCAGCAGTAATGGGGCAATCTTAGCGCCGTAATGTGAGCGCAAGAGATGCCGGATGTGGCTTACACCCATCCGGCATTTAGCGCTTATGGCGTCACGGTGACAATCGCGCGGCGGTAGGCGAAAAGTGGCGGCGTGCCATCATCCTGCACCTGCAAAATGATGTGGAACGGCGTCGCCGTTTTAACCTGTGGTGCGGTAAAACGGGCATTGATTGAATCACCGTTCTCCAGCGTCAGTTCTGGTGCGAAATGGATGCCCATGCTGGTCGCGGTGGGTTCTTTATACTGCCACCAGCGGTAACTCAGGCGGTTGTTATCCGGGTCATGCGAGCCTTTCGCCGACAGCGTCACCACCTCGCCGGGCTTCACCTGCAATGTCACTATCTCCGTTCCGGGTTTACCGTTGAGCACCAACTGCGGGTTGTGGTTCGCCTTTTTCACCTCCGGGGTAATGCTCCACGCCATCCGCGCGGCAAAATCATTCTGAAACGCTTCGCGCCAGCGCCAGATAGTGGCGCTGGCAGTGCGGCGGCTTTTGCCGTCAACGCCGGTCACGGTATCCGAGGTGCTGGTGCGCAAACCGCTGCGACTATCAGGATTGACCGCTGCATAACGCCCACCCCAGCCGCCATACTCCGGGTGTTCCGGCGCATTCAGCCCATTATTCAATAAGTAGAGAAACGAGGGCGTATCGCCTTCCATGGTGTACTCGATTGCCGGGTAAAGCGCACCCAGCGGGCCCCGGTTGCGTATATTTTTCGCCAGCCAGTCGTTGTTCACCTGGCGCATATCGCCGCCTTCGGCATAACGCGACGACATGCCTGTCCAGGTGGCAATAAAGTAATCATTCCATGCATGAATACTGGTGATATAACGCAGATCCGGGAACTGCGCGCGGATCCACTCGCCGGTATTATCCTGATCGGAAATGGCATACACACGGATCTTTTTCACGAACGCCGCCACCTCTTGCGGTGAACGCGTCGCCCGCACGTCGTATAGCGCTTGCGCCAGATCGACCGCGCCGCCCCAGACATCAATCCACAACGGGCGCGCATCGTGTTTATCCACGGCGTTGATTATCAGTTGTGACGCCGGCGTGGATTTTCCCGCGCCGACATAATCCATGCCGTAACCGGCGCGACCAGCACGCACGACGTCGCGCAGCGCATCAGCGCTGGGGTAACCGTTGGCATGTTTGCGTAAATTCGGCAGCACCTGTTCATAGGCATCAATACGTTTGAGCATCATCTGCGGGTTCACTTTGTCACGCAGCCAGGTGGAGGTGGTGGCGACCAGCCCTTCGACATCAAACTCATTGCTGTACACCAAAAAACGCACCAGCGATTGCGAATCATCGGGCTCGTTGCCGATATCAGACAAAATCAGGATGCGGGTTTTTCCGGTCACGGGTTGTTCGGTAGCGGCTTGTAGGGTAGTGCTGGCCGCGCCAAGGGAGAGCGCCAGTAAGGTGCTTAATAGCGTTTTTGGAAGTGACATTATGTTTTTCCCTCTCTTAAAAAACAAAAAAACCTGCTTTCCGTTGCCTGGTGGAGCAACGGAAAGCAGGTTTCGCCAAAGGTGATGTAACGTCCTGTGGGCATGGTTATAAAGAGCGTCGTTCAGGTAGACAATGCATAATTTTGATAAATGTGACCGGAGTTCTGTATTTGCCTGGCTGTTCAATTCCGTGGCAACGCTATTTGCGTGATGATTTTCACAAATTGATCATTTGCGGTGGTAATTGCCTGCGCGGCTTGTTAGAAAGAGGGCGTTAGTTAAGGACGTCACCAGAGAAATTCTGGGCGAGACCTGGATAAAGCAGTGTGTTTACACACTATTTTATCCAGGTTTTTTTTTGCTTTTTTCCAGCTGGCCAGCGGATGCAGGCAACACCAGGGTGTCCTGATTATTACTGTCGTTTGTGAAACGGGAAGTCTCATTATGAATAACAAAGTACTGGCAGAAAATATTCTGCAGCTGGTAGGTGGGGAGAGCAACGTTGCGACGCTGGTACATTGCGCGACGCGTTTACGCTTTAAAATTATCGATAGCAGTAAAGTGCGGCTGGCAGAGCTCGAAGCGCTGGACGGCGTCATTACCGTGGTGAATGGCTCCGGCCAGTTACAGGTGGTGATTGGCAACCGCGTGCCGGACGTGTTCCGCGCGTTTGGCGCCATCTCCGGATTACTGGAGGATGATAAAAAGAAACAACCTGCGGAACCGGCGCAAAATACAGCCTCGCTGTTAGGTCGTTTGATCGATTTGGTGGCCGGAATTTTCACGCCATTATTAGGTGCGATGGCCGCAGCCGGTGTACTAAAAGGCGCGCTGGCGATTGTGCTGGCGGCCGGATGGCTGAGCAATAAAGAGAGCACCTATATTATTTTGCATGCCGCCTCCGACAGCCTGTTCTATTTTCTGCCGATGCTGTTAGCCATCACGTCGGCGCGCAAATTTGAAACCAATATTTTTGTTGCCGTGTCGATTGCCGGCGCACTTATTTACCCGACTATTCAAGGGCTATTTGATGGCGGCCAGCCGGTGAGCTTTTTTGGCCTGCCAGTGGTGATGATGAAATATACCGGTTCGGTGATCCCGATTATTTTCAGCGTCTGGCTGATGTCGATCATTGAGCGCTTTCTCAATCGGCATATTCATGAAAGCGTGCGCAATATTCTGACGCCGTTTTTCCTGCTGACGCTGATGGTGCCGCTTACGTTAATGACCATCGGGCCGATTGGCATTTCTATCAGTGAGTTTGTCGCGTCTTTATTTGTTTCGATTTACGGCTTCAACCCGATTATCGCCAGTGCGCTGATGGCTGCCGCCTGGCAGGTGTTGGTGATTTTCGGCGTGCACTGGGGCTTTGTTACCGTCTTTATCAACGACATTTCGGTAATGGGACACAGCTTTCTTAAAGCTGCCTCCAGCCCCTCGGTTTTCGCCCAGTCCGGTGCGTTGCTGGCGGTAATGCTGCGCGCGAAAGACAAAAAGCTGAAAGCGCTGGCGGGCAGTACTTTTATCGCCTCGTTGTTCGGCATTACCGAACCGGGCGTCTACGGCGTCACCCTGAAGCTGAAAAAACCGTTTATCTGCGCGGTGATCGCGGCGGCCTTTGGCGGTGCGGTGGTGGGATATGCCAAAAGCTCGGCGATTTCAATGGGGATGCCTGGGTTGCTGACGCTGCCTATCTTCTACGGCGACGGTTTTATCGGTTTTCTTATCGGCTGTGCCGTGGCGTTTATTGGCAGCCTGGTGCTGACGCTGATCGTGGGTTTTGACGAACCTTCCGTGCAAGCGATGCCTGTCGTGTCTGCGGATGGAAAAAAGCATGCCGCGCATCAACCGGTGATGCCGAAAACCGTTGCGCTGGCACCTGAGCAGATTACCGCGCCGGTTTCTGGCGCGGTAATTCCGCTGACAGAAGTGGATGATAAGGTCTTTTCGGCCGGTATTGTCGGGCCGGGCTTTGCCATTATTCCGGATGAGGGACGGATTTATTCTCCGGTCGACGGCCATATCGCCAGCACCTTCGCCAGCGGTCATGCCATTGGCATTCGCTCCACGGCGGGTGCGGAAATCCTGATCCACGTCGGGATTAATACCGTGCAACTCGAGGGGCAATATTTCCATATGCAGGTGAATGAAGGCGATGAAGTCAAACAAGGCCAGCTTCTGCTGACCTTCGATCTCGATGAAATTAAACAGGCGGGTTATGACACGGTGACGCCGGTGGTCATTACCAACAGCGAAGCCTGGCGCGAATTCCACATTAGCGATAAACCCCAGTCCCGTTTTGGCGAGCCGGTAATGGCGCTATTGGTGTAACTCTCGCGGCGAACGGGAGGTTATTTGCGGCGGGGGCGGTTGTCGCCGCAAGCTGTGAAAACGTGTTTATGCGTTAAGTGATCTACCCCCACAGGACGTTACTGATTTTATTCAGGCGAGACCTGCAACTGACGGCGTGTTTTCCGTCGGTTGCGGGTCTTTTTGTTTTTTGGGGGCAATACCGAGGGGAACTCATGAAGGTAAACAACATAATTTCTAAAAAGACATGTATTGCCGTGGCGTTATTATCCTGTTACGGCGCGGGCAGCGGGGCAACGGCGCAGCAGCTAACGCTTGAACAGCGCATGGCGGCGCTGGAAGCGCAGTTGCGCGTTACGCAGCAGAAACTGCAAGCCTATGAAGAAAAAGATCGCGCGCAGCAACGCAACCTTGCCTCGTCAGCCGCGCCTGCGGCGCAATCTACTGCGACGGTGCAGGCTTCGGCAGCGCAAGCGAAAGCGGATCCGGAGCTATCGCCTGGGACACTGAAAAAAATAAGCCAATATGTGCAGGACGATACCGGCTTTAAATATTCCGGTTATTTCCGCTCAGGTTGGGCAACCACCACCAATGGCGGACCGAAATCCTGGGCAGTGGGCTCGCTGGGGCGTTTTGGTAACGAATATGACGGTTGGTACAACTTGTCATTAAAAAAACGGGCATGGCGCGATGGCGACAAATCTATCTGGGCGAACGTGCAATTTGAGGGCGATCTCGGGTTAACCCAGAGTAATGAGTCCTTTGAAAAAGGGATGTCGGGCGGCGGTATGGGCAAACTGAGTAAGCTCTATGTTGAAGGCAACGGGCTACTTCCTTTTGCGCCGGAGGCTTCGGTCTGGGTGGGGAAACATACGCTGCCACAGTATGAAATTCAGCTTCTGGACTGGAAAAGCAATCGCACACTTTCCGGTGCAGGCGTAGGGATAGAAAACTGGAAGCTGCCGGTTGGCGCACTCAGTATGGCAATAACGCGTAACGATATTGATAACTACAGCACAGTCTGTGCGGCGGGTTCTTCCAATTGTAGCGATACCACGCAGGTTAACGTCAATATCGCTGAAGTTCGCTACAAGAATCTTCCTGTCACGGAAAATACGACGCTGGAGCTTGGCGCGAAATATGCGTTTGCTAACCAGACGGATGAGCAGAAAAAAGCGCAGGCGGATAATGATTATTATCAGGTGAAATCCTCCTGGCTTGGGCAGGCGATTTTGCGTAAGCCCATTCTGAAAGGCTCAAATGAATTGACGCTGCAAGTGGCAAATAACTCCCTTGCCAGCCAGTTTATGAATATTTCCAGCGCCAATCCTGATTTTGATTACAATAGTTCTTACTACGGTATTCACAGCGGCGGTATTGGCTGGCGGTTAGTGGATCAGGGGGAGATCTATCTGGGTGAGAAGATTATCATGGCGCACGCGCTGGTGTATGGTCGCGGCCACGATCTTTACTCGACATATACCGGGGCGCATACGGACTTTACCACCGCGCGTGCGGTTATTCGTCCGTCATGGATCTGGAATCAAAACATGCAGACGGCGCTGGAGTTGGGGTATTTCACGCACAAAAATCGTGTCAATAATTCCACATCGGATGAATCTGGTTATAAGGTGACGCTGGCGCAGGTGTATAAAGTGGATACCAGCATTCTTAATTCCCGACCGGAACTTCGCCTCTATAGTACTTACCTGAAAGCGTTAGAGCATGAGATCGATAGCCAGAGCTTTAACGACGGTAAGGATTATCAAATAAGTTTTGGTGTGCAGGCTGAAGTGGTCTTTTGAACAACAAAAACAGAATCCCCGCCGGGGCGGCGGGGAACAATAACGCATGCAGATGTTGCGTTAGAAAGCGATAAAAATGCAGGGTGGGATAAAGACAAACCCTTTATTTTTAGATGGCAAAATCTTCCAGTTTTTTACCATCTTCCAGTGCTTTGGCAATCACTTTCGGCGTGCGGCCCTGGCCGGTCCAGCTTTTTTCCGTGCCGTCTTCATCAATATACTTATATTTGGCAGGGCGTGGTGCACGAACAGATTTTGATTTCGTCGTTTGTCCTTTCAGCGAGGATAAAAGTTCGGTTGGATCGATACCTTCATCCAGCAGTTTTTGACGAAACGCAGCCAGCTTGGCTTCTTTCTCTTCTTGTTCTTTACGTAGAGAAGATTCTTCTTCACGACGTTCTTCAACAACAACTGACAGTTTTTCAAGCATCTCTTCAAGAGCTTCAAGGGTAAGCTCACGGGCCTGAACTCGCAGGGTGCGAATGTTATTAAGTGATTTAAGTGCTTCTGACATAGCGTCACTCCGTGTGCGGAAAAATGAATAATCTATCGGAATTAATTTTTAGTGATAACGACATAAAAATCAATACGGAATTATAGGTTTTAGCAAATATATATGTGATTGTGCAACCCTATGACTTTGGAAGTATCTTGCTCAGGGTAATTTAGTACCAATGCGGCATTAAAAAAAGCCACAGAATTTAAGGGTTATTTTTATCGGAATCGTTAGTTAATGCCGCTTGTTCATCACGAAATAACCTATATCTTTGCATTGACTTTCGCTTGTCAGGTGTAGATTTTTCTTAACAAGGAGTCATTACAGGTATAGCGCTTGTTTGAAACGGTAAACGTTATCGCGGAACTGGCGCGTTTTTTCTTTTGGATTTGCGTTAGCGCAAGCGGCAATTTCAGCGCGGCTAAATGCTTCATTAAACATGAACCCATATGGTTAGCTCAGGTCTTTCCACAATATGTCGCTAAGAAATTTTGTCCGCGCCAGACGCTATTGAGAATATTCTCGATTGGTAGCAGGCTCGGCACGCTCCAGTTGATATCGGAAATCATAAAAACCCACCTTATTGACCGTCAGTTGAGGTTCCTTTTTCATACTCATCTTTTAATTACATACAGTAATAATTGCGTGGCTGGATATCGCGCGTTGTGGCGCATGCCGCGTGTCGCATAAATGATGAAGTGTCGGTTTTATCCTGTTCGCGGGTATTAAGGATATTAAACCGAAACTGCCTGGCCTTATCCCTATCCTATTTTTTAAGACGTTCAGCCTGCGAGAAAACGCGCGGCACGATAAATTCACCGTTCAATATCACCATAGCATTGCTGCCAACCGCAGCCGCGGATACGCGTTATCGCTGAGTTGGCGCTTTTGCGTGCGAATAAGCAGATTCAGGACAACGTTGTTGCGGATTATTTCGCGGTTATTTTCCCACCCGCTGGGGAAATATCTCCAGCAGCCAGTCAATAAACACCCGCAGACGATGCGTAACGTGGCGGTTTTGCGGATACACCACATGAAAAGGGTACGGCTCTGGCCGCCATGGCCGCAGGATCTCCACCAGCGTACCCGCTTTTAGCGCGGCACCGAGTGAATAACTGAAGGTCTGGATAATCCCCAGCCCCGCCATCCCGGCGGCGAGATGTGCGTTGCTCTCATTAATACCAATCCGGTGCGCCACTTTGATTTCGGTTTTCTCGCCATCGCGCTCAAAACGCAACGGAAACGCTCTGCCGGTTTGCGGCGAAAGGTAGCTGACCAGCCGGTGGCCGTTTTTTAGCTCTTCCGGGTAGGCCGGTGTACCAAATGTTTTCAGATATTCCGGCGTTGCGCAGGTAATGAGCGTGGCAGAGCCAATACGGCGGGCAATCAGCGATGAGCTATCCAGTGGCCCGCCGCGGATCACGCAATCCACATTATCGCTAATCAGATCCACCGTGCGGTCGGCAACGCCTAAGTCGAGGCGAATATCCGGATAGCGCGCCAGAAAATCCGGCAGGGCAGGGATCAATACATCTTTCGCCGTAGAACCGCCAATATCGACGCGAAGCTGCCCGCCTGGCGTGCCGCGCGCGGCATTGAACGAACCATCGATATCGTCGAGATCGCGAAGTATACGGGTGGTTTTTTCATAATAGTCACGCCCTTCCGGCGTCACCATTACGCGGCGTGTAGTGCGCTGCAATAACCGCACACCAAGATGTGCTTCCAGCTCCTGCACCAGTTTGCTCAATGTCGCGTTGGGCATCTCCAGCGAATCCGCCGCCCGGGTAAAGTTTCCCGCTTCGACCACGCGGGCGAAAGCGCGTATTGCCAGTAATTGATCCATGCGAGTTCCTCCGTTGGTGTGCTGTTGATTATACACAGAGGTGAATAGTCATTTTCATTTTTCGGTATTTTTCAATAAAAACGTCAAAGGTAGAGTAGCGCCATACCTGAGACGGCAAGCTGGTCTGTTGCAGGAACATCCCTTAACTGAACCGAGGAGTACAACAATGAGCACACAACTGAATGGCAAAATCGCACTGGTAACTGGCGGGACAAGCGGCATTGGTCTGGCAACCGCACAAGAGCTGGCAGAGCAGGGGGCGCGTGTCTTTATTACCGGTCGTCGCCAGGCGGAACTGGACGCAGCGGTTGAACGCATTGGTTCCAGCGCCACCGGAATTCGCGCCGATGCGTCGGTAATGGCGGATCTCGATGCTGTCTTTGCCCAGATTGCGAAAAGCGCCGGGCGGCTCGACATCCTGTTTGCTAACGCCGGTGGCGGCGACATGATGCCGCTGGGGGCGATTACGGAAGAGCATTTCGACCGCATTTTTGCGACCAACGTGCGTGGAGTGCTGTTTACCGTGCAAAAAGCGCTCCCGCTGCTGGTGAACAACGCTTCAATCATTCTTACCGGCTCCACCACATCGGTGAAAGGCACCGCCAGTTTCAGCGTTTACAGCGCCAGTAAAGCGGCGGTTCGTAACTTTGCCCGTTCATGGGCGCTGGATCTGCAAGGGCGCGGTATCCGCGTTAACGTGGTTAGCCCGGGCCCAATCCGCACGCCAGGTTTAGGTGAACTGGTGCCGGATGAGCATCGCCAGGGCTTGTTTGACGCGCTCGCAGCCCAGGTTCCGTTGGGGCGTTTGGGTGAACCGCAAGAGATTGGCAAAGTCGTGGCGTTTCTCGCTTCGGATGCTGCCAGCTTTATCAATGGCGCTGAGCTGTTCGTCGATGGTGGCATGGCGCAAATCTAATTCACCACACCGGGCCGGCCGTCTCTGCGCCAGCCCGCACCGCAGGAGCAGAACATGCACACTTCCGCGCTTTTGGTCGCTCAGCATCTGATCGACAAGCATTTTGCTATCTGGAATGGCGCACGCCCTGAACAATCGATCGCCACATTTTCGGCGGTCTATGCCGACGATTTTTTCGTTGCCGATTACGCCGATGTGGCAACCGGGCTTCAGAATGTCGCGGCACTGATTTCTCGCGTGCAGCGTGAGCATCCCGGTTTTTCGTTCACACCCGATCCGGTGACGTGGAACCACGGTTTAGGACGTGTTACCTGGGGATATGGCCCGCACGAGAAGCCGAACCTGATACGCGGCGAGGATATTTTCACCGTGCGCGATGGCAGACTTGCCAGCCTTTGGGTATTTATCAACACGCCGTAATGGTCGGCAAGCCGTATCATTCATTTCCCACTGAGGAACCATTATGAACACACCTGCCAGGCTGCGTTTTTCCAGCGCCGACCATAACAAACTGCCTGCTACCGGTATTGTTGTTAGCGCTTACTATCGCGTTCACCCTGATGACAGGCAAACCTTTATCGATGCCGTGGTGCCCGAGATGGCGGCGGCGCGCGCACTGCCGGGCTGTATCTACTATGCCTTCGCGCAGGATTTAGCCGATGCCAACGCCTTTCACCTGGTGGAAGGCTGGCAAGATGAAGCCGCCTACCAGCGCCACGAAAACGCGACAACCTTTCTCCAGGCGCTGGCGACGGTTGTGAACAATGTGCGCATTCTTCACCGCCAGGGGGTTCGCTATGATGTTGCCCTGCAGCATGTTGATGATCCGCGCGGCAAAGTGGCCTGCGTGGCTGGCGCGTTAAGCGATTTTCAGCAATAGCTAAGCCATTTAAATACTTTGTTATTTCCGGCGTTCTCTCACATCGTGGCGACATGAGAATGTGGGGGAGTCACGAGTGAATGGCGAAAAGCAGCGCGGTCTATTTAGATGAACAGCAACGGGCCGCCGTCCGGCGGTTATCCCGCAGCTGGCTGTGGCGCAGCGAGCTGCCTACCTGGCTGGTGATTGTCACCGTGTATAGCGGTTGGTTCGGTACGCTCGCGTACTGGAAAACGCTCGGCCTGTTGCCGACAACCGCGCTTCTGATCCTCTTCACCACCTGGTATTTATCGGTACAGCATGAGCTGATCCACGGGCATCCCACGCGCTGGGCCTGGTTCAACCAACTGCTGGGATTGATACCGCTGGCGGTATGGTATCCGTACGGAATTTATCGCGATTCGCACCTGGCGCACCACCGTACGCACTTACTGACGCTGCCGGAAGATGACCCGGAATCCTACTATTTTTCTACTCAACACTGGCATCGCCTGACGTGCTGGCAGCGGAAACTGATCCAGTTGCGTAATACCTTTGCCGGCCGTTTACTGCTGGCGCCGGCGCTGGATATTGCGCAGTTGCTGGCAGGAATGGTGGCGGCATTTCGTGTGCGGCAAGGTAAAGCCATGCTGATGTGGCTGGTACACGGCGTGCTGTTGGCCGTGACTTTTGCCTGGCTTATCTGGTGTGATTTTCCCGCTATCTGGTATGTGCTGGTGGTGAGCTATCCGGCGTTGGCTATCACGAAAGTGCGATCTTTTCTTGAACACCGCGCCGCAGACGATCCGTTAGCGCGCTCGGTGATCAATGAAGCCGCGTGGCCGTGGCGTTTGCTGTTTCTCAACCTCAACTACCATTCTGTGCATCACGATCTTCCCGCCGTACCGTGGTACGGCTTGCGAACGCTTTACCTGCGCGACAAAGCCGCGTACCAGCAACGCAATAGCGGGTTTCTGGTGCGCGGCTATAGTGAATGGGTACGGCAGTTTTTCTTTACCCCGGTAGATGTCAATGCACACCCCGCCAGCAAAGTACGCAGTGAATAATATTGCCCTGCCGATGTATAACATCGCGCAGCCAGAAACCGCCGCGCTGGGCGAGGCGTTGTGCGAACTGCTGGCGGCGCGCGGGCTCCCGGCGCAGCAGATGTGGCCGCAAAGCGAGCTGCTTGCCCACTGGCAGGGTGATGATGTGCTACTCAGCCAGACCTGCGGCTACCCGCTGATGACGCAATTACCGGATGTGCAACTGGTTGGCTGTTTTCACTACCTTGCGCCAGGCTGTGAAGGTTTTTGTTATCGCAGCCTGCTGGTGACGCGCGATGAGGAACGCGGTACGTCGCTTGCCGATTTTCGCGGTCGCCGCGCAGTGTGTAATTCCGCCGATTCGCAATCAGGTTATAACGTGCTGCGTTATCTGGTTTCGCGGCTTCCGGGCGAAGGGCGATTTTTCGCCGAGGCTCCTCAATTCAGTGGCAGCCACCGGCAATCGCTGCTGGCACTGCACAACCGTACGGCGGATATCGCCGCCATTGACTGTGTAACCTACGCCTTATTGCAACGCCACCAACCTTCGTTGTTGCGTGGGCTGCGTGTGGTAGCGCAAAGCCCGTTAGCGCCGGGGTTGCCGCTGATCACGGCACAACAGAGCAGCGCCGCCACGATCGCATCGCTAAGAGAGGCGTTGCAGCAACTGGTCAGCGACGCGCGTTTTCGCGAAACCTGTGCCGCAGCATTGATTGGCGGCTTTAGCGTGGTCACGCGACAGGACTATTCTTTGTTGTTGAGATGGCGGGATGAGGCCGCAGCACGCGGCGTCACGCAGCTATAATTCGTTAGTCATTTCATTATGTTATCAAAGGTAAATGCCGTGAAAAGGGCACGTGCCGCCAAAGACAAGCCCGGAAAATTGGCTGAAAGTCATGCAAACCATTCACACTGTTGCCGTCCGGGAGTGCCGTTTGCGAAACCGGAAAAGGATGAGATATGAGTCAGTTATTCACCGAAGTTAATATTGGCGATGTGGCGCTGGATAACCGCATCGTTATCGCCCCGATGTGCCAGTACTCCGCCGAAGAAGGCAAAGCGACCGCCTGGCATCGCATTCATTTAGGTAATCTGGCGCTCTCCGGCGCGGGGCTGCTGATTATCGAAGCCACCGCCGTTGAGCCGCAGGGACGTATTTCGCCGCAGGATCTCGGCCTGTGGGATGACGAAACCGAGCAGGCGCTGCGCGTGGTGCTGGACGATATTCGCCAGTACTCGCCGGTGAAAATCGGCATCCAGCTTGGTCATGCCGGGCGTAAAGCGTCGGTCAGCGCGCCCTGGCTGGGCGGAAAACAGCTTTCGCCGCAGGAGGGCGGCTGGCAAACGATCTCGGCTTCCGCGCTGGCGCACGATCCGGCTGAACGTCCGCCGCTTGAAATGACGAAACAAGATCTGGCGCGGGTTAAACAGGCGTTTGTCGACAGCGCCCTGCGCGCGGTGGCGCTAGGTATTGAGGTGATTGAAATCCACGCGGCGCACGGTTATTTGCTGCATCAGTTCCTTTCGCCGCTCTCTAACCAGCGCAGCGATGAGTATGGCGGTAGCCTTGAAAATCGCCTGCGTTTCACGGCGGAAGTGTTTAGCGCCGTGCGTGAAGCGGTACCGGCTTCCGTTGCCGTGGGCATTCGCATTTCGGCGACTGACTGGGTAGAAGGCGGATGGGATCTGGAACAATCGGCGGTACTGACGAAAAAAATTGAAGCGCTGGGCGGCGCGTATGTTCACGTCTCCAGCGGTGGGCTTTCACCGCGACAAAGCATTAAGGTGACGGCGGGTTATCAGGTGCCGTTTGCCAAAGCGCTGCGTCAGCAGACGCGTATGCCGGTTATCGCCGTGGGGTTGATTACCGAGCCACAACATGCCGAAGATATTTTGCAGCAAGGGGAGGCCGATCTTATCGCGCTGGCACGAGGCGCGCTCTACGATCCACGCTGGCCGTGGCATGCCGCTGCCGCCCTGCACGGTGCGGTACATATCGCGCCGCAGTATCGCCGTGCCGAACCGCACGGTGTGAAAGGAACGGTTAAATAACGCATGAATCGGTGAGCTTGTTATTCCGCCAGGCTCACCGCTATTAGCCCGCTAAACGCCTTTTCGCACCAACTCTGCCGCCTTGAGGAAGACGTCATCTTCTACGCCATCGCCCCTGTTTCTGCCTTGTCGTTCAATTTCCTGCACGATGCTGTCGCGGTTAATGGCTTTGCGTTCTGAAACAAGGCCGATCACGGCCGCGCCAATGGCTAATCCAATGAGTCCCGTGTGCTCATCATTGAACTTCATGCGTTATCCCTCCCCGATTGGTCTAAGAGAAATTTAGCACACAGATATATTTCCGCCATTTATCAAAATCACCGCATTATAAACGCGTTATATATATGTAATGTAAATAAAAAAACGCCCGAGGCGTGCAGCCCCGGGCGCGGTGAAAGGAGATAAATTGGCTTAGAAAGATTGCCAGTTATCGCGGCTCTCACCGGTGGATGAGGAAGCCAGCGCCAGCTGCGGCGATTGGCGTAACGGGCTTCTGCCCGGCTGTGCGTTACGGCGGTTCTCTTTCACGCCAGAATCAAACATGGCGATGGTTTTGTTCAGGCGCTCGGCCTCTTTTTCCAGCGAGACGGCGTTAGCTTTCGCTTCCTGTACCAGCACGGCGTTTTGCTGTGTGACGCCGTCCATTTCGGTCATCGCCTGACCAATCTGGTCGATACCCCGGCTTTGTTCATCGGAGGCGACGGAAATCTCCGTCATCAATTTATTCACATGTTCAATGGAGTTGATAATCACCGACATGGCACCACCGGCTTCCTGAACCTGTTCAGCCCCGGTTTTGACGCGGGAGACGGATTCATGGATCAGCGTTTCGATCTCTTTTGCCGCCTGCGCGCTGCGGCTTGCCAGCGCACGTACTTCACTGGCGACCACAGCAAACCCACGGCCTTGCTCTCCGGCGCGGGCCGCTTCAACCGCCGCGTTCAGTGCCAGCAGGTTGGTCTGGAACGAAATGCTGTTGATGACGTTGGTGATGTCAGCAATTTTCTGCGAGCTTTCGGAAATCCCGTGCATGGTTTTCACCACGGTTGCGGTGATTTCGCCGCCTTTTTGCGCAGTCTGTTGAGCGTTTTCCGTCAGTTTACGGGCTTCGCGCACGTTCTCCGCGTTATTACGCACGGTAGAGGTGAGCTCTTCCATGCTGGCGGCGGTCTGTTGCAGCGCGGCGGCTTGCTGATCGGTACGCCCGGAAAGCTCCTCGTTGCCTTCTCTGATCTCATTCGTGCTGCGGTAAATGCTGCTCGAACTCTCCTGGATCGTTTCCACTGTGGTTCTCAGGTTTTCCTGCATGGTGCGGATGAAAGGAATCAACTGGCCCGCACAGTTACGACCAAATTCTTGCAATTCGTGATTCAGTTTACCGGCGGCCATGGTTTCCATATGTATCTGGATCGCACGAATCGGTTTGACCAGGAAATTCACCAGGTAGCGGTCGGTGAGAAACAGTGTGAAGATACCGGCAATTAAGGCGGCAGCGAGCACATATTTATTAAAGATCACCTGTGCCTGTGTTTGATCCAGTAAATCGTTGGACTGAATCGCTTGCGTATATTTTTCCGCTGTTGCGCCAAACTGCACGCTCAGCGGGGGATAAGTTTTGCGAAATAAGTCGCGAAAGGTATCCGTTTGCTTATTTTTGGCCGCGTTCAGCATTGGCACTATGCCGTTGTTAAGCAGGACGTCCCAGTCGCGGATCATGGCGGCAACGGTTTCGCTATCAACACCGGGATGCTGGCTGGCGCGAAACTTCGCCAGCATATCCTGGGTAATGGCCAGCGCTTTTTCAGCGGAGGCGAATGTTTTAGTCGCATTTTCGTCATCGCCGGTTTGCTGGTAATCCATGGCGCGCAGCATGCGGGTTACGGTGCGGAAATATTGATCGTTTCCTTTCACCAACAGGGCGTAGGCATTTTTTTGCCCGGCGTTTTGCGCCAGCAATTGATCAATGGTCGAAAAATTGTGAAATGTCAGAACGGTTGCCAGTCCCCAAATAATGCTGAAAAGCGATAAAATGATGATCAGCATTTTACGGATAGTTATGTCGCGAAGTATTTTCATGATGTTTCCCCGGTAATAGAAATTACCCTCAGGTTGGCATTGCCCCAGCTCTCTGGCTATTTCACCCTCCATGACATTCTGACCAGAACGCGATTGGCGTTAATAAAACGGTCTTTTAATTTTTTGAAAAGATGTTCTATTTTGTGGATATTGATATCAATCAACTTAAATATAATTAATCAGAGTGCAGAATATTATTCCTGGACTTCGATCACATAAACTATCTGAATTCATAACAGGCGTCTATTATTTTTCAGCAATTACTTGAAAAGGTTATTTCTATCGGCTACCAATATTTAGTTTGAGTTAAGTCTTATTAAATTCAATTTGATGATTATTTCTTAGTGACCGGATAATAAGGTCGCTATCTTATTTAATCCGCGTTAAATAAAATTGTCTGCTAATAATACGCAGGGAAATTCCGGGTTGTTATATCCGGGATTACGGTGACTAATACATTTTTTGTTCGACATTATCGCTGAAAAGGCGTCATGAACGCCGCCAGAATAGCATGCGAAGGGAAAAAAGCGGGGCAAAAAAACCTCCCACGGGCGCGCCGTGAGAGGTGAAGGGATTACTTTTTACCGTTAGGTTTCAACTGTTCACCCGGTTTGAGCATGAACAACTCATCATCACGCGTGGAGTAGCGCACGCTGCCATCCGCCAGCAGGTACGCGCCTTCGGTAAAGCCTGCGCCGTTAATAAATGGCGCAACCGCATCGGGTTTGCCGCGCATGGCCGCTTCCAGCGCCAGCAGCGCATACGGGGCGATATTGTCGACATTGGCATAGATATACTGTGGATCATCGATGAAAAAATTATTCAGCCGTTTTGTCGCCAGAATATTGTCCGCCACTTTATCGGCCAGCGTCAGATATCCTTTGTCGCCCGTAGATTGCCAGAGATCGATCAGCGCAAAAATGGCATACGGCTCGCTGTTTTTAGTGTTCAGATCCAGCTTGCTATTTTTGCCACCCGGCTCTCCGATATCACCCAGCCCCTGGCCTTTGGCAATGCCGCGCGCCACTTTCCATATCTCCGCGTCCGGCGCCAGTGTCCAGGCGCGGGCATAGGAGAGCAGGAATTCATTTCCTGCCGGATAAGGCTTTAACACGGTGCCTTTCTTGCCGTAATAACCGTCACGCGGCAGCGTGTAGTTCGACAAGTCGGTGCCGTTTGCCAGCATCGGGCGGAAGGTGTTGGTTTTCTCATCATAGGCGTAATGCGCAAAGGCTTTCAGGCCATCAAGCGTCCACTTTTTGATGTCGTTGCCCTCCGCGCCCAGCGATTTTGCCAGCGCTAACTGCATCAGAGCGTTTTCGGAGTAGAGCGTGCTGGTGCGGCCTTTCAGCATCATATTGCCTTCCAGCGCGTCGGGACCAAATTCCGGGCCAAACTGGCGCTGTGCGCGATCGCCATATTTCGAGTTGGTATCGGTGTCGTCGGTGGTTTCGGCGCGTTTCAGCGCTTGCGTAAATTGATAAACGCCCAGCCCGGTTTTTTTATCGCGTGGCAACACATACTGCTCCGCCAGTCGCTTCGCCCAGGTGAGCGCGCCTTTTTCGCCATCGTATTGATACAACAGCGAAGCTGAATAAATTAAGTCATTGCCCGCATTAAGAAAGCTCAGCCCTTTGGTGGCGAAGAATGGCGGTTGCTGTTCAAAGTGGCTGGCCCACAGTTTGCCCATCTCTTTGCCGTATTCGCCGTGGCGGCTGGTTTCGAGAATTTTCCAGTCGTACACATGTGCGTTCCAGAACGCGCGTATAAAGCGGGCGGTTGCCGGTTTATCCACGGCAAACATCAGGTCGTAGAAGGGGTAGGCATTTTTCAGTTCATGAACCATCTCTTTTTCGCTTGGCCCTTGCGGTTCAAGCGTTTTCAGATCGATAAAGCGGTGCCCGCCCCATAACAGCAGCCCGCTTTTGTCCTGGTAATGCTGGAAGTAGTAACGGACATTATCCTCCGCCCGCTTTTTATATTTCGCGTCACCCGTCAGGTTGCTCAGACCCACCAGCACGCGCATCAGATTCTGCTGTGCGGAGAAGTTGGAAAGTACCGCCGTTTTTCCATCCGGGAAGACCCACTCCATCTGTTTACCGGTACGCGGATCAACGCCATCTGCCAGCAGTGGCACATTGCTGTGATATTTGTCACCGGCTTTATCAATGACCGTGTCAGCAAACGCTTTTACGCTGCTTAAACGTGCGCTCTCCTGCGCAAATGCCGTGCAGGAGAAAATACCGAGAAGACCGACCGCCAGTGCTATTTTTGACAGTTTCATTATTCGCCTCTTAGCTAAAAATAAGGATTTCTGCCGAAACCCTTATTTATGTTTGCTACCCTGCAATGATTAATTAGAAATTATATTTCACACCGACACGATAACGGGTCTGACGCTCATCGGTATATTTGCTGCCGGAAACGTTGCCGACCGCAATATACGGAGACCAGTTTTTATCAAGTTTGTATGTCAGTTTGAGATCGTGCGTCCAGTCGTAGTTTTCATTATCTGCAATCAGTACGCCGGCGGACGTGGCATGTTTGTAATCCAGTTCGTAATCGAGTTGGTAATCACCGAAAATTTTCCACGACACGGCGGCAGTCAGGTTATAACCGTTTTCGCTGGTGTCTTTTGCCGTGCCGATGTTGTTGGAATTACGCTTGAAGTACGGGCGGTAGCGCAGCGTTGCGCCAACGTCATTGCTAAAGTTCACTTTGCCGCGCAGGTACGGACGATAGTTGTTTGACGTGGAGCTACTGTCGAGTGAAAAACCCGGCTCAATCTGGAAGGTGGGGTTAATTTTATAGACGTAGCTGGCCACCACTTCAGTACCATTACTGACCGTCTCGTGATACGCCTTATCTTTATTTTGCGAACCTTTCCATTTGCCTTCCAGCGATAAACCAAAACCGTTAGCAAAACGATGCGACATTAATAAACGATCTTTGTGGTTATTACCGCCGCTATCATTTAATTCATGGCGATAATCAAATGTTACCGCCTGAGCGGCAATACTCATAAAAGGTACAGTAACTAATAACAAAGTGCGCAACATAATATCCCCTATTATTTATAGTCAAAAGGTACAAGATGTTCTCTGCGAAAAATGCAGATGGTTTTAATTCAAAGAGGAATGGTTAATTCACTCTCAGTGCAAATTGATATAATTAGCAAGCATAATAATTATGCCGAATATAGTTTCGTTTCAGTTATTACCGATCACAACAGCAACGCTAACGTTACTTTTAAAGTGGCGTGTGGTGCCGGGTGCCTCCCGGTGAATTGAGTGCCGATCGCCTCAATCCGTCCATAAAAATGAAACTTTATTGAGGATAACCTCATATCAGCATGACCCCTCCGCTTAGGGGGATTCACCACACAAAATACGGTTTTGTCTGCATTAAGATATCTTTATCCTATCAAGTGGAACGGACTTTTACACAATTTGAAATGATGTTTTGAGACTGAGATCGAACATTTAAAAGTAGAAGGGAAATTATTATTTTGCGGGTTATAAAGATAATCTTAATTGATTAAAGCTATTTAAAATCAAGTGATTAGCAAAAATGCATGCAAGGGTGTATGTATGCGTTTTTGTAGGGTTTAGCGCGCTCAATAAATAGCGCCATAAATTTATTCCTGGAATAAAAGGCGAACATTTGACACAAAATGCAATACACTGAGCCCATCAGGGAGAGTGAGGAAACGAAATCAGGGTGATGGGTGTTGTCGCAAACTAAACAAACATTAAACGAGCCAGAATCACACTTGATCTGACTGAACGCATCCCGCACATTCAGGAAAAAGACCATGCCTCCGTTAGCGGAGAGGAAAATAATAAAACATTACCCTCTGGAGTACCTACATGACTATCTACGGGAAGGATCGCCTTTTCATTTATGGTATTGAGAAAATACTCAGACAACTAAGCAGGGAAAAGGGCAGCCGTTTTTGCAGTGGTGCGCCTGCTATATATGTCACCACGGGAATGGACATCGTGGAAATGTACTCGCTGTTTTTCTCCCGTCCACCCGCGCACTACTCGATTTTTATCTCCTCAGAACGTCATTTCGACTCGCTGTCGCTACTTTTCCCGGGTCTGGTGAAACTGTGTCTGGCCGAAAGGTTACGCGTCGAAGAGCTGCGTCAGGCGCTGGAAGTGATGAGTTTGTTATCTGCACAGAATCAGCAGCCGGGTTACAACCACGGCACATTTAAATTCACCAGCGCCGAACAGCAAATTATGCGTCTGCTGCTGCGCGGACATTCGGTGGAGGATATTGCCCGCATTCGCGGCGTCAGCCCGACCACCGTCAGCGTGCAGCGTAACGGGTTAATGAAGCGCACCGGCACCAAAAGTTTGCAGGCGCTGTGTTCGCTCTACACCGCAATGCGTGCATAAAAAAAGCGCCTGGCCGGCGCTTAACAACACAACCTGGTGTGGGCAAACAGCCTCAGCATGTGGCCAGTAAAAAGTCGCTGACGGTCTTCATGCACAACGGCCGCTCTTCGACATGGGGCATGTGGCTTGAGGATTCAAAAATCACCCACTGCGCCCCGGTAATGTGGTCTTTAAAGGGTTGCACCACTTCCGGCGTGGCTTCGTCGTAGCGACCGGAAATCAACAGGGTTGGCACGCGCACTTGCTTTAACCGGTCGATAATCGTCCAGTTTTTCATGCTGCCAATGACGTGGAATTCGGTGGGGCCATTCATCGCGTGGTAAACAGTGGGGTCCGCCTCCATGGCGTCAAAGGTGCGTTGCACCTCCGCAGGCCACGGGTTTAGCCGGCATACATGGCGCTGATAAAATACCTGGCTTGCCGCTTTATATTCTGCGCTATCCACCGTGCCCGCCGCCTCGTGCGTTAACAACGTGTCCTGCACATCTGGCGGTAATTGCGCGCGTAGCTTCGCCGCGCCTTCCAGCCACAGCGCCATTGATGCCGGTGAGTTGGCGATCACCATCGCTTTCAGCCCCTGCGGCTGCGTCACCGCATGTTCTGCCGCCAGCATCCCGCCCCAGGACTGGCCGAGCAGCGCATAGTTATCGGCAATCTCCAGTGCCTGCAGCAGATGGTTGAGCTCATCAAGAAAAAGACCGGGTTGCCAGAAATCGGGGCTTTTATCCGGCAGATGGGTTGAACGGCCGTTACCCACTTGATCGTAGTGGATCACCGCCCGGCCGGTCTCCGCGATATCTTTGAATGCATCAACGTAGTCGTGGGTGCAACCGGGGCCGCCGTGGGCCACCACCAGCGGCGTTAGCCCGTTTTGCAGATCGCCGCAGATGCGAAACCAGGTCTGATATTCCCGGAAGGGAACGTAGCCTTCGCGAATGGTATACATAGTTGACGTCTACCCTGTTAAGTGAACTGGCTTTCAGGGTAGAACGCCGAAGGCGGCGCTGAACACTAGCAAAATTGCTAGTTATTAGCTGTCGAGCAGACGGTAGTGCAGCGCCCGCACCACCGCCTGTACGCGGTTGGTCGCGCCCAGTTTCTTTGCCGCCGTATTCAGATGCAACGTCACGGTTGCCACCGAGCGGTGCAGCTTGCGGGCAATCTCTTTCGCCGTTAATCCTTCGGCTGACCACGCCAGACACTCGCGCTCGCGGTTGCTCAATTTGACGTGGCGGCAGGTGAGCATTGAGGCGTCAAACAGCGGAAAGGCAGACTCCTGAAAACGGTGGGCGATAAAGGTTAATTGCGCCAGCGTGTCGCTGATATCGCGCGCTTGCTGCTGGCTGGCGACAATGCCGGTCAGGGTGACAAACCCGCCGTGGGGCAAATGCAGTGGCACCGTGGCACCGCAGGGCATATTGTGATCGCGCATGTAATGCGTCACTTCCTGGGTGTTATCATCCAGCCTGCCATTCAGCGCTCCGCTGTCCGGGCGTTGATAGGACCAGACAAACGGCGCGCAGCTCTCCAGCGCGAAGTGTTGCACCGGGTCAACCTGGTAGTACCCGCGCTCGCACCACAAGCGACGCATATCCTCCGGCACGTTACGCATCTCCAGCAGCGACGGGGTAATCAGCGCCCCTTCCAGCGAGCGCGGAACCGGCGTGTAGTCATAAATCACCGCGTCAAAACCCAGCGCCTGCGTCTGGGTAAATAGCCCGGCAAACGCCTCCTCAAGCCTGCTGCCATTAGCAGCAGCAGGGTTTTCAATGTTGATTCGCATCATTCCCCCTCGTGGTTGACGGTGCCACACCACGGGCACGCTTTGTGCAGATGTCTCCCGTGGCGTGATGAAGGCATGCAATTCCGGTGCCGTCACGCGCGAGAGGCAAAACTAGTATTTTTGCTAACTACCCAGCCTCCTTTGATGCCGCTAGCGTAAAGAAAACGCCCGACGAACAAGGCCGGGCGCAGATAAACAGGGGAGTGGCGCACCATCGCGAGGCGTTTTTTTAACCTTACGACCCCGCATGCACCACAGGAGAATTCTGATGCACCGTTATCGTTTTTTGTTATTCCGGCCATTGCAGCTACTGCCGGTGTTGTTGGGAATAAGCATCATCACGTTTGCGATGGTGCGCGCGATCCCCGGCGACCCGGCGCGTATCCTGCTTGGTGTGCGCAGTACGCCAGCGGCACTGGCGCGCATCCGTGCGCAGTTCGGGCTGGATGAACCCCTGTGGGTACAGTATGGCTACTTTCTGCGCAATCTGGTGCAGGGCGAGCTGGGAAAATCGATCGTCTACCGCATCGATACCCTAAAACTGATTAACTCCCGCCTTGAACCCACTCTATGGCTGGTGCTTGGCAGCGTGCTGCTGGCAGTCATCTTCACTGTGCCATTGGCTGCGCTGGCAGCGCGTCAGCGCGGACGCATCGCCGACCAGCTTATTCGCCTGTTCACCACCGCCGGCCTCGGTTTCCCCGCCTTTTGGCTTGGCATCATGATGATCATTGTTTTTAGCGTGGTGCTGGGCTGGTTCCCGGTTTCCGGTTACGGCAGCGATTTTGCCGACCAGTTGCACCATATGGTGCTGCCGTGTCTGACCGTCGCGCTGGCCTTGTCGGCGGTATTGATCCGCAACCTGCGCGCCAGCCTGCTGATGGAGATGAGCAGCGATTACGTGATGGCCGCCAGAGCGCGCGGGCAGCGGGAAAACCGCATCTTCTGGCGGCATGTATTACCCAACTCACTGGTGCCGACGCTCAACCTGCTGGCGGTGAATATCGGCTGGCTGATTGGCAGCACGGTGGTGATTGAAAGTGTGTTCGCCATTCCGGGGCTGGGGCAGTTACTGGTCAAAGCGATTTTCAGCCGTGACTACATGGTGGTGCAGGGTGTGGTTATGGTGTTTGCTCTTGCCACGGTCGCCGTCAACTTGCTGGCCGACGTACTGACGGTGGCGCTGGATCCGAGGGTAAAACTATGAGCGCCATCAGCGTACTGACCGTGTTGCGCCGCCGTGCGATTCCACAGCAGCACGCCCTTGGCGTTGGGCTGTTGATTGTTGGTATGTGGCTGTGCGTCGCGCTGTTCGCCCCGTGGCTGGCACCGTTTGATCCGATAACCCAGGATGCGACCGCCAGCCTGTTGCCGCCGGGGGGCGCACATCTGTTTGGCACGGATAACTTTGGCCGCGACATCTTCTCTCGTGTGCTGTGGGGAGCCAGGGTGGATCTGCAAATCTGCCTGCTGGGCGTTATCTTTCCGTTTCTGCTCGGCACCACGCTCGGCGCGCTGTCGGGTTATCTGGGGGGCGCGGTGGATGCGCTGATTATGCGCATTATCGATATCGTGCTGGCGTTCCCGTTTCTGGTGCTGATGCTGGCGATTATCGCCATTCTCGGGCCGGGTCCTGGCAGCTTTTACATCGCGATGGCGATGGTTGGCTGGGTCTCTTACGCCCGGCTGGTGCGGGCTCAGGTGTTAACGCTCAAGCAGCGTGATTTTGTGCTGGCGGCGCGCAGCCTCGGTTATGGTCATGCCCGCATTCTGTTTCGCCATCTGCTGCCTAACGCCATGACCGGGGCGCTGGTGTTTTCCATGTCGGATTGTGTACTGGTGCTGTTAAACGGCGCGGCCGTGAGCTACCTCGGCCTCGGCGTGCAACCGCCGACGGCTGAATGGGGCGTGATGGTGGCGGAAGGGCAGAGTTTTATCACCACCGCCTGGTGGATAACCACCTTTCCGGGGCTGGCGATTGTCCTGCTGGCAATGGGCTTCAGTCTGCTGGCGGATGGTCTTGGCGACAAACTGGGAGCGCGCGTATGAGCTTACTAAACGTCTCGCAACTGACCGTTTCCCGTGGGGATGATTGCGCACTGGTGGATAAGGTCTCTTTCCGGCTTCAGGCCGGGGAGATGCTGGGGCTGGTGGGCGAGAGCGGTTCCGGAAAAACCGTGACCTGCCGGGCGTTAATGCGCCTGCTGCCAGGCCAGGGATTAACCATTAGCGGTGGCGAAGTGTGGTTTGGCGGGCGCGATCTGTTGTCGCTCAGCGAAGCACAGATGTCGGCGGTGCGCGGGCGGGAAATTGGCATGATTTTCCAGAACCCGGCCAGCCACTTAAACCCGGTAATGACCATTGGCGAGCAGATCGCCGAAAGCCGCCGCCTGCATTTCGGCGTTAACCGTCGGCAGGCGAAAGAGGATGCCAAAGAGCTGCTGCGCCAGGTGGGGATTCCCGATCCGCAAAACCGTATAAACAACTATCCGCACGAGTTTTCCGGCGGTATGCGCCAGCGCGCGATGATTGCCGTGGCGCTGGCACCGGAGCCGTCGTTACTGATTGCCGATGAGCCGACCACCGCCCTGGATGTCACCGTGCAGATGCAGATCCTGCGTTTGCTCAGCACGCTGCGTGAACAGTTAGGCCTGGCGGTGGTGATGATCACTCACGATCTCGGCGTGGTGGCGCAAACCTGCGATCGCATTGCGGTGATGTACGGCGGGCGTTTATGCGAAGTAGGCGGCAAGCGCGAAGTGCTGGCGCAGCCGCTGCACCCGTACACGCGCGGGTTAATTGATTGCCAGCCCTCCAGCGAAGGCGGGCAGGGACGGCTGGTTACCATTAACGGGCAACCGCCGCTGGCGGGGAGCTTCCCGACCGGCTGCCGCTTTCATCCACGTTGCCCGCAGGCGAGCAGCGCATGCCAGCAGCAGCCTTCGTTACTGTTCGGGCGCGACAGCCTGACACACGCGGCGGCGTGCCATCACGCCTTACAGCCACTGACTTCGCGGGAGGGATAATGTCGACACCGGCAAACTGGCCTTTGCTGGAAGCGGATAACGTCTCGGTCACGTTTCCGGTTTCCGGCGGGCTGCTCAGCAAAAAACGCGTGGTCCACGCGGTAAACCAGGTGACGCTCAAAATCCACGCAGGTGAAACGCTGGGATTAGTGGGCGAATCCGGCAGCGGCAAAAGTACGCTGGGGCGGGCGCTGTTGCAGCTTGAAAAGATCAATGATGGTGAAGTGCGTTTCGACGGTCACCGCGTTACTCACGGTCTGAAAAGCGACATCGCCCGGCTGCGCCTGCAAACGGCCATGATTTTTCAGGATCCATTCGCCTCGCTTAACCCCCGCCAGACAATAGGTGAGAGCATCAGCGAAGTGCTGCGCATCCATCAGAAGGTGCCGCGCAACCGGGTTTGCGCACGCGTTGAAGAACTGCTGACGTTGGTCGGCTTGCGCCCGGAACACGCCGCAGCCAAGCCTGCTCAACTGAGCGGCGGTCAGTGCCAGCGGGCGGGTATTGCGCGGGCGCTGGCGATCGAACCCCGATTGATTGTCGCCGACGAGTGCGTGGCGGCGCTGGATGTCTCCATTCAGGGGCAGATCGTCAATTTGCTGATGGATCTGCGCGAAAAAATGGGGCTGGCGATCCTGTTTATCGCCCACGATCTGGCGATTGTGCGCCGCCTGTGCGATCGGGTGGCGGTGATGTATCTCGGGCGGATCGTCGAAGAAGGCCCCGCCGAGGCGGTCTTTACTCATCCGCGCCACCCTTATACCGCCGCGCTGGTCTCCGCCATCCCGGAAATCGACCCGGATAAACCGTTGCCACAGGAGACGCTTGCGGGCGAGCCGCCGAGCCCGGTTGCCATTCCACAAGGTTGCGCCTTTCATCCGCGCTGCCCTTACGCGCAGGTGCAGTGCCGCACCGGTGCATTACCCCCGACCCGGCAGATTGCCGATCACGCCTGGACCTGTGTGCTGACGCACGCAGGCGAGAAGAGTGTTTTTCCTTTGACTGAGGGATCCTTTGATGAAGCACAAGCAAGTTAAGTTGTTGGCAGCCAGCGTTTTTCTGGCGCTCAGTGTGGTCAGTGAAATGGCGCAAGCGGCTGGCGTTCTGACGATTGGTCGTCGGGAAGACAGCACCACGTTTGACCCGATCAAATCGGCACAGAACGCGGATAACTGGGTCTTTTCCAACGTTTTTGATCCGCTGGTGCGCGTCGATAAAACCGGCACCAAACTGGAACCGGGCGTGGCAGAAAGCTGGACCATTTCCCCGGATGGCAAGGTCTACACCTTTAAAATCCGCGATACCAAATTCTCTGATGGCACGCCGGTTAGCGCCAGCGATGCCGCCTTCAGCCTGCTGCGCATTCGTAGTGATGAAGGATCGCTCTGGCGGGACTCGTACAGCATTATTGATAAAGCCGAAGCGCCGGATGCGCGCACGCTGGTGGTGACGCTGAAATCGCCGTCTGCGCCGTTCCTGTCGCAACTGGCGCTGCCGAACGCGTCGGTGATCTCCGAGAAAGCGCTGAAAAGTGAAGGCGAAGAAACCTTTGCGGAAAAACCGGTCGGTTCCGGTGCGTTCAGCGTAAAAGAGTGGGTGCGCGGCGAGAAAATCGTGCTGGTGAAGAACCCGAACTACTGGCAGGCAAAAAATGTCAGCCTTGATGAAGTCGACTGGCTGACCATCCCGGATGACAACACGCGCATGCTGAAAGTGCAGGCTGGCGAACTGGATGCCGCGCTGACGGTGCCGTTCTCACGCATTGCCTCGTTGCAAAAAGATAGCAACCTGAAGGTGGAGCTGGATCCATCAACCCGCGAAGATCATCTGCTTATCAACCATTCGCACGGCGCGCTTGGCAAAGTGGAAGTGCGCCAGGCGCTGGATTTTGCCATCGATAAAGACGCGATTGTCAAAACCGTGACCTTCGGTTACGGCCAGGTGGCGAATTCCTATATTCCGGCCGGTGCGCTCTATCACTACAACGACAATCTGCGTCGCCCCTACGATCCAGAAAAAGCGAAACAGATGCTGAAAGCGGCGGGTGCTGGCGATTTGACGCTGAATTATGTGGTTAACGCCGGGGATGAAGTGGATGAGCAAATCGCCATTTTGCTGCAACAGCAGCTGGCGAAAGCGGGCGTGAAGGTGAACTTGCAGAAAGTCGACCCCAGCCAGAGCTGGGACATGCTGGTGGCCGGTGAATACGATATTTCGGTGATGTACTGGACCAACGACATTCTCGACCCGGATCAAAAGACCACCTTTGTGCTCGGCCATGACACCAACATGAACTACATGACGCGTTATAAGAACGACAAAGTGAAAGCGCTGGTGGCGGCGGCACGTGTCGAAATGGATGCGAAAAAACGCGAACAGATGTATATCGAGCTGCAAAAAATGGCCAAAGCCGATGTGAACTGGATCGATCTCTACTACAGCCCGTACCGCAATGTGACGCGCAAAAATATTGAAGGTTTCTACCAGAACCCGCTCGGACGTTTCTTCCTCGAAGATACGGTGAAGAAATAGAACAGGCTGCCGGGTGCGCAATGCGTCACCCGGCGTACACTTAAAACACCATCACATGCAAAACCGTGCGCACCAGAATGCCGACAATCGCGCCCGGCAGCGCAAAACGGAACAGGCGCACAAAGCGGCTGGCGATGCCGAGAAAAATGCCGATACCGGGCAAATCCAGCGTCTGCACCAGAAAGCCTGCCGAGGCGTTGATTTGCTCAGCCGTTAACTGCCCGTGCTGCACCATTTCGGACGCCACGCCAAAATACGCCGTCCCGCCCGCCAGACATTTGGTTAACGCCAGCAACACATACACTGTAGAAATATGGAAAAACGACAGCAGCGGTGTGAGCAACGTGGTTAAGGCTTCCACCACGCCTGCGGCTTTCAGCAAACCGACCACCGTTAACGACAGCAGCAGCATCGGCAGCGAACCCAGCGACAAGCGGATGGCATCTGCCCCTGCGCCGTTAATCACCGCAATTAACCCCGCGCGCGGTTTATCCTGGTGCAATTCGCCCTCTTCATCGCGCAGGCTGGCAGTCGAAAGTTTTCGCCCCGACACATAATAGGTCAGCGTGGACGCGGCAAGCCCGCCGATAAGCGAAATCACAATCGCCATCCCCCAGTGCAGGCCGAACGGGGTCAGCGGGTAAAAGACGTTGGCCTGGCCCATGGCGAACAACATCGCCAGCGTGGCGGCGAGATGGCGATCGGATGTGCCTCTTCTTTCCATAATCGCCAGGGCGGCAAGTGGGGCGGCGAAACTGACAAAGTTAAGCTGGATAAGGGCGAAAATTCCCATTCCGCTGATACCAAAAGGTTTCAGAACGGGTGAGGTGAGGCGCACGATGCCATCTAAGACCCCTTTCTCCTCCAGATATTTCATCATGATGAGCATCACCACCATGATGGGCAGCAAGGTATATAACGCAACATCTACGGAAACCTTGCCCGCCGACATGATGATTTCAATGATATTCATTCCTGACTCCGGTGATTTTTTTCCCCGCTATAGTACACCCGACAACCGTCAGGGCAGGCGCTTTCACACCATTGTATTTACTTATTTTCCTGGTAACGGGCTGCGCGTGTTGCCGGGCTACGCGATCTGGTAGGTGCGGCTAAAAAGCGCTGCAAACGTGGCATGCTGGCGAAAACAGAAAAGAAAAACCCCGCCGGTAAAAAGGGGGCGGCATTGCGGCATCGGCGATATGGAAATTTCACTTAATATTCGCCGCGCACTGCCGATAACCCCATTTTATGCCCGGGCCGCAATGGGATGATTCGAGGTCGCTGATGGGACTGAATATTTTTAAAGCACACAAGCAAAAAAAAGAAGCAGAAGAGATTGTGGTGAATGCGCGTTTTAAAGCGCGGCTGGCGGAAGAGGGGCTGGAAGAGGCCAGAAACACCTCTTCCACGCTTATCAATACCTTGCTCGATCAGAAAAAGCGCTACGCGGATGAGGTTATCCCGCAGGCGTTAACTGTGCTTGAGAAGTGCCAAAAAGTTAACCGGCTGGAGACCAAAGTCTCGCAGGATGTGTTAGATAATTTTGCCCGCTACGACGCGCCACAATTGCAAACCCAGTCGGTAAAAATGACCGAAATCATTGGCACCGGGGTGAAAGGCACGGCGACCGGCGCGGCGCTCGCGCTGGGCTCGATGAGCGCGGTGTCGACATTCGGCGCGGCATCTACCGGCACTGCGATCGCGTCGCTTTCCGGCGCCGCCGCCAGTAACGCTACGCTTGCCTGGTTTGGCGGCGGCGCGCTTTCCGCCGGTGGCGCAGGAATCGCTGGTGGCACCATGGTGCTGGGCGGCATTGTGCTGGCGCCGGTCGCCATTTTCGCGATGCTGAAATACAGCCAGAGCGCGGAAAAAAAGCTCACTGAAGCGTATGAATATCGCAGCGCGGTTAACAAGGAAGTGGCAAAAATCAATGCGGTGATCGACGTGGCGAAGGCTATTAACCAGCATATTTCGCTGTATGCCTCGACCATTGAAGGCATTGCCCGGCGCCTGCAGACCAGTTACCAGATGCTGGATCAGGCACTCTCAACCAACGTTGCGCACGAGCGTGTCGTTTTCCTGAAACTCCAGACCGTGCTACTGGTAAAAGCGATGAAACAGTTGCTGGCGATACGCCTGGTGGACGATGAAAACAGCCCGACGCCGGAATCGGTAACGGTGGTTTCTCATGCGCAGGCCTTCACCGAGGAGCGTGTGAACACGCTGGTGACGAACCTGATTGCCGCAAATGATCACATGACCACGGCCAGCGATGTCTCTTCGCTCGCGCCTGGCGAGCAGAGCGCGCTCTATTTCTGGCTGGCAGATAGCCAGAAACGCAAAGCGTCTGCCGATGACGATGAACCGTCGTTTCTGGTGTGGATGGTGCTGTGCCTTCTTTTTGGCGCGCTGGGGTATTACCTGCACAGCATTGAGTGGACTTATACCTCGCTTGTCGCCTTTTTGTTCAGTTTTACCGGTTTTTCCGGGGCGTTAGGTCGTCTGTTTAATTTTGACAGCTCAGGACTGGTGGGCACGGGCATTCTGGCCCTGATGGGATACGCAGCTTATTTATTCTGGTGGGCATAAGATGAAAGCACTGTTTAACGCCTCGAAAGTGGCGGCAAAAGCGTCGCCGTTACAGGCGGCATCGGCGGCGAAAGAGATTTTTGACGCCTGGCGTGATCTACAAAAATACCGTGCGGAACAGGAAACGATTCGCCATCAAATCACCCAGCAAACCGAAGTACAGATTGCGCGTATTCAGGCGCAGAAAGAGGTGTTGTTGCAGGCGTTGAACCAGGATTTCGCGCTGCGCCAGACCTCGCTTACCCAGACGTTTGCCGTGCTGGATAAAGCGCTGGAAACGAACAATCTGGATCTGTTAGATAAATCGTTAGGCGCGATTGTGGCCATCACCCAGCAATCTTCGGTGGTGTCGCTGAAATCGTTACATGCCACCTTGCAGGACAGCCGCAACATTATCGACCTGTAAGCCCGCTTCGCGCCAGAACAGTGCCACGTTCTGGCGCGAAGGCTTTCACAAAAAGTGGATATGCTTTTTACCGTGATCGGGTGAGATCTCAATGCGTGCCCGCACCTGAAACACCTCGGCCAGCATGGCTTCCGTGAGCACGTCATCCGGCGTGCCGCGCGCCACAATTTGCCCTTTTTGCATCACGACCAGCGCATCGCAGAACATCGCCGCGTGGTTCAAATCATGGATCGCGACAATGCTGGTCACCGGCAGTTCGCTGATAAGGCGCATTAACTGCATTTGATGGTGGATATCGAGATGGTTGGTTGGCTCGTCGAGCAAAATTTCGCTCGGCGCTTGCGCCAGCGCACGGGCAATATGGACCCGCTGGCGTTCGCCGCCGGAGAGACTTTGCCAGCCCTGCTCGCTGTGCTCCAGCATGCCCACGCGGTCAAGCGCCGCGGTCACTATCTCATCATCGTTGTGCGACCACGGGCTAAAGGGCGAGTGGTGCGGAATGCGCCCCAGCTTTACCACATCACGCACGCGAATGTTGGCTTCCGTTGCCGCATGCTGCTCAACAAACGCCACCCGCTGCGCCAGCGCTTTTTTTCTCAGCGTTGCGACATCGTGGCCATCCAGCATCACGCTGCCGTCATCCGGACGGCGCAGCCCGGCCAGAATGCGTAGCAGCGAGGATTTCCCTGAACCATTCGGCCCCAGCAAGCCCAGTGTCTGGCCCCTGGCTACCTCAAGCGAGACGTTATCGACAATGGTTTTTTTCCCTGCCCGCCAGCAGAGATTTTTGGCGCTGATACTCATGCGAATTTCCTTGAGCGATAGAGAATAACCGCAAAGAACGGCACGCCCACCAGCGCGGTGACCACGCCAACCGGCAGGCTTTGCGGGGCAATCAGCGTGCGCGAGGCAATATCCGCCAGCACCATCAAAATCGCACCAGCCATCGCACACGCCACCAGTAACTGGCGGTGCAGCGGCCCAATGAAATAGCGCATGACATGCGGCACGACCAGGCCCACAAAGCCAATGGAACCCGCCATGCTGACAATGGTGGCGGTGATGAGCGCGGTAACGGAAAAGAGGATCAAGCGTACCGCGCCTACCGGAATGCCCAGCGAGGCGGCCGCGTCATCGCCAAAAGTAAAAGCGTCCAGCGCTTTGGCGTGAAAGAGACACGCCAGCAGGCCAATGATAACCACGACTAATACCAGCTGGAATTCCGGCCAGCGCACGCCGCTGAAACTGCCCAGCAGCCAGAACATCACATCCCGCGCTTGCTGCGCGCTGGCGGAGGTGCTGATGCTGTACGCGGTGATGGCGTTGAAAAGCTGGGAAGCCGCAACCCCGGCGAGAATGGTGCGTTCATTGCCACCGCGCGCGCCGTTAGTCAGCACAGCGACAAACAAAAAGGCGGCAAACGCGCCGACAAACGCCCCGGCGGAGAGCGACACCGCGCCCGCGCCGAGACCTAACACCACCACCGATACCGCGCCGGTAGACGCCCCGGCGGAAACGCCCAGCACATAAGGTTCTGCCAGCGCGTTTTTCAGCAGGCTTTGCAGCACCGCGCCGCAAATCGCTAACCCGGCACCGCAGCAGGCGGCAACCAGCGCACGGCTCAGGCGGAAGTCCCAAATCACCGTTTCATGAATACGGTTTAGCGGCTCACTGGTCAGCCCCAGTTTGTTACTGACGGCGTAAAAGGTGGTTCTGAGCGGAATCGCCAGTTCACCCACGCCGACGCTGACGGCAATCACCAGCCCGAGCAGCAACAGCGATAACAGCAAGAGCACAACGTGCTGCGCTTTTTTAAGCAGAGCCGGTGAGGGCGTGGTCATTTATCCAGCCCCAGCTTCTCCAGTTGCGCGCCCACCTGTTCTGCGCCGTAGAACGTGCGGATGGTCGGGTTCATCGCCTGGCCGTCCATCACCACGATATGACCTTTTTTCACCGCCTCAAGCTGGCTGACCGCCGGATCGCTTTTCAGGAATTTGATCTTCTCTTCCGCGCTGTCCAGCGCCCAGCGGTTACGATCGAGACTGGAGACAACAATCACGTCCGGGTTAGATGCAATAATGCTTTCCCAACTGAGCGTCGGCCATTCGCTTTCTGAGGTGATAGCGCTGTGCCCGCCAAGCAGGCTGGCGATATAACCGGAAGCGCTGTTCTTGCCGCCGACATAAGCATCCGCCGAGGGCGATGCGCTGGAGAACCAGAAAACAAATGACAGGTTTTTCTTGCCGTGGCCGAACTTGCTGCGCAGCGCTTCTTCACGCTGTTTGAACTCAGCAATCAGCTTTTCTCCGCGATCCTGCACATCGAAAATTTCGGCCAGATCGCTGATCTCTTTGTACAGCAGTGATGGATTCCACAAGGTATGGCGGCTGCCGTAAATATCGCCGTTATCCTGTTTGGTTGCGCAGACGCCCGGCGAGAGATAACTGTTTGCGCCAATGGCGGATAAATCCTCGCGCTTCGCCACTTTGCTGTCCGGCCCCAGCAGGATCGGCAACTGAGCGGCTACGAAATCGGGCTCCTGGGCAATGATCGACTCAAGCGTTGGGATCTCGACCGTCAGCACTTTCACTTTGGCATTCTGCGCGGCCAGCTGCGGCAGCACTTTGGTCGGCCAGAACGCGCTGGCAACCATTTTGTCCTGCAAGCCGAGCAGCAGCATAATTTCTGCCGTGTTTTGCCCCAGCGCGACCACGCGCTGCGGCGCTTTGTCGAACGTAACCTGCACACCACAGTTTTCAATGGTCAGCGGATAATGGGTGGCTTGCGCCAGTGCTGAACCCGCAAACAACATCCCCAGTGCAAACAACGATTTTTTAAACATTGGCATCATCATGACCTTGAGAAAGAGTAGTTTTTGTAAATGCAAATCATTCTTATGGCGGCTCTTATACCGAGCGGCATGGGCCTTGTCAATATGGGGAATTATCAATAAAGACCTTGTTTTTACTGTGTATTTAAAGAGAGTTGCCAGCAGGAAATTTCCCCGGTATTAAAGACCCTTGCACGTTTTGCTGACCTGGACCGTCCATGCTTGCCCAAATTTCTGCCTCGCCGAAAGTGACCTCGCCGTACCTGCTCGCCGGCAGCCAGCTGATTTTTAATATCGGTTTTTATGCCGTGGTGCCATTTCTGGCGATCTATCTGCGCGATGATTTGCTGCTTTCCGGTTCGCTGATTGGCTTGATCATCGGCCTGCGCACATTCTCCCAGCAGGGAATGTTTTTATTAGGTGGCGCGTTATCGGACCGCTTTGGCGCAAGGGTCATTATTTTGTGCGGCTGCGTGGTGCGCATCAGCGGCTATCTGCTGCTGGCATTTGGCGGTGAACTGCTGCCGGTGGTGCTGGGTGCCTGTTTAACCGGTGTTGGCGGGGCGCTGTTTTCTCCGGCTATCGAAGCGTTGCTGGCGAAAGCGGGCACACAAAGTGAAAAAGCGGGAAAACGCAGCCGCGCAGAGTGGTTCGCGCTGTTCGCCATTTGCGGCGAGCTGGGCACGGTGCTCGGGCCACTGCTGGGTTCGCTGCTAGCCGGTTTTGGTTTTCAGCGCGTGGCGCTGGCCGGGGCGGGCGTATTTGTCGTGGCTCTGCTGGTGCTCTTTTTCTGCCTGCCGGGCGGCAACGGGAAAACGGAAACGCTGCATATGCTGCCGTGGTGGAAAACCTTTCGCAAACCGCGTTTTGTCGCGTTTATGGTGGCCTACAGCGCTTATCTGTTCAGCTATAACCAGCTTTACCTGGCGTTGCCGGTTGAACTGAGCCGCTCGGGCAGCAGCGAGAAAACTCTCGGTCCGCTCTTTATGCTGGCCTCGGTACTGATCATCACGTTACAGATGCCGCTGGCGCGGCTTGCCCGCCGTATTGGCGCGGCACGCATGTTGCCGGTGGGGTTTGCACTACTGGCAGCGTCATTTATCAGCGTCGCACTGTTTGCCGCGACACCGGCGCCGGAAAACTGGCAGCGCTATGTACCAGCCGCCTGCATGGTGACGCTGTTAACGCTCGGGCAAATGTTGATTGTTCCGGTGGGGAAAGATCTGGTGCCGTGGTTTGCGGATAACCAGAACCTCGGCGCGCATTATGGCGCACTGGCGTCGATGGGGGGCGTCACGGTGCTGGCGGGAAACTTCCTGTTAGGCGGGCAACTGGATAACGCACTACTCCCTTCTGCGGCGGCGAGTGTCGCCTGGATGTGGCTGGCGCTGATCCCGTCGCTCAGCGCACTGGCCATGATATTTATCTGCCGCCCGATGGCGAAACACGTCGGACGTTAGCTGCCCGGCGTGGCGTAACCGCCAGCGATAAACCACGTCAGAAAGGCGACGGCGACAATAAAAACCAGGATAGGAAACGCAATACCAATTCTCATAACACCTCGTTACGCTGTCGCCAGCATGAGTACGCACCAAACCGCATCGTCTGCGGGCAGACAACGTTAGCACAAACGCGGGCAAAAAATTACCGCATCAGCGGTTAAAAACGGCTTTGATTTGCCTGCTCGACGGTAATTTTCAGGTAGCTACTGGCGATGTGTTCGCGGAAATAGTTTTCCTGCTCGTGGCTCATCAAAAAGGCCTGCCAGGTTTTAGGCGGCACGCCAAGATATTGCTCAACCCGGCCATTGCTGTGTTCAAGCTCAAGTACGCTGGAGTTTGGATCGTATCCGGCGGCGCGCAGCGCGCGGCAGGAAAGGGGATGTCTTTTCATAATGTGTTCTGCTCAACGTCAATGTCAAAGTTGCACTTCTGTTATTGCTATCGGCAGCGCGTGCAGAAAATTTACACTGCGGCCAGGGATTTAGCGCCGTGCCGTTTAGCCCGCGTTTATTAAAAAGGTGTGTCAGACGCAGCACGGGGGAGCTATTTTCTGTGTATCGCGTGGTGTCGCGGTGTGAAGCAGACGCAGGCAGCACGTTTCACCGCATGATCGCAGCCGTCCGGATCATCGGGCAGATGAAATGCACGTGTTCATGCTTCAGCGCGGCAAACCGCAATGGCGCAGGTTGATGAAAAGGGAATAGCCCGGTGCAGTGGTGTCATGGACTGATCCACACGTTAAACCGTGCCTTCACGAAGCAGGAGAGCACGGTTTTCGCGGCGAGCGGCGGTCAGCTAAGTAACGAGATCCAGTCGCTGGGGATATCCGTAAAGAAGGTGGCTTCCTGCGTGGCCGTTCTTGTGCCCACGATAACGTATTGGCTCAAATCAGGGTTCACGTCGGTTAAAATATAGTACGGCTTGCGCCCATACATATGCCCCTGATCGGGCAATTGTGCTCCCACGCTGCCATCGAGATTAAATTCAAAAAACAGCGCACTCTGTGGGGCGGTGATGCGATATTTATGTGTGCCATAGGAGGCACCATCTTCAATACATGAGGTCGAGACAGAATCGCCTTTGGCATTACTGATGATATAACCGCCAATATCCGCGAGGCTTTTAAAACCATTGGTGACAATAAGCTGCTGAATATAGGCAATAGCCTGGGCAGGTGTTCGCCCCCGGCACGATTCAATGCGCGGCTGGAATCCTGCTTTTTGTATTTCTGAAATGACGCGGTTATCGCCGCGATAATAAATAGATGGCATCTCTGTATCTCCTCATGATTACGATGGGGTTTATCGTACGGTGCAAGCGTTTAATGTTGCTTTATCGGGTGCACAATCAAAATTAAAAAACAGCATGCTTCTCATTGGTGATATGTGCTCTGTATAGCGGAGTTGTATTTATATCAACGTATTTTGTTGAAGGTTTAAATATTACCCGCTGCCGCATTATTATCCGATAACTACTTAAAGATAACGGGGGGAATAAAAAAACAAATCGGGCTTTTGGCGTAGACCTTTTATCCGGGCGTGGAAACTATTCATCTGCCTGCATCACCTCTGCGCTTTGCGGGCAAAGAACACACATAATTACATCGGTTGCAATTAACGTAACTAACTGAGTGAAATGCGAAAAATATTGATGTGGTAATGCAAAAAACTTAAAAAATGCTGGTGAAAGAACGCCACGCTTTTATCGGGTGCAAAGAATTGTTCTTTGCACCAAAGGTCTGTTTATTCGTCGTGTTGAGTAGACGCGACAGAAGTTTTTTCCGTGTGCAGTTTTATAAATAGATGCACAACAGGGATGGCGTAAACCACAAACAACAGACAGTTAACGGCAAATAACAGTAAGGTGTAGCTATCGACCGTCAGGAGGATGTCTAATGAGAAGATTCGTAATATTACATCCAGTATTAACCTGGATAACAGGCTGGAAAGGTAATAGTGGGCGTAAGCAAGAAACAGAAAACAGAACAAAAGCGTGTAGTTATCGCTATCGTTTGTTTTACTTATTCTGAATGAGGCATAGTAACGGTTTATTAAAAATCCTATTTCTTTATTATTCGATACAAATAACAGCACTGCAAACACCGAACACATGACTATTATGAAAATATTCTGCACCTGGTTCGTAAGGGGTAAGTCTGCCATCACCGTATAATAGGAGTAAGCGTAATAGCCAATGGATAAAACAGACAGCAGTAACAAAATTTTTCGTATCATTTTTCTCATCCGCGGTTTCCCGCTTAAAACACATTCATCTATTTGCATTGCCAAAGCATTGGCCCACCGATATGACTAACGGCATACCGCCTGCAAACTTTATAAATAAATTGCAGGTGCCGGCGAGCGCAGGCAGCAAAGCGCCAGACCTCGTGCTCCTCCTTCGGCATGACCGCGATTTCATGACTGCGTGACGCTTAAACGGCAGCGTCACGGAGCCTGGATTCACACAAAAAGCAGAAAGCGCCCGTCTGACAAAAACACAGGGTGTGGACGCAACGCTGTTTTGCCAGGCACATTTCTGAAACAATGCGCGTTACGTTTCACAAATCAAGCAGTTGAACCTATGGACAGAGTGATGGCGGTGGTGGTGTTTAATCGCATCTGCGAGCTGGGAAGTTTGAGCGCTGCTTCGCGGGCGCTGGGCATTTCCCGCCCGATGGTCAGCCGCTACCTTGATGAAATGGAAAAATGGGCGGGTGCCCGGCTTATTCACCGTTCGTCCCGCCGCCTGACGCTTACTCCAGCCGGGGAAAATACGTTACAAAAAACGCGACAACTCGCGCCGTTGTTTGGCGATATTGAAGGGCAATCGACGCGGGAAACGCCCTCCGGTACGTTGCGCGTTGCCTGCGCCCACTTCACGGCCAGCCATATTATCGGGCCGGTGCTGCCGGATTTTCTGGCGCGTTACCCGGCGTTAAGAATCGAAGTTGAAGTGGGAAACCACCCGGTCAACCTGATTGGCGAACGCATTGATTTGGCCATTCGCATCACTAATAACCCGGAAGCCGGGGCGATAGCCACCCGTCTCGGGGAGTGCCGCTCGGTACTTTGCGCATCGGCGGATTATCTGCGCCTGCACGGTACACCGCACACGGTGCATGAGCTTGCACACCACAACTGTCTGCACTATAGCGGTTTCGCCGGGCAGTCATGGCACTTTACCGATGGCGCACAAAACAAGTGGGACGTGATGGCGAACGGCAACCTGAGCGCGGGGATCTCCGCTGTGCTGCGTGATGCGGCGATTGCCGGGTGCGGGCTGGCGCTGGTTCCGGAACGGGAAGCGCAGGACGCGCTGAATAATGGGCAACTGGTGAGGATATTACCCGATCTCGAACCGCAACGACTGGGGATTTATGGTCTGTATCAGTCTCGCGAACATCAACACGCCGCGCTGCGGTTATTTATGGATGCTATCCGCCAGCAGTTAACCAGTGCGCCAGAATAAATAGCCATTTTATGTGGGGAATTCACCGTGTAATAACGATGAAAAATCTAAATATAATCGCGGTGTTGCGTACTCGTGCTGGCAGTTCGCGGCAGCGCCATTGTTTTTCTTAGGTTTAATCTCATCGTTAGCATTTAATTATTTGTGCTGTTGAGACCCGTCTTATTTTTTTGTCAGCTATTGACGGCTGCGGTTATTTATCGGTTAAATGAAAGCCCGCCCGCAGTGAGTGAAACTAAAATGGTGATGATGAACCTGGCGTTGATAGGCGTGCTGCTGATCGTTATCGCGTATTCTTTTTACAGGCACTTTCGGCTTGTGCGCTCAAGAAAAGTGGGTCAACCGCGTAAATACAGTAAAAAGACTTAACGGTATTTAATGTGAATTGCCTTTTTATCCACGGGATAAAAAGGCAATTTTATGTTGCGTCCTGGTTTTTATTTTGCTGAGTGTTGTGTTTTTTTTCTTTCTTAGCTGTAAGCGACCATTCTATTTATTTGTTCGCCCGGCGGCATAAAAAGTGGATCTTCACTCGTACTCTCTTTTAATGTGGAGTCGGTAAATGAAAAAATGCTAAACGCATAAAAAATGTCAATCTTTGTACTCGCGGATATTTTCTTTTTGATGTTGTCCTTGTGCGATGAAACGGTTTTTTTGTTGATGTTTAATAGCGTGGAAATCTCCTCATCACTCTTTTCGAAAATCATCTCTTTTAGAATCGCAATTTCGCGCCTTCCAAGACGAATCGTCTTAACATGCTGGCTGACTCTTCCGTAAACAAATTCGGTTAATATGTCCATTAAAACACTGACCGGAACTTTATCGGGTATCACAATCATAGGCGTATGTGCCAACGTAAAGGGCGTAAAATTACCTTTGGTTACCACTAATGTTCCCCGGCCAGAATAAGGTGCTGTAAAGTTAATTCCAATGTGCAAACCACTGCCGTTTCTGATTTCATTAACTAATTGAGTGATACCTTTTTTGGTATAAGAACAGGTGATTTTGCATAATATGACATCTATTTTTCTTTCCATATTACACCCTCCTGGAGCGTCTGGATGTGCGTGTGTAAAATTTGCAAGTTTGAAATTTTTCTCAATCCTTTGTTGTGCTCTTCTATGTCTTCTTTGATCTCTATCATACTGCTAAAAAATTGTTAACTGAGGATTATCTTATTTTTATTTTTAAGCGAAATGTGCATCCGCTGAGATAATTTGGTTTCGCTGAGGAATCTCCCATTTGTTTTCATATTGTCGAGGAATGTCCTATTTTGCGATCCGTTTTTGTGATGGCGATTTAAAGTGCAGATGATCCCAAATAAATATGAGGACAGGATTATGGTGCTTTTAAAATACATTATTATCGCTTTCGTATTTGTTATTTCTGAAGTTTGCTACGCAGCGCCCGCAGAAGAAGGAAAAGCCGCCGGGGAGAATGCAGCGGAATATGCAGTTGGCAGTTCAGCCGTCACCGGTGTGGCGGTTGTTACCGCTGTCGCCGGTTTGCTTTTATTATCAATGGGCGGAGGAAATGACGGAAGTAATACCTCAACCAATACCACCACGACGACTACGCCTGCCAATTAACGGTGACGCTTTTTAAAATTCGCCACGCCAGGGTCTTTGAGGGTTTACAACGGAATGCTTAATCGCACCGGAAGGTGTGAGGGGACGCATCATGCCTACGCGAGCTGGCAGCAGATCGGCAGTGGAAGTTTCAGCGGGAGCGGTGGGAATTGAGCAGGGGGACGCAGAGGTCCCCCTGATTTTGTTCATGGCGCTGCGTTTAATTCAGCATACCGAGCCTGACGCGAATGGAACCATGACGCAGGTGATGGGTAAATTCTGAGGCATAAACAAAGTGCTACGTGTGGCGATCACCACTTCATCTCGCCGGTATTCACTTTTGCGCTCAGTTCCAGTGAACCCGCTTCTGCCAGCTTCGGATAAGCAGCGGTCATTGCTTTAATAACGCCCGCAGAAGTTTTATTCGCTTTCAGTGCCTGCTCGAAGGTATCGAGGTAATGAAGGGTAAACGTAATGGCCTGGTCACCAGCGGGGCGCGCGCCCAGATAATGACCGGGGATCACCTGCTGCGGCTTCAGGTGTTGCATTTCACTCAGCACTTCACGCCACTGCGCACGTGCCGCCGGGGTTTGCGTGTCGGCGCTCCAGACGTGAATGCCGCTGGAAATCGCCGTACCGCCGAGAATGGCTCTATTCGCCGGGATCCAGACATAAGCCGCATAGCTTTGTGGATGGCGCAGCTCCAGTGTTTCACCATCGATAGTGAAGTGTGTCGCCGTGGTCGCTGTTGGTACGGTTAACGTGTGCGGCGCGCCGTCCTTCATCTGCGGTCCCCAGTGCGCCAACTTGGCCTCTTTTGTCGCTTCGATATGTTTCACCACTTCAGGTGAGGCAACCACCTTGACCTGCGGCCAGGCTTTAACGATCGGTTCAAGGCCAAAATAGAAATCCGGATCGCCGGAGGTGATCACCACTTGCTTGAGCGTTTTGCCGCTGGCTTTGATCATCTCCACCAGTTTTTCGCCATCTTTGACGCTGAATTGCGCATCAAACAAAATCGCTTCCGTAGGGCCGGAAACCAGTGTGGATGAGACGGCGAAAATCGCCTTTTCCTGCGGGTTGTAAACCTGCAATTCTAACGGTGCGGCAACAGAAGAGGCGCTGGCTAGCATCAGCAATACGCCGGGTATTTTACGGTTCATGAGGGGATCCCTTTAACGATATGTTTTTACGAGCGCTATAAATGCATCCGGGTTGCCGTAATATTGGCCAACCGGAAGCAGCGTGTAACGGCCATCTTCCTGCACCAATACGGCGCTGGGAAAACCCGCCCCGGCGGCTTGTGCCATCACCATGCGGCCATATTGAATAGCGGCGCGGGCTTCGCTTTCCGCCACCTGGCCGTTGACAACAGGCTGGCCGGTGGCGTGCTGAATCACCGCGTTGACTACCTCATCGCGGGTGATATCACGGCCATCACGATACCAGGCTGTCTGAATGGCGTTCAGAAAGTGCAGCGCGTCGGCCGGTTCGCCAAATTGCTGTAAGGCTAATAAGCCGCGAGTGGCAGGCAGCGAATCGAGCAGCAATCCATCGCGGGCAAGTAGATCTTCTTTATAAGCACGGCCAAACGGCATACCGGTTAATTTCGCGATTCGATCATCATGTTCATGCACATGAGCGAGCCAGTCGGCGTCCAGCCGGCGGCGCTGCGCGTCGATAAACAGGCCACCGGGCAAAATATGTTGTCGTTCAGTGAAGTGTTCAGCCGTGCGATTAATCAATGGCAGTGCGCCATAACTCCAGCCGCAGAGCGGATCGATTATCCAGTACAGACCAGCCTGAAATGCCATGGTTATTCTCTCTTGTTGTGCAGGTGCCGCCCATTGTAGGCGCATTAGCGCTGAAGAGAATTCCCGTAACCGGACATGCAGCGTTTCGTAAAACGATCAGATAACCACGCCATGACGACAGAAAAATACCGTAATGGCGTGGCGTTAATGCCCGTGCCTGATGTTTCGTGCGGCGGCCCAGAGCTTGTACTGCGCTGGCGTCATGTTGATGAGTTGGTTAAAGGCTTTGCGAAACGCCGTATCTTCCGTATAGCCACACGCGGCGGCGACGTGCCTGATATTGGCTGAGGGGTTTTCAAGCAGCAGACAGGCCGATTCAATGCGCACGCGCGTAATAAAATGTTTGGGGCTTTCGCGGGTTAAATCGGCCAGTTTTCGGTGTAAGGTGCGCGGGCTGAGGTTCAACGCGCTGGCGAGTTCTTCGACGGTGATGGCCGGGTTTTCATAGCGGATAAGCTGTTCGGCGCGCAGTAACAGCGGATCAATGGTGTTTAAAAAACCACGCGGTGCATAGATTTGCTGGGAGAGTGGCTGGCTGTCGGCAACGGTCATATCCGCTGCCATTCTGGCCACCTCGTCCCCGGCATGCTGGCGAATAATGTGCAGCGCCAGATCCACCCACGACAGCGGTCCGCCGGTGGTTATCACGTTGCGCTCTTCGATTAACGCTTTTCCCCACACCATTTTGGCGCGCGGATAGCGGGCGCGGAAAGTGGGATACAGCCACCACGTGGTGGCGCACTCTCTGCCATCCAGCAATCCGGCGTCACCCAGCAGATACCCCCCGGCGCAGGCGCCGCCAATTTTCGCACCGCGCTGATGCTGTTGGCGCAACCACGCGACGGCCTCCGGGCTGGTGAGCGCAGGCAGTTTATTACCGCCGAGTGCCATGCCGCAGGCCAGAATCACATCGGGCGCGCTGATGCTGGCAAATGCACCATCCACCGCAATCGTCCGACCTTGCGCGTCCGCGACCGGTTTCCCGTCAGGGCTGACAACGGCGATCCTGAATCGGCTGGCCTCGTTGCTGGTGGGAAGAAGCTGGTTGGTTATCCAGAACATATCCGCAAGCCCGGTAATTGCAGACATCATGCTGCCTGCGGTGGCGACTATCGCTATCTGCATTGTGGTTCTCCGCGTGATGTCTGATTTTGCCTGTTTAATGTCAAGTTCGCCATCTTACCACGTCAGGTTGCTCTGATTACACTCTCTGCATTGTGTTTATCACTTCATCAATACGTGGCGGGAGAGAACATGCGCAACGCTTTTCGCAAAGGAAAACGGTTTATCACGGGGGCCTCATGTGCGGCCATGTTGAGCGTGATGTCGGCGCAGGCTGTCGCACAGCCGATTAAAAATATTGTGCTGGTTCACGGTGCGTTTGCGGACGGTTCCAGTTGGGCCGCCGTGACCGAGCGTTTACAAAACATGGGCTACCACGTTTCGGCGGTGCAAAACCCGCTGACCTCGCTGGATGATGATGTTGCCGCCACCGAACGTGTGCTGGCGCGCCAGCATGGCGATGTGCTGCTGGTTGGTCATTCATGGGGCGGGGCCGTTATCAGCCAGGCCGGTAACAACAGCCATGTGCGGGGGCTGGTCTACCTTTCAGCGCTGGCACCGGCAACGGGGGAATCCGTGACGGATTTACTGGCACGGCTTAACGCGCCAATGAGTGGGTTAACGCCGGATGCGCAAGGGCTGGTGTGGTTAGATGATGCCAGCCAGTTTCAACAGGTGATGGCGAACGATATCTCAACCCGCAATGTCCAGGCGTTGGCTGCGGTTTCACAACCGATCGCGCTCACGGCATTTCAGGGAAAAATCACCCATGCCGCCTGGGAAAATAGACCGAGTTGGTATTTGCTGACCGAAAATGATCATGCTTTGTTACCTGTCGTTCAGGAGAAAATAGCCAGACAGATCCACGCCACTGTATATAGCGTTAACAGTTCACATTTATCTATGGTTTCGCAACCCGATGCCGTAGCGAAATTTATCGATACTGCCGCTAAGTCCTTTAAATAACTATTGTGTTTATTGTCGGAGAGCATCATGAAGATTCTGCATATTGATTCCAGTATTTCGGGTGACCATTCCGTTACTCGCGCACTTTCCGCTGACGTTATGCGGGAAATAAAATTACGTTATCCGCAAGCGGAAATAACTTATCGCGATGTGGTCCGCGACGAAATAAGCCATTTAACGGCGGATATCGCCGCCGGATTCCGGGTTGTTGCCGGTAGTCAAACGGCAAGTGACAGACACCCGGAGCAGCAGATTTCACAGCAACTGGTTGATGAATTCCTGGCGCATGATCTGATTGTTATCGCGGCGCCAATGTATAACTTCTCTGTTTCCAGTCAGTTAAAAGCATGGCTGGACAGGCTTGCCCAACCGGGAAAAACCTTTCAGTACACCGCCACCGGGCCGGTAGGACTGGCGGAGGGGAAACAGGTATTAATTATTTCAGCGCGCGGCGGGTTTTATTTACAGCCACCTTTTGATGGCATGGATTTCCAGGAAAAATATCTGCGCGCCTTTTTTGGTTTTCTGGGTGTTGAGGATCTTCACATTATCCGTGCAGAAGGCACCTCAAAAGGAGATGACATTAAACACCAGCAAATTGCCGCCGCGCGATCGGCGATCAATACCATTATTGCGACGCTGCCATGACATTAATCTGCGGGGAATGAGTTATGTTATATGCGATTACGCTTAATTACGCGAGCGGACCCGATATTCTTAGTGCATATGTTGATGCGCATAAGCAGTGGCTGGGGGAGATGATCAAAAATGGGCATGTTATTTTTGCCGGGCCTCTGCAAAATAAACCTGGTGGATTTATCCTGGCGACGGCCAGCGATAGCCAGAGCCTGGAACACGAAATAGAGCGCGATCCGTTTGTGAAATTTGGCCTGGTCAGCGTCGATATTGCGGTTATCGAGCCTGCCATTTGCTCCGCGCATTTCCTGCGCGACTGGGCGGGAGAGGCAAAAGCGCTTTAGCCTGAACGCAAGCCACGCCAGGGAGGTTGCGCTCAGCCGCCTCCCTTTTGCATTACAGCCGTTCATGATGCGCTACGCGCCGGTATGTTTCTCTGCAACGGGCGATCCGCCCTGTGTATGCCATACGGGCTTTTCTGACAAAATTATTATTTTCGCGTCATGTTTGCGTAAGTATTACTCCGCTAAGGTGAATGCTCCTGTTCTCAAGGAGGTTTCAACCATGGGTATGCAACACGCGGTAATTCTTGAGATCCAGCAATGGATTGACGATAACCTTGAAAGGCCGCTACGGATCGAGGATGTCGCCACGCGGGCGGGATATTCAAAATGGCACCTTCAGCGCCTGTTCCAGCAAGTGTTTCAGATACCGCTCGGCATCTATATCCGCGAGAAGAAGCTGGAAAGCGCCGCGCATGAGCTGCTGGCGACGGAACAGTCGATTATGGCTATCTCCACCAAATATGGTTATGACTCGCAGCAGACTTTTACACGCACCTTTACGCGCAAATACCAGATGCCGCCCGGCGTCTGGCGACGCCAGCATCAGCGCTAAGGAAAAGTAAGCGTAATGAAAAGGAAACGCGCGGGGAATGAAGGTGAATAAAAGGCGGCCGATGCCGCCTTTTTGCTGGTTTAGAACTGGTAAACCATACCGACTGCCACCACGTCATCGGTATTGATACCGGCGGCGGTGGTGAATTTATCTTCATCAATCAGGTTGATTTTATAATCAACAAACATGTTGAAGTTCTTGTTGAAGTAATACGTGGCACCGAGATCGACATATTTCTCGATATCCTGATCGCCATATTTATCGCCCGCGCTGTTGCTGCCAATATTTTTCCCTTTCAGCGCGTTATACGCCACGAATGGCTGCAAGCCAAAGTCGAACTGATAGCTGGCGTATGCTTCAAAAATCTGCGATTCGTTGGCGTAGCCGTAAGCGGTCGTCGTATCGGAAGCACTGCCGAAACGCGACGCGTTATAAGCCTGAGTAAACATCGCCGCCAGGTAGATATTATTGGCGTCATATTTAATTGCGCCAGAATAGGCTTCGGCGCGATCGCCATCGCCGAGAATATTGGTGGCGGTATTTTGTTCGTCGGTACGTTTAGCACTGGTCATAGCACCGACAACGCTTACGCCCGCGCCGATGTTATATTCCACGGATAAGCCGTAACCGTCGCCGTTTTGACGTAATACATTTCGACCGGCACCTGATTCGCCGCCGCCATCATTTTTACCCTGGTATTGCAGGGAGAAATTCAGGCCGTCAACCAGACCGAAGAAATCCGTATTACGGTAGGTCAGCATGCCGCTGCCACGGCTAAACATAAATTGGTCAGAACCGTATGTCATACCATCGAATTCTGGCTGCATATCGGTATAACCGAGGGAGTCATATAAAACACCTTTATTGCGACCATAATCCACTGAACCGTAATTGGCGAATTTTAAACCGGCGAAGCCATAACGCGTGCGTGGTGTATTGGTATCACCTTCCGATTTATTGGCGTCAATATGCATCTGCCACTGGCCGTAGCCGGTCAGTTGATCATTAATTTGTGTTTCACCGCGAAAGCCAAGACGCATATAAGTTTGGTCGCCATCCCAGCCGCTGTTATCAGAAAAATAATGTTCTGCTGATACCAAACCATATAAGTCTAACTTATTACCATCTTTATTATATATTTCCGCCGCCTGTACTGACGAGCACAGCACCGCAGCAGAGACGAAAAGACTCAGTTGAGAAATTTTCATAGAAATAAACCCTTGATGTTTGCCACTGTGTTTTTTAATAACAACAAGAATACATTGCCACTTATGAGAGTGGCTCATGGATTATTCCGGTTGTAAGATATTGTTTATCACCTGAGTTATTGCGGTGTAAATATTTAAATTCGTTTTAGCACATATTGACAAATATCGGGTGGAACTTTTTTTGTGGCTATTTTTAATCGCACAGATCGCTAATATCAACCCGCGTTTTATCGGTTACCGTTAAGACGCTTTATTAACCTCATTGCATTTTTTGTGTCTACTGTTACTTTTTTCTCTATCCGGGGGGTAATTCCCCCGGCTTTTATTGGCAAAATGTGCGATTAAATATGCAGGTTGATTGAGGCGTTGTTTTAAACAAGCGAGAGTGGCAGGTGTTTAATTATTAAATATCTGCCGCTGCTGCATGGTTAATTTTAATGGTGTATCAGCGCGTTTATGCCTGGCGAATAATAAAATGTATTGATTAAGTAATATGGCTCATTGCGGTTATGAGTATGGTTCATTAAAAAGAGGGGCGCTGGCGCTTATTAACATAAGCAGAGGTGACCTGCTTCACAATCAGAGCCCTTTAATTGCGGGATTAGTGAATTATAGACATATATTAAAACTCAGCCGAAGTGTAGGATAAACGCTATTTTCATGGTCTGGTCACGGGGCGGAAATGCTGAAAGATAATTTTAACGATCTGTTCTATTTAATTGTGGTGGCCCGCGAACGCAGCTTTACTCGCGCGGCAGCAAAATTAGGCGTCTCGCAATCGGCACTCAGCCATGCTATTCGCGGGCTGGAAGAGCGCCTGCAAATTCGTCTGCTTACCCGTACTACCCGCAGCGTCGCCCCCACCGATGCAGGCGAGGCATTAATAAATAGTATTGGCCCGCGCTTTAAAGAGATTGAGGAAGAACTGATTGCCTTAACCGATATGCGCGATCGCGTCGCCGGCAATATTCGTATCACGCTTGGCGAGCACGCATTGCATTCGACGGTGTGGCCAGCCATTAAGCCTTTTTTAGACGCTTACCCTGACGTGAAAGTGGAATTAACCATCGATAACACCCTGACGGATATTGTCAGTGAGCGTTACGATGCCGGCATTCGCCTTGGTGAACAGGTTGCCAGAGATATGGTCGCGGTGCGTATAGGTCCGGACTGGCGCATGGTGGTGGTGGGTGAGCCAGGATATTTTTCCCGTCATGGTAAACCGCAAACACCGCATGATTTACAGCAGCACAACTGTATTAATATGCGCCTGCCGACGCTCGGCGGGCTGTATGCCTGGGAGTTTTCCAAAGACGGTCAGCCAATGCGTGTGCGCGTGGAAGGGCAATTAACCTTTAATAATCTGGCTTCCAGAATCGAAGCGGCAACCAGCGGTATGGGGCTGGCGCTGGTACCGGAAGATTGCGTGGCGCAGGCTGTTAGCGAAGGCAAACTTGAAACGGTGCTCGACGACTGGTGTGAACCGTTCCCCGGCTATTACCTCTATTATCCCAGCCGCAAACAACACACTGCCGCGTTTAGCTTATTGATTGATGCGCTGCGTTACGCTTAATTGTCTGGCTTTACAGGATGGGATAATCAACCGCGAGGTGTTGCTGAAAAAACGTTTCCCGGCAATAAAGCGTCAGCACCTTTTCCGGCGGAATAAGATACCCTTTCCCGGCTACTCGCAGAATAAAATCATCGGGCAAACCGAATACCGCCAGTTTACGTTTCAGGTTGTTCATCACTTGCCACAGCCGCTGGCTTGAACAACTCAATCCGTTATTTTCCCATACCTGAATCTGCAGCGTTTTGTCGGCCACAATATTCCCCACGGCGTGTGCCAGCAGATAGGTCAGCAGGTTGTTCATGGTGTTACGTAAATAGGTGTAGTTGCCGCGGATCGAACAGGTCGTCAGACTTTGCTTATAAGGTACGAATTCCACTTGATATTCGTTACCGAGGCGATATCCATATACCGTTAACTTTTCCATGATGCGCGTCCAGTGATCAGCCGAGTGAACCAAAGCAGCGGTGTGAATAACACCCTACTGATTAAATCGGCTGTCTGGCGCGAAAACTGAAATGATCAGCTAACATCTGACGGGATAGCGTTGGTCCATTTGGTGGCGGCTTTAATCAGCTCAGCCACCATGCTGCGGTTAAAACCCAGCCGATGGCCGAGCGCGCTGACCTCTTCCCAGTTGTGATTTTCGTACAGTTCAATCAGTTGCAGATAAGGGTAGAGCGGCCCTTTTTGCTCTTTTAGCGCCATCATTACACTGGCGGAGATATCAATCTGGCTTAATAAATCTGCCATCGGCATTTCAAAAATGCTGTCGAGCTGAGAAAACAGACCGACGATAAACGCGTCATCGGCGGAGTGACGGCTGATGGAGTGCGCCGAGGCCAGCTCGCAAAATTTGGCGCGGATCAGGCTCTGGTAGTAAATGTCATCAGTCTTTACTTTGTTGACCGAGGTCAGGCAGGAAACCAGCACAAAGCGGCGTAACTCGTTGGTGCCAAGGTAAAAAATGACGTCCTTTAACGACTGGCTGCGGAAGTTTTTAATCCCGCGCGCGTTGAACACAATATTTTGTGCATAGCGCATGATCTTAAACGACAGCGCCAGATCCTGTTTCAGCAGAGCTTCGATTCGGCCAAAATCCGGTGAGTCGGCATTCACCTCTTTCATCAGTTTTAAGGTGATTTCCTGATTCTGAAACAGTTTATTGGCTGAGTGGATCACCGGCTTGCTGAAAAAATGCCCCTGAAACAGCGTGCAGCCCATATTGCGAAAACACTCGTACTCTTCCTGGGTTTCCACCTTTTCGGCAAGAAAGATTGTGTCTTTCAGCAAATGGGCCTTGTCATTGATATAGCCGCTAATCTCGTCGGGCGTATTTTCCCGCACGTCGAATTTGATGATGCTGATATAAGGTAAAAAGGCGTTCCAGGTGTCGCCTAACGCGAAGTCATCCAGTGCGATGCGAAAACCTTGCGCAGAGAGTTTTTTTACCGTGTTGAGCAACTGAGGCGTGGGTTTGGCGGTTTCGAGGATTTCCACAATCACGCGGTCTTTCGGCAATGTTTCCGCCATCCCCTGCACCAGCAGTTCATAGGGGAAGTTAACAAAGATCGCGCTGTACTCTTTCAGGCGGCCCAGCGGCGCGCCGAGAAACTGTTCGACAATAATTTGGGCAGTGGCGTACTCCGGCGTAACGTCGGGGAACCGGTTCGTCATACTGTCTCTGAACAACAACTCGTAACCGACTGTGTTCATATTTGCATCAAAAATCGCCTGCCGGGCGACAAAAGAGAACATGCGATACTCCACTTACAGATGCCTGCAAATCTTAAAATAGTCGGTAAAACGCAAATCTGAACCGGTCAATCCGCGCCATTTTTACGCAGGGTAAAATGGAAGCCTGGACGAAAACGGGAAAGACGCAAGTCGGACTCAGGGAAGGCAGTATCTTTTGTAAACGCCTGAAGGATTTAAGTCAAATTCCGAATGGCGCAATCATAACGCATTGCCTCTTTTATCGACAATGGTGGTGAAAAATCCACCAATTTTGCGCTCGCATCGCGATAGGCGTCACGCTTCGTCTGTTTTTTACGGCTCGAAAATTGTCAGCTCCTGCTGACGAGTGAGCGTCGTCACGCGGGTTTACGCGACGATCCGGCAAATTATGACCAGCATCAAAAAACCGAAAATTGCAACGAAATAGCTATTGTTAAGAACATTCCGATGGACTATCGTGGTCTCACCCCATGAAGAGCTAACGCCACCTAAGAGTGAGTGCCGGAGATAAGCGCCGGGCGGGGTAAAACGATTAAACACCCAGGAAAAAAGAATAAAAGCAGGCCCCGGCATTTATGCCGGGGCGTTTTATTTTGTGGCTCAGTACAATCCGGTTTAATCCCGGTCGATGGCAAACGGCTGCCAGGCCTGGCGCACCGGCATCACTTCTACACGGTTAATATTCATATGATCCGGCAGGGTGGCGATGTAGAACATCTGCCCGGCAATATCCTGCGCGCTGAGCGGCGTTGTGCCGCGATACAAATTATCAGACGCCGCCTTGTCACCTTTGGTGCGTACCAGGGTAAATTCTGTTTCGGCAATCCCTGGCGCTAGATCGGTTACCCGCACGCCCGTTCCCAGTAAATCGCAGCGCAGGTTGTAGCTAAATTGCTTCACAAAAGCTTTGGTCGCGCCATACACATGGCTGCCGGGGTAGGGCCACTGCCCGGCGATAGAGCCAATATTGATAATCGATGCCCCCGCACCATGGGCAATCAGCGTTGGCAGCAGCGCGTGTGTCACATTTACCAGCCCGGTGACATTGGTGTCGATCATCGTTTGCCAGTCCTGCAACTCCACGTTCTGGGCGGGCTGCGGGGCGAGTGCCAGCCCGGCATTATTGATAAGCGTTGTGATATCGGCGAATTCCGCAGGCAGTTCGGCCACCGCTTTTTTTATTGCGGCGTTATCGCGGACATCCAGTTCAATAATGTGTACCGGTACCTTGCCATGCAGCCGTTCTTTTAGATTTTCCAGACGCGTAAGCCGACGCCCGCTCAATACCAGCGCCCATCCGGCATCGGCAAAAACCTGTGCCGCCGCTTCGCCAAATCCGGATGTCGCGCCGGTAATGAACACCACGTTTTTCGCTGCCATTGTTCTCTTCTCCTGTGCAGGTTTAGTGCGCCACTATAAAAACCCTTCCGCCTGCCAGACAGTGCCAGTTACGCCACCGGCGTGTGACACGGGTGTCACATCCCGCGAAGGCGACTGGCTCTACCCGCCTATTTATGGCGCGCAGCATGATGCAGACAACAACAACGGCATGAGAGGATCTGGCATGAAACTGGCACTTCACAACGAGATGGCGATAACGAACGACGACGTGCGTCAACTGGACCGGTCATATGTGTTTCATTCATGGTCGATGCAGGGCAACCTCAACCCGTTGGTGATTGCCGGGGCGCAAGGCTGCGAGCTGTGGGATTACGAGGGTAACCGCTACCTCGATTTCAGCAGCCAGTTAGTGAACGTTAATATTGGTTATCAACACCCGCGCGTGCTGGCGGCGATGAAAGCGCAGCTGGAAACGCTGGTCACCATTGCGCCGGCCACCGCCAACCTGGCGCGTGGCGAAGCGGCAAAACGCATTGTGGAACTCGCGCCGGAAGGCTTCAGCAAAGTCTTTTTCACCAACGCCGGGGCTGATGCCAACGAAAACGCCATCCGTATGGCACGGCTGTACACCGGGCGCGACAAAATTTTCTCTGCCTATCGCTCTTATCACGGCAACACCGGCAGCGCCATTGCAGCGACCGGCGACTGGCGGCGTGTGCCAAATGAGTATTCACGCGGACATGTTCACTTCTTTAACCCGTACCTGTATCGCAGCGAATTTAATGCCAGCAGCGAAGCCGAAGAGTGCGAGCGCGCGCTGGCGCACCTGCGCCGCATGATTGAGTGTGAAGGGCCGTCGTCGATTGCGGCGATCCTGCTGGAGTCCATTCCTGGCACAGCCGGTATTCTGGTGCCGCCCGCCGGGTATATGCAAGGCGTGCGCGCGCTGGCAGATGAGTTCGGCATTGTGCTGATCCTCGATGAAGTGATGGCTGGTTTTGGCCGTACCGGTAGCTGGTTCGCTTTCGAACAAGATGGCATCGTGCCGGATCTGGTCACCTTCGCCAAAGGGGTGAATGCAGGTTATGTGCCGGCGGGCGGCGTGCTGATTTCCGCGCCTATCGCTCACTATTTTGACGATCACTTCTTCGCCGGTGGGCTGACGTACTCCGGGCATCCGCTGGCGATGGCGGCGATTGTCGCCACGCTTGATGCGATGAAAGAGGAGAACGTGGTGCAGAATGCGGCAGAAGTCGGCAACGGCGTTCTGCGCCCTGCGCTGGAGGCACTGGCAGCAAAACATCCACTGATTGGCGAAGTGCGTGGTCGCGGCATGTTCCAGGCGCTGGAACTGGTGAGCAACCGCAAAACCAAAACGCCTTTAGCCGCGACAGAGATGGCAGCGATTAAGACGGCGCTCACCGGGGCCGGACTGTTAACTTTTGTTGTCGAAAATCGCATTCATGTGGTGCCGCCTTGCATTATGAGCGCGAAAGAAGTCCAGCAAGGAATGGCCATTTTTGACCAGGTTTTGGCTCAATTTGGCCATTTTGGTCAGTAAGTGTAAAGGCATCAGACTATTCTGATGCCAAATCTGGTCAGTCCTCTGATTTCAAAGACATTTTTCTCCACTTCCCCACTAATTTTAGGCACTATATTCCGGGCTTAACTGCTGCTAAAACACTCTTTTTCTGTTTAACTTTTTTATCTGGGGGAAAAAAGTGCCGGAATTGAATCATTATGGTCAAACCGTCGGTGACATGTTGCCGCACTGGCACGGCGTCCAGCCGCTGCCGCGCAGTGTGCTGCACGGACAATATTGTCGGCTGGAACCGCTTGACGCCAGAGTACACACGCACGATCTTCTGCACGCTTACTCTCAAGCGGAAAACGAGGCCGACTGGACATGGCTGGCAAGTGAACGCCCACAAACGCTGGACAACATGGCGCAGTGGGTAGTGGGTAAAATGGTCGACACCACCGTCGCGCCTTTCGCCGTGGTAGAGTGTGCCAGCGGTGAGGCGCTCGGCGTTGTCGCCTGGCTTGCCATCAACGCACAGAATGGTTCGGTAGAAATCGGCCACGTCACCTGGTCACCGCGCATGAAAAACAGCGTGCTGGGAACGGAAGCTATCTGGTTAATGCTGCGCCACGCGTTTGCCTGTAACTACCGCCGCGTGGAGTGGAAATGTGATGTGCTCAACGTCGCTTCCCGCCGTGCCGCCGAACGTCTCGGCTTTAGCTGGGAAGGGCGTTTCCGCCAGCACATGGTGCGCAAAGGACGCAACCGCGATACTGACTATTTATCGATGCTGGATATCGAATGGCCGCAGCGAGACGCGGCGATTTCCGCCTGGCTGGCGGCCAGTAATTTTGACGAGCAGGGCAGGCAAAAACAAAAACTCAGCGCCTTTTTTGCTCCCTTATCACCTTAATAAACATGGCATCGGTATCCGCCGATGCCCTCGCTTATCCCTTCCGCGCGCCACGCAACACGACATCGTTTACCGATGTAAACGCCTGCCAAATTATCACTTTACGTCCGTTTAAAAAGTTAAGCCACGGTAAACTACGTGTTATCACCATTTCAATAAAAAGGTTATTGCCTTACTTCTTTTTATTCTTAATTAACCCGGAGACTTGGCCGATGGGGTTTATGACAGCGAGAAGAACGCTGCTTTAAAACGTTATTTCACAACTATTTACCGGGGTTTTTATGCACTTTATTCGAAATTTAAAAATCAAGGTCGCGATGCTGGCGATCCTGGTCATTTTCACTTTGCTCTGGGGCGGTGTCTCGTTTTATTCGTTACATGCGTTGAGCGCCTTAACCGATGAAGTGGAACTCACCAACGTTCAGCAAATTAACGGCGACATCATCAACAATGCCAGCGATCGCTACTACCAGGTCAAACTGCTGATGGATCGCGCGCTGGTTTTCCAGGCCAATAATGATGCGCAAAACTACCAACAAATGATCGATCGTATCGGCAAAGATATCGATTTTCTGCAAAACGGTCTGAATCAGTTCAAAGTGACCGACCATGCGAATATCAGCACCGAGGCCATCGATAATATCTATAACAGCTCCTTGAACCTGTTTAACCAGGCGATTACGCCGATGTTCGCCGCCATTAAAGCCAACAACGTTGAAAGCTATAACCAACTGTCGAAGGCGCAATTCAGCCCGCTGCGCAGCGGTTTTTCGCAGGCGATCGTGGCGTATAACCAGCAAATTCATGACCTGAAATCTGCCGCTAACGCGCGTATTGCCAGTTGGGTTTCCCTGACGCGCACCATCATCATTGTTGCCATGATTATTGGCCTGGCGATGTTGGTGATGTCCGAGCGTTACCTGGCGCTGTGCCTGGCGCGCTCGCTGGAGTGGGTAAAACAGCACTTGCAGGTGCTGTCGGTGGGCAAGCTGGATAAGCCGACAAAAGATCTGGGCAACAACGAAGTGGGGCAACTCATTCCCTACCTTGAAACCATGCAGAACAACTGGGTGCAAACCGTCACGCAGATCCGTAACAGCGCCGGGGAAATTTACCAGGGGGCGAGCGAAATCGCGTCCGGTAACACCGATCTCTCTTCGCGCACGGAAGAGCAGGCCGCCGCGCTGACGCAAACCGCCGCCAGCATGGAAGAGCTGAGCGCGGTGGTCAAACAGAACGCTGACAACGCCAGCGAAGCCAGTACGCTTGCAAAAACGGCGTCAGCCGCGGTGAATAAAGGCGAAGAGCGTGTGCAGGCGGTCATTGCCAGCATGAAAAACATCACCAGCAGTTCGCAGAAAATCACCGACATCATTAACGTCATTGATAGCATCGCCTTCCAGACCAACATCCTGGCCCTCAACGCCGCCGTCGAAGCAGCGCGAGCCGGTGAACAGGGCCGTGGTTTCGCGGTGGTCGCCAGCGAAGTGCGTAACCTCGCGCAGCGCAGCGCCGGTGCAGCAAAAGAGATCAAAACGCTGATCGATGAGTCGGTCACGAACGTCAACAACGGTTTTGACCAGGTGACGCTGACCAGCGAATCGATGGATAACATTCTGCGTTCGGTCACCAGCGTGACGGATATCATGGGCGAGATCGCATCGGCGTCTATCGAGCAGAGCAAAGGGATTGGTCAGGTCGGCACGGCGATTTCGCAAATGGACAGCGTCACGCAGCAAAACGCCGCACTGGTGGAAGAGTCCTCTGCTACCTCCGGTTCGCTGGAGCAGCAGGCCTATCAGTTAACCGAGATTGTATCGGTGTTTAAACTGCCGGGTGATGCAGAGCAGGGTGCTACTGGCAAACCGTCAGCCGCTGTGCCAAAAGCGGGGAAAGCCTTGCGTCGACCTGCTTTGGCAGGCGGCAGCAAAGCGCCAGAACATGACTGGGAAGCATTCTGATAACCCCTGCCCGGACGCATTGTCCCGGCAATAGATAAATCCGGCACGCGAACCGTACAGGTGGCGTGCCGTCTTCATTCAGCCCTCTCTTGATAAGGCAAGCGCCCTCTCCCCGTGGGAAGTGGGGTAGCTTCCGTTGGGGGGAGGGCGCTTGTTGCTTAGAAGCGGGTGTTTACGCCCATATACCAGGTGCGGCCCGACTCGTTATACGTTGCAGCACCTGCACCGTACATCCAGTTTGCGCCGCCGCCAGTGGTTTGCGCGTTACCTTCGCGCCAGTGACGTTTGTCAAACACGTTACTGACCCCGCCCGTCAGGCTGACGTTTTTGGTCACGTCCCAGGTGCCGCTCAGGCCAACGATGCTGTACGGGCTCACTTCGTTGGTGGCGGAACCGGTCACGCGGTTACCTTTGTAGTCATATTTCTTCGGCTGCTGTTTACCGTACCAGGTAAAGGTCGATTGCAGTGAAACATCCTGGGTAACCTGCCAGCTCAGCGTGGAATTCCATGTGTATTCCGGAATGATCGACAGACGTTCGCCGGTGGTTTTGTTTTTGCTTTGCAGCATGTAGGTGACATTGTTGGTCCAGTTTACCGTCTCGCTTACCGGCACATTCAACGCACCTTCTAACCCTTCCACCACCGCTTTCGGCACGTTATCCCACTGGTAGATATAGGTGTTCAGGGTGGACTTACCACTGATGATGGAGGTTTGTCCCACCGGCGAATAGCCCGACTCAATCTTATTGCGGTAGTCGTTACGGAACCAGGTCACGCCAGCCAGCCAGCCGTCACGTTTGAACTCCAGACCAATCTCTTTATTGATGCTGGTTTCCGCTTTCAGATCGTCGTTGCCTTGCAGATAACAGCCGATATCTCTGCCGTTGGCATCCACGGTGACCGCGTAGCAACCCTGACCACGGCTGTAGAGAATGTAGTTCGGGTTGGTCTGGTACAGGCTCGGTGCTTTATAAGCACGGGCGATACCCATTTTCAGGGTGAAGTCGTCGCCCAGGCCCTGAGACAAGTTCAGCGACGGGCTCCAGTTGTTGCCCACGATGGTGTGGTGGTCGAAGCGCAACGCAGGCGTCAGCATGGTGCTGTCGGTCAGCTCAATGTTGTCTTCGGCAAACACCGAGAAGATATCCGCATCGGAATAGGGACTACGGCCGGTGCTGCTGTAACCGGGAATATTACCGCCCATAAAGGTCTGCGTATTCGAGGTGGAATCTTTCATGCTCTGATGATCCCACTCGGCGCCGAGCGTCAGGTTCTGCTTGAACAACAGTTCAAATGGCAGGCTTGCTTCGCTGTGCAGCAACAGATCGCTGTAGTCGATATCGGAGAATTTTTGCGCGTTGAACAGACCTTCCGTACCGCCCGCCAGCCCTTCCGGGATGCGCGAGTTACGGGTGTGTTCATAGCGTACCCAGTTGTTGGTGGTAACGCCGTTATCCCAGCCGCCGGTCCAGGTCGCCGAATAGTTCTGGCGATAAAGGCGGTTGGTCTCTTTGCCATAGTTATCATTGACATAATTATTGGTGCTGCTGTCGTTGTTGGTGTTCTGCGTATCGCCCGCGTAGAGGTTGCCCTGGCGGCTGTAACCGGCCTGCAACTCCAGGGCCTGCATTGGGGCAAAATCCCAGCGCACGACGCCGGTAATGTCTTTGTTGATCGAGCCTTCACGTCCGGCAACGACAGTGTTGGCGTAAGTTCCGGTACGTTCGGATTGGTGATCTTTGTTGATGTCCTGCGCATCGGCCTGGGTTTTGGCGAGGTTGCCATACAGGCGGAAGCTAACATCGTCGCCGAGCGGGCCGCTCAGGCTGAAGTTGGTACGTTTGGTTGAACCTTCATCTTTGTGTTCCGGCGCGTTGAAATAGCTATTCCACGAGCCGTGCCATTCGCCAGTATTCTCTTTTTTGGTGATGATATTCACCACGCCGCCTGCCGCGCCGTTACCGTAACGCGCCGCCGCCGGGCCGCGAATCACTTCGATACGCTCGATCATTTCCGGCGGCACCCAGTTGGTGTCACCGCGGCTGTCGCGCTCGCCGCGCCAGCCAAGTCGCACGGAATTGCGGCTGGTAACGGGTTTTCCATCCACCAGAATCAGGGTGTTTTCCGGACCCATGCCGCGAATGTCGATCTGGCGGTTGTTCCCGCGCTGACCGCTTGTGGCGTTACCGGTTAAGTTCACGCCCGGCATGGTACGGATAATTTCGGAGACATCACGGGAAGGCGGGTTCTTACGAATTTCGTCAGCCGTGATGGTGGAAACGCCCGGCGCCTGCAAGTTTTGCTGCTCAGCCGTGACGACAATCGTCTCTTCGCCGAAGGCGCGGGTTTCGGCCGCGAACGCCGACACAGCAACGCCGTAGATCCCCAGATTGACCAGAACGGCCAGGGATTTGATTTTGTTATTCATTGTTGTTCCTGCTTTTCGTCGCCGCATCCCCGGCTAGTCCTTTCCCAGGGGAGAGGAGGCGGCATAATGAAGCCAGCGCGGAGCGAGGCGCTCAGTCCTGAGAAAATTCGCCCACGGCGGCCGTTTTAAGTGAAAGACGCGCTTCCCACAGCGCGCCAATACGCTATTGCAAATGAAAATAGTTATCAATAATATTATCGATATTTTTTGATCTGCAAGCAAAAATTTCCACAGCATATTTGAGGTTAAAGCCGTGACGTCAACAACGGGAAGTGATGCCTGGTGGGAGTCAAAACAGGGGCCCGAATGGGTCAAAAACGCGCAGGGAAATTATGAGGTCACATTCTGGTGGCGCGATCCCGCCGGGACAGAAGCAACCTCGCGCGTGCGGCGGGTGTGGATCTACATTACCGGCGTGACCGATCACCATCAAACATCGACGCCGCAATCGCTGAGTCGCATTGCCGGAACCGATGTCTGGTACTGGAAAACGACGCTCGAAGCCAGCTGGCGCGGCAGTTACTGCTTCATTCCTTCGCACAACAGCGACGATTTTTCCGCCGACGTTTTTGCCACTACGCCGCCGGATCGCACTGCGCTGCGCGAAGGCTGGCGCAAGTTGTTGGCTCATGCGATTGCCGATCCGCTCAATGCGCAAAGCTGGCGCGGCGGGCGCGGCCATCCCGTTTCAGCGCTGGAAATGCCCGATGCGCCGTTGCAGCCAGGATGGCGTGAAACACAGACGCCGTTTAATGCGCCGCAGTGCCTGCAATGGCGCAGCAAACTCCTCAACACTACGCGGCGCGTCTGGGTTTACACCACCGGTAGCGGCGAGAGCGCCGAACGCCCGCTGGCGATCCTGCTCGACGGACAGTTTTGGGCGCAAAGTATGCCGGTATGGCCCGCACTGGCGGCATTGACCAGCGCCGGGCAACTGCCGGAGGCAGTGTATGTGCTGATCGATGTGATTGATAACGCCCACCGCAGCCGGGAGTTGCCGTGCAATGCCGATTTCTGGCTGGCGGTACAAGCCGAGTTATTGCCGCAGGTTCGTGCCATTGCGCCGTTCAGCGACAACGCGGAGCACACCGTGGTGGCCGGGCAGAGTTTTGGTGGCCTGTCGTCACTGTATGCCGCGCTGCACTGGCCGCAGCGGTTTGGCTGTGTGTTGAGCCAGTCTGGATCATTCTGGTGGCCGCATCGCGGCGGCGAGCGCGACGGCATCATTATCGAACAACTTAAAAACGGTGAGTTGAACCCGCAGAGCCTGCGCATTGTGCTGGAGGCAGGCGTTCGCGAACCGCTTATTTTTCGCGCCAACGAGGCGCTTTTTCCCCTGTTACAACGCACACAGCAGTCGGTTTTCTGGCGTCAGGTTGACGGCGGACACGATGCGCTTTGCTGGCGCGGCGGGTTGACCTCCGGGCTTATCACCCTCTGGCAGCCGCTTACCCGCGCTTGTTAATCGCGCCTTTTCACGACAGGAGTTTGCTATGGAATTCACCAACCCTTTCGATAACCCGCAAGGGCAATTTTATATTCTGCAAAATACCCGGCGGCAGTTCAGCCTGTGGCCTGCGCAGTGCGCGCTTCCCGATGGCTGGAATGTTGTCTGCGAGCCACAACCGCAGGGTGCGTGCGACGCCTGGCTGGCGGCAAACTGGCAAACATTGACCCCGGCGCACCATGCGCAATGAGGAGCGGAAAATGACCCAACGTTTACCGCTGGTCGCCGCACAGCCGGGGATCTGGATGGCGGAAAAACTCTCAACCCTGCCCAACGCCTGGAGCGTGGCGCACTATGTGGAACTGAAGGGCGATATCGACGCCGCGCTGCTGGCTCAGGCGATTGTCAGCGGTTTGTCGCAGGCCGACACGCTGCGCATGCGCTTTGAGGAAGAGAACGGCGAAGTGTGGCAGTGCGTCGATGAGGCACATGTCTTTGCCCTGCCGGAGATTGTTGATTTGCGTGACAGCGGCGAACCACACGCCGCCGCGTTACAGATAATGCAGGATGACCTGGCGCAAAACCTGCGCGTGGAGAGCGGCAATCCGCTGGTGTGCCATCGGCTGTTACGCGTGGGCGAGCAACACTGGTACTGGTATCAGCGTTATCACCATTTACTGGTTGATGGCTTCAGTTTTCCGGCCATTACCCGCCAGATTGCGGCCATTTACAGCGCATGGCGGCGCGGTGAGCCCACACCGACATCACCCTTTACACCGTTTGCCGGGGTGGTGGAAGAGTATCAGCGCTACCGCGAAAGTGACGCCTGGCAGCGCGACCGCGCTTTTTGGGCACAGCAGCGCAGCGCGTTACCCTCTCCGGTCTCCCTTTCCGACACGCCACTGCCGGGGCGCGCGGCAACAACCGACATTCTGCGCCTCAACGTGGCGATGGATATCCATGCATTTCGCCGCGTAACCCAGGCTTTTAGCCACCATTCGCCCGCCGATCTGGCGCTGGCGCTGGCCGCACTGTGGCTGGGGCGACTGTGCGGGCGCACCGACTATGCCGCCGGATTTATCTTTATGCGCCGCATGGGCTCGTCGGCGTTAACCGCCACCGGGCCGGTGCTCAACGTGTTGCCGCTGGGCATTCATCTGGATGGCACACAAACGCTCTGTGATCTGGCGACGGGGCTTGCAGGCAGCCTGAAAGCGATGCGTCGCCACCAGCGTTATGATGCCGAGCAAATTGTGCGCGACGCCGGGCGTGCGGCGGGCGACGAACCGCTTTTCGGTCCGGTATTTAACGTCAAAATGTTCGATTACCAGCTGGATGTGGACGGCATTAAAGGCATCACGCACACGCTGGCGACCGGGCCGGTCAACGATCTGGAGATTGCCCTGTTCCCGCATGAAGAGGGCGGTTTCTCGCTGGAAGTGCTGGCGAACCGCAGCCGTTATGATGAAGCGACGTTAAAAGCGCATGTCGCGCGTCTGGCGCACTTGCTGAACCAGTTTGCTGAAAACCCGCAGTTACGCTGCGGCGACGCGGATTTGCTCTTTGTGCAGGAAGCGCAGCGGCTGGCGGAGATTAACGATACCGACAAGATGCTGCCGACCACCACATTAAGCGCGCTGGTTGCCGCGCAGGCAGCGAAAACGCCGGATGCGCCCGCGCTGGCTGATGCGCAGTGGCAATTTACCTACCGCGAAATGCGCGAGCAGGTGGTGGCGCTGGCGCACCAGCTTCGCCTGCTTGGCGTACAGCCCGGCGACAGCGTGGCGGTGGCGCTGCCGCGCTCGGTATTCCTGACGCTGGCGCTGCACGGCATTGTCGAAGCGGGTGCCGCCTGGCTACCGCTGGATACCGGTTACCCGGACGAGCGGCTGAAAATGATGCTCGACGATGCCAGACCGCGTTTGCTCATTACAGCGCAGAGCCAACTGGCGCGCTTTAGCGATATTCCCGCGCTTCGCCATTTCTGCTACGAAGCCCCGCTGGCAACCCATGGCAGCGACGCGCTCAATCTGGCTCGCCCGGCACATACCGCGTACATCATTTTCACCTCTGGCTCCACCGGGCGGCCAAAAGGAGTGATGGTCGGGCAAACCGCCATTGTTAACCGCCTGCTGTGGATGCAAGAGAGCTATCCGCTCAGCGCGCAGGATGTGGTGGCGCAGAAAACGCCGTGCAGTTTTGACGTGTCGGTGTGGGAGTTCTGGTGGCCGTTTATCGCCGGGGCAAAGCTGGTGATGGCGGAACCGGACGCGCATCGCGATCCGCACGCGTTGCAGGACTTTTTTACCCACTACGGCGTGACCACCACGCACTTTGTGCCGTCGATGTTAGCCGCGTTTGTCGCTTCACTAACGCCGGAAAGCGCAAAGCGCAGTTGCCGCACGCTAAAACAGGTGTTCTGTAGTGGCGAAGCGCTGCCTGCCGATTTGTGCCGCGACTGGCAGCAGCTGACCGGCACGCCGCTGCATAACCTGTATGGTCCGACCGAAGCCGCTGTGGATGTGAGCTGGTATCCCGCATACGGCGAGGCGCTGGCGGAGGTACGCGGCAACAGTGTGCCGATTGGTTTCCCGGTGTGGAACACGGGTTTGCGCATTCTGGATGCGATGATGCGCCCGGTGCCGCCGGGCGTGGCGGGCGATCTCTACCTCACCGGCATTCAACTGGCGCAGGGCTATCTTGGCCGCCCGGATCTCACCGCCAGCCGCTTTATCGCCGATCCGTTTGTCGCTGGCGAGCGCATGTACCGCACCGGTGATATCGCGCGCTGGCTGGAAAACGGCGCGGTCGAATACCTCGGGCGCAGCGACGACCAGTTGAAAATTCGCGGTCAGCGCATTGAGTTAGGCGAAATTGATCGTGCCCTGCAGGCACTGCCGGATGTGGCTCAGGCGGTGGCGCATGCCTGCGTCTTTAACCAGGCCGCCGCCGGTGGCGGCGATGCGCGTCAGTTAGTGGGGTATGTGGTTTCTGCTTCCGGGCAGCCGCTGGATGCACCGGCGCTGCTGGCGCAACTGCGTGAGCAACTGCCGCCGCATATGGTGCCGGTAGTGCTGGTGCAACTGGACGCGCTGCCGCTGAGCGCCAACGGTAAGCTCGACCGAAAAGCGTTGCCGCTGCCGGAACTGGCGGTGCAGCAGGGTGGCCGCCCGCTCAACGCCGGATTGGAAACGCGGGTCGCACAGGCATTTGCCGGTTTGCTCGGGTGCGAAGTGAACGATGCGCAGGCGGATTTCTTCGCGCTCGGTGGGCATTCGTTGCTGGCGATGCGCCTGGCGGCGCAACTGAGCCGCGAGTGCCAACGGCAGGTTACGCCGGGGCAGATCATGGTCGCTTCCACGGTAGAAAAACTCGCCGCCTCGCTGGAAGAATCCCTTTCGGCGGAACAGGCCGGGCGGCTTGGGATGGAAACGCTGTTGCCACTGCGCGAAAGCACCGGGCCAACGCTGTTTTGCTTCCATCCGGCGTCCGGTTTTGCCTGGCAGTTTAGCGTGCTCGCCCGTCACCTTGCGCCGCGCTGGTCGATTATCGGTATTCAGTCGCCGCGACCGGATGGCCCGCTGCAACAGGCCGCGACATTAGACGAAGCCTGTGAGCAACACCTGGCGACGTTGCTGGCGCAGCAGTCGCACGGGCCGTATTACCTGTTGGGCTATTCGCTCGGCGGCACGCTGGCGCAGGGCATCGCCGCGCGTCTGCGGCAGCGGGGGGAAGAGGTGGCGTTTCTTGGCCTGCTCGATACCTGGCCGCCGGAAACGCAAAACTGGGCAGAAAAAGAGGCACACGGGCTGGATGCGGAAGTGCTGGCAGAGATCGAACGCGAGCGACAGGCGTTTCTCGCCGCACAGCAGGGGCAAGCCTCCGGCGAGCTGTTCTCTGTTATCGAGGGCAACTATGCCGATGCGGTTCGCTTGCTGACTACCGCCCACAGCCTGCCGTTTGACGGTAAAGCCACGCTGTTTGTTGCCGAGCGCACATTACCCGCAGGCACCGATCCGCACACCGCCTGGGCACCCTGGGTTCGCGAACTGGAGGTTTACCGTCAGGATTGCGCGCATGTGGGGATTATCTCGCCGCAGGCATTTGCGCGTATTGGGCCGGTGCTAAGGGAAATTTTAGGAGAATAAGCGACATCAGGCCCTTTGCCATTAAAGGGCCTGCATTGTGGATTATTTACGCAGTGATTGTTTTTTTGATGCTTATAATTTGAACAGATTGTTCCATAACTACTCTGGAGAAAATCTGTGAACATTTCACTTTTCAGCAAAACCCCGACCGTCATGGCGCTTGATAATCGCGGCCTGACGGTGCGCGAAATGGCATATCACCGCCATCCCGACTCCCCCGATATCACCGATGAACGCATTATCCGCCATCAGTTCAATGCGCGCGGTTTTCCCGCGCAGAGCGCCGACCCGCGACTTTATGCCGCCGGGCTGGTGAATTTTGGCTTTCTCAGTGACCTCGGTGGTACGCCGCTGCGCACGCAAAGCGCCGATGCCGGAACGACCGTGGTGCTGAACGACGCCGCCGGGCGGACTGTTTTGCAGGTCAGCAATATCGGCGCGGGTAATGACCGCAGCGCGGCCGTGACCCGTACCTTTCAGTATGAAGATGCCAGCCTGCCGGGACGCCCGCTGAGCGTGACCGAACAGGGGAAAATCAGCGAACGCTTGGTCTGGGCCAACAGTTCGGCTGATGAACAGAGCCACAACCTGGCTGGGCAACTGGTCGGCCACTATGACCCGGCAGGCCTGCTGTCGACCAACAGCATTTCCCTGAGCGGCGTACCGCTTTCCGTCACCCGCCAGTTGCTGCCGGATGATGCAGAAGCCGACTGGCAGGGCGCGGATGCCTCCGCGTGGAACGACCTGCTGGCGGGCGAAACCTACACCACAACCAGCACGGTGGACGCCGCCGGGAATGTGCTCACCACCACCGATGCGAAAGGCAATGTCCAGCGCGTGGCGTATGATGTGGCAGGTCTGCTGAAAGGCAGCTGGCTGACGGTGAATGGCGGTTCCGAACAGATTATCGTGAAATCCCTGACCTGGTCCGCTGCCGGACAGAAGCTGCGCGAGGAGCACGGCAACGGCGTGGTGACAACTTACAGCTACGAAGCCGAAACCCAGCGTCTGGCGGGGATTAAAACCGAGCGCATTACAGCCGCGAAAGTGCTGCAGGATTTGCGCTATGAATATGACCCGGTGGGCAATGTGCTGGTGATAACCAACGATGCCGAGGAGACGCGCTTCTGGCGCAATCAGGAAGTGGTTCCCGAAAACCGCTACACCTACGACAGCCTGTACCAGCTTATCAGCGCCAGCGGGCGCGAAATGGCGAACGCGGTACAGCAGAACAGCAGCCGGCCTGATTACATCTCCTTCGATAACGCCACTTACACGAACTACTCCCGCACTTACACTTACGACAACGCCGGAAACCTGACCAGAATTCAGCACAGCGCACCCGCGTCCGGCAATAACTACACGACATCAATTACCGTCAGCGACCGCAGCAACCGCGCGGTGCTCAGCACGTTTACCGAAAACCCGGCGGATGTGGAGGCGCTGTTCACCGCCGGTGGCCAGCAGAAACAACTTTTACCGGGGCAGACACTCAAGTGGACGCCGCGCCAGGAGCTGCAGCAGGTCACGCCCGTCACCCGCGACGGCGCAGCCGATGACAGTGAAAGCTACCGCTACGACGCCGCCAGCCAGCGTATCGTCAAAACCACCTCACAGCTGACCGGCAACACCACGCAGACAAAACGGGTGATTTACCTGCCGGGTCTGGAGCTGCGCAGCAGCGCAACCGAAGAATTGCAGGTAATAACGGTCGGTGTCGCCGGTCGCGCCCAGGTGCGGGTTTTACACTGGGAAAGCGGGCAGCCTGACGGCATCAGCAATGACCCTGTACGTTACAGCTATGACAATCTCACCGGCAGCAGCAGCCTCGAAGTGGACAGCAGCGGTGAGTTAATCAGCCAGGAGGAGTATTACCCGTTTGGCGGCACGGCACTGTTTGCCGCGCGCAGCCAGCTGGAGGCGGATTACAAGATCATTCGTTATTCGGGTAAAGAGCAGGACGCAACGGGCCTGTATTACTACGGTTACCGCTATTACCAGCCGTGGGCGGGACGGTGGCTGAGTGCTGATCCGGCGGGTGGTATTGACGGGCTAAATCTTTTCCGCATGGTGCGCAATAACCCTGTCAGCCAACGCGATGACAATGGGCTCATTGCGACCGGCAACGCCGCCAGAAGGCAGGTAGCGATGGAGTTCATTACCCCTCAACATATGGCTGCGATAGAAGTTGTCTCGGAACTACATGAAGCCATTATTAGCTTCAGAGAGGCAGGGGTTTATACCATTGACGCTCTTAATAGCGGAGCCGCAGCGAAAGGCCATAACATTCTTGAGAAAACTATTAAGACTCGCTCGCTGGAAGCGGCATATGGTGAAAAGGCGGATGAGATCCGCGATATTGCCACAGAGGCCGGATTAATTGGTCTGGTGGGAAACTGGAAAGGTAAGGGCAACACGATTAGCGGTATATGGGTACACAATGTTAAGGCAGGGGTGGATGAGCCTTTTCGTTTATCGCTAACGAGTTCAGAGGATCTGCATGCCTTTAATCTTGCCCGCAGTAAAGGAGATATTGTTCCCTATACCGGGGATTATGATATGCATGACATCATTTTAAAACGTACCCGCAGGCCGCCTGGTGTCGGTAGTGCCGAAGAGAAGCAAATTATCAACAGTATCAACCGATATATTTCGATCCTCGATCCCGCGCGCCCCTTCGAACAAATTCATATGAATCCGGTGCGCCACGGGGCACAGAATAATTTCGTTCCTTATATGTGGCAGGAGGAGTTTGAGGATGTTGCGGAACACGGGGGCTATATTCGTGACGTCGCTATGCCTGGCCCCTTCCCGGTAGCGATTGTTAAAGATGGTGAATGGACAATAGCGGAAGATGAAGATGAGTGGCGGGGCTTTTTCCGTGAGAATCTTATCTCGCAGCCGCGACACTGGAACAAAATGCCCCGTTTCGGATCCGGGGATTGGGGATTGCTCAAAGTGAATAAACACTATGTCATCACCCCACAGCACCAGCGGCAATTAAGCTTAAGGAGAGCGACCATTCTTTAACTCAGCAAATAAATGGCACTGTCGCATACCCCGTCCCGGCAGGGGTATGCGCGACTGGATCGTCGATTGCCATGCAGCGCCGCTTTCACCCGCTCATTCCAGTATGAAGAGGCAAGCCTGGCGGGACGACAACGCGGCATTACTGAGCAGGGAAAAATCAGCGAACGCTTTGTCTGGAGCGTTAATTTCGCAGAGGAACAGAGCCACAATCTCAGCGGTCAACTGGTTAGCCCCTTCGACCCGACAAGCTTTGTTTCTCTGAGCGGCGTCACCCACCAGTTACTGCCGGACGATGCACTGGCCGACTGGTAGGGTATGGATGTTTCAGTGTGAATGATTTGCTGACAGGCGAAACCTACATTTACCGGGGCAGAGCCTGGACAGGACTGCAAGCCAGGAACTGTAAAAAGGCACTCCAGTGATGCGCGATGGCGCAGCGGACGACCACGAACGTTACTGCTACGACAACCTCCCCGGCAGTAGGGCACTGGAAGTGAACAGTGGCGGCGAGTTAATCAGCCAGGAAGAGTATTACCCCTACGGCGTCACGGCGTTGTTCGCAGCCCGCAGCCAACTGGAGGCGGGTTATAAAACTATTCGTTTTTCCGGCAAGGAGCAGGATGCCACAGGCTTGTATTACTACGGATATCGCTATTATCAGCCGTGGGCGGGACGATGGCTCTCGGCAGATCCGGCGGGCACGGTGGACGGGATAAACATCTATCAGATGGTTAATAACAATCCCATTGTATTAAGCGATGATTCAGGTCTGTTCTCATTTAAATGGTGGGGTATTTCTCCGGCGAAACGGGCGAATTTAAGTTACCAGAGAATGGCTGAAGGCGAAATATGGAGTGGGTTCAGTGATTATGCATCCTTTCTGCAACAAGCAAAACAGAATTTAAAAGATATAAAATCAGCCAATAAAGTTTTGTCACCTGAAGCAGCTGTTTTTATTAATCGGTTTCAGAGAATAGATTTTAATTTGGTTCACTTTTCTAATTCGGATCTGTCTAAAGGCGTTTTTTATTCAAGAGTCGAATTGGAAAAGAAAAAATAATTTTTAATGAATTGAATACGACGCCGGTAGATATTTCACAACTAAAAACAGACGACTTTTCCTTTTTCTCACTGGAAGTCGTAGGGGCGAAAGGTAAGTTAACCAGTGTCCTGGGGGGTAATAAATATGAAATTCCACTACGTGAAACCGTGAATTATAAATATATGAATTATGCACATGTCGCCATTAACGATACCTTACTATTTGATGTCCGCCAGAAAAAAAACGGGCCTGGAAAGACAACTCGCGCTACTGAAGAATAAATCAGATATAAACTTTTTAAATCGGGAAATAATAGCGAAAGCGGCTAATCAAACCGTTTTTGATATTAAAGATCTTAAAGAAAGTCTGGCTTACAGAATAGTCAATAGCACGAAAAATTTATCCGCAGAGGGGCAGAAAAAAATATTTAGCGCCAGAACACCGCAGGAGTTTGATCTCGTGCTTTCGGTCATGTACCGGGCTCAGGTGCTAGTGCCCAAAAAATTTGTCAGTAAACTCGTTCAGAGGACGATGACGCAAAATGCGGCGGCTTAGCGGTAACACCGATCTTATGTAAGTAACATCCAATGTGGTTACCGCCCGCTACGCCCGAGCGGTACCACCAGTGGGGTATGCGCGATGGGATCATCAATGATCATGCAGCGCATGCCATACACCGCCTCAATCAATTCGGCGGTGACAATCTCTTTTGGCGCGCCCTGGGCGACGATTTTGCCGTCGCGCAGGGCAATCAGATGCGTGGCGTAGCGGCAAGCCTGGTTCAAATCGTGCAGCACCGCCGCCAGCGTGTAGCCCTGCTCGCGGTTCAGCTCACTCAACAGTTCCAGTAAGTCGATCTGGTAGCTGATATCCAGCCAGGTCGTTGGTTCATCAAGTAGCATGATCGCCGTCTCTTGCGCCAGCACCATCGCGATCCATGCCCGCTGACGCTGCCCGCCGGAGAGCGTATCGACACTCTGTGTGGCCAGGTTTTCCACCCCGGTTGCCCGCATCGCCCGCTGCACCGCGTCGTCATCCTCTTTACGCCAGCGGGTAAACAGCGGCTGGTGCGGATAACGCCCGCGCGCGACCAGCTCCTGCACGGTGATATCGCCGGGCGTGGTGGCGTTTTGCGCAAGCAACCCTATGCGGCGCGCCACCTCTTTGCTGGCATAGCGCTGGATCTGCTCGCCATCAAGATAAACATGACCTTGCGTTGGCGTCATCAGGCGGCTCAGCGTGCGCAGCAAGGTGGATTTACCGCAGCCGTTAGGGCCGATAATGGCGGTGAAATGGCCGTCGGGGATCGCCACGCTTAAACGTTCGGCAACCACTTTTTTGCCGTAGCCAAGGGTGAGCGCTTCGCCGCGCAAACGGGCAGATAAATCGGTCATTTCTTGCGAGACTCCTGAATTAACAAGGCGATAAGGTAAATACCGCCCAGGCTGACGGTCACCACGCCAACCGGCAACTGATAAGGCGTAAAACCGTGCTGGGCAATCATATCCGCCAGCAGTAACAACACCGCACCGCACAACGCGGACTGAGTTAACCCCCAGCGCGCGGTGGCGCTGATCCGGCGGGCAATATGCGGCGCGACCAGCGCGATAAACGAAATCGGCCCCGCCAGCGCTGTTGCGGCGGCGGTGAGTGCGACAGCCACCAGCATCAGCAGCAGTCGTGAACGCTCAACGCTGACGCCAAGCGCGCAGGCGCTGTCATCGCCCATTTCCAGCAGCCGCATACGTCGCGCCAGCAGAGCGGCAAAAAGAAACATCACCAGCATGATCGGCGCGGAAGGAATAGTTTTCACCCAGGTCAGGCCATTGAGCGACCCGGCGTTCCACAGCCCGGCGGAGAGCGCCGTTTCCAGCGAGGCATGCAGCAGCAGCCAGGTATTAAACGCCACCAGCATCGCCCGCACGCCAATACCGACGATGATCAAGCGGAACGTCTCAATGCCGTTGCGCCAGGCCAGCAGCCAGACCACCAGCGAGGTCAGCAGACCGCCGACCATCGCCGCCAGCGCGATCGCCGCCAGATGCTGACCAAACAGCACCATCGCCACCAGCACGCCGCTCCACGCGCCGGTGTTAAAGCCCATCACATCCGGGCTGCCGAGCGGGTTACGCATTAGCGACTGGAAAATCGCGCCGCTGACGCCAAGCGCTGCGCCCACCAGCAGCGCCATCAGTACGCGCGGCAAGCGCCACTCCATCACAACAAGTTGCATGGCGCGTGGCGCGTCGCCGGTGAGCGCGTCAAGCACCTGCGAAAACGCCAGCGTCACTGCACCGCTACGTAACCCCCACGCTGTCAATAACAACGCGGCGATAACCATGAATAAACAACTGCCGAGCAGGCGGCGGGAGGGCGCCATCATAAGCCACCTCCGCGCGCGCGGCGCACCAGCACGATCAACACCGGCGCGCCAATAAAGGCGCTAACCACGGAAACCCGCAATTCGCCCGGCACCAGCAGGCGGCCAATGATATCGGCAAACAGTAGCAGGGCAGGGGTGGCAATCAGCGTGACCGGCAGCGACCAGCGGTGATCCGCGCCGACCAGCCAGCGTGCCATGTGCGGCATCATCAGACCGATAAAGGCAATCGGGCCGACAACCGCCGTCGCGCTGCCGCACAGCACCGTGATGATCACTAAACCGAGCAACTGCGTGCGTGCCACGCGGCTGCCCAGCGCGGTAGCGGTGTCGCTGCCGAGGCTCAGGCTGTTAAGCGCGCGGCTCAGCATTAGTGCAATGGTCGCTGCCAGCAGCACCGGGATCAGGACAATTTTTAGCGTTTGCAGGGTGCGGATATCCAGCGAACCGGCCTGCCAGAAGCGCAACTGATCGTAAACGTCGGCATTAAGCAACGAAATGCCACTGGATAACCCTTCCAGCACCGCTGCCAGCGCCACGCCCGCCAGCGTCAGGCGAACCGGGCTGAGCTGCCCGCCGCCCTGGCTGCCGGTAAAGGCGACCAGCAGCGACGCCGCCAGTGCGCCGCAAAAAGCGAGCAACAGTTGTTCGACGGGAGTGACTGTACCCAGCAGCGCCGCGCCGAGCACAATGGCGAAACTGGCACCAGCGTTAACGCCGAGTAAGCCGGGATCGGCGAGCGGATTTCGCGTGAGCGTTTGCATTAACGCACCGGCAATACCCAGTGCGCCGCCCGCCAGTAAACCTGCCAGCGTACGTGGCAGGCGAGCATCATTGATGATGGTGCAGTCCGCGCTCTGGCAGACGCCAGTCAGGGCATCGATGACGACCGCGGCGGGCAGGGGTTTTGCGCCAATAAACAGGCTGAGTGCAACGGCGACAACCAGCAATATCAATAACCCGGCGAGGGCAACGGGGCGCGCCGGGAAAGCAGAACACGACATAAAACGTCCCAAATTTGATAATGATAGTAATTATCGTTATCGATCTTGTTTTGATATGTTACCATGCGCAGCCTGCGAATGGACATAGAAAGTGTGTATTTAAGGCATTGGAATGAAGCAACAATCCTGGCTGTTAAACCTGAGTCTGCTGCGTACGCATCCGGCGTTTCGCGCGGTATTTCTGGCGCGTTTTATCTCAATTCTCTCGCTGGGGTTATTGGGCGTGGCGGTACCGGTGCAAATCCAGGCGATGACCCACTCCAGCTGGCAAGTTGGCCTTGCTGTCACGCTGACCGGTAGCGCCATGTTCGTCGGCCTGATGTTTGGCGGCGTTCTGGCGGATCGTTTTGAACGCAAAAAACTGATCCTGCTGGCGCGTTCCACCTGCGGCGTTGGTTTTATCGGCCTGTATCTGAATGCCTTATTACCGGCGCCTTCGCTGCTGGCAATTTATCTGCTCGGTTTGTGGGATGGTTTTTTCGGCGCGCTGGGTGTGACGGCGCTGCTGGCGGCGACCCCGGCGCTGGTCGGGCGTGAAAATCTGATGCACGCTGGCGCAATTACCATGCTGACGGTGCGGCTGGGGTCGGTTATTTCGCCCATGTGCGGCGGCTTGCTGCTGGCGACCGGCGGCGTGGCGTGGAACTACGGGCTGGCGGCGGCGGGCACGTTTATCACCCTGTTGCCGTTGCTTAGCCTGCCTGCATTACCGCCACCGCCCCAACCGCGCGAGCACCCGCTGAAATCACTGCTTACCGCCCTGCAATTTTTACTGCATAACCCGCTCATTGGCGGCATCGCGCTGCTTGGCGGGCTATTAACGATGGCCAGCGCGGTGCGGGTGCTCTACCCGGCGCTGGCGATAAGCTGGAATATGTCGGCGGCAGAAATTGGTTTGCTGTATGCCGCGCTGCCGCTTGGCGCGGCGATTGGGGCGTTAACCAGCGGCAGGCTGGCGCATAGCGAACGCCCCGGCGTAATTATGCTGCTGGCGTCCGTGGGCGCGTTTATTGCCATCGGTTTATTCAGCCTGATGCCCGTCTGGGCGCTGGGTGTGCTGTTCCTGGCGTTATGCGGCTGGCTGACGGCGGTGAGTTCGCTGCTGCAATACACGCTGCTGCAAACACAAACCCCGGAAGCGATGCTCGGGCGAATTAACGGTTTATGGACGGCGCAGAATGTCACGGGCGACGCCATCGGCGCGGCGCTGCTTGGCGCGATGGCATCAATGATGACGCCCACATCATCGGCGAGCATCAGCGGTTTTGTGCTGGCGATTGTTGGCGTGTTGCTGGTGGTGGTGCTCGGCGAGCTGCGGCGTTTTCGCCAGGCGCAGCCCGCCACAGAAGCCTGATTACCCAAACAGCGCCGACAAACGTTGTAACACGCGGGTGGCGCTGTAGTAATCAAGACGGAAGGTTTCCGCACCCAGTGCATACACGCGGTGGTTTTGCACCGCTGGCAAGTGCGTCAGCAGCGGGTTCTGGCTAAGCGCGTCGGCGTCTTTCTGGTCGCTGGCAAACAGGAACAGCGCTTCGCCATTCAGCCCGGCGGCCAGGTTCTCGCCGCCTAACTGGACGATGTCATGACGCTTCCCCTGGCTCTGGCTGGTGTGCAGGTTCGCCGGTAACGGCGCGAGGGCAAAGCCCAGTTGCTGCAGCAATTTGCCCTGAGCGGACTCTGCGGTCCACAGATTAGCGGCGTGCGCCGCCGGGGTATAAACCAGCGCGGTGACCGGCTGCGGCGGCAGTTTCATGCGTGTTTTAACGTCAGCAAGCTGTTGATTGAACTGGCTGATACGTGCTGCCGCCTCTTTTTCGTGACCGGTGATTTCGCCAAGCTGCGTTAACAGCGCCTGCCAGCTTTTATCGTCGTAGTTGATAACCAGCGTCGGGGCGATGGTCGAGAGCTGATCATACAGCGGCAACGCGGAGTCGCCGCCGGTGGCGCTGATCAAAATTAAATCCGGCATCTGCGCGGCAACGGCTTCCGCATTGGTTTCACCAATGTAGAGACGGCCGACATTGCGCTGTCTGGCGATGTCGCCCCACTGGCGCAAAAAGCCCTGATCATCGGCGAAACGGTTATTGGGCGTGGTGGCTCCACTGGCGATAACCGGCGCGTCAATCGCCAGTAGCGAACCGGTGAGCGTCACGCTGGTGGAAACAATGCGCAGCGGCTTGCTGGTAAGCGTGTGGGTGCCGTGGCTGTCCGTTACCTGGCGCGGCCAGTCGGCGGCGGTGGCTGAGGTTAGTCCTAAAACAAAAATGCTCAAAAACACTAAGGGTTTACGGCTCCATAAAGAGAATCTCACAACGCGTATCCTGTTTTTGTTGAAGTTAATGCTTCTCATTTTCATCGCTGAATGAAGCAGATGCAAGCATTAGCACTACTGGCGAAGAATCTGCTGTTGACAGAGCAGGGCATAACTTTTTATCTTACTGCGACAAAACACAAATGATAATCATTCTTAGTTCATTTATCATTGTTGGAGGATGATATGGATACGTCCCTGGCTGAGGAAACCCGGCAGTCTGCGAAGACGCTGGCCGCGGATCAGTTTTTCTTTATGTCGCCGTACCGCAGTTTCACCACCTCCGGGTGCGTGGCGCGTTTCTGCGAGCCTGCCGCAGGCGGCGATGCGCCGCAGAGCGCTTTCCAGCAAAAGCTGGCGCAAGCCTTTGCCGATGCGAAAGCGCAGGGCATTGCCCGCCCGGTGATGGTAGGGGCGATCCCGTTCGATACCACGCAGCCGTCCGCACTGTTTATCCCGCAATCCTGGCAAACCTTCTCCCGCCCGGAGAAACAACGATCCGCGCGTTATTTCAACAGCGGCGCGATGCCGAATGTCATGGCGCAGCAGGAAATCCCCGCTCAGGACGCCTTTATGCAAATGGTGGCGAACGCCGCCGCCCGCACCGCCACGCCGGAAGTCGACAAAGTGGTGCTCTCACGTCTGATTGAGATCACTACCGACAGCCGCATCGACAGCGGCGTGCTGCTGGAACGGCTGATTGCCCAGAACCCGGCCAGTTTCAACTTCCACGTTCCGCTGCCCGATGACGGCGTACTGCTGGGCGCGAGCCCGGAATTGCTGCTGCGTAAGGAGCAGGAGCACTTCAGTTCACTGCCGCTCGCCGGATCGGCGCGTCGTCAGCCGGACGACATTCTCGATCGTGAAGCGGGCAACAAACTGCTGGCCTCGGAAAAAGACCGCCATGAACACGAACTGGTGACCCAGGCGATGAAAAACGTGCTGCAACCGCGCAGTAAAACCCTGACGCTGCCGGATTCACCGCAACTGATCACGACACCAACGTTATGGCACCTGGCCACGCCGATTGAAGGCACCGCATTAGCAGAGGAAAACGCGCTGACGCTGGCTTGTCTGCTGCATCCGACACCTGCGCTGAGCGGCTTCCCGCACCAGGTGGCGAAACAGGTGATTGCCGAGCTGGAGCCGTTCAACCGCGAGCTGTTTGGCGGCATTGTCGGCTGGTGCGACGCCGAAGGTAACGGTGAGTGGGTGGTTACCATCCGCTGCGCGCGGCTTCACGATAAAAGCGTACGTCTGTTCGCTGGTGCCGGAATTGTTCCGGCCTCGTCGCCGCTTTCGGAGTGGCGCGAAACCGGCGTCAAGCTGAGCACCATGCTGAACGCATTCGGTTTGCACTGAGGATTAACCATGACCATTGCTTTTACCCGCTGGCCGGAAGATTTTGCCCGTCGTTATCGTGAAAAGGGCTACTGGCAGGATTTACCGCTGACCGATATTTTAACCCGCCACGCGCATAGCGATGCCACGGCGGTGATTGACGGTGAACGGCGCTACAGCTACCGCCAGCTCAACGAGGCTTCAGACAATCTGGCCTCGGCGCTGCAGGCGCAGGGCATCAAGCGCGGGGAAACCGCGCTGGTGCAGTTGGGCAACGTCAGTGAGTTCTATATCGCCTTCTTTGCGCTGCTGAAAATTGGCGTCGTGCCAGTGAATGCGCTGTTCAGCCATCAGCGTAGCGAATTGAACGCCTATGCCGCGCAAATCGCTCCGGCGCTGCTGATTGCCGATCGCGCCCACACGCTGTTCGAGAATGACCATTTCCTCACCGCGTTTACCGCGCAGCACCCGTCGGTGCGCGCAGTGCTGCTGCGTGGCGACAATGGTGAGCAGGCACTGGAAAACGCCATTGCCCGCCCGGCAGATAACTTTATCGCCACGCCAACGCCTGCCGATGAAGTGGCGTTTTTCCAGCTTTCTGGCGGCAGCACCGGCACGCCGAAGCTCATTCCGCGCACGCACAATGATTACTACTACAGCATTGTGCGCAGTAACGAAATCTGCGGATTTAACCCGCAAACACGTTATCTCTGCGCACTGCCGGCGGCGCACAACTACCCGCTGAGTTCACCCGGCGCGCTGGGTGTTTTCCATGCCGGAGGCTGCGTGGTGCTGGCGGCCGATCCGAGCGCTACGCTCTGCTTCCCGCTGATTGAAAAACACCAGATTAACGTCACCGCGCTGGTGCCGCCGGCGGTGAGCCTGTGGTTACAGGCGATTGCCGAGTGGGGCAGCAATGTGCCACTCGCCTCGCTGCGGCTGTTACAGGTGGGCGGCGCGCGGTTATCGGCAACGCTTGCAGCACGCATTCCGGCGGAGATTGGCTGCCAGTTGCAGCAGGTGTTCGGCATGGCGGAAGGGCTGGTGAACTACACCCGACTGGATGATCCCTTCGAACGCATTATCAATACGCAAGGCCGCCCGATGTGCCCGGATGATGAAGTGTGGGTGGCGGATGAAAACGGCAATCTGCTGCCGCCAGGCCACGTTGGCCGCCTGATGACGCGTGGCCCGTATACCTTTCGCGGCTACTTTAACAGCCCAGAACACAATGCCAGCGCCTTTGATGACAACGGTTTTTACTGCTCCGGCGATCTGATTTCGATCGACGAACAGGGGTACATCACCGTACAGGGGCGCGAAAAAGATCAGATCAACCGTGGGGGCGAGAAGATTGCCGCCGAGGAGATCGAAAACCTGCTGCTGCGCCATGAGTCGGTGATCCACGCCGCGCTGGTCAGCATGGAAGACAGCCTGCTGGGTGAAAAAAGCTGCGCGTATCTGGTGGTGAAAACGCCGCTGCGCGCGGTGGCAGTCCGCCGCTTCCTGCGCGAGCAGGGCGTTGCCGAGTTCAAGCTGCCGGATCGCGTGGAGTGCGTGGACGCGCTGCCATTAACGCCGGTAGGCAAGGTTGATAAAAAACAGTTACGCCAGTGGTTAGCGCAGCGCGCCACCGCGTAAAGGAGAGAAGATGGCGATTCCAAAATTACAGGGCTACGCGCTGCCAGTCGCGGCCGATATTCCGCAAAACAAGGTGAGCTGGCCATTCGAGCCGGAACGTGCGGCGCTGCTGATCCACGATATGCAGGACTACTTTGTTAACTTCTGGGGCGAAAACTGCCCGATGATGCAGCAAGTGGTGGCGAACATCGCCAGATTGCGCGATTTCTGTAAGCAAAACCATATCCCGGTTTACTACACCGCGCAGCCGAAAGAGCAGAACGATGAAGACCGCGCGTTGCTCAACGATATGTGGGGGCCGGGCTTAACCCGCTCGCCGGAGCAGCAGAAAATTGTCGCTGCGCTGACCCCCGAAGAAGCCGACACCGTGCTGGTGAAGTGGCGCTACAGCGCGTTTCACCGCTCGCCGCTGGAGCAGATGCTCAAAGAGACAGGGCGTAACCAGTTGTTGATCACCGGCGTTTATTCGCACATTGGCTGTATGACCACTGCGACTGACGCGTTTATGCGCGATATCAAACCGTTTATGGTTGCCGACGCGCTGGCGGATTTCAGCCGCGAAGAGCATCTGATGTCGCTGAACTATGTCGCCGGGCGTTCCGGTCGCGTGGTGATGACGCACGATCTGCTGCCCGCACCGGCAAACAAAGCGGCGTTACGCGCGCTGATCCTGCCGCTGCTGGATGAATCCGACGAACCGCAGGACGATGAAAACCTGATTGATTATGGTCTCGATTCCGTGCGCATGATGGCGCTCGCCGCGCGCTGGCGCAAAGTCCACAGCGATATCGATTTTGTCATGCTGGCGAAGAACCCGACCATTGATGCCTGGTGGGCGCTGCTTGCGCGCGAGGTGAAATAATGGCCGGTCTGGATTTTACCGGCAAAATTGTCTGGGTGACCGGTGCCGGTAAAGGCATCGGTTACGCCACCGCGCAGGCCTTTGTCGAGGCGGGCGCACAGGTGACTGGTTTTGATCTGGCCTTTGGCGGCACGGATTACCCCTTCTCCTGTGAAGTGGTGGACGTTGCCGATGCCGGGCAAGTACAGGCGGTATGCCAGCGCGTGCTGGCGCAGAGCGCGCGGCTGGATGTGCTGGTGAACGCCGCCGGGGTTTTACATATGGGCGCCACCGATGAGCTGACACCAGAAGCCTGGCAAACCACTTTTGCAGTTAACGTTGGCGGCGCGTTTAACCTGTTTCAGCAGACGATGGCGCAATTTCGCCGTCAGCAAAGCGGGGCGATAGTCACCGTCGCATCCGATGCGGCGCACACACCGCGTATTGGCATGAGCGCCTATGGCGCATCGAAAGCGGCGCTGAAAAGCCTGGCGCTCACCGTCGGTCTTGAGCTGGCGGCAAGCCATGTGCGCTGCAACATTGTCTCGCCGGGTTCGACTGATACTGATATGCAGCGCACGCTGTGGGTGAGCGATGACGCCGAACAGCAGCGGATTCGCGGTTTTGGCGAGCAGTTTAAGCTCGGCATTCCACTGGGGAAAATCGCCCGCCCGCAGGAGGTGGCGAACACCATTTTGTTCCTCGCGTCCGATCTGGCAAGCCATATCACTTTGCAGGACATCGTGGTGGATGGCGGCTCAACGCTGGGGGCGTAGATGATCTGGAAACGTCATTTAACGCTTGCAGAACTGAATGCGACCAGCGAAAACACGCTGGTGGCGCATCTGGCAATGGTTTATACCCGCATTGGTGATGATTTCCTTGAGGCGGAAATGCCGGTGGATAGCCGCACGCATCAACCGTTTGGCCTGCTGCATGGCGGTGCTTCGGCGGCGCTGGCGGAAACGCTGGGATCGATGGCGGGCTATCTGATGACCCGCGACGGCCAGTGTGTGGTGGGCACGGAATTAAACGCCACCCATCATCGCCCGGTTTCACAGGGGAAAGTGCGCGGCGTTTGCCAGCCGCTGCACCTTGGCCGGCAAAACCAAAGCTGGGAAATCGTGGTGTTTGACGAACAAGGCCGACGCTGCTGCACCTGTCGCCTCAGCACGGCGGTGCTGGGGTAGTTTCGTCCTCTCCTTGACGGGAGAGGGCGCATTCTTGCGATCCCGTTAACACAATCAGGTAAATGCCTGGTGGCAGGGCAAATTTCCCATGTTTCAAAGTTGTTAAAACCCGCGAGTTGATATAGATACAAAATGTAACATCTCTCTGTCTCTCAACGGATACCCGCTATGAACAACTCAGGGAAATACCTTATTTGGGGCGTGCTGTCGTTGGTTGGCGCATTTGCCCTCGGCTATATCGCGCTTAATCGCGGTGAACAGATCAACGCGCTGTGGATAGTGGTGGCCGCGGTCTGTATCTACCTTATCGCTTACCGTTTTTACGGCCTCTACATCGCCAAAAATGTGCTGCAGGTTGACCCAACGCGCATGACTCCGGCGGTGCGTTACAACGATGGCCTTGACTACGTGCCGACAGACAAAAAAGTGCTGTTCGGTCACCATTTTGCGGCGATTGCCGGGGCAGGTCCGCTGGTGGGGCCGGTGCTGGCGGCGCAAATGGGCTATTTACCGGGCATGATCTGGATCCTCGCGGGCGTCGTGCTGGCCGGTGCGGTGCAGGATTTCATGGTGCTGTTTATCTCCACCCGCCGCGACGGGCGTTCGCTCGGCGAGATGGTGAAAGCGGAGATGGGGCCGACCGTCGGCGTGATTGCGCTGGTGGCGACCTTTATGATCATGGTGATCATTCTCGCGGTGCTGGCGATGATTGTTGTCAAAGCGCTGACCCACAGCCCGTGGGGAACCTACACCGTCGCCTTTACCATTCCGCTGGCCATTTTTATGGGCATCTACATCCGCTATCTGCGCCCTGGGCGCATTGGCGAAGTGTCGGTGATTGGCCTGGTGCTGCTGGTATTCGCCATTATTTCTGGCGGCTGGGTGGCAGCGAATCCGGCGATAGCGCCGTATTTTGATTACACCGGTGTGCAGTTGACGTGGATGCTGGTGGGCTACGGTTTTATCGCTTCGGTGCTGCCGGTATGGCTGCTGCTGGCACCGCGTGATTACCTGTCAACGTTCCTGAAAATCGGCACCATTATTGGCCTGGCGATTGGCATTCTGATCATGCGCCCGACGCTGACCATGCCTGCGCTGACCAAATTTGTCGACGGCACCGGCCCGGTGTGGACCGGTAACCTGTTCCCGTTCCTGTTTATTACCATCGCCTGTGGCGCGGTGTCTGGCTTCCATGCACTGATTTCCTCCGGCACCACGCCGAAGATGCTCGCCAGTGAAGGGCAGGCTTGTTTTATCGGTTACGGCGGCATGTTGATGGAGTCGTTTGTAGCGATCATGGCGCTGGTGTCGGCGTGCATTATTGATCCGGGCGTCTACTTCGCCATGAACAGCCCGATGGCGGTATTAGCGCCAGCCGGAACCGCCGATGTGGTGGCCTCGGCGGCACAGGTGGTGAGCGGCTGGGGCTTTAGTATTACCCCGGATGCGCTCCGGCAGATTGCCAGCGAAGTGGGCGAGCAGTCGATCATTTCACGCGCGGGCGGCGCGCCAACGCTGGCGGTGGGCATGGCCTACATTCTGCACGGTGCGCTCGGCGGCCTGATGGATGTCTCGTTCTGGTATCACTTCGCCATTCTGTTTGAGGCGCTGTTTATTCTGACGGCGGTCGATGCGGGAACGCGCGCGGCGCGCTTTATGCTGCAGGATTTACTCGGCGTGATTTCGCCGAATCTCAAACGCACGGAATCACTTCCTGCTAACCTGCTGGCAACCGGCTTGTGCGTGCTGGCGTGGGGCTACTTCCTGCACCAGGGCGTCGTTGATCCGCTCGGCGGTATTAACACCCTGTGGCCGCTGTTTGGTATTGCCAACCAGATGCTGGCGGGCATGGCGCTGATGCTGTGTGCGGTGGTGCTGTTCAAGATGAAACGCCAGCGTTATGCATGGGTGGCGCTGCTGCCGACAGCCTGGCTGCTGGTTTGTACGCTTACCGCTGGCTGGCAAAAAGCCTTTAGCCCGGATGCGAAAGTGGGCTTCCTGGCGATTGCCAATAAATTCCAGGCGATGATCGACAGCGGTAACATTCCGGCGCAGTATACCCAGTCGCAACTGGCGCAACTGGTGTTTAACAACCGCCTGGATGCTGGTTTAACCATCTTCTTTATGGTTGTGGTGGTGGTGCTGGCGTTCTATTCGCTGAAAACCGCGCTGGCGGCGCTGAAAGACGATCAACCGACAGCGAACGAGACGCCGTATCAGGAAATGACGGGCGATGTTGAGCAGATTGTCGGCCAGGCAAAAGGCGTGCATTAATCGCGTAACGCGGAGGTTTTATGTTCGATACGCTTTCAAAAGCCGGGAAGTATTTAGGCCAGGCGGCGAAAATGATGATTGGCGTTCCGGATTACGACAACTATGTCGAGCATATGCGCGTGACGCACCCGGAGCAGACGCCGATGACCTATGAGGAGTTTTTCCGCGAGCGCCAGGATGCGCGTTACGGCGGGAAAGGTGGCGCACGCTGCTGTTAACCTCGCTTACGAAAAAGCGGCGCACAGCGCCGCTTTTCTTTTACGTCGGGATCAGGCGTTTGTCCCGCCATCAACCACAATATCCGCACCGGTAATCTGCTTCGCCGCCGGGCTTGCGAGGAAAGCGACCGCTTCGGCAATATCCTGCGCTTCGCCGTAATGCCCCAGCGCAATCATACGGCGCTGCTCCTCCGCGCCTTCGCCATCGGCCGGGTTCATGTCGCTGTCTGTCGAACCGGGTTTCACCATATTGACGGTAATGCCGCGTGAGCCCAGATCCCGCGCCAGCCCGCGCGTTAGCGAGTTCAGCGCCGATTTGGTCATCGAATAAATGGCGATATCTTTAAACGGCACGCGATCGGAGAGGCAACTGCCGATATTGATAATGCGCCCGCCGTCCGGCAGGTGCGGAATTGCTGCCTGGGTGGCGTAGACCACGCCGCGAATATTGACGTTGATCATCGCGTCAATATCTTCCTGCGCCATGGCTTCTAACTGCCCGGCGCGCGCGATGCCGGCGTTATTGACCAGAATATCCAGCCCGCCGAGTTGCTGTACGGTTTGATCAACAGCGGCGCGGGCTGCTTGTGGCTCGGCGCTGTTGGCCTGGATCGCCACGGCGTTACGCCCCAGCGCACGGATCTCTTCTACAACAGCGTGTGCTTTATCGGCGGATTTTTCCCAGGTGATGGCGACGTCCGCCCCTTCCCGCGCCAGCGTTAAGGCAATGGCTTTGCCGAGACCACGGCTCGCACCGGTGACCAGCGCGCGTTTTCCTGCAAGTGAATGTGACATGGTGTCTCCTGAATTATGTGTCGATTGATACATAATTAAAATAAACAGGCTTCCATACATTCGTCAATCTTATTAATATACCGATCAGCACAAAATGCGAGGAGGCGAAAGTGAGCCGGGGAAGACCACGGGAATTTGACCGTACCGAGGCGTTGAATAAAGCGATGAAACTCTTCTGGCAGAAGGGTTACACGGCGACATCCATGAACGATCTCTACGAGGCGATGGGCATCAAATCGCCGAGCCTGTATGCGGCGTTCGGCAGTAAAGAAGATCTCTACGATGAGGTGTTGCAGCACTACGAACAGTGCGTTGCGCCGCTTATCTGGGGCGATATGGCAAACGAGCCATCGCCGAAAAAGGCCATTGCGCAGTGGCTGGCGCGTTCAGCGGAGATTTTAACGCGTTGCGATTTGCCGCACGGCTGCATGGTGACGCTTTCCGCTGTCGCCAGCGAAGGCAATGAGCGTCTCGGCGAGCGGGTGCGGCAGTTGCGTGACGGTGGGATTGCGCAGTTAAAAGCGCGCCTGAGCGAAGCACAAGAACGCGGTGAGTTGCCTGCGGCGACCGATATCGACGCGCTGACCCGGTTGTATGTCAGCATCCAGCAGGGGATGTCGATTCAGGCGCGCGACGGCGCAAGCCGGGAAACACTGCTCGGCATCGCGCGGATGGCAATGGGGTTGTGGCCTGCATAATCCCGAAAAGGGTCTCCGGGGATGGGCTTATCGATCTTCTTTGGTGTGCCAGACACGCAAAATAATGATACGGGTGTCGGTCAGCTCGTAAATCATCTCGTAGCTACCGACAAATAACGAGCGGACGTCACGCGGCGAGAATGCGTCATCCGCCGGGCCTATTTGCGGATGCAGTAACAGCATTTCTGGCGCATCGGCAAGCATCGCGACGACCTTTCGCGCCGCTTCGGGATTTTTCAGAAATAAAAACCGGGATAATCTTTCGATATCCTGTAATGCAAGCAGCGTCCATTCTAATTGCATGAAAAATACCTATTTTCGGGGCGTTGGTAAGGGAAGTGGATTAGCCGTCCCCAGGCTTTTAAGCCAATTTGTGGCTTCTGCATTACTGAGCGTTTCACCACGCTCTACAGCCTCCAGCCCTTGCTGGATCATCGATTGTCGCAACTCCGCGCGCTCGACATATTCTGCCAGCGCACGCTTGATTATCCAGCCGCGCGAGCGCTCGCTACTTTCTGCGAGTAAATCAACTTTCTGCGCGAGTTCAATTGGGACGTGCGCGGTTAGCACTTTGGTCTCAGGCATGTCGTCACCTTAAGCGATGTGATTTTTTAAAAATCGTAGCGATTAGGTTGGCGAATTTCAATTCTTTTGCAAGAAAAAACAGGCCACCGACGTGGCCCGTTTGTTTATGGTTGTGGAAAGACGATGTTATTACCCGGTGCTTCACGGTGCAGATGGATAAAGTTCAGGTGGCGCTCATACTGATCCAGTATGTCGATGATCACCTGCTCTTTGTTGTAATCCATCAAATCATTGCCCTGGCTGCCCTCCAGCAGGAAGGTTTCCAGGCGGAAGTAGTGCGATTTCCCGCTGCGTGCGCGGTAGGTAAAACCGGGTACGGAGTATTGCTGCGGCCATACCTGATAGACAAAATCTTGCTCCTCGCCGAGATGGACTCGCAGATCCAGGTGGCCCAGCGGCTGGCCTTCCTCCGGCGCGACCTTTTCAAGCGATACGCGTCCACCGCGCAGTTCCAGCTCTTTTGCCACATCCTGCATCGCCGGGTAAATCACCGTTTCCATCATCTGCCGGGTGTAATGCGTACCCGGATAATTCATTAGCCGCGAGAGGCGTTTTTTCCAGCTCAGACGGTCGTTGCTCGCCGGAATATAAGGCGCGGTTTCGCGACTGGCGCTGGCGCGACGGTGATCTTCCACCTTCAGGGATTTATACAGCCCGGCCATAATAAAGAAGATCACAAAACTGAACGGTAAGCCCATGATGACCGTAGTGTTTTGCAGGGCGGAAATGCCGTTGGTCATCAGCATACCCATAGTCAGCACACCGATGGCGACCGACCAGAAAATCCGCAGCCAGTTTGGCGCATCGCTATTGATATCTTTCAGCTTCGAGGTGAAGTTACCCAGTACCAGCGAGCCAGAATCCGCCGAGGTGACATAAAACAGCAGGCCGGTAATGGTGGCGACAGAAGCGCTGAGTTTAAACGCCGGGTACTGCGCCAGCAGGCTGTAGAAACCGCGTTCAGCGTGGGAGATAACCTCCTGGGCGAATCCCGCATCACCGTGAATAATTTCATACAGCGCGGCATTACCAAACACTGACAGCCACAGCAGGGTGAAGGTAAACGGAATGATCAGCGTGCCGAGCACGAACTCACGAATGGTGCGCCCGCGAGAAATCCGCGCGAGGAACAGCCCGACAAACGGCGACCACGCCACCCACCAGGCCCAGAAGAAGAGGGTCCAGCTGTTCATCCACTGCGTCGGGCGATCAAACGCGAAGGTGTTCAGCGTCATGCCCATAAAGCGGTTGATGTAATCGCCGACGTTGAGCACCAGCGCGTTGAGCAGGAAATCGGTCTTGCCCATAAACAGCACAAACAGAATCAGCCCGAGCGCCAGCGCCACGTTCAGTTCCGAAAGAATGCGGATACCTTTATCCACACCGGAAGTGACCGAGATGGTGGCGATCACCACCGACAGCACAATCAGCGCCATCTGCGCGGTTAGCCCTTCCGGCACATCGAACAGCACTTTTAAACCGTAATTAAGCTGCACCACGCCAATGCCAAGTGTGGTGGCGATACCAAAAATAGTGCCGATCACCGCGGCAATGTCCACCGTGTGACCAATCGGGCCGTTAATGCGTTTGCCGAAAATAGGGTAGAGCGCCGAACGAATCGTGAGCGGCAAATTATAGCGGTAGCTAAAGTAGCCCAGCGCAATGCCCATCAGCGCATACATCGACCAGCCGGTTAACCCGTAATGGAACAGCGTCCACACCATCGCCTGGCGTGCGGCTTCCATCGTCTGGCCTGCGCCTTCCGGCGGCTGCATATATTGCGTGACCGGCTCCGCGACGGAGAAGAACATCAGGTCGATACCAATCCCGGCGGCAAACAGCATCGCCGACCAGCTTAATAAGCTGAACTCCGGCTTGGACTGTTCCGGCCCGAGCTTGATAGCCCCGTAACGCGAACAGGCCATATAAATCACGAACACGATATAGAGCGTGGCGGCCAGCATGTAATACCAGCCAAAGGTGGATGACACCCAGTTTACGGTGGTCTGGATCCAGGCCGCGGCTAAATCGCTGTACAAAATGGTGACCAGTGAAAATGTCAGAATCAGTCCGGCAGAGGTGTAAAACACCACGGGATTGATTCTGTCTTTTTCACTGGCAGGTGGATTAATCATCGGTTACCTCTGGTTAATTTCCTGTAATTTTTCAAAGAATTAAATTCAAAATATCGGTTGTTTTCTCGTGCTTGTCCCTCGTTTTTCTCGCGGTTTGCTTCGCCCTGTTCAGCTTATACATTCCCGCTTCGTTTACTTAACAATTGAAGCACAACATCCTAACAAAATCTTTTTTTATATTGAACGTGCAATCAAAAAAAGATTAAATAAGGCCCTTACATTGTGGTGGAGATGGAGCCATGCCAAAGGTGGGAATGCAGCCGATACGCCGTCGGCAGCTGATTGATGCGACCCTGAGTACCATTAACGAAGTGGGCATTAACGACGCCACGATTGCGCAGATTGCGCGCCGCGCTGGCGTATCGACCGGCATCATCAGCCACTACTTCAGGGACAAAAATGGTCTGCTGGAAGCGACCATGCGCGACATCACCCGCCAGTTACGCGACGCCGTGGCACAGCGGTTAAAACCGCTCGCGCAGGCCAGTACCGAAACGCGTTTGCTGGCGATTGTCGAAGGCAATTTTGATGACAGCCAGGTACACAGCGCGGCGATGAAAGCCTGGCTCGATTTCTGGGCCAGCAGCATGCATCAGCCGCAGCTTGGCCGCCTGGAGCGCGTGAGCAGCCGCCGTCTGTTTTCGACACTGGCGGCGGAGTTTCGCCGCGATCTGCCGCGCGAACAGGCACGGCTGGCGGCGCATGGCCTTGCCTCGCTGATCGATGGCCTCTGGCTTCGCGCGGCGCTGAGCGGCAAGCCGTTTAATCTGGACATTGCCAGAACGCTCACCACCCAATTCATTCGCCAGCAACTGGCTGGCGCGACGAATCACTGAGAAGGAGGAAGTATGTCCCGATTCGCAGAACAGCAGCTTTATATCGATGGTCAATACGTCCCGGCTGCGGCGGGTAACACATTCCAGACCATTAACCCGGCGAACGGCGAGGTGCTGGCCGACGTCCACGAAGCCGGGCAGGCCGATGTTGATCGCGCCGTTGCCAGTGCGCAAAAAGGGCAGAAAATCTGGGCGGCGATGACCGCGATGGAACGTTCGCGCATCCTGCGCCGCGCCGTGGATATTCTGCGTGAACGCAATGACGAACTGGCGGCGCTGGAAACGCTGGACACCGGTAAACCGCTGAGCGAAACCCAGGCTGTTGATATCGTCACCGGCGCGGATGTGCTGGAGTATTACGCGGGGCTTATCCCCTCGCTTGAAGGGCAGCAAATTCCGCTGCGTGACACCTCGTTTGTCTACACCCGCCGCGAACCGCTTGGCGTGATCGCCGGGATTGGCGCGTGGAACTACCCGATTCAGATAGCGCTGTGGAAATCCGCACCTGCTTTGGCGGCTGGTAACGCCATGATCTTTAAACCGAGCGAAGTCACGCCGCTCACCGCGCTGAAACTGGCGGAGATTTACAGCGAAGCTGGCGTGCCGGACGGCGTATTTAACGTGCTGAACGGCAGCGGTGCGGTAACCGGCCAGTTGCTGACTGACCATCCGGGCATCGCCAAAGTCTCTTTCACCGGCGGTGTTGCCAGCGGTAAGAAAGTGATGGCCAATGCCGCCGGATCGACGCTGAAAGACGTCACTATGGAACTGGGCGGCAAGTCGCCGCTGATTATCTTTGACGACGCGGATCTCGACCTTGCCGCCGATATCGCCATGATGGCGAACTTCTACAGCTCCGGCCAGGTGTGCACCAACGGCACCCGGGTGTTTATTCCGGCGGCATTGCAGAGCGCGTTTGAAGCGAAAATCGTCGAGCGCGTGGCACGCATTAAAGCGGGCGATGTTAACGATCTGAATACCAATTTCGGGCCGCTGGTCAGCTTTGCGCATCGCGACAACGTGATGCGCTATATCGAATCCGGCATCAACGAAGGCGCGCGCCTGCTGTGCGGCGGTAAACGTCTTACCGGTGGCGATTTCGATAACGGTGCATGGGTAGAACCCACCGTGTTCACCGATTGCCGCGATGAGATGACCATCGTGCGCGAAGAGATCTTCGGGCCGGTGATGTCGATTCTCACCTATGAAAGTGAAGAAGAAGCGGTGCGCCGCGCCAACGCCACCGATTACGGCCTGGCGGCGGGTATTGTGACGCAGGATCTTAATCGCGCGCACCGCGTTATTCACCAGATTGAAGCCGGAATTTGCTGGATCAACACCTGGGGCGAATCCGCCGCCGAAATGCCGGTGGGCGGCTACAAGCACTCTGGCGTGGGGCGCGAAAATGGCCTGATGACGTTGCAAAACTACACCCAGGTCAAATCCGTCCAGCTTGAGCTGAGCCGTTTTCAGTCCGTATTTTGAAAAAAGTTTTAACCTGAGGAGCGACGAATGGAATTTGATTACATCATCATTGGAGCCGGATCCGCAGGGAACGTTTTGGCAACAAGACTGACCGAAGACAGCGATGTCAATGTGCTGCTGCTGGAAGCGGGCGGTCCCGATTACCGCTTTGATTTTCGTACGCAAATGCCTGCGGCGCTGGCTTACCCGCTGCAAGGCAAACGCTACAACTGGGCCTATGAAACCGAACCTGAGCCGCACATGAACAACCGCCGCATGGAGTGCGGGCGCGGCAAAGGGCTGGGCGGTTCATCGTTGATTAATGGCATGTGCTATATCCGTGGTAACGCGATGGATCTTGATAACTGGGCGCAGCAGCCGGGGCTTGAGCACTGGAGTTATCTCGATTGCCTGCCTTATTACCGTAAATCGGAAACGCGCGATATCGGCGCCAACGATTACCATGGCGGCGACGGCCCGGTCAGCATCACCACCTGTAAACCGGGCAATAACCCGCTGTTTGCCGCGATGATCGAAGCGGGCGTGCAGGCTGGTTATCCGCGCACTGACGATCTGAATGGTTACCAACAGGAAGGGTTTGGCCCGATGGATCGTTTTGTTACGCCAAAAGGCCGCCGCTCCAGCACCGCGCGCGGCTATCTCGATATGGCGAAAACGCGGCCGAACCTGAAAATCATTACCCATGCCACCACCGATCGCATCCTGTTTGAAGGCAAACGCGCAATCGGCGTGGCCTATTTGCACGGTGCCAGCGACACGCTGCATGAAGTGCATGCGCGCCGGGAAGTGTTGCTGTGCGCCGGTGCGATTGCTTCGCCGCAAATTTTGCAGCGCTCCGGTGTCGGTGCCGCCGAGCTGCTCAGGCAATTTGATATCCCAGTGGTACATGATTTACCGGGCGTCGGCGAAAACTTGCAGGATCACCTGGAAATGTACCTGCAATACGAGTGCAAAGAGCCGGTGTCGCTCTACCCGGCGCTGAAGTGGTGGAACCAGCCGAAAATCGGCGCGGAGTGGCTGTTTAACGGCACCGGGATTGGTGCCAGCAACCAGTTCGAGGGCGGCGGGTTTATCCGCAGCCGCGACGAGTTCGCCTGGCCGAACATTCAGTACCACTTCCTGCCGGTGGCGATTAACTACAACGGCTCGAATGCGGTGGAAGCGCACGGCTTCCAGTGCCATGTGGGTTCCATGCGCTCGCCAAGCCGGGGTTTTGTGCGCCTGAAATCGCGCGATCCGCATCAGCATCCGGCCATCCAGTTTAACTACATGGCGCATGAACAGGACTGGCACGAGTTCCGCGATGCGATCCGAATTACCCGGCAGATCATCAACCAGCCGGCGCTGGATAAATATCGCGGGCGGGAAATCAGCCCCGGCATTGAATGTCAGAGCGATGAGCAACTGGATGAGTTTGTGCGTAACCACGCGGAAACCGCCTATCACCCGTGCGGCACCTGCAAAATGGGCAGCGACGAGATGGCGGTGGTCGATGGCGAAGGGCGCGTACACGGGCTGCAAGCCCTGCGCGTGGTCGATGCGTCGATCATGCCGCTGATCATCACCGGTAATCTCAACGCCACCACCATTATGATTGGTGAGAAGATTGCCGATAACATCCGTGGCCGTACGCCGCTGCCGCCTAGCAACGCGACGTATTTCGTGGCGGGCGATCGCCCGGTTCGCGGCGAGCCTGTTCGGGCGTAAAAGAGAATGCCGCCGGTAAGTTGTCGCTTATCGGCGGCATGAAACAGAGCGTACTTATCATCAGCGCGACAGCGCTTCCACTTTTTCAAACGCCGCGCGCAGCGTATCGGCGGAGAGTTCCACCGGCAGGTAGTGGATCGACTCCACCGGGCGCAGCGTGTGGGCAATCACCTTATCCAGCTCCGCGCGGTTATTAATGTCCACCTCCAGTGCCGCCAGTGTGGTCGGCAGGTTGAAGCGCTGATAGGCGGCAATCAACTGCGCCAACACATCATCCTGACCGAGCAGGGCGCTTTGCACCAGAATGCCATACGCCACTTTGGTGCCGTGCAGGAATTTCTCCGTTTGCGGCAGCACCGTTAAACCGTTATGTACCGCATGCGCGGCGGCGACGCGGGTGTAACGCTCGCCGAGGCCGCCAACCATCCCGCCACCGGCAATAATCGCATCCACGACATCGCGAAACGCCTGGCTCAGTTCGCCGCGCTGCTGGTCGGCAAGGGCTTGTTCACTGCTTTCCAGCAACACATCGCGGATTGCCAGCGCGCCATTGATCCCCAGCCGCACGGTGAGCGGCAGCGTTTGCGGCTGCGGGGCTAACACGACCGCTTCGTACCATTTCGCCAGCGTATCGCCGATGCCCGCCAGTAAATATTCCGCAGGCGCATTAAGGATGATTTGCGGTTCCACCAGCACCAGAAAATTGGCGTCATCGAAAATTTCAAAGTGCAGCGCCTGGCCGGCATCGTTATACCAGACCGACAGCGGCGTCCATGCCGCGCAGGTGGCGGCGATGGTCGGAATGGCAACCACCGGCAAACCGAGACGGCGCGCCACCGCTTTGGCGGTATCCAGCAGTGCGCCACCGCCAAGCCCAATCACCACAGCGCGATCGTCGCCCGCTTGCTGCGCCAGCGCGTTCACATCGTGCTCGCTACAGTGCCCTTTAAACACAATGTGTTTCGCGCCTGGCGCGTTAAACCCTTGCGGCAGAAACGCTTTTGCCCCGGCAAAGGCGCGTTCGCCATAAATCCATACCGCGCGGGTCAGTTGTTCTTCCGTGTAGAAATCGTGCAACCGCGCGAGGCTACCGGTGTGGGAAAAGTAGTTCGCCGGGCCGGGTACGACGCGGATATCAGTGCTGCTCATGTGTTGTGTCCTTGTGCGTGATCGCTAACCCGATGTTATGTCTGGACATCCGGATGGCTAATAATATTTCGCTTTATCTTATGCATTTTCTGTCGTTGCCAGTCAAGCGAGGCTGTGAAAAATTCGTTAAATCAATCTATTAATTGCAGGAACAGCGTGCGTATGAGCAGTAACCACCTCGAAATGCGCGGCATTAGCCTGGCCTTTGGCGGCTTTAAGGCGCTGTCGCATGTGGATTTCACCCTGCGCGGCGGTTCGGTGCATGCCTTAACCGGCGCGAACGGCGCGGGGAAATCGACGCTGATGGCGGTGCTGTGCGGCACATACGACCATTACGAAGGCGAAATCGCCATCAACAACCAGGCGGTGTCGATTCGCACCCCGCGCGATGCCAAACAGTTCGGCATCCATCTGGTGCAGCAGGAAGTCGATGTAGCGCTGATCCCAGGTTTAAGCATCGCCGAAAATATCATGCTCGATAAGCTGGCGGATGCCGGGCACCGCTTTCACTGGGGTGATGTTCGTAACCGGGCGCGTGAGGCGCTGGCGCAACTTGACGTCACGCTTGATGTGAAACGCCCGATTGATAGCTGCACGCTGGCAGAGAAACAGCAGATTTTGCTGGCGCGCGCGCTGTCGCACCACTGCCGTTTTTTAATTCTTGATGAACCCACCGCGCCGCTCGACCAGCACGAAAGTGAGCGCTTGTTCACCGTGGTTAAGCGCCTGCAACAGCAGGGCATTGGCGTGGTGTTTATCTCGCATCGCATCCATGAGCTGAAAGCCATCTGCGACACCTTAACGGTGCTGCGCGACGGCAAATTAATTGAATCTGGCCCAATGCGCGAGCTGAGCGGTGAAGAGATTGTCGAGAAGATGCTCGGCCATGAACTGAGCGATATCTACCCACCTGCGCGCCCGCCGCACAGCGAAGAGGTGCTGTTAAGCATTGACGGTTTGCATGACGAAGGGCTGCTGAAAGATATCTCGTTACGCCTGCGCAAAGGGGAGATTCTGGGCATTGCCGGGCTGGCGGGAGCCGGAAAAACCGAGCTATGCAAAGCCCTGTTCGGCGCAAGCAAAAGCCGTATTAATCGTGGCGAGCTAAACAGCCAGCCGTGGCGCCCGCGCGATCCGGCCGATTCCGTGATGCGCGGGCTGGCGCTGGTGCCGGAGGAGCGGCGCAAAGAGGGCATTTTTATTGATGAGCCGGTGAGCATGAATTTGTCGATCAGCGCGGATAACAGTTTCTCGCGCTGGGGATTTTTTGCGCATCGCCAGGCCTGGCGCTGGGCGCAGGAAGTGATTGCCCGCGTTGGCGTGCGCACCAGCGGGCCAGGGCAGACGCTGCGCCGCCTTTCCGGCGGCAATCAGCAGAAAGTGGCGATTGGCAAATGGCTACGCGGTAACGCCAATGTGGTGATTTTTGATGAACCAACCAAAGGCGTGGACGTGAAAGCGAAAACCGACCTGTTCCAGTTGATTGACGGGCTGGCGCGCGAAGGCAAAGGGGTGATTTACGCCTCGGGCGAATTCGCCGAACTGGTGGGGTTGTGTGATCGGATTTGTGTGCTGTGGGATGGGCGCATTGTTGCGGAAGTGCAGGGCGAGGATGCCCGCGAAGAGACGCTTCTTTATTATTCCACCGGAGGAACGGCGCCGTGAGTAAGGCCCTTTCAGTCAATGCGGCGGCGACGCCCCGCCAGCAGTTTTTTGATTTTCTTTATAAATGGGGCATGTTGCTTACCGTGGTCGCGCTTGTCGCCATCTTTGGCGTGGCGTCGGACAACTTCCTCGATCCGTTCAACATCATCAACATTTTGCGCTCGATCGCCATTGTCACGGTAATCGCGATTGGCGTCTCCATCTCACTGACCATCGGCGGGTTTGATCTGTCGGTCGGTTCGACCGCTTCGCTGGCGAACGCGCTGGTGATTTCGCTGTTTGTCTGGCACGGCGTGGGTACCACCGAAGCGATCATTATCACGCTGGCGCTCTGTACGCTGGTGGGCTTGTTCAACGCCTTTTTGATTGTGGTACTGCGCATTCCGGACATGCTGGCGACGCTCGGCAGCCTGTTTGTGATTCAGGGCGTGGCGATGACCTACAGCTATGGCGGCTCGATTACCGAAAACATGGTGCTGCCGAGCGGGGAGATGGCGGAAGGCACCATTCCGGCGGCGTTTGGCCTGCTCGGTCAGGTGCCGACTATCGTCATCATTATGCTGGTGGTGACGGTTGTCGCCCAGTTGGGCTTGTCGCTGACCACCCACGGTCGCCGCATGTATGCGATTGGCGGCAACCCGGAAGCGGCACGTCTTTCCGGCATTCGCACCACGCGCTACAAAGTGGCGGCGTATGTGATTGCTTCGCTGCTCGCCGGGCTGGGCGGCATTCTGCTGGCGTCACGCATTGGCTCTTCGCAGGTCAACGCCGGTGGCGGTTATTTGATGGATGCGGTGGCGGCGGCGTGGATCGGTTTTTCACTCGCCGGTTCCGGCAAACCGAATGCGCTTGGCACGCTGGTGGGGGCGGTGATCCTCGGCGTGCTGCAAAACGGGCTGGTGATGCTGTCGGTGCCCTATTACGCGATGGACATTATTAAGGGGCTGGTGCTGGCCGGTGCTCTTGCGTTGACTTACTTCCAGCGTCGTTAATTCTTCAGGGGAAAACAGATGAAAAAAATTGCACTCTCACTGCTGGCGCTGGGCTTACTGAGCGCGCTGCCGGGTCACGCTACCACACCTGCGCCGGTGCCGGACGCCATTGCTAATCATCACGGCCCGATACGTATTGCGCTTATCCGCAACCTCGGTTCGGACGATAACACCACCCAGTTTGTCGCAGGCGCGTTGCAGGAAGGCAAAAAACTGGGCTTTAAAATCAGCACCTTTTTAAGCAACGGCGATGACGCCAAATTCCAGGACTTCGTCAACCAGGCGATCAGCCAGAAGTATGACGGCATAATTCTGTCGCAGGGGCGCGATCCGTACTCCACCGATCTGATTAAAAAAGCGGTCGCCGCCGGGATCAAAGTGGCGGTGTTTGATACCGCCGTAAACGGCGACATTCCTGGCGTGACAGTCACCCAGCAGGACGACGCCTCGCTGACCAAACTCTCTTTTGGCGAGCTGGTGAAAGATTTCAACGGCAAAGCCAACATTATCAAGCTGTGGGTCGCCGGTTTCCCGCCGATGGAGCGCCGCCAGGCCGCCTACGCCGAGTTGCTGAAAGCCAACCCAGGCATTAAGGAGCTGGAGTCGATTGGCGCGGTCTCTTCCGATGTGCAGGGCGACACGGCGAATAAAGTGGGCGCGGTGCTGGCGAAATACCCGAAAGGGCAAATTGATGCCATTTGGGGCACCTGGGATGCGTTCAGCCAGGGCGCGTATAAAGCGCTGAAAGAGAACGGTCGCACCGAGATCAAACTCTACAGCATCGATGTTTCGAACCAGGATCTGCAACTGATGCGCGAGTCGGGCAGCCCGTGGAAAGTGAGCGTAGCCGTCGATCCGAAACTGATTGGCGCGACCAACGTGCGTCTGATTGCCAACAAAATTGCCGGTGAACAGACGCCAGCGACGTATGATTTTAAAGCCGCGGCCATTCCGCAAGCGCTGCTGGCAAGCCAGCCGGGGGCGGTGAATGTGGCGTCGCTTGGCAAAATCATTCCGGGCTGGGGCCAGACGGAAGATTTTATCGCGCCGTGGTTCGCCACGCTGGAAGCGAAAAACAAGTAAGGAACGGACATGGCGAGTGAATTACCGCGCCCCGAATACAGCCGCAATATGCGGCTGATTGGTCACAGCGACCAGGGCGGACGCCCGGACGGCGTGCAACTGATGGTACACCGTGGCTTTGCCTATATCGGCCATATGGTGTCGCAGGGGTTTTCGATTGTGGATGTGCGCGACCCGAAAAACCCGAAAGCCGCCGGTTACGTACCGGCGCCGCCGGGCACCTGGAATGTGCATCTGCAAGCCCATGACGATCTGCTTTTGGTGATCAACGCCCGCGATCTGTTCGCTGATGCGCGCTTTGCCGATGAAAAGGTCTATTACACCCGTTCGGTCGGCGAGACAGTCAGCGATGTGCAGGATAAAGGCTGGAGCGCCGGGCTGCGCATTTTTGATATCTCCACGCCCGATAAACCGCGCGAAATCAGCTTCCTGTCGCTTAACGGCATCGGCATTCACCGCATCTGGTATGTGGGCGGGCGCTGGGCGTATGTCTCGGCATTGATCGACGGTTTTACCGACTACATCTTCCTGACCATCGATCTGGCCGATCCGCGCAAACCGCAGGTCGCCGGGCGCTGGTGGCTACCGGGGATGAACCAGGCCGCAGGGGAAACGCCAGACTGGCCGGAAGGCAAACGTTATGCGTTACATCACGCGATTATCGCCGGGGATACCGCTTACGGTAGCTGGCGTGATGGCGGGTTAACGCTGCTGGATGTGAAAGACCGCACGCAGCCGAAACTGATTAGCCACCGCAACTGGAGCCCGCCGTTTGGCGGCGGTACGCACACCGCGCTGCCACTGCCGGACAGGGATTTACTGGTGGTGCTGGATGAAGCGGTGCTCGACCATCAGGAAGATGGCGAGAAGCTGATCTGGCTGTTTGATATTCGTGAGCCCGCAAACCCGGTAAGCATCGCCACCTTTCCGCAGCCGGACGAAAGCGATTATGTGGCGAAAGGGGCGCATTTCGGCCCGCACAACCTGCACGAAAACCGCCCGGGCAGCTTTATCAGCTCGACGCTGATTTTCGCCACTTACCAGAACGCGGGCGTACGCGCTTACGATATTTCTAACCCGTATCGCCCTGTGGAAACCGGCGCGCTGGTGCCTGCCGCGCCGCAAAAGATGATGGATACGCGGCCTGGACGCCCGCGCGTTATTCAGTCCTGCGATGTGTTTGTGGATGCGAACGGCATTATCTACAGCACCGATTACAACGGCGGGCTGTCGGTCATTGAGTATCTGGGTTAGCCATATTCTCTCCCCCGCAAAGGGGAGAGAAGGGGATTAGCTGTACTGACGCACGCGGGCAATCAGCTCGTCAACGTTCTCAATGCGCCCGGCGATGAGAATCAGCGCTTTGCCGAGCGTAATGGCGTGACGCAGGCAGGCGTGGCGCATCGCTTCGTCTTTGATGGTGTCGATATCGGCGACGTGCGAAAGCCCGACGCTGCGGCGAATCAACTCGGTACCGCAAAAACCAATCGCGTCGCACCACACTTTTTTCAGGAAAGCGCTGGCGTAGCCCGGTTGTGCTAACGCGGCGTCACGGGTTTTCTCACTCGCCAGCGCCTGAAAGCGTTCGGCGAAAGTGGTCCACAGGGTTTGAATATCGCTCAGACGCTGCTCGCGCGCGCTGGCCGCATCGCGAATGCCAAGATGCCCCGGTAAACCGCAGTAGTTGAGCAGCAGGTTGCCGATGGCGGTGCCGATATCAAAGCCGATCGGGCCGAAGTAACCAAACTCGGCGTCAATGGCTTTCAGGCGACCCTCGGCGACAAAAATTGAGCCGCTGTGAATATCGCCGTGCAACAGCGCTTCGGCGTGGGAGAAGAAGCGGTGTTTGAGTGCCGCCACCGCCAGTTTCAGCTGCGTGTCATCGCGCAGGGCGGCGACATCGGCTTCCAGCTCGGCCGGGTAGTTGTTGCGCTCATGAATCTGGTAAGGGTCGTTGAAGAACAGATCTTCAGTGATTTCGCACATTTCCGGGTTGATGAACTGCGCGACCTGCGCTTTTTTGTCATGCGGATGCAGGTAAAAATCGCTGGTGTGAAACAGCACCTGCGCCAGGTATTCGCCCAGTTGCGCGGCGGCGTGCGGGTAAAACACATTGTTAATGAGTTCGCCGCGCCAGATTTTATGATCGGAGAGATCTTCCATCACCATCACCGCCAGTTGCGGGTCGAAATGGTGGATTTTCACCGTGTGCTGTGGGCTGTGCTGGTAATGCTCGACCAGCGTTTGCGCTTCCAGCCGGGCGCGGTCGAGCGTTAACGGCCAGGACTCACCCACGCAGCGCACATAGGGCAGCGCCTGTTTGACGATAATGCGGCTCACGCCCTGGGTGTCGAAAATTTTGAACACCAGATTGAGGTTACCGTCGCCCACCTCCTGCGCGTCCACCAGTTCGGACGGGTTGTCCAGGCCGCCAAATTGTTGTGCATACGCCACGGCATCGCGGGCGGAGAAGGTACGGTATTGCGACATTGCCTCGATCCTCTTTTGCTAATAAAGCCATTTAGACGTCTATACATCCGGAATTCATCCTGACACAATACGCTACAACAACGCAACAGGGATTTAACGCAATGCAGCCATTACAGACCACCAGTCTGCGAGTCGCCGACAATCAATTATTTATTCTCGACCAACAGGCCTTACCGCAGCAGAAACAGTGGCTACCGGCCAGTACGGTAGAAGAACTTGTCGGCCATATTCATGCCCTGCGCGTGCGTGGTGCGCCGTTGATTGGCCTTTCTGCGAGCCTATTGCTGGCGCTGCTGGCAGAGCAGGGCGCAAATCGCGATCAACTGGCGCAGGCGCTGGCAACGCTGCGCGCGTCGCGCCCGACGGCGGTGAACCTGATGAATAACCTCGATCGCATGAAACAGGCGCTCGCGCAGGAGCACTTTGTGGCGGCGTTAAGCGCCGAAGCGCTGCGGCTTATTGAGGAAGATAAAGCGCTTTGCGACAACATCGCCAATGCCGGTAGCGCACTGGTGACGCCGGGCAGCCGCTTGCTGACCCACTGCAACACCGGCGGGCTGGCGACGGCGGGTGTCGGTACCGCGCTGGGGGTGATTGCGCTCGCCCATCAGCAGGGCAATGTGGCGAATGTGTGGGTGGATGAAACCCGACCTTTGCTGCAGGGCGGGCGTTTAACCGCCTGGGAACTGGGCGAACTGGGCGTGCCGTATCAGTTAATTACCGATTCGATGGCCGCCAGCCTGATGGCAAAAGGGCAGGTGGATGCGGTGTGGGTGGGGGCGGATCGCATTGCTGCCAATGGCGATGTGGCGAACAAAATCGGCACCTATTCGCTGGCGGTGCTGGCGAAATTCCACAACGTGCCGTTTTATGTGGCGGCGCCGCAAACGACGCTCGATCCACATTGCCCGAACGGCGATGCCATTCCCATCGAGCAGCGTGCTGCCGCGGAAGTGACCGGCGTGGCCGGGAGTTTTGGCGCGGTGAGCTGGGCGCCGGAAAACGCGCGGGTTTACAACCCGGCGTTTGATGTCACGCCGGCGGCGCTGATTAGCGGCTGGGTACTCGACAGCGGCGTGGTGACGCCTGCCAATGTGGTAAACGGAATATTCCAGCCACACTAAGCGCAACGTAAAAGGCCGGATAACCGTTATCCGGCGTCAACACCGCCGTCTGCTTACCGGATAGCGGCGGTGCCTTATTGAACAACCACCTAAATCACACGCACGGCCCGGTGGCGCAGCCGTAAATCATCATCAACGGAAACGCCGGGATCAGTAACGGGGCCACCCACGAGACGTTCTGTTCGGTGGTGTCGTTAATTGTCACGGTCACCGGTTTTTCCAGCGTGCGGGTATCGGGGCCGGGTGGGTGTTGCAGAATATAGACCACATCCCCCTGCGCTTTGAAGGTCACCGCCAGCTTTTTATTCGGTTCAATAATATTCGCGCCGTAGTGGTAACGCAGGCGTTCAATCTGCGCGGCACTCAGCCCGCTGACATCAACGAGCGCTTTGTACTCCGCCGTCACCTTTTCGTCTTTCACCACAAAATTCACGGCAACGCCAGGAACATGGCTGGCAAACTCCTGATAAAACTCCGCGTACCGGGCGTAGGCATCAGCATGTGGATCATTCCGGATGAAGTTGTAGGCGTACTTATTTGAATAGGCGGTGATGCGATCCTGGCGCACTTCCAGCGCGGTGATGGTGTCCCATTCCGGCATCGGGGACGTCGTCGCGCAGCCACCCAGCAGCACGATAAAAAACAGCACAATAACCTTTTGCATGATGGCCTCCCGGTAAGCGTTAGCGCCGGGGAAGCATACACGCCTTGCGGCGTGCCACAAGGGGAGGCTACAGAATTGGGTAGGGGGCGTTTATGTCGCCGGGTGCAGCAAAATCACATCGTTATCGATGGTGCTGGCCTGGCTTTGTGGCGTTGCGGCGTTTTTGTCATAGCGCGGCGGCGTGATCACCGGGTAGACAAAACTGCCCACTTCGCTGCACTGCTCCGGCGCTTGCGCTCCAGCATAAAACAGAAAGTACTGACCGGAATCCGGGAAAAAGGCTAAGTTGTCGCCGTTGCCAAAGGTGGTGCTCCAGAACGGCACGCCCGCTTTAGTTTTGCTGCGCTCTTTTCCCGCCGCGACCTGAAAATGGTCGCTCCATTTCATGGTAATCAGGTTGTAGTCGAAAAAAGAGACCGTCAGATTGCCGCGTGTCGGGCAGTGAAGTTTGACGGCCTCATCAGCCCTCACACTGGAGATAAAGGTTACCAGCAAGAGAAGCAGGGAGTATTTCATCGGCGGTTTCCGCAGGTTTTTGGCAAAGCACGAAGGTAATCCATCGCGCTGGTGAAAATCCGTAAGAAACGATGTCAGCAAAAGAGAAAACGAATCAGGATGTTAACGCGGGGTTGCGGCCAGCCTGTTTTTTGATGTTGTATAGGCTTCGTTTACTTTGACATGATAATAATTATCAAAATCATTCATATCTGACTATCGGCAGGGTTGTTTTTTTATGCAAGGGAAATCGATCTTTACGCTCGCGCTCTCCGCTTTTCTCGCTGTTCCCATGCTGGCACAGGCCACGCAATATCCGCTCACCGTAACCGATTTCGATGGCCGCAACGTGACCATTGAACACGAACCGCAACGCATTATTTTGCAGGACGGGCGCGACATCATGACGATGGCGCTGCTCGATCGCGATAATCCGTTTAAACGGCTGGTGGCATGGAACAACCTGGCGAAAAAACAGGACATTGCCACCTGGGAAATGCTGAAAACCCGGTGGCCGGAAGCGACCCGCATTATGGACATGGGCTTTAGCGATAAAGGCAATGTTGACCTGGAAAGCGTGCTGGCAAAACAGCCGGATCTGATGATTGCGCAACTGCGCGCGAAACCGGCGCTGACCGATAGCGGCGTGCTGGCCAAACTGACCGCGCTGCACATTCCGGTGGTGTTTGTTGATTACGAAGTGAACCCGGTAAAAGACACCGCACCGAGTATCGATCTGCTGGGCAAAGTGATTAACCGCGAAAGCAACGCGGCGGCGTACACTGCGTATTATCGCCAGCAACTGGCAGCGATTGAGCAGAAAACAGCGGCCATCAATCCGAAACCGAAAGTCTTCGTCGAAGCGCTGGCCGGTAACGCGGAGAGCTGCTGCTTTACGCATGGCCACAGCGGTTGGGGCGGGCTGGTTGAAGCCGTCGGTGCGAAGAACCTTGGCTCGGAACTGCTGCCGGGCGCAACCGGGTTTATCTCGTTGGAGAAAATCATCAGCGTCAACCCGGATGTCTATATCATGACCGGCTCAAAACGGGGCAACAGCCAGGTGCTGCCGCTCGGTTTGAATGTGTCACAGAGTGAGGTGAACAACCAGGCGCAGGTGCTGCTGCAGCGCACTGGCATCGCGCAGATCCCGGCGGTCAGCGCCAAACATGTGTATGGCGTTTACCATCACTTCTATAACCATCCGTACAACATTGTCGGCATGGAATATCTGGCGAAAGATATCTACCCGCAGGCGTTTGCGGATTTGAACCCGGATGCGACCTACCATCACATCATCAAAAACTTCACCAAACTGCCGGATAACAACTTCGTGTATAGCTGGCAGCAGGACAAATGAGTACCACTCTGGAAACCCGCGAGCAGAGGCAGGACAGCCTGATGCTCAACTACCGCGTGATCCTTCGCCGCCGCGTCAGTTTGCTGGCGCTGCTGGTGGTGTTCATTGTTGCCTCGATGCTGCTGGATTTCACCCTTGGCCCCTCCGGTCTGCCGCTGGATACGCTGTGGCAAACGCTGGTTGACCCGGCGAGTGCCGATGCCGGTACGCGGGTGATTGTCTGGGATATCCGCATGCCCTACGCGCTGATGGCAATCATTGTTGGGCTGACGTTGGGGCTGGCGGGTGCGGAGATGCAGACCATCCTCAACAACCCGCTGGCGAGCCCGTTTACGCTCGGCGTGTCGTCGGCGGCGGCGTTTGGCGCGGCGCTGGCGATTGTGCTTGGTATCGGTATTCCCGGCGTTCCGGCGCAGTGGTTTATCTCGGCGAACGCGTTTCTCTTCGCGCTGCTGGCGGCGCTGTTGCTGGACGGTATCACCCGCTGGACGCAGGTGGCGACATCGGGCGTGGTGCTGTTTGGTATCGCGCTGGTGTTTACCTTCAACGCGCTGGTGTCGATGCTGCAATTTATCGCTAACGAAGACACGCTGCAGGGGCTGGTGTTCTGGACCATGGGCAGCATTGCGCGCGCGTCGTGGGAAAAACTGGGCATTTTGCTGCTGGCGCTTTCGGTGATCTTGCCGCTGTCGATGCTCAGCTCGTGGAAGCTGACGTCGCTGCGCCTCGGCGAAGACCGGGCGATAAGTTTTGGCATTAATGTGCGTCGCCTGCGGCTGGCGACACTGCTGCGCATCAGCATTTTGTCGGCGCTGTCGGTGGCGTTTGTCGGCCCGATCGGTTTTATCGGTCTGGTTGCCCCGCATATTGCCCGCATGGTGTTCGGCGAGGATCACCGTTTTTATCTGCCCGGTAGCGCGTTGACTGGCGCGCTGGTGTTATCGCTGGCCTCTATTGTTTCCAAGAATCTGATCGATGGCGTGATTATTCCGGTGGGCATTGTCACCTCGCTGGTCGGCGTGCCGTTCTTTATCACTATTATTGTGCGCCATCGGGGGAGTGTATGAGCCAGAGCGGCCTGAGCCTGCGCGGGTTTGGCGCGGGATATTACAAGCGACAGATTATTCGCGATCTCAATATTGCTAATTTGCCGCGCGGCAAAGTGACAATTCTGCTTGGGCCAAACGGCAGCGGCAAATCGACGCTGCTGCGGGCAATGGCCGGGCTGAACAAGGCGGAAGGGGAATTGCTGCTGGATGGCGAAGAGCTGCTCAGCCAGCCGTTTGCCCGACGTGCGGAGCAGGTAGTTTACCTGCCGCAATCGCTGCCGGCGGGTGTTCATCTGCATGTGCTGGAGTCGATTATTGTGGCGCAGCGTGCTTCCGGCGGTTTACACAGTGCGGCAAAGCAGGGCGAAGTGATGTCGCTCTTGCGCCAGCTCGGTATTGAGCATCTGGCGCTGCACTATCTCGACCAGCTCTCCGGCGGGCAGAAACAGTTAGTCGGGCTGGCACAATCGCTGATCCGCCAGCCTTCGCTGCTGCTGCTCGATGAGCCACTCAGCGCGCTGGATCTCAACTACCAGTTCCACGTAATGGATCTGGTAAAGCGGGAAACGCGTAGCCGCAATATCGTCACGGTTGTGGTGGTGCACGATATCAATATCGCGCTGCGCCACGGCGACCACGTGCTGATCCTGAAAAAAGGCGAACTGGTGGCAAACGGCGTGCCGGGCGAGGTGATAACGCCGGAAAGCCTGGCGCAGGTGTACGGTGTGCGCGGGCGCGTGGAACCCTGCTCGCAAGGGATGAAGCAGGTGATTATTGACGGCTTAACCCACCAGGCAAGCTAGCCTGAACGCGGCATCGGCATCGGCATCGGCATCGGCATCGGCAACGACTGTCGGCTGTCGGCGGGCTGCGGCAAACGGCACCGCTAAAGCGTCACCAGCGTTGATGCGGGTGCTGTGCGTAGTGATGCAGCACCGCTTTATAGGGTTCGGTGCGGGCGTCGGGATGCTGAATAATCGACTCCAGCAGCACGGCAATGGCGCTGTCGTGTTCGCCAAGATTGTGCAAACACAGGGCATAAAAAGGCCGCACTTCGGTGGCTTGCGGCCAGCTTGTCATGATCTCCTCAAACAGGGTTTTCGCTTGCGCATATTTCCCCAGGCAGCGCCACGTTGACGCCAGACCAAACTGCGCTTCGAACTTATCTTCGCCGCTTAATCCGGCCTCAAGCGCCGCCAGATAGTGAGGCTCGGCGTCGCGCTCTTTGCCTTCGTTATCATATGACCAGGCGATATTGAGCAACGCCTGCGCGCGTAGCGCGGGCTCTTCTGCCAGGGCATGCAGCGCCTGACGGCATTTATCGTGCTGACCCTGTTTGCGCAGCGCAATCGCTGCCTGCAATCTGCTATCCATCGTTTTCATCCGTTAAGGGGGTTTGAACGTTATAAAGCAGGCAACAGGCAGCCACAAGATTAGCGCGCGCTGATCCGCCAGATAGCGTTACCGGCATCGTCGGCAACCAGCAGGCCGCCTTGTTTATCCATCGCCAGCCCGACCGGCAGCCCGCGCACCTGTTTCTGGTCATCAGTAAGAAAACCGGTCACTACCGGCTGCGGTTGGCCAACCGGTTTGCCATTCTCAAATTTCACCCACACCACCTGGTAGCCATTAAGCGGCTTACGGTTCCAGCTTCCGTGCTCGCTGATAAACGCGCCACCGCGATACTGCGGCATGTTATCGCCGGTATAGAACAGCAGCCCCAGCGGGGCGACGTGTGAGCTAAGCGCGTAATCCGGCTTGATGGCCCCGGCAACTAAGTCGGGGCGCGGCGGTTTAACGCGTTCGTCCACGTGCTGGCCAAAGTAGCTGTAAGGCCAGCCGTAGAACCCTTTCTCTTTTACCGAGGTCATATAGTCCGGCACCAGATCGGAGCCAATTTCGTCGCGTTCGTTGACGATCGCCCATAACGCGCCGCTTTCTGGCTCCCATTGCAGGCCGGTTGGATTACGCAGCCCGCTGGCGTAAATACGGCTTGCGCCAGTGGCGGCATCCACTTCCAGCACCGCCGCGCGGCGATATTCCGCGCCAATGCCGTTTTCGGTGATGTTGCTGTTGGAACCCACGCCCACGTAAAGTTTGCTGCCGTCGGGGCTGGCGAGCAGGGATTTGGTCCAGTGATGGTTAATTGGCCCGCCGGGCAGTTCGGTAACGGTTTCACCCGGCGCACTGACGCTGGTTTCCCCCTGTTGATAGGGGAATTTCACCAGACTATCGGCATTGGCGACCCACAGCGTATCGCCAATCAACTGCATACCAAACGGCGAGTGCAGGTTTTCAATAAACGTGTGTTTCTGCCATGTCCCTCCCACGTTACGCAGTAAGGTGATGCGGTTGCCGCCAGGCCCGCCTTTGCCGGAGGCTTTTTGCACCAGACCCATAATCAGCTGTTTCGGGCGCGTAGTCGGTTTGGCTGGCGCGTTGGCCTCGGCAACGAGAATGTCGTTATTCGGCAAAACGTATAGCTGGCGCGGATGCAGCAAGCCCTCCGCTACTTTTTCAATCTTTAACCCCGGCGGGACGGTTGGCGTTTCGCCCGCTTTCCACGCCACGCCTTCCGGCACCAGCATGGGCGGTAAAAGAAAATTCTGCGCTTTGGGGAGCTCAGGCTCAGGACCAACTTGCTTCATCGGATCAATGTTAGCCCCCTGATCGCAGGCGGTGAGCAGGGCGGCGAGGGCGGCAACAGTCAGTAAGCGATTACGCATATTCATGGTTTTTTCCTTACTGGAGACGTGTGCGCAGGGCGAGTTGAACATGAGCAATCAGCAGCAAAATCACCACCGCCGTTGAGAGGAACACACCAGACGGCACCACCGCGTAAGCATCCCGGCTATGCACAAAAGCGTTAAAAATCGCCAGCACGATAGCCACCAGCCAGAGCCAGAAATGGAGTTTCTCCGCCTTCGTAACGCTATGGCGCTGCGTTACCCAAACCTGCACAAGGCTGATTAGGCGCGGAATGATGGCAATCAACAGACCAATGGCGATAAGCCAGCTTGCCGCATCGGTCCACATGATTTGAAAGGTTTTAATGTAGAGAATATCGAAAATCCACGCCGCGACAAAAAAGCCGGTGGGCAGCGGGTTAAAGAGTTCGTAAAGCGCAAGCGTCGCGCGCGATGGCCCGGAGAGTGTTTGCATTGGTCTTTCCTTTTTGTGGAAACAATCGGGGTAAGCCACAGGATCTGCTTGTTAAAGGGTAGACCGCTTAGACAAAATTTAATTAATTTTGCTTATGTGTTGCGTTTATTCCATTCACGTCGCGCTAATCCTGCGGGCCACAATTTCGCCTGGAAAATATTCACTTTACATTCTTTTATCGATAATGATAATCGGTATCAAAATGTTTCTTATTGTTGTCATTTGATTTTGTTACGGAATGATCCCTGCAAAACGTAGGGAATAATAAAAATTGAGGGTTGGTTAGATGAGAATTTCCCCTTTGTACGGCGCGATGGCTCTGCTTTTCGCCTCGCCGCTTTATGCGCAGGATGCGAAAAATAACGATGATGAACTGATTGTGACCGCCACCCGAACTGACGGTTCGCGTAATGATTCGCCACAGGTCATTAAAGTCATCAGCGAAAAAGAGATTGCCCAGCAGCGGCAAATCACCTCCGATACCTCGCAGATCCTCAGCAACCTGCTGCCGTCGTTTTCGCCGTCACGACAGAAAATGTCCGGCAGTGGCGAAACGCTGCGCGGGCGCACGCCTTTGGTAATGATTGACGGGATCCCGCAATCAAACCCGCTGCGCCCGACTGGTCGCGAAATGCATACCATTGATGCCTCAATGATCGAGCGCATTGAAGTGATCAAAGGGGCGAACGCCAGCAACGGCGTCGGCGCGACGGGTGGGGTAATTAACATCATCACCAAACGTGCGAAACCGGGCACCGTCAACCAGCACGTCAGCGTGGAAACCACCACGCCCACCGCGGAATTTGACCGCGATACGCTTTCCTATAAAACCAACTACAGCATCAATGGCAGCGAAGAGTACATCGATTACCTGTTCGCGCTGAGCTACGAAGATCAGGGGCTGTTCAAAGACGCCGATAATCACGCCATCGGCGTGGATAACACGCAGGGCGATTTGATGGATTCCCGCGCCTGGGATCTGCTGGCGAAAGTGGGTTACTGGCTGGATAACGATCAGCGCGTACAACTGAGCCTTAACCGTTACCGCCTGAAAAACAAAGATAACTATGTCAGCGTGCGAGGCGATCGTGATGACGGCGTATTAACCACATCGAAGAAAGGCAATCCGCCGGGCAGCGCGCCGCACAACGATGTCTGGACGGTGGGTGCTACCTACGATAATTACAATCTGGCAGGCATGAAGCTGACGGCGCTGGCCTATTATCAGCGTTATGAGGCGCTGTTCGGCGCGACCAATTCCTCGTCATTCCAGGATCCCGCCATTGCCCCCATCGGCACGTTGTACGATCAGAGCCGTGCATATACCGATAAGTACGGCAGCAAAATCGCGCTCACCAAAGACGATCTCTGGGATGACCGCATTAAAGCGACGGTGGGTTTCGATACCCTGTTTGATAACTCGAAACAGGATTTATGGGCCACCGGGCGCACCTACGTACCGGAAATTAACTACACCGATCTGTCACCGTTCCTGCAACTCGAATACACGCCGGTTGAATCGGTGAAATTAAGCGGCGGCGTGCGCTATGAATACGCCCGGCTGAATATCGACAGTTATCAAACCGTGTGGGCCAATGACCGCGTGACAGTGGAAGGCGGCACGCCATCGTTTGACCAGACGCTGTATAACGCCGGTGTGGTCTGGACGCCGATCGAACCGTTAAGCCTGTTCGCCAGCTACAGCGAAGGGTTTGCCGTGCCGGACGTCGGACGCGTGCTGCGCGGCATCGACACGCCGGGCGTCAAACTGGATAACTACAACGGGCTAAAACCGATCGTCACCAAAAACAGCGAAGTTGGTTTCCGCGTACAACAGGCGCCGTTTGATTTCGAAGCCAGTTACTACCAGTCCACATCGAAGCTCGGTAGCCGCGTTGAGCTGGTCAACGACGCCTTTGTCGCCCGTCGCGAAAAGACCGAGATTGACGGTGTGGAAGTAAGCGCCGGTTACAGCCCTAATGCCGATCACAAATTAACCTTGTCGTGGTCACACATGCGCGGGCGTTATGACAGCGATGACAACGGTAGCCTGGATGCGAAACTCGATGGCTTAAACATCGCCCCGGATCGCATCATCGCCAACTGGTCGGCAAACTGGAATGCGCAACTGAGCACCTTCCTGCAGGCCAACTGGGCGCTCAGTAAGACATTCGACGACGCGGAAAAGGACTTTTCCGGCTATGCGCTGGTGGACGCGGCGGTTGGCTACAAGCTGCCGTACGGGCAGGTGAGCCTTGGGGTGTCTAACCTGCTGAATAAGCAGTACATCACCTACTATTCGCAAAGCGCGTCTGTCGATCCGGATCGCTATTTCGCCGGACGGGGACGCACCGCGACGCTGGGCTACAGTCTCGATTTCTGAGTGTTGCCGCCCCGTTTAGCGGGGCGGTTTGAGTGGATGATGAAAAACGAACTCGCTTTCTCGCTTTCGCGCCGACGCAGCTTACAGGCGCTACTGTTGTGCAGTGTCTCACCATTGCTGTTTGCCCGACCCGGCGTACCGCGCGCGGTTTCTCTGTTTCAGGGGGCAACCGACAGCCTGGCCGCGCTGGGCGTTACGCCCTGCGGCATTGTTGAATCCTGGGCGGAAAAACCGGTGTACCGCTATTTACGCCCGCAACTTTCCGGCGTGCCGCAACTGGGGCTGGAGACGCAGCCTGCGCTGGAAAAAATCGCGCTGCTTAAACCGGATATCATTTTCGCTTCCCGCTTTCGCCACCAGGATGTTGCGCCGCTGATGGCGAAAATCGCCCCTGTTACGCTACTGGACGATGTCTTTGAATTCAAAAAAACGCTGACGGCGGTGGCGCAAAAACTCGCTCTAACCAGCACTGCCGCGCAACTGCTCCAGCGCTGGGATGCGCGTATTGCCGCACTGCGCAGCCTGATGCAACAGCGCTTTGCCGGGCAACGTGCGCCGCAGGTGTCGGTGATTGAAATACGTCCTGACCACATTCGCAGCTATGTGGCGAACAGCTTTCCCGGCTCGGTGATGTCCGAAGTGGGATTTGCCTGGAATGCGCAGGCCATGCAGGCACACAGCGCCTCGTTGCGTTTTTCCAGCATGGAGAATATTCCGCTGCTGGATGCCGATCTGTTTTTTATTTTGTTGCGGACCAGCAGCCCGGCCATCACGCGCCAGTACCACACGCTGACGGCGCACCCGTTGTGGCGGCAACTGCGCGCGGTGAAAGCGCGGCAACTGTGGGAGGTGGACAGCGTGCCGTGGAGCTTATCCGGCGGCATTCTTGGCGCTAACCAGATGCTCAATGATGTGGAACAGGCGCTCAACCGGGGGCATGTATGAGCGGGCGTTTTCTGCTCTGCGGGCTGCTGCTGGTGGCGCTGATGGTGCTCAGCATCATGACTGGCGCGCGGTTTTATTCGCTCACCCAACTGACGCAGGCGCTGCTGCATGCCGATCCTGGCAGCGCGGTGGATATCATTATTCGCACCTCGCGCCTGCCGCGCACAGTGCTGGCGGTTGGCGTTGGCGCATTTCTCGCCGTGGCGGGCGCGTTGATGCAGGCGTTGACCCGCAACCCGCTGGCCTCGCCGGGGCTGTTTGGTGTTAATGCGGGCGCGGCGCTGTTGATTGTGCTGGCAGGCAGTTTTTTCGCCGTCGGCGATCCGTGGAGCACGCTGTTGCTGGCTTTTAGCGGGGCCTGCGCCACCGGCACGCTGGTGTGGTTTGCCAGTAAAGTCAGCAACGGGCAGCTTAATCCCCTGCGGCTGGTACTGGCGGGCGTGGCGATCACCGCGCTGTGTAATGCGTTTACCCAGGCCATTCTCGTTATCGATCAGGAAAGCCTCGACACCATGTTGTTCTGGCTGGCAGGTAGCCTGGCGGGTAACGATGTACAGCATGTGTACCCGATGCTGCTTCCCGGTGCGCTGCTGGTGGTTGCCGCCTGCTTTTTCGCCGGGCAGATGAACGTGCTCAACGCCGGAGAAGAGATTGCTCGTGGGCTGGGGCTGAATATCGCGCTGGTGCGCCTGCTGGCGAGCATGCTGGTGGTGGGGCTGGCGGGCTGTGCCGTAGCATTAGCGGGAAATGTCGGTTTTGTCGGTCTGATGGTGCCGCATATAGCGCGCCAGTTATTTGGCAGCGACCTGCGCCGGACGCTTCCGGCCTGTGCGCTGCTCGGCGCGTTACTGTTACTGGCCGCAGACATCGCCGCGCGCGTGGTTATCCTGCCGCAGGAGTTACCGGTTGGTGTGATGACCGCACTGATGGGCGCGCCGTTTTTTATTCTGCTGGCGCAACGCAGGGGGAACCATGCCGGATAGCCAGCTTTTGCGCTGCGGGCCATTTTCCCGCCACTACTCCCGGCGTTTACTGCCGCTATTACTCGGCTGTACGGCGATGACTTTGCTGGTCGCGCTGGTGGCATTGAACACTGGCGATGTGGCTTTCTCGCTGGCGCAAACGCTTCGGCTGCTGGTGCAGCCTGACGCCAGCGCGCACAGTTTTATTCTGCACCAGTTGCGCCTGCCGCGCGTGGCACTGGCGATGCTGGCGGGCGGCGGGCTGGGGCTTGCCGGGTTGATCCTGCAAACGCTGGTGCGTAACCCGTTAGCGTCGCCGGATACGCTCGGTGTGACCGCCGGGGCGAGTGCCGGTGCGTTGCTGTGGCTCTCCTTTTTCAGCCTGCGCTATGGCAGCGCGCCCTTACCGTATGCGGCGATGGGCGGCGCGGCCTGCGCTGTCGGGCTGATCTTTTTGCTGTCGTGGCGCAAAGGTCTGACGCCGTTGCGGCTGATTCTCACCGGCGTGGGTGTTTCCGCGCTGGCGGGCGCGGTGGTGACGCTGGTGCTGGTGTTCAGCCCGCTGACCACCACCTTTTCCGCCTGGGTATGGTTGAGCGGCAGCGTCTATGCCGCCACCTGGGATAAAGTGCTACGCCTGCTGGCGGTGTATGTCTGGGCGGTGCCGGTACTGCTGTTTCTGGCTCGTTATCTGAAAACCCTGCAACTGGACGACGCGCTTGCCATCGGGCTTGGCGTTCGGGTGCAGCCGCTGCGAGTGCTGTTACTGCTAAGCTGTGTGGTGCTCTCCGGCGGGGCGATTGCGCAGGTGGGGGCGATGGCCTTTGTCGGGCTGATTGCGCCGCACCTGGCAAGGCTTGTGGTGCGCCAGGGCTTTTTCGGCCAGGCGTTTGTCACCGTTTGCAGCGCTGGCAGTATGGTGGTTATCGCCGACCTGTTCGCCAGAACGCTATTCCGCCCGGCTGATTTACCGGCCGGCATTTTTGTGGCGCTGGCCGGTGCGCCGTTCTTTTTGTGGCTGCTGATTCGGCAGCGGACGTAATCTGATGGGGAAAATGTGTCTCTCTCAACGCAAAAGCTGAGCGTCAGCTATCAACAGCGGGAAGTGATTAACGCGCTGGATTTAACCCTGCCTGGCGCGAAAGTCTCGGTGCTGATTGGCAGCAACGGCTGCGGCAAAAGTACGCTGCTCAAAGCCATGGCGCGCTTGCTGACACCACAATCCGGCACCGTTATTCTCGATGGACTGGACATTCACGCCAGCAATACGGCGGAGATTGCCCGCAAGCTGGCCATTTTGCCGCAAACGCCTGTCGCCCCGGAGGGCATCACGGTGCGCCAGTTAGTGAGCCTGGGGCGTTTTCCTTATCAGAACTGGCTGCGCCAGTGGTCGCAAGAGGATGAGCAGCAGGTGAATGCGGCGCTGCGCCTGACGGGAACCGACGCGTTGCAGCATCGCCCGGTGGATGCGTTATCCGGCGGACAGCGCCAGCGCGTGTGGATTGCCATGACGCTGGCGCAGGCCACTGACACCCTCTTGCTGGACGAACCGACCACCTATCTCGATCTGGCGCACCAGATTGAGATCCTCGAACTGTTGCGTCAGCTCAACCGGCAGCAGGGCAAAACCATTGTGATGGTGCTGCACGATCTTAACCTCGCCTGCCGTTATGCCGATCATCTGGTCGCTGTGCATGACGGGCGCGTTTATGCCGAAGGCGCGCCGCAACAGATAATGAGCGAAACGCTGGTCAGCGACGTGTTTAATCTGCGCTGTCGCATCATCGACGATCCCTTTTTCCATACGCCGTTATGCATTCCATTTCCCGGAGCGTCAGATGCTGACGGTTGAAGAGCATTCGTATCTGCAACGCGTTTTTCGCCTGTGTTCGCGATCACAAGCCGATGCGCGCAGCATACCGGCCAACGCGCTGCTGGATGCACAAACCTGTCGCGAGCTGTTAGTGCGGGTGATGCCGCTGACTGGCGCGCCGGATCTGGCGATTGCCGCGTCGCTGCTCGCCAAACGGCTGGCCTTTCTGGCGACCGGGAATGTGCTGTACGCGATGAGCGTGTTTGATAAAGGCTTGCCGTTATCCCTGCACGACAGCCGGCTGGAGTATGCGCATGACAACGGGCTGTGGAGCTCGTCGCTGCCGGTGGATGTCACGGTAACGCATTACCTTCCCGGCCAGCGCGACGCGTGGCGCGAAACGGTGGTTGGCGCGCTGTTTCGCGATTATTTAGCGCCGTTGTGGCAGAGCCTGGCGCGGGTCAGCGGTTTGCCGGAAGCGATTCTCTGGGAAAACACCGCCGTGCGCGTTTACTCGCTCTACCAGGGGCGAATGGAGGGGCTGAATGCGCCGCAAGCGCAGCGCCAGCAGGCGGATTTCGCCTGGCTGCTGGACGCCGCCGCGCCCGATCTATTTGCCGCGCCCTGGAATCCGCTGAAGCGCTTTCGCCGGCCTGCGCAAAAGAACGCGGCGGGTAAGATGGTGCGTTTTCGCCGCACCTGCTGTTTTTATTACAAAGCCTCAACGCCGGTGGAGTATTGCCACAACTGCCCGCTGTGCCGGGAGAAATAAATGACAGCGAGCGCGGCGGTGATTAAGGTAATGTCACCCTGCAAAATAACAACGGTCACGCCGTGAAACAGACATTCGCCCTCGATTTTTCCCACCGCGCGGTGATCCCCTACGCCCATGATTACCGGCACGGGGAGCATGAGCACTGGCATACCCATCCATGCGATCAACTGATTCACACCTTAAGCGGGGTGATCCGCGTGGAAACGCAGCAGGGTATATGGATTGTGCCGCCTGGCCGTGGCGTGTGGATACCCGCGCAGGTGTCTCACGCGCTGCGAATTGACGGCGAAGTGCAGGCGCGCGGGGTGTTTGTCGAACCGCTGGCGCGGGCGGATTTACCGGTGGTTTGCCAGGTGGTGCGCGTCAGCGATTTGCTGCGGGCGTTGATTCTGAATGCGCTGGAATTGCCCCAGGCGTATCAGGCAGGCAGCCGCGCGGAGCGCATTTACGAACTGATCCTGGATGAAATCCGCCTGATGAATACGCTGCCGTTTTGCCTGCCGGAACCCACTTCCGCCCGGTTAAAGCAGCTTTGTGACGCGGTGCGACGCGATCCGGCGGGTGAGTGGACGCTGGAAAACGCCGCCCGCCAGGTCAGCATGAGCGGGCGAACGTTGTCGCGCCATTTCTACCAGCAAACCGGGTTACAGTTCAGCGAATGGTTACGCCGGGCGCGTTTGCTGGCGGCGTTAACCCGGCTGGCGCAGGGTGAGCCGGTCACGCAGGTGGCGCTGGAGTGCGGTTATGCCAACCCCAGCGCATTCAGCGCCATGTTTCGCCGGGTGATGGGCGTGCCGCCCGGCGATTACTTCACCTCGTAATGAAGGGCTGTGCGGCATTCAGCACCGCCTGCAACGATGCGCGAGTGATGTCGCTATCAATGCTCACCCCCCAGGCACGTTCGCCGTTTGTATTCTCACAGCAGACATACGCCACCGAGCGGCTGTCGCTGTGCTTGCCAAGCGTATGTTCGTGGTAGCTCTCAATGTTGATCTCCACCTGCAAGCTGCGGCACAGGGCGGTGATGGCGGCGGAAAGAAAGCCGTTGCCGCTGGCGTCCAGTTTCAATTTTTTATCGAGGCACACGATCTCCGCCTGTAAGGTGGTGCGCTGCCCCGGCTGGTTAGTGCAGACATACTCAATCAGTTGCAGCGGCGGGCGCTCCACCAGCCCGTAGTGCTGACGAAACAGATTCCAGATTTCCATTTGCGACATCTCTTTGCCGTTCGCATCTGCCGCCTCCTGCACATGCTGGCTGAACTCCTGTTGAAGTTTGCGCGGCAAATTCAGGCCGTGGTTCTGCTCCAGCAGCCACGCTGCACCGCTCTTACCGGACTGGCTATTGACGCGGATCACCGCTTCATAACTACAGCCAATGTCTGCCGGATCAAGCGGCAAATAAGGCACTTCCCAGAACGCGGTCGAGCTGTTTTGCCGCGCGGCAAAGCCTTTTTTAATCGCATCCTGATGCGAACCGGAAAAGGCCGTGAACACCAGTTCCCCGGCGTAGGGATGACGCGGCGCCACCGGCAACTGGTTGCACTCTTCAACGATCTCCACCACCTTTTTCATCTGGCTGAAATCAAGCCCCGGCGCGATGCCCTGGGTATAGAGATTCAGTGCCAGCGTCACCAGGTCGGCATTACCGGTGCGCTCGCCGTTGCCAAACAGGCAACCTTCCACGCGCTCCGCACCCGCCAGCAGCGCCAGTTCGGCGCTGGCAATCCCGGTGCCGCGATCGTTATGGGTATGCACACTGATGCACACCTGTTCGCGACGCGAGAAGTGGCGGCAAAAGTGCTCAATCTGGTCGGCATACACATTCGGCATGCTCACTTCCACCGTGGCGGGCAGGTTGATGATCATCGGCCGGTTTGCGCATGGCTCCCAGACATCGGCCACCGCTTCGCAAATTGCCAGCGCAAACTCCGCTTCGGTAAAACAGAAGGTTTCTGGTGAGTACTGGAAAACCCACGCGGTTTCTGGCGCGTTTTCACAAAGGCCGCGAATTTGCCGCGCGGCGTTGACCGCCAGCGCGACGATCTCCTCGCGGCTCTGGCGAAAAACCTGCTCGCGAAACACCGGCGCGGTGGCGTTATACAGATGCACGGTGGCGCGTTTCGCGCCCTGCAGCGCAGCAAAGGTGCGGGTAATCAACTCTTCCCGCGCCTGGGTTAATACCTGAATGGTCACATCGTCCGGAATCCGTTGTTCCTCAATCAACTGGCGCACGAAATTGAAATCCGTTTGCGAGGCGGACGGAAACGCCACTTCAATCTCTTTAAAGCCGCAGTCGAGCAGCAGTTGCCAGAATTTCAGCTTACGCGTGGCGTCCATTGGCTCAGCGAGCGCCTGATTGCCGTCGCGCAGATCGGTGGAGAGCCAGCGCGGCGCATGGGTCAGCGCGTTATCCGGCCAGTGGCGATCACGCAGCGCTAAGGGTTTGTGGCGTTGATATTTTTCAGCAGGGGTCGTTAACATTTTTCGGGTCTCCGCAGGGTGTGGTTTCAGTTTCCACGCCGCGACCCTGCGTCGCCCCCGCGCAACGGACAAGGTATTGCGTAAAAGTGACAACCTGATCGAAAAGCCGTGCGGCAGTAAGAATCCGGATGAAAAACGCCTTACGCGCGACAGGGTTTCTATACTTGGCTGCGGAGGTAAGAGATGAAAAAAATGTTGTATTCATTATTCGCAAGCCCGGACAGACTGTTGCAGGTGATGAGCCACAGTGAAATTCAGGACGCTATTGAAGATGGCGAACGTATTGTGGTTGATGCCGATGGCAACACTTCGGTGAATATCCATTGCCAGCGCGTGCAGGAAGATTTCAAACGCCACGTCGACGCGTTAAAGAGGGCCTGACATGGGAACGGCAATCTTTATGGTGTTGATGGTCTGCGGCTACTGGTACACCTCGCACGATCTCTCCACCCGTTTTAAATTCAAACGCAGCTTCGGCTGGGATGTCTACTTCCTCGTGGCGCTGTATGGCTGCGTTTTTGTATTACAGGGGATTCTGGCGACCGGGTTACTGTGGCTGTGCCTGTTGATCACCTCTGCGGTGATGAACGCCTGGCCTGCGGTGTTTGGCCCGGAGCAACACCACCTGCACATGAGTTTTATGAACTGGAGTTTTTTAGGCATCCAGGCACCGGTGGTGATTATGCTCGCGTTTGCGGTGCTGTTTTGCCTGTGGCGCTCAAACTGGTCCGGCAGCGCCAGGCTCGACAGCAACGGCCGCCGCGAACTGTATAAACACCTTTCGCGCGCCAACGGCGTGGAAGGGCTGATTTATCAGTGTATGGAAAAGGGCGATCTGGCGTGGATCACGCTCAAATCGCAACGCATCTACATTGGCATGATCCATACCGCCACCTTTGATAGCGGCGACGCCAATAACATTGTGCTGATCCCGATGCTCAGCGGCTATCGCGATGAAAGTACCCTCGATCTGCATGTCGAACACAACTACAGCGCGTGGTATGACGCACACAATATTGATCTCGCTTCACAACCCCGCTCGGCGCTCGATTTCCGCAAAGTGCTGCTGCTCTCGCAGGTGGAAAGTTTGTCGCTGTTCGACCCGGCACAGGTGATGGCGATGGGGATCAATCGCGTGCCTCCTCAGGATTAACCACGCAGACTGGCCGGGTCAGCGCGCTGCACCCGGCAGAATATCCTGCTAATCAATCCCTTATTTTCATTTGTGAAAATATGCAACGAGATGTATCCGAAATGATAAAGATTTATCTTAAGGTGACGATAACCCTATTGTTACGGCGCATTTACATAATTCTGCGATAGCGACAGCTCAGACATGTTGATCTGCAAGGGATGTAACGTTGCTTTGCAAACAGCAACTTGCGAGTAAACACCCCATTACTTTCTTGCTATCACAGGAATGATGCTCATGACATCATCGTTTTGCTTATCTTCAGTTCAGCACCAGGGCCGTAATACGCCACCGGTTTTTACAAAACGTGTTATCGCGTTGTTTGTCAGTGCACTTTGCGCCGCACCGGCGCTGGCGGGCGAGTTGCCCACTGGCGCGAACGTCGCGGCGGGGCAGGTTTCCATTGGGCAAAATGGTTCCGCCGTCACGGTGAACCAGCACTCCAATACCGCGATTGTTAACTGGAACAGTTTCTCCGTCGGCAAGGGCAATTCGGTCGACTTCGTGCAGCCGAGCAGCTCCTCCGCCATTCTTAACCGCGTCACTGGCGCAACAAAATCCACCATTGCCGGCTCGATAACCGCCAATGGTCAGGTTTACCTGGTGAACCCGAACGGCATCGCCATTACGCCGGGCGGCACAGTAAAAACCGGCGGCGGCTTTGTTGCCTCGACGCTGGATATCAAAGATGAAGACTTCCTCAAAGGGAAGCGCGTCTTTACCGGCAACGGTTCATCGGCTGAAGTGAGCAACGCAGGCGTGATAAGCGTCGGGCGCGGCGGTTATGCGGCATTGATTGGCGGCAGCGTCAAAAACGACGGCTTGATTAATGTCCCGGTCGGCAAAGTGGGGCTGGGGGCGGGGGAATCTGCCACGCTGGATCTCTCCGGCGACGGCTTCTTGCAGGTTGCTGTACCGGGCAATTCCGGCGTGAAAGAGGCGCTGATCCAAAACAGCGGTACTGTGTCGGCCCAGGGCGGTTCGGTGGTGATGACGGCAGCCTCGGCGCGCAATGCGGCGCGTAATGCCATCAACCTGAGCGGCGTGGTGGAAGCCGACAGCGTCAGCGGTCAGAACGGCGCCATCGTGATTGGCGGCGGCGAAGGCGGCAATGTGGCGCTTTCCGGCACGCTGAGCGCGAAATCAAGCGACGGCGCGGGCGGAAAAATCACCGTTACCGGCGATAACATTACGCTGGCGGGCGCGAAAATCGACGCTTCCGGCAAAACCGGCGGCGGTAACATTAACATTGGCGGCGAGCGCCAGGGCAAAGGCAGCACGCAACGCGCAACGAATACACACATCGACAGCGCCAGCCGGATCACGGCAGATGCCACAAGCCAGGGCAATGGCGGCGATGTGGTGGTGTGGTCGGATAACCAGACGACGTTCAGCGGTAAAATCAGCGCACGCGGCGCGGGCACCGGCAAAGGCGGTGAAGCGGAAGTCTCCGGTAAAGCCAAACTGGCCTATACCGGTAGCACCGATCTCTCTGCGCAAAGCGGTAAATTCGGCAACCTGCTGCTCGACCCGCATAACGTGGTGATCTCCACGGCGGCTGACAGCAGCACCGGCTTTAGCGCCAGCGCGGACGACAGCATTATTAACGTGACCACGTTACAAAACGCGCTCTCTACCGCCAACGTCACGGTCTCCACCGGCTCAACCGGCAGCCAGAATGGCGACATCACGCTTGCCACCAACCTTGGCTGGACGACCGATACCACCCTAACGCTGGCGGCGGCAGGCAATATCATTCTCAACGGTAATATCTCGGCCACCGGCGCGAACGCGGGCCTGGCACTGAACTATGGCATCGGCAAAGATTACACGCTGCTCTCCGGCAAACAGATAACCATTCCTGGCGCGAATGCGTCATTAACCATTGGCGGGCAGAATTACACGTTGATCCGTACGATGGCGGATCTCGATGCCATTGACAGCACCGGGCTTGGCGGCAAATACGCGCTGGCGCAAAACATTCTTGCCATTGGTAATACATACACGTCTTCACTGGTTGGCGTCTCTTCCAGCGCGCCATTTAGTGGCATCTTCACGGGGCTTGGGCACACCATCTCTAGCCTGACCATTAACAGCGCCGATACCTATGTTGGCTTGTTCGGCTATAACACCGGCACCATCCGTAACATGGGGCTCAACTCGGCGCAGCTTACCGCCTCTTCGACATCGCCGTTCTACGCCGGGCTGCTGGCGGCCTATAACACCGGCACCATCGCCTATTCTACGGTGCTGGGCTCATTAACCCGTTCGTCCGACGCCACCGCGTATATGGGTGGGCTGGTGGGTAACAATGCCGGGCAGATCTCCTACAGCCGTTCGGGCGCGTCAATTAGCGCGACGAACAGCTCTAACTGGTCTTACTGGGGCGGCCTGGTCGGGCAGAACAGCAAAAACATTACGCAAAGTTATTTCGACGGCTCCCTGAACCTCTCCGGCACCAGCGGCAACGGCTTGCAGTATGTCGGCGGGTTGACCGGCTACAACATGGCGGGCGGCACCATCAGCGCCAGTTACGCGTCCGGTAGCGTGACCGGCAGCGGGATGGGCGGCGCGATTGGCTATGTCGGCGGGCTGGTGGGGAATAACGCCGGGAGTATCACTAACGTCTACTCCTCCGGCGCGATTAACGCCGGTTTGAACGCGCAGGCAGGCGGGCTGGCGGGCAGTAACACCGGAACGATCAGCGGCGGTATTGCCACCAACACCATCAACGTCACCTCCACACCCAGCGCGATAGGTGGGGTAGTGGGTTCCAAAAGCGGGAGCGGAACGCAGAGCAACCTCTACTGGAATAGCGATAACGTCGCGGCAGGCATTGGGCGCGGTGCCAATGGAACGGAAGCGATCACCGGTTTAACTACCGCGCAAATGAACAACAGCGCGAATTTTATCGGGCTGGATAATAAAGTCTGGGCACCGGCCACCGGTTCCGCCACGCCGGCACTTTTCGGCGTGTCCGGTATTGTTGGTGTGGCGCAGACTGCTATCTATGGTACGAACCCGGTTACGACTTACTACGGCGCCGGGTTCTGGAATGCCATCAGCGGCAGCCTGACGAACGGGCTGAGAAGCACCGATAACGTGGGTAGTTATGCACTGGACACCACCGGTATCAGTGCGCTTAAACCTAACGGGCAGCCAGCCAGCATTGTGGGCGTGGGCGCCACGGTAACGCCAGCCACGCTGACCATCAACGTGGCTGACGCCAGTAAAGTGTACGGGCAGTTCCCGGGATTGGTGAATTACACCGCGCAAGGCCTGGTTAACGGAGACACCGTCAATGGCTTGACCTATACCAGCCTGGGCTTTGCCACCACGGCTAACGTTGGCAGCTACAGCATTACGGGGAGTAACGCCAGCGGCAGTGGTTTGTCCAACTACAACATTGTCTATCACAACGGCAATCTGACCGTCACACCTGCTGCGCTGACCATCACCGCCGATAACGCCAGCAAGGTTTACGGCGGTGCGGCGAATTTAAGTGGCTACAGCATTGTGGGCTTGTTAAACGGCGATACGGTAACGAATGTCGCCCTTAACAGCGCCGGTGCCGCCATCACCGCAGGCGTGGGCAGTTATGCCATTAACGCCAGCAATGCAAGCGGTAACGGCTTGTCGAACTACACCATCAGTTACGGCGCAGGTTCGCTGAACGTGACGCCAGCGCAACTGGTGATCAACGCGGGTAACGCCAGCAAAACCTATGGCGACCTTGTCAGCCTCCGCGATTATAGCGTGCTCGGCCTGCTTAATGGCGACACGGTGACCGGTGTGGCGCTGAACAGCGCAGGTGCAGCGGCGACGGCTAATGTTGGCAGTTACGGCATCAACGGTAGTAACGCGACCGGCAGCGGTTTGTCCAACTACGTTATTAGCTACAACGGCTCGCTGAACGTGACGCCTGCCGCGCTGACCATCACCGCGAATAGCGGCAGCAAAACGGCCGGTAACACCGTGCAACTGGGCTATAGCGCAAGCGGCCTGCTGAACAGCGATGCCATTAGCCATGTTGATGTCACTAGTGATGGCGCAGACCGTACTGCCGTTGCTGGCAGCTATGCGGTGGTTGCAGCCAACGCCAGCGGTAACGGGCTGGATAACTACATCATCAACTATATCGACGGCACGCTTGTGGTGAACCCGCAGACTGGCACGCCGACGCCAACCCCGATACAAACACCGGTATCAACACCGTTAGCCGCCACCATTGGCAACCGTGTCTCGGCGCAGGATGTGACGCGTCAGTTGACGGGTAACACGATGCTGGTAACCCATGATGCCAGCAGCGCTGGCAGTGCGGATAACACGGTTATCGCCACGGCCGACCCTCGCCTGGCGGGTGCGGTCTGTTCCATGGGCGCGGATTTAGCCCTTTCCTGCTCCGGCAAGTAAAAATAAGAGATAACTCATGCGTTTATTTTCACAATCTTCACTTTTTGCACCGACATTGCTGAGCCTGAGTATCGCCGCGAGCTTACACGCGGGAGCCGTGATGGCAGCACCCAGCGCCGGTCAACTGGTGCAACCCTCGTATGCGCCGGTTCAGCAGCACACCGGCGGCGGCATTACGCTGCCTGCCACCACCGGGCTCACTGCGCCGAACGGCGCGGAAAAACTGTTTGTCACGCCAGCCGGTCTGCGGGTTGAAGGTGGCTTCCCGCAATTAGCCAGCGAAACGGCGCGCATTGAGTCGCGCGTCAAAGGCCGCCGTGTCTCTGCCGCGAATCTGTTTGCCGCCGCGCAGGAACTGGAAACCGCGTATATCAAGGCGGGTTACTTGCTGGCGCGCGTCAGCCTGCCGCCGCAACAACTCAAAGATGGTGCGCCGCTGCGTGTGGTGATTACCGATGGCTATGTGGAAAAAGTGGATGCCTCTGCGCTGCCGGACACCGCGCGCAGCCGGGTGGAAAGCCTGTTGCAACCGCTGGTAGGCGAGAAACATTTAACCCGTAAAGCGCTGGAGCGGCGTTTGCTGCTGGCAGGTGACACGCCGGGTGTGATGCTGAAATCGACCCTCAAACCGGGCAGCAAACCGGGTTCAACGGTGCTGATTGTTGATGGTCGCTACGATCCGGTTGCCGGGCTGGTGACCTTTGATAACGGTCTTTCTGACGAGCTGGGTAAGTACTCACTCGGGCTTGGCGGCCAGCTTAATAACCTGACGGGCTTTGGCGAGCAGGTATACGTGCGCCTGAACGGCTACCCGCGCGGCGATAACCCGTTTACCGATACGCAGCCGCGTAACCGCCAGTGGGCGCTCGGCGTGGTCGTGCCGCTGGGTACTGATGGTTTGTGGATGAACGTCGAAGGGGTGGACAGCCGCACGAAACCGAAAACCGACAGCGGGTTGACCTCGCGCGATCACTTCCAGCGTCTGTCATCGCGTGTCGGCTACCACTGGGTGCGTGCGCGTGATTTCAACACGTCGACCTTGCTGTCGCTGGATGTGCAAAACGAAACGCAGCATTTGCAGTTCAATAACAATGAGGTGCCATTTACCGACGATCGCCTGCGCATTGTGCGCCTGGCGCAGTCGATGGATTACACCACCAATTTTGACGCGCGTTTCGCCTCCAGCCTGACGGCCTCTTTTGGTATCGATGGCCTGGGCGCCCGCCACGGGACTACCGATCTGCCGATGAGCAGAGAGGGGGCCGATCCGGATTTCCAGAAGCTGGAGCTGACCATGAATTACAGCCAGCCGTTAGTCGATGGCAAGGTACAGCTCTCGCTTTCTGGCCTGGCGCAGACCTCGTTTGACCAGGCGTTGCCATCTTCTGAGCAGGCTTCACTTGGCGGCAGTACGTGGCTGTCGGCGTTTGATTCCGGCACGGTCAGCGGCGACAGTGCCCTGGCAGCGCGTGCTGAAGTGGGCTTGCCGCAGCCGCTCGGCGCGTTTTCCTGGGCACCAGACCTGGGTAGCGCGGTAATGCCATACGTCTTCGGTTCGCTCGGTTCCGTAAGCCAGGCGAAACCGACGGCGCTGGAGAAAAAAGAGGTGCACGGTAGCGCATACGGTGCCGGTTTGCGCCTGAGCGCCAGCCAGGCAGCAAGCCCGAACAGTGCGATGCTGACGCTGGAGTACGCACGCGGTAATCAAAGCGGCGAATCGCAGGACAACCGCTTTAACCTCAGCCTGCTGACCTTCTTCTAAACCTCGCACTTTCCCGCGCACCGTCTGGTGTGCGGGCTTCTTCCCTCCACTAAAAACAGCGCTATCCCGCTCAGGCATAGCCGTTGCTTTCTGCCGTTGTCGGGAACATCATGTTTCGCCACAGAATATGTCTGCTCAGCATCAGGAGCCTGCAATGAACGACATTTTTCTCTCCCTCAGCGTCGGGATGCGGGTGTTAATGGCAGTCGCCACTCCGCTGGCGCGACAGCGAATCGAACCCAATCGTTTTTACGGCGTGCGTACCGCGCTGACCTTGCGGGATGACGCGGCCTGGTATCGGGCGAATCGTCCGTTTGGCAAGGTGATGCTTGCCTGCGGTGCAGGATTTTTTCTCTTTCCGGCGCTGCCCGATCACTGGCGTGAAAACGCGGATAACGCAACCACCCGCATCGTGCTGTTTTTGCTGGCGGTATCTGTGCCGGAGATCTGCGCACTGATTAACGCATCGCGGGAGAAGAGAGGATCGTCATGAGCGAAGGTATCAAGGCCTTTGGCGCACGTTTCGCCGGGCGTGTTGATGCAGAGAAACTGCGCTTTGCCATTGAATATGTCGATTACGATGAGAGTGGTTTAGCGTTTGAAACGATTTGCGATTATATCGTCGAAGAAGACGCGCCCATCAGCGAAGAGGAGTACCGCCTCGCCGTTGAAATTTTTAACGACTACGGCGGTAAATGGGGGACTTTCAGTATTGAACATATGAAAGAATTGATTGTGAAAGGCGACGGTTCCGCTTCGTAATATGTACGCCGAAACAACTGAAAATGCATCTATAAGGAGCGGTGAAATCGCGCTGGCGAAAGTGGTTGCCGATTTAGCCATTTTCCTTAAGTTTACTGGTGAAAACCGGCGGGATCAGGGTGCTGCCATCAACGCGCTGGATCAGGTTGCCGCTGAACGGCAAGCGCTAAGCGCAGATGATGTTTATCGAGTTATCGCGGTGCTATCCAGCCGATAAAACCGCGTTTGTGAGCCATTTACCTGAAGCGTTAGGGTCATGGTAATGGCCGGGAAGCATGAGCGTTTCCCGGCATCGTCATTACAGCTTAAAGGCATTCACATCGTTAAGCAGTTTACCGGCCTGGTGGCTGAGCGAGTTCGCGGCGGTGGCCATCTCTTCGACCATGGCGGCGTTCTGCTGCAAGTTGCCCTCCATCTGGCTGACCGCCACGTTAACCTGCTCAATACCGTGGCTCTGCTCGGTTGAAGAGTTATTCACCTGGTTTATCAGCACCGTGGTTTCATCCACCGCGCCGAGCGCCTCGTTCATCCGTGTTGTCACGTTGGCCGCATAGCTGACGCCCTGGCCGACATTCTTGATTGCTTCATCGATTAAACCACGAATATCGCGCGCCGCCACCGAGGAGCGCTGCGACAGCGATCGCACTTCGCCAGCCACCACCGCAAAGCCTTTCCCTTGCTCACCGGCGCGGGCGGCTTCTACTGCCGCGTTCAGCGCGAGGATGTTCGTCTGGAAGGCGATGCCGTCGATAATGTCGGTGATTTCGGAGATTTTCGCCGACGAAGCCGAAATATCGTCGATCGATTTTTGCAGCGAACTGAGTTCGCGGTGGCTTTCATTCACCATCGACTGTACGCGACCGATAAAGGCGTTCGCCTCCTGGGCATTGTCCATATTGTGGCGCACCGTGGCTGACAATTCGTTCATGCTGGCGGCGGTCTGCTCCAGCGACGAGGCCTGCGATTCGGTGCGGGATGATAGGTCATCATTGCTTTTGGCGATTTCGCTCGCTGCGACATCCACTTCGTTGCTGGCGTCTTTCACACTGCTCAGCACTTCGCGGATTTTTGCCATCAACGCATTAAAACTGGCGGCGGTTGCGCCCAGTTCATCTTTTTTCTTGAGATCCACCTCAACGGTTAAATCCAACGTGTTACTAATGGTTCCCATACTATTTTGCAGGCTTTTTAAGCCTTTATTTAAATAACTAAGAATAGTGGTGGCAAATACACCAATTAATGCCAGCAAAAAGATAATCGTTCCCACCAGTAACCAGAATGTATTGATATATTGCGCATGGTTATTTTCAGCGTAAGTTCTGGCGATATTATAATTATGCACCAGCATCTCTTTTAAATTAGCGCTCAACGCGACAGACGCATTGGCGGTAATCCCGCCATCCGAAACCATTTTTCGTGCCGCTTCAATACCTTCGCTGTGGTAGACATTCACCATCGACTCCGCTTTTTGCAGATAATCATCAAACGAGTCCTGGGTTTTTTTCAATAATTGGCCATCCATATCGTCGCTAACAAGGTGCTCGCGATAATATTTAAATATTTCGTTGGTTTTATTCAGCTCATCTTTCGCTTGCGTCATATGTTTGATAAACACCGCTTCATCGCTTATCAGTAGCGACATCAGGATCTGTCGACGCGCCTCTTCGCGGTGCTGGAGCGCCTCGCTGAGCTTGCTGATACTGGGCAGACTGTTATCCACAACGTAGTCAAAACGCTCTTGCGCTTTGTCTAACGCACGGATGCTTAAACCGCCAAGCAAAATCATGGCAATAAAGGTAATGGCAAAAACAAATAGCAGTTTCTTTAAAATGGTCATAACGGCCTCAGGCACTATCCATATCCAGGGTGAACATTATTTTTATCGGCGACTAAAGCGAAACCTTCATGGTGTTTTTTATAAAAAGAGATCTGGATTTGGCTTTTTAATTAGCCCGTTAAGTAATGTTAAAAATGGCTATGAAATACAATCGTTAAGCCATTTTGGGAATTTGGTTGTGCGCGCATTTATATAATATATCGGCATGCGAAGGCGAGTGAAATAATAATATATCCTGTATTGTTACTGTTATTTAACTTAATGATTTAGTGGTGCTGAAATATCGTGTAGTAAAGCAAATTACTTATGATAAAAATAATGCGAAATGCGATGTTTCTTGCTGTTTATGGTCTTTAAAAGGCAGGCAACCGAAACGCAGATGTGTCGCTTGCGGTTGCCCTGGTCACCGGATGGAGAAAAACGCTGATTAACTGGCCGTGTGGCGGCGAAACTAGCTCAGATCGTGCAGATCTTTTTCCAGCAACGGCGTGAGCGCCATTTCTGAAAACGCGACTTCCAGCCCGCTGCGTTCCGGCGTGCAGCACATTACGCCCACCGCACAGCGCGAATGCGGAAAATGACACAGCCGCAGCGGCGGCCAGACGCGACCATCGGTAGAGTATTGCAGCCGCAGCGCATCACCTTTACGGCTCAGGCGCAGCCAGAAATCACCCGCGTCACCGGGGAAAATACCGGTTGCCCAGTCCGAATACCCCTGCGTCAGCACGCTGCCGATGGCGGGCGCGCCATCGTTAAACTCAATCCCGGCTTTTAACCAGTTCTGCTCATCCGCCACCAACAGCACACCCGCCTGGTCATACAGCGCGGAAAAGCGCGCCTGAATCCGCACCTGAAAGGTGAAATCACCCACCACATCGCGCACAAAACCGTGGCCGCTGAAGCGCTCAAACCCGTACCAGGTTTTGCGCCAGAAATCGGTATGCCCATCGGTCACCACTTCCACTTTGCCCTGCGTTTCGCACCACTGCTGCGGTTCGTTAATCCAGTAAAAATCATCCGACATGTTTTGCTCCTTTATGTGTGCTGGCGGCTTACAGAGTGTTGCTGGTGACGAAGGAGATTGCCAGTGCGCGGTGCGGCGTATTCCGCAGGGATCACAAATGTTTCGTCGTAACAAAGGCATTGTGAAAATAATGAGAAATCGTTTTTACCCGTAAAACACAGCGCTCCAGAAAACGACCTTTTCGATTATCCCATTGATGAATGAAGGCTTTTAGAAAGATGGGTTTTGGCTTAGTCAAAAGGAGGTGATCAAGTGGCTTATATCTATTCGAAAGAGTATCAGTGCGTCATCACGGCGCTTAAAAAAGCACGTAAAGAACGGGGGAGCACGCAGGTGCGACTCGCCGAAGCGCTCGGTCGCCCGCAATCTTTTATCGCCAAAATCGAGAGAAGGCTGGTTGTGGTGGAATTTGTCCACCTGGCGAGACTGGTAGGGCTGGAGCCAGAGGAGATAGTGAAAGGGATAGGGTAATTCGCTATGGCTGCAGAGCGTTCACTCTGTGAAGAGCCGCTCAATCGATTTTGTCGGATAGAACAGCGAATGCGGGTTGCCTTCGGCTAACGGTATGAAGCCCAGCTTTTCATAAAATTTTTTCGCATTGTCTGTGAGCGCTTCGACGAATAACCCATGCACACCAACGGCAAGTGAAGCGTTGTAAACCACTTTCATGGCATGCGCGACCAGCATCTCTCCCCAGCCGTTTCCCTGGCGTGTTTTATCGACAGCCAGACGACCTAAAGTGACGCAGGGCACAGTGCGATAGGGCATCTTTTTTTGCTGCGTTTTCGTAGGCAGTTGCGCTTTCTCGAAACTGCCGCCCGACAACGTGTAATAACCGAAAACACGCGGCCTGGCCGTTGCCGTTTGCAAAATGTAGGCACGTAAAATTTTTCCGTCGTGCTGGCGCTTGAGATGCTGGGTTAAAAAGGTGTTGAGCGAGACCTCACCACAATCAAAACCGCCGGTTTCATACGCTGTCTCTCCTGAGAACATCTCAATGGTCAGGTTGTCCACGGTTCACTCCCTGTTTTGCAGACGTTTTGCGGCGCGTTTAAGTTTATCGTTTGGTGCAGGTGGATTTTCGATAGCGTCCATTACCCGGTTCCACGACGCCTCGCTAAGCACCAGGCGGCGATGCTGTTCAATCACTTCTGCGGCGCGTTCCGAGGCGCTGCTCACCAGAAACTGGGTTATCGTCTGGTTGGTCATTGCCGCCGCTTCTTCAATCATTTTTTTATCCTCGTCGGTCAATCGCAGATCGATGCGCTGCTTTTTCACTGCGGGCATATCGGTACTCTCCCAGGCAGCCTGCTTTATCCAGATCTGCCAATCATCTTGTCAGTTATGTACGGATTTAATCCGTACAAAAGGATAAGAGTGGACAGCGCGCATTGCAACGCAAAAAAGGGGCTTATCGCAAGGCGTGGAAAATGAAAAACCGAGCAGGCTCCCAAAAGCGTTAACTGCGCATCGTGGGAGCCGTATGGGTTAGATCAGAAACTCTTCTGCGGCGATATTTCGTTCAGTCATTTGATGAAGTTCCATCAGCGCGGGAAGCAGCGTTGCAGTGGCTTTTAACCCATGACCTAACTGGCAGAGACTTTCGCGGGAAAACTCCAGCACGTCGCTGTCGGCGAAGGTGACGAAGGTTTTGCCCAAAAAGTGCAGACCGTGGCAAAGCCCGGCGATGTGGTCTTCGCACCCGTTCGCCAGTTGCAGCATCTCTTCTTCGCTCAGGTTTGAGGTATCCAGTTTGCGAAAAATATCGCGCAGTTCGGAAGAGAGAATATCGGTGTCAGGCAGCATAGCGCACCTCCGGCAAAGCGGAGAAAAGAACAGCAGAAAGACAAACAAAAGCGTTAAGAGAGAAGGGGTTGGGCTTTAAATACCCATGCGTGATACCATTGGCTACAGCCATACATTACCTCCAGTAATGATGTGGTTAGAGGCCCGCAGGTGTTGGTAGCACCTGTGGGCTTCGTTGATTTCGTAAGACAAGTGTCATACACTTGCTCACATCGCTACTCTAAAATGGTGTCTGACACATGTCAACCGTATCATTCAAAAAAAAGGGCAATAAACAGATCGCGCTGCGTGTAGAACCTGCGCTGGAAGAAGCAATGCAGCAGGCGTTGAAAGCGGATGGAGATGCAACGCTTTCTGCGTGGATTAAGCGGATAATCAGGAAAGAGTTGCAGGCGAAAGGGATTGAGCTAAAGGAATGAGATAAAATAAATCTGTTTTTTTATAAAATCTGGCATTGATATTTTAATAATAACCACTCATTTAAGGAAAAAATTATGAGCCTATTGAAAGAATTAGATGAAGCTAAAAGAGAAATAATTAAAGATGGATTTGACATGTCTGTCGGCGAGTTAATTAGGATATATGAAAGAGAGGAGATGGTAATAAACCCTGTTTATCAGCGTCTTTATCGTTGGGACGAGTCCCAGAAAACACGGTTTATTGAATCTTTATTGCTTGGCATTCCTATTCCACCAATTTTCGTCTTTACTAGTGAAGATGGTCGTTGGGAAGTTATTGATGGATTACAACGATTATCAACAATTTTTGAATTTGCAGGAGTTCTGAAAGACGGTGATGGGAAAATTAAAGATTTTTTTATTCCTTCTGGGACTAAAGCTTTACCTTCGCTCGATGGTTTAAAATGGGATGCGGTCAATCCTGATGAAAAACTACCTTTATCAGTTCGTCTGGATTTTGAACGCTCGCGGATCCGAGTTGAGATTCTAAAGAAAGAGAGTGATGAAAAAACTAAATTTGATCTTTTTGAACGGTTGAATACCGGAGGATCATCTCTGACACCACAAGAAGTTCGAAATTGTATCATGATTATGATCAATCCTGCTTTCTTCAACAAAATTGAAGAGCTGAGCAAATATCCAGCGTTTGTCAATATTAACCTTCAAACAGAGAAAGCAAAACTCGAACAAAAACCAATTGAATTAGTTTTAAGGTTCTTGGCATATCGTTATAAGCAATATGATAGAAGTGTAGATATCAATGAATGGTTAAGCTCTGTTGTTTATGATATGAGTAAAGATGAGCAATATGATATTGACAGTGAGGCGGAAATTTTTAAGAGGACGCTTTCTGTTTTGGAAAAAAGTGCCGGACAAGATTCTTTCAAAAAATATGATGGCACTTCATTTTCAAGAAATTTTCTTATTTCGAGTTTCGAAGTAATTACGCACGGTATTGCCACTAATATTGATATATATGAAGGGCATAATACGAAGTACATTGTTGATAAAATAAAAGGCTTATGGCAAATGGATGATTTTATTAAATATGCCAAGGCGGGTGTTACTGCCTCTACACGGCTAATTAATACGCTTCCTAATGCAGCTAGGTGGTTTAGCTAATGGAGATAAGAACTCTAGAACAGCTCAGTAGAGCTCTAACAAATGAATTAGCCTGGAGGAAAGTTGAAATTTCTCACTTACGTATACAGGCTAAAGACAAGAGTGGAGCACTTCAAAATACTTTGATTAGGGCTGGGGTTGCGATGAGCTACTCTCATTGGGAAGGGTTCGTGAAGCAAGCCACAGAGTTTTTTCTTCAGTTTTTAAATTTTCAAAGGATTAACGTCAGCCTTTTAGAATATGTATATGCTACTCATTTCTTTAAAAATGAAATATATGGGTTTGCACAAACTAAAGACGTAATTACTTCAGTTAGGTTGTTGGAAGCAATTTTTGCCAAAGGTAATGATGTGGCGAAAATAAAACATGAAAATTACGTTGACACAGAGTCAAACTTAAGTTCAGTGGTTTTTGATAATATTGCTAAATCTATTGGTGTAGATACTTCTTTTTATAAGGATTATTATCCTTATATTGATGAATCATTAGTGAGTAATCGCAATGGTATTGCCCATGGTGAAAAACTCCTCATTGATTATAAGATGATGTCTGGATTAACAGATAAAGTAATCGTATTGATGGAGAAGTATAAAACAGACATAGAAAATATTTGCTGTCAACAAAGTTACCTTAAAAAAGATGTTGTATAGCAGTGGATGTTTTTTTTGTGATTTATTAGATTTTACTATATTAGGCTATCATTAATTTTTTGATGGCCTTTTTATAATTACTCTGATGGTTATTTTTTATTGTAAGATTTCAAATGTATTTATAAGATTAATATATTTATTGGACTTGTTTTTAACAAGTGTTAAATAGTTGTAGATATTATAATGATGATTGGTTTTATATAAGCGGTGCTTGATTGTAAAATTGCTTTGATATTTTTTTATTCTTTTTGGAGGCATTTTGGAACTGCATTTTGCCTGTCTTTACTATGAGTAAAAACAGGCATACAAGATAAATATATTTTTATCACGCCAACCGCGGATACCCGTCTGCAATTTCACTGCCGGTAAACTGCGCGATCCACCCCTCGGGATTATCAAAAATCCGGATGGCGGTGAAGTTTGGCTCTGAGCCCATATCAAACCAGTGCGGAGTTCCGGCGGGGACGGAAATCAGGTCGTTTTTTACGCACAGCACCTGATAAACTTCGCTGCCGATGTGCAGGCAAAACAGCCCTGCGCCTTCCACAAAGAAGCGCACTTCATCTTCGCCGTGCGTATGTTCATTGAGAAACTTGGCACGCATCGCCTCTTTCTGCGGGTTGTCGGCACGTAGGCTGATCACATCCCAGCTCTGATAACCTTTCTCGGCCACCAGTTTGTCGATGGCGTGCTGATAAGCGGTGATCACCGTCTCCGGCGTCGGGTTGGCGCCGAGATCGCGGTCGGCCTGCCAGCGTTCAAAACGTACGCCTTTGGCGTTCAGTTTTTGCTGGATCTCTGCGCCGTCGGTGCTGTGCCACACCGGCGTGCTGGCATCGGTATCGGTGTAAATCGTCAGTGCGCTCATGAAGGGATCTGCTCCGGCTGAATGTTGCTGAAAGAGGGAACCTGGTAATGATGGCTGGCTGCGTCATCATCGCCGCGAATCAGTTGCGTGGTGCGAAACCCTGCCGCTTCGGCGGCATCCAGCTCCTGGTGAATATCGGAGAGGAACAAAATGGCGGCAGGCGGCAGCCCAATTTGCGCCGCAATATTGCGGTACGACTGCACATCGCGTTTCGCGCCAACCAGCGTGTCGAAATACCCGCTGAACAGAGGAGTAATATCACCTTCGTCGCTGTAGCCAAATAACAGTTTTTGCGCTGCAACGGAGCCCGAGGAATATACATACAGATCAATACCCTGCGCTTTCCATTTCTCAAGCTGGGGCAACACGTCCGGGTAGAGGTGCCCTTTGAAATCGCCATTTACATAACCGTCGCGCCAGATAATGCCCTGCAACGCTTTCAGCGCCGTTGATTTGCGATCTTCATCCATAAAAGCAAACAGCACCTCAATCAGTTCGGCGGTGCTGGCCTCTGGCTGGGCGATCTCTTCCCGCAGGTTATCAAGAATGGTGCTGACCGGTTCGTTGTACTGCTCCGCCGTGACAAACGCCGCCAGGCGTTCGCGGGCGTAAGGAAACAGGACGTTGTGCACAAAGCGGATATCACTGGTGGTGCCTTCAATATCGGTAACGATAGCGCGGATCATGGTTTCTCCAGCAGGCGACGCTGCATTTCGCATTCAAATAAAAATTCCAGCCCTTCCAGGTGACGGCGGGCTTCGGCGACATCGCGCCCCCAGCAGGTTAGCCCGTGGCCGCGCAGCAGAAAACCATAGCGCAACGGATGGGTCTGCGCATAGTCAGCGATGCGCGCCGCCAGCGCGTCGATATCCTGGTCGTTGTCGAAAATCGCCACCGGCACGGTGTCCAGGTGCGTGGTCTGGCCGCTGAGCGATTTTTGCATTTCAAAACCGTTCAGCAGCAGGGCAGGGGATTTCTCCACGCGCGACAGCACCGTTGCGTTCACCGTGTGCACGTGCAGCACGGCGTTGGCGTCCGGGTAGAGGCGATAAATCAGGGTGTGCAGGCCGGTTTCCGCCGAGGGTTTACGCCCGGAAGGGGCATGGTTATCGGCAATGGAAACCTGCAAAAAGTCCGCCGTGGTCAGGCTGCCTTTGTCTTTGCCGGATTCGCTCAGCCAGCACCAGTCGGCATCCTGGCGTACGGACATATTGCCGCCGGTGGCAGGCGCCCAGCCTTTGGCGCCTATCCAGTGGCAGGCGGCGACGAGTTGTTGGAGTTGCAGGTTGTCGGTCATCGCACTTCCTTAATAAGGAATATTGTTATCGTATAGACGTCTAAGCGTCTTGATTGCCAAATACTAGCATCGTGTTATAGTGGCGGCAACACGCGTATGACAAGCAGGCACACAACAATGAGCAATAACGCACTGATTCCACAAAGTAAACTTCCCGCACTTGGCACCACCATCTTCACGCAAATGAGCGCCCTGGCGCAGCAGCACCAGGCGATTAATCTGTCGCAGGGCTTCCCGGATTTCGACGGCCCGCGCTATTTGCAGGAGCGGTTGGCGTTTCATGTGGCGCAGGGGGCGAATCAGTACGCGCCGATGACCGGCGTGCAGGCGTTACGTGAAGCGATTGCTGATAAAACAGCGGAGCTGTACGGCCATAAACCGGATGCCAACACCGATATTACGGTGACCGCCGGGGCGACCGAAGCGCTGTACGCGGCAATCACCGCGCTGGTGCGCCAGGGCGATGAGGTGATCTGTTTTGATCCGAGTTACGACAGTTACGCGCCAGCGGTGGAGCTTTCCGGCGGGGTGCTGAAACGCATTGCGCTGCAACCGCCGCATTTTCGCGTCGACTGGCAGCAGTTTGCCGCGCAGCTCAGCGATCGTACGCGGCTGGTGATTTTGAACACGCCGCACAACCCGTCGGCGACGGTGTGGCAAAAGGCGGATTTCGCCGCGTTGTGGCAGGCGATTGCCGAACGGGAAATCTATGTGCTGAGCGATGAAGTCTACGAGCACATCTGTTTTGTCGAAGAGGGGCATGCCAGCGTGCTGGCGCATCCGCAACTGCGCGAACGGGCGGTGGCGGTGTCGTCATTTGGCAAAACCTACCATATGACCGGCTGGAAAGTGGGGTACTGTGTAGCGCCCGCCGCCATTAGCGCGGAGCTGCGCAAAGTGCACCAGTATCTGACTTTTGCCGTGAATACCCCGGCGCAACTGGCGCTGGCGGATATGCTGCGCGCCGAACCAGAACATTATCGTGAGTTACCGGAGTTTTACCGCGCGCGGCGCGATGTGCTGGTCAATGCGCTGGCGAGCAGCAAACTGGAGATTTTGCCGTGCGAAGGCACGTATTTTCTGCTGGCCGATTACAGCGCGATCTCCGATCTGGATGACGTGAGCTTCTGCCAGTGGCTGACAAAAGAGGTGGGCGTGGCGGCGATCCCGCTGTCGGTGTTCTGCGCCGATCCCTTCCCGCACAAACTCATTCGCCTGTGCTTCGCCAAACAGGAATCGACGCTGCGGGCGGCGGCAGAGCGCCTGTGTAAGCTGTAACGCTTCCCGGCGGTGCCACCCGCGCCGCCGTTATTTCTCGCCCATAATCGTTTTCAGTTTTTCCGCGTCCGGTAAACCCACTTCCTGCTGTAACACATTGTCTTCATTCATGTAGTAAATGGCAGGCGTGGCGTTCGCGCCGAGATCGTCCATGATTTTCTGGTTGATATTGAGCTTTTTCATCATTTCCGGCGGTACGCTTTTCGGCAGCGTGAGCGCCATTTTGCCGTTGGATTGTTCAAAGTCGTGCCAGCTTTTCGCCGGATCTTTGGCGCTCATAATGGCCGCCGCCGCCGCCGGGCTTTCCGGTTTGATCACGCCCACCAGCAGCGTGCGGATCTGCACTTTGCCGGATTCCACCCACGGGCGCGCCTGCTGCCAGAACTGTTTGCAGTATGGGCAATACGGGTCGGCAAATACGTACACCACGCGCGGTGCCTCTTTTTTGCCATCCAGCAGCCAGTCGGCTTTTTCCATTTGCTGCCACAGCGCACGGCCCGCCGGGGCGTAAATTTCTTTGGCGATCAACTTTTCGCTCAGATTGGTGCCCGCGTCATCGTACATATAGCCGGAGATGGCGTGTTTGCCGTCCGGCGTGACATAAATGGTGACGCCCATTTCCTGATATTTGCCGAGGTAGCCTTTCATACCACCGGGCGCGTCGAAGGATTTGATGATGGTGATGCCTTGCTTTTCAATGGCTTTTACTGGCGCGGGCAGTTCTTCGGCGTGCAGAGTCAGCGGGAGCAGGGTCAGCATTAACAGGCGCTTGAGCATAAAATTCCTTATAAAACAGGGGGAAAGAGCAAGGTAGAGAAAACCTATCACAACCATCGGTAAGACCGCCGGGGAAAGCATTGTCCTCATCTGCCTGCAGTGGTGTAATCAACGACGCTTGATGACCAACAGGTTATGAGCGCAACGCAAAGCCAGCTTGCTGGCGCTGAAGTTACCCACGGGTATTTCAGGTATCGAGGCCACCCGTCGCGGTGGCCTTTTTACTTTTGGCAATTCAGCCGTTCACAAGGTTGCTCGTTGTGGGTTGTTAGCTAACACTTATTGATTTGATAAAGCAAACGCATTGGCTCAATCAATCGAAGTTCGTTAACTTACATCCCAACGAAAACACGGAGGAAGTATAGATGTCCTTAATTAATACCAAGATCAAACCTTTTAAAAACCAGGCGTTCAAAAACGGTGAGTTCATCGAAGTAACCGAGAAAGATACCGAAGGCCGCTGGAGCGTCTTCTTCTTCTACCCGGCTGACTTCACCTTCGTATGCCCGACTGAACTGGGCGACGTGGCTGACCACTACGAAGAGCTGCAGAAACTGGGCGTGGACGTTTACTCTGTTTCCACCGACACCCACTTCACTCATAAAGCGTGGCACAGCAGCTCCGAAACTATCGCAAAAATCAAATATGCGATGATCGGCGACCCGACTGGCGCCCTGACCCGTAACTTCGACAACATGCGTGAAAATGAAGGTCTGGCAGATCGTGCAACCTTCGTGGTTGACCCGCAGGGCATCATCCAGGCTATCGAAGTCACCGCTGAAGGCATCGGCCGCGACGCATCTGATCTGCTGCGTAAAATCAAAGCAGCACAGTACGTGGCTTCTCACCCGGGTGAAGTGTGCCCGGCGAAATGGAAAGAGGGTGAAGCGACGTTGGCTCCTTCTCTTGACCTGGTCGGCAAAATCTAAAAATTCCGGCGTCTTTCATGCCACAGGCGCGTTGGCTGCGCTTATTCACCCCGGTCACTTACTTTTGTAAGCTTCCGGGGATTCATAAGCTTGCCGCCTTTCTGTGACAAGAAATACTTCGGAAATTACTATTGTTAACGGGTGCTTTTGGGTACCCGTTTTACTCAGCACCATGATGCAAGTTGCATTAATGCAGCCTTAAACAATTCGGCTTGCATGATGATGTTTTAAGGGAGAACGTTATGCTCGACACCACGATGAAAACCCAGCTCAAGGCCTATCTTGAGAAACTGACCAAACCTGTTGAGTTGATTGCTACGCTGGATGACAGTGCGAAATCGGCAGAAATCAAAGAACTGCTGACTGAAATTGCTGAGCTGTCAGACAAGGTCTCCTTCAAAGAAGACAACAGCCTGGCGGTGCGTAAACCGTCATTTCTGATAACCAACCCAGGCGCTAATAACGGCCCGCGTTTTGCCGGTTCGCCGCTGGGTCACGAATTTACGTCACTGGTGCTGGCGCTGCTGTGGACCGGTGGTCATCCGTCGAAAGAGGCGCAGGCGCTGCTGGAGCAGATCCGCGATCTGGACGGCGATTTTGAGTTTGAAACCTACTATTCGCTCTCCTGCCACAACTGCCCGGACGTGGTGCAGGCGCTGAACCTGATGGCGGTGCTGAACCCGCGTATTAAGCACACGGCGATTGATGGCGGTACGTTCCAGAATGAAATCACCGATCGCAACGTGATGGGTGTTCCTGCGGTGTTCGTCAATGGCCAGGAGTTCGGCCAGGGGCGTATGACGCTGAGCGAAATCGTTGCCAAAATTGATACCGGCGCGGAAAAACGCGCGGCGGAAGAGCTGAACACGCGTGACGCTTACGACGTGCTGATTGTTGGTTCCGGCCCGGCGGGCGCGGCAGCGGCGGTTTACTCAGCGCGTAAAGGCATTCGTACCGGTCTGATGGGCGAGCGTTTCGGCGGCCAGGTGCTGGATACCGTTGATATTGAAAACTACATTTCTGTGCCGAAAACTGAAGGCCAGAAACTGGCGGGCGCGCTGAAAGCGCACGTTGCGGATTACGATGTCGATGTGATTGACAGCCAGAGCGCCAGCAAGCTGGTTCCGGCTGCGGTTGAAGGCGGTCTGCATCAGATCCAAACCGCGTCCGGCGCGGTACTGAAAGCGCGCAGCATCATCATTGCTACCGGCGCGAAATGGCGCAACATGAATGTGCCGGGTGAAGATCAGTATCGCACCAAAGGCGTGACTTACTGCCCGCACTGTGACGGCCCGCTGTTTAAAGGCAAACGTGTGGCGGTGATTGGCGGCGGTAACTCCGGCGTGGAAGCGGCAATCGATCTGGCGGGGATTGTTGAGCACGTTACCCTGCTCGAATTCGCCCCGGAAATGAAAGCTGATCAGGTGTTGCAGGATAAAGTGCGCAGCCTGAAAAACGTCGACATTATTCTGAACGCACAGACTACCGAAGTGAAAGGTGACGGCAGCAAAGTGACCGGTCTTGAGTACCGCGATCGTGTGAGCGGCGATGTTCACAGCGTGGCGCTGGCGGGGATTTTCGTGCAGATTGGTCTGTTGCCGAACACCACCTGGCTGGAAGGCGCGATTGAGCGCAACCGCATGGGCGAAATCATCATCGACGCCAAATGTGAAACCAGCGTGAAAGGTGTGTTTGCCGCAGGCGACTGCACCACGGTGCCGTACAAACAGATCATTATTGCCACGGGTGAAGGTGCCAAAGCGTCGCTGAGTTCGTTTGACTACCTCATCCGCACGAAAACTGCGTAAGCAAAAATAAGAAAGTAAACAATACCTGCAAATGTAAAGAGGCTACCTTTTGGTAGCCTCTTTTTTACGCCTGAGCGTCTTTATCTGACCACCAGCACCGGGATGTGCGCATGGCGCACAATATTGGCGGCGTTCGAGCCGAGCAGATGGGTGGAGATAGACGGGTTACGTGAAGCAATGACCACCATATCTGCCCCGATCTCTTCCGCGAGTTCATTCACCATATCGCGCACGTTGCCGAAGTGAACATGGGTTTTGATACGCGAGGCGTCGATATTGAAGTGGGTAATCATGGTGTTCAGGCGCGTTTGCGCTTCCTGTTGCAGATGCTCTTCGAAACGGCGTATATCAGCGGCGAAACGGTGCAGGCTGAGGCTGGCAGAGGCGGGCAGTACATGCAAAAGATGGATAACGCCTTCACTCTGCGCGAGAAATTCAGCGTGACGCACGGCTTTGTCGCTTAACTCCATTTCGAAAACATCGACCGGCATAATGATTGTCTTATACATAAACGCTTCTCCCTGTAGGTTATGTCCTTCTGATTGAATCATAAACGGGAGGAATATTTTGCTGCCTGGATGGCAAATCTGAAGAATAAACGGGCGGGAACGGAAAGAGGATGCGGGCGCATCCTCTGCATAACAACGCAGGGCGGGGCTTAACGCATGAAATCGCCTGCGGCTTCGGGCTGGTACAGCAGTTCGAGCACTTCAAGGTCGGTGGTGGTGCCGCCCGGCAGTTCCCAGTGAATGGTATCGCCAACGCGCAAGCCCAGCAGCGCTGCACCGACAGGCGCAAGCACCGAAAGCTGGCTGGCGCTGTCGGTCACATTCGCCGGATAAACCAGCGTGCGCACGCGCTCTTCACCGCTTTTCAGCTCGCGGAATTTTACCGTGCTGTTCATGGTCACCACATCGTGTGGTATCGCTTCTGGCGCGCACATCTGGGCGCGATCCAACTCTTCATTTAGCGCATCCGCGACCGGCAGGTTAGCGTGAGCGGGCTGCTCAAGCAGACGGTCGAGGCGCTCGGCGTCTCGCTCATTAATGATAATGGCAGGTCTGGACATCTGGTACTCCATGTCAGGTGATTGATCCAAAGAAAAACCCTCGCCGTATGGCAGCGAGGGTTTGTCTACAGGGGATGATACTGACACGGCAGCGCGCTGTGAAGTGATGCCGCGCACATTTGCCGGAATTATGGTTTTTCAGTAGCCCGCTTTATCAATCACGAAGCTGCTCCCGCAGTTGCCGGGGTGCGGCTGCGGCAGTAAAGATGTTGCCGCGAGCGGGGCGTTTATCGCCTCGGCTTTGATGGCGATCTGCATTTCTGTCAGCCACGCCGGGTTGCCGCTACAGGTCAGTTTCACCGCTTTCACGCTTTGTTCGCCGTAAGCTTTCGCGACGGCGGCGTTGAATGCGTCGCGGGTGACGGTTTTCCCATAGTTTTCTGCCAGAAACTGGCCGAGCGCGCTCTGTTTAATTTCCGTGTCCAGGCGTACCATCGCGCCGAAATAGTCGTCCGGATCGAAACCAAAACAGACGCCGTGTTTGGCATATTCATAACGCTCAAGGCAGGTGGTGCTACCCGCGCCCGGCATGACGGCGTTGAGTTTGTTGGCCACTTCCAGCGACAGGCCGGTTTCCGCAGCGGCGCATTTCTGGCTGGCTTTCGCCTCCGGCATGTTTGGAATCGGACGCGTGGCGCAGCCGAAGCGCATCCAGCGGCGATCGTCGACACCGCGCGCGGCGATGGATTTCGGCAGACCAGGCCACAGACCATGCACGGTCAGATAATCGGCTTTGTTGGCGGGTTCTTTTTGCGGCCGACACTCATCTGGCTCATTGCGACCTTGCGCATGCAGGCTCTGGCAAAAACCGGTTTGCCAGGAGAGCGCCAGAACATAGCGGTCAAAGTCACCATACTGTGTGGGTTTGAGCGGTGCGGCATAAGCGACGGAGAACAGCGTTGCGGCAAGGCTTGCGCAGGTGAAGAATCCCTTTATAAACATAACAGTTCCTGATGGATGTATCCGGGTAATTGCCATGCGTTATTAAACCATAAAAAAAGCGCCGGGCAGGCGCTTTTTCATAAATGGTGTTTATAAATTAATGTACTGCGACTCCCGGGACCAATACTTCGGTCGCGATGATCACCACAATCAGACCGACGATCACCGGCACCGATGTCCGTTTCACCACTTCAAAGGGGGAAATGTTCGCCATCCCCGCCACGGCAACCACCACGCCGGAAACCGGGGAAATGGTGCGCCCAAGGTTAGAGGCCTGTAACATCGGAATAGACAGATAAGCCGGGTTGATCCCCGATTCGTGCGCCAGTTTCGGGATCATCTCGACAAACGCGTAGAACGGCGCATTACCGGAACCGGTAGTCATCGCCGCCAGCATCGTCAGCGTGACCAGCACCAGCATCAAAATAATGCTCGCTGAGCCGAAGGAGGTGGCAATCGAAATCAGGCTCTGGATAAAGCCAATGGTGCTTAACCCTTGGGCGAAAACCCCGGCGGCAACCAGCAACATCACCACGCCGGCAAAGGCATCCGCCATGCCGCGATAAGCCACTTCCAGCCCGGAAAAGACATTTTGCGTGTTGAAACCGCGCAAAAATTCCAGCACTGCCGCCAGCAACATGCAAATCACCAGAATGGTGATGATATGCAGTTCAGGACCCCATTTGCCGTCGAAAATTAGTACGCCGATAATTGGCGTAAACGGCAGGATGGCGTAGAACGCGGGCGCATTGGTGGTGATGTCTTTCACATCCAGCATTTCGCTGACAATGTGCTCTTTTTTATCCAGATACCGCTGCCAGAAAAAGTGCGCAATCGCCATGGCGATAATCGCCGCAATAGAGATGGGCAGGGTGGTTTTAAAGGCGAAGTCGATAAGCGGCATCTCTGCGGCTTTCGCGGCCAGCACCACATCACCGGAGGTGGGCGAAAGAATGATTGCTGCCGGAGAGGCGCAAATCGCGGCTGCCGCACCGCGGCTGATGCCGACGTTGACCATCACCGGGAACAGGGTTGCCATCAACAGTACGCCAAGACCCGTGGCGGAAGAGACTGCCAGCGACATCAGACAGGCGACAAAATAGGCGGCAATCATCAGCAAGTAAGGCGAGTTGATAAAGCGCAGCGGACGTGAAGCCAGCTTCACCACCATGTCGTTGGCGCCGATGTGGGTCATATAAGCGGCAAAACCACACAGCATCATGATCATCATGCCGAGATCGCCACCGCGGCTCATCAGCAGAATTTTAATGTATTCGACAATATCGGTCGCGCTATAGCCGGTGCTGGTGGCGCTGCCGGGTAATATTTTATGGCCCATCAGCGCACTGACAATTAATAGCGCCAGACCGCCGACAAACAGCACGCCGGTGGCGGAGTAGCCTTTGATGATGTAGCGCGCTACGCCGACAATCACCACCACGCCTATCAGCAGTTCAATGAGTGTTAATAACATGTTGTTGGCCCCGGAGGTTGACCTGAAGGAAAAGTAAGTAAAAAAACTGGCAACGCAATGTGCCGAATAACCGCTAACGGATAGATGATTAAAATCAACAAAGCGATGTGTTGAGCGAATAATCTCGTTAATTTGTTATCACTCCACTCAATTAATAGTGGCTGAGCAATAATCGGTATTAATCGGAAATGATAAATTTGTTATTTAAAGAGTGCTGATAAGTTAATTAATTTAATAGTTTCGGTTGCGATTTATTCCCGGGCGTAAATTAGCTAAAAAACACTTTAAAAATAAAAATGATGCTGCTTATACTCGCCATTACTTTCTTTTCACCCATGGCAACGTTATGTACGCAGGCTGGCTATACCGATTGCGCTTTATTAAGCGGCATTTGTTGATGCTGCTGATGGCGTTTGGTTGGCTTTTGATTCAAAGCCAGGTGGCGATTGCGTCTCACGACTGTGATGTCAGCGTGCAGGGTGCAAATATGATGGTTCAGCATATGAACCATCAAATGGCGATGCCTGACACTGCGCCGCAAATGGACATGATGAAAACGCCGCTGTGCGAAAAACATTGTGTGCCGGATCTGGCGCAAAAAGACACCGATCACGTTTCACTGGTGGCGCTGCCCGTTTCGCTGACGCTTTCGGTCGCTGAACCTGTTTGTGACTCCGTCGCGCATGACGGATGGTCGTTAACCCCTCCCGCGATAGGCCCGCCGGCAACGATTCGTTTTTGTCGGTTCCGTGAATAGAAACCTGTTAATGCATTGAATTTCATCTATTTCATTGTTTAACAGGAGTTTTTATTATGCGTTCTTCTCTTCTTTGCATGCTCTCTGGCGTGCTGTTTTTCTCCTTTGCCGCTCACGCGGAAGATATGCCCGCAATGCACGGTATGCACGATATGTCGCAGCACCCGGCGATGCATAGCCAAATGCAAACCTACCAAAGCCAGGGCGTTATCAAAAAAATCACCCCCGATGCGATTTCGATCGCCCATAAAGCCATTCCTGCACTGAACTGGCCGCCAATGACTATGCAATTTGCAGTGGTCAAAGGCAGCACGTCTGCACCGGTGAAAGTGGGCGATAAGGTCGACTTCACCTTTGTGCAGAGCGAAAACGGCTACCAGCTCGTTTCATTAACGCCGCAACGCTAACCGGGGGCAACAATGAAACGTTACTCGCTGAGCCTGCGGCTCGGCGGGGTGTTGCTTGGACTGATGTGCTCCGCCGCGCAGGCGGAGTCACTGACGCTGACGCAAACCCTTGCCGCCGCTGAGCGCTATTCCGCAGAACTTTCCGCTAATCGCAATGAAGCGCAGGCGCTGGATGCGATGGCGGATTCTGCTCGCCAGTTACCTGACCCGAAGCTGAAATTCGGTATTGAAAACGTCCCGGTGCAGGGCAATAACGACCACCGTTTAACCCGCGAAGGGATGACGATGCAGCGGATCGGCATCATGCAGCAGTATGTCAGCGCCGAAAAACGCGATCGTAAAGCCGATACCTTGTTGGCGGAAGCGCAAAGTGTTAGCGCCAAATCCGCCGTCGTGCGCGCCAATTTACAGCGCGACACCGCCCAGGCGTGGCTCGACTTAGCGCTTTCGCAACAGGCGTTGCAGACTGCGCGTAAATTGCTGGCAGAAACCGAACGCCAGCAAGGCGCGCAGCGCGCCAGCGTGGGTGCCGGCAATGCTGCACCAGACAGTGTGCTGGCCTTCCGGGTTGGCCTGAGCGCAATGCGCGATAAGCTCACGCTCGCCGAACGTGATGTGCAACTGGCGCAAACCCGCCTGACACAGCTGACTGGCGAGGATGTGAGCGCCGTTTCCGGCGAGCTTCCGCGATATCAACGTCTGCCTGCGGATGAAAAAACGCTGGAGCAGGGCATCGCGCAGCATCCTGACATTATCGCTGCTGCCAGCATGGCGAACAGCGCGAAAGCGCGTTCTGCACAGTCAGCGGTTGCCGCCATCCCGGATGTCGAGGTGGAAGTCTGGTACGGACGCCGCGCCGAAGGGTACGAAGATATGGCTGGGGTCATGTTTACCGTCGATTTGCCGCTGTTCCAGTCCCACCGGCAGGACAAAGATCACGCCGCCGATGTCTCCCGCACCATGCAGGCCAACGACCAGTTGGCGCTGGCTGAGCGCGATCACGCTGCACAGTTGCATTCGCTTATTGCCGAATATAACGCCGCGCAAACCCTGTGGATGCGCCAGCGTGACGAAGTGCTGCCACTGGTTCGCCAGCGAGCCACGTTACTGGCGGCGCAATATCGTTCCGGGCAGTCAGATCTCTCTGCACTGCTGGAAGCACGGCGCAATGTGCTTGATAGCGAACTGGCCGCGAACCAGGCCGAGAAAGCGATGGCACAGAAATGGGCCGCAATCCGCTGGCTGATCCCACAGGAGTTAAGGTAATGAAGAAAACGATTTTAGCCGTCGTGATTGCGGCTTGCCTGGCGGCGGGCGTAGGGTATTTCGCCGGTCGCCAGCACAGTGCGCCTGTGGCTTCCGGCGAACAAACGCCGCAACGAAAAGTGCTCTACTGGTACGATCCAATGGTGCCGGATCAGCGTTTTGACAAGCCGGGTAAATCACCGTTTATGGATATGCCGCTGGTGCCGCGTTATGCCGATGAAACACCTGCCAGCGGTGGTGTCAGCGTCAGTGCGCAGCAGCAGCAAAACCTGGGGATGACGACGGCGAAAGCGGAAAAACGAGCGCTTGCCGAGGCGTTTTCTGCCTTCGCCACGGTAACCACCGATGAGCGCAGCATTCAGAGCGTGCCTTCTCCGGCGGCTGGCGTGGTGGAAAAGCTGTTTGTCCGCGCGCCACAACAGTGGGTAAAGAAAGGGGAAGCACTGGCGCAGCTGTGGATCCCGCAATGGACCACGGCGCAGCAGGAGTATCTGGCGGTGCGCCAGTTAGGTGATGGCGAACTGACGCGCGCCGCCCGCGAGCGGCTGGCGCTGCAGTTTATGCCGGATGCCATTATTCGCGCGGTTGAACGCAGCGGGAAACCGCAAACCCGGCTCACCCTGCGCGCCGATCGCGACGGTTATGTGGTGAAACTTGATTCCCGCGAAGGCGCACAAGTTGCCGCTACCCAAGTTCTCTTTGAGCTGGCGAACCTTGATCCTGTCTGGCTGGTGGTCGATTACCCGCAAAGCCAGGCGCAGGCACTCACTGTGGGTAGCGACATCATTGCCACGTCAGGTAGTTGGCCGGGCGAGCAGTTTCACGGTCGCGTCAGCGAGCTGCTGCCTCAGCTTGAAACCACCACCCGGACGCTGAAAGCGCGCATCGTGCTGGATAATCCGCAGCAAAAACTCAAACCCGGCATGTTCCTTACCGTTACTCAACCTGCTTCAGCGCAACAGCCTGACGTGCTGGCCATTCCGGAAGAGGCACTGATTGAAACCGGTGCGGCAAGCCGCGTGTTACTGGCGACGGGCGACGGGCATTTCCAGGCCGTTAACGTCACCACCGGACGTACAGCACAGGGCTGGACCGAAGTGCTTTCCGGGTTGAAAGAGGGCGACAACGTAGTGACGTCCGGTCAGTTCCTGATTGATTCGGAAGCCAGCCTGCGTAGCGCGTTACCGCAACAGCAAGCCCCGCAAGCGGCTGCGAAAAAAGCGCCAACCTACGATTCTACCGGTGTGGTGAAAGCGATGGATGCGGGGAGCATTACGCTGTCGCACCAGCCGATCCCGGCGCTGAACTGGGGAGCGATGACGATGGATTTCGTTCTTAAGCAGCCGGAACCCGCCATCAAAGTGGGCGATAAGGTGATGTTCAGCTTCACGCTGGATGATGAGCAGGGCGCTGTCATTACCCATCTGATGCCGGTGCAGGAGACGATGAAATGATTGCTGCCGTGATTCGCGCCTCGCTGCGTAACCGCTTGTTAATCCTGCTGGCCGCGCTGGTGCTTACCGGCTGGGGGATTTGGTCGATACAGCGCGCGCCGCTGGATGCCCTGCCGGATCTCTCCGATGTGCAGGTGATTATCCGCGCCAGCTATCCGGGTAAAGCGCCGCAACTCATTGAAGATCAGGTGACTTACCCGCTGACTACCGCCATGCTTTCCGTGCCGGGGGCGAAAACAGTTCGCGGCTATTCGATGTTTGGCGATGCCTATGTCTATGTGCTGTTTGATGATGATACCGACCTCTATTGGGCGCGTTCTCGCGTGCTGGAGAATTTAAGCCAAATCCAGTCTTCATTGCCTGCCGGCGTGAACGTCGGCTTAGGGCCGGATGCGACCGGCGTAGGCTGGATTTATGAATATGCGCTGGTGGATCGCAGCGGCAAACATAATCTGGCGGATCTGCGCGCGTTGCAGGACTGGACGCTGAAGTTCGAATTGAAAACAGTGCCAAACGTCGCGGAAGTGGCGAGTGTTGGCGGGATGGTGCGGCAGTATCAGGTTGTGCCGGATCCCGCGAAAATGCGGGCGCTGAATATAACCCATGAACAGATTGTCAGCGCTGTGCAGGCAGCGAACCAGGAGAGCGGCGGCGCGCTGCTGGAGATGGGCGAAGCCGAATTTATGGTGCGCACGACCGGTTATTTGCGGCAACTGGCAGATTTTCGCCAGATAGTCATTGCCAGCCGGGAAGGTGTGCCGGTGATGCTTTCAGATGTGGCGACGGTGCGCCTGGGGCCGGAGCTGCGTCGTGGCGTAGCGGAATATAATGGTGAAGGCGAAGTCGCGGGCGGCATCATCGTTATGCGCTATGGCAAAAACGCGCTCGATACCATTCATGCGGTGAAAGCCAAACTCAGTGAGGTGCAAAAAACGCTGCCTGACGGCGTGGCTATCGTGCCGGTTTATGATCGCTCGACGCTGATTGAAAGTGCAGTCGAAACGCTGACGCATAAATTGATCGAGGAATTTATCGTCGTAGCCCTGGTTTGTACGCTGTTCCTGTTCCATTTCCGTTCGGCATTAGTGGCGATTGTGTCGCTGCCGCTGGGGATCCTCGGTGCGTTTATCGTCATGCATTACCAGGGTATTAACGCCAATATCATGTCGCTTGGCGGGATTGCGATTGCGATCGGCGCAATGGTGGATGCGGCGATTGTGATGATTGAAAACATGCACAAAGTAATGGAGCAGTGGCGACACGATAACCCGGATCGCCAGCCGACCAGTGCTGATTACTGGCGTTTTTCAGAACAGGCGGCAGTCGAAGTGGGACCGGCGCTATTTTGCAGCCTGCTGATCATCACCTTGTCGTTTATTCCGGTATTTTCGCTGGAAGCGCAGGAAGGGCGTATGTTCTCGCCGCTGGCCTTCACCAAGAGCTGGGCGATGGCAGTCGCGGCCGGGCTTGGTATTACGCTGGTTCCGGTGCTGATGGGCTTGTTTATTCGCGGCAAGATCCCTGATGAGAAAGCCAACCCGATCAACCGGTTCCTGATCCGCATGTATGAGCCGCTGCTGGATAAAGTGCTGGAGTGGCCGAAAGCGACGCTGGCGGTGGCGCTATTGTTGTTGCTGGCAACGTTATGGCCGTTGAGCCGTCTGGGCAGTGAGTTTATGCCGCCGCTCAACGAAGGCGATTTGCTGTATATGCCCTCGACGTTACCGGGGATCTCTGCGCGGGAAGCTGGGCGTTTATTGCAACAAACCGACCGGCTGATTAAAAGCGTGCCGGAAGTGGCGAGCGTGTTTGGTAAAGCAGGCAGAGCGGAGAGCGCGACCGATCCCGCGCCGTTAACCATGCTGGAAACCACCATTCGCTTTAAGCCGCGCGATCAGTGGCGAGCGGGGATGACGCCGGAAAAACTGGTGGAAGAACTGGATAAAACCGTCAGGGTGCCGGGCATTGCCAATGTCTGGGTGCCGCCTATCCGTAACCGACTCGATATGCTGGCAACCGGGATCAAAAGCCCGGTGGGGATTAAGGTGAACGGCAATAATATTGCGGATATTGAACGTGTGGCGCAGCAAATCGAGCAGGTGGTGAAAACGGTGCCGGGTGTGACATCGGCGCTGGCCGAGCGTCTGGCGGGCGGGCGCTACGTCGATATCAACATTAACCGGCAGCAAGCCGCGCGCTATGGCGTGTCGGTAAAAGAGCTGCAATCTTTGGTTTCTACGCTGGTGGGTGGGGAAAACATTGGCGAAGTGCTACAGGGACGGGAGCGCTATCCCATCAATGTACGTTATCCGCGTGAAATCCGTGATAACGTTGATGATCTGCGCAAATTACCGGTGATCACTGAAAATGGCAGCCAGATTGCGTTAGGTGAACTGGCGGATATCGTGGTGAAAGAGGGGCCGCCGATGCTAAAAAGCGAGAATGCGCGCCTTTCGAACTGGATCTACGTTGATCTGCGTGGTCGCGATTTGAAATCGGCTGTGGACGAGATGCAGCAGCGGGTAGCGCAGCAGGTAAAACTGCCGCAAGGGGTAACACTCTCGTGGTCCGGACAGTTTGAATATCTGGAACGTGCCACGGCAAAATTGAAAATCGTATTGCCGGTAACGTTAACGATTATCTTTGTCCTGTTATTTATTACCTTTAAGCGTATATCGGATGCCCTGTTAATAATGGGGACATTGCCCTTCTCGTTGATTGGCGGTGTCTGGTTATTGTGGCTGCTGGGATATAACTTATCCGTTGCGGGAGCTGTTGGTTTTATTGCTCTGGCCGGGGTGGCAGCGGAGTTCGGCGTTATTATGGTGCTCTATCTTAATCACGCGCTTGAGAAATATCTCACGCGCGAGCCAGATGGCGGGAATAAGGTATTGCTACAGGCTATCCATGAAGGTGCGGTGCTCCGCGTGCGGCCAAAGGTGATGACGGTTGCGACGATTATGGCAGGGCTACTTCCCATTATGTGGGGCGGTGGCAGCGGTTCGGAGGTGATGAGCCGTATCGCCGCGCCTATGATTGGCGGCATGATAACAGCCCCTTTGCTGTCGATGTTGGTTATTCCGGCGGTTTATTTCTTACTACATCGCAAACGTTAGCCGTTTTTTTGCGCCTCTGTGAGGGGGCGCATCAAACCCTATTCTGTGTCAGGTGACGTAAATACTGCGATTATTCCGTAGGTTTTTTCAGAATTAATCCGATCTCGTTAAGGAACTATTCAGATAACATGCCCGAGAATAAACGTCGTTGCGTAATATGGAATAAGTACGGTGTCTGTAAATAAGAAAAATTTAGCTATTTTTTTGTCGTTATTTTGCCAGTTTTCGGTGGTTACCACAGCAGTTGCCGCAGAGGAATCCTGGTTCTCGAGTTTTACTGACAATGTGAAGCAAACCTGGCAGCAGCCAGAGCATTATGATCTCTATGTTCCTGCTATCACCTGGCATGCGCGTTTCGCCTATGACAAGGAGAAAACGGACCGTTATAACGAACGTCCGTGGGGCGCGGGTTTTGGTCAGTCACGTTGGGACGAAAAAGGCAACTGGCACGGCCTTTATCTGATGGCGTTTAAAGATTCCTATAACAAATGGGAACCCATTGGCGGCTACGGGTGGGAGAAGACATGGCGTCCGCTGGCAGATGATAACTTCCGTTTGGGGTTGGGTTACACGGCCGGGTTTACCGCGCGTGATAACTGGAAGTACATTCCCATTCCAGTGTTATTGCCGCTGGCATCTGTCGGTTACGGCCCGGCGACTTTCCAGATGACTTACATTCCGGGCACCTATAACAACGGGAACGTTTACTTTGCCTGGATGCGCTTTCAGTTTTAGCTGCAAATGCGGTGTTAACGCGATGTGCAAATTTTAATCATTGCCTAAAACGCGGAATAAACTCACTTTTGCAAAAAAGTTAGCGACATTTATCACTTTTTCACGAATAACGACTGGACAAAAGTCGTCACAATTGTTGTACTGATACCCGACACAGCATTTGTGTCGATTTTTCATGTAAAGGTAATTTTGATGTCTAAGATTAAAGGTAACGTTAAGTGGTTTAATGAATCCAAAGGATTCGGTTTCATTACTCCGGAAGATGGCAGCAAAGACGTGTTCGTACACTTCTCTGCAATCCAGAGCAATGGTTTCAAAACCCTGGCTGAAGGTCAGCGCGTTGAGTTTGAAATCACTAACGGTGCCAAAGGCCCATCTGCTGCGAACGTAATGCCTGTTTAATTCAGCTACGTACGTACAGTAAGAATTCCAAAACCCGCCGTAAGGCGGGTTTTTTTATGCTTTCAATTTGCGTTAACCGAGGAAAACAGCCAAAACGCCAGAGCCGTCATAGCTAACGAACCCAGCAGGTTTACCGCCACGTTAAGCAGCGCCCAGTTAATTCGCCCCTCTTGCAACAAAAACACCACTTCTGCGGAAAAGGTAGAAAAGGTAGTCAGACCGCCACAGAAACCGGTGGTTAACAACACTTTCCAGACGGGATCGATGTGCGTCATACGATTGAACCACGCTAACCCCATACCGATAATAAACGCACCTAGCAGGTTGGCGGTAAGGGTACCAACAGGAATCACCTGATGTGCCGGATTAAGTTTCATGCTTAACATCCAGCGCGCTACACTGCCCGTTCCACCGCCAATAAATACCGCTAAAAGAAGTTGTAACACCGTGAGATCCTGCTATTTGATTTGTTAGAGTGTTGAGTTTAGCGTCGCGGCTATTTTCTGGCTATGGTGACGAAGCGGGAGGACTTAAGATGATTGTTGCAGCCGGACAATTTGCGGTCACGCCAGACTGGCGGACCAACGCGCAGACATGTGTTGCGTTGATGGCACAGGCGGCAGCGCGTCAGGCGTCGCTGCTGGTGCTGCCAGAGGCATTACTGGCAAGAGATGATGCTGACCCACACCTTTCGGTCAAATCGGCGCAGACGCTGGATGGTGGCTTTCTGAGCCTGTTACGTACGGAGAGCCAGCGTAACGCGTTGACGACGGTGCTAACGGTGCATGTTCCGTCAACCGAGGGCAGGGCAGTTAATTCGCTGGTAGTATTGCGCGCTGGAGAGGTGATCGCGCAGTATGCCAAGCTGCATCTGTATGACGCGTTTAACATGCAGGAATCTGCGCGTGTGGACGCCGGGTGCGATATTCCTCCGTTGATTGAGGTGGAGGGTATGAAGGTCGGACTGATGACGTGCTACGATCTGCGTTTCCCGGAACTCGCTTTGTCGCTGGCGCTGCAGGGGGCAGAACTGCTGGTATTGCCTGCCGCCTGGGTACGTGGCCCGCTCAAAGAGCAGCACTGGGCGACGCTGCTATCGGCAAGGGCGCTGGATACAACATGTTATATTGTCGCGGCAGGCGAATGTGGCAACAAGAATATCGGGCAGAGCCGGGTCGTTGATCCGCAGGGCGTGACGGTTGCGGCGGCGGCGGAAGCACCTCAGTTGATTTTCGCCGAGGTCACGCCTGAACGCGTGGTGCAGACGCGCGAGAAACTACCGGTGTTACGTAATCGGCGTTTCGCTGTGCCGCATTTATTGTGATGTTTTTTTAAACAACACTTGATTCATCTCGTTACACATTGCTATTGTGTGCGCGCGTCGAATGACCGTTAATGAAGTCCGGTTATAATAGCGTTTTATGCAGCCTGTTTTACGAAAGAAGGTATCTATGGGTGAGATTAGTATTACCAAACTGCTGGTTGTGGCCGCACTGGTTGTTCTGCTGTTTGGAACCAAAAAATTGCGTACGCTCGGCGGTGACCTGGGCGCAGCCATCAAAGGCTTTAAAAAAGCCATGAATGATGATGATGCAGCGAAAAAAGCTGACGAAGTCACAGCAGAAAAACTCTCTCACAAAGAGTAACAGCGGCTTTGACAGGCGAAAAAAAACCGGCGCAGAAGCCGGTTTTTTTGTCTGCAGTGTAAGCAAGTATTACTTCACTTCAACGCCTTTTGCCTGCAGGTCTGCATGGTAAGAGGAACGCACAAACGGACCACACGCCGCATGGGTAAAGCCCATCGCCAGCGCTTCCTCTTTCATTTCATCAAATTCATCCGGGCTGACATAGCGCTGTACCGGCAGATGGTGGCGGCTTGGCTGTAGATATTGGCCTAGCGTCAGCATCGTCACGCCGTGACGGCGCAGATCGCGCATAACCTCGATGATCTCGGCGTTGGTTTCACCTAAGCCGACCATCAAGCCGGATTTTGTTGGGATTTCCGGATGCGCTTCTTTAAAACGCTCCAGAAGTTTCAGCGACCAGTTGTAATCGGCGCCCGGGCGAACCTGGCGGTAAATACGTGGCACGTTCTCCAGGTTGTGGTTAAACACATCCGGTGGCGTGGCGGTGAGGATATCCAGCGCACGATCCATGCGACCACGGAAATCCGGCACCAGCGTTTCGATTTTAATCGATGGGCTTTTTTCGCGGATTGCGGTAATGCAATCCGCAAAATGCTGCGCACCACCATCACGCAGATCGTCACGGTCTACAGAGGTGATTACCACATAACGCAGCGCCATATCAGCAATGGTCTGCGCCAGTTTTTGCGGTTCGTTGGCATCGGGCGCCACAGGACGTCCATGTGCCACATCGCAGAATGGGCAACGGCGCGTGCAGATAGCACCAAGGATCATAAAGGTTGCCGTACCGTGGTTGAAACACTCAGCGAGGTTCGGGCAGGAAGCCTCTTCGCATACAGAGTGCAGCCCATTTTTGCGCATGGCTGCTTTAATACCCTGGATACGGGAAGAGTCGGCCGGGAGTTTGATTTTCATCCATTCCGGTTTTCTTAACAGGGCTTCGCGTTCTGTCGCCACATTTTTAACCGGGATAAGCGCCATTTTATCGGCATCGCGGTACTTAACACCGCGTTCCATCACAATGGGTTTACTCATAGCGTGCGTGTTCCAGTTGCGGATAACGAAGTAAGCATTTCAATTCAAATGAATGTTGTATTTATCAACTATTTTTGAATTAACTTGCGTGCAGTATACCATTGATGGGGGATAGAAAGCAGCCTGACAACGGGGGCAATTTGTAAAATAGTTGTTGTTTTGTGCCAAATGCCCACTTAGGGTTAGCGCTCTCGCCTGGCACGGACGGGCGTTAAAAAGCCCGTCGGATAACATTAATGACGCTTTCCAGTACCGGGTCGCGCAGGCTCAACTTATTGTAAAAGAGTGAGATTTCAAGACGCTCATTACTGATTGGCGGGTAATCAATTTCAACCAGCGGCCAACAGCCACTGAATAACTCAAACAGTCGCGCCGGCATTAGCCCCAGCATATCGCTGTTGCCGATCAGTGCCGCAATCGTAAACATATTGTAACTGCTGAAGCTTACCTGACGCTCCGGGAAAAGATCCTGCACACGCTGGCGAAGGCCGCTAAGATTTTGCCCTTCCAGCATCAGCAGCGTGTGTTCGTACTGCTGCAAAACCTCTTCATTGATCGGCCCATTTAAACAAGGATGCCCTTTACGGCATACCAGCATGATACGGTCGCTATAAAGGACGTGATGATTAATGGTACGAGAGCCTGCAATATGCGTATCAATAATTAAATCGGTTTGAAACTGGCTGAGCTGACTTTCCGCATCGTTAACGGGAATATTACGCATCATCAGATGCGGCGAACTCTCTTTTATTGCCTTGAAGATAACAGGTATAACTAATGCGCCAATCGATGGTGGCGTGCCGATGGTAATCGTACGTTGTTTGTCATAGCTGCCGGTCAGGTCTAATGCGCCAAGAATAGACTCCAGCCCCTGGCTGATATATTCGTGCAGATGGGAAGCATAAGCCGTAGGCGTCACGCCCTGGCCTTTACGAATGAAAAGCGGATCGGGAAATATTGCGCGTAATTTTTGAATGGACTGGCTAATTGCGGAAGGCGTTAAATTGAGCACTTTTGCCGCGTTGACTATCCCTTTGTGAACATATACTGCCTCAAAAATAGTCAGTAAATTGAGATCAATATTGCGCAGTGTTCTGAAAACTTGCGGCTTATCATCGTCGGGGCGCACGGTTATTCGCTTTTCCTGCAGGTTATTATTATCCACGCTTGTGCTCCGTATTCATTCAAAACCTGAATGATAGTTGAATTTATTTTTTTTGTTGATTATTAACTTGGGTAAACATCCTGTCTCTCGTCATCATGACGTAGTTTTTTATCGCGAGGCCAGACAATACACGCAAAAAAGATTGGCCTGGAGCGCGTATACAAAGCCTGCCAACGTGCTTTAATACTAATTATCCCGACAGAGCAGGCAGGTTGAAAATAGAGAATATGGCTTCTATTGTAAAGCGCTAACAGGCCAAATAAATACCTACCCGCACAAAATGCGGGCTTCTGTACATGATATATTAAGCGCTCATATATTGATGTGGTGGATTGTTTAGTAGCGCTAAAAATTGCTGGGTAAGAATCGTCCTTAATTTATCCATATCGCTATTTTCCACCAGCTGGCTGACCTGCGTCATTTCCATACCAGCGTACCCGCAAGGGTTGATGCGCATAAAGGGTGTTAAATCCATATCGATATTCAGCGCCAGGCCATGGAATGAGCATCCTTTGCGGATGCGCAGACCCAGCGAACAGATTTTTTTGCCCTGCACATATACACCCGGCGCGTCAGCGCGCGCCTGTGCGTTAATCCCGAGTGTTGCCAGCGTATTGATAACCGTATTTTCCAGCAGCGTGACAAGCTCGCGAACGCCCACTTTTCGCCGCTTCAGGTTAATTAAAACATACATTACCTGCTGGCCTGGCCCATGGTAGGTTACCTGACCGCCGCGATCGCTCTGGATCACCGGAATATCACCCGGAGCCAGCACATGTTCGGCCTTACCGGCCTGGCCTTGTGTAAAGACGGGATGGTGTTCTACCAGCCAGATTTCATCCGGCGTTGTCTCGTCGCGAGCATCGGTGAATTCATGCATTGCCCGAGAAACAGGATCATAGGGCTGCAAGCCAAGATTGCGGATAAGAATGGTGTCCTGAGACAAAACGGCATCCCCGGGGGAGAAAAAGAGTGGGGGAAGTATATCACAGCGAAGACGTTACCCGAATGGCTCCGGGTAACGTGATGAACAATTACAGCACCATACGAACAATTTCGATATTGCCGAGTTCTTCGTACAGCGTCTCAACTTGCTCAATGTGCGTTGCGTTGATGGTGATGGATACCGAGTGGTAATTGCCTTTGCTGCTCGGTTTTACCTGCGGAGAGTAATCACCTGGCGCATGGCGCTGTACCACTTCAACCACCAGATCAACCAGCTCTGGTTTCGCCAGACCCATCACTTTGTAAGTAAAGGGAGTCGGGAATTCAAGCAGTTCTTTAAGATTGGTTTTCATGTCAGCTCCGGCGTAAAAAATAAGAACTCCTGCCGCAAGGGCAGGAGTTTTTCTGAGATGCTAAGTATATGGGGATGGAAATCACACTTTCAAGTGTTCAATTTTTAGCCAAACCAGTGATGGAACATCAATTTAATGTAATCAATGATTTTACCGAAGAAATTGCCTTCCGGGATCTCCTGCAGTACCACCAGTGGGCGCTGTTCGATGGTTTTACCATCCAGCTGGAAATTAATAGAGCCAACCACCTGATTTTTCTGCAGCGGCGCGTGCAGCTCGCTGGTGTTCAGCACATAGCTGGCTTTCAGATCTTTCATGCGGCCGCGTGGAATGGTCAGGTAAACATCTTTATCAACGCCCAGCGAAGCGCGATCGCTGTCGCCAAACCATGCTGGCTCTGAAGCAAACTCTTTACCGGCTTTGATCGGGTTTACGGTTTCAAAGAAACGGAAGCCCCAGGTCAGCAGTTTCTTACTTTCGGTTTCACGGCCTTTAAACGTGCGACCACCCATCACAGCAGATATCAGGCGCATCTGGCCTTCGGTTGCCGATGCTACCAGGTTATAACCCGCTTTATCGGTGTGACCGGTCTTAATACCGTCGACATTCAGGCTGTTATCCCACAGCAGGCCATTACGGTTGGTCTGACGAATGCCGTTAAAGGTGAACTCTTTCTCTTTATAAATGGCGTATTCGTTCGGTACATCGCGGATCAACGCCTGGCCAATCAGCGCCATGTCACGCGCGGAGCTGTACTGCCCATCGGCATCCAGGCCGTGTACGGTCTGGAAGTGGCTGTTTTGCAGGCCCAGCGCTTTAACATAGTTGTTCATCAGGCCGACAAACGCATCCTGGCTGCCCGCCACATAATCGGCCATCGCCACGCAGGCATCGTTACCGGATTGCAGGTTGATACCACGAATCAGCTGGGAAACCGGCACTTGCATACCAGGTTTCAGGAACATCAGCGAAGAACCACGGAACACCGGGTTGCCGGTGGCCCAGGCATCGTTACCAATCGTGACCAGATCGCTGTCTTTGAATTTGCCCGCTTTCATAGCCTGGCCAATGACATAACTGGTCATCATCTTGGTCAGACTTGCCGGATCGCGGCGCGCATCGGCGTTTTGCTCAGCGAGCACTTTGCCGGAGTTATAGTCGATCAGGATATAGGATTCCGCGTCAATCTGCGGAACACCCGGGATCATGGTCTTAATATTCAGGTCATCGGCATGCGCAGCGGAAAGAGAGGCTGCAGCCAGCGCCGTGGTGAGCGCCAGGCGCTGCATAAAACGAACGGAAAAAGTGGTCTTCATGGTCGAACAACGACATCCGTGATGGAGTTAAAAAAAGTGCCTTACTATAGCAAAAGCTATACTTGCAGGCATCTGACTTTCAGCATGACTTTGTTAATGTTGCTGACATAAGTTGACAAAGCCAGACGCCTTCGCAAGCTTACTGGGAGTTCGTAACGAATGACTGCAACTGCGCCTCGTTTTGCAGGCGCTGCTGCAAGGCGCTGGCGTCCGCTTTATTGCTGAACGGCCCTAACTGTACGCGCCAGACAGCGCCGTTTTGCGTGACGCGACCAGGCACCGCAAACTGCTGCGCCAGGCGTTGCTGGTATTGTTGAGCACGCGTCTGATCGCTAACGGCACCCACCTGCACCATATAACCGCCACTGCTTGCCGCCGCAGCGCTACTGGCAGGCGCGGCCGTATGTACGTTGCCCTGTACCGAGCCAGGTGCTGTAACGGGAGAAGTACGCGTTGGTGTGTAAGTTTGCGCAGTCGGAGCGGTCTGCATAGCCGTTGGCGTTACCGGTGTTGTTGCCGGCTGCGCTGCTGTTGCGGCGGAAGTATCAGTGCTTCCTTCCAGTACACCAGAGGCGAGTGGGGTCGGCGCACCCAGGAAGCCGCCGCTACGTACTGGCGCGGCGGTCGTATCGTCGCTTTTCAGCGTATCGTTGCTGATAGCGTGTACATTGCCCTGTGGTTCTTCAGGCTGCGGAGCCGAAGAGACGCTGCCGAGACCGCCGCCCAGATCGGGACGCGCAGGCAATGCGTAGGTTTGCTGTGCGACTTTCGTACATGCCATGCCCGGGCCGGAAAGGGAGCCATCCTGCGCAACGATAATCGGGTCAATACGCACTTTGGTGTTATTAGAGGTGTTCAGTCGATCCGCTGCGGCGCGCGACAGGGAAATCACGCGATCGTTACCGTAAGGGCCGCGGTCGTTAATACGCACCACGATCATGCGACCATTCGCCAGGTTGGTGATACGCGCATAGCTTGGAATAGGGAGCGTCGGATGTGCCGCGGTAAGCTGCATCGGATCAAACGCTTCGCCGGAGGCGGTCAAATTACTGCCGGGTTCGGCATCATAAATAGCGGCCAATCCCGCCTGGCTGAAGTTCGCCGGATTCTGCACGATTTTGTAGCGCTTACCGTCGCGCTCATAATCCTGATTCGCCATGGCGACAGGCGCTTCATAATGAGGCCCCGCACCGCTAATTTCAACGACAGGGCCGTTACACACCGCAGGTTGCGGCGCTACGGTCGTCTGCTGCTGACCATCATCGTTCGAACATGCCGCCAGTAATCCTGCTGCTATGCAGATCCCAAGCCATTGCTTACGCATTGCCCACCTCTTATACGCTCTTTGACAACATTTTCCTGTGGGTATGGATCGACATAACGATACCAAACCCGGCCATGAGTACGATCAGGGCAGAACCCCCGTAACTGATCAGTGGCAGCGGTACGCCCACCACCGGCAGGATACCACTCACCATACCAATATTTACGAACACATAAACGAACAAAATCAACATTAAACCACCGGCCATGACACGTCCGAACGTGGTTTGCGCACGGGCGGCAATCCACAGCCCACGCATAATCAGCAACACATATAGTGTGAGCAAAATCAGAATGCCGATGAGGCCCAGCTCTTCCGCCAACACGGCAAAGATAAAGTCGGTATGGCGTTCGGGCAGAAACTCCAGTTGTGACTGCGTTCCATGCAGCCAGCCTTTACCGCTCAGACCGCCGGAGCCGATGGCGATTTTTGACTGAATAATATGATAGCCCGCGCCGAGCGGATCGGTTTCCGGATCGAGCAGCATCATCACGCGCTGACGCTGATAATCATGCATCAGGAAGAACCACAGCACCGGGATAAACGCCGCCACCAGCACGGCGGCAATGCCAATCAACCGCCAGCTTAACCCGGAAAGAAACAGCACAAATAACCCGGAGAGCACCACCAGGATGGAGGTGCCCAAATCCGGTTGCGCCGCAACCAGCAGCGTCGGCACGAAAATCAGCGCCAGCGCGATAGCGGTATTCTTCAGCGAAGGCGGGCAGACATCGCGGTTAATAAAACGCGCCACCATCAACGGGACGGCTATTTTGGCGATTTCCGAAGGCTGGAAACGCACCACGCCCAAATCGAGCCAGCGCTGCGCGCCTTTTGAAATAGCGCCGAAAGCATCCACCGCGACAAGCAACACCACACAGAAAATGTAGAGATAGGGCGCCCATCCTTCATAGACCCTTGGTGGCACCTGCGCCAGAATAACCATGATAATCAGCCCCATGGCGATTTGGCCGATTTTGCGCTCGGTCATACCGATATCCTGGCCGCTGGCGCTCCAGATAACGATCGCGCTGTAAAACAGCAGCGCGAGGATAATCAGCAGCAGCACCGGATCGATGTGGATTTTATCCCAGAACGATTTCTTGTTCGGATTATCCGTCATGTTATTGGTCCTCCACTGCTGCCGCGGACGGGGTTTCCGTTGGCAGCTCGGTGTTGTTATCGCCAAGCATAATGTGGTCAAGGATCTGGCGCATAATCGTACCCACCGCCGGACCTGCGCCACCGTTTTCCAGAATGACCGCCACGGCGACCTGCGGGTTATCGTAAGGGGCGAACGCCGTCATCAATTTATGGTCGCGCAGGCGTTCCGCAATACGGTGGGCGTTATAGGTTTCGTTGGCTTTCAAACCAAAGACCTGGGCGGTACCGGATTTCGCCGCGACTTTGTATGGCGCGTTGGCGAAGTACTTATGACCCGTACCGTTCGGGCGGTTGGCTACACCATACATCCCGTCTTTGGCAATCTCCCAGTAGCCGGAGTGAATATCCCCCACCGGCGGCTGTGCTGGCTGTTGCCACGGCACTTGCTTGCCATCTTCTACCGTGCTCATTAGTAGATGCGGTACTTTAACAATGCCGTCATTAATCAGCGTCATCATTGCTTTGTTCATCTGCAATGGCGTAGCCGTCCAGTAACCCTGGCCGATCCCCACAGGGATGGTGTCACCCTGGTACCACGGCTTTTTAAAGCGCTTCAGCTTCCATTCGCGGGTTGGCATGTTCCCGGCGCGCTCTTCCGAGAGATCAACGCCGGTATAGTGACCGTAGCCAAATTTGCCCATCCATTCTGCAAGGCGGTCAATGCCCATATCATAGGCAACCTGATAGAAGAAGGTATCGGCGGACTCTTCCAGCGACTTGGTAACATTCAGGTGGCCGTGCCCCCATTTTTTCCAGTCGCGATAACGTTTTTCCGAGCCAGGTAATTGCCACCAGCCGGGATCGAACAAGCTGGTGTTGCGCGTGATCACCCCGGCGCTGAGGGCGGAAACGGCCACATACGGTTTCACCGTGGACGCCGGCGGGTAAACCCCTTGCGTTGCGCGGTTGATAAGCGGCGTATTCGGATCGTTTAGCAGTGAAGAGTAATCTTTGCTGGAAATGCCATCGACGAACAGGTTCGGATCGTAGCTGGGCATCGATACCAGTGCGAGAATGCTGCCATTGCGTGGGTCGGTTACCACCACCGCCGCACGGCTGCCAGCGAGCAGTGTTTCGATATACTGCTGCAGTTTTAAATCCAGCGTCAGGTAGATATCGTGACCGGCCTGCGGAGGCACCTCTTTGAGCTGACGGATCACACGGCCGCGGTTGTTGACTTCCACCTCTTCATAGCCGGTCTGACCGTGCAACACATCTTCGTAATAGCGCTCAATGCCTAGCTTGCCGATATCGTGGGTGGCGGCGTAGTTCGCCAGTTTGCCCTCTTTATCCAGCCGTTCGACATCTTTATCGTTAATTTTCGACACGTAGCCAATGACGTGCGTCAGCGCGGAACCATAGGGATAAAACCGGCGCTTATAGCCCTTGACCTCAACGCCGGGAAAACGGTACTGGTTCACCGCAAAGCGCGCCACCTGCACTTCCGTCAGGTTAGTTTTTACCGGAATGGAGGTGAAGCGGTGCGAACGTGAGCGCTCTTTTTTGAAGTTGGCGATATCATCGTCGTTCAGATCGACCACATCACGCAGGGCATCCAGCGTTTGCTGCACATCATCGACTTTCTCCGGCATCATCTCGACCTGGTAGATGGTGCGGTTCAGCGCCAGTGGCGTGCCGTTGCGATCGTAGATAATGCCGCGGCTTGGCGCGATAGGCACCAGCTTGATGCGGTTTTCGTTGGAGCGGGTCTGGTAGTCCGCAAAACGGACGATTTGCAGGTTATAAAGGTTGGCTACCAGCACGCCGGTAAGCAGCAAAATCCCCGTAAAAGCGACCAGCGCCCGGCGCACAAACAGCGCGGACTCAGCCGTATAGTCGCGAAAAGAATTCTGTAATTTCATCCGCTGCTTAATCTACCCAAGACTCGTCGTTACTCACGGTGGTAAGGATGGTTGGTGGTAATACTCCATGCGCGATACAAGCTTTCGGCAACCAGCACGCGCACCAGCGGGTGAGGTAACGTTAGCGCAGAGAGTGACCAACTTTGTTCTGCCGCCGCTTTGCAGGCCGGGGATAACCCTTCCGGCCCGCCAATCAGCAAGCTGACATCGCGTCCGTCTTGCTTCCAGCGCTCCAGCTCGTTTGCCAGCTGCGGCGTATCCCAGGGTTTACCCGGAATATCGAGGGTAACGATACGATTTTTGCCAGCCGCGGCCAGCATCAGCTCACCCTCTTTATCGAGAATACGTTTGATATCTGCGTTCTTGCCGCGCTTTCCAGCCGGAATTTCGATTAACTCGAACGGCATATCTTTTGGAAAGCGGCGCAGGTATTCACTAAAACCTGTCTGTACCCAGTCCGGCATTTTTGTGCCGACGGCGACCAGTTGCAGTTTCACGCATTAACCCCAGAGTTTTTCCAGCTCATACAGGCGACGGCTCTCTTCCTGCATAACGTGGACAATCACATCGCCTAAATCGACAACGACCCAGTCCGCGGCGCTTTCACCTTCGACACCCAGCGGCATCATGCCGGCTGCACGCGATTCCTGCACAACGTGATCCGCAATAGAGATAACGTGGCGAGTCGATGTGCCGGTGCAGATAATCATGCAGTCGGTGATACTGGATTTACCCTGAACGTCAATGGCAACGATATCTTGACCTTTCAGGTCATCAATTTTGTCGATAACAAAATCCTGGAGTGCTTTACCCTGCAAGTGTTCCCCCTGGGGTGAGTGAAAAATGTACTGTTAATGAACGGCCTGACATTATACCTGAACTGCATCGATTGCCGGGGTAAGAGAGATCCGGCAAGTTTAAAAGTTGGCTATCATCCCATCACGGGCGCGCGATTGCATTGCCAATTTTGTAAAACAATCTCTGCGCGCGGAGGATAGCAGCCTGTGAGGGTGTGTCAATGGCCGAATCAGCGGTGTGAATAGGATGCATGAAAAACACGCTATACATCGTCAGCGTGCCATGCTGCCCGGCTATTTAATACCCGCAGCGTGGCGAAATCATCATGGATATCAATAGCGCTCCAGCACCCTTGATCAACACGAAAATGCCACAGCGATGCAGCAGGCATGCCGAGTAAGCGGGCGATCAACAAACTCAATACCCCCTGATGGCTGGCAACCAACACATTCTTGTGCTGACTTTTTATATCGGCAAGCAGCGCAATAACTTGCTCAATTCGTGCAGAAAATTCCTGAAACCCTTCACCATTGGTGGGAACGGCGTGCTGCCAGTCGGTACACCAGGCCGCGTAGCTTTCCGGGTCTTCTCGCGTTAAATCGCGATGATGGCGCATTTCCCAGTCGCCGAAAAACATCTCATTGAGTAACGGTGTGGTATGTACGGCAAGCGCGCGCGATTCCAGCACGCGCGCGGCCGTCTGCTGCGCGCGCTCCAGTTCGCTACAAAGCACATAATCGAAGGGCACATGCGCGAGTAAATCACGCAGGGTTTTCGCCTGCGCCAGCCCTTTTGGTGTCAGCGGAGTCGGTGAATGGCCGCTATAAAGCCCGGCGACATTCGCTTCGGTTTCTCCGTGGCGTATCAGCCAGAGTCGCATGATGGTCTCCTGTCTGGATTTGTGGGCAAAGTTTACCATCGCGCCCTCAATCACAGTCTCTTTTTCGTTTAAGATAACGGCTTTTAACCGGAGCGGAAGATGGCTTTGTTTCACAGCGCGCACGGTGGCAACACGCGTGAGGCGGCAGAACTGTTGGGGATATCGGCAGAGCAGTTGCTAGATTTCAGCGCCAACATTAACCCGGCCGGCATGCCGGCATCGCTTAAACATGCATTGCGGAATAATCTGTCGATCGCCGAGCGCTATCCGGATGTTGAGTATCAGCGCCTGCATCAGGTACTGGCGACGCATCACCAGGTTCCGGCTTCATGGATACTTGCCGGAAATGGTGAAACGGAAGCGATCTTTGCGCTGGTCAACATGCTTAAGCCACGTAAAGCGATGCTGATAACACCAGGGTTTGCGGAATATCGCCGGGCGCTGGCACTGGTGGGGTGCGCAATTAGCGACTATTCATTACGTGAAATTGATGGCTGGCAGCTTACTGATGCGCTGCTGGGCGCACTTACCGCCGATCTCGACTGTTTATTTCTTTGTACACCGAATAACCCCACCGGTTTGTTGCCGGACGATGCCTTGCTGCACGCGATTGCCGCACGTTGCAAAGCGCTGGGGATTACGCTTGTTCTCGACGAAGCCTTTATGGATTTTATTCCCGAACGCGAAGGCTTTATTCCTTATCTGGCGCAAAATCCGCATGTTTGGGTGCTGCGTTCACTCACCAAATTTTACGCTATTCCTGGTTTGCGATTGGGGTATGTGCTGGGCAGCAACGCACAGCAAGTCCGGTCTATGCGCGACGCGCAGATGCCGTGGTCCATCAATGCCTTTGCTGCGCTCGCCGGTGAGGTGATTTTGCAGGACAGCGATTATCAGCAGGCAAGCTGGAACTGGATCAAAAACGAACGTCCGCGTCTGTTCTCCGCATTGAACGCGCTGTCGGGGTTAACGGTCTGGCCTGGCTGTGCAAACTATCTTTTTATGCGCTGTGACGTGCCGGATGTGGAGTTACAACGCGCATTGCTTTCCCGCCACATTTTGATTCGTAGCTGCGCCAATTACCCAGGGCTCGATACGCGCTATTACCGTGTGGCGGTGCGAAGCGAAGAGGAAAATGATCGGCTAATCGCTGCCATGACGGTGGTGATCAGCGGTACAAACTCTGCTCGTTGATATACGACATGACGGACTCGGGAAGCAGATCATCACACTTTTCGCCGTGTTCCAGCCGTTCACGGATAAGCGTTGCCGAGATGTTGAACCATGGCGTTTCGGCAAGGTAAATCCGTCCCGCAGGTAAAGTATGCAGCTCTTCAGGATTGGTGGTGAGATGGGCTTCCAGCCACTGCTGATGCGCTTCCTGCTCCATTGTCAGCGGGTAACCGGGCCGGCGGCAAACAATCAGATGGCAGTTATGCAGAATGGTCTCGTAATGGTGCCATGTCGGGAAGGTCAGCAGTGAATCCTGACCGATGATAAACGCCAGTGGGTGTTGAGGGCCTTGCTCTTCCCGCCACTCCTGCAAGGTTTGCGCCGTGTACGATGGCGTATCGCGGCGAAGTTCGCGTTCATCAAGGGTGAATAAGGGTTTGTCGGCGATGGCCAGCTCGACCATTTTTTTGCGTTGCTGGCTGCTGGCTTCTGGCTGTGCGCGGTGCGGCGGCACGTTATTGGGCATGATGATTACCCTGGAAAGGCCAATCTGGTTCGCCAGCGCTTCCACAGGTTTCAGGTGTCCATAATGGATCGGATCGAAAGTACCGCCAAACAGTGCCTGCAACTGATTCATATCAACCATCAATAAAAACGTCTGCCAGTGCCTTATGACAGAGTAGCAGAGAAAGCCCTTCAAGCTCGCTCCACACCGACTGACCAAAATCCTGCTTCACAATCAGCTCAATACGGCTCAGCAAATGGACCGCCTGGCGTAACTGATCGAGGCTCAGGCGATTAAGCGCATCACCCGTAACACCCCTGCGGTTTTGCCACACCCGATGCTTATCAAACAGCGCACGCAGTGGTGTATGTGCTGACTGGCGTTTCAGTGTCACCAGCAACAGCAATTCGCGTTGCACGGTACGTAGCAGAATCACCGGTTCGCAGGCTTCCAGCCGCAACTGGGTAAGAATATGCAACGCGCGTTTGCTTTTGCCCGCCAGTAGCGCATCAACCCAGTGGAATGGCGTAAAGTGCGCGGCGTCGTTCACTGCATGTTCCACGCGGGGCAGGGTGAGTTTGCCATCCGGCCACAGCAGCGCCAGGCGCTCCAGCGCTTGCGCCAGTGCCAGTAAGTTTCCTTCATAGCAATAACAAAGTAACTGATTGGCCGCGTCGTCCAGTTCCAGCTTGTTTTGCTTCGCCCTGGCAGCAACCCAGCGCGGCAGGTTCGCTTGTTCCGGCGTCTGGCAGCTTACTTGCACGGCGCGGTTATTTAACTGCGTTATCCATGCCGCGTTTTCCTGCGCTTTGGTCAGTTTGTTCCCACGGACCATTAAAATGAGGTCGTCGTGCAGCAGGCTGACCAGCTTTGCCAGTTGTTCATTGATAGCAGCGTTTGGGCCATTTTCGGGCAGCTGTAACAGCAACGTCTGGCGGCTGGCGAACAGACTCAATGCCTGGCAGATGGAGAAAATCGCATCCCAGTCTGTGCTGGCATCCAGTGTGAAGGTGTGGTGTTCGATGAAGCCCTGTTCAGAAGCGACCTGACGCACAGCGTCCTGGCTCTCTTGCAACAGCAGCGGATCATTACCGAGAAGTAAATACGCCGCGCGCAGCCCTTCATTAAGCTGCGCGCGGAGTTGTTCCGGATACAACCTGAGCATTAGCTACCCGGTTGCGTGGAAGCGGAGCCGGTCGTCGAGGTGGCGGCGTCCTGCGTGCTTTTCGCATCTGCCGTATGTACGCTGGGCAGCTTACGAATCAGTTGTTCGGCTGCTTTGTCGTACATCTCCTGAACGATCATCTCCTGCTCTGCGGCTTTCGCCAGTGCCGTTTGCGGGTTATCAAAGAAGGAACGATAAACTTTGGTATTGATCGGGTAAATATCATGACCCGGGATCAGTACGCTGGCGTTTACGGACAGCACCATTTGATATTCCGCAGTGCGGCCATCCTGGAAAACAGAAGCCGTGTCACGGGAGAACGTGACAGCGCCCAGACGCAGAGAAGGCACATCCTGACGTGTGGACGTTTTCTCCAGCAGTTCGACACCATTCAGACGCAACTGGCTGCGGATCGCGCGGCTCAGTGGGCCATTCGGATCCCCTGAATCAAAGAACATCGTTTTCATTTCGCTCGGCACCTGCGTGGTATTACGCAGATGCCAGCCACATCCGGCGGTGATGAGCACCGCCAGTGATACGAACAATGTAGCCAGATATCGCACGCTTCCTCCCGCGCTTAGCCAACGACCAGATTAAGCAGTTTACCCGGTACGTAAATCACTTTACGCACGGTCACGCCATCAAGATATTTTGCGACCAGATGTTCCTGGCCTGCACGTTCACGCACCTGTTCTTCTGTCGCGTCGACGGCAACCGTAATTTTACCACGCACTTTACCGTTGACCTGGACGACGACCAGCGTGGTGTTTTCCACCATCGCGTTTTCATCAGCCACTGGCCACGGCGCGTTGTCGATATCGCCTTCACCGCCCAACGCCTGCCACAGCGTGAAGCTAACGTGCGGAGTGAACGGGTTGAGCATACGTACAACCGCCAGCAGAGCTTCCTGCAGCAGGGCGCGATCTTGTTCGCTCTCCTGCGGCGCTTTCGCCAGTTTGTTCATCAGCTCCATAATCGCCGCGATAGCGGTGTTAAAGGTCTGACGGCGACCGATATCATCGGAAACTTTAGCAATGGTTTTATGCACGTCGCGGCGCAGGGCTTGCTGATCTTCGCTCAGCGCAGCTAGATCCAGCGCGGCAACCGCACCCTGAGCGGTGTGTTCGTAAACCAGTTTCCAGACGCGTTTCAGGAAGCGGTTTGCCCCTTCCACACCGGATTCCTGCCACTCCAGCGTCATATCGGCTGGTGATGCAAACATCATGAACAGACGCACGGTGTCCGCGCCGTAACGCTCGACCATTTCCTGCGGGTCGATACCGTTGTTTTTCGACTTGGACATTTTGCTCATGCCGGTATAAACCAGCTCGTGACCTGCCGGATCGGTCGCTTTGACAATGCGGCCTTTCTCGTCACGTTCAACAATGGCATCTTTCGGCGAAACCCAGTTACGCTCGCCGTTTTCACCCACGTAATAGAATGCGTCAGCCAGTACCATGCCCTGGCACAGCAGCTGCTTCGCAGGCTCATCGGAATTCACCATGCCCGCGTCGCGCATCAGTTTGTGGAAGAAGCGGAAGTAGAGCAGGTGCATGATGGCGTGTTCGATGCCGCCAATATAAATATCTACCGGCAGCCAGTAGTTAGCCGCTTTCGGGTCGAGCATGCCTTCGTTGTGCTGCGGGCAGGTATAACGCGCATAGTACCAGGAAGACTCCATAAAGGTGTCAAAGGTATCGGTTTCGCGCAGCGCCGGTTGGCCGTTAACGGTGGTTTTCGCCCACTCAGGGTCGGCTTTGATCGGGCTGGTGATGCCGTCCATGACGACATCTTCCGGCAGGATCACCGGCAGTTGATCTTCCGGTGTTGGGATCACCGTGCCATCTTCCAGCGTCACCATCGGGATGGGCGCACCCCAGTAACGCTGACGGGAAACGCCCCAGTCGCGCAGACGGAAATTCACTTTGCGCTCGCCCACGCCTTTGGCCGCGAGTTTGTCGGCAATGGCGTTGAAAGCCGCGGTAAAATCGAGACCGTCGAACTCGCCGGAGTTAAACAGCACACCTTTTTCGGTCATCGCTTGTTCGCTAAGATCCGGCTCAGTGCCGTCGGCGTTCAGGATAACCGGTTTGATCGGCAGGCCATATTTGGTCGCAAATTCGTAGTCGCGCTGATCGTGACCCGGAACGGCCATCACCGCGCCAGTACCATACTCCATCAGCACAAAGTTAGCCGCCCATACCGGGATGGCTTCGCCGGTCAGCGGATGAACGGCTTTCAGGCCGGTATCAACACCTTTTTTCTCCATCGTCGCCATATCGGCTTCCGCAACTTTGGTGTTACGGCATTCGTCGATAAAGGACGCCAGCTCCGGTTTGCTCGCGGCAGCCTGTTGCGCCAGCGGATGGCCCGCTGCAACGGCAAGGTAAGTTGCGCCGATAAATGTGTCCGGGCGAGTGGTGTAGACCGTCAGTTTCTGGTCGCTGTTCTGCACGTCGAAAGTGATCTCCACGCCTTCAGAACGGCCAATCCAGTTGCGCTGCATGGTTTTCACGGTATCCGGCCAGTGATCCAGATTATCCAGATCATTCAGCAGCTCGTCGGCGTAAGCGGTGATTTTAATAAACCACTGCGGGATCTCTTTACGCTCAACTTTGGTATCGCAGCGCCAGCAGCAACCGTCGATAACTTGTTCGTTCGCCAGCACGGTCTGGTCGTTCGGGCACCAGTTCACCGCAGAGGTTTTCTTGTAAACCAGCCCTTTTTTGTACAGCTCGGTGAAGAACTTCTGTTCCCAACGGTAATATTCCGGGGTGCAGGTCGCCAGCTCGCGGCTCCAGTCATAGCCGAAGCCCAGCATTTTAAGCTGGTTTTTCATGTACGCGATGTTGTCGTAAGTCCACGGTGCTGGTGCGGTGTTGTTTTTTACCGCCGCGCCTTCAGCCGGCAGACCAAACGCATCCCAGCCAATCGGCTGCAGCACGTTTTTACCCAGCATGCGCTGATAACGCGAGATCACATCGCCGATGGTGTAGTTACGGACGTGGCCCATGTGTAGTCGGCCAGAAGGATAGGGGAGCATCGACAAGCAATAGTATTTCTCTTTGCTCTCGTCTTCAGTGACTTCAAATGTGCGCTTCTCTTCCCAGTGGCGCTGTACTTTGGATTCTATCTCTTCCGGGCGGTATTGCTCTTGCATGGCAGCCAGTAGTCCTGTTTTTGCTACAGCTACAAATGTAGCGTTGTTACGTGATTTTTCGAAAGGCATAGCATAGCCCAAACGCCACTCTCAAAACAGCCTTTCCGCGAGGCGGGAATGAAATTGCCGCAGCCGTTGGCGGCTAATTTTTTGTCGACAGTGCGGGCGAGTCGGCACTGAGAGCAAGAAATAACGTCTACCATTAGAGAGAGTTACTGAACCGGGAGGCGAAACGATGAACAAGGTTGCTCATTTTTACCGTGAACTGGTAGCGGCGTTGACCGAGCGTCTACGCAATGGAGAGCGAGATATTGACGTATTGGTTGAACAAGCGCGCCTGCGCGTGGCGAAGACCGGCGAGTTAACGCGTACCGAGGTTGACGAGCTGATGCGCGCCATTCGCCGCGATCTGGAAGAGTTCGCCCTCAGTTACAGCGAAAGCCAGGAAGAAGTCACCGACAGCGTGTTTATGCGAGTGATTAAAGAGAGTATCTGGCAGGAGCTGGCAGATATCACCGATAAAACCCAGCTTGAGTGGCGCGAAGTGTTCCAGGATCTCAATCACCACGGCGTGTATCACAGCGGCGAAGTGGTAGGGCTTGGGAATCTGGTCTGTGAGAAGTGCCACTTTCATCTGGCGGTTTACACGCCGGATGTGTTGCCATTATGCCCGAAATGCGGACATGACCAATTCCAGCGCCGCCCGTTTGAACCGTAATCCAAAAAAAGCGCCTGCCCGGTGTGGGCAGGCGCAGGTTGTTAATGCAGAATTTTTGCGAGGAAGTCTTTAGCACGTTCGGATTTCGGGTTATCGAAGAAAGCGTCTTTCTCTGAATCCTCGACAATTTTCCCTTCATCCATAAAGATCACCCGGTTCGCCACTTTGCGGGCAAAGCCCATTTCGTGGGTCACCACCATCATGGTCATGCCTTCGTTCGCCAGCTCGACCATCACGTCCAGCACTTCGTTGATCATCTCTGGATCGAGTGCGGAAGTCGGCTCATCAAACAGCATTGCCACCGGATCCATACAGAGCGCACGCGCAATCGCCACGCGCTGCTGCTGACCGCCTGAGAGTTGCGCCGGAAACTTATTCGCATGCGCTGACAAACCAACGCGCTCCAGCAACTTGAGCCCTTTTTCCCGTGCAGCGGCTTTATCACGCTTCAGCACTTTTACCTGTGCCAGCGTCAGGTTTTCGATAATCGACAAGTGCGGGAACAATTCAAAGTGCTGAAACACCATCCCGACGTGAGAACGCAGCTTCGCCAGATCGGTTTTCTTGTCATTCACTTTGGTGCCGTTGACGACAATCTCGCCTTTCTGCACCGGTTCCAGACCGTTGACGGTTTTAATCAGCGTGGATTTACCGGAGCCGGACGGCCCGCAAACCACAACCACTTCGCCTTTTTTCACTTCGGTGGAACAATCGGTCAACACCTGAAAGTGACCATACCATTTAGAAACATTTTTCAGGGAAATCATTAGACGGTCCTTTTCTTCAGCCAGCTGACCAACAGCGAAGCACTCAAACTGATAACAAAATAGACAGCACCAGCAAACAGGATCATTTCAACCTGCGTACCATCGCGCTCGCCAATAGTAGATGCGGTGCGGAAGAAGTCCGCGAGGCTCAGGACATAGACCAACGAGGTATCCTGGAACAGCACAATGCCCTGCGTAAGCAGCAACGGAACCATGGCGCGAAACGCCTGCGGCAGGATGATGAGTTTCATAGACTGCCAGTGCGTCATACCCAACGCCAGTGCGGCACTGGACTGCCCACGGGAGATACTCTGGATGCCTGCGCGAATGATTTCTGAATAGTAGGCCGCTTCAAACATTGAAAAGGCCACCATCGCTGAAATCAGGCGGATATCGGTTTTGGGTGACAGGCCGAGCACGTTTTGCAGAAAACCCGGCACGATCAAATAAAACCACAACAGCACCATCACCAGCGGAATGGAGCGGAACACGTTAACGTAGCTCTTGGCGAACCAGCGCAGCGGGGCGAAAGTGGACAGGCGCATTACCGCCAACAGCGTTCCCCAGACGATACCGACAACAATCGCAATCGCCGTGATCTTCAACGTGACGATCAGACCCGCGACCAGGTACGGCAACGAAGGGACGATTGAACTCCAGTCAAATTCGTACATGATTATTTGCCCCCCATATTGCCCGGCAGGCGAATTTTGCGTTCAACCAGGTTCATCACCAACATAATGAAAGCGTTAATTAATACATACGCAACGGTGATTGCCGTAAACGATTCCCAGGCATGTGCCGAGTAATCCAGCAATTTCCCTGCCTGCGCAGCCATGTCCACCAGGCCGATAGTGGAGGCGATGGCTGAGTTTTTTACCAGATTCATCATCTCCGATGTCATCGGCGGCACAATCACGCGATAGGCGTTAGGCAGCAATACATAACGGTAGGTTTGCGGCAGCGTCAGCCCCATCGCCAGACCGGCGTTTTTCTGGCCGCGCGGTAGCGACTGAATCGCGGCGCGTACCTGCTCGCAAACGCGCGCTGCAGTAAACAGCCCCAGGCAGACCATTGAGGAGACGAAGAACTGGATATTCGGATCCAGTTCTGATTTGAACCACATGCCGATATCTTCTGGCAGCAGTTCCGGTACCACCAGGTACCAGGTGAAAAACTGCACGATCAGTGGCACGTTGCGGAACAGTTCGACATATAGGGTGCCAATGCCGGACAAGAAACGGTTAGGGACGGTGCGCAGGATGCCAAACAGGGAACCGACCAGGAAAGCGATAATCCAGGCCGTCACGGAAAGCGCGATGGTGACCTGAAAACCACTCCATAGCCAGCCAAGATAGGTGGTGTTGCCGAACGGGGCCTGTTCAAGGAATATTCCCCAGTTCCAGTCTATGGACATAAATCTACTCCGGAAAAAAAAGGGTAGCAGCGCTACCCTCGAAGATTGTATGAAGAGCGAGTTTTCGTGTTGAGTGGGGAACGACCACTCAGCATATAGTCTGTCCGTGCTACTTCGACAATCGAGAGGGCAGGTAAACCCGCCCCTAATGGTTTTAATTAGTTCAGAGCTTTGTCATTCGGTTCTTTGAACAGCGCTTTCATATCGTCAGAGAGATCGAAATTGAGGTTCATGTTTTTTGGCGGAATTGGGTTTTTAAACCATTTATCGAAGGATTTTTCCGCGGCACCGGATGTCTGCAACTGCGCGATGGTGTCATCCATCAGCTTTTTGAACTCCGGATCGTTTTTACGCAGCATACAGCCATAGGCTTCTTTTGATTGCGGTGTACCAACGATGTCCCAGTTGTCCGGTTTTTTCGCTTTCGCACGTTCACCCGCCAGCAGCGCGTCATCCATCATAAAGGCCACCGCACGGCCGCTTTCCAGCGTACGGAACGAGTCGCCATGGTCTTTCGCGCTGATAATACGCATATCCATTTTCTTCTCGTCGTTCAGCTTGTTCAGCAGAATTTCCGACGTAGTACCGGAAGTTACCACCACGGCTTTGCCTTTCAGGTCAGCGAAGTCTTTAATTGGGCCGCCTTTTTTGGTCAGTAGACGCGTGCCAACCACGAAAATGGTGTCAGAGAACGCCGCTTGTTTCTGACGTTCAACGTTATTGGTGGTGGAACCACATTCAAAATCGAAGGTGCCGTTTTGCAGCAGCGGGATACGGTTTTGTGAAGTGATTGGAATCAGTTTTACCGCCAGATCCGGCTTATTCAGTTTTTTCTTCACGGCTTCAACAATAGCGTTGGAGTAGTCCTGGGAGTAACCCACGACTTTTTGTTCATTGTCGTAGTAGGAGAACGGTACGGAAGATTCGCGGTGACCGACGACGATAACGCCGTTTTTAGCAATTTTAGCCAGCGTAGCTTGTTGATCGGCCGGCGCTGCGTCGGCAGGTTTTGCATCTTCAGCATGCACCAGACCGGCGGACAGTCCCATCACCAGCATCGCGGCGGCCAGTTTACGTAATTGCATATCCAGACTCCTTTATCGTCAGCGCCAGAGACGCGTATTGATACCCATTGTGTGTATTGTGTTTTTGTTGTTCTGCGACAATATCGTGCAGTGTCGTGTGTGTGTTTGTTACATTCAGTCTGGCTTAATGTAAAGATTTTGCTGCGGTATTGTTTATTTTTGCGAGGCGCGCCGCACCGTTTAGAGGCAAAAATCTCCCATTGCACCAGATTGGTGCTGCTACTGTTTCCTGTTGGTGCGACGTAAGTTGCACATAAGCGGATTTCATAGCTGCCTGATAGATATAAGCAAACCGCATGCCAAAAACGGCTTAATCGTAAATTTTGCGTAGCGAAGAGAGGATGCCCGGCAAGCAGACAGTCACCGGGCAGAACAGCGGGGAAAGGGATTAACGGCGGCGCTGACGCAAGCCCATCACCAGGGCGCCAAAGCCCAGCAGCACGGTGATAATCCACAGCGGCCAGTTGCCCGTGCGGGCATACGGCGTGAGACCAGAGGTGGGCGTCACCTTCGCGGTTAATACTTCGCGAGTAAATTGCGGGATCATCGCCTGGATTTCACCCTGCGGGCCAATGACCGCAGTGATGCCGTTATTGGTGCTACGCAACAGCGGTCGCGCCAGCTCCAGCGCACGCATCCGCGCCATCTGGAAGTGCTGCCACGGGCCGATGGATTTGCCAAACCAGGCGTCGTTCGAGATGGTCAGCAGGAAATCAGTATCCGGGCGGAAATTATCACGCACCTGCTCGCCAAGGATGATTTCGTAGCAGATTGCCGCCGTCAGCGTTAGCCCATGAGCCGTCAGCGGAGGTTGTACATAAGCGCCACGGCTGAAGGAGGACATCGGTAAATCGAAGAACGGTGCCAGCGGGCGCAGAATCGACTCCAGCGGTACAAATTCGCCGAACGGCACCAGATGGTTTTTGTTGTAGCGATCGCTTGAGCTGTAGCTATACGCGTTGTCTTTGCCCAGTGTAATGATGGTGTTGTAGGTATCGTAGCGGTTTTGCTTATTGAGACGTGCATCGACAATCCCGGTGATAAGCGTACTGTTGTTCGCCCGTAGCAGATTATCCATGGCGCTTAAAAAGCGTTGCTGGTTAATTTCCAGATCAGGAATGGCGGACTCCGGCCAGATGATCAACTGCGATTTACCCATCACTTGCTCACTGGCTTCGCTGTAGATTTTCAGCGTATTGAGCAACTGGTTTTCGTCCCACTTCATCGATTGTGGAATGTTCCCCTGCACCATCGACACCTGAGTGGTGCGCTCCGGCAGCAGTTGATACCACTGGATATAACGCAGCGGGAAGGGCAGAGCGAACAGCACAACGGCGACAACCAGCGGGCGCAAGCGACGTTGCACTACCGCCAGCACCACCAGACCGCTCACCACCATCAGTAAGAAATTGATTGCTTCAACGCCAAGCACCGGTGCAAGGCCTTTCAGCGGCCCATCTATCTGGCTGTAACCAAACTGGAGCCACGGGAAACCGGTCAGCACCCAGCCGCGCAGGAACTCGGTAATTTGCCAGACGACCGGTGCGGCAACGGCCAGGCGCAACCAGGTGGTATGCGGCCACAGACGCGACAAAATACCGGCGAACAGCCCGGTATAGAGCGACAAATAGGCCGCCAGCAGTACCACAAGGAAAATATTGACCGGGCCTGGCATGCCGCCGAACTGGGCGATACTGACATACACCCAGTGCACACCGCTACCAAACAGACCAAGCCCCCAGAAATAGCCAATCCAGGCAGCCTGTAACGGGCGGCGATTCAGGGTTAAACCCTGTAGACCAATCAGGGAGATAAGTGCGGCGGGCCAGAAGTCATAAGGAGAAAAAGCCAGCGTTCCGCTGGCTCCGAATAACAACGCCAGCAGCAGACGTATGCGCTGGCGCTCAAACAATGCGGCAAATACCATTTACATTACTCATCCAGTTTCGGTTGCGGAGAATCATCCGGCATTCTGACATGGACCTGAATAATACGTCGACTATCAGCCATAGCGACCTTGAATTGGTAACCATCAATGTCAATCGATTCGCCGCGCGCAGGCAAGTGGCCAAACGCCTGCATCACCAGACCGCCAATGGTGTCTACTTCATCATCACTGAAGTGGGTGCCGAAGGTTTCATTGAAATCTTCAATTGGTGCCAGTGCGCGTACTGTCCATGTATGGCGGCTAAGCTGGCGGAAATCGATATCCTCTTCTTCGTCATATTCGTCTTCGATTTCGCCGACAATAAGCTCGAGAATATCTTCAATCGTCACCAGACCGGACACGCCGCCGAACTCATCAATAACGATAGCCATATGGTAGCGCTGGGAACGGAACTCTTTCAGCATGCGATCGACACGCTTGCTTTCCGGCACCACTACCGCCTGGCGTAACACTTTTTCCATGCTGAACGCTTCGGCATCGCTGCGCATAAAAGGCAGCAAATCCTTAGCCATCAGGATCCCTTCGATGTGATCTTTATCTTCGCTGATCACCGGAAAACGCGAGTGGGCAGACTCGATAATGACATCGAGACATTCGTCCAGCGTCTGGTTGCGTTTCAGGGTAATCATTTGGGAGCGGGGGATCATGATGTCGCGAACGCGCTGGTCCGCAATATCCATTACCCCTTCCAGCATGTCGCGCGTATCGTTGTCGATAAGCTCGTTCTGCCCGGAGTCTCGGATCAGTTCCAGCAGTTCATCACGGTTTTTCGGTTCGCCGTGAAAGAGTTGGCTGAGTAAAAGGGAGAAGAATCCCTTTTTGTTGTTGGTGTTGTCGCTACTGTGTGAGTTATCGTCGCTCATGGCGTCGTGTGGGTTCTCGTGTTGGTTAATCTGTCGCTCGTCGCGCGTAAACTCAGCGCCGGACGGCATTTATAGTGAGTGGAGCGCAGTAATCTGCGCGCCAACTTACTCTTTCTCGGAAATGTACGGATCCTCATAGCCCAGAGCAAGCATTATATCTGTCTCGATCCCTTCCATCTCTTCGGCTTCATCGTCTGCGATATGGTCGTAACCGAGCAGGTGTAAACTGCCGTGCACCACCATGTGCGCCCAGTGAGCATCCAGCGGTTTGCCTTGCTCCTGGGCTTCCTGTTCCACAACCTGGCGGCAAATAATCAAATCACCAAGTAGCGGCATTTCGATCCCTGGCGGTGCTTCAAACGGGAAAGAGAGCACGTTAGTCGGCTTATCCTTCCCGCGGTAGGTCAGGTTCAGTTCGTGGCTTTCCGCATTGTCGACCAGGCGAATGGTGACTTCCGCTTCTTCCTGAAATTGCGGAATAACGGCGTCAAGCCACTTCTGGAACTGCGCTTCTTCCGGCAGGCCGCTGTTATCTTCACACGCCAACTGTAGATCAAGGATCACCTGACTCATTTCTGCTCCTGCTCCTGGGCTTCGCGTTTGCGCTCGGCGGCCAGTTCTGCTTTACGTTTCTGTTCGGCTTCTTCCCACGCTTCATAGGCAATAACGATACGGGCAACCACTGGATGGCGTACGACATCTTCGCTGTGGAAGAAGTTAAAGCTGATTTCGTCGACGTTCGCCAGCACTTCAATGGCGTGACGCAAACCGGATTTGGTGTTGCGCGGCAGGTCAATCTGCGTGACATCGCCGGTAATCACCGCTTTGGAGTTAAAACCAATACGCGTCAGGAACATTTTCATCTGTTCGATGGTGGTGTTCTGGCTCTCATCAAGAATGATAAACGCGTCGTTTAGCGTACGGCCGCGCATATAGGCTAACGGCGCGACTTCAATAACGTTACGCTCAATCAGCTTTTCGACGCGTTCAAAGCCAATCATCTCAAACAGCGCGTCATACAGTGGGCGCAGATAAGGATCGACTTTTTGGCTGAGATCGCCGGGCAGGAAGCCGAGTTTTTCACCCGCTTCTACCGCCGGGCGTGTCAGCAGAATGCGGCGCACTTCCTGACGCTCCAGCGCATCCACCGCAGCGGCGACGGCAAGGTAGGTTTTACCGGTGCCCGCCGGACCCACGCCGAAGGTGATGTCGTGGTCGAGAATATTGGCGACGTACTGCGCCTGGTTCGGCGTGCGCGGTTTAATCACGCCACGCTTGGTTTTGATATGAATTGCTTTGCCGTACTCCGGCACGCTTTCGGCGCTCTGCTCCAACACGCGCGCTTCTTTGATAGCCAGATGGATCTGTTCCGGTTCGATATCCTGGATCTGACCGCGCATTGGGGCGGTATCGACATACAGGGTGCGCAGAATATCGGCCGCGGCATTAACGCAAATTTCGCGTCCGGTGAGTTTGAAGTGATTATCGCGGCGGTTGATTTCGATGCCCAGTCGCCGCTCCAGTTGTTTGATGTTGTCGTCAAACGGGCCGCACAGACTTAGCAGACGTGCGTTGTCCGCTGGCTCAAGGGTAATTTCACGCGTATCTATATTCAAACTGTTCCTCTTTTCGATGTGTCGAGGGCTATGCCCATTAGGGAATTATTCACGGCATATAAAGAAGTCGCAAGCATTGCGCAAGATGTTGGGGTCGGCGAGGGGAAAAGCAAGGCCTGCCAGATAGGGCAGGCCGGTGGCATTATGGTTGGTACAGACCGACGCCGAGATCGTTCTCTTTACGCGTACGGGCAATAACAGATTGCGGTGATTCCACCACGCGCAGTCCCATTTCCTCTTCGGTACGCACCAGCACGCCGCGCAGGGAGTTCGGGTAGACATCGACGATTTCCACATCGACAAATTTACCGATCATCTCCGGCTTGCCTTCGAAGTTCACCACGCGGTTATTTTCGGTGCGGCCGGACAGCTCCATGATGTTCTTACGCGAAGTACCTTCTACCAGGATGCGCTGGGTCGTGCCGAGCATACGGCGGCTCCAGGCCATCGCCTGTTGGTTAATACGCTCTTGCAGAATGTACAGGCGCTGTTTTTTCTCCTCTTCCGGCACATCATCTACCATATCGGCAGCGGGCGTGCCCGGGCGTGCGGAGAAGATAAAGCTGTAGCTCATGTCGAAGTTAACATCGGCAATCAGCTTCATGGTTTTTTCGAAGTCTTCGGTGGTTTCACCCGGGAAGCCGACGATAAAATCGGAGCTAATCTGAATGTCCGGCCGCGCCTCGCGCAGCTTACGGATGATCGCTTTGTATTCCAGTGCGGTATGCGTGCGGCTCATCAGGTTCAGTATGCGGTCAGAACCACTCTGCACAGGCAGATGCAGGAAGCTCACCAGCTCCGGGGTGTCGCGATAGACCTCGATAATGTCATCGGTGAATTCAATCGGATGGCTGGTGGTGAAACGGATGCGGTCGATACCATCAATAGCGGCGACCAGGCGCAGCAATTCAGCAAAGGTGCCGATGCTGCCATCGTAGTTTTCACCACGCCAGGCATTCACGTTCTGGCCAAGCAGGTTCACTTCGCGTACGCCCTGTGCCGCCAGTTGCGCGATCTCAAACAGGATATCGTCGGCAGGGCGGCTGACTTCTTCACCACGGGTATAAGGCACCACGCAGTAAGTGCAGTATTTGTTACAGCCTTCCATTATTGATACAAACGCGGTCGGGCCTTCGGCACGCGGTTCCGGTAAGCGATCGAATTTTTCAATTTCCGGGAAGCTGATATCGACTACCGGGCTACGGGTGCCGCGTACGGAGTTGATCATTTCCGGCAAGCGGTGCAGGGTTTGCGGCCCAAAAATAATGTCGACATAGTGCGCGCGCTGGCGAATATGATCGCCTTCCTGAGACGCTACGCAGCCGCCAACACCGATAATCAGATCGGGGTTTTTCTCTTTCAGCAGCTTCCAGCGGCCTAACTGATGGAAGACTTTTTCCTGAGCCTTTTCACGGATTGAGCAGGTATTAAGCAGCAGCACATCCGCTTCTTCCGCCACCTCGGTCAGTTGATAGCCGTGAGTGGCATCCAGCAGATCGGCCATCTTCGATGAATCGTATTCGTTCATCTGACAGCCCCAGGTTTTTATGTGGAGTTTTTTTGTCATCGACTTGCTCTTGCTTAAGTTCGTATACGCTGAGTATGACGGGTATCAGCCAGGATTGCAGGCCGCGTATTGTAATGCTTTGGTCGCGTGCTGACCAGTATGACGGTTGTCAGCCTCAAGGGGTAAAAAATCCGGTAAACTTGACGGATTATCGTTGAAGGATAAGTAGCCATGACAAATCAATCCACTGAAGTTGCTATCGTCGGCGGCGGAATGGTCGGCGGAGCGCTGGCACTGGGGCTGGCGCAACATGGTTTTGCCGTGACCGTGATTGAAAAACAGGAGCCCGCGGCGTTTGATGCAACGTTGCCGCCGGACGTACGCATTTCGGCAATCAGTGCCGCATCGGTGGCGTTGCTGCGAGGCCTGGGCGTCTGGGAGAACATTCAGGCCATGCGCTGCCATCCATATCGGCAACTGGAAACTTGGGAGTGGGAAAATGCGCATGTGGTGTTCGACGCTCGCGAGCTGAAGTTGCCGCTGCTCGGTTATATGGTGGAAAACACGGTGCTACAGCGTGCGTTGTGGGAGGCGTTACAGGCGCACCCGCAGGTAACGCTACTTACGGCGAAAGAATTAACCGCGCTGCATGCGCACGATGCGCATCAGCAATTAACGTTTGCGGATGGTGACACGTTAACGGCGAAGCTGGTGGTAGGGGCCGATGGCGCGAATTCCTGGGTACGGCAAGCGGCGGGGATTGGCATTCACGCCTGGCAGTATCAGCAATCCTGCATGCTTATCACTGTTCAATGCGAACACGAAGCGGGTGACAGCACCTGGCAGCATTTTACGCCTGATGGCCCGCATGCCTTTTTACCGCTGTTTGATAACTGGGCATCGCTGGTGTGGTATGACAGCCCGGCGCGTATCCGCCAGTTACAGACATTGACGATGGTGCAACTGGAGCAAGAGATTGCCCGACATTTCCCGGCGCGCTTAGGTGCTGTTAAACCTGTCGCCGCAGCCTCTTTTCCGCTGACTCGCCGTCATGCGCTGCAGTATGTCAGGCCGGGGCTGGCGCTGGTGGGAGACGCGGCGCATACCATTCATCCGTTGGCCGGGCAGGGCGTTAATCTGGGGTATCGCGATGTGGATGCGTTGCTGGATGTATTGACCAGTGCGCGTACGCACGGTGAAGTCTGGGCCAGTCAGCAGATTCTAAAACGCTATCAAACGCGGCGTATGGCGGATAACTTTATTATGCAAAGCGGGATGGATCTGTTTTACGCCGGGTTTAGTAACTCCCTCGGCCCGGTGCGACTGCTGCGTAATATCGGTCTGATGGCGGCGGAACGCGCAGGCGTGTTGAAACGGCAGGCGCTGAAGTACGCATTAGGATTGTAAAAGGTCTGCGGGCGCAGCGCCCGCAGTACTCACATAATTGCCAATAATTTATCCAGTGCCGTGTGCGCGCCTTTTTTGTCGATAAAAAAGGCCTGATACCCGTCAATCCCTTCAACCTGTTGCAGTGCCCATTCGCCATTGTGCATTTTGCGCAGCAACCGCACTGTGCGGTAAAGCGGCACCAGCAGAATAATCAGCGCCACGAAGGCTGCCGTCCCATAGCTCGTGGAGAGCGGGTTTGCGCTGGCCTGTTGCACCAGTAGCGCGACAGACGCAACTTGCAGCACGAGTCTTGTGAGCAGTGTCCGCATACAGAATTGCTGCAGGCGCTGTGGCGTAGAGAAGCAGGGGTTTTTCAGCGATGAGCGTGTTTCCTGCACCGGAATGCCCTGCACATACACCGTCCAGTGAGTTGTCTCCTTCAGCAGCAGAGCCTGGCCGCTTTCGCTCAGCGTATGCAGACGCATGGATATGACAACCGGGAAGACCAACCCCATACAGAGACCATAAAAGATCGGTGCGGAGAGGCCCATAAAAGCAAGACCGAAACCGGTGACCACAAAGAGTACATACAGCGGGGCATAAATTAGCAGGGCAGTGTTTTGATAGTTCATCATGCTGACTCAGAGGAGAGTGGCGGATAAATTACCATACGTTTTATGCAGTGATTAACTACCAACATCCGGGGATGTGTAGAAAACAAAAAAGCCCGCCTAAGCGAGCTTTTTTGTTTTGTTGGCTGGGGTACGAGGATTCGAACCTCGGAATGGTGGAATCAGAATCCACTGCCTTACCGCTTGGCGATACCCCAAAAGTGCGTTCGCGAAAGCAAACGTCTTTGAGATGGCTGGGGTACGAGGATTCGAACCTCGGGATGGTGGAATCAGAATCCACTGCCTTACCGCTTGGCGATACCCCAACAAATCTTTTTCAGGCTTAATGTTTTAACATTAGACCTTAAATATGGTGGCTACGACGGGAATCGAACCTGTGACCCCAGCATTATGAGTGCTGTGCTCTAACCAGCTGAGCTACGTAGCCAAGTTTTACTGCTTTCCCAGTCATCGACTGGCTGGGGTACCTGGATTCGAACCAGGGAATGCCGGTATCAAAAACCGGTGCCTTACCGCTTGGCGATACCCCAACGACTAGTGCGTTTCGCAGGAGTCGAAGAAGAGATGGCTGGGGTACCTGGATTCGAACCAGGGAATGCCGGTATCAAAAACCGGTGCCTTACCGCTTGGCGATACCCCATCCGTGCAACGCTTACTTGGGAATGGTGCGGGAGGCGAGACTTGAACTCGCACACCTTGCGGCGCCAGAACCTAAATCTGGTGCGTCTACCAATTTCGCCACTCCCGCAAAAAAGATGGTGGCTACGACGGGAATCGAACCTGTGACCCCAGCATTATGAGTGCTGTGCTCTAACCAGCTGAGCTACGTAGCCATCTTTTTTCGCGTTACCTTATCGGCGTTGCGGGGCGCATTATGCGTATTGGGCCTTACAGCGTCAATACCTTTTTCATCGAAAATTGCCGGAATGTGACTGTTTGGTTAGGTTGCGAACAGCATGACGCTTTATTGGGCGAAAATTGATTTTATTCATTAAATCAGCGCACAAAAAACAACAGGCCCCGCAGGGCCTGTAAGAATAACCATTACTTATTAATAAGCTGACTGGTGAATACCTACCGCGCGACCTGACGGATCGTTCATGGTTTTGAAGGCTTCGTCCCATTCAAACGCTTTCGCGGAAGAACAGGCAACGGATGGACCGCCAGGAACGCATTCTGCGGCACTCGCCAGCGGGAACAGCTCTTCAAAAATTTCACGGTACAGATACGCTTCTTTCGATGCTGGCGTGTTGTACGGGAAACGGTAGCTGGCCGTTGCCAGTTGCTGATCCGTTACCTGCTGCGCGGCGACTTCTTTCAGCGTATCGATCCAGCTGTAACCAACGCCGTCGGAGAACTGCTCTTTTTGACGCCATGCCACGCTTGCCGGCAGGTAGGATTCAAAACATTCGCGCAGAATGTGTTTCTCCATTTTGCCGTTGCTGCCGCACATTTTGTCTTCCGGGTTGATACGCATGGCCACGTCAAGGAATTTTTTATCCAGGAACGGTACACGCGCTTCCACACCCCAGGCGGACATCGCTTTGTTTGCACGGGCGCAGTCAAACATATGCAGGGCCTGCAGTTTACGCACGGTTTCTTCGTGCAACTCTTTGGCATCTGGCGCTTTATGGAAATAGAGATAACCGCCAAACACTTCATCGGAACCTTCGCCGGAGAGCACCATTTTGATGCCCATCGCTTTGATTTTACGCGACATCAGATACATCGGGGTTGAGGCGCGAATCGTCGTCACGTCATAGGTTTCAATGTGGTAAATCACATCGCGAATCGCATCCAGCCCTTCCTGCACGGTGAAATGAATTTCATGGTGTACGGTGCCAAGATGGTTGGCGACTTCCTGCGCCGCTTTCAGATCCGGCGCGCCTTTCAGACCTACAGCGAAGGAGTGCAGTTGTGGCCACCAGGCTTCTGATTTCTCCTGATCTTCAACGCGACGGGCTGCGAATTTTTTGGTGATGGCGGAAATGACCGAAGAATCCAGGCCGCCTGACAGCAGCACGCCGTATGGCACATCGGACATCAGATGGCTTTTCACCGCATCTTCCAGCGCCTGGCGCAGTCCCGCTTTGTCGGTCACATTGTCTTTTACTGCATCGTAGTCAAACCAGTCGCGCTGATAATAAGAGCGGATTTCACCGTCTTTGCTCCACAGGTAGCTGCCTGCCGGGAACTCTTTAATGGTGCGGCAAACCGGCACCAGCGCTTTCATTTCTGACGCCACGTACAAGTTGCCGTGTTCGTCGTGGCCCATGTACAGCGGAATGATACCGATATGGTCGCGGCCAATCAGGTAAGCATCTTTTTCACTGTCATACAGCGCGAAAGCGAACATGCCTTGCAGGTCGTCGAGGAATTCCGGCCCTTTTTCCTGATACAGCGCGAGGATCACTTCGCAGTCAGAACCGGTCTGGAATGCGTAACGGTCGCCATATTCTGCGCGCAGCGCCTGGTGGTTATAAATTTCACCGTTCACTGCCAGCGCATGTGTTTTCTTTTCGTTGTAGAGCGGCTGTGCCCCGGCGTTAACGTCGACAATAGAGAGTCGTTCGTGCGCCAGAATGGCTTTATCACTTGCATAAACACCGGACCAGTCCGGGCCGCGGTGGCGCATCAGTCGGGATAATTCCAGCGCTTTTTTACGTAATTCGACCGCGTCGGTTTTAATATCCAGTACGCCAAAAATTGAACACATAGACTTCTCCGTTAACCTTGAGTGCAAAGCTGTAATGTTGTGTGCTTGCAGTCAAAATGCCGCAAAAACGGGGCAGGGCGCAAGCCTTTTACCGCGCTGAAAGTAAAAAGTGCAATGATGATTATTGAATGCTGAAAAAAGAGTATGCAAAAGACGCTATTATTGATGAATCGCCAAAATAATGCGCATTTTATTGAATGATGTTCTTTTTGGCAGGGGTGAAAATAAAAAACCACGTCCGAAGACGTGGTGAAGTTTAGATAACGTCGATTTCCGCGACCGAGGGATAAATCCACGACGGGCGAAACGGCATGCTGTCGATATCATCAATGCGCGATACGCCGGAGAGTACCAGGATGGTTTCAAGCCCGGCCTGAAAGCCCGCCAGGATATCGGTACGCAGGTTATCACCCACAATCACTGTCTGTTCTGAGTGCGCCTGCATGGTATTCAGTGCCGCACGGATGATCCAAGGGCTGGGTTTGCCGACATAGAAAGGTTTACGCCCGGAAATTTTTTCGATGCCGGCGCACAGCGCGCCGCAGGCCGGATAATATCCGCGCCCGTGGGTGTCCGGGTTGGTGGCGATAAAGCGCGCGCCATTCGCCACGAAGAACGCAGCCTTATGCATCATTTCCCAGTTATAGGAACGGGTCTCGCCAACGATGACAAAATCTGGGTTGATATCGGTAATGGTAAAACCGGCTTTGTAAAGCTCGTGGATCAGTGCGCCTTCGCCCACCACATAGGCTTTTTTCCCTTCCTGGCGCTTAAGGAAATCGGCGGTTGCCATCGCAGAGGTATAAAAGACGCTGGCAGGCACATCAATCCCAGCAGAGACAAAGCGGTTTGCCAGATCCTGGCCGGTTTGCGAAGGGTAGTTGGTCAGCAATACCAGCGGCATGCCTTTTTCAAGGATGCGGGTGATGAACTCAGCAGCACCCGGCACGGCAACGTTGTCGTGCATCAGCACGCCGTCAATATCACAGATTACATTCTGAATGGTCATGGACTGTCCGGATAAAAAAATAAGTATTAACGATAGACGCTGTCAGTTTTCCAGCAAACGTTGCAGCAACAGACCGTTCAGCATAGCGCGTTTCACCAGCGCAAACGCGCCGATCGCCGAGCGGTGATCCAGCGCGGAAGGTACCACCGGCAAGTTTTTGCGAAACGCTTTTAACGCCTGAGTGTTAATGCACGCCTCAATGGCCGGGAGCAGCACTTTTTCTGCTTCGACAATTTCCCCGGCGATCACCACTTTCTGCGGATTAAACAGGTTTATGGCAATGGCGATGGTTTTACCCAAATGGCGGCCAACATATTCAATCACTTCACAGGCCAGCGCATCGCCTTTGTTGGCGGCTTTACAGATGGTCTTGATTGAGCAATCTTCCAGCGTCAGGCGACTCTGGTAGCCCTGTTCTAACAGGTGACGAACGCGGTGTTCTATCGCGGCATTGGCGGCGATAGTTTCCAGACAGCCAAAGTTGCCGCAGTGACAGCGTTCGCCCAGCGGCTCGACTTGCACGTGCCCAATTTCGCCGACGTTGCCGTTACGGCCAATAAAAATACGCCCGTTAGAGATAATCCCGGCGCCCGTCCCACGGTGCACACGCACCAGAATGGAGTCTTCACAATCCTGGCTTGCCCCAAAATAGTGCTCGGCCAGCGCCAGGCTACGAATGTCATGCCCGACAAAACAGGTCAATTTGAAGCGTTCTTCCAGTGCTTCCACCAGTGCCCAGTTTTCAACCTGAATGTGCGGCATATAGCGAATCACCCCGCTTTCCGGGTCTACCAGACCCGGCAGAATCACGGAAATCGCGATCAGTTCGCGGATTTTGCGTTGGCTGGTTTCAATAAAGTGGCTGATGGTGTTGAGCAGCGCGTGTTCCAGCGTTTCCTGGGTACGTTCGGGCAGCGGGTAATGCTCTTCCGCCAGCACTTTGCTGCTCAAATCGTACAAGGTCAGCGTGGTGTCATAACGCCCGAGACGCACGCCGATAGCCTGGAAACTGCGGGTTTCGGTAACAATGGAGATAGCGCGACGGCCTCCGGTGGAGGCCTGCTGATCGACTTCTTTGATCAGCCCGCGTTCGATAAGCTGGCGCGTGATTTTTGTCACGCTGGCGGGAGCTAGCTGGCTTTGTTCGGCAATTTGAATGCGCGAAATGGGGCCGTGTTGGTCAATCAGGCGGTAAACCGCCGCGCTGTTAAGCTGCTTTACGAGGTCAACGTTACCGATTTGAGCTTGTCCGCCTGATGTCATACCGTCTCTTTATGCAGTGACGACCTCGTTGCCATTAACGATGGTCTTGATGATTTTATAATCGCGCGTGAACGCCGTCAGGTTCGCCACTTTCCCCGCGGCGAGACTTCCCAGCTTTTCGTCAACGCCAATGGCGCGAGCGGGGTAGAGTGTTGCCATACGCAGCGCTTCATCCAGCGCAATGCCGACATGCTCCACCAGATTTCGTACCCCTTCGATCATCGTCAGGGAGGAACCGCTCAGCGTTCCGTTTTCGTCCACGCACAGTCCATTACGGTAGTATATTGTTTTGCCAGCAAAAATGAACTGCTCAATATTCGCCCCAGCTGGCGCTGTCGCGTCAGTTACCAGGCAAAGTTTGTCGCCTTTCAATCGCTTAGCATTACGGATATTAACGTAATCGACATGCAGGCCATCTGCAATCACGCCGCAGTAAACGTCTGTGTCATCAAGCACTGCGCCTGCCAGACCAGGTTCACGGCCGGTAATGTATGGCATCGCATTATATAAATGTGTGGCGAACGTGATCCCAGCGCGGAAACCGGCTTTTGCTTCTTTCAGCGTGGCATTGGAGTGACCGGCAGAAACGACGATGCCTGCGTCAGCTAACTGGCGAATCACCTCGGTGCCCGCCATTTCCGGGGCCAGCGTAACTTTGGTGATCACATCGGCGTTCTGGCACAGGAAGTCGACTAACGCTGGATCCGGTTTACGCACGAATTCCGGGTTGTGCGTGCCTTTTTTAACAATATTCAGCCACGGCCCTTCCAGATGAAGACCCAGTGCCTGATGCGGGTATTTAGCCAGGTAATCGCGCATCACCTGCACGCCCTGTTTCATTAATTCATCGCTGGTGGTAATCAGCGTCGGCAGGTAGCTGGTGCAGCCGGATTTCTCATTCGCCTGCTGCATGATTTCCAGCGTTTTTACGCTAACGGCTTCTGCGGTGTCGTTAAACTGTACGCCGCCACAGCCGTTAAGCTGCACGTCGATAAAACCGGGGGCAAGGATGGCACCATTCAGCGAGCGTTGTTCAATTCCTGTTGGCAGCTCAGCCAGCGGACAAAGGCGTTCAATCAGACCATTGGCGATGACCAGCGCATGGTCATCCAGAATTTCATGGCCGGTGTAGATCCGGCCCTGGGTTAAAGCATACATAACTACCCCCGGTTAACTAGGTATACCACTCCGCAGGATCCGCCTCGCGGAGCGGGAACTGACTTACAGACCTTTAATATTTTCCGCTTCTAACTCGTTGAAGTATTTCAACGTTTTCACTTTCAGCTCCATCGTGGACGGTTCGTCGCAGACGATGACCGCTTTCGGATGTAACTGCAGGCAACTGATGGTCCACATGTGGTTAACGTTGCCCTCAACAGCCGCCTGCAGCGCCTGTGCTTTAACACCGCCGAGCACCAGGATCATCACTTCTTCGGCATCCAGCAATGTGCCCACGCCCACGGTCAGTGCGTATTTTGGCACCTGATTAACGTCACCATCAAAGAAGCGAGAGTTCGCCACGCGGGTGTCATGGGTCAGGGTTTTAATACGGGTGCGCGAAGCCAGCGAAGACGCCGGTTCGTTAAACGCAATGTGCCCATCGTTGCCTACGCCACCCATAAACAGGTGAATTTTGCCGTAAGAACGGATTTTTTCTTCATAACGGCGACATTCTGCGTCAATATCCGGCGCGTTGCCATCGAGCAGGTTAATATTTTCAGCCGGAATATCAACGTGATCGAAGAAATTGCGGTGCATAAAGCTGTGGTAGCTTTCCGGGTGATCTTTCGGCAAGCCGACATACTCATCCATGTTGAAGGTGACAACATGCTGGAAACTGACCTGGCCTGCTTTGTGCATCTCAACTAACGCTTTGTACGCGGTGAGCGGGGTTCCACCGGTCGGTAAGCCGAGAATAAACGGACGGTCTGCGGTCGGTTTGAACGCGTTGATACGATTGACGATATGGCGGGCTGCCCATTTGCCGACTTGTTCAGCTGTCGCCAGGGGAATCAGTCTCATTGTTCACCTCAAAAGTTAAATGAAGAAAGTTGGCGGAATGCGTGCTAACTCAGCGTTAAGCGTAACCTGGTTCGCGACAGAGAGAAGGGAGCAATCCGTCCTGATATTTTTAATCATAAAATAAGTTTTGCCTGTTTGCCAGTGATTGGGAGGGTGATTGACGATACTTAGTGATTTTAATCACAGAAAATACGCTTTTAATTTGCGAGGCGAATTAATTTTTCACACACTCTGTCAGGTAGTGAGAAAATAGCCGTGATTTCAGGGTTAGTGACACAATAAAAAACGACTGTTTCAGTGAGCTCTCATCGGGTTCATAGGGGGAATAAAAGTGAGTATTCTAGGTTATCTGCAAAAGATCGGCCGCGCGCTAATGGTGCCTGTCGCCACGCTGCCTGCGGCGGCAATTCTGATGGGCGTCGGCTACTGGATTGACCCGGTCGGCTGGGGTGGGCAAAACGCACTGGCGGCGTTTTTCATCCAGTCTGGCTCCGCCATTATCGACAATATGGGCGTGCTGTTCGCGGTGGGTGTCGCTTACGGTATGTCAAAAGACAAAGATGGTGCCGCTGCGCTGGCTGGCTTTGTCGGCTTCCTGGTTCTGACCACGCTCTGTTCACCGGCAGCAGTGGCAATGATCCAAAAAATCCCTGCGGATCAAGTTCCGGCCGCGTTTGGCAAAATCAAAAACCAGTTTGTCGGTATTCTGGTGGGGATTATTGCAGCTGAACTGTATAACCGCTTTAGCAGCGTTGAGCTGCCGAAAGCGCTCTCCTTCTTTAGCGGCCGCCGTCTGGTGCCGATCCTCACCTCGTTTGTGATGATCGTTGTTGCTTTCATCATGATGTATATCTGGCCGGTCGTATTTAGCGGTCTGGTGGAGTTTGGTGAAAGCATTCAGAAACTCGGCTCCGTGGGCGCTGGCGTTTACGCCTTCTTTAACCGCCTGTTAATTCCGGTCGGTTTGCACCACGCGCTCAACTCCGTGTTCTGGTTTGATGTCGCGGGCATTAACGATATTCCTAACTTCCTCGGTGGCGCGCAGTCTATCGAAGCCGGTAAAGCGGTGGTCGGCATCACTGGCCGTTACCAGGCGGGCTTCTTCCCGATCATGATGTTCGGCCTGCCAGGTGCGGCGCTGGCGATTTACCACTGCGCACGTCCGGAAAACAAAGCCAAAGTGCTGGGTATCATGATGGCGGGCGCGTTTGCCTCGTTCTTTACCGGTATCACCGAACCGCTGGAATTCTCCTTTATGTTCGTTGCGCCGGTACTGTATGTGATCCATGCCGTGCTGACGGGGATCTCCGTATTTATCGCTGCCAGCATGCACTGGATTGCCGGTTTCGGCTTCAGCGCCGGTCTGGTGGATATGGTGCTCTCCTCGCGTAACCCGCTGGCAACCCAGTGGTGGATGCTGATCCCGCAAGGTCTGGTGTTCTTTGTTATCTATTATGTGGTTTTCCGTTTCGCTATCACTAAGTTCAACATGCTTACGCCGGGTCGTGAACTGGCCGTTGCAGGTGATGAAATTGATGGTCAGGATGTCAATGTCAGCGGTAACACCGAGCAGGATGTGAGTGGCCTGGCGCGTCAGTACATCGCCGCGATTGGGGGTTCTTCTAACCTGACCGGCATTGACGCCTGTATCACTCGTCTGCGTTTAACGGTGAAAGACTCTTCGCTGGTCAATGAGTCCATGGCGAAACGTCTTGGCGCATCCGGCGTTATTCGTCTGAACAAAACCGGCGTACAGATTATCGTTGGTTTCGTGGCGGAAAAAATTGCCGACGCAATGAGAACGGCTGGTGAAGTTCCGGCGGCAGGTAATGCTGCGTCCGCAGCGGCGCCGGCGGCAGCGGTAAAGCCGCAGGCGGTACCGAACGCGACAACCATCGCTGAGCTGGTATCGCCTGTAACCGGTGAACTGGTAGCGCTGGATCAGGTGCCGGATGAAGCGTTTGCCAGCAAAGCAGTGGGTGACGGCGTGGCGGTGAAACCGACGGATAAAATCGTGGTTTCTCCGGCGGCAGGCACCATTGTGAAAATCTTCAACACTAACCACGCATTCTGCCTGGAAACGGAGAAAGGCGCGGAAATCGTTGTCCATATGGGCATTGATACCGTTGCGCTGGGCGGTCAGGGCTTTACTCGCCTGGTTGAAGAAGGCGCGGAAGTGGTGGCGGGGCAGCCGATCCTCGAAATGGATCTGGAGTACCTCAACGCCAATGCCCGTTCGATGATTAGCCCGGTGGTGGTCAGCAATATCGACGACTTTAGCGGCCTGGTTATCAAGGCGCAGGGCGCGGTGGTTGCTGGTCAGACGCCGCTGTTTGAAATTAAAGGCTAATGGCTCCTGAGTAAGCTTTCATGCCTTAAGCGGCGGGGGATTATCCTCCGCCGCTTTTTTTTGCCTTGCATTTAATCAGTGCCATACTGATGTCGCTTTTATTAGGGGGATGAGGATGAAAAGGATAATTTGCGCGTTCTGTATCGCACTGACGTTAAGCGGCTGTATTCCACGTTACGCCACGCTGCGCCCACACTATGATGTGGATGTGCGTAATCCGGCCGGGGAGCCGATCTCAACGGCAATGATGTGGGTGAGCACCGGGCGTTCACCGCCGGGGTATTATCCACCGCCGGAAGCGTTTCGTGCTGATCGGCAAGGGCATATTGAGGTGGAGAAAAAATCCCAGTGGGAAAATATGATTTTCTTTTTGCACGGGACGAATTTCTACTCGTGGGGCTGGTGTATTGAAGCGCCGGGTTATGTTCCGCAAAACGGACAGGGTGATGAGATTGAGAGCCCGGTCATCCTTAAACCGACCACGCAAGATTTACGCTGCCGACAAGCGCGGGACGTAGCTGAATACCTTTCTCCTGGGCATCAGTGATTTGTATAAGTAAAGGTTGTTTCCTGCGTCCTCTTATTAGATCATATGCCGTTATACGTTGTTTACGCCTTGAGGAACCTGTGATGAGTGAGGCAGAAGCCCGCCCGACTAACTTTATTCGCCAGATCATTGATGAAGATCTGGCCAGTGGTAAGCACACTACCGTCCATACCCGTTTTCCGCCGGAGCCGAATGGTTATTTGCACATTGGCCACGCGAAATCGATCTGCCTGAACTTTGGTATCGCGCAAGATTACCAGGGGCAGTGCAACCTGCGTTTCGATGACACAAACCCGGCAAAAGAAGACATCGAATACGTTGAATCTATTAAGAACGACGTGCAATGGTTGGGCTTTCACTGGTCTGGCGATATCTGCTACTCCTCGGATTATTTCGACAAGCTGTACGAATACGCGATTGAGCTTATCAACAAAGGTCTGGCCTACGTTGACGAGCTCTCCGCTGATGAGATCCGCGAATACCGCGGCACGCTGACAGCGCCGGGTAAAAACAGCCCGTATCGCGATCGCAGCGTGGAAGAGAACCTGGCACTGTTTGAAAAAATGCGTGCGGGTGGCTTCGAAGAGGGCAAAGCGTGTCTGCGTGCGAAGATCGATATGGCCTCACCGTTTATCGTGATGCGCGACCCGGTGCTGTACCGCATTAAATTCGCTGAACATCACCAGACCGGTAACAAGTGGTGCATCTACCCGATGTACGACTTTACCCACTGCATCAGCGATGCGCTGGAAGGCATTACCCACTCACTGTGTACGCTGGAGTTCCAGGATAACCGCCGTCTGTATGACTGGGTGCTGGATAACATCACCATTCCGGTTCACCCGCGTCAGTACGAGTTTTCGCGCCTGAATCTGGAATACACCGTGATGTCCAAGCGCAAACTGAACCTGCTGGTCACTGACAAGCATGTTGAAGGCTGGGACGATCCGCGTATGCCGACCATCTCTGGTCTGCGCCGTCGTGGCTATACCGCTGGCTCTATCCGTGAATTCTGCAAACGTATCGGCGTTACCAAACAGGACAACACCATTGAGATGGCTTCTCTGGAGTCCTGCATCCGTGAAGATCTGAACGAAAACGCACCGCGTGCGATGGCGGTTATCGATCCGGTGAAACTGGTTATCGAAAATTACCCGCAGGGCAGCAGCGAAATGGTTAGCATGCCGAACCATCCGAATAAGCCGGAAATGGGCACGCGTGATGTGCCGTTTAGCGGTGAAATCTGGATCGATCGCGCAGATTTCCGCGAAGAAGCGAACAAACAGTACAAACGTCTGGTGCTGGGGAAAGAGGTGCGTCTGCGTAATGCTTACGTCATCAAAGCTGAACGCGTGGAGAAAGATGCCGACGGCAACATCACTACGATTTTCTGTTCTTACGATGCGGAAACGCTGAGTAAAGATCCGGCCGATGGTCGCAAAGTGAAAGGGGTTATCCACTGGGTTAGCGCACAGGATGCGCTGCCGGTCGAAATCCGCCTTTATGATCGCCTTTTCAGTGTGCCGAACCCGGGCGCTGCCGAAGATTTCCTGGCGACCATCAACCCGGAATCGCTGGTCATCAAGCAAGGCTATGCGGAACCGTCGCTGAAAGAAGCACAAGCGGGTAAAGCGTATCAGTTCGAACGTGAAGGTTACTTCTGCCTCGATAGCCGTTATGCAACCGCTTCCAAACTGGTGTTCAACCGCACCGTGGGTCTGCGTGATACCTGGGCGAAAATCGGTGACTGAGTAAGTCAACCAGAAACAATTGTGTTAAAGCGCCGCTTCCAGCGGCGTTTTTTTTTGCTTATCGATTAGGTTGTTACACTTTATATACATTCGCGTCGCGAATTAATGTATCTTCTTATTGATGTCTGCATTGAACAGCTGGAAAGCATTCTCGTGGTTTTAAAAGTCAATTTCAATGTGTAATCGCTATCAATTAGCATTAATCTCTTTGTTTTGCTGGTTTTTGTTTGTTGTTTTCCTGTTTTGTGTAACATGTTTCAAAACACTACGTAATATGTGCTCTTCGTCATAATCCTGTCATTTTGCCGCTAAAAAACATTGATAATTCGCGTCGCGAAAAATAGTCTTAAGCCGGTAGTGAATTCGGGGGTTTTCGTAACTACCTAAACTATTTGGTCTTTTTTTCGCTATCTCTGGCGATTTTATAAATACGTCTAGAAGGAATCACACATGCGTACGTTTAGTGGCAAACGTAGTACGCTGGCGCTGGCAATCGCCGGTGTCACAGCAATGTCGGGCTGGGTTGTCTCTCCACAGGCTCATGCAGCAGGCTTTATCGATGATTCCACGCTCACGGGCGGTATCTATTACTGGCAGCGTGAACGTGACCGCAAAGATGTTCTGGAAGATAAATACAAAACCAACCTTTCCCATTCGACATGGAACGCGAACCTGGATTTCCAGTCTGGTTACGCCGCCGATATGTTTGGGCTGGATATTGCGGCCTTCACCGCCATTGAGATGGCGGAAAATGGCGACAGCGCGCACCCGAACGAAATCGCCTTCTCCTCCAGCAATAAAGCCTATAAAGAAGACTGGTCAGGTGATAAGAGCGGGGTCAGCCTGTATAAAGCCGCAGCGAAATTTAAATATGGTCCGGTATGGGCGCGCGCGGGTTACATCCAGCCAACCGGCCAGACGCTGTTAGCGCCGCACTGGAGCTTTATGCCCGGTACTTATCAGGGCGCGGAAGCCGGGGCGAATTTTGACTACGGCAATGCCGGGGCGTTGAGTTTTTCCTACATGTGGACCAACGAGTACAAATCGCCGTGGCATATCGAGATGGACAAGTTCTATCAAAACGATAAAAAGACCAAAGTCGATTACCTGCATTCGATTGGCGCGAAGTATGACTTCAAAAACGATCTGATCCTGGAAGCCGCGTTTGGTCAGGCTCAGGGTTATGTTGATCAATATTTCGCCAAAGCCAGCTACAAATTCGATATCGCGGGCAGCCCGCTGAGCACCAGTTATCAGTTCTATGGCACGCGCGACAAAGTGAGTAATGGCGGCGTAAACGATATTTATGACGGTACGGCGTGGCTGCAGGCACTGACATTTGGCTACAAAGTCGGTCAGGTCGATCTGCGTCTGGAAGGCACGTGGGTAAAAGCCGATGGTCAGCAAGGCTACTTCCTGCAACGTATGACGCCGACTTACGCTTCATCCAACGGTCGGCTGGATATCTGGTGGGATAACCGCTCTGACTTTAACGCCAACGGCGAAAAAGCGGTGTTCTTCGGCGCAATGTACGACCTGAAGAACTGGAACCTGCCGGGCTGGACGGTGGGCGCGTCTTACGCTTACGCCTGGGATGCGAAACCGGCTGACATGGCAACGCCAGATGCCTATTACGATCCGAACTATCGCCTGAAAGAGTCCTCTTACAGCCTCGATGCAATTTACACCCTGCAAGAAGGACGTGCGAAAGGCACGATGTTCAAGCTGCATTTCACTCAGTACGACAACCATTCCGACATCCCAAGCTACAGCGGTGGTTATGGCAACATCTTCCAGGATGAGCGCGATGTGAAGTTTATGGTTATCGCACCGTTTACTATTTTCTGATGAGCGCATGCCGGGTTCGGCCCGGCAAACTACAAGGAATACGTAATGAAAACAGTTCGTTTAAGTCTGCTCGCCAGTGCCGTACTGGCGATGCTGGGCAGCACTGGGGCGCTGGCGAATCAGAGTACCGTTGATGCTATCAGCCAGTTTCATCTCAACTATGCGGTGAAAGATAATTTCGCCGCGCAACACGGCGTTGACTGCGCGAAACTCGGCGCCGATTGGGCGTCCTGCAACAAAGCGGTGATCACCCTGACCAATAATGGCGACGCGGTAACCGACAACGCGTGGGCCATCTATTTTCACAGCATTCGTCCGGTGCTGGAGGTGGCAAACGATCAGTTCAAAGTGACCCATATTATGGGCGACCTGCATAAGCTGGAGCCGACCGACAAATTTACCGGTTTCCCGGCAAAGCAGGCGATAGAGATCCCGATTATCAATGAATACTGGCAGTTGTTTATCACGGATGTACTGCCGCGCTGGTACGTCACCGCCGACGGCGCGACGGCGAAAGTGATTGCTAATACGGACACGGAAGATTTATCCCGCTTTGTTGCGCCGCTTGATAATCAGTGGAAACGCACACCGGACGACAAAAATATCCTGATGACTGCCGAGGCGCGCTTTGAGAAAAATAGCGATGTGAAAGCGCTAAATCTCGCATCGCTACGCGGCCAGATTGTGCCCACGCCGCAGCACGTTAACATCCACGGGCAGGATGTCGACTTGGGTAAGGGGGTGAAGCTGGATCTCTCCGCGCTGAGTGCCGATGCACAAGATGCGGTGAAATCACGCTTTGCATTACTGGGCGTGAAAGAGGGCAGTTATCCGCTACGGACTGAAATTGCCAGCAACACCTTTAGCGGCGATGAGGCGGTGTCTGGCGCGTACCGTCTGCATATTGGCGCGAAAGAAACCGTGGTGACCGGCTACGATCAGGCGGGCGTGTTCTACGGTCTGCAATCGCTGCTGTCGCTCGTTCCTGCCACCGGCGAGATGAAGATTGCCGCGCTTGAAGCGAAAGATGCACCGCGTTTTGATTATCGCGGCATCCAGTTGGATGTTGGTCGCAACTTCCACAGTAAAGCGGCGGTACTACGCCTGTTAGATCAGATGTCGGGGTACAAACTGAACAAATTCCATTTCCATCTGACGGATGATGAAGGCTGGCGCATTGAGATCCCCGGTCTGCCAGAACTGACCGATATCGGCAGTAAACGTTGTCATGATTTGAGTGAGAAAACATGCCTGTTGCCACAGCTCGGTTCCGGACCGGACAGCAATAACAACGGCAGCGGTCACTTCAGCCGTGCCGATTACATCGAAATCCTCAAATACGCCAAAGCGCGACAAATCGAAGTGATCCCGGAAATCGATATGCCAGCTCATGCGCGTGCCGCGGTAATCTCGATGGAAGCGCGGTATGAGCGCCTGATGAAAGAGGGTAAAGAGAAAGAGGCGAACCAGTACCGTTTACTGGATCCGACGGATACCTCCAACACCACCGGTGTGCAGTTCTATAACCGCACCGGCTATCTCAACCCGTGCCTCGATTCGTCGCGTAACTTTGTAGACAAAGTGATTGGCGAAATCCAGCAGATGCATAAAGAAGCCGGGCTGCCGCTGAATACCTGGCATTTTGGCGGTGACGAAGCGAAAAACATCTATCTGGGCGCCGGTTATACGGATCAGAAAAAACCGGAAGCGGGCAAAGGCATTATTGATCAGAGCAATCAGGATAAGCCGTGGGCGAAATCGCAAGCCTGCCAGGCGATGATCAAAGAGGGCAAAGTTGCCGACGTGGAACATCTCTCCAGCTATTTTGGCGTTGAGGTCAGCAAGCTGGTGAAAGCGCACGGCATTGACACGATGCAGGCGTGGCAGGACGGTTTGAAAGATGCCAAAGACGCGTCGGTGTTCGCCACCGATCATGTCAATGTTAACTTCTGGGATACGCTCTACTGGGGCGGTTTTGACTCGGTGAATGACTGGGCGAACAAAGGCTTCCGCGTTGTGGTCTCTAACCCTGATTACGTTTATCTCGATTTCCCGAATGAGGTCAACCCGGCCGAAAGCGGTTACTACTGGGGTACGCGTTTTAGCGATGAACGTAAGATTTTCAGTTTCGCCCCGGACAACATGCCGCAGAACGCGGAAACCTCGCTCGATCGTGATGGCAACCCGTTTAGCGCGAAATCCGACAAACCGTGGCCGGGCGCGTATGGCCTTTCTGCGCAGCTGTGGAGCGAGGTGGTGCGCACCGATAACCAGATGGAGTACATGATTTATCCGCGTATGGTTTCGGTGGCTGAACGTGCATGGCATCGCGCGGGCTGGGAGCAGGATTACAAAGCCGGACGTGAATACAAAGGCGGTGAGACACATCTGGTAGATGTGAAAGCGCTGGAACGTGACTGGCAACGCTTTGCGAACCTGTTAGGTCATCGCGAACTGGCGAAACTGGATAAGGCTGGTGTTCATTACCGCCTGCCAGTACCGGGCGCGCGCGTGGTGGGTGGAAAACTTGAAGCCAATACCAGCTTCCCAGGCATGGTGGTTGAGTTTTCAACCGACGGCGGCAAAAACTGGCAGCGCTACGACGATAAAGCGCGTCCGCAAGTGAGCGGGGAAGTGCAGGTGCGAACCGTCAGCCCGGACGGTAAACGCTTTAGCCGTGTCGACAGCGTAAAAGCGTAATGTGAGGCAGTGATTACACCCGGCGGCGCGAGCTTGCCGGGTTTTTCTTTTTTTGCCGATATTGCAGGCAAAAAAAAGCCAACCGTCAGGTTGGCTTTTTAGGCTTCAAAAGCTGTTATTTCGCGTCGTGCGCGTGTTCATCTTCGCGGCAGTCACCTTCGGCGCAGTGACCGTAAAGGTAAAGACTGTGGTTAGTCAGGCGAATGCCGTGTTTCGCGGCGATTTCACGCTGACGCGCTTCAATGGAGTCATCACTGAATTCAATCACCTTGCCGCAATCGAGGCAGATCAGGTGATCGTGGTGATGTTGCTGAGTCAGTTCAAAAACGGACTTGCCGCCTTCGAAGTTATGACGGGTCACAATCCCGGCGTCGTCAAACTGGTTCAGTACACGGTAAACCGTTGCCAGTCCGATCTCTTCGCCCATGTCGATCAGTCGTTTGTATAAATCTTCCGCACTGACATGATGGTTATCCGGTTCCTGAAGCACTTCAAGGATTTTTAACCGAGGAAGCGTGACTTTCAGGCCGGCCTTCTTTAATGCGGTATTGTTGTCAGTCATGCGGAATCTGTCCTGTTGCTATACGATTCACTTCCTTAGCGGAAGTTATAAGGAATGCACCTGGGGTAATGCGTCTCATTATAGAACTGCCATGGCTGGATGAAAACTGCAAGCCCTCAAGTAAAGTAAGCTTATAAAACGTGGTGTCGCCAGCAAAGTCCTTTACGGCGGCACCCAGTTTAGCAGGGCTCATTGTACAGCGATGGAGAAAAAAGTTAAAAATTTGTAGCAATTATTTCCATTGCTTTTATCTATTAATACGGCGTAATCCACAGATTACGCCGTAAAAAACTCAGGCATTAAGGATATCGTCCAGGTGCAACTCTTCGCGAACCTGTTTTACCCATTTTTGAACGCGTTCGGAAGTCAGCTCAGGTTGACGGTCTTCGTCAATCGCCAGGCCAACGAAGTGGTCATCGTCCGCCAGACCTTTAGAGGCTTCAAAATGGTAGCCCGCAGTCGGCCAGTGACCAACAATGGTCGCGCCGCGCGGTTCGATGATATCGCGAATGGTGCCCAGCGCATCGCAGAAATATTCCGCGTAATCTTCCTGGTCGCCACAGCCGAACAGCGCAACTAATTTACCGTTAAAGTCGATCTCTTCCAGCGTCGGGAAAAAGTCATCCCAGTCGCACTGCGCTTCACCATAGTACCAGGTAGGAATGCCGAGCAACAGAATGTCATACCCTTCGATATCTTCTTTGCTGCTCTTGGCAATGTCATGTACGTCGGCAACGTCTTTACCAAGCTGACTCTGAATCATTTTCGCGATGTTTTCGGTGTTGCCGGTGTCGCTGCCGAAGAAAATGCCTGTAATTGCCATGAGTAAAATAACCTCTTGAAACTTAATGAGTATGGTGGTGGTGCTACGCCCACAGATAAGGGCAATCATAGCAGAACAGGGAAGCACGCGGAAACTGCTATCGCGTCGGACTGCACTGTATGACACATGAAAGTGTTATTTCGATGATGTTTCGGAGGATTCGCTAGCCGCGCAATGCCTTCAGCTGCGCCAGCAGCATCTCTTCGATAAGCTCGCTGCGGCTCATATCACGCGCTTCCGCCAGCTCGTTTAACGCATCGACGGCTTCCACGTTGAGTTTTAATTCGACACGCTTAAGCCCACGAACTTTATCGCGTTTTAACTGATTGCGTTTGTTGATGCGCAATTGTTCATCGCGCGAGAGCGGGTTTGTCTTCGGCCGTCCCGGGCGACGCTCATTCGCGAACAGATCTAGTGTCGTACGGTCCGTTTGTTCTTTAGCCATGGTCTAAGCATACTACGGGAAAAACAAGCAATCGGGCGGCGCGCCCGGGCTGAATAGCGCGCCATCATACATCAGCACAACGGACACGCCAACGACCGGGCGCGTTGAAACGACCAGTCGCCGCCTTTTTAATCAATTTGTCTTTTCAGCGAGATAGCGACGAATAGCACGCAAAACCGCGTCGGGTTTCTCGGCATGAACCCAATGGCCGGCACCGGCAATCACATGCGCTCGCGCTTGTGGGAACTGCGCCAGCAGCGTGTCACGGTAGGCTTCAGTGACGTAAGGGGAATTTCCACCGCGAACAAACAGGGCCGGTTTGTTCCAGGCCGGAACCGTTTCCCAGCCGACAATATGCGGGTATTGCTCCCATAACACCGGCACGTTGAAACGCCACGTGCCGTCGACAAAGGATTTCAGCAGGAACTGAATGACACCTTCTTCATTTATATGTTCACGCATCAGGGTTGCAGCTTGCTGACGAGTGGATGCTTCTGCATCACTGACCGCGTTGATGGCGGCAAAAATTTCGTCATGCCGGCGCACCTGGTAATCCACAGGCGCAATATCAATCGCCACCAGTTGATCAATACGCTCCGGCGCGAGCGCTGTTAACGCCATCACGGCTTTACCGCCCATGGAGTGACCAATAAAGGTCGCTTTGTCGAGCTGATGAGCGTTCAACGTATCCAGCAGATCCTGCGCCATGGCCGGGTAGTTCATTTCTGAAGCGCGGTCTGAAAGGCCGTGGTTACGCATATCCACTTGCAACACGTCATGATCCTGAACCAGTTCACGGGCGAGCACGCCAAGATTATCAAGGCTACCGAAAAGACCGTGAACAAGGACGATCGGAGAATTGTTGTGCGGATGTTGCGCAGTTTGCGCGCGCGTATTCAATTTCATGGCAAAGTTCTTTTTTTCACTGATTCGGGTTAGGTTATTATGTTGAACATTCTGCCGCCCGGCCGCAAGGTTAAGAATTACTCTTACTTTTGCCGCCATCCTGGTTTGACGCTATCCGCTGTTGAGATTTCACTTTATAATCCCAACACTTGTATTCAGATAAGATATCGCACTGGATTAAGATGAAAACGATCGAAGTTGATGATGAGCTCTACAGTTATATTGCTAGCCACACGAAGCACATTGGCGAGAGCGCATCCGACATTTTACGGCGCATGTTAAAATTTTCCGCCGTTCCTCAATCATCACAGCCTGCCGCTTCCCTCGCGCCGGTAAAAGAGACGCGTACTGTCAGCACCGTTGAGGTTAAACCGACAAACACCGCCAAAGACAAAGTCCGTGCCGTGCGCGAGCTGCTTCTGTCTGATGAATACGCCGAGCAGAAAAAGGCGGTGAATCGTTTCCTGCTGGTGCTGTCTACACTCTACTTACTGGATGAAAAAGGGTTTACGGAATCCACCGAGTCTCTGCATGGGCGCACCCGCGTATACTTTGCCGCGAACGAGCAAACGCTTTTGCAAAACGGCAATCAAACCAAGCCGAAACAGGTGCCGGACACCCCTTACTGGGTCATCACCAACACCAATACGGGTCGTAAATGCAGCATGATCGAGCACATCATGCAATCAATGCAGTTCCCCGCGGAATTGATTGAAAAAGTTTGCGGCACAATTTAATCCTTGCATTGAAAGGACCAGGCAATGGCTAACCATCCGCGTGCGGGGCAACCTGCACAACAGGGCGATTTGATCAACGTCGCTCAGCTTACTGCGCAGTATTACGTGCTGAAACCGGAAGTCGGAAATTCAGAACATGCGGTGAAGTTCGGAACATCCGGTCACCGTGGCAGCGCAGGTCGCCACAGCTTCAACGAGCAACATATCCTCGCCATCGCTCAGGCTATCGCCGAAGAGCGTGCGAAAAACGGTATTACCGGCCCGTGCTATGTGGGTAAAGATACCCACGCGCTGTCTGAACCGGCGTTTATCTCTGTGCTGGAAGTGCTGGCAGCCAACGGTGTGGACATTATCGTGCAGGAAAATAACGGCTTCACGCCGACGCCTGCCATCTCAAACGCTATCCTGGTTCACAACAAAAACGGCGGCGCGCAGGCTGACGGTATCGTTATTACGCCATCACATAACCCACCGGAAGATGGTGGGATCAAATACAACCCGCCGAACGGCGGCCCGGCGGACACCAACGTCACCAAAGTGGTGGAAGATCGCGCTAACGCACTGCTGGCAGACGGTCTGAAAGGCGTAAAACGCATTACGCTGGATGCCGCGCTGGCGTCCGGTCATGTGACGGAAAAAGATCTGGTACAGCCGTTTATTGAAGGGCTGGCGGATATCGTCGATATGGCGGCTATCCAGAAAGCGGGTCTGAAACTGGGCGTTGACCCGCTGGGTGGCTCCGGTATTGAGTACTGGAAACGCATTGCTGAGCACTACAAGCTGGATTTGACCATCGTTAACGATCAGGTCGATCAGACGTTCCGCTTTATGCATCTCGATAAAGATGGCGTTATCCGTATGGATTGCTCCTCCGAGTGCGCCATGGCGGGCTTGCTGGCGCTGCGTGACAAGTTCGATCTGGCCTTCGCCAACGATCCGGACTACGACCGTCACGGCATTGTAACGCCGGCTGGCCTGATGAACCCGAACCACTACCTGGCGGTTGCCATCAACTACCTGTTCCAGCACCGTCCGCAGTGGGGCAAAGATGTTGCCGTCGGTAAAACGCTGGTTTCCTCGGCGATGATCGACCGGGTGGTGAATGACCTGGGCCGCAAGCTGGTGGAAGTGCCGGTTGGCTTTAAATGGTTTGTCGATGGTCTGCATGATGGCAGCTTCGGCTTCGGCGGCGAAGAGAGCGCGGGGGCTTCGTTCCTGCGTTTCGACGGCACACCATGGTCTACTGATAAAGATGGCATCATTATGTGCCTGCTGGCTGCGGAAATCACCGCCGTCACCGGGAAAAACCCGCAGCAGCACTACGATGAGCTGGCAGAGCGTTTCGGCGCGCCGAGTTATAACCGTTTGCAGGCTTCCGCTTCGTCCGCGCAGAAAGCCGCACTGTCTAAACTTTCCCCGGAAATGGTTAGCGCCAGCACACTGGCAGGCGATCCGATTACCGCGCGTTTGACCGCCGCACCGGGTAATGGCGCGTCGATTGGCGGGCTGAAAGTGATGACCGATAACGGCTGGTTTGCCGCGCGTCCGTCAGGAACGGAAGACGCCTACAAAATCTACTGTGAAAGCTTCCTCGGTGCTGAACACCGTAAGCAGATCGAAAAAGAAGCGGTAGAGATTGTCAGCGAAGTGCTGAAAAACGCGTAATCACTGAAAAGAAAAGGCTCCCTCGGGAGCCTTTTTACTGCCTGTTAGCGATTACCCCAGCGCCACCATCAGCGCCCCGGCGGTGATCAGCGCCACTCCCGCGCCGGAAATCAGAGAAACCTTCTCGCCAAACAGCACCACCGCCAGAATCACCGCAAACACTACGCTGAGCTTATCAATCGGCGCCACGCGCGACACATTCCCGCTTTTGATCGCCATAAAGTAGAACAGCCACGACAGCGCACCCGCTACGCCGCTTAGCACCACAAACAGCAGCGCTTTTTTGTCGGCGAAAACCGTCGAAATCAGCGACAGCTTGCCCTGAACCACTACCACGCCAGCCAGGAAAATTGCCATCACCACTGCGCGGATTGCGGTAGCGGTATTGGCATCAAGATGTTGTAAACCGATTTTGCCGAAAATGGCCACCAGCGCAGCGGTTAGCGCCGACAACAAGGCATAAATTAACCAGGCACTCATGATTCCCCTCCCAAAAATCAGAAGGATACGCCGTCAGAGCATAAACCGGTAGCCGATACCTGTTTCCGTCAGTAAATGGCGAGGACGCGCCGGATCGACTTCCAGCTTTTGCCGTAAATGCCCCATATAAATACGCAGATAATGGCTGTGTTCCACGGCGTTTGGTCCCCAGACCTGGCTAAGCAGCTGGCGCTGCGTCAGGACTTTCCCGTGGTTATTGAGCAGCACCGCCAGCAGGCGAAACTCAATCGGTGTGAGATGCAGTTCTTCTTCACCGCGTTGAATGCGGCGGTTAGCCAGATCGACGCGGATATCAGAAAAGGTGACCACCGGCTCATCGGGTGTGGCGGCGGCATGGCGGCGCAGCGCGACGCGCAGGCGCGCCTGCAATTCGCCAATGCCAAACGGTTTGCTGAGATAATCATCGGCACCCGCATCCAGCGCGGCGATTTTGTCGCTCTCTTCTGCGCGCGCAGAGAGCACAATCACCGGCATCTTGCTCCACTGGCGCAGATCACGGATAAAGTCGAGCCCGTCGCCGTCCGGCAGCCCTAAATCAAGGATCACCAGATCCGGTTTGCGGGTGGCGGCTTCAATTAGCCCGCGCTGAAGTGTCTCTGCTTCATGGACGCGCAGCCCTTCGGCTTCCAGCGCGGTACGCAGAAAACGGCGGATAGCTTGTTCATCTTCAACAATCAGAACGTTGATCACAGATCCTCAGGTAATTCATCCAGTTGCGGCGGTGTTTCCCGTGGAAGTGTAACACAAAACAGCGCGCCGCCTTGTGGGCGGTTGCGGGCGGCGATGGTGCCGCCATGCACCTCGACAATCGCCTGGCAAATCGCCAGCCCCAGCCCAACGCCGGGAATGGCTGACTCTTTGGTCCCGCGGGCGAATTTATCGAAAATCGCCGCTTCCTGGCCCGCAGGGATCCCCGGTCCGTTATCCCACACATTCAGCGTTAACTGGTCCGGCGTGCTGTGCGCGGTAATCCCAATTTCGGCGCGATGCCCGGCATATTTCACCGCATTTTCCAGCAGATTAATCAGTACGCGCTCAAACAACGGGCCGTCAACATGCACCAGCATCAGCGGGTCGGGCAGGTCGAGCGCAATATGCTGGCCGCCAAGCCCTGGCTCCAGCGTTCGCAACGCACTGCCAATCACCTCTTCAAGCGTCAGCCACTCTTTTTTCAGGTTAAAGCCGCCAGACTGGATGCGCGCCATATCCAGCAAATTATTCACCAGTCGCGTAGTGTTCAGCACATGCTGGCGAATTTCGTTGGCTTGCGGCGCATGTGCTGACCCTTCGCTGGCCAGATCCAGCGTGAGGATCTCCGCCTGACCAAACAGCACGGTCAGCGGCGTGCGCAGATCGTGGGACAGCGCCGCCAGCAGCGAGTTGCGAATGCTTTCGCGCTCGCTGGCCAGCCGCGCCTGTTCTTCGCTGGTGGCTAATGCCTGGCGTTCCAGCGCGCTGGCGACCAGCAGGGTGAAGGTTTCCAGCAGGCGCTGTTGTTCCGGGATCATTAACTGGCGCAGATTCGCCGGTTCAACAATCAACAATCCATGGGTTTTTTGATCGCTTTTTAGCGGCAAAATTTGATACGGCACGCCGGGCAGCGTATCGGTGCCCGCGCCTGCCGGCTGGCCTTTATCAAAACTCCAGCGGGCGATGGCGTCATCCCACGGCGTCATCCCGTGCGTCTGCGTCACAGCCGCCAACTGACCGTGGCTGTCCGGCAGCAGCAGTTTGCTGCGCGCATTAAAAGTGGAGTGGATAAAGGTTTCGCTGGTCGCGGCGATATCCTGATTGCTACGTCCAACCGCCAGCGCTTTTGACATCTCATACAGATGGCGGGTGCGCTGCTCCCGGTAGCGCGCCACCCGCGCCTGATAACGCACACCGGCCGTCAGGTTACCAATCACCAGGCCTACCGTCAGCATTACGCCAAACGTCAGCAGGTATTGCACATCGGAAACCGCCAGCGTACCGCGCGGGGCGATAAAAAAGAGATCAAAACTGACAACGTTAATCACCGTGGCGAAAGCGGAGGGCCAGCGGCCAAAAAATAGCGCCACCAGCACCACGCCAAGCAGATAGATCATCACCAGGTTGGCGGCATCAAATGCCGTCAGCCACTGCATGGCAATCAGGGTAATGGCGGCACAAAGCGCAAGCGCTACGACGCAGCCTTTCAGTTGCACACGAAAGCGATCCATAAACGGGCGAATATCCCCGGCGCGGGCGGGCAGGGGAGTCGGCGCGTCTTCCAGCGCGATAATCACCAGATCGAGATCCGGCGCGCGTCTGGCGAGCTTATCGGCAAAGGATTCCCGGCTCCACCACTGGCGTTTATTGCGTCTGCCAATCAGAATCTTGCCGAGATTATGCTCGCGCGCGTAACGCAAAATGGCGCGGTCTTCCGCCGGATCGGAAAGGGTGGCGGTTTCTGCGCCCAGCTCCTGCGCCAGGCGCAGTGAACTTAAAATCGCCCGCCGCTGCGGTTCCGGCAGTTTATGCAACGTTGGGGTTTCGACATACACCGCATGCCAGGCGCTGCCGAGCTTAGCCGCCAGGCGTGCGGCAGTGCGGATCAGTTTCTCATTGCCGGCACCGTGGCCGACGCAAAGCAAAATCGCATCGCGCGTGTGCCAGACTTTTTCTTCGCCCTGGCGATCGCGCCAGGCGCGCATTTGGTCATCCACGCGATCGGCTGTGCGGCGCAGCGCCAGTTCGCGCAGGGCAATCAGGTTGCCTTTACGAAAGAAGTGTTCAATCGCGCGTTCCGCCTGACCGCCAATATAGACTTTGCCTTCGTGCAGACGCTGGCGCAGGTCATCCGGCGGTAAATCCACCAGCACCACTTCATCGGCGCTGTCAAAGAAAGGGTCCGGCACCGTTTCGCGCACCTGAATCCCGGTTACGCCGCTGACCACATCGTTGAGGCTTTCAAGGTGCTGAACGTTGACGGTGGTAAAAACATCAATCCCTGCTTCCAGCAGCTCTTCGACATCCTGCCAGCGTTTCGGGTGGCGCGAGCCGGGCGCGTTACTGTGCGCCAGTTCGTCCATCAAAATAAGCGCCGGACGCCGCGCAAGGGCGGCGTCCAGATCAAATTCCTGAATTAAGCGTCCGCGATGATGAATACGCCGGGCGGGCTGCGTTGCCAGCCCCTCCAGCAATGCGGCAGTCTCTTTTCGACCGTGGGTTTCAACGACGCCAATCAGAATATCCAGCCCTTGCGCCCGCAGCCGCTGTGCTTCCTGCAGCATCGCAAAGGTTTTCCCCACCCCGGCGCAGGCGCCAAAAAAGACTTTCAGCTTGCCCCGGTGCGCGGTGGCGGCATGCTCCAGCAGGCGGTCGGGATTGGGGCGCAAAGGCTCATCAGTCATGCTTTATTTGTCCTTGAGCGCATCCAGCGCCAGATTAAGTTCCACCACATTCACCACCGGTTGGCCGATAAAATTCACCAGCGGTGTTGAGGTATGCTCTGCCACCAGTTTCGCCACCACCTGCACCGGAAGGTTACGCGCCTGCGCCACCCGTGGGATCTGCCATTCAGCGGCCTGCGGAGATAACTGCCCGTCAAGGCCGCTGGCCGAGGTGGTAATGAGTTCTACCGGAACATGCGTATCCGCTTGCGGGTTATCGGCCCGCAGTTGCGCGACGCGCTGCGCCACTTCTTTATCCAGCTCGGGGTTGCTACCCGCCAGGTTACTGCCGCCAGACGCCATAGGATTATAAGGCGCGTCCGCCGTGGCGGAAGGGCGACCATGAAAATATCCCGGTTGGGTAAAATCCTGGCCTAACAGGCGTGAACCACGCACGTTGTCACCTTCACGAATAAGTGAGCCGTTGGCCTGATCGTGAAACCACCATTGCCCCAGCGCGGTGGTAAGCAGCGGGTAAAGCCCGCCGGTAATCAGGGTAAAGAGTATCAAAAGCAGAAATGCGGGACGTAATAAAGCCATTTTTAACTTCCTCTTACACCAGGCCGAACAGCGTGAGAATAAGGTCGATCGCTTTGATGCCAATAAACGGCACGATCAAACCGCCCAGCCCGTAGATCCACAGGTTACGGCGCAACATGGCAGAGGCGGTCAGCGGTTTGTAGCTCACCCCTTTCAATGCCAGTGGGATCAGAAACACAATCACCAGCGCGTTAAAAATAACCGCGCTCAAAATCGCCGACGCCGGGGAGTGCAGGTGCATCACGTTGAGCATATTCAGCTGCGGATAGGTCGCCGCAAACGCCGCCGGGATAATGGCGAAGTACTTCGCCACATCGTTAGCGATACTGAAGGTGGTCAGCGAACCACGCGTCATCAGCATCTGTTTGCCGATATGCACCACTTCAATCAGCTTGGTGGGGTTGGAATCCAAATCCACCATGTTGCCCGCTTCTTTCGCCGCTTGCGTACCGGAGTTCATCGCAACCGCCACATCCGCCTGCGCCAGCGCGGGGGCGTCGTTGGTGCCATCGCCGGTCATCGCCACCAGCCGGCCTTCCGCCTGATACTGACGGATCAGCGCCAGCTTGGCTTCCGGGGTCGCTTCGGCCAGAAAATCGTCGACACCCGCTTCGGCGGCAATCGCGGCGGCGGTCAGGCGGTTATCACCGGTGATCATCACCGTTTTAATCCCCATTTTGCGTAACTGGGCAAAACGCTCTTTGATGCCGCCTTTGACGATATCTTTCAGCGCGATCACGCCCAGCACTTTTGCTCCTTCGGCCACCACCAGCGGCGTTGCCCCCTGGCGCGCCACGCGTTCGACCAGCGCTTCGACATCTGCCGGGAAGTGCCCGCCGTTCGCTTCGATATGGCGGCGAATAGCATCAACGGAACCTTTACGGATCATCCGGTCCTGCACGTTAATCCCGCTCATCCGGGTTTGCGCGGTGAACGGCACAAAGGTCGCTTGCAGACTTTGCATATCGCGCTCGCGCAGGTTAAAGCGCTGTTTTGCCAGGATAACAATACTGCGGCCTTCCGGTGTTTCATCGGCCAGCGAGGAGAGCTGTGCGGCATCGGCCAGCGTTTTTTCATCCACACCCTGGGCAGGCAGGAAGTCAGACGCCTGGCGGTTACCCAGCGTGATGGTGCCGGTTTTATCCAGCAATAACACATCGACATCGCCCGCGGCTTCCACCGCGCGACCGCTGGTGGCAATGACGTTTGCGCCCAGCATGCGGCTCATCCCGGCGACTCCAATCGCGGAAAGCAGCCCGCCGATAGTCGTCGGGATCAGACACACCAGCAGGGCAACCAGCACGGTGACACTCACCGGCGTGCCGCCATACACGGAGAAGGGCCACAGCGTTGCCGTTGCCAGCAGGAACACAATCGTCAGGGCCACCAGCAAAATGGTCAGCGCGATTTCGTTTGGCGTTTTACGCCGCTGCGCGCCTTCCACCATCGCGATCATGCGATCAAGGAACGTTTCGCCGGGGTTGACGCTGCACTGGATCACCAGCCAGTCAGAGAGAATGCGCGTACCGCCGGTTACCGAGGCGAAATCGCCGCCGGACTCACGAATCACCGGTGCGGATTCCCCGGTAATCGCACTTTCATCCACCGACGCGCCGCCTTCGATCACTTCGCCATCGCAGGGGATAATATCGCCTGCTTCCACCAGCACGATATCGCCTTTGCGCAGATCTTCCGCCGGAATATGGTCGATTTGCGCGTCATGCTGCGGAGCACGAAGTTTGCGGGCAAACGCGGTCTTTTTCACCCCTTTCAGGCTGTTGGCCTGCGCTTTACTGCGGCCTTCGGCCAGCGCTTCGGCGAAGTTGGCGAACAGAACCGTCACCCACAGCCACACGCTGATAGTGCCGGTGAACCACGCACTGCCGTCGAGATGACCAGTCGCCATCGCCAGCGCCAGCAGGGTAGTTAACACGCTGCCAATCCAGACAATAAACATTACCGGGTTACGCCACTGCACATGCGGGCTTAACTTGGTCACGGAATCCATCAGCGCCTGGCGAACAAGATTCGGTTCGAAAAGCGCCAGTTGTTTACGACTCATATAACGCGTCTCCGCCACTCTTAAAATTGCAGGTATTCCGCCACCGGGCCGAGCGCCAGGGCAGGAATAAAGGTTAAAGCGCCGACCAGTAACACGGTGCCGATCAGCAGGCCGATAAACAGCGCGCCATGCGTTGGCAGCGTGCCGGAGCTGGTCGGTTGAATTTTCTTCGCCACCAGCGAACCGGCAATCGCCATGACTGGAACAATCACACCGAAGCGGCCAAAGAACATGCAAAACGCCAGCAAACAGTTCCAGAACGGTGTATTGGCGCTTAAACCCGCAAAGGCGCTACCGTTGTTATTGGCGGCAGATGAGACGGCGTACAGCACTTCGCTAAAGCCGTGAATGCCGGGGTTGAACATGCCGCTGCGTCCGGCATCGGTCATCATCGCCAGCGCGGTACCAATCAGCACCAGAGCCGGGGTGACAAGGATTGCCAGCGCGGTCATTTTCATTTCGCGAACGTCAATTTTCTTACCGAGAAATTCAGGCGTGCGGCCAATCATCAGCCCGGCGATAAACACCGCCAGCAGCACAAACAACAGCATGCCGTACAGACCCGACCCCACGCCGCCGAACACCACTTCGCCTATCTGCATCAGCCACATCGGGATCATGCCGCCAAGCGCAGTAAACGAGTCGTGCATGGCGTTGACCGCCCCGCAAGAGGCCGCCGTGGTGACGACGGCGTACAAGCTGCTTGCCAGAATGCCAAAACGGCTCTCTTTCCCTTCCATATTGATGGCGCTATCGCCGCCGAGCGTCAGGAAGTGCGGGTTACCCTGTAATTCCGCCCACATCACAATCCCGGCGCAGACGACGAAAATAATCGACATTGCCCACAGCAACATGTGTCCCTGACGGCGATCGCCAACCGCATCGCCAAAGGCGAAACAGAGTGCGGCCGGGATCAGGAAGATCGCCAGCATCTGCACGAAATTGGTTAAGGCAGTGGGGTTTTCAAACGGATGCGACGAGTTGGCATTAAAGAAACCGCCGCCGTTGGTACCGAGCATTTTGATCGCTTCCTGCGACGCAACAGGTCCCATCGGCATCAGGTGTTGCACGCCTTCCAGCGAGGTATAAGCCTGGTACGCCGAAACGTTTTGTAGCGCCCCTTGCTGAATAAAAAACAGCGCAATCAGCAGCGAGACAGGCAACAGCAGCCACAGGGTAATACGTGTGATATCAACCCAGGCATTACCAAGTGTCTCCATACTGCGGCGTGAAAAAGCGCGGATCAGCGCAAAGACCACAGCAATACCGGTCGCGGCAGATAAGAAGTTTTGTACCGTCAGCCCAGCCATCTGGCTGAAGTAGCTCAGGGTGCTTTCCCCGGAATATGACTGCCAGTTAGTGTTGGATACAAAGCTGACGGCGGTATTCAGCGCCAGATGCCAGGAGAGCCCCGGCAGGTTTTGTGGGTTGAGCGGCAGCATGCCTTGCAGCATCAGCATCGCAAACAGCAGCACCAGGCCGAAGATATTCAGCCATAAAATCGCCAGTAAATAGTGCCGCCAGTTCATTTCACGGGTATCGATACCGAGCCCGCGCCAGAGGAGGTTTTCCATACCGCGCACACCGGGAAGTGGCTGACCGGCGATCATCTTCGCCAGCAGCGAACCGAGCGGGCGCGCGAGGATAAACAATACCAGCAGAAAGCTGGCAATCAGAAGAAACGCCTGAGCGGCCATCAGAAAGCCTCCGCGTTGATCAGGGCATAAACCAGATAGCCCAATAACAGGAAAACCAGCACGATGCCGATTACTACGCCTGCACTCACAATCCACCTCCGGGGTGATTTAACGATGTGCAGAAAAAGTAGGATTTTCGGCGCAAAGATTTCGCAAAAATCGGCGGGCGGAGTGTAAAAAAAATATAAAAATCACGCGGAATGAACTGGCGGAGTGGTGCATATACGCATTGCCCTTTTCTGTGGGGCTGTCATGTTTAACAAAAAATCCACAATTTAACTGATGGTTAGTATTAATTTAACTATTTTGTAACTTATTTACCGGCTCAATGTAAATAAAGCCGAAATTGACAAAAAATAGTGGTCGGATGAGTAGTAAAATTACAAACAAAACGGTACTATTTTAACCAGATTTCAGTGCCGCCCTGGTTTTTACGTTAGTGACTTTCAGGGGGGCTAATAATTTTCCGGTGCTGCTTACCGGCCTGACAAAGGGGAGAGAATTATGGACACATACAAAGCGTTTCCGGCTCATATTGTGCTGTTGCGACGTGCTTTCGCCGTTCTGGCGGGTGTGCTGGCGTTGCCGGTAATGTTGTTCTGGAAAGACCGCGCACGTTTTTATAGCTATCTGCATCGCGTCTGGGCAAAAACCAGTGAAAAACCGGTGTGGATGGATCAAGCAGAGAAAGTAAGCTGCGACTTTTATTAATCGACGACACACAGCAAACCTCATCGCCACCGCATTCGCGGTGGCTTTTTTTTACCTGCGGCCTTTGACTACACTTACTGCGGGTAGAAAAAGGAGCCGTAATGCGCGAGAAAATTCCTGCGGGCATGCATACCTATTTGGCCGGGAAATCGGTCTGTTTTGACGGCGGCTATGTGAGGCTTGCGCTCGCGGCGATATCGCATTCTCCCCGGCAAACATGTGCACTGGCCCACCAGGCGATTGATACGCGGTGCAATCACATCAGGGCGCTGATGCCCGGTGTTTGTAAAACGTTTCATGCCCGGCAGCAGCCAACACTCTTCACACTGATTAAACGTTACCGCCAGCCAACCCAGCCACGGCTTGCGCCGAAGACTTTACTCAAACACTATATGACTGGATTTCCCGACGCGTCCCGGGCCGGGCAACGCAATGTTGACTCCGGGTCAGAGGCGCGGCGCTTACGTTACGGATATTAGGAGCGGTATGACCACCCATCTGGTCTGGTTTCGCGCGGATCTGCGCGTACATGACAATCTTGCGCTTGCGGCCGCCTGTCGCAGCGATAACGCGCAGGTAAAAGCCCTGTTTATCGCCACGCCTGCGCAGTGGCAGCAACATCATCTGGCGCCTCGTCAGGCGGCGTTTATCAATGCGCATCTCAACGCCTTACAACTGGCGCTGGCGGAAAAAGGCATTCCGTTGATTTACCGGGAAGCGGCGGATTTTACCGACAGCGTACAAACAGTGGTGGATGTCTGCGAGCGCGAGCAAGTCAGCCATCTCTTTTACAACTATCAATACGAATTCAACGAGCGACAGCGCGACGCCGCCGTCGAAAAAGCGCTACCGAATGTCGCCTGCCAGGGCTTTGACGACAGCGTGATGCTGGCACCCGGTAGCGTGATGACCGGCAATCATGAGATGTACAAAGTCTTTACGCCCTTTAAAAACGCCTTTCTGCGCCGGTTGAAAGCGGATCTGCCCCAGTGTGTTGCCGCGCCGCACCCGCGTGAAGGCGTCGACGTCGCGCCACATCCGGTTACGCTTGATTACCCCCAACAGGATTTTGATGAAAATCTGTTCCCGGCTGATGAGAAAAGCGCAATCGCGCGGCTGCGTCAGTTTTGCCAGCAGCAGGCAGCAGCGTATGAGCAGCAGCGCGATTTCCCGGCAATCGAGGGCACCAGTCGTTTGTCGTCGTGTCTGGCGATTGGCGCACTATCGCCGCGCCAGTGTCTGCATCGTCTGCTGGCTGAACAACCGCAGGCGCTTGACGGTGGGCCGGGGGCCGTGTGGCTGAGTGAGCTGATTTGGCGCGAATTTTATCGCCATCTGATGACTTATCATCCGGCACTCTGTAAGCATCGCCCTTTTATCGCCTGGACTGATAAGGTGCAGTGGCAGGAAAACGACAAGCATCTGCAAGCCTGGCAATGCGGCAACACCGGCTACCCGATTGTTGATGCGGCGATGCGCCAGTTGAACGCCACCGGCTGGATGCACAACCGCTTACGGATGATAACCGCGAGCTTTCTGGTCAAGGACTTACTTATCGACTGGCGTCATGGGGAGCGTTATTTTATGTCGCAGTTGATCGATGGCGATTTCGCGGCGAACAATGGCGGCTGGCAGTGGGCGGCCTCGACGGGCACCGATGCGGCTCCCTATTTTCGAATTTTTAACCCGACCACGCAGGGTGAACGCTTTGATGCTGATGGCGCGTTTATTCGCCACTGGCTACCGGCGCTAAGCGATGTGCCGGAAAAATCCGTGCATCAACCCTGGGACTGGGCGGATAAACAGGGGGTAAAACTCGATTATCCTCGCCCGATTGTTGACCATAAACAGGCGCGAACCGCCACGCTGGCGGCCTATGAAGCTGCCCGTAAAGCGTAAAGGAGTGATGATGAAAAATACCGAGCTGGAAAAACTGATTAACGAAAAACTTAACAGTGCGGCGTTCAGTGATTACGGCCCGAACGGGCTTCAGGTTGAAGGGCGGGAAACGGTACAGAAAATTATCACTGGTGTGACCGCAAGCCAGGCGCTGCTGGACGAAGCGGTACGCCAGCAGGCGGATGCAGTGATTGTCCATCACGGTTATTTCTGGAAAAACGAAGCGCCGATCATTCGTGGTATGAAACGTCACCGCCTGAAAACGTTACTGGCGAATGACATCAATCTGTACGGATGGCACCTGCCGCTTGACGCGCACCCTGAGCTTGGCAATAACGCGCAACTGGCGGCTTTGCTCGGCATTAACGTGATGGGGGAAATTGAAGAGTTGCTGCCGTGGGGCGAACTGTCGATGCCGGTTCCGGGGCTGGAGCTGGCGTCGTGGATTGAAGCGCGACTTGGGCGTAAGCCGCTGTGGTGTGGCGATACCGGGCCGGAAAAAATCACCCGCGTTGCCTGGTGTACCGGCGGTGGGCAGAGCTTTATTGATAAAGCGGCCCGCTTCGGCGTTGATGCGTTTATCACCGGCGAAGTCTCCGAACAGACTATTCATTCCGCCCGTGAACAGGGGCTGCATTTCTACGCTGCGGGCCACCACGCCACCGAGCGCGGTGGCATCCGCGCGCTCAGCGACTGGCTGAATGAAAATAGCGATCTTGACGTCACGTTTATCGATATTCCGAACCCGGCGTAAGGAGAGGGCAAGTGCAGCGAGCACGGTGTTATTTGTTAGGTGAAAGCGCGGTGGTGCTGGAGCTGGAGCCGCCGGTACAACTGGCGACGCAAAAGCGTATCTGGCGGCTGACGCAACGGCTGGCGGACGTGCCGGACGTGGTGGAGGCTATTCCGGGGATGAATAACATTATGGTGGTGCTGCGCGATCCGCATTCGCTGGCGCTCGACGCGATTGAGCGTTTACAGCGCTGGTGGGAAGAGAGCGAGGCGCTGGAACCCGAGTCTCGCACCATTGAGATCCCGGTGCTGTATGGCAAAACTGCCGGGCCTGATCTGGGGCTGGTGGCGGAACACTGCCGGATGACGGAAAAGCAGGTCGTTGAGCTGCATGCTTCCATCGATTACGTGGTGTGGTTTCTTGGCTTCCAGCCCGGTTTTCCTTATCTGGGCGGGATGCCGGAGGCGCTTGCCACACCGCGCCGCGCCGAACCGCGTGTGCGCGTTCCCGCCGGTTCTGTCGCCATTGGCGGCGCGCAAACCGGCATTTATCCCCTGGAAACGCCCGGCGGCTGGAACCTGATCGGACGTACCGATCTGGCATTGTTCAACCCGCGTTTGCCGGAGCCGGTGTTATTACGTCCGGGCGATACGCTACGGTTTGTGCCGCGCAAGGAGGGCGTATGCTGAAAATTATCCGCGCGGGAATGTATACCACCTTGCAGGGGGGCAAACGTATTGGCTTGCGTCAGTCTGGCGTCAGCTACTGCGGCGCGCTGGACGAGCCTGCATTACAGATTGCCAATGCGCTGGTGGGCAACGCGCCTGAGGCAGCGGCGCTGGAAATTACTTTTGGTCAGTGCGAAGTTGAGTTTGGTCGCGATGCCTGGTTTGCGCTCACTGGCGCAGGCTGTGAGGCGAAACTCGACGGTAAAGCGGTGTGGACCGGCTGGCGGTTTGCGGCAAAAGCCGGTCAGCGGCTGGTGCTGAAAAGGCCGCTGCACGGCGTGCGCAGCTATCTTGCGGTTGCCGGGAGCTTTGCCGTACCAGCGGTAATGGGCTCGGTCAGCACCGATCTGAAAACCGCCATCGGCGGGCTGGAAGGGCGACTCTTGCGCGATGGCGATGTGTTGCCACTGGGCGAACCTGTGCGTCATTTTCACACACAGCAAGGGGTAAAACAGTTGCTGTGGGGCAACCGCATTCGCGCGTTGCCAGGGCCGGAGTATCACGAATTCGACAGCGCCTCGCAGGAGGCGTTCTGGCGTTTGCCGTGGCAGATAAGCCCGCAGAGTAACCGTATGGGTTACCGTTTGCAGGGGCAGCCGTTGGTGCGTACCACGTCGCGCGAACTCCTTTCCCACGGCTTGTTGCCGGGCATAGTGCAGGTTCCCTCTAACGGGCAACCGATAGTGCTGATGAATGATGCCCAGACCACCGGCGGTTACCCGCGAATTGCCTGCATTATCGAGGCGGATATGTACCACCTGGCGCAAATCCCACTCGGGCAGCCGATACATTTTGTTCAGTGCTCGCTGGATGAGGCGCTGAAGGCGCGTCGCGAGCAGCGTATCTACCTCGATCAACTGGCATGGCGTCTGCACAATGAAAATTGATTTAAACGCCGATCTCGGCGAAGGCTGCGGCAATGATGCGGCGTTACTCCAGCTGGTTTCTTCTGCCAATATCGCCTGCGGTTTCCACGCAGGCGATGCGCAAACCATGCTGACTTGTGTGCGTGACGCATTGCGTAATGGTGTGGCGGTGGGGGCGCATCCCTCCTTTCCGGACCGGGAAAACTTTGGCCGCACGGCGATGCATTTGCCGCCGGATATTGTCTATGCCCAAATGCTGTATCAAATTGGCGCGCTGGCGGCGATGGTGTGTGCAGAAGGCGGCAAACTGCATCATGTGAAACCGCACGGTATGCTCTACAACCAGGCGGCGGATGACGCGGCGCTGGCCGATGCCATTGCCGGAGCGGTTTACGATGCTGATCCCGCATTGATTCTGGTTGGGCTGGCGGGCAGCGAGTTGATTCGTGCCGGAGAGCGTTATGGTTTGCGCACGCGCCAGGAGGTATTTGCCGATCGTGGCTACCTCCGCGATGGGCGTCTGGTGCCGCGCAGTGCGCCGGGCGCGCTAATTGATGATGACAATCTGGCGCTGGCGCAAACGCTGGAGATGGTGCTGGAGGGGCGGGTGAGATGCATCACCGGTGAGTTTGTTAATGTGCAGGCGCAAACGGTCTGCCTGCACGGCGATGGCGAGCACGCGCTGCTGTTTGCCCGCCGCTTACACAGTGCCTTTGCCCAACGTGGCGTGATGATTTCTGCCCACTAACGCAAGGAGTTTTTATGCCGGAAGGACCGGAGATCCGCCGGGCGGCAGATACGCTTGAAGCCGCGGTTAAAGGCAAACCATTAACCGATGTCTGGTTTGGTCTGCCGTCATTGGCGCGTTTCGCCGCTGATCTGGTGGGACAGTGCGTTGAGAAAATGGAAACGCGGGGAAAAGCGCTCCTGACGCATTTTTCCGGTGGGCTAACCCTTTACAGTCATAACCAGCTTTACGGCGTCTGGCGCGTGGTCAGGGCAGGAGAGATCCCGCAAACCAACCGAGTACTACGCGTGCGGCTGCAAACGGAGCAAAAGGCGATTTTGCTGTACAGCGCGTCGGACATTTCGTTACTCACCCCGGAACAACTAGCGCAGCATCCCTTTTTACAGCGCGTCGGGCCGGATGTGCTGGATATGACGCTAACCGTAGAGCAGGTAAAAGCGCGGTTGTTATCGCCCCGTTTTCGCCGTCGCCAGTTTTCCGGGTTATTGCTCGATCAGGCCTTTCTGGCCGGGCTGGGTAACTATCTGCGTGTCGAAATTCTCTGGCAAAGCGCACTGGCGCCACAGCACAACGCCTCGCAACTTAGCGAAGCGCAACTGGATGTGTTATCGCAGGCGCTACTTGATATTCCCCGTTTGTCATACCAGACACGCGGCGTGGTGGATGAGAATAAACACCACGGCGCGCTGTTTCGCTTTAAGGTATTTCACCGCGCCGGAGAAGCGTGCGAGCGTTGCGGTGGGATAATTGAGAAAACCACCATGTCGTCCCGGCCGTTTTACTGGTGCCCGGTTTGTCAGCGTTAAAATAAAAAACGCGCCTGAAGGCGCGTTTTTTTAGGCGGGTTGGCTATCAATCTTTTTTCAGATCGGAGCTGAACTCGCGTTTTTCGTAACCGGTGTACAGCTGACGCGGACGAGCAATTTTGATGCCGTCGTCGTGCATTTCGTTCCAGTGCGCAATCCAGCCAACGGTACGCGCCATCGCGAAGATAACGGTAAACATGGAGGCCGGGATCCCCATCGCTTTCAGGATAATACCGGAGTAGAAGTCAACGTTCGGGTAGAGCTTACGCTCGATGAAGTACGGGTCGTTGAGCGCAATATGCTCAAGTTCCATCGCCACTTCCAGCAGATCATCTTTGGTGCCCAGCTCACGCAGCACTTCGTGGCAGGTTTCACGCATCACGGTAGCGCGCGGGTCATAGTTCTTGTAGACACGGTGACCAAAGCCCATCAGACGGAACGAATCGTTTTTGTCTTTGGCGCGGCGCAGGAATTCAGGGATGTGTTTTACAGAACTGATCTCTTCGAGCATGCGCAGAGCCGCTTCGTTGGCGCCGCCGTGCGCCGGTCCCCACAGAGAAGCGATACCGGCAGCGATACAGGCGAACGGGTTCGCGCCAGAAGAGCCAGCGGTGCGCACGGTCGAGGTGGAGGCGTTTTGCTCATGGTCGGCGTGCAGGATCAGAATACGGTCCATTGCGCGTTCCAGCACCGGGTTCACTTCATACGGTTCACACGGTGTGGAGAACATCATGTGCAGGAAGTTACCGGCGTAGGAGAGATTATTCTGCGGGTAAACGAACGGCTGACCGATGGAATATTTGTAACACATCGCCGCCACGGTCGGCATTTTCGACAGCAGGCGGAACGCGGCAATCTCACGGTGACGCGGATTGTTAACATCCAGTGAATCGTGGTAGAACGCCGCCAGCGCGCCAGTCACCCCGCACAGCACCGCCATCGGGTGCGAGTCGCGACGGAAACCGTGGAACAGACGGGTGATCTGCTCATGGATCATGGTGTGGCGCGTGACGGTCAGTTTGAATTCGTCAAACTGCTCCTGGGTCGGTTTTTCACCGTAGAGCAGAATGTAGCAGACTTCCAGATAGTTGGATTCAGTCGCCAGTTGGTCGATAGGGAAACCACGGTGCAGCAGAATACCTTCGTCACCGTCGATAAAGGTGATTTTTGATTCGCATGATGCGGTAGAGGTAAAACCTGGGTCAAAAGTGAATACCCCTTTTGAACCGAGACTACGGATATCAATCACATCCTGACCGAGCGTGCCTTTTAGCACATCCAGTTCAATAGCAGCGTCACCATTGTAGGTGATGGTTGCTTTCTTATCAGCCATTTACGGTCTCCTTAGCGCCTTATTGCTTAAGACCGCCAGTCACCGGATTTGCATTCAACTGCCAATCAACGTTACCAGTTTGTTATTTGGCTCGCAGCTCTGTTGAGAGGAGGTACCAGGGTACAGAGCGATGGGCGCGTGCAAGTACACATTGAAAATACAGCGAAAAAACAGCAAATCAGCGTCTTAGCAGTCCGAATTTGTCAAACCTGTATATCACTAATAACTGTCCTGATTACATCGGTCAATACCATCACACTGTTACATAACTTATTCTCAGGTGAAAGTAAGACCCCATAACTTTTGCGAATTATAAGCCCTTTCTGGCGTAGTTTGTAACAAGAATGTTTAACTTTTGTCAAATCAGATGATTAAAATTTAAAAGAATGTTGTTATCGTGATGGGGGTCACTGTTCTGCATAAAACCCGACAAACTATATGTAGGTTAATTGTAATGATTTTGTGAACGACCTATACTGCCGCCAGGTCTCCGGAATACCCCTGCAATCCCGAGCCACCCAGCGTTGTAACCTGTCGTTTAGCATCTGGAAGCTAATTTTTTGCATGACGAGCAGTTATAGAAAAGGACGCTGTCTGACCCGCACGCAGACCGGAGGAAGGAAACTATAAGAATAGCATGTGGGCGTTATTCATGATAAAAAATGTGAAAAAACAAAGACCTGTCAATCTGGATCTGACAACAATTCGGTTTCCTGTTACGGCTATAGCTTCCATTCTCCACCGCGTTTCCGGCGTCATTACTTTCGTGGCGGTTGGCATTCTGCTGTGGTTACTGGGCCTGTCGCTGTCATCCGAAGAGGGCTTCCTGACCGCCTCTGCCATCATGAGCAGCTTTTTCGTTAAATTCATTTTCTGGGGCATCCTGACAGCGCTGGCTTATCACGCTGTGGGCGGTATTCGCCATATGTTAATGGATTTTGGCTGGCTGGAAGAAACCTTCGAAGCAGGAAAGCGTTCCGCTAATCTCTCTTTTGCAATCACTGTCGTGCTTTCAATTCTCGCAGGAGTCCTCGTATGGTAAGCAACGCCTCCGCATTAGGACGCAACGGCGTACATGATTTTATTCTTGTTCGTGCCACTGCCATCGTCCTGACGCTCTACATCATCTATATGGTCGGTTTTTTTGCCATGCACGGCGATCTGACCTGGGTGGTCTGGACTGGATTCTTCTCCTCCGCTTTCACGAAAGTCTTCACGCTGCTGGCGCTGTTTTCGATTCTGATCCATGCCTGGATTGGCATGTGGCAGGTGTTGACCGACTACGTTAAACCGCTGGCTGTGCGCCTGGTTCTGCAACTGGCTATCGTCGTTGCACTCGCGGCTTACGTGATTTATGGATTTGTTGTGGTGTGGGGTGTGTAATGAAACTGCCAGTCAGAGAATTTGATGCTGTTGTAATTGGTGCCGGTGGCGCAGGTATGCGCGCGGCACTGCAAATTTCCCAGAGCGGGCAAACCTGTGCGCTGCTCTCTAAAGTTTTCCCAACCCGTTCTCACACCGTATCTGCGCAGGGCGGTATTACCGTTGCGCTGGGTAATACCCATGAAGATAACTGGGAATGGCACATGTATGACACGGTAAAAGGTTCCGATTACATCGGTGACCAGGATGCCATTGAATATATGTGTAAAACTGGCCCGGAAGCGATTCTTGAGCTGGAACATATGGGTCTGCCATTCTCCCGTCTGGATGATGGCCGTATCTATCAACGTCCGTTTGGCGGCCAGTCGAAAAACTTCGGCGGCGAGCAAGCGGCGCGCACGGCAGCCGCAGCGGACCGTACCGGTCATGCGCTGTTGCACACCCTTTATCAGCAAAACCTGAAAAACCACACGACGATTTTTTCCGAGTGGTACGCGCTGGATCTGGTGAAAAACCAGGATGGCGCCGTGGTGGGTTGTACCGCGCTGTGTATTGAAACCGGTGAAGTGGTCTACTTCAAAGCGCGTGCCACCGTGCTGGCGACCGGCGGTGCGGGCCGTATTTACCAGTCTACTACCAACGCCCATATCAACACCGGCGACGGCGTTGGCATGGCGCTGCGCGCAGGCGTCCCGGTGCAGGATATGGAGATGTGGCAGTTCCACCCGACCGGTATCGCCGGAGCGGGCGTGCTGGTAACGGAAGGGTGCCGTGGTGAAGGCGGTTACCTGCTGAACAAACATGGCGAGCGCTTTATGGAGCGTTATGCGCCGAACGCTAAAGACCTGGCGGGTCGTGATGTGGTGGCGCGTTCCATTATGATCGAAATCCGTGAAGGTCGCGGCTGCGACGGCCCGTGGGGTCCGCACGCGAAACTGAAACTCGATCACCTGGGCAAAGAGGTGCTGGAATCGCGCCTGCCGGGGATCCTTGAATTGTCGCGCACCTTTGCCCACGTCGATCCGGTAAAAGAGCCGATCCCGGTTATCCCAACTTGTCACTATATGATGGGCGGCATTCCGACCAAAGTTACCGGTCAGGCGCTGACGGTGAACGAGAAGGGCGAAGATGTCGTCATTCCGGGTCTGTTTGCAGTGGGTGAAATTGCCTGTGTATCCGTCCACGGCGCTAACCGTCTGGGGGGTAACTCGCTGCTCGATCTGGTGGTGTTTGGCCGCGCGGCGGGTCTGCATTTACAAGAGTCTATCGCCGAGCAGGGCGCGCTGCGTGATGCCAGCGAGTCTGATGTTGAAGCGTCCCTTGAGCGCCTCAACCGCTGGAACAACAACCGTAACGGCGAAGATCCGGTCACGATTCGTAAAGCGCTGCAAGAGTGTATGCAGCATAACTTCTCGGTCTTCCGCGAAGGCGATGCGATGGCGAAAGGGCTTGAGCAACTGAAAGTGATTCGCGAACGTCTGAAAAACGCTCGTCTGGACGATACTTCCACCGAGTTTAACACCCAGCGCGTTGAGTGCCTGGAGCTGGATAACCTGATGGAAACCGCGTATGCAACGGCGGTCTCCGCAAACTTCCGTACCGAGAGCCGTGGCGCGCATAGCCGCTTCGACTATCCGGATCGTGACGACGAAAACTGGCTGTGCCATTCCCTGTATCTGCCAGAAACGGAGTCCATGACGCGTCGCAGCGTCAATATGGAACCGAAACTGCGTCCGGCATTCCCGCCGAAGATTCGTACTTATTAATGCGGAGACAGGATAATGAAACTCGAATTTTCGATTTATCGCTATAACCCGGACGTTGATGACGCGCCGCGCATGCAGGATTACACCCTGGAAGGCGAAGAAGGGCGTGACATGATGCTGCTGGATGCCTTAATGCAGCTGAAAGAAAAAGATCCTACGCTGTCGTTCCGCCGCTCCTGCCGTGAAGGGGTATGTGGTTCCGATGGTTTGAACATGAACGGTAAGAATGGCCTGGCCTGTATCACCCCGATTTCTGCACTGGGCAATGGCAAGCAGAAGATTGTGATCCGTCCTCTGCCTGGCCTGCCGGTGATCCGCGATTTGGTGGTGGACATGGGACAATTCTATGCCCAATATGAGAAGATTAAGCCTTACTTATTGAATAATGGGCAAAATCCGCCAGCAAGAGAGCACTTACAGTCGCCTGACCAGCGTGAAAAACTCGACGGTTTGTATGAATGTATTCTCTGCGCCTGCTGCTCGACATCTTGCCCGTCGTTCTGGTGGAACCCGGACAAATTTATCGGCCCGGCCGGTCTGCTGGCGGCGTACCGTTTCCTGATCGACAGCCGCGATACGGAAACCGATAACCGTCTGGAAGGTTTAAGCGATGCTTTCAGCGTATTCCGCTGCCACAGCATTATGAACTGCGTCAGTGTATGCCCGAAAGGGCTGAACCCGACGCGCGCCATCGGCCATATTAAGTCGATGTTGTTGCAACGAAGCGCATAAATGTCAGTGCCGGATGGCGCTGACGCGTATCCGGCCTACATTTGTAGTGATGTTTTTTTTGCCCGGCAGCGTTAGCGCCGCCGGGTAACAAGGAAGCAGGAAACCTTTAAAAACCGCCACAGTAGACATAATCGAGATGTCTGGTGCGAGACAAGGCGGCAACTGAGCGCATCCCTGGGAGCATAGTCAACTATGTGACCAGGGTAAGCAAAGGCAGCCAACGCAGTCGCAGCCCGGACAGCGAAGATTAGGCAGTTTTTAAAGGTTCCTTCGCGGGCCACCAAGAGCCCGCAAGTGAACCCTGGGACGTGCGCTAACGGGTGTACGTCGTAGTTATCCACGGCGAAGTAAGCATAACAATGCTTAAGGGATCACGATGCAGAACGGCGCAATGAAAGCCTGGCTGGACTCTTCTTACCTCTCTGGGTCTAACCAGAGCTGGATAGAACAGCTCTATGAAGACTTCTTAACCGATCCTGACTCGGTAGATGCAAACTGGCGTTCTATGTTCCAGCAGTTACCGGGCACCGGAGTCAAACCGGATCAGTTCCACTCCAAGACGCGTGATTATTTCCGTCAGCTGGCGAAAGATGCTTCACGTTACTCCTCCTCTATTTCCGACCCCGACACCAATGTGAAGCAGGTTAAAGTCCTGCAACTTATCAACGCATACCGTTTTCGTGGTCATCAACATGCCAACCTCGATCCGCTGGGATTGTGGCAGCAAGAGAGGGTGGCCGATCTCGATCCGGCTTACCACGATCTGACGGAAGCCGATTTCCAGAACAGCTTTAACGTGGGGTCTTTTGCGATTGGCAAAGACACCATGCCGCTGGGCGAATTGATTAACGCACTGAAAGAGACCTATTGCGGTTCGATCGGTGCGGAATATATGCATATCACCAGCACCGAAGAGAAACGCTGGATCCAGCAACGCATTGAATCCGCAGCCGGTAAATCCAGCTTCAGCAGCGAAGAGAAAAAACGCTTCCTGACTGAACTGACGGCTGCAGAAGGTCTTGAACGTTATCTCGGCGCGAAATTCCCTGGTGCGAAACGCTTCTCGCTGGAAGGCGGCGATGCGCTGGTGCCGATGCTCAAAGAGATGATCCGCCATGCGGGCAAGAGCGGCACCCGTGAAGTGGTGCTGGGAATGGCGCACCGCGGACGTCTGAACGTACTGGTTAACGTGCTGGGTAAACAGCCGCAGGATCTGTTCGACGAATTCGCCGGTAAACATAAAGAACACCTCGGTACCGGCGACGTGAAATACCATATGGGCTTCTCGTCCGATGTGGAAACAGAAGGCGGCCTGGTTCACCTGGCGCTGGCGTTTAACCCGTCTCACCTTGAGATTGTCAGCCCGGTGGTGATCGGTTCCGTTCGTGCGCGTCTTGACCGCCTTGACGAACCGAGCAGCAATAAAGTGCTGCCAATCACTATTCATGGCGACGCCGCTGTGGCGGGTCAGGGCGTGGTGCAGGAGACCCTGAACATGTCGAAAGCACGCGGCTACGAAGTGGGTGGCACCGTGCGTATCGTCATTAACAACCAGGTGGGCTTCACCACCTCGAACCCGCTGGACGCACGCTCTACGCCGTACTGTACCGACATCGGTAAAATGGTGCAGGCGCCGATTTTCCACGTGAATGCGGACGATCCGGAAGCGGTGGCGTTCGTTACTCGCCTGGCGCTCGATTTCCGTAACACCTTCAAACGCGATGTCTTTATCGACCTGGTGTGCTATCGCCGTCATGGCCATAACGAAGCCGACGAGCCGAGCGCAACCCAGCCGCTGATGTACCAGAAAATCAAAAAACACCCGACGCCGCGCAAAATCTATGCCGATCGTCTGGAGCAGGAAAAAACCATTACGCTGGAAGATGCCACCGAAATGGTCAACCTGTACCGCGATGCGCTGGATGCGGGTGAGTGTGTGGTCGCCGAATGGCGTCCGATGAATATGCACTCCTTTACCTGGTCGCCGTACCTCAACCACGAGTGGGATGAGAGCTACCCGAACAAGGTGGAAATGAAGCGCTTGCAGGAGCTGGCAAAACGCATCAGTACAGTGCCGGAAGCCATTGAAATGCAGTCCCGCGTGGCGAAAATTTACGCTGACCGTCAGTTGATGGCGAGCGGCGAGAAGTTGTTCGACTGGGGCGGCGCGGAAACACTGGCGTATGCCACGCTGGTGGATGAAGGCATCCCGGTACGTTTGTCCGGTGAAGACTCCGGCCGCGGCACCTTCTTCCATCGTCATGCGGTGATCCACAACCAGGCCAACGGGTCTACCTATACGCCGCTGAGCCATGTACACAATTCACAGGGGGCGTTCCGCGTGTGGGACTCCGTGCTCTCTGAAGAAGCGGTACTGGCGTTTGAATATGGTTATGCCACGGCAGAGCCGCGCACGCTGACCATCTGGGAAGCGCAATTCGGTGATTTCGCCAACGGTGCGCAAGTGGTTATCGACCAGTTCATCAGCTCCGGCGAGCAGAAATGGGGCCGTATGTGTGGCCTGGTGATGCTGCTGCCGCACGGTTATGAAGGCCAGGGCCCGGAGCACTCCTCCGCGCGTCTGGAGCGTTATCTGCAACTGTGTGCTGAACAAAACATGCAAGTGTGCGTGCCGTCTACCCCGGCGCAGGTTTACCACATGCTGCGTCGCCAGGCGCTGCGCGGTATGCGTCGCCCGCTGGTGGTGATGTCGCCGAAGTCGCTGCTGCGTCATCCGCAGGCGGTTTCCACGCTGGATGAGCTGGCGAACGGCACCTTTATGCCGGCGATTGGCGAAGTGGATGATCTTGATCCACAAGGCGTTAAGCGCGTGATCCTTTGCTCTGGTAAGGTCTATTATGATCTGCTGGAACAGCGTCGTAAAAACGACCAGAAAGATGTCGCGATTGTGCGTATCGAACAGCTTTACCCGTTCCCGCACCAGTCGGTGCAGGAAGCGCTGAAACCTTACGCTCACGTACATGATTTTGTCTGGTGCCAGGAAGAGCCGCTCAACCAGGGCGCATGGTACTGCAGCCAGCATCATTTCCGTGATGTGATTCCGTTTGGGGCCGCTCTGCGTTATGCAGGTCGCCCGGCCTCCGCCTCTCCGGCGGTGGGATACCTGTCCGTTCACCAGAAACAGCAACAAGATCTGGTAAATGACGCGCTGAACGTCGATTAATTAAAGGATAAATAATGAGTAGCGTAGATATTCTTGTTCCCGATCTGCCCGAGTCCGTTGCTGACGCGACCGTTGCGACCTGGCACAAAAAACCAGGCGATAGCGTACGACGCGACGAAGTGTTGGTCGAAATCGAAACTGACAAAGTGGTACTGGAAGTACCGGCGTCGGCAGACGGTATTCTGGACGCGGTGCTGGAAGATGAAGGCACCACTGTGACTTCCCGTCAGATCCTGGGTCGCCTGAAAGAGGGCAACAGCTCTGGTAAAGAGAGCAGCGCCAAATCTGAAGAGAAAGAGTCCACGCCGGCACAGCGCCAGCAGGCCTCGCTGGAAGAGCAAAACAATGACGCCCTGAGCCCGGCGATCCGTCGCCTGCTGGCTGAGCACAACCTCGAAGCCAGCGCTATCAAAGGCACTGGCGTTGGTGGTCGTATCACGCGTGAAGATGTTGAGAAACATCTGGCCAAAGCGCCGGCGAAAGAGGAAAAACCGGCTGCTGCTCCGGCGAGCGCCCCGGTGGCACCGCTGGCTGGCCGCACCGAAAAACGTGTGCCGATGACCCGTCTGCGTAAACGCGTAGCCGAGCGCCTGCTGGAAGCGAAAAATTCCACCGCCATGCTGACGACGTTCAACGAAGTCAACATGAAGCCGATTATGGATCTGCGTAAGCAGTACGGTGACGCCTTTGAAAAACGTCACGGTATCCGCCTGGGCTTTATGTCTTTCTATGTGAAAGCCGTGGTTGAAGCGCTGAAACGCTACCCGGAAGTGAACGCGTCCATCGATGGTGATGACGTGGTTTACCACAACTATTTCGATGTCAGCATGGCGGTTTCTACGCCGCGTGGTCTGGTAACACCGGTACTGCGTGATGTTGATACGCTGGGCATGGCGGACATCGAGAAGAAAATCAAAGAGCTGGCTGTGAAAGGCCGTGACGGCAAACTGACCGTTGACGATCTGACCGGCGGTAACTTCACCATCACCAATGGCGGTGTGTTCGGTTCGCTGATGTCGACACCGATCATCAACCCGCCGCAGAGTGCGATCCTCGGTATGCATGCCATTAAAGATCGCCCGATGGCGGTGGATGGCAAGGTCGAGATCCTGCCGATGATGTACCTGGCGCTCTCTTACGATCACCGTCTGATTGACGGTCGCGAATCCGTTGGTTTCCTGGTAGCCATCAAAGAGCTGCTGGAAGATCCGACTCGCTTGCTGCTGGACGTCTAGTGTCCTTAGCCCGGCGGCGTCCGCTGCCGGGCCACTATAACGAACACCTGCTTTGTAGGCCGTCATCCGGCGTGACAAATTAAATGAAGGATGGATAGAACACATGAACTTACACGAGTATCAGGCGAAACAACTGTTTGCCCGGTCAGGTCTGCCGACTCCGGTTGGTTACGCCTGTACTACCCCGCGTGAAGCAGAAGAAGCGGCATCCAAGATCGGCGCAGGCCCGTGGGTGGTAAAATGCCAGGTCCATGCAGGCGGCCGTGGTAAAGCGGGCGGCGTAAAAGTCGTCAACAGCAAAGAAGATATTCGCGCCTTCGCGGAAAACTGGCTGGGCAAACGCCTGGTGACCTACCAAACAGACGCGAATGGCCAGCCGGTAAACCAGATTCTGGTTGAAGCGGCGACCGATATCGACAAAGAGCTGTACCTGGGCGCGGTGGTTGACCGTAGCTCTCGCCGTGTCGTGTTCATGGCCTCCACCGAAGGTGGCGTGGAAATCGAAAAAGTGGCGGAAGAGACCCCGCACCTGATCCACAAAACCACCATCGATCCGCTGACCGGCCCGATGCCGTATCAGGGGCGCGATCTGGCGTTCAAACTGGGTCTGGAAGGCAAGCAGGTTCAGCAATTCACCAAGATTTTCATGGGTCTGGCAACCATTTTCCTTGAGCGCGATCTGGCGCTGATTGAAATCAACCCGCTGGTTATCACCAAACAGGGCGATCTGATCTGCCTCGACGGCAAACTGGGCGCTGACGGCAACGCATTGTTCCGCCAGCCGGAACTGCGCGAAATGCGCGACCAGTCTCAGGAAGACCCGCGCGAAGCGCAGGCGGCTCACTGGGAGCTGAACTATGTTGCGCTGGACGGCAACATCGGTTGTATGGTCAACGGCGCAGGTCTGGCGATGGGCACCATGGACATCGTAAAACTGCACGGTGGCGAACCGGCGAACTTCCTCGATGTGGGCGGCGGCGCAACTAAAGAGCGCGTGACCGAAGCGTTCAAAATCATCCTGTCGGATGAGAACGTGAAAGCGGTGCTGGTTAACATCTTCGGCGGTATCGTGCGTTGCGACCTGATCGCTGACGGTATCATCGGCGCGGTAGAAGAAGTGGGTGTTAACGTACCGGTGGTAGTGCGTCTGGAAGGTAACAATGCTGAACTGGGCGCGAAACGCCTGGCGGACAGCGGCCTGAATATTATCGCAGCGAAAAGTCTGACGGATGCAGCGCAGCAGGTTGTTGCCGCAGTGGAGGGGAAATAATGTCTGTTTTGATTGATAAGAACACCAAAGTTATCTGCCAGGGCTTCACCGGAAGCCAGGGGACTTTCCACTCCGAGCAGGCAATTGCCTATGGTACGCAGATGGTCGGCGGCGTGACGCCGGGCAAAGGCGGCACCACGCACCTTGGTCTGCCGGTGTTTAACACCGTGCGTGAAGCCGTAGAAGCGACGGGCGCGACCGCGAGCGTTATCTATGTTCCGGCACCGTTTTGCAAAGACTCGATCCTCGAAGCCATTGACGCGGGCATTAAACTGATTATCACCATTACTGAAGGTATTCCGACGCTGGATATGCTGACGGTGAAAGTGAAGCTGGACGAAGCTGGCGTGCGTATGATTGGCCCGAACTGCCCGGGTGTTATCACCCCAGGCGAGTGCAAAATCGGTATCATGCCTGGCCACATTCATCAGCCTGGTAAAGTCGGTATTGTTTCCCGTTCCGGTACGTTGACCTATGAAGCGGTTAAACAGACCACGGATTATGGTTTCGGCCAGTCCACCTGTGTGGGCATCGGCGGTGACCCGATCCCGGGTTCTAACTTTATCGATATCCTGAAACTGTTCCAGGAAGATCCGCAGACCGAAGCGATTGTGATGATCGGTGAAATCGGCGGTAGCGCGGAAGAAGAAGCAGCGGCGTATATCAAAGATCACGTGACCAAGCCGGTTGTGGGATATATCGCGGGTGTGACTGCGCCGAAAGGCAAACGTATGGGCCACGCAGGTGCCATCATTGCCGGTGGTAAAGGGACAGCGGATGAGAAATTCGCTGCTCTGGAAGCGGCGGGTGTGAAAACCGTGCGCAGCCTGGCCGACATCGGCGAAGCGCTGAAATCTGTTATCAAATAAAACCTCATTGCTCCTCCATGTAGGGGAGCAAGTATCCTTTCGACATGGTTGGCCGCTCCCGTAGCGGCCTTTTTTATGGCTGCAGTTTACGTACCTGCGTATTTGCCGCACTAAGAACACGCCCGTCTGCCGCTTGTGGTTGCATTGGTGCAATGGCTTCGCCGCTTTGACTATCAATCAACACGGAATGGGGCTCATTCGGCGCGAAAAGATGCTGTTCTCCCCACTGGCGTAGCGCCACGACCACCGGAAACAACGACTCGCCTCTTTTTGTCAGCACATACTCCTGATACGCCGTGCCATCGGATGCTGGCTGGGTGCTGAAGATACCCGCTTCCACAAGTTTGCGTAGCCTGTCGGTAAGAATGTTACGCGCCACGCCAAGACCACGCTGAAAATCGCCAAACCGCCGCGTGCCGTCAAAAGCATCACGCACGATAAGGAGTGCCCAGCGATTGCCAATCAAATCGACAGAACGCGCGACGGGGCAAGGTTGAGTATTCAGTGGCATGGTGAATCTCCGGTTAAGGATTCTGGTTGCATTTTAAAACTGGATTATCTACGCTTCAACCAGTTTCGTTTTGCAACCAGGTTGCTGCTATGAATAAAAATATACAGGCGACACCGCGCGCTTTAATCGCACTGTTTGCGGTCGCCAGCGGTTTATGTGTGGCGAATGTCTATTACGCGCAGCCGTTGCTGGATGCACTGGCGCAGAGCTTTGCCATCAGCCAGGCGGCTGTCGGTGGCGTGGTGACGGCAACACAAGTGGGATCGGCACTGGCCTTACTGGTGTTGGTGCCACTGGGCGATCTTGTTGAGCGGCGCCGGTTATTGTTGCTGCAGTTGCTGGGGCTGGTGGTTGCGCTTGCCATTGTCGCGCTGGCGCTATCGGCAACGGTGTTGCTCTTCGGCATGTTGGCGACAGGGTTGCTGGGCACAGCCATGACACAAGGGTTGATTGCCAGCGCGGCCAGCATTGCTAACGAACAAGAGCGGGGCAGGGTAGTGGGTGCGGCGCAAGGCGGCGTCTTTATCGGCCTGCTGTTAGCGCGGGTTTTTGCCGGGGTTATTAGCGATTTAGCGGGCTGGCGCGCAGTTTATGGCGTCTCGGCGTCGCTGATGCTGGTGTTATTGCTGCTGCTCTGGCGACGGTTACCCGTTATGCGCAGCGCGATGATTCCGGTCAGTGGGTTGCGTTTGATGGCCTCAATGCTGGGGCTGTTACGCACGGATCGCGTTTTACAAATCCGTGGTGTGTTGGCGTTGTTGATGTTTGCCGCGTTTAATATTTTCTGGAGCGCAATGGTGCTGCCGTTAAGCGCGGCACCGTTTGATTTCTCCCGTACGGTAATTGGTTTGTTTGCCCTGGCGGGCGTTGCGGGTGCGCTGGTAGCGGCAAAGGCCGGGCGCGAAGCGGACCGCGGCAATGCGCAGCGCACAAGTGTGCTGGCGCTCCTCTTGTTACTTCTGGCCTGGTGGCCGCTGTCACAGCTACAACACTCTCTGGTGCTGTTTATCCTCGGCATTGTTTTACTCGATCTCGGCGGCCAGGCGCTGCATGTTACCAATCAGAGCCTGATTTTGCGTGCCGACGCATCTCAGCACGGCAGACTGGTGGCGTTGTATATGCTGTTTTATGCCCTCGGCAGTGGGTTGGGCGCCATGGCAACGACGGCGGTTTATGCTGTTTTCGGCTGGCAAGGGGTTTGCTTGCTTGGCGCAACAGTGACTTTGCTGGCGCTTATCGTCTGGGCTGCAACCCGACGTTGGATGCTTGTCAGTAAAGTCCTATAAAATAAAAGGGTATTAGTGCGCCAGGAAATATAAAGAATAATCACTGCGCGGTGTTAAGTATGATAATCGTGAAGGTGAAATAATTGTAAAATAAACAAGATAATCATCAGCGCTAATTTTATGCCCACCTAAAGATGCCACGGTTGTCTCATTTTTTACATGAATGATAAACGTTAAATAAAGTCGTCATTATTTATCTTTACCTGCCGATTGATAACCATGGATGGCGTTAAAATGAACATGTTGTTAACAATGTTTTTACTGTGATTATACACCGACTACAAAATTAACAATGATGGATAAAATTGATTTAAATCAATATTTAAAAGCTTGGAAAACATGCTGAAAATCGTTAAATTGTCGCCGATCAAATTGGTGCAAAAGTGGTAAATTCGCTATAAATTGATCACTGTCGAAAAACGTAAAACTAGCTCAATAAAAACCTTTTTATTGTAAGGGTTTTACGGAGTAATATATTCGAGAGATCAATTCGAGTTTTTTATTAACCTGGTTGTAACTTTTTTCATTCATTGTCACGCTTTATGTGATGTGAATAAAACAGTGCAGCAATTTTGTATTGGGGCATGCGTGTGAACCTTCGCTAACGGGGTTTACTCTCGGAGTCTTCATGCGATGAGCAAGGAGTCATAATGTTAGATATAGTCGAACTGTCGCGCTTACAGTTTGCCTTGACCGCGATGTACCACTTTCTGTTTGTGCCACTGACGCTCGGTATGGCGTTCCTGCTGGCAATTATGGAAACGGTCTACGTCCTCTCCGGCAAACAGATTTATAAAGATATGACCAAGTTCTGGGGCAAGTTGTTTGGTATCAACTTCGCACTGGGCGTGGCTACCGGTCTGACTATGGAGTTCCAGTTCGGGACTAACTGGTCTTACTATTCCCACTATGTAGGGGATATCTTCGGTGCGCCGCTGGCCATTGAAGGTCTGATGGCTTTCTTCCTCGAGTCTACGTTTGTCGGTCTGTTTTTCTTCGGTTGGGATCGTCTGGGCAAAGTACAGCACATGGCGGTGACCTGGCTGGTCGCGCTTGGCTCCAACTTGTCCGCACTGTGGATTCTGGTCGCAAACGGCTGGATGCAAAACCCGATTGCCTCTGATTTCAACTTTGAAACCATGCGCATGGAGATGGTCAGCTTCGCTGAGCTGGTGCTTAACCCGGTTGCACAGGTGAAATTCGTTCACACTGTGGCGTCTGGTTACACCTGTGGCGCGATCTTTATCCTTGGCATCAGCTCTTACTACCTGCTGCGCGGGCGCGACATCGCTTTTGCTAAACGCTCTTTTGCTATCGCTGCCAGCTTCGGTATGGCCGCAGTGCTGTCTGTTATTGTGCTGGGTGATGAATCCGGCTACGAAATGGGCGATGTGCAAAAAACCAAACTGGCTGCGATTGAAGCCGAATGGGAAACCCAGCCTGCACCGGCGGCGTTTACCCTGTTTGGCGTGCCGGACCAGGATAAGCAAGAGAATAAATTTGCTATCCAGATCCCGTACGCGCTGGGCATCATCGCCACCCGTTCTGTTGATACGCCGGTTATCGGTCTTAAAGATCTGATGGTGCAGCACGAAGAGCGCATCCGTAACGGTATGAAAGCGTATCAGTTGCTGGAGCAACTGCGCGCAGGTTCTACCGATCAGGCCATTCGTGACCAGTTCAATAACATCAAGAAAGATCTTGGTTATGGCCTGCTGCTGAAACGCTATACGCCGAATGTGGCAGACGCGACAGAAGCGCAGATCCAACAAGCGACCAAAGATTCTATTCCGCGCGTGGCGCCTCTGTACTTCGCTTTCCGTCTGATGGTGGCTTGTGGTGTGCTGATGCTGCTGATCATTGGTGCCTCTTTCTGGACCGTGATTCGTAACCGCATCGGTGAGAAAAAATGGCTGCTGCGCGCTGCGCTTTATGGTATTCCGCTGCCGTGGATTGCCATTGAATCGGGTTGGTTCGTCGCTGAGTACGGCCGTCAACCGTGGGCGATTGGTGAAGTGTTGCCGACCACGGTTGCGAACTCATCGCTGACTGTTGGCGATCTGCTGTTCTCCATGATTCTGATTTGCGGCCTTTATACGCTGTTTATGGTGGCGGAAGTGTTCCTGATGTTCAAATTTGCTCGCCTTGGGCCGAGCAGTCTGAAAACAGGTCGCTATCACTACGAGCAGTCCACTGTGGCTTCTCAGCCGGCACGCTAAGACAGGAGTCGTCAAATGATTGATTATGAAATATTACGTTTTATCTGGTGGCTGCTGGTTGGCATTCTGCTGATTGGTTTTGCGGTCACCGACGGCTTCGACATGGGCGTGGGTATGCTGACTCGCGTGCTGGGTCGTAGCGACACCGAACGCCGCGTGATGATTAACGCCATCGCGCCGCACTGGGACGGTAACCAGGTTTGGCTGATCACCGCCGGTGGCGCGCTGTTTGCCGCCTGGCCGATGGTTTACGCTGCCGCGTTCTCCGGTTTTTATGTCGCGATGATCCTGGTGCTGGCTTCACTGTTCTTCCGTCCGGTGGGTTTTGACTACCGCTCGAAGATTGAAGATATGCGCTGGCGCGGCATGTGGGACTGGGGCATCTTCATCGGCAGCTTTGTTCCGCCGTTGGTGATCGGTGTGGCATTCGGCAACCTGCTGCAGGGCGTGCCGTTCCATCTCGATAACGATATGCGCCTGTTCTACACCGGTAACTTCTTCCAGTTGCTGAACCCGTTTGGTCTGTTGGCTGGCGTGGTGAGCGTGGCGATGATCCTGACTCAGGGCGCGACTTATCTGCAAATGCGTACGGTCGGCGAACTGCATTTGCGCGCGCGTGCCACAGTGCAAATTGCTGCGCTGGTCACGCTGGTGTGCTTCGCACTGGCGGGTGTGTGGGTGGTTTATGGTATCGACGGTTACGTGGTGACTTCCGCCATCGATCATCATGCCGCATCTAACCCGTTGAGCAAAGAAGTGGCGGTACAGGCGGGAGCCTGGCTGACTAACTTCAACAACATGCCTGTGCTGTGGCTGGTGCCGGCGCTGGGCGTGGTGTTGCCACTGCTGACCGTGCTGACGGCGCGTCTGGATAAAGCCGGCTGGGCGTTCGTGTTCTCTTCACTGACGCTGGCATGCATCATCCTGACTGCTGGTATCGCGATGTTCCCGTTCATCATGCCGTCAAGCACCATGCTGAAAGCAAGCCTGACCATGTGGGATGCGACATCGACTCAGCTGACGCTGAACCTGATGACTTATGTGGCGCTGGTTTTTGTACCGATTGTCCTGCTCTACACCATCTGGTGTTACTGGAAAATGTTCGGTCGTATTACCAAAGAGCACATTGAAAGCAATACCCACTCTATGTACTAAGTAAGGAGCAGAATATGTGGTATTTTGCATGGATTTTAGGAACGCTTCTTGCCTGTGCTTTCGGAGTGATTACCGCGCTGGCGCTGGAACATGTGGAAGCGACTAAAGCCGGGAAAGAAGAACACTGATGGAAAAAATTATCGCAAAACTGTATGCGGTAATGGACAAGGGCCCGTTAAGGGCCCTTTCCTTAATAATGGCATTACTGCTGGCGGGCTGTATCTTCTGGGATCCCTCCCGTTTCGCGGCCAAAACCAGCGAGCTGGAGATTTGGCACGGGTTGCTATTAATGTGGGCGGTGTGCGCCGGCGTGGTTCACGGTGTTGGCTTTCGCCCGCGCGCGCTTCACTGGCAGGGTTTTTTCTGCCCGCCAGTCGCTTTTCTGGTAATGCTTGCGGGGCTTGTTTTTTTCTTCTTTTGAATAAGAAATATCCGCTATCCTCATGGGCTTGCAAAAGCCCATAAATTTTTACTCTCCGTTTACCTCAACCCATTCCAAAGCATCTTGCCCGCGCGTATAGTAGCGAAGTTTAAAAGCTCTAACTTTTTTTGCATTACCGGGATGTAAAGTGAATACAACGCTGTTTCGATGGCCGGTTCGGGTCTATTACGAAGATACCGATGCCGGTGGCATGGTTTACCACGCCAGCTACGTTGCTTTTTATGAAAGAGCCCGCACTGAGATGCTGCGCCACCATCACTTTAGCCAACAAGTTTTGTTGGCTGAGCGCGTTGCATTCGTGGTACGCAAAATGACGCTGGAGTATTTTGCACCCGCCAGACTCGACGACATGCTCGAAGTCCAAACGGAAGTTACATCAATGCGCGGAACCTCGATGGTTTTCTCGCAGCGGATTGTCAATGCAGAGAATAAAGTGCTGAATGAAGCTGAAGTGCTGATTGTCTGTGTTGATCCACTCTTAATGAAGCCTCGTGCGCTTCCCAAGTCTATTGTCGCGGAGTTTAAGCAGTGACTGACATGAACATCCTTGATTTGTTCCTGAAGGCTAGCCTTCTGGTCAAACTTATCATGTTGATTTTGATTGGTTTTTCTATCGCATCCTGGGCAATCATCATCCAGAGAACGCGCATCCTCAACGCAGCAGGACGCGAAGCGGAAGCCTTTGAAGACAAGTTTTGGTCCGGCATCGAACTCTCTCGTTTGTATCAGGAAAGCCAGGGACGCCGTGATAATTTAAGCGGTTCGGAACAAATCTTTTATAGCGGTTTCAAAGAGTTTGCCCGCCTGCACCGTGCCAATAGCCACGCGCCAGAAGCGATTGTCGAAGGGGCATCAAGAGCGATGCGTATTTCGATGAACCGCGAACTGGAAACGCTGGAAAACCATATTCCTTTCCTCGGTACCGTGGGGTCTATCAGCCCATATATCGGCCTGTTCGGTACGGTCTGGGGGATCATGCATGCCTTTATCGCGCTGGGCGCGGTGAAGCAGGCGACGTTGCAAATGGTTGCGCCAGGTATCGCCGAAGCGTTGATCGCAACAGCAATCGGTCTGTTCGCTGCTATTCCAGCGGTTATGGCTTACAACCGACTGAACCAGCGCGTGAACAAACTGGAACTGAATTACGACAACTTTATGGAAGAGTTCACGGCTATTCTGCATCGCCAGGCATTTGCCAGCAGCGACAGCAACAAGGAGTAAGCCATGGCCAGATCGCGTGGACGGGGCCGTCGTGACCTCAAGTCTGAAATCAACATCGTTCCGTTGCTGGACGTGTTGTTGGTGCTGCTGCTGATTTTTATGGCGACGGCACCGATCATTACGCAAAGCGTAGAGGTTGATCTGCCGGATGCGACACAGTCGCAAACCGTCAGCACCAATGACGATCCTCCGGTCATTATTGAGGTTTCCGGTGTCGGACAGTACAGCGTGGTGGTGGAAAAAGATCGTATGGATCAACTGCCGCCGGAGCAGGTGATTGCGGAGGCGCAGCGTCGCCTGCAATCCAATCCGAAAACCGTGTTCTTAATCGGCGGGGCGAAAGATGTGCCGTACGATGAAATCATTAAAGCGCTGAACCTGTTACATAGCGCGGGTGTGAAATCAGTCGGCTTGATGACACAGCCTATCTGATCACCGGCTTAACAGGCGGACAGTTTTTGGGAACCGAGAGTGTCAAAGGCAACCGTACAAAACGACAAGCTTAAGCGAGCAATAATCATTTCAGCAGTGCTGCACGTAATCCTTGTAGCGCTGCTGATCTGGAGCTCGTTTGATGAGCATATAGATGCTTCTTCAGGCGGTGGCGGTGGCTCTGCGATTGATGCGGTGATGGTCGATCCGGGTGCTGTGGTGGAAAATTACAATCGCCAACAGCAGCAGCAAGCCAGCGCGCAACGCGCTAAAGAGCAGCGTGAAAAACAGGCGCAGCAGCAAGCAGAAGAGTTGCGAGAGAAGCAGGCTGCAGAGCAGGAACGCCTGAAACAACTTGAGCAGGAACGTTTGCAGGCGCAGGAAGCGGCGCGAGAACAGGCCGAGCAGCAGAAAAAAGCGGAAGAGGCGGCAAAACAGGCGCAACAGCAGCAGAAACAAGCTGAAGAAGCCGCCGCAAAAGCAGCGGCCGATGCGAAAGCAAAAGCGGACGCACAGGCAAAAGCGGCTGAAGAGGCTGCGAAGAAAGCCGCCGCCGACGCGAAGAAGAAAGCGGAAGCCGAAGCCGCGAAAGCTGCTGCAGACGCACAGAAAAAAGCCGAAGCGGAAGCGGCGAAAGCGGCTGCCGATGCGAAGAAAAAAGCCGAAGCCGAAGCCGCGAAGAAAGCGCAGGCTGAAGCCGCCAAACAAGCCGCCGCCGAAAAAGCGGCAGCCGAGAAAGCCGCAGCAGCCGAGAAGGCCGCCGCTGAAAAAGCTGCTGCCGAGAAGGCCGCCGCTGAAAAAGCTGCTGCCGAGAAAGCAGCGGCTGAAAAAGCGGCCGCAGAGAAAAAAGCTGCAGCGGCAAAAGCGGCAGCCGACAAAAAAGCGGCCGCAGAGAAGGCCGCAGCAGCCAAGAAAGCCGCAGCAGAGAAAGCGGATGCAGCTGGCGTTGACGATCTGTTTGGCGATTTAAGCTCCGGTAAGAATGCACCGAAAACGGGTGGTGGAGCGAAAGGGAATAATGCAGCTCCTGCTGGTTCTGGTAACACTAAGAACAATGGCGCGTCTGGTGCTGACATTAATAACTATGCAGGGCAGATTAAATCGGCTATAGAAAGCCGCTTCTATGACGCCTCCTCCTATGCGGGGAAAACCTGTACGTTACGTGTCAAACTGGCGCCAGACGGTATGCTGTTAGATATTCAGTCCGAAGGTGGCGATCCGGCGCTTTGCCAGGCTGCGCTTGCTGCAGCCCGACAGGCAAAAATGCCGAAACCGCCAAGCCAGGCCGTATATGAAGTGTTCAAAAATGCGCCGCTGGACTTTAAACCTTAAGGTACACTTTCCCTCGCAAACTGCGGGGGAGATCGTGCAGAGGGTGTCCTGACGCGTGTAGTTTTGTCTTATTGAGTTTGTTAAAATTCTGCTAAATTATCGCGGGTTTTCCGCCCGGATAAGGGAGATATGATGAAGCAGGCATTACGTGTTGCATTTGGTTTTCTGATGCTGTGGGCAGCTGTGCTGCACGCAGAAGTACGTATCGAGATCACCCAGGGGGTGGACTCGGCACGCCCGATTGGCGTCGTGCCTTTCCAGTGGGCTGGCCCTGGCGCTGCGCCTGAGGATGCTGGCGGCATCGTTGCTGCGGATCTGCGTAACAGCGGCAAATTCAATCCACTTGATCGTTCCCGTCTGCCGCAGCAGCCTGGCAGCGCTCAGGAAGTGCAGCCAGCTGCGTGGTCAGCGTTGGGCATTGACGCAGTGGTTGTCGGCCAGGTGACCCCGAATCCTGACGGCAGCTACAATGTCGCTTACCAACTGGTGGATACCGGTGGCGCACCGGGAACCGTACTGGCGCAAAACTCCTTTAAAGTGAATAAACAGTGGCTGCGTTATGCCGCTCACGCCGCCAGTGACGAAGTATTCCAGAAACTGACCGGCATTAAAGGCGCGTTCCGTACCCGTATCGCTTATGTTGTGCAGACGGCTAACAGCCAGTTCCCATATGAACTGCGCGTTTCCGACTACGATGGCTACAACCAGTTCCTGGTGCATAAATCTCCGCAGCCGCTGATGTCTCCGGCATGGTCACCAGATGGCTCCAAACTGGCATACGTTACCTTTGAAAGCGGCCGTTCTGCACTGGTTATCCAGACACTGGCTAACGGCAGTGTTCGCCAGGTTGCTTCGTTCCCGCGTCACAACGGCGCACCGGCGTTCTCGCCGGATGGTTCTAAACTGGCATTCGCACTGTCGAAAACCGGTAGTCTGAACATTTACGTTATGGACATCGGCTCAGGCCAGATCCGCCAGGTTACCGATGGTCGCAGCAACAATACGGAGCCGACCTGGTTCCCGGATAGCCAGACCCTGGCTTTCACTTCTGACCAGGCCGGGCGTCCACAGGTTTATAAAGTAGGGATTAATGGCGGCGCAGCACAGCGTATCTCCTGGCAGGGTTCACAGAACCAGGACGCGGATATCAGCAGCGACGGCAAATTTATGGTGATGGTTAGCTCTGACGGTGGTCAGCAGCACATCGCTAAACAAGATCTGGAAGCGGGTGGCGTACAGGTTCTGACGTCGACGTTCCTGGATGAAACGCCAAGTCTGGCACCTAACGGCACAATGGTAATCTACAGCTCTTCTCAGGGGATGGGATCCGTGCTGAATCTGGTTTCTACAGATGGGCGTTTCAAAGCGCGTATTCCGGCGACTGATGGACAGGTTAAATTCCCTGCCTGGTCTCCGTATCTGTAATAATAAATAATTGATTATAAAGGAATCAAAGAAATGCAACTGAACAAAGTGCTGAAAGGCCTGATGCTGGCTCTGCCTGTAATGGCGATCGCTGCATGTTCTTCTCACAAGAATGCAAGCGACCAGAGCGGCGAAGGCATGATGGGTGCTGGCACTGGCATGAACGGTAGCGGCAACATGTCCTCCGAAGAACAAGCGCGTCTGCAAATGCAACAGCTGCAGCAGAACAACATTGTTTACTTCGATCTGGACAAGTATGACATCCGTTCTGACTTCGCAGCGATGCTGGATGCTCACGCTAACTTCCTGCGTAGCAACCCGTCCTACAAAGTTACCGTTGAAGGTCACGCTGACGAACGTGGTACTCCGGAATACAACATCTCCCTGGGCGAACGTCGTGCTAACGCCGTTAAAATGTACCTGCAGGGTAAAGGCGTTTCCGCTGACCAGATCTCCATCGTTTCTTACGGTAAAGAAAAACCTGCAGTACTGGGTCACGACGAAGCGGCTTACGCTAAAAACCGTCGCGCCGTACTGGTTTACTAAGAGAATTGCATGAGCAGTAACTTCAGACATCATCTGTTGAGTCTGTCGTTACTGGTTGGCATAGCGGCCCCATGGGCCGCTAATGCTCAGGCGCCAATCAGTAGTGTCGGCTCAGGCTCGGTCGAAGACCGCGTCACTCAACTCGAGCGTATTTCCAATGCTCACAGCCAGCTTTTAACTCAACTCCAGCAACAACTCTCCGATAATCAGGCCGATATTGATACGCTTCGTGGGCAAATCCAGGAAAATCAATATCAACTGAACCAGGTGGTTGAACGTCAACAGCAAATTTTGCAGCAGATAGGCAATCTGAGCAGTGGCGGCGCGGCGGGGCAGACGCAGCAGGCGTCCGGCGATCAAAGCGGTGCGGCAACGCAGGCTCCGGCAGCGGATTCTGGTGCTAACGCAGGGGCGGCAAACACTGGCGCGCCGGTACAAAGCGGTGATGCCAATACCGATTACAATGCTGCGGTTGCGCTGGTGCAGGATAAATCCCACCAGGATGAAGCGATCGCCGCATTCCAGAATTTCGTCAAAAAGTATCCTGATTCAACCTACATACCGAATGCCAACTACTGGCTCGGTCAGTTGAATTACAACAAGGGTAAAAAAGACGACGCTGCTTATTACTTCGCCTCGGTGGTGAAAAATTTCCCGAAGTCGCCTAAAGCGCCAGACGCTATGTACAAGGTCGGTGTGATTATGCAAGACAAAGGAGATACAGCAAAAGCGAAAGCAGTCTACCAGCAGGTGGTCAGTAAATACCCTGGTACCGATGGCGCGAAACAAGCGCAAAAACGTCTTGGTTCGATGTAATGCATAGCACATGACCAGAAATCGAACTTTTTCTGGTCTTGTCGCATGAATCATAAGCAGTTAAGTGATATTCATCGAAATTGTTGTTGCGCTGAATTCTTAAATCAGTAATATATGCCGCCGTTGCCAGGGGATATCGCACAGACCAGAAGCAACGCAAAAGTGGGTCGTTAGCTCAGTTGGTAGAGCAGTTGACTTTTAATCAATTGGTCGCAGGTTCGAATCCTGCACGACCCACCAATTTAACATCCGGGTGGAGATGTTAAACGTGAAGGATAACGTTGCGCAGCAACGGCCCGTAGGGCGAGGTAAAACTGAGTCATCCTGCACGACCCACCACGTAAAGCAGTATCCAGCGCAGTATCGGGTGATTAGCTCAGCTGGGAGAGCACCTCCCTTACAAGGAGGGGGTCGGCGGTTCGATCCCGTCATCACCCACCACTCGGGTCGTTAGCTCAGTTGGTAGAGCAGTTGACTTTTAATCAATTGGTCGCAGGTTCGAATCCTGCACGACCCACCAATTTAACATCCTGCGATGGTGTTAAACGTGAAGGATAACGTTGCGTCAGCAGCATTCGGCTAAAAGCGAGCCATCCAGCACGATCAACCACTTAATGTGGTCACAATAAAATTATCTTCGAAGTCGCTACCCGTATGGGTCGTTAGCTCAGTTGGTAGAGCAGTTGACTTTTAATCAATTGGTCGCAGGTTCGAATCCTGCACGACCCACCAATTTAACATCACATTGGCGCCGGTTAACTTCGAAGTACAATCCTGAAAGGGGTCGTTAGCTCAGTTGGTAGAGCAGTTGACTTTTAATCAATTGGTCGCAGGTTCGAATCCTGCACGACCCACCAATGTAAAAAAGCGCCCTAAAGGCGCTTTTTTGCTATCTGCCCTATTTAAAGATTCGAACCTGCAGCAGGTTCGGGTCGAACGCAGTGAGACAACGGAGCCGCTTGCGGCGACGGCCCGAAGGGTGAGCGAAGCGAGTCATCCTGCACGACCCACCAATGTAAAAATGGCGCTGGCGGCGCTTTTTTGCTTTCTGCTATTCCACACAAATTCCCCACGACATTTTTTGTCCAATCAGCTATCTTGTTTAGTATATAAAACACCAGTGCGCTAATGACGTCACGCATTTGCGTTGTTCTGGTAATTAAGTTAAGCAAGCAAAACGAGTAAGCATGATGAGCGTAATGTTTGATCCTGAAACCGCAATCTATCCGTTCCCGCCCAAACCCACACCGCTAAACCTGCATGAGAAGCAGTTTTACCGCGAGAAAATCAAGCGCTTGCTCAAAGAGCGAGATGCGGTGATGGTTGCGCACTACTATACCGACCCGGAAATTCAGCAACTGGCGGAAGAGACGGGCGGTTGTATCTCTGATTCGCTGGAGATGGCGCGTTTTGGTGCCAGACATTCCGCCTCAACGCTGCTGGTAGCAGGCGTACGTTTTATGGGGGAAACGGCCAAAATCCTCAGCCCGGAAAAAACCATCCTGATGCCGACATTGCATGCGGAATGCTCGCTTGATCTCGGTTGCCCGATCGAGGAGTTCAGCGCCTTTTGTGACGCGCACCCGGATCGCACCGTGGTGGTTTACGCCAATACTTCTGCGGCCGTGAAAGCGCGTGCCGACTGGGTTGTGACCTCAAGCATCGCGGTAGAGTTAATTGAGCATCTCGACAGCCTTGGCGAGAAAATTATCTGGGCGCCGGATCGCCATCTCGGTAACTATGTACAAAAACAGACCGGCGCGGATGTGCTGTGCTGGCAGGGCGCGTGCATCGTGCATGATGAATTCAAAACGCAGGCGCTGACGCGCATGAAAGCGCTCTATCCTGATGCTGCCATCCTGGTGCATCCTGAATCGCCGCAGTCAGTCGTGAATCTGGCCGATGCTGTCGGCTCAACCAGCCAGCTTATCGCAGCCGCAAAAACACTGCCGAATAAGCAACTTATCGTCGCGACCGACCGCGGTATCTTTTATAAAATGCAGCAGGCCGTGCCGGAAAAAGAGTTGCTGGAAGCGCCTACCGCAGGTGAGGGAGCAACGTGCCGCAGCTGCGCGCACTGCCCTTGGATGGCGATGAACGGTCTGAAAGCGATCGCTGACAGCCTGGAAAACGGTGGCTCGGAGCATGAAATCCACGTTGATGCCGCGCTGCGTGAAGGCGCACTGCTGCCGCTTAACCGTATGCTCGATTTTGCGGCTACACTACGTTCTTAGTGAATAATCAATGCGTAGCAATACGCTGTGGGGAAAGAATGGATTTTTTTAGTACACAGAACATCCTGGTGCATATCCCGATTGGCACCGGTGGGTACGATCTTTCATGGATTGAAGCCACAGGCACACTGGCAGGCTTATTGTGCATCTGGCTCGCCAGCCTTGAGAAGATCAGTAATTATGCGTTTGGTCTGATCAACGTGACGCTGTTTGCGATTATTTTCTTCCAGATCCAACTGTATGCCAGCTTATTGCTGCAGCTGTTTTTCTTTGCCGCCAACATTTACGGCTGGTATGCCTGGTCGCGGCAAACCTCGCAGAATGAAGCCGAATTACAAATCCGCTGGTTGCCGTTACCCAAAGCGATGAGCTGGCTGGCGGTATGTGTGGTCGCGATTGGCTTGATGACCTTCTTTATCGATCCGGTCTTTGCCTTTCTGACGAAAATCGCCGTTGCCGTCATGCAAGCGTTGGGGCTGAACGTGGTCATGCCGCAGTTACAGCCTGATGCGTTCCCGTTCTGGGACTCCAGCATGATGGTGCTCTCCATCGTGGCGATGATCCTGATGACGCGCAAATATGTTGAGAACTGGTTACTGTGGGTGGTGATTAACGTGATAAGTGTGGCGATCTTCGCACTGCAGGGCGTCTGGGCGATGTCGCTGGAGTATCTGATCCTGACCTTTATCGCGCTTAACGGCAGCAGGATGTGGATTAACAGCGCGCGTGAGCGGGGCTCTCACGCGCTTTCGCATTAATGCGAGTGTGAATGGTGGTGGTCAGGCTGTGTCTCACCCAGATGGCAGTCTGGCCCGCTACAGGGCTGGTATTCCATCTGCACCGTCGCATGCTCAATTTCGTAATGATGTGCTAAAAAGTGGTGGATCTCACTCAGCAGCTTGTCATGGTCGCGCGGTGGGATCACCTGCACATGCAGCGTCATAAGCGGTTTTTCGCCGACCAGCCAGACATGCACATGGTGAACATCACGCACCTCCGGGATAGCGCGTCGCAGATGTCGCTGCAACGCGCCAATATCCATCGAGCCCGGCGCCCCCTCCAGCAGCTCGTTAATGCTCTCTTTCATTAGCCGCCAGGCGCTACGTAATACCAGCGCGGAAACCAGCACCGAGAGTATCGGGTCAATTGGGGTCCAGCCGGTGAACAAAATCACCAGCGCCGCAGCGATGGCACCCACAGAACCGAGTAAGTCACCCAGCACATGCAACGCGGCGGCGCGGACATTTAGGTTCTTCTCTTCACTACCCCGATGCAGTAACCAGAAGGCCAGCACGTTAGCCACAAGCCCGGCTATCGCAATCAGCATCATGGTGAAGCCTGCAACGGGCTGCGGATGGGTGAAACGCTGAATCGCTTCCCAGACAATCCACACGGTAATCAGCACCAGCGCCAGTGCATTGATAAATGCTGCAAGCGTAGTCAGACGCAGCCAGCCAAACGTCCGGCGAGCGCTGGGCGGCTGGCGGGCAAAATAGACCGCTAATAACGCGAAAAGCAGCGCGGCGGCGTCTGTCAGCATATGGCCGGCATCGGCAAGCAGCGCCAGAGAGCCGGAAACCAGGCCGCCGACCACTTCGATGACCATAAAAACGGCGGTAACAATAAACGCCAGCAGCAGGCGGCGGGCGTTGGCATCTGCGGGAGTGTGCGAGTGTGAATGCGCCATAGGCGGGTCGTTCCTTGTAATTATTTTAACGCCTTACATCATTACAGATTTTTCAGTTTGCGGGGGAGTTCGGAGAGAAAAAAGTAAGGAGAGCCGAAGCTCTCCCTGATGGTTAATGCACCGGATTTTACTGGGTTGTGCCATCGGTTTTCTTATCGACGCTATGGTTGTTACCGCTTTCGGTTTCAACCTTTTTGTTCACATCCGGGCAGCGACCGTCTTTACACATGGTGTTTTTATGCACCTCATCTTTGCTCATATGCTTTGAGCTGTGCTGAGTGGTCGAGTTGGTATTCATGCTGCCGCTGTTGATCTGGCTGTTATCCACATTGTTTGGCGCAACATTCTGTTTTGCGTCCGGTGCCGGCTGGCCAGCCGCTGCTGCGGCATTGGCATCACCGTTACTGTCGTTGGAAGATGCTGTGTCGGCCGCGTAGGCTGCGCCACCTGCGAAAGTCAGCGTCGTCGTCAGTAAAAGTGTCGCTAATTTATTCATTTTCATCATGATGCTCCTGTTCCGGTCGTTTTCACCGCCGCCGGGGCCGGTAAAAGCAGCGCGAACGAATTATCACGCTCAGTGGTTAAAGATACCATTCATGTGCGATATGGCAGCATGGAATAGCGATAAAATGAAAAATAGAAGTGTTAACAGTTAAAAAGTGTAGCGCTGATATCTCCACTCGCTACTTTTTAACGCGATTTGGCCGCATTCCAGGAATTATCCGGCCGAAGTGTAAAATCGCGTTTACACTTTGCCGCCGACGAGATAGATTGGAAAGATTGCATTCATCAAAAAAAGTATGGCCAGACTGGAACGAACATGAATTATCAGAACGACGATTTACGTATTAAAGAGATCAACGAGTTATTACCTCCTGTAGCACTCCTTGAAAAATTCCCCGCCACTGAAACCGCCGCCAACACGGTATCTCATGCCCGCAAAGCGATTCATAAGATCCTGCGCGGAAATGATGATCGCTTGCTGGTGGTTATCGGACCGTGTTCGATTCACGATCCTGCGGCGGCGAAAGAGTACGCTTCGCGTCTGCTGGCTTTGCGTGAAGCGTTAAAAGACGATCTGGAAATCGTTATGCGCGTTTACTTCGAAAAACCGCGTACCACCGTGGGCTGGAAAGGGCTGATTAACGATCCGCATATGGATAACAGCTTCCAGATTAACGATGGTTTACGTATTGCGCGTAAGTTGCTGCTGGAAATCAACGACAGCGGTTTACCGGCGGCGGGAGAGTTCCTTGATATGATCACCCCGCAATATATGGCCGATTTGATGAGCTGGGGCGCGATTGGCGCGCGCACAACGGAATCGCAGGTGCATCGTGAGCTGGCTTCCGGTCTCTCCTGCCCGGTGGGATTCAAAAATGGCACCGATGGCACCATCAAAGTCGCGATTGACGCCATTAATGCCGCAGGCGCGCCGCACTGCTTCTTGTCCGTCACCAAATGGGGTCACTCCGCCATTGTGAACACCGCCGGTAACGGTGATTGCCATATTATCCTGCGCGGCGGTAAAGAGCCGAACTACAGCGCGAAACATGTCGCGGAAGTAAAAGTGGGTCTGCAGAAAGCTGGCCTGGAGCCGCAGGTGATGATCGACTTCAGCCATGCCAATTCCAGCAAACAGTTCAAGAAACAGATGGAAGTGGGTGCGGATGTGTGTCAGCAGATCGCCGGGGGTGAAAAAGCCATTATCGGTGTGATGATTGAAAGCCATCTGGTGGAAGGTAATCAGAGCCTCGAGAGCGGTGAACCGCTGGTGTACGGTAAAAGCGTTACCGACGCCTGCATCGGCTGGGATGACACTGAAACGCTTTTGCGCCAGCTTGCGGCGGCAGTGAAAGCGCGACGCAGTTAACGGTTGTACAAATAAAAAAGCGTGGACTGCTCCACGCTTTTTTTATGGGCGAAAACTTACTTCGCTTTACCCTGGTTTGCTACCGCAGCAGCTTTCGCGGCGATCTCGTCCGCGTTACCCAGATAGTAATGTTTCAGCGGTTTGAAGTTTTCGTCGAACTCATATACCAGCGGTACGCCAGTCGGGATGTTCAGTTCAAGGATCTCTTCTTCGCTCATGTTATCGAGGTATTTCACCAGCGCGCGCAGGGAGTTACCGTGCGCGGCGATGATCACGCGCTCACCGCTTTTCAGGCGCGGCAGAATGGTGTCGTTCCAGTAAGGAATGACGCGATCGATGGTCAGCGCCAGGCTTTCGGTCTGCGGCAGCTCGGCATCGGTCAGTTTTGCGTAACGCGGATCGTGGCCCGGGTAACGTTCGTCATCTTTGGTCAGCGCCGGCGGTGTAACAGCAAAGCCGCGACGCCACTGTTTAACCTGCTCGTCACCGTATTTTTCTGCGGTTTCAGCTTTGTTCAGACCCTGCAACGCACCGTAGTGACGTTCGTTGAGTTTCCAGCTTTTTTCTACCGGCAACCACGCCTGATCCAGCTCGTCCAGCACGTTCCACAGCGTATGGATGGCACGTTTCAGCACAGAGGTATAAGCAAAATCGAAGGTGTAGCCTTCCTCTTTCAGCAGTTTGCCTGCCGCTTTTGCTTCGCCAACGCCTTTTTCGGACAGATCAACATCGTACCAACCGGTGAAGCGGTTTTCGTTGTTCCACTGGCTTTCGCCATGACGAACCAGAACCAGCTTAGTAACAGCCATACACTTACTCCTGTGAGCCTGATTGAATGATAACAATTCTCATTATATTGCCGTGAAGGTGCTCCCGGCAACGGTTACCCATAACCATAGCGAAAATAGCCGCTGAGTGTAAGGTGCTTGTGAATCAGGGGTTATGGTTTTGTCGATAAGTGGCGCATATTTCAGCAAAACGGGTAAAAAAAGCCCTCCGGAAGGAGGGCGGGGGGATTACTGCGCAATAAAGTGGTATTCCGTCAGGCTGACATAAACGTCGCCAGGCAGTAAGAAGCAGTCCGGCTGCGGGAAATCCGGGCGGTTCGGGCTGTCGGGCAAAAACTCGCTCTCCAGCGCCAGACCCTGCCATGCCTGATAAGGTTTGCCGCCGCGCGCTGGCGTGCCTTCCAGATAATTACCGGAATAGAACTGAAGTGCAGGCGCGCTGGTATATACCGTCATTTGCAGCTGTTTGTCCGCTGACCACAACTGCGCGGCGGGCTGGCTGACATCGCCTTTTGCCTGCAATAAAAACGCATGGTCGTAACCTTTCACCACGCGCTGGTCTTCTTCAGCCAGAAAATCCTGCGCCACGGTTTTCGGGGTGCGGAAATCAAAACTGGTCTGCTCAACGTTTTTTAACCCGTCGGTCGGAATGCCCATCTTATCGACCGGCAGATAAGCATCCGCCAGCAGTTGCAACGTGTGGTTGCGAACATCCGACTGCTCACCATCAAGGTTGAAATAAGCGTGGTTAGTCAGGTTGACCGGGCACGGTTTGTCGGTGGTTGCACGGTACTCAATGGCGAGCCGGTTATCATCACCGAGGCGGAAATGCGCCCGGGCATGAACGTTTCCAGGGAAGCCCTGGTCGCCATCCGCTGAATTCAGGACAAAGACCACTTCGTTATCATTTTGCCGTTCTATCAACCAGCGCCGCTTATCGAACCCATCCGGGCCGCCATGCAACTGGTTTTCACCCTGGCTTGGCGTCAACGTATAGGTGTGACCATCCAGCGTGAAACGACTTTTGGCGATACGGTTGGCGTAACGGCCTACCGACGCGCCCAGATACGCGGTCTGTTGCAGGTAGTGTTCCGGTGTGGCGCAGCCCAGCAGCGCTTCACGCACGGAACCATCCTTTAGCGGTACGCGCGCGGATAACAGCGTCGCGCCCCAGTCCATTAATGTCACCACCATCCCGGCGCTATTGCGCAGGGTGATCAGACGAAAGGGCAGCCCGTCCGGGGCTGCTGCAGAAGCTTCGTTTAGCACTGTCCTGCTCCCTGTGAAGGTTTGCAAACATAGAAGGTTTCTTTGATACCGGTTTTGGCTTCGTACTGGCTTTCTACTGCCTGTTTCACCGCCGGTACCAGCGTTTCCGGCACCAGTGCGACCACGCAGCCGCCGAAGCCGCCGCCGGTCATGCGCGCGCCGCCCTGGTCACCAATGGTCGCTTTGACAATCTCAACCAGCGTATCGATTTGCGGCACAGTGATTTCAAAATCATCACGCATCGACGCGTGGGATTCTGCCATTAGCACGCCCATGCGTTGCAGATCGCCTTTCTCCAGCGCAGCCGCGGCTTCCACGGTACGGGCGTTTTCGGTCAGCACGTGGCGCACGCGTTTGGCGACCAGCGGATCAAGCTCATGGGCCACGGCATTGAACTGATCAATGCTGACATCGCGCAGCGCTTTTTGCTGGAAGAAGCGCGCACCGGTTTCACACTGCTCGCGGCGCGTGTTGTACTCGCTGCCCACCAGGGTGCGTTTAAAGTTACTGTTAATGATGATGATCGCCACGCCTTCCGGCATCGACACCGCTTTGGTGCCAAGCGATCGGCAATCGATCAGCAGCGCGCTGCCTTTTTTGCCCAGCGCCGAGATAAGCTGATCCATGATGCCGCAGTTACAGCCGACAAACTGGTTTTCCGCTTCCTGACCATTGAGGGCAATTTGCGCGCCATCCAGCGGCAGATGATAAAGCTGCTGGAACACCGTACCGACTGCCACTTCCAGCGAGGCAGACGAACTCAAGCCCGCGCCCTGCGGCACATTACCGCGGATGACCAGATCCGCGCCGCCAAAACTGGCATCGCGTTTTTGCAAATGTTTCACCACGCCGCGCACGTAGTTCGACCACTGTTGGCTGTCGTGGGTCACAATTGGCGCATCCAGCGAGAACTCATCGCTCTGGTTGTCATAATCGGCAGCGATGACCCGAACGATGCGGTCAGTACGCGGTGCGCAACTGATCACCGTCTGGTAATCAATAGCGCACGGCAGAACAAAACCATCGTTATAGTCGGTGTGTTCGCCAATCAGGTTCACGCGGCCAGGTGCCTGGATTGTGTGGGTGGCAGGGTAGCCGAATTTTTCAGCAAACAGGGATTGTGTGTTCTCTTTCAGACTCATTGTTATTCTCCGGATTCGCGAAAATGGATATCACTGACCGCGCGCAGGCGTTCGGCGGCTTGTTCTGCCGTCAGGTCACGCTGGGTTTCGGCCAGCATTTCATAGCCGACCATAAATTTACGCACCGTGGCGGAGCGCAGCAGCGGCGGGTAGAAATGTGCGTGCAGTTGCCAGTGATCATTCTCTTCGCCGTTAAAAGGTGCGCCGTGCCAGCCCATCGAGTAGGGGAACGAGCACTGGAACAGGTTGTCGTAACGGCTGGTCAGTTTTTTCAATGCCAGCGCTAAATCGCGGCGCTGTTCATCGCTTAAATCAGTGATGCGCTGCACATGCGCTTTCGGCAGCAGCAAGGTTTCAAACGGCCACGCCGCCCAGTAAGGAACCACCGCCAGCCAGTGCTCGGTTTCCACCACGGTACGGCTGCCATCGTTAAGCTCGCGCTTTGCGTAGTCCAGCAACATCGGGGAGTGATACCGGGCGAAATAGTCGCGTTGCAGGCGATCTTCACGATCCACTTCATTCGGCAGGAAACTGTTGGCCCAGACTTGCCCGTGCGGGTGCGGGTTGGAACACCCCATCGCCGCACCTTTGTTTTCAAATACCTGTACCCAGGGGTACTGCTGGCCCAGCTCAGCAGTTTGCTGTTGCCAGGTTTTTACTACTGATTCCAGCGCATCCACGCTCAGTTCCGGCAGCGTTTTGCTGTGATCCGGTGAAAAACAGATAACCCGGCTGGTGCCGCGCGCACTCTGGCTGCGCATTAGCGGATCGTCGCTCACCGGCGCGTCCGGCGTGTCGGTCATCAACGCGGCGAAGTCGTTGGTGAACACATAAGTGCTGGTGTAATCAGGGTTTTTATCCCCGGTTACGCGGGTATTGCCCGGGCAGAGGAAACAGTCCGGATCGTGCGCCGGCAGGGTTTGTTTCGCAGGCGTCTCTTGCGCCCCTTGCCAGGGGCGTTTTGCGCGGTGCGGAGAAACCAGGATCCACTGGCCGGTCAGCGGGTTGTAACGGCGATGCGGGTGATCGACCGGATTAAATTGCGTCATTACCACTCCTTTAGTCGGGATAGCCCTGCGGGTGGCGAGACTGCCAGCGCCAGGTATCTTCTGCCATTTCGTCAAGCGTACGGGTTACGCGCCAGTTCAGCTCTTTAGCCGCTTTGCTGGCATCGGCCCAGTAAGCCGGGAGATCGCCATCGCGACGCGGCGCATAGTGCCAGGCCACCGGTTTGCCACAGGCTTTACTGAAGGCGTTCACCACATCCAGCACGCTGCTGCCGACGCCCGCGCCGAGGTTATAAATATGCACGCCCGGTTTGCCGGCCAGTTGTTGCATGGCGGCCACATGGCCATCAGCCAGATCCATGACGTGGATGTAATCACGCACGCCGGTGCCATCTGGTGTCGGGTAATCACTGCCAAAGATCGCCAGTGAATCGCGGCGGCCAACCGCAACCTGGGCGATATATGGCATCAGGTTGTTCGGGATGCCCTGCGGATCTTCGCCCATATCGCCTGATGGATGTGCGCCAACCGGGTTGAAGTAGCGCAGCAGCGCAATGCTCCACTCCGGCTGTGCTTTTTGCAGGTCGGTGAGGATCTGCTCCACCATCAGTTTGCTTTTGCCGTAGGGGCTTTGCGGCGTGCCGGTCGGGAAGCTTTCCACGTAAGGAATTTTTGGCTGGTCGCCGTAAACGGTGGCGGAGGAGCTGAAAATGAAGTTTTTAACATTCGCGGCGCGCATGGCGTTAATCAGGCGCAGCGTGCCGTTGACGTTGTTGTCGTAATACTCCAGCGGTTTCGCCACGGATTCGCCAACGGCTTTCAGCCCGGCGAAGTGAATTACCGCTTCAATGGCGTGATCGTGCAGGATCTCTGCGAGCAGCGCTTCATCACGAATGTCGCCTTCGACGAACAGCGCGGCTTTTCCGCCAAAGCGTTCGATCTCATTAAGCACGCTGCGCTTACTGTTACAGAGATTGTCGAGAATGATAACGTCGTGGCCGTTTTGCAACAGTTGTACGCAGGTATGACTTCCAATGTAACCGCTACCACCTGTAACCAGAACTCGCATATTTCCCTCCATAAAGCATTTGATATGAACAAACCTTAGCATAACAGAGAGGTGAAAACTGTGACATGGGATAAATTAGTGGAATCGTTTACACTCAATTTTCTGCCAGCCGGTTTGCGGGGTAAACGCCAGAAAAACCCCGCAATAGCGGGGTTCGTCCGACGTAAGTAAAAAGTCTTAAAATGACGTTACTGCGGTGCAGCAACGCAGGCAGCGTCAGCGAAAGCCGGATAACGCCTCGTGGAGGTTATAAGTCATCAGGGAGAGCCAGGCAATCAGCCCGAAGTACAAAAGCGTATATTCCAGACGTTTGCCAGGGGTCAGCGTGTCGAGATTGGGTTGATCATGGCGTCGCGCCCAGATTTGGGATGCCGCGAGAAAGCACACCAGCAGTAACAACGGGCTCGGGTGAAGATAAAAGAAACCCAACAGTACGGGAATGCCCAGATACCAGATCTTGCGCGAGATGGCGACCGTAATGCGCCCGCCATCCAGCGGCGGCACGGGGATCAAGTTAAACAGATTAAGGACAAAACCGGAATAGGCCACCGCCATCAGCAGCGAACTGTGGAAATACTCCGCCAGATAGTAGCAACCGAGGGCAGCAAGCGAACCGAGCAGCGGGCCGGCAATGCCGACCCAGGCTTCGGTTTCCGCATCTGGCAGCTCATCTTTCAACGCGATCCAGGCACCCACAAAGGGGATAAACATCGGTAATCCCGTCGCTAACCCACGTTGACGCGCCGCCAGATAGTGTCCCAGCTCATGGCAAAACAACAGCACCACAAACCCGGTCGCATAAGGCCAGCCGAAGGCGAGCGCGTAAGTGGCGATCGACAGCAGCATGGTGGCCCCGGAAAGGAAAAACTTCCCGAGGCTTGCCCCTTTAAGCAGCAGCAAGAGCATGCTCATGGCTTACCCGGCTTTTTTGCGAAACAGCATTTTTTTCACGCCCATGCCGAATGCCGCCACGGCGATCAGGCCAAGTTTCCAGAACTTCAGCAACGTCACGCCGATAAGCGCCAGCAGGCCCAATTTTTTCGCCGCAAGACCACCAATCAGCGCCGCCAGGCCATATTCGGCAATTTTGTCGGTAGAGGCATTAAAGTCGCTGTATTTTTTGCCGTCGTTAAAGGTCACGGCGTTGAGTAACGTTTTGGCGAGTGGTTTTTCCTGCTCAACGGCGCCGCGATCGGTTACCAGGTTTAACGACAGATAACCTTCACGACCCAGCAGGTAGGTGTTGTAGTTAACACCCTGTTCTTTTTCCGGCACGTTGCTGCCAATATCGCGGATTGCCGCAGACCAAATCAGGCGATGCGTCGCCGATTCGTAGGTTGGTTTTTCTACCCAACCCAATACTTCAATTGGCGGGATGCCTTTTTCGCTACGCTCTTTATTGCCCGCTTTGGTGCCTTCCTGCAAATTACTCAGCAGTTCGTCGGCATCCCAGTCTTTGGCATCGTCATCTTTGATATAACCGGCATCGGCATATTCAATAGAGACAAAGCCAGAAATATCATTACTGAATACCAGACCATAAAAAGAGTTGTTATCAACATGGTTACCCAGCGCGCGCATAAATACCGCAGCCTGCTGTGACGGAATATAAGCGAAACCTTCGGGCAGGTTCAGAATCGCCTGATTACCCAGATCAATTTTATGCGGGCCATGAATACTGGCTCGCTGCATATTTTCGACGGCTTGTTTTAATTGTGCTTCCTGCCCGGAAGCGGATGTCTGCGCGTTCTCATCGGCGAACGCGACACTGCAGAAACCCAGTAACAGCGCCGCGGCCAGAGAAACGGCGCGGGTCATGCGGAGGAATTGATTCATCATAGTCCCGTAATTTTTACCCGGCGTCTATCGACGGGCTTTTTTCTTGCCATAACAAAAACTGGCCGCCGACAATTTTATGTTGCCAACTGACCAGTCAGAGATCGTTATTATGTTGCTTATTTAAAACGGGGCTATTACATCATATCCTGCTAAATTGAACCATCCCCCTAATTATTGTGATGTAAGTTGATAACGATATCCGTCACCTTCTGGTACAAATTCCAGCCGGTGGGTAATACAAGCGGGCGCGTCGCCGGCATGGTGCGAAACAAATAATAGCTGGGTTTCGCCTTCGCTAATTAATACATCAACAAAGCGGCGAATAAGCTGGCGGTTTAAAGGATCAAGGCCCTGTAACGGTTCATCAAGAATGAGCAGCGTCGGGTGCTTGACCAGCGCCCGTACAATCAGCGCCAGCCGCTGCTGACCCCAGGAAAGGCTATTAAACGGTGCGTCGGCAGTGTGCGTATCGAAACCTAAAATATCCAGCCAGCGTTGTGCCAGTTTGTGTTGTTTGTCCGATACCGCCTGGTAAATACCAATCGAATCGAAATAGCCAGAGAGGATCACATTACGCACGTTGGTGCTGACGCGGTAATCCAGATGCAGGCTGCTGCTGACATAGCCAATATGCTTTTTGATATCCCAGATGGTTTCACCGCTGCCGCGACGACGGCCAAACAGCGTCAAATCATTGCTGTAGCCCTGCGGATGATCGCCGGTTATCAGGCTCAGTAGAGTAGATTTGCCTGCGCCGTTCGGGCCGACAATCTGCCAGTGCTCACCGGGGTTTACCGTCCATGAAAGGTGATCGATGATTGGCCGGTCGTTATAAGAGACAACACCATCGTTCAGCACGATAAGCGGCGCGTCTGCGTTCAATGTTTCGCGCGCCGGGGGCGCATCCGGTTCCGGCAACGTGATACCGGATAATTTTTCGCTGTGGGCTAACTGGGCGATCAACGCTTGTTGCAGCAGGGCTGCTTTTTCTCCGGTCTCTGTGAGCGAGCAATCCACCAGAACCCCAGCGTATTGCACGAAGTCCGGGATCTCATCAAAGCGGTTCAGCACCAGCACCAGTGTAAAGCCGTCGGCATTGAGGCGCGCAAGCAACTCTGCCAGTTGCTGGCGTGAATGGACGTCAAGCCCGTCGAAAGGCTCATCCAGGATCAGTAAATCCGGTTCGGACATCAGGGCCTGGCACAGCAGCGTTTTACGGGTTTCGCCGGTCGAGAGGTATTTAAAGCGCCTCTCCAGCAGATGTGCGATGCCAAACTGTGTCGCCAGTTGTGCGCAGCGCTGCGCGTCTTGCACCTCATCCTGAATAATCTCGGCGGTGGTACGCCCGGTATCCTCTTCGTCGGGGCTGAGCATATCGGTGTTATTGCGCTGCCACTCGTCGATGACCAGTTTTTGTAACTGCTCAAAAGAGAGGCGGGTGAGGCGGGTAAACTGGCACTGACGTTCACCTTTCAGCAAGGTCAACTCCCCCGCCAGCGCGCGAGCAAGCGCTGACTTGCCGCTGCCATTCGCGCCGACAAAAGCCCAACTTTCGCCAGCGCGTAGCGCTAAGTGTTCAATATGCAGCGTGCGGGTGTCGCTAAGACGAAACGTACCTTGCGAAATTTGCAATGACGACATGATGTATCCCATTTTTTGCAGCGAAGAAACTCAGGGATACGTGCAATGGACTATCTTGTCAATGCGATTAGCATAACGTGGCGATAATCACGCGATCGGCATTAAAATATGCGGTCACTTCGCTCTGTTCCTGCAAATTATCCATCTCGTGCGTCGGCACGGTGGCGCACAGCACCTGGCCGTCAGGCAGTGTCATCAGCACTTCACTCTGTTGCTCGCCGCGCTCGATATGGCTGATGCGCCCGGTAAGCTGGTTATCCGCCTGCGCGGCGCGTTTGGCATCTTGTGTGATGCTCACCCACGGCGCTTTCAGCAGCACCAGCACCTCTTTGCCTTCGTCGAGGCCCAGGCGTTCGCCGCTTTGCGCGGTGATAGCGACTTTGAGGCGGGTTTCGCCGTCCGCCAGCAACACGTCGACATGTTGCTGCACGTCGTTGTGTTCGCGCGCGGTTATAGTGCCAAACCACTGGTTGCGGGCGCTGGTCTGCAGTGAGAATCGCGAAATCGCCGCCAGCAGGCTGTTTAACGGCAGGGCGTCATCATTACTCAGCACGTCAAACGCTTTTTGCTGGATTTGCGCTAACAGATCGTAAAGTTCAATTAAGCGTTGCCCGTAGCGCGTCACCACCGCGCCGCCGCCGCCTTTACCGCCGGTCGCGCGGTCAACCAGCGGCTGTTCGCTGAGTTGGTTCATCTCATTAATGGCGTCCCAGGCGCTTTTATAACTGATGCCAGCGTTCTTCGCGCCCTGGCTGATGGAGCCGGTTTCAACTATCTGCTTGAGCAGGGAGATACGACGCGGATCGGCAAAAAGGCGCTGCTGGAGTTTGAGTGTGAGGAGAATTTCAGCCTGCATTACGCAATGTCCTGGCAAAAGAACTATTGTGAAGGAAAACCGTCACTAAACCTAGCCTGATGCCGGTGAATGCGCATAACGTTGCGAGGCCAATCGCACAAAAGGCGAGTGTTTTTCACCTGAATAAGGCTAGAATGCCCCGTTGACAATTTCTGGAGACGACTATGTTTGAGTTGTTGAAAAGCCTGGTGTTTGCCGTCGTCATGGTGCCTGTCGTGATGGCGATTATCCTGGGGCTGATTTATGGCCTGGGTGAAGTGTTTAACGTGTTTTCCGGCGTCGGTCGCCGCGATCAAAGCCGTCAGCAACGCTGATCCTCTCTTGCAAACGCCCGCTTTCGCGGGCGTTTATCTGTCAGATATTCAAGATTTCCCCACTTCCTGCCGATATATTTAAATAGGTCGCTAATTCTTGATGGGTATTACCTAACCGCCGGGAAACTCTGGTAATATCGTTATGTTTTTTTGTATATAACGATACTCACAGGAGTTACAAATGGCACGTACATGGTTACGCCTTTTGGCCGGGGCGGCATTAACGCTCTCCGTTGCCGGGCATGCTCTGGCGGATGAAGGTAAAATTACCGTTTTTGCCGCAGCGTCACTGACCAACGCAATGCAGGATATCGCGGCGGCCTATAAAAAAGAGAAAAACGTCGAGGTGGTCTCCTCGTTTGCTTCTTCTTCGACACTGGCGCGCCAGATTGAAGCGGGAGCACCCGCGGATCTGTTCATTTCTGCCGATCAGAAATGGATGGATTACGCGGTAGAGAAAAAATCTATCGATACTGCAACCCGCGTAACACTACTTGGTAACAGCCTGGTGGTTGTGGCACCTAAAAGCAGTGCGCAGGGCGATATCGTCATTAATGCTAAAACCGACTGGAATAGTCTGCTGAAAGGCGGACGTGTGGCCGTTGGCGACCCGGAACATGTTCCGGCAGGGATTTATGCCAAAGACGCATTGACCAAACTGGGCGCGTGGGAAACCCTGTCGCCGAAGCTGGCTCCGGCGGAAGATGTGCGCGGGGCGCTGGCGCTGGTGGAACGCAGCGAAGCGCCGCTCGGCATTGTTTACGGCTCTGACGCGGTTGCCAGTAAAGGGGTGAAAGTGGTCGGGACTTTCCCGGAAGATTCACACCAAAAAGTTGAATACCCGCTGGCTATTATCGACGGTCATAAAAACGCGACGGTAACGGCGTTTTATGACTATCTGAAAGGCCCGCAGGCTTCTGAAATCTTTAAACGTTACGGATTTACAACGCACCAATGATATTGACGGATCCCGAATGGCAGGCGGTTTTGCTGAGCCTGAAAGTCTCATCCCTGGCGGTGTTATTCAGTTTGCCCTTTGGGATCTTCTTTGCCTGGTTGCTGGTACGCTGCACGTTTCCGGGCAAAGCGCTGCTCGACAGTTTGCTGCATCTGCCGCTGGTACTGCCGCCGGTGGTGGTGGGGTATTTATTACTGGTGGCGATGGGACGACGCGGTTTCATTGGCCAGTGGTTGTATGACTGGTTTGGTATCACCTTTGCCTTTAGCTGGCGCGGCGCGGTGTTGGCCGCCGCGGTGATGTCCTTCCCGCTGATGGTGCGCGCTATCCGTCTGGCACTTGAGGGGGTTGATACCAGACTGGAGCAGGCGGCTCGTACGTTAGGTGCCGGGCGCTGGCGCGTTTTTCTCACCATCACATTACCGCTTACCTTGCCAGGGATTATCGTCGGCACGGTGCTGGCCTTTGCCCGTTCACTGGGTGAATTCGGCGCGACGATCACCTTTGTTTCCAATATTCCGGGTGAAACCCGCACCATTCCTTCTGCCATGTACACCCTGATTCAGACGCCTGGCGGTGAAGGCGCGGCGGCGCGGTTATGTATTATCTCGATTGTGCTGGCGCTGGTTTCGCTGTTGGTTTCTGAATGGCTGGCGCGCATTAGCCGCGAAAGGACAGGGAGATAACCATGCTGGAGCTGAATTTTACCCAGACGCTGGGGACGCATCGCTTACGCATTGCTGAAACGCTGCCCGCCAGCGGCATCACCGCCATTTTTGGCGTTTCGGGTGCCGGGAAAACGTCGTTAATCAACGCGATTGGCGGCCTGACACATCCGCAGCAAGGGCGGATAACGCTCAATAATCGCGTGCTGTTTGATACCGAAAGCAAAATTTGCCTGCCGCCGGAGAAGCGGCGTGTCGGCTATGTTTTCCAGGATGCACGGTTGTTTCCCCATTACAAAGTGCGCGGAAACCTGCGTTACGGCATGGCCAAATCCATGGCTGGCCAGTTTGACAAACTGGTGGCGTTACTCGGTATCGAGCCGTTACTGGATCGTTTACCCGGCGGGCTTTCCGGTGGGGAAAAGCAGCGGGTGGCAATTGGTCGTGCGTTATTAACCGCGCCGGAGCTGCTATTGCTGGATGAGCCACTGGCGTCGCTGGATATTCCGCGTAAGCGCGAATTGCTGCCGTACCTGCAACGGCTGGCGCGGGAGATCAATATCCCGATGCTGTATGTCAGCCACTCCCTGGATGAAATTCTGCATCTGGCGGATAAAGTGATGGTGCTGGAGGCGGGAGAAGTGAAGGCCTTCGGCAGCCTGGAAGATGTCTGGGGTAGCCGCGTAATGAACCCGTGGCTACCGGCGGAGCAACAAAGTAGCGTGTTGAAAGTGGTGGTGCTGGAGCACCATCCGCACTATGCGATGACGGCGCTGGCGCTCGGCGATCAGCACATTTGGGTCAACAAGATTGACCTTCCGCTGCAAAGCGCGCTGCGGATCCGTATTCAGGCGACGGATGTTTCGCTGGTCCTGCAGCCACCGATGAATACCAGTATCCGTAATATTCTGCGTGCGAAAGTGGCGCAATGTTTTGATATCGACGGCCAGGTGGAAGTGCAACTGGAAGTGGGTAGCCGTACTCTGTGGGCGCGTATCAGTCCGTGGGCCAGAGATGAGCTGGCCGTGAAGCCAGGTCAGTGGTTATATGCGCAAATCAAAAGCGTGTCGATAACCGCGTGAGCGGCGGATACGCAAGCTGCGATTCATTGGGCGATGACATCATCCCACGCCCGGTATTCGCCCCTGCGTCAGGGGCGTCATCTTTTACCGGTGAACCTGGGCCGCCGTTTACAGCAGTTCTTTGTAGATAAATTGCGCAATGCTGTCGACGGTGTTGTCGCCAATCACTACATTCGCATGGGCTTTTACCGCATCGTCGGCATTGCCCATCGCCACGCCGACACCGGCGGCTTCCAGCATGCTGATATCGTTATAGTTATCACCAAATGCCACCACGTCTTTCATCGATAGCCCCTGTGACGCCACCCATTCGCGCAGACGTTTGCCTTTGCTATTGCCCGCGCGGGCAATATCGACCTGATCATGCCATGACCATTCGCACTCCAGCCCCAGGGTTTGCTCCACGTGGTGGGCAAAATTTTTCAGTTTCTGCGTGTCGGTATCGGTGAGCGCGAATTTCCAGATAGCCTCCACTTCCTGCGCCGCTGTGCGCAGGGAAGCCACTTGCCGGAAGACCGGGCGCTGCTCTGGCGGTAACTGTTGCGCCCAGGTGTTGGTGCGCTCAACATGACCCGTTGGTTTTTCATACAGCATAGCGTTGTCGACATACATCAGGCCGTGAACCGCATGCTCATCAAGCAGTGTGATTAACTGCTGGGCTTGTAAAACCGGCAATGGATCGGCGCTTAACACTTTTTTTGCATGATAATCATACAAATAAGTGCCATTACAGCAAATTGCAGGTGTATCCAGCGCCAGTGCCTGATAAAAAGGGTGGATGGCAACATGATGCCGACCTGTCACGATAATGAGTTGATGTCCGGCGGCTTTTGCGCGAGCCAGCGCTTCAAGGGATGAGGGCAGAAGCGTTTTTTTCGGGGTCAGTAGCGTACCGTCTAAATCCAGTGCAATCACGCGCGAAGTCATATCGTATTCCGTGGTCGATGTTGAAATTCAAATGTCCGGGGATGGTACACCGGGTCACCGGCTGCGCAAAATCTCCGGGTAAAATTCAGCATCAACCAACAAAAGCAGCTATCCTGGTTACTTAATGCAAAGAAGAATTAGAGGAAAGGAGCGTTCATGAAACAAACCGTTTATACCGCCAGCCCGGAAAGTCAGCAGATCCACGTCTGGCGCCTGAACTCTGAAGGTAGCCTGACGCTTGTCCAGGTGGTGGATGTGCCCGGCCAGGTGCAGCCGATGGTCGTCAGCCCGGATAAACGTTACCTCTATGTCGGGGTTCGCCCTGAGTTTCGCGTTATCGCGTATCGCATTGCGCCGGATGATGGCGCCCTGACTTTCGCCGCGGAATCTCCGCTGCCGGGCAGCCCGACGCATATTTCGACCGATCGCAGCGGGCGCTTCCTGTTCAGCGCGTCCTACAACGCGGGCAGTGTGAGTGTTGTCCGTCTGGAAGATGGCCTGCCGACCGGGGTTGTTGATGTGGTGGAAGGGCTGGAAGGGTGCCACTCAGCGAATATCTCCCCTGACAACCGTACGTTGTGGACACCGGCACTGAAACAGGATCGCATCTGCCTGTTTACCCTGGCCGATGACGGTAACCTGACGGCGCAGGAGCCCGCGGAAGTCACCACTGTCGAGGGCGCCGGCCCGCGTCATATGGCGTTTCATCCGAACCAGCGTTTCGCCTACTGCGTCAATGAACTCAACAGTTCGGTGGATGTCTGGCAGCTCAGCGACGCGCACGGCAACATTGAGTGTGTGCAGACGCTGGATATGATGCCTGCTGATTTCAGCGACACGCGCTGGGCGGCGGATATTCATATCACGCCGGATGGTCGCCATCTTTATACCTGCGATCGCACCGCCAGCATTATCACCGTGTTCAGCGTTTCGGAAGATGGTAGCGTACTGGCTATCGAAGGCTTCCAGCCAACAGAAACGCAGCCGCGCGGCTTCAATATTGATAATCGCGGCCAATACCTGATTGCCGCCGGGCAGAAATCGCACCACATTGCGGTGTACGAGATTAGTGGCGAGCAAGGACTGCTGACCGAAAAAGCCCGCTATGCCGTAGGCCAGGGGCCAATGTGGGTCGTGGTTAACGCCTTCTGATGCTGCATTTCGCGCATAAAAAAACCTCGCCACGGCGAGGTTTTTTATTATCAGGATCGGCTCAATTTTTCGGCATCGCCACAACCTGGCTGCCCACGCCGCGGTTGTTGAACTCCCACATGCGGTTGAACTGCGGGTTGTTCAGCTCGCGCTGCACGTTACCTTTATCGTCGACGGTTCCGGTGTTACCGGCGTAAGCACGACCGGAAACGGCGGCATCGGCCCACGGTTTCGCTACGTTAAAGCCTTCGTTGATCACGCTATCGCGGATCACCACCTGGCCGTTGGTGTTGCCATCAACATCCAGTGAACGGCCGAGCTGCGCAACCCCGTTACCGGCGGCGTTAAAGCGGCTGTTCACGGCAAGGAAACCGTAATACAGATTAGACAGGGTGGCGGGTGCGAACACATAACCTTCCTGCTGGGTGCGCGAGTTCACTACGCGGAAGTCGGTGTTATCAAACACCACCGCGCCGCGACCAGCCACGATATCGACATCACCTTCAAGGTAGCTGTTGGTTACCAGCGTACGGGTCTGACGATCGGTACGCAGGGTGTTATCCACGCCGCTGTTGGTGACAAAGAAGGTGTTCTGGCGGCCCAGAATATTAACGTTGTTGATCTGCACTTTATCGCCATCGCTGCGCAGTGCCACCGCCTGGTGGTTGCCCGCGTCGACGCTGTCACCCAGCGTATTTTCGATGGTCAGGTTTTGCAGCTGCAGGCCGTTATTCTGTGACCAGAAGACCGCAGAACACATTACGCCGACAGTTGCAGTGCGTTTGCTCTGGCAGTTATCGAACATATACCACGCCGGTTTGCCCGGCATATATTTGCCCGACGGATTGACCAGACGGCGCCAGCTGTTCGGGTCCATTTCGGCATCGATAGCCTGTTTGATTTTCACATCCAGCGCTTTCTCGCCGGTACCGTAAATGGTCACGCTGCCGGACGCGGCAGGCACATACACCGTGCCTTCATATTCGCCCGGCATCACCGCGATGTACTGACGATCGCTGGCATGTTTGTTGATTGCCGCATCAACCGCAGCCTGAATGGTGGTGTGCGTCACACCCGGCGTGCCGGCAGGGCCAACCACGAAATTCGCTTTTTCCGGCAGGCGGATGGCGACCGGTTTCCATGCCGCGTTATCCGGCGTCATGGCGGTAAAATAGCGGTCCGCTACAAAGTTTTTCGCTTCACCTGCGCTGAGGATCGGGCGCGCGGCGGTGCCAGGCGCTTTCTGTTCAGACGGACGTTCCGCTGGCGGGGTTGAGCTACAGGCGGTCAGTGTCACGCCAAAAGCGAGCGCCAGCGCCAGACGGGAAACCGATGATGTGTTCAAGGGGAGCTCCAGACTATGCAAAAGTTGAAAGAGGACTTCAAAGCCTGCTTTTTTATACTAAGTTGAGCGAAACGGGAAGCCGATTTGTACAATCGGCTGTAAATCCCGTGAATTTCAGCTAAAAAGGGCGGTGATCGAGGCGCTGGAAAGCGCATGGAAGTGGACATTAAAACCAACCATCGCGCCGCTGGCGTTTTCGTCGACCTCAATGCGCTCTACGTCCAGAGCATGTACGGTAAAAATATAACGATGGGTTTCACCTTTTGGCGGTGCCGCGCCGCCGTAACCGGCTTTGCCGAAATCGGTGCGTGTCTGCACCGCGCCATCCGGTAATGCCGCCAGACCGGAACCCGCGCCTTGCGGCAGAACGCGCGTATCGGCGGGAAGGTTCGCTACCACCCAGTGCCACCAGCCGGAGCCCGTTGGCGCATCCGGGTCGTAGCAGGTCACGACAAAACTCTTGGTGCCGGCAGGCACTTCATCCCACGCCAGATGCGGGGAAATATTGTCGCCATCGTAGCCCATACCGTTGAACACCTGGCGATGCGGCAGCTTTTCGCCGTCGCGTAAATCATGGCTGACCAACTTCATATGCACTCCTTCTGCTTTTCATGCGTGCCGGGAAGTGTAGCCGATCTCAGGCAAAAAGGTCATCGCGCAGCACGGCGGCATTGACGGCACGGGTCAAACGGGAGAGCTGCGCCGGGGTGATGATATAGGGCGGCATCAGGTAGATCAGCCGGCCAAACGGACGCACCCATACACCTTGTTCAACAAAGAAACGTTGTAGCGCCGCCATATTGACTGGCGAGCGGGTTTCCACCACGCCGATGGCCCCCAGTACGCGCACATCGGCAACATTGGCCGCTTCGCGCGCGGGCATCAGCTCCGCTTTTAGCTGCCTCTCGATAGCCGCTACCTGCGTTTGCCACGCGCCGCTTTGTAAAATCCCGAGGCTGGCGTGAGCTGCCGCGCAGGCCAGCGGATTACCCATAAATGTTGGCCCGTGCATAAAGCAACCCGCTTCGCCGTTGCTGATGGTGTCGGCCACATTGCGCGTGGTGAGCGTTGCCGAAAGCGTCATGGTGCCGCCGGTCAGCGCTTTGCCAAGGCACAGAATGTCCGGGGCGATCCCGGCATGTTCACAGGCAAACAGCTTGCCGGTGCGGCCAAAGCCAGTGGCGATTTCATCGGCAATCAGCAAAATGCCTTCCCGGTCGCACATCCTACGGATGCGCCTCAGCCATTCCGGATGATAGAGGCGCATGCCGCCCGCACCCTGCACGACTGGCTCTACAATCACCGCCGCAATCTCATGGCGATGCGCCGCCATCAGACGCGCGAAGGCCACCATGTCACGTTCGTCCCATTCGCCGTCAAAACGGCTTTGCGGCGCGGGGGCAAACAGGTTTTCCGGCAAATAGCCTTTCCACAGGCTGTGCATGGAGTTATCCGGATCGCAGACCGACATCGCGCCAAATGTGTCGCCGTGATAGCCGTTACGGAAGGTAAGAAAACGCTGTCGCGGCTCGCCTTTCGCCTGCCAGTACTGCAGCGCCATCTTCATTGCCACTTCAACAGCCACGGAACCGGAGTCGGCCAGAAATACGCACTCCAGCGGCTCTGGCGTCATTGTCACCAGTTTGCGGCACAAATCGACTGCCGGTTGATGGGTAATGCCGCCAAACATCACATGGGATACCGCGTCGATTTGCGCTTTCATCGCCGCGTTAATCGCCGGGTGCCCGTAGCCGTGGATTGCCGCCCACCAGGAGGACATGCCGTCCACCAGGTGTTCGCCGCTGCTGAGTATCAGCTCGCAACCCTGTGCGGACTGTACCGGGTAAACCGGCAGCGGGGAGGTCATGGAGGTGTAAGGATGCCAGATATGTCGCGTGTCAAAGGCGAGATCGTCCAGGGTCATAATCGACTTGTAAACCAAATTAAAAAGTTTTAGGTTTACGAGTCTACACCGAATAACGATTTAACAACACCCTTTGGAGACGCCCGATGGCTCACCACGCACGCTGGACAATGTCGCAAGTCACTGCGCTGTTTGAAAAACCCCTCCTGGAACTGCTGTTTGAAGCGCAGCAGGTACACCGTCAACATTTTGATCCCCGCCAGGTTCAGGTCAGCACCTTGCTGTCGATTAAAACCGGTGCCTGCCCGGAAGATTGCAAATACTGCCCGCAGAGCGCGCGGTATAAAACCGGGCTGGAGTCCGAACGGTTAATGGAAGTTGAACAGGTGCTGGAATCCGCTCGCCAGGCGAAACGCGCAGGATCGACGCGTTTTTGCATGGGCGCAGCGTGGAAAAATCCGCACGATCGCGACATGCCGTACCTCGAAAAAATGGTTGAAGGGGTGAAAGCGATGGGGCTGGAAGCCTGCATGACGCTGGGCACGCTCAATGAAAACCAGGCGCAGCGGCTGGCTTCCGCCGGGCTGGATTACTACAACCACAATCTTGACACCTCGCCGGAGTTTTACGGCAATATCATCACCACGCGTACTTACCAGGAGCGCCTCGACACGCTCGATAAAGTGCGCGACGCGGGCATCAAAGTTTGCTCCGGCGGCATTGTTGGTCTTGGCGAAACGGTCAACGATCGTGCCGGTCTGTTATTGCAACTGGCGAACCTGCCGACACCGCCGGAAAGCGTGCCGATCAATATGCTGGTCAAAGTAAAAGGCACGCCGCTGGCGGATAACGAGGACGTCGACGCCTTTGACTTTATCCGCACCATCGCGGTTGCGCGCATCATGATGCCGACCTCGCATGTGCGTCTTTCTGCCGGACGCGAGCAGATGAACGAGCAGACTCAGGCAATGTGTTTTATGGCCGGGGCGAACTCCATTTTCTACGGCTGCAAACTGCTTACCACGCCGAACCCGGAAGAGGATAAAGACCTGCAACTGTTCCGTAAGCTCGGCCTGAACCCGCAGCAGACGGCAGTACTGAACGGCGACAACGAACAACAGCAGCAGCTTGAGCAACAGTTATTGCACGCCGATACCGACCAGTATTACAACGCGGCAGCCGTATGAGCTGGCAACAGCGTATTGATGCCGCACTCGATGAGCGCCGCGCGGCGGATGCGTTGCGCACAAGGCGTGCTGTCTCGCAGGGGGCGGGGCGCTGGCTTACGCTTGGCGATCAGCGCTTTTGCAACTTCTCCAGTAATGATTACCTCGGTTTAAGCCAACATCCCGCCGTGATCCGCGCCTGGCAACAGGGCGCGGAACGTTATGGCGTGGGCAGCGGCGGTTCCGGGCATGTGAGTGGTTACACCACAGCGCACCGGGAACTGGAGGAGGAACTGGCCGACTGGCTCGGTTACTCGCGCGCGTTGCTGTTTATCTCCGGTTTTGCCGCCAATCAGGCGGTGATTGCTGCGCTGACGGGAAAGGATGACCGGATTGTCGCCGACAAATTAAGCCACGCCTCACTGCTGGAAGCCGCCAGCCACAGCCCGGCGCAGCTGCGGCGTTTCGCGCATAACGATGTCGGGCAATTGACTATGCTGCTGGCAAAACCACTTACCGGACAGCAACTGGTGGTGACCGAGGGCGTATTCAGCATGGATGGCGATAGCGCACCGCTGGCGACCATTGCTGATGCCACGCGGGAAGCGCAGGCCTGGTTGATGGTGGATGATGCACACGGTATTGGCGTGGTGGGCGAACAGGGGCGCGGCAGTTGTCACCTGCAGGGCATCAAGCCGCACGTGCTGGTGGTGACCTTCGGCAAAGGTTTTGGTGTCAGCGGTGCGGCGGTGTTGTGCAGCGACACGGTGGCGGATTATCTGCTGCAATTTGCCCGCCATCTGATTTACAGCACCTCGATGCCGCCGGCACAGGCCGTGGCGCTGGGTGCGTCATTGCGGGTTATTCGTAGCGACGACGGTCATGCGCGGCGTGAAAAACTGGCGGCGCTGATTACCCATTTTCGCACTAGCGTGGCACACGCATCCGTCACGATGACGGATTCCACCAGCGCAATCCAGCCGCTGATCGTGGGGGAAAATAGCCGGGCATTGCGGTTGGCTGAACGCTTGCGTCAGCGCGGCTGTTGGGTGACTGCGATTCGCCCGCCCACTGTGCCGCCGGGCACGGCGCGTTTGCGCCTGACGCTGACGGCAGAGCACCAGTTCGACGATATCGAGCGCTTGCTGGAGGCCTTGCATGACGGTGAATAAACAGGCGGTGGCTGCTGCTTTTGGCCGCGCGGCGCACAGTTACGCGCAACACGACGAATTACAGCGCCGGAGCGCCGATCTGCTGTTAGCGCAGTTGGGCGCTATTACGCCAGCTCAGGTGCTGGACGCCGGTTGCGGGCCCGGCGCGATGAGCCGCTACTGGCGCGGGCAGGGCGGTGAGGTAACGGCGTTGGATCTCTCGGCGAATATGCTCGATGAGGCACGCCGTCAGCACAGCGCGCAGCGCTACGTGAGGGGGGATATTGAAGCCATGCCGCTGGCGGAGGCGCAATTTTCGCTGGTCTGGAGCAACCTGGCGGTGCAGTGGTGTGATGATTTGCGCCAGGCTGTCGGGGAGTTGTATCGCGTGACCCGACCCGGCGGTTGTGTCGCGTTCACCACGCTGGCAGCCGCATCACTGCCGGAGCTAAATCAGGCCTGGCGCGAGATTGACGACCATCCGCACGCCAATCGTTTCTTAACCTTGCCAGCCATCAAACAGGCTTTGCACGGCTGGCGTCTGCGTAGTGGCGTCGAGACCATAACCTTGCACTTTGACGATGCGACCGCCGCGCTGCGTTCGCTAAAAGGTATTGGCGCAACACATTTACATGCGGGCAGGCAGCAGGGGCTGACACGCGGCAAACTGCAACGCTTGCAGCTGGCCTGGCCGCAGCGGCAGGGCAAATGCCCGCTGACGTACTATCTTTTTTGGGGAGTGATCGTCCGTGATTGAACGCTATTTTGTGACCGGTACGGATACGGAAGTCGGGAAAACTGTCGCCAGTTGCGCGCTTTTGCAGGCGGCAAATCTGCGTGGTTTACGCAGCGCGGGGTATAAACCGGTGGCCTCCGGGAGTGAGATGACCGCAGAGGGGCTGCGCAACAGCGATGCGCTGGCGTTGCAACACCACAGCAGCCTGCCGATGGCCTATAAAACCGTCAATCCGTATACCTTTGCGGAGCCAACTTCACCGCATATTGTCAGTGCCGATGTAGGGGAGCCCATTGATGCGCAGGTGATGTCCGCCGGGCTGCGCGCGCTGGAAACACAGGCGCAGTGGCTATTGGTGGAAGGGGCGGGGGGCTGGTTTACACCGCTTTCAGAGACACTCACTTTCGCCGATTGGGTGGTACAGGAGCAGTTGCCGGTGATTCTGGTTGTTGGCGTAAAACTTGGCTGTATCAACCATGCCATGTTAACCGCGCAGGCGGTGCGCCAGGCGGGATTACGGCTGGCAGGCTGGATTGCTAACGATGTCGTGCAGCCGGGCAGGCGACATACTGAGTATCTGGCGACGCTTCGGCGCGTGATGCAGGCTCCGCTGATTGGCGAAATTCCCTGGTTTGCCCACGCACCGGAAAAAGAAAAAACGGGTCATTATCTTGATCTCAGTGTCCTGACTCCGGCGTCATCCACTTTGAGAGCAGCGGATCATCAAGCTGTTTAACCTCGCCCTGCGCGACATTGCGCCCGCGATGCAGCAGGCAGAAACGATCGGCGACCCGGCGAATAAATGACAGGTGCTGTTCAGCCAGCAGAATGGTCATGCCAAACTCCTGGTTGAGCCGCACGATCAAATTGCCCAGTTTATGAATAAAGGCCTGCCCCAGACCGCGCGTTGGCTCATCAAGGATCAACAACCGTGGGTGCGTAACCAGCGCCCGCGCCATCGCTAACTGTTGTTGGTTATCCTCTGACAACTCCGCGCCACGTACCTGGCGTAACTCATACAGTTCGGGGAACAAATCGTAAATATCCCGCCGCACTGCGCTGCCCGGCTCCCTGCCGGCGCGCATCGCGACATGCAGATTTTCCTCAATGGTAAGTTGCGAAAAAATCCGCCTGTCCTGCGGCACATAGCTGATGCCGATGGCGCTGCGGTGTTCGGCTTGCAGAGAGAGCAAGTCGCACGGCGGTGCGCCCGCGTCCTGCCAAATCATGCTGCCGCTTTCAATGGGTAAATAGCCAGTGATGCAATTCACCAGTGTCGTCTTGCCCATGCCTGGCAAACCAATAACTGATGTGCAGACCCCGGGGGATAAATCGAGATCGACATTCCACAATGTATGCTGATTACCGTAATACTGGTTTACTGCCCGTAAGCTCAACATTGTCCGCTCCTTGTTCGGATCTGATGACTTTGATGATTCTGCAAAAGGCTTGCCAGAACATAAAAAAGGCTTTTTTTTCGGATGCCGCTGAGAAAAGTGGCTTTTAAAACGTGAGGAGGGAAGAAGCCAGGTAAAAATTCTGCACTTTGCCAGTGCCTGCAGTGTTGAGTTGTGGTGCAGCAATAGCAGGATCTGTGAGAACGATCTCATGCGGATCCTGCGTTTCGTTTGCCGATAATTATCAAAAAGAAATGATAAAAAATTTTTAGCGGCACTCGCCTGGGACAAAATGGGATTTGGCGGGAAGGCGAGGTATCCGGCCTGGCGGCAGTTATCCACTATTCCTGTGGATAACCTTGTGTATTAGAGTTAGAAAACATGCGGCAAGCGAGAAGGGACGCGGGTTTCGCCTGAATTGGTGTTAAACACGTCTTTTTGTAATTATTTTTAATAATCAAAAGGTTATATAAAAGCAATGCCTGTAAGAAAAGTGTCACTCGTTGCCACAAAACTTTCAAAGGCTCGCTTGACAAATGTTAAAAGAGGAAAAATTTTGGGGATAACCTGAAAGGGTTAGTGTTTTATCTTGTCCGCGCTGAAATTTGACGGGAGAAGCGGCGCCCTAACGGGGAGTAGAACAAATTGCCTGTTTCGCTACTGTTTTTTCATCCAGTGTTATTTATTGGCAAAAGTGAACAGGGTGAGTAAAATGTGTTACCTGCCCGCTCATTCCTTCATCAGGTAGCCGTTCATGAGTAAACCGTTCAAACTGAATTCCGCTTTTCGTCCCTCCGGCGATCAGCCTGAAGCTATCCGCCGCCTCAAGGAAGGTCTGGAAGACGGCCTGGCGCACCAGACGTTACTCGGAGTGACGGGGTCAGGGAAGACATTCACCGTCGCCAATGTGATTGCCGATCTGCAGCGCCCGACAATGGTGCTGGCACCGAATAAAACGCTGGCCGCGCAGCTGTACGGTGAAATGAAAGAGTTCTTCCCGGAGAACGCGGTCGAGTATTTCGTCTCTTACTACGACTACTACCAGCCGGAAGCGTATGTGCCAAGTTCTGACACCTTTATCGAAAAAGATGCCTCGGTGAACGAACATATTGAGCAGATGCGTCTGTCAGCGACGAAGGCGCTGCTGGAGCGTCGCGATGTGATTGTGGTGGCCTCTGTATCCGCCATCTATGGTCTGGGCGATCCGGATCTCTATCTGAAAATGATGCTGCACCTGACTAAGGGCATGATCATCGATCAACGCGCGATCCTGCGCCGCCTGGCGGAGCTGCAATATACCCGCAACGATCAGGCGTTCCAGCGCGGCACGTTCCGCGTGCGCGGTGAAGTTATCGATGTGTTCCCGGCGGAATCTGACGATCTGGCGCTGCGTATCGAATTATTCGATGAAGAGGTTGAGCGTCTGTCGCTGTTCGATCCGCTGACCGGCCATATTGAGTCGGGCATTCAGCGCTTCACTATCTACCCGAAAACGCACTATGTGACGCCGCGCGAGCGGATCGTGCAGGCGATGGAAGAGATCAAAGTTGAGCTGGCAGAACGCCGTAAGTCGCTGCTGGAAAATAATAAACTGCTGGAAGAGCAGCGGCTCAGCCAGCGTACGCAGTTCGACCTCGAGATGATGAACGAGCTGGGCTACTGCTCGGGGATTGAAAACTACTCGCGCTATCTTTCCGGGCGCGGGCCGGGCGAACCGCCGCCGACGCTATTCGACTACCTGCCCGCCGATGGTCTGCTGGTAATCGACGAATCACACGTGACTATTCCGCAGATCGGCGGGATGTATCGTGGTGACCGCGCGCGTAAAGAGACGCTGGTGGAGTATGGTTTCCGCCTGCCGTCGGCGCTGGATAACCGACCGTTAAAGTTTGAAGAGTTTGAAGCGCTGGCACCGCAGTCGATTTATGTTTCGGCGACACCGGGCAATTACGAGCTGGAGAAATCGGGCAGCGAAGTGATTGATCAGGTGGTGCGCCCGACCGGCCTGCTCGATCCGGTAATTGAAGTGCGCCCGGTGGCGACACAGGTGGACGATTTGCTCTCTGAAATTCGCCAGCGTGCCGCCATTAACGAACGTGTGCTGGTGACGACGCTGACCAAACGCATGGCGGAAGATCTCACGGAATATCTGGAAGAGCACGGCGAACGGGTACGTTATCTGCACTCGGATATCGACACGGTTGAACGTATGGAGATTATCCGCGATTTGCGCCTTGGCGAGTTCGATGTGCTGGTCGGCATCAACTTGCTGCGTGAGGGGCTGGATATGCCGGAAGTCTCGCTGGTGGCGATTCTGGATGCCGACAAAGAGGGCTTCCTGCGTTCTGAGCGCTCACTCATCCAGACGATTGGCCGCGCCGCGCGTAACATCAACGGTAAAGCAATTCTTTATGGTGACAAAATCACGCCGTCGATGGCGAAAGCGATTGGTGAAACCGAGCGTCGTCGTGAAAAACAGCAGCGCTATAACGAAGAGCACGGCATTACCCCGCAGGGCCTGAATAAGAAAGTGGTGGATATTCTCGCGCTTGGCGAAGGGCTGGCGAAGACGCGTGCTAAAGGGCGTGGTAAAACACGCACACCTGCGCAGGTGGAAGCGGCTGAACTGGCGTTAACGCCGAAAGCGCTGCAGCAGAAAATCCACGAGCTGGAAGGCCAGATGATGCAGCATGCGCAGAACCTGGAGTTCGAAGAGGCGGCGAAAGTACGCGACCAACTGCACCAGTTGCGCGAGCTGTTTATTGCCGCATCCTGAAATCAGCGCGGTGACGTGACAGCACAAAATAACAAAAAAGAGAGCCTGTCGGGGCTCTCTTAATGTTGGCTTAACGTATGCCTGACACACTGCCCACCGGTATTCTGGAGGGCAATCTGATGCAACAATTTAAGGTTCGTGAGTTTTTCGCTGTCGCTTTCGCGCTGGCGCTAGTGATTGGTTTTGCCCGTCTGTGGGTGCTGACCTACTGATTTATGCCTGGCGGGCGCCGGGGAGAAATTTTACCCACGCCCGCACGCCAGATTGCGTCAGCCGGTTGTGCAAAAAGAACTGCGCGTCATGCAGTTGCGCGATACGTGACACAATGCTTAATCCCAGACCCGCGCCGCCATAGCGGCTGTCCATACGCACGAAGGCTTTACTAAGCTCTCCGCTGCGGCTTTCATCAATGCCCGGCCCTTCATCTTCCACCGCCAGTACCGGTGCGGCGGCGTTTTCGATCCGCACGGTAATGGTCGATCCTGCCGGGCTATAGCGGTGCGCGTTTTCCACCAGGTTTCTCACCAGCAGCCGCAGCAGCGTGGCATCACCGGCGACCGCAATATCCCTTTCTGGCTCTGCAATTTCCAGCCTCTGTTCGCGCGCGGTCAGCATCTGTTCCAGTTCACTGCGCATGGGTTGCACCACATCCTGCAGCAGCATCACCTGCTGGTAACTACCGGCGGAGAATGATTGCCCGACGCGCGCCAGCAGCAACAACTGGGCAATGTTTTCCGTCATTTGCTCGAGGCGCTGTACCAGTGGGTCGACGTTAATACCGCTGGTTTTTGCCATTAATTCCAGATGCAGACGTAGCCCGGCCAGCGGCGTGCGCAGCTCATGGGCTACGTCGGCGGTAAACAACCGTTCTCTGTCGAGGGTTAGCGTCAGGCGGGAGACCAGTTCGTTAATCGATGAGGTAACGGCTTCTACTTCGCTGACGCTATTGTTCAGCGTGATGGGTTGCAGGTTGTTCGGCGTGCGTTTATTCAACTCATCCTGCAACTCAAGCAGGGGGCGGGTAATGGTTTTCACCGCCTGCATACAGAGCAGCAACGCCAGCCCGATAATCAGCAGGCTTGGCACCAGCAGGCTGGCCACCGCTTCGCGGACTTCATGCTCAATATGTTTGCGATTGTTGTGGTTATGAATCGCTGCCTGCACCAGCAACTGGATTTGCTCTTCGCTTTCATGCCACAGCCAGAACACGCTGACCAGCTGGCAAAACACCAGAATGCCACCGATGGTGAGTAACAAACGGCGGCGCATGCTCCAGCGCCTGAAATTGAAGAGCGCCATCAATCAGCTCCGTTCCTGCGGTTGCACCAGCATATAACCAAATCCGCGCACAGTACGGATACGCGATTTGCCGATTTTGTCGCGCAAATTATGGATATGCACTTCCAGCGTATTCGTCGACGGTTCGTTATCCCAGTTGTAAATATCGTTATAGAGGATCTCCCGGTGTACCGGGCTTTCGGCTTTCAGCATCAGGCGCGAGAGCAGGGCGTACTCTTTTGGCGTCAGCTCAAGTAATTGATTATCCAGCCACGCCTGGCGGCGGGTCACATTCAGCGTCAGATTACCGTGGCTGATTTCATTATCACCCTGATTATTATGGCGGCGCAGCAGCGCGCGAATGCGCGCGTTCAGCTCGTCCAGCGCAAAAGGTTTAACCAGGTAGTCGTCTGCACCGGTATCCAGCCCCGCGACGCGATCTTCAAGCGTATCGCGGGCGGTGAGGATCAATACCGGCAGCGTATATTTTTCGCGACGCAGCCGGGTGAGCAGATGTAAACCGTTTTCATCCGGCAGCCCCAAATCGAGCACCAGCAGGCTGTAATGGCCGTTCGCCAGACACAACGCCGCTTCGTGCGCGGTAGAGACGCCATCGCAGGCGTATCCTTCGCTTTGCATCGCCAGAATCAACCCCTGCAACAGCAGAGCATCGTCCTCAACCACCAGAATCTTCATTTCAACGGCCCCCGGCACGCGGTTAAAAGATCGTCTTCAGCACGGTACTCTTTCGTGCTGACACCCAGTATACCCAACATCGTCGGGAAGAGGTTGTCCTGTGAAACCGCCTTCTCCCGCGCATTTTTTTGCAGACACTGACTGTTCACGCCATAACGCGTTTGATACTCCTGCGACAGCCAAATCAGTAGCGGAACATGTTTTTGTGTTTCCGGCGCGATGGAGTACGGCAGACCGTGCAAGTAAACGCCATTTTCGCCAAGCGACTCACCGTGATCGGAGAGATAAACCAGGCTGGTGGTGAATTTATCCTGCTTCGATTGCAGCAATTTTATTGCTTTATCAACAATATAATCGACATACAAAATGGTGTTGTCATAAGTATTAATCAGTTGCTGCTGTGAGCAGGTCTGAATTTCATTGGTATCGCAGGTCGGTGTAAATTTACGGAACTGCGCCGGGTAGCGGTTGTAATACGTCGGCCCGTGGCTGCCGATCGTGTGTAATACAATCACTCCGTCTCCCTGTAATTTATCGATATAACTGGCGAGGTCGTGGAATAAAATCTCATCCTGGCATTCGCCCTTAATGCAGTAATCCGGCAAGTTTAATTGCGTCATATCCTGATGCGGAACACGATCGCACGCGCCTTTACAGCCGCCGTCGTTCTCATTCCACAGCACGTTAATTCCCGCTCGTTGGATAATATCCAGCAACCCTTCCTGATGCGCCGCCAGTTGATCATCATAATGGGCGCGCGTCATACCGGAGAACATGCACGGTACGGAGACGGCGGTCGCCGTCCCACAGGAAGCGGTGTTCTGAAAGTAAATAACATTATCCTGTTTTAACAACGGGTTGGTTTCACGCTCATACCCGCCGAGTGAAAAGTTCGCCGCACGCGAAGTTTCACCCAGCACCAGAATAGTGAGGTTTTTGTGCGGACCGCGCTGCATTTCCGGGCGTTGACGCGCATCTTCGCCAATTCTCACCAGCGGCAGATTGGCGGTGCGGTTATGGGAATACCACGACAGTGAAGCCGTAATGGAGTTTGACGGGCTGAGTGTTTTCACCAGCTCTTTATTATTGCGAAACAGCGAGGCGTAATCTTTATAAAACAGCAGCGCCACCGCCACGATAACCAGCACAGAAATAATAATGCTGGCAACGCGCAACATTACGCTGCGTAACGCGGAGCGGGCGGGTTTTATTTTAATCCACCAAGCGATAACCACGGCCAGAATGCCGGTCAGCAGCAGCGTCAGCACCAGTTTGGTCGACAGCAGGGCGAAACTTTCCGCCGGCGTGGTGTCGAGAATATTGGTGATCATTGAACGGTCGATAATAATGCCAAACGTCGAAATGAAATACTGCGCCGCCGAACTCACCAGCACAAAGAGTGAGATAACCAGGCGGTCAAGACGCACAAACGACGCCAGAGACAACACAATATTAATGACGCTGAAAGCAACCAGTGGCATGGAAAGGAAAACCAGCCAGCTATGCAATGAGTTCACCGGCAATAAAGTGAATGCCTGATGATAAAACGCAATATTCAGGCCCAGCGCAATATAAGCGGCGAAGAGCAGAAGAAAATGGAGGCGGCTTAAAGTTGGCCGACGAAGGTGAAGCATACGCATACTCGGATCCTGCAATGAAAGTAGCGCTATGCTGACAGCCGATTTTTAAGACAACCTTAAGAAATTAAGCAAAGCGATGGCGGGAGAAAAAATTCCCGCCGCCTGCGTTTTAACCCAGATGTTGCACCGCTTTTTCCAGCGCTACGCGCAGCAGATGCCGGTCGTGGCGGTAGGGAATATCGCTGGCTTCCAGCGCTTCCTGAATGATTAACCGATCGCTAACGGCTTGCGTGTCGACTTTCGGGCCAACAATGGCGGCATCGATAATTTTTTTACCGACGTACTGCTCCATAATCGCCAGTTTGTCTGCCAGCTTCAGGCTGGCGGCGGCCGGGCTGAGTTCTTTACCAAGGTTGCCAATGTAAACGACCGGCGCGGGTGTACGGCGTAACGCCTGCGCCAGATCGTCAAGCAGCAGCAGCGGCAGCAGACTGGTGTAAAAGCTGCCAGGGCCGATGATAATCAAGTCCGCTTCGGCGATTGCCTGGACCGCTTCGCGAGTGGCATGCACCTTCGGAAACAGCATTAATTCCTGAATTGGCGCATGAAGCTGGTCAATGTTGACCTCGCCATAAACCTGGTGCCCTTCACTGTCGGTAGCCATCAGATCGACCGGTTGCTCAGACATCGGGATTAAAAACGCGTCCACCTTTAATAAATTGCGAATTAAATTGATCGCTTCCAGAGGCCGCACACTGAGGTGATCGAGCGCCTTTAACATTAAATTTCCGAGGTTATGCCCGGAAAGTTCGCCATTACCGCTAAAACGGTATTCAAACATCGCCGACGCCACGCTCGGCTCGGTAATGAGCTGGTTTAAACAATTACGCATATCGCCCCAGGCGATCCCGCCTTCAGAGCGGCGAATACGCCCGGTAGAACCGCCGTTATCGGTGGTGGTGACAATGCCGGTAAGCCGCGATCCCAACGAGGCAAGCGAAGACATCACACGCCCGAGGCCATGCCCGCCGCCGAGGGCGACAACACGATCCAGGTCTGCAAGTGTGCGATTACGCATAATGGTTCCTTATGAAAATTTACCGCGCTACGTTAGCCTAAATACCACCAAAAGACGATGCCGCGCGGAAAGGAAAATGACACATATCAAAGCAAAAAGGGCATTTTCGCGTACTCTGTAGCGAAAGTGCACGATCATGTCGCTATGTATGCATTTATATAGCGATGATCGTGATAGCGAAAGCCCGACGTTCGCGCTACTATCGCCTAAGCAATTTTAGCGTTACTGACAAAACATACACTCAAGCCTTGGCAACCTAACTCTCACGACATGGTGCTTTGGCCGTAGCAAAACCGAACGGTTCTGCTGCCAGGGTGCAGGAAGAAATGACTGCATCTCCCATACTTGGAAAGGTGTACATGGCCTCACAACTTACCGATGCGTTCGCGCGTAAGTTCTATTACTTGCGTTTGTCGATCACCGATGTGTGCAATTTCCGTTGCACCTACTGTCTGCCCGACGGCTACAAGCCGAGCGGCGTCAACAATAATGGCTTCCTGAGCGTCGAGGAAATTCGCCGGGTTACCCGCGCGTTTAGCGCCATGGGCACGGAGAAAGTGCGACTGACCGGCGGGGAACCCTCCCTGCGCCGCGATTTCACCGACATCATCGCGACGGTGCGCGAAAACCGCGCTATCCGCCAGATTGCCGTCACCACGAACGGCTACCGCCTGGCGCGCGACGCTAAACAGTGGCGCGACGCCGGTCTTACCGCCATCAACGTCAGCGTCGACAGCCTCGATGCGCGTCAGTTTCACGCCATTACCGGGCAGGATAAATTCCGCCAGGTGATGAACGGCATAGATGCTGCCTTCGGCGCCGGGTTTGCCAAAGTCAAAGTCAACACCGTGCTGATGCGCGACGTGAACCATCATCAGCTCGACACCTTTCTGGCGTGGATCAAATCACGCCCTATCCAGCTACGCTTTATTGAATTGATGGAAACCGGCGAGGGCAGCGAGCTTTTCCGCAACCACCATATCTCCGGCATGGTGCTGCGCGATGAACTGCTTAAACGCGGTTGGATCCACCAGTTGCGCCAGCGCAGCGACGGCCCGGCGCAGGTTTTCTGCCACCCGGATTATGAGGGTGAAATCGGCCTCATCATGCCGTATGAAAAAGATTTCTGCGCCAGTTGTAACCGCTTGCGCGTCTCCTCGACCGGTAAACTGCATCTGTGCCTGTTTGGTGATGGCGGCGTGAATCTGCGCGATCTGCTGCAAGACGATGCGCAGCAAGCGATGCTGGAACAGCGTATTGCGGTGGCGTTAACGCACAAAAAGCAGACGCACTTCCTGCATCAGGGCAATACAGGCATTACGCAAAACCTTTCCTACATCGGCGGTTAAACCGCAAGGAGAATGACATGAGCCAGGTCAGCGCGGAGTTTATCCCGGTAAGGCTTGCTATTTTGACGGTCTCCAGCCGTCGCGGTGAAGAAGACGATACCTCCGGTCACTGGCTGCGCGACGCCGCGCATGAAGCTGGTCATCAGTTGGTTGAGAAAGCCATTGTCAAAGAGAACCGTTACGCCATTCGCGCCCAGGTTTCCGCGTGGATCGCAAGCGAAAATGTGCAGGTCGTGTTGATCACCGGCGGCACCGGTTTGACGGAAGGCGATCAGGTGCCGGAAGCGTTATTGCCGCTGTTCGATCGTGAAGTCGAAGGGTTTGGCGAAGTGTTCCGCATGCTCTCTTTTGAAGAGATTGGTACGGCGACGCTGCAATCCCGCGCCGTTGCCGGTATGGCGAATAAGACATTGATTTTTGCCATGCCCGGTTCGAACAAAGCCTGCCGCACCGCATGGGAAAATATCATTGCGCCACAGCTGGATGCGCGTACGCGCCCGTGTAATTTCTACCCCCATCTTAAGAAATAAGTTATGTCACAACTGACCCATATTAACGCCGACGGCGAAGCGCACATGGTGGATGTCTCCGCTAAAGCGGAAACCGTCCGCGAAGCGCGCGCTGAAGCGTTTGTCACCATGTCGGCGCAAACGCTGGCGATGATCGTCGATGGTAGCCACCACAAAGGTGATGTCTTTGCCACCGCGCGTATCGCCGGGATCCAGGCGGCGAAACGCACCTGGGAACTGATCCCACTGTGCCACCCGCTATTGCTGAGCAAAGTTGAAGTGCTGTTGCAGGCGGAGACGGAACATAACCGCGTGCGTATCGAGGCCGTATGCCGCCTGAGCGGCAAAACCGGCGTGGAGATGGAAGCGCTCACCGCGGCCTCGGTCGCGGCGTTAACCATTTACGATATGTGTAAAGCGGTGCAGAAAGATATGGTGATTGGCCCGGTGCGCTTGCTGGCGAAAAGCGGCGGCAAATCCGGTGATTTCAGGGCGGATAGCAATGATTAAAGTCTTTTTTTTCGCGCAGGTGCGCGAGCTGGTGGGGTGCGACAGCACCACTATTGACACTATTTTCGCTTCCGTCGAGGCGCTGCGCCAGCATCTGGCGGCGCAGGGCGAGCGCTGGGCGCTGGCGCTGGAAGAAGGCAAACTGCTGGCGGCGGTCAACCAGACGCTGGTCAGTTTTGACCATCCGTTGCAAAGCGGCGATGAAGTCGCTTTCTTCCCGCCGGTGACCGGAGGCTAAAATGAGCGACACGCGAATTTGCGTCGATCATGCGACATTCAACGTCTGTGAGGAGTACGCCTGGCTGGCCGCGCGCGATGAAGACGGCGCCGTGGTGACGTTTACCGGCAAAGTGCGCAATCACAATTTAGGTGACAGCGTCAGTGCGTTAACGCTGGAGCACTATCCGGGCATGACGGAAAAATCGCTGGCGGAGATCGTTGATGAAGCGCGCAGCCGCTGGCCGCTCGGGCGTGTCACGGTGTATCACCGCGTGGGCGAATTGTGGCCGGGCGACGAGATAGTTTTTGTTGGCGTAGCCAGCGCGCACCGCAGCAGCGCGTTTGACGCCGGGCAATTCATTATGGATTACCTGAAAACGCGCGCGCCGTTCTGGAAACGCGAGGCGACGCCGGAAGGCGATCGCTGGGTGGAAGCCCGCGACAGCGACAAGCAGGCGGCGGAACGTTGGTAATCCGTTGAGCAGAGATGTGTTAACCTTAAAAGGCTAACCCATCAATCTGGAGTGATTATGGACCGTTTCCCTCGTTCTGATTCAATTGTTCAGCACAGCCGCACCGGCTTACAAACGTATATGGCGCAGGTATATGGCTGGATGACCTGCGGCCTTCTGCTGACGGCGTTTGTCGCCTGGTACGCCGCGCGCAGCGAAGCCATCATGTCGTTCGTTTTTTCCAGCCAGATAACCTTCTTTGGCCTGGTGATTGCGCAACTGGCGGTAGTGTTTGTGCTCTCCGGGCTGATTCATAAGCTAAGCGCCGGGCTGGCAACCACGCTGTTTATGCTCTATTCGGCGCTAACCGGGCTGACGATTTCCAGTATCTTGCTGGTCTACACCGCGCAATCTATCGCCGCCACCTTTGTTGTCACCGCCGGGATGTTTGGCGCGATGAGTCTGTACGGTTACACCACCAAACGCGATCTCAGCGGCCTCGGCAGCATGCTGTTTATGGGGCTGATTGGTATTCTGCTGGCTTCACTGGTCAACTTCTGGCTGAAAAGTGAAGCGCTAATGTGGGCAGTAACCTATATCGGGGTGGTGATTTTCGTTGGCCTGACCGCCTACGACACGCAGAAGCTGAAAAATATCGGTCAGCAAATCGATGTTCGCGACGCCTCACAGCTGCGTAAATCCTCCATTCTCGGCGCGCTGACGCTGTACCTGGACTTCATCAACCTGTTCCTGATGCTGTTGCGTATTTTCGGCAACCGCCGTTAATATCCCGCTTCACGATCCCGGCACTGGCCGGGATTTTTTTGCCTGGCGGATAGCCACTATTCAAGGAGGAACCCGGTGAAACCCTTTGGCTGGATCCAGCCTGCACAGGTCGCCCCCGCAGAGCTGATGGTGACTATTTGCTTATGGCTGGCGGCAGGGATGGCGCTGAGTATCGCGACGGCCTGGCTGGTGCTGGATGTCATGGCGATCCGCGCGTTTACCGAACACAGCGCGATCATTGTGCTGCTGGTGATCCTCTGGTTTGTCGCCGCCCTGGTGCTCAACGTTCTTTTTGACCGCTTCAATACCTGGTTGGCGTTAGCCGGTCTGGCGTTGATGAGTATCCTCTCGGGCTTGCTGCTCGCCAGCCTGTTTCCGCTCGGCGGGATTGTCGTGCATCTGGCGATAACCGGCGGGATGTATCTGCTTGGCGCGGCAATTGCCCACTTTGCTGGTTCATCCCTGCGCGGCAGCGGATACTACTGGCTGATGGCGCTGGCGGGTCTGTTGCTGGCGATAACCGTAAACAGCCTGCGTCACAGCGGTCTGCTGCTGTGGTTCGGTAGCATAATGGCGGTACTCTTCTTTAGCGCGGTAAGCGCATACAAAAGCAATGCCATCACCGTGAGCGCGCGTGAACTCTACGCCCGCGAGTTCACCACCGTGCAGAGCTGTGCGATCCGTGGCGCCCTGGCTGTCTGGCTTGGGGTCATCACCGCGTTTTTCAGAACGCTGGAACTGCTGTCGTATCTCTTGCCGGGCACCAACTCGCGCTAAAAACTTACTGCTGCGCCATCGCTTTTTCGTTTTTCGCCCGCAGCTTTTTCGCCCGGCTCTCCAGCAACAGATAGCAAACCAGCGCCAGCAGCAGCGGCAGGAAGTAGTAGAGCACGCGATAGGCGAGCAGGGCGGCGATAATCATGCCTTGTGACACATGCTCGCTGGCGAGCAGGGCGATGAATACCGCTTCGAGCACGCCGATCCCCGCCGGAATATGCACAATGACGCCCGCGATACTACTCACCAGCAATACGCCGAGCACGAAGAAGAAATCGGCCTGCATACCCATCAGCAGCCAGATTATCGCCCCCATGGCTATCCAGTTGGCGCTGGAAATAGCCAACTGCGCCACGGCGAATTTCCACGATGGCAGCACCAGCTTGTGGCCTTTGATCGTCAGATGACGGCGTTTGGCGAACGCGCAACCCCACAGGTAGACCGCAATCACCAGCAATAACACCACGCCAACGATGCGCAGCGTCGTGTCGTCGATATACCAGTGCGCCGGGATCTGCACCACGCCGAAGGTAAAAATCACCCCGCCGAGCAAAATATAGCCCAGCCAGTTGGTGGTAATACTCAGCGAGAAAATGCGCGTAATCGTGCTGCCCGGCAGGCCAAGACGTGAGTACAGCCGGTAACGCATACCGATACCGCCCACCCACGTGCTGAGCGTCAGGTTGAAGGCGTAACAGATAAACGACACCAGCATGACCTGGCGTTTTGCCAGCTTGTGCCCGCAATAAGCGCGGCCGAGCAAGTCATAGCAGCCATATAACAAATAACTGATCACCACCAGTGCGACGGCGCTCAGCAGCGCGGTGCGGTTATAGTCGCGGATGACTTTCCAGACATCATCCCAGTTCACTTTTTGTGCATACAGCACCAGCAGCACCGCAACAGCAATAAAAAACAGCACGGTGAGGATTCTTTTCGCCAGCCGCCAGCGCGGATGTGAGCGTGATGTCATGGTTTCACCCCTGAGTGCTGCGCTTCAGTCCGATCCTGGGTTTCAATTTCGGGCTGAACGGGCGGCTCCACCTCGGCCAGCCTTGGCGTATGCGCCGGTAACCAGCCAACCATCGCCGGGAAATGACGTAAAAAGTGGAACACCACCACGCTTTTTCCGAGATTCCACCACGTTCGTTTCGGCGCCATGGACTCATTTACCCGCACGCAGTCGTTATTAATCAGCCCCTGCAAATTGTCGCGCAGGGTCTGGTTAAATACGCGGTCATGAATAATCAGATTGGCTTCGAGGTTGAGCGACAGGCTCAGCGGGTCAAGGTTACTGGAGCCGATAGTGGCCCAGTGATCGTCCATCAGCGCCACTTTGCCATGCAGCGGGCGGCGGCGATATTCATACACCTGCACGCCACCTTTCAGCAGATAGTTATAGAGCAGCTCCGCGCCGACTTTGACAATCGGCATGTCTGGCTCGCCCTGTACAATCAGTTTCACCGTGACGCCCCGCCGCGCGGCGCTGCGCATGGCGTGCAGCAAACGGTAGCCGGGGAAAAAGTAGGCATTGGCGATGATCACTTCGCGGCGCGCGTTCGCCAGCATTTTCAGGTAGTGGCGTTCAATGTCGTCGCGGTGATCATCGTTGTCGCGCCAGACAAACAGCGCCTGCGCTTCGCCGGGTTTGCGGTTCTCCTCCGGGCGATGGCGGCGCTTACGCCACCAGCGTTTTACCGGTGCGTTATCCGGCAGATTCTCCAGTTCAAATTGCAAAATATCCAGCACCACCGGGCCTTCAACCCGCACGGCGTAATCTTGTTTCGCTTCCGGGCCGTAGCTGGTGACGTGCTCTGCCGAATAGTTAATGCCGCCAACAAACGCCACCGTATTATCGATCACCACGATTTTGCGGTGCATACGGCGAAAGAGATTGGTGCGCATACCGAACAGCCGCGGGCCGGGATCGTAGTAACGGAAAATGACCCCCGCCGACGTCAAGGCACTGACAAACGGTTCGCTCAGATCCGGCGAACCGTAACCGTCCAGCAGCACTTCAATGCTGATCCCGCGTTGGGCAGCGCGCAGCAGCGTCTGCTGCAACTGACGGCCAACATCGTCTTCAAACCAGATAAAGGTTTCCAGAATAACGCGCTGTTGCGCATGGTCGATGGCGTCAAACAGCGCGGGATAATAGTTATCCCCGTTTTCCAGCAACTGAATGCGATTGCCTTCCCGCCAGCTACATTTCATAGGTGGATCTCCGCGCTCAGTGGGGCATGATCGGACAAATGACGCCAGTTACGCAGCGGCAACGCGGTCGGTGCGCTGGCATTCGCGTTTTTCACATAAATACGATCGAGGCGCAGCAGCGGCAGGCTGACCGGAAACGTGCGGGCAGGGCGGCCATGCGCACGGGTGAAGATCTCCTCCAGCCCGGCCTGCACTTTCAACGGGTGATTGGCTTTTTGCCGCCAGTCGTTAAAGTCGCCAGCCACCACCACCGGTTCGTTTTCCGGCAGCCCATTGACCCACTCCGCCAGCATCGTCAACTGTGCCTGGCGGTGCGCTTCCCGCAGCCCCAGGTGGACACAAATCACATGCAACGCATGACCCAAATCCGGCGGCACAATCCGGCAGTAGAGCAGGCCGCGTTTTTCGCTGCCATCAACGGAGACGTCGCGGTTTTCATAGTGTTCAATCGGAAAGCGGGAGAGCACTGCATTACCATGATGTCCTTCCGGGTAGACCGCATTGCGCCCGTAGGCGTAATCGCTCCACATGGTATCGGCAAGGAATTCGTAATGGGTGGTGTCCGGCCAGTTTTCCACATGCAACGGATGGACTTCATGAGCGCCCATCACCTCTTGCAGGCAGACGATATCGGCACTGACAGTGCGCACCGCATCGCGCAGCTCGGGCAAAATAAAGCGGCGGTTAAATGCGGTGAAGCCTTTGTGGGTATTTATGGTGAGCACTTTTAATGAAAAATTTCGCGCGTGTTGGGTCATAACTCTCCTGCCAGCGTCACTCTCCTCGTGAAAATAAATTGTAGTCCCTGTCACAAAAAAGGGCGGGGTTACGGAATTTTCCGTAGATACGAGTACTCTTCATACAGATAAAAATCCTTCAGGAGAGAAGCCATGAAGTGGCAACAACGTGTTCGTGTCGCGACTGGCCTGAGTTGCTGGCAGATTATGTTGCACGTACTGATTGTAACGCTGCTGGTGATGGGCTGGACGAGCGGCACGCTGGTGCGTGTTGGCTTAGGGCTGTGCGTGCTGTATGGCATCTCCGTGTTGCTGATGCTATTTCTCCAGCGCCACCATGAAGCGCGCTGGCGCGAGTTCGGCGATGTACTGGAGGAGTTGACCACTACCTGGTATTTTGGCGCGTCGCTGATTGTTATCTGGCTGCTCTCCCGCGTATTGCAAAATAACTATTTGCTGGCGGTTGTCGGGCTGGCGATCCTCGCGGGGCCGGCGGTGGTGTCGCTGCTAACCAAAGAGAGAAAACTTCCCGCTAAATCCTTCGGTCTGCATCAACGCGGCAACACAGCCAATCCTCACGATCACCGCTAATGCAGTAAAACAGACGGGCAAGCGCACATGCCCGTACGCAAGCCGAAAAATGCATCACATAATTTTGCGTCTGAACAGCGCGTACGCCGCTGAACCGGTGGTTGCCGCAATCACCAGCAGCGGCCACAAACTCTGCCAGACAATCGCGAAGCTGGCGTCCTTCAGGTAAATCTGCTTGGTGATATCGGTAAAGTGGCGGATTGGATTCGCCCAGGTGAGATCCTGCAACCAGACCGGCATATTCTCCACCGGCGATACATAACCGGAGAGCAAAATCGCCGGCATCATAAAGACAAACACGCCAATAAACGCCTGCTGTTGTGTTGAGCAGAGCGACGAAATCAGCAAGCCAAAGCCCACCAGCGATAAGCCATACACCAGCATGGTGAAATAGAACAGCAGCAGCGAACCGGCGAAGGGGATTTTGTACGCCAGAATGCCGACGCCAAGCACAATGGTTGCCTGAAAGGTGGCGACAATGAGGGCGGGCACCGCTTTACCGACAAAGATTTGCCACGTCGCCAGCGGTGAAATCAGCAGTTGATCGAGCGTGCCTTGTTCGCGTTCACGCGCCACCGACAGCGAGGTGACAATCATCACGCCGATGGTGGTGATCATCGCAATCAGCGACGGCACGACAAACCATTTGTAGTCGAGATTCGGGTTATACCAGTTGCGCACGACCAGCTCGCTATTGTTCGGTTTTTCCCGCCCGCTGAGCAGCTCCTGTTGATAATCCTTAACGATCTGCTGCAAATAGTTGGCGGCGATTTGCGCGCTGTTGGAGTTACGCCCATCGAGAATCAACTGCATCGGCGCGGTGATGCCGCTGTCGAGATTACGCGAGAAATCTGCCGGGAAGCGCACCAGCAACAGCGCTTTTTGCGTGTCGATGGTCGGGCGGATTTCTTGCGGGCTGTTCAGCAGCAAAACGTGGGTAAAGGCTTTCGCACGGGCAAAACGCTGCGTCAGTTCAACGGCGTGCTTGCCGTTATCTTCGTTATAGATAGCGATAGTGGCGTTGGTCACTTCCAGCGTGGCGGCGAACGGAAACAGCAGCACCTGTATCAGCACCGGCAAAATCAAAATAGCGCGGGTTTGCGGCTCGCGCAGCAGCGATTGCAACTCTTTGCGGATAAGCGTCAGTAAGCGGTAAAACATGGCTTTTCCTTAATCCAGTCTGCGTTTGGTTTTCAGCCACGTCAGGCCAATAAACATCACCGCCGAGGCGATTAAAAACAGCACGTTTACCAGCAGCACCACCGGGATATTACCCGCCAGGAACAGGCTTTGCAGGGTGCTGACAAAGTAACGTGCCGGAATGATGTACGTCACCACGCGGATAATGGCGGGCATGCTGTCTATCTGGAAAATAAAGCCGGACAGCATAATCGACGGTAAAAACGCGGCGTTCAGCGCCACCTGTGCGGCGTTAAACTGATTGCGTGTGACGGTGGAAATCAACAACCCCATGCCTAAGGTACTCAGCAAAAACAGGCTGGTAATAAAAAAGAGGATCAGCAGCGAGCCGCGATAGGGCACACCGAGAATGAACACTGACACCAGCATGCACAGCCCCATCGCCAGCATGCCAAGAAAGTAATAAGGAATGAGTTTGCACAGCAGCAGTTCCGCGCGGGTAATTTCGGTCGAAAGCAGGGCTTCCATGGTGCCGCGCTCCCATTCGCGCGCCACCACCAGTGAGGTGAGGATCGCGCCTATCACCGTCATAATAATGGTCACCGCACCAGGGATAATAAAGTGCTGGCTAATAGCCGCCGGGTTAAACCAGTAGCGCGTCTGCACATCAATCAATGGTTTAAACGTCTCGCCGCTATCTTCCGCGCGTTGCTGTTGCCAGAGCTGCCAGATGCCTTCGACATACCCTTGCACAAAGTTGGCGGTGTTCGGTTCGCTGCCATCGGTTATCACCTGAATCGGCGCGCTGTCGCCCGGACGCGCCATTTGCGCGGCGAAGTGCACCGGGATCACCACCAGCCCGCGAATGCGCCCGGCCTGCATCATCTGGATCAGTTGCTGGCGGTTATCGCTGATGGTGGCATCAATATAGGGCGAACCGGTCAGCGTATGGGTAAAATCCAGCGCCTCTTCGCTGTGCTGTTCAAGCAGGACACCCACGCGCAGTTTGCTGGAATCCAGGTTAATACCGTACCCGAAAATAAACAGCAGCAGCAGCGGGATCACCACCGCAATCAACCAGCTACTGGGGTCACGCACAATCTGGCGCGTCTCTTTCACGCATAACGCGCGTACGCGCCGCCAGGAGAGGGCTTTAACGCTCATCGTGATGCTCCTTATCCCAGTTATGGATAAGCGTGATAAACGCGTGCTCCATGGTCGGGTCCGGGTGATCTTCATCGGCGGTTTGCGCTTTCAACGCGTCCGGCGTGCCGCTGGCGATTAACTTCCCGCGATAGACCAGCCCAATGCGATCGCAATACTCCGCTTCATCCATAAAGTGGGTAGTCACCATCACGGTGACCCCTTTTTCCACCATGCTGTTGATATGCAGCCAGAACTCGCGGCGCGTCAGCGGATCAACACCGGAAGTCGGCTCATCGAGAAACAGAATGTCCGGTTCATGCATCAGCGAACAGGCCAGTGCCAGCCGCTGCTTAAAGCCGAGCGGCAGTTCGTCGGTGGCATGACTGGCGATACTCTTCAGCCCGAACGCCTCGCTCATGCGCGCGATTTTCTCGTTCTGTGCCCGGCCACGCAGGCCATAGACGCCGGAAAAGAAGCGCAGGTTTTGTTCCACCGTCAGGTTGCCGTAGAGGGAGAACTTCTGCGCCATATATCCCAGGTGCTGGCGTGCTTTACCGGAACTGACTTTCAGATCCATATTCAGCACCAGCGCCTTGCCATCCGTCGGTACCAGTAGACCGCACATCATTTTGAAGGTAGTGGATTTCCCCGCGCCGTTCGGGCCGAGCAGGCCAAAAATCTCCCCGCGTTTGACGGCGAAATTGACATTATCGGTGGCGGCGAAATCGCCAAACTTTTTGGTTAGCGATTTGGCTTCAATTACCGTCTCTTCCGCGCTGCCTTCCACAGTGTGCAGAATCGCCCCCAGCGGCGATTCGGAGGTGCCCGCGCCGCCAAGCAGGTCGATAAAGGCATCTTCAAAGCGCGGGGCCGTCTCCTCGATTTGCAGGGCTGGCATATTTTCTGCCTGCTGCAACGCCTGCGCTTGCGCCCCTTTTTTCAGGATCATGCGTACAGAACGCCCCTGGATCATGCCGTCGCTGACCTGCGGCTGCTTAAGAATGCGGCGCAGCAGACGGCGGTTGTTCTCCGCGGCGCTGGTCACTAAAAAGCTGCGTCCGGCCATGGTTTGCGTCAGCGCTTTCGGCTCGCCCTGATAGAGCAGTTCGCCTTCGTTCATCAACAACACATCGCGGCACTGCTCGGCTTCATCAAGGTAGGAGGTGCTCCAGAGGATCAGCATGCCGTCGCCCGCCAGCTCGTGCACCATCTGCCACAGTTCGCGGCGGGAGATCGGATCGACACCGACACCTGGCTCATCCAGCAACAGCACTTTCGGCTCGCCGACCAGCGTGCAGGCCAGCCCCAGCTTCTGTTTCATGCCGCCGGAGAGTTTCCCCGCCAGTCGCCCGGTAAACGGGGCGAGGGCGGTGAACTCCAGCAGTCGCGCAAAGGTCTGGCGACGCTGTTCACCGGTAACGCTGCGCAAATCGGCATACAGATTGAGGTTTTCCATTACCGTCAAATCTTCATACAGGCCAAACTTTTGCGGCATATACCCGAGCATGGCATGCAGCTCGCTGTCATTAGCGATGGGATCAAGCCCCATCACCTGCGCGCTACCCTCATCCGGGCGCATCAGCCCGGCAAGCATGCGCATCAGCGTGGTTTTCCCGGCGCCATCCGGGCCGACAAGGCCAGTGACATATCCCGCTTTGATTTCACAATCCAGTCGCGCGACGGCGGGTTTTTCCATACCGGCAAAGCGCTTAACCAGACCGCGCAGATGGATAGCCGCTTCACTCATGGCGGGCCTCGCCGCTAAAGCGCAGCGTTACAGGCATCCCCTGGCGCAGGCTGTCATCGGCATCGGTCACAATAATGCGCAGGCGATAGACCAGATCGGTACGCAAATCCGGGGTTTCGACAGTTTTCGGCGTAAATTCGGCGGTGGGCGAAACAAAGCCAATTTTGCCGTGATAAGGCTTATCCGGGCGTCCATCGGTATAGAGCAAAATTTCTTGCCCCGGCTGTGCCTGGTGCAAATTGCGCTCACCCACATAGGCGCGAACCCATACCGGGCGCGTCAGGGAGAGGGTTAATACGGTGCTTCCGGCGCTCAGCATGCTGCCGGGTTCGACGGCGCGCGTCAGTACCGTGCCGTTACTTGGCGCGATAAGCGTGGTGTCATGCAGATCCAGTTGCGCCTGCGCCAGCGCGGCTTCGGCCTGTTCCAGGCTGGCTTTTGCCTGGGCGATTTCCTGCGGGCGATTACCGGCGCGGTACTGGCTCAATTTATCTTGTGCCGATTTCAGCGTGGCCTCGGCCTGATCCCGCGAAGAGCGGGCATTTTCCAGATCGTTTGCCGAAATCGCCCGGCTTTTCATCAACCCTTGCTGGCGCTGATAGAAATTCTGCGCGTAGTCATATGCCGCCTGCGCCTGGCGTACGGCGGCGACGGCCTGGGCTATCTCTTCATAGCGGTAACCGGCGGTCGCCAGCGAGTATTTTGCCTGCGCGGTGGCGACATTGGCTTGTGCCTGCAACAGCGCGTTTTCATACGGCGCTTTGTCTATTTCACCAAGGGTTTGCCCGGCACGTATCGCATCCCCTTCATCCACGTTCAGCGCAGAGAGCCGCCCGCCAACGCGGAAGCTTAAATTCACCGTGCGAATGTCGACATTCCCGTACAGGGTGAGCGTGCGGTCTTGTTTGCTTTGATACCACAGCCAGCCGCCGCCCAGCGCGGCCAGTACCACCACAACTATCACTACCACGACGATGGGTTTTTTCATCACGTTGAACTCCTGTTCGTTAATCCTTGCAAGATAAGATCGATATGGCAGGTGATGACCTGATAAATCTGTGTCGCTTTCTCTTCATCAAACTGCGTCCATCCTGCGCGCAGCAAAATGGTTTCCCGCCCGAGGCGAAAGGCGAGGATCTGACCGATAAGCGCGTGGGTATGAATAATGGTTTGTATATCTTTGGCGTCGCGCCCGGTGTAGGCCGCGAGCAGCGCCGTAAAGTGGCTGTGCAGCGGCGCAATCACCTGGTCATGCACCAACTGGTAAGCGCGCGTCGGCGAGAGCTGCTCGCGGGAGATAAATTTGCTCAGGTTGAGCGTCTCGTCATGGGTGAGCAGCACAATCATATTTTTACAGGCGCGGTGGATCAGCTCGCGAATGGCGGCTTTATCCGGCGTAGGCTGGGCGAACAGCTCTTCGGCGGCTTGCACATGCGGGCGAAAATTGTCGCTGATAAAATCGGCAATCCACTGCGCGCAGGCGAGATATAAATCCTCTTTTGAGCCAAAATAGTAAGTGATCGCGGCGATGTTCTGCCCGGCTTGTGCGGCAATATCCCGCGTGGTGGCATGCAAGCCATATTCACCAAACTGTGCCAGCGCGGCGGCAATCAGCTGGTTTCGGGCCTGTTCACCCCGGCTGGTGGTCGGTGTTGTATGCATGGCGGTGATGAAAGTTAATCAATCGATTGATTAACTTTATGGCTAAAATTTAGGCTTGTCCAGTTAGCGGTGCGTTAATATCGCGCATTCCGCTCCCGAAGGGATATTTTATGCGTGTGATCACAAAAGCTGATACACTCCGCCCCTTCATGACATTGTGGTTTTTGTCATCAGCCAAATTATTATCTCCTCGAAAACTACACCTGTTCACAGGTCGGGGCGGTGTGGAGTTGTTATGTCTTTTGATGCCCTTGGCCTGAACCCGGAAATCCTGCGCGCTGTTGCCGAGCAGGGTTATCTTCAGCCGACCCCTATTCAGCAGCAGGCTATCCCGGCGGTGCTGCAAGGCCGCGATCTGATGGCGAGCGCCCAGACCGGCACCGGTAAAACTGCTGGTTTTACGCTGCCGCTGTTGCAACGCCTGATTCAAAACGAGCCGCACGCCAAAGGCCGTCGCCCGATCCGTGCGCTGATCTTAACGCCAACCCGTGAGCTGGCGGCGCAGGTGGGTGAAAACGTTCAGGCGTACAGCAAATACCTGAATATCCGCTCACTGGTGGTGTTCGGTGGCGTCAGTATCAATCCGCAGATGATGAAGCTGCGCGGCGGCGTGGATATCCTGGTGGCGACACCGGGACGTCTGCTGGATCTGGAACACCAGAACGCGCTGAAACTCGATAGCGTGGAAATTCTGGTGCTCGACGAAGCCGACCGCATGCTGGATATGGGCTTTATTCACGATATTCGCCGCGTGCTGGCAAAACTGCCGCCGAAGCGTCAGAACCTGCTATTCTCCGCGACCTTCTCCGATGAGATCAAACAGCTGGCAGAAAAGCTGCTGCGTAATCCGCTGGAGATCGAAGTGGCGCGCCGCAATACCGCCTCTGAGCAGGTCACCCAGCATGTGCATTTTGTCGATAAAAAACGCAAACGGGAACTGCTGTCGCAGATGATTGGCGAGGGCAACTGGCAGCAGGTGCTGGTTTTCACCCGTACGAAACACGGGGCTAATCACCTGGCGGAGCAACTGAATAAAGACGGCATCACCAGCGCGGCGATCCACGGCAATAAGAGCCAGGGGGCGCGTACGCGTGCGCTGGCAGATTTCAAATCTGGCGACATTCGTGTGCTGGTAGCGACCGACATTGCTGCGCGTGGGCTCGACATTGAAGAGCTGCCGCATGTGGTGAACTACGAACTGCCGAACGTGCCGGAAGATTACGTGCACCGTATTGGCCGTACCGGCCGGGCAGCGGCGACCGGCGAAGCGCTGTCGCTGGTATGCGTTGACGAACATAAACTGCTGCGCGATATCGAACGCCTGCTGAAAAAAGAGATCCCGCGTATTGCCCTGGAAGGGTATGAGCCGGATCCGTCGATCAAAGCCGAGCCGATTCAGAATGGTCGCGGCCAGGGCGGTGGTCGTCAGGGCAGTGGTCGCGGGCAGGGCGGCGGTGGCCGTGGTCAGTCTGCGCCGCGCCGCAGTGAAGGCGAAGGACAAAAACCGCGCACCCCGCGCCGCGCCGAAGGTGGCGCTGCGAAGCAGGAGGGGGGACGCCGTGCTGAAGGTAGTGCGAAGCCAGCGGGCGGGCGCCGCCTTGATGGTGGTGCCGCTAAACCAACAGGTGGACGCCGTCTTGATGGCGGCGCGGCACCGGCGGGCAACCCGTCTCGCCGTCGTCGTCCGCGTAAGCCTTCCGCCGCCGAGTAATTAGCGGTTAAAACGCGCCAGCCAGTTCTGGCGCGTCTCTCTGGCCCGCTGGGCGATGCTTGCCTGCGGGTCGGAATTAAAACCGTGATACGCCCCCGGCCAGACATTCAGCTCCACCTCGACGCCCGCACGCATTAACCGCCACGCATACGCCATATCTTCATCAAGAAACAGATCCAGCGTGCCAACGCCAATCCAGGTCGGCGGTAGCCCTGCCAGGTCATCGGCGCGCGCCGGTGCGGCATACGGCGATACGTCAACGCTTCCGGGCTCACAGCCAAGCAGCGCACGCCAGCCAAAGGCATTGTTTTCCCGCGTCCAGATAAATTCGCCCGTCACCGGGTTTCGTTCCGTTTCCACGACCGTACGATCATCGAGCATCGGGAACATCAGGTTCTGAAACGCCAGTTTCGGCCCTTTGCGATCGCGCGCCAGTAGCGCCAGCGCGGCGGCAACGCCCGCGCCTGCGCTGTCACCCATCAGGCCGATATTGCTGGCATCGATGCCTAATTGCGCCGCGTTTTCCGCCATCCACACCAGCGCGGCATAGCAGTCATTAAGCGAACCGGGAAAGCGGGTCTCCGGCGAGAGACGGTAGTCGACAGAGACCACCACGCAGTCATGATGTGCGGCCGTCGGGCGGGTGAGCGACAAAGATTGTTCCGGGCTGCCAAACAGATGACCGCCGCCATGCATATGCAAGATCCCCATCCGGTTGGCCCGACGTGCCGTGGGGGTGATAACACGCACCCGCACGGCGGGTTCACCGCGGTTACCCGCAATGTGCTGTTCGTGCATCACCAGTGAAAGCCCATCATCAAGATGCATGGCCTGCAGCGCGGCTTGCTGACGCTGCTCGCGTAGGGCGGGAAGGGCGTCGGCTTGCAGTGTGGAAGGTGTCCAGGATTGCAGGGTGGGGCGAAGCTCGGGGTCAACCAGATGCCATGTACTCATGCGTAAACCTTTATCGTCAACAGGCTAAAATAAGAGAAGCGCCGCAGCGCTTCCCGGTTTTAACCTTACAGCACTTCGCCATTGCTGGCGATAACCTGTTGATACCAGCCAAAACTCTTCTTCTTACTGCGCGTGAGCGTGCCGTTGCCGTCGTTGTCTTTATCGACATAGATAAAGCCGTAGCGTTTTTTCATTTCGCCCGTCCCGGCGCTGACAATGTCGATTGGCCCCCACCACGTGTAGCCCATAATGTCACAGCCATCTTCCATGGCTTGCGCCATGGCTTCGATGTGGCGACGACCATAATCGATACGGGCGTCATCGTTAATCTGGCCATTTTCGTCCGGTTCATCCACGCCGCCATAACCGTTTTCAACAATGAACAGCGGTTTACGGTAGCGATCCGCCAGCTCATTACAGACGATGCGAAAACCTTGCGGGTCAATCGGCCAGCCCCATTCGGTTTTCTCCAGATAGGGGTTGTCCAGCCCGGCGGTGCCGCCGGTATCAATGCGGAACTGGCCGCCCGCCTGGTGCAGCACGCTGCGGTAGTAGCTAAAGCCGAGGTAGTCCGAAGGGTACTCTGCCAGCAGTTGCAGATCGCCTTCGGCAATCTCCAGTTTTACGCCTAGTTCACGGAACAGACGTGGCGCAAACGCCGGGTAGTGCCCGAACATCATTACATCCGAGAAGAACAGCGAACGACGGCGCAACTGCATGGTGGAGAAGATGTCTTGCGGATTGCTGGTTGCCGGGTAGACGGTACTCAGCGACAACATGCAGCCGATTTTCGCCTCCGGGATAATCTCATGGCATAACTTGTTGGCCAGCGCGTTGGCGACAAACTGGTGATGATTTGCCTGCCAGATCGCCTGCGCGCCGGCATCGGCATCCACCGCGCCGGTGGCGAACGGCATGCGGTTCATGTTGTTGAGTTCGTTGAAGGTCATCCAGTATTTGACCTTGCCTTTGTAGCGGCGAAATACCGTTTCACAGTAGCGGCTGAAAAAGTCAATCAACTGGCGGTTCTTCCAGCCGCCATACTCCTGATACAGCGCCAGCGGCGTTTCATAGTGCGAAAGCGTGATCACCGGCTCAATGCCATATTTATGCAGCTCATCAAACAGTGAATCATAAAACGCTAAACCGGCCTCGTTAGGCGTGGTTTCATCGCCGCGTGGGAAAATGCGCGACCAGGCAATTGATGTGCGAAAGCATTTAAAACCCATTTCGGCGAACAGCGCCACGTCCTCTTTGTAACGGTGATAGAAATCTATCGCCTGGTGGCTGGCATAGTAAAGGTTGGGGTCAATCACCGCATCGTGTTTGCCGGAGGCGATGCCGCCGCGTACCACATCGGCGATAGACGGCCCTTTGCCGTCTTCGTTCCACGCCCCTTCCGCCTGGTTGGCGGCAATGGCACCGCCCCATAAAAAATCTTTCGGAAAAACAGACATATCTACTCCTTAATCGGCTAAGTCTTCGCCGTTCGAGGCGATCAGTTTTTTATACCAGTGGTAGCTTTTCTTCAGCGAACGCGCCTGCGTGCCATTGCCCATGTCGTCCTGGTCGACATAGATAAAGCCGTAGCGTTTGGAGATCTGCGCCGTACCCGCGCTGACCACGTCAATCGGCCCCCACCAGGTGTAGCCGAACAGATCCACGCCATCGGCGATGGCCTCTTTCATCTGCTCAACGTGCTGACGCAGGTAATCGATGCGGTAGTCGTCATCGATGGAACCATCCGGGTTGACGGTGTCCACCGCGCCAAGGCCGTTTTCGGCAATAAACAGTGGCTTCTGATAGCGGTCATACAGTTGATTGAGCGCAAGGCGCAGCCCTTTCGGGTCGATTTGCCAGCCCCACTGGCTGGTGGGCAGATACGGGTTGCGAATGCCGCCGGTGACCAGGTTGCCTTCGGTGCCTTCCAGCGTTTCCGGGTGCGCGCTGACGGTGCTCGACATGTAATAACTAAAGGAGACGAAATCCACCGGGTGCTGGCGCAGGATCTCATCATCGCCGACCACTTTTTGCAGCGTCACGCCTTTTTCGGCCAGCATGCGGTCGGTGTAGGCGGGGTAATAACCGTGCGCCTGCACATCACTAAAGAACAGCGATACACGCTGCATCTCTTCGCAGGCTTGCAAATCGTCCGGGTGGCAGGTGTGTGGGTAAAGCATCTGGTAGCTGATCATGCAACCGACTTGCGAGCCGGGAATGATGTTGTGGCAGGCTTTGGTCGCAAGAGCACTGGCAACAAACTGGTGATGCGCGCCCTGGTATTTATCCTGCTCCAGATGCGGGTTGTTCTCTTCGATCACGCCCACGCTGACATACGGGTGATGCTTCACGCAGTTGATCTCGTTAAAGGTCATCCAGTACTTCACTTTCTTGCGATAACGAGTGAACACTGTGGTGGCGAAACGCACATAGAAGTCCACTACCTGGCGGTTCGGCCAGCCGCCGTAATCGGTCACCAGCGCCAGCGGCATTTCATAGTGCGAGAGCGACACTATCGGTTCAATACCGTGCGCCAGCAGCGTGTCGAAGACTTCATCGTAAAATTTCAGCCCCGCTTCGTTCGGCGTGGTTTCATCGCCGCGCGGGAAGATGCGCGTCCAGGCAATCGACATACGAAAACAGCCAAAACCCATGCCGGCGAACAGCGCGATATCCTCTTTAAAACGGTGGTAAAAGTCGTTGCCTTTGCGCTTCGGGTAATATTTTTTGCTGTTCGGATCCTGCGCTTCCCGCACCTGCGCATGCGTCATGCCGAGCCACTGATCGAGCCAGCGCTCACGCGGCGTGTTACTGTCAAAGGTGTAAACATCCGAGACGGAAAGCCCTTTGCCGCCTACATTCCACGCACCTTCCAGTTGGTTGGCAGCGGTTGCGCCCCCCCATAAAAACCCTTCAGGAAATGCTTTTGAAAATGCCATGTCTCTGCTCCTTACGCCGCGCTTGCGGTCAGTGTGAGAAATGCGTCCCGGCTGGCGACATCGCCATTGGTTTTCACCGGGCTGATATCGCCGTATTGTTCGCTGTTGGTGACCACCACAATCACGCTCGGATCAATGCCTGCGGCCTGCAATGCCGCCAGATCGAAGCTCACCAGCAAATCACCGACTTCGACGTTTTGCCCGGCGGCGATGTGGCTGGTGAAGTGTTTACCGCCGAGTTTCACCGTATCAATGCCGATATGAATCAGGATCTCCGCCCCGGTATCGCTTTGCAGCGCCAGCGCGTGATGCGTTTCAAACAGGGATGCCACCGTACCGTTGACCGGAGAACGCAGCTCGCCGCTGGTGGGATAAATGGCGATCCCTTTGCCGAAAATTTCATCGGCAAACACCGGATCGCTCAGGGTATTGAGCGGTTTCAACTCGCCGCTGACCGGCGCGAAGAGTTTCTCTTCGCTGCGTGCCACCGGCATTGGGCTAACGCCTGCCACGACGGTTTCTTCAAAACCCAGCACCACGGTGACAACCGCCGCGCAGACAAAAGAGATGGCGATGCTGACCAGCGCCCACATAAACGTCGGGCCAACCAGCGCCGGCAGACCGGGCAGACCGCTTAGGGCGAAGGCGTAGGTTTTGACACCCATCGCCATGGCAAAACCGCCGCCGCAGGCACCGCCAATAAGTGCTGCGGCAAACGGGCGTTTATAGCGAATGTTGATGCCGTACATCGCCGGTTCGGTAATACCCATCGCGGCGCTGAAACTGGTGCTCAACGCCAGTGATTTTAGCTTCTTATCGCGAGCGCGCAGGAACACGCCAAATGCCGCGCCCGCCTGTCCGAGGTTGGCGACATAGAAAAGGATTTTGAACGGGTCAAAACCCATGGTGCTGATGTTGTTGATCATAATGGGCACCAGCACATAGTGCATACCGGTGATGATGATCATCGACAGCGTGCCGCCAACCACCACGCCCGCCACAACGCCTGCGTTTTCCACCAGCCAGATAATGCCGCTGGAGAGCGCGTTCCCGGCGAAAATACCCAGTGGGCCGATGGCAATCAGGGTGATGGGCGTGACGATAACCAGGCTGAGCAACGGCACGAACATGGTTTTCAGCACGCCGGGCATCAGGCGATCTATCAGCTTTTCCACCCGGCTAAGCAGCCAGACAGCGAGCAGAATCGGGATCACCGTGGAGGCGTAGTTCACCGTTGGTACTGGCAGGCTCATGAAGGTGATCGCTGCGCCGGATTTAAACAGTGTCTGAATCGCCGGGTGGAAGAGGGCGGCGGCCAGCGCAACGGCCACATAGGGGTTCGCGCCAAACTTACTCGCCGCGCTGAAGGCCAGCGCCAGCGGCATAAAGTAGAACACGCCATCGCTGATGGCGAGCAGGATTTGATACGTCTGATTGCTGGTTTCCAGCCAGTGCATGGCCACCATCAGTGCCAGCACGCCTTTCAGTATACCGGCTCCGGCAATCGCCGGAATGATTGGTGAGAAGATACTGGATAACCCCTCCAGTACCACCGATACCGGGTTGCGGCGTTTTCCTGAGTGCGCTGCGCTGGCGGCAGAGACGCCCGGTAAGGCCGCCAGCAAGGCGTCGCACAGGGGGGCCACGTCATTGCCGATGATGAGTTGATATTGATCGCCGGAAATGTTTACGCCAATCACGCCATCCAGCGCTTCCAGCGCGGCGCGATCGGCTTTGTCGTTATCTTTCAGTAAGAAACGCAAACGGGTGATGCAGTGAAACAGTGACAGAATATTGCCCTTGCCGCCGATCTTATTGATTATCTGCTGCGCGGTATCCTGATAGTTCATGGTCATTCCTCCAGACTGGCACCTGCATGACAGGTGCCATAACAATTACCGGTTATCCACCGGCGCTTTGTTCTTCTGGGGTTTGCCTGATTTAACAGTAACAAGCCTGGAAAGAATTCATACACATCATGCTTCGGGTCGCAGGCGCGACGTGGTTGCCTTACGACTCTGTCCGTTGCACCACATTTTCGATATGCACGGTCAGGTAGAGTTTTTCCGAATTGCTCATCGTGTGGTGATAATTTTTGCCGACAAATTCGTTAATTGCGTCAACGCATTTCAGGGTGGTTTGATAACGACGCTGCACCATCGCGAATAACTCTTCGTCGTTATTATTTAACACCACGCCATCAATGACCCGTTGGGCAAAAAACTTTAAATGGGTAATGAAACGCTGGTAATTCAGACTGTGCTCGTCGAGCGGCAGGGTGAAAAAGTATTTAACGATATTCTGTAACTGATAAATAAGCCGCGTAATTTTTGTGGTTTTTCCCATCGTATCGTTCAGCCCGGCATTCACAATATGCAACGCAATACTACAGGCTTCACTGTCGGGTAATAATGTGCCGGTACGCGCGATAATCATGCCGAGCGCCTGGCGGCCAATGGCGTACTCGTCGGTATAGAAATGGCGCACTTCCCACTCTAACGGATTGGGCAAAACTTCATTCTTTTCTGTGCGTTGCAGGGCAAAGTGCAAGTGATCGGCGAGCGTAACGTACAGGCCTTCACTTAATTTATGCGCAAGCGTAGATCGTGCCAGCGCGACGATATCGGCGGTGAGTTGCACTATTTCCACCGGCACTTCGCTGACCAGATCTTTAAAACGAGCGGAGACTTGAGAATCCTGCAAATGGAATATTTTTTCGATGGCTTGCGCATCGACGCGCGCACCGCTTTGGGTATTAAACCCTAAGCCGCGCCCGGTCAGAATAACCTCAAGGCCATGCTCATCAATGGCGCTGACAACGTTATTATTTAATATTTGTTTGACCAGCATCGCCAACTCCTGCAAACAAAAACGGGCAAAACGTAAATACAGCAACGAGCGGATGTCGCCCGCATTCTCTGCATTTAGGTTTTGCCCGATATTCGGTAACAAGCGTAATGCAGGTAAAAAACTAGCACCGCCCTAATAAATGATCAACGCGCGAAAGGGCACATTAACGAATGGAACTACCGATTTGTGATCGGCACGGCGAAAAATATCCTGTATCGCTGTGGGGAGAAAAAGGATTCGCGAGGGTGCTCGCGCAAAGGCAAAAAGGGTTACCCTACGGGCGCTAAAAATGCCACAATAGTGGCTGTTTATACAGTGTTTCAGGTTCCCTCATGGCCCTTACCGCCGCGCTAAAAGCGCAGATCGCCGCCTGGTATAAGGCGTTGCAACAACAGATCCCGGACTTTATTCCCCGCGCGCCGCAGCGGCAGATGATTGCTGACGTGGCGAAAACGCTGGCGGGGGAGGAAGGACGTCATCTGGCGATTGAAGCGCCAACCGGCGTGGGGAAAACGCTCTCTTACCTGATTCCGGGCATCGCCATCGCGCGTGAAGAGCAAAAAACGCTGGTGGTCAGCACCGCGAATGTGGCGCTGCAGGATCAGATCTTCAGTAAAGATCTGCCGCTGCTGCGCAAAATCATCCCGGATTTACGCTTTACCGCCGCGTTTGGACGTGGGCGCTATGTCTGCCCGCGCAACCTGGCGGCGCTGGCAAGCAGCGAGCCGAATCAGCAGGATCTGCTGGCATTTCTGGACGATGAACTGACGCCTGGTAACCAGGAGGAGCAGAAACGTTGCGCGGCGTTGAAAGCGGATCTCGACAGCTACAAGTGGGACGGTCTGCGCGATCACACTGACAAGGCGATTAGCGATGATTTGTGGCGACGGCTCAGCACCGATAAAGCCAGTTGCCTGAACCGTAATTGCCATTACTACCGCGAATGCCCCTTTTTTGTCGCACGCCGCGAAATCCAGGAAGCGGAAGTGGTGGTCGCCAACCACGCGCTGGTAATGGCGGCGATGGAGAGCGAGGCGGTGCTGCCGGAGCCAAAAAACCTGCTGCTGGTGCTGGATGAAGGCCACCATTTGCCGGATGTGGCTCGCGACGCACTGGAGATGACGGCGGAAATCACCGCCCCCTGGTATCAGCTTCAGCTCGATCTGTTCACCAAACTGGTGGCAACTTGTCTTGAACAGTTTCGCCCGAAAACGCTGCCGCCGCTGGCGACACCGGAGCGGCTCAACGCCCATTGCGAGGAGCTTTACGCGCTTATCGCTTCGCTTAACAACATTCTCAACCTTTATCTTCCGGCGGGTCAGGAAGCGGAATATCGCTTTGCAATGGGTGAATTGCCTGACGAAGTGATGGAGAATTGCCAGCGGCTGGCAAAACTCACCGAGATGCTGCGCGGGCTGGCTGAGTTGTTCCTGAATGATTTAAGCGAGAAGACGGGCAGCCACGACATTGTGCGTTTGCATCGGGTTATTTTGCAGATGAACCGCGCGCTGGGCATGTTCGAAAGCCAGAGCAAACTCTGGCGGCTGGCTTCAATGGCGCAGGCGTCCGGTGCGCCGGTAACCAAATGGGTCACCCGTGAGGCGCGTGACGGACAGTTGCATTTGCTCTTCCACTGTGTGGGTATTCGCGTGAGCGATCAGTTGGAAAAGCTGCTCTGGCGCAGCGTACCGCATATCGTCGTGACCTCAGCGACGTTACGTTCGCTGAACAGTTTCAATCGTCTGCAGGAGATGAGCGGTTTAAAAGAGAAAGCCGGAGATCGCTTTGTCACGCTTGATTCGCCGTTCAACCATGTTGAGCAGGGAAAAATTGTTATTCCGCAGATGCGCTACGAGCCGCTGATAGAAAACGAAGAGCAGCACATTGCGGAAATGGCCACCTGGTTTCGTGAGCAGGTTGAGAGTAAAGCGCATCCCGGGATGCTGGTGCTTTTTGCCAGCCAGCGCGCGATGCAGCTGTTTTTAACCTATGTCGCGGACTTGCGTTTATTGCTGCTGGTGCAGGGCGATCAGCCGCGCTATCGGCTGGTGGAACTGCACCGCAAACGCATCGATAACGGCGAGCGCAGCGTGCTGGTGGGTTTGCAGTCATTCGCTGAAGGGTTGGATCTCAAAGGCGATTACCTGACGCAGGTGCACATCCATAAAATTGCTTTTCCGCCCATCGACAGCCCGGTGGTGATCACCGAAGGCGAGTGGCTGAAAAGCCTGAATCGCTATCCTTTCGAAGTGCAGAGCCTGCCCAGCGCGTCGTTTAACCTTATCCAGCAAGTAGGAAGGCTGATTCGCAGCCACAGTTGTCGTGGCGAAGTGGTGATTTACGATAAACGGCTACTGACCAAAAACTACGGTAAACGGCTGCTCGACGCGCTACCTGTGTTTCCTATTTCACAACCGGTGATGCCGGACGTTATAGTGAAGAAGCCTGTGAAAAAATCAGAACAGAAGCGTCGCAAACGCCGTTAACGATGTGAGCCCGCAAGGAGTCGCTATGGATTACCGCAAAATCATTAAAGAAATTGGTCGTGGGAAAAACCACGCCCGCGATTTGGATTTCGATACCGCCCGGGGTCTCTACTCGCAGATGCTGAAAGGGGAAGTGCCGGATCTGGAGATGGGCGGAATTTTGATTGCCCTGCGTATTAAAGGGGAAGGGGAAGCGGAAATGCGCGGTTTTTACGAGGCGATGCAGCAGCACACCCTGAAACTGACGCCGCCGGTTGCAAAGCCGATGCCGGTTGTGATCCCCAGCTATAACGGTGCGCGCAAACAGGCGAACCTGACGCCGCTACTGGCGATTTTGCTCAACAAACTCGGTTTTCCGGTTGTGGTGCACGGCGTTACTGAAGATCCGACGCGCGTGGTGACGGAGAGCATTTTCCAACTGCTGGGTATCGACGCCACGCTGCACGCCGGTCAGGCGCAGGCGAAGCTGGAGGGGCATCAACCGGTCTACATTCCTGTGAGCGCACTCTGCCCACCGCTGGAAAAACAGCTGGCGATGCGCTGGCGGATGGGCGTGCGCAACAGCGCGCATACGCTGGCGAAGCTGGCAACGCCGTTTGAAAAAGATGCCGCGCTGCGTTTATCCAGCGTTTCGCACCCGGAATACATCACGCGCGTGGCGAAATTCTTTGCCGATATCGGCGGGCGCGGCCTGCTGATGCATGGCACGGAAGGGGAAGTGTATGCCAACCCGCAGCGCTGCCCGCAAATCAACCTGATTGATGCGCAGGGCGAGCGCGTACTTTATGCGCGTGACGATGCGGCAGCGCCAGTAAGTGACGGTGCCGCGAAAGATGCGGAAAGTACGGCGCGCTGGACAGAACGCTGCCTTGCGGGAAGTGAAGCGGTGCCGGAGTCGCTCAAAATTCAGCTTGCCTGCTGCCTGGTGGCGACGGGTGAAGTGGCGACGCTGGAAGAGGGGCTGGCGCGGGTTGCGCAAAGTTTCTGACAAAAAAAGCCCGTCACATTTCTGGACGGGCAAAACAGGGTAACAACAGGGTTAATGAGGGTGGAGCACCCAGGCAGAGGGTTAATTTGCCCGGGGTAAAACACGGGTTTCGGTTATTTGTAGATAATGGCGGTACCGCTCAGTTTGTTATTGCCTGTCGCGGACGTGATGCTGTAGCCCGTTGCGCCAGCGGCTTGTGCTTTCTCTGCCAGTTTGGCTTCCAGCCCGTCCAGCGTGGTCGCGCCTTCAGCGGAAACAACACCGATTTTATTCAGATTCTCTGCCTGAGCAGCGGTGACGGATTGTGCCGCAAAAGCACCGAAAGAGAGGGTGGACAACGCGATGGCAGCAACAGCATATTTGATGGTTTTCATGGGTAATATCTCGCAGGTTATTCTGTATAGGGGACAATGTTCCGTCGATGTGATGAGTATCACTGTTTTTGGCGGGAGATAAAATCGAAGAGAATTGACGGCCTTATTCTAAAAAATTGAATAAGGACTAATTTATTGAATTTAAATATATTTAAGGATGAAAATAATGCAATTTACCACCGCTCAGGCTGGCACCCGTTTTTGCGGCACATTTTGCTACGTGCAGGGCGGGATTTTATGGATGTAAAGGCAACCGCTTGCGCTGGTTACATACGTCAGGAAAGGTCAACGTAGCTGGCTGTCTTTCGATCCTCTGCGATTATATCCTGCAAACGTAGAGTTATGTGAATCTTTCTCCTGTTGACAGGTTATGCATAAGCGCACGCCGGGAATCGCTTTACGCCGTGCTTCCGGTATGGGCTCTCCGCACTCTTCGCAAGCCTTTAAACTTTCGCCGGAAGGTAAACCGCTGCGCGCTCGCGCGACCGCATCGTCAATGGTGCTGTCGATTTGCTGTTGCACTGCGCCATCATTTGCCCAACCTGAAGCCATAATCTGTTCTCCCGGACTAAAACCATCATTATAGCAAACTGCCCGGTGGCGCTGATGTCGGGCCGGGCGAACGGTAAAAACGTTGCCCGGCGAAGAGGCTAGCGGTTATCCGGGCGCGTCAAATCGAAACGCTGCGCTTCGCTAATGCCGTAATAAGCTGAAGGGCCACCTGCACGTAACACCGGCTGGGCCCTGGCCGTCTGGTAGATACCGTTTTCCAGCAGCGTTTCATCAATATGCACGGCAACCACTTCACCAAGCACCAGCCAGCTATCAACCGGCGTTCCGTCGGCGGCGGTTAGTTGAATACACTGCGAGAGGCGGCATTCGAAGTTGACCGGGCTTTCCGCCACGCGTGGCGTCTTGATGATTCGGCTGGCAGCGGGGGTGAGTCCCGCACGGGCAAACTCATCTTCGCCGTGCGGTAAAGAGGCAGACGTTTCATTCATCGGCACAGCCAGCTCACGCGTTGTCAGGTTCCAGACAAACTCTTTGGTTTCGCTAATATTGCGTACGCTGTCTTTCCAGCCGCTGCTGGCAAAGCCGATAATCGGCGGGCGATAATTGAAGCAGTTAAAAAAGCTGTACGGGGCAAGATTTCGTCGGCCTTGTTCATCCAGCGAGGCGATCCAGCCGATGGGGCGCGGGCCAATAATGGCATTCAGGGGATCATGGGGTAGACCATGACCTTTTGCAGGTTCATAAAAATACATAGCGCTTTCCGGTCATTAAAAAACAGATTCTTCAGCCTCACTTATTTACCCGACCAACGTCAACGGGTATCTTACGCCGCTGCTAACAGGAGAATGCCATGAATGCCCAGAAGCCGGGTCTGCACCCGCGTAACCGCCACCACAGCCGCTACGATCTCGAGGCGCTGTGCGCCGTGAACCCGTCACTGCGCGCGTTTCTGACCACCAACCCGAACGGTGAGACGACCATCAATTTTGCCGAGCCGCAGGCAGTGAAAGCTCTGAACAAAGCGCTGCTGGCACAGTTTTATGGTGTTGGTGAGTGGGATATCCCGGACGGTTTCCTCTGCCCGCCAGTACCGGGGCGCGCGGATTACGTTCACCATCTGGCAGATGTGCTGGCAGAAAGCAATGATGGCATTGTGCCGACGCAGGCCAGCGTGCTGGATATCGGTACTGGCGCAAACTGTATCTACCCGCTGATTGGTGCGCATGAGTACGGCTGGCGTTTTACCGGCAGCGAAGTTAACGATCAGGCTTTTGCCAGCGCGCAGGCGATCATCAATGCCAATCCTGGATTGAGCCGTGCGATACGGTTGCGTCGCCAGAAAGATCCGGCGTCTGTTCTCACCGGCATTATTCATAAAAATGAGCAGTACGATGCGGTTCTCTGCAACCCACCGTTCCACGACTCCGCGCAAAGCGCGCAGGCCGGAAGCGAGCGCAAGCGTCGCAACCTCGGGCAAGCCGCCAGCGACGCCGCTAACTTTGGTGGTCAGCAACAGGAGCTGTGGTGCGAAGGCGGCGAAGTGGCCTTTATCAGCAAGATGATTGCGGAAAGCCAACAATTTGCACGCCAGGTGTTATGGTTTACCTCGCTGGTGTCACGCGGCGATAACTTGCCCGAACTCTATCGCGCCTTGACCCAGGTTGGCGCAGTGAAAGTGATGAAAAAAGAGATGGCGCAGGGCCAGAAGCAGAGCCGTTTTATCGCCTGGACGTTTCTTGATGAGGCCCAGCGTAAACGCTGGGCGCAGACGCGTTTTAAAGGGTAGGTTCTGTCGGCGGCGGCGGGCTGGCGGGTGATGCTGGCTGCGCTGCGCTTCCCGGTGCCGGTAGCATCTGGTAAGTCTGCACCGGCGGGCGCACGCCCGCGCGGTCGAAATGCTTTTTCACCATCGTGTCGAGGGCAAAACGCACCGTCCACTGTTTCAGCGGCAGGGTAGTGCAGGTGACGCGAAGCGTGAATGCCGTGTTGGTCAGCCCGACCAGCCCGGCAAACGACGGTTCGCCAATAATCAAGCCGCGGATCTCTTCCTGCTCCATCAGTTCCGCCACGGCATTTTTTAACGCCTGATTCGCTTTGTCGGTGTCCTCCTGGCGATCCACGTCGTAATTCGCCACCACAGAGCCAATGCCGCGTACAAAGTTGGCGAAAGTGGTTATCGATGACCACGGAATGATGTGGTACGCGCCGGTATCCTGACGTACGCCAACAGAGCGAATCGACATCCGTTCTACGGTACCGGTGAGCGGGCCGATGGTGACCAAATCCCCGGTGTTCATGCCATTTTCAAACTGGATGAAAATGCCGGTGATAATATCTTTCACCAGCGTTTGCGAACCAAAGGAGATAGCCAGCCCGAGCGCGCCGGCCCCGGCCAGCAATGGCGCAATGTTCACGCCAATTTCCGACAGCACAATCATCACCGTGATGGTGCTTATCACCACCGCCAGCGCATTGCGAAACAGCGTTAGCAGTGTGCGGGTACGCGCGCTTGGCAGCGGGCGGCCATGAATATCCGACGCCAGCCGGTTTTCAATAATGCTGGCGAGCAGCGTCCAGCCAACGGCGGAGAAGAAGAGGATCAAGGCAATCCGGATCAGGATATCGACGGTTTTCTCCCCCGCGCCGTAATTCAGCCAGTGCCAGACATCAAACAGCCCCCAGGCATTCAGCAGCAGCATGATCGTTGCGCAGACCACCAGAATACGTGCGGCTTTTAACGACGCGGAGAGCCAGCCATTGAGCCGTTTTTGCAACTCGGGATAGTTGCGCTGTACCTGCGGCGAAAGGGTGATGGTCTTATTCAACCAACGCGACAATACGCCAGAAAGAAACGCGGCAATGCTCAGAATCGCCAGGCTATTGACCGTGGCACCCATCATGAATTTCAGGCTGTTGCCGGGATCGAACAGCGAAAAGAAGAACAGCACAATAAAGTAAGCGCTGGCGAGCCAGTGCCAGATCAGCGCAAAGGCGCGGATAAACAAGCTAAAAAAGGCCAGCGAGTGATCCGCCAGGATAATCAAGTTGTGCTGAATTTGCCGCTTATTATGAAAAATAAGGTACAGCGCCCATACGGTAATGCAGAGCATAATCACCACATTGGCCAGTGCGCCAAACTGCACATTGATTTGGTTGGAGATAATCGGCACTGCAACCAGCAAACCGTAGCCAATCAGGCTGCTCAGCGCACTCAGGCGCAGGTGCCAGTAGCGGGCGGTTTCATCGGTAATGCGAAAGGGGCGCAGATCGGCAATACGCGGGCAGAAAATCAGCCGCAAAATCGCTTTAAAAAACTCAATCAGCGCAAAGGCGTTCAGGAACAGGCTTTGCTGAAAGGCAATGGTGCTGTTGCCGGCGTTAAGATTCGCGCTCAGCAACTGACCGACAAATATCGCCAACGCCAGCAGCATCAGGTCGATAATAAACGCGCCGATAATCATTGAGGGCAGTTGCAACCAGTTACTACGGTCGCGGTTTTTACGCCGTCCCCAGGCACCCATTTTGCGATACAGCGGCGATACCGCTAAGCGAACCAGAAACCAGAAAGCAAAAACCAGCGCGGCTAATAGCAGAAAATGGCTGGCGGCGTTGCTGAAGGTCTGCGGGTTAAAGGCTTTATGGGGCGAACCGGTGATATTGCGATAAAGCTGAGCAAAACGCGATGCCAGCGCGTTGCCATAATGCTCGCTAACCTCGGTCACGTTTTCCAGCACCGTTTTTTGCTCTTTCACCTCGGGAGGCGTGATCTCCGGCACCGGTTCTTGCGGCGGCGTGGTGGCAACTTTACGTAGCTGATCAATCAGTTCTTTACGCGACTCATCATTTTCCAGCACATCCGCCAGTGCGGCATAAGCGGCCTTTTTCTGTTCGACATTGGGCTCACTTGTTTGCGTGGCAGGCGGGGGCGTGGTCGCCGCAGAGGTAATGCCGGGTATCGTCGCAGCCTGTAACGGCGCGCACCACAACCCAATCAATAGCAGGATCCACGGCATGTGCTCCTCCGGTGAGAAAGTCCAGCAAAATGATAAGTATAGATGCCGTACTGCAGCCGCGATGAATTGAGAAGAATCTGGGGGAGTGCCCCTCCGCAAGGAGGGGCGGGGTAAATCAGGAGACGTGTTGCAGGAATTCCTGCAGGCGCTGGCTCGGCGGATTTTCGATCAGCTGCTGCGGGTTGCCATCTTCGGCAATGCGGCCTTTATCGATGAAAATAAGACGAGAGGCCACTTTCTCGGCGAAGCCGATTTCATGGGTCACGATCACCATGGTCATACCTTCTTCGGCCAGGTCTTGCATCACTTTCAGCACTTCGTGGCGCAGTTCCGGGTCGAGGGCAGAGGTTGGCTCATCAAACAGCATCATTTTCGGTTTCACTGCCAGCGCACGGGCAATCGCCACACGCTGCTGCTGACCGCCGGAAAGCTCAGACGGATAGTGATGGCCTCGCTCGGCGAGACCGACTTTCGCCAGCAGATCTTTTGCCAGTTTTTCCGCTTCGTCTTTCTTTGCGCCGCGCACACGGAGCGGGCCAAACATGACGTTTTCCAGCGCGGTCAGGTGCGGGAACAGATAGAACTGCTGGAACACCATGCCCGCTTCCTGGCGGATCAGGCGTTCGTCCACTTTCGGATCGTTAACTTTCAGTCCGTCGACAATCAGATCGCCGCTGGTAATCTCTTCCAGTTTGTTGATGCAGCGCAGCAGCGTCGATTTCCCGGAGCCAGACGGCCCGATAATCACCACCACTTCACCCTGAGTAATGTTCAAGTCGATATTGTGCAGCACCTGGGTTTGACCGAAGTGCTTGGAAACGTTTTTAAATTCAATCACAGGATTTTCATCCTTTTTTCAAGACGGCGGAGCACGATGTTCAGCGCCTGGGTAATGATCAGATAAATCACCCCTACGGCGGTCCAGATTTCCAGCGCACGGAAGTTACCGGCAATGATTTCCTGGCCCTGACGGGTTAATTCGGCTGCGCCGATAACAATAAACAGCGATGTATCTTTGATGCTGATGATCAACTGGTTCCCCAGCGGCGGCAGCATGCGACGCAGCGCCAGCGGCATGATCACATGGCGGATAGTTTCAACGCGGGAAAGCCCCAGCGCCTGGCCCGCTTCGCTGAACCCTTTATGGATAGACAGTACAGAACCGCGCGTGATTTCGGCGATATAAGCCCCGGAGTTGATCATAATAGTGATCACCGCGGCGCTGAAGGTGTCGATACGGATATCGGGGAAGGCCATCGGTAAGGCGAAGTAAATGTACATCACCTGCACGACGATCGGCGTACCGCGAATCACTTCGATAAATACCAGTGCGATGTGGTTAGAAATCCAGCCGCCATAGGTACGGGCTAAACCGGCCAGCAGGCCGATAACGATGCCGCCAGCCAGACCGAGGATCGAAATCCATAAGGTCATTTTGGCCCCGTCAAGCAAAAGCGGAATGGCGGGCCAGATGGCGCTCCAGTCAAACTGCATGATGTGTTCCTGTATACCGTGGTTTTAACAAAAAGCATCGGAGGCGAAAGCCGCCTCCGAGGTGTAACACTTTATTTTTTAATAATTATTTCGGTTCGGTGCCGAACCATTTTTTGTAGATTTCGTTGTAAGTGCCGTTGTCATGCAGCGTTTTCAGCGCACCGTTCACTTTCTCGCGCAGTTCATCACTGCCTTTCGGGAAGGCAATACCGTACTGCTGCGCTTCCAGAGAGTCGCCAACAGCTTTGAACTGACCGTTGCCTGCAGTTTTGATGAAGTACAGGATGTTCGGCGTGTCGTGCAGTACCGCGTCAGCGCGACCCGTGCCCAGTTCCATATACGCGTTGTCGATGTTCGGGAACTGACGCAGGTCTTTGGTTTTGATGTTCGCTTTCGCGTAGTCAACAGAACCGGTACCGCTCTTCACTGCCAGCACTTTACCATCAAGATCTTTCACGCTTTTCACGTCGTTGTTGTTGGCTTTCACCATCACCAGCAGACCGCTTTTGTAGTAGCCGTCAGAGAAATCGATGGCTTTTTTACGCTCTTCAGTAATGGTAATACCCGCCAGCGCCAGATCGATATTTTTGGTTTGCAGCGCAGGAATGATGCCGCTGAAGTCCATTGGCTTCAGTTCATAATCCAGTTTCAGTTCTTTGGCGATCGCTGCCCACAGATCCACGTCGAAACCAACATATTTGTTACCTTGTTTGAATTCGAAAGGAACGAACGCAGTGTCGGTAGCGACAACCAGTTTTTTATCAGCAGCCTGAGAAGAGACGGCAAAAGCGAGAGCGAGTGCAGCCAGGGAAAATTTCAATACAGACTTCATAGTTTTTCCTTTTGTATCCGGGGAACGAACCCCTGCGAGAATGAACGCAGTATGAAAAAATCATGCCAGGTTTACAACCTATTGTTTTGTAAAGGTGAACCTTTACCCGGTTGCACAATAAGTGTAGCAACAATAGCCGCACGCACCATTTTGAGTCACTATTTTGGTGCATTCTGGCGGCATGGCCTGTTTTGCTTTTTTTTAGCGCAGATCGTGGGGTAAAAACAATCACTTATTAACAATTTTGTGATGGGATAATTACGTGGCGGTAACTTTTGGCGTGGATGGAGAGAATAAGTCGCACTATAACAGTGCAAAACCCTGCGCAGGATGCGCAGGGTGTATAGGCAAAACTTATGGATTACTCAATATTGGACTCAATGAACCACAAGAATTGATCCAGGTCGCGGGAAGCGGCGGTAAAGATATCAGCGGTATCTTCGTCTTTCGCTTCGCCAATGGCTTTACGCACATCGTTGGCGACTACTGCGTAACGATCGGCCAGTTCTTTGAGGTGATCCTGCACGCTATGGATATCCAGCGGGTAGCTTTTCAGCGCGGTTTTGCTGTTAATCACCTGTGTGGTGCCCAGCGCGACACCGCCGAGCTGTACGGCGCGCTCTGCCATGGTATCAAGATGGTTCACCAGCGCAGTACGGAAGCCATCCAGCATTTCATGAACGGCAATGAAGTTAGCACCGCGCATATTCCAGTGGGCCTGTTTAGTGATCAAAGACAGGTCAATGAACTGGATCACCTGGCGATTCAGCAGCTCAATAGTCGCTTTTTTATCGCTATCCGATACATCGTTACGGGTATAAAGCAGATTAGACGCTTTCGTTTTAACCAGTTTAGCGGTACTCATAATCTCATATCCTCTTGATGTTTGTGTCCCAGGAAATTACCGAAATTAAGTATAGCACCAGATTTTTACTGGCAGTCTTGGCTGTGCCTATCAGTTCGATAGCGAATATAAAATATAGGAGAGGATTTCAGGATGGCGCAACTAATTAAATGAAATGTAAGATAATTCTAATAATGTATTATTTTAAAAATGCGAATGATTCTATTTTATGCAGGATGCTGGGAAAAGTAAGAAATAATGTCGGCGGTGTGGTGGGAATATTTGGCATAAGAAGGATCTCATGCCAAATAATAGTTATTTAACCAATATCAATTTTTTTGACTGTGGCTTCCCGACGCAGCGTGAGTGTCGAGCCCATCGACGCAGTAATAATCGCCGCCAGCGCCAGCGCTTGCTGGAAGGTTAGCGTTTCACCGAGGAAAATCATGCCGGAAATGGCCGCCATTGCTGGTTCCATACTCATTAATGTGCCGAACGTACGAGTTGGTAAGCGCGTCAGGGCGATCATCTCCAGTGAGTAAGGCAGGGCGGTGGATAAAATCGCCACGGCGATCCCCAGCGGCAGAACAGACCAGTGCCACAGCACCTCACCTGCCTGGAATGCGCCAAGCGGCACAAAAACCACCGCCGCAATTAATGAACCCAGCGCCACTGTTGCCGGGCCATGCTCTTCCCCGGCGCGCTGCCCGGAAAGGATATAGATTGCCCAACAAGCGCCGGCACCTAGAGCAAACGCCGCGCCAGTGAGATCAACATGTGACACATTTTCGCCCAGCGGCAGCAGATACCAGAGGCCTAGTACTGCGAGGATCACCCAGATGAAATCCACCGGGCGACGTGAGGCGAAAAGCGCCACCGCCAGCGGGCCGGTAAATTCCAGCGCCACCGCAACGCCGAGCGGTATCGTCTGGATCGATAAATAGAACATATAGTTCATGGCCCCGAGTGACAGGCCGTAAAACAGCAGCGGCAGGCGTTGTTCACGGGTAAAACGTAAACGCCAGGGCTTAAACACCACGACCAAAATAATCGTGCCAAGCGCGAGGCGCAGTGCGGTGACGCCAGGAGCACCCACCACCGGAAAAAGCGATTTCGCCAGCGATGCGCCTCCCTGAATGGACATCATCGCGACAAGCAATATCAACACCGGCAACCACACCGGCAATTTACGAGACTGCGCAGGCATCCTTTCTCCCGTCAATTTCTGTCAAATAAAGTAAAAGAGGCAGTCTACTTGAATTACCCCCGGCTGGTTGAGCGTTTGTTGAAAAAAAGTAACTGAAAAAACCGTAGAATAACGCCTCTCTGATGGTTAATTAACCTATCCAATTAAGAATTATCTGGATGAATGTGCCATTAAATGCGCAGCATAATGGTACGTTGTGTGGGAAAAGTGCTTTTTTTTGAAAGGGTTGGTCAGTAGCGGAAACTTTCTGTTACATCAAATGGCGCATTAGACCCCAATTCCCGCAAAGAGTTTCTTAACTAATTTTGATATATTTAAATGCGTAGGACGTAGGATTTACTTGAAGCACATTTGAGGTGGATTATGAAAAAAATTGCATGTCTTTCAGCTCTGGCCGCTCTTCTGGCGGTTTCTGCAGGTTCCGCAGTAGCAGCAACTTCAACCGTAACTGGCGGCTACGCTCAGAGCGACGCTCAGGGTATTGCCAACAAAACTAACGGCTTCAACCTGAAATACCGCTACGAGCAGGATGACCAGCCGCTGGGTGTTATCGGTTCCTTTACTTACACTGAAAAAGATCGCACCGAAAACAGCGTTTATAACAAAGCGCAGTACTACGGCATCACCGCAGGTCCGGCTTACCGCATCAACGACTGGGCGAGCATCTACGGTGTTGTGGGTGTAGGTTACGGTAAATTCCAGCAGACTGTAGACACTGCGAAAGTGTCTGACACCAGCGACTACGGTTTCTCTTACGGTGCTGGTCTGCAGTTCAACCCGATGGAAAACGTTGCTCTGGACTTCTCCTACGAGCAGAGCCGTATTCGTAACGTAGACGTTGGCACCTGGATCGCCGGCGTTGGTTACCGCTTCTAATCGCTTCGGCGATAATAAAAAATCCGCCCAATGGGCGGATTTTTTTTGCCTGCAATTTACTTCAGATATTACCGCTTACTGCGCGTATCGAAGAGATCCGTGCCGAGATGGTTATAGTCAACTTTCTGTAATTTAAAGTTGGTAATGTACGCTGGCCCGGCTTTTTGCTCGGACATAAAACGGTAAGGATTTTTAATCTGCTCTGCGCTAATCCCCGTCCACTGCGAAAAGAAGCTCAAAAAGTCGTTCGCTGAACGGCGCGCTTTAATCACCCGATGTTTGGTATCGTCGCTGGAAAGCACCATAAACGGCACCTGGAAGTCCTGCTGGAAAGTATCAGCATGCGCCAGGTACTGCACCTCTTTCCCGCGTTCTTTAATCGCCAGTCCGTGATCCGAGAAGTAAACCATTGAGAAACTTTCGCCGGTATTGACCAGTTGCGAATACATTTTTCCGAGGAAATCATCGGTCTGCGTGATGGAATAGAGGTAGCAGGAGGTCTCTTTTGACTGCACAAACTCGTTGTACTTGCCGCCGGTGCGATCGCAGGCCTGCGGGTGCGAGCCCATCAAATGCAGCACAATCAGCTGCGGCTGAGTGCGTTTTGTGCTCAGCACCTGGCTGGTGAGTTTTAACAGATCTTCATCGCGCGTGTTTTTATCTGCTTCGAAGTCGCCGTGTTTCAAAAACTGCACTTCATCAGCACGCTTAGCGATACTGGCGATGGCCGTGTCATATTCGCCAATTTGTCCCTGATTAGAGAACCACCACGTCTGGAAACCGGCACGGTTAGCCAGCGTGACAAAATTATCCTGATACTGCGGTTTGTCTTCCACCACACGGTTTAACGTCAGCCCAAGGGATTTTTGTGTTGAACCGCTCGCGGAAATGTAATCCATAAACAGCGTGCCGTTTACCTGGCTGGCAAACGGGGTGTTATTCCAGTGACCGCCAAAAGCGCCCAGCGCGTCGCGGCGTGCACTTTCGCCAATCACCACCACGTAAGTATGGTATTTCGGTTTCACCGCCAGCACAGTCCAGGTGTCTTTCACACTGGCGAGCGCGGCCATATTTTTCTGTTCTTCTTTGACGACATAGTAGTTAAACGCCACATCGCGCACGAAACGAAGCACCGGAACACCGGTATCAATGATCCTGAATTCGTACCCTTTGAAATGGTTTTGCACCGGGCCAATAAAATAAGAAGCGATGCACACAATCGTGCCCAGCGTGTCCCATTTCAGCCACGGCGTGGAACGCTCGATTATCCGCCGGCGCAGCGAAATAACGCCCAGCGCAAAAATGAATACGCCGATAGCGTAGTGATACCACGGGAAGATAGTCAGAATTTCCGTCGACTCTTCCATATTGGTCGACAGCAGCGCCAGCAGCGTGTTGAAGTTTGGCGCGCCATATGCCCGGCCAAACGGGAAATAACAGGCGGCAACCAGCGAGATAATCCCGATAACGGTTTTTTGCGCGCGAGGCGCATGACGCCAGAGAATCATCAGAGCGCAGGTTAAAAGAACCGCATACATCACGCTAAATTCATAACCCAGAGCGAAGTTAATCAACATCGATTGTAAAAAGTAGAAACCCGTCCACGGGTTGAGCGTCTGGCTGCGAAAGGCAACGGATTCTTTAAGGATTAGGCTCATAGATTACTGTCATGAAAACGCCATGTGCTCACCCTGGCGTTAAGGGTCAAAACCTGCCGGACAGTGCGTGTGAAGAGGGGAGGGGGTCCGCATCTGCGAGCCGCAATTTGTGCAGGGCAGCGCAAAGATAGAGCGAGGCGCGACGAAGGTCAACAGGGGCTAAGCGGTTGTTTTGAGAGAATGATTGCAAATCCAGCAAAAATACGCGGATTTTTAGACGAATTAGCCAGTATGGCGGGGGTTTGTGACAGAAAAATGAAGCGGCGTACCGCGACGCCGCATTAGTGAGAAGATTTGTCGGAGTCCTGCTGCGGTTTGCCGGTAATGATATCGGACAACATATTCAGCAGCATTAAACGGACTTTAAAGGGAGAGTGACTAAACACGCGCATACACCTCTTGAACTCATTCATCGTTACCTCCTGCCATTTTCATGCCCTTCGTTCCATGAAGGGTGAACGCATTACATACAGATATAGCACAGGCTATGTTCTATAGCTATGGCTAAGACGTTAATTTTTTGTGCTGATTCACGGATGGTTTACAATGGCGCTTCTCTTATATGATGCTGCACAGGTGTCACACCTTCAGAGGAAGCACAATGAACCGTCGCGCAGGTAAGCAAACAATAAAAAAAGTGACGCTGGTAAATGTAGAAGAGCACGTTGAAGGCTTTCGTCAGGTGCGTGAAGCGCATCGTCGCGAGCTGATCGATGACTATGTTGAACTGATTTCGGATTTGATCCGCGAAGTGGGCGAAGCCCGCCAGGTGGATATGGCCGCCCGTCTTGGTGTATCACAACCGACGGTTGCTAAAATGTTAAAAAGACTGGCGACAGTGGGCTTAATTGAACAGATCCCCTGGCGCGGCGTTTTTTTAACTGCGGAAGGCGAGAGGCTGGCGCAGGAGAGCCGCGAACGGCACCAAATTGTCGAAAGCTTTCTGCTGGTGCTGGGCGTGAGCCCGGAAATTGCGCGCCGCGATGCCGAAGGTATGGAACACCACGTTAGCCAGGAAACGCTCGACTGTTTCCGCCGCTTCACTCTGCAACACGAGCAATCACCCGAATGACTATGCCCCTCATTCGCGCCCTGGCGCGCGATCGCTTCCTGCATCTGTTACTGCTTATTGGAATTGCGTTGTGCTTTTTTGTTCCCTTTGCGCCCAAAACCTGGCCAGGGGCGATTGACTGGCACACCATTATTACTCTCAGTGGCCTGATGCTGCTGACCAAAGGGGTCGAGCTGAGCGGTTATTTTGATGTGATTGGACGGCGTATGGTGCGTCGTTTTCATCATCAGCGTCGGCTGGCGATGTTTATGGTGTTGGCTGCGGCGCTCCTCTCCACCTTTCTCACCAATGATGTGGCGCTGTTTATTGTTGTGCCGCTGACCATCACGCTGAAAAAACTGTGCGAAATTCCGGTTAACCGGCTGATCATTTTTGAAGCGCTGGCGGTAAATGCCGGGTCGTTATTAACGCCTATCGGAAACCCGCAAAACATTCTTATCTGGGGACGCTCTGGTCTCTCTTTTCCTGCGTTCATCTGGCAGATGTCGCCGCTGGCGCTGGCAATGATGGTGACGCTGCTGGTGTTGTGCTGGTTCTGTTTTCCGAAAAAGGCGCTTAACTACCACAGCGGCGCGCAAACGCCAGACTGGCAGCCCCGTCTGGTGTGGAGTTGCCTCGGTTTCTACATAATCTTTATTACCGCCCTGGAACTGAAACAAGAGCTGTGGGGGCTGGCCATTGTCGCTTTCGGGTTCCTGCTGCTGGCGCGCCGGGTCGTGCTGAGCGTGGACTGGACGCTATTGCTGGTCTTTATCGCCATGTTTATTGATGTCCACCTGCTTATTCAGTTGCCTGCGCTGCATTCGGTGTTGAGCAGTGCCAGCCAGTTGTCACCTTCAGGTTTGTGGTTGACGGCCATCGGTCTGTCGCAATTTATCAGTAACGTGCCCGCGACCATTTTGCTGATCAATTATGTCCCGCCGGATACGCTGCTGGCCTGGGCGGTGAATGTTGGCGGCTTTGGTTTGTTGCCCGGTTCACTGGCCAATCTTATCGCGCTGCGTATGGCAAACGATCGCCGCATCTGGTGGCGCTTTCATCTCTATTCCATGCCGATGCTGCTGTGGGCGGCGCTGGTGGGATACGGATTACTCTTATTCAGATAGTGCTGATTTGTCAGTTTATCCTGGCAAATGTATAGCAACCGCCTAACTTTAGTTAACGGCGCATCCCTGGCGCCGTTACCTGACAGGACTGTTGCGAAACTATGGCAGAAAACACAACGCATCCTGACGATGTTCAGGACGATAACAATCAAAACCCACGTAAACGCCCCGGAAAGAAGCCACTGATTATCCTCGCCATTGTTGTCGGCGTGATGGTGATTGTTGCGCTGGTGTGGTGGTTTTTAACCCGTAATGAAGAGACGACAGACGACGCCTTTACCGATGGCGACGCGGTGACGATTGCGCCGAAAGTGGCAGGTTATGTCACTGAACTGCGGGTGAAAGATAACCAGCGCGTGAAGAAAGGGGATTTACTGGTCACGATTGACCCGCGCGATGCCACCGCGCAGCGCGATCAGGCGCAAGCGCAACTGGGACTGGCAATCGCCCAGCTACACCAGGCGCAGGCGCAACTGGATTTATCAAAAGTGCAGTATCCCGCACAGCGTGACGAAGCGCGCGCGCAGGTACTGAAAGCAAAAGCCGATCTGGCGAACGCCGAAGCGGCTTATCGCCGCCAGCGTGGTGTCGATCCTCGCGCCACCACCCAACAAAATATCGATAGCGCCAATGCCCAGTTGCGTAGCGCGCAGGCACAGCTTGCCAGCGCACAAGCGCAGCTGGAAGTCGCCGACCAGGTACAGTTGCAAATCCGCCAGCAGGAAACCAATGTCGAAGCGCGCCAGCAGCAAGTGGCGCAGGCCAAAGCGCAGCTGGAAACGGCGAATCTGAATTTATCCTGGACGGAAGTTCGCGCCCCATTCGATGGCTTTATCACCAAACGCAATGTGCAAAACGGAACCTTGGTGCAGGCGGGCACCGCGCTGTTTTCGCTGGTCTCACCGGACGTGTGGGTGGTGGCGAACTTTAAAGAGTCGCAGCTTGAGCGGATGCGTCCGGGCAATAAAGTCAGTGTCAAAGTGGATGCGTGGCCGGATCTGGAGCTGGAAGGGCATATCGACAGTATCCAGCAGGGTAGCGGGTCGAAGTTCGCCGCTTTCCCTTCAGAAAATGCCACGGGTAACTTTGTCAAAATCGTTCAGCGCGTGCCGGTGAAAATCGTCATCGATAAAGGATTAGATCCCAACAAACCGTTGCCGTTAGGCCTTTCCGTTGAACCGAAGGTAACGCTGGAATGACGGATCACAGCCACGAGAACTGGAAACCCGCCAGTAACCCGTGGGCGGTGGCGTGGGTCGTCACCCTCGCGGTGTTTATGGAGATCCTCGATACCACGATTGTCAACGTGGCGTTGCCGCACGTCGCCGGGTCGCTCTCCGCCAGTTATGACGAATCGACATGGGTGCTGACCAGCTACCTGGTGGCGAACGGTATTGTCCTGCCGATTTCCGCATTTCTCAGCCGCACCTTCGGGCGCAAGCAGTTTTTCCTTATCTGCATTGTGATGTTTACCGTCTGTTCGTTTTTGTGCGGCATCGCCACCGAGCTGTGGCAAATCATCCTGTTTCGTATTTTGCAGGGCTTTTTCGGCGGCGGTTTGCAACCCACGCAGCAATCGGTGTTGCTGGATTACTTCAAGCCGGAAGATCGTGGCAAAGCGTTTGGTTTGTCCTCTATCGCCATTATTGTCGCCCCGGTGCTGGGGCCAACGCTGGGCGGCTGGATAACCGATAACTACTCTTGGCGCTGGGTCTTTTTTATTAATATTCCGGTGGGTATTGTCACGGTTCTGGCGATTTACCAGCTGCTGGAAGATCCGCCCTGGGAGCGCAAATCGAAGCAGAAATTGTCCATCGACTGGCCGGGCATTGGCCTGATTGCGCTGGGGCTGGGCTGCCTGCAAGTGATGCTCGATCGCGGTGAAGATGAAGACTGGTTCAACTCCGATTTCACGCGCATTTTCGCCGTTCTTACAGCGATTGGTATTGTCGGTGCCATTTACTGGCTGATGTATGCCAAAAAGCCGGTGGTTGACTTGCGCTGTATGGCGGATAAGAACTTTACGGTTTCCAGCCTGCTGATGGCTGGCATGGCGATGATCCTCTACGGCAGCTCGGTGGTGATCCCGCAACTGGCGCAGCAGGATCTGGGCTACACCGCCACCTGGTCCGGGCTGGTGCTGTCGCCCGGCGCGGTGCTGATTGTGCTGACCATTCCGCTGGTGCTGAAACTGATGCCGGTGGTACAGACGCGCTGGATAATCGCCTTCGGCTTTTTCTGCCTGGCCGCCTCATTCTGGTGGTCGCGCACACTGGCCCCGGATATCGACTTTGAAACGCTGATGCTGTTTCGCAGCGCGCAGTCGATTGGCCTTGGCTTCCTGTTTGTGCCGTTGACGACCATCGCCTTTATCTCGATCCCGCGTCAGCTTAATGCCGATGCGGCGGCGCTGTTTACCATGTTCCGTAACGTGGCGGGATCGGTTGGTATTTCGCTCTCTACGGCGGCGATCACCGAGCGCTCGCAGGCGCATATGTCGCACTTATCAGAGCATACCTCTCCCTTTAATGAGCAATTTCAGCAGGCTTTGCGTGAATCCGCGGAAGCGATCCGTAACTTCACCAGCCTGGTCGGCGATCCGCTGACCAGCGCCACAGGACAGATGTACAAAGCGATGATCGCCCAGTCGCGTTTTCTCGCCTATATCGACGTTTTCACCGTGCTCAGCCTGGTGGCGATGTTGCTGATCCCCTTTTGTTTATTGCTTTCGCCGATCAAAAGCGAAGGCAGCGCAGGAGCACATTAATATGACGTGGTGTCGTTTTCCCGTAACCCTGTTATCGCTGTGGCTGGCAGGTTGTGCTGTCGGGCCGGATTATCAGGCGCCCGAACCGCAAACGCCTGCGCGCTGGAACGATCCGGGTGATAACGCGGTAAAATCGCAAACCTCTTCGCAGGCGGTGAATCCGCGCTGGTGGACCACCTTCCAGTCGCCGCAGTTGAACAGCCTGATTGAGCGGGCGATTAAAGATAATCTCTCGCTCCAGCAAACGGTGCTGCGCATTGCCGGTGCGCGCGAGCAGATTAACCAGGCGGGCGGCGCGTTTCTGCCAGCGGTTAATGGTTCGCTGAAAGCGACCCGCCAACAGTTGGGCATTGAAGGCGAGCTGAAATCCCACAACGTGGAAGGCCAGTTGCAGGACGCCGACCCGGCAATCAGTGGGGCGCTCGGAGCGCTTACTCAACCAGTGAATCTCTATCAGGGCAGTTTCGACGCGCAGTGGGAGCTGGATCTGTGGGGCAAAGTGCGGCGCCAGGTAGAAGCCGCGACAGCGCAGCAACAACAGGCAATTGAACAGCGTAACGATGCGCTGGTATCGCTGGAAGCGGAAGTGGCACGCGCGTGGCTGCAACTGCGCGGTGCGCAGAACATCATCAGTACACTGAAAACACAAATCGACAGCGCGCAGCAGACATTTACGCTAACTGAAAACCGGCAAAAAGGCGGGCTTTCACCTCAACTGGATGTGGAAAACGCCCGCGCGCAGGTCGGCAATCTGGAAGCGCAACTCCCGCAATATGAGGCGCAGGAGCGCCAGGCGATGAACGCGTTAGCTATCCTGCTTGGTAAACCGCCCGGCGCGCTGGACAGCGAGTTGCGCAATGCGCAGCCGTTACCCGCGCTACCGGACATTGTGCCCACCGGCATTCCGTCGACGCTGGCGCGCCGTCGCCCGGATGTCCGCGAAGCGGAAGCCAGCCTGCATGCGGCGACGGCACAGATTGGCGTGTCGGTGGCACAGTTGTTCCCCAGCTTGTCATTGAGCGGCCAGTTTGGTCTGCGCAACAGCGAAACTAACTGGCTTACTGACTGGAGCAGCCATTTTTATAGCTTCGGCCCGCAGATTTCGATTCCCATTTTCCAGGGCGGGCGGCTGGTATCGAGCGTCAAGCTGGCGCGCGCAGAGCAGGGCGCGGCGGTGCTGAACTATCGTCAGACGGTGCTCAGTGCGCTGGGCGATGTGGAAAATGCGCTGGTCAGTTACCGTGCCGATCAGCAGCGGGAAGCGGGGCTGGATAAAACGCTCAGTGCGCTGCAAAACGCCTTCTCACTTGCCACCGACAGTTACCGTCAGGGGATCGCCAGCTTTATCGATGTACTGGATGCACAACGCCAGCTGGCGCAGGCCAGCCAGCAGCGCGAGCAGGCGCGGGTACAAAGTAGCCTCGATCTGGTGGCGTTGTATAAAGCGCTCGGCGGCGGCTGGGAACCGTATCAGAATGTGCAACTGCCTGATTACAAAGTCTTTGGTGAAGCGCCGCGCGGATAATCAGAGAATTGGGCAAGAAACAGGCAGGATCCTCACATTCGCCGCCGCAGAGGATTGCGTATAACTGTCTGCGTCAACTAAACAGATGAGGAGACGCCATCATGCGCTACAAAAAACTGGGCAATACCGGACTGTTTGTTTCTGAACTGTGCCTCGGCACCATGACGTTTGGGGGTGACGACAGCGAGAGCATGTGGAGCAAAATCGGCCAGTTGCAACAGGCGCAAGCCGAGCAACTGGTCGGCAGCGCGCTCGATGCCGGCATTAACTTTATCGACACCGCGAACGTCTATTCCGACGGGCGTTCGGAGGAGATCACTGGCCAGGCGCTGAAAAACCTGAAAGTGCCGCGAGAAAATGTCATCGTCGCCACCAAAGTGTTTGGCGAAACCGGCACCGCCGGGGTGAACTCGCGCGGCAGTTCGCGTTATCACATCATGAATAGCGTGAAAGAGAGCCTCAAGCGCATGCAACTGGATCATATTGATCTCTACCAGTTGCACGGTTTTGATCCGGCCACACCTATCGAAGAGACGCTTTACGCGCTGGATAACCTCGTCCAGCACGGCCATGTTCGCTATATCGGCGTCTCTAACTGGGCGGCGTGGCAAATCGCCAAAGCGCTGGGGATTTCGGAGCGTCTAGGGCTGGCACGCTTTGCTTCGCTTCAGGCTTACTACACCATCGCCGGTCGCGATCTGGAACGTGAACTGGTGCCGATGATGCAGAGCGAAGGCGTCGGTTTAATGGTCTGGAGCCCGCTGGCGGGCGGCTTGCTGAGCGGTAAATATGGCCGCGACGGTCAGGCGGAAGCCGGTGGACGCCGACTGGCGTTCGATTTCCCGCCGGTGAATAAAGACCGCGCCTTTGATTGCGTCGACGTCATGCGCACCATTGCCGACAGCAAAGGGGTTTCTGTGGCGCAAATCGCGCTGGCCTGGCTGCTGCACCAACCGGTGGTCAGCAGCGTGATTATTGGTGCGAAACGCCCGGAACAACTGGACGATAACATTGCGGCGACGGCTATTCGCCTGAGTGACGACGAACTGCAGCAACTGGATGCCGTGAGCGCTCTGCCGCGTGAATATCCCGGCTGGATGTTTGAGCGCCAGGGAGAATACCGCCGTAACCAGCTAAAACAACAGTAATTATCTCTCCTGCCAAACGCGACGCTCATCCCGTCGCGTTTTTCTTTTCTTTCGAATAGCGTCACAAAATCGCATCGTCCCTTTTGCCCATTTTTTCGCCGTTATCTATATGACTAGTCATATATTAAAAATGACTAGTCATGGAGCAGCGAGATGAACAAAACGTTACCGGGCGGATTTTTATGGGGCAACTCCGTATCCAGCATGCAGACCGAAGGCGCGTGGAATGAGGGCGGGAAGGGGATGTCGGTCTACGATATTCGCGAAGCCAGCGAATTTGCCTCCGACTGGAAAGTCGCCACCGATTCCTACCACCGCTATCAGGAAGATTTCGATCTGATGCAGGATCTCGGCATGAATTGCTACCGCTTTCAGATTTCCTGGAGCCGCGTTTGCCCGCAGGGCGATGGTGAGTTCAACGACGAGGGCATCGCCTTTTATGACCGCTTTATCGACGATCTGCTGGCGCGCGGCATTGAACCGATGATCTGCCTGTATCACTTTGATATGCCGCTGGCGTTGGCCGAGCAGTACAACGGTTTTGCCGACCGGCGCGTGCAGGATGCTTTTGTGCGCTACGGCAAAAAGATGATCGACTGCTTTGGTAGCCGGGTGAAGTACTGGCTGACGTTTAACGAGCAGAATATTTACCACATGCCAGGCGCGTTTCAGGTTGGCGGCTATCTGAAAGGCGAGAAAACCCTGCGCGAGCTTTATCAGATTCAGCACCATGTGATGATGGCGCATGTGCTGCTGACCCATTATCTGCACGCTACCCAGCCCGGAAAATTAATGGGCGGCATGCTGGCGCACCAGTTGGTTTACCCGGCGACCTGCAAACCGCGCGATGTGTTTTGCGCCACGCAATACGATGAATTCCTCAATCAAAACTTACTGCGCGTCTATGCCGGGCAGGGTTACAGCCCGGAAGTGCTGGCGGTGGTCGACAGGGAAGGTTTCCGCGATATCTACCGCGATGAGGATCTGGCGGAAATCGCGCGGGTCAAAAACGATTTTATGGCGTTTAGCTACTACGCCAGTAAAACCCTCGACAGCGATGCCATTGCGCCGGGAACACCGGTCAATTATTTCCTGCAACAGGGTGATAAAGCGAACCCGTATCTCGACGCGACCGAATGGGGCTGGCAAATCGACCCGCTCGGTTTTCGCGCCATTATCACCCGGTATTACAACGACTGGCGCTTGCCGGTGTTCCCGATTGAAAACGGCATCGGGGTGATTGAAGCGTGGGACGGCGTTAACCCGATTGAGGACGATTACCGCATTGCTTATCACCGCGACCATATCCAGGCGATGCAGGACGCCATCTTTGAGGACGGCGCACAGGTGTTGGGCTATCTCGGTTGGGGCCTGATCGACATTCTCAGTTCGCAGGGCGATATGCGTAAGCGCTACGGCGTGGTGTACGTCAACCGCGAAAACCACGACCTGAAAGATTTAAAACGCGTACCGAAAAAGAGCTATCGCTGGCTGCAACAGCTGATTCGCAGCAACGGCCGCGACATGTAAGTAACGATTGAGAGGGTAGCCGCAATGTCTGACAGCAACATCACGCCGAAAATGCAGTCATTCGTCGACAAGTTTGTGGAGTTCTCCGCCAGGCTGGCAAACCAGGTGCATCTGCGATCGCTGCGTGACGCGTTCGCGGCGGTGATGCCAATTTTTATCCTCGCCGGGCTGGCCGTGTTGATTAATAACGTGGTTTTCCCCTGGGTGCTGGAGGGGGAGACGCTGGCGCGATTTAAAGTGTGGGGCGAGGCGGTGATCAACGGCACGCTGAATATCGCTGCGTTATTGATTGCGCCAATGACGGCCTGGTCGCTGGCGCGCAATAAGAACTTTGACAACCCGGTGTCGGCGGTGGTCATTGCGCTCTCCAGTTTTATCATCATGATGCCGATGCAGCTGGATGTGGTACCCGTTGGCGGTAAAGCGACGGTGAGCGTGACGCAGATGCTGGCTTTCACCAACATTGGCACGACGGGGATTTTCGCCGGGGTGATTATTGGTTTGCTCTCCACAGAGCTGTTTATCCGCGTTGCCAGCGTGAAGAAATTCTCTATCTCGCTCGGGGAAAATGTGCCCTCGGCGGTGGGGCAATCTTTCTCTTCGCTTATCCCGGCAATTATAACCTTGTCGCTGTTCGCCATTGTCGCGGCGCTGCTGGCGAACCTGTTGCACACGGATCTGATTCACCTCATCACCACGCTTATCCAACAGCCGCTGCGGCAGATTAATACCAGTTTACCAGGCACGCTGTTTATCTACAGTTTTGGTAACTTTCTGTTTACGCTCGGGATTCACCAGACGGTGGTTAACGGCGTGATCCTTGAACCACTGCTGCTGATTAACACCAACGAGAACATGCTGGCGTTTGCCAACGGGCAGCCAATTCCGCATATCATCAACAGTATTTTTGTGCCTACTTTCGGCATGATTGGCGGCACCGGCAGCACCCTTTCGTTACTTATCGCCATCTTTATCTTCGCGAAGCAGCAGTCGGCGAAGCAGGTGGCGCGCCTCGCCATCTCGCCTGGCTTATTCAATATTAATGAACCGGTGATTTTTGGTCTGCCCATCGTCTTTAACCTGCCGCTGATGATCCCGTTTGTGCTGCTTCCGGCGCTGGGTATCTGGTTTGCCTGGCTTTGTACCTCGCTCGGTTGGATCTCGCGCTGTGTGGTGATGATCCCGTGGACAACGCCGCCGATTTTAAGCGCCTGGCTGGCCACCGCAGGCGACTGGCGGGCAGTGGTGGTTCAGTTGATAATCATCATCTTTGGTGTATTCTTCTACCTGCCTTTCCTCAAAATTGCCGAGAGAGTGGCCTTAAGAAACAACGGGATAGACTAAAAATGAAGGAAGGCTATGGCGGCAAAATACATCACTATCGCGCGGGAAATTAAGCGGCGTATTCTCAGCCAGCAGTACGCCGCCAGCGCGCCATTACCGGATCAGTTCGCGCTGGCAGCGGAGTTCGCCACCAGCCGCATGACCATTCAGCAGGCGATGCGCCAGTTGATCGTGGAAGGTCTGGTTTATACCCGTCAGGGTCAGGGCACGTTTATCCGCAAGAATTTCCTGCAACTGTCGCGCTGGGATCTGCCCGGCAGCGACTATTTTGGCGCCACCAAAACCTGGGAAAACGTCGGCGAAGTGACCAGTAAAATTATCCGCTTCGAGCTGCGTTTTCCCACGGAAAAGGAGCAGGCCTCGCTGCTGGTGGGGCCGGATGACCCGGTGTATGACTTTATTCGCCTGCGCTTGCTGGAAGGTGAACCGATGTCGCTGGAGTTTACCCTGATGCCGGTGAACCTGGTGCCGGGGTTAAACCGTGGGCATCTCGAAAGCTCGGTGTTTCGCTACGTGCAGGACGATCTGGCGCTGAAGATCATGGGCTCATACCGCATTGTGCGCGCGTTAAAACCCTGGGCGGAAGATAAGCAGTATCTGAACTGCGAAGAGACCGACCCGGTGCTGGAAGTGGAGCAGGTGATTTATCTGGAAGATGGCACGCCGCTGGAGTATGCCCATTGTCATTATCGCTACGATCACGGCGGCATTATTGTGGTGAATCACGGATAAAAAAAGCGGAGCCATTGCTCCGCTTTTTTATGCTATCAACCGCAATCAGTTCAGACGTACCGGCATACCGGAACGGTTCTGAATCGCCTGATCGACCACGTTGGAATCAACATCAGACTGGTTGGTCACGGCCTGCACCGCTTTGGTCAGCGCAATCGGCACAATCTCACCACCGGTGAACTGCGCTTCCGTGGTGGACAGCGGGTTGTGAACTTCGATGTAACGGCTGCCATCCGGCTCGGTGGTCGCTTTTACCGGCTCATCAATAAACTGTACGCGCGTACCGACCGGCACGTTTTCGAACAGGAATTTAATGTCGTCGTTGCGCAGACGCACACAGCCGTGGCTCACGCGCAGGCCGATACCGAAGTTAGCGTTGGTGCCGTGAATGGCGTACAGGCGGCCAATATAGAGCGCGTACAGGCCCATCGGGTTATCCGGGCCAGCCGGTACAACCGGCGGCAGCGGTTGACCCATCGCTGCATATTCTGCATGCATTTTCGCCGTCGGCGTCCAGGTCGGACCGGCTTTTTTACGTTCTACTTTGGTGGTCCAGGCAATCGGGGTGTCTTTACCCAACTGGCCGATACCGATTGGCAGCACGATCACCGTGTTGGTGCCTTTCGGATAGTAGTAGAGGCGCATTTCCGCACTGTTGATCACGATCCCTTCGTGAACCGTATCCGGCAGGATCAGCTGCTGTGGAACGTTCATCACAGTGCCGCCTTTCGGCAGGTAGGCATCAATGCCCGGGTTTGCTTCCAGCATGTTGGACAGACCCATTTGATATTCAGCCGCAAAATATTCCAGCGGTTGGCTATTGCCTTCCGGAATAGTAACGACCTGGTTCTGACCGATCAGACGACTGCCATCAGTCGGCAGCGGATATGTAACAGCAGACGCGCTTTTGCAAAATCCCACGACAGCAAACGCCGCCGCTAAAAGGGTTGTTAATTTCATGTTCATCTTATGCAAGACTTATTGCCACACTGGCCGTTGGGTTGAGAATGCAGGAAGCGCATTATATGTGCATTCCACCGTCCAGGGAATTCAGATGTGTACGAAATCACACTTTTTTCCCTTTGCTTGCAGTTTAGTGGCCTGACACCAGGCAGGAATCTAATTCGGAATTGTGGCATAATAGGGTGTTTGTCACATATTTCAGGATACCTCTGTGTTAGTCACCAGCAACGTCACCATGCAATTCGGCAGCAAGCCGCTGTTCGAAAATATCTCCGTCAAATTTGGCGGCGGCAACCGTTACGGCCTGATCGGGGCTAACGGGAGTGGTAAATCCACCTTTATGAAAATCCTCGGCGGCGATTTAGAGCCGACGTTGGGTAACGTCTCTCTCGATCCGAATGAGCGCATCGGTAAGCTGCGCCAGGATCAGTTCGCCTTTGAAGAGTTCAGCGTGCTCGACACGGTGATCATGGGCCATGCGGAACTGTGGGAAGTGAAACAGGAACGTGACCGTATTTATGGTCTCGCGGAAATGAGCGAAGAGGATGGCTACAAAGTGGCCGACCTCGAAGTGCAGTACGGCGAAATGGACGGTTACTCGGCGGAAGCGCGCGCGGGCGAACTGCTGCTCGGCGTTGGGATTCCGGTTGAGCAGCACTACGGCCCGATGAGCGAAATCGCCCCTGGCTGGAAACTGCGTGTGTTACTGGCGCAGGCGCTGTTTGCCAATCCGGACATTCTGCTGCTTGATGAACCGACCAACAACCTGGACATCGACACCATCCGCTGGCTGGAGCAGGTGCTGAACGAACGTGACAGCACCATGATCATCATTTCGCACGACCGTCACTTCCTTAACATGGTCTGTACGCACATGGCGGATCTCGACTACGGCGAGCTGCGCGTTTATCCGGGCAACTATGATGAATACATGACGGCGGCGACCCAGGCGCGCGAACGTCTGCTGGCGGATAACGCCAAGAAAAAAGCGCAGATCGCCGACCTGCAATCGTTCGTCAGCCGCTTTAGCGCGAACGCCTCCAAATCTCGCCAGGCGACCTCACGCGCGCGCCAGATTGACAAAATCAAGCTGGAAGAAGTTAAGGCTTCCAGCCGTCAGAACCCGTTTATCCGCTTCGAACAGGACAAGAAACTGTTCCGCAACGCGCTGGAAGTGGAAGCGCTTAGCAAAGGTTTTGATGAAGGCCCGCTGTTTAAAAACTTCAACCTGCTGCTGGAAGTGGGCGAGAAAATCGCCATTCTGGGTGCGAACGGCGTGGGTAAATCCACCATGCTGAAAACGCTGGTGGGCGAGCTTGAGCCTGATAACGGCACCGTGAAATGGTCTGAAAACGCGCAGATCGGTTACTACGCGCAGGATCACGCCGAAGATTTTGATAACGATCTGACCGTCTTCGACTGGATGAGCCAGTGGAAACAGGAAGGTGATGACGAACAAGCCGTGCGCAGCATCCTCGGTCGTCTGCTGTTCAGCCAGGACGATATCAAGAAACCGGCGAAAGTGCTCTCCGGTGGTGAAAAAGGGCGCATGCTGTTCGGCAAGCTGATGATGCAAAAACCGAACATCCTCGTCATGGACGAGCCGACCAACCACCTCGATATGGAATCCATCGAATCGCTGAACATGGCGCTGGAAATGTACCAGGGCACATTGATCTTCGTTTCCCACGACCGTGAGTTTGTGAGTTCGCTGGCAACCCGCGTGATTGAGATTACGCCGCAGCGCGTCATCGACTTCAGCGGGAACTATGAAGATTATCTGCGTAGTCAGGGTATCGAATAAATTTACCGTCGTTTTACCGTCGTCTTTCACGCGACAGGTGCGTTAGCTGCACCTTCGTACCCCGGTCACTTACTTGTGTAAGCTCCCGGGGCTACGCAGGTTTGCTGCCTTTCTGTCGCGCGAAATACTTAGGTAAATGCTTTACCGCCCTCTCTCACATCACAGGTGCGTTAGCTGCACCTTCGCACCCCGGTCACTTACTTGTGTAAGCTCCTGGGGCTACGCAGGTTTGCCGCCTTCCTGTCGCGCGAAATACTCAGGTAAATCATTTCCCGCTCTTCTTTCACGACAGATGCGTTAGTTACGCTTTCGTATCCCGGTCACTTACTTGTGTAAGCTCCCGGGGCTACTCAGGTTTGCCGCCTTCCTGTCGCGCGAAATACTCAAGTAAATAATCGAAGCAAGCCCGGTAAGCACAATGGCTACCGGGCTTTTCACATTAAGCAAACGTCCACTCGCTGGCCGCAGCGCCATTAATCAGTAACTGGCGTTTTTCACCCGCAGGCAGCGCCACTTTCAGCGCCTGCCAGGCCGGGCGATAGTCGCCGCGCGTGTGTACCTGCAAATCAATGGTGCTGCCCGTGCAGACCATTTCCCACTCCAGCCACAGCGCGTTGCCCTCTTTATAACCCCAGGACTCACCATCGTCCTCAAACAGCAAGCCACCTGAACGCCCGGTGCCTTTTATCGGGAAGAGTTGCAGTTCACGCGTGGTATCCGCGCTGGCATCGACATGCCTGATGCGATCGCTGAGCGGCAGACCGGCACCGGCGCGCACCAGCAATGGCAGCGTTTCCAGCGGCGCATCCAGCGTCACCCACTGGCCAGGCGCATACCAGCAACCGGTGTAAAAATCGTACCAGCCGGTGTCGTTGGCAGGCAGCCAGACGCGGCGCTCGCGCTGGCCGGGTTCGACAACGCTTGCCACCAGAAGATCGCGGCCGAGCAGGAAGTCGTCGCACTCTTCAAACGTCTGCTCGTCATGTTCGTGATCGAGGAACGTCGGGCGCAGCATCGGTTCGTCGTCAGCATGCGCCTGCCACAGCAGTGTGTAGAGGTAAGGCAGCAGGCGGTAGCGCAGTTCTATCGCGCTGCGGATCGTCGGCGTGATCGCCGGGTACATCCACGGTTCGTTCACCGTGTGATCGTCGTTCCAGGAATGGATGGTGAAACGCGGGTGCATCACCCCGTTTTGCACCCAACGCACAAACAGCTCCGCATCCGGTTTATCGCCGGAAAAACCGCCGACATCGTGCCCGACGTTATACAATCCGGACAAACTCATGCCCACGCCCATGCGGATGTTGTAGCGCAGCGTCTGCCAGTTGGTACGGTTATCGCCGCTCCAGGTCTGCACATACCGCTGCATTCCGGCGCAGCCGGAACGGGAAATCAGGTACGGGCGCTTGTGCGGAGCAAATCGCTGCTGCGCTTCCATCGAGGCGCGCATCATAAGTAACGGCATCACCGGGCGAATATGCTTGATGGCAATCTCACAACCAAAACCGTGGCAGCGGGCTTCACCATCCCACACTTCAAACTCGTTGTTATCGTTCCAGGTCGAATCGATACCCATCTCCAGCAACTGCGTGGAGACGCCTTCCTGCCACCAGGCGACAGTCTGCGGGTTGGTAAAGTCAAGGTGTGAGCCTTCGTCGTCCCAGAAACTGGAGCGTTCCGGCGCATCGGTTTCGGAATCACGAATAAACAGACCGCGCTCCGCCACTTCGCTATAACGCGGGTGATCCTGCAACAGACAGGGTTTGATATTCGCCGCCAGTTTCAGGCCCGCATCGTGGAACGCCTGGCTCATCACCTTCGGCTGCGGCACTTTGTCATAGTTCCAGTTAAAGACATAGCGCTTGCCGTTAATCGAGGTGTAGCCGGATGAGAGCTGGAACGAATCGCACGGAATCGCGTGTTCTTCGCACAGACGAATAAAATTCATCAGTTGGTTTTGCGCATCCGGCGCATCGGTGTAATGCATGGTTGAGCCGCTATAACCGAGGCTCCATTTCGGGCCGAACAGCGTTTTCCCGGTGAGGCGCACAAACGCTTTGGTGACATCCAGCACACGCGCGCCGGTAAAAAGGTAGTAATCAATATCGCCCGCTTCCGCTTGCCAGCGGCGATAGGCGGTGTGGTAGTTATCGATCTCGTTACCCAGATCCAGCCAGCAACTGCTGAGGTTGTCATAAAACAGCCCGTAGCTGATATCGTCGCGGCGGGTGAGAGTAAACGGAATATGCTTGTACAGCGGGTCGGTGCTGGCAGCGTTATAGCCCATCGCATCAAGGTTGCGCATCTCATAGCGCTGGCCGTTACGTTGCAGGTTACCCGCTTTCTCGCCGAGGCCGTAGAAACGCTCCTCTTTTTTACGGCTGAGATAGTGCGCCACACCGTCGCCATGAGCGTTAACCAGATACGCGCTGGTCGGGCGATCGCTCGCCAGCCATTGCCACTCGCCTGCGTCGTTACGGTAGTGCCACTCCAGCCACAGCGGCTGATGCACGGTAACACGCAGTTTTGCGCTCTCAATGGTTAATGTCTCGTGCTGCTGCGCCAGCGACCACTGCGGCAGGCTAAAACCGGAAAGATCGTCGCGCGAGCGGCCTTCCCACGGCACGTCATCTTTCGGCGCAATGCTCCAGGTCCGATCCAGCGCCAGCTCGCCTTTACGCTTGAGCAGCACGCGAAACAGGTTCTCTTCCAGCACATACAGGCACAAGGTGTGTTGCCCGTCTACCAGCAGCTCAACATGATGAGCTGCCTGGTTTTGTAACGTCCAGTTCTTCAGGGTTTTCATATCAGACATCCACAATCAGGCGCGTTTTGCGCGTCGTTCAGCAATAAATGCCACCAGGAAAAAAGCGCCAATCAGGTCAAAGAAACCCATGGCAATAAACAGCGGGTTGAAACCAATTTTGTCGGCGGTGACGCCAATCAGCAGTGAGAAGAGGAAGCTGGCGATCCACGCCGCCGAGCCGCGCATGCCGTTCACCGTCGCCATCTGTCCTTTATCGAAGGATTCCACCACCAGCGCACTCAACATGCAGGAGATGATCTGATGGCCAAAACCGCCGATCGAAATCAGCACAATGGTGATGTACGGATCGCGAGTGATGGCGACGATGGCGAGCGAAATCATCAAGAATGCGCCGGTCACCGAGCTGGCAACCACCGAGTTCACGCGCGAGCAGCCAAACCAGCGGGTATAGAGTTTGGTCAGGTAACCACTGGCGACGCTGCCGAGATCGGCGGCGAGGAACGGCAGCCAGGCGAACATGGCGATCTGTTTCAGATCCATACCGTGTTCTTTTGCCAGATAGAGCGGCACCCAGAAGCTCAGCACCGCCCAGGCCGGTTCAGCCATAAACGCCGGGATGGCAATACCGTAAAAACGTTTGTTCTTCGAGACGGTTTTCAGGGCAGTAAAGAAGGGCAGTTTGACTGCGGGTGGCTCATTATCCTGCTGAATAAATGCCAGCTCGTCTTTACTGAGATTCGGGTGTTTGTCCGGGTTGTGGTAAAAGGCCCACCACAAAATCACCCACAGCAGCGCCAGCACACCGGTAAACATAAACGCGCCCTGCCAGCCAAATGAGGCGTGAGCGAAGTAGATAATCGGCGGAGCCAGCATGGCGCCAATCGAGAAGCCCACACCAGCCCAACCGGCAGCCACCGGGCGTTCTGATTTCGGGAACCATTCGCCGATGGTTTTGGCGTTCGCGGGTGTCGCTGCCGCTTCCGATGCGCCCATGGTGAAACGCAAAATCGCCAGATGTACCCAACTGCCCGCGCCGGCGTGGAAAATACAAGCCAGCGCCCAGATGATGGCGCACACCATAAAACCGACTTTCAGGCCAATCACGTCAATCAGCCAGCCACACAGCGGCTGGAAAATGGTGTAAGCCAACTGAAACGCGCCGACAATCCACGAATATTGTTCGGTGGTGATGCCGAGGCTGGTTTTTAATTCCGGTGCCAGTATCCCCAGCGAGTTACGGGTGATGTAGTTCACCGTTACGCCGAATAAGAACAGCACTAACATCCACCAGCGTAATTTTTTGACTATCCGGCGGCTCTTGCTGGCCGCCATTTCATTATTGATCCCCTGGCTCATTCTTTTCTCCGCATATCTTCTTGTAGGGAAGTCGGGGCAAACTCTTGCGGAGTTGTTATACCGCACAGGTTTGCGTGATGATTTATCTGCGTTTTTTTACTTATTGTTTCTACAACTAGTATGGAAGTTGTATGACACGTTTACGTTAGGCGAGAAAAATCGGCAGCTAAAGTGGATTTTGTGCAAGGATTCTCATCAATCAGCGACCATATGCGGCAAAATTCTATTGATGCCATGAATATCAGGCTTCTCGATTCATGAAAATTTTCCCATTTCGGAAACGGAGCAAGATCACAGAATGGATAAAAAGCTCAAAATCAACGAAATTGCCCTGCGTACTAACTTGTCGACCAGCACGGTGTCCCGTGTGCTGGCAGGCAAAGCCAATACCAGTGAAAAAGCGCGTACCGCAGTGCTGGCCTGCGCGCGTGAGCTGGGGGTGATGGAGGGGATTGCCGCCGGGCGGCTGCTGCTGAATAACCTGATTGTTTTCGCACCCCAGCGGGCATTTGATGAGCGTTCCGATATTTTCTATTACCGCGTGATCCAGAGCATTAACAAAGCGCTGGCACCCCATGAAGTACGGCTGCGTTACTGCACGCTGGAAGAGCTGGACAGCGACGCCAATGAATTTCTCGCGCGCATGAACGCCCCGGAAACCCAGGCGGCGATCCTGCTGGGGATTGACGATCCCCATATCCATGACCTGGCGGCCGATATGGGCAAACCCTGTGTGTTAATCAACTGTCGGGACGGGCGCATGCGTTTGCCTTCCATCGCGCCGGATCACCGCACGATCGGCGAATTTGCTGCCAATTATCTGTTCGATATGGGCCACCGCGAGGTGGTGAATGTGATGTGTTTGCGGCGCTACACCATGGATCTGCGTCTTGCGGGCATCAAAGAGGCCTGGCAACGGCGCAATCTGCGTTTTCAAAGTAAGCGGGATTTGATCACCGTTCCCAGTTTTAGTGCCAAAGAAGCGGGGATGCGGGTAGGGGAGTGGCTTGATGATCCGGCGCACAAATCGCCACCTACCGCGTTTCTCGTCGGGGGCGATTTTATGGCTGAAGGCACAGTTCATGCGCTCCAGCAGCGTGGACTGCGTGTGCCGCAGGATGTCTCGGTGATGAGCATTGACGCATTTAACCTGGCGGCGATTCAGGATGTGCCGCTCACCGCGGTGCATGTGCCGCGTGATGAGTTGGGCGTGGAGGCGGTCCATCTGCTGCAACAGCGGTTGATCCGCCCGCAAGCCACCACCGGTTCGCTGTTACTCAACGGCACCCTTGCGGTGCGAGAATCGGTACGGCGGATACGTCCGGGGCAACAACGTACCGCCGTGGAACGAGAAGGGTTGTACGATGCCTAAACCTCGATACCCAGCGCGCGCTTACCATGAATATTCAGGTCGTTCAGCGTAAAGCGGCCTGACCAGTCACTTTCGTAGTTCTCACGCGGGAAATCGCCCGGCGAAGCGCCTTGCTCCAGCGCAACTTTCACTTTGCGCGCATACGCAAGGTTTTTCGCGCACAGCGGCGCGGCGGGTATGTACATCACATTCCCCCAGCCTTGCTGGTTTTCCACCGGCGCAACCGAGTGGATCACATCGCAGTGCCACCACACGGAGTCCCCGGCTTCCAGCGCCGGAATGCTGCTCAGGGCCTCCATCAGCAGCGGATGCCACTTCTCCGACACCGGTAATACACGGCCTGGCGCCACGCCGCACAGTTCATCGTCCGGCACATCGTCCAGCAACGGGCGCAACAGGATATAGGCCATCGCTTCCGGGATCGGCACCACATGCAGCAACCCCTGGCCGGGGATCATGTCCGACAACGCCGTCCAGCCCTGGAAGGTGCGGAACACCGAACATTTGGTGGTGTTATCCACCGTGTACTCTTCAACTTCAGTGCGGTGCGCCGCGTTCCACGGGTCATATTCCTCAACTTTGCCGCTAAACACGCTGGCAAACACACGCTGGTAAGCGGGCAGAAGCCAGCGCTCCAGCGCGCCGGAATCCGTATGTGCGCCGAGGCCTTTTGAGGTGGTTCCCGGCGGGCGGCGGCGAATGCGATCCGGGTAGATCACGCTCACATCCGGATCAAACCATTGCTGGCCTTCACTTTCGAAGCGCCAGAGGCGGTTGAGGAAGGCTTGCACGGCGGCCATTTCGTTGCTCTGGCGCGCCTGCATCTGCGCCTGCGACCAGTAAATAGGGTAGATTTCCGGGCGCGAGGCCTCCAGCGTGCCGAAGAAGCTGTCGCCAGGCCCTTTGTACACTTCATCAAAATGGTTCTGGTCGAGGTAATCCAGCATGGCGCGATCCCAGCCCAGCGCCTGCTCGCGCGGGAAATGCCCCTTGATGACCGCACAACCGCGCCGCTTAATGAGCGCCCGCTGCGCCTCGCTGACCTTACCTTGCGCAATGTCGCTGTAGGCGATCTGTGGCCACACGGATTTGCCCTGGGCTTTAAGGGCATTGATATCGGCTACACGGGTGGCAATCTGCTCACTCAGGCGGTTAAACACCTGCTGTACGTCGCCGATCTGCGCGCGCAGTTCCTGTTTCATCTGACGAATCGATGCTTTGTGATCGATGGGCAGCGTTTCACTGGTAAAAGCCATGTTGAACCTCGCATTCTTTCATTCGAAAGTTATTTAGCTTGCAAGTGATAAAATAAGTTAAAAAGAAGTTAATGCAAGTTTAAAAAGTTGATGGGGAGCACAAAGCGGAAAAGTAGCAACAGGAAGGGCCGGAGCGGGCGCTCCGGCGGAGGATCAGCAATCGAATGGCGCGGTGTGATCAAGCACGGCCTGAATCACATTCAGGGCGCCGTGGTGGTTATTGTCATCGGTCTGATGACGGGCAATGGCTTTAATGGCCTCGCTGGCGTTGCCCATGGCGAACGAGAAATCGGTCATGCGCAGCATTTCCGCGTCGTTACCGCTGTCGCCAATAGTGACGCACTGTTGCGGTGAGATGCCCCAGCGTTTAAGCAGGCGCGTAATGCCGTTGGCTTTATGCAGACCCGGGATTATCAAATCGACAAAACCAAAACCGCTGGTGACTGGCTTCATGATGCCGTCGAGCGAGACATGCAAGGCGTCGATCAGTTGCGGGATGTCGCTGTCCGGCAAGTTCAGCGAAAACTTGAACAGGGTATCGTCAATCTGCTGAAAATCGCGTACCGGCTTTAAGCGGTAATAGTGTTTCGACATCAGATCGACGAACTCTGCCGGAGCGTTTTCGCTTACGTACGCGCTTTCCAGGCCGCAGGCAACAAAGTTGAGGCTACTGTCTTTTAACAGTTCGCCAATCACCACCTGCGCTTCGTGGCGGGTCAGTTCACCGTGGAACAACTGTTGACCGTGCTCATACACCAGCGCGCCGTTTTCCGCGACGAACGAAATGGTCTCTTTTAGCTCCGGGAAGAAGGAGATCAGCTGGTAATACTGGTTGCCGCTGGCGACAACAAATTCAATATTCCGCTGACGAAGCTGCTCGAATTGCGCCATAAATCGTGTGCGATCGTACTGCTTGGCGTCATCAAGGAAGGTTCCGTCCATATCGGTAACGATAACTTTGACGGTCATACATAGAACTCCTGAATGTAACTGCGACGAGAAACATTCTAGAGATAATGTGAGGGGAAGCACAAATTTTATTTCATTCGAAAGTTTAACCGTCGTCTTTCGAACCGCGGGTGTGTTGACTGCGGCGGTGCACCCCGGTCACTTACTGAGGTAAGCTCCCGGGACTTACCGCCTTCCTGCAATCCGAAATCCATCGGTTAAACAGCCTGGAAGAGCTAAAAAGTCATTTGGGTTGCCGGTGTGGTGCCGGAAAGTAAATGACGGAGTTCCTGTTTTTGGCAGACGGAAAGTAGACCGGGCTTGGTGGGGAAGCCCGGTCATCACCTCATAACGTATGTTCAGTGCGGGCGATAATGTCATCCTGCGCATCTGGCGACAGGGCGGTAAAGAACGCGGAATAACCGGCGACACGCACCACCAAATCGCGATACTGATCCGGGTGTTTCTTCGCCTCCAGCAGCGTTTCGCGCGACACAATGTTGTACTGAATATGCCAGCCTTTGTGCACCTCAAAGAACGTGCGCAGCAGCACCATCAGCTTTTGCTTATCGCCCTCATTTTCCAGCGTCGACGGATTCAGTTTCTGGTTCAGCAGCACTCCACCGAGGATTGCTTCCACCGGCAATTTACCCACCGAACTTATCACCGCCGTCGGCCCCAGATGATCGGTGCCGGAGGCCGGGCTGGCACCCTCCGCCAATGGCGTATGCGCTTTGCGGCCGTCCGGGGTCGCCATCGTCGCCGCACCAAACGGCACGTTCGCGGAAATGGACGACGTTCCGGCGTAATAGTTGCCGCCAATAGGGCCACGACCATAACGCGGGTTGTGATACTGCTTCAGCTCATCGATATAGGTTTGATAGGCACGAACCAGCAGCATATCCACGCTGTCATCATCGTTGCCGTATTTCGGCGCGCTGTTAACCAGCCGCTGGCGCAATTGTTCGTGCGTCAGGCCGTCGAAATCCTCTGCGAGTGCCTGCGCCAGTTGTTGTTGCCCGATAACCCCCTGGTCAAAGACCAGCTTTTTCACCGCCGCGAGGCTGTTACCCAGGTTGGCAATTCCCACCTGCAAGCCGGACACCCAGTCATATTTCGCGCCGCCTTGTTTAATGCTTTTCGCCCGCTCAATGCAGTCATCGACCAGCGCGGAGCAGAGAATATCCGGCACGTTCTCTTCCAGCATGGTGTCGACCACATACTCGATCTCAATCGATTTTCGCGTGTAATAGCGAATCTGCCGATCCCAGGCGTGCATGACCTCTTCGAACGCTTTGAAATTACCCGCCGACATCGCCTGGGTTTGCGGCAGAAAGATTTTGCCGCTGGTGGCATCGCGGCCGCCTTCCAGCGCCGCCAGCATCACGCGGGCGAAGTTAATAAAACTCATGCCGGTACAGCGATAGCCCCATTTGCCGCCAACGGCGGTTTCAATGCAGCCAATGGCTGCGTAATCATAGGCATCGGCGGGTTCCACGCCGAGCTTGATAAATTCGGGAATAACAATTTCATCGTTATTGAACGCGGGCATGCCGAAGCCGCAGCGAATGACCTGTACGCACGCGTCGAGGAAGTCGTTGCTCATGCCGGCGTGGTAACGCACGCTCAGGTTCGGCTGGGTGGAACGCAGGCGTCCGCAGGATTCCAGAATCGCGTAAGAGAGCGGGTTGACGGCATCGCGCGCTTCACCGTTGTGCCACTGCTGACCGCCGATGGTGACGTTCTGGTACAGCGGGCTACCCGCCGAGGCTTTCGAATGCGAGCCGGAACGAATTTTGTTCACTTCCAGCAGTTTCAGCCAGCAACTGTGCAGCAGCTCAATGGCCTGTTCGCGGGGCAGAGACTGTTGCAGTTCCACATCGCGGCGATAGTACGGATACAAATACTGATCCATGCGGCCGAAAGAGACCGAATGCCCGTTGGATTCAATCTGCAAAATCAGCTGGATAAAGTAGCAAAGCTGCAATGCCTGCCAGAAGGTACGCGGCGGTTCGTGGGCGATAATCAGGCAGTTTTCTGCTATCGCCAGCAGCTCATCGCGGCGGTTTTGCCGTGCCTCTTCCCCGGCCATCTGGCGCGCCAGATCGGCAAAGCGTTCGATATGCAGGCTCACGGCGTCCAGTACAATATCAATCGCTTTTAAGAACTGCTCCCCGTGCAGATCGTCGAGTACCGTCAGGTTGATGCGTGTCCGGCGTTCATCCACTTTGTGACGCAGCCCGTCTAGACCGAGCTCCAGCAGCAGCGGGAAGTTCACCGCCAGGTGCGCGTCGCCAGAGGTCATGTTGCCTTCAGCTTTGATAATGCCGGTTTCCAGCAGCGCTTTTTGTTCGTCAGTAAACATGCCGTAGCAGCGGTCCTGCACTGTCTGTCCGCGCCACCACGGGCAGATCGCATGCAGCACGCGTTTGTTCTCTTCGCTCACCGCAAAGCCAGCACCGGGGCGGTCGGCGAGGTCGTCGATCTCTTTTTCGATCCACGAAACGGTGTATTCCGGGAAGATCGGCGCGGCGCGTACTTCGCTTGCCTGGTTACCGATAATCAGCTCGTCATGTTTGATCCAGATAGTACGTTCGGCCAGGTGATGCGCCAGCGCCAGCGCACGGCGTACCGGCAGCGGTTTGTCCATATTCTGCTGGTAAACCTGCGTGTAATGCCGGGCGCGCTCGGTGCAAACCGGTGGCTTCACAATATGCACCAGCGCGGTTTTGTGCTTTTTGATGCGGTCAGTTAGCGTGTTGAGTTGCAGCGTGGTCATGGTTCTATCCTCGTAATGTCGCCGTCAGCCCTTTACGGCAGGCGCAATCCTGCGCAAACGCCAGCAGTTGCGGGGCGTCGAGCGGCTTCTCTGGGGCGGTGTAGGGTTCGCCGAGCAGGTGATACTTATTCATGCCCAGCGTGTGGTAAGGCAAAAAATGAATATCGCTGACCTTCAGCTCATCAGCGGCGAAAGCGGTAATGGCGCTTATGGAAGCGTGATCGGCATTAAAACCGGGGATCAGCGGTACACGGATGGTGAGTTTTTTCCCCTCCTGCGCCAGCCGTTTCAGCTTATCCAGCACGCGTTTTGCCGAGCCGCCGGTCCACTGGCGAAAGGCGGACTCATCGACATGTTTTAAATCGGCGAGAAACAGATCAACAAAGGGCAGGGATGGTTCGATATAGCGCCACGGCACATGCAGGCAGGTTTCCACTGCCGTATGAATGCCGTGCTGATGGCTGCTCTGGAACAGTTGCAGCGCCAGTTGCGGGTTCAGAAACGGCTCGCCGCCGGAAAGGGTGATGCCGCCGCCGCTGCGGTCATAAAAGGGTTTATCGCGCAAAACGGTAGCCATGATATCACTCACATCAGGCGTTTCACCGCAGACACTCAGCGCCTGTGTCGGGCAGCAATCGGTAAGTGCATCCAGTTGCACATCATCAAGTTTTTCGCGGTGGATAACCAAACCGTTTGCCGCGCGTTCAATGGCTTGTGGCGCGGCGTGCTGGCATAAATCACACCCCGCAAGGCACAAACGGTTGTCAAACAGCAGATCGCGCGTGCGGCTGCGGCTCTCCGGGTTCTGGCACCAGCGGCAGCTTAACGAGCAGCCTTTCAGGAACACGACAGTGCGAATACCTGGGCCGTCGTGAGTGGAATAGCGCTGGATGTTGAAGATCATCATTTATCTCCATATATTTCATATGGAGATTAAATTACTTTCGAATGAAAGTTACTGTGACGAATATCGATCTTTTATCGCGACGCCGGATGACGTTACGCCATCCGGAAAAAGAGGGGAGATTACTGCCCGCAGACGTCGCAGCCAGGGTTGCGCAGCAGTTTCATTTCGCGGAACTGGCAGGTCATCGCGTCGTACATCACGATTTTCCCCGCCGCAGGCGTACCGTAATCCGTCAGCACTTTAATGGCTTCCATCGCCTGCAATGAACCAATCACCCCGACCAGCGGCGCCATAACGCCCGCTTCGACACAGGTCAGCGCGTTATCGCCAAACAGACGGCTCAGGCAGCGGTAGCATGGGTCGTTTTCGCCCCAGGTAAAGACGCTGATCTGGCCTTCCATGCGAATGGCTGCGCCGGAAACCAGCGGTACGCGATGCTGGAAACAGCCCGCGTTGAGCTGGTTACGAATCGCGACGTTATCGGTGCAATCCAGCACCACATCATGTGCGGCAATCTGTGCCAGCAGCGCCGTGTCGTCAAGCAGGGCGTTGATGGCGGTGTAGTGCACATTCGGGTTGATGCGCAGTAATGATTCACGCGCCGAATCCACTTTTGCCACGCCGATATCCGCATCGCTGTGCAGCGTCTGGCGTTGCAGGTTGGAGAGTGCAACTGTATCAAAATCGAGCAGCGTCATCTGCCCGACGCCTGCCGCCGCCAGATATTGCGCTGCGGCACAGCCCAGCCCACCAAGGCCGACCACCAGCACACGCGCGGCTTTTAACCGCTCCTGGCCGTCGAAATCAAAACCGCGCAGAATAATTTGCCGGTTATAACGCATCATCTCCGCGTCGCTGAGTTCTTCAGCCATCGTTAGCCTCCGAAGAGATGGTTAAACATCTCGACATCCACCCATTCACCGGCTTCGACATTGCCACGTTCGCGCTCCAGCACCACAAAGCAGTTGCCCTGGCTAAAGGAGCTGAAAATATGTGAACCCTGGTGTCCGGTGCTGCGCACTTCCAGCGTGCCATCGTCGCCACGGCTTAACACACCGCGCTGGAAATCGAGACGCCCTGGGGACTTTTTCAGGCGCTCCATCGCCCGGGCGCGAAAACGCAGCGGCTGGGCATTGGCGGTGTTACCACTCAGTTTCGCCAGCAGCGGCTGAACCAGTTGATAAAAGGTGAGCGTCGCGGAAACCGGATTGCCCGGCAGGCCGCAGAACCAGCTGTTTTTGAGCTTACCGAAGGCGAACGGTTTACCCGGCTTGATCGCCAGTTTCCAGAACGCGATTTCGCCCAGTTCATCGAGAATGGTTTTGGTGTAATCGGCTTCGCCCACCGACACACCGCCGGAACTCAGCACCACATCGGCCTGGCTATCGGCAGCAATAAAGGTGTCGCGCAGTTTCTGCGGGTCATCCGGCACGATGCCAAGGTTAATCACCTCATAACCGAGCTGGCTCAGCATCAGGTGAACGGACAAGCGGTTGGTATCGTAGATTTGTCCGTCAGCCAGCGGCTGGCCCGGCAGTTGCAGTTCATCGCCGGTGGAGAACAGCGCCACGCGCACTTTGCGCAGCACGCTGACATCGGCAATGCCCAGCGAAGCAATAACCGGCAGCTCGGCGGCGGTCAGTTTTGTACCCGCCGCAAAAACGCTGGCGCCTTGTCGAATATCTTCCCCCGCGCGGCGAATATTCTGGTTAGCCCGTACCCCGGCGGTAAAACGAATACCGTCATCGGTCTGTTCTGTCTGTTCCTGCATCACTACCGCGTCGCATCCGGCGGGGATCGGCGCGCCGGTCATAATGCGTATGCACGTGCCTGCTGGCCACTCGCCGTCGAAGGGCTGCCCGGCAAACGCTTTACCCGCCACCGGCAGGGCGTTGCCACTTTGTACCTCCGCCAGCCGCACGGCGTAGCCGTCCATCGCCGAGTTATCAAAACCCGGAACGTTCAGCGGAGAGATAATATCGTGCGCCACCACGCGGCCAAAGCAGGCCACCAGTGGCAGAGTTTCGCTTTCAGTCAGCGGTGAAATGCGTGACAGCATCTGTGACAGGGCCGTCTCGAGCGAGATCAGGCCATTTGATGATTCCATAGTTAATATCCAGTCAACGCGATGAAGCGGCCATTATGGCAGAAAAGAGAAGGCCTCAACATGCCTTACGCCTACCCCGTTGTAATGACATTGCTTTACATCGTTGTAACGACTTTCTATATTCAGAAATCCCTCCAGGCGCAGAGAAATCCAGGCGGCACAAATGGTTAAAGCGGTAATCGCAATACACGGCGGTGCGGGTGCTATCGGCCGTGCGCAGATGAGCCCGGAAAAAGAGCAACGTTACGTACACGTACTTTCGTCAATTATCGAAACCGGACAGCGTATGCTGGAATCGGGCGTAAGCGCGCTGGATGTGGTGACGGAAGCGGTGCGGCTGCTGGAGGAGTGCCCCTTATTTAATGCCGGTATCGGCGCGGTGTTTACCCGCGATGAAACCCATGAGCTGGATGCCTGCGTGATGGACGGCAACACACTGAAGGCGGGGGCGGTGGCGGGTGTCAGCCGCTTGCGCAATCCGGTGCTGGCGGCGCGTTTGGTGATGGAGCACAGCCCGCATGTCTTTATGATTGGTGAAGGGGCGGAAAAATTTGCCTTTTCCCACGGCATGGAAGCGGTGTCGCCGAGCCTGTTTTCCACCCCGGAACGCTTTGCACAATTAATGGAAGCGCGGGACGCCGGGCACACGGTACTGGATCATGGTTCAGCACCGCTCGATGAGAGCAAAAAATTTGGCACCGTGGGTGCGGTGGCGCTGGATAAGCAGGGCAACCTGGCGGCTGCGACATCGACCGGCGGCATGACCAATAAATTACCGGGCCGCGTCGGCGACAGTCCATTACCTGGCGCCGGATGTTACGCCAATAACGCCAACGTGGCGGTCTCCTGCACCGGCACTGGCGAAGTATTTATCCGCGCGCTGGCGGCTTACGACATCGCTGCGCTAATGGAGTACGGCGGGTTGAGCCTGCAGGAAGCCTGCGACGCCGTGGTGATGGAAAAACTCCCGGCGCTGGGCGGCAGCGGTGGGTTGATTGCAGTTGATCGCGAAGGCAACGTCGCGTTGCCGTTCAACAGTGAAGGGATGTATCGCGCGTGGGGTTACGCGGGCGATGCGCCAAGCGTGGGCATTTATCGTGAATAATGCGAGTGGGATTGAGCGGATGGAAACCGACGCGAACATGGTGCTGGATGTCAGTAATCTGAACGTTGCTTTCAGCCATGACAAGCAACGCATCCCGGCGGTTCGCCATCTCTCCTTTACCCTTAAACGCGGCGAAACACTGGCGATTGTCGGCGAGTCCGGCTCCGGTAAATCGGTTACCGCGCTCGCATTGCTGCGCCTGATTGAGCAGGCGGGCGGCGAAGTGAGCTGCGATCACATGCGTCTGGCCCGGCGTAACCGGCAGAACGTGGAACTCACCCGGCTGAGCGCATCGCAGATGCGCAGCGTGCGCGGCGCGGATATCGCGATGATTTTTCAGGAACCGATGACCTCGCTCAACCCGGTATTTCCGGTGGGCGAGCAGATCGCCGAGTCGATTCGCCTGCACCAGAAACTGGGGCGCGAAGACGCCATGATAGAAGCGCGGCGTATGCTCGATCTGGTACGCATTCCTGAATCCCACGAGATCTTATCCAGCTTTCCACACCAGCTTTCCGGCGGCATGCGCCAGCGCGTGATGATTGCCATGGCGCTCTCCTGTCGCCCGGCGGTGCTGATTGCCGACGAACCGACCACCGCGCTGGATGTCACGATCCAGGCGCAGATCCTGCAACTTATCGCCGTGCTGCAAAAAGAGATGTCGATGGGGGTGATTTTCATCACGCACGATATGGGCGTGGTCGCTGATGTGGCCGACCGCGTACTGGTGATGAACCAGGGCGAAGCGGTGGAAACCGGCAGCGTCGAGCAGATTTTCAATCATCCACAGCATCCCTATACCAGAGCGCTGCTGGCAGCGGTGCCCAAACTGGGGGCGATGCATGGCAGTACGCTGCCGCGCCGTTTTCCGCTGATCTCGCCGAAAAACCCGGCGCATCAGGAAGCGGAAATTGAGCAGGATACGGTCGTGCCGGGCGAGCCGATTTTGCAGGTGCGCGATCTGGTGGCGCGCTTCCCGCTGCGCAGCGGCATTCTTAATCGCGTCACCAAAGAGGTGCACGCTGTGGAAGGGGTGAGCTTTGATCTCTGGCCGGGCGAAACGCTGTCGCTGGTGGGCGAATCCGGCAGTGGTAAATCTACCACCGGGCGCGCGCTGCTGCGGCTGGTGGAGCACCAGAGCGGTTCAATCACCTTTAACGGCGAGCGCATTGATACGCTACCGGATAATAAGATGAAACGGATCCGCCGCGATATTCAGTTTATTTTTCAGGATCCTTACGCCTCGCTGGACCCGCGCCAGACCGTTGGCGACTCGATTATCGAACCGCTGCGGGTGCACAATTTATTGGGTGAGAAAGAGGGACGACAGCGCGTGGAGTGGTTGCTGGAGCGCGTCGGACTGAAGCCGGAACACGCATGGCGCTACCCGCATGAGTTTTCCGGCGGGCAGCGCCAGCGCATCTGCATCGCGCGGGCGCTGGCGCTCAACCCGCGCGTGGTGGTGGCGGATGAATCCGTGTCGGCGCTGGATGTGTCGATCCGCGCGCAAATCATCAATTTACTGCTCGATTTGCAGCGTGAAATGGGCATTGCGTTTCTGTTTATCTCGCATGATATGGCGGTGGTGGAGCGCATCAGCCACCGTGTCGCGGTGATGTACCTCGGGCAAATTGTCGAGATCGGCCCGCGGCAGGCGGTGTTTGAAAACCCGCAGCATCCGTATACACGTAAGTTAATGTCGGCGGTGCCGGTTGCTGACCCTGCGCACCATCATGTGCAGCGTGTGTTGTTGTCTGATGACATGCCCAGCAATATCCGCAAACGCGGCGAGTCAATGCAACGCGTGCAGTTGCAGAACGTGGGGCCGGGACATTTTGTCGCCCGCTCGACGCCCGGTAGCACGCAATCCCGTTTTTAATTGAGCACTGGCAGGGTTCTTCAGGAGAGCAACATGACACAATTCATTTCACGGCACTGGCGGGGACTCGCCGGCGTGATGTTCGCGCTGACCGCCATCCCTGCCTTTGCGGCGAAAGATGTGGTTGTCGCGGTGGGATCCAATTTCACTACCCTCGACCCGTATGATGCCAACGACACACTGTCGCAGGCGATAGCGAAATCGTTCTATCAAGGGCTCTTTGGCCTTGATAAAGATATGCAGCTGGAATATGTGCTGGCCGAGAGCTACAGCATTTCTGCTGACGGCATGGTCTATACCATCAACTTGCGTCACGGCGTAAAGTTCCAGGATGGGACGGACTTTGACGCCGCAGCGGTAAAAGCGAACCTCGACCGGGCCAGTAATCCGCGCAATAGCCTCAAACGTTATAATCTGTATAAAAATATCGCCAGAACCGACGTGGTAGATGCCTACACGGTAAAAATTACCCTGAAGCAGCCTTTTTCCGCCTTTATTAATATTCTCGCGCACCCGGCAAGCGCCATGATTTCTCCGGCGGCGCTGCAAAAGTATGGCAACGACATCGGTTTTCACCCCGTAGGCACCGGCCCGTATGAACTGGAAGCGTGGAACCAGACCGATTACGTGAAAGTGAAGCGATTCGCCGGGTACTGGCAGCAAGGTTTACCCAAGCTGGACTCCATTACCTGGCGGCCGGTGGTGGATAACAACACCCGCGCGGCAATGCTGCAAACCGGCGAAGCGCAGTTTGCCTTCCCCATTCCCTACGAACAGGCTGAAGTGCTGAAAAGAAACAGCAAGCTGGAACTGGTCGCCAGCCCGTCGATTATGCAGCGTTACATCAGCATGAATGTCACGCAAAAACCGTTCGATAATCCGAAAGTGCGCGAGGCAATCAACTACGCTATTAACCGCCCGGCGCTGGTGAAAGTAGCGTTCGCCGGTTTTGCGACGCCTGCTACCGGCGTTGTGCCGCCAACCATTGCCTATTCACAGGCTTATCAACCCTGGCCGTACGATCCGGCAAAAGCCCGCGAGCTGCTCAAAGAAGCCGGTTATCCGCAGGGATTCAGCACCACTTTGTGGTCGTCGCATAACCACAGCACCGCGCAGAAAGTATTACAGTTTACCCAGCAGCAACTGGCGCAGGTGGGTATCAAAGTGCAGGTGACGGCGATGGACGCCGGGCAGCGTGCAGCGGAAGTGGAAGCCAAAGGGCAGGCGCAGAGCGGTGTGCGCATGTTCTATACCGGCTGGTCGGCCTCGACCGGCGAAGCCGACTGGGCGTTGTCGCCGCTGTTCGCCTCGTGGAACTGGCCGCCAACGCAGTTCAACACCGCGTTTTACAGCAACTCGCAGGTGGATAAAGACCTGGCCGACGCGCTAAAAACCACGGATGCCGCGGAGAAAGAGCAGCTGTACAAACAGGCGCAGGATCTCATCTGGCAGGAGTCGCCGTGGGTGCCGCTGGTGGTAGAAAAGCTGGTTTCTGCGCATAACAAGAAGCTCACAGGGTTCTACATTATGCCCGATACCGGGTTCAGTTTTGATAACGCGGATTTGGTGAAATAACTCACTCCACCTCGCAGAGCAAAAGGAGGCGTGAGGGAACGCACAATGCAAAATTATATTATTAAACGCTTGCTGGGCCTGATCCCGACGCTACTGATTGTGGCGGTGCTGGTGTTTCTGTTTGTCCACTTGCTGCCGGGCGATCCGGCGCGGTTGATTGCCGGGCCGGAAGCCGATGCGCAGGTCATTGAGCTGGTGCGCCGTCAGCTTGGGCTGGATCAACCGCTGTGGCGGCAGTTCTGGCACTACATCGGCAATGTGCTGCAGGGTGATTTTGGCATCTCCATGGCCTCGCGCCGCCCGGTGGCGGAAGAGATAGCCAGCCGCTTTATGCCAACGCTACTGTTGACCATCACCAGCATGTGCTGGGCGATGCTGTTTGGGCTTGGCGCGGGGATTGCCGCCGCCGTATGGCGTAACCGCTGGCCGGATCATCTGGGGATGGCGCTGGCGGTAACGGGCATGTCATTCCCGGCCTTTGCGCTCGGCATGTTGCTGATGCAGATCTTCTCGGTTGAACTCGGCTGGCTGCCGACCGTCGGTGCTGATAGCTGGCGACACTATATTTTGCCGTCGTTAACGCTCGGCGCGGCCGTGGCGGCGGTGATGGCGCGTTTTACCCGCGCCTCGTTCGTGGACGTGCTCAACGAAGACTACATGCGCACCGCGCGCGCGAAAGGTGTGAGCGAGCGGTGGGTCATTCTCAAACATGGTCTGCGCAACGCGCTGATCCCGGTGGTCACCATGATGGGGCTACAATTCGGCTTTTTACTCGGCGGTTCCATTGTGGTGGAGAAAGTCTTTAACTGGCCGGGGCTGGGCCGTTTGCTGGTGGACTCGGTGGAGATGCGCGACTACCCGGTGATTCAGGCCGAGGTGCTGCTCTTCTCGCTGGAGTTTATTCTTATCAACTTGGTGGTGGATGTGCTCTACGCCGCCCTTAATCCCGCGATCAGGTACAAGTAAGGATGCGATTATTAAACTGGCGTCGACAGGCGGTATTAAACGCCATGCCCGTAGTCAAACCGGGGCATGTGCGCACGCCGTGGCATGAATTCTGGCGGCGTTTTTGCCGCCAGCCGCTGGCGATGGCCGCCGGGATTTTTGTGCTGCTGCTGATCCTGCTGGCGATTGCCGCCCCGTGGATAGCCCCGTTTGATGCGGAAAACTATTTTGACTACGACCGGCTGAATGAAGGGCCGTCGCTGGTGCACTGGTTCGGCGTCGATTCGCTGGGGCGCGACATTTTAAGCCGTGTGCTGGTCGGTGCGCAGATTTCGCTTGCCGCTGGTCTTTTTGCGGTGCTGATTGGCGCGCTCATTGGTACGGTGCTGGGATTGCTGGCGGGTTACTACGAAGGCTGGTGGGATCGCCTGATTATGCGCATCTGTGATGTGCTGTTCGCGTTTCCCGGCATTCTGCTGGCGATTGCGGTGGTGGCGGTGATGGGCAGCGGCATGGCGAACGTGATCATCGCCGTGGCGGTGTTCTCCGTGCCGGCGTTTGCCCGTCTGGTGCGCGGCAACACGCTGGTACTCAAGCAACAAACCTTTATCGAATCCGCGCGCAGCATCGGGGCCAGCGATGCGGTGATCCTGTTTCACCATATTCTGCCGGGCACGGTATCGTCGATTGTGGTCTATTTCACCATGCGCATTGGCACGTCGATTATTTCAGCCGCCAGCCTCTCATTTTTAGGCCTGGGCGCGCAGCCGCCAACGCCGGAGTGGGGAGCAATGCTTAACGAAGCGCGTGCGGATATGGTGATTGCGCCGCATGTGGCGCTGTTCCCTTCGCTGGCGATTTTTCTGACGGTGCTGGCGTTTAACCTGCTGGGTGATGGCCTGCGCGACGCGCTGGACCCGAAGATTAAGGGATAGAAGATTCCCTCTCCGTAGGAGGAGAGGGAAGAACGATTTAAACGCGGGAGCCCCACAGATCGTATTCGTCGGCGTTTTCCACTTTCACGCGGACAACGTCGCCTGGTTTAACACCGGTTTCGCCGTTCAGGTACACCGCGCCGTCGATTTCCGGCGCGTCTGCCATGCTGCGGCCAATTGCGCCTTCTTCGTCGACTTCATCGATGATCACCAGAATTTCGCGGCCGATTTTTTCCTGCAAGCGCTCGGCGGAGATCTGCTGTTGCAGTTGCATAAAGCGGTTCCAGCGCTCCTCTTTCACCTCTTCCGGCACCTGATCGGCCAGTTCGTTGGCGGTTGCGCCTTCTACCGGGCTGTATTTAAAGCAGCCGACGCGATCCAGACGCGCTTCTTTGAGGAAATCGAGCAGCATCTGGAAATCTTCTTCGGTTTCGCCAGGGAAACCGACGATAAAGGTGGAACGCAGCGTCAGTTCCGGGCAGATTTCACGCCACTGCTTAATGCGCGCCAGTTGCCTGTCGACCGCGCCGGGGCGCTTCATCAGCTTCAGAATGCGCGGGCTGGCGTGTTGCAGCGGAATATCCAGATACGGCAGGATTTTGCCTTCCGCCATCAGCGGAATGACATCATCAACGTGCGGATAGGGGTAAACGTAATGCAGACGCGTCCAGACACCGAGTTTCGCCAGTTGCTCGCACAGGCCGACCATGCTGGTTTTCACCGGCTCGCCGTTGTGAAAGCCCATGCGGTGTTTGACATCCACGCCGTAGGCGGAAGTGTCCTGCGAGATCACCAGCAACTCTTTCACGCCCGCATCGACCAGACGTTTGGCTTCGGCTAACACGTCGCCAATCGGACGGCTCACCAGATCGCCACGCATCGACGGAATAATGCAGAATGTGCAGCGGTGGTTACAGCCTTCGGAAATTTTCAGGTAAGCGTAGTGGCGCGGCGTCAGTTTTACGCCCTGTTCCGGCACCAGGCTCAGGAACGGATTGTGCTTCGGTTTCGGCACGTAGTGGTGTACATGCTCCAGCACCTGCTCGTAACTGTGCGGCCCGGTGATCTCCAGCACTTTCGGATGGACTTCGCGGATCTGATCCTCTTTTGCGCCCAGGCAGCCGGTCACAATCACCTTGCCGTTTTCATTCAGCGCTTCGCCGATGGCTTCCAGTGACTCTTGCACCGCGCTGTCGATAAAACCGCAGGTGTTGACGATAACCATATCGGCGTTGTCATAGCTTGGCACCACGTCATAGCCTTCGGTGCGCAGCTCGGTGAGGATACGTTCGGAATCCACCAGGTTTTTCGGACAGCCAAGAGAGACAAAGCCGATTTTCGGCTGCAGGTTCACATTGCTCATAGTTCAAAAAGTAATCAGTTATAGGATCTTAGGGCAGGGATTGTACAGGGCTCTCGCCTGGATTTATAGGGTAATTAAGGGGGAATACTTACAGAAGCACATGCGGCCTACAAAGAGAATGCCGCAGAAAGTAATTAGATGGATAACTCACAAGGGGGCTGTTGCATATCAGCCTGAATATTTGCAAGCAGTAAATTCACCTCGCTATTACAGCGTGATCGGTGGCAACAGCCCGGAGGACTTAGGACGACCTGATCCTGAGGACATTATCTTTCTACCAAGGCACGGCATTTTATGTGGATCTTCATACTGAATATCACACCTCGCAGACAAGCGATTTTTGCCGGGTTCGTTGTATGGTTTGCATCAATACAGCTTTGCTTTGAAGCGTTTCTGGCATAAGCGGTATGCTCCTTTTTGACAGCGCTGTCATGCCCTTACACTGTTAATCATCAAAGGAACGCAAAACATGAAAACCAAATTACATGCACTTTTCTTGCTGGGATTCCTGTCGTTCGGAAGCCAGGCTGAATCATTCACTATTAATGCTAAAGCCCACTGTATTTATCCGCCGCTGAGTAATGTGGCATTGCAGGCTGGAACAGCATTGCAGTTCCAGTTGGCGCCAGGTACATATACGATGTCGCTGTTATCCAATAATATGAGCTGCATGAACGGTTCGTTAGCGAATGGCTGCAATATTAGCACAATCTATTTGCAGGGCGGCTTGGGGAATGGGCGCTGGGGCTTAACGCTCAGCACTACGCCGATTACGGTTAACGTACCGACGGTTTCCAAATTCATGGCGTATGTCACAGATGATAACTGCGTTGATAACACTGGGCAGGCGACGATTCAGGCAGACAAAATCCAGTAACCTTCGCTCTTTTTACCTTAAAGCCGCACCGCTTCAGGGGCGGCTTTTTCCTGCGCAGTAGTAAATGACGCTAAGAAAAGAACCCTGCCGACGGTAACGTTGAGGTGTGTTCGAAAGATATGGACCTATGGCGAATTTGTTGCAATTAAGAATAATTCCTATTAACTTTTGCCCGGTTCAATTTCATTTTTCAGTCGGAGCAGCCAGAGCTGCGTTTTGATAATATAAGGGAAAACGGCATGATCAATTGTCGAGCTTATGCCATGCGCTTGGTGCCTTTTCTGCTGTTCTGCGCGGCTAACAGTTATGCCCGCCCGGACATGACTCCGCTGGGGCCAAATATCGCCGATAAAGGCTCCGCGTTTTACCATTTCACCATCAATACCTTTGATTCCGCTGATGGCAAGCGCCACTACAATGTGTGGACCGCCATCCCGAATAAAAAGCCGCCTGCTCGCGGTTATCCGGTGCTCTATCTACTGGATGGCAACGCGGTGATGGACCGGTTATCAGATGACCTGTTGCAAAAACTGTCGCAGCGCGATGCGCCCGTGCTGGTAGCGATTGGCTATCAAACCGATCTGCCGTTTGATTTAACCGCCAGAGCGTATGATTACACGCCCGCAACGCAAAGCGGCCCGCAGAACTTGCGCGGCAGGGCCGGTGGTGGTAGCGCTGTTTTCCGTGCGTTACTGGAACACACCATTGCACCGCAGGCAGAAAAAGATCTTGCTATTGACCCGCAAAAGCGGGCGCTATGGGGACACTCGTACGGCGGATTGTTCGTGCTGGAGAGCTTTTTAGCGTCCGGCTTCTTTCATTCGTTCTACGCAGCCGTTCCTTCACTGGATCGTAATAACGCTGCGCTGCTCAGCGCGCTTGAGCATGTCAACAAAGTGCAGGGCAGCCAGAAATCACTGTGGTTTATGGAAGGCGACGGCGATAGAAAAGCGCGGGACGAAAACGCCACGTCGGACGTGTTAAATGCGGTGAGCCAGACAGTATCACGCCTGCGCAGCAGAGGAATACCAGCGACTTATCGGCTTTATCCTGGCCTGACGCACGGCGCGATGTTTGCCGCGTCGATGCATTCGGCGCTGTGGCATATGTCCGGCGAGACGTTCCCTGAAGCAGAGTAAAAGAGGCCGCGAAGGCGGCCTTCTGCGGCTTAGCTCAACGCATAAATGGCGGCGAAAATAGTGGCGGGAATACACCAGTCTTTGGTGAACTCTTCAAGCGCTTCCAGGTTCTCTTTGAAATGTGCCAGCATGATATCAATTGCCTGCGCTTCGTCTTCCGCCTGGGTTTCAAACGGCATTTTGCGAAAGCCTTCAGCTTTAAGCTGCCGCACTTCTTCTGCCGACAAGGCTTTTTTCTCATAGACATTCACGGCAATGTCACTGGAGTAGAATACATAGGTTTTCATGACATCTTCCTTGTAAATGAAACGGTTGGTGGCAGTTGTGTTATCGGCATCGGGTAACGATCGTTTACCCCTGAGCGCTGGAAATGCTTACTATGCGCTTCGCTTAGCCGGCAAAAAAGCCCCTGGTTTTCGTCTTTTCTCACGCTCACCGGTGCGCAAAATTCATGCTAATTTGAACGTTTTCCTCATGTGATAAGGGCAAGGTTATGGCAAATTTCGACGTTCAGGAGTGGCGCAAAGAGAATTATCTGGTAACAACCGACGCCGAAAAGCAGGATATCGCAGCGATTCACCGTTATCTGACACGATCCACATGGGCTGTGGGAATGGACCGGGAAACGGTAGCGATCTCGGTGCAAAATAGCCTTAATTTTGGTCTTTTTCATGGTGATGAGCAGATAGGGTTTGCCCGGTTAGTCACCGATTACGCCACCTTCGCGTACTTGTGTGATGTATATGTGCTGGAAGCGTATCAGGGGCAAAAACTGGGGAAATGGTTAATCGCCTGCTGCCATGCGCACCCGCTTTTTGCAAAACTGCGCCGGATTGTTCTCTTTACGTCCACCGCGCCCTGGCTGTACGCGCAGGCGGGCTACGAGCCTGTCAACCGGCCCGATTATACGTGGACGATTGCCCGCCCGGACATTTACAAACAGGCCAGGCGGACGGAAAAGTAGTTCGCAAGCCCGCTTGCGGCGAAACATAGCCATCACGCGTTGTCATTGAAATGCGCACTCCGCGCTGGTAAAACCGTCCGGCTTAACCACTCCGGGAAGGAAAAATGATGCGCACGGCAATCATTAAGATTCTGGCGGGGCTGCTGTATGTGGTACTCGCCTTTTTTATCAGCGCTGTCATCAAGCCGGTTAACCTGTTCTGGGCGTGGTCATCGGGCTGGTTGTTTGATCTGCTCTGGCGGCACCAGCTGATTACCGACACCTACGAATGGGGAATGGATCCGCCGGGCACCATTATGCTGGTGCTCATCGTGCTGGCTATCGCCTGGCTTTTAGCGCGCGGTGTGAAAGTGCTGCGCGCTAAAATGGGTCTCTAAGGGCGGCGTTTCACCAGCCATATTCGGAGTAGGGTTGTCCCGCGGCAATCTGCTCAATCGCTTGTTTGACATAACCAATCGTGTTTTCAGGTAAATCGTCAATGGCGTGCCAGCATAAATCGCCATGTTTCTCTGGCTCGGCGATAAACGGTTCGCCCTGCCAGCGGGTGCAACAGAAAAAGTGCCCCATCCACGAGCGATTCTCTGTCCAGACGTGCAAAGTATGCGCCAGGTGAAGATCCTCCGGTGCGATTACCACACCGGTTTCCTCGTTGGCTTCTCTGGCGGCGGCCGCCAGCGTTTCATGCTGCTCAAGACCACCGGCAGGCAAACTATAGCAACCGTCCATCCAGCCTGTTCCGGTGCGTTTAAGCATGCAAATCCGCTGCGCTTTTCTCAGCAACACAAATACCGCAACCGGTAAGTTATAGCGTTCTCGCTTCATGTGATTCCCACTATTTTTCCCATAACCTGACGCACTCCTGCGGCAGCCAACCCTTTTCCCCGTCCGCTTTCTGCGCGTAATACCAGCCGTTGAGGGCGTTAATCAGCGTAAGCGTTTCTCCCACACGCACGGTCAGTTCATGCGCGCAGTAGTCATCACGCGCACGGCCTTCATACGCGCTAAGGGGTGCGAAAAGTTGCTGCGGCGCCCAACCACTTTTCCCCGACGCCAACGTCACCCACACCCAGCCGCGCCACTGTAAATCGCAGTGGCTTATCAGTACATGCTCGCCTTTGCTCACCGCAATCGGATCGGGATACGCCGAAGTGTAATCGCGGGTAACATTCGCCCGGGATAGCATCGCGTTACACCATGCCATTATTGCCGTGGTGCAAAAATGCCGGGCGCTGGTTTAATCGTTCAAACCACGCGTCGATAGCGGGAACGGGCGGGTGGTCAAACGGTGTCATCTTCCAGCGGTTGACCGACAGTCCCAGCACCACATCCGCCAGCGTAAAGGTGTCGCCTGCAGCGAATGCGCCGGTGCGCTGCAACTGCTTTTCCAGAATGCCGATACAGTGATTCCACTCTTTGATGCCTGCTGCGATGGCTTTCGGGTCGTTAAACGCCGGGTTCTTGCGCGCCAGCGCCGGGAAGACATAGCGCCAGGCGTTGTTGAATTCGGTGGCCTGCCAGTCCATCCAGTGTTCAACGTTGGCACAGGCTTGCGGTTCGCTGGGGAGCAAATCTTCACGCCCGGCTTTACGCACCAGATAGCGGCAAATCGAATTGGACTCCCACAGTACAAAACCGTCGTCTATTAGCACTGGCACCATTGCGTTAGGGTTCATGGCGCGGAATTCATCCGTTTCCGTGGAGGCAAAACCGCTGCCATAATCTTCCTGCACATAATCCAGCCCGGCTTCTTCACAGGTCCAGAGTACTTTTCGCACATTGATCGACGTCGTTTTGCCAAGAATGGTAAGCATATTGCAGGTATCCATTTGCGTGATTAATTGTTTAAAAACAATACACCAGACAAATGCTTTCTGACCACCGGTAGATGAGTTCCAGCCAGTAACGACTGCGCGTAATGTTAGCGGATGGCTAACACATCCTGATGAAGCAAGACAGGATGCAATAGACGGCGAAAACGCCTGGGTGTGGGAAGCGCCATCCAGGGATGGGTTTGATTCATTTGTGAGGCTTATGAATTGCAGGGCGCGTGCGACATAAAAAAACACGGCAATTGGCTGGCGTGGCTCACCTTAAGTGAAATGTAAAGGTCCGGCAAACAAAATTAAATATTGACCAGACGCATGCTTTTGTTCGAAAAGCGACCATACTATGATCCTACACTGGCTGACAAGGGGGGAAGATGTATGACCGTTGATGAACTTGCGCGTCGTCTGCTGAAGAAGTTGATTGCTGCCCGAAGTGACCTTGCGGCCTATATCCAGATGCGAAAAGCGAAAGGGTATATGTCGGTCAGCGAAAATGATCGTCTGCGTGAACGCTTCTTTGCCCTGGCGCTGGAGATCCGCGATAAAGGCGAACGGTTAAACGACCTGCCGGATCGCGACTCACGTAGTGCAATATACCGGGCCGAGGAAGCGCTCTCCTCAGCTGCTGTTTGTCTGATGAGCGGGCGACAGGATTGTCCCACCTACATTTCGGTGAATGTCGACAAGCTGGAACGTTCGCTGAATGTGCTTAATTACTGCATTCAGTATCTGAACGAGCATTCACCGCTCGAAGAAGCCTGATACCAGGGGGAGGAAACTCCCCCTTTCTGCATATACCTCCTCCACATTTTATCCGGCGGTTTAACTGCAACAACCGCGATACGCATGCGGTTGTGTATAGAGAGTGTAAAAGTCGCTTTTGCCCGCGCTGCGCGGTCTACCCTTTATCAGAATAAAAAACTGCATAAAGGAGCGCCGTATGCGCCAGATCCCGCTGCTTTTACTGTTTCTCTCCCTCTCGGTATCCGCCGCGCCTGCGGCGGTGAAAGTCGATGTGCTGCAAACCAAACTCGATCACCCCTGGGCGCTGGCTTTTCTGCCCGATAATCACGGCATGTTAATTACCCTGCGCGGCGGGCAACTGCGTTTATGGCAACAAGATAGGGGAATTTCCGATCCGATTACTGGCGTTCCCAACGTCTGGGCGCAGGGGCAGGGAGGCTTGCTGGATGTGGCGCTGGCACCGGATTTTGCCCAGTCGCGCCGGGTGTGGCTGAGCTACGCCGAAGCGGGTCAGGAGGGTAAAGCCGGAACGGCGGTAGGGTATGGTCGTCTTAGCGAGGATTTTAAACGCCTCGACGATTTCCGGACGGTGTTCCGCCAGCAGCCGAAACTCTCCACCGGTAACCATTTTGGTGGTCGACTGGTGTTTGATGGCAAAGGCTATTTATGGATTGCGCTGGGCGAGAATAATCAACGTTCGACAGCGCAGGATCTGGATAAATTACAGGGCAAACTGGTGCGGCTGACGGATCAAGGCAAGGTGCCTGAGGATAACCCGTTTGTCGGTAAACCGGGGGCGCGAGCGGAAATCTGGTCTTACGGTATTCGCAACCCGCAGGGAATGGCGATGAACCCGTGGAGTAACGCGTTGTGGCTCAACGAGCATGGCCCGCGCGGCGGCGATGAGATCAACATTCCGCAAAAGGGTAAAAATTACGGTTGGCCGATTGCCACCTGGGGCATTAACTATAGCGGGCTGAAGATCCCGGAAGCGAAAGGGGAGATTGTCGTCGGCACCGAACAGCCGATCTTCTACTGGAAAAAATCCCCGGCGATCAGCGGTATGGCTTTCTACAATATGGATGTATTCCCGCAGTGGAAAAACAAATTATTCATCGGCGCGCTGAAAGATGAAGATCTCATCGTTATGAGCGTACAGGGCGACAAGGTGACGGAAGATGGCCGTATTCTTGGCGATCGCGGGCAGCGCATCCGCGATGTCCGCGTTGGACCGGACGGTTATCTTTATGTGCTGACCGATGAATCCGACGGCGCGTTGTGGAAAGTGAGCCCGGCTTCATGAAGCAGAAAGGGGATATTCCCCTTTCTTTATCCTGTGTATTATTAAGAGATATTTTCCTTTTCTGCCGTTAATAGCTGAAAGCTATGTTTTATTTTTATATAAGTGTTTTCTGTTAATTGTTTTTAAATAAATTAATGGCTGCTTTTTTATTTTTATAGTGTCTGGCTATGTGGCGGTTTTTATTTAAGTGTCAGTGGTTATTGCCGATAAAGGAATATCTTAGGACATGCGTTAAAGGAGAAGTAATAATGCATCATCAGGGTATTCCGGGGGCGTCGACAGATATTTATGAATTGATTTCCCGTATTGGCAACGTCACCCGCATGTTAAGAAGCAGCCTGCGCGAATTGGGCCACGATATCACCATTGTTGAACTGGCTAACTCCATTCCGGATGCGCGTAGCCGGTTGCAATATGTGGTCGATCTTACCGCGCAGGCATCGGGTAAGACGCTCAACTATATCGAACTGACACAACCCCTTCAGGAGCAACTGAGCCAGCAGGCGAAGCAGTTGCTTTCGCAATGGCTGCTGCATGATGACGCCGCAAGCATCGAAGAGACGATGGCGCTTGCCCGCGCCACGCGTGATTGGCTGGGCTCTGTGCCGACGTGCACCGAAGCCAGCAAATCCTGGCTGCGGGAAATTATGATGGCGCAGGATTTCCCGGATACCACCGCGCGGATCATTTTGCGCATGATGGCGTTGCTGGAAAATATTGAGAAAGAATTCCTGAACGTGCTGTTAGAAAACGTACCGCGAGAAGGGCGTTCTCCAATCAATAAAGCCAGCGCCGATCCGGCTGCCCCGCTGGCAGACCAGCAAGATATTGACGCGTTGCTGAATAGCCTTGGCCTGTAATTTATTTATTTTCACCCTCGTTGTTGTGCTTATTTATATCCTCTATTTGTTCTTTTGGTGAATGCAATCCAGTTGCATTCACTTTTTTTTCTATTTACACCGCATAAAAAGCGTATTCCATTAAATAAAAAAATCCCGCCATGCCATCAACATATGCGGGATAAAAAAGAAAAATAAATTCGTTATGCTCAATGAAGCCCGCTCTCATGACAAAGCGGGGGTTAGTCAAGGAATTACATCGTTGAAATCCGCTCTGAAGGAGGTAAGCGGATTTCACACCACTTAACGCAACAGGGACAGCATGGTCTGTGGAACCTGGTTAGCCTGCGCCAGTACGGAGCTGCCAGCTTGTTGCAGGATCTGCGAACGGGACATGTTAGACACTTCTGTCGCGTAGTCAGAATCCTGAATACGACTGCGCGCTGCCGACAGGTTATTCGTCGTATTGTTCAGGTTGGAAATGGTTGATTCAAAACGGTTCTGGGAAGCACCAAGCAGGCTGCGTTCGGTATCCACGGCTTTGATAGCTTTATCCAGATCGGCCAGCGGATTACCATCCGTGGTGCCGCCGGAGCTGACAACGCCCTGCAGCACATCAAAGCCATGCGCGTCAGTCGTACGTGCGCTGCCGTTGACGATCTGACCTGTTGTTGCGGCCGTTGCGCCTGTGGTGTTGTAGAGGTTGAACGCGTCGCTGCTGCTTACGGTAATGCTGATGGTTTCACCATCTTTCGCGCCAACCTGGAAATTATACTGACTGTCGCCCGAGCCGGTATTCAACACTTTCAGGCCGTTAAAATCGGTCTGGGTGGTAATACGGTTGATCTCTTCCATACGCTGGTTAACTTCCGCCTGGATGGAGTCGACGTCGGATGCGGAGTTGGAGCCATTCTGTGCCTGTACAGTCAGGTCGCGAATACGCTGCAGGTTATTATTCACTTCGCTCAGTGCGCCTTCGGTGGTCTGCGCCAGTGAAATGCCGTCATTCGCGTTACGCACCGCAACGGAAAGGCCATTAATATTTGACGTGAAACGGTTAGCAATTGCCTGACCAGCAGCATCATCTTTTGCGCTATTAATACGCAGACCGGATGACAGACGCTCAATAGATGTGCCTAAAGAAGACTGAGATTTGCTCAGGTTATTTTGGGTCATTAAAGATAAGGTGTTGGTGTTAATAACGGCCATTTCATTTCTTCAGAAATATAGAATTAATCTATTCGTATTGCCTGATATTGCCAGGCGAAATGGATATCGTCCGCAGGGAATAAAACTTTAAATTTAAATGCCTAATAGTTCATTTTTATAAATGAAGCGCTTTAATACAATGATTTTATAGCTAATAGCGGTTGTAAATATATTTTAATTGCCGCTGCCGCATTCTATTCTAATAATGCTTATAGGTACATCCGATCCTAATTCCGGATAGGGCAGTGATAAATAAGAATAACCGCACTACGTTGTTTTAGTGTTGCTAAACTATAATTAAGTATTATTGAATTATTTTATGAGGAAGATTATTTTTTGTAACTTCACAGTAGTTGAATTTTCTTTTCCTGGCGCAAAGATACTGTTAGGCTGATATTTAAATATGCTGTGGTCTCAACGTTATTTGTCTGGAAAGGTTAAATGTTGCCCATAATGTGGATACTAAAAGCAAATTCCAACATTATTGCATCGGCGCATCCTATTGCGTGGTTGATGATATGAATTAACAATTAAAGTTTTACGCCAGATTTTCGATGACTGATTAGAAAGAATATTGCGTTGTTTATATAACAAATAACTGAATAGTTGTGCCTAAAGTGGCACTTAAATTAAATTTAGCACGAAAAATCACGCATCAGTCCCGGTCGCGTTTGCTACCCGGGCTGAAACATAAAAGGCTTATATTGTGTGGTGTTTCTGTGTTTTTTGTCTGCACACGGGAGAGTTGACGTTATGAGAACGCAAGATTTGGAATACTTTGTCGCGTTGATAAAACATATGAATTTTCAAAAGGCGGCTGAGGAGTGCGACGTTTCTCAACCCACCCTGAGCATCCAGATCAAAAAACTGGAAGAGGAATTAGGCATTCCATTACTGCACCGTAAAGGCAAAGGGTTTAGCCTGTCGCCGATCGGTTTGCATTTGCTGCCGCTGATTGAAAATATTCTTCGTGAGGTGCATAACCTGCATGAACTGGCGCAGCGGCTGCGTTTTCAGCCGGTTGGCGTTATCAATATTGGTGTCACCCCGACGCTTGGTTCCTATATATATGAAGATCTGTTCAGCGCCTTCAAAGAAAAATTTCCGGATAATGAGATCAAGCTACATGAAGTCAGTGAAGATAATTTGCTGAATATGTTAGGAAAAGGGCAATTACAATTGGGGCTGCTGATTGGGCCTATTGATAACGACAACTTTCTTGAGGCTCAGCTCTATGAAGAGCAATTTGTGTTGGGTGTAAACAACAGTCACCCGCTGTCTACACAGGAAGTGATCGATCTCAGCGAGTTGAAAAAGCATAAACTGATTATGACCAAATCGATGCCAGAGCATCTTAATCTTGAACCTGGCAGCGAAGAGATACTCAACCATGCAAGGAGTATTTCAAACGATCTGGAAACCATCCGCTATATGGTAAAGAATTCGGATAATGTCTCCTTTTTTCCAAAACTTTCAACGCTCGGCAACGATCACCACAGTATTAAATACATTAATATCAAAGATAATAATTTATCCCGTCGGGTTTTCATGATGGTGCGTGAAGGCGATATTATGAAGGAGAAATATTATAGTTTTGGCAGCGATGTTGGCGGCAGAATTAACGCAAGACTGAATACATTGTAATGGTTTGATTGTCTTAATTAAGCTGTAATCACAGCGACACGATCGCTGACTATGAAAATATGTTGAGATACAAACATTCGTTTTTGAAACGTGTTTGTCTCTCAGCAGTCGTGCTGTGCCTGTAATGTAGAATGTGTCTGATTTATCGCGCTTAACCGTCAATGAAAACGCCGGGTGTAGATGCTGGCAAATTTAATGATGTCAGAGGTGACTCATGTTTCTTAACCCAAAATATACTAACGTTCATCGTTCGCTGCTTGCCATTATCAAACCTGCATTGAATGAACATGCATTTGAAAATAGAAAGATCGATGCCTGTGTTGCGCTGAAAAAATTGATGGCGTTGTATAATGAACTTCGTGTTGAACTGACGCTGCGTCCCTATCCACCAGAGTTGACCGATTTTTTATTTACCTATGAGTGCGCGTTGATAACATTGGATGATTATTTAAATTCCAGCTCCCCCGGAGAAATGCGTAACGCCATTAGCACTTGCTTTCAATATATAGAAACCGTCCCGGTATTGCTGCGGCGTGTTTCGGTGCAGTACCGCATGCAAGCCATGTAAAAATTAATTATTCAGCTGTAATGAAAATCTTATATCACTTTACGAGATGCGAATGATGGATAATATCGCCACTGAGCAGTTGGGGCTGTCATTAGAACGGGCCAGTTTTTTAAAGAAACGATCGCAATCATTTCTGTCGGTCGCCAGACAATCTGGCTTAGCCGGTCACGCTTTTACGCATCGGGATGACGCGTTGAGTGACGATCATGCTGCGGTGATGTCGGGTATGGAGTTTGGCGAAGAGGTGACGCTTTTGCAGGAGAGTTTGCAGAATATCGATTTTGCTATCCAGAAACTCGAGGCGATAAATAATGACGAAGTGGCATCACCTCACGTGATGGCCTTTTATCAGGATGCAATCGAACTTCTTGATGAGGCAGAAGCGCTGCTGGAGGAGTGCTGCGAAGTGGATCTTATTGACTACGCAACAGATGAGATCGAGTGGGATGAAAGTAGCCTGCTTCCCTTAGAAGACGATTCACTGTTTGCCGATATCGAAGGCGAAGAGGAGTAACGCATTAGCTGCTGGCCGCAACAACTTGCGGATTGCCGTGTGGGGAATACCGGATGGCGCCGGGCGCATTTCACCGTTAACAACAGGCGATAACGTCAGCGCCACCGGTCAAAAAAATACTCAGGTTACCGGGATCATTACCGCGTTTTTGAAGCCGGGGCGTTCGCACAATTGCGCATACCAGCGTTGCAGGTTGGCGTGCGGTGCCCAGCGTAATCCGGGAATGTTGTAAAGGTTATAGATAAACGGAGCGACGGCGATATCCCCGCAGCCAAACGCGTCCCCGGAGAGCCACGCCTGTTTAGCCAGTACATCGTCGAGCAGCGCGAACAGCCCATCCAGCGCGTTTTTGTTGGCTTCAATCGCGGCGTTGTCGCGCTGTTCCGGCGCGGTGCGCACCAGCCCCTGCAACAGTGGGCCATGTTTTGGCGAAAGGGTGCTCAGCGCCCAGTCCATCCACTTTTCCCCTTGCGCACGTTCAGCAGGGGATTCCACCCACAAACGCCCCTGTCCGTACTGTGCTGCCAGGTAACGCACGATGGTGTTGGATTCCCACAGCACCACATCGGTTTCGTCATCACGCAGCAGCGGCACCAGACCATTCGGGTTCATCGCCAGATATTCAGGCTCATGGTTCACGCCGAACTCTCTGCCCGCCAGAATATGCTGGTACGGCAATTCCAGCTCTTCCAGCAGCCAGCGAACTTTTTTGACGTTAGTAGAGTTATTTCTGCCCCATAGCGTTATCATTTTTACCTCAGTGGTGTGAATGAGTGTCGGTGTGACATTCATCGTGTGCCAATCTCCGTCATTCTTCAAGTTGCAGATGCGCGGGTTTTGTTACCGGTTCCTTCGCAAGCGTCGTCTCTTCGGTGCAGCGCAAGCACGGCTCGACGCGCGAGAGGTGCAACTCGAATTATTCAGCGGATAAATATTCAGCACACATGGAGCGCAACACGCTGTTATTGCGTAAACTTTAAAAACTTTACCCTGTGACGGTTTTTTTCGTTTCGTTTGTGCGCTATTACTCACCGTTTGTTGCGGCACGGTGTTGTGACGTTTTGAATGGATACTCGGGTGGCCCCTATGACGCATTTCTCTTTATCCCTTCGCGGCCTGGTTGCGGGCTCTGCGCTGTTGATGCTTTTCTCCCCTTCGTTGTACGCGGTGGAACAGACGCCGGGTGCGCCCACGGTCGATGCCAGGGCGTGGATCCTGATGGATTACGCCAGCGGCAAAGTGCTGGCAGAAGGCAACGCTGACGAGAAGCTTGATCCTGCCAGTCTCACGAAATTGATGACCAGCTATGTGGTTGGCCAGGCGCTGAAAGCCGGCAAAATTCATCTCACCGATACGGTGACCGTCGGCAAAGACGCCTGGGCGACCGGTAATCCGGCGCTGCGCGGTTCCTCGCTGATGTTCCTGAAACCTGGCGATCAGGTTTCCGTAGCCGATCTCAACAAAGGTGTGATTATCCAGTCCGGCAATGATGCCAGCATCGCCATCGCAGATTTCGTGGCGGGCAGCCAGGACTCATTCGTCAGCCTGATGAACAGCTACGCGCAAAAACTCGGTCTGACCAATACCACCTTTAAAACGGTGCACGGCCTTGATGCTCCAGGGCAGTTCAGCACTGCGCGCGACATGGCGTTGCTCGGCAAGGCACTGATTCGTGATGTGCCGGATGAGTACGCCATTCATAAAGAAAAAGAGTTCACCTTTAATAAGATCCGCCAGCCGAACCGTAACCGGTTGCTGTGGAGCACCAGCATGAATGTGGATGGCATGAAAACTGGCACCACCGATGGGGCGGGTTACAACCTGGTGGCTTCGGCGACACAAGGTGATATGCGTCTGATTTCTGTGGTGCTGGGTGCGAAAACAGACCGCATCCGCTTTAATGAGTCAGAAAAATTGCTCACCTGGGGGTTCCGTTTCTTCGACACGGTTACGCCTATCAAACCCGGCGCGACGTTTGTCAGCCAGCGGGTGTGGTTTGGCGATGAAAGCGAAGCGAAGCTTGGCGCGGGCGATACAGGCTCTATCACTATTCCTAAGGGGCAGTTAAATAACCTGAAAGCCAGCTACACCTTAACGCAGCCGGAACTGCAGGCACCGCTGACGAAAGGTCAGGTGGTCGGCACCATCGATTTTCAGTTGAATGGTAAAACCATTGAGCATCGCCCGCTGGTGGTGATGGAGGCGGTAGAAGAGGCCGGTTTTATCGGTCGGATGTGGGATTTTGTGCTGCTGAAATTCCACCAGTGGTTTGGCGGCTGGTTCTCCTGATACTCAGGCGACCGTGCCCCTCCGGGCACGGTCAATAGAGCAACGTTATCGCGTGTTTTTTTGCTTCGCTTTCCAGCGCCTCGTCGGGGCGGCAGTCGCTGACCAGCACATCAAAACGGTTTAATGGCCCCATGCAGGCCGAACGCACTTTGCCGAACTTGCTGTGATCCACCACCAGAACGTGGTATTGCGCGCTGGCCATCGCCCAGTGCTTTACCGGCAACTCTTCCAGATTAAAACAGGTCGCGCCTTGCTGGGCATGCACGCCTGCCGCCGAATAAAAGGCGATATCCGGGCGCAGGTTGTTCAGCGTTTCGTTGAAATTCAGCGGCTTGAAAATGGCGTTGCTGGCGTGAAACTCGCCGCCGCTGAGAATGGCGCGACACTGCGGTTTTTCCTGTAATGCCAGAAAGGTGTTCAGCGAGTAACAGACACCGGTGAAGGGCCGATCGTCCGGGATCGCCTCGATAATCCATGGTGTGGTGGTGCCACAATCGAAAAAGGCCATCTGATGCGCTTTTAGTAGCCCGGCGGCGAGTTTTGCCGCGTGGCGCTTCTCTTCTACCAGACGATTTTTTTGGTCGCTTAACAGATAATGGCTGGCGGAGCGCGGCTCCAGTACGATGTAACCACCCAGCAGCACTACCGGCGCGCTGTTGGCGCTGAGATCGCGGCGAATGGTCATTTCAGATACGCCAAGCAGCGTCGCCGCCTCTTTCAGGTGCAGTTTATCGCTGCGCTTGAGCGCCGCCAGCAACTGGCCTATCCGTTCGTCGCGTCTTGTTTCCATAATTCCCCTGAATAAAAGAAAGCCCCGCATTGAGCAGGGCGTTCATATTACCTTTGCCTCAGGGCTTAGTCACGTACCCAGCCGCGGCGAATCAGCAGGGCAAAACAGGCGCGATAGCACTGTTGCACGCTGTGGTAGAGCGCCGGTCCAAAGCCTTGCCAGAGTATTTGTGCGGACAAACAGCCGCCGATGCCAACCAGCAGCGCGCCGAGCATATCCAGCGGCCAGTGCACCCCAAGATAAACGCGTGACCAGGCGATGGTCAGCCCGATGATCATCAACAGCGCGCCTGACCACAAACGGTGCCAGGCAAGGAAAGCGACCGCAAAGGTGAAAATTACCGTGCCGTGATCGCTCGGGAAGGAGCTATCCGGCGCGTGGTGCAGGAAGTTATAGCCTACGCGATCGGCAAACGGGCGATCGTGCGGGAAAAAATGCCCCAGTAACGCCGAACAACAGAGACTGACCAGCATGGCCAGCGTGACTTTAATTACCAGCTGACGCTGCGCGTTTACCTGCTCGCGTGGCCCCCACAACCAGAGGCCAACCGCCAGCAATGGCACAATGCTGATTAAATCGCTGGCGGCAAAATCGGCAAATGCTATCAGCCTGCGCGGAGAGTCTGGCGTGGCGTTAATCCAGTAAAACAGGGTGTAATTCAGGCTCTCTAACATACGCTTGTTACTCTTTGATTAAACAACAATCCAACTTGACGCGAAAGCGCCCACCTTAAAAGCGGCATGGTTAACGGTAAAGCGGTTTTGTCTTACTCATCTGAGAGTTAGACGATTCCTGGAGTGAAACCCGGAAGGCGTATCGTACGACGGTGCACTTAAGTGAACCTTAAACGAACTGAAATGTGCTTTATTTATTGTGTGACGGAGAATTTCCTGTCGTTGCAAAGCGGCTTTGATTACACTCTGCGCGATTTTTCATAGATGAAGAGATTGCATGCAAAACCATACTTTAACTGGCCAACGTCTGGGACGACGGGCGCTACTGTTTCCTCTCTGCCTGGTGCTTTACGAATTCTCCACCTATATCGCCAACGATATGATCCAGCCCGGCATGTTGGCCGTGGTGGAGCAGTACAACGCCGGCATTGAGTGGGTGCCAACGTCAATGACCGCTTACCTCGCGGGCGGCATGTTTTTGCAGTGGTTGCTGGGGCCGCTGTCGGATCGCATTGGCCGCCGCCCGGTGATGCTAACCGGCGTGGTGTGGTTTATCGTCACTTGCCTGGCAACACTGCTGGCACAGGACATTGAGCAATTCACGTTACTGCGATTTTTGCAGGGCATTAGCCTGTGCTTTATTGGCGCGGTAGGTTACGCGGCGATCCAGGAATCTTTTGAAGAGGCGGTGTGTATAAAAATCACCGCGCTGATGGCAAACGTGGCGCTGATAGCGCCGCTGCTCGGCCCGCTGGTGGGGGCGGCGTGGGTGCATGCTGCGCCGTGGCAGGGAATGTTTGTCCTTTTCGCGTTGCTGGCGGCATTCGCCTTTTTTGGCCTGCAACGGGCAATGCCGGAGACCGCCACGCGACTCGGTGAAAAGCTCTCCTTTAAAGCCTTGTGGCGCGACTATGCCGAAGTGATGAAGAACCTGCGTTTTGTCGCCGGCGCGCTGGCGACAGGCTTTGTCAGCCTGCCTTTGCTGGCGTGGATTGCCCAGTCGCCGATTATTATCATCAGCGGCGAGCAGCTGAGTAGCTATGAATACGGCCTGTTACAGGTACCGATTTTCGGTGCGCTGATTATCGGTAATCTGGTGCTGGCGCGACTCACCTCCCGCCGCACCGTGCGTGCGTTAATCATTATGGGCGGCTGGCCAATTGCTGCCGGATTGGTGATGGCGGCTGTTGCAACTGTTGTCTCTTCGCATGCTTATTTATGGATGACGGCCGGGCTGAGCCTGTATGCGTTCGGTATTGGGCTGGCAAATGCCGGGCTGGTGCGTCTGACACTCTTTGCCAGCGACATGAGTAAAGGCACCGTTTCGGCGGCAATGGGCATGTTGCAGATGTTTATTTTTACCGTCGGTATCGAAATCAGTAAACACGCCTGGCTGAGCGGCGGTAACGGCCTGTTCAGCCTCTTTAACCTGGCTAATGGCGTGCTGTGGCTGGGCTTGATGGTGGTATTTCTGCGTGATAAACGGGTAGGGAATTCGCTGGAAGGATAGGGCGGCGCTCATCAATAGCGCCGCTGCGTAATCAGCAGGTTTCCGCCTGCGTTTCCGGGGCCGGTTTGGCAACCGCGCGGGCAACCAGCGCGGCAATCAACACCAGCCCCATCACCACCAGCATGGCGCTACGCAGGCCATAGTGCTCGCCGAGAAAACCGAGCAATGGCGGGCCGACGAGAAAGGCCAGGTAGCCGGTCGTGGCGACGACGCTGACGCGGGTTGCCGCGTCCGGGCCAGTATCGCTGGCGGCGGAAATGGTCAGCGGGAAACCGAGTGACGCACCAAGCCCCCACAAAATCACCGAGAAGCCCGCCACCCATGCACTGTCAACAAAGATAATCAGCCCGATGCCCAGTGCCCCCATTAAAGCGCTGGCACGCACCACGGTGACGCGGCTGTAACGGTCAATAAACCAGCCACCAATAAATCGCCCGACGGTCATTCCAAGGGTAAAACCGGCGTAGATCAGCGAGCCGGACGTCGGGCTAAAGCCGTGCCCGTCCACCATCAATAGCGGCAGCCAGTCGTTGGCGGAACCTTCGGCAAATGCCATTGCGAGCACGACCACGCCAATCAGCAACAGTTGGATATCACGCCAGAACGGTTGCCCTTCTTTTCCGCGCGCTTTCTCCTCAGCGGAGTCTTTGCCGGTGCCTGGCGGAATGGCGGAAATTGCCAGCATGATGGGAACAATCGCCACCAGTGCCGCTGCCAGAATATGCCAGTTGGCCGCCAGGCCTATAGCGGTAACGCTCATACCAATACCTGCGCCGACCAGCGTGCCGAAGCTGTAAAAACCGTGCATCATTGGCAGCACGGTTTTGCCCATCTCACGCTCGACTTCCGCACCTTCGATGTTCATGGCCACTTCGCCCGCCCCCAGGCTGCCGCCGAACAACGCAAGGCCGATGGCAAATAACAGCGCAGACGCCAGCCACAAGGCGAGACTCAGTACCACCATGCCGATGACGCTGAACGACATGCTGGCGCGGATCACTTTCCGCGCGCCAAAGCGCTTCACCAGCCAACCGGAGGAGAGAATGCCGCTCATCGAACCGACCGACAGGCCAAACAGCACCACGCCCATTTCCGCGGTGGAAACCGATAAAATATCGCGGATTGCGGGCGTTCGCGTGGCCCACGACGCCATTAATAGCCCCGGGATAAAAAAGAAGGTAAACAGCGCCCACAAGCGGTGTTGCAGGGCTTTTCGCGATGCATTTTCAGTCATAACGTCACGGTGAAAAAAGAAAAGATAAGACAACACTAGCAAGGAAGTGTACATTTGTACATAAATGAGTGAGAGGATCTATGGCCCGAAGACCCAACGACCCGCAGCGGCGTGACCGCATTCTGCAAGCGACGCTGGATACCATTGCCGCACATGGGATTCAGGCGGTGACGCACCGTAAAATCGCCAGCTGTGCTGATGTGCCGCTGGGCTCAATGACCTATTACTTTTCCGGTATCGATGCGTTGTTAGAAGAGGCTTTTAGCCTGTTTACGCGGCAGATGTCGGCACAATATGCCGCGTTTTTCGACGGCGTTGACAGTCCGGCCAAAGCCTGTGAGGCGCTAACCGAGCTGATTTATAGCGCTCAGGTGACCACCGCGCGCAATATGGAACTGATGTACCAACTGTACGCGTTTATGAGCCGCCAGCCCACGCTGAAAAGGGTGATGCAAGACTGGATGTGCACCAGCCAGACCACGCTGGAGCACTGGTTTGAACCGACGACGGCACGTGCGCTGGATGCGTTTATCGAAGGGATGACGCTGCATTTTGTGGTTGACCGGGAGCCGCTTAGCCGCGAAGCCATTCGCTTAATGATTGGGCGTCTCGCCGGGCAGTGAGCGATACGCGTTGTCGATTAATACGCAGGCGTGATGGCTTGCGTCAAGCGCGAGACACAGTTCTACGTCCGCTGAAAAACCCCGTGCGTGGAGTTCATTAGCGGATGCGCAGTGATAGAGATTACTGACGTCGCCGCCCTGAAATGCTGCCTTTGCTGCTTGCGCTTCAGGCGAGAGTTTACGCTTGCCAAGTGCAGCGATAATGGCGCCCGCAGCCATATAATCTTCCACCGCCGGGCGCAGGCTGCCATCCGGCCAGCGTTCCCCGGCCGGGATCAGCAAAATGCGTTCAAAACCTGCACAAGCTTTCGCGGTCGCCAGTCGATTACGAAAACAGCCGCTAAATACCGCGCCGCCGCAATCGCGCGCTGTAAACGAAAGGGTGGAACCGTTAGGCGAGGGGAGCACCAGCCGGTATCCGGCGGGAATAGGCAGTAGCGAGGCGGGCGAGAGCGTATATTGGCCACCAGCAAAGGTGCGGTTGAAGCTGGCGACATCGGCGTGGTTTTCCTGCGCGTAGCGCTGCGCACTGGCATCTTTCCACGGCCACGGGTAAATCAGTGCCTGGTTATCGGTGGCGATGCTTACGCATGTGGAAAACGACATCACATCGACGATTACTACGCAGTCGGCTTCCCGCGCCAGCTGCTCCGCTGCGGCTAAACCCCACTCCAGACGTACATCGAACGGGCCTTGGCTGTACCACTGTGCACACATTTTCTGTTCCTTTATTCCACGCGAAGAACATCGGGATGTTGTTCCGTTGCGGCCTCATGGAAAATATCTCCCAGCCAGCCGGGGATCTCCGCTTCGCTTAATTCACCCGGAACGATGATGCTATAAAGCCGCGAATACTTGCCTTCGTTTCTGTCCACGCGGAATACGTGCCAGTCATCCGCCACGCGTTTCACACCTATGTAACGGCCAAAAACGTTGTAAATCAGCATTGTGGGGTTCCTTGTAGTGTCGGGTGATGGTTAAAAAGAGCACAATGAAAAACGAGGCGCTGGCGATCGCTTTAGTATTAATGCAAAAATAGGAAAATCAAACAACCTGTTGAAAAGGAATAGAATGTTTTTAAACACGGTAATGTGGCTGATATCCGTGGCAGCGTTTTTTGCCTGGATCTTTGGGATCACTTTAAAAAATACCTTTGCCACAAATGCGAAACATTTTGGCCTTTTCCTGTTGGTGCATCTGATGTTAAGTGGTGCCGCCATTATGCTGAAAAAGCACGGCATTGCGGTTGTCAGCAGAGACTCTGGCCCGTGGGTTTTTACCGGTCTCAGACTGTTTTTGAAGTGTTATATGGCGTTTGTCATGATCATAACGGTGAGCTTTTTCTTGGGGCTTATCAGCAAAGGGGCGCAACAGATGACGCACTTTCATAAAACCTATAACGCCGCCAATCTGCACCGCAACCCGCTTAAATTCTACCTGCACCACGAACCGGGAATTGTACGGGCCTACGGACTCTGCTTTCTAGCGGGTGGCGTTTATGTGCTGTGGGCGATATGGTTTCGTGTGGCGTTTTAAGACGTTTTTGGCTGCGATTGTTCAACTGTCGTTTTTTTGTCGATATCGGCAGATATGTCATGTATACCGTAAAGGCAGAAAAGCATAATAAAGAAATACCCTAATTTTACTCCGCGCTGGCTATTCATAATGGAAAAAAGGGCTGCTTTGTTACGTTTTAACATGAAATAACACCACACGTTGGCGCATAAGAAAATGAACAATACCATTAATATCAAAGTGACCTGCGCGAAATTTTTATAGGTCACTTGTGGCTCTCTATAAAAAAGAATCGTGAGCGCAATTAATGATGTTGTCAGTAACGCTGTAGAAATCCCGCTGGACCACAACAGCAGATCGCTGGTGACTTTGCGCAGTGCTGCGCCACACTTGCCTCTCAGGGTCTCTATTCCCCAGGCGTCGGGTTTCATTGCTTCCATATCTTTCATGAAAAAGGAGACCGGGATAATAATAAATAATACCATCCAGCCGTAATTAACTTGCGGCATACTTTTATCCAGGAAATTAAGCAGATATTTTGCGATGTCAAAATTCGCTGTTTTTGCTGCAATATAAAATGAAATAATGGAAATAACACACCACATGCCGATTTTATAAAAGATATCACGCCATAATGATTTTTTAAGCCAGTTTTCGAGTATGTTTTCTTCCGCTTTCATCGTTTCCCCGTTATATCAAGTTATGCTGTTTCCGGTATCGATATTACCAAATCCTGGTCGCTTCGCCAGATACAGAAAGAAAGCGAAAAACAGGCTTCTTAGCGGGTCAAATCGAGGGGGAGAATGGAAAAAGGGCAACAAAAAACCCATCAACCTTGAACCTAAGTGGCGGGGTTGATGGGCTCCACAAAATGGGGACATCAAAGAAAAGCAGTGGCACTAGTTATGACTGACGCCCCACAAAAAAGTTCTGCGCATAACTGAAATATTTCTCAGCTTCAGACTTATCCGAGACCCGGCCAGATAATGATGATCAACGTCCCCGCAAGCGTCAGCAGAACGTTGGCGATGGCGTAGGTTCCCGCATAGCCCAGCGCCGGGATATTGCTGCGCGCCGTATCGCTGATGATCTCCATCGCCGGAGCACAGGTGCGTGCGCCCATCATCGCGCCAAAGAGCAAAGCACGGTTCATTTTCAGCACATATGCGCCAAACAGAAAACAAATTAACACCGGTACCAGGCTGACAATAAGTCCGGCAATCAGCATCTGGCCACCCACCGCACCAAGACCGTTGCCGATGCCGCTGCCGGCGCTTAAACCCACACCCGCCATAAATACCATCAGGCCAAACTCTTTCACCATCATCAGCGCACCCTGCGGGATATAGCCGAAAGTCGGGTGGTTGGCACGCAGGAAGCCGAGCATGATCCCGGCGAACAACAGGCCGGCAGCGTTACCGACGCCAAAGCTGAACGAACTGAACTGGAAGGTGATCATACCGATCATCAGGCCGACAATAAAAAACGCGCAGAAGGCGAGCAGGTCGGTAACCTGGCTGTGAATCGAGATAAAGCCGATGCGGTCGGCAATGGTTTTAACGCGTCGCGCGTCGCCGCTGACCTGCAAAACGTCGCCTTTGTTGAGCACAATATTGTCGTCAATCGGCATCTCAATCTGGCTGCGGATCACGCGGTTGAGGAAGCAGCCGTGATCGGTCAGCTTCAATTGCGCCAGACGACGACCCACCACGTTGTGGTTTTTGACCACCACTTCTTCGGTGACGATACGCATGTCGAGCAGATCGCGGTCGAACACCTCTTTGCCGTTACGGAAACTCGGGTCAAGGCGAGCGTGCGCATCCGGGTAACCGACCAGCGAAATTTCGTCGCCCATTTGCAGCACGGCATCACCGTCGGGGCTGGCGAGAATGCCGTTACGGCGAATGCGTTCGATATAACACCCTGTCTGGCGGTAGATCCCCAGCTCGCGCAGGTTTTTACCATCGGCCCATGCCACCAGCTCCGGCCCCACGCGGTAGGCGCGGATCACCGGCAGATAAACTTTACGGTGCGCATCGGTATCCAGACCGCGTTCACGGGCGATCTGCTGGGCGCTGGTCTGTAAATCCTGGTGCTGCAATTTCGGCAAATAACGTGCGCCGAAAATCAGGCTCACCAGACCAATCAGATACGTCAGGGCATAACCGAGGCTCAGGTTATCCAGCGCGCTGGAGAGTTGCCCGTTTTCCATACCAGAATGGCGCAACGTGTCGCCAGCACCCACCAGAACAGGAGTGGAGGTCATCGAACCGGCCAGCATGCCTGCCGTCAGGCCAATATCCCAGCCGAACAGTTTGCCAAGGCCTAACGCAATTAACAGCGCGCTGCCAACTAATACCAACGCCAGCATGAGGTAATTCTTACCGTCGCGGAAAAAAATAGAGAAAAAGTTTGGCCCGGCTTCAACACCGACACAAAAAATAAACAGCATAAAGCCAAGGTTAAGTGCATCCGTGTTAATGCTGAAATGCTGCTGGCCTAATAATAATGAAACCACTAAAACGCCAATGGAATTACCGAGTTGAACAGAACCCAGTCGTAATTTACCGAGGCAAAGTCCAAGTGCCAGAACGACAAACAATAACAGTATGTAATTCCCGTTTAACAAATCTGCGACGTTTATATTCACGGAGGCTAACTTCTTGTTTACTTGTAAGCTGTTGAAAGAAATGGTTATTTGAGCTAGTGTTTTGTCCATGCGCTGGCGTATGAAAAAAGCGGTGCAACACCAGACACTCCCCACAAAACAAAAACAGGCCGCTAGTTTAATCGTATTAGATTACAACGGCTAGTGAGAATCGCGTATTTACGTGGGTGCTTTTCTGGCACGGATTGCCGCAACGCTTTATCTGTCCGGACATTCTTTTGAACGAGTTGTTAGTGCGATAGAGAAAAAGTCAGGAGGCGTGTTTGAAGAACAGGCGAAGTCGGGTTGGCGTTATTTGCTGCGCATTACTTTTTATTGCGGTGTGTTTTTTGCTGGTCATAAATATGAAAGGCGCACTACCCGTGTCCGGTAATCCTGAATTAGGCTTACTGCTTTTCACGCTTCCCGGCATTGTCGGTGGGGGGATTGCTCGCCGACGCAAAGCGATCGTGCCGCTTTTCGGCGCCGTGCTGGCTGCGCCATTCTGCTACGTGCTGATTCACCTGCAGTTAGCCTCTTCGCAGTCGCACTGGCAGGTTATCGCCTGGTTATTCAGCGCGATTTTCTGGTGCGGAATAGGCGGCTTATTCTCTCTATTTATGCGGAAAATTCTGCGCTGCAAAAAATAAAACGCCCTCCATTAGAGGGCGTTGATCGGTTCAGGCAAACAGACCGAAATGTTCTTTGGCGTAGGCTTCGAAATCCGTGCAGCCGCCAATATGTTTCTGGTCGAGAAAAATTTGCGGAACGGTTTCCACCGGTTTTCCAACGGTTTTTTCCAGATCGGCTTTAGTGATGCCTTCCGCGTGGATATCCACGTAGCGATAGTTGAAGTCATCACGCTCGGCGGTCAGTTTTTCTGCCAGTTCTTTTGCACGTACACAGTATGGGCAGCCAGGGCGACCAAAAATTACAGCAAACATACTCTCTCCGGAATCTGAAGGTAACTGCCGGTTATCATGACCATAACTGCGCGTAATGAAAAGCAGGTTATGCCTGTTGCTTTAATCTTTACAACCTTTCAGCGCAAATTGCGGATACAACGAGGATGCAGGCTTCGCCTATACTGAGGGTCTTGTTTATTTGGGGGATTATTCATGACACCAACTATTGAATTGCTGTGCGCCCATCGCTCCATTCGCCATTTTACCGATCAACCGATTACCCAGGCGCAGCGTGAGGCGATTATCGCCAGCGCACAGGCAACATCCAGCTCCAGCTTTTTGCAATGCAGCTCGATAATTCGCATCACCGATCCTGCGCTACGCGAGCAACTGGTGACGCTTACCGGCGGGCAACAACACGTGGCGCAGGCGGCGGAGTTTTGGGTGTTCTGCGCGGATTTCCACCGCAATTTCGAAATTTGCCCCGAGGCGAACCCCGGGCTTGCTGAGCAGTTGCTGCTCGGCGTAGTGGATACCGCGCTGATGGCGCAAAACGCGTTTACTGCGGCAGAATCGCTCGGGCTTGGCGGCGTTTATATCGGCGGAATTCGTAACAGCATTGAAGCCGTAGGTGAGCTGTTGCAGGTGCCAAAACATGTGCTGCCACTGTTTGGTCTGTGTCTTGGCTGGCCGGCGGATGCGCCGGATAAGAAGCCGCGTCTGCCTGCGCAACTGGTGGTGCATGAAAACCGCTATCAGCCGCTGGATAAAGAGGTGCTGGCGCAATACGACGAGGAGATCGCCCACTACTATATGACCCGCGACAGCAATACGCGGCGTGACACCTGGAGCGACCATATTCGCCGCACCATCATTAAAGAGAGCCGTCCGTTTATTCTCGATTATTTGCATAAACAGGGATGGGCGACACGCTAATTCCCGTTCATCCTGCACGTCGCTGCGTGTATCATACGCCTGCTTTGACAGGTCTTTTTAGAGAGGTGCAGGGTGAAAATTGCCATATTGTCCCGGGATGGAACGCTCTATTCGTGTAAACGCCTGCGCGAAGCGGCGATGCAGCGCGGCCATCTGGTCGAGATCCTCGATCCGCTTTCCTGTTATATGAATATCAGCCCGGCGGCCTCGTCTATTCACTACAAAGGCCGCCAGCTACCGCATTTCGATGCGGTGATCCCGCGTATCGGCTCGGCCATCACTTTCTATGGCACCGCTGCGCTGCGTCAGTTTGAAATTCTTGGCAGTTATCCGCTCAATGAATCGGTGGCGATCACCCGCGCCAGAGACAAGCTGCGTTCGTTGCAGTTACTGGCGCGCCAGGGGATTGATTTGCCGGTAACCGGCATTGCCCATTCACCGGACGACACCAGCGATCTGATTGATATGGTCGGCGGCGCGCCGCTGGTGGTGAAGCTGGTGGAGGGCACGCAGGGCATCGGCGTGGTGCTGGCGGAAACCCGCCAGGCGGCAGAGAGCGTGATTGATGCTTTTCGCGGTCTGAATGCACACATCCTGGTTCAGGAATTTATTGCCGAAGCGAAGGGAACCGATATTCGCTGTCTGGTCGTCGGCAATGAAGTGGTCGCCGCCATTGAACGCCGGGCAAAAGAGGGCGATTTTCGCTCTAACTTGCATCGCGGCGGCAAGGCGCTGGTGGCGCATATCACTCCGCGCGAGCGTGAAATCGCGCTGGCTGCCGCGCAAACGCTGGGGCTGGATGTGGCTGGCGTCGATATCCTGCGCGCCGAACGCGGCCCGCTGGTGATGGAAGTTAACGCCTCACCGGGGCTTGAAGGCATTGAAAAAGCCACCGGTATCGATATTGCGGGTCGCATGATCCAGTGGATCGAACGCCAGGCAACGCCGGGTTTTTGCCTGAAAACCGGCGGCTAAAAGGATTTTCCCGCGCAATGAATGGTACGTTCTGGCCTTTTTGCGTAAGCTATGGCCAATTTTTTCGCTAAGAGAGTACTGCTTTATGGATTCACTCGTCGTTCCGGGTCTGGACACGCTGCGTCACTGGCTGGATGAACTGGGCATTAATTTTTTTGAGTGCGATAACTGCCAGGCGCTGCATCTGCCGCACATGCAAAATTTTGATGGCGTGTTTGATGCAAAAGTCGACCTTGTTAATGACGTTGTGCTGTTTACCGCCATGGCTGAAGTCAAACCGTCGGCACTGCTGGCGCTGGCCGCCGATCTCTCCGCCATTAATGCCAGTTCTTTGACCGTGAAAGCATTTCTCGACATTCAGGATGATAATCTGCCGAAGTTGGTGGTCTGCCAGTCTTTATGCGTCGGGCCTGGCATAACGTTTGAGCAGTTCGCCTGGTTTACGCGCCAGAGTGAAGAGCAGATTTCCATGGTCATTATGGAAGCTAACGCACATCAACTGCTGTTTACGCCTGGCGAAGAAGAGATGGCGCCTGGTGAAGAGTCGCACAATTTTCTCCACTGACTCTGTGCAGCATTAGCGCAGTCGCTGCCATGGCGGCTGCATAATAAATATTTTTATTCTGCTATTAACCTTTCCTTAAAGAATTTTTCACCGCTATTCCTCGCGTAACGGCTTATCACATAGACGTATCCTGCATAAAAAATTGATAAAAGGCGTTTTTTAATCTGCCCTATAGCCTCAAACCCTGGCTACAGTTATTCTTGCGATGCTTAAAACAGCATGCGGTGTCAGCCGGAAGCGTTTTCTTCTCCGGGGCTGTGCAGAGTGACAAAATATGCATGATTCTTGCATATCTTATGATGCGTACATTTAGTTCGTATGTTAACGGACTTTCCAGAAGGAATGAGATATGACCGCCTTGAGCAAAAAATGGGTATCAGGTCTTGTCGCGGGTGCGTTGATGGCTGTCTCTGCCAGCACGCTCGCAGCCGAGCAAAAGACACTGCATGTTTATAACTGGTCTGATTATATTGCGCCGGACACCGTCGCGAATTTTGAAAAAGAGACCGGCATCAAAGTTGTTTATGACGTCTTTGACTCCAACGAAGTGCTGGAAGGCAAACTGATGGCGGGCAGCACCGGCTTTGATCTGGTGGTACCTTCCGCGAGTTTCCTTGAGCGCCAGTTGGCCGCCGGCGTGTTCCAGCCGCTTGATAAGAGCAAACTGCCGAACTGGAAAAACCTCGATCCGGACGTGCTGAAAATGGTCGCCAAGCACGATCCTGACAACAAATACGCTATCCCGTACCTGTGGGCAACCACCGGTATCGGCTATAACATTGACAAAGTGAAAGCCGCGCTCGGCAAAGACGCACCGGTAAACAGCTGGGATCTGGTGCTGAAGCCGGAAAACCTGGAAAAACTGAAAAGCTGCGGCGTCTCATTCCTCGATGCGCCGGAAGAGATTTTTGCCACCGTGCTGAACTACCTTGGCAAAGATCCGAACAGCAACAAAGCGGATGATTACAGCGTTGCCGCAACCGACCTGCTGTTAAAACTGCGTCCGAACATTCGTTACTTCCACTCTTCTCAGTACATTAATGACCTGGCAAATGGCGACATTTGCGTGGCTATCGGCTGGGCGGGTGATGTGTGGCAGGCGGCAAACCGTGCGAAAGAAGCGAAGAATGGCGTAAATATCACTTACACCATTCCGAAAGAGGGCGCGCTGGCGTTCTTCGACGTCTTCGCAATGCCGGCTGACGCCAAAAACAAAGACGAAGCGTATCAGTTCCTCAACTACCTGATGCGCCCGGATGTGATTGCCCATATCAGCGATCATGTGTTCTACGCGAACGGTAACAAAGCCTCTGTTCCGCTGATCAGCGCGGAAGTGCGTGATAACCCGGCTATCTTCCCGCCGCCGGATGTTTTCGCCAAACTCTTTACGCTGAAAGTCCAGGATCCGAAAATCGACCGCGTGAGAACGCGCGCCTGGACTAAAGTTAAAAGCGGCAAATAATTCAATCACCTGAGTGGTGATAAGGCTGCACCGTGGCGGTGCGCCTGCCCCAAAAATGGACAGAGGTGATGCGCCTCTGTCCAGTCATTTGTACGACAACTCGTTGAAACGGGTTGATGTTTTTGCCGGAGAGCATTTGAGTGAATGACGCTATTCCCCGCCCACAGGCGAAGAGCCGTAAGGATCTGACGCCGCTGCTGGAAATTCGCAATCTGACCAAATCCTTTGATGGTCAGCACGCCGTTGATGATGTCAGTTTGACCATTTATAAAGGTGAAATTTTTGCCCTGCTTGGCGCGTCCGGCTGCGGTAAATCAACATTGCTACGCATGCTCGCCGGTTTTGAGCTGCCTACCCACGGGCAAATCATGCTTGATGGCGTAGACCTGGCGCATGTGCCGCCCTATCTGCGCCCGATCAATATGATGTTCCAGTCCTACGCGCTCTTCCCGCATATGACGGTGGAACAGAACATTGCTTTTGGTCTTAAACAAGACAAGTTGCCGAAAGCGGAAATTGCCAGCCGCGTGGCTGAAATGTTGCACCTGGTGCACATGAGTGAGTATGCCAAACGTAAGCCGCACCAGCTTTCAGGCGGCCAGCGTCAGCGCGTGGCGCTGGCACGTAGCCTGGCGAAACGCCCGAAACTGCTGCTGCTGGATGAACCGATGGGCGCGCTGGATAAAAAGCTGCGCGACAGGATGCAGCTTGAAGTGGTCGATATTCTTGAGCGCGTTGGCGTGACCTGCGTCATGGTGACCCACGACCAGGAAGAGGCAATGACCATGGCCGGGCGTATCGCCATCATGAACCGCGGTAAGTTTGTGCAAATCGGCGAACCGGAAGAGATCTATGAGCACCCGACCACGCGTTACAGCGCTGAGTTTATCGGTTCGGTGAATGTGTTCGAAGGGCTGCTGAAAGAGCGTCAGGAAGATGGTCTGGTGATCGACTCGCCGGGGCTGGTGCATCCGCTGAAAGTGGATGCCGATGCATCGGTGGTGGATAACGTACCGGTGTATGTGGCGCTGCGCCCGGAAAAAATCATGCTTTGCGACGATCCGCCGGCCGATGGCTATAACTTTGCTGTCGGGGAAGTGGTGCATATCGCCTACCTTGGCGACCTCTCTATTTATCACGTGCGTTTGCAAAGCGGGCAGATGATCAGCGCCCAGTTGCAGAACGCGCATCGCTACCGTAAAGGCGCGCCAACCTGGGGTGATGAAGTTCGCCTCTGCTGGGATGCCGATAGTTGTGTGGTTCTGACGGTTTAAGGAGCGGCGATGAGTACACTGGAGCCACCGTCCCGCGTCGAAAAACCGGGCGGTTTTACGTTATGGCTGGGGCGCATGCAGATGCGTCACGGGCGCAAACTGGTTATTGCGCTGCCCTATATTTGGCTGACTTTGCTGTTTCTGCTGCCGTTTTTGATTGTGTTCAAAATCAGCCTTGCAGAGATGGCGCGGCAGATCCCACCCTATACCGATCTTATCGAGTGGGCGGACAGCCAACTGACGGTAACGCTGAATATTGGCAACTTCCTGCAACTTACCGACGATCCGCTTTACTTCGAAGCCTATCTGCAGTCGTTACAGGTGGCGGCAGTCTCAACAATTTGCTGTCTGTTGCTCGGTTATCCGCTGGCCTGGGCGGTGGCGCACAGCAAAGCGTCGACGCGCAATATTTTGTTGCTGCTGGTGATTTTGCCGTCATGGACCTCGTTTCTGATCCGCGTGTATGCGTGGATGGGGATCCTGAAAAACAACGGTGTGTTGAATAACTTCCTGATGTGGCTGGGAGTTATCGATCAACCGTTGACGATTCTGCATACCAACCTCGCGGTTTATATCGGCATTGTTTATGCCTATTTGCCGTTTATGGTGCTGCCGATTTATACCGCGCTGACGCGTATCGACTATTCGCTGGTGGAAGCCTCGCTGGATCTGGGGGCGCGCCCGCTGAAAACCTTTTTTAGCGTGATTGTGCCGTTGACCAAAGGCGGGATTATCGCCGGTTCGATGCTGGTGTTTATCCCGGCGGTTGGCGAGTTTGTCATCCCGGAACTGCTCGGCGGCCCGGACAGCATTATGATTGGTCGCGTGTTGTGGCAGGAGTTCTTTAATAACCGCGACTGGCCGGTGGCCTCAGCGGTGGCGGTGATTATGCTGCTGTTGCTGATTGTGCCGATCATGTGGTTCCACAAACATCAGCAGAAACAAGGGGAGGACCACGCATGAACAACTTACCGGTAGTGCGCTCTCCGTGGCGCATTTTGATTCTTGTGCTCGGTTTTACGTTCCTGTACGCGCCAATGCTGATGCTGGTGATCTACTCCTTTAACAGCTCAAGGCTGGTGACCGTGTGGGCGGGCTGGTCGACGCGCTGGTATGGCGAGCTGTTTCACGACGACGCGATGATGAGTGCGGTGGGCTTAAGCCTGACCATCGCCGCCTGCGCGGCAACAATGGCGGCGGTGCTGGGCACTATCGCGGCGGTGGTAATGGTGCGTTTTGGTCGCTTTCGTGGTTCCAATGGTTTTGCGTTTATGATCACCGCGCCGCTGGTGATGCCGGATGTGATCACCGGCTTGTCGCTGCTGCTGCTGTTTGTCGCGCTCGGGCATGCCATTGGCTGGCCCGCCGATCGTGGGATGCTCACTATCTGGCTGGCGCACGTGACTTTCTGTACCGCTTATGTTGCGGTGGTGATCTCCTCGCGCCTGCGCGAACTGGATCGCTCTATTGAAGAGGCTGCAATGGATCTGGGTGCGACGCCGCTAAAAGTGTTCTTTGTCATCACGCTGCCGATGATCATGCCGGCGATTGTTTCCGGCTGGCTTTTAGCGTTTACCCTGTCGCTGGATGACCTGGTGATCGCCAGTTTTGTCTCGGGGCCGGGAGCGACGACATTGCCGATGCTGGTCTTCTCCAGCGTGCGTATGGGGGTTAACCCGGAAATCAACGCGCTGGCGACACTTATCCTTGGCGTGGTCGGGATTGTTGGTTTTATCGCCTGGTATTTAATGGCGCGGGCAGAAAAACAGCGGATCCGTGATATCCAGCGTGCAAGACAAGGCTGAACTTATTAGAATCGTGAAATTGTGTTGCTGATGCCGCGCTTGTCGCGGCATTTTTCACAGGGAAATCATCGGATTGGGGTTCTTCAAGAAAACCGTTCATCACGCGAAACTGAATGTACCGGCACTGGTGCAGGTGGCGGCCATCGCCATTATTATGATTCGCTGCGTTGATGTATTGATGGTGTTTAATTTGCTGGGATGGCGTGGCCTGCTCGATTTTGTGCAGCGCAGCGCGCAGACCTGGAGCCTGACGCTGGTTTTCCTTGGCAGCCTGTTTTTAGTGTTCATCGAAATTCTCTGTGCTTTCTCGGTGGTTAAAGGGCGACGCTGGGCGCGCTGGCTCTATCTCGGCACGCAAGTGGTGGCAACTGGTTATTTATGGGCCGCTTCACTCGGGTATGGTTACCCGGAGCTCTTCAGCATTGCCGGTAGCTCCCGACGTGAGATTTTCCACGCATTAGTGATGCAAAAACTCCCCGATCTGCTGGTGTTATTCCTGCTGTTTGTTCCTGCGCCCAGCCGACGCTTTTTCCGCCTGCAATAACGGTGGTACAATCCCGGCCCCGCAAAATGAAAGGCTTTACTATGCAGTGCGCTCTCTTTGACGCTGGTCGTTGTCGTTCCTGTCAATGGATAGAACAACCCGTCTCACAGCAACTTACCGCAAAAATGGACGATCTCCATACGCTGCTGGATGGCTTGCCTGTTGCCGAGTGGTGTTCGCCAGTGAGTGGCCCGGAGCAGGGATTTCGTAATAAAGCCAAAATGGTGGTCAGCGGCAGTGTGGAAAAACCGCTGCTTGGCATGTTGCATCGCGATGGTACGCCCGAAGATTTGACCGATTGCCCACTCTACCCGCACTCTTTTGCCCCGGTTTTTGCCGCGCTCAAGCCGTTTATTGCCCGCGCCGGTTTAACGCCTTACAACGTGGCGCGTAAACGTGGTGAGCTGAAATACCTGCTGCTGACCGAAAGCCAGCTGGATGGAGGCATGATGCTGCGCTTTGTGCTGCGCTCGGAGGCGAAACTTGCGCAGTTGCGCGCGGCCTTGCCTGTGCTTCAGGCGCAATTGCCGCAACTGAAAGTGATCTCCGCCAATATCCAGCCGGTACATATGGCGATCATGGAAGGCGAGACGGAGATTTTTTTCACCGAACAGCAGGCGCTGGCGGAAAACTTTAACGGCGTGCCGCTGTGGATCCGCCCGCAGAGCTTTTTCCAGACCAACCCGGCCGTTGCCAGCGCGTTGTATGCGACTGCCCGCAACTGGGTTCGGGCGCTGCCGGTTAACCATATGTGGGATCTGTTTTGCGGCGTCGGCGGTTTTGGTCTGCACTGCGCAACACCGGAGATGCGGCTGACGGGTATTGAAATCGCCCCGGAAGCGATTGCCTGCGCCACACAATCAGCGCAGGCGCTTGGTTTACAAAACCTGCACTTCCAGGCGCTGGATTCAACCCGGTTTGCTACCGCTTCGCACGACATTCCTGAGCTGGTGCTGGTCAACCCACCGCGGCGCGGGATTGGCGCGGCGCTGTGCGACTATTTAAGCCGCATGGCACCGCCGTACATCATCTACTCCAGCTGCAACGCCCGCACGATGGCGAAAGATATTCGCCTGCTGCCGGGTTATCGCATTGAGCGCGTTCAACTGTTCGATATGTTCCCGCATACCGCGCATTATGAGGTGTTGGCGCTGTTGGTGAAGCAATAAAAAAGCCGCGAGAGCGGCTTTTTTATCACAACCAATATGCGTTACTGCGGGAACCACTGATCGCTGATTTTCTGATAAGTACCATCAGCTTTAATCGCTTTCAGCGCGGCGTTCAGTTTTTCCAGCAGCGCTTTGTTATCCGGGCGCACCGCAATGCCAAGGCCGGTGCCGAAGTATTGCGGGTCGGTCACTTTCGGTGTTGCGACACCCAGTTGCGGGTTGGTTTTCAGCCACTCATTGACCACCGCGGTATCACCGAACACGCCATCGATACGGCCATTTTTCAGGTCGATAATCGCGTTCTGGTAGCTGTCGTAAGCCACGGTTTTTACTTCCGGATGCTTGTCCTGCAGGTATTTCTGGTGGGTGGTGCCGTTTTCCATGCCGATACGTTTGCCTTTCAGATCATCAAAAGATTTAAAGGCGTCTTTTTTGGCGATCACCAGCGCGGAGTTAGCGTAGTACGGGTCGGTGAAAGCGACCTGTTTGCTACGTTCCGGGGTGATGTCCATACCGGAAATCACCGCGTCATATTTTTTGAATTTCAGCGACGGGATCAGGCTGTCGAATGCGTGGTTGGTAAACGTGCAATCAGCCTGCATCTGTTTGCACAGGGCGTTTGCCAGGTCGATATCAAAACCGACGATGTTGTTGCTCGCATCCATCGATTCAAATGGCGGGTAAGTAGCGGAAACCCCGAAGTTAATTTTATCTGCTGCAGAAGCACCAGCGGCGAATGAAGCGAGAAGGGCGGCGAGTAGCAGTTTTTTCATTATCGAACTCCTGTCGGTCAATCTTATTGTTGTTGCCGTGTCTAAAGCGTGACGCTAACCATGCCATTAAATGAATTTATATTCAATAAAAATGCTTAAATATATTTTCATGACAATAAAAAAGGCGAGTAATGAAACCATTAGCTCGCCTTTGCTTACTATTTATGCAAATTAGTTACGTCGTTCGAATGCCAGCGCTTTACGCTCAATCAGGCGCATCATCAGCGTTAACAGCCCGTTGACCACCAGATAAATCAGCCCGGCGGCACCGAACACGGTGACGTCATAAGTGCGACCATACAGTAACTGGCCGTGGCCCATCACTTCCATTAACGTGATGGTGTACGCCAGCGAGGTACTCTTAAACACCAGCACCACTTCGTTGGAGTAGGACGACAGCGCGCGTTTAAATGCATAAGGCAGCAAAATCGCCAGCGTGTCTTTCTTGCTCATCCCGAGCGCGCCGCAGGATTGCCACTGCCCGTCCGGAATGGCGCGGATCGCGCCATAGAACAACTGCGTGGTATATGCCGCGCTGTTCAGCGACAGCGCCAGCAGTGCGCACAACCATGGTTCAGAGAGCAGATGCCAGATAACCGGATAGTGCTGCAGCGACGGGAACTGCCCAGGGCCGTAGTAAATCAGGAAAATCTGCACCAGCAATGGCGTACCGGTGAACAGCGTGATATAGCCGCGCACAATGTGCGTCAGCACCGGCGTTTTCAGCGTCAACACAATGGTGAACAGCAGCGATAGGATCAGCGCCACAATCAGCGACGCCACGGTGAGCGTCAGGCTGGTGTGCAGGCCTTTGAACAGCTCTGGTAAAAACTCGAGCATTATTCCGGCCTCCGTTCAAAGCGGGTTGCGCGCATATCGATGCGTTTAAGCACCCACTGGCTTAACAGGGTGATAACCAGGTAAATCACCGCCGCCACGATATACCAGGTAAATGGCTCCTGTGTACGAGTAGCAATGCTTTTGGTTTGCAGCATCAAATCGTTCACGCTGATCAGCGACACCAGCGCGGTATCTTTCAGCAGCACCAGCCACTGGTTACCCAGCCCCGGCAGCGCGTGACGCCACATTTGCGGCATCACAAGGCGGAAAAAGATAGCTCCCTTTGACAAACCCAGCGCCTGGCCGGATTCCCGCTGCCCGTCCGGTACAGCTTTCAACGCACCGCGCAAGGTTTGCGAGGCGTAAGCCGCATACAGCAGGGAGAGCGCAATCACACCGCACAGAAACGGGCTGACATCAAAGTTCTCAATCTGCATCTGCACCGGGATCTGCACCACGCCCAGATTGATGGTGAAACCATCAGAGAGCGTCAGCAGCAGTTGCGACGAGCCGAAATAGATAAACAGAACCACCAGGATCTCCGGCAAGCCACGCAGTACGGTGACCAGCGCGGTGCCAATCCAGGCAATCGGGCGCCACTTAACGGACTCCCAAACGGCAAAGATCATCGCCAGAATCAGGCCGATGATCAGCGCACAAACGGCAAGGCCGACGGTCATCCCGGCGGCGCTTGCTAATGGAAACATTTCGTTCATTAAGGATTACTTCTGGAACCATTTGTTATAGATGGTCTGGTAAGTCCCATCTTTCTTCACTTTTTCCAGCGCGGCATTGAATTTCTGCTGCAACTCGGTGTTGCCCTGGCGTACCGCGATGCCCAGACCTGTTCCGAAGTACTCTTTATCGGTGACTTTATCGCCCACTGCGGCCAGTTTCGCGTCCGCTTTCAGCCATTCTGTTACCACGGCGGTGTCGCCGAACACGGCATCAATACGGCCGTTTTGCAGATCCAGACGCGCGTTCTGGTAGCTGTCGTAAGGAACGGTGGTGATTTCCGGGTGCTTGTCGTTGATGAATTTCTGGTGCGTGGTGCCGTTCTGCACGCCAACACGTTTGCCTTTCAGCTGGTCAATGCTGGTGAATTTACCTTGCTGACCCACAAACAGCGCGGAGTTGTCGTAATAAGGCGTGGTGAACAGCACCTGTTTTTCACGTTCCGGGGTGATATCCATACCGGCCATGACCGCGTCGAAACGGCGGAATTTCAGGCTTGGGATCAGGCTGTCAAACGCCTGGTTGGTAAAGGTACAGGTTGCGTCAATCTCTTTACACAACGCGTTAGCCAGATCGACATCGAAACCAACAATTTTGTTATTCGCGTCGGTGGATTCAAACGGGGGGTAGCTCGCTTCGGTGGCGAAACGGATAGTCTGGGCTGCTGTAGCGGTAAGGCTTACGCTTGCAAGTAGCGCGGCAATCAGTACTTTTTTCATTGTCATTAATCCCGATTCTTCAGTGAGATAGGTAATATTTAAACGCGTCGGTCTGCGGCGCGGCAAAGCAGCCCGCATCCCCTTGCTCAACAATGTGACCATTTTCCATGTACACCACGCGGCTGGCGGTTTTACGCGCCACTTCCACTTCGTGGGTCACGATAACTTGCGTGATGCCGGTTTCCGACAGTTCACGAATGATGCTGACGATTTGCGCCGTGATTTCTGGATCGAGCGCGGCGGTAGGTTCATCAAACAGCAATACTTGCGGTTCCATCATCAGCGCGCGGGCGATAGCGACACGTTGCTGCTGTCCGCCGGATAAATGCAGCGGAAAACGATCGCTATAAGGTTTGAGGCGTAAACGCTCCAGCAGTTTTTCCGCGCGCGCCAGCGCCTGATCTTTGCTTAAACCGAGCACGCGGCACGGCGCTTCAATCAGGTTTTGCAGCACGGTCAGATGCGGCCAGAGATTATATTGCTGAAATACCATGCCCACGTTCTGGCGCAATTCGCGAATCGCTTTATCAGACGGGGTTTTGGCAAAATCGAAGTGATTGCCTGCAATGCTTAACTGGCCGGAACGCGGCATTTCGAGCAGGTTGAGTACGCGCAACAGCGAACTTTTACCCGCACCGCTTGGGCCGAGCAGCACCAGTGTTTCCCCTTGCGGGCAATCCAGTGTGATATCGAACAGCGCCTGGTGTGCGCCATAAAAGCAATTGATGCTGTTTAATTTAATACTCATCGAAGCAGTCTGATAGCAATTGAGGCCGCAAATAGTAACGTTGACAGAATAGTTATGCAATATTTGTGCGTTAAAACTTAAAAATAAACCAACTTCATACATAAAGTTAGCACAAAATACCGAGCGGTGCGGGAACCAGGCATAAATGTCGGCATTCACCGCGGAATGCCAGACATTTTACGGGGGTTATCGATTAGAGCATGAAATAATTACCGATGTTCAACCGACTGACGTAGCGTTCCGGCGGGCGCATGCACCGTACCGCCGAGATAGCGCACATCGTCTACTGCCCAGCACTGGCCTTCGCGGATTATCAGCACTTCATCCCGCCAGCTTTGGTCACCTTTGGTGAGCGTGACGCGCAGTGGAATATTCCGTGCATCGGTATTCGGAATGGTCGATGCGCTGGCGACGTCAGCTTTTTCTGGCGTGACATTGCGGCTGGAGAACGGATCCGCTTTTAAAAGCGTGGCATTGCGCGAATCACGGCTGGCGGCGGTGAGCATTTTGCTTAGATCATCGCTCAGATAGGGGCGCAGCGCAGTCCAGTCGTTACCGGGGTGCGCGATGCGGTAGTCATAAAATTGCTGTGCTACGGAATCCGGACCGCCTTCCACACACGGGCCAACGCGCGCGCCCGTATCCTTAAATGCAGGCGTTACCGTGGTGCAGGCGCTTAACAGCAGCGCGCATGGCAAGGCGAGAGTCAAAACTGAATAGCGCATATTGATTTCCTTATTTCTCTTCAGAAGTCACGACCTTTCAAGAATAGTGTATTGATCTGATAATGTGTGGTGTAACGCATTGAACGCTAAAAGGAGAAACCGATGCAGTTTTCAACCACACCGACGCTGGAAGGGCAACCGATTGTCGAGTACTGCGGGGTCGTTACCGGGGAAGCGATTCTTGGGGCGAATATTTTTCGTGACTTCTTTGCCGGCATCCGCGATATCGTTGGCGGCCGCTCCGGTGCTTATGAGAAAGAGCTGCGCAAGGCGCGCGATATCGCATTTCGCGAACTCGGTGAGCAGGCTAAAGCACTGGGTGCGAACGCGGTGGTCGGCATTGATGTTGATTACGAAACGGTAGGCAAAGAGGGCAGTATGCTGATGGTGTGTGTCAGCGGTACGGCGGTGAAAACGCGGGCATGAAAAAGATTGTGTTCCTGTTACTGGCGCTGTTACTCGCGGGTTGCGCCAGTGAAAAAGGCATTCTTGATAAAAACGGTTATCAGCTTGATACCCGGCGGCAGGCGCAGGCGGCGTATCCGCGTATTAAAGTGTTGGTTATTCACTACACCGCCGATGATTTTGACGTGTCGCTGGCAACGCTTACGGATAAGCAGGTGAGTGCGCATTACCTGATCCCGGCAGATCCACCGCTTCATCACGGCAAACCGCGGATCTGGCAACTGGTTCCGGAGCAGGAGTTAGCCTGGCACGCAGGGGTGAGTTTCTGGCGCGGCGCGACGCGCATCAACGATACCTCCATCGGCATTGAGCTGGAAAATCGCGGCTGGCAACGTACCTCTGGCGGAAAACAATTCGCACCTTTTGCGCCCGCGCAAATTAATGCATTGATTCCTCTGGTAAAAGATATAGTCTCACGCTACAACATTGCGCCGCAGAATGTCGTCGCGCATGCGGATATCGCGCCGCAGCGTAAAGACGACCCTGGCCCGTTGTTCCCGTGGCAAACGTTGTTTGCTCAGGGAATTGGCGCCTGGCCGGATGCGCAGCGTGTGGCGTTTTATCTGAATGGACGCGCCGCGCATGAGCCGGTTGATACCGCCTCGCTGCTGGATCTCCTGGCGCGTTATGGCTATGAGGTGAAACCGCAAATGACACCCGCCGAGCAAAAAAGGGTGATCATGGCGTTTCAGATGCATTTTCGCCCCGGTCTCTGGAACGGTATCGCGGATGCTGAAAGCCAGGCGATTGCCGAGGCATTACTGGAAAAATATGGCCAGGCGGGTTAATTCCCACTGTTTTTTATGACGAGGTCAATGGAGATGAGGTTTCGCATCCTGTCAGGCGCGCTACTGATGGCGGCTTTTTCTGCCCATGCCGCGCCAAACCCGGTGACGGTGTTCAGCTGTGCTTACTGGGATAAGTCCACGGATAACGTGGAAAAACTCGATAAGTGCGTTGAAGTAAAAGACGGCAAGCTCAAATTCCTGCCTGCGTTGTTTGCGAAAACCCGCGACGTCGAGGGGATGTCGTGGGTCGGTCTGTATGACTATATGCGCGCCGCCGGGTTGATGGATGCCGATTACTATGTGCGCTCGCCGGAGAGCTACCTTTCCGTTGTGCACTTTGATAATGGGCCGGACTGGTTTGTTGAAGGGCTGGTGCGCTCGCGCCAGAACGGCAAAGTGGGCTACTGGGACGACAATTTCCGCAACCGCATCGCGCCGCAATTCGATTACGGCTGGCAGTTTAAAGAAGGCAGAGCGCTGGTGTGTAACGGTTGCAAACCGCAAAAGGATGGCGAGCATACCGCGCTGGTCGGCGGGGAGTGGTTCTATATCGACAAAAGCGGGCAGAAAATTTCTGACGTCAAATCCGGCCCGTTTTAAATCATTCAGCGGTGCAGTTTGCCGTGGTCTTTTAACCAGTACGCCGTCTGTTTGATGCCTTCATCCAGTGTCACTATCGGCGTATAGCCCAGTTCCTGCTGGGCGCGGCTGATATCCAGCGTAAAATCAAAATTGAGCTTCGACACGCCATAATGGGTGAAGGCAGGCTCTTTGGCGCGTTTATCGCCGAAATGCTCCATGCTGCGCGCCACCATATCCAGCATCGCGTATGGCACCGAGCGAATACGGCAGTGAATACCCAGCTCATCAATTAATGTCTGCACGATGCTGCGCAGCGAGCGCGGCTCGCCGTTGGTAATGTTATACGCCCGCCCGGAAGGTAACTTATCGCACTGCGGCTGGCTGGCGAGCCACATCGCATGCACCGCGTTTTCGTAATAGGTCATATCTACCAGCGCTTCGCCACCGCGCGGCAGCAACACGCTGCGGTAGTGGTGCATCATCTGCGCCAGACGTGGAATAAAGACTTTATCGTGCGGACCAAACAGGCTTTGCGGACGCAAAATGGTGAAACGGGTGTTGGGATTCGCCTGCGCCAGCAGATCGATCACCTGTTCCCCGGCCGCTTTGCTGCGGGCAAATTCGTTGGCGAAACGCGCCGGGCGAAAGTCTTCACTGATTTCGCGATGGTGGTGATAGTCAAAATAGAGCGAAGGGGAGGAGATATGAATAAAGTTGCGTACGCCCCAGGCGACGGCCCACTCACCGAGACGGCGAGTCGCGCGCACGTTTGCCAGGTCAAACGCTTCCTGCGTGCCCCACGGCGACGTGAAGCTTGAGCAGTGCCACAGCGTGTCGATCCCGGCAAGCATGACTTTAGCCTGAGAGGAGACCAGCTCGGTCAGATCGGCGTGCACAAATTCAGCGCCCATTTTACTGAGTAACTTGCCCATGGCTTCGTTACGACCAGTGGCCCTGACGCTAATTCCTTTTTGCCGTAAATACTCGACCGCGTTTCGGCCTAAACCGCTGGTTGCGCCCGTGACCAGTACTTTCATATCGATCCATTGTGTTGAAAAGGCTTTATCGCGGGCATTCTTCCGTGAATTACGCTCTGATGCAATGGGATGACGAAAAGAAAAGCGGTTAAGCTCAGACTTTTTCTCTATTTTGTTCTGCAATATGGGCAATGCGCTGCGCCATGCCGCGAAAAATAAACAGGTGTGCCGGGAACATCAATAACCAGTACCACAGCCCCGGCATACCGTGCGGATGCCACCATGCGCGGACATCCAGCAGCCGGTGATCGCCTTTATCGGTCAGCGTAAAGCTAAGCCGCCCAAGCCCCGGCGCCTTCATACCAAACAGCAGCGCCAGTTGCTGCTCTGGCTCAACGATGATCACTTTCCAGCTGTCTACCGCGTCGGCAGTCTGTAAAAATGCACGCTCTGGCCGCCCGCGTGGCAGTTTGTGGCCTATTAAACGATCCAGCGCCGCGCGAGTTTGCCACAGCAGGTTGCCAAAAAAGTAGCGCTCTTTGCCACCGATGCGGTTAACCACTTCCCACAATGCGCTCAGACTGGCAGCGGTTTTCACGGTGTAACCCGCTTGTTTCGGGTAGTAACCATATTGCGGACGCCAGCGGGAAAACGCCTGCGGGTCGTAACCCCAGTCGCTGGAGTTGACCAGCTTTTCCTCCTCCTGCAGGGTGCGGCGCACCGCGTCATCAAACGGGATCAGCGTCTGTGGGATCAGGCGGCGCAAGTCGGTATCATCTGCCAGCAAATCATGCTTTAAGCCCTGAATTAATGCTTTGGCGATGGTCGGCGGCACAGACGTGATGAGGTGTAAAAACCAGACAGAAATCAGCCGGGTGGGGAGGGGAATTGGGATCAACGGGCGATGAACGCCGCTTACGCGCATAAAGTGATCGAACTGCTGTTGATAGCTCAGCACTTCCGGCCCGGCGGCCTCAAACACCCGGTGTTCTTGCGTGGGGTGCTGAAGCAGTTCGACCAGATAATGCAGTAAATTTTCCAGCGCAATCGGCGTGGTGCGCGAGCGCACCCAGCGCGGCGGCGTTAACACCGGCAGGTTAAACACCATGTCACGCATTACTTCGAAGGCGGCGGAACCGGCACCAACGATGATACCCGCGCGTAATTCGGTAACGGGAATGCCTGCCGCGCGCAGCAGATCGCCGGTGTATTGCCGGGCCAGTAGGTGGTCGGAATGGGTTGCGCCCTTCGCCTGTAATGAACTGAGAAAGATAAGCTGCTTGACCGACGAACCCTGCAGCGCATCGCGCACATTCAACGCGATTTGCCGCTCGTGGGCGACAAAATCGCCGCCTTCGCCCATGCTGTGCACCAGATAATAGAGCGTATCGACATCAGTTAATAACGCGGGCAACTCCTGCGGCCACCAGAGATCAACGCGATGGCAACTGACGCCCGGCAGTTGTTGCTTTTGCAGGCGAGTTAAGTTTCTCGCGACCGCTTTTATCTGATGACCTTGCTGGCTGAGCGCTTCGACCAGCCGTTGTCCAATATAGCCGCTGGCACCAAGCACCAGGATCCGCTGCGCCACATCCCGCTCCTTAGCGCTGTAAAAAGGCCTGCCAGTGGCGAACCACCTCAGCCAGTTGCTCACGGTCGACATCCAGATGCGTGACCAGCCGCACCACTGACGAGGCATTAATCAACACGCCGCGCTCACGCAGATACGCGCCCAGCGCTTGTGCGTTATCGCCCACACGGATAAACAGCATATTAGTGTCGTGGCGCATAACATCGGCACCGATCGCTTTCAGTTGCGCGGCCAGCCACGCGGCATTTTCATGATCTTCTTTCAGCCGCGCGACATTGTTTTGTAATGCATACAGTCCCGCTGCCGCCAGAATCCCGGCCTGACGCATGCCACCGCCGGTCATTTTGCGCCAGCGATTAGCGCGGGTGATATACGCTTTATCGCCCACCAGCAGGGAGCCTACTGGCGTGCCGAGACCTTTCGACAGGCAAATAGTGAACGAGTCGCAAAATTGGGCGATCTCTTTCAGTTCGCAGCCATATTCCACCAGCGCGTTGAAGATGCGCGCACCATCGACATGCAGCGATAAGCCGCGTTCGCGGGTAAATTCCCACGCTTGTCGCAGGTATTCGCGCGGCAATACTTTGCCGTTGTGGGTGTTTTCGAGGCTCAGCAGCTTGGTGCGGGCGAAGTGAATGTCGTCGGCTTTGATTTTCGCCGCGACTTTATCCAGCGGCAGCGTACCATCGGCGGCGGCATCGATCGGTTGTGGCTGGATGCTGCCAAGCACCGCTGCGCCGCCTGCTTCGTAGAGATAGTTATGTGCGCCCTGGCCGACAATATACTCTTCACCGCGTTCGCAGTGGCTGAGCAGGGCGACCAGGTTGGCCTGGGTACCGGTAGGCAAAAACAGCGCCGCCTCTTTACCGCTGAGTGTGGCGGCGTAACGTTGCAGTTCATTGACCGTCGGGTCATCACCGTAAACGTCGTCCCCGACCGGGGCGGCCATCATCTGTTCCAGCATGGCGCGGCTCGGGCGGGTTACGGTATCACTGCGTAAATCGATCACGGCATTTCCTTATCTTACGATGGGTAATGCCCTCTGTTTTACCTGAGCCAGTTGGTTTTCGCCAGTTCGATCACCTCATCGCCGCGCCCGCTGATGATGGCGCGCATCATGTAGAGGCTAAAGCCTTTTGCCTGTTCCAGCTTGATTTGCGGCGGGATCGCCAGCTCTTCTTTCGCCACGGTGACATCCACCAGCACCGGGCCATCGATAGAGAATGCGCGTTGCAGCGCGTCGTCAACATCGGCCGATTTTTCCACGCGAATACCGGTAATGCCGCAGGCCTCGGCGATACGCGCAAAGTTGGTATCCTGCAGCTCTGTGCCATCCGTCAGGTAGCCGCCCGCTTTCATCTCCATCGCCACAAAACCGAGCACGCTGTTATTAAAAACGATAATTTTCAGCGGCAGTTTCATCTGTACCACCGACAGGAAATCGCCCATAAGCATGCTAAAACCACCGTCGCCACACAGCGCAACCACTTGCCGTTGCGGGAATGTGGCCTGAGCGCCCAGCGCTTGTGGCATGGCATTTGCCATCGAACCGTGGTTAAAGGAGCCAATCAGGCGGCGTTTGCCATTCATTTTCAGGTAACGCGCAGCCCAGACGGTTGGCGTACCGACATCACAGGTGAAAATGGCATCATCGTCAGCGAAGTGGCTAATCTGCTGCGCCAGATACTGGGGATGGATCGCTTTATCGCTCGGTTTTGCTAAATCATCCAGCCCTTTACGTGCCTGGCGATAGTCTTCCAGCGCTTTGTCGAGGAATTTGCGGTCGGTTTTTTCCTCCAGCAACGGTAGCAGGGCGGCAAGGGTGGCTTTGATATCGCCTACCAGCGCCATGTCTACCTTGCTGTGCGCGCCGATACTCGCCGGATTGATGTCGATCTGGATGATTTTCGCATCGGTGGGGTAAAACGCGCGGTAAGGGAATTGTGTACCGAGCAGCACCAGCGTGTCGGCATTCATCATGGTATGGAAACCCGACGAGAAGCCAATTAAGCCGGTCATACCCACGTCAAAGGGGTTGTCGTACTCCACATGTTCTTTGCCGCGCATGGCGTGGACAATCGGCGCCTTCAGCTTACCGGCAAACGCCAGTAACTCTTTATGCGCCCCGGCGCAGCCGCTGCCGCACATCAGCGCAATATTCGTGGAATAGCGCAGCAGTTGCGCCAGCTTGTGCAGTTCCTGTTCAGCAGGAGTGACAACCGGTTGCGGTGCGCTATACCAGTGGCTGCTGGCGCTTTCCGGCGCAGGTTTCAGCGCGACATCGCCCGGCAGTACCACCACCGACACGCCTTTGTTGAGAATGGCTTTGCGCATGGCAATCGCCAGTACCTGCGGGATCTGTTCCGGGTTAGACACCAGTTCGCAGTAGTGGCTGCATTCGCGAAACAGCTCCTGCGGATGCGTTTCCTGGAAATAGCCGCTGCCGATCTCGCTGGACGGGATATGTGCGGCAATCGCCAGCACCGGAACATGGTTGCGATGGCAGTCGAACAAGCCGTTAATCAAATGCAGGTTGCCTGGCCCGCACGAACCCGCGCAGACGGCCAGCTCGCCGGTCAGTTGTGCTTCTGCGCCTGCGGCAAACGCGGCGACTTCCTCATGACGGGTCGGCATCCAGTCGATGGTGCCCATGCGGTTCAGGCTGTCACTTAAGCCGTTAAGGGAATCGCCGGTGACTCCCCAAATGCGTTTTACGCCTGCCTGTTCCAGCGTTTTGGCGATATACGCGGCCACTGTCTGTTTCATCTACGACGCTCCTTTTTGTGATCTTGCTTACAAGCTTAGACAATGAATGCGTCACAAAGGAGATTTGCGATGACCTTTTATAAAACAGGGGTTTATTTTTGTTACAGAACGGAATAGTCTGACACAGGTCGATGAAAACAGGAATCATTTCAAATGGTTAAATCATTGTTAAACTCAGTTAATAATATGTTTTCGCATGAAGATTTTGGCCGTCTGCTGCTGCGTTTGATGGTTGGCGGGCTGATGCTATTCCACGGGCTGCATAAATTAATCGGCGGTATTGATGGGATTGCAGGGATGCTGGCGGCGAAGGGGCTGCCTGGTTTTATCGCTTATGGTGTGCTGATTGGCGAAGTGCTGTGCCCGATCCTGATTATCCTCGGCGTACTGACGCGTCCTGCTGCGCTGGTGCTGGCATTCACCATGATTGTGGCCTGGCTGCTGGTTGGCGTGGGTAAAACCGGATCGCTGGATGCGACTGGCGCATGGGCGATTGAGAGCATGGTGTATTACTTTATTGCGGCGCTGGTGATTGCGTTTATCGGTGCGGGTCGTTACTCCGTCGCACCAGCCTGGAAGTAAACGGTTTAAGGAAAAAGCGCCCTTCAGATGAGGGGCGCTTTTTTATTGCGGGTTATGCCAGCACTAAATCGCCCTGCGGGTGGCAGGAGCAGGCCAGTACGAAGCCATCGGCAATCTCTTGTTCCGTTAGCGTCATGGTACTGCTGACGGTGTATTCCCCGGAAACCACCTGCGTTTTACAGCAACCGCAGACACCGGCGCGGCAGGCGGCATTAACCGGCATTTTATTGCTTTCCAGCGCATCCAGCAGTGTGCTACCCACCGGCGCGTAGAAAGTTTTCATCGGCGAGAGTTTGCTGAATTTCAGTCCACTGGTCGCGGCTTCAGCCACTGGCGTAAAGAATTTCTCTTTAAAGAAACGCGTCACGCCAAGCGCTTTGGCTTCGCTTTCAACCCAATCCATATACGGCGCCGGGCCGCAGGTCATTACCGTACGCGCTGCCAGTTCCGGTACCTGGCTCAGTAACTCGCGGCTCAGACGGCCAGAGGCAAAGCCTGCCGTGGCGTTATTTTCAGCCACCAGCGTGACCGGGTAATCGCGCCATTCATCGGCGAAAATCACGTCTTGCGGCGAGCGCACATTGAAGATCACCTGTACGTCAGCATGCGGACGGTAATGCGCCAGCCAGCGGCGCATTGACATAATTGGCGTCACGCCGCACCCTGCCGCCAGCAGCAACAGCTTATCGTTCGGTTCGTTATCGCAGGTGAATTCCCCCTGCGCATCGGAAAGCCACAGATAATCGCCGCGTTTTACCTCCCGTGTCAGCCACTGAGAACCTGCGCCATCATCAATACGGCGTACGGTCAGCGTAATGTATTCGCTAACGCCCGGCGTTGAAGAGAGGGTATAGGCCCGCAGCGTATCCGCGCTGTTGCGGATACTCACCAGCGCATATTGCCCGGCGCGATACGGGTAGTAATCGTGGCACAACAGCGACAGTGTCCAGACATCCGGCGTTTCCTGCTGGATATGGTGAACCTGCATACGCCACGGGCATTGAGGGGTTGGCATGGTCATGGTTAGCTCCTTACGCGCTCAGCAACTGCTGCATATCCTGTTCCACGGTCGTGACCTGGCGCAGGCCGAATTTCTCATTCAGCACCGCCAGCAGGTCAGGCGTCAGGAAGCCTGGTGCCGTCGGCCCGGTGACAATATTCGTCACACCCAGCGAGAGCAGAGTCAGCAGAATGACAATCGCTTTTTGTTCGAACCAGGAGAGCACCAGCGACAGCGGCAGATCGTTAACGCCGCAGCCCAGTTTTTCCGCCAGCGTCACCGCCAGGATGATGGCTGAGTAAGCGTCGTTACACTGACCCGCATCAATCAGGCGCGGCAGGCCTTCAATGTTGCCAAAGTCGAGTTTGTTGAAGCGGTATTTACCGCAGGCCAGCGTCAGGATCAGGCAGTCATCCGGCACTTGGGTGGCGAAATCAGTGAAGTAGCTGCGTTCACCGCGCGCGCCGTCACAGCCGCCAACGAGGAAAACGTGACGCAGTTTTTCGCGGCTCACCAAATCGATCAGGGAATCCACCGCGCCAAGCAGCGTCTGGCGACCAAAACCGACGGTGATCAGGTGTTCGATTTCGCTGAACGGGAAGCCGGACATCTGCTGCGCCTGGCGGATCACCGGTGCGAAATCGTCACCTTCGAGATGGTTAACACCCGGCCAGCCGACGATGCTGCGTGTCCAGATACGGTCGTCATAAGAACCAACGGTCGGATCGATAATGCAGTTGGACGTCATCACAATCGGGCCAGGGAAGCGGGCGAATTCCACCTGCTGATTCTGCCAGCCGCTACCGTAGTTACCCACCAGATGTTTGAATTTGCGCAGTTCCGGATAGCCGTGCGCGGGCAGCATTTCACCGTGGGTATAGACGTTTACGCCGGTGCCTTCGGTTTGTTGCAGCAAGTTGTAGAGATCTTTCAGGTCGTGACCGGAAATCAGGATACATTTACCGGCAACGGCTTTGACGTTGACCTGAGTAGGCGTCGGGTGGCCATAAGTGCTGGTTTCACCGGCGTCCAGGATGCTCATCACGCTGAAGTTCATCTGGCCGATTTCCATTGAACATTCAAGCAGGGCATTCATATCGGCAGGCCAGGTGCCCAGCCATGCCATGATGTTGTGGTAACGGGCGTAGATATCGTTGTCGTACTGGCCGAGTACATGGGCGTGTTCCATATAAGCCGCCGCACCTTTCAGGCCATACAGACAGAGCAGGCGCAGGCCAAGGATGTTTTCACCAATCGCCGCTTTGTCTTTGTTCGGCGTGAACTCCGCCGCCTGGCGCTGTAAAGCGCCGAGATCATCGCTGACCAGTTGCAGGTCGGCCATCGGATTATCGACGTGGGCATGCGGATCGATAGCGAGGCAGCGGGCTTTCAGCGCTTCACGTTTGGCAATCGCCTCGCGCGCGTAGCCGACAATGCGCACGGAATCGAAGTTAACGTTAGTGAGGGTAGAGAAGAAGGCGCGCGGCGCGAAGTTATCGATCTCATGATCAATCAGATCGTACTCACGTGCTTTGCTGGCCCAGGCGGAGAGCCCTTGTAACGCGGCAATCAAGAGATCCTGCAGGTCGGAGGTTTCAGCGGTTTTACCGCACATCCCCTGCGCGTATGCACAGCCGTTGCCCGCCGGAGTTCGGATGGTTTGTTCACATTGCACACAAAACATGGTCACACCTTTATGTTAAAGTTATATTTGAAATGCATGTTTAAGATTATGCTGCCGTTGGGAGGCTTAAAAGCGATTTTGTCGGCAATTTAAGGGGATATTGATTTAGCGCAAGTTTGGCGGCAGGCATCTACCGCCAATGCGGTATCAGGCAGAGAAAAAGGCCATTAATAGCGGCACAAGCAAGCTGAGAATAAAACCATGCACAATGGCGGCGGGCACCAGTTCCAGGCCACCGGAGCGCTGAAGTACCGGCAGGGTGAAATCCATCGATGTCGCGCCCGATAACCCGAGCGCGGTTGAACGGCTGCGACGTACCAGACCTGGGATCAGCATGATGGCAATCAACTCGCGCGCCAGATCGTTAAAGAAGGCGGCGCTGCCGATCACCGGGCCGAACGACTCAGTAAGCAGAATGCCCGACAAAGAATACCAGCCAAATCCTGATGCCATGGCAAGACCCGTTTTCAGCGGCAGGCCGAGGATCAGCGCATTAATCACACCGCCAATCAGTGAACTGCCAGCAACCACCACGGCAATAATCATTCCGCGGCGGTTGAGGACAATCTGTTTCAACGTCATCCCGCTGTTACGCAACTGGATACCCACCAGTAGCAACAGGAAGATCAGTGTATATTCGCTGGCTTCCGTGGCATAGCGCAAAAACGCCAGCCCGGAAAGCCCAATGGCGAAACCGATGACCACCACACCGCACAGACGCAGGGACTCCAGCGCCATCGCAATACGCGAAGGCAATTTTTCTTGCTGGTGCTGGTGATGCCACGGCAGTGTGCGCTCCAGCCACAGCAGTGCCGCGGCGTTACACAGCAGGATCACCACCACGCTGACCGCTGAATAATGCAATATCGCCAGTAAGTTCGCGCTGAGATTATCGAGAAAGGCGAGGCTTATCCCCATAAAAAAGAGGATCAGATAGACAATCCAGCTGAGTAATTTATTGATAAGTTTGAGCGCAGCAGTGTGACGCAGGGGAATCAGATAACCGATGACCAACGGCAAAAGAATAATTAACAGTCCTGAAAGCATGAAGCGCCCGAATCCTTGCAAAGTGAAAACACCGGGGAACACACTACCCAAAGGTGGAAAATGAGTAAAGCTGCAAAAAATAAGAAAGATTATGCAAAAGACCCGGTAAAAAACCGGGTCTTTATATTACGTGCGTTTTTCCAGTAGCGTACGGTAAATAACGCCACCGAGGAGGCCGCCGATAATCGGCATCACCCAGAACAACCATAACTGCTCTAACGCCCAGCCGCCCTGGAAAATTGCCACGGCGGTGCTGCGCACCGGATTGACGGAGGTGTTGGTGACCGGGATGCTAATCAAATGGATTAAGGTCAGCGCCAGGCCAATGGCGACAGGTGCAAAACCGACAGGTGCATTTTTATCTGTCGCTCCGTGAATCACCAGCAAGAAACCGCAGCTCAGGACAATCTCAATAATAATGGCGGAATACATTGTGTAATGTCCTGGTGAATGTTCTCCGTAGCCGTTGGAGGCGAAACCGCTGGTCGCGGCATCGAAACCGCTTTTACCACTGGCAATTAAATAGAGCACGGCTGCGGCAATAATGCCGCCAACCAATTGCGCGAGAATATATCCCACCACCTCTTTTGCCGGAAAACGGCCGCCGGCCCACAGGCCGAGTGTGACTGCCGGATTAAAATGACCGCCGGAAATATGCCCGACGGCAAATGCCATGGTCATGACCGTTAAACCGAACGCCAGCGCCACCCCGGCAAAACCAATGCCGGTTTGTGGAAATGTCGCTGCCAGCACTGCGCTGCCGCAGCCGCCAAATACCAGCCAGAATGTGCCAAAGCACTCCGCCGCTAATTTTCTAAACATAGCCACCTCGATAAAAACAGAAACGGACCCAGGCCCGCCGTGTGTCAGACATCAATGGATGCGTGAATAAAAGCGTGCGTATTGTAGGGAGTAGCAAAATAAAATAACCAGTTATAAAAACCAATAAATTGATTTCAAATAGATAATTCATCGTAAGTTATTGCTTTGAACTGGTGTTAAGTTTTTACTTAATTCAATAAATAAGAAATATATGCTATTTAATATCGTGGTTCGTTTTTTAAATATTACAACGATGGAGCCACTGCATATATTTCAATGAAATATTGCACTTAGCGCGTGTTCTGCCGCTTTTCGTCCCGCTATACTCCTTCAAGAATAGACGGAAAAGCCCAGAGATGCCGGAGGAAGAATGATTCTGGAGCGTGTGGAAATTGTCGGCTTTCGTGGCATTAATCGTTTATCGCTGATGCTTGAGCAGAACAACGTGTTAATTGGGGAAAACGCCTGGGGTAAATCAAGCTTGTTGGACGCGTTAACCCTGCTGCTGTCACCGGAAACGGATCTCTACCATTTTGTTCGCGATGATTTTTGGTTCCCGCCGGGGGATCTGCAAGGGCGGGAACATCATCTGCATATTATTCTGACGTTCCGCGAATCCGAACCCGGGCGCTACCGCACGCGGCGTTATCGCCCGCTGGCAGAGTGTTGGGTTGCCGGTAATGATGGTTATCGCCGCCTGTTCTACCGGCATGAAGGCGAGCTTTCCGATGATGGCAGCGTAATGACGCTACGCGGTTTTCTGGATGCGCAAGGGAATTTGCTGCCGCTGGCGGACATTGATGAAAGTGCCCGCCATCTGGTGCGGCTGATGCCGGTACTGCGGCTGCGTGACGCGCGCTTTATGCGCCGTATCCGTAACGGCAGTGTGCCGGAGACGCCGTTGCTGGAAAACACGGCGCGTCAGCTTGATTTCCTCTCTCGCGAATTAATCTCCCGCCCGCAAAATTTAACCGACGGACAGATACGTCATGGTTTATCGGCGATGGTGCAATTGTTGGAGCACTATTTTTCTGAGCAGGGCAGTGGCGCTTCACACCAGCGCTTGATGCGCCGCCGCTCTCATGACGAGCAACGCAGCTGGCGCTATCTCGATATTATTAACCGCATGATCGATAAACCCGGCGGGCGGATGTACCGGGTGATCCTGCTGGGGTTTTTCGCCACGCTGTTGCAGGCGAAAGGTTCTGTTCATCTCGACCGTGATGCGCGACCGCTATTGCTGGTGGAAGATCCGGAAACGCGGCTGCATCCGATCATGCTCTCTGTGGCCTGGCAGTTGTTGAACTTGCTACCGCTACAAAAGATCACTACCACCAACTCAGGTGAGTTGTTGTCATTAACGCCCGTTGAACATGTTTGCCGCCTGGTGCGCGAGTCTTCGCGTGTGGCGGCCTGGCGTCTGGGCCCTGGAGGTTTAAGTGCCGAAGATGGGCGGCGCATTGCGTTTCATATTCGCGTTAACCGACCTTCTTCACTGTTTGCCCGTTGCTGGTTGCTGGTGGAAGGGGAGACGGAGAACTGGGTTATCAATGAACTGGCGCGCCAGTGCGGCCATCATTTCGATGCTGAAGGGGTAAAAATTATCGAATTTGCCCAGTCAGGCTTAAAGCCGCTGATCAAGTTTGCGCGCCGCATGGGCATTGAATGGCATGTACTGGTGGATGGTGACGAAGCCGGGAAGAAGTATGCCGCCACCGTGCGAAGCCTGCTTGATAACGACAGAGATCAGACGCGCGAGCATCTGACGGAACTGCCGGCGCTGGATATGGAGCATTTTATGTACCGCGAAGGGTTCGCCGATGTCTATCAGCGCGTCGCGCAGATACCGGAAAATGTGTCGATGAATATGCGGCGTGTGATTATCAAAGCGATTCACCGTTCGTCAAAACCGGATCTGGCGATTGAGGTGGCACTGGAAGCGGGCAAGCGCGGCGTGGAGTCGGTGCCGCATCTGTTTCGTAAAATGTTTTCCCGCGTGCTGTGGCTGGCGCGCGGGCGGGCAGATTAGTTCTGGCAGTGAGCGGCAGTCTGCGCCTGCAGGCTGTCGAGCAGCTCGTAGCGTCGGCGATACTCAGAACGCTTTTTGCTGGCGATCTCTTCCATCGGTTTGCGTGGCATCACCAGCGGCAGCACGAAGTCGCCGTGCTGGTCAGCAACGGCGCCCAGCGATTCCCAGAAGCTGTTGTAATCGGCATGCAGCAGCCCCTGTTTTTTCTTGCGGTAACGTGCGGTGTGGTAGATATGCGTTTCATTGCTGACGGCGCGGATCGCTTCCACTTGCAGAAATTGCGCCATCGTCATGGCCGTTTCCACCAGCAGACGTTTCGGGAACAGCCCGTGACACGCTTTGGTCGCTACCTGAATTGCCTCATGTGGAACATGCGCTTTCGCCCCCTGCAGCCCACCAATATAGAGCGTGCTTTTGCCGGCGAACTGGCACAGCGCAAAAGTCAGTTCCGCGAGGACGGTGTCCTGCGCATCGCAGAACACCAGTGTCGCTTCGCCCTCTTTATCCAGCATGAAATCAGAACGCAACCGCAGCGAATAGGCCTGCTCATCTTTACCGGTCAACACAGCCAGCGTGAGGCCGGATTTGCTGAGATAACTATTGATAAGTGACGCGGGCAATAGGTGAATCATGTTTTCATAGTGCCAGCAAATAGCTTGCGCCGTTTGCGTGCGGTTCATATTGATTGACAGCCAGGGGCGGTGTAACCGGCACGGCAGCCCGGGCTGAACGTGCAGCATCTGCGCCAGGAGAGGTTGCTGAACCAGGCGGGCCAGATAGCTGGCAGTGCTGACCGGCGTGGTCAATGAGCGCAGCAGAAATTTACGACGATAAGCCGGATTTTGCCAGGCGCGGCCTGGCATGAGTTCACCGGAAATTAAACAACGAAAGAGTTGCCAGGCGGTTTTCGGGAGCGGCTGTTCGTCGGAATGGGAAAGATCGGCAATGGTGGACATGGTGCAATCCGGAGGTAACAAGAATGAGCCAATTTCAGCACAATCAAACTCAACGGCAGCTAAATGAAAGATGGAGAAAATAAGAATTTTCTGTTTCGTTGATATTTTGTTTAGTTAAAAATGATTTGATAAACCGCAGGTCCGATTATTTGGGATTTTTATGAAACTGAAGGGAAAACGCAGGACGGTAATGATTGTGCTGGCAGTAGTGGTTTTACTGGCGGCGTTTTGGTTATGGGACAAGCTCAATGCTCCGGTTGTTCAGTATCAGACGCTGATTGTGCGACCCGGTGAGTTACAACAAAGCGTGCTGGCGACCGGGAAACTGGATGCGCTCCGTAAGGTGGATGTGGGTGCCCAGGTGAATGGTCAGTTAAAAACGCTGTCGGTGAATATCGGCGATAAAGTAAAAAAAGATCAGCTTTTAGGCGTGATAGATCCTGAACAGGCAGAAAACCAAATTAAAGAAGTTGATGCCACGTTGATGGAACTGCGGGCGCAGCGACGCCAGGCGCAGGCTGAGCTTAAACTGGCGCAAGTCACCTTCGCGCGCCAGCAACAACTGGTAAAAAGCAATTTGATCTCTCGCCAGGATCTGGACACCTCGGCGACGGATGTGGCAGTAAAAGAAGCGCAAATCGGCACCATTGATGCCCAGATCAAACGTAACCAGGCCACGCTGGATACCGCGAAAACCAATCTTGATTACACTCGCATTCTTGCGCCGATGGCCGGTGAAGTGACGCAAATTACCACCCTGCAGGGCCAGACGGTGATTGCCGTACAGCAAGCGCCGAATATTCTGACGCTCGCCGATATGAGTACCATGCTGGTGAAAGCGCAGGTTTCCGAAGCGGATGTCATCCACCTCAAGCCGGGGCAGAAAGCGTGGTTCACCGTGCTTGGCGATCCGGGAACACGCTATGAAGGCGAGCTGAAAGATATTCTGCCGACACCGGAAAAGGTCAACGACGCGATTTTTTACTATGCGCGTTTTGAAGTGCCAAACCCGGAGGGCGTGCTGCGTCTTGATATGACCGCGCAGGTGCATATTCAGCTGACCGGGCTGAAAAATGTGATCACGATCCCTCTGGCGGCGCTTGGCGAGCCGGTGGGGGACAACCGTTACAAAGTGAAGGTGCTGCGCAATGGTGAAACCCGCGAGCGCGAGGTGACGCTGGGCGCACGGAATGATACGGAAGTGGTGGTGACGAAAGGCCTGGATGCGGGTGAAGAAGTGGTGATTGGCGAGAAAAGCGGAGCGGCGCAATGACCGCCTTGCTGGATCTGAATAACATCCGCCGCAGTTATCCGTCCGGTGACGGACAGGTTGAGGTATTGAAAGGCATCACGCTGCGCATTAATGCCGGTGAAATGGTAGCGATTGTGGGGGCATCCGGCTCCGGTAAATCCACGCTGATGAACATTCTGGGCTGCCTGGACAAACCCACCAGCGGCACTTACCGGGTGGCGGGAACGGATGTGTCGTTACTTAGCAGCGATCAACTTGCGCAGCTACGCCGCGAACATTTCGGTTTTATCTTTCAGCGTTATCATCTGCTTTCCCATTTGACAGCGGCGCAGAACGTCGAAGTCCCGGCTGTGTATGCGGGGACCGAACGTAAAGCAAGGCTGGAGCGCGCAAAAGCATTGCTGACCCGCTTAGGGTTGGGGGAGCGGGCTGATTATCAGCCGTCGCAGCTTTCCGGCGGTCAGCAACAGCGCGTGAGTATTGCCCGCGCGTTGATGAACGGCGGCCAGGTGATTCTGGCCGATGAACCGACCGGCGCACTCGACAGCCACTCTGGCGAAGAGGTGATGGCAATCCTGCATCAGCTTCGCGATCGCGGGCATACGGTCATTATCGTGACTCACGATCCGCAGGTGGCCGCGCAGGCAGAGCGGGTGATTGAAATTCGTGATGGCGAGATAATCAGTAACCCGCCAGCCAAAACGGACGCCGCCGCGCCCGCGAATCACGATGCGGTCATCACGCACGCCGGAGGCTGGCGGCAGTTCGTCAGCCGTTTTCAGGAAGCGCTGACCATGGCCTGGCGCGCCATGGCGGCCAACAAAATGCGCACCTTGCTGACCATGCTCGGCATCATTATCGGTATTGCGTCGGTAGTCTCGATTGTGGTGGTCGGCGACGCGGCTAAACAGCTGGTGCTGGCGGATATTCGCTCAATAGGTACCAACACTATTGATGTCTATCCCGGCAAAGATTTTGGTGACGACGAGCCGCAATACCAGCAGGCGCTGAAATATGACGATTTGCAGGCGATCCAAAAACAGCCCTGGGTTAAATCAGCCACACCTGCCGTTTCACAAAACCTGCGTTTGCGCTACGGCAATATTGATGTGGCGGCGAGCGCCAATGGCGTAAGCGGGCAATATTTTAATGTGTATGGCATGACGTTCAGCGAAGGCGCTTCGTTTAATGACGAGCAACTGAAAGGCCGGGCGCAGGTGGTGGTGCTCGACAGCAACACCCGCCGTCAGTTATTCCCCAACAAAGCCAGCGTTGTCGGTGAGGTGATCCTGGTTGGCAACATGCCCGCGACGGTAATTGGCGTGGCAGAGGAGAAGCAGACGATGTTTGGCAGCAGCAAAATTCTGCGCGTCTGGCTGCCGTACAGCACTATCTCGGGGCGAATTATGGGGCAGTCCTGGCTAAACTCCATTACGGTACGAGTAAATGAGGGGTACAGCAGTGAGCAGGCTGAACAGCAGCTCACGCGGTTGCTCAGCTTGCGCCACGGTAAGAAAGATTTCTTCGTCTGGAATATGGACGGGGTCTTGAAAACGGCGGAAAAGACCACACGTACTCTTCAGCTGTTTTTGACGCTGGTGGCGGTCATTTCGTTGCTGGTTGGCGGTATCGGCGTGATGAATATCATGCTGGTGTCGGTCACCGAGCGGACTCGAGAGATTGGCATCAGAATGGCAGTTGGTGCCCGGGCTGGCGATGTCTTGTCGCAGTTTCTGATTGAGGCGGTGTTTGTTTGCCTTGTCGGTGGCGCGCTCGGCGTCACGCTATCCATGCTGATTGCCTTTACTTTGCAACTCTTTTTACCGGGCTGGGAGATTGGTTTTTCGCCAGTGGCGCTGTTAACGGCGTTTTTATGTTCGACGTTTACTGGTGTGCTGTTCGGCTGGTTACCTGCGCGCAATGCCGCGCGGCTCGACCCGGTGGATGCGCTGGCTCGCGAGTAATAAAAATGCCAGCCGATTGGGCTGGCATTTTGACTGCGGCGTGTACACAATGTGATAACAGGCTTCAGGCCATGGCTTCCACTTCTACGGGCACGATGACGCTGGCGTGATTGCCTTTTGGGCCCTGGTGTACATCAAACCGGACAGTCTGCCCGGCCTTTAACGTTCTGTAACCATCCATTTGAATGGTGGAGTAATGCGCGAAGATATCTTCGCCGCCGCCTTCAGGGCAGATAAAACCAAACCCTTTGGCATTGTTGAACCACTTAACAGTACCCGTTTCCATGCTTCGACATCCTTCGTAAATCTTATTTAAGTAAGATGGAATGAACCGGTGGTAGAGCAAGCGGGCTGTTCAAAACCTCGCCAACTCTCGACTGTACAATTTAGATAATTCGTATAACGCGTCAAGCGTTTGGCAGGGGTTCTGGGAGGCGGCGCATCAAAATTTTGAAGCAGTTAACGCTATTACGAAGGAATGTGACAGCCGTCGCGAATGACAACGATAGATGATTGTTATCTGTCATCTGATGTAGATTGAAAATACATCTAGACTCATGTAATCGGCCGATTAAACGCGGCCGGAAACTGTAACCTAAGATGAAACGCTAACGATGGGTAAGAGCAATAGCTGGCTGGATTTCGACCAATTGGCGGAAGATAAACTGCGCGACGCGCTGAAACCGCCATCCATGTATAAAGTTATGTTAATGAACGATGATTACACGCCGATGGAATTTGTTATTGACGTGCTACAAAAGTTCTTTTCTTATGATGTAGAACGTGCAACGCAACTGATGCTTACGGTTCACTATCACGGCAGGGCCATTTGTGGTGTTTTCACCGCCGAGGTTGCCGAGACGAAAGTCGCAATGGTGAACAAGTACGCCAGGGAGAACGAGCATCCGTTGCTGTGTACGCTGGAAAGAGCCTGAATGCAGGCATGAAACTTGGGGGAGGTGCCTATGCTCAATCAAGAACTGGAACTCAGTTTAAACATGGCTTTCGCCAGAGCGCGCGAGCACCGACATGAGTTTATGACCGTCGAGCACTTGTTACTGGCGTTGCTCAGTAACCCATCTGCCCGCGAAGCGCTGGAAGCGTGTTCAGTGGATCTGGTGGCGCTGCGGCAGGAACTCGAAGCCTTCATCGAACAAACCACACCCGTTCTACCCATGAGCGAAGAGGAGCGCGACACACAACCGACGCTCAGCTTCCAGCGTGTTCTTCAGCGCGCGGTGTTTCACGTTCAGTCATCCGGGCGCAGCGAAGTGTCCGGCGCGAACGTGCTGGTTGCCATTTTTAGCGAGCAGGAGTCGCAAGCGGCTTATCTGCTGCGCAAACATGAAGTAAGCCGCCTTGACGTGGTGAACTTTATCTCTCATGGCACGCGTAAAGACGAGCCAGGCCCATCATCTGACGCCACTGGCAGCAGCAGTAGCGGGCAGGTGAACAGCGAAGAGCAGGCAGGAGGGGAGGAACGTATGGAAAACTTCACCACCAACCTTAATCAGCTTGCTCGTGTGGGAGGAATCGACCCGCTGATTGGCCGTGGTAAAGAGCTTGAGCGTGCGATTCAGGTTCTGTGCCGCCGTCGTAAAAATAACCCGTTGCTGGTGGGTGAGTCCGGCGTAGGTAAAACCGCCATCGCCGAAGGGCTGGCGTGGCGTATTGTGCAGGGTGACGTGCCAGAAGTTATGGCAGATTGCACAATTTATTCGCTGGATATCGGTTCCTTGCTGGCCGGTACCAAATACCGTGGCGATTTCGAAAAACGTTTTAAGGCGCTGCTGAAACAACTTGAGCAGGACAATAACAGCATTCTGTTTATCGATGAGATCCATACCATCATCGGTGCGGGCGCTGCGTCTGGTGGGCAAGTGGATGCCGCAAACCTGATCAAACCGCTGCTTTCCAGCGGTAAAATCCGCGTCATGGGTTCCACTACTTATCAGGAATTCAGCAATATCTTTGAAAAAGATCGCGCTCTGGCGCGTCGCTTCCAGAAAATTGATATCACCGAGCCGTCCGTTGAGGAAACGGTGCAGATTATCAATGGCCTGAAACCGAAATACGAAGCGCACCACGATGTACGTTATACCGCGAAAGCGGTGCGTGCGGCGGTAGAACTGGCGGTGAAATACATCAATGATCGCCATCTGCCGGATAAAGCGATTGATGTTATCGACGAAGCGGGTGCGCGTGCGCGTCTGATGCCGGTAAGCAAGCGTAAGAAAACCGTTAACGTGGCGGATATCGAATCGGTGGTGGCCCGTATCGCACGTATTCCTGAGAAGAGCGTTTCTCAGAGTGACCGCGACACGCTGAAAAATCTTGGCGATCGTCTGAAAATGCTGGTTTTCGGCCAGGATAAAGCCATTGAGGCATTAACCGAAGCCATCAAAATGAGCCGTGCAGGGCTGGGTCAAGACCATAAACCGGTCGGTTCCTTCCTGTTTGCTGGCCCGACCGGCGTGGGTAAAACCGAGGTGACAGTGCAGCTGTCGAAAGCGCTGGGTATTGAGCTGCTGCGTTTTGATATGTCCGAGTATATGGAACGTCATACTGTCAGTCGTTTGATTGGTGCACCTCCGGGTTATGTGGGCTTTGATCAGGGCGGTTTGTTGACCGACGCGGTGATCAAACATCCGCACGCGGTGCTGCTGCTTGATGAAATCGAAAAAGCGCATCCGGATGTCTTTAACCTGCTGTTGCAGGTGATGGACAACGGAACGCTGACCGATAACAACGGGCGCAAAGCGGATTTCCGCAACGTGGTGCTGGTCATGACCACCAACGCCGGGGTGCGTGAAACCGAGCGTAAATCCATTGGTCTTATCCACCAGGATAACAGCACCGATGCGATGGAAGAGATCAAAAAGATCTTTACGCCGGAGTTCCGCAACCGTCTGGACAACATTATCTGGTTCGATCACTTGTCTACTGAGGTGATCCATCAGGTGGTCGACAAATTTATTGTCGAGCTCCAGGTGCAGTTGGATCAGAAAGGCGTATCGCTGGAAGTCAGTCAGGAAGCTCGCGACTGGCTGGCAGAGAAAGGATACGACCGCGCAATGGGCGCTCGCCCGATGGCGCGTGTTATCCAGGACAACCTGAAAAAACCACTGGCCAACGAACTTCTGTTCGGTTCGCTGGTTGATGGTGGCCAGGTCACGGTAACGCTGAACAAAGAGAAAAATGAGCTGGAGTACGGCTTCCAGAGTGCGCAGAAGCACAAACCGGAAGCGGCACATTAATTTCAGCGGTTCATGTCTAAAAACCGGGCGATATCAGCCCGGTTTTTTTATGCCTGCGTTAAAGTCAGCCGAGAAAAAATGAGGAATAGCCAGTTTTTAATTGGTTGATAGAAAAGTTTTATTTAAATAAGGTTCGATGCAACTGTCTCAGTTCCGAGGGCTGTAATTGCGTTAATAAGCGTCAGTATCTCTATGAAAGAGACGTTCTTGATCCTCTTCTAACAACGAATCCATTGAGTTTCATTCTTTTTGCTTTTGCAGGCCGCGTGCACAGAGCAAATAATGACCTGTCTAACGTTATGTTCCTGCCTGCGTTACCGGTTTCAGTACGTTAATGCAGAGAGCGGGGCTGCATTGACAATCAAAGTAAGTAGGGCGTTTTGCTCAGAAGAGTATGGATCAGCCAGGCCATCTCGTAATGTCACGCAGGTAAGGGAAAGTTTCATACTCCGTCTGTATGACCGATCATCCGTCTTATATCGTCCTCTTGATAGTGTTGGCGCATGTTTCATTATTCAGCATCACCCAACCCTTTTTAGGTTATTTATTAACTTGTTGATTTATATAGATTGTATATGTGGGTATAAAAAGGGGGAAGCGTTCAGAAAAGACTAATTTTTTTAAATACAGCAAGTTGACAAGGTTATCGTCTGGTTCATTGCCATACAGACATCCTGGCAATGTGTGGATTAAATAGCCCGGAGCTATGTGGTTCACTGTCGTACAGACAGTTTAGAAACTGGTAAGTCCTCTTGCGACAGAGGGCAAGGAATGCACTGCCGACAGACAGCTTTAAACATGGTGCGCAGACCCTCTTTGCAGGCCGCCGAGCTCCTGCGAAATAATTGCCTCAAAAGAACAAACTGCGAATAGTTGCGGCCTTCCTGTTATTTGTGTTCAGAAGCAAAGGTATGCGCCTGACAGGTGATGAATTCTGCAAACGAAGCAACGCCAGGGGAGAGATGTCGTCCTTTCGGCGTCACAAGGTAAATAGCACGTTCAAGCGCCAGGTCTTCGAACGGCAAAATCACAATATCTTTGTGATTAAACTGGAAAAGTGTCAAGCCGGTGGTAATGCTGATACCGTAATTAGCGGCAATTAACCCCATCATTGTGGTGAGCTGCCTCACTTCGAGATGGTAATTCAGATTGATAGAGAGATTTTCGCAAAGCTTATCGGTGTACTGTCGGATACTGGTACCGACGCTAAAACCGATAAACGGATAGTTGCAGGCCTGGCTCAGAGAGACGGAGGAATATTGGGCCAGTGGGTGTTCGCGGTGGCAAATCAGGAAGAACTTATCCGAAAACAGTAAAACGGAATTGAAGGTGGAAAGCGAAGGCTGGCCGGCGGTTAACGCCATATCTGCCTGTCCATCCAGCAGCGCTTTCAGGCAGCGATCCCACTGCGTATCGATCAGCCTTACCTTACTTTGAGGAGCCGCTTTACTGTACTTTACAAGGATCTCAGGCAGCCATTCCACCGCCAGCGAAGGCAGCACCGCCAGGGTAATATCCGTGTGATTGCCCGCTACGCGGGCTTTAATTTCACCGATGGCATCATCGTGGCTTTGAACGATACTGCGGGCGAGATCGAGAAAATGAATGCCGTCGGCGTTTAACAAAACGCGCCGCGTATCTCTGTCAAACAACCGGTAGCCAATCTCCTCCTCCAGAGAAGCAATCAGGGTGCTAAATGCAGGCTGTGAAAGGTTAAATCGGCGTGCGGCCTGGGTAAAACTGTCAGCTTCACTTAATATTAAAAAGGCCCTGAGTTGCTTTATAGAAAAGTTCATTTCATGCTCCATTTTCCTGCATCGCAAATGATATTATCGTTATTTTAAATCAATAAAAATCCTATGCGGTTATTTTTATGATCTATCCCACATTAACTGTATTTTATTTTTTTTAGGTTTCGATCTTTTCTATAAATATTCACCTTGAATCATAAAAAGGAATTAAATCATAATTCATTGTTTTATTGATATTTTTTAATTAATCTGAAATTTTTATGAGATTATTTGTATTTCAATTAAAACCTTCTAAGCCGCTGACGAATGGCTCTATCGAATTTACAAATTAGTAGTTTCTCATGGTTATGGTAAAAATAACGCTAGCAATAATACATCATGTGGATGTGATGAATTATTTATCTCTGAACCAACACCAGGCGAATCTATAACAATATTAAGGAGAAATGTATGCTGGCTTTAATAGGTGTGCTGACAATAGCCACCTTATTATTTTTTATCATGTCGAAACGCATGTCACCTCTGGTTGCCCTGATCGTCATTCCTGTCATCGGCGCACTTGCAGCGGGGAGTGGGGCAGATACTGCAAAATATGTGGTTGAAGGCATAACCAAGCTAGCCCCAATGGCGGCGATGTTCGTCTTTGCTATCACGTTTTTTGGTGTCGTGACGGATGCCGGAATGTTTGACCCTATTGTGCGCGGCATCCTGCGTTTCGTTGGGACAAACCCGGTCAAAATCATCATCGGAACGGGGGTACTGGCGCTGATTGCTCATCTGGATGGTAACGGCGCGGTGACCTTCTTAATTACCGTGCCCACCATGCTGCCGCTCTTTAATCGTCTTGGTATGGATAAACGGATCCTGCTTGGCATTACCGCGCTGAGCGCCGGGGTTAACTTCTTACCGTGGACCGGCCCGATGATCCGCGCTTCTGCCGCGTTGAATGTTACCACGCACGATCTTTTTATCCCGCTTATTCCGGCTCAGGCCGCAGGGCTTGCCTTTATGGTTGCGATGGGCTGGTACTGGGGAAAACGCGAAGAGAAGCGACTTGGCATCGCGCATTTCGCCGCCGCAGTCGGTGATATCTCACACCATAAATCGCTGAGCGATCAGGAGAAGGCGCTGCGTCGTCCTCACCTTTTCTGGGTCAATATTGGCCTCGTGGTGGCTGTTATCAGCACGATGGTCTTTACGCGCATTTCGCCTACCGTCGCGTTTATGATCGCCCTGACGCTAGCGCTGATGATCAACTACCCGAATGTCGAGATGCAGAAAGAACGCATTAACGCTCACGCGAAAGCAGCGTTGATGATGGCGAGTATCCTTTTCGCGGCGGGGGCCTTCACCGGGATCATGGGCGGCGCGGGGATGTTAAAAGCAATGTCTCATGCCGCCGTTGAGTTTATGCCGGATGCGCTGGCTTCGCATATTCCTTTTCTCGTCGGCCTGGTGTCCATGCCGCTCTCGCTTATTTTCGACCCCGATTCCTACTATTTCGGCATTATGCCGGTTATCGCACATACCGTTGATATGATGGGGATCCCCGCCATTCAGGTTGCACAAGCTTCCGTTCTGGGGCAAATGACGACAGGCTTCCCGGTCAGCCCTTTAACGCCCGCAACATTCTTGCTGGTCAGCCTCGCGGGTGTCGATCTCGCGGATCACCAAAAATTCTCTATCCCGGTGCTATGGGCCGCCAGCGTCGTGATGACATTTGCCGCCGCATTAGCCGGTGTATTCCCGTTTTGATAGTTAAATCATGTTTAAAATGAAGGATCTAAAATGAAAACAATCCGAATTGGTTCCGGTGCAGGCTATGCGGGTGATCGAATAGAGCCCGCTGTTGAGCTGGCCGAAAAAGGCGAGCTGGACTATCTGGTTTTCGAATGTCTGGCCGAACGCACGATCGCCATCGGGCAAAAACAAAAGCAGCAGGATGCGAACAGAGGTTATAACGAATTGCTCGAAGCGCGGATGCACGCAGTGTTACCGATATGTAAGGCCAAAGGTGTGCGCATTATCTCGAATATGGGTTCGGCAAACCCGATCGCCGCTGGCAATGCGGTAATTAAAGTGGCGCAAGAACTCGGTCTGAGCAGTCTTAAAGTGGCTGTTATCACAGGCGATGATGTTCTGACGTTAATCCGCACGAAGGATCTGACTCTTGATGAAGCTGGGCAACCGGTTTCCCGCTTTGATAAACCGCTTCTGTCGGCGAACGCTTATCTGGGTGCGGCAGGGTTGTGTGAAGCGCTGGAAACGGGAGCCGATGTGGTTATCGCCGGGCGTGTTGCCGATCCATCATTATTTCTTGCGCCGATGATGCATGAATTTAAATGGGCCGCTAATGACTGGCATCGCTTGGGCCAGGGAACCTGTATCGGCCATCTTCTGGAATGTGCCGGGCAAATTACCGGTGGATATTATGCCGATCCAGGCGTTAAAGAGGTGCCTGACCTGGCGCGGCTCGGTTTCCCGCTGGCGGAGGTGAGTGAAGATGGCCGCGCAACGATCACGAAAGTGGCTGGATCCGGCGGGCAGGTCACGGTGGATACGTGTAAAGAGCAGTTGCTGTATGAAATTCATCAACCGGATCGCTATCTCACGCCTGATGTTGTCGCGGATTTCAGCCATGTCCGCTTTGAACATGTCGGAGAGGATGCCGTGGCGGTCACGGGTGCAACCGGTACGCAGCGTACCGATAGTCTTAAAGTCTCTGTTGGTTATCTGGATGGTTTTATTGGCGAGGGAGAGATTTCCTATGCAGGGCCTGGGGCGGTAAGCCGTGGTCGCCTTGCGCTGGATATTGTTCGCGAGCGTTTTGCATTGTGCGATTTTCAACCGCAAGAAACGCGATTTGATCTCATCGGCGTCAATGCGCTGCATGGTGAAACGCGCGGGCAGTACAGCGATCCTTATGAAGTTCGTGCCCGAGTTGCCGCCCGCTGCGCCACCAGAGCCGAGGCTGTGAATGTAGGTAATGAAGTAGAAACGCTCTATACCAACGGCCCAGCGGGTGGCGGCGGCGTTATGAAATCCGTAAAAGAGATCCTGGCGATGGATTCCACGCTTATAGCGCGTGACTGCGTTCAACACCATATAACCGTCCTGGAGAGTAAATAATGAAACTTCGCGAAATTGCTCATTCCCGTACCGGTGATAAAGGAAATATTTCCAATATTTCGCTAATTGCCTGGCGTACCGAAGATTATGAAAAATTAGTTAAACAGGTTACGGCTGAAAAAGTAAAAGCCTGGTTTGGCGATATTGTTCATGGTGACGTTATTCGTTACGAATTACCTGAACTGGGAGCGTTGAATTTTGTCATGCATAAAGCGTTAGGCGGCGGTGTGACGCGTTCGCTGGCGCTGGACATGCATGGAAAAGGGCTAAGTTCAGCGCTGCTGGATATGTCGATTTAATCTTCACTAACCAAGCAATCATACTTCTCTGGCGGAGTTAATACTCCGCCACGGGAGCGCTGTTGCAAAAAATTAAGATCTCAACAATGCGAAATAAAAAAATAACGGCGGAAAAATTCCGCGGATTATTACACGACGGTATGTGCATTATGTTTGGCGGATTTATGGGTGTTGGCACGCCGGAATATCTGGTCGCCGAAATTATCCGTTCAGGTGTAAAAGAGTTAACGCTGATTGGTAACGACACTGCGTTTGTTGATAAAGGCATTGGGCCGCTCATTTCTAGTGGGCAAGTCAAACGTGTTGTTGCCTCGCATATTGGCACGAATCCGGAAACCGGGAAAAAAATGATTTCCAATGAGCTGGACGTACAGTTAGTTCCCCAGGGAACGCTCGCCGAGCAGATCCGCGCGGGCGGTGCCGGTTTAGGCGGCTTTCTCACCCAGACAGGTCTCGGAACGGTAGTAGAAGAGAACAAGCAAACCGTGCTGGTTGAAGGTGAGAAATGGTTGCTTGAGCGCCCTTTGCGAGCCGATCTCGCCATTTTACTGGCAAAGACCGCTGATGAGGCTGGCAATCTCACCTATGACCTGACCGCGCGAAATTTTAACCCGGTGATGGCGCTGGCGGCGGATATCGTCGTCGCGGAGGTCAGTTCCATTGAACCCCTGGGAAGCGTGTTTCCAGAGCAAGTCGTAACGCCGGGGGCGCTGGTGGATTACCTGGTAATGGAGGAGGCGCAATGATGAACGCAAAAGAGCGTATTGCCCGACGTGTCGCGCAAGAACTGAGTGATGGCGATGTCGTTAACCTGGGTATCGGCCTTCCGACTCAGGTGGCAAATTTCCTGGCGGATGATATTCAGGTCACGTTGCAGTCAGAAAACGGTTTTCTTGGCCTTGGACCGCTAGAAGAGGTCAATACCAGCCTCGTCAACGCTGGTGGACAGCCTTGTGGCATCTTACCTGGCGCTTCGATATTCGACAGTTGTTTCTCTTTTTCGTTGATTCGCGGCGGGCATGTTGATGTTTGTGTGCTCGGTGGCTTGCAGGTCGATGAGCAGGGCAACCTCGCCAACTGGATGGTGCCAGGAAAAATGGTGCCGGGTATGGGGGGCGCAATGGATCTGGTGGTCGGAGCGAAAAAAGTCATCATTGCGATGGAGCATTGCGCCAAAAGTGGCGAACCGAAACTACTACATCGTTGCCACTACCCCTTAACGGCTGTTGGAAAAGTGAGCAAAGTTATCACCGAATACGCGGTATTCAGCTTTGTAAACGGCGAGATGATACTCGACGAAATCAGCGACACGATCACTCTGGATGAGCTGCGGGCGCGAACGGAAGCCAATTTCCGACTCTCGGAACATTTGAAAATCGTCCAGCCAATGGAGGAACAGCCATGACCGACTCCGTAGTGATTGTAAGCGCAAAGCGCACACCTATTGGTAAATTTGGCGGAAGCCTGGCTGAGATCTCCGCCGTAATGCTGGGCGCGGCCAGTGTGCGGGCAAATCTGATGGAGTTACCGGCAGAAATTAACATTGACGAGGTGATTCTCGGCAACGTATTGCAGGCTGGGTTGGGGCAAAACCCGGCCCACCAGGTTACTCGTCACGCTGGTTTACCTGACTCTGTCCCTTCCTTTACCGTCAATAAAGTGTGTGGCTCCGGCTTGAAAACCGTGATACTTGGCGCGCAGTCAATTCTGAGTGGTGATAATCAGACTTGTATTGTTGGCGGCATGGAAAATATGAGCGCCGCACCTTATCTTCTCTCCCGCGCCCGTCAGGGTTATCGCATGGGTAACGGCGAGCTGACGGATGTAATGATTAACGACGGCTTATGGTGTGCTTTCAATCAGTACCATATGGGGATTACTGCGGAAAATATTGCTAAGCGCTATCAGTTAAGCCGTGAGGAGCAGGATCAGGTTGCCCTGTCATCACAACAAAAAGCAATTGCCGCCATTCGCGCGGGCCATTTCGCCAGCGAGATTGTACCGCTTTCCGTAAAATATAAAAAAGAGACGCGCCAGTTCGATACTGATGAATTTCCGCGATCGGAAGTCGATGCTGCTTCACTGGCGACACTGCGTCCGGCGTTTGATAAAGCGGGCACCGTGACAGCGGGAAATGCCTCTGGTATTAACGATGCCGCGGCAACACTGGTATTGATGTCAGAAAAAGCGGCACGCGCTCAGGAGCTGGTACCACTTGCGCGGCTCAAAAGTTGGGCATCGGCAGGGGTGGATGCCACCATGATGGGATTAGGACCAATACCTGCCACGCAACGTGCGTTGGCTAAAGCCGGAATGACCGTTGGCGATCTGGATTTAATCGAAGCTAACGAAGCCTTCGCGGCGCAATATCTGGCTGTTGCCAGAGAACTGGATTTCCCGCCAGACAAGGTTAATGTCAATGGTGGCGCTATTGCACTGGGGCATCCCATCGGCGCAAGCGGTGCGCGCATTCTGGTGACACTGGTTCACGCATTACAGCGGCGGAATAAAACAACAGGCCTGGCGACGCTGTGTATCGGCGGAGGGCAGGGGATAGCATTAATAATTGAGCGTATCTAGTTAAACATAATAAAAGGCCGGGAATTACCCGGCCTTTAAAATAGGTGCACTTAGCTGTGCTGATGGAAGATCTTAGCGGCTACGGAAGACAATGCGGCCTTTGCTCAGGTCGTACGGGGTCAGTTCCACAGTCACTTTATCGCCCGTCAGAATGCGGATGTAGTTTTTACGCATTTTGCCGGAGATATGCGCAGTGACCACGTGACCGTTTTCCAGTTCTACGCGGAACATCGTATTAGGCAACGTTTCTAGAACGGTGCCCTGCATTTCAATATTGTCTTCTTTGGCCATCTAATCCTCGGGGGTATCACTACCATAATTTTTGAACCGGCAAGATAATGCCGAAGTTCGTGTGTTAAGTAAAGATTTGCGCTGATAAAACGCAGCAAAACGACTTTTGCCAGTTACCCTCACGCCAACAGCCAGGACGCGCTAATAGCGCAACCGTAAAGGGGAGCGGTGGAGTAAAACGAAGGGCATCCCTGATACGAACAATTCCCGGGTGGGGCGGGGCAACAGGCAAAAGCTGCTCTGAGCGTCCATTATAACACCCTGATAAAAAATGTGCCGAAAACATTCGTCAGAGCGATGAAAACAGCGTTCGGGGCACCCAGAAGTGGGAAGGGAGCGGAAGTTTGCGCATTTTCTCAAGATGTAAAAGGTAATCCCGACGCGGGATCTCAATGGCGCCGAGCGACGCAGTATGGCTGTTCAGCACCTGGCAATCAATTAACTCGCCGCCCATGCGTACAAATTCACCGCTAAAAACAAGCAACGCGGTTTTGGAGGCATTTACACGGCGACTAAACATTGATTCACCGCAGAACAGCGCACCTTGCGATACACCGTACATGCCACCCACCAGTTCGTTACCTTCCCAGACTTCAATTGAGTGCGCATGCCCAAGCTCGTGGAGGCGATGATAAGCCATCACCACGTCAGGCGTGATCCACGTGCCCTCATCGCGATCCTGCGAGCAGCCATCGATCACCTGACCAAAAGCATGATTCAGCGTTACGCGATAGGGAGAGGTTTTATGAAAACGCTTCATACTGCGGCTGACATGAAATGTTGCAGGCCACAGTACGGCGCGAGGATCGGGCGACCACCACAGGATGGGATCACCGGGCGAGAACCAGGGAAAGATGCCTCGCTGGTAGGCCATCAACAGACGCGCCGGGCTGAGATCGCCGCCCAGCGCCAGCAGCCCGTTGGGTTCACGCAACGCCGCTTCGGGCGAAGGAAAAGCGATAGAATGACGAGAGAGCTGCACCAGGCGCATGACTTCTGTGCTCCACAACGCGACAAGGGACCCTACTTACTATCGTCATTTTGGCCGTTTCACTTTAGCGTTGCCGTTACAGAAACGGCAAAATGACCAATAGCCACTACAGACGCTGCTTAAACTGGTAGTACCGACCCTGTTTCGCCATTAACGCTGCGTGATTACCTTGCTCAATTATTTGCCCGTTGTCCATCACAATTATCCGATCGCAACGTGCCAGCCCACGCAGACGGTGTGTGACCATCAGCAGCGTTTTGCCCTTCATCACTTCGCCAAGTAATTCAAGGATTTGGCTCTCGGTCGCAGCATCCAGACCTTCGGTCGGTTCGTCCAGAAGCACCAACGGCGCATCATGCAAGAGTGCGCGAGCAATAGCCAGACGGCGCAATTCGCCCCCGGAGAGCTGGCGTCCACCTTCGCCGAGCCAGGCATTCAGCCCATTATCCTCAAGGAGTTTTTCCAGCCCGACGCGGGTTAGCATCGCACTCAGTGTATCGTCATTGGCCTGCGGCGAGGCCAGCAATAAGTTATCACGCAGCGTCGCGCTAAACAGATGCACGCGCTGCGGCACCATGCTGATAAGTTTGCGTAAATCAGCTTCCGCAAAGCTTGTCAGCGGCTGGTCATTGAGACGAATCTCTCCATGCTGCGGATCCCATGCGCGCGTCAGTAATTGTAATAATGTGGATTTGCCGCACCCGGTTCGACCAAGGATCGCCACATGTTCTCCGGCAGCAATCGATAAAGAAATTGCCTCCAGCGCGCGCTGCGGTTGGCCTGGGTAGTTAAACGTCAGGGCATCGAATTGCACGGCAACATTTGTTGGTGTGGCGGCACTATTTTGCGGGAACGTCACTTCCGGCTGGCATTCCGTTACCTGCGTGATGCGCATGGCGGAAGCAATAACCTGGCCCATATGCTGGAACGCACCGGTTACCGGGGCCAGCGCTTCGAAAGCTGCAAGCGCACAGAAGACAAACAGCGCAATCAATGCGCCCGGCTGGGTGTTACCACCAATATCGGCGGAAGCAAACCACAGCATAACCAACACTGCCGCGCCGCTGATTAGTAGCATCACGGCCTGCGAAACGGCACTCAGATCGGACTGACGGCGCTGGGCGTCATGCCAGCTGAGTTCGGTGTTTTCTAACTGTTCGCGATAGCGCTGGCTGGCACCAAAAATAGTTAACTCGGCCTGACCCTGCAGCCAGCTGGTTAATTGCTGGCGATACTGACCGCGCAGGGCAGTCAGACTTTCGCCGGTTGGTTTACCCGCGCGGTAAAATAACGGCGGCAGGATAATCAAGGTTGCCAGCATAATACCGCCCAACATCAGCGCCAGCGGTATATCCAGTACGCTTAAACCCAGTGTGACAACGATGATGACCACCAGTGCGCCGATCAGCGGGGAGATTACGCGCAGATAAAGGTGATCGAGCGTGTCGACATCGGCGACGACCCGGTTGAGCAACTCACCCTGGCGAAAACGCGCCAGCCCGGCAGGAGAGAGGGGGAGCAGTTTACTGAATGTCGAAACGCGCAAATGTTCCAGTACGCGAAACGTCGCATCATGGCTGACCAGCCGTTCAAAATAGCGCCCGGCCGTACGAATAATCGCTGCGCCACGAACACCGGCCGCGGGCAGCATATAGTTAAAACTGTAGATGCCCGCGACGCCAACCACGGCGCACGCAGAGAGAAACCAGCCGGAGAGCGTCAGCAGGCTTATGCTGGCAAGCAAAGTGATAACGGCGAGGATAACGCCAAGCATCAGCATCCATTTATGGCGTTTATACAGTGCAAGATAAGGCAGTAATGCGCGCATTTAAATCTCCTCCTGGCGATGGGCAAGGAGATCCGCAAAGATCCCCTGCGCAGCAACGAGCTCGGCGTAGCTGCCTTGTTCCATAATCTGGCCATCCTGCATGACCCAGATAGCATCCCAGTCAGCCAGATTTTCTAACTGGTGCGTCACCATCAGCGTCGTTTGCTGGCGTGAGGCCTCGGTAAGTGCCTGCATCACGCGTTGTTCACTGTGGGCATCAAGGCTGGCGGAAGGCTCATCCAGTAGCAGCAGTTTACAGGGAGAGAGCAGTGCACGGGCAACGGCCACGCGCTGCGCCTGGCCAACCGAGAGACGTACCGCCTGATCGCCAGGCTGCGTCTCCAGCCCCTCTGGCAGCAGTGGCAGAAACTCGCTGACCCACGCTTTATCCAGAACGGCTTGCAACTCTGCATCGCTGGCATTGGGCCGTGAGAGCAACACATTTTCGCGCAATGTGCTGGCGGGAAGTTGCGGATTTTGCCCAACCCAACTTATCGCGTCGCGCCAGCTATCCGGATCTAACTCACTTAGTTCGACGCCATTAACACGCAATGAACCTTCATAAGGCAGAAAACCAGAAAGCACATTGATCAGCGAACTCTTGCCCGAGCCGCTTCTTCCTACCACGACGACGCGCTGACCAGCGGACAGGGAAAAATTGAGTGGCCCGGCGAGTATCGCGCCTTCGGGAGATTTCAGCAGCAAATTGCTCGCCGTCAGCGTTACCGGCTCATCAGTTTTCAGCGTAATATCGCCCCGCTGTGGATGGGCGAGCGGTGCTTCCATAAACGTTTTCAGGCTATCCGCTGCGCCAATCGCCTGGGCTTTAGCGTGATAAAAGGTACCGAGATCGCGCAGCGGCTGGAAGAACTCGGGGGCCAAAATTAACGCGAGAAAACCGGCGAACAAGGTCACACCAGCCCCGTAGTGACCAAAATTCAGCTCGCCAAGGTAGGAGAAACCGAAATAGACCGCCACCAATGCAATTGATAACGAGGTGAAGAACTCCAGCACACCGGAAGATAAGAAGGCCATGCGCAGCACTTCCATGGTACGGCTGCGAAAATCCTGCGAGGCATGACGAATATTTTCTGTTTCCGCGGCACCCTGGCCAAAAATGCGCAGCGTCTCCATCCCGCGTAAGCGGTCAAGGAAATGGCCGCTCAGACGAGCCAGCGCTTTGAAGTTACGACGGTTGGCGTCCGCCGCGCCCATGCCGACCATCGCCATAAAGAGCGGAATTAACGGCGCTGTACCGAGCAATATCAGTGCCGCAGCCCAGTTAATCGGAAACAGGGTAATAACAATCAGCAGCGGAACGCTCGCCGCCAGTGCCATTTGTGGTAAATAACGGGCATAGAAATCGTGCATGTCATCGATTTGCTCAAGTATCAGCGTAGCCCAGCTTCCGGCGGGTTTTCCTTGGATCCACGCCGGGCCGGCCTGATGGAGCCGATCAAGGACCTGCCGGCGGATTTCGAAACGAATATGCGCACCCGCATGGAAACCGACGCGTTCACGTAGCCAGACCACCCAACTGCGCAGGATAAAAATCAGGATCAGCAAGATAAATGGCAGTAACAGGGCTTCGCGTGGGATATTCTCCATAATCATATGGTTCAGAATACGCGCCATAATCCACGCTTGCGCGACGATCAGCACGCCGCTGACCACGCCAAGCAGGCGGGAGAGTGTCAGCCAGCGACGGGAAATAATGCTTTGCTGTTTTAACCAGCGGGTCAGTTCTTGTTGACGGGTTTTGTTCATTGCGCGCTTTGCAGGTGAAGTTATCGAATTTTTGAGCTGGCGCAATGTTACATCGGGGCAAAAATAAAGGCGACTTATAGTCGCCTTTTTTACCTTTGTTACTGAGTTGTAAAGATTATTTACGTTCAGCAAGCCCGTCGAGATAGCGTTCTGCATCCAGCGCTGCCATACAGCCTGTACCTGCAGAAGTGATCGCCTGACGGTAAATATGATCCATGACATCACCGGCAGCAAAGACGCCAGGAATGCTGGTTTGCGTGGCATTGCCATGAATACCGGACTGCACTTTGATGTAGCCGTTTTCCAGCGCCAGTTGACCTTCAAAGATGGCGGTGTTCGGGCTGTGACCGATAGCCACAAACAGACCTGCAACTTCCAGTGATTCGACGTTATCTGCATTCTGCGTATCGCGTAAACGCAGGCCGCTAACGCCCATCTGGTCACCCGTCACCTCTTCCAGTGTACGGTGGGTATGCAGCACGATGTTACCGCTTTCCACTTTATCCATCAGGCGTTTGATAAGGATTTTTTCTGCGCGGAACGTGTCACGGCGATGGATCAGATGCACTTCAGAGGCAATATTTGCCAGATATAGCGCTTCTTCTACTGCAGTGTTACCACCGCCAATCACCGCGACTTTCTGGTTACGGTAGAAGAAACCGTCACACGTTGCGCAGGCGGAAACGCCGCGGCCTTTGAACGCTTCTTCAGACGCCAGGCCCAAATAACGCGCAGACGCGCCAGTGGCGATAATCAATGCGTCGCAGGTGTACTCGCCACTGTCGCCAGTCAGGCGGAACGGACGATTTTGCAAATCCACGCTGTTGATGTGATCGAAAATGATTTCGGTATCAAATTTGGTGGCATGCTCATGCATGCGTTCCATCAGCAGTGGCCCGGTCAGATCGTGCGGGTCGCCCGGCCAGTTTTCCACTTCAGTGGTGGTGGTGAGCTGGCCGCCTTTTTCCATACCGGTAATCAGAACCGGCTGCAGGTTTGCGCGCGCAGCATAGACCGCAGCGGTATAACCGGCAGGGCCTGAACCAAGGATAAGCAGCTTACTGTGTTTGGCCGTACCCATGAGATCCTCATTGTTGTTTGGCAGACATTGGGCTGGATTGTAGGGAATTTACTGGCGTAAAAAAAGGGCGCAGCGATTTTGTTAACGATATGTGTAATAGAAATGACCAATGGCTGACTACGAATTCACAGGTGAAACATAATAATTCCTACTGAAAAAGGGGCAGTTATAAGGTGATAAAATGATGATTAGGGAACGACCCTGATGAATATCTGGCATGTTGTACTAAAAAAAGATGTTTTGCTTTGACAATCCCCTGCGCATTTGCGAAAACATCAAAGGAAGAAAAAAAGCAGTGTTTCGCGCGTGACGCAAGTTCATGCATGTAAATGCCATTTTTACCGGGCTAGCGAAATCTACGTATGGCGTGGACAGACGCCATTCGTGATATCGATAGCTGCCCCTGGCAACGGTCTTCTCAATACTGCCCCTGGGATTACGTGACGCGCTAATTAACATTACGCGCCGCGTAGCGCGACGGGCAAAGACTCTGAACAGTGAAGTGCACAGGGTCAAGACAGGAGTAGGGAAGGAATACAGAGAGACAATAATAATGGTAGATAGCAAGAAGCGCCCTGGCAAAGATCTCGACCGCATCGATCGTAATATTCTGAACGAATTGCAAAAAGATGGGCGTATTTCCAACGTCGAGCTTTCTAAACGAGTGGGGCTTTCCCCAACGCCATGCCTTGAGCGTGTGCGCAGGCTGGAAAGACAAGGGTTTATTCAGGGCTATACGGCGCTGCTGAACCCGCATTATCTGGATGCATCACTTCTGGTATTTGTTGAGATTACTCTGAATCGTGGCGCGCCGGATGTGTTTGAACAATTCAATGCCGCCGTGCAAAAACTTGAAGAGATTCAAGAGTGTCATCTGGTTTCAGGCGATTTCGACTACCTGTTGAAGACGCGTGTGCCGGATATGTCGGCCTACCGCAAACTGTTAGGGGAAACCCTGTTGCGTCTGCCGGGCGTTAACGACACCCGCACATATGTGGTAATGGAAGAAGTCAAACAGAGCAATCGTCTGGTAATTAAGACGCGCTAATACGGAACAGGTGCAAAATCGCTGTTTTTTGATTACACTCCTGTTAATCCATACAGCAACAGTGCCGGGGAGACCCGGCGCTGTTGTCCGTTTTAGCATCAAGGACCTGGAGAGCCTGTCTTGAGCCAGGAATACACCGAAGACAAAGAAGTCACACTGACCAAGTTAAGCAGCGGACGTCGACTCCTGGAGGCGTTGCTGATCCTCGTTTCACTTTCTGCCGTCTGGTTAATGGCAGCGCTTCTTAGCTTTAACCCGTCCGATCCGAGTTGGTCGCAAACGGCCTGGCATGAGCCTATCCATAATCTTGGCGGCGTGCCTGGCGCGTGGCTTGCCGATACGCTGTTTTTCATTTTTGGCATCATGGCTTATACCATCCCGGTGATTATTATCGGCGGCTGCTGGTTTGCTTATCGCCATCGGGCCAGTGAAGACTATATCGACTATTTTGCCGTATCGCTGCGCATGATTGGCGCGCTGGCGCTGATCCTCACTTCTTGTGGCCTGGCGGCGATTAATGCGGATGATATCTGGTATTTCGCCTCCGGCGGTGTTATTGGCAGCTTGCTAAGTACCACGCTACAACCTTTGCTGCGTAGCAGTGGCGGTACACTGGCGCTGCTCTGTATCTGGGCCGCCGGTTTGACGCTGTTCACCGGGTGGTCATGGGTGACCATTGCCGAGAAAATTGGCAGTGTGATCCTCAATATTCTCACTTTTGCCAGTAATCGTACCCGCCGGGATGACACCTGGGTTGATGACGACGAATATGAAGATGATGACGAGGATGCAGGCGACATGGATGCTCCGCGAGAATCTCGTCGTGCGCGTATCCTGCGTGGTGCCCTGGCAAGGCGTAAACGTGTTGCTGAAAAATTCGCTAACCCTATGGGGCGTAAAACCGATGAGGCGTTGTTCTCCGGTAAGCGCATGGATGACGATGAAGACGATATTGCTTATAGCGCTCGTGGTGTCCCTGCGGACGCTGACGATGTGTTGTTCTCCGGACATCGTGCAACTGAATCTGAACAAGAATACGATCCTCTGCTCAACGGTCGCAGCATAACGGCACCAGTGGCCACCGCTGCAGCCGCGACGACTGTCGCTGCGCAGGCTTATGCCGCGCCGGTTGACCCGGTTGTGCAGGCACCGCAGGATAGTGAATGGCCCTATGCTCAGCCGCCTGTTCAACAGACCGCTGCGTATCAGCCAACGCCAGAAGAGCAGAACTCTCTCGCATCTTACCAGCCTGTATCAAACCAATCGGTTTCACACGAAGCTGAATATCCGGCTGCACAATACGCTGAGCCACAGTGGCAACAGCCTGTCGCGCAGGATAGTTGGATGCCAGAAGCTCCGGTGACAGCACAGCCGCAAGAAAATGAGGTTTATTCGCAGCCGGTACATGATCCGCTGCCATGGCAGAGTGAGCCGCAGCCGCAAATCTCCCCGGCGCCTGAACTCGTTGTCGAGCCTGAGCCTGTGGTTGAAGAAGTGAAACAGACTCGTCCTCCTCTTTATTACTTTGAGGAAGTAGAGGAGAAACGCGCGCGTGAGCGTGAGCAACTGGCGGCGTGGTATCAGCCGATTCCTGAGCCTGAAAATATCGAGCCGGTTTCAAAACCGGCTGCGCCGACAATGCCGTCGATACCGCCTGTTGAAGCAACCGTTGCGCCAGTTGCCGCCGGGGTGCAGCAGGTCACCAGTAGTGTCGCCGCAGCAACAGCCGCAGGTCCGGTTTTCAGCCTTGCAGCGGGTGGTACGCCGCGTCCGCAGGTGAAAGAGGGAATTGGCCCGCAACTGCCACGTCCGAACCGGGTGCGTGTACCGACGCGCCGTGAACTGGCTTCTTATGGCATCAAGCTGCCGTCTCAACGGATGGCCGAAGAACGCGCGCGCGAAGAAGATGAAACGCGCCATCATAATGATCAATTCTCAGAAGACGCCGCTGATATGCAGCAGCAGGATGAACTGGCACGCCAGTTTGCCGCTACGCAGCATGATCGCTATGGTGATGGATTCCAGCATGAAACGCCGCAATTCCAGTCGCAGCATGCTGTACCGAGTGAAGAAGACGCAGGAGAGGCGGAGCTTGCACGTCAGTTTGCGGCGTCGCAGCAGCAGCGGTATGCAGGTGAACAGCCTGCCGCGGCGCAAGCATTTATGCCGGAGGACTTTGCGTTCTCACCAATGAAGACGCTGGTAGATGATGGTCCAGGCGAACCGCTGTTCACACCTGGCGTGATGCCGGAGCAGGAACCGTCTGCTGTGCAGCACCACCAACAACCGCTGCAGCATTATCAGCAGCCCGCTCACCAATCATATGCACAGCTGCAGCACTATCAGCAGCCCGCTCATCAGCCTGTTGCACAGCCACAACACTATCAACAGCCGACGCATCAACCAGCTGCACAGCCGCAGCAATATCCGCAGTCGGCGCATCAACCTACTGCACAGCCGCAACAGTATCAGCAGCCGGTGCATCAACCAGCTGCACAACCGCAGCACTATCAGCAATCGGTGCATCAACCAGCTGCACAACCGCAGCACTATCAGCAACCGGTGCATCAACCAGCTGCACAGTCGCAGCAGTATCAGCAGCCGGTTCAGCAACCTGCTGCACAACCGCAAGAGAGTCTGATTCACCCGTTGCTAATGCGTAATGGCGACAGCCGCCCGATGCAAAAACCGACGACACCGCTGCCGTCGCTGGATTTGTTGACGCAGCCGCCAGCGGAAGTTGAACCGGTAGATACGTTCGCGCTGGAACAGATGGCGCGTCTGGTGGAAGCGCGGTTGGCGGATTTTCGCATCAAAGCTGATGTGGTCAATTATTCTCCTGGCCCGGTTATCACCCGTTTTGAGTTAAATCTCGCCCCTGGTGTGAAAGCTGCGCGTATTTCGAACCTTTCCCGCGATCTGGCGCGTTCGTTGTCGACCGTTGCTGTGCGTGTGGTGGAAGTTATTCCGGGTAAACCGTACGTTGGTCTGGAACTGCCGAACAAGAAACGACAAACCGTTTACTTGCGTGAAGTGTTGGATTGCGTGAAATTCCGCGAAAACCCGTCGCCGCTGACAGTCGTGCTGGGTAAAGATATCGCAGGTGACCCGGTTATAGCCGACCTGGCGAAGATGCCACACCTGTTGGTTGCGGGTACGACCGGTTCCGGTAAATCGGTAGGCGTGAATGCCATGATCCTCAGCATGTTGTATAAAGCGACGCCGGAAGAGGTGCGCTTTATTATGATCGACCCGAAAATGCTTGAGTTGTCAGTGTATGAAGGGATCCCGCATCTGCTTACCGAAGTCGTCACCGACATGAAAGACGCTGCCAACGCCTTGCGCTGGAGCGTCAATGAAATGGAACGTCGCTACAAGCTGATGTCGGCGCTCGGAGTACGTAACCTGGCGGGCTACAACGAGAAGATCGCTGAAGCAGCGCGGATGGGCCGCCCGATCCCGGATCCTTACTGGAAGCCGGGTGACAGCATGGATGTCGAACATCCGGTGCTGGAAAAACTGCCGTATATCGTGGTGCTGGTGGATGAATTCGCCGATTTGATGATGACCGTCGGTAAGAAAGTAGAGGAGCTGATTGCGCGTCTTGCGCAAAAAGCGCGCGCTGCGGGCATTCACTTGGTGCTGGCGACTCAGCGTCCATCAGTGGATGTCATTACAGGCCTGATTAAAGCCAACATCCCGACACGTATCGCGTTTACCGTTTCGAGCAAAATTGACTCACGTACCATCCTCGATCAGGGCGGTGCTGAATCGCTGCTGGGGATGGGGGATATGCTCTATTCCGGCCCGAACTCGACTTCTGCACCGGTACGTGTACATGGTGCATTCGTTCGTGACCAGGAAGTGCATGCTGTTGTGCAGGACTGGAAGGCGCGCGGGCGTCCGCAGTATGTCGATGGCATTACGTCGGATAGCGAAAACGAAGGCGGTGCAGGTGGCGGTTTTGATGGGGGCGAAGAGCTGGATCCGTTATTCGATCAGGCTGTTAATTTCGTGACCGAAAAACGCAAAGCCTCTATCTCCGGCGTACAGCGCCAGTTCCGTATCGGCTATAACCGCGCTGCGCGCATCATTGAGCAGATGGAAGCCCAGGGGATCGTCAGCGAACAAGGGCATAACGGAAACCGTGAAGTGCTGGCACCGCCGCCGTTTGACTGATTGCAAAAATATGTAACGCAATAGAAATTCAGTCTTTTCTTCTGTTGCTGCCGGTACATGGTGCTTAGAGTGACAGAAGTATTCTCCCATGTCGGGAGTGACGTATTTAAGGAACAGCAATGAAAAAAGTCGCTTTGGTTTGTGCATTAATGGGTAGTCTGTTGGTCAGCAATGTCTGGGCGGATGCTTCCAGCGACCTGAAAAGCCGTCTCGATAAAGTCAGCAGCTTTCACGCTACCTTCACTCAAAAAGTGACCGATGGCAGCGGTGCTGCGGTGCAGGAAGGTCAGGGCGATCTATGGGTGAAACGCCCGAACCTGTTCAACTGGCACATGACCCAACCGGATGAAAGTGTTCTGGTGTCAGATGGTAAAACGCTGTGGTTCTATAACCCATTTGTTGAACAGGCAACTGCAACCTGGCTGAAAGACGCCACGGGTAACACACCGTTTATGCTGATTGCCCGTAATCAGGCAAGCGACTGGCAGCAGTACAATATTGAGCAAAAGGGTGACGATTTCGTTCTGACGCCGAAAGGCAACAACGGCAACCTGAAACAGTTCACCATCAACGTGGGGCGTGATGGCACAATCCATCAATTTAGCGCCATTGAGCAGGACGATCAGCGCAGCAGCTATCAGCTTAAATCGCAGCAAAACGGCACTGTTGATGCATCTAAATTTACCTTTACCCCGCCGAAGGGCGTAACGGTTGACGATCAGCGCAAGTAAGAGGCGTGCATGAGTAACATGTCGCTCGACTTTTCCGATAATGCGTTTCAACCTCTGGCCGCGCGTATGCGGCCAGAAAATTTAGCGCAGTACATTGGTCAGCAACATCTGTTTGCACCGGGTAAGCCGCTCCCGCGTGCGATTGAAGCCGGGCATTTGCACTCCATGATTCTGTGGGGGCCGCCGGGAACGGGCAAAACCACGCTCGCAGAAGTGATAGCGCGTTATGCCAGTGCAGATGTAGAACGTATCTCTGCGGTGACCTCCGGGGTGAAAGAGATCCGTGAAGCCATTGAGCGCGCGCGCCAAAACCGTAACGCCGGACGTCGTACCATTCTGTTTGTCGATGAAGTTCACCGCTTTAATAAAAGTCAGCAGGACGCTTTTCTGCCGCATATTGAAGATGGCACCATCACGTTTATTGGCGCGACGACGGAAAACCCCTCTTTTGAACTCAATTCTGCGTTGCTGTCTCGCGCGCGTGTTTATTTGCTTAAATCGCTGACCACCGAGGATATCGAGCAGGTCTTAACGCAGGCGATGGAAGACAAAGCACGTGGTTACGGCGGGCAGGATATTGTTCTGCCGGATGAAACCCGGCGGGCGATTGCCGAGCTGGTTGGCGGTGATGCGCGTCGGGCGCTTAACACGCTTGAGATGATGGCAGATATGGCGGAACTCGACAGTTCCGGCAAGCGTGTATTAAAGCCAGAACTGCTCACGGAAATTGCCGGTGAACGCAGCGCCCGTTTCGACAATAAAGGCGATCGTTTTTACGATTTGATCTCCGCGTTGCATAAATCGGTCCGCGGCAGTGCGCCGGATGCGGCGCTTTATTGGTATGCGCGAATTATTACGGCCGGTGGTGATCCTTTATATGTCGCGCGCCGCTGCCTGGCGATTGCCTCTGAAGATGTCGGTAACGCCGATCCGCGTGCGATGCAGGTCGCGATTGCCGCCTGGGATTGTTTTACGCGCGTTGGTCCTGCAGAAGGCGAACGTGCCATCGCGCAGGCGATTGTCTACCTTGCCTGCGCACCGAAAAGCAATGCCGTTTATACCGCGTTCAAAGCGGCGCTGGCGGATGCACGCGATCGCCCCGATTATGACGTGCCGGTTCATCTGCGTAATGCACCCACCAAACTGATGAAAGAGATGGGCTACGGGCAGGAGTATCGTTACGCTCATGACGAACCCAATGCCTATGCCGCTGGTGAAGAGTATTTCCCGCAAGAACTGGCACAGACACGCTATTATCACCCCTCGACAAGAGGCCTTGAAGGTAAGATTGGCGAAAAGCTCGCCTGGCTTACCGAACAGGATCATAAAAGCCCTATAAAACGCTATCGCTAGTGCGGGCGTTGCGGTAAGGTTACGACTTACACCATCGACCGCAGGCTGCGGTCGTATTCTTTTATTTCAATTCGATAAGCACAGGAAAAGCATGCTCGATCCCAATCTGCTGCGTACCGAGCCAGACGCAGTCGCTGAAAAACTGGCACGCCGGGGCTTTAAGCTGGATGTAGATAAATTACGCGCGCTTGAAGAGCGTCGTAAAGTCTTGCAAGTTAATACGGAAAACTTGCAGGCGGAACGCAACTCGCGATCGAAATCCATTGGCCAGGCGAAAGCACGCGGGGAAGATATCGAGCCTTTACGCCTGGAAGTGAACAAGCTGGGTGAAGAGCTGGACGCGGCTAAAGCGGAGCTGGAAACTCTGTTGGCGGAGATCCGCGACATCGCGCTGACAATCCCTAACCTGCCAGACGATTGTGTTCCAGTCGGCCGTGACGAAAATGACAACGTTGAGGTCAGCCGTTGGGGTACGCCGCGCAAATTTGATTTCGACATTCGCGATCACGTGACGCTGGGTGAAATGCACAGCGGGCTGGATTTCGCCGCAGCGGTGAAACTTACCGGCTCTCGCTTTGTAGTGATGAAAGGGCAGATTGCGCGCATGCATCGTGCGCTGGCGCAGTTCATGCTGGATTTACACACCGAACAGCATGGCTACGCAGAGAACTATGTTCCGTATCTGGTCAACCAGGATACGCTGTACGGCACCGGGCAGTTACCGAAATTCGCGGGTGATCTGTTCCACACTCGTCCGCTGGAAGAAGAAGCAGACAGTAGCAATTACGCGTTGATCCCGACAGCGGAAGTTCCGCTGACAAACCTGGTGCGTGATGAGATCATTGATGAAGATGATCTGCCGATCAAAATGACTGCGCACACGCCATGTTTCCGCTCAGAAGCGGGATCTTATGGGCGTGATACGCGCGGTCTGATCCGTATGCACCAGTTCGATAAAGTTGAAATGGTGCAGATCGTTCGCCCGGAAGATTCCATGGCGGCGCTGGAAGAGATGACGGGTCACGCGGAGAAAGTGTTGCAGCTGCTGGGGCTTCCCTATCGTAAAGTGCTGCTGTGCTCGGGTGATATGGGCTTCGGCGCTTGCAAAACCTACGATCTGGAAGTGTGGGTACCGGCGCAGGACACTTACCGCGAAATCTCTTCCTGCTCTAACGTCTGGGATTTCCAGGCTCGTCGTATGCAGGCGCGCTGCCGTAGCAAGTCCGACAAGAAAACCCGCCTGGTACATACATTGAATGGTTCCGGTCTGGCAGTTGGCCGTACGCTGGTGGCGGTAATGGAAAACTATCAGCAGGCTGATGGTCGAATTGAAGTGCCGGAAGTACTGCGTCCGTACATGAACGGCCTTGAGTTTATCGGCTAATCATCTGCCTGTAGTGAATGTTCATTCTGAAAGCGCCTGCGGGCGCTTTTTTATTGCTTACTAAAAAACAACGCCCCGTGCGCGGGGGGAGCACCAGGTTCGGGGTTAACGTTCAGAGAACTGGCTGAAGTTTCTGTTTCAGGTTTTGGCACGTCCTTGCTGGATAAGATCCATGCAGCCTGCTGTGCAGGGAAATAATTTTTACTGCACATTTTCCCGTACCAGTTTCAGCCTTTTTTATGTCGGCATTCATCATGAATTTTTTCGACCGATAATTCTGCCTGTTAGCAAAAGTATTCTTTTATTTTCAATAGTGTGAATCATGTCATTCTCTTTTAAGCCCAATGCTGGATAAGTTTTACGAATCGTCGTGGTGCAAAACACGTCAGCGTCCAAAATCCGTGGATTGACAATGTCCTTACCGGTGGCATGATGCGCACGCAAACTGAACTTCCTCACGGTTTTTATCCATGTCCATCTATACCCGGCCAGTGCTGCTATTGCTCTGTGGCTTAATGCTGTTGACGCTGGCGATCGCGACGCTAAATACGCTCGTACCGCTCTGGCTCGCCCACGAAAATTTACCGACCTGGCAGGTTGGGATGGTGGGTTCTTCCTATTTCACTGGCAATTTGCTGGGTACGTTACTGACCGGCCGTTTAATTCGCCGTCTGGGTTTTAACCGCAGCTATTATCTTGCTTCGCTGATTTTTGCCGCAGGCTGTGTTGGCCTGGGGCTAATGATTGGTTTCTGGAGCTGGATGGTTTGGCGCTTTGTCGCTGGTGTGGGCTGCGCGATGATTTGGGTGGTCGTGGAAAGTGCTCTGATGTGCAGCGGCACATCGCGCAATCGTGGGCGCCTGTTAGCAGCTTATATGATGGTTTACTACGTCGGCACAGTGCTTGGCCAGGTGATGGTCAGTAAGTTGCCGACAGATCTGATGAGCGTACTGCCGTGGACGACTGCGCTGGTGTTAACGGCGATCCTGCCGCTGCTGTTTACTCGCATTGTCAACCAGCAGAGTGAAGAGCAGGCTCCGACCTCGGTATGGCCGATGCTGCGCCTGCGCCATGCTCGCCTGGGCGTGAATGGCTGTATCATCTCCGGGATCATTCTTGGTTCGCTGTACGGCTTGATGCCGCTTTATCTTTCGCACCAGGGGATCAGCGATTCGGGGATTGGTTTCTGGATGGCGCTGATGGTTAGCGCCGGTATTGTAGGGCAGTGGCCGATTGGTCGGCTGGCAGATCGTTTTGGTCGCCTGCTGGTGCTGCGTGTGCAGGTGTTTGTCGTGATCGTGGGATGTTTTGCGATGTTGAGCAATGCCGCTATGGCTCCCGCGCTTTTTGTGCTCGGGACCGCAGGCTTTACCCTGTACCCGGTGGCGATGGCATGGGCCTGTGAGAAAGTGGAACATCACCAGCTGGTGGCAATGAACCAGGCGCTGTTGCTGAGTTACACCATTGGCAGCCTGCTTGGTCCGACGCTGACCGCAATGCTGATGCAAAGCTACTCAGATAGCTTGCTGTTTATCATGATTGCGGGTGTGTCGTTTATCTATCTGGTGATGCTGATGCGCAAAGCAGGACATCACCCAACGCCGGTGGCGCACGCCTGAAATACGCCGCTTGATAAATAAAAAAGCCACAACTGAGTGTTGTGGCTTTTTTGTCTCAGGATGGCTTAGTACATTACTTTATGACCGTACTGCTCCAGGATGCCTTTAACGCGCTCCATGGTCTCTTTCTTCGGCGGGTGAATGCCATCCAGCTTATACTCTTCGCCCATCGCCACCCATTTATGCTTGCCCAGCTCGTGATAGGGCAGGAGTTCGATTTTCTCGACGTTGCCCATGTCGCGGGTAAATTCACCAAGGCGATGGGCAGAATCGTCATCGTCAGACCAGCCGGGTACCACGACGTAACGGATCCAGACGTTGATATTTTTCTTCGATAAATACTGGGCGAATTCAAGGGTCCGGTGATTGGATACGCCGACCAGATTCTGGTGGATCTCATCGTTCATTTGCTTGAGATCGAGCATCACCAAATCGGTAACTTCCAGCAATTCATCAATCACCGGATCGTAACGGCGCACAAAGCCGTTAGTATCGAGGCAGGTGTGGATGCCCTCTTTTTTACAGGCACGAAACCAGTCGCGAACGAATTCTGCCTGCAAGATTGCTTCTCCACCGGATGCCGTGACGCCCCCGCCGGAGGCGTTCATAAAGTGCCGATAAGTAACGACGTCTTTCATTAGTTCTTCAACGGTGATCTCTTTGCCACCGTGTGTATCCCAGGTATCGCGGTTGTGGCAATACAGGCAGCGCATCAGGCAGCCCTGGAAGAAGGTGATAAAACGGATGCCCGGGCCGTCGACCGTGCCGCAGGATTCAAAGGAGTGGATGCGACCAATAACTGACATTGCGGTGTTTTCTCCAGATGTGGCCCATCCGGGGCCTGTGTCTGCGCAGTTTAATTCCTTCTGCGCTAAGTCTGTTTTGGCAGACATCCAGCAAGTATAGATGGCTGACGAAGCACACTTCATGTGTTAAAAAGGCCCCACGGTCGTGGAGCCTTTATTATACGCTTTTTACTGCGTAGTTTCAGTCAATACCATTACATGGTCTGAGTGAAAGTACGAGTAATTACGTCCTGCTGCTGTTCTTTAGTCAGGGAGTTAAAGCGTACGGCATAACCAGAAACACGAATGGTCAGCTGCGGATATTTTTCCGGGTTTTCCATCGCGTCGAGCAGCATTTCGCGGTTCATGACGTTCACGTTCAGATGCTGACCACCTTCGATGGACGCTTCGTGATGGAAGTAACCATCCATCAGACCAGCCAGGTTGGTTTTACGGACTTCATCGTCTTTACCCAGCGCGTTCGGCACGATAGAGAAGGTGTAAGAGATACCATCTTTAGCGTAAGCAAACGGCAGTTTAGCAACGGAAGTCAGAGAGGCAACAGCACCTTTCTGGTCACGGCCGTGCATCGGGTTAGCACCCGGTCCGAACGGCGCACCAGCGCGACGGCCATCCGGGGTGTTACCCGTTTTCTTACCGTACACAACGTTAGAAGTGATGGTCAGAACAGACTGAGTCGGGATAGCGTTGCGGTAAGTTGTCAGTTTCTGAATTTTCTTCATGAAACGTTCAACCAGGTCAACCGCCATATCATCAACGCGAGCGTCGTTGTTACCAAACTGCGGATATTCGCCTTCGATTTCGAAGTCGATAGCCAGACCGTCTTCGTCACGAATCGGTTTAACTTTCGCGTATTTGATAGCAGACAGGGAGTCAGCCGCTACGGACAGACCAGCGATACCGCAAGCCATGGTACGGATAACGTCACGATCGTGCAGCGCCATCAGTGAAGCTTCGTAGCTGTATTTGTCGTGCATGTAGTGGATGATGTTCAGCGCGGTGACGTACTGTTTAGCCAGCCAATCCATAAAGTGATCCATACGATCCATCACTTCGTCGAATTTCAGCACGTCGCCTTTGATCGGTTCAGATTTCGGACCAACCTGCATTTTCAGTTTTTCATCAACGCCGCCGTTGATGGCGTACAGCATGGTTTTCGCCAGGTTAGCACGCGCACCGAAGAACTGCATTTGTTTACCCACAACCATCGGGCTTACACAGCAAGCAATTGCGTAGTCATCGTTGTTGAAGTCCGGACGCATCAGATCATCGTTCTCATACTGCAGAGAAGAGGTATCGATGGAGACTTTCGCAGCGAATTTTTTGAAGTTCAGCGGCAATTTTTCAGACCACAGAACAGTGATGTTCGGTTCCGGAGACGGGCCCATGGTGTACAGGGTGTTCAGGAAACGGAAGCTGTTTTTGGAAACCAGCGTACGGCCATCAACGCCCATACCACCGATAGATTCAGTTGCCCAAATCGGGTCGCCAGAGAACAGTTCATCATATTCAGGAGTACGCAGGAAGCGAACCATACGCAGTTTCATGACCAGGTGGTCAATCATTTCCTGAGCGTCTTGCTCAGTGATTTTGCCTGCTTTCAGGTCACGTTCGATGTACACGTCCAGGAAGGTGGATACGCGGCCGAAGGACATTGCAGCGCCGTTTTGAGACTTAACAGCGGCCAGGTAACCGAAGTAGGTCCACTGGATTGCTTCCTGAGCGTTGGTAGCCGGACCAGAGATATCGCAACCGTATTTCGCTGCCATCTCTTTGATCTGACCCAGTGCGCGATGCTGTTCAGCAATTTCTTCACGCAGACGGATAGTCGCTTCCAGGTTTACGCCATTTTCCAGATCAGACTGCAGAGACTGGAACTGAGCGTATTTGTCTTTCATCAGGAAGTCGATGCCGTACAGCGCAACGCGACGGTAGTCACCAATGATACGACCGCGGCCGTAAGCATCCGGCAGACCGGTCAGAACACCGGATTTACGGCAGTTCAGAATATCTTTGGTGTAAACATCGAATACACCCTGGTTATGGGTTTTACGGTATTCGGTGAAGATTTTTTTAAGTTGCGGATCCAGTTCGCGGTTGTACGCTTTGCAGGAACCTTCAACCATTTTGATACCGCCGAACGGAATGATTGCGCGTTTCAGCGGAGCTTCAGTCTGCAGACCAACGATTTTCTCTAATGACTTGTTGATGTAACCCGCGTCGTGAGAAGTGATGGTTGATGCAACGGAGGTGTCAAAATCAACTGGCGCATGAGTGCGGTTTTCCAGTTTAACGCCTTCCATGACTTTGTCCCACAGTTTGGTGGTCGCTTCAGTAGCGCCAGCCAGGAAGGACTCATCGCCTTCGTACGGGGTGTAGTTTTTCTGGATAAAGTCACGTACGTTGACTTCTTTCTGCCAGTCACCTTTCGCAAAACCTTCCCAGGCTGTGGCTAATTTTTCATTAAGCTCGGACATGTAACACCTACCTTCTTAAGTGGATTTTTTATTTACTGCCTGAAACAACCATTAATGATGATCGTTGCCACGCAGGTAAATGACCCAGTATGTCAACCCGACTAATAATCCTCCACCGATGATATTCCCGATTGTTACAGGGATCAGGTTATCAGTGATGAAATTCATAATGGTCAGGTGAGAGAAATTTTCCGGGCTGGAGCCAACGGCGGTCCAGAACTCCGGGCTTGCAAAGTTTCGAATTACAATACCCATCGGGATCATAAACATATTCGCAATACTGTGTTCAAAACCGCTGGCAACAAACATCGCCACCGGCAGAACCATAATCATGGCCTTATCCATCAGGCTGCGGCCGGAATAACTCATCCACACGGCCATACACACCATCAGGTTAGCCAGAATGCCCAGCGCTACAGCTTCAACAAAGGTGTGGTGTACTTTATGATCTGCGGTTTGTAGCACGTTTAAGCCCCAACCGCCGTTGGCGACCATATACTCGCCAGACAACCACATTAACAACACAAACAGCAGCGCACCCACCAGGTTGCCGATATAGACGTTAATCCAGTTGCGGGCCAGCTGCCCCCAGGTAATACGCCCACTGGCTTTCGCCACGACAATCAGTACGGTTGAAGTAAAGAGATCGGCACCGCAAATGATGCAAAGGATCAGCCCCAGGGAGAAGCAGACACCACCGATCAGTTTAGCAATACCGTACGGCATTGCGCCGGTACCTGTGGTGGCGGTGATGTAGAACACGAAAGCAATGGAGATAAACACACCTGCGGTAATCGCAAGATAGAAAGTCTTAAGCGGATGTTTAGTCGCTTTATAGACACCAGCTTCTTCGGCAACTTTGGCCATCTCGGCTGGAAGAATAAGATCAAAAGGGTTGTCAGCTTTCACACTAACTCTCTCTTTATTAAGTCGGCGACGAGATACTAACAAAGCATTATAGAAGAGAATTTGATATGGATCATATCTCGCCTGGCTTATAGGACCGCAAAGCGTATGGTTTTTCTACGGTTGCGGAGTAACTTGTTGATTATCAAAATAAAAATAAAGTTTAAGAATTACAAAATGAGTTGAATTTTTTTATGCGGTCTCCCAAACAACAGTTAATTAAAATGGAGTAATCACCATAATAAGTAACAATATTAGTTTTAATGGATAATTATATTTACCCATATTTAACTTTAATATTACATATGGTTGTCATCGCCAAATAATAAATAAAAAGGGGCAATGAAATTGCCCCGTAATATAGCGTAGACCGTTCATTAAGCCTACATATTGTCGTACTACTTGTCGTTATTTCGACCAGAACGCACGTTTAGCGCGTTGTAATTTTTCGTAAGCCGCTAACAAAGACTGGTGTGCAGGGAAGGCTTTCAGCGAACCGTCTGCAGGCTGGAGATCGTAGAACGGCGCTTCACCGCTTAACGCGGCGCTGGCAACTTCAACCGCTTGTGCACCATACATACGAACGAATGCATTCAGGTATTGCAGCGGCTCGCGATCCTCTTCCTGTGCCAGTAACAATAATGTCTGCAGGCAGCGGTAGTAGTTGGCCCGTTCGGCGCTAAAGATCGAGGCGTTGAATTCCATCGTCCATTCAGTCCAGGCCAATGCCTGATCCAAATCGCCGCCTGCCAGCGCCAGCATCGCTTTTAGTTCACCAATGCGCAGCGTGTACCAGCCATTGTCTTTACCGGTCGCCAGACCCAACAGTTCGCGAACGCGGGTAAAGTCATCATGACCTTCGTCATCAAGCTGTGCGATAAGGTTGAGGTACTCCTCTTTTTCCCATTCACTGCCTGGTAAAGAGAGGATGGTTTCGCGCAAATGGCTGCCCATGGTGTTGTTCGCCAGCCACAGATCTTCCGCCGGATAAATATCGGACATGCCAGGCACCAGAATACGGCAGGCGTAAACGCCCAGATGTTCATAATCGGCAATGTAGACTTCTTTATCTTCCGCCTTAAAGATAGCCATAAGTGTGGCGAACTCTTCTTCCGTCGTGCCAGCGAAGCTCCAGTCAACAAACGGATAATCCGCATCCTGCTTGAAGAGATCCCATGAGATCAAACCGCTGGAGTCGATAAAGTGCGTTTCGAGGTTGGCATGCTCGGCCACTTCTTCATCATCAAAGGTTGGCGGTGTGAACACGTCCAGATCTTTCAACCCGCGGCCTTGCAGCAGCTCGGTAACGGTACGCTCAAGTGCCACGCCGAAATCAGGGTGCGCACCAAAAGAGGCAAAACAGGTGCCGTTAGCCGGGTTGAACAGGACAACGCAGATAACCGGATATTTACCGCCCAGCGAACCGTCGTAAGCAAAAATCGGGAAACCTTCCGCTTCCAGTTTGGCAATCGCTTCGACAACGCCCGGATAGCGCGCCAGCACATCCTGCGGGATTTCCGGCAGGCTGATGCTCTCGGCAATAATGCGATTTTTAATATGGCGTTCGAATACTTCGGACAGCCCCTGCACGCGGGCTTCATTGCGCGTATTCCCGGCGGACATGCCGTTAGAAACGTATAAGTTACCGACGATATTCATCGGGATATAAACCGTCTGCTCATCAGACTGGCGGGTAAACGGCAGGGCGCAGATACCGCGCTCATCGTTGCCGGACTGCAGATCAACGAGCATCCCGGCAGCCAGTTCGTTCTGCGGGTCGTAGTAAGCGCGCAGACGCGCATCCAGAATGCCTTCCGGCAGGGAGTCATCTTCTGGCAGCGGGAACCATTTCTCATTCGGGTAATGAACGAATGGGCCCTGTGCGATTTCATCACCCAGCCAGAAATCAGCGAAGAAGTAGTTGGTGGACAGACGCTCGAAATACTCGCCCAGCGCAGAGGCCAGCGCAGCTTTTTGGGTCGCACCTTTACCGTTGGTGAAGCACAGCGCGCACTCTTTATCGCGAATATGTACAGACCAGACGTTTGGCACCGGGTTCAGCCATGAGGCCTCTTCGATGTTAAAGCCGAGATCGGTGAGCTTTTGCTGGAAGCGGGCGATGGAATCTTCCAGTGCGGCGTCTTTGCCGGGAATAAATGTTTGAGTCATGGCGGTCACTTTTTTCGTACGTAAAGCGCGCAATGATACGGGTTTTGCGTGACTGACGCTATCTTCCACGTCTGACCGACGAAAATAAAACTTCTGGCTATGATTAAGAAAAGTAACGAACTGTTCAGGCATAAAAAATGAAAGCGTTTGATCTGCAGCGTATGGCGCTCGACAAGGTCCCTCTTGAGTTTCTCGGGGAAGTCGCACTGCGTAGTCTCTATACCTTTGTTTTGGTCTTTTTATTTCTCAAAATCACCGGGCGACGTGGCGTACGCCAGATGTCCCTGTTTGAGGTGTTGATAATCCTGACACTGGGATCGGCTGCCGGGGATGTCGCTTTCTACGACGATGTGCCAATGCTGCCAGTGCTGGTGGTGTTTATCACTTTAGCGGTGCTCTATCGGTTTGTGATGTGGCTGATGTCGCACAGCGAAAAGCTGGAGGATTTGCTGGAAGGCAAACCGGTTGTCATCGTCGAGAACGGCGAACTGGCATGGGAAAAAGTGCATGCGGAGAACATGACGGAATTCGAGTTCTTTATGGAGCTGCGTTTAAGTGGCGTGGAACAACTCGGACAGATTCGCCTGGCAATAATGGAAACCAACGGTCAAATTAGCGTTTACTACTTCCCGGACGATGAGGTGAAACCCGGGTTATGTATTTTGCCTGAAGGATGCAGTGAGCGTTTCACAGAGGTTCCCGAAGCGGGGGACTATGTTTGTGTCCGCTGCAGTAAAATTGTCGCCATGCAAAAAGGGGAAAAGCAATCTTGCCCGCGTTGTGCAAATCCGGAATGGTCGAAGGCAAGCCGGGCCGTTCGCGTGACATAACAGCGTTTTTATCGGGTCTGCGCTGAGCAAACAAAACTTTCTGCTATGTGAGTTAGCGCACATCTTGCCGCTGGCGCCCATTACCCGTTGCGGCGCGTAGCGCTGAATGATAAAACCGATGTCACAGGAATAACTTATTGCTTTATAGCGTGGTGAGGGGAAATGACTCAGGTCTTTAATTTTAGTTCTGGCCCGGCAGTATTACCGGCGGATGTGCTCAAACAAGCGCAACAAGAGCTGTGCGACTGGCAAGGTCTTGGAACGTCGGTGATGGAAATTAGCCATCGTGGTAAAGAGTTTATCCACGTGGCGGAAGAAGCAGAAAAGGATTTTCGCGACCTGCTGAATATTCCCTCTAACTATAAGGTTCTGTTCTGTCACGGCGGCGGACGCGGCCAGTTTGCGGGCGTTCCGCTGAACTTATTGGGCGATAAAACCACCGCTGATTACGTTGATGCGGGCTACTGGGCGGCGAGCGCGGTTAAAGAAGCGAAAAAATACTGCTCACCGAACGTTATTGACGCCAAAATCACTGTTGATGGTTTGCGTGCGGTGAAACCGATGCGTGACTGGCAATTGAGCGATAATGCGGCCTATCTGCATTACTGTCCGAATGAAACGATTGACGGTATTGCGATCGATGAAACGCCGGACTTCGGTGATGTGATCGTCGCCGCTGACTTCTCCTCAACAATTCTCTCTCGTCAGATTGACGTAAGCCGCTTCGGTGTGATCTATGCAGGTGCGCAAAAAAATATCGGCCCGGCAGGTTTGACGCTGGTAATTGTGCGCGAAGATCTGCTGGGTAAAGCGCATCAGGCTTGCCCGTCGATCCTTGATTACACCGTGCTGAATGAAAACGACTCAATGTTTAACACGCCGCCAACCTTTGCCTGGTATCTCTCCGGGCTGGTGTTTAAGTGGCTGAAAAAACAGGGCGGTGTGGCGGCAATGGATAAAATTAACCAGCAAAAAGCCGAGTTGCTCTACGGGGTGATCGACAACAGCGATTTCTATCGCAACGACGTCGCGAAAGCGAACCGTTCACGCATGAATGTGCCGTTCCAGTTAGCGGACAGCGCGCTTGATAAAGTCTTCCTTGAGGAGTCGTTCGCTGCGGGTCTGCATGCGCTGAAAGGCCACCGTGTTGTCGGCGGGATGCGCGCCTCTATCTATAATGCGATGCCGCTGGCGGGCGTACAGGCGCTCACTGACTTTATGGTCGATTTCGAACGCCGCCACGGTTAATTACACTGTTTTGACGTACCCCCGTAGTTTTACTGCGGGGGTTTTCTTCTGTTTGTTGAGAGTGAAGTTTCATGGAATCCCTGACGTTACAACCCATCGCGCGAGTAGATGGCACCATCAATCTGCCTGGTTCAAAAAGTGTCTCCAACCGCGCCTTGTTGCTGGCTGCATTCGCTCGTGGCACGACTGTTCTGACTAACCTGCTGGACAGTGATGATGTGCGCCACATGCTCAATGCCCTCAGCGCGCTGGGGGTTCATTACACGTTGTCTGCCGATCGTACCCGTTGTGAAGTGACAGGGGGGGACGGTCCGCTGCATTCAGCCGAAAAACTGGAGCTGTTTCTGGGTAATGCAGGAACCGCCATGCGTCCGTTGGCTGCTGCGCTGTGCCTTGGCGAAAACGATATTGTGCTGACTGGCGAGCCGCGTATGAAAGAGCGTCCGATTGGCCATCTGGTCGATGCGCTTCGTCAGGGCGGGGCAAAGATTGACTACCTCGAACAGGAAAATTATCCGCCGCTGCATCTGCGCGGTGGCTTTACTGGCGGTGAAGTCAGCGTCGACGGCAGCGTTTCCAGCCAGTTTTTAACCGCATTGCTAATGGCCGCCCCGTTGGCACCCAACGACACGGTTATCACCATCAAAGGTGACCTGGTATCCAAACCGTATATTGATATCACGCTGCATCTGATGAAGACCTTCGGTGTTGAGGTTGAAAACCAGCAATATCAACGCTTTGTTGTGCGTGGTGCGCAGCAATACCAGTCACCGGGCCATTATCTGGTCGAAGGCGATGCGTCTTCAGCTTCTTATTTCCTCGCGGCCGGCGCCATCAAAGGCGGTACGGTGAAAGTCACAGGTATCGGCCGTAACAGCGTGCAGGGCGATATTCGTTTTGCCGATGTGCTGGAAAAAATGGGCGCAACCGTTGTCTGGGGCGATGATTATATTGCCTGCACGCGTGGCGAGTTGAACGCCATCGATATGGATATGAACCACATTCCCGATGCGGCAATGACTATCGCGACGACAGCGCTGTTTGCCAAAGGCACGACCACTCTGCGCAACATTTATAACTGGCGCGTGAAAGAGACCGATCGTTTGTTCGCGATGGCGACAGAGCTGCGTAAAGTCGGGGCCGAAGTGGAAGAGGGCGAAGACTATATTCGCGTGACACCGCCTGCCAAACTGCAGCTTGCGGAAATAGGGACTTATAACGATCACCGTATGGCGATGTGTTTCTCGCTGGTAGCGCTGTCTGATACGCCGGTCACCATTCTTGATCCGAAATGTACAGCGAAGACCTTCCCGGATTATTTCGAGCAATTAGCCCGTATTAGTACGCTGGCATAACTCATCTTCTTGCGGGCTGGTGTAAATCAGCCCGCTTCCCGCGCAATTATTCTACACTCAGCTGCATCCTCTTCGGTTATTCGCACGCAACAGTAACGGTTGTGACCATTGGCGCGTATAATGCGCGCGGTTATGTAACGGTATGCCTTGATTAAGGAGAGAAAGATGACGGCAATTGCCCCGGTAATCACCATTGATGGGCCAAGCGGCGCGGGTAAAGGCACGCTTTGCAAGGCAATGGCGGAAGCGTTGCAATGGCATCTGTTGGACTCAGGCGCAATTTATCGTGTTCTGGCGCTGGCCGCGCTGCATCACCATGTCGATGTTTCTTCCGAAGATGTTTTGGTTCCGCTGGCAGCACACCTGGATGTGCGTTTTGTGTCAACAAATGGCCATCTGGAAGTCATTCTGGAAGGTGAAGATGTCAGCAGCGAAATCCGTACGCAAGACGTGGCGAATGCGGCCTCGCAGATTGCGGCTTTTCCGCGAGTGCGTGAAGCGTTATTACGCCGTCAGCGCGCATTCCGTGACGCGCCGGGTCTTATCGCCGACGGGCGTGATATGGGGACGGTGGTTTTTCCGGATGCGCCGGTAAAAATTTTTCTTGACGCCTCTTCTGAAGAGCGTGCGCATCGACGCATGCTACAGTTGCAGGAGAAGGGCTTTAGTGTTAACTTTGAACGCCTTTTGGCCGAGATAAAGGAACGTGACGATCGCGATCGAAACCGCCCTGTTGCACCGCTGGTTCCCGCTGCCGATGCTTTAGTACTGGATTCAACCAGTTTAAGTATTGAGCAAGTGATTGAGAAAGCGCTACAATATGCTCGCCAAAAATTGGCTCTCGCGTAAGCGACCGAATTCGTAGTACCTGCTGCAATGGAGTGTGAGCAGGCATGTGAAACAACCCCATCCGGCATGAAGCCAGGTGGACGTTAAATTGAAGAATCCTGAAGATTATCAATATGACTGAATCTTTTGCTCAACTCTTTGAAGAGTCCCTGAAAGAAATCGAAACCCGCCCGGGTTCTATCGTTCGTGGTGTTGTTGTTGCTATCGACAAAGACGTAGTTCTGGTTGACGCCGGTCTGAAATCTGAGTCCGCCATTCCGGCAGAGCAGTTCAAAAACGCCCAGGGCGAGCTGGAAATCCAGGTTGGTGACGAAGTTGACGTTGCTCTGGATGCAGTAGAAGACGGCTTCGGTGAAACCCTGCTGTCCCGTGAAAAAGCTAAACGTCATGAAGCTTGGATCACGCTGGAAAAAGCTTACGAAGATGCTGAAACTGTTACCGGTGTTATCAACGGCAAAGTCAAGGGCGGCTTCACTGTTGAGCTGAACGGTATTCGCGCGTTCCTGCCAGGTTCCCTGGTAGACGTTCGTCCGGTCCGCGACACGCTGCACCTGGAAGGCAAAGAGCTTGAATTCAAAGTAATCAAGCTGGACCAGAAACGTAACAACGTTGTTGTTTCACGTCGTGCGGTTATCGAATCCGAAAACAGCGCAGAGCGCGATCAACTGCTGGAAAACCTGCAGGAAGGCATGGAAGTTAAAGGTATCGTTAAGAACCTCACTGACTACGGTGCATTCGTTGATCTGGGTGGCGTTGACGGCCTGCTGCACATCACCGATATGGCATGGAAACGCGTTAAGCATCCGAGCGAAATCGTAAACGTTGGCGATGAAATCACTGTTAAAGTGCTGAAATTCGACCGCGAACGTACTCGTGTTTCCCTGGGCCTGAAACAGCTGGGCGAAGATCCGTGGGTAGCTATCGCTAAACGTTACCCGGAAGGCACCAAGCTGACTGGTCGCGTGACCAACCTGACCGACTACGGTTGCTTCGTTGAAATCGAAGAAGGCGTTGAAGGCCTGGTTCACGTTTCCGAAATGGATTGGACCAACAAAAACATCCACCCGTCCAAAGTTGTTAACGTTGGCGACGTAGTGGAAGTTATGGTTCTGGATATCGACGAAGAACGTCGTCGTATCTCCCTGGGCCTGAAACAGTGCAAATCCAACCCGTGGCAGCAGTTCGCAGAAACCCACAACAAGGGCGACCGCGTTGAAGGTAAAATCAAGTCTATCACTGACTTTGGTATCTTCATCGGCCTGGACGGCGGTATCGATGGCCTGGTTCACCTGTCTGACATCTCCTGGAACGTTGCAGGCGAAGAAGCAGTTCGTGAATACAAAAAAGGCGACGAAATCGCAGCTGTTGTTCTGCAGGTTGACGCAGAGCGTGAGCGTATCTCTCTGGGCGTTAAACAGCTCGCAGAAGATCCGTTCAACAACTACGTTGCACTGAACAAGAAAGGCGCAATCGTAAACGGTAAAGTCACTGCAGTTGACGCTAAAGGCGCAACCGTAGAACTGGCTGACGGCGTTGAAGGTTACCTGCGCGCTTCTGAAGCTTCCCGTGACCGCGTTGAAGACGCAACTCTGGTTCTGAATGTTGGCGACGATGTTGAAGCTAAATTCACCGGTGTTGATCGTAAAAACCGCGTAGTTAGCCTGTCTGTTCGTGCGAAAGACGAAGCTGACGAGAAAGATGCAATCGCTTCTGTTAACAACAAACAGGAAGAAGGCAACTTCTCTAACGCTATGGCTGAAGCTTTCAAAGCAGCGAAAGGCGAGTAATATCAAGTGCTCTGAATTATTTACGCTGTACCAGGACGTAAGTCACATGGCAGCAGCGTGAACGATGATGAGTTACTTGACAGATCACAGGATTCGTCCTGTAATCAATGACAAAGGGCGGCTACGGCCGCCCTTGTTAAAGCTAGTAAAGCTAATTTTGCGTTGAAGGAAACCGGAGGAATCATGACCAAGTCAGAATTGATTGAAAGACTTGCAAGCCAGCAGTCGCATATTCCGGCTAAAGCTGTGGAAGATGCTGTAAAAGAGATGCTGGAGCATATGGCCTCTACTCTTGCCCAGGGCGAGCGCATTGAGATCCGCGGTTTCGGCAGTTTTTCCCTGCACTATCGTGCACCTCGCACCGGGCGTAACCCGAAAACAGGCGATAAAGTGGATCTGGAAGGAAAATACGTTCCGCACTTTAAACCGGGTAAAGAATTACGCGACCGCGCCAATATTTATGAGTAATTTTTAGCTATACGCTGAAATTTACTTCGACAAAAAAAGCACCTGTGGGTGCTTTTTTTGTTTCTCGGACTTCTTTATTTCTGAAGCTGCTTCGCACAATTTTGCAGATGCTTTGTAAGTGTGTCGAAAGCAACCAGCCTGCACCGCAAAACGGTAATCTCAGCCAGAAAGTACTGGCGACAGTGGGCATACTCTCCACGCGACAAGGAGGTATGCATGACGTTACCGGCATTAGCTATGTGCCTGATAATTGGCATTTTGCCATTAGAGTGGTTGCCTTCACTACCCACGCCAGGATGTGTATGGTTTGTAATTGCCATCGGATGCCTGATCGCGTGTTTTCGGCCTCGTCTGTTTCGTTATTGCGCTGTCACGTTACTTGCCTTTGCATGGGGAGTGCTGGCAGCAATGCAGGCTGTCTGGCCTGCAGAGCAACTACCTGGAGCGAATCACCAGGTTGAAGTGGTAATTACCGATACGGATCATATGACCCGGCATTGGGGTAAAATTACCCGTCTGGATGGCAAGCGCCTGTTTCCGTCACCAGGAATAAGCTTCTATGGTCAGTATTTGCCTGAACCAGTTTGTACCGGTCAGCGATGGACAATGACGATGAGAGCACGTGCTGTCCATGGGCAATTGAATGATGGCGGTTTCGATTCTCAACGTTATGCAATGGCTTCTCATCTGCCGCTGAGTGGCCGTTTTATTGATGCCCGTCTGACCGAACCCCAGTGCACATGGCGTGCGCGCTACCTTCAATCATTAACCGAAACTCTGACTAAATATTCCTGGCGGCAGGTGATACTGGCGTTAGGCATGGGCGAACGCGCAACGTTGGATGCCAGTGTCAAAGAGATAATGCGGCAAACCGGTACGGCGCATTTAATGGCGATATCAGGGCTACATATTGCTCTGGCGGCAATGTTGGGCTGGCTGATTGTTCGTGGCATGCAATTTTTCTTTCCCGGCGGCTGGATTGGCTGGCGTTTACCATTGCTTATTGGCGTAGGGTTTGCAGTAAGTTACGCCTGGCTGACCGGACTACAACCTCCTGCATTGCGTACCGCTATTTCTCTTAGCGTCTGGGCCGCGTTACGGCTATCCGGGCGATTGTGGTCGCCCTGGCAGGTATGGCTTTGTTGCATTGCCGCTATCTTATTCGCCGATCCCCTTGCCGTGCTATCAACCAGCCTGTGGCTGTCCGCTTTCGCAGTAGTCGCGCTGCTGTTTTGGTATCAATGGTTACCCGCTTCTACAAAACAACATACCCGGCTGGTCCAGGGCAGTATTAATTTGCTTCATCTACAAGTAGGGATGACGCTACTACTGTTCCCTATGCAGTTGTCAATTTTCCACGGTATAAGCCTGAGCTCGTTAGCGGCAAATTTGCTGGCCATCCCGTTGGTGACTTTTATTACCGTACCGCTCATTTTACTGGGAATGTTGCTGCACCTGGTTGGCCCTGTAACGGGGGAATTGGCTTGCTGGTACCTTGCAGATAAGACACTGGATTTCCTGTTTGCTTTTCTGCATTGGCTACCCGCCGGTTGGCTTAATGTGGATATGCGCTGGCAGTGGCTGGCCTGTTTACCGTGGCTGGCGCTGATTGTTTGGCGTTTGCATTTATGGCGGAGCATCCCGGCGCTGTGTCTGGCATGCCTGACATTGCTTACTCTGCCGTTCTGGCGCACAGAACGGCAAGGGGAGTGGGCGGTGCATATGCTGGACGTTGGGCAGGGCCTGGCAATGGTAATTGAACGTAATGGTAAAGCAATTCTTTATGATACAGGTGTTGCGTGGCCCGGCGGTGATAGTGGGCGGCAGTTAATTATTCCATGGTTGCGTTGGCATGCGTTACAGCCTGAAGGCATTATTCTGAGTCATGAACATTTGGATCATCGTGGTGGACTGGACTCACTGATGAATGCCTGGCCCCAATTATGGGTTCGTAGCCCACTGGGCTGGGCTGCTCATCAACCATGCTTTCGTGGCCAGCAATGGCAGTGGCAGGGGCTAACCTTTACCGTTCATTGGCCGCTAAGCGGTGCCGGGACGAAAGGTAACAACCGTTCTTGCGTAGTCAGAGTCGATGACGGCCAATACAGCTTCCTGCTCACAGGGGATATTGAAGCGGCGGGGGAGATGGCGATGCTGAGCCACTATTGGACGCATTTGCAGTCTACACTAGTGCAGGTGCCTCACCATGGAAGCAATAGTTCATCGTCGCTGCCCTTTGTGCAGCGAATTGGCGGCGAGGCTGCGTTGGCCTCGGCGTCGCGTTACAACGCGTGGCGGTTCCCCTCGACAAAGGTGATTGATCGCTACCGTGAGCAGGGATATCGCTGGTACGACACGCCGCATCAAGGGCAGATAACGGTATCGTTTTCGCCACAGGGCTGGGAAATCCATAGCTTACGAGATCAACTTTTACCGCGTTGGTATCATCAGTGGTTTGGCGTCCCCAGTGATAACGGGTAGAATATGCGGCTATTTCAACAAGTGCTGGTTTTTTGAATGCATAACGACAAAGATCTCTCCACGTGGCAGACATTCCGCCGATTATGGCCAACTATTGCGCCTTTCAAAGCGGGTCTGATCGTGTCGGGGATAGCGTTAATCCTCAACGCAGCCAGCGATACCTTTATGCTATCGCTGCTCAAACCATTACTGGATGATGGTTTTGGTAAAACCGACCGCTCTGTGCTGCTGTGGATGCCGCTGGTGGTTATTGGGTTGATGATCCTGCGTGGTATCACCAGCTACGTCTCCAGTTACTGCATTTCCTGGGTTTCCGGAAAAGTGGTGATGACCATGCGTCGTCGCCTGTTCAGCCATATGATGGGCATGCCAGTCTCATTCTTTGATAAGCAATCCACCGGTACTTTACTTTCGCGTATTACCTATGATTCTGAACAGGTCGCTTCTTCTTCCTCCGGCGCGTTAATTACCGTCGTGCGTGAAGGGGCTTCGATCATTGGCCTGTTTATCATGATGTTCTGGTACAGCTGGCAGCTCTCTTTGATCCTGATTGTGCTGGCACCGATCGTTTCGATAGCGATTCGCGTGGTTTCCAAACGCTTCCGGAATATCAGTAAAAATATGCAAAACACGATGGGCCAGGTGACCACCAGTGCGGAGCAGATGCTGAAAGGGCATAAAGAAGTGCTGATGTTTGGCGGCCAGGAAGTCGAAACCAGCCGTTTTGATAAAGTCAGTAACAAGATGCGCCTGCAGGGCATGAAAATGGTCTCGGCATCGTCAATTTCTGATCCGGTTATTCAGCTTATCGCATCGCTGGCGCTGGCCTTTGTACTGTATGCCGCCAGTTTCCCAAGCGTAATGGATACCCTGACGGCCGGTACGATTACCGTGGTCTTCTCTTCCATGATCGCGCTCATGCGTCCTTTGAAATCCCTGACCAACGTCAATGCTCAGTTCCAGCGTGGGATGGCGGCTTGCCAGACACTATTTGCGATTCTGGATAGCGAGCAAGAAAAAGACGAAGGCACGCGTGTGATTGAACGTGCGCGCGGCGATATTGAGTTTCGCAACGTGACTTTCACCTATCCGGGGCGTGAAACGCCAGCATTGCGCAACATCAACCTGACGATTCCGGCGGGCAAAACCGTCGCCCTGGTGGGGCGTTCCGGTTCGGGTAAGTCGACGCTGGCAAGCCTGATCACGCGTTTTTATGATGTCGACGAAGGGCAAATCCTGATGGATGGCCACGACTTACGCGAATATAAGCTCACTTCGTTGCGTGACCAGGTTGCGCTGGTGTCGCAAAACGTACATCTGTTTAATGATACGGTTGCCAATAACATTGCTTATGCGCGTACCGAAGAGTACAGCCGCGAAGAGATTGAGCAAGCAGCGAAAATGGCCTATGCCTACGACTTTATCAATAAGATGGATGAGGGGCTGGATACAATAATAGGGGAAAATGGTGTGCTGCTTTCAGGCGGTCAGCGCCAGCGCATTGCGATTGCCCGTGCGCTGCTGCGCGACAGTCCGATCCTCATTCTTGATGAGGCGACCTCGGCGCTGGATACTGAATCTGAACGTGCCATTCAGGCCGCACTGAATGAGCTGCAAAAGAACCGTACCTCACTGGTTATTGCTCACCGTTTGTCGACCATCGAACAGGCCGATGAAATTGTGGTGGTGGAAGATGGACGTATCGTTGAACGTGGCACCCACGCGGATTTGCTGGAGCAACGTGGTGTCTATGCTCAACTTCACAAAATGCAGTTTGGCGAATGATTGCACGCATCTGGTCCGGTGAATCCCCCCTGTGGTTACTGTTGCTACCGCTCTCCTGGCTCTACGGCCTGGTGAGCGGTGCTATTCGTTTCGCCTACCGCATTGGTTTAAAAAAATCCTGGCGTGCGCCTGTTCCTGTTGTGGTCGTCGGCAATCTGACGGCAGGAGGCAACGGTAAGACGCCAGTTGTTATCTGGTTGGTGGAGCAACTACAGCAGCGTGGCATCCGTGTTGGTGTGGTGTCGCGTGGTTACGGCGGTAAAGCGGAGCGTTATCCGCTTGTGCTGACATCTGAAACCTCTACGGCCCAGGCGGGGGATGAACCGGTTCTGATTTATCAACGTACTGGCGCGCCGGTTGCGGTTTCTCCCGTCAGAAGTGACGCCGTCAGTGCAATTCTTGCGCTATACCCGGTACAACTGATCATTACGGATGATGGTTTGCAGCATTATAAGCTGTCGCGGGATAAGGAAATTGTCGTTGTTGATGGCGTAAGGCGTTTTGGTAATGGCTGGTGGTTGCCCGCAGGGCCGATGCGCGAGCGGGCATCGCGCTTAAAAAGTGTGGATGCCATCATTACCAACGGCGGTGTAGCCAGAGCGGGAGAGATCCCGATGCGCTTGCGGCCTGGGCTGGCGGTTAATCTGCTTACCGGCGAACGCCGTGAAGTTCACACATTGACCAATATTGTTGCGATGGCAGGAATCGGTCATCCGCCGCGTTTCTTTGCTACTCTCACCGAGTGCGGTGCGACGCTGCAACAGACGGTGGCGCTTGCCGATCATCAGGCGTTAACGCTGCATGATGTTAAGCCACTGGTGAAACCAGGGCAAACACTGGTGATGACCGAAAAAGACGCGGTAAAGTGTCGGTTATTTGCTGAGGATAACTGGTGGTATTTGCCTGTAGACGCGCAGCTTGAGGGCGAGCAGGCGCAAGAATTACTGCAGGAATTGTTCACTCTGGCGCGCTGACGGTTGTCGTATCGGCCGCGCCCTGTTACTTAACAGGAACTCTCATGTCCGTGCCGCAACTCTCTCTGACTGCTGCTCGTCATCTGCACCTCGCAGCCCAGGGGCTATTACGTAAACCTTCCCGTCGGGCAAAACCGGGCGATATTCTCTCCACTATTCAGCGCATGTCGCTGCTGCAAATTGACACCATTAATATTGTTGCCCGCAGCCCTTATCTGGTGCTTTTTAGCCGCCTTGGGCACTACCCTCAGCACTGGCTTGATGATGCGCTACGCAACGGTGATTTGATGGAGTATTGGGCCCATGAAGCCTGCTTTCTGCCGCGCGAGGATTTTGCGCTGGTGCGCCATCGCATGCTGGCGCCAGATAAAATGGGCTGGAAGTATCGCGAAGCGTGGATGCAGGAACATGCGGAGGAAATCGAGCAGCTCATTGCGCATATTGAGCAAAATGGTCCGGTGCGTTCGGCTGATTTTGAACATCCACGTAAAGGTACCAGCGGCTGGTGGGAATGGAAACCGCATAAGCGGCATCTGGAAGGGCTATTTACGGCCGGAAAAGTGATGGTGGTGGAACGTCGCAATTTCCAGCGTGTTTATGATTTAACGCAGCGGGTTGTGCCGCACTGGGATGATACGCGCGACCTGCTGTCACAGGATGCTGCGGAGTATCAGATGCTGGAAAACAGCGCCCGCAGTTTAGGGCTGTTTCGCGCGCAGTGGCTGGCGGATTACTATCGTCTGCGCCAGGTGAACCTGCCGCTCGTGCTGGAAAAAATGCAGGAGGCAGGAACCATCTTTCCGGTGAATGTCGAACAGCTCGGGCCGGCCTGGATACATTCTTCTCTGATGCCGCTACTTGAACAGGCGCAGGCTGGCAAACTTGTTGCTACTCACAGCGCGGTGCTTTCACCATTTGATCCGGTGGTATGGGATCGTAAACGAGCCGAACAACTGTTCGATTTTAGCTACCGTCTGGAGTGCTATACCCCGGCCCCTAAACGGCAATTTGGCTATTTTGTGTTGCCATTGTTGCATCGTGGGCGTCTGGTGGGACGTATGGATGCAAAAATGCACCGTAAAGAGGGCATGCTGGAGATTATTGCGCTCTATCTGGAAGATGGCGTTAAGCCCGGACATTCGCTGGAAAAGGGGCTGTTAGGTGCTATTACCGAGTTTGCCCGCTGGCAGGGAGCGTTGCGGGTCTCATTCACGCAGCTGCCTGCGGGGTTATTTGCCGCATGCCGTGCCGGGCTGGAAATAGACGCGGCGTAAGAAATGAATATGATAAGCTTAAACCGTTAATTATCGGTGTATCAGGAGGAAAGATGGATCACCGTTTACTTGAAATTATTGCCTGCCCGGTGTGTAACGGCAAACTGAATTACACCCAGGATAAACAAGAACTAATCTGCAAAATCGACAGCCTCGCCTATCCGGTGCGGGACGGTATTCCGGTATTACTGGAAACTGAAGCGCGTTCATTAACTGCGGAAGAGAGCCGGCCATGAGTTTCGTTGTTATCATTCCCGCGCGTTATGCTTCCACTCGCTTGCCCGGCAAACCTTTAGTCGATATTAACGGTAAGCCCATGGTAGTGCATGTGCTGGAGCGCGCTCGTGAATCCGGCGCTGAGCGTATTATCGTGGCGACGGACAACGAAGAGGTGATGCATGCGGTGCAGGCGGTTGGTGGTGAAGTCTGTATGACCCGCGCCGATCATCAGTCCGGAACGGAACGCCTTGCAGAAGTCGTGGAAAAATGCGGTTTCAGTGACGATACCGTCATCGTCAATGTGCAGGGTGACGAGCCCATGATCCCCCCGGCGATTATTCGCCAGGTGGCAGAAAACCTTGCCGCGCGTGATGTTGGGATGGCAACGCTGGCGGTTCCCATTCATAGCGCGGAAGAGGCATTCAATCCGAACGCAGTGAAAGTGGTGATGGATGCCGAAGGTTACGCGCTCTATTTCTCCCGCGCCACGATCCCCTGGGATCGCGACCGTTTCGCACAATCTCGCGAGATGATTGGCGATACTTTCCTGCGTCATATCGGCATTTATGGCTATCGCGCCGGTTTTATCCGCCGTTATGTCAGCTGGCAAACCAGCCCACTTGAGCAGATAGAGATGCTGGAGCAACTGCGCGTGCTCTGGTACGGCGAGAAAATCCACGTTGCCGTCGCCAGTGTGGTGCCGGGTACCGGTGTGGATACCCCTGAAGATCTGGCGCGCGTCCGTCAGGAGCTGCGTTAATCCTTCCATCCCCTCCATTCGGAGGGGATTTGTCGCTTGCCGGCGAAATTCTCATGCTGTTTTGATCTCATCTGGATGACATCTGTGCTATCGGCGCTCATTATAAAAGCAGTCATCTTTGTGAGGGCAATCTGCTATGGAACAACTGCGCGCTGAACTGAGTCATCTGTTGGGTGAAAAACTGAGTCGCATGGAGTGCGTCAGCGAAAAGCCGGATTCCGCACTCTGGTCGCTGTATGACAGCCAGGGAAATCCGATGCCGCTGCTGGCACGAAGTTTTTCAACGCCTGGCATTGCGCGCCAGTTAGCCTGGAAGATATCAATGCTGGCGCGTGGTGGGGCTGTCCGCATGCCGGTTGTTTATGGTGTCATGACGCACGAAGAGCATCCAGGGCCGGATGTGCTGCTCATCGAACGTTTACGCGGCGTACCGGTTGAAGCCCCAGCACGCACGCCTGAGCGCTGGGAGCAACTCAAAGATCAAATCGTTGAGGCATTACTTTTCTGGCACCGCCAGGATAGCCACGGTTGTGTTGGCACCGTTGACAGTACCCAGGAAAACATCTGGCCTTCCTGGTATCGCCAGCGCGTGGAAGTGCTGTGGACCACGCTCAACCAGTATCACAACACCGGGTTGACGATGCAGGATAAGCGCATGCTGTTTCGTACTCGCGAGTGTCTACCCGCGTTGTTTGATGGTTTTAACGATAACTGCGTGCTGGTGCATGGCAGTTTTAACTTGCGCAGTATGTTGAAGGATGCCCGCAGCGACCAGTTACTGGCAATGGTTGGGCCTGGCATTATGCTCTGGGCGCCGCGTGAGTATGAACTGTTCCGGCTGGTGGACGGTGCGCAGGCAGAAGGATTGCTCTGGCATTATCTTCAGCGCGCGCCGGTTGCGGAATCCTTTCTGTGGCGGCGCTGGCTCTATCTGTTATGGGATGAAGTGGCGCAGTTGGTGAATACCGGACGGTTTAACCGCGCTAACTTCGATCTTGCCTCGAAATCACTGCTCCCCTGGCTGGTCTGAACTGCCTTTCAACCACTGCCAGATACGCCCTAACGTTTCATAACCCACCCGGTCGCTGTGCATCAGCCACACCGGGGAGGGGATAATGCGTTCCCACGGATTAAGCGGAGAGGTAATTGCCAGCTGGTTTGCCGGTGCTGGCAATGGATGCAGGCCAGCATGCTGGAAGAAAATCATGGCGCGTGGCAGATGAGACGCCGATGTCACCAGCAGGAAAGGCGCATCACCAATCGCCTGTTTTACCGCAAGCGCTTCCCGCTCGGTGTCTTTCGGTTGATCCAGCGTCATGATGGCGCTGCGCGGCACGCCCAGGCTTTCAGCGACGCGCGCGCCAGCTTCCGCCGTGCTGACCGGATTGGTTTGCGCCGCCGCACCGGTAAAGATAATTTTTGAACCGGGGTTGGCCTGCCACAGACGAATGCCCTCCGTCAGACGCGGCAGACTGTTATTAATCAGGTTAGAACTCGGTGCCCACGCGTCGTTCCAGGTGTAGCCGCCGCCGAGAATCACGATGTATTTTACCGGCTGCGTGTTGCGCCAGGTCGGGTAGGTCTCTTCGATCGGTTGTAAAAAGCGATCGGCTACGGGCTGCATGCTCAACAGCAATAAAACCAGCCATCCGACGCTGATAAGAACTTTGCCGGTTTTCTGCCAGCGGCTAAACCAGATCAGCGCAATGCCCAGCCCGATCAGCAAAAGTAAAAAAGGCAGAGGCAGCATCAGGCCGCCGATGTATTTTTTAAGGGTAAAAAGCACCGTATCCGTCTCCTTTTTGACCATATAGCAGGCCTTTTGCGTCGATCTTACACCAGATGGGTTCATTATCGGCACGGCTGTGACAAAATAGCGGTTTTGCCAGGAGCGTGGAGCCCCCATGAAGGATCGCAATTTCGACGATATTGCCGAGAAGTTCTCGCGCAACATCTACGGCACGACGAAAGGTCAGTTGCGTCAGGCGATCCTGTGGCAGGATCTTGATGCGCTGCTGGCTAGGATGGGTGACCAGCCGTTGCGTGTGCTGGATGCTGGCGGCGGGGAAGGCCAGACGGCGATTCGCATGGCGCAGTTGGGGCATCACGTCACGCTCTGTGATGTGTCGAAAACGATGATCGCGCGTGCCCAGGTGGTGGCAGAAGAGAAAGGTGTGAGCGGTAACATGCATTTTATACAATGCGCCGTTCAGGACGTTGCTCAGCATTTGGAATCGCCGGTTGATCTGATATTGTTCCATGCTGTGCTGGAGTGGGTCGCAGAACCGGTTCCGGTGTTGCAAATATTGTGGTCGGTGCTACGCCCTGGCGGCGCGTTGTCATTAATGTTTTACAATGCCGACGGTTTGCTGATGCACAATATGGTGGCAGGAAATTTTGACTATGTGAAAGTCGGTATGCCGAAGCGCAAAAAACGTACCCTTTCCCCGGATTTTCCGCGTGCTCCAGCGGATGTTTACGGCTGGCTCGAACAGATTGGCTGGCAGGTAACGGGCAAAACGGGGGTGCGCGTGTTTCACGATTATCTGCGCGAAAAACACCAGCAGCATGACTGCTTTGACGCGCTACTCGAACTGGAAACACGCTATTGCCGCCAGGAGCCCTATATTAGCTTTGGCCGCTATATCCACGTGACCGCGCTTAAGCCGCAAATCGATGAAAGGACAAACGATGAGTGAATTTTCCCAGACAGTCCCCGAACTGGTTGCCTGGGCCAGGAAAAATGATTTCTCCATCTCGCTGCCGGTCGACAGGCTCTCTTTCTTGCTGGCCATCGCCACGCTCAATGGCGAGCGTCTGGATGGGGAAATGAACGAAGGTGAACTGGTCGATGCCTTTCGTCATGTGAGTGATGCGTTTGAGCAAACCAGTGAAACCATTATCCAGCGTGCCAATAACGCTATTAACGACCTGGTTCGCCAGCGTTTGTTAAATCGCTTTACCAGTGAGCTGGTGGAGGGCAATGCCATCTACCGCCTGACGCCGCTGGGCATTGGCATTACTGACTATTACATTCGCCAGCGTGAGTTCTCCACGCTGCGTCTTTCTATGCAGCTTTCCATTGTGGCCAGCGAGTTAAAACGCGCCGCAGACGCAGCACAGGAGGGCGGAGACGAATTCCACTGGCATCGCAATGTTTACGCACCGCTGAAATACTCGGTCGCGGAGATTTTTGACAGCATCGATCTGACGCAGCGCCTGATGGATGAACAGCAGCAACAGGTCAAAGATGATATTGCACAGCTACTGAATAAAGACTGGCGCGCGGCCATCTCCAGTTGTGAATTGTTGCTGTCTGAAACCTCCGGTACGTTACGTGAACTGCAGGATACGCTTGATGCCGCCGGGGATAAGTTGCAGACCAATCTGTTGAGCATTCAGGACGCGACCCTTGGGCGCGATGATCTTGAGTTCCTCGATCAACTGGTCTTCAACCTGCAAAGTAAGCTGGATCGTATTGTGAGCTGGGGCCAGCAGGCGATCGATCTGTGGATTGGTTACGATCGCCACGTACACAAATTCATCCGTACCGCTATTGATATGGATAAGAACCGCGTCTTTGCCCAGCGTTTGCGTCAGTCGGTACAATCCTACTTCGATGCGCCGTGGGCGTTAACCTACGCCAGCGCCGACAGGCTGCTGGACATGCGCGATGAAGAGATGGCGCTGCGTGATGAAGAAGTCACGGGTGAGTTGCCGCCGGATCTGGAGTATGAAGAGTTTAACGAAATCCGCGAGCAACTGGCGGCGCTTATTGAGCAGCAACTGGCAATTTATAAGACCAAAGGCGTGCCGCTGGATCTCGGCCTGGTGGCGCGCGAATATCTGGCGCAATATCCGCGCGTTCGTCATTTCGATATCGCGCGCATCGTGGTTGATCAGGCGGTACGTCTTGGCGTAGCGCAAGCAGATTTCACCGGACTGCCGCCGAAGTGGCAGCCGATTAATGATTACGGAGCCAAGGTACAGGCGCATGTCATCGACAAATATTGAACAAGTGATGCCGGTTAAACTGGCACAGGCGTTGGCTAACTCTCTGTTTCCGGCACTGGACAGCGCATTGCGCTCAGGGCGACACATCGGCCTCGACGAGCTGGACAATCACGCTTTTTTAATGGATTTCCAGGAGTATCTGGAAGAGTTTTACGCGCGCTATAACGTTGAGCTTATCCGCGCACCGGAAGGCTTTTTCTATCTGCGTCCGCGTTCCACCACGCTTATCCCGCGCTCGGTGCTTTCGGAGCTGGATATGATGGTAGGTAAAATTCTTTGCTATCTCTACCTCAGCCCGGAGCGTCTGGCAAATGAAGGGATCTTCACCCAACAAGAGCTGTACGACGAGTTGTTATCGCTGGCGGATGAAGCGAAGCTGCTGAAGCTGGTAAATAACCGTTCTACCGGTTCCGATCTTGACCGACAAAAACTGCAGGAAAAGGTGCGTTCTTCGCTGAACCGTCTGCGCCGTCTCGGCATGATCTGGTTTATGGGTAACGACAGCAGCAAGTTCCGTATCACTGAGTCCGTGTTCCGCTTTGGCGCTGATGTGCGCTCGGGCGATGATGCGCGTGAAGCGCAACTGCGCATGATCCGCGACGGTGAAGCGATGCCTGTCGAAAACCATCTGCAGCTCAATGATGAGCCTGAAGATAATCAGCCGGATAGCTCGGAGGAAGAGTAATGATTGATCGCGGTAAATTTCGTTCGCTGACGCTGATTAACTGGAACGGCTTTTTTGCCCGAACATTTGATCTGGATGAGCTGGTGACAACGCTCTCCGGGGGCAACGGTGCCGGCAAATCGACCACGATGGCCGCTTTTGTTACGGCATTGATTCCGGATTTGACGCTGCTGCACTTCCGTAACACCACCGAAGCGGGCGCGACCTCAGGTTCTCGTGATAAAGGCCTGCACGGTAAACTGAAAGCCGGGGTTTGTTACTCAGTGCTGGATGTGATCAACTCCCGTCATCAGCGCGTGCTGGTGGGGGTGCGTTTGCAACAGGTCGCGGGTCGCGATCGTAAAGTGGATATCAAACCGTTTGCTATTCAGGGCTTGCCGACCTCGATGCTGCCGACGCAGCTGTTGACGGAAACGCTGAATGAGCGTCAGGCGCGCGTGCTTTCTCTGCAGGAAGTGAAAGACAAGCTGGATACGATGGAAGGGGTGCAGTTCAAGCAGTTCAACTCCATCACCGATTATCACGCGCTGATGTTTGATCTGGGTATTGTCGCGCGTCGTTTGCGCTCGGCTTCCGATCGCAGCAAGTTCTATCGCCTGATTGAAGCCTCGCTGTATGGCGGGATCTCCAGCGCCATTACGCGTTCGCTGCGTGATTATTTACTGCCGGAAAACAGCGGGGTGCGCAAAGCGTTCCAGGATATGGAAGCGGCACTGCGTGAAAACCGCATGACGCTGGAAGCCATTCGCGTGACTCAGTCGGATCGTGATCTGTTCAAGCATTTGATCAGCGAGGCGACTAACTACGTGGCGGCAGACTATATGCGCCACGCTAACGAACGGCGGGTGCATCTGGACAAAGCGCTTGAATATCGTCGCGATCTCTTTACCTCGCGCCAGCAACTGGCGGCAGAGCAGTATAAGCATGTCGATATGGCGCGCGAACTCTCCGAGCATAGCGGTGCGGAAGGGGATCTGGAAGCTGACTATCAGGCCGCCAGCGATCACCTGAATCTGGTGCAAACCGCGCTGCGTCAGCAGGAAAAAATCGAGCGCTACGAAGCGGATCTCGACGAACTGCAAGTTCGCCTTGAAGAGCAGCATGAAGTTGTTGCCGAAGCCGCTGAGCGTCAGGAAGAGAACGAGGCCCGCGCCGAAGCCGCCGAGCTTGAAGTGGATGAACTGAAAAGCCAGCTTGCCGATTACCAGCAAGCGCTGGATGTCCAGCAAACTCGCGCCATTCAGTACAACCAGGCGTTGCAGGCTCTGCAGCGTGCAAGAGAGCTATGCAACCTGCCGGATTTGACGCCGGAAAGCGCCGACGAATGGCTGGAAACCTTCCAGGCGAAAGAGCAGGAAGCGACGGAAAAACTGCTGTCGCTGGATCAGAAATTAAGTGTGGCGCAAACCGCGCACAGTCAGTTCGAGCAGGCTTACCAGCTGGTGGCGGCGATTAACGGCCCGCTGGCGCGTAACGAAGCCTGGGATGTGGCGCGCGAGCTGCTGCGTGATGGCGTTAACCAGCGCCATCTGGCTGAGCAAGTGCAGCCGCTGCGTATGCGCCTGAATGAGCTGGAACAGCGTCTGCGTGAGCAGCAGGATGCCGAGCGTTTGCTGGCAGAGTTCTGCAAACGCCAGGGCAAGCAGTATGATGCGCAAGAGCTTGAAGCGCTGCATCAGGAACTGGAAGCGCAAATCGCCGCACTCTCTGACAACGTTTCTGCTGCCGGTGAGCAGCGCATGGCGCTGCGTCAGGAACTGGAACAATTACAATCGCGTATTCAGTCGCTGACCAAGCGCGCGCCGGTGTGGCTGGCGGCGCAAAGTAACCTGACGCAACTGTGCGAGCAAAGCGGTGAGCAGTTTGAGTCCGGGCAGGAGGTTACCGAGTATCTGCAGCAACTGCTGGAACGTGAGCGTGAAGCCATCGTTGAGCGCGATGAAGTGGGCGCACGAAAACGCGCTGTCGATGATGAAATCGAACGTTTAAGCCAGCCGGGCGGTGCCGAAGATGGTCGTCTCAATGCGCTGGCAGAGCGCTTTGGCGGCGTACTGCTGTCGGAAATCTATGACGATGTCAGCATTGACGATGCGCCGTATTACTCCGCGCTATACGGGCCTTCGCGTCATGCGATTGTGGTGCCGGATCTGTCGCTGGTCGCCGATATGCTCGAAGGGCTGGAAGATTGCCCGGAAGATCTCTATCTGATCGAAGGGGACCCGCAATCCTTCGATGACAGCGTGTTTAGCGTGGATGAGCTGGAAAAAGCGGTGGTGGTGAAAATCGCCGATCGCCAGTGGCGTTATTCACGCTTCCCGACGCTGCCGCTGTTTGGCCGCGCGGCACGCGAAAGCCGTATTGAAAGCCTGCATGCAGAGCGTGAAGCGCTGGCGGAGCGTTTTGCCACGCTCTCTTTTGATGTGCAGAAAACGCAGCGCCTGCATCAGGCATTCAGCCGCTTTATTGGTAGCCACCTGGCGGTAGCATTTGAGGATGATCCGGAAGCGGAAATCCGCGCGCTCAGCAGCCGTCGTGGCGAGCTGGAACGCGCAATCAGCAACCATGAAAATGACAACCAGCAAAACCGTGTGCAGTTCGAACAGGCGAAAGAGGGCGTTGCCCAGCTTAACCGCTTGCTGCCGCGCATTAATCTGCTGGCTGACGAAACCCTTGCCGATCGCGTGGATGAAATTCAGGAACGCCTGGACGAAGCGCAGGAAGCGGCGCGGTTTATCCAGCAGTTTGGCAACCAACTGGCGAAACTCGAGCCGGTTGTTTCCGTACTGCAAAGCGATCCGGAGCAGTTTGAACAGTTGAAGGCAGATTACGCTACCTCGCAGCAGGTACAGCGTGATGCCCGTCAGCAAGCTTTCGCCCTGGCGGAAGTGGTACAGCGCCGTGCGCACTTCAGCTACTCTGATGCCGCTGAAATGTTTAACGGGAATAACGATCTCAACGAAAAACTGCGCCAGCGCCTGGAACAGGCAGAAGCGGAACGCACCAAAGCGCGTGAAGCGATGCGCAGCCATGCCGCGCAATACAGCCAGTACAACCAGGTACTGGCTTCACTGAAGAGTTCGTTCGATACCAAAAAAGAGTTGCTCAACGATCTGCAAAAAGAGTTGCAGGATATTGGCGTTCGCGCTGACAGCGGCGCAGAAGAACGGGCGCGTATCCGTCGTGACGAGCTGCATGCGCAGCTCTCCGGCAACCGCGCACGCCGTAACCAGCTGGAAAAAGCCATCACCTTCTGCGAAGCGGAGATGGATAACCTGACGCGTAAATTGCGCCGCCTGGAACGTGACTACCATGAAATGCGTGAACAGGTGGTTACCGCGAAAGCAGGGTGGTGCGCGGTGATGCGCATGGTGAAAGACAGCGGTGTTGAACGCCGTCTGCACCGCCGTGAGCTGGCCTACCTTTCTGCCGATGAATTACGCTCGATGTCGGATAAGGCGCTCGGTGCGCTGCGTCCGGCGGTTGCCGATAACGAACATTTGCGCGATGTGCTGCGTCTTTCCGAAGATCCGAAACGCCCTGAGCGTAAGATCCAGTTCTTTGTCGCGGTATACCAGCATCTCCGTGAGCGTATCCGCCAGGATATTATTCGTACCGACGATCCGGTTGAAGCCATCGAACAGATGGAAATCGAGCTTAGCCGCCTGACAGAAGAGTTGACGTCCCGTGAACAGAAGCTGGCGATCAGCTCGCGTAGCGTGGCGAATATTATTCGCAAAACCATTCAGCGCGAGCAGAACCGTATCCGTATGCTGAACCAGGGGCTGCAAAGTGTCTCCTTCGGCCAGGTGAACAGCGTGCGTCTGAATGTGAATGTGCGGGAAACCCATGCCACATTGTTGACGGTGCTTTCTGAACAGCACGAGCAGCATCAGGATCTGTTTAACAGTAGCCGCCTGACTTTCTCGGAGGCGCTGGCAAAACTTTATCAGCGTCTGAACCCGCAAATCGATATGGGGCAGCGTACGCCGCAAACCATCGGTGAAGAGTTGCTGGACTACCGTAACTATCTCGAGATGGAAGTGGAAGTTAACCGTGGCTCCGATGGCTGGCTGCGCGCGGAATCCGGTGCGCTGTCGACCGGTGAAGCGATTGGTACCGGGATGTCGATTCTGGTGATGGTGGTACAAAGTTGGGAAGATGAAGCGCGTCGACTGCGCGGCAAAGATATCTCTCCGTGCCGCTTGCTGTTCCTTGATGAAGCCGCACGTTTGGACGCCCGCTCTATCGCTACACTGTTTGAGCTGTGCGAACGTCTGGAAATGCAGCTTATTATCGCGGCACCGGAAAATATCAGCCCGGAAAAAGGCACCACCTACAAGCTGGTTCGTAAAGTCGTGCAAAATCATGAGCATGTGCATGTTGTCGGTCTGCGTGGTTTTGCCGCGCAGCTGCCGGAAACGCTTCCCGGCACGGCAGATGCGTCGTAACAAAGAATCATGCGAAAGGGCGACAGTAATGTCGCCCTTTTTGTTTGCGGAAAGCTATTGCCAGCCCGCGTTTAATCTTTAAACTTCTTTACATTAGGTAAGGCAAATGCTTTTTTGTCTTTATATACTGAGAGAAAGGTGACGAATTCGTCACGAGCAATGTAAGAGAAACAGGGGGCAAGGGATGTTGCTTAAGAAGTCGTATGGTCGTCGAATGTCGGCGCTGAGTTTATGCCTGGCATTCGCATTCGCTCCACTGTTTAGTGTGCAGGCCGATGAGCCTGAAATCGTGCCGGTGGATAGCTCGGCGACGCCAGGTGAGCAGCCAACTGTGCTGTCGCAGCCGCAGGAACAGTCGCCTGCGACGGCGATGTTGATCGGCGTTAAATCTTTCCCGTCCGGCGTTTCCGTTGCCGATGTGCGTGCACAACTTCAGTCGCAATTACCTGCTGGCTGGACGCCGGTCTACATGGATCAGCTCGCTGCGTTGTATGCCGCGCGCGGGCAGAAACCGATGTGGGATAACCGCGAAGCGGTACAGGCGTTTCAGCAGCAACTGGCTGAAGTGGCGATTGCAGGGTTTCAGCCACAATTTACTACCTGGGTTGAATTACTGACCGATCCGGCGGTTTCCGGCATGGCGCGCGATGTCGTGCTGTCGGACGCGATGCTCGGCTATTTACACTTTGTTTCGGGTATTCAGTCAAAAGGGCAGCGCTGGCTCTATAGCGACAAACCTTATGCGCTTGCGACGCCTGCTATTTCGGTCATTAACCAGTGGCAACTGGCGCTGGACAAGGGATCTCTGCCTGGTTTTATCGATCATCTTGCGCCGCATCATCCGCAATATGCTGCTATGCACCAGTCACTATTGGCGCTGGTGGGGGATTCGCGTCCGTGGCCGCAAATCACCAGCACGGTAACGTTGCGTCCGGGGCAGTGGAGCAATGACATTCCGGCTCTGCGTGAGATCCTGCAGCGCACTGGCATGCTGGATGGCGGACCCAATATCGCCTTACCAGGTGATAACGTCGCTGTCAGCCCCTCAGCTCAGCACGTGAAAAAAGCGCCGCAGACGCGCGCGGCATATGACCGCCAGTTGGTGGAAGCCGTCAAGCGTTTCCAGTCATGGCAAGGGTTGCATGCGGATGGCGTGATTGGCCAGGGCACGCGCGACTGGCTGAACGTAAGTCAGTCGCAGCGCGCCGGATTGTTGGCACTAAATATCCAGCGCCTGCGTTTGCTGCCGGGTACGCTTTCGACTGGCATCATGGTCAACATTCCTGAGTATTCACTGGTTTATTACCTCAACGGTAACCAGGTGCTGGCGTCACGGGTGATTGTGGGCCGCCCGGATCGCAAAACGCCGATGATGAGCAGCGCGCTGAATAACGTGGTGGTTAACCCGCCGTGGAACGTGCCGCCAACCCTGGCGCGTAAGGATATTCTACCGAAGGTGTGGAACGATCCGACTTACCTTGAACGCCACGGTTACACCGTATTGCGGGGATGGAACAGCAAGGAAGCGATTGACCCGTACATGGTTGACTGGGCGACCATAACGCCTGCGAACTTGCCGTTCCGCTTCCAGCAGGCGCCAGGTGCGCAGAATTCGCTGGGACGTTATAAGTTCAATATGCCGAGTTCAGACGCTATCTATCTGCATGACACGCCGAACCATAATCTGTTCCAGAAAGAGGCGCGGGCGTTAAGCTCGGGCTGCGTGCGCGTCAACAAAGCCTCTGAGCTCGCTAATATGCTGTTGCAGGATGCGGGATGGAACGATACGCGGATTTCCGATGCGCTAAAACAGGGAGATACGCGTTATGTCAATATTCGTCATGATATCCCGGTCAATCTCTATTACCTGACCGCCTTTGTTGGTGCTGACGGGCGGACCCAGTATCGTACAGATATTTACAATTATGATCTGACGGCGCGATCGGGTGCACAAATCTTATCGAAAGCTGAACAATTAATCAGATAAATGAAGCAGTTTCAGTCAGCGTGTTGTCGTAATAACTGGTAGAAAATGGGCTCTGGAGGTTACAGAGCCCGTATTTACTGGGATGAGGCAGCCTTGACGTGGCGTTTGTAGCCCGGTAAGGTGCCTCTCGTGCGCTATAAGAGTGCATAAATTTTGTTCAACATTGCTTATCTGTAGAATTTATTATCATGGATAAATTTGACGCTAATCGCCGCAAATTGCTGGCGTTGGGTGGGGTTGCACTCGGTGCTGCCATCTTACCAACTCCGGCTTTTGCCACCCTTTCCACGCCACGACCGCGTATTTTGACGTTGAATAATCTTAATACCGGTGAATCTATTAAAGCTGAGTTCTTCGATGGCAGGGGCTATATTCAGGATGAATTAGCAAAACTTAATCATTTTTTCCGTGATTACCGCGCGAATAAAATTAAAACCATCGACCCTCGCTTGTTTGACCACCTTTTCCGTTTGCAGGGGCTGCTGGGAACACGCAAGCCTGTGCAGCTGATCTCCGGCTACCGTTCTGTTGATACCAACAATGAACTACGCGCGCACAGCCGCGGTGTGGCAAAACAGAGCTATCACACCAAAGGTCAGGCCATGGATTTCCATATTGAAGGGATTTCGCTGAGTAATATTCGCAAAGCTGCGTTATCTCTGCGCGCGGGTGGTGTAGGATACTACCCCAGCAGCAACTTTGTGCATATTGATACCGGGCCGGTAAGGCACTGGTAAAATTCAGGCTGAGCTACAGGAGCAGTATGAACTATCGTATTATTCCGGTTACCGCGTTCTCCCAGAATTGTTCGCTTATCTGGTGTGAACAAACCCAACTTGCCGCCGTGGTCGATCCCGGTGGTGACGCCGAACGGATTATTCAGGAAGTGGATGCTTCTGGCGTGACACTCGCGCAAATCCTGCTTACGCATGGTCACCTTGATCATGTTGGCGCGGCAGCCGAACTGGCGCAGCATTATGGTGTGCCGATTATTGGCCCGGAAAAAGAAGATGAGTTCTGGCTGCAAGGCCTGCCTGCACAAAGCCGGATGTTTGGCCTGGAGGAGTGCCAGCCGCTGACGCCCGATCGTTGGTTAAATGAAGGCGACAGCGTCACGGTGGGTAAAATAACGCTGCAGGTATTGCACTGTCCTGGTCATACGCCGGGGCACATTGTGTTCTTTGACGCGCAATCCCGTTTGCTGATTTCCGGCGATGTGATTTTTAAAGGCGGCGTGGGGCGCAGTGATTTCCCGAAAGGCAACCATGGGCAATTGATTGATTCCATCAAGCGCAAATTATTGCCATTAGGCGATGATGTTACTTTCCTTCCCGGACATGGCCCAATGTCTACGCTGGGATATGAGAGGTTGCACAATCCGTTCCTGCAAGATGAATTACCGGTCTGGTAAATAAAAAAGGGTCGCTTCGGCGACCCTTTTTGTTACTGCTGTAACTTACAGTACGGCAACGATAGCTTCGCACAGCGGCGACATATTATCCGGCGTCATACCTGCGACGTTAATGCGCCCAGAAGCAACCGCATAGATACCAAACTCTTCACGCAAGCGCAGCACCTGTTCTTTGGTCAGGCCGCTGAACGAGAACATACCGTTCTGTTTGGTGATAAAGCTGAAATCGCGGTTAGCCCCTTTCTCCTGCAAGGTATTAACAAACAGCAGGCGCATACGCTGAATGCGCTGGCGCATGTCCGTTAACTCTTGCTCCCAAATGGCACGCAGAGCCTCGTTACTGAGAATGGTTGCAACCACCGAAGCGCCATGCGCCGGCGGGTTTGAGTAGTTGGCACGAATAACGGCTTTCATCTGGCTGAATGCGCGATCGGCGCTTTCCGCGTCTGCGCTCACCAGTGTACAGGCACCAACGCGCTCATTGTACAGGCCAAAGTTTTTCGAGAACGAACTGGCGACCAGCAGTTCTTTGTGCAGTGCGGCAAATGCGCGCAGCCCTTCGGCATCTTCTTCGAGACCGCGAGCAAAGCCCTGATAAGCGAAGTCAAACAGCGGCAGCCAGCCTTTTTCAACGGACAATTTCGCCAGCGTTTCCCACTGTTCCAGCGTTGGATCGATACCTGTCGGGTTATGGCAGCAGCCGTGGAACAGCACCACGTCGCCCGCCTGAGCGTTATTCAGGTTTGCCAGCATACCGTCGAAGTCCAGCGCGTGGTTCTGCGCATCGTAGTAAGCGTATTCACACACTTCCAGACCGGCGGAGTTAAACACGCCTTTGTGGTTCGGCCAGCTCGGATTGCTCACCCAGACACGTTTTGCGGTGGTGTTTTTGGCGAGAAAATCTGCCGCCACGCGCAGGCCACCTGTACCGCCAGGCGTTTGCGCGGTGCGCGCACGTTTGTCATTGATAATCGCGCTGCCTTTGCCGAACAGCAGTTCCTGCGTGCAACGGCCAAACTCAGGAATACCGTCGATACCGAGGTAGTTTTTGGTGGTTTCATTTTCCAGCAGATAAAGCTCGGCTTTTTTAACGCTGGTCAGCACCGGGGTCTTGCCAGTTTCATCTTTATAGACACCGATGCCTAAGTTGATTTTATTGGGGCGTTCATCGGCGCGAAACAGATCGGCCAGACCCAGAATGGGATCGGCAGGGGCGGCGGTTATATTCTCAAACATGACGAGGTTCCATTTTGATGACAGAAGGGAGGTCCGCTATCAGGTTAACGGCTGACACAGGAATTGCCAACCGTTTGCGATAAAAAGCGCGATGCTTTTCAAAACTCATCGTGATTTATCTTGCTGGCATAAAAAAACAGGGCCAAAGGCCCTGTTTGATATGCATATAACAGTCGAGGGTGACTATTAGAACTGGTAGGTCAGACCAACAGCTGCCTGGTCATCAGTACCGATGCCGTAGGTTTTAGCGCTGTAATCGTTGCTATCCAGCAGGTTGAAACGGTAATCGAAGAACACGTTCATGTTCTTATTGAAGTAATAAGTCACGCCAGCCTGGATATATTTAGCCAGGTCTGCAGTGCTTTCTGCACCGTTCAGGTTTTTACCTTTGCTCTGGACATAAGAAATTGCCGGACGCAGACCAAAATCGAATTGGTACTGGGCAACAACTTCAAAGTTCTGAGTTTTGTTAGCTGCTTCCCAGTAATCAGCTGCAGTCTCTCCTGCCGGAGTTGCATCGTTAATTGCAGTCTGACCAGCAGCGCTGTTAACGATAGTCATGTTACGCGTTTCAGCGTAAACAGTGGCGAGGTAGATGTTGTTTGCATCATATTTTGCACCAACAGCCCATGCTTCAGCACGGTCACCGTTACCATCTGCTTCCTGCGCGGTGGTGCGTTTGGAGTTACTGTATGCACCGGAAACGCCGAAACCTTCACCGAAATCATAAGTTACAGAGTAGCCAACACCATCACCGTTCTGTGCATTCAGGCTGTGGCTGGATTCGTTTTTGCCCTGATATTGTACAGCGAAAGCCAGGCCATCAACCAGACCGAAGAAATCAGAGTTACGATAGGTCAGAACACCACCAGCACGGCTGGTCAGGTAGTTATCAGTGTAAGCGCCACCCCAGGTTTCGCCGGAGAAGTACGGTGCCATATCAGTATAGGATTCAACATCATATACAACACCATAGTTACGGCCGTAATCCAGAGAACCAACATTAGCAACTTTCAGACCTGCAAATGCCAGACGGGTATTACCTGCGCCTTGCTCGCCTTCTGCTTTGCTTGCATTGGTACGATATTCCCACTGGCCATAACCAGTCAGATCACTATTGATCTGAGTTTCGCCTTTAAAACCGATCTGGCCGTAAGTCGCATCGCTGTTAGAGCTGCCTTCGCCAGTGGTCGTCCAAACATGACGGCCTACAGCTTTACCATACAGGTCTACTTTGTTGCCGTCTTTGTTGTAGATTTCTGCAGCGTTAGCTGCACCGGCTGCCAGCAGAGCAGGGATAACCACTGCCAGAATATTGCGCTTCATCATTATTTATTACCCTCATTGGTTTTTTTGAACACCTGCCACTGCCGCCAATAAATTCCGTCAATAAAAATTTACGGAACTATTGATGAGAGTTTGGTGTCTTTCTGTGTCTGAAAGGCATCTTTCCAAACATAACAACGTTTCGCTACCCTGAAAGTGCTACAAATGTCTTAAAGCAGTAACAAAAAGAAATATTGTGTAAGATTTTGTGTATTTACGGGAACTTTGTGAACCATCTCAAAGTTCAGCTTCAGGTGCTGATTTAATGAGCGATATCATTGCTATTTATATGAATTACTTATGTTTAATTAAGCTAAAGGCTTTTCTTATCCGCTAAACGCTCGTGTCGTGTATTTTCTTATAACGGCATTTAGCCGTCCAGATTGCTGTGCGTATTTTAACCAAAAGTGCTAATTAACAGGCTGACATATTCCGCAATAAACGGATTGGGTGATTTATGTACAGATGTTTTTCAGGGGTAAAAAAGCGCAAAGAAGGGTAAAAATGCGGTGACTCAACTGATGGGCTGTTAATAAAAGTTGACGGGCGTCACATAAATGAAAAGGCCAGCGATAACGCTGGCCTTGAGAACATCAGAATGTTGCGGAGCGCGGCGTACGCGGGAAGGGGATCACATCACGCACGTTCTGTACGCCGGTTACGTAGGCAATCAGGCGTTCAAAACCGAGACCGAAGCCGGAGTGCGGTACAGTGCCGTAACGGCGCAGATCGCGATACCACCAGTAATCTTCTTTATTCAGCCCCATTTCTGCCATGCGGGCATCCAGGACATCAAGACGCTCTTCACGCTGAGAACCGCCGATGATTTCACCGATACCCGGCGCCAGCACATCCATCGCCGCCACGGTTTTACCATCTTCGTTAAGACGCATATAGAACGCCTTAATATCTTTCGGGTAGTTTTTCACCACCACCGGTGCTTTGAAGTGTTTCTCGGCCAGGTAACGTTCATGTTCAGAAGCCAGATCGACGCCCCAGTAAACCGGGTTCTCGAACTTCTCACCGCATTTTTCGAGAATAGCGACCGCATCGGTGTAATCAACCTGGGCGAAATCTGCCGCGATGAAACGCTCCAGACGGCCAATCGCGTCTTTATCCACGCGCTCTTCAAAGAACTTAAGGTCATCCAGACGCTCTTCCAGCACCGCTTTAAAGGCGTATTTCAGCATCGCTTCAGCCAGACGGGCGTTATCGTCGAGATCGGCGAAAGCGATTTCCGGTTCCAGCATCCAGAACTCAGCCAGATGGCGGCTGGTGTTGGAATTCTCCGCGCGGAAAGTTGGGCCGAAGGTATAAACCTTGGACAGGGCGCAGGCATAGGTTTCAGCATTCAACTGGCCGGAAACGGTCAGGAAGGCTTCTTTGCCAAAGAAATCTTTATCAAAATCGACTTTGCCTTCCGCAGTTCGCGGCAGGTTTTCCATGTCCAGCGTGGAGACGCGGAACATTTCGCCTGCACCTTCGGTATCCGATGCGGTGATAAGCGGCGCAGATACCCAGAAGAAACCTTGTTCGTCGAAGAAACGATGTAACGCCTGCGCCAGCGTGTGGCGAACGCGCGCAACCGCACCAATCAGGTTGGTACGCGGGCGCAGGTGGGCCACTTCGCGCAGATACTCAATACTATGGCGTTTTGCCGCCATCGGGTAGGTATCCGGATCTTCAACCCAGCCGGTGACTTCGACAGATGTCGCCTGAATCTCCAGGCTCTGGCCTTCGCCCGGTGAGGCCACGACTTTACCGGTCACAATCACCGAGCAGCCGGTGGTCAGACGCAGCACTTCATCATTGTAATTGGGCAGAGAATTATTAATAACGGCCTGTACAGGATTAAAGCAGGAGCCGTCATAAACGGCGAGGAAGGAGATACCAGCTTTAGAATCTCGGCGGGTGCGTACCCATCCGCGTACGGTGACTTCACTGTCAACGGCAACACGGCTATGGAATACGTCGGCTACAGGCACAACGCTCATAATATTCTCTCTGTTAATAGTCGGAAAAAATAAACACTTGTCCGCCCGATTAGGGGGGATATCTATGTTACCTGGCGTACGCCATCAGACAAGCAGAATTAGCAGGAACAATTAATAAATTATTGGCAAAAAAGAAGGGAGCCCCCAGGCTCCCTGCTATTAACTGGCTTTTTTGACCTGCGGCAGGTCAAACGCTTCGCGTAAGGCGCGGACAAACGCCTTGTCATGGCAGATGGTTTTTCCGGGGCTGTCAGATAATTTCGCCACCGGTTTTCCGTTGCACTCAACGAGTTTGATAACAATATTCAGCGGTTTTACGCCGGGAATATCACACGTCAGGCGTGTCCCGATACCAAAGCCCAGCTTGACGCGATCGGCAAAGTGGCAATAGAGATCCAGCGCTTTATTCAGATCAAGATTGTCCGAGAATATCAGCGTCTTCGACAGGGGATCGATGCCGAGTTTCTCATAGTGAGCAATCGCTTTTTCGCCCCATTCCACTGGATCGCCAGAATCATGGCGCAGGCCCTGGTAGCGGGTTGCGAATTCCGGGCCGAAGTCACGTAAAAACGCATCCATCGTAATGCAGTCTGTTAACGCAATCCCCAGTTGGTTTGGATACTCTGCAAGCCAGGCCGCGAGCGCCGCGCGCTGGCTGGTGGCCAAATCGGGGCTGATCTGTTGGTGCGCCTGGAACCATTCATGCGCCTGGGTACCCATCGGCGTCAGTGACAGGCGACGGGCCAGATCATAATTGCTGGTGCCGATAAACCATGGTTCTTGTTGCAACCGCTCGACTATCGCTTGCTGCACATCGCGGGAGAAACGACGCCGCGTGCCGAAATCCATCAGACGGAAACCGGACATATCTATTTGCGCGGTGCGCGTAGCGAAATCCGCCAGTTTCTCTTCCAGATGCAGCAGAGCCTGCTGAACACCAGTCTGTGGCGAACGGCAGCGGTGAACCACTTCACTGATCACTGCCAGCAGCGGCACTTCCCACATGATCACTTCGCGCCATGGACCGGAAAGGCTGATATGCAGTTTGCCGTTGTCATTGGTAATCGTGACCTGGCGCGGGTCGTAACGAAAATGACGTAGCCAGTTAAGGTAGTCAGGCTGGAAGAAGGGGAGGCCGGACAGCCACAGATACTCGTCATCTTGCAGACGCAACGACTGCATGGCGTCGACCTGTTCGCGGACGGCATCGGCATAAATACCGAGCAGGTCATCACCGCGACAGCGGAATTCGGCCGTGACATGCACGTCATAATAGTGGTGGAACACCGCTTGCTGCATATGCAGCTTGTAAGCGTCGGTATCCAGCAGCGTTTGCAGACCAGAGAAAGCGAGTTGAGTCATGGTGCGCAGTAGCATCCTCTTACAGGAGCGTTTAGTACAATAAACAAAGCAGGTAGTCGCTGGAGTATACCTTGTTTACCAGGTTATTGAACCCTGATCACACCATAACGTGCTGGATGGGTCGATGGCATTTCGTGCCTCCTGTTATAAAAATGTAGCAGACAGAGCTTTTCCCTCTGAAAAGATGAAGATTCTGCGTGGCGCGTTTGCGGCAACCGGAATAGACTGGAGTCGTAACCAACAGAAGATGCTAAAGGTTTTTTATGACACAACAGCCACAAGCCAAATACCGCCACGACTACCGTGCGCCGGACTACCTGATTAGCGATATTGACTTGACCTTTGACCTTGACGCCGCCAAAACCGTCGTCACGGCGCAGAGCAAAGTGTCACGCCATAGCGCCTCTGCTGCGCCGCTACGCCTGGACGGCGGCGAACTGACCCTGATTTCCATTCACGTAAATGATGAGCCCTGGACCAACTATAAAGAAGAAGGCTCCCAGCTGGTGATCGATGGCTTGCCAGAGCGTTTTACCTTGCGCATTGTGAATGAGATAAGCCCGGCCGCGAACACCGCGCTCGAAGGTCTGTACCAGTCCGGTGAAGCGCTGTGCACGCAGTGCGAAGCGGAAGGCTTCCGCCATATTACCTGGTATCTTGACCGCCCGGATGTGCTGGCGCGCTTTACCACCAAGCTGATTGCCGATAAAACCCGCTATCCGTTCTTGCTCTCTAACGGCAACCGCGTTGATCAGGGCGAGCTGGATAATGGCCGTCACTGGGTGCAGTGGCAGGATCCGTTCCCGAAACCCTGCTATCTGTTTGCGCTGGTCGCCGGGGATTTCGACGTCCTGCGCGACACCTTCACCACCCGTTCCGGGCGCGAAGTGGCGCTGGAGCTGTATGTCGATCGCGGCAACCTCGATCGTGCGGCATGGGCGATGACCTCGCTGAAAAACTCCATGAAATGGGACGAGCAGCGTTTCGGCCTTGAGTACGATCTCGACATCTATATGATTGTCGCTGTCGACTTCTTCAATATGGGCGCGATGGAAAACAAAGGGTTGAACATCTTCAACTCGAAATACGTGCTTGCCCGTACCGATACTGCCACCGATAAAGACTACCTTGATATCGAGCGCGTAATTGGTCACGAATACTTCCATAACTGGACCGGTAACCGCGTAACCTGCCGCGACTGGTTCCAGCTCAGCCTGAAAGAAGGCCTGACCGTATTCCGCGATCAGGAGTTCAGCTCCGATCTGGGCTCCCGTGCGGTAAACCGTATTAATAACGTGCGCACCATGCGCGGTATGCAGTTCGCCGAAGACGCCAGCCCGATGGCGCACCCGATCCGCCCGGATAAAGTCATTGAAATGAATAACTTCTACACCCTGACGGTGTATGAAAAGGGCGCGGAAGTGATTCGCATGATGCATACGCTGCTTGGCGAAGAGAACTTCCAGAAAGGGATGCAGCTCTATTTTGAGCGTCATGACGGTAGCGCGGCGACCTGCGACGATTTCGTGCAGGCTATGGAAGACGCGTCGAATATCGACCTGTCGCATTTCCGCCGCTGGTACAGCCAGGCCGGTACACCCGTGGTGACGGTGCACGATGATTACAACCCGAACACCGAGCAATACACGCTGACCATCAGCCAGCGCACACCGCCGACCGCCGAACAGCAAGAGAAACTGCCGCTGCACATTCCGTTCGATATCGAACTGTATGATAACGAAGGTAAAGTGATCCCGCTGCAGAAAGACGGGCACCCGGTACATAACGTCCTCAACGTCACGCAGGCGGAACAGACTTTTATCTTTGATAACGTCTATTACCAGCCGGTGCCGTCGCTGCTGCGTGAATTCTCCGCGCCGGTGAAACTGGAATATAAGTGGAGCGATCAGCAACTGACTTTCCTGATGCGCCACGCCAGTAACGATTTCTCTCGCTGGGATGCGGCACAAAGCCTGCTGGCAACACACATTAAACTGAACGTTGCGCGCCACCAACAGGGCCAGGCGCTGTCGCTGCCACTGCATGTCGCGGATGCCTTCCGTGCGATCCTGCTGGACGAAACGATTGATCCAGCGCTGGCCGCGGAGATCCTGACGCTGCCGTCGGCAAATGAGATCGCCGAGCTGTTTGAAACTATCGATCCGATCGCCATATCCGCAGTACGTGAAGCACTGACGCGCACGCTTGCCACCGAACTTGCTGATGAGTGCCTGGCGGTGTACAACGCGCACAAACTCGATAGCTACCGCGTTGAACATGCGGATATCGGCAAACGTTCTTTACGCAACACGTGCTTGCGTTACCTGGCGTTTGGCGATGCGCAACTGGCAGACAAACTGGTGAGCCAGCAGTATCACGACGCTGATAACATGACGGATGCCCTGGCGGCGCTCTCTGCAGCGGTTGCCGCGCAACTGCCGTGCCGTGATGCGCTGATGCAAGAGTACGATGACAAATGGCATCACGACGGCCTGGTGATGGATAAATGGTTTATCCTGCAGGCCACCAGCCCGGCGGAAGATGTGCTGCAAACGGTGCGCAGCCTGTTGAAGCATCGCTCGTTCTCGCTCAGCAACCCGAACCGCATCCGCTCGCTGATTGGCGCTTTCGCCGGCAGCAACCCGGCGGCGTTCCATGCGCTGGATGGCAGCGGTTATCAGTTCCTGGCCGAGATGTTAACTGAGCTGAACAGCCGTAACCCGCAAGTGGCATCGCGTCTGATTGAGCCGCTGATCCGCCTGAAACGCTATGACGCTAAACGTCAGGCGATGATGCGTGCGGCGCTGGAGCAGTTAAAAGCGTTGCCGAACCTTTCCGGCGATCTGTACGAGAAAGTCAGCAAAGCGCTGGCGTAATGAAAATGCCGCCTTCACCGAAGGCGGCACTGTTTTCCCCACAAAGGGCACGCCGAAACTGTAATAAGCAGCGCCTGCCAGTCTGTTATTTAATCCCAAAGCCAACCGGGCAGAACTCAATCCGGTTGATGATCGCGCCGACAGAGCGTGGTTTTCAGTAAGCAATAAGCCTTAACGGGCGCGACCTGTGCCGGTTACTACAGAGCATTAAGCGTGGCGAGTATGCGGTAACGGAACGGTTTCCGACTCGCCGCGTTTCATCACCCGGTTCAATACTTCCGCTTCCAGCTCCGCCAGCCTTACCGAACCCAGGCGGCGTGGACGTGGCAGATCGATGGCTAAGTCCAGCCCGATTTTTCCTTCTTCTATTAACAGTACGCGATCCGCCATTGCCACTGCTTCACTGACATCATGCGTCACCAGCACCACTGTGAAACCGTGTGTCTGCCATAACTGTGTGATGAGCGCCTGCATCTCCAGTCGGGTTAATGCATCCAGCGCACCTAACGGTTCGTCGAGCAGCAGCAGCCCCGGTTGATGTACCAGCGCCCGCGCCAGCGCGACCCGCTGTTTCTGGCCGCCGGACAACACCGCAGGCCACTCGCTGGCTCGCTGCTCCAGCCCGACCGCGCGTAACGCATCCTGTGCGGCCTCGCGCCAGCGGCCTTTCAACCCTAAACCGACATTATCTATTACGGATTTCCATGGCAGGAGCCGGGCATCCTGAAACATCATTCGCGTGTCATTTTGAATGTTCGCCAGCGGTGTACTACCCGCTAACAGCTCTCCGGCATTGGCGGTTTCCAGCCCGGCCAGCAGGCGCAGCAATGTGCTTTTGCCTCCGCCGCTGCGACCTACCACGGCGACAAACTGCCCGGCGGCAATATGCAGATCCAGCCCGCTCAGCACGGTGTTATTGCCGTAATGCTTACTCACGCCATTTAATAACAGCGGGATCCCCTGAGTGAGTCGCGCAGTATTCATGCTGTTGCCTCCTTCACGTGATAAGCGGGATGCCAGCGCAGCCACAGGCGCTCCAGCAATTGCGCACTGACATCGGCGAGTTTACCGAGCAGGGCATAGAGGATGATGGCGACCACCACGACATCCGTTTGCAGGAACTCTCTGGCGTTCATCGCCAGGTAGCCAATCCCGGCGTTAGCGGAAATCGTCTCCGCCACAATCAGCGTCAGCCACATCAGGCCGAGCGCAAAGCGTACCCCGACCATAATCGACGGCAGAGCGCCGGGGAGGATCACATGAGCAAAGAGCGCAAAACCGGACAAACCGTAGCTGCGCGCCATCTCCAGTAACCCGCGGTCGATATTACGAATGCCGTGCCAGGTATTGATGTAAATGGGGAACAACGTGCCAAGCGCAACAAGGAAAATTTTCGCGCTCTCATCAATACCAAACCACAAGATAACCAGGGGGATCAGTGCCAGATGCGGCACATTGCGCAACATCTGGATCGAGGTATCCAGCAGACGTTCTCCCCAGCGCGACAACCCGCTAATCAACCCCAGCGTCAGACCGATACTGCCGCCGATCGAAAAACCAATCACCGCACGCCAGGAGCTGATCGCCAGGTGTTGCCACAATTCACCGCTCACGCTTAATGTCCAGAACGCTTCCAGCACGCCCTCCGGTGAGGGAAGAATGCGCGTGGAGAGCAGGCCGGTGGAGGAGGCGATTTGCCATACCACCACAATCCCCGCCGGCAGCAGCCAGGGGGCAATGCGCAGGAGCCATCTCTTTTCTGCCGCCATAATTTGCCTCAGCTTTGCGCCACTTTTCGGGGAATAAACTCGTTCGCCACGGTTTCGCCCTGCGGTTGCAATGGCTGTGGCTGCGGAATTTGCGGCACCGTGACATCCAGGTGCGGGAACAGCAGTTCGCCGACACGATATGCCTCTTCCAGGTGCGGATAACCGGAAAGAATAAAACTGTCGATACCAAGCTCAGCGTATTCATTGATTCTTGCCGCGACGGTCGGGCCATCGCCCACCAGCGCGGTTCCCGCGCCGCCGCGTACCAGCCCAACGCCAGCCCACAGGTTGGGGCTGATCTCCAGCTGATCGCGCTTGCCGCCATGAAGCGCCGCCATCCGCTGTTGACCGACGGAATCCTGGCGAGAGAAGGCGGCCTGCGCTTTAGCAATCGTGGCATCATCCAGATGGGCGATCAGGTTATTCGCTGCCTGCCAGGCTTCTGCATTCGTTTCCCGGACAATTACATGCAGACGAATACCGAAGCGCACTTTACGCCCGTAGGCTGCGGCTTTGGCGCGTACCTTTTCAATTTTTTCTTTTACCTGCGCTGGCGGCTCGCCCCATGTCAGATAGAGGTCTACCTGCTCAGCGGCCAGATCTTGTGCCACATCGGACGATCCGCCGAAATAGAGCGGCGGTCGCGGTTGCTGCACCGGCGGGAAAAAGAGTTTCGCACCACGCACATGAATATGTTTACCCTCGAAGTCTACAGTGTCGCCTTCCAGCAGACGACGCCAGACGTGAGTAAACTCGGCAGAGGCTTCATAACGCTGCGTATGATCGAGAAATACGCCGTCTCCGGCCAGTTCCTGCGGATCGCTGCCGGTCACCAGGTTAAACAGTGCCCGTCCGTTGGAGAGCCTGTCCAGCGTGGCCGCCTGACGCGCAGCGACGGTCGGCGACGTGACGCTGGGGCGCAGGGCGACAAGAAACTTCAACCGCTGTGTCACCGGGATAAGTGAGGCGGCGACCAGCCACGCGTCTTCACAGGAACGCCCGGTGGGGATCAGCACTCCGCTGAACCCTAAACGATCCGCTGCCTGCGCGACTTGTTGTAAATAAGCATGATCTACCGGGCGCGAGCCGTGGTCCGTCCCTAAATAGTGACCATCGCCGTGGGTGGGTAAAAACCAGAACAGATTTAAGCTCATGACTTGGCTCCTTGATTGGCCGGTTGCCAGATACGGGTGCGAATATCGACTTTTTTCGGTAGTAAACGGTTTTCATAAAAGAGATCGGCCGTTTGCTGTTGCAGTGCGGCGGTGGTGTCGTCGACTGGCGAAATTTTGGTTGGCGGGCGGTGATCGAAATAGCTGGCAATCACCGGCTGAGGCAACCCCAACGTTTTGGCAAACAGCGCGATGCTTTCGTCACGCTGGCTAAGGGTTAACGCGTCGGCTTCGCTAAAGGTATTCAGAACGCCCTGAATAAATGCACCGTTTTTTTCCGCATAGGGACGCGAAGCTAAATAAAACGAACCGGTCTGTTTCAGCGTGGTGCCGTCTTTTAATACGCGCACGCCACCCTGAAGCAGGGCCGCCGAGTAGTAAGGATCCCAGATGGCCCACGCATCAACATTACCTTGCTGGAACGCGGCACGTGCATCTGCTGGGGTCAAAAACACCGGCTGGATATCGCTGAATTTCAGCCCGGCCTGTTGCAGAGCACGCAGCAGTAAATTGTGTGAACTGGAACCTTTCTGCAAAGCGACTTTGTGTCCTTTCAGATCGGCAACCGTTTTAATCGGGCTATTTTGGGCAACAAGGATCACTTCTGCTTTCGGCTTTGGCGGCTCAACGCCGACATACAAAAGATCCGCGCCTGCGGCCTGGGCAAAAATCGGCGGAATATCGCCCGTACTGCCGAGATCAATACTGCCAATATTCAGCGCTTCCAGCATTTGTGGGCCTGCCGGGAATTCCGTCCAGGTGATTTTGGTGTTCGGGTAGCGTTTTTCCAGCAGTGCATAGCTTTTTGCCAGCACCATGCTGACGCTGCCTTTCTGGTAACCAATACGCAAACTTTCCGGTGCCGGTTCGGCGGCCTGCGTCCAGGCGGAAAGCGTCAGTAAACCGCTTAACGCTAACCATTGCGCGCGGTTTTTGAACAGATTAAACATGCGCGACTCCTTGCGGCAGGTGGAAAGCCGGGGCCTGAATATCCCGGCGGTGCAGCGCTTGCCAGAAGGTTTCCAGTGCTTTATCCAGACGGGTTTGCAGGTTAGGCGTCAGGCTGGGCTTGTGCTGGTAATCCAGCACCTGACTGTCATCGGCGAAAACGCCATGCAGGATCTCTTGCGCTTTCAGCGCGCTGAGCACCGGCTTTAGCGCGTAATCCACCGCCAGCATATGCGCCACGGTGCCGCCAGTGGCCAGCGGCAACACCACTTTGCCCTCCAGTGCCCGCTCGGGCAGTAGATCGAGCAGCGTTTTCAGGGCGCCGGAGTAAGCCGCTTTATAGATCGGTGTGGCGACGATTAAGCCATCGGCCTCGTTAAGTTGCCCTATAAATGTTTGCAACGCGGGGCTATCAAAGCGGGCATAGATGAGATCCTCCGGCGCGAAATTTTGCAAATGCCAGTGACACACTTCGATATCCTGCGCATTCAGGCGCTCGTGGGCATACTCCAGCAACGCGCTGGAGCGGGAGGGAAAGCGCGGGCTTCCGGCCAGGGTGACAACTCTCATAATCGCTCCTTATAACCAATTGTTTGCTTTTAGATAACATTCATAACAATTTAAGGCAGTGTGGCAGAGTCGATTTATTCCACTAAATGATTTATTCGATGAAAATATGCTGAAATTTGCATAAAGGAGAGTGATGAGAGAAAACGATTGCGTCGAATCGCCTTTTTTTGCCGCAGGTCAATTCCCTTTCACCGGGTAATCGCAGATAATACGCCCCCGGTTTGCAACCGGGAATCCAGGAGAGTTCATGTACTACCCCTTCGTTCGTAAAGCCCTTTTCCAGCTCGATCCAGAGCGCGCTCATGAATTAACGTTCCAGCAATTACGCCGTATTACCGGCACGCCTTTTGAAGCCCTTGTGCGTCAGCGTGTACCGGAGAAACCGGTCAAATGCATGGGTCTGACCTTTAAAAACCCGTTGGGGTTAGCGGCCGGGCTGGATAAAAATGGTGAGTGCATTGATGCGCTGGGTGCGATGGGGTTTGGCGCCATCGAAATCGGTACCGTGACGCCGCGCCCGCAGCCTGGTAATGACAAGCCGAGGATCTTCCGCCTGGTGGAGGCTGAAGGGCTGATCAACCGCATGGGCTTTAATAATCTTGGCGTCGATAACCTGGTTGAGAACGTGAAAAAATCGCACTTCGACGGTGTCCTGGGCATTAATATTGGCAAGAATAAAGACACGCCTGTCGAGCAGGGTAAAGATGACTACCTGATTTGTATGGAAAAAATCTATGCCTATGCCGGTTATATCGCCATCAATATTTCCTCACCAAATACGCCCGGTTTACGTACGTTACAATATGGCGAAGCGCTGGACGATCTGCTTACGGCAATTAAGAATAAGCAAAACGATCTGCAAAATGTGCATCATAAATATGTTCCGGTAGCCGTAAAGATCGCACCAGATCTTTCTGAAGAGGAATTGATCCAGGTAGCCGATAGTTTAGTTCGCCACAATATCGATGGCGTTATTGCCACTAATACCACGCTGGAAAGATCGCTGGTGCAGGGAATGAAACATTGTGACGAAACGGGTGGTTTAAGTGGCCGTCCGTTGCAATTAAAAAGCACGGAAATTATTCGGCGGTTGTCGCAAGAATTAAACGGACGCTTGCCGATTATTGGCGTAGGCGGCATCGACTCGGTGATAGCGGCTCGCGAGAAAATTGCCGCCGGTGCGTCACTGGTGCAAATTTATTCGGGCTTTATTTTTAAAGGCCCACCGCTGATTAAAGAAATCGTTACCCATATCTAATCTTTTATCCCTTCCTGTGTAACCAGGGCTTTATTTCCCGCCCTGGTTGTTTTATATTCCACCACTGTTGCTAATTTAAACATTTTAGTCTTTTATTATTTAGGTAATAAACGAGGCGGCAAACAGGATGAAAAAACGACAGGATGTTTAGGGGAAGGGGAGAGGAAAATGCGAATTAAACCTGACGATAATTGGCGATGGTATTTTGATGATGAGCATGATCGCATGATGCTCGACTTAGCCAATGGCATGTTATTTCGCTCTCGTTTTGCCCGTAAGACGCTGACACCAGACGCTTTCTCGCCGTCTGGTTTTTGCGTTGATGATGCTGCGCTTTATTTCTCCTTTGATGAAAAATGTCGCGATTTGCCGTTATCCAATGAGCAACGCGCTGAACTGGTGCTTAATGCGCTGGTAGCGATTCGCTTCCTGAAGCCGCAAATGCCGAAAAGCTGGCACTTTATGACGCATGATTCCCAGTGGACGCCAGTTACGGGCGAAGGCGCTTGTGTCTGGCTGAGCGATACGCAGGAGTGTGTGAATCTGCTGGTGGTCGAACCGGGTGAAAATGCCGCGCTGTGTCTGCTGGCGCAACCCGGTGTGGTGATTGCCGGGCGCACCATGCAGCTGGGCGACGCGATTAAAGTTATGAACGATCGCCTCAAACCACAGCTGCATACCAACGCCATCCAGCTCGAACAGGCGGTTTAAGCCTCCAGTCGCAGCGATGTTTTCGGCACACAGCTACAGCAAAGAATTGAACCATCCGGTGCAACCGCTGATTTCTTCAGCGCACTAACTTCACCTTCCATTACGCGGATCCGGCAGCAGCCGCAAATCCCCGCGCGACAAGAGTAGGGCACGCGAATCCCCTGGTTCTCCAGCTGTTCCAGCAACACTTGTTGGTTATTCCCGCGAAATGTTTGGCCTTGCCAGTTAATTTCCACTGTGCCTGCGGGTTGCGCATCCTGTTCTACAGACTCTTCGACTGCGCCTGCGCCGTATATTTTCGCGGGCGCTGTTGCCAGCACGGCTACCTCATCGCCGACGCGAATCACACCGCTGTTACGGGCAATCAGGTTTTGGCCAAAATCGACAGTGCCATTGTCCTGCGCAGTGCGAAAACGCTGTAAGGTCGCGAGCGGTTCACCGGCAGGGTGTTTTTGCCCGCGCTCCGGGCTGACAGTGGTAAACACACACCGGCTGCACGGTTTCACGACGTCAAAAACCACCTCGCCAATACGCACCACTTTCCAGCTGTCCTCTTCCCAGGGCTGCGCGCCCGTTACCACCAGGTTGGGGCGAAACTGCTCCATTTTCACGCTGGCCGGACAACGGTTTTGTACATCACGCAACGAGGCTTCGTTCGCCAGCAGATACGGAAAGCCATCGGCGAAAGATAACGGCACATCCTCGTGGTGTTTGACGCGGCGAGTTAATTCAGGCCCAACCCAGCGCAATTGCACCTCGCGGGAAAAAAAGCCGCTCAGCCAGCGGTTAATCTCTTCGGGCGCGATAAGTGCAGTAAAGTGATTACCCCACACTTCCGTGGGTGCGGCGTCGGGCGCAAAATCGGCAAAGCGAATCACCGCGCTGCTGCCATCCGGTGCGGTCAAGTGCAAGCCATCGGTTAACGGTGATGGCGTAAAGCGCACCATCTGCGGATACTGCCGTGCGGTAATAAAAGTGCCATCGGGTTGCGTGACCATAAAAACACGGTCAAAAGCGAGGCCGCTGATATCGGCAAGTGCATGCGTCAGGCCGATACCGCGCATGGATTTTACCGGATGAATAAAAAGACGTGAAAGCGTTGGCACGTCTTCCCCCTGTCTGATGAAAATTAGCCCTCAACTTTATGACATGAACGCCAGATTAGCTATAATGCGCAACAATTTTCGTTGAATGTAAGTGACATTATGATTTCTCTGTTTGCCAGTACGGCCCGCGGGCTGGAAGAGCTGTTAAAAACTGAACTGGAAAAACTCGGCGCTGTGGAGTGCCGCGTTGTTCAGGGTGGTGTCCATTTTGAAGGGGACACGCGGCTCCTGTACCAGAGCCTGATGTGGAGTCGTCTGGCTTCGCGCATTATGCTGCCGCTCGGGGAGTGCAAGGTTTACAGCGATCTTGATCTCTACCTCGGCGTGCAGGCGATCAACTGGACAGAGATATTTAATCCGGGCGCAACCTTTGCCGTCCATTTTAGCGGCCTGAACGATGAAATCCGCAACAGCCAGTACGGCGCGCTGAAAGTTAAAGATGCGATCGTCGACAGCTTTACCCGCAAAAACCTGCCGCGTCCGAATGTGGAACGTGAGATGCCAGACCTGCGTATTAACGTCTGGCTGAACCAGGATACAGCGAATATCTCCCTTGATCTGAGTGGTGAAGGTTTGCACCTGCGCGGTTACCGCGATCGCACCGGGATGGCGCCGATCAAAGAAAACCTGGCCGCCGCGATCGTGATGCGTTCTGGCTGGCAGCCAGGCTCCCCCCTACTCGATCCGATGTGTGGTTCCGGGACACTGTTGATTGAAGCTGCAATGGCGGCGACCGATCGCGCGCCGGGTCTGCACCGCGGCCACTGGGGTTTTGGTGGCTGGGCGCAGCACGATGACGCGTTGTGGCAAGAGGTGAAAGCTGAAGCGCAAACGCGTGCGCGTGCGGGGCTGGCAAATTACGCATCCCATTTTTATGGTTCAGACAGCGACGCGCGCGTTATCGATATCGCCCGTAAAAACGCCCGCCGTGCCGGGATTGGCGAGCTGGTGACGTTTGAGGTGAAAGACGTTGCTGAGCTGAGCAACCCGCTGCCAAAAGGCCCGTATGGTACGGTGATCAGTAACCCGCCGTATGGTGAGCGTCTGGAAAGTGAACCGGCGCTAATCGCGCTGCACAGCCTGTTGGGGCGTCTGCTGAAAGCACAATTTGGTGGCTGGAATCTGTCATTGTTTAGCGCCTCCGTTGATCTGCTGAACTGCCTGCAATTGCGCGCTGAGCGCCAGTTCAAAGCGAAAAATGGCCCGCTGGACTGCGTACAGAAAAATTACCATCTGGCGGAAAATACCGGCGAAGCGAAAGCGCCGGCAATGGCGGAAGATTACGCGAATCGCCTGCGCAAGAACGTGAAAAAGCTGGAGAAATGGGCGCGTCAGGAAGGTATCGAATGCTATCGCCTGTACGATGCCGATCTGCCGGACTACAACGTCGCGGTCGATCGCTATGCCGACTGGGTGGTGGTGCAGGAGTATGCCGCGCCGAAAACGATTGATGCGCAAAAAGCACGTCAGCGCCTGTTTGACATCATCGCCGCCACCATTCAGGTGCTGGGAATTGCGCCAAACAAACTGGTGCTAAAAACCCGTGAACGGCAGAAGGGCAACAACCAGTATCAGAAGATGAATGAAAAGGGTGATTTCATGGAAGTGAGCGAATATAACGCTCGCCTGTGGGTCAACCTGACCGATTATCTGGATACCGGTCTGTTCCTCGATCACCGTATCGCGCGCCGTATGCTCGGCCAAATGAGTAAAGGCAAAGATTTCCTGAATCTTTTCTCTTATACCGGCAGCGCCAGTGTGCATGCCGGTCTGGGCGGTGCGCGCTCGACGACAACGGTGGATATGTCACGTACCTATCTGGAGTGGGCCGAACGCAACCTGCGTCTTAATGGGCTGAGCGGTCGTGCACATCGCCTGATTCAGGCCGACTGCCTGGCGTGGCTGCGCGATACTGATGAGCAGTTCGACCTGATCTTTATCGATCCGCCGACCTTCTCTAACTCCAAACGTATGGAGGACTCTTTTGATGTCCAGCGCGATCACATGCGCCTGATGGAAGATCTGAAGCGTCTGTTACGTAAGGGCGGCACGATTATGTTTTCCAATAACAAACGCGGTTTCCGTATGGATCTCGACGGGCTGGCGAAACTGGGTCTTAAAGCACAAGAAATCACCCAAAAAACGCTGTCGCAGGATTTTGCCCGCAACCGTCAGATCCACAACTGCTGGCTGATTACCGCAGCCTGAAAGGATAAATAAATGTCATTAATCAGTATGCATGGCGCGTGGCTGTCGTTCAGCGACGCGCCGCTTCTCGATAATGCTGAACTGCATATCGAAGAAAATGAACGCGTGTGCCTTGTTGGGCGTAACGGCGCAGGGAAATCGACGCTGATGAAGATCCTCAACCGGGAAGTTAACCTGGACGATGGTCGCATTGTGTATGAACAAGATTTGGTGGTCGCGCGCCTGCAGCAGGATCCGCCGCGTAATGTTACCGGCAGCGTCTACGATTTTGTCGCTGAAGGGATTGAAGAGCAGGCCGAGTATCTCAAGCGCTACCATGAGGTTTCTCATCTGGTGATGAGCGATCCGAGCGATAAAAATCTCGCCGAGTTAGCGCGTGTGCAGGAGATGCTGGATCACCACGGTTTATGGCAACTGGAAAATCGTATCAACGAAGTGCTGGCGCAGCTTGGGCTGACGGCTGATATGTCGCTTTCTGCCCTTTCCGGCGGCTGGTTGCGTAAGGCCGCGCTGGGGCGCGCGCTGGTAAGCGGCCCGCGCGTACTGCTGCTCGACGAACCGACCAACCACCTGGATATTGAAACTATCGACTGGCTGGAAGGGTTCCTGAAATCTTTCGGCGGCACCATTATCTTTATCTCTCACGATCGTTCGTTTATTCGCAATATGGCGACACGTATCGTCGACCTTGATCGCGGCAAGCTGGTTTCCTATCCGGGCAATTACGATCAGTATCTGCTGGAGAAAGAAGAAGCCCTGCGTGTGGAAGAGCTGCAAAACGCGGAATTCGATCGCAAGCTGGCGCAGGAAGAGGTGTGGATCCGCCAGGGCATCAAGGCGCGTCGTACGCGTAACGAAGGCCGCGTGCGCGCGTTAAAAGCCATGCGCCGCGAGCGCAGTGAACGCCGTGAAGTGATGGGCAGCGCGAAGATGCAGGTGGAAGAAGCCTCCCGCTCGGGCAAGATTGTTTTCGAGATGGAAAACGTTAACTATGGCATCGACGGCAAAGTGCTGGTGCGCGACTTCTCCACGCAAGTGCAGCGCGGCGACAAAATTGCGCTGATTGGTCCGAACGGGTGCGGTAAAACCACTTTGCTGAAGCTGATGCTTGATCAACTGAAAGCCGACAGTGGACGCGTCCATGTGGGGACTAAGCTGGAAGTGGCCTATTTCGATCAGCACCGCGCCGAACTGGATCCGGATAAAACGGTAATGGACAACCTTGCTGAGGGTAAACAAGAGGTGATGGTGAACGGCAAGCCGCGCCACATTCTGGGTTACCTGCAGGACTTTCTGTTCCATCCGAAACGGGCGATGACGCCGGTACGTGCGCTTTCTGGCGGGGAACGCAACCGACTGTTGCTGGCGCGTTTGTTCCTGAAACCCAGCAACCTGTTAATTCTCGATGAACCGACCAACGACCTGGATGTTGAAACGCTGGAGCTGCTGGAAGAGCTTATCGACGCCTATCAGGGTACGGTTCTGCTGGTGAGCCACGATCGTCAGTTCGTTGATAATACCGTGACCGAATGCTGGATCTTCGAAGGTGACGGCCAGATTGGTCAGTATGTTGGCGGCTATCACGATGCCCGTGGTCAACAGGCTGCTTCGCAGATGCAAAAGCAGGACGCCGTGAAAAAAAGTCTGGAAGCGCCGGTCGCCAAAGCAGAAACTGTCAAACGCAACAGTAACAAACTAAGCTATAACCTGCAGCGTGAACTGGAACAATTACCGCAAAAGCTGGAACAACTGGAAGCACAACTTGGGGATTTGCAAGCGCAGGTCGCCGATGCCAGTTTCTTTAGTCAGCCGCACGACCATACGCAGAAAGTCTTAGCCGATATGGCTTCGGCGGAGCAAGCGCTTGAGGAAGCGTTTGAACGCTGGGAGTATCTGGAGGCTCTGAAAAACGGCGCATAAAGGGAGCCTGTATGTGTGAACACCACCACGCCACTCGACACATTCTCTGTTCGCAATGTGACATGCTGGTGGCGTTACCTCCGCTGCAACATGGACATAAAGCGGCTTGCCCGCGTTGTGGGACAACGCTTACGACCGAGTGGGACGCGCCGCGGCAGCGTCCCACTGCTTATGCTATCGTCGCGCTGTTTATGTTATTGCTCTCCAACCTTTTTCCCTTCGTAAATATGAAAGTGGCGGGCGTTGCCAGTGAGGTGACGCTGCTGGAAATTCCTGGCGTCATGTTCTCGGAAGATTACGCCAGCCTCGGCACTTTCTTTCTGTTGTTCGTGCAGTTTGTGCCGGCGTTTTGCCTGGTGACGATCCTGCTGTTGGTTAACCGCGTGCCGATGGATTTTCGCCTGAAAATTGGTCTGGCCCGTGTGTTATTCCAGCTTAAAAGCTGGGGAATGGCAGAAATTTTTCTCGCCGGAGTATTGGTGAGTTTTGTCAAACTGATGGCCTATGGCGATATTGGCATTGGCAGCAGTTTCATTCCCTGGTGTCTGTTCTGTCTGTTGCAACTGCGGGCGTTTCAGTGTGTAGATCGCCACTGGCTGTGGGACGACATTGCGCCAGCGCCGGCTGTTGCGCAGCCGCTACATGTCGGTGTTCCGGGTATACGGCAGGGTCTGCGATCCTGCCCTTGCTGTACGGCGATAGTCGCGATTGACCAGCCGGTTTGCCCACGCTGCCATACGCACGGCCATGTGCGTCGGCGCAACAGTATTCAGTGGACGCTGGCGCTGCTGATGACCGCCATCATGCTCTATCTACCCGCCAATATTCTGCCCATCATGGTGACGGATCTGTTGGGCGACCGTATGCCGTCGACTATTCTGGCCGGGGTGATTTTACTGTGGAGCGAGGGGTCGTATCCGGTCGCGTTAGTGATTTTTATCGCCAGTATTATGGTGCCGACGCTGAAAATGATTGGTATCGCCTGGCTGTGTATTGATGCAAAAGGGCACGGAAAGCGCGATTGCGAACGCATGCATTTTATTTATGAAATAGTGGAATTCGTTGGGCGCTGGTCAATGATCGACGTGTTTGTTATTGCCGTACTGTCTGCGCTGGTGCGGATGGGGGGGCTGATGAATATTTATCCTGCGATGGGTGCGCTGATGTTTGCGCTGGTCGTTATTATCACGATGTTTGCGGCAATGACTTTCGATCCGCGTCTGAGCTGGGATCGCGAGCCACAAACGCACCATGAGGAGTCGTTAAAGCATGGAGAATAAGAGTGGGGAAGCCAGGGTGCAAAAGGTAAGAAACTGGTCACCGGTGTGGATTTTCCCGATTGTGACGGCGCTGATTGGTGCCTGGATCCTTTTTTATCATTACAGCCATCAAGGTCCGGAAGTCACCCTAATCACCAATAACGCCGAAGGGATTGTCGGCGGCAAAACGACGATTAAAAGTCGCAGTGTGGATGTCGGCGTGGTGGAGAGCACGACGCTGACCGATGACCTTACGCATGTGGAGATCAAAGCGCGGCTGAATTCCGGCATGGAAAAGCTGCTGCATAATGACTCGGTGTTCTGGGTGGTGAAACCGCAAGTGGGCCGCGAAGGTATTAGCGGGCTTGGCACGTTACTTTCTGGTGCCTATATCGAGCTTCAGCCCGGTATGAAAGGCAATGCGCCGGAGCGCTATAACTTACTCGATTCGCCACCGCTGGCACCGCCGGATGCGAAGGGCATCCGCGTGATCCTTGACAGTAATAAAGCGGGGCAATTAACGCCAGGCGATCCGGTGTTGTTCCGTGGCTATCGCGTGGGGTCGGTGGAAACCAGCACTTTTGATACGCAAAAACGGACCATGAGCTATCAGCTATTTATTAATGCGCCGAACGATCGGCTGGTGACCAGCAATGTGCGCTTCTGGAAAGACAGCGGCATTGCCGTCGATCTCACCTCTGCCGGGATGCGCGTCGAGATGGGGTCGCTGACGACGCTGTTCGGCGGCGGTGTCAGCTTCGATGTGCCGGAAGGCCTGGATTTGGGGCAGCCGGTGGCGGAAAATAGCGCCTTTAAGTTGTATGACGATCAGCGCAGTATTCAGGACTCGCTATACACCGAACACGTTGATTATCTGATGTTCTTTAAAGATTCGATCCGGGGCTTGCAACCCGGCGCGCCGGTTGAATTCCGCGGCATCCGCCTTGGTACCGTGAGCAAGGTGCCATTCTTTACGGAAGGTATGCGTCAGGCGCTGAATGATGATTATCGTATTCCGGTTCTGATCCGTATTGAGCCGGAACGTCTGGCGAATCAACTGGGTGAAGATCCGGATATGAGCGCGCATCTCAATGAGCTACTGAAGCGTGGTCTGCGTGGTTCGTTGAAAACCGGCAATATCGTTACCGGCGCGCTGTATGTCGATCTCGACTTTTACAATAATGCGCCAGCGATCAGCGGCATGCATGAGTTCGCTGGCTATCCAATCATCCCGACAGTGAGTGGCGGACTGGCGCAGATCCAGCAACGGTTAATGGACACGCTGGACAAAATCAACAACTTACCGTTGAACCCGATGATCCAGCAGGCGACGAGCACGCTATCTGAAAGCCAGCAAACGCTCAAACGTCTGCAAACGACGCTGGATAACCTCAACAAACTGACTGCCAGCCAGTCGATGCAGCAACTGCCCGCAGATATGCAAAGCACGCTACGCGAGCTCAACCGTAGTATGCAGGGCTTCCAGCCGGGTTCCGCCGCTTATAACAAAATGGTGGCGGATATGCAGCGCCTCGATCAGGTATTGCGTGAACTGCAACCAGTGCTGAAAACGCTCAACGATAAGAGCAACGCGCTGGTATTTGAAGCGAAAGGGAAACCCGATCCGCAGCCGAAGAGGGCAAAAGAATGAAAAAGAGCGCATTAGCAATACTGGCGCTGTTGCTGACAGCCTGCAGTAGTGGCGGTGATAACAAAAGCTACTATCAGCTGCCTTCGCCGGCTCAGGTGAAGGCGCAGGCGATGGCCGGGCAAAACCAGGGGAATCGTCAGTTATGGGTTGAGCAAGTTTCGGTCCCTGATTTTCTCGCAGGAAATGGCGTGGTGTACCAAACCAGCGATGTGCAGTACGTCATTGCAACGAACAATTTATGGGCCAGCCCGCTCGATCAGCAACTGCGTAACACGCTGGTGTCCAATCTGAGCAATCAGCTGCCGGGTTGGGTGGTTGCCTCGCAGCCGTTAGGAAGCGAACAAGATACGCTAAACGTAACCGTAACCGGTTTTCATGGCCGCTATGATGGGCGCGTGATTGTAAGCGGTGAATGGTTGCTCAAGCATCAGGGGCAACTGATCAAGCGCCCTTTCCATATCGAGCTCAAACAGCAGCAGGATGGCTATGATGATATGGTGAAAATGCTGGCACTGGGCTGGCAGCAAGAGGCTGTCAGTATTGCAAATGCGTTAAATCGCCTGCCATAAGTAAATCGGAAGTCTAAAAAAAACCGCCATAGACAAAATTTATGGCGGTTTTTTTATGTTTGGGTACAAACCATTAGTTGTGCTGGCTCACATTTTTTGTACAAATGAACTTTTGTGTAGCTCACATTTATGACACTGGCGTGAATTTTGCGCATTGACGACGAAGTCTATTCAAGGTATTTGTGACCTGTGGTTGCACATTAAGTGACCACTGTTTTCTTTTCCACCAGATCAAATAATGAGGGAAACGAGGCATGAAGAGACAAAAACGCGATCGCCTGGAACGGGCACATCAACGTGGTTATCAGGCTGGTATTACCGGGCGCCCGAAGGAAATGTGTCCCTACCAAACCCTGAATCAAAGGTCCGAGTGGCTGGGAGGCTGGCGGGAGGCCATGGAAGACAGGGCAGTCATTGCCTGATTCTGTCTCTTTAAAAAAGAAACCTCCGCATTGCGGAGGTTTCGCCTTTACTGGGTAAGTAACCCGGTATCAGAAATTAGACGTATCCTGGAACAGACCTACTTTCAGGTCGGCAGCGGTATAGATAACGCGACCATCAACCAGCACTTCACCATCTGCCAGACCCATAATCAAACGACGGTTTACAACGCGTTTAAAGTGAATACGGTAAGTCACGGTTTTCGCCGTTGGCAGCACCTGGCCGGTGAATTTCACTTCGCCTACGCCCAGCGCGCGGCCTTTGCCTTCGCCGCCGAGCCAGCCCAGGTAGAAACCAACCAGTTGCCACATTGCATCGAGGCCGAGGCAGCCTGGCATCACCGGGTCGCCAATGAAATGGCAGCCAAAGAACCACAGATCCGGGTTGATATCCAGCTCAGCTTCAACATAGCCTTTATCGAAGTTACCGCCGGTTTCAGTCATTTTGACCACACGGTCCATCATGAGCATATTCGGTGCCGGCAATTGCGGGCCTTTTGCACCAAACAATTCGCCACGAGCAGAGGCAAGAAGATCTTCTTTTGTATAGGATTCGCGTTTATCTACCATGTTCTCAGTAAGCCTTATTTATAGTTTCGGACGCAGGATAGCTAACACGTGTACGCTGAACAAGTCCGATCAGTTTCGGATAAACCAGTTCAACCAGCGAAGCGGCCACGGGAAGCGGTGGCGCGCATCCTGTTGTGTTGCCTGCGCAATACGTTCCAGGATGAGTTGCTTAAGGGTGTTTTGCCCTTCGGCATCCCACGGCAAGCCCGTTAATAAGGGTAGCGCATCCATCATGTCATCTACTGCCCAGATGAAAAATTGCTGCGCCTGGATAGCATCCAGAAGTTCCTGATGCAGACAGAGATGGCGCACATTTGCCGAGGGGATAATCACTCCTTGTTTGCCAGTGAGCTGTCGCTGCTGGCAAATAGCGAAGAAGCCTTCGATTTTTTCATTCAGCCCGCCGACCGGTTGGGAGCGACCAAATTGATCCACCGAACCGGTGATAGCGATGCTCTGGTTAAGCGGAACTTCAGACAGCGCGCTGATTAATGCACACAGTTCAGCCATTGATGCGCTGTCACCGTCGACTTCGCTGTACGATTGTTCAAAAGTCAGTGAGGCGGAGAAGGGGATCTGTTGTTCCAGTTCCAGTTCCGCCATCAGAAACGCTTGCATGATCATCATGCCTTTGGCATGGATATTACCGCCCAGCTCAGCTTTGCGTTCAATATCGTTAAACTCGCCATCGCCAACATGTACCACACAACTGATTCGCGAGGGTTCGCCAAAGGCACGTGGATGTCCTGGAAACTCAATAACGGACAGCGCATTGATCTGACCGATGCGTTCTCCTTCGGTTTCGATCAGGATTTGTTCAAGCAAGATCTCATCCTGCATGCGTTCCGCGAGGAAACCTTCTCGCCACTCTCGCTGAGCAAGCATTGTCTGGAACTCTTCCCCACTGAAGGTTTCATCGGCGGACATCGCCGCTACTTCTCGCAATTGTCGTGACAACCACATGGGGCAAAGCGGTAATGTTTCCTGATCGCCTGTATAGCGGACAGCTTCGCGAATGAGCTTTGGCCATGCATCGGCTGCAGGGGCAGGTAAGTGCGCATCGCGTGCGGTTTGCTCGACCCACTGACGCCATATGGACATTGTTTCGGCATCGGCAATTTGCAGCGTTTCTTCATATTCGCTGTAAATAGCCTGCGACGCGAGTTCCGGCTCCATTTCCTGGAAATCCGCCAGTGATTCACGTTCCCCCACCAGGATGACTTTAAGATCCATTGGCATGGAGGGCACAATGACGGGCAAGGGGCGCGATTCATCAAAGGAGACCCAGTCAAAACGGCGCTGCGTTATCATGGTTTTCAGGCGCATCCACAGCAACGGTTGTGCGAGCAAAGTTCGCAAGGAAATTATCAACACCCCACCGTTTGCCTGATGGACGAGGCCGGGTTGCAGCGTGATTTCCTGATTAAACTGGCGAAGGCAGCCGAAAAGCTGTTCTGCCTCTACCCAGTCGGCGATTACGGTTGGTTTGTTGCCGATAAAATTTGCCTGGGCATCAGTTGAAGGTTCAAAGCGAATCGCCGAACCGTTGACATGATATTGGCCGCCAGAAAATGGGCGGGCTTCAGGAATGAGCATCTCTGTGGCGCTGGCGATAAGCGCAAGATATTCGGCTTCTTCTGGCGCTTTAGCCAGCAAAAAGCGTGACGTCGCCTGCGGATAGAGCAATTGCTCCAGCGCGTACTGTAATCGGGGTTGTGTATCGGCCAGGGAGAAGTCTGTTTCGCGGGTTAATTCGGACGATTCAAACACTTCCTGATAGCAGGTGGTATCAGGAACCAGGTCGTTCCATTCAAGTTTTGTAATGGTCAAAGTCGTTTTTTTAGTCTGATGTCAAAGGCGCGATTATACCGTAAACGCTCGTACAGCACACATTGATTACACGCTTTCGGGACACGAACGCGATTGACCTAATCGAGGTCGCGATTTCTTTTCAGCAGAGTTGGAAAAAACTGATATTCTGAACTGAGTTACACGGTCACGTTGAGAGCGCAATGAAATATCAACAACTGGAAAATCTCGAAAGCGGCTGGAAATGGAAGTATCTGGTAAAAAAGCATCGTGAAGGGGAATTAATCACGCGCTATATAGAAGCCAGTGCCGCTAAAGATGCGGTCGATTTATTGTTGACACTCGAAAATGAACCCGTACAGGTCAACGACTGGATTGTACAGCATATCAATCCGTCATTGATTAACCGGCTGAAACAAACTATTCGCGCCCGCCGCAAGCGGCATTTCAATGCCGAACATCAGCATACGCGTAAAAAATCGATCGACCTGGAATTTGTGGTCTGGCAGCGTCTGGCTGGGTTAGCGCAGCGCAGAGGGAAAACGCTTTCCGAAACGATTGTGCAACTGATCGAAGATGCTGAACACAAGGAGAAGTATGCATCTCAGATGTCCACGCTGAAACATGACCTTCAGGCATTACTTGGGAAAGAATAGATGTGAATTTCCCTTGCCTATATTTGCTGTATTTCAGGCAATAAAAAACCCCGCTGACAAGCGGGGGTTTTTTAGACGGAAACTTAAGCCTGCGGCTGAGTTACAACGTCTTTGCTACCTTTAACTTCGATCTCTACGCGACGATCCGGTGCCAGGCAGTCGATCAGCGCTGCACGCGGTTTCACGTTGTCACAGGTGCTACCGGTAACCGGGTTGGATTTACCCATGCCACGTGCGGAGATTTTGTTAGCCGGGATACCTTTAGAAACCAGGTAATCAACTACGGACTGTGCACGTTTCTCAGACAGACCCTGGTTGTAAGCGTCAGAACCGATACGGTCGGTGAAGCCCAGAACCACTACGGAGCCGTCTTTCGGATCCAGGTTGCTCAGCTGACCATACAGCTGATCCAGCGCCTGCTGACCTTCCGGTTTCAGCGTCGCTTTGTTGAAGTTGAACAGAACGTCAGACTTCAGAGTGAAGTGTTTGGTCTGCACTTCCGGAGCCGGAGCCGGAGCCGGAGCAGCTACTACCGGAGCAGCGTCTTCCTGCTGGCCGAAGCGGTAGGAAACACCTACGCTCAGCATACCGTTGTCCGGACGAGCACCAACGGTGCTTGCATCACCGATGTTGTTAACCCACTGGTATTCCAGACGGGTAGCGATGTCGCGGGTTACTGCCCACTCAACACCACCAGCGAAGACCGGGGAAACACCGGTATCGTGATCTTTGAAGCCCTGGTTGTTCTGAGCGTCTGCACGCCAAACCATACCACCCAGACGGGTGTACAGGTCCAGATCGTCAGTTACCGGGTAACCCAGTTTAGCAGTCAGCTGAACGCCCTGAGCTTTGAACGCGCCGTTAACGGTGTCGCCTTTGTACGGCATACGACCCAGCCAGTCATAGCCCAGTTCGAAACCTACGTACGGGTTAACCTGGTAGCCACCGAACGCACCAGCACCCAGTTGGCTTTCGTGGGTCGGGCCATCGTTCTGCCATACCGCACCTTTGTCATGATACTGGGACCAACCCAGTTTACCACCTGTATACCAGGTGTTATCTTTCGGAGCGGCCTGCGCTACGGTAGCGAAACCAGCCAGTGCCACTGCAATCGCGATAGCTGTCTTTTTCATTTTTGCGCCTCGTTATCATCCAAAAATCGCCATGGGAATCTCTTTAGAGAAGCCACGGTTAAATCCTTCACCGGGGGCATTGCTCACTGACAACTCTGCAGATATCTTTACCGATATCTTTGGCTTATGCCGAGCACCCCTAGCGATGTAAAGTCTACAACGTAGTTGGAAACTTACAAGTGTGAACTCCGTCAGGCATATGAAAAAAAAGGCTTTGTATACACAATATTTAACACTTTTGATGAATTTTTAGCCGCGCCTATTTTCGAACAAAGCGCGCTACACAGGCTTTCGCGCTGTATTTTGACGATAAATTTGAATACCTGTTCTTACGCAAAAAACATCCTAGGAAAACTCCTAAATTTACTCAATGATACAAATTTGAGTGAATTTTTATCCCGGAAAGCTGTCTCGCAGCCAGAGGATCGTGGCGTATAGGACGCATAACGAAGCCTATCGCATTGCCTTCTTCTGCCGCCATAGCTAATTGGCGATGTTCCTCAGCCGTCAGTTCTTCAGAATGCCAGCCAATTACAACGCTATAGTTACCGGTGCGCAATGCACGAATCATTGAGTCCAGCGTTACGCTTGGAGAGAGTTGGTTCACCTGCATCACCTTGCTGAGGGGTAACCCGGCGGATTGTACCCATTCACGGCTGAGTTTTTGTTGAGGTGTCAACCACAGTTGCCAACGGGATTGTTGCCCGAGTTGCTGCAGCAAAGGCAGTAAAAGAAGCTGCGTCATCCAGGGCTGGTCCTCACGATAGACCATTTCGCTAATCAGCCCGGTAGTGATGCTGGAAGGCTCAACGTGGTTTAATTTGTTGAGTGTAGAAGCGAGTGTTGACGAACGATTAGCATAGCCTGAAGTGTACATAATCAATCCAGTCCTGTGGGTTACTGTATGTTTATACAGTAACCTTTGCATGCTCAGAGATCAACCTCATTTTCGGAAACTATCTCGCATTTTTGTTTTGTCCCTGCCGTGTAATGAAAAATTTGCTTGCCGTCTTGCTCACAGTTGCCTATGTTCCTGCGTAGTGGTTTCAGTAATTTAAATCTGGCTTTTACTATGTGATTTATAAGGCAAAAATCATGGAAGACCTATCTTATCAACGGATATATCAGTCGCGCGAATACCTCATGCCTCTCGGCACAATTTGTCACCGCGCTCATTTTGGCGGTTACAGCTTGTCAGTGGATAAAACTGTTTTCGCAATGGTTGCAGAGGGGGAACTCTACCTTCGTGCTTGCGACGAGAGTGCGCAATATACGGTTACGCAAGATGCCCCTTTACTGGTATTCAACAAACGTGGGCGTCAGGTTTCGTTAAATTACTACTTCGTGAGCGAGAGTGTGTGGCGCGATCGTCCGTTACTTCTGCAACTTTCGGCTCTTTCACTTGATGCTGCGCGGCGTGATAAAGATCGGCGCAGTGCCAGAAAACGGTTGCGCGATCTGCCTAACCTTACTTTTCAACTTGAAGTTCAACTCCATGAAGCTGGTGTACTGGATGCACATACACTGCGAATGCTCGGAGCAAAAGCTTGTTGGCTTAGATTGAGAAAATCAAACAAGCATCTAAGCGCGAAAGTGCTTCTTGCACTAGAGGGCGCAATTGTTGGGCTTCACGAAGCGGCGTTACCGGCGCCGCGACGCCGGGAACTGATGGAGTGGTTTAACGGTGTAATCAAGAAAGGAGCGAGTCCTTACTGAGTAAGTTGGCTTTTCAGACGGCACACTTCAGGCAATAAAGCGATCAGCAAGCCAATCTGTTGCAGTACCAGTGGCTCTTTGCTATCCGGTCGCGGCTCCAGGTGTTTAATGCGTTGGGATAGATCGGCAAGGGTATCCTGAACACGTTTTTGGTCTGCTGGCAGGTGATGCAGGGCATCGTCAACATAGCAGACTGCATCATCAAGCAAACGTAGGATATCCGGCTGGGTGAGCTGCTCACGATGTGCGCCAAGTGCGGAAATATAACTGGTAAAGGTATGATTCAGACATAATAAACGGAACGCGGCATCGCGAAGTTCAGGTGAGGTTCCGGGTTCGGAAGACATATTTGAAACGACCGATGCCAGTTCAGCGTCACGGTTATAAGCATTACGTCTGGCGATGCGGTAAGCAAGCCGGTTATCGCGTCCCTGATGGTACTGTTCAAGAATGGCATCAAGGTAGCGGCAGTTAGCGTCAAAGGCTTGCTCAGTGACGCGGGGCAGGTGTCGAAAACGCCAGTCCGGCCAGATAAAACTCACCGCCGCCCAGGCGATAGCACAACCTATAAGCGTATCGATAATACGAGGAAGCGCGACTTCAAATCCTTCGCCCAGTAAGTTAAAGCACAACAACACCAGTAAAGTGATAAACATCGTGGCATGCGCGTATTGTACTGTTCGAAATGCGAAAAACAGTACACCGGTGATGACGATGAGTATCAGTTGCCCTTCATGTGAGGGAACGAAATAAAGTACCGGTAATCCGATCGCAACCCCAATCAGCGTACCAATAACGCGTAGCGTCAGGCGATGGCGAGTGGCGTTATAGTTCGGCTGGCAGACAAACAGACTGGTCAGTAAGATCCAATAACCATGCTGTAGCCCGGTTATTTGGATAAAAGCATAACCGAGGCATAACACCACCGACATACGCACTGCGTGACGAAAGAGTGCGGATTCAGGCGTTAAATTATTACGTAACCGCTGCCGCATATCGTTGAACCCACTCAGGCTATCATCCGAAAGCTGATTTTCCGTGTCATTCGACAATGAGGGTTGTGGTTGCCCTGATTCAATAGTTGCTAACTGAGCGTCAATCGCCCTTAGGTTATCCAGAAGAAAACCAAGCGCTTTCATATGCTCCTGAGGCGTGATGCCATTAGCACGAAGGCGATCAAGCGCCGCGTCAAGGTGGATAAATGCTCGTTCAAAGCGAGAATCGTGTTGATACGGAGTGCGAAGCAAAATGGCGCGTGATAACTGAGCGCATGCATGTGATTGCATGGAAAGTAGGCGCTGAAAGCGGAACATCACGTCGCTATAACGAAAGTGTTCGCGCAGCGTTTGGTATTGAATATGCGACGAACTGGCTCGTTCGTGAATATCCTGTGCCGCAAAATAGTAATGCAATGTTTGACGCGTGCCGCGCTGCCCACGATCTCCGCGCAAACGCGTGAGCAACGTGGCTTTGGTTTGATTGAGTGTGTTCACTAACTGGCCATTCGCCAGTGCTAAATCATAGAGCGGCGCCTGACTATCATCTTCGATGTCCGGGTCGAAAAGACGTGATTTCAGTTCAAGGTAATGTGCCAGTTGTTCATAGCAGCGTGCCAGGTTGTCTTGTAAGGCTCGAATAGGGAAAACCAAGTGTCCAACCAGCGTCAGCAAGTTAAACCAGATGGCACCGGCCAACAGCAGTAGTGGTTGCTGATACCACTGTTCGAAAAGGGAAATTCCCAGCATGGTATAGACCGCAATGAGCAGCGCACCAAAAGCAATGGTGGCGTAGCGCTGTCCGAGCCCGCCAAGCAGGATAAAACCAATGGTGGATGTCACAAGACCAAGCGCAAATAACCATGGCCACGGGAAGAGTAACTCCACAGATGCAGAAGCAATAAAAAAGCACACCAGCGTAATTATCAGGTTTTTCAGACGCCCGGTCAGGCGGTCATCCAGATCGGCAAGTGCGGCGGCAACAACGCCAAGCGTTAACGGGATGGTCAGTTTCACTTCGCCGAGTAGCCAGGGCAGCAAAGCGGTCCCGCAAAGCGCAATAAAAATTCTGACGTTATAGAGCCAGGCACTGTTCCATGTATAACGGCGAAGCAGAGGACTTAACATAATGACAAGCGATCCGATTATTGAAAACGACGGTGCGCATTGGCTTCACGGGCAGCTCGAGCGGTTTCTACAGATACCACCCGACGGCCAACTGGCCACAGTGCAATCGCAGCGATTTTAAAGTTCGCGACGCCAACAGGAATGCCGATGATAGTCAGACACTGAGCGATACCGGCGGTAATATGCATAATGCATAGCCACCAGCCAAACAGAACAAACCAGACAATATTCAATAGTGTTCCACCCGCATTTAACAGGCTGTTTTTATTCTGTGGTTCGAGTTCATCGATGTGAATGGCTTCATTTCCCCACGGGATGAGTGAGAGCTTTGTGATTTCCCAGCAGGAGCGCGTCAACGGCAGAGTAATAATGAGCAGAGCGCTGATCATTGTCGCGAGTAGCCACCCAAGCGTTGTGGCGAAACCACCAAGCACAAAATTTAGAATATTCAAAACAGTACGCATAAAACCTCAGTACAAGCCGGTCGGTAGTGAATGCCGCTAATTGTAACGATTATTTGGGCTGGAGCGCCAATTCTCTGGCAGGTAAACTGGCAATTATTGTCACAAGTTGAGAACGATAAGTCATGGAACTGAAAGCGACTTCACTGGGAAAACGTCTGGCGCAACACCCTTATGATCGCGCAGTCATGCTGAACGCCGGCATTAAAGTGGCAGGTGACAGACACGAGTATCTCATTCCTTTCAATCAGTTGTTGGCGATTGAATGTAAGCGTGGGCTGGTGTGGGGAGAGATGGAATTTCAGCTTGCCGACAACAAAGTGGTTCGTCTCCACGGAACGGAATGGAGCGAAACACAGCGCTTTTACCATCTTTTAAATGAGCGCTGGAACCGATGGAGTGCGGAAATGAGCGAGGTTGCTGCCGGGGTTTTATCTGAGCAACTGGCGTTGATTTCCGGACGTATTGAGCCAACGAAATGGCTTACCCGAAAGCAGCTTCAGGGACTACAGCAGCAATTGCAGCAGGCGTTTGCCGCGTTGCCGATTCCGACAAGCCGGTTGCCGACGTTTGATAATTGCCGTGAGCTCTGGCGTGAGTGCCAGTCGTGGCTGACGGATGTAGAGACGCGCCGGACACAGCACAATCAAACTTATACTGAAACGATGGTTACTCAGTACGCTGCTTTTTTTGAGCAAGTTGAAACATCACCATTAAATCCGGCGCAGGCGCGGGCCGTGGTCAATGGTGAGCACTCTTTATTAGTGCTCGCTGGCGCGGGGAGTGGAAAAACCTCGGTGCTGGTGGCCAGAGCAGGCTGGTTGCTGGCTCGTGGCGAAGCCTCGGCAGATCAAATCCTGCTGCTTGCGTTTGGTCGCAAAGCTGCCCAGGAGATGGATGAGCGTATCCAGCAAAGACTGCATACCGAGGAGATTACCGCGCGCACTTTTCATGCGCTGGCGCTGTATATCATCTCCCAGGGAAGTAAAAAAGTGCCCACGTTAAGCAATCTGGAAAATGACGCATCCGCGCGTCTTAGCTTGCTAACAGATACCTGGCGCCAACAGTGCAGCGAAAAGAAAGCTCAAGCGAAAGGGTGGCGTCAATGGCTTGAGGATGAGATGGCATGGGAAGTTCCTGAAGGCAATTTTTGGGAAGATGCAACATTGCAGCGCCGCATCGCTCCGCGTCTCGATCGCTGGATCGGTCTGATGCGTATGCATGGTGGCGCACAGGCGGAGATGATCGCCGGCGCACCAGATGAAGTACGTGACCTGTTCAGTAAACGCATTAAATTGATGGCGCCGATCTTAAAAGCGTGGAAAGCCGAGCTAAAGTCTGAAAACGCTGTCGATTTTTCCGGGTTGATTCATCAGGCGATTAATGTACTTGAAAAAGGGCGTTTTATAAGCCCATGGAAGCATATTCTGGTCGATGAATTTCAGGATATTTCACCGCAGCGCGCGGCTTTGCTGGCTGCGTTGCGTAAGCAAAACTCACAAACGACACTGTTCGTAGTTGGTGATGATTGGCAGGCTATCTACCGTTTCAGCGGCGCGCAACTTTCCTTAACCACCGCTTTCCATGACTATTTTGGTGAAGGTGATTTATGCGCACTGGATACCACTTATCGTTTCAATTCCCGTATTGGCGAAGTGGCAAATCGCTTCATCCAGCAGAACCCATGGCAGCTTGCAAAACCGTTGAACAGTTTGAAAACAGGCGATAAAAACGCAGTGACGCTGATGGCGCAGGATCAACTGGATGCGTTGTTAGATAAACTCAGCGGATATGCAACGCCGGAAGACAGGATTCTGGTTCTGGCTCGCTATCACCACGGAAAACCCGACGTTCTGGAGAAAGCCGCAACCCGCTGGCCAAAACTTCAGCTTGATTTTACGACCATCCACGCCAGTAAAGGGCAACAGGCGGACTATGTGATTGTGGTGGGGTTGAAAGAGGGCGCGGATGGTTTTCCTGCTCCGGCGCGGGAATCTATTATGGAACAAGCCTTACTGCCGCAGGCGGAAGAGTTCCCTGATGCGGAAGAGCGGCGATTGTTGTACGTCGCCTTGACGCGTGCGCGCCATCGCGTCTGGCTGTTGTTTGATAAAGATGAACCGTCACGCTTTGTCGACACGTTAAAATCGCTGGGTGTGCCGGTAGCGCGAAAACCGTGAAACGAAGGCGGCCGCTACGGCCGCCAGGACTTATTTCAGACGCTCAGCGAGGTAACGTTGGTAGTCCGGAATGAGAATGTCGACGCTGTTATTAAACTGCGGCGATTCGATAATAAAATCAGCGGTAGATAAATTGGTCGCAACCGGAATATTCCACACCGTTGCAAGACGTAAGAGGGCTTTCACGTCAGGATCGTGCGGGACAGCATTGAGCGGGTCCCAGAAGAAAATCAGTACGTCAATTTTGCCTTCTGAAATCAACGCTCCGACTTGCTGATCGCCGCCCATCGGGCCACTCAGCATGGCATTGACTTCAAGGCCGGTTGCCCGCTGAATCAAATTCCCGGTTGTCCCCGTCGCATATAGCTCATGTTTGGCCAGTACAGGCTGATGGCGTTCTACCCATTTCATTAATGATTGTTTGCAGTGGTCGTGTGCGACCAGTGCAATATTTTTGCGCACGGGTAAGGTGCGAGTGGTTGATTCCATAATCCGCTTCCGTCAGTAGTTTTCGCTACAGATTACTGGAAGCGTCTGATGCTGCAAGAGAAGTGGTTAAAAAAATCCGAAAATGGTCGAGTGGGTCTGTTTGATTTACACTTTGGTGACATCGCCGGGAGGAAAACATGAAAGAAACCGATATTGCCGATATTTTACAGACGACCCAAACTATTGCGCTGGTTGGTGCGAGTGATAAACCCGATCGACCAAGCTATCGCGTTATGAAGTATTTGTTGGACCAGGGTTATCATGTGATTCCCGTTTCGCCGAAAGTAGCCGGTACCACCCTGCTTGGGCAGCAGGGCTATGCAACGCTTGCCGATGTGCCAGAAAAAATCGACATGGTGGATGTTTTTCGTAATTCGGAAGCGGCATGGGGGGTTGCACAGGAGGCGATTGCCATCGGTGCGAAAACGCTTTGGATGCAGTTAGGAGTGATTAATGAACAAGCTGCCGTGCTGGCGCGTGAGGCGGGGTTAAGTGTCGTAATGGATCGCTGCCCGGCGATTGAGATCCCGCGGCTCGGTCTGGCGAAATAAAAAAATACCCCGCAACTTGCGGGGTATTTTTAGTTACGCAGGCGCGGAGCCTGAAGCTGTCGGCGAATGGTGCGCGCCAGTTCGTCCATGGATGGCTGCTCCGGATGTTCATCCGTAATTTCACTTGTCAGCTGTGCTTCTGCCAGGTATGTATGCACTGGCTGGCCATCATCATCTTCCATTACGACGTGATACCAGGGCAGCGCGCGAAGTTCGTCATTCACTGCCAGTTCATCTGCTGACGGCTCGTCCAGTGAATACTCAGGATCGATATCGACCACTACGCCAAGATACCCCAGCAGTGAGTGGCGAACTTGCTGACCGATACCGAATTTGCTGGCAATCATTGTCACCTCCCGGGAACCTTACATACCCGCAGATATGCGGGCGAGGTTCCAAATTTCAAGTTACATGACGCGGCAGGCAAACCCTTTCAGATACAGCCCTTCCGGGTAGGTAGCGATCACAGGATGATCGGCGGCCTGACGGAACTGTTCTATAAATTGTACATCACGACCAGCATCTATTGCGGCGTCAGCAATAATTTTCTGAAATAAATCTGTGGTCATCAAACCGGAACAGGAGAAAGTGAGGAGCACACCGCCGGGATTCAGGAGCTGGATCGCCAGCATGTTGATGTCCTTATAACCGCGACATGCGCCCATCAACTGACTTTTGTTTTCCACGAACTTTGGCGGGTCCATCACGATGACATCGAAAGTTTCGCCCTGATCGCGATATTTGCGCAGCAGTTTGAATACGTCATCACGAATAAATTCTGCTTTGCTTAAATCCAGCTCGTTCAGAGTAATGTTCTGCTTTGCTACATCCAGCGCTTCCTGCGAGGTATCGACACTAACGACCTGGCGGCATCCTCCCATCAGCGCGGAAACGGCAAAGCCGCCGGTGTAGGAAAAGCAGTTTAATACGCGCTTGTCTGCCACGTAGCGACGTGTTGCCAGACGACTGTCGCGCTGATCAAGATAGTAACCGGTTTTATGCCCGCCCTGAATATCGACAAATAACTTCATGCCGTGCTCCTGGATAGGCAACAACGCTGGCGGGAGATCGCCAACCACCAGCCCTTGCGCAAGTTCCAGCCCCTCTTTTTTACGCACGGCAACATCGCTGCGATCGTAAATTGCACATTGTGGATAGAGAGACTGGAGCGCTGAAATAATGGCTGGGCGCTGGTATTCTGCACCGGCACTAAGGAGTTGAAGAACAAGAAAATTACCAAACCGATCGATGGTTACGCCTGGTAACCCGTCTGATTCACCAGCAATCAGGCGATAGCTGTCGAGCCCATCACATTGCGCCAGCCAATCTCGCCACTGCTGTGCCTGTTGTAGACGGCGGGTGAAGAACGCGATATCAATGCTTTCATTTTTATCGAAAGTCCAGACACGAGCACGAATCTGCGATGCAGGAGATAATGCTCCACGCGCCAGCCACTTGCCCTGATGATCGACAATATCAACCGTTTCACCGAGGCTGGCTTTGCCTTCCATTCGCGCAACAGCGCCGGAGAAAATCCAGGGATGACGGCGCAGCAAGGATTTCTCGCGCCCTTTGGCTAACACTAAACGTACACTCATATTCGGCTATTCTATAAACTGAAGAAAATGGGCGCTATTGTCACGGGTTCATCGGGCAAATGCAACGAGCCTGAGCTGAGAGGGGGGGAAAGATGGCACATGTCTGCACAATCGCCTGGGTACACGGAATGGTGCAGGGCGTCGGGTTTCGTTATAGCACGCAGCACGAAGCACAGCGGCTCGGTCTGACGGGGTATGCACGTAACCTTGATGATGGCAGTGTTGAAGTGGTTGCCTGCGGCGACGAGCAAGCAGTGAATCAGCTGATTGCGTGGCTAAAAGCGGGGGGACCGCGTAGTGCCCGGGTTGACCGAGTTCTTACTGAACCACATCAACCCGGCAGGGAATGGACAAACTTCGGTATTCGCTATTAGATGCATTTCACTGGTTTTGGCAAACCAGCGATCTTTGTCGCCTGCTTAGCAGGCCCTTTTGGAAACAGGCGGTACAAATAGCGACTATTGCCTTTCTCTTCGCCAAATTTATTCGCCATCGCTTTTACCAGCATGCGAATCGCGGGAGACGTATTGAATTCCAGGTAAAATTCACGCACAAAGCGCACCACTTCCCAGTGCTCAGGAGAGAGAGTTATGTTCTCTTTCTCAGCGATGATAGGCGCTAAGGTTTCGCTCCACAGCGTAGTGTCTTTTAGATAGCCTTCGCTATCGGTTTCGATTTCTTTACCTTCAAAGATCAACATAATTTTTAGCAGCGTTAGTCAACAACGGCGGGAGTGTAGCAAAAAACAAAGCCCCGCATAAGCGGGGCTAAGTTGGAAGCAGTCTTGTTTAATCCCGGCTGGCGAAACCCAGAATACTCAACAGGCTGACAAAGATGTTGTACAGCGACACATAAAGACTAACAGTGGCACGGATGTAGTTGGTTTCACCGCCATGGATGATGTTGCTGGTTTCATACAGGATAGCACCGCTGGAAATCAGGATGAATACGGCGCTGATAGCCAGGTGCAACGCTGGCAACTGCAAGAAAATGTTTGCGACCATCCCGATCAGCACTACCACCACGCCCGCCATCAGCATGCCGCCGAGGAAAGACATAACCTTGCGTGTCGTTAATACGTATGCGGAACAGCAGAAAAAGACCAATGCAGTGCCGCCGAGTGCCAGGCCAATCAGATCACCCATTCCGGCTGAGAGATAGGCGTTAAGCATGGGCCCCAGGATATAACCGAGGAAACCAGTGAAGGCGAACGCAGCCAGAATACCGGTCGGTTTGTTCGCCAGTTTATAGGTCAGAAACATTAAACCGTACATCCCAACCAGCGTCAGGATCAGGCCCGGAGAAGGCAACATTAGTACGGTACTGGCGGTCGCCGTAATTGCGGAAAACGCCAGCGTCAAGCTTAAAAGGAAATAGGTATTACGCAGGACTTTGTGCGTACCTAGCAGGGAAGTACGGTCACGCGATGAAGTAATAATGCGATCCATGAGTCACTCTCTTATGACAGATGTAATTGATTGCAGAGTCTAAAAAAGTCTCGTTTGATGACAAAGTTGTTTTACCCATCTTTACTCATAAAGCAGCGGTGCTGACACAGTGATTCATGCGTGGAAATGAGTGCTACACAGCATAAAGGGATAAATGTGAGACAGATCCATATTGGTGTCTTATATGTCACTGAAATCTATTGCTATATAACTATTGGGGCGCTAAGAGTGTAATCGCGTCGTGACAATGTACATTATTAAGGCGAAAGGACATGAAACCACAAACACGTAACCACATTGCACTTTCATTATTGACTCTCGGTATTCTGAGCGCATGTTCTGGCGCGCTTGCAGCGACAGTACCCGCAGGAACAACGCTTGCGGAAAAACAGGAGTTGGTGCGTAACAATGGCAGCGAGCCTGCATCGCTGGATCCACATAAGGTGGAAAGCGACGTCGAGTTCAACATTATTAGCGATATTTTTGACGGCCTGGTCGCAGTTAAGAAAGATGGATCCATTGAACCTCGGCTGGCGGAAAAATGGGAAAACAAAGATAACACTGTCTGGATTTTCCACTTACGCCCGGGGATCACATGGTCAGATGGTACGGCGATCACCGCAAAAGATGTGGTCTGGAGCTGGCAACGTTTAGTCGATCCGAAAACGGCATCTCCTTATGCCAGCTACCCTGGAAATATGCATATCGTTAATGCCGCAGATATCGCGCAAGGTAAAAAAACGCCTGATACGCTTGGGGTGAAGGCGCTGGATGATTCAACGCTGGAAGTCACTTTGACGCAACCTACAGCTTCCTTCCTGCCGATGCTGGCGCATCCATCTTTGGTTCCGGTAGATAGCGTGTTGATCAATCGTTTTGGTGATAAATGGACAAAGCCGGAACATATCGTGACGAGCGGTGCCTATAAGATCACCGATTGGGTCGTTAATGAACGCATTGTTGCCCAACGTAATACCCGCTATTGGGACAATAAAGCGACCGTAATTAATAAAGTCACCTATCTTCCTATCAATGCAGAAACTGCGGACGTTAACCGTTATAAAGCTGGCGAGATTGATATTACCTACACCATTCCAGTGAACCAGTTTGCGCAGTTAAAGAAAACGTTAGGCGATCAGGTGCATGTCGCTCCACAACTGGCGACGTATTACTACGAGTTTAATACCACTAAGCCGCCATTTAACGATCCTCGGGTACGCCGCGCACTCAATATGGCGCTGGATAAAGATGTCATCGCGGATAAAGTGATGGCGCAGGGGCAGCGTCCTGCATGGGTAGTCAGCCAGCCAGAAATTGGCGGTGTGAAAATTGCCTCACCAGATTACGCGTCATGGCCGCGGGAAAAACGACTCGCCGAAGCGAAAAAACTCCTTAATGAAGCAGGTTTCAATGATGAACACCCATTGAGCTTCAGTCTTCTGTATAACACGATGGAAACACATCAGCGGATTGCGATTGCCGCCAGTTCAATGTGGCAGAAAAACCTTGGTGTGAATGCAAAGCTGCAAAATCAGGAGTGGAAAACCATGCTTGATACCATGCACACGGGTAATTTCGATGCGGTACGGTATGCGTGGATTGCAGACTATGCTGATGCAGCAACGTTTTTGAATAATTTCCGTACCGGAGACAGTGAAAACACGAGTAAATACAGTAACCCGGCATATGACGAGGCACTGAAGAGTGCAGCGAAAGCGAAGGATGTTGCTGAACGTGGCAAATATTACCAGCAGGCAGAGGATATACTCGGAGAAGACGTTCCGGCTATCCCGGTTTATCATTATGTTCGTACACATCTGGTGAAGCCCTGGGTCGGAGGTTTTGAACCCGATAGCCTGGGCGTGTATCTGACAAAAGATTTGTACATCAAGCAACACTGATTTGAGATGCGCTGAATAAACGTTCAGAGTGCTGGTATTTCGATCTAACAGCACGATTTTGATGGTTTTTCAGGCAAACAAACATTCCCGGGCTTTACATGAGACTCGAGGATGTTTATAGTGCGCCTCACACCGGAAGTGTGGCCGAGCGGTTGAAGGCACCGGTCTTGAAAACCGGCGACCCGAAAGGGTTCCAGAGTTCGAATCTCTGCGCTTCCGCCAAATATAAAGCCCCAGCTTACTTAGTAAGCTGGGGCTTTTTTTATCGGGAAAATCAACTCTGGTTACACTTAGCACGCACTCTAAGGATGTGGGCAGGACAATACGTGAATTCCATCGACGCACAATCAGCTGTGCCGTTCTTATCAACGATGTAAGCAGGGGAGGACTGGTCTGGTCGTCCCCATCATGCAAATCTACTGTCTCTCGCTAACGGCTTTTAGCGGGCGCAAAAGAAAAGCGGCCGTTTACCAATGGTGAAAAGGAATCCTTGCGCTCCCTGGGGGTGGATTGAATACGTGATGCTTTGATTAGGATAAACATAAAAACCGGGCAAAACAGTAGCGATGACTTTATCCGGCAAGGTTTCCAGACTATCGATTTTGTTTATCCCGGATGACTGAAAATTGTAGGTACCGTGGTTTTCGGTCCAGGTAAAGGAGATATCTCTTCGAATAGTACCTTCCGGGTGAGTGTTTTCAAGATAACTTCCGCTTACTGAAACGATGCCACTTCTTTTTTCATTATTGTACATAAAGTCGAAAGTAATGTTGGCTTGTGTTCCTTTATGAAAGACAATCATGGAAGCGCTGCAAGTTTCAGCATTTCTGTTTTTAATAAGCAATGAATAATAAAAATATCCCGCCACAATCCCAACGCTTATAAAAACGAGACTTAAAAAGAAGATTGCTTTTTTAGTCACCGTTTACCCCCCTGATTAAAAGTGAAATACATCCTGGCGATGATGTTGTCGAGAATTTATTCTTGCAGACTAACGCAGCGAGTGATGGTGAGGTAGGTGAAGTGGGAAAATAGACCCAAGGGTAATTTTTACAATTCAAACCTGAATCTTTAATAAGAGATTTGTATTTCAGATAGTATTCATTGTTATCATGACTATCATCCTTAGTGTAAAAATGGCAACCATCTTCTTTTTCAATAAAACTATAACTTTTAAAAAAGGTTGCATCGTTATTGTTATTAATATTCCATGTCAGGTAAACGACGAGCAGGCCTACGATAAATGAAGATGAAGCAGCAAAAATTCCATTCGACATTGCAGACGACTTCTTTTTCTTAATCTCACGAGTGTCGGTCTCGGCGTGAAGATCTTGTTCGTCCAGTACTTCATCCTTTGGTTGGTTATTCACTTCAGGAATGTTATTGACTGTTTGATAACTGGTAATAGGAACAGGAAAAGGTGTAGTCGGTTCGTTATCGTTCCGTCTGGAGATTTTTACACTGTCATCTATCTGAAAACCTTTACGGGGAATGGTGGCAATAAGTCTTCTGTCTGTCTCACCTACAGCGCGCAATCCACGACGAACAATGGATATATTCTGATAGAGTGTATTCGTTGGAACTAACATTCCTTCTTCTTCCCAAACTTTCTTAAAAAAGTCTTGCTGAAGTACAATATCTGGAGATGCTTCAAGCAGTAAGAGAAGGCAACGGCTGGCTGGTGATGTTAGAGTAACGTTCATTTCGGGATTATTTACTGATGAAAGTCTTTTCATTCCCGGTCTGAATTCAATGTTGTCGTTGATAATCCAGTACATATATATTCCAAAGCAGCCAGAGGCTGTGTCCTTTATTAGCGATGTATGTAATAGGTTAAAATGTTATGTTATTAATTTCAGCATAACAATAGATGTATTGCTATGTTTTTTACAACAATAAATGCCGTAGGTCTGAGGATTTTATCTCAGGTCGATTAATAATTCATGCTCTTGGATGAGGCATTTTAAAAATCCTTAATAGTTAGGAAGATGCTTCTTGGGGGTGAGGGTGGCATATATCTTAAATTGAGTTTTGTTGCTTTAAACTCTTATTTAAGATGAGGGGGGGTATGGTTTTTCTTTGCGAGGATATATATTTATAAAATATATAATTGTTTGATGGTAATTAAATGTGTTCCATTATGTTTTGCTTGAGGGCTGCGAGAGGGACGGCTCTCCAGGAAGATATGTTTTAAGCGTTTATTCGAGATGAAAATGATCGTTATACCACCAATAATAAACTGAGCGTATTAATGGTTAATTAATTTAATGCATAATCAGTGATTATATATTACATCAGTAACATTACCATATTAAAGATGCATTATTTTTAATGGATGTTGATTTTTATTTTTTTAAGGATAATTAAGTTGTTTTAGTTGTTGTGATGAACATAATTTAGCGGTGTTAGGTGTTCTTGTACTTTTAATTTTCTTGAGGTGATGGAAATCAAATTTTACTTCTTAGCTTTCATTTTGCTATGTCGTGCCTATGCTCATGCTGATACTCAACTGGACCGACTGGCTAAAGAGCAGCAAAAAATTGATAATAATACCGCCCAGGAAAATCGAATTGATAAAAAAGATGTTTTCTCGAAAGTCGAAGATAAAAACATTATAGATTTTGAATTACCCGCTGAAAAAAAATGTTACCCTATCAAAGATCTCATCCTCGAAAATGAATTTTTGGGTAATAAAATGATTCGAGACATAAGTGATATGGTCTCGAACAGTTGCCTCGGCTCGAAAGGTATTGAGTATGTTGCGACCTATTTGCAGGATTATTATATAAAGGCCGGGTATGTAACAACACGGGTGGATATTCCTGTGCAAAATTTAAAAGTAAAAAAGTTGCAGCTGAAAATTTTAGCAGGAAGGATCGGTAATGTGATCATTGAAAATGATGACATCAAACATTGGATCCTGCCTTTTACATCGGGTGACATTCTTAATCTTCGCGATATTGAACAAGGTCTGGAGAACTTGCAGAAAGTACCTGGCGTTGATGTTAAGATTAATATCGTACCGGGAGATCACGACGGGCATAGCGATATAGTTATCAACACTAATCGTAAAAAATTATGGAATATCAGAGCGACGTATAACAACTGGGGTGATAGAAATACAGGAAAGATGCTTACAGGTATTTCAGGTTATTTGTATAACACTGCAAGACTTGGCGATCTTTTCTATCTGGCTGGCACCAGCAGTACAACAGGTGGATATAAAAGCATCAGCGCTTTTTATACCTTACCTGTTCGGTTTTGGGATTTTGAAGTTTTCTACAGTAGCAGTATGTCTCGCCAGCCTGTTGGGCTGAGTTATTGGGATTTAGATTATCAAGGAAAAAATCAGTATCTTAGTTTGAAAGGAACCCGGACCCTTTTCCGAAATATGGATAAAAAAATAACAGGGAATGTTGAACTATTAAGACGTAGATCTGCGTATCAATTAGGTGGTGTGAATTTAGAACTGCAAGAACGGGATATGGGCAATATTCGACTTGGGCTTAATTTTAAACAAAATTTCCAGGATGCGACGCTGGACTCCTCCCTTAGCTGGCAACATTTTATGACTTGGTTAGGTGGTGAGAAAACGCCGGATATGGTGTCAGGGGATGTGAGTCCTAAAAGCCAAATTTTTAACCTGAATACAAACTATGTAAAATGGTTCTACACTGCACCTTGGCACTATTATTATGAGTTGAATACGGGGGCACAATTTTCGCAAGTACCGTTGACATTGCAAGATCAATTTTCAATCGGTAACCGGTGGAACGTTAGAGGGTTTGAAACCAGCGCAGGATTAGATGGAAATAAAGGATTTTATATCCAGAATACATTTCATTTTCTTATCGGGAACTATAATGCAGAGTTATATTTTGGCGTCGATTATGGACAGATTTCAGGTGAAATCTACCCGCAAAATGCTTTTGATGGGAAAAGGATAATGGGATCAATCATTGGAGTTAAGGGAACAATTAAATCTCTAGGATATGATATCTCTTTATCGGCTCCTTTAATGTACCCGACTGGCCTCATTGAAGATCAATTTATATCTAATTTTAATGTAACTTATCAACTGTAATCATATGGTAAACCCTCGAATACGTATCGGTACTGATATCGTTGAAGTAGAACGGATCGCCAGCGCGATTAACAATGGCGGTATGTTTTTTTTACAACGAGTATTTACAAAAAAAGAGATAAACAAAATTAATGCTAATGAACCGAATTTTGAAAGGGCATCCGGATTTTGGGCCGCTAAAGAATCTATTGTTAAAGCGCTGGGTTGTGGGTTTCGCGGCGGAGTGTGCTTCAAAGATATTGAAATAAATCATGATGAATATGGTTGTCCATCTTTTTTATTTACTGGAAGGTTGAGCAAAGTAATAAAGGAAAGTGGTGTTGTTGATGTGTCACTTAGCATATCACATTGTCGCACTCATGCCGTAGCTGTATCTGTTGTTAACTCAATTGCGTGTAATGGAAATGTATAAATATAATGATCTAAAAGGCAAAACCGTTTTGATATCAGGAGCCAGTGGTGACATCGGTATTGCCATCTGCGAAAAATTTCTGGAACAAGGGTGTGAAATTTATGCATTGTATAATACAAATGCAGATCGTTTGGAAGAGTTAAAAGCAAATAACTCCTCAGGGCAAAGATTAAATATATTGCAATGTGATATAGCTGATCCTGAAAAAGTAGCTATATTAATGAAATATTTGAATGATAAAGTAACGAAGATCGACGTATTAGTGAATAACGCAGGTATTGTTAAAGACAATCTTTTTGCGTCAATGACCTTTGAGGACTTTAGTTCTGTTATTGGTACAAATATGCTGAGTACCTTCAGATTGACGAAAGAAGCGCTAATGCTGCTGAGATGTTCTGACAGCCCCGCGATTATCAATGTTGCTTCTATAGCAGCAATAATTCCAAGTATAGGACAGGTTAATTACAGTGCTTCAAAAGGTGCTTTGCTCGGTTTTACCAGAACATTAGCTGCAGAGTTGGCCCCTCGGGGGGTGCGAGTGAATGCAGTTGCTCCCGGAATGATTGAGTCGAGAATGGTAAAAAAAGTTTCTCGAACTGTAGTTCGTGAGGTTACGCATTCTATTCCTTTGAAACGTCTGGGGCAGTGTCAGGAAGTAGCGAATACAATAGTGTATTTAAGTTCTTCTGCCGCCAGTTATATTGTTGGCCAAACCATCGTGATCGATGGTGGTCTGGTTATGCGGTGATCTATGTCCAGATATTCTATTCCCTCTAAAATTTTCCTTGAGATGGGTGGATGGCGGCAACCCTTATTAATGGTCGACAGAATAGATGATTATAAGTATGGGGAAAATGGGTATGTACAGATCGTAAAGCATATTACTTATAATGAGCCCTATTTACTAGGTCACTTTCCAGATGACCCTATCATGCCCGGTGTTCTCATTGCAGAGATATTCGGTCAGGCAAGTGAGTATTTTTCATTTATTACTGATGTTTGTGATATCTATTTTGAAAAGTTTGGCATTGAATTAAAAAACTTACGAGATATTTATACAAAGCTCCATCAACAGGAATTACTGGATATTATTCGAACAAGACGTTCACAAGTGCGTGGCGTGTTAGCAGCACAGAATTTAAAGTTTAAGGATATTGCTTATCCAGGAGATACCATTGAGGTCATAAGCAAGCTGGCATTTTCAGATCCAACTGGTTTTAAGCACTATTCCGTGACGGCTAATGTTGGTAAGAAATTGATCAGTCAAGGGACAATAATTAACTACCGTGAAGCGAAACATACCATTAATGGGACATAAGTAATGACAACTATGTATGATAATATCCAGGAACGTAAAAATGTACTTTTCACAATTAAAACCGAAATCATTCAACGATTAAACATTCAAAGAGATGAAACACAAATTGATGATGATACACCATTATTTGGAAACGGTTTAAAACTTGACTCAGTAGACGCGACAGAAATTATTGTTTTGCTTGATAAGGTTTTTGATATCCAGGTAAATGAAGGGGATGATCCTTCTTACATGCGTAGCATTAATAATTTGGCATCATTTGTTATCACAAAGAAACGTTCCTGACTTTTTAATCAGTTTACCCGAAGAGGTTTTATGAAGTCTCTTAATGAGTTGCACTTGGAAAACAATGCCAGGATGGGCATTTATAATAATCGCACTGTGCCTGTCGCATATCATGATCTTGCGATTGAATATAAAGCCGTCAGGGAAAATGCATTACTTGTCGATTACTCCCATATGTCTATCGTTAGCGTGATGGGAGACGATGCCTGGGCTTTAGTCAATCATATGGCCTCTGCTGATATTTCAATCATTCGTGATGAACAAGGTATCTACTCATTAGTATTAAATGAGGATGGTACCATCCGTGGGGACATTTATGTGCTCTGCACCTCTGACGGCTATTACATCCTTTCTGAAAACATCCCGGCTCCGGAGATAATTGAACGTCTTACCTCGATTTTAGAAAGTGGTGAAGCAGTTGATATTGTTGAACCGCCGGAGATTAAATCTATGGCAGACAATGGCTGGGGCTCAATCATGTTGGAAGGCCCTTACTCCTGGGAAGTGATGTCAGAAATATATGGCTATGACATCATTGGTTTGCCTTATTTTGAATATATTAATGAGGCCGATGATCTGATCATTTTCCGCTGCGGAAAGCATGGTGAATTTGCGTATATGGCCATTGGGCAGGAATCTTCCCTTGTTAAATTGTGGGAAACTATCCTTTCAATTGGTGAAAAATATCAATTGAAAGCAGGGGGCATTCAATATCAGGATATTGTTCGCCTTGAGAATACAGGCTGGGATGAAAGTATTTTTTCCGGCTATAGCCAAAACCCAATTGAACTGCAAATGCAGTGGGCAATTCAATACGATAAAGAAAACTTTATTGGCAAGTCAGTTATAGAGCCACAGTCGCATACTCAAGGAGAGCGTAAACTCGTTGGTATGCTCCCGACGGCTGAGTGCAATAGTATTCAATCTGATGATAAAGTTTTGGTTGAGGGTAAAGAGGTTGGCATTATTGTTAAATCCGGTTTTTCCCCTGCGTTGCAATCAATTATCGCGCTAGCTTTAATTGATAATGACTATGCTTTTGCGGATATCCCTGGGTTTGAAATTTTAACGTCAGAAGAAAGTATCCCGGCAAGAACCCAAAGTGTGCCGTTTTTATATAACTTAAGTATGTTGGTTAATCCGGCTGAACATAGTTTTATTGATGCGTCAAAGTCAAAGCGAATCATGTAATTCTAATAATTAAAATGAAAGTAAAGCGACACATATAAATATGTCGCTTTACTTTGTCTATTTATTATTGACTAAAAGATATTCTACTCGGGGGATAACGATGAAGACGAATCGAAAACGTGTTGTCATTACTGGTATGGGGATTTTGTCATCCCTTGCTGAAACTATTGAAGATTTTAAACAAGCGCTCTTTGATAAAAAAAATGGTGTCGGCAACAGTGAGCGATTTACGGCGTGGTTTGAAAATGCTCGTGCAGCGGAAGTTCTTCACGAAATAGACTATTCAGAGCTCCCCGAACACATTATCCATTCACTGGATAATGCCGCCTTATGGGCATACAAAGTGGGCAAGGATGCCCTGACACAGGCGGGGCTTATCAATAACAAAACATGTCTGGATGAGACAGGATTAATTATCGGCGTCTCTTCCGCCGGAACAGAAGCGTTTCTGCCAATTTTTGAGCAGCGAATGGATGATTTCTCACTCCGCAAGGCTATTTATTCGGGGGGATTTTCTTCCTGTTGCTCAAGTGTTTCGACACTCTTAGGCCTTAAAGGCGGCGGGGAATTGGTGGCAACCGCCTGTACTGCCAGCCCTAACGCGATCGGTATGGCTTTTGACTATATCCAAAATGGTAAAAGTAAGACCATGCTGGCTGTCGGTACAGAACCTATCTACCTGCCAACGTTTGCTGGGTTTTACGCATTGAATGTTATGCACCCCGACTCCTGCACCCCTTTTTCAGGCCAGTCTGGTATGTCTATCGGCGAAGGGGCCGGTGCGATCGTGCTGGAGGATTATGAACATGCTATCGCCCGTGGCGCCAAAATTTATGGTGAGATTCTCTCTTACGCAACCTCCTGCGATGCCTATCACGAAACAGGCCCGGACCCGCGAGCCAGTGGTGCTGTTCAGGTCATGCTTAAAGCCATGGAGAATGCTGGCGTAAAACCGGAACAAATTGATTACGTAAACGCGCACGGTACAGGTACAGAAGCGAATGACCGCATTGAAACGCTGGCGATGAAGAAAGTGTTTCCTGATAGCGACAATTTGCTTGTCAGTTCAACAAAATCTTATTTCGGTCACAACATTGGCGCTGCAGGCATTGTTGAGCTCATCGCTTGCCTGGTGACGCTACCTGAAAATAAAGTTTTGCCAACGCTCAATTTCTCAATTGCGCGCCCAAATTGCGACCTGGGCTATGTTCCAAATGCGTTTCGAGAAAAAGAAATTAATATCTTTATGAAAAATAACTATGCATTTGGTGGAAATAACTGCTGCATGGTGGTGAGTACAAAACCAGGGACGGTCCCGGTCAGTCAATATGACAGTAAACGTGTAGCTATTACTGGTGTAGGAGCTGTAACGGCGATTGGTCACACGGTTAATGACATTTTGTACAACGTCTGGCAAAAAAATAGCGCTCCTGTGTTGGGCGGCGTCACGTTTCCTGATGATACCCTCGCAGAAGCGCGTGAATTGTTACGGGTGCTGGTAGCCACAAATCAACTCGAAGAAATTTTTGGTGATGAAGCTGCCATGAGCACCGTAACGTTTCCGGAACAGGAGCCAGATTTTAAGACCTTCCAGGTAACGGGGCTGGAGCCGCGTAAACATCTGCGCCGTTTTGATGCCCGAAAGGCAACGCGTGGCGGTACGTTTGCGCTTGTTGCGATGTCTGAATCGTTGAATATGGCAAAGCGTAAAATAAAGCGTGATGGCGAAGAGCTCGGCATGATCATGGGGATGTCTCGTGGCCCTCAGGAGACAACCTATAAATATTTGCAGAGCCTGAAACCCGATCCGCGGAAAGTCAGTACCTCCGAGTTCCCGGGCTCGTTAATGAATTCTATCGCTACTTTCTGCGGTATTTCTGAAGGTATTAAAGGTTATACCACCACACTCGCTACCGGTGAAAATGCGGCACTCGGCGCACTAACCTATGGCTATGAAATTATCCGGCAAAACCTGCAACCCCATGTGATAGTGGGTGGTGCTGATGAATATTTCCCCTCACTGTCACTCTATATGGATGCGCTAACACAGAAAATCCATATGACTTCTGATGTCAACGATTATCAGATTTATGGTGAGCAGCCAAAGGGATTCATTCCCGGCGAAGGTGCTTGTATGTTATTGCTGGAAGACCCGGATGCCGCAGTAGCACGTGGTGTAGAGGTGATGGCCGAAATTGCGGGCTACGGTAAATCCAGCAGTAACAGTTACTTTGACGCATCATTATTGAATGAAAAATCATCAGCAATGTCGCTCGCCATTGAACGTGCGCTTAATGATGCTGGTGTAAGTGCAGCAGATATCGATTTGGTTTGCGGCAGTAGCAATGGTAGTAAAGAAAATTCGCAAATCGAAATCGACGCCATCTATAGCGTTTTCCACAAAGAGAATCCGCAGGTTCCGGTTGTTAACTATAACGCTTATTTCGGTTTCGTGGCTTCATCTGCCGGGTTACTTAATCTTTTGGTTCTCACTGATTGCATTAAAAAGCAATCAGTGCCGGCCATTCCTTATACTCAAGCGTTCTTCGACTCACGTATAAACTTCGTACGGAGCCCTCAACATTTAACGCTTAAGCATGTACTTCTGGTTGGGGCTACAGAAGGTGGCAACTATTATGCATTTGTAATTAAGGAATAGCGTAATGGATAATGCGGCTATCATTGCAGGTTACAGTCTATATTTACCCTTTGCAGAAAATTATTGTCAGCTGATTAATAATCTTCGCTCCGGTAAGCGTGTTAATGAAAATTATTGGTTTGTTTCTGAGGAAGTTGCACGGAAATGCGGATTTACAGGAAATAAGCGCGTGGCAAGACTGGAGCAGATAGATGATAGCCCATTAACGTTATTGTATCGATTAATTGATGAAGCGCTGGCCCAGGCTAATCTCAGCAAAAACGCCCTTACCGGTGAAAGGGTAAGGGTATATTTAACTGGCCTGGGGCCACGTGTTGATGGCATGGACTATAAATCCTTTTATGATCATAATGATGTTGAGGATCTTAAATGTTCGCCATCAATAAGCCGACTTCATGCTAACAATATGTCGCAGGATAAACTTGCCTACAATATTGCGCATAAGTATGGATTACACTATCTTCCGCCTGATTTACATTGCACCAGTAATTCATCATTAACTGCAGTGCATCTTGGTTGTCAGGCGATTGATAATGATGGGGCAGATCTTATTTGTGTAATTAACTGTTCTAAAATTAAAACGCAAGATATCTGGTTTCTCGAAAATCAATCTATGCTTGATGGTGAATCAGTACAACCGTTTTGCCAAAATAGCAGCTCGGTATTATTTTCAGAGGGGTGCTGCGTCATACTGCTTGAAAGTGAGAAACATCGCCAGGCCAGAGGAGTAAACGGTGGTATACAACTCAAATCAACATATTCGCAAATTAGTGCAAGCCGCAGCAATGATTCAGCCTGGTTAAGCGCTAATATTATTAAAGTAATGAGTAAAATACTTGATGAGGCGAGTATTAAGCTCGGTGATTTATGCGCGATTGTTCCCCATGGCAATGGTTCGTCAAATAGTGATAAGGCAGAAGCCAAAGCGATAGCAATGCTTTCTGACAAGCACTCTGTTCCGGTTCTCGCTTATAAAGGACAACTGGGTTACACCACAACAGGTTCAGGGATCGTCGATTTGATTATTGGCGAACACTCTCTTCGCCAGCGTGAATTACTTACTCCGGTAAGCAATGACGATATTATTGAAGAAATAGCAGGTCAGTTATTGACGGATATCGGCGTTGTTAAACATGAAAAGAAACATTTGCTGAAGACGGGGCTCGGTGTTGATGGATCAATTATCGGTATTGTCATGTCTGATACCAGCATTTGAGATTTATATATATGAAAAACGAGATCTATCTTTCATCATTTTCGCTTGCGGAACCAGCAGATAATTTTTATTTTTATGCTCCGCACTGGTTAAATGCATGGGAAGCTCATCTGTATAATCAGGCGCTTAAATCTACCTCCGCAAGTGGTTGGGCGTTTAAGCGATTCGGCACTGATAAAGAAGCGTATGCGCGGGAAATGATACGCAAACCGCGTTATATTGATTATATTGAGTCCATGGAGCAAACCGCGGATGCCGCATTGCAGCAGATGACCCCGAGGGATCGGATGTTACTGTTGAAGTCGCGTGCTGCTTTCATTTATATCGATACGTGGGGAGAATCATCTGTCTTTGAAAATATCACCAGTGCGCTGCATACAGCGACGATTGACACATTACCAAAAAATATATTAAAGAAATTCTCAATCAAAAACGTGACCTGCAAAATTCGTGGAGAGAATTTTTCATTAATACAAGCGATGCAATTAGCGCAAGATTATTTGCACTGGAATGTTTTCGATTTTGTAGTGATATGCGGAGCATACAGAGCGATCCCCGTATTAGTTTTTTCGGATGAAGCTATCCCGGGCAAAAGAGGCCGCATCAAAACGAAGCATAAAAATGGCGTCCAGCTCTCCGTTGAACGAACAGGGTGTTTTATTTTTAGTTTACGCGAAAGTGCACTACGAGTGAATTGTGGTAAGTATGTGGCTCACGATAACCTGGATTACCTTCAACATGAGATAACAAAAGATTTATCGGAAGGTGATCTCCTCACCTTTTTGGGGCGAAAAGAGAATATCACGCATATAGCTCCGAAAACTTGCATTGATGTTGTCGACCTGAAGGATATCTATGGGGCGAGTGGTTGCCTGACACCAGCGCTGAGTTGGGAGTATCTGTTAAACAAAACGGTTTCTTCAAAAAAAATGCGCACAGTATTAGCTGATAAATTCGGCGGGTATGGTTATTTTGATACTCTCTTTTCGGCAGGGTGATGATTGATGAGTAATACAATAAAAGAACTACCAGCTATCTTTATGCAGGATATTTCTAAGAGTTTTGGTATTAACGAGAATAAGGTCGATGCGCTAAAAAACATTAATCTTGAAATTAAGAAAGGGGAGTTTGTGGCGCTATGTGGGCCCTCCGGTAGTGGGAAAAGTACATTGCTTAATATACTTTCTGGCATCGATACGCCTTCCGCTGGAACTGCCATGTTTCTTAATAATGTTCTTAATGAAATGCCCGAAAAACAGTTGGCCTATATCCGGAGCAAATACTTAGGGTTTATTTTTCAGTTTTTTAACCTTATTCCCGTACTTAGTGTTTTTGATAATGTATTTTATCCACTTATTTTGAATGCACATTTCAATAAGAAAGAAGCGAAAGAGCGCGCTTTACATTTCCTCGATAGCGTGGGGCTTGGCCATTTAGTCGATCGCAAACCCGGTCAGTTATCGGGAGGACAGCAGCAGCGCGTTGCGATTGCCCGTGCGCTTGCGCATGAACCCAGTGTCGTTGTCGCCGATGAACCGACCGGGAATTTGGATTTAACAACGGGGGAAGCCATTTTAGAGCTGTTGATGAAAATAAATCAGCAGACCGGCACCACATTTGTTATTTCCACGCATTCAACCCAACTCAGAGACAGAGCCGGGCGGGTCATTGAAATTAAAGATGGAGCGTTAGTTCATGGCACAAATACGTAAGTATTATTGGTTATTCTGGGTGGGGTTGGTCTGCGCTGTTATAGCGAATACGGCTTATGCGATGACCGCTCCGGAGGCCGATAAAGTGATACAGCACGGGTTTCCTGAACAACCCGAAGCGTTAGAGGAAACGACACAGGCGCTTTTCCAGGAATTTGAAAAAACGAAGAACGTGACATCGCTGATCTTTTATTCTTATGGAATGTTACGACAGGCGAATCATTTTTCGGTTGTTAATGATTTTATTCATGCTTCGGAATATGCGAAAACGGGTTTTTTTTATCTTGATGAAGCAGTAGATTCACATGAAGGCAATCCTCGTATTAGATATCTACGTGCTCGTATCGACGCTTATTTACCTGCTGTAATAGGGCGTTGCGTGGTTACACTTGATGATACCGAGCGTTTATTAAAAGAAAAGAATGTATTCGATAATGATATTTTAAAACATATTGAATATATGCGTTATAAAGCCTTGGTAAACTGTAATCAGCCTCAGCAGGCCGAATTGTTAATGGAAAAAATAAAAGCGAAAACCTCCGTGGATGCTAATTTTTTCGATACAAATCTTCATGCTGAACCAGAGTGGGATATGAATGAAGTTACCCAGATTGTCATTCCATTATTCAAAGGCGAATAGATGTCCATGCACATGCTTTTAACAAATATAATTATTCTTGTGATAATGTGTTTTGTCCTTTATTATCTACTTTTTAAATTTAGAGATGCAAAGTTTTCATTCCTAAATTTGTTTCGGCATAAAAAAAGAACAATTTCAACAACAATTGCCATTATGCTTGGTGGCGTGTCTATTTTTCTTTATGGTGGATTTATCGATTACTCTTTTTGGATTTTGAAGGAGCAGACGATTCGGACAAATATAGGACACGTACAGATCTATAACCCCAAATATTTCGAGACATCAAATAAAAGCCGCAGCTTGATTGCAGATTATGCAAATCTGAAAAAAGAAATTCTCAGCGATCATGCGTTATCTGCTGATATCTCAACTATTTCAGGACAACTTGAGTTTAGCGGCGTCGTATCACAGTACGAAAATGAAACCTCCAGTTTTTTTTCAGGGTTAGGTGTGGAGCCGTTACCATCTTTAAAGCTCGGTTCATTCGATAAAATTATTTCTGGTAGTGATTTATCTCGAGTGAAAACCAATGAAGTCACCCTCGGTGAAGGGCTTGCCGGAACGCTAAATGCTAATTATGGTGACTGGCTTGATATAATGACAGTCAACACCCATGGTGGTCAGGGCGCTCTTTCATTGAAATTGCGAGGTATTTTTTCCTCAGGGATTAAAGATTATGATGATGTTGCGATGAAAATGCCTTTGGCGACAGCACAAAAACTGATGGGTACAGATGGCGTAAGCAAGGTATTAATTCTGCTAAAAAAAGATAATACGGATCTTTTTATTAATAATTTACGACATTTTATTGATGAACATCATTTGCCGTTAATAGTAAAAAGCTGGAAAGATAGTTCTATTTTTTATCAACAAGTAGAGAGTTTATTATCAGGCATTTATTTCTTTATTAAGCTCATAGTAGCTCTTGTCGTTATCTTTATGATCAGTAATGCGATGACGATGAACATTATAGAGCGTACGCGAGAAATCACCACGCTACGGGCTATTGGTTTACAGCCATTACATGTTTCGCGGTTGTTCCTGCTGGAAGGAATATTTATTGGTACTCTCGGTGCGATAGGTAGTCTTGTTATCGGCTTTATTCTTGCTGGTATTATTAATCTACACGGTATTGCCATGCCTCCCTCACCCGGGCAAACGCAAGGTTATACTGCTTTCATTAAAATTAACAACGTCGAGCTAATATGGCTAACCTTTGTGTTGCCTGTGTTAACCTCCTCGTTAGCTTCAATACTGCCGGCTTTGCGAGCATCCAGGTTAAATATATCAGATGCATTTAAATTCTCTTAAGGCTTAATATGATTGTCACTGCTAGTCTCCGAATCATTATTGTGTCTTTTTTTCTTATAATGGCAAATGCCAGCGTCATAGCTTCAGTCGGAGCGCTGGATATTATTCGTCGCGCTGATGAGATTCGCTCACCAAATAAACCTTTTCGCTACACCGTTACAGTTCTGGAGTACAAAGACGGTGTAGAAAAGGAAGAAAACAAACAGATTCTTGATATATCAATGCGCTTTATGAAGCCTGAAAAAGGAATGCCAGCTGATGCTCGTTCACTGGCTCGTTTTATCTACCCCCCCCGGGATAAAGGAAATATCATGCTATCTGACTGGTATGATTTATGGTTTTATACGCCATCGCTTCGACGACCTATACCTGTATCGCGCGAACAAAGATTAGTTGGGCAAATTTCAAATGGTGATGTTATCGTTACTAACTTTGAATATTCTTATAGCGCAACACTGGCTGGAGATAAGCCCTGCGGGGAATCGATCTGCTACGAACTCGTCTTGCTACGTAAATCAGATGCAGTGACATATCCAAAGATTATCTATTTGGTTGAAAAAGAGAATTATCATCCATATCAGGCATCTTATTATTCAATGGACGATAAATTGCTTAAAACAGTTAAGTATGAAAATTTTCAAATGGTGCTAGGGGAAATGCGACCAATGAGAATAGTTGTGCGAGATGCAAAGCACAGTAAGGGCTATTCTGTAATGGAATACAGTGATGCCAGGTTCGAGTTATTGCCTGAATCTAATTTTACCAGGGAATATATTCAACGAGGTGTTAAGTGAGTTGCCGCATAACTCTGGTGACTTTATCATTTATACTGTTACCTTTTAGTCTCTATGCAAGTTGTCTTTCTGGTTCAGATATTCAAAAAAATGCTGATGTTACGCTAACGTTGCAAGGCTCTTATACAAAAAAGAAACCATCGATATGGAATATTGAAGGTAAGAACGCTTATGTAAAAGATAATATTAATAATAGTGCAGGCGTGAAATTCAGCAGTGATTGTTCGCTTATTGAACAACGTCTGAATTTAGAGCTATCAGCGTATGGATTGACTTATTATCCATGGCGATCTCTGGGGAAATTTGAGAAGGATAATCATCATTCGCGAATGCTCCTGAATCAGGTTAAGCTTACGTTTATAGCCTCAGATAACGTTCGACTGGAAGCCGGTAAACTCAGAGATAGACCGGGTGTTTTTTTTCTTAAATCGCCATCGGCTCTGCTAACCAACTATTATGCGGGATTTAAAAATGATCGACTTTATACTCCGGCAATGAAGCCGATTTATGCCGAATCATTTTGGGGAGCAAGCCTTATTCATGAGACAAGAGATTATGGCCTGGCTTTCACTGTCGCACCTCGATTAGCACGAATAAATAAACGCTATGACTCATCAGGAAACTGGTCTGCTGATCAACGTTCTAATTCGAGTGAACGTTATTTGTTAAGTTATACTGAGTATCGCCTTAAAAAACATACGTCTTCAATGAATGTGATGTTAGGAGAATCTCGCTCTGTTGCTTTAGCTGACAGTTTTAATTACACGCCACAATGGATTATCAATGCCGAAATTGCCTTGCATTCAGACCAGCAATGGCGCCATTTTTCACCACAGCGGGCTGCTGCGGTGCAAAGTTATGCTTTCCCGTCTTCGCTTTACACCACCGAAGAGAAGCAGGGTATTGAGCTGGCGATAGGGGGGCAGTACACAACAGATAACTTTAGTATGTTTGGTTTGGAATACTATTTTCAAAGCGAGGGATATTCTGCACGTGAGTGGCGGCAACAAATGAATTTTGTCGATTATCTCAACACCAAAAATCAGTATGCTGTACTAGACCAGGTGTTTGATGCGTATAAATATCTCATGGGTGCAGAGATAAGTAATGTCGCAAATAAAGGAAACTTACAGGGTAAACATTATATTAATGCTTATGCAAGTTTAGCTATAGAAGATGGTTCTAGCTTGCAACCTTATATTGTTACGAACATGGTGGATTACAGTTCGTTAATAGGGATGCACTACTCGACACCGTTTGATTATTTCGACGGAAAAGTTGAAGGTTATGCGGGTGTTTTTTCGGCGGTTGGCTCACAAGATGCTGAATTTTCCCACTTTGGTAGATCGGTTGGTTTTTATTTGGGAGTTGAATATCATTTGTAAGGATATTATTTATGGATATCAATAGTACATCACAACCTGTTGTTTTTCTTTTTGCTGGCCAGGGTAATCCTGTTATCGGTATGGGGGCTGATTTGTGGAATATTAATCAGACGATACGTGGCATCTGGGATTGCGCCAGCGATATTTCTGGTATGGATATCAGGCGATTATGTTTAAAAGGACCAATGAATCGCTTGATCCAGACAACTGTGCAACAAATTGCTGTAACCGCGATGAATGTTACGCTCTATACCCTTTGCAAAGATAAACTTGGTGACACACATGTTATCGGTTCATGCGGGCATAGCGTCGGGGAATATAGTGCACTTTATGCTGCCGGAGCCTTAACACTGGAAAATTTGTTTCGCCTGATCCATCTTCGTTCGCAGGTGATGGATGAGGTTAGTAAAAAAAACAAAGGTTATATGCTGGCGGTGAAAGGCGTCGATCATACCGCTCTCAGCCAAATGATCACTGAATCCGATCTGCCAATCGATATCAGTTGTGATAACAGCTGCCAACAACAAGTAGTCGGCGGATCGGTAGCTGCGCTTAATGAGTTTCCACATCAGCTCCGTGCTGCTGGCTATGAGCCTGCGAAGCTCGGTGTAAGCGGTGCCTGGCATACGCGTCTGATGGCCGAAGGCGTACCTTTAATGCGCAAATATCTCTCAGACGCTGAAATTTGCCCTCCCCAGTACGATGTTGTCATGAATGTGACGGGCAGGGCAGAAAGCGAACCGGTACAGATCAAAGAAAATCTCTCCTTGCATTTGACGCATACTGTTAAATGGGCAGATTCAATGTCGCTGTTTTTAGCACATAAAATCCCAGTCTTGTTCATTGAAATTAGCAATAAAGCTTACCTTGGGAAAGTGTTAAAGGATTTCGTAAATTTTAACTCTGAGATGACATTACATTGCAGGGGATTATTTTCAATTTAATGGTGCTATTGTGATTCCAGACTATCTCAAATTTATCCGTGTTCAGGATAAAAAAATATTGCCTTTTCTCTTCGTTGTTGTTTTTATTATGATTGGTTTTTATTGGAAGAATAACGGCTATAAAATTAATCAAAGTGATGTTTATTATATTAGTGGTATTGTGAGTATTTTACTCTTTAACTCAATTTATGAACTTAAAGCTTTTTGGGCATACAAATGCGTTACTAAAGCTATGGACTTCACCTTTTTTACCGGGAAGAAACTTGGCAGAATAGAAAAATGGTTTTCTCACCCATTCGTTGTCAGTATTTTTTTTGCCGCTGTCTTTGGATTATTTATAAAGGGTGTTTTTCTGCTTTATCCATCAATGTACGTCATGATTCCTTTGTTGGCGATTTCACCGATTTTTATTTACGCTGTGTTTCGGGTCTTAAGGACCAGTTATATTAAGCAGGTAGCAACAGCGGCGGTTGAAAAAGTGAAGTATAAACATCTTTATCGCTATATTGTTGCGTATGTTATTCTTAGTCTCGCTTTAAATTTACTGACTATTTCGCCTTTGAAACATGATGCGGATTTTTCGCTTCTGGTCGGTGTTTTTTCTGCTGAGGCAGTCGTCGCAATGTTTATTTTATGCTGCATTGTTTTAATGATGAACCTACTTTTTACTCGTTTGTCGAAACGTTATATTTTACTCGGTAGGTTGTTTTTAAAAGAAATTGATTTTTACTTTTCAGTGTCATTGCCATGGCCTGCATTCTATGCCAAACCCTTTTGGTGGAGAATGATCCTGTTACTGTGCATTGAATTTGTCTGGATCATTCTTGCTAGCATGTTACTGGCATGGTCCGGATGGCAACTCTGGTTTGAGATCTATTTTCTGATCTGCTTTTTACCTTGCATTGGCTTTACTTATCTACATATTTACGCGCTTTGGCATCGGGATTTTATGATGGCTTGTGACATGTACTTCCGCTGGGGGACGATCGACAAACAGACCCATCTTTGGTAAATAAATAAACCGCCTGTAGCTTTTCTATTACTACAGGCGGTGACGATCTTGTGTTTGCATGTTTTAAAAGCTGTAATCCAGTTCTCTTATACTGGCAGGAGAGGTGAAAAATGTTGATGATTCTTCAAGTAGTTTATCTCTTATCAAAAGCAGGTCGCTTATTTTCTTTCCCCCCAATTTTTTGCACGCCTTGTTGCGATAAGCGTAAACCCTTTTGGGCGGTATATTAAGCGACTTAGCTATCAGATGAATATTTTTGCCTTTTAGTGATTCTTTGAGAATAGTATTCTCGATATCACTGAGCTCACTATCTCTGATCGAAACCTCTTTTTTCTTTTTAGCCACAACTCTAATTGCGCGGCTGATGTCGAGAAGCGAGTCCCTGGATTTGATGACCAGATCGGCATCATTAATCACGATATCCCTCGTGGCACCTAAAATAACCAGTAATTTACAGACCTTATTAAGTGGTGAGATTGCCTTGGCATAGGAGTTATTTTTCGCGTCCAGGTGAAGGATAACGACGTCATCTGGCGTGAGCTGATTGGTAAGTGAAGAATCTAATTCATGTGCAACTATGTCCCATCCCTTCGATTTGGCTAATGAAATAATTCCATTCTGGAAATAAACATCGTCACTGATTGTATAAATCTTCATGTGTTTGCTCGATATCATGTTGAATAATTCTGCGGATAATTCCTGGATTATAATTAGCAGGGAGTGGAACCTGTAATTAAATAGTCTTAAATGGAACCTTGTGAGTGATAAGGTTAGACGCGGAGTGGATTGTAATTACGTGTTTGCCGTCTATACTTCTTAGATGAATTTTGTGATTTTGTTGTTTTAAATAAAGAAAGATATTAACTGATGCATTTTAGATAATGTTGTTTTTTTATCTTGTAGATTCTTTTTTTCTTGGCATATTATTTCGCTTTTTTAAAATAGAATGGAGAAGTTTCAACATTTGTTAGGATTTCCCGGCTTGCGATGTTCAGCATGCTGATGAGGGCAGGCAGAAAACGCGTTAACTATCGTAAGGGTTTAAGTAATGGAAAATTATCTTAAATTAATGAAAAGTGAATGGTTTCATCTCATTGATAGAACAGATGAACGTATTCGCTTTTTAGCGGCGGAAGTTGGCAATACGCATGCACATATTCTGAGTCAGGAGTTCTACCGTATTGTGCTGACCGACCCTCATGCGGAAGAGTTTCTGTCTAATGATCAAGTAGAACGGCATCTTAAAAGAGCGTTAGAGAAGTGGATTAAAGATGTGTTAGCTTGTCAAATCACTGATATTGATAGGCTTATAGCGGTTCAGCAACACGTGGCTTCGATCCACGCGCGTATTGGCATTGCGGTTGAAATTGTAGAAATGGGTTTCCGTGTTCTTAAAAAAATCCTCTTCCCGGTGATCAATTCTTCCTCTTACAGTGCAGCAGACAAGCTCGAAGTTTACCATTACGCCATTAACAGTATTGATCTGGCCATGGAAGTGATGTCGCGCGCTTTTACCTTTACGGAACACAACTCAGCGAAGGAGGATGAGAATTACCGTATTTTCTCGCTACTTGAGAATGCGGAAGAAGAAAAAGAGCGTCAGATCGCTGCATTGTTAAGCTGGGAGATTGACCTTATCTACAAAATCATTATGGACGCTGATCTCGGTAACAGCCTCTCCCTCAGCCAGTCTGACTTTGGCCTGTGGTTCAACCATAAAGGCCGTCATTACTTTAGCGGTATCGCCGAAGTGGGGCATATCTCTCGCCTCATTCAGGATCTTGATGAAGTTTTTCGTAATACACGCATTACCCCCAGAGCTTTAAGTAACAGAACGCTCCGTGTCAAATTTCTTATTCAGATCAGAAATACCGTTTCGCAGATCATTACAATGTTGCGTGAACTCTTTGAGGAGGTTTCCCGGCATGAAGTGGGAATGGATGTGCTGACAAAACTCCTTAATCGACGCTTTTTGCCGACGATATTTAAACGCGAAATTGCCCATGCCAAGCGGATGAATACACCGTTGTCTGTATTAATTATTGATGTTGATAAATTTAAACAAATTAATGACACATGGGGTCATCATACAGGCGATGAAATTTTACGCAAAGTATCGAACGCTTTTTATGACAATGTGCGTAGCAGTGACTATGTTTTCCGTTACGGCGGTGATGAATTTGTCATTATTTTAACTGAGGCGACAGAGTTTGATACGTTGCGTATTGCAGAGCGTATTCGTGGCCGTGTTGAAAAAACCAATGTTATTTCTCCTTCGGGTGAAAATATTCCACTGTCCCTTTCTATCGGTGCGGCAATGTTCAGTGGGCACCCTGATTACGAACGTTTAATACAGGTTGCTGATGAGGCGCTATATATTGCCAAAAATAAGGGGCGCAATCGTGTCGAGTTATGGAAAGCACCAGATTGAATTATCCGGATAAAATTAACGCTATAGTCGATTTAACCGTAGCGATCTTTTTATTCGCAGTTTGTGAAAAGGAAAGGGCGTAATTAACCGGGAATGTTGGGGCTTAAACAGCCATGCTTTTGGCGATTATCAACATGTGCGATCAAATTAACCGGTTTTAAGCAAAACTGACTCTGTTCGCCTTCAGATTTTCCTCTGTCTGGTCTTGCTGAATTATCCGCATTTGTTACTCTTTTCACTTTATGTCAAAGGATGGCAGAAGTGAAAATTTGCTCCTGTTTGCTGGCGCTCGTGCTTGGTAGCACCGCCACGGTAGCCTGTGCACAGCAAACCTATATTCCGGTACTGTTAAATCTGTCGACACTGCTCGATTTCAACCCGGTCAAAGGTCATGTCAAGACCATCGATTCTGTGGGAACCGATGATAAAGGCAACGAGGTTTACACGCTTCATGTGGCGTTATCAGCTGAGGGCTGTGTACAGAGGTTACGTCGCGACGGGAAATCCGATAATAGCCATATGAATTTAGTCAAAGAGGGGAGGGCGTTAAAAGGGACATTTAACGATCAACCTGTCACTTTTGGGCTGGATGATAAATGCAATTTAACGAGCCGCGATGAGAGTAATGGGCATCTTGATTACAAAACCAATGCGCAAGGCCTGCTCGGCGAGACAATGCTGCGGACGCTAAAAATTACCGATCATTTCTACGACACTGATGGCAATATCAAAAAGGTGCAATATTACTCAGGCGATCTCGTCGCCTCTTCAACCAGCATTAGCTACCCGGATAGCGTCAATAAACCGCTCGATTATACGATGGTCAACGAATCTGCTCTTGATGCCCGTTTTAATTTCACTGCGGTGAGTGAATGCCAGTACGACGAAAGGCAAGTTCCTGTTATTTGCCACATAAATGTCACCCCGGCAAACTCCGGGGATGCGTTGACGCATATGACAGTAGCCACCCGCGCGAATTTTTACTGAGTTGTAAAAGCGGAGCCACTGGCTGGCTCCGTTTTATTTACAAACTACCGGTACCGCCGTCGACCAGTAATTCCGTGCCGACCACATAAGCGGACTCATCCGAAGCAAGAAATAGCGCGGCCTTCGCCAGCTCCGTCGGTGTGCCCATTCTTCCTAATGGCACCAGATCTTTGATTTCACTTTGCAGCGATGCCTGCGCCGCGCCGCTCAGCCCCAGCTTATTCAGCGCCGGCGTCTCAACCGGGCCAGGGCTCAAACCATTGAGGCGCACCCCGCGCGCAAGCAATTCCGCCGATAGCGTACGGGCAAGTGACAGGAGCGCTGCCTTACTCGCGGCATACACGCTGCTGGTCGGCAGTCCTATCCGCGCGCTGACTGAACCACACAAAATGACTGACGAGGGATTATGTAGCAGTGGCAGGAGAGCCTGAATAAGAAAGTAGGGGCCTTTAAGATTGGTGTCCATCAACCGATCCCAGTTCTCTTCCCGCCACTCTTCAAGTAAGCCGTGCGAGACATCACCCGCATTAATATACAATACATCCAGTTGTGGCCAGCGCGTCGCGAGGGTGGCGGCCAGCTGGCGCTGATCGTCGGTTCGGCTGGCATCAGAAGCAATAACCCAGGCATTATCACCAAGTATTGCCTGCGCTTGTTTTAAGGTGTCCGGGTTACGGCCAGTGATGGCTACCTGCGCGCCTTCGGCAATGAATTCTTGTGCGGTAGCAAGGCCGATCCCGGTGGTACCGCCGGTTATCAGTGCGTATTTTCCTGCTAAGCGTCCCATTTTCGACTCCTCTATTTAAACTTGAGAAAGCACTATAGAGCCGTTAGTATCCTTTGGATACAAGGTACCAGATGGGTACTAAAGAGACAGAAGGTGCGTTATGGCGGATTCAGCGGCATTGTTGCCGAAAAAAAATTATGTGACAGAGCCCTGTCCGATGACTGATTTTGTCAGCCTGATTTCCGGAAAATGGGCTATTCCGATTTTATACCGCTTAATTGTGTTGAATACGGCGGTGCGCTTTAGCGAGTTGCAGCGTGCTGTTTCACCGATTACGCAAAAAGAGCTGACCCGCCAGTTGCGGTTATTTGAGCAACGCGGGCTGGTCTCCCGACAGGTTTATCCGGAAGTCCCGCCGCGCGTCGAATATTGCATTACCCCGTTGGGGCTGACCTTGCGCGGCGCGTTAGATCCGCTGGCCGAGTGGATGCGTAATCACGGTAATAAGTTAAAACGTTAATCGCGTGAGTAACGTGAAGCAGGTTTGCCATTACGCGAAGCGCTAAATAGCGCGAGTCGCGCCGCTTCCCAGTTATCCCACAGCTGTAAATCCTCGACTGGCGGAACCGTGATCAGTTCTCCATGGTCGAGGCCTGCCAGCGCCGCGTCGACCAGATCTTCGCTGGTCATTACTGAGCCTTCCGGTAACGCATCGAGTGTAATACCGGAATGCCCCCAAATTTCAGTCGCGGTAGCGGCTGGCAGCACAGCCTGAATGCGAACATTGCTCCCGGCAAACTCTTCTTGCAAACCACGGGTGAAATTAAGCACCCAGGCTTTCGTCGCGCTATAGACCGCGCTGCCTGCGCGAGCATGGAAAGCAACGACTGACGCAATATTAATGATGGTTCCCTGATTGTTTTCCACAAAACGCGGTAATACTGCCAGCGTCAGACGCATCAGCGCCGTCGTATTCAGCGTGTTGATGGCTTCATGTTGATCGGCATTGCTGCTGAGGACAGGAGCAAGATTTGCTGCACCGGCATTGTTCACCAGCAGATTTATCGTCGTGTCGTCACGCAAAACCGTTTCAACCAGCTGGATCCCCTCAGCCTTGCTGAGATCGGCCACCAGCGTGTTGATTTTTACGCCATGTCGCTGCTGCAAATCGTCGGCAAGTGCATGTAAACGATCGCCGCGCCGCGCGACCAGCAGCAAGTCGTAACCACGTGCCGCGAGACGGTCGGCATAGATAGCACCAATCCCTGAAGAGGCGCCGGTAATCAATGCAGTTGTCATTTTCTCTTACCTCGTTATTAAATGGTTTCATCATAAAACTAAATGTAGCTTCTGCTATTTGGTTTTATAATGCAACCAAATTGGGCGGCAAAAAGTGCGATTTTATAATCGTTTGAGGTAACAAATTGAATTATCAGATTTTGGCAGTACGCAGCCGCACGTCCTCTGGCAGCAACTCACGGCCATCCTCGGCGCGCAGAGCCAGTTTTTGTAACGGACGTTGTGTATGGCTATCGACCAGCACGCTGGCGGGTTCACCCTGCTCAAACAACCATTCTTGTCCCCATTGCGAGAGAGCGACCAGCACCGTTTGCAGGGCGCGGCCTTTTTCTGTTAACACATATTCCTGCCAGGCGCTGCCGTCAGAGGCGGGTTGCGTGCGCAAAATACCTTCATCCACCAGTAGCTTAAGACGTGCAGTCAGCATATTTTTGGCAATACCCAGGTTTTTCTGGAATTCACCAAACCGCGTCACGCCAGCTAATGCATCGCGCACAATGAGTAACGACCACCAGTCGCCAATAATATTCAGTGAACGAGCTACAGGGCAGAAAGTTTCTTCAAAGCGAGTACGTTTCATCGCGGTTCTCCGGTTAGCGGTTTAATTATAAAACCACATCGTGCGGCTTCACACCGCTTTTTGCGCCAGTGCACACTCCGCAGATCTTATGCGAGTGAGATGTCATGAATGTGTCACAATCTAATTTCGGGTAGAAAAATAAGGAAAGTATAATGAAAACGGTTTTTTGGCTTAGTGCAATGGCCTCCACCATGGTACTTCCTGCCGCGATGGCGCAAACGGCACCACAGGGTTATCAGTTACAGCAAGTGTTGATTATGAGCCGTCATAACTTACGTGCACCGCTGGCGAATAATGGCAGCGTGCTGGAACAATCAACACCCAACAAATGGCCCGAGTGGGATGTGCCCGGCGGGGAGCTCACCACCAAAGGCGGCGTGCTGGAAGTGTATATGGGGCACTATATGCGCGAATGGCTTGCGGAACAGAAACTCATCGCTACGGGCGAGTGCCCGGCGCCAGAAAGCGTTTACGCCTGGGCTAATAGTCTGCAACGTACTGTCGCTACAGCGCAGTTCTTTATCAACGGCGCGTTTCCTGGTTGTGATGTCCCGGTACATCATCAGGAAAAGATGGGCACTATGGATCCGACCTTCAATCCGGTGATCACCGACGAGTCCGCCTCGTTCGGCCAGCAGGCGGTGAAAGCGATGGAAACTCAGCGCCAGCACTATGCGCTGGGAGAGAGCTACAAACTGCTGGAAAAAATCATCCGCTACCAGCAGTCGCCAGCCTGTAAAGAGAAACAACAATGCTCACTGGCAGATAGCACCGATACCTTCAGCGCGAAATATCAGCAGGAGCCGGGAGTTTCCGGGCCACTGAAAGTGGGGAACTCGCTGGTAGACGCGTTCACCTTGCAGTACTACGAAGGGTTCCCAATGGACCAGGTGGCGTGGGGCGAAATCAAAACTGATCAGCAATGGAATATTTTGTCGAAGCTGAAAAATAGCTATCAGGATACCTTATTCACCTCGCCGGAAGTGGCGCGCAACGTGGCCAAACCGCTGGTGAAATACATCGACAAAACGCTGGTGGAAGAGGCTGACCGCGCGCCGAAACTGACCCTGCTGGTGGGGCATGACTCCAACATCGCTTCGTTGCTCACGGCGCTCGACTTCAAACCTTATCAGTTGCATGACCAGAATGAACGCACGCCGATTGGCGGGAAGATCGTTTTCCAGCGCTGGCATGACACGGCGGGGAATCGCGATCTGATGAAGATTGAATATGTTTATCAGAGCCGCGATCAGCTGCGCAACGCCGAAGCGTTGACCCTGAAATCCCCGGCACAGCGTGTCACGCTGGCCTTAAAGGGTTGCCCGGTAGATGGCGAAGGGTTCTGTCCAATTGATAAGTTCAATGCGGTAATGCGCGACGCGGCAAAATAAAAAAAGTGAAACGAAAGCTCCCTCGCCATCGCGAGGGAGCCTGTTGCTACACGTTTTGCCGTTCTATGGTTTGCTCGCCCCAGAAAAGAGAATCTTTATCGGTTTTTTCAAAGGCGCGCAGCAACACTTCATCGCTGCCTTCCTCCCAGATTTTCTCTGCCAGCTTTTCGTCATAATCGGCGAGTTCGAAGATCGCCTCGGCAATTTCCGGCGACGTATTTCGTAAACTGGCCCATTCACCCACGCGATGGGCTTTTGCTTCTTGAGTTGGCATCTGTCTCCTCCTGTAGAAGGTTAACCGTTGAGTTTTACTGCCAGGCCCGCAACGTATTCACCCTGATAACGGGCAATTGCCAGCTCCTCGGCACTGGGCTGGCGAGAACCGTCGGCACCGGCAATGGTTGTTGCGCCATAAGGTGTGCCTCCGCGAACCTGCGAAATATCGAACAACTCCTGCGCAGCGTAGCCAATAGGCACAATCACCATCCCATGATGTGCAAGGGTAGTCCATGTTGACGAGATGGTATGTTCCTGGCCGCCACCGGTACCGGTGGAGCTAAAGACGCTCGCCAGCTTGCCGTACAACGCGCCTGATGCCCACAATCCACCAGTCTGATCAAGGAACGTGCGCATCTGTCCGGACATATTGCCGAAACGCGTCGGCGTACCAAAAATGATGGCGTCGTAGTCAGCCAACTCTTGCGGCGTGGCGACGGGCGCGTTTTGCGTCTTACCACCTGATTTCAAAAATAGTTCTGCCGGCATGGTTTCCGGTACGCGCTTGATGACGACATCGGCGCCACTTACTTTTTGCGCACCTTCGGCAACGGCATGCGCCATCGTTTCAATATGTCCATACATTGAATAATAAAGCACCAATACTTTGGCCATTTGCATCACTCCTGATTTGATAATTTCCGGCAGCAGATCGCTGCATTCTTTTTAAGCGTATGACGTGATGGCCAGAGTGCAAATCAGAGCGCCATTTCTTTGATAAATAACAATTTTAAAAAAAACCTGGCGCTTACAATTTGTCACATATAAACGCGGCGGATTTTTGGCGAGTTAAGAAGAAGTTATCGGTTTCGCTTAGGGAGGGCGGGCCGTTGGCAGTACAAGCTGTTGCAGAATATTACCATTCACTGGCTGAATGCTTTCCTTCCACTAAGCTTAGTTCCACACGGCGCAGATAAAGGCACTGCCTTTGCACCGTGCGGTGAAAGAATCCTCTTTTACTGAACGCAGTATGATGTCTGATATTTCACTCATCTGGAGGTAAGCATGGCAAACCATCGTGGTGGATCAGGTAACTTTGCTGAAGACCGTGAAAGAGCATCAGCAGCAGGCCGTAAAGGTGGCCAGCAGAGCGGGGGGAATTTCAAAAACGATCCCCAGCGCGCCTCAGAAGCCGGTAAAAAAGGGGGCAAAAACAGCCATGGTAGCCGCAGCAGCAGCTAACAATGGCGGCTGACAGCTCTGACCGGTTGTCATCCATGCCCGCCGCCGGGGAAACCCGGCGGTTTTTTTATTCTTGCACCGTCTGCGATGCCAACGCACACTAGCGTTTTTCTCTGTTGCCGGTTGTGATATGTCTCTCTCCCGTTACGCCTTCTCCGTCAAACCTCAGGAAGCACTGCTGATCCTCATTACCATGTTCTGGGGCGGTACGTTTCTTGCCGTGCAATACGCTGTAACGATGAGTGGCCCATTCTTCTTCGTGGGGTTGCGCTTTGCCACTGCCGCGCTGGCGGTGGGGATGCTCTCAGTGAATATTCTGCGTGGCTTAACCTGGCTTGAAGTGAAGGCGGGCGTCGTTATCGGCGTTGCTATCGCCCTGGGCTACAGTTTGCAGACCTGGGGACTGCAGTCTATTTCCAGCAGCAAATCCGCCTTTATTACCGCCATGTATGTGCCTCTGGTGCCGTTATTACAGTGGTTGTGCCTGGGGCGATTGCCGGGATTAATGTCCTGTGTCGGCATTGCGCTGGCGTTTACCGGCTTGTTGTTTCTCGCCGGGCCGGAGGGGAATTTGCTGGCGCTGGGGGAAGGGGAAATCATCACACTTGCCAGCGCGCTGGCGATTGCCGCCGAAATTATTCTGATCAGCGCCTGGGCCGGAAAAGTCAATGTCCGCCGGGTGACGGTAGTGCAGCTACTGACCGCATCGCTGGTCTCTTTTGCCGCCATGGTGCCTGCCAGGGAAGCTGTACCGCCACTGACGACAGGTTTGTTACTGGTCGCGCTGGGCCTGGGTATTTTTAGCGCCATTATCCAGGTGGTAATGAACTGGGCGCAGCGCAGCGTATCGCCAACACGCGCCACGGTTATTTATACTGGCGAACCAGTCTGGGCCGGCATTTTTGGCCGCATTGCGGGCGAGCGGTTACCGTTGTTAGCACTTTTTGGCGGCGCGTTGATTGTGCTTGGCGTGCTGGTGAGTGAACTGAAGCTGAAAAAGAAAAAAACACCTTCTGCCGCTGCAGCAACAGAGGCAGAGCAGAAGTCGTGATGATAAAGGAGAAGGAGGGGGTGATGGCACAGGAAGCAGCGAAGGGGGCGAGCAAACGCAAGCGCGCGGTGAGCGAAAAGCGGCAGGCGATTTTAACGGCAGCACTGGATCTCTTTTCCCGTCTTGGTTTTCATGGCGCGCGCCTCGAACAGGTAGCGGAGCTGGCTGGGGTATCGAAGACCAATTTGCTCTATTACTACCCGTCGAAAGAGGCGCTTTATATCGCCGTGTTGCAGCAAATTCTCGATATCTGGTTAGCGCCGCTGAAAGCGTTTCGCGAGGATTTCGCACCGCTGGCGGCCATTCGCGAGTACATCCGTTTAAAGATGGAGGTTTCGCGCGATCATCCCCAGGCATCAAAACTGTTTTGCCAGGAGATGCTCCAGGGCGCGCCGCTGCTGAAAGCGGAACTGACCGGCAGTCTGAAAACGTTAATTGACGATAAATCAGCGATTATTGCGGGCTGGGTAGCCAGCGGCAAACTCGCCGCTGTCGACCCGCATCATCTTATTTTTATGATTTGGGCCTCAACGCAGCATTACGCCGATTTCGCCACCCAGGTGGAAGCGGTCACCGGTGCGACCCTGCAGGATGAGGCGTTCTTTCAGCGCGCGGTGGAAAACGTGCAGCACATGATCATCGAAGGCATCCGCGTGCGTTAATGGCCCGGCGGTAATGGGCAGCTCAAGTCACCTTCGCCACATTGCAACAGCGATGCCAGCCAGGCTTCACGCTCATTCGTTTTATCTGTCAGGCACTGGTTTTGCACCATCGGCTGGGCGCTGCCGCCCTCCACGCCAGAACTGACAAACGCGCAGTCACTATCGCGCAGGGTTATCCAGCTTTGCTGCGCTTTTTTCAGCATCGCCGCTTGCGGCGGTGTTGAGCGTTTAAGCGCGGCCTGGAAGGTTTGATTAAGTTTCTTATCCGCGGCCTGGTATTGACCGGCAGTGCAGCTGTTGAGCTGAGATTGTGTGGAGGCGTTATCGCACTCATCGGCCAGTACCGGGCTGCTGAGTAACAGCGCCGCCAGCGCCAGCATACGCGTTTTCATCACTTCCCCTTATTTCGCAAGGCGGTTGAACCAGCGCTTTTATTAACATAGCCCTTCGTGAATGTCATCCGCACAGCTGGAGTTTTGGATAGCGTGTCAGCCAGCGTTTCTCCTCAACCCGCTGCTGGAACAGGTGCCGCTTCTCATGCTGAAAACGGGGCGTCGGTTGCAGGCGCAAGCAGAATAAATCCTCCAGCCCAAAAGGGGCGATAATCGCGAGGCGATCGTTTTTATCGAAACGTACCGCCACGGCCGTCGCCGTTTCAGGCCAGTGCCAGAGGGCTTCGTCAAGCGAGGCGTACGGCGCATCGCCATTACGCGTATGCATGCGTGCCTGATTTTTGACCGACCAGGCAACATCACCCGAACGCAGGCGCAACTGCGCTTCCAGCTCTGCATCGCGTTCAGCGCGCGTGTCCGCGGGCTCACGCCAGATAACATCCACATCCCCGCTATGCGGGCGCGGCGTAAAACCGTGCAACTGATCCCAAACGGCATCGCGTATAAATCCGGCGCCAGTCCAGCACCCTTCGTGGGTTGCCTGCACTATTGCCAGTACTGCCATTCGCTGTGAATCGGCGCGAAGCAGGGCTTCCAGTTCAGTTGCATAGCGCATGGTTGCACTCCGTCATTCATTTAAGCCGCAGGGCATATAAGGTTATCGCTACTTCAGGCAGGCGAGTATCGCTTTACGATGAAAATAGCGCTGTCGACATTGTTGCCTTGCTCGTTTCAGTTCTCATTTTTAAAAACTTCTCGCGGCCGGGATGCGGTTTTATTGAGTAAGAACATCCACCATAACGCTAAAAATGAAAACAATTTGTTAATAATATGTTTATATACGATCTGTAATTAACATTTATTGTGCAGTGCTTAGGCAATTTTCGTTTATTTTTAACTTTAAATTAACAAAAATAGACCTTAAATTTAACTTGTTTGGGCTTATATCACATTTTTAAAATTAGCATTGTTTTGCCTCTTCCCTTCGTTGCTAACCTCCATTCCGCGACTTTCCTCTGTCCTCAAGAAAGGTACAACTATGAAATTCAAACTCGCATTACTCAGCGCAGCCCTCATTTCTGCCAGCATGGTGTCCGGCCAGGCGTTTGCGGCACAAAAATATGAGATCGCGGTGGTTGCCAAGGTTACTGGTATTCCATGGTTTAACCGCATGGAAACCGGGGTCAACGAAGCGGCGAAAAAACTGGACGTCAATGCGTACCAGACCGGGCCATCAACACCGGATCCGGCACAGCAAGTGAAAGTGATTGAAGATCTGATCGCCAAAAACGTCAACGCCATCATCGTGGTGCCGAACGATGCGAAAGTGCTGGAGCCGGTGCTGAAAAAAGCGCGTGACAAAGGCATTGTGGTACTGACGCATGAATCGCCGGACCAGCAAATAGGCCAGTGGGATATTGAAACCATCGACAGCGAAAAATATGCGCAGGCCAACGTCGATGAACTGGCAAAAGATATGGGTGGTAAAGGCGGTTATGCCATTTATGTTGGCTCCCTGACGGTGCCGCTGCACAACGCCTGGGCTGACTACGCCATCAAATATCAAAAAGAGAAATACCCGGATATGTTCGAAGTGACCTCGCGTTTACCGGTTGCCGAGAGCATCGACAAATCCTATGCCACCACCCTCGATTTGATGAAAACCTACCCGCAAATGAAAGGGGTGATTGGCTTTGGTTCGCTGGGCCCAATTGGCGCCGGGCAAGCCGTGCAGAAGAAACGGGCAAAAGACAAACTGGCGGTAGTGGGCATCGCGATGCCAGGCCAGGCCGCGCCGTATCTGATGCGTGGCGACATCAAAAAAGCGCTGCTGTGGGATCCGCGTGACGCCGGTTTCGCGCTGGTGACCGTTGCCGACCAGTTGCTGCAAGGCAAAGAAGTGACGCCCGATCTGACTATCGATGGCTTGGGCAAAGCCGATGTCGATATGAATAAGAAAGTGATCCGTTTTAATAAGATCCTCGAAGTGACCAAAGATAACGCACAATCACTCGGTTTCTGAGCCTTTCAGGCCACACCAGGGAACCGGAATGCCGGCCGTCAGGCCGGCCTCTTCCGCCGCAGATTTTAACCTCGCGCCCACCCCGGGCGCTGGCAGAGGTATTGTCGATGACCGACACCACCGCATTTATCACTCTTGAGAATATCAGCAAGCGATTCCCGGGCGTGCTGGCGCTGGATAATGTGAATTTAACGCTGGAGAAAGGCGAAGTTCACTGTCTGGCGGGGCAAAACGGCTGCGGAAAGAGCACCATCATCAAAGTTATCTCCGGTGTTTATCACCCGGAAAAGGGCGCTAACATCGCGCTCGACGGCAAGCTTTTTCACCATCTCACGCCGCAGCTCTCAGCGCACTACGGGATTCAGGTGATTTACCAGGATCTGTCGCTGTTTCCTAATTTTAGCGTGGCGGAAAATATCGCCATTCACCGCTACCTTCCCGGTGGCGATATCTGGGTGCGTCGTGGCGCGATGCGAACACAAGCGCTGGCGGCGATGGCACGCATTGGCGTGCGCCTCGATCCGGATAAAAAAGTGGAAAAACTCTCTATTGCCGACCGCCAGTTGGTGGCTATCTGCCGCGCGATTGCTGCCGATGCCCGGCTGGTGATTATGGATGAACCTACCGCGTCGCTTACCCGCCAGGAAGTAAATGGTTTGCTGCGCGTGGTCAATGAACTGAAAGCCGCCGGCATTTGCGTGGTGTTTGTCAGCCACCGTCTGGATGAAGTGATGGAAGTAGCCGATCGCATCAGCGTGATGCGCGATGGCAAACTGATTGGCACCTGGCCGGCAAGCGAACTGGATAGCCACGAGCTGGCGTATCTGATGACCGGCCAGCGTTTTCACTACAGTCCGCTGCCGGAAAAACCGCCAGTGGATCAATTACCCATGCTGGAGCTGCGTCATCTGAGCCGCAAAGGTAAATACCGCGATATCAATCTGTCACTGCGCAGCGGCGAAATTGTGTCGATTGTCGGGCTTTTGGGGGCCGGGCGTACCGAATTGTGCATGAGCCTGTTTGGCATGACCAGGCCGGAAGATGGCGAGATCCGCATCAATGGTACGCCGGTGACACTGCGTAACAACCATGACGCGATTCGCCACGGCATTGGTTATGTGTCAGAAGACCGGCTGACGCAAGGGCTGATTATGGAACAGTCGATTTATGACAACACCATCGTCACGGTGTTCGACAAGCTGCACACGCGCAGCGGGTTGCTTGATCACGCGAAAGCCGGGCAACTGGTGGCCGATCTGATTCGCGAGCTGAATATCAAAGTCTCCGATGCACAGTTGCCGGTGAAAACACTTTCCGGCGGCAATGCGCAACGTATCGCCATCGCCAAATGGGTTGCCACGCAGCCGCGCATTCTGATCCTGGATTCGCCCACGGTTGGCGTAGACATCGCCAACAAAGAGGGGATCTACCAGATTGCCCGTCAACTGGCGGAGCAGGGGATGGCGGTGCTGATGATTTGTGACGAAATCCCGGAGGCTTACTACAACAGCCATCGCGTGCTGGTGATGCGCCAGGGGGAACTGGTGGCAGAGTTTAATCCGCACCGTTGCACAGAGCAGGAAATTGCCGAGGTGGTCAATGCGTAACGCGTCCTTTACCCGCCTTGTCGGGCAACATGAATTCTGGCTGGGGCTGTTGGTGATCGCGCTGGCGATTTTTCTCAGCGTGCGCACCGACGAGTTTCTCTCCCTCGGCAATCTGACCGATGTCGCCACCAGCTACGCCATTCTCGGGATCCTGGCCTGCGGGCTGTTTGTGGTGCTGATTTCCGGCGGCATCGACATTTCGTTTCCGGCAATGACCGCCATTGCCCAATACGCCATGGCCAGTTGGGTGATTGCCCACGGCGGTAACTTCGCGCTGGCATTGGGGCTGTCGATGGCGGTCGGGCTGCTGCTTGGCCTGGTCAACGGCTTCCTGGTCTACTGGCTGCGCGTGCCTGCCATCATCATTACCATTGCCACGCTGAATGTTTACTACGGCCTGCTGGTCTATGCCACCAAAGGGACGTGGCTGTATGGTTTCCCGGACTGGTTTATGAACGGCATCAACTGGTTCTCGTTCACCGCCGCCGACGGCTACGACTATGGACTGACACTGCCGCTGCTCTGTCTGGGCGCGACGATTATTCTGACTGCCGTGTTAATGAATTACACCCGGTTGGGCCGCCAGATTTATGCCATGGGCGGCAACCGCGATGCGGCGTCACGCCTGGGGCTGAACCTGCTGAAGCTGCATTTCTACGTCTACGGTTTTATGGGCATTCTCGCGGGGGTCGCGGCCGTAGTGCAGGCGCAAATCACCCAGTCTGTTGCCCCCAACTCGCTGCTGGGGTTTGAGCTGACGGTACTGGCCGCGGTGGTGCTTGGCGGCACCAGCATGTCCGGCGGGCGCGGTACGCTGACCGGTACGCTACTGGGCGTTGTGCTGCTGGCCTTCTTGCAGAACGGCTTAACGCTGCTGGGTGTCTCCTCTTACTGGCACACGGTGTTTAGCGGCGCGATTATTCTGGTGAGCATTAGCGCCACCGCGTGGAACGAAAAACGCAAACTTGCGAGGGAGTTATAAGATGAAATCCATCGTCCGAATTCTGCCCGGTGATGCCATCATCCGCTTGCAATGCGTGATTATCATCGTCGTGGCGCTGGTTTTCTCTGCGCTGCTCGGCAGCCGTTTTTTCAGCGTCGCTAACTTCCAGTCGATTGGCTCGCAGCTGCCGATTCTGGGCATGCTGGCGCTGGGCATGGGCATTACCATGCTGACCGGCGGCATTAATCTGTCGATCATTGCCAGTGCGAACGCCTGTTCGCTGGTGATGGCGGCGGTGATTGTTAGCCACCCGGATAACCCGCTGTTCCTGGCGCTGGCGTTACTCGCCGGTCTGCTGGTGGCGGTGGCGATTGGCGCACTGAACGGTGCGCTGGTGGCGTGGATTGGCGTTTCGCCGATTCTGGCAACCCTTGGCACCATGACGCTGATTTCCGGGCTGAATATTCTGCTTTCAAATGGCACGGTCATTTCCGGTTTTCCGGCGGCCATTCAGTTCCTCGGCAATGCCACGCTGCTGGGTATTCCGGTTGCGCTGTTGCTGTTTATTCTCGTTGCGCTGCTGCTGTGGGTACTGCTTGAACATACGACGCTTGGGCGCAGTCTTTATCTGGTTGGCTCGAACGAGCAGGCCACGCGTTTCAGCGGCGTTAACACCGTGCGCGTGCAGATTTCGGTCTATATCATCTCCGCGCTGTTGGGCTGGGCGGCCGCCATTTTGATGATGGCGAAGTTCAATTCGGCGAAAGCGGGCTACGGTGAGTCTTATCTTCTGGTGACCATTCTGGCTTCGGTGCTGGGCGGCATTAACCCGGACGGCGGTTTTGGCCGCGTGCTGGGGCTGGTGCTGGCGCTGGTGGTGCTGCAGATGCTGGAGAGTGGCTTTAATTTGTTGGGCATCAGCAGTTATCTGACGATGGCGCTCTGGGGCGCGGTGCTGATCCTCTTTATCGCATTACAAAATCGAAAAGCCTGAGAGCGGGAGAAAAAGAATGGCGAGCTACTTTATTGGTGTGGATGTTGGCACCGGCAGCGCACGTGCAGGCGTCTTTGATCTGACCGGCAGAATGGTCAGCCAGGCGAGCAGGGCGATTGAGATTTACCGCCCGCAGGCCGACTTTGTTGAGCAATCTTCCGACAATATCTGGCAGGCGGTGTGCAACGCGGTACGCGATGCGGTGAACCAGGCGGACATTAACCCGATTCAGGTTAAAGGCCTCGGCTTTGACGCGACCTGTTCGCTGGTGGTGCTCGACAAAGAGGGCAACCCGTTGACCATTAGCCCTTCCGGTCGCAGCGAGCAGAACATTATTGTGTGGATGGATCACCGCGCCATCTCGCAGGCGAACCGTATCAACGCCACGCACCACCGGGTGCTGGATTACGTGGGCGGGATCATCTCGCCGGAGATGCAAACGCCGAAATTGCTGTGGTTAAAACAGCACATGCCGAACACCTGGGCCAACGCCGGATATTACTTCGATCTGCCGGATTTTCTTACCTGGCGGGCGACGGGCGATGACACCCGATCCCTGTGTTCCACGGTGTGTAAATGGACCTATATGGGTCATGAGGATAAGTGGGACACCAGCTATTTCCGCCAGATTGGCCTTGAAGATTTGCTGGAGCACGACGCGGAGAAAATCGGCCGCTACGTGAAAACCATGGGCGAGCCGCTGGGTCGCGGGCTGACGCAGCGTGCAGCGACAGAAATGGGGCTGATGCCCGGCACGGCGGTCAGCGTGTCGATTATCGATGCCCACGCAGGCACGCTGGGAACGCTCGGCGCCAGCGGACCTTCGGGTGAAATGGCGGATTTCGACCGGCGTATCGCGCTAATTGGCGGCACCTCTACTGGCCATATGGCGATTTCACCGCAGGCGCGCTTTATCGGCGGCGTGTGGGGACCTTACTACTCGGCGGTGTTACCAGGCTACTGGCTCAACGAAGGCGGGCAGTCGGCGACCGGGGCGTTAATCGACCATATGATCCAGTCCCATCCCTGTTACGAAACGCTGCTGGCTCAGGCGAAAGCGCAAGGGCAAACCATCTATGAAGTGCTGAATGCGCTGCTGCGCAAGATGGCGGGCGAGCCGGAAAACATCGCGTTTTTAACGCGTGATATTCACATTTTGCCGTACTTCCACGGTAACCGTTCACCGCGCGCGAACCCGACGTTAACCGGCGTGATCAGCGGGTTGAAACTGTCGCGTACGCCGGAGGATATGGCGCTGCATTATCTGGCGACCATTCAGGCGATTGCCCTCGGTACGCGGCATATTATTGAAACCATGAATCAGAGTGGTTACAGCATTGACACGGTAATGGCGAGCGGCGGTGGCACCAAAAACCCGATCTTTGTTCAGGAACATGCTAATGCCACCGGCTGCGCGATGTTGTTGCCGGAAGAGAGCGAAGCGATGCTGCTCGGCGGGGCAATGATGGGCACCGTGGCGGCGGGCGTGTTTGACACTTTCCCGGAAGCCATGTCGGCGATGAGCCGCATTGGCAAGACGGTGACGCCGCAAACTAACCGCATCAAGCAGTATTACGATCGCAAATACACGGTCTTTCATGAGATGTACCAGGATCACATGAAATACCGCCAACTGATGCAGGAGGAGGCATGAGCGACAGCTGGCGTCAGGCCTGCGACGGCTGGCAAATCTATAGCGAAGAGATGGCGGCGTTAAGCCACCATCTTAACGATGCGCTGTGGAATTCATTAATGGCCGAGCTGCGGGGTTGTCGCGGCAAAATTGCGGTTACCGGCGTGGGAACCTCCGGCATTGCGGCACGCAAGATTGCTCATATGCTGGCGTGCGTCGAACGCCCGGCCATCTATCTGAATGCCACGGATGCCGCGCACGGTGATTTGGGGTTTCTGGATAGCAACGACCTGGTCATTATGTTGTCGCGCGGCGGTAATTCCGATGAGCTCACGCGGCTGCTGCCGGGGCTGGCACAAAAGGGCGTGCCGCTGATTAGCGTGACGGAAAACGCCGATTCCGCTATCGCCCGGGCCGCGCGGCTGGTGATTTCCACCGGCGTGCAGCGCGAAATTGATCCGCTTAATATGCTGGCGACCACTTCCATCGTGCTGACGCTGGCGATTTTCGATGCCGCCTGCGCCTGCCTGATGAGCGAAAGCGGCTATTCAAAAGAGACGTTACTGGCGGTGCATCCCGGCGGGGATGTCGGGTTGACGCTCAGAAAAAAAGCGCCGTAAGGCGCTTTTTTATTGTCATTTCCAGACGGTTTTTCAGGAATGGACAACATCAGCCAATCGTCATTAAGCTGGCGTTGCCACCGGCAGCGGCGGTATTAACACTCAGCGAGCGTTCTACCCACAGGCGTTCAAGCAGGATGTTGGTTTCACCACGTGCAAAGCCCTGTACCGACACAATCGCGCCATTGCGTGCGGCGACGTTTTCGCACAGCGCCACCAGTTGGTCGGAATCGCCGTGGAAAATCACCGCATCAAACGTCTGCGCCATTAACGCATCGGCTTTGGCGAACTGAATACGTTTGCTGACGCTTTCCGGCAACTGTTTTGCCAGCGTGCGGTGCAACGTATCGTCCGGCCACAGCATCTGGCTGCCGCAGGCGATGACGGCTGCAAGTTGAATCAGCGCGTCCTGCTCGTTATCCGCCACGCACAGTACCCGCTCGCGCGGTGCCAGCGTCCAGCTATTGCGTTCACCCGTCGGGCCTTGCAGCAGACGCTGGGTTCCGGTCTGCGCCAGTTCGCCAAACTGCGTACACAACTGTTGCAGCGCGGAGTTATCTTTCGCCCACGCACGCAAGGCTTCCAGCGGTTGCTGCAGCGACGTTTTAAGCTGAGCATCCAGTGGGTGTTGTGCATCATGCCGGGCGAGGGTTTTCAGCACCGCGTTTTCCGGGCGGCTTCCCAATAAGCGATAGAGATAGAGTGGCCCACCGGCTTTCGGCCCGGTGCCGGACAACCCTTCGCCGCCAAACGGCTGCACACCCACCACGGCGCCCACCATATTGCGATTCACATACAGGTTACCTACGTGGGCATTGCCGGTGACCTGGGCGATAGTTTCATCGATACGGGTATGCACGCCGAGCGTCAGGCCATAGCCGGAGGCGTTGATCTGCGCGATTAACTGATCCAGCTGGTTACGGTGATAGCGAACAACGTGCAGCACCGGGCCGAAGACCTCTTTTTTCAGCTCGTCAAAACTTTCCAGTTCAATCAGCGTCGGCGGGACAAAGGTACCGGTGCGCCATTCGCGCGCATCTTCGCTGTTTTCACGTACCGCCTGGAACACCTTGCGGCCTTTCGCCTGCATGGTCTGAATATGTTTATCGATATTTGCTTTCGCTTCGGCGTCGATCACCGGGCCGATATCGGTGGTCAGTCGGCCAGGGTTACCCATGCGACACTCTGCTATCGCGCCGCGCAGCATGGTCAGCGTGTGATCGGCAATGTCATCCTGCAAGCAGAGCACGCGCAGGGCTGAACAGCGCTGGCCTGCACTATCAAACGCGGAGGCCAGCACATCGATAACTACCTGTTCGGTGAGCGCGGAGGAGTCGACAATCATTGCGTTCATGCCGCCGGTTTCAGCGATAAGCGGCGTCGGGCGGCCCTGCGCATCAAGGCGCGTGGCGATACTGCGTTGCAGCAGCGTCGCCACGTCGGTAGAACCGGTAAACATCACGCCGCGCACGCGCGGATCGGCAGTCAGCTGTGCGCCGACAGTTTCACCGCGCCCTGGCAGTAACTGTAAAACACCTGCCGGGACACCGGCTTCAAGCAGAATGGCCACGCCCTGAGCGGCAATCAGCGGTGTCTGTTCGGCAGGTTTTGCCAGCACGCTGTTGCCCGCCGCTAACGCTGCCGCGATCTGACCGGTGAAAATCGCCAGCGGGAAGTTCCACGGGCTGATACACACCACCGGCCCCAGCGGGCGATGCGTTTCGTTATCGAAATCCGCACTCACCTGGCCTGCGTAGTAGCGCAGGAAATCGACCGCTTCGCGCACTTCGGCAATGGCGTTGCTGAAGGTTTTACCCGCTTCACGCACCAGAATGCCAATCAACGACTGCATCTGATCTTCCATCAGCACCGCGGCGCGCAGCAGAATAGCGGCGCGCTCCTGCGGCGGCGTGGCAAACCAGATCGGCGCGTGATTAACCGCGTTTTCCAGCGCCTGGTTAACCTGCGCTTCGCTGGCTTCCACCACATAGCCAACGGTGTCTTTTGGTTCGGCAGGGTTAATCACCGCGACGGGTTCGCCGTCCATGACCACCTGTTCCAGCGTCGGGCGGGCGTACCATTTCTGCGCCGCGCTGGCGAGCAGCGAGGAAGAGAGCGAGGCCAGCCGGTGTTCGTTCGCCAGATCCAGGCCCGCCGCATTGATACGGCCTTCGCCATACAGCGCACGGGGCAGGGCGATTTTCGGGTGCGGTAAACCGACCTGACCTTCCTGGGCGGCGATTTTTTCCACTTCGCTCACCGGATCGGCAACCAGCGCGTCCAGCGGCAGCGTATTGTCGGCGATGCGGTTGACGAACGAGGTATTCGCGCCGTTTTCCAGCAGACGGCGCACCAGATACGCCAGCAACGTTTCGTGGGTGCCGACCGGCGCATAAATGCGGCAAGGGCGGTTCAGTTTGCCATCGGCCACTTTGCCGACCACTTGCTCATACAACGGTTCGCCCATGCCGTGCAGGCACTGGAATTCGTACTGACCCGGATAGTAGTTCTGCCCGGCTAGCTGGTAGATAGCTGCCAGCGTATGGGCGTTGTGGGTGGCGAACTGCGGATAGATGAGGTTCGGCACCGCGAGTAATTTTTTCGCGCAGGCGAGGTATGAAACATCGGTGTACACCTTGCGGGTATAAACCGGGTAGCCTTCCAGCCCTTCCATTTGCGCGCGTTTGATTTCACTGTCCCAGTAAGCGCCTTTTACCAGGCGGATCATCAGACGGCGGCGGCTGCGTGTCGCCAGATCAACAAGATAATCAATGACAAACGGGCAGCGCTTCTGATAGGCCTGAATGACAAAACCGATGCCGTTCCAGCCTGCCAGTTCCGGCTCGAAACAGAGTTTTTCCAGCAGATCGAGGGAGATTTCCAGACGATCGGCCTCTTCGGCGTCAATGTTAATACCGATGTCATACTGGCGTGCCAGCAGGGTAAGGGATTTCAGGCGCGGATAGAGCTCATCCATTACACGGTCGTATTGCGCACGGCTATAGCGCGGGTGCAGGGCGGATAACTTAATTGAAATCCCCGGCCCTTCATAAATGCCGCGCCCGTTGGAGGCTTTGCCAATGGCGTGGATGGCCTGCTGGTAAGAAACCATATACGCCTGCGCATCTGCTGCGGTCAGCGCCGCTTCGCCCAGCATGTCGTAGGAGTAACGGAAGCCTTTCTCTTCCAGTTTGCGCGCGTTCGCCAGCGCTTCGGCGATCGTTTCGCCGGTAACAAACTGTTCACCCATCAGGCGCATCGCCATATCCACACCTTTGCGGATCAGCGGCTCACCGCTTTTGCCAATAATACGATTCAGCGAATGCGAGAGATTGGCTTCGTTATGCGTGGAGACCAGACGGCCAGTAAACAGCAGCCCCCAGGTGGCGGCATTGACGAACAGTGACGGGCTGCGGCCAATGTGTGACTGCCAGTTACCGTTGCTGATTTTGTCGCGGATCAGCGCATCACGGGTGGCTTTGTCAGGAATGCGCAGTAACGCTTCGGCCAGACACATAAGCGCCACGCCTTCCTGCGAGGAGAGGGAAAACTCCTGTAACAGGCTTTGCACCATGCCGGCACGGCCGGAGGCGGTTTTCTGGTTACGCAGTTTTTCCGCTAACTGATACGCCAGCTTATGGGCATTTTCCGCTACCGGCTGCGGCAGGCGGGCTTGTTCCAGCAACATTGGCACGGCATCGGTTTCCGCCCAGCGCCATGCGCCGGTAATGGCGGCGCGGGAAACGGACTGCGGCAGGATCTGTTCGGCAAAATCGAGAAACGGCTGGTGGCTGTCATCAACCACAACGGCACTGTCGTCTTCCTGCGCGGTGGCTGATGCGGCTGCCAGTTCCGGCAGGCCTTCGTTGTTTTCCAGCTTTTCCAGAAAATTGAAGATGGCTTGTTTAATCAGCCAGTGCGGTGTGCGGTCGATACTGGCTGCAGCGGCTTTGATCCTTTCGCGTGTTGTGTCATCAAGCTTGACCCCCATGGTGGTGGTGCCCATGCTTTGCTCCTGTTTTTTACGTTGTTTTGCGGTTCAGGCAGAAATATCCATCATGTTGCAACTTTGTGCAACCTTGTTAAATGTGACTTGGCTGGCAAGGTAAGAAATGAATGAAATGTTAACGACTGGTTATTGCTAAGGGCGCTGAATAATTCGCTGGCAAAGCAGGTTTTATGCGGCAGATAACACTTTTTAAAGGTGCAACCTTTAAAAGTGTGACAGGGTGCAACCTATAGGAAATTGTTATCAGGGCCGGGATGAATTTGATGTAAATGCTGTGTTAAATCAATTGTGAATAAGTGAGGCATCCGGCAGGATACGGGCGCTTCAAATAATCTATACGCCCCATCGCCCCGTTCCGGCGCTGGATAAATGCGGCAAACAGCCTTTGCCGACGAAGGATCCTGGAGACTTTTTAATGGCAATAAGCACACCGATGCTGGTGACTTTTCTTGTTTATATCTTTGGCATGATACTTATCGGTTTCGTCGCCTGGCGTTCGACGAAAAACTTCGATGACTATATTCTCGGTGGCCGCAGCCTTGGGCCGCTTGTCACTGCGCTGTCGGCGGGGGCATCGGATATGAGCGGCTGGCTGCTGATGGGGCTGCCGGGCGCGATTTTTATCTCTGGGATCTCTGAAAGCTGGATCGCCATTGGCCTGACACTGGGTGCGTGGATTAACTGGAAACTGGTGGCCGGACGTTTGCGCGTGCACACCGAGGTGAACAATAACGCGCTGACCCTGCCGGACTATTTCACCGGTCGTTTTGAAGATAACAGCCGCCTGCTGCGGATTATCTCGGCGGTGGTGATTCTGGTGTTTTTCACTATCTATTGCGCTTCCGGCATTGTTGCCGGTGCGCGCCTGTTTGAAAGCACCTTCGGCATGAGTTACGAAACCGCCCTGTGGGCCGGTGCCGCCGCCACGATTATTTACACCTTTATTGGCGGTTTCCTGGCGATCAGCTGGACCGACACGGTGCAGGCCAGTTTGATGATTTTCGCGCTGATCCTCACGCCGGTAATTGTCATTATTTCCGTCGGCGGTTTTGGTGATTCGCTGGAAGTGATTAAGCAAAAAAGCATTGAAAACGTCGATATGCTGAAAGGCTTGAATTTTGTCGCCATCGTCTCGCTGATGGGCTGGGGGCTGGGTTATTTCGGCCAGCCGCATATTCTGGCGCGTTTTATGGCCGCCGATTCACATCACACCATTGTTCATGCGCGTCGCATCAGTATGACGTGGATGATCCTGTGTCTGGCAGGCGCGGTGGCGGTGGGCTTTTTCGGCATCGCTTATTTCAGTAACAACCCGTCGGTAGCCGGGGCAGTTGATCAAAACGCCGAGCGCGTGTTTATCGAGCTGGCGCAAATACTGTTCAACCCATGGATTGCCGGGGTGCTGCTGTCGGCGATCCTCGCCGCCGTGATGTCAACGCTGAGCTGCCAGTTGCTGGTGTGCTCCAGCGCGATCACCGAAGACTTCTACAAAGCGTTTTTGCGTAAGGGCGCGAGCCAGCGCGAGCTGGTATGGGTAGGGCGCGCAATGGTGCTGCTGGTGGCGCTGGTGGCGATTGCGCTGGCGGCGAACCCGGAAAACCGCGTGCTGGGTCTGGTAAGTTATGCGTGGGCGGGCTTCGGGGCGGCGTTTGGCCCGGTGGTGCTGTTCTCGGTGATGTGGTCGCGTATGACGCGTAACGGCGCGCTGGCGGGAATGATCATCGGCGCGGTGACGGTGATTGTCTGGAAACACTACGCCTGGCTGGATCTGTATGAAATCATTCCGGGCTTTGTTTTCGGCAGTATCGGCATTGTGGTGTTTAGCCTGCTGGGCAAAGCGCCTTCCGCGCAGATGCAGCAGCGTTTTGCCGAGGCAGATGCGCATTACCGCTCTGCGCCGCCATCGCGTTTACAGGCTGAATAAATAACCGCTTATGAAAAACCCGCTGCGGCGGGTTTTTTTATTGCTAAATAATTGTAATTACGCTGTTATCTCACAACGAATAACAATGAGGATAGCGACATGACGTTAACGACAGGGTTCACTGCACTGATGATGGCGGGTTTACTGGCGGGGTGTGTTTCGCCAGCGGGAAAACACCCGAATGCGGCTGCGCAAACCTGCAAAGCGGAAAACCAGATGCAGCAAACCACGCTCTATTACGGTTTAACCCGCCAGGGCGGCAAAGCGATTACCGCGCAGGAGTGGCAGCAGTATGTGGATAACGATGTCACACCGCGTTTTCGTGACGGGTTGACCACATTTGATGCGCAGGGACAGTGGCTGGGTAGCAACGGGAAAGTGTCGAAGGAACCAAGCAAAGCGCTGATGCTGATCCACAGTGTGGATGCGCAAAGTGACACGAAAATTGATGCGCTGCGTGATATCTACAAATCACGCTTTGCCCAGGAATCGGTGATGCGCGTCGATCAGCCGGTCTGCGTGCAATTCTGATGTAATGCCCCCTCCCGCAGGAGAGGGGCATTTTTTTACAGCACGACGCCCGCAAATGCCGCTGAGAGCAAACTCACCAGCGTTGCGCCGTACACTAAGCGCAGACCAAAACGGGAAACCGAATTTCCCTGTTGCTCGTTCAACCCCTTAATTGCCCCTGCCACAATGCCGATCGAGGCAAAGTTGGCGAACGATACCAGGAACACGGAAAGAATACCCAACCCGCGCGGTGTCATCTGCGCGGCGATTTTTTGCAGCTCAATCATCGCCACAAATTCGTTCGCCACCAGTTTGGTCGCCATGATACTGCCGGCATTCAACGCATCGCCAAGCGGGATACCAATCAGCCATGCCAGCGGATAAAAGACATAGCCGAGGATCTGCTGAAAACTGATACCGAACAGTGTGGAGAAGAGGGCGTTGACGGCGCTAATCAGCGCAATAAAGCCAATCAGCATCGCCAGAATAATCATCGCCACTTTGAAACCCGCGAGGATGTACTCGCCGAGCATCTCAAAGAAGCTTTGCGATTCGTGGAGTTTTTCCAGTTTGACCTCGGCTTCCGCTTCCGGGCGCGTCGGGTTAATCACCGACAGCACAATGAAGGTACTGAACATATTGAGGACTAGCGCGGCGACCACATATTTCGCATCCAGCATGGTCATATAAGCGCCGACAATCGACAACGACACCGTCGACATCGCCGTTGCTGCCATGGTGAACAGGCGGCGCGAGGAGAGATCCGCGAGAATGCCTTTATAGGCGATGAAGTTCTCCGACTGGCCGAGGATCAGCGAGCTGACAGCATTGAAAGATTCCAGTTTGCCCATGCCGTTCAGTTTCGACAGCAATGTGCCTATCAAACGAATAAAAATGGGCAGAATACGCCAGTGCTGCAAAATGCCGATCAGCGCGGAGATAAAGACGATAGGGCACAGCACGCCGAGGAAGATAAATGCCAGCCCTTTTTCGCTCATTCCGCCGAAGACAAAGCTGGTGCCTTCGCCCGCGAATTTCAGCAGCGCTTCAAAGAAGCCGGAAACGTATTTAATCAGCGTTAATCCGCTTTGCGCGTGCAGGAAGAACCACGCCAGCGCCAGTTCAATGACAATTAATTGCAGGATGAAGCGAAAACGAATGTGCCGGCGGTCGAAACTCACCAGCCAGGCCAGCGCGAGGATCACCACCAGCGCCAGCAAAAAATGGAAGAAGTTAGTCATGTCTTTAATTTTGCAGGTAAACGAAACGGGGCGTTTATTTAGCCATAGCGCCGGAGTGGGGTAAATATAAAGTTAAAGATTTGTAAGCTATGTTTTTGCTTTATTTCAACTGCTTCCGCATAACGCATAAACCGCACGGTTAGCCTGCTACGCGGTTACATCCAGTTATCATTCTCAACATTTTTCGCTTGAGTTTCCTTGCGCCGTAATGATAATCACTATCAATGCAATTTACTTTTCTTTGCAACCGTTGACCGCGCATGACATTAGGGGTTTCCTCCATGTTTGTTCCATTTTTGATTATGTTACGTGAAGGCCTCGAAGCGGCGCTGATCGTCAGCCTGATTGCCAGTTATCTCAAACGTACCCAGCGTGGGCGCTGGATAAGCGTGATGTGGATTGGTGTTTTTCTTGCCGCTGCGCTCTGTCTTGGGCTTGGCATTGCGATTAACGAAACCACCGGCGAGTTCCCGCAAAAAGAGCAGGAGTTGTTTGAAGGCATTGTCGCGGTGATCGCTGTGGTGATCCTCACCTGGATGGTGTTCTGGATGCGCAAAGTGTCGCGCAACGTCAAAGTGCAACTGGAGCAGGCGGTCGACAGCGCGCTTGCGCGCAGTCATAACCACGGTTGGGCGCTGATCCTGATGGTCTTTTTCGCCGTGGCGCGCGAAGGGCTGGAATCGGTGTTCTTTCTGCTGGCGGCGTTCCAGCAGGATGTCGGCGTCTGGCCGCCGCTGGGCGCGGTGCTGGGGCTGGCCACGGCGGTGGTGCTCGGTTTTCTGCTTTACTGGGGCGGCGTGCGTCTGAACCTTGGCGCGTTTTTCAAATGGACCAGCCTGTTTATTCTGTTTGTCGCCGCCGGGCTTGCCGCAGGCGCAATCCGCGCGTTCCACGAAGCGGGATTATGGAACCACTTTCAGGATGTGGCCTTCGATTTCAGTAATGTGCTCACCACGCATTCCCTCACCGGTACGCTGCTGGAAGGGATTTTTGGTTATCAGGAAACGCCAAGCGTCAGCGAAGTGGTGGTTTACTTTATCTATCTGATCCCGGCGCTGGTGATGTTTGTTTTACCGCCTCGCGCGGGGGCGCAGCCTTCACGGGCGGCACCATAATCGCTTTGTAGTTACAACATACTAATTAAGGGAAAGGGCATGGCTATTCATTTTCGTCGTAGTGCGTTACAGGCCGGGATGGCGGCATTTATCTCCAGCGCTTTCGCGGTGCATGCTGCAGATATTCCGCAGGTGAAAGTCACGGTTACGGACAAGCAGTGTGAGCCGATGAACCTGACGGTTAACGCGGGTAAAACGCAGTTTATTATTCTCAACCACAGCCAGAAAGCGCTCGAGTGGGAGATCCTCAAAGGCGTGATGGTGGTTGAAGAGCGTGAAAATATCGCGCCAGGTTTCAGCCAGAAGCTGACAGCCAACTTACAGCCAGGCGAGTATGAGATGACCTGCGGTTTGTTAACCAACCCGAAAGGTAAGCTGGTGGTGAAAGGCGCGGCGACGGCCGATGCGGCAAAAGGTGACGCGCTGCTGAGCCTGGGCGGAGCCATTACCGAGTATAAAGCGTATGTGGTTGCCGAAACGGCACAGCTGGTTTCCGGCACCAAAGCATTCACCGAGGCGGTAAAAGCGGGCGATATTGAAAAAGCGAAAGCGCTGTACGCGCCGACGCGCCAGCACTACGAGCGTATTGAACCGATTGCGGAGCTTTTCTCCGATCTCGATGGCAGCATTGATGCCCGCGAAGATGATTACGAGCATAAAGCCGCCGATCCGAAATTCACCGGTTTCCATCGTCTGGAAAAAGCGCTGTTTGGCGATAACAGCACGAAGGACATGGGCAAATATGCCGATCAGCTCTACTCCGATGTGTCTGATCTGCAAACACGTATTAATGAGCTGGCGTTCCCGCCATCCAAAGTGGTCGGCGGCGCAGCCGGGCTGATTGAAGAAGTGGCCGCGAGCAAAATCAGCGGTGAAGAAGATCGCTACAGCCACACTGACCTGTGGGATTTCCAGGCCAACGTCGATGGCGCCCAGAAAATCGTTGATTTGCTGCGTCCGCAACTGCAGAAAGATAACGCCGAACTGCTGGCGAAAGTCGATGCCAACTTTAAGAAAGTGGATACCATCCTTGCGAAATACCGCACTAAAGACGGGTATGAAACCTACGATAAGTTGACCGACGCCGACCGCAATGCGCTGAAAGGGCCGATCACCACACTGGCGGAAGATTTGGCGCAGTTGCGCGGCGTGCTGGGGCTGGACTAATACCATGAAGCAAGATGATAACAACGACGTCAGCGAACCTTCCCGGCGCCGTTTATTGAAAAGTATGGGCGCGCTGGGCGGCGCGCTTGCCCTGGCTGGCGGGTGCCCGGTCGCCCATGCGGCAAAACCGCAAAGCGCGCCGGGGACGCTTTCACCGGATGCGCGTATGGAAAAACAGCCTTTTTTAGGTGCGCATCAGGCCGGAATTTTGACGCCACAGCAGGCGTCAATGATGCTGGTGGCGTTTGACGTGCTGGCTGCGGATAAAGCCGATCTCGAACGCCTGTTCCGTTTATTGACGCAGCGCATCTCGTTTCTGACCTCCGGCGGCCCGGCTCCGGAGACAACGAACCCGCGCTTACCGCCGATGGACTCCGGTATTCTTGGGGCGTATATCGCGCCGGATAACCTGACGATGACGGTTTCCGTGGGCGAATCGCTGTTTGACAACCGTTTTGGTTTGCGCGCGCAGATGCCGAAAAAGCTGCAAAAGATGACGCGTTTCCCTAACGATTCGCTTGATGCGGCACTGTGTCACGGCGATTTGCTGCTCCAGATTTGCGCCAACACGCAGGACACGGTGATCCACGCACTGCGTGACATCATTAAGCACACGCCGGATTTACTCAGCGTGCGCTGGAAGCGGGAAGGGTTTATCTCTGATCATGCGGCGCGCAGCAAAGGCAAAGAGACGCCGGTTAACCTGCTCGGATTTAAAGATGGCACCGCCAACCCGGACAGCAGCGATACTGCGCTGATGAACGACGTGGTGTGGGTGACGAAAGAGCAGGGCGAACCGGCGTGGGCGGTGGGCGGCAGTTATCAGGCGGTGCGTATTATTCAGTTCCATGTGGAGTTTTGGGATCGTACGCCGCTGAAAGAGCAGCAGACCATTTTCGGGCGCGATAAGCATTCCGGCGCACCGCTGGGCATGAAACATGAGCATGACGTACCGGATTACGCCAGCGATCCAGACGGTGATGTTATTGCCCTCGATAGCCATATTCGCCTGGCGAACCCGCGGACGAAAGAGACGCAATCCAGCCTGATGATGCGGCGCGGTTATAGTTACTCGCTCGGCGTGACCAACTCCGGCCAGCTGGATATGGGGCTGTTGTTCGTTTGTTATCAGCATGATCTGGAAAAAGGCTTTCTGACGGTACAAAAGCGTCTGAACGGCGAGGCGCTGGAAGAGTACATTCGTCCGATTGGCGGCGGTTACTTCTTTGCGTTACCCGGCGTGCAAGAGGCAAACCGCTATCTGGCGCAATCTCTGCTCGAAGCGTGAAGATCCTATCCTGCCCGCCACCGGGCAGGATATTCTGTCATCTGTTGCATCCTGACATACTTTTTCTGCCATCCAGCTATCATTTTTTCGTATGAGAAAGTATCTGTTATTTTTCTGTAATATTCATAGCCGAGACTCTGTTCAACGACGCAGAAGTCATGCACGTTATGGTTTGGTAAAAATAATGTTGCAATGATGCTAATCTTTGATGTAATTAATGAGAGCGTTATCCCCTGCGGTGATGAAGTTTTTCTGGAGATCGCGGATGGTAAAGTCCAGTAGCGGACAGACAAAAAGACCACGCAAAACCCGGCACGGAGGTGCGACCTCCGGCAGCGACTTCTTCACCCCTGAATTTTCCTCCTTCTTTTTCATTCCTGATGTTGACGATGTGGCAGCCGATGCTGTTCGTCGCGTTGGCACGTCATTTTCAAAGGCAAGTCATGGCTTACAAGGAAGCCAACCCTCAGACGTTTGTGCGCATAATCGCGTCGATAGCGACGCGTGTGATGTAAACCAACAACTCAAGGTGCTATCCATGGGAAGACAAAAAGCAGTGATCAAAGCTCGTCGTGAAGCGAAACGCGTGCTGAGACGTGATTCACGCAGCCATAAACAACGTGAAGAAGAGTCGGTCACCTCGCTTGTGCAGATGAGCGGCGTAGAAGCAATTGGCATGGCGCGGGACAGCCGTGATACTTCCCCAATTGCCGCGCGCAATGAAGCTCAGGCGCACTACCTGAATGCTATCGAGAGTAAACAACTGATCTTTGCAACCGGTGAAGCCGGCTGCGGGAAAACGTGGATCAGCGCGGCGAAAGCGGCGGAAGCCCTGATCCATAAGGACGTGGACAGGATTATTGTAACCCGACCGGTTCTGCAGGCCGACGAAGATCTCGGCTTCTTACCCGGTGATATTTCGGAGAAGTTCGCTCCCTATTTCCGGCCCGTTTACGACGTGCTGCTGAAACGCCTGGGCGCGTCCTTTATGCAATACTGCCTGCGACCAGAGATCGGTAAGGTGGAAATCGCGCCGTTCGCCTATATGCGCGGACGTACCTTTGAAAATGCGGTGGTCATTCTCGACGAGGCTCAGAATGTCACGGCTGCGCAAATGAAAATGTTTTTAACGCGCCTCGGGGAGAACGTGACCGTTATTGTCAACGGTGATATTACCCAGTGTGACCTGCCATCCGGTGTGAAATCGGGCTTGAGCGACGCGCTGGCACGTTTTGAGGAAGACGAGATGATTGGCGTTGTACGCTTTAATAAAGACGACTGCGTACGCTCCGCGCTCTGCCAGCGCACCCTGAAAGCCTACGACTGACGGCGTTCATCGTTAGCGATAAAACCCGGGAAACCGGGTTTTATTTTTTACGGGGTGCAAACAGGTCGCGCGCGCTAACCCCTTCACCGATCTTCATCTCCTTGTGAGAGGCGAAAAGGCCGCCTTTCCAGGCAAGATCCTCTTTGAAAGGTGAGGGCCGCTAACGGAATAAAACTATTGCGGCTCAATAAGGGCATGTAAATAACCGTGCCTGTGTCGCGTGTGCTGATGAGCGTCGCGCCGATGGTATGAGCCTGCTTTCCCGGTAAATGATTACGCGTTTGCAATGTGCAGTTTAAAAGAACCTGACTGATGCTTTTGCACACGGTAATTATGTGTTTCAGCGCTTTTCGCGCCGCCAGAACCTTCTGACCCGATCAGACTCGCTTCGCCTGCCGCTGCGTCTATGCCACCGTCGCTGATTGATGCCCGACATTTTCCGGCGCCAATCTTTAGCAAAGAGGTCTTCCTGTTGCCGGAGCCCCGAACAGAGGGGGATATCTGGCGCGTCATCACGCTTTTCGCAATATTCAGCCTGCCTGACCAGGAATGCTTTTCCCGTTATCTCCATCGCCGATCCCTGCCAGATTTACGCTCTGTCGATGAATTCATATTGATATCAGCGCGTTACATTTTCTTACGCATAGCCGCTTTGATGAAATAATAACGCAACTGAATTAATGAAAAGTGAATGGTGCGCGTTACCGCTTTTGCCGTGAGGCTGGCTTGCTGTTTCTTTGCGCAGGCACGTTTTCAACCACGGTTAGTCATGCACCGGGGTATCCGGGGCGATTGGGTTCTGTATCCGTAAACGCTGGAACATCATGACCTGCAAGAAAAGCTGATGCTGCTTATAACAAAGCGCTTACATCCAGATGCGAAATAGTAACTTTTGGTTATATTTGCGCAGGTAAATTGAGGTTGGCACCTTTTTTTAAGGGATGGTTATGACGATGTTCATATCGACACTCTGCATGTCCGGAAGTTTTTTTACGGGTGCCTCTGCGCCCATTTGCCTCAGTGCCCTTTCATCACTGTTAACCGAACGAATGGCGTTAATGAGGGACGTTGCCGCCTACAAGGCGAAGCATCATTTACCGGTGGAGGATATCGTTCGGGAACAAAACGTATTGTTACAGGCGCGGAGCAATGCGCATGAGGCCGGGCTGGAACCGCAGTCAGTGGAGCCGTTTATCAGTGCGCTGATGAATGCGGGAAAAGCGATACAGTATCGCTATCTGGCAGACTGGTTACCCCGACCAGAATCATTTGTCACCCACCGGGATCTTGCCGGGATCAGACAGCGTATAAATGAACTGGATAAGCATCTGCTATTGACCATAAGTCAGCGGCTGCGGGCAGGAACGCTTTCCTATACTGACCGGGCTGTGTTGGCCGAGAAAACGGTGGCTCCCAATCTTACTGAAGCGGAGAAGGATAATTTACTCGATACCATGCGCTTTATTCAGCATGCCCCGCAGGCACCCGATACAGGGAAAGTCTGACAGGCAACGTCATGAGCTTATGCAGCCCAACTATGTACCGCACCTGTTGCTCAGTGCCGGTAAAAAATCGATATCATCGACACACCAGTTATTAATGAGGTTATACCGATCGCGGTGATTGGATAGTGTTATTGTATTCAGGTTTAATTTTATAAGGATAAGATTATCTAATGAAAATTAGAGTATCACCGTTTGCGTTCCTGGCTGTGATTATTCCTTTATTGCAATGCTGTTTAGTTTTTATGCCTCTGGATAACAACATTCATTATATCAAGTGACAGTAATGGCATTAATGACTTTTTACGGAGTGAACATGGTATATGACGCGCGTAATTTTATTAACTCAATCGTTAAAAATTTTAAAGAATCCATTGGATTGATTAACGTGTTGTTACTGGAACCTGATGAGCCTGACGCTTTGCGCTTATTGTACTGTAAACTGGATGTTATCAAGGCCAGTATTGAACAGGATGTCCGCATGTTAACCAAAGCCCGTCTGGACAGTAACGCCACGCTTTGTCTTTACCAGGTACACAATGCGCTAAACGCCCTGAACTATTGCCTTGGGAGGGTAAAAAATACGCCTTTAAGCCAGCAATGTTATTACGATTTTGAAGATCTGAAGCGTGTTGTGAACACCCTTGATGCAACATCCGGACGTGTTTTTACAACGCGGGATGGTAATGAGTAAGCATAAAGCGATATTTGTTTTTCATGAAAGTAACAGGAAGCTAATATGAAAAGCCAATGCGGTTTGCTACATTTCTCTCGCGTTAAGTTTCATGAGTTGATGCTAATGAATCATCATGGAAATAAAGAGGGGAAATATTCTAACGCCTTTTTTCTGCCAAACTTAAACGTCACTTCAACTAAAGACGAATTCGTCCGCTGTTTATATCGCCGCACCTCTACAATACTTCAATAATTTTAATGTCGGGATACTTATGCTTTTTCTGCACCGGAATGTGAAAGGAATAATTGCCAGCCTCATTGCTGTCCCGCTGGCAGGATCCTGCGCGGCGCTATCGGCGAATAATGCTGATGTGCCAGAACCTGTGCTGCCCGCGCATATCTGCGCAAGGCTGGCTTCTTCATCAGGAGACGATACCCGACGACTTCAGTCAGCGATTGATAACTGCCCCAGGGGTGAGGCGTTACAGCTCCTGGCGGGGCGTTTCACCAGTGGACCGCTGACAATCAAATCTGGCGTCACACTCTGGATCTCGCAGGGGGCAATGCTGGTCGCCGACAGTGATCCGCGAGTTTATGACAAAAATGGCCATTGCGGCACGGTCGATCATAAAGGGAATGGCTGTCGGCCCTTTATTCTTTTTAAAAGTACCGACGGTGGAGGCATTATCGGGAAGGGCGTTATTGATGGGCAGGGCGGCAAGCCGATAATAGGGCATGACGAATCATGGTGGCAGCTGGCTCGCCGCGCGCAGGCTGAAGGCGGAGCCCAGAATGTTCCTCGGCTGATTGAAATAGATGATGCCTCGCATATTATTTTCCACGACATCACCCTGCGAAATTCGCCGGGATTCCATGTCACCCTGAAAAACGTCCGGGATGCGACGTTCTGGGGCGTGCGTATTGATACCCCCGCGAATGCCCGTAACACCGACGGAATAGATCCCATTTCGTCGCAGAATATCCTCATCGCCCACAGCTTCATCAGAACCGGTGACGATAATGTGGCGATTAAAGCGGGCGCGGCTGGCGCCACGCGCCATGTGGTTTTAGTCGATAACCATTTTTACTGGGGACACGGGATGTCCATTGGTAGCGAGACGGCAGGCGGTGTCAGTGACATTCGGGTTCGTGATTTGACGCTTGATGGCACAACCTCCGGGCTTCGTATCAAAAGTGACATCAGCCGGGGCGGCATTGTCAGCGATGTCCATTACGAAAATATTTGTATGCGCGGAAACCGTCGGCCGCTCGATTTTGATACGCGATATGATGCGCACGCGATCGGTAATAACATTCCCGTTTATCGCGACATCTTCCTGAATCATGTTTCCGGCGAAATCGGCCAGTTGGTACTACGCGGTTATGACGCCGTTCATCCTCTGCAATTGGCCCTGAACGGCGTGTCTTTCAACAACACTGCCCGCTGGCTTATTGAATCGGCGAAGATCGTCATTGGCCCCGACGGTGTCACACCTGCGCCGCCGCGAGAAGTCGCGTTACCACCCTCGCTTGTCTCGACAGATTGCGCAAAAAACTGGCTCCCCTTCCCGGTGACGGACACGCCAGGGGTCTAAAAATGTATGCGATTGAAGTCTGCCTGTGTGATTACGCGGGGAGTTGATGAATAGCGTCGCTGCGGACGACAATCGGCAGGCTTGCGTCTTTTCGCATAAATTCATCACAGCGCTATTGTGGTCATAGCACGGTGAGGTGCATCAGCGCGGCGTCATTTACGGATGGCATTGCCTGTTGAGGCTGAGAAGAGGGGGGAATTTTTACGGAAAATAAGGATTGCGGCCCCGGCAAAGATCGAAAGATGAGGGCGGCGTTGGTAAATCACTCCCGTTACTCTCCTTCATGCCAGACAGAAAACAATTATGCCGTGCAGGTTTTAGTACGGCTTTTTATATGCAACGTCAAACCGCATGCGCCGGGCAGCCTGCCCGTAATAACGATGGCCTGTTGTTATCAGGCCGGCGATTTCATCCCAAACTCATGTGCGAAACCCCAACGTACTATGTTGATTGCTGGGTTGATTGCTGGCGTAATTGCCGCGCCTGAGGGCAGCCAATACTACGACGCCATGCGCCGGGTGCCTGGCCATACTGGCGCTTGAAACTGCGGTTGAAGGACTGCTGGGAGTCAAAGCCTAACGCAATCGCCACGTTCAGAATCGGCTCGTCGCTGTGGGTTAAGCGCTCAATCGATTTTTGCAGTTTTTGCGCGCGGATATACTCGGCAAGACGATAACCCGTATGCTCTTTGAAGAGGCGCTGGAGGTGCCATTTCGAATAGCCGGCTCGCCTGGAGACAGTTTCAATGTCCAGACGACTTTCCAGGTTGTTGTCGATCCAGTCGAGTAAATCGTGAATAAATGCGCCAGTGTTCATCTTGTTATCCTCACGCCGCTTATTTAAAAGCATCTTTGTCTGTTGCATTTAAAAGTGGCCTGTTTTCGCATTAATTGCAAGTTTTATTGTTGCATTTAAATCCTTGCCAGAAACGCGACTTTTCCCCCTGACTCAAACAGCACATAAAGTGTATCAATTATTCTTGCACTAAATTTAGCGCCTCCCTACAATCCCCGCGATAGTGTATTGGCAACTGTTACAGTTTTGTGGCGATGAACGGCACAAATGGCCTGAAGCCAGCCCGGACAAAGGAAGTGGCGTAGCGTCTCCCGCTGCGTCTTGCCCGGCGGCTACAATTAGCGGAATAAAAATAATGAGCCTGCAGAAACCTTGGGTTAACTTTCATCTGAATGCACTGGGAGCGATGTTGCTCTCCGTCGTGCTCGTCGGATGCGATAACGGTGTCGCGCAAAATGCCGTGCCACAAGCTCCCGCCGTCAGCGCCGCTGACGTGGTAGTGAAATCTATTAGCCAGTGGGATAGTTTTAATGGTCGGATTGAAGCGGTGGAGAGTGTTCAACTGCGCCCCCGCGTCTCCGGCTACATTGATAAAGTGAATTACACCGACGGCCAGGAAGTGAAAAAGGGCCAGGTGCTGTTCACCATTGATGACAGAACCTATCGCGCCGCGCTGGAACAGGCGCAGGCGACGCTGGCGAGAGCCAAAACGCAGGCCAGCCTGGCGCAAAGTGAGGCTAACCGTACCGATAAATTAATCAACACCCACCTGGTTTCCCGTGAAGAGTGGGAGCAGCGCCGTTCGGCCGCCGTTCAGGCGCAGGCCGACATTCGCGCCGCGCAGGCGGCTGTTGACGCCGCGCAACTTAACCTGGATTTCACCAAAGTGACCGCGCCTATCGATGGTCGCGCCAGCCGGGCATTGATCACCAGCGGTAATCTGGTCACTGCGGGTGACAGCGCCAGCGTACTCACCACGCTGGTCTCACAGAAAACCGTTTACGTCTACTTTGACGTGGATGAGTCAACCTACCTCCACTATCAAAACCTCGCCCGCAGCGGGCAGGGGGCGTCCAGTAATCACCTGGCGCTGCCGGTAGAAATTGGCCTGGTCGGTGAGGATGGCTACCCGCATCAGGGCAAAGTGGATTTTCTGGATAATCAGTTAACGCCGAGTACCGGCACGATCCGCATGCGCGCGCTGTTGGATAACGCGCAGCGTCAGTTCACACCGGGGCTGTTTGCCCGCGTACGTCTGCCGGGCAGCGCTGAATTCAAAGCCACGCTTATTGACGACAAAGCGGTGCTGACCGATCAGGATCGCAAATATGTTTATATCGTTGATAAAGAGGGGAAAGCGCAGCGTCGTGATATCACGCCGGGGCGTCTTGCTGCCGGTTTACGCATCGTGCAGAAGGGGCTGAACCCTGGCGATAAAGTCATCGTCGATGGTTTACAAAAAGTGTTTATGCCGGGGATGCCGGTTAACGCGAAAACCGTGGCCATGAACGCCAGCCCCGCTCTCAACTGATCCCTTATCTGAGAATCCGACACATGGACTTTTCCCGCTTTTTTATCGACAGGCCGATTTTCGCCGCGGTGCTGTCGATTCTGATTTTTGTCACAGGATTGATCGCCATCCCGCTGTTGCCGGTGAGCGAATATCCTGACGTCGTTCCGCCAAGCGTGCAGGTGCGTGCGGAGTATCCAGGCGCCAACCCGAAAGTGATTGCCGAGACGGTGGCGACGCCGCTGGAAGAAGCGATTAACGGCGTTGAAAACATGATGTACATGAAATCTGTCGCAGGCTCTGACGGCGTACTGGTGACCACCGTCACTTTCCGCCCGGGCACAGATCCCGATCAGGCGCAGGTTCAGGTACAAAACCGGGTATCGCAGGCAGAGGCGCGTCTGCCGGAAGATGTGCGGCGTCTGGGCATCACTACCCAGAAACAATCGCCGACGCTGACGCTGGTGGTGCATCTGTTTTCGCCCAACGGTAAATACGATTCACTCTATATGCGTAACTACGCGACGCTAAAAGTGAAGGATGAACTGGCGCGTCTGCCCGGTGTCGGCCAGATTCAGATTTTCGGCTCGGGCGAATACGCGATGCGCATCTGGCTGGATCCCAATAAGGTGGCGGCGCGCGGCTTAACTGCCTCGGATGTGGTGACGGCGATGCAGGAGCAAAACGTGCAGGTTTCCGCCGGGCAACTTGGCGCGGAGCCGCTGCCGAAAGAGAGCGATTTCCTGATCTCCATTAACGCCCAGGGGCGTCTGCACACGGAAGACGAGTTTGGCAATATTGTGCTGAAAACGGCGCAAGACGGTTCAGTCGTTCGCCTGCGCGATGTGGCGCGTATTGAAATGGGTTCAGGCAGCTATGCGCTGCGTTCTCAGCTTAATAATAAAGACGCGGTCGGGATTGGTATCTTCCAGTCTCCGGGGGCGAACGCCATCGATTTGTCTAACGCGGTGCGCGCCAAAATGAACGAACTGGCCACGCGTTTCCCGGAAGATATGAAATGGGCGGCACCTTACGATCCGACGGTTTTTGTTCGCGATTCCATTCGCGCGGTTGTGCAAACGCTGCTGGAAGCGGTGGTGCTGGTGGTGCTGGTGGTCATTCTGTTCCTGCAAACCTGGCGCGCGTCAATTATTCCGCTGATCGCGGTGCCGGTATCGGTCGTGGGGACGTTCAGCATTCTCTACCTGCTCGGTTTTTCGCTTAATACCCTGAGCTTGTTCGGGCTGGTACTGGCGATCGGTATCGTGGTGGATGACGCCATCGTGGTGGTGGAAAACGTCGAGCGAAATATCGAAGAGGGGCTGGCTCCGCTCGCGGCGGCACATCAGGCGATGCGTGAAGTGTCCGGGCCGATTATCGCGATTGCGCTGGTGCTGTGTGCGGTGTTCGTGCCGATGGCGTTTCTCTCCGGCGTAACGGGTCAGTTCTACAAACAGTTTGCCGTGACGATCGCGATTTCGACGGTGATCTCCGCCATCAACTCGCTGACGCTCTCTCCGGCGCTGGCTGCTTTGTTGTTAAAACCGCACGGCGCACCGAAAGATTTCCCGACCAGACTGATTGATCGGCTATTCGGTTGGCTGTTCCGTCCGTTTAACCGCTTTTTCCACCGTAGCTCGAATGGTTATCAGGGGCTGGTGGGCAAAACGCTCGGTCGACGTGGCGCAGTGTTTGCGGTTTATGTGCTGCTGCTCTGTGCCGCTGGCGTGATGTTTAAAGCCGTACCCGGTGGGTTTATTCCGACACAAGATAAGCTGTATTTGATTGGCGGCGTGAAAATGCCGGAAGGCTCTTCGCTGGCGCGCACCGATGCGGTGATCCGCAAAATGAGCGAAATCGGTATGAATACCGAAGGTGTGGATTACGCGGTCGCCTTTCCGGGGCTCAATGCGTTGCAGTTCACCAACACGCCGAATACCGGGACGGTCTTTTTTGGCCTGAAACCGTTCGACCAGCGTAAACATACCGCGGCGGAAATTAACGCTGAGATCAACGCAAAAATCGCGCAAATTCAGCAGGGCTTTGGTTTCTCCATTTTGCCGCCGCCGATTTTAGGGCTGGGTCAGGGCTCTGGCTATTCGCTGTACATTCAGGATCGCGCCGGTCTTGGCTATGGCGCGCTGCAAAGCGCGGTGAACACCATGTCTGGTGCGATTATGCAGACGCCGGGGATGCATTTCCCTATCTCTACCTACCAGGCTAACGTTCCGCAACTCGATGTGCAGGTTGATCGTGATAAGGCAAAAGCACAGGGCGTGTCGCTGACCGATCTTTTCGGTACGCTGCAAACCTATCTGGGCTCGTCTTATGTGAACGATTTCAACCAGTTCGGCCGTACCTGGCGCGTGATGGCGCAGGCCGACGGGCCGTTTCGCGATAGCGTGGAAGATATTGCGAATTTACGCACCCGTAATAATCAGGGCGAAATGGTGCCGATTGGCAGTATGGTGAATATCAGCACCACTTACGGGCCAGATCCGGTGATTCGCTACAATGGTTATCCGGCGGCGGATCTCATTGGTGATGCCGATCCTCGCGTCCTCTCTTCCTCACAGGCGATGACGCAGCTGGACGGGATGTCTAAGCAGATACTGCCGAATGGGATGAATATTGAATGGACGGACCTGAGCTACCAGCAGGCCACTCAGGGGAATACGGCGCTGATCGTCTTTCCGGTCGCAGTTCTGCTGGCTTTCCTCGTGCTGGCCGCACTGTATGAAAGCTGGACGTTGCCGCTGGCGGTGATCCTAATCGTTCCGATGACCATGCTGTCCGCGCTGTTTGGCGTCTGGCTGACCGGTGGCGATAACAACGTGTTTGTGCAGGTCGGTCTGGTGGTACTGATGGGGCTGGCGTGTAAAAACGCCATTCTTATCGTGGAGTTTGCCCGCGAGCTGGAAATTCAGGGTAAAGGGATCATGGAAGCGGCGCTGGAGGCGTGCCGCCTGCGTTTACGCCCGATTGTGATGACCTCCATCGCCTTTATTGCCGGTACCATTCCGCTGATCCTCGGTCACGGCGCGGGCGCAGAAGTGCGCGGCGTCACCGGGATCACGGTGTTCTCCGGTATGCTGGGTGTGACGCTGTTTGGTCTGTTTTTGACCCCAGTGTTTTACGTTACGCTGCGTAAATTCGTGACGCGCGGCAAACCGGTAAATGATGTTTTGCCTGCGTAATTTGTTGCAGATACAAAAAAACCGCCTTCACGATGAAGGCGGTTTTTTTTGCAATCCGTAAACAACTAAGACGTTTTTTTATACTGGGCAATCAGGTCAGGCACCGGATCCCATCCGCTGGTATCGGCTTTTTTGACCTTTTCCAGCGCGCTTGCCACAGTATGGCGCGCTAATACCTGTAACGACGCCTGCTCCGCTTCTTCGGCGATAGACTTGAAATACCAGCATGCGTTGGCGCTGACCACGCAACGTGCCGGTACGTCAGGACGCGACGCCCACAGTTTTTTATCTTCGATGACGGAAAGGTAGATATCGCGCAGGGTGATCTCTTCCGCCGGGCGGCCGAGGTGAATAGACCCGTTGCGGCCAAGCGTTGAGACGATAATGCCGTCACGCGTGAGCGGCACCATTAATTTGCGGATAAAGCTCGGATTTGCTTCCAGACCGTAGGCCAGAATCGCACTCGTCGAACGTTCACCCACTTGCTCCGCCATCGCTACGCTGAGAACCATCTGCAAAGCTGTCGGGAAGCGGTAATCTAACATTTTATAGTCCTGGGTTGCGGTGAATCTTATTCTTTTTGGCACCGCAGAGGTGAATAAGTAATGAGCAACACTATAACAAATACGGGAATTTTTTTGAAGCAGTCAACGTTTGACCTGGCCTGTAAAAAAGAGTTTCCGCTGCGAGTCGGATGGAGGAAAAATATTCATCCACGCACGGATTATTGAATTCGAATTCATTGTCCTGATACGTTGCGCCGCGTTACCAGCCGATGAATGACCCGGTACGCATCATGACAACGCATAAAAATACGACGAATAAACGCTAACGCATTATCCAGACACCTCAGGCGTGTTACCGGGTTATCCCGCCGGTAGGCGATCATGCATCACTGTTTATTACGCCTGTTTCTGCCTCGAAGGGGATGGCCCCGGGGGAATGACATTCTGCTATGTGCGAGAAGTGGACAATCTGATCTATGAAAAGAAAGGCTTGCGATACCCATGGCCTTCTGCACGATCATCGGCGTGATGAGGAAGGGAGTACAGGTGCGCAGGTCATCCGTAAAGCATCCGCTCCTGAAGAGGTTGCAGGATGTTCGGCTGACGGCGGGCATAACCAGGTCCGTGAACTATTTTTACATCAGGGTCAGCAGCCGGGTAGGGGAATAAGCGATTCCCGTACCTTCAATGGCGGCATGACCCTGATCCCAAATTGGCTCACGTCATAGTGGAGATGAAATGATAACGGACATTAATTCCTGTCATCAGTCAGGAGTGTCAGTTGGCTGATGCGGTTGGTCTGATGGTTATTTCTGTTGTATCAACGCTCTCAGGAGCCTCAATGACCTGCCGCACGGCACGGGCGATATCAGCAGGTTTAAGTGCCACAGCACGGTACACATCCATCGCCGCTCTGGTTTCCGGATGCGTAATGGTTGAGGCAAGCTCACTTTCCACTACGCCGGGATTGACACAGGTCACGCGAATATTTGGGCTTTCCTGACGCAAACCATCCGAAATCGCGCGTACCGCAAATTTCGAGGCGCAATAGACGGCAGCAGTTGGCACGACAGCAAGGGCGCCGATAGAGCCAATATTGATGATCTGACCGGAGCCCTGGGCTTCCATCACGGGAAGAACCGCGCCAATGCCCCAGAGCACTCCCTTGATATTGACGTCAATGATACGCTCCCACTCATCCTGTTTGCCTGCGGCAAGCGGCGAGAGCGGCATGATGCCCGCATTGTTGATCAAAACATCGACGCGGCCCCATTTATCCAGCGCGGTCTGCACGAAGCTGGCCATCGACTGGCGGCTGGTGACATCAAGCTCACGCGCTTCGGCGATACCGCCCGCGCTGCGTATTTCTGCGGCAATGGCTTCGATACGTTCCACTCTGCGAGCCCCTAATAGCACCTTCGCGCCTGCGTTTCCAAGCTCTCTGGCCATACCTTCGCCAATACCACTTGATGCGCCGGTAATTAATATCACTTTATTCATAGCATGCTCCTTCAGTTGAGTTCGAAACGATCATAGAACTTAACGATTGGTTTCAGTATCCTGCTTTTCCTTGACTCACTGGTTAGCACCGTTAAACAATGAAAATTGATCTCAACCTCTTACCGGTTTTTATCGCGGTGGCAGAAGAGCGTAATTTCAGCGCTGCTGCTGCGCGCCTGGGTGTCACCCGATCGGCGATCAGCCAGGGAATAAGACGGCTTGAAGATGCATTCGGCACAATGCTGGTAATGCGTACGACTCGCTCAGTAACTCTGACGGAAGCGGGGGAGCGGCTGCGGCAATCCCTGTCATTGCCGTTATCCAGTATTGAAACGGCGTTTGAAGAGATAGCGTCGGACAATATGCCGCGAGGATGCCTTCGGATTGCAGTGACCTCGATAGCCGAAGCGTTTCTTTCCGGTCCGCTGCTCGCCTCGTTTGCGGCGGCCAACCCTGCCGTGACGGTTGATGTTGTCGTGACGGATGAGGAGTTTGATATTGTGGCTGCGGGTTATGATGCTGGCGTCAGGCTTGGCGAAGTGATCGAAAAAGATATGATCGCCGTCCCGCTTACTGAAAAGCAACGTGAAATGGCAGTTGCCTCGCCCGCGTATCTCAAGGTGAACAACGCCCCCACACATCCGCGTGAATTGATCCATCATCGGTGTATCGGCTGGCGTCCTGCCAAAGATGTCGTCCCTTATCGCTGGGAATTTGAGGAAGCGGGAGAGCCTTTCAGCCTGGCGATTGAACCGCAGATCACCACGAATGACCTGCGCCTGATGTTGCGGCTCGCGCTGGCTGGTGGCGGCATCACGTTTGCCACGGAAGATACGTTCAGGCCGTTTGTTGAAACCGGGCAGCTTGTCTCATTGCTGGATGATTTTCTTCCCTATTTTCCGGGTTTCTACCTCTATTTTCCGCAACGCCGCAATATGGCACCTAAGCTACGCGCCCTGGTCGACCATGTCAGGCAATGGCGGCAGCAGCATATTTAACGCCAGCGTTTGTTTCGGTCCGCACGCTGATGTTGCCCTTTTGTCATGCGCTATGTCTGTTTATGACGCTCAGCATAGGGCGGTGAGAGGGGAGTGATTCGCTGCGCTCACCGTTACTCGGCCCTTCCCTGGGCCTCGCCCCTTCGGGGTCAACGCAAGCGTTGTTCAAAAATGTTCCCGGCGTTTTTATGTGGGCAGCCCACTCACTGCGTTCATGGTCTGTCCAACTGGCTGCGCCAGTTGTCGAACCCCGGTCGGGGCTTCTCATCCCCCCTGCGGGATGCAATATGCGAAAAAAAAGCCCGCATTTGCATGCGGGCTCTTTTTTGAATGATGGCGGTGAGGGGGGGATTGATTCGCTTCGCTCACCCTACGGGCAGATTCCTCGCGGGCTCGTCATCTGTCCAACTGGCTGCGCCAGTTCTC
>NZ_FXWP01000015.1 GCF_900184035.1 Kosakonia pseudosacchari
ATGGAACGCGGGAAGAAGCCCGCAGCGATATTTTTGATTACATCGAAATGTTTTATAACAGTAAGCGTCGGCATGGTTCGAGTGATCAGATGCCACCGACGGAATATGAAAATCAATATTATCGACGGCTCAGAAGTGTCTAGATTATCCGTGGCGATTCAACGGACTGCTGAGAGCAAGCTCGCTGAATAGCCATTCCCAAGCCGACGTAGCGGAGAAGCTCACGTCGTACATTCTCATCTTTTTGCTTGATTGGTACTTCCAGTTTCGGTCCAAAGTACACTCCGGTAGTACCTGGTTGTAATGTTGGGTCACTGGAAAAATAAACCGGAACTCCCTTCAATTTAAATGCCGCTGTCAAAATTTCATAGCTAATGTCTGATCGACTCCAACGGCCCATGTGGGGTGGTACTTTCGGCAAACCGACCAGATCATCGCCACGGCTTACAATCGATACGCCCTCAACTGGCACGGATGGTTGCATTCTGAATACAGCGTCAGAATCGATTTCCCAGCCAGCTTCGCTTAACAATCGCAAAAAATTACCAGCAGCCACGCACGATGATTCACTCCACTCAACGCAACCGATGCGCAGCTTGTCCCGCTGACCGAACTGTCCTGTTCGAAATAATTCGAGGTATCTATCGCGATTGGAACTATTAACGGCATATGCATCAATCACTGTAGGCGGTACAGGTTTACTTGCAAATTCAGGATTTTGTTGAAGCAAAGCTGGGCTTATGAAATACACTATAGCGAAGATCGCCGCTGCGCCAGATGCTCTTAACAGCCCTTTAAATTTTACTCCCAGGAGACCTGGCAGAACTGCACCAATTCCTCCAGCAGCTAGAGCCAGAACTATTCGGTAAACTGTATATTGGTAAGATGTAGGATTGGGGGTTGTGAAAGTAGTTATGATTATGACAACTATCGCCACAACCGCAAAACTATACCCAAGGTACTTATCTCTCTCTACACTGCTCATTTTAATTTTGTCACCTGAATCAAATCCATAAGTCGAAAATCCCGCATTGACCGGCTCCTCATTGATTAATACAGCTTTATACTCGTAATGAGGCTATTGTGATCCTGACCCCGAATATGCTCCAGTCGTAATCAGGAATAACCGGCTTCATGTTGGCTGCATATTCTGCCAACCGGCAGACTTCTCAGCGAATTCAGATGGCGTCATCCAGCCCAGTGCAGAATGGGGACGCCTCTGATTATTGTGTATGCGCCAAGCCTCGATTTTGCACCGTGCATCCTCCAGAGACATGAACCCGTTCTCGTTCAGGCACGCCTAGCGCAGCCTGCCGTTGAACGACTCCATCGTGGCATTGTCCGTCGGTGTTCCCGGCCGGGAAAAGTCTATACGGATCCCCCGTTCATACACCCACTTGTCCAGCATTTTCCCTGCAAATTCAGAGTCGTTATCGGTTTTCAGCAACTGTGGTAAGGGGCGTCTGAGCGCAATGGTGTTCAGCATCTCCGCCACTTCCGTTGAGCGCAGATTCTGGCCCACGCAGATCCCCAGACATTCACGTGTGAACAAATCAATTATCGTCAGCAGGCGTAACCGCCTTCCGTCAAACAGCGCATCGGCGACAAAGTCCATGCCCAAGACATGGTTCGGATACAGCCCCTGAGACTGTGGCTATCGCCGCTGTGCCGATTTATTGGGCATGTGCTAAAAACCATCTCGACTGTTAAGTTAAGCCGAACAACCCGTCGTATCAACGGGCTTTGCCTGCTACCCACTTTTGCGTGCTTCACGGATACTACGAGCCGGTGGTTGACCGAACATGCGTGAATATTCACGCGTAAACTGCGTCACACTCTCGTAGCCTACGCTGTGAGCCGCCGTGCTGATCGCAGCACCTTCCGCAAGCATACGTCTGCGAGCTTCGACCAGGCGCAACTGTTTCTGAAATTGCAGCGGTGTGAGCGTTGTAACGTTGCGAAAATGAGTGTGAAAAACAGAAATACTCATACCCGCTGCGTCGGCCAGTGTTTTGATCCGTAATGGTTGATCATATTTAGCCCGAATAATCTCTACAGCCCGGGAGATCCGTCGGGCATGACTATCAATATTTCCCAGGGCGCGCATAGATTTGCCATATCGTCCGGAGAGCAGCCAGTAATGCAACTCGCGCACCAACTGGGGCCCCAGCATCTTCAACGCATGGGGTCTGTCGAGCAATTTCAGCAGGTGCAAAGCCGCTTCTGCAACGTCCTCTTCGATTTGGTCAACCCGCACGGGCAGATCCGGAGCGGCCTCCAGTTTTTCCATATCGCCAACCAGTTCGGTAATCACAGCGGCGTCAAGTTCCACGACCAGCGAATAATAGGGGATAGTGGCGCTGGCGGTGATAACCTGGCTTACTGTAGGCACATCCACAGTAATCAGCAAAGACTCCCCCGCGCCAAAATCAAAAGTATGACTGCCCATCATCACGCGCTTGCGCCCTTGCAGCACAAGTGCGACCAGCGGTTTAGTAATGGCGAACTGCAACAATGAAGGTGCAGTCTCGCTCAGGATGAATACCCCCGGCATGAGCGTTATTGCTACACCTTCTTTATTGAAGTGCGCATCGGCATATTTCCGGGCCACCCGTAGCAGCGCCGCAGTCGTCTTTGCATCTTCAGACTCAACAGTGTCTGAGGCGCATCCTTCAGATAATCGGGTCATCTCCATCATATTTTTAGGCTAATAAATGCGAGTTGAATGTGCGCTAATATTAGCCTGACTCTGACTGAAGAGAAAATTCAAAATTATCAGGCAAGTTTTTGATGTTATCGGGCAACCTAAAATGCATCGCGATGGATAGTATTATATCTCCACTCATCAGGAGATATTTTATGACAACCCTTTCTCTTGTGACCGGTGCCAGTCGCGGGCTTGGTCGAAATACTGCGCTGAGCATTGCCCGCCATGGTGGCGATGTGATCATCACTTATCGTAATGGTAAAGAAGCCGCAGAAGCAGTGACGGCAGATATCCGGTCCCTTGGTCGTAAGGCAGTTGCGCTTCAACTGGATGTGAGCAACGTGTCCTCGTTTCCCGATTTCGTGGTCGCCGTACGCGCAGCATTGAAAGATAACTGGGGGCGCGATACGTTCGACCATCTCATCAATAACGCCGGGCATGGAGAAATGGCCGACTTCGTGAATACCACAGAAGAGCAGTTTGATGCGCTCTTTGACGTCCACATTAAAGGGGTATTTTTCCTGACCCAGTCACTTCTTCCGATACTGGCCGATGGCGGGCGGATCATCAATTTCTCATCGGGTCTGACTCGAGTGTCGTTTCCTGGGTTCTCGGCCTACTCGGCCGCCAAAGGTGCGGTTGAAGTGCTCACCGTTTATATGGCTAAAGAGTTGGGCAGCCGCGGTATTACCGTCAATACCATTGCGCCTGGCGCGATTGAAACGGATTTCCTGGGTGGCGCGGTACGTGACATTCCCGATTACAACAAAGCCTTTGCAGGTATGACTGCACTTGGACGTGTGGGACTTCCTGACGATATCGGCCCTATGGTTGCCAGCCTGTTGGGGGAGGACAACCGATGGGTCAACGGTCAGCGCATTGAAGTTTCCGGCGGGCAGTTGATTTAACCGCTCTGTGATAGATTCCGCTCCGGGTGGGATCTATCGTTTCCTCATGTCTGCAATGAGAGATCCTGAATGCCCGGACGCGACAGTTAGCATGATGACTGAGGCGCTAATCAAAACCTACTGGCAGATCAAAACAAAGTGCGCCGAAGTGACAAAAGTGGACTGACCCCGCCACGGTAGACGATCCTGCCCTATAGTTTGAGCATAGCAACTGTCTTTAGCGCCCGTTTACGAAGCATGTTGGTGATACATTGGATCCCATGCTTCATTCTTTTTCAGCATTGCGTTCAGTATGGTCAACAATTTTCTTATGCAGGCCGTCAGTGCGACTTTTTTGGGTTTTCCTGCGGCAACCAGGCGTGTATAGAACTCTTTAATTATCGGGTTGTGCCTCGTCCCAACCAGGGCTGACATATAGAGCGCTGTACGGACTGAAGCTCGCCCTCCGAATACTGTTCGGCGACCGCGCATCGTACCGGAATCCCTGTTTACTGGAGCAACTCCAATAAGGGCGCTAATTTCTCGTCGTGACAGTGAGCCAAGTTCCGGAACTTCTGCCAGTAGCACGGCGACTGTCGCAGTTCCAACGCCTTTAACTGCGTTCAGAAGCTCGGATAATTCACTGAAATGCTTCTTGATGTGAATCGCCATTTCACCTTCAATACGCGCCAACTCGCCCTTCAGGGCCGAAATAATTGATCTAATGCTTGCATGGCTCAGAGGATTGTCGGGTACTGATGTCGCCCGGGCAGGGTTCTATGCGTGGCTGCATAACCCTGTCCCGGCGCGTGATAAAGATAACCAGCGCCTGCTGATACTTATCCGCGACTCATATTCCCTGAGCGGAGGCGTATACGGTTACCGGCGGGTTCATGGCGATCTGAACGAAATCGGGGAAACCTGCGGTAAAAACCGGGTGGGCCGCATCATGCAACTGAACCGGATTAAAGCTGTACGCGGCTATAAAGCACCACGTCGTATCGCCGGCAGGCCTTCAGTCGTTGCTCCTAATCGCGTGCAGCGGCAGTTCACCGTTGTCCGGGCCAACCAGGTCTGGGTCACCGATATTACTTATATCCGCACCTGGCAGGGATGGTTATATCTGGCGGTGGTTATCGATCTCTTCGCCCGTAATGTGGTCGGCTGGTCGATGAAACCCACTCTCTCACGCGAACTGGCGCTCGAAGCGCTGATGATGGCGGTCTGGCGCCGAAAACCGGACGGCGAGGTCATCGTACCCAGCGATCAAGGTAGTCAGTACGGCAGTGACGACTGGCAGCGCTTCTGCCGGGCCAATAACCTGGCCCCGGGCATGAGCCGGCGTGGCAACTGTTTGGATAATGCAGTGGCCGAATCGTTCTTCAGTTCACTGAAAAAAGAACGCATCAGGAAGAGAATATACAAAACCCGGGATCTGGCCCGGGCGGATATCCTCGATTACATTGAAGTGTTCTACAACCGGGCCCGGCGCCACAGTCACCAAGGCGGCGTTAGTCCGGAGGCCTTCGAACAGGCCCAATCGTGAGGACAGAATTTGTCTACGGGCGTGGGGTCAGTCCAAGGAGCCCCTGTTCAGGGGCTTCTCAGGTGGATCATTCAATGCCGTATTTTTTTTGTTTTACAAATTCAGGTTCTTTCCAGTTAGGTCCTTTAATTACGCTCATTTTGTCGCCCATGGAAACGATGCCCTGATCGCTCAACGCATGAAATGTACTTATGAACTCACCCGTTTCAATTGCACTGAAACGATATTGTACAAAATAACGATCCAGATGCGGGTAACCAATACTTTTTGATAATCCCGCGAAGAAAATGATGATGTCTTTTACATTTTCTTTAGAAAATAAATCTTTTAAGTCAATCATTTAGCACCTCTCATCTCTTGTTCTTCGGCAGCTTTTATCGCTTCAGGAGTATAAAAAAGCGTATATTCTGATTTAAGTTTGAAATCTTCTAATGTTGCTGTATGAGCATTATTCCAGACTTCAGCCGCTTTCATTACATTATCCGGTACTGATCCATCTGCGATCCCAAGGGTACGATAACGTTCCAGCTCTCTGAGTTCATGAGTATAAAAGCGCCTGTCCGTATCCGTCACGTCTAATTCACCGCTGAGAATTTTTTCCAGACGCGCAATCATCATCGTATTGTCAATCGACTCACCAAACCGCGCTGTATGCAGTTTCACCTTATCAATTCCGGCCTGATTGATGACTGCACCCTGCCAGTCCAGATCCTGCACCGGACCACCAGCCTTATCGGGGTTATAAGGACGACCGCTGTATTTGCCTTTTCCCGTCACCTCACCGTACGGACTGTTCTGCATTACATACAGGGGCTTCAGGCCGGACTCTGCAGGAAAAATCAGTATAAAGTCGCGGAAATCCGGGTTCCCCGGCACAGGCGTGACCGTTACCGTATCACCCGAAGGGACTTCAGCATGGTCACCCGTATGCACAATGGTTTCCGGCAACGGAACAGGCCCTGTTAGTCCAAGGGGACCATTCACCCCAGGGGCGTCTGCAGGGCTGACCAGAATGGTCTGTGACGGCACACCCGACATAGCCGGTAGTGTGTATCCCCAGTATCCTGTTTCTTTGTCCAGAATGGCACGTACTACCAGTACATCACCGGCAACCGGCGTGCGTATCAGTTGCGTCTCAAGCGTTCCATCCACACGCATCACCATACGGCCGCGAACTGGCATGGAAACAGATTTACCGCTGTCAGCCGCATCCTCCAGCGTTGCCTGGTCAGGCAGGGAAAGTGCATCAGACGGCATTAGGGAACTGATATCCCGGCCGGGGACAATATCGCTACCGGCTCCGGCATCTTCTGAATACAAAAGTCCCGCAATGACCACAGCCACCGGACCTGACATTCCCGCTACGGCTATACCCCGCAGCTCTGCCAGTGCCATTGTCATTCGCGACCAGACACCTGCAGCCACACCACTGTCCAGCGAGATCCCGCCAGCAGAGGCGACTGACCAGATAAGCGGAAATGTGGCGGGTACAGCACTGGCCGGAATACCCCGCACGGATTGTATGTTCGTGGATTTAAGTTTATCTGCTGCGGCCTGGCGCGCCTGACGGACTTTTTCCTGTTCCGCTGCTATACGGGCTTCTTCGGCCGCTTTTGCCGCTGTATCGGCAAGACGTTGCTGCTCCGCTGCTGCGGCCGCCGCGGTTTCTGCTGCCTGTCGTTGACGCTCTGCTTCTACTGCGCGGGCGGCAGCCTGCTGAGCAGCATTCAGGGCGGCTGATGCTGCCTGCCGTCGCGTTTCGGCATTGTTGTAATTCATGCTGGCAAGGAAGCTGGCCTGTTCAGCAGAAAGGGCTTCAGCGTCAAGCTGATTTGCCTCATTTCGTTTGTTCACTGCGTCTGCCTGGGCGGCGTCACGCTGTGCTACAGAAATACCAACAGAGACAAATGCGCGGAAGGTTATCGTGTGCTCCGCTGTATCCCGGGTCTGAAGTTCCTCATAACCGAGCATACCGTTTTTAGCGATAATACTTTTACCGCGAGGGCGCTTACTCTCAATAGTCTGCGTGATGTTCTGCCAGGCCTGTTCTGCCTGTGAAGCAGCAACTGCTGTACTGGCAGCCGCCTGTCGCTTATTCAGGGCCTGACTCAGCGCATTGTCTGCAAGAGATTTCAGATTTGAAGCCTCCTGTGTCGCCATATCAAGATTGTTCTGCGACTCAGTTACAGACTGGTATTGCCCTGCAGCGATTGCGGCATTGACGGCGGCGAGTCGCTGCTGCTCTGCAACGGTTGCGGCTTGCGCAATTTTTCCGGCGAACTCTTTGGCAGCAATTTCAGACTGCTGCTTTTCCTGTGCCAGTTTGTTAGCAGCAGCCTGTTTTTGCGCTTCTGAGGGACCTACAGAAATAAAAGTTTTGATTGTACGATCGTGTTCTGAACCAACTATTTCGCGGTATACCCAGTACCCCATTTGGCCGTTATAGAGAACAAGGTTTGGCTTGATTACAGAATCACCTGAGTATGCATGTTCTCCCGAATTTCCATTACCTGATGCTGTTCCGTTTGCATCAGAATGTGAAAGATTGACACGGGTAGAACCATCGGCTCCATAGGACACTGGTGAATCATTAAAATAACTACCCATTGATTGTGCCTCCGTTTATGCTTTTGATGAAATTCATGCTTGATGTCTTACAGTCACTGGTCGCTAATCTGTTTTAATAAGCATCCCGTCATATCTAAAAACCGTATTTACAAACAGAAAATCAGGTTCTTTAGTTATTCCGACGATAACCTTACCCACCACTACTTCCTATAGAAGGGAATATTATCAGCAGGTGTTTAGTGTGAGAGTTTGTATCCTCAGCATTAGAATATAAATTTATAGCATTACTATCTCTATGTTGTGGAAGTTAGGTGTACCAACGAACAGATGCAGCACAGATTATTTAAAAGCAATACAGATAAAAATAATCTTGCGACTAACTACGCTTCTTTTCGTGTAGAAAAAATAATTTTGGCTGCCAATGTATTGCTGGAACTGTTAATAATGGTTTTTAGGCATTATGCATTTTTTGCACAACAATCTATTTAACTGAAAGTCTGATAATACCTGCCAATTAAAGGTGGTGCCTCTAATTGGTTGAATTTGATGTATAATGCTTGCTTTTGAGGTTATTTCATGGCCAGAGTTACCGTTCATTGTCTCCGTTGTCAGTCCGCTCTGGTGTACCGTCATAAGCTGAATCCTAAAGGGCACGACCGATTCCGCTGCCGTGAATGTCATCGCGTGTTTCAGCTCAATTAATCTTATGAAGCCCGTAAGCCGGGAGTTAAAGAGCAGATCACCGAAATGGCCTTCAACGGTGCAGGGGTTCGCGACACCGCCAGAACGCTGAAAGTCGGTATCAACATGGTCATCCGGACTTTAAAAAACTCTCACCACGACGAATAACGTCATCTCCGGTGGTTCATGCTGATGTCACGCTTATCTGTGAACTTGATGAGCAATGGAGGTTTGTTGGCAGCAAAGCCCGGCAACACTGGCTCTGGTACGCGTACGACACGAAAAATTGTGGCGTACTGGCTTACACTTTTGGCTCTCGCACCGATGAAACCTGTCGTGAATTACTGGCGATGCTCACCCCCTTTACAATCGGGATATGTTAATTTATAGGGAGTTGGTCATAACACCTATACGACACATTGATATTCATAAGGATAAATAAAATGGCTGAAAAAAAATTATCCGATTATACAGAAAAAGAATTTTATGAATTTATTACAAAAATCAAAACGGCGGATTTCCTATCAGAATCAGCTCATGACGAAGCCATTTATAACTTCAGTCAATTGACAGAACATCCCGATGGTTGGGATCTTATATATTATCCTGAACCGAATGCAGATAATTCAACACAAGGGATTATCAATGCGATAAAAAAATGGCGTGAAGCTAACGGCAAACCAGGCTTTAAACCTGAATAACCACTCAAACAACAATTTGTCAGCATAGGGGTTAGGCTGCGAACAGCCTTGACCTGCTCCACATTTATTAACACGCGTCATCAGCTGTGGGATAAATTACGGACTTCCGCTGTTCGCTCAGAGCAGACCTCAGCTCAGTTATCTGGTCAGCTTCGTGCCAAGAGCGGACATTGATAGCATTGAGATATGTTAATTTATAGGGAGCAAGTCAATTAAGCCTGCTGAACGACAAAAAGTCAGTCAGCAGGCAACTAATCTCACTCACTCTTCATCGGCATGAAGCATTTTTATCTCTTCAGTATGCCGCTTATTAAGATTGATTTGGCACTGATAAATATAGGGCCAGTAATCATAGGTGTCCTCGCCGATTTGCGACCCAACGCCTAAACAGAAGTTCTTGCGATACTCTTTCCATGAATTTTGCGATTCCAGGAAAAATTTACTGAAGACATCACCAATGGTGAGTTGAGGATCCTTACTTTTATATACGGGCCCAGTATTGTTCTCCTTTATTTGCGCGACTGTTTTGGCAATTAACTCATCCATGCTTTGATTGCTTTTGTCACTAAGAGCGTGTAAGCATTCAGAAGCTTTTCCACGGTCAGCATTATTATGCCAACAAGTATCAGTTTCTGACCCGGCGATAATATCTGCTTTTTCAGCACTGAAGGCTGACGGGGCTAAAGCCAAAAAAGCAATCGCTAATATTATTTTCTTCATTGTAAATACCTGATTCTGTGTCTTGTAGACTCATAACGCATAAGTGATGAATCTTCCCGGATGAAGTTAATAAGCGCTGTTCTGCCAGCAATTGCAGCCTCTATTAAGCTTGCTGGATGTCTTATGCCCTGGTAAAAAATATCGACAACGACATCTTTTATTTTGTGGTCGAGTTGATCCCATGAGGGTGCGTTCGTTTTTTTTGCTGCTGTTTTTTCATAAAAAGGTTTGGCGTAATTCTTTTTCTCTAAATAAGAACGTTTGAATAATTCAATCTGTTGCACATAGCTTATCTCACCAAATAGCTGCCATGTGGTATCGACAAAAACCTTTGCCTGTCTTCCACTAAGATATGCTGCGTTTGATGCAATCACTGCGCGATATTCTTCTATACCAAGACTTCGCAGAGTTGAAAAAATCTCTCCGGCAGTTCGCATCTTCATGTCGTAACCGCGACCCAGTGTGACGCCTGATACATCGCCAGGCCAGTGCAGTATTCGGGAGAAATAGTCAGGTCTTTTGGGTGCCCTCTTGGGAGCATAATCCGGGAATATATAATCATTCCCTTCAGCATCAAAGGTAACCTGGCCTTCAGGCACCTTTAGCTGTGCCGCCCCGACAGTCTTACGCCATGGCTGTAAAACAACATTATTTATAGCTTCCTGAAGCCAGATATCTCCAGGATGAATCATTCCGGTAGGCTTCATAGAGAGCATATTCTGAAACCAGCGAATACCTTCAATCGTATCCCTGTCACACTTGCCTGTAATCTTAACGTCTCGTCCGGTTAATTCTTGATAACCTGACTCACTAAGTGTTTGCTGAAACCACAAAACTTCTTCTGGCTTGTTGTTGCCACACTCCCCCAGAGTGGAATCTATCCGCATAATATGCGGTATGTAGCTTTTTCTACTACTCATAAACGCTCCCCTATCCCTTGATGCGTCAACAAATTTTTTTACTATTATGCATTTTAAAAATTGTGGGCGTCACTGGAGAAAACTGTAACGAAAAATGCCGGAAAAGTTTTACAACGGTCTAAACGGATGGCTAAGACAGATACAATTTTTGCGAATTGTCAGCATCGCCTCTTTAATGCCCGGCTTCCAGCACATCTCAAGTGCACTGATAACCAGCTCCTCGTTGATTCACACGGAATGCTGTTAGCAATGCCCTCTGTTCGCTCTGAGCAGACATGTCTGCCCCCTGATCGACTCTTTCGTGCCAGGAACAGACGTTGCTGACATCAGTTTGTGTTGATTAACGGGGAGCTGGTCAACACACCGATAAGTATTTTCTTGCCTTAACAGATTTTCTACCATACAACATTTTCATAATCTATTTTTAAATCAATAATGATCTGGGGAACAAAATGAGACCACCAATAACTGATGATGAACTGGAATTACTGAATCAGGATATGGGCAAACTGAGTCGTGCTCAATTTAATGAAGGCGATGTTTTCAATGCTCTCAGGTTGCTAGAAATGCGTCGCCAGACAGCAAAACTGGAAGCGATAAAGCGTTTGTTGGAATCAATGAGTGAACAGGAAACCTGATGGTTAGTTTGATGATGATAAGCCAGGTTATAAGTAACTCAATGTAGCAAGTCGGGTGACCTTCTCCCCGGTGATTAACACACTGCAATGTTAGTAGTGTCTTTATTTGACCCTGAACCTGAATATGATCCAGCCGCAATCAGGGATAACTGGCTATGAGACAATCTCGAACTTCTGCTTCTCGCTCAGGGCGGACGTGACCAACATCATCCTTTGTTAAATAAAGGGGGGCAAGTCACCTGAGGGGCGCGCACTATATGATGTGTCTAACTCTCGGATTAAGGTGGTCGAGTGGAACCAAGCTTCGAATGGAATATATTTCCCCAAGAAGGGAAGTGATACAAAAGCTTTTGAGGGAAATGTTCCTCAGTCGGTTCTTGATAGTTTAGGATTGAAATGATGAAAGTTTATCAGGGTAATATTTCTAAAGAGTCATTAAGCCTGTTTGTTTCAGATATTGGCGCCGGAGAATTTTTTTCATATGTAGGGCACTTGGTTTCACTAGAGCAAGCAATTTCTGTGCTGGGTTTGCTCTCTCCTGATTTTATTGAGATCCAGGGGCATATTTTCTGGCTACCTAACGCTCAGCAATACGACCCGAAAAGGTTTCATTTGCTTGGGCTAGTAGAGAGTAAATCTAGTGTATTAGTACAAAGTACATCGCGCAGAGACGTTGAACGATACAGAAATATTTTTTCAATAAATCAGTTTTTTTCAAAGTGGGAAAATGCACCGAACCGACCCGTATTTAAAGTAGGTCTGTCAAATGAGGATTATCGTCTTTGTCATTTATTTGCCGAGCAGATAACTAGATATTGGAAGCGCGCGTTAGCAGAGGCTTTCCCGGATAAGGTGTTTCAGTTTGAAATTGCTGACGACCTTCTGGATGAATATGGGGTTTGTCTGACATTTTGGCAGGAGTCTGTCAGTAATTCAGTGTAACTGCCCACTAGTTAAAGGTGAATCGCCACGGATAATCTAGACACTTCTGAGTCGTCGATAATATTGATTTTCATATTCCGTCGGTGGCATCTGATCACTCGAACCATGCCGACGCTTACTGTTATAAAACATTTCGATGTAATCA
>NZ_FXWP01000010.1 GCF_900184035.1 Kosakonia pseudosacchari
GACGACGTTGATAGGCCGGGTGTGTAAGCGCAGCGATGCGTTGAGCTAACCGGTACTAATGAACCGTGAGGCTTAACCTTACAACGCCGAAGGTGTTTTGGCGTGAGAGACAGAAAAGATTTTCAGCGTGATACAGATTAGGTCAGAGTGTGAGAACGTTCTGACAGACAGAATTTGCCTGGCGGCACTAGCGCGGTGGTCCCACCTGACCCCATGCCGAACTCAGAAGTGAAACGCCGTAGCGCCGATGGTAGTGTGGGGTCTCCCCATGCGAGAGTAGGGAACTGCCAGGCATCAAATTTAGTGTGCTGATATGGCTCAGTTGGTAGAGCGCACCCTTGGTAAGGGTGAGGTCCCCAGTTCGACTCTGGGTATCAGCACCAGTTATAACGGTTAAAGTTCGGCATTTAGAAAAGAATTTGCCTGGCGGCACTAGCGCGGTGGTCCCACCTGACCCCATGCCGAACTCAGAAGTGAAACGCCGTAGCGCCGATGGTAGTGTGGGGTCTCCCCATGCGAGAGTAGGGAACTGCCAGGCATCAAATAAAGCAAAAGGCCCAGTCTTTCGACTGGGCCTTTTGCTTTTCTACTGCAACATCAAGCTTGATGGTCGCACCGCAGTCATTTGCCTCTATAGCCAATAGCCTTTGAGCATGGACAGGGTTAAGTACCACAGCCCTTGAGAGCTAGTGAGTCTTTCTTCTTCAACAGCCAGACATCAAACACACTAAGTCTGAAGTGAAACGCGTCGTGCCGATAATAGTGTGAGGTCTCCCCCGCGATAGCCGGGAACGTCGAGCAAATAAGCAAGTACATAAGAAGCAAAGAACCACATGCATGCAAGGCAGTAATATTTGGCGTGTCCCTGAATTCTTAAAAATCGAACCCGGTCAGCTCAGTGAGATAGGCAGCCAAAGCAATAAGGCCAGCCCCCAACTTTTTGTTAAGCATGCTTGCACGAGGAGGTTTTACGTGGGCAATAAAAAAGGCCACTCGTATGAATGGCCTGTAAGAAATCATATAGAGATCAATGGATAACCTGCGACAAAAACGCACGAGTACGTTCTGATTTCGGATTCGCAAAGAACTCTTCCGGTGGTGCCTGTTCAACGATTTCACCCCGATCCATAAAGATCACGCGATCGGCAACGGTGCGCGCAAAACCCATTTCGTGGGTGACACACAACATCGTCATGCCGGATTGCGCTAGCCCAATCATGGTATCCAGCACCTCTTTTACCATCTCCGGATCCAGCGCTGAAGTTGGTTCATCAAACAGCATGATTTTAGGTTTCATACATAATGAACGGGCAATCGCTACACGTTGCTGCTGGCCACCGGAAATCTGCCCCGGAAACTTATGTGCATGCTCGGCAATGCGCACACGCTCAAGATAATGCATCGCCAGCGCTTCAGCCTCTTTCCGGGGCATTTTGCGTACCCAAATCGGCGCCAGCGTACAATTTTGCAGGACGGTCAGATGCGGGAATAGATTAAAGTGCTGAAACACCATTCCCACTTCCTGGCGGATCTTTTCGATATTGCGGATATCTTCATTTAACTCTATACCGTCAACGACAATGCGCCCTTGTTGATGCTCTTCGAGGTGGTTGATACAGCGGATCGTTGTCGACTTTCCAGAGCCGGACGGGCCACAAAGCACAATGCGCTCGCCCTGTTTCACATTGAGGTTAATATCTTTCAGTACATGGAACTGACCGTACCATTTATTCACATTTTCGAGCGTAATCATCGCGTCGCCAGATTGCATAGTTGTATTACTCATGAGGATCCTCAGTGCGGTGTACGCCCGGTGTTAAAGCGCTTCTCCAGATACTGGCTATAGCGCGACATGCTAAAACAGAAAACCCAATAAACTAAGGCAGCAAAAACATAGCCTTCGGTGGACATCCCAAGCCATGCAGGATCGACCGTGGCTTGCTGTACGCTGCTGAACAGATCAAACAAGCCGATGATGATCACCAGACTCGTATCTTTGAACAGAGCAATGATGGTGTTCACAAGCCCCGGGATCACCAGCTTCAGCGCCTGCGGTAAAATTACCAGCCCTTGTGTTTTCCAGTATCCCAGCGCCAGAGACTCCGCCGCTTCATATTGCCCCTTCGGCAGTGCTTGTAAGCCACCACGCACCACTTCCGCCACGTAAGCGGACTGAAACAAGATCACACCGACCAGCGCACGGATCAGCTTATCAATACTGGTTCCTTCCGACATAAACAGCGGCAGCATCACTGAGGACATAAACAGCACGGTGATTAAGGGAACGCCGCGCCAGAACTCAATGAAAATGACCGATAACACGCGAACCACCGGCATTTTCGAACGGCGTCCAAGCGCCAGCAGAATCCCCAATGGTAATGCGCCAGCAATACCCACAGAGGCGATGATCAATGTCAGGGTCAAACCGCCCCACTGGCGGGTTTCAACCCGTTCCAGCCCCAGGAAGCCGCCAAATAACAACCACCACACAACAAGCGGATAAATAACCGCCCAGCACGCGATGTAGCGCCCGCGACGCGGCAGCGCCTTCCAGAACATCGGCGCGATAGAGATCAGGCCAACAAGTAGCGCCACATTAATGCGCCAGCGTTGATCATGCGGGTAGAGGCCATACATAAACTGGCCAAAACGCTCGTGGATAAACACCCAGCACGCACCTGCTTTCGTACAATCGGCGCGCGTCGAACCAAACCAGTTCGCCTGAAACAGCGCCCAGTCCAGCAAAGGGGGAATCAACTCCCACATTAACCACAGACACAGAAGCGTCAGCAGCGAGTTAGACCAACTGGAGAACAGATTTTTTCGTACCCACACTATCGCGCCATTGCTTCCTGCGGGTGTCTGGCGCGTGGAGGGAGACAGAATGGCTTTTGTCATCAAGGTTCCTTAGCGCTCAATCAGGGCAATACGGCGGTTATAGATGTTCATCAGCAACGAAATCGACAGGCTGATGAGCAAGTAAACCGACATGGTAATAGCGATAGTTTCAATCGCCTGACCGGTCTGATTCAGCACCGTGCCGGCAAACAGCGACACCATATCCGGATAACCAATTGCCGCGGCAAGCGAGGAGTTTTTGGCGATATTCAGATACTGGCTGGTCAGCGGAGGGATAATCACGCGCAGCGCCTGCGGAATAATCACCTGCCGCAGCGTTACCGGATTAGGCAATCCGAGAGAACGTGCAGCTTCATGCTGCCCATAGGGCACTGACTGAATACCTGAACGAATAATCTCGGCGATAAACGCAGAGGTGTAGACCGACAGCGCAATGGTGAGCGCGGCGAGTTCCGGGATCAGCACCATACCGCCCTGGAAGTTGAAGCCGCGCAGTTGCGGAACATCCCAGTGCAGCGCTGCGCCAAACACCCAGTGCGCGATCAGCGGCAGCAGAATAATCAATCCCAGCGCGGCAGGCCATGTGCGGCGTAACTGACCGGTTTTGATTTGATGCATTTTATTAAAGCGAAACAGACCAATGGAGATAGCCACTGCCACGATTATCGCGCCCACGAACGCCAGCATGCCCTCGCCCATTTGCGGGGAGGGAATATACAAGCCGCGGTTGCTCAGAAATACCAGTTCCATTGCGTTGACCGCCTGGCGCGGGCCGGGTAGGTTACGCAGCACCGCGAAATACCAGAAAAAGATCTGCAACAGCGGCGGGATATTACGGAACGTTTCGATATAAATGGTCGATAGCTTCCGCAGTAGCCAGTTTTCTGACAGACGAGCGAGTCCAAGAAAAAAACCGAGGAATGAGGCGAACACAATACACAGCGCTGAAACCAGCAGCGTATTAAGTAAACCTACAAGAAATACACGGCCATAGGTGTCACCTTGTTCATAATCAATAAGATGCTGAACAATACCAAAACCAGCGGCGCGATCCAGAAAGGCAAAACCGGAAGTGATGCCGCGGTTATTCAGGTTAGTAACGGTGTTGTGTATCAAATAAATTGCGACAACGACCACGGCGACAATCGCAAGGATTTGAAACAGCCAGGCACGAACCGCAGGGTTAGAAAGGGAAATAGCACCTTTCACGGTTGGGCGGCGATGGGACATAGGAAAACCTCAGTAACCATGACTCTGGGCTGGGCGCCACGCAAGCGTAGCGCCCGTTACAGCACTTACGTATTAGCGCACTGGCGGAGCGTACTGGATACCGCCGTTATTCCAGAGGTTGTTCTGGCCGCGTTTGATTTTCAGCGGGCTTTCAGAACCGACGTTACGTTCAAAGATTTCTGAATAGTTACCGACTTTCTTAATGATGTTGTAAGCCCACTTGTTATCCAGCTTCAGGTCTTTACCGAAGTCGCCTTCTTTACCTAACAGGTGTGCCATATCCGGCGTTGCTGGGTTAGCGGCTTTCTCATCAACGTTTTTCGAGTTAACACCCATCTCTTCTGCGTTCAGCATGGCGAACAGCGTCCAGCGAACAATCGAGAACCAGTCATCATCACCACGGCGAACCACCGGCCCCAGCGGCTCTTTCGAGATCACTTCCGGCAATACGATCCACTCTGCCGGGTTGCTCAGTTTGATACGCAATGCATACAGCTGAGACTGGTCGGAAGCGAGCGTATCGCAACGGCCTGATTCCAGCGCTTTCGCGGATTCATCGGAACGGTCGAAGGTCACCGGCGTATATTTCATTTTGTTGGATTTAAAGTAATCCGCTACGTTCAGCTCAGTATCGGTGCCCGCCTGAATACAAACGGTTGCGCCATCCAGCTCTTTAGCGCTTTTCAGGCCTGCTTTGTTGTGGGTCAGGAAGCCGATACCGTCGTAATAGGTTACGCCAGTGAATGACAGGCCCATGCCGCCATCGCGGGAAGAGGTCCAGGTGGTATTACGGGAGAGCATATCCACTTCGCCAGATTGCAGAGCGGTGAAACGCTCTTTGGCAGTCAGCGGGGTATATTTAACTTTCGTGTCGTCACCGAATACGGCAGCGGCAACGCCGCGGCAAACATCCACGTCGATACCGGTGAATTTACCGCTCGCGTCCGCGTAGGAAAAGCCAGGCAGACCGTCGCTGATACCGCATTGTACGAAACCTTTCTTTTTAACGGCATCCAGCGTTGCGCCTGCATGTGCCTGATTTGCGACAGCAAACAGTACACCGGCAGCGGCCAGGCTGGCGATCATCATCTTTTTCATAATGCATCCTGTGTGGCGAAAATTTATCGTTATATAAGGCGTTCGGGAAACGCCTGAACCTGTCTGTGGCAATGGCCATACTCTTTAAAGCAAAGGTAGTGCCAGTTTTGCGCGTGGCGTTATTTGGCTACCGTAGGCGCAATATTGAGAGTGTAGACAGGAAAAAATAAAACCATTGCCCCGTCATGGTGCAAAAATACAACCTGCGCCACAAAACAGAGCAAAAAGAGCATGCAATAAGAGGGCATTAACAGATAAGTTTCCTGCGTGAATATAAGCAATATATTGATTGGCATCGCTTTGTGAAATGGGTCACGCAAAAAAAGAGAAAAAACGGTGCGAGTGATAACCCGTCGGTTTAAATGAAACAAAGTGCGTGTTTGCTTTTTTATTTCTGCCTGTTAATGGGGCTGAAAATTTACTTATGCAAAATTAACTGCACCTAAATAAAGCAAAAGCGCGGCAAACCGCGCTTTTTATAACTATTTGGCTATTTAATACTATTTAGTCAGCGCTACGATACCGAGCGTCAGACCGGCAATCGCCGCTGCGCCGCCAGCAATGGCTCCGGCTGTTTCCCAGTTATCCTGTGTTGTGCCTTTCATACAGGTATTGGTATGTACCAGACGACCTTGATCATCATATACCGGTACACAAGGAGAATCGTGGGCACAGCCAGCCAGAAACGTCGCCAGTAATGCCACGGAAATGAATTTTTTCATAATATTACCTCGAAATAATCACGATTCCCGATATCAATAATTGCGATACCTGTCCAGAACCGATAAATCATATTTTACCATTCGCCGGTGAAAATTCCCCGGTGCAATAATCTCAAATTATGTTCTTTGTAAAAATCATGAAGAGAAAACCGTGTTGCGGGTTAAATAGTGCAGAAAAGATGAAGAGTGAAATAAAAAAATCGGTGCAATGCGTAAGCGCTTGATTAAATAGAGATGGCACATAACTTTATTTTTATAAGAATAATCTAGTTTGCTGACCGGGTAAAACAAAAGCGCCTGCAGGCGCTTTATTTAAATGGATCCCACTTCAGGAAAGCGTCTCGGGCGGAGGAAGTTTATTTCCGTAAGAAGTAATGGATTCCGCACTCACCGGTTTACCTAATAAATACCCCTGCAGCGTATTACAGCCCAGCTCGGTAAGAAATTTTTGTTGTTCTTCTGTTTCCACACCTTCCGCGACAACTTTTAAATTCAGCGTCCTGGCTAATGCCACGATGGCGGAGACGATAGTGGCATCTTCGCCTTCCCGGCTTAACTCACGAACAAACGCGCGATCAATCTTTAATTCGCAGGCCGGAAGGCGTTTCAGATACAGCAGGCTGGAGTAGCCTGTACCAAAGTCATCGATTGAGGCTTGAACGCCCGCATCCGTCAGCGCCGTTAACACGCGCACGCTCTCATCCGGGTTGCTCATTGCTGTGGTTTCAGTTACTTCGAGGATTAACTTTTGCGGCGGCACGCCATGCTTTTTCAGCGCCTCCATAATCGTTTCCACCAGGGTGCTCTGCTCAAACTGCAGGGTGGAAAGGTTCACCGCCACTGACCAGTCAGGGAGCCCCATTTTGCGCCATTCGCCAAGCTGACGGCAGGCTTCATCCACTACCCAGTTACCCAGTGGCACAATCAGGCCGGTTTTCTCTGCCAGTGGCAAAAAAACATCCGGTGTGAGTACACCCTGGTAGGGGTGATGCCAGCGCAACAGCGCCTCAAGGCCGATAACCGGCCCCGCAGGGGCTTTAAATTTGGGCTGGTAAACCAGCCGGAACTCCTGGCGCTCCAGTGCCATCCAAAGATCGTTGAGCAGTTGCAATTGCGTTTGCGCCAGCGTGTTCATCGATGGCTGGAAAAAGTGGTAACCGTTACGGCCCATATGTTTGGTGTGATACATCGCCGCATCGGCGTTGAACATCAATTCCCGTTCGTTCTTGCCATCATGCGGATAAAGCGCAATACCGACGCTCAGCGTCACCATCACGTCATAGGGATCGATAGTGAAGGGCTTATCAATCACGCGTACCAACGAACTGGCAAGCGTTGCCGCTTCATCTGGTGCACTGACTTCAGCCAGCAGAACAAACTCGTCACCACCAATGCGCGCCAGCGTATATTGCCCTGTTAATTTTTGTGTCAGGCGATCGGTCACCGCGACCAGCAATTTATCGCCGACATCATGGCCCCAGGCATCGTTAACGGTTTTGAAACCATCGAGATCCATAAACATCAGCGCGAAGAAAGAGCCTTCGCGTTTCGCTTTGTTGATGGCCTGCTCAAGGCGGTCTTCCAGCAACACACGGTTAGGCAGACGCGTTAAGGTATCGTGCAACGCCAGCCGCGCCAGTTCGCGGTTCGCGGCCGCCAGTGACGTTGCCAGTAGCGAGGTTCGCGCTTGCAGACGCGCATCGAACATCGACACCAGTAGCGTAATGCCCAGCACCGAGAAGGCCATCATGCCGACCAATACGGCTAACCAGTTATTGTTAAAACCGTTATGCCCCATGGCATGTTGAGGAGGGATTTGAGCCGCCATCATGCCGGTGTAATGCATACCCGCAATAGCGATGCCCATCAAAATCGCCGCACCAAAACGCATCAGCGCAACCTGGGCGGCGTCATGACGTAAATGGAAGGTGAGCCACAGGGCGGCGAAAGAGGCGACTAGCGCGATTGCTAAAGATAAAGCGACCCAATGCAGATTCCAGATGATGGCCGGCGAGACCTGAAGCGCCGCCATGCCGGTATAGTGCATCGCCGCAATGCCCAGACCCATGACAATTGCGCCCGGGATCAGGCGGCGCAGATGCAGATGAGGGGCGCTCACCAGCCACAGCGCGAACAATGAAGCGCCAATCGCGATAGCCATTGAGAGGGCAGTGAGAATCGGTTCGTAGCGCATGTTCATAGACATGTTCATCGCCAGCATGCCGATAAAGTGCATCGCCCAGATGCCTATCCCCATTGCTACGCCGCCGCCGCTAAGCCAGACCCATGACGATCCCTGGCTGCTGGTGGAAACACGGCCAGCCATATTCAGGGCGGTATAAGAGGCCAAAATGGCTACGATAAAAGAAACAACAACAAGGATATAGTCGTATTGGCTATCCAGCATGGTGTCATCAACTCATTCACTAAGGGCGTTACGCATTACTACGATCGGACTGGCGAAAAGGGCTGAGACATTAGCATCGTATGGGGATGGCTCAAAATGATTTAAATCCCTGCTTTAATCAGGGTGATGGCTGCATTTTCGCGAATTTTCGCTACAAGCAATCACTTACAGATTATTACAGTTAACCAGTTTGAGCGGATTTACGGAGTTCATATTGCGGCACTTATCGATCTCGGTGGTCATATACTCAATCCAGTACATGATTAAGCTATCCAGCATGAGGATCGACAGGGCGAAAGCCACCAGCCACCAATACTTGCGAAACATTCCGTATCTCCCTTTCTTGCAACCATTTGTTGAAATATACACGAATCCGTAACCCCGGAATGACAGGGAAAGCGGGGTTTTTAGCGCTATTTCAGACAATAAAAAAGGCGCTTTCCCATGCCGGTTAGCGCCTTTTTATCAATACAACTCACTGATTAAAAATCAGTTCATGCCGTATTTTTTCAGTTTTTTACGCAGCGTACCGCGGTTGATGCCCATCATCAGCGCCGCGCGGGTCTGATTACCACGGGTGTATTGCATCACCATGTCCAACAGTGGCTGTTCTACTTCAGCCAGTACCAGCTCATACAGATCATTAACATCCTGACCATTCAGTTGAGCAAAATAGTTCTTCAGTGCCTGTTTTACCGAGTCACGGAGCGGTTTTTGGGTTACCTGATCCTGAGAGTTAACGGTAGAAACGGTCAGTACGTCAGAATTTACGCGTTGTTCGAACATAGTTCTGTCAGCTCTTTATTTCTGTTTACGCAAAATTTTCGAAGTATGCCTCCAACGCCTCCAGCTGTTCGCTGGCATTCTCAATGGCGTTGAATGTGCGCCGAAACTGGTCATTCGGAGCGTGCTCCTGGAGATACCAGGAGACGTGTTTACGTGCGATTCGGTAACCTTTCGCCTGACCGTAAAAGTCATGCAGTTCCCGAACGTGCGCGCAAAGCAAGCGCTTAACCTCTGCCAAAGGCAGCGGGGCCAGCAGCTCCCCAGTGTCCAGATAATGCTGGATTTCCCGGAAGATCCAGGGTCTTCCCTGAGCTGCGCGGCCTATCATCAGGGCATCCGCCCCTGTATAGTCGAGCACAGCTCTGGCTTTAAGCGGGTCAGTAATGTCGCCATTCGCGATAACCGGAATGGAAACTTTCTGCTTAACTGCCCGAATACTGTCGTACTCAGCGTCTCCGTTGAACAAACAGGCGCGGGTGCGTCCATGAATGGTCAGAGCCTGAATACCACACTCTTCAGCCAGTTGGGCAATTTCTACGCAGTTACGGTGTTCTGGAGCCCAACCCGTGCGAATCTTCAGAGTGACAGGAACATCCACTGCATTAACTACCGAGGTCAGGATCGACTTCACCAGATCCGGGTATTGCAGCAGGGCGGAACCTGCAAGCTTGCGATTCACTTTTTTAGCCGGGCAACCCATATTGATATCAATAATTTGGGCGCCGCTTTCCACGTTAATACGTGCGGCTTCCGCCATTTCATCCGGGTCGCTGCCGGCAATTTGCACGGTGCGAATACCGGGTTCATCAATGTGCACCATCCGCAGTCGGGACTTGTCGCTTTCCCACACTTGCGGGTTAGAAGACATCATCTCGGATACGGTTAAACCGGCTCCCATCTCGTAGCACAACGTCCGGAATGGTCTGTCGGTAATGCCAGCCATGGGCGCTGCGATCAGGCGATTTCTGAGCTGGTGGTGTCCGATGCGCATGAGTTAAGAAATGACCATACTGTGACTGCAAGGCGGCGTATATTACGCATTTTTTGCACGAGATGAAAGGCCAAACTTTGAGCAATCCTCTGTTGTAGATCAAGGAATAGCCAGTCCACCAGAGCAATAAACCTATTAAATCATGTTTTTCATAGGGTTATGTAAAAGATAAAAATTTCACATAACGCATAAATTCGCACAAGTTATCGTTTTTTCATCGGTGATAAGCGGCTGAACTGCTGTTTTTTCAGACAAAAAAGACGGTTTTTGCGAAGCTACTCGCAATTTTTTGATCGACCTTCTGGCTGCTTTTTTCGACAGTTCAGCACGCGGGCTCCGCGAAACGTGGCCCGCAGGCCGCGTTCCGTTTTACCTTTTCTGTCCCGTAATACGGCACCACTCTTCTTTCTCGACCACCGGGTCAAGAGTAAAGAGTTCGGCATAGGCTTCGCATACGCTCTCTGCCTGGCTGGCAAGGATACCAGAGAGCCCCAGTAAACCGCCCTCGACGGGCAATACGCTGATTAACGGCGCCAGTTCACGCAACGGGCCAGCCAGAATATTAGCGACCACCACATCGGCTTTCATCGCGTCTGGCTGGTCTTTCGGCAAGTACAACTCAAGACGTTCGGAAACACCGTTGCGCTCGGCGTTATCACGGCTGGCCTGAATGGCTTGCGGATCAATATCAATCCCGATCGCTTTCGCCGCACCCAGTTTCAGCGCGGCGATCGCAAGGATCCCGGAGCCGCAGCCAAAATCGATCACCGTTTTGCCGACAAGATCCAGACTATCGAGCCATTGCAGGCACAGCGAGGTGGTGGGGTGCGTGCCAGTGCCGAAGGCCAGACCCGGATCGAGCATCACATTTACCGCATTCGCATCCGGCACGTCACGCCAGCTCGGGCAGATCCACAGGCGTTCGCCAAAGCGCATCGGGTGGAAGTTATCCATCCATTCGCGCTCCCAGTCTTTATCTTCCAGTTGCTCAATTTTGTGGGCGAAACCTTCGCCGAGCAGCGGGTGAAGCGCGAGTTGGGCAACAACGTCCGCCATCTCGGTTTCCGCGTCGAACAGGCCGATAACGTCGGTATCGCCCCACAGACGGGTTTCACCCGGCAGCGGTTCAAACACGGGCGTGTCGTGCGTGTCCTGGAAGGTAATGGACACCGCGCCCGCTTCCATCAGAGCATCGCTCAGATCTTCCGCATTCGCGCCGGTGGTGTTCAGTTTCAGTTGGATCCAAGGCATGGCATAACTCTTTATTCATTAACAGAAATAGTCGGGGCCTGCGGCGCGGGTTGACCGAAACGGTTCCCGACAACGAAGGCCAGCAAACTTAACAGCAGCGAGGGCACAATCGGATGGAAGCCCAGGTACTGAATATTAAAGGTGGCGAGCACGGCATACAGCGCGCCGCCAACAATCATGGCGCTGAGCGCGCCGGCGGAGTTGGCGCGATCCCAGTAAAGACCCAGCACCAACGGCCACAGGAATACCGCCTCCAGCCCGCCAAACGCCAGCAGGTTCAGCCAGATGATCATCTCTGGCGGACGCCATGCGGCCAGCATCATCAAAATGCCGAGCACCAGCGTGGTGACGGTGGAAATGCGTTTTAAGCGTGGCTCATGACGAATTTTAGTCGGCTGCGCGCTTAACCACAGATCTTTGATGATCGTTGCGGAAGCCTGCAGCAGATGCGCGTTGACGTTGGACATGATCGCGGCCATAGGTGCGGCGAGGAACAACCCTGCGGCCCACGGCGGCAGCACTTCGACCATCAGCGTGGGAATGACCTGATCCGGCACCGACAGATTCGGCAGCACAGCACGACCCAGCGCGCCCGCCAGGTGCATTCCCAGCATCAACAGTGCGATGACGATGGTGCCGATAATGATCCCCCGGTGCACCGACTTGCTGTCTTTATACGAAATACAGCGCACAGCGGTATGCGGCAGACCGATAACGCCAAAACAGACCAGTACCCAAAACGAGGTCATAAACGCCGGGGAGAGAATATCGCTCGCGCCGTGCGGACTCACCAGTTTCGGATCGATATGCTGCAAGGTGTCAACGGCGTTATGTAAACCGCCCGCCGCATGGATCACGCCGACCAGCAACACCAGCGTACCGATCAGCATCACCAGACCTTGCATCGTGTCGTTCAACACACTGGCGCGAAAACCGCCAAACGCTGTGTACAGCGCAATGGTAATGCCGAAGATCAGCAGGCCAGATTCGTATTTGATGCCGGCCGCTGTCTCCAGCAGACGCGCGCCGCCGATAAACTGCACGGCAATCGCACCGACAAAGGCCACCAGCAGACTGACGCTGGCAATCCACACCACCGCGCGGCTCTGGTAGCGCGCCATCAGCATGTCGTTGAGGGTAATCGCATTGTAGCGACGCGCCAGAATCGCGAATTTCTTGCCAAGAATGCCCAGCGACAACCAAATGGTAGGAACCTGGATCATCGCCAGCAGTACCCAACCAAGGCCGAATTTGTACGCGGCTCCCGGCCCGCCAATAAACGAACTGGCGCTGACATAAGTGGCGGTCAGCGTCATCGCCAGCACAAATCCGCCCATGGAACGGCTACCGAGGAAATACTCGCTCAGGAAAGTACCGCTGCTACGCTGGCGCATCGCATAGAAAGAGAGGCCGAAGACGACGATCAGGTAGATTATCAGTACGGCGATAATTTCAGTTTGCATCGTTATCCTCCAGAGAGATATCACGGAAGATAAAACGCACCATCGCCCAGCAGAGTAAAACAAACACCAGTGGCGTAAGCAGGCAGGCCAGTTCAAACCAACGCGGCAGCCCGGTGAAGCCCTGCTCTGTACCCGGTAGGTAAGCACACACTAACCAGGCGGCAAGATAAAGAAGGGTCAGCCACAGCGCCCAGCGGGCTTCTTTGTGCGCCTGAACAAAACGGTTGTCCATTTTTGTCCCTTGTAAATGAAGAAAGCGGGGATTGTACCCTATGGGCAAGTTGAGGGGAGAGAAAAACAAAAAAGGCCGGAAGATCCGGCCTTTTGCGCTGATTGCAGATTATTTTTCCTGCAAACCGAGTTTTTTCTCCAGATAGTGGATGTTGGTGCCACCATGCTGGAAGTTCTCGTCGCTCATAATACGCATCTGCAGATCAACGTTGGTTTTGATACCGTCGATAATCAGCTCCTGCAACGCATTCTTCATGCGCGCAATCGCCACATCGCGGCTCTCACCGTAGCAGATAAGCTTGCCAATCATTGAATCGTAATACGGCGGTACAGTGTAACCGGCGTAAATATGCGATTCCCAACGCACACCAAACCCACCAGGAGCATGGAAGCGGGTGATTTTGCCCGGGCTGGGCAGGAAGGTGTTCGGATCTTCGGCGTTAATACGGCATTCCACCGCATGGCCTTTCACCATCACTTCTTCTTGCTTAATGGACAGCGGCTGACCGGCAGCGATACGCAGCTGTTCTTTGATCAGGTCAACGCCGGTAATCATTTCGGTAACCGGGTGTTCAACCTGAATACGGGTGTTCATCTCGATGAAGTAGAACTCGCCGTTTTCGAACAAGAACTCAAACGTACCCGCTCCGCGATAGCCGATGTCGACACAGGCTTTCGCACAACGTTCGCCGATATAGCGACGCAGTTCCGGGGTGATGCCCGGTGCCGGTGCTTCTTCGACCACTTTCTGGTGACGGCGCTGCATGGAGCAGTCGCGCTCTGCCAGATAAATAGCGTTGCCCTGACCATCGGCCAGCACCTGGATCTCGACGTGGCGAGGGTTTTCCAGGTATTTTTCCATGTACACCATGTCGTTGTTGAAAGCGGCTTTCGCTTCCGCACGCGTCATGCTGATGGACTGCGCCAGGTCGGCGTCTTTGCGCACAACGCGCATACCGCGACCGCCGCCGCCGCCGGAGGCTTTGATGATAACCGGGTAACCAATGCGTTTAGCATGGGCGCGGTTGGCATCCATATCGTCGCCCAGCGGGCCGTCAGAACCCGGAACGGTCGGTACGCCTGCTTTCTTCATGGCGGTGATTGCCGACACTTTGTCGCCCATCAGGCGGATGGTGTCAGCTTTCGGGCCGATGAAGATAAAGCCAGAGCGCTCAACCTGCTCAGCGAAGTTGGCATTCTCAGAGAGGAAGCCATAACCAGGGTGAATCGCCACTGCGCCGGTGATTTCGGCGGCGGAGATAATCGCCGGGATATTCAGATAGCTTTTTACTGATGGCGCAGGACCGATACATACGGTCTCGTCAGCCAGCAGTACGTGTTTTAAATCGCGATCCGCAGTCGAGTGCACGGCGACAGTCTTGATGCCCAGTTCTTTACAGGCACGAAGAATACGCAGTGCAATCTCGCCGCGGTTAGCGATAACAATTTTATCCAGCATGTGCGCCTCGTTTACTCGATGACGACCAGCGGCTCGTCAAATTCAACCGGTTGGCCACTTTCAACCAGAATGGCTTTCACCACGCCTGATTTATCGGCTTCGATCTGGTTCATCATTTTCATGGCTTCAACGATGCACAGGGTATCGCCCACGTTAACTTTCTGGCCGATTTCGATAAACGCTTTCGCGTCCGGGCTCGGGGTGCGATAGAAGGTTCCGACCATCGGGGAACGTACGATGTGACCACTGATTTCCGCTGCGGCTGCAGGGGCTTCCGGCGCTGCGGTAGGTGCGACAGCGTTAGACAGGGCTGGCTGCTGTTGCATCATCGGCGCAGCATAAGCCTGCTGCATAACCGGGAAGCCAGCATTCGGCGCGCTGCGGCTGATGCGCACAGACTCTTCGCCTTCAGAAATTTCCAGTTCGGAGATGCCTGATTCTTCAACCAGCTCGATCAGTTTCTTAATCTTACGAATATCCATGAGTGGGTTCCGTACTCTTGTTTAGTGTGATTGTGACAGGCGTTTTACCGCCGTCTGTAAAGCGTATGAATAACCTTCCGCGCCCAGCCCGCAAATAACGCCCTCGGCGATATCTGACAGATACGAGTGGTGGCGGAATGGCTCCCGCGCATGCACGTTGGTGAGGTGGATCTCGATAAACGGGATGCCGACCGCCAGCAGTGCGTCGCGGATAGCAACACTGGTGTGCGTAAACGCGGCCGGATTGATCAGGATAAAGTCCATAATGTCTTTTGCCTGATGAATACGGTCGATGATTGCGTACTCCGCGTTTGACTGAAAATGCGCCAGTTCCACATCAAGCGCTGCCGCTTCGGTGCTCAAACCGTTAACAATCTCGCTAAGCGTAAGCGTGCCGTACTTATCCGGCTCACGGGTGCCAAGCATGTTTAGGTTCGGTCCGTTCAAAACTAATATGTGGAACTTGCCAGCCATTGTGCCGCTATCTCCTGCGATTCTCGGGTAAAAAACAAAATATACCTTCGATTAGCGATTGTCACCTTTTCAGAGGCTAAAAACCCCTGTCAGGAAAACCAAAGTCGCACATTATAACGATTTCGTAGCAATTGGCAGCTAAATACTGGTCTTATCAGGGAAGATTATCAACCACCGCCCGGAATCTGGCGGTGAATGATAGTAGATCTGCGGAGAACTGCACACAATGAGCGTATTAACGCCACCATTGGCGAAACTTCTTATAACGCCACGCTAACAGCCCAATCGCGGCAGCAGCGTACAGGATCGGTTGCGGTGACAAGATTTTCACCGACCAAAGGTAGTGAATCGGCGCGAGGATCGCCACCAGATAGACGAAATTGTGTAATTGTTGCCAGCGTTTGCCCAGCTTGCGCTGCGCCCATTGCGTTGAAGTCAACGCTAATGCCAGCAAAATCAGCCAACTTAGGGCACCCAGCGTTAAATAAGGGCGCGTTACCAACTCTTGTCCTAATAATGAAAGATTATTGATCCCCAGTTCCAGCAAGGTGTAGCTGGTCAAGTGCAGCGTCGCCCAGGCAAAGCACCACAGCCCCAGCAAACGTCGGGTTCTGATCAATAAAGGTTGTTTCGCGTAGCGTGCGAGCGGTGCTATCAGCAAACTGGCGAGCAGGAATTTTAGCGCCATTCTGCCCGTAAAATGCTGGATGTCTTTCGCCGGATCGGCGCTGAAATAGCCCTGGTTCGCCGCCCAGAAAAGCCACAGTAAAGGCAGCAGACCCGCCAGATGCAATGCGACTTTTAACCATGTCACCTGTTTTGCCGTTAAGCGCACTCAGAAATTCTCCCGCAGATCTAACCCGTGATAAAGCGAAGCCACCTCTTCAGCGTAGCCATTAAACAGCAGCGTTGGCTGACGTTTTACATCCAGCGCGCCGCCGGATCCAATAAAACGTTCCGTTGCTTGTGACCAGCGAGGGTGATCGACATGCGGGTTCACATTGGCATAGAAACCATATTCGTCGGGGGCGGCAAGATTCCAGGTGGTCGGCGGCCGTTTACTGGTGAGCTTGATACTGACTATCGATTTGATGCCTTTAAAACCATATTTCCACGGTACAGTCAGGCGGATCGGCGCGCCGTTTTGCGGCGGTAGCGCTTTGCCATACACCCCGACAGTAAGCAGCGTTAGTGGGTGCATCGCTTCATCTATACGCAGCGCTTCAACATACGGGTACTGGAGGCCACCGCCAATAAAGCGATCTTTTTGCCCCGGCATCTGATCCGGTGCGTAAAGGGTCTGGAACGCGACATATTTGGCGTTGCTGGTGGGTTCAACTAGCGCCAGCAGTTTATGCAGCGGGAATCCGATCCACGGCACCACCATGGACCAGGCCTCAACGCAGCGCATCCGGTAGATTCGCTCTTCCAGCGGGAAACGCGAGGTCAGCGCCGCGTGGTCGAGCGTCAACGGTTTCGCCACTTCACCGTCAATGGTCAATGTCCAGGGATCGGTTTTCATTCCCCCGGCGTTGGCGGCAGGATCGGCTTTATCGAGGCCAAATTCATAGAAATTGTTATAGCCGGTGACTTTCTCTTCCGGTGTCAGCGGGAGAGAGGCTTTCCACTGCGCAGGTTGCGTAAAATCGAGCGGTTTTCCCGATGGCGCTTTTGGCCGGTCATGGCCTTTAAACCAGTCCAACAGATCGGCCCGCGCGCCGGGTGCCAGGCTCAATGCCGAGGCGCTAATTCCCAGCATTTTCAGCACCTGGCGGCGCTGTAACATAAAAACGGATTCCGCAGTGACATCGGCTTCGGTTAGTTTTTTCTTCATCACATCCTCCGTTAGTCTCTCGTCAAGCATGGTGTAAGCGCAGCGTGAGCGCGAGCACGAGTGTGTTACCAAACATTGTAAATAGTCAGGTTAAGACATTTTTCAGGCTTATTGATTGTTGGCAAAAAATTTCTGAGGGCTATACTCGCAGGGATGAAACGCAGTGCCAGTTTTCCCCGCCGCCTGCACGCTATCCCGGGACGCGGGTAGACATCAAAGTTAGTACTTACTTCAATGACGTAACCCTGAGCGGTATCGTTTCGTTCTTTATACAAGCGGAGTTAACACAAGGATGCGATTAACGACGAAATTTTCAGCTTTTGTGACGCTACTGACAGGGTTGGCGTTTTTCGTCACCCTGATTGGGTGCTCACTGAGCTTCTATAACGCTATTCAAAACAAGGTTGCCAATCGTGTGGAAGCGGTGGCGGCAATTATTGATACGCGCCTGGTCTCAACGCCGGTTTCCCGGCTGTTGCCGCAGCTCAATGAATTGATGGTGCCGGTAGACATTATCGAGATTCAGATTAAGCAAGGCCGGCGCACAGTGCTCAGTTATGCGCATAACGGAAGTTATCGCCCGGCGGGCAGCAACTATCAATATCGGGAACTGCATATTCCCTCCCTGAAAAATCCCGGTTTCACCTTCACGCTGGTTTACCAGGATCCCATGGCGAATTACTTTCGTTCGCTGTTAACTACCGCGCCGCTGACGGTGGCGATCGGTTTTATGATCGTGATCCTCTTTCTCTCCGTTCGCTGGTTACGGCGACAGCTTTCCGGGCAGGAACTGCTGGAGACGCGCGCGACGCGGATCCTCAACGGCGAGCGTGGGCCACAGGTTCGCGGCAGCATCTATGAGTGGCCATCCCGCACCAGTAGTGCGCTGGATGTGTTGCTGACCGATATCCAGTTTGCCAGCGATCAACGTAGCCGCATGGATACGCTTATTCGCTCCTACGCCGCGCAGGACAAGCGGACTGGCCTGAATAACCGCCTGTTTTTTGATAATCAGCTCGCCACGCTGCTGGAAGATCAGGAAAAGGTGGGCTCGCACGGCGTAGTGATGATGATCCGTTTGCCGGACTTTGATCTGCTGCGGGATAGCGGCGGAACCACCACCGAAGAGTATCTCTTTACGCTCATTAACCTGCTTTCTACCTTTATTATGCGTTATCCCGGCGCGTTACTGGCTCGCTACCATCGCAGCGACTTCGCCGTGCTGCTGCCGCATCGCACATTAAAGGAAGCGGAGAGCATCGCCGGGCAGATCCTGAAAGCGGTGGACGGGTTACCCCCGTATAAAACGCTGACCCGCGAAGACATTATGCACATTGGTATTTGTGCCTGGCGTAGCGGGCAAGCCGGTGTGCAAGTCATGGAGCATGCCGAAGCCGCCGCGCGCAACGCGGTGTTACAGGGCGGAAACAGTTGGTCAGTGTACGACGACACATTACCGGAACAAGGGCGTGGAAATGTGCGCTGGCGAACGCTGATTGAGCAGATGCTGAGCCGCGGCGGGCCGCGCGTTTATCAGAAACCAGCGATTAACCGTGACGGCCAGGTTCATCACCGCGAGCTGATGTGTCGCATTTTCGACGGTGAACAAGAAGTGATTGCCGAAGAGTATATGCCCATGGTGCAGCAGTTTGGTCTGGCTGAAGAGTATGACCGCCTGCAGGTGACGCGTCTGATTCCCTTTATGGGTTTTTGGCCGGAAGAAAACCTCGCCATGCAAATAACCGTGGAATCATTGATCCGCCCCCGTTTTCAACGCTGGCTACGCGATATATTAATGCAGTGCGAAAAATCTCAACGTAAACGGATTATTTTTGAACTTGCTGAGGCGGATGTTTGTCAACATATCAGCCGGTTACAGTCGGTGGTGCGTTTAATCAACGCATTAGGCGCCCGCGTAGTGGTCAATCAGGCGGGTCTGACGTTGGTGAGCACCAGTTGGATTAAAGCGTTGGATGTTGAGTTATTAAAGCTGCATCCGGGGCTGGTCAGGAACATTGAAAAGCGCACCGAAAACCAGCTTCTGGTGCAGAGCCTCGTGGAAGCGTGCAAAGGCACGCGAACGCGAGTTTTCGCAACCGGCGTTCGCTCTCGTGGCGAATGGCAGACGCTGGTGGAACGGGGTGTTGCGGGTGGGCAGGGCGATTTTGTCGCGGCTTCCCAACCGCTCGATACCAATGTGAAAAAATATTCGCAAAGATACTCGGTTTGAACTGCTGTTTAAGTCGTTTTCACGTAGAATAACGCGCGCTGCCATGTTTGGGGGTGTGCGTGCCTGCCCGCCGGATTATCGCAGTGAACAAAGCCGGTTTGTCCTTATGAAAAACTGCAAACGCAACAGGCTGGAAGATGGGTTTATTTACTTCCAGGCAGATTCATGTCGTTTTGCAACAAAGGAAACAAACTGCACTAATTTTCACCGTAGCAGATGATTCTTATGCCTTGTCGCTGCTACGTGTGGTTGGTAAAGTAAGCGGATTTTGTTTCCGCCCCAGCTTTCAGGATTATCCCTTAGTATGTTGAAAAAATTTCGTGGCATGTTTTCCAATGACCTGTCCATTGACCTGGGTACCGCGAATACCCTGATTTATGTAAAAGGACAAGGCATCGTATTGAATGAGCCTTCCGTGGTGGCCATTCGCCAGGATCGTGCCGGTTCACCGAAAAGTGTAGCCGCAGTCGGTCATGAAGCGAAACAGATGCTTGGCCGTACGCCGGGCAATATCGCGGCCATCCGCCCGATGAAAGACGGCGTCATCGCCGACTTCTTCGTGACCGAAAAAATGCTTCAGCACTTTATCAAACAAGTGCACAGCAACAGCTTTATGCGTCCGAGTCCGCGCGTTCTGGTTTGTGTGCCGGTTGGCGCCACTCAGGTTGAACGCCGCGCAATTCGTGAATCCGCACAGGGTGCTGGTGCTCGTGAAGTATTCCTGATTGAAGAGCCGATGGCGGCCGCAATCGGCGCTGGCTTACCGGTTTCTGAAGCGACCGGTTCAATGGTGGTGGATATCGGTGGTGGTACCACTGAAGTTGCCGTTATCTCCCTGAACGGCGTGGTGTACTCCTCTTCTGTTCGTATCGGCGGTGACCGCTTCGATGAAGCGATCATTAATTACGTTCGTCGTAACTACGGCTCCCTGATTGGTGAAGCGACCGCTGAGCGTATCAAACACGAAATTGGCTCTGCTTACCCGGGCGATGAAGTGCGTGAAATCGAAGTGCGTGGCCGTAACTTGGCTGAAGGTGTTCCGCGTGGCTTCACGCTGAATTCTAACGAAATTCTGGAAGCGCTGCAGGAACCGCTGACCGGCATCGTGAGCGCCGTTATGGTTGCGCTGGAACAGTGCCCGCCAGAACTGGCTTCTGATATCTCCGAGCGCGGTATGGTATTGACCGGTGGTGGCGCGCTGCTGCGCAACCTTGACCGCCTGTTGATGGAAGAAACGGGTATTCCAGTTGTAGTTGCAGAAGATCCCTTGACTTGCGTAGCGCGCGGCGGCGGCAAGGCGCTGGAAATGATCGACATGCACGGCGGCGACTTGTTCAGCGAAGAATAGTCCGCGTCAGATGCGAAGCGGATAGTCGCTTCGCATCTGTCTGGCCTGAGAATACGCAAAGCCTATGAAGCCAATTTTTAGCCGTGGCCCGTCACTGCAGATTCGCCTTTTCCTGGCGGTTGTGGTGGCGCTCGGAGTCATTATTGCCGACAGCCGCCTCGGTACGTTCAGTCAAATCAGAACGTACATGGATACTGCCGTCAGCCCTTTCTATTTTATTTCCAATGGTCCCCGCGAATTATTAGATAACGTTTCCCAAACGTTGGCCTCGCGTGACCAGCTTGAGCTTGAAAACCGGGCATTGCGTCAGGAACTGCTGCTAAAAAACAGTGAGCTGCTGATGTTAGGGCAGTACAAGCAGGAGAATGCGCGCCTGCGTGAACTGCTGGGCTCGCCGCTGCGTCAGGATGAGCAGAAAATGGTGACCCAGGTGATCTCGACGGTTAACGATCCTTACAGCGACCAGGTGGTTATCGACAAAGGCAGCGCGAACGGCGTGTATGAAGGCCAGCCGGTGATCAGCGATAAAGGCGTTGTCGGCCAGGTGGTTGCGGTAGCGAAACTGACCAGCCGCGTACTGTTGATTTGCGATGCCACACACGCGCTGCCGATTCAGGTGCTGCGTAACGATATCCGCGTGATTGCCGCCGGTAACGGCTGCACAGACGATCTGCAACTCGAACATTTACCGGCGAATACGGATATTCGTGTTGGGGATGTGCTGGTGACGTCAGGTCTGGGCGGGCGTTTCCCGGAAGGATATCCGGTTGCGGTGGTCTCGTCGGTAAAACTGGATACGCAGCGGGCTTACACCGTGATTCAGGCGCGTCCAACCGCGGGCCTGCAACGTTTGCGTTATCTGCTGCTGCTGTGGGGCGCGGATCGTAACGGCACTAACCCAAGAACACCGGAAGATGTGCATCGTGTGGCGAACGAACGTCTGCTGCAAATGATGCCGCAAGTCCTTCCTTCTCCTGATGCGATGGGGCCGCCTGCGCCAATGCCCGCTCCGGCGACTGGCATTACGCAGCCGCCGCCGCAAGTCTCTCCGGGAGGGCAATAGTGGCAAGTTATCGTAGCCAGGGGCGCTGGGTTATCTGGCTCTCGTTTTTAATTGCACTGTTGCTTCAAATCATGCCCTGGCCGGATGAGATCATCGTCTACCGGCCAAACTGGGTGTTGCTCATTTTGCTTTACTGGATCCTCGCGCTGCCGCACCGCGTAAATGTTGGCACGGGTTTCGCGATGGGTGCCATACTGGATCTGATTAGCGGATCCACCCTCGGTGTACGCGCGCTGTCGTTAAGTATCGTCGCCTATCTGGTCGCACTGAAATTTCAGTTGTTCCGTAATCTGGCGCTCTGGCAACAGGCGCTGGTGGTGATGCTGTTGTCGCTGGCGACAGAAGTGATTGTCTTCTGGGCAGAGTTTCTGGTGATTAACGTTTCATTTAAACCAGAGATTTTCTGGAGCAGCCTGGTGAATGGCGTGCTCTGGCCGTGGCTCTTCCTGTTAATGCGTAAGATCCGTCAGCAGTTTGCGGTGCAATAAGGCTTTTATGACAGATATCTGGCTTGCTTCCGGTTCTCCTCGTCGCCAGGAGTTGCTCACACAACTGGGCGTCACTTTCACGCGTATTGTTCCGGGTATTGAGGAACAGCGTCAGGTGCAGGAGAGCGCCCGCCAGTATGTGTTACGCCTCGCGCGAGAAAAAGCGCAGGCCGGTGTGGCGATGGCCACAAGCGATCTGCCTGTGCTGGGCGCGGACACGATCGTTATATTTAATGGTGAAGTGCTTGAAAAACCAAAAGACTCCTCGCATGCTGCCAGTATGTTGCGCCTGCTTTCCGGGCAAACACATCAGGTAATGACGGCGGTTGCGCTGGCGGATAGCCAGCATGTGCTCGATTGTCTGGTGGAAACTGAAGTGACTTTCAGAGTGTTATCGGAAAAGGATATCGCCGATTACGTCGCCAGCGGGGAGCCGCTGGATAAAGCCGGTGCTTATGGCATTCAGGGGCTGGGTGGCTGTTTCGTGAGAAAAATAAACGGTAGTTATCATGCCGTTGTGGGTTTACCGCTGGTGGAAACCTGGGAATTGCTGAGCAATTTTAACGCACTGCGCGAGGGAAAAGATAATCATGACGGCTGAATTGTTGGTCAACGTTACTCCATCGGAAACACGCGTCGCTTATATTGACGGCGGCATCCTGCAGGAAATTCACATCGAGCGCGAAGCACGGCGCGGGATAGTAGGCAATATCTACAAAGGTCGGGTCAGCCGGGTTCTGCCGGGCATGCAGGCGGCTTTTGTAGATATTGGTCTGGAAAAGGCGGCGTTTCTTCACGCCTCCGACATTATGCCGCACACCGAATGCGTTGCCGGGGAAGAGCAAAAAAACTTCACCGTGCGCGACATCTCCGAACTGGTCCGTCAGGGGCAGGATTTAATGGTGCAGGTGGTAAAAGATCCGCTGGGTACTAAAGGCGCGCGCCTGACCACGGATATCACGCTGCCATCCCGTTACCTGGTCTTTATGCCGGGCGCTTCGCATGTCGGCGTTTCCCAGCGTATCGAGAGTGAAGCCGAGCGCGAACGCCTCAAACAGGTTGTTGCGGCGTATTGCGACGAGCAGGGCGGTTTTATCATTCGCACTGCGGCTGAAGGCGTGTGCGAAGAGGATCTTGCCTCCGATGCGGCGTACCTCAAGCGCGTCTGGACGAAGGTGATGGAGCGTAAAAAGCGCCAACAAAGCCGCTGCAAACTGTACGGCGAACTGGCGCTGGCGCAGCGTGTGCTGCGCGATTTCGCCGACGCTCACCTGGATCGTATCCGTGTAGACTCGCGTCTGACGTTTGAAGCGCTGCTGGAGTTCACGGCGGAATACATCCCGGAGATGACCAGCAAGCTCGAACACTACAGCGGTCGCCAGCCGATTTTCGATCTTTACGATGTGGAGAACGAAATTCAGCGCGCGCTGGAGCGCAAAGTGGAGCTGAAGTCCGGCGGCTATCTGATCATCGATCAAACCGAAGCGATGACCACCGTTGATATCAACACCGGTGCGTTTGTCGGCCATCGCAATCTCGACGACACCATCTTCAACACCAATATTGAAGCCACGCAGGCCATTGCACGCCAGCTGCGCTTACGCAATCTGGGCGGTATTATCATCATCGATTTTATCGATATGAATAATGACGATCACCGCCGTCGCGTGCTGCACTCGCTGGAGCAAGCGTTGAGCAAAGATCGGGTCAAGACCAGCATTAACGGTTTCTCCCAGTTGGGTCTGGTCGAGATGACGCGCAAACGCACGCGCGAAAGCGTGGAACATGTCCTCTGCAATGAATGCCCCACCTGTCATGGCCGCGGCACCGTTAAAACGGTGGAAACTGTGTGCTATGAAATCATGCGCGAGATCGTTCGCGTGCATCATGCCTATGATTCCGATCGTTTCCTGGTTTACGCTTCCCCGGCGGTGGCGGAAGCCCTGAAAGGTGAAGAGTCGCACGCGCTGGCGGAGGTGGAAATCTTCGTTGGTAAGCAGGTAAAAGTGCAAATCGAGCCGCTCTATAATCAGGAGCAGTTTGACGTCGTAATGATGTAATTCGCAGCGTGCTGCGACACGAGCGAGTCTGGGTTTGGATGACAAGGAGAGAGGCGTGAGGCGACTGCCGGGGATATTGCTGCTTACAGGCGCGACGCTGATTGTTATCGCGGCGCTGCTGGTAAGTGGGCTGCGCCTTGTTCTGCCACATCTGGATAGCTGGCGCGGGCAAATCCTGGCGCAAATCACCGCGCAAACCGGCGTTTCCGTCTCGGCCAGCCAGATACAGGCGCGCTGGGAGAATTTCGGCCCTGAACTGGATGTGCGCGACATTAGCGCGACGCTGCCCGATGGCGGCGACCTGTCGGTCAAACGCGTGACGCTGGCGCTCGATGTCTGGCAAAGCCTGCTGCACATGCGCTGGCAGTTCCGCAATCTCACCTTTTACCAGCTGGTCGCGCACAGTAATACCCCGCTACAACGCAATGACACCGGCGAACCGATCACCACAGATCGCATCAGCGATCTGTTTTTGCGCCAGTTCGATCACTTTGACCTGCGCGACAGTCGCATCAGCTTCTTAACGCTCTCCGGACAACGCGCAGAGCTGGCTATCCCGCAACTTACCTGGCTTAACGGCAGCGATCGTCACCGTGCGGAAGGGCAAGTCAGCCTGTCGAGCCTCACCGGTCAGCACGGCATTATGCAGGTGCGCATGGATCTGCGTGACGACAACGGGCTGTTGAACAATGGGCGGGTGTGGTTGCAGGCGGACGACATTGATGTCAAACCCTGGCTCGCCAAATGGATGCAGGATAAGGTCGCGCTGGATACCGCGCGCTTTAGCCTTGAAGGCTGGATGACATTAAGCAAAGGCGTTGTGGAAAGCGGCGACGTATGGCTGAAAAAAGGCGGTGCCAGCTGGCAGGGCAATAATACGCAGCACCGCATGACGGTGGATAACCTGACCGCACATGTCTCTCGTCAGCAGCAGGGCTGGCAGTTTGATGTACCGGTAACGCGTATCGCAATTGATGATCATCCCTGGCCGCAGGGCGCGCTGAGTTTTGCCTGGGTTCCGGCGCAGGAAGTGGGCGGTGCCAGCAGCGTGCGCAGCGATGAACTGCGCGTTCGTGCCAGTAACCTTGAGCTCAGTGGCTTAGAGGGGCTGCTGCCGATTGCGCAGAAAATCTCCCCGGAACTATACGACATCTGGCATACCATGCAGCCTCGCGGCAAGCTGGAACAGCTGGCGCTGGATATCCCCTTGCAGGCGACAGAAAAAACGCGCTTCCACGCGCAGTGGCAGGATATTGCCTGGCAACAGTGGGAATTGCTGCCCGGTGTTGAACACCTCAGTGGAACGCTTGCCGGTAGCCTGGAAAATGGGCGCTTAACTGCCGATATCGCACAGGCGAAGATGCCGTATAAGACGGTATTCCCCGAACCGCTGGAGATTGAAAAAGGCGTTGCCACGCTGAACTGGCAGAATAACGAACACGGCTTCCAGCTGGACGGGCGCAATATCGACGTTCAGGCGAATGCCCTGCGTGCGCGCGGTGATTTCCGTTATCTCCAGCCGCAAGGTGATGAGCCCTGGTTAGGTATCCTGGCTGGCATCAATGTGACGGATGCAGGCCAGGCCTGGCGCTACTTCCCGGAAAATTTGATGGGCAAAGAGCTGGTGGCGTACCTGAGCTCGTCGATCAAAGGCGGGCAGACGCAAGATGCCACGCTGCTGTTTGGCGGTAATCCGAAGCTCTTCCCGTTTAAGCACAATGAAGGCCAGTTTGAAGTCGCGGTGCCGCTGCGCAACGCGACCTTTGCTTTCCAGCCGGACTGGCCGGCGCTGCAAAACCTCGATATCGATCTCGACTTTCTCAACGACGGCTTGTGGATGAAAAGCAGTAAAGTGGCGCTGGGCGGTGTCACAGCCAGCAATCTGACTGCCAACATCCCGGATTACGTCAAAGAGAAGCTGCTGATTGATGCCGACATTAACGGTCCGGGCAAAGCCGTAGGGCTCTATTTCAAAGAGACACCGCTGCACGATACGCTGGGCAGCGCGCTGGATGAGCTGCAAATCGATGGTGATGTAAGCGCTCGCTTACATCTTGATATTCCGCTGGACGGGGCGCAGACCGTCGCCAAAGGTGATGTGGCGCTGAACAACAATAGCCTGTTTATCAAGCCGCTTAACAGCACACTGAAGAACCTCAGCGGCAAATTCAGTTTCGAGAACGGTACGCTGAAAAGCGAACCATTACAGGCAACCTGGTTTAACCAACCGGTGAACCTCGATTTCTCCACCACCGAGGGAGATAAAGCTTATCAGGTGGCGGTGAATCTCAACGGGAACTGGCAACCGGCAAAAACCGGCGTTTTACCCCCACAACTTAATGATGCGCTGCGCGGCAGCATCGCATGGAAAGGCGATGTCGGCGTAGAGTTGCCGCACCGTGGCGGTACCACTTATAAGGTCAATATTGATGGCGATCTGGGCAACCTTGCCAGCACGTTACCGCCGCCGCTGGATAAACCCGCAGGCAAAGCGCTGCCGCTGAAGGTGAAGGTAGAAGGAAACCTGCACAGTTTCGAGTTAACCGGGAATGCTGGTGGTAACAACCATTTCAATAGCCGCTGGTTGCTGAATAATAAGCTGACGCTCGATCGCGGGATCTGGACTTCGGATAGCCGAACACTACCGCCGCTGCCGGAGCAAGCCGGGCTTGAACTCAACTTGCCGGCAATGAACGGTGCGCAGTGGCTGGGCCTGTTCAGACAAGGCGTGGCAAATAATGTCAGCAGTGCAACCACCTTCCCGCAGAGCATTACGCTGCGTACGCCAGCTCTGACGCTGGGCGGGCAGCAGTGGAATAACCTCAGCATCGTTTCACAGCCGCAAGATGCAGGTTCGACCATCGAAGCGCAAGGGCGTGAAATCAGCGGTACGTTGACGATCCATGATAATGCGCCGTGGCAGGCCGCGATTCGCTACCTCTACTACAACCCGTCGAACACGGCACCGAACGATGATGACATCTCTTCTCCTTCAACGCTGTTGCGCGGTCAGACGCGAGTGGACTTTACCGGCTGGCCGGATTTGCAACTGCGCTGTGCGGAGTGCTGGCTGTGGGGGCAAAAATATGGTCGCATCGATGGCGATTTCGCCATTCAGGGCGATACGTTGACGCTGGCAAATGGCCTGGTGGACAGCGGCACTGCGCGGCTCACCGCCGACGGTGAATGGGTTAACCGTGAAGGCGCAGAACGTACCTCGCTGAAAGGCGTGCTGCGCGGCGAGAAAATTGATTCCGCAATGGGCTTCTTTGGCATACCGACGCCGGTGCGTGATTCGTCGTTTGATATTAATTATGACCTGCACTGGCGCAGCACACCGTGGCAACCGCAGGAAGAGTCACTTAATGGCATCCTGCGTACGCGTCTTGGCAAAGGCAAAATTACCGATATCAGCACCGGCCATGCCGGGCAGTTGCTACGCCTGTTCAGCGTCGATTCGCTGTGGCGTAAATTGCGTTTTGACTTCAGCGATACCTTCAGCAGTGAGGGGTTCTGGTTTGATTCCATCCGCAGCACCGCGTGGATCAAAGACGGTGTGCTGCATACCGACGATACGCTGGTGGACGGTCTGGAAGCGGATATCGCCATGAAAGGCTCGGTGAATTTGGTGCGCCGCGAGCTGGATATGGAAGCGGTTGTTGCGCCAGAAATTTCCGCGACTGTCGGTGTGGCGGCGGCCTTTGCCGTTAACCCGATTGTCGGTGCGGCGGTGTTTGCCGCCAGCAAAGTGCTGGGGCCACTGTGGAACAAAGTCTCGATTTTGCGCTACCGCATTACCGGCCCGGTTGATCAGCCGCAAATCAACGAAGTCCTGCGCCAGCCGCGTACGGACAAAAAGCAATGATTTGACGGCATCGGCGAATTGCCTCAAGCTCCTTGTATCGCACTTTTTATTGCCCGCAGTGGCGGCAACGACGAGAAAAAATGATGAGTCTTAATCTGGTAAGTGAACAACTTCTGGCAGCGAACGGCCTGAGCCATCAGGATCTGTTTGCTATTCTCGGTCAACTGACCGCGCGTCGTCTTGATTACGGCGATCTCTATTTCCAGTCGAGCTATCACGAATCCTGGGTTTTAGAAGACAGCATCATTAAAGATGGCTCTTACAATATCGACCAGGGCGTGGGCGTACGCGCCGTCAGCGGCGAGAAAACCGGTTTTGCTTATGCGGACCAAATCAGCCTGCTGGCGCTGGAACAGAGCGCGCAAGCCGCGCGTACCATCGTGCGGGAAGAGGGCGATGGCAAAGTGAAAACGCTGGGCGCGGTTGAGCATCAAAGCCTTTATACCAGCATCGATCCGTTGCAAAGCATGAGCCGTGAAGAGAAGCTCGATATTCTGCGTCGCGTGGATAAAACCGCGCGCGCGGCGGATAAACGCGTACAGGAAGTGACCGCCAGTCTGACTGGCGTTTACGAACTCATTCTGGTGGCGGCGACCGATGGCACGCTGGCGGCGGATGTTCGCCCGCTGGTGCGGCTTTCCGTGAGCGTACAGGTTGAAGACGATGGTAAACGCGAGCGCGGTTCCAGCGGCGGCGGCGGTCGTTTTGGTTATGACTGGTTCTTGCAGGATGTGGATGGCGACGTCCGCGCGGATGCGTGGGCGAAAGAAGCCGTGCGCATGGCGCTGGTCAACCTTTCTGCCGTTGCCGCGCCTGCGGGCACGCTGCCGGTGGTGCTGGGCGCGGGCTGGCCGGGCGTGCTGCTGCACGAAGCGGTTGGGCATGGGCTGGAAGGCGACTTCAATCGCCGCGGAACATCGGTATTTAGCGGTCAGATGGGGCAACTGGTGGCATCAGAGCTGTGTACCGTTGTGGACGATGGTACCATCGCCGATCGTCGCGGTTCGGTGGCGATTGATGATGAAGGAACGCCTGGCCAGTACAACGTGCTTATCGAAAATGGCGTGTTGAAAGGCTATATGCAGGACAAACTGAATGCGCGTCTGATGGGCGTTAAGCCGACAGGTAATGGGCGTCGCGAATCTTACGCGCATCTGCCGATGCCGCGTATGACCAACACCTATATGCTCGCGGGCAAATCAACACCGCAGGAGATTATCGAATCTGTCGACTACGGTATCTACGCCCCGAATTTTGGCGGCGGCCAGGTCGATATTACTTCCGGTAAATTTGTTTTCTCCACTTCTGAGGCGTACCTGATTGAAAAAGGTAAGGTCACTAAAGCGGTAAAAGGCGCAACGCTGATTGGTTCCGGTATCGAAGCGATGCAGCAAATCTCCATGGTGGGTAACGATCTGAAGCTGGATAACGGCGTGGGTGTCTGCGGCAAAGAGGGGCAGAGCCTGCCGGTGGGTGTCGGTCAACCGACGCTGAAAGTCGATAACCTGACCGTCGGTGGTACGGCTTAACGCTTTTCTCACCCTCTTCGCAAGAAGAGGGTGACTCCTTCACACGCTGCGTCCCTGCATGCCCTGATACACCTTCGCCACTTCAATAAAGTACTCCGTCAGATAGTTAATACACACCTGCACTTTTAGCGGCAGCTTATCTTTTTCGGTATAGAGCGCGTAAACCGGGCGAGGATCGGACTGGTAGCGCGGCAGCAGGATCTCAAGTTGACCGCTGTTGATCTCGTCGATCACCCACATTAATGGCACGAAGGCGATCCCGGCTCCGGCGGTCAGCCAGCGCGTGAGCGTCATCGGATCGTTAGTGACAAACCGCCCTTGTGGGATAAGCCGCGTGGCGATCCCTTCAGGTGCCACCAGCTCAAATTCGTTATCCGGACGCACGCTGTATTCCAGCCAGGAGTGGTTCACCATATCGGCTGGTTTTTCAGGAATGCCGTACTGAGCGAGGTAGCTTTTAGCCGCGCAAACCACCATTGGCATCGCGCCAAGGCGGCGGGAGAAGAGGCTGGAATCCTGCAGTGCGCCAACGCGGATCACCAGATCCAGACCGTCAGCAATCAGATCCGGCGCCGGTATCCCGGTGACGAGATTTACCGACAAACCCGGATGCTCTTTGAGCATATCGGCGGTCATTTTTGCCAGCACATTTTGCGCCATGGTTGAAGAACTGCCAATGCGCAGCGTACCGATTGGGGTGTTGTTAAAGGCGTAAAGCTGCTCGTGAACGTCCTGCACTTCATGCAGCATCCGGCGGCAGCCCTGGTAGTAAATCTTGCCCGCTTCGGTGAGGCCCAGGCTGCGCGTGCTACGGTTTAGCAGCTTTACCTGCAACTCATCTTCAAGTTTGGCGACGGTCTGGCTGATGGAGGAAACACTCATTTGTAGCTGTCGGGCGGCGGCGGTAAACGAACCTAATTCCACCACTTTGGCAAACACCGACATGCGTTTTAGTCGTTCCATTATTCACTCTGAGTTAAAAGTGATTTAGATCACATAATATAGATAACAGCATAACAGTTACGTTAATATACTATCTATTAAGAATATTCACGTCACTCTCGCCTGGCTCTCCTTGCCCTTACTCCTGCGGTGACGTTAGAACGAATTGTCACCTGCACGCACTCTAATCAAGGTCAACATGAGTCTGTTTCCCGTCATCGTGGTGTTCGGTTTGTCGTTCCCACCGATTTTTTTCGAATTAATTTTGTCACTGGCGATCTTCTGGCTGGTGCGCCGTGTGCTGGTCCCCACCGGGATCTATGACTTCGTCTGGCACCCGGCGCTGTTTAACACTGCGCTGTATTGCTGCCTTTTTTACCTGCTGTCGCGCCTGTTTGTTTGAGGTAGAAGTGAAAACACTAACAAGAAATATCTCTCGCACCGCTATCACTATGGTGCTGGTCATCCTGGCGTTCGTCGCGATTTTCCGCGCCTGGGTTTATTACACCGAATCGCCCTGGACGCGCGACGCGCGCTTTAGTGCCGACGTCGTGGCTATCGCGCCAGATGTCACTGGCCTTGTCACCGCTGTCAATGTGCATGACAACCAACTGGTGAAAGAGGGCCAGGTGCTGTTTACCATCGATCAACCGCGTTACCAAAAAGCGCTGGCGGAAGATGAAGCAGACGTTGCCTATTACGAAGCGCTGGTGGCGGAGAAACGCCGTGAAGCCGGGCGGCGTAACCAGCTGGGTGTTCAGGCCATGTCACGTGAAGAGATCGACCAGGCCAACAACACCCTGCAAACCGAGCTGCATCAATTAGCCAAAGCACAAGCAGCCCGCGATCTGGCTAAGCTGGATCTGGAGCGCACGATCATTCGTGCACCGGCCGATGGTTGGATCACGAACCTGAATGTCTACACCGGTGAGTTTATTACCCGTGGTTCCACCGCTGTGGCGCTGGTGAAACAACACACGTTCTACGTGCTGGCGTATATGGAAGAGACCAAGCTGGAAGGCGTGCGTCCCGGTTATCGCGCGGAGATCACCCCGCTTGGCAGCAATCTGGTATTAAAAGGCACGGTGGACAGCATCGCCGCAGGCGTCACGAACGCCAGCAGCAGTAATGACAGCAAAGGCATGGCGACCATCGATTCCAACCTTGAATGGGTGCGGCTGGCGCAGCGTGTGCCGGTACGTATTCGTCTCGACAAACAACCAGGCAATCTGTGGCCGGCGGGCACCACCGCGACGGTGGTGGTGACGGGAAAATCCGATCGTGATGAAAGCCAGGATTCGTTCTTTCGCAAAATGGCGCATCGCCTGCGTGAGCTGGGGTAATCGCTATGGGGCTGTTATCCATTGCCAGCCAGCATTTGCGTTTTGCTTTCAAGCTGGCCTTTGCCGTGGTACTGGCACTGTTTGTTGGCTTTCACTTTCAGCTTGAAACCCCGCGCTGGGCGGTATTAACCGCGGCGATTGTCGCGGCGGGACCCGCTTTTGCCGCCGGTGGCGAGCCTTATTCCGGGGCGATTCGCTACCGGGGAATGTTGCGTATTGTCGGCACCTTTATCGGCTGTATTGCCGGGCTGGCCATCATCATCATGCTGATCCGCACCCCGCTTCTGATGTTAATGGTGTGCTGTATTTGGGCCGGATTTTGTACCTGGGTCTCGTCGCTGGTGCGTGTTGAAAACTCTTACGCCTGGGGGCTGGCGGGTTATACCGCGTTGATTATTGTTGTCACTATTCAGACGGAACCCCTGCTGGCACCGCAATATGCCGTTGAGCGGTGCAGTGAAATCGTGGTGGGCATTCTCTGCGCCATTGTCGCCGATCTGCTCTTTTCTCCGCGCTCCGTCAAACAGGAAATTGACCGCGAGCTGGATAGCCTGCTGCTGGCCCACTATCAACTGATGCAGTTGTGTATTAAGCATGGCGATAGCGAAGAGGTGGACAACGCCTGGGCTGCGCTGGTGCGCCGTACCACTGCACTTGAAGGGATGCGCAGCAATCTGAATATTGAGTCTTCCCGTTGGGGGCGCGCAAACCGCCGTCTGAAAGCGATCAATACCCTGTCGCTGACGCTGATCACCCAGGCGTGTGAAACGTACCTGATTCAGAACACTCGCCCGGAGCTTATCACTGATACGTTTCGCGAGTTGTTTGCCGAGCCGGTCGAGAACGTGCAGGAGATGCACAAGCAATTAAAAAGAATGCGTCGGGTCATCGCCTGGACCGGTGAGCGGGAAACGCCGGTCACGATTTATAGCTGGGTGGGTGCGGCGACCCGCTATCTGCTGCTGAAACGCGGTGTTATTGGCAACGCGAAAATCAGCGCCGTTGAAGAAGAGGTTCTGCAGGGCGAAGTGGTGGTGAAAGCCGAATCAGCCGAACGTCATCATGCGATGGTTAACTTCTGGCGCACCACGCTTTCTTGCATGCTGGGCACGTTGTTCTGGCTGTGGACTGGCTGGACTTCCGGCAGCGGTTCGATGGTAATGATCGCGGTAGTCACGTCGCTGGCGATGCGTCTGCCGAACCCGAAAATGGTGGCGAAAGACTTTATCTACGGCATGTTATGGGCGCTGCCGATTGGTTCGTTCTATTACCTGGTTATCCTGCCATCGACGCAACAAAGCATGCTGCTGCTGTGTATTAGCCTTGCGGTACTGGCGTTCTTTATCGGTATTGAAGTGCAAAAACGGCGGCTGGGTTCAATGGCGACGCTGGCGGGCACCATTAATATTCTGGTGCTTGATAACCCGATGACCTTTAAATTCAGCCAGTTTTTGGATAACGCGCTGGGACAACTGGTTGGCGTGGTTCTGGCGATGGTTGTGCTTTTGCTGGTGCGCGATAACTCGCAAGCGCGTACCGGGCGCATGCTGTTGAACCAGTTTGTTTCCGCTGCCGTTTCGGCAATGACCACCAATACCGCGCGTCGCAAAGAGAACCATTTGCCTGCACTGTATCAACAGCTTTTCTTGCTGCTGAATAAATTTCCGGGTGATATCGCCAAGTTCCGCCTCGCGCTAACGTTGATTATTGCGCATCAGCGCCTGCGGGATGCACCGGTGCCAATCAATGATGATCTGTCGGCGTTTCATCGCCAGTTACGACGTACGGCGTCACAAGTAATATCGGCGGGCAGCGACACGAAACGTCGACGTTACTTCACCCAGTTGCTGGAAGAGCTGGATATCTACCAGCACAAGCTACACCACTGGAACGCACCGCCGCAGGTTACCGAGCCGGTACACCGGCTAACCGGCATGTTGCACAAATACCAACATGCGCTGACCAGCAGTTAATGCCAAACCGACGCCAAAAGCGTCGGTTTTTTTATGGCTATACTTTCTAAGAGTTTTTATAAACCGCAGATCAGGAGGACAAATGACAACGCAGTCACTGCAGGACAATGCGCTTTTTCAGACCGGCTATCTGGTTGATGGGGTCTGGAAAACGCTGGATACCACATTTGACGTTCTGAATCCGGCTACGGGTGAAACTATCGCGAAAGTTGCCAAAGCAGGCAAGAAAGAGACCGAAGAAGCCATTGCTGCCGCGACGCGCGCTTTTCCCGCATGGCGGGCGAAAACCGCGAAAGAGCGTTCGACCATTTTGTATCGCTGGTATGAGTTGATTATCGAAAACAAAAGCTGGCTGGGGCGATTGATGACCACCGAGCAGGGCAAACCATTGAAAGAAGCGGAAGGCGAAGTTGACTATGCCGCCAGCTTTATTCAGTGGTTTGCTGAGCAGGCGAAACGCGCTAACGGTGAAATTATCCCGCCCATCAAGCCCGGCTCACGCATTCTGGCGACGCGAGAGCCCATTGGCGTAGTGGCCGCGATTACGCCGTGGAATTTCCCAATGGCGATGTTGACCCGCAAGCTTGGACCCGCGCTGGCGGCAGGCTGTACCGGCGTTATTAAACCGGCAAATAACACACCGCTTAGCGCGTTTGCTTTGCTGGCGCTGGCGAAAAAAGCTGGTGTGCCGGACGGTGTGCTGAATGCCGTTGCCGGAAATACGTCTGAAATCAGCGATGCGATCATGGCCAGCCATGAAGTGCGCAAAATCTCGTTTACCGGCTCGACGGCGGTGGGGAAAACGCTGGTGCGCAACGCGGCTGAAACCATGAAAAAAGTGTCGATGGAGCTGGGAGGAAATGCGCCTTATATCGTGTTTGAGGATGCCGACATTGACGCGGCGGTGCAGGGCGCTATCGCCAATAAATTCCGTAATGCGGGGCAGGTGTGCGTCAGTGTTAACCGCTTCTATATCCATGAATCGGTCTACGAGACCTTTACGCAAAAACTGACGCAGGCTGTTAATGGATTAAAAGTGGGTAATGGTCTGGATGAGGGCGTGGTTGTCGGACCGCTTATTGAACGCGCCGCGGTGGACAAAGTGCGCGAGCATGTCGACGATGCCGTCGCCAAAGGAGCGAAAGTATTGGCCGGTGGCAAACCACACAGCCTCGGCGGAAACTTCTGGCAGCCAACGGTGCTGGGTGATTGCAGCGATGGCATGAAGCTGGCGCAGGAGGAGACGTTTGGCCCGGTAGCCGCCTGTTTCCGTTTCACCAGCGAAGAGGAGGTGGTGCAACGCGCCAACGCAACACCGTTTGGTCTGGCCGCCTATTTCTATACGCAGAACCTGCAGCGGGTATTTCGCGTTTCGCAGGCGATTGAAAGCGGCATGATCGGCATTAACGAATGTGCGGTATCAACGGAGCTGGGACCGTTTGGCGGGGTGAAAGAGTCCGGCCTTGGCCGGGAAGGTTCGGTGCTGGGGCTGGAAGAGTTTCTGGAAGTGAAAACTCTGCACCTTGGGGGGTTGTAATCATGCGGGCGGCGTCTTGCCGCCCTGTTGGGCTGATGGCGGAAAATGAATATCTACACTTTCGATTTTAAACATATCGACGATCAAAGTGCTTTCTACCGCGAGTTTAGCCGCCAGTTCGCTATTGAGCGCGAGAAAGTTCACGATCTGGATTCCCTGTGGGACACAGTGATGGATGGCGCGCTGCCTTTGCCGCTGGAAATTGAATTTATTCATCTGCCGGAAAAACAGCGCCGTCGTTTTGGCGCGTTGATTCTGCTCTTTGATGAAGCGGAAGAGGAGCTGGAAGGCGAGTTGCGTTTTAATGTGCGGTGAGTGAAGGCAAAAAAAAGCCCCTGACAGGCAGGGGCAAGTCGTCGGACAAGACGACGAGGGTTTATTTATACAGTTCAGCCGTAACGTGGGTGCTATCACCCGTACGCGCTTCAATAATACGGTAGCTGCTCGCGCCAGCCTGATCGGCTTTAGCAGAGAGCTCCTGGCGAATGTCCATCGGGACGCCCGCTCGTTGGGAAATCGAAACACTGCCCATAGATTGCAGGTTGCTGGCTTGTTCACTGTTAACTAACGTTGCGGCGCTCGCGCCGAAAGCGATCAGGGATGCAAGGCCAAGGGATGCGATGATGATATTACGTTTCATTGTCTGTCTCCTTTAGAGAGGCTCAACGGCGAGAAGGGTTGAACAGCTATTTTTGTGCCTGGTGCCGTTGAGTGACGAATTCATAGGGTTATCGGTAAAACTTATTTGTACAGCTCTGCGGTTGCGTGCCACTGGTCGCCGCTACGTGCTTCAATGATGCGGTAAGCTGACGCACCTTGTTCTTCCGCTTTTTTGCTCAGTTGCGCGTTCATGTCCATCGGTGATGCGGTTACAGAACCGATCGAAACGGTACCCAGCGACTGGCGAGATTGCGCCTGTTCCGCGTTGATGGAATCCGCCGCGAAAGCGCCAAATGACAGGGCTGAAAGGACACTCAGTGTTGCAACGGTAGATTTGATATTCATGTCTATTACCTCGTCGTATTCTTTTCTTTAAATTTTTCGGAAGGTCTTGTTTCGTGACCCTCATCACAAAATCAAGTATACACTAGTCACGCGAATAATTAATACCAAGCTAATTATAACTATGATGAATGGGAATATGATTTGCGGTTTTATATTGCTGAAATGCATAAAAAACAGCGTTCAGGTAAGAATATAGTTAACGTTAGTTAAGAAAATCATATGGATAGATGAATTTGATTTTTTGTGCGGTGGTATACGCTGGGAAAGGGAAGGGAAACCATAAATCGCACTAACTGCTAAGTTAGCAGCAGGTGAAAAGTCGAATTGTGCAGCAAAAAGCCGAACATTCCCCCGCGAGCGAAGCCGGGGGAGAGGCGCTAATTACAGTTCTTGTTCGAACAGTACCAAAATAGCTTCATAGAGATCTTTAACCGTGAAGCCTTTGGCTGGTGTGGTGAAAATCGTGTCATCCCCGGCGATAGTGCCAAGGATGCCTTCCGCTTTGCCCAGAGAGTCCAGCAGGCGCGCAATCAGCTGCGCCGCGCCGGGACTGGTGTGGATCACCACGACGGCATCATTGTAATCAATATCCAGCACCAGGTTTTTCAGCGGGCTGGAGGTGGTGGGAACCCCGAGTTCTATCGGCAGGCAGTAGACCATTTCCATTTTCGCGTTGCGCGTGCGCACCGCGCCGAATTTGGTCAGCATGCGAGAGACTTTAGACTGATTGATATTGTCGAAGCCCTCTTCCTGCAGAGCCTGAACAATTTCTCCCTGAGAACTGAATTTCTCTTCTTTAAGAAGCGCCTTAAACGCTTTAACTAATTCTTCTTGTTTTGCCGAGCTTCGCATAAGTCACCCGTAATATGGCCGTGAAAACAACATTATTATGCATATTGATGAATTTTTATGCAAATATTCTCGCGAGGGAATTTCTGAAAACTGCTGAGAAGGCGCGAAGTTTATCAAATCCTGTGATGAAGCACAGCCACATGTGTCTTACGTCGCAAATAAGATTAAAAAGTAAATTAAATGTTATAAAGTTGATGTTATTTTGGTGAATATCGCAGCTATATTATAGACTCTGAGTGTTAGTTGCTTAACTTGCCGATCTGACGGTCATATCCATCCTTATATAAGATCTTAACAGTGGGCTGCGCCGCACTATTTTGGCGCGTTTACTGTCATAATTACCAGGGTGGATTAAGGTCGCCGCAACGGAGTAACAAAATATTTAGCTAACCATAATAAGGAGTTTAGGATGAAAGTCGCAGTCCTCGGCGCGGCCGGCGGTATCGGTCAAGCGCTCGCCCTACTACTGAAAACACAACTGCCTTCAGGTTCAGAACTCTCCCTGTATGATATTGCACCTGTAACCCCTGGGGTTGCCGTTGACCTCAGCCATATTCCTACCGCTGTCACCATTAAAGGCTTCTCCGGCGATGATGCGACGCCTGCGCTGGAAGGCGCCGATGTGGTGCTGATTTCCGCAGGTGTGGCGCGTAAACCGGGTATGGATCGCTCCGACCTGTTTAACGTCAACGCCGGTATCGTGAAAAACCTGGTCGCTCAGGTGGCGAAAACCGCGCCGAAAGCCTGTATTGGCATCATCACTAACCCGGTGAATACGACAGTCGCGATTGCCGCTGAAGTGCTGAAAAAAGCCGGTGTATACGATAAGAACAAGCTGTTTGGCGTGACGACGCTGGACATCATCCGTTCCAACACCTTCGTGGCAGAGTTGAAAGGCAAACAGCCGACAGATATCGAAGTTCCGGTTATCGGTGGTCACTCTGGTGTGACAATTCTGCCGCTGCTGTCGCAGATCCCGGGTGTCACTTTCAGCGAGCAGGAAGTGGCCGATCTGACAAAACGTATTCAGAATGCCGGTACCGAAGTGGTGGAGGCGAAAGCGGGTGGCGGTTCAGCAACGCTTTCTATGGGCCAGGCCGCCGCACGTTTTGGTTTGTCGCTGGTGCGCGCGCTGCAGGGCGAGCAAGGCGTTGTTGAGTGCGCTTATGTGGAAGGTGACGGTGAGTACGCGCGTTTCTTCTCGCAGCCGCTGCTGCTGGGTAAAAACGGTATTGAAGAGCGCCATGCTATCGGTAAGCTCAGCGCGTTTGAGCAGCAGTCGCTGGAAGGCATGCTGGATACGCTGAAAAAAGATATTCAGCTTGGCGTGGATTTCGTTAACCGTTAAGCCTTGCTGTCCTGCAAGCGCAGGAAGAAAAAACCGGAGCCTGTTGCTCCGGTTTTTTATGAAACTCAGTTGGTCGCCGGGTATTCCTGAATCGTGACCTTGAAGGTGAGTTTCTTGTCGTCGCGCATGACCTCGACCGGAATTTCAGACCCTGGCCGGATTTCCGCCACTTGATCCATGGTTTCGAGGGCGGAAACAGCCGGTTTTCCGTTCACCGAGGTGATCACATCATTGACCTGAATCCCCGCGCGCGCCGCCGGGCCATCCGGCGAGACTTCGTTAACGACAATCCCCTGGATCGGGTCGATACCGCCGCCCTGGGTGTGCAACGGCGCGATCTCCCGGCCGCCAATGCCGATATAGCCACGGATCACGCGGCCATCGCGGATCAACTTATCCATGATTTTGGTCGCCAGCTGGAAAGGAATGGCGAACCCGATACCTTCCGGCGTTTCACCGTCATTACTTTTATCAAATGACAGGGTGTTGATACCCATCAGTTCGCCCAGCGAATTCACCAGCGCGCCGCCGGAGTTACCATGGTTAATGGAAGCATCGGTCTGCAAAAAGTTTTGCCGTCCGCTGGGATTCAAACCAATACGACCCGTGGCGCTGATAATCCCCTGGGTCGTTGTCTGACCAAGGTTATACGGGTTGCCGATCGCCAGTACCACATCGCCGATATGCGGTGTGCGCTTTGTGTTGATGGGGATCACCGGCAAGCCGCCGTTAGCATTAATCTTCAATACCGCAAGGTCGGTTAACGTATCCGAGCCCACCAGTAACGCTTCAAACACCCGGCCATCCTGCAGCGCGACAATGATTTGGTCCGCATCGTTAATCACGTGTTTGTTGGTGATGATATAGCCGCGTTGATCCATGATGACGCCGGAACCGAGCGTACGAATTTCGAGACGATCATGGGTGGAGCTATTCAGGCTACGGTTATAGACGTTCACGACCGCAGGCGCTGCGCGACGAACTGCCGGGTTATAGCTGGCAGGCGTTTCATCGGCGCTGTCGATTTGCGGCGTCGCGAGCGGAATGTTTTTACGCAGCGAAGGCATGGCGACGATGATCAGACCACCGACAACCAAACCGATTGCCACGGAACGTAAAAGCTTCACATACATGATGGGATAGTCATTAAAAGGAGAACGGCAGCAGCATAACATGAGTTATCCGGACATCACACGCAGGCGGTGATGTCCGGCGATAGAATTACTTAGCGCAGCAGCAGATAGATACTGTCGTTGCCCCGCACGATATGCAGCGCCATCACGGAAGGTTTCGCTTCCAGCACTTTGCGCATTTCAGCAATCGACTGTACGCGATCCCGGTTAACGCCAATGATCACATCATCTTTGTGCAGGCCAGCCTGCGCGGCGGCGCTGCCTTTTTCCACATTGCCGACGGTGATGCCTTTGGTGCCATCTTTCAGCTGACCGTCGCTCAGTTCCGCGCCTTGCAACGACGGAGAGATCAGCTCGGCGCTGGCAGAAGAGGAGGTGCTTTTATCAAGCGTCACTTCGACATCCAGTGGTTTGCCGTCGCGCAATATCCCCAACTTCACCTTCGCTCCCGGTTCTGTGGTCGCAATACGCGAACGCAGCTCGGCGAAGCTGCTCAGTGGTTTACCATTCAGGCTAACAATCACATCACCCGATTTGATCCCCGCTTTTGCCGACCCCGAATTCGGCAGCACTTCACTGACAAATGCGCCGCGCTGCACGTTCAGGTTAAAGGCTTTGGCGATATCCGCGCTCATTTCGGTGCCTTTAATACCCAACAGACCACGTTTGATTTCACCAAACTGGATTAACTGGCGGGAGAGGGTTTGCGCCATGTTACTGGGGATCGCAAAGCCGATGCCGACGCTGCCGCCGCCCGGTGCGAGTATCGCCGTGTTAATGCCGATAAGTTCGCCGTTCAGGTTGAGCAGCGCGCCGCCGGAGTTGCCACGGTTAATGGAAGCATCGGTCTGGATAAAGTTTTCCAGCCCTTCAAGGTTCAGGCCGCTGCGGCCCAGGGCAGAAACAATCCCGGATGTGGCGGTTTGACCCAGGCCGAAGGGGTTGCCGACGGCAATAACGAAATCGCCGACGCGCAGCTGATCGGAATCGGCGATGGAAATTTGTGTCAGATTGCTCGCATTTTGTAATTGCAGCAGCGCGATGTCGCTCTGGTCGTCCCCGCCAATCAATTTGGCTTCGAATTCACGCCCGTCATTCAACTGCACATTGATTTTTTGTGCCTGGTTAATCACGTGGTTATTAGTCAGCACGTAACCTTTAGCGGCATCAATAATCACCCCGGAACCCAGGCCTTCGAACGGTTGTGGTTGCTGCTGTGGTTGATCCGGCATCTCTTCGCCGAAATATTTTTTCAGTTCTTCAGGGACTTTCTGGCCTTGTACCGCCGTGCCTTCTACCTGCACGCTGACAACCGCCGGCAGAACCTTTTCCAGCACGGGCGCGAGGCTTGGTAACGCGCCCTGACCAGGGACTTGTGACGGCATTGCCGCAACGGTCTGAAAGGGTGCCGAGAGAATTAACCCGACACTTAACGCAAATGCACTCAACAGCTGGGTTTGTTTCTTCATTGATGCTGGCTCTCGTAACCTGAAGTGGAAGGAATGACGCCCCAAAACAGTTTGATGTTATTGAAATTTCAACCGCGTAACAATGAGGTGAATGACTAAATAATAGCTGCGATGCGCAAGAAGGGACGGGCGCAAGGAGCGCGCCCGTAAATATTTCAGAAGTGTTCGATTATTTACGGCTGGCGCCGCCGCGCAGCAGGCCAGAAGCACCTTCAGAATAGTCGCGCGGGATCTGCACCGGCGCCTGATCGTTGCTGGCTTCGGATTCGGCCAGACGGTTGCGGAACGGGTTCTCTTCCGCGGACATTTCCGGCAGCAGGCTGGTAGAGCTTTTCGCCATATGCTGATAAAGCTGGCGGTAATCGTGCGCCATGTTATCCAGCAGCTCAGCGCTGCGGGCAAAGTGGCTTACCAGCTCTTCGCGATACTCTTCGAGTTCCGCTTTGTTTTTTTCCAGCTCGTACTGCAAGGCCTGCTGTTGGCGCAATTTGCGGTTTCCGAAACGCATACCCACGGCACCAATAATAATGCCGACAACCAACCCAATTAGCGCATATTCCCAGGTCATGAACTTCTCCCGTTGTTTTTTGATTCCGTAGGGTGTGGGCTGCAAGCTCCTGCCTGCGCCTGATTGTGCCACTATAACCGCTAATCGTGCAGAAGTGGAATCCTGACGCAGCATCGCGTAGTGTAGAACGGCCTTTTTTTCGTCAACCCTGTGGGGGCGGATCGATTTTCAAGGAATAACAACAACACCATGCAGAGCCTTTCCCCAACATCGCGATATTTAAATGCCCTGAACGAGGGTAGCCATCAACCGGATGATGTGCAAAAAGAAGCCGTCTCGCGGCTGGATGTCATTTACCAGGCATTAATTAACCGCAGCGAACCCGCCGCGCCGCAAAGTGGCGGCTTGATGGCGAAGTTTGGCAAGCTGCTCGGCAAACCTGAGCGGAAAGAAGCCGCACCTGTACGTGGTCTCTATATGTGGGGCGGCGTCGGGCGGGGAAAAACCTGGCTGATGGACATGTTCTATCAAAGCCTGCCCGGCGAGCGTAAACAGCGTCTGCACTTTCACCGCTTTATGCTGCGCGTCCATGAAGAGCTGACCTCGCTGCAGGGGCAAAGCGATCCGCTGGAAATCGTGGCCGATCGCTTTAAAGCCGAAACTGATGTGCTGTGCTTTGACGAATTTTTTGTCTCAGATATCACCGACGCCATGCTGCTTGGTGGGCTGATGAAAGCGCTATTCGCACGCGGTATCACGCTGGTGGCGACCTCGAATATTCCGCCGGATGAACTGTACCGTAACGGTTTGCAGCGGTCGCGGTTTTTACCCGCTATCGACGCGATTAAACAGTTTTGCGACGTCATGAATGTCGATGCGGGTGTCGATTATCGCCTGCGGACACTGACGCAGGCGCACCTGTGGTTAACGCCGTTAGATGGCAGTACTGCTCAGCAGATGGACAAACTGTGGCTGGCATTGGCGGGGGCGGCACGACAAAACGCGCCGGAACTAGAGATTAATCATCGACCATTGCCAACGCTGGGTGTGGAAAACCAGACGCTGGCGGTGTCGTTTTCTACCCTTTGCGTGGATGCCCGCAGCCAGCATGACTATATTGCGCTTTCACGGCTCTTTCATACGGTGATGTTGTTTGATGTGCCGGTGATGACGCCGCTGATGGAGAGCGAAGCGCGGCGGTTTATCGCGCTGGTGGATGAGTTCTACGAGCGCCACGTGAAGCTGGTGGTTAGCGCTGCGGCAGCGCTGCATAACATCTACCAGGGCGAGCGGCTGAAGTTTGAGTTCCAGCGCTGTTTATCTCGCTTGCAGGAGATGCAGAGCGAAGAATACCTGAAACGCGCACATATGCCCTGATGCGGCCTTGCCTTCTTTTCTTGCCAGAGGGCGACAAAACCTGCGTCAAATCACGAAAAGGGGTCGATCTTTGACCCCGACTTCTCTATAATCCTGCGACCCCACGTTACAAGAAGGTTTTTTTCCCGAAACTTTCTCTGTGTCGGCATAAGCTATTCGAAGGGGTAGGTTTGCCGGACTTTGTCGTGTGAACCTCAACTGACTAAACGTTTGGGTGTTCACCAACGTGTAACTAATTATTTGGGTAAGCTTTTAATGAAAACTTTTACAGCTAAACCAGAAACCGTAAAACGCGACTGGTATGTTGTTGACGCGACCGGTAAAACCCTGGGCCGTCTGGCTTCCGAACTGGCTCGTCGCCTGCGCGGTAAGCATAAAGCGGAATACACTCCGCACGTTGATACAGGTGATTACATCATCGTTCTGAACGCAGAAAAAGTTGCTGTAACCGGCAACAAGCGCGAAGACAAAATGTATTACCACCACACCGGCCACATCGGTGGTATCAAAGAAGCGACCTTTGAAGAGATGATTGCTCGCCGTCCTGAGCGTGTGATTGAAATCGCGGTTAAAGGCATGCTGCCAAAAGGTCCGCTGGGTCGTGCTATGTACCGTAAACTGAAAGTTTACGCTGGCAACGAGCACAACCACGCGGCACAGCAACCGCAAGTTCTTGACATCTAATCGGGATTATAGGCAATGGCTGAAAATCAATACTACGGCACTGGTCGCCGCAAAAGCTCCGCCGCTCGCGTGTTTATCAAACCGGGCAACGGTAAAATCGTAATCAACCAGCGTTCGCTGGAACAGTACTTCGGTCGTGAAACTGCCCGCATGGTAGTTCGTCAGCCGCTGGAACTGGTCGACATGGTTGAAAAATTGGACCTGTACATCACCGTTAAAGGTGGTGGTATCTCCGGTCAGGCTGGTGCGATCCGTCACGGTATCACCCGCGCTCTGATGGAGTACGACGAGTCCCTGCGTTCCGAACTGCGTAAAGCTGGCTTCGTCACTCGTGACGCGCGTCAGGTTGAACGTAAAAAAGTCGGTCTGCGCAAAGCACGTCGTCGTCCGCAGTTCTCCAAACGTTAATTGGTTTCTGCTTCGGCAGAACGATTGGCGAAAAAACCCGGTGCGAACCGGGTTTTTTTATGGATAAAGATCGTGTTATCCACAGCAATCCATTGATTATCTCTTCTTTTTCAGCATTTCCAGAATCCCCTCACCACAAAGCCCGCAAAATCTGGTAAACTATCATCCAATTTTCTGCCCAAATGGCTGGGATTGTTCATTTTTTGTTTGCCTTACAACGAGAGTGACAGTACGCGCGGGTAGTTAACTCAACATCTGACCGGTCGATTAAGTCCGGTAGCAGTAAATTCTGAATATATACCTGGAGGTTTTCATGGCTGTCGCTGCCAACAAACGTTCGGTAATGACGCTGTTTTCTGGTCCTGTGGACATCTATAGCCATCAGGTCCGTATCGTGCTGGCCGAAAAAGGTGTCAGCTTCGAAATTGAGCACGTGGAAAAGGATAATCCTCCTCAGGATCTGATTGACCTCAACCCGAATCAAAGCGTACCGACACTTGTAGATCGTGAACTCACCCTGTGGGAATCACGCATCATTATGGAATATCTGGACGAACGTTTCCCGCACCCGCCGTTAATGCCGGTTTACCCGGTGGCGCGCGGTGAGAGCCGTCTGTACATGCATCGTATTGAGAAGGACTGGTATTCGCTGATGAATACCATCCAGAACAGCAGTGGCGCACAGGCGGACGCGGCGCGTAAACAGCTGCGTGAAGAACTGTTGGCGATTGGCCCGCTGTTCACCCAGAAACCTTACTTCCTGAACGATGAGTTCAGCCTGGTTGACTGCTACCTCGCTCCGCTGCTGTGGCGTCTGCCGGTACTGGGTATCGAACTGAGCGGTGCCGGTGCGAAAGAGCTGAAAGGGTATATGACACGCGTTTTCGAGCGTGATTCCTTCCTTGCCTCTCTGACAGAAGCCGAGCGCGAAATGCGCCTGGGCCGGGGTTAACTGAATGGATTTGTCACAACTGTCTCCACGCCGTCCGTATTTACTGCGGGCCTTCTACGAATGGCTGCTGGATAACCAGCTTACGCCGCATCTGGTTGTTGATGTGACGTTGCCGGGCGTACGCGTGCCGATGGAGTATGCGCGTGACGGGCAGATCGTGTTGAACATTGCACCGCGCGCGGTCGGCAATCTGGAACTGGCGAATGACGAAGTGCGTTTCAACGCGCGCTTCGGCGGCGTGCCGCGTCAGGTTGAAGTGCCAATGGCCGCCGTGTTGGCGGTTTATGCCCGTGAAAACGGTGCCGGTACGATGTTTGAACCGGAAGCCGCGTACGATGAAGAGGTCGTCGGCCTGAACGATGACGACAATACTTCTGCGCAGGAAAACGAGACGGTGATGTCGGTTATCGACGGTGATAAACCCGATCACGAAGACGATCACGATAACAGCCCTGATGACGATCCGCCGCCGCGCGGTGGGCGTCCATCGCTGCGCGTGGTGAAATAACCTGGAAAGCAGAACCTGACGGTTCTGCTTTTTTTTACCTTTAAAATGCGTATAAAAAAGGAGGCCGAAGCCTCCTTTTGGGTCGCTACATGGATATTACACTTCGAGGTAGTTCAGGATGCCGTCCGCCGCCTTACGGCCTTCGGCAATCGCCGTTACCACCAAGTCAGAGCCACGCACGATGTCGCCGCCAGCAAAGATTTTTGGGTTGCTGGTCTGGAACGCATTTTCGCTGCCTTCTGGCGCAATCACACGGCCCTGCGAATCCAGCTCAACGCTGTGTTTTGCCAGCCACTCCATGCTGTGTGGGCGGAAACCAAACGCCATGACAACAGCGTCAGCCGGAACCACATGTTCGGAACCGGCAACAATTTCCGCACGGCGACGGCCTTTCGCATCCGGCGCGCCCATTTCGGTGCGTGCCATCTTCACACCGCACACTTTACCATTGGCATTGATTTCAATGCCCAGCGGCTGCACGTTAAACTGGAACTCGACGCCTTCTTCACGCGCGTTTTTCACTTCGCGTTTCGAACCTGGCATGTTCTCCTCATCACGGCGATAGGCACAGATAACGTGCGTCGCGCCCTGGCGTACTGAAGTGCGCACACAGTCCATCGCGGTATCGCCACCGCCAAGCACCACAACACGTTTGCCTTCCATGCTGACATACGGTTCTTCCGGCGTTTCGCCAAAGCCCATAATCTGCTTGGTGTTGGCGATGAGGAACGGCAGTGCATCGAAGACGCCGTTTGCGTCTTCATTTTCCAGTCCGCCGCGCATCGACTGATAAGTCCCGACGCCAAGGAACACCGCGTCGTACTCTTTCAGCAGCTCGTCAATCTGCACGTCGCGACCCACTTCGGTATTGAGTTTGAACTCAATACCCATGCCGGTGAAAATTTCACGACGGCGGATCATCACCTCTTTTTCCAGCTTAAAGGCCGGAATACCGAAGGTCAGCAGGCCGCCGATCTCCGGGTGGCGATCGAACACCACCGCTTTTACACCGTTGCGGGTCAGTACATCGGCACACGCCAGGCCTGCCGGGCCTGCACCAATAATCGCCACGCGCTTATCGGTCTGTTTCACACCGGTCAAATCCGGGCGCCAGCCCATTTCGAACGCTTTGTCATTGATATAGCGTTCAATGTTGCCGATGGTCACCGCGCCAAACTCGTCGTTCAGCGTACAGGAACCTTCACACAACCGGTCTTGCGGGCAAACGCGGCCGCATACTTCCGGCAGGGTGTTGGTCTGATGCGACAGCTCAGCCGCTTCAAAAATACGCCCCTCATTTGCCAGTTTCAGCCAGTTCGGGATGTAGTTATGGACCGGGCATTTCCACTCGCAGTAAGGGTTGCCGCAGGAGAGGCAGCGATCTGCCTGTGCTTTGGCCTGGCCTTCTGAAAACGGCTCATAGATTTCAACAAATTCAATTTTACGGATCTTCAGCGCTTTCTTCGGCGGATCAACGCGCTGCAAGTCGATAAACTGGTACACGTTCTGACTCATTGCTACCCCTTACTGCGCCTGCACACGCAGCTCTGCTGCGCTACGACTACGGTGACCCAACAGTGCTTTCACATCGCTGGACTTCGGCTTAACCAGCGCGAATTTGCTGGAGAAGGCTGGCCAGTTCGCCAGGATCTCTTCACCGCGCTGCGAACCGGTATGCTGCACATGCTCGGTGATAAGACCACGCAAGTGCTCTTCGTGGATGGCGAGGTCATCGACGCTCAGCACTTCCACCAGCTCCGGGTTCACGCGTTTACGGAATTCACCATCTTCATCCAGTACATAGGCGAAACCGCCCGTCATCCCCGCGCCAAAGTTAACACCGGTTCGACCCAATACGCAGACAATGCCGCCGGTCATGTATTCACAGCCGTTATCGCCGATACCTTCCACCACGGTGATTGCGCCAGAGTTACGGACCGCGAAACGCTCACCCGCACGGCCTGCGGCGTACAAACGACCGCCGGTTGCGCCATACAGACAGGTGTTACCAATAATGCTCGCTTCGTGGCTGCGGAAAGCAGAACCCACCGGCGGACGTACTGCCAGCAAGCCGCCAGCCATACCTTTACCCACATAGTCGTTCGCGTCGCCCGTCAGATACAGCTCCACGCCGCCTGCGTTCCACACGCCGAAGCTCTGGCCTGCGGTGCCGCTAAAGTGTGCCTTGATCGGATCTGCCGCCAGCCCTTGGTCGCCATGCGTCTGCGCGATATAACCCGACAACAGCGCGCCGACGGAACGATCGGTGTTGCGAATATCGAACCAGAAGGTTTTGCTCTGCTTCTCATCGACAAACGGTTTCGCCTGTTGCAGCAACTGCGCGTTCAGTACGCCATTATCAAACGGCGGGTTGTGCTCGGTGCAGTACAGCGCTTTACCTGGGTGCGGTTCTGCCGTCTCCAGCAGTTTCGACAGATCCAGTTTTTGCTGCTTGGCGGTAAAGCCATCAAGCTCTTTGAGCAGGTCGGTGCGACCAATCAGATCCACCAGACGTTTCACGCCCAGTTGCGCCATCAGCTCGCGGGTTTCACGGGCGATAAATTCAAAGTAGTTGGTCACTTTGAACGGCAGGCCGTGATAGTGGTTTTTACGCAGCTTCTCGTCCTGGGTTGCCACACCGGTCGCGCAGTTGTTCAGGTGACAAATTCGCAGATATTTACAGCCCAGCGCCACCATCGGGCCGGTACCGAAACCAAAGCTTTCCGCCCCCAGAATCGCCGCTTTGATGATGTCCTGGCCGGTTTTCAGACCGCCATCCACCTGCAAACGGATCTTATGACGCAGGCCGTTAGCCACCAGTGCCTGTTGGGTTTCAACCAGACCAAGCTCCCACGGACAACCGGCATATTTCACCGAAGAGAGCGGGCTTGCGCCGGTACCACCGTCATAACCGGCGATAGTGATAAGGTCAGCGTAGGCTTTCGCCACGCCGGTCGCGATGGTGCCAACACCTGGTTCGGAGACCAGTTTGACGGAAATCATCGCTTTCGGGTTGACCTGTTTCAGGTCGAAAATCAGCTGCGCCAGATCCTCGATAGAGTAAATATCGTGGTGCGGCGGCGGGGAAATAAGCGTAACGCCAGGCACGGAGTAGCGCAGTTTGGCGATGTACGGCGTGACTTTATCACCCGGTAACTGACCACCTTCGCCCGGTTTTGCCCCCTGAGCCACTTTGATCTGAATAACATCCGCGTTGACCAGATACGCAGGCGTAACGCCAAAACGACCGGAGGCCACCTGTTTGATGCGCGACACTTTATTGGTGCCGTAGCGCGCCGGATCTTCGCCGCCTTCGCCGGAGTTAGAAAAACCGCCAAGGCTGTTCATCGCTTCCGCCAGTGCTTCGTGCGCTTCCGGGCTCAGCGCGCCGATGGACATCGCTGCGGTATCGAAGCGTTTAAACAGCTCCGTCGCCGGTTCAACATCTTTCAGGCTCACCGCTTCGCCGTTTGGCGTAATCGCCAGCAGATCGCGCAGCGTTGCCGCCGGGCGCTCGTTTACCAGCTTCGCGTATTGCTGGTAATCGCTGTATTCGCCGCTCTGTACCGCTTGTTGCAGCGTACGCACCACATCCGGGTTGTACGCATGGTACTCGCCGCCGTGGACATATTTCAGCAAACCACCTTGCTCCAGCGGCTTACGCGCCAGCCATGCACGTTTGGAAAGGTTCAGCAGATCCTGCTGGAAATCGGCAAAGCCTGCGCCGCCGATACGGCTGACCACGCCTTGGAAGCACAGCCCGGACACGTCATCGTGCAGGCCGACGGCTTCAAACAGTTTCGAACAGCGGTAAGAGGCGATAGTCGAAATGCCCATTTTGGACATGATCTTGTACAGCCCTTTGTTGATGCCGTTACGGTAGTTCAGCATCACCGTGCGGTAATCTTTTTCGATGGCTTTGCTGTCCACCAGTTTCGCCAGCGTCTCATAGGCCAGGTACGGGTAGATTGCCGTCGCGCCGAAGCCCAGCAGCACCGCGAAGTGGTGCGGATCACGGGCGCTTGCGGTTTCGACAATAATGTTGGCGTCGCAGCGCAGGCTCTTATCCACCAGGCGGGTCTGAATCGCGCCAACGGCCATCGGCGCCGGAACCGGCAGACGGTTTTTGGCGATATTACGGTCAGAGAGCACCAGCAGAACCGTGCCGTTACGCACCATCTGCTCGGCTTTGTCGCACAGCGCTTTGATGGTCTCTTCCAGCGTGGTTTCCGTCACGTCGAAAGTGATATCCAGCTTATCGGCGCGGTAGTGCTCCTCTTTCATCGTCGTCAGCTGTTTGAAATCAGAGAACAGCAGGATCGGCGATTTAAAGCTCAAACGGTGGGCCTGGCCTTCCGCTTCGCAGAAAACGTTCATCTCGCGGCCAATGCTGGTCGCCAGCGACATCACGTGCGCTTCACGCAGTGGATCGATAGGCGGGTTGGTGACCTGCGCGAACTGCTGGCGGAAGTAGTCATAAATAATGCGCGGCTGGCTGGAGAGCACGGCAAACGGCGTGTCATCGCCCATTGAGCCGACCGCTTCCTGGCCGTTTTCACCCAGCACACGAATCACTGAATCCAGCTCTTCGAAGCTGTAATTAAACTGTTTCTGGTAGCTTGCCAGCAGGTCGTCGTCCAGTTCGCGGGTGCCGACTTCTTCATCCGGCAGGTCTTCGAACGGCACCAGACGGCGGACGTTTTTCTCCATCCACTCTTTGTACGGGTGGCGGCTTTTCAGATCGTCATCGGTTTCAGCGGAGTGCAGAATACGCCCACCGCGAGTATCGATAACCATCAGCTCGCCAGGGCCAACGCGACCTTTTTCGACCACTTCATCCGGCTGGTAATCCCAAATCCCCACTTCAGAGGCGCAGGTGATGAGCTTGTCTTTGGTGATGACATAGCGCGCCGGGCGCAGGCCGTTACGGTCGAGGTTACAGGCGGCGAAGCGACCATCGGACATCACGATGCCCGCCGGGCCGTCCCACGGTTCCATATGCATGGAGTTAAAGTCAAAGAAGCTGCGCAGATCCGGATCCATCTCCGGGTTGTTCTGCCATGCTGGCGGCACCAGCAAACGCATGGCGCGCACAATATCCATCCCGCCAGCCAGCAGCAGCTCGAGCATGTTATCCATGGAGCTGGAGTCGGAGCCGGTTTCGTTGACGAATGGCGCGGCGTCATGCAGATCCGGGATCAGCGGCGTCTGGAATTTGTAAGTACGTGCGCGTGCCCACTGGCGGTTACCGGTAATGGTGTTGATTTCACCATTGTGCGCCAGGTAGCGGAAAGGCTGCGCCAGCGGCCAGCGTGGAACGGTGTTGGTGGAGAAGCGCTGGTGGAACAGGCAAATGGCTGATTCCAGACGCAGATCCGCCAGGTCCAGGTAGAAGCGCGGCAGATCCGCCGGCATACACAGACCTTTATAGATGTTCACCAGATTCGAGAGACTACATACGTAGAACTCTTTATCTTCCTGCAGGCGTTTTTCGATACGACGACGGGCGATAAACAGGCGGCGCTCCATATCGCGCGGACGCCAGCCCGCAGGGGCGTTAACAAAAATTTGCTCAATACGAGGCAGCGAGGAGAGGGCGATTTCACCGAGCACCCCTTCGTTGGTTGGCACATCGCGCCAGCCGACAATCGACAGGGTTTCACGTTGAAGTTCTTCTTCTACGATACGGCGCGACGCGTTGGCTTTATCGGGGTCCTGGTTCAGGAACAGCATACCAACGGCGTAGTTTTTGGCTAAACGCCAGCCGCGTTCTTCCGCAACGATACGGAAAAAACGATCGGGTTTTTGCAGCAGCAGGCCGCAACCGTCACCGGTTTTGCCGTCAGCGAGAATCGCGCCACGGTGCTGCATTCGGGCCAGTGCGTGAATAGCGGTACGCACTACCTTGTGGCTAGGTTCGCCTTCTATGTGGGCGATCAGGCCGAAACCACAGTTATCTCTCTCAAGAGATTTATCGTACAACATATCAGTGAACCTCCCCAGGCTCTACGAGAGCCCCTCCAGAACGTTACGCACAGGCACAAAAAGAGCATGGCGACGGGGCAATTGCCTCGCATGTCGCCCTCTTTAATTTCCTTTTCGCATCGATACACAAGTGTTGAGGACTTGCTTAAGAGGGAATCTCAATTACTGCATAAATATGATGAGCAGACTGCTCATCCAGAAAGCTTCCAGCGGATTCCCAAGTTATCGGGAATCCGTACACAGGTCAAATGCCGAGCTTATTTATACAAAAAAGTGCTAAAACATATTTATATAATTGATTTTTATGATTATTTAATCATTTTTACATTCAATGAACGCGTTACTAAGCGGCAGCATAGTGTGATCTGACTCACTATCTAAAAGCGCTGTTTATGATGTTCTATTCTGAGTGAGGTTTTAATAGCAGATTTTTATTCTGCTATGCGCTCTGGAGTCGCATGAACGCACTGTTTTTCACGGGTGATAGTATTTCTGCAAAATAACGCAGCGACATAAGGAAAAGTAATCGTCTTTAGGGTGAATGAAATTGCGATTATATTGACTGATTATGCAATGAATAAAAGCCTTCCCGGGCGATTGATCCAGGTCATCGCCGACGAAAGCTAAAAGTGGCAGGCTACGCCCTTTTATTTGGGCGGCCTCTCAGATTATGCAGTTACAGAAATTAGTCAATATGTTTGGTGGGGATCTTGCCCGCCGCTATGGCGAAAAAGTCCATAAACTGACCTTACATGGCGGCTTTAGCTGCCCTAATCGCGATGGCACCCTTGGTCGCGGCGGTTGCACTTTCTGTAATGTCGCCTCTTTTGCTGACGAAACGCAGCAGCATCAATCTATTGCCGCACAGCTTGCTCACCAGGCGCAGTTGGTGAATCGCGCCCGGCGCTATCTCGCTTATTTCCAGGCGTACACCAGCACCTGGGCGGAAGTGCAGGTGCTGCGCTCGATGTACCAGCAAGCAGTCAGTCAGGCGAATATTGTTGGCTTGTGCGTGGGAACACGTCCGGATTGCGTACCAGAAGCTGTGCTGGATTTGCTGTGCGAATACCGCGAGCAGGGCTATGAAGTGTGGCTGGAGCTGGGTTTGCAGACCGCGCATGATAAAACGCTGCATCGGATCAATCGTGGGCACGACTTCGCCTGTTATCAACACACAACACAGCAAGCCCGTGAGCGCGGCCTGAAAGTCTGCACGCATCTTATCGTCGGCTTACCCGGCGAACGCCAAGTGGAGTGCCTGGAGACGATACAGCGTGTTGTAGAGACTGGCGTCGACGGCATCAAGCTCCATCCTTTACATATTGTGAAAGGCAGCATTATGGCGAAGGCATGGGAGGCGGGGCGCCTGAATGGAATAGGGCTGGAAGAGTACACCGTGATCGCTGGCGAAATGATTCGCCATACGCCGCCGGAGGTGATTTTCCACCGTGTTTCCGCCAGCGCACGCCGCCCGACACTGCTTGCCCCGCTGTGGTGTGAAAACCGCTGGACGGGAATGGTAGAGCTGGATCGTTACCTGAAAGAGCAGGGCGGGCAAGGTTCTGCGCTGGGGCGTTGCTGGCAATTTCCCGTCTGATCTCATCGCGAAACGCTAATCACCTCAGCATTTTTCGCACAAGCTTCAACGCCTTGCTCAGAATTGAGTATTATTGAGCGGAATTGTTCGAGGAAATCTCTATGAAGCAAATCCGTTTACTGGCGCAATATTACGTCGACCTGATGATGAAGCTAGGTCTGGTGCGTTTTTCCATGTTGCTTGCGTTGGCGCTAGTGGTGCTGGCCATCGTGGTGCAAATGGCCGTTACCATGGTGTTGCAGGGGCAAGTGGAAAGCATTGATGTTATTCGCTCCATCTTTTTTGGCCTGCTGATTACGCCGTGGGCGGTCTATTTCTTATCGGTAGTGGTTGAGCAGCTCGAAGAGTCGCGTCAGCGTTTGTCGCGGCTGGTTGAGAAACTGGAAGAAATGCGCGAGCGTGACCTGAAGCTCAATGTGCAGTTGAAAGACAATATTGCCAAGCTTAACCAGGAGATCAGCGACCGCGAGAAAGCGGAAGCAGAGCGCCAGGAAACCTTTGAACAGTTAAAAATAGAGATGCAGGAGCGTGAGCAGACGCAAATCCAGCTCGAACAGCAATCCTCTTTTCTGCGTTCCTTCCTCGACGCCTCGCCGGATCTGGTGTTCTATCGCAACGAAGATAAAGAGTTCTCCGGCTGTAACCGGGCGATGGAGCTGCTAACCGGTAAGAGCGAGAAACAGCTTATTCATCTTAAACCGCAGGATGTCTATTCCCCGGAAGCGGCGGAAAAAGTGATTGAAACCGACGAGAAAGTCTTCCGTCACAACGTCTCTTTAACCTACGAACAGTGGCTGGATTACCCGGATGGTCGCAAAGCCTGTTTCGAGATCCGCAAAGTGCCTTATTACGATCGCGTGGGTAAACGCCACGGACTGATGGGCTTTGGTCGCGATATCACTGAGCGTAAACGCTACCAGGACGCGCTTGAGCGTGCCAGCCGGGATAAGACTACCTTTATTTCCACTATCAGCCACGAACTGCGTACGCCGCTGAATGGCATTGTTGGGTTAAGCCGGATCCTGTTGGATACCGATTTAACGCAAGAGCAGGAAAAATACCTGAAGACAATCCATGTCTCCGCCGTAACGCTCGGCAACATTTTCAACGATATTATCGACATGGATAAAATGGAGCGGCGCAAAGTTCAGTTGGATAACCAACCGCTTGATTTCACCAGCTTCCTGGCCGATCTGGAAAACCTCTCCGCCCTGCAGGCGCACCAGAAAGGGTTGCGCTTTGTCCTTGAGCCCACGTTGCCACTGCCGCATCAGGTCATTACGGACGGTACGCGTTTGCGCCAGATCCTGTGGAACCTTATCAGTAACGCCGTCAAATTTACCCGTGAAGGGCAGGTGGAGGTGCGCGTGCGTTACGACGAAGGCGATATGCTGCACTTTGAAGTGCAGGATTCCGGGATCGGTATTCCGCGCGATGAGCAGGATAAAATTTTCGCCATGTATTACCAGGTGAAAGACAGCCACGGCGGTAAACCGGCGACGGGCACTGGCATTGGCCTGGCCGTTTCACGCCGTCTGGCGAAGAACATGGGCGGCGACATTACCGTCAGCAGTGAGCCGGGGGCGGGTTCAATATTTACGCTGACCATTCACGCACCGGCGGTGGCGGAAGAAGTTGAAGACGCGTTTGAAGATGATGATATGCCGCTTCCGGCGTTACATGTGCTGCTGGTAGAAGATATCGAGCTGAACGTGATTGTCGCGCGTTCGGTGCTGGAAAAACTGGGCAGCAGCGTGGATGTCGCCATGACCGGCACTGCCGCGCTGGAGATGTTCACGCCGGGTGAATACGATTTGGTGTTGCTGGACATTCAGTTGCCGGATATGACCGGGTTGGATATTTCACGGGAGTTGACCCGCCGTTACGCGCGTGAGGAGTTACCGCCGCTGGTGGCGCTTACCGCCAACGTGCTGAAAGACAAACAGGAATACCTCGATGCGGGCATGGATGATGTACTGAGCAAACCGCTGGCAGTCCCGGCATTAACTGCCATGATTAAAAAGTTCTGGGATGCGAGTGAAAGTGAGGAGGAACCGGTGACAACCATGGACAACAGTAAAGTACAAACGCTGCTTGATACCGCCATGCTTGAGCAATATATCGAGCTGGTCGGGCCGAAATTAATTACCGACGGACTGGATGTGTTTGAAAAAATGATGCCGGGCTATTTGAGCGTGCTTGAATCAAACCTGACCGCGCGCGACCAAAAAGGGATTGTGGAAGAGGGCCATAAAATTAAAGGCGCTGCGGGTTCTGTCGGGCTGCGTCATTTGCAACAGCTTGGTCAGCAGATTCAGTCCCCCGATCTGCCTGCGTGGTGGGATAACGTCGGTGACTGGGTGGAAGAGATGAAGCAGGAGTGGCGCAACGATGTGGCGGTGTTAAAAGCCTGGGTAGCGGACGCTGGAAAAAAATGACCCCGGATTAACCGGGGTGCGCGAATACTGCGCCAACACCAGGGAAATCGTGGCTGCGCCGTAATTGAGTTGTTTTTTTGCAAGGGCGTAGCCTGAAAAAATTCGACCACACGCACATAAGATAGCAAATCTTAAATGATTTGTTACATCAATCAGTGAAATGTGTGAAGCAAGGCTCCCTTATCAAAATTTTTAATTATCATCAGTATGTTAGTGCGTTGCATAAAGGATGAGCAAAATGAAAAAAGTCGGCGTGATTCTCAGCGGTGCAGGCGTGTATGACGGCTCGGAGATTCATGAAGCGGTGATTACGCTGTTAGCCATTGCCCGTCATGGTGCGCAGGCGGTCTGTTTCGCCCCCGATAAATGGCAAAGCGATGTGGTAAATCACGTCACGGGCGAAACGCTGGCTGAGCGACGTAATGTGCTGATTGAAGCCGCCCGTATTGCTCGTGGTAATGTCCAGCCGTTATCGCAGGCATCTGCAAACGATCTGGATGCGCTGATTGTACCGGGTGGTTTTGGCGCGGCGAAAAATCTCAGTAACTTTGCCAGCCTCGGCAGTGAATGCACCGTTGACAGCAGTCTTAAAACGCTGGCGCTGGAGATGCATGAGGCAGGAAAACCGCTCGGTTTTATGTGCATCGCACCGGCGATGTTGCCGAAAATTTTCGATTTTCCACTACGCCTGACGATCGGCACGGATATTGATACCGCAGAAGTGCTGGAAGAGATGGGGGCCGAGCATGTGCCGTGCCCGGTCGACGATATTGTTGTCGACGAAGAACACAAAGTAGTAACGACGCCTGCATATATGCTGGCGGAAGACATCGCGCAGGCTGCTTCCGGTATCGAAAAGCTGGTAGCGCGCGTGCTGGTGCTGGCCGAATGAGGAAATGGTTTCGCGGTCCGCTGAAAGCCACTTTTAAGCGTATTGCTCTGCGGGTGTTATGCGTACTGGCGCTCTTCTGGGGGGGCGGCATTGTGCTGTTCAGTTTCCTGCCGGTTCCTTTTTCCGCCGTGATGGTGGAACGCCAGTTGGGCGCGTGGTTTAGCGGCGACTTTGGCTATGTCGCGCATTCCGACTGGGTCGGTATGGATGATATTTCGCCGTGGATGGCGCTGGCCGTGGTGGCCGCTGAAGATCAGCGTTTTCCTGAACACTGGGGGCTGGATTTTAGCGCCATTGAGAAAGCGCTCTCACATAACGAGCGGCATGAGAACCGTATTCGCGGTGCCTCGACGATCTCACAACAGACGGTGAAAAACCTGCTGCTATGGGATGGAAAAAGCTGGGTGCGCAAAGGGCTGGAAGCAGGGCTGACGCTAGGGATGGAAGCCGTGTGGACCAAGCGGCGGATCCTGACCGTGTACCTGAATATCGCAGAGTTCGGGGACGGCGTATTTGGTGTCGAGGAGGCCTCGCAGCGCTATTTTCATAAACCGGCGAGCCGCTTAACCATGTCAGAAGCGGCGCTACTGGCCGCCGTATTGCCAAATCCGATTCGTTTTCAGGCCGCCGCGCCCTCTGGCTATGTACGCAGCCGTCAGGCATGGATCCTGCGGCAGATGCGGCAACTGGGTGGGGAAGCGTTCTTAGCGCGCAACAAGTTGTACTAAATTAATCTTCATCAAACCCGGCGTTAAACAGTGCAATCACAGCTGCCAGCGCTTCTTCTTCCTGCGGGCCGCTGGCCTCCACTTCAATTTGCCGACCTTTTGCAGAATCCAGCATCAGCAGCGCAATCACGCTGCTGGCTTCTGCTTCGGTGCCTTCATCATTGCGCAGCAGCACTTCCGCATCGAAGCCCTGTACCAGTTCAAACAGTTTCATGGCCGGGCGCGCATGCATCCCCAGCTTATTGGTGATCTCAACGGTTTGTTTTACGGTCATGTTTTGCGTTTTTCCAGCGTACGGTGACGGGATTGAACGTTCTTACCGCGCGAGCGGAAATAATCCGCCAGTTGTTCGGCGACATAGACGGAGCGATGTTTACCGCCGGTACAACCGATGGCCACGGTCAGGTAACTACGGTTGTTGGTCTCCAGCATCGGTAGCCACAACTCGAGATAACTACGCGTCTGGTAGATAAAATTGTGCACTTCCGTATGTCTGTCGAGGAACGCCGCGACGGGTTTGTCGAGGCCGGTCATCGGGCGCAATTTAGGATCCCAGTGCGGGTTCGGCAGGAAGCGAACGTCAAAGACGTAATCCGCATCGATAGGAATACCATGTTTGAAACCGAAGGATTCAAACACCATGGTCAGTTCACGTTCGCGCTTACCTAACAGGCGCGTACGCAGCATTTCTGCCAGTTCATGCACCGACATTTCCGACGTATCGACAATCAGATCCGCACGTGAACGCAGCGGCTCCAGCAAGTTGCTCTCTTCGTCAATCGCGCTTTCAAGCGACAGATTTTTACTGGAAAGTGGATGCAGGCGACGCGTATCGCTGTAACGGCGGATGAGCGTGTTGCGATCGGCATCGAGAAACAATAACTGCGGTGAAAAGGCATCCGGCAGATTGCTCATCGCCTGTTCAAAAATTTCCGGTGACTCCGGCATATTTCGCACATCGATACTGACAGCAGCGGAAGTCTGGCGCTCGGCAAGCGTCTGCGCCAGCTCTGGCAGTAGCACGACCGGCAGGTTGTCGACGCAATAAAAACCCATATCTTCCAGGGCGCGCAGAGCGACGGATTTCCCTGAACCCGAACGACCACTGACGATCATCAGGACCATGAACCATTTCTCCTCAGTACAACTGATAAAAAGGTTTCCTTCCCGTTACGCATCGTCGCTTTCACCTTCCGTCTGCGTGATGATTTGATATAGCTCTTCATCACTTTGCGCGCTGCGCAGGCGCCGGCAGATAGTCTTGTCCGCCAGCCTTTTGGCGACCAGCGAGAGCGTATGCAGATGCGTTTTGGTTTGATCCGCTGGCACCAACAGGGCAAACAGCAGATCGACAGGCTGATTATCGATAGCGTCGAAGGCAATGGGCGTTTCGAGTTGCACAAAAACGCCAACGGCGCGAAGCGTGTCTTCTTCAAGCTTACCGTGAGGAATGGCGATACCGTTTCCAATGCCGGTGCTGCCCATTTTCTCGCGCGTAAGAATCGCTTCAAAGACGACTTGTGGCGGTAAGCCTAACTGTTTTGCCGCCAGTTCACTGATGATTTCCAGAGCACGTTTTTTACTCTGGCAGTGAACGCCGCTACGGGTACATTCCTGGTTAAGGACATTGCTCAATTGAAGAGCGGAATCGTTATTCATCATAATTTCACCTGAGCGACGCCAGAGCCAGCCACCCTACCGGGTTGCGGTAGGGTGCAACGCGCCAGACGGACGCTCGGACAATTAGTGCTGTTTCAGTTTATCTTTATGCTTCGTGAGCTGCCGCGCCAGTTTATCGATCAAACCGTCGATAGCAGCGTACATATCCTGCCCTTCCGCACTGGCATGCAACTCGCCGCCATTGACATGGAGCGTCGCATCCGAGGTGTGAGTCACTTTCTCCACTTTCAACACAATATAGACCTGATTAATCCTTTCGAAATACTGTTCAAGTTTGGCGAATTTATTGGTCACAAATTCACGCAGAGCATCAGTGATCTCGACGTTTTGTCCTGTGATGTTAAGCTGCATAGTGTCTTCCTTATCGGTTGGGTCAAACCAGCTGTTTACGCTGATTCGACGGCGGAATGGATAAAGATTCTCGATACTTCGCAACGGTACGCCGCGCCACCATGATTCCTTGATCGGAAAGCAGGGTCGTCAGCTTACTGTCGCTCAGCGGTTTTGCAGGGTTTTCTGCGGCGATCAATTTCTTCACCAGCGCGCGAATAGCGGTAGAGGAGGCTTCGCCACCACCTTCGGTATTTACATGGCTGGAGAAGAAATACTTCAGCTCGAAAATGCCGCGAGGACTGTGCAGGTACTTCTGGGTCGTTACACGAGAAATCGTCGACTCGTGCATCTCGACGGCCTGGGCGATATCGGCCAGCACCATCGGTTTCATAAATTCTTCGCCTTGTTCAAAAAAGGCTTGCTGCTGCTCCACAATGCAGCGGCTAACGCGCAACAGCGTGTCGTTGCGGCTCTCGAGGCTTTTGATCAACCACTTCGCTTCCTGCAAATTACTGCGGATGAACTGATTATCGGCATCGTTACGAGCGCCGCCGCCCATTGCGGCATAATGCTGGTTGATTTGCAGACGTGGAATGCTGTCGGAGTTCAGCTCCACCGTCCAGCGGCCGTTATGTTTGCGCACCAGAACATCCGGAATCACATATTCCGGTTCGCTGGTCTGGATCGACTGACCAGGGCGCGGATCCAGAGACTGGATCAGATTTACCGCCTCTTTCAGTACTTCTTCTTTCAGACGCGTCACGCGCATCAGAGTGCGGAAATCGTGATTGGCGAGCAGATCCAGGTGATCGCTAATGATAAGCCGGGCTTCTTCACACCACGGTGTCTCTTTGGCGAACTGCGAGAGCTGGATCAGCAGGCAATCGCGCAGATCTCGTGCGGCAACACCAACGGGATCGAAGCGTTGAATGCGTTTTAGCACTGCCTCGACTTCATCAAGCCCTACGTCGTCATTGCCCATGCTTTCCAGCACTTCTTCCAGCGAAACGGTGAGATAGCCTGTTTCGTCAACGGCATCGACAATCGACGTTGCGATAGCACGATCGGTGTCAGAGAAGGGCGTCAACCCTACCTGCCACATCAGATAATCCTGTAGTGACTGCGTGGTTTCGCCCTGATAGATAGGCAATTCATCGTCAATGTAGTCGTGGCTGCTGCCGGAAGGGGTGCCAGCGGTGTAAATTTCATCCCAGCTGGCATCCAGCGGCAACTCATCCGGCATCTCTTTTTGCTCAAGAGCGTCAACGGTATCCAGACCGTCATTTTCCTGAACCTGCTGGCTATCGACTTCCTCGTGAAGGTCAGTTTGTTCCAGCAAAGGATTACTCTCCAGCGCTTGCTGAAGTTCCTGCTGAAGTTCCAACGTGGACAACTGCAGCAGACGGATGGCCTGTTGCAGTTGTGGCGTCATGGCTAGCTGTTGGCTAAGCCTTAGTTGCAAACCTTGCTTCATATTCAGAGCAGCACTCTCCGACAAAAAACGTCAATAAACCCTACCCTATCAGAGTCTGAAGTCTTCCCCAAGATACACGCGCTTAACGTGTTCGTCTTCAAGGATTTGCTGCGGTGTTCCATGCGCAATGAGATGCCCCTGACTGACGATATAAGCACGCTCACACACTGCCAGCGTTTCACGAACGTTATGGTCAGTAATCAGCACGCCGAGGCCGCTGTCACGCAGGTGCTCAATGATACGTTTGATATCAATAACGGAGATCGGGTCGACGCCGGCAAACGGTTCATCCAGCAGGATAAATTTCGGGTTCGCCGCCAGCGCGCGGGCGATTTCCACACGGCGACGTTCACCACCGGAGAGCGATTGGCCCATGTTGTCGCGCAGATGTTCGATGTGAAACTCTTCCATCAGCTCATTAGCGCGATCTTCGCGTTGCTCTGTGGTCAGGTCATCGCGGATTTGCAGGACGGCCATCAGGTTATCGTAGACGCTCAGGCGGCGAAAAATCGAGGCTTCTTGCGGAAGGTAACCAATACCGCGGCGCGCACGCGCATGCAACGGCAGCAGGCTGATATCTTCGTCATCAATAATGATGTTGCCGGCGTCACGCGACACAATACCCACCACCATATAAAAGGTGGTGGTTTTCCCTGCGCCGTTAGGGCCAAGCAGGCCGACGATTTCGCCAGAGTTGACGGTCAGACTGACATCCTCAACTACGCGACGGCCTTTATAAGCCTTGGCGAGATTCTTTGCAGTTAATGTTGCCATAACGAATTAGTTACTCTTTTTTTGCGCCGGAGCCGGGGTTTGTTTGTTGCTCTTATCCTGCAACTGCGACGGAACCAGAACGGTGGTCACGCGTTTGCCTTTGTCGCTGAACGCCTGCATTTTCTGCTCTTTCACCAGATAAGTGATTTTGTCACCGGTGATATTGCTATCCAGCTGTTCCAGATAGGCGTTACCAGTCAGCACAACGAAATCTTTTTCCAGTTCGTAATGCATCTGCGAGGAGTGGCCCTTAACGGGTTTGCCATTGTCCTGCATTTGGTAAAACGTCGCCGGGTTGCCGTAACCGTCAATGATCTCTTTACCTTGCTGACCACCCGGACGGGTAACGACGACTTTGTCGGCATTAATTTTAATTGTTCCCTGGGTTACCACGACGTTGCCAGTGAAGGTCACGACATTACCCTGCATATCCAGCGACTGCTGATCGGAGTCGATATGGATAGGCTGATCGGTATCCCCGGTCACGGCGAGCGCCGGAAGCGCGGCGGCCAAAAGCGTGGTGGCCAATACAAGATTAAGGCTGCGTTTGTTTGTTTTGAATTTCATAGAAGCTTCTAACCTTTTCAATCAGCTCGGCGTTTTTGCTGCGTAAGTTGCCGCGCATTTTCAGGCCGGTGGAATTAAATGTTGTACCGTACAACGTGACCTGATCATTCGAGGTAACATCCTGCGTTACCAGGTTAATCTGGGCGTTATCCGTGGTGATTTTTCGCAGCTGGGCGTCCGCCGTCAGCGCATTAACTTCAACATGTCCATAAAGATAAAGCATTTTGTCATCGGTCAGCTTTGCTTTGTCTGACTTTATCGACCAGGTTGGAACCTTATTCTCGTCGAACGTTGTCAATACTGGCTGCGCGAACCAACTCACACCTTCAGCAGAAAAGTATTCCACATTCTGCGCGATAAGCCGGTAGTTAAGTGCCCCTTCCGGGCTATAAACCACCGTATCCGTATGTTGGCTTTTGTAAGTCGGGTCGGCAGTATTGGTGGCGACCGGATCCGGCTCATCCTGAGCCGTCAGGTTGATCCCTATCAGGATCAGTGCGGCCAGCGCCAGCAGAATGATGACCCAACGTCTGGTTTTACTCATATCGATTGCCCTTTGGCCTCATCCAGCTTACCTTGCGCCAGCAACAACAAATCACAGACTTCACGAACTGCGCCTCGGCCGCCATTAATGCGCGTAACGTAATCCACGCGCGAAAGTAGCAGCGGATGAGCATCGGCAACGGCAACGCTCAAACCAATTTCCGCCATTACTGGCCAGTCGATCAAATCATCACCCACATAAGCAACCTGCTCAGGGGTAAGCGCCAGTTTTGCCAGCAGCTCGCGGTAAGCGAGCAGTTTATCCGATTGACCTTGATACAAGTGCTTAATCTTTAGCGTTTCGCAGCGATCTTCCACTAGTTTAGCTTTTCGCCCGGTAATGATGGCAACCTCGATATCGGAAGTGAGCGCGCAGCGGATCCCGTAGCCATCGCGTACATTAAATGCTTTCAGCTCTTCTCCGTTGTTGCCCATATAGATGAGCCCATCAGATAACACGCCGTCCACATCCAGAATCAACAAGCGTATTTTTTCCGCTTTCGCCATAACTTGCGTGCTTACCGGCCCATAACAGGTTGCAAGCGACGCGCCAGCATTACTCATTCTTATGTCCTTCTTTACACTACGCCAGCGCGCAGTAAATCGTGCATATGTAACACACCGAGCAACTGGTCGCCATCGGCTACCAACACGGAGGTAATGTGCCGGGATTGCATCAGATTCAGCGCATCCACTGCCAGCGTGTTGGGACGTACCCGAACACCGCCGGGCGTCATGACGTCGGCAATGCCCATGCTGCGGACATCGCCGCCCATATCGAACACGCGGCGTAAGTCGCCGTCGGTAAAGATGCCTTCAATTTTCATCAAATCATCGCAGATAACCGTCATACCCAGGTTTTTACGCGTGATTTCAAGCAGTGCATCGCGCAGGCTGGCGTTTTTGCTGACATGGGGGATTTCGTCACCGGAGTGCATGATGTCATTGACGCGCAGTAACAGTTTGCGACCCAGCGCGCCGCCGGGATGCGATAAGGCGAAATCTTCCGCCGTAAAACCGCGCGCTTTCAGCAACGCAACTGCCAGCGCATCACCCATCACCAGCGCCGCCGTGGTGCTGGACGTTGGCGCCAGACCCAGTGGACAGGCTTCTTTCGGCACCTTCACGCATAAATGAATATCTGCGGCGCGCGCCATGCTGCTTTCGGGCCGGCTGGTCATGCAAATCAGCGAAACTTTTAATCGCTTCAGAACCGGAATTAAGGCGAGGATCTCGTTTGACTCTCCTGAGTTTGACAGCGCAATGACCACATCCTGTTGACTGACCATTCCCAGATCACCATGGGCCGCTTCGCCCGGATGCACAAAGAAAGAGGGGGTTCCGGTGCTGGCAAATGTGGCAGCCATTTTTCTACCAATATGGCCGGATTTGCCCATTCCCATCACCACCACTTTCCCGGCGCAATAGAACATTTTTTCGCACGCCTGCGTGAAGTCGGCGTTGATGTATTGATCCAGCTCTGCGAGGCCTTCACGTTCAATTTCCAGGACGTCTTTACCTGCTTGTTGAAAGTCAAAACCCGGCTGCAAATCTATTTGCGACATAATGCGTATCCGATTATCCAGTCAAAAGCGGCGACAGCCAGTAGAGCAGCGCCAGCCATACGATAAACCCGCCGAACAACAGTGCCCCCACAGCTCTGCTGATTTGCTTACGTCGCCAGCACATCAGGGCAAAAAGGGCACTGACCAGCAACATCACGCCATAATCACGCGTAAAGGCTATCGGGTTAAACTCGCCCGGCGCAATCAACGCGGGCAAACCCAGCACAAGAGCAATGTTAAAGATGTTTGAACCAATAATATTGCCAACGGCGATATCGTCTTCACCTTTGCGCGCACCGGCAATCGCGGTCGCCAGTTCAGGCAGACCAGTACCGATAGCAATAACCGTCAGGCCAATGGTCAGCTCGCTGATAGCAAAGTAGTTTGCTACCACGGTTGCGTTATCCACCACCATACGTGTTGCCATCGGCATAATAATTAACGCTACACCCAGCCAAAGGAACGCGACAGAAAGGCTGCCGTCTCGCGGTAGCTCCGCCAACTGCTCTCGGGTGAGACTGTCATTGCCCTGCCGCTCGGCCAGGCGGGCAATTTTAACAATGAACACCAGCCATAGCACGGCTAATAACAGTAAAATAATGCCGTCAAAGCGACTGAGGTGCCCATCGTACAACACCACACCCGCCAGCAGACCGGCTACCAAGGTTAACGGTAATTCGCGGCGCAGAATATCGGAATGTACGGTAAAAGGGTGTAAAAGCGCGGCGACGCCGAGGATCAACAAGATATTCGTGATGTTGGAACCGATCGCCGTGCCGATAGCCAGATCCAACTGGCCATGCAATGATGCGGCAACGGAGGTGATTATCTCCGGTAGTGAGGTACCGATGCTTACAACGGTCATGCCGATGATTAAAGGCGGTACGCCGAAGGTGCGACAAAGGATCGAAGCAGCGAACACCAGACGATCGGCACTGTAGACCACTAAGAGTAAACCAATTATCAATAGCGCCGTCGCTAAAAGCATCTAACGTCCTTTCTTCAGGTATAATCCGCCGGCTCGCAGGCTGCCATGCTGGGTAAAACCGGGAGTTCCGCGTAGCGTAATGATTCCTAATTTTGACTTTATGCGGCTCAAAAGTAAAACAAATGCCAGCTTTCGCTAACCTCAGCAGGTAATATTCTGTAAAAATGTTGGGTTCGTGATGTTATCAAGCGTCATGCTTGTGGCCGACGAGGCTTATAAGGAAGAGGAAATGAGCCAGACTGTGGCGAATTTGGTCGATGTTCGTGGCGTCAGTTTCTCCCGCGGCAGCCGCCCAATCTTTGACAATATTTCACTGACGGTACCGCGCGGTAAGATCACCGCCATTATGGGACCTTCAGGGATCGGCAAAACGACGCTGTTGCGTCTGATCGGTGGACAAATCCCGCCCGATAGCGGTGAGATTTTATTCGATGGCGAAAACGTGCCAGAGATGACGCGTTCGCGTCTGTTCACCGTGCGCAAAAGAATGAGCATGCTGTTTCAGTCTGGTGCGTTGTTTACCGATATGAACGTTTTTGACAACGTTGCTTATCCTTTGCGTGAGCACACGCGGCTGCCCGAGCCGTTGCTGCGAAGCACGGTGATGATGAAGCTGGAAGCCGTGGGGCTGCGCGGTGCGGCAGACTTAATGCCATCAGAACTCTCAGGCGGTATGGCGCGCCGCGCCGCGTTGGCAAGAGCCATTGCACTGGAGCCGGACCTGATCATGTTTGATGAACCCTTTGTAGGTCAGGATCCCATCACAATGGGCGTGCTGGTGAAGTTGATCTCCGAGCTGAATAGCGCGCTGGGCGTCACCTGTATTGTTGTTTCCCACGATGTTCCTGAAGTGCTGAGTATTGCTGATTACGCCTATATTGTGGCTGACAGGAAAATTGTCGCCCACGGTAGTGCGCAAGGGCTGCAAGAGAACAGCGATCCGCGCGTGCGTCAGTTCCTGGATGGTATTGCCGATGGCCCGGTTCCGTTCCGCTACCCGGCGGGTGATTATCAGACCGATTTATTAGAAACAGGGAGTTAAGACGCTCATGCTGCTAAATGCACTGGCATCGCTTGGGCACCGCGGGATCAAAACGATCGCGACGTTCGGGCGCGCCGGTTTGATGCTCTTTAATGCGGTGGTGGGTAAACCCGAATTCCGCAAACACGCGCCGCTGCTGGTTCGCCAGCTTTATAATGTCGGCGTACTGTCGATGCTCATTATTATTGTTTCTGGCGTGTTTATCGGTATGGTGCTCGGTCTGCAGGGTTACCTGGTGTTGACCACCTACAGCGCCGAAACCAGTCTTGGCATGTTGGTGGCGCTGTCGCTGCTGCGCGAGTTGGGGCCGGTTGTCGCCGCGTTGCTGTTCGCCGGTCGGGCCGGTTCTGCATTGACTGCTGAGATTGGTTTGATGCGCGCGACCGAACAGCTTTCCAGCCTTGAAATGATGGCGGTTGATCCGTTGCGGCGCGTGATTTCGCCGCGATTTTGGGCGGGAGTCATCTCGCTACCGCTGTTGACCATTATTTTTGTCGCTGTCGGTATTTGGGGCGGCTCGCTGGTTGGCGTTAACTGGAAAGGTATCGATACGGGCTTTTTCTGGACCGCGATGCAAAACGCCGTTGAGTGGCGGATGGATCTGGTTAACTGCCTGATTAAAAGCGTGGTGTTTGCCATTACTGTGACCTGGATTGCGTTATTTAATGGTTATGATGCGATCCCGACTTCCGCCGGCATTAGCCGGGCGACAACACGCACCGTTGTGCACTCCTCGTTGGCCGTGCTTGGCCTTGATTTTGTGCTCACCGCACTGATGTTTGGGAATTGAGTTCATGCAAACGAAAAAAAGTGAAATTTGGGTCGGTGTTTTCCTTGTACTGGCGCTGCTGGCTGCACTCTTCATCTGCTTAAAAGCGGCAGATGTCGCCTCCATGCGCACTGAGCCGACTTACCGTGTCTATGCCACCTTTGACAACATTGGCGGTCTGAAAGCCCATTCGCCGGTACGAATTGGCGGTGTGGTGGTCGGGCGCGTTGCTGATATCTCTCTTGATCCCAAAACCTATCTGCCGCGTGTCGCGCTGGATATTGAAGAGCGTTACAACCAGATCCCGGATACCAGTTCGCTGGCGATCCGCACTTCCGGGTTGTTAGGTGAGCAGTATCTGGCGCTGAATGTTGGCTTTGACGATCCTGAAATGGGAACTTCTATGCTTAAAGAAGGAAGCACCATTCAGGACACCAAGTCCGCCATCGTGCTGGAGGATCTTATCGGACAATTCCTTTACAACAGTAAAGGCGGCGACAATAAGAATTCAGGCGATGCGGCAGCCCACGATGCAGGGAATACTCAAGCCGCACCGTCTGCTGGCCAGACGAATTAACGAGGAGAATTGACGCATGTTTAAACGTCTATTAATGGTTGCCCTGCTGGTGATTGCACCGCTGGGGGCCGCGATGGCGGCCGATCAAGCTAACCCATACGCCGCAATGAAAGACGCGGCACAGAAAACCTTTGATCGCCTCAAAAATGAGCAGCCGAAAATCCGTGCGAACCCGGATTACCTGCGCGATGTAGTTGATCAGGAATTGCTGCCTTATGTGCAGGTGAAATACGCCGGCGCGCTGGTGCTGGGCCGTTATTATAAAGAAGCGACCCCGGCACAGCGTGAAGCCTATTTCGCTGCATTTCGCGAATACCTGAAACAGGCCTACGGCCAGGCGCTGGCAATGTATCACGGTCAGACTTATCAGATTGCGCCAGAGCAGCCGCTGGGCGATGCGACGATTGTGCCGATCCGCGTGACTATCATCGATCCGAATGGTCGTCCGCCGGTGCGTCTGGATTTCCAGTGGCGTAAAAACACGCAAACGGGCAACTGGCAGGCTTACGACATGATTGCCGAAGGGGTGAGCATGATCACCACTAAACAGAATGAATGGAGCGACCTGCTGCGCACCAAAGGTATCGACGGTTTAACCGCCGAACTGCAATCTATTTCCCGCCAGAAAATTACCCTGGATGAGAAAAAACAATGACAACCCGGTTGAGCTGGGCGCGTGACGGGGAACGCCTGAAACTCCAGGGCGAACTTGATCAGGATATTTTAAATCCGCTGTGGGATGCGCGTGTGGAGGCGATGAGTGGCGTCACCTGCATCGACTTACATGATGTGACACGCGTTGATACCGCTGGCGTCGCGCTGCTGGTACATCTGGTGGCACAGGGGAAAAAGCAGGGCGTGAATGTTGTCCTGGCTGGGGTAAGCGAGAACGTTTCCACCCTCGCTGCGCTCTATAATTTGCCGCAGGATGTATTGCCTCACTAATTTTTTCAATACGTTACTAATTAAAGCCCCATCCTTTATTGTGATGGGGCTTTTTGCTTGTTTAAGCCGACGTCACTTTCCACTAAGATGTGTGACTGTTTTCACTATTAGATGATATTTACACCCATGGAAAATCATGAAATTCAGACGGTGCTAATGAATGCACTCTCTCTCCAGGAAGCCCACGTCACTGGCGACGGCAGTCACTTTCAGGTTGTTGCTGTGGGTGAGATTTTTGACGGCATGAGCCGGGTCAAGAAACAACAGACCATTTATGGCCCGCTGATGGAATACATCGCAGACAACCGTATTCATGCCCTGTCGATCAAAGCCTACACTCCGGCGGAGTGGGCGCGGGATCGCAAACTTAACGGCTTTTGAGCGCAGGGGATAGACCTACTGCGCGTGTGAATTCTTAACAGAGATCAGATGAATGGATAAGTTTCGTGTACAGGGGCCGACGCGTCTCCAGGGCGAAGTGACAATTTCAGGCGCGAAAAACGCCGCGCTGCCGATTCTTTTTGCTGCGTTGCTGGCGGAAGAGCCGGTTGAAATCCGTAACGTTCCGAAACTGAAAGATATCGATACCACCATGAAGCTGCTCAGCCAGTTGGGCACCAAAGTGGAACGCAATGGATCCGTGTGGATTGATGCGGGCGATGTCAATGTTTTCTGCGCACCTTACGAGCTGGTGAAAACCATGCGCGCCTCTATTTGGGCGCTGGGACCGCTGGTTGCGCGTTTCGGTCAGGGGCAGGTCTCTCTGCCTGGCGGTTGCGCGATTGGCGCACGTCCGGTGGATCTGCATATTACCGGCCTGGAACAACTGGGCGCGGAGATCAAGCTGGAAGAGGGCTATGTCAAAGCTTCCGTTAACGGGCGTCTGAAAGGCGCGCATATCGTGATGGATAAAGTAAGCGTCGGCGCGACAGTAACCATTATGTCTGCTGCGACGCTGGCAGAAGGCACGACTATTATCGAAAATGCCGCCCGTGAGCCGGAAATTGTTGATACGGCAAACTTCCTCAATACCCTCGGTGCAAAAATCACCGGTATGGGAACCGATCGTATTACCATCGAAGGGGTGAAACGCCTGGGCGGTGGTGTTTATCGCGTCCTGCCTGACCGTATCGAAACCGGGACTTTCCTGGTCGCGGCGGCGATCTCTGGCGGTAAAATTGTCTGCCGTAACGCTCAGCCGGATACGCTTGACGCGGTGCTGGCTAAGTTGCGCGATGCGGGTGCGGATATTGAGGTTGGCGAAGACTGGATTAGCCTTGATATGCATGGTAAGCGTCCGAAAGCGGTGAATGTGCGCACAGCTCCGCATCCGGGATTCCCAACCGATATGCAGGCGCAATTTACACTGCTGAACCTGGTGGCTGAAGGTACGGGAGTGATCACCGAGACTATCTTCGAAAACCGTTTCATGCATATACCTGAGCTGATCCGTATGGGAGCTCACGCCGAAATCGAAAGCAATACAGCGATTTGTCACGGTGTAGAAAAGCTTTCCGGTGCGCAGGTCATGGCAACCGATTTACGCGCTTCTGCAAGCCTTGTGCTGGCGGGTTGTATCGCGGAAGGAACCACCATCGTTGATCGTATCTATCATATCGATCGTGGCTACGAGCGTATTGAAGATAAACTCAGTGCGCTTGGCGCGAACATTGAGCGCGTCAAAGGCGAATGAGCCAGTCTGCTGAACACTAAGAAGGGAGCCTCGGCTCCCTTTTTTTCTATCGCCTGTTCTGGCAAGCAAGGGGAGGTGCTACTTGCATGACCGCTTATTTCTCCTCCCTTTTCTTTCTGATCAGCTTCGTCTTATCTATAAATTCATGGGTGACAGGATCATGGTAACGTGATGGCCAGATAACCCAGGGATCGGTATCCAGCGCACGAGCAATAATCAATTCCCCTTTTGGCCAGGAGCGGGTCAGCGCGTTAGCGAGGGTCGATGAGCTTAACCCGTTTTTACGGGATTCCGCCGCCAGCGATGTTCCTTTCTTACGCAGCCCGGCAATGATATCAGCCTGGTGCCAGTCCATTAATTTTGTTTCCATAACATCTCCCTGATAGAAAATAGGTGTCAATTATTTACGCCAACAACGCTACTTACTATACGCATGCAGGAGCATTTGTTCTGAAAAGCTCATGTAATATTTTGCGTTTTAGGATTATGACAAGGCTTGATATTACTGGTTATTTTTGGTTTTAACGGGGTTTAAAGAAACTTACTGGAACTTTCCCGCGGCAATGCGCGGGAAGCTGGAAAGATTAACGATCGCGCTGAACGGCGATGTGGGCAAGACCAACCAACGCGTCGCGCCACGGTGAATCCGGCAGAACCTGTAGAGCGGCAATCGCTTTATCCGCTTCTTCTTCCGCACGACGACGCGTCCACTCCAGTGAACCGCAGGCCGCCATTGCTTCCAGAACAGGTTCCAGAAGGTGCCGGCCATTTCCTTGCTCAATAGCTTCGCGGATCATCTGTGCTTGTTCTGGCGTGCCGTTATGCATGGCATGTAACAACGGTAACGTCGGTTTACCTTCATTCAGGTCATCACCGGTGTTTTTACCGAGCGTTTCACCGTCTGCACTGTAATCAAGCAAATCGTCGATGAGCTGAAAAGCCGTTCCCAGATAGCGACCGTAATCCTGCAACCCTTTTTCCTGCGCTTCTGTACAACCAGCCAGCAAGCCGGAGCACTGAGCCGCCGCTTCAAACAGACGTGCGGTCTTGCTATAAATGACGCGCATATAGTTTTCTTCAGTGATATTGGGGTCGTTGACGTTCATCAACTGCAGGACTTCGCCTTCAGCAATCACGTTTACGGCTTCTGACATCACTTCCAGCACTTTTAGCGAGCCGAGGCTGGTCATCATCTGGAAAGCGCGGGTGTAGATAAAATCACCGACCAGTACGCTCGCTGCGTTGCCAAAGGCCGCGTTAGCGGTGGCTTTGCCGCGACGCATGTCGGACTCGTCCACAACATCGTCATGGAGGAGGGTCGCGGTGTGGATAAATTCGATTAATGCGGCAATAGTGACGTGCAAATTGCCCTCGTAGCCAACGGCTCGCGCCGCCAACACGGCAATCATCGGACGGATGCGTTTGCCGCCGCCGCTTACGATGTAATAACCCAACTGGTTGATTAACTGAACATCCGAGTTGAGTTGTTGCAGAATCGTCGCGTTTACACCCGCCATATCGTGCGCGGTTAACTCATTGATTTTTTCTAAATTCATCGCAAAAGCCGGGCTTTCAGTCCTGTTTACCACATAGCAAAATGGGATAACAAAGGGTTACGGGTTAGAATAGTATTGTTGATTGTACTGAAAAAAAGCGCCAGATAAACGTTACCTTACGTGTTGTGTTTTTTTTCTGCATGGAGTGACGATCACTCTTGTCAAAGGCTAGCAATTTGCGTAATATTCGCGCCCTATTGTGAATATTTATAGCGCACTCTGAATTGATCAGAATATGTGCGCGGAAGCGGAGTTTTATATGTACGCGGTTTTCCAAAGTGGTGGTAAACAACACCGAGTAAGCGAAGGTCAGACCGTTCGCCTGGAAAAGCTGGACATCGCAACTGGCGAATCTGTTGAATTCGCTGAAGTTCTGATGATCGCAAACGGTGAAGAAGTCAAAATCGGCGTTCCTTTCGTTGATGGCGGCGTAATCAAAGCTGAAGTTGTTGCTCACGGTCGTGGCGAGAAAGTTAAAATCGTTAAGTTTCGTCGTCGTAAACACTACCGTAAGCAGCAGGGCCACCGTCAGTGGTTTACTGATGTGAAAATTACTGGCATCAGCGCCTAAGACCTGAGGAGTAGATTTAAATGGCACATAAAAAGGCTGGCGGCTCAACTCGTAACGGTCGCGATTCAGAAGCTAAACGTCTGGGCGTAAAACGCTTCGGCGGTGAAGCAGTTCTGGCAGGTAGCATCATCGTTCGTCAACGTGGTACCAAATTCCACGCTGGTTCTAACGTAGGTTGCGGCCGTGACCACACTCTGTTCGCTTTGACTGACGGTAAAGTTAAGTTCGAAGTTAAAGGCCCGAAAAACCGCAAATTCATCAGCATCGTTGCTGAATAAGTTTTTCGCGTCCCGGTAACGGAAAAAAGCCCCGCAACACGTTGCGGGGCTTTTTACATTAGAAGTCCGGTAAATTCTGGCAGGGAATACGGGCATGAAACAGCAGGCAGGCATCGGTATTGCGCTGGCACTCACCACCGCAATGTGCTGGGGTGCGTTACCCATCGCCATGAAGCAGGTGCTGGAAGTGATGGAGCCGCCAACGGTGGTTTTTTATCGCTTCTTGATGGCAGGAATCGGCCTTGGTTTGATTCTCGGCTGGAAAAAAAAGCTGCCCTCGCTGCATCTTTTTCGTAAGCCACGCTGGTTAGTTTTGTTGGCAATTGCCACTGGTGGGCTGTTCGGGAATTTCATCCTCTTCAGTTCTTCCCTGCAATACGTTAGCCCGACGGCTTCTCAGGTGATCGGTCAGCTTTCGCCTGTGGGCATGATGATTGCCAGCGTTGTTATTCTCAAAGAGAGAATGCGCGGCACCCAGGTTATTGGTGCATTGATGCTGATCTGCGGTCTGGTAATGTTTTTTAATACCAGCCTGGTGGAGATTTTTACCCGCCTGACAGATTACACCTGGGGCGTGATTTTTGGTGTCGGAGCAGCCACGGTGTGGGTGAGTTACGGCGTCGCGCAAAAAGTGTTATTGCGGCGTCTGGCTTCCCAGCAAATCCTCTTTTTGCTGTACACTTTGTGTACGATTGCGTTATTGCCGCTGGCAAAACCCGCTGTGTTGCTTCAGTTGAGTGACTGGCAGCTGGCTTGTCTGGTGTTCTGTGGCCTTAATACGCTGGTGGGTTACGGCGCGCTGGCGGAAGCGATGGCTCGCTGGCAGGCGGCGCAGGTGAGCGCATTAATCACGCTGACACCGCTCTTTACGCTGTTTTTTTCAGATTTATTATCAATGGCCTGGCCCGATGTTTTCGCCAGACCGATGTTAAACCTTATCGGTTATCTCGGTGCGTTTGTCGTGGTTGCGGGCGCGATGTTTTCCGCTATTGGCCATCGTCTTTTGGGACGCTGGCGCAGTCGCGAAGTGGTCGCCACTGTGCCCCGCTCAGGCGAATGAGTTACGGAGAGTAAAATGAAGTTTGTTGATGAAGCTACGATTCTTGTCGTGGCAGGTGATGGCGGTAACGGTTGTGTAAGCTTCCGCCGCGAAAAATATATCCCGAAAGGCGGCCCTGATGGCGGTGACGGTGGCGACGGCGGTGATGTCTGGCTGGAAGCGGACGAAAACCTCAATACCCTGATTGACTACCGTTTTGAAAAATCTTTCCGTGCTGAACGCGGACAGAATGGCCAGAGCCGTGACTGTACTGGGAAGCGCGGAAAAGATATTACGGTGAAAGTACCGGTAGGTACGCGTGTTATCGATCAGGGCACCGGCGAAACGATGGGCGATATGACCAAACATGGTCAGCGCCTGATGGTCGCGAAAGGTGGCTGGCACGGTCTGGGCAACACGCGCTTTAAATCCTCGGTTAACCGTACGCCTCGTCAGAAAACCATGGGCACGCCGGGCGATAAGCGCGACCTGCAGCTCGAACTGATGTTGTTGGCCGATGTGGGTATGCTTGGTATGCCAAACGCAGGCAAATCAACCTTTATTCGCGCGGTATCGGCTGCAAAACCAAAAGTGGCGGATTATCCGTTTACCACGCTGGTGCCGAGCCTTGGCGTTGTCCGTATGGATAACGAAAAGAGCTTTGTGGTTGCCGATATTCCAGGATTGATCGAAGGGGCTGCCGATGGCGCAGGTCTTGGGATCCGTTTCCTGAAACATCTTGAGCGCTGCCGTGTCCTGCTGCATCTGATTGATATCGATCCGATCGATGGTTCCGATCCGGCTGAAAATGCCCGTGTCATCATCGGCGAGCTGGAGAAATACAGCGAGAAACTGGCTGCTAAACCGCGTTGGTTAGTATTTAACAAAATCGATTTGATGGATAAAGCGGAAGCAGAAGCTAAAGCAAAAGCCATCGCTGAGGCACTGGGTTGGGAAGATAAATTCTACCTTATATCTGCGGCCAGCCAGCAGGGCGTGAAAGACCTGTGCTGGGACGTGATGACCTTTATCATCGAAAACCCGATCACCCAGGCGCAGGAAGAGCAGCAGCCTGAGAAAGTCGAGTTTATGTGGGATGATTATCATCGCCAGCAGCTCGAAGAAGCGGAAGTGGTTGAAGAAGACGACGAGTGGGATGACGACTGGGACGAAGACGACGAAGAAGGCGTCGAGTTCATCTACAAGCGTTAATCGCTGCGATTTCCCCGGCTGCACGGGGAATATTGCCAACAAAATGCCGGGTTAGCACACGCTACCCGGCATTTTTGTTAGTTGTTCTGGTAGATATCTTTGTACAGCCGGCTTTCAAAACGTACCAGTGGAATGCGGCGATTACGCTGATCCGCCGGTTCGACAGCATAACCAGAGAGATACTGCACGAAAGCCATCCGCTGACCGCTCGCGGTGGTGATAAAGCCGGCCAGATTATACACGCCTTGCAAAGAGCCTGTTTTAGCCGACACTTTGCCATCCACACCTGCTTCATGCAGACCGGCCCGATACTGTAATGAACCGTCATAGCCCGCCAGGGGGAGCATCGAAATAAAATTGAGCTCGGTGTCATGCTGCGCAATGTATTGCAGAACTTGCATCATCGTGGCGGGTGCCAGAAGGTTATGTCGTGACAGGCCGGAGCCATCAGCGATGATTGTATTGCCGAGATCGACGCCAGCCTGCTGGCGCAGGATCTGCCGCACTGCATCCGATCCTGCTCGCCAGGTCCCGGGTACACCAAAGCGCGCGTGACCAATCATACGAAACACCGTGTCAGCGATCATATTGTCTGATTTTTTCAGCATCTGCTTTAGCAGGTCGTGAAGCGGTACCGACTGCTTGCTGGCAATGACAGTGCCGGGCTCGTTCTCTTGCGTCTGGCGCAACAGCGTACCGGTATAAGTGATACCTGCATCGTTCAATTCTGCTTTCAAAATTGCACCAGCATAGCTTGCTCCGTCCTGAATGGCGAAAGCCAGCGGGAGCGGGTCAGCACGTTGTGGCAGGCATCCCGTTAGCGTAAAGCGATTTAAATCGCCCGGGACGACATCCAGTTCGCAATATTGCGTCTCTGCTGAACCGCGCGCAATTGTGCGTACCTGGCTGAACATATTCACCGGATAATAATTAGCGATACGGATATAGGCCAAATCGCCCGGTTTTTGTGCGCTGTAGAGGGAAATCGAGAAGCAGTTACGATCAACAATTGCCGCGGCAGGGGGGGCGCTAAAGCACTGCGTCATATCGTTCCACGGCCAGCCTGGCGCTTTATCATGACTGGCAAAAATAGAGGTATCGACCAGCACGTTACCTTCTATTTTCTGCACACCCGACTTTTTCAGCACCGCGACCATATTGCGAATATCCTGACGTTTTAACGTCGGATCGCCGCCAAATCGCGCAATTAAATCGCCTTTTAACGTGCCGTTATCGACAGAACCTTTGCTTTCCAGCGTGGTTGTAAAGCGAAAGTCCGGCCCAAGCTGCAACAATGCCGCCAGCGCGGTGATGACCTTCTGGGTGCTGGCTGGCAACGCCATTTGTTTACCGTGGTAATCAATTTCAGGCGCCTGAGCTCCGACTTTTTGCACCATCAGCGCCAGGTTAGCACCATCCGGCAGCTGGTTTATGTACTCGTCTACATTCGCGGCCTGAACGTTCAGGGCTATACTTGTGGTCAATCCGATGATAAAGCTGGAAAATCGCATAATCTCGCGCTAGGAAGCAGTAAACAAGCCGTCATACTACGGCGCAACGACCCGGAAAGTAAACGATGACCCATAGTGAACTTCCGGGTAAAATACGTATCAAATTGAAAAATTGCGCTGACCTGGGGCTTTGTCCCCGGGTCAGTTTTCTTTTGCTCCTGCCCGACGGTATATGCCGGTGTACGGGGGAGGTAGATCAGATGGGGTGGGTTACCGCTCCCTACAGGAAAGTTTAAGAGGTATAACAATGCAAGCTATTCCGATGACCTTACGTGGTGCCGAAAAATTGCGCGAAGAACTGGAATTTCTGAAATCCGTTCGTCGTCCTGAAATCATTGCCGCCATCGCGGAAGCCCGCGAACATGGCGATCTGAAAGAGAATGCGGAATATCACGCCGCGCGCGAGCAGCAAGGTTTCTGCGAAGGGCGAATTAAAGATATCGAAGCAAAATTGTCTAATGCGCAGGTGATCGACATTACTAAAATGCCGAAAAGCGGTCGTGTTATTTTTGGTTCCACCGTTACGGTATTGAACCTCGATAACGATGAAGAGCAGACGTATCGCATTGTTGGCGATGATGAAGCCGACTTTAAACAGAACCTGATTTCAGTCAATTCGCCCATTGCCCGCGGCCTGGTAGGTAAAGAGCAAGACGATGTGGTGGTGATCCGCACGCCTGGCGGCGAAGTGGAATACGAAATTATCAAAGTAGAATATCTTTGATCGCTGCATTCGCGTCTATTGTTGACGAATTGTAAAGAAAAGAAAAAGGCCGCGCTGCGGCCTTTTATGAATTCCGGGAGCGTGGCATTTTGCACGTCTGCTGGCGGAAACCCCTCGTTTTACACAGATTTTGTGTTCAATTCAGGATATCCTTAGCGTGGCAGCGAAATTTTACGCTCCGCGGTTGGGCGATAAAGCACCAGCGTTTTACCGATGACCTGTACGCTGCAGGCGCCGGTTTCGCGAACGATAGCTTCCACGATCAAGGTCTTAGTTTCTCTGTCTTCAGAGGCGATCTTCACCTTGATGAGCTCATGGTGCTCTAGCGCTTGTTCAATCTCGGCCAGTACCCCTTCGGTCAAACCATTATTGCCAAGCATAACTACCGGCTTGAGCGGATGTGCCAGACCTTTCAGGTGCTGTTTTTGTTTAGTACTCAGATTCATCGTATATTTTGCTTACGTTGGGATTGAAAACGGGTCATTCTACCGCCATCTCCACTGTATCGCCAAATTGCGCGTCGAAATTTCTCGATGTCGACGATGAACCCGGATGGAAAGTTAAATGACAGGTAAAAAGCGTTCTGCCAGCTCGAGCCGCTGGCTTCAGGAACACTTTAGCGATAAATATGTTCAACAGGCGCAGAAAAAAGGGTTGCGTTCCCGTGCCTGGTTTAAACTTGATGAAATACAGCAAAGTGACAAACTTTTTAAGCCGGGTATGACGGTTGTCGACTTGGGTGCTGCCCCTGGTGGATGGTCGCAATATGCGGTCACGCAGATTGGTGGTAATGGTCGTATCATCGCTTGCGATCTTTTACCGATGGATCCAATCGTTGGTGTGGACTTCCTTCAGGGCGATTTTCGTGATGAATTAGTTCTGAAAGCATTACTGGATCGCGTTGGCGACAGTAAAGTTCAGGTTGTCATGTCAGATATGGCGCCGAATATGAGCGGCACGCCTGCTGTTGATATCCCTCGTTCCATGTATCTTGTGGAGCTGGCGCTGGAGATGTGCCGTGATGTGTTGGCGCCGGGCGGAAGTTTTTTAGTGAAGGTGTTCCAGGGCGAAGGATTCGATGAGTATCTCACCGAAATTCGCTCCCTGTTTACGAAGGTTAAAGTGCGTAAACCGGACTCTTCACGTGCGCGTTCACGTGAAGTGTATATTGTAGCGACCGGGCGAAAATGATACCCCGTCGATTTCGGCCTTTGGTTTGAAAGAGATGGGTTATGTTGTATCCTGACGCTGTTTTTAACACAGTTGTAATATGAGGTTAATCCCTTGAGTGACATGGCGAAAAACCTAATACTCTGGCTGGTCATTGCCGTCGTGCTGATGTCAGTATTCCAGAGCTTTGGGCCCAGCGAGTCGAATAGCCGTAAGGTGGACTATTCTACCTTCCTGCAAGAGGTCAACCAGGACCAGGTTCGCGAAGCGCGTATCAACGGACGTGAGATCAACGTTACCAAGAAAGATAGTAACCGTTACACGACTTACATCCCGGTCGAGGATCCGAAACTGCTCGACAACCTGGTGACAAAAAACGTCAAGGTTGTAGGTGAACCGCCGGAAGAGCAGAGCGTGCTGACGACGATCTTCATCTCCTGGTTCCCGATGCTGCTGCTGATTGGCGTCTGGATTTTCTTTATGCGTCAGATGCAGGGCGGCGGCGGCAAAGGCGCCATGTCGTTCGGCAAGAGCAAGGCGCGTATGCTTACGGAAGATCAGATCAAAACAACTTTCGCTGACGTTGCCGGTTGCGACGAAGCAAAAGAAGAAGTTGGCGAGCTGGTTGAATATCTGCGTGAGCCGAGCCGTTTCCAGAAACTGGGCGGTAAAATCCCGAAAGGCGTCCTGATGGTCGGTCCTCCGGGTACGGGTAAAACGCTGCTGGCGAAAGCGATCGCCGGTGAAGCGAAAGTACCGTTCTTCACTATTTCCGGTTCTGACTTTGTAGAAATGTTCGTTGGTGTTGGTGCATCTCGTGTGCGCGACATGTTCGAGCAAGCTAAGAAAGCAGCACCGTGCATTATCTTCATCGATGAAATCGACGCCGTAGGCCGCCAGCGTGGCGCAGGTCTGGGTGGTGGTCACGATGAGCGTGAACAGACGCTAAACCAGATGCTGGTTGAAATGGATGGTTTCGAAGGCAACGAAGGTATTATCGTTATTGCCGCAACTAACCGTCCGGACGTACTCGATCCCGCTTTGTTGCGCCCGGGGCGTTTTGACCGCCAGGTTGTTGTCGGTCTGCCTGATGTTCGCGGTCGTGAGCAGATCCTGAAAGTCCATATGCGCCGTGTGCCGCTGTCGCCGGATATCGATGCTGCAATCATCGCACGTGGGACGCCAGGTTTCTCCGGTGCCGATCTGGCGAACCTGGTCAACGAAGCTGCGCTGTTTGCCGCTCGTGGTAACAAACGCGTTGTATCGATGGTCGAGTTTGAAAAAGCGAAAGACAAAATCATGATGGGTGCGGAACGTCGCTCCATGGTGATGACCGAAGCGCAGAAAGAGTCCACGGCATACCACGAAGCAGGCCATGCGATTATTGGTCGTCTGGTGCCGGAACACGATCCGGTACATAAAGTGACGATTATTCCGCGCGGCCGTGCGCTGGGTGTGACGTTCTTCCTGCCGGAAGGTGATGCGATTAGCGCCAGCCGCCAGAAACTGGAAAGCCAGATTTCAACGCTGTACGGTGGCCGTCTGGCAGAAGAGATCATTTACGGCGTTGAACATGTTTCTACCGGTGCGTCGAACGATATTAAAGTCGCGACCAACCTGGCGCGTAACATGGTCACCCAGTGGGGCTTCTCTGACAAACTCGGTCCGCTGCTTTACGCGGAAGAGGAAGGCGAAGTATTCCTGGGGCGTAGCGTTGCAAAAGCGAAACATATGTCCGATGAAACTGCACGCATCATCGACCAGGAAGTGAAATCGCTTATTGAACGTAACTACAATCGCGCACGTCAGCTGCTTAATGAAAATATGGATATTCTGCATGCGATGAAAGATGCTCTGATGAAATATGAGACTATCGATGCGCCGCAGATTGATGACCTGATGTCACGCCGCGATGTTCGTCCGCCTGCAGGTTGGGAAGAACCTGGAACGAACAACTCTGACAATAATGGTACGCCGCGAGCGCCGCGTCCGGTCGATGAACCGCGTACGCCAAACCCGGGCAATACCATGTCAGAACAGCTGGGCGACAAATAAGTATTTGCGCTGATGATCTGCTTTTAATGAAAACCCCGGGGCTTGCTCCGGGGTTTTTCTTTTAATTTCTAACTGCCACAACCTCAGGGATTTTAGTCATGAAACTCCATGCTCAGGGCTCAACACTGGATTTGTCTCACCCCCATGTAATGGGCATCCTCAATGTAACGCCGGATTCTTTTTCGGATGGCGGTGCACATAACACATTGATCGAGGCGGTAAAGCACGCGAACCTGATGATCAATGCAGGGGCGACAATTGTGGATATCGGTGGGGAATCGACGCGTCCTGGAGCGGCTGATGTCAGTGTAGAAGAGGAGCTTGAACGCGTAATCCCGGTTGTTGAAGCCGTCGCACAGCGTTTCGAGGTATGGATTTCCGTCGATACATCTAAACCTGAAGTCATTCGCGAATCGGCGCGAGTAGGCGCACATATCATTAACGATATCCGTTCATTAACAGAACCGGGCGCGCTGGAAGCCGCCGCACAAACCGGGCTACCGGTGTGCCTGATGCATATGCAAGGTCAGCCAAAAACCATGCAGGAAGCGCCGAAATACGACGATGTGTTTGCCGACGTGAATCGCTTTTTTATCGATCATATAGCACGATGCGAGCAGGCTGGGATCGCAAAAGAGAAATTGTTGCTCGACCCGGGATTCGGTTTCGGTAAAAATCTCTCCCACAATTATGCATTGCTTGCCCGCCTGGCTGAGTTTCACCATCTTGGCTTACCTCTGTTGGTCGGAATGTCGCGTAAGTCGATGGTAGGCCAGCTACTCAATGTCGGCCCCTCCGAGCGGTTAAGCGGTAGTCTGGCTTGCGCAGTGATCGCGGCAATGCAAGGCGCGCATATTATTCGTGTTCACGATGTAAAAGAAACAGTAGAAGCTATGCGGGTGGTGGAAGCCACGCTGTCAGCGAAGGAAAACAAACGCTATGAGTAATCGTAAATATTTTGGCACCGATGGTATTCGCGGCCGCGTTGGTGACGCACCGATCACCCCTGATTTTGTGCTTAAGCTGGGTTGGGCTGCCGGGAAAGTACTGGCGCGTCATGGTTCACGTAAGATCATCATTGGTAAAGACACCCGTATTTCAGGTTATATGCTGGAATCAGCGCTCGAGGCCGGGCTTGCGGCGGCTGGTCTTTCCGCGTCCTTTACCGGACCCATGCCCACGCCGGCCGTAGCCTACCTTACGCGCACATTTCGCGCAGAAGCGGGAATTGTAATTTCGGCTTCGCATAACCCTTTCTATGACAATGGCATCAAATTCTTCTCTATTGACGGTACAAAACTGCCGGATGCTGTAGAAGAGGCGATTGAAGCCGAGATGGAAAAGGAACTGACTTGCGTTGACTCCGCCGAACTGGGTAAGGCCAGCCGTATTGTTGATGCCGCCGGGCGTTATATCGAGTTTTGCAAAGCGACGTTTCCGAATGAACTGAGCCTGAATGGGTTAAAAATCGTGGTTGATTGCGCCAATGGCGCGACTTATCACATTGCACCGAGTGTTTTTCGCGAACTGGGGGCGAAGGTGATTGCCATTGGATGTGAACCGGATGGCGTAAACATCAACGAAAAGTGTGGCGCGACGGACGTGGCAGCACTGCAGCAGCGCGTTTTGATTGAGAAAGCCGATTTGGGCATTGCCTTTGATGGTGACGGCGATCGCGTCATTATGGTCGATCACGAAGGTAACAAGGTCGATGGCGATCAAATCATGTATATCATTGCCCGCGAAGGGTTGCGCCAGGGGCAGTTGCGCGGTGGTGCAGTTGGCACACTCATGAGCAATATGGGGCTTGAACTGGCGCTTAAGCAACTGGGTATTCCCTTTGCGCGCGCGAAAGTGGGCGACCGTTATGTGCTGGAAAAAATGCAGGAGAAGGGCTGGCGCATCGGTGCTGAAAACTCCGGTCATGTAATTTTGCTCGATAAAACGACGACCGGGGACGGTATCGTGGCCGGTTTGCAGGTGGTTGCCGCAATGGTGCGTAACCATATGTCTCTGCATGATTTGTGCAGCGGCATGAAGATGTTCCCGCAGGTGCTGGTGAATGTGCGTTTTACCGCAGGTATTGGCGATCCACTGGAAGACGAAACGGTCAAGGCGGTGACGGCAGAAGTGGAAGCGACACTGGCTGGCCGTGGTCGTGTGCTGCTGCGTAAATCCGGTACTGAGCCGTTAATTCGCGTCATGGTAGAAGGTGAAGACGAGGCGCAAGTGACATCGCTGGCGAATCGCATCGCTGATGCAGTTAAGGCTGTAAAATAGTGCGATAAGTGCTTAAAAAGGCGGCTGTTGCCGCCTTTTTAATAGCCCGGGATCGCAATTTTGCTGTTTTTTTCCGCACTTGATAAAATGCGCTTAAATTGCCCTTGCGAAGGTGATTCGCTTTGGTTAGTATTCACACCCGCTTCAGTGGGAAAGCAAGAAACATCCCACTTTTATTGGTTTGAAGCATTGGCTGCGGCAACCCCGCAAGGAACAGGTTGATTATGTACGAAGCTCTTTTAGTTATTTTCCTTATTGTAGCGCTGGCTCTTGTAGGCCTGATCATGCTGCAGCAAGGTAAAGGCGCTGACATGGGAGCCTCCTTTGGCGCTGGCGCGTCCGGTACGCTGTTCGGTTCAAGTGGTTCTGGTAACTTCATGACCCGTACAACTGCTGTGCTGGCAACACTGTTCTTTATTATTAGCCTTGTGCTGGGCAACATTAACAGCAATAAAACCAATAAAGGGAGCGAGTGGGACAATCTGAGCGCACCGGTGAAGAGTGAGCAAACTCAGCCTGCAGCTCCGGCGCAGCCGACCAGCGATATCCCGCATTAATAAGTAAGTCGTGCCGAGGTGGTGGAATTGGTAGACACGCTACCTTGAGGTGGTAGTGCCCGATTGGGCTTACGGGTTCAAGTCCCGTCCTCGGTACCAATATTCCGGAAAAAAGACATCGCAAGATGTCTTTTTTTTTGCCTGTCAATTAGTACATTGCCAAACCTTTCAACCTTTCAACCTTTCAACCTTTCAACCTTTCAACCTTTCAACCTTTCAACCTTTCAACCTTTCAACCTTCCAGTCCTTCAACCTCAAACTTCAAACCTCAAACCTCAAACCTCAAACCTCAAACCTCAAACCTCAAACCTCAAACCTCATACCTCATACCTCATACCTCATACCTCAATCCTCAAAGCCCTTCAATGTATTCGACAGGTAATTGCTTCAGTGCTTATTAATTCCACGATTAATATAAAAAATCGTCCCGCGCAAGGCGCTATCTTGCTAGCCAATAGTAATGGCTTGCTAAAGAGCAAGTTAAGATCGCATTAATTTCATATTAATCTTAAAAATCATTGATATAAGTCATCATCAAAAATTTATTTACTGGTCTGAGGAGTAAAATTGATCAAGATTCGGTTTTTAATTATTTATTAATCTGCGCCTCTTCGGTTGCTTTAATTTAGATGCGTGATTATCTTGGCCTCGTTTTCAACGATGTCTGGATTTTTTATATGTACTGCGTTTCCTTATTAAGAAAGATCACATCTGTGTCTGTGATTCTATTCTTCGGATTGAAAATGTCCGTAGCCTTCGCTCTTCCTGAAATAGGAATAGGAAGCATGTATGACACACTTACGCCTGATAAACAGTCTATTGCTAAACGTATTTATAATACCGGGACATCTACTGCGTTTGTCCGGGTAGATATGCTGGAAGTAAATATTGATAAAAGCGGGAAAGTTGTTGAATTACCTCTAAAAGAACTATCAGGAAATTCATTGCAAAAAGACAGACTGATTGTCACCCCGTTAAGGATGATTATTCCACCAGGAGGTTTTCAATCCGTAAGGATTATGTGGCCTGGTGATCGGTCGGTTGAAAAATATTATCGAGTAAGATTTATTCCTGTGCTTCCTAAAACAGATGATGGTTTTGGCTTAAGCAATAAGGAAGTTGATGATTACCGTAAAAAAGCATTGAGTGCCGGGCTAAATGTATTATCCGGTTACGGTACGCTGGTTATTGTTTTACCGACGAAGCCTGTTTTCAGTACACAAATTGAATCATCTTCGCCTTCGGCAATTCGTGTAACTAACAAAGGCACCGCGACTATTGTTTTGGAAAATATCCGCAATTGCACTTCCGCTGGTACGGAATGTAATAGCGCGAAGCGTCTTTTTATCCTTCCTGGCAAAACGAAGGAAATTGATAAAAGCAAAGGACGCACAACCCTTTTCACCCTTATTGAAGGGGAAAACCAAAAGAAACTACGTTTCTAATGTTACGAAGTAAGTTGTAAATAAGCAGAGTTATACTCTTTAAATTGAAAGGATTGACCATGTTGACTAATAAAATTGCAAAAGCTTGTCTTTTTGGTGGTGCGCTGTCTTTGTCCGTATTAGGCAGTTCAATGGCGATGGCAGCCAACCAGCAAAGTTATAACATTGACGTATATGCGCATGTCCCAAGCGACGATTTCCAAATCGAACCTGTTGAAAGCGGCTGGATTAATCAGGCTCAAGAAATTGAATATGATATCACCACGTCCAAATTAAAAGCTTTTGAAAAACAGTTCCAATATAAGAACGTTTCAGGTGGCATTCAGGCAACACTGATGAATACCGATGCTAACGGCCAGGCTATCTTATCAAATGGTACAGATACTATTCCGCTGAAAGTGGAATTCAATGGCGTTGAACTGGATAATTCAGCGAAAACCGTTGTCGATGCTACCGCTGCAAGTGCAGGTGGTCGTACTACGCTGCGTATTAGCCAGGATGATACGCAACCTCTTACTGTTGAAGGTGATTTTACCGGCCAGGTGGCGATGATTTTTGAAGAAGCAGTTACAACGCCTTAATTTCTTAAGCCCGTTTATAATTTAAAAATCATCTATATATTATGAAAATATCATTAATATTCCTGGCCGCAGTTCCTTTCATTGTTTCGGCTGGTGATATGCAACTTGCTGCAAATATGAAAGGTCTGCCAGAGGATTTTAAGCGGTATTTTTATAATTCTGAAGTTGTCGTTCAGGTATATCTGAACGACAACTATATTTTCGATGCCAGTGCTTCCCTGAGTGAAAATGGGGAAATAAAACTGCTGAGAATTATTGATGAACAGCCGAATAGCGATCACGCGACAAATGCCATTTGGTCTGATGTTCTTCAGAAAGGCGTGTCGGCAGGAAAATGCACCTTATCATGTCCGTCCGGGCTGATGCAGGTTGACTATTCCCTGGATAACTCTGCGCTAAAACTCTATACCGCCAATTATGAAACCAGCCAGGTCGTCAGTAATTATCTGTCAGTTCCTGATGATACACCGGCAGGGTTAATTATGAGCAACAGCGTTTCATTATCCGAAGCTGCCTCCATGCGTAGTTGGGGGATTAACTCATCTTTAACATCTTCGCTGGGGGGCTGGAGCCAACAAGTGGCGTTCCAGTCTACAGGCACCGAAGGTGAATACCATTATAACAACTACAGCATTTACCAACTCTTCACACAAAAAGAGCTGAAGGGGAGCTTTTTCCGTCTCGGATTGTTTACCCCTGATAGCGATGACGGCAACGTTCAAACCTCAGGTTTTGGCAACGACACTGTCATTGGTGGAATGTGGGGAACATCCGATGCTTTGCTGGCAACAACCGACAGTGTGAGCGCCTGGCCCGTCTACGTAACAGGGCGTAATCAGTCTATTGCAGAAGTCTGGCGAAATGGGCAAATGATTCGCACCCAGCAACTTCAGCCGGGCATACAAGCGTTGGATACTCGTCCACTGCCTCTCGGTATTTATGATATTACGATCAAAGTTATTGAAAATGGTCAGGTTATCGATACACAAGAAGCGCAAATTTTTAAGGCTCAGGGCTGGAATAATCCCGATAAACGCTGGCGGATGAATTTATGGGGCGGGCAACGTCGCACTCTGGGAAGTGGGGATTTAAGCGTTGTTGATAGTAATCCTTTCACTGCTGGCGCAGGGGTGGAATTACTGGTTAATCCGCGGGCTACTGTTGGGTTCTCTGGCGCTATTACTGAAAAAGAGCAGCACCTGCGCACGCGAACCAATATTACTCTTTCGCAAAACGATCGCTTTTTTGCGCAATACACGCTTGGCAGCTCGCAATATCAAGCTAATCAGGACACGGATATTCGCTATTACCGCAATTTGTATGCCGGTGGTTCAGCCAGTCTTTACTGGCGTTCAACGCTTAGCGATGTTTATGGGCACCGTGTTCGTACCCGCCAGACAGGCCAGACATGGGGCGCTTCTTTGTCATCACGTTTGCCGAGGGCTTCTTCGCTGATTTTCAATGCGCAATATATTGATACGCCATGGCGCAAAGGGGCGGCAGCGGATGTTTCATTAAGCACGCAAACACGTTTTTTAGACCGTGATACCAGTTTACGAATGAGTGCCTACGACCGCCCGGCATTTGATAATAATCGCCGTGATAGGGGTATCTCTTTTAGCGTGTCGATCGCTTTGTCTCCGGCTGCCGAGCATTCGGTTTCGTTCAGCACCGGTCTGGAACAGGATCAAAGTTTTTCCAGCTTGCAATATCAATGGGAACCGACGGAGAAAAATACGCTGCGTAATTTGGGCGCCGGGGTTTCCTGGAATGCAGGAGATACGGTTCTTAATGGCAATGGTGCAGTGGATACGCCATGGGTGAACGGTAATTTCTACGCACAACATGGTATGCGGAGCAAAACCAGTACCGCTGGCGCTAACCTGAGCCAGGTGCTGGTCATGGGCGGCGGAAAGATTGCCTCCGTCAACGGTGATAGCAGTGGTATGCAGTCTGCGGTGATTGTTGATATGGACGCGGATGATAAAAATACCCGCATCCAGGCAACCGGCAGCATGAGTGAACTCAGCCTGAAGCCAGGACGAAATATTCTGCCAGCGGAATTGTGGAAAAAGAGCGATATCCAGTTTAGCGCCCGTGGTGGCGACAGTGTGCAAGTCTTCCCGGAACGCCAGAGCATCCAAATGAACCGTGGTAGCGTTCAATATTTGAATATCAAAACGGTGAAGACGTTTACTTTGATCGGCATGCTGCAAGATGAACAGGGGCAGGCCATCAGGAACCGCTATGTTAAAAGCGATGTCACCGGTGCCATGGTCAACGCAGAAGGCGTATTGACGCTGGACACCGGTACCACGAACCGCCATTTAACGGTTTCGGCAGAAAATGGGCAGCCTGAACTTCTGTGCGAAATTCCGTCCGGGCTGGAACCCAATAAGAAGGTGCAGTTTATCAGCGCCATTCAATGCCAGCGCGCTGATTCACCCGAGAAATAATATGTCTATGCAACATCAGATAATGCGCATGGCTTTATCCGCCATATTTTGCGTGATCAGTTTCTGCGCTACGGCGGCTGAAATGAATATCACCGCCAGTTTTACCCCGTCGGCAACCAATCCGGAAAACAGCACATTCACCAATACCACGCCGATTTCCGGTTATTGTGCAACCTGGCCACAATATTGTCCTGTAGGGGCCTGGGGGATTGCATTGCCGTTAGAATTGAGCTTAAAACGGCCGATTGTGGCCAATGATACACCGAGAAATAACCCTTACTTCGGGCTGAGCAATAAAGCCAGAACCATACCTGTCACTAATGAAACCACGGGCGAAACTTCGCAAGTGACTTTCCGGATCAGTGGCTTCAGTGCGAGATATTCACTGGCTGGTGGAGATAACAGTTGGGTGGGAGGATCGTTTGGTTATCCTAATGCACCTTGCCAGAGAGCGGCAACCCTTGTGGGAAACTCCCAATGGACTGCATTTGTTTGGACAGTCACATCCGCAGACGGTCCCTGCTACAAAGTTAGCACTATAGACCGAACAGAACCCTCCCGTTTCTACGAAATGAGTATCTCCTATGAGCTGGAAACCCCGGACCCGCTGAAAATGAGCTCTGGTGTATACAAAGGCACCGCACCGCTGACCGTTGGCCCCGGCGGCAACATCGATTTTGGCGACGTGTATGAAGCCAGCGATACCATGCTGAATATTAACTTTACGCTGACGGTAACCCACGAACTGAAACTCACCCCGGCCGCCGGAGCGCAGACGGTGGCGCTGCAACCCTGCCCGGCAGGAAAAATCTGCTCAGAAGATGAGGGAAATGCCAACTGGGAACGCTGGATGGTTTCCCGTGTGACGCCGCAACTGAGCGGGCGCAGCGCGTTCACGCTCTCGAGTTCCGGTGGCTTCACGGTGTTTATGGACTGTGCCGATCAGATAGGTAACGAGTGCGCGCTCACCAGCGATAACAGCGGGCAGCGGGTGCCGATGCGTGTGGCGGTAAACCTGCCGGATAACGTGATTGATACGCAGACTGGTTCAACGGTGACCGGCAGACCACTGCTGATTGGCAAATCCGAAGGGCAGAACTACTTCACTGCCAAAACCTATGGCGCGGATAAACCCGGCAGCATTGATTTTCTGGTACGCCAGAAGGATGTGGACACCATGCTTGCCACGCGGCCGGATACGTATCGCGGTGCGGTCACCGTCATTTTTGACCCGAATATTTACTGAGCTGCTGAGTTACCGATCCCGTGAAAAAAATGCATCTTCAAGGTCCGCGTGTGCTTGCAGGGATGATGACCGCCTGCTTGCTCCTCGTCGCAAGCTTCTTTTCCCCGGCAGCGACAATGAATATTACGGCAGAGTTTGTGCCCTCAATGGCGCACCCGGAAAACAACACTTTTACCAACACCACGCCACAGAGTGGATATTGCGTACTCTATCCAGGGCAATGTGTAGCGTACGGGACATTCAGCATCAATATGGGTGGAATCACCGCGTCGCTGGCAACGACAGGGATTACGGCGAATTCAGAGCCCAGAATGGGGATATACTTTAAAATGCCGGGCGCAGTGCGCAATATTACGGTCGTGAATCAACAAACGGGAACTCCGGTCACGCTTGGTTTCAGGGTGAATGCCTTTTCAGCTGACTACCTTACGCGAACATCCTGGACGTTAGCCGACCATAGTCGCTGGAACGGCGGCAGCTTTGTGAATGCTCCCGCGCCTTGCGGTGTTTCTGGGGTAGGCAGTTATAACAAATCACATTACCAATTTATGTGGAAATGGCCCGCCAGTGATGCCGCCTGCTATAAAATTGCTACGGTAGACATGACGGGGGAACCCTATTTTCTCAATGAAAACAGCATCGGTTATGAACTCATCACCCCCGATCCGCTGAAAATGGCGTCCGGAATTTATACCGGCAGCTTATCCCTGACGGTGGGGCCGGGAGGTGATATTGATTTCGGCGATAATTTTACCGCCAGTGACAGTAACCTGACCTTAAATTTCACTCTCACTGTAAACCACGAACTGAAACTCACCCCGGCAGCCGGTGCGCAGATGGTTGCCCTGCAACCCTGCCCGGCGGGAAAAATCTGCTCAGAGGATGAGGGAGATGCCAACTGGGAGCGCTGGATGGTTTCCCGCGTGACGCCGCAACTGACCGGACGCAGCGCGTTCACGCTTTCCAGCTCTGGCAGCTTCACGGTGTTTATGGACTGTGCCGAACGGGTCGGCAACGAATGCGCACTCACCAGCGATAACAGCGGGCAGCGGGTGCCGATGCGTGTGTCGGTAAACCTGCCGGATAACGTGATTGATTCGCAGACAGGTTCAACCGTCACCGGCAGACCACTGCTGATTGGCAAATCCGAAGGGCAGAACTACTTCACTGCAAAAACCTATGGTGCGGATAAACCCGGCAGCATCGATTTTCTGGTGCGCCAGAAGGATGTGGACATCATGCTGGCCACCCGGCCGGATACGTATCGCGGTGCGGTCACCGTTATTTTTGACCCGAATATTTATTGAGTAACAGAGCGGTACGCCTCTAATGGAAAAAATGAACCTTCAGCTTCGGCATGTGCTTTCGGGGGGCATGGCGGTCTGCTTGCTCCTCGCCAGCTTTGTGTCATCGGCCGTGACGATGAATATTACTGCCTCTTTTTCGCCTTCATTAACCAATCCGGAGAATGTGGTTTTTACCGATACAACAGCTCAAAGTGGTTTTTGCGCGACATGGCCAACGTATTGCGTGAATGGCGAGCGAAGCCTGTCAACCGGGTTGATACTAACCCCCAGAACTGGGTTGACAACGACTGATTCCCCTCAGGACAGTCTGTACTTTAAGTGGCCATCCTCATTTCAGAATGTGGAAGTCACTAATGTTGAAAATGGCACTACGACGATGGTTCGTTTTCGCGTAAGCAGTTTCAGTGGTCGATACGATGCTAACAGCAACTATGGTGTTTATGATTGGGGCGAAAGTGGTTATGCATTTACGCTTGGCCCCCTGGGGGGCTGCAACGCGATTACTCCAGGCTGGTTGATTGGAAATACGGGAGTGGCCTGGCTATGGGGCGTTCCAGAAGGCACTGGCGGTTGCTATCGTATCACTAGCGTCGACAGACCTGTGGGCGATGCCAAATTCGTTCGGCAAGTCAATACGTTAAGTTTCGGCTACACCATGATAGCGCCTTCTCCGTTAACGCTGACATCCGGAGAATACGTCGGCACGGTGACTTATACTATCGGGCCTGGCGGTGATATAGATTTTGGTAATAACTTTCAGGCAAATGACAATATCCTTGAGATTAACTTCAAACTTTCTGTTAATCATGATTTGAAATTAACCCCGGCTGCAGGGGCACAGTCAGTCGCTTTACAGCCTTGTGCGACAGGGCGGGTTTGTTCGGAAGATGAGGGGCAGGCCAACTGGGAACGTTGGATGGTGACACGTGTAACGCCGCAATTAACGGGGCGAAGCGCTTTTTCTCTCTCCAGTTCCGGGGCGTTTACGGTGTATCTCAGTTGTGCCGAGCAGTCAGGAACGGACTGTGCGCTTAAGAGTGACAACTCAGGACAATTAGTACCGGTGAAGACCTTGCTGAGCCTGCCTGACAATATTATCGATAGTGCTACCGGGGCGTCGGTTACACGTAAGGCGCTGAGAATCGGGAAAGATATGAGTAACAACATTTTTAATACGCAATCTTACGCACGGGATGCGGCGGGCAACATTGATTTTCTTGTTACTCAGAAAGATGTGGACACCATGCTGAAAACCCGGCCTGACACATATCGCGGTGCAGTCACCGTTATTTTCGATCCGAATCTTTTTTAGGAAGGGAAACGTGCCTGCAAAGCAGGCACGGATGGGCAGGCGGCTTATTTCTTTTCGCCGTTTTCCAGGTTCTCTACCTGCGGCAGGCCGTTGCCAGAAGAGGTGGAAAGTAAGCCTGTTTGCACGTAGTTGAACAGCTTCTCACGAGTATCAGTAATATCCAGATTACGCATAGTTAACTGCCCGATACGGTCGTCCGGTGAGAACACCGACTCGCCTTTTTCCATTGTCAGACGCTCGGCTTTGTAGGTCAGATTGTCGGAAACGGTATTCAGGATCGAGTAATCATTGCCACGACGCAGTTCCAGAGTGACTTCACCGGTGATGGCGCTCGCCATCCAACGTTGCAGTGAATCGCGTAGCATCAGCGCTTGCGGATCGAACCAGCGGCCCTGGTACAGCAAGCGGCCAAGTTGGCGGCCATGCGCGTGGTATTGCTCAATGGTGTCTTCGTTATGAATGCCGGTCAGCAGGCGTTCGTAAGCGATATGCAGCAGCGCCATCCCTGGGGCTTCGTAAATACCGCGGCTTTTCGCTTCAATGATACGGTTTTCAATCTGATCGCTCATGCCCAGACCGTGGCGACCGCCGATGCGATTGGCTTCCAGCATCAGTTCAACATCATCAGTGAAGGTTTTGCCGTTCAGCGCGACCGGGTGACCACGCTCAAAACGTACGGTAACTTCTTCCGCCTGGATTTTTACATTCTCGTCCCAGAATTTAACCCCCATGATAGGGTTAACAATCTTCACGCTCGAGTTGAGGAACTCCAGATCTTTTGCTTCGTGCGTTGCGCCCAGCATGTTGGAGTCAGTCGAGTAGGCTTTTTCTGCCGACATTTTGTAATCGAAACCGGACGCGACCATGAATTCGGACATTTCCTGACGGCCGCCCAGCTCATCAATAAAGTCGGTATCCAGCCACGGTTTATAAATTTGCAGCTCGGCGTTAGTCAGCAGGCCGTAGCGATAAAAACGTTCGATATCATTGCCTTTATAAGTACTGCCATCGCCCCAGATATTCACACCGTCTTCTTTCATTGCCGCAACCAGCATCGTGCCAGTCACCGCGCGACCCAGCGGTGTCGTGTTGAAATAAGTCAGGCCACCCGTCGTGTTATGAAAAGCACCGCACTGGATGGCGGCAATGCCTTCGGCTACCAGTTGCTTACGGCAGTCGATCAGGCGAGCATTTTCTGCACCGTATTCGCGAGCGCGACGGGGGATCGCGTCATAGTCATCCTCGTCCGGTTGACCCAGGTTCGCTGTGTATGCATAAGGAACCGCGCCTTTTTGGCGCATCCACAGCAGTGCTGCGCTGGTGTCCAGTCCGCCGGAGAAAGCGATGCCGATACGTTGACCTGTGGGAAGATGCTTGAGAATCGTCGTCATAAAAAAAACCCTGCTTGATAGACCGATGGTGAGAGACTTAACAGCCACGCCATACTCTTTGTGCCATCCGACCAGAACAATTAGTGAATGGTTATGCAAAATAAATGAGTTTTCATTTAATCATCTTTTGGCGATGACCGGAAGAGAAGAGTGCAATTTTCATTGCGATAGTGGTGAACGGTGCTGTTTACATGCTCAAAAAGCATACGCAACAAAACTGCATACGCCAGGGCGCACAGGATGCTAACCTACTTCGGTTGACAGAACGGTTTGTTTATCAATATACTGCAGGCCGATTTTACGTCCCGTCTTCGGTACCAAATCCCAGCATTATTTGCAAATTTGCACTCAAGCGAGTAGAATTTGCCACGTTTCAGGCGCGGGGTGGAGCAGCCTGGTAGCTCGTCGGGCTCATAACCCGAAGGTCGTCGGTTCAAATCCGGCCCCCGCAACCACTTTCCCTAAGTGTTCTTTTTCAAATATACTATGAAGACTTAACGCCTTCGCAGCTGGATTTGAAAAAAATACTCACGGAAGGTTCTCCAGGCCGCAGTTGCGGCTATAGGGTTCAGTTATTTAAAGCCCCGATTTATCGGGGTTTTTTGTTATCTGAGTACGAAATAACTGGGCTATACGCCCTTTTTTTATGTCTTGGGGGTGGACTTGTCCACATTAGAGCAAAAATTAACAGAGATGATTACGGCGCCGGTTGAAGCACTGGGCTATGAACTGGTCGGCATCGAGTTTGTGCGCGGGCGCACATCTACACTGCGCATCTATATTGATAGTGAAGATGGCATCAATGTTGATGATTGCGCTGATGTCAGCCACCAGGTCAGTGCGGTACTGGATGTTGAAGATCCAATTACCGTGGCTTACAACCTGGAGGTTTCCTCACCAGGTCTTGATCGTCCTTTGTTTACGGCTGAGCACTATGCGCGCTTTAAGGGCGACGAAGTCTCGCTGGTTCTGCGTATGGCGGTTCAAAACCGCCGTAAATGGCAGGGCATCATTAAAGATGTCGATGGCGAGATGATCACCGTTACGGTCGAAGGTAAAGATGAAGTGTTCGCATTGAGCAATATTCAAAAAGCGAACCTGGTCCCCCACTTTTAACAGTCTGGATTTGAGGTGAAAGGCCCCCGATGAACAAAGAAATTTTGGCTGTTGTTGAAGCTGTTTCTAACGAAAAGTCGCTTCCGCGTGAAAAAATCTTTGAAGCGCTGGAAAGTGCTCTGGCTACAGCAACCAAGAAAAAATATGAACAAGAGATCGATGTTCGCGTAAGCATTGATCGTAAAAGCGGTGATTTCGACACGTTCCGTCGCTGGCTGATCGTGGAAGAAGTCACGCAGCCGACACGTGAAATCACCCTCGAAGCAGCGCGTTACGAAGATGAGAGCCTGAACCTCAACGACTATGTTGAAGATCAGATTGAATCCGTCACGTTTGACCGCATCACCACCCAGACCGCAAAACAGGTCATTGTACAGAAAGTACGTGAAGCTGAGCGCGCTATGGTGGTCGATCAGTTCCGCGAGCACGAAGGCGAAATCATCACCGGCGTGGTGAAGAAAGTGAACCGCGACAACATCACGCTGGATCTCGGCAACAACGCTGAAGCCGTTATCCTGCGCGAAGATATGCTGCCGCGTGAAAACTTCCGTCCGGGCGACCGCATCCGCGGTGTGCTCTACGCTGTGCGCCCTGAAGCGCGCGGTGCGCAACTGTTCGTGACCCGTTCCAAACCGGAAATGTTGGTTGAACTGTTCCGCATTGAAGTGCCGGAAATCGGTGAAGAGGTTATCGAGATTAAAGCCGCAGCCCGCGATCCGGGTTCTCGCGCCAAAATCGCCGTTAAGACTAACGACAAGCGTATCGACCCGGTCGGCGCCTGCGTGGGTATGCGCGGTGCGCGTGTGCAAGCTGTTTCGACGGAACTTGGCGGTGAGCGTATTGATATCGTGCTGTGGGACGATAACCCGGCGCAGTTCGTTATCAACGCAATGGCACCGGCTGACGTTGCTTCTATCGTGGTGGATGAAGATAAACACACCATGGATATCGCCGTTGAGGCGGGCAACCTGGCGCAGGCTATCGGCCGTAATGGTCAGAACGTGCGCCTCGCGTCTCAGCTGAGCGGCTGGGAACTCAACGTTATGACCGTTGAGGATCTGCAGTCTAAGCATCAGGCTGAGGCTCATGCCGCGATTGATACCTTCACCCGTTACCTGGACATTGACGAAGATTTCGCCACCGTTCTGGTCGAAGAAGGTTTCTCTACGCTGGAAGAACTGGCCTATGTGCCAATCAAAGAGCTGCTGGAAATCGATGGTCTGGATGAAGACACCGTCGAAGCCCTGCGTGATCGTGCGAAAAACGCGCTGACCACTCTGGCACTGGCGCAGGAAGAAAGCCTCGGTAATAAAGAACCGGCTGAAGACCTGCTTAACCTGGAAGGTCTGGATCGCGCACTGGCTTTCAAACTGGCTGCTCGTGGTGTTTGTACGCTGGAAGACCTCGCTGAACAAGGTGTGGATGACCTGAGCGATATCGAAGGGTTAACCGATGAGAAAGCAGGTGAGCTCATCATGGCCGCACGTAATATTTGCTGGTTTGGCGACGAAGCGTAATAAACTGTAGCAGGAAGGAACAGCATGACAGATGTAACCGTAAAAACGCTGGCCGCTGAGATTCAAACCTCTGTGGACCGCCTGGTACAGCAATTTGCTGATGCAGGGATCCGCAAGTCCGCTGAAGACTCAGTGACGGCACAAGAAAAGCAGACGCTGTTAGCGCATTTGAACCGTGAACATGGTTCTACGCCTGACAAGCTGACTCTGCAGCGCAAGACGCGCAGTACATTAAGTATTCAGGGCACCGGTGGGAAAAGTAAATCGGTGCAGATCGAAGTCCGTAAAAAACGCACCTTTGTAAAACGCGATCCACAAGAGGCTGAACGTCTCGCTGCGGAAGAAGAGGCGATGCGTGAAGCGGAAGAGAAGGCCCGTCGTGAAGCAGAGGAAGCCGCTGAGCGCGAAGCCGAGGACAAAGCCAAACGTGATGCTGAAGCTCGAGCGAAACGTGAAGCTGATGAAAAGGCTAAACGCGAAAATGCTGAAAATGCAAAACGCGAAGCTGCGGAAAATAGCAAAGTGAGCAACCAACAATCTGACGAAATGACCAGGACAGCCCAGGCGGAAAAAGCCCGCCGTGAATCCGAAGCGCAAGAACTCAAGCGCAAAGCGGAAGAAGAGGCTCGTCGTAAACTGGAAGAAAATGCGCGTCGCGTAGCGGAAGAAGCTCGTCGTATGGCTGAACAAAATGAAGCGAACTGGGCGGCTCCGGCAAGCGAAGAAGAAGAGACTACTGGCGACTACCATGTAACCACTTCCCAGCATGCCCGCCAGGCGGAAGATGATAACGATCGTGAAGTTGAAGGCGGTCGTGGTCGCAGCCGTACAGCGAAAGCTGCACGTCCGAAGAAAGGCAACAAACACGCTGAAAGCAAAGCGGACCGTGAAGAAGCGCGTGCTGCGGTTCGTGGTGGTAAAGGTGGCCGTCAGCGTAAAGGTTCTGCTCTGCAGCAGGGCTTCCAGAAGCCAGCACAAGCGGTTAACCGTGACGTCGTGATCGGCGAAACGCTGACCGTTGGCGAACTGGCTAACAAGATGGCGGTTAAAGGCTCTCAGGTCATCAAAGCGATGATGAAGCTGGGCGCAATGGCGACCATCAACCAGGTTATTGACCAGGAAACTGCGCAACTGGTTGCTGAAGAGATGGGCCATAAAGTTATCCTGCGTCGTGAAAACGAGCTGGAAGAAGCGGTAATGAGCGACCGTGACACAGGTGCTGCGGCAGAACCGCGCGCACCGGTTGTGACCATTATGGGTCACGTTGACCACGGTAAAACCTCTTTGCTGGACTACATTCGTTCAACGAAAGTGGCCTCTGGTGAAGCGGGTGGCATTACTCAGCACATTGGTGCTTACCACGTTGAAACTGACAACGGCATGATCACCTTCCTGGATACCCCTGGTCACGCCGCGTTTACCGCAATGCGTGCCCGTGGTGCTCAGGCAACGGATATCGTGGTTCTGGTTGTTGCTGCCGATGACGGCGTGATGCCGCAAACTATCGAAGCTATCCAGCATGCGAAAGCGGCGCAGGTGCCGGTCGTGGTTGCCGTGAACAAGATCGATAAGCCAGAAGCCGATCCGGATCGCGTTAAAAACGAACTCTCTCAGTACGGCATCATTCCGGAAGAGTGGGGCGGCGAAAGCCAGTTCGTTCACGTTTCCGCGAAAGCCGGTACCGGTATCGACGAGCTGCTGGATGCGATCTTGCTGCAAGCCGAAGTTCTGGAACTGAAAGCCGTACGTAAAGGTATGGCGAGCGGCGTGGTTATCGAATCCTTCCTGGATAAAGGTCGTGGTCCGGTGGCATCCGTGCTGGTGCGTGAAGGTACGCTGCATAAAGGCGATATCGTTCTGTGTGGCTTCGAATATGGCCGCGTGCGTGCGATGCGTGACGAACTGGGTCGCGAAGTAACAGAAGCTGGTCCGTCCATTCCGGTGGAAATCCTCGGTCTGTCCGGTGTTCCGGCTGCGGGTGATGAAGCGACGGTTGTGCGTGACGAGAAGAAAGCGCGTGAAGTGGCACTGTACCGTCAGGGCAAATTCCGCGAAGTTAAACTGGCGCGTCAGCAGAAATCCAAACTGGAAAATATGTTTGCCAACATGACCGAAGGCGAAGTTCACGAAGTGAACATCGTTCTGAAGGCCGACGTTCAGGGTTCTGTCGAAGCTATCTCCGATTCTCTGCTGAAACTGTCTACCGACGAAGTGAAAGTGAAGATCGTGGGCTCCGGCGTAGGTGGTATCACCGAAACCGACGCGACGCTGGCTGCGGCATCCAACGCGATTCTGGTTGGCTTCAACGTTCGTGCCGACGCTTCTGCGCGTCGCGTGATTGAAGCGGAAGGTCTGGATCTACGTTACTACTCCGTGATCTATAACCTGATCGACGAAGTGAAAGCGGCGATGAGCGGTATGCTCTCTCCGGAACTGAAACAGCAGATCATCGGTCTGGCGGAAGTTCGCGATGTGTTCAAATCGCCGAAATTCGGTGCGATCGCCGGCTGTATGGTTACCGAAGGTGTGGTTAAACGTCACAACCCGATCCGCGTTCTGCGCGACAACGTGGTTATCTATGAAGGCGAGCTGGAATCCCTGCGTCGCTTCAAAGATGACGTCAACGAAGTCCGTAACGGTATGGAATGTGGTATCGGCGTTAAGAACTACAATGATGTACGTACCGGCGATATGATCGAAGTGTTCGAGATCATTGAGATCCAACGTACTATTGAGTAATTCGCTTCGCTTTTCGGCTGGTAGCCAGCCGAAATGAAAAGTGGATGAACATTGCTGGCCGGGTAAGCGAAGCGCCTCCCGGCAAGAAATATTAAAAGGGGCTACGGCCCCTTTTTAGTCTGGAGAATTATTATGGCGAAAGAATTTGGTCGCCCGCAGCGCGTGGCTCAGGAACTGCAAAAAGAGATTGCGATTATCCTGCAGCGCGAAATTAAAGATCCGCGTCTGGGTATGATGACCACCGTTTCTGGTGTCGAAGTGTCCCGCGATCTGGCTTATGCCAAAGTGTTTGTTACCTTCCTTAACGATAAAGACGAAGCATCCGTGAAAGCGGGTATCAAAGCGTTGCAGGATGCCTCTGGCTTTATTCGTTCCCTGCTGGGTAAAGCGATGCGTTTGCGTATCGTGCCGGAACTGACGTTCTTCTACGACAACTCGTTGGTGGAAGGGATGCGCATGTCCAATCTGGTGACCAGTGTGGTGAAACACGATGACGAACGTCGTGTGAACCCGGACGACAGCAAGGAGGACTGATGAGTCGTCCTCGTCGTCGCGGTCGCGACGTGCATGGCGTTCTGCTGCTCGATAAACAGCAGGGCGCTTCCAGCAATGATGTGCTGCAAAAAGTTAAGCGTCTTTATAACGCCAACCGTGCCGGACACACCGGAGCGCTTGATCCGCTGGCGACCGGCATGCTGCCGATTTGCCTGGGGGAAGCGACAAAGTTCTCCCAATATCTACTGGATTCGGACAAACGTTATCGGGTGATTGCCCGCCTTGGGCAGCGTACCGATACGTCCGATGCGGATGGGCAAATCGTTGAAGAGCGTCCATTGACCTTCAGTGCCGAACAACTGGCGACTGCGCTGGACAGTTTTCGCGGTGATACGCAGCAAGTCCCGTCGATGTACTCTGCCCTGAAATATCAAGGAAAGAAGCTCTACGAGTATGCGCGTCAGGGCATTGAGGTTCCGCGTGAAGCGCGCCCGATTACGGTTTACGAGCTGTTATTTATCCGCCATGAAGGCGATGAACTTGAGCTGGAAATTCACTGCTCGAAAGGGACTTACATCCGCACCATCATTGATGATTTGGGTGAGAAACTTGGCTGCGGCGCACATGTTATCTATCTGCGTCGCCTGGCGGTGAGCAAGTACCCTGTCGAACGTATGGTAACGCTTGAGCAATTGCGTGAACGGGTTGAGCAGGCCGAGCAGCAGGGTATCCCGGCGGCGCAACTGTTGGATCCACTATTGATGCCAATGGATAGCCCGGCGTCAGATTTCCCGGCGGTTAATATTCCGTCAGTCGTCGCGGCATACTTCAAAAATGGTCAGCCGGTCCGGGCATCCGATGCGCCAAAAACGGGGCTGGTGCGTGTCACAGAAGGTGATGATGAGACGTTCATTGGTATGGGCGAAATGGACGACGAAGGCCGTGTTGCGCCGCGTCGTCTGGTGGTCGAGTATCCTGCGCAATGACGGGCTTACCTTGCGGGAAACCGTGACTACGAGTAGAATATTGCCGCTTAACGTCGGGCTATGTATTTAACATCACCCGGCGTTAATCCTGAGGCCGCTGAATTAGAGATCGGCGCCTTTTCATTTTTTTATCACTGGAGTTTAAAATGTCTCTAAGCGTTGAAGCTAAAGCAAAAATCGTTTCCGAGTTTGGTCGTGGTTCTAACGACAGCGGTTCTACCGAAGTTCAGGTTGCACTGCTGACTGCTCAGATCAACCACCTGCAGGGTCACTTTGCAGAGCACAAAAAAGATCACCACAGCCGTCGTGGTCTGCTGCGTATGGTTTCTCAGCGTCGTAAACTGCTCGACTATCTGAAACGTAAAGACGTTGCACGCTACACCGCGCTGATCGAGCGTCTGGGTCTGCGTCGCTAAGTCTGGCGAGTTTCAAGAAGGGGGCCTACAAGGCCCCTTTTTTCAACCAGGCGGCAGCAATTGGCAGTAAACTAATGTATTGTTGCCAGGTATGATCTTCACTGCAGAGGTTCGCGCGGCTAATGAGAGGCTTTATCCGCAATGGGCGGGTTAGGGTTGTCATTAGTCGCGAGGATGCATGAAGATTCGGTTAAATTGTCAGCATGCCAAAGGTGTGCTGACTTTCATTAAGAAAGGACAGAACTTTGCTGAATCCGATCGTTCGTAAATTCCAGTATGGTCAACATACCGTCACGCTGGAAACCGGCATGATGGCGCGTCAGGCGACTGCTGCCGTTATGGTAAGCATGGATGACACCGCAGTATTCGTGACCGTTGTTGGCCAGAAAAAAGCAAAACCAGGTCAGGATTTCTTCCCGCTGACCGTAAACTATCAAGAGCGTACTTACGCTGCCGGTAAAATCCCTGGCGGTTTCTTCCGTCGTGAAGGCCGTCCGAGCGAAGGTGAAACGCTGATCGCGCGCCTGATTGACCGTCCGGTTCGCCCGCTGTTCCCGGAAGGCTTCGTGAACGAAGTGCAGGTTATCGCTACCGTGGTTTCCGTTAACCCGCAGGTTAACCCGGATATCGTGGCAATGATCGGTGCTTCCGCTGCGCTTTCACTGTCTGGTATTCCGTTCAATGGCCCGATTGGCGCTGCGCGTGTTGGTTATATCAATGACCAGTACGTTCTGAACCCGACTCAGGAAGAGCTGAAAGCAAGTAAGCTGGACCTGGTGGTTGCCGGTACTGAAGCTGCGGTTCTGATGGTGGAATCCGAAGCGGAACTGCTGAGCGAAGACCAGATGCTGGGCGCTGTGGTGTTCGGTCACGAGCAGCAGCAGGTTGTTATCCAGAACATCAACGAGCTGGTCAAAGAAGCTGGCAAACCGCGTTGGGACTGGCAGCCAGAAGCGGTAAACGAAGCGCTGAACGCACGCGTTGCGGCACTGGCAGAATGTCGTTTGAGCGATGCGTACCGCATCACTGACAAACAAGAACGTTATGCTCAGGTTGACGTAATCAAATCCGAAACCATCGCCGCACTTGTTGCAGAAGATGAAACCCTGGACGCCAATGAACTGGGCGAAATCCTGCACGCTATCGAGAAAAACGTTGTTCGTAGCCGCGTACTGGCAGGCGAACCGCGTATCGATGGCCGCGAAAAAGATATGATCCGTGGTCTGGACGTTCGTACCGGTGTTCTGCCTCGCACCCATGGTTCCGCACTGTTTACCCGCGGCGAAACCCAGGCGCTGGTTACTGCAACGCTGGGGACCGCTCGTGACGCGCAGATCATTGACGAACTGATGGGCGAGCGCACTGACTCTTTCCTGTTCCATTACAACTTCCCTCCGTACTCCGTAGGGGAAACCGGGATGGTTGGTTCGCCGAAACGTCGTGAGATTGGCCACGGCCGTCTGGCAAAACGCGGTGTGCTGGCAGTGATGCCGGATGCAGATAAATTCCCGTACACCGTGCGTGTGGTGTCTGAAATCACCGAATCGAACGGTTCTTCTTCTATGGCTTCCGTTTGTGGCGCATCTCTGGCGCTGATGGACGCTGGCGTACCGGTGAAAGCGGCCGTTGCGGGTATCGCAATGGGTCTGGTGAAAGAAGGCGACAACTTTGTTGTTCTGTCTGACATCCTGGGCGACGAAGACCACCTGGGCGATATGGACTTCAAAGTAGCGGGTTCCCGCGACGGTATCTCTGCGCTGCAGATGGATATCAAAATTGAAGGTATCACCAAAGAGATCATGCAGGTTGCGCTGAATCAGGCGAAAGGTGCTCGTCTGCATATTCTGGGCGTTATGGAGCAGGCGATTAACGCGCCGCGTGGTGATATCTCTGAATTTGCGCCGCGTATCCATACCATCAAAATTAATCCAGATAAGATCAAAGACGTGATCGGTAAAGGTGGTTCCGTTATTCGTGCGCTGACCGAAGAAACCGGCACTACCATCGAAATCGAAGATGATGGTACCGTAAAAATCGCAGCAACTGACGGTGATAAAGCGAAACATGCCATTCGCCGTATTGAAGAGATCACGGCTGAGATCGAAGTGGGCCGTGTCTATAGCGGTAAAGTGACCCGCATCGTTGACTTTGGCGCGTTTGTTGCCATCGGCGGCGGTAAAGAAGGTCTGGTACATATTTCTCAGATCGCGGACAAACGCGTTGAGAAAGTGACCGATTATCTGCAGATGGGCCAGGAAGTGCCGGTTAAAGTTCTGGAAGTTGACCGTCAGGGCCGTATTCGTCTGAGCATTAAAGAAGCGACTGAGCAGACTCAGCCTGCTGAAGCGTCGGAAGCGCCGCAAGCAGAGCAGGGCGAGTAAGGTTGCCTTTGCCCTCCGCGAAAGCGGAGGGCTTATTAGCAGGCAGGACGCCATGTTTGCAGCCGGGGGACAGGACGTTCATCCAATTGTTGTCTTCGGGAGTGGGAAATGAAGCCTTTTTTGCGCTGGTGTTTCGTTGCGACAGCTTTAACGCTGGCAGGATGCAGCAACTCTGCCTGGCGTAAGAGCGAAGTCCTCGCGGTGCCATTGCAACCGACTTTGCAGCAAGAAGTGATTCTGGCGCGCATGGAACAAATTCTTGCCAGTCGGGCTTTAACCGATGACGAACGCGCACAGCTTTTATATGAGCGCGGAGTGTTGTATGATAGCCTCGGTTTGAGAGCCTTAGCGCGAAATGATTTCTCGCAAGCGCTGGCAATCCGACCCGATATGCCAGAAGTATTCAATTACTTAGGCATTTATTTAACGCAGGCAGGCAATTTTGATGCTGCCTATGAAGCGTTTGATTCTGTACTTGAGCTTGATCCAACTTACAACTACGCGCACTTGAATCGCGGGATCGCACTGCATTACGGCGGTCGCGACAAGTTAGCGCAAGATGATCTGCTGGCGTTTTATCAAGACGATCCTAATGATCCTTTCCGGAGTCTGTGGCTTTACATCGTTGAGCGGAAGCTTAATGAGAAGCAGGCTAAAGAAGCACTGAAACAGCGCTTCGAAAAATCGGACAAGGAACAGTGGGGATGGAACATTGTCGAGTTCTACCTCGGCGACATTAGCGAAGCAACGCTAATGGATCGCCTGAAGGCAGACGCAACGGATAACACCTCGCTCGCTGAGCATCTCAGTGAAACCAACTTCTATTTAGGTAAGTACTACCTAAGTCTGGGGGATAAGGACAGCGCTACGGCACTGTTCAAACTAGCGGTTGCCAACAACGTCCATAATTTTGTTGAGCATCGTTACGCATTGTTGGAATTAGCGCTCTTGGGCCAGGAGCATGACGACCTGGCAGAATCGGACCAGCAATAGCTGACGAACATATCAGCCCGTAATCTTTTTTTGATTGCCATCACCTTCGCGGGTGAGGGCTTCATTGTTCGTTAATTAACCTACTTTGAGCCGGTTCACACTTTTCAATGAAAATTGCTAATTTTTTTCACGATGAGTTATGTAGACTGGCCGCCAATGACATAGAGGCACTTGTACTACATGGCTGAATTCGAAACCACTTTTGCAGATCTGGGCCTGAAGGCTCCCATCCTTGAAGCTCTTAACGATCTCGGTTACGAAAAACCATCTCCGATCCAGGCTGAGTGCATTCCGCACCTGCTGAACGGTCGTGACGTGCTGGGCATGGCCCAGACTGGTAGCGGTAAAACCGCGGCGTTTTCTCTGCCGCTGCTGAACAACATCGATCCGGACCTGCGTGCACCGCAGATCCTTGTGCTCGCTCCGACCCGCGAACTGGCGGTTCAGGTTGCTGAAGCCATGACCGATTTCTCTAAACATATGCGCGGTGTAAGCGTGGTAGCCCTGTACGGTGGCCAGCGTTATGACGTGCAATTACGCGCTCTGCGCCAGGGGCCACAGATTGTCGTCGGTACGCCGGGCCGTCTGCTGGATCACCTGAAACGCGGCACGCTGGATCTCTCTAAACTGAGCGGTCTGGTGCTGGATGAAGCCGACGAAATGCTGCGCATGGGCTTTATCGAAGACGTAGAAACCATCATGGCGCAGATCCCGGAAGGTCATCAGACCGCTCTGTTCTCTGCAACCATGCCGGAAGCAATCCGTCGCATTACTCGCCGCTTTATGAAAGAGCCGCAGGAAGTGCGCATTCAATCCAGCGTGACGACTCGTCCGGATATCAGCCAGAGCTACTGGACTGCATACGGCATGCGTAAAAACGAAGCACTGGTTCGCTTCCTGGAAGCAGAAGATTTTGATGCGGCGATCATCTTCGTTCGTACCAAAAACGCAACGCTGGAAGTGGCTGAAGCACTGGAACGCAGTGGCTATAACAGCGCCGCGCTGAACGGTGATATGAACCAGGCACTGCGTGAGCAGACACTGGAGCGTCTGAAAGACGGTCGTCTGGATATCCTGATCGCAACTGACGTTGCGGCACGTGGTCTGGACGTTGAGCGTATCAGCCTGGTCGTTAACTACGACATCCCGATGGATTCCGAATCCTACGTTCACCGTATCGGTCGTACCGGTCGTGCGGGTCGTGCGGGTCGTGCGCTGCTGTTCGTTGAGAACCGCGAGCGTCGTCTGCTGCGCAACATCGAACGTACGATGAAACTGACCATTCCGGAAGTAGAACTGCCGAACGCAGAGCTGCTGGGCAAACGCCGTCTGGAAAAATTCGCCGCTAAAGTTCAGCAACAGCTGGAAAGCAGCGATCTGGATCAGTACCGCGCGCTGCTGGCAAAAATCCAGCCTTCTGCTGAAGAAGAGATGGATATTGAAACGCTGGCCGCTGCACTGCTGAAAATGGCGCAGGGCGAACGTCCGCTGATCCTGCCGCCGGATGCGCCGATGCGTCCGCGTCGCGAATTCCGTGAACGTGATGATCGCTTCGAACGCCGTGGCGATCGTAACGATCGGGGCCCGCGTGGCGAACGTTCTGAACGTGGTGGCGAAGATCGTCCGCGTCGTGAACGTCGCGATGTTGGCGAAATGGAACTGTACCGTATTGAAGTAGGCCGCGATGATGGTGTTGAAGTCCGTCATATCGTTGGTGCTATCGCCAACGAAGGCGACATCAGCAGCCGTTACATCGGTAACATCAAGCTGTTCGGTACTCACTCTACCATTGAGCTGCCGAAAGGCATGCCGGGCGAAGTTCTGCAGCACTTCACCCGCACGCGTATTCTGAACAAGCCGATGAATATGCAACTGCTGGGCGATGCACAGCCGCGTGAGCGTAGCGAACGCCGCGGTGGCGGTGAGCGTCGTGGCGGTTTTGGTGGTGAACGCCGTGAAGGCGGCCGTGGTGAAGGTCGTCGTTTCAGCGGCGAGCGTCAGGAAGGTCGTAGCTTCGGTGGCGAACGTCGCGCACCGCGCCGCGATCGTGACGACAGCGCTCCGCGTCGCCGTAACGACGCATAATCTGCGTTACAGCCTGTAAAGAAATAGATACAGCCCCGATCGAAAAGATTGGGGCTTTTTTTATCCGTAATGTACTCCTGTACTGGTACAATGCAGCAGCCTGAACTACTGGCATTGTTCACCACAGGAGAATCATTCAGATGTCGACACTGACAACCACACAAGCTTCCCCTTCGCTGTTCGGCGGGGTAGTGATTATTGGCGGCACGATCATTGGCGCAGGCATGTTTTCACTGCCAGTGGTGATGTCCGGCGCGTGGTTTTTCTGGTCATTGCTGGCGCTCGTTTTTACCTGGTTTTGCATGTTGCATTCCGGGCTGATGATCCTTGAAGCCAACCTGAATTACCGTAGCGGCGCGAGCTTCGATACCATCACCAAAGATTTGCTGGGAAAAGGCTGGAACCTGGTCAACGGTATCTCGATTGCTTTCGTGCTCTATATCCTGACTTATGCCTATATTTCGGCAAGCGGCTCTATTTTGCATCACACCTTTGCGGAAATGTCGCTGAATGTCCCGCCGCGCCTGGCCGGGCTGGCCTTTGCGCTGCTGGTGGCGTTTATCGTCTGGCTCTCCACGCACGCTGTCAGCCGAATGACGGCAATTGTTCTGGGGGCGAAGGTCATCACCTTCTTTCTCACCTTTGGCAGCCTGTTGGGGCATGTCGAGCCAGCGACCTTATTTAACGTCGCTCAGAGCGATGCTTCGTATACGCCTTATCTGTTGATGACGCTGCCATTCTGCCTGGCCTCGTTTGGCTACCACGGCAATGTACCGAGCCTGATGAAATACTACGGCAAAGATCCACGCACCATCATTCGTTGCCTGGTCTACGGCACGCTGTTGGCGCTGGGGCTGTATGTTATTTGGTTACTGGTCACGATGGGTAACATCGCACGCCCTGCATTCATTGAGATCGCAGCAAAAGGCGGGAATATCGATGTGCTGGTGCAGGCGCTGAGCGGCGTGCTGAATAGCCGCAGCCTGGATCTGTTGCTGGTTGTCTTCTCAAACTTTGCCGTCGCCAGTTCCTTCCTCGGCGTGACGCTGGGGCTGTTTGACTACCTGGCAGACTTATTCAAGTTTGATGATTCCCCGCTGGGGCGTTTTAAAACCGCACTGCTGACCTTTTTGCCGCCGATTGTCGGTGGCTTGCTGTGGCCGAACGGCTTTCTGTACGCGATTGGTTATGCGGGCTTAGCAGCAACAGTATGGGCGGCCATTGTTCCCGCGCTGCTGGCAAATGCGTCGCGTAAGCGCTTTGGCAGCCCGGCGTTTCGCGTGTGGGGTGGCAAGCCGATGATTGTGCTGATTCTGCTGTTCGGCATTGGCAACGCGGTGGTGCATCTGCTTTCCAGCTTTAATTTGTTACCTGTCTATCAGTAATCATTTTCTCTCCTCTCCCGTATGGGAGAGGAGGATCTCTGCGCTAACCGAGCAGTTCTTCTTTCACCTGCATCGCCAGCTCAAACGAGTAAAGCCGCGCCTGGTGATCAAAAATCTGTCCGTTAACCATAATTTCGTCGGCATCCGTTTCCCGCAGAATTGACTCCAGCCCGTGGCGTACTTTCGCTTTATCACCCACCAGCGACATACTCAGCGCCTGCTGTACACCATACTGTTCCGCCGGCGACCAGAACTGATCCATATTTGGGATCGGCGGCGGCAACTGCGCACTTTCGCCGCGGCGTAATTTCACAAATGCCTGCTGCATTGATGTAAACAGGAATTCCGCATCGCGGTTGCTGTCGGCGGCGACAATGTTGATGCACACCATTGCGTACGGTTTTTCCAGCCGTTCAGAGGGTTTGAACTGCGTACGATAAAGATGCAACGCCTGGAACAACATATCCGGCGCGAAGTGCGAAGCAAAGGCAAACGGCAAGCCCAACTGCGCGGCCAGTTGCGCGCTATACAGGCTTGAGCCCAGCAGCCAGACGGGGATTTTCTCACCGTAACCCGGCACCGGTCGTACGTGCGGATTTGGATCGCGGGCATCAAACCAGTCCACCAGTTCGGCGACATCACGCGGGAAATTATCGATATCACCGCTCATATGGCGGCGCAGCGCCATCATGGTGCGCTGGTCACTGCCTGGCGCGCGGCCAAGGCCAAGATCGATACGTCCCGGATAGAGGGTATTGAGCGTGCCGAACTGCTCGGCAATCACCAGCGGCGAGTGGTTTGGCAGCATCACACCGCCGGAACCCAAATGCAGGGTTTGCGTATTCGCCGCCAGATAGCCAATCAACACGGACGTTGCCGCGCTGGCGATACCGGTCATATTGTGGTGTTCTGCCAGCCAGTAGCGATGATAACCGCGCTGTTCGGCCAGTTTCGCCAAATCCAGCGAATGCGTGAACGCCTCGCGGGCGTTAGAGTTTTGTGGGATCGGCGCGAGATCGAGCACCGAAAAAGGGATCGTTTTATCAGACATACACACTCACTTTGCTACAGCATTGTCATCAGATTGAAGGTCTTCTTCCAGCATGGCGCAATGTGCCGCGCCCGGCCAGAAAAGCTGCAACTTTCATACTGCATTAACTTGTGACAATTCTTGTTAACAAAGTGAGCTTTTTTACGGCTCCAGTACCAGACCCGGCAGCCTGCGCCAGTAGCCGTTACAATCGCTATTAGACGCCAGCGGCAGCGGTGCATGACCCGTTTCATTCGCCTTAAACGCGTCGAGCATGGCAAACGTCTCGTCACCCATCGGCGACAGGCGCACCATATCCACAAGTCCCTTCATTGAGGTCAGCTCATTACCCAGGTTGTAAACATAGCCGCTCATCGTCTGAATGCCGTTGAGCACAAAGACTTGCTGGTTCTCTTGCGAAAGGATGCTGCGCCCGTTCGGGTATTTAATGCAGCAGGTTTCGCACTCATCTTTGGGCCTGTCTTCGGAGCGGGCGGTAAAGCAGCGCGCGGAGTAAGCCAGCGGCAGATGACCGTAACTCAGCACTTCCACTTCAAATTGCTGACGAATACCCAGGGAATCACACTGATCGAGTAAGTTTTTCAGCCAGTCGCGCGAAAGCTCAACCGGCATGCACCAGCGCACCATGCCTTGCTTGAGCAGTAAACGCAGCGTCACCGCGTTATAGCAGTTGAGCGCATGCCCGGCGACAAACGGCAGGTTGCGCTCGGCACACATATTCACCACGCCCAGATCGCTGGCTTCGAGTAAAAACTCGCCGTTATCAACGTAACGTTTGAGTTCATTTAATTCGGAAGAGGCCTGCACCAGCGCCAGCGTGGAAAGCACAACCTGTTTGCCGCTGCCCGCCAACGCTTTTGCCATATCCAGCCAGTCGCCCACTTTGGTCGCGCGGCGCTTGCTGCAGACGGCTTCGCCAAGGTAAATCACATCGGCGCGGCTGGTGGCTGCCTGGCGGTAAAAATCTTCCAGCGTCTCTTTTGGCCAGTAGTAAAGCACCGGCCCTAATGAATATTTCATGGTTTTCCTACTGCCATTTGCGGTGATACGCGCCGAGGGTGGTTTGGGTGCCTTCCGACATCGAACCCAGCGTTTCCATCCACGCCGGTTGCGGCACAAAGTCTTGCGGCGAGGCCATACAGCGGTCGATTGCCTGACGCCATACTTTTGCTACCTGGCTGACATAGGCCGGGCTGCGCTGACGCCCCTCGATTTTTACCGAGGCAATATTGGCGGCCAGCAGCTCTGGCAGCAGTTCCAGTGTATTGAGGCTGGTGGGTTCTTCCAGCGCGTGATAACGCTCGCCATCCACCAGATAGCGACCTTTACATAAGGTCGGATAACCGGCGTTTTCGCCATCCTGATAACGATCAATCAGCACGTCGTTGAGGCGGGATTCCAGCCCCTGCGGCGTTTGCTGCCAACGCACAAAACGTGCCGGAGAACAGGCGCCTACGGTATTGGGCGATTCGCCAGTCAGGTAAGAAGAGAGGTAGCAGCGGCCTTCCGCCATAATGCACAAGCTGCCGAAAGCGAACACTTCCAGCGGTACCGGCGTGACGCGCGCCAGCTGCTTAACCTGGTGAATCGATAACACGCGCGGCAGCACCACGCGCGCCACGTCAAAGTGGCGATGGTAAAAACGAATCGCCTCTTCGTTGGTCGCAGAAGCCTGGACGGAAACGTGGCGCTCAATATGCGGATAGCGCTCTGCTGCATATTCCAGCATCGCTAAATCTGCCAGGATCAGCGCATCAGCGCCAATCTGCGCTGCCATATCAACGGCACGCTCCCAGCGTTGATAGCCATCAGGATGTGCAAACGTATTAATGGCGATATGCAGCTTGCGTCGATGTTGGTGAACAAAGCTGACCGCTTCCTGCAGCTTCTTCTCGGTAAAATTGAGACCGGCGAAATGGCGGGCGTTGGTATCATCTTTCAGGCCGATATACACAGCGTCGGCACCGTTTTCGATGGCCGCCTTCAGCGCCGGAAGGTTTCCGGCAGGGCAGAGCAACTCCATAGTGTATCCTGCAATCAGGGGCGCTATGGCCCGGATGTACCCCGTGGGGTCGCTAAGTTGTTAATGAACTGGGATTTTAGTTAACCTGTCAGCGACAATTTTTGATTTGAGGCAGTTAAATGCGTATTGATGGCGCCAATAATCCCCAGCTGTTTATTCGTAATTGTTGATTTGTGCCGCTATGCCATTTGGCGATTGTGGCAAAATAACAGTCATTATCATTTCAGGGAGTAAAGCTCGTGTTGGATAAATTGCGCTCACGTCTTGTTCAGGTTGGCCCGTCGTTACTGAGCGTGCCGGTTAAACTGACGCCTTTCGGCATCAAACGTCAGGTGCTGGAGCAGGTGCTGCGTTGGCAATTCCAACAGGCGCTGGCGGACGGAGAACTTGAGTTTCTGGAAGGCCGCTGGTTAAGTATCCAGGTTCGGGATATTGGCCTGACGTGGTATACCTCTGTTGCAGATGGGCAGATGATTGTGCGTGAATCTGCCGATGCGGATGTCAGCTTCAGCGCGGACGCCAGCGATTTGCTGATGATTGCTGCGCGTAAGCAGGATCCCGATACGCTGTTTTTCCAGCGCCGTCTGGTGATTGAAGGCGATACGGAACTTGGGCTGTACGTGAAAAACCTGATGGACGCCATTGAGCTGGAGCAGATGCCAAAACCCCTGCGGGTGATGCTGCTGCAGCTGGCGGAATTTGTTGAGGCTGGCCTGCAAGCGCCGCCTGCAACGACACAACCTTCTGTAGGTGAGCCATGCTGATTAGAGTTGAAATTCCCATTGATGCTCCCGGTATCGACGCGCTGCTGCGCCGTAGTTTTGACGGCGAAGCGGAAGCGACGCTGGTGCACGATCTGCGCGAAGACGGGCTGATCACGCTGGGATTTGTTGCGACCGATGATGAAGGCCAGGTCATTGGCTACGTGGCGTTTAGCCCGGTTTCGGTCGCCGGTGAAGAGCTGCAATGGGTCGGGCTTGCGCCGCTGGCCGTTGATGAGCAGTACCGCGGGCAGGGTATTGCGCGTCAGTTAGTGTATGAAGGGCTGGATTCACTCAACGAGTTTGGCTATGCGGCGGTGGTCACTTTAGGTGATCCTGCGTTTTATAGTCGTCTCGGGTTTGAGAAGGCGGCGCAGTATGATTTGCACTGCCGTTGGCCAGAAAGCCACGAGGCGTTTTTAGTCCATCGCCTGGCGGATGACGCGTTCAATGGCGTCAGTGGCCGGGTTGAATACAGCGATCATTTCAATCGTTTTTAATGGTCACAGATAACAAGCTTTCCCGCAGCGCCTCGAATGAGCCATCCCCGGCGACGAGGCGCTCTTTCTGGCGTTTGGTTAACTGCTTAATGCGATACTCCAGCCGTAGCGCCAGAGATCTTTCCCCCACCTCGGCTGAAAAAGCCAACGCCAGCGCGCCTTTTCCCTGCAACGCTTTTGCGCCTTTGCCGGATTGATGCTGAATAAAACGCCGTGCGACATCGGTGGTAATGCCGGTGTAGAGCATGTTGTCAGCGGTGCGAATAAGATAAAGAAACCAGGACGTCATGACGATGTTCAGTATGTTAATGTGAAAGAAAAATAACATGGGGAAGGGAAAAAATGGAGACTCTTGCAGCCATTAATCGCTGGCTGGCGAAACAGCATGTTGTCACCTGGTGCGTGGCGAATCGGGGAGAATTATGGTGCGCGAACGCGTTCTATTTTTATGATCCGCAAGCGGTCGCGTTTTATATCCTGAGCGAAGATCAAACCCGCCATTCACAGATGACGGGTTTGAAAGCGCAGGTGGCGGGCACGGTAAACGGCCAGCCAAAAACCGTGGCGCTGATTCGCGGCGTGCAGTTCACCGGCGAGATCCGCCGCCTTGACGGCGAGGAGAGCGCGACGCTGCGTGCGAAATATAATCGTCGCTTTCCGGTTGCCCGCATGTTATCCGCCCCGATGTGGGAAATTCGCCTTCATGAACTGAAGTTCACCGATAACACGCTGGGCTTTGGAAAAAAACTGCACTGGATCCGCGACTCAGGCGCCGAGTAAGCGCAGCGCTTCGCGATTAAACGCGGGTAAATCATCGGGAGTTCGGCTGGTGACCAGCTGATCTTTATCGACCACCACTTCCTGGTCGTAGAACTCCCCCCCGGCGTTTTTCACATCCACCACAATCGGTTTCACCGCCGTGAGCTTACGCCCGCGTATTGCATCGGCGCTGATCAATAACTGTGGCCCATGGCAAATGGCGAAGACCGGTTTCCCGGTGCTGATGAAGTCCCGCGTGAAAGTCACAAAACGGTCATCGCCGCGCAGATAATCGGGCGAGTGCCCGCCAGGCAGCAGTAATGCATCAAAGTCCGCCGGGCGCACTTCATCAATGGCTTTATCAATCACCACTTCCGCTTCGCCCTTTTTGCCGTGAATGGTTTTCCCGGCCTGTTTCTCAATCGTGATAACCTCATGACCAGCCTTACGAAATTCATGTGCCGGAGAGGTGAATTCTGAATCTTCAAACTCGTCGGTGATCAAGACAGCAATTTTCTTGCTCATACTTCCTCCGTTGTTTTGGCTTCAGAAAGGGAGTTATACATACTGATAACTCACCAGCACACTAAGCCTGGTTCAGCAGGCTGACATTGCAACACAGATTCATCTGCAAAGGGGGAAACGATGCAGCGTGTATTAATCACCGGTGCCACCGGTCTGGTTGGCGGGCATCTGTTGCGATTGCTGAACAGCGACTCGCGTATTGATTCCATTATTGCCCCCACGCGTCGCCCGTTGTCCGGTGTCTCAGGCGTCGAAAACCCACACGATCCGCAACTGAGTGACGCGCTGGCACTGGTGACGGAACCCGTCGATACGGTTTTTTGTTGCCTCGGCACCACCCGGCGTGAGGCGGGGAGCAAAGAGGCGTTTGTGCTCGCCGATTACACACTGGTGGTGGATACCGCGCTTACCGGCCTGCGGCTTGGCGCCACGCAAATGCTGGTGGTCAGCTCGATGGGCGCCAACGCGCGCTCGCTGTTTTTCTACAATCACGTCAAAGGTGAGATGGAAAACGCGTTGATGGCGCAACAGTGGCCGTCGCTGACTATCGTTCGCCCGTCAATGCTGCTGGGGGATCGGCAGAAAAAACGGGTAAATGAATCTTTGCTGGCACCGCTTTTTCGCCTGTTGCCGGGCAACTGGAAGTCGATTTCCGCACACGACGTTGCCCGCGCCATGCTGGCACTGGCCTTTTCGCCCGCAAGCCAGCCTACGCGTGTCGTGAAATCCGCGCAGCTACGCGCGATTGCAGCAGATAGCACATTGGCAAAATAGTTATCACGGCGTACTATTCTCGGGCTTATAAATATATCCCCGGGGAATGTTATGACTGGTCAGTCTTCATCTCAGGCGGCCACACCTGTTCAATGGTGGAAACCCGCTCTGTTCTTTCTTGTTGTTATCGTTGGTCTTTGGTATGTGAAATGGCAGCCTTATTACGGCAAAGCCTTCACCGCCGCCGAGACACACAGCATCGGTAAATCCATTCTTTCCCAGGCCGATTCCAGCCCGTTTCAGGCGGCGCTTGATTATGCCATGGTCTATTTTCTTGCGGTCTGGAAAGCAGCGCTACTCGGCGTGCTGCTCGGCTCGCTAATTCAGGTGCTTATCCCGCGCGACTGGTTGCTGCGCACGCTGGGGCAAAAGCGCTTTAGCGGTACTCTGTTTGGTACGTTGTTTTCTCTGCCTGGCATGATGTGTTCCTGCTGTGCTGCACCAGTGGCGGCGGGCATGCGGCGTCAGCGCGTTTCAATGGGCGGTGCGCTGGCGTTCTGGATGGGCAACCCGCTGCTGAACCCGGCAACGCTGGTGTTTATGGGGTTTGTGCTTGGCTGGCATTTTGCGGCAATCCGCCTGGTTGCGGGGCTGATCACCGTACTCGGCGTGGCAACACTGGTACAGATACTGGTGAAGGACAGCCCGCAACAATCAGAAGCGGTTGAGATCACCTTACCGGAACCGCAGGGCAGCTTTATGGCGCGCTGGGGTAAGGCGTTATGGCAACTGTTCTGGAGCACCATTCCGGTTTATATCCTCGCGGTGCTGGTGCTCGGCGCGGCGCGCGTCTGGTTGTTCCCGCATGCCGATGGCGCGGTGGATAATACCTTGCTGTGGGTGATCTCGATGGCGATTGTCGGCTGCCTGTTTGTTATCCCTACGGCGGCGGAAATTCCGATTGTGCAGACCATGATGCTGGCGGGAATGGGCATGGCGCCTGCCCTGGCGCTGCTGATTACATTACCGGCGGTTAGCCTGCCATCGCTCGTTATGCTGCGGAAGTCTTTCCCGGCGAAAGCGCTGTGGCTGACCGGCGGCCTGGTGGCACTGTGCGGCATGATCACCGGCATTATCGCCTTGCTGTAAGGTAAGTTTTTGCGCGAAAAAAAGCCCGGTGAGAACCGGGCTTTTTCGTCACGGTGAGGTTATTTCAGAATCGTAAAGGCGGTGGTCACGTGTTTCACCCCGCTGACGCGGCTGGCGATGTCCGCGGCGGCCCGGCCTTCACGTTCAGTGACCAGCCCCATCAGGAACACTTCGCCATTTTCCGTGGTCACTTTCACGTTTGACGATTTCACCTGGTCGCTGCTCAACAATTGCGAGCGAACTTTAGTCGTGATCCAGGTATCGGAAGAGGCCGTACCCAGACCAATCGGCTGACCTTGGCGGATCTCGTTGAAAACTTCAGTTGCCCCTTCCACACCCACGGCAATCTGTTTTGCCCGCGAAGCGAGTTCGGTATTCGGCGCCTGGCCAGTCAGCAGCACTTTCCCCTGGTAGGCGGTGACATTAACACGCGCTTCTTTCTTAATTTGTTCGTCTTTCGACAGCGCGCTATTCACGCGTAGTTCCAGCGTGCCGTCATCCACCTGGGTGCCCACAGTTCGCGGATCCGTCGCGGCTTTTGTGCCTACGGCTGCGGAACCTACCACCACTGCGCCAACACAACCCTGTAACAGCAGCGCGGAAATAAGGACTGCGAGGGGCGTAAATGCCTTCATGTGTACTCCTTAATCATCCTGGTGAGGAAAAAGCGTGTTATCAATCAGATCGCATAAGCAATTTACCGTCAGCATGTGCATCTCCTGGATGCGCGCGCTGCGATGGGAAGGAATACGAATTTCGACATCCTGCGGCCCCAGCAGACCCGCCAGCTCGCCACCGTCGTAGCCCGTCAACGCAATGATCGACATATCGCGCGTCACCGCCGCTTCGACGGCTTTAACGATATCGCGACTGTTACCCCGCGTTGAGATGGCCAACAAAATATCGCCGGTATGGCCGAGCGCCCGAACCTGCTTGGCATAAATTTCATCATGCAGACGGTCATTTGCTATCGCGGTTAAGACCACATTATCGGTATTAAGTGCAATGGCAGGTAAACTAGGACGTTCTGTTTCAAAACGGTTGATCATGCTGGCAGCAAAATGCTGTGCATTGGCGGCAGATGTGCCGTTGCCACAACAGAGGATTTTGTTGCCATTTAGCAGGGAGTGAACCATCGTCATGGCTGCTCGGGAAATGGCATCAGGTAGCGCTTCCGCCGCCGCAATTTGGGTTTGAATGCTTTCCGTAAAGCAGACTTTAATTCGTTCGAGCACGGTAATCCCTATCATTGAGCCAATCATGAGTGGTCGTTAAAGGCGTTGGCTATCCACTCAACATCATTTTCGGTGAAGGCTACCACATCAAACCGGCAATCCACAGTGTCAAAACTCCCATTGTGCCGGGCCAGCCATAAACGCGCGGTATGCAGCAGTTTGGCTTGCTTGGTGCGGGTGACGCTGCTTGCCGCACCGCCAAAACGCGCCGATTTTCGATAGCGCACTTCAATAAACACGGTGGTCTTGCCGTGTCGCATTATCAGATCGATTTCGCCGCCGCGCTCGCGCACATTGGCGGCGATAAAGTGCAGTCCTTTGCTTTCAAGCAGGCGACGCGCTTTCGCTTCCCACACGTCGCCGGTCTGCTTACGGCTTAATTCGCCGGGACGATTTGCCCCTGTTGGTATTTGAGCCATGACAACTTCCTGTTGATCACGCAGTCCTGTGTCGCCGTTAAATCGCCGGTATTGCCATTCAGCTCAAAACCCGGCACCTGACGCATTTGCGAGAAGTTATTCGCCAGTGACCACGCATCCGCGCCCATGGCATACAGACGCGCCAGCGAGTAATCATTGTTCACGCTTCTCAGCGCTTGCTGCATCAGCGACGGGTTTGCCCCGGCAAGCATCGGAATTTCGTTGAATTGCAGGCCTTCCATTTCGAGACGGAAGTCCGGCCCTGCGCCGCCCTGCGCGCTGCGTGAGCTGGCGTACAGCATCACGCCGCTCTGGCTGCCGGTCCGCAGGGTGATCATCGGTTTAATCAGCGCGATTTCATCCTGTGTGGCGACGATATACACCGCGTCAACGCTGCCGCTACCGCTAATTTGCGCATCCGTCGGCGGCGCCGGAATATTCAGACCGCCAACCGTCACGCCTTGCTGCTGTGGCAGGCTGGAGGCAACCGGGCTACCGGTCAGGGCGATGCCAGAGCGACCGTTCAGCCCCATACGCAATTCAGCGGTAGAGCCAAATTTCTGTGCCAGCACAACGCCACCACCCAGTTTTTTCCACTCATCGGCAAACGCAGTACTCACGCGTTCACCCAACGCGCTACGTGGCACCAGCAGCAGTGGCGCGTGACGGCCCTGCTCAAAGATATGACGCGCAGCATCGTGAGCTTCATCTTCAGGCGAAAGGGCGAAGTAACAAATGTTGGCGCGGTTTTCGACATGCTCCGGCTGGTTGAGCGCCAGCACGTTCAATGATGTGTTGCTGCGCATCAGCTCTTCAACGTTGTTTTTCAGCAGCGGGCCAACCACGATGCTGGCACCGTCCTGTTGAACCTGGTTGAGGATCTGATCCATCGGCTGCGCGCTGGTATCGTAAACTTTCAGCTCAGCGCCAGGGTTCGCCGGCGTGCCTGTCGCAGCAGGTGCGGCGACCGGTTGGGTCGCATTGGCGTCGGTCGGCTGAGCGGGCGTAGTGGCCGCCGGATCCGGCTGAGCGGCGGCGGAATCCGTTGTTGCTGCGTCACTTTGCGCTGCGCTATCCGGCGCTTGCGCTTGCTGAGCATCCGGTGCCGCCACATTTTGCTGCGCCGGGGCGTTCGTCAGATCATTCACGTTAGCGTCTGCCGGGCTGACAACGGCTGCGGTGGCGGCCTGGGCAACTTGCTGTGGAACTGCCGGGCCGGAAACCGGAGCAATGCCGTTTTTCGCCGCTTCAAAACCTTGCTGGATAGCGCGGCTAAAGACCGACGCCTGGCCGTTTAACGGCAACAGCAGGGCAATTTTATTCGTCGATGCCGGTTTAAAGTTTTGCAGGTTCGAAAGCTGGGTTGGCAGCATTTTCGCCGCCGGGTTTTGCGGGTAGCGCGTTTGCCAGTCGGTAATGCCCGCTTTCAGCATATTGGGGTCGTTGCGGTTGTCGAACCACATGCGTTGCAGATCGAGCCAGCCTTGCAGCGTCACTTCATCGGCGTTGATCACCAGCGCTCTGGCCTGATCTTGCGTCATAGAGGCCAGCGCTTGCCAGGTGGCGTCGATGTTTTTCTGCTTCTCTTCCGGTTTACTCAACAGCGGTTGCTGAGCAATGTACGCACGCAGCAGCGTCAGTGACGGTTTGCCCTGCGAGGCGGAAATGCCAATTTGCCAGTAACGCGCTTGCTGGTTTTGCTCAAGATCGGCGGGATCGAGTTCGTTGAGTTGCGCTTTCGCACCGGCAAAATCCTTCTGCGCCAGTTTCATTTCGGCAGCGAGCAACGTGCGTTCTTTGCGCTGGTTATCGCTCAGATCCTGCGGCAACTGGGCAAACAGTTCGCCGGCCTGCTGGGTTTTCCCCTCTTTTAGCAGTGCACGAATGGCGAGTAATTGCCAGTTGGTCTTGCTATCATCTGTGCTTTGCTGCATCTGGTGTAGGTAATAGCCAGAATCGGCCTGGGCTTCGCCCTGCATATGCGAGGCGCTTTGGTCTGTCGATTGCGTGCCACAGCCTGCAAACAGCAGGGCGGCGAGCACCACAGGCAGGCAGCGCGTGGCTTTCGAACGTAGAAATCTTGACGGTAGCATACTGTATCCAGTGATAATTTTTACGCAATGCTCAATATTAAATCGGCAATACGGATGAAACAATGAAACAACACGAATCGGCGGAGAATTCTCAAGGTCAGCTCTTTATTGTACCTACTCCTATCGGGAATTTGGCTGATATTACGCAGCGCGCGCTTAACGTGTTACAAACCGTTGATTTAATTGCCGCTGAAGACACTCGTCATACCGGTTTACTGCTCCAGCATTTCGCCATTAACGCCCGTTTGTTTGCGCTTCACGACCATAACGAGCAGCAGAAAGCCGAAACGCTGGTGGCGAAGCTAAAAGAGGGGCAGAACATTGCGCTGGTCTCCGACGCCGGAACGCCGCTGATCAACGATCCGGGCTACCATCTGGTGCGCACCTGCCGCGAGGCCGGTATCCGCGTGGTGCCGTTGCCGGGTCCGTGCGCGGCCATCGCTGCGTTAAGCGCCGCCGGGTTGCCGTCGGATCGTTTCTGTTACGAAGGTTTTCTGCCCGCTAAATCAAAAGGGCGTCGCGATACGCTCAAAGCGCTGGAAACCGAAAGCCGTACGCTGATTTTCTATGAATCCACTCACCGCCTGCTGGAAAGCCTGGAAGATATGGTCGCCGTATGGGGCGAATCCCGTTACGTGGTGCTGGCGCGTGAACTGACCAAAACCTGGGAAACCATTCAGGGCGCGCCAGTTGGCGAGCTACTGGCATGGGTGAAAGAGGATGAGAACCGCCGCAAAGGCGAAATGGTGCTGATCGTCGAAGGGCATAAAGCGCAGGAAGAGGAGCTGCCCGCCGACGCGTTGCGTACGCTGGCGTTACTGCAAACCGAGCTGCCGCTAAAAAAAGCGGCGGCGCTGGCGGCGGAAATCCACGGCGTGAAGAAAAATGCGCTGTATAAGTACGCGCTTGATCAGCAGGACTAAGCTGCATTACGAGCGGGGCGCAGTAGTTATGCGCCCCGGCTCCGTCAGAGAATACCCAGTGCGGATGCAAGAATTGACAGCACAAATGTCACCGCAATCAGCACTACCGGGTGAGTCTTTTTCGCACGCAGCAGGTAATACATCAGCAGCGTATAACCCATTGGCAAAATGTTTGGGAACACCTTGTCAAAAAAGTCTTTTTGTAGCGCGACGCTGTGTGTTTCATCAATGGGAAAGGTGGTGATCACATTGATATGCACATATGAGGCAATCAGACCGCCGATAACGGTAATCCCCAGAATTGTCGCCGACCGTGCGATCATTTGTGAGTTTTCACGCACTTTATCAATCGCTTTAACACCCACTGAGTAACCAACGTGGGTCCAGCCGACGCGCAAAAAGAAAATAGCCAGGTAGACTGCGAAGAAAAGTATCGGGCCAAGCAGGTTGCCCTGGCTGGCAAAAGAGGAACAGATACCCGCCATAATCGGTAACAGCGTAAACCAGAAGACGGCATCACCAATCCCTGCAATGGGGCCAAAAAGCGCCACTTTTAGCCCCTTAATGGTGCTGCGGTTTTCCCCTTTCTCTTCCATGGAGATAAGCAATCCCATCAAAAAACCAACCAGGTTGGGGTGGGTGTTAATAAATTCCAGATGGTCTTTCATTGCCGCGCTTAAGCCGTCTTTATCATCCTTATAAATCTTTTTCAGCAGCGGCAGCATCGCCCAGGTAAAACCGCCAGCCTGCATCCTTTCATAGTTAAAACTGGCTTGCAGCACGGACGAACGGAAACCTAAACGGGTAATATCTTTCTTACTGATTTCAGATGCCATTGCTGTAATCCTCTTTATCGCTGGGGTTGCTTTCGACCTGCGGTTGAGACTGGTTTTTCGCCCGCGCATTGAAGAATTCATAGACTGCGAAACCGGCACCTAAAACGGCAACCGGCAGCAGGTTGCTGACCTGGATATAACAGACGAACAGAAAACCGGCGATCAGGTAAGGAATGTATTGCGCTTTGAACATGACACGTAAGAGTAAGCCGAAGCCGACTGCTGGCAAAATACCGCCCGCCACTTCAAAGCCGTGTGTCAGCCAGCCAGGCATTGCTTTCACCAGCGCCTGCATCGCGCCCTGTGCCATGTAAGTACACAGAAACGCGATAATGGCGTATGAACAGGCGACAATCAGCGTAGTGAGCCAGTTAAGGCGCGCAAAGGCCCGGGTATCACCTGTACTGGCGTAGTTATCCGCTTTCGACATAAATAACGAGAAGGCAGAGTAGAAGAACAGGATGATGTACTGCATTAACAGGCTAAACGGCAGCCCAAGGCCGATTGCCGTTTTGGCGTCGACCCCCGTAGACCAGGCGATGACCGTCGTCATTACGCCCGCCATAATCGGGTTTGGCGGTTGTACACCGCCTGCCGGGGTTAAGCCTGCAAAAGCGAGTTCGGTTAAGCCGCCGGTGATTAACCCGATATGAATGTCCCCGAGTATTGCGCCAGTCAGGGTACAAACAATGATGGGTCTGAACAGGAATAATGCTTCCAGCCAGAAATCAATACCGAGGATAAAAACCAGAGCGGCCAGGGATAACCCCTGTATTAGCGTTATTTCATGCATTTTTCGGCCTCATCAGAGAGCGTTGCTTACCATCGTTTGCCGACAAAAAAGCTCAGTCGGGAATATCGGTTTTTGTATCGCCGGGAACATCCTGAATGAAAATATGTGCCCCGTGATGTTTGATAAAACGCAGATCGTCCAGGTCCTGTTCATTGACATAGACTTTGCTGCTTATCTGTTTTTTCCCTGCAGAAAAATGCATGTTGCCGACGTTAACTTCGCCAAGCTTCACGCCACCTTCAATCAGTTTTCGTACCGTTTCCGGTGTGCGGCAGATGAGAAAAATCTTTTGATGAGGCGCAGCTTTATCGAGGATATTTATCGTTTTTTCCAGCGAAAAGAAGCGGATACCAAAGCCGTAGGTTTCTGCTGTTATCCCCATCAGCTTTTGTTGCAATGTATCTTTTGCGACGTCATCGTCAACGACGACAAGCAAATTGGCACCGATAGCCGACGTCCAGGTAACGCCCACCTGTCCATGGACGAGACGGTTATCGATACGGGTTAGTAAAATATTCGGTGAGCTCATCTTATTGTCCTGTCATTAATTAATACGGATATGTTCCTTTGTAATATTTATTCCAGTAATGCTTTCAACATGGTAATGACGTAAAGGCAGTGTCAGTGCCCCAAAATAGTTTCTTATTTCTCCAGTTTGTCGGCAGAACCGCAGACCGTTACCTTGCTTCTCACAACCTCTTTCATCGCATCCATACCGACCCGCATGTAGTAACGCGGATCGTTACCGTCAGGATTCTCGTCAAACCACTTTCTCACCGCCGCAGCGAACGCAATTTTCAGTTCCGTCGCGACGTTGACCTTACAGATGCCTAATTCAATCGCCCGACGGACAAATTCGTCGGGAACATCACTGGCACCGTGCAGCACCAGAGGAACTTCCACCACGTTACGGATTGCTGCCAGGCGCTGAAAGTCGAGTTTCGGCGGCTTCGTATACAGGCCGTGCGCCGTACCAATAGCGACGGCGAGGCTGTCAACGCCGGTTAATTCGGTGAAACGTTGGGCATCCTGCGGTGACGTCAGAAAGGTGCTTTCTTCGTCGACGTCCATGTCGTCTTCTACGCCGCCAAGGCGCCCCAGTTCCGCTTCAACGCTGCAATCCTGGCGATGACAGAAATCGACCACGGATTTAACCAGCCGGACATTTTCGTCGAAAGGGAGATGGCTGCCGTCGATCATGGCGCTGCGCACGCCGATATTGACCTTCCGGCGGATATCATCCAGCGATTCATGATGGTCCAGATGGAGCGCCACAGGCATGTGGTAACTGGCAGAGTAGGCCTCGCACAGCGCGTAGATCTCTTCGATGGCGATGTGTTTATAAGTGCCAGGGGTTCCGGCAAGGATCACCGGTGAACGCATCTCCTGGCAAACTTCAAGGATGGCCTGGATGGTCTCTGCATTATGGATATTAAACGCCGGGACGGCGTAGCCTTTCGCCTGCGCGTCCTGCAAAAGATATTTGGTCGAGATAATACTCATTATGCCCCCTGCCACGGATGAATGACGACGCCCTGTACCACCCGGTTAACAGTCCCGCTCTGGGACGGGGTATCGGGGGCGATCCCGGCTTTTATCGATTGAGTAAGTGCAAAGACCTGCGCGTACATCAGGAAACAAAATGCCTGCTCGACATCCAGAAATTCGCGGGCAGGAGGCAGCGTAATCTGTGCTTCTGCCGGGATAACATGCTCTTGTGAGGCACTGACAGAGACAATACGCAGTGCCTGGTTCTCACGATGAAGCTCTGCCAGTAGATCGCGATCGTAGAGGCGTGTGTAAGGGTGGCTCGACATAAACACGACAACCAGCGTTTCGTTATCAATCAGTGATTTGGGACCATGGCGAAAGCCAGCAGGGGAATCGTAGAAGGCGACCAGTTTACCGGCGGTTAATTCCAGCACTTTGAGCGCTGACTCTCTCGCGACACCCTGCAACCCGCCGCTACCGAGATAGACAACACGTTTGAAGGGGAAATCCCCGAATACGCTGGTGGAGAAATCCCCGAGCGAGTGGATGATTTGCTGGCAACGTGAGGCAACATCACGAAAACGTGTTGTGCTAAAGAAATCGGGGGCAAAGAGGGCAAGGCAGCTTGCCATCATGGTGGTGATACTGCTGGTCATGGCGAAACCACGATCGTGCGTTTCGGCAGGCATCAACAGCGCCTTGCCGTGGTTGCTGGTTTCAGCATTCTGGTACAGCGCACCGGCTTCATTGCAGGTAATCGCGAGGTGATAACACTGCTTGACGAACTGGTCTGCCAGCTTAACGGCCGCGACGCTTTCCGGGCTGTTGCCAGAGCGCCCGAAGGAGACTAGCAGAGTCGGTTGCGTTTCCTGCAGGTAGTCCATGGGGTTGGTAACCAGGTCGGTAGTCGGTACTGCGGTAATATTTTTCCCGGTGTGGCGCGAAAGCCAGGGGCCAATAATGTCGCCAATAAAGGCGGAAGTCCCTGCGCCTGTAAGAATAATTTTAAGATTTTGTATGGATAAAACGGGCTGCAAAAACGCATCGATCTCATCGCGCTGGCGATCGATATTTTCAAGCGAGGCAATCCAGCACGCCGGTTGTTGACGAATTTCTCGTTCGGTCCAGGTTGACGTTGTTGTTCGCCCGGAAATCATTTCACTCATAGCGTATTCCTTAGTCATGCACGATCACGAAAGTGAGCAGGAAAGAAACCTTTCATTTCGTTTCATTAAAATAATTTTCTCGTTAAATGAAACCTAACGAAAGTTAATTGAAAGATCAATGCGAAAATATCAATAAATCGAAAACTGTGATCGTTAAAGCAAAGGAAGTGAAATTTAAATAAACAAAAGAAAGGGTGCTGAAAAGCGAAAGCGAAAGCGAAAGCGAAAGCGAAAGAAAAGACATGGCGTGATAACAGCGCCACGCCCATAAAACAGACAGGAAAAAGGACGACAAGAGGGGAGCCGGGTTAGTGCATTACTCGCGCGCTCATCTGTCAAATTCCTTCTTCGATCTGTTTTTCATCGCGGCAACGCCCCAGTTCATCGGCCAGGCTTGTCAGGCCACGATGGCCGCACTCAAGCGCTTGTGAGCGAAACGCTTCACAACTTAATGCATCCCGTTCAAGTGCCATTTCCAGCAGCAGTTGCAGGTTGGTGCCGGTAATGACTTCACGGTTCGGTTGCTGCATGGCTAAAGTGGACGCGACACGAAATGGCGTGCCGCCCAGTAGATCGGTGAGAAATACCAATCCCTCGTTGCCACTCAGCGTATTGACCGCCTCTTCCAGTTGTTCTGTCAGCAAGGCAGTTGTTGAAGTTTCTGGAAAATCGATAGCGATAAATTGCGATTGCTCACCCAGAATTTGGGTCATTGCTCTTGCCATTCCACTGGCGAAACCACCGTGTCCACAAAGAATAATTCCCAGCATCGTGACTCCTTAATTCAGAGAAGGTGTGCAAATTTACCGACAATACCCAGCGCGGCAGACTGCAACAAGCTGATTTCCATAAGCATGCCTCAAAGTAGGGTGAAGATATCCAGCGCGGGCTCTGTCGGCACACCTTGTACAAGTACCGGGTTCGCCCCGGCAAACCCAGCCCACTTCATGCCTGCCGGGCCGTGGAATAAGCACTCATCCATACGGCTTAACATAATGTTTGGCATAGTGTTTTCCTGTTAATAGTTATCAAACGAAACGCCCTGACAGGCGGCGTGGTACTGACGCAGCACGTCCTGAATGTGGTCAATAATCAGCGCGTTGGGCGTTGCGCTCAGCCTGTGTTCACGCACTCTCGCGTACTGGAGCGGCAAGTACTGGCTGATGAGCGGAAGCGGAATGATCTGCTCGGCCAGATTACGTACCAGTCGTGCGTAAGATTCATCAATTTGGCTATCCGGCCAGTAGTAACGCACGCGGTCTGAATAGCTATAATCCCGCGCCAGGCGGCGGGCATGGCTGTCACCGTGATAATGGCTTTGCCAGTACTCAGGACGGTCAAGCATGACATTTTCCAGCACATGACGAAGATCGGAACAGGCGCGGGCGGGAAGCAGTTCCTCTTCGATCGCCGCCAGGGCGAACAGCGCCTCGCGCAAGGCGAAGGTGAGCGCCGGGCCAACTTTCAAAACAGCAAAGTGATCGTGAACCAACTGACGCAGTGCCTGAGGCGTCTGGTAATCCGTAGAGTGGGCTTCAAACACCAGTGTCGGCTGATCTTCAACCATTTTGCTCAGGGCGCTGGCTTTGTGTGGCTGGTAATCCACGACCTGGCTGTTATCAAATTCAACGCCAGGCTGGACCACCAGCGCGATGATGCGTGGCCAGATGTTGCTTAGCCCCTGGCGTTCAAATGCGATGCGATGTGCCTGTAACGTGGCGCGCGCGGCATCGGGTGAGGTAACGGCAAGTTCGGCCAGCGTCTCGTGGGCACCACCAGGAACGGGAACTTCAGTGCCGATGACGTAGACCAAATCGCTTTCACCCGATTGCGCGATGCAGGCCGCTTCCGCCACTTGTGCCAGCCTTGCGGCGCGTGTCGCTACAATCTCATCGGTAAGCGGCGTGGGATCGTCGGCGCACGACATGCTGCAATCGAGATGGATTTTTTTGAAACCCGCCGTGACGTAATGCTTAATCAGCTCTTCAGCATGCAACATGGCTTCGGATGCGGGTAACGTTTGCCAGCGATTCGGGCCAAGATGATCGCCCCCCAAAATCAACTGCGCGCGTGGGAAGTTCAGCTTATCGGCAAGCTGGCAAACGAAAGCGTGAAACTGCGCCGGTGTCATGCCGGTGTAGCCGCCAAATTGATCGACCTGATTTGATGTCGCTTCAATGAGTAAGGGATGGTGATGAGCGGCGGCAAAGCGGATTGCGGCTTCTAACACCAGGGGATGGGCAGAACAAACGGCGTAGATCCCTTTCTTGTCGCCCTCTTTGTGGTGCTTTATCAGCGCGGTAAGATGTTTCACTTTCCTCTTCCTCTTAGCATTATTAGGTTTGTTTCTTTCGTTTTGTTTTCTTTCATCCTGATTGATGTTGTCTTAAAAATAAAATGAAAGATAATGCTTTTCCGATCTGTTTCACAAAACAAACATAATGAAAGGTTCTTGCCGGTGCTTTCCGAAAGCAACTTGCCATCTCACGCTTGCATTCCTTCTGAAGTCAGGTTTAATAAGTAAATCGAAATGAAACGAAAGTTCAGTTAAAGGATTACTTATGGCCAGCACCAGTTCCTCACCCGAAAAGCGCACTATCGGTACGAGCGAAAGGCGTGAGCAGATCATCCAGCGGCTACGGCAGCAGGGAAGCGTTCAGGTTAATGATTTATCTCTTCTTTTTGGTGTATCCACCGTCACCATCCGTAACGATCTCGCTTTCCTGGAAAAACAGGGAATTGCCGTGCGTGCGTATGGCGGGGCGCTTATTTGTGATGGCAACGCACCAGCAACCGAGCCTTCTGTTGAAGACAAAAGCGCGTTAAATACCGGGCTGAAGCGGGGGATTGCGCTTGCGGCGGCTGAAATGATAAAGCCAGGGCATCGCGTTATTCTCGACTCGGGAACCACAACCTATGAAATTGCGCGCATGATGAAGCAACATCAGGACGTAATTGTGATGACGAATGGGATGAACGTCGCGAATGCATTGCTCGATGCTGAAGGGGTCGAGTTGCTGATGACAGGAGGACACTTGCGCCGTCAGTCGCAGTCTTTTTATGGCGATCAGGCGGAGCAATCATTACAGAATTACCATTTCGATATCCTTTTTCTCGGCGTCGATGCTATCGATCTTGAACGCGGTGTCAGCACGCATAACGAAGATGAGGCGCGGCTGAACCGACGGATGTGCGAAGTCGCTGAGCGCATTGTCGTAGTAACTGATTCCAGCAAGTTTAACCGTTTGAGTTTGCACAAAATTATCGATACGCAACGGATTGATATGATCATTACGGATGAAGGCATTCCGGCGGAAAGCCTGCACGGGTTGCAGAAAAGCGGGATCGACGTGCTGCTGGTGAAACAATAAAAAAAAGCATGGCCGCAGCCATGCTTAAGGTTGAGGTTTACTGCTTTCTTATAAAAATCAGGTCACCGGAGCCGGGTTAAACACCGCCAGTTGGTTGTGCAGGCCCCATTGATCCGAGAAGGTTTTCTTACGGCCGCTGGCGACATCCAGAATGAAGTGGAACAGTTTCCAGCCCACATCCTCAATCGTCTCTTCGCCTGTGGCGATCGTCCCGGCGTTGATATCCATTAAGTCATACCAGCGGTTCGCCAGCTCGGTACGCGTCGCCATCTTAATTACCGGCACCGCAACCAGGCCGTAAGGCGTACCGCGACCGGTGGTGAAGACCTGCACAGTAATCCCGGAAGAGACTTGTTGCGTCCCACACACGAAGTCACTCGCCGGGGTTGCCGCGTAAATCAGGCCACGTTTGGTCGGGCGTTGACCGGGAGAGAGCACTTCAGAAATGGCGCTCTTACCGGATTTCGCAATGGAGCCCAGCGCTTTTTCGACCACGTTCGCCAGGCCGCCTTTTTTGTTCCCCGGAGAAGGGTTGGCGCTGCGGTCGGTTTTGCCCATATCGAGGTAGTTATCGTACCAGGCCATCTCTTCCAGCAGGCGTTTGCCCACTTCTTCGTTAATGGCGCGCGGCGTCAGTAAGTGGATCGCGTCGCGAACTTCGGTCACTTCAGAGAACATCACCGTGCCGCCGCAGCGAATAATCAGGTCCGATGCAAAACCAACCGCCGGGTTAGCGGTGACGCCGGAGAAGGCATCGCTGCCGCCGCACTGCATGCCGACAACCAGTTCGGAAGCCGGGCAAGTTTCACGTTTGCGCTGATTAAGCTTCACCAGGTGACGCTCCGCCACCTGCAGAATGTCATCCACCATGGAGCGGAAACCGACATGGTGCTCATCCTGCAAACGCACGATGCTGGCGCTGTCGACCGGAATGGCCTGCACATCTTCAGTGCCCTGCAGCAGGCGCTCCGGTTGTAATTTTTCACAACCGAGACCAATCACCATCACTTCACCGCCAAAGTTCGGGTTCAGCGCGAGGTTGTGAATGGTACGAATCGGGATCACCGCAGCCGGGGCATTAATCGCCACGCCGCAGCCATACAGGTGGTTCAGACCCACAACGCCGTCGACATTCGGGTATTTTGGCAGCAGGTCGCGTTCGATAATCTTCACCACATAATCGACAACACCGGCCACACAATGCACGCTGGTGGTGATGCCCAGCAGGTTCTTGGTGCCGACGCTACCGTCCGCATTGCGGTAGCCTTCAAAGGTGTAACCTTCCAGCGGCGGCAGTGGCTCTGGCACTTTGGTCGCCAGCGGCAGCGTATTCAGCGGCGGTGCTTTCGGCAGCTCGACCATGGATTCATCAATCCAGCTACCGCGTGCAATGTCGCGTACAGCGTAACCAATGACTTCGCCGTAACGTACGATTTCACCGTGTTGGGGAATATCGACCAGCGCCACTTTATGGCCTTGCGGAATATGCTCAATAAGCTCAAGTCCATCCGGAAAACGGGTTCCCGCTTTTAAGCCATTGTCATTAACGATGATCGCGACATTATCCGTGTCGTGTACCTTAATATAAAACGCCCCTGGCGGTTGCTGTCTAATTTCAATGTCGGACATTGTTAAGTAATCTCCAGCTAACTGTACGATGCATTACTCAATAAAAAGAGGAACCATTCTTTATTCTGTAATTAATATCAGAAAGAAAAATCTCATTTGCTGAAATAAGAATGTCAGGAGTTTAAATAATAAAATGTGATCTACATCACTTATTATTGTGATCTCCCGTCTGGCGGGGCTGTCTAATGCAAGATCTGTGCATTAGCGCCCAGGTGTATGTGCATATGCTCAAAATATTCTTTTTGTAAAAGGTTAAAATTGAGCAACTCTCCAGTGTATGACATCATGGCGCTGATTATACTGAGAGCTAATAAAATCGAAGTGCCAATTATCTGATATTAGTTTCGGGTGCTTAAATAAAATCAGATAAGAAACATCACAATAATTATATTTTAAAGTTAGCGGTGCCAGAGGAAATTAAAATGACTGTTGAACATGCCGTTGAAACAAAACGGGGCTTACCCACCCGTTATTTAATTTTGCTGATTATATTTATTGTTACTGCTGTGAATTATGCCGACCGCGCTACGCTGTCGATTGCCGGGACAGAGGTGGCGAAAGAGCTGCAACTTGATTCTGTCTCGATGGGCTATATTTTTTCGGCATTCGGTTGGGCGTACCTGCTGATGCAAATCCCTGGCGGCTGGCTGCTTGACCGCTTCGGTTCTAAAAAAGTCTACACATACAGCCTCTTTTTCTGGTCGCTCTTCACCTTCCTGCAAGGCTTTGTTGATGTTTTCCCGATCGCCTGGGCCGGGATTTCGATGTTTTTCATGCGCTTTATGCTCGGCTTCTCCGAAGCGCCCTCATTTCCGGCGAACGCCCGCATTGTTGCGGCCTGGTTCCCGGCAAAAGAGCGCGGTACGGCGTCGGCGATTTTTAACTCCGCGCAATATTTCTCGCTGGCGCTGTTCTCTCCGTTGCTGGGCTGGTTGACCTTCGCCTGGGGTTGGGAACATGTGTTTACCGTGATGGGCGCGATCGGTTTTGTGTTGACCTTCGCCTGGGTGAAATTTGTCCACAACCCGACTGACCATCCGCGTATGTCCCGCGAAGAGCTGGAGTACATCGAGCAAAATGGCGCGGTCGTGGATATGGACCACAAAAAAACGGACGACAGTAAAAATGCTGGTCCGAAAATGGATTACATCAAGCAACTGTTGTGCAACCGCATGATGCTTGGCGTGTTTTTTGGTCAGTACTTCCTGAACACGATTACCTGGTTCTTCCTGACCTGGTTCCCGATTTATCTGGTGCAGGAAAAAGGCATGTCGATCCTGAAAGTCGGGTTTGTTGCCTCCATTCCGGCGCTGTGTGGTTTTGTCGGTGGCGTGCTGGGCGGATTTTTCTCTGATTACCTGATTAAGCGCGGTTCCTCGCTGACCGTCGCGCGTAAATTCCCTATCGTGGTCGGCATGTTACTGGCTTCAAGCATCATTCTGTGTAACTACACCGATAACACTGCACTGGTTGTTGCACTGATGGCGCTGGCGTTCTTCGGGAAAGGTTTTGGCGCCCTGGGCTGGCCGGTTATTTCTGATGTCGCGCCGAAAGAGATTGTGGGTCTGTGCGGTGGTGTATTCAACGTGTTCGGTAACGTGGCTTCTATCGTGACGCCGCTGGTTATCGGATACATGGTTAAAGAGTTGCATTCTTTCAACGGTGCGTTGGTGTTCGTAGGCTGTTCGGCGCTGATGATGATGGTCTGCTATCTGTTCGTGGTTGGCGACATCAAACGTATGGAACTGAAGAAATAAGCAACAACTCATTAAGGTACAAAAGATGAATAACGATATCTTCCCAAACAAATTCAAGGCCGCGCTGGCGGCCCAACAGATTCAAATCGGTTGTTGGTCTGCGCTGGGTAGTCATATTAGCACTGAAGTTCTGGGCCTGGCGGGCTTCGACTGGCTGCTGCTGGACGGCGAACACGCCCCAAACGACGTGCTCACTTTTGTACCGCAATTAATGGCATTAAAGGGCAGCGTTAGCGCACCGGTGGTACGGGTTCCGACCAACGATCCGGTGATTATCAAGCGCCTGCTGGATATCGGTTTCTATAACTTCCTGATCCCATTCGTCGAAACCGAAGAAGAAGCGGTGAACGCCGTGGCGGCGACCCGCTATCCGCCGGAAGGCATTCGCGGTGTCTCTGTTTCGCACCGCGCCAATATGTTTGGCACCGTGCCGGATTACTTCCGCCAGTCCAACGCCAACATCACCATTCTGGTACAGATCGAAAGCCAGGCGGGCGTGGATAACCTCGACGCCATTCTGGCGACCGACGGCGTAGACGGGGTGTTTGTTGGCCCGAGCGATCTGGCTGCCACACTGGGTTATATCGGTAATGCCGCGCACCCGGAAGTGCAGCGCACCATTCAACACATTTTTGCGCGCGCCAAAGCGCACAACAAACCGAGCGGTATTCTGGCGCCGGTTGAAGCCGACGCACGCCGCTACCTCGAATGGGGCGCGACCGTGGTGGCCGTTGGCAGCGACCTTGGTGTGTTCCGCTCAGCCACGCAGAAGCTGGCCGACACCTTTAAGAAATAATCAAACCACCATTAAAGAGAGAGACGCAATTATGACGATGAAAGTTGGTTTCATTGGCCTGGGTATCATGGGTAAACCAATGAGTAAAAACCTCATTAAAGCTGGTTACTCACTGGTGGTCGTGGACCGTAACCAGGACGCCGTGGCTGAAGTGATTGCCGCAGGCGCTGAAGCCGTAACCAGCGCGAAAGCCGTTGCTGAGCAGTGCGATGTGATCATCACCATGCTGCCAAATTCCCCGCACGTAAAAGAGGTGGCATTGGGCGAGGGCGGCATCATTGAAGGCGCGAAACCGGGGACGGTGCTGATCGACATGAGCTCTATTGCTCCGCTGGCCAGCCGTGAGATCAGCGACGCGCTGAAAGCGAAAGGTATCGACATGCTCGACGCGCCGGTGAGCGGCGGTGAACCGAAGGCCATCGACGGCACGCTGTCCGTGATGGTGGGCGGTGACAAAGCGATTTTCGACAAATATTACGATCTGCTGAAAGCAATGGCGGGTTCTGTGGTGCACACCGGTGACATCGGTGCGGGCAACGTGACCAAACTGGCAAACCAGGTGATCGTGGCGCTGAACATTGCGGCGATGTCCGAAGCGCTGACGCTGGCGACCAAAGCGGGCGTGAACCCGGATCTGGTCTACCAGGCAATTCGCGGTGGTCTGGCGGGCAGCACCGTGCTGGATGCGAAAGCGCCGATGGTGATGGATCGCAACTTCAAACCGGGTTTCCGTATTGATCTGCACATCAAAGATCTCTCCAACGCACTGGATACCTCGCACGGCGTGGGCGCGCAGTTGCCGCTGACCGCCGCCGTGATGGAGATGATGCAGGCGTTGCGTGCTGACGGTCTGGGCAATGCCGACCACAGCGCGCTGGCATGCTACTACGAGAAACTGGCGAAGATCGAAGTGACTCGTTAATCAAAAGGGCGCGGCGCTGCGCCCTTGACTCCTTATTTATCCATCTCTTCAGGCCGCTGTTGGCCTGAAGGGGGAAGTGCGCGGCACTATCAGGCTCACAACTATGAAAATCGTAATCGCCCCAGACTCTTATAAAGAAAGCCTGTCAGCTACCGAAGTAGCGCAGGCGATAGAAAAAGGATTTCGGGAAATTTTCCCGGATGCTCAATACGTTTCCGTTCCGGTCGCGGATGGTGGCGAAGGTACGGTTGAAGCCATGATTGCCGCCACGAATGGCACGGTGCACACCGCGAGCGTCACTGGACCGCTGGGTAAACATGTTGAAGCTTGCTGGGGGATGTCTGGCGACGGAAAAACCGCGTTTATTGAAATGGCGGCGGCGAGCGGACTGATGCTTGTTCCACCTGAATTACGTAACCCTTTGATTACCACTTCGCGCGGCACCGGGGAACTTATTTTGCACGCGCTGGAGCAGGGGGCGACCACGATTATTATTGGCATTGGCGGTAGCGCGACTAACGACGGCGGCGCGGGTATGGTGCAGGCGCTGGGCGCGAAACTGACCGATGCGAACGGGACGGAAATCGGCTACGGCGGCGGTAGCCTGATAAGCCTGAACGGCATTGATATTTCCGGGCTCGATCCGCGTTTGCAGCACTGTACGCTGCGTGTTGCCTGCGATGTCACTAATCCGCTGATCGGTGAGCAGGGCGCATCACGCATTTTTGGCCCGCAAAAAGGGGCGACGGAAGCGTTGATTGTCGAGCTGGATCGCAACCTGAGCCATTTCGCCGATGTCATTAAAAAATCACTGCGCGTGGATGTGAAAAACGTGCCGGGCTCCGGCGCAGCGGGCGGGATGGGCGCGGCATTGATGGCTTTTCTCGGCGCGGAATTGCGCAGCGGCATTGAGATTGTGACGCAGGCGCTCAATCTTGAAGAGCATATTCACGATTGCACACTGGTAGTGACCGGCGAAGGGCGCATCGACAGCCAGAGTATCCACGGCAAAGTGCCGGTGGGCGTGGCGCATGTCGCCAAAAAATATCACAAGCCGGTGATCGGTATCGCCGGGAGTTTGACCAGCGATGTGGGCGTGGTTCACCAGTACGGCATTGACGCGGTATTTAGCGTGCTGAGCAGCATCGGTACGCTGGAAGAGGCGTTTCGCGGCGCATTTGACAATATTTATCGCGCGTCGCGCAATATCGCCGCCACCTTGCAGGTGGGAATGTTGACGGAAGGGTGACAGGCGCAAGCAAACCCTCTATACTGCGCGCCGAAGCTGACCAGACAGTCGCCGCTTCGTCGTCGTCCTCTTCGGGGGAGACGGGCGGAGGGGAGGAAAGTCCGGGCTCCATAGGGCAGGGTGCCAGGTAACGCCTGGGAGGCGCAAGCCTACGACCAGTGCAACAGAGAGCAAACCGCCGATGGCCCACGCAAGTGGGATCAGGTAAGGGTGAAAGGGTGCGGTAAGAGCGCACCGCGCGTCTGGCAACAGTTCGCGGCACGGTAAACTCCACCCGGAGCAAGGCCAAATAGGGGTTCACAAGGTACGGCCCGTACTGAACCCGGGTAGGCTGCTTGAGCCAGTGAGCGATTGCTGGCCTAGATGAATGACTGTCCACGACAGAACCCGGCTTATCGGTCAGTTTCGACTATTCAGGTAAAACCCCGCTTCGGCGGGGTTTTTGCTTTCTGGTGCAGGCAAGATGAATGACTGTCCACTCCGCTTTCGATGAAAGAACGCGGCTTACCGGCCAGTTTCGACTATTCAGGTAAAACCCCGCTTCGGCGGGGTTTTTGCTTTCTGGTGCAGGCAAGATGAATGACTGTCCACTCCGCTTTCGATGAAAGAACGCGGCTTACCGGCCAGTTTCGACTATTCAGGTGAAACCCCGCTTCGGCGGGGTTTTTGCTTTCTGGTGCAGGCAAGATGAATGACTGTCCACTCCGCTTTCTATGAAAGAACGCGGCTTACCGGCCAGTTTGGGCTTTAAAGCCCCCGCAGGTGTATCTTGCGGGGTTTTGCGTGCGTAAGCTGGAACTTATCGGCCTTTTGCTGTTGCGCGCGTCGTACCGTTAAGCACCGGCGCTTCTAACCTTATAAATAAATATCCCGTCGGAAGCCTGGCGAAAAGCGCTAACATGTTCTTAAACGGTTTTGAAACTAGCATCGCGGGAGTCGCTGCCGTCATGGACCAAAAATCATTGATCATTATTCAGATGGGGGATGCCCCGAAGCCTTTACGTGACGCCCACGGGGATGTTCCGCATTGGTTTTGCCGGGCTCTTGGTTGTGCTCCTGAAGAGGTGGACGTGGTTCGCGTCTTTGAAGGCGAAACGCTGCCAGCCCCGGATGCGCGCCGGGCAGCGATCATTACTGGTTCATGGGCGATGGTGTCTGACAGGCTGCCGTGGAGCGAGAAGACCGCAGAGTGGATCCGCGAAGCCATTGCGGTTGGGATGTCGCTCTTTGGCGTTTGCTATGGTCATCAATTGATGTCCTGGGCCCTGGGCGGGAATGTTGAATACCATCCGCAGGGCCGTGAAGCGGGGACAAAAACCGTTTATTTGCACGTGGCGGCGGCTAATGATCCGCTACTAAGCCATTTGACAGAGAGCTTCCCTGCGCATTTAACGCACCGACAAACGGTGACACGCTTGCCCATTGGTGCAACGGTACTGGCCTCTTCCGCGCATGATAATCATCAGATTGTTCGCTACGGACCTCGGGCCATTTCGGTGCAGTTCCACCCGGAAATGACGCCGGAAATCGCTACCGATCTGCTGCGTTTGAACCGCGCGCACATCGAAAAAGAGGGCACCGATGCCGACAGCTTAGTGGCCAGCGTGCTGCCCGCGCCAGGCGCGGCGGAGATCCTCCGCCGTTTCGTGCAGGAAGTGACCGAGCGTAACAAAACGCTGTTATCTGACGCTGCCCAGTGAACGGTCTTGCGCTATGCCCTGCACCAGCCGGGTTAACTCCTCGCAGCGGGTGATTAACCCGTTTTCCAGCGTGAAATGCGCAAACACGTCAATGTGTGCCTGAGTGCCATCTTTCTTACTTACCGCCACACGATGGTGGGTCAATACATTATTGTTTTGCCCGGCAATAGCGACCACAGTCACATCAATGGCGTGCGTCAGGTGTTTGAGCCTGGCCATATGTTCAACAAAGCCAGTGAAGTCAAGCGTCTGTCCGTCGACAATTTGCTGATAATCCGGCGAGAAGAATTCGCGGATTTTCGCTTCGTTATGGTCAGGGTGGCAAACGACACTGCGCAATGCCAGGGCGATACGTTGGGTGATATCCATCTTTGTTCTCCTCATTTGTGCTTATAAAGAGGATATCGCCACACCGCGTTGGTATATTAACCGTATCAGGACATTAAATACGGCTTATCAGCCATGTTGATCGTACAAAACCAGCGGCTCACGCATCACAACAAGCACACCACTGAGTGGCACCAGCACGTCACCGGCCAGCTGTTTTGCATTCAGCGGGGGATGATGATTGTGAAAACGGAGCAGGCGCAATGGGCACTAACGCCCGCGACAGTCGGCTGGTTTCCTGCACAGATGCGCCACTGCGCCTGGAGCGTGGGCGACGTGGAAGGGCATAGCCTGCAACTCAACCATGATGATGCCCCCGCTTTCGCGGGCGTGTGGCCTGCCGATCCGTTTATGATGCTGTTGATGGAGCGTATAACGCAGTGCGACCCGGCTCGCCAGGCATCGCTTCTGGCGGTGATGATGGAGGAGATTCGCGTGGCGCCAGCCGCGCCGTTGCAGTTAACCCTGCCGCAGGATCGCCGGGCGAAGCGGGTGGCTGAATTGCTGCTGTCGGAGCCACACAATACGGCAAATCAGGCGCAACTGGCGTGTTGCTGTGGTTTGAGCGTCAGAACATTAAGCCGCTTGTTCAGTGAACAAACCGGGCTGAGTTTTAGTCAGTGGCGACAGCAGGCAAAAGTCCTGGCATCCATGGCGCATCTGCTGCGCGGGGAGTCGGTGAGTGAGACGGCAGAACGCTGCGGGTACGATAACGTCAGTGCTTTTATCGCCGCATTTAAGCTGCGCTTTGGCAGCACGCCGGGGCAGTTTCAGGCGCGAAATCGCGCGCGCTAAGTGCGCGTAAAACGACAGTATGTTCCGGAGAGATTTGCCCCGGTCTTATGCGCCGGGGCTTATGGGTCAGGCGGTGGCTTCTTCTTCCGCAAGGCGGATTTCGGCTTCTGCGACAATAGCTTCCAGCTCTGTCAGCATCTCTTCATAACCGAATCCAGCCAGGGCGGGGAGTGGGGTTTGCTGTGTAGGGTCTGTCATAAAATTCATTGTGCTGCTCATTTCATTTACTCACTTACGTAACGCAACTATCACACGGGTAAATCTATCAGCAAAGCGCGAAGCGGCGTATCGGCAACGAGTGTTATGTTAGCCTCGTCACGAATAAACGCACCATCACCGCAGGTCAGGGCTTCTTTTGCTTCGCAATGTGTCACGGCGTGCACCGTACCGTGAATAGATTGCAAATAGGCGCGCGGGCCATGCAGTTGAATCTGCAACTCTTCGCCTTTGGCAAGCTCAATATGGTGCAGCCACACTTGCTGGCGGAGTTGCAAACTTCCCAGGCTGCCATCAGGGGACGCCAGCAGTTGCTGCGCCACATCGGCAATGGTCATTTTTTGCACCTGCGGGTTTTCACGCTCGGGGCAGGCATCCAGCCATAACTGCATGCGCGTTAATGATTTGTCTTTGCTCAGATTATGCTCGCTGTAGCTGATACCGGGCTGGGTGGCAATTAACAACGCTTCACCGGCTTTCGCCTGAACATGGTTGCCCTCGCTATCGCGATATTCCGCTTCGCCTTCCAGAATCAGATTTAAAATATCCACTTTCGGGTAGGTGCGTGGCTGGAACGATGCGCCTGGGGCAAGCACTTCCTGGTTCAACACGCGCAGGGAGGCATAGCCCAGCAATTTCGGGTCGAAGTAATGTCCAAAAGAAAAAGTGTAGCGGGCCTGAAGCCAGCCGAAGTCAGCTTGTCCGCATTGTTTCGCAGTACGCGTAGTAATCATAATTGTTGACCTCTCTTTACTTAAAACAATGTTAAAGGTATGGACGCTGCATTGTTAGCCAGATATTCTGCCCGGTATGTTCAAATTTCCTGAATGAGAACACTCATGGCTAAAGAAAGGGCGCTGACGTTGGAAGCGTTACGTGTGATGGATGCGATTGACCGGCGTGGAAGCTTTGCCGCGGCGGCGGATGAGTTGGGACGCGTGCCTTCTGCGCTCAGCTATACCATGCAAAAACTTGAAGAAGAGCTGGATGTCGTGCTGTTTGACCGCTCCGGGCACCGAACAAAATTCACCAATGTCGGGCGAATGCTGCTGGAGCGCGGTCGCGTATTGCTGGAAGCCGCCGATAAACTGACAACCGATGCAGAAGCGCTGGCGCGCGGCTGGGAGACGCATCTCACACTGGTCACTGAAGCGCTGGTGCCGACGGTCGAGCTGTTTCCGCTGGTCGACCGGCTGGCGGCAAAAGCCAATACGCAGTTATCGCTCATTACTGAAGTGCTGGCCGGGGCGTGGGAGCGGCTGGAACAGGGGCGCGCCGATATTGTTGTCGCGCCGGATATGCACTTTCGCTCCTCGTCGGAAATCAACTCACGCAAGCTCTACTCGGTGATGAATGTCTACGTCGCTGCGCCGGATCACCCGATCCATCAGGAGGCGGAACCGCTCTCGGAAGTGACGCGCGTGAAATACCGCGGCGTGGCCGTTGCCGATACCGCCCGCGAGCGTCCGGTGCTGACGGTGCAGTTGCTGGATAAGCAGCCAAGGCTGACGGTCAGCACGATTGAAGATAAGCGCCAGGCGCTGCTGTCCGGCCTGGGTGTGGCGACCATGCCTTATCCACTGGTGGAGCAGGATATCGCTGAAGGCCGCTTACGTGTTGTGAGCCCGGAATATACCAGCCAGGTGGATATTATTATGGCCTGGCGTCGCGACAGTATGGGTGAAGCGAAAGCCTGGTGTCTGCGGGAAATTCCCAAGCTGTTTGCCGGTAAATAAGCCATTGCTCCACGTTGGTGGAGCAATGTATTTCAGGGGAACGCTTTCGGTTCGGGGCCAAAGGGGTTTTCTACCGGTGTGCCGCGCTGGCTGTAAAACGCCAGCAGCATCAACCAGCCAATCACCGGAAACAGCAGCAGTAACAGCCAGCGCCAGCTCCGGTTGGTATCATGCAGGCGGCGCACCTGAACCGCCAGGTTTGGCACCAGCACCAGCAGGGCGTAAATCTGGCTTAACAGGTGCCAGCCGATGATCCTGTCGACCACATACAGCACGCCAAAGAGGATAAGGTTGACCAGTGTGAACATCCAGAATTCGCGGCGGTGCGCGCGTCCGTGAAATGTCGCGTAGTTGCTCAGTACCCTAAAATACCAGTCCATTTCCCACCTCGATCAACGGTCAATCCGTTGTTTTCTCAACGATCCCTGTAAGAATAGACGGCAAAAATACAAAGCGAAAACCCGGCGAGAAATAATTTGGGCGCGGTGAAACGCGCCCGGAAGATCAGGAGAAACGCAGGTCGCGTCCGTGTGGCTCATCCAGATCCTGCCACGGCCCGATAGAGATAATTCCGGTCGGGTTAATGGTTTTGTGGCTGCGGTAATAGTGGTTGCGGATATGCGCGAAATCGACCGTTTGCGCAATGCCCGGCATCTGATAAATGTCGCGCAGGAAGCCGTGCAGATTCAGATAGTCGCTGATGCGGTGTTTATCGCACTTGAAATGCGTGACATAGACTGGATCAAAACGTACCAGCGTTGTCCACAGGCGGATATCCGCTTCTGTTAATCGATCGCCCGTCAAATAGCGGTGCTGACCGAGGATCTGTTCAAGGCGTTCCAGCGCATTGAAAACATTGACTACCGCTTCGTCATACGCCTGCTGGCTGGTGGCGAAACCGGCTTTATAGACACCGTTATTCACGTTGTCGTAGATCCAGCCGTTCAGGTCATCGATCTGCTCGCGAAGCTCTGGCGGATAATAATCCCCCGCTTTGGCACCCAGACCGTCAAAAGCGGTATTGAACATGCGGATGATTTCCGCCGATTCATTGCTGACAATGGTGTGATTCTTTTTATCCCACAGCACAGGCACCGTAACGCGCCCGGTGTAGTGCGGGTCGGCATGCAGGTAGAGCTGATAGAGGAATTCGTGTTGGTACAGCGTGTCGCCAGTTGCCGCCGGAAAATCATCGTCAAATGTCCAGCCGTTCTCCAGCATCAACGGGTTGACCACGGAAACAGAGATAAACGGTTCAAGGCCTTTTAACGTACGCAGAATAAGTGTGCGGTGCGCCCACGGGCAGGCGAGTGAAACATATAAGTGATAGCGGTCTTTTTCGGCGGCAAAGCCACCTTCGCCAGAAGGGCCTGGTGCGCCATCTGCGGTAAGCCAGTTGCGAAATGCGGATACCGAGCGCTGGAAACGTCCGCCGGTGGATTTGGTGTCATACCAGGTGTCGTGCCAGACGCCGTCTATCAGTTGTCCCATTTTGTCTCCTCCTTCTGAATAGCAAAAGCGAGGAGTGGTCTCCTCGCTTTAATCTCTTCACTCAGTATAGAGCGCTTACCATTTTTTATTCAGGGCGCGGTCGATACTGATGGCACCCGGACCCGTAATACCCAGCAGCAGGTAACCGCCAGCGATGGTCAGGTTTTTCATGAACATCAGCGAGTTCACGCCTTCCGCAAAGTTGCTGTGAAAGATGAACGCGGTCAGCAGCGTGAAGCCTGCGGTGAACAGTGCTGTAGTACGGGTCAGGAAACCAAACAGAATCGCCAGACCGCCGCCAAACTCAAGAAGAATGGTCAGTGGCAGGAAGAACCCCGGCACGCCCATCGCTTCCATATATTGCTGAGTACCTGCATAACCGGTGATTTTGCCCCAGCCTGCGGTAATAAACAGAATCGGCATCAGAATACGAGCAACCAGGAAACCAACATCTTCTAATTTTTTCATCTTTCTCTCCAGGGAACCACAATAGCGGCTTTCAGTAAAAGGTCTGCAATTACGGGCGGATGCCGCTTGCTTGCTGTCGATGGAGAGGATAGTAATCGTGACGGGAAAAGATTGTTAGCAAGGAAAACTGTCGAAATTTTTCAAAAAAACTGAGCAAACAGAAAAGCAAACGGGCGATGGATAACCATCGCCCGCGTAAGCCGTGCTGTGATTGTGTTTCAGTGCGTTGCGTTGAGCGTCGATTTGACCAGCCGCCATAAGCTCCACGCGCCTAAACCGCGTTTAGCCCAGCGCACAAGCATATTGGGGTGGCGAACGGACCATATCGCCATCGCGCTGCTACCCACCAGCGCCCAGGAACGCAAGCTGAGCAGCGTATTCCAGCCGCGATCGTAGGCTCCGGTTGCTTCCAGCCATTCGCGACGGCTGGCGGTGAGATCCAGGCGTTGTTGTTGGATCTCACTGAGCAAACATGCTTTGCGCTTCAGACGTTCCGCTTTGCCGCTCACTTATCCTCCTCCAGCAAGGCACGGTCGTTTGCCAGCTCCTGGCGAGTATGACGCAACAGCGTCGAGGCCCGCGCTTTACGCAATGTCCAGATGCCGCCTATTAATGCCAGCACCAGCAACACGACGGTGGTTGCAATCATCGCGTTCAGGCGATATTGCGGATCGATGGCCCAGATAATCAGCACCATCAGACTCATCAGGCCAAATGCGGCGAAAAGCATGGTCAGCCCTACCATAAGCAGCAGCTGGAATAAGTTCGCTTTCTCTTCTTCCAGCTCGACAACCGCCAGCCGCAGGCGGGTCTCAACCATTTCAACAAGAATGGTCACAATGCGTTGACCAATCCCCAGTACGCTTTTGCCCGGCCCTTGCGCGTTTCGCAAATCCGTCATCTTAGCGACGCGACAGCAGTACGCCCAGCACCACACCGACGGCGGCGCCGATACCTACGCTGGCCCACGGGTTTTCACGCACATACTCATCGGTACGCGCAGCCGCTTCACGGGTTTGGCGGGCGAGCGCATCGCCGGTTTCGCCCAAACGGTGACGGCTGTCGCGCAGCGCCTGTTCCGCTTTGGTGCGTAATTTACTCAGCTCTTCTTTCGACTTATCGCTGGAATTGCTCAGCACTTCTTCCAGCGTATCCGCCAGGGATTTCAACTCAGCGCGCAAATGGTCAGCATTATCTTTCGACATAATTCTCTCCAGGTGAGTGAGTGGTTATTTCCATTAAATCAGTAGTCACGCGCTTCCAGGGCTTTCAGTTCCGCCTGCGCCTCTTTCAGCTTGTGCTCGCGTTTGCTTATTTTGTCCGCATCGCCTTTTTGCCTGGCCTCATTCAGATCGTGGCGGCGCTCGGCCACCTCGTCTTTCATCTCCGCGATTTTTTTCTGATGGGCGGCGCGCAGCTTGCTGTCAGAGCAGTTGGCGCGCACTTCTCGTAGCGCCTTGTTCAGACCGTCAATTCGGCTCTGATTGTTATGCTTTTCGGCATAGCTGATTTCACGCTGGATCTCATGTTCCTTTTCCTGGCAGGGCGAAGCCGCCTGGGAAAATGCGCTCAGCGAAAAAAGGGCCAGCGCCAGTGCGATGCGGTTTTTCATAATCGAGAACCTTCCATTGTTGGCCAGCGAAACGATGGTTACGCCAGCGTCCAGTGACATAAAGCGAACTCTGGTTCCGTGTACTCAAGCATAGTAAGTAAACGGCTAAACACCAAAGTGAGTGAAAAGATTCAGAATCCTGGAAAGGTTAACCGAATCGATGTGTGCTATTGCGCAGGCGGGTCAGCCACGCGGAAGTTTGGCTGTTATCATCGTCCTGAGCGGCAATGATGTAACCATGAGGTAAGGTGCGATCGAGCACGATTTTCGCCGCCGCGCTCTGCTCACTGGATTCAAACTTGATTAACAGCGTGTCGTCCTGCGGCGTAATACTTTTAAAGTGAATGCCGTTGGCATCGAGGTGGTGCCAGACAGAGAAACCATCGGGCACGCTGACATTTTGCGTAATTGGGCGGATCGCCAGCGTTGATTCACGGTGTTGCAGCGTCGTCCAGGCGAAAAACATCACGCTGAAAACGGCTATCGCCGCGACACCCATCAGTAACCAGCGTAAAAAGGGACGTTGCAATTCCATGGTCTTAACCCCGATTGCGGTATTTTTTCTTCCACAGCACCACCAGTGAGCCAGCAAGGCCAATCACCAGTAATACTACCGGAAGCAACATCAGGCAGGACATCAGGGCATCTTCGTATTTACGAAACACTGGCGTCTTGCCCAGCAGATAACCCAGCGTGGTCAGTATCAGCACCCACAGCAGGCCGCTCATCCAGTTGAAAAACTGGAAGCGGGCATTACTCAGACCAGAAAGTCCGGCAATAGTTGGTAACAGAGTGCGAACAAATGCAATAAAACGACCAATCAACAGGGCGGAGAGGCCATGTTTGTGGAAAAGATGGTGCGCGCGCTGGTGATAATGCGCGGGAAGATGCGATAACCAGTTTTGCACAATGCGCGTATTACCCAGCCAGCGCCCCTGAATGTAACTGAGCCAGCAACCCAGACTTGCCGCCACGGTCAGCAGCAAAATGGTTTGCGGATATCCCAGCGCGCCTTTTGCAATCAGCACGCCAATCAGTACCAACAGGCTATCGCCCGGAAGAAACGCGGCCGGAAGCAGGCCGTTTTCAAGAAATAAAATGACAAATAAAACAAAATAAAGCATGCCGATCATGCCTGGCTGCGAGAGTGTCGCGAAATCCTGGCTCCAGAGGGCATGAAGTAATTGGCTTAAAAGTTCCATTCAGTGTTCCTGGTACATCGGTTTACGTCACGCCCGGAACGGCACGGCGATTATCTTTAATACATTATGGTCGCTCGTGGCACACTCGATACGGCATATTCTGGTAACAGACGTTGTGAGCAAGCACTAACTTACATGATGACAAATGCATCCAATTGTAACAAATGCCGACGTTATGAGTCAGTCAGAAAAATGAGTTTCGGTGATGATTTTGCTTGTCGCGGCAGGGGGAGGCGAGGCTATTTACAAAGGCTGACACTCTAGACGGTTTACTTACCTTAAACCGGGTCAGGCGCAGCGTAAGTGTGCGCCTTGTGGGACATTTTTTACTTGCTGCCGGTTGCGGCGGTATCAAGATGCACCACCGGGTTTTCCGCAAACAAATAGCGATCGGCGTTGAATTCGAAATCATCGCTGGTTTCGTTAAACAGCATCTGTTTGGTATTTTCCAGATGTTGCCACATCGCCAGTTTCGCCGCGTGCGGGTCTTTGCGAATCAGCGCGCGCAGGATCTGGTCATGATCGTCACACCAGTTATCCACGGTGCGTAAATCGATGTGATCGTGCAGTTTTTTCCAGTACGGGTTGTGCACACGCTGCGTCCACATTTTTTCGACGATGGCCGCAAGCGCCGTGTTCTGCGTAGCCAGCGCGACCTGTACATGGAACTGCAAATCCCACTCCGAATCGCGAAAACACTTCTCTTTACGCGCATTATCCTGAATTTCCATCAGCTTCATGATGTCCTGTTTCGTCACCTGGGTGGCGGCGAATTCAGCAATATTACTTTCGATAAGCTGACGAGCCTGCAGCAGTTCAAACGGGCCGTAATTGGCGAACTCAAGGTTTTCATCCGGTGCCTGGGTGTGGCGTGCCACGTTGGAGATCACGTGAATGCCGGAGCCTTTGCGAACTTCAACGTACCCTTCCACTTCAAGCATGATAATGGCTTCACGAACCACGGTCCGGCTTACGCTTTTTTCATCGGCGATGAAGCGCTCGGCGGGCAGTTTGTCTCCCACCAGATAGACGCCTTGCTCAATACGGCTTTTAAGCTCCGCGGCAAGCTGCTGGTACAAACGTCGTGACTCGGAGATTTCCATATGTGAGCTCCAGGAAAAAGAAGGGCAATAATAGATTTGTTATACCACTTTTACTGCTTTCTCACCATCGCAGATAGTAAAAAAGCCGCACCAGGCGGCTTTTTTACGTATCAAAATTGAGGTTTAACTTTGTGCGGCGGGGCCGCCAAGCGAATGCTCTTTCACGACCTCTTCGGCTGATTTGTTTTTCAGCACGGTCCAGATAACCACGGCACCCAGCAGGTCGAACAGCGCCAGCACGGCAAACAGCGGGCTAAAGCCGATGGTATCCGCCAGCGCACCCACCACCAGCGCAAACAGGGTACTTGCTGTCCACGCCGCCATACCGGTCAGACCGTTCGCGGTCGCCACTTCGTTACGACCAAATACGTCAGAAGAGAGGGTAATTAGCGCACCGGACAGAGACTGGTGAGCAAAACCACCGATACACAGCAGGCCAATTGCCACATACGGGCTGGTGAACAGGCCGATCATGCCAGGGCCAATCATCAGTACCGCGCCCATGGTCACTACCATTTTACGGGAAACAATCAGGTTCACACCGAAGACGCGCTGGAACAGCGGCGGCAGATAACCGCCCACGATGCAACCCAGGTCCGCGAACAGCATCGGCATCCAGGCAAACATCGCGATTTCTTTCAGGTTAAAACCATAAACCTTGAACATGAACAGCGGGATCCAGGCGTTAAACGTACCCCAGGCAGGTTCTGCCAGGAAACGCGGCAGCGCGATACCCCAGAACTGACGGGTGCCCAGAATCTGCCAGACGGACATTTTCTTGCCGTTGTTGGTCTGGTGTTGTGCTTCCTGACCACCAATGATGTACTCGCGCTCTTCTTCGCTCAGTTTTTTCTGATCGCGCGGGTGTTTATAGAAAATTAGCCAGGCCATCGCCCATGCAAAGCTCAGCACACCAGAGATGATGAACGCCATTTCCCAGCTGTGCATGACAATTGCCCACACCACCAGCGGCGGCGCAATCATCGCACCAATAGAAGAACCGACGTTGAAGTAACCCACCGCGATAGAACGTTCTTTCGCCGGGAACCATTCGGACGCCGCTTTCAGACCTGCCGGGATCATCGCTGCTTCAGCGGCACCCACCGCGCCACGCGCCAGTGCCAGACCACCCCAGCTGCCTGCCAGCGCAGTCGCGCCGCAGAACACCGCCCAGGTGATCGCAAAGAAGGCATAACCAATTTTGGTGCCCAGAACATCCAGTACATAGCCTGCAACAGGCTGCATAACAGTATAAGCCGCGGAATAAGCCGCAATGATGTAAGAGTATTGCTGAGTGGTAATGTGCAGCTCTTCCATCAAGGTTGGAGCGGCAGCCGCTACGGTGTTACGTGTCAGGTAGCCCAGCACGGTGCCGACCGTCACCAGTGCTATCATGTACCAACGTAATCCTTTGATTTTACGCATGTAAACCTCATCGTTATGTTATTACCGCCTGCGCGGCCATCCTGCGATCGCGTTCGGAGGATGAAACGGGGAGGACGTAACCGGGAGAACTCCCGGTACGGCCCAAACCTTGCCATAAGTAAGCGTGTTTAAGTCGGTATCCGTACCCAAAAAATCCGATTAACTTTTTATCGGGAATGCATTCCGTCGGCTTATGTGTTCGACGGCAGGAAAGATAACTTGTCATACAACTTGAAAAGGTGAGTGACATCACAAAAGTGTTTTTCTTTGTGTGGTCTTTAACTTTGCCGGGATAAGCCAGAAACGGCGCGGGTTAGCGGGATATTCAGGCGCATGGATTGTCAGTTTTTGTCTGCTTTTATTGATCCAACTCACGAAAATATCTTCGGTCTATGGAAATTGGTGTGATAACTTTGTCAGCATTAAAGGTAAGCATCAGACGCACTCGTTTAGAGGAAGACGATAATGACCCCGTTTATGACCGAAGATTTTCTGTTAGATACCGAATTTGCTCGCCGTCTGTACCACGACTACGCAAAAGACCAGCCGATTTTTGACTACCATTGCCACTTGCCGCCGCAACAGATCGCAGACAACTACCGCTTTAAAAATTTGTATGACATCTGGTTGAAAGGTGATCACTACAAATGGCGCGCCATGCGTACCAACGGCGTACCTGAGCGCCTGTGTACCGGTGACGCTTCCGATCGTGAGAAGTTTGACGCCTGGGCCGCTACCGTGCCGCACACCATTGGTAACCCGTTATACCACTGGACGCATCTGGAACTGCGTCGTCCATTTGGTATTACAGGTAAGGTGCTGTCGCCGTCTACCGCCGACGAAATCTGGAACCGGGGTAATGAACTGCTGGCGCAGGATAAATTCTCCGCGCGCGGCATCATGCAGCAGATGAACGTGAAAATGGTCGGCACCACCGACGATCCGATTGACTCGCTGGAACACCACGCTTCGATCGCCAAAGATGGCACTTTCCACATCAAAGTGCTGCCGAGCTGGCGTCCGGATAAGGCGTTCAACATTGAACAAGCCACGTTCAATGATTACATGGCGAAACTGGGCGAAGTGTCTGATACCGCCATTCGCCGTTTTGCCGATCTGCAAACTGCGCTAAGCAAACGCCTGGATCACTTCGCGGCGCACGGCTGTAAAGTTTCTGACCACGCGCTGGACGTTGTGCTGTTTGCTGAAGCCAGCGAAGCCGAACTGGATAGCATCCTGGCGCGTCGCCTGGCAGGTGAAACGCTTGGTGAGAAAGAGGTGGCGCAGTTTAAAACCGCGGTACTGGTATGGCTGGGCGCGGAATACGCCCGTCGCGGTTGGGTGCAGCAGTACCACATCGGCGCGCTGCGTAATAACAACCTGCGTCAGTTCAAACTTCTGGGGCCGGATGTTGGTTTCGATTCCATCAACGACCGTCCGCTGGCGGAAGAGCTCTCTAAACTGCTGAGCAAGCAGAATGAAGAGAACCTGCTGCCGAAAACTATTCTGTACTGCCTGAACCCGCGTGATAACGAAGTGCTGGGCACCATGATCGGCAACTTCCAGGGCGAAGGTATGCCAGGCAAAATGCAGTTCGGCTCCGGCTGGTGGTTTAACGACCAGAAAGATGGCATGGAACGTCAGATGACACAGCTGGCGCAACTGGGTCTGCTGAGCCGCTTTGTCGGCATGCTGACCGACAGCCGCAGCTTCCTGTCTTACACCCGCCACGAATATTTCCGTCGCATCCTGTGCCAGATGATTGGCCGCTGGGTCGAAGCGGGCGAAGCCCCGGCGGATATTCAACTGCTGGGCGAAATGGTGAAAAACATCTGCTTTAACAATGCGCGTGACTACTTCGCGATTGAACTGAACTAAGGCCGTTTGAGGTTGATATGCAATACATCAAGATCCATTCGCTGGATAACGTTGCGGTAGCACTGGCGGATCTCGCTGAAGGCGCGGAAGTCGTTATCGACAACCAGACCGTTCGGCTGCGCCAGGCGGTGGGGCGCGGGCACAAGTTTGCCCTGCAACCTATCGCCAAAGGTGAAAATGTTGTCAAGTATGGTCTGCCAATTGGTCATGCGACTGCAGATATCGCGTCGGGCGAGTACATTCATTCCCATAATGCCCGTACCAATCTGAGCGATGTGGACGAGTATAGCTATCAACCTGATTTTCAGGAGGAAGGCGCACAGGCGGCGGATCGTGACATTCAGATCTACCGCCGCGCTAACGGCGAAGTCGGGATCCGCAACGAGTTGTGGATCCTGCCGACGGTCGGCTGTGTGAACGGTATTGCCCGTCAGATCCAGAGCCGTTTCCTGAAAGAGACGCGGGACGCCGAAGATATCGACGGCGTTTACCTGTTCAGCCACACCTACGGTTGTTCCCAACTGGGGGATGACCACATTAATACCCGCACCATGCTGCAAAACATGGTGCGTCACCCGAACGCAGGCGCGGTGCTGGTGATTGGTCTGGGCTGTGAAAACAACCAGGTCGACGCCTTCCGTCAGACACTCGGTGAATTCGATCCGGAACGCGTCCACTTTATGGTCTGCCAACACCAGGATGACGAAGTGGAAGCCGGTCTTGAGCATTTGCATGAACTGTATCAGGCGATGCGCAACGACAAGCGTGAACCAGGCAAACTGAGCGAGCTGAAATTCGGCCTCGAATGTGGCGGCTCTGATGGCCTTTCCGGCATCACCGCCAACCCGATGCTGGGGCGTTTCTCGGATTACGTAATCGGCAACGGTGGCACTACCGTGCTGACCGAAGTCCCAGAGATGTTCGGCGCGGAACGCATTCTGATGAGCCACTGCCGCGACGAAAGTACCTTTGAAAAGACCGTCACCATGGTCAACGACTTCAAACAGTACTTTATTGCGCATAATCAGCCGATTTACGAAAACCCATCTCCGGGGAACAAAGCAGGCGGGATCACCACGCTTGAAGAGAAATCACTGGGCTGCACGCAAAAAGCGGGTGCCAGCCAGGTGGTGGACGTGCTGCGTTACGGCGAACGTCTGAAAACCCACGGTTTAAACCTGTTGAGCGCACCCGGTAACGATGCTGTTGCCACCAGCGCGCTGGCCGGCGCGGGCTGCCATATGGTGCTGTTCAGTACCGGTCGCGGTACGCCATACGGTGGTTTTGTGCCGACGGTAAAAATCGCCACTAACAGCGAACTGGCGGCGAAGAAAAAACACTGGATCGACTATGATGCCGGTCAGTTGATTCACGGCAAAGCGATGCCGCAATTGCTGAGCGAGTTCGTGGATGTGATTGTCGATATCGCGAACGGCAAAAAGACCTGTAACGAGAAAAACGATTTCCGTGAACTGGCTATTTTCAAAAGCGGCGTCACGCTCTGATTGATGATTATCTTTCGCGCCACGCCTGAGTTGGTTGCGTTCATTCACCCTGGTCGCTTACTTGTGTGAGCAACCAGGATTCATGAGCTTGCCGCCCTGGCTGGCGCGAAATTTTTTGGTAAATGCCTCCTTGCAGGCATTGAGTGATGTGCTGCTTTATCCCAAATTCTACAAGGAATTTTCATGACCACGTATTGGCTTGCCCAGGGCGTTGGTGTCATTGCCTTTCTGATTGGTATTACAACCTTTATCAACCGTGATGAACGGCGCTTCAAAAAACAACTCTCGGTCTACAGCGCCATTATCGGCGTGCATTTCTTTCTGATGGGCGCCTTTCCTGCCGGCTCCAGCGCCATGCTTAACGCCATTCGCACCCTGATTACTCTGCGTACCCGTAGCGTGTGGGTAATGGCGCTGTTTATTGTGCTTACCGGTGGCTTAGGGCTGGCGAAATTTCACCATCCCATGGAGTTGTTACCGGTTGCCGGGACGATCGTCAGCACCTGGGCGCTGTTTCGTTTTAAAGGCCTGCCGATGCGCTGCGTGATTTGGTGCTCAACCGGTTGCTGGGTGATCCACAATATCTGGCTCGGATCGATTGGCGGCTCGCTGATCGAAAGCAGCTTTTTAGTGATGAATGGCCTGAACATTATCCGCTTCTGGCGCATGCAAAAACGCGGCATCGACCCGTTTAAAGTCGAAACCGCGCAGCAAGAGAAACCGGCTGCCCGGTGAAGGCAGCCAAAAAGATTAGTTACGCAGAGGATTATTCACCAGCCGCTCATCTTCTGCCTGGCACACCGCCGCGGTAAACAGCACATCGGTAGAGGAGTTGAGCGCGGTTTCGCAGGAGTCCTGCAATACGCCGATGATAAAGCCGACCGCTACCACCTGCATCGCCACATCGTTGGAAATACCAAACATATTGCAGGCCAGCGGGATCAGTAGCAGCGAGCCGCCTGCCACACCGGACGCGCCACAGGCACAGAGCGACGCCACCACGCTCAGCAACAGCGCCGTCGGCACATCAACCGTAATGCCCAGCGTATGCACTGCCGCCAGCGCCAGCACGGTAATGGTGATTGCCGCGCCCGCCATGTTAATGGTGGCACCCAGCGGGATAGAAACTGAATAGGTATCGCGATCGAGATTCAGCTTCTCGCACAGCGCCATGTTCACGGGAATATTCGCCGCTGAACTGCGGGTGAAAAAGGCGGTGACGCCGCTTTCGCGCAGGCAGGTAAAGACCAGCGGGAAAGGATTGCGGCGGATCTTCCAGTACACCAGCAGCGGGTTAACCACCAGTGCGACAAACGCCATGCAGCCCACCAGCACCACCAGCAGTTGCGCATAGCCTAACAGTGCGCCAAAACCGGATGTCGCAAGGGTAGAGGAGACAAGGCCGAAAATGCCGATCGGCGCAAAGCGGATCACGATCCGCACCATAAAGGTCACCGCGCCGGCCATATCCTGTACCAGATTTTTGGTGCTCTCGTTACTGTGGCGCAGCGCGAAGCCCAGCCCCACGGCCCACACCAGAATGCCGATGTAGTTCGCGTCCATGATCGCAGTCACCGGGTTGGCGATCATGCTGGTCAGTAAACCGCGCAACACCTCCACGATGCCGGATGGCGGCGCGACATCATTGGCGCCTGGCACAAGCTGAAGCGTGGAAGGGAAGAGGAAACTGACCAGCACGGCGGTCAGCGCGGCAGTGAACGTGCCTAACAGGTAAAGCACCAGAACCGGGCGCAGATGCGTCTTTTGCCCTTGTTGATGACTGGCGATGGAGGCCATTACCAGCATTAACACCAGAACCGGTGCCACCGCTTTTAACGCGCTGACGAAAAGCGTGCCCAGAATACCTGTCGCAATAGCGGCGGGAGTGGAGATCCACGCCAGTAAAATACCCAGAATTAAGCCAATAAGAATTTGTTTCACCAGGCTGCCATCAATCAAGCGTTGCAGTAACCCGGTGGAGCGGTGCGTTGTCATGCCATGTTCCTTTCGTGTTGTGGAGTCGCATCCCGCATGCCTTTTTAGGGTGGCATTTGTCAGGATGTAACATTTGATTGCAGAAAGGAGTATATGGACTCTGCGGCAACACGGAAGGGGTAACAGCGTACTTTTCCGGCCTGGCGCGGCTTTTTGATTTTTTGTGTTAACGTTTTGTGATAAAGGCGACAAGGCTGATGAAATGGCCGCTCCGCACACTGGCAGAGCGACCATTTACGGCTTACGCCCTATTTTTCTTGTCGTTCTGGTGGTTAACCCACGCGTTGAGCAGCATGGTTAGCACAAGGATGCCGCCCACCACGCCAAGCGAGATGGCAATCGGAATATGGAAGAAATCGACAATCAGCATCTTGATGCCGATAAACACCAGAATGACCGACAAACCATATTTGAGCATCGAAAAGCGTTCTGCCACACCTGCCAGCAGGAAATACATCGCACGCAGGCCCAGAATCGCAAACAAGTTTGAAGTCAGCACGATAAACGGATCGGTGGTCACGGCAAAAATCGCCGGAATGCTGTCGACCGCGAATATCACATCGCTCAGTTCAACCAGAATCAGTACCAGCAGCAACGGCGTGGCAAACAGCAGGCCATTTTTACGCACGAAAAAGTGCTCATTTTCGATGGTGTCAGTCATGCGTAAATGGCTGCGCAGCCAGCGCACCAGCGGTTTATCGCCGATCCCGGTTTCGTCCTCTTTCGCCAGCGCCATTTTCACGCCGGTAAAGAGCAGGAAGGCACCAAAGACATACAGCAGCCACGAGAACTGGGTGATAAGCCAGCTGCCAGCGAAAATCATAATCGTGCGCAGCACAATCGCGCCGAGCACGCCGTAAACCAGCACCCGGCGCTGCAACGCGGCCGGTACAGCGAAGTAGCTAAACAGCATCAGCCAGACGAAGACGTTATCGACCGCCAGCGCTTTTTCAATCAAATACCCGGTGAGAAACGCCAGCGCCTGCGTGTCGGCAACGGCGCGTCCTTCGGTTTGCGTGAGATACCACCAGAAAGCGGCATTGAACAGCAGGGAGAGGCTGACCCAAACCACAGACCAGGCGGCCGCCTGCTTCATGGTCATCGTATGGACGCCGCGACGTCCCTGAAGCAGAAGGTCGATGGCCAGCATAATCACGACCACAATCGCGAAGCCGCCCCATAACATCGGTGTGCCGACAGTATTCATTGTGTGAATCCTTACCTGAAAACAAAAAAGGCTAACATCGGAAGAGGTTAGCCGTTTGCTTTAGGTGCAATGGATCCTCGCCTTCCGGCAAGGTCTCACTTACGTCTGGAAAGACGCCCGGCGACCGGATGCATATACGCATCGTAATGACGATCCACCGGCAATGAAGTTACTCCCCTTTGCAGGTAACAAAATATGTCAGCACATTGATTCCGTCAATGTGAAACCCTGCAGGCTTTACGAACCTTTACGCCGGAAGCTGTTCGCCAATGTCATCTGCCGGGAACACAACGCCAATCTGGCGGCGAATTTCCGTCAGCAGTTTTGCCGTGACCCGGCTGACATCCAGCCCTGGATGGTTGACTTCGTTCTCTTCCACCAGGCGGGCAAAGGTTTCCGCTTCATACAGCATGGTATTGATGTGCTGCGGCTGTGTCAGTTCCTGCGCTTTGCCGCCGCGCGGCACGAACGAGACTTTCTGGCATTCAGAGATTTTCTCAATCACCAGCGATCCGGCTTCACCCTGAATTTCGCTCGGCAGCACGGAATCACTCACTTTTGAGTGTTGCAGCGTGACGCTGAAATCACCGTAATCCATCACCACTACGCCGTGCGCATCCACACCGCTTTCCAGCAGGCTGGCGGTGGCCTGAACGCGGTGCGGTTCGCCCCACAATGCCACGGCGGACGCCAGACAGTAAAAGCCGATATCCATAATTGAACCGTTAGAAAACGCCGGATTGAAGGTGTTCGGGTTTTCTCCGTCCAGGTAGCGCTGGTAGCGCGACGAATACTGGCAGTAGTTGATAAAGGCTTTACGGAGCTTACCCACTTTGGCAAGCGTTTGTTTCAGCAATATAAAATTCGGCAGGCTGGCGGTTTTGAACGCTTCAAACAGCACCACCTGATTTTCCCTGGCGCAGGCGATAGCCGCTTCCACTTCACGCAGGTTGGAGGCCAGCGGTTTTTCGCAGATCACATGCTTTTTGTGACGCAGGAAAAGCTGCGTCTGCGGGAAGTGCAGGGAATTCGGGCTGGCAATATAAACCGCGTCAATCGCATCGCTTTGCGCCATATCCTCAAGCGAGGTAAACAGATGTTCGACCGGGTAGTCGTTGGCGAAAGTTTGCGCCTGTTCAAGGCTGCGGGAAAAAACGGCGGTGAGTTTATATTTGCCCGTTTCATGGGCGGCATCGACAAACTGGCGGGTGATCCAGTTCGTACCTATGACAGCGAAACGTATCATACAGGCGCTAATTCTCCGTAAGGGGGTCTTCGATCACTCTAGCACGACGAGATGACAAAACCAGTGCACTGCCCCGCACAAGCACAAAAGGCCATGGTCAAAATGTCACCCGTTGCGATCCAGCGTAAGCTGCGTCAGCCACAACCGCGTATCAAACTCAAGCTGGTGGTACTGCGGCTCCATATAGCAGCACAACTGGTAGAACGCTTTGTTGTGCTCTTTCTCTTTCAGATGCGCAAGCTCGTGAACTACGATCATCCGCAAGAAGGCTTCTGGCGCGTCGCGAAACACCGTGGCGACGCGGATTTCCGCTTTGGCTTTTAACTTGCCGCCCTGCACACGCGAGACCGCCGTATGCAGGCCGAGCGCGTTGTTTAACACGTGGATCTTGCTGTCATACATCACTTTATTTACCGGCGCGGCGTTACGCAGATACTGATTTTTCAACTCTTGCGTATAGTGATAAAGCGCTTTATCGGTGGTGATGTCGTGGCTTTCCGGGTAGCGCTTTTTCAGCACCTCGCCCAGCCGGTTCTGTTCAATCAGGGCGGTAACCTGCGTCAGCAGGGATTCAGGGTAGCCCTGAAGGTAGGTCAGCTTGTTCATGGCGAAATGTGTTTACATCTCCGGATAATTAAGCGATAAAACGCGCGAATTTTAGCATTGCGGAGGGGCGATGAGCCAGGTTGAGTTAAACGGACAATCATTCACTTTAGACAGATTCCCTGTCGGCGTGGAAGAGGCGTCGCTACAGGCGTGGGACGCGGCGGATGAGTATCTGCTGCAACAGGTGAATGAGGTCGATGGCCCGGTTCTTATTTTTAACGACAGCTTCGGCGCGCTGGCCTGCGCGCTGGCGTCGCATCACCCTGTTTCCGTCAACGACTCCTGTATCGCGGAGCTGGCGACGCAGCATAACTTGCGCATTAACGATCTGGACGAAACCGCCGTTACGCTGCAAGACAGCCTGCGTCCGTTACCTGCAAACCCGTCGTTAGTGCTGATTAAAGTGCCAAAACAGCTGGCGCTGCTTGAGCAGCAACTGCGTGCGCTGCGCAACGTGGTGACACCGCAAACGCGGATTATCGCCGGGGCGAAAGCGCGCGATATCCACAACTCGACGTTAGCGCTGTTTGAAAAAATTCTTGGGCCGACTACCACCACGCTGGCATGGAAAAAAGCGCGGCTTATCAACTGTACGTTTAGCGCGCCTGCGCTTGACGAGAGTGCCATGCTCGCCAGCTGGAAACTGGATGGCACGAACTGGACTATCCATAACCATGCCAACGTCTTTTCACGCAGCGGGCTGGATATAGGCGCGCGATTTTTCCTGCAACATCTGCCGGAAAACGTTGACGGTGAGATGGTTGATCTGGGCTGTGGTAACGGTGTGATTGGTTTAACACTGCTGGCGCAAAACCCGAACAGCCGTGTGTTGTTCACCGACGAGTCGGCGATGGCGGTAGCTTCCGCGCGGCTGAATGTGGAAACGAACCTGCCGGAAGCGGTGGAGCGCAGCGAGTATATGATTAATAACTCGCTCTCCGGCGTGGAGCCGGACAGGTTTGACGCGATAATGTGTAACCCGCCGTTCCACCAGCAGAGCGCGATTACCGATCATATTGCCTGGCAGATGTTTAACGATGCGCGTTACTGCCTGAAATATGGCGGCGAGCTGCGCATTGTCGGCAACCGCCATCTCGACTATTTCCGCAAGCTAAAACGCGTGTTTGGCAACTGCGAAACCCTCGCCACCAACAACAAGTTCGTGGTGCTTAAAGCGGTGAAAGTGCGTAAAAAGCGTTAACGAAAAGTGGCCCGTTCTGCGGGCAACTTCGTGTTAAATCACCAGCGCCAGCTTTGTTCCTTGCGCAATCGCCCGGCGGGCATCCAGCTCCAGCGCCACATCGCAGCCACCGATTAAATGCACTGTTTTACCTGCTTCGCGCAGCGGTTCCGCCAGCTCGCGTTTTGGCTCCTGGCCTGCGCAGATCACCACATGATCGACGGCTAACAGTTGGGGGTCGCCACCGATCAACAGATGCAAACCGGCATCGTCGATCTTTTGATAACTGACCGACGGGATCATTTTTACCCCGCGCGACAGCAACGTGGCTCGGTGGATCCAGCCAGTCGTTTTCCCAAGGCCTTCACCAGGTTTACTGGCTTTACGCTGCAACATCACAATGCGCCGCGGGCTTTTCGGTAACTGCGGTCCTTCCGGGCGCAAACCGCCGACTTCATTCAGGCTGGTATCAATACCCCATTCCACACAAAACTCGGCGATGTTCTGGCTGGTTGGCTCGCCCGGCTGGCTTAAATACATCGCGGTATCAAAGCCAATCCCGCCGCAGCCAATAATGGCCACACTTTCGCCCACCGGCGCTTTATCGCGCAGCACATCGAGGTAGTTCAGCACTTTCGGATGGTCGATCCCGTCGATCGGCGGCATTCGCGGTTCAATGCCGCTGGCAAGGATCACCTCGTCAAAGCCCAACAGGGTGGTCGGATCGACGCGTTGATTCAGGCGCAACGTAACACCGGTCAGCTCGATCATCCGCCGGTAGTAACGCAGTGTTTCGTAGAACTCCTCTTTGCCGGGGATCTGTTTGGCGACATTAAACTGCCCGCCAATCTCCGCCTGGGCGTCAAATAGCGTCACGCTGTGCCCGCGCGCAGCGGCATTAATGGCGAACGCCAGCCCGGCGGGGCCTGCGCCGACCACCGCCAGATTTTTCTTTTGCACAGCGGGAAGTACCGGCATCAGCGTTTCATGGCAGGCGCGGGGGTTTACAAGGCAGGAGGTGACGTTGCCGACGAAGATCTGATCCAGGCAGGCCTGGTTACAACCGATGCAGGTGTTGATCTCATCCGCACGGCCAGTCTGCGCTTTCGACACAAACTCGGCATCGGCCAGAAACGGGCGCGCCATCGACACCATATCGGCATCACCGCGCGCGAGGATCTCGTCGGCAACTTGCGGATCGTTAATACGGTTGGTGGTGATAAGCGGCACCTTCACTTTGCCTTTCAGCTTACGTGTGACCCAACTAAACGCGCCGCGCGGCACTGGTGTGGCAATGGTTGGGATGCGCGCTTCGTGCCAGCCAATACCGGTATTAATCAACGTCGCGCCTGCGGCTTCCACCGCCTGCGCCAGCGCGATGGTTTCCTCAAGCGTACCGCCGCCTTCGACCAGATCCAGCATCGACAGGCGATAGATAATGATAAAGTCGCTGCCGACGCGCTCGCGTACGGCGCGTACCACTTCCAGGGCAAAGCGCATGCGTCGGGCATAATCACCGCCCCATTCATCTTCACGATGATTGGTGCGCGCGGCGAGAAATTCGTTAATCAGGTAGCCCTCAGAACCCATCACCTCGACGCCGTCGTAACCGGCCTGCTGCGCCAGCGCGGCGCAACGGGCGAAATCATCAATCAGCGTCAGAATCTCATCATGGCTCAACGCGTGTGGCATAAAGCGGTTGATCGGCGCCTGTAACGCCGACGGCGCAACCAGGTGCGGCTGATAACTGTAGCGCCCGGTGTGCAGAATTTGCAGGGCGATTTTGCCGCCTTCCTCGTGCACTGCGTCGGTGATTTGCCGGTGATGGGGAAGCTGGCTGACATCATGCAGCACCGCGCCGCCCTCCATAGTGACGCCGGAAAGGGCTGGCGCAACACCGCCAGTGACTATCAGCCCGACACCATGACGGGCGCGTTCGGCATAAAATGCCGCCAGCCGCTCTGCGCCGTCCGGACGCTCCTCCAGACCGGTGTGCATTGAACCCATCAGCACACGGTTTTTTAACGTGGTAAAGCCCAGATCGAGTGGGGCGAACAGCGACGGGTAGTGGCTCATGCTCTCTTCCAATGTAAAATTATTGTTATGTGGTCGGATGAGTTCTACTTTAGCCGTCGCGGCAGAAAAGGGAAAAGGCGGAGCGAATGATTGTGATGGGATTCAAATATCCCTCTCCCACGCGGGAGAGGGAAAAGCGCGTCAGGCGCCGGTTGTTAAGCCGGGTGCCTGCCACAAAGAGGTGGTTAAACCGCTGTCGACCAGCCCGAGCTGCTCGGCGTAGACTTTCTGCCACTTCAGCATCATGGTGTCGTACAGCTCGCGATATTCCGGGTTTGGCGTAAATTCCCGACTCCAGCGCACCAGCCGTTCGCCGGTGGCGGCCATATCGTCATACAACCCGGCGCCGACACCCGCGGCGATAGCGCAGCCCAGCGCGGTGGCCTCCTTCACTTCCGGCACGCGTACCGGCAGGCCTGTGACATCACTTAAAATCTGGCTCCACAACGCGCCTTTCGCACCGCCACCGGCGAAGACCAGGCTTGCGAACTGTACGCCGGAAAAGCGCGAAATCTGCGCCAGATTGCAGGCGGAAACAATGGCGGCGTTCTCTTCCAGCGCGCGGAACAGCGTGGCTTTGTTGCATTTTTCCGGGTCGATGGAGAGGTTAATAAACGACGGCGCGGCGTGATACCACTGCTTAAAGTGCATGGCATCGGAGAAAATGGGCATCACGCCCCATGAACCTGCCGGCACCCGGCCAGCCATCTCTTCCAGTAAGGTATAGGCGTCAATGCCCATCCGCTCGGCAATCAACTTTTCTTCGGCGCAAAACGCGTCGCGGAACCAGCGCATGGTCAGGCCGGTAAAAAAGCTTATCGACTCGGCTTGCACCATGCCTGGAATAACATGCGGATTGACGCGGATATTCATTTCCGGATCGGTGCGCACCTGCGGCAGGTTCACCACTTGCTGCCAGAATGTGCCGCCGAGCACGGCGGTTTGCCCGGCGCGAACCACGCCAAGCCCAAGGCTGCCGAGCTGTACATCACCGCCGCCCATCACTACCGGTGTGCCTTCCCGCAGGCCGCACTCTTGTGCCGCCTGGTGAGTGACTTCGCCCAACAGGCTGCCGGTCTCTTTCACCGGTGATAACAGATCCGGGCGTAACCCGGCCATATCCAGCAAATCAGGTCGCCAGTCGCGGGTAAAGAGATCGAGCATACCGGTGGTGCCGGCATTGGAAGGATCCACCGCTAACCAGCCGGAAAGACGCGAGGCCAGCCAGTCGCTGATCATGGTGATAGTGGCGGTATCGCGGTAAATGTCGGGACGGTGATGCGCCAGCCACAGCAAACGCGGCATGGCGCTGAGCGCCAGCGTCTGCCCGGAAACGCTGTAGACTTCGGCTTCAAACTGCCAGTCATGGATCTCTTTTAACTCGGCAACTTCATGGCTGGCGCGGGAATCCACATTGGCGCATGCCCAGATGGCGTCACCATTGGCGTTATACAGCACGATGCCTTCGCGCATGGAGCAACAGGCGACTGACTGGATATCCGCGCCGCTCAGACCGGCGTTTTTCAGCGCCTGGCGGATGCACTGGCAGGCCAGTTGCCAGTTGGTGTTGAGGTCGAACTCCATAGAGCCGGGGACGTTTTCCACGCTGAGGTGTTTCCACTCGGCCTGGCCGACGGCAATTTGCCGTCCGCTTAAGTCGAAGATCACTGCCCGAATGCTGCCAGTTCCTGCATCTAACGCTAAAAGGTAACTCATGGGTTTTGCCCCCTCGCAAGCATCATAGATAAAACTGTGATCCTCGTACGGTCGTAAATATAGTTCAGCGCCTACGCTTTTGAACATTCTTCAGTCACAAAATCACTTGTTCTATCACAGCTTTTTGCGGGAGGCAGGATGGCGGATGTAGATGACATCAAAGATGGCAAAGACTTTGGACTGGGCACCGCGCAGCAAAATGTGCCTTTCACGCTAAAGGGCTGCGGTGCGCTGGACTGGGGCATGCAATCGCGGCTGGCAAGGATCTTTAACCCACAGAGTAACCGTACGGTGATGCTGGCGTTCGATCACGGCTATTTCCAGGGGCCGACCACCGGGCTGGAGCGTATTGATTTATCGATTGCGCCGCTGTTCTCGCAAACCGATGTGCTGATGTGTACGCGCGGCATTTTGCGCAGTGTGGTGCCGCCCGCCACCAATAAACCGGTGGTGCTGCGCGCCTCCGGTGGCAACTCAATCCTCGCCGAACTCTCTAACGAATGTGTGGCGGTGGCGATGGAAGATGCGCTGCGGCTCAATGTCTGCGCGGTGGCGGCGCAAATCTACATTGGCAGCGAGTATGAGCACCAGTCGATCAACAACATCATCAAGCTGGTGGATGCGGGCAACCGCTACGGTATGCCGACGATGGCGGTGACCGGCGTGGGGAAAGAGATGGCGCGCGACGCGCGTTACTTTTCGCTGGCCAGCCGTATCGCCGCCGAAATGGGCGCGCAGTTTGTGAAAACCTACTTTGTTGAAGAGGGGTTTGAGAAAGTCACCGCCAGTTGCCCGGTGCCGATCGTGATTGCTGGCGGGAAAAAGTTACCCGAGCAGGAGGCGCTGGAGATGTGTTTCCGCGCGATTGATCAGGGCGCGTCGGGCGTGGATATGGGGCGCAATATTTTCCAGTCCAGCGCGCCGCTCGCCATGCTCAAGGCGGTAAAAAAAGTGGTACACGAGCACATGCACGCCCGTGAGGCGTACCAGTTCTGGCTGGAGGAGAAACAAGGAGAGCAACCATGAATGTGACGCTGGTAGAAATCAATATTAAACCGGACAGGGTAGATGAGTTTTTACAGGTGTTTCGCGCGAATCATGAAGGCGCGATCCGCGAGCCGGGGAATCTGCGTTTTGATGTGCTGCAGGATCCGAAAGTGAAAACCCGCTTTTTTATTTATGAAGCATATCGGGATGAAGCCGCAGTGCTGGCGCATAAAGAGACGCCGCACTACCTGGCGTGTGTGGAGAAGCTGGAAGAACTGATGTCGGAACCGCGCAAAAAACGCAGCTTTATTGGTTTACTGCCGGAGTAACCATCCGCTTTCCAGGCGGCATTGATCGCGCCTGCAAAAGACGTTTCGGCGTGACACTCTGATCTCAACACAATAGGGCAGAAAAGCTGAACGTATTGATAACCACTCATTTTCCATAAGCAATAAAAAACCCTCTCCCGGCGGGAGAGGGTTTTATGCGTCTGTTTACGCCAGTTCTTCGGTAACCCGCAGTGCTGCCAGCGCATTGGCCGCCGCTTTCAGCACTTCCTCACACTGCTCGATGGTCAGCGTCAGCGGCGGTTCGATACGAATGGTTTTCGCGTTATTCAATGTTCCGGCGACCAGCACCCGCTGGCGGAACATTTCACTGGCAAAGTTGTAACCCGTTTCATTATCGACAAACTCAATCGCCATCAGCATCCCACGACCGCGCGCATCCTGCACCAGATCCGGATATTGACGCACCAGCGCGCGGAAACCGTCCAGCAGCATGTCGCCTTTCTGCTCCGCCTGAGCAGGCAGGTTCTCTTCCAGCAGCACATTGATGGTTGCCAGCGCTGCCGCACACGCCAGCGGGTTACCGCCAAAGGTGGTGGTGTGCAGGAAGGGGTTATCAAACAGCACCGAGAACACTTCTTCAGTGGCGACAGTGGCACCAATCGGCATCACGCCGCCGCCCAGCGCTTTCGCCAGGCACAAAATGTCTGGCTGCACGTTTTCGTGTTCGCAGGCGAACATTTTGCCTGTACGACCCATGCCGGTTTGCACTTCGTCAAAAATGAGCAGCGCGCCAAACTCATCACACAGCTTACGTACCGCTGGCAGATAACCGGCAGGTGGTAAGATCACGCCACCTTCACCCTGAATCGGCTCCAGGATCACGGCGGCGACATCATCACCGGTTTTCCGGCATTCGCTAAGCAGCGTACGCATCGCTTCTATGTCGCCAAACGGCACATGGCGGAAGCCCGGCAGCAGCGGCATAAAGGGTTTGCGGAAGGTCGATTTCGCCGTTGCCGACAATGCGCCCAGCGATTTACCGTGGAACGCGCCGCTGGTGGCGACAAAGGTGAATTTGCCGCGCGGTGACTGGTACGCTTTGGCCAGTTTCAGCGCCGCTTCGACGGATTCTGTTCCGCTATTGCTAAAGAAGCTGTATTTCAGTTTGCCAGGCGTCAGTGCCGCCAGCGTTTTGGCCAGCATCGCGCGTAATGGATCGAGCAATTCCTGGCTATGCAGAGGTTGTTTGGCGAGTTGATTCTGTACGGCGGAAACCACAACTGGATTACGGTGCCCCACATTGAAAATTCCAAATCCACCCAGGCAATCTAAAAACTCCTGCCCCTGGGTGTCGACAAGCGTGTTCAAACTGCCAGCTTGCCACTCTACGGCTCCGTAATCCCCGCCGGCGGTAACAGATTTTCGATACTCTAAAAACCCCGGATTGACATGCTCTTTAAAGTAATCCACCACCTCTCGGTTTAATGCTTTCATCTCCTCATGGTCGAGCGTTCGCTTTTCAATGAGATTCAGTGCGTGAGCGCTGCACGCTAATGCCGATGCGCTGGAAGGTAACCTGTTCAAAATGGGCTCCAGGGGCTCGCGTATCACATGATACCGATTTAAGTATTGCAGGGATTACGCCACTTCGGTGCGGGAAGCATAAATCGGGATAAATGCCAGGGGAAAATGAATATGCGCAAAATTTAATCATGCCGTTACGTTAATATTTTGTATCTTTTGTGATTAAAAATTGTTCACTTACAGAGAGGGGATAAGTGGCATTGCGCTCATATGGTGCAATAAATGCGCGATTATAGGGCGTTTGCGTTAGGGAAACTCAGTGATAACATGACGAAATTATTAAAATCATAGGGTTAACGAGCCCACGAAAAACAGGGTTTTATTGCAAATTGCGATCTAAATCAAATTTAACAACTAAAGATAAACCCATTATCGCCGAAATAACATTCGCAGTAATTTTTAACAGCAATATAACCTGCATAGGACGCAATCATGTCTTCTCCTCCTTATGTCAGCCAACAGCGCTTTATGCTGGAGGATGACACCACGCTGATGTCGACAACGGACCAGCAAAGTTACATTACCCACGCCAACGACGCGTTTATCCATGCCAGTGGCTACTCCCACAGTGAGTTGCTCGGCCAACCCCATAACCTTGTTCGCCACCCGGATATGCCTAAAGCGGCATTTGCCGATATGTGGTACACCCTGAAGCAGGGCGAGCCGTGGAGCGGCATCGTCAAAAACCGACGTAAAAATGGCGATCATTACTGGGTGCGGGCCAACGCCGTTCCCATGGTGCGCGATGGCAAAGTCACCGGCTACATGTCGATTCGCACCGAGGCGAAAGATGAGGAGATCGCCGCTGTTGAACCGCTGTACAAAGCGTTAAATGAAGGGCGCTGCAACAAACGCGTCTATAAAGGCCTGGTCATTAGCAAACACTGGTGGGGGAAACTGGCAGGCATGCCGCTACGCTGGCGTGCGCGTGGCGTAATGACGTTGTTGTGGGCTGCGCAATTTATCGGGTTGTGGTTTACCGGCGCAGGCGGCCTGCCGCTGGCGGTGAGCACCCTGGCGATGCTGCTGGGCTGCCTGGCATTTGAGTGGCAAATTGTTCGCCCGGCGGAAAATGTGGCACGTCAGGCGCTGAGTGTCGCCACCGGGGAGCGCAATAGCGTGCAACCGCTGAACCGCAGCGATGAGCTGGGGCTGACATTGCGGGCGATCGGGCAACTGGGGCTGATGTGCCGTTGGTTAATCAATGACGTTTCAACTCAGGTTCACAGTGTGCGTAGCGGCAGTGAAACGCTGGCGAAAGGTAATGAAGATCTGAATGAACGCACGCGCCAGACGGTGGTAAATGTGCAGCAGACGGTTGCCACCATGAGCCAGATGGCGGCATCGGTACAAAACAACTCGCAAACGGCATCGGCGGCAGATGAGCTCTCCAGCTCCGCCAGTAGTGCCGCGACGCACGGCGGCAAAGCGATGGAGACGGTGGTGAAAACCATGGACGAGATTGCCGACAGCACCGGACGCATTGGATCTATTACCAAGCTGATTAATGACATCGCTTTCCAGACCAATATTCTGGCGCTGAATGCCGCGGTAGAAGCCGCCAGAGCAGGCGAGCAGGGCAAAGGATTTGCGGTGGTGGCGGGGGAAGTGCGTCACCTGGCGAGCCGCAGCGCCAGCGCGGCGAATGATATTCGTAAGCTGATCGACGCCAGCGCCAGTAAAGTGCAGTCTGGTTACGACCAGGTGCATGCCGCAGGCCGGACGATGGAAGATATTGTCAATCAGGTGCAAAACGTCACTGCGCTGATTGGCCAGATTAGCCAGTCGACCTCTGAGCAGGCGACGGGGCTTTCCGAATTGACGCGTGCGGTGGCGGAGCTGGATGCCATCACGCAGAAAAACGCGGGCCTGGTCGAGGAGAGCGCGGCGGTGTCGGCAATGGTTAAACACCGCGCGGACCGCCTGCAGGATGCAGTATCCGTCTTGCACTGATCGCGTTTTAAAGAACAAAAAACCGCCCGTCACCTTACGGGCGGTTTTTTATTAATTAATTTTCCTGCCGCCATCATTTTATGTAATGGTGATGTGTATAGTTTGTTAATTTATTATTAAATTAAATTCATATTGCGAAGTATAATTATATTCCACGTTTGTTTATTTAAATTTTAATTAACTTTAATGTAGTGACATTAATATCTGTTGTGAATATATATAGCTGAATACATATAACGATCGATAAATAACAATTAATCGTTGCTGGCTATCAGAAGATTCATTAAGTAACTAAAAAAACGATCAAACTCATAAAGTTAGCGCTAACGTTACCGATAACGGCTAGTGGCTGCATTCTTTTAATTTGCGCCAGGGACTTAAGCGTGCCATTTGGGTGACGGCGCGGAACTTTCGTCAATAAAATAATCAAACCCATGGAGAATATATGTTTTTACACGATGTAAAAATCAGCACGAAATTATTTCTGGCGTTCGGCTTTTTTATTGCGTTAATGGTAGTGAGTTCCTGTCTGTCACTCTTCAGCCTGAACCGCGCGAATAACGGAATGCAAGAGATCGTATACGAAGATTATCCCACCACGGTAAAAGCCAATCAGCTTATTGATAATTTCCAGACCTTTGTCAGCACACAACAGTTGATGTTGCTGGATAGCGAGGGCAAATGGAGCGGGGAGTCGCAAAAGCAACTTACCGAGATTAGCGCCCATATTACGGCTCTGCTGGAAGACTTATCCAAAAACCTGCGCGATAGCAAATCGCAGCAAATCCTCGCGGATATCCGTACTGTTCGTCAGCAGTATCTTGATTCCCGCTTCCGTATCCTCGATCTGGTGAAAAAGGGCGATCGCGCGGGTGCGATTCAGGAGATGATGACCAACACCATTAAAATCCAGAATGCGTATAAAGAGCGCGTACTGGCGCTGATAGCGATTCAGGATGGACAGATGCGCGCGGCGGGCACACAGGTGCAGAACGACTTCGTTTCTAACCGTTTGATGCTGATCCTGCTGGCGGTTGTTAGCATCGGTATGGGCAGCCTGATTGGCTGGTATATCGTACGCATGATCACTCGACCGTTGAGAGAAGCGGTGACCTTTGCTGAAGCGATTGCCGATGGCGATTTAACCCGTACCATTGATTCCCGCCATCGCGATGAAACCGGCGTATTGCTGCGTGCGCTGATGGAGATGAAAAACCGCCTTGTCGAGATTGTTCACCAGGTGCAAAACGGCTCTGAGAGTATCTCCAGCGCGGCGGCGCAGATTGTGGCCGGTAACCAGGATCTGGCGGCCCGAACCGAAGAGCAGGCCAGTTCTGTCGAGCAGACGGCGGCGTCTATGGAGCAGATCACCGCAACAGTGAAAAACACCGCCGATCACACCGCCGAAGCGACGCACCTTTCCGCCGATGCCGCAACGGTGGTGAAAAACAATGGCGAAATGATGAAGCAGGTTACCGAGAAGATGCGTGTGATTAACGACACCTCGAACCGGATGTCGGACATCATCAACCTGATTGACGCGATTGCCTTCCAGACTAACATTCTGGCGCTCAACGCAGCGGTCGAAGCGGCGCGCGCCGGTGAGCACGGCCGTGGCTTTGCCGTGGTGGCCGGCGAAGTACGCCAGTTAGCGCAAAAGAGTGCCTCCTCTGCCAACGATATTCGCCATCTGATTGAAAGCTCGACCAGCCAGACCCGCGAAGGTATGGCACTGGTCGAAGAAGCCAGCACGCTGATTAATGGCATGGTCAGTAATGTGGAAGAGATGGATGTTATCCTGCGCGAAATTGGCCAGGCAAGCCGCGAGCAGACCGATGGTATTTCGCAGATTAACAGCGCGATTGGCCTGATTGACTCGACTACCCAGCAGAACTCCAGCCTGGTGGAAGAGTCTGTGGCGGCGGCGGCAGCTCTGAACGATCAGGCGCTGCATCTGCGCGAGCTGGTACAGGTATTCCGCCTGCGCGACGTGCCACAGGCAGTTTAATCGAGTTGTGAAATCTCCAGCGCTGCGCGGTCGATAATGCCAATTATCTGTTTAAGCTGCGTGGCGCTGACTTCCCCCTGATTCACCCGTAAATCCAGCACGGCTTTAAAGTTCTCCAGCGCCCGCTTCATCTGCGGGTTTTTGCGTAACTGATAGCCAACGTTGCGCGCTTTAATGCGCTCCTCAATTTGCGTCAGCAACGGCTGATTTTCCGCCAGCCACTGTCTGCCCGGCGGCGTGATGGCGATCATTCTGCGCCCGTTTTCTTCATCGCCAACGGTAATAAATTGCTGCTCTTGCAGGAAATCCAGTGTCGGGTAAATCACGCCTGGGCTGGGTGTGTAGTTGCCTTGCGTCAGCGCTTCAATGGCTTTGATCAGCTCATAGCCGTGGCTGGCGTTCTGGCTGAGCAGATGCAGGATCACCAGGCGTAATTCACCGTGACCAAAAAAGCGCTGGCGGCGGCCGCTGCCGTGCCCGTGGTGGTGCTCGCTATCGGCATTGCCGTGATGATGGCGCATAGCTGCTTTCTCATATAATTTGATATATCTAATTTATATCTAAAATACCTTGCTTAAACAATGTTGGCGACATTATTTATATTAATTATTTGATTTATAATTGTTTTAATTGTTCTGTTAGCAACCAGTGCGCTTTCGCGTTGCTATATCATAAAAGATCTTGCCTTCTGTCTAATCAACAATCATTATCATTTGCGCAATATTTAGATATATCGTATTCACATTCACGAAGGCCGATTATGACTACCAATCCTCAACGCTATCCCCAGCGAGTGCGCAATGAGCTGCGCTTTCGCGAGTTAACTGTTTTGCGCGTCGAACGTGCGGGTTCGGGCTTCCAGCGCATTGTGCTCGGCGGCGAGCAACTGGATGGCTTCACCTCCCGTGGCTTTGACGATCACTGCAAAGTTTTCTTCCCGCAACCGGGCACGTACTTTGTGCCGCCAGTGGTGACCGACGAAGGTATCGTCTGGGGCGATGGCCCGCGACCGGCTTCCCGCGACTATACGCCGCTGTACGATGCCGGCCGCCACGAACTGGCGCTGGATTTTTATATTCACGACGGCGGCGTAGCGAGCAGTTGGGCGATGCAGGCGCAGGTGGGTGATCAATTGACTATCGGTGGGCCTCGCGGTTCGCTGGTGGTGCCGGAAGATTACGCCTGGCAACTGTACGTTTGTGACGAGTCCGGCATGCCCGCGCTGCGCCGCCGCCTGGAGGTACTCAGCTTGCTGGCGGTGCGCCCGCAAGTCACGGCAGTGGTAAGCATTGCGGATGCTGCTTATAAAGACTATTTCGCGGATGTAAACGGTTTTGATATTCAATGGGTGCAGGGGCATAACCCGCAGGCCGTTGCCGACAAGCTGGTGGCGATAAGCGTGCCGGAAAACGACTATTTTATCTGGCTGACCGGGGAAGGGGAGGTCGTAAAATCGTTGATGACGCGCTTTGAATCGGCTGACATCGATCAACACCTGGTGCGTGCGCAAGCTTACTGGCACAAGAAATAAGCGTTAAGCCCGGTGCGATTACCGGGCTCGTTGCGCTCAGGCCACTTCGTCGTACTCGGCTTCGCTGACCTGCTGTTCCAGCGTCTGGCGGATCTCTGCCAGCGCTTTCTCCTGCTGGCGGAAGTAGGTTTCCCTGTCGCCAAGCGTGGAGATCAACTGCCAGGACTCCTCTTTTTCCAGCGTTGCCAGCTCTTCAATCAGGCTGGCAATATGCTGTTTGACCTCAAGAATACGCTGGCGCAGGCGCTGCAGATCGTTGAGACGATCGCTTGCCATTAAGGGTTCCAGCCCTTTTTGCAGGCGGGTCAAAATCGAGCGAATGGTGCTAAGGTCGCCGCGCTGGCGCGCCTGGTTAAGCTGCACCATCATGCTGTGCGCATCGTTTTTCAGTTCGTTATCCACCAAATCCGGGTGGCAAAGCTTACTGGCCTGACGCCACAGGCGTTTCAGCTCATGACGCTCGTCTTCGCTCATCTTCTGCTCAAAGCTAAAGCGTTTTTCCGCGTCGTGCTGCTGCTCCTGGTAGCTTTCATACTCCTGACGCGCTTCGTCACGCGCCTGGCGCGTGGGCTCTTCTTCCCGCGTGAGGCCACGTTCCAGCTCCTGCGCTTCGGCGAGCAGCGAGGCAATCAATTCGCTTTGTTGTTGCAGATGCTTACGTGCTTCTGCCGCCTGCAATGAGTGGGGAGGCATGCTCTGCCAGCGTTTCGTCAATGTCACTAAGACTTCCACCGCTTGCGACAGGTATTTCTGGCAGCGCAGATAATCCGCCTCGCGACGGCGCGCTTCCGCTTCCTGGCGGCGTACCGCGGCTTCAGCCAGCGTTTTACGCAGCCGCAGGATCTGTGACATCAGCGGCCCAAGGCGGGTTAAATAGAGATCGTTGAACTCATCCAGCAACTGGATACGCGCATTGCGTTTATCAATGAGTTCGCGCATTTGCTCTTCCAGCGCTTTCAGCTCCAGCTTGCTGGCGGCCACTTGTGGATCCTGCCAACTGACCACTGAGCGCTGGTTTTGCAGCCAGACGGTGATGGCGCGCATCGCTTCGCTGTAATTTTTCTCTTCAAGCGCGTGAACGATAAACGCTAACTCCGGGTCCGTAACTTCATTTTTGAGTAAAGGAAGCTGGCTGAGGATGATGCCGTCATCCTCCAGTTCAATGGCGTATTTGATGATTTCAAGCCGTTTTATAGGTTTGTTCATGGCGTTTCGTCAAAGCGCGTTGAGTGTGTTAAAGGGAGTTGTTAATTCATCAAATCTGGACCATGGATGCAAATCTCGCAATAGCCCGGAGCCATATTACATGGGACATATTTCAATGCGTTAGTCTTTCTGTGAAAATTGCGTTTATGGCGTCTTTTTGCCGCGAAACGAGTGAAAAGTTGCTTTATGGCGGGGAGTTTGCCCCCGCCTGTCACGGTTTATCCGCTTGCAGCATAACGACGCAATTACTCTCCCGATCGCTTGCCGATCATACCGATGCGCTGCTGTCTGGCAGCCCGCGAACCCGGATGGGTTCCTCAATGGCGTTCGCTGCGAGCAAGCGCTGCAGAGCCGAGATCGCGGTGTCGGTCAATTCGTGCCCTTTGGTCAGCACCATCAAGCCATTGGTGGTGCGGATATCTTCATCAACCACCCAACCCGGCATCAACTCGCGAATACGCGCAGAGCGCACGCCGGTCACATTGGAGCGGAAATCTGACAGGGATTTAATAATGTATTCAGGTAACGGTGGGTGTGCCGCCCGTAAAATTTCCCATGGCCGCTCCAGGCTCCATCCTCGCGCCGCATGCCGCTCCAGTTCAAGGGCTGCGCGCAGCAGATGAGCACCGCGTAAAACCTCAAGCGGTACATTCGGTGCCGGCTCTTTTGCCTGGTGGCGAATGATCCCGGCGACCAGTTCAAGACGGGGAATATTTTCCACCAGTTTTCCCGCGACGTCGGGATGCCCGAGCAACAGCTTTTTCTCCTCCTCCGAGAGCTTGCGTTGAGCGGCATCAGCCTGAACGATATCGGCGGGAATACCGACACACCCAATTTGGCTTAATGATGCGGCAATGGTGTAAATCCACTCATCAGGCCACTCCAGCTTCGGCAGTGCGTGGCGGACGCAAGATTGTGCGAACGCCGCCCGCTGAAAGGCCCACGGTGCGACCATGGCAAGCACTTCCGTCAGCGTTTTGACCGAGGCGGTGAGGGTGGTTGCCAGCAGCTCTTTTTCTGCACAGACGAGACGATACTGGCGCACGGCGTCATTAAGCGCCGCGACCAGTTCGTCTTTCGGACACGGTTTGCAGAGATAGCGGAAAATGGCGCCTTTATTGATGGCGGCAATAGAGGACTCCACATCGGCCTGGCCGGTAAGCAGGATCCGCACGCTATCGGGCGAGATCTCCCGCGCTTTCGCCAGAAAAGTGGCGCCATCCATACCGGGCATGCGCATATCGGACATGATCACCGCAAAACGTTCTCCCCAACGAACCGCGTCCAGAGCGGCTTCGCCGCCCGGCGCCACGACTACATCAAATTCACCAAACAGGTTTCGTTCCATCGCGGCGAGCACGTTAGGTTCATCATCTACGCACAGCACCCTGGGCAAGGCGGTATCAGTCATGAAGAGTGTCCTGTAGGTTAGCGAGCATCTGTTGCCATAAGGGGAGCTGGTCAAGCACGCCTGCTTTTTCAAGGTAATCGCGATCGGGGGGGCTGTTGTTGGCCAGCGCCACAGCGACATGCACCACACCAGGCGCACCAAATACACCATGTGCGAAACGTGCGGGCTGAGCGTGCCCCGCCACGATGTCGACGATCTCCAGTGGTAATCCCCACACTGCCAGCAGGTAAGCGCCGACTGCTGCATGCATGGAAATAGCATTACATGTTGTTGTTTCGCTACCGATCTCGCTCATTTCGGGGATCAGCTTCGCAATATTGGCGAGTAGCGCGGCGGTGGATTCCAGCCCCTGATGGCCCGCAATCCGGGCGGCGAGTGAAGAGGCAAGAAGAGAACGCCGGCGTAACTCGCTGACAAAAGGATCTCTTTTCGCATCGGTAAAACAGTGTGACGCCAGCACCAGTAATTTCACCTGCTCCATGCCGAGCAGCGTAATAGCGCTACCGATATCGTGGATCGGCGAACCTCTGTTGAACCAGACTGAGTTTGCAAGCTGCATGATTTTGGCGCTCAGCGCCGGGTCGCTGCTCAGCAATTCGGCAATCTGTCGGGCATCGCTCTCGGGATTATTGAGAAGATGCTGAACGTCAGTAAACACCTTCGGCGCGGCTGGTAATTGATTGATTCGTCCGACCACGTCGAGCACTAACGGATCGTTGAACATCGTGCGCAGAGAAAGCGCGCTTTCAATCATCTCTACTAACTTCGCATTGTCGCAGGGTTTAGAGACAAATCGATGCGCGACTTCGAGCATACGCTGGGTGGCACCTGGTTCTGAATAGCCGGATAAAATGATGCGTATCGTACCTGGCCAGCGGTTACGCACCAGCGCCAGTAACTCTGCGCCATCCATGAAGGGCATGCGCATATCGGAGACCACGACATCCGCCGGTGTCTCTTCCAGCATGGTCAGCGCTTCAGGGCCGCTGTTGGCGAAGCGGCACTCCCATTCGGTATCTTGCATCATGATGGCGCGCTCAATGCCTGAAAGCACCCGGCTTTCGTCATCAACGAACATCACTTGCATGCAGGCTCATCCTCGTTGCGGCAATTGAGCGGAAATTGCAGGATAAATGTGGAACCCACGCCTTCTTCTGACTCGCAGCGAATCTTGCCATTATGTTTGTCCACCACGGTGGAATAGACAATCGCTAAGCCCTGTCCCGTGCCTTTACCCACCGCTTTAGTGGTGAAGAACGGATCGAAAATGCGATCGCGAATGGCGGCGGGTATACCGCTGCCATCATCCTGGACACGGAGTTCTAAATAATCGCCGTTTTGGAATGCTGAGATAACGATGCGGCCTTTCTCTTTCACCCCTTCCTGCAGGGTATCCGCAATGGCGTGGGCGGCATTGACCACCAGGTTGAGAATGGCCTGGCCGACCATGTCACGCAGGCAAGGGAGCTGCGGTAAGTTGTCGGCGACGTTGGTTTCGAGCTCCGCCACATATTTCCATTCGTTGCGGGCCACCGTGACCGTGGTATTAATCACATCGCGCACATCTATCCGCTCCTTCACATTCTTCGAAGGGTGGGAAAATTCCTTCATCGCGGCGACAATCCGCGCAATATGTTCAAGCCCTTCCAGAGACTCGTCCAGTGCGCCTGGAATTTGCCGACGCAGAAAATCAATTTTTGTGCGCTTCAATGTGGTATCGAACTCTGCCATTGCCGGATCATCGGCCATTTTTTCTCGCGCGACTTCAGCGAGCGCGAGGGCGGCATTCAGCAGTTTTAGCAGCGAGTCCGTGGCTCCCTTTATGAAGCCAACATTATCGGACACATACTGCGTCGGGGTGTTAATTTCGTGGGCGATACCGGCGGCGAGCTGACCGATAGACTCCATTTTTTGCGCCTGAAGTAACTGAGTTTGCGCCAGACGCAATTCGGCCAGCGCTTTTTCCAGCTCATGCCGTTCGTTTTCTAATTCCATTGTCTTGCGCGCGACCACTTTCTCCAGCCCGACGTTTTGTTCGAGAATGGCAAAAGGGGTGGCGTGACTGTGCCGGGCTTCCTGGGCGATGCGGCGTTTCAGCACATCAATGGTTTTATCCCGGGCTGCGAGTTTGCGCTCGTAGTCGGCAGGGGTAAGACCCGGGGTAGAGGCTTCGGAAAACAGCGACATGAGATTTACCCTCCAATGGCGACACCGGTAAATGTCTGGTTGACATGCAACCCGTTGTACTGCTCACCGTAGGTTGAAAAACCCACCACCCGGTTCTGCACCATGATTTCGCCAATCTGTTGCTCCAGCCCCTCTTTTTCGAACTGGAGACGGCGCAGGATACAATCGCAGCCAATGATGACCGCAGGGTTTGGGATCGTCTCGTGCACTTTTTCAAACGCCTGACTAAAGGTCTGGATCGGATCTTCCGCTTTGCCGATCGAAACGATCAGCCCCTCTTCGATAGCGCAATAACAGGTCAGCGAGAGATCGTCATTCATTTTCTGAATGGAACGGACGTAGGGCTCATCTCCGAAGGAGAGCACCAGCGGGTTGCGGGAAAAGACGGTTGGCGTCAGTTCGTCGACGGTAAGACCAAGGGATTCAGCATAGATCTGCGCGGCAGGTTCACCGTTGATCTCCATAATGAGCCGTTTTTCCGCGTCCGCCTCGGTGATAACCAGCTCGACGTCGCTGGGTACGAAATGTTGGATCTTAAACGTGGCGACCGGTGAACTGGTTTCGATAACCGCGAAAACGGCAGCGTCAGATATGAAATTGCCATCCCCATCATAAATAAAGCTTTTTTCGAAACGCAGATCGTCACCGGCGGAGCCGCCAATGAGGGGCACATTACCAATCTGTTGATAGAGATTGGCCACCAGCCGCTCTTCGGCCATCGACAGACCGTCCACCAGCAGCAGACCAAAACGATGCAGGTTGGGTCTCTCTTCGCTGTCGCGGCGAATGGTTTCCGCGATATCGGTAATGACCGAGGTGTAATCAAGCAGCGGGTGAATGATAAATGCGCGGGCGTGAAAACCACGACTCAGCCCAAGACCCATCAGCCCTGAATGCTGAAAACCTTCCGTACCAATATGACCGGAGGAGGTACAGCCGATGCAGGTGCAGGAGAAGGTGTTTTTTAATTCGCGGCCTAGCACCTGCAGATCGTAATCCGGAGAGCAAAAGAAAAGAATGGTTTCAACATCTTCATGACCGATTTGGGCGGCAAACTGGGCAACAGCTTCGACCGGATCGGGAGATTCACTGCTGGCATATCTGGGCTGGAAACTCACGGCAAATTCTCCCACTCTGTGCAGCGGTTTTCGCCCCTGCGGTAGCATGGCCCAATGTGTTGCGCATTGGTCTGATGAAGGAAGATTAGGAGTTGGGTGAGTAAATATCAAATCGGCAGGTTGATAATTTGACAGGCTTTTTACTTCTCTTTTCTTTTTGTATCGGCAGGGTTAATTCAGCGCATTTCCGCGGGTACAGACGCGGCTGAAGGACTAACTTTTTAAGCGCAGAAGTTGCTCGGCGAAGAGATGAGCAACTTGTTGATGAAGTGATTCGGGGCCATGAGTAATGGTCGATATGCTGTGGCGTGTGGGGGCAATTACCCAAAGAAATCATCGCTTAGCTCATTCTGAACGCCACTATTTCATTCCTCACTTACTGCGGCGGGATTATTGGCAACGGGCGATCAGATTATTGTACTGGTCATACGAGACCGAGCATTCCTGCGCCGTTGCCGGAACCATCAACCCGACGGTTTGCCGCGTATTTTTATACCGGCATACAATGTAGAGCGATGTTGTATGCTGCCTTGCTTCGTCCTGATAATCTGCCAGGGTCCAGACCGTGTCTTTATCTGTATCTGGCATCAGTTCGACCCGCTCATTTGGCGGACCGACAAACAAGCTGGCATCCGCCAGGGCATGTTGCTTCATATTCGCGTTCGCGGACGGAAATTGCGGGCACTGTATGCTATCTGCCTGCGCAATTCTGACGAATGACAACACAGCGACAGTGAAAAGAGTACGTTTACTCCACAACATAATGATTATCCCTCAGTTTTCCGCACGTGGTATAATGATTATCCCTCAGTTTTCCGCACGTGGTGCCCTATGAAAATGAATCATGAGTTTGCTGACACGATCAGGAACTGCCACCTTTTTACCAGAGGGGACGTTCGGCGAAAAACTCACTGTAACATCCTGCCTAGAGTCAATGAAGACATTACTAATATCGTAGTGTGTTAATCAATGGGGAGCAGATCATCTCCCCGTCATTTTCCCTACACAGAACCGGCATAAAGTAGTGCGATCTGTCATGAGGGAAACCACCGATGAAGCTCGTAAAACTCGCCGAAACCTGGATAGACCCCAGCGTGCGCATACGTGAATGCAAAGTTGGTCAGCAGTGTGAAGTGTTGGCCAACAGCCTGATGGAGTACGCCACGCTGGGGGATTTCTCCTACCTGGGAGAATACTGCACCGTCGCCGATGCGCAGATCGGTAAATTTGTGGCGATCGCCAACAACGTGCGTATCGGCGCGCCCAATCATCCGATGGAACGCCCGTCACAGCATCGCATCACCTATTGCCCGGAGTACTACTCTGCCAGCGCCACGCGCGATCACGACTTTTTTGCGCGTCGCCGTGGCGACAGCGTCACCATTGGCAATGATGTTTGGATCGGCCATGCGGCCATTGTATTGCCTGGCGTCACCGTGGGTGACGGCGCGGTGATCGCCGCCGGTGCGGTAGTGAGTAAAAATGTCGCCCCTTACACCATCGTCGGCGGCGTTCCGGCAAAAACGATCCGCCTGCGCTTCCCGCCGCATATCGCCCGGCAGTTGCAGCAGATTGCGTGGTGGGACTGGCCGCTGGAAACCCTCATCGAGCGGCTGGCTGATTTTCAGGATGAGCGCATCGAGGCATTTTGCGAAAAGTGGAGTAAACCGTAACAGCGCTATCGCTGCTCCCGGCTGCAGAGTGCGATCAACATGCCCGCCACGGCTGCGCCGCACAACAGATGAAAGACGACTGACCATGCTGTTAAGTCCGGCTTCGCGCCCAGCAACACGGAAATGATCGCGAGCATCATCGCTCCGGCGATGTACTGGCTGGTAATCATCAGCGCACTGGCGCGCCCCTGCTGGTGCGCTGGCACCGCCGTTAACCCCACGGCAAGCATTGCCGGGTATATCAATCCGTGGCCAATACCGCTCAGCGCAATGCCGAACATAAACGCGGGCGACATCGGAGCCTCCAGCGACATAGCAAGCAGCAACAGGCCGAGCGCGGCGCTGGCAAATCCTGCCGTCAGCACTTTCGCGCTGGCATAACGCGCCGTTAGTCGGGTGTAGAGCGTGTTGCCCGCCACAATCAGCAGTGCCAGCGGCGTGAACAGCAGCCCGGTGGTGACGGCATCGAGCTGTAATGTCTGTTGCCACAAGAGTGTCATGGCATAGAACTGGCTGCCGACGCTCGCCATATAACAGGCGCTGCTCAGCCAGCCACTTTGCAGGCCTGGCAGGCTGCGCAAGGTGCGCGATAACAGCGGCTGCGGGGCAAAGCGCTCATGCAAAATAAACAGCAACAACATCGCCGCTGCCAGCCGGTTGGCGAGAAAATCCGCCGTGCCCGTTTCGCCATAGCGCATTAACGCCCATACCAGCGCGCCGGCGGCTGCGCAGCCAACCAGCGCACCAACGCCGGAGCGTGGCGTGTCACGTTGCGGGATCAAGTGCTGAAAATCGCGCTTCACCCGCCACAGCGCCAGCAAGCCTGGTGGCAGGTTGATAAAGAAAATTGCCCGCCAGCTTAGCGTTGTGAGTACGCCACCGAGCACCACGCCCGCCACCAGCCCAAGTGCGCCAATCGCGCTCCAGATTGCCAGTGCGCGGCGGTGAGATTCGCCATGAAAGCGTTGCCCGATCAGGGCCAGCACCGCGGGTTGCAACAGCGCAGCGGCGATGCCTTGCCCGGCGCGGGCAACCAGCAACAGTTCGCCACTGCGAGCCAGCCCGCCGAGGACAGATGCCAGTAAAAACAGCGGCATGCCGGTGCTGAAAACGCGCCGTGCGCCAAAGCGATCGCACAGGTTTCCGCCCAACAACAACAGCGCGGCGAAGGTCAGGCCGTAGAGCGACACCACCCACTGCATCGTGCTAAGCGAGAGCTGTAAATCGTGCGCCAGCGTCGGCAGCGCAACGTAGACAATGGCGTAATCCAGCGCGATAAGCGCCTGGGCGATGCCGGGTGCCAGCAGTGCAAAATAGCGTGTTGAAGCGGGCGCAGTCAGTGTGTTGAGTTGCGTCATGGGGTTTTCCTGTTAATCTGCAAGAGGTGAATAATCTTCATGATTACTTCGTATGCATTACAGGCTACGCCCTGATTTATGGGTAAGGCAAAGTCATATTCTTCAGCTAAGGATGAGTTAAATTCAGCCATGCGTACACGCCGTTTACCGCCGCTTTCCGCTATTCGCGCTTTTGATGCCGTTGCCCGCCATGCCAGTTTTAAAGCGGCGGCGGAGGAGATTGGCGTGACGCCAACGGCAATCAGTCATCAGATCCGTGTGCTGGAAGCGTCTTTGAACCAACGCTTGTTTAACCGTTCGGCGCGCGCAGTCACCTTAACGGCTGCCGGAGAGATCCTGTTTCGTGCATCGGGGAATATGTTTGCCACGCTGCGCGAAGCGGTTGATGCCATCGACAATGCCAGTCAGCCGGGGGTGTTGACGCTAAGCACCACTTCCAACTTCCTGACCAACTGGCTGGTGCCGCGCCTTCCTTCGCTGCATCAACGCCATCCTGAACTGGAGCTGCGTTTGCACAGCGGCACCGATCTGGTAGATCTGCGTGGCGCAATGGCAGATTGCGCGATCCGTTACAGCATGCAGGCCGATGAGACGCTGGATAACACATTGCTGTATCGCGATCGCTTTGTGCTGGTCGCCAGCCCGCAACTGGTGCTGAAGCGTCCGCAAGATCTGGTGGGTTTAACGCTGTTCCATATCGAAAACCGCCATGTACCAACGCCGGAACCGGACTGGCAGCACTGGCAAGCGGCGTTTGGCCCGGCAGGTTTACCGGTGCAATCTGGCATTCGTTTTGATGATGAGACGCACGCGATTCAGGCGGCGATAGCCGGGCAGGGCGTGCTGCTCGCCAGCGAGTTGCTGATCCAGAACGCGCTGGCTCAAAAGCTGCTGCGTATCGCGTTGCCGGGCAACTTACCCGGCGGGAATTATTATTTTGTGACCAGCCGCGAGAAAGCGCAGCGACAAGATGTGCAGCAGTTTAAACAGTGGGTGCAGGAGGCGTTTGCTGCTGTGAGCATTCCGGCAGAACGCTAAAGAGGTGCTGTAAGCACTCACAAAAAAGCCAGGTTTCCCTGGCTTTCTGTTATTGAATTACCGGAAAACTCAGTTAAACCGGCGCGCGATATCCGCAACGCGTTGGCCGAATTTCACTGCGGTATCCAGATCGCCGGAGGCGATTTGGTCTGCGCCTGCATCGGACGGAGACTGCACCAGCAGGCCAACGGAGCCGCCGAGGTTGTTGATGTCCTGGCGCGTCGCGGCCAGTGTATTCGCGGGCAGTAAGCCCAGGCTTACCCAGATGCCGCCATGCTGTGAGGCCAGCGTTTGCAGGTATTGCAGCGATACTTGTTTGTCGCCGTTCAGGCTGGCGCTGTTGCTAAAACCGGCGAAAACTTTGTCCTGCCAGGCGCGGGTGAACCATGCTTTTGAACTGGCGTCGGCGAATTTTTTAAACTGCCACGGCACGCCGCCCATATAAGTTGGTGCGCCGAAAATGATCGCTTTTGCGTCATTCAGCAATTGCCAGTCGCTCTCCTGAATATCGCCGTTATTATCAATGACGATAAGCTGTGCGTTGGCGCCTTCGGCCACTTTCTCCGCCACTGCTTTGGTGTGGCCGTAGCCGGAATAATAGATCACAACAGTAGACATAATTTTCCCCTATCGAAGAGAGATGTCGTGCAAACCAATTTGCACGATCGCCATCATTTTTCTTTGCCAGCAAACAGGGTGTATTTCCCCGCGCCCAAAAACATAATGCTTAAACCACCCAGGAAATAGAGCGCCTCGCTTTCCAGACCCCATGCGCCAACATTGGTCAGGGTAAAGAATTTCCCCGTGCCGACCAGTAATGTGGCGACCAGAATATTGAAGGCGTAAATAAACGCCGCCTGACGAGTAAACAGACCGATAATAATCAGCACTGGCGTAATGATTTCGCCAATGAATACGCCGTAAGCAATAAAGCCCGGCAAGCCCTGCGCCACCAGCATGCCGGAAATCCAGCCGATGCCATGTTGCACTTTGGCCACGCCGTGGAACAGCATCAACACACCAAATGTCAGACGCAACAGCAGCTTGCCAAATTCCGGGTGCGTGGTGAGCCTGAGAAACGCATTGTTCAGCCGGGTAATCATCCTTTTATTCCTTACTCGTGCGCAGGAGAACTTTTGCCATTTCTGGCACCTTAGTATCAAATAGAAACTTAGGCTTTGAGTTATACACATCCGGTTCCGGTTGCGGAAGAAGGCACCCCAAGGGCACTACGTTTCCTCAAGGAAACCTACTACGAGAGTTTGTCGTTATGATTAAGCCGTCCATTCCTTACGATATCTACGATAACCGCTGTCCGACGCGCGATATGCTGGCACGTCTGGCGGATAAATGGGCGCTGCTGGTGCTGGCGCGGCTGGAAAATGGCCCGATGCGCTTTAACGGCCTGAAACGGGATATCCGTATGATCACCCAAAAGGTGTTAACCCAGACGCTGCGCAAACTTGAGCGTGACGGCATTATCGCCCGCCAGGTGTTTTACACCGTGCCGGTGTCGGTGGAGTACAGCCTGACGCCGCTGGGTCGCACGCTGACGGAAACGGTCTCCGTGCTGGCGCACTGGGTGGAGCACAATATGGATGCGGTGCTGGCCGCGCAGGCGGCGTATGACGAGGCGAACCCGGCCAAAATAAAAGAACCCACCGCGTAGGGTGGGCTCGTGGGGCTTATTGCAGGTGGGTGCGCAGTTCGTGTGCGGCCTGCGATAACGCGGTGCGCACGGTTGGCTCTTCACTGAGGGCGTTCAGCAGACCGTAGTCGTGGATCATGCCGTTATAGCGGGTGACCGTCACCGGCACGCCAGCGGCATCCAGCTTACGACCAAACGCTTCACCTTCATCACGCAGCACGTCCAGCTCAGCGGTCTGAATCAGCGTCGGCGGCAGGCCTTTCAACTGCGCGCTGCTGGCTTCCAGCGGGGAAGCGAGGATATTGCGGCGGTCGCTCTTTTTGGTGGTGTAGTTGTCCCAGAACCATTTCATCATGTTTTTACTGAGGAAATAGCCGTTAGAGAACTGGTTATAGGAGCCAGTTTCAAAGCGCGCGTCGGTAACCGGCCAGAACATCACCTGGTAACGAATCGCGGGTGTATGGTGTTCTTTGGCCTGCAAGGCGACGGCGGCGACCATATTGCCGCCTACGCTGTTACCGGCCAGCGCCAGGCGTGAACCATCGACGCCAATCTCTTTGCCGTGCTCGGCAACCCAGCGGGTCGCTTCATACGCCTGATTAATCGCTACCGGAAAGTGCGCTTCCGGCGATGGCGTGTAATTGACAAACACCGCTGCCGCGCCGGACTCATTCACCAGATCGCGAACCAAACGTTCATGGGTTGGATAGTCGCCCAGCACCCAGCCACCGCCGTGGAAGAACATAAACACCGGCAATGTTCCGGTTGCGCCTTGTGGTTTAACGATAGTCAGTTTCAGCGGTTGGCCGTTGACGGTGATGGTTTTCTCCGAGACATCAGCCGGTGGCAGTTTCGCGCCTTGTTGTGCGCCAATCAGCACCTGGCGGGCATCCTGCGGGGAAAGTTGTTCAATCGGTTTACCGCCGCTGCTGTTCAGCACGGAAAGAAATTTCGCCACACCCGCTGTCGGTGTTGGCGCATCGGCGGCCCAGGCGGTGGAAACGCTGGAGGCAACTAAACTCATGGCAATCAGTAATGAACGTGACATCTTATCTCCCTTGCGATTGTATCGCGTGCTATTTAGTTGGTTGTGTTAAGTGCCGTTGTGTCCGGCTGTGGAGTGCAATTTAAGTAGTGCGCTATTTGATTGCAAGCTAAATTTATAAGGTTAATGCGCGATAGCGTTTTACTGATTGATTTTAAAAAGATTAAATTTTCAAAAAAACTGTGTCAGACGCAGAGGATCGCCTGACTGCCTGTAAAGTACCAAAGATGAGGATGTCATGGGACTGGTAAAAAGAGGATAATAACCGCTTGTTTTTCCTTAAATAAAATTTTAATGAATCTTCAGCGTTTTATTACGGAATATGACGACTCGCTCAGCGGTGAACTGAATATTGACCCGCTTGGTCAATTGATTGTCTGGTCCTCTTTCGGACAGCAGATTTTTCGCAACCGTATTAGTTCAGTCGCCAATGATGTTCGTCACTACACACTCAATCTGCTCCACCATTATGTTATTCGTAGCGTCCTCAGTGATGACAAAACGCAGCTCGGCGACGCATTACAAAAAATCTACGGCGGCAAAAACGATGTAAAACTGACGCACGCCTGTTTGATTTTCCTGGAGAATATTTACACCTTGTCGATGTGTGATAGCCAGAGCAAAAAGGGTGTCGTTACCACCGGCGTGCTGGGCATCGTTAAAGCCCGCGACAAATTTGCGAAATTCGATAATAACCCGCGGCTTATTTTCGGCCACGGAGCGGATAGCCAGTTGCTGACCCAACAATTATTTCTCGGCACCAACGGGCGTTATAAAACGCCGATGATGAATATGCATTTCTTCGATCAAAAATATCATTATCAGTTGGCAGAAGGCATATCCGCGTGGCAACAGGCCGGACAATTTATTTTGCAAACACCGCAGCTAAAAACGCTTTTTCGCCGATTATGTGACTGCCTGAAAACGCAGCTTGGCGTGCGGCTCCAGCAGGGGCTCACGCTGCGCTTTGCCGATATCGATAAGAAAATCACCCGAGCGTATGTGCAGGCGTTTCGCTCGTCGGAATATGTTGGCAGTTACGCCAAATATTTCTGGCTGGCGATGACCCGTTTACGCGAAGGCGCTTCCGGCGCGCTGTATGACGCCCTTGAACAAGCGTCGGAAAAGCTACCTGCGGCAGCGATTTTCCAGCAGGCGTTGCGTCTTAGCCATAACCAAGCCGACCGCCAACTTCTGCGTCACATTGTGCATGTTGAGCCGTTACTGGCGGCGATTGATCTGCTTTTTAGTGGGATGTTACAGCGTAAAAAACAGACGCTGGAGGAGATTCGCCAGTTCTGGACGCAGCGCGGGCTGGACGATCGCACGCTACCGAAACGTGCTGAGCAGGTGATAAACGATAAAACACTGCTGCCCGCGCTTTCCGGCACGGCGCATACCCGCCTTGAGCGTTTGTTGAATGTCGCGCAAGCGCCTTCTGTTGCTGAACAAGCGATTGAATTGCTCAAATACCATGAGTATGTGATGCAAAGCCGCGGCCAGTTACCGTGGATAACACTTACTGGCGAAACGCTGACATTGCAGATTCCCGTACGCGCTCTGCACGACGATCGCCAGAATGACGGCTGGGTTAACGATTATTACATCCCGCAGTTCCGCCATATGCTGCAAGGATTGTGGGGAGTCGAACAATGAAGCTCATCAGCGAATTTAAAGCGCAACTGGCCACGCTTGGCGAGATAAAACGGGTCTGGCTGACCAGTTTTAATATCAATATTGGTTTTATCGAAACGCACCTGCTGCCTGCGGTGCTGGGGATGGAAGAGCCACCGAAAAACCGCAGCGAGTTTGAACGCCTGCAATTTGACCTCACCCGCAAAAAGATCGATTTCCGCGTCTATTGCGATAAACGGCTGATCACCCAGGAGCAGCACAAGCGCACATCGATCGCCATTCTGCCGGTTTCCGTGCGGCAAATTGCCCCGCATCTGGATGCCCAAAATAGCCTTTTTCACCCCAAAGTGATTTATCTCGAAGATGTGCACGGCAACATGATCCTCGGCGCGGGCAGCGCGAACCTGACGCTCAGCGGCTGGGGGCGCAACCAGGAAGCGGTAGATTTTCGCCGCGTCAGCACCAACAAGCAGTATCAGCAGATTAAGTCCTTTTTTACGCAGGTCGACCCGGACATGGATGTCGATGATGCGTTCCCGGTGCGGCGGAAATTTTCCCATGACGATCCTGACTGGGATTTTATTCATTCCCTTTCCGGTAAAACGCTGCTGAAAGCGCTGGCGAACGGCGACACCATTAAAAAGCTCTCTGTCTGGTCGCCCTATCTGGCCGCTGATTTAGCGGGTTTTATTGACTCTTTATCGCATGCGTTTGGTAACCCGGCGCTGAGTATCGATTTGGTGCCCGATCTGGCGCGCGGGCGGTTTTTGCGCACGCCCGGCGGGCAAGGTGTGGAAGCATTGCGTCAATCCGGTCAGTTACGCCTGTGTAAAAATCCGCTAGAGCGTGACGAGCGCTCAGAACTCACTCACGCCAAAGTCTGGCTGGCGACGGGGAAAAGCTCTGCAACACTGGCGATCGGCTCGTGGAATTTCACCGCGCCGGGCTGCAGCAGCATCAACGTAGACAGCACAGACGAGGCGCACCGGAACATCGAAGCGGGCATTGTGCATCGCGTCTCGCCGAAAACAAACATCGTCGGTGATGTACTGGCTGAAAAGGCGTTCGATTTCGCCAGCGCCGGGTTGCTGGAAGCAGAGAGCTTGCACGTTCCCGAGCAATTACCCTTTGATTTACAGGTGCAATTTGACTGGCGTTCGGGAAAATACACCGTATCCGGCGAATGGTTTGACGGCAAATCCAACGCGCAGTATGCCCTTCGCTTGCCGGGTATCGCACAGGCGATTCCGCTGGGCTGGCGCGCTAAGTCATTGATTACACTGCGCGATCTCGTGGCCGAACAGCCGGATGATGTGTTAACCCAGCACTTTTACACCGTCATCCGCCCCGGCGAGGCGGACTGGCAGGGCATTATTCATGAAGTGGGGCAGGCGTTTCGCCGGGTGAACGGGTTTGACTCGCTGCACGATCTTCTGAACAGCTATATCAGTGATGTCGATCCGCAGGCTAACGATGCGGTGCAACTGCGGGAAACGCTGTGCGATGGCGATTCCGCAGAGGATGTGCCGCCAGAGGAAAAACCACCGGTACAGACCAGCGCCACCAGCTATTTCCGTCTTTTCTACGCGCTGGAAAAACGTCGTGAGCAACTCGAAACCCTGAACGATGACGCCTCGTTGCACTACTGGCTGTTCACCTGCCCTGGCTGTTTGCTCGAGCTGGTGGAGAAAGTGCGCGAAAACCTCGCCGCGCAACCGGGAACGTTGTTTGGCTGGTTTATGGCCAACGAGGTGCAAAGCCTCTGTCTGCTGGCGAAAAAACGCTACCGCAAAAAGCGCCTCGCCGCCCACTGGTGGCCGAAGCTTGTCATCGACATTCCGCCCTTACCGGTGAAAGGAAAACAGCGCCAGCAGTACCTCGATGCGATAAAGCAAAGGTGTGGATATGAAGCCTGATAACTGGAAAGCCATTACCCCGCAGGTCGTGGCGAAAATGATGAGTTTTGACGCGTCGCAAGACGACTGGCAATACGATGCGCAGGAAGCGTCAATGGCCGCGCGTCAGGCCGAGGGTGTCGCCGGGCTGTGGAATATTCTGGCAAAACGCCGGCTGGCGCTGCTGGCCGACGAAGTAGGGATGGGCAAAACCTACCAGGCGATTGGCGTGGTGCTCCAGCTCTGGCATAAAAAGCCCGACGCGAAAATCCTTATCCTCGCGCCTAATAAAGACATTTGCCTGCACTGGAAACGGGAATACAAAACCTTTTTGCAGCATCACTATCGCGCTAAAAATCCGCAGATTTGTAACGCCAACAGGGAACCCGTGCATGAAGCGCGCATTTTCACCCGGCTGAACGAGCTTGCGCAGGATATCCATGAATCACAGGGGAATTTTTACCTGACCACCATTCACTCGCTCAGCGGACTGGTGCCGGCGGAGGAGAAAAATAGCAGCAATGCGCAAGCATGCGCGGCGCATGAAGCGGGGAAAATCCATGCGCAAATTAAAGCGATGCTGGGCGAGCAAGGGTTTGATCTCATCATCATTGATGAGGCGCACTACTTCCGTAATCGCGATGGCAAATCCCAGCGCGCGGCGGCGGCGAAGCGCTTTTTTGGCGAGGAGAAAAACCGCTTAGGACAACGAACGTTATTACTCACTGCGACGCCGAATCACTCTTCATCGCGCAATGTCGCCGATATCTTACGTTACTTCGTCGATCCCGAGGCGATTAGCCCCAATGGTGACGCCAAAACGCTGTTAAAAACTTTTGCCATTCGCCGCCTGCGACAGATGCAGGGAAAAGGCGTGACCAACAATAAATATAACTACCGCCATGAGCAGGCGACGGCGGCGGATTTTACCGACAACCCGGATGCAGAGCTCTTTTTCGCCCTTTACCAGCGCGAACTGGTCAAGACGCTGGGCGCAAAAGGTGAGCGCCGCCAGTTCCAGTATGGCTATCTTGAAGGGTTTGAATCGACCGGTATTGTGGCCAAAGAGGACAGCGAAAGCGGTGAAGAGAATTCGGACGATATGGCAAAAGATGCCTTTCATCAGGCACCGGACTCCCGTTTGCTGGTGGAGCTGACGGAGGAGTTTCAGCGCATTTATAACCGCTTTCCGGATCACCCGAAATATGGCGCGCTGGTCAGGCAGTGCGTGCCTGAACAGTTGTTTACTGCACCACGCCCGCTGTATCGCGATAAACACCTGGTGTTCGTGCGCCGTATTCCCTCGGTACGAGAAATTACCCAGCGCATCAACGCCGAATATGACGAGCTAATGGCGCAGGAAATTATTGCCGCCTGGGGCGTTGAATCCCCGGAGGAGACGCTAAAAGCGTGGCGCAAAAGCGGCTGGTCACGTAAGTATTTCAACCGCTTAACCCAGACGGCGCACGTGTTGCAAGAGGCGTCAGCGTTCCAGGATGACGACGCCGGGAGTGATGACGATGAGGAGATCAACGAGCGCAAGCAAAATGAACTGAAGCTGTCATCGAAAATCGCCGATCTGTTTGTGGTGAAAAAAACGGGTGAGAAGCGAACCGATTGCACTAACGTCAGCCAGCGTTTTCGCCGGGCCGAAAGCCTGTTCTCGCTGTTTCTGGAGCCTGCGGCGGATTATCGCTGCGCGCAATATGCCACCTATTACCGGCTCACCGATCGCCAGCGCGATAACTTTGGCGATGCGGCGCGTGACGCCCGTCTGCAAACGTGGCCTGCTGCGCCGGGTCTGGCGCGTCGCGAAACGATGCAGGAAAACCGTTATGAGCAGCCGCTGCAAACGGCCTGGGGGATGATGTTTCCGCTGCTGCCTGCGCACTGCCAGCAGCAACTTCGAGACTGGCAGGCAAGCAACCCGGCGATTGTGGAAAACCTCGCCAACTACCTGAAAACGGGCTACATCTTTGCCAGCCCGGTGATGATTGAACTCTACTGCTGGTTTATCCGCTTTAGCCGCCAGAACAGTACGGCGGACGTGCAAAAGCGCTACCGCGATTTTACCGCCAGCATTGCTGATAAATTGCCGGGATCGTTACTGCTGCGCTATTTCATCAATGGCATTGAAACCTTCGGGGCGATGTGTGAAAAAATCACCGATCACCCGCTGACTGACTGGAAAACGCCGTGGCGGGAACTGACCAACCTCTCAAGTCCGGCGTGGTACGCCAGTGGGCAAACCGATAACCGGCAACGTTTGATCCTCGGTTTCAACAGCCCCTTTTATCCCAATGTGCTGGTGGCAACGTCTGTGTTCCAGGAAGGGGTGAACCTGCATTTGCAGTGCAACCAGGTGCATCACTACGGGATTGCCTGGACACCTGGCGACAACGAACAGCGCGTAGGGCGTGTCGATCGGCTGTTTGGCCGCGTTAATCAGTTACTGAAAGAGCAGGGCACGACTGAGCTGCGCATTCACTATCCTTACCTTGCACAGTCGCTGGATCAGGATCAGCTCGCCGCCTTTATCCAGCACAAACGTAACTTTGAAGCGAAGCTTGATGCCTGCGACTTTGAGCAGTTCAGCCGGGATATCAATCTCAACGACGAAACCGGTGGCTGGCAGGCGGCGCTGCGTAAACCGCAGGCTGCCCTTAAACCGGTCGATCCGTATCCGGCGGAATTTGCCGGGGCAAAAGACCCGGCAAAGTAACGACTTCCTGGCTGGATCAGGCTCTGTCAGCCCAGGCGGGCATCGACGTCAGATAGCGAACGGCGCGTTTACGCGCTTCTTCGTTACCGACGTGCTGCCAGGAATCCAGGTACTGCGCCAGGCCGGAAACGGCCTCTTCCCAGGATTTCAACTGGCCTTCGCTGTCGGTACACCAGACGCAATATTTATCGCTGGGGCCACGCGCTTCCGGTGCGGATAGCGGCATTCCGCAGGAGTGGCAGTGAAGTTCGGCGTGAGACATGGTGTGCTCCTTGGCAGTGAGTTGAGTAATAAACATACAGAAACGGCTGGCGGGAAACTGTTCATCCGCTCATAAAGGCGCATTATTTTCGTGGTTATTGTGGGCGGCATGTTGTTTTACACTTTTCGTTCATTTCGCAGGGAGGATGGCATGACAGATTACTGGTGGAAGGATCTTCGCGATCGTAATGAGAGCTGGCAGGGGCTGGAACTGATGGTGCGCGAAGGCGACGGCCAGGCGATGGAAATGCTCAGCGGGCACAACGGGCGCATGGCGTTGCAGGTCAATGGTAAGACGCTGTTTTGGGCCACCATGCTGAAAGATCACTCCGGCGTCTGGCTGGTGTTCAACGCGGAACATCCTTGTCAGGAATTGCTGTTGCCGGCAATCACCTCGGCAGAGGTGGAAAGCGCTAAACGCGCAGGCGACGCGAACTGGATAAGCTACTGGTGTCGTTATTTTGCCCGCCAGTTGATGGAGGCGCCAACGCCGCTGCTGGCACCGCGCCGCTGGTTGCTGCGCCCAATGGAGCAGGTCAAACCGACTGCGCCGTATGTCCTCAATAAACCGCTACCGTTTGAGCAGTGGCGTTTTCATACTCCGGCCAGCAGCGCGCAAATCAGCGTTAACTGGTCGCTGTGGAGCGAGGATTTCCCCGACCTGCAAAACCCGGAAAAGGTGACGTTTGTCGACTGGTGGTGGAATGGCCATCTGCTGCTGGCGCGTTACCCGGTGGACCCGGCAAGCGGACGCGTGAAGTGGTGGCGCAAGAAATGCCGCGAGGGCGAGTTGCCGCCGATTCTGGTGTGGTTTATCGCCGGGCTGGCGTCGTTCGTGATCCTCGACGGTCACGATCGTTTGCAGGCCGCGCTGGCAGAGAGTATTCAACCGCAGTTCCTGGTGCTCAGTGAACTGACTGAACGGAGTTATACCCCCGACGAAGAGACGCGGGAACGGGTGTTGCGCTCACTGGCTATCCAGCAGGAGAAGTGCAAAAAAACCGGGGCCAATATTGATGCAATGAACCAGTCGCTGCTGAACCTGTATGACACCCGTTATCTTTACGCCCCGACGCACAGCCGCGCGGTGCTGGGCGATGGCAAAGGCTGGGAACGCGACGTGACCAACTATTTGCAGCGCCACCAGTTAGAGGGGCATCTGGCGAAGATCCTTTCGCGGGAAGAGTGAGGTGAAAACGCCAGCCGTTATAGCATTTTCAAGCGCTGGCGTGTAAGTAAATACTTACTGGGGCTTGCTCAATACTTATCACCGATTGCACTGGCTAATCTGGTTATCCCGATGGGTTTTATACCCGACGCACTCCCCGGTGTGTGGATTGACGTAATACCGAATCGATGAGGGCAAGATCTGCTCATAGAATGGCGTGCCGGGCGGAGAAGCCAGGTTAGTTTTAATTTCCCAATACTGAACACCGTCGAGCTCTACAAGCGCTGCAAGGTGAATATCATAGTCCCAGCAGTTGATGAAATTTTTTAACGCGTAAGCTTTCGCGGATTCAATCGCTTCTTTTTCATCAATCATTGCTGAATAACACCCTTATCGCTAAAGCCCATTGAATACCTCTTCCATTGCGATCAACCTGTCGCGCAAATGCGTGAAGCCTGTTGACTGGCGCTCAAATGATACTGAAAAAGCAGAGAAAATCATGGCGAAAAAGGAGAACTGCCCCGCATCCTTGCGGGGCTGAATGGCTTATTTCACAGCTTGCAGCGCCGTTTTTTCAACGTACGGTTTCATCAATGCATCTGCTTCTTTCTGCGCGGCTTCAGCGGCGGCTTGTGGCGTAACTTTCTCGTCGTTCACCACCGCCGCGAGCTGGTTTTCCATCGCTTTACGCACCGCGACCGTCTCATACGTCGAATACCACGGATGGGCATATTTCAGTTGCTCCAGCGCAATCGCCGCGCGCGGATCCTGTTTCAGGTATTCTTTCATCTCGGCGGTGTCGTAAGAGGCCTTCAGCGGCGAGAAATAGCCGGTGAAGCGGCTCCAGGCGCCGTTCACTTCCGGGCTGACGAGGTACGTCAGGAACTGATATGCCGCTTTTTTCTGCGCATCGTTGATGCCCTTAAAGCTCACCAGGCTGGCGCCGCCAATCGGCACGGCGCGCTGCTCCTGCGCGGGCATCATCGCCACGCCCAGCTCGAAATCTTTGGTGTTCTCACGCATAAAGCCCAGCGCGCCGGTGCTCAGCATTGCCATGCCCAGCTTGCCAGAGAAAAACGCGGCGCTGATCTGCTTAGAGTTCAGCACGCCGGAGGGCATCACTTTGTCTTTGTAGATCAGATCCTGCCAGAAGCGCAGCGCGCCAATGGTGGTCGGTGCGTTGTAATAGACTTCGCCGGGATAGTTTTCGTTGAAGTAGTTTCCGCCGTTGGCGCGCACCAGCGAGGAGAAAATCCAGCCGCCGTAATCGTCGTTAGTCGATGGCAGCATAATGCCCCACTGGCCTTTGCTCTGATCGGTGAGTTTTTTCGCGTCGTCGAGCAGTTCTTTCCAGTTCTGCGGCGGCTGTTTGATGCCCGCCTGGTCGAACATCGTTTTGTTGTAGTAAAGGATCGGCGTCGAGTTGTGGAACGGAATGGCGTAGGTTACGCCCATCACTTGCGCGTTTTTGCGCATCGCAGGCCAGAAGGCGGTTTGCAGGAAATCGCCCGCTTTTTTGTCGCCATATTTGAACAACTCGTCCATCGGCAGAATTTCATCTTTCAGCGCCAGATCGGTGGTGAAGTTGGCAGACATGATCACCAGCGCAGGTGGTTGACCCGCTTTCTGCGCGGATTCGGCTTTCATTTTGGTGGTGTCGTAATTGCCGGTGAAAATCCCGCGCACTTCCACCTCTTTTTGCGAGTCATTAAACGCTTTGATGACACGCGTCATCTCCATCGTCAGTTTGCCGTCCACCGGGGCCGGAAACATGAAATCAATCTTCTCCTGCGCCATCGCCGTGCCGCTGATGGCAAAGGTTATGGCGTAAGTAAGCACTCGCAGCGTCTTTGGCAGAGGCTTAGGCATGGTCTTTCTCCTGGTGTAAGTTAAGCAAGGTTTGCGCATCAAAAAGATGGCTATCAAGGGGTGAAAAACCGACGCGGAGTGTGTCCCCTTTATTGGGCACATCGCCTCTGTGACGGCGGATATAACGCAGGTTGCCGATTGGCGTGCTGACGTGAAGCTGGTAATCCGCGCCCATCAGTTCCCGCTGAATCACCGTGGCGGGCAGCACCAACTGGCCCGCTTCCGGCGTATCGGTAATGTGTTCCGGGCGAATGCCCAGCCACACGTCGGCGGCATTGCGGGCGTGAGCTGGTAACGGCAGGCGTTGCTCATCCAGTAGCACGTTGCCATTGGCGCACGGCAACGCGAGCAGATTCATTGCCGGAGAGCCAATAAACCCGGCGACAAACAGGTTCGCCGGGTGCGCATAAAGGTGCTCCGGGCGGCCAACCTGCTGCACGTGACCGCCATTCATCACCACAATGCGATCGGCCATCGACATGGCTTCGGTCTGATCGTGCGTGACATAAATGGTGCTGGTTTTGAGCTGCTGGTGCGTCGCCATAATGCTGTCGCGCACTTCGGTGCGCAGGCGCGCATCAAGGTTAGAGAGCGGCTCGTCCATTAAAAACAGCTTCGGGTTACGCACAATCGCGCGCGCCATCGCCACGCGCTGGCGCTGGCCGCCGGAGAGTTTTGCCGGTTTTCTCTCCAGCAGCGTGTCGAGCTGCAACATCTGTGCCACGCGATCCAGACGCGGCTGCCAGGTCGCTTTCTCTTCGTGGCGCACTTTCATGCCGAAGGTGATGTTGTCGCGCACGGAAAGGTGCGGAAACAGCGCGTAGTTCTGGAAGATCATCGCGAAATTGCGCTCGCGCGGTGAACGCGTAGTGATGTCGTCGTTATCGAGCAGGATCGCGCCGTCGCTGACGCTTTCCAGCCCGGCAATTAACCTTAGCAGCGTGCTTTTACCGCAGCCGGAAGGGCCAACCAGCACCACGAATTCCCCGTCGTGGATATCCAGCGACAGCGCGTTGAGCGCCGGTTTGCCATCGAACTGTTTGCTTATGTTTTGCAGTCTTAACATGGGGTTAACGCTCATCCACCGGGCAACTGATGCTCTCGTTGTATAACCACGGGCCAGCGTAATGCGACAGCGGATGCAGGTAGCTCACCCACTGTTCGCCAATCTGGCGGTGCATCAGGCACGACGGCGGCGACATGTCGTAATACGGGCGGGTATCTTCGTGGCAGTACGGCACCTGGTGAACCGTTGCAGGAATGGTGGCAATTGTCGCCTGGCGATACTGGGTCATGGTCAGGCTGTGGTTGTGGCCGCAGAAAATGCGCGTCAGCGCCGGGAAGCGCTCCACCAGTTTCAGCAACAGATGACCATTTTCGCAGGCGATGCGATCCATCTGCGCGTTACCGAGCGGCAGCGGCGGGTGGTGCATAAAGATTGCGGTCGGTTTGTCTTTGCTATTGCTGAGCTGTGCTTCCAGCCAGCTCAGCGTGTCGTTGGTCAGCCAGCCTTTTGACTCCCCGGCAAGGCTGGAATCAATGAACAGCAGGCGGGTAGCGAAATCATCAATCGCGTAGCGCATGTTCTGCGGATCGTTACCCAGATGCGGGCACAGCGGATGCAAGTATTCGAGAAAATGGGCTTTGTCGTCGTGGTTGCCAGGAATAACAAACAGCGGGTAGTCGAGACTGCCTAAGATCTGGCGCGCCACGCGGTACTCTTCCGGGCGGCCACAGTTAACAATATCGCCGCTGACCACCACCGCATCCGGGCGCTCACGCAGGGCGTTAAGCTGGCACACCACATCGGCATTCCCGGCGTTGATATCAATAAAACCGTACAGCTTCTCGTTCTGGCTGCGGAAATGGGTATCTGAAATTTGCGCTAAAAACATCACTCAACTCCTTATTTAATCCCGGAAAAGCCAAAGCTCCGGAGAAACTGCTTTTGAAAAGCGATAAACGCGACCATCAACGGCAGGCAGACCATCAGCGTTCCGGCGCTGATCATTCCCCACTGGCCGCCGGACTCCGCGCCCATGGCGAATGACACCAGGCCGACCGTCAGCACCTGCTTGTCCGGGTCGTTGAGCATCATTAATGGCCATAAATACTCGTTCCAGTGGTAGGTAATGCTGACGGTGGCGAAGGCCAGCACCGACGGCCACGACATCGGTAACATCACGCGGAACAGCACCTGCCACCAGCGGCAGCCCTCCATCAGCGCGGCCTCTTCGATCTCTTTCGGGATCGCGAGAAACGCCTGACGCATCAGGAACACGCCGAACGCCGAGGTGAAATAGGGCATCATTACGCCGGTCAGGGTGTTGAGCAGGCCGAAGGTTTTCAGCGTCAGCATGTTGGGGATCATCATCACTACTGGCATGATCATCAGTTGCACCAGAAAAAGGATGAACAGCGTTTTCTTGCCGCGAAATTCGTGGCAGGCAAAGACGTAACCGGCAGTAGTGATGGTGAACAGTTGAACGAAGAAGGTGCCGAAGGCGAAAATCAGCGTGTTGGCGTAGAGGCTCAGCCAGTTGGCGCTGTCCCATGCGTCGCGAAAATTATCCAGCGTGAGCGGGAAGCGCGGCAGAATCGACGCCATGTCTTCGCCAAACGTGGTGGCGCTGAACGCAGACGACAGCATCCAGATAAACGGGCTCACCCACAGCAGCGCCAGGCAAACCATCAGTACCGCAATCGTCACCGGGCGGGAGTGGCGCAGGCGCAGCCACAACGGGCGCGCTACGGACGTGCTGCGGCTGATGGCAGGCGTAATCTCAACGCTCATAATGCGCTCCTCTTTCCAGTAGTTTCAGGTTGACCAGCGAGAAGACGAACAGCCCGACCAGCGTCAGAAAGGTGGCTGCGGAGGCTTTACCCAGATCGTGGGTATCCCAGGCGAGGTTTTGAATGTAATAGAGCAGCACGGTGGTGGCGTTGTCCGGCCCGCCGCGCGTCATCACCGCCACGTGGTCGATCTGGGTAATGGAGTAAATCAGTGCCGTAGTAACGACAAAGCTGATGGTCGGGCGCAGCAGCGGCAGCGTCACCTTGAAGAACACCTGCGTGGTGCTCGCGCCTTCCATTACTGCCGCTTCACGCGTGGACGCGGGAATGCCCTGCAAGCCAGCAAGAAAAAACAGCATGTAATAGCCGGCAAACTTCCAGACGCCAATCAACGCCAGCGCAAACAGCGCACTGTTGCTGCGGCCCAGCCAGTTGTTGTTCATCGGGCCGAAGAGTTGCGCCAGATAGTGGTCGAGCATCCCCATACCGGGCATAAAGATAAACAGCCACAGTGCGGCGGCACTGACCATCGGGATAATCATCGGAAAGAAAAAGGCGGTGCGCAGCCAGCGGTTGACGCGGTGGTTTTCCCATAATGCCACCGCCAGCAGCAGCGCCAGCGTGACGCCCGGGATCACCGTCAGCAGCAGATAAACCAGGTTATTGAACAGCGATTGCCAGAACACGCTGTCATCCAGCAGGCGGGTGAAATTTCCCAGCCCGACATATGGCGCATCCTGGGTTGCCATGCGGGTGTCGAACAGGCTGTCGTACACCGAGCGAAATAGCGGAAAGTAGGTAAACAGCGCCAGGAACAGCAGTGACGGCGACAGAATCAGCCAGGGAAGCCAGTATTTTTTCATAAATGCCTGAAAACAAATTTACGGGTTTCGAAAGCCAGAGAGTCTGTGAAAAAAATGCTGCAATAGGATGGCGCGCAAATGACTATTTAGTGAACAGAATGCTACCGCATAGATGTCAGCGTCGAGCGGCTGGCTTTTCAGTATGACGACGCCGACTTCCTGAGTTGGACGTTGTGCAGGTGGTGTGGCGTTATCGCATCAAACCACGCGAGGGCGGCCATCAATGTTGTGGTTATTAACTTCATGACTATTTTCCTGGCATGCGCGAAGCCTGCCCGTTTTTAAAACAGGAGAATAAGCAGGCGAGTTGGCATTTATTTCAGAAGGGCTGGAAATAAGCGCGGGTTTATATTTGTCGGGTTATTTATTTGGCAGAAATATCATCGTGATGATTTCCTGATACAACTTTTTTAACTGCGTCGGGTCGCATTTTTGCGGGGTTAAACGGCGTAATGTCGCGCCTTCCATCAGGCCTGCCAGCAGCTCAACGCAGCAGCGCACCTGTTCGGCGCTTAACTGCGGATGTCGGCTCTGCATATGGTTGCAGGCATTGTTAAACATGCGGGCGTCGGCTTCGACCATCATCGCCTGAACCTGCGGATTACGCGTCGCTTCGGCAGACATCTCCAGCATTAATGCGTCGTCATCCGGGCTAAGCGTTTGCCGCCAGGCCAGCACCTCCGGCAGGTGCGTGGTTTCGGCTTTGTTTTCCATTTCGGCGATGCGGTAGTCGATGATTCGGCGAACAATCTCCTCAATAATGGCGTCTTTACTGCTGAAATAGCGGTAGATCTGCCCGACGCTCAACTGAGCTTCGAGGGCGATTTGCGACATGCTGGCGGCGTGAAAGCCACTCACGCGAAAACGCCGACGGGCGGCGGCGATAATCTCATCTTTACGCTGCTGATGACGTTGTTCCTGCGTGGTTTTCGGCGGCATCGGTAACCCTCGATTGGCTGATTTTTGAGAGTGATCGTTCTCAACTCTCAAATAGATTAAACGAATTTATATTTTCCGCTTAATCATTTTCTGCGCAAATTATTGGAATTTACAAAACTTGCTATTGTGAAGAAATAATGAAAAACAATGGAGAAATGCGCCAGAAAATAATAGCGAAGAGAGTTGATATTAATTTGAAGGCATTGTGAGGGAGTGCAAATAGAATAAACCGGCGCCATTTATTGACGCCGGTTATTTTTTTGCGTTTATGCTTTTCTCTTTTGATGAATTGCCAGCCCAATTTCGCCCGGCGCAATCTCCGGACGCAGGGTTAACGCCGGTATGGTGTAATCCCCGCCGTTTTGCTGGCGAAACGGCAGCGGCGGCGTCTGCCATAACGTATCCAGCCGCTGTGCCAGCTCTTCACGGTGCGCGGCGAATCGCGCGTCATCAACGCGACTGGTGCGATAAATCACCAGCGGCGGCAGCACCTCAAAACCCGGGTAAAACAACATGCCGTGCTGGATCGGAAACAGAATGTCGTCGATAGAGCCGTTGATACCGCGCGGGCTGTAGTGCGATTCCCAACCACCGGCGGTGACCAGCAGCATGGCGCGCTTACCGGCCAGGCTGCCTTCGCCGTAGCGATCGCCCCAGTGTGTGTCGCTGTGCTCGCCCACACCGTAGGCGAAACCGCAGGCGTAAACGCGGTCGAACCAGCCTTTCATGATGGCGGGCATGGAAAACCACCACAGAGGAAACTGGAATATTACCGCGTCGGCCCACAGCAGTTTGGCCTGTTCGGCGGCGATATCCGCAGCTTGTCGGCCCTGCCCGAAGGCGTGTTTCGAATCTGCCGATGGGTTGAAAACATCGCCAACAGGCGCATCAAGGCTGTCGTTCGCGTCGAGCTGCGCTTTCCATTGCATGGCGTACAGGTCGGAAACCTCGACATGGTGGCCTGCTTTTTCAAGGTGCTGCACGGCGAACGCTTTCAGCGCGCCATTCAACGAATGCGGCTGCGGATGGGCATAAACAATCAATACATTCATAACAACTCCCGGCAATAAGATTGAAGCTGCAGGGTAGGCGACGCACGGATATAGTAGAAATTAATTGCTGATATCACAGGTATAGTCATGATTAATCTCAACCGCCTGGATCTGAACCTGCTGCTGACGCTGGATGTACTGCTCCGTGAGCACAATGTCACGCGCGCGGCGCAGCGGCTGAATCTTTCTCAGCCTTCGGTGAGTGTGCAACTGGCGCGGCTGCGCGAGATCTTTGATGATCCGTTGCTGTTGCCTGGCCCGCGCGGTATGCAGCCGACCGTGCGGGCGGACGAACTACGTGAACCGTTACGCCAGGCGCTGGAAGCGCTGGAGCGCGCAGTGTCGCCAGTCAACGCGTTTGATCCCGCCCGCGCCAGTGTTACCTGGCGAATTGCGGCGACGGATTACACCGAATCGGCGGTACTGCTGCCGCTGCTTAGCACGTTGCGTCGCGACGCGCCCGCCAGCCGCCTCGCGGTGTTTGAGCTTAACCCCGGCCAGATTAAGCGCCAGGCCGAGCAGGGCGATATCGATCTGTTCTTCCATTTGCGCGAAGGCGCACCGGCGTCGCTGCACCAGCGGTTATTGTTCACTGAGCGCTATGTCCTTGCGGGGCGTTTAGGCCATCCGGCGCTTAAACGCCGCCCGTCGATCAAACAGTTTTGCCAGCTGGAGCATGTGATTGTCTCGCCGGAGGGCGGCGGATTTCAGGCGGCAACAGACGACGCGCTGGCGGCTCGCGGATTGACGCGCAATGTGGTGCTTTCGGTGCCGCATTTCCTGTTTATGCTGGATGCGCTGGCGCGCACCGATTTGGTCGCTGTGCTGCCGGAGCGGCTTGTCGCCACCACTGGTGCGTTACAGGTGGTTGATCCGCCTGTTGAGTTGGCAGGATTTGACATGCTGATGCTCTGGCATGAACGGCTGCACCGCGATCCCGGACATAAATGGTTGCGCCAGCAAATCCTCGGTGTGCTGGGAAACGCCGACGGGGCTAACACGCCGTAATCAGTGTGTTGAGAATAGTTCTCAATATTATTGAAGCGTATCAGGGCGAATGATAAGGTGTAGGCCGTTTCGCCCGCGCGCGGGTGAGGGTTCGACAGATAGCGATGGCTGCCGTCTATGCAAAAAAGACACTTTTCAATTGAAGACTTTATCGGTTTTGGCGAGCGTTATGGGATTGATTACCGCTTCCCGTCGCTGGCAACCGGTCTTTTCAGCAAAGCGCAGCGCATTGTTATCCAGGGCGATGTTGAAGAGATGACGCTCTCTTCGGGTATCAACCTTACCCGTTCTGATATTCGCGTTCTGCAACCTTATGAAACCACCTCGCTGCACAGTTGCCCGCTCTATATGCTGGTGGTGCTGGAAGGGAGTGTGATGCTGCGCCTCAACGGCGAAGCGTTTGTTGTGCGCTCCGGCATGGCGTTTACCTCGCGCCTGAGCGAACACCAGGTGATGAACGCCAGCCATCTGGCGGATTGCCATCTGCGCACGTTATCGCTTGGCGTCGATCCGGCAAGCTGCTGGCAATCGCCGCTCCTCAGCGCACTTTTACAGCAGTGGGAAGCGCACGGCGCACCGACCTTTTTATGGCAGGTGCCGGGCTTTTTACTGACTGGTTTACAGCAAACCCAGCAAGCCTCGCTGCCTGCGCTCTCTCGCCAGTTGATGCTGGAAGGAGTGATGTTGCAACTGCTGGGTAACGCGCTGTCGCAGCGCTTGCAAGGGCAGGAGAGCCGCCGCACAGCCCCGTGTGGCGCACAGCAGCGGCTGGAAAACGTACGCCGTTTGCTGGAGCAGCACCCCGAAAAAGAGTACACCCTGGCGGCACTGGCGCAACTGGCGGCGATGAGTGCCAGCAGCCTGCGCGTGAAGTTCCGCCAGGCGTACGGTCACTCAGTGTTTGATTATCTGCGCGATTGCCGTCTTGAACTGGCGCGTCGCTATCTGGCCCAGGGCTACAGCGTACAGCAAGCCGCGTGGATGTCCGGTTATCAGCACGCCACCAATTTTTCCACCGCGTTTCGCCGCCGCTACGGTATGGCTCCCAGCGAAATCCGCGCGTCCTGATTTTCCCCTGTGTAGACCAGTTTTGCTGTCGCGGGCGCGGTTTTATCATTGCGCATACGTGAATCATCACTGCGCATAGCTATTGGCGAATTCAAAAGGGTAATAATTCTTATTTACAATAATAACGGCTTCTGGAGATTTTCATGTTCGCAAAAACGCGACTGGCGCTGATGATTGGCTGCATAACCGGCGGGATGAGCGTAACGGTGCTGGCACAAGAGACAACTCCCGGCAACGATACCGTGGTAGTGACTTCACAAATGCAAAGCGGCGCGACCAAACTGGAGACGCCGGATATCGAAACGCCGCAGGCGGTATCGATTGTTACCCGCCAGCAGTATGAAGAGCAGGGCGCCATCAGCGTGCGCCAGGCGGTGAGTTACACACCGGGCGTCTACAGTAACCAGATTGGCGCATCGAACCGTTTTGACTATATCGTGTTGCGCGGTTTTTCTGACGGCAGCCTGGATAACGTCTATCTCGACGGGCTGAAAATGATGGGCGACACCAATTCGCACAGCTCGCTGGTTATCGATCCGTGGTTCCTGGATAGCGTAGAAGTGGTGCGCGGTCCGGCATCCGTATTGTATGGACGTTCATCGCCGGGCGGCATTGTGGCGCTGAATTCGCGCAAACCCTCGTTTGATCCTGGCGGTGAAGTGAAGCTGTTCGCCGGAAATAACAACCAGCGCGGCGCGGCGTTTGATGTCACCGGCCCGGTGGATGACAACGACCGCGTGGCGGTGCGTTTAACCGGTATGACGCGCTATGCGGATTCGCAGTTTGACCACCTGAAAGAGCAGCGTTACGCCATCGCGCCGAGCCTGACCTGGCGCATTACCGATCACACGCGCCTGGAGCTGATGGCTTACCTGCATCGCGATCCGGAAGGCGGCAGCCACTCCGGTTTGCCGTATGAAGGCACCGTGGTGCCGCACGCGGGCAAGAAAATCTCCAGCACCTTCTTTGAAGGCGAAGATGATTACGACAAATACGATCGCCGCGAAAATATGGTCGGCTACAACGTTGAACACGCCTTTGACAGTGGCTGGTCGGTGCGCCAGAAATTGCGCTACCTGCATACCACCGTTGATCTTAACCAGGTGTATGCTTCGGGTTGGCTGAACGACACCGAGTTGAACCGGGGTTACTCCGGCTCGGATGAATCGCTCTCGGCGGTGACGCTGGATAACCAGATCGATGGCAGCATTGATACCGGCGTGATCAACCATCGTTTGCTGTTTGGCGTGGATTATCAGCGTCGCAGCAATAATGTCACCGCGTCGTACGGCAGCTTCCCGGCGATCGACGCTTTCCACCCGGTTTATGGCGCCGATCCGCTGTCGATCAGCGTTTATAGCCGTGAAAAACACAAACTTGAGCAGACCGGGATCTACGCCCAGGATCAGATGTCCCTCGACAGATGGCGTCTGACGCTCGGCGGTCGTTACGATCAGGTGAAGATCACCAACGTCAATAAGATCAACGACACCCGCGATACGCTGGATAAGAACCACTTCAGCAGCCGCGCGGCGCTGATGTACCTGTTTGATAGCGGTTTTGCGCCATATGTCAGCTACTCGACCGCCTTCACGCCGACCAGTTTTACCGACGAGTACGGCAAGATCCTGCAACCGATGAAAGGCAAACAGTGGGAAACAGGGCTGAAATACCAGCCGGAAGGCTCGCAAACCATGTACAGCGCGTCGGTGTATCGCATCAACCAGGAGAACATCGCCACCAAAGTGGAGCCGACCGATCCCTACCGTTCCATCGGTGAGATCGAATCTGAAGGCGTGGAACTGGAAGCGGTGGGGCAACTGACGGACAACCTGCGTTTGCAGGCGGCTTACACCTACAACGACATTCGCTACAAAAAAAGCAGTGCGCAGGAGCAGGGCAAACGCGCGGTGTACGCGCCACGTAATCAGGCCAGTGCATGGCTCAGTTACGACGTGAAAGAGGGGGCGCTGAACGGGCTGACTGTCGGTTCTGGCGTGCGCTATGTCAATGGCATCACCTCCGATCGCCAGAACACGCACACGCTGCCGTCTTACACGCTGGTCGATCTGGCGGTGGGTTATGACCTGAGTAATGTGGGTCTGAAAGGGTTGAGCGCGCAGGTGAATGTCAACAACCTGACCGACAAACGCTATGTCGCGGCGTGTAATTCGCTCTCTTACTGCTACTTCGGTGCGGAACGCAGCATCGTCGGCAGCCTCTCTTATCGCTTCTGATGCCCTGATGTCACCCGGCTTTGCGCCGGGTGACATCGAGCATTAGCTTAAATCCACGTTTTTGTGACCAAAAAACCAGGTAGCGAGAAAACCACACACGTAGGCGACAACCACGCCTGCGGCGTAGACCGCCATTCCCGTGTAGATCCCCTGCCCGGAGGTCATCAACGGCAGCGCCACCAGGCCAGAAGGGCCAAACACAGTATTTAGCCCAACCGGCAACCCGAACCAGGCAATAGTGCCAATAAAGAAACCGCCGCAGGCACCGCCGATACAGGCCGTGACAAACGGTTTTACGCGCGGCAGCGTGACAGCGTAAATCAACGGTTCGCCGACACCGAGCAGGCCGGGAATGATTGCGCCACGGATCTGATTACGTAGCACCGACTCGCGCGCCGAGCGGAAATAAAGCGCCAGTGCCGCGCCCACCTGGCCGCCGCCCGCCATCGCCAGAATCGGGAACAGCGAGTTAAAGCCCTGCGCATCCATCAGCGCGAAATAGACCGGAATAAAACCCTGATGCACGCCAAACACCACGGCAATCAGGAACAGCCCGGCCAACACCGCGCAGCCGAACGGGTTGCCGTTAAGGTGCAGGAACAGCCACGACATGCCTTTAAACAGCTCAACGCCGATCGGCATGATCACCGTGAAGGTGAGCGCGCCGGTGATCAGTAGCGTCAGCAACGAAGTGAGGATCATATCGAGGTTATCCGGCATGAATTTACGGATTTGCCGCTCAATCCAGGCTCCCAGGATCGCGGCGATCAGCACGCCGATAATGTTGCCGCGCGGATCGATGCCCATGCCGAAAAAGTTATCGATACCGGAAAAATAGCCCACTGTCGCTTTTGGATCGTAACCGAGGACAAATAGCGCGGCGATGATCGCGCCATTGACGCCGCTACCGCCAAAGGCTTTTTGCGCGTTGTAGCCAATCAAAATCGGCAGGAAAGTGAACAGCCCTTTGCCGAAAACTTTCATATAACCCACGATATGGACAAGCGTGGCATTTTTTTCGGCGGCATTGATAAGCAGGCTTTGCTCAATCAGGGTGGCGAAGCCGAGCAGCATCCCGGCGGCGATAAAGCCAGGGATTAATGGGGTGAAAATGGTAGAAAATTTCGCCAGAAACTGATGCACGCCGCTGGTCTGTTTCGCTTTCATCTGCTGTTTGGTATCGCTGGCGATACTTTTCAGCGACGCCGCTTCCACAGGCGCGCTGACGCCGCCTGTCATCGCGCTCATCATTTCCGCCGCCGTTTGTGCTTTGCCGGGGCCAACGATAATTTGCAACTGATCCTCGCTATTGACCACGCCGAGAACACCGGGCAGTGCTTTGAGCCCGGCGTTGTCAACCAGGGCATCGTTGTTCAGCGTCAGACGCAGCCGCGTCATGCAGTTGCCGCAGGTTTTAATATTCGCTTTGCCGCCCACCAGTTGCAGGATTGCGGCAATAAACTGCTCGCTGATTTTGGCCATTAGTTGACTCCCGCGTTAGCCAGCGCCTGGCGAATGAACCCACCGTTATCGGCTAACAGACGTGCTGCCTGGTCAGCGCTCAGCCCGCCTGACACCATGACGATGGCGGTCTTACAATGCCCGTCGCAGGCTTTCAGCGCCTGGGTTGCGGTGGCGCTGTCGCAATCGGTCGCTTCCATCACAATATTGATTTGCCGCTGCACCAGCTTCTGGTTGGTGGCTTCCACATCGACCATTAAGTTGCCGTACACTTTGCCGCTGCGGATCATCGCGCCGGTCGTCAGCATGTTCAGCACCAGTTTCTGCGCGGTGCCGGCTTTCATTCGCGACGAGCCGGTAACGACTTCCGCACCCACCACGGGAACGATGGCGATATCGGCGATTTGCGTCATTTCACTGCCCGCGTTGCAGGTCAGCGCGACGGTGGTCGCACCGAGTTTTTGGGCGTATTGCATCGCGGCAATGACATACGGCGTGCGGCCGCTGGCGGCAATGCCGACCAGGATATCGTTGGCGTTAAAATTGAGCGCCTTAAGATCGTCAACACCGAGCGTCAGGCTGTCTTCGGCGTTTTCTACCGCCTGCAAAATGGCGCGATGGCCGCCAGCAATCAGACCCACCACCTGCTCGCGCGGGGTGCCATAGGTTGGCGGGCATTCGCTGGCATCCAGGATCCCAAGCCGTCCGGATGTACCGGCGCCGCAATAAATCAAGCGCCCGCCTTTCTGAAAAGCCACCACAATAGCATCTACCGCTTGCGTGATCGCCGGGATCGTTTTTTCCACCGCCAGCGCCACTTTTTGATCTTCACGGTTGATAACCCGCAACATTGCTTCGGTATCAAGCATGTCAATGTCAGCGCTGGCAGTATTGCGGCCTTCGGTAGTCAGTCTGGAGAGATCAATGTTCATCAACGTTTCGCTCAACTCGGTTTCACAGTTTTTTGCCTGTTGCCCTGCGGCGCAGGCATCCGTTAAGGAATAATATATTACTCACAAAATGTTTAATAAGAATAATTTATTCTTATTTGCTTATTACAGCAGAAATGTGACGCCGTTCATACGACACTATTTCATGCAGATTTTACTTACTGGCATGTTTTCTAAGCGTTAATTATTTAATGTCGTTGATTGATGGGACTTTTCACCCTGTCTGCGTTAAAAGACCCACCGGCTTTAACTATCTATGGTCAGTCACAAATACCATTATGACGCCTGTTATCTGCAAGGATGATGCAATGCATAAACTGAATTACGCCGCTACTTTCCCTTTCTGGCAGAGCCCGCAGCTGTCGCTGCATTGCAATTTACAGTGGCGCAGTTTTGCAAAGGTAGCAGTGCTCTTTAATGTGCAGGATCAGGCATTGCTCGGTGCGCAATGTGCAGTGTTAAGCCAGGCGGGCATAAGCGCGGAACAACTCTGGCCTGTTGCCAGAGCGTCAGGGAGTGATAGCAGACTGGCTGAATTACAGACACAGTGCATGGTATTGAGCGAAGCGCAACGGCAAGGGTGGCGCAATGTCCTGCTGTTAGATGCCGGCTTTCAGCTGGTGCAGGATGAAAGGGCATGCGCCCAGGCGAATCGCATCTTTATGAGTCTTCATCGGCTGGACTGGCATGTGTTGCTGCTGGGTGGGCACTATCAACATTTCTCGCCGCTATTGACGCTACCCGGCATCGCTCGTGTGCATCATGCCGGGAGCGCTGCGGCCTATGCCGTTAATGCCAGCTATTATCCCGTGTTATTAAATGCTTACCATCGTGCGATAGAGCATGCCGCCAGCCTTAATGATATTTGGCCATTACTAATGGGGAAACATTGCTGGCTGGCGATGAATCCGGGTCTGGTGAGCTGGCGTGATAACAACCCCACGCCGTTCCCTACTTGTCGTCCAGCGGGTAGAAAAAGATCATCCCGTTTTGCATAGTGACCAGCGGCACGCCATCTGGCCAAAGTTGCTGCATACGCACTTGCGAATGCACCAGTAAATCAATGTTGCTGGCAAGCAACTGGGTCTCCGGTGAGGGGACGAAATGAACAGATGTGTAGGTAAAAATGCGTTTCTCACCCACCTGGTTTCTCTGCACGAAACTCCCTTTTAGCCTGAACTGAGGGTTAGTAGGACTGCTGACATGGCTTACTATCGTCTCTCCAACGGTGGACAAACGGACGTCATAAAGCTCTTTTTGCTGCTGCGGCAAATCGTAAAAACCGAATTGCTGCGTCATGTTACTGCCCGGTTTTAATGCCGGCTGCGAACGATGCCACACATAGCCGCAGGCAGCACCAATCAGCGCCGTGAGCATCAGCATGACTCCGTACTTATGCGGTCTTGCAAGGCGCCATTTCATCGAGTTTTCTCCGCGTTTCTTCAAGGATCAATTCATTAAGTGAAGCCAAATTGGCCCGCCAGTGATAGATCTGCATCGCCAGAATATTCTGCCCACAGGTGCTGTATAAGCGCAGGGTGAAGTTCAGCGTTTGTTTATCACTTCGCGAATAGATGTTCAGGTTGATGGATTGCTTTTTTATCTGCTCATTTAAAAGGTGATAAGTGTCTTTGAGCCGGTTGTATACCGTGGCCTGATCCTGCAGATGCTCGCCGGGTTTTATAAGCGTATAAAGACGAATATTGCTGTACTCGTTTTTTGCCAGCTCTTCAGGTCGTATGCTCTGGCCGCGAGCGATTTTCAAATAGCCGATAAAGGCGACCAAAAGCGCGACAATCAGTAATAGCGATACGACGGCGCCACGGCGATAGCGCATTGGTTGTACACCTGTTTCATGCGCCACGTCAGAAGCGTGCGGCAGCGTATTGGCTGTTTCCGCCTCTGCGAGAGATTTCTCATTATCTAATGAAATATCTTCCTGAGGACTTTCAACCTGCTGGCAATATTCAGCATCCAGTATGTAGCCCCGTTTAGGTACAGTGCGAATAATGCGTTGCTGTTTGCCGTCATCTTCCAGCGCCGCGCGCAGGGCGTGAATGGCGTTTGGCAGGCTATTATTGCCAATAACCCGCCCCTCCCAGACCTGGTTGGTCAACTCTTCCCGCGTAAAAACCTTACCCGGGTGCTGTTGCAGCAGATCCAGCAGTTTGAGCTGATAGGCGCCCAGCCGCTTATGTTCTCCGGTGACTAAATGGATAATTGAACCGGAAGGTAAATCAATTAACCAATTGTTAATAGCGTAACAATATTTTTTCATGACGAATGTCGGGTCGCTCCATCCTGGAACAAGCTATTATTTAGGCTGTTAACCGTAATTGAGGATTAATTAACGTGAAGGCAGATGAGTAAATCCTCTGACCCCAGTAATCATTCCATATGAGATATTAATAATACTACTGTGCGATAGATGAATTATACGCAAATTCATTAATTGGCGCTTTTCGGGGGATTAAAAATAGGGGGTGTGGTGTATCTTTTTACACCAGTTAAGGCGGGAGGCCGTGCAGTGCCGCTGGTTGTAATAGTTTGATGTTAATTTATTGTTGTTTGTTTAATTAATTAAATAATTAATTTTTTTACGCACTGAACTAATGAAAAACCTCAGCCTTAAAAATGTAAAAACAGCATACGTCTGTTTTTATTTAATAAATCTAGTCTGCGCTGTTAATAATGATGAGTGTAATTTCCTCTGAAACGATAACGTTTCCCGATGAAGCGCGCTACGTACGCGATTATTTGCCGCTGGTGCATAAAGTAGTGAAACAATTCGCCTGGCAAACCAGCAACGTAATGGATAAAGACGATATGCGCCAGGTCGCCCTGACGGGGTTGCTCTTTTCATTGCGTCGCTATGGACAACCGGATGCGCAATTTGCCGGTTACGCCATCCAGCGCATTCGTGGGGCAATTCTTGACGAGCTACGCCAGCAGGATTGGCGTCCCCGGCGGCTGCGCCAAAAAATGTACAAGCTCAACGACGCCATTCGCGATCTGGCGCGAGAACTTGGCTATGTGCCGAATTTTAATGAACTAAGCGAACGGCTTTCTATTACACCGGAGGAGTATCAGCACTATTTATTGCTCGACTCCGCCAGTGAGCTGGAGAGCCTGGATAACGATCTTCACGCCCACGCGCTGGAAAGCCGCTCGCTTGAAGCTGAAGTACTGGATAGCCGGGCACTAAAAAGCGCGGTAGCAAGCCTGACACAGCGCGAACAGACGATTCTGGGGTTGTATTACCACCATGAATTAAGCCTGAAAGAGATTGCCTCAATGCTTGGACTGACAGAAGCCCGAATTTGTCAGCTTAATAAAGTCATCGTACAAAAGTTGCGGGCGTTTTTTGACGAGTGAGTACGTTTCTCCTTCCGTTAAGGAATGAAAAATGTATTTAAAATTTTAACCCATTATTTTTATTAGTATTAATGTTGTGAAATATTTAACTGTATCATCCATCGTTGCCCCCAGGCAGAGCATGCTCCGCGGGTTTTTGGGGCTTTTTTTTCTTATTTTGCTTGCTGTGTTCCTGACCGGTTGTGTGCAATCTAAACCGGTTAGCCGTACACACTCGCCAACGATGCTTGCCGAACAGCGCAAGATCACCCGTGAAGCGATGCTCGCGGCGACGCGTCAGTCAAAAGTTGACAAGGTTGTGCATCACCTTAAAAAACAGTTGGGTAAACCGTATGTTTTTGGCGGCGTCTCGCCGGCGCGCGGTTTCGACTGCAGTGGGCTGGTGTTTTATGCCTACAACAAAGTGTTGAGTAATAAATTACCCCGCACCACCAAAGCCATGTTTCATGACAAACGCTTGATGCGGGTTAAAACCGCGAACTTGCGCCAGGGGGATTTGCTGTTCTTTCGCAGCAAATTACGCGGCCAGGTCGATCATGTCGGTGTCTATCTGGGGCATAACCGCTTTATCGAAGCGCCGCGTACCGGGTTGAATATCCGTATCAGCCATTTTCTTGATGGCTACTGGCAGGATCACTACCTCGGCGCACGCCGGATTCTGACAGGCAAACGCGTACTTTGAATTCAGTCCTCTAAGGCGTTGTGAATGGCTTCGCCTAAGTGCTTGATCACCTCGCGATTGGCGTCGGTCAGCGGCAGGGCGCAATTCAGGCGCAGGCAGTTACGGTACTTGCCAGACGCTGAAAATAACGAGCCGGGTGCAATCTGGATTTTCAGGCGGCACAGCGCGCGGGAAACACAGACCATATCGACGGTTTCCGGCAACTCGACCCACAATAAATAACCGCCTTGCGGGCGCGTCACGCAGATACCGCAGGGAAAATATTGGCGCACCCAGCAGGTATAAGTTTCCAGTTGCTGCTGATAAAGCTGGCGCATGCGTCGCACATGCCGATGGTAATGACCGTCGCGAATAAACGCCGCAACCGCCAGTTGTGTTCCCGGCACATTGGTGCCGATGGCGGCATACTTTTTATGCAGCACCCGATCCAGGTAACGTCCCGGCGCAATCCAGCCGACACGCAAACCCGGTGCCACGGTTTTGGTGATAGAGCTGCACAGCAGCACGCGACCATCAATATCATAGGATTTTATGGTGCTGGGGCGCGGATATTCCGCTGCCAGCTCGCCGTAAATATCGTCTTCAAAAATCACGATGTCGTGGCGCTGCGCCAGCGCCAGCACGGCTTTTTTCCGCGCGTCCGGCATGATAAAGCCGAGCGGGTTATTGCAGTTCGGCACCAGAATCACGCCCTTAATGGGCCACTGTTCCAGTGCCAGCTCCAGGGCTTCCACGCTGATGCCGGTTTCGGGATCGGTCGGAATTTCAATCGCTTTAATGTCCAAACCACGCAGTAACTGCATCGTGCCGTAATACGAGGGGGATTCAACGGCGACAATATCCCCCGGCTGGCACACCGCCAGCAAGGCGAGCGCCAGCGCCGGATGGCAACCACTGGCGATGACAATATCATCGGCGCTGACTGATGCGCCGCCATCCAGCATCAGCCGGGCGATTTGCTCGCGCAGTTCACGGCGGCCTGGCAGCGTGTCGTAGCTTAACGCATCCATCACCTGGTGTTGGGCGATACGGCTCATCTCGCGCCACAGCGGTTTAAGCGTGGGCTGAGTGATATCCGGTGCGCCGCCGCCAAACGCAGCAATCGCTTTATCCGTGCGCGCGTCCAGCAGCGTCAGCACTTCATCCCACTGCGTGACTTCCACCGGCCGTTGTACCGGGCGTGACATTGCGGGCACGGGCGGTTTTGCCTTGCGCGGCGCGACAAAGTAGCCGGAACGCGGTTGGGGCGTTATCAGTTGCAGGTTTTCCAGCACCTGGTACGCCTGCTGCACGGTGCTGATACTCACGCCGTGCTCCTGGCTCAGGCTGCGCACTGACGGCAGCTTTTCGCCGTGGCGATACAATCCCTGTTCAATGCGTTCTGCCAGCAGCGTGGCCAGATGTTGGTAGCGTGTCATGCTGTATCCTTAAAATTCACCATACAGATTTAAGAACCAGTACAGATTGGCGTGAAATTCGCGATTCAGACGTTGTTTTAAGCGATCTGTATGTTAAAGAAAAGTGATTTCTGAATCTGTATTGTCATGGGCGAGAACGGCGAAGATAGAGCTCTTTTCAGGCGAGGAGAGCACCATGGAATTCTTTGAAAATCGACCCAACCGCCCGTTTTTAGGCTTTGTTTTACTCTGGCGCAAACTGCAACGACTGCATGAACGCGTGAAAACGCGGCGGTTACTGCGCGCATTAAGCGACGAGCAGCTAAAAGACCTGGGGTTACGCCGCAGTGAACTGTGATGAGGGCGATAACGCGTGGAGATAATATCTTGTTATTTCCGCCCAACCTGCGTTGGGCTATGCTTAGCTCCACAACCTGAAGGGGAGAAAGCGCATGCACTTTATGAACGAAGACGACGAGAAAAAAGAGAAAGAGACCGGTAACGTCTCACAACTGATGCAGCAAAAACTGCTGGATGCCCGCTCGATCATTATCTCTGGCGAGATCAACCAGGCACTGACCGAAAAAGTCGTCACCCAGTTGCTGCTGTTGCAGGGCATCAGCGATGCGCCGATTAAGATCTATCTCAACAGCCAGGGTGGCCATGTTGAAGCGGCGGATACCATTCATGACATGATTAAGTTCATCACCCCGGAAGTGCACATCATCGGCACCGGTTGGGTGGCAAGCGCCGGGATCACCATCCTGCTGGCGGCGAAAAAAGAGCACCGTTATTCGCTGCCGAACACCCGCTTTATGATCCATCAACCGCTGGGCGGCGTACGCGGCCAGGCCAGCGACATTGAAATCGAAGCGAAAGAGATCATCCGCACGCTGGAGCGCGTTAACCGCATGATCGCTGAAGCAACCGGCCAGCCAGTGGAGAAAGTGAAGCAGGATACTGACCGCAACTACTGGATGAACACCCAAGAAGCCATTGATTACGGCATCGTTTCCCGCGTGGTGAAATCCTACGGTGAGCTGAATCTGGATTAAGTGTGTTCACTACCTTGAGGCGAGAATTTTTTCTCGCCTTTTTTCTCTTCACCCCCGCCAAAATACACTTCTCCCTGACACATAATTTCTGCACACTGTGCGCATTTCTCATTACGGAGTGATGGCATGAAAAGCAGTATCAAAGCGGCGCTGGTGATGACGGCAACGCTAAGTGTGCCCGTGCTGGCGGAGCAAAGTGGTGTCTCGTTTGACCATAAAGACTGGGAAGTGGTTTGTGATAACACCCTGACCTGCCGCGCCGCCGGTTACAGCGCAGAAGAAGAAGCCACCGGTTCGGTATTGATCACGCGCAAAGCCGGGCCGGACACGCCGGTGACCGTTGATGTGGTGCTGGCGGAAATGGACGCCGACGAAACGACGCAGCAGGCAACGCTCAGCCTATGGATCGATGGTAAATCACAAGGTGAGATCGCGACCGAAGATAACGATAGCTGGCGTTTATCCGATGCGCAGGCGCACAGCATGATCGATGCTGTGAAAGGTAGCGGTAAAGTCGAATTCAAAGGCGGCGCGAAACCGTTTGTGCTCTCCGGCGATGGCGCATACGCCGTGTTGCTGAAATTTGATGATGTACAAGGGCGCGTGGGCACACCGGGCGCGCTGAGTAAAAAGGGCGATAAAGCAGAAAGCTCGGTGACGCCAGCGGTTGCCGCGCCGGTGATTCAGGCGGTGGAAGTGAAAGGCGGTGAAGATCGCACCCTCACCAAAGCCGAAACCGCAGCGCTGAAACCGCGTTTGCTGGCGGCGCTTACCAGCGGTAACGAGTGCGATCGCCTTGTCTCCCCACAGGAACCGGTTATCGACGGTGATAACGACATTACCCTGACGCCGCTGGATGGCAAACATGCACTGATCTCCACCCTTTGCTGGCGCGGGGCGTATAACGAAGGTTATGGCTACTGGGTAGTGGATAAGGCGCTGAAAGGGACGCCGCAATTTATTACTAACTCCGCCTCTGATTACAGCGATGGCGTGATCTCATTGGGCCAGCGTGGTCGCGGCATTGGCGATTGCTGGGCGTCGGCGGAGTGGGTCTGGGACGGTGAAACCTTCCGTAAGAGCAGCGAATCCACCTCCGGCATGTGCCGTTATGTGCGTGCGGGCGGCACCTGGGATCTGCCGGAATTCGTCTCGGAAGTGAAAGAGGCGAAGTAATTCGCAGCCCAGTTAACGCTGCATTCAACGCTTTTGTTGGGTGCCGCGTTTTTCCTTCCTATGGCCGGAGTACCAAGCATGTTAAACAGCCTCAACCACCTGACCCTGGCGGTTAGCGACCTTGCCCGCAGTATTGAGTTTTATCATCAACTTCTTGGCCTGAAACTGCATACGCGCTGGGACAATGGCGCTTATCTCACCTGCGGTGAGTTGTGGCTTTGCTTATCTGCCGACGCGCAGCGCCAGTATGTACCGCCAACACAAAGTGACTACACCCATTATGCGTTCAGTGTTGATGCATGCGATTTCGCCCGCTTTGTCACTCGCCTTGAGCAGGCTGGGGTGGTGAGCTGGAAAGCGAATAAAAGCGAAGGCGACTCCTGGTATTTCCTCGATCCCGACGGACACAAGCTCGAAGCGCATGTCGGCAACCTTGCCCAGCGGCTGGCCGCGTGCCGCGAGAAGCCTTATAAGGGAATGGTATTTTTTGATTAAACTTTCGCAATCCATGCTCTTTGCTATTCCCGTTTCTTGATACTTACCCTGATAACTATTATCGTACCCCGCCTGTGAAACGAGAGGATTGCGATGACGGAAGAGGAACTGTTCGCCCGCCGACCGCTGGGTATGCGCATGGCGATGGTTGTGCGCCAGTGGCGTGCCACTATCGATCACGCATTGAGCGACACGGGCATCACGCAGTCGGGCTGGACGGTGCTGATGCAGCTTCACCAGTTAGGGAATAACGTCTCCGTCAGTGAGCTGGCGGAAGTGCAGGGCATTGAGCTGCCGCCGTTGATGCGCACCCTGACACAACTGGAAAAGCAGGGGCTAATTGTGCGTACGACATCGCCGTACGACAAACGTATTCGCCTGTTGGCGCTCACCGCCGAAGGGACGCGTATGTTGGGTAAAATCACGCAGGTGATCGAAGCCTGCCAGCTACGGGCAGCGGGAAATATTCCGCCCGCGAGTCTGCTCGCCTTTAGCGACACCTTGAATCAAATCGCCTGTAATTTGCGTGTGATGCGCGAAGAAGACAACCAAACCGAATAAGAAAATCATGACGCCAGAACAAAAGTTTGCCCGCTGGGTAAGGGTGAGTATTGCCTCTTTCCTGCTGATGTTTGTCTATTTTATCGTTGCCGATATCTGGATCCCGCTGACCCCGGATTCCACCGTCATGCGCGTGGTGACGCCGGTTTCCGCCCGCGTTTCTGGCTACGTTGCGCAAGTGTATGTGCAGAACAACAGCCAGGTGAAGAAGGGCGATCTGCTGTTCGAACTGGACGCCACGCCGTTTAACAACCAGGTAGAAGCCGCGCAAATCGCGCTGGCACAAGCAAAGCTCACCAATCAACAACTGGATGCGCAAATCGTTGCCGCGCAGGCCAGCCTGAAGACGGCGCAGCTTACTGCACAAAACGATCGGGTGACCTTTGAGCGCTACCAGAACCTGAGCGTGATGCATAACGTCTCGCAAGCCGATGTCGATAAAGTACGCACGACCTGGCAAAGCAGTGTGCAATCGGTGAACAACCTGAATGCCTCGATTGATGCGCTGAACATTGAGCGCGGCGATCGCGATGATGCCCGCAACGTAACGCTGCAGAAATACCGCAATGCCCTGCAACAGGCGCAGCTGAATCTGAGCTGGACCCAGGTTCGCGCCGAAGCCGATGGTGCGGTCAGTAATCTGCAATTAAGTCCCGGTTTTTATGCCGCTGCCGGAACTGCCGCACTGGCGCTGGTGCACGATAAAACCGATATCGTGGCGGATTTCCGTGAGAAGAGCCTGCGCCATACGCGCGTTGGCACCGATGCGGCAGTGGTGTTTGACGCGCTGCCGGGGCATGTGTTCAAAGCCCATGTCACCAGCAGTGATGCCGGGGTGCTGGCCGGGCAGCAGGCGGTGAATGGCGAGCTTTCCGCGCCGCAAACCTCTAACCGCTGGGTGCGTGACGCGCAGCGTATGCGCATCCACGTTGCACTGGATGAACCGTTGCCGAAAGAACTCCCGACCGGCGCGCGTGCTACGGTGCAGTTGTATAACAGCGAAGGGGTGTTCGCGCGCTTTTTCTCGGGCCTGCAAATTCACCTGGTGAGCCTGTTGCACTATGTCTATTAATACGCTGGCGCGGGTTTTCACGCCTCACGGCAATATCGTTTACACGGCGAATGACTTTCGCCAGACGCTGCGCATCGTCTTTGCCGGGATGATAGCGCTCAGTGTGTCGAGTTTTTATAACACCCAGTACGGCGTGTTTTATGTCGTCTATCCGGTGATGTTGCTGTCGCTGGTGCCAGTGTTTAACCGCCATGTGGCGAAACAGTTCATCTTCAGTGCGGTGATAAATTGCATCGAAATGGTGTTTATTATCGGCTATTTGTCGCGCTGGCCGGTGATCATGACGCTAGTGGTGTTTGCGCTGTACGTGATGCGTTTTCGTTTTATGAGCAAAGGCGCACTGTTTCTGTTTGGCTCGGCGGGCGTGGTGTGCCAGAGTACGATGCTCAACTTTATGAGCTACCCCTCCAGCGACTGGCACACGCTGCTGTTTTCCAATATTGAAGCCAGCATTATGGCGGTGGCGCTGAGTGCGTTGATGAACTATCTAATCCCGGATGTCGAACCGCGCACGCGTCCACCGATGATCGAGAAAAACGCCGCGCGCGTGCGTCACGAATCACTGCTCTCCGGCACCGTGGCGACGATGATCTTTGTGGTTTTTCAACTGAGCGATCTTAGCGATTCGTTATCCGCGCTGATGGCCGGGATTTTGATCCTGTTTCCGATGCATTATCGCGGTGCGGTGATGAGTTCTGTGTGGCGTGTCGTCGGCGTGGTGCTCGCCTGCCTGTATATCCTGCTGGTGCAGTTGATCCTCTACAACCACAGTAGTCACATGTTATTGATGATGCCGCTGATTGGCCTCGGGCTGGCGTTCAGCGCGCGGCTGCATGTGATGGAGAAAGTCGGGGCCGGTGTGGGGTTTGCCAGCGTGACCACCATCGGCATTATGTTTGGTCAGAACCTGCATCCGGACACGGATTTAGTATTCAGCGATCTCTACCGCATCGTCTCCGTTACCGTGGCGCTGCTGGCGACCTTAACGATGATCTATCTGGTGCATCTGATTTTGAACCGCTTCGAAGCCACACGGTTTGTGATTGAGGAGCAGTAAAGAGGAATGCGCCCGAAAACGCGGTGTTTTTCGGGCCGAAAGCGCTGTGCCGCAGCGATTTTACACGCCAGATAAAGCCCCCGCTCATTCTCCCACGCGCGTAAATTCCTCACCGTCACAACGATAAATCGCCTCTGTCACACCGGGCGTCACCCACCGGTTGACCGCTTCCGCTTCGCTGTGAAAACGGATGCATAGCCCGCAGCCGCCTTTGAGCTGGCGCGGAATATCCTGCACGCGAAAAGCGATGCCCGCCGACTGCATCGCTTTTCGCGTTTGCAGCACGCCGGGCGTGTTATGAAACAACAAAAGATATTCCGCCATTAGCGCTTCCTCTGCCGCTGGCCGATTAACGCCGCGCCCAGCGCGCCCGCGTACTGGGCGTCGTCATGCGTAAACACATCGCTTTTCAGATGTCCGGCCAGCATGCGGCGAAAGGTAGCGCAGTGGCTGACGCCGCCGGTAAACAGCAATGGCCCTTGCGTGGACAGGCGCGAGATAAAGTGCGCGCTGCGTCGCGCCATAGCGTTGATGACCCCGGCGAGAATCGCCTCCGGCGCGATACCCGCCGAGCGCAGGCTGATCACTTCGGATTCGGCAAACACCGTACACATGCTGGTGAGCGGATGCGGCTCCACGCCGTCGGTAATGGTGTCCAGATGTTCCACCTGCGTACCCAGTGTGCGCGAGATAACGTCCAGAAAACGCCCGGTTCCGGCGGCGCATTTGTCATTCATCAGAAAATCGGCGAGATTGCCCTGTTCATCCAGCGCGATCACTTTGCTGTCCTGTCCGCCAATGTCGATCACCGTGCGTGTTTGCGCGAGCAGCAAACGTGCCCCCAGTCCGTGGCAGGAGATTTCAGTCACCTGCTTATCGGCGAAATCGACCAGTTGCCGCCCGTAGCCGGTCAGCGTCAGAAAGGGCTTTTCCTCAAGCCCTGCGCGCAGCGTTTCCCATGCTTCAACAATCGATGCCGCCGGGCGAAACGAGGTCGGGCACAGGAAGCGCCGCACAATCGTCTCGCCCTGAAGCAAAACGCCTTTGGTGGTGGTCGAGCCGGAATCAATACCAACGGTAAACGTCACGCCCGCTCCTTATAACATCTCGATAAACGCGGCGACGCGGGTGCTGAGCTGCCCGATATCCGCTGTCGAATAATCCGTTTCAATCGCCATATAGGGAATGTTGTGCTGCTGGCGGACATGGCGTTTGATTGCCAGCGACTCCACCGCATAGGTGTGGCAGGCCTGCAAAATCACATCGATCACACCATCGGCCTGGTATTCGTCGACCATCTGGCTGAGCAGTTTCAGACGCTCATCATTAGGGGAAATGCAGGAGCAGCCGATCGCCAGATATTTGTCGGTCAGCGCGTCGTACACATCGCCGCTCTCCTCGACGCAGCGCTCGGTGGCTTTTGCGCCGGTACAGTTTTCATACCCGACGACCCAGCCGCCGTTCTCTTCAATGGCGCGCACCACTTTTTCCGCCGCGCCGCCAATCGGACAACCGGTGATTAAAATACGCGGGCGCGGATCCAGCCGTTTACCTGCCTGCCACTCCTCGCGGATCCGCGCCGCTGTGGCGTTCAGTTCGTCGATCAGCGCCGCTTTATCAAAACGGAAGGTTGCGCCGTACACCACTTTCAGGATATCCGCGCCGCTGATTGCCGGTGGATTGAGCTGCCCGACGCGGTAGAAATTCGCCAGCGCCTGGCGCTCGCGGTTTTTCAGCGCGATAGCCTCACGTAACGCGGCTTCGCTAATCGGCTGACCAAAACGTTGCTCGATCGTGTGCTGTAAACGCAGGATTTCCGCTTTCCACAATGCGCGGGAAGCGGCGTCTGCTGCGCTGTTTGGCAACTGCATGACATGGACCGCTTTGAATTCCGCCATGTATTCATACATTTTCTTTTTGCCGTCGCAGGTAGTTTCACCCACCACCAGATCGGAAAAGTAGAAGTAGGGACATTTGTCGGTTTTGCCAAAGCCGTAGCTGCTTTTAATCAGCGGACAGAGGTTGCGCGGCAGATCTTTTTCCGCTTCCTCAATGGTTTCATCATTGGTGGAACAGAGGGAAACCACCACCGCGCCGGCGGCCATGGCGATCTCTTGCGGCATAAAGGTGCAGTAGGTGCCAACCAGCGGGATCCCTTGCTCTTTGAGATCCATCACGGTGAGAAAACCTTTCTGGCGGGCTTCAGAAAACTGTTCGAAAACTTCTGGAAGTGCGGTGATAAGCGACATGATTTTCCTTCCCCGTAACACGGGAGAGCTTGAAAAGAGGCCGCATTATAGGCATGCAAAAAATGCGGAGATATTGATCTCCGGCGGATGAAAAGGTGAAAAAAACGTTTTCAGTAAGCTCAGAGTATTTTTTTGAGATCCATCTCTTCCTGAATGCGCTCGCTGTAGAGCGCATGTGTGCGAATCGCCTCATCGATCCCGGCGTTATAAAAAGCCGGGCCAATCTGTTCGGCAATGAAATCGAGAAAGAACTCGGCGTCAAACTGCTCCAGTTCCAGCTCAAAATTCTGCTCACAATAGGTCTGCAATTTTTTGCGTAACTGCTCGCGTTCGCTGGTGGTGAGGGTAATGTCGGCCATCGTTTCTCCTGGCAACTTAGAAAGCGCTAACGTGCAGCAGCGCGGGCAGCTGCGACAGCAAATAGAGGATCAGGCCGATCGTCCCGCCGACGAGCGTGCCGTTGATGCGGATAAATTGCAGATCTTTACCGATATTCAGCTCGATTTGTTGCGACATATCCCGCGCGTCCCAGCTTTTTACTGTGTCGCTGATATGGCGGGTGAGAAACGCGGCGAACTCCGGTGCCACGCGGTGCGCGGCTTGTTCCAGATGCTCATTTAATGAAGCGCGCAGCGCGCCATCCGCCAGCAGCGTTTCGCCAAACCACAGGCCCGCGTCGGTGATGCGTTTTTGCATACGCGAATCGTCAGACTGCATATCCGTTTTCATCCAGTTACGCAGATCCGCCCACATTTCGCCGACATAGCGGTTAAACGTCTCGTCGTTTTTCAAATACTCTTTGATGTTTTCTGCGCGCTCGGCCATTTCCGGATCGCTTTTCAGACTGGCGATCAGCTTCATTGTCGCGCGATCGAAAGCCTGGCGGATCTGATGTGTGCTGTCGGCATTAACATCGTCGAGCAGCGAATTTACCGCTTCGGAAACCCAGTCGGCACTCTGCTCGCCCAGCCATTCGGTGGGCAGGATCTTCGCCTTCATCGGGTGATCGGTTTTCAGCCAGCGCACGATTTGGCGGGCAATAAAATCGCGGCTGCTTTGCCGTTGCAGCAGGGCGATCAATTGTGCAATGACGGTATCCAGCAGCTTTTGGTGGCGATTGTTGCGGGTCAGGCTTTCCAGCAGCAGTGCGCTGGTTTCGGTGAGATCCACTTTGTCGATGGCTTTGTGCACCGCGCGGCGTAACAGGCGCTGAATGCGGCTGTCGTCGGCCATCTCCAGAAAGCCGCTCATCACCTGCAACAGATGCACTCCCACGCGCTGCGCGTTGTCGGGCTGGCTGAACCAGACGCCAATCATCTGCGCAGGCTGGTGGCGATGAATTAACGCCACCAGCGATTGGGTATCCAGAAATTTTTCCTGCACGAACTGGCCGAGATTGTCGCCAATCCGCTCTTTATTACGCGGGATAATCGCCGTATGGCGGGAGATAAACGGGAACGGCACACGGTGAAACAGCGCGACCACCGCGAACCAGTCCGCCAGTGCGCCGACCATCGCCGCTTCGGCAATGGCTTTCACCCCGCTTACCCAGAAGTTGGGCGGCAGGAACAGTGTGGTGATAAACGTCGCGGCCGCAACCAGTAACAGCGACAGCGCCAGGCGCTTGGCGCGCTTGAGTTCTGCGAATTTATTCATGGTTTAAGCATATAACCCAACGCCGGGTTCTTGCAAAAGGTTAAATCCTAAGCAGATTACGCAGCATGCTCCATAAAATCGACGTCCCAAACACCATTAGCACCGCGCCTGCGATGCGCTCGATCCACCACACGCTGCGGCTCAGTCGCTGTTGCACGGCGGGCAGCCCAATGAGCCAAACCACCGATATATCCCAGACGAATACGACCATTACCATCCACACGCCGCTTACCGACTGCTGGATCAGTGTGACGTTCGGGCCGAGCAGGGCGGTCATCAGCGCGAGGTAAAACAGCGCATTTTTGGGATTAAGCAGCGCGGAACCCAGCCCGAGTAAAAACTGTTTTCTCAGGCTCGGGCACGGCTGACGGGTTTCATCGACGCAAAACGTCTGCGTGCGGCTGTGCAGCAGGTGCCAGCCAATCCACAGCAAATAGATTGCACCCAGCAGTTCAATGGCGCTAAAGAGCACCGTGAACGGGTGCAGCGCACTCGCCCCGATAATCACTATCAGGATATAAAACGCGTTGCCTGCGGCGATACCCGCGCACAGCCCGGCGCTGCCGCGCAGCCGATAGCGGATCGCAAACCCCATTAACAAAAAGAAATCCGGGCCGGGGCTGAGCAGGGCAACAAAATGTGCCAGCGCCAGCGCCGGAAACGCGGTGGGAAATAACGCCATAGTGACCTCCACAGAAAAAAGTGAAGCTCACCTTAGCGGCGCGTCGGCGCTATTTATTGTCGGATATTGATCGGCCAAACGCGTACTGGCGCGGCGTGGCGGCAGTGTAGCTCACAAAAGTGCGGTGGAAATGACTTTGATCGGCAAACCCGCTCTGGTAGCCGACATCCGCCAGCGTGTCGCCCGCGCGCAGGCGGCTTTTGGCAAACTCAACGCGCGCGATATTCAAAAAGCTGCCCGGCGTCAGGCCGGTGTCCTGCTTGAAGGTGCGGATAAGCGTCTCTTTGCGCAGGGAAAAGGCACTTGCCAGCGCATCCAGAGTGGGCGGTTGCTGCAAATCGTGGGTCAACGCCGCCAGCACCTGCTGGCTTACGGGGCGCAGCGGCGCGCAGTGATCCGCACCGCGAGGTAAGGCGCTGAGCAGGGCATTGAGTGCAGCAGGTAATCGTGGCGAGTCGTCACGCTCAATCAACGCCACGATACGCAAGTACAACTGAAATAACGAAGGGTCGCGAATGACCTGTTGTTGGCTGTTTTTATGCGGCAGGTAAAGCATATGGTAGCTGCGTGGCTGCCCGGCGAGTGGGTTACAACTGTGGGGCGTGTGCGGTGGAATGACCATCAGATCGCCCGGTTGGAGTAGGTATTCCTGTCCGTTGCAGAGACAGCGGGTTTGCCCGTCGATAATCGCGCCAATGGATAATTCTGCGTGGCTGTGGCTTTTATACGCCTGCTGGCTGCGCCAGGTGCTGCGCAGTTCGACACCCGGTAACGCCAGTGGACGGCAAAATGATTGCTGTATATCGCGCGTCATCGACATGCTATGCCTCATTTGGTTGGCTTTCTGGTATACCACACCCCTTTATTTGTCGCGAAAGGCATTATGCAGAAGCCGCCACATATGGTGGGCGGCTGGCGTAAAGCGCCGATCGGAGTTACGCAACAGGTGGCACTGAGCACTACTGGCGACCGGATGGTCGAGCGGTACGGCGACCAGTGCGCCAAGGCGAATGGGATCGGCGGCAGCGTAAGCGGTCATAAACGAGATACCCAGCCCCGCCTGGCTTAGCCCCATCGCGGTGGAGAACTGGTTACAGCGATACGCCGGATGAAATTGCAAACCCTGGCTTTTAAACATGGCATTCATATGGCGTTGCAGGCCGAAATTTTCCGTCAGGGCTATTAATGGATAGTCGAGCAGCTCTTCAATGGTGATGCTTTGCCGCTGCGCGATAGGGTGCTGTGGCGAGACGACGGCGCAGATTGGCCCCCACTGAAAGCTGTGGCGCTTGAGTTCCGGCGTACCGATTGGGCCAAAGGCCAGCGCCATATCCGCTTCGCCGCTGACGATATCGTTGAGCATCTCCTGCATGCTACCCACCACAATATCAACAAAAACCTGCGGGTATGATTTGGCAAACTCGCGCATAACCCCTTCGATAAAGGCGGTGATCAGCCCACCGCCAATGCGCACCGAGATTGTTCCGCCGCGCATATGGCGCAGATCTTTTAGCTGGCTTTCCAGCTTTTCACGCCGCTGGCGGCTGGCAAAATAGTCCTCTGCCAGCAGGCGTCCCGCTTCGGTTAACACCACGTTACGCCCGCGCCGCTCCAGCAGCGGGAGCTGCAGTGCGCGCTCCAGTTGCGCGATTTGGCGGCTGACCACGGATGGGTTAACACCAAGGATATCCGCCGCACGACGAATCCCGCCCTGGTTACCCACCTCATACAAATAACCCACCTGTTTGTCCTGGAACATCCGCCACATTCCTTCTCAACTGTTGACCTGAAAGCAACAATAACACCATTAAGCGGATATTTATCATCCGCATTGAATAGTGATAATCGAAATAACTGCCCTGTCCTGTGAGTGAATGAAAATGAAAAGATGAGTCTGCGTTTCTGCACCAAAAGGGTGCCCGATAACGGTGAGAAATTATTTTATTAGGAAGTTCTTAATGCTTAATTAAATAATTTTTTAGTTACTTTGCTTTTTATTCTCGGTATTTCGCGGGAAGGTTTTTTATTGCGTAATAATTCGCGGTAAAAGGTTTTTATTTTAGCGTCGGGCTATTCAGGCACGGATCCTGCTTAGTAATGAGCCATTGTCATCTAATTATTTCAAAGAGAGATATTATGAGTGAATCGAAAACGCTGGAGCAACCCGCGAAAGCGCACGCGGAAGAGTGGAAAGTCGGGCCAGGTGCCTGGATCTCGCTGGTGATTGTTCTGCTGGTTTTTTCCGGCTTCTTTTTCAAAGTCGAGGGTATGGCGTGGCTGGGCGCGTTTGACTTTACCACGCTGGGTGGCGCGTTCGGCACCATGAAGTCACCGGAAACTAACACTTTTATTGGCAGCGGCGGCATCAGCGCGAAGGCCGGTTTTCTGTTCGCGCTGTCGCTGGTGCCAACGGTAATGCTGGCTCTGGGGTTGCTGGAGATTTTTACCCACTATGGTGCGATCCGTGCGGCGCATAAATTACTCACGCCATTGCTTAAACCGCTGCTGGGTATTCCGGGCTATACGGGACTGGCGTTGATTACCGACCTGCAAAGCACCGATGCCGGGGCGGCATTAACTAAAGAGTTATACGACAGCGATAAAATTACCCGTAAAGATGTGGTGATTATGGGGTCGTGGCAATATTCCGGCGCGGGCTTAATCAATAACTATTTTTCGATTGGCTCAGCGATGTTCGCGTCATTAACGATCCCGATTATTGTTCCGTTGGTTTTAATGTTTGTCCTTAAATTCGTGGGCGCAGCGGTGGTTCGTCTGGCATTAAATACTGTTTATAAGCGAGATTTCGACAATGAATAATTCCGCAAAAGTCTCTGGTAATCCGTTCGATATTTTCGTTATTGGTGCGCGTAAAGGTTTTAATATCGCCATTAATAATCTGATGCCTAATGTATTAATGGCCTACGTGATCGCCGAAATGCTCAATTTACTCGGTGTGATGCAGATTATCGGCCATCTTTGCGCGCCGTTAATGGGGCTGTTTGGCCTGCCGGGGGAAGCGATTACCGTGTTACTCACCGCCTGGCTTTCGTCTTCAGCGGGAACCGGCGTGGCAGTCAGCCTGCTCAGCAAAGGCCAGCTTGATATGGGACAAATCACCATTCTCGCGCCCGCCATCTTTTTAATGGGTTCGCAGCTACAGTATATGGGCCGCCTGTTGGGCGTTGCCGATGTGCCGAAGAAGTACTGGCCGCTACTGATGGCGGTCAGCATTCTCAATGCCGTAATCGCCATGCTGATTATGCGCGTTATTGCCTGAGTACCAAGGAGTAAGACGTGTCACGCACACTTGAGCATTTTAATTACCTGCATCAGATCCCGGAACTCGGGTTCGAAGAGTATAAAACCTCCGCTTATATCGCCGGGGTTCTGGAGGCGGCGGGCTACCAGGTTACGCGCCAGGTCAATAACACGACCGGCATTGTCGCGGTGCTGGACAGCGGTAAACCGGGGCCAGTGCTGGCGCTGCGCGCCGATATGGATGCGCTTGGGCATATCATTGATGGCGAGCATGTCGCGCGCCACACCTGTGGTCATGACGGACACTCCACGGTGGTGCTGACCACGGCGCAGGAAGTCATCGCCGAAGGGGTAGTGAAAAAGGGTAAGTTGAAGTTCATCTTCCAGCCCGCAGAGGAACTGGGTACTGGCGCGATTGCACTGACGGAGGCTGGCGTGCTGGACGATGTTGACATGCTGCTTGGTTTCCACCTGCGCCCGCTGGAAGAGTGCCCGATGGGTCAGGCGGTGCCAGCGATGTATTACTCGGCGTCTGCCACGGTGGAAGTAGTGTTCCACGGTAAAGCGGCGCACGCGGCGCGCCCCCACTTAGGTGTAAACGCGCTGGACGCTGCCGCTCACGCTGTGCAGGCGGTCAACGGTATTCATCTTGCGCCCTCGCTCACCTGGAGCGCGAAAGCGACGCGTTTTCTCTGCGACGCCGGGGTGACCAACTCGATTCCGGACAACGCGCTGGTGTGCTGGGATCTGCGTGCGGCGGAAAACGAGGCCATGGATGCGCTAAAACCGCAGGTACTGCGCGCGATTGAAAGCAGTGCGGCGGCATACGGCGCACGGGCTGAGATCCGCATTCTGAAAGAGATGCCGGCGGCGATCATTGATGACGAGGCAACCGACGTGGTTTCCCGCGCCATTCGCAGCGTGTTTGGCGATAGCGGGCTGACCGCGCCAAAATCCACACCCGGCAGCGAAGACTTTTTCCACTACTTGCGCCTGCGCCCGCAGGTAAAAGGTGGTTTCTGGGGGCTGGGCGCCAACCTGCTGCCAGGCCTGCATCACCCGGACATGCATTTCGATCGCGACGCGTTAGCGCTCGGCGTGAAAGTGTTTAAAGCCTGCGTGCAGGATGTGCTGGGCTGATTTACGGCTTCCAGCGACGCAGCGTGGTATCGCGTTCATAAGGCATCGGCGCGGGCCAGGTAATAAACTCGACGATGCTACCCCAGGGCGTGCGCCCATAGCAAAAGCAGTTGCCTGCGCCTTTCTCTGTCGGAAAACCGAGCGGTTGCGGCGCGGTAAACACCTCGCCGCCCGCATCCGCAAAGCGCTGCAGCGCAACATCGATATCATCGCAATAAACCGCAAAATGTTGCAGGCCAACATCGCTGGCCCGCAGCGGCTCACGCTGTTCTGGCCCGTGCATTTCGAAGAGTTCGATACCGGGGCCGTGCTGAAGTTTGAGCATGCGTATTGATGTGATGGTCGTACCCGGCACGAGACGCAACGTTTTTTGCTGCGCCTCGTTATCAAGGTTTTTATCTTCTGGCGCAACGGACTGATAAATCAGCTCCGCGCCCAGCGCTTCAATTAAAAAGCGGGTAGCGTCTTCAATATCCGGAACGGTAATACCAATATGATCGATGCCGCGAATGCTCATGTATCCTCCTGTTAATTACTCTTTTTTAAGCATAGAACAGATGCAGATGGTGCTTTTTGTGGCTACAATGTGGCTACAAAAAGCACAGGAGGTTTTATGGATTCCATTATTCGATCGCGCATTAACAGCGATTTAAAAGCCCGCGCCGGTTCAGTGCTTGAAAGCTGTGGCCTGAACTGGAGCACCGCCATTCGCTTGTTTGCCGAGCAAATCGTGAAAACGGAAGGTATTCCCTTTGAAGTCACGCGCAAACCCACGGCAAGACTGCGTAAAGCAATGACTGAAACAGAAGACATCCTCGCACATCAAAATGGACGCTTTGATGGTATTGACCAGCTTATGGACAGCTTAAACGATGGGAAAGAGTAAACGCGCACCACTGCCTTACCGTTCCGATTATACGAAAACCTTTATTAAAGCTTGGGAGCGCTATAACAGAGCTGGCCGGAGAGATATGCATGAAACCGCTGCGATAATGTCGCTGATTCTCTCCGGTAATCCTCTCCCCGCACAATATAACGATCATGCTTTAACTGGTGACATGGTGGGTTTTCGTGAATTACATATTGGCGGGGATTATTTATTGGTTTATCGCGTCGATAAAGATAAACATTTAGTCGTGTTTACCGATATCGGCACTCATGCGGAATTGTTTGAATAATATTGCTCAATATAGCCAGGGCACCAATTAAATACCTCTGGCAGATTATTTCTCGGCGATAATAATATAGCCCGGCTTAACATGCCTATCCACCTGCTGCGAAAGCGTGGATAACACAATCGTACCGCGCTAAGAGCCTGTGTGTAACCTCAGGGAATAACAACAAAATTTACAGGCAAGTAACGCGGAGAATATCGCGGTAAATCTTAGAAAAAAATAAAAAAATAAGGATCGCATTTAATTGTAATTAACGCTTCTGTTGCTTAGGTATTAGTGCCATTTATAAAATCAGCATTTACTTTTGCTTTCTGTATAAGAAACATCTGCATATACCCAACTTTACTTTCAGGCCCGGTCAATTTTACTACCCTTAATACCCTAAGCGGTAAATAAGGAGACCAATATGGCTTACCAGACAGTGAATCCTTTTAACAACCAGCTCATAAAAGCGTATGCGAACCACAGCGACGCCGATATCGAGGTAGCACTTCGTAAAGCCGATGCGCTGTACCACTCTCCCTGGTCAAAGGGGGATATTGAACAGCGGTTGCCAATTTTGCACAAACTTGCCGATTTGCTGGAAAGCCAGCAGGAGGAGCTGGCGAAAATCGCCAGCTGTGAGATGGGCAAGTTGATTGCGCAGAGCCGCAGTGAAGTCAAAATTTGTGCGCAGATTGCCCGCTACTACGCGGATAACGCGAAACAGTTCCTTGCGCCAGTGAAGTATGAAACGGATCTGGGAGAGGCGTGGGTAGAACATCATCCGATCGGCGTGATCATGGCGGTGGAACCGTGGAACTTCCCTTACTACCAGTTGATGCGCGTACTGGCACCGAATCTCGCGGCCGGTAACCCGGTTATCTGTAAACATGCCAGTATTGTGCCGCAGTGCGCCGAAACTTTTGCGCAGCTGGTGCGCGAAGCGGGCGCGCCGGAAGGTGCGTGGACGAATCTATTCATCTCTTCCGATCAGGTCTCTGCGATCATTGCCGATCCCCGCGTACAAGGTGCTGCATTAACCGGATCGGAAAAAGCCGGTAGCGCGGTGGCGGCGCAAGCGGCGAAACACATCAAGAAATCGACGCTGGAACTGGGCGGTAATGACGTATTTATCGTGCTGGATGATGCGGATCTGGAAAAAGCGGTGGAGACAGGCGTGCAGGCGCGCCTGGCGAACGCCGGACAGGTTTGTACTGCCGCGAAACGTTTTATTATTCATCAGGATATTGCCGATCAGTTCCTGCGTAAATTCACCGAAGCCTTCAGGCAGGTGAAGCTGGGCGATCCGCTTGATGAAAGCACCACCCTTGGCCCGCTCTCCTCGAAAGACGCACTCAATACCCTGAGCCAACAGGTGAGTGAAGCGGTACAAAACGGGGCTAAACTGCACTTTGGTGGCAAACCGGCTAACAGCGAAGGCAACTTCTTCGAACCGACTATTTTGACCCATATCACGCGCGACAACCCGGCCTATTTTGAAGAGTTCTTTGGCCCGGTGGCGCAGATTTATGTTGTTAACAATGATGAAGAAGCGGTGCGCCTGGCCAACGATTCGCACTACGGCCTCGGCGGGGCGATCTTCAGCCGCAATATTCAGCGCGCGAAACAGATGGCGTCTCGCATCGAAACCGGCATGGTCTATATCAACTGGCTGACGGATACCGCCGCAGAACTGCCGTTTGGTGGGGTGAAACGCTCCGGGTTTGGCCGCGAGCTGTCTGATTTAGGCATCAAAGAGTTTGTGAATCAGAAACTGGTGGTGGTGCGACAGTAATTTCTTTTCCCTTCCTCCAGCCGTTAGGGGGAAGGGGATTTCGTTACTTCTTCAAACCCGCAAAGGCGGCTCTGATCTCATCTTCTGGTAGCTGTACGCCAATAAATACCAGTGTGCTGTGCGGTGTTTCGTCGCCCCACGGACGATCCCAGTCGGCGCTGTAGAGGCGCTGCACGCCCTGAAACAGCAGGCGGTTTGGCTCACCGTCGATCCACAACATGCCTTTATAACGCAGCAGTTTGTCGGCAAAGCTCAGCAACAGGTTTTCCATTACGCGGGAGACCTCGCTGATATCCACCGGGTAATCCAGCTCGACCACCAGCGAATTAATGTCGTTCTGTTTGTCGGCAATAAAGTGGAAACGCGGTTTTGCCGCCACCACGTTCTCTTCCAGCATAAAACCATTGGTATTAAACAGCTGCGCCAGCTCGATATCGCCGTGCGTCACGGTATAAATCGGCGCGCGGGCATTGATGCGACTTAAGCGTTCACGCAGTTTTTCGCTCTCGCCTGCAACATCCGTTTTGGTCAGCAGAATACGGTCGGCATAGCCTACTTGCGACTGTGCCAGCGTGAACTGATTCATTTGCTCATCGGCATGTACCGCATCAACCAGCGCGATGACGCCGTCCAGCAGATAGCGCTGGCAAAGGATCTCATGGGAGAAAAAGGTCTGAATGACTGGCCCAGGATCGGCCATGCCGGTGCACTCGATCACCAGCCGATCAAAGGCGATATCACCGCGATCGAGGCTGTCGAGCAGATCCAGTAATGCATCTTCCAGCTCATTGGATCGGCTACAGCAGATACAGCCATTGGTGAGGGTTTTGATTTGCGTGGCACGATCGCCAATCAGTTGATCATCAACAGAAACTTCGCCGAACTCATTTTCGATAACGGCAATCTTGTAACCGTGTTGCTCATTGAGGATATGGCGTAAGAGGGTGGTTTTGCCGGCGCCGAGAAAGCCGGTCAATAGAGTTACAGCAATCGGGGTCATAGATTCTCCTTTAGCAACAGCGGACTCCGCCCTTGCCGTCTCCGCCGTAACGCGCTTGCTGGCGTTCGCGGAAGAACTCTTCGTAAGTCATGTACGGCTTATCCGGATGGTTGGTTTTCATATGATCAACGTAGTTGTCATAGTCCGGGATGCCAATCAGCATCTTCGCCGCCTGACCGAGGTACTTTTTTGCTTCGCCTAAGTTACCAAACATGGCTTGTCTCTGTAAAAGTTAGCCCCACTGTCGTGGGGCTAATTGTGACGCAATTAGTGGTGTGAAGAGGTTTTCACACCGCCTTCCGGCACTGGCACATACGGTGTTTCTTTGTCGGTACGCACGGTGTTGTTACGTACTTTCAGCCAGGTTTTGATGCCATAGAAGATGATGCTGTACACCACCACCAGGAACAGAATACTCAATCCGGCGTTGGTGTAGTTGTTCACCACGATATGGTTCATGTTGGCAATCTGCTGCGCGGTCAGATCAGCGCCACCAGCGGCGATCTTCGCTTTGTACTGGTTAGCCATATAGAGGAAGCCTTCCAGTTGCGGGTTGGTGCTGAACAGTTTCAGACCCAGCGCCCAGGTGGTGCACAACAGCAGCCACATGGCAGGAACCACGGTGACCCAGATGTATTTGGTACGCTGCATTTTCACCAGCACTACGGTACCCAGCATCAGTGCGACGGCCGCCAGCATCTGGTTAGAGATACCGAACAGCGGCCACAAGCTTTTCACGCCGCCCAGCGGATCAACCACGCCTTGATACAACAGATAACCCCACAGACCCACGCAGCCCGCTGTGCCAATGACGCCAGCAACCAACGAGTCGGTTTTCTTCAGGAACGGCACGAAGTTACCCAGCAAGTCTTGCAGCATAAAGCGGCCTGCACGTGTACCGGCATCCAGTGCGGTGAGGATAAACAGCGCTTCAAACAGAATACCGAAGTGGTACCAGAAGCCCATGTCCGCCATCGGAATGATTTTATGGAACACATGCGCGATACCGACAGCCAGTGTTGGTGCGCCACCGGCGCGGTTCAGTACCGACGGCTCACCGATATCTTTCGCGGTTTGCAGGATCTGCTCCGGCGAAATCACAAAGCCCCAGGAGCTGACTGTTGCTGCCGCGTGCGCGGTCACGTCTTTCAGTTGCGCCAGGATCATCGGCGCGTTATCACCGCCCAGCTCATGCAGGTTCGGCATGGTAATCCCAAGGCCGGCCGGCGGGGTGTTCATGGCGAAGTAAAGACCTGGTTCGATAATGGAAGCCGCAACCAGCGCCATCACCGCCACAAAGGATTCCATCAGCATCGCGCCGTAACCGATAAAGCGCGCGTCAGTTTCATTAGCCAGCAGTTTTGGCGTGGTGCCGGACGCGATCAGCGCGTGGAAGCCCGAAACCGCACCACAAGCGATGGTGATAAACAGGAACGGGAACAGCGCACCTTTCCACAGCGGGCCCGTACCGTCGATGTACTGGGTGACCGCAGGCATTTTCAGTTCCGGGTTGAGGATCACAATACCCAGCGCCAGACCGACGATCACGCCGATTTTCAGGAAGGTCGCCAGGTAGTCGCGCGGCGCGAGGATCAGCCATACCGGCAGTAGCGCGGAGATAAAGGCGTAACCAACCAGCGCGAAAGTGATGGTGGTGTCTTTAAAGGTCAGCGCCGGGCCCCAGTACGGGTCGTGCGCGATCACGCCGCCAAACCAGATGGACGCCACCAGCAGCACAATACCGATAACCGACACTTCGCCCACGCGGCCAGGGCGCAGGAAGCGCATGTAGATGCCCATAAACAGGGCAATCGGCACGGTGGAGCAGACAGTGAACACACCCCACGGGCTTTCCGCCAGCGCTTTCACCACAATCAGCGCCAGTACCGCGAGGATGATGATCATAATCAGGAAGCAGCCAAACAGCGCGATGGTGCCCGGTACGCGCCCCATCTCTTCTTTCACCATCTCACCGAGAGAGGCCCCGTTACGGCGGGAAGAGATAAACAGCACCATAAAGTCCTGCACCGCACCGGCCAGCACCACGCCCGCCAGCAGCCACAACGTACCCGGCAGGTAGCCCATTTGCGCGGCCAATACCGGGCCTACCAACGGGCCAGCCCCGGCGATAGCGGCGAAGTGGTGACCAAACAGCACGTAGCGGTTGGTCGGCACATAGTTGAGGCCGTCGTTATTGATGACCGCCGGTGTGGAACGGGTTGGATCGAGTTTCATCACCTTCTGGGCGATGTAAAGGCTGTAGTAGCGGTATGCCACAAGGTAAACGGAAACGGACGCAACCACGATCCACAGCGCGCTGACATGCTCGCCCCGGCGTAGTGCGACAACGGATAAACAAAAAGCACCGATTATCCCGAGGATGGCCCAGGGTATGTGCTTGAGTAGTTTTTTAGTATCCATATTCAGACCTGGTTTTAGCAGAAATAGTGAATGGAATTTGGAATGGTTCAATTGGCTGAAATGCTGGCATTTATGATGGCAAATTACGCGCGCGAATCGGCTGCGATTTGACTGAGTGGTTGGAAAAAGGCGGTGAGCGGTAACGAAGGCGTCATAAGCGGTTTTGAGGGCCAGAAAACGGTCGTGGATCTGTGACGCATGTCACGCTAAGTCCTTGTCTGGCAAGGAAGGGAGAGGATTTTACCGGGGGGCAATCAATGTATAACTGGTGAAAAAATAGCACGTTAAACCATAAAGTTTTCCTATGCCAGGCCGAAAACCTGGTATCTGTTTATAGGGAAAGAGAAAACATGTTGACTCGTATTAAACTTGTGACCAGTTTGTTGCTGGTATTGGCATTATTTGGCTTGTTACAACTCACTTCCGGCGGCTTGTTCTTTAACGCGCTGAAACAGGACAAAGAAAACTTCAACGTTTTACAAACCATTCGCCAGCAGCAATCCACGCTGAATGCTAGCTGGGTTGCGCTACTGCAAACCCGTAATACCCTGAACCGCGCGGGTATTCGCTACATGATGGATCAGAACAATATCGGCAGCGGCGCGACCGTTAACGATCTGATGCAGATTGCCAGCACCTCGCTGAAACAGGCGGAAGCGAACTGGAATGCTTACCAGGCGCTGCCGCGCGATCCGCGCCAGAGTGAAGAGGCTGCGGCAGAGATCAAACGCAACTACGACATCTACCACAACGCGCTGGCGGAACTGATCCAGTTGCTGGGCGCCGGTAAGATCAATGACTTCTTCGACCAGCCGACCCAGAGCTATCAGGATGGTTTTGAGAAACAATACGTTAACTATTTGCAGCAGAACGATAGCCTGTATGAACAAGCGGTTCGCGACAGCGAAAGCTCCTATGGTTCTGCGGTGTGGGTCATCATTACCGTGCTGATCGTGGTACTGGCTGTGATCGTCTGTGTCTGGGTTGGGATCAAAGGCGCGCTGATTAAGCCGCTCAACCATTTGATCGACAACATTCGCCATATTGCCGGTGGCGATTTGGTGCAGCGCATCGAAGTGCAGGGTTCCAATGAAATGGGCGTGCTGGCAGAGAGCCTGCGCCATATGCAAAGCGAACTGGTGCGTACCGTTAGCGATGTACGTAACGGTGCCAACGCCATTTACAGCGGTGCCAGCGAAATTTCCGTGGGTAACAACGATCTCTCTTCCCGTACCGAACAGCAGGCGGCTTCTCTGGAAGAGACCGCTGCCAGCATGGAAGAGCTGACCGCCACGGTGAAACAGAACGCCGAAAACGCCCGTCAGGCAAGCCACCTGGCGCTGAGCGCGTCTGAAACCGCGCAGAAAGGCGGTAAAGTGGTGGATAACGTGGTGCAGACGATGCGCGATATTACCGCCAGTTCGCAGAAAATCGCTGACATTATCAGCGTGATCGACGGCATTGCCTTCCAGACTAACATCCTTGCGCTTAACGCGGCTGTCGAAGCGGCGCGTGCGGGTGAGCAGGGTCGTGGCTTTGCGGTGGTTGCAGGCGAAGTGCGTAACCTGGCACAGCGCAGCGCCCAGGCCGCTCGCGAGATCAAGAGCCTGATTGAAGACTCTGTTGGCCGCGTTGAAGTGGGGTCGACACTGGTGGAAAGCGCCGGTGAAACCATGGATGAGATCGTCAACGCCGTTACGCGTGTTACCGACATCATGGGCGAAATTGCCTCTGCTTCTGATGAGCAGAGCCGCGGCATTGACCAGGTTGGTCTGGCGGTCTCTGAAATGGATCGCGTTACCCAGCAGAACGCCTCGCTGGTGGAAGAGTCTGCCGCCGCTGCAGCCGCGCTGGAAGAACAAGCCAGCCGCCTGACGCAGGCCGTTTCCGTGTTCCGCATCATGCAGGATCAACGTAAAAACGCTGGCGTAACGCCAAGCAGTTTCGTCAAAGCGGAACCTGCATCGGCCCTGCCGCGTAAAGCCGCGACCGATGCGGGTGAGAACTGGGAAACCTTCTAATCGTTATTTGCGCCCTGTCACACAGGGCGCATTTTCTCCCGCTTCACCGTGCTATGCTCATTGCATCATGTCGCGGAGAAGCCTTATGAACCTCGTTGCTGTTCCTGCCATCCACTATAGTTGCGAAGCGCTGACCACTATTACCGGTGCCTGTTTTGAAGGCTACCGCGTACCGTTTTCTCTGCCGCCCGATGTATTTGCACAACGCTTTCTTGCCGAAGGGTTAAGCCTCGTCGATTCCTGCGTCTGGCTGGCAGGCGATACGCCTGCCGCAGTGGCGTTGATCGCCCGGCGTGGCGATTTCGCCCGCCTGGCGGCCTTTGCGGTTTGCCCGCAATTTCGTGGCCAGGGCGTGGGCAGACAAATATTACCGCCGTTAATGGCGACACTGCGCAGCAAAGGCGTTCGCCAGATATGGCTGGAAGTGATGAGCGATAATCATGCCGGTATCGCCCTTTATCATGCGCTGGGGTTTGCCACCGTTCAGCCGCTGTTTGGTTATCAGGGACGCGCGGATGTGGCTGAAGAGAACGGCACATTACAGGAGTGCTATCCGCTGGAAGTGGTGCGCAGCGCCATCAGTGAATGCCATGACCGGCTGCCGTGGCAGGTGGATCCGCTCACTGCGGTATCGCTGCCCGTGCGGGCATTCGAGTACCGCAAACATGCTTATGCGCTGGTTTCCACTCTCGGCGACAAACCCCTGCTGCGGTTTATTTATGTGGAGTCCGAATACCGGCGCAAAGGGTTTGCCTGCGAGTTGCTGCAGGCGCTGAACCAGCATTTTCCGGCGCTTGGCACCACCGTGGCGGTGCCAGAGCGTTTTTCATCTCTGTTTCAGCGCGCGGGCTACGCCACCATGGCCATCAGCCAGTACGAAATGAAAGCGGAACTGTAGCGGTCAGCCTTCACGGTTCACCACTTTGATTTCCACCAGGCCGACGCCCAGTTTGCGCGGCGAATGACCAAGAATATTACCTTCGTTGGTGGATTGCGGTTCCGGCGGCACGATGACCAGCCGGTTGCTGTGAGACGGATTGCTAAAGTGCAGCGTGGTGGTGCTGAGCTCATTACCCAGCGTCAGCGTTTGTTGTTGATCGCCAACGCGCACCGGAATTGGCCGGTTGGCATTCGGGCCATAGGCTTTGGCGGTGATCACCAGCTCAAACTGTTCCGGCAGCGGTTGGTTATATTCGATAGCCACTTCCTCGCCCAGATTGGCATTCGACCAGCGCCCCCAGCTTTCCGGCCGGGAGAGGCCGCTGAACTGTTTTATCTCTTCCGGCGCGCCCGCCACGTTAAAGACAAAACTGTCGGCTTTGTAGCGAATGCTATCGTCGAGGATCTTCAGGGTATCGACGTTTTTCTGGTAACGATCGCTACTGATCACCGTTTGTTTAAACGCGGTTTTCCCTTTCCACTGCACTTTGTCGACACGCTGGACTTGCTGTTCGCCGCCCAGTTGCCCCTGCGAGACGCACCAGTCGGTAGACAGCGCCAGTTCCGGTGACCATAAGCGCGCCATTTTGTAGCATTGGTCGATCCAGACGAAATTATCGCGCGGGGCGAAATCCGCCAGCTGGAAGCGCAGCGGTGCAGAATACTCACTTTCTGGCAGCGGTTCGACTTTATCCGATACCCGCACCAGCAGCGGCAAACGGAACTGGCTACCAGAGAAGGCCACCATCTGTTTATCCGTATCGATGGTGAAATCTTTCATCTCTTTCGGGAAGTTCCACAGACGGATAATGTCCGGTTTCCACGCCAGCATTTTCGCTTTCATATTGAGGAAAATCCCCGAAAGCGACTGCCCGGACAGGCTGCTACGACCAAGGCCGAGGAAATTATCGCCGCCGAGAATATCCAGCACGGTTGCGCCGTTATCAAGGGTGCTGCGCTTAATCCCGGAGATATCCTGCTGCGGTTCATCGCCGCGCAGCACAAAGAACAGGTTGCTGCGATCGTGCTTGTTGAGGTATTTCCACGCGGTGTTATTCATCGCCAGGTGATCCGACGACACCACGATCACTGTGTCTTTAAACCACGGTGAGGCTTTGATTTTGTTGATAAGCGCGGCGATATTTTGCTGGCTGCAGGTTACCGCGCTAAATGACTGGTTCGGCTTGCCATCGTAGGCATAACGTTTACGTTCGCAGCCGCGCGAGATAAAACCGTCCGGGTGGTGGGTATCTACCGTCAGTGCAAACAGCGAAAAGCGTTTACCGGAACGGGAGAGTTCCTCGTACTGTTTCCACACGGTATCCAGCACCGTATCGTCATAAAAACCCCAGTCGTTACGGTAATGCGGGTCCGCTACCTCTTTTTTTAGCTCTTCTGCGCCGATCAGATAATCAAATCCGTGAGATTTCAAAAACACATCTTTCCCGGCAAAACGCAGGTTAGCCCCCTGAATGAAGTGGTTTTCATAACCGGAATTTTTCAGGATGTCGCCAAGGCAAAGATTCTGCGGAAAGAAGCTGGAAACGGAGGCCGACGCGTTGCCTTCGAATGGCGCGAACAGCGGAATGCCGCACTGCGACGAGACCATGCCGGCAATAGTGTAATCGGTGCCGGGTAGCTGTTCGGTATGGCTAAAATCAATGCCTTCTTCTTTAAGCGCCCCCAATTCTGGCGTCAGGCCGGGAAACGCTTCCTCGTTAAAATAGGTGCGCTCAAGGCTTTCACCGTAGATGTAAACGAGGTTCAGTTTGGGGTTGGGGATCTGCTTGGCTGGTACTTTATAAAAAGTGGCAAAGTCAGGATCGCCTTCGCGCGTCTGAGATTTTACCAGCTCGGTAATCTGGCGGAACGCCGGGCTGGCGTCTACCGAACCGAGCGCCAGCGCAAGTGCGAGTAAGCTATAGCCGAAATGGTGTGGCAGATGGCGACGACGGCGCAGCACCCAGCCGAGCGCGCAAAACACCGCCACCAGCGCTAACACTAATCCTGCGCCGGGAAGCAGATATTTGCCGACCCCTGCGCCTGTCAGGCTGTTGGTCAGGGTGTATAACACCGCGTCGTTGATGCCGTCGCCGGTAAAATAATTGCTGGCGTAAAGCGTGATATTCAGGATGACAAACAGACCCAGCACCAGCAAGGTGGCGCTAAACCACCAGGTATTACGGCCCGCTTTCCAGGCATAGATAGCCACAGAGGCAAGAAACAGCGCGATAGAGAGCAACTCGGACAACCGTTATTCCTCATCAACGCCAGACATATTGCTGGCCATTAATTTTTGTAACAGGGCGTATAATTTAATGTTGGCGTCACATATCTGCAATTGTAGTGTCACTTTATAACGAGCTTATTCAGAATTGGTTTAGAAAAGTGTAATAGTGATGGCCGTCGCACTGGCGGCGTTCCGGTAACGTGGGGAAGGGGAAGGCCGCGTTCTGGCTGAACGCGGCGGGATATCAGGAGAGGAAATTAACGCCCTGCTTAAGGACGATATCGCAGGCTTTGGATTTCACTTTTTCCGCCAGCGGCGTACTACCGATGTTGCTCAAATTCAGCTGTTCACCGTTTTTGGTGTTCAGCATGCCCTGGATCCCTTCGAGATAATTGGTGTCTTGCTTTTGCTGAGCGGCACCCAGACCCAGTTTATCCAGCACCTGGTTTTTCACATTTTCGGTATTCGTCAGGCTGGAGAGCTTGTTTTTCGCACACCAGCTCATCACGCCCGCCGCGTTGTTCATGGTGCCAGCGCTCAGCGCCTGGTTACCGCCATTAAGCAGGCTTGTCAGGGAAGAGAGCGACAAGCCCCCTTGTTGAGAGGATGAGGCGGTGGATTTTTGGCTGAGCTCGCTGGCGGCGCTGGAAAGCGTGTCCTGCCAGGAGGCGGCTTGCGCAAAACCGGTGAGCAGCGCGCTACCGAGTGCGGCGCCGCAAAGCAGGCGTTGGGTAAATTTCATATCGTGCGGATCCTGATGTCAACGAAGGCGGCCAGTATACACCGGGGCGCGGGCGCGCCACGGATGGGAAAACTCTCAATACTCTTTACCGGTGACGCGGCTGCGGTAACTCTCCCAGTTGAAAATCACCCACAGGCTGTTGCCGAGGCGCATCCTGTCCATCACGCGTTCGCCCAACAGCTTATTCATCTCTTCCAGGTTGCTGTTGGTCAGCATGCCTGTCGGGCGCTTGGACGAAGAACGGCGGTCAACAATCTGGTTGATAATGACTTTTTCGTAGCGGGATTCCGTCTGCATACCGATTTCATCAATCACCAGCAGATCAACGCTGCTTAAATCATTGAGCAACTGCTCTTCGCTGTTTTCTTTATTGCCGAAGGTCTCTTTCATGGCCGACATAATGTCGGCAACGGTAATGATCAGCACCGATTTACCGCGCAACAGCAGTTCATTACAGATAGCCGCCGCCAGATGATTTTTACCGGTTCCCGGTTTGCCCGAAAAGATAAAACTGGCGATATTACCGTCGAACTCTTCTACATATTGCCGTGCCTGGCTCAATGCCCGCATCTGGCCTTCCGTCTCAACACGATAGTTATCGAAAGAGCAGTTCTGATGCAGGGGACGAATGCCGGAACGGTTGAAGGTGCGCTGCATTTTCATGGCGCGATTTTCGCGCTCCAGCGCCGCCGAACGGATTTCGCCTTGTTGCTTCTGCCAGGCCATCAACTCTTCGCCGGTTTTAAAGGCAGGCTCGGTGTTGGCTGGCATCATTTTTTGCAGTCGCTTCATCAATTCGCCGACGTTTTTCATCGTTATCCTCTAAAACCTGGTGGGATTTGATTATCCGGTTCGGACAGGGCGTTAATATCCCGCTTTGTCGCGCCGTTCTGGCTGCTACGGCCCATTTGCAGGCTACGCGCCAGTTTTTGCTGCCACTGGACGTGATGGAAAACTTTGCCTTCTGCCTGCCAGTAAGCCACGAACGAGGCCAGCTCTTCCGGCGTTGCGGGCTGGGCCAGCGCAATGCCCCACATCGCCGCCAGGCGCTGAAAGTCAGCATCTGGCTGCCAGCCTGCGTACATGGCGAATTTGCCCATGGGCACATTTACCGGCGCGGCGGCGGGTTCTTCGTAAAATTGTGCATCGAGCGAAATATCGCTCACTGGACGCGCAAGCTGTGCTTCGAGCGCCAGAAGCTGTTCAAGGCGCTGCGGCGTAATAGCGTAAAACGCGGGGCGATTATTGGCAAAAACGGCGATGGCGCCGCCTTCCGTGCGTGCCAGCACGCAGGCGGGATCGCGCACAAATTCATCAATGCCAATGACATTCGGCGTCAGGATTCTGGAAGACATAACGCGTTCTCAAACAGGATTACTACGGATACGGCGCACTGTGCTTTTTTCACACAGGCATAATCACACATAGTAACACAGTGAACGCAAAGGGCAGTATCGCACGAAAAAGCCGGGTTTCCCCGGCTTGTGATTTTCCTGAAACGTTAGCTTGTTGGCGTTACGCGATGATATTCAGCGTAACGTCGATGTTGCCACGCGTGGCATTGGAGTAAGGGCAAACAATATGCGCGGCATCGACCAGTTTTTTGGCTTCGGCGGCGTCCATCCCCGGCAGGTGGATGTTCAGTTTGGCTTCGATACCAAAACCGGTGGGCAAAGGCCCGATACCAACTTCACCTTCAATAAAGGCTTCTTTTGGCATGCTGATTTTGTCGCGACCGGCGACAAATTTCATGGCGCCGAGGAAGCAGGCGGAGTAACCCGCAGCGAACAGCTGTTCCGGGTTAGTGACTTCGCCACCCGCGCCGCCCATCTCTTTCGGCACGCCCAGTTTGACATCCAGTACGCCGTCGGAAGAGGTTGCGCGACCATCACGGCCTCCGGTTGCTTTGGCTTTGGCAGTGTAAACCACTTTTTCTAAAGACATGGCAGGTTCCTTATTATCTAGAGTGTTTGCTATAAAGTAGTGTGCTATTTTGTTGCTGGAAATAACTCCCTGCAAAGGGAGCTTATGCCCGTTGAAACTGTTGGCGAAGCCGTTCAAGTTGCTGCTTGATATCGGCAAGCGTTGCGCTATCACAAGCCATTGCACAGCCGATTGCTTCCGGAATCGACGTCGCTTGCTGCTGCAGTTCACGCCCGCTTTCGCTTAAGGTGATCACCACCTGACGTTCATCCTGGCGCGAACGTTGACGACGAATCAACCCGGCGCTTTCCAGACGCTTCAGCAGCGGCGTCAGCGTGGCGGAGTCGAGAAACAGGCGCTCGCCAATTTCCGACACCGTGATGTCATCTTTTTCCCACAGCACCAGCATCACCAGATATTGCGGGTAGGTGAGATTCATCGGTGCCAGTAGCTGCCGGTAGAGCTTATGCAGCGCCAGATTTGTTGAGTACAGCGCAAAACAAAACTGGTTATCTAACGCGAGCTGCGCATTCGCGGTTGGAGTCGATGTCTTCTTCATGGGATTGAATATATATAGCGTGCGATTTTATTGCAAGTTATTTTTTTTGAACAGGTAGACGCATGAGAACTTGCCTGTGGTTTCAACATGGTATTGGCGCTTCGCAACCCGGACCGGGGGTTTTGTAAAAAGGGTTGCGAAAGAGTCAGTATCGTCGATCCGGTGAAAACGAATATTGCTTACTGAGTGTTTGGTAAGTCGCTGCTTTAGAAAATCTTTCTCTATCATGTGATTACGTTGCACGTTCCGCAATGGCTGTCAGTCTCTCTGCCTCAACCTTATTACCCCGGCAGATGTTGACTGCGACGGCAAAAAATGGACCTTATACGCGGGGGCGTTTGCGGTAAATCCACAGACCAGGAATCGACAGGCCAATAGAGAGTGCCCCGACAATCGAGGATGCTTTCAGGAAATTCGTCAACAGTAAAATCATCAGTTCTTCGTTGTAGCCAAAATGGCCGATCTTCACCGCCGAAATCATCGCGGTATAAGCGGAAATGCCCGGAAACATAGGGATCACCGCCGCCACGGTAAAGACTTTCGGGTGCGCCAGATACCAGCGTGACCAGTGGATGCCAATCGAGCCGACCAGCATTGAGGCGGCAAAGGTCGACCATTCGATATTGAATCCCCAGTGCACCATAGCGAAGCGCGAACCATGACCAATCGCGCCAAGCAGCGCGCACCAGGGTAGGGCGCGGTGCGGCACGTTAAATACCATGGCAAAGCCAACGGCAGGGATGGCCGCCAGTAACATATCCTGCGCCAGTGCAAGAAGGAACAAAATTACATCCATCCGCGTAACCCCCACAGTGTCATTGCCATTACCACACCAATACAGGTGGCAAGCGTTAATAAGCTGGCGATTGCCCAACGTGCAAGCCCCGTATTGATATGCCCTTTAAACATATCGGCAACCGAGTTAATCAGCGGAAACCCCGGTACCAAAAGCAAAACGCTGGCCGCCATGGCGACGGTGGATGATTGCAGAAAAACGGGCAGCGTCAGCATCAGGCCGGAAACTGTCGTAGCGACAAAAGCGGTGATACAAAAGTTGATTTGCGGATGTAAGTGACGACCTGCCAGAACCAGGCGAACATACATCGCGACACTACTGGCACAAAAAGTTATAAAAGCACCATCCCAGCCGCCATTATTGAGCTTGCAAAAGCAGGCACAAGAGAGACCTACCATCAACATGACCAGCCAGCGTGGGTAGCGCAACGGTTTTACCTGAGCGAAGCGCTTCTCGACGTCTTTGCAATCCAATAACTTATGTTCAGCGAGAATGACAATATGCTGGACTTCTGTCACCACGTGCATATTGATGCCGCGATCGCTATTTTTGCGGGTTGAAGTGAGGCACTTTCCGTCTTTAATCGTGGTAAGGACAATGGCATTGGAAGAAATCAAGCTTTCAACACTATCCATGCCGAGCGCCAGTCCCAGACGCGTTGAAAGCTCCTCAACCAGCGCACTTTCAGCGCCGTGCTGTAACAAAAAAAGGCCGCACTGAATGCACAGCCGCGTAATGGCCCGCTGTGATGACTGGTCTGTTTGCATGATAACCCTGGTATTGTTGCACTGACGCTCACGAAGGATGGAGCGGAAAGCCTATTTTTAGCACAGGACAAGGGCTGGATGGCGCTAAGAAAGATCAAGAATTGTGCATTAAATCACGCTTGTTCATGTTCAAAAGGAGAGCTTAACGCATGTTAAGAATGACGTGATAACGGAAAAGAAACAGCAGATTTTTTCTACTTAGCTGAGAATAATGATGAAGTTAGCGTTAATAAGATCTTATGTATTATTTAAGATAATTGTTTTTTCCTTATATTAATATATGCCGGCTCTTTTAAATTTCTTATTTTATTATTAATAATGTATCGGATATTTTAATGCGCATTGTGCAATGTTGACACACTACTTGTGGATATTATAATTCAGTACATTATATTTGTTGTCATTCATAAACTGTGCCAATTTTATGGTGACTGCATCAAAAAGGTGTTGCTACTTTACGCAATATGAGTATTAACTGAGTAAATACTTATAAATAAGATTGATAGAACGCGCAAATGGAAGCGGAGGTTTTATGCTATCGAAAGACGGCAATCAGGGGATTATCATCAGCAAAACGCCAGTGCTTAGGGTCGGGATTGGCGGCATTCTTGAGCGACATTTCCCGGAATATGCACTTAATTATTATTCGTCAGTGGAAGAGGTTGCACCGCTCAAATTAAAATCTGCCAGACTGATAATCACTGACTTATCAGGGGAACAGCGCTATGCAAGAAAAAGCTGTCAGCAATATTATTCACTGTTTCCTCAATGCGATAACGCACGCTGGTTATTCTTCGTCTCGCGCAGCCTCTATCCTGTGGCTGCTGAGCTTCTTATGCAGCCCAAAACGACATTGCTGGCGGACGTGGAACCGATCGAGGGTGTAATTGAGGCGATTCGTAATGGGCATAAGGACGTTAAGAATATTAGCCCAACCTTATTGACTTCAGGATGGCATAAACACAACGACAATTCTTTTTCTAACGCAATGTTAACGTTGTCTGAGCGTAAAGTGTTACGTCTCCTCGGAAAAGGGTGGGGTATTAATCAAATCGCCACACTGCTTAAAAAAAGTAATAAAACAGTCAGTGCGCAAAAGAACAGCGCAATGCGGCGATTATCACTTCGTAGTAATGCAGATTTGTATACATGGATTAATAGCAGTCAGGGAATGAAACAGCTGGATTTTGGTACGGCGGACGGAGAACATAATGAATGGAAAATACCAGGAAGAAGGGAAATGTTGCCATCATAGAAAAATGCATAATGAGCGGGGAGGGTCTACGACATTTATTTGATGAATCTGCTATTAATCACTATCAATTTTATTTTTTTAAAGACCATTCGGCGTTTCGGCAGGCGCTGAAACAGACTTCGTTTTTTTCCGTTATCTATTCCCTTTTTGGTCAGCGGAAAGAACGACTCGAATGTCTGATGTGTCTGCATTTACTCTCCCTTTCTCATCCAGAAATGCAACGCATTGTATTAGCGGGAGACAACCGTGAAGCGCGGCTGGTTGGGCATCTCTCCCCCTCACGGTTGCACGGGATATTAAGCAAATCATCGCCACTTTCTGTACTACTGGAGGAGTTGGTCACGTTGTTTGGTGAAACGCGGCGTATTAACGAAAACATGATTAACCATTGGTATGTTAGCCAGTGTCGTATGCTCAGCCCGACCGAAAGGGAAATTCTGAACTACATGACGCGAGGTTATTCTGTGGCCGAGATTGCATCGCAGCTGGATCGTAACGTGAAAACTATTCGCGCGCATAAATTCAACGCGATGGCAAAGCTGGGGGTCACATCAGATGTCGGTTTGCTTGATGCGGCGGATATTCTGACATGGAAGCCGCCCTGCGCGCGCGCCGCGTCTGAATTAATGTAAAAGGGGTTTTGGGAACTGGCGCCAGGTTCTGCCTGGCGCTTTGTTACGCAACTACAGACACACATCAATCCATTTCGCGCGGGTTAACTCTGCCATTCTGTCGGGGGAAATACGAATCGCGCTGTGAATTGCTCCCGCCGCCGGTAACACTTCCTGATAGCGCTTTAACGACACGTCACAATACACCTGTAACGGGTTTTCCAGACCAAACGGGCAGACACCACCAACTGGATGACCGGTAATGGTGACGACTTCGTCACTGCTTAGCATCCGGGCTTTCGCGCCAAAGGTATTTTTTAGTTTTTTATTATCAAGGCGAGCATCACCTTTCGCGACGACCAATATCACTTCGTTTTTCACTTTTAACGACAGCGTCTTTGCGATTTGACCTGGTTCGACATTATGCGCGGCGGCGGCCAGTGCCACAGTCGCTGTGCTTTGGTTAAGTTCAATAATATCGATGTCGGGGGCGTTATCGGCAAAGAACTGCCGCACGGACTGCAAACTCATGATGTTCTCCAGCAAATGACCGCCATTAATCTGTCACAAGCCTGTTATGCGTGTAAATAACCGGGCATAACAAACATCTTACTGCCAGATTCTCGATCCTCTTCACAATCGCGGAAACCGGTTACAGTAACCGGTTGCAGTGTTAACAAGCCGGGTTAATACTCATTTTGTCATTTCCCTCTGTTCATAAAATTAAAAAAGAGCCGTCTATGAAACCTACTCAACGTTGCTGTAATGCTGGTTCGAAAACCTGCATGGTTTCACGTCAAAAACATGGATCGCTGCACGGCAGAACGGTTGCTGATGCGCTTACTTTGTTAGCCTGATAGGAGATCTACTATGTCTGCCAACCATGCTGCGTTTAATCTTATTTTCCGGTTTATAGAAAATTATGTCAGTCCGGTAGCCGGACGCATCTCTTCCCAGCGTCATGTAATGGCGATTCGCGACGGTTTTATCTCCGCGATGCCGTTTATGATAGTGGGTTCATTTTTGCTGGTGTTTGCCTACCCTCCATTTTCGCCAGATACGACCTGGGGTTTTGCCCGAACATGGCTGGACCTGGCGAAGCAGTATGAAGGGCGGATCCTCACGCCTTTTGATATGACGATGGGCATTATGTCTATCTATATCTGTGCGGCGATTGCTTACAACCTCGGTAAACATTATGTGAAGTCGCATCAGCTGGATCCATTTATGTGCGCGATGCTGTCGTTGATGGCATTTCTACTGGTCGCAGCGCCGAAAACTAACGGCACATTGCCAGTGGATAGCCTGGGCGGTACCGGTATTTTTACCGCGATCCTGGTGGCGATTTACTGCGTGGAAATGATGCGTTTCCTGAAAGCACACAATATAGGCATCCGTTTGCCAGACCAGGTGCCGCCAATGATCAAAAACTCTTTTGATTTGCTGATCCCGGTTTTGGTCGTGGTGCTAACCCTTTATCCGCTGAGCCTGCTCATCCAGACGCAGTTCAACATGTTAATCCCGCAAGCCATTATGGCGCTGTTCAAACCGCTGGTGGCGGCGGCGGACTCGCTGCCGGCGATTTTGCTGGCGGTGATCATCGGTCATTTATTGTGGTTTGCGGGGATTCATGGCGCGGCGATTGTTTCCGGAATGCTGCAGATGTTCTGGTTAACAAACCTCGGGCTTAACCAGAGCGCGCTGGCACAAGGTGCGCCGTTACCGCATATCTTTATGGAAGCGTTCTGGACATTCTTTATTGTTATCGGCGGATCCGGGGCGACCATGGGGCTGGTGTTCTGCTACTTGCGTAGCCGCTCGGTGCATTTGCGTTCGATCGGACGCCTGAGCGTGGTGCCCAGTTTGTTCAACATCAACGAACCGGTTATTTTCGGTACTCCCATTGTAATGAACCCCGTGTTCTTCATCCCATTCCTGCTGGCTCCGACTCTTAACGCGATTATTGCCTGGGCGGCAATGAAACTGGATCTGATTGGCCGGGTTATCTCTGTCGTCCCCTGGACCGCGCCAGCGCCGATTGGCGGCGCATGGGCATTAGGTTGGGATTTTCGCGCGGCGATTCTTGTCGTTCTGCTGGCCTGTGTCTCGGCGGTGATTTACTACCCGTTCTTCAAAGTGTATGAGAAACAGTTGCTGGAACAGGAAGCTGAAGAGGCGCAACGCGCAGAGGAAGAGAAACAAGTTGCGTGATGGTGTCGAATAAAAACGTAGAGGGCGATTAATCGCCCTCTGCTTATTTCAATGTACAGTCACCGCACTGCTGAACATCCGGCAGGCGATAGCGCTGGCAGCAAGTACGACGCACCAGAACGCCGTCGCGCAAAACCACTGTGCGCCACAAAGGGTTATCACTGCCGTCCGCGAGCTGCTTTTCAAAAAAGCAAAGCTGTCGAATCGCGGCGACACGCGTTTCACCTAGCTGTGGAATGAGTTCCCCCAGGCACCAGTTAATCAGATAACCGGTATTGCTCCAGATAAGTTTACCGTTGATATCGCCGGTGGCTTCCAGCGCCTGAACAACCGGGAGCATCGCCTGTGTCGTTAACGCACAAATTCGCTGCGCATCATCGCATGACGACAACTTATTATCCTGTTGCACATCAATCCAGAAACACGCCGCGCGGCCGGTTTCATGGAACTCAACATGAAAATGTTCCGGGGAGAGATCAATGGCGCTTTTTTGCGTTAGCAGCGTCAATAAGAGTGGTGGCACCAGCAGGCCGAGATACCACTGCGCCCATAGCGACAGCAACGGTTTGTTCTCACGCGGCTGCGTCAACTGGTTACGGTAAATATGATCGGAATAGGTGGCGATAAGTGACTGCAATGCCGCAGGGCGCGACCACTCGGTCAGTGTCATTGCCGCATACGGTGCGGGTTCATTCAGACGAATAAAATCGAGTAAATATTCACGGGTGCTGGCGATAGTTTCCCGCATGGCGTTTGCCAGCGAATCGCGCTCATCAGTGAGTCGGCTTCGCCAGATAATGTTTTCGGTGATCGATGCGGTGCGATAAGTCATAGCGCCAGCCGATAGGAAATCTAAACGATAATGATTGCCAATCCTATCCAGAGGGAAAATCGATAGCAACAGTTTTATCGTAAAGTTAGCGCCGATCACGCCTCAAGCGACTTGCAGCTCACCACTGACCAGAATGTTATTACGACCTAAATGTTTGGCTTCATATAAGGCTTTATCGGCGAGCGAAAGTGCCGCATCAATATCGTGATCGACAAGAGGCGCAATGCCGATGCTGATTGTGACGTTCGTGGCGACGCTTTCGTTAAACATATGCGGGATTTTTAAATCGTACACTTTCTGGCGGATGCGCTCTCCGGTAAAGCGCGCCTGTTCGACATCGACATTATTCAGCAGGATCATAAATTCTTCGCCGCCAAAGCGCGCGACGATATCACGGGAGCGCACGGCGTCCCGTAAAGCGGCGGAAACGCGGATAAGCGCCTGATCGCCCATCATATGACCGTAATGGTCGTTGTAGGCTTTGAAATGATCAATATCGAGTAGCAGGACGAAACGCGAACTCTCATCGACGGCCAGCAAGTTATCGAGTTTATGTTGCAAACCACGACGGTTATACAGGCCGGTTAGCGGGTCAAGCATGCTCAGATCGTTGAGGGTTTTGCGCTCCTGCATCAGGCGGTTCATCAGCGCAAGGGCGAAACTATCGTTACGTTTTTGGATCGCATGCTGGATAGAGATCCCCAGCACTGGCAACGCAAAGGTACAAATAAGCCTGATTGCGCTTTCCCCTTCGTTAAGCCACAGGCATGTTACGAACACAGGCAAAGAGTGCAGCAAAAAGGCGACAATGTTATTTGAAAAAGCGATGGAGCCGATAAAAAGCACACTTAACAAGGCAATCAGCAGGTAAGTGGAGGTATTGTCATTGAGTAACCTGACTTTGGTGATCACATGCCATGCCCACAGGCAGCCAAATATACATGAGATGAAAGTAATATTGATTTTTGCTTTTGGATAACACTTTTGCCAGGCGGGCAACAGGACGCTTGCCGCAAAAATAGCGCACACCGGAAAGGTGAAGGCGTGCTGATTGTAAAGCGGCATAGCAATAGAGAACAAAGCTGAGATCGCGTTGAGCAGTAAAAAGAGTCGTAGGGACAATCGATATCTCTTATTACACAGAGATTGCCAGGTTTGTAATGTCATACCTAAAAATCGTTATTTATCCGCGAGTTGTCGCTGCATTATGAGTCAAAAAGAAAAGAAGTAACGCAACAAAACTATCATTGCGAAAAATTAGTGATTTGGATTTAGATTTAAGCAGCGCTTAATTTATCACCTTCCTGAATGACTGTCATTAGATGATGAGTAATCTTCATACGACCGTATGACCGCAGGCTGACAAATGAGAAAAGATATCATATGATATTGGTTATCGTTATCGGTGTGAGAGATAAAACCATGTTGCAACGCGCGCTGGGAAGTGGCTGGGGAATTGTTGTGCCGGGAGTCATTGTTGCTGTGCTGATGCTGGCGGATTTATCAGCCAATGCGTGGCGAATGGTGATTGTTCTGGGCTTATTACTCACCCCCGTCATGCTTTACCATAAGCGTTTACGCCATTTTATTTTATTGCCTTCAGGCGTTGCACTGGTTGGCGCAATGATGCTGATCTTGTTGAATCTAAAGATGATGATGTAACAGGGGAGAAATACAGGGAAGGAATAAGATATCTGGTGCGAGGGGGGGGACTTGAACCCCCACGTCCGTAAGGACACTAACACCTGAAGCTAGCGCGTCTACCAATTCCGCCACCTTCGCACAGTCATCTTACTTTTTGATATCGCCTCGTTGGTGCGAGGGGGGGGACTTGAACCCCCACGTCCGTAAGAACACTAACACCTGAAGCTAGCGCGTCTACCAATTCCGCCACCTTCGCACAGTGCGAGCGATATCAACGTGGTTTATGGTGCGAGGGGGGGGACTTGAACCCCCACGTCCGTAAGGACACTAACACCTGAAGCTAGCGCGTCTACCAATTCCGCCACCTTCGCATACCATCGATACTCTTGAAGTATCGTTACCACGGAGGCGCATTCTAGATGTTTTCAACTTTTCGTCAATAGTTAATTGTACAGACTGAGGCTGATCGCTGTAAAAATGGCCGCGGCGTGATGAGGGGGGAAATTTGCCCGATGAATGATTCCATCGGGCCTGCGGGTTACTTCAACGCCTGGCGCGTCATGATCGTACGGTAGACTTTGAACCGGCCTGTCTGGGCGATGACTTCGTGGAAACCAAACGTTTGATCCAGCACATCCGGGTAAGGCAGGAAGGCGTTCGCAACAATACGCAGTTCGCCGCCGCTATTCAGATGGCGTACCGCACCGCGAATCAGCGTTTGCGCGGCTTCCTGGCTGGTTTGCAAACCATCATGGAATGGCGGATTGGAGATGATCATGTCAAAGCGGCCCGTGACTTCTGAGAAGACATTGCTGGCGAAAACCTCACCTTCAATACCGTTCGCCGCAAGCGTTGCGCGGCTGGCTTCTACCGCCGGGGCGGAAACATCGCACAGCGTCAGGCGCACTTTCGGCGAGTGGCTGGCCAGTACCGTTGCAAGCACACCCGCGCCACAACCTACATCCAGCACTTTCCCCTTGGTATGCGGCGTAAGCGTCGACAGCAGAAGTTGGCTACCGACATCCAAACTGTCACGGCTGAACACGCCTGGCAGAGTTTTAATGGTCAGGTTATCCAGCATGTATTCGCCCCAGAAACTGTGCGGATCGAACTGCGGCTGCTTCTCAAGACGACCGTGATACAGCCCACAGCGACGAGCGCTATCGACTTTATTTAACGGACAAAACTCAGCCAGCATCTGTTCGGCACTGCGCACACCGCTACGGTTTTCACCCACCACAAAAATGTCGGTGCCCACCGGCAGCAGCGATAACAGGTTCATCAACTGAAATTGCGCTTCGGGTTTATTTTTCGGCCAGTAATAAATAAGCGTGTCGCTGTTACCGATAGTCTCGCTATCGGCCACCAGGCTATAACGGGCATGTTCACCCATCTGCTGACTTAAGGTCTGCCACTGATGAAATTGTTGCGTCCAGGCACGGCTTTCAGCGGTGTCCAGGCGAGCGGGCAGGTCATCCTGCAAATCGCCGGCAAATAAAATACGGCTTGGTTCGAAATCGTCACTGTGGCGCAGCAAGACTTCACTTGCCGGGGTATAAGCAGACATGAATGGTTCCTCTTTAAATTCAGGCGGCGATTATACACGTTATCCTTCTCACTGCCTCTTTCTTGGCTGTGTCTTCGTCCCCCAGTTAAGCACCAGAGGGGCCTCAACTCTTGCAGTCACAATGTAGTGTGAATGATTTTGTGTATACGCGTTATTTTACGTGCTGCCTCTTAACTGGCTGCGTGTTGATGGCGCAATTTTGTCGAGTTTGTTATATTTGCGCGCCTGATAGAGGAGTGTTTCACGATGACTTCCCGACGCGACTGGCAATTACAGCAACTGGGCATTACCCAGTGGACCTTGCGTCGCCCGGCGGCGCTGCAGGGGGAAATTGCTATTTCGCTGCCCGCGCATATCCGTTTGGTGATGATTTCACCGACATTGCCGACGCTGAGCGATCCATTGGTCAGCGACGTACTGCGCGCGCTAACCGTGACAGAAGATCAAGTCCTCCAGTTGACACCCGATCGCGTCGCCATGCTACCGCCCGAAAGCCAGTGCAACAGCTGGTGGTTGGGTGTTGAAGCGCAGCAGGCTCTGGCGGGCGCTCAGGTTGCGACGCCGACGGTTGATGAGCTACGCACAAACCCTGCGGCTCGCGCCGCGCTATGGCAACAAATCTGCGAACATGAACACGATTTCTTCCCTCAGCACGGCTGATTTAACCCGCGCATATCAAATAGAAACACGGGCACATGCCTTCCCCTGGAGCGAAAAAACGCTGGCCAGCAATCAGGGCGAACGCTATCTCAACTACCGGTTGATGGTCGGAAATGAAATGGCCGCATTTGCCATTACCCAGGTGGTGCTCGACGAAGCCACGCTGTTTAACATCGCCGTCGATCCGGCCTGGCAGCGTAAAGGGCTGGGACGTCAGTTGCTTGAACATCTGATTCATGAACTGGAAGTACGCGACGTGCTGACGCTGTGGCTGGAAGTCCGCGCCTCTAATGTGGGTGCTATCGCGCTGTATGAAAGTTTAGGTTTTAACGAAGCGACCATTCGCCGTAACTATTACCCCACCGCCAACGGGCGCGAAGACGCGATAGTGATGGCTTTAGCAATTTAAAAAGGTGATGTAATGAAATGGGACTGGATACTCTTTGATGCTGACGAAACGCTGTTTACCTTTGATGCGTTTGGCGGCTTACAACGGATGTTTCTTGACTATAGCGTGACATTCACCGATCAGGATTTTGCAGAATATCAAGCTGTTAACAAACCGCTGTGGGTGGATTACCAAAATGGCGCCATCAGCGCATTGCAGTTGCAGACGCAGCGCTTTCAGAGCTGGTCTGAACGCCTGAACGTCCCCGCCGGTTCGCTGAACGATGCGTTTCTGAATGCGATGGCCGAAATCTGCGCGCCACTGCCAGGTGCTGTATCATTACTGGACAGCCTCAAAGGCAAAGCGAAACTCGGCATCATCACCAACGGTTTCACCGCCTTGCAGCAAATCCGCCTGGAACGTACCGGCCTTCGCGACTATTTTGATTTATTAGTGATTTCCGAAGAAGTTGGTGTGGCGAAGCCCGATGCGAAGATCTTTGATTACGCGCTGCAAAAAGCGGGTAATCCGGATCGCGCGCGTGTGCTGATGGTTGGCGATACGGCTGAATCCGACATTCTGGGCGGCATTAACGCCGGGCTTTCGACCTGCTGGTTGAATGCGCACGATCGCACACTGCCTGAAGGTATCAACCCGACCTGGACCGTCACGTCCCTGAACGAACTGGAGCAACTCCTGTGTAAACATTGATTGTCTGCTCTCCACCGTTGAGTACAATAGCCGCATTTTTCGTATTTCATCGCGAGGCCTCAGGCCGCGCAATTACACAGAAGATTTCATTATGACGTTGTCTCCTTATTTACAAGAGGTAGCAAAGCGCCGCACGTTCGCTATCATCTCGCACCCCGATGCCGGTAAAACGACGATCACCGAAAAGGTGCTGCTGTTCGGACAGGCGATTCAAACCGCCGGTACGGTAAAAGGGCGCGGTTCCAGCCAGCACGCGAAATCCGACTGGATGGAGATGGAAAAGCAGCGTGGGATCTCTATTACCACCTCCGTGATGCAGTTCCCGTATAAAACCAGCCTGGTCAATCTGCTGGATACCCCGGGGCACGAAGACTTCTCCGAAGATACCTACCGCACACTGACGGCCGTGGACTGCTGCCTGATGGTTATCGATGCGGCAAAAGGGGTTGAAGATCGGACCCGTAAGCTGATGGAAGTTACCCGTCTGCGCGATACGCCGATCCTCACCTTTATGAACAAACTTGACCGTGACATTCGCGATCCGATGGAGCTGCTGGATGAAGTGGAAAATGAGCTGAAGATCGCCTGTGCGCCGATCACCTGGCCGATTGGCTGCGGTAAGTTGTTCAAGGGCGTTTATCACCTCTATAAAGATGAAACTTACCTGTATCAGACAGGGCAGGGGCACACCATCCAGGAGGTGCGCATCGTTAAAGGGCTGAACAACCCGGATCTGGATAAAGCCGTGGGCGAAGACCTGGCACAGCAGCTGCGCGATGAGCTGGAGCTGGTGCAGGGCGCATCGAACGAGTTCGATAAAGAGCTGTTCCTGAACGGTGAATTAACGCCTGTCTTCTTTGGTACCGCGCTGGGTAACTTTGGTGTCGATCATATGCTGGACGGTCTGGTGGAGTGGGCGCCTGCGCCAATGCCGCGTAAAACCGACACCCGCGAAGTGAAAGCAGATGATGACAAATTCACCGGCTTTGTCTTTAAAATTCAGGCCAACATGGACCCGAAACACCGCGACCGCGTGGCGTTTATGCGTGTGGTTTCTGGCCGTTATGAGAAGGGCATGAAGCTGCGCCAGGTGCGCACCGGCAAAGATGTGGTTATCTCTGACGCGCTGACCTTTATGGCCGGCGATCGCTCTCATGTGGAAGAAGCCTACCCGGGTGACATTATTGGTCTGCATAACCACGGTACGATCCAGATTGGTGACACCTTCACCCAGGGCGAGATGATGAAGTTCACCGGTATTCCGAACTTCGCACCGGAACTGTTCCGTCGCATCCGTCTGCGTGACCCGCTGAAGCAGAAACAGTTACTTAAAGGCCTGGTTCAGCTTTCAGAAGAGGGCGCGGTGCAGGTGTTCCGTCCCATCGCTAACAACGATCTGATTGTCGGCGCGGTGGGTGTGCTGCAGTTTGACGTGGTGGTTTCCCGTCTGAAGAGCGAATACAACGTGGAAGCGGTGTACGAGTCTGTGAACGTGGCGACGGCACGCTGGGTTGAAAGTACTGACGTGAAGAAATTCGAGGAATTCAAACGTAAGAACGAAATCCAGCTGGCGCTTGATGGCGGTGATAACCTGACCTACATCGCCCCAACGATGGTAAACCTGAATCTGACACAGGAACGCTATCCGGAAGTGACTTTCCACAAAACTCGCGAGCATTAATCCTTCTGCAGAGCACGGTTTGCGCCGTGCTCTGTCACTTCTCCTGTCTAATTAGCCCCTTGCGGATTGTTCTTAAAACCCGTCATTTCGCCTCCATTTGTTCGTTTTTTACCCACCCGGCCATGATTTTTGTCGATTGTGATCTATATTTAACAAAGTGATGACAAATCGGGTGGATAAAAGTCCTGTTCAATGCGTGAAGTATAGTCTTTTATCCACTCATTTCTTCGCAAAGGAATATTAACAACTGCTTTAGCGCGATGTTCGGCGGGATTGTAAACGCGTCATCAGTTGCTGAATTGGGTGGTTTTCACCACAGCAGTAGAGCGGCACACGTTGCTGCTTATGGCCCAAATTGTGGGCAAACCAACAGGAATAACATCGATGACTATGAAAAAACTGACTATTTCCAAAACTCTGCTGGCCGTAATGCTGGGCTCTGTTCTGGCAAGTGGTTCCGCATTCGCTGCGGAGACTACCACCGACAAAGCGCAAAATGCTGCTTCCAGTGCAGGGGAATCAATCGATAGCTCAATGAATAAAGTCGGTGGTTTCATGGATGACAGCACCATCACCGCGAAAGTTAAAGCGGCGCTGGTGGATCATGAAGACATTAAAAGCACTGATATCTCCGTGAAAACGGACAAAAAAGTGGTCACGCTGAGCGGCTTTGTTGAGAGCCAGGCGCAGGCAGAAAAAGCCGTCTCCGTAGCGAAAGGCGTAGAGGGTGTGGTTTCTGTGAGCGATAAGCTGCACGTGCGTGACGGCAAAAACAAGACCATGAAAGGTTATGCGGGCGATACCGCAACAACCAGTGAAATCAAAGCAAAACTGCTGGCCGACGATGTTGTCCCTTCCCGTAAGGTGAAGGTTGAAACCACCGATGGCGTGGTGCAGTTGTCCGGTACCGTAGATTCACAGGCACAAAGTGAACGCGCTGAAAGTATCGCCAAAGCAATCGACGGCGTGAAAAGCGTGAAGAACGATCTCAAAGTGAAGTAACTAATCCTGAAAACGTCACTACCCGGTTCAAGCCGGGTATGACAAGCACGTACCAGGAAAAACATCGCCGGTGGGCATCCTGAGCGTCCACCTTAAGCGGTTGAAATTAACTATGGTAAAGGAGAGTTTTATGTTTCGTTGGGGCATTATATTTCTGGTTATCGCGTTAATTGCCGCCGCACTGGGCTTTGGTGGTCTTGCGGGTACGGCAGCAGGAGCCGCGAAAATTGTCTTTATCGTCGGTATCATCCTGTTCCTCGTCAGCCTGTTTATGGGACGTCGGCGTCCATAGCGTATTACACGCTTAAATTTCGGTTACATTAAAGCCAGTCCTTGTGACTGGCTTTGCTGTTTCGGCTGCGGGAAAAGTGCGCTACTTTGAGACATTCAGCGCATCAATAAGGAAAGCAGAGTGGGCCAGCATATTCCCGTTACGCTCGGCAACATCGCGCCGCTGGCGTTAAAACCCTTTCGCCCGGGCAGGCTTGCGCTTGTATGCGAGGGCGGTGGACAGCGAGGTATTTTTACCGCTGGCGTTCTGGACGAGTTCATGCGTGCGGAATTTAATCCTTTCGACCTCTATTTTGGCAGTTCTGCCGGTGCGCAAAACCTTTCCGCTTATGTCTGCAACCAACCTGGTTACGCACGCAAAGTGATCATGCGCTACACCACCTCGCGGGAATTTTTCAATCCGGTGCGCTTTGTGCGCGGCGGCAACCTTATCGATCTCGACTGGCTGGTTGAATCGACCTCAAGCCAGATGCCGCTGGCCATGGACTACGCGGCGCGGACTTTCGATGCGGGCAAAGCGTTTTATATGTGTGCTTGTCGGCAGGATGATTACTCCGCAGCCTATTTCTCCCCTACGCATCAGACATGGCTCGATTTGATCCGTGCTTCCAGTGCGATCCCCGGCTTTTATCGTCCGGGCGTGATGCTTGATGGCATAAATTATCTCGATGGCGGTGTTAGCGATGCCATTCCGGTGCAGGAGGCGGCAAAACGCGGCGCGAACACGATTGTAGTGATCCGTACTGTCCCGTCACAAATGTACTACACGCCCCAGTGGTTCAAACGGATGGAACGCTGGCTGGGAGAGAGCAGCCTGCAATCCTTAATCAATCTGGTGCAGCACCATGAGAAAAGTTACATGGCAATCCAACGCTTTATCGAAGCGCCGCCGGGTAAACTGCGTATTTTTGAAATCTATCCGCCGAAGTTGTTGAACAGCATGGCACTGGGTAGCCGTTTACCGGCGCTGCGCGAGGATTATAAAATCGGGCGTTTGTGCGGGCGCTATTTCCTGGCGACTGTGGGCAAATTGCTGGCGGAAACCCCGCCGCTGGTGCGCCACTCGCCAGTTATCGCGCCTGCGACGCGTGTTGTTCCACCGGCTGCGGTGGCCAACGACGCGCTGGATACGCCGCTGGTCAGCGTCGAGCAGGCCAACGATTTACCCATCAACAAAGAGGATACGGCGTGAGTTTCCGCTTTATCGATACCCACTGTCATTTCGATTTCCCGCCTTTTTACAGCGATGAGGCGGCGAGTATCGCCCGAGCGGGCGACGCTGGCGTGGAGCGCATTATTGTTCCGGCGATCGCCGCGCGTTATTTTGATCGCGTTTGCCATTTAGCGCACCAGCATACCGCGCTGTACGCCGCGCTGGGGCTACACCCGATTGTGATAGAAGAGCACAGCGAGGAAAGCCTGCAACAACTTGAACAGATGCTTGCGACAAAGCCTGAGAAAGTGGTGGCGATAGGGGAAATTGGCCTCGATCTTTACCGCGACGATCCGCAATTTTCGCGCCAGCAGCAGGTGTTAGACGCACAACTAAAACTGGCAAAACGCTTTGATCTGCCGGTGATCCTCCATTCACGCCGCACGCATGACAAACTGGCGATGCATTTAAAAAAACATGATTTACCCCGTCGTGGCGTGGTGCATGGTTTTGCCGGTAGCCTGCAACAGGCGCAGCGCTTTGTTGAACTGGGTTATTGCATCGGCGTGGGCGGCACCATTACCTACCCGCGCGCCAGTAAAACCCGTGACGTAATAGCGCAGTTGCCGCTTTCTGCATTGCTGCTGGAAACGGATGCGCCGGACATGCCGCTCAATGGTTTTCAGGGCCAACCCAACCGGCCTGAGCGGGCAGCGCAAGTGTTCGACGTTTTGTGCGAGTTACGCCGCGAAGCACCAGATGTCATTGCCCAGGCGCTGCTGGAAAATACGCAGCGGCTCTTTGCGCTACAGATATAACGCCGGGCGCAGCACGGTTTTCACGCCCCGTTCCCGTAGTGCCTGCGCCAGTGGTTCCACATCCTCCGGCGTGGCGCTGCGCCATGTCTGCGCCTCACCGTACACGCCATGCGCATGGAAGGCGTTTAGCCGCACCGGCACCTCGCCGAGTTGATGAATAAAGGCTGCCAGCGCATCAATATGCGCGAGATAATCGCTCTGTTCCGGGATCACCAGCAGGCGCAACTCCGCTAATTTCTTCTCTGTCGCCAGTAGCCGCAGGCTGGTTTTCACTGGCGCATTATCCCGTCCGGTAAGAACACGGTGGCGCTCGTTGCCCCAGGCTTTGAGATCGATCATCGCGCCGTCACAGACCGGCAACAGCTTGCGCCAGCCGGTTTCGCTAAGCAGGCCGTTACTGTCGACCAGGCAACTCAGATGGCGCAGTTGAGCGTCATGGCGCAAGGCGGAGAACAGCGCATGCAGAAACGGTAGTTGCAACGTTGCTTCGCCGCCGCTGACGGTAATGCCTTCAATAAACAGCGCCACTTTGCGGATCTGCGCCATAACCTGTTCAACCGTCATTCTCTGCGCCATTGGCGTGGCGTGCTGCGGGCACATGCGAAGGCACGTGTCGCACTGCTCGCAACGCGTTGCGTTCCATTGCACTTCTGCGCCATTGAAGGAGAGCGCCTGTTGTGGACAACCTGCCACACAACCACCGCAGTGGTTGCAGCGACCGATAGTCCACGGGTTATGGCAGCTTTTACAGTGCATATTGCAGCCCTGTAAAAACAGTGCCAGCCGGCTGCCTGGCCCGTCCACGCAGGAGAACGGGAGGATTTTACTGACGAAAGCGCATCTGCTGTTCATGGCTGACCACGCGGGGTTGTCGATCCAGAATAGGCGTGTTACGCGCTGCCTCTTCACCCAGCCAGGTGGTATTGGTGCGTGAGCCTTCGGCACGGAATTTCTTGATATCTGACAGGCGCACCATATACCCGGTGACGCGAACCAGATCGTTGCCTGCGACGTTAGCGGTGAATTCGCGCATGCCCGCTTTAAACGCGCCAAGACAGAGTTGCACGATCGCTTGCGGGTTGTGTTTCACCGTTTCATCGAGGGTCAAGATGTCGCTGATCCCGGCGTGATACCACGCATGATGCGGCGCGACGGTGAGAAGATGGGTAATCGGATCCGGTTCGTCGCCATAAGGCAGCCGCGCGCCTGGCGTGGTGTCAGTGTCGGAGCTGATTCCCGATTGCGCATGGAGCATGGCGCGCTGTCGCCAGCCATGTTTTACCGGCGTGTCTGCCACAAAGCTCGCCAGTTGTTCACTGATGCGGTAACCGAGCGCGTTGGCCTGTTCATCGTGGCCATAACGCGCGGCGAGACCGGCTTTTTCGCACAGCGTATTGACCGCTTCGGCCAGCCCATACATACCAAACATAGGCACAAAACGGTTGGCAGAAATCAGCCCTTCCTGCACCAAGAAGCTATGCTCAAAGAAGCCGGATTGTTGATACAGAAAATCGCAGCGGGCATCGATAATAGCTATTTGCTGCTGGCAATAGTGTGGCAGCTGACGGGTAAAAAAATCCTCCAATGACGCGCTACGCTCAGCGATCCCTTTCAGATTGAGGCGTACCAGCGTGCTGCCGCCACCGCCCAGCGGCAGAGAGTTGTAGCAACTTACAATACCGTAGCCGCCTTTTGTGAAAATATTATCATGCACCGGGCCGTTGGCGATGTGCGGTTTGCTGCATTCGCAAATATTACGCGCCACCTCCAGCAGAAGATCATCTGGCGTAATATCCGGGTCATAGATGAAGGTTAAGTTTGGCGCAACCTGCTTCAGTTCTGCATCCGCGCGTAAAATGGCGCGCGTAACGGGGGTATCGTATGGGCCAATATTGGCATGCATAAAGGCGTCTGGAAGCGTTCTGTCGAGGTAGCGCCAGAAACGTTTTATGCGGATATCGATCTCGTGTTGTGTTAGAATTTTAACATATGGTTGTAGCAGGGCATCAAGCTGACCGAGATAAACAGGCATTGATGTCACTGATGGAACATGGTGGTAGAGGATCGTCAGCAACGAGAGGGCATCATCGAGATCTTTTGCCCCTTCCAGCTCCAGCCAGGCGGAACCGTTTGCAAGAAATTTGGCGTAATCCGGCAGCACATAGCGCGGTTTGTAGGGGGCGTGGCCCTCAAACATATCGCAGATGGCACCCTCATCTAGTGCTGCGCGTGCCGCTTGCGGCAACGCCGGATAGGGCAGGGCGTTTTCCGCTTCCAGCGCCAGGAAGTGGCGCTTTTGTTCCGGTGTGAGCGTTGGGCTGGTAACAATCTGCTGGCAGCGTGACAGCAATAAAGGATCAACAGACGGGGACATCATCGTTCCTCTTATTTCCTTGAGTGATGGCGATGAGTGTACGGAGCCGGCTGTTTGTCGCTTTTGATCCCGTTCCCTGTCAGCGCAATCATTACCGATGTGAATTTAAAAATTTGATCAATGTCCCATTATGGTTTTGCAAACGTGAATTTAGTTTTCATTAACTGTGATGGGTGTCGAAGTGTGAAAGTGGGTTGATGTTAAAATACTAACAAACCCGAACAGAAAACCGGCATTACGCCGTCGGAGAGAATGATGAGTGATTTAACGGCAAGTAGCCTGCGTGCGTTGAAATTGATGGACCTGACCACCCTGAATGATGATGACACCAACGAGAAAGTCATCGCCCTGTGTCATCAGGCAAAAACCCCGGTGGGCAATACCGCCGCCATCTGTATCTACCCGCGTTTTATCCCGATTGCGCGCAAAACCCTGAACGCGCAAGGTACGCCGGATGTGCGTATCGCAACCGTGACCAACTTCCCGCATGGTAACGACGATATCGACATCGCTCTGGCCGAAACGCGCGCCGCCATTGCTTACGGCGCGGATGAAGTTGACGTGGTATTCCCGTACCGCGCACTGATCGCCGGTAACGAGCAGGTGGGGTTTGATCTGGTGAAAGCCTGTAAAGAGGCTTGTGCGGCGTCGAACGTACTACTGAAAGTGATTATCGAAACCGGTGAGCTGAAAACGGAAGCGCTGATCCGTAAAGCGTCTGAAATCGCCATTAAAGCCGGTGCAGATTTCATTAAAACGTCGACCGGTAAAGTGCCGGTAAATGCGACTCCGGAAAGTGCACGCATCATGCTGGAAGTGATTCGCGATATGGGCGTTGAGAAAACCGTCGGTTTCAAACCGGCTGGTGGCGTGCGTAGCGCGGAAGATGCGCAGCAGTATCTGGCCATTGCCGACGATCTGTTTGGCGCCGATTGGGTCGATGCCCGTCATTACCGTTTTGGGGCTTCCAGCCTGCTGGCAAGTCTGCTGAAAGCGTTGGGCCACGGCGACGGTAAGAGCGCAAGCAGCTATTAATTTGTCATTGCCGGGTAGCGGACTGTTACCCGGCCTAAATGGATTTTCCGGCTTTATTCCTCAGGGGGTTACCTTGTTTCTCGCTCAAGAAATTATTCGAAAAAAACGCGATGGTCTCGCGCTGAGTGATGAAGAAATCCGTTTCTTTATCAACGGAATACGCGATAACACCGTTTCTGAAGGGCAGATTGCTGCTCTGGCAATGACCATTTTCTTCCACGACATGACGATGCCGGAGCGCGTTTCGCTGACCATGGCGATGCGAGATTCAGGCACCGTTCTGGACTGGAAACCGCTCGATCTTAACGGCCCGGTGGTGGATAAACACTCGACCGGCGGTGTGGGCGATGTTACCTCGTTGATGCTCGGCCCGATGGTGGCGGCCTGCGGCGGCTATATTCCGATGATTTCCGGGCGCGGACTTGGTCATACTGGCGGCACGCTCGACAAACTGGAAGCGATCCCGGGGTTTGATATCTTCCCGGAAGATAACCGTTTTCGCGAAATTATTAAGGATGTCGGTGTGGCGATTATCGGCCAGACCAATTCGCTGGCACCAGCGGATAAACGTTTCTACGCCACCCGCGATATTACCGCGACGGTGGACTCTATCCCGTTAATCACGGCTTCTATCCTCGCCAAAAAACTGGCCGAGGGGCTGGATGCACTGGTGATGGACGTCAAAGTGGGCAGCGGCGCATTTATGCCGACTTACGCCCTGTCTGAACAACTGGCGGAAGCGATTGTTGGCGTTGCCAACGGCGCTGGCGTGCGGACTACCGCACTGTTGACCGATATGAACCAGGTGCTGGCTTCCAGCGCGGGCAACGCGGTGGAAGTGCGCGAAGCGGTGCAGTTCCTGACCGGTGAATACCGCAATCCGCGCCTGTTTGACGTCACCATGGCGCTGTGCGTGGAGATGCTGATCTCCGGCAAGCTGGCGCAAGATGACGCCGATGCGCGAGCGAAGCTGCAAGCGGTGCTGGATAACGGTAAAGCGGCCGAGGTCTTTGGTCGTATGGTTGCGGCGCAAAAAGGGCCGCGCGATTTCGTGGAAAATTACGCGAAATACCTGCCAACGGCGACGCTCAGCAAAGCGGTATATGCCGATGATGAAGGGTTTATCACGGCGATGGATACGCGCGCGCTGGGTATGGCGGTGGTGTCGATGGGCGGCGGTCGTCGCCAGGCGTCGGACAATATTGATTACAGCGTCGGCTTTACCGATATGGTGCGTCTGGGCGAACGCGTTGATGGTCAGCGACCGCTGGCCGTTATCCACGCCAAAGACGAAGCCAGCTGGCAAGAGGCTGCGCAGGCGGTGAAAGCGGCCATTACGATGGGCGACAGCGCACCAAAAGAGACACCGACGGTCTATCGCCGCATTACTGAATAGCGGTATACTGATCTGATCGCTTTTTTACAAAGCACAAGGTACGGAGAACATATGAAACGTGCATTTATTATGGTGCTGGACTCTTTCGGCATCGGCGCGACCGAAGACGCGGAGCGCTTTGGCGACGTGGGTTCCGATACCCTCGGTCACATCGCTGAAGTTTGCGCGAAAGGTGAAGCCGACACCGGGCGCAAAGGCCCGCTGAATTTACCTAATCTGACCCGTCTGGGTCTGGCGAAGGCGCATGAAGGCGCTACAGGCTTTATTCCTGCCGGGATGGACGCCAACGCAGAAATCACCGGTGCTTACGCATGGGCGCATGAGCTCTCTTCCGGGAAAGATACGCCGTCAGGCCACTGGGAAATCGCCGGTGTGCCGGTGCTGTTCGACTGGGGTTACTTTAGCGACACCGAGAACAGCTTCCCGCAGGAACTGCTGGATAAGCTGGTGAAACGCGCAAATCTGCCGGGTTACCTCGGCAACTGCCACTCGTCCGGTACGGTGATCCTTGACCAGCTCGGCGAAGAGCACATGAAAACCGGCAAGCCGATTTTCTACACCTCTGCGGACTCGGTGTTCCAGATTGCCTGCCACGAAGAGACCTTTGGACTGGACAAGCTGTATGAGCTGTGCGAAATCGCGCGTGAAGAGCTGACCGAAGGCGGTTATAACATTGGCCGCGTGATTGCGCGCCCGTTTGTTGGCGACAAAGCAGGTAATTTCCAGCGTACCGGTAACCGCCATGATCTGGCCGTTGAACCACCGTCAGCCACCGTGCTGCAAAAACTGGTCGAAGAGAAAGATGGCCACGTGGTTTCGGTCGGTAAAATCGCCGATATCTATGCCAACTGCGGCATCACCAAAAAAGTGAAAGCCACCGGCCTGGATGCGCTGTTTGACGCGACCATTAAAGAGATGAAAGAAGCCGGTGATAAGACAATCGTCTTTACCAACTTCGTCGATTTTGACTCATCATGGGGTCATCGTCGCGATGTAGCGGGTTATGCCGCTGGGCTGGAGTTGTTTGACCGTCGCCTGCCGGAACTGATGGAATTGGTTGGTGAAGACGACATTCTGATCCTGACCGCCGATCACGGCTGCGATCCGACCTGGAAAGGCACCGACCATACCCGCGAGCACATCCCGGTACTGGTTTACGGCCCGAAAGTGAAACCGGGCTCGCTGGGTCACCGTGACACTTTCGCCGATATTGGTCAGACGGTTGCGAAGTACTTTGGCGTCTCTGATATGGAATATGGCAAGGCCATGTTCTGATGATTTTGGGCGGGAGCTTCCCGCCCTTTCTGTTTCAACGACAACGACATAAAGGAATTGACGATGGCTACCCCACATATTAATGCAGAAATGGGCGATTTCGCTGACGTAGTGTTGATGCCGGGCGACCCGCTGCGTGCAAAACATATTGCGGAAACTTTTCTCGAAGACTACCGCGAAGTGAACAACGTGCGCGGCATGCTGGGTTACACCGGCACTTATAAAGGCCGCAAAATTTCTGTTATGGGCCACGGTATGGGTATCCCGTCCTGCTCCATCTACACCAAAGAGCTGATCACCGATTTCGGCGTGAAAAAAATCATTCGTGTCGGCTCCTGCGGCGCGGTACGTATGGACGTGCAACTGCGTGACATCGTTATTGGTATGGGTGCCTGCACTGATTCCAAAGTGAACCGTATGCGTTTCAAAGATCACGATTTCGCGGCGATTGCGGATTTCGACATGGTGCGTAACGCGGTTGATGCGGCAAAAGCGCTGGGCGTAGACGCGCGCGTGGGCAACCTGTTCTCCGCCGATCTGTTCTACTCCCCGGACGGTGAAATGTTCGACGTAATGGAAAAATACGGCATCCTGGGCGTGGAAATGGAAGCAGCGGGCATTTACGGCGTTGCGGCGGAGTTCGGTGCGAAAGCGCTGACCATCTGCACCGTTTCCGACCATATCCGTACGCATGAGCAGACCACTTCCGCTGAGCGTCAGACCACCTTCAACGACATGATCAAAATTGCGCTGGAATCTGTCCTGCTGGGTGATAAAGCGTAAGTTTCATTTCTAAGGGCAGGTTCTCTGCCCTTTTATTTATTCATTTTAATATCTCTTCTTTCCGTTTTTTCCTTTCAATTCATAAAAATAGTGCTATAAATTTATTCAAGTATCTATTCAGGAATCTATCCATTGATGAGTGTGCTTACCGATCTTCTGCTACAAGGGCCACAGTCAGCGCTGGCTTTACGTACGGTACTAAAGATTAGTCAGGCAACCTTTTCACGGCTGGTTGCCACCGAGCCACAGGTACTGCAATTTGGTAAAGCACGTGCTACGCGCTATGCCTTGTTACGCCCTGTACGTGGTATTGAGCGTTTTGCATTACGCAGAATTGATGAACAAGGCCATGTTTACAAGTGGGGCGAACTACACACATGCTGGCCACAGGGCAGTTGTCTGGTCACATTAGAAGAGGGTGGCTGGCAATGGTTTGACGGTCTGCCATGGTATCTCACCGATCTGCGGCCGCAGGGTTTTTTAGGGCGATCATGGGGGCGGAACATCGCCCGTCAGTTTGGCCTGCCGGAAGATATTCACCTGTGGCAGGAAGAGGATGTATTGTTCGCGCTCTCGGTCTTTAGCGGCGAGAACCCGGGAGGCTGGCTGATTGGCGACGCCAGTTATCAACGTTGGGTGCAGACGATGCGGCCCACGGCTATAGCAGCGCGTGAAAAAGTCAGTGCCTACGCAGCGTTTGCAAGCGATGCGCTGGAAGGAGAGATCACCGGTTCATCTGCGGGTGGAGAGCAGCCGAAATTTACCTGTTTTGCGCAGACGGAAACCGGGCCGGCTCATGTATTGGTCAAATTTACCGCGCCACAGGTATCTGCTTCTTCTCAACGCTGGGGAGATTTACTGGTAGCGGAGTCGATTGCGCTGAACGTGCTGAGGGCTGCGAATATCCCGGTCAGTGCAGCCAGAGTACTTAGCAATGAAAGCCGCCAGATTTTTCTGGAAAGTGTGCGCTTTGATTGTGTCGGTACGGAAGGACGGCGTGCCATTGTCTCTCTGGAGGCTCTAAAAAGTGAGTATGCCCCTGTGCCAGGTACATGGCCGAAAAGTGTCGCTGAACTTGCCAGCCAGCGGCTGGTGGGTGAAGAGGTTGTAGCGCAGACGGAGCAACTCTGGGCGTTTGGTCGCCTGATCGCCAACAGCGATATGCATGCGGGAAATCTGTCGTTTTACTTTTCTGCGCCGCCGATGGGGTTAACGCCTGTCTACGATATGTTGCCGATGGCCTTTGCCCCTGCCAGTTCGGGCGCAATGCGTAGCGATGCTATCGAACTGGCGCTGGATACGTCGGTCAGCAAGGCCGCCTGGAGCTTCGCTATCCCACTGGCGCAAAGATTCTGGCAAACAGTGGCTGCAGATGAGCGCATTAGTGAGGCGTTTCACCAAATCGCCCGGCAAATGGGCGATAACGTCGCCCAACTGGAACGGATCGCACAACGGCTGGCGTAGTCAGTCATTACAGGGCTACCTCACCGCGCTGGCAATCCATGCGGAAAGCTCGCGAAGTTCTTGTTCCTGCTCAGGAAAATCGACTAATAGCGCATCACACTCCTGCGCCAGCATATCTGCGCGGTAGAGGCAGCCCTGCAAACGTGCGGCCAGCGCTTCTAACGGCGCGGGGTTGAGGCTATCGGTAAACACCTGTGTGCGGGTGATGTGGCCTTTTTCCACGTCAAAATGCAGTTCCACACCGCCCCAGGTAAAGCGCTCATCAAGCAGATGGCTGAACGCCGGTGCCTGGCCGAAGTTCCACTCCCAGCTACTCTGGCGGGCGAAGGTTTCGGCGAAATTGGGTAAGTCCGGGGTTTTATCTGGCGAGATAACTTCCGCCGTGACCCGTTCGCCATAGTGAGCAAAGAAGGCTTCGGTGATCGCTTCACAGATTTGCTGATGGGTAATGCCCGGCAGCAGATCCACCAGATTCGCCACGCGCCCGCGCACCGACGTGATTCCTTTGGCTTGCAGCTTTTTCTTGTCCGGATTGAGGTAATTGGCCAGACGGCTAAGATCGGCGTTCAGCAATAACGTGCCATGATGGAAGCCACGATCTTTGGTTTCCCGGTAGGCTGAACCAGACACTTTGCGATCGCCTTCTGCCGTTTTCACCACCAGGTCGTTGCGCCCGGAGGCTTCTGCGGTCACACCCAGGGAATTCAGGGCATTAAGCACAATCGCCGTGGAGATGGTTTTGTCGTACTCCGGCTTTCCCGCCATAAAGGTGAAACAAGTATTGCCGAGGTCATGGAATACCGCGCCGCCACCGCTGCTACGCCTTGCCAGCCGCACGTTATCTTCTTCCATGCGGCGGGTATTGCACTCTTTCCACGGGTTTTGCGCCCGCCCAATTACCACCGTATCCGCGTTGCGCCATAAGAACAGTACGCGTTGCGTGGCGGGCATCTGGCGGAAAATGCACTCTTCCACCGCCAGGTTGAACCAGGGATCGTACGAGTCAGAGATAAGCAGACGAAGCGTCGACATAGCAGATTTCCTTTCTGTAACCTGTAATTTTTACCGGTAGCGGCCAGAGCTACTCTTTCTTTTGTTGCTCTTCTTCTTCCGGGACGGATTTGTTGGCCGTCAGCAAAAACGGCGACTGCTGCCAGCGCGTGCGTTTGCCCTGCAACAGGGTGCGCGTCAGCACGACGCCAATGGCCAGCGACAGCAGCAACATCAGGCGCAGAATATTGGTGGTGTTATCCACCTGCCTGGCTTCTGTCGCCAGCGTGTGCGTATCCAGCGTCAGGCGCAGGTAGCCCAGCGGGCCGCTCTTTCCCTGAATCGGCTCAACAATTTGCTGGTTGAAATAGCCGCCTGCTTTTTTGCCGTCCAGCGCCAGCCGGTCACGCACATCAATACTTTCGCCGGAGCGCGCGATGAGATCGCCTTGCGCATCGTACACCCCGGCATCCAGAATGCGGCTCTCTTCAGTGAGCTGGCGCAGCACGACGTTGATCCGTTTTTCGTCCGGGGTTTCGGTGCGCATCAGCGGCGTGAGATTCAGCGTCACCTGGCGTGCCAGCGTTCTCGCCAGCTCTTCAAACTGCGGATTGCGCTGGCGCTGATGGTTTTGGCTGAACCAGGATGCGCCCTGCATCAGTGCGACCAGCAGTGCCAGACAGATGAGGACGATTACGGCGCGATGCAGCCGAAATTTAAGTTTTGCGCGAGCCATATTCCACCTGTTGAAAATTTGAGGCTTAATGTTGCCAGAAGCGCTGGTTACAAGGTAGCCTCATGCGTTATTTTCCCCTCCGATGCTTTCTGGCGCGAACGTTTTTACAGGAGCTTTAATGCCTAACAGTTTGACCTGGTGCGATCTGCCCGATGATGTTTCTCAGTGGCCGGGATTGCCGCTCTCTTTAAGTGGCGATGAGGTAATGCCTCTCGACTATCACGCTGGTCGCAGTGGCTGGCTGCTGTACGCGCGTAATCTGGATAAGCAACGTCTGACGACCTATCAGCGTAAATTGGGTGCGGCAATGGTGATTGTTGCCGCGTGGAGCGTTGACGATTATCAGGTTCTTCGCCTGGCGGGTTCGTTGACGCCGCGCGCGACGCGCCTGGCGCACGACGAAGGTATGGATGTCGCCCCGCTGGGGAAAATCCCGCATCTGCGCTCGCCAGGGCTGCTGGTGATGGATATGGACTCCACCGCCATTCAAATCGAATGTATTGATGAGATCGCTAAGCTTGCCGGCACCGGCGAAATGGTGGCGGAAGTGACCGAACGTGCGATGCGCGGCGAGCTCGATTTTGCCGCCAGCCTGCGCAGCCGCGTGGCGACGCTGAAAGGCGCTGATGCCAATATTTTGCTGCAGGTGCGGGAAAAACTGCCGTTAATGCCGGGGCTGGTGCAACTGGTGTTGAAGCTGGAAACATTAGGCTGGAAAGTGGCTATCGCCTCGGGCGGTTTTACTTTCTTTGCCGATTACCTGCGCGATAAGCTGCATTTGACGGCGGCGGTCGCCAACGAACTTGAGATCATGGACGGTAAATTCACCGGCCAGGTGTTGGGCGATATCGTTGATGCGCAGTTCAAAGCCAATACGCTGAAGCAACTGGCTGAAAAATATGAAATCGCGCCGGAGCAAACGGTGGCGATTGGCGATGGCGCGAACGATTTGCCGATGATCAAGGCCGCCGGGCTCGGTATTGCGTTTCATGCCAAACCCAAAGTGAATGAGAAGGCGGAAGTCACCATTCGTCACGCCGATCTGATGGGCGTATTTTGTATTCTTTCCGGCAGCATTAATAAGAAGTAGAGGTTATTGTGGCGAAAGCTCCCAAACGTGCGTTTGTCTGTAATGAATGCGGTGCGGATTATCCGCGCTGGCAGGGGCAGTGCAGCGCCTGTCACGCATGGAACACCATTACGGAAGTGCGTGTTGCCGCTTCGCCCACCGTGGCGCGTAATGAGCGCCTTTCCGGTTATGCGGGCAGCGCTGGTGTATCAAAAGTGCAGAAACTGGCGGATATCAGCCTTGAAGAACTGCCGCGTTTTTCCACCGGTTTTAAAGAGTTCGACCGCGTACTGGGCGGCGGTGTGGTTCCCGGTAGCGCGATTCTGATTGGCGGCAACCCCGGCGCGGGTAAATCCACGTTGTTGTTGCAGACGCTGTGTAAGCTCGCCGAGCAGATGAAAACGTTGTATGTCACCGGCGAAGAGTCATTGCAGCAGGTAGCGATGCGCGCGCATCGCCTGGGCCTGCCGACCGGTAACCTCAATATGCTGTCGGAAACCAGCATCGAACAAATCTGCATGATCGCTGAAGAGGAACAGCCGAAGCTGATGGTGATCGACTCGATTCAGGTCATGCACATGGCTGATATCCAGTCGTCGCCCGGCAGCGTGGCGCAGGTGCGTGAAACGGCGGCTTATCTGACGCGCTTTGCGAAAACGCGCGGCGTGGCGATTGTGATGGTCGGCCACGTTACCAAAGATGGTTCGCTGGCCGGGCCGAAGGTGCTCGAACACTGTATTGACTGCTCGGTGCTGCTCGACGGCGACGCGGATTCACGTTTTCGCACCTTGCGCAGCCATAAAAACCGTTTCGGCGCAGTCAACGAACTCGGCGTGTTCGCCATGACCGAACAGGGGCTGCGTGAAGTCAGCAATCCGTCGGCGATTTTTTTAAGCCGCGGCGATGAAGTGACTTCCGGCAGTTCGGTGATGGTGGTGTGGGAAGGCACTCGCCCGCTGTTAGTCGAAATTCAGGCGTTGGTCGATCACTCAATGATGTCCAATCCGCGCCGCGTGGCGGTGGGACTGGAGCAAAACCGCCTGGCGATTTTACTGGCGGTGCTGCATCGCCACGGTGGTTTGCAGATGGCGGATCAGGACGTGTTCGTCAACGTGGTTGGCGGGGTCAAAGTAACCGAAACCAGCGCCGATTTGGCGCTATTGCTGGCGATGGTTTCCAGCCTGCGTGACAGACCGTTGCCGCAGGATTTAGTGGTGTTTGGCGAAGTGGGGCTGGCGGGAGAAATTCGCCCGGTGCCCAGCGGCCAGGAGCGCATTTCAGAAGCCGCGAAGCATGGCTTCCGCCGCGCGATTGTCCCGTCGGCAAATGTGCCGAAAAAAGTGCCAGAAGGAATGCAAATTTTTGGTGTGAAGAAGCTCGCGGATGCGTTAAACGTCTTTGACGACTTATAATTGGCTAATGATTTTTTGCAGGAGGCAACAATGTCGTCATTCGACTACTTAAAAACCGCGATTCGCCAGAAAGGCTGCACGTTACAGCAGGTGGCCGATGCCAGCGGTATGACCAAAGGCTATTTGAGCCAGCTGCTGAATGCCAAAATTAAGAGCCCCAGCGCGCAAAAACTTGAGGCGCTGCACCGCTTTCTCGATCTGGAGTTTCCCCGTCGGCAGAAAAGTATTGGTGTGGTTTTCGGCAAGTTTTACCCGCTGCATACCGGCCATATCTACTTAATTCAGCGCGCCTGCAGCCAGGTGGATGAGTTGCATATCATCCTTGGTTATGACGAAACGCGCGATCGCGAGTTGTTTGAAGACAGCGCGATGTCGCAACAACCGACGGTGAGTGACCGTTTGCGTTGGCTGCTACAGACCTTTAAGTACCAGAAAAATATTCGTATTCATGCTTTTAACGAGGAGGGCATGGAGCCGTATCCGCACGGCTGGGATGTCTGGAGTAAAGGCATCAAAGCGTTTATGACCGAAAAAGGCATCACGCCAGACTGGATTTACACTTCCGAAGAGGCTGATGCGCCGCAGTACCGGCAGCATCTGGGGATTGACGCGGTACTGGTCGATCCAAAGCGCACCTTTATGAATATCAGCGGTTCGCAAATCCGCGAGAACCCGTTCCGTTACTGGGATTATATTCCGACGGAGGTGAAGCCCTTTTTTGTGCGCACGGTGGCGATTCTGGGCGGAGAATCCAGTGGTAAATCGACGCTGGTTAATAAACTCGCCAATATCTTCAATACCACCAGCGCATGGGAATATGGTCGCGATTACGTCTTTTCTCATCTTGGTGGTGACGAAATTGCGCTGCAATATTCTGATTATGACAAAATTGCTCTCGGACATGCGCAATACATCGATTTTGCCGTGAAGTACGCCAATAAAGTGGCGTTTATCGATACGGATTTTGTCACCACGCAGGCGTTCTGCAAAAAATATGAAGGCCGCGAACATCCTTTCGTTCAGGCTTTGATTGATGAATATCGTTTTGACCTGGTGATCCTGCTGGAAAATAATACGCCGTGGGTGAATGATGGCCTAAGAAGCCTCGGCAGTTCAGTCGATCGCAAGGAGTTTCAGGATTTATTAGTGACGATGCTGCGGGAAAATAATATCGAGTATGTGCGTGTTGAAGCCGCAGATTATGACTCACGTTTTTTACAGTGCGTCGACCTGGTAAAACAGTTAATGGGGCCGTAAGCTGAGGGCAGGCCGGTCTGGTATATTCCGCGGCCTGTATATCGGTTAGTTTGCAGGTTGATTACGAAAGTTCTCCCAACGGTTATGCACCTGCGTCAGCGCGGCGATTGACGGCTGATTCACCTTTTTTAACATATTATATTTGTGCGTACTGACCGTTTTGATATCCAGCCCACTGTGAATTAGCCTGCTTTTCTTGTTACCTGCACTAATAATATGGCTAAGCAGCATTCTCTCTTTTTGTGTTAGTGTAATTTTCAATTCCTGACCTTGTTTATTTCGCCACGATTTATGTTTTAACGTGTGGAATATTTCGGTTAGTTTTGTGTCTTTTTTGATTTTCAAAAATGAATACAATAGGTAGCATTCAAATGCATTTTCGTTTTTTATTATTCTGTTCAGTGTCGATAATGTAGTGATAATAATAAAGTTATTATCAAAATCTAAAATAACATCGTTACTATCCAGTATTATTTCTTTTTGCTTAATAAATGTCTGTAATCCGTTTTTAAGAAAAACATCTTCCGTAATGATATGCATTAATTATAACCATGCGTTCATTTATTAACTAAGGTAATGAGTATCATGTTAGCGTCTGGTCTTAGCGTTAAGCAATATAGAGACAAAATGGCAAATACTAAAAGCATTAGTCTGTTAAAATGAAATTGCTGGATGCTTATTCTATGGGGTAAGTTTTATTCAGGATTTTAGTTTTAGATTATTTCTGCAATGAATGCATCTGCCTCTGGATCGCGGCGAAGATAGTATAAAAACAAATAAACTTTTTTATGCGCTTATTACAGAGGATTTCGCTGAGCGTTTGGGAGGAAAGCGAATGGGTCTCCCCATTCGCTTTTGTCTCGGCTTATTTGGCGATACGTTTGTACTTAATACGCTTCGGCTCCAGCGCATCCGCACCCAGCGTGCGTTTCTTATACTCTTCGTATTCGGTGAAGTTACCTTCGAAGAACTCCACTTTGCCCTCGTCCTGGTAATCCAGAATGTGGGTGGCGATACGGTCAAGGAACCAACGGTCGTGCGAGATAACCATCGCACAGCCCGGGAATTCAAGCAGGGCGTTTTCCAGCGCACGCAGGGTCTCGATATCCAGGTCGTTGGTCGGTTCGTCAAGCAGCAACATGTTGCCGCCAACCTGTAACAGTTTTGCCAGATGCAGACGACCGCGCTCACCGCCGGACAGCTCGCCCACGCGTTTACCCTGGTCGGTGCCTTTAAAGTTAAAGCGGCCAACGTACGCGCGGCTTGGCATTTCAGTGTTACCGATGCGCATAATGTCCAGCCCGCCGGAAACTTCTTCCCACACGGTTTTGCTGTTATCCATCGCGTCGCGGAACTGATCAACCGAGGCCAGTTTGACGGTTTCACCCAGCGTAATGGTGCCGCCATCAGGCTGCTCCTGGCCGGACATCATACGGAACAGCGTGGATTTACCTGCGCCGTTCGGGCCGATAATGCCGACAATCGCGCCTTTCGGCACGGAGAATGACAGGCCATCAATCAGCTGGCGATCGCCGTAAGATTTACTGAGGTTGCTGACTTCAACCACTTTATCGCCCAGGCGAGGTCCCGGTGGAATAAAGAGTTCGTTGGTTTCGTTACGTTTCTGATATTCAGTGCTGTTGAGTTCTTCAAAGCGCGCCAGACGGGCTTTGCCCTTAGATTGACGGCCTTTCGTACCCTGACGCACCCACTCCAGCTCTTTCTCAATAGATTTACGACGGGCCGCTTCCTGAGAGGCTTCCTGCGCCAGACGCTGATCTTTCTGCTCCAGCCAGGAAGAGTAGTTGCCTTCCCACGGAATACCTTCACCGCGGTCTAGTTCGAGGATCCAACCGGCGACGTTATCGAGGAAGTAACGGTCGTGGGTAATCGCCACCACGGTGCCTTCGAAGTCGTGCAGGAAGCGCTCCAGCCAGGCAACGGACTCGGCGTCCAGGTGGTTGGTGGGTTCGTCGAGCAGCAGCATGTCCGGCTTTTCCAGCAGCAGACGGCACAGCGCGACACGACGGCGTTCACCACCGGAAAGATTGGCAATTTTTGCATCCCAGTCCGGCAGGCGCAGCGCGTCGGCGGCGCGTTCCAGTTGCACATTCAGATTATGACCGTCATGCGCCTGGATAATCTCTTCCAGCTTGCCTTGTTCTGCCGCCAGTTTGTCGAAATCCGCTTCTGGATCGGCATACAGCTCATACACTTCATCCAGACGTTTCAGGGCCTCGACCACTTCGGATACGGCTTCTTCAACCGATTCACGTACGGTCTGCTCCGGGTTCAACTGCGGTTCCTGCGGCAGGTAACCGATCTTAATGCCAGGCTGCGGGCGGGCTTCACCTTCGATGTCTGTATCGATGCCGGCCATGATGCGCAGCAGGGTAGACTTACCGGCACCGTTAAGACCCAGCACGCCGATTTTTGCGCCCGGGAAGAAGCTTAGCGAGATATTTTTCAGAATATGACGTTTCGGCGGGACAACTTTGCCGACACGATGCATGGTATATACGAATTGAGCCACGTTGGACTTCGCCTCTTTGTAATGAGAGTGGTATTCAACAGCGGAGTGTAGCCGTTTTCGCGGCTTAATCCCAGCCAGCCGCGACGGGTGTGTTAAATCACGCCAGAAAGGTAAAAAAGTGTGCGCAACGTGGCGCGTTACGAGTTGCCCGGTTAGCATTAACGCATTACGCGGCATGACGCTGCAAAAACGTGACAGATAAGAGGAAAGAGCTGTGCAGAGAGCTAAACATGCCGCCTGGCGATTCGCGGCGGCCTGCGTTTGTTTGCTGTCCCTCAGCAATGTGGCGCGAGCAGATTCACTGGATGAACAACGTAACCGTTACGCGCAGATAAAAAACGCATGGGACAACAAACAGATGGACGTGGTGCAGCAACTGCTGCCCACGCTCCAAACCTATCCGCTTTACCCCTACCTGCAATATCGTCAGATTACCGACGATCTGATGAATCAACCCGCCATTACGGTGACTAACTTTGTGCAGGCCAACCCGACGCTACCGGCGGCGCGCACGCTGAAATCTCGCTTTGTTAATGAGCTGGCCCGTCGGCAAGACTGGCGTGGTCTGCTGGCGTTCAGCCCGGAGAAACCCGCTACCACCGAAGCGCAATGTAACTACTATTTTGCGAAGTGGAATACCGGCCAGGCCGATGAAGCATGGGCTGGCGCGAAAGAGCTGTGGTTAAGCGGCAAAAGCCAGCCTAATGCGTGCGATCAGCTATTTGGCGCATGGCGCGCTTCCGGGAAACAGGATCCACTCGCCTTTCTGGAGCGTATTCGCCTGGCGATGAAAGCGGGTAATACCAAACTGGTCACGCTGCTGGCCGGGCAGATGCCGCCTGATTATCAAACCATTTCGGCGGCTATCATTAATCTTGCCAACAATCCATTGAGCGTGATGTCCTTTGCCACCACCACCGGCGCAACGGATTTTACCCGTCAGATGGCTGCGGAAGCCTTTGAAAGCGTAGCGCGTCAGGATGTGGAAAATGCGCGCCTGATGATCCCGTCGCTGGTGCAGGCGCAGCAGTTGAATGAGGAACAAACCCAGACGCTGCGCGATATTGTCGCATGGCGGTTGATGGGCAATGACGTCACCAGCGATCAGGCGCGCTGGCGCGATGATGCGATTATGCGCTCGCAATCGGTCTCTTTGCTGGAGCGTCGGGTGCGTATGGCGATTGGCAACGGCGATCGTCGTGGGCTGAATACCTGGCTTTCGCGCTTGCCGATGGACGCAAAAGAGAAAGACGAGTGGCGCTACTGGCAGGCGGATTTATTGCTTGAGCGCGGACGCGAGGATGAAGCCAAAGAGATCCTTCACGCCCTGATGAAGCAGCGCGGTTTTTACCCGATGGCCGCTGCGCAGCGGCTGGGTGAAGATTACTCTATGCAGATAGACAAAGCGCAGGGAAATGTCTCCACGACGCTAACGCAGGGCGCAGAAATGGCGCGCGTTCGTGAACTGATGTACTGGGGGCTGGATAACACCGCGCGCAGCGAGTGGGCGAATCTGGTGACCAGCCTAACCCAGCAAGAGCAGGCGCAGCTGGCGCGTTATGCTTTTAATCAACACTGGTGGGATCTGAGCGTGCAGGCCACGATTGCCGGCAAGTTGTGGGATCAACTTGAAGAGCGTTTCCCGCTGGCGTATAGCGATCTTTATGCCCGCTACACCAGTGGAAAAGGGATTTCGCAAAGCTATGCGATGGCGATATCGCGCCAGGAGAGTGCCTGGAACCCGACGGCGCGCTCCCCGGTTGGCGCGGCAGGTTTAATGCAGATTATGCCGGGTACCGCCACGCACACAGTGAAGATGTTTAATATTCCGGGCTACAGCAATTCTGGCCAATTGTTTGATCCGGAAATGAATATCAACATCGGCACCAGCTACCTGCAATATGTCTATCAGCAGTTTGGCAATAACCGTATCTTCTCGTCGGCAGCCTATAACGCCGGGCCGGGAAGGGTGCGTAGCTGGTTGAATAACAGCGGCGGCAAACTGGATGCGGTGGCGTTTATTGAGAGCATCCCGTTCTCGGAAACGCGCAGCTATGTGAAAAACGTTCTGGCTTATGATGCTTATTACCGCTATTTCCTGAACGGAGATAAGCCTGTAGTGTTTAATGATGCTGAATGGCAGCGCCGTTATTGATTTCTGTGGTTTATGCTATGATGTGTACTCGCTAAAGAGTACACATCGGTAAACCTTTAACATGGCGGCTAATTATGACTCAGCAATCACCCTATTCCGCAGCGATGGCCGAACAGCGCGATCAGGAGTGGCAACGCTTCGTTGATCTGGTCCGGCAATCTTACGAAAAGGATCTGCACATTCCATTGCTTAATCTGATGCTTACGCCAGATGAGCGCGAGTCGTTGGGCACAAGAGTGCGGATCATTGAAGAGCTGCTGCGCGGCGAGATGAGCCAGCGTGAACTGAAAAGCGAGCTGGGGGCAGGTATCGCGACCATTACGCGTGGTTCCAACAGCCTGAAAGCCGCGCCTGCTGATTTACGTTTATGGCTGGAGCAGACGCTGCTGAATACTCAGCGATAAATTGCGTTGTGAAAGGGGCTAAGCGCCAGAATCACCGCCTGGTGGTAAACGCTTTCGCGAGTGAGTTTACCTGCGGTGAAAACGCCGATGGCACCCTCTTTGCGGCCGATCTCATCAATTCCGGTATAACGCGACATGACAGGCCCGAGCGCTTCACCAGCGCGCACTTTCTGTAAAATGATCTCCGGTAGCGGCAGCGTTGCCGAGCGGGCTTCACCTTTCTGATCAGCGCTTTCTATCACCACCCAACTGAAGGTACTGCCTTCATCGATCCCGGCTTCGATTGCCACCCAAAAATCCGCTTCGGGGCGCACATGACGGGCATTGGCCACGCGATTTCGTGCGCCAGTACGCGTTTCTTCACTGCCAAACGGCTGTTCCGGTACGCCGCTATCGACGGAAACGGCGTCTATATGGCAGGATCCTTCGCCGAAGATCTCGTTAAAAGCGTGCAGAATCGCCCGAATTTTCGCGGGATTTGTGGTAGCTGAGACAACATGGTGCATAATCAATAACGGTATGTCCGGAATGAGATGCGTTCTTTTACCCCGGACAGAGACCTTCCTCAGATAATAAATTCATCGCAGTATAATGGATAAAAAAGCATGTTACAGGTATACCTTGTTCGCCACGGTGAAACGCAGTGGAACGCCGAGCGTCGTATTCAAGGCCAGTCAGACAGTCCGTTAACCGAAAAAGGGGAGAAGCAGGCGTGGCAGGTAGCTGAGCGCGCAAAAGCGCTGGGCATTACCCACGTTATTGCCAGCGACCTGGGCCGAACCCGCCGGACGGCTGAGATTATCGCTGAAGTCTGCGGTTGCGATATCACCTTTGAGCCGCGTTTGCGCGAGCTGGACATGGGCGTGCTGGAACGCCGTCATATCGATTCCCTGACTGAAGAAGAAGAGAGCTGGCGTCGCCAACTGGTGAATGGCACGGCCGATGGCCGCATTCCCGATGGCGAATCGATGCAGGAGTTAAGCGACCGTATGCATGCGGCGCTGGCAACCTGCCTGGATCTTCCCGAAGGGAGCCGCCCGTTGCTGGTCAGTCACGGTATGGCACTGGGCTGTCTGGTCAGCACGATCCTTGGGCTTCCGGCTTATGCTGAACGCCGTCTGCGCCTGCGCAACTGCTCCATTTCCCGCATTGATTATCAACAGAGCCCGTGGCTGGCTTCCGGCTGGGTGGTGGAAACCGCAGGAGACGTCTCGCATCTGGACGCCCCGGCGTTGGATGAGTTACAGCGTTAACGGCGAATGGGCACCAGATACTCGCAGCGGATGTGTGATGGCGGTTCACCGTCTGCGCGCGGCTCTTCATGCTGCGGGTAAAAATGCTCAATATCCTGGCCTTTACGGCGCGTGAGGTTAAGCATCGGCATGCACGTTCCGTAAACGGTCAGGATGAAATCCTGAAAACCGTGTGGTGAACCCTCATAGGCGAAAGAGACGTAGTCGCCGCCTTCCAGTAATACTGGCTGCGCGTTGCTCAGATAACCGTTCGCCATCTCCGGCGTTAGCGCTGTGGTGTAAAACACTTCCTGTTCGTCATCTTTTTCCAGGCTTGGGCGCGGCTCATGCAGGCCATACATTTCCGGTGGAATCTTCGGTGAATTGCTCAAAAACTCGCGCCAGAACTGAATGCGCATTTGATTACGGAAATCGGAGATCTCCTCCAGCGCGCAGGTATAGCTCTGAGTGGTGCCAATAAGGTGCATTGGCGGCAGGGTGACAAAGTCATGTTTTGGCATGGTAAATTCGCCAAGACGCATCGGCGGGCGAATGCCAAACGCGCTCCAGTCTGGTGAACGGCGATAGAGCGCAGGAGTGACAGCAAACTGTTTTTTGAAAGCGCGGGTGAAGGTTTGTTGCGAATCAAAGCGGTATTGTAGAGCAATATCCAGAATAGGGCGGGCAGTAAGGCGCAGAGCAACCGCGGATTTTGACAGACGACGCGCACGAATATAAGCGCCGATGGCATGACCGGTCACGTCTTTGAACATCCTTTGCAGGTGCCACTTGGAATAGCCCGCTTTTGCCGCCACATTATCCAAAGCGAGCGGCTGATCCAGATGGCTTTCCAGCCAGGAAAGTAAGTCGCGAATGATCCCAGCCTGATCCATACAATATCCTCTTCCTTAAAACAGCATTAACGCCTGATATCAGGCAACGGATAATAACGGGTTTTTAGGTGTTTAGCATTCGGTGTTTTTTTTGTGCACAAATACGCATTGTGACTGATTTTCATCATAAATTTTGTAAATTAGTGATCTGCAAACAGTTTCTCATTTGAAAGCTGAATAGTTGCTCACCGTAATATTCAAAAATGGTAACAATATGAAATATACAAAGTTAATCCTTCCTGCAGTAATGTTGGCCACGCTGGGCTCTGCTCATGCAGAACAAATTGGTTCCGTGGACACCGTGTTTAAAATGTTTGGGCCGGATCACAAAATCGTGGTCGAAGCGTTTGATGATCCTGATGTGAAAAATGTCACCTGTTACATCAGTCGGGCGAAAACCGGGGGCATCAAAGGTGGGCTGGGGCTGGCGGAAGACACGTCCGACGCCGCTATCTCTTGCCAGCAGGTTGGTCCGGTTGAGTTGAGCGATAAGATCAAAAACGGTAAGGCACAGGGCGATGTGGTTTTCCAGAAACGGACGTCGTTGGTCTTCAAGAAATTGCAGGTGGTGCGTTTTTATGACGCGAAACGTAACACACTGGCGTATTTGGCTTATTCCGATAAAGTGGTCGAAGGATCGCCGAAAAACGCCTTAAGCGCAGTACCCATCATTCCCTGGAGTAAATAAGCCCAATGTCTACGCCGCAACCGCTGATCTGGCTGGTAGAGGATGAAACCAGCATCGCTGAAACGTTGATTTACATGTTGCAACAGGACGGTTTTGCCGTCACCGCGTTTGAGCGAGGTTTACCGGTGCTGGATGCGGCGCAGCAGCGGCTGCCGGAGCTGGCGATTCTGGACGTCGGTCTGCCGGATATTAGCGGTTTTGAACTCTGTCGGCGGCTCTTGGCGCGCGCACCCGCGTTGCCGGTGCTGTTTCTTACCGCGCGCAGCGATGAAGTCGACAAATTGCTGGGGCTGGAGATGGGCGCGGATGATTACATTGCCAAACCCTTTTCTCCCCGCGAAGTATGCGCCAGGGTACGCACTGTGCTGCGCAGGTTGCAAAAAGCATCTCTTCACCATGAAATGCGGCGAATCGGCCAGTTTGAGTTGGTCGAGGACGCCGCGATTATTCGCTGGTGCGGCGAAACGCTGCTGCTGACTCGCTACGAATTTTTATTGTTAAAAACATTACTGTTGGCACCAGGACGTGTTTTTTCTCGCCAGCAATTGATGGATCAAGTCTGGAGCGATGCTCAGGAGAGTTTCGATCGCACTGTCGATACTCATATCAAGACTTTGCGCGCCAAGCTACGCGCCATCAATGCTGAACTCACTCCTATCAATACACATCGCGGTATGGGCTATAGCCTGGGGATCCGCTGATGCGCATTGGCATGCGCCTGTTGCTGGGGTATTTCCTGATCGTGGCGGTTGCCGCGTGGTTCGTGCTGTCGATCTTTGTTCAGGAGATCAAACCCGGCGTACGACGTGCCACCGAAGGTACGCTTATTGATACCGCGACACTGCTGGCGGAGTTGGCTCGCGAAGATTTGCGTTCTGGTCATGCACAGGATGGCCGCCTGGCGCAGGCGTTCTCGACGTTAAATCACCAGCCAATCAATGCGCATATCAGCGGGATCCATAAAGTGCGCAATGAGTATCACGTCTACATGACCGACAGCACCGGGCGCGTGGTGTTTGATTCGTCTGGAAAAGCGCTGGGTGAAGACTACTCACGCTGGAATGATGTCTGGCTGACGCTGCGCGGGAATTACGGCGCCCGTAGCTCGCTGGCGGATGCCCGTAACCCGCAGAGTACGGTGATGTATGTTGCCGCCCCGGTGACCGATCAAGGTCGCATTATCGGTGTCATCAGCGTGGGTAAGCCAAACAGCGCGATGGATCCGGTGATTAAACGCAGCGAGCGGCGGATCTTATGGGCTGGCGGCGCGCTGCTGGGTATTGCGCTGCTCATTGGTGCAGTCATGGTCTGGTGGATAAATCGCTCGATTGGCAAGCTGGCGCGCTACGCCGATTCGGTTACCGAAAACCGCCCGGTTCCTTTACCTGAACTTGGAAGCAGTGAGTTGCGCAAACTGGCGCAGGCGCTGGAAAGTATGCGTGTGAAACTGGAAGGTAAAAACTATATCGAGCAGTATGTTTACGCCCTGACCCATGAACTGAAAAGCCCGCTGGCAGCCATTCGCGGCGCGGCGGAGATCTTGCGGGAAGGACCACCGCCAGAAGTCGTGACACGTTTTACCGACAATATTCTTACGCAAAACAGCCGCATGCAGACTCTGGTTGAGAAGTTGTTACACCAGGCAAAACTGGAAAACCGGCTGGAAATTACGTTGGCGGCAGTGGACATCGGTATGCTTTTTCGACAGTTGCAGGAGCAGCGCGGCGTGGTGTTGTCGGCGAAAGGCTTAACTCTGCATATTGACGCCGCGGATGCGGTGGCGGCAGGGGATAGCGAACTACTGGCTCAGGCGTTGGGCAATTTACTGGATAACGCCATTGATTTTACACCGCCTGGCGGTGTGGTCGCGTTACGCGCCAGCCGGGAAGCTGAAGCGCTGGTGTTAACAGTCAGCGATAGCGGTTCAGGTATCCCGGATTATGCACTGCAGCGCGTTTTCGAACGCTTCTACTCCCTGCCGCGTGCCGACGGGCAAAAAAGCAGTGGGCTGGGGCTGGCTTTTGTTCAGGAAGTCGCACGGCTACATCATGGTGATATTAGCGTCCTGAACCGCCCGCAAGGGGGTTGCGAGGCCCGGCTGACACTTCACCCACACTTCACATAACTTCAAATCCTTCACACATAGCCTCGCTACTCTGCGCACATCACTAAGGAGAAGGCTATGTTGAAATCCCCCCTGTTCTGGAAAATGGTAACGCTGCCAGGTTGTCTTTGTGTTCTGCTTATCCCGCTGACGCTGCTGAGCGGCTTAATTGGCGAACGCGCGAATTATCGTAACGATGTGACGGATACGCTGCGCCAGAGTAGCGCTGGCAGTCAAAAATTGATCGGGCCGTTGATTGCCATCCCGGTGACCGAAACGGTGGTTTCCCTGGAAAAAGCCAGTGACAACGAGGCGCCCAAAGAGGTGCGGCGTAAACAAAGTTATCTTCGTTTTTGGTTACCAGAATCGCTGATGGTTAACGGCAAACAGCAGGTCGAAACCCGTAAGATCGGCATTTATGATGGGCAAATCTGGCACAGCGACATTGAGATCAACGCGGAGTTCGACCCAAAGCGGCTGGATATCAAAGCCGATGAGAATGTCTCTCCCGGCGAGCCATTTCTTGTTCTAGCGTTGAGTGATTCGCGCGGTATTGGCCAGTTGCGTACCACCCGGTTGAATGGCGAGACACTCAGCGTTGAGCCAGGAACCGGGCTGGCAAGCGATCTGCAGGGCGTGCATATGCCATTGTCGATGGCGAACTTGCAGCAATCGCTGAAGCTATCCATGGCGTTTAGTCTGAGCGGAACCGGTGATTTTTCCGTGGTGCCGCTGGGGCGAAATAGCGAGATGACACTGAATGGCGACTGGCCGCATCCGGGTTTTATGGGCGATTTTCTGCCGGAACAACGCACGGTGAGCGCCAGTGGTTTTCAGGCGCACTGGCAAAGTAGTTGGTTTGCCAACAATCTGGACAGCAAAATGCGAGCTGCCGGAGCGCTGTCTGTCAGCAAAAGTTGGGAATTACCTGCTTTTAGCGTCAATATCGCTACACCCGCTGATCAGTACCAGTTGACCGACAGAGCCGTTAAATACGCGATTTTGCTGATCGTACTGACTTATCTGGCATTTTTCGTTTTCGAAAGTTTAACCGCGCGGCAGATGCATCCGATGCAGTATTTGCTGGTGGGGCTATCGCTGGTGATGTTCTACCTGGTATTACTGGCGCTTTCTGAACATACCGGATTCACCATTGCCTGGGGAGTTGCCAGCTTGCTTGGTGCATTACTAAACGGTGTTTATTTACAGGGCGTACTGAAAAGCTGGCGTGCGGGTTTGTCGTTTTGTCTCGCACTGTTAGTTCTTGATGCGGTGATGTGGAGCCTGTTGAACTCAGAAGATAATGCGCTGTTGCTCGGCACCGGTGTTTTGTTTATCGCTCTGAGCGCAGTGATGGTGTTGACGCGCAAGATCGACTGGTATGCGCTTTCTGGTTCTGCAAAGAAAATACCGCAACCAGTGAGTGACGAAGAATTACGCATCTGGAAATAAAAAAAGCGGCACTTAGTGCCGCTTTTTCATCATTATTCTGGCTTATTCCTGCAAATCACCGCAGAAACGGTAACCTTCACCGTGAATGGTGGCGATGATTTCCGGGGTGTCCGGCGTCGATTCGAAATGTTTACGAATACGGCGGATAGTTACGTCGACCGTACGATCGTGTGGCTTCAGTTCACGACCGGTCATTTTTTTCAGCAACTCAGCACGAGACTGGATTTTGCCTGGGTTTTCGCAGAAGTGCAGCATCGCGCGAAATTCGCTGCGCGGCAGCTTATACTGCTCGCCGTTCGGGCTAATCAATGAACGGCTATTGATATCCAGTTCCCAACCGTTGAATTTGTAGCTGTCAACGCTGCGGCGTTCTTCGCTAACCGTGCCCAGATTCATGGTACGGGACAGCAGGTTGCGCGCGCGGATAGTCAGCTCGCGTGGGTTAAACGGTTTGGTGATGTAGTCGTCGGCACCAATTTCAAGGCCCAGAATCTTATCGACTTCGTTATCACGGCCCGTCAGAAACATCAGCGCGACATTCGCCTGTTCGCGTAATTCACGCGCCAGCAAAAGACCGTTTTTACCCGGCAGATTGATATCCATGATCACCAGGTTGATATCATTTTCAGAAAGGATCTGATGCATTTCAGCGCCATCTGTCGCTTCAAAGACATCGTAGCCTTCTGCTTCGAAAATGCTTTTTAACGTGTTGCGTGTTACCAACTCGTCTTCAACAATAAGAATGTGCGGGGTCTGCATGTTTGCTACCTAAATTGCCAACTAAATCGAAACAGGAAGTACAAAAGTCCCTGACCAGCCTGGTGCATGTCGAAAATTAACATGACGGCGTAACATGACTAAAGTACGTAATTGCGTTCTTGATGCACTTTCCATCAACGTCAACAACATCATTAGCTTGGTCGTGGGCACTTTCCCTCTGAACCCGACAGTGTCAAAAACGGCTGTCATCCTAACCATTTTAACAGCAACATAACAGGCTAAGACGTAAATGACACCCAATAAAACTACGCTTCGTTGACATATATCAAGTTCAATTGTAGCACGTTAACAGTTTGGAGAAATCTTGATAGCCAAATGCTAGCGTTTCTTACAATTTTTCAATAAACCAACTAGTTGCGCATATTAATTGATAAACAGGGCGAATCCAATACAAGTGGGAAATTCTGTATTAAAATGCCATGAATAAACATAGGGATAAGTCCCTTCTGTTAACATCTTAGCAGGTAATATCACTGATAAATAGTTTAGCTTTTTTTAACCGTAGACAAGGGCTAAATCAGTGATTTGTGTTACATAATTGTAAATTCGCACCGCGTAGTATGATGACAAAGGTCACATTTCCCCGTGGTCTCAGTAAGAAGAGAAAGTAAAATGGAATTGGCTGTTGTTCTTGTCTCCCCCGCGAGAGCGGAAAATGTCGGCGCCGCTGCCCGCGCGATGAAAACCATGGGGTTTAGCGATTTGCGTATCGTTGACAGCGAGGCGCACTTGCAAGACGGTGCACGCCGCGTGGCGCATGGATCCGGCGATATCCTTGATAATATTAAAACTTATACAACTCTTGCCGACGCGCTGGCGGATATTCCTTTTACCATCGCTACCACTGCGCGCAGCCGGGCGAAATTCCATTATTACGCGACGCCTGCGGAACTGGTTCCATTGTTACAAGAGAAAAGTACTTGGTTGAGCAGTGCTGCGCTGGTGTTTGGTCGTGAGGATTCCGGGCTCACCAATGAAGAACTGGCGCTGGCTGATATTTTAACGGGTGTTCCAATGGTGGCGGATTATCCTTCACTTAATCTCGGCCAGGCGGTGATGGTTTTCTGCTATCAATTAGCATCTTTAATGAAACATACTCCGAAAGAGGCAGCCCCGGTTGACGGCAATCAGTTGCAGGCGTTGCGTTTGCGAACTCGCGGATTACTGGAAAAATTAGGCGTAGCGGATGACATTAAAATGGCCGACTGGCTCGATCAGCGTCTTGGCCTTTTGGAACAGCGCGACACCGCAATGTTGCATCGTTTGCTGCACGATATCGAAAAAAAACTCGCCGAGTAAATCGCTGTCATAATGTTTTTTTATAGTTAAAGTCACTGCGATATATGACGAGAATGATCCTAATAGGTTGAAAATGACGTCTGTTGTGGCGCAGCCGGGAATATCGGCAACAGGGCGAAAAATAAAAATAAATTGACTTGAGCAGGCAGATACTTTAACCAATATAGGCATACAGCACAGACAGATAATGATTACAGAGCACACAACATCCATGAAACGCATCAGCACCATTACCACAATTACAACCATCACCATTACCACAGGTAACGGTGCGGGCTGACGCGTACAGGAAACACAGAAAAAAGCCCGCACCTGAACAGTGCGGGCTTTTTTTTCGACCAGAGATTAAGGGGTAAACCATGCGAGTGTTGAAGTTCGGCGGTACATCAGTGGCAAATGCAGAGCGTTTTCTGCGTGTTGCCGATATCCTGGAAAGTAATGCCAGGCAGGGGCAGGTAGCCACCGTGCTTTCTGCCCCGGCGAAAATTACTAACCATCTGGTGGCAATGATCGAAAAAACGATCGGCGGCCAGGATGCCATTCCGAACATTAGCGACGCCGAGCGTATCTTCGCCGACCTGCTGCAAGGGCTGGCGGATGCGCAAGCTGGGTTTCCTCTCGCACAATTAAAAGCGTTTGTTGAACAAGAGTTCGCGCAGATTAAGCACGTCCTGCATGGTATCAGCCTGCTCGGCCAGTGTCCGGACAGCATCAACGCTGCGTTAATTTGCCGTGGTGAGAAACTCTCTATCGCCATCATGGCAGGGTTACTGGAAGCGCGTGGTCACAAAGTCAGCGTTATCGATCCGGTTGAGAAATTGCTCGCTGTCGGCCATTACCTTGAATCAACGGTCGATATCGCTGAATCTACTCGCCGTATCGCCGCCAGCCGCATTCCTGCGGATCATATGGTGCTGATGGCCGGTTTCACTGCCGGAAACGAGAAGGGCGAGCTGGTGGTACTTGGGCGTAACGGCTCCGACTACTCTGCTGCCGTGCTTGCGGCATGTCTGCGCGCAGATTGTTGTGAGATCTGGACCGATGTCGACGGCGTTTATACCTGCGACCCGCGCCAGGTGCCAGACGCCAGGCTGCTGAAGTCGATGTCGTACCAGGAAGCTATGGAGCTCTCCTACTTCGGCGCCAAAGTTCTTCACCCTCGCACCATTACCCCCATCGCACAGTTCCAAATTCCTTGCCTGATCAAAAACACCGGAAACCCGCAAGCGCCGGGTACGCTGATTGGCGCGACCTCTGATGAAGATGGTCTGCCGGTAAAAGGCATTTCGAATCTGAATAACATGGCGATGTTCAGCGTCTCCGGTCCGGGGATGAAAGGCATGGTCGGCATGGCGGCACGTGTCTTCGCCGCGATGTCGCGCAACGGCATTTCCGTCGTGTTGATCACTCAATCCTCCTCGGAGTACAGCATCAGCTTCTGTGTGCCGCAATCCGATTGCGCCCGTGCCCAGCGCGCCATGAGCGAAGAGTTCTATCTCGAATTGAAAGAAGGGCTGTTGGAGCCGCTGGCGGTGATGGAGCGTCTGGCGATCATCTCTGTCGTCGGTGACGGTATGCGCACATTGCGCGGAATTTCGGCGAAGTTCTTTGCGGCGCTGGCGCGCGCAAATATTAATATTGTGGCGATTGCTCAGGGCTCCTCTGAACGCTCGATCTCTGTGGTGGTTAGCAACGACGATGCCACCACCGGCGTGCGCGTCACGCACCAGATGCTGTTTAACACCGACCAGGTGATCGAAGTCTTTGTGATTGGCGTTGGCGGCGTCGGCGGTGCGCTGCTGGAACAGCTTAAGCGCCAGCAAACATGGCTAAAAAACAAACATATTGACCTGCGTGTTTGTGGTGTGGCGAACTCGAAAGCGCTGTTGACTAACGTTCATGGCCTGAACCTGGATAACTGGCAAGCGGAACTTGGCGAAGCCAAAGAGCCGTTTAACCTGGGCCGCCTGATTCGCCTGGTAAAAGAGTATCACCTGCTGAACCCGGTAATCGTTGATTGTACTTCCAGCCAGGCGGTGGCCGACCAGTATGCGGATTTCCTGCGAGAAGGTTTCCACGTTGTCACGCCGAACAAAAAAGCCAACACCTCATCGCTGGATTATTACCACCAGTTGCGTCGCGCAGCGGAAAAGTCGCGGCGTAAATTCCTGTACGACACGAATGTTGGCGCGGGCTTGCCGGTGATTGAAAACCTGCAAAACCTGCTGAATGCGGGTGACGAGTTGCAGCATTTCTCCGGCATTCTTTCCGGTTCCTTGTCGTTTATTTTCGGCAAGCTGGATGAAGGGGTGAGCCTGTCGGCGGCAACGAATCTCGCCCGCGAAATGGGCTACACCGAACCGGATCCGCGAGATGATCTCTCCGGTATGGATGTGGCGCGTAAACTGCTGATTCTGGCGCGCGAAACCGGTCGTGAACTAGAGTTGTCGGATATCGTCATCGAACCGGTGTTGCCGGCGAGTTTTGACGATTCAGGCGATGTCGAGAGTTTTATGGCGCGTCTGCCGGAGCTGGAAGATGATTTTGCCGCGCGAGTCGCAAAAGCGCGCGATGAAGGTAAGGTGCTGCGTTATGTTGGCAACATTGAAGAAGATGGCACTTGCCGGGTGAAAATCGCGGCAGTCGATGGCAACGATCCGCTGTTCAAAGTGAAAAACGGCGAGAACGCGCTGGCGTTCTACAGCCACTATTACCAGCCGCTACCGCTGGTGCTGCGCGGGTATGGCGCGGGTAACGATGTGACGGCAGCGGGCGTGTTCGCCGACTTGCTGCGCACTCTGTCCTGGAAGTTAGGAGTCTGAGATGGTGAAGGTGTATGCTCCGGCCTCCAGTGCCAATATGAGCGTGGGTTTTGATGTGCTTGGCGCGGCGGTTACGCCCGTGGATGGTACGTTGTTGGGCGATAATGTCAGTGTGGAAACCGCCGATCATTTCAGCCTGAAGAATGTGGGCCGCTTCGCCAGTAAATTACCGACTGAGCCGAAAGAAAATATCGTTTATCAGTGCTGGGAACTGTTCTGCCAGGAGATCGGCAAGCAAGTACCCGTCGCGATGACGCTGGAAAAAAACATGCCGATCGGCTCCGGGCTTGGTTCCAGCGCGTGCTCGGTGGTCGCGGCGCTGGTAGCGATGAATGAGTTTTGCGGTAAGCCGCTGAACGAAACGCGCATGCTGGCGCTGATGGGTGAGCTGGAAGGGCGTATTTCCGGTAGTGTGCATTACGATAACGTCGCGCCTTGCTACCTCGGCGGCATGCAATTGATGATCGAGGAAAGCGGCATTATCAGCCAGCAGGTGCCAGGCTTTGATGAGTGGCTATGGGTTTTGGCATATCCAGGCATTAAAGTCTCGACAGCGGAAGCGCGCGCGATTCTGCCCGCGCAATATCGCCGTCAGGATTGCATTGCTCACGGCCGCCACCTGGCGGGCTTTATCCATGCTTGCTACAGCCGTCAGCCAGCGCTGGCAGCAAAATTGATGAAAGATGTGATTGCCGAACCGTACCGCATGAAATTGCTGCCAGGGTTTGGGGAAGCACGTAAAGCAGTGGCGGATATTGGCGCGCTGGCCTGCGGGATCTCGGGTTCCGGGCCAACGCTGTTTGCCTTGTGCGACAAGCCGGATACGGCGCAGCGCGTTGCCGACTGGCTCGGCAAACACTATCTGCAAAATCAGGAAGGCTTCGTTCATATTTGCCGGCTGGACACGGCGGGCGCTCGCGTAGTGGGATAACCAATGAAACTTTACAACTTAAAAGATCATAACGAACAGGTCAGCTTTGCGCAGGCCGTTACTCAGGGGCTTGGCAAAAATCAGGGGCTGTTCTTCCCGCACGATCTGCCGGAATTTAACCTGACCGAAGTCGATGAGATGCTGGCGCAGGATTTCGTCACCCGCAGCGCAAAAATCCTGGCGGCGTTTATTGGCGATGAAATTCCTGAGGAGCAGCTTAAAGCCCGCGTACGTGCCGCGTTTGCTTTTCCTGCGCCGGTGAAACCAGTGGAGAGCGATGTCGGCTGCCTGGAGCTTTTCCATGGGCCAACGCTGGCGTTCAAAGATTTCGGCGGGCGTTTTATGGCGCAGATGCTGAGCGCTATCAGCGGCGACAAGCCGGTGACGATTCTGACGGCAACCTCCGGTGACACGGGGGCCGCTGTGGCGCACGCCTTCTACGGAATGAAGAACGTACGTGTGGTGATCCTCTATCCGCAGGGCAAAATTAGCCCGTTGCAGGAAAAGCTGTTCTGTACGCTCGGCGGCAATATCGAAACCGTTGCTATCGACGCAGACTTCGATGCTTGCCAGGCGCTGGTGAAGCAGGCGTTCGATGACGAAGAACTCAAAGCGGCGCTTGGGCTGAACTCGGCAAACTCCATCAATATCAGCCGCCTGTTAGCGCAGATTTGTTACTACTTTGAAGCGGTTGCGCAGTTGCCACAGGAAGCACGCAACCAGCTGGTGGTTTCCGTGCCAAGCGGTAACTTCGGCGATTTGACCGCCGGTTTGCTGGCGAAGTCGCTGGGGCTGCCTATCAAGCGTTTTATCGCCGCCACCAACGCCAATGACACGGTTCCGCGTTTCCTGAAAGAGGGACAGTGGCAACCGAAAGCGACGCAAGCAACGTTATCGAACGCGATGGATGTCAGTCAGCCAAATAACTGGCCGCGTGTTGAAGAGTTGTTCCGTCGTAAGATCTGGCGCTTAAACGAGCTGGGTTATGCCGCGGTGGATGATGAAACCACGAAAACCACTATCCGCGAGCTGAAAGGCAAGGGCTACATTTCTGAACCGCATGCCGCCATCGCTTACCGTGCGCTTCGCGATCAACTGCAACCGGGCGAATATGGTTTGTTCCTCGGCACCGCGCATCCGGCGAAGTTTAAAGAGAGCGTCGAAGCGATCCTCGGTGAAACCTTGCCGCTGCCGAAAGAGCTGGCCGATCGCGCCGACTTACCTCTGCTTTCGCATCAGTTGCCTGCGGATTTCTCCGCACTGCGTCAGTTGATGATGAGCAAAGCGTGATGTCTCTGTTTCCCCTGCCTGCTGGCGGGGGAAACATAACGCTTACTGCTCGTGACGCTTAAACACCATTTCGTCCGGCGCGGACGCTTCTTCATCAAAGAAATACCCTTCGCTATCAAACCCGGCTAACTGCTCCGGTTTCGTCAACCGCTGTTCAATGATGTAGCGGCTCATTAGCCCGCGCGCTTTTTTGGCGTAGAAACTGATGACCTTAAATTTGCCGTTTTTCTCATCAAGGAACACCGGCTTGATTACTCTGGCTTTCAGTTTCTGGGTTTTGACCGAGCGGAAATATTCGTCAGAGGCCAGATTGATAACAATGTCGTCGCCCTGAGCGGCAATGACGTCGTTGAGTTTGTTGGTAATGGTATCGCCCCAGAATTGATACAGATCCTTACCCTTGGCGTTCTCCAGCCGGATACCCATCTCCAGACGATAGGGCTGCATCAGATCCAGCGGGCGCAGCACGCCGTATAATCCAGAAAGCATGCGCAGATGCTGCTGCGCAAAGTCGAAATCCGCCTCGCTGAAGGTTTCTGCCTGCAGACCGGTGTAGACATCACCTTTGAATGCCAGAATCGCCTGGCGCGCATTTTCTGGAGTGAAATCAGGCTGCCAGTCGTGAAAGCGGGTCGCGTTCAGATCGGCGAGCTTATCGCTGATACCCATCAGCGCCTTGATTTGTGGCGCAGAGAGTTTGCGGGCGGTCTTAATCAATTGCTGGGCGTGATCCAGCAGTTCCGGCTGGGTAAAGCGCGTGGTCGCCAGCGGGCTTTGGTAATCGAGCGTTTTAGCAGGTGAAATCAAAATCAGCATACTCAGTCCTTGCTGTGCGAGAAATTTCCGCTGACTTTAGCAAAAAAACTAACAGACTTGATCGATAGTTGCGATTAGCGCTACGAACGGGGGATGTCATCCCAGCTCCCCGGCGCCAGCTGGCGTTTGATCTCCGGATAGCGCTTCGGATCAAAGACAGGCATGACGCCAAGTTTACGCTGGCGCTGGTAATCACGCGCCAGCACTCTCACCACTGGCGAAAGCAGCAGGATCGCGGTCAGGTTAGTAATCGCCATCAGCGCCATCATCACATCGGCGATGTGCCAGATTAGCGGCAGGCTGAAAAACGAACCTATCAGCACCATCAGCAAAACAGCCGTGCGCAGTACCCAGATATTCCTTGCGCTATTACGGCGCAAAAAGATCAGGTTATTTTCCGCGTAGGTGTAGTTCGCCACAATCGAGGTAAACGCAAACAGCGCTACGATGACGGCAACGAAACCCGCGCCCCAGCTTCCCGTCAGCGACACCATCGCCTGCTGCATCAATTGCGTTCCGTCGATCGCGCCTGTGGCTGGCGCGGTTCCCGCGAGCAGCAGAATAAGCGCGCTGGCAGTACAGACCAGAAAGGTATCGGTCACGACGCCAATCATCTGCACAAACCCCTGGGCGACAGGATGTGGCGGCCATGATGCGGCAGTGGCGGCGGCGTTGGGGGACGATCCCATGCCCGCTTCATTCGCGAGCATGCTGCGTTGAAAACCGCTGGTGATGGCCTGGCTCAGCGTGTAAGCCATGGTTCCGGTTGCCGCTTCCTGCCAGCCAAAAGCGCTTTTAACAATGTTCACAAGAACAGCAGGCAGCAGATTGGCATGCCACAGGCTGACGCCAAAACTGACGACAATCCAGGCCAGCGCCATGACCGGCACCATCCACTGCATCAAGCGCGCAACGTTGTTAAGCCCTTTGAGCATGAATAGGAAAGCACACGCAGCAAGCACAATCCCACTGATAAACCCGGGCACGTTCCACGCATAATGCGCGGCTTGTGCCATTGCAGTGGATTGAATGGTGTTAAACACCAGGCCATAGGTCAGCAGCAAAAAAATGGAGAACAGCACGCCCATCCAGCGCATGCCCAGCCCGCGCTCCATATACCAGGCCGGACCACCGCGCAGCTGCTGATTGTCATCACGTTCTTTGTATAATTGCGCCAGCGAACATTCGGCAAAGCTAATGATCATGCCGATGATGGCGGAAACCCACATCCAGAAAATCGCCCCCGGGCCGCCGGTGGTCAGGGCAAACGCCACGCCCGCCAGGTTACCGCTGCCGAGCCTTGTCGCAAGGCTCAGACATAACGCCTGATACGACGAGAGCGCGCCAGGCTGTGCAACACGGCTGCTTTTCAGACTTTGGCCAAAATCGCGAATGAAACGGAAGGGGACAAACCGGCTACGAAAAGCAAACCAGATACCTGCCGCCGCCAGCAGATAGACCATCAATGAGCCCCAAAGTATTTCACTGATGAATGAGAAAAATTCAGGCATTAACATTCCTCTTGTTGATGCCGGGGGTTGGCCGGGGACGTGGCTACAGGCGTGTACACATCACTTTGCAGGCAATTAATTGAGTGAGTTTACCATACAATTTTCAGAGCATTGTCTGCGGTTGCGCTGGCAAGGCGTCGTGTTATCATCATGGGCAGACCGGTTACATCCCCCTAACAAGTATACTCGTCATACTTCTCGTTCAGGTGCGCTGGCCGCGTTAATGCGCCAGGCGCAGCAACGCGTCGTCGGTCTTAGCGTGGAGTATTAGGGTATCGTTTAAAGAGAAATATTATCATGACGGATAAATTGACCTCCCTGCGTCAGTACACCACAGTCGTGGCTGATACCGGAGATATCGCGGCAATGAAGCTGTACCAGCCGCAGGATGCAACAACTAACCCTTCTCTCATTCTTGGGGCTGCCCAAATCCCGGAATACCGCAAACTGATTGACGACGCCGTAACCTGGGCGCGCAGCCAGAGCAGCGATCGTGCGCAGCAGGTAGTTGACGCAACAGACCGCCTGGCGGTGAACATCGGTCTGGAAATCCTCAAACTGATCCCTGGCCGTATCTCCACTGAAGTGGATGCTCGTCTCTCTTACGACACTGACGCGTCTATCGCGAAAGCAAAACGCCTGATCAAAATGTACAACGATGCAGGTATCAGCAACGATCGTATCCTGATCAAACTGGCGTCCACCTGGCAGGGTATCCGCGCTGCGGAACAGCTGGAAAAAGAGGGTATCAACTGTAACCTGACGCTGCTGTTCTCCTTTGCGCAGGCACGTGCATGTGCTGAAGCTGGCGTGTTCCTGATCTCTCCGTTCGTTGGCCGTATTCTCGACTGGTACAAAGCCAATACCGACAAGAAAGAGTACGCACCGGCAGAAGATCCGGGCGTGGTTTCCGTCACGGAAATCTACCAGTACTACAAACAGCACGGCTATGAAACCGTGGTGATGGGCGCAAGCTTCCGTAACACTGGCGAAATCATTGAGCTGGCAGGTTGCGACCGTCTGACTATCGCTCCGGCACTGCTGAAAGAGCTGTCTGAAAGCGCGGGCACCATTGAACGTAAACTTGCTTACACCGGTGAAGTGAAAGCGCGTCCTGAGCGCATCACCGAAGCGGAATTCCTGTGGCAGCACAACCAGGATCCGATGGCGGTTGATAAACTGGCGGACGGTATCCGTAAGTTTGCCGTTGACCAGGAAAAACTGGAAAAAATGATCGGCGATCTGCTGTAATCATCAGGCGTGGCCGGGTTCCCGGTCACGCTTCTTCTCTCTGCTCTGTTTGCCTTTCCCCTCAGCGTGTATCATTTCGTTAAATTGTTTTTTTGTACGGAATGAATATGGACACACTACGCATTGGTTTAGTTTCGGTTTCCGATCGCGCCTCCAGCGGCGTTTATCAGGACAAAGGTTTGCCTGCACTGGAAGCATGGCTGGCAAGCGCCCTGACTACCCCGTTTCAGATTGAAACCCGTCTGATCCCGGATGAGCAAAGTATCATTGAGCAAACCCTGTGCGAACTGGTCGATGAAATGAGTTGCCACCTGGTGCTGACTACCGGCGGAACCGGGCCTGCGCGCCGCGATGTGACGCCGGATGCAACGCTGGCGGTGGCCGATCGCGAAATGCCAGGGTTTGGCGAGCAGATGCGACAAATCAGCCTCAATTTTGTACCAACGGCGATCCTTTCCCGTCAGGTTGGGGTGATCCGCAAGCAGGCACTGATCCTCAATTTGCCCGGTCAGCCGAAATCAATAAAAGAGACGCTGGAAGGACTAAAAGACGAAGACGGCGCAGTGAAAGTGCCGGGCATTTTTGCAAGTGTACCGTATTGTGTACAGTTACTGGATGGGCCATATGTTGAAACTGATCCGCAAGTAGTAGCATCTTTTAGACCTAAAAGCGCAAGGCGCGAAACATTATCCTAAAAAGTCGTCTTTTATGAGATAAGCACCGCCGTCTATGGAGTGTTAATTTATTTACGGTATAGTAATTTTTAATTTACATAATCCGTAATAATTAAATTAACGCTCCCTCTTTACAAACGGTTCGCTATGTCAACTTATACACGCCCTCTGAACAGACAAGACTATAAAACGCTGACGCTGGCCGCGCTGGGTGGCGCGCTGGAGTTTTACGATTTCATCATTTTTGTCTTTTTCGCCACAGTTGTTGGTGAACTCTTTTTCCCTGCGGATATCCCGGAATGGCTGCGACAGGTTCAAACCTTTGGCATTTTTGCTGCGGGTTACCTGGCGCGTCCGCTCGGCGGCATTGTGATGGCACACTTCGGCGATTTGGTCGGGCGCAAGAAGATGTTTACGCTCAGTATCCTGCTAATGGCGCTGCCCACGCTGGCAATTGGTTTGCTGCCGACTTATGCCTCGATGGGCATTGTTGCGCCGTTGCTGCTGCTGTTTATGCGCGTGCTGCAAGGCGCGGCGATTGGCGGCGAAGTGCCTGGCGCCTGGGTTTTTGTTGCGGAACATGTTCCGGCTCGCCGCATTGGCATCGCCTGCGGGACGTTGACAGCGGGGCTGACGGTAGGCATTTTGCTTGGCTCTGTAGTCGCCACGCTGGTGAACACCAGCATGACGCAGCAGGCTATTCATGATGGCGGCTGGCGTATTCCGTTCCTGTTGGGCGGGGCGTTTGGCCTGGTGGCCATGTACTTGCGTCGCTGGTTACAGGAAACGCCGATTTTCCTTGAGATGCAGCAGCGAAAGGCGTTAGCGCAGGAGTTGCCGGTCAAATCCGTGGTGCTGAAACATAAAAAAGCGGTTGTGGTTTCGATGCTGCTGACCTGGCTGTTGTCCGCCGGGATTGTGGTGGTGATCCTGATGTCGCCGGTTTGGCTGCAGAAACAGTATGGTTTCCCCCCTGCGGTAACACTGCAAGCAAACAGTATTGCTACCGTGATGCTCTGTTTGGGTTGCCTTGCTGCCGGGCTGCTGGTGGACAAATTTGGTTCCAGCCGTACCTTCATCGTTGGCAGTATTCTGCTTGCCTGTTCCAGCTGGTTTTTCTATCACCTGGTCGGCAGCCATCCTGAGCAGCTGTTTATTTTATATGGCGTGGTCGGGCTGTGCGTTGGCGTGGTGGGCGCGGTGCCTTACGTTATGGTGCGCGCCTTCCCGGCAGCGGTGCGTTTTACCGGTATTTCATTCTCTTATAATGTGTCGTATGCCATTTTCGGCGGGCTGACGCCGATTGCCGTTACTATGCTGATGGGCGTCTCGCCGATGGCTCCCGCATGGTACGTGCTGGCGCTGTCGCTGCTTGGACTGGGATTGGGGATTTTGCTGCGCCAGGATCTTCATCACCAGGATAACGTGGCTGAAGGCGCAGTACAGCAATCATAAAAAAACGGAGCCAAATGGCTCCGTTTTGTTTTATCCGTTTGCAGAGAAATTAGTGCTTCTCACCAATTGGCAACACGGTGCGTTCGAACTGCTCGTTCAGCACTTCGCCCATCGCCAGATAGATAGCGCTGGCACCACATACCAGACCGATCCAGCCTGCGACGTGAACAATGCCTTCGTTATCAGCAAGGTGACCAATTGCCAGCAGCGCGAACAGTACCGTCAGGCTCAGGAAAACGAATTGCAGCGCGCGTGCGCCTTTCAGCGTGCCGAAGAACATAAACAGTGTGAAGACGCCCCAAATGCCTAAATAAACGCCCAGGAAGTGACCGTTGGTTGCGTCTGCCAGCCCCATTTTCGGGAACAGCAGAATCGCCACCAGCGTCAACCAGAAAGAGCCATAAGAGGTGAATGCAGTTAAGCCGAAAGTGTTGCCTTTTTTATACTCAAGCAGGCCGGCAAAAATTTGTGCGATACCGCCATAGAAAATGCCCATCGCCAGGATAATGACATCCATCGGGAACAGACCAATATTGTGCAGGTTAAGCAGAATAGTGGTCATGCCGAAGCCCATTAAGCCCAGCGGAGCCGGATTAGCCAACTTAGTGTTGCCCATAATTCCTCAAAATAAATCAATATGAAAAGGGAAAATGAAAGCCCCGCGTCAGTCTTGAGGAGGCGGGGCGCGGCATCATAAATAGCGGCAATGCACCTGTCTATGATCTGAACAGGTGTAAATTAAAAAATTTTTTATCGCTCCCCCTTGATGCGCGAGCTTGCGACCCCATCTTGTAGTCAACCGCAGTGTGTGAACCTGAAAAAAAACAATACAGGGTAGTTGAAACCGCACGTTTCGCCCTTATTACAGGTTCACAACCACATGATGACGAATTTTTAGTGGAGACGTTTAGATGGGTAAAATTATTGGTATCGACCTTGGGACAACCAACTCTTGTGTAGCCATTATGGATGGCGCTCAGGCTCGTGTGCTGGAGAACGCCGAAGGCGATCGCACCACGCCTTCTATTATCGCTTATACACAGGATGGCGAAACTCTGGTAGGTCAGCCGGCTAAACGTCAGGCAGTGACGAACCCGCAAAACACCTTGTTTGCGATCAAACGCCTGATTGGCCGTCGCTTCCAGGACGAGGAAGTCCAGCGTGACGAAGCTATTATGCCGTACAAAATCATCGCAGCCGACAATGGCGATGCGTGGATTGATGTAAAAGGCACCAAAATGGCGCCGCCGCAAATCTCTGCGGAAGTGCTGAAAAAAATGAAGAAAACCGCTGAAGATTACCTGGGTGAACCCGTAACTGAAGCTGTTATCACCGTTCCGGCTTACTTTAACGATGCGCAGCGTCAGGCCACCAAAGACGCCGGCCGTATCGCAGGCCTGGAAGTTAAACGTATTATCAACGAACCGACGGCGGCAGCGCTGGCCTACGGCCTGGATAAAGAAACTGGCAACCGTACTATCGCGGTATATGACCTGGGTGGCGGTACTTTCGATATCTCTATCATCGAAATCGACGAAGTTGATGGCGAAAAAACCTTCGAAGTTCTGGCAACCAACGGTGATACCCACCTGGGTGGTGAAGACTTCGACAGCCGACTGATCAACTACCTGGTAGAAGAGTTCAAGAAAGATCAGGGTATCGATCTGCGTAACGATCCGCTGGCAATGCAGCGTCTGAAAGAAGCGGCAGAAAAAGCGAAAATTGAGCTCTCTTCCGCGCAGCAGACTGACGTGAACCTGCCGTATATCACTGCAGATGCGACTGGTCCGAAACACATGAACATCAAAGTGACTCGCGCGAAACTGGAAAGCCTGGTTGAAGATCTGGTTAACCGTTCCATCGAGCCGCTGAAAGTTGCACTGCAGGATGCGGGTCTGTCCGTATCTGACATCAACGACGTGATCCTGGTCGGTGGCCAGACGCGTATGCCGATGGTGCAGAAAAAAGTGGCCGAGTTCTTCGGTAAAGAGCCGCGTAAAGACGTTAACCCGGACGAAGCCGTTGCTATCGGTGCTGCGGTGCAGGGCGGTGTTCTGACTGGTGAAGTGAAAGACGTTCTGCTGCTGGACGTTACCCCGCTGTCGCTGGGTATCGAAACCATGGGCGGCGTAATGACTGCGCTGATCAACAAAAACACCACTATCCCGACCAAGCACAGCCAGGTGTTCTCTACTGCGGAAGACAACCAGTCTGCGGTAACCATCCATGTGCTGCAGGGTGAGCGTAAACGTGCATCCGATAACAAATCGCTGGGCCAGTTCAACCTTGATGGTATCAACCCGGCACCGCGCGGCATGCCGCAGATCGAAGTGACCTTTGATATCGATGCTGACGGTATCCTGCATGTTTCTGCGAAAGACAAAAACAGCGGTAAAGAGCAGAAGATCACCATTAAGGCTTCTTCTGGTCTGAACGAGGACGAAATCCAGAAAATGGTACGCGATGCTGAAGCAAACGCTGAAGCTGACCGTAAATTTGAAGAACTGGTGCAGACCCGTAACCAGGCCGATCATCTGCTGCACAGCACCCGTAAGCAGGTTGAAGAAGCCGGCGACAAACTGCCAGCTGAAGATAAAACGGCTATCGACGCTGCGCTGAGCGAGCTGGAAACTGCGCTGAAAGGCGAAGACAAAGCGGATATCGAAGCGAAAATGCAGGCGCTGGCGCAGGCTTCCCAGAAACTGCTGGAAATCGCGCAGCAACAGCACGCGCAGCAGCAGGCGGGCGCTGATGCTTCCGCGAACAACGCGAAAGACGACGATGTTGTTGACGCCGAGTTTGAAGAAGTAAAAGACAAAAAATAATCGCCCTGATGCAGGGTAGATAACCAGCACGGGCGTCGGGGTTTTCTCCACGCCCGTGCTCGTATGTTAAGGGGCAGATAAACCGATGGCGAAGCAAGATTATTACGAGATTTTAGGCGTTCCGAAAACAGCGGAAGAGCGTGAAATCAAAAAGGCGTACAAACGCCTGGCCATGAAATATCACCCGGACCGCAATCAGGGCGATAAAGAGGCCGAAGCCAAATTCAAAGAAATTAAAGAAGCCTACGAAGTCCTGACTGATGCCCAAAAACGTGCGGCTTACGATCAGTACGGCCATGCGGCATTTGAACAAGGCGGCATGGGCGGTGGTGGGTTCGGCGGCGGCGGTTTTGGCGGCGGCGCGGACTTCAGCGATATTTTCGGCGATGTGTTTGGCGATATCTTTGGTGGTGGCCGTGGTCGGCAGCGTGCGGCGCGCGGCGCGGATTTGCGCTACAACATGGATTTGACGCTGGAAGAAGCGGTTCGTGGCGTCACGAAAGAGATCCGCATTCCTACGCTTGAAGAGTGCGATGTGTGCCACGGCAGTGGCGCAAAAGCGGGTACGCAGCCGCAGACTTGTCCGACCTGTCACGGTTCTGGCCAGGTGCAGATGCGCCAGGGCTTCTTTGCCGTACAGCAGACCTGTCCGCACTGTCAGGGCCGCGGTACGCTGATTAAAGATCCGTGCAACAAATGTCACGGTCACGGTCGCGTCGAAAAATCCAAAACCTTGTCCGTTAAAATCCCGGCAGGCGTGGATACCGGCGATCGCATCCGTTTAAGCGGTGAAGGCGAAGCGGGTGAGCACGGTGCACCGGCAGGCGATCTGTACGTTCAGGTACAGGTGAAACAGCATCCGATCTTTGAACGTGAAGGTAACAACTTGTACTGCGAAGTGCCGATCAACTTTGCCATGGCGGCGCTGGGCGGTGAAATCGAAGTGCCGACGCTGGATGGTCGCGTGAAGCTGAAAGTACCGACCGAAACCCAGACGGGCAAACTGTTCCGTATGCGCGGCAAAGGGGTGAAATCCGTTCGCGGCGGCGCACAGGGCGATTTGCTGTGTCGCGTGGTAGTAGAAACGCCGGTCGGCCTGAACGACAAACAGAAACAGTTACTCAAAGATTTGCAGGATAGCTTTGGTGGTCCGACAGGCGAAAATAACAGCCCGCGTTCCAAAAGCTTCTTCGATGGCGTGAAGAAATTCTTTGACGATTTAACTCGTTAATTCTTCTTCATGACGTGTGATCAGGCCCGGCTTCTGCCGGGCTTTTTTTATCAGTGTTTTAATTGCTCGGAAAAAGAGAGTTTATCCGCAATAATAATCTGTTTTTGTCGAGGATTAGAGCGGAGTAAGATAGCCGCCACGACGTTACAGGGATCGGAGAACAAGATGAAATTATTGCAACGCTTCTTTAGCAGCGATGCCTCGGGCGGCATTGTACTGATCATCGCGGCGGCACTGGCGATGCTGTGCGCCAACCTCGGTGCTACGCAGGATTTATACAGCTCTTTTCTGCAAACGCCCGTTGAGCTGAAAGTCGGCTCGCTGGAGATCAAAAAAGACATGCTGTTATGGATCAACGATGCGTTGATGGCAGTCTTTTTCTTAATGGTCGGTCTGGAAGTGAAATATGAACTGGTTCAGGGCACGCTCGCCAGCCGCCAGCAGGCCGTCTTTCCGGTTATCGCGGCGCTTGGCGGCATGGTCGCTCCGGCGCTGATCTTTTTGCTGTTCAATCACGATAATCCCCTGGCGAGCCATGGTTGGGCCATTCCCACGGCGACCGATATCGCCTTTGCGCTCGGGGTGCTGGCGTTGTTGGGCAACCGGGTTCCGCCTGTGTTGAAAGTGTTTTTGATGGCGCTGGCGATCATTGATGATCTGGGCGCGATTATTATTATCGCGTTGTTCTATACCAGCGACCTCTCAACGCTGGCACTGAGTGTTGCCGCCGGCGCGATTGTTGTGCTTGCTATCATGAATGCGTTGAATATTCGGCGCATTGGTCTTTACATGCTGGTCGGCGTTGTATTGTGGACAGCGGTGCTTAAATCCGGTGTGCATGCGACGCTCGCGGGTGTGGTAGTCGGTTTCTTTGTCCCACTCCGTGAAGAAAAGGGCGTCTCGCCGTTACATCAGCTGGTGGATGCGATTAACCCGTGGGTTGGCTGGCTGATCCTGCCGTTGTTCGCGTTTGCGAACGCGGGTGTCTCATTACATGGCATGTCCCTGGCCGGGCTTGGCGATATTTTGCCATTGGGTATTATCGCCGGTCTGGTGATTGGCAAACCGCTGGGGATCTCGCTGTTTTGCTGGCTTGCTCTGCGTTTGAAACTGGCGAGATTGCCGCAGGGCGCGGTGTTCAAACAAATTATGGCGGTCGGCGTGCTGTGCGGTATCGGCTTTACCATGTCGATATTTATCTCCTCGCTGGCTTTTGGCGACGCGCATGCGGATATGGTTGCCTGGAGTAAGCTTGGGATCCTGACGGGCTCTATTATTTCGGCGGTAACAGGTTATTGTCTGCTGCGCACACGTATTATCCGTGCCTGACGGCGAGCAGGGCAAAGGACGATGTCGTACATCAATTACAACCATCTTTATTATTTCTGGCATGTCTATCGGGAAGGCTCCGTCGTTGGCGCGGCGGAGGCGCTCTTTCTGACGCCGCAAACCATCACCGGGCAGATCAAAGCGCTTGAAGATCGCTTACAGGGCAAGCTTTTTAAGCGTAAAGGAAGAGGGCTGGAACCTACCGAGCTGGGCGCGCTGGTTTTCCGCTACGCCGACAAAATGTTTACTCTGAGCCAGGAGATGCTCGACATCATTAACTACCGCAAAGAGTCGAACCTGCTGTTTGATGTTGGCATCGCCGATGCGCTCTCGAAAAAACTGGTAAGCGGTATTCTCGATGCGGTTGTGCAGGAGGGGGAGCAGATTCACTTGCGCTGCTTTGAATCCACCCATGAACTGCTACTGGAACAGTTGAGCCAGCATCAGCTTGATATGATTATCTCTGACTGCCCTATCGATTCCACGCAGCAGGAAGGGCTGTTCTCGGTAAAAATTGGCGAGTGCAGCGTCAGTTTCTGGTGCAGCGATTCATCGCTCAAAAAACCGTTTCCGGCTTGCCTGGAAGAACGACGCCTGTTGATACCCGGCCGTCGTTCAATGCTTGGTCGTAAGCTACTGAACTGGTTTAACGCGCAGGGATTGCAGGTGGAAATATTGGGTGAGTTTGATGATGCGGCGCTGATGAAAGCCTTTGGTGCGGCGCATAACGCCATTTTTGTTGCACCGACGTTATATGCGGATGACTTCTATGCTGACGATCGCATGGTAGAAATCGGTCGGGTGGAAAACGTGATGGAGGAGTACCACGCCATTTTCGCAGAACGGATGATCCAGCATCCGGCGGTACAGCGTATCTGTAATCGGGATTACGCCGCGCTTTTTACACCCGCGCAGAAATAAAAAAACCCGCCGAAGCGGGTTTTTTCACAAAGCCAACAACGTAGCGATTAAGCCAGTTTGTTGATCTGCGCGGTCAGGTTAGCCTTATGGCGCGCTGCTTTGTTTTTGTGGATCAGACCTTTAGCGGCCTGACGATCCACGATCGGTTGCATTTCGTTAAATGCGTTCTGCGCAGCGGCTTTGTCGCCAGCTTCAATTGCTGCGTATACTTTCTTGATGAAAGTACGCATCATTGAACGGCGGCTAGCGTTGTGCTTGCGAGCCTTTTCAGACTGAACGGCGCGCTTCTTAGCTGATTTGATATTAGCCAAGGTCCAACTCCCAAATATGATCTATATGGACAATTCAAAGGCCGGGGAATATGCCCTTTTCGCCTTCTTTTGTCAATGGATTTGTGCAAATAAGCGCCGTTAAAGTACAACGCTCGTTACGTATTGATGGCGCAGGATTCTAACAGCTTGCGTGTCGCGAATACAGCTTTTCCGCCAGAAAAATCGTTATCTAAGGCAGATTTTCATGGCACAGGTAGACAGCCCGATGAAATCCTTCCCCTTTCTGCGTTGTTAAGGCAATCGTCGGTTAACGTCGCCCGCTGTACAAGGTATAATCCGACGATTTTCACTGTTTTGAGCCAGACATGAAGCTGATACGCGGCATACATAATCTCAGCCAGGCACCGCATGGGTGTGTGCTGACTATTGGTAATTTCGATGGTGTGCATCGTGGCCATCAGGCGCTATTGCAAGGGCTTGGCGCCGAAGGGCGCGCCCGTGGCCTGCCGGTGGTCGTGATGATTTTTGAGCCGCAGCCGCTGGAGTTGTTCGCCGGGGAAAAAGCCCCTGCGCGATTGACCCGCTTGCATGAAAAGCTGCGCTTGCTGGCCGATTGCGGCGTGGACTACGTGCTCTGCGTGCGCTTTGATCGCCGTTTTGCGGCGCTCACTGCACAAACGTTTGTCAGCGATTTGCTGGTTGAACGACTTGGTGTGAAATTCCTCGCCGTCGGCGACGATTTCCGTTTTGGCGCTGGTCGCCAGGGGGATTTCTTGTTATTACAGAAGGCCGGTGAAAAGTACGGTTTCAGCGTCACCAGTACGCAAACCTTCTGCCAGGGCGGCGTACGTGTGAGCAGCACGGCAGTACGGCAAGCGCTGGCGGAAGATAACCTGGAACTGGCTGCAAATTTACTGGGGCACCCCTTTACCATTTCCGGGCGCGTTGTGCACGGCGATGAACTGGGGCGCACCATTGGTTTCCCGACGGCGAATTTACCGCTGCGCCGTCAGGTCTCCCCGGTCAAAGGGGTGTATGCGGTCGAAGTGGCTGGACTGGGCGATACTGTCCTTCCCGGCGTTGCCAATATTGGTACTCGCCCAACCGTCGCGGGTGTGCGCCAGCAACTGGAAGTGCATTTGCTTGACGTTGTAATGGATCTCTACGGACGCCATATAGATGTAGTACTGCGTAAAAAATTACGTAATGAACAGCGATTTGCCTCGCTTGACGAACTGAAAGCGCAAATCGCCCGAGATGAGGTAGCGGCCCGCGACTTTTTTGGGCTATCTAAACCGGCTTCTTAAGGCCTGGTGGTATTAATCAAACCGAAATACGGAACCGAGAATCTGATGAGTGACTATAAATCTACCCTGAATTTGCCGGAAACAGGGTTCCCGATGCGTGGCGATCTCGCCAAGCGCGAACCGGGAATGCTGGCGCGTTGGACTGATGATGACCTGTACGGCATCATCCGTGCGGCGAAAAAAGGCAAAAAAACCTTCATTCTGCATGATGGCCCTCCATATGCGAATGGCAGCATTCATATTGGTCACTCGGTTAACAAAATTCTCAAAGACATTATTGTGAAGTCCAAAGGACTCGCAGGATTTGACTCGCCTTATGTTCCGGGATGGGATTGCCACGGTCTGCCGATCGAGCTGAAAGTGGAGCAGGAATATGGCAAACCGGGGGAGAAGTTTACCGCCGCCGAATTCCGCGCTAAATGCCGTGAGTACGCCGCCACACAGGTTGATGGCCAGCGTAAAGACTTTATCCGCCTCGGTGTATTAGGCGACTGGTCGCACCCTTACCTGACCATGGATTTCAAAACCGAAGCCAATATCATTCGCGCGCTCGGTAAAATCATCGGTAACGGCCATTTGCTGAAAGGTGCCAAACCGGTGCACTGGTGCGTCGACTGCCGCTCTGCACTGGCAGAAGCGGAAGTGGAGTACTACGACAAAACGTCTCCGTCTATTGACGTCGCGTTCCACGCGGTCGACCAGAACGCAGTAAAAGCTAAATTTGGTGCGTCTAACGTTAATGGCCCAATTTCGCTGGTTATCTGGACCACCACGCCATGGACGCTGCCTGCGAACCGCGCAATTTCTCTTTCTCCGGAATTTGAGTATGCGCTGGTGCAGATTGACGGACAGGCGCTGATCCTGGCGAAAGATCTGGTCGATAGCGTGATGAAACGCATCGGCGTTGCTGATTATTCGGTGCTGGGTACGGTAAAAGGTTCCGAACTGGAGCTGACGCGCTTTAAACACCCGTTCCTCGACTTCGACGTTCCGGCGATCCTCGGCGATCACGTTACGCTGGAAGCCGGTACCGGCGCGGTGCATACCGCAGGCGGCCACGGCCCGGATGACTACACCATTAGCCTGAAATACAGCCTGGAAATCGCCAACCCGGTTGGCCCGGATGGTACCTATCTGCCAGGAACTTATCCGACGCTGGATGGCGTTAACGTCTTTAAAGCGAACGATTTGATCGTGGCGCTGCTGACAGAAAAAGGTGCGCTGCTGCACGTGGAAAAAATGCAGCATAGCTACCCGTGCTGCTGGCGTCACAAGTCGCCGATCATCTTCCGCGCGACGCCGCAGTGGTTCGTTAGCATGGATCAGAAAGGGCTGCGCGCGCAGTCGCTGAGTGAAATCAAAGGCGTGCAGTGGATCCCGGACTGGGGCCAGGCGCGTATCGAATCGATGGTTGCTAACCGCCCGGACTGGTGTATTTCTCGTCAGCGCACCTGGGGTGTGCCGATGTCTCTATTCGTACATAAAGACACCGAAGAGCTGCATCCGCGCACGCTGGAATTGATTGAAGCCGTTGCCAAACGCGTTGAAGTTGACGGTATTCAGGCATGGTGGGATCTCGACCCGCGCGACATCATGGGCGACGATGCCGATAACTATGTCAAAGTGCCGGATACGCTGGACGTCTGGTTTGACTCCGGTTCAACCCACGCCTCTGTTGTTGATGTGCGCCCGGAATTCGTCGGTCATGCAGCCGATATGTATCTGGAAGGTTCAGATCAGCATCGCGGCTGGTTTATGTCCTCGCTGATGATCTCCACGGCGATGAAAGGCAAAGCGCCGTACCGCCAGGTGTTAACGCACGGCTTCACCGTTGATGGTCAGGGACGCAAAATGTCCAAATCCATCGGCAACACCGTTTCACCGCAGGACGTGATGAACAAACTCGGCGCGGATATTCTGCGTCTGTGGGTCGCATCTACCGACTACACCGGTGAGATGGCGGTTTCCGACGAGATCCTCAAACGTGCCGCCGACAGCTATCGCCGTATCCGTAACACCGCTCGCTTCCTGCTGGCGAACCTGAACGGTTTCGATCCGGCAAAAGATATGGTGAAACCGGAAGAGATGGTGGTGCTGGATCGCTGGGCGGTGGGTTGCGCGAAAGCGGCACAGGAAGACATCGTTAAAGCCTACGAATCCTATGACTTCCATGAAGTAGTGCAGCGCCTCATGCGCTTCTGCTCTATCGAAATGGGTTCGTTCTATCTCGATATCATCAAAGACCGTCAGTACACCGCGAAAGCGGACAGTGTGGCACGTCGTAGCTGCCAGACCGCGCTGTATCACATCTGTGAAGCGCTGGTGCGCTGGATGGCACCGATCATGTCCTTCACCGCCGATGAGATCTGGGGTTATCTGCCCGGTTCCCGCGAGAAATATGTGTTTACCGGTGAATGGTATGAAGGTCTGTTCGGCCTGGCTGACAGCGAAGCGATGAACGATGCCTTCTGGGACGAGCTGCTGAAAGTACGTGGCGAAGTGAACAAAGTTATTGAGCAGGCACGCGCCGACAAAAAAGTCGGTGGTTCGTTGGAAGCGGCGGTGACGCTCTTTGCCGAGCCGGAACTGGCAGCGAAGCTGACTGCGCTGGGTGAGGAATTGCGATTTGTCCTGTTGACCTCCGGCGCGAAAGTTGCGGATTATGCCAGCGCTTCTGCGGATGCACAGCAGAGCGAGCTGCTCAAAGGGCTGAAAGTCGCATTGAGCAAAGCCGAAGGTGAGAAATGCCCGCGCTGCTGGCATTACACCACCGATGTCGGTCAGGTGGCGGAACACGCAGATATTTGCGGACGCTGTGTAAGCAACGTCGCCGGTGACGGCGAAAAACGTAAGTTTGCCTGATGAGTAAATCGATCTCTTCAACAGGGCTGCGCTGGCTGTGGCTGGTGGTGGTCGTGCTGATTATCGATCTGGGCAGCAAATACCTGATCCTCCAGAACTTTGCTCTGGGGGATACGGTATCGCTGTTCCCGTCGCTTAATTTGCACTACGCGCGTAATTATGGCGCGGCATTCAGTTTTCTGGCGGACAGCGGCGGCTGGCAGCGCTGGTTCTTCGCGGGTATCGCTATCGGTATCTGCGTGGTGCTGGCGGTGCTGATGTATCGCGCTAAGGCCTCGCAAAAACTGAACAATATCGCCTATGCGCTGATCATTGGCGGCGCGCTGGGTAATTTGTTTGATCGCCTGTGGCATGGTTTTGTCGTCGATATGATCGATTTTTATATGGGCGACTGGCATTTTGCTACCTTTAACCTTGCCGATACCGCAATTTGTATTGGCGCGGCGCTGATTGTGCTGGAAGGTTTCCTGCCCTCAACGGCCGCGAAGAAACAAGCATAAGCAAACCGCTTTGTAGGCCCGGTTAGCCAATGGCTGCCGGGCAATACAACACGAAAACATAAAGAGCAACCTGCATGTCTAAATCCGTACAGAGCGATAGCGCGGTGCTGGTGCACTTCACGCTTAAGCTCGAAGATGGCTCTCTTGCCGAGTCAACCCGCAACAATGGCAAACCGGCGCTGTTTCGTCTTGGCGACGGTTCACTCTCCGAAGGACTGGAACAACATCTGCTTGGCCTGAAAGCCGGGGAGAAAAAAGTCTTTTCTCTGGAGCCAGACGCCGCATTCGGCACGCCGAGCCCGGATCTGATTCAGTACTTCTCGCGCCGTGAATTTATGGATGCCGGTGAGCCGGAAGTCGGTGCGATTATGCTCTTTACCGCAATGGACGGCAGCGAAATGCCGGGCGTGATCCGTGAAGTCAACGGCGATTCGATTACCGTTGATTTTAACCATCCGCTGGCGGGCCGAACCGTTCATTTTGATATCGATGTGCTGGAAGTTGATCCGGCACTGGAGGAAACAAATGCAGATCCTGTTGGCTAACCCGCGCGGTTTTTGCGCCGGCGTTGACCGCGCTATCAGCATTGTTGAAAACGCGCTGGCTCTCTACGGCGCGCCGATTTATGTGCGCCATGAAGTGGTGCATAACCGCTATGTTGTCGATAGCCTGCGCGAACGGGGCGCAATCTTTATTGAGCAAATCAGCGAAGTGCCGGATGGCGCGATCCTGATTTTCTCCGCGCACGGCGTCTCTCAGGCGGTGCGTAACGAAGCGAAAAGCCGCGATTTGACTGTTTTTGACGCCACCTGTCCGCTGGTTACCAAAGTGCATATGGAAGTGGCGCGTGCCAGTCGTCGCGGTGAAGAAGCGATTCTGATAGGTCACGCAGGGCATCCGGAAGTGGAAGGCACCATGGGGCAGTACAGCAACCCGAAAGGGGGCATGTACCTGGTTGAATCGCCGGAAGATGTCGACACGCTGAATATCAAAGACGCGGGCAAACTGTCGTTTATGACGCAAACCACGCTCTCCGTCGACGATACGTCAGATGTGATTGACGCGTTGCGTGCGCGTTTCCCGCAGATTGTCGGCCCGCGCAAAGACGATATTTGCTACGCCACCACCAACCGTCAGGAAGCGGTGCGCGCGCTGGCGGAACAGGCGGAAGTGGTGCTGGTGGTCGGTTCGAAAAACTCCTCTAACTCTAACCGCCTGGCCGAGCTGGCACAGCGGATGGGGAAAGCGGCGTATCTCATCGACGACGCTTCTGATATTCAGGAAGCATGGGTAGACGGTATTAACTGCGTTGGCGTTACCGCCGGGGCCTCCGCGCCGGATATCCTGGTGCAAAATGTTATTGTCCGCTTGCAGGAATTGGGCGGCGGCGAAGCGATCCCGCTGGAAGGGCGCGAAGAGAATATTGTCTTCGAAGTGCCAAAAGAGCTGCGGGTGGATGTTCGCGAAGTCGAATAACGTTTTACGCGAAGCTTTATGCGAAGATGCCAGACTGAGTCTGGCATTTTTTATGGATAATTTTTGTGGAGGCGTTATGCGTTTACCCATGATTCTCGACACCGATCCCGGTATCGATGATGCCGTTGCCCTTGCCGCCGCGCTGTTCGCGCCACAGTGCGATCTCAAACTTATCACCACCGTTGCAGGTAATGTTTCGCTGGAAAAAACTACCCGCAATGCGCTGCAACTACTGAATTTCTGGCATGCGGATATCCCGCTGGCGCAGGGGGCGGCAACACCACTGTTGCGCCCGCTATATAGCGCCGCTGACGTACATGGCGAGTCCGGTATGGATGGCTACGATTTTATTGAACATCAGCGTCAGCCATTGGCTATTCCTGCTTTTCAGGCCATGCGTGACGTACTGCTGGCTTCGCCGGAACCGGTAACGCTGGTCACTATCGGCCCGTTAACCAACATTGCGCTATTGTTAACACACTACCCGGAGTGCCAGTTCAATATTCGCCGCCTGGTGATGATGGGCGGTTCTGCCGGGCGCGGCAATTTTACGCCCAATGCCGAATTCAATATCGCCATCGATCCCGAGGCCGCTGCGCGCGTGTTTACTAGCGGGCTGGAGATCGTGATGTGCGGGCTGGATGTGACTAATCGCGCGACGTTGACACCGGAATATCTGGCGGCGCTACCAGCGCTCAACAACACCGGCAAAATGTTGCATGCCCTGTTTAGCCATTACCGTAGCGGCAGCATGGCAACCGGGCTGCGGATGCATGACCTTTGCGCTATCGCCTGGCTGGCACGTCCGGAACTGTTTACGCTGAAATCCTGCTTTGTTGCGGTGGAAACGCAGGGGCAATACACCACCGGAACCACGGTAGTGGATATTGAAGGCAAACTGGGACTGCCGCCCAATGCGCAAGTTGCGCTGGATATCGATGTCGACGGCTTCCGTCACTGGGTGGCTGAAGTGCTGGCGCTGGCTCCCTGAGCGGCCATTTTCTCTGTCAGGTAATCGATCATTGCCCGCATTCTGGCGGGCATATGCTGGTTACGCATCCACAGCAACCACAGTTCACCGCTATAGCTGCTGATGAATTCCCACTCGGGTAACACTTGCACAATCTCGCCACGGCTCAGCGCGTGTTGCGCGGTAAAGAGCGGAAGGCTGCCAATCCCCAAATGTCGTTTTACGGCATCCAGGCGGACACCGGTATGGTTAGCCGCATAGCGCCCTTGTGTGGTGATAGTTTCTGTTTTCCCGGCGCGACGGAATTTCCAGCGCGCATCCGCTGGCGTTTCGCCAAGGCTAATACAGCTATGTTCGCGCAGCGCCAGTGGTTGTAATGGCGTACCGTTGCGGCGCAGGTATTCTGGGGTCGCGCAAATGACATGCGTTACCGGCATTAATGCTCTGCCATACAGGCCTGGAGAGGGGGAGTGGGTTATGCGTAACGCCAGATCAACACCGCCATCAATCAAATCAATGTAGCGATCTTCGAGACGTAAACAGATATCCACTTGCGGGTAGCGCTGTAGAAATTCGGGGATCAGCGGATGGATAACAAAACTGCCCACCGCTTTGGGCACGCTGATAGTCAGCTTACCTTGTGCGATTTGTTGTGCGCTGCTACCGGAATCTATTGCCTGGCGAGCGGCGTCAAGCATGTCCAGCGCATGTTCATAGACACTTTTCCCCGTCTCGCTAAGCGCCAGTTTACGTGTCGTTCGGTGCAACAGTTTGCTGCCTAACTCGCGCTCAAGACGCGATACGCTGCGGCTGATAGCGGAAGGTGTGGCACCGGAAACCCGCGCAGCGGCGGAAAAACTGCCTTGTTCTACGATCAACACAAAGGTAGCAAGGTCGGGAAGCAGAGAAAGATTCATTTGTGCATACCAGGCAAAGGTGCAATGAATACATGCAGGATTATCGCTTTGGGAGTATGAAATATACTCTTCTTCTTTAGAGGAGAACAGCCGATGACAGAACGTCTTTATTACACCCACGATGCGCTGGAATGCACCGCCCGATTAATACGCACTAGCCTGCAGGATGATGGCCGTTATGCGGTGGTGCTGGATCAGACCCTTTTTCACCCACAGGGCGGTGGGCAGCCCGCGGATACAGGCTGGATCAATGGCGTCGTGGTTGAAAGTGTCCTTCAGCAAGATGACGAGATTATTCATCTCCTGGCCCAACCCTTGCCCCGCGAGGAGGTCACTTTACAGGTAGATGCGGTTTCCAGGGCGCTACACACCCAGTTACACTCCGCCGGGCATTTGATTGGTTATGCGGGAGAGTTGCATGGCTGGCAACCGATTAAAGCGCACCACTGGCCGGGAGAAGGGCGGATTACATTTAACGCAACCGACAGTGCCAGCGTGCCTGATATTGATGCGCTCAGCGAGCACATCGCGCGCTGGCAGGCGGCTGCATTGCCTCGCATTGTTACCTTCGACGCGGGACGTCGCACCGTGCGTTTTGGCGATCTTCCCGCCTATGGCTGCGGCGGAACCCATGTCCCCTCGCTGGCGGCGCTTGGTCAAGTGGTTATCAGTAATATTAAAATCAAAAAAGGTCAGCTTATTGTGTATTACACGGTGCAATGAGCCTTTCTGAACGCGCGCTTCGTCGTATCATGCCTTTTACTGATATTTCCGGCTGTATATCATTAATTTCTTATTATCGGTGTTTTCGGCTGGTGGCCCCGACACGGGCTGGTTAATCTGGAAACGATTCTTACGCATTTTTTTAACAAAAGAGCACAACTATGCATGATGCACCAATCCGCGTAGCCATCGCGGGTGCTGGCGGGCGTATGGGCCGCCAGCTGATTCAGGCAACACTGGCAATGGACGGCGTTGAACTTGGCGCGGCGCTGGAACGCGAAGGTTCTTCTCTGCTGGGAAGCGACGCCGGTGAACTGGCTGGCGCGGCGAAAACCGGTGTGACCGTGCAGAGCAGTCTTGAGGCAGTGAAAGAGGATTTTGATGTCTTTATCGATTTCACCCGCCCGGAAGGCACGCTGGCACATCTGGCTTTCTGCCGCCAGCACCATAAAGGAATGGTAATTGGCACTACCGGTTTTGATGACGCGGGCAAGCAGGCCATTACCGAAGCGGCACACGATATCGCCATTGTTTTTGCTGCCAACTTTAGCGTTGGCGTCAATGTCATGCTCAAACTGCTGGAGAAAGCGGCGAAAGTCATGGGGGGCTACACCGATATCGAAATTATCGAAGCGCACCATCGCTACAAAGTCGATGCCCCGTCGGGTACGGCGCTGGCGATGGGTGAGGCGATTGCCGGCGCACTGAATAAAGATTTAAAAACGTGTGCGGTTTATGCGCGCGAAGGGCATACCGGCGAGCGTGTTCCCGGCTCAATTGGCTTTGCCACGGTACGTGCAGGCGACATCGTCGGCGAACATACCGCGATGTTCGCCGATATTGGCGAACGTGTTGAAATCACACATAAAGCCTCCAGTCGCATGACGTTTGCCAATGGTGCGGTTCGCTCCGCTTTGTGGCTGAAAGGAAAGAATAATGGCCTTTTTGATATGCGGGATGTGCTTGATCTCAACAATTTATAAGGTTTATTACCCATCGTGATGTGGTTGTTGCAGTCATAATCAGTTGATTGCAAAGGGCAATATTTTATTGCCCTTTTATTTTTCCTTTTTCATCCTTCATTTTATACAAACCTGCCATAATCTCTGTTTATCTACCTGTTTTATGTTTCTCAATTGTAAATTTTGACCATCTGGTCTACTTTTTTGATATCCGCCGTTAGAAAATGCAATTTTCTCAGCGCGCAAGCGTTTTCCCGCTGAGTTTATCTGATCTTTTTATCGATTAAATCCAGTAAAAAGGGGCAGTGGCGTAAAAGAATAAGAAAAATACCGGAGAAAAGTTGACTTTTAACCGACATCTCTCCAGAATGCCGCCGTTTGCCAAAAATCCACGGCAAGCAAATTTGCATTGATTCAGGCTCTCAATATGAATTAATATGCAAATAAAGTGAGTGAATATTCTCTGGAGGGTGTTTTGATTAAGTCAGCGCTATTGGTTCTGGAAGACGGAACCCAGTTTCACGGTCGGGCCATAGGGGCAACGGGCACGGCGGTTGGGGAAGTCGTTTTCAATACTTCAATGACCGGTTATCAAGAAATCCTCACTGATCCTTCCTATTCCCGCCAAATTGTTACTCTTACTTATCCTCATATCGGCAATGTCGGCACTAACTCCGCTGATGAAGAATCCTCCCAGGTACATGCGCAAGGTCTGGTCATTCGTGACCTGCCGCTGATTGCCAGCAACTTCCGCAGTACCGAAGATCTCTCTTCTTATCTTAAGCGCCATAACATTGTGGCGATTGCGGATATTGATACCCGTAAGTTGACGCGTCTGCTGCGTGAAAAGGGCGCGCAGAACGGCTGCATCATCGCGGGTGATAACGTTGATGCCGCGCTGGCGCTGGAAAAAGCGAAAGCCTTCCCGGGCCTGAACGGTATGGATCTGGCGAAAGAAGTCACAACGGCGGAAACCTACAGCTGGACGCAAGGCAGCTGGACACTGGCGGATGACCTGCCGCCGGCGAAGAGCGAGAGTGAGTTGCCGTACCACGTTGTCGCATACGACTACGGTGCAAAACGCAACATCCTACGCATGCTGGTAGACAGAGGCTGCCGCCTGACGGTCGTTCCGGCGAAAACCCCGGCGGCGGATGTGCTGAAACTCAATCCGGACGGCATCTTCCTGTCTAACGGTCCTGGCGACCCGGCACCGTGCGATTACGCCATCGAGGTGATTAAAACCTTCCTTGAAACGGATATTCCGGTGTTCGGTATCTGTCTGGGTCATCAGTTGCTGGCACTGGCGAGCGGTGCGAAGACGGTGAAAATGAAGTTTGGCCACCACGGCGGTAACCATCCGGTAAAAGATATCGATAACAATACTGTGATGATCACTGCGCAGAACCACGGTTTCGCGGTTGATGAAGCGTCAATGCCTGCAAACCTGCGCGTAACGCACAAATCGCTGTTCGATGGCACGTTGCAAGGCATTCACCGCACCGATAAACCGGCGTTTAGTTTCCAGGGACACCCGGAAGCAAGTCCAGGCCCGCACGACGCCGCGCCGCTGTTTGACCACTTTATTGAGTTAATCGAGCAGTATCGTCATACCGCCAAATAATCAGGAGAAAAGAGCAATGCCAAAACGTACAGACCTAAAAAGCATCCTGATCCTTGGCGCTGGCCCGATTGTTATCGGCCAGGCATGTGAATTTGACTACTCTGGCGCACAAGCGTGTAAAGCGCTGCGTGAAGAGGGTTATCGCGTCATTCTGGTCAACTCCAACCCGGCGACCATTATGACCGACCCGGAGATGGCTGATGCGACCTATATCGAGCCGATCCACTGGGAAGTAGTACGCAAAATTATTGAAAAAGAGCGCCCGGACGCGGTGCTGCCGACCATGGGCGGCCAGACCGCGCTGAACTGCGCGCTGGAACTGGAACGCCAGGGCGTACTGGAAGAGTTTGGCGTCACCATGATTGGCGCGACTGCCGATGCGATTGATAAAGCGGAAGACCGCCGTCGCTTCGACATTGCGATGAAAAAAATCGGCCTCGACACGGCGCGTTCCGGTATCGCGCATACCATGGATGAAGCGCTGGCTGTCGCGGCTGATGTCGGTTATCCGTGCATTATTCGCCCCTCCTTTACCATGGGCGGCACCGGCGGCGGTATCGCCTATAACCGCGAAGAGTTTGAAGAGATTTGTGCCCGCGGTCTTGATCTTTCACCTACCAATGAGCTGCTGATTGATGAGTCGCTGATTGGCTGGAAAGAGTATGAGATGGAAGTGGTGCGCGATAAGAACGACAACTGCATCATTGTCTGCTCGATTGAAAACTTCGACGCCATGGGCATCCACACCGGTGATTCCATCACCGTCGCCCCTGCGCAAACGCTGACCGACAAAGAGTATCAAATCATGCGTAACGCCTCGATGGCGGTACTGCGTGAAATCGGCGTTGAAACCGGCGGGTCTAACGTGCAGTTCGCGGTGAACCCGAAAAATGGTCGCCTGATTGTTATCGAAATGAACCCGCGCGTATCGCGTTCTTCGGCGCTGGCGTCGAAGGCGACGGGTTTCCCGATTGCTAAAGTCGCGGCGAAACTGGCGGTGGGCTACACGCTGGATGAGCTGATGAACGACATCACCGGCGGGCGTACTCCGGCCTCGTTCGAACCATCTATCGACTATGTTGTGACCAAAATTCCTCGCTTCAACTTCGAGAAATTTGTGGGCGCGAATGACCGTCTGACCACGCAGATGAAATCTGTTGGTGAAGTGATGGCAATTGGCCGTACCCAGCAGGAATCAATGCAGAAAGCGCTGCGCGGCCTGGAAGTGGGTGCGACCGGTTTCGACCCGAAAGTGAGCCTTGACGACCCGGAAGCCCTGACGAAAATCCGCCGCGAACTGAAAGACGCCGGCGCTGAGCGTATCTGGTACATCGCCGATGCGTTCCGTGCGGGCTTATCTGTTGATGGCGTGTTCAACCTGACCAACATCGACCGCTGGTTCCTGGTGCAAATCGAAGAGCTGGTGCGCCTGGAAGAGCAGGTGGCAAGCGTGGGCATCAACGGCCTCGACGCTGACTTCCTGCGTACCCTGAAGCGTAAAGGCTTTGCCGATGCCCGTCTGGCAACCCTGGTCGGTGTGCGCGAAGCGGAAATCCGCAAACTGCGCGACCAGTACAACCTGCACCCGGTTTACAAGCGTGTGGATACCTGTGCGGCGGAGTTCGCGACCGATACCGCTTACATGTACTCCACCTATGAAGAAGAGTGCGAAGCTAACCCGAACCCGGATCGCGAAAAAATTATGGTGCTCGGCGGCGGGCCAAACCGTATCGGCCAGGGCATTGAGTTTGACTACTGCTGCGTACACGCATCATTGGCGCTGCGCGAAGATGGTTACGAGACCATCATGGTCAACTGTAACCCGGAAACGGTCTCGACCGATTACGACACCTCCGATCGTCTCTACTTTGAACCAGTAACGTTCGAAGATGTGCTGGAAATCGTGCGTATCGAAAAACCAAAAGGCGTTATCGTGCAGTACGGCGGGCAGACGCCGCTGAAACTGGCGCGTGCGCTGGAAGCCGCCGGTGTCCCTGTGATTGGCACCAGCCCGGATGCTATCGACCGTGCGGAAGACCGCGAGCGCTTCCAGCATGCGGTTGAACGCCTGAAACTGAAACAGCCTGCTAACGCCACAGTTACGGCGCTGGAGCAGGCAGTTGAGAAAGCGAAAGAGATTACTTACCCGCTGGTGGTGCGTCCTTCTTATGTCCTCGGTGGTCGCGCGATGGAAATCGTCTACGACGAAGTGGATCTGCGTCGCTACTTTATGACCGCGGTTAGCGTTTCCAACGACGCGCCGGTACTGCTGGATAAATTCCTCGACGACGCGGTGGAAGTGGATGTTGATGCGATTTGCGACGGCGAAACTGTGCTGATTGGCGGCATTATGGAGCATATCGAACAAGCGGGCGTACACTCCGGCGACTCCGCTTGTTCGCTGCCTGCTTACACCCTGAGCCAGGAAATTCAGGATGTGATGCGCCAGCAAGTGCAGAAACTGGCGTTTGAATTGCAGGTTCGCGGCCTGATGAACGTGCAGTTTGCGGTGAAAGATAACGAGGTTTACCTGATTGAAGTGAACCCGCGTGCCGCACGTACTGTTCCGTTCGTCTCCAAAGCCACCGGCGTACCGCTGGCGAAAGTGGCGGCGCGCGTGATGACCGGCAAAACGCTGGCTCAGCAAGGTCACACCAAAGAGATTATCCCGCCGTACTACTCGGTGAAAGAAGTGGTGCTGCCGTTTAACAAATTCCCTGGCGTTGACCCGCTGTTAGGGCCAGAAATGCGCTCTACCGGTGAGGTGATGGGTGTGGGACGTACGTTCGCCGAAGCCTTCGCCAAAGCGCAACTGGGTAGTAACTCGACCATGAAGAAACAGGGGCGCGCGCTGCTGTCGGTACGCGAGGGGGATAAAGAGCGCGTGGTGGATCTCGCCGCGAAGCTGCTGAAACAGGGCTTTGAGCTGGATGCGACCCACGGAACGGCGATTGTACTGGGTGAAGCGGGCATTAACCCGCGTCTGGTGAATAAGGTGCATGAAGGTCGACCGCACATTCAGGATCGTATTAAGAATGGCGAATATACCTACATCATCAACACCACGGCGGGGCGCCAGGCGATTGAGGATTCCAAGCTGATTCGCCGCAGCGCGCTGCAGTATAAAGTGCACTACGACACCACGCTGAACGGCGGCTTTGCTACCGCGATGGCGCTGAATGCCGATGCCACAGAAAAAGTGATTTCCGTACAGGAAATGCACGCGCAGATTAGCAAATAATCTGCTCCCCTCTCTCCCTTGCGGAGAGAGGGTTCTTTACTTCCCCCTTCAGAGTGTTCTGCATTTTCCCCACCGTTCAGTGAGTTAACCTAAAATGGCTTAACAGACGAATGAAATTCACTGGAAAGCAGGGAGATAACCATGCGAACTAAACTTCTGATGACCTCGATTTTTACTGCAGCAGCACTGTTTACCGTTGCCGGGTGCTCCTCCAACCAGGCAGTACGCACGACTGATGGTCGCACCATTGTGACCGACGGCAAACCGCAGGTTGATGATGACACCGGGCTGGTTTCTTATAAAAATGCCGAAACCGGAAAAACCGAGCAGATTAACCGCGATCAGGTGAAAAACATGAGCGAACTGGATAACTAATCCCTTCCTCACTTGCGGTGGCTCCGGCTGCCGCATGCCTTTCCGCTATTCCCGCACAGATTGCCGCTTTTAGCCAGACGATTAACTGACTACACTTTCAAGAAAAAGCGTGTAGTGAAAACAGGTTAATCAATGATCCTCATAATTTATGCCCATCCTTATCCGCAGCATTCGCATGCGAATAAGCGCATGATTGAGCAGGCAGGGACGCTGGAAAACGTTGAAATACGTTCTCTTTACGAACTCTATCCTGACTTCAATATTGACGTCGCCGCCGAGCAGGAGGCGATTTCCCGTGCCGATTTGGTTATCTGGCAACACCCGATGCAGTGGTACAGCGTGCCGCCATTATTCAAACTCTGGCTGGATAAAGTGCTGGCGCACGGCTGGGCGTATGGTCACGGTGGAACCGCGCTTCACGGCAAAAATGTGCTGTGGGCGGTGACAACGGGTGGGGATGACCACCATTTTGATATCGGCTCGCACCCTGGTTTTGATGTGCTTTCCCAGCCGCTGCAGGCGACAGCGCTTTATTGCGGGATGAACTGGCTGCCGCCTTTTGCCGTGCACTGTACGTTTATCTGCGACGATGAGACGTTGCAGGCGCAGGCGCGCCATTACAAACAACGTTTACTGGAGTGGCAGGAGGTGCAGCATGGATAGCCATTCGTTAATTCAGGCGCTGATCTATCTCGGGTCGGCGGCGCTGATCGTGCCGATCGCCATGCGCCTGGGGCTGGGGTCAGTGCTTGGTTATCTGATTGCCGGGGGCATTATTGGCCCGTGGGGATTGCGGCTGGTAACTGACGCGGAATCAATTCTCCATTTTGCGGAAATCGGCGTCGTACTGATGCTGTTCGTGATTGGCCTTGAACTCGATCCGCAGCGTTTATGGAAACTGCGTGCCTCGGTGTTTGGCGGCGGCGCGTTGCAAATGGCCAGTTGTGGGTTATTGCTCGGCGGGTTTTGTGCGCTTCTCGGACTCCCGTGGCCGGTTGCGGTATTAATTGGTCTGACGCTGGCGTTGTCATCAACAGCAATTGCCATGCAGGCGATGAATGAGCGCAACCTTACCGTATCGCAAATGGGGCGCAGCGCCTTTTCCGTGCTGTTGTTCCAGGATATTGCCGCGATCCCGTTGGTAGCGATGATCCCTCTACTGGCTGCCAGCGGCGGGGCGATGACGCTCAGTGCCTTCGCGCTTTCAGCGCTCAAAGTGGTTGCCGCGCTGACGCTGGTGGTGCTGATCGGGCGCTATATTGCCCGCCCGGCGTTGCGCTTCGTTGCGCGATCCGGTTTACGGGAAGTGTTCTGCGCCGTGGCACTGTTCTTGGTCTTCGGTTTCGGCTTATTGCTGGAAGAGGCGGGACTGTCGATGGCAATGGGCGCGTTTCTTGCCGGTGTGTTGCTTGCCAGCTCCGAATATCGCCATGCGCTGGAAAGCGATATTGAACCCTTTAAAGGCTTGCTGCTTGGGCTGTTTTTTATCGGCGTGGGAATGTCGATTGACTTCGGCACGCTGGTGACGCATCCACTGCGCATCTTACTGTTGCTGGTCGGTTTTTTGGTGATCAAAAGCGCGGTGCTGTGGCTGATTGCCCGTCCGTTACGCGTTCCTGGCAAGCAGCGTTTATGGTTTGCCGCCCTGCTCGGGCAGGGAAGTGAGTTCGCCTTTGTGGTGTTTGGCACCGCGCAAACCGCGCAGGTGCTGGATAGCGAATGGGCGAAAGCGTTAACTCTGACGGTCGCGTTGTCGATGGCTGCAACGCCGCTGCTACTGGTGCTGTTGGCCCGTCTTGAAGCATCCGGCAGTCAGCAGGAGCGCGAAGCGGACGAAATCGACGAGGAAGAAGCGCGGGTTATTATTGCCGGGTTCGGACGTTTCGGGCAGATCGCCGGGCGTTTGTTGCTCTCCAGCGGCGTGAAGATGGTGGTTCTGGATCACGATCCCGATCATATTGAAACACTGCGTAAATTCGGCATGAAGGTGTTTTATGGCGATGCGACACGCGTTGATTTGCTGGAATCCGCCGGTGCCGGGCGGGCAGAAGTATTAATTAATGCCATCGACGATCCGCAGGCCAGCCTACAATTAACGGAGCTGGCGAAAGAGCACTTTCCGGATCTGCGCATTATTGCCCGCGCCCGCGATGTCGATCACTACATTCGCTTGCGCCAGGCGGGTGTCGAGAAACCGGAGCGTGAAACCTTCGAAGCGGCGTTGAAAACCGGAAGGCTGGCGCTGGAAGGGTTGGGGCTTGGTTCGTATGAAGCGCGTGAACGCGCCGATCATTTCCGTCGTTTCAACACCGCGATGGTGGAAGAGATGGCGCAGGTGGAAAACGATACGCAGGCGCGCGCGGCGGTGTTTAAACGCACCAGCGCGATGCTGACGGAGATCATTTCGGAAGACAGAGCGCATCTGTCATTAACCCAGCGCCACGGCTGGCAAGGTACGGAAGAGGGGCGTCATACGGGCGATCCCGCAGACGAGCCGGCAGTTAAACCGCAAGCGTAAATCGTCGCTTACGGATAACGTGCTGATTCAACACGGCTGGAAAGCTGGCGGTGCAGATTCGGGGTGCGGTGCCGCCAGCAGAATAGAAAATTTTCTTATTCTTTACCTCGCGCCCCGTCGACGAAAGATTGCGCTTTCCGTATAGTGGCGACAATTTTTTGGCTTCCAGGAATGAATAAATGATCAGTCTGATTGCGGCGTTGGCAGTGGATCGCGTCATCGGCATGGAGAATGCAATGCCGTGGAATTTACCTGCCGATCTCGCCTGGTTTAAACGCAATACCTTAAACAAACCGGTAGTCATGGGACGCCTGACGTGGGAATCCATCGGTCGTCCGCTGCCGGGGCGTAAGAACATTGTGATCAGTAGCCAGCCGGGTACTGACGATCGCGTGCAATGGGTGAAATCCGTTGATGAAGCGATTGCACAATGCGGTGACGCTGAAGAGATCATGGTGATTGGCGGTGGTCGTGTTTACGAGCAGTTTCTGCCGAAAGCGCAGCGTTTGTACCTGACGCACATTGATGCAGAAGTGGAAGGTGATACCCATTTCCCGGATTACGATCCGGACGACTGGGATTCCGTGTTCAGTGAGTTCCACGATGCGGACGCGCAGAATTCTCACAGCTACTGTTTCGAGATCCTCGAGCGTCGTTAATTCACTGCGCTACGACCGTGGTTGCACGGTTCTTCTCTTTCCCCGGCCCAGGCCGGGGAAATGATTTCAGGAGGCAATTGCCTCGCCGTCGCCCAAATCCATCTGGCGGTTCGACGCTTGCGTGAAGTACTGTTTATCTTCCCAGCGCAGGCAGGTCATCACGCCACCCCAGCAGCAGCCCGTATCCAGCGCGTAGATGCCTTCAGGCGTCCCTGCGCCTTCCAGCGATGCCCAGTGACCAAAGGCGATGCTGTACTCTTGCGCTACCGGTCCCGGAATTGAAAACCACGGTTTTAGCGGCGCGGGTGCGTTCTCAGGGATGTCTTTGCAGTACATATCGAGCTGCCCGTTCGGGAAGCAGTAGCGCATGCGGGTAAAGGCATTGGTGATAAAGCGCAGGCGGGCAAGACCGCTGAGCTCAGGCGTCCAGTGGTTCGGCAGATCGCCGTACATGGCATCGAGAAAAAGCGGATAAGAGTCGCTCGACAACACGGCTTCAATATCACGCGCGCAATGTTTAGCCGTTTCCAGATCCCATTGCGGGGTGATCCCGGCGTGCGCCATCACCAGTTTTTTCTCTTCGTCAATTTGCAGCAGTGGCTGGCGGCGCAACCAGTTAATTAGCTCGTCGGCGTCGTGCGCTTCCAGCAGTGGGGTAAGCCGGTCTTTGGGCTTGTTGCGGCTGATGCCGGCGTAAACGGCGAGCAGGTGCAAATCGTGGTTACCCAGCACGATACGTACGCTGTCACCAAGTGATTTGACGAAGCGCAATACCTCAAGCGAGCCAGGGCCGCGTGCGACCAGATCGCCCGTCAGCCATAAGGTGTCCTGCTCAGGTGAAAATTCAACCTGTTTTAACAGCGCGACGAGTTCATCGTAGCAACCATGAACGTCACCAATAAGGTATGTAGACATTGTATTAATGGATAAGTGTTGGAACGGCGAGTCGGAAGACCGGAATAGCGATGCGGAAGGTTTCTCCCTGCGCATCGATCATTTCGTAGTGGCCTTGCATGGTGCCCAGCGGCGTTTCAATCACCGCGCCGCTGGTATATTGATATTCGCCGCCTGGCTCAATGTGCGGCTGTACACCAACCACACCTTCGCCCTGAACTTCCGTTGCGCGGCCATTTCCATTGGTGATAAGCCAGTAGCGCTTGAGCAACTGGACAGGGGTTCGCCCCAGGTTCCGGATGGTAATGGTGTAAGCGAAAACATAGCGTTCATCGTCGGGAGCGGACTGAGACTCGATGTAGATGCTTTGTACCTGAACACAAACTCGGGGCGAATTGCTCATACGTTAACTCTCCTTCGGCGGCGCATTCTCAGTCAGGTAGTTCGCCAACTGGCAATATTGCGCAACAGAAATATTTTCCGCGCGCATCGCCGGATCGATACCTAACGACGCCAGCACTTCAACGGTAAAGACGTTGCCGAGGCTGTTGCGAATGGTTTTACGACGCTGATTAAACGCTTCGGTGGTAATGCGGCTCAGCGTGCGGATCTCTTTCACCGGATGCGGTAATTGAGCGTGCGGCACCAGACGAACCACAGCAGAATCCACTTTTGGCGGCGGTGCAAACGCGGTGGGCGGTACTTCCAGCACCGGGATAACCTGGCAGTAGTACTGCGCCATCACGCTCAATCGACCATACGCCTTACTGTTTGGCCCTGCAACCAGGCGATTCACCACCTCTTTTTGCAGCATAAAGTGCATGTCGGCAATGGCATCAGTATAGCTAAACAGATGGAACATCAACGGCGTGGAGATGTTATACGGCAGGTTACCGAAAACACGCAGCGGCTGACCTATCGTTTTTGAGAGTTCACCGAAATCCATGGTCATTGCATCTTGCTGATAAATAGTCAGTTTAGGTGCAAGAAATGGATGCGTTTGCAGGCGTGCAGCCAGGTCGCGGTCAAGCTCAATGACCGTTAATTTATCCAGACGTTCGCCCACCGGTTCGGTGAGCGCGCCAAGGCCTGGACCGATTTCGACCATGGCCTGACCCTTTTGCGGGTTGATGGCCGAGACGATGCTGTCGATCACGAACTGGTCGTGGAGAAAGTTTTGCCCGAAGCGTTTGCGGGCTAAATGGCCCTGATGGACGCGAGTATTCATTGAGTATTAACAATCATTTTGATGGCGAGATTAAGCGCCGTAATAAAACTGCCGACATCCGCTGTTCCTTTGCCCGCGAGTTCAAGCGCGGTGCCGTGGTCGACGGATGTGCGAATAAAGGGTAAACCGAGGGTAATGTTCACGCCGCGGCCAAAGCCCTGGTATTTTAGCACGGGCAGACCCTGATCGTGGTACATCGCCAGTACGGCGTCGGCATTATCAAGGTATTTGGGCTGAAAAAGCGTGTCGGCAGGCAGCGGACCGCTTAAATTCATATCTTGCGCGCGCATTTCATTGAGCACCGGAATGATGGTATCAATCTCTTCCGTCCCCATGTGGCCGCCTTCACCAGCATGCGGATTCAGGCCGCAGACCAGAATATGCGGTTGGGCGATACCAAACTTCTGTTGCAGGTCCGTGTGCAGAATGCCGATCACTTCCCGCAATAAATCAGGCGTAATGGCGTCGGCCACGGCTTTGATGGGCAAGTGCGTGGTCGCCAGCGCCACGCGTAGCTCTTCGGTCGCCAGCATCATCACCACTTTGGCGGCGTGAGAGCGCTCTTCGAAAAACTCCGTGTGACCGGTAAACGGCGTGCCTGAATCGTTGATCACCCCTTTATGCACCGGACCGGTAATCAGCGCTGCAAATTCGCCACTCAGACAGCCGTCGCACGCGCGGGCGAGGGTATCAACAACGTAAGTGCCATTAAGTGTATTAAGTACGCCAGCGGTGACGGGCGCATGCAAAGGGATGGGCAACAGCGTTAACGTGCCCGCTTGTTGCGGTACTGCTGCGGCTGTTGGATCGTAACCGCGCAGCTGAAGCGGTAGACCGAGCCGCGAGGCCCGGTCGGTCAGCAGCGTTGCGTCTGCACAGATAACCAGTTCAACCGGCCAGTCGCGCTGGGCGAGTTGCACTACCAGATCCGGGCCAATCCCGGCGGGTTCGCCGGGAGTGATAACGACACGCTGTGTTTTCATTAGTTGCTCAGAATCTTGACGTAGGCGCTGGCACGCTGTTCCTGCATCCAGGCTGCCGCCTCTTCAGAGAACTTACGGTTCATCAGCATGCGATAGGCTCTGTCTTTTTGCGCCGCGTCGGTTTTGTCAACGTTACGGCTGTCCAGCATTTCGATCAGGTGCCAGCCAAAGGAGGAGTGAACCGGGCCGCTCATCTGGCCGCGTTTTAGTTTCATCAGCGCATCGCGGAAGGCCGGATCGTAAATATCCGCAGACGCCCAGCCGAGATCACCGCCCTGGTTTGCAGAACCCGGATCCTGAGAGAACTCTTTCGCTGCGTTAGCAAAGGTGGTTTTGCCACTCTTAATATCGGCAGCGATCTGTTCCAGTTTCACGCGTGCTTGATCGTCGCTCATGATCGGCGACGGTTTCAGCAGAATATGACGGGCATGAACTTCTGTCACAGAGATGCTCTGCGTCTGACCGCGCAGATCGTTCACTTTCAGGATATGGAAGCCAACGCCCGAGCGGATTGGGCCAATGACATCGCCTTTTTTCGCCGTACTCAGCGCCTGAGCAAAGATGCTCGGCAGTTCCTGAATTCGACCCCAGCCCATCTGACCGCCTTTCAGTGCTTGCTGATCGGCAGAGTAAGTGATGGCCAGTTTGCCAAAATCACCGCCGTTGCGAGCCTGTTCCACAATAGATCGCGCCCGACTTTCCGCTTCGTTCACTTGATCAGAAGTTGGGTTTTCCGGCAGTGGGATCAGAATGTGGCTCAGATTCAGCTCGGTGCTGGCATCATTTTGGTTGCCTACCTGCTGCGCCAGGGCTTCGACTTCCTGTGGCAGCACCGTGACGCGACGGCGCACTTCGCTGTTACGCACTTCAGAGATGATCATCTCTTTGCGGATCTGATTACGGTAGGTGCTGAAATTCACCCCGTCATAGGCCAGACGGCTACGCATCTGATCCATCGTCATGTTGTTCTGTTTGGCAATGTCGGCGATGGCGGCGTCGAGCTGTTCGTCAGTCACTTTGACGCCCATTTTCGTGCCCATCTGCAAAATGATTTGATCCATGATCAGACGTTCAAGGATCTGGTGGCGCAGCGTTGCGTCGTCCGGTAACTGCTGCCCCGCCTGGCCTGCGTTGGCCTTCACGGATTGCATCAAACCATCAACGTCACTTTCCAGCACCACGCCGTTATTGACCACGGCGGCGACTTTATCAACAACCTGAGGCGCGGCAAAACTGGTATTCGCAACCATAGCGATACCGAGAAGCAGCGTTTTCCAGTTCTTCATACCTTTTCCATTTCAATTAACCGCAATGCGGATTACGTTGCAAATCAAACAGATCACAGTGAGCTACGGTACGGCAGAATGTTTGAACGCAGCATTTGTTGCGTTCCCAGGCCGTAGTTGGAGCTCAAGCCACGCAGTTCAATGTTGAAGCCGATGACTTTGTCATATTTGCTTTGTTCATTTTCCCAGCCGTTGATTTTGCGCTCATAGCCAACGCGAATCGCATAACAGCAGGAGTTATATTGCAGGCCCACCATCTGATCGGCAGGTTTACTGGTATTGGTATCGAAATAGTACGCACCAACGATGGACCACCGGTCCGCAATCGGCCAGCTTCCTGCTGCGCCCACCTGCGAAATACCATCTTTATACTGCGCTGCGGTTGCATAGTTTGGCAGCGTAGCCTGAATGTATTCCGGGCTGGCGTAACGGTAGCTCAGTTGCAGCATACGGTCTTCATCGCGGCGATACTCCAGCGACGAGCTGCTGTTAGCGATATTATTCAGACGGGTGTCGTACTGCACCCCGCCGCGCAGACCCCAACGATCGGAGATACGCCAGTACGTATCGCCCGCCCACACCAGCGAACCTGTTTTGTTGTCTTTCTCCCAGTTAATGTTGTCATCACCGGTACGGGACTCGGTGAAATAGTAGATTTGACCAACAGAAACGTTAAAACGTTCAACTGCCGCTTCATCATAAATGCGGGTTGTGACGCCGGTAGTAACCTGGTTTGCTGATGCGATACGATCCAGACCGCCATAAGTGCGATCGCGGAACAGGCCGCTGTAGTCGGATTGCAGCAGTGAGGAGTCGTAGTTATTGATGTGGCTCTGATCGCGATACGGCACGTAAAGATACTGAGCACGTGGCTCCAGCGTTTGGGTGTAGCCCTCCGCCCAGTTCATATCGCGCTCAAACACCAGTTTCCCGTCCGTTTTAAATTGCGGCATGACTCGGCTCACAGACTCTTTGTAATTGGTGTTCTCAATGTTGCTTTGCTGGTAGTGGGTCGCCAGCATTTTCACTTCGGTGTTCAGGCTGCTCCATTCATTAGACACTGGCAGACTGAGCGTTGGTTCCAGATGAACACGGGTCGCTTCCGGTCGGCTGGAGTTAGTATTGGTAAATTTCACTGCCTGGCCGTACATGCGGAAATCAAACGGACCAAGATCGTTGTGATACCAGTTAACATCCACCTGCGGCAGCGCCGAGTAAGAGTTGCTATTCTCGCGGTTAAAGACCTGGAACTGCTTAGTTGAAACGGTAGCGTTAAAATTTTCTACGCCATAGCCTACGCGGAATATCTGTGTCGCGTAACCATCCGTACTTGAGCCATATTTTGAATCGAAGTCATTAAAATAGTGCGGATCGCTTACTTTCGTGTAGTTCGCGCTGAAACGCCACACTTGATCCATCACCCCGCCATGTTGCCAGTAAAACAACCAGCGGTGACGCTCCCCTTCGCTAGGGTATTCATCCTGAAAAACTTTGTCTGACGGCAGGTAATCGAACTCAATAAGGCCAGCACCAGCCTGAGTCAGATAGCGGAATTCGTTTTCCCATTGTATGTTGCCGCGCTTATGGATGTAGTGCGGCGTAATCGTCGCATCCATATTCGGTGCAATGTTCCAGTAGTACGGCAGATAGAACTCGAAATAGTTCGTCGTGCTGTACTTGGCATTGGGGATCAGGAAACCTGAACGGCGCTTGTCACCGATAGGCAACTGCAAATATGGGCTGTAGAAGACTGGCACCGGGCCGAGCTTAAAGCGCGCATTCCAGATTTCCGCAACCTGCTCCTGGCGATCCTGAATAACTTCGCTGCCGACAACGCTCCAGGTGTTTGACCCAGGCAGGCAGGAGGTAAACATCCCATTGTCGAGAATGGTGTAGCGGTTTTGTCCTCGCTGCTTCATCAGATCGGCGGTACCGCGGCCTTGACGACCCACCATCTGGTAATCACCTTGCCAGACGTTGGTGTCTTTGGTGTTCAGGTTTGACCAACCTTTCGGACCTTTCAGGATGACCTGATTATCGTCATAGTGCACATTACCGAGTGCATCCACTGTGCGAACCGGGTCCGTCTGACCTTCCGGCTGCTGCTGATGAAGCTGCACCTCATCGGCCTGCAAACGGCTATTTCCCTGATTAATATCGACATTACCGGTAAAAACGGCATCGTCAGGGTAGTTGCCTTTTGCGTGATCGGCATTGATCGTCACCGGCAAATTATTGGTGTCGCCCTGTACCAGGGGGCGGTTGTAGCTGGGAACGCCAAGCATACATTGCGAGGCAAGATCGGCTGCCATCCCCTGCTGGCTGTAAAGGGCGGAGCCAATCATGGTGGCCAGGAGGGTGGGGATACGTTTTTTCATACGTTGTATTTGTTGTTCCGTCATCTGTGGCTTTACGCTGGCAAACGGTCTGAGACTAACTTACTCGCCTTTGCAACGCTAGTTTTAATCCTGCCCGCGTTCGAGCCAGGGGGAGAAGACTGCGCCTGTGCATGGCATAGAATGACGGGTATGATAAAGCAAATTTTAGCCGACGGCATGACGATTTGGGGAGTATATGCAGTATTGGGGGAAAGTGGTTGGGGTTGTCATCGCTCTTTTCATGGGCGGCGGCTTTTGGGGCGCGGTTCTTGGGTTGTTAATCGGGCACTTTTTTGACAAGGCGCGCAGCCGAAAAATGGCGTGGTTTGCCAACCAGCGCGAACGTCAGACGCTCTTTTTCGCCACCACCTTCGAGGTGATGGGGCATCTCACCAAATCGAAAGGTAGGGTGACCGAAGCGGATATCCAGGTTGCCAGCCTGTTTATGGATCGCATGAACCTGCACGGCGAGTCGCGCAGCGCAGCGCAGCAGGCGTTTCGTGTCGGCAAAACGGATAACTACCCGTTACGCGATAAGATGCGTCAGTTTCGCAGCGTCTGCTTCGGACGTTTCGACTTGATTAGGATGTTTCTGGAAATACAAATCCAGGCGGCCTTCGCCGATGGCTCTTTGCACCCCAGCGAACGCGAAGTGCTGTATGTGATCGCTGAGGAGCTTGGGATTTCGCGTCTGCAATTCGATCAGTTTCTGCGCATGATGCAGGGTGGGGCACAGTTTGGCGGTGGTTACCAGCATCAGCAGCAAGCGGGCGGTGGCGGCTGGCAGCAGGCGCAACGCGGCCCGACACTGGAAGACGCCTGCAATGTGCTGGGCGTGAAGCCATCAGACGATGCGACCACCATCAAGCGCGCCTACCGTAAGCTAATGGGCGAGCATCATCCGGACAAACTGGTAGCGAAAGGCCTGCCGCCAGAAATGATGGAGATGGCGAAACAAAAAGCGCAGGAAATTCAGAAAGCTTACGAGTTGATTCGCGAGCAGAAGGGTTTTCGTTAACCGCGTAACGTTCTCCCGGCGGCAAAGCCGGGGAACCTTTTAAAAATCCACCGGCGCTTTAAACGTCATGCTGTTGTTAAACGCCGGGTGGGTGATGGTCAGCGTCTCTGCATGAAGCAGCAAACGTGGTGACATTGCGAGAGCTTCTGGCGTGGCGTAAAAACGGTCACCGAGAATCGGGTGACCTAACGCTAACATATGTACGCGAAGCTGATGCGAGCGCCCGGTAATCGGCTTCAGACGTACGCGAGCGGTGCCATCTTCCTCAAACGCCAGCACTTCATACTCGGTCTGCGCCGCTTTGCCGGTTTCAAAACACACTTTCTGCTTTGGTCTGTTCGGCCAGTCGCAAATCAGCGGTAAATCCACCAGCCCTTCGGCTTTTTCCGGGTGGCCCCAAACGCGTGCCAGATACTGCTTTTTCGGCTCACGTTCGCGGAACTGGCGCTTTAACTCACGCTCGGCATCTTTGGTAAGCGCCACCACAATCACACCGCTGGTCGCCATATCCAGGCGATGGACGGATTCAGCCTGCGGGAGGTCGCGCTGAATGCGCGTCATCACGCTGTCTTTGTGCTCATCCAGACGCCCTGGCACCGACAACAAGCCGCTGGGCTTGTTGACGACCATAATGTGTTGATCCTGATAAAGAATAACCAGCCAGGGATCCTGCGGCGGATTGTAGGGTTCCATCACCATTGGGGCTCCGTTATTGGTGCGTCACAACAATCAAACGCAGCGCATCAAGCCGCCAGCTTGCCTGCGCCAGGCTTTCCAGCACTTGCAGACGGTTGCTCTCAATCGCGGCCAGTTCATCGTCGCGGATGTTTGGGTTAACCGCTTTTAACGCTTCCAGGCGCGCCAGTTCCGCCGACAGTTTTTCATCCGCTTCGCTGCGCGCGGCGTCAATCAGCGCGCGTGCGGCGGCTTCCACCTGCGTTTCGCCTTTTTGCAAAATGGTGTGAACCTCCTGCTGCACCGCGTTCACCAGCTTGCTGCCAGTATGGCGATTCACTGCGCTAAGCTGGCGGTTGAAACTTTCGAACTCCACCTGGGCCGCGAGGTTGGTGCCGTTTTTATCCACCAGCAGGCGGATCGGCGTCGACGGCAAGAAGCGATTAAGTTGCAGCTGCTTCGGTGCCTGCGCTTCCACCACGTAGATCAGCTCCAGCAGCAGCGTACCAACCGGTAGCGCTTTGTTTTTCAGTAGCGAAATCGTACTGCTACCGGTATCGCCAGAAAGGATCAGATCCAGACCGTTACGAATGATCGGATGTTCCCAGGTGACAAACTGCGCGTCTTCGCGCGAAAGCGCGACGTCACGATCGAAAGTGATGGTGCAGCCATCTTCCGGCAGGCCCGGGAAGTCCGGCACCAGCATATGATCCGATGGCGTCAGCACGATCATATTTTCACCGCGATCGTCCTGGTTAATGCCAATGATATCGAACAGATTCATGGCGAAGGCAATAAGCGCCGTGTCGTCGTCCTGCTCGGCAATGCTTTCCGCCAGCGCCTGCGCTTTTTCTCCGCCGTTAGAGTGGATCTCCAGCAAGCGGTCGCGACCTTGTTCCAGCTGTGCTTTTAGCGCGTCGTGCTGCTCACGGCAGGTTTTGATCAACTGATCAAAACCGTCAGTATCTTCCGGTGCTGCCAGGTAGTTAATCAGCTCATTGTGGACGCTATCGTAGATTGTGCGCCCGGTCGGGCAGGTGTGCTCGAAGGCGTCCAGCCCTTCGTGATACCAGCGCACCAGTACGGACTGCGCGGTTTTTTCCAGATAAGGCACGTGGATCTGGATATCGTGCGCCTGACCAATACGATCCAGACGGCCGATACGCTGCTCCAGCAGATCCGGGTTAAACGGCAGATCGAACATCACCAAATGGCTGGCGAACTGGAAGTTACGCCCTTCAGAGCCGATCTCCGAACACAATAGCACCTGCGCGCCGCTATCTTCTTCACCAAACCATGCCGCTGCGCGGTCGCGTTCAATGATCGACATACCTTCATGGAACACCGCCGCACGGATGCCTTCACGTTCGCGCAACACCTGCTCCAGTTGCAGCGCGGTGGCGGCTTTGGCGCAGATCACCAACACTTTTTGCGAACGGTGGCTGGTAAGGTAGCCCATCAGCCACTCAACGCGCGGGTCGAAGTTCCACCATGTTCCGGTATCGCCTTCAAATTCCTGATAAATCTGCTCCGGATAGAGCATATCGCGGGCGCGCTCTTCCTGGCTTTTACGTGCGCCCATAATGCCGGAGACTTTAATCGCCGTCTGATACTGCGTCGGCAGCGGCAGCTTAACGGTGTGCAGTTCGCGTTTCGGGAAACCTTTTACACCGTTACGGGTGTTGCGGAACAGCACACGGCTGGTGCCGTGTCGGTCCATCAGCATGGAAATCAGTTCCTGGCGCGCGGCAGTCGCGCCTTCGCGATCGCTGTTGGCGGTTTGCAGCAGCGGTTCGATATCCTGCTCGCCCACCAGATCGCTCAACATATTGAGGTCATCGTTGCTCAGGCGTTCGCCTGCCAGCAGCAGGGCGACGGCATCGGCGACCGGACGGTAGTTTTGCTGCTCTTCCACAAACTGGGCGAAATCATGGAAACGGTTCGGGTCCAGCAAGCGCAGGCGGGCAAAGTGGCTCTCCATCCCCAATTGTTCCGGGGTGGCCGTCAGCAGCAGAATGCCCGGTACGCGCTCGGCCAGTTGCTCAATTGCCTGATATTCACGGCTGGCTTCGTTTTCGCTCCACACCAGATGGTGTGCTTCGTCGACCACCAGCAGATCCCATTCGGCATCACACAGGTGCTCCAGGCGCTGCTTGTTACGGCGCACGAAATCGAGCGAGCAAATCACCAGTTGCTCGGTATCGAACGGGTTGTCGGCATCGTGCTGTGCTTCGGCGTAACGTTCATCATCAAACAGGGAGAAACGCAGGTTGAAGCGGCGCAGCATCTCAACCAGCCACTGATGTTGCAGGGTTTCCGGTACCACGATCAGCACGCGTTCAGCCGCGCCTGCAAGCAACTGTTGATGCAGGATCATCCCGGCTTCGATGGTTTTCCCAAGACCCACTTCATCCGCCAGCAGCACGCGCGGCGCATGGCGACGACCCACATCGTGAGCGATATGCAACTGGTGCGGGATCAGGTTGGTGCGCTGACCGCGCAAGCCACTCCACGGCATACGGTACTGTTCACTTTGGTATTTACGCGCACGAAAACGCAGCGCGAAGCGATCCATACGGTCGATCTGCCCGGCGAATAAGCGGTCTTGCGGTTTGCTGAACACCAGTTTGCTGTCGAGTAACACTTCGCGCAGGGTGACATTGCTTTCCTGCGTATCCAGGCGTGTGCCGGTGTAAGCGAGCAGCCCGTTTTCCTCTTTTACGTCTTCAATTGTGAGCTGCCAGCCATCATGGCTGGTCACCGTATCACCGGGGTTGAACATCACACGGGTAACCGGAGAGTCGCTGCGAGCGTATAGACGGTTTTCACCCGTTGCCGGAAAAAGGAGGGTGACCGTGCGCGCATCCATTGCGACGACTGTGCCAAGTCCGAGTTCGCTTTCCGTGTCGCTAATCCAGCGTTGACCAAGTGTAAAGGGCATAAATGAACTCTATATCTCAAATTGCAGGCAATAGTTCGTCACCGCCTGAAGGCAGGCGGGCGTATAAAATTTGGGGCCAGAAAAAGGAAGGGCGCTATGGTAAAGGAAGCAATCCCTTTCGTCACTACCTATACCTGCCGTCTTTCACGCCGTATCGCGGTGAAAATCTGAAATAGCCAGGATAGAGCGGTAGCGTTGCAAGCCGGGAAACTCGACAGGTAAATCTCAAAAGAGTCCCAACTGCCCTGTAAGTAGTGTAGCAAAATCGTCGTCAATGAAAGGCAGAATTCCCTCAGCGACCGGCTGTAGCTGCTTACTCAGATAGTGATCGTAATCGAGCGGCGAGTGCTGGTAATCCACCGGCTCTGGCCCGCTGGTGGTCCAGACATATTTGATGGTGCCGCGGTTCTGATACTGCGCCGGGCGGCCCCGTTTGCGGTTCTCTTCATCCGCCAGCCTCGCTGCACGCACGTGCGGCGGCACATTACGTTCATATTCCGAAAGCGCTCTGCGCAGGCGCTTGCGATAAATAAGTTGATCGTCGAGTTCGCCCGCCATCAGGCTGGCAATGGTTTCGCGCACATAATCCTGATAAGGCTCATTGCGAAACACGCGCAGGTAGAGTGTTTGCTGGAACTGCTGCGCCAGCGGTGTCCAGTCGGTACGTACGGTTTCCAGCCCCTTAAACACCATGCGCTGATTCTCGCTTTCCTGAATCATCCCGGCGTAACGCTTTTTACTACCCTGTTCGGTGCCGCGAATGGTGGGCATCAGAAACCGGCAGAAATGGGTTTCAAACTCCAGCTCCAGCGCGCTTTCCAGTTGCTGGCTTTTCAGATGCGCCGACCACCAGTCATTGACGTGTTCGACCAGCGTGCGGCCAATACGCGCGGCGTCCTCTTCGCTGTGGGCTTTTTTTAGCCAGACGAAGGTGGAGTCGGTGTCGCCATAGATAACGTCGTAACCCTGCGCTTCAATCAGCGCTTTGGTCTGGCGCATGATCTCATGACCGCGCATGGTGATCGACGATGCCAGCCTGGGATCGAAAAAGCGGCAGGCGCTGGTGCCAAGCACGCCGTAAAACGCATTCATAATGATCTTCAGCGCTTGCGAAAGTGGCTTGTTGCCGTGACGTTTGGCTTCATCGCGCCCGTGCCAGATCTGCCCGACAATCCCCGGCAGACAGTGTTTTTCACGCGAAAACCACGCGCCAAGAAACCCCTCGGTACTGTGCGCGTTATCCGGCTGCGCCATGCCCTCAACCAGGCCGACGGGATCAATCAGAAAGGTGCGGATAATAGACGGGTAGAGGCTTTTGTAATCCAGTACCAGCACCGAGTCATACAGGCCTGGGCGCGAATCCATCACATAACCCCCGGGGCTGGCCTGCGGCGGCACGCCACCGAGATTCGGCGCGACATAGCCTGCACGATGCATACGCGGGAAATAGAGGTGGCTGAAGGCCGCCACCGAGCCACCATGGCGATCAACGGGCAAACCATTCACCGTGGCGCGCTCCAGCAGAAACGGCATGATCTCCGTTTTGTGGAAGATGCGTGTCACCAGTTCACAATCTTTCAGGTTATAGGTTGCGAGCGCCGGTTTATCCTCTGCGAAACGCCGGTCGATCTCATCCATGCGATCCCACGGATTATCAATCGCTTTGCCTTCGCCAAGCAGCTCTCTGGAGACGGCTTCCAGCGAGAAGGAGGAGAAGTTCCAGAACGCGGATTTCAGCGCTTCAATCCCGTCAATAATTAGCCGGCCTGTCGCCTGCGCGAAGAAGACGCCATTTTTAAAACCGTGCTCGCGCCACTCCAGCTCGCTGCCGTTACGCCCGAGCGTCAGCGGAACACGGTAGCGCTCGGCGCTTTTTTGCAGCACGCGCAAATCGAACTGCACGACGTTCCAGCCAATAATCACATCCGGATCGTGCGCGGCAAACCAGGCGTTGAGTTTTTCCAGCAGTTGCGGGCGGCTGGCGACATACTCCAGTTCAAAATCCAGCCCCTGTGCGTTGCCGTTTTCTGGCCCGAGCATATAGACCGTGCGCTGTCCGCAGCCCTCAAGGCCGATGCAGTAAAGTTCGCCGTGGCGGCTGGTTTCGATATCCAGCGACACCCATTTCAGCGGCGGGCGATAGTGCGGGCTGGGTTTCAGCCGCGCGTCAACCAGCGCGGCACCTTGTGGCGTGCCGTCAACCCACACCGGCGCGGTAATAAAGCGCTCCATCAGAAAGCGTTCCGGCGGGCGGATATCGGCTTCGTAAACGGTGATGCCGTCATCGCGCAGCATTTTTTCAATGCGCATCAGTTGGCGATGGGCGCGGCAGTAAAGGCCATATACCGGCTGGCGATGAAAGTCGTTCAGGTTCAGCGGCGTTAAACGCCACTGCTTTTCGGCGCGCAGCAGCAACTGCACTTTTTCTACCTGCGCGGCGGGAATAAAGGCGACCGACTCTTGCGGTGGCAGCACGACACGCAGCGGGCCATTATCCGTCGCCAGCCAGAATTCTACCTCGGTTCCGCCGGGGGTATCCCGCCAGTGTCGGGTTAAAATAAAACCTTCTTGCGCCTGCGCCACAGCCGTCTCTCATAAAACAAAACCAGGCGAGATTATAGCCTGGTTTGTTGTCGAGTGCTGTGGTTTTATACAGCTATTGGCCGTAGTACGCTTTCGCGCCGTGTTTACGTAAATAGTGTCTATCCAGCAAGGTTTGTTGCATGGCGGGTAATTCAGGCGCGAGCTGGCGGCAGAAAATGCCCATATAGGCCACCTCTTCCAGCACGATGGCATTATGTACCGCGTCATCCGCGTTTTTGCCCCAGGCGAACGGGCCGTGAGAATGCACCAGCACGCCGGGCATTTGCGCCGGATCGATGCCTTTCTTCTCAAAGGTCTCGACGATCACATTGCCGGTTTCCCATTCGTATTCGCCGTTGATCTCCTCATCGGTCATCTTACGGGTACACGGGATCTCGCCATAAAAATAGTCGGCATGCGTGGTGCCGGTTGCCGGGATCGGCTGACCGGCCTGCGACCAGATGGTGGCGTGGCGCGAATGGGTGTGCACAATACCGCCGATGGTCGGAAACGCCTGGTACAGCAGGCGGTGAGTCGGCGTATCGGAGGAGGGTTTTTTCGTGCCTTCAACCACGTCGCCGGTAGTGATGTTGACGACCACCATATCGTTAGCGGTCATGATGCTGTAGTCCACACCCGAAGGTTTAATCACCATCAGGCCGCTTGCACGGTCAACGGCACTGACGTTGCCCCATGTCAGCGTGACCAGGTTGTGCTTCGGCAGCGCCAGGTTGGCTTCCAGCACCTGCTGTTTCAATGCTTCTAACATGCGTTCCTCCAGGAAAGATGGCCTGCCGCAGCAGGCCGGGTGTTCCCTGTTAACGTTTTGAACCGTAATACACTTCGTTCCAGCGCAGCGCGTCTTTAAACGCGGGCAGGCGGGTGTCGTTGTCGATAACCGTCAGCTCAAGATCGTGCAGTTCGCTGAACTGGCGCATATCGTCGAGCGTCAGCGCCTGGCTGAAGACGGTGTGGTGCGCGCCACCGGCGAGGATCCACGCTTCAGACGCCGTCGGCAGATCCGGTTGCGCTTTCCACAACGCGTTGGCGACCGGCAGCTTCGGCAGGTCGTGCGGGGTTTTCACCGCCTCAACACAGTTCACCAGCAGGCGGAAACGATCGCCTAAGTCGATCAGACTGGCGTTAATCGCCGGGCCGGTTTTGGTGGAGAAGATCAGGCGTGCCGGATCGGCTTTGCCACCGATACCGAGGTACTGCACATCCAGCGTCGGTTTTTCGTCAATGGCGATAGAAGGGCATACTTCCAGCATGTGCGAGCCAAGCACCAGATCGTTGCCGTGCTCAAAGTGATAGGTGTAATCCTCCATAAAGGAGGTGCCACCGTTCAGCCCGCCGGACATCACTTTCATGATGCGCAGCAGCGCGGCGGTCTTCCAGTCGCCTTCACCGGCGAAGCCGTAGCCTTGTTGCATCAAACGCTGTACCGCCAGACCCGGCAATTGTTTCAGGCCGTGCAGATCTTCAAAAGTAGTAGTGAAGGCATGGAAACCGCCCTCTTCGAGGAAGCGTTTCAGACCCAGTTCGATGCGCGCGGCGTCAAGCACGTTCTGGCGTTTATCGCCATGAACCTGCGCGGCAGCCGTCAGGCGATAGCTGCTTTCATACTCATCAACCAGCGCGTTGACATCACCCTCGCTCACGGCGTTCACCACTTGCACCAGATCGCCTACGCCCCAGGTATTGACCGAGAAACCGAACTTGATCTGTGCGGCGACTTTATCGCCGTCAGTGACGGCTACTTCGCGCATGTTGTCGCCGAAACGCACCACTTTCAGCTGGCGGGTATCCTGTTTAGACACCGCCTGGCGCATCCACGCGCCGATGCGTTGATGGGCGTGTTGATCCTGCCAGTGGCCAGTCACCACGCTGTGCTGCTGGCGCATACGCGCGCCGATAAAGCCGAACTCACGGCCGCCGTGCGCGGTCTGGTTGAGGTTCATAAAGTCCATGTCGATGCTGTCCCACGGCAGGGACGCATTGAACTGGGTGTGGAACTGCAGCAGCGGCTTATTGAGGATAGCGAGGCCGTTAATCCACATTTTCGCCGGCGAGAAGGTGTGCAGCCACACCACCATCCCGGCACATTTATCATCGTAGTTGGCGTCGCGGCAGATGTGGGTAATCTCATCCGGCGTGGTACCCAGCGGTTTCAGCACCAGTTTGCAGGGGAGTTTCGCTTCCGCATTGAGGGCGTTGACCACCTGTTCGGCGTGCTTCGTCACCTGTTTCAGGGCTTCCGGCCCGTACAGGTGCTGGCTGCCAATGACGAACCACACTTCATAATTGTCGAAAATAGTCATGATCTTGTCCTTAATGAGTTAACGCGGCCTGCGAGACTGTCGCGGCTGAAGGGAGATAGTGTTGCTCGGCGCTCTTCGCCCACTGCTGATAGCGGCGATAGAGGCGCTCAAACTGTTGCGCCTGCGCGGTCGGTTGCAGAGTTTTTTCGATAGCGCTGGCCATTTTCAGCTGCGCCGCCGGGATATCGGCATGCACACGCGCGGCGACAGCGGCGAAAATCGCCGCACCCAGCGCGCAGCACTGTTCAGATTCAACCACCTGTAATGGGCGGTTCAGCACATCGCAGCAGGCCTGCATTACGCCGAGGTTTTTACGTGCGATACCGCCGAGCGCCATTACGTTGTCGACGGCAATACCCTGTTCGGTGAAGCACTCCATAATGGCGCGCGCGCCGAACGCGGTTGCGGCAATCAACCCGCCAAACAGCGCCGGGGCGTCGGTGGCGAGATTCAAATCGGTGATCACCCCTTTCAAACGCTGGTTGGCGTTTGGCGTACGGCGGCCGTTAAACCAGTCCAGGATCACCGGCAGATGTTCGAGCGACGGATTTTTTACCCACGCATCGGTCAGTGCAGGTAAGAGTTGTTTCTGGCTGGCTTTGATCTGCGCTTTCAGCTCCGGGTGCTGCTGCGCCAGCTGTTCCAGCGGCCAGCCAAGCACGCGGCCAAACCAGGCATAGATATCACCAAAAGCGGATTGCCCGGCTTCAAGGCCGATAAAGTCCGGCACCACGCTGCCATCGACCTGGCCGCAAATGCCTTTCACTGCGCGCTCGCCAACGCTTTGTTTGTCGGCAATCAGAATGTCGCAGGTAGACGTACCAATGACTTTCACCAGCGTATTCGGCTGTGCGCCCGCGCCGACGGCGCCCATATGGCAGTCGAACGCGCCGCCGGAGATGACGACGGATTCAGATAATCCAAGACGCTGCGCCCATTCGGCAGTCAACGTGCCGACGGGTAAATCTGCGGTATAGGTGTCGGTAAACAGTGGCCAGTTCAGGTGTTTGTTAATGATGGGATCGAGTTCATCAAAGAACGCGGCGGGCGGCAGGCCACCCCAGCTTTCATGCCACAGGGATTTATGCCCGGCGCTGCAACGCCCGCGACGAATGGCTTCCGGGCGCGTGGTGCCGGAGAGCAGGGCAGGAACCCAGTCACACAGCTCAATCCATGAAGCGGCCGCCTGCGCGACGGCGCTATCCGCGCGGGTGACGTGCAGGATTTTTGCCCAGAACCATTCGCTGGAGTAAATGCCGCCGATGTAGCGCGAGTAGTCAGTTTTGCCGGGGGTGTGGCACAGGCGGGTGATGGCTTCTGCCTCTTCGACGGCGGTGTGGTCTTTCCACAATACAAACATCGCGTTCGGGTTGTCGGCGAATTCGGGGCGCAGCGCCAGTACGCGGCCTTCGGCATCAATCGGCGCGGGTGTTGAACCGGTGCTGTCGACGCCAATGCCTTTGATCTCAGCGCGTTGCGCGTCGCTCAGTTCTGCCAGCACATTTTTCAGCGCCGCTTCCATCGACTCGATGTAATCGCGCGGGTGGTGGCGAAATTGGTTATGCGGCGCATCGCAATAACGCCCCTCCTGCCAGCGTGGATACCACTCGACGCTGGTGGCGATCTCCGCCCCGGATGTGCAGTCTACCGCCAGCGCACGTACTGAATCGCTGCCGAAATCGAGGCCAATTGTGATTGCCATGTATCTTGCTCCATGAAGAATAACCGTTAGAAAAACGATAGTGAGCGGCGGCAAAAACCGTCAGGCAGGATCCGCTAATCTTATGGATTAAAATGCTATGGGATCGTAAAGTGTGACGCTGTGCAAAAATTCGATGTGGACATTTCTGCCGCCTTTATAGACACTTCCGTTATCCCTTTTTGCCCTGTTCAACGGCGTTAAAAAGGCGTAATCGCTTTTATCTGGCGGGATTGGACAATTGGCATGTTTACGCCCTTCGCCTGCGGGCGGCTGAGGAAAGACGGGATTCTCAATATGGACAATTGGTTTCTTTACCAGGCACGGGAGTATTGCGTTTATGGCTGAATCACAGAACGATCCACTGCTGCCAGGGTACTCGTTTAATGCGCACCTGGTGGCGGGGCTAACCCCCATTGAAGCTGACGGTTATCTCGATTTTTTTATCGACAGGCCGCTAGGCATGAAGGGCTATATCCTGAATCTCACCGTGCGCGGCGAGGGTGTGGTGATGAACCACGGCAAGCAGTTTGTTTGCCGGCCTGGCGATATCCTGCTTTTCCCGCCGGGAGAAATTCACCATTATGGCCGCCACCCTGACGCTAGCGAGTGGTATCACCAGTGGGTTTACTTCCGTCCGCGCGCTTACTGGCACGAGTGGTTGAACTGGCCGACACTGTTCGCGCAAACCGGTTTTTACCGCCCGGATGACGCGCATATGGAGCGTTTTCGTGAGCTTTTCGCGCAAATTATCGATGCCGGGCAAAGCGTTGGGCGCTATGCGGAGCATCTGGCGATAAATCTGCTGGAACAGCTGCTCCTGCGGCGTATGGAAGCGATTAACGAATCGCTGCACCCGCCGCTGGATAACCGCGTACGCGACGCCTGCCAGTACATTAGCGATCACCTGGCGGATAACCATTTTGATATCGCAAGCGTTGCTCAGCACGTCTGCTTATCGCCTTCGCGTTTATCCCACCTGTTTCGTCAGCAACTGGGCGTGAGTGTGTTGAGCTGGCGCGAGGATCAGCGGATCAGCCAGGCAAAATTACTGCTTAGCACCACGCGGATGCCGATTGCCAGCGTTGGGCGCAATGTTGGCTTTGACGATCAGCTCTATTTCTCGCGGGTTTTTAAAAAATGCACCGGTGCCAGCCCCAGTGAATTCCGCGCGGGATGTGAATAAAAAGTAAAGAATGGCAATGAAAGGTTCTGCAATGTGACATAACCGGTAAAATTTTCAGATAATTGAAAGCTTGACGCTTACGGATGACCTCCGGAGAATCCAGCGTTCATTCTGAACAGGACACCTTATGGAAGCGTTGCTGGAACACTTTATTACCCAATCTGCCATCTATTCGCTGGTGGCGATTATGCTGGTGGCGTTTTTTGAGTCGCTGGCGTTAGTCGGGTTGATTTTACCCGGCACGGTAATGATGGCGGCACTCGGGGCGCTTATCGGCAGCGGTGAGGTGAACTTCTGGCATGCGTGGCTGGCGGGGATTGTTGGCTGCCTGCTCGGCGACTGGATCTCCTTCTGGCTGGGCTGGCGCTTTAAAGGGCCGCTGCACCGCTGGTCGTTTATGAAAAAGAACAAAGCGCTGCTCGATAAAACCGAACACGCATTGCATCAGCACAGCGTATTTACCATTCTGGTTGGGCGTTTTGTCGGGCCAACGCGCCCGCTGATCCCAATGGTTGCCGGCATGTTGGATCTGCCCATTCGCAAGTTTTTGCCGCCGAATATTGTTGGCTGCCTGCTGTGGCCGCCGTTCTACTTCCTGCCCGGTATTCTGGCCGGTGCGGCAATTGATATCCCCGCCGATATGCAAAGCGGCAACTTCAAATGGCTGTTATTGCTGACTGCGCTGCTGCTATGGCTGGCTTGCTGGTTGTGCTGGCGGTTATGGCGTGCGGGGAAATCCGGCGTTGACCGTTTGACAAACTACCTGCCACGCCGCCGCCTGTTGTGGCTGGCACCGGGCATGCTGGTCGTTGCTGTTGCGGCGGCGATCGCGCTGGCACAGCACCCGCTGATGCCGATTTATCTCAACATTTTAGGCGACGTTATCCGCGGTCACTGACCGCGAATACCCAGCAAGCCCGATGCGGACGATTTGCCGCTGAGCAACGCGTCCGTGTTGCCATCCCATGCAATGCGCCCGTCGGCAATAACCAACGAACGTGCGGCAATCCGCGCCGCATCCTCCACGCTGTGCGACACCATCAGCAGTGTTAACTGCTGGCGACGGCATACCGTCTGCACCAGCGCGAGCATCTCCTGGCGCAGCGCCGGGTCGAGCGCGGAAAACGGTTCATCAAGCAATAACACAGGTTGTTCGCGCACCAGGCAGCGCGCCAGCGCCACACGCTGACGCTGACCACCGGAAAGCTGCTCCGGCAGACGCGCCAGCAGTGATTCCAGCCCCATGGTTTCGGCGATCTGCTCAAGTTTATGCTGCTGGTCGCTATTCAGCTTCAGGCCTGGGTGTAACCCCAGCCCGATGTTTTGCCGCACAGTCAGGTGGGTAAAGAGGTTATTTTCCTGAAACAGCATCGATACCGGTCGCTGCGAGGGCGTGGTATGCGTGTGATCCTCGCCCGCGATGGTTATTGTGCCGCTGGCGGGACTAAGAAACCCGGCGACCAGGTTAAGCAGCGTGCTTTTTCCCGCGCCACTTGGTCCTAGAACGGCAATCTGCTCGCCCCGGGTAACAGAGAGGGAAAAGCGCATTGGCAGATGGTGATAAAGCCAGGTGACATCAGTCAGTCTTAACATGGCGGCCCGGAAGTTTTTCAATCACGGTGAATAAGAAAAAGCACAGCAGCAGCAAGATGAGCGCGGTTACCGCGCCGTCCTGGCTGCGGTACGACCCAATCTGCTGATAGAGATAAAACGGCAGCGTGCGAAAGTCGTCATTACCAAACAGCGCCACCACGCCAAAATCGCCAATCGACAGTACGCAGGCAAACGCCAGCGCCTGGGCCAGCGGGCGCTTCAGCGCGCGTAGTTCGACCACGCGCAGGCGCTGAAATCCCTGCATTCCCAGCGACTGGCACAACATGCTGTAGCGGGATGTCAGATCGCGCATCGGGTTTTCCAGTACTTTCAGCGCATAAGGAATGGCCATCAGCGCGTTAGTAAAAATGACGATGCCATCGGCGGAAGCGGGCAGGCCAACGCTGTTATTGAGCAGCAGAAAGAAGCCCGTCGCCAGCACGATCCCTGGCATCGCGAGGATCAGCATGCCGCTGATTTCCAGCGCTTGCCCGGCCATGGTTTGCTGGCGCGCGCGTAACTCCCGGCTGCTCCACAACAGCATCATGGTCAGCACGACGCACAATAGCCCTGCGCCCAGAGCGATGCGCAGCGATGTCCATACCGCTTGCCACAACACAGGCTCGGCCAGCACTTTCACCAGGCTCAGATTGAGGCCATCGACAATCACAGCCAGCAGCGGTGGCAGCAGTAATAACAGAGCCAGCACAATCAGCGTGCTATCCGCGACCTTGCTGAACAGCCGATCCTCCGGGTTGCGCCAGCCAGTAATCTGGTGGCTACCGACGGCGATCGCTTTGCTCATGCGCTGGCTCAGCAGCACCAGCCCGAGGCAGCAGATCATCTGGATCAGCGCCAGCATCGCCGCACGGGCGGGATCAAAATCGAAGCTCAGCGCCTGGTAAATTGCCAGTTCAATGGTGGTGGCCTGCGGCCCGCCGCCCAACGACAGCACGGTGGCGAAACTGGCGAAGCAGAGCATAAAAATCAGCGCGGCGACCGGCGGGATCTGGCGACGTAACCACGGCCATTCGACAAAACGGAAGAATGCCCAGCCGCGCATACCAAGCTGTGCGGCCAGTTGCCGTTGCTCGCCGGGGATCTGCTCCAGCGTTTGTAGCAGCAGGCGCGAGGCCATCGGCAAATTAAAAAAGACGTGCGCCAGCAAAATGCCCTGCAAACCATAGGGCGAGAACGTCCACTCCACGCCAAGCTTGTGCCAGAGCGTTGCCAGCCAGCCCTGACGGCCATACACACTAAGAATGCCGAACACGGCGACCAGCACCGGCAGGATCAGGGTCATGGCGCACAGGCGCAGCAAGGCGAGACGACCAGGGAAACGCCGCCGGTAGAGCGCGCGGGCAAGAAATATCGCCGGTACGACAGAGAGCAGCGCGGAGAGAAACGCCTGCCAGAAGGAGAAACGCACCACATGCCACAGGTAGCTGTCTTGTAAAAAATCAGCCAGCCCGCTAAACGGGGCGTTTTGCCACAGCGCAAGAAACGCGGCCAGCGCCACCGCCACCATCAACGTGGCGGCGGTGAGGCCGGGTAGCAGCCAGCCCGCAATCAGCGGCTGACGGCGCGTTGCCATGCATTAATCCATGTTGCGCGCTGAGTCGCGACCTCCTGCGAAGAGTATTCCAGCGAGGTTTGCGGTTTCACCAGTTGGTCGAAGCCCGCAGGCAGCGTCACATTGGTGACCGGGTACATCCAGTTACCGCTCGGGATAGTGTTCTGGAACGCGGGAGAGACCATAAATTTCAGGAATTTTTCCGCCAGTTCCGGCTGTTTACTGGCAGCGGTACGTGCCGCGACTTCGACCTGCAAATAGTGGCCTTCGCTGAAATTCGCCGCCGCGTAGTTGTCTTTCTTCTCTTCAATAATGTGGTAAGCCGGAGAGGTGGTGTAACTCAGCACCAGGTCGCTTTCCCCTTTCAGGAACAGACCATAGGCTTCGCTCCAGCCTTTGGTGACGGTGACCGTTTTGGCCGCCAGTTTCTGCCACGCTTGCGGGGCTTTGTCGCCATAGACTTTCTGCATCCACAGCAGCAGGCCGAGACCCGGCGTGCTGGTTCGCGGATCTTCGTAGATAACGCGCCATTTCTGATCGCTTTCGACCAGCTCTTTCAGGCTTTTCGGCGGGTTTTTCAGTTTGTTTTTATCGTAGACAAAGGCGAACCAGCCGTAATCGAACGGTACAAACGTGTCGTTCTTCCAGCCGCCCGGCACGTTAACCGCATCGGTGGCGACGCCACTTTTGGCGAACAGTTTGGTTTGTGTCGCGGCTTCCAGCAGGTTGTTATCCAGTCCAAGCACCACGTCGGCTTTGCTGTTTTTACCTTCCATGCGCAGGCGGTTAAGCAGCGAAACACCATCTTCCAGCGCCACAAATTTCAGCTCGCAGTTGCAGTCGCTTTCAAAGGCTTTTTTTACCGCAGGCCCTGGGCCCCAGTCGGCAGAGAAGGAGTCGTAGGTGTAAACAGTCAGTACGGGTTTAGCAAAAACAGGCGCTGCGATCAGCAGCAGAAACGGCAGTGATTTTTTTAACACTTTGCACCTCAAAATGGGTGGCAAAGGATTTTGAGAGGTAGCCTCAAATCCCTTCGCCGGCGTTATCCGGATCAGGTTCGACGGGTATTTTCTCAGCACACGCGCATGGCGCAGCACCCCGTTGAGAACGCCGCTATTGTAATGATTTGGTAAAAAATGGGAAAGCCTTATGGATCCGGTGGCGCAAACCAGGCGGATTTAAAGTCGAACCAGCCCAGCGTGTTCATGCGCAGCCCGCGCATGGTGCGCTGTCCCTGGAGCCTCAGCCAGTGGTGGATCAACGGTACGATGGCTTTACTGGCGAGCAACTGTTGCGACCAGACGGCAAGATTCATCTCCCCGTTGCGCCATTTTGCCGCATCCGCCTGCCAGTCGAGCGGAATACAGTGCTGTAGCAGCGGTACTTCGTAGAGGTTGGCGAACACTGAGAAATCCAGCGGCAGCGTGAAATTGGCGCTGTTAAGCCAGATATCGCTCCCGGCTTCGCCCCGATGCCACTCCTCGTAATCCACTTCCTGCACAATCAGCTTCACGCCGTGTTCGGCCAGCAGTGTGCTCATGGTGCGGGAAAGCGCTTCGTGCTCGTTATGTTCGCGATAGAACGTGAGGGTGAGCGTTTCCAGACCGGCCGGTTTTTCACCACTACCGGGGCGGGCATGGTGCCAGCGCGGCAGCAGGCCGTAAGCCGGGAACCAGTAGCGTTGGTACTGCTCATTGGCGTGCCACAACAAATTGGTGGGGGAGAGCACGTGGCTGACCCACTCCCTGATCGCCGGGTTCGCGCCACGGCTGGAACGCGCATCAAACAGCAGGTAATAACAGCCCTCTTCGAGGCGGCTTTCCACCGCTTTTTCGCCGTCGGTTGGCCCTTCAAGCGTCAGGCCGCTGGTCGGTTCGTCGCTGAGATCCGGCAACACCCAGACGTTGACTTCATCGATCAGGGCGCGAAAGCCGAAGTAGTCATCAAAAGCATGGATTTTTAGCTGGTTATTGGTATTGCGCGTCACCGCGTAAGGGCCGGTGCCAATCGGCTGGCTGGCAAAGTTGCTCATCGTGTTCCACTCGCGCGGCAAAATCATGGCGGGCACATGTCCCAGCAACCACGGTAGCCAGTTATCCGGCTGGCTGAGATGAATATCCAGCGTCCAGGGCGTTGGTGAGAGCACTTCGCGGATGTGCGAATAGAGCGGCAGGGCGGTGGCGCGCTCCAGAGAAGCAATCACATCGCTCATTTCCAGCTCACGGCCATGGTGAAAATGAATGCCGGGGCGCAAATAAAACCGCCAGTGCAAAGGGGAAATCAACTTCCAGTGGTGGGCGATATCCGCTTCCAGTTCCCCGTTTTCCTCATTTATTCGCGTCAGCGCGCTGAAAATTTGCCGTGCTATATGGGTTTCGGAACGGCGCAATGCACTACCTGGCAGTAGGTTGCGCAGCGGCCGGTAGTAAAGCACCCGCAGGATATGTCGCCCCTGGCGAAAGCTGCGGCCGAGATGCGAAACCAGCATCTGGCGCACGGCCTTTTTATCGCCGACCAGTTGCACCAGTTGATCGATACGATCCTGCTCCAGCAGGTCTTCAGCGCGCTGTTGCTGGAGCGCAAGGCCGGTATACAGGAAGGTGAGCCGCGAACGTTTGCCGCGGCCCGCTTCCGCATCCCATGTCAGCCAGCCGCGTTCTTGCATGGTGTTAAGCAAGGTACGCATGTGGCGGCGCGAACAGCTAAGCAGCTCCGCCAGCTCGTTGAGCGTGGTCTCTTGTGACTTCCCATCGCAGCATTGCCACAGACGGATGAACTGTTGTTGCAGGCGGCCGGACGACATAAAAGGGGAACTCCTGATAAAAACTCAGCAATTTATTAATCCCTATATTAAGCCAATACTTCTCTGCGATGAAAGCGAGGAGGTCATATGCAGAGATCATCCCTACGACGGTTTTATCTGGACTATTTTCGCGCCACGCAGGATGCGGGCTGGCTCGCCCGCCTGAGCGCACGGCAGCGCCTGAAAATGCTGGAAGAACTGATGCAGTGGGAAGTGACAACGCCGATCTCGAAAGACTGAACCGCCGAAATCATGTGTGACTGAGTATTAAGTGCGAATGCACCCGCCAGCAAAACGTTTTTTGCTGGCTTTTTCGTTTATGCTGGCAGCCGCCTTTTGGGCTTTCACTTTTTCCCGTTTTAACAAGGAAATCTTCATGCTCTGGTTAATGACGATGGGACGCCGCCTTAACGGTGTTTACGTCGCTTTTATGATCGTCGCCTTTATGATGGGAGTTGCCGGAGCGCTACAGGCACCGACGCTCAGCTTGTTTCTGAGCCGGGAAGTGGGCGCTGAGCCGTTCTGGGTTGGGCTGTTTTATACCGTCAACGCCATTGCCGGGATCGTTGTCAGCCTTGGGCTGGCAAAACGATCCGACAACCAGGGCGACAGGCGCAAGTTGATCCTCTTTTGTTGCCTGATGGCAGTGGGCAATGCGCTGTTATTCGCCTTTAATCGCCACTATCTGACGCTTATCACCTGCGGTGTACTGCTGGCGTCGCTGGCAAATACCGCCATGCCGCAGCTTTTCGCGCTGGCGCGCGAGTATGCCGACAGTTCCGCACGTGAAGTGGTGATGTTCAGTTCTGTTATGCGCGCGCAGCTCTCGCTGGCGTGGGTCATTGGTCCGCCGCTGGCGTTTATGCTGGCGCTTAATTATGGCTTTACCGCCATGTTTTCCATCGCCGCCGGGATTTTCGTTATCAGCCTGATGCTGGTGGCGTTCTGGCTGCCTTCGGTGGCGCGTGTTGAACAGCCCGCCGACGTGGCGGTGACGCAGGTCAGCGGCTGGAGCGATAAAAATGTGCGCATGCTGTTTATTGCCTCTACGCTGATGTGGACCTGCAACACCATGTACATCATCGATATGCCGCTGTGGATTAGCCTGGAACTGGGGCTGCCCGACAAACTGGCCGGGATTTTGATGGGCACGGCGGCGGGGCTTGAGATCCCGGCGATGATCCTGGCGGGTTATTTTGTCAAACGCATAGGCAAACGGCGCATGATGGTTACCGCCGTTACGGCGGGCGTGCTGTTCTATATCGGCCTGATTTTTTTCCACAGCCAGACGGCGTTACTCTCCCTGCAACTGTTTAATGCGGTATTTATCGGCATTATCGCCGGGATTGGCATGTTGTGGTTTCAGGATCTGATGCCGGGGCGGGCAGGTTCGGCGACCACGCTGTTTACCAACAGTATTTCGACCGGCGTGATCCTGGCCGGGGTGATTCAGGGGGCGCTGGCGCAAAGCTATGGCCACGGCGCGGTGTATATCGGCATTGCGGTGATTTCAGTGGTAACGCTGTGGCTGACCAGTCGCGTTAAAGATGTGTAAGCGTAAAAAGGCCCGGAAACCGGGCCTGTGGTGGGTTAGCGCATAAAAGCGGGCTGTTTGTTTTCGTAAGCGGCGATGGCATCGTCGTGCTGTAACGTCAAACCGATGCTGTCCAGACCGTTCAGCATGCAGTGGCGGCGGAAGGCGTCGATTGAGAAACTGTACGACTTCCCGCCCGCTTTCACTACCTGGGCTTCCAGGTCCACTTCAAAGGTAATGCCCGGATTGTTCTGCACCAGCGTAAAGAGTTCATCGACCTCTTTATCGCTGAGCGTCACCGGCAGCAGCTGGTTGTTAAAGCTGTTACCGTAGAAGATGTCGGCGAAACTTGGCGCAATCACCACTTTGAAACCGTAATCGGTCAACGCCCACGGCGCGTGTTCACGTGATGAACCGCAGCCAAAGTTTTCCCGCGCCAGCAAAATCGATGCGCCTTTGTATTGCGGGAAATTCAGTACGAACTCCGGGTTCGGCTGTTGGCCTTTGTCATCCAGAAAACGCCAGTCGTTAAACAGATGAGCGCCAAAACCGGTGCGCGTCACCTTCTGCAAAAACTGCTTCGGGATAATGGCGTCGGTATCCACATTCGCGGCATCCAGCGGAACGACCAGGCCGGTATGTTGGGTAAATTTCTCTGCCATGGTTGCTCTCCTTACAAGCTGCGAATATCAGCGAAATGGCCGGTTACGGCGGCGGCAGCGGCCATCGCCGGGCTGACCAGATGCGTGCGTCCGCCGCGGCCCTGGCGGCCTTCAAAGTTACGATTACTGGTCGACGCGCAACGTTCACCCGGATTGAGGCGATCGTTATTCATGGCCAGGCACATGGAGCAACCCGGCAAGCGCCACTCAAAACCGGCTTCAATAAAGATCTTGTCCAGACCTTCGGCTTCCGCCTGCGCTTTCACCGGACCGGAACCCGGCACGACCAGCGCCTGCACGCCCGGCGCGACTTTTCGCCCTTTGGCGATTTCCGCCGCTGCGCGCAAATCTTCAATGCGTGAGTTGGTGCAGGAGCCGATAAAGACTTTATCGATAGCCACTTCCGTTAACGGTACACCGGGTTTCAGCCCCATGTAGGCCAGCGCTTTTTCCGCCGACGCGCGCTCAACCGGATCGGCAAACGAGGCCGGATCGGGAATGATATCGGTCACGGAAATGACCTGGCCTGGGTTGGTGCCCCAGGTAACCTGCGGGGCGATCTCTTCTGCTTGTAAAGTGACGACGGTATCGAAAACCGCGCCTTCATCGGTGTGCAGCGTTTTCCACCAGGCTACCGCCTCATCGAAATCTTTGCCCTTCGGCGCGTGCAAACGGCCCTGCACGTAGTTAAAAGTGGTTTCATCCGGCGCGACCAGTCCGGCTTTCGCCCCCATCTCGATTGCCATATTGCACAGCGTCATACGGCCTTCCATGCTCAGCGCACGGATGGCGTCACCGCAGAATTCAACGACGTGCCCGGTTCCGCCCGCGCTGCCGGTTTTACCAATGATCGCCAGCACAATATCTTTCGCGGTGATCCCAGGTGCTGCCGTGCCTTTGACTTCGATCTTCATGGTTTTGGCGCGCCCCTGTTTCAGGGTTTGCGTCGCCAGAACGTGTTCCACTTCCGATGTACCGATCCCGAACGCCAGCGCGCCAAATGCGCCGTGGGTGGCGGTGTGGGAGTCGCCACAAACGATGGTCATGCCCGGCAGGGTGATGCCCTGTTCCGGTCCCATCACGTGGACAATGCCCTGATACGGGTGGTTCAGGTCATACAGCTCAACGCCGAATTCGTTGCAGTTTTTGATTAACTCCTGCATCTGAATGCGCGCCATCTCGCCGGAAGCGTTGATATCTTTGGTTTGCGTCGAGACGTTGTGATCCATCGTCGCGAAGGTTTTACCCGGCTGGCGCACCGGACGGTGGTGCGCGCGCAGCCCATCGAAGGCCTGCGGTGATGTCACTTCGTGCACCAGATGGCGGTCGATATACAACAGTGGGGTTTCATTCGGCGCTTCATAGACCACATGGGCGTCAAACAATTTTTCGTACAAACTCTTAGCCATGATTACACCCCTTCGGCGACATAACGAGCGATGATGTCGCCCATCTCATCGGTACTGACAGCGGCAGCGCCACGGGCTAAGTCGCCGGTGCGCACGCCTTCTTCTAATGCACGATTGATAGCGCCTTCGATGGCGTCAGCCGCGTCGCCTGCATTCAGGCTGTAACGCAGCAGCAGCGCCAGCGACAGGATTTGCGCAATCGGGTTGGCGATATTTTTCCCGGCGATATCAGGCGCTGAACCGCCTGCCGGTTCATACAGACCAAAACCTTGTTCGTTCAGGCTGGCAGAAGGCAGCATGCCCATCGAACCGGTGATCATGGCGCATTCGTCGGACAGAATGTCACCGAACAGGTTGGAGCACAGCAGTACGTCAAACTGGGACGGATCTTTAATCAGCTGCATGGTGGCGTTGTCGATATACATGTGCGCCAGTTCAACGTCCGGGTAATCCCCCGCGATTTCGTTGACGATTTCACGCCACAACAGCGAGGTCTGCAGCACGTTGGCTTTATCAATCGAGTGGACTTTTTTGCGACGTTTACGCGCGGATTCAAACGCGATACGCGCAATGCGCTCGATTTCAAAACGGTGATAGATCTCGGTATCAAACGCTTTTTCATGCTGACCGCTGCCTTCGCGGCCTTTCGGTTGACCGAAGTAGATACCGCCGGTCAGTTCGCGTACGCACAGAATATCGAAGCCGTTGGCGGCGATGTCTTCGCGCAGCGGACAGAATGCTTCCAGCCCCTGATACAGTTTTGCCGGGCGCAAGTTACTGAACAGTTTGAAGTGCTTACGCAGCGGCAGCAGCGCGCCACGTTCCGGCTGCTGCGCCGGAGGCAGGTTTTCCCATTTCGGGCCGCCGACAGAGCCGAACAGAATGGCGTCGGCTTGTTCACAACCTTCAACCGTGGCCTGCGGCAGCGGGTTGCCGTGACGATCGATGGCGATGCCACCAACATCATAATGGCTGGTGGAAATACGCATACCAAAACGGTTACGCACGGCTTCCAGGACTTTCAGCGCTTGTGCCATCACTTCCGGACCGATACCGTCGCCCGGCAACACAGCAATATGGTAATTCTTCGACATCACACGGTTTCCTTGTTGTTTTCTTTGTTCTGAGCCTGGCGTTGCAACTCTTTTTCGACTTCGGCGGCGCGCCAGATGTTGTTCAGCACGTGCACCATGGCTTTGGCGGAGGACTCCACAATATCGGTCGCCAGACCGACGCCGTGGAAGCGGCGACCGTTGTAGTTCACCACGATATCAACCTGACCCAGCGCGTCTTTGCCCTGGCCTTTGGCGCTCAAATCGTATTTCACCAGTTCGATGTCATAGGCCGTCACGCGGTTAATGGCCTGGTAGACCGCATCGACCGGGCCGTTGCCGTTCGCGGCTTCGGCTTTGATCTCGTCGCCACACGCCAGCTTCACAGACGCGGTGGCGATATCGTTAGAGCCGGACTGCACACTGAAGTAGTCCAGGCGGAAATGTTCTGGCTCTTCCTGCTGTTTATTAATGAATGCCAGCGCTTCCAGATCGTAATCAAAGACCTGGCCTTTTTTATCCGCCAGCTTCAGGAAAGCGTCGTACAGGTTATCCAGGTTGTAATCAGCTTCTTTGTAGCCCATCTCTTCCATGCGGTGTTTCACCGCAGCGCGCCCGGAACGGGAGGTCAGGTTCAACTGAACCTGGTTCAGCCCGATGGATTCCGGAGTCATGATTTCGTAGTTTTCGCGGTTTTTCAGCACGCCATCCTGGTGAATACCGGAGGAGTGGGCGAAGGCGCCGGTGCCAACAATCGCTTTGTTCGCCGGAATCGGCATATTGCAAATCTGGCTGACGGTCTGGCTGGTGCGCCAGATTTCATGGTGATTGATTTGGGTGTGCACGTTCATGATGTCTTTGCGCACTTTAATGGCCATGATCACCTCTTCCAGCGAGCAGTTACCGGCGCGTTCGCCGATACCGTTCATTGCGCCTTCTACCTGGCGTGCGCCGGCATGTACTGCGGCGATAGCGTTGCCCACGGCTAAGCCTAAGTCGTCATGAGTGTGAACAGAGATAATGGCTTTATCGATATTGGGTACGCGTTCATACAGGCCGGTGATGATATTGGCGAACTCGAACGGCATGGTGTAGCCGACGGTGTCCGGAATATTGATGGTTTTTGCACCGGCATTGATGGCGGCTTCTACAACGCGCGCCAGATCGGCGATCGGGGTGCGGCCTGCGTCTTCACAGGAAAACTCCACGTCGTCGGTATAGTTGCGGGCGCGTTTAACCATGTAAATGGCGCGTTCAATCACTTCATCCAGCGTGCTGCGCAGCTTGGTAGCGATATGCATCGGCGAGGTGGCGATGAACGTATGGATACGGAACGCTTCGGCAACTTTTAACGACTCGGCGGCAACATCAATATCTTTTTCGACGCAGCGGGCGAGGGCGCAAACACGGCTGTTTTTCACCTGGCGCGCAATGGTTTGTACGGATTCAAAATCGCCCGGAGAAGAGACCGGAAAACCCACTTCCATCACATCGACGCCCATACGTTCCAGCGCCAGGGCGATTTGCAGCTTCTCTTTCACGCTCAGGCTCGCCTGTAACGCCTGTTCACCATCACGTAATGTGGTATCGAAAATAACGACTTGCTGGCTCATGGTTTAGGTCCTTTGTCTCTTAGGTCGCCTCGCTACGAGCATAAAAAAACCCGCGCCAAGGCGCGGGTTCTTAGTCTTAACTGGAAGGACGATTCAACTCAGAATGTCGCCCACCGGTCTACCGCGCACGAGAGATGCGTTTAGTAGTAGTAGACCAGCGAAACCGACGTTGCGAATCATGAATCATGCTCCAGGTGAATGCGATATGCTTTTAGTGGTACTGGATACGTAAGTTAATGTCAACCCCTCGTCTGAAAAGCATGGCTGAAGAGCGCCGGTTATTTTGTTGCGCATTAGTTAATAATTCTGCCTGTGAGATGGAAATCCATTTTTCATGCTTACAAATGGTCGGTTGTATCTGGCGTAATGCACTATATAAGGCTTTGCGTAAACGCGACACGCATGATCGATTTAGGTGTGCTGAAAAACAGCGTCAGGGATATATTTTTATTGAGATTACAGAATGTTTGCCAACGTAAAAATATATGAAGCGCTCCCTTAATTTAAGATGAAATATTAAATATTCATTCGCCATGAAAATAAAATAGCAGCTTTATATATTCCTAATTTGTCACACCACACTTCTAATAATGCTATATGCGTGATAAATCATCTTCCTGAATATTATTATGACGCAGGTCGAGGGAGTTCAAGATGACGACGGATTGCAAAATACCTGGTGAAGACGTTTATAATCAGCACGTTAATGAAGAGGGGAAACCGCAGTTACGTTCTGTCGATCTCAATTTACTGACTGTTTTTGATGCAGTAATGCAGGAGCAAAATATCACCCGCGCAGCACATGCTCTGGGTATGTCGCAACCCGCAGTGAGTAATGCTGTTGCGCGGCTTAAGGTCATGTTTAATGACGAGCTTTTTGTTCGCTATGGCCGTGGGATCCAGCCAACGGCACGTTCGTATCAACTGTTTGGATCTATCCGCCAGGCGCTGCAACTGGTGCAAAATGAACTGCCCGGTTCCGGATTCGATCCGCTTAGTAGTGAACGAGTATTTAATTTGTGTGTTTGTAGCCCGCTGGATAATCTTTTAACGTCAGCGATTTATAACAACGTGGAGAAAATCGCCCCCGGTATTAATTTGGTGTTTAAATCCGATCTTAATCACAGCACCGAGCACCAACTGCGTTATCAGGAAATTGAGTTTGTGATTGGCTACGAAGAGTTTCGCCGACCTGAATTTTCCTGTATCCCGCTATTTAATGATGAAATGGTGCTGGTTGCCAGCCATCAACATCCCCGCCTCAATACGCTCACTACAGAAAATGCCGTATTCAGAGAACAGCATGCGGTGGTTTCGCTGGATCGGTACGCATCATTTAGCCAGCCATGGTATGACAGCGTGGATAAACGCAGTTGTATTGCTTACCAGGGTATGGCGCTGACCAGCGTATTAAGCGTGGTTTCGCAAACCCATCTGGTGGCGATTGCACCGCGTTGGTTAGTGACGACATTTGCGGAAGGGCTGGATTTAGCGATGCTGCCGCTCCCGTTAGATCTCAAGAGCCGCACGTGTTATCTCTCCTGGCACGAAGCCGCAGGAAGAGATAAGGGGCATCAATGGATGGAAGAACTCCTGGTGTCGGTGTGTAGCCATTAACCATTGGGCAGAATCATCCAGCGGTGAAAACGTTTGGTTATTCTGCTCTGTTTTTTTCTGGCAGTATTTTGTCCTGATTTATGTCTGTCGCAATGACAGACGATGTTGCAAAAATGGATCAATTACTGGACAACTTCGTATTCAGATGATGAATGGTCATCGTCTTTACTTATCACAGATGTTTCCACCAATTCTGCGTTTTTGACGTCGTTTTTTCACTTTTGCTCAGGGTTCGCCGCCAGGGCTTGCTAATTGCCTGCCAGATTTTGAGCGGTTATGGTAACTGCCATTCATAATCAGAGTGCAGGGATTTCCTGTTCTGAACAGAGCGACAGCGCGGAAATGATTTTCGCCGTCAGTCGACAAACGTAAGCCTGGAGGCAAAGCATGGAGATGTTGTCTGGAGCCGAGATGGTCGTCCGATCGCTTATCGATCAAGGCGTAAAGAAAGTATTCGGCTATCCCGGAGGCGCGGTTCTTGATATCTACGATGCCCTGCATACTGTCGGCGGTATTGAACACGTGCTGGTTCGCCACGAACAGGCGGCAGTACATATGGCCGATGGTCTGGCACGCGCGACGGGTGAAGTGGGCGTGGTCCTGGTAACGTCCGGCCCCGGCGCGACCAACGCCATCACCGGCATCGCCACGGCATATATGGATTCTATTCCGCTGGTGGTGCTCTCCGGTCAGGTTGCAACGTCGCTGATTGGCTATGATGCCTTTCAGGAGTGCGACATGGTGGGTATCTCCCGTCCGGTGGTAAAGCACAGTTTCTTAGTCAAACAAACGGAAGATATTCCCGGTGTATTAAAGAAAGCTTTCTGGCTTGCCGCCAGTGGTCGTCCTGGACCGGTAGTGGTGGATTTGCCGAAAGACATCATGAACCCGGCCAATAAGCTGCCTTATGTCTGGCCGGAGTCCGTCAGCATGCGCTCCTATAACCCGACTACTCAGGGACATAAAGGGCAAATTAAGCGCGCATTGCAAACGCTGGCGGCGGCGAAAAAGCCAGTGGTATATGTAGGCGGTGGCGCGATCAATTCTGCCTGCGAAGCACCGCTACGCCAGCTTGCGGAAAAATTGAATTTGCCGGTGGTCTCTTCATTAATGGGGCTGGGGGCATTTCCTGCTTCCCACCGACAGGCGCTCGGCATGCTGGGCATGCACGGCACTTACGAAGCCAATATGACGATGCACCATTCGGACGTCATCTTTGCCGTTGGCGTGCGTTTTGACGATCGTACTACCAACAATCTGGCGAAATATTGCCCGGATGCGACGGTGCTGCATATCGATATCGATCCCACGTCCATTTCCAAAACCGTGCAGGCAGATATTCCCATTGTTGGCGATGCGCGGCTGGTGCTGGAACAGATGCTGGAATTGCTGGATCAGGAAGCGTATCCGCAGCCGTTAGATGAGATCCGCGACTGGTGGCTGCGCATCGACCAATGGCGTGCCCGCCAGTGCCTGAAATATGATACCCAAAGTGAGAGCATTAAACCGCAGGCGGTGATTGAAGCGGCCTGGCGCCTGACGAAAGGCGAGGCTTACGTGACATCAGATGTCGGCCAGCACCAGATGTTCGCCGCGCTCTACTACCGCTTTGATAAGCCGCGCCGCTGGATCAACTCCGGCGGGCTGGGCACGATGGGATTCGGTTTGCCTGCGGCGCTTGGTGTGAAAATGGCATTGCCGGAAGAGACGGTGATTTGCGTGACCGGCGACGGCAGTATCCAGATGAACATTCAGGAGCTTTCTACCGCATTACAGTATGAATTGCCGGTGCTGGTGCTCAATCTGAATAACCGTTACCTGGGCATGGTGAAGCAGTGGCAGGACATGATCTATTCTGGTCGCCATTCACAATCGTATATGGAATCGTTGCCTGATTTCGCCCGCCTGGCGGAGGCTTATGGGCACGTTGGGATCCGCATTACGCGCCCGGATGAGCTGGAAGCGAAGCTGGCCGAAGCACTGGAACAGGTGAAGAATAATCGCCTGGTGTTTGTTGATGTTACCGTTGACGGTAGTGAACACGTTTATCCGATGCAGATCCGCGGTGGCGGTATGGATGAGATGTGGTTAAGCAAAACGGAGAGAACCTGATTATGCGCCGGATATTGTCTGTGTTACTGGAAAATGAATCGGGCGCGTTATCGCGCGTGATTGGTCTGTTCTCTCAGCGTGGTTATAACATTGAAAGCCTGACGGTTGCGCCAACCGATGATCCGACGTTATCAAGAATGACGATCCAGACCGTTGGCGATCAGAAAGTACTTGAGCAGATCGAAAAGCAACTGCACAAACTGGTCGATGTTCTGCGCGTCAATGAGTTGGGGCAAGGCGCGTATGTTGAGCGCGAGATTATGCTGGTGAAGATCCAGGCCAGCGGCTACGGACGTGAAGAGGTGAAACGCAACGCGGAAATTTTCCGTGGACAAATCATCGATGTCACTCCGTCTATTTATACGGTTCAGCTTGCCGGAACCAGCGACAAACTGGATGCATTTCTGTCGACGATCCGCGATGTCGCGAAAATCGTTGAAGTGGCGCGGTCTGGCGTGGTGGGTTTGTCGCGCGGCGACAAAATCATGCGTTGATCGTGATCACTCTCTCCATTTATTCGCCCGGCCTCTTACGCCGGGCTTTTTTTTGCGAAATCATACGGAACCCGATACGAAAGCGGTTGCCGCAGTGAGTATTCTGCGCTTAGATGTTATGGAAATTAGCCTATATCCCTAAAAAGGTTATGGAGTGCATTATTTTAAGGGGCAATTGTGAAACTGGATGAAATCGCCCGGCTTGCCGGCGTCTCACGAACCACGGCCAGCTACGTCATTAATGGTAAGGCGAAGCAGTATCGTGTCAGCGACAAAACCGTCGAAAAAGTGATGGCGGTTGTTCGTGAGCATAACTACCACCCGAACGCGGTGGCGGCTGGGCTGCGAGCAGGACGAACTCGCTCGATTGGGTTGGTTATTCCCGATCTCGAAAACACGAGCTATACGCGTATTGCCAACTATCTGGAGCGCCAGGCGCGTCAGCGCGGCTATCAGCTTCTGATTGCCTGCTCTGAAGATCAGCCTGATAACGAAATGCGTTGTATTGAACATTTGCTACAACGGCAAGTGGACGCGATCATCGTGTCTACTTCGCTGCCGCCGGAGCATCCGTTCTATCAACGGTGGGCGAATGACTCCTTCCCGATCGTCGCACTCGATCGCGCATTGGATCGGGAACACTTCACCAGCGTTGTCGGTGCCGATCAGGATGATTCGGAAATGTTGGCAGAAGAGCTGCGTAAATTCCCGGCGGAGCGTGTGCTTTACCTTGGCGCTTTACCGGAGCTGTCGGTGAGCTTCCTGCGCGAACAAGGCTTTCGCACCGCGTGGAAAGACGATCCGCGCGAGGTTCAGTATCTCTACGCCAACAGTTATGAGCGGGAAGCCGCTGCTCAACTGTTTGAAAAATGGCTGGAAACCAACCCGATGCCGCAGGCGCTGTTTATCACCTCGTTTGCCTTATTACAGGGTGTGCTGGATGTGACGCTGCGTCGCGACGGCAAGCTGCCGTCTGATTTGGCGATTGCCACGTTCGGCGATCATGAATTGCTGGATTTCCTGCAATGCCCGGTGCTTGCGGTGGCGCAGCGTCATCGTGATGTGGCCGAACGCGTTCTGGAGATCGTGCTGGCAAGTCTTGATGAGCCACGCAAACCGAAAGCGGGCCTTAGCCGCATTCGCCGTAATCTCTACCGTCGCGGCATACTTAGTCGGGTATAGTTTCGGGTGAAAGGCAGCGAGAGCTGCCTTTTTACTATTCACCTCTTACCTTTAATCAAATTATTGTTGAGATTCTCCTAAGATAAATCCTTAATTTCCCAATGGCTGCTGCTAATTTATTTTGCCCATTTCTTAAAAAACATTTTTAAAGCGTAATTGAGAAGTAACTTATCCCGATTTTTGTATTGAATTGTTACATCTAAAAAAGACCATGCGCATTGAATTAACGCTCATTTATCGCGTTGAGGTTTTATCACTGCGGAAGTGCCGCCGCGCTATGTGCGCGTTGGTGTAACTGGTGCTGTTAACTCTCTTCAATATGTCTTAAAATGCCGCCCGCGTCGCAAACTGACACTTTATATTTCGCGCGCAGAAATTGAATGGTTTTAAACGCGCGTGCGCATATTCTGTTTTTTTTCTTGCAAATATTCATGACGTTAATTTGCCTCGTAAGCTGAGCACTATTTCACCGGCGCAGATATTCGCTGCGAATAAGGGATCTTTTGTTCTGGTTAGCCATTGCGCTGGCTTGACAAGCTTTTCCTCCGCTCCGTAAACTCCCTCAGTGGGGATTTGTGGGATAAAGTGGTGTAAAAGGGTCACCTGGGGGTGAATCGGAAATGTTCCGTGGAGCGACGTTAGTCAATCTCGACAGCAAAGGGCGGTTATCCGTACCCACCCGATATCGGGATTTGCTGCAGGAGAATGCCTCCGGTCAAATGGTTTGCACCATTGACATCCGTCACTCATGCCTGCTGCTTTACCCTTTGCCCGAATGGGAAATTATCGAGCAAAAACTGTCGCGTCTGTCGAGCATGAACCCGCTCGAACGGCGCGTACAACGTTTGTTGCTGGGGCATGCCAGCGAGTGCCAGATGGATAGCGCCGGGCGTATTTTGATTGCGCCTGTTTTACGGCAACACGCCGGATTAACGAAAGAAGTGATGCTGGTCGGGCAGTTCAATAAATTTGAGCTGTGGGACGAAACGACCTGGTATCAACAGGTCAAGGAAGATATCGACGCTGAGCAATCGGGTTCCGAAGCGCTTTCGGATCGGTTGCAGGATTTGTCTCTGTAATGATGATGGAAAATTTTAAACACACGACGGTGCTGCTGGATGAGGCCGTTAACGGCCTGAATATTCGTCCGGATGGCATTTACATCGATGGCACTTTTGGTCGCGGTGGCCACTCGCGCTTGATCCTCTCCCAACTGGGAGCGGAAGGACGCTTGCTGGCGATCGATCGCGATCCGCAGGCGATTGCTGTAGCTAAAACCATTGATGATCCCCGCTTCTCCATCATTCATGGTCCCTTTTCCGCGCTTGCTGATTATGTCAGCGAGCGCGACCTTATTGGCAAGATCGACGGCATTCTCCTCGATCTTGGCGTCTCTTCACCGCAGCTTGACGATCCGGAACGCGGCTTTTCCTTTATGCGTGATGGCCCGTTAGATATGCGTATGGATCCTACTCGCGGTCAGTCTGCCGCCGAATGGTTGCAAACCGCTGAGGAAGCCGATATTGCCTGGGTTTTAAAAACCTTTGGTGAGGAGCGCTTTGCTAAACGTATTGCCCGCGCCATTGTCGAGCGCAATCGTCTTGATCCCATGACCCGCACCAAAGAGCTGGCGGAAGTGGTGGCGGCGGCAACGCCGGTGAAGGACAAATTCAAACATCCCGCGACCCGTACCTTCCAGGCGGTGCGCATTTGGGTGAACAGTGAACTGGAAGAGATAGAGCTGGCGCTAAAAAACTCGCTCGGCGTGCTTGCCCCGGGAGGGCGGCTTTCGATTATCAGCTTCCATTCACTGGAAGACCGCATTGTGAAACGCTTTATGCGTGAGCAAAGCCGTGGCCCGCAGGTTCCTGCCGGGTTGCCGATGACCGAAGAGCAACTCAGGAAACTGGGAGGCCGTCAGTTGCGAGCCTTAGGAAAGTTGATGCCGGGTGAAGAAGAAGTGGCTGAAAACCCACGTGCCCGTAGTTCAGTTCTGCGCATTGCAGAGAGGACGAACGCATGATCGGCAGAGTGACAGAGACCCTGAGCAAAGTGAAGGGATCGTTAGGAAGCAACGAGCGCCATGCTTTGCCTGGCGTGATCGGCGACGATCTTTTGCGATTTGGGAAACTGCCACTCTGCTTGTTCATTTGCATCATCATGACGGCAGTGACGGTAGTCACCACCGCACATCACACGCGTTTATTAACCGCGCAGCGTGAACAACTGGTTATTGAGCGTGACGCGCTGGATATCGAATGGCGCAACCTGATCCTTGAAGAGAACGCGCTCGGCGATCATAGCCGGGTTGAACGGATCGCCACAGAAAAGCTGCAAATGCAGCATGTCGATCCCTCACAGGAAAATATCGTGGTGCAGAAATAGAGATGAATAAGGAATCACGCAACGCATGAAAGCAGCGGCGAAAACGCTTAAACCGAAACGCCAGGAAGAACAGGCCAACTTTGTCAGTTGGCGTTTTGCGTTGCTTTGCGGTTGTATCCTGCTGGCGCTGGCGTTCCTGCTCGGACGCGTTGCCTATCTGCAAGTTGTCAATCCGGACATGCTGGTGCGCGAAGGGGATATGCGTTCCCTGCGTGTACAAGAAGTGGCGACATCGCGCGGGATGATAACCGACCGTTCTGGTCGCCCACTGGCGGTGAGTGTGCCGGTGAAAGCTATCTGGGCGGATCCGAAAGAGCTGCACGATGCGGGCGGTGTGACGCTGGATAACCGCTGGAAGGCGCTCTCTGACGCGTTGAATATGCCGCTCGACCAGCTTGCTTCGCGCATTAATGCCAACCCGAAGATGCGCTTTATTTATCTTGCACGTCAGGTGAATCCTGATCTCGGCGATTACATCAAGAAACTGAAATTACCGGGTATTCATCTGCGTGAAGAATCTCGCCGTTACTATCCGTCCGGAGAAGTAACCGCTCACCTCATCGGTTTTACCAACGTCGACAGTCAGGGCATTGAAGGCGTTGAGAAGAGCTTTGATAAATGGCTCACCGGTCAGCCAGGTGAACGCATTGTGCGTAAAGACCGCTACGGGCGCGTGATCGAAGATATTTCGTCTACCGATAGCCAGGCTGCACACAATCTTGCCTTAAGTATTGATGAGCGTTTACAGGCGCTGGTCTATCGCGAGCTGAATAACGCCGTCGCGTTTAACAAAGCAGAGTCGGGCAGCGCCGTGCTGGTGGATGTGAACACCGGCGAAGTGCTGGCAATGGCCAACAGCCCTTCCTATAACCCAAACAACTTCACCGGCACGTCGAAAGATGCGATGCGTAACCGCGCCATTACCGACGTATTTGAACCGGGTTCCACCGTGAAACCGATGGTTGTCATGACCGCGCTTCAGCGCGGCGTGGTAACGCCAAATACGGTGCTGAATACGGTGCCTTATCGTATTAATGGCCATGAAATCAAAGACGTGGCGCGATACAGCGAATTAACCCTTACCGGGGTCTTACAGAAGTCGAGTAACGTTGGCGTTTCGAAGCTGGCGTTAGCGATGCCCTCCTCAGCGTTAGTAGATACTTACTCACGTTTTGGCCTGGGAAAAACGACCAATTTGGGGATGGTCGGGGAACGCAGTGGCTTATTTCCTCAAAAACAACGGTGGTCTGACATAGAGAGGGCCACCTTCTCTTTCGGCTACGGGCTAATGGTAACGCCGTTACAGTTAGCGCGAGTCTACGCAACCATTGGCAGCTATGGCATCTATCGCCCGCTGTCGATCACCAAAGTTGATCCGCCAGTACCGGGCGAACGCATCTTCAACGAATCCATTGTCCGTACCGTTGTACACATGATGGAGAGCGTGGCGCTACCAGGCGGCGGCGGTGTGAAGGCCGCCATCAAGGGTTATCGCATCGCGATTAAAACCGGTACGGCGAAAAAAGTCGGTCCCGATGGCCGCTATATCAACAAATACATTGCTTACACCGCGGGCGTCGCGCCTGCCAGCCGCCCGCGCTTTGCGCTGGTGGTAGTCATTAACGATCCGCAAGCGGGTAAATACTACGGTGGCGCCGTGTCCGCACCGGTCTTTGGTGCCATCATGGGCGGCGTTCTGCGCACCATGAACATTGAGCCGGATGCGCTGACCACGGGCGAAAAAAGTGAATTTGTAATTAATCAAGGCGAGGGATCAGGTGGCAGATCGTAATTTGCGCGACCTTCTCGCTCCGTGGGTGCCAATGCTACCTGCGCGAGCGCTACGAGAGATGATACTCGACAGCCGTGTGGCTGCGTCGGGCGATCTTTTTGTGGCAGTGGTCGGTCATCAGGCGGACGGGCGTCGATATATCCCGCAGGCGATTGCGCAAGGTGTTGCTGCCATTATTGCTGAAGCGAAAGATGAAGCAAATGACGGTGAAATTCGTGAAATGCACGGTGTTCCAGTCATTTACCTCAGCCAGTTAAATGAGCGTCTCTCCGCGCTGGCGGGCCGTTTCTACGGTGAGCCTTCTGAACAATTGCGCCTGGTTGGCGTGACCGGTACGAACGGCAAAACAACCACCACGCAGTTACTGGCGCAGTGGAGCCAACTGCTTGGCGAAACCAGCGCGGTGATGGGCACAGTGGGTAACGGTCTGTTGGGTAATGTCGTGCCAACGGAAAATACCACCGGATCGGCTGTCGATGTTCAGCATGTTATTGCCGGGCTGGCGGCGCAAAACGCGACCTTTGCCGCGATGGAAGTCTCTTCCCACGGTCTGGTTCAGCATCGCGTGGCGGCACTGAAATTTGCCGCCAGCGTGTTCACCAATTTAAGCCGCGATCACCTGGATTATCACGGTGATATGACGAACTACGAAGCGGCGAAATGGCTGCTGTTCTCTTCGCATCATTATGGCCAGGCGATCATTAATGCTGATGATGAAGTTGGCCGTCGCTGGCTGGGCAAATTACCGGACGCCGTTGCAGTATCGATGGAAGAAAATATCAATCCGGACTGCCATGGACGCTGGTTAAAAGCGGTAAGCGTTAATTATCACGACAGCGGTGCGACGATCCATTTCGACTCCTCATGGGGCAACGGTGAAATTGAAAGCCGCCTGATGGGCGCGTTTAATGTCAGCAACCTGCTGCTGGCGCTGGCGACGTTGCTGGCGCTGGGTTACCCGTTGAGCGAACTGTTGAAAACCGCATCGCGTCTGCAACCGGTTTGCGGTCGTATGGAAGTCTTCAGCGCGCCGGGTAAACCGACCGTGGTGGTGGATTATGCCCATACGCCGGATGCGCTGGAAAAAGCGCTGCAGGCAGCGCGCCTGCACTGCACTGGCAAACTGTGGTGCGTGTTTGGCTGCGGTGGCGATCGCGATAAAGGTAAACGTCCATTAATGGGCGCGATTGCCGAGCAGTTCTCTGATGTCCCGGTCGTGACGGACGATAACCCGCGTACCGAAGAGCCGCGCGCCATTATTAACGATATCCTCGCGGGCATGCTGGATGCGGGTCAGGCCCGCGTGGTGGAAGGCCGCGCAGAAGCAGTGACCAATGCCATCATGCAAGCCAAAGAGAACGACGTTGTACTGCTCGCCGGTAAAGGCCATGAAGATTATCAAATTGTCGGTACGCGCCGTCTGGATTACTCCGACCGCGTCACCGCAGCGCGTTTGCTGGGGGTAGTGGCATGATTAGCGTAACGCTGAGTCAACTTACCCGTACGCTGCACGCGGAACTGCACGGACAGGATGTGCAGATTGAGGCGGTAACCAGCGATACACGTAAACTGACGCCGGGCTGCCTGTTTGTCGCTCTGAAAGGCGAGCGTTTTGATGCTCACGATTTCGCAGATAAAGCGAAAGAGGGTGGCGCGGGCGCGCTGCTGGTGAACCGAAAACTGGATATCGACCTGCCGCAGTTAGTGGTGAAAGACACCCGCCAGGCCTTTGGCGAGCTGGCTGCCTGGGTTCGCCAGCAAGTACCAACGCGCGTGGTGGCGCTGACCGGTTCTTCCGGCAAGACGTCAGTGAAAGAGATGACCGCCGCCATTCTCAGCGAATGCGGCAATACGCTCTACACCGCAGGCAATCTTAACAATGACATTGGTGTGCCAATGACCTTGTTGCGCCTGACCAAAGAACACCAGTTTGCGGTGATTGAACTGGGGGCGAACCACCAGGGCGAAATCGCGTGGACTGTGGGGCTGACGCGCCCGGAAGCCGCGCTGGTCAATAACCTGGCGGCAGCGCATCTGGAAGGCTTCGGCTCGCTTGCTGGTGTGGCGAAAGCGAAAGGCGAAATCTACACCGGTCTGCCCGCTAACGGTATCGCCATTATGAATGCCGACAATAATGACTGGCTGAACTGGCAGAGCATTATTGGCGATCGCAAAGTCTGGCGCTTCTCACCCAACGCAGCGAATAGCGATTTTACCGCGACGAACGTGCATGTGACTTCACATGGCACCGAATTCACGCTGCAAACCCCAACCGGCAATGTGGATGTCACTCTGCCGCTGCCGGGTCGGCATAATATCGCTAATTCGCTGGCAGCAACGGCGCTGGCGATGGCGGTTGGCGCAAGCCTGGACGCGGTAAAACGCGGGCTGGCGAACCTGAAAGCGGTGCCGGGGCGCTTATTCCCGGTGCGGTTGGGCGAGAATCAACTGCTACTGGATGACACTTACAACGCCAACGTCGGTTCTATGACCGCCGCTGCCCATGTGTTATCTGAAATGCCGGGTTACCGGGTGATGGTGGTCGGCGATATGGCTGAGCTGGGTGATGAGAGCGAAGCGTGTCATATCCAGGTCGGTGAAGCGGCGAAAGCCGCAGGCATTGATAAGGTTCTGAGCGTCGGCACGTTGAGCAAAGCGTTGAGCGAAGCCAGCGGCGTAGGCGAGCATTTTAACGATAAAGCTGCAGTGACAGCGCGTTTAAAGGCGCTCATCGCTGAGCAGAAAATTATTACTATTTTGGTGAAAGGTTCACGTAGCTCCGCCATGGAAGAGGTGGTACGCGAATTACAGGAGAACGGGACATGTTAGTGTGGCTGGCCGAACATTTGGTCAAATATTATTCCGGCTTTAACGTCTTTTCTTATTTGACGTTTCGCGCCATTGTCAGCCTGCTGACCGCGCTCTTCATCTCTTTGTGGATGGGGCCGCGCATGATTGCCCGCTTGCAAAAACTCTCTTTTGGTCAGGTTGTGCGTAACGACGGTCCGGAATCGCACTTCAGCAAACGCGGCACGCCAACGATGGGCGGGATCATGATCCTGACCGCGATTGTGGTTTCCGTTGTGCTGTGGGCGTACCCATCCAACCCCTACGTCTGGTGCGTGCTGGTGGTACTGGTGGGTTACGGCGCAATTGGCTTTGTCGATGATTACCGCAAAGTGGTGCGTAAAGACACCAAGGGCCTGATTGCTCGCTGGAAGTATTTCTGGATGTCGGTCATTGCGCTGGGCGTAGCGTTTGCGCTCTATCTGGCAGGGAAAGATACTCCCGCAACCGAACTGGTGGTGCCGTTCTTTAAAGATGTCATGCCGCAACTGGGCATGTTTTACATTCTGCTGGCTTATTTCGTGATCGTTGGCACCGGTAACGCGGTCAACCTGACGGATGGCCTGGATGGTCTGGCGATTATGCCGACGGTCTTCGTTGCTGGCGGTTTTGCGCTGGTGGCGTGGGCGACCGGCAACATGAATTTTGCTAACTACCTGCACATTCCTTATCTGCGTCACGCAGGGGAACTGGTGATTGTCTGTACGGCGATTGTCGGGGCAGGGTTGGGGTTCTTGTGGTTTAACACCTATCCGGCACAGGTCTTTATGGGCGATGTCGGTTCACTGGCTCTGGGCGGCGCGCTGGGCATTATCGCTGTGCTGCTGCGCCAGGAGTTCCTGCTGGTGATCATGGGCGGGGTGTTTGTGGTGGAAACATTGTCGGTCATTTTGCAGGTCGGTTCATTCAAACTGCGTGGCCAACGTATTTTCCGTATGGCACCGATTCATCACCACTATGAACTGAAAGGCTGGCCGGAACCGCGCGTGATCGTGCGCTTCTGGATTATTTCGCTGATGCTGGTGCTGATTGGCCTGGCAACGCTGAAGGTACGTTAATCATGGCTGATTACCAGGGTAAAAAAGTCGTCATCATCGGTTTGGGTCTCACAGGCCTTTCCTGTGTGGACTTTTTCCTCGCACGCGGTGTCACGCCGCGTGTGATGGATACGCGCGTTTCTCCGCCGGGGCTGGACAAGCTGCCGGAGGCGGTGGAACGCCATCTTGGTAGTCTTAACGATGACTGGCTGCTGGCCGCCGATCTGGTCGTTGCAAGCCCGGGCATCGCACTGGCGCATCCTTCCCTGAGCGCGGCGGCAGATGCGGGTGTCGAGATTGTCGGTGATATTGAACTCTTCTGCCGTGAAGCGCAGGCTCCGGTAATCGCCATCACTGGCTCTAACGGCAAAAGCACCGTCACGAAGCTGGTTGGTGAGATGGCTGAAGCTGCCGGAGTGAACGTCGGGGTTGGCGGCAATATCGGTCTGCCAGCGCTGATGCTCCTCGACGATGCGCGCGAACTGTATGTACTGGAGCTTTCCAGCTTTCAGTTGGAAACCACTTCAAGCCTGCACGCGGCGGCAGCCACCATCCTGAACGTCACTGAAGATCATATGGATCGCTATCCGTTTGGGTTGCAGCAATATCGTGCTGCCAAGCTGCGCGTGTATGAAAACGCGAAAGTGTGCGTGGTGAATGCCGATGACGCTTTGACGATGCCGGTACGCGGCGCGGATGAACGTTGTGTCAGTTTTGGCGTTGATGTCGGCGATTACCACTTAAACCGCCAACAGGGTGAAACCTGGCTGCGCGTGAAAGGTGAGAAAGTGCTGAACGTAGCCGAGATGAAACTGAGCGGCCAGCACAACTACACCAATGCGCTGGCAGCGCTGGCGCTGGCGGATGCCGTCGGTTTACCGCGCGCCAGCAGCCTGAAAGCGCTGACGACCTTTACCGGGCTGGCTCACCGCTTCCAGCTGGCGCTGGAGCATAACGGCGTGCGCTGGATCAACGACTCGAAAGCAACCAATGTCGGCAGCACAGAAGCAGCATTGAATGGTTTGCACATCGACGGCACGCTGCATTTGCTGCTCGGCGGTGACGGGAAGTCGGCAGATTTCTCCCCGCTGAAGCGTTATCTGAGCGGCGATCGTATTCGTCTTTACTGCTTCGGTCGTGACGGCGCGGAGCTGGCGGCGCTGCGCCCGGAAATCGCGGAACAAACCGAGACAATGGATCAGGCCATGCGGCTCATCGCGACACGTGTACAGCCGGGCGATATGGTGCTGTTGTCACCCGCTTGCGCCAGCCTTGATCAGTTTAAAAATTTCGAACAACGGGGCGATGTCTTTACCCGTCTGGCGCAGGAGTTAGGCTGATGCGTTTAACGCTCCCCCGCCCGAGAATACCGCGCCTGCCAGGATTTAGCATCCTGGCCTGGCTGTTCACGGCGTTAAAAGGCTGGGTCATGGGCTCGCGACAGAAAGATACCGACAGCCTGGTCATGTATGACCGCACGCTGCTGTGGCTGACGCTGGGTCTTGCGGCAATCGGCTTCATCATGGTGACGTCGGCGTCGATGCCAGTAGGGCAGCGCCTGACGGACGATCCCTTCTTCTTTGCCAAGCGTCACGCGCTGTATCTGTTCCTGGCGTTTTGTATGTCGATGGTGACTCTGCGGTTGCCGATGGATTTCTGGCAAAAATACAGCTCAGCAATGCTGATCGCCGCGATCATCATGCTGCTGGTGGTGCTGGTTGTGGGGAGTTCGATCAATGGGGCATCGCGCTGGATTGACCTCGGGCTGATGCGTTTCCAGCCAGCGGAGTTCACCAAGCTGTCATTGTTCTGCTATCTGGCGAACTACCTGGTGCGCAAAGTAGACGAAGTGCGAAACAACCTGCGCGGTTTCTTAAAACCGATGGGGGTTATCCTGGTGCTGGCGGTGTTGCTGCTGGCGCAGCCGGACCTCGGTACGGTGGTGGTATTGTTTATCACCACGCTGGCGATGCTGTTCCTGGCGGGGGCGAAGCTGTGGCAGTTCATCGCCATTATCGGTATGGGGATTTCAGCGGTAGTGCTGCTGATCCTTGCCGAACCTTATCGTATTCGCCGCGTAACGTCGTTCTGGAACCCATGGGAAGATCCCTTTGGTAGCGGTTATCAGCTTACCCAGTCGTTAATGGCGTTTGGCCGCGGTGAATTGTGGGGCCAGGGCTTAGGCAATTCGATTCAGAAACTGGAGTATCTGCCGGAAGCGCATACCGACTTTATCTTCTCCATTATCGGCGAAGAACTCGGTTATATCGGTGTGGTAGCGGCACTTTTAATGGTATTCTTCGTCGCTTTCCGCGCCATGTCCATCGGGCGGAAAGCGCTGGAAATTGATCACCGTTTTTCGGGGTTTCTGGCCTGCTCGATAGGTATCTGGTTTAGCTTCCAGGCGCTGGTTAACGTTGGTGCTGCGGCAGGTATGCTGCCAACCAAAGGGTTGACGCTGCCGCTTATCAGTTACGGTGGTTCCAGCTTATTAATTATGTCAGTGGCGATTACGCTGCTGCTACGCATAGATTATGAAACGCGTCTGGAGAAAGCCCAGGCGTTTACACGAGGTGTGTGATGAGTGGTCAACCAAAGCGGTTAATGGTGATGGCTGGCGGTACCGGCGGGCATGTCTTCCCCGGTCTTGCGGTCGCGCACCATTTGATGGATCAGGGCTGGCAAGTGCGCTGGCTCGGAACCGCCGATCGCATGGAAGCTGACCTGGTGCCAAAACACGGCATTGAGATCGATTTCATTCGCATCTCCGGTCTGCGCGGCAAAGGTATTAAGGCGCAGTTGCTGGCGCCGGTGCGTATCTTCAATGCGTGGCGTCAGGCACGCGCCATTATGCAGCGCTTTAAACCTGATGTGGTGCTGGGGATGGGCGGTTATGTTTCCGGTCCTGGCGGGCTGGCAGCCTGGTCGCTCGGTATTCCGGTGGTGCTGCATGAGCAAAACGGCATTGCCGGTTTGACCAACAAATGGCTGGCGAAAATCGCCACCAAAGTGATGCAGGCGTTTCCGGGGGCTTTCCCGACAGCGGAAGTCGTCGGTAATCCGGTGCGTGTCGATGTGTTGGCGCTGCCGCTGCCGCAGCAACGTCTGCCCGGTCGTGAAGGCCCGGTGCGGGTGCTGGTGGTTGGTGGTTCGCAAGGCGCGCGCGTGCTTAACCAGACGATGCCGCAGGTTGCAGCAAAGTTAGGCGCTGCCGTCACTATCTGGCATCAGAGCGGGAAGGGTGCGCAGCAGGAGGTTGAGCAAGCCTATGCAAGCGCTGGCGAACCTCAGCATAAAGTTACTGAGTTTATTGACGATATGGCACAAGCCTATGCGTGGGCGGATGTGGTGGTTTGCCGCTCCGGCGCGCTAACGGTCAGCGAGATCGCCGCCGCAGGATTACCAGCGCTATTTGTGCCGTTCCAGCACAAAGATCGGCAGCAGTACTGGAATGCCTTGCCGCTGGAAAAAGCGGGTGCAGCAAAGATTCTGGAGCAACCGCAATTTACCGTTGATGCGGTGGCTGCGACGCTCGCGGGCTGGAACCGCGAGGCATTACTGGAGATGGCCGAACGCGCGCGCGCGGCAGCGATCCCCGATGCTACCGAACGGGTGGCAAACGAAGTGAGCCTGGCAGCGCAGGCATAAATACTGGCGACGCCTTTTGCGTCGCGCAAATTTAAGTAGTCGATGGCGTTTAGAGAATGAATACACAAGAACTGGCGAAACTGCGTTCAATCGTGCCCGAGATGCGTCGCGTCCGGCACATTCACTTTGTCGGCATTGGCGGTGCTGGCATGGGCGGTATTGCCGAAGTGCTGGCCAACGAAGGTTACCAGATTAGCGGCTCTGATTTGGCGCCCAATCCGGTTACGCAGCAATTGACGTCGCTTGGCGCCACGATTTATTTCAACCACCGCCCGGAAAACGTGAGCGATGCGAGCGTTGTGGTGGTCTCCAGCGCGATCTCTGCCGATAACCCGGAAATCGTAGCGGCGCATGAAGCGCGCATTCCGGTGATCCGCCGCGCAGAGATGCTGGCGGAATTAATGCGTTTTCGCCACGGTATTGCCATTGCCGGTACGCACGGCAAAACAACCACCACGGCGATGGTGGCAAGTATTTATGCTGAAGCCGGGCTGGACCCGACTTTTGTCAATGGTGGCCTGGTTAAAGCCGCTGGCGTGCATGCGCGCCTGGGGCATAGCCGTTACCTGATCGCGGAGGCGGATGAGAGTGATGCCTCGTTCCTGCATCTGCAGCCGATGGTGGCGATTGTCACCAATATCGAAGCTGACCACATGGATACCTACCAGGGCGACTTCGAGAATTTAAAAACGACCTTTATCAACTTCCTGCACAACCTGCCGTTCTATGGACGTGCGGTGATGTGCGTCGACGATCCGGTGATTCGGGAGTTGTTGCCGCGTGTAGGTCGCCAGATTACCACCTACGGTTTTAGTGATGATGCTGATGTCCGTGTGGAAAACTACCGCCAGGTTGGGCCGCAAGGGCACTTTACGCTGGTGCGCCAGGATAAACCGGAACTGCGCGTGACGCTGAATGCGCCAGGTCGCCATAACGCGTTAAACGCGGCAGCAGCCGTTGCAGTGGCAACGGAAGAGGGGATTGAAGATGACGCGATCCTGCGTGCGCTGGAAAGCTTCCAGGGGACAGGCCGCCGTTTCGACTTCCTTGGTGAATACCCGCTGCAAGAGGTAAACGGTAAAGCCGGTACCGCAATGCTGGTTGACGATTATGGTCACCATCCGACAGAAGTGGACGCCACTATCAAAGCAGCGCGTGCAGGCTGGCCGGATAAAAACCTGGTGATGCTGTTTCAGCCGCACCGTTACACGCGTACACGTGATCTGTATGACGATTTTGCCAATGTGCTGACCCAGGTGGATTCGCTGTTGATGCTGGAAGTTTATCCGGCGGGTGAAGCAGCGATCCCTGGCGCAGATAGCCGTTCTCTGTGCCGCACTATTCGCGGGCGCGGCAAGATCGATCCGATTCTGGTGTCCGATCCGGCGCAGGTTGCCGCGATGCTGGCACCGGTGCTGACCGGCAACGATCTGATCCTGATCCAGGGGGCCGGTAACGTCGGTAAGATTGCGCGCAGCTTGGCCGAGAGCAAACTGAAACCGCAGACTGTGGAGGAGGAGCGCCGTGGCTGAGAAAGTAGCGGTTCTGCTGGGCGGAACCTCCGCCGAGCGCGACGTTTCGCTTAATTCCGGTGCAGCGGTGCTGGCTGGTTTGCGTGAGGGCGGCGTTGATGCGCATGGTGTGGATCCGCGCGATGCGGATGTCACCCGCCTGAAAGAGATGGGGTTCAGTAAAGCGTTTATCGCCCTGCATGGCCGTGGCGGCGAAGATGGCACCCTGCAGGGGCTACTTGAATTAACCGATATCCCATATACCGGGAGCGGTGTGATGGCCTCGGCGATTTCAATGGATAAATGGCGTAGCAAGCTACTGTGGCAGGGGGCGGGGTTGCCCGTTGCGCCGTGGATAGCTCTGACGCGCAGCGAATTTGAATCAGGCCTGAAAACTATTGATATTCAACGCATTGAGGAGCTGGGTTTACCTGTTATTGTCAAGCCCAGCCGCGAAGGCTCAAGCGTCGGAATGTCAAAAGTCGATAAAAAAGAAGAATTGCATGCAGCATTAGCGCTTGCATTTCAACATGATGATGAAGTTCTGATCGAAAAATGGCTCAGTGGGCCGGAATTTACTGTCGCATTGCTTGGAAACGAAATTTTACCGTCGATCCGTATTCAACCTGCGGGAATCTTCTATGATTATGAGGCGAAGTATCTCTCTGATGAGACGATGTATTTTTGCCCGTCAGGTCTGGAAGCGGACGATGAAGCAGCATTACAAGACCTGGCGCGTGAAGCCTGGCAAATTTTAGGCTGTCGCGGTTGGGGTCGTGTTGATGTCATGCTGGACAGCGATGGACAATTTTATTTGCTGGAAGCGAACACGTCGCCAGGGATGACCAGCCATAGCCTGGTGCCGATGGCAGCACGTCAGGCAGGGTTGAGTTTCTCCCAGTTAGTTGTTCGCATTCTGGAATTGGCGGAGTGATATGTCACAGGCTGCGCTGAACACGCGAAACCGCGAAGCGGAGGCTGTAAAAATCTCCCGCCGCAACAATGGAACGCGTCTTGCAGGTATCGTATTCCTGCTGACGGTGCTATGCACTGTGTTGGTGAGTGGCTGGGTGGTACTGGGCTGGATGGACGACGCGCAGCGTTTGCCGTTATCAAAGCTGGTGTTGACTGGCGATCGTCATTACACCCGCAACGATGATATTCGCCAGTCTATTTTGGCGTTGGGCGCGCCCGGCACGTTTATGACGCAGGACGTTAACATCATTCAAAGCCAGATAGAACGTCTGCCCTGGATCAAGCAGGCGAGCGTCAGAAAACAGTGGCCAGACGAATTGAAGATTCATCTGGTTGAATATGTGCCTATTGCACGGTGGAATGATCAACATATGGTCGATGTGGACGGCAACGCATTTAGCGTGCCGGCCGAACGTACCAGTAAGCAGGTTTTACCGATGTTGTACGGCCCTGAAGGGAGCGAAAGCGAAGTATTACAGGGCTACCGCGACATGGGGCAAGTGCTGGCAAAGGATAAATTCACGTTAAAAGAGGCGGCGATGACCGCGCGGCGTTCGTGGCAAGTTACGCTGAGTAATGACATCAAGCTTAATCTGGGCCGTGGCGATACGATGAAACGTCTGGCGCGCTTTGTGGAACTCTACCCGGTGCTCCAGCAGCAGGCGCAAACGGATGGCAAAGAGATTAGCTACGTGGATTTACGCTATGACTCAGGTGCGGCCGTAGGCTGGAAAGCGGCCCCTGTTCAGGAACCGAATCAGCAGCAAAATCAGGCACAACAGAATCAGGCACAGGCAGAGCAACAATGATCAAGGCGACGGACAGAAAACTGGTAGTTGGACTGGAGATTGGCACCGCGAAGGTCGCCGCTTTAGTAGGGGAAGTTCTGCCCGACGGTATTGTGAATATCATTGGCGTAGGCAGTTGTCCGTCTCGTGGGATGGATAAAGGCGGAGTGAACGATCTGGAATCGGTGGTGAAATGCGTTCAGCGCGCTATCGATCAGGCTGAATTGATGGCCGATTGCCAGATTTCATCGGTCTACCTTGCGCTCTCGGGGAAACATATTAGCTGTCAGAACGAAATTGGTATGGTGCCGATTTCGGAAGAAGAAGTTACGCAGGAAGATGTGGAAAACGTGGTGCATACGGCTAAATCGGTACGCGTGCGCGATGAACACCGTGTTTTACATGTGATTCCACAGGAGTACGCTATCGACTACCAGGAAGGGATTAAAAATCCGGTAGGTTTGTCCGGCGTACGCATGCAGGCGAAAGTGCATTTGATTACTTGCCATAACGATATGGCGAAAAACATCGTTAAAGCTGTTGAACGATGTGGATTGAAAGTTGACCAACTTATTTTTGCCGGACTGGCTTCCAGCTACTCAGTGCTGACTGAAGATGAACGTGAGCTGGGTGTCTGCGTTGTCGACATCGGCGGTGGTACAATGGATATGGCGGTTTATACCGGCGGTGCGCTGCGTCATACCAAAGTTATCCCTTATGCGGGGAACGTGGTTACCAGCGATATTGCGTATGCGTTTGGAACACCGCCGAGCGATGCTGAGGCGATTAAAGTTCGCCATGGTTGTGCCCTGGGTTCGCTGGTTGGCAAAGACGAGAGCGTTGAGGTGCCGAGTGTCGGCGGCCGTCCGCCACGTAGCCTGCAGCGCCAAACGCTGGCAGACGTAATAGAGCCGCGCTACACCGAGCTGCTCAACCTGGTGAACGACGAGATTTTGCAGTTGCAAGAACAGCTTCGCCAACAAGGTGTGAAACATCATCTGGCGGCGGGGATTGTGTTGACCGGTGGTGCTGCGCAAATGGAAGGCCTGGCGGCCTGCGCGCAGCGTGTGTTCCATACGCAGGTGCGTATCGGTGCGCCGCTCAATATTACTGGCTTAACGGATTACGCCCAGGAGCCTTACTATTCAACGGCGGTGGGGTTGCTGCACTACGGGAAAGAGACCCATTTAAGTGGTGAAGCAGAAGTTGAAAAACGCGTGTCAGTGGGTTCGTGGTTCAAACGAATCAACAGCTGGCTACGAAAAGAGTTTTAATTTTTTTCAGAGACCATAGAGAATTAGCGGTCTCAGGCGACAGGCACAACGGAGAGAGATTATGTTTGAACCGATGGAATTAACCAACGACGCGGTGATTAAAGTCATCGGCGTCGGTGGCGGCGGCGGTAACGCCGTAGAGCATATGGTGCGCGAGCGCATCGAAGGGGTTGAGTTCTTCGCGGTGAATACCGACGCGCAGGCGTTGCGTAAAACAGCGGTTGGGCAAACCATTCAGATCGGCGGTGGTATCACTAAAGGTCTGGGCGCTGGGGCAAACCCTGAAGTAGGCCGTAACGCGGCGGAAGAGGATCGTGAAGCGCTGCGCGCTGCGCTGGAAGGTGCTGACATGGTCTTTATCGCAGCGGGAATGGGTGGCGGTACCGGTACCGGTGCGGCGCCTGTAGTGGCTGAAGTTGCAAAAGATTTAGGCATCCTGACCGTTGCTGTCGTGACCAAGCCTTTCAATTTTGAAGGCAAGAAGCGTATGGCATTTGCGGAACAGGGGATCACTGAGCTTTCCAAGCATGTGGACTCGCTGATCACCATTCCTAACGACAAACTGTTGAAAGTGCTGGGGCGTGGTATTTCGCTGCTGGATGCATTTGGCGCGGCGAACGATGTATTGAAAGGCGCCGTGCAGGGTATTGCCGAACTGATTACGCGTCCGGGCCTGATGAACGTCGACTTTGCTGACGTGCGCACCGTGATGTCCGAAATGGGCTACGCAATGATGGGTTCTGGCGTTGCCAGCGGCGAAGATCGCGCGGAAGAAGCGGCCGAAATGGCCATTTCCAGCCCGCTGCTGGAAGATATCGATCTGTCTGGTGCGCGTGGTGTACTGGTTAACATTACGGCGGGCTTTGATCTGCGTCTGGATGAGTTCGAGACGGTAGGTAACACTATCCGTGCGTTTGCATCGGATAACGCAACCGTGGTGATCGGTACTTCCCTTGATCCGGATATGAACGACGAACTGCGTGTCACTGTTGTGGCGACCGGTATCGGTATGGACAAGCGTCCGGAAATTACCCTGGTCACCAATAAACAAGCGCAGCAGCCGGTAATGGATCGCTATCAGCAGCACGGTATGCAGCCGATGCAGCAGGAGCAGAAACCAGCGAAAGTGGTTAACGACAATACGCCGCAGACCACTAAAGAGCCTGATTATCTGGATATTCCAGCGTTTTTGCGTAAGCAAGCAGATTAAGAATTTGCTGGAAGTTGGGCTTCGTCGCTCTTTGTGCTAAACTGCCCGTCCGATTGTGTTATACACTTTGGATGGATTGGTAATTAGGCGAGATTATACGATGATCAAACAAAGGACACTTAAACGTATCGTTCAGGCGACTGGTGTCGGTTTACATACCGGCAAGAAAGTCACACTGACGTTGCGCCCTGCGCCGGCAAATACCGGGGTCATCTATCGTCGCACTGACTTAAATCCACCGGTGGACTTCCCGGCTGATGCTAAATCTGTGCGTGATACAATGCTCTGTACTTGTCTGGTGAATGAGCATGACGTGCGGATTTCAACCGTTGAGCACTTAAATGCTGCTCTGGCGGGGTTAGGCATCGACAATATTATTGTCGAAGTCGATGCGCCGGAAATTCCGATTATGGATGGCAGTGCTGCACCATTCGTTTACCTGCTGCTGGATGCAGGGCTCGAAGAGCTGAACAGTGCCAAAAAATTTGTTCGCATCAAAGAAACGGTGCGCGTTGAAGACGGTGACAAGTGGGCTGAGTTCAAACCGCATAACGGTTTTTCACTCGACTTCACCATCGACTTTAACCACCCGGCAATTGATGCCAGTACGCAACGTTACGCGATGAATTTCTCTGCCGACGCGTTTATGCGCCAGATTAGCCGTGCGCGTACCTTCGGTTTCATGCGTGATATCGAATACCTCCAGTCTCGCGGACTGTGCCTGGGCGGTAGCTTCGATTGTGCCATCGTAGTGGATGATTATCGCGTACTGAACGAAGACGGTCTGCGTTTCGAAGATGAATTTGTTCGCCACAAAATGCTGGATGCAATTGGCGATCTGTTCATGTGTGGTCACAACATTATTGGTGCATTTACCGCTTATAAATCTGGTCATGCGCTGAATAATAAACTGTTGCAGGCTGTTCTGGCGAAACAGGAAGCCTGGGAATATGTGACTTTCGAAGACGAAGCAGAACTGCCGCTGGCATTCAAAGCCCCGTCAACGGTTCTGGCGTAACGCCATAACCTCAAAATCGACTGGTTAACCTGGCACTCTCTCCGGTCAGGGAAACCAGTCGTTTTTATTTGTGCACTTCATAAAAAACGCCTGTGCGCAGAACCAATTCAAAATCTTATCTTTCCGCTTTTTCAGCGCGACTGCTGCTTTCCTGTCCAGTTTTCTACCTTGCAACGTCCGAATACTGCTGTGGCGTGGTGGCTTTAGTGGTAAGATTTGGGGCGTAAAACGACATATACTGACGCATTTTGAGACAGGCGTTATTTTAGGGTGGAGCAAGTGAGCGGAATACTGACGCGCTGGCGACAATTTGGCAGACGCTATTTCTGGCCGCATCTCTTATTAGGGATGGTCGCGGCAAGTTTTGGTTTGCCTGCGCTTGCCTGCAATACGGAAGCCGCTCAGCCTGCACGCGAAACGACCCGCAATCACGATAACGCCAGCGCGGTCAATTTCAGCAGTTTTGTCTTGCTGGAAGCCAAACGCCGTCCGAACTTTACCGTCGACTATTGGCACCAACATGCCATTCGCACCGTTATTCGCCATCTTTCGTTCGCCATGGCACCGCAAGCGCTGCCGGTGGCAACGGAAGAGCCGTTGCCGATTCAGGCACATCATCTTGCTTTGCTGGACACGCTCAGCGCGCTACTGACGCTGGAAAGCAAGCCGCCAGCAATTGTTCGCCTTGCTGACCAAACCTCCTTCGCACCGCCTGCTGCGTTTCGTGTTTCCGCCTGGATAAGCCAGGTACAAGGTATCCGCGCCGGGCCTCAACGTCTCAGCTAAAAAAACGAGTCTTTTTATCCATTTTTTAGCTCCGCAAAACGGGGCGCTTGAGATTTTTATTATGCTTACCAATTTGTTAACTAAAGTATTCGGTAGTCGTAACGATCGTACGCTGCGTCGCATGCGTAAAACTGTTGCCCAGATTAACGCCATGGAACCGGCCATGGAGCAGCTCAGCGATGACGAGCTGAAAGGTAAAACTGCTGAGTTCCGCGCGCGTCTGGAAAAAGGCGAAAGCGTAGATAGCCTGCTGCCAGAGGCGTTTGCGGTCGTACGCGAAGCGAGTAAACGCGTGTTCGGCATGCGCCATTTCGACGTGCAATTGCTGGGCGGTATGGTCCTGAACGATCGCTGTATCGCAGAGATGCGTACCGGTGAAGGTAAAACGTTAACCGCAACATTGCCGGCCTACCTGAACGCCCTGAGCGGTAAAGGCGTGCACGTCGTAACCGTGAACGACTATCTGGCGCAACGTGACGCCGAAAACAACCGTCCGCTGTTTGAATTTCTCGGCCTGAGCGTTGGCATCAACCTGCCGGGCATGCCGTCTGTCGCTAAGCGCGAAGCCTATGCCGCTGACATTACTTACGGCACAAACAACGAATACGGCTTCGATTACCTGCGCGATAACATGGCATTCAGCCCTGAAGAACGCGTGCAACGTAAACTGCATTACGCGCTGGTGGATGAGGTCGACTCCATCCTTATCGATGAAGCGCGCACCCCGCTGATCATCTCTGGTCCGGCGGAAGACAGCTCCGATCTGTATAAAAAAGTGAACAAAATCATTCCTCACCTGATTCGTCAGGAGAAAGAGGATTCCGACACTTTCCAGGGCGAAGGCCACTTCTCCGTAGACGAGAAAGCGCGTCAGGTTACCCTGACCGAACGTGGTCTGGTGCTGATTGAAGAGCTCCTGGTGAAAGAAGGCATCATGGAAGAGGGCGAGTCGCTCTACTCGCCAGCGAATATCATGCTGATGCACCATGTCACTGCTGCTTTGCGTGCCCACGCACTGTTTACCCGCGATGTTGACTACATCGTGAAAGATGGTGAAGTCATTATCGTTGACGAACACACCGGGCGTACCATGCAAGGGCGTCGCTGGTCAGATGGTCTGCACCAGGCTGTTGAAGCCAAAGAAGGCGTGGAGATCCAGAATGAAAACCAGACGCTGGCCTCGATCACCTTCCAGAACTATTTCCGCCTGTATGAAAAACTCGCCGGGATGACCGGTACTGCGGATACCGAAGCGTTCGAATTCAGTTCAATCTATAAACTGGATACCGTTGTCGTTCCGACTAACCGTCCGATGATCCGTAAAGATATGGCGGATCTGGTCTATATGACCGAAGCGGAAAAAATTCAGGCGATTATCGAAGATATTAAAGAGCGTACGGCAAAAGGCCAGCCGGTGCTGGTGGGGACTATCTCCATTGAAAAATCAGAAGTTGTGTCCAATGAGCTGACAAAAGCGGGCATCAAGCACAACGTTCTGAACGCCAAATTCCACGCCAAAGAAGCAGAGATCGTGGCGCAAGCGGGCTACACCGGTGCGGTGACCATTGCGACAAACATGGCGGGTCGTGGTACGGATATCGTGCTGGGCGGCAGCTGGCAGGCTGAGCTGGCAGAGATCGAAAACCCAACGCCTGAGCAAATCGCCAAAGTGAAAGCCGACTGGCAAGTGCGTCACGACGCGGTGCTGGCGGCTGGCGGCCTGCACATTATCGGTACTGAGCGTCATGAATCACGCCGTATCGATAACCAGTTACGTGGTCGTTCCGGTCGTCAGGGCGATGCGGGTTCCTCCCGTTTCTATCTTTCCATGGAAGATGCGCTGATGCGTATTTTCGCCTCCGACCGTGTTTCCGGCATGATGCGTAAGCTGGGGATGAAACCGGGTGAAGCGATTGAGCACCCGTGGGTCACTAAAGCCATTGCCAACGCTCAGCGTAAAGTGGAAAGCCGCAACTTTGATATTCGTAAGCAACTGCTGGAATACGATGATGTGGCCAACGATCAGCGCCGCGCGATTTACACCCAGCGTAACGAATTGCTGGACGTATCTGATGTTAGCGAAACGATCACCAGCATCCGTGAAGATGTCTTTAAAGCAACGATTGACGGCCATATTCCGCCGCAGTCGCTGGAAGAGATGTGGGATATCCCGGGTCTGCAGGAACGTCTGAAAAACGACTTCGACCTCGACCTTCCGATCGCAGAATGGCTGGATAAAGAGCCGGATCTGCATGAAGAAACGCTGCGTGAACGTATCCTGCAAAGCGCGGTTGAAACCTATCAGCGCAAAGAGGAAGTTGTTGGCGCCGAGATGATGCGCCACTTCGAAAAAGGCGTAATGCTGCAAACGCTTGATTCCCTGTGGAAAGAGCACCTGGCAGCGATGGATTATCTGCGTCAGGGTATCCACCTGCGTGGCTATGCGCAAAAAGATCCGAAGCAGGAATATAAGCGCGAATCTTTCGCCATGTTTGCTGCGATGCTGGAGTCGCTGAAATACGAAGTTATTAGTACCTTGAGTAAGGTACAGGTTCGGATGCCGGAAGAAGTGGAAGAGATGGAGCAGCAGCGCCGTCAGGAAGCAGAACGTCTGGCGCAGATGCAGCAACTGAGCCACCAGGATGACGAATCCGCCGCTGCGGCAGAGCTTGCCGCGCAAACTGGCGAACGCAAAGTAGGGCGCAACGATCCGTGCCCTTGTGGTTCAGGTAAAAAATACAAACAGTGCCACGGGCGTCTGGCATAACGCGTTGATATTAATTACTAAGGCGCAGATATCTGCGCCTTTTTTATGGGGTCTGCAAAATGAAAATACTCAACATCGCTGTAGGGATCATCCGTAATCCACAAGGAGAAATTTTTATTACCCGGCGAGCCGCCGATGCGCATATGGCAAATAAACTGGAGTTCCCGGGTGGCAAGATTGAGACCGGTGAAACACCGGAGCAAGCCATGATCCGCGAATTACAGGAAGAAGTGGGTATAACACCAGTTGAAGCGGTACTGTTTGATAAGCTGGAATATCAGTTCCCGGATCGCCATATCACGTTGTGGTTTTGGCTGGTAGAGCGCTGGGAAGGGCAACCCTGGGGCAAAGAGGGACAGCCAGGCGAGTGGATAGCGCAGGATAAGCTGAATGCGGACGATTTCCCGCCAGCAAATGAACCCGTTATTACCCGGCTGGCGCAGCGCTAAGCAACGCGCCAGCAAGTTCGTCAGCGATTACGGCTGCTCTTCACTCCAGTCGTCGCTGTCGGTGAGATCGCCTGCACTCGGAATACGTTTCTCTTCTGCTGCCCATTCGCCTAAGTCAATAAGTTGGCAGCGTTTGGAGCAGAAGGGGCGAAACGGGCTTTCTTCACTCCAGACCACAGGTTTGCCGCAGGTCGGGCAGTTAACCATCGTAGCTTCAGTCATTACGGAACTCCTTAACAGCAGGCCAGTTCAAAATCCAGCCGCTCCGGTACCAGGCCGTTTTCGCTGTCGAGGGGCATAAAACGAATAGCAAAGCGGCTCTTATGGCCGGAGATTTGTGGATATAAACGGTCTTTCAATGGTAATTGCAGGCGCAACAAGTCGGCATCTTCGCCATTATCCTGGTAAAAACCATTCAGGCTGGTCTGGCGACGAAATGGTGCAGCGTTGCGAATGAGATCGAGGATCAGCGATAGCGTTGCGCGCAGCGGCTCAAGGCTTGCAAGCCATAATTCGATTTGCGCATCGCGCTGTTCTTGCGGTAAGTGCAGCCACATATGCAGCGTGGGTAAATCGAAACTACAACATCCGCCAGGGATGCTCAGGCGCTGACGCACCAGCCCAATCAGGCGATCTTCACGTAACAACTGACCGATACGTGGTGCAGTCATCAATACCGCGCCACTCTCTTTTAACTGTTGCCGGATAGCGTCAATACGGTTGAGATCAACGCCAGGCAGTTCGCTCCAGGCTCGCAGTTTACGCTGCTGGCGTTCCAGCTCTTTCAGTAATTCAGTGCGGGTATCGCCCCGCTCAAACACATCCAGCAATTCACCTACGTTGCGGAAAAAGTGCAGCGCGTCAGCGTGATCGCTCACCGGTAAATGAACCGAAAGTTGTTGCAGTAAAAACTCAACGCGCAGCCAGGTACGCATCTTTTCGTTAAGCGGATGTTCAAAAAGAATGTGGGTGTGCATTACGGTTTTTCCTGTGATACGGCCTGCGAAGCATTGCGTAGATAGGTTGCATGCAGGCGGGCAACATCCGATGCTATCGCATCTGGTGCGCCATTATTGTCAATAACATCATCTGCGATGGCAAGTCGCGCTTCACGCGTGGCCTGTGCTGCGAGAATTTTTTCTACATGTTCGCGGCTGACGCCATCACGCTGCATGGTGCGTGAAATCTGTGTCTCAACCGGGACGTCGATGACTAAAACGCGATCGGCTTTATCATAAAGCTGGTTTTCCACCAGCAACGGAACAACCCACAGTACATAAGGTGATGTCGCTTGCGCAATCTGGCGTTGAGTCAGTTTTTGAATAAGTGGGTGGAGTAAGCCATTTAGCCATGCTTTCTCGGCTTGGGAAGCAAAAATATGTTCGCGCAACAAACGACGGTTCAGTGAGCCGTCCTTGAGGAGCATTTCTGCGCCGAAATGTCCGACAATGGCGCGTAATGCTTCAGTACCGGGTTCCACAACCTGACGTGCGATAATATCCGCGTCGATAACGGTAACACCCAATGCAGCAAAGGCATTTGCCACGGTGCTTTTACCGCTGCCGATGCCGCCTGTTAACGCGACCGTATACCCCATAACGCTTTGTCCTAAAATAGCCTGCCATTCATCACTATGCGCCTTCTTTTCCTGCTTTAGTAACGGTATTTTGCCGTCCCGGGTAAGAGAAAAACGCAAAAGTGCTAATATAATTATTAAATTATTCAGCGAGTTGTGTTTAAAGCAAGCGACAATGAAATCAATTAACCCAAACTTGCCTGTTCACCAGGTAAATTTATAGGATTGTAGCGTAAAAAAAGAGAATTTCGCAGTCTTGCGCGGTCCTTATTAGCGCGTATGATAGCGTCACTGGAGTTGTGAGTTTGTCATGTCGCCATTAACCCCAGGAATCTGCACCCATGCGTATTGAAGAAGATCTGAAATTAGGTTTTAAAGACGTTCTTATCCGCCCTAAACGTTCTACCCTCAAAAGCCGTTCCGATGTCGAACTGGAACGCAAATTCACCTTTAAACATTCCGGGATGAACTGGTCTGGTGTGCCGGTTATCGCTGCCAATATGGATACCGTAGGCACGTTCGCGATGGCGAAAGCGTTGGCCTCCTTCGATATTCTTACCGCTGTACACAAACACTACTCTGTTGAAGACTGGAAAGCCTTTGTTCAGCGTGAGTCTGCAGATGTGCTGCGTCATGTGATGGTTTCTACTGGTACATCCGATGCGGATTTCGAAAAAACCAAACAGATCCTCGCGTTACATGCAGATCTGAATTTTGTCTGCATCGATGTGGCGAACGGTTACTCAGAACATTTTGTGCAATTCGTTGTTAAAGCGCGTGCAGCCTGGCCGAATAAAACCATCTGTGCCGGTAACGTCGTAACGGGTGAAATGTGTGAGGAGCTCATTCTTTCCGGCGCCGATATCGTGAAAGTGGGTATTGGCCCGGGTTCTGTGTGCACCACACGGGTGAAAACCGGGGTCGGTTATCCTCAATTGTCTGCGGTGATCGAGTGTGCCGATGCGGCTCACGGCCTCGGCGGTCAGATTGTCAGTGATGGCGGCTGTACCGTGCCTGGCGATGTGGCGAAAGCGTTCGGTGGCGGCGCGGATTTCGTCATGCTCGGCGGTATGCTGGCGGGTCATGAAGAGAGCGGTGGCACCATCGTTGAAGAAAACGGTGAGAAATTCATGCTTTTCTATGGCATGAGCTCCGAATCCGCCATGAATCGTCACGTTGGTGGTGTTGCGGGTTATCGAGCGGCGGAAGGGAAAACCGTGAAGCTGGCACTGCGTGGCCCGGTGGAAAATACTGCGCGCGATATCCTCGGTGGTTTGCGTTCTGCCTGTACTTATGTTGGCGCTTCCCGCCTGAAAGAGCTGACCAAACGCACCACCTTTATCCGCGTTCAGGAGCAGGAAAACCGCGTTTTCAATAGCCTCTGATATTTTTGCAGGCGCACAGCGTTGCGCCTGCATTATCCGCCACCACTCATCGCATCTCCCAGATGAAAGATGGGCAAATACATCGCCACAACTAATACCCCGATAATAAGCCCTGTCCCCACCAGTAAGAGCGGCTCCAGCACTGCAGCCAGACCATCAGCCTGACGCTGGGTTTGCTCGCTATGATGTTGCGCCAGATTCTCCAGCATGCTATCCAGCGCCCCAGAAACTTCCCCTGTACGAACTAGCTGAATGCACAATGGCGGAAATTCACCACTCTCCTGTAACGCCGCCGAAATGGCCGCGCCCTGGGTAATTTCCTGATGTGCACGTCGCAGCACCGCCTGCCAGTAAGGGCAGGAGAGGGTTTCCCGTACACTCTCCAGCCCTTGCAAAAAAGCGATCCCTGCCCGCTGCGTCAGCGCAAGAACGGTAAATATCTGGCTCAGGCGCTGGCCACGAATCAGCGGGCCAATGATCGGGCTTGCCAGGAGTAACCGCTGTCGATGGCGTTGCCAGCCTGTATGGTTGCGCAGCATCCGTAAGACACCGACTGTTAAGAATGCGCAAATCATTAAGGGCAGTGCCGCTTGCTGCATGATTGCGGCACCCGCAATGACCCCTCGCGTCAGCATTGGCAGTGGGGTATTGAATGTCCGGTAAATGGCGGTAAATTCCGGCAGTACCAGATAGATCATTGCCAGCACCACGACGGCAGTCAGCGCGAGGATGATTAACGGATAACGCAGCGCTTTTTTCACCTTCAGTGTTAACTCTCGTTGCGCTTTTTGCTGGCTGGCGAGTTTAAAGCAGCACTCATCCAGCTTGCCGGTTAATTCACCGGTGCGAATCATCGCCAGCCAGAGCGGTGGAAATACCTCTGGCCACTGGCGCAGCGCAGCGGAGAAGGTTTCCCCCTGTTCCAGCGCTTGTGCCAGGTGGTGTAACAACGCACGCCATTGCTTTGCAGGGTACTGTTCTGCCAGAAGTTGTAACCCTTCCGGCAACGTTAATCCTGCCCGCAGTAAGGTTGCCAGTTGATGAAGTAACTGGCTGCTGTGTTCCGGCTTCCACAGTGCACGCCGTATAACGCAGCGCTTTATCGCAAGCGGATGGATTTGCTGTTGGTGCAACAGCAACAGTATGCTGGTGCGGTTTTCGCTCCATAACAGGCCGCTTTGCAGTTCGCCGCTTTTCTCAAGCCCGGACCATTGCCAGAGTTGTTTACTGGCCATCAGGGAAACCCAATATCCGAACCAGTTCCTCGAACGTGGTCAGCCCTTGCTCAACGGCGAGGCAGCCATGCTGAAAAAGCGTGGTCATCCCACCTGCGCGTGCCCGCTGTTCGATCTCATCCGCGCTGAGATCGCTGGCGATGGCCTGGCGAACGTCCGGGGTGATGGCGAGCACTTCGAATAACGCGACGCGTCCATAGAAACCGTGGTAGCACTGTTCGCAACCTTCGGCGCGCCAGCGAGGCAGCGGACGCGGCCACAGATTGCCGGGCAAATGATGGTTTTCTACCCCCAGTTTGCGGCAATGCGGGCAAAGCTTTCTCACCAGCCGCTGCGCGACAACCAATGATAGCGCGGAGGAGATCATCCAGCGCGCAACGCCCATTTGCTGAATGCGCACCAGCGTTTCGCTGGTAGAGTTGGTGTGCAATGTCGACAGCACCAGATGGCCGGTTTGTGCGGCTTTGATGGCAATTTCCGCCGTTTCGCCATCGCGGATTTCGCCGACCATGATGATATCGGGATCCTGGCGCAGTAGGGCGCGCAGCACGCTTTGAAAGGTCAACCCGGCGCGCGGGTTTATCTGTGTCTGATTTAAACCGTTCAGCGGGATCTCGACCGGATCTTCAACGCTACAAATGTTGACTTCCTGCTTGTTACGCGCCTGAAGTGCGCTGTATAGCGTTACTGTTTTACCACTGCCGGTTGGCCCGGTGACCAGTAACAACCCTTGTGGTTGCGCCAGCGCGTTATTAAAGAGCGCCATTTGCGCTTCCGTCATACCAAGGGCGGCGATCTCCAGGGCCTGGTTAACCTGGTGCAAAAGCCGCAAGACGACTTTTTCACCGTGGCGGCAGGGCAGGGTTGCGATACGAAACGAAATGGACTGCCCGGACAACTCGACATTGAACTGCCCATCCTGCGGGAGGCGTCGTTCGGCAATATCGAGATTACCAAGCACTTTTAGCCTTGCCGTCAGGGTGCTGGCAAGTGAGCCGGGTAGTGGCGATAAAGCATGCAGTACCCCGTCAACACGCAGGCGAATGACATACTGGGTTTCGCCGGGTTCAAAATGAATGTCGGAAGCGCGCAGCATCAGGGCCTGTTGCAGGGTGTGGTTTAAAATTTCAACCGCAGAGCCGCTCTCTTCTTTGGGTTCTTGTATTGCCGGCGCTGGAGCCTGCGCGGTTATCTGTTGGTGTTTATCCATCTGTTCTGCTGTCCAGCAACGGATATCGATGCGTTTTTGCACCGCGAATTGCAGGGATTCCATCAACTCTGTACTGGGGCTATCCACGACGGCAATAGTGAGCACATCGATTTCATTATTGAGCACTACCGCATTGTGGCGCTGGCAGAGCGCGATAAGTTTGTCCTCTTTCATTGCTGCTCCTTAGCGTCCGGTACGGAAAACATCTTCGCAAGCCTGTTGCAATGCGCTATCCGCTTGCGTATTGCAGGTGCGCGTCCAACCCTGCATGCCCTCTGCACTGTTCCACTGTGGTGTCATGACCACACTCAGCCCGTTCAGGCTTTCCTGGCCGGTCAGTGTGACGATGCCTTTTGCAACACTCATGGCAGAAACATATCGCGTGGTTGTCGGCGCGGGGATGCCATTACTGCTGGCATCACAGGTATCTAAGCCACCGCGCTCAAGTGCGCATAACTCGATTGCGGTGCGATAGGGAACATAGGCTTGCAGCATGTCGGTTAGCGCGGCTTTACGCAGGTAGTTTTGATAGGCGGGAATTCCGATAGCGCTCAAAATCGCAATGATGCCGATAACCACCATCAGCTCAATTAAGGTGAATCCTTGTTGTCTGTTCATAAACGGCTCCTTGTTTTGAGCCGCTACTCTGTCAGCCCCTGGGCCGGCTGGCGAGGTGTAAAAAGAAAGGTGGGAAAGAGGCTTCCAGCGTTATTGATGAAATTGCAGTTCACAACAAAAAAGGTGCGAGTTAACACGCAAAAAAAAACGGGCCAGCGGCCCGTTCAAAAGTGAGGACTAGCGAAAGCGCATTGACAGGTCGAGAGCGCGAACATGCTTGGTGAGCGCTCCGACAGAGATGTAATCAACACCGGTTTCGGCGTATTCGCGCAGGGTTTCCTGCGTCACGTTGCCGGAAACTTCCAGCCGCGCCTGGCCGTGGGTACGCTTCACGGCTTCGCGCATTTGTTCGGTGGCAAAGTTATCCAGCATGATGATATCCGCTCCGGCTTTCAGGGCGTCATCGAGCTCTTCCAGCGACTCCACCTCGACTTCAACCGGCACATCCGGATGCATCCAGAAGGCTTGTTCTACCGCCTTACGTACAGAACCCGCAGCGATAATATGGTTCTCTTTGATCAGAAATGCATCGGAAAGACCCAGCCGGTGGTTAGCGCCGCCGCCGCACAGCACCGCGTATTTCAGGGCGGTGCGCAGCCCTGGCAGCGTTTTGCGGGTATCCAGTAGCTGTGTTTTGGTGCCGTTGAGCAGATCCACATAGCGGCGCACTTCGCTGGCGACACCGGAGAGTGTCTGAACAAAATTGAGCGCGGTACGTTCGCCGGTCAACAACACGCGTGAGGGGCCTTCAAGCTCGAATAGCGGCTGGTTAGCGCGAATCGCGTCGCCATCCGCGACATGCCAGGTGATAGCGACATCATCGCCAGCCAGTTGAATAAAGACCTCTTCAACCCAGCGTTTGCCGCAGAATACGCCATCTTCACGGGTGATGATCACCGCATGAGAGCGGTTCTCTGGCGGTAACAATTGCGCGGTAATGTCGTTATTTGCATCGACTTCTCCACCTAAGTCTTCACGCAGGGCCTGAGCCACTGCGGCGGGAATATCCAGTTCGATGCGTTCGAGCAGCGCGTCACGTCGGTGATCGGGGTTATAGCGGCGAGGCGGCATGATAAACTCCAAAAAGGGTAACGAATCACAAAGTTAGGTGATGTCCTGCTGGCAACGCCATTACGGGACACAGTGCAAACATGCTACTCTGAAGCGTGTTTCAGCACCATCCTCTATAAGGAGTTCCTTATGCAGTTACGTAAGGGCTGGCTGGTCGAGGCGCGGCATGTGCCGTCTCCCCATTTTGATTGCCGCCCGGATGATGAACAGCCTTCATTGCTGGTGGTACATAATATTAGCCTGCCCCCCGGCAAATTTGGCGGCCCGTGGATAGACGCGCTGTTTACCGGCACGCTGGATGCCAGCGCCGATCCCTTCTTTGAAGAGATTGTTCATCTGCGTGTTTCCGCACACTGCCTGATTCGCCGCGACGGGGAGATTGTGCAGTATGTGCCTTTCGATAAACGCGCCTGGCATGCGGGCGTCTCTTCGTATCATGGGCGGGAACGCTGTAACGATTTTTCCATTGGTATTGAGCTTGAGGGCACCGATCATCTGCCTTATACCGATGCGCAATACCGTCAGCTGGCGGCAGTGGCACGAACGGTGATTGAGCTTTACCCGTCGATTGCCGACAATATGACCGGGCATAGCGATATCGCCCCCGAACGCAAGACCGATCCCGGGCCGGCTTTTGATTGGGCGAGATTCCGTGCGCTGGTTGCCGGTATGTCAGAAAAGGAGATGCCATGACATTATTCACTCTGCTGCTGGTGTTAGCAGCAGAACGGCTGTTTAAACTGGGCGAGCACTGGCAACTGGATCATCGGATGGAAGTGCTGTTCCGGCGGATAAAACACTACTCCATGTTCAGAACGTTGCTGATGACGGCGCTGGCGATGCTGGTTACCTTCCTGATTTTGCGTGCCTTGTATGGGCTGTTTTTCAATGTTCCGCTGCTGGTGGTGTGGATTTTGCTCGGCGTGTTGTGTATCGGCGCGGGTAAAGTGCGGCTCCATTATCACGCCTATCTGAAAGCGGCAGCGCGCAATGACGCCCATGCTCACACGGCAATGGCGAATGAGTTGACGCTGATCCACGGTGTACCGCCAGGCTGCGACGAGCGCGAGTTTCTGCGCGAGTTGCAAAACGCGCTGGTGTGGATCAACTTCCGTTTTTATCTCGGGCCAATGTTTTGGTTTATCGTCGGTGCGTCGTGGGGGCCCGTATTGCTGGTGGGTTACGCCTCACTGCGTGCGTGGCAATACTGGCTGGCGCGTTACAAAACGCCAAACGAACGTCAGCAGTCGGGCATTGATGCGATTTTGCATCTGCTGGATTGGGTACCGGTACGTCTCGCGGGCGTGGTTTATGCACTGGTCGGGCACGGAGAAAAAGCGCTCCCGGCCTGGTTTGCCTCGTTGGGCGATCGTCATGCTTCGCAGTACCAGGTGCTGACGCGTCTTGCGCAGTTCTCGCTGGCGCGCGAGCCGCACACCGATAAAGTCGAAACGCCGAAAGCCGCTGTCTCAATGGCGAAGAAAACGTCGCTGGTGCTGGTGGTCGTGGTGGCGTTGTTAACGATTTACGGCACGCTGATTTAACCGCGTGCCGCAGTATCACTGATTATCCGCTGCCGGGATGCCGAAATCGGGCATCCCGTTTTCTTGCCAGCGGATGGTTTTCAGGCGGGTATGGCGATTGGGATCGTAAAGCGGATCGTCTTCAATCTCGGTGTAATTGCGTGCGTGATAGACCAGCACATCTTCCCCTTCCGGCGTTTGCGTAAAACTGTTGTGCCCCGGTCCGTACTGGCGGTTTTCATAACTGGTTTTAAACACCGGCTGCGGCGATTTATGCCAGTTTTTGGGATCCTGCGGGTTGGCGGTGATATCGATCCACAACAAGCCCATGCAGTAGTTTTCGTCGGTGGCGCTGGCGGAATAACTCACAAAAAGTTTATCGCTGTGGAACAATACCGCCGGGCCTTCATTGACCAGAAAACCACGACACTCCCAGTCAAACTCTGGTTTGCTTAACATGACCGGTTCGCCTTTCAGCGTCCACGGATTTTCCATTTCCGCCAGGTAAAGATTAGAGTTACCGGCAATATCCGGCGCTTTTTGCGCCCATAAATACCAGCGTTTCCCCTGATGTTCAAAGGTCGTGGCATCGAGGGCAAACGTATCGAAAGGTGTTTTTACCTGGCCTTTTTCGACCCAGCGCCCGCTGAGCGGATCGGCATCCGCGCACTCCAGTACGAACATGCGGTGCTGGAACATATTCAGCGCATCCAGCGCCTTAGTCCATGTCGCGGCAAAATATAAATACCATTTATCCTCAATGTGATGCAGTTCCGGCGCCCAGATAAGCTCGCTCATCGGCCCGCTTTGCGGTTTGCGCCAGACTACGCTTGCCTGCGCGTGACGCAGACCTTCCAGCGTGGCGGCACGACGGATCTCCAGTCGGTCATATTCCGGCACCGAGGCTACGAAGTAGTACTCGCCTTGATGGTGCAGGATAAACGGATCGGCACGCTGTTCAATAAACGGGTTCGGCCAGGTATTCATTATGCATTCCTTACGTTATCGCCCGCCGGTAGAGGCTGATTTTCCGTCAGTTCATGGTAGTTGACGCGGCGTTTTTCCAGATCCGCCTGGATCTGTTTCATCAATTCACGGTCGACTTTCAGCAGGCGCACCACGCCTGCGGTGATCAGGTAGCCCACGCCCGGAATAATAGTAAACAGCAGCATGATTCCGTTAATGGCGCTGGCGCTTTGCTGTTTGGCTCCGGCGTCATAGCCGTACCAGGAGAGCAGGAAACCGACCATCGCCCCGGCAACTGCCAGGCCCACTTTCAGGAAGAACAGGTTGCCGGAGAAGCTCATACCGGTAATGCGTTTGCCGGTTTTCCACTCGCCGTAATCATCGACATCCGCCATCAGCGACCAGTGCAGCGGGGAAGGGATCTGATGCAGAATGTTCAGCAGGAAGTAGAGCACCACAATCAGCACCGTGGCGTGCGGGTCAAAGAAGTAAAAGGCGCAGGAGAAAAACGCCAGCACGATATTGGTCCAGAAGAAGACTTTCAGTTTGCACCAGCGGTCGGTCAATACTTTCGCCAGCATACTGCCGAACATCATGCCGACCACGCCAAGGCTAATAAACATCGTCGCGAAATGGGTGCTTTCCCCCATCACCCAGGTGACGTAATACATGGTCGCCGCCATGCGGATAAAACCGGGACAAACGTTGCAGAGCGTCAGCAACAAGATGCGCACCCATTGATCGTTTTTCCACACATCTTTGAAGTCTTTCTTCAGATCATCGTTGGTTGGCACCGCCGGGCGGATACGCTCGCGCACGGTGGCAAAGCAGAACAGGAACATGCACATGCCGATAAATGCCAGTACCGTCATTGCCATCTGGTAGCCTTTGGCTTTATCGGCACCGCCGAACCACTCAGCCATCGGCAGCAGCGTGAGCGACAACAGCAGGGTTGCAATCCCCACCATCACAAAACGGTAAGACTGGCAGGCAACGCGCTCTTTCGGGTCGTTGGTGATCACGCCGCCCAGCGAGCAGTAGGGGATATTGATCGCGGTATACGTCAGCGACAACAGGAAATAGGTGACAAAGGCATAGATAACTTTACTGTTATAAGTCCACTCCGGCGTGGTGAACATCAGCACGCTGAAAACGGCGTAAGGTACGGCTATCCACAACAGCCACGGGCGAAAACGGCCATATTTACTTTGTGTCCTGTCAGCAAGCGCTCCCATCAGCGGGTCGGTCACCGCATCAATCACGCGAATCGACAGCAGTAATACCCCAACCAGCGCAGGTGCGAGGCCGAAGATATCAGTATAGAAATAGTTAACAAACAGCATGATAGCGCCAAAGATGATGTTGCATCCGGCGTCGCCCATGCCATAGCCAATCTTTTCTTTAACAGACAGTTTGTTGTCCATTGCCGGTTCTCCCTTTGAGATATGGCATGAAGTATTTGTCTGTAAGTTTTTGTTTGCGTAGCAGGATCAGGCCGCAGAGATGGACAAAATGGCTATGGAAAGGAAAGTGTGAGGAAGTTAACACAGTGATAACAACCCTCTCCCGGGCGGGAGAGGGCAGAACGGATAAGGATTAATGCGCTTTCACGGCATTGGCGTTTTTCTGCTTCAGCAGGTAGCCGACGCCGAGGATGGCAATCCACACTGGGATCAGGTAAACCGATATCGCCATGCCGTCTGTCATCAGCATGATCACCAGCACCGCCGCCATAAACACCAGGCAGATCCAGTTCCCCAGCGGGTAGAACAGCGCCGGGAAGCGCGGTGTTACACCTTGCTGTTTTTTGGCGCGGCGAAAACGCATGTGCGCCAGGCTAATCATCGCCCAGTTGATCACCAGCGCGGAAACCACCAGCGCCATCAGCAGACCAAATGCGGATTCCGGGGCGAAGTAGTTGATCAGCACGCACAGCGCGGTAAACAGCGCAGAAGTGATGATGGTGTTCACCGGCACGCCGCGTTTATCCACTTGTTGCAGTATTTTCGGCGCGTTGCCCTGTTTTGCCAGACCGAACAGCATACGGCTGTTGCAGTACACGCAGCTGTTATAAACAGAGAGCGCGGCAGTCAGCACCACAATGTTCAACGCATTGGCCACAAACGCGTCGCCCAGTTCATGGAAGATCAGCACAAACGGGCTGGTATCAGAAGTAACGCGCGTCCACGGCAGCAGGGAGAGCAGCACGGCCAGCGAACCCACATAGAAGATCAGAATACGGTAGATAACCTGGTTGGTGGCTTTGGGAATGCTTTGTTCCGGGTTGTCGGCTTCTGCGGCGGTGATCCCCACCAGCTCCAGACCACCGAAAGAGAACATGATGATCGCCATCATCATCACCAGCCCACCGATGCCGTGCGGCAGGAAACCGCCCTGTTCCCACAGGTTACGCACGGTGGCCTGCGGACCCGCGCTACCGCTAAACAGCAACCAGCCGCCAAACACGATCATCGCCACAACCGCGAAAACCTTAATAATGGCGAACCAGAACTCCATTTCGCCAAACACTTTAACGTTGGTCAGGTTGATGGCGTTGATAATGACAAAGAACACGGCGGCGGAGACCCAGGTTGGGATTTCTGGCCACCAGAACTGAATATATTTCCCGACGGCAGTGAGTTCCGCCATCGCCACCAGCACGTACAACACCCAGTAATTCCAGCCGGAAGCAAAGCCTGCAAAGCTGCCCCAATATTTGTAGGCGAAGTGGCTGAATGAACCGGCTACCGGCTCTTCAACCACCATTTCGCCCAGCTGGCGCATGATGAGAAACGCGATAAAACCGGCAATGGCATAACCCAGAATTATCCCCGGGCCGGCAGATTGAATGACGGATGCGCTGCCCAGAAACAGGCCAGTCCCAATAGCGCCACCCAGCGCGATAAGCTGAATGTGGCGGTTCTTAAGGCCGCGCTTTAGCTGATCGCCGTGCTGTTGACCTTCCATTATTAAACCTCGTGTGTGGTTGTTATTTGTACGCTGCGGTTTGCGTGTAATAAATAAATTCCGTTTTTTGTATTTTTTAGTTTACGAAATGTCGACGGGTTTTTTCGTCAATCCCTTTCATAGGGCTCAGAATAGTGATAAGTGCGCGGGAATGCATCTGCTTTATGAAACTCTGATGACGAGCGGGTAAAAAAGAAACCATTTCTGCGTACCTCCTCTACCTCTGCATTGAACTCATTTCTTCGTTTTATGCACCTAAACAGAATAACCATTCATATATTCAACAACTGAATCGGTTCATATGCCTTAACTGGCGTTTCAGGAAAGTTAAAACTGCCTCTTTCGCGGTAAACGAGGCATTTGTGCAAGGTTACATCTTTGAAACGCTATTTCTGTAACATTGTTAAAATGTGCGTGGTTTCCTGATTTCAATCAAAACCTGTATGGACAGAAGGTGAATACTTTGTTACTTTAGCGTCAAGAACATGAAATTGGTAAGACCAATTTACTCCGGGCGAGTGGTAGAGACAGGGAACAATGGCCTACAGCAAAATCCGCCAACCAAAACTTTCCGATGTGATTGAGCAGCAACTGGAGTTTTTGATTCTCGAAGGTACGTTGCGTCCCGGCGAGAAACTGCCTCCAGAACGCGAGCTGGCCAAACAGTTCGATGTTTCTCGTCCTTCACTGCGCGAGGCCATTCAGCGCCTCGAAGCGAAAGGTCTGCTCCTTCGTCGCCAGGGTGGCGGTACTTTTGTCCAAAGCAGCCTGTGGCAAAGCTTCAGCGATCCGCTGGTTGAGCTTCTGGCCGATCATCCCGAATCCCAGTTTGACCTGCTTGAAACCCGCCACGCGCTGGAAGGCATCGCTGCATATTACGCGGCGCTGCGCAGCACCGATGAAGACAAAGCGCGGATCAGCGAACTGCACCAGGCCATTGAGCTTGCGCAGCAGTCCGGGGATTTGGACGCGGAATCCAGTGCCGTCGTGCAGTATCAAATAGCCGTAACCGAGGCGGCACATAATGTTGTGCTGCTTCATCTGCTACGCTGCATGGAGCCAATGTTGGCGCAAAACGTTCGTCAGAACTTCGAATTGCTGTACGCGCGCCGCGAGATGCTGCCGCTGGTCAGCAACCATCGCTCGAGTATTTTCGCGGCGATCATGGCCGGGAAGCCGGAAGAGGCGCGTGAAGCGTCGCACCGCCACCTGGCGTTTATTGAAGAGATTTTGCTGGACCGTAGCCGTGAGCAGAGCCGTCGTGAACGCTCGCTTCGCCGGTTAGAGCAGAGAAAGAATTAAGATTTTCTGGTGCAGGTTGTACCGGAAGAGTTGTAACACCAGCGCCAAACTTTAGAGCGCGGCAACTAAACGCAGAACCTGTCTTATTGCACTTTTGTGGTTTGAACGAAAAGGCATGAGAATGCAATGGGACAGGTTCCAGACAAATCAACGTATTAGATAGATAAGGAATACCCCCCATGTCAGAACGTTTCCAAAATGACGTGGATCCGATCGAAACTCGCGACTGGCAACAGGCGATCGAATCGGTCATCCGTGAAGAAGGTGTTGAGCGTGCTCAGTATCTGATTGACCAGCTTCTTTCTGAAGCCCGCAAAGGCGGTGTGAAAGTGGCAGCTGGCACAGGGGCGAGCAACTATGTAAACACTATTGCCGTTGAAGATGAACCGGAATACCCGGGCAATCTGGAACTGGAACGCCGCATTCGTTCAGCTATTCGCTGGAACGCCATCATGACGGTTCTGCGCGCGTCCAAAAAAGACCTTGAGCTGGGCGGCCACATGGCGTCCTTCCAGTCTTCCGCGACCGTTTATGAAGTTTGCTTCAACCACTTCTTCCGTGCCCGTAACGAGAAAGACGGCGGCGACCTTGTGTACTTCCAGGGCCACATCTCTCCGGGCATCTACGCGCGTGCGTTCCTGGAAGGTCGTCTGACTGAAGAGCAGATGAACAACTTCCGTCAGGAAGTTCACGGTAAAGGCCTCTCCTCTTACCCGCACCCGAAATTGATGCCGGAATTCTGGCAGTTCCCGACCGTATCGATGGGTCTGGGCCCGATCGGTGCTATCTATCAGGCGAAGTTCCTGAAATATCTGGAACACCGTGGTCTGAAAGATACTTCTGAACAAACCGTTTACGCCTTCCTCGGCGACGGTGAGATGGATGAGCCGGAATCCAAAGGCGCTATCACCATCGCCACCCGTGAGAAACTGGATAACCTGTGCTTCATCATCAACTGTAACCTGCAGCGTCTGGATGGCCCGGTAACCGGTAACGGCAAAATCATCAACGAACTGGAAGGCATCTTCGCAGGTGCTGGCTGGAACGTTATCAAGGTGATGTGGGGCGGTCGTTGGGATGAGCTGCTGCGTAAAGATACCAGCGGTAAACTGATCCAGCTGATGAACGAAACCGTTGACGGCGACTACCAGACCTTCAAATCCAAAGATGGCGCGTACGTACGTGAGCACTTCTTCGGCAAATACCCGGAAACCGCAGCGCTGGTTGCAGACTGGACTGATGAGCAGATCTGGGCTCTGAACCGTGGCGGCCACGATCCGAAGAAAGTTTACGCGGCACTGAAAAAAGCGCGTGAAACCAAAGGTAAAGCGACTGTTATCCTGGCCCATACCATTAAAGGTTACGGCATGGGCGATACCGCAGAAGGTAAAAACATCGCTCACCAGGTGAAGAAAATGAACATGGACGGCGTGCGCTATATCCGCGATCGTTTCAATGTTCCGGTTACCGATGAGCAGGTTGAAAACCTCTCTTACATCACCTTCCCGGAAGGTTCTGAAGAGCATAAATACCTGCACGAACGTCGCCAGGCGCTGAAAGGCTACCTGCCGTCTCGTCAGCCGAACTTCACCGAGAAACTGGATCTGCCTGCGCTGGAAGACTTCTCCCAGTTGCTGGAAGAGCAGAACAAAGAGATCTCCACCACTATCGCTTTCGTGCGTGCCCTGAACGTGATGCTGAAGAACAAGTCGATCAAAGACAGACTGGTTCCGATCATCGCCGACGAAGCGCGTACTTTCGGTATGGAAGGTCTGTTCCGTCAGATTGGTATTTACAGCCCGAACGGCCAGCAGTACACCCCGCAGGACCGTGAGCAGGTTGCTTACTACAAAGAAGACGAGAAAGGTCAGATCCTGCAGGAAGGTATCAACGAACTGGGTGCTGGCGCATCCTGGCTGGCGGCTGCGACCTCTTACAGCACCAACAACCTGCCGATGATCCCGTTCTACATCTACTACTCCATGTTCGGGTTCCAGCGTATCGGCGACCTGTGCTGGCAGGCGGGCGACCAGCAGGCTCGCGGCTTCCTGATCGGTGGTACTTCTGGTCGTACAACCCTGAACGGCGAAGGTCTGCAGCATGAAGATGGTCACAGCCACATTCAGTCGCTGACTATCCCGAACTGTATCTCTTACGACCCGTCTTACGCGTACGAAGTGGCAGTCATCATGCATGACGGTCTGCAACGCATGTACGGTGAAGCGCAAGAGAACATTTACTACTACATCACCACGCTGAACGAAAACTACCACATGCCGGCGATGCCGGAAGGTGCCGAGGAAGGTATCCGTAAAGGTATCTACAAACTCGAAACCGTTGCCGGTAGCAAAGGTAAAGTTCAGCTGCTGGGCTCCGGTTCTATCCTGCGTCATGTTCGTGAAGCAGCGCAGATCCTGGCGAACGACTACGGCGTGGGCTCTGACGTGTACAGCGTTACCTCCTTCACTGAACTGGCGCGTGATGGCCAGGATTGTGAGCGCTGGAACATGCTGCACCCGCTGGAAACGCCGCGCGTTCCGTACATCGCTCAGGTGATGAACGACGCACCGGCTGTGGCATCAACTGACTATATGAAACTGTTCGCCGAGCAGGTTCGTACTTACGTACCGGCTGATGATTACCGCGTACTGGGTACAGATGGCTTCGGTCGCTCCGACAGCCGTGAAAACCTGCGTCACCACTTCGAAGTTGATGCTTCTTACGTGGTGGTAGCAGCACTGGGCGAACTGGCTAAACGTGGCGAAATCGACAAGAAAGTGGTGGCGGAAGCCATTACCAAATTCAACATCGATGCAGAAAAAGTTAACCCGCGTCTGGCGTAAGAGGTAAAGAGATAATGGCTATCGAAATCAAAGTACCGGACATCGGGTCTGATGAAGTTGAAATCACCGAGATTCTGGTCAAAGTGGGCGACAAAGTAGAAGCTGAACAGTCGCTGATCACCGTGGAAGGCGATAAAGCCTCTATGGAAGTTCCGTCTCCGCAGGCTGGCGTTGTTAAAGAGATCAAAGTCTCTGTAGGCGACAAAACCGAGACGGGCAAACTGATCATGATTTTCGATTCCGCCGATGGTGCAGCAGCCGCTGCACCTGCTCCGGCAGAAGAGAAGAAAGAGGCCGCGCCGGCCGCTGCTGCGCCAGCAGCCGCGGCAGCGAAAGAAGTGAACGTGCCTGACATCGGCGGTGACGAAGTTGAAGTCACCGAAATCCTGGTGAAAGTGGGCGACACCGTTGCGGCAGAACAATCTCTGATCACCGTAGAGGGCGACAAAGCCTCTATGGAAGTTCCGGCGCCGTTCGCCGGCACCGTGAAAGAGATCAAAATCAACACCGGCGACAAAGTTTCTACCGGCTCGCTGATCATGATCTTCGAAGTGGCGGGTGCTGCACCTGCTGCGGCTCCGGCTCAGGCCGCCGCTCCGGCTGCGGCGATCGCACCGGCAGCAGCGGCTGGCCCGAAAGAGGTCAACGTACCGGATATCGGCGGCGACGAAGTTGAAGTGACCGAAGTGCTGGTGAAAGTGGGTGATAAAGTCTCCGCTGAACAGTCGCTGATCACCGTCGAAGGCGATAAAGCTTCTATGGAAGTTCCGGCACCGTTCGCAGGTACCGTGAAAGAGCTGAAAGTGAACGTGGGCGACAAAGTCTCCACCGGTTCTCTGATTATGGTGTTTGAAGTGGAAGGCGCTGCGCCTGCCGCTGCTCCGGCTGCCGCTGCTGCTCCGGCATCTGCTGCTGCCCCGGCTCAGGCTGCTAAACCTGCTGTGGCACCGGCTGCGAAAGCAGAAAGTAAATCTGATTTCGCGGAAAACGATGCTTACGTTCACGCTACCCCGCTGATCCGCCGCCTGGCGCGCGAGTTCGGCGTTAACCTGGCGAAAGTGAAAGGCACCGGTCGTAAAGGCCGTATCCTGCGCGAAGACGTTCAGGCTTACGTGAAAGACGCGGTGAAACGCGCTGAGTCCGCACCTGCCGCTGGCGCAACCGGTGGTTCTCTGCCGGGTCTGCTGCCGTGGCCGAAAGTGGACTTCAGCAAGTTCGGCGAAATCGAAGAAGTGGAACTGGGCCGTATCCAGAAAATCTCTGGTGCTAACCTGAGCCGTAACTGGGTGATGATCCCACACGTTACACACTTCGACAAAACCGATATCACCGATCTGGAAGCGTTCCGTAAACAGCAGAACGCCGAAGCTGAGAAGCGCAAACTGGATGTGAAATTCACGCCGGTTGTCTTCATCATGAAAGCCGTTGCTGCTGCGCTTGAGCAGATGCCGCGCTTCAACAGCTCGCTGTCTGAAGATGGTCAGCGCCTGACGCTGAAGAAATACATCAACATCGGTGTTGCGGTGGATACCCCGAACGGTCTGGTTGTTCCGGTCTTTAAAGACGTGAACAAGAAGAGCGTTACCGAGCTTTCCCGCGAACTGACGGTGATTTCCAAAAAAGCGCGTGACGGTAAGCTGACCGCTGGCGAAATGCAGGGCGGTTGCTTCACCATCTCCAGCATCGGCGGCCTGGGCACAACCCATTTCGCACCGATTGTTAACGCGCCGGAAGTGGCTATCCTGGGCGTCTCCAAATCGGCAATAGAGCCGGTCTGGAACGGTAAAGAGTTCGTACCGCGTCTGATGATGCCGATTTCGCTCTCCTTCGACCACCGTGTGATTGACGGTGCTGATGGGGCGCGCTTTATCACCATCATCAACAACATGCTGTCTGACATTCGCCGTCTGGTGATGTAATCGAAGAAGCCGGCCTGACGGCCGGCTTTTTTCTGGTAATCTCATAGAGCTGTTGGGGTTATCAGGGGCAAAAGGACAAATCGTTTGCCGTTTGTTGTTTCAAAATTGTTAACGATTTTGTAAACTGCGGGCGGATAGAACGTCCCGGTGGATGAAGGGCGACATGAAGTACCCCTGACCGCCGGAAATCAATAAGAGGTCATGATGAGTACTGAAATCAAAACTCAGGTCGTGGTACTTGGGGCAGGCCCGGCAGGTTACTCTGCTGCCTTCCGTTGCGCTGATTTAGGTCTGGAAACCGTCATCGTTGAACGTTACAACACCCTCGGCGGTGTTTGTCTGAACGTGGGTTGTATCCCTTCTAAAGCGCTGCTGCACGTTGCAAAAGTTATCGAAGAAGCCAAAGCGCTGGCTGAACACGGTATCGTCTTCGGCGAACCGAAAACCGATATCGACAAGATTCGTACCTGGAAAGAGAAAGTGATCACTCAGCTGACCGGCGGTCTGGCGGGTATGGCCAAAGGCCGTAAAGTGAAAGTGGTTAACGGTCTGGGTAAATTCACCGGGGCGAACACCCTGGAAGTGGAAGGCGAAAACGGCAAAACCGTAATCAACTTCGACAACGCTATCATCGCGGCGGGTTCCCGTCCGATCCAACTGCCGTTCATTCCGCATGAAGATCCGCGCGTATGGGATTCTACCGACGCCCTGGAGCTGAAATCCGTACCAAAACGCCTGCTGGTGATGGGCGGCGGTATCATCGGTCTGGAAATGGGTACTGTGTACCATGCGTTGGGTTCAGAAATTGACGTGGTTGAAATGTTCGACCAGGTTATCCCGGCCGCTGACAAAGACATCGTTAAAGTCTTCACCAAACGCATCGGTAAGAAATTCAATCTGATGCTGGAAACTAAAGTGACCGCCGTTGAAGCAAAAGAAGACGGCATTTACGTTTCCATGGAAGGCAAAAAAGCCCCTGCTGAAGCGCAGCGTTACGACGCCGTGCTGGTGGCTATCGGCCGTGTGCCGAACGGTAAAAACCTCGACGCGGGCAAAGCAGGCGTGGAAGTGGACGACCGTGGCTTTATCCGCGTTGATAAACAGCTGCGCACCAATGTGCCGCACATCTTCGCTATCGGCGATATCGTCGGTCAGCCGATGCTGGCGCACAAAGGCGTGCATGAAGGCCACGTGGCCGCTGAAGTTATCGCCGGTAAAAAACACTATTTCGATCCGAAAGTTATCCCGTCTATCGCCTACACCGAGCCGGAAGTTGCATGGGTGGGTCTGACCGAGAAAGAAGCGAAAGAGAAAGGCATCAGCTACGAAACCGCCACCTTCCCGTGGGCAGCGTCCGGCCGTGCCATCGCTTCTGACTGCGCTGACGGTATGACCAAACTGATTTTCGACAAAGAGACGCACCGTGTTATCGGTGGCGCGATTGTCGGCACCAACGGCGGCGAGCTGCTGGGTGAAATCGGTCTGGCTATCGAAATGGGCTGCGACGCTGAAGATATCGCGCTGACCATTCACGCGCACCCGACGCTGCATGAATCCGTCGGTCTGGCTGCTGAAGTGTTCGAAGGTAGCATTACCGACCTGCCGAACCCGAAAGCGAAGAAAAAGTAAGTTTCGCCAATTTAAGATAAGGCAGCCTTCGGGCTGCTTTTTTTTGTCTCTTTCCCGTCGATCTCCTCTTCTCACATAACTACAAGTTTTAGTAGGCATTTTTATTCAGATTATTCCTTAAAATGCCGATAACTCATCCAGAAATATTTTTAATAACGCAGGCAGTAAGCCCGCGCCTCTGGCTCCGTCATGACATGGACTGTGTGACTTTTCCTCGTTTCATTGCTCCCGTCCGGCGTTTGCCGCATTTGTAGTTCTTATCCCTGGTTTGGAATGAAAAAAGGAATCGTTATGTCTTATAAAAAAATTGCTGTCGTCGGTGTGGTATTGGCTGCGTTCGTGCTGTCGGGTTGTGGCGCGATGACCACGGCGGTGAAAAAACGTAATCTGGAAGTGAAAACCCAGATGAGCCAGACCATCTGGCTGGAACCCTCCTCTGAGAAAACCGTTTATATCCAGGTGAAAAACACCTCTGATAAAGACATGAGCAACCTGCAGACGCTGCTGTCAAAAGAACTGACTGATAAAGGTTATAAAGTGACCTCTTCCCCGGATACCGCTTACTACTGGATCCAGGCCAACGTGCTGAAAGCCGACAAAATGGACCTGCGTGAAACCCAGGGGTATCTCAAAAGTGGTTATGAAGGTGCGGCGGTGGGTGCGGCGCTTGGCGCAGGTATTACTGCGTACAACAGCAACTCTTCCGGCGCGGCGCTGGGCGTGGGCCTGGCCGCTGGCCTGATCGGTATGGCGGCTGACGCAATGGTCGAAGATGTCAACTTCACCATGGTAACCGACCTGCAAATCTCTGAGCGTAGCAAAGCGAAAGTGACCACCGACAACGTGGCAGCGCTGCGTCAGGGCACTTCCGGTATCAAGCTGCAAACCAGCACCGAAGAAGGCAATCGCGCGAAATACCAGACGCGTGTTGTGTCTAACGCGAACAAAGTGAACCTGAAATTCGAAGAAGCCAAACCGGCTCTCGAAGCACAGCTGGCGAAATCTGTCGCGAACATCATGTAACGGCTGACGCATTCCAGTTGCGAATGCGGGTGTAGCCTAAAATAGGCGAGTCAGGTAACTGGCTCGCTTTTTTTATTGTATTTCGTGATGAATTTAGGGTTTTCATCCGCAGAGTATAAAGATTGTGCAAAAACTGCCGATGTTAGATGACTACCATTATCGGTGAGAGAGGGAGTTTCATCGTCATGATCCGCGGACTTAGTTTTGCCTTACAGCTGCCTTCTGTTACGCGCGTGAGCGCGACAACGCAGGTTGGCGCTGCTGCTCGTGCCGCCAGCAGCAATAACGCTGTCGCCAACAATAACATCTCGGCGAAAGTGATGTTCGGGAGCCAGACTTCCGAGATTTCGGCGGTTTATAGCCTGTCACCGAAAAAGATGAGCACCAGTGTCGCACAGCACACCAACCCCATTATTGAAGGGCTGATGCAATCGGCAGTGGGCAGTGCTTCGGTTTCCTCAATGGCTGGCCTTGGCAGTGCGCTGCTTGACAATCTGAAGGAGAACCGGGGCGATTTCACCCAGGCGCTGACCGGAGTGCGTGCTGAATTGGGCGCCAGTGCCGGTGCGAATAAATCGGCGGTAACGCTCAGCATCGCCACCAAATCCGGCTCGACCGTTCACCTGACGATGACCCAGCAGGACAATGGCATCGCGGTTGAGGTGAAAACAGAGGGTGAGGCGTTAAATGATGATGATGCTGCGGCAGTGGCGAACCTCGGCAATGCGTTGAGCAAAGCGCTTAGCGGGCTGGGGCAGCAACCGCCGAAACTGGATATCGCTGGTTTAACCAACTTTGATAGCAATCGGTTGAAATCTGTCGATCTGAAAACGGATATACGCAATGGCGATGATTCGCTGCAGTCGCTGAATTTCCATGCCGATGACAAAGCGCGCTCCGTTGCCTACCAGGATGGCGACTACTCGCTGAAGATGAGCAGCGATATGTCCAAACCTGCACTCTCCGGCAGCTATGGCCAACAGCAGCTGGCGCTGAAAGCGTATGACGATAAATTCGATAAAGCGCGTATTGCCGGTAATGGCGATCGGGGTCAGATGGAAGCGATGAAATCCGTCTTCCGCGCGCTCAACACCACTCGCGATGCGGAAAGCGCCAACGTCACTCCAGGCCAAAATTTCACTCTTAATACGAGCGGCGTTTCGCAATTAAGCGGGCTGAATGATTTTTCGCTGTCGCTCGTGCAAACCGAGAAATCACCTAACCCGTTGCATGAAGAAGAGAAAGATCGCTTCTCCTATACCGCCTCGCAATCTTCCGAAGAGCAGACACGCGATGATGGCTCAAAAACCGTGAAGCAGACGACACGCAGCCATTTGAGCGCCGCCTGGCATGAGGCTATCGACCCGTCGATTCCGCTGGCGCTGAACAAAATGAAGTCGTCGCAAAACTACTTCTACCATCTGGTGGAAAACGATGAAGAGAACACCACCACGCTCAACTATAACGGTCGCGGGCAACTGGCAAGCGTCGGTCATAACGAGCAGGTGAACAACCGCTCAACGGTCCAAAAATACGTGCTGGGTAAACTGGTGGACCAAACCGTCACGCCGGAAAAATATGCCAACAGTAGTGTGCGTTCGTTGTTAGGTTCGGTGTAACAGCCGCGTAACCAAACGGTCCTGCGGGGCCGTTTTTCATTTCTGCGGGCGAGGATTCTCTGTCGTTAAAACCTTCTCCCGCCTGCTTTATTCCGTCCTTAACGATTCAGCAAGTATTTAATGTTGCTTTTTTGTAAACAGATTAACACCCCCTGAAAATCCTGCTATGCTGCCCGACGCGGTTCGCGGATTTACCCTACAAACTGCTGTCTCACAGGAGCGTGAAGAGAAACGCCTGCCGCATTATGACAATGAGAGCGAGGAGAACCGTCGTGCTAGAAGAATACCGTAAGCACGTAGCTGAACGTGCCGCTGAGGGGATTGCGCCAAAACCATTAGATGCAACCCAAATGGCAGGGCTTGTCGAGCTGCTGAAGAACCCGCCTGCTGGCGAAGAAGAATTTCTGATTGACCTGCTGGCTAACCGTGTCCCACCGGGCGTCGATGAAGCAGCCTATGTAAAAGCGGGTTTCCTTGCCGCTATCGCCAAAGGCGATGCCACCTCCCCACTGGTTACCCCTGAAAAAGCGATCGAACTGCTGGGCACCATGCAGGGCGGCTACAACATTCACCCGCTGATTGACGCGCTGGACAGCGAAAAGCTCGCGCCGATCGCCGCCAAAGCCCTGTCCCACACGCTGCTGATGTTCGATAACTTCTACGACGTGGAAGAGAAAGCGAAAGCGGGCAACGTGTACGCCAAACAGGTGATGCAATCCTGGGCCGATGCCGAATGGTTCCTGAGCCGCCCGGCGCTGGCAGAAAAAATTACCGTTACCGTTTTCAAAGTAACGGGTGAAACCAACACCGATGATCTTTCCCCTGCTCCTGATGCCTGGTCGCGTCCGGATATCCCGCTGCACGCGCTGGCGATGCTGAAAAACGCTCGTGAAGGCATTGAGCCGGATCAGCCAGGTAGCGTGGGTCCGATCAAACAGATCGAGCAGCTGGCGAAAAAAGGGTTCCCGCTGGCCTATGTGGGCGACGTTGTCGGTACCGGTTCTTCGCGTAAATCCGCCACCAACTCGGTGCTGTGGTTTATGGGCGACGACATTCCGTTTGTGCCGAACAAACGCGGTGGTGGCCTGGTGCTTGGCGGCAAAATCGCGCCGATTTTCTTTAACACCATGGAAGACGCCGGCGCGCTGCCGATCGAAGTGGATGTTAGCAGCCTGAACATGGGCGACGTGATTGACGTTTACCCGTTCAAAGGCGAAGTGCGTAACCACGAAACCGGTGAGCTGCTGGCGAGCTTCGAGCTGAAAACCGAGGTGCTGATTGACGAAGTACGCGCCGGTGGCCGTATTCCGCTGATTATCGGCCGTGGCTTGACCACCAAAGCGCGTGAAGCGCTGGGTCTGCCGCACAGCGATGTTTTCCGTCAGGCGAAAGATGTGGCGGAAAGCAACCGCGGTTATTCGCTGGCGCAAAAAATGGTTGGTCGTGCCTGCGGTGTGGCCGGTGTCCGCCCTGGCGCTTACTGCGAACCGAAAATGACCTCTGTGGGTTCTCAGGACACCACCGGGCCGATGACGCGTGATGAGCTGAAAGATCTGGCGTGCCTGGGCTTCTCTTCCGATCTGGTGATGCAGTCTTTCTGTCACACGGCGGCGTATCCGAAGCCGGTTGACGTCACCACGCATCACACGCTGCCGGACTTCATTATGAACCGTGGCGGCGTTTCCCTGCGTCCGGGCGACGGCGTTATCCACTCGTGGCTGAACCGTATGCTGCTGCCGGATACCGTTGGTACCGGTGGTGATTCACATACCCGTTTCCCGATTGGTATCTCCTTCCCGGCAGGTTCTGGTCTGGTGGCGTTTGCCGCTGCGACCGGCGTGATGCCGCTGGATATGCCGGAATCTGTGCTGGTGCGCTTCAAAGGCAAAATGCAGCCGGGTATTACGCTGCGCGATCTGGTGCATGCGATCCCGCTGTATGCCATCAAACAGGGTCTGCTGACCGTTGAGAAGAAAGGTAAGAAAAACATCTTCTCCGGCCGCATTCTGGAGATCGAAGGTCTGCCGGATCTGAAAGTTGAGCAGGCGTTTGAGCTGACCGATGCCTCTGCAGAGCGTTCCGCTGCCGGTTGTACCATCAAGCTGAACAAAGAGCCGGTTATCGAGTATCTGAACTCCAACATCGTGCTGCTGAAGTGGATGATCGCTGAAGGCTACGGTGACCGCCGTACGCTGGAGCGCCGTATCCAGGGTATGGAGAAATGGCTGGCCGATCCGCAACTGCTGGAAGCGGATGCCGACGCGGAATACGCGGCGGTGATCGATATCGATCTGGCGGAAATCAAAGAGCCGATCCTCTGTGCGCCGAACGATCCGGACGACGCGCGTCTGCTCTCTGACGTGCAGGGTGCTAACATCGACGAAGTGTTCATCGGTTCCTGCATGACCAACATCGGTCACTTCCGCGCAGCCGGTAAACTGCTGGACAGCCATAAAGGTCAGTTGCCGACCCGCCTGTGGGTGGCGCCGCCGACCCGTATGGATGCGGCACAGTTGACTGAAGAGGGCTACTACAGCGTGTTTGGTAAGAGCGGGGCGCGTATCGAGATCCCGGGTTGCTCGCTGTGCATGGGTAACCAGGCGCGTGTCGCGGACGGCGCGACGGTGGTATCCACCTCAACCCGTAACTTCCCGAACCGTTTAGGTACGGGTGCGAACGTCTACCTGGCTTCTGCGGAGCTGGCGGCGGTGTCGGCGCTGATCGGCAAACTGCCAACGCCGGAAGAGTATCTCAACTTTATGGCGCAGGTGGATAAAACCGCTGTTGATACGTACCGTTACCTCAACTTTGACCAGTTGAACCAGTACACCGAAAAAGCGGACGGCGTGATTTTCCAGACAGCCGTCTGATAACGAAGGCCACCCTGCGGGGTGGCTTTTTTTTGCCCGCGTGTTTTTATTCCCGTCACTTAAACGCATCCCGCGCCTACTTTCTCTTCGCCCAGGCGGTTATTTTTCCTCGCTTCCGTCCGCTGCGCTTTTTTTCTTGTATTGTGCTGCGATAATTACTGCATAGGCGGCGATTTGCCTGCATGAGGAAGCGATTATGGATTACGAATTTTTGCGTGATATCACCGGAGTGGTAAAGGTGCGCATGTCAATGGGCCACGAAGTGGTGGGCCACTGGTTCAATGAAGAAGTAAAAGAGAACCTGGCGCTGCTCGATGAAGTGGAGCAGGCGGCGAAAACGGTGAAAGGCAGTGAGCGTTCCTGGCAGCGCGCCGGGCATGAATACACGCTGTGGCTGGATGGCGAAGAGGTGATGATTCGCGCGAATCAGTTGGAATTTTCCGGCGATGAAATGGAAGAGGGGATGAGTTACTACGACGAAGAGAGCCTGTCGCTGTGCGGCGTCGAGGATTTTCTTCAGGTGGTGGCGGCCTACCGGCAATTCCTCCAGCAGCGTTAATCAGGGCGCGTCCTTGCTCCCCTGGTGCGTTACACGGCCGGAATGTTACGGCCGTAGTAGATCTCGCGCATCTCTTTCCACAACGCTTCCGTGATCTCTTTACGTTCTTGCGGCGTCAAATCTTCCGGTTTGGTATGGAACATGTAGTGTTTCAGGTCGAACTCTTTAAGCAACATCTTGGTATGGAAGATATTTTCCTGATACACGTTAACGTCCACCATGTCATACAGCGATTTCATGTCATCTGACATGAAGTTCTGAATTGAATTAATCTCATGATCGATAAAGTGTTTCATGCCGTTGATATCGCGGGTAAAGCCGCGCACGCGGTAATCGACGGTGACAATATCGGATTCGAGCTGGTGGATCAGGTAATTCAGCGCTTTCAGCGGTGAAATCACGCCGCAGGTTGAGACTTCAATGTCCGCGCGGAAAGTACACAAGCCGCCTTCCGGATGGCTTTCCGGGTAGGTGTGCACGCAGATATGGCTTTTATCCAGATGCGCGACGACCGCTTCCGGCAGCGGGCCGGGATGCTCGGTTTTGTCGATAAGCTGCGGGTCGACGGGCTCTTCGCTTACCAGGATGGTTACACTCGCACCTTGCGGCTCGTAATCCTGGCGGGCAATGTTCAAAATGTTGGCGCCAATAATGTTGCAGGTTTCCGTGAGGATCTCCGTCAAACGGTTGGCGTTATAGAGTTCATCAATGTAGGCAATATAGCCGTCACGCTCTTCTGCGGTTTTGGCGTAGCAGATGTCGTAGATACAAAAACTCAGGCTTTTGGTCAGGTTGTTAAAGCCATGTAGTTTAAGCTTTTTCAATTTTTATCACCCCCTTAGTGTTACTGTGCAGCCAGTGCATCATGTAAATATTGCGGCAGGGCAAAGGCTGCCGTATGAATCGCCGGGTTGTAGTAGCGGCAGGTGAGACGGGCACTGTGGAAACGGGCGGCAATAATCTCGGTTGAGAGATGGCGCAGTGCCTCGTTATCCGTGGCCCAGGCGAACGTCATAATGCCGCCGTAATAGGTTGGTACCGCCGCCTGATAGAAGCCGACATCGCTGAAATAGTGGCCGAGCTTGCGGTAGCTGTCGACCGCTTCATCTTGCTGTAAGAAGCTGACGCCGTTTTGCGCGACGAAGATCCCGCCAGGGTTCAGGCAGCGTTTGCAACCTTCATAAAACGCAGAGGTGAACAGGCTCTCACCTGGCCCGATCGGATCGGTACAGTCCGAGATAATCACGTCAAACGTCTGGTCAGTGTGAGTCACAAAATTGACGCCGTCGTCGATCACCAGCGTAAAACGCGGATCGTCATAGGCACCTGCATTGTGCTTTGGCAGATACTGGCGGCAGAAAGAGACGACGCCAGCGTCGATTTCTACCATGGTGATGGTTTCAATATTTTTATGGCGGGTGACTTCGCGCAACATCGCGCCGTCGCCGCCGCCGATGATCAGTACATGTTTCGCGTGGCCGTGCGCCAGCAGCGGAACATGGGTCATCATTTCGTGATAGATAAACTCGTCGCGTTCGGTGGTTTGCACCACGCCATCCAGCGCCATAACGCGGCCAAAAGCGGCGTTCTCGAAAATAATCAGATCCTGATGATCGGTCTTTTCGTGATACAGCACCTTATCAACGGCAAAGTATTGACCAAAATGGTCGTGCAGCGTCTCTTGCCATACGTTGTTATCGGCCATCGGTAGCTCCTTTGTTAACACCCGCGAAAAACGGGCGCAACATCATAGCTAACTCTGCTTAGCGATGCACGGTCAAAAGTTCACCGTTATTTGACGTAGGCGAGCAGGCTCAGGGAGTCGCGGGCGAGGGCTTTACATTTTTTGGCGGTCGGAATGCCGATACCGCTGAGATCGCGGTAACTCTCTTCGCCAAGCGATTTCATGTCCCACGTGTCATAGTTGCTGAGATCCCACTGATTTTGCTGGGCGAAAAAAACCAGTGCGCGGCGGATCTGCCCATTCGGTAAGTTGTTATAACCGCAGTCGTTTTTCAGAAATACAAACACCGCCGTGAGATCGGCCATGTCTTCAGCTTCGGATTCACTTAGGGCATAACTGTTAGCGGAGACAGCCAGCATGCTGCCCAGGACAATTGTTCTGAAAAACGTCTTCATTATTTCTACCACGGCGTAACGGAATTTAAACGTTAGCACAGTCCGGATATGGCGACGATATTTATTATTGCCTCTTTTCTTGACCTTCCGGCAGGGGGAGGGTTTAAGCTCAAAAGATGACCTGCAATCGATAAGGAAATGCCCATGCAACGTCGAGATTTCTTAAAATATTCCGCCGCGCTGGGGGTGATGAGCGCGCTGCCGCTGTGGAGCCGTTCACTGCTCGCCGCTGAGCGCCCCGCATTGCCCATCCCGCCACTGCTCACCGCCGACGCGCAAAACCGTATCACGTTAACGGTGCAGGCGGGGGAAACCCTGTTCGGCAATAAACGTGCTGCCACCTGGGGATACAACGGTGCGCTGTTAGGCCCGGCGCTTCAGCTCCGCCAGGGGCGTGAGGTGACCGTTGAGATCCGCAATACGCTGGCCGAAGAAACCACTGTACACTGGCACGGCGTTGAGGTGCCGGGCGAGGTCGATGGCGGGCCGCAAGGCATCATTAAAGCGGGCGGTAGCCGAACCGTAACGTTTACCCCGACACAGCAGGCGGCGACATGCTGGTTCCATCCGCATCAACACGGCAAAACCGGTCGACAAGTTGCGATGGGGCTCGCGGGTCTGGTGCTGATTGAGGATGACAACAGCCGTAAATTGCGTCTGCCGCAACAGTGGGGCATTGATGATGTGCCGGTCATCGTGCAGGACAAAAAATTCACTGCCAACGGGCAGATTGACTACCAACTGGATGTGATGAGCGCAGCCGTTGGCTGGTTTGGCGATACGCTGCTCACCAACGGCGCCATTTATCCGCAACATTCCGCCCCGCGCGGCTGGCTGCGTTTGCGTTTGTTGAACGGCTGCAATGCGCGCTCGCTGAAGTTTGCCACCAGCGATCAACGCCCGCTGTATGTGGTAGCCAGCGATGGTGGTTTGCTTGCGGAGCCGGTGAAAGTGAGCGAGTTACCGGTGCTGATGGGCGAGCGCTTTGAAGTATTGGTTGATACCAGCAACGGTAAGCCGTTTGATCTGCTGACCTTACCGGTTCAGCAGATGGGAATGACCGTTGCGCCGTTTGACCAGCCGCAACCGGTACTGCGCATCCAGCCACTACAGGTGACCGCTTCCGGCACGTTGCCGGATACGCTGGCGACGCTGCCGGCTTTACCCGCGCTTGCAGGATTAACGCAGCGCACTTTGCAGCTGTCGATGGATCCGATGCTCGACATGATGGGCATGCAGGCGCTACAGCAGAAGTATGGCGATAGCGCGATGGCCGGAATGATGGATCATGGGCAGATGGGCGGGATGCATATGGATCAAAACCAGATGCACCATGGCGACATGGGCAATATGCAAATGGGTAGCGGCCAGATGCAGCACGGCAACATGCAGATGAATCACGGCCAAATGAATCACGGTGGCAACGGTTTTGATTTCCATAACGCCAACCGCATCAACGGCAAAGCCTTTGATATGACGACGCCGCAATTTGCCGCGCAGAAAGGGCATTATGAGCGCTGGGTGATTTCTGGCGAGGGCGACATGATGTTGCACCCGTTCCATATTCACGGCACGCAGTTCCGCATTTTGTCGGAAAATGGCAAACCGCCAGCGGCGCATCGCGCAGGCTGGAAAGATACGGTTGAAGTGTATGGCGCACGCAGCGAAGTGTTGGTGCGTTTCCAGCATGACGCGCCGAAAGAATTTGCGTATATGGCGCACTGTCATCTGCTGGAACATGAAGATACCGGGATGATGCTAGGGTTTACGGTGTAGCGCTTAACGCTCCGCTTTATGCGGTGGTTTGTGGCCGAAAAAAGAAATCCCCTCGTGCCAGATGGCAGAGGGGATTTTTTATAGCCAGTAATATTTACCGCTCCCGCTCAGGGAGAAAGCGGATTATTTGGCGTCATCCGGCAGCGCGTAAGCGACAATGTAGTCGCCCATTTTGGTACCGAACGAACCGTGACCGCCTGCGGAAATGACCACGTACTGCTTGCCATTCACTTCATAAGTCATCGGCGTTGCCTGGCCACCGGCCGGCAAACGGCCCTGCCACAGTTTCTCACCGTTGCTCATGTTATAAGCGCGCAGGTAGTTATCTGCGGTCGCGGCGATAAACAGCACATTACCGGCGGTGGAGATTGGGCCACCAAGCATCGGCATCCCCATATTGAACGGAACCGGGACCGGCATCGGGAACGGCATGCTGTCTTGCGGCGTACCAATACGTTTTTTCCACACCACCTGGTTGGTTTTCAGATCCAGTGCGGAAATGTAACCCCAGGCCGGTTGTTTACACGGCAGGCCGAACGGCGAGAGGAACGGGTTCAGCGTCACGCCAAACGGTACGCCATACTGCGGCTGAATACCGGATTCCGAACCGGTGCCTTTCGCATCTTTCGGCGGCTCCATCGGGTTGCCTGGGCCGCGCGGGATCAGTTTTGATACAAACGGCAGCGCCATTGGGTTGGCAATCGCCACCTGACGGTTTGGATCAACGGAGATACCGCCCCATTCGAACATCCCCAGGTTCCCCGGGAACACCAGCGTGCCCTGCTCAGATGGCGGCGTAAAGATACCTTCATAGCGTAACTGGTGGAACATCACGCGGCACACCAGTTGGTCAAACATGGTGGCGCCCCACATATCCGCGCCGCTCAGATCTTTCTTCGGACGGAAACTCAGGTCGGAGAAGGGCTGCGTTTTGGCTACGTAATCGCCTTTTGCCGCGCCCTGAGGAACCGGTTTTTCCGGTGCCGGAACCACCAGCTTACCGTTAGTACGATCGAGGACGAAAATGTTGCCGGTTTTCGCTGGCGCGTAGATAACCGGTACGGTTTTGCCATTCACGGTGATGTCCGCCAGCGTCGGCTGGGACGGCATATCCATATCCCACAGATCGTGGTGTACGGTCTGGTAACTCCAGGCGAGCTTACCGGTAGTGGCATTCAGCGCGACGATCGAGCTGGCATAGCGCTCCTGCTCCGGTGTGCGGTTGCCGCCCCAGATATCCGGAGTGGTCACGCCCATCGGCAGATAGACTAAATCCAGTTTCGCGTCATAAGCCGCAGGTGCCCACGAGTTCGGTGAGTTAAAGGTGAAAGAGTGTTCATCCGATGGGATAGCATTCGTATCTTTCGCGCCCGGATCGAAGGCCCACAACAGCTTACCGGTGTTCACATCGAAACCACGGATAACACCAGAGGTTTCACGGGTCGAGAAGTTATCCGTTACCGAACCGGCAATCACGATGGTTTTATCGGTGATGATTGGCGGAGACGTCGGCTCATACAGACCCGGTGTGGTGTCCGGCATATTGGTTTGCAGATTCAGAATACCTTTGTTGGCAAAGGTTTCGCACAGCTTACCGTTATCCGCATTCAGCGCAAACAGACGGCCATCGTTCACCGGCAGAATAATGCGGCGCGGACAATCCGCAACCACATCCGGGCTGGCGTTATCGGCACGGGCTTCATGATACGAAACACCGCGGCAGGTCACATGCTGGAACGACGGATTGGTGTTGAGTTGCGGATCGAAATGCCACTTCTCTTTACCGGTTGCCGCATCAATCGCAAATAAACGCTGGTGCGCGGTACACAGGAACAGCGTGTCGCCCACTTTAATTGGCGTCACTTCGTTGGTGATTTCACCGGGATCGTTTGGCATTTTCAGGTCGCCGGTGCGGAATACCCAGGCTTCCTTCAGGTTTTTCACGTTATCGGCATTAATCTGTTTCAGCGGCGAGTAGCGCTGGCCTTCCTGGTTACGCCCATAAGCTGGCCAGTCACCATCGGCTACCTGTGAAATCGACGCGGCCGGTGTGGCATCGGCGCTCAGGGTACCGTGAACTTCTTGCGGATCGTTGAAACCCGCCCAGGTGAGAATACCGCCGCTAATCAGCAACGCCACGACCAGTGCCGCCACTGCGCCGCTGGACGGCACAATCAGACGACGCCAGACGAAAGGCAGGATCAGCCAGATACCGAAGAAGACGAGGATATCGCTACGCGGCGTCAGCGCCCAGAAGTCGAAACCGACTTCCCACACGCCCCAAATCATGGTTGCCAGCAGCAGGGCGGCATACAGCCACAGCGCGGTGCGCTTCCCTTTCCACAATAGCCATGTCACGCCGAGCATGACCAGACCGGCGATGGGGTAGTACCAGGAACCGCCAATGCTAACGAGCCAGACTCCACCAAGTAAAAGATACAGCCCGCAGAAGGCTGCAAAGAGCGTCGTCAGCGTAATAAGTAGCCGCGACTGTTGAGTTTTTGTTTCCGCCATAAAACACATCCGTTGATTTGTTAATATTTTGATAGCAAGTAATTATAGGAGTTAACAAGTGTGACCGTCATCACAAAATGAGCTTTGTCGCGGAATAACCCGCAATAATCTTTTTGCTGGTATACTGCGCATCTTGCGTTTCAATCACTGGTTTAAGCGCCGGTATTGAGTGATTTACTCTTTAAATCATATGGTTAGTAAAATGAAACACACTGTTGAAGTGATGATCCCGGAAGCGGAGATCAAAGCGCGTATCGCTGAGCTGGGTCGTCAAATCACTGAGCGTTATAAAGATAGCGGCAGCGAAATGGTGCTGGTTGGGCTGCTGCGCGGTTCGTTTATGTTTATGGCTGACCTGTGCCGTGAAGTGCAGGTGTCGCATGAAGTCGACTTTATGACCGCCTCCAGCTACGGCAGCGGCATGTCCACCACGCGTGATGTGAAAATCCTCAAAGATCTCGATGAGGATATTCGTGGTAAAGACGTGCTGATTGTCGAAGACATTATCGATTCGGGTAATACGCTGTCGAAAGTGCGCGAGATCCTGCGTCTGCGCGAGCCAAAATCGCTGGCGATTTGTACCCTGCTGGATAAACCGTCGCGTCGTGAAGTGGATGTTCCGGTCGAATTCGTCGGTTTTGCTATCCCGGACGAGTTCGTGGTGGGTTACGGAATTGACTACGCTCAGCGCTACCGTCATCTGCCGTATGTTGGCAAAGTGGTGATGCTGGACGAATAAAAAAACGGGGCCGATGGCCCCGCTTGTTATTTGTGGTTGATATGCTTCTGGCTCAGATTGGAAACGCCCTGGCGATAGCGCTGTTCCAGCGTTTCGCGGTTAGTGGCGGTCACGTCCAGATCGCGCAGCAAGCCATCATGAATACCGTAGGCCCAGCCATGGATCGTCACGTTCTGACCACGTTTCCACGCGGACTGCATGATTGTCGAGTGGCCCAGGTTATACACCTGCTCCATCACGTTCAGTTCACACAGGGTATCGAGACGGCGTTCTGGCGGCATTTCGCCTAACAGCGAGCTATGTTTAAACCAGATATCGCGAATATGCAGCAGCCAGTTGTTGATCAAGCCCAGTTCCGGGTTTTCAACCGCCGCCTGCACACCGCCGCAGCCGTAGTGACCGCAAATGATGATGTGCTCAACTTCCAGCACATCCACCGCGTACTGGACGACCGAGAGGCAGTTCAGGTCGGTGTGAATGACCAGGTTGGCAACGTTACGGTGGACAAACAGTTCACCCGGTTCGAGGCCGGTAAGGCGTTCGGCGGGTACGCGTGAGTCGGAGCATCCAATCCAGAGAAAGCGCGGCTTCTGTGCTTGCGCCAGTGTTTCGAAGAATCCAGGATCTTCCTCTACCAGCATTTTTGACCATAGTGCGTTGTTGCTGATGAGTGTATCTATGTCTTTCATGGAAGTTAACGACCTGTAACCAAATAAGTGCGTTGCGCTAATATAGGTCAACTCTTTCTCTTTTTAAACCACACATCGAGTGTAAGAAAACAGGTAAGTGAGAATTCATGACCATTGCACTGGAGCTTGAGCAGCTTAAAAAAACCTATCCGGGCGGCGTTCAGGCGCTGCGCGGCATTGATTTACAAGTAGAAGCGGGCGATTTCTACGCGCTTCTCGGACCAAATGGCGCCGGCAAATCCACCACCATTGGCATTGTCAGTTCGCTGGTAAATAAATCATCCGGGCGTGTCAGCGTTTTTGGTTACGACCTGGAAAAAGACGTGGTGAACGCCAAACGCCAGCTGGGGCTGGTGCCGCAGGAGTTCAACTTTAACCCGTTTGAAACCGTGCAACAGATTGTGGTTAACCAGGCGGGTTACTACGGTGTCGATCGTAAAGAGGCGTTGATTCGCAGCGAAAAGTACCTCACACAGCTCGATCTGTGGGAAAAACGCAACGAACGTGCACGGATGCTCTCCGGCGGGATGAAGCGCCGTTTGATGATTGCCCGCGCGCTAATGCATGAGCCAAAACTGCTGATCCTCGACGAGCCAACCGCGGGGGTTGATATCGAACTGCGCCGCTCAATGTGGGGCTTTTTGAAAGATCTCAACGACAAAGGCACCACTATCATTCTGACGACGCACTACCTCGAAGAAGCCGAGATGCTGTGTCGCAACATCGGCATCATTCAGCGTGGCGATCTGATTGAAAACACCTCGATGAAAGCGCTGCTGTCGAAACTGAAATCGGAGACTTTTATTCTCGATTTAGCGCCGAAAAGCCCGCTGCCGAAGCTGGAAGGGTATCAGTACCGGCTGGTGGACACGTCCACGCTTGAGGTGGAAGTGCTGCGCGAGCAGGGCGTGAACAGCGTGTTCAGTCAGCTTAGCGCCCAGGGTGTGCAGGTATTAAGTATGCGTAACAAAGCCAACCGTCTCGAAGAGCTGTTTGTCACGCTGGTTCATGACAGAAAAGGAGAAAGCGCATGATGCAGCTATTCTGGGTGGCGCTGAAGAGTATCTGGTACAAAGAGATCCAGCGTTTTATGCGCATTTGGGTGCAAACCCTGGTGCCGCCGGTGATCACCATGACGCTCTACTTTATTATTTTCGGCAACCTGATCGGTTCGCGTATCGGTGAAATGCACGGCTTTACCTACATGCAGTTTATCGTGCCGGGCTTAATCATGATGGCGGTGATCACCAACGCTTACGCCAACGTGGCTTCATCGTTCTTCAGCGCCAAGTTCCAGCGCAATATCGAGGAGCTGCTGGTGGCCCCGGTGCCAACGCATGTCATTATCGCCGGCTATGTGGGCGGCGGCGTGGCGCGCGGGCTGTGTGTGGGCATTCTGGTCACGGCGGTGTCGCTGTTTTTCGTGCCGTTCCAGGTTCACTCCTGGCTGTTTGTCGGCCTGACGCTGCTGCTGACAGCGGTGCTGTTTTCACTGGCCGGGCTGTTGAATGCGGTATTTGCCAAAACCTTTGATGACATCAGCCTGATCCCGACTTTTGTGCTGACACCGCTGACTTATCTGGGCGGGGTGTTCTACTCCCTGACGCTGCTGCCGCCGTTCTGGCAGGCGCTGTCGCACCTCAACCCGATCGTGTACATGATTAGCGGCTTCCGCTTTGGTTTCCTCGGCATTTCCGATGTGCCGCTGTTTACCACCGTAGGGGTGCTGGTGGTGTTTATCATCGTCTTTTACCTGCTGTGCTGGTATCTGATCAACCGCGGACGCGGGCTGCGCAGCTAATCCACACCGCAACGGCTCTCTTCTGTGGAAGAGAGCCAATCCTCAGGATTAGGCTATTTTTTAGCCTGCTCATTGCCGTTGGTTTCTCCCGTTCTGTTGCTACAATAGGTGCAGTTTTTCTATTCGGTTCGTCTCATGTCTCGTTTGATTACCCTTTTGCTGTTGCTGGTTGCCTTGAGCGCATCTGCCAGCATTGTCAGTGAACAACGCATTCCCGCGCGCTATATGCAAACCACTGAAGATGCCAACATCTGGGCGCAGGTGGGGGACAGAGTCGTTACCGTCGGCAATATTCGCGCCGGGCAGATCCTGGCGGTCGTGCCAGGGGCGGAAGATTATTACGCGTTTCGCTTTGGTTTCGGTAGCGGGTTTATCGACAGAGGCCATCTTGGCGCGGTGTCAGGTAATGAGCGGGTCGAAGATACGCTTGGCGATCTGAATAAACCGCTTAGTAATCAAAACCTGATCACCTGGCAGGATACGCCGCTCTATACGTCGCCGGATATCACCAGTAAACAGGTGGGTACGCTGGCGGAAAACTTGCGTTACCCGATAATCGATAAGCTGAAAGATCGCCTGAACCAGACCTGGTTTCAGATCCGCATCGGCAACCGGCTGGCGTGGATAAGCAGCCTGGATGCACAAGAAGACAACGGGATTCCGGTGCTGACTTATCACCATATCTTGCGTGATGAAGAAAATACCCGTTTTCGCCACACCTCAACCACCACGTCGGTACGCGCCTTCACTAACCAGATGACCTGGCTGCGCGATCAGGGTTACACCACGCTGTCGATGTATCAGCTGGAAGGCTATGTGCGTAATCGTATGAATTTGCCTGCGCGTTCGGTGGTGATCACCTTTGATGACGGGCTGAAGTCGGTCAGCCGTTACGCCTGGCCGATCCTGCGCGAGTACGGTTTTAAAGCGACGGCGTTTATCATTTCCTCGCGCATTAAGCGCAAACCGCAGCCGTGGGACCCGAAATCCCTGCAGTTTATGAGTGTGTCGGAGCTGAATCAGATTCGGGATGTGTTCGATGTGCAGTCACATACCCATTTCCTGCACCGGGTTGATGATGCTATGCACCCGATTTTGCTCAGCCGCAACTACCACAATATTCTGTTCGATTTTAAACGCTCGCGCCGCGCGTTAGCGCAGTTCAATCCGCATGTTCTTTATCTCTCGTACCCGTTTGGCGGCTATGACGATAAAGCGGTAAAAGCGGCGAATGACGCCGGTTTTCATCTGGCGGTGACCACGGTGCGTGGCAAGGTGAAACCGGGAGATAACCCGTTTTTACTGAAACGGTTGTACGTGCTGAGAACGGATTCGCTGGAGACAATGTCGCGGCTGATCAGTAATCAGCCGCAGGGGTAGGGCGTCAGGCAACCTGAACCGGCACGGCTTTCGCGGTGCGTTTCATCTCGTTGTCGCCATCAAAATAGGCCACTTTCGGCTGCCAGCTACGGGCAACCTCATCCGGCACGGTGACATAGCTGGCGATAATCAGGATATCGCCAACGTCCGCGCAGTGCGCTGCCGCACCGTTAACCGAGATAATGCGTGAACCGCGCTCGCCGGCAATCGCGTAGGTAGAAAAGCGTTTGCCGTTGGTCACGTTATAAATATCGATGGCTTCGTATTCCAGAATACCGGCCGCCTCAAGGAAATCCTGGTCAATCGCGCAGGAACCTTCGTAGTGCAGGTCGGCCTGCGTCACTTTGACGCGGTGGAGCTTGCCTTGCAGCATCGTGCGAATCATAAGTTAAACCTTCATTACTGATAATTAACCTGAAAATGGAGGGCGGCTCCCTGCGAATCCCTCGTGTGCTCGCGCCACGTCCTGGCGGGCGTAAGGGCAAGCCAGGAGTGGAGTATTGCCCGATTTTTTCGCCCTGTCTAGCGGGGTAACTCAACCACTTTATTATCGATAAGCCGCGCCTGGCCGAGCCATGCCGCCATCAAAATTACCGCGCGTTTACTGCCCTCGGACAGCGCCAGCAGCGTATCCGCATCGCGGATCTGAATGTCATCGGCGCGCAGACCCGCGTCGTTGATCTCCTGCTCAGCAATGGCAATCAGCTCTTCTTCATTGCGCTCGCCCGCCAGCAGTTTATCGGCAATCGAATTCATTACTTTGCTGAGCGCCGGGGCGATTTTGCGCTGTTCTGCGGTGAGATAGCCATTACGCGAGCTCAGCGCGAGGCCATCTTTTGCGCGCACGGTCGGCACGCCGACAATCTCGATGTCATAGCCCATGTCGGCAACCATTTTGCGGATCAGCTGCAGTTGCTGGTAATCCTTCTCGCCAAAGCAGGCGATATCCGGTTGCACCAGGTTGAACAGCTTGCTGACGATAGTCGACACACCGCGGAAATGGCCCGGACGGCTCGCGCCTTCCAGCATGGTCGAGATACCCGGCACATCAACATAGGTTTGGCTGTCGGTGCCCTGCGGGTAGATATCCGCCGGTGCAGGGGCGAAAACAAGATCGACTTTGCGCTTGTTCAGCTTTTCGCAATCTTCCTGCAAGGTGCGCGGATAACGCACTAAATCATCCGGGCGGTCAAACTGCATTGGGTTAACGAAAATACTCACAACCACCACATCGGCGCGGGCTTTCGCTTCGTCGACCAGCTTCATATGGCCATCGTGCAGGTTGCCCATCGTTGGCACCAGCGCAACACGCTTTCCTTCCTGACGCAGTCTGCGGATGTGCTGGCGCAGCAGCGGGAGGGTTTCAATAATCAACACAACCAGGCTCCTTAATGGAAACTATGTTCTTCACCCGGATAGGTTCCGGATTCGACGTCGGCAACATACTGCCTGACCGCTGCGCGCATGTCGCCTGCTTCACTGAGGAAATTTTTGGCGAATTTCGGGATATGTCCGCCGGTAATACCGAAGGCGTCATGCATCACCAGAATCTGGCCGTCGGTGACATTACCTGCGCCAATACCAATTACCGGAATGGTTAATGCCGTCGTGATACGTTGCGCCAGCTCGACCGGAACACACTCCAGCACCAGTAGCTGTGCGCCTGCGGCTTCCAGCGCCAGCGCATCGTCAAGCAGACCTTGTGCCGAGTCGCCGCGCCCCTGCACTTTATAGCCACCGAAAATATTAACGGACTGCGGGGTCAGCCCCAGGTGGCCGCACACCGGCACGGCGCGCTCGGTCAGCATTTTCACCGTAGGCGCCAGCCAGCGGCCGCCTTCGATTTTCACCATATTGGCGCCCGCGCGCATGACCACAGCGGCATTTTCAAATGCCTGCTCCGGCGTGGCGTAGGCCATAAACGGCAGATCGGCGAGCAACAGGCAGGCCGGTGCGCCGCGGCGCACAGCCTGGGTGTGATAAGCGATATCGGCAACCGTTACCGGCAGGGTGGAGTCGTGACCTTGTACCGTCATCCCTAACGAATCACCAACCAGCATCACGTTAATCCCTTCTTCGGCAAACAGTTTCGCGAAGCTGTAGTCGTATGCGGTGATAGTGGCGAAGCGTCTTTTTTCCTGCTTGCACTTGTGCAGCCAGGAGATGGTGGTGGGTTTCATAGCGTTTCCTGATAGTCGAAAGCGATTCTGGCGCATTCTAGCAGCAACCATCAGGTGGGCAATGATTTTAGGCAAGCGGTGAGCGCGGGGCGTGACGAACGCGGGAAATTACCAGGCGTCGGGTTTCGGCGCGTTCAGGTTTGCAAGAATTTCCTGCAACGATGTACCGTCCGGGAAGTGCAGATCGGGCGCAATTTCAAACAGCGGCCACAGCATAAAACCCCGGTTTTTCATGTCGTAATGCGGCACCGTCAGGCGTTCGGTATTCAACGTAAGATTGCCAAACAGCATGATATCGAGATCGAGCGTGCGCGGTCCCCAGCGTTCTGCTTTACGTACGCGGCCTTGCTGGAGTTCAATGCGTTGCGTGTGATCGAGCAGCGTTTCTGGCTCAAGGGCAGTTTCCAGCGCCACGGCGGCGTTGAGATAGTCCGGTTGATCCGGCGGGCCAAGCGGGGGAGTGCGATATAACGAAGAGACCGCCACGATGCGGCTTTGTGGGATCTCTCCGAGGGCGGTAATCGCGGCGTTAACCTGGTCGAGCGGTGACGCTAGGTTGCTGCCAAGCGCGATATACGCGAGGGTCATGCGCTACCTTCACGGCGCGGCGCGCGTTTGCGCGGGCGGCGGTGGCGACGGCGTTCTGCCGGTTCATCGTCTAAATTATTGAGCATATCTTTCTGGGCTGGCGGCGCGGAAACCTGGAACTCACCCCACCATTTCGCCAGACGTTGCAGTTCGCCGTTATTTTCGGCTTCGGCCCGCAGCGCCAGTAAATCATAAGCCGCGCGGAATTTCGGGTGTTCCATCAGCTTCCATGAGCGCTTGCCCTGGCGGCGGGACATCCGCAATTGCAACTGCCAGATATCACGGATCAGCGTGGTGATGCGTTTCGGGATCGCCAGTGAACGGCACGCTTCATCCAGCACATCGTTCATCGCCAGCGCGAAAGCGTCGTAATAAGCAAGCCCGCCTTCCTGGGTAATACGCTGGGCGTTTTCCAGCAGCGGATACCAGAACATAGCGGCAAACAAAAACGCCGGGTTAACGCGCATGTCGTTGCGAATGCGGTTGTCGGTATTCTTCAGCACCTGGTCAATAATCCGCTCCATCGGGCTGTCGCCTTTTTCGGTGAAGTAGCGGGTGATGCTGGGGAACAGCGGCTGGAACAGACCATACTCACGCAGTAAACGGTAGGTTTCGTAACCGTAACCGGCCTGCAACAGTTTCAGCGATTCCTCAAACAGGCGTGCCGGAGGAACATCGTTAATCAGCGTTGCCAGGCGCGGGATCGGCTCGGCGGTCTCTTCGCTGATACGCATATTGAGCTTGGCGGCAAAGCGCACCGCGCGCAGCATGCGCACCGGATCTTCGCGGTAGCGGGTTTCCGGGTTACCAATCAGGCGAATCACACCCTCTTCTAAATCACGCATGCCGCCGACGTAATCACGCACGGTGAAATCAGCCACGCTGTAATAAAGGCTGTTGATGGTGAAGTCGCGGCGCTGGGCATCTTCTTCGATGGAGCCGAAAATGTTGTCGCGCAGCAGCATGCCATTCTGCCCGCGCTGGGAGATGGTGCGATCGGTTTGTTGTTCGTCGTGATGACCACGGAACGTGGCGACTTCGATGATTTCCGGCCCGAACATCACATGGGCAAGGCGGAAACGGCGGCCAACCAGGCGGCAGTTGCGAAACAGTTTACGCACCTGGTCCGGCGTTGCGCTGGTGGTCACGTCAAAATCTTTTGGTTTTTTGCCCAGCAATAAATCGCGCACACCGCCGCCTACCAGGTAAGCGTCGTAGCCCGCTTTATTCAGACGATAGAGCACCTTGAGCGCATTTTCACTGATATCTTTGCGGGAAATAGCGTGCTGCTCACGCGGAATAACCGTCATCTGCGGTTGGGCCATAGCCTCAACGACCATGCTCTCTTCGCGGCTTAGCACCTTGCGGCAAAAATTAGCGACTCGGGTAAAAATAGTACACCTCGGTAGTGTCAAACGTCAGGACAAAAAAATAGCGGCTAATCATAGCTCAGCGCGAGCCGTTTGAGAATGCTGTATTCGCATCCACGGCATCTGGCACACGGCAAAGCGTCCAGTTTTCCACCGCTTTTTGCAGCAGTGCGTCGATGCGCAGATCCTGCCACTCATTTGTTACATCCTGGTTCAAAAATTGTAAAGCCCTGATTATTACCGGGCGCGGATCGCCTTCAGGCAACGCGGGGGCGTGGTTTTGCTTGGAAAGCTTGTTCCCCTGCTCATTGAGCGCCAGCGGCAAATGAACGTACGTCGGAACCGGCCAGCCAAACTGGTTATAAAGGGAGATTTGCCGCACCGTCGGTTCAATCAGATCCGCGCCGCGCACAATTTCCGTGACACCCTGAAAATGGTCATCGACCACCACCGCAAGGTTGTAGGCGAACAGCCCGTCACGGCGATGAATAATGAAATCTTCCCGCGCCAGTTTTTCGTCGGCGGTAATGCGCCCACGTAATTTATCGCCGAAGTGCAGTACCGGCTGCTGCTGTACCAGCCGTACGGCGGCGTTTTGCGGGCCATTTTGTAATGTCCGGCAATGCCCATCGTACGTGCCGCCGATGCTTTGGATGCGCGCGCGCGTGCAGGTACAAAAATAGCTCAGCCCTTTGCGTTGCAGGGTGGCGAGCGCCTCGCGGTAGGCGTCATGACGCCGGGATTGCCACAGCACCTCGCCGTCCCAGTGCAGACCATAATGCTCAAGCTGGCGAAGAATGGTGTTTGCCGCGCCGGGAACTTCTCTGGGGGGATCGATATCTTCGATGCGAACAAGCCAGGTGCCGTGGTTGGCGCGGGCTTGCAGATAGCTGCCGAGAGCAGCAATTAACGAACCAAAATGCAGTTCACCGGACGGGGATGGCGCAAAGCGCCCAATATAGTGTGATTCAGGCATATCGCTGGCAAAAATATAGGCGGGAATCCATCCCGCCATATAGGGCGCACCACACCTTAGCGGTGCGCCATCGAAGACGTCAGGAGATTAACCCGCCATCTGTTTTTCGCGGATTTCCGCCAGGGTTTTGCAGTCGATGCACAGGTCGGCAGTCGGACGTGCTTCCAGACGACGGATACCAATTTCAACGCCACAGGATTCGCAGAAGCCGAAATCTTCGTCTTCCACTTTTTTCAGCGTCTTCTCGATCTTTTTAATCAACTTGCGCTCGCGATCACGGTTACGCAGTTCGAGGCTGAACTCTTCTTCCTGCGCGGCACGGTCGACCGGATCGGGGAAGTTAGCTGCTTCGTCCTGCATATGCGTGACGGTGCGATCGACTTCATCCCTAAGTTGATTACGCCATGCTTCAAGAATACGCTTGAAGTGCGCCAGCTGGGCTTCGTTCATATACTCTTCGCCCGGTTTCTCTTGATACGGCTCCACCCCAGCGATGGCGAGAATACTCAGGGACGATGTTTTACGGTTTTGCCCTTCTTGCATGTTGCTTCTCCTTAACACGCACTATCGATCCCCGTGTGGGGGAAAAATCAGGCCGCTATAAATAGCAGATGCTTTTACGGATGGCAAATATCTAAACGTAACACTTGACAACCCTGTGAAGAAAAGCGTATTTGCGCACGCGACCAAATCACTTACTCGTCAAAAGCTTGCCTTTATACCGTAAAAGGTAGTGGCAACCTAAGAGTGATATTATCGGCAGAAAGTTCCGCTTTATAAGCGATTACTTCCACCCCACGGCGTTGTGCTTCATTCAGTAATCGTGCGTATTCCTCATCAATATGGCGTGCGGGAGAAAAATGTTCAACGGCGGAGTGCAGAACGGCAAACAGAATTACCGCGCGATCGCCGTTGGCCGCGACGCTCATTAATTCCCGTAAATGCTTCTGTCCCCGCAGGGTGACGGCATCCGGGAAGTAGCCTGACTGCTGCTCGGCGAGCGTGACCGATTTCACTTCAATATAGCAGTTGCGCCGGTCATCTGCCTGTAACAGAAAATCAATTCTGCTACCTTCCGCACCATATTTTACTTCGCTTTTCAGCGTGCTATATCCGGTTAGCTCAGGCAGGCTGCCTGCTAATATTGCTTCTTTTGTCAGCATATTTGCCCGCTGAGTATTGACGCAAATAAATGCCCCCTGTTGGGTTTGGGATAATTCCCACGTATGGGCATATTTGCGCTTAGGATTATTCGACGTGGAATACCAGACCGTGTCGCCTGGCGTCGCACAACCGGTCATCGCACCGGTATTCGGGCAATGCAGCGTGAGGGTTTCCCCTTCAGGCGTAACCACATCCGCAAGGAAGCGTTTATAACGCTGAATCAGCGTGGCGGCGTTAAGCGGCGGGGAAAAATCCATGGAGAATCCTTAGTTTTTGAGCGTCCAGCGATGCAACGGCGTGTAGCGGGTTCGACCCTGAATAAATTGCGATTCATACAATGCAAACGCCGTCACCGGAAATGACCAGCGAAAACCCGGCGGTGGAATAGTGACGGCGTGGCTGGCGTCGCGCAGCAGCGTAATGTGCGGGTGAAACGGCTGCGGGCTTTGATAACACCCGCTGCGGGAAGCCTGGGCGCGGAGCATATCCGCCAATTGCAGCAGCCCGCGCGGCGGCTGGCGTGAACCGAGCCAGACGACGCGTGAACGCAGCCATTGCCCGGCATCGTCCAGCGTGAGCGTGAAACCCGGCTGGCGTATCCGTCCGGCCAGCGCTTCCAGTGCGCGCTGTTTTTCCGCACTGATTTCGCCGAGAAACGCCAGCGTCAGATGCAGATTCGCCGCTGCAATCGGTCGCCCCGCATCCGGCGGGAACTGCTGCGCACGCCACTGCACCACCTGCGTCTGAATATCCGCAGGGAGTTCAAGGGCGAAAAACAGCCTTTTTGGTTCAGACATGGCAGGCTCGAGGTCAAAGGTTTACGGCGATGTTATACTGCTGGCCGGCTTATGTTAACCCTCCGGAGCTTTTGTGTCCTCACTGCCAGTCGCCGCCGTTCTGCCCGATATTCTTTCTGCCCTGCGCGCCGCGCCACAGGTACTGTTAAGCGCGCCCACCGGCGCAGGGAAATCGACCTGGTTGCCGTTGCAACTGCTGCAACACGGCGACATTGATGGCCGTATTTTGCTGCTTGAGCCGCGTCGGCTGGCGGCGCGCAATGTGGCACAGCGACTGGCGGAGCTGCTTGATGAAAAACCCGGCGAAACCGTGGGGTACCGTATGCGTGCGGAAACCTGCGTAGGGCCGACTACCCGGCTCGAAGTGGTGACAGAAGGCATTTTGACGCGGCTGGTGCAGCAAGATCCGGAACTCAGCGGTGTGGGGCTGGTGATCCTCGATGAGTTCCACGAGCGCAGCCTGCAAGCGGATCTCGCCCTGGCATTGCTGCTGGATGTGCAGCAAGGACTGCGCGATGATCTCAAACTGCTGGTGATGTCGGCAACGCTTGATAATGCACGTTTACAAGCGCTGCTGCCGGATGCGCCAGCCATTATTTCCGCCGGACGTGCCTATCCGGTTGAGCAACGCTATCAGCCATTGCCGACTCATCTTCGCTTTGACGAGGCGATTGCCCAGGCGACAGCGGAAGTGCTGCGTAATGAACCCGGTTCGCTGCTGCTGTTTTTACCCGGTGTTGGTGAAATCCAGCGCGTACAGGAGCAACTGGCTTCCCGCGTCGGCAGCGATGTTCTCCTCTGCCCGCTCTATGGCGCGCTACCGCTCAGTGAGCAGCGCAAAGCCATTTTGCCCGCGCCCAAAGGGCTGCGAAAAGTGGTGCTTGCTACCAATATCGCCGAAACCAGTTTGACCATTGAAGGCATTCGCCTGGTGGTGGATAGCGCCCAGGAGCGCGTCGCGCGGTTTGATGCCCGCAGCGGCTTAACCCGGCTGGTGACACAGCGCATTAGTGTTGCTTCGATGACGCAGCGCGCCGGGCGTGCCGGTCGTCTTGAGCCTGGCATTTGCGTGCATTTACTGAGTAAAGAGCAAGCGGAGCGCGCGGCGGCGCAGAGCAGCCCAGAAATATTGAGTAGTGATTTATCCGGACTGTTGATGGAATTAATACAGTGGGGATGCCAGGATCCTGCCCAGCTCAAATGGCTGGATCTGCCGCCAGCGGTGAATCTCGCGGCGGCGCGCAAGCTGCTCAGCCAGTTGCAGGCGCTTGAGGACGGGCGGCTGACGGCGTTTGGACAACGCATGGCGGCGCTCGGTAACGATCCGCGGCTTGCGGCGATGCTGGCGGCGGCGAATGGTCGCGACGAAATTGCCACGGCGTCGAAGCTGGCGGCGATTCTGGAAGAGCCACCGCGCGGCGCAAACAGTGATTTGAGCGCGGCGTTTTCACGCAACCAGCCAAACTGGCAGCAGCGTGCGCGCCAGCTGGCACGCCGCCTGAACAGCAGTGATGGCGAGCTGAATAACACCGCTCTTGCGCCGTTGCTGGCAAGCGCCTTTGCCGATCGCATTGCCCGCCGGCGCGGGCAGGAAGGTCGCTATCAACTGGCGAACGGCATGGGCGCAACGCTGGATGCCGATGATGCGCTCAACCGCCACGAATGGCTGATAGCACCTCTGCTGTTGCAGGGCAGCGCATCGCCGGATGCGCGCATTTTGCTGGCGCTACCGCTGGATATCGACGCGCTTATCACCCGCTGCCCACATTTATTGCAGCAGTCCGACACGGTTGAGTGGGACGAGGCGCAGGGCACATTAAAAGCGTTTCGTCGCAGCCAGATAGGCCAACTGACGTTAAAAGTGCAGCCGCTGGCGAAGCCCTCTGAAGAGGAGTTGCATCAGGCGATGCTGAACGGCATTCGTGATAAAGGCTTGCGGGTACTGAACTGGACGCCGGACGCCGAGCAATTGCGTTTGCGTTTACACTGTGCGGCGAAGTGGCTACCGGAGGTTGACTGGCCTGCGGTCGATGAGGCCTCGCTGCTGGAAAACCTTGAGCAGTGGTTATTGCCTCAAATGAGCGGTATCCGCTCGCTGCGTGAGCTGAAAGCGCTCGATTTAAGCCAGGCGTTACAAAATGCGATGCCGTGGTCATTACGTCAACGTCTGGATAGTGAGCTGCCTGCGCATTACACTGTGCCGACGGGAAGCCGGATAGCGATTCGTTATCACGAAGATAACCCACCGGCGCTGGCGGTGCGCATGCAAGAGATGTTTGGCGAAGCGACAACGCCTGTCATTGCGCAAGGGCGCGTGGCGCTGGTGCTGGAGCTGCTTTCCCCGGCGCAACGTCCGCTGCAAATCACCCGTGATTTAAGCGCGTTTTGGGCGGGCGCGTATCGCGAAGTGCAAAAAGAGATGAAAGGGCGCTACCCGAAGCATGTCTGGCCGGACGATCCGGCCAATACGGCACCGACGCGGCGCACCAAAAAGTATTCGTAACAGGGATGGGCTTCTCGCCATCGAACAGTGCGATAAATTGAGAGATTTCTTCTTCTGCCCCGGTGCGGAAGAGTTGAGAATCAGGCCCTTGCGCCTGAAAGTTGCGGAGAGTAAAGCATGGCGGGGAATGACCGCGAGCCAATTGGACGCAAGGGGAAACCAGCGCGTCCGGCGAAAGAGAAAATCAGCCGTCGTCGACTTCGGGAAGAGGAGTACGACGAGTATGAAGATGACGATGAAGACGAGGAACCGATGCCGAAAAAAGGAAGAGGCAAAGGCAAGAAGCCACGCGGCAAACGCGGCTGGTTCTGGCTGCTGTTAAAAATTGCCATCGTTCTGGCCGTGCTGTGCGCCATTTATGGCGTTTATCTGGATCAAAAAATCCGTGCCCGTATCGACGGCAAAGTCTGGCAACTGCCTGCCGCGGTGTATGGCCGTATGGTCAACCTCGAACCGGATATGGCAATCAGTAAAAACGAGATGGTGAAACTGCTGGAAGCTACGCAGTACCGCCAGGTGACGAAGATGACGCGTCCCGGCGAGTTTACCGTGCAGGCGAAAAGCATTGAGATGATCCGCCGTCCGTTTGATTTCCCGGACAGTAAAGAAGGGCAGGTGCGCGCGCGTCTGACCTTTGACGGCTCTCGTCTGGAAACCATCGAGAATATGGACAGCAACCGCCAGTTCGGTTTCTTCCGCCTCGATCCGCGCCTGATCACCATGCTCTCTTCGCCGAATGGCGAGCAGCGTCTGTTCGTACCGCGCAATGGTTTCCCGGATCTGCTGGTGGATACGCTGCTGGCGACCGAAGACCGCCACTTCTACGAGCACGACGGCATCAGCTTTTACTCCATTGGCCGTGCGGTGCTGGCGAACCTGACCGCCGGACGCACGGTGCAAGGGGCGAGTACGCTGACGCAGCAGCTGGTGAAAAACCTGTTCCTCAGCAGCGAGCGCTCTTACTGGCGTAAAGCCAACGAAGCCTATATGGCGCTGATTATGGATGCCCGCTACAGCAAAGATCGCATTCTTGAGCTGTATATGAACGAGGTGTACCTCGGTCAGAGCGGCGACAATGAGATCCGCGGTTTCCCGCTGGCGAGCCTCTACTATTTTGGCCGCCCGGTGGAAGAGCTGAGCCTTGATCAGCAGGCATTGCTGGTGGGGATGGTGAAAGGCGCGTCAATCTACAACCCGTGGCGTAACCCGAAACTGGCGCTGGAACGCCGTAACCTGGTACTGCGTTTGCTGCAACAGCAGAACGTTATCGACCAGGAGTTGTATGACATGCTGAGCGCGCGTCCGCTGGGCGTGCAGCCGCGCGGCGGGGTGATTTCACCGCAGCCGGCATTTATGCAGATGGTACGCCAGGAGTTGCAGGCTAAGCTCGGCGATAAGGTGAAAGATCTCTCCGGCGTGAAGATCTTCACCACTTTTGATTCCGTGGCGCAGGACGCCGCCGAAAAAGCGGCAGTGGAAGGTATTCCGCTGCTGATCAAACAGCGCAAGTTGACCGATCTTGAAACGGCAATGGTGGTAGTTGACCGCTACACCGGTGAAGTGCGCGCGATGGTCGGCGGTGCGACGCCGCAATTCGCGGGCTATAACCGTGCGATGCAGGCGCGCCGCTCTATTGGTTCGCTGGCGAAACCGGCAACCTATCTGACGGCGCTGAGCCAGCCGAACATCTATCGCCTGAATACCTGGATTGCCGATGCGCCGATTTCGCTGCGCTTGTCTAACGGCCAGGTGTGGGCGCCGCAGAACGATGACCGTCGTTTTAGCGGCCAGGTGATGCTGGTCGATGCGTTGACCCGTTCGATGAACGTACCGACGGTGAACCTCGGGATGGCTGTGGGTTTACCTGCTGTAACCGATACCTGGCAGAAACTTGGCGCACCGAAAGATCAACTGACCGGCATGCCGTCTATGTTGCTCGGGGCGCTGAACCTGACGCCGATTGAAGTGGCGCAGGCTTTCCAGACCATCGCCAGCGGTGGTAACCGCGCGCCGCTTTCCGCGCTGCGTTCGGTCATTGCCGAAGATGGCACGGTGCTGTATCAGAGCTTCCCGCAGGCCGAGCGCGCCGTACCGGCGCAGGCGGCATACATGACGCTGTGGACGATGCAGCAGGTTGTCCAGCGCGGCACTGGCCGCCAGCTTGGCGCGAAGTATCCGGGCCTGCATCTGGCGGGTAAAACTGGTACCACCAACAACAACGTTGATACCTGGTTTGCGGGCATTGACGGGCGCGAAGTGACCATTACCTGGGTCGGCCGTGATAATAACCAGCCGACGAAGCTGTATGGTGCCAGCGGCGCGATGGCGATTTACCAGCGTTATCTGGAAAATCAGTCGCCGATCCCGCTGGATCTGACACCTCCGGAAGACATTACCAATATGGGCGTTGACGACATGGGTAATTTCGTTTGCGGTGGCGGCGGCGTGCGTCAGCTTCCGGTCTGGACGACGAACCCGGAAACGCTGTGCCAGCAAAACCAGGTGCAGCCGCCAAGCGGCAACCCGTTTGATCAGTCCCAGCAGCCGCAGCAACCAGCGCAGCAGCAGCCTCAACAGCCGCCGCAGCAGGAGCAGAAAAGCGATGGTGTCGCTGGCTGGATCAAAGAGATGTTTGGCGGTAATTAACTATCTGTCGTGACAAAACCTGAAACCCCCGATGGCAACACCGGGGGTTTTTTAACGCCTTAAACATGCAAATAACGTTGTTTTAAACCCCTGTTAACCACCTGCTTTTCGTCTGGTTATTTCTTCATCCTTCACGCCGTTTCAGGCGGCTTACTGCTTGCTATGCGCACAGCGCTTCGCATATTATGCTGCGGTCATAATAATAATTCTCGTTTACGTTATCGTTCACTCATTTGAATCAGAGATAAACCAATGGCGCGTCCTAACACTGCTCAGCCAGTCAACACTACGCTGCGTAAAATCGCAGTTGTAGTAGCCACAGCGGTTAGCGGCATGTCTGTTTACGCACAGGCTGCAACAACCCAAAAAGAAGAGACCATCACCGTTACCACCAGCGCGGCACCCCAGGAAAGCGCATGGGGACCCGCGCCGACTATCGCGGCAAAACGTTCCGCCACGGCGACCAAAACGGATACCCCGATTGAAAAGACGCCGCAGTCTGTTTCGGTGGTAACGAATGAAGAGATGCAAATCCGTCAGCCTGCCTCGGTGAAAGAAGCGCTGGGTTATACGCCTGGCGTGGTGGTTAGCAACCGTGGTGCATCGAACACTTACGACTTCGTCAGCATTCGTGGTTTCTCCACACCTGGACCTACGCAGAACAACTACCTGGATGGCATTAAACTGCAGGGGGATTACTACAGCGGTGCGACCATCGATCCCTACATGCTGGAGCGTGTTGAACTGATGCGTGGACCGACTTCCGTTCTGTACGGTAAGAGCAATCCGGGCGGTATCATCGCGATGGTCAGCAAGCGTCCGACCACCGAGCCGCTGCATGAAATTCAGTTCAAAATGGGCACCGATAATCTCTACCAGACTGGTTTCGATTTTAGCGATGCGCTGGATGATGACGGCAAGTATGCTTACCGCTTGACCGGTCTTGCACGTTCTAACGATGAGCAGCAGGACTTTGCGAAACAAAAACGCTACGCCATTGCACCGTCATTTAGCTGGCGCCCGGATGATAAAACCAACCTGACATTGCTGGCGAACATTCAGAACGAACCGAATACGGGTTATTACGGTTGGTTGCCAAAAGAGGGCACGGTTGAGCCATTGGCTTCGGGAAAACGTGTCTCGCCAGGCTTTACTGACAGTGCGCCGAACAACGAATATTCCCGTTATCAGCGCCTGGTGGGTTACAGTTTTGAACACGCGTTTGATGATGTGTTCACCGTTCGCCAGAACCTGCGCTACAGCCAGATTAAAACCTCGCAGAAAACCGTTTATGGCTTTGGCGCTACAAACGATCAGCTTACACGTTCAATCATTGTGGCTGACGAAGACTACAGCGATTTCGGCGTCGACACCCAGTTAGAAAGTAAATTCGCGACGGGTGATGTTTCCCACATCGTTCTGACGGGCATTGATTACTCCCGTTTTCGTAATGACATCAAAAACGCCTACGGAAGTGCGCCTACGCTGGATATGAATAATCCGGTTTATACCGATGTTGATTTCCCGACCGCGACGCCTTTCCAGTTAAATACCCAACACCAAACCGGGCTGTACGTTCAGGACCAACTGGAATGGAATAAGTGGGTGGCAACCGTCGGCGGTCGTTATGACTGGTCCGAACAGGCAACGCTTATTCGCAGTAGCGGCCAGAAAGTGAAGCGCGATGACAATCAGTTTACCTGGCGTGCCGGGGTGAACTATCTCTTCGATAATGGCATTACGCCTTATGCCAGCTATAGCGAATCTTTTGAGCCTAACCCGTCAAAAGCCTGGGCTGCGACCCCTGCTGATAACGTGGCTTATGCGCCGTCGAAAGGTAAGCAATACGAAGCGGGCGTGAAATACGTACCGAAAGATATGCCGGTTGTTATTACGGGCGCGCTTTATCAGCTCACCAAAACAAACAACCTGACTACGGATCCGACTAACCCGTTCGCACAAGTTCCTGCAGGTGAAATTCGCTCTCGTGGCGTTGAACTGGAGGCAAAAGCCGCAGTTAACGCGAACGTCAACGTAACGGCGTCCTACACCTATACCAATGCCGAGTACACGCAGGACACCACGCTGAAAGGCAAAACGCCGGTACAAATTCCGAAACATATGGCTTCCTTGTGGGGTGACTACACCTTCAACTCGGGCATGCTTTCTGGCCTGACCGTGGGTACAGGTGGCCGTTTAATCGGTTCCAGCTACGGCGATCCGAATAACACATTCAAGGTCGGTAGTGCGGCGGTGATGGATGCCGTGGTGAAATACGATCTGGCACGCTTTGGCCTGGCGGGCTCCAGCCTTGCTGTGAACGTCACTAACCTGCTTGATCGTGAATACGTCTCAAGCTGTTTCGACACCTATGGCTGCTTCTGGGGCGCAGAACGCCAGGTGGTGGCGACAGCAACCTTCCGCTTCTAATCTCTCTTCGGGCACGGTTCGCCGTGCCCTTTTATAAGTTGGCAATCATGCAGGAAAACAAAGCGCTTCCCGATACCACCTTTCAACTTACCGATGTCACCTTTCGTGTTCCCGGACGCACGTTGCTGCACCCGTTGTCGCTCACCTTTCCGGTGGGTAAAGTCACCGGTTTGATTGGCCACAACGGTTCCGGTAAATCCACGCTGCTGAAAATGCTTGGCCGCCACCAGCCGCCATCGGACGGGGATATCCTGCTTGATGGGCAGCCGCTTGAGAGCTGGAACAGCAAAGCGTTCGCCCGCAAAGTGGCCTATCTGCCGCAGCAGTTGCCGCAGGCGGAAGGGATGACGGTTCGTGAACTGGTGGCGATTGGCCGCTACCCGTGGCACGGGGCGTTGGGACGTTTTGGCATTGCCGACAGAGAAAAAGTGGAAGAAGCGATTGCGCTGGTGGGGTTAAAACCGCTGGCGCACCGCCTGGTGGATAGCCTTTCCGGCGGCGAGCGCCAGCGCGCGTGGATTGCCATGCTGGTAGCGCAGGACAGCCGTTGCCTGCTGCTGGATGAACCCACCTCGGCGCTGGACATCGCCCATCAGGTGGATGTGCTGGCGCTGGTGCACCGGTTGAGCCAGCAGCGCGGGCTGACGGTGATTGCTGTGCTGCACGATATCAATATGGCGGCGCGATATTGCGATTATCTGGTGGCGCTGCGCGGCGGTGAAATGATCGCCGAAGGGACGCCGGAAAGGTTAATGCGCGCCGAAACGCTGGAACAGATTTACGGCATCCCGATGGGGATCCTGCCGCATCCTGCGGGTGCAGCACCGGTGAGTTTTGTCTACTGATGGCTGGATTACATCACATTAGCCGTCGTCGCTTACTGACGGCGATGGCGCTCTCTCCCCTGTTGTGGAACATGCGCAGCGCGCAAGCAGCGGCGATCGATCCCACGCGTATTGTCGCGCTGGAGTGGCTGCCGGTTGAATTGCTGCTGGCGCTCGGCGTCGCGCCTTATGGCGTGGCGGATGTGCAGAGTTACAACTTGTGGGTCAACGAGCCTGCGCTGCCCGCTTCGGTGATTGACGTTGGGCTACGTACCGAGCCCAATCTCGAATTACTGACGCAAATGAAACCCTCCTGGCTGGTGTGGTCGGCAGGTTATGGCCCTTCCGAAGCGAAGCTGGCGAAAATCGCGCCGGGACGCGGCTTCACTTTTAGCGATGGCAAAAAGCCGCTCGCCATGGCCAGGCACTCGTTAAACGAGATGGCGCAGATCCTGAATCTGGAAGCGGAGGCGAAAAAACATCTCGACGAATTTGATGCCCTGATTGAAGCGCGAAAACCGCATTTTGCGCGTCGTGGCGATCGCCCGTTGTTGATGATCACCTTGCTCGACCCGCGCCATGTGCTGGCGTTTGGGCCGAACTGCCTGTTCCAGGAAGTGCTCGATAGCGTGGGTATTCGTAACGCCTGGCACGGCGAAACCTCTTTCTGGGGCAGCGTGGCGGTGGGTATCGACCGGCTGGCGGAATACAAAGACGTTGATGTTATCTGTTTCGATCACGGTAACGAGCAGGATATGCAAAAACTGATGGCGACGCCGTTGTGGCAGGCAATGCCCTTCGTGCGCGCCGGGCGTTTCCAGCGGGTTCCGGCGGTCTGGTTTTATGGCGCAACGCTGTCGGCGATGCATTTTATCCGCGTGCTGGACAACGCGCTGGGAGGCCGGGCATGAACCGACGTGTTTCGCCTTTCCCGGCGTTGCTGCTGACGGTGCTGTTTATCACTGCCGCCGCGCTTACCTGGAACAATTTAACCGTCGCCTTGCCGCGTGCGCAGTGGGCGCAGGCATTCGTCGCGCCGGACATCAACTTTATCGATCAGATGCTGTTTCACTACAGCCTGTTGCCGCGTCTGGTGATTTCTCTGTTGGTTGGTGCCGGGCTTGGTCTGGTCGGTGTGCTGTTTCAGCAGGTGCTGCGTAACCCGCTTGCCGAACCGACCACGCTCGGTGTGGCGACCGGCGCGCAATTGGGCATTACCGTGACCACGCTGTGGGCGATCCCCGGTGTGCTGGCTTCACAGTTTGCCGCGCTTGCCGGGGCATGTGCGGTCGGTGCGCTGGTGTTTGGCGTTGCCTGGGGCAAGCGTTTGTCGCCAGTGACGTTGATCCTCGCCGGTCTGGTGGTGAGCTTGTATTGCGGGGCGATTAACCAGTTGCTGGCGCTGTTCCATCACGATCAGCTGCAAAGCATGTTTTTATGGAGCACCGGGACGCTAACGCAAACCGACTGGAGCATCGTGCAGCGCTTGTGGCCGCAGCTGCTTGGCTGTGCGGTGTTAACGTTGCTGCTGTTGCGCCCGCTGACGCTGATGGGGCTGGATGACGGCGTTGCGCGAAATCTTGGCCTGGCATTGTCGCTGGCGCGTCTGGCAGCGCTGACGCTGGCGATTGCGCTGAGTGCGTTACTGGTCAATGCGGTCGGCATTATCGGTTTTATCGGCCTGTTTGCACCGCTGTTGGCGAAAATGCTCGGTGCGCGTCGTTTGTTGTCACGCCTGCTGCTGGCACCACTGATTGGCGCGCTGATCCTCTGGCTTTCCGATCAAGTGATCTGGTGGCTGACACGCGTATGGATGGAGGTTTCCACCGGTTCGATTACCGCGCTGATTGGTGCGCCGCTGTTGCTGTGGCTGTTGCCGCGTCTGCGCAGTATGAGCGCTCCGGCAATGAACGCCGGGGATAACGTGGCCGCTGAGCGTCAGCAGGTACAGTGGTTTGCGTTGGGTGGCTTAGTGCTCCTGTTGCTGGCGATGGGGTTAGCACTGACCTTCGGGCGTGACGCGGCAGGCTGGCACTTCGCAAGCGGTCAGTTGCTTGAGGAACTGATGCCGTGGCGCTGGCCGCGCATTGTCGCGGCGCTTACCGCTGGCGTGATGCTGGCGGTGGCGGGCTGTATTATTCAGCGCCTGACCGGTAATCCGATGGCCAGCCCGGAAGTGCTGGGCATAAGCTCAGGCGCGGCGTTTGGCGTAGTGTTAATGCTGTTCTTCGTACCGGGTAACGCGTTTGGCTGGTTGATGCCTGCCGGTAGTCTGGGCGCGGCGATGACGCTACTGATCATTATGGTTGCCGCCGGTCGCGGCGGATTTTCACCGCACCGAATGCTGCTGGCGGGGATGGCGCTCAGCACCGCGTTCACCATGCTGCTGATGATGCTGCAGGCAAGTGGCGACCCGCGTATGGCGACGATCCTGACGTGGATCTCCGGGAGTACTTATAACGCCTCTGCTGAGCAGGTCTGGCGTACCGGAGCGATGATGGTCCTTTTGCTGGCGCTGACACCGCTGTGTCGTCGCTGGTTAATGATCTTGCCGCTCGGCGGTGATACCGCGCGTTCGGTCGGGATGGCGTTGACATCGTCGCGCGTCGGCCTGCTGTTACTGGCGGCAGCGCTCACGGCAACAGCGACGATGACCATTGGCCCGCTGAGTTTTGTTGGCCTGATGGCTCCGCATATCGCGCGGATGATGGGTTTTCGGCGCACGATGCCGCATATGGTGATTTCGGCGCTGGTGGGGGGATTACTTCTGGTGTTTGCCGACTGGTGCGGACGGATGCTGCTGTTTCCGTTTCAGATCCCTGCCGGGTTGCTGTCGACCTTTATCGGCGCGCCGTACTTTATCTATTTGCTGAGAAAGCAGAGCCGCTAAAAGAGCGCCTCTCCCGTCGGGGAGAGGCTTTGCGAATTACAATTTGGCGAATGCGCGACGCGCGGCATCGATGGTGTTATCAATGTCCTCTTCACTGTGCGCAACCGACATAAAGCCCGCTTCAAACGCTGACGGTGCCAGATAAACGCCTTCTTCCAGCATCAGATGGAAGAAGCGTTTAAAACGTTCAACGTCGCACTTCACCACATCCTGGTAGCTGGTCACGCTATCGGCATCGGTAAAGAACAGACCAAACATCCCGCCGACATGGTTGACCACCAGCGGAATGCCGGCGTCCTGCGCGGCTTCAAGCAGGCCGTTGGCCAGTTGCGTGGTCAGCTCGGTCAGCGTGGCGTGAATGCCCGGTTGGGCAACTTCGGTTAAACAGGCATAGCCCGCCGCCATGGCAATCGGGTTACCGGAGAGCGTACCGGCCTGGTAGACCGGGCCGGTAGGTGCCAGCGCGTCCATCACCTCGCGACGCCCGCCGAATGCGCCAACTGGCATGCCGCCGCCGATGATTTTGCCAAGGCAGGTCAGATCCGGTGTGACACCGTAATAATCCTGCGCACCCGCCAGCGCGACGCGGAAACCGGTCATCACTTCATCAATAATCAGCAACGCGCCAAATTCATCGCACAGCGTGCGCAGGCCTGGCAGGAATTCCGGCAGCGGCGGCACACAGTTCATGTTTCCAGCCACCGGCTCAACGATAATGCAGGCGATCTCCTGCGGATATTGCTCAAACGCCGCGCGTACCGAGCTGAGATCGTTATAGGTGCAGGTGAGGGTATGTTTAGCGAAATCGGCCGGGACGCCCGGTGAGTTCGGCTGGCCCAGGGTTAACGCGCCGGAACCGGCTTTCACCAGCAGGCAGTCGGCGTGACCGTGGTAGCAGCCTTCGAATTTGATGATCTTATCGCGGCCGGTAAACCCGCGCGCCAGACGAATGGCGCTCATCGTCGCTTCGGTACCGGAGTTCACCATGCGCACCATATCCATGGTCGGCACCAGCTCAGTGACCAGCTCCGCCATTTTGACTTCCATTTCGGTAGGTGCGCCGAAGCTCAGGCCGCGGCTGGCGGCTTCAATCACCGCGTTGCGAATCGCCGGATGGTTGTGACCGAGCACCATGGGCCCCCAGGATCCGACGTAATCGATATAGGCTTTGCCGTCGACATCATACAAATAAGCACCGTCAGCACGCTCGATAAACAGCGGCGTACCGCCCACGCCGGTAAAGGCGCGTACGGGTGAGTTCACACCGCCCGGGATAAGCTCACGCGCTGCGTTATAGAGGTTTTCAGACTTACTCATGCTTTTCATTCCTGGTTCGTGGAAAAATCAATGCCGGTCATTCTATGTGATTACGGGAATGTTATGAAAGTTTTGCCCCGGTGAAACGACATATTTTGCAGGGATTTTGCCCGCGACGCGGCGGCACTTGCCGGGTAAAATGCCCCTTTTGTATTACTTATCGAAAACCCATGTCAGCACAAATCCCTTCATTTGAACAACAGCAGGTTGAGCAACGGCGACGCCGCAACATCATGCGCCAGATGCTGCAACGCGATAAAACGCCACTGGCGATTTTGCTGGTTGCCGCCGTCGCGGGCGCCGTCACAGGATTGGTCGGCGTATTTTTTGAAAAAGCCGTGAACGCGGTGTTGAACGCACGGATTGGCGCGCTGGCGCAGGTGGCGGACAGCGCACTGGTGTGGCCGCTGGCCTTTATTGGCTCGGCAGTGCTGGCGATGATGGGCTATTTTCTGGTGCGTCGGTTCGCGCCTGAGGCTGGCGGTTCGGGCATTCCGGAAATTGAAGGTGCGCTGGAGGAGCTGCGTCCGGTGCGCTGGTGGCGGGTCTTACCGGTTAAGTTTTTCGGCGGGATGGGAACGCTTGGCGCGGGCATGGTGCTGGGTCGGGAAGGGCCAACTGTGCAGATCGGCGGCAATATCGGGCGCATGATGAGCGATCTGTTTCGCCTGCGCAGCGGTGAAGCGCGTCATACGTTGCTGGCGACCGGCGCGGCAGCCGGGCTTTCCGCCGCGTTTAACGCGCCGCTGGCCGGCATTCTTTTCATCATAGAAGAGATGCGTTCGCAGTTTCACTACAACCTGATCTCGATTAAAGCGGTGTTCACCGGCGTGATTATGTCGAGCATTGTCTTTCGCGTGTTTAACGGCGAGGCGGCGGTCATTGATGTCGGTAAGCTCAGCAATGCGCCGGTGAATACGCTGTGGCTTTATCTGCTGTTGGGCATGATTTTTGGCGCGATCGGGCCGCTATTTAACACGCTGGTGTTGCGCACCCAGGATCTGTTTCAGCGTATCCACGGCGGGCATACCGGGAAATGGGTGTTGGTTGGCGGTGTCATCGGCGGCGGCTGCGGCGTTCTTGGCTTGATTGCGCCCGCGCTCTCCGGCGGCGGTTTTGCGCTTATCCCGATTGCGACCGCTGGCAATTATACCGTTGGCGCATTGCTGTTTATTTTCCTTATTCGTGTGGCAACCACATTACTCTGTTTTAGTTCCGGTGCGCCTGGCGGCATTTTTGCGCCGATGCTGGCGCTTGGCACGGTATTAGGCATGGCGTTTGGCAGCGCGAGCGCAGCGATTTTTCCGCATTATCAGCTCGACGCGGGAACGTTCGCGATCGCCGGAATGGGGGCATTACTGGCCGCTTCGCTGCGGGCGCCGCTGACCGGGATCGTGCTGGTTCTGGAAATGACTGACAATTATCAGCTTATTTTGCCAATGATCATTACCTGTCTTGGTGCGACACTGTTAGCACAGTTTTTAGGCGGAAAACCGCTCTATTCCGCGATCCTGGCACGTACGCTTGCCAGGCAGGATGCGGCTCGCGAAAGTGAGTTGCCGCGGGAGAATACTTGAACGATTTAGTAGCGTATTGGATAATAGCTGAAAAGGTCGGGTTACTATTTGACCAGATCGCAGTATCAACGGGAGCAAGACATGAGTGATGACGTAGCGTTGCCGCTGCAGTTTACCGACGCGGCAGCCAACAAAGTAAAAAACCTGATTGCGGACGAAGATAACCCAAATCTGAAGCTGCGTGTCTACATCACCGGTGGTGGTTGCAGCGGCTTCCAGTATGGTTTTACCTTTGACGATCAAATCAACGATGGTGATATGACCATTGAGAAGCAGGGCGTTGGCCTGGTGGTTGATCCGATGAGCCTGCAATATCTGGTTGGTGGTTCAGTCGACTACACCGAAGGTCTGGAAGGTTCCCGCTTTGTGGTGACTAACCCGAACGCGACCAGCACCTGTGGTTGCGGTTCTTCATTCAGTATTTAACCAATCCCATCGTGCATAAAAAAGCCGTGTCACTGACACGGCTTTTTGTTATCTGCCTGATTCATCAAGCGCAAACGTGGGTAACTTCAGGTGCCAGCGAATCGCCGCCAGCCTGATAACCAGCGTGACCACCATGCCCATCATACTTGCCGTTTCCAGCGGTATGGCAAAAAAGTGATACGCCGTCGCATGCACAATGCCACCCGCAATACAGGCGGTGGCGTAGATTTCGGTACGCAGGATCATCGGCACTTCGCGTGCCAGCACGTCCCGGATAATCCCGCCGCCAACGCCCGTAACGACGCCCATACAAATCGCCACCAGCGGGCCGGTTTCGGCGAGAAAGGCTTTATTCACGCCGATGCCGACAAACACCGCCAGCCCGACGGCATCCAGTACCGGTAATATCCATTTCGGCAAGCGACGCGGCTGACGCACCAGCACAATGGTTAGCATGCAGGTCACCATCGCCACCACTAAATCCGTTGGATCTTTAACCCAGAACACCGGGCCGTGCGCCAGCGCCATATCGCGGATCGTCCCACCACCAACGGCGGTGACCACGCCGAGTACCAGCACACCAAACGGATCCATTCGCAGTTTTCCCGCCAGCAGAACGCCTGAAATCGCAAATACGGCGGTGCCGATAATATCCAGCCAGTAAACCAGCATGGTGAATTCCCCGGTTATTTCACCTGCGCAAGGGCAGTGCAGAGTTGTTGAGCGGCGAGGATAATACGCGGGCTTGCCCGTTCAAACCAGTCACCGTGCAGAGAAATAATCGGTACATTGAGCTGGTTTCGCCAGAACTGTTCGATTCGCGGGATCTCTTTTTCATCACCTGCCACCACAATCGCCTGCGGCTGGCGCGCCAGCACCTGTTCACGGCTCACTTGTGGCCACGGTACGCGGCTGGCGGCAAAGATATTTTCCCCTCCGCACAACTCCAGCACCTGGTTTTGAATCGAGCCTTTTCCGCTGGTAAACAGCGGCTGCGCGCCAAATTGCAGGAACACACGCTTTTTCGGCAGGCTGGCGTAGCGGGTTTTCAATTCGTGGTACTGAGAAAGCAGCTTCTGCGCCGCTTGTTCTGCCTGCTGCGGATGCGGGCTGTATGCTTTGAGCTTACGCAGCGTCTCGATGACCTGCTCAATGGTGATCGCATCAACCCACATCACGGTGATACCGAACTGCTTGAGCTGATTTACCTGGCGTTCGGTATTGCCGCCGCGCCAGGCCAGTACCAGATCCGGTTTCAGCGCGACAATACGTTCCAGATTGATCCCTTGCCAGCTTGCCACCTGCTCAATTTTCGCGGCTTGTGGCGGGTAGTCGGAATAGCTGCTGACGCCGACAGGGGTAATGCCCGCAGCGAAAAGCAGTTCAGTATTGGCTGGCGAAAGTGAGATAACACGCGGTGCGGCGAAAATCCACGCCGGAAGCAGAATAAGCAGGGCGGCAAGCGCCCTGAAAAGAGAGTTAGCCACGCGCCAGTTTCTGCACCAGGGTTTCAACCATCAGGCTGGATTGCTTCGCAGCCACCACCAGGAATTCGTCAAAGCTCAGATGGGATTGCTGGTCCGCCACGTCGGAAATAGCGCGGACCACCACAAACGGCACGCCAAAGTTATGGCAAACGTGCGCGATGGCGGTCGCTTCCATCTCAACGGCGATCGCTTGCGGAAAGTTGTGGCGGATTTTCGCCAGACCGTCGGCACCGTTAATAAAGGCGTCGCCACTGACGATAAGGCCGCGTACGGCGTGCAGGTTCAGCTCGCCAATGCAGGCTTCTGCTGCGGCAACCAGTTTGTCATCCGCTTTGAAACCTGCCGGGCAGCCGGGTAATTGACCAATATCATAGCCAAAGGCGGTTACGTCAGCATCGTGATAACGCGCTTCGTCGGAAACCACGATATCGCCCACTTTCAGCGTCGCTGCAAGGCCACCGGCAGAACCGGTATTGATGATCACATCCGGCTGGCAGCGCTCCAGCAGCAGCGTCGCGCCCATGGCGGCAGCCACTTTACCAATGCCGGATTTCAGTAGCGCAACCTCTGTACCATTCAGCGTACCGGTGTAGATTTCGCTCCCGCCGACGTTCAGTGTCTGACGGTTCTCGATTTTGTCACGCAGCAGCGTAACTTCTTCTTCCATTGCACCAATAATGCCAATTTTCATGGAGATACTCGCTAATGTGATAAGACAGGATTACGTTTTCAGGGCATAGTCTATCATGGCATACACAATTGCATGATATCCCGTGACGCTAAGCACAGGAGAGGAAATGGCAGAGATCGACTTTCGCAACAAGATAAACTGGCGCCGCCGCTACCGTTCACCGCAGGGTGTAAAAACCGAACGTGAAATACTGCGCATCTTTGAAAGCGATCGTGGGCGCATTATCAACTCTGCCGCTATCCGACGTTTGCAGCAAAAAACCCAGGTCTTCCCGCTGGAGCGTAACGCGGCGGTGCGTACGCGTTTGACGCATTCGCTGGAAGTTCAGCAAGTGGGGCGTTATATCGCCAAAGAGATTTTGAGCCGCCTGAAAGAGCAGCGCCTGCTGGAAACCTACGGTCTGGATGAGTTGACCGGGCCGTTTGAAAGTATCGTTGAGATGGCGTGCCTGATGCATGATATCGGCAACCCGCCGTTTGGCCATTTTGGTGAAGCGGCAATCAATGACTGGTTTCGCCAGCGCCTGGCGCCGGATGATGCGGTGAGCCAACCGCTCTCGGATGATCGCTGCGAAGTGGTGGCGCTTAAATTGCGCGAGGGCGAAGACACACTGAATGCGTTACGCCGGAAAGTGCGCCATGATTTAAGCCATTTTGAAGGTAACGCCCAGGGGATCCGCCTGGTTCACACATTAATGCGTATGAACCTGACCTGGGCGCAGGTCGGCTGTATTTTAAAATATACGCGCCCGGCGTGGTGGATTGGTGAGCCGCCGGCATCACACAGCTATTTAATGAAAAAACCGGGTTACTATTTTTCTGAAGAAGCCTATGTAGAACGGCTGCGTAAAGAATTAAACCTCGATACTTACAGCCGCTTTCCGCTGACGTGGATAATGGAAGCGGCGGATGATATTTCCTATTGCGTGGCGGATTTAGAAGATGCGGTAGAAAAACGGATATTTAGCGCAGAACAACTTTATCAGCATCTTTATGACGCCTGGGGGCAGCATGAAAAAGGATCGTTGTTTGCTCAGGTTGTTGAAAACGCGTGGGAGAAATCACGCGCTAATTCGATGAGTCGCAGCGCGGAAGATCAATTTTTCATGTATCTGCGCGTCAATACGCTGAATAAACTGGTGCCGTACGCGGCACAGCGTTTTATTGATAACTTGCCGCAGATTTTCAGCGGCGAATTCAATCATGCGTTACTGGAAGATGAAAGCGGCTTTAGTCAGCTACTTGAATTATATAAAAATGTCGCCATAAAACAGGTGTTCAGCCATCCCGACGTTGAGCAGCTGGAATTACAAGGCTATCGCGTCATCAGTGGTTTGCTGGATATTTATCGTCCGCTGTTACAATTATCAACGGCGGATTTTGCCGAGCTGGTGGAAAAAGAGCGTTTGCGTCGTTTTCCGATTGAATCGCGCCTGTTTCAAAAACTTTCGACGCGCCACCGGCTAGCCTATGTTGAGGCGGTGAGCAAATTATCGCCCGACGCGGCAGAGTATCCGGTGCTGGAGTATTATCATCGTTGTCGATTAATTCAGGATTATATCAGCGGGATGACGGATTTATATTCATGGGATGAATATCGTCGTTTGATGGCGGTGGAATAACGCCGTTGAATTGTAAAGAACGACAATAAATTTTTACTTTTTCCAGACACTTAATACCTGAACTTCACGCTATAAATCGACTCTGAGTGACACATACACAGCAGTTTGCGTTAATCGGTAAAGAGTGAGAGACATGAAAAAAACCACGTTAGCAATGAGTGCACTGGCTTTAAGTTTAAGTTTGGCGCTGTCTCCTCTGTCGGCTATGGCAGCGGAAACGGCATCGTCCACGGCCACGACATCGCAGCAAATGCCTAGCCTCGCGCCGATGCTGGAAAAAGTGATGCCATCAGTGGTGAGTATCAATGTTGAAGGCAGCACCACGGTAAACACACCGCGTATGCCGCGCAACTTCCAGCAGTTCTTTGGTGATAATTCACCGTTCTGCCAGGATGGTTCCCCGTTCCAGAGTTCGCCGTTCTGTCAGGGCGGCGGCGCACCGGGCGGGCAGGGCGATAGCCAGCAGCAGAAATTTATGGCGCTGGGTTCCGGCGTAATCATTGATGCCGCGAAAGGCTATGTGGTGACCAACAACCACGTGGTCGATAACGCTACCACCATCAAAGTGCAGCTGAGTGACGGGCGTAAATTTGACGCCAAAGTGGTGGGTAAAGACCCGCGTTCCGACATTGCGCTGATTCAGATTCAGGATCCGAAAAACCTGACGGCGATTAAACTGGCGGATTCCGATGCGCTGCGCGTGGGGGATTACACCGTGGCGATTGGTAACCCGTTTGGCCTCGGTGAAACGGTGACGTCCGGGATTGTCTCCGCGCTGGGGCGCAGCGGCCTGAATGCGGAAAACTACGAAAACTTTATTCAGACGGATGCCGCGATTAACCGCGGTAACTCCGGCGGCGCGCTGGTGAACCTGAATGGTGAACTGATCGGTATTAACACCGCGATCCTCGCACCGGATGGCGGCAACATTGGTATCGGTTTTGCCATCCCAAGTAACATGGTGAAAAACCTCACCGGGCAGATGGTCGAGTTCGGCCAGGTTCGTCGTGGTGAACTGGGTATTATGGGAACCGAACTGAACTCTGAGCTGGCGAAAGCGATGAAGGTCGATGCGCAGCGCGGGGCGTTTGTCAGCCAGGTCATGCCGAATTCTGCCGCCGCGAAAGCCGGTGTGAAAGCAGGGGATGTGATCACCTCGCTTAACGGTAAACCGATTAGCAGCTTTGCCGCGCTGCGTGCGGAAGTCGGTTCAATGCCGATCGGCAGCAAAGTCGCACTTGGCCTGCTGCGCGATGGCAAACCGGTGAACATTACGCTTGAGTTGCAGCAAAGCAGCCAGAATCAGGTTGATTCCAGCACCATCTTCAGCGGTATTGAAGGTGCGGAGATGAGCAACAAAGGCAAAGATGGCGGCGTGGTGGTTAATTCGGTGAAAGCCAATACCCCGGCGGCACAGATTGGCCTGAAAAAAGGCGATGTGATTGTCGGCGCGAACCAGCAGCCGGTGAAAAATATCGCCGAGTTGCGCAAAATCCTCGACAGTAAACCTTCTGTGCTGGCGTTGAACATTCAGCGCGGTGACACCTCTATCTACCTGCTGATGCAGTAATCCGCTCTACACCCTCTTCCCTGACGACGGGAAGAGGGCCTTTCCTCTGTTTTGTGAAGCCTTCCACAACTCCATACTTCTGAATGCCGCTTTGTGCAATTGCACAGTGCGTACGGTAATTATCTTCCCTATGCTTGGGCTCTGCACACGGGAGGGTTACATGGCTGGCTGGCATCTTGATACCAAAATGGCACAGGATATCGTGGCGCGCACGATGCGTATCATCGATACGAACATTAACGTGATGGATGCACGGGGCCGTATCATTGGTAGCGGTGACCGCGAACGAATTGGTGAATTGCACGAAGGGGCGCTACTGGTGCTCTCGCAAGGGCGCGTGGTGGATATCGACGATGCGGTTGCCCGCCATCTGCACGGCGTGCGCCAGGGCATCAACCTGCCGTTACGTCTTGAAGGGGAAATCGTGGGTGTTATTGGCCTGACGGGTGAACCTGAGACGTTACGCAAATATGGCGAATTAGTCTGCATGACCGCCGAGATGATGCTGGAACAATCTCGTCTGATGCATCTGTTGGCGCAGGACAGCCGTCTGCGCGAAGAACTGGTCATGAACCTGATCCAGGCGGAAGAGCACACGCCTGCTCTGACCGAATGGGCGCAGCGTTTAGGTATTGATTTAAACCAGCCGCGCGTGGTGGCAGTGGTGGAAGTGGACAGCGGTCAGTTGGGCGTAGACAGCGCCATGGCTGAGTTACAGCAACTGCAAAATGCCCTTACCACACCCGAGCGCAACAACCTGATTGCTATTGTTTCGCTGACCGAAATGGTCGTGCTGAAACCAGCGCTTAACCAGTTTGGTCGCTGGGATGCGGAAGATCATCGCAAGCGGGTGGAGCAGCTGATCACGCGTATGAAAGAGAACGGCCAGCTGCGTTTTCGCGTCGCGCTGGGCAATTATTTCACCGGTCCTGGCAGCATTGCCCGTTCTTACCGTACCGCACGCACCACCATGATGGTGGGTAAACAGCGTATGCCGGAAAGCCGTAGCTATTTTTACCAGGATTTGATGTTACCGGTGTTGCTCGACAGCTTACGCGGCGGTTGGCAGGCCAACGAGCTGGCACGACCATTGTCACGTTTAAAAGCGATGGATAATAACGGCCTGTTGCGTCGCACGCTGGCAGCATGGTTTCGCCATAATGTGCAGCCACTGGCAACATCTAAAGCGCTGTTTATTCATCGCAATACGCTGGAGTATCGTTTGAACCGGATCTCGGAACTGACCGGGCTGGATTTGGGGAACTTCGATGATCGGTTGCTGCTGTATGTGGCGCTGCAGTTAGACGAACAACATTAAAAATGATGTTGTGCCGGGTAGTGAGCCCGGCACAATGCGATAGACCCCGCGTTTTACTTCCCGCGTGTCAGCTTTTCAAGATCGGATTCGATTTCGTTGATCTTGTTGGTAACAACACTTTCCAGGTGGCGCAGATCGTCCAGGATCTTACGTTTCAGATCCACTTCCGTGCGATCGCGCTGGCAGATTTGATCCAATTCATCAATCACATAGCGCAGGTTCGGGCTGATTTCCTGCACCTCTTTATACCCCTGACCGACACCGTCGGCGACAACAGTTTTACGCTGGCGTGGGTATTTGAATTTGACGCTCTTGGCAAAAAACTCGCCTTTATCCTTATGAAAATAGATTTTCAGAATATCGTTATTGGCTTCCTGGCGGAGGCTATAGCGATCGATTTCATCGGGATTGGTGATGCCTAAACTTTTCAGATTATCGTACATAGCGGTACCCTTAAGCTCAACATAACCTATGAATAATTAACGAAAAAATCTATTTTTTCCACCTGCGAATGCAAAAAAGGCGGGATATATCACCCTCTTCCTGGCAGGAAGAGGGACCGACTTAGTCGATGGTACGCAGCAGTTCGTTAATACCTACTTTGCCGCGCGTTTTCGCATCCACTTTTTTCACGATTACCGCGCAATACAGGCTGTATTTGCCATCTTTAGACGGCAGGTTGCCGGAAACAACCACTGAGCCTGCCGGTACGCGGCCATAATGCACTTCGCCGGTTTCACGATCGTAAATACGCGTGCTCTGACCGATGTACACACCCATCGAGATGACAGAACCTTCTTCAACGATAACACCTTCCACCACTTCAGAACGTGCGCCGATAAAGCAGTTATCTTCAATGATAGTCGGGTTTGCCTGCAGTGGTTCCAGAACGCCGCCAATACCTACGCCACCGGAAAGGTGAACGTTTTTACCGATCTGCGCACAAGAGCCGACGGTCGCCCAGGTATCCACCATGGTGCCTTCATCAACATAAGCGCCGATATTGACATAAGACGGCATCAGCACGGTATTGCGGGCGATAAACGCACCCTGGCGCACTGCTGCTGGCGGCACTACGCGGAAACCTTCTTTCTGGAAACGCGCTTCGTCGTAGTCGGCGAATTTCATCGGGACTTTGTCGAAGTAGCGGCTTTCCGCACCGTCGATAACCTGGTTATCGTTAATGCGGAAAGAGAGCAGAACCGCTTTCTTCAGCCACTGGTGAGTGACCCACTGGCCATCGATTTTTTCTGCGACGCGAAGTGCGCCGGAATCGAGCAGGGCAATAACCTGATTCACCGCTTCACGGGTAACGGTATCGGCATTTGCCGGGGTGATCTCTGCGCGACGCTCGAAAGCGGCTTCAATAACGTTCTGTAACTGCTGCATTGTTTACTCTTTCCATCTGTGTAAAAAAATAATCACCCTTTATCGTTTGGATTGAGGGCCTCTGTCAACCGTTGTTGCACCTCCTTTTGCAGCGCATTATTAAGGCCACGCCGGTCGGCAGTGGCGATTATGAATAAATCTTCTACTCGCTCACCAATGGTTGTAATTCTCGCCCCGTGCAGCGAAATTCCCAGATCCGCAAACACCTGCCCGACGCGGGCAAGCAGCCCTGGCTGGTCAAGGGCAATCAATTCAAGAAACGATTTTCTGTCGGTATGGGTCGGCAGGAAATTCACTTCGGTATCGACGGTAAAGTGGCGCAATTTGGCAGGCTGGCGGCGCGGCTGCGGCGGCTGCCAGGTGTGTTGTGTAATGGCCTGTTCCAGCCCGAAACAAATTGCATCGTGGCGATCGGCGGAGAGTGGGCTGCCGTCCGGTTCCAGCACTATAAAGGTGTCCATTGCCATACCGTCGCGTGTGGTAAAAATCTGCGCGTCGTGGACGCTCAGGTTGCGGCGATCAAGCTCGGCGCACACTGCCGCGAACAGATAGGGGCGGTCAGGGCTCCAGATAAAGATCTCCGTGCCGCCGCGCGTCGCCTGTGGGCTAAGCAAAATCATCGGTTTGCTCAGATCATGTTGCAATAAGTGCCGTGCATGCCAGGCGAGCTGGTTTGGGCTATGGCGCACAAAGTAGTTCGCCCGACAGCGTGCCCAAATCTGATGCAATTGCTCTTCATCAATGTTGTCCATACGTAACAACGCCAGCGCCTGAAGCTGGTGATGGCGCACACGCTCGCGCATGTCCGGCGTATTTTGCATGCCGCGACGCAGCTGTTTTTCAGTCGCGAAATAGAGCTCGCGCAGCAAGCTCTGCTTCCAGCTGTTCCACAGGGTTTCGTTAGTGGCACAGATATCCGCCACAGTCAGGCAGACAAGGAAGCGCAGACGGTTCTCCGTTTGTACCTCTTCGGCAAACTGCTTGATCACTTCCGGATCCTGAATATCACGGCGCTGGGCGGTGACCGACATTAACAGGTGATGGCGCACCAGCCAGGCGACAAGCTGGGTTTCGCGTGAGTTAAGCCCATGTAATTCAGCGAACTTCAGCACATCCTGTGCGCCCAGCACGGAGTGGTCGCCGCCACGCCCTTTGGCGATATCATGGAACAGCGCTGCAATCAGGATCAGCTCCGGGTGGGTTAAACGCGGCCACAGTTCCACGCATAAAGGGTGCTTATTGCGCGTCTCTTCTTTGGCAAAACTTTCCAGCTTCAGCAACACGCGAATGGTGTGTTCATCCACGGTATAGGCGTGGAACAGGTCAAACTGCATCTGGCCAACGATGTGCGACCACTGTGGCATATAAGCCCACAACACGCTGTGGCGGTGCATCGGCAGCAGACCACGGCTGACGGCACCCGGATGGCGCAACATGCTGAGGAAAATAGAGCGCGCTTCGGCGATATAACACAGCGGCTGCGTCAGATGGCGGCGGGCGTGGCGCAAGTGGCGCAGCGTGGTGGAGTAGATGCCAGTAATGGTGCTGTTGCGCACCATAATATAGAACATGCGCAGGATGGCCTGCGGCTCACGGATAAACAGCGTTTCGTCACGCAAATCGATAAGTGAACCACGCAACTGGAACTCGTCGTCAATCGGGCGCGGTTTCTCGTCGGTGGTCAGCGCCAGAATCGCTTCATCGAAGAGCTGTAACAGCATCTGGTTCAGTTCCGCGACACGGCGGGTGACGCGGAAGAAATCCTTCATCATATGTTCGACGGGCTGGTTGCCTTCGCCGACATAATTCAGACGCTGCGCTACGCTCAGTTGCCTGTCGAACAGAAGCCGGTTGTCGTAGCGATTCACTTCCAGATGCAGCGCGAAACGGATTCGCCAAAGCAGATGCAAACACTCGTTCAGCTCATTGCGCTCGGCTTCAGTCAGAAAGCCAAAGCCCACCATTTCATCCAGTGAGGTGGCACCAAAGTGACGACGAGCAACCCATTGCAGGGTGTGAATATCACGCAGACCGCCGGGGCTACTTTTTATATCGGGTTCCAGATTGTAACTGGTGCCGTGATAGCGCTGGTGGCGCTCGTTTTGTTCCGCCACTTTGGCCGGGAAAAAGGTTTCCGATGGCCAGAAGTTGTCGCTAAAAATATGCTTTTGCAGTTCCAGAAACAGCGCAACGTCGCCAATCAGCAGGCGTGATTCAATTAAGTTGGTTGCGACAGTGAGATCCGATAATCCTTCCTGTAAGCACTCATCCAGCGTACGAACGCTGTGTCCCACTTCGAGTTTGACATCCCACAGCAGCGTGAGCAGCTCGCCAATCTTTTGCGCTTGTTCGTCGGAAAGCTTGGTACGGCTGAGGATCAGTAAATCAATATCCGATAGCGGATGCAGCTCGCCGCGACCATAGCCGCCCACTGCAACCAATGCGGTATCGCTGACGTCGCCAAAACCGTACTCCAGCCATAAGCGTTGCAGAAGTTGATCAATAAATTCGGTGCGCGCTTCGATTAATTGCTCGGCTGAAATACCCGCGTCAAAGACATGCCCCAGCCACTGCTGGAACGCTTCAATATGCGTTTTGATATGTGCGCACTGGAATTGATCTTGTGACCAAACCCCTGGATATTCAGGCTGGCCGGGAAGGGTGGGTTGTACCGCGCTGACAAATTGTTCTGAAGTGATGTTGCTCATTATGGGCCACCCGTCTGGAGTGCATATGCATAGCAAAACAACTTAAAAGAGATAATGAAAAATGAAAAGTCGTTTATATGTATGACGCAGCAGGGGAGTGCGGTAAAAAAAACGGCCCGCAGAGCGGACCGTTTAGTGCGTTTGGCAATGTCAGAATCAGGCGGCAGTCAGCACGGCATCGATGGTGTCATCTTTGCGCAGCGTCAGGATCTCGCAGCCGGTTTCGGTGACGACAATTGTGTGCTCATACTGCGCAGACAGGCTGCGGTCTTTGGTTTTCACCGTCCAGCCATCTTTCATGGTGCGAATACGGTAATCACCGGCGTTTACCATCGGCTCGACGGTAAACGTCATGCCCGCTTGCAGCACCACACCGCCATCGTCCGCATCGTAGTGCAGCACCTGCGGCTCTTCATGGAAACCGCGGCCAATACCGTGGCCGCAATATTCGCGCACGACGGAGAAGCCTTCACCTTCAACATATTTCTGAATAGCGGCGCCCAGCGTACGCAGGCGGATGCCTGGTTTGACCATGCGCAGTGCCAGGTAAAGGCTCTCCTGGGTTACGCGGCACAGGCGCTCGCCCAGAATGGTCGGTTTACCGACGATAAACATTTTGGAGGTGTCGCCGTGGTACTCGTCTTTAATCACGGTTACGTCGATGTTGACGATGTCGCCATCTTTCAACAGTTTTTCGTCATCCGGAATACCGTGGCACACCACTTCGTTAATAGAGATGCAAACAGATTTCGGGAAACCGTGATAACCGAGGCAGGCGGAAATGGCGTGCTGCTCTTTGACGATGTAGTCGTTGCAGATGCGATCCAGTTCACCGGTGCTGACGCCCGGCTTAATGTGCGGTTCAATCATTTCCAGTACTTCGGCGGCGAGTCGACCCGCGACGCGCATTTTTTCGATTTCTTCAGGTGTCTTAATAGAGATAGCCATGGAATGTGTCCATCAGTGTCGATTTTTTCGACTATACCAGGATTAGTGCTGTCAATGGTAACAGTCGGGCAAGTGTTGTGCCAAATCGAGAATCATTAACAGCACGCTGCGTCAACAACTATTGGTTTCCGGCGGGGTTTTATGGTATAAAGCGCGCCGGACTTCCGTTCCTGTTTTGGGATGGGAGCCACAAATCTCACTTTGTGTAATAACACACACGTATCGGCACATATTCCGGGGTGCCCTTCGGGGTCGGTAATATGGGATACGTGGAGGCATAACCCCAACTTTTATATAGAGGTTTTAAACATGGCAACTGTTTCCATGCGCGACATGCTCAAGGCTGGTGTTCACTTTGGTCACCAGACCCGTTACTGGAACCCGAAAATGAAGCCGTTCATCTTCGGTGCGCGTAACAAAGTTCACATCATCAACCTTGAGCAAACTGTACCGATGTTCAACGACGCTCTGGCTGAACTGCACAAAATTTCTGCTCGTAAAGGCAAAATTCTGTTCGTTGGTACAAAACGCGCAGCAAGCGAAGCGGTAAAAGAAGCTGCTCTGAGCTGCGACCAGTTCTTCGTGAACCATCGCTGGCTGGGCGGTATGCTGACTAACTGGAAAACCGTTCGTCAGTCCATCAAACGTCTGAAAGACCTGGAAACTCAGTCTCAGGACGGTACCTTCGACAAGCTGACCAAGAAAGAAGCGCTGATGCGCACTCGTGAACTGGACAAGCTGGAAAACAGCCTGGGCGGTATCAAAGATATGGGCGGCCTGCCGGACGCACTGTTCGTTATCGACGCTGACCACGAGCACATCGCAATCAAAGAAGCAAACAACCTGGGTATCCCGGTATTTGCTATCGTTGATACCAACTCCGATCCGGACGGCGTTGACTTCGTTATCCCGGGTAACGATGACGCAATCCGTGCTGTTAGCCTGTACCTGAATGCCGTTGCTGCTACCGTTCGTGAAGGCCGTTCTTCGGATCTGGCTACTCAGGCGGAAGAAAGCTTCGTAGAAGCTGAGTAATAAGGCACGCTCGTTGAGCCCCTTATTGAGCAGGTAGTACCGAGTTTGGTTAGGGGGCCTGTTAATGGCCCCCTTTTTCACTTTTAAGCCTGTTTGGTTGCAAACCGTGCAGGTCATATCTCTCCCGAGGAATAAAGAATGGCTGAAATTACCGCATCCCTGGTAAAAGAGCTGCGTGAACGTACTGGCGCAGGCATGATGGATTGCAAAAAAGCGCTGACTGAAGCGAATGGCGACATCGAGCTGGCGATCGAGAACATGCGTAAGTCTGGTGCGATCAAAGCGGCGAAAAAAGCAGGCAACGTTGCTGCTGACGGCGTGATCATCACCAAAATCGACGGCACCTACGGCATCATTCTGGAAGTTAACTGCCAGACTGACTTCGTGGCAAAAGACGGTGGTTTCCAGGCATTTGCTAACAAAGTTCTGGACGCTGCTGTTGCTGGCAAAATCACCGACGTTGAAGTTCTGAAAGCGCAGTTCGAAGAAGAGCGCGTTGCACTGGTTGCTAAAATCGGTGAGAACATCAACATCCGTCGCGTTTCCGCTCTGGAAGGTGACGTTCTGGGTTCTTACCAGCATGGCGCGCGTATCGGTGTTCTGGTTGCGGCTAAAGGCGCTGATGACGAGCTGGTTAAACAGCTGGCAATGCACATCGCTGCAAGCAAGCCGGAATTCGTTAAACCGGAAGACGTATCCGCTGAAGTCGTAGAAAAAGAGTACCAGGTTCAGCTGGACATCGCCATGCAGTCTGGCAAACCGAAAGAAATCGCAGAGAAAATGGTTGAAGGCCGCATGAAGAAATTCACCGGTGAAGTTTCTCTGACTGGCCAGCCTTTCGTTATGGATCCGAGCAAATCTGTTGCTCAGCTGCTGAAAGAGCACAACGCTGACGTAACTGGCTTCATCCGCTTCGAAGTGGGCGAAGGCATCGAGAAAGTTGAGACTGACTTCGCAGCAGAAGTTGCTGCAATGTCCAAGCAGTCTTAATCAATAAAAAGGAGCCGCCTGAGGGCGGCTTCTTTTTATGCCCTTCATCTGAAAATCAGCCAGCACACTAGTGTTTGCGCTGGCAGGCGACGTATCATAAGCGCCGGTATTAACCCCGTCCAATTGTTGACAGTCTCAGGAAAGAAACATGGCTACCAATGCAAAACCCGTCTACAAACGCATTCTGCTTAAGCTGAGCGGCGAAGCGCTCCAGGGATCCGAAGGCTTCGGTATTGACGCAAGCATTCTTGACCGTATGGCGCAGGAAATTAAAGAGCTGGTCGAACTTGGGGTTCAGGTTGGCGTGGTGATTGGTGGCGGCAACCTGTTCCGTGGGGCGGGTCTGGCGAAAGCGGGGATGAACCGCGTAGTGGGCGACCACATGGGTATGCTGGCGACCGTGATGAACGGCCTGGCAATGCGTGATGCGCTGCATCGTGCCTATGTGAACGCACGTCTGATGTCCGCGTTTCCGTTAAATGGTGTTTGCGACAACTACAGCTGGGCAGAGGCGATTAGCCTGCTGCGCAACAACCGTGTGGTAATTTTCAGCGCCGGTACGGGTAATCCGTTCTTTACGACCGATTCCGCAGCTTGCCTGCGCGGTATCGAGATTGAAGCGGATGTGGTGTTGAAAGCGACCAAAGTGGACGGCGTGTTTACCGCCGATCCGGTGCTCGATCCGACAGCCACGCTGTGCGAACAGCTGAGCTACAGCGAAGTGCTGGATAAGGAACTGAAAGTGATGGATCTGGCGGCCTTTACGCTGGCTCGCGACCACAAACTGCCGATTCGCGTGTTCAACATGAACAAACCTGGCGCGCTGCGTCGCGTTGTCATGGGCGAAAAAGAAGGCACATTGATTACGGAATAATTCCCGTAAGCAATAAATAAAGGTAAGATTCCGCTTTAATTTATTGAGCAGTTCTTTCTGGCATCTTCAGGGTGCCAAAAATTGAACAGGCTATACTTAGCACACCCGCCGTATGGCCTGCCTGCGACAAGATTTCAAGGATCCGTAACGTGATTAGCGATATCAGAAAAGATGCTGAAGTACGCATGGATAAATGCGTCGAAGCGTTCAAAACTCAAATCAGCAAAGTGCGCACTGGCCGCGCTTCCCCGAGCCTGCTGGATGGCATCGTTGTGGAATATTACGGTACGCCGACACCGCTGCGTCAGTTGGCTAGCGTTACCGTTGAAGACTCCCGTACGCTGAAAATCAACGTGTTTGACCGCTCAATGAGCCCGGCTGTTGAAAAAGCAATTTTGACCTCCGATCTCGGTTTAAACCCGAGCTCTGCGGGCAGCGATATTCGCGTTCCGCTGCCGGCACTGACCGAAGAGCGTCGTAAAGATCTGATCAAAGTTGTACGCGGCGAAGCTGAACAAGCGCGCGTTGCGGTTCGTAACGTTCGTCGTGACGCGAACGATAAAGTGAAGGCACTGCTGAAAGATAAAGAAATCAGTGAAGACGACGATCGTCGTTCTCAGGATGACGTCCAGAAGCTGACCGATGCTGCAATCAAAAAAGTGGATGCGGCGCTGGCGGACAAAGAAGCGGAACTGATGCAGTTCTGATTCGAAACAAACCGACTAAAACGCCGTACAGAGAGCTGCGAAAGTGGCTTTGCTGGCGGCGTTTTGCTTTTTATCCTTGCAATGTTGCGAGCGTTTCATGAAGCATTTAACTCTTCTGGGCTCAACGGGTTCTATTGGTTGCAGCACGCTGGCCGTGGTTCGCCACAATCCCGATCGTTTCTCCGTTACTGCGCTGGTTGCCGGTAAAAACGTTACCCGCATGGTTGAGCAGTGCCTTGAGTTTTCTCCCAAATTTGCGGTGATGGACGATGACGAAAGCGCGCAACAGGTGAAGCGTGCTTTGCGGGAACATGGTAGCCGGACAGACGTGCTGAGTGGCCAACAGGCAGCCTGTGAAATGGCGGCGCTGAGCGGCGTCGATCAGGTGATGGCGGCCATTGTGGGTGCTGCGGGCCTGGTACCCACGCTTGCTGCTATTCGCGCCGGGAAGACGGTGCTGCTGGCGAATAAAGAGGCTCTGGTGACGTGTGGCCGTCTGTTTATGGATGCGGTGAAGGAGAGCGGGGCGCAGCTTTTGCCTGTAGACAGCGAGCATAACGCTATTTTTCAGAGTTTACCGGAAACAATTCAACATAACCTGGGGTACGCTGATCTGGAGCAGAATGGCGTTTCGTCTATTCTGCTTACCGGGTCTGGTGGCCCGTTCCGGGAGACCCCACTTTCCGATCTGGCCGCAATGACGCCGGATCAGGCATGTCGGCACCCGAACTGGTCAATGGGGCGCAAAATCTCCGTTGACTCCGCCACTATGATGAATAAAGGTCTGGAATACATTGAAGCGCGCTGGTTGTTTAATGCCTCTGCCCGCCAGATGGAAGTGTTGATTCACCCGCAATCGGTGATCCACTCCATGGTGCGTTACCAGGATGGCAGTGTATTGGCACAACTGGGTGAGCCGGATATGCGTACGCCCATCGCTCATACGATGGCCTGGCCGGAACGCGTGCCGTCAGGTGTTAATGCCCTCGATTTTTGCAAACTAAGTTCGTTAAGTTTCGCGCAGCCCGATTTTGACCGCTATCCTTGCCTGAAGCTGGCCATTGATGCTTCTGACGAAGGGCAGGCGGCAACAACGGCGCTCAATGCGGCGAATGAGGTAACGGTTTCGGCATTCCTGGCATCTGCTATCCGTTTCACAGATATTGCCGCCCTGAATCTTTCTGTGCTTGAACAGATGGATTTACGCGAACCGCAGAGCATTGATGACGTGCTGGCTGTAGATGCACAGGCACGCGACGTTGCGCAAAAACAAGTGATGCGCCTCGCAAGCCAGTGATATTACAGCGATGAGTGACGGTGCTATTTGTTAGCGTTGGGCTTCGGTGATATAGTCTGCGCCACAAAATTGCCAGTTCGTATTATGGCGTTTGGTGTAAGCCGTGGTTTACACGGCTTTTTTGCGTAAAGGCTTTTGTATTCCTGAGTACCGCTAAATCCTTTTCAGGGACTAAAACGCGTTATGTTGTCTGCTAACCAACCGATAAGCGAAAGTTTGCCAACGCATGGCTGCCGCCATGTAGCGATAATTATGGATGGCAATGGTCGCTGGGCGAAAAGACAAGGGAAACTCCGGGCTTTTGGTCATCGGGCCGGAGCGAAGTCTGTACGCCGTGCGGTCTCTTTTGCCGCCAATAATGGTATTGATGCGCTGACGCTTTATGCTTTTAGTAGCGAGAACTGGAATCGCCCGGCGCAGGAAGTGAGTGCGCTGATGGAGTTGTTTGTGTGGGCGCTGGATAGCGAAGTAAAAAGCCTGCACCGCCATAATGTGCGTTTACGCATTATTGGCGATACCAGTCGTTTTAATACGCGTTTGCAGGAGAGAATCCGCAAAGCGGAAGCGTTAACCGCCCAGAATACCGGGCTGACGCTGAATATCGCAGCGAACTATGGTGGACGCTGGGATATCGTACAGGGAGTCCGGCAGCTTGCCGAGCAGGTGCAGGAAGGGCTGTTGCGCCCGGATCAAATTGATGAAGAAACGCTCAATAAGCAAGTCTGCATGCATGAGCTGGCTCCTGTGGATTTAGTGATAAGGACTGGCGGGGAACATCGCATAAGTAATTTTTTACTTTGGCAAATTGCCTATGCCGAACTTTACTTTACAGATGTTCTTTGGCCCGATTTTGATGAACAAGACTTTGAAGGTGCGCTGCATGCCTTTGCCAATCGAGAGCGTCGTTTCGGCGGTACCGAGCCAGGTGGCGACAAAGCCTGATGGGGGTTGCTTTTGCTGAAGTATCGCCTGATTTCTGCTTTTGTATTGATACCCATTGTTATTGCAGCGCTTTTTTTGCTGCCGCCGGTGGGATTCGCGATCGTTACGCTCGCTGTTTGCATGCTCGCTGCGTGGGAGTGGGGGCAATTAAGCGGCTTTACTTCCCGGAGTCAACGGGTTTGGTTGGCCGTATTATGCGGGTTTTTACTCACCCTTATGCTGTTTACGTTGCCGGAATATCACCATAATACCCATCATCCGCTGGTGACGATTTCGCTCTGGGCTTCTCTTGCCTGGTGGCTGGTGGCGTTGGTGCTGGTGCTGAGTTACCCGTCAACTGCCGCGGTATGGCGTCACTCTAAAATTTTGCGCCTGATTTTCGGGATCTTGACGATTATCCCTTTTTTCTGGGGCATGCTGGCGCTGCGCGTGTGGCATTACGATGTAAACCACTACAGCGGCGCACTGTGGTTGCTGTATGTGATGATCCTCGTATGGGGAGCCGATTCAGGCGCTTATATGTTTGGCAAACTATTTGGTAAACATAAGCTTGCACCGAAAGTCTCACCGGGGAAAACCTGGCAAGGTTTCCTGGGAGGCCTGCTGACGGCGGGTATTATCTCCTGGGGTTACGGTGCGTGGGCGAATCTGGATGTGACTTCATCGACGCTCTTTATTTGCTCGGTGGTTGCGGCGTTAGCCTCTGTATTGGGCGATCTCACGGAAAGTATGTTCAAGCGTGAAGCCGGAATTAAAGATAGTGGGCATCTTATTCCGGGTCATGGCGGTATACTGGATCGCATTGACAGCCTGACAGCGGCAGTTCCTGTATTTGCCTGCCTGTTATTGCTGGTTTTCAGGACGATTTGACGGAAGGTTTTATGCTGAGCATTCTCTGGAATCTGGCGGCGTTCATTGTTGCGCTTGGTGTATTGATCACCGTGCATGAATTTGGCCATTTCTGGGTTGCTCGCCGCTGTGGCGTGCGGGTTGAGCGTTTTTCCATCGGTTTTGGTAAAGCGCTCTGGCGTCGCACCGACAAACATGGCACCGAATTTGTCATCGCCCTGATCCCCCTGGGCGGTTATGTCAAAATGCTGGATGAGCGTGTTGAGGCCGTTGCGCCGGAAATGCGCCACTACGCTTTCAATAACAAAACAGTTGGTCAGCGTGCCGCCGTTATCGCTGCCGGCCCCATCGCTAACTTTATCTTTGCCATCTTCGCTTACTGGCTGGTGTTTATCATCGGTGTCCCTGGTGTTCGTCCGGTTGTTGGTGAAATAACGCCCAACTCTATCGCTGCAAACGCGCAAATTGCACCCGGCACGGAACTTAAAGCGATTGATGGTATCGAAACGCCTGATTGGGATGCTGTGCGCTTACAGTTGGTGTCTAAAATCGGCGATAGCCAGACGACCATCAGCGTAGCGCCATTCGGCAGTAACAATCGTCAGGAAAAGGTGCTGGATTTACGTCACTGGGCCTTTGCGCCTGATAAAGATGATCCGGTTATGTCGCTGGGGATTCGTCCTCGGGCGGCGCAGCTTGAACCGGTGCTTGCGGAGGTGCAACCCGGTTCCGCCGCCAGCAAAGCGGGTTTGCAAGCTGGCGACAGGATCGTTAAAGTCGATGGTCAGCAGTTAACGCAGTGGATGACGTTCGTTACGCTGGTACGGGATAACCCAGGTACGTCGTTAGCGCTGGAAGTGGAAAGACAAGGGGCTCCTTTGTCTTTGACGTTGATACCGGATACAAAGCCCGGTAGCAAGGCAGAAGGGTTTGCGGGCGTGGTGCCCAAAGTCATTCCTCTGCCAGATGAATACAAAACAGTACGCCAGTACGGGCCATTTAGCGCCATCGTTGAGGCCACGGATAAAACGTGGCAGTTGATGAAGCTAACGGTCAGTATGTTGGGGAAATTGATCACCGGTGATGTAAAACTGAACAACCTCAGTGGGCCGATTTCTATCGCTCAGGGGGCTGGGATGTCAGCGGAGTTCGGGTTGATTTACTACCTGATGTTCCTTGCTTTGATAAGCGTGAACTTAGGCATCATTAACCTGTTCCCTCTGCCCGTTCTTGACGGCGGGCATCTGCTGTTTTTGGCGATTGAGAAGCTGAAGGGCGGACCGGTATCCGAGCGAGTTCAAGACTTTAGTTATCGCATTGGCTCTATCTTGCTGGTGCTGTTAATGGGGCTTGCACTTTTCAATGATTTCTCTCGCTTGTAAGAGAGTTTGTTAGGAAGAACGCATAATAACGATGGCGATGAAAAAGTTGCTCATAGCGTCGCTGCTGTTTAGCAGCGCCACCGTATACGGTGCTGATGGATTCGTAGTGAAGGATATTCATTTCGAAGGCCTACAGCGTGTCGCCGTTGGTGCGGCCCTCCTCAGTATGCCAGTTCGTCCTGGCGATACGGTGAATGATGAAGATATCAGTAACACCATTCGCGCGTTGTTTGCCACCGGCAACTTCGAGGATGTTCGTGTCCTGCGTGATGGTGATACGCTCCTCGTTCAGGTGAAAGAACGCCCGACAATCGCCAGCATCACCTTCTCCGGCAACAAGTCGGTGAAAGATGACATGCTGAAACAGAACCTTGAAGCTTCTGGCGTCCGTGTGGGGGAATCACTGGATCGCACCACCCTCTCCGATATTGAAAAAGGGCTGGAAGACTTCTATTACAGCGTGGGTAAGTACAGCGCCAGCGTCAAAGCTGTCGTCACCCCATTGCCGCGTAACCGTGTTGACCTGAAGCTGGTCTTCCAGGAAGGCGTTTCCGCGCAAATCCAACAGATTAACATTGTCGGCAACCATGCCTTCACGACGGAACAGCTGATCTCCACTTTCCAGCTGCGTGATGAAGTGCCGTGGTGGAACGTTGTCGGCGATCGTAAGTACCAGAAACAGAAACTGGCGGGCGACCTGGAAACCCTGCGCAGCTACTATCTGGATCGTGGTTACGCACGTTTCAACATTGATTCGACTCAGGTTAGCCTGACGCCGGACAAAAAAGGCATCTACATTACGGTTAACGTAACCGAGGGCGATCAGTACAAACTCTCTGGTGTGCAGGTTAGCGGTAATCTCGCAGGCCACTCTGCGGAAATTGAAAGCCTGACGAAAATCGAGCCGGGTGAGCTGTATAACGGCGCCAAAGTGACCAAAATGGAAGATGACATTAAAAAGCTTCTTGGTCGCTATGGTTACGCCTATCCGCGCGTTCAATCGCAGCCTGAAATCAACGACACGGACAAAACGGTTAAACTGCATATCAACGTCGATGCTGGTAACCGCTTCTATGTGCGTAAGATCCGTTTTGAAGGTAACGATACCTCTAAAGATTCCGTACTGCGTCGCGAAATGCGCCAGATGGAAGGGGCGTGGCTGGGCAGCGATCTGGTCGATCAAGGTAAAGAGCGTCTGAACCGTCTGGGCTATTTTGAAACGGTCGATACGGAAACCCAGCGTATTCCGGGTAGCCCGGATCAGGTTGATGTTGTCTATAAGGTAAAAGAGCGTAACACCGGTAGCTTTAACTTCGGCGTTGGCTACGGCACCGAGAGCGGCGTCAGCTTCCAGGTTGGCGTTCAACAGGATAACTGGTTAGGTACCGGCTACTCTGTCGGTATCAGCGGGACCAAAAACGACTATCAGACCTACTCAGAGTTCTCCGTCACCAACCCGTACTTTACGGTGGATGGCGTGAGCCTCGGCGGTCGTATCTTCTATAACGACTTTAAAGCTGACGATGCGGATCTGTCGTCCTATACCAACAAGAGCTACGGTCTTGATGGTACGCTCGGTTTCCCGATCAACGAATACAACACGCTGCGCGCCGGCTTAGGCTATGTTCATAACAGCCTGTCGAAGATGGAACCGCAGGTGGCAATGTGGCGTTACCTGGATTCCGTGGGACAGAACGCCAGCACGCAGAACGACAGCAACGGTTATTCGGCGGATGATTTCACCTTTAACTACGGCTGGACTTACAACAACCTTGACCGCGGCTATTTCCCGACGAAAGGTTCACGCGTCAACCTGAACGGTAAAGTAACGGTTCCGGGCTCGGATAACGAGTTCTACAAAGTCACTGTCGACACCGCTTCCTACTTCCCGATTGACGACGATCACAAATGGGTGGTCTTAGGTCGTACACGTTGGGGCTACGGTGATGGTTTAGGTGGCAAAGAGATGCCGTTCTATGAGAACTTCTACGCAGGTGGCTCCAGCACCGTGCGTGGCTTCCAGTCCAACAACATTGGTCCGAAAGCGGTTTACTACGGCGGTAACAACCAGAGCAACTGTAAGAACACGATTGCAGACTCAATCTGTAAGTCTGATGATGCGGTGGGCGGTAACGCCATGGGCGTTGTCAGCGCCGAGCTGATTACACCGACGCCGTTTATCAGTGATAAATACGCCAACTCTGTGCGTACCTCGTTCTTCTGGGATGCGGGTAGCGTGTGGGATACAAACTGGCAAAATACCGCGCAGATGAAAGCGCTGGGTATTCCGGATTATAGCGATCCGAGCAATATCCGCATGTCAGCCGGTATCGCATTACAATGGATGTCCCCATTGGGGCCGTTGGTTTTCTCCTACGCCCAGCCGTTTAAAAAGTACGATGGAGACAAAGCGGAACAGTTCCAGTTTAACATTGGTAAAACCTGGTAACGCCGTACTGCAATGGAATGCACCAGCAGTGTAGTGATGGCTGAGGTTTTCAATAGAAAGCCCGGCCACGCAAAGAACTGTACCTCCGGGTACAAACGGGATGGTAAGGAGTTAATTGTGAAAAAGTTGTTATTAGCTGCAGGTTTCGGTTTGGCAATGGCTGCGTCGGCTCAGGCCGCTGACAAAATTGCGATTGTTGATATGGGTAGCCTGCTGCAGCAGGTTGCGCAGACTTCCGGCGTTTCTCAGACGATGAAAAACGAATTCGGCGGCCGCGCGAGCGAACTGCAAAGCATGGAATCCGACCTGCAAGCAAAAGCACAGCGTTTGCAGCGCGATGGTTCCACGATGAAGGCAAGCGATCGCAGCAAGCTGGAAAAAGACATCACTTCTGGTCGTCAGGCATTTGCTCAAAAAGCGCAGGCTTTCGAGCAGGATCAGGCCCGTCGTTCTAATGAAGAACGTGGCAAACTGGTGACTCGTATCCAGACCGCAGTGAAAAAAGTGGCTTCTGATCAGGGTGTTGATCTGGTTATTCCTTCCAACGCCGTTATTTACAACAGCAACGATGTAAAAGACATCACTGCTGATGTACTGAAACAGGTTAAATAAGTAATGCCTTCAATTCGACTGGCTGATTTAGCTCAGCAGTTGGATGCAGAACTACACGGTGATGGCGATATCGTCATCACCGGCGTTGCGTCCATGCAATCTGCCGTAGCGGGCCACATCACTTTCATGGTCAATCCTAAGTACCGTGAACACCTGACCGCATGTCAGGCCTCTGCCGTTGTAATGACGCAGGACGATCTTCCTTTTGCCAACAGCGCTGCGCTGGTCGTAAAAAATCCTTACCTGACCTACGCACGTATGGCGCAAATTCTTGATACCACGCCGCAGCCTGCGCAAAACATCGCGCCTGGAGCAGTAATTGATCCAACGGCTCAGCTGGGTAGCAACGTAGCAATTGGCGCGAACGCCGTGATCGAATCTGGCGTCAGCCTGGGCGATAACGTGGTCATCGGTCCGGGTTGCTTCGTTGGGAAAAATACGAAAATTGGCGCGGGTTCGCGTCTGTGGGCCAATGTATCCATTTACCATGAGATTGAGATCGGTGAAAATTGCCTGATCCAATCAGGCACGGTGATAGGTTCTGACGGCTTTGGCTATGCCAACGATCGTGGCAACTGGGTTAAAATCCCACAGCTTGGTCGCGTCATTATCGGCAATAACGTCGAGATCGGCGCATGTACCACAATCGATCGTGGTGCGCTGGATGACACTCGTATTGGTAATGGCGTCATCATCGATAATCAGTGTCAGATTGCACATAACGTTGTGATTGGCGACAATACCGCGGTTGCTGGTGGCGTTATCATGGCGGGTAGTTTGAAAATTGGTCGCTATTGCATGATTGGCGGCGCCAGCGTAATCAACGGGCACATGGAAATTTGCGACAAGGTTACCGTAACGGGGATGGGGATGGTCATGCGTCCTATCACTGAGCCGGGTATTTACTCCTCAGGTATCCCGCTGCAACCGAATAAAGTGTGGCGAAAAACCGCAGCCCTGGTGATGAATATTGATGATATGAGCAAGCGCCTGAAAGCTATCGAGCGCAAGGTTAATCAGCAAGACGAATAATTCATCCGCATAACGCTTGTACACAGAAGAATTCGGGGGACAGAAAAGCCTCTGCACCTCGAAGAATAAAGTGTATATACTTCCCGGCCTGTTGGCATTCTTATGATTGCCGCGGGCCGTGTTATTATTGCCTTTTAGTATATTTGGACAGGAAGAGTATTTTGACTACTGACACTCATACTCTGCACATTGAAGAGATCCTGGAGCTTCTGCCGCACCGCTACCCGTTCTTACTGGTTGATCGCGTGCTGGATTTTGAAGAAGGTCGTTTTCTGCGCGCAGTCAAAAATGTTTCGGTAAACGAGCCGTTTTTCCAGGGGCACTTTCCTGGCAAACCGATTTTCCCGGGCGTGCTGATTCTTGAAGCAATGGCGCAGGCAACCGGTATTCTGGCGTTTAAAAGCGTTGGTAAACTGGAGCCGGGTGAGCTGTATTACTTCGCCGGTATCGACGAAGCGCGCTTTAAGCGTCCTGTTGTGCCAGGCGATCAGATGATCATGGAAGTCACTTTCGAAAAAACCCGCCGTGGCCTGACCCGTTTTAAAGGGGTTGCGCTGGTAGACGGTAAAATTGTTTGTGAAGCTACTATGATGTGTGCACGTAGCCGGGAGGCCTGATACGTGATTGATAAAACCGCCTTTATTCATCCTACCGCCATTGTTGAAGACGGTGCCGTTATCGGTGCTAACGCTCACATTGGCCCATTTTGTATTGTGGGACCTCACGTCGAAATTGGTGAGGGTACCGTACTGAAATCTCATGTCGTCGTGAATGGTCATACGACTATCGGTCGTGACAACGAGATTTATCAGTTCGCCTCCATCGGCGAGGTTAACCAGGATTTAAAATATGCTGGTGAACCGACTCGTGTGGAAATTGGCGATCGCAACCGCATCCGCGAAAGCGTCACCATCCACCGTGGCACAGTACAGGGTGGTGGATTAACGAAGGTGGGTAGCGATAACTTGCTGATGATCAATGCGCACATTGCGCACGATTGCATCGTTGGGAATCGCTGTATCCTCGCAAATAACGCAACGTTGGGGGGACATGTTTCCGTCGACGACTTTGCAATCATCGGTGGCATGACCGCAGTGCATCAGTTCTGCATTATCGGTGCGCACGTGATGGTTGGCGGCTGTTCTGGCGTTGCCCAGGACGTACCGCCTTACGTGATCGCTCAGGGCAACCATGCCACACCGTTCGGTGTGAACATTGAAGGTCTGAAACGTCGCGGCTTTAGCAGAGAAGCGTTAGTGGCTATTCGTAACGCGTACAAATTGCTGTACCGCAGCGGTAAAACGCTGGAAGAGGCGAAACCGGAAATTGCTGAGCTTGCTGCTAAGCATCCGGAGGTTGACGCATTCATGCAATTCTTTGAGCGTTCAACACGTGGTTTGATCCGTTAATGATCGACGCGCGTCCTCTTACGATAGCCCTCGTCGCCGGAGAAACCTCCGGCGATATTCTTGGTGCCGGTCTTATCCGTGCGCTGCGGGCTCGCCTGCCGAATGCGCGTTTTGTTGGTGTCGCCGGGCCGCGTATGCAAGCCGAAGGCTGCGAAGCCTGGTATGAAATGGAAGAGCTGGCGGTAATGGGCATCGTTGAGGTGCTGGGCCGTTTGCGCCGTCTGCTGCATATCCGCGCCGATTTAACCCGTCGTTTTAGCGAACTGAAACCGGATGTCTTTATCGGCATTGACGCACCGGACTTCAACATTACCCTCGAAGGCAATCTTAAAAAGCAGGGTATCAAAACCATCCATTATGTCAGTCCGTCCGTCTGGGCGTGGCGACAAAAACGCGTTTTCAAAATCGGCAGAGCTACCAATCTGGTGCTCGCGTTTCTGCCTTTCGAAAAAGCGTTTTACGATAAATTTAATGTCCCGTGCCGTTTTATCGGCCATACCATGGCGGATGCCATGCCGCTGGATCCTGATAAGAACGCGGCGCGGGCGCACCTGGGTATTGCCGATAACGTGCATTGTCTGGCTTTACTGCCGGGTAGTCGCGGGGCGGAAGTCGACATGCTGAGCGCGGACTTCCTGCGCACCGCGCAGTTGTTGCGTGAGCGCTACCCCGATCTGGAAGTGGTGGTGCCGCTGGTTAATGCGAAACGGCGTGAACAGTTTGAACGCATCAAAGCGGAAGTCGCGCCGGAGCTGCCGGTGCATATGCTGGATGGCCAGGCGCGGGAGGCGATGATCGCCGCAGACGCTGCGCTGCTGGCCTCGGGAACCGCTGCGCTGGAGTGCATGCTGGCGAAATGCCCGATGGTCGTTGGCTATCGTATGAAGCCATTCACTTTCTGGCTGGCAAAACGTCTGGTAAAAACGCCTTATGTTTCGCTGCCAAACTTGCTTGCCGGGCGTGAGCTGGTGAAAGAGTTGCTCCAGGATGAATGCAATCCCCAGGCGCTCGCTGCCGCGCTGGAACCCTTACTGGCCAACGGCAAAACCAGTCACGAGATGCACGACATTTTCCGCGAATTGCATTTGCAGATTCGCTGCAATGCCGATGAACAGGCGGCTGACGCCGTACTGGAGTTAGCACAATGATAGAGTTTGTTTATCCGCATACGCATTTGGTCGCGGGTGTGGATGAAGTCGGTCGCGGCCCGTTGGTGGGCGCGGTGGTGACAGCGGCGGTGATCCTTGATCCCGAGCGTCCTATTGTCGGTCTGAACGATTCTAAAAAATTATCCGAAAAACGTCGTTTGTCGCTCTGCGATGAGATCAAAGAGAAAGCGCTGGCCTGGAGCCTGGGCCGCGCAGAGCCGCATGAAATCGACGAGTTGAATATTTTGCATGCCACCATGCTGGCGATGCAGCGTGCTGTTGCCGGGCTGGCAATCGCGCCCGAGTTCGTGCTGATCGACGGTAACCGTTGCCCGGCTTTGCCGATGCCTTCGCTGGCGGTGGTAAAAGGCGATAGCCGTGTCGCAGAAATTAGCGCCGCATCGATTCTCGCCAAAGTGGCGCGCGATGCGGAGATGGCAGCACTTGATATCATTTTTCCGCAATATGGTTTTGCGCAGCATAAAGGCTATCCTACGGCTTTCCATCTGGAGAGACTGGCGGAGCACGGCGCAACCGAGCATCACCGACGCAGCTTTGCGCCGGTCAAACGCGCGTTGGGTCTTGCGTCCTGATTCTTGTGAACGTGAAATAAACCAGGCTGGAATCTAAAAATGGCTGAACCACGTTTCGTACACCTGCGGGTGCATAGCGACTATTCCATGATTGACGGGCTGGCGAAAACCGGGCCGCTGGTGAAAAAGGCGGCCGCGCTCGGCATGCCTGCGCTGGCGATCACCGATTTTACCAACCTGTGTGGTCTGGTGAAGTTTTACGGAACGGCGCACGGTGCCGGGATGAAACCAATCGTTGGTGCCGATTTTCATGTGCAAAGCGATCTGCTCGGTGACGAGCTGACGCAGCTCACCGTTCTCGCTATCAACAATACGGGTTATCAAAACCTGACACTGCTTATTTCGCGTGCCTACCAGCGTGGTTATGGCGCGCTCGGCCCGTGGATCGACCGAGATTGGCTGGTAGAACTCAATGAAGGGCTGATTCTGCTTTCCGGCGGGCGCATGGGCGACGTGGGTAAAAGTGTGCTGCGTGGCAATAGCGCACTGGTAGAGCAGTGCCTTGAGTTCTATAAAACCCATTTTCACGATCGCTACTACCTGGAGCTGATCCGTACGGGGCGAGCGGACGAAGAGTCTTACCTGCATGCCGCCGTCGCGCTGGCAGAAGAGCATGGCTTGCCGGTAGTTGCGACCAACGATGTGCGGTTTATTGATGCCGGCGACTTCGACGCCCATGAGATCCGCGTGGCGATCCACGACGGTTTTACCCTCGACGATCCCAAACGCCCGCGTAACTATTCGCCGCAGCAATACATGCGCAGCGAAGAGGAGATGTGCGAGCTCTTCTCGGATATCCCGGAAGCGCTGGAGAACACGGTCGAAATCGCCAAACGCTGTAACGTCACCGTGCGTCTTGGCGAATACTTCCTGCCGCAGTTCCCGACAGGTGATATGACCACTGAGGATTTCCTCGTGGCGAAATCCAAACAGGGGCTGGAAGAACGACTGGCCTTCCTCTTCCCGGATGAAAACGTGCGCGCTGAAAAGCGCCCACCTTACGATGAACGTCTCGATGTTGAACTCCAGGTTATCAACCAGATGGGGTTCCCGGGCTACTTCCTCATCGTGATGGAATTTATCCAGTGGTCAAAAGATAACGGCGTGCCGGTAGGGCCGGGGCGTGGTTCCGGTGCGGGTTCGCTGGTCGCTTATGCGCTGAAAATTACCGATCTTGATCCGCTGGAATTTGACCTGCTGTTCGAACGTTTCCTTAACCCGGAACGTGTGTCGATGCCTGACTTCGACGTCGATTTCTGCATGGAAAAACGCGACCAGGTTATCGAGCACGTGGCGGATATGTACGGGCGCGATGCGGTATCGCAGATCATCACCTTTGGTACCATGGCGGCGAAAGCGGTTATCCGCGACGTTGGCCGTGTGCTTGGTCACCCGTATGGCTTTGTAGACCGCATTTCAAAACTGGTGCCGCCCGATCCGGGGATGACGCTGGCCAAAGCGTTTGAAGCCGAACCACAACTGCCGGAAATTTACGAAGCCGACGAAGAAGTCAAAGCGCTGATTGATATGGCGCGTAAGCTGGAAGGGGTCACGCGAAACGCCGGGAAACACGCCGGTGGGGTGGTTATCGCGCCAACCAAAATTACCGACTTTGCGCCGCTGTATTGTGATGAAGCCGGTCAGCACCCGGTTACCCAGTTCGATAAAAACGATGTGGAATATGCGGGCCTGGTGAAGTTTGACTTCCTCGGGCTGCGAACGCTGACCATCATTAACTGGGCGCTGGAAATGATTAACGCCCGGCGCGAGAAGAATGGCGAGCCGCCACTGGATATCGCCGCTATTCCGCTGGATGACAAGAAAAGTTTCGACATGCTGCAACGCTCGGAAACCACAGCGGTTTTCCAGCTTGAATCCCGCGGCATGAAAGATCTGATCAAACGCCTGCAGCCCGACTGCTTCGAAGATATGATCGCGCTGGTGGCGCTGTTCCGGCCGGGTCCGCTGCAATCGGGCATGGTGGATAACTTCATCGACCGTAAACACGGGCGTGAAGAGATCTCCTACCCGGATGTTCAATGGCAGCACGAGAGCCTGAAGCCGGTGCTGGAGCCAACCTATGGCATCATTCTGTATCAGGAACAGGTGATGCAGATTGCCCAGGTGCTTTCCGGTTACACCCTTGGCGGCGCGGACATGTTGCGCCGTGCAATGGGCAAGAAAAAGCCGGAAGAAATGGCCAAGCAGCGCGGCACGTTTGAAGAAGGCGCGAAGAAAAACGGCGTCGATGGCGAACTGGCGATGAAAATCTTTGACCTGGTGGAAAAATTCGCCGGTTACGGATTTAACAAATCGCACTCTGCCGCCTATGCTTTGGTGTCATACCAGACGCTGTGGCTGAAGGCGCACTATCCGGCCGAGTTTATGGCGGCGGTAATGACCGCCGATATGGACAACACCGAGAAAGTGGTCGGCCTGGTCGATGAGTGCTGGCGCATGGGGCTGAAAATTCTGCCGCCGGATATCAACTCGGGTCTGTACCATTTCCACGTCAATGACGATGGCGAAATTGTTTACGGCATTGGCGCGATCAAAGGCGTGGGTGAAGGGCCGATCGAGGCGATCATTGAAGCGCGTAACAACGGCGGCTATTTCCGTGAACTGTTTGATCTGTGCGCCCGCACCGACATCAAAAAACTCAATCGTCGGGTGCTGGAAAAATTGATTATGTCCGGGGCGTTTGATCGCCTTGGCCCGCATCGCGCCGCGCTAATGAACGCGCTGGGCGATGCGCTGAAAGCCGCCGATCAGCACTCGAAAGCAGAAGCGATTGGGCAGGCAGATATGTTTGGCGTGCTGGCAGAAGAACCGGAGCAGATCGAGCAGTCCTACGCCAGCTGCCAGCCATGGCCGGAACAGGTGGTGCTGGACGGCGAGCGTGAAACGTTAGGGTTGTACCTGACCGGGCACCCGATTAACCAGTATTTAAAAGAAATTGAGCGCTATGTCGGAGGCTACCGGCTGAAAGACATGCATCCGACCGAACGTGGGAAAGTGACCACGGCGGCGGGGCTCGTCATTGCCGCGCGGGTTATGGTCACCAAGCGCGGCAATCGTATCGGCATCTGTACCCTGGATGACCGTTCCGGGCGTCTTGAAGTGATGTTGTTCACTGACGCCCTGGATAAATACCAGCAACTGCTGGAAAAAGACCGCATACTTATCGTCAGCGGACAGGTCAGCTTTGATGACTTCAGTGGGGGGCTTAAAATGACCGCCCGCGAAGTGATGGACATTGACGAAGCCCGGGAAAAATATGCCCGTGGGCTTGCTATCTCGCTGACGGACAGGCAAATTGATGACCAGCTTTTAAACCGACTCCGTCAGTCTCTGGAACCCCACCGTTCGGGAACCATTCCAGTACATCTCTACTATCAGAGGGCGGATGCGCGCGCGCGATTACGTTTCGGCGCAACGTGGCGCGTCTCTCCGAGCGATCGTTTACTCAACGATCTGCGTGGCCTCATAGGTTCGGAGCAGGTGGAACTGGAGTTTGACTAATACAGGAATACTATGAGTCTGAATTTCCTTGATTTCGAACAGCCGATTGCTGAGCTGGAAGCGAAAATCGATTCTCTGACCGCCGTTGGCCGTCAGGATGAAAAACTGGATATTAACATCGACGAAGAAGTGCATCGTCTGCGTGAAAAAAGCGTTGAGCTGACACGTAAAATTTTCGCCGATCTTGGCGCATGGCAGGTCGCGCAGTTGGCTCGTCATCCGCTGCGTCCATACACCCTGGATTATGTCCGCCTGGCTTTCGACGAGTTCGACGAACTGGCTGGCGATCGCGCTTACGCTGACGATAAAGCCATTGTTGGCGGGATCGCGCGTCTGGATGGGCGTCCGGTGATGATCATCGGTCACCAGAAAGGCCGCGAAACCAAAGAGAAAATCCGCCGTAATTTCGGTATGCCAGCGCCGGAAGGTTATCGCAAAGCGCTGCGTCTGATGGAAATGGCAGAACGCTTTAACATGCCGATCATTACCTTTATCGACACGCCGGGTGCTTATCCGGGTGTGGGCGCGGAAGAGCGTGGTCAGTCTGAAGCGATCGCGCGTAACCTGCGTGAAATGTCCCGCCTGAACGTGCCGGTTATCTGCACTGTGATTGGTGAAGGCGGCTCCGGCGGCGCACTGGCGATTGGTGTGGGCGATAAAGTGAATATGCTGCAATACAGCACCTATTCTGTTATCTCTCCGGAAGGCTGCGCATCGATTCTGTGGAAAAGTGCCGACAAAGCGCCGCTGGCTGCCGAAGCGATGGGGATTATCGCCCCGCGTCTGAAAGAGCTGAAACTGATCGACTCGATCATTCCGGAACCGCTGGGCGGCGCTCACCGTAACCCGGAAACGATGGCGGCTTCGCTGAAAGCGCAGCTGCTGGCCGATCTGGCCGATCTGGAGGTGCTGAGCAAAGATGATCTGCGTAACCGCCGTTACCAGCGTCTGATGAGCTACGGCTACGCCTGATCCTCATCCCACTCTGAAAAGCCGCACCGCTGTGCGGCTTTTTTTATACCTGCCGTTTAGCTCAACTATGCTTAGCTAAGGTTTTTAACGGAGGTAGCCGTGAATATTATTGCCATCATGGGACCACATGGCGTTTTCTATAAAGATGAGCCAATTAAGGAGCTGGAGCAGGCATTACAGGCGCAGGGTTTTCAACTTATCTGGCCGCAAAACAGCACCGACTTACTGAAATTTATCGAACACAACCCACGCATCTGCGGTGTTATCTTTGACTGGGACGAGTACTCCCTCGATCTGTGCAGCGAAATCAATCAGCTTAACGAATATCTCCCGCTGTACGCCTTTATCAATACCCACTCGACGATGGACGTCAGCATCCAGGATATGCGCATGGCGCTGTGGTTTTTCGAGTATGCGCTGGGTGTGTCCGAAGATATTGCTACGCGTATCGGTCAGTACACCCGCGAGTACCTGGAAACCATCACACCACCGTTTACCCGGGCGCTGTTTACCTATGTGAAAGAGGGCAAATATACCTTTTGTACACCCGGGCATATGGCGGGTACGGCTTATCAGAAAAGTCCGGTTGGCTGCCTGTTTTACGATTTTTTCGGTGGCAATACGTTAAAAGCGGATGTCTCTATTTCGGTCACGGAGTTGGGCTCGTTACTGGATCACACAGGCCCGCATCTGGAAGCCGAAGAGTATATCGCCCGCACCTTTGGCGCTGAGCAGAGCTACATGGTGACCAACGGTACTTCCACGTCGAATAAAATTGTCGGCATGTATGCCGCTCCGGCCGGTAGCACCTTGTTGATTGACCGTAACTGCCATAAGTCACTGGCGCATTTGCTGATGATGAGTGACGTTACACCGCTATGGCTGAAACCCGGGCGCAATGCGCTGGGGATTCTGGGCGGTATTCCACGCCGTGAATTTACCCATGCCAGCATCGAACAGAAGGTGGCAAAAACGGCAGGCGCTCGCTGGCCGGTACACGCGGTTATCACCAACTCCACCTATGACGGATTGTTGTATAACACCGACTGGATCAAAAAGACGCTCGATGTGTCATCGATCCACTTCGATTCCGCCTGGGTTCCGTATACCAATTTTCACCCGATCTACGCCGGGAAAAGCGGTATGAGCGGCGAGCGGGTACCGGGAAAAGTGTTCTTCGAGACCCAGTCGACGCACAAAATGCTGGCAGCATTTTCGCAGGCGTCGCTGATTCATATTAAAGGTGAATATGATGAAGACACCTTTAACGAAGCCTTTATGATGCACACCACCACCTCGCCGAGTTACCCGCTGGTGGCCTCTATCGAAACGGCGGCTGCGATGCTGCGTGGGAATCCTGGCAAACGGCTGATTAATCGCTCCGTCGAGCGCGCGCTGCATTTCCGTAAAGAAGTTCAGCGGCTGAAAGATGAAGCCGATGGCTGGTTCTTTGATATCTGGCAGCCAGAAGAGATTGAAGAGGCGGACTGCTGGCCGGTTGCGCCCGGTGATGCATGGCACGGTTTCCGCGACGCGGATGCCGACCATATGTTTCTCGATCCGGTTAAAGTGACCATTCTGACGCCGGGGATGGACGAGCAGGGTAATATGAGCGACGAAGGGATCCCGGCGGCGCTGGTGGCGAAATTCCTTGATGAGCGCGGCGTGGTGGTCGAGAAAACCGGACCCTATAATTTGCTGTTCCTGTTCAGTATTGGCATTGATAAAACCCGTGCGATGGGTTTGCTGCGCGGGTTGATGGAGTTTAAACGCGCCTACGATCTGAATCTGCGCGTGAAGAATATGCTGCCGGATCTTTACGCCGAAGATCCCGATTTCTACCGCAATATGCGCATTCAGGATCTGGCGCAGGGGATCCATAAGCTCATCCGCCAGCACGATCTTCCACGCTTAATGCTGCAAGCGTTTGATGTGTTGCCGGAAATGAAGCTGACACCGCACCAGGCCTGGCAGCGGCAAATTCAGGGCGAGGTGGAAACCATTGAGCTGGAGCGGCTGATCGGGCGGATTTCGGCGAATATGATCCTGCCTTATCCGCCAGGCGTGCCGCTGGTGATGCCCGGCGAAATGATCACCGAAGCGAGCAGAGCCGTGCTGGATTTCCTGTTGATGCTCTGCGCCATTGGCCGCCACTATCCTGGTTTTGAGACGGATATTCATGGTGCGAAGCGGGACGAAGAGGGCGTTTATCGGGTACGAGTCTTAAAAAGCCGCTGATCTATTGCGGGCAAACACCGGCAGGCGTAACGTTCTGGCATTCAGAAAAGGAGAAACTATGCTGGGTTTAAAACAGGTTCATCATATTGCCATCATCGCTACGGACTACGCGAAGAGCAAAGCGTTTTACTGCGATATCCTGGGGTTTACGCTGCAAAGCGAAGTCTATCGCGAAGCGCGTGATTCATGGAAAGGCGACCTGGCGCTGAACGGTCAGTATGTGATTGAGCTGTTTTCTTTCCCGTTCCCGCCTGCGCGTCCCAGCCGGCCAGAAGCCTGTGGGCTGCGCCATCTGGCCTTTAGCGTTGATGATATCGACAAGGCAGTGGCGCATCTGGCTGCTCACGGTGTGCAGTGTGAAGAAATCCGCATCGATCCCTGCACCGATAAACGCTTCACCTTCTTTACCGATCCTGATGGCCTGCCGCTGGAGCTTTATCAGCAGTAGTACTTGCCACTTCCGCGAATGCCCGGTAACGTGCCGGGCATTACTCCGTTTTGATAATCGCTATGACCGCGCCCTTTTTTGCATCAATGCCAACCACATCGCGCCAGTTTCTGGTGGCGTTTAGCGGTGGGCTGGATTCGACCGTCCTGCTGCATAAATTGATGCTTTGGCGTCAGCAATTACCCGAACTCAAGCTGCGAGCTATTCATATTCATCACGGGCTTAGTCCGCACGCCGATGCATGGGCGGAGCATTGTGAGGATATTTGCGCGCGCTGGCAGATCCCGCTTCGCGTCATTCGCGTTCAACTGGTGAACAACGGGGAAGGGATTGAAGCGCAGGCGCGCAACGCACGTTATCAGGCGTTTGCGGAGGCATTGATGCCCGGTGAAGTGCTGGTTACGGCGCAGCATCTGGACGATCAATGCGAAACGTTCCTGCTGGCGTTAAAACGCGGCAGCGGGCCTGCCGGGCTGGCGGCCATGCCCGAAAGCATGCCGTTTGCCGGAACCCAGCTTATTCGTCCGTTACTGACACAAACTCGCGATGAGCTGCACCAGTGGGCGCTTCACCATGCGCTGTCGTGGATCGAGGATGAAAGTAACGCCGACGCCAGCTTCGATCGTAATTTTTTACGCTTGCAGGTTTTACCGGCACTGACCGCGCGCTGGCCGCATTTTGCTGATGCCGTTGCGCGTAGTGCCGCGCTGTGTGGCGAACAAGAGCGGTTACTTGATGAGCTACTGGCGGAGGAACTTGATGCGGCGACGACGGCTGAAGGGGCGCTGGAACTTGCCCCTCTATTTGCGCTAAGCGATGCGCGCCGTCGGGCACTATTGCGGCGCTGGCTGGCGCAGCGCGGTGCAGTCATGCCATCACGCGCCATGCTTGACCGCTTGTGGCAGGAAGTGGCGCTGGCACGTGAAGATGCTTCACCGTGTCTGCGACTCGGCGAGTTTGACGTGCGTCGTTATCAGTCGAGCCTGTGGTGGATCCGCACAATTGAAAGCCAGCGCGATACGCTACTGCCGTGGCTGGCACCTTTCGAACCGCTACTATTACCGGCGAATCTTGGTGAGCTTTTGCTGTTAGCGGGGGGCGAAATCCGCCCGCCCAACGCTGGCGAGGCGGTTTCGATCCGTTTTCAGGCTCCCGGTATGTTGCATATCGTTGGGCGCAGCGGCGGGCGCAAGCTGAAGAAAATCTGGCAGGAACTCGGTGTGGCGCCCTGGCGACGCGATACCACGCCGCTGCTGTTTTATGGTGAAACGTTGATTGCGGCGGCGGGGCTATTTGTCACGCGGGAAGGGGCGAAAAGCGCGGAGCAAACGGGCGTACGACTTGAGTGGCGAAGATAACGGGCAACAGGCGCTGCCCGCAAAATGTCAGGACTCGCTCACCACAACGGTGCCGATTTCAGGATGGCTGAAGCTGGCAATTTTATCGAGACGCAGTTCGCGCGCGGCGCCTGCGACATCAACCACCAGATACTCCACATTTTTACGTGAGACTAAATCGTTGGCTTTGGCGCTGAGCACCTCGCCGTCTTTCATTTCCAGCTTCAATAAAAGATGATGCTGGCAGGCGAGTTCAAGGTTGTCATAGTCATCACAGTTGATGGGTTGATAGGCATCATTCATTGACATAATCGCTCACCAGTAAGTTCGCGGCAGCATACGCCGCCTTTTCCCTGACCGACTCTGAAAGGGTGTCATCCGACGCCATTTCATTCAGCACTTTCAACACGCACCCCAGCGCATCCGGGATATACCCTAAATCTCCGCTGGCGATTTCCGCATAACGTCTGCGTACTAACTCACAATAATTGTTCACATCACCTCCTGTCAGCAACCTGACTTTACTGTGAGATAACACTAAGCCTACGAAGTTAAACTCTGTTTAGCAAGGTGACTATACCACAGCTTATTCGTCATTATCAGGGCGATGAATACCCACTGCGACAAGAGATAACAGCGCTTTATGCTTATATTCGCTACAATAGCGGCCATTTTATGAAGGAGCGGTGACATGGCATTAAAAGCGACAATTTATAAAGCGACGGTGAACGTTGCCGATTTGGATCGTAATCAGTTTTTAGATGCAACGCTGACGCTGGCTCGCCATCCTTCCGAGACGCAAGAACGCATGATGCTGCGCCTGCTGGCGTGGATGAAATACGCGGATGAACGCCTGCAATTTACCCGCGGTCTCAGCGCTGACGATGAACCGGAACTCTGGTTACGCAATGATTATCTGGGTATCGATTTGTGGATTGAGCTGGGGCTGCCGGATGAAAAACGGCTGAAGAAAGCCTGCTCACAGGCGAAAGAGGTGGCGCTTTTTACCTATAATTCACGCGCGGCGCAGATCTGGTGGCAGCAGAATCAGTCGCGCTGCTCGGTGTTTAGCAATCTGAGTATCTGGTATCTGGATGATGCGCAACTGGCCGGTTTGAGTGCGTTTGCCAGCGATCGCACCATGACGCTGCAAGCAACTTTGCAGGATGGCGCTATCTGGTTATCGGATGAGAGTCAGAATTTGGAGATCCACCTTGAAGCCTGGCAGCAGCCGCAATGATTGAGATCTCCCGTTCGGTCTCGATTGCTGACGACGAGCTGGAAATCACGGCTGTGCGGTCGCAGGGTGCGGGCGGGCAGCATGTTAATAAGAGCTCAACGGCGATCCACCTGCGTTTTGACATCCGGGCTTCAAGCCTGCCAGAGTATTACAAAGCGCGTTTACTGGAAGCGTCGCACCATCTGATTAGCAGTGAAGGCTGGGTGGTGATAAAAGCACAGGAATATCGCAGCCAGGAGATGAACCGCGAAGCGGCAATTGCTCGTCTGGTAGCGTTAATTAAAGAATTAACCGTTGTGCAAAAGAGCCGTCGGGCAACGCGACCAACCCGCGCATCAAAAGAGCGCCGGTTATCTGGCAAGGCGCAAAAGTCGTCGGTAAAGGCGTTACGCGGTAAAGTTCGTGGCCATGAAGGCTGACGGGTACTAACAGAATTGAGCATAAGGAATCGGGTGTGAAAAAAGCGATTTTATCTGTGCTGGCAGGGTGTACGCTCTTTGCGCTTTTCGGATGTAACAACCGTGGCGACGTCGAGACGGTGCAGCCAGCACACGTTGAAGAATTGAAACCGATGCAGCAAAGCTGGCGCGGTGTATTGCCCTGCGCGGATTGCGAAGGCATTGAAACCTCTCTGTTTCTGGATAAAGACGGTAGCTGGGTGATGAACCAGCGCTATCAGGGAGGAAAAGCGCCCGCAGTGTTTGCCACGTATGGTAACTGGGCGCGTACGGCGGATAAACTGATCCTCACCGATACGCACGGTGATAAAACCTTTTTCCGCGCCAAAGGCGATGCGCTGGAGATGCTTGATCGGGAAGGCAATCCCATCACTTCTCAGCTCAATTACACGCTACAGCCTGTAAAAGCCGCGCTACCTGCGACGCCAATGGCGATGCGTGGCATGTATATGTACATGGCGGATGCGGCAGTATTTACCGATTGCGCAACCGGCAAGAAGGTAACCGTTGCCAGCAATGCGCAGCTTGAGCGTGACTATGCGGCCGCACGCGGAACAGAAACCAAACCTATTCTGCTGGTGGTCGAAGGGCATTTCACCGTTGAGCCAAATCCGGACACCGGTGCGGCGCAGAAAGTGCTGGTGACGAATAAACGCGGTAAGTTTAGCCCCAATAAAGGCTGTGATGATTAAGCATTAGCAGTGCAAAAACCGCCTTCACAGAAGGCGGCATGATTTATCATGAAGGGCATGCGAAACCTGCGTTTACAATGAAACCTCTGTTGATCATGCTTGATTTAAGCCCAGTAATAATAAGGCAGCGCTAAAACCAGATGCCCGTCATGTGGTTTTCCGGTAGTGATAAAAAAGCCCCGCAGTGCGGGGCTTTTTGTTGGCTCGCTTAGCCTTTGATGGCGTTAACCAGATAGTTGAGGATATCCCCGGTTTTGATCAGCTGCTTCTCGCCATTGCGACGGTATTTATATTCGATATCGTCATTGTCGAGGTTGCGATCGCCAATCACCACCGTGTGCGGGATACCGATCAGTTCCATATCGGCAAACATCACACCCGGGCGCTCTTTACGATCGTCCATCAGCACTTCAATACCCTGCGCACGCAGCTCAGCGTAGAGTTTTTCCGCCAGCTCCTGCACACGATAAGATTTGTGCATGTTCATTGGCAGCAGTGCGACCTGGAACGGCGCAATTGCGTCTGGCCAGATGATCCCGCGCTCGTCGTGGTTCTGCTCAATGGCCGCAGCCACTACGCGCGTTACGCCGATACCGTAGCAACCCATAGTCAGGATCTGGTTGCGACCATCTTCACCCTGCACGGCGGCATTCAGCGCCTGGGAGTATTTGGTGCCCAACTGGAAGATGTGACCAACTTCGATACCGCGTTTAATAAGCAGCGTCCCTTTGCCGTCCGGGCTCGGATCGCCGGCAACAACATTACGAATATCTGCCACTTCCGGGGTGACCACATCACGATCCCAGTTGATGCCAAAGTAGTGTTTGCCATCAATATTCGCGCCAGCGGAGAAATCGCTCATCGCCGCAACGGTACGGTCAATCACGACCGGAATCGGCATATTCACCGGACCAAGTGAACCCGGGCCTGCGTTCACTACCGCGCGGATTTCCGCTTCGGTGGCGAAGGTCAACGGCGCGGCAACCTGCGGCAGTTTTTCCGCTTTAACTTCGTTCAGCTCATGATCGCCGCGCACCAGCAGCGCAACCAGCGGATAGCTGCTGCCTTCAACGGCTTTAACCAGCAGAGTTTTCACGGTTTTTTCAATCGGCAGGTTGAACTGCTCAACCAGCTCAGCGATGGTTTTGGCGTTCGGCGTATCAACCAGCGTCATTTCCTGCGTTGCTGCAGCGCGCGGCTCTTTTGGTGCCAGCGCTTCGGCAAACTCAATGTTGGCGGCAAAATCGGAAGAGTCAGAGAAGATCACATCGTCTTCACCGCTCTGCGCCAGCACCTGGAATTCGTGCGAGGCGCTACCGCCGATCGAGCCGGTATCTGCCTGTACGGCGCGGAAATCCAGACCCATACGGCTGAAGATTTTGCTGTAGGCGGCGTACATGGCATCGTACGTCTCCTGCAGCGATTCCTGAGAGGTATGGAAAGAGTAAGCATCTTTCATCAAGAATTCGCGCGAACGCATTACGCCAAAACGCGGGCGCACTTCGTCACGGAACTTGGTCTGGATCTGGAAGAAGTTCAGCGGCAACTGTTTGTACGAGTTCAGCTCGTTACGAATCAGGTCGGTGATCACTTCTTCATGCGTTGGGCCGAGGACAAATGGACGATCGCCGCGATCGACAAAACGCAGCAGTTCCGGGCCATATTGCTCCCAGCGGCCGCTTTCCTGCCACAGGTCGGCGGGCTGCACTACTGGCATGGACACCTCAATCGCACCGGCGTTATTCATCTCTTCACGCACGATGTTTTCGACTTTTTTCAGAACGCGCAAACCGGTTGGCAGCCAGGTGTATAACCCGGAGGCCAGTTTGCGGATCATCCCGGCGCGCAGCATCAGCTGGTGGCTGATGACTTCGGCGTCGGCAGGCGTCTCCTTCAGAGTGGAGAGCAAGTATTGGCTAGTACGCATGTTGTTACGGTTCCATTTGGACAATCGGAACAGGCCTAAGACAGGCCTGACACAGAAAAAAGTGGTTTAGTTTATCAGCCTGGCAGAGATGCCAAAAGAGAGGGGGATAAAATTAGCGCGCTTCGAGCGCAAACACTTCAAAGCCGCCATCGGTTACGCGCCAGCGCACGTTAAAATCCAGCAGCCAGACGGCGTAAGTTTTTCCCTGCTCTTCCCCTTTTTTATAAGCCGGGCGCGGATCCTGCGCCAGCACTTCGCACAGAAAGGTTTTGAAATGCGGGTAGCGCTTTTCAAGCCCACTAAGCTGCGCTTCGACATCCGGTGTAAAGGTGACGGCGACATCAGCCGCGGGTGCCTGTTGCGCGTAACTGGCTTGCGCATCCGGCAAGGCTTCAGCAAACGGCAAATAGGGTTTGATATCCACCACCGGCGTGCCATCGACCAGATCAAGACTGCCAAGTTGTAAAATCACCTGATCTTTCTGGCAGCGGATGCCGTGCAACTCAACCAGAGACATCCCGATCGGGTTGGGGCGGAAGGTCGAACGCGTGGCGAAAACGCCCATCCTCGCATTTCCTCCCAGCCGGGGCGGGCGCACAGTTGGCCGCCAGCCGCCTTCCATCGTTTGATGAAATACGAAAAGCACCCACAGGTGGCTGAAATCTTCAAGACCACGCACGGCATCGGGCTGGTTATAAGGAGGAAGCAAGTGAAGTTCGCCGCCGCCATGTTTCACAAGGCCTGGCTGGCGCGGTACGGCGAACTTCTCTTTATAGGGTGAGCGGATAACGCCGATTTGCTCGAAAGCAAATGTACTCATTTGGATGAGATATTGAGTGCAGAACCTACGCAAACCGCCTGACGGTAACAACCCGGCGTGCCGCTGGTCACTTCGCAGCTGTGCTGCAGAACCGCGTTAGCTTTCAGCTTAGATGCATTGATCTGCATGCGTTTACGCGCGGTAGGGATATTCGGCGGAGAGTCCTGATTGCTAGCCTGGCAAGATTCGCCGGTAACTTCGCCCAGATCGCGGAACGGTTTACCCACCAGTTCAGTGGCATCCGTAATGACCCGTACAGGGGCAGGACGGGTGACTTTCGGTTTCTCCGGTTCTACTTTTGGCGCCGCAGCGGTGCTTTTTACAGGTTCGACAGGAGATCTGCTTAGCAAGGAGCAGCCACTTAGCATGAGTGCTAATAAACAGATCGGTAAAGCACGCATAATATATCCTCGAAGTAATTTTCTTAACGCCGCTTATTGAATCAGGCGCATGCACAAATGACAAGGCGGGCTTGCGCCCGCCTTGAATGATATTACAGACTGAGGAGATTACCAGCCTTTCACTGCACCGCCGTTGAAGACTTTTCTTGCTGCTTCGCTAACTTCGTCAGACTGGTAAGCCTGAACGAATTTCTTCACGTTTTCCGCGTCCTTGTTATCTTCACGCGCGACGATCAGGTTGACGTACGGGGAGTCTTTATCTTCAACGAAGATGCCGTCTTTTTCCGGCGTCAGGCCAATCTGGCTGGCGTAAGTAGTGTTGATGACCGCCAGAGCAATTTGCGCATCGTCCAGTGAACGCGGCAGTTGCGGAGCTTCCAGTTCAACAATTTTCAGGTTTTTCGGGTTTTCGGTGATATCCAGCACGGACGGCTGCAGACCTACACCATCTTTCAGTTTGATAAGACCCTGTTTTTGCAGCAGCAACAGCGAACGGCCGAGGTTGGTTGGGTCGTTCGGAATCGCTACCTGAGAACCATCCTGTAGCTCAGACAGCGCTTTGATTTTTTTGGAGTAGCCAGCGATGGGGTAAACGAAAGTGTTGCCGACCGGAACCAGTTTGAAGCCACGGTCTTTGATCTGCTGATCCAGATACGGTTTATGCTGGAAGGCGTTCGCGTCAATGTCGCCTTTACTCAGCGCTTCGTTCGGCAGCACGTAGTCGTTAAAGGTAACCAGCTCAACGTCCAGACCATATTTCTCTTTGGCGACTTTCTGGGCGACTTCAGCAACTTGCTCTTCCGCACCCACAATCACACCGACTTTAATGTGATTAGGATCTTTTTCGTCCTGGCCGCAACCAGCCAGCGCCAGAGAACCCAGCAGAGCACCTACTGCCGCAAAGGTCTTGAATTTAAAAGCCATGCTATTTTCCTTTCTATCTGAGTCGTTATGTTGTGTGTAACGTTATTTATGCGTCACAGCCCGGACGATACGATCGCCAGCGAACTGAATTAAGTAAACCAGCACCACGAGCAATATTAGTACGGTATTCATCACTAACGGATCGTAGGTCACGTAACCGTAGCGGATACCCAACTGACCTAAACCGCCTGCACCGACGGCGCCGCCCATCGCTGAGTAACCCACCAGGGTAATCAGCGTAATGGTCGCCGCGTTAATCAGTCCCGGCAGCGCTTCTGGCAGCAGAACTTTGCGGATGATCTGCATCGGGGTTGCGCCCATGGCGCGTGATGCTTCAATCAGACCCGCAGGCAGCTCCAGCAGGGTATTTTCTACCATGCGGGCAATAAACGGCGCGGCACCGACGGTCAGTGGAACGATAACCGCATAGAGGCCAATAGATGTGCCAACAATCACGCGGGTGAAGGGGATCATCCACACCAGCAAAATGATAAACGGGATGGAGCGAAAAATATTCACCAGGGCGGAAATCACGCGATACAGCCCCGGGTTTTGCATGATCTGACCCGGACGCGTCACATACAGCAGTACGCCAAACGGCAGACCGACGATAAAACCCAGCAGGCCTGAAGCAAAGGTCATAAATAATGTTTCCCAGATGCTGCGGGCAAAAAGCCACATCATTGCCTCAGACATAACCGAGTACCTCTACTTTTACATGGTGTTCCTGCAACCAGGCGATTGCCGCCTGGGTATCCTCCGGGGTGCCGTGCATTTCGGTCAGCATAATGCCGAACTTCACGCCGCCCGCATAATCCATCTGCGCGCTGATAATGTTGTTGTTCACGTTAAAACGACGCGCCGTTTCCGACAGCAGCGGGGCATCGACGGACTGACCGGTAAACTCCATCCGCAACATCGGTACGCTGTCCGCTTGCGGCTGCGCCTGTAAGCGCTGGAGGTAATCTTCCGGAATATCCAGGTGCAGCGTGGACTGTATAAACTGCTGCGCCAGCGGTGTTTTCGGATGGGAGAACACTTCGCTCACCGTGTCCTGTTCAATCAGCTCACCGTTGCTGATTACCGCCACGCAATCACAAATGCGTTTTACCACATCCATTTCATGCGTAATGAGCAGGATGGTCAGCCCGAGGCGACGGTTAATATCTTTGAGCAGTTCAAGAATAGAACGTGTTGTGGCGGGATCTAAGGCGCTGGTGGCTTCATCACATAACAACACTTTCGGGTTGCTGGCCAGCGCACGTGCAATGGCGACACGCTGTTTTTGCCCGCCGGAAAGATTGGCCGGGTAACTGTCGTGCTTATCAGCCAGACCTACCAGCTCGAGAAGTTCTGCCACCCGGCGATTGATCTCTTCGCGCGGGGTATTATCCAGTTCCAGCGGTAAAGCAACGTTACCGAAAACGGTTCGTGAAGAGAGCAGATTAAAGTGCTGGAAGATCATGCCAATTTGGCGGCGCGCTTTGGTTAATTCCGCTTCTGACAGTTGCGTCAGATCCTGGCCGTCGACCAGTACACTGCCCTGCGATGGGCGTTCAAGCAAGTTCACGCAGCGGATAAGCGTACTTTTCCCCGCGCCTGACGCGCCAATAACGCCATAAATTTGGCCAGCAGGAACGTGCAGGCTAACGTTGTTAAGCGCCTGAATCGTACGGTTTCCTTGCTGGAACACTTTGGTGATATTCGAAAGTTTAATCATTAGATTATTTTTATCGTATGAGAGTTAGCCGTGGCATTTTCTTCTGCCGGTTACGACTTTCAGCCGTAAACAGAGCGGATGGTAAGGCATCCAGACGTCTAAATCAATGTTGCTCATCAACGATGAGCACTTTCCTGTGTAGCGAAACATGAGATACTAAGAACATATGCCTTTTTCAGGAGCAAACCCGTGGCAAAGTCTGTACCCGCTATTTTTCTCGATCGTGATGGCACTATTAATGTTGATCACGGCTACGTCCATGAGATTGATGAATTTGAATTTATTGACGGCGTTATTGATGCCATGCGCGAACTGAAAGAAATGGGTTATGCGTTGGTGCTGGTGACTAACCAGTCTGGTATCGCGCGCGGAAAATTCACCGAGGCGCAGTTTGAAACGTTAACCGAATGGATGGACTGGTCTTTAGCCGATCGCGGCGTTGATTTGGACGGCATCTACTATTGCCCACATCACCCGCAGGGAACTGTGGAAGAGTTCCGTCAGGTTTGTGACTGCCGTAAACCGCACCCGGGCATGCTCATCTCGGCGCGCGATTTTCTGCACATTGATATGGCCGCTTCTTATATGGTTGGCGATAAGCTTGAAGATATGCAGGCGGCATCTGCTGCACAAGTAGGAACAAAAGTACTGGTACGCACCGGTAAACCTGTCACGCCGGAAGCTGAAAATAGCGCCGATTGGGTAATTAATAGCCTTGCGGAGCTGCCTGCAGCCATTAAAAAGCACCAAAAATAGCCGTTATGACGAAAAGATGAGCGGTTGAAATAAAAATGTGTTTTTCCGCTTGTCATTCAGCCCCGGCTCCCTATAATGCGCCTCCATCGACACGGCGGATGTGAATCACTTCACACAAACAGCCGGTCCGGTTGAAGAGAAAAAATCCTGAAAATCAGGGTTGACTCTGAAAGAGGAAAGCGTAATATACGCCACCTCGCGACAGAGCGCTGAAGCGCGTCGCACCTGCTCTTTAACAATTTATCAGACAATCTGTGTGGGCACTCAGGGTGACTGGATTCTTGAACGTCGCAAGACGAAAAATGAATACCAAGTCTCAGTGAGTGAACACGTAATTCATTACGAAGTTTAATTCATCGAGCATCAAACTTTTAAATTGAAGAGTTTGATCATGGCTCAGATTGAACGCTGGCGGCAGGCCTAACACATGCAAGTCGAACGGTAGCACAGAGAGCTTGCTCTCGGGTGACGAGTGGCGGAC
>NZ_FXWP01000017.1 GCF_900184035.1 Kosakonia pseudosacchari
TGTCATATTCAACGTGAGATGTGTTGATGGTGATACCACGAGCTTTTTCTTCCGGCGCGTTATCGATCTGGTCGAATGCGCGAGCAGAACCACCGTAGGTTTTTGCCAGAACGGTAGTGATTGCAGCGGTCAGAGTAGTTTTACCATGGTCAACGTGGCCGATAGTACCGACGTTAACGTGCGGTTTTGTACGTTCAAATTTTTCTTTAGACACGGCTTTATTCCTTACTATAGTGCTCTCCCTCTTTGGAGAGAGCACGGGACTTTGGTTTTAACCCTGCGGCTTATTTACCACGGGCTTCAATTACGGCCTGAGCAACGTTGTTCGGCGCATCATCATACTTCAGGAATTCCATAGTATAAGATGCACGACCTTTGGTCAGAGAACGCAGCTGAGTTGCATATCCGAACATTTCAGACAGCGGAACTTCAGCGTGGATCTTAACGCCAGTAACTTCAGATTCCTGACCGCGCAGCATACCGCGACGACGGCTAAGGTCACCGATTACGTCACCGGTGTTCTCTTCCGGAGTCTCTACTTCAACCTTCATGATCGGCTCAAGCAGAACTGGTTTCGCTTTCTTAAAGCCATCTTTAAAGGCAATAGACGCAGCCAGTTTAAACGCCAGTTCAGAGGAGTCAACGTCGTGGTAAGAACCGAAGTGCAGACGCACACCGAGATCAACTACCGGGTAACCCGCCAGCGGACCAGATTTCAGCTGTTCCTGGATACCTTTATCAACGGCCGGGATGTATTCGCCAGGAATTACACCACCTTTGATGTCGTTGATGAACTCGTAACCTTTCGGGTTAGAGCCCGGCTCCAGCGGGTACATGTCGATAACAACATGACCGTACTGACCGCGACCACCAGACTGCTTAGCGTGTTTACCTTCGATATCGGTAACTTTCGCACGAATCGCTTCGCGGTAAGCAACCTGAGGTTTACCAACGTTCGCTTCAACGTTGAATTCACGTTTCATACGGTCAACGATGATGTCAAGGTGCAGCTCACCCATACCGGCGATAATAGTCTGGTTAGATTCTTCATCAGTCCATACGCGGAATGACGGGTCTTCTTTCGCCAGACGGCCCAGAGCCAGACCCATTTTTTCCTGGTCAGCTTTGGTTTTCGGTTCTACCGCGATGGAGATTACCGGTTCCGGGAATTCCATACGTTCCAGAATGATCGGGTGATCCGGGTCACACAGGGTGTCACCTGTAGTCACGTCTTTCAGACCGATAGCAGCAGCGATGTCGCCAGCGCGAACTTCTTTGATCTCTTCACGTTTGTTAGCGTGCATCTGAACGATACGACCGAAACGCTCACGTGCAGCTTTCACGGAGTTCAGGATGGTATCGCCAGAGTTAACCACACCGGAGTACACACGGAAGAAGGTCAGGTTACCAACAAACGGGTCGGTAGCGATTTTGAACGCCAGCGCAGAGAACGGCTCTTCATCACTTGCGTGACGCTCAGCCGGAGTATCTTTACCATCGTCCAGGATACCGTTGATCGCAGGTACGTCAGTCGGGGACGGCAGGTAGTCAACTACCGCATCCAGCATCGCCTGAACACCTTTGTTCTTAAACGCAGAACCACAAGTTACCAGGATGATTTCGTTGTTCAGAACACGCTGACGCAGAGCTTTTTTGATCTCTTCTTCAGTCAGTTCTTCACCACCCAGGTATTTCTCCATCAGCTCTTCAGAAGCTTCAGCAGCGGATTCGATCAGGTTCTGGTGCCATTCGTCAGCCAGGTCCTGCATCTCAGCCGGGATATCTTCGTATTCGAAGGTAACGCCCTGGTCTGCATCGTTCCAGTTGATGGCTTTCATTTTCACCAGGTCAACAACACCGGTGAAACCTTCTTCAGCACCAATTGCCAGCTGCAGCGGAACCGGGTTCGCGCCCAGACGGGTTTTGATCTGACCAACAACTTTCAGGAAGTTAGCGCCCATACGGTCCATTTTGTTAACGAACGCGATGCGCGGAACTTTATATTTGTTTGCCTGACGCCATACGGTTTCAGACTGCGGCTGAACACCACCAACGGCGCAGTAAACCATTACCGCACCGTCAAGAACACGCATGGAACGTTCTACTTCGATGGTGAAGTCAACGTGCCCCGGGGTGTCGATGATGTTTACGCGATGCGGTTCATACTGCTTCGCCATACCAGACCAGAATGCAGTAGTCGCTGCGGAGGTAATGGTGATACCACGCTCCTGCTCCTGCTCCATCCAGTCCATGGTTGCGGCGCCGTCATGAACTTCACCGATTTTGTGGTTTACACCGGTGTAGAACAGAATACGTTCGGTAGTCGTGGTTTTACCGGCGTCGATGTGCGCACTGATACCAATGTTACGGTAGCGTGCGATGGGTGTTGTACGAGCCATTTGATTCCTCGTTTGTCTCTTTAGGCGTTCAGATTTAAGTTGCCAAACGGCGGGCTACTTACTTGAAGCGCCCGCCATGTGACTAAAACTCCGAAGGGATTACCAACGGTAGTGAGCGAACGCCTTGTTGGCTTCGGCCATACGGTGAACGTCTTCACGTTTCTTAACTGCAGTACCTTTGTTGTCTGCAGCATCGGAAAGTTCGTTCGCCAGGCGCAGAGCCATGGATTTATCACCGCGTTTACGAGCAGCTTCAACGATCCAACGCATTGCCAGAGCATTGCGACGAACCGGACGAACTTCAACCGGAACCTGATAAGTAGAACCACCAACGCGGCGAGACTTAACTTCTACAGTCGGGCGCACGTTTTCGAGAGCTACTTCGAAAGCTTCCAGTTCATTTTTACCAGAACGCTGAGCCAGGGTCTCAAGCGCGCTGTATACGATTGCTTCTGCAGTAGATTTTTTACCATCTACCATCAGGATATTGACAAATTTAGCCAGCAGTTCTGATCCGAACTTCGGATCCGGCAGAATTTTACGCTGACCAATAACACGACGACGTGGCATGGAAATACTCCGTTGTTAATTCAGGATTGTCCAAAACTCTAAGAGTTTAGTTTGACATTAAAGTTAAAACAGTTTGGCCTTACTTAACGGAGAACCATTAAGCCTTAGGACGTTTCACGCCGTATTTGGAGCGAGATTGCTTACGGTCTTTAACACCGGAGCAGTCGAGCGCGCCACGTACAGTGTGGTAACGAACACCCGGGAGGTCTTTTACACGACCGCCACGGATCAGGATCACGGAGTGCTCCTGCAGGTTGTGACCTTCACCACCGATGTAGGAAGTCACTTCAAAACCGTTGGTCAAACGAACACGACATACTTTACGCAGTGCGGAGTTCGGTTTTTTCGGGGTGGTAGTATATACGCGAGTACATACGCCACGTTTTTGCGGGCATGCTTCCAGCGCAGGCACGTTGCTTTTTGCAACTTTGCGAGCGCGTGGTTTGCGTACCAGCTGGTTAACTGTTGCCATTAAATAGCTCCTGGTTTTAGCTTTTGCTTCGTAAACACGTAATAAAACGACCTCATATAATATGAGGACGCAGAATTTTATGGCTGTGCTTAAAAGGTGTCAAGAAATATACAGCGATCACACATTACCAATGCATCTGAACAGCGTTTTTCACCGTCAGGCTAACGAAATCAGTATAGCCAACCCTGACGACGCTGCTTGAAATTTGACCACCCAAACCACGGGCATCGATGTCGTCATTCAGCGCGTGCACTGTTATGGGGGCGTTTAGCAATAACTCAACATAACGCCCGTTTTGCAGGGCCGCCGTTACGCCATCTGAAAGCAGCAGCAGATCGTCGCCGGGGCGCAGCAAACGGAGCATCGACGCCATATCACACTGCCAGGGAGAGCGGGACAAGGTATGCAGCATAAATGCCTCAAAAGGTCAGAACGACGGTGTAATTATCCAGCTTTTCGCGTAGCGCGTCCGGCTCCAGGCGCTGAGCCGGCAACACGAATGTTGTCTCCTCGCCTAACCCACGCTCACGCAGCGAAGCCGCACACAGCCAACACTGATCGATGTCATAAAGCGGCAGAACTTTAAACGTCGCGATGTAATCGCGCGCTAATACCGCATCCGGCTGCTGATTGGCCAGCAACTGGAATACACCATCACCAACAAAAAACACGCCGATATCGTCGGTAAACGCAGAAGTCGCCAGCAACGCATCCAGCCCTTCGCGACCCGAAGAGGAGCCATGCGGCGCAGAAGTAAATACAAAGGCGATACGTTTCATCAGAATTGCACCACCCGATCGCAAGAGAGCGCGGCTTCCGCCAGCGCGCCAAGACCGGTCAGTGAAAATCCGGCTTGCAGATTTGCACCAGGCAGCGCCAGCCGCTGTGCTTCGGCATCATCAACAACACCGCGGCGCAGCGCGGCAGCAACGCAGATATGCAACTCGACCTGGTGTTCCTCATGCAGGCGTTGCCAGGCGCGAACCAGGTCAAATTCATCACTGGCGGGTGCCGTGAGCGCGTTCGCATTGCTCACCCCTTCGCGATAAAAAAAGACGCTTGCCAACGTATGTCCGGCATCCAGTAGCGCCTGCGCAAACTGGTACGCGCTGCTGGCCTGTTGCGTACCGTACGCCGGGCCGGTGACCATCAGGGCAAAACGCATTAACGATCCTGTACGGAAAAATCGCCGCTTTTGAACTGGCGGATATAGAGATACACGGTGTGTTTTGAAATATTGAGGCGATCGGCGACCTGGTTGATAGCGTCTTTGATATCGAAAATGCCTTTCTCGTAGAGGTTCAGTACGATCTGGCGATTCTTGGCGTTGTTAGAAACGTTACGATCGGCGTTAACCTCTTCAATGGTGAACTCCAGCGTTTGCATGACCAGATCTTCCACCGAGGAAGCAAAGTTCACCGAAGAGCCAACATCTGGCGTTTCCGGCGGCACAAAGGTGCTCATGATTTGCGAGAACGGCACATCAAGATTCATGTTGATGCACAGCAGACCAATCACGCGGTGATCGCGGTTACGAATAGCGATAGTGACGGACTTCATCAGCACACCGCTTTTCGCGCGCGTGAAGTAGCACTTCGATACGCTACTGTCGGCACCGGTCATATCGTGCAACATGCGCAGAGCGAGATCGGTGATGGGCGAGCCAATTTTACGCCCTGTGTGTTCGCCATTGGCAATACGGATTGCGGAACATTTCAAATCTTGCAGGGAGTGCAAAACGATTTCACAGTGGCTGCCAATGAGCATCGCTAACCCGTCCACCACCGCTTCATAGGATTTGAGGATATCGAAGTCGGTCTGATCGAAAGGACGTTGATCCAGCAAATCAAGCTCACTGGTTTCGTTGGTTAATAGCGACCTGGACATGAAAAAAAACACTCCTTTTCAGGAGCCTGTCGTTATGTTTTCAGGGCAGGCTCAGTATTTATATGGGGATATAAATTAATACATCGTAGGTTAAGCTTTCCAGAATTATATCCCTGCTGCAAAAAAAAACGCCGCCCGAAGGCGGCGCTATTGCAATTTTATTTCTTACTGGTGTCTGCAGCTTTCGCATCAGCGGCTTTATCACCCGCAGCCGGAGCTGCTTCTGGCGCTGCGGCATCTGCTTTCGGTGCGGCTTTGATATCCAGCAACTCGACATCGAAAACCAGCGTGGAGTTAGCCGGAATGCCCGGAACGCCAGTTTTCCCGTAAGCCAGCGCCGGTGGGATAACCAGTTTGATCTTGCCGCCTTTCTTGATGTTTTTCAGGCCTTCGGTCCAGCCAGGGATAACACCGTCAAGACGGAAAGAGAGCGGCTCACCACGGGTATAAGAGTTATCGAACTCTTTACCGTCGATCAGCGTACCTTTGTAGTTCACAACAACCGTGTCGCTGTCTTTCGGTGCATCGCCAGTACCTTCTTTCTCTACTTTGTACAGCAGACCGGTATCGGACGTTTTCACACCTTTCTCTTTAGCGAAGGTGTCACGGAAGGCTTTGCCTTTCGCTTCGTTATCAGCAGCGTCTTTTTCCATGCGATCCTGCGCGGCAGTTTTCACACGTGTTTCAAACGCTTGCAGAGTTTGCTCAATCTCCTGGTCGCTCAGTTTGCTCTTATCGGCAAACGCGTCCTGAACACCGGCGATCAGCTGAGCTTTATCCAGTTTGATGCCCAGTTTTTCCTGCTCTTTCAGCGAGTTTTCCATGTAGCGGCCCAGCGAAGCGCCCAGTGCATAGGCGGATTTCTGGTCGTCATTTTTAAATGCCGCTTTGCTGTCAGCTGCTGCAGCCGGTTCTTTCTTTGCAGCAGCATCGGCAGCGAAAGAGATCGGTGCGTGAAGGGCGACGGCCATCGTGGTCGCCAGCAGCGTGACTTTAAACAGTGATTTCATCCATTTCTCCAGGGGCCGGGGCATCTCGCCCCAGGGTTAAACAAAAAGTAAGAGACGTACTATAAAGCGTTGCGGTGGAAATCAACATAAGGACACCACCTGAATTCACCTGTTTTCTGACTATTTTTGTTTAAATAAGTTTCTGCTTTTCTTTGCCAGAGCTGTACCTGGCGGCAAAGTTCAGTAAAATTCGGCCGTTTAACGAAAATCGGGCCGGACGCAATCCAGAGGTGATGTATGCAAGAGTTAACAACAGAAGCGCGACTGGCAGAACTGGAAAGCCGGTTGGCTTTTCAGGAGATGACCATCGAGGAATTAAACCAGACGGTTGTCGCCCATGAACTGGAAATGGCGAAGCTGCGTGAACATCTGCGGTTAATGGCTGAAAAACTCAAAGCCAGCCAGCCTTCGCACATGGCATCCCCTTCAGAAGAGACGCCGCCGCCCCATTATTGAGGCGTAAAAAAAGCGGGTTTCCCCGCTTATCAATGACGCTATGAATATCGAGTTGCAGGCAGGCGGCAAACTTGAAAATCCCCGGGAGCACAGAAAACTATGCGACTGGGGTTTGAAAAGCGAAGCCAACGCCCCTGCAACGCGAAAGACGACGCGTATTAGTGGCAGCCGCAACCGCCATTACCGCCGCAACCACCTTTCCCGTGGTCATGGCCATGATCGTGACCGTGGCCGCCGCAGCAACCGTCATGATCGTGGTCGTGGTCATGATCGTGACCGTGCGGACCGTGAACGTGGCCATGAGCCAGTTCTTCTTCGGTTGCTTCGCGAATAGCGACAACTTCAACGTTGAACTTCAGGTTCTGGCCAGCCAGCATGTGGTTGCCGTCAACAACAACGTGGTCGTCTTCCACTTCGGTGATTTCTACCGGTACCGGGCCCTGGTCGGTTTCCGCCAGGAAACGCATACCAACCTGCAGCTCGTCAACGCCCATAAAGACGTCTTTCGGTACGCGCTGTACCAGGTTTTCGTCGTACTGACCGTAAGCGTCGTTCGCGCCAACAGCCACATCGAATTTGTCGCCGACTTCGTGACCGTCCAGCGCGTTCTCCAGACCAGAGATCAGGGAACCGTGACCGTGCAGGTAGTCCAGCGGCGCACTCACCGGAGACTCATCAACCAATACACCGTCTTCTGTACGTACCTGATAGGCCAGGCTGACCACCAGGTCTTTTGCTACTTTCATGATATCTCCTGAGCGTGGGAAAATTACTGGCGCAGATTGTAGCGGAATTCTGCACCCGTGTACCCTTTAGCTTAAAAAAAGCTGCCCGATCTCGCTAGTCCGGATGAAAAATCCCAATCACTTGCTCATCTTTGCGAACATGCTCGCGGGCTTCTTTATCCGCTTCACGCATCTGGTGCCCACACTTAACGCACTCAACAATATCGACATTATTCTCACGCCACATTGCCATTGAGTCCTTCGCCTGGCAGGCCGGGCAAACCGCCCCGGCGATAAAACGTTTTCGTACAGCCATTCGATTCCCCTTATTCAAACTCGTCCCAACCATCCAGCTGGCGACGCTCTTGCTGCATTTCACGCTGGAAAATCTCCTCCAGCTCGCGCCGCGCTTCGCGGACACGGGAAATTTGCATCGTATCGGTATGCACCGGCATCAGTTCGCGCAGCATACGCATATCTAAACGTTTAAAGTGCAGTTGCGCACGCTGAGCCTGATGCGGATGCATACCCAGCGAAATAAGCGTCTTGCGCCCTAACTCCAGCGCACTGGAGAACGTCTCGCGGGAAAATTGCGTCACACCGGCCTGCAGCAGTTCATGCGCTTCCACACGCCCGCGAGCACGCGCCAGGATTGCCAGGTTCGGAAAATGCTGCTGGCAAATCTCCACCAGCTTCATCGTATCCAGCGGGTCATTACAGGTGATGACGATCGATTGCGCCGCTTCCGCGCCCGCCGAACGTAGCAACTCCACCTGGGTTGCATCCCCGTAATAGACCTTATAACCATATTTCCGCATCAGATTGACGGCGCTGATATCGCGCTCCAGCACGGTAATGCGCATCTTATTTGCCATTAACAGGCGGCCAATCACCTGACCAAAACGCCCAAATCCCACCACAATAACCTGGGGTTTGTCGTCTTCCACCCATGGGGTTTCATCTTCATCTTCCGGGGTGTTAAAGCGTCGCGAGAGCAGTTTATCCACGCCGCGCATCAGCAGCGGCGTGGTCATCATCGACAACGTGACGGTCACCAGCAGCAGCGCCATTTGATCGTTCTGGAACAAGCGCTGAGAAGACGCCGAAGAAAACAAGACAAACGCGAATTCACCGCCCTGGCTTAACACACCGGCGAACTGCATCCGCTCCGAACTGCGCAAACCGTATATTCGCGCCAGCACGTACAGCACCAGTGATTTCACCGCCACCAGCACCGCCACGCTCAGCACCACCCATAACAGATGGGTATAGAGCACCCCGAGGTTCAGCGCCATGCCAACGGAAATAAAAAACAGCCCCAGCAGCAGCCCCTTAAAAGGCTCGATAGCGATTTCCAGCTCGTGGCGATATTCGCTCTCCGCTAACAGCACGCCGGCGATAAAGGTTCCCAGCGCCATCGATAACCCTAGCGCATCCATAAACAGCGCCGAACCAAGCACCAACAGTAACGTCGCGGCGGTAAACACTTCACGCACGCCGGAACCGGCAATAAAGCGGAACACCGGCCGCAACAAGTAACGCCCGCCGATCAACATGCCCGCGAATGCCAGCACTTTCATGCCAACCTTCATCCAGTCGAGATGCTCGTCGCCATTGCCTGCCAGCAGCGGCACCAGTGCCAGCGCCGGGATCACTGCTAAATCCTGAAACAGCAGCACCGAAAATCCCAGTTGGCCGGATTCGCTGCGGTTCATGCCTTTATCGCGCATCAGTTGCAGCGCCATCGCGGTGGAGGACATCGCCAGACCGATACCGCCAATCACCGCCGCCTGCCAGGAGAATTGCGTCAACATCAGCAGCCCGGCGAGGATCGCCGCACTGAGCAGCACCTGCGCCGCGCCCACGCCAAAAATTGAGCGCCGAAGCTCCCAAAGTTTTCGCGGGTTCAGCTCCAGCCCGATGATAAACATCAGGAACACCACGCCCAGCTCGGAGAAATGGAGGATTTCATCAACATCGCTGATAAACCCCAGCCCCCACGGGCCAATCGCGATACCCGCCAGCAAATAGCCGAGCACCGCGCCAATCCCTAAACGCGCGGCGAGCGGAACGGCGACAACCGCCGCAAAAAGAAACAACACACCGGCCAGTAAGAGCGCGGAACCTTCCATTAACGGCCTCCTGGAGGCAACGGTGACGCCAGCCAGTCACCATAAGCTTTCGCGTGACTCGCCAACTCCTGCGGCTGTTGCCGGCGCGCCCAGTAGACAATAATCGGGCTTAACCAGTGCATACGGCACATGGCGGCAGTCAGCTCAAACGGGCGCAAAATATCATTCATGGAGTAGCGGTTAAGCCCATCGTGGCGATACGCGGCCTCCGGTTCCCCGGTCGTGACCACGCTGCGCCAATACTTTCCCGCGAGTTGGTTCCCGCCAATGCCGCTGGCAAAACCGCGGCTTAACACTCGGTCAAGCCACTCTTTGAGCAGCGCCGGGCAACTGTAGGTATAGAGCGGATGTTGAAACACAATGACGTCATGCTCACGCAGCAACGCCTGTTCATAAGGAATATCGATAAAAAAGTCAGGGTAACGGGCATAAAGATCGTGCACCGTGACATTTTGCAGCTGCGTTGCCGGCTTAAGCAAAACCCGGTTAGCCACCGAGTCCTGTGATTCCGGATGGGCATACAGCAGCAACACTTTCGCTGTCTGCGACATCATTTCCCTCCCGGGCGTCAAACTCTGGCGAGCGGCCTGTGGGCGCTGCCAGAATGATTTTGTCTATCATCTTCATTTTGGGCTACCATTGCGGCCCTGGTGCGTCTTTTGGCCGCACGCTTACATTATCATAATGACAAATTAACATAGTCTGAACATACGGCGCCTTATGATTGTTTTCTCCTCGTTACAAATTCGTCGCGGCGTGCGTGTCCTGCTGGATAACGCCACAGCCACCATTAACCCGGGCCAGAAAGTAGGCCTGGTAGGTAAAAACGGCTGCGGCAAATCAACGCTGCTGTCGCTGTTGAAAAACGAGATTAGCGCCGACGGCGGCAGCTTCACCTATCCCGGCACCTGGCAACTGGCCTGGGTGAACCAGGAAACGCCGGCGCTGAATGAAGCGGCCATAGACTATGTGATCGATGGCGATCGCGAATACCGCAAGCTTGAAGCCGAGCTGAACGCCGCCAACGAACGTAACGATGGGCACGCGATTGCCACCGTGCACGGAAAGCTCGACGCAATTGACGCGTGGACCATTCGCTCGCGCGCCTCCAGCCTGCTGCACGGTCTGGGCTTTAGCAACGAACAGCTAGAGCGCCCGGTCAGCGACTTCTCCGGTGGCTGGCGTATGCGTTTAAACCTCGCGCAGGCGCTGATTTGCCGCTCCGACTTACTGCTGCTTGATGAACCGACCAACCACCTCGATCTCGACGCGGTGATCTGGCTGGAAAAATGGCTGAAAAGCTACCAGGGAACGCTGATCCTGATTTCCCACGACCGCGATTTCCTCGATCCGGTGGTGGACAAAATTTTGCATATTGAGCAGCAAAGCCTGTTCGAATACACCGGCAACTACAGCTCGTTTGAGCGCCAGCGCGCCACGCGCCTTGCCCAGCAGCAGGCCACCTACGAAAGCCAGCAGCAGCGTGTGGCTCATCTGCAAAGCTTTATCGACCGTTTTAAAGCGAAAGCCAGTAAAGCGAAACAGGCGCAAAGCCGTATCAAAATGCTCGAGCGCATGGAATTGATTGCCCCGGCGCATGTTGATAACCCGTTCCACTTCAGCTTCCGCCCGCCGGAAAGCCTGCCCAATCCGCTGTTAAAGATGGAAAAAGTGAGCGCAGGTTACGGCGATCGCACCATTCTTAACGCCATCAAGCTGAATCTGGTGCCGGGTTCGCGAATTGGCCTGCTGGGACGTAATGGCGCGGGGAAATCCACGCTGATTAAATTGCTGGCGGGTGAACTGGCGGCGCAGAGCGGGGAAATCGGGCTGGCGAAAGGTATCAAGCTCGGTTACTTCGCCCAGCATCAACTGGAATTTTTACGCGCTGACGAATCGCCGTTGCAGCACCTGGCGCGCCTGGCACCGCAGGAGCTGGAGCAGAAACTGCGCGATTATCTCGGCGGCTTTGGTTTCCAGGGCGATAAAGTCACAGAAATAACTGAACGCTTCTCCGGCGGCGAAAAAGCGCGTCTGGTGCTGGCGTTGATCGTCTGGCAGCGCCCGAACCTGCTGCTGCTCGATGAACCGACCAACCACCTCGATCTGGATATGCGCCAGGCGCTGACCGAAGCGCTGATTGAGTTTGAAGGCGCGTTAGTGGTCGTCTCGCACGATCGCCACCTGATTCGCTCCACCACCGACGATCTCTACCTGGTGCACGACGGCAAAGTAGAGCCGTTCGAAGGCGATCTGGAAGATTACCAGCAGTGGCTGAGCGACGTGCAAAAACAGGAAAGCCAGCCTGCGGAGTCGGTAAAAGAGAGCGCCAACAGCGCCCAGGCGCGCAAAGATCAGAAGCGCCGGGAAGCGGAGCTGCGCACACAAACTCAGCCGCTGCGCAAAGAGATTGCCCGGCTGGAAAAAGAGATGGAAAAACTCAACGCGCAGCTTGCGCAGGCCGAAGAAAAACTCGGTGACAGCGGGCTTTACGATCAAAGCCGTAAAGCAGAGCTAACCACCTGTTTGCAACAGCAGGCGGCGGCAAAATCGGGCCTTGAAGAGTGCGAAATGGCCTGGCTGGACGCGCACGAGCAACTGGAAGCCATGTTGCAGGGGGAGTAACCGGCAACAACGGCGGCGAGAGAGCTTATGAATCTGGATATCACCAACGACATTACGTTTCGCAAGCTGGCTATCTTTATGGCCTTTATGGAAAAGGGCAATATTGCGCGCGCCGCCGAAGCGCTCAATCTCAGCGGTGTCAGCGTACACCGTGCGCTGCATACGCTGGAAGAGAATGTCCGTTGCCCGCTGTTTGCCCATAAAGGCCGTAATCTCATCCCGCTGCCTGCCGCGTGGACATTGCTGGAGTATTGCCAGGAAGTGACGCAGTTGATGGAGCGCGGGCTGGATGAAGCGCGTAAAACTGCCGGCGTCGGCCAGGGACGGTTGCGTGTCGGCACGCTCTACTCCCTGACGCTGGAAACCGTCCCACGCCTGATAATGGGAATGAAATTACGGCGTCCGGATCTGGAGATGGATCTGACGATGGGTTCAAACGAAACGCTGTTGCAGATGCTTGAGGAAAGCAGACTCGACGCGATTTTGATCTCTATTTCAGAAAGCGAAATCGACCGCAACAACCTCGAAGTCCTGCCGCTGTTTCATGACGACATCTTCCTTGCCGCACCGGCGAGCGCGACGTTAAAAACCGATACGCTCGCCGATCTGCGGGATTACCGCACGCAAAAATTTGTCTCGCTGGCTGAAGGCTTCGCCACTTACGCCGGGTTTCAGGAGGCGTTTCACATTGCCGGGTTTGAGCCGGAAATTGTCACCCGCGTCAATGACATCTTCTCCATGTTAAGCCTGGTGCAGGCGGGCGTCGGATTTACGCTGATGCCGGGAAGAATGAAAAAAGTCTACGAAGGATCCGTGCAGATGTTGCGCCTCGCCGAGCCATATCAAATGCAGCAGTTGATCGCCATTGTCTTTTCCCGCAACCGCGAGCGCGATCCCAACTTGCTGGCGCTGGCGGCGGAAGGCCGCATGTACGCCCGCAGCCTGCAAGAAAACATTACGCCTGCATCCTGAGGCGATTCGCCAGATGCACCGCCACATCCACACCGTTGCGTTCCAGCGAAATGCTTTCGCCGTTCCATGCGGCCTGCCTGGTCAGGCAGGTCAGCACACCGCCCGGCGGCATTTCAATCGCCAGCCGCGCATCACGTTCATTAGCGGCAACCACCGCCTCTTGCCAGCGCACGGTACGCGCCATATTCCACGCCAGATCGTCGGCGATTTTCTCCGGCTGCCATAACACGCGCCCGGTGCTGCCGCTTAAATAAGCGCACTGCGGGCGGCGGAGCGTGACATTCGCAAACGCCTGCGCCAGTTTTGCGGCGGGTTTCTCCAGTAACGCGCAGTGGGAAGGTACGCTGACCGCCAGACGCTGCGCTTTGTTCGCCCCTTTTGCTAATGCCCGTTGCGCCACTTGCGCCATCGCTTCATCGCTACCGGCGATAACAATCTGCGTTTCGGCATTGAGATTAGCGATATACGCCCCGCTACCTTCGATTAACGTTTCGACCGTGGGCAACGTCAGCCCCATAATCGCCGTCAGCCCGTAACCGTGCGGATACGCCTGTTCCATCAAATCACCCCGCAACGCCACCAGCCGCAGCGCATCCTGAAAATCGAGCGCACCAGCAATCACCGCCGCCGGATACGCGCCAATCGACAGGCCGCTGGTGATATCAACATGCACGCCACGCCGCTGTAATTCACGCGCCCAGGCGACACCGGCAATCAACAGCGCCAGTTGTACCGCGCGGGTATGCTTTAGCGATTCGGCGGTATCGAGGGTCTCAATTTCTGTACCCAACACCTCGCGGGCTTCGTCCATTTCACTGCCGGGAAGCGCTTGTAACATTCCCGGGCGTTGTGTCCCCTGCCCCGGAAAAGTAAAGATGATCTTCATGAATCCTCCCTTTGCCAGGGGTCGCTCACCAGACGCGGCCCGTGGTTGGTTTTCAGCATCACTCGCCAGTCGCGTAGCCACTCGGCTAAGGCAAAGCCGCCGTTTGGAGTTTCTACCTGGGTATCCGCCCGGCAAAGCCCGCCGCTAAGCTGCTGTTGCCAGCGGGCCAGATCGCGGGTAGAAAGCGGTTCCGGCGCGCGGATCAGCACGTCGAGATCGCTGGTCGCATGGATAACCGGAATACCGGTCGCCAGCGCATAACCGGTGCTACCGGTAACGCCCCATGTCCACGGCCAGGAAAACTGCGCCAGTTGCAGCGCCAGTTGTACCGGCGGCTGGGAGATAAACGGCGAACGCAGCAGTTCCTGCGGTGCGACCAGCTGTTCGGGTGAGACCACACGGATAACCTGTTCAGGCTTTACCCACCCCGCAGCACGTTGGTCGCGGCGCAGGCCGCGCACGCCAACGGGGATGCGACCGTCTTGTGCAACATCACGCCGCACTACCACCGGCAAACCAGCGTGCCAGTACTCTGCGACCCAGGGTTCGGTTACCCCTTCCAGCGCATCTTGTGCGCGAAGCCAGAGCAGATCGTGCGGGCGTAATGTTGTGGTCATAATTACATTCCTGAAGTCAGCGAGATAAACAGCGGCAACGACAGGATACAGAGCACAGAGCTCAACAGCAGTACAGCTTCTGCATCCGGCGATTGCACGCCAAAGCGGTTACCAAATACCACCCCGAAGAAACCGGCAGCCAGCGCAATCATCAGAATCGCGGTGATCGCCACCGAGCCGTGCAGACCCAGCACCAGCACAATCCCCCATGCGATCGCCGGTTGGATCAGCAGTTTGGTGATGGTGGCAGAAATCACCATGGTATTGATGGCAAGTTTACGCGCAGAGAGGATAACCCCGGTCAGGAACAGCGCCGCAGCCGTAGCGGAAAGGCCCAGCGGTTTAATCGAAGCCAGCACCAGTTCCGGCATTTTTATGCCAATAGCGGACAGCACCACACCCAGCAGCGGCCCCCAGACAATCGGTTTTTTCACCGAACGCCACATCAGCACCGGCAGCATCGCCAGCGTAGAACCGGTATTACCGCCCGCAGCGCGTGCTTTTTCACGCTCAAGGATCAGTAAGCAGAACGGGGTCATCAGCACTGAACCACACGCAATGGAAACCGCTACTGACAACGAGGTCGACGGGCCTTCACCCAGCACGCTGCCCAGAATCGGCAGGCCAAGCGCGGCGTAGTTCGGCAGGGCGACAGTCAGCGTCAGCACGGCGGCATCCTGCGGCGATTTTTTGAATACGGACGTCGCCAGAAAATAGATGGCGGCGTAGGTAATCCACATGGAGAGCACCAGCACCACAATCAGCGGAGACTGGGCGATGATCCCGCTCCACGGCGTCTGAACCGTGGCGCTAAACAGCGCAGCCGGCAGGGCAAAATCCATTACAAAGATATTCAGCAGGGAAACGTTTTTGTTATCGACCATTTTGGCCTTTCCCGCCCAGAAACCCAGCAACATGATGACGAAGATCGGTGCGAGGGCATGAACAATTACGTAAGTCATAAATCACCTGTAAGCCTTTAAAAGGAAAAGAAATAGCACTAGCGCGATGGTTATTATTTTCAGTAGCGCATGAGCGCGGCGCGCGCGCCCATGCGTTGCTATCTGGCAGGTTTCTTTTTACTTACCAGCTCGCTTTCATGCGTTCGCGCACGAGAGCGGAGCTGCGGCGGTTGTCAGCACCGAGACGGTTTTTCAACGTGGTGTCCTGACGCGCGTCGTTGATGGCCTGGTGCAACGTGCGCTGCACCTGCGCCAGATCGGCCTCTGAGGGGGCGTCCGGATTGCTGATAGAGAGCAAGTCGGAAAGCAGCCCCAGCGTCGCGTAGTTGCTGATGTCATAAGCCATCGGTGGAATGGTGGCCGCCAGTTTTTCCAGCGCTTCCACGGTACGCAAGGTAATACGCGCCGCCGATTCTTTACCCATCGCGTGGATCAGCACACCGGCATCGTTAAAGGCGATCAGGCGGTTCGCCTGGTAGCCGTGGGCCAGAAACGCCCCGGACATCGCTTTACCGACGATCAAACCAATCACCGGATGGCCCGCCAGACGCGCATTGGCGTAGGCCGCCGCCGCACCGGCTAGCGCCTGGTGAATACCAAAGGCTTCTTCACGACGACCATAGGCCTGGCTTGGTACATCAATCACCGCAATGATGGGGCGCTTCACGCTGTTGTTGGCATCAGCGGCAACGGTTTCGCTCACCACTTTCGCCAGCGTCCAGCCTTCCAGCAGGCCAACTTCACCTTTCGCTGCACGCGGATAATGGTTGTTGGCATCCGGCACCACGGCGATAAAACGCACCGCTTCACCGTTAACCTTGCCATCGGCTGCCTGTACAGACGGACACAGCCCGCTCAGACGTTGCGCATTCGGCGCCAGTTTTTCCAGCCATAACGCGCCGCGGCTTACTGTCGTACTCATGCTTTCCCCTCCCCGGCAAACAACGCGCTGATCTGTTCGGCATCCGCTTGTTTGCGGGTGTCGAAGCGGGTCAGACGTTGCAGATAATCGTCGTAGTTATCGGTGCGATGTTGAGCAGGTACGCCTTTGGCAATCGCCTCGTTCATCGCCTGTTTCACCGCATGGATGCCGTCGCCGACCAGCGCATCCACCAGCCCGCTGCGATACCGCACTTCGCCGCCGGTCATGCTCCAGATAAACGGACGGTCGCGGGAGTCGTACTCTTCGATCCCGGCTTCCTGTTCGATAACCTGCGGGCCGTTCAGACCAAGACGGGCTTCGCGCGTCACAATCAGGTAGCTACAGAGCGCAGCAGCGATAGACATCCCGCCGAAACAGCCAACCGTACCGGCAACGATGCCGATAACCGGCGTGTAGCGGCGCAGGTCAACAATCGCCGCGTGAATATCAGCAATCGCCGCCAGCCCAAGGTTCGCTTCCTGCAAACGCACGCCGCCGGTTTCAAGGCACAGCACCGCCTGAGTCGGGATGCCGTTACGGTTATCTTCTGCCGCCAGCTCAAGTGCCGCCGCCATTTTCGCGCCGGAGACTTCGCCCATGCTGCCGCCCTGGAACGCGCCTTCAATCGCGACAACCACAGCAGGTTGGCCGTTGATGGTGCCTTTGGCGACCACCATGCCGTCATCGGCCTGCGGCACAATGCCCTGCGGGCCTAACCACGGTGAAATGATGCCTTCAAACGGGTCGAGTAATTCGCGATAGCTGCCGTCATCGAGCAGCGCCTGCGCGCGTTGGCGCGCTTTGAGTTCGATAAAACTGCGATCGTCACGCATAGCTCACCTCTTCGAATACCTGTTCGATACGGATGCGCGCCACACCGGGCGTCGCGCCGAAATCGTGGATCACAAGCTGGCCCGCAGGCAGCGTGCTTACCAGACCGAGACGGTTGAACAGCGCTTCCCAGCGTCCACGGCTGTTATCCACGGAGGTGGTAATTTCAATTGTCAGTGTTTGCCCCTGGTCGGCGGTGAATAACACCTCCATATCCCCGGAGCCCACAACGCCCGCCAGCGCTTTACCGCGTAATGCGCGGCCAGCAGGCACGGTTATCGTAATGTGTTCCATAACTTCCTCTTAATTCGCTAAATAAGGCGTGGTCATGCGATCGAGAAACAGTGTCGCCGCGAGTAAATCTGCCGCGCCGCCCGGCGATGCGTTAAGCGCCAGCATCCGCGCGTCCAGTTCGGCTAACGCTTGCTGGCCCGCAATTGACGCAACACCACCGGCGTGCAGCACCGCACTCGCGCCCTGGCGCATCGCCTCCAGACCTTCCAGACCCGCGCGGGAAAGCACGCAGGTATCGCTGAGCGAGGTCATGATGGCCATCAACGCATCAAGCTGCGCCTGTGCTTCGCTGCTGCCGCGCTGGCGGCTGTGCTGCAATTGCGGCAGCGCCAGCTTGATAATGTGCGGAAAGCCTTGCTGCGCCTCTTCGCGCGCGCCTGGCACCCGGTAACGGTGGGTGGCGCGCAGCCCTTTACTGAACAGCTTCGGTGCAGCGTCATCCGGCAGTTGCGCCAGCTTTGCGGCCGTGGCGACAATGGCCTGTGCCGTTGCGTTACCGCCCGACATGGCCACCGAGCTTACCAACAACCCTAATGCCCAGATCGCACCGCGATGGGTATTCACGCCACCGGTGGCCGCCATCATCTGCTGCTCACCTTCCCGACCTAATCGCCCGATGGTTTGTCTGAGCGCCACATCCGCTGGCCGCAGCCAGCTTTGTTGCGCCAGCGCCTGAAACGTGGGGGTCAGGCTATGCGCGGAACGCTCCATCAGTTCGAGCGTTAAATCGTGATGCGCGCCATTCCCCCGGCTGTCCACCAGACCGGGCTTCGGGCTTAATCGTGCTTCGTCAATCAGACACAGTGTGGCGGTTCGCGCCAACCATTCGGCACCGCCTTCAGCGTCAATCCGTGGCAGAAGTTTCATTACCAGCTCCGGAATTTCGCAGGTGGGTTGTAAAGACCGCCGGACCACTCAACCAGATCCGCGACGCTGCTGGCCGCCAGCAACGAACGGGTCGCGTCAGTGCGGCGAATGCCCATATCTTCCGGATAGACCACTTTGCCGCTCTGGCGAAGCTGGGCGACACGTTTGGCGTCAACGCCCAGACCGATATCGGTGATGCCTGCCACCGCCGCGACCATCGCCCGGCGCTCTTCAAGGCTTTCAGCGCGATAGAGGTAAGCAATCCCCTCTTCGGTCAGCACGTGCGTCACGTCATCGCCATAAATCATCACCGGCGCCAGCGGCATACCGGCGCTTTTCGCCACCTCCACCGCATCGAGTTTTTCCACGAATGTCGGTTTCGCTCCGGCCTGGAAGGTTTCCACCATCTGCACCACCAGTTTTTTACCGCGCTGCATCGGATCAGGTTCAGTGATCATGTTCAGCCAGGCCGGTGTGGCGTGGCGGCGACCGTGTGGGTCGTGACCCATATTTGGCGCGCCACCAAAGCCGGAGAGACGACCGCGCGTTACAGTCGAGGAGTTCGCCAGGCCATCGACTTGTAACGTCGAGCCGATAAACATATCGACCGCATACTGACCCGCTAACTGGCAGAACGCGCGGTTGGAACGCATGGAACCGTCGGCACCGGTAAAGAACACGTCAGGGCGGGCGCGGATGTACTCTTCCATCCCCAGTTCGCCGCCGAAGCAGTGCACACTTTCCACCCAGCCGCTTTCAATCGCCGGGATCAGCGTCGGGTGCGGGTTCAGCGTCCAGTGTTTACAAATTTTGCCTTTCAGCCCGAGCTGCTCACCATAAGTCGGCAGCAGCAGTTCAATCGCCGCGGTGTTAAAGCCGATACCGTGGTTGAGCGACTGCACCTGATGCTCGGCGTAGATGCCTTTGATCGCCATCATCGCCATCAGGATGTGTTCCTGCTTGATGAGGCGCGGGTCGCGGGTAAACAGCGGCTCGATAAAGAACGGTTTGTCAGCGACTACCACGTAATCGATCCAGGAGCCGGGAATATCAACGCGCGGCAGGTCACATTCATCATCCACCAGTTCATTGACCTGGGCGATAACGATGCCGTCGCGGAAGGCGGCGGCTTCCACCAGCGCCGGGGTATCTTCGGTACTTGGGCCGGTGTAGAGGTTGCCTTTGCGGTCCGCTTTATAACCGGCAATCAGCGCCACATTCGGGCAGAGATCCACATACAGGCGGGAGTAAAGTTCGATGTAAGTGTGGATCGCGCCGATCTCCAGCAGACCATCTTCCAGCAGTTGCGAAATGCGTAGACTCTGCGTGCCTGAGAAAGAGAAATCCAGCTTGCGGGCAATGCCCTTTTCAAAAATATCCAGATGTTCGCTGCGCCCGACGCTCGGCATAATCATATGCAGATCATGGACTTTCTGCGGGTTGACTTCGGCAAGTGTTCGCGAGAGGAAATCCGCCTGTTTTTGGTTGTTCCCTTCCAGCACCACGCGGTCGCCCGGCGCAATCAGTTTTTCCAGCATGGCGACAAGGTCGCCGGTCGGCAGTACCTTGCCCTGCACGGGAATGGACGCCAGGCGGCGCTGTTTCTCGCTGCGCCGCGTGTTCCATACCTGTGCTGGCGTTTGCCCAGATAACATTATTAACCTCCTGATTCAGCTCATCATTTTGACTTGCTTAACACTGAGCTTAGTGTGCGACGTGGTGAGAAAGGCATCAATTAAGGAGGCGGCCAAATCATTAGCCTGAGAGTAATAATCAAATGAAAGTATTTGTGATGTGCGTCAATTTCCACATCGACAGAAAGGCTTATAGCGCTGGCGGTACGGGCGTACCGCCAATTGAGGATTAGTGCTGGTTCGCCAGGCGCTGGCGGATCTGTTCAAAATGCTCGGTCTGATAAAGTTTGCCGTCGAGGAAGCGGGTTTTCAGCTCCCCGCCTTTTTCCTGCTCCCAGCTCTGTTCGTCGTGCAGTTGCAGTTCGCCCTGCGCATCGCGCTCCACACGTAATAACCCACGCGCCGAACGTTTCAGGCCGTTATCGGTTTTTGGCTCTTTGAAGATCATCCGTCCTTCACCGTTGACCGCGCCCCAGGTGGCTTTCATCGCAAAACCGAAGGTGTCCCGGGTGTTGTACTGATAGGTAAACGAGCCGACACCAAACACCACGTTAGAGCTGGCAAAACCTTTGGCTTCCAGACGGCGCAGGATCTCATTGGCACGCGCCAGGGTAATGGAGTCGCCGTAAATCAGGCCGACATGCGGATCCAGCACTTTGTAGCCCTTCTCATTGACCGTGCCGCCAAAGATTTCCCACAGTACTTCGACCGAACCTTTCTCCTCCGGGCTGCGCTCCGCACTCGTATCATCATCCGCGCCTGTACCGCACAGAATGTCCACCGGATCACCGCTGTCCGGGCGGAACACCACGCGCCCGTCACGCCCCAGGATTATCTGTTTCAGTTCACGGGTATATTCCGTCAGTACGCGCCAGTAATCCCAGGTATCGGAGACGATAGAGACAAATCCCTGCGGATAGATATCGGCGATCAGGCGGCGGAACGTTTCAATTTCATGGTCGTGTTCGCCCATGCACATTACGCTGTGCTCGGTCGCCGGAATGCTGGCACCAATGAAGTACGCTTCGCCGCCGGTGTAGTGGTCGCGGGCATACAGCAGAGAGGGAATGCTGTCGGTGCCTTTAAAGCTCAGTAAGTGCCCCGCGCCAGCCTGCGCTGTATCGTGCAGCCCAGCCATGCCACGAAACGAGAAGTCGTGGCACTGGAAATCGAGATGCGACAAATCCGTGCAGGTTTTGGCTGCCCATTGTTCGCAGATTTTGCGGTAGTGGTGCGCGATGGTCGCATTGGTGGAGGCCTTCCACAGCTCGGCAGAGAGCACTGTTTCCAGGTAGTTCACCAGCCAGAAAAACTCCTCACGGGTGTTGGTAATGGTCAGAACGGGCACTTTCATCGGCACTTTACTGCCTTCATCCAGCGACTTGATGTGCAGCGGCAGGTAGCCCAAACGGTGCAGCGCACGAATGTGATCGACCGCCACGGCATCCCTGCCGAGATAGTTATCCATTACCTGCTTGTATTCGTTAACCACTTCCTCTTCCGGGCGGGCAAAAAAGCCGTCGTTGAACAGATCGACCATAAACCACTTCAGGAAACCCTGCAGACCAAAGAACACCAGCTTGCCGTCGGCAACCGGCGACTGGAAAAAGCGGTCGCTGCGCGGTGTGAAATTGGAGTAAACCTGCGTCGTCCCCTGCGGGTACTGCACGCGGTGCGAAACTTTGTAACCGTCGATAGCCAGAATTGGATTGATATTCATGATGTTGTCTCCCTCAGGCGCGGAAAATAGCGTCAATGTCGATCAGTTCAACTCGCGGATCAGTAAGCGCAGGCGAGGTGAAGGATGTGGTGGTGTAAATCGCGTCGATACCGTTATTCAGCAGGTTCTCAACCCCTTTGGAAAAGACGCCGTGCGTGACATACAGGCTGACGCTGCGGGCACCGGCATCGCGCAGCACCTGGGCTGAACCAATAAATGTGCCACCTGCATCGCAAAGGTCATCGACGATCAGCAGGTCTTTGCCCGCGACGTCTCCGGCCACCAGCGCAAAACTCGTCAGGTTTCCGGTTGCGACATCACGCTCTTTTGTGAGGATGGCGTACTCCTGCGCGCCACTGGCTTTTGCCACGTTATGAATTTTCTTCAGCGCACCGGCATCCGGCGCAACCAGCATCAGCTCGCGATTGCCAATGGCGCGACGCAGGGTTTCGCTCTGCATCAAGCAGCTTTCCTGCGCGATGACCACGCAGTTATTGATGGCTGCGGCAGCGGCGTCGCTGTGCGGGTCGAGCACAAAAACTTTGTTGAAATTGAGTGTATTGAGAAGGTTTGCGAAAACTTTCAGCGCGAAGCTGTCGCCGGGCACCATATGCCTGTCCTGACGCGCCCACGGTAACCATGCCAGTTCCAGGTGACTCACCGTGATATCGGCGGCATGACGAACGGCGTCCACCAGTTGTGCCAGCAGCATAAAGTCGTTCATATCGCGCATCGCGGCAACACGCACCCGCATCTGCCGGGCGAAGGAAGGAAGTTTGCCGGTCACTTTGAGCCAGACGGCGCCGTCCGGAAAGACGCCATGGCTCAGTGCAACTTGCTCGTTATCAATAAATAATTCGATTCTGCTCGCCATCTTTCACCTCGCCTCAACAATTAGTGTCCCTTGGACATAATTAATATTGTCTATAAGACACTTATCAGGCAAGCATTTTTTTAATCATTCCGGAAATAAATGATTAACTATATGAAAATTAAGTAGATAAAAGTTAACTTGCCGCACCAGGGCAGGCTGATAAACTTGTGACGTGTAAAAAGGAGCAAGCAAGCGATGAACAGTGAAGCAGAGTATCTGAAATCTTATGATGCCAGCCGTTTCCCCTCACCGCTGGTGACGGTGGACAGCGTGCTGTTTACGGTGCATCAGCAGGTGCTTTGCGTGTTATTGGTTCAGCGAGCCAGCCAGCCGCAACAAGGGCGCTGGGGATTGCCCGGCGGGTTTATCGATATGGCGCAGGATGAATCCACGCGCGCCACGGCGCTGCGCAAACTGACGGAAAAAACCGGCGTTTCCCCATCATGGCTGGAACAATTGGACACCTTTTCCGGCCCGCAGCGCGATCCGCGCGGCTGGAGCCTGACTATCGCCTGGTTTGCGCTGATTTCATGGGTCTCCTGCGCGCCGCATATTACAAGCGTTAGCGATGCGAAATGGGTGCCGGTCAGCGAGCTGGATACCATGGAACTGGCTTTTGATCACCGGGCGATAATTCAGGCGGCACTGCATCGGCTGCGGCAGAAAACCATGTACTCGCTCCTGCCGGTTTACTGTTTGCCCGATACGTTTACCCAGGCACAATTGCAGGAAGCGACGGAGATAATCCTGGGTCAGCCTATTCAGCGTAAAAGTTTGATTCGCCGCTTTGAAGCCTCTGGCATGTTTGAAGAGACCGGCGAAAGCGTGGCGACCGGCGCGCGTAAAGCGCGTTTATGGCGGCGCAAACCGGGCGTCGACATCCATCTGTTTTCGCGGAATTTGTTAACAGATTAATGCCCGATCGAGCTAATTCCCGTAAAATGAACAAACGGAATGCCCTTACGCGGTTATAGTTGTCCCAATATCTACTCTATTTTTCTGTGTTATGGCTGAAATCACACCTTCACAACTTTCGCAAATTGCAGATGATACGCATGACTTTCGCCCGATGCGCGGCGTGCGTAACCCGCATTTGCAGACCATGCTGCCGCGGCTCATTCGTCGCCGTTTGCAGTTTGAACCCTGGTGGCAGCGCCTTGAGCTGCCGGATGGAGACTTTGTCGATTTGGCCTGGAGCGAAGAGCCGAATCAGGCGAAACATAAACCGCGGCTGGTGGTGTTTCATGGTCTGGAGGGCAGCCTGCACAGCCCTTACGCGCACGGTCTGGTGCATGCGGCGAAGCAGCGCGGCTGGCTTGGCGTGGTGATGCATTTTCGCGGCTGTAGCGGCATTCCTAACCGTCTGAACCGTATTTATCACTCCGGCGAAACCGAAGATGGCACCTGGTTTTTGCACTGGCTGCGTAAAGAGTTTGGTCCAGCACCAACCGCAGCGGTGGGTTACTCGCTCGGCGGAAATATGCTCGGCTGTTTATTGGCAAAAGCCGATGAGAGTTTGCCCGTCGACGCGGCGGTGATTGTTTCCGCGCCGCTGGTGCTGGAAGCCTGTAGTTATCATATGGATAAGGGATTTTCCCGCGTTTATCAGCGCTACTTGTTGAATTTGCTGAAAGCGAACGCCGCGCGCAAATTACGCGCTTATCCAGGTTCGCTGCCAACCACGTTGCCTGCGCTGCGTAAGCTGCGCCGTATTCGCGAATTCGACGATCTGATCACCGCGAAAATCCACGGTTTCGCCGACGCGCTGGATTACTATCGCCGCTGCAGCGCAATGCCGGTGTTGCCGGATATTCGTAAACCAACGCTGATTATCCACGCGAAAGACGATCCGTTTATGGACAACAATGTGATCCCGGATGTCGGGCAGTTGCCCGCCAATATTCAGTATCAGTTGACGGAACACGGCGGACACGTCGGGTTTGTCGGCGGTACGCTGCGCCGCCCGGAGATGTGGCTGGAAAAACGCATTCCTGACTGGTTATCCGCTTATCTGGAAAGACGATGATTATTCCCTGGCAAGAGATTGATGCACAGACGCTGGACAATCTGATTGAGAGCTTTGTCTTGCGCGAAGGCACTGATTATGGTGAACATGAACGTTCACTTGAGCAAAAGGTCGCCGACGTTAAACGGCAACTGCAACGCGGCGAAGCCGTACTGGTGTGGTCGGAACTGCACGAGACGGTCAACATCATGCCGCGCGGGCAGTTCCACGACTGAACAATTACATGGCGGCTGGCTATACTGAAATAATCGTTAATTCAGGGAGTTGCTATGTCCGCCAAACATCCGGTTATCGCCGTTACAGGCTCCAGCGGCGCGGGAACCACCACCACCAGCCTCGCCTTTCGTAAGATCTTCGCCCAGCTCAATATGCACGCGGCAGAAGTGGAAGGTGACAGCTTCCATCGCTATACCCGCCCGGAAATGGATATGGCTATCCGTAAGGCGCGCGATCTTGGCCGACACATCAGCTATTTTGGCCCGGAAGCCAATGATTTTGGTCTGCTGGAACAGACGTTTAGCGAATATGGCCAAACCGGCAAAGGCCAGGCGCGCAAATACCTGCATACCTACGATGAAGCTGTGCCCTGGAACCAGGTGCCGGGCACGTTTACGCCGTGGCAACCGTTGCCGGAACCGACCGATGTGCTGTTTTATGAAGGGTTGCACGGCGGCGTGGTGACGCCGCAAAACGATGTCGCGCGTCATGTGGATTTGCTGGTGGGCGTGGTGCCAATTGTTAACCTGGAGTGGATTCAAAAACTTGTCCGCGATACCAGCGAGCGCGGGCATTCGCGTGAAGCGGTAATGGATTCTGTCGTGCGTTCGATGGAGGATTACATCAATTTTATTACGCCGCAGTTTTCCCGTACGCACATTAACTTCCAGCGTGTACCTACGGTGGATACGTCTAATCCGTTCGCCGCGAAAGGCATTCCCTCACTGGACGAAAGTTTCGTGGTGATCCACTTCCGTAACCTGGAAGGGATTGATTACCCGTGGTTGCTGGCGATGCTGCAAGGCTCGTTTATTTCGCATATGGATACGCTGGTGGTGCCTGGCGGAAAAATGGGGCTGGCGATGGAGTTGATTATGACGCCGCTGGTGCAACGGCTGATGGAAGGCAAAAAGATCAAATAATGCAGAAAGCCCGGTAAGCAACACGCTGCCGGGCTTTTCGCATCAGGCTTCGATAACTTCGTAAGAGTGGGTGATGTTCACCGCTTTTTCGAGCATCAACGCCACCGAGCAATACTTCTCTGCGGATAAATCCACCGCACGGGAAACCGCCGCGTCCTTCAGCGCTTTACCGGTGACGATAAAGTGCAAATTGATGTGGGTAAACAGGCGCGGCGCTTCTTCGCGACGCTCTGAAGTCAGCTTCACTTCGCAGTCGGTCACGTCATGACGCCCTTTTTGCAAAATAGAAACCACATCGATGGCGCTACATCCGCCCGCCGCCATCAACACCATTTCCATCGGGCTTGGTGCTTTGTCGCCGGAGTTACCGTCCATCAGGATTTGGTGGCCCGAGGCGGACTCACCGAGGAACGTTAACCCTTCAACCCATTTCACACGTGCCTGCATTTTCTTCACTCCGGAGTAGCAATTTTCTTTACAGATTACGCGTACATAACAAAACTCGCAACGGAAGGCGACCTGCGTCATGCTGAAGCGAGACACCAGGAGACAGGCGGTAAAAGCTATGCTAAAACACTCTGGATGCTACAGAGATAAATGGATGTTACGCATGTATGCATGACATCATACTTTAGAGACCGCAGATGACGCTGACGGTCCACTTCCCTGGATGCGGGAAGCTTAGATTGCAACCCCAGACGTAGGGGCTCATCCTGTGTCTGAGACAGCTTATAACAGAGGATAATCGCGCATGGTGCTTGGCAAACCACAAACAGACCCGACGCTTGAATGGTTCTTGTCTCATTGCCACATTCATAAGTACCCGTCGAAGAGCACGCTGATTCACCAGGGTGAAAAAGCGGAAACGCTGTATTACATCGTTAAAGGCTCAGTGGCAGTGCTGATCAAGGATGAAGAGGGTAAAGAGATGATCCTCTCCTACCTGAACCAGGGAGATTTTATCGGTGAACTGGGCCTGTTCGAAGAGGGTCAGGAGCGCAGTGCATGGGTACGCGCTAAAACGGCTTGTGAAGTGGCTGAAATCTCGTACAAAAAATTCCGTCAGTTAATCCAGGTTAACCCGGATATCCTGATGCGTCTTTCCTCGCAAATGGCGCGTCGCCTGCAGGTCACTTCAGAAAAAGTGGGTAACCTCGCCTTCCTGGACGTAACCGGCCGTATCGCGCAAACGCTGTTAAACCTGGCGAAACAGCCAGACGCAATGACCCATCCGGACGGCATGCAAATTAAAATTACTCGCCAGGAAATTGGTCAGATCGTCGGTTGTTCCCGTGAAACAGTGGGCCGCATTCTCAAAATGCTCGAAGATCAGAACCTGATCTCCGCCCATGGTAAAACCATCGTCGTATACGGAACGCGTTAATCTGTAAAACGGCGCAGCTTACGCGCTGCGTCGTTTTTCTTCCCTCATGTGGCGCAGGCTGATTTATCACCCCGAAATCAACTACGCACTGCGACAAACGCTGGTGTTATGTTTGCCTGTGGCGATTGGCCTTCTCGTTGGTCACCTGCAACAAGGTCTGCTGTTTTCCCTCGTTCCCGCCTGCTGCAACATTGCCGGGCTTGATACGCCGCATAAACGTTTTTTCAAACGCCTGATCATTGGCGGAACCTTGTTTGCAGGCAGCAGCCTGATGGTGCAATTATTGCTGGCGAAAGATCTCCCGCTGCCGCTGATCCTCACCGGGCTGACGCTGGTTTTAGGCGTGACCGCCGAAATCAGTGCGCTGCATGGCCGCCTGCTTCCCGCTTCACTGATTGCCGCTATTTTTACCCTCAGCCTTGCCGGCAACATGCCGGTATGGGAACCGCTGCTTATCTATGCGCTGGGCACATTGTGGTATGGGCTGTTCAACTGGTTCTGGTTCTGGATGTGGCGCGAGCAACCGCTGCGCGAATCCCTCAGCCTGCTCTACCGGCAACTGGCAGATTACTGCGAAGCGAAATACAGCCTGCTGACGCAGCACGCCGACCCGGAAAAAGCCCTGCCGCCGTTGCTTGCCCGTCAGCAAAAAGCGGTGGATATGATAAGCCAGTGCTACCAGCAACTGCATATGCTGGCAGCCAATAAACACAACGATTACAAACGGCTACTGCGGGTTTTCCAGGTGGGGCTGGATCTGCAAGAGCACATTTCGGTGAGTTTACACCAACCGGAAGAGGTGCAGAAACTGGTGGAACAAACCCACGCCGAACAGGTGATCCGCTGGAACGCGCAAACTGTCGCCGCTCGCTTACGTGTGCTGGCAGACGACATTCTCTATCACCGCTATCCCACGCGCTTCAACATGGATAAGCAGATAGGCGCGCTGGAAAAAATTGCCCGCCAGCATCCGGATAACCCGGTCGGTCAGTTCTGCGCCTGGCATTTTAGCCGTATCGCGCGCGTCTTGCGCACTCAACGCCCGCTCTATGCCCGCGATCTGATGGCGGAAAAGCAGCGCCGCTTGCCCCTTTTCCCGGCGCTGAAAAGCTATTTATCACTGAAATCTGCGGCGCTGCGTAATGCCGCACGGATAAGCGTCATGCTCAGCATCGCCAGCCTGATGGGCAGCGCCCTGCATTTACCGAAACCCTACTGGATCATGATGACGGTGATGTTTGTTACGCAAAACGGTTATGGCGCAACGCGCGTTCGCATTGTCCACCGGGCGGCGGGCACCATTGCGGGGCTGGTGATTGCCGGAGCTACATTGCACTTTCATGTTCCCCTCGGTTTTACGCTGGCCGCAATGCTGATGATTACGCTGGTCAGTTATCTCATTATTCGGAAAAACTACGGCTGGGCGATGGTGGGTTTTACCATTACCGCCGTCTACACCTTGCAGTTGCTGACGCTAAATGGTGAGCAGTTTATTGTCGCCCGGCTTATTGATACGTTGATTGGTTGCCTGATCGCTTTCGGCGGCATGGTCTGGCTGTGGCCGCAGTGGCAAAGTGGCTTACTGCGACAGAATGCGCACGATGCGCTGGAAACAGATCAGGAAGCGATTCGCCTGATCCTGAGCGATAATCCACAGCCAACGCCGCTTGCCTGGCAGCGTATGCGCGTAAACCAGGCACATAACGCCCTGTTCAACTCGCTAAACCAGGCGATGCAGGAACCGGGATTCAATACGCGTTATCTGGAAGATATGAAACTGTGGGTAACGCACAGTCAGTTTATCGTTGAGCATATCAATGCAATGACGACACTGGCGCGCGAACATACGATGTTGACGCCGGAACTGGCGCAACGTTATTTGCAATCCTGCGAAATAGCCTTGCAGCGCTGCCAGCAGCGGCTGGAGTATGACGGGCCGGGAGAATCCGGCGATGTGAATATTCTCGAAGCCCCGGAAACATTAACGCACGGGCCGATGAGCACGCTGGAGCAGCATTTACAACGGGTTATCGGGCATCTGAACACCATGCACACCATTTCGTCGGTAGCATGGCGTCAGCGCCCGCATCACGGCATTTGGCTGAACCGCCGCCTCAACCGTTGACCACTTTCGCCACCGCATCCGCGAAGCGCTTCATCCCTTCTTCAATATCCTGCGCGTCAATAATCAGCGAAGGCACAAAACGCATGACGTCCGGGCCGGCGTTCAGCACCATGACGCCCTCATCGGCAGCAGCGTAGAGGAAATCGCGCGCGCGGCCTTTATAGTGCGGTTTAAGCTCGGCGCCAATCAGCAGACCCATGCCGCGAATATCGCTAAACAGGTCGAATTTCTCGCCGATTTGCTGCAAATGCTTAACGAACAGCTGACGTTTTTCATTCACGCCGCTGAGCACTTCCGGCGTGTTGATAATGTCGAATGCGGTTCCAGCGACGGCGCAGGCCAGCGGGTTGCCGCCGTAGGTGGAGCCGTGTGAACCGGCATGGAAAACACTCGCTATGTCATGCGTGGTCAGCATAGCGCTGATAGGGAAACCGCCGCCAAGCGCTTTGGCGCTGGTCAGAATATCCGGCGTCACGCCATAGTGCATATAAGCAAACAACTCTCCGCTGCGCCCCATGCCGCACTGCACTTCGTCGAACACCAGCAGGGCGTTGTGCTGATCGCACAGCTCGCGCAAACCTTTCAGGAAATCCGGCGTGGCGGCAGTGACGCCGCCTTCGCCCTGAATAGGCTCTACCACTACCGCGCAAGTGTGATCGTCCATCACCGCTTTCACCGCGTGCAGATCGTTAAACGGCACATGAATGATGTCCGCCGGTTTCGGGCCAAAGCCATCGGAATACTTCGGCTGACCGCCCACGCTTACGGTAAACAGCGAACGCCCATGGAAGGCATTATGGAAGGCGATGATTTTTGTTTTGTAGGGGCTGTGGCGTGTAGATGCATAAAAACGCGCCAGCTTGAATGCCGTTTCGTTGGCTTCAGTACCGGAGTTCATAAACACCACACGCTCGGCAAACGTGGCGTCAATCAGTTTACGCGCCAGGCGCAGAGCAGGCTCGTTGGTAAAAACATTGCTGGTGTGCCACAGCGTTTCGCCCTGCGTTTTCAGCGTCTCCACCAGCGCCGGATGGCAGTGCCCTAGCGCAGTAACCGCAATTCCACCTGCAAAATCAACGTACTCTTTACCCTGCTGATCCCACACCCGGCTGCCTTTACCCTTTACCGGGATAAACTCGGCCGGTGCGTAAATTGGCAGAATAACGTCATCGAAGTTTGCACGCGTTACCGCGTCTTGCTGAGTTGCCATGGCTTGCCCATCCCGTTTTATGTCGCATTGATTATGAAAATATAATCACGAAATATGCATAAAAAATCAGTTAATGGCAACCACAAATCAGCGTTCGAGGAAGTTTTTCAGTAACTGATGTCCTTGCTCGCTCAGGATACTTTCCGGGTGAAATTGCACCCCTTCCAGATCCCACTGACGGTGGCGAATGCCCATGATCTCGCCCGTTTCACTCCAGGCGGTAACCTCAAAACACGCCGGTAACGTAGGCGGATCGATAATCAGGGAATGGTAACGGGTGACGGTTAACGGATTATTAAGCCCGCAAAATACGCCAGTGCCGTTATGGGTGATGGGCGATGTCTTACCGTGCATCACTTTTGCCGCACGAACGATAGTCGCGCCAAAAACCTGCGCAATCGCCTGATGACCAAGACAAACGCCAAGAATGGGCAATGTCCCCGCGTAATGCCGGATAACCGCCAGCGAAACGCCGGACTCATCCGGCGTGCAGGGACCGGGCGAAATAACGATTTTTTCCGGTGCCAGCGCGGCAATATCCGCAAGCCCTATCTCATCGTTACGCCGTACCTCTACGCTTGCCCCCAGCTCACAAAAATATTGATACAGGTTCCAGGTAAAGGAGTCGTAATTGTCGATAAGCAGGATCATAGCGGCCTCTGGTGTCGGAAACCGCGCTAGTTTACTCGCTTTCGACCGCTTCGCTCACCACTTTGCTGAAGATGGCGCAAAGCGGCGCTAAGTCACCCATTGCGCCCGCCTGGTTTGCGTTGCGCCACTCGTCAGGATCGATGCCGCGCCAGTCGAGCGAAAAACCCGCGTGCAGCGCCAACTGCTCGAAGAAGATGCGCTGAGCGATGCCATTGCCAAGGCGGAACGGATGCAGCACGTTGATTTCACAATAGTAGTGCGCCAGCCGCTCAATAAACGCTGTTTTTTCCAGCCCGCACAGCCACTCTTCATCTTCCAGTTGCTGCATCAGGGCATTGCCCTCTTTCTCGATATACTCGAAGTGGCAAAACCGGGTGTCGCCTTCGTAAATATCCACTTCACGGATCTGCCCGGCCCAGTCGAACACGTCCTGATAAAGATGGTGGTGAATGGCGCATAAATGAGGAAGACCGCGCACCATCGGGCCAAGATCGAGTGTGGCGGCGCGTAAGGCGGTGAACTGATAAGCCGCCTGCTCCAGCTTCTGCGCCTGGCGAAGCCCCAGTTCATTGCGCATCACATTCAGGCCAGGATAGAGATACGGATCGCGCCCGTCGCCGAATTTATCGCTCATAGTGCCTCCGCAGTTCTTCAAGGCGCGCATCGGCTTCCGCGCTACTTAGCGTCACCAGTTCGCTGTCGACATTTTCCAGCCGTCGGCTGGCCTGAAAATTGGCATTGCGCTGCTGTTCCCAGAGACGGGATTTTTGCCGGTCGGTGAGTTTTTTGGCCATAGCGCCTCCCTGTTTCACGTGTCGGTGCCCAAATTATAAGCAGAAATCACAGGTTACGCAGGGAAGCTCAAGAAGCACGGGGTGAACACCCCGTGCGGGGGAAACTTACGGCAGCACTTTCGCGGAGAGGATAACGACTGGTTTTGACGGGACATTCTGGTAAGGCCCCACATCGTGCGTCGGTACCTGGGAGATTTTGTCGGCGATATCCATGCCTTTCACCACTTTACCAAACACCGCATAACCAAAGTCGCGCTGGCCATGATCGAGAAAGGCGTTGTCAGCAACGTTAATAAAGAACTGGCTGGTTGCGCTGTCTTTATCGGCGGTGCGCGCCATCGCAATGGTGCCACGCGTGTTACGCAAGCCATTGTCAGCTTCGTTTTTGATCGGCGGGTTAGGCTGCTTTTGCTGCATCTGCTCGTTGAAACCACCGCCCTGCACCATAAATCCCGGGATCACACGATGAAACGTGGTGTTGTTATAGAAACCGTTATTTACGTAATCAAGGAAGTTTTTCACCGACACAGGGGCTTTCTGGTTGTTCAGCTCCAGTTCAATGTTACCGGCGGAAGTGGTGAGCAGAACATGGGGATCGCCTTTTGCCGCGAAGGCAGCAGAAGAGAAAGCAGAAAGGGCAAACACAGCCGCAACAGCCGCCAGAGTCGATTTAACCATAAGGTTTCCTTAACGAAGAGCAGTAAAGAAAGCGAGTGGCTTGATTCTAAAGAGCAGTCAGCCAGCAGGCCAGCCTTTTACTTAATTTTACGTATTTAGTAACAGATGTAACGCCAGACCGCTCACAACCCGCCATTTCCAGGGCTACATACCTGAACGATAGCGGCTAAAAAGCACCGCTTCGCCGCCGTTATCCATCTGAATCCAGCTTTGTGCGGGTTGCGTGCTGGCGATGATTCGCCCTTGTCGAATCGACCAGCGTACCGGCGACTGGCAGCGCACCGCATCAAAACCACTCTCAACGGGCAAAATAACCATGTTCGCCGGGTTACCCGTTGCAATACCGTACTGCGTTAAACCAAACGTTCTGGCGCTGTTATGGGTGATAAGACGCAGCCCATCATTAATTTGCTGGTAGCCCATCAACTGGCAAACATGCAGCCCCATATGCAGCACCTGCAACATATTCCCCGTGCCGAGCGGATACCAGGGATCAAACACATCGTCATGGCCAAAGCAGACATTGATCCCCGCCGCCAGCAACTCTTTCACCCGCGTGATCCCCCGGCGCTTGGGATAATCGTCAAAGCGCCCCTGCAAGTGAATGTTTACCAGCGGGTTAGCGACAAAGTTGATGCCGGAAAGCTTTAACAGGCGGAACAACCGCGAGGTGTACGCGCCATTGTAAGAGTGCATCGCCGTGGTATGGCTGGCGGTGACGCGCGGGCCGATGCCCATCTTCAGCGCCAGCGCGGCAACGGTTTCGATAAAGCGCGACTGCTCATCGTCAATTTCATCACAGTGAATATCCAACGGACGGTCATATTTTTGCGCCAGTGCAAAAGCAATATGCAGCGATTCAACACCATATTCGCGGGTAAATTCAAAGTGCGGGATCGCGCCAACCACATCTGCGCCAAGCTGGAGCGCCTCTTCCAGTAATGCAGCACCGTTGGGATAGGAGAGAATGCCTTCCTGCGGGAAAGCGACGATTTGCAGATCAACCCACGGTGCGGCCTCTTTTTTTACTTCCAGCATGGCTTTCAGCGCCGTCAGGCTGGGGTCGGAAACATCAACATGAGTTCGCACATGCTGCACGCCGTTCGCCATTTGCCATTTCAATGTTTGCCAGGCGCGCGCTTTGACATCTTCATGGCTCAGCAGCGCCTTGCGTTCTGCCCAGCGCTCAATGCCTTCAAACAGCGTGCCGGATTGGTTCCAGTTCGGCTCTCCGGCCGTTTGCGTGGTATCGAGGTGAATATGCGGTTCGACAAACGGCGGTAGCGCCAGCCCACCGTGCGCGTTCAATACTTCCAGGCTGTCGCTGTGTGTTTCATTCATCGGGGTAATTTCACCGAAACGACCATTCTCAATCGCGATTTGCCATAACCCTTCGCGATCGGGTAAATGCACATTCTGAACTAACCAAACCGGTGCTGCCGACATAGTGTGACTCCCTCTGTTTCCTTCAGATAATTTGTATCAGACGCGCGTGCAAAAACCCTCTTTTTTTGTACACAAATTCTGCAAACCATAAAAGCCAGTGTTATCCGCGACTTATAAAAACCAATAAAAATCAAATATCTACCCATTAAGTGGTATGTGAAGATGTATTTGATGCACATCAATAAGCCGGGTAGCTGAATCGTTAAGGTGGGTGGTAGTAGAAAAGAAATCGAGGCAAAAATGAGCAAAGTCAAACTCGCTATTATCGGTAACGGCATGGTCGGCCACCGCTTTATTGAGGATCTCCTCGATAAAGCCGACGCCAACCAGTTCGATATTACCGTCTTCTGTGAGGAGCCGCGTAAAGCCTACGACCGCGTCCACCTCTCTTCCTATTTTTCCCATCATACGGCTGAAGAGCTGTCGCTGGTTCGCGAAGGCTTTTACGAGAAACACGGCGTAAAAGTGCTGGTCGGCGAGCGCGCTATCACCATCAACCGTCAGGAAAAAGTGATCCACTCCAGCGCCGGACGCACGGTTTATTACGACAAATTGATTATGTCTACCGGTTCCTATCCATGGATCCCACCGATCAAAGGTTCCGAAACACAAGACTGCTTCGTTTATCGCACTATTGAAGATTTGAACGCCATTGAATCCTGCGCACGTCGTAGCCGCCGCGGGGCGGTAGTCGGTGGTGGCTTGCTCGGGCTGGAAGCGGCCGGCGCGCTGAAAAACTTAGGCGTGGAAACACACGTCATTGAATTTGCGCCAATGCTGATGGCAGAACAGCTCGACCAGATGGGCGGCGAGCAACTGAAGCGCAAAATCGAAAGCATGGGCGTGCGCGTGCACACCAGCAAAAACACCAAAGAGATTGTGCAGGAAGGCACTGAAGCGCGTAAAACCATGCGTTTCGCCGACGGTAGCGAGCTGGAAGTCGACTTTATCGTCTTCTCCACCGGTATTCGCCCGCGTGACAAACTGGCGACCCAGTGCGGCCTGGACGTAGCGCAGCGCGGCGGCATTATGATCAACGATAGCTGCCAGACCTCCGATCCTGATATCTATGCCATCGGCGAGTGCGCCAGCTGGAATAATCGCGTGTATGGTCTGGTCGCGCCGGGTTACAAAATGGCGCAGGTGGCGGTGGATCATATCCTCGGCACCGCCAACGCCTTTGAAGGTGCAGACCTCAGCGCCAAACTGAAACTGCTCGGCGTCGATGTTGGTGGGATCGGCGACGCCCATGGCCGCACGCCAGGCGCGCGTAGCTATGTCTATCTCGACGAAAGCAAAGAAGTCTACAAACGCCTGATTGTCAGCCCGGATAACAAAACCCTGCTCGGCGCTGTGCTGGTGGGCGATACCAGCGATTTCGGCAACCTGCTGCAACTGGTGCTGAACGCCATCGAGCTGCCGGAGAATCCGGACGCGCTGATCCTGCCGGCCCATGCGGCCGGCGGTAAACCCTCTATCGGCGTGGATAAGCTGCCGGACAGCGCGCAGATCTGCTCCTGCTTCGACGTCACCAAAGGTGACCTGATTGCCGCGATTAACAAAGGCTGTCACACCGTTGCCGCGCTGAAAGCCGAGACCAAAGCCGGCACTGGCTGCGGCGGTTGTATCCCGCTGGTGACGCAGGTGCTGAACGCTGAACTGGCGAAACAGGGCATCGAAGTGACCAACAATCTGTGTGAACATTTTGCTTACTCTCGCCAGGAGCTGTATCACCTGATCCGCGTCGAAGGCATCAAATCTTTCGACGAACTGCTGGCAAAATATGGCAAAGGTTATGGTTGCGAAGTGTGTAAACCGACCGTCGGTTCCCTGCTGGCGTCCTGCTGGAATGAGTACATCCTGAAACCGCAGCACACGCCGTTGCAGGATACCAACGACAACTTCCTCGCCAATATTCAGAAAGATGGCACCTATTCCGTGATCCCGCGCTCCGCAGGCGGCGAAATCACCCCGGAAGGGCTGATGGAAGTGGGCCGTATCGCCCGTGAATTCAATCTCTACACCAAAATCACCGGTTCTCAGCGTATCGGCCTGTTCGGCGCGCAAAAAGACGATCTGCCGGAAATCTGGCGTCAGTTGATTAACGCGGGCTTTGAAACTGGCCATGCCTACGCCAAAGCGCTGCGTATGGCGAAAACCTGTGTCGGTTCGACCTGGTGCCGTTACGGTGTCGGCGACAGCGTGGGCTTCGGCGTTGAGCTGGAAAACCGCTACAAAGGCATCCGTACTCCGCACAAAATGAAGTTCGGCGTCTCTGGCTGTACCCGCGAATGCGCCGAAGCGCAGGGTAAAGACGTGGGGATTATCGCCACGGAAAAAGGCTGGAACCTGTATGTGTGCGGTAACGGCGGCATGAAACCGCGCCATGCGGATCTGCTGGCGGCGGATCTCGATCGCGAAACCCTGCTGCACTATCTCGATCGCTTTATGATGTTCTACATCCGTACCGCCGACAAGCTGACGCGTACCGCCTCCTGGCTCGACAGCATGGAAGGCGGCATCGACTACCTGAAGAGCGTGATTATCGACGACAAACTGGGCTTTGACGCGCAGCTTGAAGAAGAGATGACCCGCCTGCGTGAAGCGGTGGTCTGCGAGTGGACAGAGACGGTGAACACGCCTTCCGCGCAGCTTCGCTTCAAACACTTTATCAACAGCGACCGCCGCGATCCGAACGTGCAGGTAGTGCCAGAGCGTGCGCAACATCGCCCGGCAACGCCGTATGAACGTATCCCGGTGGTGTTAGTGGAGGAAAACGCATGAGCCAGTGGAACACCGTCTGCAACATCGATGACATCATCCCTGCGACCGGCGTATGCGCGTTGGTGAAAGGTCAGCAAGTCGCGATTTTTCGCCCGCGCCATGATGACCAGGTGTATGCCATCAGCAACATCGACCCGTTTTTTGAGTCCAGCGTGCTGTCTCGCGGTCTTATCGCTGAACATCAGGGCGAGTTGTGGGTTGCCAGCCCGCTGAAAAAACAGCGCTTCCGCCTGCGCGACGGCGTATGCATGGAAGATGAAAGCCGCTCTGTCGCGCATTTCGATGCGCGCGTGAAAGACGGCGAAGTACAAATTAAAGCGTAATACCCCTGCGGGGGCGCAATGTCCCCGCTGTTTCACTTTTTCGTTTTCATTTTTTTTCCTTTTAAACATTTTCTTTTTAACTTTGGATAATCAACATTATGTTTACCGACACGATTAATAAGTGCGCGGCTAACGCTGCGCGTATCGCTCGCCTCTCTGCACAAAATCCGCTGGGTTTCTGGATAAGTTCCGCCATGGCGGGCGCTTATGTTGGCCTCGGCATTATCCTGATTTTCACGCTCGGCAACCTGCTTGATCCGGCGTTGCGCCCGCTGGTGATGGGCGCAACCTTTGGCATTGCCTTAACGCTGGTGATTATCGCCGGTTCTGAGCTTTTTACCGGCCACACCATGTTTCTGACGCTGGGCGTCAAAGCGGGCACTATTCGCCACGGGCAAATGTGGTCTATTTTGCCGCAAACCTGGCTCGGTAATTTGCTCGGCTCAGTGTTTGTCGCGCTGCTTTACAACTGGGGCGGCGGCAGTTTATTACCCGTAGATACGAGCCTGGTGCACGCGGTCGCGCTGGCCAAAACCAGTGCGCCAGCAACGGTGCTGTTTTTTAAGGGCACGCTGTGTAACTGGCTGGTGTGCCTGGCTATCTGGATGGCAATCCGTACCGAAGGCGCAGCGAAATTCCTCGCTATCTGGTGGTGCCTGCTGGCGTTTATCGCCTCGGGTTACGAACACTCCATCGCCAATATGACGCTCTTTGCGCTCTCCTGGTTCGGCCATCACAGCGAGGCGTATACCCTCTCCGGGATTGGGCATAACCTGTTGTGGGTAACGCTTGGCAATACCTTCTCTGGCGCGGTATTTATGGGGTTAGGTTACTGGTATGCTACGCCAAAATCTGAGCGTCCTTCTGCGGTCACCCGCGTGGCAAGCCAGGCTACAGCGAATAACTAAAATGATGAGGTAATGTCGTGGACCATTTGCCAATTTTTTGCCAGCTACGCGATCGCCAGTGCCTGCTTGTCGGTGGTGGCGATGTCGCAGAACGTAAAGCCCGGCTGTTAATGGATGCGGGTGCACGGCTTACCGTCAACGCGCTCACCTTTGTTCCTCAGTTCACCGTGTGGGCTGAAGAAGGCATGTTGACGCTGGTTGAAGGCGAATTTAGCGAAACGCTGTTAGACGCGTGCTGGCTGGCGATTGCCGCAACGGACGACGAAGCAGTAAATCAGCGTGTCAGCGATGCGGCAGAGCAGCGCCGAATCTTCTGCAACGTTGTGGACGCGCCCAAACAGGCAAGTTTTATCATGCCGTCAATCATTGACCGCTCACCGTTGATGGTAGCGGTCTCTTCCGGTGGCACATCGCCGGTGCTGGCGCGTTTGCTGCGTGAAAAACTGGAATCACTGCTGCCGCAGCATCTTGGTCATATCGCTCATTTCGCGGGCACGTTACGCAGCCGGGTCAAAAAGCAGTTCGCCAGTATGAGTGAGCGCCGTCGTTTCTGGGAAAAATTGTTCGTCAATGACCGACTGGCGCAATCGCTGGCGAACGAGGATACAGCTGCCGTGGAGAAAATGACCGAACAGCTGCTGGCTGAACCGCTGGATAACCGTGGTGAAGTGGTGCTGGTTGGCGCGGGGCCTGGCGACGCCGGGCTGCTGACCTTAAAAGGTTTGCAGCAGATCCAGCAAGCCGATGTGGTGGTTTACGACCGGCTGGTTTCCGATGAGATTATGAATCTGGTGCGCCGCGACGCTGACCGGGTATTTGTTGGCAAACGCGCGGGCTATCACTGCGTGCCGCAGGAGGAGATCAACCAGATCCTGCTGCGCGAAGCGCAAAGCGGTAAACGCGTTGTCCGGCTCAAGGGCGGCGATCCGTTTATTTTCGGGCGCGGCGGTGAAGAGCTGGAAACGCTCTGCCACGCAGGCATTCCTTTTTCGGTGGTGCCGGGAATTACGGCGGCATCAGGCTGTTCAGCTTACTCCGGCATTCCGCTAACCCATCGCGATTATGCGCAAAGCGTGCGGCTGGTGACTGGCCACCTGAAAACCGGTGGCGAGCTGGACTGGGCCAATCTGGCTGCGGAAAAGCAAACGCTGGTGTTCTATATGGGACTGAATCAGGCGGCAACGATTCAGGCACAACTCATAGCGCATGGAATGCAGGCGGATATGTCGGTGGCGCTGGTGGAAAACGGCACCTCGGTGCAGCAGAAAGTCGTCAGTGGCGCGTTGTCGCAGTTGGGCGAACTGGCACAGCAGGTGCAAAGCCCGGCGCTGATCATTGTTGGTCGCGTGGTGGGGCTGCGCGATAAGCTCAAATGGTTCTAAAAACAGAAAAAGGGCAGGTAAAACCTGCCCTTTTTATTGTCTAAAAACCCCCAGGCTGGCTGAGGGTTTAAGACGACGTTCAGCGATAAAGCGCTTTTAAGGTCTGCGATTACGGTTTAGCGACGAAACCAATCGCTTCGTAGACTTTCTTCAGGGTTTCCGACGCACGCGCGCTGGCTTTTTCCGCGCCGTCTTTCATCACCTGTTGCAGGAAGGCTTCATCATTGCGATAGCGATGATAACGCTCTTGCAGCTCGGTCAGCATGCCGGAGACGGCATCCGCCACTTCGCCTTTCAGATGGCCGTACATTTTGCCTTCAAAGTGCTGTTCCAGCTCCGCAATACTCTGCCCGGTTACCGCAGAGAGAATATCCAGCAGGTTAGAGACGCCCGCTTTGTTGGCGATGTCGTAACGCACTACTGGCGGCTCGTCGGAGTCGGTAACGGCGCGTTTGATTTTTTTCACCACCGATTTCGGATCTTCCAGCAGGCCGATAACGTTGTTGCGGTTATCGTCCGATTTGGACATCTTCTTGGTCGGCTCCAGCAGCGACATCACGCGCGCGCCGGATTTCGGAATGAACGGCTCAGGCACTTTGAAGATATCGCCATAAATCGCGTTGAAACGCTGGGCGATATCGCGGCTCAGCTCCAGATGCTGTTTCTGGTCTTCACCCACCGGCACCTGGTTGGTTTGGTACAGCAGAATGTCTGCCGCCATCAGCACCGGGTAATCAAACAGACCGGCGTTGATGTTTTCCGCATAGCGTGCGGATTTGTCTTTGAACTGGGTCATGCGGCTCAGTTCACCGAAATAGGTGTAGCAGTTCAGCGCCCAGCCAAGCTGCGCATGCTCTGGCACATGGGACTGAACGAAGATAGTGCTTTTTTGCGGATCGATGCCGCACGCCAGGTAAAGTGCCAGCGTGTCCAGCGTCGCCTTGCGCAGCGCTTGCGGATCCTGGCGCACGGTAATCGCGTGCTGGTCAACGATGCAGTAGATACAGTGATAGTCGTCCTGCATGTTCACCCACTGACGCAGCGCACCCATATAGTTGCCAATGGTTAATTCACCTGAGGGCTGTGCGCCACTAAAGACGATGGGCTTAGTCATTTTTCATTTCCTGATTTTCACTGTGCGAAAGCCCGAGTGCGGGCAGTAAATCTTTGAAGTGATCGAACACGTAATCCGGCTCGCTGGCGGTAATCGCTTCGCCGTAGTTATACCCGTAGGTCAGACCAACAGAAGCGCTACCTGCCGCCTTAGCGGCCAGGATGTCATTACGCGAATCACCCACGAAGAGCAATTCATGAGGTTGAATATTGAGCTTTTTGCACACCAGAAGCAACGGTTCCGGGTGCGGCTTTTTGTTCACCACATCATCGCCGCCGACCACAAACGTGAAGTATTGCGCAATGCCCAGCGCCTCCAGCAGCGGTGCCACGAACGGTGTCGGCTTATTGGTCACCAGCGCCAGTGGCAAGCCTTTGGCATGCAGAGCCGTCAGCGTCTGTTCCACGTCCGGGAACAGAAAACTGCCTTCTTCCACGGTCTCTTCGTAATAACGGTTGAACAGCTTACGCAGCATGCGTATCTGCTCTTCCTGCGGAATGTCGTTATCAACGTCAGGTTTGCCCTGCGCCGCGCGCTGGCTGGTGCGCTCCTGGCGAGCCCAGTTAAACGCCCGCTCCATCAACACATCCGCGCCGTTACCAATCCATGTCACTACGCGCGCTTCGCCCGCTTGCGGCAGCTCAAGGGCATACAGCGCGCTGTCCACCGCAGCGGTCAGACCCGGCGCGCTATCCACCAGCGTACCGTCGAGATCAAAAGCAATACCCTGAATCGACTGCATTTTATTCATGACTTACCTTTGCCAGTTCATTACGCATTTCATCAATAACCTGTTTGTAATCCGGTTTATCGAAAATCGCCGAACCCGCGACAAACATATCCGCGCCCGCTGCAGCGATATCGCCGATGTTGCTCACCTTAACGCCGCCGTCGACTTCGAGACGGATATCAAAGCCTGAGGCATCAATGCGACGACGCACTTCACGCAGCTTATCCAGCGTGTGTGGAATAAAAGACTGGCCGCCAAAACCGGGGTTTACCGACATCAGCAGGATCACGTCCAGTTTGTCCATCACATAATCCAGGTAGCTGAGCGGTGTTGCCGGGTTAAACACCAGCCCCGCTTTACAGCCATGTTCTTTGATGAGCTGCAGGGAGCGATCAACGTGTTCGGACGCTTCGGGATGAAAGGTGATAATGCTGGCGCCAGCGGCGGCGAAATCCGGGATCAGCCGATCAACCGGTTTCACCATCAGATGAACATCTATAGGCGCGGTGATGCCATAATTGCGCAGCGCTTTGAGCACCATCGGGCCAATGGTCAAATTCGGCACGTAATGGTTATCCATTACGTCGAAATGCACCACATCACCGCCCGCAGCCAGTACGGCGGCGGTATCTTCGCCCAGGCGAGCAAAATCAGCCGACAAAATCGAGGGGGCAATCAAATACTGTTTCATCCGCATCTCCTTGAGAAAGTAGGGTTCGGCAGGCAGCGCGGTGAATGCGAATTATCGCGGAGCCGGGCGATAGAGCGCCAGCAGCTCATCCACCTTTTTACGTGTACCACCGTTACTGCTGATACTGCGCCGCACTTTTACCACGTGCAATTTTGCCTGACTGTACCACTCACGCGTTAACAGCGTATCGTGGTTGGAAATCAATACCGGGATCCGGTTTTGCACCAGACTTTCGGCAATCGCCGCCAAATGCGCCTGCTGCTCAAGACTGAAACTGTTGGTGTGATACGCCGTAAAATTGGCCGTCGCCGACAGCGGGGCGTAAGGCGGATCGCAGTAGACCACGGAGTTCTCGTCAGCGCGCGCCATGCTATCTGCGTAAGATTCGCAGTAAAAAAAGGCATTCTGCGCTTTTTCGGCGAAGTGGTACAACTCCGCTTCCGGGAAATAGGGTTTCTTATAACGGCCGAACGGCACGTTGAATTCACCGCGCAAATTATAGCGGCACAGGCCGTTGTAGCCATGGCGATTGAGGTATAAAAACAGCAGCGCGCGCCGGAAAGGCTCCTGGCACTGGTTAAACTCTTCGCGCAGCTGGTAATAAACCGCAGACTGATTCGTCTCAGGCGCGAACAACGCCCGTGCCTGGCGCACATACTCGTCAGGCTGGTCTTTAACGATGTTATAGAGGCTAATCAAGTCGCTGTTGATATCAGCGAGGATATAGCGGGAGAACGACGTGTTGAGAAACACCGAACCCGCGCCGACGAACGGCTCGATAAGGCATTCACCCTGCGGCAGATGCCTTCCGATATCGTCCAGCAGGGGGTATTTCCCCCCTGCCCATTTCAAAAAAGCGCGATTCTTTTTCATGCTGACTGATTACTTACACTCTCTCCGGCTGTGGAGAAAGCTCCGACAGCATCCTGCGCTTTATACATTACTTCAGATCGGCCTGAACCTGATGTATCGGTTTGGCCCAGGGATTTTTCGCCTGTACGTCTGCCGGCAACGCCGCGACAGCGCGTTTCGCATCGTCTTTAGATGCGTACACACCGCTCACCAGCACGTACCACGGCTGGCCGTTACGTGTTGTCTGGTACACTACGAAGTTTTTCAGATTCTCTTTCTTCGCCCACGCATTGAGGTTGTTGGAGTTCGAGGAACTGCTCAACTGCAATGTGTAGTGGTTACCCGGCGCAGATTTTAACGCTCCAACATTCCCGGTGGTGGCCCCGGCGCTTGCCGCAGGCGCGGCGCTGGCGGCTGGTGCAGTCACGGCTTTGGGCTGCGTTTGCGCAGGTGACGAGGTTACCGCAGGTGCTTTTACCGGTGCGGTAGCGGCGGTTTCAGTGCGTTTCGGCGGCTGAGCGACAGCTTTGGATTCGGCTTTTGGTTCCGCTTTCGCGACTGGCTCTTTAGCAACCGCCTTCGGCTCGATAACCATCTGTTTGCGTTCGGTACGCGGCGCAGCGGTATGGTTTTCAGTTGCAGCAGATTGTGTCTGACGCGCAGCAGCGCCGTTACCGTTACGTACCGGCGCAACCGTTGCAGGTTCGGTTGGCAGCGTCGAATTTATCGCGTTATCTATCTGCGACTGATTTTGCGGCTGAGTCAGTGCGTTATTCAGATCACCCTGCACTTCAACACGCTGCTGGCCAGCAGGCGCGGCAGGCGCTTCAGCTTGTGATGGCGTAGAAGAAATGGGCGGCAGCGAGACATCCTGTGACGCAGGCGCACTGCCTGACGTTGGTTGCTGAGCAGGTGCTGGCTGTGCGCCATTTGCCTGATCGGCGGCACCGGTATTAGTCGCGGTGTTATTGCCTGCGGAGAGATCGATGCTTTTCTCCGCCGGTGCGTTTTGTTCATTGCTCGTTGTCGGTGCGGGGGATTTCAGCGCAGAGCCGATGCCGATGATTAACAGAAGCAGAACCAGAATGCCGACACCCATCATCACATACTGGCGGGAAGCGGGTTTCGCGGCAGCTGCTTTCTTACGCTTACGCGGACGACGCTCTTCGCGCTCCTCGTCAAACGCTTCTTCATCTTCTTCATAGCTCTCTTCTTCACGCTCATCACGCGCCCGGCGGCTGCGCGAAGGGCGGCGTTCGTCCGCATCGACATCAACATCATCAAAGTTGATATGCGGTTCATCGACACGCTCGGAAGATTGGCGAGAACGACCAGTACGACGATCGCTGGGATCGGGTTTCAGCTCGTCTTCTGGTTTGAATTCATCCATTTAACACCCCACACAAAGGCGTATGCCACATCATGCATCTCGCCCGAAGTTAAACGCCACGCGATGCGTGACCAGACCTTTCTAATAGTTACGCCTGCTGGCAATCAGCAATAGCGCCAAGTACTACGTCGTGCGACACTCCGCCGCGAACTTCACTCTTCCCTATTGCCAACGGGAGCACTAAACGCATCTCTCCCGCCAACACTTTTTTATCGCGCATCATATGCGGTAGATAAGCCTGCGCGGACATCTCCTGCGGGCCTTGTACCGGTAAACCTGCGCGTTTCAGCAGCGCCTTTATACGCTGCGTGTCTGCTTTGCTGAACTGGCCAAGACGTTCCGATGCATGCGCCGCCATTACCATGCCTGCCGCGACAGCTTCACCGTGCAACCAGTTCCCGTAGCCCATTTCCGCTTCAATAGCGTGACCGAAGGTATGCCCCAGATTCAGTAAAGCACGTAAGCCTGTTTCCCGCTCATCAGCGGCAACAACTTCTGCTTTCAGCTCACAACAACGGCGAATACAGTACGCCATCGCCGGGCCATCAAGGCGCAGCAACGCATCCATGTTCTGTTCCAGCCAGTTAAAGAACTCGCCGTCGAGAATAATGCCGTATTTGATCACTTCCGCGAGGCCGGAGGACAATTCGCGGGCAGGAAGCGTAGCCAGACAATCAAGATCGACAACTACCGACGCAGGCTGATAAAACGCGCCGATCATATTTTTGCCGAGGGGGTGGTTCACCGCTGTTTTGCCGCCAACAGAGGAGTCAACCTGAGAAAGGAGCGTGGTCGGCACTTGAATAAAGCGCACGCCGCGCTGATAGCTGGCTGCCGCGAAGCCGGTCAAATCACCCACCACTCCGCCACCCAGCGCGACCAGTGTGGTATCGCGCCCATGAGTTTTTTGCAACAGTGCGGTGAAAACCGTGTCCATCACCGCAAGGCTTTTGTACTGCTCGCCATCCGGCAGAATCACGCTATCCACTTTCACGCCAGCCTGCTCAAGAACATGGCGGACTCTATCAAGATAGAGCGGAGCCAGTGTTTCATTGGTGACCAGCATAACCTGATCACCAGACTTCAGAGGCGAGAAGGAAGCTGGATCGTTAAACAAACCAGCCGCGATGGTGATAGGGTAACTACGTTCCCCGAGAGTGACTGTGATCCTCTCCATGACGCGACATCCACCTTAGTTGCTTAAACCCGCAGGCGTGTGAATTAAGCCAGAATTAGTTGCTTTCCAGCATATGAATAATCTGGTTTGCCACCACTTTAGCACTCTGATCGTCAGTGCGAATGGTCACGTCGGCAATCTCTTCATACAACGGATTACGTTCGTCGGCCAACGCTTCCAGCACTTCGCGCGGCGGCGTATCCACCTGCAAAAGCGGGCGTTTTTTGTCGCGTTGAGTACGAGCTAATTGCTTTTCGATAGTGGTTTCCAGATAAACCACTACGCCACGGGCGGAGAGACGATTACGGGTCTCGCGAGACTTCACAGAGCCACCGCCGGTCGCCAGTACGATGCCCTGTTTTTCCGTCAGCTCATTGATGATTTTTTCTTCGCGATCGCGGAAGCCTTCTTCACCTTCAACATCGAAGACCCAGCCCACATCAGCTCCGGTTCGTTTCTCAATCTCTTGATCAGAATCGTAAAATTCCATATTGAGTTGTTGAGCTAACTGACGCCCAATAGTGCTTTTGCCGGCACCCATAGGCCCAACCAGAAAGATATTGCGTTTCTCTGCCATTTTTTCGGTACTACTAAGACTATTCGTTGATGATAAACCCGCTTCGCGAAGACTCGGCGTAGCAGGACATGAACTGAAACCTCATATGCGATAGTGCGAGAGTCAGATCGAAAATTATCTCAGTACTCCGGCTTGTTTGGCAACTGAATAAACGCGCAATCCTTCATGCTGCTCATTGTTCGACGGAGACCACTGACGCTCAAATCGGTACTCCTTGTAAGCTAAATCATGTCTCACGTCAAACACATGAACCAAGTTCCATTGAAAAAGGGGGAGTTACGGCAGATTTAATGTACCGCCGCCAACCTGGGCGTAATAAACACCACCAGCTCGCGCCGCTCATTATCTTTAGCGTCCTGGCGAAATAACCTGCCGATGCCAGGAATCGAACCTAAACCCGGGACCTGCGCCCTGTCGGCGGAGTTCTTTTGTGAAAAGATCCCGCCAAGCGCCAGCGTATCGCCACTTTTTACCTCTACCTGTGTTTCAATCTCCTGCTTGTCAATCGCCATCGCCTCACCCCCAGCCTGCTGCAGCACCTGACCCGGCATATTTTGGCTAATGCGCAGCTTTAGTCGTACACGGTTATCAGGCAGTACCGTCGGTGTGACTTCCATCCCCAGCACCGCTTCTTTAAATTCCACCGCCGTGCTGCCGCTATCGCCGCTGGCGACCTGATAAGGTATTTCGCTCCCCTGTTTGATACTCGCTGGCTGGCGGTGAGAAGCCAACAAGCGCGGGCTGGCGATAATTTCAAGTTGCTGTTTTTGCTCAAGGGCTGACAACTCCAGTTCCAGCAGTTGGGCGTTGATACTGCCGATATTAAAGCTGACGCGCGTACTGGCATCCGGAACCGAGAGATCGGCAGAAACGCCGCTAAGTTGTCCACGCGCTGCGGGTTTATCCTGCGCCAGTCCCCATTTCACACCCAGCTCGCGCAGGCTTTTTTCATTGATGGTGACGATATAAGCCGCCAGCTCTACCTGCTCGACCGGTAAATCCATCTGCGCGACCCATTTTTCCAGCGCTGCGAGCACTTCTTTATTATCACGCACCAGTAACCGGTTAAGCCGCGCATCAACCGTAATGGCCCCTTGCGGGCTGAGCAGTTTTTCCCCGGCTTTTGCCAGCTCCACCGCATCGGCATAACGCAACACAAAACTGCGTGTTTGCAAGGGTACGTTCTGCTTACGCTGGCGCTGCGCGGCCTCCTGCTCCGCCTGCTTTTGCTGCCGCCATGCCGTGGTATGGACCTGCCAGATGTTGCCCTGCTGGTGTAACGTTAATCCGGCACTGGCGGCAACGGTTTGTAGCGCCTGCTGCCAGGGGACATCTTTGAGGTTCAGCGACACCGTGCCGCTGACCTCAGGTGAAATCACCATGTTCTGCTTCTCCAGCGCAACCAGCGCCTGCAATACCTGGGTGACAGGCACGTCGTCGACGGTCATTGTGACGACACGTGATGTCTGCGCGCCGGCAAGCGGCAGGCTAAAGAGCATCGCGCTCGCTATCCATTTTCGCATGTTGAGTTCCTTCTCGTTGCCAGCGCCATTGCGCTGGAGTGCACTCTTTGCCAATCTCAATCAGCATTTCATCGTGGTAGATAGCGATAACACGCCATCCGGTAGGCAGCGTTTCGCCAGCAATAAGGCGATACCAGCGCCCGGAGCCATCGCGCACGATCCCTATCGGCTGCTCCCCCGCCACCGCGCCGTGAAAATGCCAGTTGCCGAGCTGTGCGATTTGGCATGTATCTGGCGGCGGCTGGAAAGGATCGCGCATGCCGCACAGAAGCAGACTGAGCAACGCGGCCAGTAACAGACGTCTAGTTCGCATTATCCTGCTCCACGCGCAGCGTAAAATTCAGCGCACCTTCACCTGACATTAATGAAAACGCAGGAACCTGCATGCCGCGCGCCGTTAGCAGTGAAAACGTCTCAGCTACGTCTTTCCAGCCGGTCTCAAGCACCAGCTCTCCACCACCCTGAGCAGGCTGCCAGCGGACAAGCTGGCGCCCCTGTGACTGAAAATCCAGCGGGCTAAATGTCAGACGCTCCGGCAAAGCCACTGAATCCGACGGTGGCACCAGCGCGTGTAACTTTTGCCACTGTGCTCGCAGCTGCATACGTTGTTGCTGTTGTTGAGTAACCAGACGTATCTGCGTCTCTTTGATCGGGCATATCGCCAGCCACCATAAAAGTACCAGTGCGCAAAGTGCACTGAGTAGCCAACAAAACACCCGCATTCGTAATGACAAAGCAAACCACACATCAGGGTTGAGCATCATTACCCTCCCGGTTCAGTTGGTAGTGGAATTGCCAGCGCCCCTGCGCATCACGCTCTACTGTGCCTGCGGGTTGCAGCTGAAACCCTGGCGTTTTCTGTAACCTTTGCTCGAGCTCGCTTAAAGCGTTAAAGGAGCTGGCCAGGCCAGCGATTTCAAGTTGGTTTTGCTGCCAGCGCAGAGCAGTAAGCCAGGCGTTGGGCGGCAGATTTTCCGCCAGGCCGAGCAATATCTGTCGCCACGCTTGAGTGCGCTGAAGCCGTGATAGCTGCGCCTGTGCCTGCAGCCAGCGCTGGCGTCGAAGCTGCAACGGCTGCTCGGCGGCATGCAACCCTGCGAGCAAGGCGACATCAGATTGCTGCCACAGCGTAGCCTGACGCAGGTCAACCGCAGCACATGCCCGCCATAATGCGCCACCCAGCACGATCACCAACGCTGTCGCGATAAAAACCGCGCCCCACAGACGTATACAGCGCAACCGCTTTTGATGCCGCCAGGGGAGAAAATTCACGACGGGCTGCATCAGTATCCCCTGGCAACAGCCAGTCCCAGCGCTATCGCGTAGCGTTCTCCGGCATCGGGTAAAGGCGGCTGGCGTGAGGGGACGGCGCTCCAGCAGTCAAATCCGCCGGGCATCTCGCCACACTGTGTGATTTCGTCTGTGGGTAGCCCAAGCACGGCGGCAAGCTGAGCAACATTTTCAGCCTCTTCACGCGCGCGTCGCCCCCAGCTCTCTCTCGTGGCCCACAGCCACTGGCGCTCATCACACCAGGTAAGGCAGCGGGCCGGTGGGGTCAGCCAGGGTAACAGTGGCTGTAGTGCACTGGCATCCGGCGTAATAGAAGAAAGATGAAGGGATAATGTCTGTGCTATTTCCAGCAATGCCCCCACATCTTTATTTTGCGCAGCAGTAACGCCGTAGGCTTTGCCGGGCTCATCTTCGGTGAAGTCGAAACAGAGATCGTTTTCCGCCATCTCCAGTTCACGCGCCATTGCCTGCGAAACCCAGCTTGTTAAAGCAGGTTCGCGCAGCGTGATTGCCGGTCGCGGCAGCTTTTTTTGCAGGGTTTGCCCGGCGGGAAATGCCATGCGTACGCAATGGCGTTGCGGTAGCGATTGCCGCCAGGGACGCAATACATTGAGCAGTTCGTCCGGCGCTTTAATCCGCCCCTGCACCACGATGCCAGGGGAGAGTGGAAGGTGCCACCAACGGCGCAACGCCTGGCCGCGACGCCCGGCGGCAAGGGCGACAATAAAGATTCCATCTTGTTGAATATGCAAACCAATTTGCCAGTGCCTGAATGCCATAAATCCCGATCTCCTTATCGTCTCGCTGGATACGCTATATCAATGCATCAGGCTTGCCTTTATACTACCGCGCGGTTGTTTATAAACTGCCCAAATGACTCTAAATGGGAAATCTCCAGTGAAGTTCGTAAAGTATTTATTCATCCTTGCAGTATGTTGCATTCTGCTGGGAGCAGGCTCGATTTACGGTCTGTACAAATATATTGAGCCACAGCTACCTGACGTCGCCACGCTGAAAGACGTGCGGCTACAAATTCCAATGCAGGTCTATAGCGCTGATGGCGAATTGATCGCGCAATATGGCGAAAAGCGCCGTATTCCGCTGACGCTGAATCAAATCCCGCCTGAAATGGTTAAAGCGTTTATCGCCACGGAAGATAGCCGTTTTTATGAACATCACGGTGTCGACCCGGTGGGGATTTTCCGCGCTGCCAGCGTGGCGATGTTTTCCGGACGTGCGTCGCAGGGCGCAAGTACGATTACCCAACAGCTGGCACGTAACTTTTTCTTAAGCCCGGAACGCACGCTGATGCGCAAGCTCAAAGAGGTGTTCCTGGCGATCCGCATTGAACAGTTGTTGAGCAAAGATGAGATCCTTGAGCTTTATCTCAATAAGATCTACCTCGGTTACCGCGCGTACGGCGTGGGCGCTGCGGCGCAGGTTTACTTTGGGAAATCGGTCGATCAGTTAACGCTGAGTGAAATGGCAGTGATTGCAGGTCTGCCAAAAGCACCGTCTACGTTTAACCCGCTCTATTCACTTGATCGCGCTACCGCGCGCCGTAATGTTGTGCTGGCACGTATGGAGAGCGAAGGCTACATCACCGAGCAGCAGTATGACCAGGCGCGCAGCGAAGCTATCGATGCCAATTACCATGCGCCGGAAATCGCTTTTTCCGCACCTTACCTTTCCGAAATGGTGCGCCAGGATTTGGTCAATCGCTATGGCGATAAAGCCTACGAAGATGGCTACCGCGTTTACACCACCATTACCCGCAAAGTGCAGCAGGCCGCGCAGGCCGCCGTGCGTAATAACGTGATGGATTACGACATGCGCCACGGTTATCGCGGCCCGTCGAATGTGTTGTGGAAAGTGGGTGAAGCGGCGTGGGACAGTAAAAAAATCACCGATTCGCTGAAAACGCTGCCGACTTACGGCCCGCTTTCGCCAGCAGTCGTGACCAGCGCCAATCCACAAGAAGCGACGGCGATAATGGCTGATGGCACATCGGTCTCTTTGCGCATGGAAGGTATGCGCTGGGCGCGTCCGTATCGTTCCGATACGCAACAAGGCGCGACGCCGCGCAAAGTCACCGACGTGGTGCAGACCGGGCAGCAGATTTGGGTTCGCCAGGTAGATGACGCGTGGTGGCTGGCGCAGGTGCCGGATGTTAACTCCGCGCTGGTTTCCATCAACCCGCGCAACGGTGCCGTATTGGCGCTGGTTGGCGGCTTCGATTTTAACCAAAGCAAGTTTAACCGCGCGACACAGGCGCTGCGCCAGGTAGGTTCTAACATCAAGCCGTTCCTTTACACCGCGGCAATGGATAAAGGCCTGACGCTGGCGAGCATTTTGAATGATGCGCCAATTTCCCGCTGGGATGCAGGCGCAGGCTCCGACTGGCGACCGAAAAACTCGCCGGATGAGTATGCCGGGCCGATTCGTTTACGTCAGGGTTTGGGGCAGTCGAAAAACGTGGTGATGGTGCGTGCAATGCGCGCAATGGGCGTGGATTATGCGGCAGAATATCTGCAGCGTTTCGGCTTCCCGGCGCAAAACATTGTTCATACCGAATCGCTGGCGCTGGGCTCTGCTTCCTTTACGCCAATGCAGGTCGCCCGTGGTTATTCGGTGATGGCGAACGGTGGTTTCCTGATCGATCCGTATTTCATTACCAAAATCGAAAACGATCAGGGCAATGTGCTGTTTGAAGTCCGTCCGAAAGTCGCCTGTGCCGATTGTGATATTCCGGTGATTTACGGCGATACGCCGAAATCGAACGTGCTGGAAAACAAAGACATGGAAAACGTCGCTACCTCACAAGAGCAGCAAAACGCGGCGGTACCGCAGCCACAGCTTGAGCAAGCCAACCAGGCGCTGGTGCAAAGAAGCGGTGCCGAAGAGTACGCGCCACATGTTATTAGCACTCCGCTGTCGTTTTTGATCAAAAGCGCGCTCAACAGTAACATTTTTGGCGAGCCCGGCTGGCAGGGTACAGGCTGGCGCGCAGGTCGTGACCTCAAACGCAATGATATTGGCGGTAAAACCGGGACCACGAACAGTTCGAAAGATGCCTGGTTCTCAGGCTATGGTCCAGGTGTGGTGACCTCTGTCTGGATCGGCTTTGACGATCATCGCAGGGATTTGGGGCGTACTACCGCCTCCGGCGCGATTAAAGATCAGATTTCCGGCTACGAAGGCGGCGCGAAAAGCGCACAACCTGCCTGGGATGCGTATATGAAAGTCGTGCTGGATGGGGTTCCTGAAGAGCCATTAACGCCGCCGCCAGGCATAGTAACGGTGAATATCGACCGCAGCACCGGCCAACTGGCGAACGGGGGTAGCAGCCGCCAGGAGTACTTTATTGAAGGGACGCAGCCAACGCAGCAAGCCGTCCATGAAGTGGGCACCACGTTAATGGATAACGGTGAGTCTCACGAGCTGTTTTAACTCTGCGCCGGGCTTGTCCCGGCTGACAGTTAGCAAAAAGGGCGCGAATGCGCCCTTTTCATTTATTGTTCTGTGCGTTCAGAGCCGACCCTGACCTTTCAGCCATTCGCGAACCAAAAACAGGGCGCTGACATTGCGGGCTTCGTTGAAATCAGGATCTTCCAGCAGGTCCATCAAGTGCTTCAGCGGCCAGCGTACCTGCGGTAATGGTTCTGGTTCATCACCCGGCAGCGATTCAGGATAGAGATCTTCTGCCACGACGATGTTCATTTTGCTGGAGAAGTAAGATGGCGCCATACTGAGTTTTTTCAGAAAAGTAAGCTCTTTTGCGCCAAATCCGACTTCTTCTTTTAGTTCACGGTTCGCCGCTTCGTATATACTCTCACCTGGATCGATAAGCCCCTTGGAAAATCCCAGCTCGTAGGATTCAGTACCAACCGCATATTCACGGATCAGGATCAGATGATCGTCCACAATCGGCACAATCATCACGGCTTCGTGCGTAGAGGGACGCATACGTTCATAAACACGGCGCACGCCGTTACTGAATTCCAGATCCACACTTTCTACGTTAAAAAGTCGTGAAGACGCGACCGTTTCTACGTTAAGAATGGTGGGTTTTTGCAATGATTCGCTCATTATTATCGGTCTTTGCAGAGAAACTTTCGTTATTGTGCGACACTACGCACTGTTTGGGCAATGTACTTTGCCGCTAATTTACATTCTTGCAACCTCTTCGAAATCAATTCCCAATTTGACCCAAAAGTCAATAGCTTGAAATAAAACTAAGAATTTGCTGATATTCCCGTTAGGGTGGTTTTGCTATTCTCTTTGACATTGGTATGCGCTTAAAAATACTCAAGTTAATTGCTTGCTTAAAAGGCCAACCACATTAGATTGTTACGGGAAGGGTGCAACTGACTACACCTGTTAGAAAAAGTAAGATGGGGAAAGCATGAGCACCATTTTGATTTTTTTCGCTGCTATGCTGGCCTGCGCATTCCTCGCCGGATGGATTTTCAGGTTCAGGTCGCAACGTCGGTATCGACTGCCTTATTTACAGGCATTCACCGGCGCGACGACCCGTAAATTGACACCTGAAGAGCGTGAAACAGCGGAACGCTATCTGGAAACGCTCTCCCGTACGCAAAACAATCTCGCCCCGACGGGTGCGACAGCCGCTCCTGTTTCCATCAGTCTTAACGCACATAGCAACACGGTGTTGTATGTCACGCACTCGATCACCCGCTATGGCATCACTACTGACGCCCCGAATAAATGGCGCTACTACCTTGATTCCGTCGAAGTTCACTTGCCCCCTTCCTGGGAGCAATACATAACTGATGAGAACAATGTTGAACTTATCCGCACCGACTCAATGCCGCTGGTCATCTCGCTTAATGGGCACACGCTTAGCGAATATATGCATGAAGAGCGCGGAGGCGAACTTGAGCGCGTATCGCCGAGCCAATCCGCGATCCGTGGCGAAGAGAGCGAGCAAATTGAGCTGCTGAATATTCGCCGCGAAACGCCGGAAGAGTACGCATTAAGCCGCCCGGATGGCATGCGCGAGGCGCTGTTGATTTCAGTCTCGTTTCTGCTGTTTTTCTTCTGTCTGGCCTCGCCTGATGTCTTTATCCCGTGGCTGGCGGGCGGCGGCGTGATGTTGCTTGCCGCCGGGCTCTGGGGGTTATATGCGCCACCGGCTAAAAACACACTGCGGGAGATCCATTGTCTGCGTGGCACGCCAAAGCGCTGGGGGCTGTTCGGTGAGAATAATCAAGAGCAAATGAATAATATCTCGTTAGGTATTATCGACCTGATTTATCCGCGTCACTGGCAGCCCTTTGTCACCCAGGATTTGGGCCAGCAAACCGATATTGATATCTACCTTGATCGCCACGTTGTGCGCCAGGGACGTTTTCTCTCCCTGCACGATGAAGTGAAAAATTTCCCGCTGCAACACTGGGTGCGCAGCGCGGTCATTTCCACCGGTTCGCTGGTGGTGCTGGCGATGTTGTTGATTTGGGTGCCGCTGGATATGCCGATCAAATTTACGGTGTCGTGGATTAAAGGCGCGCAGACCGTTGAAGCCAGCAGCGTGAATCAGCTTGAAGCCGCCGGGTTGCGGATTGGTGACACATTGCGCATCAGCGGCACCGGCATGTGTAATATTCACATGCAAAATAACTGGACCTCGCGCCAGACGTCGCCCTTTACGCCGTTTGACTGCTCGCAAATTATCTGGAACAACGCCCCACCCCTGCCGTTGCCAGAATCCGACATTGTGAACAAAGCCACCGCGCTTGCTCAGGCGGTCAGCCGCCAGCTTCATCCCACTACCGAAGAAGATTCCCGCGTGAGCCCGGTTCTGCGCTCAGCCATTCAGAAGTCCGGCATGGTACTGCTGGATGACTTCGCCGATATCGTACTGAAAACCCAGGATTTGTGCGCCGCCGAAGATGAGTGTCTGCGGTTGAAAAATGCACTGGTCAACCTCGGAAACAGTAAAGATTGGGAGACGCTGACCAAACGCGCCAGCGACGGGAAACTCACCGGCGTGAACGTCTTGCTGCGCCCGGTAAGCGCCGAGTCGCTGGATAATTTGGTCACCACATCCACCGCGCCATTCATTATGCGGGAAACCACCCGTGCCGCGCAGGCGCTGAACAGCCCGGCACCGGGCGGTTTTGTGATTAGCAGTGAAGAAGGTAGCGAGCTGGTTGATCAACCCTGGCCGCCGATTGCGCTGTATGACTACCCGGCGCAGGAACAATGGAATGAATTTCAGCGGCTGGCACAAATGCTGATGCAGACGCCGTTTCGCGCGGAAGGGATCATTACCAATATTTATACCGATGCAAACGGCACCAAACACATCAGCCTGCATCGCATGCCGGATGCCAGTGGTCTGTGGCGTTATGCGGGAACCACACTTTTGCTGGTCGCGATGGTGATTTGCAGCCTCTACAACGGTGCGCTGGCGCTGCGTCGTTACCAGCGCAATCGCACACGTATCGAAGAGATTCAGCAGTATTACGCAAGCTGTCTGAACCCCCAGTTTCTGCCCACCCAGGATAGCCTCAGCAGCTAACGATCTGTCGTGCGAGCTGTGTTAACCTGTCGCGCACGTTTTCTCTGGCTGGAGTTTTTAATGCACCTTGATATCGCATGGCAGGACGTCGATACCGTTTTGCTGGATATGGACGGCACGCTTCTCGATCTCGCGTTTGATAACTTCTTCTGGCAAAAACTGGTGCCGGAAACCTTTGGCGTCAAACAAGGCTTAACGCCAGAAGAAGCGCAGAACGTTCTCCGCCAGGAGTATCACGCTGTGCAGCATACGCTAAACTGGTACTGTCTGGATTACTGGAGCGAACGCCTGGGCCTGGATATTTGCGCCATGACCACCCAGCAGGGGCCGCGCGCGGTGCTGCGTGAAGATACGGTGCCATTTCTGGATGCGTTACAAAAAAGCGGTAAACGCCGCATTTTGCTGACCAATGCGCACCCGCATAATCTGGCGGTCAAACTTGAGCACACGGGGCTTGCGTCGCACCTTGATTTATTACTTTCCACCCATACATTTGGTTATCCGAAAGAGGATCAGCGCCTGTGGCAGGCTGTCGCGCATGAAACCGGGCTTAATCCTGAACGGACGTTGTTTATTGATGACAGCGAACCGATTCTAGATGCGGCGGCGAAATTTGGCATCCGTTATTGCCTGGGCGTCACCAACCCGGATTCAGGGCTGGCGGAAAAGCATTATCTGCGCCATCCAGGCACTAATGACTACCGCGGCCTGATCCCTTCACTTCTCAAGGAGATGTGATGAAACAGCAGCCTGCACAAGAGGTTCGTCTGGATAAGTGGCTGTGGGCCGCGCGTTTTTATAAAACCCGCGCCCTGGCCCGCGAAATGGTTGACGGCGGCAAAGTGCATTACAACGGGCAGCGCAGCAAGCCGAGTAAAATCGTCGAACTGAACGCTACGATCACGCTGCGTCAGGGAAATGATGAGCGAACCGTCATCATTAAAGGCATTACGGAGCAGCGCCGACCGGCAAATGAAGCTGTCGGGCTGTATGAAGAGACGGCAGAAAGCATCGAGAAACGCGAAAAAATGGCGCTAGCCCGCAAACTTAACGCGCTCACCATGCCCCACCCCGATCGCCGCCCGGATAAGAAAGAACGTCGCGATCTAATAAAATTTAAATTGGGTGATAGCGAATAACGCTCACCCGCAAGAGAGATAATCATGGCCATTCAAGACCAATTACACCGCTATCTTTTTGAAAACTACGCTGTTCGCGGCGAGCTGGTGACCGTTTCCCATACCTGGAAACAGATCCTCGAAAACCATAACTATCCGCTGCCGGTAAAAACGGTGCTCGGCGAGTTGCTGGTCGCTACCAGTCTGCTGACCGCAACGCTGAAATTTGCCGGTGATATCACCGTGCAGTTGCAGGGTGATGGCCCGATGAGCCTTGCGGTGATCAACGGCAATAATCGCCAGCAAATGCGCGGTGTGGCGCGTGTTCAGGGCGATGTGCCGGAAAATGCGGATCTGAAAACGCTGGTGGGTAACGGTTATTTGGTTATCACGATTACGCCGGAAGAGGGCGAGCGTTATCAGGGCGTTGTAGGTCTTGAAGGCGATACGCTGGCGGCCTGCCTGGAAGATTACTTCCTGCGTTCAGAACAGCTGCCGACACGCTTGTTTATCCGCACCGGCGAGGTTGACGGTCAGCCCGCAGCGGGCGGTATGCTGCTGCAGGTATTACCGGCGCAGGAAACGCAGGCCGACGATTTTGAGCATCTGGCCGTGCTGACAGAAACCATCAAAGCGGAAGAGTTGCTGACGCTGGCGGCGGAAGATGTGCTGTGGCGCTTGTATCACGAAGAGGAAGTCACGCTGTACGATCCGCAAGATGTGGAATTCAAATGCACTTGTTCCCGTGAGCGTTGCGCGGGTGCGCTGAAGACGCTGCCGGATGAAGAAGTGGACAGCATCCTCGCGGAAGAGGGCGAAATCGATATGCACTGCGATTATTGCGGTAGCCACTATCTGTTCAACGCGATGGATATTGCCGAGATCCGCAACAACGCTTCTCCTGCCGATCCGCAGGTGCATTAATCCCTTCCCCTACGCCGCCTGCGGGCGGCGCTTTTGCATGACTCGTCACGTTTCCGCTAAAATCCTCAATGAAAGTGTTACGTAACTTACTTTCATGAAAGCGATTACAGTCACAAAGCCGCGGTTAAAAATGTCGTCTTACGCCATTTTTGGAACATTTACCCCATAAATGAGGCTATTTTTGCCATAATCCGTCTCGTTACGTGACCACAATCACAGTGTTTTCCGTCAGTCTGGGTTTGTCGAGTTAGGTAAATCTATGAGCCTCGTCCCGGTAAGCGGGTAAAAAACAACCCTACAATTTCAGGCAGTACATATTGGCTAAGGAGCAGTGACATGCGCGTTAAGAGCTTAACCCCGCAGGATCTCAAGGCTTATGGTATCAACGATGTTCAGGATGTCGTCTACAACCCCGATTACGATACGCTGTATCAGGAGGAGCTCCGTCCAGACCTGGAAGGATATGAGCGTGGAGTGCTGACGAATTCTGGTGCTGTCGCCGTCGACACCGGTATTTTTACCGGCCGTTCGCCGAAAGATAAGTATATTGTGCGGGATGACACCACCCGCGATACCGTGTGGTGGTCCGATAAGGGCAAAGGCAAGAACGACAACAAGCCGATCTCGCCTGAGATCTGGCAACATCTAAAAGGCCTGGTCACCAGGCAGCTTTCCGGCAAGCGACTGTTTATTATTGACGCGTTTTGCGGCGCAAACCCGGACACGCGTCTCTCGGTGCGTTTTATCACCGAAGTAGCCTGGCAGGCGCACTTCGTGAAGAACATGTTCATTCGCCCGACCGAAGAAGAACTGGCAAGCTTTACGCCAGACTTTATCGTGATGAATGGCGCGAAGTGCACCAACCCGCAATGGCAAGAGCAAGGTCTCAACTCGGAAAACTTTGTCGCTTTTAATCTCACCGAACGCATCCAGCTGATTGGCGGAACCTGGTACGGCGGCGAGATGAAAAAAGGCATGTTCTCCATCATGAACTACCTGCTGCCGTTGCAGGGCATCGCCTCAATGCACTGTTCAGCAAATGTCGGTGAAAAAGGCGATGTTGCGGTGTTTTTCGGCCTGTCCGGCACCGGTAAAACCACCCTCTCTACCGACCCGAAACGCCGCTTGATTGGCGACGATGAACACGGCTGGGATGATGACGGCGTCTTCAACTTCGAAGGCGGTTGCTACGCCAAAACCATTCGGCTTTCGGAAGAGGCAGAACCGGATATCTTTCACGCCATCCGTCGCGATGCGCTGCTGGAAAACGTCAGCGTCCGCGCCGACGGCAGCATTGACTATGATGATGCGTCGAAAACAGAAAATACCCGTGTGTCGTACCCGATTTACCATATTCAGAACATTGTTAAACCGGTTTCCAAAGCAGGACATGCGACAAAAGTGATCTTCCTGACGGCGGATGCTTTCGGCGTACTGCCGCCGGTTTCACGCCTGACCGCCAGCCAGACGCAGTACCATTTCCTTTCCGGTTTTACCGCTAAACTTGCCGGAACCGAACGCGGCGTCACCGAGCCGACACCGACCTTCTCTGCCTGTTTTGGTGCCGCGTTTTTATCGCTGCATCCAACGCAATACGCGGAAGTGCTGGTGAAAAGAATGCAGGCCGCCGGAGCGCAAGCGTATCTGGTCAATACCGGCTGGAACGGCACCGGTAAACGTATCTCGATCAAGGACACGCGGGCGATTATCGACGCGATCCTTGATGGCTCGCTGGACGATGCGGAAACCTTTACCCTGCCAATGTTCAACCTGGCAATTCCAACCTCGCTGCCCGGCGTGGATACGCGCATTCTCGACCCACGCAACACCTACGCTTCTGTGGAGCAGTGGCAGGAGAAAGCCGCGCAACTGGCAACGTTGTTTATTGAAAACTTCGAGAAGTACACCGATACCGCCGCCGGTGCCGCGTTAGTCAGTGCCGGGCCAAAAGTGTAATTTGGCTACGCAAGAGAAACAAAACCCGCCAGATGGCGGGTTTTTTATGCTTCTTTATTCTGCCCGCTCAGCCGGGCAATCGGGATCGGCAGCCAGGCGCGAATACAGAGCCCGCCCCGCTCGCTGGTGCCCAGTTCAAGAATGCCGTTATGGTTATCCACAATACGCTGCACGATCGCAAGCCCGAGGCCCGTACCGCTGGTGCTGCGCGCGCTGTCACCGCGAACAAACGGCTGGAACAGATGTTCGCGCTGCTCCGGTTTGATGCCCGGGCCGTCATCTTCGACCTGGAACCAGGCACGATTGTGCTCGGTGCCGCTGCTGACTTTGATCCAGCCATTGCCATAGCGCGCCGCGTTAACCACCATATTGGCAACCGCACGTTTAATAGAAAGCGGGTGCATACGCACGAAAATCTCGCTCTCTTTCAAGCCGGTATCAATTTCACGCTCGTAGCCACTTTCCGCCGCGATGACTTCGCCAAGCACCGCGTTCAGTTCAGCCACTTCCATCGGCATTTCCTGCCCGGTACGCAGATAATCAATAAACTGCTCGATAATCGCGTTGCACTCTTCAATATCTTTGTTAATTGATTCAGCGAGATAGCCATCCTCTTCCGCCATCATCTCCGTCGCTAAGCGAATACGCGTGAGCGGCGTACGCAGATCATGACTGACACCCGCCATCAATAACGTACGATCGTCGGCAAGCTGCTTAACCCCGGCTGCCATCTGGTTAAAGGCGCGGGTGACCGAGCGCACTTCCGATGCGCCATATTCACGCAGCGGCGGCGGAATATGCCCTTTCCCCACCTTCAGCGCGGCGTGTTCCAGGTCAACAAGGGGGCGGTTCTGAATACGGATAAACAGCCAGGCACCGCCTATCGCCAGCAGCATAATCGCCAGCGTGTAACGGAACAGCGGGGAGAAATCGCCCTGATGGATTTCGGTCAGCGGTACGCGCACCCAGATATTGGGCGACAGCCAGGTTTTCAGCCACACCACCGGCGAGCTTTTATTCACCTCGACGCGCACTTCGGTCGGGCCGCCAAGCTGCTGCGCCATTTGCTGACTTAAGAATTCATAATGCTGCGCCCAACGCAGACCGGCGTCTTCCGCGGCCTCGTTGGAGTAAAGCGAAATGCCCAGCTCGCGGTAAATCTCGCGGCGAAACGCCGGAGGCACCACCAGCTGCGTGCCGTCCTCCAGTTGCAGCTTATCGGTCATCAACATACGCACTTCGTACGCGAGAACCTTATTAAACTGCTGGAGGCTGGGCAGAATGGCGAAGTTCAGCACCACCAGGTAGGTCGTCACCAGGCTGGCGAACAGCAAGGTGACGATGAGTAACAAAGTGCGGGCAAATGAACTTCGCGGCGAGAAACGCACTCGCATCATGCTTTAGAGCCGTCCGGCACAAACACGTAGCCCAGACCCCAAACTGTCTGAATATAACGAGGATGTGCCGGATCTTCTTCCACCATGCGGCGCAAGCGTGAGATCTGCACGTCAATAGAACGCTCCATCGCCGAATATTCACGGCCGCGCGCCAGGTTCATCAACTTATCGCGCGATAACGGCTCACGCGGATGGCTGACCAGTGCTTTCAGCACTGCGAACTCACCGCTGGTCAACGGCATCGGTTCATCTTCGCGGAACATTTCGCGCGTACCCAGGTTCAGCTTGAACTTACCAAACGCAATCACCGCTTCTTCCTGAGACGGCGCGCCCGGCAGTTCATTCGCCTGGCGGCGCAGCACAGCGCGAATACGCGCCAGCAGCTCACGCGGGTTAAACGGTTTTGGAATATAATCGTCGGCACCAATTTCCAGACCCACAATGCGGTCCACTTCTTCGCCTTTCGCCGTCACCATAATAATCGGCATCGGGTTGCTCTGGCTGCGCAAACGGCGGCAGATAGAAAGGCCATCTTCGCCTGGCAGCATCAGATCCAGCACCATCAGATGGAAAGATTCACGGGTTAACAGACGATCCATCTGCTCAGCGTTAGCCACGCTGCGAACCTGGAAGCCCTGCTCGGTAAGGTAACGCTCAAGCAATGCGCGCAGGCGCATGTCGTCATCCACGACCAGAATCTTATAATTCTCTTGCATTGTTTATACTCCCAAAGGTTCCGACAATAATGTTTCCGTATTCTAGAAAAGTGCGCGTTCACGACCAGCGAAATCTGGTATACATTCTAGTCGAAATTGTTACAAAGCATATTTAACAGCAGCTTATATGCATATGTCATCACAGAAAGCATGATTAATCTGCACCTTACACGGTCCCGTTTGTAAAGTGTGTGCAGGCAAGAACGTCACGGAAATAAGGCTCAAGAATGAAAACGCCCCTGATTACCCGCGAAGGTTATGAAAAACTGAAGCAGGAACTCGATTTTCTCTGGCGTCAGGAGCGCCCGGAAGTCACCAAAAAAGTCACCTGGGCGGCCAGCCTCGGCGACCGTAGCGAAAACGCCGATTATCAGTACAACAAAAAACGCCTGCGCGAGATAGACCGCCGCGTGCGCTATCTCACCAAATGCCTGGAAAATCTCAAAATCGTTGATTACTCGCCTCAGCAGGAAGGCAAAGTCTTTTTTGGCGCATGGGTGGAAATCGAAAACGACGACGGCGATACACTGCGTTTTCGCATCGTTGGTTATGATGAAATTTTTGGCCGCAAAGATTACATCTCTATCGATTCGCCAATGGCGCGCGCCCTGCTCAAGAAAGAGGAAGGCGACGTGGCGGTAGTGCAAACGCCCGGTGGTGAAGCGACCTGGTACGTTAATCAAATTGAATACGTGAAATAACCCCCAGAACCGTCTGAGAAGCCCTGTGCGGCTGGCATTTTGCGATGCCAGTCCGTATAACTATCCCCTGATTTTTGTTCAGAAGATGAAATGACATGATGAATGATTCGCTCTGCCGCATTATTGCGGGTGAACTTCAGGCACGAACCGAACAGGTGGAATCCGCCGTTCGCCTGCTTGATGAAGGGAATACCGTGCCGTTTATCGCACGCTATCGTAAAGAGGTCACCGGCGGTCTGGACGACACGCAATTGCGTCAGCTCGAAACCCGCCTTGGTTATCTGCGCGAGCTGGAAGAGCGCCGCCAGGCGATTCTGAAATCGATTGGCGAACAGGGCAAACTCAGCGATGAGCTGGCAAAAGCCATTAACGGTACGCTGAGCAAAACCGAGCTTGAAGATCTCTACCTGCCATATAAGCCAAAACGCCGAACGCGCGGGCAAATCGCCATCGAAGCCGGGCTGGAACCGCTGGCTGATTCCCTCTGGAATGATCCGTCGCAAGATCCCGAAACGCTGGCCGCAACGTTTGTCGATGCCGATAAAGGCGTCGCCGACAGCAAAGCGGCACTGGATGGCGCGCGCTATATCCTGATGGAACGCTTCGCGGAAGATGCCGCGTTGCTGGCAAAAGTGCGTGACTATTTGTGGAAAAATGCCCATCTCGTCTCCACCGTGGTTAGCGGGAAAGAGGACGAAGGTGCCAAATTCCGCGACTATTTTGATCATCACGAACCAATTTCGACAGTCCCTTCGCACCGCGCGCTGGCGATGTTTCGCGGGCGTAACGAAGGCGTGCTGCAACTGGCGCTGAACGCCGATCCGCAGTTTGATGAGCCGCCCAAAGAGAGCCACTGCGAGCAAATTATTATCGACCACCTCGGCCTGCGCCTGAACAACGCGCCAGCAGACAGCTGGCGCAAAGGCGTGGTGAGCTGGACGTGGCGGATCAAGGTATTGATGCACCTGGAAACAGAGTTGATGGGGACCGTGCGCGAACGCGCGGAAGACGAAGCCATCAATGTTTTCGCCCGTAACCTGCACGATCTGCTGATGGCAGCACCCGCCGGGCTGCGCGCGACGATGGGCCTCGATCCGGGCTTGCGTACCGGTGTGAAAGTCGCGGTGGTGGATGCCACCGGCAAACTGGTCGCCACCGACACCATCTATCCGCATACCGGGCAAGCGGCAAAAGCGGCAATGGTCGTCGCGGCATTGTGCGAAAAACACCATGTTGAGCTGGTGGCGATTGGTAACGGCACCGCATCGCGCGAAACGGAACGTTTCTACCTTGATGTGCAGAAACAGTTCCCGAACGTGACCGCGCAGAAAGTGATTGTCAGCGAAGCGGGCGCATCGGTTTATTCCGCTTCCGAGCTGGCGGCGCTCGAATTCCCGGATCTGGATGTTTCATTGCGCGGGGCGGTCTCCATCGCCCGTCGTTTACAGGATCCGCTGGCGGAGCTGGTGAAAATCGATCCGAAATCTATCGGTGTCGGCCAGTACCAGCACGATGTTAGCCAGACGCAACTGGCGCGCAAACTGGATGCAGTCGTCGAGGATTGCGTAAACGCCGTCGGCGTTGATCTGAATACTGCCTCGGTGCCGCTGCTGACCCGCGTTGCCGGTTTAACCCGTATGATGGCGCAGAACATTGTCGCCTGGCGCGATGAAAACGGTCAGTTCCAGAACCGCCAGCAGTTGCTGAAAGTGAGCCGTCTGGGGCCGAAAGCCTTTGAACAGTGCGCGGGTTTCCTGCGTATTAACCACGGCGACAACCCGCTGGACGCCTCCACCGTTCACCCGGAAACCTACCCGGTGGTGGAACGTATTCTGGCGGCAACCGAGCAGTCACTGCGCGATCTGATGGGCAATAGCGCGGAGTTGCGCAAACTGAAAGCCAGCGATTTTACCGATGCACAGTTCGGTGTACCGACAGTGACCGACATCATTAAAGAGCTGGAGAAACCGGGGCGCGACCCGCGTCCGGAGTTTAAAACCGCGACCTTTGCCGAAGGCGTGGAAACGATGAATGACCTGCTGCCGGGCATGGTACTCGAAGGCGCGGTCACCAACGTAACTAACTTTGGCGCTTTCGTTGATATCGGCGTGCATCAGGATGGTCTGGTGCACATTTCATCGCTGGCGGATAAGTTCGTTGAAGATCCGCATACCGTGGTAAAAGCGGGCGATATCGTGAAGGTCAAGGTGCTGGAAGTGGATTTACAGCGCAAACGAATCGCGTTGACCATGCGTCTGGACGAGCAGCCAGGCGACACCAGCGCTCGTCGTGGCAACGGCAACAGCAGCAACCGCGATAACGGCAATCGTAATGCTGCGCGCCCGGCGAAAGCGCCACGCGGTCGCGACAGTCAGCCGGGCGGCAACAGTGCGATGATGGATGCACTCGCTGCGGCAATGGGTAAAAAACGTTAATATTTCCCCCTCCCTTCATCGGGAGGGATTTTTTTCTGCAAACATTGTCGAAAAAGCCCCAATTAAAACTGCCGATTGATAAAAGAAGTGCATTTAACTTGTTATTTCGCCTGGTATTTACTCTTCAAAATTATTAACTAATCACGCCCAATATTTAATTGCGCTATTGGTATCTGCGTTATTTTTCTTACGCGGCGTATATTACAAATATGAAACAAGCATTAACTTTGTAAAATAAAAATTATCTTTTTAACTCGGCGGTAATATTTTCTGGTTTTACCCAGGCAATACACAACCCAACAAATTTTTGAGCTACGTCAAAAGAGACTCAAATTATCAATTCTGCTCCCGGCAAACGCATTTTTATGATTGATGATAAAAACTATTCTCATTATCATTGGTTCAGTAGATTATTTCTCCACTCCTTCGATGACGAACAGTGCGCCAGACGGCGCGTGATAACTCTTGGCTCGCAGCGTAAATAAGTAGGCTCTATGCAATTCTCTCCAGACAGTGCGTGGAAAATTACCGGTTTCTCCCAAGAAATAAGCCCGGCCTGGCGGCAGAAACTCCTGTCATTAGGGATGTTGCCCGGTTCCTCTTTTAATGTGGTTCGCGTCGCCCCTTTGGGTGACCCGATTCATATAGAAACCCGCCGCGTTAATTTAGTGTTACGGAAAAAAGATCTCGCGTTCCTCGAACTGGAAGCGGTTTCTCGTTAATCAGCCAGTCGTTATAAAGAGTGCTACGTAAAAATGAAAAAATTGACCATTGGCTTAATTGGTAATCCTAATTCTGGCAAGACAACGTTATTTAATCAGCTCACCGGCGCGCGTCAGCGGGTGGGAAACTGGTCCGGCGTAACCGTTGAGCGCAAAGAGGGGCAGTTCAACACGACCGACCACCAGGTCACGCTGGTCGATCTTCCCGGAACGTACTCGCTCACCACCATTTCCGCGCAAACCTCGCTGGATGAGCAGATCGCCTGCCATTACATTTTAAGCGGTGACGCCGATCTGGTGATCAACGTTGTTGATGCATCCAATCTTGAGCGCAACCTCTACCTGACGCTGCAATTGCTGGAGCTGGGCGTGCCGTGCATTATCGCCCTCAACATGCTGGATATCGCCGAAAAGCAGAAAGTCCGCATTGATATCGACGGCCTTGCCGCACGTCTGGGCTGCCCGGTGATCCCGCTGGTTTCCACGCGCGGTCGCGGGATTGAAGCGCTGAAATTGGCTGTTGACCGTCATCAACACAACGACAATGTTGAACTGGTGCATTACGCTCACCCCCTTTCCCGCGAAGCAGACGTGCTGGCGCAGCAAATGGCCAATGATGTGCCGTTGCAGCAACGTCGCTGGATGGGTCTGCAAATGCTCGAAGGTGATATTTACAGCCGCGCCAACTCTGGCGTGGATGATAAGCAACTCGCCGCCGCGCTTTCGCGCCTGACGGCTGAAATGGACGACCCGGCACTGCATATCGCTGATGCTCGCTACCAGTCGATTGCGGCGATTTGCGATACCGTCAGCAACACGCTCACTGCCGAGCCAAGCCAGTTCACCGCCGCACTTGACCGCATCATCATCAACCGCTTTTTGGGTTTGCCGATCTTTTTGTTCGTCATGTATTTGATGTTTCTGTTTGCCATTAACATCGGCGGCGCATTCCAGCCCATTTTCGACGCGGGCTCGGTCGCCATCTTTATTCACGGTATTCAGTGGCTGGGTTATACGCTGCACTTCCCCGAATGGCTGACCGTGTTCCTGGCGCAAGGGCTTGGCGGCGGTGTCAACACTGTGCTGCCGCTAGTGCCGCAGCTCGGCATGATGTACCTGTTTATGTCCTTTCTTGAAGATTCCGGTTATATGGCTCGCGCCGCGTTTGTGATGGATCGCTTGATGCAATCGCTGGGTCTGCCGGGCAAATCTTTCGTACCGCTGATTGTCGGTTTCGGCTGCAATGTACCGTCGGTGATGGGCGCGCGTACGTTAGACGCGCCGCGTGAACGTTTGATCACCATTATGATGGCGCCATTTATGTCCTGCGGCGCGCGTCTGGCCATCTTCGCGGTTTTCGCTGCCGCCTTTTTCGGCCAGCAAGGGGCGCTCACCGTCTTCTCGCTGTATGTGATTGGTATCGTGATGGCGATCCTGACCGGCCTGGTGCTGAAACATACGCTGCTGCGCGGCGAAGCCTCGCCATTTGTGATGGAACTGCCGGTGTACCATGTTCCGCATCTGAAAAGCCTGTTGCTGCAAACCTGGCAGCGTCTGAAAGGCTTTGTCATCCGCGCAGGGAAAGTGATTATCATCGTCAGCATTTTCCTCAGCGCGATGAACAGCTTCTCGCTGAACGGCCGTACCGTACACAAAATTGATGAATCCGCGCTGGCCTCTGTCAGCCGCGTATTTACCCCGCTGCTGGAGCCAATTGGCGTGCATGGCGATCACTGGCAAGCCACCGTGGGTCTTGTCACGGGCGCAATGGCGAAAGAGGTGGTCGTCGGTACGCTGAACTCGCTTTACACGGCGGAAAATATTGAGCAGGAAGCCTTTAACCCGGCGGAGTTCAGCCTGACAGGTGAACTGATTGCCGCTCTGGAAGAGACGGCGAAAAGCGTGAAAGAGACGTTCAGTCTGAGCGTACTGGCTAACCCAATCGAAGCCAGCAAAGGCGACGGTGAAATGGCGACCGGCACCATGGGCGTGATGAGCGAAAAATTTGGCAGTGCGGCAGCCGCTTACAGCTACCTGATTTTTGTGCTGCTTTACGTACCGTGCATCACCGCGATGGGTGCCATCGCCCGCGAATCCAGCCGTGGCTGGATGGGTTTCTCGGTGCTGTGGGGGCTGAATATCGCTTACTCGCTCGCCACGCTCTTTTACCAGACAGCGACGTTTAGCGATCATCCGGTCTACAGCCTGACCTGCATTCTGGCGGTTCTGCTGTTTAACGTGGTGGTCATTAGCGCCCTTCGCCGCGCCAGAAGCCGGGTGGATGTCAACCTGCTGGCCACGCGTAAAACCGTTGCCAGCTGCTGCGACAGCCCGGCGGGCGATTGTCACTAAGGAGCAGCAACATGGCGTCGTTAATTGAAGTGCGTGATCTATTGGCATTGCAAGGACGGATGGAGGCTCAGCAGTTGAGCACCGCGCTGCATACGCCGCGTGCGATGATCGACGCCATGCTCGGTCGCATGGAAGCCATGGGTAAAGCGGTGCGTATTCAGGAAGAGGCTACCGGTTGCTTAACCGGTAGCTGCAAGCAGTGCCCGGAAGGGAAAAGCGCCTGCTCTCGTGAATGGTGGGCGCTGCGTTAAACAAGCCTGGCTTTCAGCGCCAACAACGCCTCGCAGAACTCCGCAGGATGGGAAACAAACGGCGCATGTGCCGCTTTCGGGAAAATCAACGACTCGCTCTGCGGCCACATATCATCCAGTAATGGCACAATTTTACGCGGCACCAGCCCGTCAAGACGGCCATAAATACGTAAAAACGGTAGCGTCAGCCCGCCAAGTGCGTCGCGTAAATCCACCGTTTTTAAAATCTCCAGCCCGCCGTTCAGCACTTCCGTTGGCGGCATCGGAAGCGACAACACCGCGTTTTTAAGCTCACGCGCATCCTGCCTTGCGGTTTCGGTGCCGAGCGTCTGCAGTGCCAGGAAACGTTCAACGGTACGCTGAAAATCTTCACTCAATTGCTGCTGAAAACCAGCCAGCACTTCAGGCTTGATTCCCGCCCAATCACCCTGCGCGCTAAAACAGGGCGATGAGGCAACCGTAACCAACGCACTCACGCGTTCAGGTGATTGCAACGCTATCTGGCTCGCCACCAGCCCGCCCAGGCTCCAGCCCAGCCATATCGCCTGTTGTGGCGCGTGAGATAATACGATATCCGCCATCTGTGACAGCGCCAGTGCGCCAAACCCTTCGCTTCTGCCATAGCCAGGCAGATCCACTACATGCAGCGTAAAGTGCGAACTCAGTTCCGGCGTAATGCAATCCCAGACCTGAGCATTCAGCCCCCATCCGTGCAGCAGCACAAGATGACAATTTCCTTCGCCTTTGGTTTGCCACCAGATGTTTTTCATCAGCTATCGTTCTCTTCTTTCACACAAGGAGGTGGCACATGCTAACAGTGCCAGGCTTATGCTGGCTATGTCGAATGCCATTGATGCTGAGCCAGTGGGGGATCTGTTCTGGCTGCACGCGCGCCATGAAAGTGCGCGAAAAAGTTTGCCCTTTGTGCGGTTTACCCGCCGCTCGCGACGACATTGCCTGCGGACGCTGTCTGCAAAAACCGCCGCCCTGGCAGCGGCTGATTGCCGTCAGTCGTTACGCGCCACCGCTTAGCCCGCTGGTGCAGCAGTTTAAATTTTTGCCTCGCCCGGAAATTGCCCGCGCACTGGCCCGTCTGCTGCTGTTAGCGGTATTAAACGCACGCCGCTGCGGAAACTGGCAGACACCGGATATGCTCTTAAGCGTACCGCTGCATGCGCGCCGCCAGTGGCGCAGAGGGTTCAATCAAAGCGATCTCCTGTGCCGGGCGCTGGCGCACTGGTTACAAACTCCATATCAGCCTGCCGCGCTGCGCCGGGTGCGGGCGACACCGGTACAGCACCAACTCAATGCCCGTTTGCGCAAGCAGAACCTGAAAAATGCCTTTCGTCTTGAATTGCCTGTTACCGGTCTCCATATCGTCGTGGTGGATGATGTCGTCACGACCGGCAGCACCGTTGCGGAAATCACCCGGCTGCTTTTACGCCGCGGCGCAGCAACTGTTCAGGTCTGGTGCCTGTGTCGAACCTTGTAGACCCTCGATGATGGGCGTATTATAACCAAGTAAAATAGTCAACTATTAGGCCATTGCTATGATCCGTATTTCCGACGCTGCCCAAGCGCACTTTGTCAAACTGCTGGCAAATCAGGAAGAAGGGACACAAATCCGCGTATTTGTGATTAACCCAGGCACGCCCAACGCTGAGTGTGGCGTCTCTTATTGCCCGCCAGACGCGGTTGAAGCCACCGACACCGCGCTGAAATTTGAACAACTTGTTGCCTATGTCGATGAGCTGAGCGCGCCGTATCTGGAAGATGCGGAAATCGATTTTGTTACCGATCAGTTAGGTTCGCAGCTGACGCTGAAAGCGCCGAACGCCAAAATGCGTAAAGTGTCCGACGACGCACCGCTGATGGAGCGCGTGGAGTATCTGCTGCAGTCCCAAATCAACCCGCAGCTGGCTGGCCACGGCGGCCGTGTCTCGCTGATGGAGATCACCGAAGAAGGCTACGCCATTCTGCAGTTTGGCGGCGGCTGTAACGGTTGCTCGATGGTCGACGTGACGCTGAAAGAGGGTATCGAAAAGCAACTGCTGACCGAGTTCCCGGAGCTGAAAGGTGTTCGCGATCTGACCGAACACCAGCGCGGTGAGCACTCTTACTACTAAGCCTGCTTTCTGCTGTAGATTGCCCGGCGGCGTTCTGCTTGCCGGGTCTACAGAGTTAAACTTTGTGTTACCCGTATCTCTCCCCTCACATTTCCCTTTTCACAGGTGGTTAGTTTCCCGGCGTTAATATGACGCACGTCTCAGATCTTACATTTAGATCGCCAGAGTGATTCTCTTTTGATGGATGTTACCCGTATCATTCCTGCCAGCACCGACAACTTAAAAAACATCCGACTACAATTTTTAGCAATGGATGTCAGCCGCAACGGTGCCGCAGCTCGCTCCTTCCTCTTTCGGGAATTTTCAGCGGCTGCCAGAAACACTGACGTTACCCATAACAATTTAAAGGCCAGGTAAATCATGCCATTAGTCATAGTCGCTATCGGTGTTGCTCTCTTACTCCTGTTAATGATCCGCTTCAAACTGAACGGATTTATCGCCCTGATCCTTGTGGCGCTCGCCGTGGGGATGATGCAGGGCATGCCGCTCGATGCCGTTATTAAATCGATTAAAAATGGTGTCGGCGGTACGCTCGGCAGCCTTGCGCTGATCATGGGCTTTGGCGCCATGCTCGGCAAACTGCTGGCAGACTGCGGCGGCGCACAGCGCATCGCCACCACACTTATCGAAAAATTTGGTCGCCAGTACATTCAGTGGGCGGTGGTGCTGACCGGTTTTACCGTCGGTTTCGCGCTGTTCTATGAAGTCGGCTTCGTACTGTTGCTGCCGCTGGTGTTCACCATCGCGGCATCCGCACGTATTCCGTTACTGTACGTTGGTGTGCCGATGGCAGCAGCGCTGTCCGTGACGCACGGCTTCCTGCCACCGCACCCCGGCCCAACGGCGATTGCGACCATTTTCCATGCCGATATGGGCAAAACGCTGCTCTACGGTACGCTGCTCGGTATCCCAACCGTTATCCTTGCTGGCCCGGTCTATGCCCGCTTCCTGAAAAGCATTGATAAACCGATCCCGGATGGCCTCTACAACGCGAAAACCTTCAGCGAAGAAGAGATGCCTGGCTTCGGCGTCAGCGTCTGGACATCGCTGGTGCCGGTGATCCTGATGGCGCTGCGCGCGGTAGCAGAAATGCTGCTGCCGAAAGGCCACGCGCTGCTGCCTTACGCCGAGTTCTTCGGCGACCCGGTCATGGCAACCATGATTGCGGTGCTGATTGCGGTATTCACCTTCGGTCTGAACCGTGGCCGTTCAATGGACGACATCAACGAAACGCTGACCAGCTCTATCAAAATCATTGCCATGATGCTGCTGATCATCGGCGGTGGCGGTGCGTTCAAACAGGTTCTGGTTGATAGCGGTGTCGATAAATACATTGCTTCAATGATGCATTCCACCAATCTCTCTCCGCTGTTTATGGCGTGGTCAATTGCCGCAGTGCTGCGCATCGCGCTGGGTTCCGCCACCGTTGCGGCAATCACGGCGGGCGGTATTGCGGCGCCGTTGATTGCCACCACCGGCGTGAGCCCGGAATTGATGGTGATTGCGGTCGGTTCCGGTAGCGTGATTTTCTCTCACGTTAACGATCCGGGTTTCTGGCTGTTCAAAGAGTATTTCAACCTGACCATCGGCGAGACCATGCGCTCCTGGTCGGCGCTGGAAACGATCATTTCGGTTTGCGGTCTGGTTGGCTGCCTGTTGTTGGGCATGGTGGTTTAATTCAGTCACTGCATGTAAAAAGGCCCGGATAACCGGGCCTTTTTTATTTCCGCTTTGCCGCCGCTTTGCGACGCCGGTCGAGATCTTTTAATAACTTATTGACCTTTTCATCGGCAAACATCGCCTCCAGCGACACCGCCAGCTTCCGCCGCCAGTTTTTATACTGGTAACTGGTGCCCGGAATATTCACCGGCCCGGCCATATCCAGCCAGTCTTCCGGTTGCAACCCCAATAGCGCGCTGTTGCTGTCGGCGATATAGCGCTGCATTCCACGGTTGAGCACCGACGTCATTGGCGTGCGCGATGCTTTATGTCCCGCGCGCTGCGGCAAACAACCGTACTGATGAAGCGCATCAAGCAGCCCCTGTTTCGCCAGTTCGCGATCCTGATACAACCCGCGCAACACCACTTCATCCGGATAGAGCCCCAGCGTTTTGCCGAGCGTCAAATCACCGCTTTCCCAATAGCCGCGCAGCGTAGGAAGATCATGCGTTGTCGCCACCGCCATTGACTGTTGTGGATACGCCTGCGGCGCGCGGAACGTTTTTTCATGATCGTTTTCGAAGTAGAGCACTTTGTAAGAGTAGACGCCGCTGCTGCGCAGTTTACCGACGATCTCCACCGGCACGGTTCCCAGATCTTCACCAATCACCATGCACTGATGACGCTGGCTTTCCAGCGCGAGAATGGCGAGCAGGTCATCGACCGGGTACTGCACATACGCGCCGTGATCGGCCGTTTCACCATATGGGATCCACCACAGACGCAACATCGACATCACATGATCAATACGCAGCGCACCGCAGTGTTTCATATTGGCGCGTAGCAGATCGATAAATGGCGCATAAGCGCGGGCGTGGATCACATGCGGATCCATCGGCGGCAACCCCCAGTTTTGCCCCAGCGGGCCGAGAATATCCGGCGGCGCGCCAACGGAAGCTTTGAGGCAATACAACTCGCGATCGCACCAGGTTTCTGCGCCCCCTTCCGCCACCCCCACGGCCAGGTCGCGGTACAGACCAATCGGCATCGCATAACCCTGGCTGGTTTGCCAGCACTCGGCGAACTGGGTGTAAGCCAGCCATTGCAGCCAGAGGTAGAAATTGACCTCATCCTCATGCTCTTTGCAGAAGGCTTTCACCTGCGGGCTGCGCGTGTTCTGGTATCCTTCCGGCCACACCGGCCAGCCCCAGCGCAGCATATCTTCCTTCACCTGGTTGGCGTGAATGGCATCGAACGCCGCCTGCCAGTAAAGGCTGTCGCCTTCCTGCTGCACAAAACGCTGGAACGCCACAGCCTGTTCATCGCTCTGCGCACGCTGGCGAAAGCGCTGCCACGCCATGCGCAATGCCTCCAGTTTCAGCGCCGTGACGGTGGCGTAATCCACCCATTGTGCATCGCGCGCGGCCCGCAGTGTTTCGCGCGTCGTGGGCAGATGCCACCAGGCCTGTGCCTCTTCGCTATCGCGGAAATCGGCCACCGCATTCACATCGATATAGATAACATTCAACCAGCGGCGTGATGACGGGCTGTACGGGCTGGCACTCTCCGGGTTCGCCGGATAGAGCGCGTGAATCGGGTTCAGGCCGATAAACGCACCGCCGCGGCTGGCCACCTCGCCAAGCATCTTTTTCAGATCGCCGAAATCGCCAATCCCCCAGTTACTCTCAGAACGCAGAGTGTAAAGCTGCACACATGCGCCCCACAGTTTCTTACCGTCGAGCAGCGCCTGCGGTTCATAACAACGCGCCGGCGCGATGATGACCCGGCACTGCCAGCGTTGATTTTTCTGCGTCACAGTCAGCGTGTGGTAACCCAGCGCCAGCCCGGTTGGCAGCGCTAAAGTAGCCCCGCCGCGCACATCGCCCTGGTACTGTTTGCCCGTTTCCGTGGTGAGTTGCCACTGGAAATCGCCTTTACCAACAACCGGCAGCACTTTTTTCTTGCCATGGATAAACACCTTCACCACAGGCACCGGCGGCGCACTGACCGCCGCCACAGGCGCGGGATGCATCGCATCCAGCAAACGCCGCTTGGTTTGCACGGTAATAGATTGCGGTTTACCGTGCGCATTGATGTAGTTTGGGCTGATCCCCGCCGCCAGCGCGGCCTGTTCCAGACGTTTACTCTCCATCACCCTTCCTTAGCGTTTCGCCTGCCAGATACGGGTTTGATAATCGCGGATCGAACGGTCAGAGCTGAACATCCCGCAGCGCGCGGTGTTCAGGATCGCCGCTCGCGTCCAGGCTTCCTGGTCACGGTAGAGCACATCGACACGTTTCTGCGCCGCCACATAATCGGCGAAATCCGCCAGCACCAGGTACGGGTCACCGCCCTGTTTGCCAATGCTATGCAGCATCTGGTCGAAGGCGTGTTTATCGCCATCGCTGTATTTACCGCTTTCCAGTTCTTTCAGCACCGCATCCAGTTGCTTATCTTTTTTGCGCCACTTCAGCGGGTCGTAACCTTTTGCTTTCAGCGCTTTCACCTGCTCGACGGTGTTACCGAAGATAAAGATATTCTCCTCGCCCACCTGTTCGGCAATCTCGACGTTGGCACCGTCCAGCGTACCGACGGTTAACGCGCCGTTAAGCGCCAGCTTCATATTGCCGGTGCCGGAGGCCTCTTTGCCCGCCGTGGAGATCTGCTCGGAAACATCCGCCGCCGGAATCAATTTTTCCGCCGCTGAAACACAGTAATCCGGCAGGAAAACGACCTTCAGTTTGTCGCCAATGCTGGCGTCGCTGTTAATCACTTCCGCCACTTTATTGATGGCATAGATAATATTTTTCGCCAGGTAGTAACCCGGCGCGGCTTTCGCACCAAACAGGAACACGCGCGGCACGCGGTCGGCTTGCGGGTTTTCGCGGATCTCTTTATACAGCGCCAGAATGTGCAACAAGCCAAGATGCTGACGTTTGTACTCATGCAAGCGCTTGATCTGAATATCAAACAGCGCATGCGGGTTAATGTCGATGCCGGTACGCGCTTTCACAAACGCCGCCAGTTGCTGTTTGTTGTGCTGTTTTATCTCACGGTACTGTTTACGGAACGCCGCGTCGTCGGCGTATTTCTCCAGGTTAATCAACTGGTCGAGATCGTTGGCCCACTCTTTTTTCAACGTCTTATCAAGCAACGCAGCCAGTTGTGGGTTGCACTGTTTGATCCAGCGACGCGGGGTGATGCCGTTGGTGACGTTATGGAATTTGCCCGGCCATAACTGGTGGTATTCCGGGAACAGATCTTTTACCACCAGATCCGAGTGCAGCGCCGCAACGCCGTTCACCGCGAACCCACCAACCACGCACAGGTTCGCCATGCGTACCTGTTTGTGATGCACCACCGCCAGCTTCGCCCACACGGCTTTGTCGCCAGGCCAGGTTTTCTCAACCAGCACTTTAAACTTGTCGTTGATCTGCTTGATGATTTGCATATGGCGCGGCAGCAGCGCTTTCACCAGCGTTTCATCCCAGCACTCCAGCGCTTCTGGCATCAGCGTGTGGTTGGTATAGGCGAACGTGCGGCTGGTGATCGCCCATGCGTCATCCCAGCTCAGTTGATGCTCGTCAAGCAGCACACGCAGTAACTCAGGAATGGCAATCGTCGGGTGCGTGTCGTTCAGTTGAATAACTTCGTAGTCCGGCAGTTGCGCCAGCTTGCGCCCGGCCAGATGATGGCGGCGCAGAATATCAGCCACCGAACAGGCACACTGGAAATATTGCTGCATCAGACGCAGCTTTTTGCCCGCCTGGTGGTTGTCATTCGGGTAGAGCACTTTGGTGAGTTTTTCCGCATCAATGCCGGTTTGTTCGGCACGCAGGAAATCGCCATCGTTAAATTTGGTGAGGTTAAACGGGTGCGCGTGCGTCGCCTGCCACAGGCGCAGCGGCTGGGTAATGCCGTTGCGATAGCCGATGACCGGCAGATCCCAGGCTTCGCCGATCAGCGTAAAAGCAGGCTGCCAGTGCCCCTCTTTGCTGACTTTACCGCCAATCCCCACCTGCACATCCAGCTGTTCGTTGTGGCTAAACCATGGGTAGCTGCGGCGGTGCCAGTCATCCGGCGCTTCATGCTGTTGCCCGTCAACAAAAGACTGGCGGAACAAGCCGTATTGATAATTCAGACCGTAACCGGTGGCTGACTGACCAACGGTCGCCATCGAATCCAGGAAACAGGCCGCCAGACGCCCTAAACCGCCGTTGCCGAGCGCCGGATCGATCTCCTCTTCCAGCAGATCGGTCAAATTGATGTCATGGTGCTTCAACACCTCGCCAACGCCCTCATACCAGCCCAGATTCAACAAGTTGTTGCCGGTCAGGCGACCAATCAAAAACTCCATTGAGATATAGTTGACGTGGCGCTGCTTTTTCACCACTTTCGGTGCGGGCTGCGCCGCCAGCAGTTCTGCCAGCGCACCGCTGACTGCTTGCCACCACTGGCGGGTTGTCATGTCACTCGCGGCCTGCACTCCAAAACGCTGCCACTGGCGCGTAAGAGCCGTTTCAAATTCCGCTTTATTAAACGTTGGCTTTGACATAAAGAATCCGGGTCCTGTAATGAAGTAAATCGACGTTTGCGCTAGTGTGCCTGGCTCGGTAACTGAGTTCCTCATCCTGCCAGGGATTAGCCGGGGAGGAGTAGCGGGGATGAGCGAAAAGTGTGATCGCCGCCACTTAAAAGTAGCGTCTTTTTTGAACATTTTTCAATCAATAAAACGGCAACCGGTGGTGAAAGAATCCTCGCGCGGCCGGGAAAAATGAAATGACGTTTCGGAGAGAATAAATATGGCTGGTTGGTGAAAATTTGGCGAAATAATATTTCGCTGCGCGGACGTGTTCGTTTTTTGCTATTTGTGCGTTTATGTCAGCCAATGTCTTAATATTTCTTATAAAGACCTTATAGTTGCCAGTTGTATTTAACAACCTGGCCTGCATCGCCCGCCAGTCCTGCCTCCCTCTCTTTTGCCATTATTGTGCTTTCTTTATTCACGACATAAATAGAAATGTGACATGGTGCAAATTCACAATCGCCAGATTCGGACATAACTTGCAATATTTCTTCATCTGGCCGACCTTATTACTATTAATTACGAAGCGCAAAAAAAATCGTCCCCTCCGTTTTTTCGCACAGTGAAGTGATAACTATGTTGATTCCGTCCAAATTAAGTCGCCCGGTTCGTCTCGACCACACGGTGGTGCGCGAACGGCTGCTGGCTAAACTTTCCGGCGCCAACAATTATCGGCTTGCGCTGGTCACCAGCCCTGCGGGTTACGGCAAAACCACGCTCATTTCCCAGTGGGCGGCAGGCAAGAATGATGTGGGCTGGTTTTCGCTGGATGAAGGCGATAACCAGCAGGAGCGTTTTGCCAGCTATTTTATCGCCGCCATTCAACAGGCGACGGGCGGGCATTGCGTCAGCAGCGAAGTGATGGCGCAAAAACGTCAGTACGCCAGCCTGCCGTCACTCTTCTCACAACTGTTTATTGAGCTGACCGAATGGCAGCGTCCGTTGTATCTGGTGATTGATGATTACCACCTCGTCACCAACCCGGTGATCCACGATGCGATGCGCTTTTTCTTACGCCATCAACCAGAAAACCTGACGCTGATTGTGCTGTCGCGCAACTTGCCGCAGTTAGGCATCGCGAATCTTCGCGTGCGCGAGCAGTTGCTGGAGATTGGCAGCCACCAGCTTGCCTTTACCCACCAGGAAGCCAAACAGTTCTTTGACTGCCGCCTGAGCTCACCGATTGAGGCGGCAGAGAGTAGCCGCCTGTGCGACGACGTAGCCGGTTGGGCAACGGCGCTCCAGCTTATCGCGCTTTCCGCCCGGCAAAACCACAGCGCACCGCACCAGTCTGCGCGTCGTCTGGCGGGCATTAACGCCAGCCATCTTTCGGATTATCTGGTTGATGAAGTGCTGGATAATGTCGATGTCGATACGCGTCATTTCCTGCTGAAAAGCGCGCTGCTGCGTTCAATGAACGATGCGCTGATTGTGCGCGTAACCGGCGAAGAGAACGGGCAGATGCGGCTGGAAGAGATAGAGCGCCAGGGCCTGTTCCTGCAACGGATGGATGATTCCGGCGAATGGTTTAGCTACCACCCGCTATTTGGCAGCTTCCTGCGCCAGCGCTGCCAGTGGGAGCTGGCAACAGAGTTACCGGATATTCACCGCGCGGCAGCGGAAAGCTGGATGGCGCAAGGCTTCCCGAGCGAAGCCATTCATCATGCGCTGGCGGCGGGCGATGGCATTATGCTGCGCGATATTCTGCTGCATCACGCATGGGGGCTGTTCAACCACAGCGAGCTGAGCGTACTGGAAGAGTCGCTAAAAGCCCTGCCGTGGGAAAGCCTGCTGGAAAACCCACGGCTGGTACTGTTACAGGCCTGGCTGATGCAAAGCCAGCACCGCTACAGCGAAGTGAACACCCTGCTGGCGCGCGCCGAACAGGAGATGACCACGCAAATGGACGCCTCGCTGCACGGCGATTTCAACGCTTTGCGCGCCCAGGTGGCTATCAACGATGGCGACCCGGTGGAAGCCGAACGGCTGGCGATGGTGGCGCTCGAAGAGTTGCCGCTGGCCAATTACTACAGCCGCATCGTGGCCACCTCGGTACACGGCGAAGTGTTGCACTGCAAAGGTGAGCTGACCAATTCGCTGTCGGTGATGCAGCAAACCGAGCAGATGGCGCGTCGTCACGACGTCTGGCACTACGCGCTGTGGAGCCTTATCCAGCAAAGCGAAATTTTGTTTGCCCAGGGCTTCCTGCAAGCGGCCTGGGAGATGCAAGAGAAGGCCTTCATGCTGATCCGTGAGCAGCATCTTGAACAGTTGCCGATGCATGAATTTTTACTGCGCATCCGCGCGCAACTCTTGTGGGCATGGGCGCGGCTGGACGAATCCGAAGCGGCGGCGCGTCAGGGTATGGAGGTGCTTTCCGCCCTGCAACCGCAGCAGCAGTTGCAGTGCCTGGCGTTACTGGTGCAAAACTCGCTGGCGCGTGGCGATCTCGATAATGCCCGCAGCCACCTGCACCGGTTAGAAAACCTGCTCGGCAATGGTCAGTATCATAGCGACTGGGTATCGAACGCCGACAAGGTACGGGTGATCTACTGGCAAATGACTGGCGATAAAAAAGCGGCGGCGCAGTGGCTGCGCCAGACGCCTAAACCTGAATTTGCCAATAACCATTTTCTGCAAAGCCAGTGGCGCAATATTGCCCGCGCGCAGATCCTGCTCGGCGATTACGACCCGGCAGAAATGGTGCTTGAGGAATTAAATGAAAACGCACGCAGCCTGCGTCTGATGAGCGATATCAACCGCAACCTGTTGCTGTTGAACCAGCTTTACTGGCAGGCCGGACGTAAAAATGACGCACAGCGAGTGTTGCTCGAAGCATTACAACTGGCTAACCGCACCGGATTTATCAGCCACTTCGTGATTGAAGGTGAAGCGATGGCGCAGCAATTGCGTCAGTTAATTCAGCTCAACACGCTGCCGGAGCTGGATCAGCACCGCGCCCAGCGGATTTTGCGCGACATTAATCAGCATCACCGCCACAAGTTCGCGCATTTTGATGAGAATTTTGTCGAACGGCTGCTCACTCACCCGGAAGTGCCGGAACTGATCCGCACCAGCCCGCTGACCCAGCGCGAGTGGCAGGTGCTGGGGCTGATTTATTCTGGCTACAGCAATGAACAAATTGCCGGCGAGCTGGCTGTCGCAGCGACAACCATTAAAACCCATATCCGCAACCTCTATCAGAAGCTCGGCGTTGCCCATCGCCAGGATGCGGTTCAGCATGCACAACAGTTGCTGAAGATTATGGGCTACGGGGTGTAAAAACCGCCGCAAGGCGGTTTAGCACAACTCCAGTTGCACGTTGTTGCTGGTAATCACCTGCACTACGCTGGCGGGTGGCATGGTATCGGTGTAAACCGCGTCAACCATGCTAATGCTCCCCATATTGACCATCGCGTTACGACCAAACTTCGAATGATCCACCACCAGCATCACATGGCGCGAGTTTTCAATAATCGCGCGTTTGGTGCGCACTTCATGGTAGTCAAACTCAAGCAATGAACCATCGGCATCGATGCCGCTAATGCCGAGGATGCCGAAATCGAGGCGGAATTGAGAGATAAAATCGAGCGTCGCTTCACCCACAATGCCGCCGTCGCGGCTACGGAGTTCGCCACCTGCCAGAATCACCCGGAAGTCGTCTTTCTTCATTAATGTATTGGCGACGTTCAGGTTGTTGGTGACGATGCGTAAATCGCTGTGGTTGAGCAGCGCATGAGCGACCGCTTCCGGCGTGGTGCCGATATCAATAAACAGCGTAGCGCCATTGGGAATTTGCTCCGCCACTTTGCGGGCGATACGCTCTTTTTCCGCCGTTTGCGTCGCTTTGCGATCGTGCCAGGAGGTGTTTTCCGAGCTTGATGGCAGCGCCGCGCCGCCGTGATGACGCAAAATTTTATTCTGATCCGCCAGATCGTTCAGATCGCGGCGAATCGTTTGTGGACTAACGGAAAATTGCTCGACTAACTCTTCGGTACTGACGTATCCCTGCTGTTTAACCAGTTCAATAATTGCGTCATGACGCTGTGTTTGTTTCATGAATTGTCCCTGGATAATTATGTTCGTTTTCGCACATTTTTCGTGTCGACCAGCGCCATTGCCAGCCCAATCACCATCCCCGCCGTGTGCGCGCCGTTAGCAATGGCGAAACCGGTCAAACCGAACCACTCCGCCACCATCAGCACAACAGTGAAGATAAACAATCCGTTAGGTAACGCAATCTGCGATTCCGGGTCACGTATACCGCGCAGCCAGACATAGCCAATCAGCGCGTAAACCACGCCGGATAAGCCGCCAAACCACGGGCCAGTAAGCTGGTGCTGCACAAAACCGCTCAATAAGGCGCTAATGAGGGTAATGACCACCAGTTTTCCGGTGCCCAGACGTTTTTCAACCACGCCGCCAAGATACCACCACCAGAAAAGGTTGAAGATGATATGCACCAGCGAAAAGTGCATTACCGTATGGGTGAAGTAGCGCCAGACTTCAAACTGCACGCTGGCGTCCCACGGCCAGGCAAGCCACATCATTATCGTTTGATCGCCGATAATGCTCATCATCACAAACACCACGACGCACAGCGCCGACATCAGCAGCGTTAATGGCCCGCCGCGCTCGCGCAGCGCCGCCCGCAGCGGAAAGCGGCGATAGTGCAAGCCGCTATCGATTTGGCCAGATTGCCAGCTCGCCGCCTGGTAACGCGGGTCGCCGGGGTTTTCCATAAAACGCGCCAGTTCGCTACGCACGCGCTCCGCCTGGCTTTCATCTGCCAGCCAGACATCGCTTTGCTGATGGTGTTGAAGGGTGAGGATCACACCCTGGGTCTGCATATAATCAACAAACGCCTGGGCGACGCGAGGGTTGGAAAAAGAGGTAATCATCAACATGGCAGGCGTCGTTTAGTCCCTACAAAAAAAGACAGTATACCCAAGACAAGCGCAATGCCTACAGCGCGCCGTGCATCACTTCAGACGGAAAGTGACGATGCCAGGCGTCGAAACCGCCGTCCACGCTGTAGACCTGATCGTAGCCCTGCTGCAATAAATATTGCGCAGCGCCTTTACTGCTGTTGCCGTGATAGCACATCACCATCACCGGCGTTTCGAAGTCGTTATCACGCATAAACGCGCCCAGCGTGTCGTTGGTGAGATGAAACGCGCCTGGCGTGTGCCCCATCGCAAAGCTCTGCGGATCGCGAATATCCACCAGTACAGCCTGCTGCTGGTGCAATTTTTGGTGGGCTTCTTCTACGTTAATACACTCAAAGTGATCCATGACGTTCTCTTAATTGACACAGTAAATGGCTATCCTGCCGTCAAGTGTACGTCGTGACGGCGGGTTAACGCCATTATGTTATGCATATCACTCTAAATTGTTTTTTTGATGTTACCAAAAGCGCGTTCCTTTGCTATTATGAGCGATATCGAACATTTTTGAGCTTTAACGAAAGTGCATGAGGACAGCATGGAAACCAAAGATCTGATTGTGATAGGCGGGGGCATTAATGGTGCCGGTATCGCGGTTGACGCCGCAGGGCGTGGTTTATCCGTGCTGATGCTGGAAGCACAGGATCTCGCCTGCGCGACATCCAGCAACAGCTCCAAATTGATTCACGGCGGCCTGCGCTACCTTGAACACTACGAATTTCGCCTGGTGAGCGAAGCGCTGGCCGAGCGCGAAGTGCTGCTGAAAATGGCGCCGCACATCGCCTTCCCGATGCGTTTTCGCCTGCCGCACCGCCCGCACCTGCGCCCGGCGTGGATGATCCGCATTGGTCTGTTTATGTACGATCACCTGGGTAAACGCACCAGTTTACCCGCCTCCAAAGGGTTGCGTTTTGGCTCAGAGTCGGTGCTGAAACCGGAAATCGTGCGCGGTTTCGAATATTCCGACTGCTGGGTGGACGATGCGCGTCTGGTATTGGCCAATGCGCAGATGGTGGAACAAAAAGGCGGTAAAGTGATGACCCGCACCCGCGCAACCAGCGCACGTCGTGAAAATGGCATGTGGATTGTTGAAGCGGAAGATATCGATACCGGCGAGAAATTTAGCTGGCAGGCGCGCGGCCTGGTAAACGCCACCGGTCCGTGGGTGAAAGAATTCTTCGATGACGGTATGCATCTGCCTTCCCCGTACGGCATCCGCCTGATCAAAGGCAGCCATATTGTGGTGCCGCGCGCGCACGCGCAAAAACAGGCGTATATCCTGCAAAACGAAGATAAGCGTATTGTGTTTGTCATTCCGTGGATGGATGAGTTTTCGATTATCGGCACCACGGACGTGGAATATAAAGGCGATCCGAAGCATGTGGAGATCGACGAAAACGAGATCAACTACCTGCTGAAAGTCTATAACGGCCACTTTAAGAAACAGCTGACCCGCGAGGATATTGTCTGGACCTACTCAGGCGTGCGCCCGCTATGCGATGACGAATCCGATTCGCCACAGGCGATTACGCGTGACTATACGCTGGATATCCACGACGAAAACGGCAAAGCGCCGCTGCTGTCAGTGTTTGGCGGCAAGCTGACCACTTACCGCAAGCTGGCCGAACACGCGCTGGAAAAACTGACACCGTATTACAAAGGCATTGGCCCGGCATGGACGAAAAGTTGCGTACTGCCAGGTGGAGACATTGCAGGCGATCGTGATGATTACGCCGCCAAATTGCGCCGCCGTTATCCGTTTATCAGTGAATCGCTGGCGCGCCATTATGCCCGCACTTACGGCAGCAACAGCGAGCTGATACTGGCGAATGCCACCAGCCTTGAAGAGTTAGGCGAGCATTTCGGTCACGAATTGTACGAAGCCGAGCTGCGTTACCTGGTCGAACACGAATGGGTCAGACGCCTGGACGACGCTATCTGGCGTCGCACCAAACTCGGCATGTGGCTGAATGCAGAAGAACAGTCGCGCGTGGCGCAATGGTTAACGCGTCATCATAAAGCGGAACTGTCGCTGGCGTCGTAACAGGATCAGCGTCTCCCTGCGCAAGGCTGGCATCGCAAAATAAAGGAAAAACCTCTCCCAACCGGGAGAGGTTTTTTATTACAAGCGAACCGGTTTGATATGCCAGATATTCTCGGCATATTCCTGAATGGTGCGATCCGATGAGAAGTACCCCATATTGGCGATATTGCGCATCGCTTTGGTGGTCCACTCTTCCGGATGGAGATAGAGCTCATCCACTTTTTCCTGGCAGTCGATATAGCTGCGGAAATCTGCCAGTACCTGGTAATGGTCGCCAAAGTTAATCAACGAATCGACGAGATCGCGATAGCGCCCTGGTTCCTGCGGACTGAACAGGCCAGTGGCGATTTGTGTCAGCACCTGATGCAACTCTTCATCTTTCTCATAGTATTCACGCGGCTTATAGCCCTTGCGTCGCAGCGCTTCGACTTCATCCGCCGTGTTACCGAAGATAAAGATATTCTCTTCGCCGACGTGCTCCTGCATCTCAACATTCGCGCCGTCCAGCGTACCAATCGTCAGTGCGCCGTTGAGGGCAAACTTCATATTACTGGTGCCGGAAGCTTCCGTGCCCGCCAGTGAAATTTGCTCGGAAAGATCCGCCGCCGGAATAATGAGTTGCGCCAGGCTGACGCTGTAATTGGGAATAAAGACGACTTTCAGTTTGTCGCCAATCTGCGGATCGTTGTTGATCACCTGCGCGACGTCATTGATCAAGTGAATGATATGTTTCGCCATGTAGTACGCAGACGCGGCCTTACCGGCGAAGATATTGACGCGCGGCACCCATTGCGCCGTGGGATCGGCCTTGATGCGGTTATAGCGAACAATAACGTGCAACACGTTCATCAACTGGCGCTTATATTCATGAATGCGTTTGATCTGCACATCGAAAAGCGCTTTCGGGTTCACCACCACATTCAGTTGCTGAGCAATAAACGTCGCCAGCCGCTTTTTGTTTTCCAGCTTCGCCTGGCGCACCGCCTGGTTCACCGTCGGATAATCAATATGCTGCTCCAGCTCGCTCAACTGACTGAGATCGGTACGCCATGTGCGGCCAATATTTTCATCCAGCACGTGCGAAAGCGACGGGTTCGCCAGCGCCAGCCAGCGCCGCGGCGTCACGCCGTTAGTGACGTTGAGAAAACGCATCGGGAAGATTTCTGCGAAATCGGCAAACAGCGACTGAACCATTAAATTGGAGTGCAGCTCGGAAACGCCATTCACTTTATGGCTGACCACCACCGCCAGCCAGGCCATACGTACCCGACGTCCGCTGGATTCGTCAATAATCGACGTGCGGCTCAATAAGTCGATGTTATTCGGATGCTGTTCCTGCAAGGTCTTGAGGAAATAATCATTAATTTCAAAGATGATTTGCAGATGGCGCGGCAAAATTTTACCCAGCATATCCACCGGCCAGGTCTCCAGCGCCTCACTCATCAGTGTGTGGTTGGTGTAAGAGAAGACCTGACACGTCACCTCAAAGGCGTCATCCCAGTCGAATTTATGCTCGTCGATAAGCAGACGCATCAGCTCAGGAATCGACAGCACCGGGTGGGTGTCATTGAGGTGAATGGCGATTTTATCTGCCAGATTGCTGAAAGTCTGGTGCAGTTGATAGTGACGGCTGAGGATATCCTGCACCGTCGCGGAGACCAGGAAGTACTCCTGACGCAGGCGTAACTCGCGCCCGGAGTAGGTGGAATCATCCGGATAGAGCACACGGGAGACGTTTTCCGAATGGTTTTTATCTTCCACGGCGGCAAAGTAGTCGCCCTGGTTGAATTTGCCGAGGTTGATTTCGCTACTCGCCTGCGCATTCCACAAACGCAGCGTGTTAGTCGCATCGGTATCGTAGCCGGGGATAATCTGATCGTAGGCCACGGCGAGGATCTCTTCGGTTTCAACCCAACGGCTTTTTTTGCCTTCCTGCTGAATGCGCCCGCCAAACCGCACCTTATAGCGTGTGTTGTGACGTTTAAACTCCCACGGGTTGCCGTACTCCAGCCAGTAATCCGGCGACTCTTTCTGCCGCCCGTCGACGATGTTCTGTTTGAACATCCCGTAGTCGTAACGAATGCCGTAGCCGCGACCGGGCAATCCCAGCGTCGCCAGCGAATCCAGGAAGCAGGCCGCCAGCCGACCCAGCCCGCCGTTACCAAGGCCGGGGTCGTTCTCTTCATCAATCAGTTCTTCCAGGTCGAACCCCATTTCATCCAGCGCATTTTTCACATCGTCATAGATACCGAGTGACAGCAAGGCGTTAGAAAGGGTGCGGCCAATCAAAAACTCCATCGACAAGTAGTAAACCTGGCGCACTTCCTGAGAGAGCTGCGCACGGGTGGAACGCAGCCAGCGCTCCACCAGCCGATCGCGCACGGCAAACAGCGTGGCGTTCAGCCATTCGTGGCGATTGGCGACAGCCGGATCTTTACCGATGGTGAACATCAGTTTGTAGGCAATCGAATGTTTTAACGCCTCAATACTTAACGTAGGTGAAGCATAAGTAAAAGGTGCATTCATATAAGTGATTCCTGGAAAACTATTTCAACCGAAAGTAAAGATCGCGGTATGACTGCGCGGCGACCTGCCAGCTAAAATCCATCGCCATCGCCTGACGCTGTACAAAACGCCAAAGCGATGGACGGGACCACAACACGAAAGCACGCCTGATGGCCCTGAGCAGCGACCAGGCATTACTGTCTTCAAAGACAAAACCACTGGCGACGCCATCCGCCAGGTTTTCCAGCGAACTGTCGGAAACCGTATCAGCCAGCCCGCCGGTGCGGCGCACTAATGGCAGCGTGCCGTACTTCAGGCCATACAACTGTGTCAGGCCGCAGGGTTCAAAGCGGCTTGGCACCAGAATGACATCCGCCCCGCCCATAATGCGGTGCGAGAACGCTTCGTGGTAACCAATCTGCACCCCCACCTGCCCGGAGTGTTCAGCGGCGGCGGCGAGGAACCCTTCCTGCAACACCGGATCGCCCGCGCCGAGCAGCGCCAGTTGACCGCCTTGTTCCAGAAGCCCAGGTAAGGCTTCCAGCACCAGATCCAGCCCTTTCTGGCTGGTCAGACGGCTCACTACCGCAAACAATGGGACTTTGTCGTTCACTTTCAGCCCCATCGCCACTTGCAGTTGACGTTTGTTTTCCGCTTTTTCTTCCAGCGTATCGCGCGTGTAGCGCGCACCGAGCAGCAAATCGGTGGCTGGATCCCAAATTTTTTCATCGACGCCGTTCAGAATGCCGCTCAGGCGACCTTCTTGCTGACGCTGGCGCAACAGCCCTTCCATGCCATAGGCGAACTGCGGTTCGGTGATCTCGCGCGCGTACGTCGGGCTGACAGCGGTAATATGATCCGCGTAATACAGCCCCGCCTTGAGAAACGAAATCTGTCCGTTGAACTCCAGCCCGTGCATATTAAAGAACGACAATGGCAGTTCGATGTCATTCATATGCTGTGCATAAAACATGCCCTGATAGGCAAGGTTATGCACCGTAAATACCGACTTGGCCGGATGCCCCTTCGCCGCGAGGTAAGCCGGAGCCAACCCTGCATGCCAGTCGTGCGCGTGCACCACATCCGGGCGCCAGAATGGATCAAGCCCGCTGGCCATTTCGCTGCCGACCCAACCGAGTAACGCAAAACGCAGCACGTTGTCGGTATAGGCGAACAAATTCGTATCGTGATAGGGGCTCCCGGGCCGATCATACAGATGCGGCGCATCGATCATGTAAATCCCCACCCCGTTGAAGTGACCGAATAACAGCGAAATGTGGCCGGCAAACGTCTCACGCCGGGACACCACTTTCGCATCGCTCACACCACGACGAATATCAGGGAAAGCAGGCAACAGAACGCGAGTATCAACACCACCGGCAATTTGTGCCGCAGGCAACGCGCCAATAACGTCTGCCAGACCCCCGGTCTTCAGCAACGGAAACATCTCAGAACATACATGTAAAACCTGCATTATCGCTCCTGTTCAAAACCCGTTGGCCTTGACGCCAGAAAGGGGGAAACAGCGCGCGGACCCCTTCCGCGCAAGGTTATAATCAGATGCTTTCAGCTTTTAATTTGCGCAACATTTCACGTGTGACCAACACAATGCCTTCTTCAGAACGGTAAAAGCGACGCGCATCTTCTTCTGCATTTTCACCAATCACCGTTCCTTCCGGTATCACGCAGCCTCTGTCGATAATGCAGCGATGGAGGCGACAGGAGCGCCCCACCCACACTTCCGGCAGCAAGACCGAAGAGTCGATATTGCAGAATGAGTTGACGCGCACGCGGTAGAACAATACCGACTGCACAACAACCGATCCTGAAATAACGCACCCGCCGGAAACCAGCGAGTTCAACGTCATGCCGTGGCTGCCCGACCTGTCCTGGACGAATTTCGCCGGGGGTAAAGATTGATTATAGGTACGGATAGGCCAATTTTGATCGTACATGTCCAGTTCCGGCATCACCGAGGCTAAATCCAGGTTCGTTTTCCAGTAGGCTTCGAGCGTACCGACATCCCGCCAGTATGGGCTGGCATCAGGATCGGACTGCACGCAGGACAACGGGAAAGGGTGCGCATACGCCATGCCAGACTTCACTATCTGCGGAATGATGTCCTTGCCGAAATCATGGCTGGAATTTTCATTCTCATCGTCCTGCTCCAGCAGGTCGTACAGATACTCCGCATCAAAAATATAGATCCCCATGCTGGCCAGCGCCTTGCTGTCGTCACCTGGCATACAGGGCGGCGACGCGGGTTTCTCCACGAAGTCGATTATTTTGTCGTTCTCATCAACGGCCATCACGCCAAAAGCGGTGGCCTCATGGACGGGCACCGGCAGGCAAGCAACGGTACAACGCGCCTCTTTTTCCACATGGTCAATCAGCATGCGCGAGTAGTCCTGCTTGTAGATATGATCGCCCGCCAGAATGACGATGTACTCTGCGCGATAACGACGAATGATGTCGAGATTCTGCGTGACCGCATCCGCCGTGCCGCGATACCAGTTTTCGCCATGCACGCGCTGTTGAGCCGGGAGCAGATCGACAGACTCATTCATCTCGTTGTTAAAAAACGACCAGCCGCGCTGAATATGTTGAATCAGCGTATGCGACTGGTACTGCGTGATAACGCCAATCCGGCGAATGCCGGAGTTAATGCAGTTGGACAGCGCGAAATCGATGATGCGGAACTTGCCGCCGAAATGCACCGCGGGTTTGGCGCGTTTTTTGGTTAAATCTTTCAGACGCGTCCCCCGGCCGCCCGCCAGGATCAGGGCAACAGATTTTAGCGGCAACTGGCGCGCCAGCATTGTTGGGTCGTTCTTATCTAATCTCACCATGACTAACTCCTTTTTTATGACCGCTGAAATACGCACACTCCATGCGCGGGCCCGTGCCAGACAGAGACGATGACCGGATTGTCCTCTCCGGCAAAAGGCGGAATGGCGCACCATTCACCTGCGGGTAAAGCAATTTCTGCAACTTCTGCGGTGGCATTGAGGGTGATTAACACGCTGTCTGATAACAGGATCTGTAAGCGGCGCACCCCGTTTTGCCACGCCTGTGGCGTCAGTGGTTGCCCTTCGTCATTTAACCAGGCAACGTTGCCGTCACCCTCTTCCCACCACGCGTCACGCGTGAGGGCAGGAATACGCTGGCGCAACTGGATAAGCGCGGCGGTAAACGTCACCAACCCGCTATCCACCTGGCTCCAGTCAAGCCAGGTTAAGGCGTTATCCTGGCAATACGCGTTGTTATTGCCGTGCTGGCTATGCCCCATTTCGTCGCCAGCCAGCAACATCGGCGTGCCTTGCGAAAGCAGTAACGTGGTTAACAACGCGTGCATACTTGCACGCCGTCTTTCAACCACATCAAGGCTGCCGCCTAACCCTTCTGTGCCATGATTAAAGCTGTGATTACTGTTGGTGCCGTCGCGGTTGTCTTCACCATTGGCTTCGTTATGTTTATGGTCAAAAGAGACACAATCCCGCAGCGTAAAACCGTCGTGGGCGGTGATCAGATTGACAGAGGCCGATGGCAGGCGACCATCACGTTTGAACACATCGCTGGAGGCGGCAAAGCGCCCGGCGAACTCCCCCAATGAGAGGGATTGTTCAAGCCAGAAACGACGCGTCGCATCACGGAAATGGTCGTTCCACTCGGCAAAAGGCGGCGGGTAGTTACCCACCTGATAACCGCCAGGGCCGATATCCCACGGCTCGGCAATCAGCTTCAGAGCGCGCAACTGCGGATCGTTTTTAATGGCGTTAAACAGCGGTGCCTGCTGGCTGAATTCCGGCGTGCGCCCCATCACCGAGGCCAGATCAAAGCGAAAACCATCCACGTGAAAGGTTTCCACCCAATAACGCAGGCAGGCGTGCGCGTAATCCACCACCTCGGCGTTGTTCAAATTGAGCGTGTTACCGCAGCCGGTCCAGTTGTGGTAATCGCCATCCTCGCGAACCCAGTAATAACTTCGGTTGTCGATACCGCGCAGAGAGAAGGTCGGTCCGTCGAGATCGCTTTCCGCACTATGGTTGAGGACGATATCGAGGATCACTTCGATCCCCGCCCGATGCAGCGCTTTTACCGCATCGCGAAACTCAGTAATCGCCTGCGCCGGGTTACTGGCGTAGCGGGGTTCCAGCGCAAACAGCGCCAGCGGGTTATAGCCCCAGTAATTAGACAGCCCCAGCCGCTGCAGGCGCGGCTCGCTGGCGAAATGCGCCACAGGCAATAATTCCAGCGCGGTGATCCCCAGCTGTTTAAACCAGTTGATCATCACCGGGTGGCCCAGCGCCTTGTAGGTGCCGCGTATTTCCGGCGGGATCGCCGGATGCAGCCACGTCAATCCTTTGACATGCGCTTCGTAAATGACCGTGTTGCCCCACGAGATGCGCGGCGGCACGTCATCTTCCCAGTCGTAGGCTTCATGCACCACCACGCTGCGTAAACCGAGCGCGGCGTTATCGTGGGGATCCGGCGCGTCATAACCGCCGTGAAACAGCGGGTTGTCGCGCGTTTCTCCTTCAACACGTTGCGCACAAGGATCGAGCAGTAATTTGGCCGGGTTAAAACGATGACCGCGAGCGGGTTCCCACGGGCCGTGCACACGGTAGCCGTAATGCAGGCCAGGCTTCGCACCCGCCAGAAAACCGTGCCAGATATCGCCGGTGCGGCCAGGCAAGTCGACGCGCTGTTCATTACCTTCATCATCGAACAGGCAAAGCTCCACGCGTTCAGCATGGGCGGAAAACAGCGTAAAGTTCACGCCGTCGCTCTGCACATGTGCGCCGTGAGGCGTCGCTTTTCCGGCCGTCAGCTTGCTCATTCGCCCTCCCGCACCAGCCAGATAGTCGCCAGCGGCGGTATGGTCAACAGCAAGGAGTGCTCGCGCCCGCGATTGGCGATCGCGTCGCTGTGTACCACACCGCCATTGCCGGTGTTACTGCCGTGATAATGCATGGAGTCGCTGTTCAGCTCTTCGCGCCAGCGCCCCGGCTGGTTAATACCGATGCGGTAATCCGGGCGCGGTACGGGGGTAAAGTTACTGATGACGATAATTTCATTGCCCTGCTTATCACGGCGGACAAAGGCAAACACCGAGGCTTCATGATCATCCACCACCAGCCATTCAAACCCGTAAGGGTCAAAGTCCAGTTCGTGCAGCGCTTTGTGATGGCGGTAAACCTGGTTCAAATCGCGCACCAGGCGCTGAACGCCGTGATGCCAGTTATCACCACCCTCCAGCAAGTGCCAGTCGAGGCTGCTATCGTGGTTCCATTCGCGGCCCTGCGCGAACTCGTTGCCCATAAACAGCAGTTTTTTACCGGGGAACGCCCACATCCAGGCATAGTAGGCACGCAGGTTGGCGAACTTTTGCCACGCATCGCCGGGCATGCGGTCAAGAATCGATTTTTTACCGTGCACCACTTCGTCATGGGAAAGCGGCAGAATAAAGTTTTCGGTGTAGTTATAGAGAATCCCGAAGGTCATCTTGTCGTGGTGGTACTTGCGGTACACCGGATCAAGCTTCATGTAATCCAGCGTGTCGTGCATCCAGCCGAGGTTCCATTTGTACCAGAAGCCCAGCCCGCCTAGCGACGGTGGGCGCGAGACGCCAGCGAAATCGGTAGACTCTTCTGCCATGCTAACGGCACCGGGCGCCTGCTCGCCGAGAATGCGGTTGGTATTGCGTAAAAACTCAATGGCTTCCAGGTTTTCACGACCGCCGAATTCATTGGGGATCCATTCCCCCTCTTTGCGGCTGTAGTCGCGGTAGATCATGGACGCCACCGCATCCACGCGCAGGGCGTCAATGCCGAAGCGTTCAATCCAGTACAGCGCGTTGCCGACCAGATAGTTGCTCACTTCCCGGCGACCATAGTTGTAAATTAGCGTGTTCCAGTCCTGGTGATAACCTTCACGCGGATCGCTGTGCTCGTAGAGTTTGGTGCCGTCGAAATCCGCCAGGCCAAAATCATCCGACGGGAAATGGCCCGGCACCCAATCGAGGATCACCCCTAAACCAGCGGCATGCGCGGTATGAATAAAGTGCAGGAAATCGTCGCGGGTACCGAAACGGCGGGTTGGCGCGTACAAACCGGTAGGTTGATATCCCCAACTGCCATCGAACGGATGCTCATTCACCGGCATCAACTCAATATGGGTGAAGCCCATCCATTTCGCGTAAGGCACGAGCTGGTCCGCCAGCTCGCGGTAGCTGAGCCAAAAGTTGTTGTCTGTATGGCGACGCCAGGAGCCCAGATGAACTTCATAGATACTGATTGGCGCATCAAATTCATTGGCGCGTTTGCGCTCTTCACTCTGCGTTTTCTTGCCCGGCAGGCCGCAAATCAGCGACGCGCTATCGGGCCGCATCTGCGCCTCAAACGCGTAAGGATCGGCTTTGATCCGCAGCTTACCGTGCGCATCAATCATCTCGAATTTATAGAGCTGCCCATTGAGCGCGCCGGGAATGAAAAGCTCCCAGATACCGCTTTCCCGACGCAGGCGCATCGGGTGACGGCGCCCATCCCAGTAATTAAACTGCCCCACCACCGAGACACGTTGCGCGTTTGGCGCCCAGACAGAAAATCGTGTACCGACCACGCCATCCACCGTATCGGCGTGCGCGCCCAGCGTTTCATAAGGGCGCATATGCGTTCCTTCACTTAGCAGCCACGCATCCATCTCCTGGATAAGCGGGCCAAAACGGTAGGGATCATCAATCAGGTTTTGTTGGCCGTGCCAGACGACCGCAAGTTGATAATAAAAAGGGTTTTTACGGCGTTGCATCACGCCGCTGAAGAAGCCCCTGGAATCCAGGCACTCCAGTTTTCCCACTTTGCGCCCGGTTTTCGGCTCGATAACCCACACTTCGGTGGCATCAGGCAGCAGCGCGCGTACTTCCAGACCGGTTTCGGTCTGGTGCATCCCCAGCACTGAAAAAGGATCAGCAAAATGACCCGCAATAAGCGCGTTAATGACGTCTTTATCAACACGAACGGACATGGTTCTCATCCTGTTGTTGTGGCATCGCACCTTCCACCGTAGTAAGTCCGGTTGCGACACTTTTTTGACCTGAACGGCGCAGCACCAAATGTGCATCCTCTCTGCCCCGTCCCATCTTCAGGCAAGATGTTCCGACACCTTGTCTAAAGCATAGCCAACACTTTTCAACACTTGAGAAAATAAACACATCTGTGCTTCTTTCTGGCAAAAAAGCACAAAAAAAGGGCGCCGTAGCGCCCCTTGTGGTGGTGAACTCTGTTACGCCAGTTGGCGCAACATACGACGCAGCGGTTCGGCCGCGCCCCATAACAGCTGATCACCAACGGTAAAGGCAGAGAGGAACTCCGGCCCCATGTTCAGTTTACGCAGACGACCAACCGGCGTGGTCAACGTGCCTGTCACCGCCGCCGGAGTCAGTTCGCGCATGCTGATCTCACGATCGTTTGGCACCACTTTCGCCCACGGGTTATGCGCCGCCAGCAGCTCTTCGACGGTCGGAATCGACACATCTTTTTTCAGCTTGATGGTGAACGCCTGGCTGTGGCAGCGCAGCGCGCCGATGCGCACGCAAAGGCCATCGACCGGAATGATATTCGCGGTGTTGAGAATTTTGTTGGTTTCCGCCTGGCCTTTCCACTCTTCGCGGCTCTGGCCATTATCCAGTTGTTTGTCGATCCACGGGATCAGGCTACCCGCCAGCGGTACACCAAAGTTATCGACCGGCAGCTCGCCGCTGCGGGTCAGCGCGGTCACTTTGCGTTCGATATCCAGGATCGCCGACGCCGGATCGGCAAGCTCGGCGGCAACATGGCTGTGCAACTGGCCCATTTGCGTCAGCAATTCACGCATATGCCGCGCGCCGCCGCCGGATGCGGCCTGATAAGTGGCAACCGACACCCACTCCACCAGATCGTTGGCGAACAGCCCACCGAGCGACATCAGCATCAGGCTGACGGTGCAGTTACCGCCGACAAAGGTTTTCACGCCGTTGTTCAGGCCTTCGTTGATTACCGCCTGGTTAACCGGGTCGAGGATAATGATGGCGTCATCTTTCATGCGTAAAGAGGAAGCCGCGTCGATCCAGTAACCCTGCCAGCCGCTTTCACGAAGCTTTGGATAGATTTCGTTGGTATAATCGCCGCCCTGGCAGGTGACAATGATGTCGAGTGCCTTCAGCGCTTCCAGATTGAACGCGTCCTGAAGCGTGCCTGCTGTACTTCCGCCAAACGCGGGTGCAGCCTGCCCAAACTGGGAAGTGGAAAAGAAGACAGGGCGAATGGCGTCGAAATCGCGCTCTTCAATCATGCGCTGCATGAGAACGGAGCCGACCATTCCGCGCCAACCGATAAAACCAACATTTTTCATAGCGAAGTTCCTGCGAAGATGTGTGCTGTGTATACGAACCAGTATCCCACTGGGAATAGCCACATTACAAAATGCAGCCAAAGTCGCAAGTGAAATTAATCAATGATCGCGAACGCATAAGAAATGCAGCTAATTACTGCCATTTTGCCGCCTGCGTCAGGGATAAGAGTGAATGACTGATATCATCTCCGCCACCGTGTTGTTGATCCTGATTATGGATCCTTTGGGCAACCTGCCCATCTTTATGTCGGTACTGAAACATACCGAGCCGAAACGCCGACGGGCGATCATGATCCGCGAGCTGCTCATTGCGCTGCTGGTGATGTTTATCTTCCTCTTCGCCGGGGAGAAAATCCTCGCCCTGCTGAATTTACGCGCAGAGACGGTTTCCATCTCTGGCGGCATCATTCTGTTCCTGATTGCCATTAAGATGATTTTCCCTAGCGAATCCGGCAGCAGCTCTGGCCTGCCCGCTGGCGAAGAGCCGTTTATCGTCCCGCTGGCAATCCCGCTGGTGGCAGGCCCAACGCTGCTGGCAACGTTAATGCTGCTTTCCCATCAATATCCGAATCAAATGAGCCACCTGGTGATTGCGCTGCTGATTGCCTGGGGCGGCACGGTGGCGATTTTGTTGCAATCGTCGCTGTTTTTGCGCCTGCTCGGCGAGAAAGGGGTTAACGCACTGGAAAGGCTGATGGGGCTGATTCTGGTGATGCTCGCCACCCAGATGTTCCTGGATGGGATTCGGGTGTGGATGAAGGGGTAAAACCAACCCTCTCCCGACGGAAGAGGGTTGGCAAACTTAGCTCAACAGTGAAAACGCAATCATCCCGATAATCGCACCGGTGGTGCCAAGGATGGTTTCCATCATCGTCCAGGTTTTCAGCGTTTGCGCTTCGGTTGCGCCGGTAAAGCGGCCATACAACCAGAAACCGGCGTCGTTCACGTGGCTTACTACAATCGAACCGCCCGCGATGCAGATAGAGAGTGCTGCCATCTGCGCGCCGTTGAAATGCAACTGTTCAATAACCGGCATTACCAGGCCAACAGCCGTCAGGCAGGCAACCGTGGCAGAACCCTGAATAATGCGTACCGCAGCGGCTAGCACAAAACAGGTGATCGCGATAGGCAAGCCCATGCCGGTCAGCGCTTCGCCCAGTGCCGGGCCAACGCCGGAATCCACCAGCACTTGCTTGAACACGCCGCCCGCACCAATCACCAGCAGAATAATGCCCGCCGGTTGCAACGCCTGACCGCAAATTTCCATCACGCGATCTTTCGGCATCCCTTGACGCATCGCCAGGCCATAAATCGCCACCAGGCACGCAACAAGGATCGCGGTGAACGGGTGACCGATAAACTCCAGCCAGTCGTACAAATTGCTGCCTTCGGCTACAAAACGCGCGGCGATGGTTTTCATCCCCACCAGCACCAGCGGGAGCAAAATCAGCGACAGGCTGAAACCAAACGAGGGCATTTTGCCTTCGCCCAGGTGCGGCTCGCTAATATCATCAGGAATGTGCAGCTCCACATGGCGGCTGATAAAGTTGCCCCATAGCGGACCGGCAATCAACATGCCCGGAATTGCCGCGCACAGGCCAATCAGGATCATCCAGCCGAAATCGGCATGCATCTGCGATGCCAGCAGCATCGGCGCAGGCCCCGGCAGCAGAAACGCAGCGGCTGCCGCAACGCCAGCGAACAGTGGAATCACCAGTTTCACCAGGTTGGTGCCGGTATGGCGCGCCATGGAAAACGCCACGCTAATCAGCAGCACAATCGCAACTTCAAAGAACAGCGGCAGCGCACAAATCAACCCCGCCAGACCAATCGCGTAATGGGCGCGGTTGTGGCCGAAAGAGTGGAGCATTTTGACAGCGATTTGGTCCACCGCGCCGGTCTCGTGAAGGATTTTGCCGAACATCGCGCCGAGCGCGACCACAATCGCCAGAAAGCCGAGCGTACCGCCCATCCCTTTTTCCATGGTCTGCGCGATCTTAATCAACGGCATCCCGGAAAAAAGCCCTGCACCAATGGAAACCACCATCAAAGCAACGAAAGCGTGCATACGCGCTTTCATCACTAAAAACAGCAGCAGCAAAACCGAGCCTACTGCTGTTAAAACAAGCGTTAATGTACTCACTTAGCACTGCCTTTATTAATGACTTCAATGGTGCTGGCAACAACACCATCCAGCGGCTGGTCAATATCCACAACCAGAACATCCGGCTCATCCATGCCCGGTTCTTGCAGCGCTTCAAACTGCGTTACCAACATTTGCGTTTTGAAGAAGTGCCCTTTACGCGCTTTCAGACGGCCTTCAATCACGTCGAAATCGCCTTTCAAATAGATGAAAGAGAGGTTCGGGTTACCGTCGCGCAGCTGGTCGCGATAGTGTTTTTTCAGTGCCGAGCAAACAATCAGCGACACTTTGTTGGTGCGCTGCATGGCGAAAGCGGCGTCGTTCAGCGCCTGCAGCCATGGTTTGCGGTCATCGTCGTTCAGCGGTTCACCGGACGCCATTTTGGTGATGTTGCTGCGCGGATGGAGGAAATCGCCGTCGAGAAATGCGGCATGTAACTGATGCGCCACTTCGCTGGCGACAGCGGATTTTCCGCTGCCTGAAACGCCCATCAGAACATAAACGTGGTGATCAAGGTTAGTCGTGCTCAAGGGTAGCCCCCACTGGTGCAAGAGTGAATTGTTACGGGTAACTGTTATCGGTAACATTGTCCTGCTGGGGTAACGGAGAAGCAATATCCATTCGTGCCAGAGATAAATAAGTGTGAGCTACTTCAAACTTGTCAGACTAAATAGATCCGCCCGGTGACAAAGTGAAACCTAAATCTAACATTTTCGGCGTAACTGACTCACCACGAATGCGCGCCAGTAAGCGTTCAGCGCCAATACGCCCCATGCGTTCACGCGGCGTAAGCACGCTTGCCAGACGCGGCTCCATTACCTGGCCAATGTCGTGACCGTGGAACCCGGCGATTGCCATATCCTGCGGAATTTTCAGCCCCAGACGCTGGCACTCAAACGCCGCGCCAACGGCAAGGTCATCGTTAGTACAAAAAATTCCGTCAAGCTGAGGGTACTCACGGCGCGCCTGGCGCATCAGTTCGATACCGGCGGTGTAAGAGGAAGATTGCTCCACCATCACGCTGTACGGCGTTAAACCCGCATCCAGCATCGCCTGCTCGTAACCCTTCTGTTTGATGATAGTACGTTCGTCCAGGCGCGCGCCGAGATAAGCGACACGACGGTGGCCGCGCGCAATGATGGCAGTCGTTATCTGCCGCGCCGCTTCGAAGTTATCAAAACCAACGGCGATATCGAGGCAAGGCGAGCGGCTGTCCATTAACTCCACCACCGGAATACCAGCAACTTCAATCATTTTCAGCGTGCGCGGGGTATGGGTACGTTCGGTAAGGATCAGGCCGTCAATGTTCCATGAGAGCATCGATTCCAGGCGCTCTTCTTCCATTTCGGCTTTGTAGCCATAGTGCGCCAGCATGGTTTGATACCCGTGCGCGTCGGTAACGCTTTCAATGCCGCGTAAAACTTCAGCAAAAACCTGGTTGGTCAGGGAAGGGAGAAGCACACCAATCGCCCGGCTGGTAGCGTTAGAGAGAATATCGGGAGCCCGATTTGGAATGTAACCCAGTTCATCAAGTGCAGCCGCGATTTTGCCACGTAACGCGACGGAAACTTGTTCCGGGTTACGTAAAAATCGGCTAACGGTCATTTTGGTCACGCCAACGCGATCGGCCACATCCTGAAGTACGGGTCTTTTCTTTTTCATCGTCCTGACATTTTATTCTGAGTGAGAGATTTCCTCAGTTTATCACGGACAACGCGCAACCTTCCGGCCAAAACCAGGAGGTTGCGTCATTTATTTAACCAACATCATACCGGCGGCAGATCGAACAGCAGGATTTCACTGTCGCTATCGGCATGCACCGAGATAGCCTGCTCATCCCAAATTGCCAGACCATCGCTGGTGGTGGCTTTTGTCCCGTTGATAGTGACTTCGCCTTTCACCACCTGGATCCACACGCGGCGTTCAGCGGCAATCTGGTGTACAGACTGCTCATCTTTCAGCAAAGCCCAGCGGTAAAGCTCCATATCCTGATGCACTTTCAGCGAACCATCACGCGCATCCGGCGACAGTACCAGCTGTTTGCCCTGCACCGCATCAAAGCGACGCTGTTCATAGCGCGGCGTGATCCCATTAGTTTCTGGAATGATCCAGATTTGATACAGGCGCAGACGGTCGGTTTTGCTCGGGTTGTATTCCGAGTGACGCACCCCAGTACCGGCGCTCATAATCTGGAACTCGCCCGCAGGAACTTGCTCTTTGTTGCCCATACTGTCCTGGTGTTCAACGGCACCTTCCAGTACATACGTCAGAATTTCCATGTCTTTGTGCGGGTGAGTTCCAAAGCCCTGGCCGGCATCGATAACGTCATCGTTAATCACACGCAGTGCCGAGAAGCCCATAAAATTTGGGTCGTAATAGTTGGCAAACGAGAAGGTGTGCCAGGAATCCAGCCAACCATGATTTGCATGGCCACGGTCATTTGCTTTGCGTAAGAAGATCATCTTTTTTACCCCCGTATGTTTTCGATGGAGTAAGTGTGGACGCAATTGACCAACGATCATAGAGGGTGAAAATTGACTCCTCTGTTCAAAAAAAGTGAACAAGTTATGAGGAGCCTTTTTCGGTTATTTCGCGAGGGTTATCGTGGCAGGAGAAGCCTGTTCAAAGGCGCGTTCCAGCAGCTCAAGGTTGGTGAGAACTTCAGATTCCTTGACGTAATTTGGCGCACCGGTTGTTAGCGTGTCGTACAACGCATCATAGACGCGTCCGTAGTCGCCAGTTTCCGGGGCTATCTCTTCCCGCACCGTTTCACCCGCCGCATTCACATATTCCAGAACGCCCTTGCTGTCGTCAGCGGCAAAACCGGGTTCGCCCGGCATGATATTGGCTTTCAGGCTGGTTTCCTGCTGGTCGATACCGTATTTAATAAACGACCCTTTGGTGCCGTGGACGATAAATTTCGGGTAATCAATCTTCACCAGATGGCTGGTTTTGACGATGGCTTTTAAATCGCCGTAAAACAGCTGGGCTTCGAAAGTATCATCCGGGTTGGCTTTGTTGCGCAGGCTACGGATGTCATACGCGGCGTGATCCGGGCGGCCAAACAGCGAAATGATTTGATCCATCGTATGTACGCCGAGGCCGTAAAATGAGCCGTCCTGCGGCAAACCAGGCTTGGTTTCCGCAACCGGACGGAAGTAGTCAAAATGGCTTTCGATTTCCACGATGTTGCCGAGTTTGCCGCTTTCAATCGCCTTTTTGGTAGTGAGGAAGCAGGAGTCAAAACGGCGATTCTGATACGGCGTTACCGTCAGGCCCTTACTTTTCGCCAGCTCAAACAGCGTGACCGCTTCCGCCATTGTTGGGGTGAACGGTTTTTCCACCAGCACATTTTTACCCGCTTCCAGCGCACGCTTCGCGTAGTCGAAATGGCTGTCGGCGTGGGTACAAACGATCACCAGTTTGACCTGAGGATCATTAAAGATGTCATCAATATCGCTGGTGAAGTGAATATGTTGATACTGCGGATGCTGCTCTTCCGGCTTCGGGTGGCGGCGAAAAATGTGCGCCACATGCCAGCTATCTTTGCGGTGCAGAACATAAGGGAGGTGATAACGGGTGGTGCTTTTACCAAAGCCGATAAATGCGCAATGTAGAGTCATAATCTCGTCCTTATCAAGGTGACTCTCACAACCATAGCGCATCTGCAAAGGTGCTGTCCCTGCCCCTTTTCTCAAAAGTCTTTTGAAAACTGGCGGTAAATTGCGGGCAAAAAAAAGCCAGCACGCGGCTGGCTAAGAAATACTGGAAGCAATGTGAGCAATGTCGTGCTTTCAGGATTACCGCAACGGTTTCCCTGAATGCATGGCAATAATAATCATTATCATTCGCACCTGTCTACTTTTTTTTGCAAAAAATGGCAGTTGACGCTTCGCCAGAAAGCCAGGAAGGTGGTCATCTACCCAACAACAAGGAAAAGCAGGATGAGTGAGATAGTGATACGCCATGCCGAAGCGCGCGATGCAGAATCGTTACGTCAGTTTTATGCGCAACCCGAGGTGTATCATAACCTGCTACAGCTACCTCATCCCCCTGCCGAACTGTGGGAAGATCGCCTGAAACCGCAACCCGGTCGCCGCCAGTTGGTCGCGTGCATTGACGATCAAATCGTGGGCAATCTGACGCTGATGGTGGAACAAAATCCGCGCCGCAGCCATGTCGCTTTTTTTGGCATGGCGGTGTCATCGGCGTTCCATAACCGTGGCGTCGCCAGTGCGTTGATGCGCGAGATGATCAACCTGTGCGATAACTGGCTGCGTATTGAACGTATTGAACTGACGGTGTTTGTCGATAACGCCCCGGCGCTGGCGGTGTATCGCAAGTTTGGTTTCGAGATTGAAGGCACCGGTAAGCGCTATGCGCTGCGTAACGGCGAATTTGTTGATTCGTACTATATGGCGCGTATGAAAGGCTAAGAAACGCCTCTCCCCTTTGGGGAGAGGCGTTGTTCAGTATCCGGCGGTTAAATCATCCACCGAACGCGGATCCGACGCGCCATACAGCGTGCCGTCTGGTGCCACCATTATGCTCTGCGTACTGCCCATCGCTTCTTTCACCGCTACTTTTTGCCCTTTCTGTTCAAGCAGTTTTAGCGTGTCCGGGCTAAAGCCTTTCTCGACGCGCAGTTCATCCGGCAACCATTGATGATGAAAACGCGGCGCGTTGGTAGCTTCGGCGACATTCATCCCAAAATCGATGCTATTTACCACCATTTGCAACACTGTTGTGATAATACGGCTACCGCCGGGGCTGCCGGTGACCAGCCAGGTTTTGCCATCTTTCAGCACAATGGTTGGCGACATTGAAGAGAGCGGACGTTTGCCCGGCCCAATCGCATTCGCATCGCCGCCCACCAGCCCGTAGACATTCGGCACGCCCGGCTTGGCAGAGAAATCATCCATTTCGTTATTCAGCAGAATGCCGGTATTGCCAGCGACAATCCCGGTACCAAACACCGTATTCAGCGTATAGGTGACGGCGACTGCGTTACCGTCTTTATCCACTACCGAGAAGTGGGTGGTTTGGTTACTTTCGTACGGTTCCAGCTTACCGGGGCGGATCTGGCTGGAGGGGCGCGCTTTGTTGACATCAATCTGCGCGGCAATTGATTTGGCGTACTCTTTGTTGGTTAACGCCTGCCACGGCACTTTGACAAAGTCCGGGTCGCCCAGATATTCCGAACGATCGGCATAGGCATATTTCTCCGCCTCAGCCATCACCTGCATCGCATCCGCGCTGCCGAAACCATATTTCGCCAGATCGAAGTTTTCCAGGATATTGAGGATTTCCACGATATGAATCCCACCTGAAGAGGGCGGTGGCATGGAGTAAATCTCGTAACCGCGATAGCTGCCGCTTATCGGCGTGCGCTCCACGGCTTTGTAATTGGCTAAATCCTCTTTGGTGATAAGCCCGCCGTTTTTGCTCATCTGCAGAGCAATTTGCTCAGCAATAGCGCCTTTGTAGAAGGCATCGGGCCCTTTTTCCGCAATCATCTCCAGGCTTTTGGCGAGATTGCTTTGCACCAGTTTGTCGCCTTTTTTCAGCGGCTCGCCATCTTTCCAGAAAATGGCTTTGCTGGTGTCGTGGTTGGGCAACACTTCGCTGCCATAGGTTTTTAAATCACCGGCCAGCGCATCGTTCACCACAAAGCCCTGCTTCGCCAGCTTGATGGCTGGCTGCACCACTTTGTTCAGCGGCAGCGTACCGTATTTTTCCAGCGCCAGAGAGAAACCAGCAACAGTGCCGGGCGTGCCGGATGCCAAATGTGACGTCAGGGATTTTTTACTGTCCGGGTTGCCCTGTTCGTCCAGAAACATGTCGCGTGTCGCACCAGCGGGGGCCATTTCACGAAAATCAATCGCCGTGACGTTCCCTTCTTTGTTACGAATCAGCATGAAGCCGCCACCACCAAGGTTACCGGCCTGCGGGTGCGTGACTGCCAGCGCATAACCAACCGCCACTGCCGCATCCACCGCATTACCGCCCTGCTTGAGAATATCAACACCGACACGCGTGGCGGTTTCATCCACCGAAGCAACCATACCCTGTTTCGCCACCACCGGATGGAAGACATCGGCTTCAACCCCGTAAGATACCGGAGGCGGCGCGGTTGCCTGCCCTTCTGGCGGCGCCGCCGCAACGCCAAAACATCCTCCCGCCGTCAGCGCGGCAATCGCCAGCCAACGCGCAAACTTCTGTTTCATCATCGTCGTTCTCCCAGGTAAGGGCTACAGTCCCCGCTTAAGCCTGGTTCACAACTCTTAAAAATGCATTGTCACGAATGAAAGCGAGTAAACTGACAGAAAACCTCAATGGAGGACAGGACGATGAAACGAGTACTGATTCTGGCGGCCCTGCTGCCCTTTAGTGCCTTCGCACAGCCATTAAACATCACCAACGATCCCCACCAGCCTGGATACGTGATCCCAAGCCAGCAGCGGATGCAGACGCAGATGCTTAACCAGCAGCAACAGCATCAAGGGATGCTGAAACAGCAGATGCAGACGCAAACCCAGCTGCAACAGCAACAGTTGCAGACGCAGATGAATAACAACACCCAACGGGTAAGGCAGGCGCAGCCGGGGGAGCTCAATCCCGGCCGCCAGCAAGTGCTACCCAACAACGGCGCCGGGATGCTCAGCGGGGGAACAACTAGCAGCGGCGTGACGCAGCAACATATGCTGCCACAGACGCAAAACGGCGACATGCTGCAAAGCACATCGCCGTCGACAACACCTTAGTACTGGAAGTGCGGCCCGATAGCATCGATTTTATCGGTGCAGATGCAGTCAACACCCCAGCGTAGCAGTTCTGCCGCCCGCGCCGGCTGGTTGACCGTATAGACCAGGATGCGCAAGCCCGCATCGCGCAGCATGCGCACGCGAGCTTCATCCAGCAGTTTGTGGTTCAGATGGATCGATACGCAGCCCAGCCGTTCGGTGAGCGTCTGCCAGTCATCGCGCCACTCATCGAGCAGCAGGCCGCGCGGCAGTTCCGGCGCGGCTTGTTGCGCCGCTTCCAGTGCATCAATTTCAAACGATGAAAGCAGCGGCGGTGTCATCCCGGCCCACAGCTCGCGCGCAGCCAGCGCTACCACTTTCCCGGTCAGCGGCCCGGTGCCGGTGGTCGGTTTAATCTCGATATTCGCCATCATGCCGTGCTGGCGGCAGCGCTCCGCCACTTCAGAAAGCAGCGGCAGCGGTTCGCCTTTGAATTCACCGCTGAACCAGCCACCCGCATCCACTTTAAGCAGATCGTTCCACGCCAGTTCACCCGCGACGCCCCAGCCGTTGCTGGTACGCTCGAGATTGTCGTCATGCAGCAGGAAAATCTGCCCATCTTTCGACAGTTTGGCATCGAACTCAATCATCTTGTGCCCGTAACGCGCACCAACATCAATGGCGGCCAGTGTGTTTTCCGGCGCCAGTTTACCGCCGCCGCGATGGGCGACAATGTGGGGATATGGCCAGTTGCTCATACTCGTTGTCCTGTTTCACCATCAAATAAGTGCAGGTGATTTTCCGGCAGATGGAGCCACAGGGTGCTGCCTGCCGTCGGGCGATCCTGATGCGATAAACGCACCACCAGTTTCTGCTCGCCCCAGCGACCATGCGCTAAGTTATCCGCACCGAGGATCTCCAGCGTGTCCATCACCAGCGGTACACCGCCTGCGGCCTGTGAGCTTAGCGCAATATGTTCCGGGCGGATACCCAGCGTCATCTTGCGGCCTGCATACCCGCGATAGTACCCGTTGATCGGCAACTCCATGCCGCTCTCCAGCTCAAAGTGCGTACCGGCGCTGCTGATACGACCATCAAGCAGGTTCATCGCCGGGCTGCCGATAAAGCTCGCCACAAAGCGACTGGCAGGCTTTTCATACACCTCAACCGGCGTACCGATTTGCTCTGCCACGCCTTTATTCATCACCAGCACGCGTTGCGCCAGCGTCATCGCTTCCACCTGATCGTGGGTAACATACAGCGACGTAGTGTTCAGGCGACGATGCAGCTGTTGCAGTTCAAGGCGCATTTGTACGCGCAGCTTGGCATCGAGGTTGGAAAGGGGTTCGTCAAACAGAAACACGGCTGGATCGCGGACAATCGCACGGCCCATCGCCACACGCTGGCGCTGACCGCCGGAAAGTTCGCGCGGGCGACGCTTCAACAGGCCATCCAGTTCGAGAATTCGCGCCGCTTCCGCCACGCGCCCGGCAATATGCTCTTTGCCCATGCCGCGAATTTTCAACCCCCACGCCATGTTCTCTTCCACGCTCATGTGCGGGTAGAGCGCATAGTTCTGGAACACCATCGCGATCCCGCGATCTTTGGGCTCCATTTCGGTGACGCGCTGGGTATCAATCCAGATATCCCCGCTGGTTACGCGCTCCAGGCCTGCGACCATACGCAGCAGCGTTGATTTACCACAGCCCGAGGGACCAACCATCACAATAAACTCGCCATCGGCGACATCCAGCGTCAGCGGCTGGATCACCTGGCTTTTGCCGCTGTCCCAACTCTTGGTGACCGCTTGTAATTTTAATCCTGCCATATAAGGTTGCATCTCTTGATTGTTCGTGAACGTCGCTGGCGGCCATTTTTGCCCAAGGCAAGGCGCGAGCGGCGAAGTTTGGTGGGCCCAAATAAAACGCGAGTAACGAAGCTTTGGGCAAAAATGGCCCCAGCCCTTCGGGACGCGTGCCGAAACCGCGTACTCTGCGTTGTCGGATTTGGACATAGGCCCACTATGTCCATCATCCTCCGCCTTGATTATGCGGTTTCAGCTCAGCGTCGACGTCACGCACAATCAAGGGATACAACCTACTTCTCACTGTCGACCAGGCCACGCACAAAGGCGCGCTGCATGGCTAAAACGATAACGACCGGTGGGATCAACGTCAGCAACATAGCTGCCATGACCTGGTTCCATTGCGTGGTGCTTTCACCGCTGGCAATCATGCTTTTTACCCCCGCCACGGCGGTGCCAAGATTGACGTCGCTGATAATCAACAGCGGCCACAAATACTGGTTCCAGCCGTAGATAAAGGTGATGACGAACAGCGCCGCGAGGTTGGTTTTTGATAGCGGCAACACGATGTCGCGGAAAAAACGCATTGGCGATGCGCCATCAATGCGCGCAGCTTCCATCAACTCGTCCGGCAGGGTCATAAAGAACTGTCGGAACAAAAACGTTGCTGTTGCAGAGGCCATCAGCGGTAGCGTCAAACCGGTATAACTGTCGAGCATTTTCAGGTTCGCTATCACTTCCACCGTTGGGAAAATACGCACTTCAACCGGCAGCATCAGCGTGCAGAAAATCATCCAGAAGAAGAGGTTACGCAGCGGAAAGCGGAACCAGACAATGGCGAAGGCCGAGAGCATCGACACGGCGATTTTGCCGACGGTGATGACAAACGCCATGATGAAGCTGTTGGTCAGCATCAACCAGAACGGTGCGCTATTCGCGCCAATACCGTTGACCCAGATGTTGCGCAGGTTTTCCCACAAATGGGTGCCGGGGATCAGCGTCATTGGCGTGTCGTAAACGGCGTTGATATCCAGCGTCGCCGTGACAAAAGCGACATACAGTGGAAACAGCACCACCGCAATCCCGAGAATAAGCATGATATGGCTGAATAACGTCAGCCCGGGGCGATTCTCAATCATTGGTAGCGCACCTTACTTTCAACATAGCGGAACTGAACCACCGTCAGCACTATCACCAACACCATCAGCACCACCGACTGCGCCGCAGACGCGGAGAGATCCAGCCCGGCGAAACCTTCACGGTAAATTTTATAAATCAGTGTGGTCGTCGCCTGAACCGGCCCGCCTGCTGTCGCGGCGTCGATCACCGGGAAGGTGTCGAAGAAAGCGTATACCAGGTTAACCACCAGCAGGAAGAAACTCACCGGCGCAATCAGCGGCAGCGACAATTTGAAAAAGCGGCGGATCGGCCCGGCACCGTCAATGGCGGCGGCTTCGACCAGCGAGCGCGGAATCGACTGCAAGGCGGCAAAGAAAAACAGGAAGTTGTAGCTGATCTGCTTCCATACCGAAGCAAAAACCACGAGGAACATTGCCTGGCCGCTGTTCTGCGCGTGGTTCCAGTCATAGCCAAACTGCGCCAGGAAATGGGTAAGCAAGCCACGACCGGGGTTAAAGAGAAAAATCCACAGCACAGCGGCAACCGCTGGCGCAACGGCGTAGGGCAACAGCATCAGCGTTTGATAAATACGGCTGCCACGCACCACGTTATCCACCAGCGCGGCGAAAAACAGAGAAACCAGCAGGCCGCTAAACGTTACCCACGCGCTAAAACGCATGGTGGTCCAGAAGGAGTCCAGGTAATAGCTGTCGTGAAACAACGCGACAAAATTATCCAGCCCGACAAACTGGCTGGAGAGGCCGAACGGATCGACATTTTGTACCGAATACCACAGCGCTTCAGCCGCAGGCCAGATAAAGAAAATAAGGGTGATCGCCAGCTGCGGCGCAACCAATAAGTAAGGGAGCCAGCGCGAACGAAACACCGGACGGGATGAGGACATAAGCAACTCTTTTCAGATAGGCCGGATAGCAACGGCCTACCGTCAAGTAGGCCGTATTTTGTCTGCCGGATCAGCACTGCTCCACCGGCAAAGCGCGACATCAAGACTTGGTTGACTGCTCGAAGCGGCGCAGCAGCTGGTTACCACGCTCAACGGCGGAATCCAGCGCCTGTTGCGGGGTTTTCTTGCCGGTCCATACGCTTTCCAGCTCTTCATCCACCACGGTACGAATCTGCGGCATGTTGCCCAGACGCAGACCTTTGGTGAACGCCAACGGCGGCTTGTTCAGCATCTGGCGCGTAGCGATATCTGCGCCCGGGTTCTTGTCATAAAAACCCTCTTTACGCGTCAGATCGTACGCTGCGGTCGTGATCGGCAGGTAGCCGGTTTTCTGGTGCCATTCCGCTGCGTTTTCCGGTTTCGCCAGGAAGTCGAGGAACTGGGCAACGCCTTTGTAAGTGGCATTGTCTTTACCCTGCATCACCCACAGGCTCGCACCGCCGATAATGGCGTTCTGCGGCGCACCTTTCACGGTGGCATCATACGGCATCATCCCCACGCCATAATTGAATTTGGCGTAATGGCGAATATCTGCCAGCGAGCCAGAAGAGGCGGTGGTAATGGCGCAATCGCCGTTATAGAACTTCTCAGTGGACTCATCTTTACGGCCGAAGTAGCTGAAGTCGCCTTTTTTGTTCAGCTCTTCCAGCATGGCGATGTGTTTCACCTGCTCCGGCTTGTTGAACTCCAGCACCGCGTCAGTACCGTCAAAGCCGTTATTTTTGGTAGCGACCGGCAGGCCATGCCAGGCGCTGAAGTTTTCAATCTGGATCCAGCCCTGCCAGCCGCTGGCGTAACCACATTTCATCCCGGCCGCTTTCAGCTTAGCGGTGTACTCGGCCAGGTCCTGCCAGGTTTTCGGCGGCTGATCCGGGTTCAGGCCCGCTTTTTTAAAGGCGTCTTTGTTGTAATACAGCACGGGTGTAGAGCTGTTAAACGGCTGAGAGAGCAAATGACCCGTTTTAGAATCGGTGTAGTAACCCGCAACGGTCGGTACAAACTGGCTTTCATCAAAGTTGATACCCGCGTCTTTAAACACCTGGTAGACCGGTTTGATCGCTTTAGACGCCATCATGGTGGCCGTACCCACTTCATAAACCTGTAGAATTGCCGGCGCGTTACCGGTACGGAAGGCCGCAATACCCGCGCTCAGGCTCTGCTCGTAGTTGCCTTTATAGATCGGTACGATTTTGTAATCCGGGTGGGTGTCATTGAAACGTTGCGCCAGGGAGTCAACTTCTTTACCTAACTCCCCTTCCATTGAATGCCAGAACGGAATGGTGGTTACCGCCATGGCGTTGCCTGCAAAGACTAACCCCATCGCCAGACCCAAAGCTGTATGTCGTAACGTTGTCATTGTGCTCTCTCTTGTTATGCGGGATGCGCGATTTCACGCGTTTTTATGCTCGCGAGGTAACATGACATGCTCGAATTACAGAAAAATAACCATTTAATTACAAATAGATGACAGCCAGGCGTCAAAAAAATGTCGTCTGGATGATGGTACGGTGAAGGAAAAATGGCGGTTAATGGGTGGTGCCGTCGCGCTTTAGAAAGGAAAAAGGGCTTCCCTGTTAAACAGAGAAGCCCTTTATAAAGGCGCCAAGAGGTATGCACATTACCGTTTCCCTTGAAAAGGCAGGGATTTCTCCCTGCCTCCAGGTTGCTACTTACCGGATTCGTAAGCCATGAAAGCCGCGACCTCGCGGAACCCATCTTTGTAACGAATTTCGCACAGCGATTTCCGTGTCAGATAAGTGAATATCAGCAGTGTGAAACACACGATAAACACACACCAGATAAGGGTTCCTTGCGGTAGCTTCATAACCTGCGGCTCCTTGCCTTTCGGCGGGTAAGAGGCTACTCTACATGTGACTAGCATATAGACAGGCCTCGTTGGTTAATTGAAAAATGACCTTCGGGGCTTTCTTCTTTCTGCCGCACAACTTTTTACCGTCATGAGGCAAAAAGCCTCAAGCGCCACCCGCATCATATCCCATCAAGCCGTCCGGTCGCATCGCAGGAAAACGTTTTTAAGACAAAAAACCGGTCCTTGCGAGACCGGTTTAAATACTATTACATCAACGAGTTACCCGCCCAGATAAGCGCTGCGCACCGCTTCGTTCGCCAGTAACGCGTCGCCGGTATCTTCCAGCACGACATGACCGTTTTCCAGCACATACCCACGATCGGCGAGCTTCAGCGCCTGGTTGGCGTTCTGCTCCACCAGGAAGATGGTCATCCCTTCTTTTCGCAGTTGCTCAATGGTGTCGAAAATTTGCTGAATAATGATCGGTGCAAGACCCAGCGAGGGTTCATCGAGCAGTAACAAACGCGGCTGGCTCATCAGCGCACGACCAATCGCCAGCATCTGCTGTTCGCCGCCGGACATGGTGCCAGCACGCTGGATGCGGCGCTCATGCAGGCGTGGAAACAGTTCATACACCCTTTGAATGCGCGTCTGATACTGCTCACGATCGGCGAAAAAACCACCCATCGCCAGGTTCTCTTCCACGGTCATTCGCGAAAAGACGCGGCGACCTTCCGGCACAATTGCCACGGCTTCACGCATGATCTTCGCGGTCTGCCAGTCGGTAATGTCTTTGCCATCAAACACAATACGCCCGCTGCTGGCGCGCGGGTCGCCGCACAACGTGCCGAGCAGCGTGGTTTTCCCCGCGCCGTTGGCACCAATTAGCGTCACGATCTCGCCCTGGTTAATATGCAGGCTGACATCATGCAGCGCCTGGATTTTGCCGTAGTGAGCGCTAACTTTGTCAAAAGATAACATCGCGTTTTCCATCTTATGCCTCACCAAGGTATGCGCGGATCACGTCCGGGTTGTTACGAATCTCTTCCGGCGTCCCGTTCGCCAGCGGCGTGCCCTGGTTCACCACATAAATCCGGTCGGAAATGCCCATCACCAGCTTCATATCATGCTCAATCAGCAGGATGGTGGTGTTGTGATGATTACGCAGCTCGACAATCAGCTCATCCAGCTCTTTGGTCTCTTTCGGGTTCAGACCGGCGGCCGGCTCATCAAGCATCAGGATTTCCGGCTGCGTCACCATGCAGCGCACAATCTCCAGACGGCGCTGATCGCCATAAGCGAGGTTGCTGGCCTGCCGGTTAGCGTGCGCTAACAAACCAATACGATCCAGCCAGGTTGCGGCGCGGTCCAGCGCTTCACTCTGCGCGCGGCGAAACGCCGGCGTTTTGAGCAAACCGGAGAACACCCCGGTTTTGAGCTGCTGATGTTGCCCTACCAGCAGGTTTTCAATCACCGTCATTTCGCGAAACAGACGCACATGCTGGAACGTCCGCACCACGCCCATGCGGGCGATTTGCTGTCCTGGCAGCCCTTCCAGGTGCTGGTCACGCAGCATAATGGTGCCGCCCGTCGGTTTATAGAAACCGGTCAGGCAGTTAAACACGGTGGTTTTACCCGCGCCGTTCGGGCCGATCAGCGAAACGATCTCCTGCGGACGCAGTTCCAACGACACGTTGTTGACAGCCAGCAGACCGCCAAAGCGCATCATCAGGCCGTTTACGGATAACAGTGGCTGACTCATGCCTGCTCTCCTTTCGCTTGCCCGTTTTTCAATTTCAACTGCGGACGGGTCATCGGCAGCAAGCCTTGCGGACGCCAGATCATCATCAGTACCATCAAACCACCCAGCATCAACATGCTGTATTCATTAAAGTCACGCATCAACTCGCGGGAAACCACCAGCAGGATAGCCGCGAGGATCACCGCAAACTGCGACCCCATACCGCCCAGCACCACAATCGCCAGCACAAACGCTGATTCGGCGAAAGTGAACGATTCCGGGCTGACAAAGCCCTGGCGCGCAGCAAACAGCGTACCGGCAAAACCGGCGAACGCGGCGCTGATGGTAAACGCCGTCAGCTTAATGCGTGTCGGGTTCAGGCCGAGCGAGCGGCAGGCGATTTCATCTTCACGCAGCGCTTCCCACGCGCGTCCCAGCGGCATACGCAGCAGGCGGTTAATCACAAACAGCGTCAGCACCACCAGCAGCAGCGCCACCAGATAGAGGAACACCACGCGGTCACTGGGATCGTATTCAACATGGAAGAAATTGCTGAACGTATCCCAGCCACCTTCACGAGCGGTACGGCTGAACTCCAGACCGAACAGGGTCGGTTTGGGGATCTGGCTGATGCCGTTCGGGCCACCGGTTATTTCGGTGTTGTTCAACAGCAAGATACGGACGATTTCGCCGAAGCCCAGCGTCACAATCGCCAGGTAATCACCGCGCAGACGCAGCACCGGGAAGCCCAACAGGAAACCGGCGGCAGCGGAAACCAGCCCCGCCAGCGGCAGGCACGTCCAGAAACCCAGGCCGTAATAGTGGTTGAGCAGCGCAAAGGTGTACGCGCCGATGGCGTAGAAACCGCCGTAACCCAGCACCAGCAAACCGGAAAGCCCGACCACCACGTTCAGCCCGAGGCCGAGGATGATATAGATCATCGTCATGGTGGCGATATCCACCGTGCCGCGTGAAACGACAAACGGCCACGCCACTGCAATCACCAGCAGCGCCAACAGGAACAACTTCTGTTTAAGCGTAGAGCCATCAATCGCCGGCAGCACGAATTTCGGCCCGGAAACGCCCTTCAGGCTTTTCTGGAATACAGGTCGCAGCACCTGGAAGAAAAACACCACCGCCGTGCCGATAAAGATCCACTGCCAGCGAATATCCGCCGCGGTATCGACCACCAGCCTGGTGCCGTTCAGCTCCAGTTGAACGCCCATAAAGACGCTCGCCAGCACGAAAAACATCGCCGCGGAGAGCAGCGCCAGCGCAAAATGCATCGGTTTCATACTTTTTCAACCTCCGGGCGGCCGAGGATACCGGTCGGCATCACCAGCAACACCACTATCAACAGCGCGAACGACACCACATCTTTGTATTCGGTGCTCAGATACGCCGAAGAGAGGGATTCGGCGACACCCAGAATCAGGCCGCCAATCATCGCGCCCGGAATGCTACCGATACCGCCCAGCACTGCGGCAGTAAACGCTTTCATCCCGGCCATAAAACCGATATACGGGTTGATAACGCCATAGAACTGACCAAGCAGTACGCCCGCTACCGCCGCCATCGCCGCGCCGATCACAAAGGTCAGCGCGATAACACGGTCAGTGTTGATACCCAACAGGCTGGCCATTTTCAGGTCTTCCGCACAGGCGCGACAAGCACGCCCCATACGGGAATAGCGGATAAACAGCGTCAGCGCCAGCATGGCAACGAAGGTCACAATCCAGATAACCAGCTGCATCGTCGTGATGCTTGCCGAAAAGTGTTCACTGCTGCCGACAACCCACTGGCCGTTAAACAGGCTTGGTAGCGCCACATCGCGGGAGCCTTCTGTCAGGCTGACGTAGTTTTGCAGGAAGATAGACATGCCGATGGCGGAAATCAGCGCAATCAAGCGTTTGGAGTTACGCACCGGGCGATACGCCACTCGCTCAATACTCCAGCCGTAAGCGCTGGCAATGATAATGGCACCGACGAAACCGGCTGCGACCAGCAGCCAGCTGGAGTCGATACCTATCATCATCAGCGCGGCGATGATCATAAAGGAGACATAACTGCCGATCATGTAGACCTCGCCGTGGGCGAAGTTGATCATGCCGATAATGCCATAAACCATGGTGTAACCAATGGCGATCAATGCATAGGTGCTTCCCAGCGTGACGCCGTTAAACATCTGCTGCAAGAAATAAAGAAACTGCTCGGACATAACGTAACCTTCTAAAATCTCTCCGAACATTGCGCCCAGAGAGAGGGATGACAGTTATTTCGCCACGGACGACGAACCATCGGCGTGCCATTGGAATACACCGAATTCAAATCCTTTCAGATCGCCTTTTTCATCCCAGTTCAGCGGCCCAATCACGGTTTTAGCCCCGTTGGCTTTTAAATCTTTAATCAGCGCCAGCGGCTCACTGCTGCCGGTGCGCTCCAGCGCAGTGGCCAGCGATTGCACGGCGGCGTAGGTGATCCACACATACGGCCCGCTCGGATCTTTCTTCTGGGCTTTCAGCGCATCGACAATGCTCTGGTTCGCCGGATCCTGGTCATAACGCTTCGGCATCGTCACCAGCATGCCTTCTGCCGCAGACCCCGCGATATTCGACAGCGAGGCATTGCCCACGCCTTCCGGCCCCATAAACTGGGTTTTCAGACCGCTGGCGCGCGCCTGGCGCAGGATTTGCCCCATCTCCGGGTAATAACCACCGTAGTAGACAAAGTCGATATTTTCTTTTTGCAGACGCGCCACCAGCGCAGAAAAATCCTTCTCGCCAGCGGTAATACCGTCAAAGAACACCACATTCGCGCCGCCTGCTTTCAGCCCTTCCTGCACGGAGCGTGCAAGGCCTTCGCCGTACTGCTGCTTATCGTGAATGATGGCAATACGCTGCGGTTTCACGGTGTTCAGGATGTACTTCGCGGCGGTTGGTCCCTGCGAGGAGTCCAGCCCGGCGGTTCGCATAATGTGTTGATAGCCGCGCTGAGTCAGCTCCGGGTTGGTCGCGCCGGGCGTGATCATCAGGATACCTTCGTCTTCGTAGATGTCCGATGCGGGCTGCGTTGATGATGAGCAAAGATGGCCAATTACATATTTCACACCGTCGTTGACGATTTTGTTCGCCACGGCAACGGCTTGTTTTGGGTCGCAGGCGTCGTCATATTCCACGGCGACCAGGTTGTCGCCCATGATCCCGCCCTTAGCGTTGATATCGTGGATAGCCTGGCGCGCGCCGTTGAACTCCATATCGCCCCACTGGGCAACCGGACCGGACATCGCACCGACAACCGCTACCTTAATATCCTTCGCTATGGCCGCGTGAGACATCGCAAGTGCTACCATCCCCGCGATTAATGTCTTCGCGTTCCTTTTCATTGTTGTAAATCCCCATTCGTGATGTCGTGTTTACACTTCCTGCTTCAGGCAGCCGGAACGTTGGCTTACTGTTGCCTGAATTATTCGTGTAATAATTTTGTTTTATTATGGTTAAAAAGCATTCTGTACTTTTAATGCACAACGCTATTTTTACCAGTGCCTTTAATGGTTTAGCGCAGTTTTTTAGCAAAAACCAGACTAAATCCTCTATTTTTCAGGCGATTAAGCAGAGATAATATTCTGTATTTCTTCCGAGATAAACAAAAAAAGCCCCGACATCAGCATAAAATAACGGCATATAAAGCGGAATAAAACGCTACCAATTAGGTTAAAATCCTGCCTGTTTTTCGATCTCCAATGTTTAACACTACGCCAACCGCTGCGGCAAAATTATTCACCTGTCGGATGAAAAATAAAAAACGATCGAACCCTGCCATGCGAAATTGATTACACTCACACTATGTTTTGCGTTTTGGACAAGCTGTACATGAAATTGACTATCGTCCGACTGGTGACCTTCACCGAACAGGATCATATTGATTTAGCGAAAGTCTGGCCGGAATACTCCTCTGCATCTCTTGATGTGGATGACACTCACCGTATCTACGCCGCGCGTTTTAATGACCGTCTGTTGGCTGCCGTTCGCGTGACGCTACTTGGCGTCGAAGGGGCGCTGGATTCCCTGCGCGTGCGCGATATCACCCGCCGTCGCGGCGTGGGACAATATCTGGTGGAAGAAGTGATGCGCGATAACCCGTCGATCACCAGCTGGTGGATAGCCGATATCGGCGTCGAAGACCGGGGCGTAATGGCGGCTTTCACCCAACGACTGGGATTTACCGCGCAGGAAAACGGCTGGGAAAAACGATAAAGCCCGCGCTGCGGATTTGCCAGCTGGCGTTACGCTTATCAGGCTTACGTCGGTCCTGGTAAAACAGCAGAAAGGCCGGATTACCCCTGGTAATCCGGCCTTTTTAATTAATGCTGACCTGGACTTTCGCATCGCAGGAAGGCGGAAATTCGCTCATCCCCGGAAACTGACTGAAGTAAGTGACAGGGGACTGCGGCGCGAAAGACGACGATCAGCTTAGAAAATCACTTCGCGTCAGTCGCTGTACCGTTCGCATGCCAGGTAAACACACCGAACTCAAAGCCTTTCAGATCGCCCTTCTCATCCCAGGAGAGCGGCCCCATTACGGTATCCACTGAGTGGCCTTTCAGATAAGTGGCGATAGCCGCCGGATCGGCGGACTGACCCAGTCCTGCAGCCAGCGATTGCAGCGCAGCGTAAGTGGTCCATACAAACGCGCCGCTTGGATCCTGTTTCTTCGCTTTGATCGCATCTACAATCGGTTTGTTCGCCGGAACCTGGTCATAGTTTTTCGGTTTGGTAACCAGCATACCTTCTGCGGATTCACCGGCAATGTTAGACAGGGAAACGTTCGCCACGCCTTCCGGCCCCATAAACTGGGTTTTCAGGCCAGCGGCGCGAGACTGACGCAGGATCTGCCCCATTTCCGGGTGGTAGCCGCCGTAGTAAACGAAGTCGATGTTCTCTTTCTTCAGGCGTGCAACCAGCGTAGAGAAGTCTTTCTCACCGGCAGTGATACCGTCAAAGAACACCACGTTCGCGCCGCCTTTTTTCAGCCCGTCCCGCACTGCACGCGCCAGACCTTCACCGTACTGCTGTTTGTCATGGATAACAGCGATGCGCTGCGGCTTCACTTTCTCCAGAATGTATTTCGCCGCAGTCGGTCCCTGGTCGGAATCCAGACCGGTGGTGCGCAGCGTCAGTTTGTAACCACGTGCGGTCAGCTCAGGCGCCGTCGCCGCAGGCGTGATCATCAGAATACCTTCGTCTTCGTAAATATCAGACGCCGGCTGGGTAGAAGAGGAGCAGAGGTGACCGATAACGTATTTAATGCCGTCATTGACCACTTTGTTGGCGACCGCCACCGCTTGTTTCGGGTCACAGGCATCGTCATATTTTACTGCAACCAGTTTGTCGCCTTTAATCCCGCCTTTGGCATTAATATCGGCGATAGCTTGTTCCGCACCGGTAAACTCCTGGTCACCGTACTGCGCAACCGGACCGGACATCGCCCCGACAACGGCAACTTTGATATCTTTGGCGAATGCCACGTTGCTCATTGCTAACGCAATACATCCTGCCAGTAACGCTTTGCCCTTCATTTTCATCCTGAGTTTCCCCATTGTTATGGTTATTGCATTTGTTGTGATGTTGTTGTGTGGCACATTATTTCGCTTATTGTCATAAGCAAAGAATATGATAGTAGTTTTTAACCGTTCTGCCCGTGCCTGAGCAGCATACTCTGCTAAAACATACCCCATTTTTCGGAATATGGAATAACAATTTTGAAGGTTGTACGACAGACTGATGACAGAAAGTGATAAAGCCGCCCATCAGGCGGCTGAATAATTAATGCGTCAGCGACTGAGAGAGAATATCCAGCGCCTTGCGAAACTGAACTTCCGGAATGGTTAACGGGTAGAGGAAGCGAATCACGTTGCCGTAAACCCCGCAGCTCAGCAGCAACAGCCCGTCCGCCAGCGCTTTTTCCTGCACCTGTTTAGTAAATTCAGCCGATGGCGCGCCGGTTTGCGGATCGCTAAATTCCACCGCGACCATTGAACCCTGCGCACGGATATCAGCGATATAGGGGCATTGCGCTTTTGCGCGGTTCAGCACTTCCACCAGATGCTGGCCCAGATGGTTCGCCCGTTCGCACAGGTTTTCTTCTTCAATCACGTCCAGCACCGCATGCGCCGCCGCGATAGCGAGCGGATTGCCTGCGTAAGTGCCGCCCAAACCACCCGGCGCAGGCGCATCCATCACCTCCGCCCGCCCTGCCACCGCCGAAAGCGGTAAACCACCGGCCAGGCTTTTCGCCATGGTGATTAAATCCGGTTTCACATCGTAATATTCGCTGGCAAAGAGCTTGCCGGTGCGGGCAAAACCGCTCTGCACTTCGTCAACAATCAGCAGAATACCGTGGCTATCGCACACCTTACGCAGCGCCTGCATAAAATCGTTCGGTGCGACATTAAAACCGCCCTCGCCCTGCACGGGCTCCAGCAGGATAGCAGCGACTTGATCCGGTGCGATATCCGCTTTAAAAATACGCTCCAGGCTTTTCAGCGCCTCTTCAGTGCTTACACCGTGCAGCGCGTTAGGATACTGAGCGTGGTAAATCGAACCGGGGAAGGGACCGAAACCAATTTTATACGGCGCGACTTTGCCGGTGAGCGCCATGGTCATAAAGGTGCGACCGTGGAAACCGCCGCCAAAGGTGATAATTCCGGGGCGTTTGGTATAGGCGCGGGCAATTTTAACGGCGTTTTCCACCGCTTCTGCGCCAGTCGAGAAAAACGCCGTTTTCGCCGGGCCAGCAACCGGTACGCGTTCGTTAATACGCTCCGCCAGCGAGACATAGCTTTCGTAAGGAACAATCTGGTAAGCGGTATGGGTAAATGCCTGCAACTGTTTTTCTACCGCTGCCATTACTTTTGGATGCCGATGTCCGGTGTTAAGCACCGCGATCCCGGCGGCAAAGTCGATCACTTCGTTCCCTTCTACATCCCACAGCGTCGCGTTTTCCGCTTTTTCTGCGTAAAAACCGCACATCACACCAATGCCGCGCGGCGTCGCCTGTAGACGGCGCTGATTCAATTCGTTGTTCTTCACCTTGATTGCCCCCTGTCTGTGTATGCCCGCTTACCAAGTATATAGCGCCTTTGATAAAGCGATGTTTTACTCAGTCTCGCGCAAGCGCAGGGACACCGACAGGACAGCTTTCCTGCCACGTTGTGACAGAAGCTGAATGAACGCGTGATGATGTGAGAGTGGTGGTGGTGGGATAATTCAGATAATAAAAAGCCGGGTGAGGCTTGCGCCAACCCGGCTTATTCACTGCAATACACTTACGCTTCGATAGCGGCGCGCAGTTTTTTCATTGCGTTCTTTTCAAGCTGACGCACACGCTCGGCGGACACGCCGTAGCGATCGGCCAGTTCCTGCAAAGTGGTCTTGTTATCTTCGTCCAGCCAACGGGCGCGGATGATCTGCTGGCTGCGTTCGTCGAGCCCCTGCATCGCATCGGTCAGCTTGTTGGCCGCCTGTTCTTCCCAGTTGTCATCTTCGATGCCGTCGGCAAAGTTGGATGATTTATCCTGCAGATAGAGCACCGGTGCCATTGGCTGGCTGTCGTGCGCATCGTCATCGGAGGACATATCAAACGTCATGTCCTGCGCCGCCATACGCGACTCCATTTCACGCACGTCTTTGCTGGTCACGCCCAGTTCACGAGCAACCATTTCCACTTCGTCCTGGTTAAACCAGCCAAGACGCTGTTTGGCTTTGCGCAGGTTAAAGAACAGCTTACGCTGAGCTTTGGTGGTCGCGACTTTGACAATACGCCAGTTGCGCAGCACATACTCGTGGATCTCAGCTTTGATCCAGTGCACGGCGAAAGAGACCAGGCGCACACCCACTTCCGGGTTAAAGCGACGAACAGCTTTCATCAGGCCAATGTTACCTTCCTGGATGAGATCCGCCTGCGGCAGACCATAGCCCGAATAGTTACGAGCAATATGAACAACAAAGCGCAGGTGAGACAGAATCAGCTTTTTCGCTGCTTCCAGATCGCCCTGGTAATGCAGCTTTTCAGCCAGTGCCCGCTCTTCATCAGCCGTCAACATCGGCCATGCGTTCGCAGCCCGGACGTAAGATTCCAGGTTACCAACAGGGGCTAAAGCTAAAGTTTGCATTTCTTTGGTCATTCAAATCCTCTCAATTCACTTATCAGCTGGCGGCGGTCTGTCCCCATCAGGCAACAAACATGCCAGCGCTTTTGAGCAACGAGAATAGCATTCACATTTTTATCAGACAGTGATTTTATCCACAAGTTCCTTGCAGGTCTGTGAATAAATTACGCACAAAATGTGACATCAGGATGATAAACCGGAGCAAGGAACCTCAGAAGGGGTATTACGCTTCCCTGCTACGGGAATACTTCACGTGCAGGGAAGGAGTATACCAGAGATTCTTTAGTCCGGAGTAAAGTGACGTAAATGTTGAACGGTAGCAAGCCAGGCGGCAATCCAGCCAATCATCGAACACACCAGCAACAGCAGCAAGCATTCGTCAAACGACAGCCCGCTAAGCTCAAACTGCGTGCCGAACACCTTCGCCACTTCCGTCACCGCCGAGGACAAGCGCATCACCAGGATTTCCGACAGGATCAGCGATAAAAACGCGCCGGAGAAACCGAGCAACGCGCCGCCATACAGGAACGGACGCAGGATAAAACCGTCCGTCGCACCAATCAGTTTCTGCACGTTGATGGTATCGCGGCGGGCGAAAATACTCAGCCGCACGCTATTGCCGATAACCAGGAACACAGCCGCAACCATCAGCACACCAATCATGGCCGCCACGCGCCCGACCAGACCAGTCAGGGACGCCAGCCGCGCAAACCAGCTGTCATCCATGCGCACTTCATCAATTCCCTGGATGCGGGAAATGCGGTCACGCAACGTATTCAGCGAATCCGTGCTCTGGAAATCCAGTTTCGGCACCACTACCGCCACGGCGGGCAGCGGGTTCTCTTCGAGCATATCCAGCGCGCCGCCAAACCCGGACCAGTTGCGGAACTCGCCCAGGGCATCTTCACGCGACAGGTAATTGACCTTTTCCACGCCCTGTTCGGACTGGAGTTGCCCCACCACCTGCTGCGCCGCGTTGTCATCCAGCGCTTTATCGAAATAGACAGTGATCTGCGGCGACGGATAGTACTGCGACGCGGCCTGATTAACGTTTTTGTAGACCATGTAACAAACGCTCGGCAGCGTCAGGGAGATGGCAATGACCATCACCGTCAGGAATGTCGCCAGCGGTTTGCTTTTCAGATCCTGCAACGCACCGTGCCAGGCGTAGCGTACCTGCTCGTTAAAGACGTTACTCTTACGCGAAGGCGCCTTCACTGGCGCTTTGCCGCGACGCGGCGCATTGCGGTTGCTCTCGCCGGAGGAGGCAGACGATTTACGAAAACGGTCTAATTTGCTGCCAAACTGCCGAATGTGGTTTAGTGCATCGCGCTTATTCACCCGCCAGGCCTCCATGCAAATGACCGTCGCTCAGGCTCAGCATGCGGTACGAACGACGGGAAATCAGCCCGATATCGTGCGTTGCCATCAGCACCGTAACCCCGACGCGGTTAAATTCTTCAAACAGACGTAAAATCCCTTCAGACAGCGCTTCATCCAGGTTACCGGTTGGTTCATCCGCCAGCAGGACTGCCGGTTTGTTCACCACCGCGCGGGCAATCCCCACACGCTGTTGTTCACCGCCGGAGAGCTGAATCGGGAAGCTTTTCGCTTTGTCGAGCAGCCCGACTTTATCCAGCGCCGCCGAGACGCGACGGCGAATATCGTCGCCGCTGGCACCCGCGATAATCAGCGGGATCGCCACGTTATCGAACACCGTTCTGTCCATCAGCAGGTGGTGATCCTGGAAAATCATCCCAATTTGACGACGCAAAAACGGCACTTCCCGGTTTTTCAAACGGGTAATATCGTGGCCGCCAAAGAGGATTTTCCCGGCGCTTGGCCGCTCAATCCCACAAATCAGCTTCAGCAGGGTACTTTTCCCTGCCCCGGAATGCCCGGTCAGAAAGGCCATCTCGCCCTGCTGCAGGTGAAATGTCACCCCCTGCAGCGCTTGTCTCCCACCGAGATAGGCTTTGCTGACGTGTTCAAAGCGAATCATTGTTAATCCTCTCGGGCAAAAAGTGCCTCTATAAAATCGCCCGCATTAAACGGACGTAAATCCTCAATACGTTCGCCGACGCCGATGTAGCGGATAGGAATACCAAATTGATCCGCCACCGAGAAAATAACGCCACCTTTGGCGGTACCATCAAGCTTGGTCAGCGTAATACCGGTTAAACCCACAGCCTCGTGGAACAGTTTGGCCTGGCTGATGGCATTTTGCCCGGTGCTGGCATCAATCGTCAGCATCACTTCATGCGGCGCGTCTTCGTCCAGCTTCTTCATGACGCGGACAATTTTCTTCAACTCTTCCATCAGGTGCGCTTTGTTCTGCAAGCGGCCTGCGGTATCGGCAATCAGCACATCCACATGGCGCGCTTTAGCCGCCTGGATAGCATCGAAAATCACCGAAGCGGAATCCGCGCCGGTATGCTGGGCAATCACCGGGATATCGTTGCGCTGGCCCCACACCTGAAGCTGCTCAACTGCGGCGGCACGGAAGGTATCCCCCGCCGCCAGCATCACGGATTTACCCTGCTGCTCAAACTGGCGCGCCAGCTTACCGATGGTGGTGGTTTTACCCACGCCGTTAACGCCAACCATCAAAATTACAAACGGAGTTTTTCCTTCGATGTTAAGCGGTTCATCCACTTTGGCGAGGATCTCGCTCATCTCATCTTTCAGCAAACCATACAGTGCTTCCGCGTCGCGCAATTGCTTGCGGCTCGCGCCTTCCGTCAGATTGGTGATGATTTTGCGCGTGGTTTCCACGCCCACATCGGCAATCAGCAACTGCTCTTCCAGCTCTTCGAACAGATCATCGTCGATCTTTTTGCCGCGGAACAGACTGATAAATCCTGAACCGAGGTTTTCTTTTGTTTTAAGCAGACTGCGTTTCAGGCGCGCAAAGAACCCTTCTTTGGTCGGTTTTTCCTGCTCCTGGACGGATTCTTCAACCGGCACGACAACCAGCGCTTCTTCCGCCGCTTCGGCGGCCAGCGCCTGCGCGTCCAGCTCCTCGTCGCTTAGCGGAACATCGTCTTCTTCCAGCGGCTCAGCTTCCGCCTGCCACTCTTCAGCGCCGATCTCCTGCTCAGCCACCTCTTCCGGCAGCGGCAGTTCTTCATGTTCGATAACCGCCGGGCTTTCTTCTATTACCGCTTCCGCTGGCGCGTCTTCGTGCGCCAGTTGCTCGCTGATGTCGACAACCTCTTCAGCGAATTTTTCGCTGTCGGCAGCAGGCCCAGCAACCGGGGTTTCTTCAACCGGCTGCTCAGCTACAGGTTGCTGTTCGGTTTGCGCCTCTTCAGCCTTCTCTTTCTGCCCAAGGCCAAGCCAGGAAAAAAAGCCACGTTTCTTCTCATTTGCCATTGGCGACCACACTCCTCGCTATTGTTTCATGGCGCAGCCCGTCTGCACGGCCGGGACTGAAAACATTTGTTAATTAGTCGGATAGTCTACCACTTTCCTCAACTTGCATCACGGCTTGAGGATTAGGGTTTAACGTCATTCGACAGACCGCTAGAATAGCAGGTCGAAATGATGAGCAAAGCGATAACCATGAAGAAACCTACCCGTGCCGCCACCGGTCAGATCCGCATTATTGGCGGCCAGTGGCGGGGCCGTAAATTACCGGTTCCGGATAGCCCCGGCCTGCGCCCGACCACCGATCGCGTGCGTGAAACTTTATTCAACTGGCTGGCGCCGTCAATGGTAGACGCTCACTGTCTCGATTGCTTCGCCGGCAGCGGTGCGCTGGGGCTGGAAGCGCTCTCCCGCTACGCCGCCAGCGCCACCTTGCTGGAAATGGAGCGCAGTGTCGCCCAGCAATTACAGCAAAACCTGGCCACGTTAAAAGCCGCCAACGCGAAAGTGGTCAACACCAACACGCTGACGTTTTTAGCCAGCCCCGGCACGCCACACAATATTGCTTTTATCGATCCACCGTTTCGTAAAGGGATGCTGGAAGAGACCATACGCCTGCTGGAAAACAACGGCTGGCTCGCCGATGACGCGCTGGTTTATATCGAAAGCGAAGTCGAAAATGGGTTACCGCCCGTACCCGCTCGCTGGCAACTGCATCGGGAAAAAGTCGCCGGGCAGGTCGCGTACCGTTTGTACCACCGCGAAGCACAAGGAGAGAAGCATGCCGCTGTTGATTAACCTCGGGCGTCTGTTGATGCTCTGCATCTGGGCATTTCTGATTCTGAACCTGATTAAACCCTTTCCGCGCCCGCTGAATATTTTCGTCAACGTCGCGCTTGTCTTCACCGTCTTTATGCATGCGCTACAAGCCACCATGCTGAAAACGGCGCTACCGAAAGACGGCCCGCAAATGAGCAAAGCGGAGCAGATCCGTATTTTCCTCTTCGGCGTGTTTGAGCTGCTTATCTGGCAGAAGAAATTAAAAGAGAAAAAATAGTCCCATCGCCCGGTGGCGTCGTGCTCACCGGGCTGCTTCCGGCGTAAAGTCCACAAAGCGCGAGCCCTGATAACGCAGCACACCCCGGTCGCCCACTGTCAGCGCGTGATATTGCTGCTCATCCAGACGAAAACTCATCTCCAGCCCGCCGGTTTGCGGTTTAAAACTCACTTCATAACGCATGGCGGTTCCCGCTGGCGCAACCTGTTGCTGGCGAGAACGGCGCGGGTTAAGCGGTTTTTCCCGTTTGTTGCTCACCACCACACTTTTTTGCTGTTGCGCCGCGCTATCGTTTTCGGCTTTTTCGCGCCGCTGCTGCACAAAGCGGAAAGAGGCAAAAACCACAATCAATCCAATGACGATAATGAAAAAAAGCGGTGGTTTACTCATAGCGAATACCTGTCGGAAAAAGCGGAATTGAGCTTATCGCGGCGGAAATAGCGTTGTCATCCTCCTTTTCCCGCCACTACACTGAGTAAGAGAAATTTACGCAACAATAACAGATACAGGGACTTAATTATGCTGTGGTCATTTATTGCTGTCTGCCTTTCCGCCTGGTTATATGTCGACGCCTCGTATCGTGGCCCGGTCTGGCAGCGCTGGGTTTTTAAACCCGTTACGCTCTTGCTCCTGCTGTTACTGGCCTGGCAAGCCCCGATGTTCGATGCCATCAGCTACCTAGTGCTGGCGGGCCTGTGTGCCTCGCTGGTCGGGGATGCGCTCACGCTGTTACCCCGGCAAAAGCTACTCTACGCCATCGGTGCGTTTTTCCTCGCGCATTTGCTCTATACCATCTATTTCGCCAGCCAGATGACGCTCTCATTCTTCTGGCCGCTACCGGTGGTGCTGCTGATTATCGGCGCGCTGTTGATAGCGGTGATCTGGTCACGCCTCGAAGAGCTGCGTATGGCGGTGTGTACCTTTATCGCCATGACGCTGGTGATGGTATGGCTGGCAGGCGAGCTGTGGTTTTTCCGTCCGACCAGCCCGGCGCTGTCGGCTTTCGTTGGCGCGTCATTGCTGCTGCTCGGCAACGTGGTCTGGTTAGGCAGCCACTACCGCAAACGCTTTAGCGCCGATAACGCCATCGCCTCCGCCTGCTATTTTGCCGGACACTTTTTAATTGTCCGTTCGCTGTATATTTAAAAGGCTTGACTCTGGAGTCGACTCCAGAGTGCATACTCCGGTTAATGAGAAAATTATCATTCACCGGAGGATGCCATGCCAACCCCCACCTCATCGCCTGAGTTGAAAAAAACGCCGCAATTCGCGGCGGTTAAGCTGCGGCCGATAGAAGAAAAGACGCCATCCTGCTGCACCGACGGTCATTGCGAAGAACGCGAAACGCCAGAAATGACCGCCGAAGGCGAACGCTATAGCTGGCAGGTTGACGGTATGGATTGCGCCGCCTGCGCCCGCAAAGTGGAAAACGCCGTGCGCCAGGTCGAAGGCGTCGGCCAGGTTCAGGTCGCCTTTGCCACCGAAAAACTTATCGTCATTGCGCAAAATGATGTGCGAGATCGCGTCGAACGTGCCGTGCAACAGGCCGGGTATCAACTGCGCAGCGAAAACGCACCTGCGCCAGAAACGTCACGGCTGCGCGAAAACCTGCCGCTTATCCTGTTGATCGCAATGATGGCGCTCAGTTGGGGGCTGGAACAGGTCAGCCATCCATTCGGCCAGACGGCGTTTATCGCCACCACGCTGGTCGGGCTGTGGCCGATTGCGCGCCAGGCGCTGCGCTTAATGAAAAGCGGCAGTTGGTTCGCCATTGAAACGTTAATGAGCGTGGCGGCTATCGGCGCACTCTTTATTGGCGCGACGGCGGAAGCGGCGATGGTGCTGCTGCTGTTTTTAATTGGCGAGCGCCTTGAAGGCTGGGCCGCCAGCCGTGCGCGGCGCGGTGTCAGCGCGTTGATGGCGTTAAAACCGGATACCGCCACCCGCCTGCGCAACGGTGAGCGCCAGCGTGTCGCGGCACGCGATCTGCAACCGGGCGATGTGATTGAAGTCCCGGCGGGCGGGCGTTTACCTGCGGATGGTCGCCTGGTCTCGCCGTTTGCCAGCTTTGACGAAAGCGCCTTAACGGGCGAATCCGTGCCGGTTGAGCGCGCAGAAGGTGAAAGCGTCCCGGCAGGTGCCACCAGCGTTGACCGTCTGGTGCAGCTTGAAGTGATTTCTAAACCGGGTGAAAGCGCGATTGACCGCATTCTGAAACTGATTGAAGAAGCAGAAGAACGCCGCGCGCCGATCGAGCGTTTTATCGACCGTTTCAGCCGCATTTACACCCCGGCTATCATGGCCGTGGCGTTGCTGGTCGCCATTGTTCCACCGCTTTTATTTGCGCAAGCCTGGCTTGCGTGGATCTACAAAGGGCTGGCTTTGCTGCTGATTGGTTGTCCGTGCGCGCTAGTGATCTCCACGCCGGCGGCGATCACTTCTGGCCTTGCGGCAGCGGCACGTCGCGGCGCGCTGATTAAAGGTGGCGCGGCATTAGAGCAACTCGGCGGCATTCGCCAGGTGGCGTTTGATAAAACCGGCACGCTGACCGTCGGCAAACCGCAGGTCGCCGCGATCACACCATTAGCCGGTACAGAAGAAGCGGAATTGCTGGCGCTCAGTGCCGCTATCGAGCAGGGTTCCACCCACCCACTGGCGCTGGCCATTGTGCAGGAAGCGCAGCGACGTGCGCTGGTGATTCCGGAGGCGCAAGGGCAGCGCGCACTGGCAGGTAAAGGCATCGAAGCGAATATCGCTGGTCAACAGGTGCTTATCAGCGCGCCGGATAAACTGCCGCAAGGCGCGCTGCACGACACCGTGCGGGCGCAGATTGCGCAGCAGGAAAGCCGTGGGCAAACCGTGGTGGTAGTGCAGCGTAGCGGCGAGGTTATCGGTACGATCGGCTTGCAGGACACGCTGCGCGACGATGCCAAAGAAGCCGTTGCCGCTCTGCATGCGCTTGGCGTACAGGGCGTGATCCTTACCGGCGACAACCCACGCGCCGCAGCGGCGATTGCCGGTGAGCTGGGGCTGGATTTTCGCGCCGGCTTGCTGCCGGAAGATAAAGTCGATGCAGTACGCACACTCAACCAGCAAGCCCCACTGGCGATGGTCGGCGACGGCATTAACGACGCGCCCGCAATGAAAGCCGCAACCCTCGGTATCGCGATGGGGAGCGGGACAGATGTGGCGCTGGAAACCGCCGACGCCGCGCTCACGCATAACCGGCTGATGGGTCTGGAGCAGATGATTCGCCTGGCGAGCGCCACGCACAGCAATATTCGCCAGAACATCGCCATAGCGCTCGGCTTGAAAGCGATTTTTCTGGTGACAACGCTGCTGGGAATGACCGGACTATGGCTGGCGGTGCTGGCCGATACGGGCGCAACGGTGCTGGTAACCGCCAACGCGCTGCGCCTGTTGCGTACTAAAGATTAATGGTTTTTACGCACGACATAACGGTACGGCAGAGACTCGGTTTGCCCGGCGACCAGCTCATGTTCCATAAAACGGCAAAAGCCGGGAATATCGCGGGTGGTTGCCGGATCGTCGGCGATAATCAGCAATGTTTCGCCAATCTGCATATTGCGCACGGTTTTGCGCACCATCATCACCGGCTCCGGGCAGCGTAAGCCCTGAGCATCCAGCGTGTGGTCGGCGGTGGAAAACGGATCGATCATCTTCATCTCGCAAGGGAAAAAACCGCATTAGTTTACGCCGCCTTTTTTGTGACGCAAGCGAGGTTAACGATTGCGCTAAAATTAACCATTGCATCCCACTCCGATTGCAGTATCATGCGGCGGCTCTGCTCGTCAGAGCAGTAAAAGTACTGGGTTCCCTCACCCCATTTACCAAAAAGGTCACAATATGACGCACTTTTCAAACGCACAGCGCATGAAAGCGCTGTTCTGGCTTTCGCTTTTTCACCTGTTGGTGATCATCTCCAGTAACTATCTGGTGCAGCTGCCAGTTTCTATCTTTGGTTTCCATACCACCTGGGGCGCATTTAGCTTCCCGTTTATCTTCCTGGCGACGGATTTAACCGTGCGCATTTTCGGCGCGCCATTAGCACGGCGAATTATCTTCGCGGTGATGGTGCCCGCGCTGCTGGCTTCTTACGTTATCTCCTCGCTGTTCTACATGGGCAGCTGGCAGGGTTTCGGCGCGCTGGCGCACTTCAATTTGTTTGTCGCCCGTATCGCCACCGCCAGCTTTATGGCTTACGCGCTGGGGCAAATCCTCGACGTGCACGTTTTTAATCGTCTGCGCCAGAACCGCCGCTGGTGGCTTGCGCCTGCCGCCTCCACCGTATTTGGTAACGCCAGCGATACCCTCGCCTTTTTCTTTATCGCTTTCTGGCGCAGCCCGGATGCGTTTATGGCGCAACACTGGACGGAAATCGCGCTGGTGGATTACAGCTTCAAAGTGCTTATCAGCATCGCGTTCTTCCTGCCGATGTACGGTGTGTTGTTGAATATGTTGCTGAAAAGACTGGCAGACAAATCTGAAATTAGCGCGTTACCGGCGAGTTAAAGGTACGGCTTATCAGATGTGATAAGATGCGCCGATGAGCCGTTATGGCTGTTTATTGAAAGGAAGAAGTCAATGCGCAATCTGGTGAAATATGTCGGTATCGGCCTGCTGGTTGTTGGGCTGGCTGCCTGTGATAACAGCGACAGCAAAAAACCTGTTCAGGGTGCTGCCGCCGAAAGCAACACCAACGGTCAACCGGTAACCCTGCTCGACGGCAAACTCAGCTTCTCGCTGCCTGCGGATATGACCGATCAGAGTGGCAAACTGGGCACCCAGTCCAATAATATGCACGTCTATTCCGATGCCACCGGTCAGAAAGCGGTGATTGTGATTGTCGGCGACAACACGACAGAAGAGTTAAGCGCGCTGACAAAACGTCTGGAAGAGCAACAGCGTAGCCGCGACCCGCAGTTGCAGGTGGTCACAAATAAATCCATCGAACTGAAAGGGCAGAAACTGCAACAGCTCGACAGCATTATCTCCGCCAAAGGCCAGACAGCATGGTCTTCCGTGGTGCTGGGTAAAGTTGACGACAAACTGCTGACCATCCAGGTCACGCTGCCTGCGGACAACCAGCAGCAGGCGCAAACCACGGCGGAAAACATTATCAACACTATCGTAGTGAAATAAGCCGCTCAAAACATGAAAAGGGAACCTGAAGGTTCCCTTTTTTGTTCACGGTCGCCATGTTAGCCAAGAAACACAGCCGGCCCTTTATCTTCAATCGTATTGAGGATACGTAAAGCGGCATTATTAGGTTTGCTTTCGTTACGTTCCCACTTCGACACACTTTCAACTGACATCCCGACAGTGCGAGCCAGCGCCGCTTGTGACATTTTCCAGCGAGCACGGACCTGTTTAATTTGCACACCGGTCATTGGACGAACCTGTGGAATATTACGCGCATCGATAGCTTCATCAATCGCCGCAACCGTTTCATCCTGCACCACACCCAGCGCATTATAGCGTTTTGCCATACTCTGAATACGTTTCAGATGGTCACTCATAACAGTTCACCTCGATTAAATCTTTACTGCTTAATAGCCGTTTCAGTGTATCAGCAGGCATTGCGATAAAATCTTTCGCAATGGCGCAGTAAGCATCTATTTCATCATCTTCAAGCTCTTTACCTCTCTTTTTAGAGAGTTCGCTTTTTACATACATGTCGAAGAAAAAGAGATTTTCTCCTGCATGAAAAAAGACTATAGCGCGAGCACCATCCCGCGCACTGACTGCGGGTAATGCGATACGTTTTTTGTAGGTATATTTACCTAATTTGTCGCCTGGTAAACCGGCAACAATCGCCAGAGCGGCTTTGCATAATATTTTATCGTTAACACGCACTCGTCTGCGTTCCTGATCAAATTCCCTTGTCAGGTAAATGCCCATAGAATCCATTCCCTTGCCCTTAACCCGTAAGCATGACTATAGTCTTCTTTACGGGTTAAGGGCAAGATTTGAACAATCAAAATCAGCAGCTACTCCTTCACCGCCACCAGCTTGTGCTTCAGCCGCCAGGCCAGCAGTAAGGCAATCGCCACCAGGCCTGCGGCGGCAAAATAGATAGCCGAAACCCCTGCCCACGCCATCAGCAGCCCGGCCAGCGGCCCGGTTATCCCCAGCGATAAATCCATAAACACCGTATACGTCGCCAGCGCAGAACCCTGGTTATGCTGCGGCACCGCTTTGACCGCTACGACGCCCAGCGCCGGGAAAACCAGTGAGAAACCGGCCCCGGCGAGGAACACGCCGAGCTTCGCCATCCACGGTTCCACCGCGAGGCCAACCAGCACCAGCCCAACGGTTTCCACCAGAAAACAGAGCATCGCCACGTTTAAACCGCCAAAGCGATTAATCCCATTCGGGAATAGCAGCCGCGCGCCAACAAAGGCACAGCTAAAAAGGGTGAGCGCAAATGCCGCATCTTCCCAGCCTTTCGCATCGTAATAGAGGGTAATAAACGTGGCGATGACGCCAAAACCGGCGGACCCCAGCGCCAGCGCCATCCCGTACAGCCAGACGCGCCCCAAAACGGCGCGAAACGGCAGCGGTTTACCTTTGCTGGCTTTCACCGCCGCACGCGGCAGCGCCAGTACTATTGCCAGTAGCGCCACGCCCATAATGGTCAGCGAAAGTCCATGCAGCCCGCCGTACTGATAACAGACCACACCGAGCGGCGCGCCGATGGCCATCGCGCCATAGGTGGCAATACCGTTCCACGAAATCACCCGCCCGATATGTATCGACCCGACCACACCCACGCCCCAGAGCGTCGCGCCGGTTCCGGCAAAACTCTGGCCGATGCCTAAAATAATGCGCCCCAGGCAAAGCAGTATCAGGCCTAACACGCCGACACTGCCGCCAACGCCCGCCAGCAAATAGCTCAACCCGCTGAGAAACGCGCCGCACAATCCGAAGATCACCACTTTTTTCGGCCCCAGCAGGTCGGCATAGCGCCCGGCATGCGGTCGGCTCAGCAGCGTTGCGAAGTATTGCAGGCTTATCACCAGACCGGCCCAAAACGCGCTATAGCCCATCACATCATGGACATAGCCGGGAAGCACCGCCAGCGGCAGGCCAATGGTGAGATAACTGGCGAAGTTAAACATAACGACGGACAAAATCCGCAGATTGAGGCGCAATCCGCTTAGCGCCGGTTCGGCGGCGTGTTCAGGCATGGAGTTTTACTCAGGTTTTCACAACAGTGTTTCACTATTACCACGTGATGAAACAGAAAGCAGCATTCACTTTAAGAATATCTCTGGCGAGCGAAGGTGCGGCGGAGCACTACACTTAACGGGCCGATGACAAAAGGAATTAACCATGACACATCCTCAACCCGATCGGGCGGGTTTACATATTCTGTTAAAGCTGGCTTCGCTGGTGATCATTTTGGCCGGCATTCATGCTGCGGCCGACATTATTGTGCAGCTTCTTCTGGCGCTGTTTTTCGCGATTGTTCTCAATCCGCTGGTTACCTGGTTTCTCCGGCGCGGCATTTCGCGCCCGGTGGCGATCAGTATTGTGGTGCTGGTGATGCTGGTTTTTCTCACCGCGCTTTTCGGCGTGCTTGCCGCGTCGGTCAACGACTTCATGACGTTGCTGCCCAAGTACAACCGTGAATTCACCAGGAAATTTATGCAGTTGCAGGATGCGATGCCGTTTCTTCGCTTGCATATGTCACCAGAACGGATGCTGCAACGGATGGACTCGGAGCGACTAATGGGCTTTGCCACCACCATGGCGACCCAGCTCTCGAATGCGATGGCCAGTATTGTCCTGCTGGTGATGACCGTGGTGTTTATGCTGTTTGAAGTGCGCCATGTACCTTATAAGCTGCGCTTTGCGCTGCACAACCCGCAAATTCATATCGCCGGGCTGCACCGCGCGCTGAAAGGCGTTTCTCACTATCTGGCGCTGAAAACATTACTCAGTGTATGGACCGGGCTAATTGTCTGGGTCGGTCTGGTGGCGCTAGGTGTGCAGTTCGCGCTGATGTGGGGCGTGCTGGCATTCCTGCTCAATTACGTGCCCAATATCGGCTCGGTGATCTCTGCTATCCCGCCGATGATCCAGGCGCTGCTGTTTAACGGCACGTACGAATGTTTGCTGGTGGGGGGGCTGTTCCTTGTGGTGCACATGTTACTTGGCAACATCCTGGAACCCCGCATGATGGGCCACCGCCTGGGGATGTCGACGCTGGTGGTGTTTTTATCGTTGTTGATTTGGGGATGGCTGCTTGGCCCGGTGGGAATGCTGCTGTCAGTGCCGCTAACCAGCGTGTGTAAAATCTGGATGGAAACCACCACCGGCGGCAGCAAACTGGCAATTTTACTGGGGCCAGGCAGACCGAAAAGTCGTCTGCCTGGGTAGTCGCTACGCTTTGGAGCGACCGGGCAAAAAAATAACCAGCACGCCCGCCACAATGACCAGCACACCCAAAGCGCCGCGCAGGGAAAACGGCTCGTGCCATCCGGGAAGCCAGATGGCCGCCGCCCACACCAGAATGTAGCTCAGGCTCAGCAAGGCATAAGCCTTACTCAACGGCAAACGGTGCAGAGCAAAGTACCAGCAACCCATTGATGCCAGATACCCAACCAGGCCAAACATCAGCGCCAGCGTGCCTTTTTGCGGTTGCAGCAACGCCGAGACAAAAGACCAGGAAAATGTCACCGGCGGCAGCGACACCATCGCATAGCGCAACATCAGTTGTGCACCGCTTACCAGCAACACACTAAGTAATGCCCAGTGCAGCCCCTTCATAGTGAGCTCCCCAGCAGCACAATGCCGATGATAATCAGCGCCACGCCGAACGCATGGCGAACGCTCACTGGCTCACGCCAGAGAAAACGCGCCGCCAGCGTCACCCAGACAAAATTAAGGCTCAACATCGGATACGCCACGCCAACAGGAATGCGCTGCAAAACCAGCAGCCACAGCGCCATGCCCGCACCGAGCGCCATCAGCGCAAGCCCCAGCCACAGGCCGAGATGCTTATTACGCCTGGCAATCGGCACCGGACGCGTCGCCTGCTTCTGGCACAGTTGACCTGCGCAACTGAGCAGGCTTGCCAGCGCGAGCCAGAGCCAACTGGTCATTGCGGCTTACTCATCATTGTGGAAAGTACTGGATAAAGACCATACGCCCCTGCACATAAACGTTGTCCGGTTTTGGTATTGGCATGCGGGTAAAATCATCTTTTTTCGACTGGTGCAGCACCAGGGAAATAGCTCCTTCCTGACGATGTTGTGACAACCAGTTGGTGAAATCATCTTCACGCACAAACCGTCCTTCGCCATCAGGGTACGACATACCGTAAGTTAACTCGCCGCGCGTGCCAAAAAGCATGATATCTGAGCGTTTCAGCTCCCAGGCCAGACCTGCGGCAACCCCGACGTTATCGGCCAGCACGTAGCGGCTCGGCGTCAGCGGCTCGTTAACAAAGTTGATCAAAAACTGTGGCTGCTTGGAATCCATTACCTTGTCCGGGATAACGATCCCCAGCAGCAACGCAATCGCCAGCGGGCACAGCGCCGCGTATGACCACCGTTCAGCACTGGCACGCAGGGTAAACACGCCAACCAGTGCCCATGCCAGGAAAGCAAACGCCGCCAGCGCCGCTTTGTAGACCTCAATTTGCGTCCACACCGGGTGTTTCAAAAAGCCCAGCGGCGACACCACCAGCGCGGCAATCACGCCAACCAGGCCAAAACCGATATTGATCCACGCATTGACACGCAACGCGCGCCCGTTGGTTTGCGCCATCTGCATAGCATAACGCGCCATTAATATCGCCAGCGGCGCGAAACAGGGCAGGATGTAAGTAGGCAGCTTCCCTTTGGCGATACTGAAAAACAGCAGCGGCATAACTACCCAGCCCAGCAGGTAAAACGCTTCCCGGAGGCCCTCTTTACGCGCCAGCCAACCCGTTTTCAGCGCGCCGGGTAGCAGCGCCAGCCACGGCAACGAACCTAAAATCAGGAACGGTATGTAATACCAGAACGGCGCTTTATGTTGTGCGTCATCCTGCGCAAAACGTTGAATATGTTCGACCCAGAAGAAGTAACGCCAGAAATCAGGTTCGCGCGACGCAATCGCCAGCCCCCACGGCAGCACCATCAGTACGCAGCAGATCACGGCCAGCCAGCCCCAGAGCAGCACCTCTTTCCAGCGCTTTTGCACAATGATCCACGGCAACACGCCTATCACCGGCACCGCCAGCGCGAGAAAACCTTTGGTCATCACGCCCATACCACACGCCACGCCAAGCAGGACATAGCCGCCGAACTTACCGCGCAACGTGTTCGCCTGCGCCGCCAGCCAGAAGCTGAGCATCGCCAGTGTCATCCACAGCGTGATCATCGGGTCGAGCACAGCATAAGTACCAATGCCGTACACCAGAAAAGCGGTCAGGAAGATCACCGCCGACAGCACGGCAGTGCGTTTGTCGCGCCACATTTTCCACGCCAGCGCACCCACGAGCAGCGCCGACACGGTAATCGAGAAGACCGAGCCCAGGCGCACGGAGACGTTATTATGACCAAACAGCCACTGCGCAATGCTATTGATCCAGTAACCCGCAATGGGTTTTTCAAAATAACGCAGGCCAAGGAAATGCGGCACAACCCAGTCGCCGCTGGTGAGCATTTCACGGCTGATCTCCGCATAACGGGTCTCATCCGGCTGCCAGAGCAGGCGATATTCCAGGGGAACAACATAGTAGAGGGCGAACAGCGCAACCAGCGCCAGACCATAGTGAATGGATTTCATAATCCAGGACTCAACAGTTGTTGGCAACCCAGCCAGCCTTCCCGGCCAGCCACTTCTCCGCGTACCACTTTACCTGGCGGTAGCGTCTCCAGCGATTCCGGTAACAACTGGCTTAACGGGCAAAAAGCGATGCCTTCGCGCGCTGCCATGCTCAGCAGTTCATCAAAACCTTCCGCGCCGATAATGCCTTCCACCTCGGCGTGAATGGTATAAACCGGCGTGCCGCTATCCTGCTTCATCGCGTCAAGAATGAAACGGTTGTAGTGCTCCGCCGTCACCGAAATGCCAACGGCTTCATCCCAGGTGGGTAGCGTTACCGGGATCTGCGGAGCCGCATAGGTATTCTCTGCGATAAGCGGGCGAAACGGCTGCGTGCCACGGCAGTCGCTGTTATAGCGGAAATTAAAATGCGATTTGGCTTTCACCACTCGTTGATCGGCACGCCACCCCGCCACGGCGGAACAGCTCACAGACCGGCCAATTATCAGCTCCAGCGCCAGTAATCCGCGCTCAATTTCCGCTTCGAGATGCGCCTGATTCCACACCCCGCTCCAGCGCTGCCAGCGGTGGTGATCCCAGGCATGCAGCCCCACTTCGTGCGCCTGCGCGGTTTTACGGATGACCTCCGCGTTGCCCTCGCCGATAAGCCTGCCGGGCCACGCGGTGCCCGCCAGTAAAATATCCCAGCCGTAGAGCGATGCCGCGCGCGAGCGCAGCATCTTCCACAGAAATTTCGGCTTAAGCAGGCGCCAGATGTGGCGCCCCATGTTGTCCGGCCCGACGCTGAAGAAAAAGCTCGCCTGAATGTTGTGCTTTTTCAGTAGCTCCAGCAGGCGCGGAACGCCGTCACGCGTGCCGCGAAAGGTATCGACATCAATACGTAAGCCGACGTATTTCATGCTTATTTCTCATCCGTCAGTTCAACGGTACGCAGGAAGAAATCCAGCGTTTCGTCAATGGTCTGGCGCATATCCACGGTCGGTTCCCAGTGCAAGCAGCGTTTGGCGTTACGGATACTCGGTTTGCGGTGTTCCACATCCTGGTAGCCTTTACCATAGTAGCTGCTGCTCTCCACTTCGCGGAAACCTGCGAACGGCGGGAAACGGTCGCGCAGCGGGTGTTTTTCAAAGCTGGCCAGCAGCATCTCCGCCAGCTCTTTAATGCTCGCTTCGTTATCCGGGTTACCAATGTTGATGATCTGCCCGTCGCAGCGCCCGTCTTTGTTTTCGATAATGCGGAACAGCGCTTCGATACCATCACTGATATCCGTAAAGCAACGTTTCTGCTTACCACCTTCGATCAGCTTGATCGGCGAACCTTCTACCAGATTGAGGATCAACTGGGTGATGGCGCGCGAGCTACCGATACGCGCGGCGTTCAGGTTATCCAGCCGCGGTCCCATCCAGTTAAACGGACGGAACAGGGTGAATTTCAGGCCGTGTTTGTCGCCATACGCCCAGATCACACGGTCGAGCAACTGTTTCGATACCGAGTAAATCCAGCGCTGTTTATTGATAGGCCCAACCACCAGATTCGAGTTGTCTTCGTCGAAATTGTTGTCGGTGCACATGCCGTACACTTCCGATGTCGACGGGAAAATGATGCGTTTGTTGTACTTCACGCAGTCACGGATGATTTTCAGGTTCTCTTCGAAATCCAGCTCGAACACGCGCAGCGGGTTACGGGTGTATTCGATAGGCGTAGCAATCGCCACCAGCGGCAGCACCACGTCACATTTCTTAATGTGGTACTCGATCCACTCGGAGTGAATGCTGATATCGCCTTCAACAAAGTGGAAACGCGGATTGTCGAGGAAACGGCTGATCGCATCCGAGCCAATATCAAGGCCGAAGATCTCGTAGTTATCGTCACGCAGCAGGCGTTCGGTCAAATGGTTGCCGATAAAACCGTTCACGCCGAGGATCAACACGCGGGTACGGCGTTTTACCGCCACTACCGGTTTGCTGGTCAGCAGCGCACCGGCAACCAGGCCGAGCGACTGCGCGAGTTGCGCGCCCTGCATGTAGACGCCGTTGTCCATCTGACCGGTGAGGATCTCCAGCGCGCCATCGCCACAGGCCACCAGCAGCGGCGAAACAGAGAGCACCGTGCCTGCGCGAGCGGGGGCGACATCACTACGCACGCGGGATTTCCAGACGATAAATTTGTGTGTGCCAGCAAAGCTGTAGGCGCCTGGCCACGGGTCAGAAACCGCGCGCACCAGGTTTTGCAGGGTCTGCGCCGGTTTTTCCCAGTCCAGACGGCCATCTTCCGGCGTACGGCGGCCGTAGTAGCTGGCTTTGCTGTCGTCCTGCGCCGTTTCGCTGAAGGTGTGGTTTTTAATTGTCGGCAGCACGCTAGCCAGCATGCCTTTTGCCGCTTCCGCCAGTTTACGGTGCAGCGACAGCGCTTCATCGTTCTCAGCAATGGCGACGCGCTGTTGCGCGATAATCGCGCCCGCATCCGCGCGGGAAACCATGCGGTGCAGCGTGACGCCGGTTTCGCTTTCGCCGTTCACCAGCACCCAGTTCAGCGGCGCGCGCCCGCGGTAGGCTGGCAGCAGCGAACCGTGCAGGTTAAACGCGCCGATCCGCGCGGTATTGAGAATGTTGTCGCACAGCAAATTGCGGTAATAGAAAGAGAAAATGACATCCGGCTTCAGTTCGCGAATACGGTCAATCCACAGCGGATGGTTAACATCCTCCGGGGCATAAACCGGGATGCCGCGCTCAGCGGCGATACGCGCCACCGAACCAAAGAAGTGGTTTTCATTGGCACTGTCGGGATGGGTAAAAATCGCCGCAATCTCGAAACCTGCATCCAGTAACGCTTGTGTACCGACACATCCCATATCGTGGTAAGCAAAGACAACGGCTTTCATTGATTTTTTTCCTCTTGCGAAACGTCATTTTCCTGACGAACAACACGTTGAATAAAGTAGCGGGGACGTGCGCGAACATCGTTGTAGATGCGCCCGATATACTCCCCAAGTAGCCCCATGCCGATAAACTGCGCGCCGATAAAGGTGAAGAGAATGGCGAAGAGCATAAACACCCCTTCTCCCGCCCACTGCGGGCCAAACGCCAGACGCAGCACCACCAGCAGCACGGCGAGCGAAAAGCCCAGCACGGCGATCACGCTGCCAAACACGCTCAGCAAGCGCAGCGGCGTGGTGGTCAGGCAGGTCACCAGGTCGTACATCAGGTTAATCAGGCGCATAAAACTGTATTTGGAATCGCCAAACTCGCGCTCCGCGTGCTGCACGGGGATCTCTACCGCGCGGCGGGCAAAGGTGTTGGCGAGGATTGGGATAAAGGTGCTGCGTTCGTGGCAGTGCAGCATGGCATCGACAATATGGCGGCGATAGGCGCGCAACATGCAGCCGTAATCGCCCATCGCTTTACCCGTGGTGCGCTGGATCAGGCGGTTGATGGTGCGTGAAGCCAGTTTACGAAACAGGCTGTCCTGGCGGTTTTGCCGCACCGTGCCCACCACGTCGTAACCCTCATTGGCTTTCGCCACCAGACGCGGGATCTCCTCCGGCGGGTTTTGCAAATCGGCATCCAGCGTGATGATCAAATCACCGGTGACATGGCTGAATCCGGCCATGATCGCCGAGTGCTGACCGTAGTTACGGTTCAGCAGCACCGCGACAACATGGCTGCCGGGTTGTTCTGCCGCTTCACTTAACATCAGCGCGGAGTTATCGCTACTGCCGTCATCCACCAGCAAAATTTCGTAATCAATGCCCAGCACATCGCAACTTTCCGTGGTGCGGCGAATCAACTCCGGCAAGCTCTCTTGCTCGTTGTAGACCGGGATCACCACAGATACTTTTTCTACAGGCGGTAAATTAAACATATCAGCGCCCTGCAATGTTGCGGAGCGCGTGAATGACGCGGGTTGTGTCGTCATGGGTCATATCCGGGAAAAGCGGCAGCGAACAGATACGCGCACTGTTCCACTCCGTATTGGGTAAAGAGAGGGGGAAGCGTTCGCGGTAGTACTTCTGCGTATGTGCCGCGCGAAAATGCAGGCCAGTACCAATGCCCTGCGCTTTCAGGGTTTCCATCAATGCGTCGCGGGAGATACCGCAGCGTTGCTCATCAACGCGAATAATAAACAGGTGCCAGGCGTGCTGGTGCGGCCATGACGGCAAGGCCAGCGGCTGAAACGGCGTATCCGCCAGTTCCTGCAAATAACGTTGCGCGATCTCCTGGCGGCGAGCATTCGCGGCGGGCAGTTTGCCCAGTTGCACCAGCGCAATCGCCGCGTTGATATCAGCGAGGTTGTATTTAAACCCTGGGGAGATCACTTCGGCCTGCGGGGCGCGGCCGTGGGTTTGCCGATCGTAAGCATCGACGCCCAGCCCGTGGAATTTCAGGCTGCGAATGCGGTTCGCCAGTTGTTCGTCGTCCGTCACCACCAGCCCACCTTCCGCGCAGGTCATATTTTTAATGGCGTGGAAGGAGAAAATAGCGGTGCCGCGTGAACCGACATGCTGGCCTTTGTAGTAGGTTCCGGCGGCGTGAGCAGCATCCTCAACCACCGGGATGCCGTGCTTCTCGCCAATCGCGCGGATGGCATCAATATCCACCGGCGCACCGGCGTAATGCACCGGGATAATCGCTTTGGTACGCGGCGTGATAGCCGCTTCAATGGCCTCTGGCGTGACCATCAACGTCTCTTTATCGACATCGATCATCACGGGCGTTGCGCCGAGCAGCACAATCATATTGAGGGTGGAAACCCAGGTCAGCGACGGGGTAATCACGTCATCCCCGGCGCCAATACCAAGCGCCATCAACGTGACGTGCATGCCGCCTGTCGCCGAGCTCACGGCGATGGCGTGGCGGTTGCCCGTCAGTGTACAAAAAGCCTCTTCAAGCGCCTGATTTTTTGGGCCTGTGGTGATCCAGCCAGATGCCAGCACTTGCTGTATGGCGGCGAACTCTTCATCCCCCATTGACGGGCGTGAGAACGGTAAAAAATCACTCATCTTTTTTCCTTGGCGTCACTGACGCATTAACGGACCGCCACAAAGACACGCTGCGGCTAGTGAGTAAAATGGCGGATGAAAGTTAAACCAAAATATAATGAATGCGCGTTTTCTGCATTTATTATGCGTTACAGTTAGTTGGGGAATACTACCAATTGAATATTAGGACAAGATTAAGGAAAGGAATTAAATAGAAGCTAAGAGGTATTAAAATAACCTATTAAAAACAATACATTAAAAATAAAAGCAGCAAAATCCTAACGTGATAAATGTCAAAAAACTGAAATAATTAACGCCTTTGCAAGGTATACAAAAGCGTTAGCGTAGTTATTTAAACGGCACATCAACGAATGCGAGAAAATTAATTTATTTATGCAATTAATTATTTCATTCGTTACATGATCAATATATTAAACAGCGTGAATTTTTTATGACAAATTCTGCGGGAAATTGGCCGGTAATTCACTGGCGGCGCAGTTAATCACGCTATCATTATTTTCGCCGCAATCACGCACAAACGTAATAGTCGCAAACTCATCAATCACTTCGGTGGGGTAAGCCGGGCCCGCCGCGCGATACGATTCCATCAACGGAATGTGATCATTCTGGAAGCAGACGGTTTTTTCCGGGTTATTGATAACCCAACGCGGGAAGAAAATAGTGCCGTGGAACAGGCGATCGCCCAGGTTAACAATCAGGCTGACATCGGTGCCGGTCGGTTCGGTCCAGGAAATTTTATAGATACTTTCGCCAACGCGAACAATGTAGGCCTGCTGATCTTTCACCCAACGGTTCGCCACGATACCGCTGTGGATCCGGTAATCAAGCGTCGTGGCGTTTTTCACATAAATCTCGTAATTCCAGCCATTATCGTAGGTATAAACCAGATGTTTGCCGACGAAACCGCTCAAATCATGTTTATCAAAGGTGCTCATTTTTTTCTCTCCTCTGGTGTATGAAAAGATCGTACGCCTGCAAAAAACGAATGAATAACGCTATATTTGCATCAAATTCATTCACTTTTTAGATGGGTTATGCATAAAACGACGCTGGAACAATGGGCGCTACTGCAAAAAGTAGTCGAGTTGGGAAGCTTTGCGAAGGCGGCGGAAGAGACGCATCGCAGCCAGTCATCGGTCAGTTATAACCTGGCGCTGTTGCAGGAGCGGCTCGGCGTTGCGCTGCTGGTACAGGAAGGGCGGCGCGCGGTGTTGACGCCTGCCGGTGAGTTGCTGCTTAACCAGGTCAAACCGCTGCTGAAAGCCTTTGAATGGGTGGAAACCCGCGCGGCCACGCTGCGCAACGGTATGCGTACGCGGCTGGATTTGGTGGTTGACAGCATTTTCCCCCGCGCGCGGCTGTTTGCCATTTTACGCCAGTTTCAGCAGCGTTACCCGCAAACGCAGGTGCGGCTGACCGAAGTGCTCGAGACCGCCTCCAGCGAGTTGCCGGTGCATGCGCAAGCCGATGTGATGATACTGACCCGCCGCCAGGATATGACCGGGCGCGGCGAATGGCTGATGAACATCGATTTTGTCGCCGCGGCGCACCGCGATCACCCACTGTGCGCATCCTCGCAGGTGAGCGAAGAGATGCTCGCCGCCTGGCCATTGATTCGCATTGCCGAAAGCGACAATCGCCACAGCCCGGTGGCGCAGGAATCGTGGACCTTCTCCACCATCGATGCCGCCGTGGAAGCCGTGCTGTACCAGGTGGGTTACGGCTGGTTACCGGAGGAGCGCATTCAGCCACTACTCGACAGCGGCGTGCTCAAAACGCTGCCACTCAGCCACGGCACGCGCCGCGCCACACCGCTGCACCTGATTGTGAAAAAAGACCTCACGCCGCTGGATGAGCAGGTTGAAATGCTGCTGCAACTGTTTAAGGGGTAGCGCGCTATCCTTTATTTTTGCAGGCGCTTATAAACGTCACGTAATACGACTCGCGCAATGCTTACGCCAGACAAAGCGATAATCCTGACGAATAGGTTCCGGGTGCTCTGCTCACCCGCCAGCCATACCCATCACGCAAAATGCGATAAATCCCTGTTATAAACAGGGCCTTTGATCCAGAACATACTATTCGTATGATGAATTACTAAAATCGTCATACTTTTCTCGCCACCGACTTTTCGTCAGGAAACCGAACGTGTCTTTCTATCGTCAAGCTGGCGCTCTGCTTCTGCTCTGCGCATCCTTTGCCGTTTTCGCGGCACAAAACACACTCACCACCGCCTGGCCGGTGAATGTTGGCCCGCTCAACCCGCATCTTTACACGCCAAATCAGATGTTCGCGCAAAGCATGGTCTATGAACCGCTGGTGAAATACCAGGCCGACGGCAGCGTGAAACCCTGGCTGGCGACAAGCTGGACGCACTCGGAGGATGGCAAAACCTGGGTCTTTACCCTGCGCGATGGGGTGACGTTCTCCAACGGCGAGCCGTTTAACGCCACCGCCGCTGCGGAAAACTTCCGCGCCGTGCTGGATAACCGCCAGCGCCACGCCTGGCTTGAGCTTGCTAACCAAATCACCGACGCCAAAGCCCTTAGCCCCAGCCAGTTACAAATCACCCTGAAAAGCGCCTACTACCCTTTCCTGCAAGAGCTCTCCCTGCCCCGCCCGTTCCGCTTTATCGCCCCGTCGCAGTTTAAAAACAACGAAACGCTGAACGGCATTAATGCGCCCATTGGCACCGGACCGTGGGTGTTGCAGGAATCGAAGCTGAACCAGTACGACGTGCTGGTACGTAATGAGCACTACTGGGGCGCGAAACCGGCACTTAGCAAAATTATCGTTAAAGTGATCCCGGACCCGACCAGCCGCGCAGTGGCGTTTGAAACCGGCGATATCGACCTGCTTTACGGCAACGAAGGGTTGCTGCCGCTGGATACGTTTGCCCGTTTCAGCCAGAACCCTGCCTGGCGCACCCAGCTTTCTGCGCCAATGGAGACGGTGATGCTGGCGCTGAACTCCGCTCATGCGCCCACCAATGAGTTAGCCGTGCGCGAAGCGCTGAACTATGCGGTGGATAAAAAAACGCTGGTCGATGGCGCGCTGTATGGCACGCAGCAGGTTGCCGATACGCTGTTCGCCCCTTCCGTGCCGTATGCCAATATCGGCCTGAAACCGCGCCAGTACGATCCGGCGCAGGCGCGTGCGTTGCTGGATAAAGCGGGCTGGCAGCTTCCCGCCGGGAAAAGCATTCGCGAAAAAGCCGGGCAGCCGCTGCATATTGAACTGGCTTATATCGGCACCGATGCGCTGAGCAAATCAATGGCCGAAATCATTCAGGCCAACTTGCGCCAGATCGGCGTAGATGTCGCACTGATTGGCGAGGAAGAGAGCAGTATTTATGCCCGGCAGCGCGATGGCCGTTTCGGCATGATTTTCAACCGCACCTGGGGGGCACCGTACGATCCGCATGCGTTTATGAGTTCCATGCGTGTGCCGTCGCACGCCGATTACCAGGCGCAGTCAGGACTGCCGGACAAAGCGATTATCGACAAAGAGATTGGCGAGGTGCTGACCAGCAGCGATGATAGCACGCGCCAGGCACTTTACCGGGATATTCTCACCCGTTTGCACAACGACGCGGTTTATCTGCCCATCAGTTACATCTCAATGATGGTGGTGGCAAAACCGCAACTCGGCACCATTCCGTTTGCGCCCATCGCCTCGGAGATCCCGTTTGATCAGATAACCCCGGACGCCGCGCCATGAGCCGCTTTTTACTGCACCGTCTGCTCTTATTGATCCCGATGATCGTAGCTGCCTCGGTGGTGATTTTTCTGCTGCTGCGCCTCGGTGCCGGCGATCCGGCGATGGATTATCTGCGCCTGTCTAACCTGCCGCCAACGCCGGAAATGGTAGCCGCAACCCGCATTCAACTGGGGCTGGATCAGCCGCTCGCCAGCCAATATCTCCACTGGCTGTGGCGCGCGCTGCATCTTGATTTCGGCATCTCTTATGCCACGCAGCGCCCGGTGCTTGAGGATGTGCTGCATTTTCTGCCCGCGACATTGCAACTCGCCGGCGCGGCGCTGGCGCTGATCCTGCTCACCTCCGTACCGCTTGGCATCTGGGCGGCGCGCCACCGGGATGGTTTGCCGGATTTTCTGGTACGCGCGGTGGCGTTTCTTGGTGTGTCGATGCCGAACTTCTGGCTGGCCTTCCTGCTGGTGATGTTTTTTTCCGTGCATTTGCAGTGGCTACCCGCGATGGGCTACGGCGGCTGGCAACACCTGATCCTGCCTGCGGTGTCGATTGCTTTTATGTCGCTGGCTATCAACGCCCGCCTGCTGCGCGCCAGCATGCTGGAAGCCGCCGGGCAGCGCCACGTGACGTGGGCGCGGCTGCGCGGGTTAAGCGACAAGCAGACCGAGCGGCGGCATATTCTGCGTAACGCGTCACTGCCGGTGATCACCGCGCTGGGCATGCATATTGGCGAGCTGATTGGCGGCACGATGATCATCGAAAGTATCTTCGCCTGGCCCGGTATTGGCCGCTATGCCGTGTCGGCAATCTTCAACCGCGACTACCCGGTGATCCAGTGCTTTACGCTTGTGATGGTGATGGTTTTTGTGCTGTGCAATCTGGCCGTCGATCTCCTGAGCGCCGCGCTCGATCCCCGTATTCGCCATCATGAAGGAGCGCACTGATGCACGTTATGAAAACGGCCCGCTGGCCGGTGCGTTTCGCGCTGTTGATCCTGCTGTTGCTGCTGGTGATTGCCCTGACCTGCCAGTGGTGGACGCCGTACGATCCGCAAGCCATCGATTTACCCGCGCGCCTGTTGCCGCCGGGCAGCCAGCACTGGCTCGGCACCGATCACCTGGGCCGCGATATTTTCTCTCGCTTAATGGCGGCCACGCGGGTGTCGCTGGGGTCGGTGATGATGTGTCTGCTGCTGGTGCTGGCGCTTGGTTTAAGCGCAGGCGGCTGCGCCGGGCTGCTCGGCGGGCGCGTTGATCAGGCCATCATGCGCGTGGCGGATATTTTTATGACCTTTCCCACCTCGATCCTGTCGTTTTTTATGGTTGGCGTACTCGGGACAGGGCTGACCAATGTCATTATCGCAATCGCCCTTTCCCACTGGGCGTGGTATGCGCGTATGGTACGCAGCCTTGTTATCTCGCTGCGCAGCCGTGAATACGTGCTGGCGGCGCGTTTAAGTGGCGCAAGCTATCTGCACGTGTTTCGCGATCATCTGGCGGGTGCGGTAGTACCTTCGCTACTGGTGCTGGCGACGCTGGATATCGGCCATATGATGCTGCACGTCGCCGGGATGTCATTCCTCGGGCTTGGCGTCACCGCGCCAACCCCCGAGTGGGGCGTGATGATCAATGACGCCCGGCAATATATCTGGACGCAGCCGCTGCAAATGGTCTGGCCTGGGCTGGCGCTGTTTATTAGCGTGATGGCGTTTAACCTGCTGGGCGACGCGCTGCGCGACCATCTCGATCCCCACCTGGAAACGGAGCACGCCCACTGATGCCTGCACAACTGAGCCTGCAAAATATCAGCCTGCACGCGGAGCGACCGCTGGTGCAGGAGGTGTCGTTAACCCTGCAACGCGGGCGCGTACTGGCGCTGGTGGGCGGTAGCGGCAGCGGCAAATCATTAACCTGCGCGGCGGCGCTCGGCGTGCTGCCTGCGGGCGTGCGGCAAACGGCCGGTCAGTTACTGGCGGATAATCAGCCCGTCACACCGCAAGCGCTGCGCGGTACGACGGTGGCCACCATTATGCAGAACCCGCGCAGCGCCTTTAACCCGCTGCGCACTATGGCTGGTCATGCACGGGAAACGTGCCTGGCGCTCGGTAAACCCGCCGATCACGCCACACTCCTCGCGGCATTGCAGGATGTCGGGCTGGAGGATGCCGAACGTGTCCTCACCCTTTACCCGTTCGAGATGAGCGGTGGCATGTTGCAACGCATGATGATCGCCATGGCGCTGCTGAGCGATGCGCCATTTATCGTCGCCGATGAACCGACGACCGATCTCGATGTGGTGGCGCAGGCGCGGATCCTTGATTTGCTGGCGCAGATTATGCGCAAGCGTCAGCCCGGCATGCTGCTGGTGACGCACGATATGGGCGTGGTGGCGCGGCTGGCGGATGATGTCGCGGTCATGGATAACGGGCGGATTATTGAACAAGGCACGGTGGAAACCCTGTTTAGTGCCCCACAACAGGACGTTACCCGTGAATTAGTCGCGGCCCACCTGGCGCTGTATGGACTGGAGCTGGCGCAATGAACCTTCTTGATGTGAGCGGTGTGTCGCACACCTACCACCAGCGAGCCGTGCTGGACAATATCTCTTTTCAGTTAAAAAGCGGGGAAACCGTGGCGCTGCTTGGGCGCAGCGGCTGCGGGAAAAGCACGCTGGCGCGGCTGCTGGTAGGGCTGGAATTGCCAGACGAAGGCGAAGTGCGCTGGCAGGGCACGCCGTTAAAGCAGCTTAACGCCCGCGCCCGCCAGGCCTTTCGCCGCGATATCCAGATGGTGTTTCAGGATCCGGTCAGCGCGGTGAACCCGCGTAAAACCGTGCGCGACATTCTGCGTGAACCGCTGCGCCATCTGTTAAAACTGCCCAACAGCGAGCAGCAGGCACGTATCCAACAATTGCTGGAAGATGTCGAGCTGGACACCTCCCTGCTCGATAAACGCCCCCCGCAGTTGAGCGGCGGTCAGTTACAGCGCGTGTGCCTGGCGCGTGCGCTGGCGGTGGAGCCCACACTATTGATTCTCGATGAAGCGGTTTCCAGCCTGGATCTGGTGCTGCAGGCAGGCGTTATCCGGCTCTTACAGCGGCTACAACAGCGTTCCGGCGTCGCGTGCCTGTTTATCACCCATGATTTGCGGCTGGTGGAGCGTTTTTGCCAGCGTGTGCTGGTGATGGAGAGCGGCGCGCTGGTCGAAACGCTCGACGTCACTTTACCGCTGCGCTTGTGTTCACCGGCAGGCCAGGCGCTGCAACAGGCGGTACTGCCCGCCTTCCCTCCCTCATTACAAAGGACGCAACCATGCAACGCGTGACCATAACGCTGGATGATGACCTGCTCGATACGCTGGACAACCTTAGCGCCCGGCGCGGCTACAATAACCGTTCGGAAGCACTGCGGGATATTTTGCGCGGCGCGCTGGCGCAGGAGTCCGTGCAAGACAATGAACAGCCGGGTTACGCGGTGCTGTCGTATGTGTATGAACATGAGAAGCGCGACCTGGCGAGCCGTATTGTCGCCACGCAACACCATCATCACGACCTCTCTGTCGCCACGCTGCATGTGCATATCAGCCACGACGATTGCCTGGAGATCGCCGTGCTGAAAGGCAAGATGGGCGATGTGCAACACTTCGCCGACGACGTTATCGCCCAGCGCGGCGTGCGTCATGGTCATTTGCAGTGTCTCGCTGCCGAAGAGTAAGGTTGCCGCCGCCATACCGCGGCGGGTATTAACCCGACACGCACACTTTATGAGCAACAATTGGCAACGCGATCTGTGCCTCAACTGCTAGCCTTAATGCATTTGTGAAATCCACTGAATAAGGGGCAGACAATGAAGATCTCACTCGATGGTAAAGTCGCGCTGGTCAGCGCTTCAACGGGCGGTATTGGTTTTGCGATTGCCAAAGGGCTGGCGGAAAGCGGCGCGGAAGTGATCCTTAACGGGCGTAGTGAAGGCTCGGTGAATAAGGCGAAAGAGATGCTGGCAAAACAGGTGCCGGGGGCGAAGCTGCGTACCGCGATTGCCGATCTCGGCACGGCGCAGGGCGTGGAAACACTGCTGAAAGCAAGCGGTGAGGTCGATATTCTGGTGAATAACGCCGGAATTTACGGCCCGCAGGATTTTTACGCCACCGACGATGAAACCTGGGAGAATTACTGGCAGACCAATGTGATGTCGGGGGTTCGCCTCTCGCGTGCGTTGCTGCCCGCAATGGTGAAAAAAGGCTGGGGACGCGTGGTGTTTATCTCTTCCGAATCGGCGCTGAATATCCCGGCAGATATGATCCACTACGGCGTGACGAAGACCGCGCAGCTTTCGCTGGCACGCGGTCTGGCGAAATTTGTCGCCGGGAGCGGCGTCACCGTCAACAGCGTACTGCCAGGGCCAACCCTGTCAGACGGTTTTGCCGGCATGATGAAAGAGGAGATGGAGAAAACGGGTAAATCGCTGGAAACGCTGGCAAAAGAGTTTGTGATGGCGAATCGCCCGAGTTCAGTTATCCGGCGCGCCGCCACCGTGGAAGAGGTGGCGAATATGGTGGTCTATGTCTGTTCGAAACAGGCTTCGGCCACCTCTGGCGCGGCGCTGCGCGTGGACGGCGGCGTGGTGGATGATATCGTTTGACGGCTTTCCGGCTGGCCTCAGGGCCAGTTCGGATAGAAATGCGTCATCAGGATCATAAACAGCGGCGTGGTCACGGTCGACAGCAGGGTGGAAAGCAGCATGCTGGTCGCCGTCGCGCCCTGAAGCACCTGGAATTTTTGCGCCATCAGATAGACGTTAATCCCCACCGCCATCGACCCCAACAGCACCACTACCTGGCTCTCTTCGCGCGGCAGATGCAGCACCCAGGCAATCAGCCAAATCAAGGCCGGCATCAAAATCAGTTTCAGCAGGCAGATGGTCAAACTTTCCGGTAATCCTTTGCGGATCTGATAGCGCGACAAGCTCATACCGAGGGTAATAAGCGTTAATGGCGCGGCGACCTGCGCTACCATGCTCACCGGGCTATCGAGGAATTGCGGGAGCGGACGATGGATCAGGAAACTCCAGGCGAATCCGCTGAAGATGCCGATGATAATCGGGTTGCGCAGCACGCTCACCAGCGTTTTGCCAATTCCCCGCACCGAGAAGCTGCCGTTTTGCGCCCATTCCACCGACACGGTCACCAGTGTCCATAAAATCAGGCTGTTAAACACCAGCACCAGCGCCACCGATGAGAGGCTCGATGCACCAAGCAAAATAATGGCAACCGGAATGCCCAGCATCACGTTATTGGAGAAAATGCCCGCCAGACCAAACACCGAGGCAGAAACCGCGTCCATACGGAACACGCTTTTCGCCGCGATGCGCCCAATCACATAGATGACAAAACAGGTGCCGAAGTAGGCAATCAGCAGCCGCATATCCACCGGCGGGCTTTCGAAAAACTTACTCATCACTTTGAACAGCATGCAGGGAATTGCCACATTAAAGCAGAAGCGGTTGAGCCCTTCGTTGACCGATTCCGGCCAGTGAGCAAAACGCCCGAGGCAATATCCCAGCGCAATCAATAAAAAGAGCGGTGCAGAGAGCAGCAGTTGTCGCGCGAGCTGCGCGAAGAATTCAGCCGTATCCATTCTTTACCCTGTAAACGTAGTGAAGCGGTTATTTTCTTTTGTTTTCCGCAGTATAGGGGAAGGTATCACTGACGTCAGCGTGCCTGACGTCGAGCGTGAGTGTTTTCGCTGAAAAACATGTCGTTTCAGCCCACGCCCGCAGCGCTGGAGTGAACGACTGATTTTCTTCTCTCTTCTGCTGCCCCCATGCGCCTGAAGGCGCTGTCGCCTGGTCAAGCAGCAACGATTGGCAATGACGATGTAACAGCAGGGTTTGATGGCGTAGCTAATATCGGTATAACAAACTCCGTTGATTTTCCTTAATGCTGAAGTGCCTCAGACAGCATTATTAACGGAGCTTGCAACAGAGGCTTATTATTGGTTTATCCAGCCGGAATGATCGCAGACATAAATTTCATTAAGCGATAAATTATGCGGGATTTGCTCAAGGGAATCGGCAATCTCATCGTATGGCGGCGGCAGCGTAAATGAGAGACCGTAATCCTGGTCAACGATTAGCGTACCGTTCAGGATACGCAGCGCTTTGCTACGTTGAGAAAGCTCTGCCATGGTAATACCGGCATATAATTTATCTTTATATTTACCGGCATAGTTTTCATTGCAGCCGACTGAAACAATAATATCATCCGTGGTGGTGGTGATTATTAAGGTGCCATTTTGTACAGAATAGACATAGCGGATTTCACTGGAGGGTGCAGGCAGAGCATATTCTTTTATTTCCACAGTGTAATTATTAAAAATATCTTCCAGGTAAAGATCAATGGAATCCCCAAGATGAACATTCCCTAATGATATAAAGCTCACAATATCCGCGTTAAAGTCAACCATAACCATCCTTATGTAACCCTTAAACCAACTCTGATGCACGATATATAAAATTAAATAGATCCCAGATGAATCATTACTACATGCGAATAATTTCTTTTATCACATTGCTGGAAATGATGAGCCTTTCCAAGGAGTGTAGCGCATACATTACCTTTTCTTTTATAAATATTTTTTCATCGAATAGCGGCTGTTATGTCCATAAAATAAGGTACGATAAATCCTATACACTATATTTTCATTATAAAAACTACGGTTATTGGTAGGTCGCCCGTCTTGTTCCAAACGCGTTTATCAGTGGCATGCGTTTCAAGCCCGATAAGGAATTTCTGACACAGGTATATATTGCTTATGCTATCAATCACATCACATGGAAAACAGTTAGCGGCATAATTAAGATCAGCCACCTCGTCTGTTGTCAAAAAGTCTCGATGAAATTTTTTTATGCTGAATGTAATTTGTTACATTACGGGAGGTGGAATGCGGTTTGCATAATGACGTGATTATTCGAATGCTAATGTCTCTTAGGCTTCGGTATCATGCACACATCGACGCTAAGCGCTGTGATAGACTGATCCGCCATTTTTCTCACGTAGGATGAGTACAATAATTATGAAAAAAGAGCAGGCAAATGAATTAACTGCCGAAAAGCAGTTAAGAGCATTCTACAACAACGATTTTATCCGCGTTTATCAGGCTTATTCCGATGCCATTGCGGACAGCGCCCTTGCGCATGGCACCTTCGTCTCCCCGCCTTTCAGTATGACCCGTATGACATGGATAAAACCCTCTTTTCTGTGGATGATGTACCGCTCCGGCTGGGGGAAGAAAGATCCAAATCAGCACCGGATTCTGGCGGTTGATCTGAGCCATGATGGGTTTAAGCAAATTCTTAATCAGGGAGTATTAAGCCATCACCGCAACTCCGGGACAGAAGAAGCCGAATGGCAAAGCCAAATAAAAGCGTCGGATGTGGTTATCCAGTGGGATCCGGAGCGTGATATCCGTTTGAACAAACTGGATCACCGCACGATTCAGATAGGGTTGCGCAATCAGGCGGTCGCCGATTACTGCCAGAAATGGATTGTGAATATTACCGATGTTACGGAACTTGCCACGAAAATTCATGAGTTGGTAGAAAATGACCGCATCAGCGAAGCGCTTGAGTTGTTACCGGAAGAGCGGGTTTATGATATTTAATTGAAGTGGGTTTCTCATGTTTGGGATTTAATGTAATGAGTGGTATCCCTATGTCTGAAGGCTGGGGATTGTTACTTGTGGCTTACTTGTTTTCACCTATTTCCAAGATAGTGTTTTATATTTATCAAAATATATTAAAACAATATACATCCTGTATAAATTCAAGAAAAAAAATAAGCCAATAGAATCTTTAATTACATTTTTAGCTGATTGCAACTTTATAAAACCAAAGCAAAAAAAAATAAAAACCAAATAATATATTCATGATAGGCAATAAACTTATTAATTTCTAAACAAATTTACGCTCAGTAAGTTAGAATGCAGTATTTTCATAATTTAAAATACCCATATAATCTCTTGCACTTAAAAAAATAATAAATAAGCACTTCAGATCAACATCAGCCCGGGATAATTGTTGTATACTAAATCACTGATTTTTTAGATAGGAACTGTCATTTATAAATAGAAATCATCGTAGTATCCAAAGCAACTTTGATAAATCAAAAGACTACTTCATCATCTATGAGCCTGATAATCAAATGATTTCATAGCCCCTAATGTTATCCATAACAATAACAGACACAACTTCCGCCCATATATTACCCCCCCATCATTCAATATTAAGGCCAGCATCTTGCTGGCATTACATATTACATTGCCACTTTTCCTAAGAGCTTTTCTTTCTTTTATACATTACTTGCTCAGTGCCATTTTCATATCTATTTATGATCTCTATAAGAGTATTATCATCATTATACATGCATTGAATACTTCTTGTTTTCTCAATATTTTCTGACACACTCTTTTCTTTTATAGACACATTATCCAATAAACCATTACGATAGTTAAAGCACCAAATACCTTCACCAAAAGTGCCTTTATTAAATAATATTATGTTGTTATTCCTTTTGTAAACACGAGCGATGGACTTGAGCCTAAACGTTCCAATTTTTTGAAATGATATACGCTCTGCGAATTTCTCTGTGTAAGAATAAAAACTTCTACTTGTTACTCTATCTCCAGCTAAAACGTTTTCAGTCATAATTAAAAAACCTTGGGTGTCAAAATAATTCCTCATGATATCTTTATCTATTTCATTTGGTTTATCTACTTCAACACCCTTTTTTAAACCATACATTTCATTTTCATACGGATAAAATTCCACCAAAACATTATCCGAATATTTTATAATATCCGTTTTCCTCTCAACTTCACAAACTAACTCATCGTGCTTAGTTCTCTGTTCTTTAAGTAAATTATCATAGTACCTCTGCAATTCAGCCATCTCAATCATCGCTATCTCCTAATAATTAAATTCACCATTTAATATTAACTGCCGAATATTTTCTAAGCCATCAACAAACTCATCAGCATTTTTAGAATTTATCAATCTATCATAAACATTTGTTTATATATATTAGTATGTATTTTACTATGTGCAGGGCTAATTGCATTTGCAAGGAGTTTATCTTGTGAGCTGGTAGGTAAAAAGACTCCATTATAAGAATGGTTAAAGTGCAAATCGAAATCATCCATTTTTGCACGAAGCGCAACCATTCGAGGATCGCTGGAGTTCGACATAACTATATGGTGGGCGGAATTTTTATATCCGGGAGTGATCATTCCATCCTCAGTCATATTTTTCCTTAAAATAGCCGCATCATTAGAACAGCTCATTAACCCCAACGGATCCACCCAAGTAAGCGGATCCACCACATACGTATACGTATTCAACCCACCCAGTAACCCTATCGGGTCCATCTGGGTGTAGCGCCCGCCGCAGGGGTCATAGTAGCGGAAGGTGTTGTAGTGGAGTCCGGTCTCGCGGTCGAGGTACTGGCCCTGGAAGCGCAGGTTCTGCGGCACGTCCCAGTCCGCTGTGCTGTTTTCCCGCTCGCTGCGTCCCCAGGTGGTGGAAACGCCCTGCCAGACGATATCCCCGCTGCTGTCGGTCACTTTTTCCGGCAGACCATTCAGCTCCGTGTGATACCAGTACACGTCTGCGTGCCCGCCGCGGCTGTCGACGCGGGCCAGCGGTTCGTAGCTGTTTTCCGTGTAGACATATTGCACGGCAGCGTCGGGATTGCTGTCGCTGCACTCGCCAACCATCTGCAGGCCTGACCAGGCGTACTGCGTGCGTTCCGCTTTGCGGGTATGGCGTCGCCATACCTGTTTTTCCGTGCGGCGACCGAGTGCGTCATAGCGGTACTCGGCCCGGGTGAACTCCGCGTCGCCCTCAATTATCACCTGGCTGATACGGTGTTCATCGTCATAACTGAAGCGCTGCACCGTGCCGCGATGGCTGTCGTGGCGTTCAGTCATCCGCCCGAAACCGTCATACTCCCAGCGCACACCCTCCAGGCGTTTCAGCAGGTTGTCCCACACCGGCGGTAAATCCGGCGTGGTGCGGTTGTCGGCCGCGTCATACCAGAAGCGTTCTTCACCGGTTGGCTGGATGCTCTGCGTCATGCGCCCTGCCGCGTCGTAGCCCCATAGCGACTGGCGGTATTTCTCCGCAGGCGTCGGCGGCGCGCCGTCGGTATACATCTGGCGGATAATCTGGTCGGCGCGATCCCACTGGTAGCGGTTATCCGTGGCTGTAAGTAAGCGCCGCTGGACTGAAAATAAGGATTTAGCGGATATTAAATAATGAAAAACGGGAGCAATGAATTATTCCTCCCGCTCTGCATATAGAAGATTTATTCTTCTAAAGACGCCTCTATTTCTTGCAGCAATAATTCTGCGAAACTATAAGCAACAATTTTCTTACTTCCATTTTTTTAAATGATAATTCTGTTTCTACTACAGCAAACTCTCCATTTTCATTTTTAATGGAGGTATCTATAGAAAATGACGGGCCATAACCTGAAGATAATACCTTCACCATATTATGTTCTATATCACCTGCTTTCCTTGCTTCTAAGGTTACATACTTAACGTCGGGTGCAGAATTAGCTGATAGCCTCTATTTTGATATTCCATAAAATGACAGACCATTGAACATTAGCATTCCATACTGTCTGAGAAACGTTTTATAAGATTCGGGAAAAGGGGCACCTAAAGATGCTTCATAAGAGCTGATTAAATTTTCTGTTGCAGGTCCGCTACCATAGTGGGCTTCACCGCTATCCGCACTTGCCTGTGCGATTTTCAAGAACAAGTCATCATTCATAGATTAATTTCCCGGTAGACCTGGAGCACTTATTTCATAATAGTTATTTTACCCGTCAGAGCGGAACAGTGGCTCCGCAACACCTTTTTATCCATGTAACGGCACATCAATGCAGAATTCCACTACACTACTCTCTTCATTGTAATCGGGTAACCTACTGTTCTGTTGGCCAGGTCGCTTTTAAAAAATTTTCAAAGCGACCATTTGTAATACTAAAAGTATTCGAGATATTGTTGTTTAATAATCACCAACCAGCCCAGGCATCATATTTAAAATTCTCATCAATAGCTTTGAATGCAATTCCTTTTAAATTAAACATCTCAAACCGTTCTTTAAAATATTTTGAGCATACAGGTTTTGATAACTCCTGACAGAAAAAGAGATTATTTTTTAATTCTTTTCTCACTATAAATAAATCAATCGTGTCATAATATGTTTTATCAAGTCCTCGAGCTTCTGGCGTGTTCAGCAAACCTGATTCAATGTCCTGAGAAATCGTATAGTTAGATTTTTCTTTATCAAGAATCTCAATATAATCCAGTAAAAAAAACAAATAATATCTTTTCTTAGGTTGTTTCTTTTTAAGGAGTGAGACCTCAACAGGAATATGAATGCTGCGTACCTGAGATTCGTCACATAGTTTCAAAAAATCAAATGAAACGAGGTTATCATTAACCAGAAAATCACCATCAAGGTGTGTGGTACTCGCTCTTAGACGATATGCCGAAGAAAAGTCAGTTGCACCTGGCGGAGCAGTAAAAATATCATAGTCCGGCAATTCAGGGGACCACTCCTTATCCATAAAGTACGGAGAACCCGCATCATCTGGCAAATACTCCATAACGTAAAATTGTTCAGTTGTATTATTCATAACAATCTCCCAGTATTCGGATCAATTTTAAACATACCAGACTCCAGACCTTTGCTTGCCCAATCCTGAATATTTTTTACACCCAGAGCCAGTTGAGTATCACTCATCCTGTTTGCCTGACTTGCAAGTTGAGTTAATCGGCCTCTGACGGCAGCGGTATACTGATTATGATTAGACCAGTGGCCAGGGAGGCCTATTTTCCCTGCCAAATCTTGAGATCCAGGTAAGAAAATTCCATTTGAAGCACCGTCGCCATTCCAGCCAATTTTTTGAAGTCTTTCAAAAATTGGCTTGAAGTTTTTATCCTTTATCAGTTCTTCCGGGATAAGGTGATGGTTCGCCATGCCATCGCCACTCCGTGCTCCCATGTTACGACCTAACACGCAACTGCTAAACCCCAACGGATCCACCCATCCCAGCGGATCCACCACATACGTATACGTATTCAGCCCACCCAGTAACCCTATCGGGTCCATCTGGGTGTAGCGCCCGCCGCAGGGGTCATAGTAACGGAAGGTGTTGTAGTGGAGTCCGGTTTCGCGGTCGAGGTACTGGCCCTGGAAGCGCAGGTTCTGCGGCACATCCCAGTCCGCTGTGCAGTTTTCCCGCTCGCTGCGTCCCCAGGTGGTGGAAACGCCCTGCCAGACAACTTCGCCGCTGCTGTCGGTCACTTTTTCCGGCAGACCATTCAGCTCCGTGTGATACCAGTACACGTCCGCGTGCCCGCCGCGACTGTCGACGCGGGCCAGCGGTTCGTAGCTGTTTTCCGTGTAGACATACTGCACGGCCGCGTCCGGGTTGCTGTCGCTGCACTCGCCGACCATCTGCAGGCCCGACCATGCGTACTGCGTGCGTTCCGCTTTACGGGTATGGCGTCGCCACACCTGTTTTTCCGTGCGGCGACCGAGCGCGTCATAGCGGTATTCGGCCCGGGTGAACTCCGCGTCGCCCTCAATTATCACCTGGCTGATGCGGTGTTCATCGTCATAACTGAAGCGCTGCACCGTGCCGCGATGGCTGTCGTGGCGTTCAGTCATCCGCCCGAAACCGTCATACTCCCAGCGCACACCCTCCAGGCGTTTCAGCAGGTTGTCCCACACCGGCGGTAAATCCGGCGTGGTGCGGTTGTCGGCCGCGTCATACCAGAAGCGTTCTTCACCGGTTGGCTGGATGCTTTGCGTCATGCGCCCTGCCGCGTCGTAGCCCCACAGCGACTGCCGGTATTTCTCCGCAGGCGTTGGCGGCGCGCCGTCGGTGTACATCTGGCGGATAATCTGGTCGGCGCGATCCCACTGGTAGCGGCGTTCGAAGACCAGCCGATCGCGCACATTGTCCAAGCAGCGGCGCTGCGTGATGCGTCCGGCGATGTCGTACTGCGTCTCCAGCTCCAGCGCGCCCAGCGTGCGGTGCGTTTCGCGGTGTAGTTTATCGCGCTGATAGCCGGTAATAGGCAGCGTTTTGCCGCCGAACACGAGCTGCATCTCCAGCAGATGCCCGGTGCCGTAGCGCAGGTACTGCATCTGCCGCCCGCCCGGGAATGTGGTGGCGCTGAGGTTACTTAATGCGTCGTACTGATGTTCAAATTTGCCGGCATGGTTCTCTTCGCTAACCAGATCGCCAAGCTTATTGCGCTGGAAAACAATCACTTCGGCATTTTCCGGCTCGCGCATATCAATCGCCGCCTGACGCCACTCGCTGTAGACATAGCGGCGCACTTCCGTTGCCAGTTCACTATAGCGGTACTCGGTGCGGTGCTGCTCGGTTTCCCGCGCAATCATGCGGCCAAGCGCGTCATATTCGTAGTTCATCACCTGCGGTGGCAGGTTGCTTCCGCTAACCGGGTGACGCACCAGCGTGGCGACTTGTTGCAGAGCGTTGTACTGGTAATCGGTTTGCCGTCCGGCGTAATCATACTGACGGGTCAGTAAACCGGTGGCGGTGTAATCAAAGCGCCATTGCTGATTGTTGGCATTGGTCAGCGTCACCAGGCGACCCGCGCGGTTAAAGCGGAAACGGGTCACATGCCCGGCGGGATCGATGGCTTCTGTCACTTGCCCGCGCGCGTTAAGCGTCACTTTCCGCTCGCTGACGCCATCTACGCTCTGCCCGCATAACAGCCCGGCTTTGTTGTACCTGAAAAGGGTTTCGCGGCCATCGGCGCGGATGAACGTTTTGAGGCGGCCTGCCGGGCTCCAGATATAGCGTTCGGTGTTGCCAAGCGGGTCGGTCGTCAGCACAAGCCGACCGGCATCGTCATACTGGCGGCGGCTCAGGTTACCGGAGCAATCCTCTTCGCGGATCAGTTGCCCCAGCGCGTCCCACCAGAAGCGGTGGCTGTTTTCCAGCGCGTCGATACGGCGGAGTAAATCGCCCTGGTCGTTCCACTCAAAGCGGGTTACGCCCCCTTCAGGATCGGTCAACGACACCACATCGCCCGCCAGGTTGTATTCGTAGCGCCAGCTTGCGCCGTCCGGTAACACCTCGGTCAGCGGGAAATCATAGAGCGGATGCCAGGTTTTCAGCGTCGCGCGATCGAGTGGATCGCGCTCCAGCGTCATGTTGCCGCGATCGTCCCACGCATATTCCCAGCGCCCGCCGTCCGGCTGAATCACGGCCAGCGGCTGCTCGGATTTGCCCGACCAGCTAAATTGCCAGTTGCCGCCGTACACATCGGTGTAGTCCGTGATGCGGTACAGCGCATCCCAGTGGTGCTCACTGACCACGCCTTCATCATTGCTGACGCGCGCGTAGCGTTGGGTTTCATCGGCGTCGATACGCCAGTTTTCCAGCACCGCGCCTTGCTCGTCATGCACCTGATAGGCGCTCACGCGCCAGTGGCTGGAGTCGGCGGCGGGACGCCACTGGTAATGCACGGTTAAGCCGGTCGCAAAGCCGTGCCAGGCCAGCATATCGCTGGCACGATCCCAGCCGAACTGACGGGTGACGATATCATCGGCGTCGGTAACGGCAATCAGTTGTCCCTTTTCGTTATAGCGATAGGACACCAGCAGATGGCGCGCGCCACCGCAAACCTGGTAAACCGCACGCAGCCGCCCGAACGCGGCTTCGTACTCCAGTTCCACATCCAGCGCTTCGTTATCGCTGGAGATACGCGCCAGTTGACCTTGTTCGTTCCAGCTAAAATAGTGAGCGTTTTCATGGCGATCATACAGACGGTGCATGCGCCACTCGCCGGGTCGCGTTGGGTCCGGCTCATAAATCTGCTGCTCGCCGTCACCGGTTTGAATCACCATCGCCCCGTTCGGGCTGCAAAACAGCTTCAGGCCATCTTGCGGATAAAAAACCATATCGCCGCTGAGCACTTCGCCCATCCCCAGCTCGCGCCCGCTCATATCGCGGAAGATCAGCTGGTTATCGGCCAGACGCAGCAATCGCGTTTCAAACGGCAGCATCCAGCCGGTGCCGAGCATGCCGGTGGCGCGGTTGCGGCTGTGATAGATGCGCTGCCAGTAAAGCGGCATACGGTCTGGCAGCACAAAATCGAGATCCTCTTCTTTGGCGAGGACTTTTGCGCCGGTAGGAATATTCACCGGGAAAGCGGTATTCACTGCGCTGATGGCTGCGGCGGAAACAACCTGTGAAACGGCCATGCCGCCGAGCGGGCAGATGATCTCTTTGAGCAGACCGCGAATAAGCTGGCGCTCACAGGCCATTTTGATCAGGCGCGACAGCGCGCCGATTCCCAGGCTCCCCAGCAGGTTGCCAATCAGGTAGGCGAGCTGGTTTTTGCCGCTGCGGATGTCGCGCACGGTAATGGTTTCGCCGCCGATGCGCACGCGCGGATCTTCTTTGACTTTGATTTCGGCTTCGCAGGTACTTTTCTCGCCGTTGCGCGCGGCTGGCTGGTTGTTGATTAAAACGGTTCTGGAGCCCTGGGCGACAAAGTTACTGCTGGTGACCATGTGCCCTTTTTTACAGTCGACATTATCTTTCGGCATCGGCGTGGCATGCGGATCGGCGCTCTCCACCATCGGCTGCGTCAAATCTTCCCACAGGTTGGAGCCCCACTTTTTCATGTCGTCGAGCGTGAGATGGCTGGCGCGTTCGGCAACCGCCAGCAGCGCCGCACTCGGATTGAGGGCGGTTTTCATCACCGCCGCAGCGCCGGCAAGGGCTAGCATGCCGATGGCCGCCCAGTCGATGCTCTCATCGGCAGGCGCAGCGGCAAGGTTTTCTAAATAGTTCCTGTCCACCGTCGCGGCGGCGCGTGCGGCGTTTTTTTTCATGATAAAGACATCGTCCGAGCCGGATACGATATGCGCATCCGGCGGTCCGGGGTCGATGAGCGAGTCCACCATTTTCCCGGCCGCATCGCCAATTTTACCCAGCGTGCCACTGACCATCAGTGCGCCAATCGCCACCGCGCCCACCACGGCGCCAATGCCCGTTCCGGCGACGAACATAATCCCCAGGACAATCGCCCCTTCTACCAACCCACTGACCAGATCCGCCAGCGCAGAGCTATGAACCAGCGGGTCTTCAATGCGGGCCGCGATGTAATCCGTCATCCTTACGCCCTCAGCTGTAAACCGGTGCGGATGGATGTCCAGAACGCGTCGGCGTCCGTATCAAACGGCATGGTACGGCTGAGCGTCAGCACCAGCAGGTGATCGTCAATGCGGGTCACGGCGAGTTTTTCATAGATCACCGCGCCCTGGTTTTCAAAACGCAGCGAGACCTCACGGGCAGGTTGACCGGCAACCGTGCTGTCCTGCGTTTCACCCGTCACCACTTTGCGCATGCTGCGTTTCACTTTCGCCAGTTGCTGGTTAAGGAAACTCTCTTCGTCACCGGGTTTGATATCCCACGCGCGGGTGATCACCAGTGTGGCGTTGTTCTCTTTGAATTTCAGCACGTTAATGCTGCGATCCTGATAAGCATCCGGCAGCGTGAGTTCGCCTTCGGAAAGTACAAATTGCGCCGTCGCCATTATTTATCCGTCCCTTGATTAAATGCCGCTTTAACCGCCGCCTGGATCTGCGCAATGGTGGGTTGCGCATCTTCACCTTTTGTCGGTTTTGTCAGGTTTAAATCCAGCAGGCCCGCAGTGTTGATAGCGCCCGAACCGATAGCATCGATCTGAAAGTCCACGCATTTCAGCGTGACTGTGCCGTTCGCGCCCAGTGTCAGCACCGATTGCCCCGCCACCAGTTGAATACTGTTATCAGAAGCCTGTACCAGCGGGCCTTGCACCATTTGTGTAAAGCCGCCGCCGACCAGTTGTTCGTGTGAGAGCTGTGTTGCCTGGGTGTGTTTGCCTGCAACCGAACCGGTGTAATCGCGGGTGACGCTCACGCTCTGTGAACCGCCGACGGTATGTGTCTCGTCGTTTTTGACGTGCGTATCCATGTTGCGCTCCGCCTGGATCCACACTTGTTCTTCGCCCGCTTTGTCTTCAAAGCGCAGGGCGTTGGCGTTATCCACCGAGCCGTCTTTTGAGCGGCTGAGGAAGCCCATCTGCGTGGCGGCAGCGGGCAGCGCCCACGGCGGCATACTGGCTTCGTTATAGACACGTCCGGTGATAATCGGCCGGTCCGGGTCGCCGTTGATAAAGTCGATCACCACTTCGTCGCCTACGCGCGGAATTTGCACGCCGCCGAAGCCCTGGCCGGCCCATGCGCTGGAGACGCGCACCCAGCAGGAGCTGGTGTCATCGCCTTTTGCCAGCCGGTCCCAGTGGAATTTCACCTTTACGCGGCCATATTTATCCGTCCAGATGCTTTCCCCCTGCGGGCCAACGACGCGCGCAGTTTGCGGGCCGTACGTGCGCGGCCACGCGGTTTGCTGCGCCGGGCGGAACACCACCGATGAGGGGATAACGCTGAAATCAATGCGGTGAATGGTTTCGCTGTCGGCGCCGCTGGCATAGCGATTCTCTTCAAAAAAGTAGTTCGCCGCTGTCACCAGATATTCGCCGTTGTCGTTAAAGAACGCCGCATTGGTCAACTGGAACGTACTGCCCGGCACAATGCCAATTGCCGTCGCCGTGCCTTCAATTTGCTGATGCTCCACCTGCCAGCGTTCCTGGCGGATGCGGGCGTAAAACTCGCCGTGACCGTGTTCAACAAAACGCCCCGGCCAGTCGTAAACATCGATGGTGCCCGGCGTGGGTGAACTCGGGTTTTGCCGCGCCTGGAACAGCCACGCGTTGGGTTTACGGAAATCGTAGTCATCAAGGCTGTAAAGCCCCGGCGTGACGCTATCTTCCAGCGCCCACTGGCTGATGCCCTCTTCGTCGGTACTGCCGCCGGAATGGGTCTGGTGATAAGGAATGGTTTCGTAACCGCTAAACGGATCATGCTGCGTCGCCGCATCCGTCAGCACCAGCGTGTGTTTGTCCGCTTCGTGGCGGAAGTGGTAAGCAATGCCTTCCAGCTCCATCAGACGGCTGATGAAATCAAAGCTGCTCTCCTGGTACTGCACGCAGTAGTCCCAGGTGCGGTAGCTGCCGGTCAGTTTGTCTTCAATGTTGACCTGGTATTCGCCGAGCAGGGTTTTCACGATTTGCGGGACTGTCTGCCCCTGGAAGATGCGCAGATTGCGGTCGCGCTTCATCGGCCAGAGATCGGGTTCCACGGTGAGTTGATACACCGCGTAGCGGGTGCCGGAAAGCTCAACGGCGCTCACCGCCACGCGGGTGATTTTGCCGTTAAGGTAGCGCGGCGCGCCGGTCAACGTTTGTGTCGGAATAGCGACAGTCACCGATTTACCCAGCAGCGTGCTGCGGTCCATTCGCGCGTCGGTGCCCAGCAACTGCAGGTTAAAGGTGAAGGCTTCGGACAGCGCTTCCCGTCCGGAGATTTTCCAGAAAAGCAGTCCTTCGACGGGTAACTGAACAGTAATTCGATTGCTCATAAATCGGATCCTGACGTAGGGACATGCACGATTCCGGGTGCTGTCCAGAAGTTTAACGTTACGGGTTTGGAAAAAAGCTACCGCACGATTGCTGTAAACAAAAAGATCAATATTGTCTGGTTTTTCGCGACAAGAAATGCCAGGAATTATCCTAATCCGCGATTAACCTACTAAAAAAAGAGTCATTTTTTTACAAGCAGACGCTGAATAATCGCGAAAAAATGACGCTTAGGCCAAATCTTATGCCGTTAAATTGCTATGGTGCTGTTGCGACCGTGTTATTCAAAAGCGCTAAGTTAAATTACGCAATACCTGTTTCGCGATTATTCTCCCACTTTCACGCGAAAGCGCAGACACGCCTGATGAAAAGCAGTATAAGTTTTTAAAACACCCGCCGTTATATTATTTGCGTGATTATATAAAGTCTCATAATTATATGCCGATAAAATATAGCTCTTTACGTCATTGCCATTTAACACCCATTTAATAAGAGTTAAGCAGGATTAAATTCGTAATAATCAGGAGGGGATAATGGAATTTTTTAATCAGTATGGACAGCGCATTGGTCAGGAAATCCAGGACTGGACAAAACGCCCGCTGCCAGAAAAAATTTCGCTTAAAGGCCGTTACTGCGACGTTGTACCGCTTGTCGTGGATCACGCGGAAGATCTCTTTCCGGAATGGCAAAGTATTGATGATGACCGGGACTGGACTTATCTTGAAGATCCCCGGCCGAAAGATATGACCGCATGTTATGCCTATCTCAGAAATCTCGCTTCACGCCCTGACAGAATCTATTTCGCGGTACAAGATAAAGCTGATAAGCAAATAAAAGGCATTTTCTATACCGGGAAATTCGATCAGGAAAATGGTTCTTTCGATATTGGCGACGTTAACTGGACGCCGTTAATGAAAAGAACCCGCATGAGTACCGAAAGTCTTTATCTTGTTTTGTCTTATTTTTTCGACCAGTTGAAGTACCGCAGATGTGAATGGCGCACCGGCAGTTATAACGCGGACGCCATTCATTCGGCGGAACGCATTGGTTTTGTGAAAGAAGGGGTTTTGCGCGAGAAGAAAATCCGTAAAGGACGGCTGAGCGATATTACGGTGTTTTCAATTACCGTGCGCGAATGGCCGGGGCTCTCCTCAATGATGAACGGCTGGCTGAACGAGGATAACTTTGACGGTCGCGGTCGCCAGTTGCATAAACTCTCTTCCTTCCGCCGCTACTGATAGCGCCATGCGTTGATTCCTGTTTCAACGCATGGCACTTGGGCATAACGCTTCTGCGTACTCTGCATTGCCGCCAGACGGTCTGACTAACGGTTATACCTGAGCCAGCCGGCTCAGGTTTACGTTTAATTAGCGTGTTACCGCAACATTGGTCATTTTCACCGGTACCTCTTTGCCTTTTTCCCACTCGGTTAACGGTATAAAGACATTCAAATCTGACAGCCAGGCCCGCGTCTCTTTTATCGTGCCGCTGTCGCTTTGCGTTTCACAGGAGACTTTCCAGTAACGCCCGCTGAACGCACTGCTGATCTGGCGCGCGTCATCACTGCCGGTTACTTCGCACCGGCGATTAATCACCGTGTTCTTATCGTCTTTGTTTGATTTCGACGAAACGGTATCAAACGTAAATGTCTGCCCCTGATGCAACGGGAAACGCAGGTTGGTCTGTAATTGCTTAACCACCGTTGGCGCATAACTCATGCTGGTGCCGCCTTTGAACTGCCCAAGATTACCGAGCGTCAGGCGCTGCGCTTTAAACATTTTGTAGTTTTCCAGCAACAGCATTAACCCGTTGGGTTGCACATCCAGTTGCATGGGAACCACCTCGTTGTCACCCCATTGCATGTCCCATGTCAGCTTTTTAAAGCGCGGCGTAGCCCACGGGTTCACAATTTGTACCGCCTGTTTTTCGAGATCGGCCGGAAGCGGGAACTGGGCCATCCACTGCGGTGCATTATTGGTGAAATCCGGCAGCATCGGGCCAAGGAGGGTGGAGACGCGCTTTTTCTTCGTTGACGGAACGTACACCCCTTCCCCTTTAAACGCAGTCGGCGTGCTCATGGCGCAAAGCTGTTTGAACGCAGCGTCGGTGGCCGGTGTGTTGACAAATGTGTCCGCACGACGCTCTGCCGGTTTACCGGTCAGGCTGTCCGAGACATAACCTTCTGGCGTGATATCCAGACCGGCCATGACCTTGTCATGTTGGGTTTGGCAATCATAGGCATGTATTTCAAGTTTCAAATCGTAGGGCGCGTCATACGGCGGATCGAACGTGATCTCGCTGTATTCAAAACCAATTTTAGCGATCAGCAACTCATTAACCCGCAATACAGAGGCCGTATCCAGCAGGATTGGCGTGTCGTATTTCGACTTTTTCTCGATATAAACCCACTCCGGGTTTTTCAGCCGGGGAGACTGGCAAAGATTTTTAGCAATATCATCCAGCGCGCTTTGGGACTTTGGCTCCGCGTAGCGGTCGTAGCTGTCGCCGTAGAAGCGGCGAATCACCTCCTCTTTATCATCCAGCATTTCCCAGTACAGCTTTACCGCTTTGTTGGTAGTGCAATCAAAACCATCCCAGCGATTAATGTGTTGCCCGTCGCTGAAAACGAGCTGGTTGAGGGCGGAAATGCGGTCATTCACGCGCATCATCAATAATGGGTTTACGGTGTTGCTGATGATTTTTTTGCCCTGGATTTCAGGGTAATCAGTGGCTTGTGCGCTAACAGCGACGGCCAGCAGTGCAGGCAGAAGTAACATGCCGGTTTTCATTCTCATTCCTTGTCAGAAGTATTTTCAGTCTTTGCGCAACAGAGGGTGTACTGACGTTATCGGCAGATGGCGATAAACATTAAAGGCGTAAAAACAGTCTGCTCGATGAAAAATTGACGCGGCTTTATTTTCATTCCGCGACCTGCATCAAGTCGGGCGGGCTATTTTGGGATTTTCCTGATGAGGGGTTAAGACAAGACAAAGTGTAAAATATGTAACGGCGTGTGAGTCTTTATATCAAATTCATCTCCTGTTCATGGCGCTAATGCATTGCGCCGTGAGGAATTTCTTAATGAAGAGCTTAACTTAGGATATATCATGTATATGACCTAACTCTATGATTATGGCTGGCATAATTTTTTAGGTTGCAGAAGAAATAATTATCACCTGGCCATCAACAACGTTTCTTATTTTAAATACCCGCAAAGCGCACGTAATAGCGGTTGTCACTCATATGCCCGTAATTTACTGACCACTGTCAGTAAAGCGAATTTCTTTATTTCACGACACTTACGCAGAATAGCAAATCTGCGCCAGTCAACACTAAATATAACAAGAAGTTATCTTCTCTCTGCGCATACATTAAAAGGCAGCGAAATAGATAAAAATCAGCAGCGATAAGGTGACTCATCGCTTTATTTGGAATGGTGTAATAACAACATGAGGTGCCCCTGATGAAAGGCGAAGCCATTAAACAACGCGTGCGAGATAACCTCAAATCGCTGAAAAGAACGATGCGCAACCTGCATAAGAAATGGAAATATCGCAATAATTTCACTTCGCAAGTACTTTGGGTTTCATTGGGTGAGAATTGCCTTCCTGATGATATTCTCCGCCGACATAACCGAAAATCCTTTAGCTCGGTTTTTTCCTCCGGGCGTTCGAATATTGAATATATTCTGCAAATGGAAAAAGACGATTATCGCCATTTACTGGAAAAAGAGCATTTACAACATTTCCCGGATGGCGAGCATGCCGTTGTGCGCTCGACGTTTTATGAAAAATGTGTAGGGCATTACAGCGAAAGGCATATGCTGGGTTTTGAATTCACCCATCATGATCCGTTAAGAATTAAAGAAGACAGCCGCGCATTTCAACGCCGCATTTCCCGCCAGCTACAATATCGGGGCAAAAAAGATTTTGTGTTTCTCTATCATCACCGAATCACCGAGCATTCCGATCTTTCTCTTTTACGGGAACATCTCAACGAATTCCTGTCGTTGTACAACACGCAAGGTTGCGACTGTAAGATCGTGCTTTTTTATCAACACATTATTGCGGCAAATAGCGCTAAACGTATCGACTTCACGCCGCATGAGAATGGTTTGCTTGAATTTGTATGCCATACCCACGAGATATGGGGCGGAGATGATTTGGATACCTTCTGGGCGAAGAAAGATGATGCGCTTTTCGCTGAGATGTTCGAAACCGTGGACAAATACAGTCTCAGCAAGCGCCACACCTTTCCTGAAAGCGCCCTCGTCTCCACTGGTTCAGGTGTGCCGCTGTAACAAAAGAGACGTTAGCGTTTCGCCGGCGATAAAAAAGCCCGGACAGGGCTTTTTTACTCAGCAACGCGGGCTCAGGCAGAGGGCTTCGCCGCTAAGGCTTGTGCGCAGGCCCAGGCGCTCGACCACGCCCACTGGAAGTTGTACCCGCCAAGCCAACCGGTGACATCCATCACTTCACCAATAAAGTACAGCCCCGGCACATTGCGGGCTTCCATGGTGCGGGAAGACAATTCATGGGTGTCGACACCGCCGAGCGTCACTTCCGCGGTGCGATAACCTTCGGTGCCATTCGGCTGCACGCGCCAGTTCGTCAGCAGCGCAAGCAGATTCTCCTGCTCGCGGCTATTGAGCTGCTTCAATGTGACATCCGGGATCTGCCCCGTCTGTTGCAGGCACTCCACCAGCCGTTTTGGCAACTGCATCGCCAGCGTATTTTTCAGGCTCTGATTCGGGTGCGCATCGCGTTGCTGATTGAGGAAGCCGTCCAGATCGACATCGGGGAGTAAGTTGATGCTGACAAATTCACCGGGTTGCCAGTAGCTGGAAATTTGCAAAATGGCCGGACCGGATAATCCCCGATGGGTGAACAGCAAGTTTTCGCGAAAAACCGTACCATCCTCAGCGGTGATCACCGATGGCACCGAAACGCCGGAAAGCGTCTGCATCTGCTCCAGCAGCGGTTTATGCAGGGTAAACGGTACTAATCCGGCGCGCGTTGGCAGCACCTTTAAACCGAACTGCTCGGCGATTTTATAACCAAACGGCGAGGCACCCAGCCCTGGCATCGACAAACCGCCGGACGCAATGACCAGATTTTTCGCCTGCACGCTGTCGCCGTTGAGTTGCAAGGTAAAGCCATCGTCGTTGCGCTCAACGCTAAGCACTTCCGTTCGCAGGCGCTGGATAACGTTGCCCTTTTCGCATTCGGCCACCAGCAGATCGACAATTTGCTGCGCCGAATCATCGCAAAAAAGCTGACCCAGCGTCTTTTCATGCCAGGCGATGCCGTATTTACCGACCAGTTCGATAAAGTCCCACTGGGTGTAGCGCGCCAGCGCAGATTTGCAAAAATGCGGGTTCTGGCTCAAATATGCCGCAGGTTCGACATAAAGGTTAGTAAAGTTGCAGCGTCCACCGCCGGACATCAAAATCTTGCGGCCAGGTTTTTTGCCATTATCCAGCAATAACACCCGACGACCCGCCTGCCCGGCCAGCGCCGCGCAGAACATGCCCGCCGCACCGGCGCCGATAACAATGGCATCAAACTTTTCCACAACTGCACCCTCATTAATAAATCGTGGCGGATTGTAAAGAGTTCATGCTGGTCGCACCAGCGTGAATACGCGCGAAAGGTAACAGGGTATTGAAAAATATAAATTAATTTTAAAATCGCAGTTTAATTTAAGAAATAATGTCAAAAAAAATACATAATTCACTTTGCCGACGCTGCCAATGTCCCTGATAATGCGCCGCGTTCATGTCCTCAAAATGGCTTAACGACCTATGGTACATTTGTTTGCCGGCCTGGATCTTCATACCGGGCTGTTACTCTTGCTTGCTCTGGTTTTTGTTCTGTTTTATGAAGCCATTAACGGCTTCCATGACACAGCGAACGCCGTAGCAACAGTCATTTATACACGCGCTATGCGTTCTCAGCTGGCGGTCGTGATGGCAGCGGTGTTTAACTTCTTCGGCGTTTTGCTGGGTGGGTTGAGCGTCGCGTATGCGATTGTGCATATGTTGCCCACCGATCTGCTGTTGAATGTCAGCTCTGCGCATGGTCTGGCGATGGTCTTTTCCATGCTGCTGGCCGCTATTATCTGGAACCTGGGCACCTGGTATTTGGGCCTGCCGGCTTCCAGCTCCCACACCCTGATTGGCGCGATTATCGGTATTGGTTTAACCAATGCGTTGATGACCGGCACCTCGGTGGTGGACGCGTTAAACATCCCGAAAGTGCTGAATATCTTCGCTTCGCTGATCGTTTCACCGATCGTAGGCCTGGTCTTCGCTGGCGGTTTGGTGTTTATCCTGCGTCGTTACTGGAGCAACACGAAAAAACGTGCGCGTATCCATATGACCCCTGCTGAACGCGAGAAAATCGACGGCAAGAAAAAGCCGCCGTTCTGGACGCGCATCGCGCTGATCCTCTCCGCGATTGGCGTGAGTTTCTCGCATGGTGCGAACGACGGTCAGAAGGGTATCGGCTTGATCATGCTGGTGCTAATTGGCGTTGCGCCTGCGGGCTTCGTGGTCAATATGAATGCCTCTGGTTACGACATCACTCGTACGCGTGATGCCGTCAACAACGTGGAAACGTATTTCCAGCAACATCCGGCGCTGCTGCAAAAAGTTACCGGTATCGATCCGCTCATCCCAACGCCGGAAGAAGTGGCCACCCAACCGGGTGAGTTCCACTGCCATCCGGGCCGCGCCATTATGGCGCTGGATCGCGCGAAAACGATGCTGACCAACGTTGAAAGCTACGACAAACTGCCGGTGGAACAACGCAGCCAGTTACGTCGCATTATGCTCTGCCTGTCTGATATCACCGACCAGGTGGCGAAGCAGCCGGAAGTCAGCGCTGACGACCAGCGTCTGCTGAAAAAGCTGAAAGGCGATATGCTGAGCACCATCGAGTACGCGCCAATCTGGATAATCATGGCCGTCGCGCTGGCGTTAGGTCTGGGTACGATGATCGGCTGGCGTCGCGTGGCGACAACAATCGGCGAGAAGATCGGTAAGAAAGGCATGACGTATGCGCAGGGCATGTCCGCGCAGATGACAGCCGCCGTTTCTATTGGTCTGGCGAGTTACACCGGGATGCCGGTTTCCACTACACACGTGCTGTCGTCTTCTGTTGCCGGGACGATGATCGTCGACGGCGGTGGCCTGCAGCGTAAAACCGTGACCAATATTCTGATGGCCTGGGTCTTCACCCTGCCAGCATCGATTATTCTGTCCGGCGTGCTGTACTGGCTGGCGCTGCATCTGATTTAACGCGTTTCGCACGCGACAAAAACGGGCCAGCTTGCTGGCCCGTTTTTTTATGGTTTCAATTCAGTGCCAAATCAGCAGTGCAATCAGGCTCACCACCACCAGACCGCAGAGCGAACTGGTTAAAATGAACAGACGGCGTACACGTTCACAGCGGCGAATAAATTCATCGTCATGATGGTCGCGATAACGCTGTGCGTAGATATACCACACCAGCCGCATCTGTTTGCTCGGTTGACCGTGGGAAGTGAAAAAGCCGCCACCGTCCACGTATTGATAAAGTAGAGGGTCGCACCCGCGAAGTACCACTAACAGCGCGCGCAGCGATGAGTAATAACGCGCCATGTTAACCACACATACGACACACAAAGCCCAAAACAGCGCAACAGTGCTGATTACCATATCCCCTCCCCGGCGACCGCCCACAGAGATTCGCTCCTGGACCCTCGCTCCCGGATACCCAACCAAGCCAAACAACGAAGAGTATTACCAAACGCCGAACGGGATGACAACACAGGCGGTGTCCCGCAATTGGCTTCGCTTCCATGCGCCAGGCAACTGGGGGACACCGTCTGTTTTCCGTACGGTTTATTTATAGTGTAGGAGATCAGTTTATTTTTTTGCCACAAGCGTCAGCATCATCAATGCATCTGGCTGTAAATATTGCTTAAGTGAATCGTGATCCAGGTTGATTGACGGTGCTAAAAGAGCGTTATAAGGTACAAATATCTTCTCAAAGAGATCTTTAAGGCCGGGCGCTACGCTCACGTAAAACGCAGGATGCGGGCGCAGTGCAACAGCATCAGGGGGTTTTAACCCCGATGGTCATCGACAACTTATGGAAGGAGTAACACTATGGCTTACAAACATATCCTTATCGCAGTCGATCTCTCCCCCGAAAGCAAATTGCTGGTTGAGAAAGCGGTCTCCATGGCGCGACCCTACAACGCGAAAATTTCCCTGATTCATGTCGATGTGAACTATTCCGATCTTTACACTGGGCTTATCGACGTTAACCTCGGTGATATGCAAAAACGTATCTCCGACGAAACACATCAGGCGCTGACAGAGCTCTCCACCAACGCGGGCTACCCGATTACTGAAACCCTGAGCGGCAGCGGCGATCTGGGGCAAGTGCTGGTAGATGCGATTAAGAAATACGATATGGATCTGGTGGTGTGCGGCCACCATCAGGATTTCTGGAGCAAACTGATGTCTTCCGCGCGCCAGCTTATTAACACCGTGCACGTCGATATGCTGATTGTTCCCCTGCGGGATGAAGAAGAAGACTGATGTTTCGCTAACGGCGTAACGTTAGGCTAAATACCGCCCGGCCCGCGCAATGCGGCCGGGCTTTTTGTCTATAGAAAACCCCCAGCTAGGCTGGGGGTTCCGGAAAGCTTTCAGCTTTAAGCCAGTTATTAAAACCCCTTTTGATTTGTTAAAACAGCTTGCGGTCTGGCAACTGCAAAAGTTCAACAAGA
>NZ_FXWP01000020.1 GCF_900184035.1 Kosakonia pseudosacchari
CTTTAGCGCTGTTGATACGCAGACCGGAAGAGAGACGCTCGATCGAGGTGCCCAGAGAAGACTGAGATTTGTTCAGGTTGTTCTGGGTCATCAGCGACAGGGTGTTAGTATTAATAACAGCCATGATGTAATTCCTTAAAAAAGTTATCAGATTCAGGCATCTGCCTACGGTTTTCTCACCGTCATTCAGATTATCGACCGCGTCTGAGCAACCTTTAGAAAAAAAGATCATTTTTTTAAAGCCGCAAACTGCCCGCTATTCTTTATCTTTATTTCGCCATTGTTTTAAAAAAAACCCTCTAATCTTTTCGCAGTCGCTGCCGATAATCCACACAGTGATTGTCTAAAACTGAAGGATAAAGAAATGGCAACTATTAGTTCTATCGGAGCAGGCACCAGTTTAAGTTCGTCGCTCAGTACGCTGTATAGCCAGCTGCAGACGGCCGAAGAGGCCAGGCTGACGCCAATTACCACTCAGCAGACATCGTATAAAGCAAAACTTACTGCGTGGGGTGTCGTTCAGACGTCGCTGACCAAACTGCAAACAGCGGCCAATGCGCTGAAAGATACTTCCAAAATTGCATCGGCCAAAGTTTCCAGCACTAACACGGCGTTTACCGCCTCCCTGGCGACCAGTGCAACGGCGGGATCATATTCTATTGAAGTGACGTCGCTGGCAGCAGCGCAGTCGCTGCTCAGCCCGAAAGCGGCAAGTAAAGATACGGATTTAGGTGATAGCAGCCTGAGCTCGCGCACCATTACGATCACCCAACCGGGTCAAAAAGATCCGCTGACCGTTACGCTGGCAAGCGATAAGACCAGCCTGGCGGATATCCGTGATGCGATCAACGCGAAAGCAGGCAGTGTGACCGCCAGTATCATCAAAGCCGATGACAGCAGCTACTACCTGGCGCTGACCTCGCGCGATAGCGGTACCACCAACCAGATGACGATCACGACTAATGATACCAAATTAGCCAAGTACGTTAGTTATGACTCCAGCAATGCCGGCAGCGCCAGCAATACCATGACGCAGCAGGTTGCCGCTGCCGACGCCAACCTGAAGATCAACGGCGTTGCCATCACGCGTAGCAGTAACACCATCACCGATGCGCCGGAAGGTGTAACGCTGACGCTGAACAAGACCAATACCGGTAGCCCGGAAACGCTGGCGGTAACCAAAGATAACGCGCCAATGACCGCGGCGGTGCAGGCGTTTGTAGATGCCTATAACTCACTGCAGACGACCATTGCCAACCAGACAAAATACACGAAAGTGGATCAGGGCAGTTCGTCTCAGGACAACTCTAACGGCGATCTGCTGGGTGACGGTACGCTGCGTAACATTCAAACGCGTCTGCGCTCCCTGCTCTCCTCGTCGCAGAGCAACACCGGCAGCTATAACATCCTGTCGCAGCTGGGTATTACCCAGGATGTCTCCGGCAAACTGACCGTCGACAGCACCAAGCTCGACAAAGCGCTGACGGAAAAATCGACTGACGTCATCTCTTTCCTGACCGGTGATGGCAAAACCACAGGTTTTGCGACGCAGGCCAGCAATCTGCTGGATGATTTCCTCGGTACCGACGGCACCGTGCAGAATGCAACCGATGGGATTAACAAGACGCTGAAAAAGCTGTCTGAGCAGTATGACCGGGTTAACGACCAGATCACCGCAACCATGGCTCGTTATAAAGCGCAATTTACAAGTTTAAGTACGCTGGTATCGTCACTGGAGTCAACCGGTAACTATTTAACCCAGCAATTTAACAAGACCAATTAATAAAGTATTCGTTGAGGTTTGAAATGTATACGAAATCGGGAACTCAGGCTTATGCTCAGGTCGGCGTGGAAAGCGCCGTCCTGAGCGCCAGCCCGCATCAACTTGTGGTACTGCTTTTTGATGGCGCATTAAGCGCCATGAAAAGGGCTGCGATCCTGATTGAGCAGGGAGATATTCCTGGTAAAGGACAGGCGCTTTCAAAGGCTATTAATATCATTACCAATGGTTTGCGTGCCGGTCTCGACCACGAAGTCGGTGGCGAGATCGCCGCAAACCTGGACAGTCTTTATGACTATATGACACGACGTCTTTTACAGGCTAATCTCCACAATGACCTCTCCGCCATTGATGAAGTTTCAACGTTGCTCAACAACATTGCTGATGCCTGGAAAGAGATTGGCCCCAATAATCAAAACGCGCGGGACACTTACTAATGGAAGCAAATTTCGGGTTGCTCCACCACTATCAGCAGCTGTTGGTCACCAGCCGCACCATGCTTAACCTCGCGAAGGAAGGGCGTTGGGACGAACTCATTGAGCACGAGTTGAATTACATTACCGCTGTGGAGAAACTGACACAGTTCCAGGACATTAGTGAAGTCGCGCCTCAAATGCAGGCGCAAATTCGCCCGCTGCTACAGCAAATTCTGGACAATGAAGTTTCCCTCAAAGAACTGTTAAGCCAGCGAATGGACGAGCTGCGGACATTGGTTGGACAGACATCCCGACAACATAACCTGCATTCGACATATGGACGTCTCTCTGGAAACATTTTATTCCCCAACGAGATCTAATCTCATGCCCGGCGGGTGATACAGGAACAGTCCATCACCCGCTACGGTTTTCGCCTTCACCACGCATTCCGTTTTTCTCTCCCAATACAGACTCCACCGCCAATATGTGCGTAGCGGCTCGTTGTTTCTCAAATCTCAGCCATACTTCCAACGTCTCATTCTGGAGCATGGAAGATGAAAAACCCCACCCTGTTGCAAACGTTTCACTGGTACTCCCCTGATGGCGGCGCACTCTGGCCGGAACTTCGCGCGCGCGCAGGTGCGCTCAATGACATGGGGATCAATATGGTCTGGCTTCCCCCGGCGTACAAAGGTGCCGCAGGCGGCCAATCGGTGGGTTATGACAGCTACGATTTATTCGATTTAGGTGAGTTTGATCAGAAAGGCAGCGTCGCCACTAAATATGGCGATAAAGCGCAACTGCTCGCCGCCATTGACGCCCTGCAGGCGAACGATATCGCCGTGCTGCTGGATGTGGTGGTAAACCACAAAATGGGCGCCGATGAAAAAGAAGCGGTACGAGTAAACCGGGTCAATCAACAGGATCGTACGCAAATTGACGACGAGATTGTTGAATGCGAAGCCTGGACGCGCTTCACCTTCCCTGCCCGCGCCGGGAAATATTCGCGATTTATCTGGGATTACAAATGTTTTAGCGGCGTCGATCATATCGAAAATCCGGGCGAATACGGCGTCTTTAAAATCGTTAATGACTATAGCGGCGACGGCTGGAACGACCAGGTTGACGACGAGCTGGGCAACTTCGACTACCTGATGGGCGCCAATATCGATTTTCGTAACCATGCGGTGACGGAAGAGATTAAATACTGGGCGCGCTGGGTAATGGAACAGACCCACTGCGACGGTTTTCGTCTGGACGCAGTGAAACACATTCCGGCCTGGTTCTATAAAGAGTGGATCGAGCATGTGCAGGAAGTCGCGCCCGGACCGCTGTTTATCGTTGCTGAATACTGGTCCCATGAAGTGGAAAAGCTGCAGCAGTATATCGGCCAGGTTGAGGGCAAGACGATGCTCTTTGACGCGCCGCTGCACATGAAATTTCATGAAGCCTCGCAACAGGGACGCGATTACGATATGCGCCAGATCTTCGACGGAACCCTGGTGGAAGCCGATCCGTTTCACGCCGTCACGCTGGTTGCCAACCACGACACGCAACCCCTGCAAGCCCTGGAAGCCCCGGTCGAAGCCTGGTTTAAACCGCTGGCCTATGCGCTGATCCTGCTGCGCGAAAATGGCGTGCCGTCGGTGTTTTACCCGGATCTGTTTGGCGCAAGCTACGACGACACCGGCGGCGATGGCGAAACCTACCATGTCGATATGCCCGTCATTGCACATCTCGATCGGTTAATTCTCGCCCGTCAGCGTTTCGCCCACGGCGTGCAAACCCTGTGGTTTGATCACCCTAACTGCATTGCCTTTAGCCGCAGCGGCACCGAATGTGAGCCGGGCTGCGTGGTGGTGATGTCCAATGGCGATGAGGGAGAAAAGCAGCTAATGCTGGGGGAGAATTACGCCAGTAAAGTGTGGCGGGATTTTCTCGGTAACCGCGAGGAAACCATCACCACCGACGAACACGGTGAGGGAACATTCACCTGCCATGGCGGTAGCGTCAGCGTGTGGGTCATTGAGGATGCGGGATAAAAATGCGCCGGGTAACATGCCGACCCGGCGTACTATTTAGTGCGGGATCTTCAGCCCGGCTTTTGTTAACGCGTCCTGGCATTCAACCGTGGGTTTATCCACCCGTTGCAATGTCAGACCGTCAAACTCCAGCGTATTGCCTTCGCGCTCAAGGCGGTAAATGTCGCGTTTTTGCGTCACGTTATACAGCTTGTCGCCATTACGCATCAGCTTGCCCGGAACGGCGATCACGCGCTGCCACTGGCGGCAATCAAGCGTATCTCCCTCTTTTGTCACGATAAGGCTGGCGATGGCTTCCGGGCTCACCAGGCTGCTTTGCGGCCCGGAAGACTGCCAGTAACCCGCCAGCCCTGCCGGTGCGGGCTGCTTCACCACCGCATCGTAATTATCCACCTGAACGCAACCGCTCAGCAGCATCGCCGCGCCAATAATCACTCGCTTTTTCATTATTTATCCTGCTCGCGAAGAAAAAAATATTGTGGCATTAAAGCATTATCATCGCCACCCTTTCCCCCACCGCCTGCAAGTTTGATCTATACCAGGTTTTTCGCCTTTTTTACGTTAGCTTGTCATCTCACCCGTGTATTATCCGGGTTCTTTTGCATTACCCGTTCCTTCTGAGTTCAGAGGCTCATTTCTATGTCATGGCAACAGTTCAAAGACTGCTTTTTGATAAAGTTCTGGTCACCTGTCCCGGCGGTTATCGCTGCGGGCATCCTCTCCACCTACTATTTTGGTATCACCGGCACGTTCTGGGCGGTCACTGGCGAATTTACCCGCTGGGGAGGCCAGTTATTGCAACTGGCCGGCGTGCATACCGAAGAGTGGGGCTACTTCAAATTGATCCACCTGGACGGCACGCCGCTCACCCGTATTGATGGCATGATGATCATCGGCATGTTTGGCGGCTGTTTCGCCGCCGCGCTATGGGCGAACAACGTCAAGCTACGTTTACCACACAGCCGTATCCGCATCATGCAGGCGATTGTCGGCGGGATGATTGCCGGTTTTGGCGCGCGTCTGGCGATGGGCTGTAACCTCGCCGCCTTCTTTACCGGTATTCCGCAGTTCTCGCTACACGCGTGGTTTTTTGCTATTGCCACCGCCATTGGCTCGTGGTTTGGCGCACGCTTTACGTTGCTGCCGCTGTTTCGTATCCCGGTCAAAATGCAAAAAGTCTCCGCCGCCTCGCCGCTGACGCAAAAACCTGCGCAGGCAAAACGTCGTTTTCGCATCGGCATGCTGGTGTTCGCCGGCATGGTGGCCTGGGCGCTGCTGACGGCGATGAACCAGCCAAAATTAGGTCTGGCGATGCTGTTTGGTGTCGGTTTTGGTCTGCTTATCGAACGTGCGCAAATCTGTTTTACCTCGGCCTTCCGCGATATGTGGATCACCGGACGCACGATGATGGCGAAAGCGATTATTTTCGGTATGGCCGCCAGCGCTATTGGCATCTTCAGCTATGTCCAGTTGGGCATGGAAGCCAAAATTATGTGGGCGGGTCCGAATGCGGTGATCGGCGGGTTGCTGTTCGGCTTTGGTATTGTCCTGGCCGGCGGTTGTGAAACGGGCTGGATGTACCGCGCGGTAGAAGGCCAGGTACACTACTGGTGGGTTGGGCTTGGTAACGTGATTGGTTCAACGATCCTTGCCTACTACTGGGATGATTTATCCCCTGCGCTGGCTACCAGCTGGGACAAAATCAACCTGTTGAATACCTTCGGTCCGCTGGGTGGCCTGCTGGTCACTTATCTTTTGTTGCTGGCCGCTTTCTTGTTTGTCGTCGGCTGGGAGAAACGCTTCTTCCGCCGCGCCAGCACAATCACTTCCGTTAAGGAGACAGCATGAACATTGTGCCTGATTACCGTCTTGATATGAGCGGTGAGCCCTGTCCGTACCCGGCCGTTGCGACACTGGAAGCGCTGCCGCAGTTAAAAAAAGGCGAGATTCTGGAAGTGGTAAGCGACTGCCCGCAATCCATTAACAATATCCCTCTGGATGCGCGTAATCACGGCTATACCGTACTGGATATTCAGCAGGATGGGCCGACGATCCGGTATTTGATACAAAAATAAGGTTTTACCTGTACTCCTCCCCCAGGCTAACGATAAAATTAGGCGCTGTAATTACAACGGAATGCATAAACCTGGGGGCGTTTATAAAATGAAATTAGCATTAATTGGTAATTGCCAACTTGAAGTTCTGGGAAATTTGATAATGAACGTCAGCGGGCTGCATGAAGGTAAGTTCGACGGCATTTTCAATATGCCTATTTATAAACTTAACGAAATAATGACTTCATTAACTTCTATCACGAATTAGAACAGTGTGATTTCATTTTTATGCAGCATCATGCGGACAAATGGGGACCGTTTTCAACGGCAGCCTTAAGTCAATTCTTCGATATCACTATGCTGCCGACCATGGAATCCCGCATTTCAACGCCGCAACTCGGGTACTATAAAAATAAAATCCCTGATTTTATGGTCTACGTCGATTACCGCATGCTGCATCTTTATCTCACCAATGTGGGTATTCAAAACGTGGTGGAAGCGTACCATTCCGTGCGTTTTTCCAGTGAAAAACAGACCACTATGCTTAAAGAAGATGCGCTGAAATACCGCACCTTATTTCAACAAGGTAAGCTTTACTTCGATTATTCTGAAGAGTATTTCCGTACACTTTCCGCGAATCCGGATTGCTACTCAACGGTAAGCCACCCGGATAACTATAATCTGAGTTTGTTATTACAGGTGATTTATCACAAATCACTGGGTATTAACGAGAGTTTTGATCTGCAGGGCAATGACCTGCTTAAAAATTATGTTGCACCGAAAATTGGCTCAGGTGACAACGCGTATCATATGATGCGCCCGACAGGCCTGGCTCTGGCCGGTAAAATTAATTATGCCTTCTTTGACAGTCAAAACCGGCATGCCCTTAAACAAGCGCTGGTCAACTCCTCTTACTATATTAGCCTTGAAGACCGCTACCAGAATTTGTAATTCATCCGCTGTTTTCCTGCGTTAAAAAAGCCCTTTGAAGGGCTTTTTTATTATGCCTAAAAATAACGTCACCCGTCTGTTGATAACAGAACCCTTGATAACAATGAGCGCGACATAAAACAAATCAACCTGCGATAACGGAGTATTAGCTGGTAATAAGGTGAATCTCACCGCCTTCATCCATTAACATACAGCGATTGCGCCCGGTCTGTTTTCCCCGGTACATCGCCGCATCGGCTCTTTTCACGACGACGCCAATAGACTCGCCCGCCCACGCCTGCGTCACACCGATGGTCACCGTAATGTTAAGCGCTTTATCGTCACAGCGAATGGTTGTCGCTGCAACCGATTTACACAGGCGCAGCGCGGCCTGGCACGCCTCTCTGTCCGAAGGCGCGTATAAAATAATAATGAACTCCTCACCACCGTAGCGGTAGGCGGTGTCACCCTCACGGATCCGATCGCGCAATTGCTGCGCCAGTTCACGTAAAACAGCATCGCCGACAAGATGCCCGTAGGTATCATTCACATTTTTAAAACGATCGATATCAAGCAGCAGCATATACATATTCTGATCGGATACGTCTTTCAATTGCTGTTCAAATCTTTCATCCAGCATTCTGCGGCCTGGCAAGCCTGTTAATATATCAACGCTACTGCGCATCTTTAATAAATAGATTTTATAAGCGGTTACCGCTGCAGAAAATAACGTAAGACGATGCTTAAATTCTGAAAATTTATCCGTATTTGTTTTTTTATCCCTAATCACCCACATCAATTCACGACCGCAGTGATGCATTTTTGTGTGTGTTGCCTCAATTGCCTGCAGGCAGTTGGACTCCTCCTGATCCATGGATTGATGCCCGTCCAGCCAGCGACCGAAATGGCACAGGTGGTGCGAGTTCACATTAATACTTTCCGACTGCTCAATATTATTATTGACCACACAGGCAAACATATTGATTAACCAATCATAATGCGCGTCAACTGCCTTATTAAGATCAAAAAGAATATTATCAATTTGTTCCGTACTCCGATACATGATATTCCTCACCGCTGCGTTACAGGCGCTACAGTGTAAAAAACAAAGTGTATATTTATGTCAATATAATAAAGAGCACGCAATAATCAGATATTTCGTCACAAGGAATATTTACGAAGCGGGGCCCGCGCGCGCACTAATTTTAAGCGCGGAAAATGCCCTAGCATAAAACTCATCGCATTCAGTCTGTTACCCATGCGCTGTTTTGCAGCACCACGCGGTAGCCGTCATGATCCTGCCAGCTCTTGCCTGAAATATCCCAGTAAGGGTTAAACGAAACGACTTCTGTAAAACCGGCTTTGCGCATGGCTTCACAGCGCGCAGCCCATTCATCAGCATCCGGGTAATAGAGCACCAGCAAATCCTCGGCCGTCGCGACAGGTGTGACAGGATGGTGGTGACAAAGGGTAAATTCAAGATGCCAGGGCACAGCGCGATGCCCCAGCATCACGCCGCTGAATCCCTCGTGATCGGTGAAATCGGCAATTTTGCGCAGTTCAAGCGCGTCGCAATACATGCGGCAGCTCAGTTCAAGGTCGGTTACGGGCCGGGCGATTCTCATATGGGCAAACATTCGCAATCTGTCCTTCGGGTATCGTCAGTGGAAAACGGTAAAAATGACTTTACCCGCAACGGCAATGGTCGATGTGATCGTCTGTGCCCACGCAATAGGGTAGTAAGGAGGAAAAAGAAGTGGGTGAAAAAGCGCGAGGCACGCAAAAGAAGGGGAAAATAACCGCCAGCGTGGTGGTTATCTTCCCGTTATTCGTGGTTATGCGTGAGTCAGGCTCACTACACCTGCATGTTCATGATGTCCTGGTATGCAGAAACCAGTTTGTTACGTACCTGAATACCCATTTGCAACGAGATCGATGATTTCTGCAAATCGGTCATCACGTCGTTCAGCGCTACACCCGGCTCACCGAGTGTAAATTTTTCCGCCTGGGTACGCGCTGCGTTTTGCGTGTCGCTAATGCGATCCAGCGCAGCATGCAGTTGCCCGGCGAAGCTGATAGACGGTTCACTCTCCACGCTCTGATTACGCGCAACCCCGGCAGTTGCCTGCAACTGACTGACGACGCTTTCAATGCCCTGTATAGCCATGGTAAATCCCCGGATGGTTTGATACCTGACAAGGTTAACAGCTTGTCAATGGGATAATGGCGGTAAATAGCGATAAAAAACCAGGTTATTTGAGGCATAGAAAATTCGGATTCATCAAATAATGACACTGCCAGTTAATGGACATTTGTCGAGTTTGCCGACCCGGGAGTCTGTTTTGTTTCTCAACTCAAATAACAACATCCACCCAGAGTTACGAGGTGCGCAATGAGTGCGACTGCAACAACTGCACCGCAGAATAAATCTCTTGAGTGGCTTAACCGCTTACGCGCGAACCCCAAAATTCCTTTAATGGTGGCCGCTGCAGCAGCGGTTGCCATTGTTGTTGCTATGGTACTGTGGGCGAAAAGCCCGGACTACCGCACGCTTTATAGCAACCTGTCCGATCAGGACGGCGGCGCTATCGTCACCCAATTGACGCAGATGAACGTCCCCTACCGCTTTGCTGACGGTAGCGGTGCTATTGAAGTTCCCGCCGATAAAGTCCAGGAACTGCGCCTGAAACTGGCTCAACAGGGGCTGCCGAAAGGCGGCGCTGTCGGTTTTGAACTGCTGGATCAGGAAAAATTTGGTATCAGCCAGTTCAGCGAACAAGTGAACTACCAGCGTGCGCTGGAAGGCGAACTGGCGCGCACCATCGAAGCACTCGGCCCGGTAAAAGGCGCGCGCGTTCACCTCGCGATGCCAAAACCGTCGCTGTTCGTGCGCGAACAGAAAGCCCCTTCCGCGTCCGTCACGGTGAATTTACAGCCGGGACGCGCGCTGGATGACGGCCAGATCAGCGCCGTCGTACACCTCGTTTCCAGCGCGGTGGCTGGTTTGCCGCCGGGCAACGTTACCGTTGTCGATCAGAGCGGTCGTCTGCTGACCCAATCCGGCGTTGCCGGTCGTGACCTGAATGATGCGCAACTGAAATACACCGCCGACGTTGAAGGCCGTATCCAGCGTCGTATCGAAGCGATCCTTGGGCCTATCGTGGGTAACGGCAACGTTCACGCGCAGGTAACGGCGAAACTCGACTTTTCGAATAAAGAGCAGACGGAAGAGCAATACACGCCAAACGGCGGCGATCCGTCACAGGCAGTGCTGCGTTCGCGTCAGGTAAACAGCAGCGAGCAGATTGGCGGCCAGTACCCTGGCGGCGTTCCGGGTGCGTTGTCGAACCAGCCTGCCCCGGCGAATAGCGCGCCGATCACCACGCCGCCTGCCAATCAGCAGAACGGCCAGCAGAATCAAAATGCGCAGGGTCAGCAAGGCACGAGCACGGCAAGCACCACCACCGGGCCGCGTAACACCACGCATAACGAAACCAATAACTACGAAGTCGACCGTACGATCCGCCACACCAAAATGAATGTTGGCGATATCGAGCGCCTCTCTGTGGCGGTGGTGGTCAACTATCGTTCGCTGCCGGGTGGCAAAACCGCCGCGCTGACAGCCGACCAGATTAAACAGATTGAAGATTTGACTCGCGAAGCGATGGGTTACACCGAGAAACGCGGTGACACCCTGAACGTCGTCAACTCGCCGTTCAACGCAACGGACGATCTCGGTGGTCAGCTCCCATTCTGGCAGCAGCAGTCGTTTATCGAACAGCTGATGTCCGCAGGTCGCTGGTTGCTGGTTCTCATCGTGGCGTGGCTGCTGTGGCGTAAAGCGGTTCGTCCGCAGCTGGTACGCCGCCAGGAAGAGGCGAAAGCCCTGCAGGAAGCGCAACAGGCCAAAGCGGAAATCGAAGAATCGGTGGAAGTGCGCCTCAGCAAAGACGAGCAGAACCAGCAACGTCGCTCTAACCAGCGCCTGAGCGCCGAGGTAATGAGCCAGCGTATTCGCGAAATGTCAGATAACGATCCGCGCGTCGTGGCGCTGGTCATTCGCCAGTGGATGAGTAACGAACATGAGCAATAATCTTTCCGGAACGGACAAAAGCGTCATCCTGCTGATGACCATTGGCGAAGATCGCGCGGCTGAGGTGTTCAAACACCTCTCCGCCCGCGAAGTCCAGCACTTGAGTACCGCGATGGCCAGCGTACGTCAGATCTCCAACAAACAGCTGATGGACGTGTTGCAGGAGTTCGAGAACGAAGCGGAACAATTCGCGGCGCTGAACATCAACGCCAACGATTACCTGCGTTCGGTGCTGGTGAAAGCCCTTGGCGAAGAGCGTGCTTCCAGCCTGCTGGAAGATATTCTCGAAACGCGCGATACCACCAGCGGCATCGAGACGCTCAACTTTATGGAGCCGCAGAGCGCCGCCGACCTTATCCGCGACGAACACCCGCAGATCATCGCCACTATCCTTGTGCACCTCAAACGTTCTCAGGCGGCGGATATCCTTGCGCTGTTTGACGAGCGTATGCGCCACGATGTGATGCTGCGTATTGCCACCTTCGGCGGCGTACAGCCTGCTGCGCTGGCGGAACTGACCGAAGTGCTGAACAACCTGCTCGACGGCCAGAACCTCAAACGCAGCAAAATGGGCGGCGTGAGAACCGCGGCGGAAATCATCAACCTGATGAAAACGCAGCAGGAAGAAGCCGTTATTACCGCCGTTCGCGAGTTCGACGGCGAACTGGCGCAGAAAATTATCGACGAGATGTTCCTGTTCGAAAACCTGGTGGATGTGGACGACCGCAGCATCCAGCGCCTGCTGCAGGAAGTGGATTCCGAATCCCTGCTGGTTGCCCTCAAAGGCGCCGAGCAGCCACTGCGCGAGAAATTCCTGCGCAACATGTCGCAGCGTGCGGCAGATATCCTGCGCGACGACCTGGCCAACCGTGGGCCGGTGCGTCTGTCTCAGGTGGAAAACGAACAGAAAGCCATCCTGCTCATCGTTCGCCGTCTGGCGGAGACCGGCGAGATGGTAATTGGCAGCGGCGAGGATACCTATGTCTAATGAATTGCCGTGGAAAGTCTGGAAGCCGGACGATTTGGCACTGCCGCTGGCTGCCGAGTTCGCTCCCCTGCTGACGAAAGAGTCTTCGTCAGCCGATGAAGCGGACGGCGAAGAAGACGAGATATCCCAGGAGCAGAAGCTGCAACAGCAGCTGGCGCAGATCCAGATGCAGGCGCACGACGCCGGGTATAACGCCGGTCTGGCGGAAGGCCGCAAAGCCGGTCACGACGTCGGCTATCAGGAAGGGCTGGCGCAGGGGCGCGAAGATGGTCTCAATCAGGCACGCCAGCAACAGGCGCCGATCCATGCGCGTATGCAGCAGCTGGTCAGCGAATTCCAGTACACGCTGGATGCGCTGGACAGCGTTATCGCCTCGCGTCTGATGCAGATGGCGCTGGAAGCCGCGCGCCAGGTGTTAGGCCAGGTGCCGGTTGTTGATAACAGCGCGCTGATTAAGCAGATCCAGCATTTAATTCAGCAGGAACCGCTGTTCAGCGGGAAACCGCAGTTACGCGTGCATCCGGACGACTTGCAACGCGTGGAAGAGATGCTTGGCGCAACCCTCAGCCTGCACGGCTGGCGTTTGCGTGGTGACCCGACCCTGCATCCGGGCGGGTGCAAGGTTTCCGCCGATGAAGGCGATCTTGACGCCAGCGTAGCAACACGCTGGCAGGAACTGTGCCGTCTGGCGGCGCCGGGAGTAGTTTAATGACCGCACGTTTGACCCGCTGGCTCACGACGCTGGATAACTTTGAAGTCAAAATGGCGCAGCTGCCCGCTGTGCGCCGTTATGGTCGGCTGACCCGCGCGACAGGTCTGGTGCTGGAAGCCACCGGCCTGCAACTGCCGCTGGGCGCGACCTGCATTATTGAGCGTCAGGACGGTGTCGAAACGCGCGAAGTCGAATGTGAAGTGGTTGGCTTCAACGGCCAGCGCCTGTTTTTAATGCCGCTGGAAGAAGTCGAAGGTATTTTGCCTGGCGCGCGCGTCTATGCCCGCAGCGTGTTAGGTGATGGTTTGCAAAGCGGTAAACAACTGCCGCTCGGCCCTGCCCTGCTTGGCCGCGTGCTGGATGGCGGCGGCAAGCCGCTCGACGGCCTGCCGGCACCGGAAACCGGTGAGACCGGCGCGCTGGTCACCCAGCCGTTTAACCCTTTACAACGTACGCCGATTGAGCATGTGCTCGATACCGGCGTTCGCGCCATTAACGCGCTGCTGACCGTCGGACGTGGCCAGCGTATGGGCCTGTTCGCCGGTTCCGGCGTCGGTAAAAGCGTGTTGTTAGGCATGATGGCCCGTTATACCCAGGCCGACGTTATCGTCGTGGGGCTGATTGGTGAACGTGGCCGCGAAGTAAAAGATTTTATCGAGAACATCCTTGGCGCTGAAGGCCGCGCACGCTCGGTGGTGATTGCCGCCCCGGCAGACGTTTCTCCTTTATTGCGTATGCAGGGCGCTGCGTACGCGACGCGCATTGCTGAAGATTTCCGCGACCGCGGTCAGCATGTGCTTCTGATCATGGACTCCCTGACGCGTTATGCCATGGCGCAGCGTGAAATCGCGCTGGCAATTGGCGAACCGCCAGCGACGAAAGGTTATCCCCCTTCTGTCTTCGCCAAATTACCGGCGCTGGTGGAACGCGCGGGGAACGGTATTCACGGCGGCGGTTCGATCACCGCGTTTTATACCGTTCTGACCGAAGGGGATGACCAGCAAGATCCGATCGCTGACTCCGCACGAGCCATTCTTGATGGGCACATTGTCTTGTCTCGCCGCCTGGCGGAAGCTGGTCACTACCCGGCGATTGACATTGAAGCCTCTATCAGCCGTGCGATGACAGCGTTAATTACGGAACAACATTACGCCAGAGTCCGGAACTTTAAACAGTTGCTGTCGAGCTTCCAACGTAACCGCGATCTGGTGAGCGTTGGCGCATATGCGCGCGGTAGCGACCCAATGCTGGATAAAGCCATCGCATTGTGGCCACACCTGGAAGCCTTCCTGCAGCAGGGCATTTTTGAACGTGCCGGGTGGGAAGATTCAATGCAGGCATTAGAGCTGATCTTCCCGACAGTCTAAGGTAGTGGAGAGCTGACTTATGACGCAAAACAGCGCATTAACGACGCTAAAGGATTTGGCAGAGAAAGAAGTTGACGACGCCGCCCTGAAACTGGGCGAAATGCGTCGCGGCTGCCAGCAAGCGGAAGAGCAATTAAAAATGCTGATTGAATATCAGCATGAGTATCGCAGCAGTCTGAATAACAACATGAGCCAGGGGATTGATAACCAACGCTGGCAGAATTATCAGCAGTTTATTCAGACGCTGGAAAAAGCGATTGAGCAGCACCGTCAGCAGTTAGCGCAGTGGAATGAAAAAGTCGATAGTGCGCTGGGTAGCTGGCGTGAAAAGAAACAACGTTTACAAGCCTGGCAAACCTTGCAGGACCGACAAAGCGCCGCGGCGTTACTGGCGGAAAACCGTCTCGATCAGAAAAAAATGGATGAATTTGCACAGCGCGCGTCCCTGAGGAAAATAGAATGATCAACTTGTCAAAACTGTTAATGACAGAATCCGATGCCACCACCGGTGTGCAAGCCGGCAAAAGCGGCGGCGATTCTGCACAAGATTTCCTCGCTCTGCTGACGGGTGCAATGACCGGCGGCCAGGGACAGGAGAGCGATGCGCCCATCACGCTTGCCGATCTGCAAGCCGCAGCCCTGAGCGGCAAGCTGGCGAAAGGCAACCTGGCGGCAACCGCAGCCACCGGCGAAGAGACGCAGGCACAAACGCCGGCGCAAAAACTGGCGGAACTGCTGGCGCGCCAGAGCGCGAAAAGCGATGTAATGGCATCGGCAGCAAGCGACGCCGATGTGCAAAAACTGTTTTCTGGCCTGACGCCTGCGGCGAAAACCGATGTGCTGGCCGCGTTAAGCAAAACGGCCAAAGCCGGTGACAGCGAAAACAAAACCGATTTAAGTGATGAAGAGCTGGCAGGGTTAAGCGCGCTGATGGCGATGCTGCCGCATCAACAAGCCGCGCAGTTGAACACCGCCAGCGCACAACCGGTAAGTGCCAGCAGCAGCGTTGATGTCGCCAAAGCAGCGAACCGCGCACTGAACACCAGTTCACTGACGGCAGATACCGATTTACCGCGTGGCAGTACGAAAAACGACAGCGCTGCCGGCACCACGCCGTTCCATGTAGCGGATGATGCCCAGCAGACGGCGGTGCTCGCTTCCTCGTCTGCGGCGGTGAAGAAAGATAATGACAATGCGCTGCAAACCACCAATACCACTGCCAGCATCGCGCCGGTGACCACCACCGCCAGCGCCGCGCAGGCCAGCACGCCTGTCGCCGCACCGGTTGTCAGCGCTCCGCTGGGTAGCCATGAGTGGCAGCAGAATATCAGCCAGCATGTCACGCTCTTTACCCGTCAGGGTCAGCAGAGCGCGGAGCTGCGTCTGCATCCGGAAGATCTGGGCCAGGTGCAGATCTCCATTAAGCTCGAAGATAACCAGGCGCAGTTGCAGATGGTGTCGGCGCACAGCCATGTTCGCCAGGCACTGGAAGCGGCGCTGCCGATGCTGCGTACGTCGCTTGCAGAAAGCGGTATTCAGTTGGGTCAGAGCAATATCAGCAGTGAGTCTTTTGCCGGTCAGCAGCAACAGCAGGCCTCGCAACAGCAGCAACAGGCTTCACGTTCGGGCTCAGGCGATCTGTTTGGCACGGATGATGGCGACGCGTTAGTCGCCCCGGCGAGCCTGCAATCTGCAGCTCGAGGTAACGGCGCAGTCGACATCTTTGCCTAAACGCCAGAGGTAGCATGATTATCCCCGTCTTTTCCACCCTTTGACGGGAGCAGGACACGGGATAATCAGCTCATAAGCAGTACTAACAGGAAGCCCGTAACAGATGACTGACTCCGCTATTAACAAAAAACGTAAGCGCTCTATCTGGATCCCGCTGCTGGTGTTAATCACACTCGCAGCTTGCGCCACCGCTGGCTATAGTTACTGGCGTATGCAACAGAAACCTGCGGCTAACGCAAAAGTGGAAGCGCCTCCTCCGCCAGCGCCGGTTTTCTTCGCTCTCGACACCTTTACCGTGAACCTGGGCGATGCTGACCGCGTGTTGTATGTCGGTATCACACTGCGTCTGAAAGATGACGCGACGCGCGCCAGACTGAGCGAATACCTGCCGGAAGTGCGTAGCCGCTTGTTGATGTTGTTCTCACGTCAGGACGCAGCACAGCTTGCAACCAACGAAGGCAAGCAGAACCTTGCTACCGCGATTAAAGAGACGATCGCAACGCCATTAGTGCCAGGACAGCCGAAGCAGGAAGTCACTGACGTTCTTTATACAGCTTTCATTTTGCGGTAAAGACATGGGCGATAGCATTCTTTCTCAGGCCGAAATCGATGCGCTGCTCAACGGAGACAGCGATAAGAGTGATGATCCGCAACCGGGTATGGGTGGCGATAGTGATATTCGCCCCTATGATCCCAATACCCAGCGCCGCGTGGTGCGTGAGCGTCTGCAAGCGCTGGAGATCATCAACGAGCGTTTTGCGCGTCAGTTCCGTATGGGGTTGTTTAACCTGCTGCGTCGTAGCCCGGATATCACCGTCGGCGCGATCCGCATCCAGCCCTATCACGAGTTTGCGCGTAACTTACCCGTTCCGACCAACCTGAACTTGATTCACCTGAAACCCCTGCGTGGCACCGGCTTGTTTGTTTTCTCACCAAGCCTGGTGTTTATCGCCGTGGATAACTTGTTCGGTGGCGACGGGCGTTTTCCAACGAAAGTGGAAGGCCGTGAATTTACGCACACTGAACAGCGCGTCATCAATCGCATGCTGAAGCTGGCGCTCGAAGCCTATAGCGACGCGTGGAAGGCGATTAACCCGCTGGACGTGGAGTATGTGCGTTCGGAAATGCAGGTCAAATTTACCAACATTACGACATCGCCGAACGATATCGTCGTCAATACCCCGTTCCATGTTGAGATCGGTAACCTGACGGGTGAGTTCAATATCTGTCTGCCGTTCAGCATGATAGAACCGCTGCGCGAAATGCTGGTCAACCCGCCGCTGGAAAACTCACGCAGTGAAGACCAGAACTGGCGTGACAATTTGGTGCGTCAGGTTCAGCACTCTGAACTGAATTTGATTGCCAATTTCGCGGATATTCCCCTGCGCCTGTCGCAGATACTTAAGCTCCAACCCGGCGATGTGCTGCCGATTGATAAACCCGATCGCATTATCGCTCATGTGGACGGCGTACCGGTGTTAACGAGCCAGTATGGTACGGTCAACGGACAATATGCGTTACGTGTAGAGCACTTGATAAACCCGATTTTGAATTCGCTGAATGAGGAACAGCCCAAATGAGTGATATGAACAATCCGTCCGATGAGAACAGCGGAGCACTGGACGATCTGTGGGCTGACGCGTTGAACGAACAAAAAACCACTCCCGCTACGAAAAGCGCGGCCGATGCCGTGTTCCAGCAGCTCGGCGGTGGTGATGTTGGCGGCACTCTCCAGGATATCGACCTGATTATGGATATCCCGGTCAAACTGACCGTGGAACTGGGTCGTACGCGTATGACAATTAAAGAGCTGCTGCGTTTGACGCAGGGTTCCGTGGTGGCACTTGACGGGCTGGCGGGCGAACCGCTGGATATCCTGATCAACGGTTATCTGATTGCTCAGGGTGAAGTGGTGGTCGTTGCGGATAAATACGGCGTACGTATCACCGATATCATCACCCCTTCCGAGCGTATGCGTCGTTTGAGCCGCTGAGTCGAGCATGAAAACACAGGCCACGGTTTCCCAACCGTCTGCCCTTTCCGGTTCGCCACTGTTGCAGGTCAGTGGCGCGCTGTTTGGCATGATCGCGTTAATTTTGATTATCGCGTGGCTTGCCAAACGCCTTGGCCTCGGCGGCAAAACCGCCAGCGGCCGGGGTTTAAAAGTGACCGCCAGCACCACGGTTGGCCCGCGTGAACGCGTGGTGATTGTGGATGTTGAGGATGCACGCCTGGTGCTGGGCGTTACGCCCACCAACATCAATCTGTTGCACAAACTTCCTCCCGCACCCGCAGAAAGTGAAGACGTGAACGTGAAAAATGTGGATTTCCAGACCGTGATGAAGAATTTGCTTAAGCGTTCCGGGAGATCCTGATGCGCCGTTTGTTCTCTTTTGCGCTGGCCGGATTATGGCTGGTTGCCCCTGCGGCATTTGCACAACTTCCGGGTTTGATTAGCCAGCCGATAGCCGGTGGTGGCCAGAGCTGGTCGCTGCCGGTGCAGACGCTGGTATTTATTACCTCGCTTACCTTCCTGCCCGCCATTTTGCTGATGATGACCAGCTTCACCCGCATCATCATTGTGTTCGGCCTGCTGCGAAACGCGCTGGGAACACCGTCTGCGCCGCCGAACCAGGTGCTGCTTGGGCTGGCACTGTTTTTGACCTTTTTTATTATGTCGCCGGTGATCGACAAGATTTATACCGACGCCTATCAGCCGTTTAGCGAGAATAAAATCTCCGTCGATGTGGCGCTGGAACGCGGCGCGCAGCCGCTGCGCGAATTTATGCTGCGCCAGACGCGCGAAGCCGATTTGGCGCTGTTTGCCCGTCTGTCTAATAGCCCGCCGATTCAGGGTCCGGAAGCCGTATCAATGCGTATTCTGTTGCCCGCTTATGTGACCAGCGAGCTGAAAACCGCCTTTCAGATTGGCTTTACGATATTTATTCCGTTCCTGATTATCGATCTGGTGATCGCCAGCGTCCTGATGGCGCTCGGGATGATGATGGTACCGCCCGCAACCATTGCCCTGCCGTTCAAACTGATGCTGTTTGTGCTGGTCGATGGCTGGCAGCTACTGGTCAGCTCGCTCGCCCAGAGCTTTTACAGTTAGGAGTAAGCGATGACACCAGAATCGGTCATGATGATGGGCACCGAGGCGATGAAAGTCGCACTCGCGCTCGCTGCCCCACTGCTGCTGGTTGCGCTGGTTACAGGCCTGGTTATCAGTATTTTGCAGGCGGCGACGCAGATCAACGAAATGACGCTCTCCTTTATCCCGAAAATCATCGCCGTGTTTGTCACGATTGTGGTTGCCGGGCCGTGGATGCTGAATTTACTGCTTGATTACATGCGCACCCTGTTCAACAACATTCCTTATATCATCGGGTAAGCCGACTTATGTTGAACGTCACCAGCGATCAGTGGCTGCATTGGATCAGTATGTATTTCTGGCCGCTGCTGCGCGTGATGGCGTTAATTATGACCGCGCCGATCCTTAGCGAATCGCGTATTCCGCGGCGGATAAAAGTGGGGCTGGGGATTGTGATTACCATCGTCATCGCCCCCACCCTGCCGCCAACGCCGGATGTTCCGGTATTCGCCCCGGCGGCACTGTGGCTGGCGCTACAGCAGATCCTGATTGGCGTTGCGCTCGGTTTTACGATGCAGTTCGCCTTTGCGACGATTCGTACCGCCGGTGAGCTGATTGGCCTGCAAATGGGTCTCTCTTTCGCCACCTTTGTCGACCCCACCAGCCACTTAAACATGCCAGTGCTGGCGCGCATCCTCGATATGCTGGCGCTGCTGTTGTTCCTCACCTTCAATGGGCATTTGTGGTTAATTTCGATGCTGGTCGATACCTTCCACACGTTGCCGATTGGCGGTAACCCGGTAAACAGCAATGCCTACCTGGCGCTGACGCGGGCAGCAGGCATGATCTTCCTCAATGGGTTGATGCTGGCATTACCAGTTATCACATTGCTGCTGACCATTAACCTTTCCCTTGGTTTACTGAACCGCATGGCACCGCAATTGTCGGTGTTTGTGATTGGTTTTCCCGTTACGTTAAGCGTTGGGATTTTACTGATGGCGGCAATGATGCCGTTAATCGCTCCTTATTGTGAGCGATTATTCAGTGAGATTTTCAATCTGTTAGCTGATATTGTTAGCGAACTTCCACAGAATAGTAATCCCTGACCTTTAGTAATGCCTTTCTGAGGATATTCCTAAAGTTAAATTTAAAAAACATCCCCCACCATATATCTGGCGCGGCTTATTTGTTTTTAGCCTTCTCACAGAACGCAACATTTACTTTACTTTAAGATGATTCCTGGCAAATTATACCTAACTTTACGGGATAGTGGGTTCGCCTGAAGTTTCGCGTCGTACTTCAGTAATATAAGTTTTTCCTGTATGGCTTCTGAAGCTTCTGGCGGGTGGTGAATTATCGTTACGCATTGAGTGAGGGTATGCCATGTCAACGATTATTATGGATTTATGCAGTTATACCCGGTTGGGATTAACAGGGTATCTGACAAGCCGGGGGGTTAAAAAACGAGATATCAACGACATCCAGACAGTTGATGAACTCGAATCAGCTTGCGCCACACTTCAGCCAACCGTGGTGTTTATTAATGAGGACTGCTTTATTCATGACCCAAGCAGCAGTCAACATATAAAGCAAGTCATTAATCAGCATCCCCGTACACTTTTTATCGTGTTTATGGCTATCGCCAATATCCACTTTGACGAATATCTTTTGGTTCGCAAAAACTTATTGATTAGTTCTAAATCAATCAAGCCTGAGTCGCTGGATAATATTCTGGGAGATTGTCTCAACAAAGAGAAAAAAAGCGTTGGGACCATTAACTTACCAACACTTTCACTAAGTCGTACCGAGTCCAGCATGTTGAAAATGTGGATGTCCGGGCAGGATACGATTCAAATCTCCGATCAGATGAATATTAAAGCGAAAACGGTATCATCACATAAGGGTAATATTAAAAGAAAAATTAAAACGCATAATAAACAGGTTATATATCATGTAGTGCGGCTAACAGATAATGTTACCACGGGTATATTTGTTAATATGCGTTGAGGCTGTTTTTATCCATTCACCCTCCAGCCGGAGGGCGAAATATTAATCTGCAAGTTCTACAAATACGCCGTCCGGGTGGTCTTTTTCATTAAAGAACCAAATCCCGAGCGGGTAATCTTCCAGTGAGACCAGGTACATCGTACCTTCATTAAACGCTTCGACAGCCAATACCACTCCCGGACGGCGTGGACCCCCGTCCGTTTTGACCGTAACCCGATCGTTAACCTTCATAAGTACCCTCCTCTCGCATTTACGCCAGTGTAGAACAAAACCGCTGCCCTGACAGCGTGCCTGCGTTTAGCTGGCGATTTTTTCTACCGACTATACTTAACACTGCATTTATGAAGGAGGTGACGGCGTGAAAACAGTCAAAGAGTATAGCGAGACCGCAAAGCGGGATGTGCATATCGATGTCGATGCCCTGCTGGCTGCGATTAACGAAATCAGCGAAAGCGAAGTGCATCGTGTCGACGACGAAGATGGCCAGCGCGTGAGCGTGGATGGTCGGGAATATCATACCTGGCGGGAACTGGCGGAAGCATTTGAACTGGACGTGCATGACTTCAGTATTACGGAGGCGAATCGCTGAAGAAAACATCCCGGCCGCCGAAACGGCCGGGACAAACTTGCTCTCGCAAGAAGCACTTAAAATTCGTACACCAGGGAATCTGATGTGGGGACAACTTTATAGACAAAACACCATCAAGACAAGAAATATCTATAAATCAATGAATTAGCACATACATCTGTATTCTACTGCATACAATGCGCGACAAAAGTCTCCCGACTCACACTGCCAAAGGAGCTCACTATGCCGAGCCTGGACGACCCATTACTGATCTTTACTGACATAGAAGGGACACTGCTGGATAGCCATACCGGCGAATGGCAACCCGCTGCGGAGTGGCTTGCGCGTCTGCGCCAGCGGAAGATACCGGTGATCCTCTGTAGCAGCAAAACGGCGGCAGAGATGATCGCCATACAAAACCTTTTGCAACTGCAAGGCCTGCCCTTTATTGCCGAAAACGGCGCGGTGATTCAGTTAGATGAACACTGGCAGGATCATGACGACTATCCACGGATTATTAGCGGTTCCCCTCATGCGGAAATCGCCCGCGTGCTGACCCAATTACGCCAGAGCAATGGCTGGAAATTCACGACGTTTACAGAGCTGGATGAACATGTGCTGGCCGAGTTAACTGGCCTTACGCCTGCGCAGGCTAACCTCGCAAAGCTGCAGGAAGCCTCTGAAACGCTGATTTGGCGCGATAGCGACGAACGCATGGCTGCTTTTGATGATGCGCTGGCGCAGCTGGGGTTACGTGTTGTGCAGGGAGCACGATTCTGGCATGTGCTCGATGAGCGCGGCGGAAAAGATCAGGCCGTAAGCTGGCTGACCCGACAATATCGGCATTACCAGGGCAAACGCGCGGTTACGGTTGGGCTGGGCGATGGACCAAACGATGCACCGTTACTCGATAATGTCGACTACGCCGTGGTGGTGAAAGGCCTTAATCGCCAGGGGGTAACGCTACGCCAGGATAGCCCGCCCCGGGTTTATCACACGCAACAAGAGGGAGCGGCGGGCTGGCGCGAAGGCCTGGATCATCTGTTTGGAATCTCATCCACTGAACAGACTTGATTGCGACCATTGTTTTTTGCCAGGTATAAGCGGCTATCGGCAATGGATTGCAGGTATTCAAAATCGTAATTGCCGCTTTCCTGCGCATCGCTGACCCCGAGGGAAACCGTGATGCGCAACGTCGTGCGCTTATGGATCAGGATCTCTTTACTTTCAATGCGCGAACGGATGTGTTCGGCAACCTGCACCGCCTGCTCAAGCGTGCTGCCTGGTAATAAAATACAGAACTCTTCACCGCCGACGCGCCCGGCAACATCCTGTTCTCTAATGGAGCTGCTGATAAGCCCGGCGGCGTGGGATAACACCAAATCGCCGGCCTGATGACCGAACTGATCGTTGACGCCCTTAAAATGGTCAATATCCAGCTGAATGACCGAGAAGGGTCGCCCCTGCGCCCGCGCCTCTTCAGATAACAGTTTCGCCTGCTCAAAGAACGATCCGCGATTATAAAGGCGCGTCAGCGGGTCGAACCACGCCTGCCATTGCAGCGTGCGTTGCATACTATACAAGTTGGTCACCATTCTGCGGATCACCACCCAGGAAAAGAGCAGCATGCCGGTAAACAACACCCACAGCAGCGAGAGCGCGATGCTGATACGCCCGAAATCCCCGGAGATGCCTTCACGCAAAGAGTGAATACGCAGCAGGACGCCACCAAAATGTTTAAGCTTTTGCCAGCTCACATAGCGGGTGCCCAGGTTCAGGCCGCCAACGGTATCGCGAGTCAGTTCCGCTTGCAGCTTCGCCACGTCAGCCTCGTCAAACTCGGCGCTGGCATCCTGTGGCGATTGGGTGCTGGTCAGCAGCCGGAAATGGTTATCGTAAAGCTGATATTCCCCGCCATCCTGCTGGAGCTGTTCACCAAGCAGTAGCGGCTTAATCGCGCTCAGCGGAAAGCTCATGACCAGCACGCCGTACCAGTAATGCTGATAATCAAGCGGCACACTGGCGGCGACGATATTGTCGCTTTCCGTGCTGTTAAAAAGCGTGAACCAGCGAACGCCACGCCCACGATTTTCCCGTAGCTGCTGGCCGCTAAACCAGGGGCGCGTTAATAAGCGGTAATAGGTGGAAATAATGTCCTGCTCACGCTCAATGGGGCGCGTGGAGAGGAAAAAACCGGCGCGCGAGAAATAATAGGCCTGACGCGGCAACATGGCAGCCTCCGAGGAGAGGCGAAACAGGTAGCCAAGCTCCATTGCCGCCGTGAGTTCGTTGTGCAACCGCTCCTCGTCGCGACGCAGCAGCCCGCTCTGCTCAACTAAAGCGTCAGAAACGCCGTAAATGGGCAGCGTCCGGCTGTTATCCAGCCCGATCTGCCAGTAGGGTAAGGCGCGTTTACGATCAAACTCGCCCTGCACGGAATTTAATACTTCAAATCCCAACGGCTTTTGCAGTGCCGCCTGCATACCATTTCGGAAAAAGAGCAACCGGTCTACGCCGACCTGAATCTGCATATCCAGCGCATTGCTGACGTTTTCCAGCGCGCTACGCTGGCTGGCGACATACGCGCCTTGTAGCACAATCACTTCGCGCCAGGTCAAAATCGTCGAACAGACCATGACGATCACAAAGCAAAGGTTAACCACCCGAGCCGGGACGAAATAGCGCTGTAGATGTTTGAACGGCCTGGGCTGTTTCACGACACGATTCTGCCGCACACGGGCTCCCTGAGATATCTGTGAGTGCGCTTTCGCCCCGCTCGTGTTTAATCCGGCAATAAAAACGCCCAGCAATGCCGGGCGTTTTAGTGGTTACGCTTCTTCGTGGATGCGCCGCCTGTCGCCAGGCATCAGCTCATCTTCACGAAAGGCTTCCCGTTTGACGCCGTAGCCGTCATACCAGCGGCACTCAACCATGCCGCTGGCATAACCGGTAACAATCATGAGCGGACCACCCTTTTTACTCTGCACTTCATCGCTGACCAAAAAGACCATTCTTGCCTCCGGTATCAGGGCGAAACTTTTTCACCTTAGACGAAGTTGCTTAAATTTGCGTAATCCCTGTCGCGAGATTTTATTTTTCACCGCCACGTAAACGTTCCACTCCTTTCATTACCGCGACCACCACGGCACCAATCACAAAGCCCAGCACCAGGTTGGCCAGCATGGGAACCAGCGCCTGCAGCAGTGCAGGCTGGCTCGCGGCAAAATGCTCGATAGCATGATGTAACGGCGCAATGCCATGTACCACAATCCCGCCGCCAACCAGGAACATGGCCAGCGTACCGACCACAGACAGGAGCTTCATCAGCCAGGGCGCGGTGAATAACAACCCTTTCCCCAGCCCCTGCGCCAGAACGCCCGGTTTCTCTACCAGCCAGTAGCCCATATCATCGAGCTTCACGATGATTCCCACCAACCCGTAAACACCAATAGTCACCAGCACCGCGATGCCCGACAGGATCAGCACCTGGTTCAGCAAAGGCGCATCGGCAACGATACCGAGCGTGATGGCGACAATCTCGGCAGAGAGAATAAAATCAGTGCGCACCGCGCCTTTAATTTTATCTTTCTCGAACTGCTGCGGATCTTGCGCTGCCAGCGCTTCCAGACGCTGCTGACGCGCCTCCGGGCTCTCTTTATGTTTACGCGCTGCAAACGTGTGCAGCACTTTTTCCACACCTTCAAAGCATAAAAACGCGCCGCCGAGCATCAGCAACGGTGTGATGGCCCAGGGGATAAAGGCGCTAATCAGTAACGCCAGCGGGACGAGAATCACTTTATTCAGCAGTGAGCCACGCGCGACGCTCCACACCACCGGCAATTCGCGATTGGCGCGCACGCCGGTGACCTGTTGTGCGTTAAGCGAAAGATCGTCGCCCAGCACACCGGCGGTCTTTTTCGCCGCCAGTTTACCCATCACTGAAATATCATCCAGCAACGTCGCAATATCATCGAGTAATGTTAATAAACTACTTCCTGCCAAAATGTCTTCCTTTTAAATTTATGGTGTAACGCTTCTCAGTATGATGGAAAAAGCGCGGGACGAAAATCACCTCTTACAGTCAACAAAAATTTAACACTTCTTATGCAATTAACCACTCGCCAGGCCGATAGTTTTAACGTTTACTATAAGCCTCTTATCTTTTGCCGTGGTGGGTTATGCGTTTCAGGCAAGTTTTACCGCTTATTGGCGCGCTTTTCGCGCTCTATATTATCTGGGGTTCCACGTACTTTGTTATTCGCATTGGCGTTGAAAGCTGGCCACCGTTTATGCTGGCCGGTACACGCTTTTTATCTGCGGGCGTCCTTCTGATTGGCGTCTTATTACTGACCGGCCATAAATTGCCACCGCTGCGCCCGATGCTTAATGCCGCGCTGATTGGCGTGCTGCTGCTGGCGGTGGGCAACGGGTTTGTGACCGTCGCGGAACACCAAAATGTGCCCTCGGGTATTGCCGCGGTTGTTGTGGCGACCGTTCCGCTTTTTACCTTATGTTTCAGTCACTTTTTCGGCATTAAGACACGAAAACTTGAGTGGTTTGGCATTGCCATTGGTCTGGCAGGCATTGTTTTACTTAATAGCGGCGGGAATTTAAGCGGTAATCCGTGGGGCGCTGTGTTGATTCTGGTCGGTTCGCTAAGCTGGGCATTTGGTTCGGTATACGGTTCGCGCATTGAGCTGCCGGGCGGCATGATGGCGGGCGCAATCGAAATGCTGGCCGCAGGCATTGTGTTGTTAGCGGCGTCGGCATTAAGCGGCGAGCGCCTTAGCGCAGTACCGCCACTTTCCGGTTTCTTCGCCGTCGGTTATCTGGCGCTGTTTGGCTCTATTATCGCTATCAATGCCTATATGTACCTGATCCGCAACGTCTCGCCTGCCGTTGCCACCAGCTATGCGTATGTCAATCCGGTTGTCGCTGTGCTGCTTGGCACAAGTTTTGGCGGGGAACATCTCTCCCCCGTGGAGTGGCTGGCGTTGGGCATTATTATTATGGCAGTGGTACTGGTGACGCTGGGTAAATACCTCTTTCCGGCGCGCCCGGTAGTTACGCCTTGCGAGGCAGAGAAGTAACCGGCATCGCATGAATCCCCTGAGTGTCGATCTGCGCAGTCTGTTGCCCTTCGCAGATCCACTCTTCCAGCCGTTCACATAGCGCCTCATCGCCGAGTTTTAACCGTCCCCGCAGCGCACACTCCCAGACCACCAGCACTCGCCAGCCCTGTTCGAGCAACAACGCCGTGTCGCGCGCATCGCGTTCCACGTTTTTGCCAATCTTCGCCAGCCAGAAATCCGTGCGCGTGGCAGGCACTTTGAACAGGTAACAGGAGTGGTGATGCCAGAAACAACCGTGGGTAAAGATAACGCAGCGATACTCGTCGAGCACAAAATCAGGTCGCCCCGGCAAGGCGGCGTCCTGGACACGAAAATTGAGTTCCAGTGAAACAAGACACGCGGCAAGCCGCTTTTCGATCGCCGTATCCTTTGTGCCGATGGCGCGCATATTTTTACTGCGCGTTGCTTTATCATGCACATCCGCCATCGCGCGTCTCCCTCAGGTCAGATGAAAACTGAAGCGGCGCAGCACCGCTTCATCAACGCGCTGGTGATCACCTTGCAGTTCGGCGCTGAGCTTCGCCATAAAGTGCACCAAAAAATCCGCGTTGTGTTCGGCGAGTTTACGCCCTTGTTCAGTCTGCATGGTGGCGGGTAATTTCAGCAACTTGCAGCGAAAATGATCGAGAGCGAAGGCTTTATCATCCAGTTCGCGTTCGGCGGCAAACGGATCTTCACCATCGAATAAGGCCGCGCCCATCAAGCCAGAAACGGCAAAGACGCGCGCCAGACCAATCGCCCCCAGTGATTCGAGCCGATCGGCATCCTGAACAATTTTCGCCTCCAGCGTTTGCGGCGCAATACCCGCGCTGAAGCTGTGCGCTTCAATAGCATGGCGCACGCCAGCCACGGCGTGTTGCGGGAAATCAGGAAAATCGCTTGCGAGAATAGCCGCCGTTTTTTCTGCCGCCATTACTGAGGATTGGTGACGCTGCGGGTGATTTTTGGCAAAACTCACGATGTCGTGGAAATAACAGGCGGTCAGCACCACCAGCGCGTCAACCTGCTGGCCCTGCATGAGCGTTTGTGCCGTTTTCCAGACCCGGCGAAAGTGTGAAACATCATGCGCGGCGTCGCCGTGGTTAAAATGCTGAGAAATCCATTGGTCAAAACGGTGCTGCCAGTCGATTACATTCATTCTTGTTCCCGTTAATGTACTGTTTCAGGCATCCGGATCCTGCGGACGCGTGTACCAGGCAATAGCGCCAAGTATCACCCCCACGACGGCTAAAACCAGCACGCCAAAAAGCGAGTTCAGCCAGTCACCTGTCGCAGTTCCCACAGTGCCAGTATTAAACCCGACCGGCAAATTTGTCTGGCTGACTGGCCAGATATCGTTTAGCACAGTCCAGATAAAATAGACGCAGAAAATCCAGAACACCCACAGTGCCAGTTTGCCACCGAAGCTGCGAACCGCTTTATCGTCCATAATGGTTTTCCGCATGGGTTAAGGGAGGAAAGGAATGAAATTGTCCCAGCATAAATGTGACAACGCTCTCATCATATCGTCTGGTGATTAATTTTAAAGATATATCAGCGAGACTGATGAGTCCCCTCACCCGCAACGGCCACAGACCGCGAAAGAGAGTGCCACGTGTCAATGACAAACAGACGTAACGGGATAAAAAATAATAAGAAAAAGTGGAATGAGTGCGCTTGCGATGACATTTCCAGGCCAGGACGAAACGCTACAAAAATTAATGATAAAAGGGGCAATCATTTCTATCAATTATGTTAAGAAAAGGTTATAAAATGTGCAAATGCAAGAGTGGAAAAGCAACTGTGACGGGAGTCGTTGAAAGCGAAGCGCGTAACTGTTTGAATAATGGCGGAGAGAGGGGGATTTGAACCCCCGGTTGAGTTGCCCCAACTACGGTTTTCGAGACCGTCCCGTTCAGCCGCTCCGGCATCTCTCCGTTCAGATGGTTGCCATGATGCCAGGTAATTTGGCATTTTAACAGACCCTGTCCCGTTAATTTGGTTCAAGTGGCGAGTTTGCGAGCAAAACGATGATTAAGTGGCCCTGGAAGACAAGGGAATCTGCCGAAGGCGCAGAATACCCCTGGGAAGAAGCGTTAAATGCCCCCGTGTTAGCAAATTTGTCGTCGGAGGAACAGGAGAAACTTGTTCATCTGGCTGAGCGCTTTTTGCAGCAAAAACGCCTGGTTCCGTTGCAAGGATTCGATTTAGATGCGCTGAAAAGCGCGCGCATCGGCTTACTGTTTTGCCTGCCGGTGCTGGAGCTTGGCCTTGAATGGCTGGATGGCTTCCACGAAGTGCTGATCTACCCGGCGCCGTTTGTTGTTGATGACGAGTGGGAAGACGACATTGGTCTGGTGCACAACCAGCGCGTGGTTCAGTCCGGGCAGAGCTGGCAACAAGGCCCTATTATCCTTAACTGGCTGGATATTCAGGACTCGTTTGACGCTTCCGGCTTTAATCTCATTATTCATGAAGTGGCGCATAAACTGGATACGCGCAACGGCGATCGCGCCAGCGGCATTCCGCTGATTCCGCTGCGTGAAGTGGCAGGCTGGGAACACGATCTGCGCGCTGCGATGGACAACATTCAGGATGAAATCGATCTGGTTGGCGAAAGCGCGGCCAGCATCGACGCCTACGCGGCAACCGATCCGGCAGAGTGTTTCGCCGTACTGTCAGAGTATTTCTTTAGCGCACCAGAGCTGTTCGCTCCCCGCTTCCCGGCGCTATGGCAGCGCTTCTGCCATTTCTATGGGCAGGATCCGCTAAGCCGTTTGCGCGGGCAGGCAGGCTGCGATAACGACAGTACACGGCAGGTACATTAAAACGCCGCCTGTGTTTTAATTCGCCAATTGAATCAGTGTGTTAAATTTAGTGTTGACACTCAAGTACGGGGCCAGTAGTATGCGCCCCGTTCACACGATTCCTCTGTAGTTCAGTCGGTAGAACGGCGGACTGTTAATCCGTATGTCACTGGTTCGAGTCCAGTCAGAGGAGCCAGATTATGAAAAGCCTGCTTTTAAGCAGGCTTTTTGCTTTTCAGGCCAGCCAGCTGGCCGCCGCCTTCCCTTCAGCCCTTCCTTCTCTTTTCTGCACAGCAGGCGACCTGATTAACGCGCAATGCCCGTCATGATTAGGCGGTGGGTACTGTGCCGCCATCGATAACGTGCTCTGTTCCTGTGATCGCCGCCGCACAGGATGAAGCGAGGAACACAATGAGACTGGCCACTTCCGCCGGTTTTGATGGACGCCCCAGCGGGATGCCGCCAAGCGAATCCATGATGATTTTCTTACCACCTTCGTAATCCGTTCCCGCCTGGCGCGCCAGCCGTTCGGCCAGCGCGACGGAGGCTTCGGTTTCGATCCAGCCGGGTGCGACACGCAGCACGCGGATCCCTTTTGGTGACACCTCTTTTGACAGGCTTTTACTGTAGGTCGAGAGGGCGGCCTTAGCCGCGGCATACGCGGTTGTCGATTCCGGCAACGGCAGTTCGCGCTGAATAGAGGTGACATGAATAATGACCCCGGTCCCCTGCGCGAGCATACCGGGTAACAGTGCTCTGTCGAGCCGGACCGCAGGCAGCAGATTAAGGTTCAGTTCCTGTTGCCACTCCTCTTCGCCCAGCGCGGCGAAACCGCCACCGGGCGCTGTCGAGCCACCAACAACGTGAACAATAATGTCAACGCCGCCAAAGTGGCTCTGCACTGCCTGCGCGACGCGCTGACAACCGTCAACCGTTGTCAGATCGGCCGCCACAAAGTGATCCGCTAACGATTCTTCAGGCTGGATTCGCGCAGTGGTTAACACTTTTGCCCCCTCGTCATGAAACAGGCCAACAACCGCCTTTCCGACGCCCTTCGTGCCCGCCGTGACCAGAACGCGTTTTCCTTGTAAGTTCAGATTCATGCTCATTACACGATCTCCAGTGCGGCAATCTTCCCGTCCAGTAAGGTGAACGCATGGCTAAGCTGCACCGGGCTGCCGGGAAAATTGCCCACCACATGTGAGGTTACCGTTAGCCGCGTTCCGTCATCCGCCACGCGGATCGGTTCAACGGTGTAGTCAAAAGCATTCTGCACGTCGCGTTGCCAGGCCTGGATAGCTTCAAGCCCGCGATGCGTCTTACTTTCATCAATAACCACGGCATCAGGCGTAAAGCAGTGGCTAACGTTGGCGATATCTGCGCCATTACTGATGGCGAAGTAGGTAGCAACTGCGTCGGGTAATGATAAAGACATGGTGAGAGGCTCCTTCGGTTTGCGGTGCTCTCATTTTCACCATATAGTGTCAAATCATCAAGAACGCACAAAAAAGTTAGTAACACGCTTATGAGTAAGATTTATACCCCCGATACCGCCGCGCTTGGCGTAGAACAGGTGCTGCGATTACTGGAGGGCCGCTGGAAGCTGGTCATCCTGTTTCATTTATTTGATGGAAAAGTGCAGCGCTATTCCGATTTCAGCAGGCTTATTCCTGGCATTTCGCAAAAGATGTTGAGCCAGCAACTGCGTCAGCTCGAAGCGGATGGCATTGTGTCGCGCAAGGTCTATCCGCAGATCCCGCCGAAGGTGGAATACCGGCTTACGCAGTGGGGGCAAGCTCTGTGTCCGGCGCTGGATGCGATGCTGAAATGGGCTGAAAAACGCGACACCTTCTCACCGAACGAGCCTTAAATCCGGCGAAAATATTGCCCTTCGTTCTGATACAACCCGCTACGCGCTGAACCGTTCGGCCGCACAGCGGGCATTTCTTCTTTTTTTGGTCGCACTCTCCAGCACATACCGCAGCCGCCATGTGCCATGCTAAAGGTGCTGTTACTTCATAATGGCGCGGACATTGCCCGGCAAAAATGAAGCCATTCTCTGCAAAACCCCTTTATCACTGACGTAACCGGAACAGAGAGGACGACCATGATCACCTTATGCAATGCGTGCGGCACCTCGTATGAAATAACCGACACGCCCCCACAGCGGTGCACTATCTGCGAAGATGAGCGCCAGTTCGTGCCGGTAACCGGGCAGAAGTGGGTTGAGTTCCCTGCCCTTCTGGCCTCGCACGTCAATAAATGGCAACAACACGAAAGCGATCTCTTCAGCATCCAAACCGTGCCTGATTTCGCGATTGCGCAGCGCGCGTTTCTGCTGAGAACAGCGCAAGGCAATATTCTGTGGGACTGCATCGCCACGCTCGACGACGCCACAAAAACGCTGATCACCTCTCTGGGCGGGCTCAAGGCTATCACGATTTCGCATCCTCATTTCTACACCACCATGCAAGACTGGGCTGCCGCCTTTGACGCCCCGATTTATCTGCATGAACGCGATCGTGAGTGGATCATGCGCGACAGCCCACACATTACTCTCTGGGATGGCGACACGCTGCAACTGACATCAGACGTAAGCATCATGCGCCTTGGCGGCCATTTTGCCGGTGGCTGCGTTCTCCACTGGGCACGGGATGAAGGTGTGCTGCTGTCCGGCGACATCGTTCAGGTCGCGCCGGGCGCCAATGCCGTCTCCTTTATGTGGAGCTACCCGAATATGCTGCCGCTGCCGGCAGAGACGGTTCGTGAAATGACGCGCCGACTGGATGCAGTGAAATTCGCAAAGCTCTACGGCGCGTTTGAAGGACGGGAGATCGCGCAGAATGCGGCGGAAATTGTGCGCCGGTCAGGTGAGAAATATATTGCCTGCCTGCGCTAAGCCGTTGGCGCACGCTCGCACATCAAGCACGGCGGCCATCGATTCAATAGCATAATTGCATGGCAACCCTGCGTTTCGGATCCAACCCGGCGAGGGTTTCCGCGGCAAGCAGCGCTTTCAGCCGGGGTGAAATAGCGTTGCCTTCAACGATGGCAAAACCCAGCGAAGCGTAAAACGGCGCGTTGAAGGGCGCATTACGATCGGTCGTCAACGAGGCGCCGTTTAAACCACGCGCTTTGCCTTCCGCCAAAAGCGCGTGCACCAGGCGTCGGCCAACTCCCTGCCGTTGCCAGTCCGGGTGAACATCCGCTTCGGCAATGTGCAGCCAGTTTTCCGTGATCTCGGCTCCGGCAAAACCGACTGGAATATCGCCCGGCGCGAACGCGACGAGCAACACCCCTTCCCTGCATAGCTGATGCAACGCGTCCAGGCTGTTAGCAACAGGCGCGCCACTGACTGCCCCCGCCTGGCGCAGCGTTTCAAACGCGGCAAGTTCAATGGCTCTTAACGCCGCCAGGTGCTCGCTTCGCGCTGGTCTGATTGTAATATCTGTCATCTGAATGTTCCCAATGGTAACAAGCGTTAAGCCTGACAGGCATAACAGCCTCAGGTCGGTTCCATACCGTTCCGCGGCTCGTATTGTACAGCCCTGGGGCTCCGGCGCCATTTTCACACTGCACCCTCACACTGTGTCGCTTATTTGCATCGTTTCATTTACTTACACAAAACGACCGTTTCGAAATAATTCATTAATGCAACTAATAGAATATGAATCGTGTTAGTGATTTTAGCCGTGATGGTCGATTCGCCGTTCTTCCCCGAGAACGGCTTTTTTTTGGGTTTTGACAGGAGGGTAAGTTGATGTTCCAGTCTGCGGTTGTTTTCCTTTCATCACTGTTCATGTGCGGCAATGTTTTTGCAGGTTCCGTCGCATCGGTGTCGCTCAGCACACTTTCATCTGCACTCAATGAACGCATGCTGATCATGAAAGATGTCGCCAGTTATAAGGCGCAGCATCACTCCCCGGTGGAAGATGTAGAGCGGGAACAAAAAGTACTGGCGGAAGCGGTGAAAAATGCCCAGGACGCGGGTCTGGATCCCCGCTCCGTGGAACCTTTTTTTCGCGCGTTGATGAATGCCAGCAAGGCCGTTCAGTACCGCTATCTGGCCGACTGGTTAGCCACCCCGGATGTTAACCGCTCCGTCAGAAGCCTGGATGCGACGCGGCAACAGATAAATCAACTGGATGGCGAGTTGCTCACCGCCATCAGCCAGCGGTTGCTCACCGGCGCTTTCACTGAAGCAGACACCGCATGGCTGTCGGCACAAATTATGGCACCGAACCTCAGCGAGGCGGATAAAAACAACCTTCTTGCCGCTTTACGCCTTATTCATCGCGCACGTTAGCCATCAATGTCGTACGCAATGAAAACTCCCATGCCCGGCCTGCCAGTGTGCAGACAGGCCGGGTATTCGATAAGAGATGCCGGGTTATGGACGGAGCCTGCGGTTTAACATCGACCACCCGAATGCCACGCACTCAAACCATTCAACTACCGAATAATCTTCTGCGCATTAACGCCCCCTGAGTTAAATTCCCCCTTTCATGCCGCCCGCTCTGCAAAAGAGTTTTCTCCTGTCCGCTGTCGCTGTAGTCTCAATAACGGCTTTTTTTGGCTGCGTACGATGTGAGTAACCTTTTCTCCCTATTAAAACTAGAAAATTTTGCAATTTTGAGGAACGGACAGAACAACTATGGACTCCACGCTCATCACAACCCACCCCGATGAAGAGGCACCGCCACTCAATCGCGCCCGCCGTGCGGCATGGGGCAGCTTTGCCGGCGCAGTGGTCGACTGGTTCGATTTTTTACTGTATGGCATCACCGCCGCGCTGGTATTTAACAGCGAGTTTTTCCCGCAGATAGACCCGGCGATGGGTACGCTCGCCGCTTTCGCCACGTTTGGCGTCGGTTTTTTATTCCGCCCGCTCGGCGGCATTGTCTTTGGTCATTTCGGCGATCGGCTCGGTCGCAAGCGAATGCTGATGATGACGGTATGGATGATGGGCATCGCCACAGCCTGTATTGGCATTCTGCCCTCCTTTGCCACTATCGGCTGGTGGGCACCGGCGTTATTGGTGATCCTGCGTGCCATCCAGGGTTTCGCCGTTGGCGGCGAATGGGGTGGCGCGGCGCTGCTGGCTGTCGAAAGCGCACCCTCCGGGAAAAAAGCCTTCTACAGTAGCGGCGTTCAGGTTGGGTATGGCGTCGGGTTGTTGCTTTCCACAGGTCTTGTGTCGCTCATCAGCAGCCTGACCACCAACGAGCAGTTTCTGAGCTGGGGCTGGCGTCTGCCTTTCTTGTTCAGCATCGTACTGGTGCTCGGTGCGCTGTGGGTGCGTAACGGCATGGCGGAGTCCGCCGAGTTTGAACGAGCGCAGACGCAACAACCGGCGCAGACAAAAAAACGCCCGCCGGTGTTTGAAGCGCTGTTTCGCCATCCGGGCGCGTTTTTGAAAATTATCGCCTTGCGCCTGTGTGAACTGCTGACCATGTATATCGTCACCGCCTTTGCGCTGAACTACTCGACGCAAAATCTGGGTTTACCGCGTGAACTGTTCCTCAATATCGGCTTGCTGGTCGGTGGGATAAGTTGCCTGACTATTCCGTTATTCGCATGGATGGCAGATCGCTATGGACGGCGGCGCATTTACATCACGGGCGCATTGCTCGGTGCGCTGAGCGCGTTCCCGTTCTTTATGGCGCTGGAAGCGCGCTCCATTTTCGGTGTGGTGATCTTTTCGTTACTGCTGGCCAATATCGCTCACGATATGGTGGTTTGCGTACAACAGCCGATGTTCACCGAAATGTTCGGCGCGGGCTATCGTTACAGCGGCGCGGGAGTCGGTTACCAGGTCGCCAGCGTGGTCGGCGGCGGTTTTACGCCCTTTATTGCCGCCGCGCTGCTGAACTTTTCCGCTGGCGAGTGGCATTCCGTCGCCATTTATCTGCTGGCAGGCTGTCTGCTCTCCGCCCTGACAGCGATGCTGATGAAAACACCGTCGCACACGCATCAGTAAAAACCACCTACACAGGAGGTGATGTTCATTCCGGGATAAAAACAGCGCCTCCGCATGCGGAGGCGCTGTTGCTTATAACTTTCGTTAAATCTGGTAATCGATCGCCGCTTCGTCCGGTTCCATCACCTGGCGTTTGATATCGTCGACCGACAGCCCGGCGTTACACAGCTCAATAAAGCGCCAGACATAGTTTCGTTGTAACTGACCGCGTTTTAACCCTAACCAGACGGTATTGGCATCAAACAGGTGCTGCGTATCCAGCCGCACCAGTTTGCCCTCTTCGTTTTCGCCGCTCGATTGTTCTGCCACCAGCCCGACGCCCAGCCCCAGCTCGACGTAGGTTTTGATAACATCGGAATCCTGCGCGCTCAGCACCACATCCGGGATTAACCCTTTGCGACCAAACGCTTCATCAATACGCGACCGCCCGGTGATCCCCTGGCGATAGGTGATAAGCGGCCAGCGACTGATATCTTCGAGTGTTAGCGGTGAGGATTGTGCCAGCGGGTGATCGGCGGGCACCAGCAAACTGTGATGCCAGCGAAACCAGGGAAACGCCACGAGTGAGCTGTCATTGCTTAAGCGTTCGCTGGCAATGCCGATGTCTGCACCACCGTTATGCAGCAGAGATTCAATCTCTTGCGGGGTGCCCTGAATCAACTCCAGTCGCACTTCCGGGAACAGCGCGCGAAACGCTTTAATCACCGATGGCAAGCTGTAACGCGCCTGGGTATGCGTCGTCGCAATGGTCAGCACGCCAGAGGTGTCATTGGTAAAGAGGTCGGCGAGCCTGCGCACATTGCTCGCCTCGTTAAGAATGCGCTCGGCAATTACCAGCAGCGCTTTACCGGGTTCCGTCATACCCAACAAACGTTTGCCGCGACGGATAAAAATCTCAATCCCCAGCTCTTCTTCAAGCTCACGAATATGGCGGCTCACGCCGGATTGTGACGTGTAAAGCATGTTGGCGACTTCGGTCAGGTTGTAATCCCGCCGCGCCGCCTCGCGGATAATTTTGAGTTGCTGGAAATTCACCCTTTGCTGCTCCTGGCCTGTCAGACATGACGATATTGTTAAAGTCTGCGGCCAGGCAGAACAAATAATAAAAACCAGCATCTTATTCCATTAAGGAATAATGCTTAACTTACCAGCTGCAACTCATGGCTTTCCATCGCCGGGCGGCTGACTAACGACATTAAAATATCTTTCACCGCTTGCGCCTGCGGCGAGAGCGTGCCGCGCGCGGAAACGTTCAATGACAATGGTAAGTTCATCGAAGGCGTGGTGATACGCGCCATCCAGCCGTTCGTCGCGGCGCACAGCGAACGTGCGGCAGACTCCGGCAGCACCGTCACGCCCATTCCGCTGGCAATCGCCGCCGTCAGCGTGGCGATCGACTCAATTTCGCCAATGATTTTCGCGGTCAGCCGACGCAGCGAAAACGCTTCATCAACACGCAAACGGACGGCGCTGTAATCGCGCGGCAGGAATAGATTCATATCGGCAACCGCCGTCAGATCGACGCTCTGCCCCGGGCAGTCACGTGTGCCCACCAGATACAAATCCTCTTTTAGCAGCGGCAGGCTGTTAATCCCCGCGCCCGGCGCGCGTTCATACAGCACCGCCATATCCAGTTGCCCGCTGAGCAATTTATCGTTCAGCGTTGAGCCACTATTTTCATGCAGATAAACCATGACTTCCGGCAACTCGGTACGCACCGCCTGCAACAGCGGCATGGTGACGGAAGATGCGGCAGTACCCGGCGCCAGACCAATAGAGACTTGTCCCCGCAGGCATTGACCGACATTGTTTACCGCCAGTTGCGCCTGTTCGCACTGGCGCAAAATTGTCCGTGCGTGGGTGTAGAGGATTTTGCCCGCTTCCGTCGGCGTCACGCCACGTTTGGTGCGAATCAGTAATTGCTGATCCAGTTCGCCTTCCAGAGTGGCAACCTGCTGGCTCAGCGCGGGCTGCGCAATATGTAATACTTCGGCTGCCTGAGTCAGGCTTCCAATATCGACGATTTTTACGAAGTATTTCAGTCGTCTTAAGTTCATTTTGCCTCCTGTACGGATACCAGTGCCAACGCCGGATGTGATGTTGTCAGGAGAGTTGCAATATGCTTGCCAGTTTTAGTTAGGCAAAATGAAAGGCGCTAACAGGCTGGATAATAAGAGATTCTAATTACAACCGGGGGAATTATTACTGAAACAGTGGTTTGTATGATGCCCCACGAAAGACTTATTGCACAGTTTTGGTGCAAATGCGCGTTTAAGTGCTTATCGTGACAGCAGATTGCTGAAATAGTCAGCAAACGATCGCCACAGAACGATCCAGCCTTTGACAAGGGCCAGGGGCATCGCTAATATTCGCCCCGTTCACACGATTCCTCTGTAGTTCAGTCGGTAGAACGGCGGACTGTTAATCCGTATGTCACTGGTTCGAGTCCAGTCAGAGGAGCCAGATTTAAAAAAGCCTGCTTTTAAGCAGGCTTTTTGCTTTTCTACCGCTAGTATGCGAAACCAATCACCTTTCATTCAGGTAAAACGTGGCTTTGATAGCTGAGCGTTTGCTCGCCAGGCACCAGCCGCAGTTTTCAACCCTCTCGTTTTTTCAGCTATTCCTGACAAGCCGTATTGCTGCACTCAGGGATTACGCTTGCCGGTACAGGGAAAAACGCGGTTCACCGCAGTAAAAGTGAAGGTCAGGTCCCGTATTGCAAGTGCGGGTTTGCCTGTATTGGCGAAGCTGGTAGAGATAAAGATTAACGGGCCTGGCTGTGCAGGCCCGTTAGCGGGATGAGGCGATGATTATCTGCCGGTATTAAAAAAGGCCACAGTCTGCGTCAGCCGACGGGTCTGCTCTTCCAGCGCACTGGCGGCCGAAACTGCATGTTGAACCAGCGCGGTGTTCTGCTGCGTTACCGCGTCAATTTGCACAATCGCTTCGTTAACGTGGCTGATGCCTTTGCTCTGCTCGTCGGTGGCGACAGAGATTTCCGACATGATGTCCGAGACACGCCGCACCGCCACAATCATCTCGTCGATACTGCTGCCAGCAATTTTGATCTGTGACGAGCCGTTGTTGACGCGAGTGACAGACTCTTCCACCAGCCCTTTAATTTCCTGCGCCGCCTGTGAGCTGCGCAATGACAAGCTGCGCACTTCACCCGCAACCACCGCGAAGCCTCTGCCCTGTTCCCCGGCTCTGGCTGCTTCAACCGCCGCGTTCAGCGCCAGAATATTGGTCTGAAACGCGATGCCGTTAACCACCTCGATAATGCTCGCTATTTTCCCGGCGCTTTCGGAGATACCGTTCATGGTTTCATTCATGCTCTGCATGACCACTCCGCCGCGCGAGGCAATATCCACGGCTTCACTCGCCAGATGGCGCGCCTGCCCGGCGTTCTCCGCGTTTTGTTTCACGGCGGCGGTGATCTCCTCCATGCTGGAGGAGGTACGTTCCAGCGACATCGCCTGTTGCTCGGAATGAGAGGCAATTTGTTGATTTCCTGCAACAATATCATGGGTGCTGGTGTTAATGATCTCCGCTCCTTCACGGATATCTTTAATCACCGCGGTCAGTTGCTCACGCATCACGCCCATTTCGTGGATCAGGCTTGAGTTGTCCCCGGCTTTTTTATCCACCGTCTGCGAAAGATCCCCGGCGGCAATCCGCGCGGCAACATCGACGGCATAACGAGGTTCGCCCCCAAGCGCCAGCAGTGTTCCCCGGTTAATAAGATATACAATCACCGACAGCAGAATACTGATAGCCACAAACTCAATCAGGTTCTGGTAGAGCGAAACCCGAAATGCCGTGTCGATATCATCCACATAAAGCCCGGTGGTGATGATCCAGCCCCAGGGCGTCCACGGAATGCTGTAAGCGATTTTCGGCTGAGCTTCCGTCTCGCCAGGACGAGGGAAAACGTAAGCGGTAAACCCGGCCTGATTATCACGGGTAACCGCAACCATATCTCTGAAGATATAGGCGCCATTGGCATCGGCAATCTGCGGCCCCTGACCAATTAGTTTCGCGTTGATCGGATGCATAATCACTTCAGCCTGGGTATTGAGAATCGTGAAATATCCCGTTTCCCCATAGCGTAAATCTTTAATCAACTGGGTTGCGCGCTGCTGCGCTTCCTGCTGGGTGATCGCCCCTTTATCAACCAGCGCGGCCTGTGTTTTGACGATACTGAGCGCCAGTTGCGAAACATGCTGCAACTCGTTTTTCCGCAGCGCCAGTTGGTCTTCTTTGACCGTAAAAGAGCTGTAGAGCAGCGTCCCGGCAAGGCACACCAGTGCCACGATGAGAGGGAGCCAAAGTTTTTGCGCGAGGGATAGTTTCATGGCATGAGTACCTATTGTTGTTTTATATGGCGGGTACAGCATCGGCTTCGGGCGTTCGAACCGCGCCTTATCTCTATATCGGAAATAAAAAAAAACGAGTTAATCGATAGAAGTTGTATATCTTTCACAACGTAACCGTTTTGAAGTTATGAAAAAGTAACTAATTAATAAATAGAGTGTTATTTTTTGGCAGGTTAATTCATCCGGCGAAAGTCTTATTAATAAATAAGAACGCCGTCACACTCAGGCGCGAAAGCGTCACAGAGAGGACAGCGGGATCCCGCCGCATTCGCTAACGGAGTCTCGCCGTTTTTGTGTGCCCTGCGCAGAGTCTGGCTTACGGGCAGGCTTTACGTGTTGCGCGTGGTTTGCGTGTGCGGCAGTTCTTTCAACATTTTGTGCAGCCATTGTGCCGCCCCTCGCTTGCCGCTGCGTTTATGGGAATAAATCTTCACCTCAAACGGGGGAACTGCAAAAGGCAGCGCAAAAATGGTGATCCCTGCCGCCTGCTTTAACTTTTCCGCTGCCGAACGCGGAAGCGCCATCAGCAGATCGCTGTCGGCGATAATAAAAGGCGCGCTGAGCATCGAGGGGGTTTTTATCGCCACCTGCCGCCTGTAACCCAGACGTTCAAGTTCCCGGTCCAGCACGCCTTTGCTTTCATTCCATGGCGTCACCACCAGGTGGCGCGCGGCAAGGTAATCATCCAGCGTTAACTGTTGCCTGCGTGGATTGCTGATAACGACATACTCATCGGTAAACCAGTCGATCTCGTCCAGTTCCGCGTAATGACTATCCTGCGGCGCGCTAAACCCCAGCGCAAAATCCACTTCTCCAGCCAGCAGTTCATTGAGCGCCGGGCTATGCGGCAAATAGCGAAACTCGAAACGCAGGCCAGGTGCCGTGTACTGCAATTCAGCCATCAGCGCGGGAAAAATACTAAACGCGGTGAAATCGGTGATGGCGATCTGCAAACAGTCTGTTGTCGTTGCGGGATTAAATTCTGCTTGCGGGGTGAGTTGATGGTTGAGATGCGCTAAGGCCGACGCGATAGCGGGCGCGAGTTGGCTGGCATAGACGCTTGGGCACATAAGATGCCCTTCCCGGTAAAATAACGGATCGTTGAGCGTCGCGCGTAATCTTGAGAGCGCGTGGCTAAGCGCCGAGGTGCTCATCGCCAGTTCTTCTGCCGCCTGGCGCACAGAACGGTGGCGATAGACCGCGTCGAAAACCGGTAACAGGTTGAGATCAAGACGGCGTAACGTTGGATGCATAATATTCATCGACTGGTGATTTCATTGCACTTAATTCTTTGCACGATACCGCTTATGCTGGCGACCATCAATTTTGAACTCCCGGTAAAAACAACAGGAACAGCAATGAGCATTATCATCCGCCCGGCCCGCCCGACTGACGCAAACGCCATTTTTGAGATGATTTATGAACTGGCGGTGTATGAAAAAGCTCCTGAAGAAGTGATCACCACTGCGGATGAAATCCGCGAAACCTTGTTCGGCGCAGAGAGTAAAACGGAAGCCTTACTCTGTGAAATCGAAGGCAAAGCCGTGGGTTACGCAGTGTTCTTCACCAGTTATTCGACCTGGCTTGGCCGCAACGGTATTTACATGGAAGATCTCTACGTTTCGCCCGCTTTTCGCGGCAACGGTGCCGGAAAAGCGATGCTGCAAAAGATTGCGCAGTACGCCGTTGAGCGCCGCTGCGGTCGTCTGGAGTGGAGCGTGCTCGACTGGAACCAGCCCGCTATTGATTTTTACCAGAGCATCGGCGCGCGGGCGCAAAGTGAATGGGTACGTTACCGGCTGGATGGTGATGCCCTGCTGAAATTCGCCGAAAACCCCCGCACGTAATCTCTCTTCATTAAACCCGCCACGGCGGGTTTTCGCTTATTCATCATCCGCTTCGTCTCACGCCTCGCTTAAAGATCCCGCGCTTGCTGCCGATAAAAACTGTGCAGCTATACTCATAGCTGTTCTTTGGTTGTTTTTTCTACAATAAAGGATTTACAGCATGGATCCGATACAAATTGCATCATTAGCCAGCAGCCTTGACTCTTATCAGCTTGATAATCAAGTCAATACGCTGGTGCTGAAAAAAGCGCTCGATACGCAGAAAACCATCGCCAGCGACTTGATTCAGCAGATCCCGCAGTTACCTTCCAACCCGGCAATCGGTCGTAATATCAATACCACCGCTTAAGCCATTTTGCCCGCTGGCGCTTGCGGTAACAGCGCCAACCGGCAACGTTTGCAAGCCCGCCTCGCGCGGGCTTTTTTGTTTTTCGCTTGCCTGCAATGTTAAATCGGCGTAGCCTCTGCCGAATTAAAACCGATCGGTCTAAATTATGAATGGCGAAACAGCAGCACTGCAAAAACCCCGCCGTGGGCGGCCGCCAAAAGTTGAGCGCGACTTTACCGATACCCGCCAGGAGCTGATTCGTTCGGGTCTGGAAGTGCTAACGGAAACCGGCTATCTGTCGGCGGGCATTGATGCGGTGATCAAAAATATCGCAGTGCCGAAAGGCTCGTTCTATCACTGCTTTAAAAGTAAGCAGGAATTTGGCATGGCGGTGCTCGCCGCTTACGGCGACTTTTTCGCCCATAAACTGGACAAATTTTTAGGCGATACCCAACTCTCCCCGCTGCAACGCATGGCTGCCTTTGTGCATCACGCGGGCCAGGGAATGGCGAAATACGCCTTCCGCCGTGGTTGCCTGGTGGGGAATCTGTTACAGGAAACGCCACTGTTACCGGAAGCCTTCCCTGAGCGCCTGAAAGCGATCCTCACCGACTGGGAAACGCGCATCGCAGCGTGTCTGGATGAGGCAAAAGCCTGCGGCGAACTGCCGCCAGACACCGCAAGCCGCGAGCTGGCTAGTGTGTTCTGGTCCGGCTGGGAAGGTGCCGTGATGCGCGCCAAACTGTTCCGCTCCGTCGAGCCGCTGGATCAGTACTGGCAATTTTTCCACCACAGCATAACAACCGCCTCTGCTGCGTAAAGCATGACGGGGGATGGAGCATCTGCACAGGACGGCGAAAACGCCGAAAATACACCTCATCCGACGAGGAAAACGCAGTCATGAAAGCATTAGTTCTGGAACAGAGTGAGAATAAAACCCTGGCGGAAGTGAAAGAGATAGCCCTGCCCGCACCGGGTGAAGGCGACGTTCGGGTCGATATCGACTGGTCCAGCCTTAACTACAAAGACGCGCTGGCAATCACCGGTAAAGGCAAAATTATTCGCCAGTTCCCGATGGTGCCGGGCATTGATTTTTGTGGTCGCGTGAGCGAAAGCCGCGATGCGCGCTTTGCTCCCGGCCAGGCCGTGATCCTCACCGGCTGGGGCGTGGGCGAAAACCACTGGGGCGGCCTTGCCGCGCAGGCCTGCGTAAAAGGTGACTGGCTGGTTGCGCTGCCGGAAGGGTTAAGTGCGCGCAATGTGATGATCATTGGCACCGCCGGTTTTACCGCCATGCTGTGCGTCATGGCGCTACAGAATGCAGGCATTAAACCGCAGGATGGTACCGTGTTGGTCACTGGTGCCAGCGGTGGCGTCGGCAGTACCGCTGTCGTGCTGCTGAAAGCGCTGGGCTACACCGTTGCTGCCGTGACCGGACGCGAATCGACCCATGATTTTCTGCGTAAGCTGGGTGCCGATGAGATCCTGCCGCGCAGCGATTTTGAACAGACCCGTCCGCTGGAAAAACAGCTATGGGCCGGTGCGATTGATACCGTTGGCAATCACGTATTAGCAAAAGTGCTGGCGCAGACGAACTACGGCGGCTGCGTTGCCGCTTGCGGTCTGGCAGGCGGTTTCGAGCTGCCGACCACTGTGATGCCGTTTATTCTGCGCAACGTCCGTTTGCAGGGCGTGGATTCCGTGATGGTGCCAACCGCACAGCGCGGCGCCGTGTGGGAAAATCTCGCACGCACGTTGCCAGAAAGTTACTACCAGCAGGCCGCAACCGAAATTACGCTGGAACAGGCTCCGGCAACCGCTGCCGATTTTCTCAGCAATAAAATCCAGGGTCGTACACTGGTGAAAATCAGCGGCTAATCCGTCTTCCGGCGCGGGCTGTCGCGCCGGATCGTTCCCTCATCCGTTTCCTCTGAATCCCGTTGCGCGCTGCTTTCGTTTCACATTCCTGTGACATACTATCGGCTACAGCCGTAGAGCAGATAAGGAGATAAAGATGAATAATAAGGGTGCAAATTTGACCCCGGAACAAGCGCTGGATCAACTTGAAGCGCTGTATGACCGTTCCGTCGAGGCCCTTCGTCAGGCGATCGCTCGCTATATTGACGACGGCCAGCTTCCTGATACCGACGCCCGCGCACAAGGGTTATTCGTCTATCCGCAGTTATCCGTAAGCTGGAATGGCAGCGCGACGAATCCACCAAAAACCCGCGCCTACGCCCGCTTCACCCATTCGGGCTGTTACACCACCACCATCACCCGTCCTTCGCTGTTTCGTCCCTATTTACTCGAACAATTAACACTGCTGTGTCAGGACTATGGCGCACACATTGAGGTGGGGTTATCGGCGCATGAAATCCCGTACCCTTACGTGATTGACGGTTCGGAGCTGACGCTCGACAGGTCAATGAGCGCGGGCTTAACGCGCCATTTTCCCACTACCGAACTGGCGCAGATTGGCGACGAGACCGCCGATGGCCTGTTCCACCCGACTGAGCTTTACCCGCTTTCCCATTTTGATGCGCGCCGCGTGGATTTCTCGCTGGCGCGACTGCGCCACTACACCGGCACGCCGGTTGAACACTTCCAGCCGTTTGTGTTGTTTACCAACTACACGCGTTATGTCGATGAGTTCGTGCGCTGGGGCTGTAACGAGATCCTCAACCCCGATAGCCCTTACGTCGCGCTCTCCTGCGCGGGCGGTAACTGGATCACAGCCGATACGGAAGCGCCTGAGCAGGCGATTTCTGATCTGGCGTGGAAAAAGCACCAGATGCCGGCATGGCACCTGGTCACCGCTGACGGTCAGGGAATTACGCTGATTAATATTGGTGTGGGCCCGTCGAACGCGAAAACCATTTGCGATCACCTGGCCGTGTTGCGCCCGGATGTCTGGCTGATGATTGGCCACTGCGGCGGCCTGCGGGAAAGCCAGGCGATTGGTGATTACGTGCTGGCGCATGCCTACCTGCGCGACGACCACGTGCTGGACGCCGTGCTGCCGCCGGATATTCCGATCCCGAGCATCGCCGAAGTACAGCGTGCGCTGTATGACGCGACCAAAGCGGTGAGCGACATGCCGGGTGAGGAGGTCAAACAGCGGCTGCGTACCGGCACGGTGGTCACCACCGACGATCGCAACTGGGAGCTGCGCTATTCTGCCTCCTCACTGCGCTTTAACTTAAGCCGCGCGGTGGCGATAGATATGGAAAGCGCCACCATTGCCGCCCAGGGTTATCGCTTCCGCGTGCCGTATGGCACCTTACTTTGCGTGTCGGATAAGCCGCTGCATGGCGAGATCAAACTCCCCGGCCAGGCCAACCGTTTTTACGAAGGGGCGATTTCCGAGCATTTGCAAATTGGCATCCGCGCCATCGATCTGCTTCGCGCAGAGGGCGACCGCCTGCACTCGCGTAAATTGCGCACCTTTAACGAACCGCCATTCAGATAACAATTAAAAAGGATTAACCATGCAAACCCCAACACCGTTACAAGCGTTACGCGATCGTCTGGTCGCCATGGAGCTTGACGGCATGATTGTTCCGCGCGCCGATGCGCACCAGAGCGAAGACTGCGCGCCACATGACAATAAACTCCAGTGGCTCACGGGCTTTACCGGTTCTGCCGGGCTGGCGCTGGTGCTGCGCGACAAGGCGCTGCTGTTCGTGGATGGCCGCTACCAGGTGCAGGTGCGCAGCGAAGTCGATCTCCATGATTTTGAGATCCACCATTTGCACAACGAGCCACTGGATCAGTGGTTAAACGCTTCCTTACCTGCGGGCAGCCGCATCGGTTTTGAGCCACTGCTGATGGTTAATAGCCAGTTTCAGGCGCTGAACGCCACGCACTGTGAACTGGTGGCGCTGGATAGCGATCCGTTCGATGCCATCTGGGCCGACCGCCCGGCGGCACCGTGCGGCGTCATTCGTGAGATGCCGCTGGCGATAAGCGGTGAAAGTAGCGCCGATAAACGCGCACGCATCGCGCGGGTGCTGGCGGAAAAAGGCGCGGATTACCTGGCGATCACGCTGCCCGATAACATCGCCTGGCTGCTGAATATTCGTGGGTCAGACATTGCAATGAATCCGGTGGCGCATTCCTTCGCCCTGCTCAGCCGCGAGGGAGCCGTCGAGTGGTTTGTGAACCCGCAGAAAACCACCGCGTTATCTGCGCAGCTCACCTCAACGCTGACGCTGCATGATTTTGACGCCTTCCTGCCGCGCTGCCAGCAAATTGCCGCCGGGAAACGCATCCTGCTTGATGGTGATTTCGCGCCAGTGGCGCTGCGTTTCGCGATTGAACAGCGGGGTGGCGAAGTGCTGTGGAGCGCCGATCCTATTACCTTTATCAAAGCGCATAAAAACGCCACCGAACTGGCAGGCTATCGCGAAAGCCACCAGCAGGATGGCGCAGCGTGGGTTAATTTCCTCGCCTGGCTGGCGCGCGAAGTGCCCGCACGTGAAGCGGCGGGCAACCCGGTAACCGAGCTGGAAGCGCAGCAAAAACAGCTGACATTCCGCCAGCGGCAGCCGGGCTTTATTGAACAGAGTTTCAGCACCATTTCAGCCTCCGCCAGCAATGCGGCGATGTGCCATTACCACAGCAGCGAAAAAACCAACAAAGCCATCACCAGCGCCAACTTCTATCTGAATGATTCCGGCGGCCAGTACCAGAACGGTACTACTGACGCGACGCGTACACTGTCATTTGGCGCGCTCAGTGCCCAGCAGCGATTGCATTACACCGCCGTGCTGAAAGGCTTTTTATCAATGTTCACCCTGCAATTTCCTGCCGGTACGCACGGCCACCAGTTGGATGCGTTTGCGCGCCGGGCGCTATGGGATTTAGGGCTGGATTTTGACCACGGCACCGGCCATGGCGTTGGTCATCAGTTGTTGATCCATGAGCAGCCGCAGCGCATTGCGAAAAAGGTCAATCCGTGGCCGCTGTCGGCGGGCAACATCATGACTATCGAGCCGGGTTACTATTTAGCGGACAACTACGGCATTCGTATTGAAAACCAGGTGGAAGTGGTGGAAAGCCAGCCGGGATTCTGCCGCTTTGCTTCGCTGACGCTTATCCCGATTGATTTAAGCCAGGTGGAGTGGAGCCTGCTTAGCGAACAGGAGCAGCAATGGCTGGATGACTATCACCAGCAGGTGCGCGACACCCTGTCGCCGCTGGTTGATGACGACGCCCGCGCGTGGCTGTTTACCGCCACTGCACCGCTGCGCGTACAGGCGAGCTAAATATTCGTTTTATTCAAAAAACCCGCCGCGGCGGGTTTTATTTTAAAAGTGTAGCGGTAACGCTTCAGTGTTTTTGCCAGCTTATCGCCACCCGGCCTGATAAGCAGGCGTGGCGGCGTCGTTCGCTTTTGCCATCACGATATTATGGCGCTTCAAAAAATAGCCACGCAGGGCAAAGCGCCAGTCAACGGATGTAAGAGTGCAGAAAAACAAAAAAGCCTGCTTAAAAGCAGGCTTTTTTAAATCTGGCTCCTCTGACTGGACTCGAACCAGTGACATACGGATTAACAGTCCGCCGTTCTACCGACTGAACTACAGAGGAATCGTGTGAACGGGGCGAATATTAGCGATGCCCCTGGCCCTTGTCAAAGCCTGTTTTTCACATTTTGGCGCGTTTGCCGAATTATTCTCCATTCTGCGCAGAAATGGCCCTTTTTTGCGGCTTCGGATACTTCCACAGCCAGCGTCCGCTGACCATACGCCAGTAAAACAGCGCGCCGCGCACCGCCCAGTCAAGGAACATCCCAAGCCAGACACCAACCACGCCCATACCGAGCATAATCCCCAGGGTATAACCGGCGACGACGCGACAGCCCCACATTCCAAGCATTGATACCCACATGGCGAAACGGGCGTCGCGCGCGCCTTTCAGCCCGGCTGGCAGCACCCAGGAGGCCGCCCAGATGGGCATAAACGCCGCGTTAAGCCAGAGAAGCACTTTAACCACCTCTTTTACATCCTCTTCCCGGGTGTAAAACGAGGCGAAAATCCCGGCAAACGGCGCGGTTCCCCAGGCAAGCGCGGTCAGTAACAGCGTCGAGAGCCAGAATACATGACGCAACTGGCGCTCCGCCTGGCCTATCTGCCCTTTACCCAGCCGTTTACCGGTGATAATCGTGGAGGCAGAACCCAGCGCATTACCCGGCAGGTTGATCAACGCGGCGACGGAGAAAGCAATAAAGTTACCCGCGATAACGTTGGTGCCCATGCCGGCAACGAACATCTGTGTCAGCAGCTTGCCGCCGTTAAACAGCACCGATTCAATACTGGCAGGAATACCGATGCCCATCACTTCCCAGATGATGCTGAAGTTGAGCTTTTCGAAATAACTTTTTAGCGGAATGCGCAGCGCCGGGTTAAAGCCAATCATCAGTACCCAGATAATCGCCACCGCGCCAATGTAGCGCGAAATGGTCAGCCCCAGCCCTGCTCCGGCGAAACCCATCCCTTTCCAGCCGAAGAGACCGTAGATCAGCACGCTGCTGATAAGAATGTTGAGGATATTCATGCCGCCATTAATCAACAGCGGGATTTTGGTATTGCCCGCGCCGCGCAGCGCACCACTGCCAATCAGCGCAATAGCTGCAGCAGGGTAGCTGAGCACCGTCAGTTCGAGGTAGGTCAGCGCCAGCGCTTTGACGTCTGCCGTTGCCGCCCCGGCGATAAAATCGATAATTTCCGTACCGTAGTAGTGGATCACCGCCGCCAGTACAATCGAAAACAGGGTCATGATCACCAGCGACTGGCGCGTCGCTGCCCTCGCCCGCTCGCCGTCCAGCTTACCGAGGCTGAAGGCCACCACCACCGTGGTGCCCAGGTCGATAGCCGCGAAAAACGACATCACCACCATGTTAAAGCTATCAGCAAGCCCTACTCCCGCCATCGCCTCTTTGCCCAGCCAGCTTACGAGGAAGGTGCTGAGCACGCCCATCATCAGGACACAGGTGTTTTCGAGGAAGATAGGTACGGCAAGGGGGGTGATTTCTCGCCAGAATAAAACACGGTAGCTTTTACGCTTTCTGTACCACGGCGTGCGCATGACAGCGTGGCGAAGAGGAGTGACGACGTTCAAATTGGTCCTTAGCCGCGAAAGGTGAAATCACATTTCAAATGATGGGGGAGAAACCCTGATCCTGCAAAGCATTTCCGCAGAAATCGATGATAACAAGCGCAAATTGTCGATGGATTCAGCAGTCAGCACACCCTGCGAGAAATGAGGTTTGACAAAAGATTTTTCGCCGCTAAGATAAGCCTCCACAACGATTCCTCTGTAGTTCAGTCGGTAGAACGGCGGACTGTTAATCCGTATGTCACTGGTTCGAGTCCAGTCAGAGGAGCCAGATTATGAAAAGCCTGCTTTGAAGCAGGCTTTTTTGCTTTTATCGTTCCGCTAAAGATCGCGATAAATTTCCCCCTCCCCAAATGCACCTTTCCAGCTGCGCATCATCGCGCTGAACCTGTTTCGCAATCCGTTGAAAATATTTGCTTACTTTAATGCTATGTTCGCGGCTTGCAGAAATCATGGCCATGCATGATCAATACCGCGCGCCATAAAACATAAAAACAGGTGACCAGCACGCCAGGTCGCCAATCACCCGGCATCTATTCAGGCCACACATTTCAGGGTTCACTACCATGCGTAACCGTTCTACGACTCGTCTGGCAAACTCTCTTTTCGCCACCGCCCTCCTCCTCTTTACTGCTGCAGGCCATGCTGATGATCACGCACAAGCTCCGCAATACCAGCAGATTGACGGGCTGATAAGAGAGCCGCTTTTGCTTGCGGTGACTTTAGATAATGGCCAGCCTGCCGTGCTGGATGCCTTTGTCACACGTATGGTCAGCCAGACGCCTTTGCCCGTGGTGTTAATCACGAATGGAACCGTTGGCACTGCAGAGTTTGATCGCTGGATAATCAACCCGAACCGTTATGCCTCAACGGCTATCGCCTTTGCGCGCCACGGTTATGCGGCGGTGGTTGTCCTGCGTCAGGGGTACGGACAATCAAGCGGTGCGGCGGAGTATGCCGATGGCTCCTGCGCGCAACCGCTACATATGCAGGCCGGAGCACAGGACACCCGTGATCTGCTCGCCGCCCTCGATGCTGTGCGCCGCCAGCCGTGGGCCGCACCCGATAACGCCATCCTGGCCGGGATGTCCGCAGGCGGTTTTGCGGTAATTGCCGCTGGCGCGGCTAACCCACCAGGCGTTAAGGCAGTGATCAATTTCGACGGCGGACGAGGGGCTATTGACGGGAAATCACTCTGCGATAAAGCCGGTCTGCTGCAAGCTTACGCACGTTACGGGAAAACAGCGCAGATCCCCTCCCTGTGGCTGTATGCGAAAAATGATAAATCCTTCCCGCCATTGATGGGCAAAGAGATGTTCGATGCCTATCAACAGGGAGGCCACACGGCGCAATTCATCACGATGCCGGCCTTCGGCAACAACGGACATGTCTTTATGGATTCAGCGCCGGAAAGTTTCTGGTGGCAGACGGTGGCCACATTTCTAAAACAGCAGCATTTACCGGCCAGCGAAGCTGTGCCTCTGCCCGAAACGCACCTGCCTGCACCGCCTGCGCTCAATGCCGCCGGTAAAAAAGCGTTCTCAGAATATGCCGCAACACAACGCTATGAAAAAGCCTTTGCCACAGACGAGGACGGCGACTGGGGCGCTGCGTACTGGGCCAGGAACAGCCGTGAAGCGGCAGAAACGGCGCTAAATATCTGCCAACAGGAGCAGCGTCCGGGCGCGGGCAAATGCACGGTGTACGCCATTAATAACCGTCTCGTAACCGCAAACACGCCTTAGCCCCCACAGAAACCAGTCACAGAGAAAACACACTCAGCATGGTTCCAGCCTGGAAACCCACTCTGTGTCAGGTGAACACTCCAGACAAATTGCCCTATTCGTCATTCAATGTTGCGGTAAATGCAAAATGAGAAACTGAACCGCGAAACTGGTACAGGTGCGTTGCTTCACTCATCAGTGAGTCATAAATATTTGCGCCCAGCGTTTCTTTTATCAGGCGCTGGTTTTGGTAGACCAGACCATAAAACTGGAACTGCTTAGTGAGATGGCTATCGATACTCAAGATATTATCGACGGTAAAACCATACCTGGATAAGCATTCGCATAACGGATCACTGTTTATCAGTTGCGTTAAGGAGTAATTTTTCATCCAGTTAGTAAACGCGACTCTGCCACCGGGCTTCATTACCCTGGATAACTCTCGACATAATTGGTCATAACTACTGGCATGATTAACGCAATCAAAACCGACCAGCGCATCCAGGCTATTATCCGTGACCGGGAGATTAAAAAAATCGGCTACCTCGTAGGTAATCTCCGGATGCATATTGTTGTGCCGTGCTTTTTCGATGGCAACTGGGCTAAAGTCAGTTGCCAGCAGAGAGCAGCGCAACGCTTTAACCAGATACGGCGCGAATTCACCGCTGCCACAACCAATTTCCGCCGCGTAATAAATATCGCCCTTCTGAAGCAATTTCTCCGTCACCCAATTTAGTGCCTTACGTCCGACGAAGGAATATTGCCCAGCCGTAGGAATAAAATCATCGCCTAATACCTGGCGAAGGCAGGCCTGAAAGAGGTCGGTTTGCGCGAATTTGCTGTGCAGGTTGTTATAATCACCCACTTTGTCTGTAGGTTCATTAATTGCCCGGGAATCATGATTCAGACTCGCCATTACCTCTTCCTATCAGTTCTTGTAGCAACACCGGGGGCGCGACAAATTGCCTGTTCTGGCAGGATGCAAGAAACGCATTCAGATTATCCGTAGTGATAATATCGTCAAGCACTGAACGTACGGTCTCGATATAGCGCGCCTGCTCTTCTTCATCGGCGAATTTATTAATGTCTTTTCTGAGCGGTAAGTATGATGCCAACTGCGGCAACACAGATTTGACGAAATCTATACCGTTTCGTCTGCGAAATGCAAAAGAGATATGGAGCGAGTGTGAGTTACAGGGTTCTGGCGCATGCCACTGCCCGCGCGGTAAATAGAGAAATTCGTTCGTATTGAGAATAAAACTTTCGCTCGGTGTCCCATCCGGAACAGGCATTGCGGATTTGTTTTCGGCGACAGGAAAGGCAAAATCAGGTTTATAAAGATGCCATTTTTTCTTGCCGCTCAGTTGAAAAATAAGCGTGTCACTATTATCCCAGTGCGTGGTGAATCCTTTTTCATTACCCACACTGAAAAAAATGGTTGCCCCGGTTCTTTCCTGGAAGAAAACGGATAATGATTCGGTAACTGCACGAATAGTCGTTGACAGATCTTCCGCAAAATCCAGCGCCAGAGTGGCACCGTTGTCAATCTCCTGCATTACCCGTTGTGGAATCAGCTTAATAATTCCCTCGCCCATCGCTGAGTGGCTTCGTTCATTATATTCCGCAGGCGAAAGTGGCTTTCCCGATCGAACTAATCGACAGCGTGGAAATGACAGACGGCGCGTGTTGATAATCTCTTCGAGATCAGCAGGCGTCAAAATTTCTGCTGCTGCCGCGTCAAAGTGACATTTATAAACTTTATTTTGCTGATAACAGTACATGAATTGTTGAAAATGGTCATGACCTAGAAGCACGTCAATGGCATAATTCTCAGGCTTCATATTTGTGCTCCCCGCGTTTATAAAATGCTTCCGGATAAGTTTTTTCGTAATACCCATTCATTTCAACTTCATCAAGTGAAAGTGCCCGACGCAAATGAAAAGAACATAGAATTACAGGGGCAATTAACACCACAACGGCACCAGAAATAACGGTAAACGGAACCACTCCCAACAAACTGATATACCAGCCAGCAATAGCCACGCCAAAAGGGTTCGCTAGGCTGGATAAAAAGCCTGCCATGGCGCTCATTCTTGTTCGGTAATTACGCGGCGTTGCGGTTGAGCGCAGCGTACTGAGGTTAACATTGATAAAAATAAACGCCATACCGCAGAAGAACGCCAGCGCAATAGAAATATAGATATTTCCCATCAAGACAATTGCCATGACGCTACTGCCCAAAAGGACAAAACCAAATAAAACATTATTGAGCCGCCCCGCCCATGCTCTTACGATAGCATTAATATAAAGACTGCTAACAATCAGCCCCAGAGCAAATGAGAATTCGAATGCACCAAGATAGGTAGCGGGAAGCTTTAATTCAGTGCTAATCCAGTACGGTATCGTCACGGAAAAGAAAGGAAACATCGTAAAATTAATGACAGAGGAGACCAATGCAATATGAAACTCAGATTTTACATGATAGATCGCTTTAAATGCCCCTTTCGTTTTATGGAACCAGGTCTCCTTTTCGCCTGTTGAAACGGCGTCCACATCATATTTATACAATAAAATAATAAACGCGATGCTGGACAATGCATAAACCAGTGCAGAAATGTACAGCGCAACCCTTGCTGAAAAAAGCGAAATAAGCGAGGCGGCAATCACCGGCCCTATCAACATAATAATGGAATTGATGGTCGACCGGTGCGATATAGCTTGTGTCACTTCTCCTTCTGCAACGAGATCGGGAATTAGCCCCATAATCGTGGGTTCACGCACAGATGAGATAGCGCTCATCACCACGAGTCCCGAGGTGATAGCCGCTAGGTTGAAATATCCCAGATAAATTGCCAGGCAGAATAATGCGATGATCCCTAAAACAGCGAACTGGCAGGCAATGATAAATTTGATGCGATTGAAGTGATCGCCAAATGACGCCAGAAACGGTTTAAGGTAAATCTCTGCCGCCACGGATATCGCAATGAGTGAAGAAAAAGCGACCGCAGAGTGCGTGACTTGCAGGCACCACCAGGCCATAGCCAGTCGGAAAATATGCCCCGACACCATGCCCAGCGATGTGCCCGTTTGCAATAAGAAGAAACGGGGGCCAAGACGCATCAACACATCAACTTTCATACAACCCATCCCATTCGCGCAAATTTTGCTTTTCGCTTTGTGTTAGCCCCATAATCCCGCCGGTAAGGTTAACAACGTGGGTAAATCCCTGATCCTTAAGATACAGGATAGCGCGTTTGCTACGGCTCCCGGATTTGCAGTAACACACTATCAGTTGATCCTGAGGGAGTTCTGCGATGCGTGCCGGCAACTCCCGCATTGGGATATGCATTCCGCCGATGGAAATAACATTCCGCTCAGCCGTTTCCCTGACATCCAATAAACACAAACCGTCATTGTGTGTTTTCAGCGAAACCAACTGATTGAAATTGATGCTTTCGATCTCACTTGATTCATCATAAGCCGGTTTGATAACTGCCCGACCGCGTTTTTTGAGCCGCAATAATGAGGACCGGTTGCTCAGTGAATCATAAATCATGACGCTATCGGTAAGCACCTCCCCAATCCCGGTAATTATCTTGATCACTTCCCCGGCCTGCATCGTCCCCAGAATACCCGGTAGCGTACCCAGCACGCCCGCATCGCTGCAATTTTCGCGCAGCCCGACCTGTGGAGGCTCCGGGAATAAATCGCGATAGCTCAACGCTGGCTCTGCATTCTGGCAATAATGGAACACGGCTAATTGCCCTTCGTACTGAAAAATAGAAGCATACACTAGCGGCGTTTGTTTCTTCTCGCAAACATCATTGATGAGATATTTCGCATCAAAATTATCCGTACAATCAACTACGATATCGTACTGGCTAATAATGTCGTCAGCATTTTTTTCATCCAGAAAGACGGGATAGATTTTAACGTCAATAAAAGGATTGAGCGCCGTAATACGCCTGGCGGCATGTTCGACTTTACTTTCGCCGATGCTCTGGTAATCAAACAGCACTTGCCTTGGCAGATTACTCGCGCTTACAACATCCGAATCGACGATACCTATGTGGCCGACCCCAGCCCCTGCAAGATAGAGCAAACAGGGCGCGCCCAGACCACCGCTGCCGATAACCAGAACACGGGCATTTTTTATTTTTAGCTGCGCATTGACATCAAACCCTGGCAAAGAAAAATGCCGGAGATAGAATTCTTTTTCATTATCAGATAACGAATTCATGGTTAACCTCCCGCCACTGCAACGATGATTTGTACTCTGGAGTGCGGAGGAATCGGCTCACTCAGATCCTCTGTCATTTGTTCATTAACAAAAACATTGACGAAATTCCGCAGCGTTCTGTCACTATTAAAAAGCTGGATTTTCAAAAAAGGATAAACGTCCGTTAGCTCATCCAAAGCAGATTGCACGTTGGTTGCGCTGCTTTCATACTCACCTTTGATATCGGTATAATTCATTAATTGTCGCGGAAGCATTATTTTAAGCATAGGACACCTCATCTCCCATGATACTCACGATCTTTTTACCTGCTGGTTTGAGTTCATTCATATTTACCAGCTGACTCATACACCCCAAAAAATAGTTCTGCAGCCAGGCAAAACGCTCGTCATCCTGCTGAGTAAAATCTTTACTGACTCGTTTTCTGGTCATGTACTTCAGCACACAAGCAGCAAAGTGCGAGGCAAAAATAACACCACGTGCATCTTTGTCTTTAGTTCCCGACGGAAGCGTATAACGGCTTTGCTCCGAATGTTCGTGGAAGCTGTCAATTTCGCAAATCAGCCCCAGCCAGATATGCGCCATTTCATGAATAATGACTTCCTCAAGCCATGTGTAAGATTTAAAGGCTTTAGCACCAAGAAAAATTATCTGCGGGATATTATGGTTAGTCAGACTGACCATATTTTCATTTGCAGTGAGGCGCTTAAAGTTAATCGGGATAGAAAAATAAAGTTTCCATTCAGGCATAACCTGTAAAATATGCGAAATCGCATTATTGACTGCCTGTTGTTCAGACTCGCTTAGCTCGCCATATTCTGGATAATCCAGCCCCTGAGGTTGATTACGCTCACGATAAAAAACCTCAATTCTCTCAGGGTCCAAATATTCGGATAAATTATCGAAACATTGTAAAAGAGTATGCCGGTAATGTGCGACAAGCGTAATAAGCGTTTGCGCATCAAATTTATCAGAAATCATCGGCACGCCGTTGGATTTAGCAATAATATCAATATACTTCATTTCCATGCCCGACCTCTTTGTCATATAAGAACGGTTTTTGCTGAAAAAAATGAATCACATCCATACTTTTCAGCCGATAATCATTCATCCTGTCGAGCATGGCGTTAAATGACGCCCGCTGCGGCGCAGGCAACGTGCAGGTTTTCTCCCGCAGATACTTAAGCGTTCGATAACCAAACCACATATTTCGCATCTCATGCATCAGCTGATAATTCATTTCAGACGGGATAACCGACGAACGTACAGCCTCCTGCAAAAGATGTTCGATATGCACAAGCGGCTCACTGACCGGAAACCAGGGCGATTCCGTACCGTGTACCAGCGCGACATAATCATCAGGCAAATCCTTGTTTTGCATAAAACGCTGAAATACCGTGCCATAACCGCGCATCCCCAGAGTATGCATTTCCGCAGCGCGCAAAGCGCCCATTGAACTCATGCCCCACACATCCCAGCCCTGTTTAAGCGCATTTTTTATTTCAACGTGCGATACAGCCGGATAAGCATGATAAGTCCCATCGACAATAACGATAGTCGCCGGACTTTCTTGCTCGATAAGCGTCTGAATATCACCACGGCGAACCGGAGGCAAAATGACAGTTTCCGGGGTAATGACTTCATCCAGCGCGATACCATAGGAGGTGGGGCCAATAAACAGGAATATATTTTCTAAGCGCATACTTACTCCTTATTCGTTTTTTCCCGACGCTGGAAAGCCGCCAAAAAACGCGGACCAATCCGTTTCATCTCGCTTTCAATAAATTCTGCTTTTGGCACCACAACACGCAATACGCTAAACGGAAAACCTTCTGGATTGAGTTCATAAACAAAACAGTGATGAAAGCCAGCTGATACCATTTTTTCTTTAATGTAATGCCATAATTTTTCTACAGACTCGGGGACATAACCCTCTTCATCAGGCGTGATAAATGAGGTGATATATTCACTGTTAAGGATCTTCTCCCTGATGTTATTCATGATGATCTCTTCATCAAGGTGGGGATTTTGTTGATAGAAAAAGATGCGCTTAACAATATCATCTCTGCCGCCATGAATATGGGTCAGACGACTCTGCGCCGCCTCGGTAATTGCGCGTATTGCAGCAATTTCAGCAACAGGGTGCAGCCCATAACCATCCGCTATAGAGATAGGACTTTGATTATCAGGTTCCAGCACAAAGGCAGAAAAATAAGGCAGATTGAATTCGTTAGGTGTTTTTCGCAACGCTAACATAAGGCCCGCATCTTCAATTTTTTTTCTTAACGCCTTTATTGCTTCTGGCTCTGTATTTCTGTCAACAAGGTAAGAACAATCATTGATAATATCAAAAGACTTCACATCCCTTTCCAGCACTTCACAAACACCATGAATGGCGGCTTCCATTTTCGAATTACCGGAGCATAGACCGTTGGTGGTCGTACCGCCATAAAGCGAACGCTGCCCTGCCAGATTGACCGGATGGAAAACCAGTTCCGCAGGAATAAGCGCCTCTCCTCCTCCAATAATATCTGTCGCGTGTACACAATATATTTCTTCTTCGGGCGTGAGTGTGACACCAAGTTTTGCGCCAAAAGATGAAAAAGCAAGTCCCGCCGGTAAAGAAGCCTGAATTTCTTTAAGGGTATATTTTTTTATTTCGTGTTGATGCTTCATCCCTTCCGCTAACGAAAATTCTATTGACTCCATAAAAGCGCCAATCTTGGCCTCATTTGGGCGCATCCCTTTTCCGTTATGAACATTTAATGAGCCCTTTGCCGCAAAAGGACGGATCCCGGCATAAACCGGCATACCAATTTTATCCAGCCAGGTGATGTCTGTTACCCGTGTAACCCCCATTTTCTCTGCAATTGCGTCAGCCAGAATCAATGAATCTTCGGCCGTTCTGGTTCTTATGCTTGAGCTTAACCTGTACATTGACCCTCCCGTTTAAAGAGCTGCTCTGCGATAATTCGCAGAGCAGTTGAATCAGACCGACAGCAATGTTAATCGTCGTAAGTAATAAGATCGTTATTAGCATTATGACCCGTCGACGGGCCGCCAATGCCTACAGAAGCTTGTTGTTCGAAGAACTCTTTCAGGTCTGCTGAAATGTCTTCCGAAATATTTAGATTCAGTGTGGTTACATTCTCTTGCATAATTTTGACCTTAATGAAGATTAGATAAATATTCCCTCAACAGGAAAAACGTCCGTGTTAATTAATAAATGCCAAATGTGAAAAAAATGTCAACGAAGTAAAAATTAAGTTTTTATTAATGTCGTCAAAATCACATTTCCCATATTAGGATTTTCCTTACAAATAGCTATAAAACACACCCAACCACGATACAAAAATAACCATTAAACAGTAAGATAGAGAACAAATAGTGACGCAAAAATTATTTATAAAATGTATTTTTAATATATTTTAATTGGTTAACAATACAGAATATATTAATGTAGTTTCACCCTTGCATTATATACCTACAAATTATCACACAGCTTTCATAAAATTAATTCATGAAAATGAATAAATTCACCACTAAGTGACAAACACATTAATTTCAATTCGAAGTAAATATTAATTTGCGAAACCATGTTTTAAAAAAAGGCCCAAAAATGTAACGAAAAAAATATACCCATACTTTGTAGATGCGTATTCACTTAAATTTCAGTAGCGCTTAACTATATTTAAAGTAACAATGATTTTCCTGATTCATTTAATTGTGATACAGGCATTCATAACGTATTGGCCGCAATATCGTGCAGCCTATGATGATAGCCAGTTGCGAACCGCACCGCTTAAACGTATGTTAATAATCACTCTGCTGATTATTCATTGCGTTAGATAATGAGGGAACATGGAATCATTGTTTGTTTACGGGACGCTTCGCCCTGGCCACTCGAATGCTTATATTCTGGAAAACATCGGTGGAGAGTGGCTGCCAAGTTACGTTACGGGAATGTTTTATGAATATGGCTGGGGCGCAGCCGCCGATTTCCCTGGTATTGTGCTGGATAAAGACGGTTCCCGGGTTGATGGTTACCTGTTTTTATCTGCTAACCTGGCGGCGCACTGGTCGATGCTGGATGAATTTGAAGAGGGCTACGATCGTGTTCAGGTGGAGGTGACCACGCTCGACGGCAAACATGTGACGGCATGGATTTATCAACTGCAGCCGCAGAAAAAAGCATAGCAGCGCAGTAGTGATTAACCGCCTTCAACGCAAAACACCCCCATGCCTGAGGCAAGTACGCTGAACTTTTTTGCTTAAACCAGGCCCCCGTTTTTGAGGGGCTTGTGCCACAAATGCAGGTGGTTGACGAAACGCCGAAGCCTGTTCGAAGAAAAATAAACAGTGAATACCGGCCGTATCATCTCTCGCATGAGCCGGCCTCACGTCAGCAGAAAAACCTTATCGTTGTTAACCATGTTGAGTTGAACTCACATCAGGCCGCACAATTTTTCGTTTTTCAAACGACACACCATCAATGATACTCACCGTGTAAACCTGATTGAGCGATGCTATTTAAATATGAAACAGGAGCTGAGTAACGTTTTAAAAACGTTAATCAACAGCACCTTTCATAATCTGGCATGCCATGCGTTATTTTCGACACGGGTTTTATTAGCAGCGATAAAAAACTGCCAGCACTATTTTTATTATCGCCAACCCGGACCGCGCAAAAAATTCATAAGGCATAGTAAATGACTTTAGAAATTTTAAATTATTTAATTGAAATCGCATCAAATAATACTCAGCCTCTTACTGAAGCCCAGCGGAATACGCATTATGATCACAGCCCACCTGAGGATGAGTTATCCGCTTTTGTTACGGCGCTATCGTCACAAAAAGTGAATGACGACACTCTGTCAAGAATCAAATATCGTTTACAGCTCCTTTCAACTGCACAAAATGATCACAAAAAAGCGGAGGCGTTGTTATTAGCCAATATATCACCCGATAAAGAAGCGTTCCCGTTAATTGATTTTACAGACTGGCCAATTGTCCATTACGCCATTTCAGGCGAATTACAGACGGCGGAATCAGAAGACTATTTCAATAACATTTCTACGGCAGCGGCGACAATACGTTCCGCAATTGTCGAGGGCGAACGGGCGAAAGGGGAGCCGACATTCTCTATTCTTGAAAAAGTCCTGGCGCTGAACAGCGCGTTACCTGAACGGTACAAAGCGATGGCAAATATCCTCTACTAATTTTTTTCACGTTCAGGGATATTTGCGATGTCCGCTTCCGACGGCGAGCGGACATAAAAAATACACCTTCGCGCGTTCAGGAATCATGGCAACAGAGGTTACTCGTTACCCCACTGATTGAGAAATGTCGCAATCTCATCAATACGCAGCGCATCAATACCCGCTTCATTGGCCATCTCTTGCTGCGCCTCTTCACTGATTTCTTCGTTATTCATCAAACGGGTAATCAGCAACTGGAAATAGTGTGCCAGCACATCGCGTTCTGATTCTTTTACCGTTTTTTCGGTTTCTGTCGAATACTCATCCACGATGTCATAAAATTTAAGCGGTACTTCGTTACTCATATATTCCCCCAGAGATTGAGATCGTTTGTAGTGGTTATTACCACATCAAATCATCGGGCACTTTAAAATCCGCGTACGGATCATTTTCATCTTGCTCTTCCTGACTAAGCGCGCTGTTTAATACAATACTGTTCGCATCCCGCTGAGCAATTTTATCGGCAACGATTGCCGGAATAATCGCGTACTCACTCTCACCATTGCCATCAATAACCAGACGAGCAATAGCGAGACGACCGCTAATTAGTTGCGCCTGCGTATTTTTATCCACCACTATTTTTTTAATTAGCTTATTATCCGTGAAATTAAAATCAATCGTACCTTTGGCAATAGTGATCCTGTTCATTTCAATAAGCTGTTTCACCTGCGCTTTATATTCTTTTGATAACGCCGCTTGTTTTTGTTGCTCGCTTAATTGCTTATCGCGCTCAAGCTGCGCTTTTTTATTCTCTTCCACTGCCTCTCTTGCCTCACGCGCCTGAACGCGTGATTTCTTGGCAGTACGCTGGACTTTGGCCATTTTCTTACTGGTTACTAATCCCGCTTTGAGCATCTGCTCTTGTAACGTGAGTTTTGTCATTTTCGTCTGTAAACCGGTTGAACAATGTGTCGGATTATAGCTGTAATTGCTGTTAAGAGACCAGATTGCGGGATCGACTCATTACCCGCGAAGAGCAGACATTGCATTCGCCACCGCACATTATCCACGGGGCGAAAGTATTACTCTGGGGGCTGATTGAGAAGAAAAGTACCACAGCGAACAGTAAACGACGCCGAAACGCGGTTTATAAAACGCTGGTTTCGGCAGTAAACCAATCAGGGTGGTTAGACTTTAAGCAACTTAACTGTCGCATCCACGTCTATCTCGTCTTCGGAGAAGATCAGAGTCGTTCCCTGAAAGGTGGTGATTGCCAGTTTTTTTAGCGAGCGCATTTCGCCAGGCTTAGCCGCTGATTTAGGCCGGATACTTCCCATCAGCGCGCCAACGGACAGCACCGCATTGTCTTTATCGATGCGGATATCAGCGGGAACTTCTTCGCTGTACACCAGATAAGATTTAATCGATGTGAGCTTAATTCGTTCACCTGCGATATAGATGTATTTGCTTTCCGGGACCACTTTCACCGCATAAGCAGACAACCCTTTGTTGTTTGTCGTGGGTTCGAACGTTACCGCCGCATCTTTTTTAATCAACTCAGGGTTGGCGACCTTAATCACATGAAAGTAACGGTTTTCCCCGTTTTCATCTTTGATAAATCCAAAGCCTTTATCTTTAAACCAGGTTGTGATCTTTCCGTTCATCGCCTTACCACCTACTTAATCATTCATTTGCTCTGTTTTTGCAGCGCGCAGTGTAAAGCACAATGCCTGCGCCGACTACATCTTTGGCTTAAAGCCCGGCAAAGCGGAGTACGGCGCTTTATAGTGCGCCGTACGAGGAGGAGGTTATGCTTTCAACTGCAGTTTCCAATCAATCACGCCAGCCCATCTCCGGCGCGACATGCTTAAGAATCGACTCAATCACGTGCGCATTATAATCCACGCCTAATTGATTCGGCACGGTCAGCAGTAGCGTATCTGCTTCGGCAATGGCCTCATCCTGTTTCAGCTGTTCGATCAATTTATCCGGTTCTGCTGCATAGCTGCGGCCAAAAACAGCACGGGTTTTCTCATCAAGAAAGCCGATTTTATCGCTGTCGTCACGGCTGCCACCAAAGTAAGCCCGGTCACGATCGTCCACCAGCGCAAAAATACTGCGACTGACAGAGACGCGCGGCGTGCGCGAGTGCCCTGCTGCTTTCCAGGCTTCACGGTAGGCACGAATCTGCTGCGCCTGCTGGATATGGAACGGTTCGCCGGTTTCATCATTTTTCAGCGTGGAGCTTTGCAGATTCATCCCCAGTTTTGCCGCCCAAACCGCTGTCGCATTTGAGCCTGCGCCCCACCAGATACGTTCGCGCAAACCTTCAGACCAAGGTTCCGGGCGCAGCAAGCCTGGTGGGTTCGGGAACATTGGTTGCGGGTTCGGTTTGGCAAACCCTTCGCCGCGCAGCACATCAAGAAACGTTTGTGTATGATGGCGCGCCATATCCGCATCGGTTTCGCCTTCCACCGGCTGATAGCCAAAATAGCGCCAGCCATCAACAACCTGTTCCGGTGAACCCCGGCTGATGCCCAGTTGTAAACGCCCGCCAGAAATCAAATCCGCCGCGCCGGCATCTTCTGCCATATACAGCGGGTTTTCATAGCGCATATCGATAACGCCGGTGCCAATCTCTATTTTGTGCGTTTTGGCACCAATAGCGGCCAGTAACGGAAAAGGTGAGCTGAGCTGGCGGGCAAAGTGATGCACACGGAAATACGCGCCGTCCGCACCAAGCTCTTCAGCGGCAACCGCCAGATCGATGGATTGCAGCAGCGTGTCAGCCGCCGAACGCGTCGCCGATTGCGGCGAAGGTGTCCAGTGACCAAATGACAAAAATCCGATCTTCTTCATGGCGTCGTTGTCCTTCTGTTCAGAGAGGTAATCAGCAAACGGGGGTTGATTACCCGTCCAGGATTGCCCTTACTCTACGCACTCCATGAGAAGAATAAATACCGATTGTTTAACCTTGAGGTTCAAATTTATTGATAAACCATTCTATAGCGATTGTTTATCAATCGGATGATTCACCACAGGCGCACTAATATTTACCGGCATACCGGAACGGCGCTCCAGCGCCTGGTTTGCCCGGTTCGCATCAATGCCTTCGCCTTTCATCAGCGCATGTAGCACTGGGGTGGCAGGCAGCGGCACTTTGTTGCTGGACTCAAACTCGGCGCGATTGCGCGATAGCGGTTCGTGAACTTCCACCCAACTGCTGCCATCCGGCTCGGTGGTTATTTTGACCGGCTGGTCGATCATCTGCACCCGCGTTCCCACAGGTACATTGTCGAAGAGGTATTTAATGTCATTGCTGCGTAAACGGATACAGCCCTGACTAACGCGCAGCCCAATGCCAAAATTCGCATTCGTGCCATGAATGGCGTATAGCTTCCCGATATAAATGGCATACAGCCCCATCGGGTTATCCGGCCCGGCGGGTACAAACGCAGGTAAGGTTTTCCCCTCTTTCTCGTACGCTTTCCGCGTATTCGCCGTGGGTGTCCAGGTTGGCCCCTCCTGCTTGCGTTCCACCGCAGTCACCCAGTTGCGCGGCGTTTCGCGTCCAGCCTGGCCGATGCCAATCGGTAAGATCTCGACGGTATTAGAATCTTTCGGGTAATAGTAAAGACGCATTTCCGCAACGTTAATCACAATGCCTTCGCGGACGGTAGCGGGCAGGATCACCTGCTGCGGAATGACCAGTTGTGAACCGGCTTTAGGTAAAAAGGGATCGGCATCCGGGTTGGCTTCGAGCATATTACTCAGCCCTTGACCGTACTTCGCGGCAAACGCTTCCAGCGGTAACGTATTTCCCTGCGCAATGGTGATAGTTTGCGGGCTTCCCACCAGACGGCTGCCTTCCGGCGGCAGCGGATAGCTTACGGCCTGAGCGCCCTGGGCGCAGAGTAAAGCAACACAACAGCAAAGGAGTTTAACGCAGCGCATCATCTTTTCCTCGGGCGCAACGGGTATTTGCTAATGATAGTTTGCTTTGCGGGTTTTCTCTTTTTTACAGCATGTTATCGCTTCACAGCGCAAAGCCATAGTGCGAGCCATCCGGCAGCTCAATATCAATGCGTAGCTTGCTGCCTGTCGCTTCCACGTAGCGCTTCAGCGTGGAAAGTTTAATATCCCGCCCTTGCTTTTCCATCACGGCGACCGTGGGCTGTTTCAGCCCCAACTCCTGCGCCATTTCAATCTGCGTTTTTTGTACCCGCTCACGCAGCTCGGCAAGGTGGATATTGAGCAGCATCTCTTGCGCGAGTGACTGCGCAGCGGTGACAACCTCGGCCTTTTGTTCGGCAATTAGCTGTTCCAGCGTTTTGCTCATCGCGTTACTCCTTAATTTTTATCTTGTGCAGATGGCGCGTTAACTCCCGATCTGCAATCTGGATCATCACATCGTAAAAGCGTTTCTCATGACTCGCCTTGTTTCCAGCGCAAAGCAATATGCCCACGCGCTGCGGATCAAAGGCATAGAAGACCCGAAACGGCTCGCCCCGGCTTTGTATGCGTAGCTCCTTCATATTGTTATAACGCGAGCCTTTTACCGTATCCGCATAAGGCCTTGGTAGCTGCGGGCCTTTAACCCGAAGTACCATCAGCGCCGCCAGCACACTGGCGCGATCGTTATCACCCAGTGCATCAAACCATTTTTCAAACGTCGGCGTCATTGTTATCCGCCACACAGCACACCCCATAAATATAGATCAAAAACTATATAGATCAAATCCTATATTGAAATAATGCGGCGTTCAGACGGGGTATGCATGCACAGATGGATAGCAATGGAAGCGTGATTCCTGAATATCAGCGGCAAATTACAGCGTTGCATTGATTTTACGATCCAGCTTCACACAAGAAAAAACCCCGCCGGGGCGGGGTTTTTGTTTTAACACTTTCAGGTTAGCCTTTGCTGCGGCTAGCGATGATATCATCCGCCACGTTGCGCGGCGCTTCCGCATAGTGGTGGAATTCCATGCTGTAGGTCGCGCGGCCTTGCGACATGGATCGCAGCGTGGTGGAGTAGCCGAACATCTCGGCCAGCGGCACATCGGCGCGGATAATCTGGCTACCGAAACGCTCTTCCATGCCTTGCACCATCCCGCGACGGGAAGAGAGATCGCCCATAATGTTCCCGGCGTACTCTTCCGGCGTTTCCACTTCCACATGCATGATCGGCTCCAGGATTGCCGGATCCGCTTTGCGCGCGCCCTCTTTGAAACCAAAGATCGCCGCCATGCGGAAGGCCATTTCCGAGGAGTCCACATCGTGATAGGAACCAAATGTCAGGGTTGCCTTCACATCGACCACCGGATAACCCGCCAGCACGCCGTTATTCATGGCTTCGCGCAAGCCTTTCTCCACAGAAGGAATATACTCGCGCGGCACCACGCCGCCTTTGGTGGCGTCTTCAAATACAAAGCCGCTACCCGGCTCCAGCGGCTCAAGCATCAGCACCACATGACCATACTGACCTTTACCGCCGGACTGGCGTACAAATTTACCTTCGATATCCTTCACGGTTTTACGCAAGGTTTCGCGGTATGTGACCTGCGGGCGACCGATATTCGCCTCCACGCCAAACTCACGTTTCATGCGGTCGACAATAATTTCCAGGTGCAACTCACCCATCCCGGAAATAATCGTCTGCCCGGATTCCTCATCAGTATGCAGGCGGAATGAGGGATCTTCCGACGCCAGCCGCTGTAACGCGATACCCATCTTCTCCTGATCCGCTTTGGTTTTCGGCTCAATAGCGAGCGAAATCACCGGCTCAGGAAACTCCATGCGCTCCAGGGTGATCACTTTATCCGGGTCGCTTAACGTGTCGCCAGTGGTGACATCTTTCAAGCCAACGCAGGCGGCGATATCGCCGGCGCGCAGCTCATCCACTTCATGGCGATCGTTGGCATGCATCTGCACAATACGTCCGATGCGCTCTTTTTTACCTTTCACCGGGTTGTATACCGCATCCCCTTTTTTCAGCACGCCGGAATAGACGCGGATAAAGGTAAGCTGGCCCACATACGGGTCGGTCATCAGTTTGAATGCCAGCGCCGAAAACGGTTCGTCGTCATTAGCATGGCGCTCTGCCGGTTGGCCTTTTTCATCCACGCCCTGAATGGCAGGGATATCCAGCGGCGACGGCATCAGCTCCACCACCGCGTCGAGCATGCGCTGGACGCCTTTATTTTTAAAGGCGCTGCCGCATAACATCGGCTGAATTTCCCCGGCGACAGTGCGTTTGCGCAGGCCGGCAATAATTTCCGCTTCATCCAGCGAGCCGGTTTCCAGATATTTATCCATCAGCTCGTCACTGGCTTCTGCCGCCGCAGAGATCATTTTCTCGCGCCACTCCAGCGCGGTTGCCATCAGATCATCCGGTACCGGGCCATAGCTGAAAGTCATGCCTTGCGTCGCGTCATCCCAGATGATTTCGCGCATTTTGATCAAATCCACCACACCGGTGAAGTGCTCTTCCGCGCCAATCGGGATCACAATCGGCACCGGGTTGGCTTTCAGGCGGTCGATCATCATCTGCACCACGCGGAAAAAATCCGCGCCGGGTCTGTCCATCTTGTTGACGAACGCGAGACGCGGCACATGGTATTTATTAGCCTGACGCCACACGGTTTCGGACTGCGGCTGCACGCCACCGACGGAGTCATACACCATTACCGCGCCGTCGAGCACACGCATGGAACGCTCCACCTCAATGGTGAAATCCACATGCCCGGGGGTGTCGATGATATTGATGCGGTGCGGCTCAAACCCTCTGTCCATACCAGGCCAGAAGCAGCTTACCGCCGCAGACGTAATGGTAATGCCGCGCTCTTGCTCCTGCGCCATCCAGTCGGTTGTTGCCGCGCCATCGTGTACTTCACCCAGTTTGTGGCTCATCCCGGTGTAAAACAGAATGCGCTCAGTGGTGGTTGTTTTACCGGCATCGATATGCGCGGAGATACCGATGTTGCGATAACGTTCGAGGGGGATGGGTCGGGGCATGATGCGTCCTTAGTCATTTGACGGTTAGTTCGCGGCCGGAATTGGCCGCTATGTATTCACGGCATCTATGATAGTACAACTGTACGAGTATATTCGAACTATTTTTGCTATTCTTACGATTGGTTGGGCCGCGATTGACTTCGTGGCTTTCGCAAAGCAGTTTGCGTATAGTACCGGCCCAGCCGCCGATACGGGCTGCGGCTTTTCCAGCACAGCCACCGCCGACACAGGAAGATTATGATCGCTAACCACCCCGAACGTGAGCAATTTCGCCTTGAAAATGTGCTCTTTGCCCTTGGCAATCCCCTGCGCCTGGCGATGATCAAGCGGCTTGCCGATGGCAGCGAATTAAGTTGTAACGCCCTGCGCCCGGAAGATGTGGCGAAATCGACCATGACACATCACTGGCGCGTACTGCGCGATAGCGGCGTGGTCTGGCAGCGCCCGCAGGGGCGGGAAAATATGATCTCCCTGCGCCGCGAAGATCTCGACGCCTGCTTTCCAGGTTTGCTGGATACGCTGCTGCAGGCGATGCAAAAAGAAGGGTAATGCCGGGCAAGGCAGAGCGCCACCCGGCAAAGGAGATCGTTATTTCGTTTCCGGCAACACAATATTGCTCGCCGCCAGCGTGCCCATGTTGTTGTAGACAGCACAAGCCGCATCCACCAGTTGCATCGCCAGTGCCGCGCCGCTGCCTTCGCCTAAACGCATACCCATATTGAGATACGGTTCCAGCCCCAAGTGTTCCAGCGCCAGGCGCGCCCCTTTTTCCGCCGACAGATGTGAAGGGATCAGATACGGTTTTACCTGTGGCGCAATGCGACACGCCGCCAGCGCGGAAGCGTAAGAAAGAAAACCATCCAGCACCACCGGCAAACCACACGACGCCGCACCAAGCATCACGCCGGTCATTCCCAGCAGATCGTACCCCCCCACTTTTGCCAGCACCGCAAGGCCATCACCAGGATTGGGCTGGTTAACGGCAATCGCTTTACGCACCACCTGTGCTTTATGTCCGAGCAGGCTTTCCGGCAGGTTTGCGCCAATGCCAACCACCTGTTCAGGCTCTTCGCCGGTCAACACGCTGACAATCGCCGCCGCCGGCGTGGTGTTCGCCATACCGAGTTCACCGACACCGAACAGTTGCACGCCTTGCGCCGCCAGCGCTCGGGTGTAGCGCATCGTTTCCAGCAGCAACGCTTCGGCTTGCTGCGGGCTCATTGCCGGGCCGGTGGCGATATTGCCGCTGCCGCGCGTGACTTTCATATTCACCAGACCCGGGATCGGATCGGCATCAATGCCGACATCCAGTACATGCACTTTCGCACCAGCCTTCGCTGCCAGCACGCAAACGCCCGTCGTCGCCTGCATCATGTTCGCCGCCTGAATCGCGGTGACCACCTGCGGAGATACCGCCACGCCTTCATGCCAGACACCATGATCGGCGCACAGCACCACAATGGCTTTCTCACCGCTAAACGGTTTGCCGTTTAACCCCGGCATTCCCGCCATTTGCACCGCTAATGCTTCCAGCCGTCCAAGGCTGCCAACCGGCTTCAGTAAACCATCCAGATGTTGCTGCGCCTTTGCCATCGCTACATTATCGGGAGACGGGATACTTGCCAGTAGTGTCGTCAATGTCTGCATGTTGTTTCTCGTTATGTTGCGGGCTGTTCAGAGCAGCGCCAGAAGAAAGACCAGTTCGCCAAGTTCAATCGCGGTGCCCAGCGTGTCGCCGGTTTGCCCACCCAGCGTACGTTTAAGCATGTGCCCCAACAGGAAGATCGCCGCCAGCGTCACCAGCAGCGCAATAATTCCTTTCAAACCTAATATGACAATCGCCAGCAACCCGGTGATCGTCAGCGTAACCAGCGTGTCTCTGCCGGAAACCTTGCCGATAAACAGGTTGCCCAGCCCCTCTTCGCGAGCATAGCGATGGCCGAACATCAGTAACACTGAGCAACCACGTCCGGCGGCGCAGGCCATCGCCAGTGCGGCAACCATGCTGACACCGCGAAGTTGCAGCTCGCTGATCACCAGGATTTTGGCAACCAGCACAAACACCAGCGCCAGGCCGCCGTGGGTGCCAAGCCGGCTATCACGCATGATCTCCAGCATCCGTTCGCGCCGCCGCGCGGAAAAGACGCCGTCACAGGTATCCGCCAGACCATCCAGATGAAAACCGCCGGTTAACAAAGCCAGCGCCAGCACGCCAAAAAACGCCGCCAGCGGCACGCCGCACCAGGGTTGCAGCACCAGCACGACGATACCGCTGAGCGCCCCAAGCAGTAGCCCTACCAGAGGAAACGTCACAATACCGCGCACATAGTCCGCGACATCCAGCCCCTGAACACAACGGCCAGGCACTGGCAACCGGCTGATAAACGAGAGCGTGGCGAAGAATAATTTGATCATTTGATTTTGACTCCAATCCCGGACACCACCAGCCAGACGTGATCCGCCGCCTGCGCCAGCCGCTGGTTGACGCGCCCGGCGATATCGCGAAAATGCCGCGCCAGGCGGTTTTCCGGCACAATACCCATGCCCACTTCATTGGTCACCAGCACCACCGGTGACGGGCACGCCGCACAGGCGGCAATCAGTTGCTCAATCTCGTGCTGAACCTGCGCTTCCAGCGCGGCGTAATCCCAGTTCTCCGGGTTGTCGCCCGCGCCAGAAGCAAACAGCAGATTGGTGACAAGCGTCGTGATGCATTCCAGCAATACGGCTTCATTGGGATCGTTATGCGGAGTAATGACGTCTGATAACTGTTGCCAGCGCTCTTCGGTACGCCAGTGTCGGGGGCGTCCCTGCCGATGGTGCTCAATACGCGCCGCCATTTCGTCATCAAAGATTTGCGACGTGGCGATATAGAGCACCGTTTTTGCATTCGCGACCAGCGATTCAGCATGGCGGCTTTTGCCGCTGCGCGCACCGCCGGTAACAAGGGTTAACATGCTTGCTCCTGATGTTGCTGCATAATCTGATAAATACGATCAATGTCCACATGCTGACGCATGGCGTCGGCGAGGATATCAAACTGCTGCGCTTTGTACCGCGCATAATCAACGCGCGCATCCAGCGGTGGTAGCCCTTTGCGCTGGCGCAGCTCGTTAAGCAATGTGCGGGTGAAAGTATCGCTATCGAACAAGCCATGCAGATAGGTGCCAAACACCAGACCGTCGCGGCTGATCGCGCCGTCTGCCACGCGCTGCCCCGCTTTTTGTAGCCACAACGCCGGCTGGCAACCATTGCTGCGCGTGGTTTCACCCAGATGAATTTCATACCCGCGCAGCGATAGCCCGGCGCAGGGTGCCAGCCAGCCGGGCAGCGTCTCCGGCAAACTCGCCTCGACCCGCGTGGTGGTCTTGTCACGGGCAAACCGCGTCACCGTCTCCAGCAGCCCCAGCCCTGGCTGTTGACCCAGCCCGGATTCCACCTCATCAATAATGGTTTCGCCAAGCATTTGATACCCGCCGCAGACGCCAATAATCGGTACATCCGCACGATGGCGTTCCAGCATCGCTTTCGCCAGCCCGCTTTCGCGCAGCCAGTTGAGATCGCCGAGCGTGTTTTTACTGCCGGGGAGGATCAGCAGATCGGCGTTTTGCAGCTCATCTGGCGTACGCACGTAATGAACACGCACATCCGGCTGAGCGGCGAGCGCGTTGAAATCGGTGAAGTTAGAGATATGCGGGAGTTGCACCACGGCGATATCCAGCGCCCGCTCGCCGGTGCGCACGTATTTTCCGCGCTGTAACGCCACGCCGTCTTCATCTTCAAGGTCGACCTCCAGCCACGGCATGACGCCAATCACCGGTACGCCGGTCAAGTCTTCTATCTGCTTAATTCCCGGGGTGAGCAGCGCGACATCGCCGCGAAACTTATTGATGATCACCCCTTTCACCCGCCAGCGTTCGTGTTCCTGCAGCAGCGCTAGCGTGCCGTAAATCGCGGCAAAAACGCCGCCTCTGTCGATATCGGCCACCAGAATGACCGGGCAAGCGGCCATCTCCGCCATGCCCATATTGACGATATCCCGGTCGCGCAGGTTGATCTCCGCCGGGCTGCCCGCTCCTTCCAGCACCAGCGCGTCATACTCCTGCGCCAGGCTCTGGTAAACGCGGATAATCTGCTCGCGCAGGCGCGGTTTATAGTCGTGATAACTCACGGCGTCCATATCGGTCGCGACTTTACCCATCAGCACCACTTGCGCTTTGCGATCGCTGGTTGGTTTGAGCAGCACCGGGTTCATACGCACATCCGGCTGGATACCCGCGGCTTCAGCCTGAAATATCTGCGCCCGCCCCATCTCGTGGCCGTCCGCAGTGATACCGGAGTTAAGCGCCATATTCTGCGACTTAAACGGCGCGGTTTTTAGCCCGTCCTGATGAAAAATACGGCACAGCCCCGCCACCAGCACGCTTTTGCCCACGTCCGATGCGGTGCCTTGCAGCATAATGGCCTGCGTCATGGCGCCTCCTTAACCTGCCTCGCCCGCATGCGGGCTGGTTTATATAGCGGCACTGCTGCTCGCCGTGCCGTTTTACTCGTCACAAGCCATGCAGAATAAAGCAATCTCACGGCTGACGATAACGCAATAATTACCCCATGCCCGGCCCCCTCCGCTCAACCTCGCGGTTGAACACAGGTTGCCCTCGCACATCAGGGGCTGTTAGGCCTTCTCCCACTGTTTATTCACCAGAATGGTCGAAAAATAGGGCAGCGGCTGATCGTCGCTCACCCCGGCAAGCTGTCGCCAGCACTGCTCTCCCGGCAGCGTGGCTTCCGCCATCAGCAGCGCATGGTCGAGCAACCCAGCCTGGGCCAGCAGCGCTTTGATCCGCGCGAAACGGCCATAGACTTTCATCAACACCAGGCTGTCGTGTTGCGCCAGCGCCTGGCGGATATCGCTTTCCGGCGCGGTGCAGGACACTACCGCCAGCGATTGCTGCTCCATCGCCAGCGGTGTTTGCGCCCGCGCGGCGATGGCGGCAAACGAGGTGACGCCGGGAACAATTTCCACCGTTTCCGGGTGTTGCAGGCGTTGCAGCAAAAACACCCAGGTGCTGAACAGCATGGCGTCGCCAAGCGTAATAAAACCAACCTGCTTACCGGCCTGCACTTCAGCCTCCAGCGCGGCGGCAACCTCATCCCACACCGCCTCTTTTTCCGCGCTGTCGGCGCTCATCGGGAAGTGACAACAGCGCACCTCCGTCCGTTCACCGAGATACTCGCGCACAATCGACAGCGCCAGGCTATCGCCGCCTTTGCGCCCGGCCGGGGCATACAGCACATCCAGCGTTCCGAGAATGCGCGCCGCGCGCACAGTGATAAGATCCGCAGCCCCCGGCCCGGTACTCAGTGCGTAGAGTTTTCCGTTCATGCCGCCACCTCCAGCGATTGCTCAAGCGCCTGCTGTAAATGCTGAACAAACATCGCGCGGATATCAGCGTTTTCACCTAACCCTTGCAGCCACGGCGTGGCTGCAATACCGACGCGTTCAAACTGCGTTTTCCATGAATCCTCATCATCCGATGCCATGTCATTAATCGCATGATCGCCGGCCACCAGCATCAGCGGCATCAGGTGCACGGCTTTCACCCCTTCGTGGCGCAAACTGTCGATCACCACGTCGATTTCCGGGTAGCTTTCCACCGCGCCAACGCGCGCCGGGAAGCGATGCGCCGCCATCATATGGTCAAGGCAGGCATACGCGGCAAAAGCATGATGACTAGCTCCGTGGCCCATAAACACCACGCGTTCATCGGGGGCGACCAGCGGCATCTGGCGTGAAAGCGCCTGCATCAAATGCAGGTAATCTTCATGGCTGCTAAGCAGCGGCGCACCAATCACCAGCCGTTTAAAGAGAGGGCGCATCGTTTGTACTTCACGGACAATTTTTTCGTACTCATCACCGTTGATAATGTGCAACGACTGGATTGCCACATCCTGATAACCCTGTTCCGCCAGCTTTTGCAGCGCGGCCAGCGGGGTATCGATATGCAGGTTATCGCGCTGCCTGAGCTTGCGAATGATCATGCCGGAAGTGAACGCGCGAAACAGGGTGCGATCCGGGCAACTGGCCGCCAGCGCGCGTTCGCAGGCAACGATATTTTTTTCACAGGTGTCGTGATAGCTGGTGCCGAAGCTCACCACCAGAAGGGCTTTTTTCATGCTGTTCTCCTCACTGTGCCGCCAGCCAGCGCCGCAACCGCCCGGCAAAGGCATCCTGACTGTTAAGTAACTCTTCCCCGCTCACCGCAGATTGCGGGCGGGCAATAACAATGCACGGGATGCCGGCATCCAGCGCGGGCTGTACTTTTTCCAGATAACCGCCTTCTGCGCCGGAGGCTTTGGTGATCATCACCTCCACTTGATACTGGCGATAAAATGCGGCGTTAAACTCGGCGCTGAACGGACCGCAGAGGGCGAAAATATCGCCGACACCAAAACCCAGCGCCGCGCACTGCGCCACCACCTCCGGCACAGGGAGCACGCGTGCCAGCAAGGTTTTATCCGGTAAGCCTTCGCGCCAGCGCGCCAGATCTTTACTGCCGGTGGTCAGCAAAATACGTTCGCCCAGTTCGCGGGCTTTGGCGCAGGCCTCTTCCAGCGTGGCGACATAAAACAGCAACGGATGGGTTAAATCCGGTAACTGCTCCGGGCGTTGATAACGGCTGAGCAACACCTGCGCCTGCTCACAGGCCGCGGCGATATTGCGACTCACCACATCGGCATACGGGTGCGAAGCATCAATGACCCAGCGCGTACCGTGGTGTTGCAGCCATGCGACCATGTCGTCCATCTCCAGTCGCCCGCAGCGCACCTGGCCGCGAATGTTTCCCGCCAGCTGTTGCCCGGTCGGCGTCGCCACCGACAGCGTATAGCGCACATTAGCGTCGTCCAGCTGCTGGCAAATTTGCCGCGCATCACTGGTGCCGCCGATAACCAATACTTGCCCGGCGGTCACAGGGTGTAGCCCCGGGGTGTGATCATCAGGCCGTTTTGCACATAAGTGGCGCGGTTGCCGACAATCACCAGGCTGGTCATATCGACGGGTTCAAAATCCATCTCGCCGAGCGTGGTCAGCCATTTTTCCTCTTTCTTACGCCCGGCGGATTTCACCACGCCCACCGGCGTGTCGGCGCGTTTGCTGGCCGCGAGCAGTTCAAACGCGCGTGCCAGATGGCCTTCGCGCCCCCGGCTGCGCGGGTTGTAGAAGCAAATCACGAAATCCGCTTCACCCGCCGCGACAATGCGCTTTTCAATCACCGGCCACGGCGTCATCAGGTCGCTTAAGCTGATATGGCAAAAGTCATGCATCAGCGGCGCGCCGAGCAGCGCGGCGGCGGCAATGCTGGCGGTCATGCCCGGCACCAGACGGACGTCCACATCCAGTTGCTGCTTGTTCACCAGCTCAAGCACCAGCCCGGCCATGCCGTAGATCCCGGCGTCACCGCTGCTGATCAGCGCCACGTTATGTCCATCCTGCGCCAGCTCAATCGCCGCCTGGCAGCGCTCGATCTCTTTGCACATGCCGGTTTTGATCACCTGTTTATCGCCGGTAAAGGCTTTCACCAGATGGGTATAGGTTTTGTAACCGACCACAATTTCCGCCGCCTGCAGCGCTTCAACGGCTTCCATGGTCATCATTGCCTGTGAGCCGGGGCCAATCCCGATTACCGTCAACATCAGTGTGAAACTCCCAAAGTAATAGTCACGCCCTGCTCGCGCAGGGTTTCGCCAGTCAGTTGCCCGTGGCTCATCAGCCATGCCACCGGGCCGGAGACGCTCCCGACCCCGGCGGTGTGGCGGACAAATTCTGAGACGGGAAAATGGTGTTCGTGCTGCCGCAATGCCTCAGCCGTGAAAACGTCAAACGGCACGCCCAGGCGTTGTGCTAGTTGGATCAGCCCTTTTTCATCCTGCTTTAAGGTGATGCTGCCAATCGCGCGCAGCGCCAGCGGGTCGATGTCGTTCGCCTGCAACTGGCGTTGCAACAGCGCCAGCAGCCGCGTAAACGGCGTATCGCGGCGACAGCCGATCCCCGCCACGATGCGCTTCGGCACCAGTTTGAAAACCGGCAACGGCAACACCGGCAGCGCGGCTTGCGTGGTCACGCACACGAGGCCATCCAGTTGCGGTAACGCATCGAGGCGATCCACTGCGATAAAACCACGCGTATCGCAGCGCGCCACGTCCTCACGCATCGCCACTTCACACCACAGACCAACGCGTTTACCGCTGACCAGCATCTGATTGATGGTCTTTACCGCCGCGCGAAAATCCTGCATTCGCGCATCCAGTTGAATGGCCAGCATGTCGAGCGCCGCCAGATCGTTCACGTCTGTCGCAGTGGTGATCACCGGATCAGCGTCCAGCACCGCCGCCAGGTAGCGCGTCAGCGCGTTCGCGCCGCCGCAATGCCCGGAAAGCAGGCTGATGACATGCTGCCCGCGTTCATCAATGACGATCACCGCCGGATCGTTAAATTTGTCATTAACCAGCGGGGCGATAACGCGCACGGCAATGCCAGTTGCGCCGATAAAAATCACCGCGGAAAAGTGGCAAAACGCCTCGCGCAGACTCTGTGCAAAACTCCCTTCAAAGGGCAAAAACCCCGCCGTGAGCAGTTTCTCGCTGGTATAACAGGTCATCGGCAGCACAGCTTGCAGACGCGCCGCCAGCGCCACGCCACCCGGTGTCAGACAAAACAGCGCTATCGCGTCAGGCTTTGCGGTATTCATGGCTAAAATCCGCCGCGTAAAGCCGCGAGTAGTGGAACTCTTCGCCCAGAAATGCGCCAACGAGGATCAGCGCGGTTTTGCGGATCCCGGCATCGCGCACTTTGTCAGCAATATCTGCCAGCGTGCCACGCACCGTCTGGCTTTCCGGCCAGGTCGCTTTGTAAATCACCGCGACTGGCGTCGTGTGCGGGTAACCGCCTTCGATTAAGCGCTCCGCCACGCGATGAATGCGTTGTACCGAGAGGTAAATCGCCATCGAGGTCTGGTGGCTGGCGAATGCCTCCAGTTGTTCGCGCTCCGGCACCGGCGTGCGTCCTTCGAGGCGGGTGATGATCAGGCTTTGCGACACGTCCGGCACGGTGTACTCCACACCCAGCTCCGCCGCCGCCCCCAGAAAAGCGCTGACGCCGGGTACAACCTGCCAGCGAATACCCCGGCGGGTTAACACTTCTCCCTGTTCGCGCACCGAGCCATACAGAGAGACATCGCCGGTTTGCAGGCGCACCACCACTTTTCCGGCCTTCACCCCGGCTTCCATCAGGTCGATGATTTGCTCAAGGTGCAACCCGGCGCTGTCGTGGCATTGCGCGTCTGGCGGGCAGTATTCCAGCAGTTCGGTATTAATCAGCGAACCGGCGTAAATCACCACCTGCGCCTGTTGTAACAGCCGATACCCCTTCAGGGTGATGAGATCCTTATCGCCCGGTCCAGCGCCCACAAACCAGACAGTTTGTGCATCCGTGTGGTCAGCCATAGTGTTGCTCCTTTTCACAGGAAATCAAAAAAACGGGATTGTGCGCTTTGAAGTAGTGACCGCTGCCAAGCGGGGTCAGTTGGGAAACCTGAAGTTGCTGGCAATCCAGCGCAGTGACGGGGCAATCGACCAGGTGCGCCAGTGCGGTACTGAGGTTTTCCTGCAGAATAAAGGTCATCACCAGCCGCCCGCCGGGGTGAAGCTGCGCCAGCGACCAGTCGATAAGTTTCGTCAGATTGCCACCGCTGCCGCCCATAAACACCGCGTCCGCAGGCTGCCCGATAAACAGCGGCGCAACGCCGGGAACCAGGGTGATATTGCGGCAAGCAAAGCGCTGACAATTCTCTTCCAGCAGCCCGAGCGCTGCCGGGTTGCGTTCAATCGCCGTGACCTGCAATTGCGGGTGCGCCAGCGCCGCTTCGATGCTCACACTGCCGGTGCCCGCGCCGATATCGATCAGGTGGCGGGCATCGTGCAGCGCCAGCTTCGACAGCGCCACTGCGCGCACGGCCTCTTTGGTCATCGGCACCTTTTCACCGCGAATAAACCGCTCATCTTTCATTGAGGATCACCACCACATTCATTTCGTAATGCGCCTGCACCTCCGCAGGGCGCAGCCTGTGGATACGTTCATTGTCCATACCGAGATTTTCGCCAATCACCAGCCAGCGCTTTTCTGCCCCGCGCGCCAGTAGCGCGTCAGCAATGACTTTTGGCCCGCAGCGGGCATCGGTCACCATCGCGACTTTGCTGGCGCGCGCCAGCGCATCGAAATCGACATCGCGCCCGTGGCTGCTGGTCAGCCAGATATCGTTCATATCAATGCCCGTACGCGAGCAGAGGTACTGCGTGGCGCTGATGCCGGGAATAATGCGCAACTGTTCAATGCCGAAGTGCGCCACCAGCCGCGTGCCGATGCCGTATAACAACGGGTCGCCGGAGGCCAGCACCACGATATTGCGCGCCATGTTTTTTTCCAGCCACGCCAGCAACGCGGGAATATCCGCATCCAGCGCCCGCCGTTGCCCGGCAAAATCGGGGAACTGCGCCAGGTGGCGTTTACCGCCGACCAGCACCTCCGCCTGCGCCACCGCCTCCTGCGCCTGCGGCGTCATCAGCGCCAGATTGCCCGGCCCCATCCCGGCGACCGTCAACATCTGAGATCCCTCGCAATTGCCTCAACGGAACGGTTCGCGCCAAGCACATTGTTATCAAAGGAGAACATCACGGCATCACACTGCGGCGGGTTGTGCGTAAAGCGCAGCAGCTGTTCGATACGCAGGCAGATGCGGGCTGCGAGGTGATCGTAAAGGTGGCTGAACCCGGCGGCGTCGATGAATTCCATCGCCGCCTCAGTGGTGTCGCATTCGCTCACCGCCAGCAGCAGGGCGTGTGGCGCACCGAGCAGCGCCAGGTGTGCGACCAGCGTTTCCATACGCGCATCAGCGATATGGCTGTGGGTGTGAAAGATGCCGGCGGCGATTTTCACCAGCTTGCCGGGGTGACCGACCAGCACGATATGCCGGAAACCGAGGCGCACTGCCTCTTCGATCATGTAGCCGACGAAGTTACTCATGGTGACGACCTGTTCGCCGGAGACGCCCAGATGTTCGCGAACAAACCGCTCGCCGTGGTTGCCGGGCACCAGGATCACGCGATCCATCCCGGCGGCGCGTTTTAACTCCAGCTCCAGCGCCAGCGAGCGTTTCCAGCTCTCTTCCGACATCGGCGTCACAATACCGGTAGTGCCAATAATTGAAATGCCGCCAACAATACCGAGCCTGCCGTTGTAGGTTTTTTTGGCCCGTTCTTCCCCTTCCGGGGCAAAAATTTCCACCACTGCGCCGCGCGTCGGACCAATCACGTCGCGCACGGCGGCTTCGATAGTCTGGCGCGGCGTGCGGTTGATGGCCGCGTCTCCCACCGCCAGGCCAATGCCTTTGCGGGTCACCGTGCCAACGCCTTCGCCGCCGCGCAGGGTTATTTCGCCACCCTCGTTAAGCGTGACGCGGGCAAAAATCAGCATGCCATGGGTGGCATCGACGTCATCGCCGCCGTCCTTGCGAATGGCGGCGACAGCCCGAAGCCCCTCCACATGCGGGCATTCGACGTTCAGGCGCAGCGTGACACCCGATGGCGTGACAATCGACACCTGATGAATAAGGTGCTGGCGCAGCACCATCAGCGCCGCCACTTTCGCGGCCGCCGTCGCGCAGGAGCCCGTGGTATAGCCTTTGCGCAGCGCTTTTCCGTTGTGCCACACCGGCTCGTCGAACGCCTGTTCGCTCATTGCGCCTCCCGCAGGCTGTAAAGCAGTGCATTGACGATCGCCGCCGCCACATTGCTGCCGCCTTTGCGCCCGTGTGCGGCAATAGCCGGTAAACCGCTCGCCACCAGCGCCGCTTTCGATTCTGCCGCGCCGACAAACCCGACCGGCACGCCGACCACACCATCTACCGGCGTGTTATGTTCCAGCAGGCGAAACAGCGCAGTGGGTGCATTGCCGAAGACAAACACTTTGCCGCCCTCTTCCCCCAGCGCCAGGTCAACCGCCGCCATCGAACGGGTGATGCCGTCAGCTTTGGCGCGACGCACCACGCGCGGGTCGGAGATATAGCACCGCACTTCACCGCCGAACTGCGCCAGTAGCGTTTTGTTAATGCCGGAAAGCGCCATGGTGGTATCGGTGTAGAGCGTGCAGCCCTGTTTAATCGCAGCACACAGGCTTTCCAGCGCGTCAGCGGAGAACCATAAGATATCGAGCCAGTCAAAATCTGCGGTGGTATGAATGACCCGTTTGATCACCGCTTCATGCAGCGCGCTGGCAAAGCGGTAATCGGGACGCGTCTCGTTGATGATGTCGCCGATAATGACAAAACTTTTGGCTTCAATAGCCTGCGGTTGCTGCAAATAATCCATCTTTTCCATCCTCAGGCTCCCATCCACACAAAACGCACCAGCGCAAACAACGCCAGCGCCAGCGTCGAAGCCAGCCACATCATCTGAATGGCTCGTCCAATGTCATTAACCTCAATGGCGCGCGTATCATCGCCAATCCACGGTTTGTCGACGCGTTCGCCGAAGTAGTCGTTTGGCCCGCCAAGGCGCACGCCGAGCGCACCGGCCACCGTACCTTCCGGCCAGGCACAGTTCGGGCTGCTGTGATTCTTCCGGTCACGAAAACCGATACGCAGCGCGGCGCAGGCATCCTGGCGGCAACACCAGGCGGCGATGCTCAGCAACAGCCAGCTCAGGCGTGCCGGGATAAAATTGGCGACATCATCGAGCCGGGCACTGGCCATGCCGATGGCGCGGTACTTTTCATGTTTGTAACCGACCATTGAATCCAGCGTGTTGACTGCCTTGTAGGCCATCGCCAGTGGCGCACCGCCGAGCAGCAAAAAGAACAGCGGCGCAATTACCCCATCGACGGTGTTCTCGGCGACCGTTTCCACCACCGCGCGGGTAATTTGCGGCGGCTGCAACTGGCGGGTATCGCGCCCGACAATCCATGAGAGTTTTTCGCGGCTTTGAACCACCAGCCCTTCGCGCAGCGGCTTTTCAACTTCCCGCGCCATATCCGCCAGACAGCGGGTGGCGAGCGTGGTGAAGATCATCCACACCTCGATGCACCAGCCGAACCACGGGTGAATGGCGTTCGCCAGCGCCAGTACACCCCATGCCAGGCTCCAGCTCCCCCCGACCACCACCAGCCACATCACGCCGCCGCCAGTGCGCAGCGCGTTATCGCTATGGCAATAACGCCGCACGATGTTTTGCAGTAAGTTAATCAGTGCGCCGATCCAGCGCACCGGATGCGGCCAGTGCGGCGGGTCGCCCAGCAATCGATCGAGTAAAAAAGCGACAGCCCAGGCAAGCAGTGTCATGGCGCGCTCCTTGCGGCGGCAAACCAGTGGTTGAGCATTTGCGGGCGCTGGCCGAAGTGCAGATGCAGGTAACTGGCGAACGTGTTGCCAACCTGCCAGCCGCCCTGCCAGCGTTTGAGCACTTCTCCGTCGCGGGTTTTATGGCAGTCCAGCACCGCCGCCGTTTGCGCGGTGAAATCCGAGTAGTGAAATTCATGACCGCGCAAGGTTTCACCCGCTGCCGCCAGTAAGGTCTGTTGCGTCGAGCGGGCTTCGCAGTAGCCAAAGCGGGTCAGTTTGCTGCCCATCACGCTAAGACCGGGGATCACATTCGCCATCGGCCACTCCTCGCCGCCCGCGTCACGCAGCGCGGTGCCGAGAAACATCAGCCCGCCGCACTCGGCATAGATCGCCACGCCGCGCCGATGCGCCGCGCGAATAGCCTCCAGCATTGGGGTATTTTCTGATAACGCCCGCGCATGCAGCTCCGGGTAACCGCCACCCAGCCACAGCATCTGGCAATCCGGCAACTGGCGATCCCGCAGCGGGCTAAAGCGCACAATGCGCACGCCCGCACGCTCCAGTAAGTCGAGGTTATCGGGATAGTAAAAGTTAAAGGCTTCATCAAAAGCGACTGCCAGCGTCAGCCCTGTGCCTGCAACCGCATCCGGCAATGGCGGCATTTGCCCTGCGGGCAGGGTGGTGAGCTGGCTGAGTGTGAGCAGTTGCTCAATATCAAGGGTTTGCTCCAGACGCCCGGCAAAATCATGCCACGACGACGCTTCCACCATCGATTCACGCGCGGTCACCAGGCCGAGGTGGCGCTCCGGTAGCGCAACACCTGGCGTGGTCGGGACATAACCCAGCACCGGGAGCGCGCAATAGCGTTCAATGGCGTGTTTGAGTAGCTGAAAATGGCTGTCGCTGTTGACGCGGTTGACGATAACGCCGGCAATCGGCAGTTGCGGATCAAAATGCTGAAACCCCATCACCGTGGCGGCAATGGAGGTCGACACCGCTTTGCCATCAACGAGCAAAATCACCGGGATGCCAAGCTGTTTTGCCAGCGCGGCGCTGCTGCAATAATCGGGGTCGGTGCCGTAGCCGTCGTACAAGCCCATCACGCCTTCAATCACGGCGATATCGCAGGCAGCAACATGCTGGCTAAAGAGCGCGTTTAGCGTGGGTTCCGGCAGCATAAAGCTATCGAGATTGCGGGACGCAACGCCAGAAACGGCGCTGTGCCAGGCGGTGTCGAGGTAATCAGGTCCGACTTTGAACGGCAGAACACGTAAGCCACGGCGTTTAAAAACAGTGAGCAGCCCCAGCGTGACGGTGGTTTTCCCACAACCGCTGCCGGTTCCGGCAAGGAGAAAGGCGCTGCGCCTGTTTGACATTACTGACACCCCATTACGGGCGGAAAGCTGAAGTCAGGCGCGCGTTTGCCCGGTCTTGCGACCGTACGCTACTGAGCAACCCACTTCCCACCGAAGTTGTTGATAATGGCCCATCAGGTCGGTCTTCTGGCTTAGCGTCATCCTCACCCGTCCTTCCCGATCTGGCGATCAGTGGCGTTTTCGGGGTTGTCAGCATCACAGCAGCGGGGGCTGCGGGGGATTTTCACCCCCTTCCCAGCCGCGCAAAAAGCGGCGGCAAAACCTGTTGGCTTAGTGCGTCACGGCGCGAAAACAGGGTTCGCGTTCTCATGACATTTCCCCAAAGCGCACTGAATAGCTGCAGGGAAATAAAACTGAAGCAGTTTATCGTCGCGTAAACGCGAGGTTGTTGCGCTATGACAATGTATTGCGCACCCGTTTTTATCAACACCTGATTTATTCAGCTTTCGCCAACCGATCTTCAGCGCCGGAATTTACTCAACGCTACATGCGTAATTTGCACGCCTACCCGGACGGTAAACGACATACCGGCGAAGCCACGTGATAGTGCTGACGAAAAACGTTGTGCGGTAGTGAGCTTGCGAAAATCCTTAACTGGTGACGGTAAAAGCCATCGGCGAATAGCATTAACAAAGCATGCTTCGTGCCCGGGTGGCTATAAGCCAGAGTGGCGGTAATGCTGGCATTCGAGAGGATGAAGTGACACTATCCGGTTTTATTTTCAGGGAGAAGCACCGTGGCGCAGGCAGCCTGTCCCGCATCCTGCGGCGAAATCATTCAGGGCTGGATCCTCGGCGGCGAAAAGCTGGTCTCCTGCCCGGTGGCGTGGTACAGCCACGTGGAAGTTACCACCGCTACGCCGCTTGCTAACGAACGTCCGCTCACCCGCGCGATGCTCAGGCAACTGCTGGCGCACTGGCAACTTCCCGCATCACTCTCATCGACCCTGCGTATCGACTGCCGCTCGACGATTCCGGTAGCGAAAGGTATGGCCAGCAGCACCGCTGATATCGCGGCGACAGCCGTGGCAGCGGCCCGGCATCTTAATCAAAGGCTTGATGAAGAGACGCTGGCGCAGCTTTGCGTGGCGCTGGAGCCGACCGACAGCACCCTGTTTTCAGGCCTGACGCTGTTTGACCACAACACGGCCGCAACGCGCATACCCTGCGGCGCGCTTCCGCATACCGAGATCCTGCTGCTGGAAAGCCCGCTGACGCTGACGACCGCAGATTATCACCGGATGGTGCGCCAGCAGGCGCTGCTCGACAATGCAGGTATCCTGGACAACGCGTGGCAAATGTTACAGCGCGCCTGCGCGCAAAATGATGCCGCACTGCTCGGCGAAGCCGCAACGCTCAGCGCGATAGCCAGCCAGTCACTGTTGCCGAAACCCGCATTCAATACTCTGCTCAATCTGGTGGAGCAGTTCGATTTATACGGTCTGAACGTGGCGCACAGTGGAAGCGTGGTGGGGTTGTTTCTTGATTCGACACGTCATGATGTGGAAGCGGTTTGTCGGGTGTTAGCGAAGAGAGAGCTGGCGGCGCACTGGCCGAAAAATTATTTGTTGAAGGTGGTGGCAGGTGGCTTGAAATAAGGGTGAGAGGCGAACCTCTCACCGCGAGGCATTATTCGCTTTTCGCTTCAACCGACTTCAGTTCGCCCATGGTTTTCAGCTTTTTGGAGATGTCGCGACGCTCTTTCGACAGCTCGGCGTTTTTGATGATGTAATCATCCACGCGATCTTCGTAGTCGGTTTTCATGCTGGCGATAATGCCCTGAATGGCTTCAACGCTCATGCCCGGTTTGATGTAATCGCTGAGGTTATCCAGCAGCAGTACGCGCTTCTGGTTATCACGGATCTTCTTCTCAACGTCCTGAATTTCACGCTGCAATTTGTTTTTGCGGCGGAACAGACGCACAAACTCCAGAACGTCCTGGAACGAAGGCTTGGTTGTTTCCATTTTTACACCCCTGATAATGTGAGATTCGGATTCGTTAACGCAACAAGCTTAGAGGCAAACCTACCCAAAGCGGTTGCATATGACAATAATTTTTCCTTTTCCCTATCATAACCACAAATCCAGCTGAATCGAAACAACCAGACTGCGTACTGCGGCTATCTGTCGCTTATTTGCGCAATGCCCGGCAGATCAAATGCGATAACAATTCCAGCTGACGCGCCAGCTCGAGGCTTAACCAGACATAACCATGAATCGACGTTTCTGCCAGCGCATCACCCTCATGCTCGCGGCTTAACTGGCGTAGCTCTGTGACAATCTCATTGAGCTTTTCCGTGTTCGCCAGAATCGGCTGCGGATTGCCTTCATACAGTGCGTGGGCAATGGTCAGCAACGTCTGCTGCGTCATCTGCTGCGTTTCACGCAACGTATTGGCATTGATCATGACAAAATGGCTGGCGCGCGAGCTCCAGTGGGCGTTGATCTGCAACTCCAGCATGCATACCAAATTACGGCTGACGGTCTGAATAGCTTCAAAAATCGCTTTCTGGATATGGGTCTCTTTACTGGCCGGCGTGATTAAGCCGCGCATTTTTACCACGTCGGTGAGAATTTTTTGCAGGTGCTTTTCCAGACGCGGCCGCTCCACCAGATTGCGTGATAAACCCGCCTGATAGACACGGTTAAACGCCGTGACATAATTCGCCATCAAAATGCGCCAGTGCAAGAAAGCACGCTGCGGCCAGATGCCGGTAAACAACATGGCCAGTAGCGAACCAATAATGACGTCGCCGCTGCGCCACAACGCGGTTTGCATATCCCCCGTCGGCGCGCCGACCACCACGCAAAGGGTCACGCCGATAATGATCGCCTGATAGGGTTTTTTACCAAGCGCCAGCCAGCCGCATAAAAATATCGCAACGGCACACCACACCAGCATCACCGGCAAAGAAATCAGCTCCAGCCTTAACGCCACCAGCCCCAGTGCGGCCCCGAAGATAGTGCCACCAATACGCTCAAAAGCGCGCGGAACAACATTCCCCCAAAAGGAAATTGGTCCCATTAATACCACCAGCGTGATTAATGGCCAGGTGCCTTCCGGCACGTCCAGCAGGCGGATCAGCAGGAAAGTCAGAACAAAGGCCAGGGCAATGCGCACGCCGTGCACGACGCGATAATGGCGGTAAAGACGAATTTCAAAAGGGCTGAGTGATTTGTCGCGGCGCACGGCCGTTCTCCGGGTTAGAAATAAAAGAGGCGCAATTGTAGGATTTTTCAGTAGCTGATATCACCTTTTAAAACAAAAAAGAGACGCCAGTTTGATCCTGGCGTCCCTTTACGTGCGTTTACGGCTTACAGCGTTTTCGGCTCGATCGGAATATACATCTCAATCTCCCAGTAACCGTCGCGCTGCCCGTCGTTGCGATAGATTTCAAAACAGGGTCCGGTGGAAATTTGTAATGCCTGATCGGTGAGCAATTCATCGAAAAAGCGATCCCAGCTGGCACCGAACTCTTCGTTATAAACCCGCGCCGCCGCAACCGCATACTGGCCGGCTGGCACTTCGGTGGTCATCACCCCTTCGCTGTTAGGCGGTACCTGAAATGCCTCACCCACGGTCACTGCCACATCCGCCCGCGTTTTTTCCGCTGGCACTTCATCCGGGTTGTCGTAATAGACGCAAATCCACTCCAGCGGCTGAATTTTCTTGTTATCAACCCACATCGACAGCTGCGCAAATCCCTGTTTAACTTTCTCTTCCCACGGCCCGACCAGATGAAACCCGGCGATACGGCGTTTTTCACACTGCTTGACTGTGTAGCTCATACTAACTCCCTTAGTGTTACTGTTCGAACATACAGTATAACGGGCAGACCTGCGCCTGCCATCTGCAACAGCTCAATTATGCGAGCAAACTCGCATGCCTTCCTGCCGACGCTTGACGGTGTCAGCTTTTGTGGTGGAGGTAATCGCTCAGGCGCGAGAACAAGCCGCCTTTACCGACGCTATCCAGCGTGACCAACGGCCAGTGCGCGATCGCTTTATCGCGGTCATAAAGCGCGATTTCACCCACGCGCTGATGCGCTGCCAGCGGTGCATCCAGCTCTTTGTTGTCCAGCACATATTTGGCTTTTATGTTTTGCAGTTCCGCTTTGGGCAGCACCAGCCAGTAATCCTGATCGGTGCCGACATCCACCTGCGCTTTATCGCCATACCACACCCGTTCGCTGCCGACTTTTTTACCGTTACGCAAAATTTCTACCGTATCGAAATTCTGCTGCCCCCAGAGCAGCAGCTTACGCGCCTGGTCTTCACGCCCTTTCGGGCTGTCTGCGCCCATTACCACCGCAATCAGGCGACGTTCTCCGTCCACGCTTGAGGCGATCAGGTTAAAGCCCGCGCCAGAAGTGTGGCCTGTTTTCAGCCCGTCAACGTTCAGCGTCTTATCCCACAGCAAACCGTTACGGTTTTGCTGGGTAATGCCGTTCCACGTCAGGCTTTTTTCACTGTACATATGGTAGAAATCCGGTTCGCCATGAATGATGGCGCGGGAGAGCACCGCCAGATCATACGCAGAGCTGTGCTGACCCGGCGCATCCAGCCCGTGCACAGTTTCAAAATGGGTATCGCGCAGATTCAGCTTCTGGACGTAATCATTCATCATGGCGACAAACTGCGGCTGACCGCCCGCCACATGATCCGCCAGCGCCACGCAGGCATCGTTACCGGAATCAACAATCAAACCACGGCTTAAGTCGCGCACCGTCAGGCGATCGCCCGGTTTGAGAAACATCAGTGAAGAACCATCGAACACCGGGTTTCCTTTTGCCCAGGCGTCTTTCCCGACAGTGACAACATCATCAGCGCGGATGCGGTGGCTATCGATGGCGCGATCAACCACGTAGCCGGTCATCAGTTTGGTCAGGCTCGCCGGGTTACGTTGCTGATGTTCATTGCCCGCCGTTAAGATTTGCCCGGTGGTGTAGTCCATCAATACCCAGGAGCCAGCCTGAATTGCCGGGGGTTGAGGGGCAAAAGGTAAGTCGTCGGCGTAAGCGTTGTGCACGCAAACCGCCAGCAAAGAAGCAACAAACAAACGGCGTTTCAATGAAATATCCTCTATAGCATCTAAAATCGTCGTTCTTTGTACGGAACTTCGTGTGTCGTTACCTGTTTTAATTGCAATAAAATGTGACACAGATCGATTTTAACCATCTGTTTTTGCGAAGATCTGCGGAAGAATGACCGGTTTTCCTTCGGCACACGCGCCGGGATGGTTTACCATAGAGGGCATATTTACTGACAGGATGAGCATCTGGTGTCTGATTCCGCCGCAACGCCCACTTTTCTCTTTCACGATTATGAAACTTTCGGTACCAGCCCGGCGCTGGATCGCCCGGCGCAGTTCGCCGCGATTCGCACCGACGCGGATTTCAACATTATTGGCGAACCGGAAGTCTTTTATTGCCAACCGGCTGACGACTATCTGCCGCAGCCGGAAGCGGTGCTGATAACCGGCATCACCCCGCAAATCGCACGCGCCAAAGGCGAGAACGAAGCGGCGTTCGCCACACGCATTCACGATTTGTTCACCGTGCCGAACACCTGCGTGCTCGGTTACAACAATGTGCGTTTTGACGACGAAGTGACGCGCAATATTTTCTACCGCAACTTCTACGATCCTTATGCCTGGAGCTGGCAAAACCATAACTCACGCTGGGATCTGCTGGACGTTATGCGCGCCTGCTACGCTCTGCGCCCGGACGGGATTAACTGGCCGGAAAACGAGGATGGTCTGCCCAGTTTCCGTCTTGAGCACCTGACAAAAGCCAACGGCATTGAACATGCCAACGCCCACGATGCAATGGCGGATGTTTACGCCACAATCGCCATGGCGCAACTGGTGAAAGCAAAGCAGCCGAAGTTGTTCGACTACCTGTTCAGCCATCGCCATAAGCAGAAGCTGGCGACGCTGATTGATGTGCCGCAAATGAAACCGCTGGTGCATGTCTCCGGGATGTTTGGCGCCTGGCGCGGGAACACCAGTTGGGTGGCACCTCTGGCCTGGCACCCGGAAAACCGCAACGCGGTGATTATGGTGGATCTGGCGGGCGACATGTCACCGCTGCTGGAACTGGATACCGATGCGCTGCGCGAAAGACTGTATACACCGAAAGCGGAACTCGGCGACAACGCAGCGGTGCCGGTCAAACTGGTACATCTGAATAAATGCCCTGTTCTGGCGCAGGCCAATACGCTGCGTCCGCAGGACGCCGAGCGGCTGGGCATTAACCTTCAGCATTACCATGATAATTTGCAAATCCTGCGCGATAACCCGCAGGTGCGCGAGAAAGTGCTGACAATTTTCGCCGAGGCGGAACCGTTTGTCCCTTCTGATAACGTGGACGCACAAATCTATAACGGCTTTTTCAGCGATGCTGACCGCGCCGCGATGAAAATTTTGCTGGAAACCGAGCCGCGCAACCTGCCCGCGCTGGACATCACTTTTGCCGATGCGCGTATTGAAAAACTGCTGTTTAACTACCGGGCGCGGAACTTCCCCGGCACGCTGGATGAGCAGGAACAGCAGCGCTGGCTGACGCACCGCCGCAATGTCTTTACGCCGGAGTTTCTGCAACAGTACGCCGAAACACTCCAGGCGTTGTTCCAGCAGTATGAAGGGGACAGTGAAAAGCAGGCGCTGTTGAAAGCGCTGTGGCAGTACGCCGAAGAGATAGTCTGAGAGTGCCCTCCCGGTAACGGGAGGGCATCGGCTTACGCCTTCTGCACGGTAATACTCCAGGCGGCGTCGCCAACCTGTTGGTAATCCGTAATGGTGTGGCCCTCTTCCGCCGCCCATTGCGGAATAGCTTCCGTCGCCTGGGTGCAGTCGAACTCAATAATCAGTTCATCGCCGCGGGCCATTTCCGCCAGCGCCGCTTTCGCTTCTATCAGAGGAAACGGGCAAACCTGTGTTACCACATCCAGTTTTTTTACAGCCATAACAGCTCCTGTCAGTTAAGCCGCAGCCGCCGCCAGTTTCGCTTTGCGCTGCGGACGGACATATAAAAACCATGACGCCGTCCATACGCCAAGGATCATAAACACCAGCCCCACCCAACCCTGCCAGGTCATCATCGCGGTCATCACCAGACCATTACCTATTGAACAGCCGCCAGCCATACTGGCTCCCGTGCCCATTAGCAGGCCGCCAAATCCGCTACGCAGCGTGGTTTGTGCATCCGCCGCGCGTACGCGAAACTCACGGCTGGCTTTCGCGGCAATAAACGACCCCAGAAAAATACCCAGCACCAGGAAGACGCCCCAGTTGAGGAATTTATTCTGCCCCGCCACCAGGAACTGCAAAATGTTGGCGGTGGGTGAGGTAATGCCCAGACCAAACATACGGCCAGTGGCTTCACTGAGCGGCCAGGCCAGCAGCGCGATAAGACCGATAAGTACCGCAGTGACAAAAGGGTGCCAGCGCTTTTCAAACAGCAGATGCGCAAGCCCGGTGCGACGCGGCGGCAACGAAGCAATCTTCAGCTTCGGCTTGCGCAGCTCTCTGGCGACCGCCCACAGCGTGACGGCAAGGAGCAGTGCGATAAAAGGCCAGACAGAAACACCGAAGGTTTCGGCAATCGAGTTATGTTCCGTGCTGTAGGTTTTCAGCAAGCCATTAATGCCGTCAGCATGCGGAGATCGCATAACCGCGCTCATTACCATATAGGTAAACAGCGCAATCCAGCTTCCTATCAGCCCTTCCCCCGCGCGGTACCAGGTGCCTGTCGCGCAACCACCAGCATAGACAATCCCCAGCCCGAAAATGTAACCGCCAACCACCGTACCCAGCCACGGGAAAGCGCCGGCATTGTATTGCAGCACCCCGGTCTGAATAAGCGCGAAGACGCCAACGCTCTGGATAGCGATGGCTATCAACAGGGCATAAAACATACGATTATTTTTAGCGAGATACATATCGCGAAAGCCGCCGGTCAGGCAGAAGCGTCCGCGCTGCATCACAAACCCCAACAGTGCGCCGCAAATCAATCCACTTAACATCATTGAAAACATAACGGTAGCTACGTCAGAAAAAACAGATCGTGAATTTTCCACGCGCAGCATAACCAGAACCAATAATGAAATTATCTAACTTAGTTCGCCTGGTTATTAATAGGGAGGTAACCGATATAAAAAAGCCGGAGACAAGGCTCCGGCTTAGTAGATATACAGAAGAAAATTTACTGCGCAATATCTTCGTACTGCGGCACTGGATTGCGGAAGCTGCGGGTTACGCAGGCCAGATAAACCAGGCCGATACCGCCCCAGATAAGGCCCAGGATCATCGAGCTTTGCTCAAGGTTAATCCACAGGGCGCCAACCGTCAGCGCGCCGCACACCGGCAGCACCAGATAGTTGAAATGATCTTTCAGCGTCTTGTTACGTTTTTCACGGATCCAGAACTGGGAAATCACCGACAGGTTAACAAAGGTGAACGCCACCAGCGCACCAAAGTTAATCAGCGCCGTAGCCGTTACCAGGTCAAAACGGATCGCCAGCAGCGCAATGGCACCGACCAGCAACACGTTCCACGCCGGCGTACGCCATTTCGGATGGATATAACCGAAGAAACGGGTCGGGAATACGCCATCGCGTCCCATCACATACATCAGACGGGAAACGCCCGCATGCGCGGCCATACCGGACGCCAGCACGGTCACGCTGGAGAAAATCAGCACGCCCCACTGGAAGGTTTTACCCGCAACATACAGCATGATTTCCGGCTGAGACGCATCCGGCTCTTTAAAGCGGGAGATGTCCGGGAAATAAAGTTGCAGGAAGTAAGAGGCCCCGATAAATACCATGCCGCCGATCAGCGCAGTCAGGAAGATAGCGCGCGGGATCACACGCTCAGCATCTTTGGTCTCTTCAGAAAGAGAAGAGATACCGTCAAAGCCGAGGAACGAGAAGCACAGGATAGTCGCGCCAGTGATCATCGGCACGACATGGGCGCCTTCAGACCAGAACGGGCGGGAACTTACCAGCGTGCCAGCGCCTTCGCCGTGGGAAACACCGTAGATGATCAAACCAACGATAACGGCCACAATCCCCATTTGCAGGATAACGATCAGGGTGTTGAAGTTCGCCACGGTTTTGATACTGCGCAGGTTGGAGACCGTCATAAAGGCCACCAGCGCCACCACGAAAATCCACGACGGCACCGAAGGCACCAACGCTTCAAAGTAAATTTTCGCCAGCAGAATATTGATCATCGGCATGAACAGATAGTCCAGCAGCGATGACCAGCCCACCATAAAGCCAACGGCCGGAGAGATGGATTTCTGCGCGTAGGTATACGCAGAGCCAGCAGACGGGAAGCGGCGTACCAGCTTGCCATAGCTCAGCGCAGTAAAGAGGATAGCGACCAACGCAAAGGCATACGCGGTTGCCACATGGCCATCGGTCAGGCCAGAGACGATACCAAACGTATCGAACAGCGTCATTGGCTGCATATAGGCCAGGCCCATCATTACAACCGGAATCAGCGTAAGCGTCTTACGTAATTCCACGCGAGAGGTTTTTGGAGTAACGTTATGCGTCATGGCGATTCTCCTGTACGGCGAGTGCCGGCGCAAAAGCAAAAAATTGCCCCATTTGTGTTATTTCCTCAGCGACAACGACTGTCGGTTTTTAAATGTGTATCTATCCGGTACGAAGCCCGGCCTCTTTTATTGAATGACGTTTGTGCTTGCAAAAAAAATAACCGACGGATTAACGTCGGCTAGTCTCTTCATTTTTTTGCAGCGGCGTATTTTGCACCATCCTGAAGCACGATGACAATACGGTATGGCCTCTCCTGCACTGTTTATGCAACTAAGTGCCTGAATTTTAGGCTATCGCTGAATTATTAAACATTTTAATAGCACTAATTGCTAAAGAAATCACGTCAGCGGCATCTGAGCCGGATCCGGATAAAGATAGTCAAACCCCAGCTCATTGCAAATACGGCTGCCGTCTATGATTTTTCCCTTCTCATCCTCGCTGCGGGATGCAGTAAAGGTGGGCGGTGCCAGGCCAAGCTGTCGCGCCATTGCCGGGTAGAAACTTTCACGCGAAGGATGCCCCGGCGCGCAGAGATTATAGATGTGTCCGCCTTTCGGTGCCTGCAGTAACAAAGTAATCGCGGCGATGACATCTTCAAGATGCACGAGGTTTACGCCATGCTGGCCGTTAGGCGCGGTTTTTCCGGCGAGGAAACGTCCCGGATGGCGCGCCGGTCCCACCAGCCCAGCCAGACGTAAAATATCCACCGATGTGCCGGGCAAATTGTGCAGCCAGTCTTCCAGTTCTTTCAGCACCCGTCCGCTTGCGGTGACGGGCTGGCGCGGCGTGTTTTCTTTGATGATGCCGGGTGCATCACCATAAACAGAAGTGGAACTGGTAAAAATAATACGCGGTATGCGATAAGCCAGCGCGCTGTCGACAATCTCCTGCATAGCCTGTAGATAGAACTCTTCGCCAGGGCCGCTGCGGCGCGCCGGGAGGGTGATAACTAACGCATCTACCTGCATCAGCGCATCCAGATCATCCGATTCGCAGACTAATTCTGGTTCAAGGTTGAGCACATAACTTTCGATGCCGCACATGCGCGCCGCCTCGACGCCATCCTGGCTGGTTTTACTGCCGATAACTTGCCAGCCTCGCGCGGTTAATGACAGTGCCAGCGGCATTCCCAGCCATCCTAATCCGATAATCGCGACCTTTTTCATGCCTCTCCCCTGCACTCTCGCTTCCACCTGTTTAAGGCTACGCCAGCCAGTGATAACTGACAATTCATAGAACGAATATGAAATGATTTAATGATAAAAAAAAGCCCTTGCCTTCGGCGACCAAAGTGGTTTACGTTAACCGACAACTTATGAATAACCATTCATCGAGAATTTTATGACCCGCGTTCAATTTAAACACCACCATCATCACCATCATCCTGACTAGTCTTTCAGGCGATGTGTGCTGGAAGACGTTTGGATCTTCCAGTGGTGCATGAACGCAGAGAAAGCCCCCGGAAGATCTTCTTCCGGGGGCTTTTTTTTGAACCAAATTCAGCAGGATAAAAGAGGACAACAGAATGTTAGACAACTCGCGTTTACGCATAGCTATTCAGAAATCCGGCCGCCTGAGCGAAGATTCACGCGAACTACTGGCCCGCTGCGGGATTAAAATTAACCTGCACACCCAGCGCCTGATCGCCCTGGCGGAAAATATGCCGATTGATATTCTGCGCGTACGCGATGATGACATTCCAGGCCTTGTGATGGACGGTGTCGTTGATTTGGGCATCATCGGCGAAAACGTACTGGAAGAAGAGCTGCTGACCCGCCGTGCGCAGGGTGAAGATCCGCGCTATTTCACCCTCCGTCGCCTCGATTTTGGCGGTTGCCGCCTGTCGCTGGCAACCCCGGTCGATGAAAGCTGGAACGGGCCGCAAGCGCTGGACGGCAAACGGATCGCCACCTCTTACCCGCACCTGTTAAAACGTTATCTCGATCAGAAAGGCGTCTCTTTTAAATCGTGTCTGTTAAATGGTTCTGTTGAGGTCGCCCCGCGTGCGGGCCTGGCGGATGCGATTTGCGATCTGGTTTCGACCGGCGCGACGCTCGAAGCTAATGGCCTGCGCGAAGTGGAAGTGATTTACCGCTCTAAAGCCTGCCTGATTCAGCGCGATGGTGAAATGACCGACGCCAAGCAGCAACTTATCGATAAACTGCTGACCCGTATTCAGGGTGTTATTCAGGCGCGCGAATCGAAATACATCATGATGCACGCGCCAAGCGAGCGTCTGGAAGAGGTCATCGCCCTGCTGCCTGGCGCTGAACGCCCCACGATCCTGCCGCTGGCGGGCGATCAGCAGCGTGTGGCAATGCACATGGTCAGCAGCGAAACCCTGTTCTGGGAAACCATGGAAAAACTGAAGGCGCTGGGGGCAAGTTCCATTCTGGTGCTGCCGATTGAGAAGATGATGGAGTAAAGCCATGAGCTTCAATACCGTAATCGACTGGAACCGCTGTAGCGAAGCGGAGCAACGCGACTTGCTGATGCGCCCGGCGATCTCTGCTTCTGATAGCATCACGCGTACCGTGGTTGAGATCCTCGACACTGTCAAAGCGCGCGGCGATGACGCCCTGCGTGAATACAACGCCAGGTTTGACAAAACTCAGGTCGACGCGCTGAAAGTCACCGAACAGGAAATCGCAGATGCCAGCGCACGTCTGGGTGACGACATCAAGCAAGCGATGGCCGTGGCGGTGAAAAATATCGACACCTTCCACACCGCGCAAAAGCTGCAAACGGTAGATGTTGAAACCCTGCCAGGCGTGCGTTGCCAGCAGGTTACCCGCCCTATCGCCTCGGTCGGTCTGTATATTCCCGGCGGCTCCGCGCCGCTGTTTTCAACAGTATTAATGCTGGCCACACCGGCGCGTATTGCCGGTTGCCAGAAAGTGGTGCTCTGCTCACCGCCGCCAATTGCCGATGAAATTCTCTATGCCGCGAAGCTTTGTGGCGTGCAGGCGATCTTCAAAGTCGGTGGCGCGCAGGCCATTGCCGCGCTGGCATTTGGCACCGAATCGATCGCGAAGGTCGACAAAATTTTTGGTCCAGGAAATGCCTTTGTGACCGAAGCCAAACGCCAGGTCAGCCAGCGTCTGGACGGCGCGGCAATCGATATGCCCGCCGGCCCTTCCGAAGTGCTGGTGATTGCTGATAGCGGCGCAACGCCGGATTTTGTTGCCTCTGATCTGCTTTCGCAGGCGGAACACGGCCCGGACTCACAGGTGATCCTGCTGACGCCGGACAGCGAAATGGCGACCCGTGTGGCCGAGGCGGTTGAACGCCAGCTCGCGGAATTACCGCGCGCGGAAACCGCTCGCCAGGCACTCTCTGCCAGCCGCCTGATTGTGGCGCGCGATTTAGCGCAATGCGTGGCGATTTCCAACCAATACGGTCCGGAGCACCTGATTATTCAGACTCGTGACGCCCGTTCGCTGGTGGAGAGCATCACCAGCGCGGGCTCGGTGTTTCTCGGTGACTGGTCACCGGAATCCGCAGGCGACTATGCCTCCGGCACCAACCATGTGCTGCCAACTTACGGTTACACCGCCACCTGTTCCAGCCTGGGTCTGGCAGATTTCCAGAAACGTATGACGGTGCAGGAACTCTCCCGCGACGGTTTCGCGCGGCTTGCAAGCACCATCGAAACGCTGGCGGCGGCAGAACGCCTGACCGCGCACAAAAACGCTGTCACGTTGCGCGTTAACGCACTAAAGGAGCAAGCATGAGCATTGAAGAACTGGCGCGTAAAAACGTGCGCGAACTGACGCCCTATCAGTCGGCTCGCCGCCTTGGCGGTAAAGGCGACGTCTGGCTGAATGCCAATGAATTCCCGACAGCGGTTCCTTTTGAACTGACGCAGCAAACGTTAAATCGTTACCCGGAGTGCCAGCCGAAAGCGGTGATCGAAAATTATGCACAATATGCGGACGTAAAACCGGAGCAGGTGCTGGTCAGCCGTGGCGCAGATGAAGGGATTGAACTGCTAATCCGCGCGTTTTGTGAACCAGGTAAAGACGCGGTGCTGTTTTGCCCGCCGACCTACGGCATGTATAGCGTCAGCGCCGAGACGCTGGGCGTGGAGTACCGTACGGTGCCCGCGCTGGCTGACTGGCAACTGGATCTGCAAGGCATCGCCGACAAACTCGATGGTGTCAAAATTATTTATGTTTGCAGCCCGAATAACCCCACCGGGCAGATTATCAATTCGCAAGATTTTCGCGTCTTGCTCGAAATGACGCGCGGCAAAGCCATTGTTGTGGCGGATGAGGCTTATATTGAGTTTTGCCCGCAGGCCACGCTGGCGGGCTGGCTCAGTGAATACCCGAATCTGGTGATACTGCGCACACTCTCCAAAGCGTTTGCGCTGGCAGGCCTGCGTTGCGGCTTTACGCTTGCAAATGAAGACGTTATCGCGCTGTTGTTAAAAGTGATTGCCCCCTATCCGCTCTCTACACCGGTGGCGGATATTGCCGCGCAAGCGCTCAGCCCGCAGGGTATTGTCGCGATGCGCGAGCGGGTGGCGCAAATTCTGGTTGAACGTCGGTATCTGGTTACCGCACTGCAGGATATTCCCTGTGTGGAGCAGGTGTTCGACTCGGAGACTAACTATATTCTCGTGCGCCTGACTGCCTCCAGCGCAGTATTTAAATCATTGTGGGATCAAGGCATTATCCTGAGAGACCAGAACAAACAACCTTCTTTAAGCGGCTGCCTGCGCATCACCATTGGCACCCGTGCAGAGAGCCAGCGCGTCATTGACGCCTTACGTGCGGAGCCAGTATGAGCCAGAAGTACCTGTTTATTGACCGTGACGGAACCCTGATTTCCGAGCCGCCTTCCGATTATCAGGTGGATAAATTCGAAAAACTGGAATTCGAGCCAGACGTCATCCCGGTATTGCTGAAACTGCAAAAAGCCGGTTACAAGCTGGTGATGATCACCAACCAGGACGGTCTGGGCACCAGTAGTTTCCCGCAGGCGGATTTCGATGGCCCGCACAACTTGATGATGCAGGTTTTCACCTCGCAAGGCATTGAATTTGAAGAGGTACTGATTTGCCCGCATTTTCCTGGCGATGAGTGCGATTGCCGTAAGCCAAAAGTGAAGCTGGTGGAACGCTGGCTGGCAGAAGGCGCGCTTGATCGCGCCGCCAGTTATGTTATTGGCGACCGCGCTACCGATATTGAGCTGGCAAATAATATGTCGATTGGCGGCCTGCGTTATCACCCTGAAACGTTGAACTGGGCAATGATTGGTGAGCAACTGACGCGCCGTGACCGGTATGCGCACGTTGAGCGCAATACCAAAGAGACGCAGATTGATGTCAAAGTTTGGCTGGATCGCGAAGGCGGCAGCAAGATCCACACCGGCGTCGGTTTCTTCGACCATATGCTTGATCAAATCGCCACTCATGGAGGTTTCCGCATGGAAATCACCGTTAAGGGCGATCTCTATATTGACGATCACCACACGGTAGAAGATACCGGGCTGGCGCTGGGTGAAGCGCTAAAACTGGCGCTTGGCGATAAGCGTGGTATCAACCGTTTTGGCTTTGTGTTACCGATGGATGAGTGCCTGGCTCGCTGTGCGCTGGACATTTCCGGCCGTCCACACCTCGAATATAAAGCCGAGTTCGCCTACCAGCGCGTAGGTGATTTGAGCACCGAAATGGTCGAGCATTTCTTCCGCTCGCTCTCTTACACCATGGCCGTGACGCTGCATCTCAAAACCAAAGGCAAAAACGACCACCACCGCGTGGAAAGTTTATTTAAAGCATTTGGCCGCACACTGCGCCAGGCGATCCGCGTGGAAGGCGATACGCTCCCCTCATCAAAAGGAGTGCTGTGATGAATGTGGTGATCCTCGATACCGGCTGCGCCAACCTGAATTCGGTGAAATCCGCCGTCTCGCGCCACGGTTACGAGCCGCAAGTCAGTCGCGACCCGGATGTGGTGCTGCGCGCGGACAAACTGTTTTTACCCGGTGTCGGAACGGCGCAGGCAGCCATGGATCAGCTGCGCGAGCGCGAGCTGATCGAACTGGTGAAAGCCTGCACGCAGCCGGTACTTGGCATCTGCCTGGGAATGCAACTGCTTGGGCGTTTTAGCGAAGAGACCCACGGCGTCGATTTGTTGGGCATCATCGAACAGGATGTGCCGAAGATGAAAGACGTTGGCCTGCCGCTGCCGCATATGGGCTGGAACCAGGTTTACGCAAAAGCCGGGAACCGCCTGTTCCAGGGCATCGAGGACGGCGCTTACTTCTACTTTGTGCACAGCTACGCCATGCCGGTGAATGAGTACACCATTGCCCGCTGTGATTACGGCGAACCGTTTACCGCCGCCGTGCAGAAAGAGAACTTCTACGGCGTGCAGTTTCACCCGGAACGCTCCGGCCGCGCGGGTGCGCAACTGCTGAAAAACTTCCTGGAGATGTGATGATTATTCCGGCTTTAGACTTAATTGACGGCACCGTCGTACGTCTTCATCAGGGCGACTACGCTCAGCAGCGCGATTATGGCAACGACCCACTGCCGCGCTTGCGGGATTATGCCGCGCAGGGCGCGCAAGTGTTGCACCTCGTCGATTTAACCGGCGCGAAAGATCCGGCGAAACGCCAGATCCCATTGCTGAAAACGCTGGTTGCCGGGGTTAAGGTTCCGGTACAGGTTGGCGGCGGAGTGCGCACGGAAGAGGATGTCGCCGCCCTGCTCGCTGCCGGTGTTGCCCGCGTGGTCATCGGCTCAACGGCGGTAAAATCGCCTGAGATAGTGAAAGGCTGGTTTGCACGCTTTGGCGCAGACAAACTGGTGCTGGCGCTGGATGTGCGTATTGATGAACAGGGCACCAAGCAGGTCGCGGTGAGCGGCTGGCAGGAGAACTCCGGTGTGACGCTGGAAGCGCTGGTGGAAACCTATCTGGCCGTTGGGCTGAAACATGTGCTGTGTACCGATATTTCCCGCGACGGTACGCTCGCGGGCTCGAACGTTTCCCTGTATGAAGAGATTTGTGCCCGCTGGCCGCAGGTGGCGTTTCAGTCTTCCGGCGGCATCGGCGGTTTAAATGATATAGCCGCGCTGCGCGGTACGGGCGTGCGCGGCGTGATTGTCGGACGGGCGCTGCTGGAAGGTAAATTCACGGTGAAGGAGGCCATTCAATGCTGGCAAAACGGATAATCCCTTGTCTTGACGTGCGTGATGGCCAGGTGGTGAAAGGCGTGCAGTTTCGTAATCACGAAATTATTGGCGACATTGTACCGCTGGCAAAACGCTACGCCGCAGAAGGCGCGGACGAGCTGGTGTTCTACGATATCACCGCCTCAAGCGATGGCCGCGTGGTGGATAAGAGCTGGGTGTCACGCGTGGCTGAAGTAATTGATATTCCTTTCTGTGTAGCGGGTGGGATTAAGTCTGCTGACGATGCGGCGAAAATTCTCTCGTTCGGCGCAGATAAAATTTCGATTAACTCCCCGGCGCTGGCTGATCCTGAGCTCATCACACGGCTGGCCGATCGCTTTGGCGTGCAGTGCATTGTTGTCGGTATCGACACCTGGTTTGACGCTGAAACGGGCAAATATCACGTTAATCAATACACCGGTGATGAGAGCCGTACCCGGGTCACGCAATGGGAAACGCTGGACTGGGTGCAGGAAGTGCAAAAGCGCGGCGCCGGGGAAATCGTGCTCAACATGATGAACCAGGATGGCGTGCGCAATGGCTACGATCTTGAACAACTGAAGAAAGTGCGCGCGGTATGCCACGTACCGCTAATTGCTTCTGGTGGCGCGGGCACTATGGAACATTTCCTGGAAGCCTTCCGCGATGCGAACGTTGATGGCGCGCTGGCGGCTTCCGTGTTTCACAAGCAGATTATCAATATTGGTGAATTAAAAACGTACCTGGCAGACCAGGGCGTGGAGATCAGGGTATGTTAACAGAGCAACAACTGGCCCAACTGGACTGGGAAAAAACCGACGGACTGCTGCCCGCCGTGGTGCAACATGCGGTTTCCGGCGAAGTGCTGATGCTGGGTTACATGAACAAAGAAGCGCTGGCAAAAACACAGGAAAGCGGCAAAGTCACTTTTTTCTCCCGCACTAAGAGGCGTCTGTGGACCAAAGGTGAAACTTCAGGTCACTTCCTTAATGTGGTGAAAATAGCCCCAGATTGCGACAACGACACGTTGTTGGTCCTTGTTAATCCTATCGGCCCAACCTGCCACACGGGAACCTCCAGTTGCTTTGGCGATACCAGTCACCAATGGTTGTTCCTCTACCAGTTAGAAGAGCTGCTCGCCGCGCGTAAAACCGCCGACCCGGCAAGTTCTTACACCGCCAAACTCTACGCCAGCGGTACTAAACGTATTGCGCAGAAAGTGGGGGAAGAAGGTGTAGAAACCGCGCTGGCGGCAACCGTAAACGACCGAGAAGAGTTGACTAACGAGGCCTCTGACCTGATGTATCACCTGCTGGTGCTGTTGCAGGATCAGCAGCTTGATTTAACGACCGTGATTGAGAATTTACGCACGCGGCATAAATAGTAGACGTAAAAAAACCGGGCGCTGCCCGGTTTTTTTGTGCTTATGCTTTCGATTGATAATTTCGGAAGGCGTTACGCATCAGCACAAAACCTGTCCCCAGGATACCGCCGAGTAAAATTGCCAGTACCAGAGTAATTACCTTACGCGGACTATCGCGGCGGATAGGCAAAGTTGGTTTCATTACATAGCGATACGCATGAATATTCTGAGGCTTTACGACTATACTCTGGATATCTAATAGATTTTGCCGAGTTTTATAGTAATCATCAGAGAAAATCAGCGGACGGGAAGATTCATTTTTCACCATTGATTCCAGTGCCGTACTGCCGAGCAGAAACATAGTGTCCTGAGACACGTTTTCTGTTTGTTGCACTTGTGGCGACTTGACACCAGACTCTTTAGCCACCGAGAGCGCCTGAATAATCTGTTTGATGCGCAAATTCTTTTGTTCCTGCGCCACTTTTTCCTGTGTGGACAATGAGTTAACCAAATTTGTCGTTTGAGATTTAACATTGTTCTTTAAATCATCTACCAATTCTCTGGCGATTTGCTGGTCGACTTTTTCAATATATTCTGCCAGCTTCCTCTGTGCATCTTGAGCACTTGATCCGACATAGGCTAGCTTAAGGGGTAATGGTTGCCCTCGCACCGCAGCACCAATTGTCAGCTCTTCAGGTTTTTCCTGATTCTTAAGAGCTTCCGCAAGAGCAGAAAAAGCCGAATTGAAACGCACAATCACGCGTTGTTGGATATCCGTGATATCAAACTCTGGATCACTGATTATTACACTCATCGCATTTGAGTAACCAGCAATCTGCCCGACATCCGGAGCACTGATCACGGCGATCGATGTCCATTTTTCTTTGGCGATGCTTAGATAGATGCCAGCAACAATTACAGCGACAAGAATAAATAAGGCTACAATCCACTTACCGCGCCAGACTTGAGATAAAACATCTAACAAATCAATCTGTTCTGAATCATTGTTCTGTCTGGCTGGCAAACTTTGTTTTTCGTATGTCATAGCAACCCTAAATAAGAAGCGCAAAGAGAATTATAAAGCGCGAGTTTAGCGGTTCGTTATTTTTTTTCTATAGGACTACGTGTAATTAAGATTTACCAGACACTATTTAAGAATTATGACCGCGTTTATAACTGATAGCGATTGCCGGTCTGGGATCATACAATAGACAGATTGTACGTTTTTGATGTTAGAAAGGATGAGCTATGAATTTTCTGGTTACCGGCGCCGCCGGGTTTATCGGCTATCACGTTAGTGAACGTTTGTTGAAAGCGGGCCACCAGGTTGTGGGTATTGATAACCTGAATGATTACTACGATGTCAACCTGAAACAGGCGCGCCTGGATCTCCTGGCCTCTCCCGATTTTCATTTTCATAAAATCGATCTCGCCGACCGCGAAGAGATGGCGCAGTTGTTTGCGCATGAGAAATTTGATCGCGTGATTCATCTCGCTGCACAAGCAGGTGTCCGCTACTCGCTGGAAAACCCGCACGTGTACGCAGAATCCAATCTGATTGGTCATCTGAACATTCTTGAAGGCTGCCGCCATCATAAAGTGCAGCACCTGCTGTATGCATCCTCCAGCTCCGTTTACGGGTTAAACCGTAAGATGCCGTTCTCAACCGACGATTCGGTTGATCACCCGGTATCACTCTACGCGGCAACGAAAAAAGCCAATGAACTGATGTCACATACCTATTCCCATCTCTATGGTCTGCCAACGACCGGCCTGCGTTTCTTTACGGTTTACGGCCCCTGGGGACGCCCGGATATGGCGCTGTTCAAGTTCACCAAAGCGATGCTGGAAGGCAAGAGCATAGATGTGTACAACTACGGCAAGATGAAGCGCGACTTCACCTATATTGACGATATCGTGGAAGCGATTATCCGTATGCAAGATGTGATCCCGCAACCGGATGCAAACTGGACCGTCGAAAGCGGCTCACCGGCGACCAGTTCCGCTCCTTACCATGTTTATAACATTGGAAACAGTTCGCCAGTTGAGTTGATGGATTACATCACGGCACTGGAAGAAGCATTAGGGATTGAAGCGCAGAAAAACATGATGCCGATCCAGCCTGGCGACGTTCTGGAGACGAGCGCAGATACCCGGCCACTGTATGCTGTAACAGGCTTTAAGCCTCAGACATCGGTCAAAGACGGCGTGAAGCGTTTTGTTGACTGGTACAGAAATTTTTATAAGGTGTAAAAAATCACCTGCTTAGCAGGTGGCATTGATTTCGCCCCAGAGGGGCGTACTAAAAGCCCTACAATTAGTCTCTGCCTGTTCTGAACGATTTAAATCCAAAGACAATAAGGCAAAGCCAAAACCTCTTGCTGACCACCTCCATAGGAGGGGGTGTTCAGGCAGGGATAAAAAAAACGGCCCTGACGGGCTGACGGTTCCCCATAAATAAAGACAGGCATAGAAGGTTGTGATCTACTTAGTGTTCCACCAAAAAGTAAGGTCACACCTCTATGCCTGCTTCACAAGTTTGCCATAAATTTTTCAGCCAGTCC
>NZ_FXWP01000012.1 GCF_900184035.1 Kosakonia pseudosacchari
GACGACGTTGATAGGCCGGGTGTGTAAGCGCAGCGATGCGTTGAGCTAACCGGTACTAATGAACCGTGAGGCTTAACCTTACAACGCCGAAGGTGTTTTGGCGTGAGAGACAGAAAAGATTTTCAGCATTGATTCAGAGTCCGAAGGATTTTGCGCCGGGACAAGGCGGCAAATGAGGCGACGGAAGGAGCATACAGAGGTATGTGACTGACGTTCGTGGAATGCAGCCAACGCGGTACCGGTGCAAAAGACACAGGACAGGGCACAAAGAATTTGCCTGGCGGCACTAGCGCGGTGGTCCCACCTGACTCCATGCCGAACTCAGAAGTGAAACGCCGTAGCGCCGATGGTAGTGTGGGGTCTCCCCATGCGAGAGTAGGGAACTGCCAGGCATCAAATTAGCAGTGAAACCGGGGCAACAAACCGGTGGTTGTAAAGAAATTCGGTGGAGCGGTAGTTCAGTCGGTTAGAATACCTGCCTGTCACGCAGGGGGTCGCGGGTTCGAGTCCCGTCCGTTCCGCCACCCTAATTAGGGGCGTAGTTCAATTGGTAGAGCACCGGTCTCCAAAACCGGGTGTTGGGGGTTCGAGTCCCTCCGCCCCTGCCAGAAATAATCCTTAGCATATGCTAAGGATTTTTTTTGCTTCTTTTTCAGCATCCACGCCACAAATTATCTCTCACATGGCATCCTTGCCAGAAATGCTCAATCGATCACTTTGATTTTCAAAAGATCGCGGATCTGATTCTGTTTATCGCTGTTCTGCAGCCAAATTGCATAAAGTGGGCGAGAAAGCATCGCTGTGTCAGCAACTGGATATAACTTCTCTTTTTGCTCTGCCCATGAGACAGGCAGCCAGGTGCAACCATTGAGCTGCGGTAATTGTTGATGGGCCACTTCTGCTGAACTGGTCGTCAAAGTTGGCACATCATCACTGGCGATTAACTCCGACTCATGCTGTTGAAAATCCGGACCCCATTCGAGGCGCAGATAATTCAATTCTGACTTGCTCTTTTCCGGGACTGCGCAATAAAGCGCAAGTGTGAAATGGCCAAGTAACTGGCTGCTAAATTCATCCATCTTTGGCGTTTCCGTGGTGATCAACAGATCCAGTTGCCGCTCATGTAACTGTTTAACCAGTGATTGTCGTTGTGCAATTCGTGCTTCGAACTGAAGGTTCCCTTGCAGGTTATACAGCCGGGTTAACCAATCGCTAAGCATGCATTCCCAGAGCGATGCGCTGGCTCCAATAGAAAATTGGTGGTGTCGCGATGTATGTGCCACTTCCTTTCTTGCTGCCTGCCACGTGCTCATCAATGTTTCCGCATACGGCAGCAGCTTCTCGCCCGCTGCTGTCAGGCGAATATTGTTGCGATGGCGTGTAAAGAGATTAACCCCAAGTTGGTTCTCTAACTGGCGAATACGAAAACTCACCGCGGACTGGGTCAGATAGAGTGCTTCGGCTGCACGACCGAAGTGACGAGTCCTGCTAACTTCGAGGAAAGTTTTTAGTAATTCCGTATCCACAGTTTTCTCCACAAAAATATTTGTCGTAATGATTTAAATGTTTTGTTTTACACTCTGTCAAGCGTAACTAATACTCCGCGCCATAAATAGCTCGGCCAAAGAATTAGGAGCGTGCAGGATGGCGGAAAGCTTTACGACGACGAATCGTTTTTTCGACAATAAGAATTATCCGCGCGGGTTCTCTCGCCACGGTGACTTCACCATCAAAGAGGCGCAACTGCTTGAGCGCTATGGTTATGCTTTTAACGAACTGGAACTCGGTAAGCGTGAACCAGTGACTGCAGAAGAAATGCAATTCGTTGCAGTGTGCCGTGGAGAGCGTGAACCAGACACCGAAGCAGAACGCGTCTGGATCAAGTATATGGCGCGCATTAAGCGTCCGAAGCGCTTTCATACTCTTTCGGGTGGGAAACCACAGATGGAAGGTGCGGAAGACTATACGGATTCCGAAGATTAAGAGAAAAGGGGCTAAGGCCCTGACGGTTCCCCATAAATAAAGACAGGCATAGAAGGTTGTGATCTACTTAGTGTTCCACCAAAAAGTAAGGTCACACCTCTATGCCTGCTTCACAAGTTTGCCATAAATTTTTCAGCCAGTCCCTG
>NZ_FXWP01000022.1 GCF_900184035.1 Kosakonia pseudosacchari
GACGACGTTGATAGGCCGGGTGTGTAAGCGCAGCGATGCGTTGAGCTAACCGGTACTAATGAACCGTGAGGCTTAACCTTACAACGCCGAAGGTGTTTTGGCGTGAGAGACAGAAAAGATTTTCAGCATTGATTCAGAGTCCGAAGGATTTTGCGCCGGGACAAGGCGGCAAATGAGGCGACGGAAGGAGCATACAGAGGTATGTGACTGACGTTCGTGGAATGCAGCCAACGCGGTACCGGTGCAAAAGACACAGGACAGGGCACAAAGAATTTGCCTGGCGGCACTAGCGCGGTGGTCCCACCTGACTCCATGCCGAACTCAGAAGTGAAACGCCGTAGCGCCGATGGTAGTGTGGGGTCTCCCCATGCGAGAGTAGGGAACTGCCAGGCATCAAATTAGCAGTGAAACCGGGGCAACAAACCGGTGGTTGTAAAGAAATTCGGTGGAGCGGTAGTTCAGTCGGTTAGAATACCTGCCTGTCACGCAGGGGGTCGCGGGTTCGAGTCCCGTCCGTTCCGCCACTTATTTTAAGAGCCGCATCTCTAACGAGATGCGGTTTTTTTTCGTCTGTTATTTCGCTAAAAAAGGGCAACTACGCCCTTTTTAGCGTATGTTACTCCCAGCGTTTCAGCAGCAGGCTGGCGTTGACGCCACCAAAACCAAATCCATTGGATAAGGCATAGCGCATCTCCAACGGCTTTGCAGTCAGCGCAACCAAATGCAATCCTTCTGCCTCGTCATCAGGGTGATGCAAATTTAGCGTTGGCGGTACAACCTGATCACGTAAAGTCTGGATAGTGAAAATAGCTTCGATACCCCCTGCCGCGCCCAGCAGGTGGCCCGTCGCTGATTTTGTAGAGGTAATTGCAACCGGAGCGTTACCAAAAAGTCCCTTAATCGCTGCCAGTTCTCCTTTGTCACCGACCTGTGTTGAGGTCGCATGCGCATTAATATGCTGAATATCCGCAGTGGTAATCTCTGCCTGGCGAATGGCTGCTTCCATGGCGCGACGCGCGCCGTTACCATCTTCCGGGCCTGCCGTCAGATGGTACGCATCCGCGCTGGTTCCGTATCCCACCAGCTCTGCCAGCGGTGTAGTACCACGTGCCAGGGCATGTTCCAGCGATTCGATAACGAGCAATCCGGCGCCTTCTCCCATCACAAAACCATCACGATCGCGATCAAATGGCCGCGATGCTGCCGTTGGATCGTCGTTAAAACTGCTTGATAGTGCTCTTGCAGCCGCAAAGCCAGCAAGACTAACCCGGTGTATTGCCGCCTCACTCCCGCCACACAGCGCGATATCCGCTTCACCGCTACGGATCATACGCGCGGCGTCGCCGATGGCCTGCGCCCCTGCGGCACAGGCGGTTACCGGTGCGCCTATGGGTCCGCGAAAACCATGCGCAATTGAAACATGTCCGGCAGCGAGGTTGGCGAGGAAGGAGGGGATGGTAAAAGGGGAGAGGCGACGAGGTCCACGATCGTCCGTTGTGTGCACGGCATTGGCGATTTCGTTAAACCCACCGATCCCGGTCGCAATTACCGTGGCAGTGCGATCTTTTTCTGTTTGATCCTGTGGGAACCAGTTCGCCTGCGTCAGGGCTTCTTTTGCCGCCACCAGTGCGAACTCAATAAAACGATCCATCTTTTTGCGCTCTTTGGCTGGAATAGCCACCAGCGGATCAAAACCATATTGCGGATCTTCTTCTATAGAAGGGACCTGTCCTGCCACTTTGCAGGAAATATCATCGACAATCTCATCTGCAAGCCGGCTAATCCCTGATTTACCCTGTAATAGCGATTGCCACACATGCGAGACACCACAACCCAGCGGGCTGACAATTCCCATACCTGTTACTACGATGCGTTTTGTTGAAACGCTCATCATCAATTCTCCTGAAATATCATGCTGTTTGCGGTTTTTTCATTAAAGGAACCAGCAGCGCAGCGATTAAAAACCCTAACATGATCAGATAGAAAGCATCTGAAAATGCCTGTGTCCGAGCTTCACGCAACGTGATAGCCGAAAGATTCTTTAGCGCAGCACTGTTGGCGATATCGGGTGAAATCCCCTGGCTAACCAATCTGCTGGCGGTGCTCTGAACGAATTCCGTTACGGAAAGAGAGGCATTATTGAGATGATCCGCGAGGCGGCTGTAGTGCAAATTGGTTCGGTCATTAATCACGGTGCCGCACAAGGCGATGCCAATCGCGCCACCCAGATTGCGCATCAAATTGAACAGACCTGATGCCAGCTTCAGCCGCGTTGGCGGCAGGCTGCCAAGCGTCAACGTGACCGTCGGGGCAACCGCAAATTGTTGTGCCAGCCCACGAAATGCTTGTGGTAACAGGAGTTCTTGCGCCCCCCATTCATGGGTGAGCGGAATAAAACTGTACATCGACAACGCAAATCCGAGCAGCCCTGCCATCAGCAACCAGCGTAAATCGACCCGATTTGCAAGCCACGCATAGAATGGGATCGACAGCACCTGAAAAAGCCCGGTGGAAAACACCGCCAGACCAATTTCCAGTGCGCTAAAGCCGCGCACCGTGCCAAGAAATAAGGGCGTTAGATAGATCGTAGCAAAGATGCCAACCCCCGCCATAAACGAGAAGTAGCAGCCCAGTGTGAACGTTCTGTCCTTAAGGGCGCGAAGATCCATGACCGGTTGTGCGTGTCGCAGTGTACGAATAACGAAACCAATACCGCTCAGCAAGGCTAGCCAGCCAGTAAGTGTTAATGTGCTGTCATCAAACCAGCCCCAGCGCGGGCCTTCTTCGAGGGTATATTCCAGACACCCCAGCGATACCGCGAGCAGCAGGATGCTCAGGTAATCCGCGCCGCGTAATAGAGACGGATTAGGTGTATCTATTTTGACCAGCAGTGGCACGGCGAGGGCGATGTAAAGCCCCGGCACGATGTTGATATAAAACAGCCAGTGCCAGCTGAAATTTTCTGTTATCCAGCCACCGACGGTGGGGCCGAGCGTCGGTGCCAGCGATGCTAAACCACCAATTGTCGCGGCAGCGATAACGCGCTGTTTGCCCTGAAAAAAAGCAAATGCAGTGGTGAAAACCAGCGGGATCATTGAGCCTCCCGCCAGCCCTTGTAACGCGCGAAAAACGATCATACTTTGGATATTCCACGCCCAGCCGCAGAGCAGGCTCATCACCGTAAACCCGGCGGCGGAAGCGGCAAACAGCCAGCGCGTGGACATCACCCGCGCCAGCCAGCCGGAGAGAGGAATAATGATGATCTCGGCGATCAGATAGCTGGTTTGTACCCATACTGTTTCATCATCGCCAGCAGAAAGCCCTCCGCCGATATCACGCAGCGACGCCGATACAATCTGGATATCAATCAGGGCGATAAACATGCCCACACACATAGTCGCGAAGGCAAACACTTTCTGACTCACCGGCATTGAAACGCCAGGCTGCAGCGGTACAGCATCGGTCGTGCTCATGGCGCGCTCTTTTCGTCAACGGTAACGATGACAGAAAATCCCGGGCGCAATACACCGAGTTTTGCCGCTTCGCCATCCAGCGCGATACGCACGGGCACACGCTGGACGATCTTAGTGAAATTTCCGGTAGCATTTTCTGCCGGGAGAAGACTAAATCGTGAACCTGTCGCGGGGGAAACGCTGAGAACATGACCGTAGAACGTTCGACCCGGCATGACATCCGCCACAATGGTCGCGCGTTGGCCTGGAAGCATGTGGGCAAGCTGGCTCTCTTTGAAATTAGCGTCCACCCACAACCCTTCTGCGGGAACCAGTGAAAGCAGCTGCGTACCGCCGCCGACGAAGGAGCCGGACCAGGCCCGGCGATTGCCTATAACGCCATCGAACGGGGCGCGGATCTCGGTATAGTTCAGGTTTAATTTCGCGATTTCAAGATTCGCCTGGGCTTGCTGCAGCGCCGCTTGCGTCTGTTTTTCTCGCGCATCAAGCACAGCCAGCTGACGCATGGCGACAGCGTTGTCTGCCTGCGCTTTGCTCTCCTGCGCACGTGCCTGGCGATAATCCGCCGCCGCATTTTCCCGTACCTGCGCAGAAACGGCACTGGACATAACCAGCGCGCTGTAACGGCGATTGTCATTGGCTGACTTATCACTCACCGCTTTGGCTGCCGCCAACGATGCTGTTGCGCCTTCAATGGTCGCCAACTGCAACTGGCGCGTCGCGGCAATATCAGCCAGCGCCGCCTGCTGCGCGGCTACCTCACCTGCAGCTTTCGCCAGTGCAGCCTGGTAATCTCTGTCATCAAGACGGATTAAAAGATCACCTTTCCTGACCAGCATATTGTCCTGAACGGCAATCTGTTGGACATAACCGGACACTTTACTGGAGATGGCGCTGATATCACCACCCACATAGGCATCGTCGGTGGACTGTATAAATCGCCCGCTTTGCCACCAGTACACGCCATAACCCGCAGCGGCGAACAGCGCTGCGGCTAACAGCACCAGGGTGAGCGCCTTTTTCTTTTTACTGAGCGTCATTATTGCGGCTCACATAGTGAAGGGGGCGAATTTTTGCGTGTTATCGCCAGCGTGTTTGCGTTGTAAATAATCGTGGCGGTAATGGATAACCGGGGCCGCTGCAGGGCCGGGCACCAGGGCATATTTCTCTGGCGTGATGGGTTCGCCGGTTGCTTTATCAATGAGGATGGTCTCGACCGGACGCTGTGTTTCACGCTCGACTAACTCTATTTGCGCGCCTTCTGGCGAGAAGTGACGGTTTCCCCACTCCACCAGGGCGAGGATCACCGGGCGAAAATCGCGCCCGAGAGCCGTCAGGTGATATTCATAGCGCGGCGGTGTTGTGCTGTAGCTCACTTTTTCCAGTAGCCCGTCATCAACCAGCTCTTTCAGGCGACGGGAGAGAATGTTGGGGGCGACATTGGCGCTTTTCTGGAACTCATCAAAACGGGTGAAACCGGCAAAAGCGTCGCGCAGGATTATTATGCTCCAGCTGTCACCAATGCGGCCTAAGCTACGGGCAATGGGGCAGGGAGCGTTGCAAAGCGGTTCATTTTTCATGGTCTGATCCGGTTACTGATTAGATTCTGCGCTTACGGTGACATAGTGACTTTCAAAATGCAAGTGACTAGCTTTACGCTCTGAATCCCTTACTTTTGCTTCTCTGGCAAAAAACCTCTGCGTTTTCGCCTCTTTTTCCCCTTGCTGAAGCGGGGAATAATCAGCGCAACGAAACATTACGAAATCAGAAAGAGGAATTCTTATGGCTATCCCTGCATTTGGTCTTGGCACCTTCCGTTTAACTGACGAAGCGGTTATCGCTTCTGTAAAAAACGCCCTTGAACTGGGCTATCGCGTGATTGATACCGCGCAGATCTACGGTAACGAAGCTGCCATTGGCGAAGCGCTGGCTCAGAGCGGCGTTGCGCGTGAAGAGCTGTTCATTACCACCAAAATCTGGACCGAAAATCTGGGCGCTGACAAACTGATCCCCAGCCTGAAAGAGAGCCTGAAAAAATTAGGCACGGATTATGTTGATCTAACCCTGATCCACTGGCCGTCTCCGGGCGCCGCTGTGGCGGTTGATGTCTCTATGCAGGAGCTGATGAAGGCAAAAGCGCAGGAGCTGACACGCCAGATTGGGGTATCGAACTTCACCATTCCGCTGATGGAGCAGGCGATTGCCGCTGTGGGCGCGGAAAACATCGCCACTAACCAGATTGAATTGTCGCCGTATCTGCAAAACCGCAAAGTCGTTGACTGGGCGAAACAGCACGGTATCCATATCACCTCTTACATGACGCTCGCATACGGTAAAGCGCTGAAAGACGAAGTGATTGGACGTATCGCACAGAAACATAACGCCACGCCAGCACAGGTCATCCTGGCATGGGCGATGGGCGAAGGTTATGCGGTTATTCCGTCCTCGACCAAGCGTGAGAACCTGGCAAGCAACCTGCTGGCACAGTCGCTGAAACTGGATGCGGAAGATAAAGCGGAAATCGCGAAGCTTGATTGCAATGACCGTCTGGTCAGCCCGGAAGGTCTGGCGCCGAAGTGGGATTAAGCGCGAATTTAACGGGAGCGTAATGCTCCCGTTGTTGTTATTGCGGCAGATGTTCGCTAATAAAATCGATAAAGGCGCGTATACGCGTACTCACCGCACGGTCACTGTAATAAACCGCACTAAAAGGCATCTCTACCGGCAGGCGCTTATCCGCCAGCAAATCCACCAGTTCCCCGCTTGCCAGCTCCTTATCAATCATATAGTCCGATAAACTGGCGATACCGTTACCGCTCAGACACAAATGTTTGAGTGTTTCTCCGCTATTTGAGGAGATATCCGGCGTGGCTTCAAACAGTTGACCATCGGCAGAGGCAATCGGCCAGGTATTAAGGGAGACGGGTTCGGTAAACCCGAGTAACACATGATTACGCAACTCTTCGACGGTTTCAGGCTTGCCACAGCGAGCGAGGTAATCCGGTGAGGCGATAATTTTTCGATAGCTCTTGAACAGCGGACGGGCGCGCAGGCTGGAATCCGTTAATTTGCCCACGCGGATTGCCACATCCACTTTGCGCTCAATCAAATTGATAAACGTCTCGCTTGAGACCAGAGAAAGATTGATTTCCGGGTAGCGTTCACGAAACGGTTTAATCAGCGGCATAAGAAAATGCAGCACGACCGGCGTTGCCGCATCAATGCGCAGCGTGCCGCGCGGCGTGGATTTCGTTTCCATCACCTCTGTTTCTGCGGCCGCCATCTCCTGTAACACGCTTTGTACTCGACGGAAATAGCGCTCGCCTTCTTCGGTTAAACTGAGCTGGCGCGTGGTGCGATTAAGCAAATTTACGCCCAGCTTGTTCTCCAGTTTTTTTACTGCACGGCTGATGGCCGAGTTCGCCTGTCCCAGGCGTTCCGCTGCCCGGCTGAAGCTGCCGCTTTCAACAACAGCCACAAAAATCGCGAGTTCTTCTGAGGTGGTTTTCATTATTGCCTCTGTAGCAACACTGCAACGATATTATTCATCCATGCGCTATTTAACCATGTTGAAGCCTGTGATGCCACGCACGCGCGGCGCGGGAGGCATTAATAAGCGCTTACTAACCCATAACCGGTAGTTTTTCTGCCGATTGTGCGTTGAAAGTGTGCGCTAAAATCCCTATAACTGAATGACCACCCCGGAACCGGGTGCGGAAATCAATGAGGTTTGAAGCCGAAAGTGCCAAAGAATACCTATGCCATGCGATATGTTGCCGGACAGCCAGCGGAGCGAATTTTGCCGCCGGGATCCTTCGCGAGTATCGGCAAAGCGTTGCCTGCGGGTGTGCCTTTAAGCAGCGACGAAAAAATCCGTGTGCTGGTATGGAATATCTTTAAGCAGCAGCGCGCTGAGTGGTTATCGGTACTGCAGAGTTTTGGCAAAGACGCGCATCTCGTGTTGTTACAGGAAGCGCAAACCACGCCCGAACTGGTCAGGTTTGCGACCACTAACTATCTTGCTGCCGATCAGGTTCCCGCGTTTGTGCTGCCGCAACATCCCTCTGGAGTGATGACGCTTTCATCTGCGCATCCGGTCTATTGCTGCCCTCTGCGTGAGCGGGAGCCGATTTTACGGCTGGCGAAATCAGCGCTGGTCACAGTGTACCCACTGCCTGATTTACGTAACCTGATGGTAGTGAATGTCCATGCGGTGAATTTCAGTCTGGGTGTAGATGTTTATAGCAAGCAGTTGTTGCCGATTGGCGATCAGATTATGCGCCACGCCGGACCTGTGATTATGGCGGGGGATTTCAACGCCTGGAGCCGGCCGCGCATGAATGCGCTCTATCGCTTTACGCGTGATATGTCGCTGCGACAGGTGCGTTTCACCGATGACAATCGCCGCCGCGCCTTTGGTCGTCCGCTGGATTTTGTTTTTTATCGTGGTTTGAATGTGCAGGAAGCATCGGTACTGGTGACTCGCGCATCGGATCACAACCCGCTGCTGGTGGAGTTTACCCCAGCTAAACCGGCTTGAGGGGCGACAAGCAGGCAAAAAAAAGCACCGTGGGGAAACGGTGCTTTTTTATCGGTTTGTATCAGGAATCCGGTGTGGCGCTGTTCTTAACAAACAGTGTCAGCTGATCGCCTGGTTGCAGATTATCGGTATCGTTATTCCAGCGCATCACATCCTGGATGTTCACGCCGTGACGTTTCGCGATGCTCGATAACGAATCACCTTTGCGTACGCGATAGGTAATGCTATCGCTGTTGCTGGCGAGACGCTGTGCGCTGCTACCTGCACCCACCGTCAGACTCTGGCCCACTTTCAGGTTCGAACCGCGCAGGTTATTCCACTTCTGGATATCCTTTGCGCTAACGCCGAGACGCGCCGCGATGGCGGAAAGCGTATCGCCTGAGCGAACCTTGTAGCTCCGGCCTTGCAGCGGTGTGTTATCCGCAAGCTGTGTCGGCTGTACAGCGGCGATTTCGCCGGAGGCCAGTGATTCACGCAGTTGATCGGCGTGTTTCTTCGGCACCATCACGTACTGCGGACCCGCTGAACCTAACGTCGAACCTTTAACGCCAGCGTTAAACGTTTTCAGTTTGTTCACCGAAATCCCGGCCATTTCTGCCAGCTGATCGACCTCAACCGGGCTGCTCAGTCTGACTCGCGCCAGCGCACGGCTTTCGTCTGGTGTTGGCAGACTCACGCCATAGCGCTTACTGTTTTTGAGAATATCGCTCAAAGCCAGCATTTTAGGCACGTAAATCTTGGTTTCCTGCGGCAATGAAAGTGACCAGAAATCGGTGGGTTTACCCCGCGATTTATTGGCTTTCATCGCTTTCAACACGCGACCTTCACCGCTGTTATAAGCCGCAACTGTCAGTAACCAGTCGCCATCAAACATGCGGTTGAGACGCTGCATCATGTCAAGCGCGGCCGTAGTAGAGGCCACAATGTCACGACGCGCATCGTAGCTGCGAGTCTGCTTTAAACCATAATTTCGCCCGGTGCTCGGTATGATCTGCCAAATACCTGCGGCATTGGCGCCAGACGTCGCGTGTGGGTCAAAAGCGCTCTCCACTATGGGTAGTAGTACCAGTTCCATGGGCATGTTACGTTTTTTAACTTGCCCTGCTATCCAGTACATATACGGCTCTGCCCGTAAAGTTACATCGTGGAGATAGCTCTTATTGCTTAAATACTTGAGTTTTTGTTCGCGAATCCGGGTATTTTCCGGAATTCCCATCTTTAGCTCGTCGCTAATGGAGGTCCACAAGTCACTGTTATTCTGGGCGGCGAATGTTCCATCGTCCATCCACCGCGCCTGACTAGTAAACTTCCCTGCTTCCCCTTGACCAGCTGCAGAAAGGCTCTGTGCGTGCTGTTGTACCGTACCGTCGTGGTTAGACGCCTGGCACCCAGCAAGCAAGACAGAGGCGAATAAGATCGCTTTTGCCTTCATGTGTGTGTCAATAGTAGTTGCTTAAAAGACGAGCGATGATAACGGCGTCGTCTTTAAAAGGCAACCCGGAAATATCAGAAGTTATCTTTCTTTGACCTTAACCATGCGAAACGCTCCTCTGGGTGTTGCAACTTTGTTTCTTGGTTAATTATATTAATTAAATCAGCATCTTCCGTGCGTAAAAATAAATTAATTCGCCGTTCATTTTTCAGAATTACGGGGAGTGTTTTTTGATTTTTCGCACGTAACTCATTAACTTTTCGATAATATTCGTTAAGTGCAGGATCCTGCGGTAAGATACTGATCGCAAACTTCATATTCCCTAAAGTATATTCGTGTGCGCAGCAAATCACTGTATCATCCGGAAGCGCATTGATCTTACAAAAGGATTGATACATCTGGCTTGCCGTCCCTTCAAACAATCTTCCACAGCCACCAGAAAATAGTGTGTCACCGCAAAAAAGATAAGGGGAACTGAAGAAACAGATATGTCCTAAAGTGTGACCTGGCGTGGCAAAGACAGAAAAATCATGTCCCAAAACGGAGATAACGTCCCCCTCTTTAACGATCTGGGTGGTTCCCTTATCTTGCGTTTCTTCTGGCCCATAAACCACTATATCCGGGAAATGCTGACGCAACGTGTTCACGCCGCCAACGTGGTCGTTGTGATGATGAGTGAGCAAGACAGCTTCCGGCTGCCACTGGTTTTCTTCTACTGCGCGTAATACCGGTGCGGCTTCACCTGGATCGACAATCAGGCAGCGACCATCATCATTGTTCAGCACCCAGATGTAGTTATCCTGGAACGCCGGAATACTGTTAAGATTCATAAATTACCTCTCAAAGCGTAGCGGAAGGTTGTGATGAAACCGGCAAGGACTCCTAAGACATTGGTCGCACCTGCAAGCTGGAGCGATTTACCTAAAGGCGCGCATTATCGTGAAGCGCTGGAAGGAGAACTTAAGCCGTGGTTTGCAAAAATGTATGGATTTCATTTGCTTAAGATCGGCAATCTGAGCGCGGAAATCAATGCCGAAAGCTGCGCTATTTCCCACCAGGTCAATGTTTCCCTTAGCGGCGAACCGGCGCAGGTCAGAGCCGATCCGCTGCATTTACCGTTCGCAGAAAAATCGGTAGATGCCTGCTTGCTGGCGCATACGCTTCCCTGGTGTACCGATCCGCATCGGTTATTGCAGGAAGTGGATCGGGTGTTAATTGACGACGGCTGGCTGGTGATGAGCGGTTTTAACCCGATTAGCCTGCTTGGGCTTGGTAAAGCGGTTCCTTTTGCACGCCGATCGCCTGCGGTAAAAAGCCGGATGTTCACCCTGATGCGCCAGTTTGACTGGCTATCGTTGCTTAATTTCGAGGTGTTACATTATAGCCGCTTTCGCGTGCTACCCTGGACAAAACAGGGTGGGAAACTGCTTAGCACGCATTTACCGGCGCTGGGGTGTATGCAACTTATCGTCGCGCGCAAACGCACCATTCCGCTTACGCTAAACCCCATGAAGTCAAGCCTCAGTAAACCCCGGGTTCGCCAGCCCGTGGGCGCGACCCGCCAGTCTTAACTTTCCGGCTGATAGCCTACATCTTCCTGAGTTGGGTTCATCGCGGCGGCGCGCGCCAGCTCATCGCAGCGTTCGTTTTCCGGGTGGCCTGCGTGGCCTTTTACCCACTCCCAGCGGATTTGATGTTGGCTCAGCGCCGCATCGAGCCGCTTCCAGAGATCGACATTCTTGACCGGTTTTTTTTCCGCTGTTTTCCAGCCGCGCTTTTTCCAGTTGTGGATCCACTGCGTGATGCCCTGGCGCACATACTGGCTATCGGTACTGAGCACCACTTCGCAATGCTCTTTTAACGCTTCCAGTGCGACAATAGCCGCCATCAGTTCCATACGGTTATTGGTGGTCAGACGGTAGCCTTCGCTAAACAATCTTTCATGCTGACGATAGCGTAAAATCGCCCCGTAACCGCCCGGACCCGGATTGCCAAGACAAGATCCGTCGGTGAAAATTTCTACCTGTTTAAGCATCTCTGGTAGACTTCCTGTGTTTAAAACGACAAGTCTGACATAAATGGCCGCTATGAGCACAGCAATTACACGACAGATCGTCCTCGATACCGAAACCACCGGTATGAACCAGATTGGCGCCCACTATGAAGGGCATAAGATTATTGAGATCGGTGCGGTGGAGGTGATCAACCGTCGACTGACCGGTAATAACTACCATATTTATCTCAAGCCCGACCGGCTGGTGGATCCGGAAGCGTTTGGCGTTCACGGTATCGCCGACGAATTCCTGCTCGATAAACCGACGTTTGCTGACATCGCCGATGAGTTTATTGAGTATATCCGCGGTGCGGAGCTGGTCATTCATAACGCGTCGTTTGATATCGGCTTTATGGATTATGAGTTCAGCAAGCTGAACCGCGAGATTCCAAAAACCGAAACGTTTTGCAAAATCACCGACAGCCTGGCGCTGGCGCGTAAAATGTTCCCCGGCAAGCGTAACAGCCTCGATGCGCTCTGCTCGCGTTACGAAATAGACAACAGCAAACGTACGCTGCACGGGGCATTACTCGATGCCCAAATCCTTGCCGATGTCTATCTGATGATGACCGGCGGCCAGACATCAATGAAATTTGCGATGGAAGGCGAAGGGCAAACGCAAACAGGCGATGCGGGGATCCAGCGTGTTGTTCGTCAGGCAAACCGCTTGCGTGTGGTTTTAGCCAGTGATGAGGAGCTGATGGCCCATGAATCACGGCTTGATTTAGTGCAGAAGAAGGGCGGAAGCTGCCTGTGGCGCGGGTAAAACCGTTTTGTTAACGCGGAAAAATCGTCATACGGGTGATTTTTGCAGCAAACAATTCAAAACGATGGAAAAAGCGTTGACGGCACCAGGTGCAATCCGTAATATGCGCCTCGTTCCCTAACAGGAACACAACGCGGAGCGGTAGTTCAGTCGGTTAGAATACCTGCCTGTCACGCAGGGGGTCGCGGGTTCGAGTCCCGTCCGTTCCGCCACTATTCAGAAGGCCTGAATCAGCAATGATTCAGGCCTTCGTCGTTTCTACTCTTTTGCCGTCACGCGCTGGGCGGTAAATGTGCTGCTCACACCTTCGCGTTCACGGCGTGCCAGAAAGCGGTAGCAACCCGCACCGAGGAACGCGCCAATAAACCAGCTAAAGTTGGCCACTTCATGCAGCGCAGGAATAAAGCTAATAATCAGCCCAACCGCCACTGACGGCACCAGCGCCGCAATCGCTTTCGGGTTGAAGCCGTTTTTGTACCAGTAACGCCCGTTTGGTGAGTCGGTAAACAGATCGTCGACAAACACATTTCCGCGTTTAATCAGATAAAAATCGGTCAGTAAGATACCGAACAGCGGGCCAATAAACGCGCCGAGCACATCCAGCGTGTAGTGGATCAACTCCGGAGACTGGAACAAATTCCACGGCGTCAGCAGTACCGAGCCGACAGCTGCGATCATCCCACCGGTACGGAAACTGATTTTCTGCGGGGAGCAGTTAGAAAAATCGAAGGCCGGGGAGACAAAGTTCGCCACAATATTAATGCCGATAGTGGCAGTGATCATCGTCAACAGGCCAATTGCCATCGCCAGGCTGCTGCCTACATGGCTCACCGTTTCGATAGGGTCAGTGATCATCTTGCCAAACAGCGATTGTGTGCCGGAAACAATCACCACTGTGACAATGGAAAACAGCAGGAAGTTAAACGGCAAACCCCAGCGGTTGCCGCGGCGGATCTCCTGCATGCTTTTACCGTAGCGGGAAAAATCGCCAAAATTGAGCAGCGGGCCGGAGAAATAAGAAACCACTAACGCTGTTGCGGTGATCATCTGCCAGGTTTGCTCACCGGCCGTCAGTTGTTTGCTGGCGAGCGTAAAAGAGATGCCCTCGAAACCCGTTTGCCAGAGGATCCACCCTGCCAGCGCCATCATCACCACGTATACCGCGGGGCCTGCGATATCGATAAAGCGTTTAATCGCACTCATCCCGTGCCAGAACACCAGTGCTTGCAGCACCCACATAATGCCGAAACAGAGCCAGCCCAAATGCGACAGGCCCAGAAAGTGGCCGTTGGTCAGGGGAGTCAGGGCGGGCCAAAACTTCAGGATCACCAGCATCAACGCGTTGGCGGCCAGATAGGTCTGAATGCCGTACCACGCAAACGCAATCAACCCACGGATCACCGCCGGGATATTCGCGCCGAATACGCCAAATGCCTGACGGCAGATCACCGCATACGGCACACCGGCCATTTGGCTCGGTTTCGCCACCAGGTTTGCGCACAGCTGCACAATACAGATCCCCAACAGCAGGCAAAGTAGCACCTGCCAGCTGGCAAGCCCTAAGGCGAAGAAGCTGGCGGCGACCACATAGCCGCCCATGCTATGCACATCGGACATCCAGAAAGAGAAAATATTGTACCAGCTCCAGGTCTGATGGCGGGTCGGCGCCAAATCTTCATTGGTCAGGCGTGGGCTGTAGCGGGCATCGTAATTTGGTTCAAGGTTTGGCATGGATTCTGCTCCTCTGAATACAGATAGTGACGTGTAGTCTGCTATCCCTCGTTGCATTAACCAGGCCAGGTTTTAATTTTTTGTATACAAAATAAATTAACGGTGTATACAAAAATAGATGAATTGAATAACAAAGGAAGTGCGTTATGAACCAGCAAATAGGGCTGCGAACCCCTGCAGATCAGGAAGATAAAGAGCATGTCATTTGGCAATCGTTAATGACCGCCATCGTTGAACATCAGTTGCCACCGGGAAGTAAACTGCCGGAAGAAGCGCTGGCGGAGGTTTTTGGCGTCAGCCGTACCGGGATCCGCAAAGTCTTAACCCGCCTTGCGACGGTGCAAATGATCACCATGACGCCCAGACGTGGTGCATTTGTCGCCAATCCCAGTGTTGAAGAGTCAAAAGCTATCTTTACTACCCGTAAAATGATCGAATGCGCCAACCTGCCGCTGGTGCTGGAACATCTTCAGCCGCCACACCTTGCCGGGCTGGAAAAGATCATCGCGCAGGAAGAAGAGGCGCATCAAAACCATGATGGCGCGGCGGCTATCCGCCATTCTGCGGCTTTTCATATCCAGCTGCAGGCCATTTCCGCTAATGCGGTGGTGACTGACATTATCACCACGCTGGCGCAGCGTTCGTCGCTGGTGATAGCCGCCTGGGGCGCGCCCTGGCAGCGCGGTTGCCGCTGTGACGATCATGACCAACTGATTACGCTGCTGCGTAAAAAAGATCTGTCAGGGCTCAGTGATGCGATGGCCCACCACTTTGATCACATCGTTTCCAGCCTGCGTTTTGAGCGCAGCGGCGAGACATTGCCAGATTTTGCCCGACTGTTTGGTGCCCCAGGAGAACACTGATGAGCCAGTTTTGTATACAAGTTATCAATCCCAATACCAGCCCTGATATGACCAACACCATTGCCCGTGCGGCGCGCAGCGTGGCGGCACCCGGCACCACCATTCTCGCCAGTTCCCCCTCGCAGGGGGTGGAATCCATCGAAGGGCATTTTGATGAGGCCATTGCGGCGATTGGCGTGCTGGAGCAAATCAAACAGGGTAAAACCCAGGGCGCACAGGGACACGTGATTGCCTGTTTTGGTGACCCCGGATTACTGGCGGCGCGCGAGGTGGCGAGCGGGCCGGTTGTCGGTATTGCTGAAGCGGCGATGCACCTGGCAACGCTGGTGGCGACGCGGTTTTCGATTGTTACCACGCTGCCGCGCACGGTAATTATTGCCCGTCATTTACTGCGTCAGTATGGCTTCGAACATCACTGTGCTGCGCTGCACGCGATCGATTTACCTGTACTGGCGCTGGAAGATGGCACGGGTCTTGCTCAGCAAAAGGTACGCGAACGTTGTATACAAGCCAAACGGGAAGATCACAGCGGTGCCATTGTGCTGGGCTGCGGCGGCATGGCGAATCTTGCCCGCGAGCTGACGCAAGAGCTGGGCATGCCGGTGATCGACGGTGTGACGGCTGCGGTGAAGATGGTGGAATCTCTTCTCGCTCTTGGGCTTGGCACCAGTAAATACGGCGATCTCGCGTATCCCAATAAAAAGCCGCTTTCAGGATGTTTTGAACAGCTTTGCTGAAAGCGGCCCCGTAAAGAGGTCGAATCAGCATGCAATCAGCAACGGACAAACCTTTCTGGCATTTCACCGCCGACTACCCCCGCGATATGGCGGGTTATGCGGGAAAACCGCCGCACCCCCGCTGGCCGGGCGGCGCGCGCATTGCCGTCCAGTTTGTCCTTAATTTTGAAGAGGGCGGCGAGAACCATGTGCTGCATGGCGACGCGGGTTCAGAGCAATTTTTGTCGGATATTATTGGCGCGGCCAGCTATCCCGCGCGGCATATGTCGATGGACTCGCTGTACGAGTATGGATCGCGCGCCGGATTCTGGCGTATTCATCAGGCTTTTCAGCAGCGTGGCCTGCCGCTCACGGTTTTTGGCGTGGCAATGGCGCTGGCGCGCAACCCGGAGATTGTCGCGGCGATCAAAGCGGCTGATTACGATGTAGTAAGCCACGGCTGGCGCTGGATCCATTATCAGGATCTCGATATTCAAACCGAACGACAGCACATGCAGCAGGCGATTGAAATCCTGCAAACGCTGTTCGGCACAAAGCCGCTTGGCTGGTATACCGGGCGTGACAGCCCCAACACCCGCAAGCTGGTGGTCGAGCAGGGCGATTTTCTCTACGACAGCGATTATTACGGCGATGATTTACCCTTCTGGACCACGGTGGAAGGGAAACCGCATTTGATTGTGCCGTATACGCTTGATGCCAATGATATGCGCTTTGCCACGGCTCAGGGTTTTAACACCGCCGAGCAGTTTTATACCTACCTGAAAGACAGTTTCGATGTGCTGTACGAAGAAGGTGAGCATGCGCCAAAGATGATGTCGATTGGCATGCACTGCCGCCTGCTCGGGCGGCCCGGGCGCTTTCGCGCACTGCAACGTTTTCTTGATTACGTGCAAAGCCACAGTGACGTCTGGATCTGCCGTCGCCAGGATATCGCCGAACATTGGCTGAAGCACCATCCGTATAAGGGCTAAAGCGAGGCGAAAAGCCCGCCACCGTGCGGGCTTTGCTCAGCGCGTCAGACGTAGCTGTTGTAAGTTGCCATCCAGTTGCAGATCTGTTTGCAGACGCGCGACATCTCGACAGATAAAGGCCATTGCTTTATGCGCTTGCAGTTTTTGCCGCCACTTTTCCGGCACGTCCGCGAGGTTGTCGTACAGTGCTTCCAGCGTCGGGAAGGTGTTTAACAACTGGGTGGCGCTTTTCGGGCCAATGCCAGCAACGCCTGGCACTTTAGAACTGCTGATCCCCGCCAGCCCCCAGTAATCCGGCAATTGCTCTGGCGTGACGCCATATTCCTGCGCAATAAAGGGCGCATCCAGCCAGCGTTTCTGGAAATAGTCGCGGATGCGAATGGTCGGGGAAAGCAGCTGGCAATAGCCTTTGTCCGTGGAAACAATCGTCGCCTGCTGCCCGGCCTGCGCCATTTTCACCGCCAGCGTCGCGGCGAGATCGTCCGCTTCGTTACCCGGCGTTGCCCAACAACGAATGCCGCGCTGCTCAAAGGCGCTGCGTAACGCGGGCATCTCGGCATGAAGCGTCTCCGGCATAGGAGGTCGCCCGGCTTTATAGTCGGGCAATAACTGGTGACGCCAGCCCTGGCTGCGGGCCTCATCATCGAACACCGCCACGGCGTGAGTCGGCTGGCTGTGAACCACAAGCTGCTCCAGCGCGTGCAGGCAGGTGTCTACACAGGGCGATCCCTGCACCGCGTGGATCCGGCGGATAAGATTAAGCGCGTCGACAATTAACAGATGAGCCACAGATACCCTCCTTGAAATCGTGCCTAAGGGTAACATCGCGAGCGGCGTGAGGCTATGAAGCGGGGGATAATCAGGAAGATGCCTCGCAAAACGAGGCATCTTCCTGGGCTTAATCGCAGGTGACGATCTTCATCGCCAGCCCACCGCGTGAGGTTTCGCGGTACTTGGCGTTCATATCTTTCCCGGTTTCGTACATGGTTTCGATGACTTTATCCAGGCAGACGCGCGGCTCGCTGGTACGGCGCAGGGCCATACGCGCGGCGTTCACCGCTTTCACCGAAGCAATGGCGTTGCGCTCGATGCACGGAACCTGTACCTGGCCCGCGACTGGATCGCAGGTCAGTCCGAGGTTGTGTTCCATACCGATTTCCGCCGCGATGCAGACCTGCGCCGGGCTTGCGCCGAGCAGTTCCGCAAGGCCTGCGGCGGCCATGGAACAAGCTACGCCGACTTCGCCCTGGCAACCCACTTCAGCACCGGAGATAGACGCGTTCATTTTATAGAGCGATCCAATCGCGCTGGCGACCAGCAGGTAGCGCGCCAGTGAATTGGCGTTCACCTGACGAATAAACTTGTCGTAATAAGCCAGCACTGCCGGCACAATGCCGCACGCGCCGTTGGTTGGCGCGGTCACTACGCGGCCACCGGCCGCGTTCTCTTCGTTGACCGCCAGTGCGAACATGTTGATCCAGTCGACGACCTGCATCGGATCTTTACTGGTGTTATCGCTGCTGACCAGCATGCGACGCAGCGCGGCGGCGCGACGCGGAACGCGTAATTTGCCTGGCAGCACGCCTTCGGTGCTAATCCCGCGCTCAATACCACCCTGCATCACTTCCCAGACGCGCGCGAGATGCTGTTCCAGCGCCTCTTTGCTGTGTAGCGCCAGTTCGTTCTTCATCATCAGGCCAGAGAGCGACAGCCCGGTTTCCTGGCAGTGACGTTGCAGATCCGCCGCATTTTTGTACGGGTAAGGTACGTCGACAGGCGCGTTGTTGGTCTGGCCAAAATGTTCTTCGTCGACAATAAAGCCGCCGCCGATGGAGTAATAGGTCTGGCTGTAGATAACCTTGTCGCCCGCGAGCGCGGTAATACGCATGCCATTTTCATGTAGCGAGAGGTTATCGGCATGGAAGTTCATGCATTGATCGACAGGAAACTCGACTTCGTGCTCGCCGTTAGCCAGCAGCAGGCGGCCGTGCGTGTTGACGTCCTGAATAAATCCCGGAATAGCATCAATGTCGACGCTATCCGGCAGGTTACCCGCCAGGCCCATAATAATAGCGATATCGGTATGGTGCCCTTTACCGGTCAGGGAGAGGGAACCGTAAACGTCCACCACCACACGGGTCACGTCGTGCAGCATGCTGCGGGCAATCAGATCGTCAGTGAATTGCTTACCGGCTTTCATTGGGCCAACGGTATGCGAGCTGGAAGGGCCAATGCCGATTTTAAAAATATCGAATACGCTGATCATGACGCATTATCCATTGCAATGAGAGTCGCGCCGCCCGTGGAGAGCGGCGCGAAAGAGATTAGCTGAACAGAGAGTAGAAGATCGCGGAGATAGCGATAAGACCCATGATAACAATGAAGATGTTGCTGATTTTACCGCTGTATTTACGCATTGCCGGTACTTTGGCGATGGCGTACATCGGCATCAGGAACAGGATCATCGCGATAATCGGGCCGCCCAGAGTTTCAATCATCCCGAGGATGCTCGGGTTCCAGGTCGCGACAGCCCAGGTGGTCAGCAGCATAAACAGCGCGGTAATGCGGTTCAGCTTGTTGATTTCGATGCTTTTGCCTTTGCCACGCAGAGATTTGATCACCATACCGTTGAAACCTTCACGGGCACCCAGATAGTGGCCGAGGAAGGATTTGGTGATGGCGATCATCGCGATGATCGGCGCCATCCAGGCGATGATCGGTGCGTTAAAGTGGTTTGCCAGGTAAGAGAGAATCGAAATGTTCTGCTGTTTCGCCGACGCCAGGTCAGCCGGAGAGAGGCTCAGCACGCAGCTGAACACGAAGAACATTACCGTCAGCACCATCATGATGTGTGCGAACGCCAGAATACGTGAACATTTGCTCTCTGCTTCATCGCCGTACTCTTCACGTTTTGCAACCGCGAACGAGGAGATGATCGGCGAGTGGTTAAAGGAGAACACCATCACCGGAATGGCCAGCCACAGAGTCATCCACAGGCCGTTACCGGTCGCGGAAGTGCTGTTCAAAGAGAGTGTATCGAGTGCTGCGCCGTTCCACTGCGGGATCAGGTAAACCGCCAGCAACATCAGGGCGATAACAAACGGGAACACCAGAATACTCATCGCTTTTACAATCATCTGCTCGCCAAAACGCACGATGGTCATCATGCCGACAATCAGGATCAGCGACAGAATAGCGCGCGGCGGCGGCGTCATGCCCAGCTGGTGGGTCATAAAGCTGTCAACGGTGTTGGTAATGGCCACGCTGTACACCAGCAGGATCGGGTAGATAGCGAAGAAGTAGAGCAGGGTAATCAGTTTACCCGCGCCGATACCAAAGTGTTCTTCAACCACTTCGGTGATGTCTTCGCCTGGATTTTTACCCGACAGCACAAAGCGGGTCAGACCGCGGTGGGCGAAGTACGTCATTGGGAAAGCGAGGATGGCCATGATGATCAGCGGAATTAAACCGCCAACGCCGGCGTTAATTGGCAGGAACAGTACACCAGCGCCGATGGCAGTACCGTACAGGCCCAGCATCCACATGGTATCCGTTTTGCGCCATGAACTTCGTGTAGCCGATGTGGCCAGCGTACTGGTTTGAGTGGTTTCCATTTATAAATCTCCTGGGAAAAGCAAAATGCTGGCATGACGGGCGAATACATTGCCTGGCAGGCTGGCGGTAATATTAAATTCGGTCAATCACGGTTTTTTTATAATTTCTTTCCGTAATTATTTGCGGCGGAAAGATACATTTATGTTATGACTCTATCAGTGATCGCGATCGCAATTGCAATAAATCACTTTTTATGTGGATATATTTAGACCATCTCTCTGCTTAATGATCGGGAGGTGACATTTATGGGCGCGAAGGCTATCACCGGCAAGATTTGCGATCAAACGCACACCGTTGAAAGACGATAAATGCCCTGTAAAAAACCGCTATCGCAGTGATTTATCGACGTTTAAAGGCAACTGAAACGTAAGAATATGCTGGCGATATTGCTGAGTGTCAGACGGGGAAAATCCGAGGTATAAGGGCGACTTATGGGTCGCCCTGGAAGATCAGGCGCAGATTTCGTAGCAAGGAATATACGCGCTGCCTGGCAGTTTCATACGATGCTGGGCGACAAAGCCCTGTAGCAGGTCATCCATACGGCGCATCATGTCGCTATCGCCATGAATTTTATACGGGCCGAACTCCTCAATTGCCCGAATGCCGTGCTCTTTCACGTTACCCGCCACGATGCCCGAGAATGCCCGGCGCAGATCCGCCGCTAGCGTTTCCACCGGCTGATCCGGATAAAGTTTCAGATTAGCCATGTTTTCGTGCGTCGGTTCAAACGGCACCTGCAGATCCGGCGCGATGCGGATAGACCAGTTGAAGCTATAGGCATCCCCGGTTTCTCGACGGTTTTCTTTTACCCGCGGCATCGCTTTTTTCATCTGCCGCGCCACTTCTGCCGCATCATTGATGATGATGGTGTAGTGGCTGCGTGCGGCTTCGCCCAGCGTGTTGACGATAAATTCGTCCAGCACGCGGAAATAATCCGCACTCTCTTTCGGCCCGGTCAGAATCAGCGGCAATACCTGGTTTTTGTTGGCCGGGTTCATCAAAATCCCCAGCAGATACAACAACTCTTCTGCCGTGCCTACGCCGCCTGGGAAGATAATGATGCCATGGGCGATACGGACAAAGGCTTCCAGACGTTTTTCAATATCCGGCATGATGATCAGTTCGTTGACCAGCGGGTTTGGCGGTTCAGCAGCAATGATCGACGGCTCGGTCATGCCGATAAAACGGCCCTCTTTATAACGTTGCTGTGCGTGACCGACCGCGGCACCTTTCATGGGCGCTTCCATCGCGCCCGGGCCGCAGCCCGTACAGATATTTAGCTCGCGCAGACCAAGCTGGGTTCCCACGCGACGAGCGTACAGGTACTCGGTTTCGTTAATGGAGTGACCACCCCAGCAGACCACCATGCTCGGCGCTTCGCCGACATGCAGCGCGCGGGCATTACGCAAAATGGAAAAGACCAGGTTGGTGATATGAATGGAGCTTTCCAGATTTAAATGCTGGACGCGTCCGGCGTTATGAATCTGACCATTAACGAAGAGAATATCGCGCAGAACAGCAAACAGGTTGGCCTGTAGCGAGCGGATAATACGCCCGTCGACAAAGGCCTCTTCCGGTGGGTTGATCAACTCCAGCTTTACGCCACGTTCACGGCGTAACACGTTGATATCAAAACTTTCGTTACGGGAGAGCAGCTCTTTGCTGCTGTCGGTCTGGCTCCCTGAGTTCAGTACAGCGAGCGAGCAGTTGCGAAACAGTTGATACAGGTCACTGCTGGCCGTGCGTTTAAGCATATCGACTTCCAGCTGCGACAGCATATCCATTGAGCCAAGCGGGCTAATATGTGTAATCAAGTGAACTCCTTTACGGGACGAAAATTTTATCTTTCCCGTGATTACAATAGCCCTGGCTTATGACGTTTAACAACCTGTCGCGTGGGATCTTCTACGCAGAGTCGTAAAATGTTGTGTTTTACTGGCGCACTAGCCGTCCGGTGGCCGGAACAAAGTCGGTATTGGTACGCCATGGGTTGATATCCAGCCCGCCGCGTCGGGTATAGCGCGCGTAGACGCTCAGTTTTTCCGGCTGGCAGAAACGTTGAATGTCCGTAAAAATGCGCTCGACGCACTGTTCATGAAATTCATTGTGATGGCGGAAAGAGACCAGGTAGCGCAGCAATTTTTCACGGTCGATTTTCGCGCCGCGATACTGAATTTGCACCGAGCCCCAGTCTGGCTGGTGGGTGATCAGGCAGTTCGATTTCAATAAATGGCTGACCAGCGTCTCTTCGACAACGTTACCGCTGGCGGCATCGGTTAACAGCGTGGCGTCAAAGTCGTAGTTATCGATCTCAATATCCTGATCGTCGATACAGGTGCCATGAAAATGAGCGACAGGCTGCCCTTCCAGCTCATCAATACAGTACAGCACCACGCTGACGTCACCCTGGGCGCAGGCGCTCAAATCGCGTTGCAGCGTGTCGCGCACCTCTTGCCAGCTGGCAAAACGTGTCTGGTTAAAACTATTTAGATAGAGCTTGAAGCTTTTCGATTCCACCAGATTGATACTGGCGTGATCCAGTTCAACGTGACCGACGGCTACCTGCGGCAAGCCTTTCGCATTGAGCCAGGAGAGCTCATACAGCGTCCAGATATCCGCGCCGCGAAAAGGCAGGCTCCCGGCTTTTAAGCCTAACGGATCGCGGTTTAACGAACGGGGAACGCCTTGCAGCAAGCTGGCGTCGTAGGTGTCGCGGTAATCGGTGGTTTTGCCAAGCGTCAGGCCAGCCAGCGCCTGGTGGTTATCATAAGAGGACATGTTTCATCGCCATTTTGCAGGTAAACTATGACGCAGAGTTTATCCTGGCTTATGTGAAGAGAGAAATCGGTGGAAAAAGAGACGGCGCATGCCCTGAAAGCCTTTACGGAACGTTACTGTAATGCGTGGCACGCACAGCGAGACAGCTGGCCGCAAAGCGAAGAACTTTACGGTATTCCCTCGCCGTGCATTATTTCTTCCACCGATAAATACGTTATCTGGCAGCCACAACCGTTCGTGCCCGAACGAAATGTAAACCCCATTGAACAGGCTATGGAAATTGTGGTACAAACGCCGCTCCATACCTTTTACACCACACAATTTGCCGGTGATATGACCGCGCGTTTTGGCGAATTGACGCTGACGCTGCTGCAAACGTGGAGTGAAGATGACTTCGTGCGTATGCAGGAAAATCTGATTGGTCACCTGGTGACGCAGAAAAGACTGAAGTTATCACCTACACTTTTTATTGCCACGCTCGACAGCGAACTGGATGTGATTTCGCTGTGTAACCTGAGCGGCGAAGTGGTGAAAGAGACACTGGGTACGCGTCAGCGCACCGTTCTTGCCCCAAGCCTCGCAGCATTCCTCGACCAACTCGAACCCGTTGTGTAATCCTCTCTACTACTCATCTTGTGAGAGATCTCTTACACGACCTGTAAGAGATCGCAGGGTCTTTTTCCATAATTCTTATGAGCCTTCTCATTCATAATGAATATAAATCATGAGGTTAATCTAAAACCTTGCATATTCTATGGTTTCATTCAAAGGTAAATTTGCGTTAAGTATTCTTGTAAGACGCTACGTAATGGGTAATTCTATCTGAGTCGACACGGAGTCTGACAACGAAGCGTACATCAGGATGATGTTGTTTCGAGGACTCACCAGGACGGTGCTACAAGGATAGGCTTCAGGACGAAGCAAAGGGACATCGCTGGAATGCGTTAACGGACACCTCCAGGACGGAGAATGAGAGCCGATAAGGATGTTCGGCAGATCAGGATGATCCAGGACACGCTTTATGGATGAGGCCAGGTCACATCGGGGTGGTGTGAGCATGATGCGCTGTTTAAGGATGAACGGGTCAGGAGACCGCAGGAAAAGTTTTCAAGGATGAGCAGGGAGCACACGAGTAGCGGGACTGCTGCGAAACGAACCGGGAGCACTGTTTTTACAGTGCTCCCTTTTTTTATTTATCCCGCTCTTTGGTATGCTGCGCGCCAGTCTGATTATTCCGGGGGTTTATATGACTCAACATCAACGCGTGCGTGAGCAACTTCATCTTCTCGAAGCGCAACTGCGTGAACAGAATCTTTGGCAAACCAACGCGCCTGCGGCAAGCGCCTTTGAAAGCACGCAGCCTTTTTGCATGGACACTCTTGAGCCATTCGAATGGCTGCAATGGGTGCTTATTCCGCGTATGCACGCTCTGCTGGATGGTCAGCAGCCGTTGCCGCAGGCGTTTGCCATTGCGCCATACTATGAAATCGCCCTGGATGCGACGCACCCCGCGCGCGAAGTTATGCTGGTGCATTTACAGCAGCTCGATGCGCTGTTCAGCGACGAAAACACCTGATGCTGGAGATTATTTACCAGGATGAGTGGCTGGTTGCGGTGAATAAACCTTCCGGCTGGCTGGTACACCGAAGCTGGTTGGATCGCGATGAAAAAGTGGTAGTAATGCAAACCGTGCGCGACCAAATTGGCCAGCACGTTTTTACCGCCCATCGCCTCGACAGACCCACTTCCGGCGTGTTGCTAATGGGGTTATCCAGCGAGGCCGGTCGCCGCTTAGCACAGCAGTTTGAGCAACATCAGATTCAAAAACGCTATCACGCGATTGTGCGCGGCTGGCTGATGGAAGAGGCGTTGCTTGATTATCCGCTGGTCGAAGAGCTGGATAAAGTGGCCGACAAGTTCGCCCGCGCCGATAAAGAGGCGCAGCCTGCCGTAACGCACTATCGCGGGCTGGCAACGTGCGAAATGCCGGTGGCGACGAGCAAATTTCCCACCACGCGCTATGGTCTGGTTGAACTGGAACCGAAAACGGGCCGCAAGCACCAATTGCGTCGCCATCTGGCGCATCTGCGCCATCCGATTATTGGCGACAGTAAACATGGCGATTTGCGGCAAAACCGCAGCGCGGCAGAACACTTTGGCTGCAATCGCTTGATGCTGCATGCCAGCCAGCTAACGCTCACGCACCCGTTTACCGGCGCGCTGTTAACCATTCGCGCCGGGCTGGATGAGCGCTGGATGAGCGCGCTGTCGCACTTTGGCTGGCGCGGGCTTCTCCCTGAAAATGAAAGGGTTGAGTTCTTGCCAGTGAGCCGCCAGGATGAGGGCAATCTGGGATCACGCAAGGAGTGATGAGCATGGCGAAGGTCGGAATTTTTGTTGGCACCATGTACGGCAATTCGCTGCTGGTGGCGGAAGAAGCGCAGGAGATCTTACAGGCGCAGGGCCACAAGGCGACGGTATTTGAAGATCCCGACGTCAGCGACTGGGAAAACAACAAAGGCAATTACGCGCTGATCGTTACCTCCACGACCGGTCAGGGCGATTTGCCGGAAAGCATTGCGCCGCTATTCCATTATCTGCGCGACACCGTGGGTTATCAGCCCGATCTGCACTATGGCGTGATTGCCCTGGGCGATAGCACATACGCCCATTTCTGCGGTGGGGGTAAGCAGTTCGATGCCTTGCTGCAAGAGCAAGGCGCACAGCGTATCGGCGAGATGTTGCTGATTGACGCCAGCGAAGATCCGGAACCGGAAACCGTTTCAAATCCGTGGGTTGAGCACTGGGCGACCCTGCTTAAATAACCGGTATTCCTCTCCGTAAGCGGGGAGGAATACCCTCTTTTTGCCGCGTCAAGCGACGCATTTCACACTCTTTAACGCTGCCTCTCTTTTGACCGCCTTCGGTCATGCTCCATTTTCATTTCCGTGAAGTACTCCCCATCCGCCTGGGCTAATGCCTTAAAGGGAATAGCCGCGCCCGGCGAATGTTGTGTTGTTGCACGGTGAGAGTTGAAAAGGGGCTCCATATACTTTTTCTCGCCAGTTAAAAAAACGCGGCCCGCCGGGTGTGGCAAACCCGGCAGGTGCAGCAAAAAACACAACGACATCATCCTGTCTTCCCCTACAGGTTGCGCCGTACAGGATGAATGGACAAAAGAACATTTATGCTTCGGGAGTACAACCATGAGTACATTTAGCCAGGCGGCGAGCGGCGCTGAAAAGCGTACCAACGCCCGCTACTGGATAGTGGTGATGCTGTTTATCGTCACATCCTTCAACTATGGCGATCGCGCCACGTTGTCGATTGCCGGTTCGGAGATGTCCAAAGCGATTGGCCTGGATCCGGTCGGTATGGGTTATGTTTTCTCCGCGTTTTCCTGGGCTTATGTGATTGGCCAGATACCGGGCGGCTGGTTGCTGGATCGCTTCGGATCAAAACGCGTCTATTTCTGGTCGATCTTCACCTGGTCGCTGTTTACCTTGCTGCAGGGCTTCGTCGACATCTTTAGCGGCTTTGGCATCATCGTCGCGCTCTTCACCCTGCGCTTTATGGTCGGTCTGGCCGAATCCCCTTCTTTCCCTGGTAACAGCCGTATTGTCGCGGCATGGTTCCCGGCGCAGGAGAGGGGCACAGCGGTGGCGATTTTTAACTCCGCGCAATACTTCGCGACGGTGATCTTCGCGCCGATCATGGGCTGGCTGACCCACGAGGTGGGCTGGTCGCACGTCTTCTTCTTTATGGGCGGTCTGGGCATCTTTATCAGCTTCCTGTGGCTGAAAATGATCCACGAGCCGAACCAGCATCCTGGCGTGAACAAAAAAGAGCTGGAATACATTGCTGAAGGTGGCGCGCTGATCAACATGGATCAGGCGAAAAGCGCGCACCATGTTCCGTTCTCAGAAAAATGGGGGCAGATCAAGCAACTGCTGGGTTCCCGCATGATGATCGGCGTCTATCTGGGCCAGTACTGTATTAACGCCCTGACCTATTTCTTTATCACCTGGTTCCCGGTTTACCTGGTGCAGGCGCGCGGCATGTCGATTTTGAAGGCAGGCTTTGTTGCGTCAATCCCGGCGATCTGCGGCTTTGTCGGTGGCGTGCTGGGCGGGATCATTTCCGACTGGTTAATGCGTCGCTACGGCTCGCTGAACGTGGCGCGTAAAACGCCAATCGTATTGGGGATGCTGCTCTCCATGAGCATGGTGTTCTGCAACTATACCGACTCCGAAACGCTGATTATCGCTTTCATGGCGCTGGCGTTCTTCGGTAAAGGTATTGGTGCGCTGGGCTGGGCGGTGATGGCAGATACCGCGCCGAAAGAGATCAGCGGCCTGAGCGGCGGTCTGTTCAACATGTTCGGTAATATCTCCGGCATCGTGACGCCGATTGCCATTGGCTACATCGTCGGCACGACCGGCTCGTTTAGCGGCGCGTTGATTTATGTCGGTATCCATGCGCTGGTGGCGGTTCTGAGCTACCTGGTTCTGGTGGGCGATATCAATCGTATCGTGCTGAAACCTGTGACAGGACGTGAATGATGAACACACAAGCAAGCCCGATTATCACAGAGATGAAAGTCATTCCCGTGGCCGGGCATGACAGCATGCTAATGAACATCGGCGGTGCGCATAACGCTTACTTCACCCGCAACATCGTGGTGCTCACCGACAACGCCGGTAACACTGGCGTCGGTGAAGCGCCGGGCGGCGAGGTGATCTACAACACGCTGGTCGACGCCACGCCGATGGTGGTGGGGCAGGAAGTCGCGCGGTTGAATAAAGTGGTGCAGCGGGTACACAAAGGCAACCAGGCGGCGGATTTCGACACCTTCGGTAAAGGCGCCTGGACGTTTGAGCTGCGCGTGAACGCGGTGGCGGCGCTGGAAGCCGCTCTGCTGGATCTGTTAGGCAAAGCGCTGAACGTCCCGGTGTGCGAGCTGCTTGGCCCCGGTAAACAGCGTGATGCGGTGACGGTGCTGGGGTATCTGTTTTATGTCGGCGATCGCACCAAAACCGATCTGCCTTATCTGGAGGCGACACCGGGTAACCACGAGTGGTATCGCCTGCGTCATCAGGAAGCGATGAACAGCGATGCGGTAGTGCGCCTGGCGGAAGCGTCGCAGGATCGCTACGGTTTTAAAGATTTCAAACTCAAGGGCGGCGTACTGCCGGGTGAACACGAGATCGACACCGTGCGGGCGCTGAAAAAACGTTTCCCGGACGCGCGTATCACTGTCGATCCCAATGGGGCCTGGCTGCTCGACGAAGCCATCAGCCTGTGCAAAGGCCTCAACGACGTGCTGACCTACGCGGAAGATCCGTGTGGCGCAGAGCAGGGCTTCTCCGGGCGTGAAGTGATGGCGGAGTTCCGTCGCGCCACCGGCTTGCCGGTCGCCACCAATATGATTGCCACCAACTGGCGTGAAATGGGGCACGCGGTGATGTTAAACGCGGTGGATATCCCGCTGGCCGATCCGCACTTCTGGACGCTTTCCGGCGCGGTACGCGTGGCGCAACTGTGCGACGACTGGGGCTTAACTTGGGGTTGTCACTCCAACAATCATTTCGACATTTCACTGGCGATGTTCACCCACGTTGGCGCGGCAGCACCGGGAACGCCGACCGCCATCGACACGCACTGGATCTGGCAGGAGGGTGACGCGCGCCTGACCAAACAGCCGCTGGAGATCCGCCAGGGAAAAATCGCCGTACCCGATGCGCCAGGCCTTGGCGTGGAGATCGACTGGAGTCAAATCGAAAAAGCGCACGCGGCATACAAGAAGCTGCCCGGCGGCGCGCGCAATGACGCAGGCCCGATGCAGTACCTCATCCCTGGCTGGACGTTTGACAAGAAACGCCCCGTTTTTGGACGTCATTGATAGACCAAAAGGATTAAAAAAATGAGCACATACAGTTCGACACCCGTTGTCTCCTCCATGCAGGTCATCCCGGTTGCGGGCCACGACAGCATGCTGATGAACCTGAGCGGCGCGCACGCCCCGTTCTTCACCCGCAATATCGTGGTGATTAAAGACAATGCTGGTCACACCGGTGTCGGGGAAATCCCCGGCGGCGAGAAAATCCGTAAAACACTGGAAGACGCCATTCCGCTGGTGGTGGGTAAAACGTTGGGTGAGTACAAAAACGTCCTCAACACCGTGCGCAATACCTTTGCCGATCGCGACGCCGGTGGCCGTGGTCTGCAAACTTTCGATCTGCGTACTACGATCCACGTGGTGACCGGTATTGAAGCGGCGATGCTGGATCTGCTCGGCCAGCACCTCGGCGTCAACGTCGCTTCCCTGCTTGGCGAAGGCCAACAGCGCAGCGAAGTGGAGATGCTCGGTTACCTGTTCTTCGTGGGTGACAGCAAAAAAACACCGCTGCCGTATCAGAGCCAGCCGGATGACACGTGCGACTGGTATCGCGTGCGCCACGAAGAGGCGATGACGCCGGATCGTGTGGTGCGCCTGGCGGAAGCGGCCTATGAGAAATACGGTTTTAACGATTTCAAACTGAAAGGCGGCGTGCTGGCGGGAATGGAAGAAGCCGAAGCAATTTCTGCGCTGGCAAAACGCTTCCCGCAGGCCCGCGTCACGCTCGATCCGAACGGTGCCTGGTCGCTGGATGAAGCGATCAACATCGGTAAGCACCTGAAAGGCGTACTGGCCTATGCAGAAGATCCGTGCGGCGCGGAACAGGGCTTCTCCGGTCGTGAAGTGATGGCGGAGTTCCGCCGTGCGACCGGCCTGCCGACGGCGACCAATATGATCGCCACCGACTGGCGTCAAATGGGTCACACGTTGTCACTGCAATCGGTGGATATCCCGCTGGCGGACCCGCACTTCTGGACCATGCAGGGATCGGTACGCGTAGCGCAAATGTGTCACGAGTTCGGTCTGACCTGGGGCTCGCACTCGAATAACCACTTTGATATTTCGCTGGCGATGTTTACCCATGTTGCCGCTGCGGCACCGGGCAATATCACCGCTATTGATACACACTGGATCTGGCAGGAGGGCAACCAGCGCCTGACTAAACAGCCGTTCGAGATTAAAGGCGGGATGGTGCAGGTACCGAACAAACCGGGTCTTGGCGTGGAGCTGGATATGGACCAGGTGATGAAAGCCAACGAGCTGTATCAAAAACACGGCCTCGGTGCGCGTGACGATGCAATGGGAATGCAATACCTGATCCCGGGCTGGAAATTTGATAACAAGCGTCCGTGCATGGTGCGTTGATGAAATTGCCAGTCCTTGCGGGGGCTGGCATTTCCTCATCTTTCCTGGGTGTATGCTTAAAGCGGTGAATATGCGTAAGGATGGCTTATGAAAATTGTGATCGCACCAGACTCTTACAAAGAAAGTTTAAGTGCCCTGGATGTGGCGACCGCGATTGAGAGCGGTTTTCGTGAAATTTTCCCCACGGCGGAATACGTCAAAATACCGGTGGCGGATGGTGGCGAAGGGACGGTTGAAGCCATGGTCGCCGCCACCGACGGGCGTATCGTTAAGGTCGCGGTAAAAGGCCCGCTCGGCGAGCAGGCGGAAGGGTTCTACGGGCTTTCTGGCGACGAGCAATCCGCTTTTATCGAAATGGCCGCCGCCAGCGGGCTGGAAATGGTGCCGTCGGCCAAACGCGATCCGCTCATCACCACGTCGTGGGGCACCGGCGAGTTGATTCGCCATGCGCTGGACGCGGGTGTAAAACATATCATCATTGGCATCGGCGGCAGCGCGACCAATGACGGTGGCGCTGGCATGGTGCAGGCATTGGGTGCAAAGCTACTGGATGAGAAAGGCCAGCAGATTGCGCTGGGTGGTGCGGCGCTGGAAACGCTGGCGCGTATTGATATCGCGCAACTGGATAAACGCCTTGCCGGGTGCCGTATCGAAGTGGCCTGCGACGTGACCAATCCCCTCACCGGAAAAGAGGGCGCTTCGGCGGTGTTTGGCCCGCAGAAAGGGGCGACGCCGGAGATGATCGAAAGGCTCGATAAAGCGCTTGGACATTATGCGCGGATCATTGCCCGCGATCTGGATTTGGACGTGCTACACCTGGCAGGCGGCGGTGCGGCAGGCGGGATGGGTGCCGCGCTGTATGCGTTTTGCGGCGCTGAGTTGCGCCAGGGTATAGAGATTGTCACCGATGCGCTGGCGCTGGATGAGTACGTGATTGGCGCTGACCTGGTGATCACTGGCGAAGGGCGTATCGATAGCCAGACGGTGCATGGCAAAGTGCCTGTGGGCGTAGCGAAAGTCGCGAAGCGACATAATATTCCGGTAATCGGCATTGCCGGCAGTCTGACCGCCGATGTTGGTGTGGTGCACCATCACGGTATCGATGCGGTATTCAGTGTGATCTACAAGGTCTGTTCGCTGGAGGACGCGCTGGAAAATGCCGGCGAAAATGTTCGCATGACCGCGCGCAACGTGGCGGCAGTGCTGAAAGCAGGGCAAAAGCTGTAACCGCAAACCGCCCGGTAGCTGCACGCTTACCGGGCTTATATCTGCGCATTCTCACTCGCCGGGTGCTGATACGCTGAGTGGAGAATCAACGGGTTGGCTATCAACTCGCGGATAAACAACGTGTCTGACCTCAACGCCCGCCAGCGGTTATGCGCCTTGCTATCCCAGCAATTTATGTGCTTCGCGCGTGACGTTATCCATCTCATCAAGCAGTTCCAGGAACTCCGGCTCCAGCTCTTCGGGCGCCACGCCACTGCGTAACTGCTGCTCAATCAACTGGCAGAGATTTTTCAGCCGCGAAACACCGCTGTAACCGCAACTGCCGTGTAACTTATGGATCCCTTCAGAAAGCCCTTGCGGCGCTTCGCCAACCAGCTGTTCTTCTACCATATTGCGGATCTCCGGCAGGAACTCGACCAGCATATGCAGCATCTCACGCGCCAGATCTGTTTTCCCGGCCGCCTGGCGCAGTGCCAGTTGCCAGTCGAGCGTCGTATCGGCGTCAACGACGATGTCCGCAGGTGGTACTGCCTGTTCCGGCGGCACCAGCCAACTGCCCATATCCGGGCCGGGCTTATAACGACGCAGCAGGCTGCGCAGCTTATCCTCTTCAATGGGCTTCGCCAGATAATCGTTCATCCCGGCGCTGAGCAGTTTCTCTTTTTGCCCGGCCATGGCATGGGCAGTCACGGCGATAACCGGCGTTTGCTGCTGGTGCGGCAACTGGCGAATCAGCTCGCAGGCGCGGATGCCATCCATATCCGGCATCTGAATATCCATCAGGATCAGATCGAACTGGAGCTGTCGGGCGCGCTCGATGGCCTGTATCCCGCTTTCGCAAAGCTCGACATGCTGCACCTGATCTTCCAGCAATGCGCCGATGAGCTTCAGGTTGGCCGGGTTATCGTCCACGGCCATTACCGTCATCGGCAGTTTTGTTTCATCTGGCGGCTGAGCCTGCGTGAGCCGAGTCGCACGGCAATATTCTGTGAGCGCGGGCAGCAGGCGGGTAGTGGTCAGCGGTTTCAGCAGGCAGGCCGCCGCGCCGTCTTGTTTCAGCTCCTCGGCGTTCACCTGGGCATGGCAAGGCAGCGCTAACAGCAGGTAGTCGGTCATGGCGGCGGCCCGAGCAAGGCGGTCATGTTGCATGTTAAGCGGCTCACGTACCGTCACCGGAATGGCCATCAGCAGAATGTCGTAATGCGCCTGCGGCAGCGCCGAGAACGACGGGCTGTAAATCACCTCCAGCGGCGTTTCATGCAACACGTCCAGCGTACTTTGCGCGGCTGTCGCATTGGGCTCGACATAGGCAAGGCGTTTGCCAGCAAGGCAGCCTGTGGCAGGCGCTTCGCTGATGGCGTTTGGATTGAGATCGAGATTAATGTGGAACCAGAAAGTGGAGCCGCGATTCGGCTGGCTATGGAAGGAGATATCGCCGCCCATTTCATTGACCAGCTTTTGGGTTATCACCAGCCCCAGCCCGGTGCCGCCGTGGCGGCGAGAGATGCTGGCATCGGCCTGACGAAACGCCTGGAACAGCCGCGACTGATCGCGCTCGGGGATGCCAATGCCGGTATCGCGGATCTGCATCTCCACCTGCACTTTGTTGTTACTGATGGCGCGCTTCTCAACCACAATGTCGATATTGCCATGCTCGGTGAACTTGATGGCGTTACCGACAAGATTGGTGATCACCTGTTGCAGACGCAGCGGGTCGCCAATCACGTTATCCGGCACATCGTTTTTGATATTCAGCGTCAGTTCCAGCCCTTTGTCGTGCGCCGAGTGCGCCAGCAGTATCACCACCTCATCGAGCGTATTGCGCAGCGGGAACGGGATGCTTTCCAGAATTAACTTGCCCGCTTCGAGCTTGGAGAAATCGAGCACGTCGTTAATGATTGCCAGCAGGTTGTTCGCCGAACGTTCAATTGTCAGCAGGTGATCGCGCTGCGTGGGGTTGAGCTCAGATTTCAGTGTCAGGCGGGTAAAGCCAATCACGCCATTCAGCGGTGTACGCAGCTCATGGGACATATTGGCGAGAAACTCAGATTTGATGCGCGCCGCTTCCTGGGCGCGCTTTTTCGCCAGATCCAGTTCGACGTTCTGGATCTCCATCTGCTCCAGTGTTTCGCGCAGATCGGAAGTGGACTGGTCAATGTTGTGCTGCATCTCTTCGTGGTAGGCCGCCAGCGACATCGCCATTGAATTGATACCGTTTTTCAACATATCCAGCTCGCCAAGCATAAAGCCTTCGACGCGGCTGTCGAGTTGCCCGCGACGAATGCGGTCTACGGTGTTGACCATATTACGAATCGGGCTGGTTACATCGCGCATTAAGCGCCAGCCGAAAATCAGCGCAATGCCAATACAGAACAAAATCATCAGGCTGGAGATAAAAATCTCTTTGTACTGCTGTAAACGTACCGATTTGAGATCCAGCTCCAGCGCCACATAACCGAGCATATTGCCGGTGATTTTATCCGCCGGTAGTGCCGTGTTGGTTTGCGTATAGCCCTCGGAGAGGATAGGCGTGCGCAGGATCATTACATCGCCGCGCCGGGAGACGCTGAGTCTGCGCGGAAAAGGTTGCCCTTCCGCCAGCCGGAGATTATCGCCATCAAGCTGGAAATTAGAGGAAACGAATACGTTATTCTGCCCATCGTAAACGGAAATTGCCCGCACAATATCGGAATGGCGGCGATGCAAAACGCTCACCAGTTGGCCAATCGCATCTTTGTCCTGCAACGTCATGCTGTATTCGCTGGAGACCGCCAGCGGCTCAATAATGCTGGTGCCTGCGTCTTCCAGTTGACGCTGCAAATCGTTATAGCGGTGAACAACAAAGAAGATGCTGAGCAACACACCGATAAGCACGGTGGGCGCCAGGATCAGAATCATCATGCGTGCGCGCAAGCTGTAGTTGGTCATGGAGTTCCGTTATGGGAGAATTAGGCCATTAATCTGTAAATGAGATAAATCCCGGCAATGGCGCAATTCTACTCTGCAAAACGACGTGTGACGACTAGTCAAAAAGTAACCGTAACCGTAACTGATCTTGATCCTTTTGGGCAGGGGGTTGCGCGCCATAACGGGAAAGCGCTGTTCATTCCGGGGCTTTTACCCGGCGAAACGGCGGACGTGGTGCTTAAAGAGGATAAGCGGCAGTTTTCACGCGGTGAGGTGAAACGCCGCCTGAATGATAGCGATGAGCGCGTTACGCCGCGCTGCCCGCATTTTGGCGTTTGCGGTGGTTGTCAGCAGCAGCATGCCAGTATTGCCCTGCAACAGCGCAGCAAAAGCGCGGCGCTGGCACGTTTGATGAAACAGGGCGTTGATGAAGTGATTGCAGGCGAACCCTGGGGATATCGCCGCCGCGCGCGGCTTAGCCTGAGCTGGCAGCCCAAAAGCCAAAGTCTGGAGATGGGGTTTCGTAAAGCGGGCGGTAACGACATTATTAATGTCACCCGCTGCCCGGTGTTGGTGCCCCGTCTTGAAGCATTACTGGCGCCGCTGCGTGAATGTCTGAGCGGGTTGCAGGCCGTGCGTCAACTTGGTCATGTCGAGCTGGTAGAGGCCGATAATGGCCCATTAATGGTTTTACGTCACACCGCTGCATTAAGTGCAACAGACAGAGAAAAACTGGAACAGTTTTCGCATTCTCAGGAACTCTCTCTGTATCTCGCGCCACAAAGCGAGATACTAGAACAGGTTAGCGGGGAGTCTCCCTGCTACAGCTCTGACGGGCTACGCTTAACGTTCAGCCCGCGGGATTTTATTCAGGTTAACGATGGGGTTAACCAGCAGATGGTGGCGCGAGCACTGGAATGGCTCGATGTGCAGCCCGGCGACCGGGTGCTGGATCTGTTCTGCGGCATGGGCAATTTCACGCTGCCGCTGGCGAAACGCGCGGCCAGCGTGGTCGGTGTGGAGGGCGTCGCCGATCTGGTGGCGAAAGCGCAGGATAACGCGCAACAGAATGGCTTGCAGAATGTGACATTCTTTCATGAAAATCTGGAGGAAGATGTCACGAAACAGCCCTGGGCAAGCCGTGGTTTTGACAAAGTTTTACTCGATCCGGCACGCGCAGGCGCTGCCGGAGTGATGAAACATATTCTAAAATTGTCGCCGGGCAGAGTGGTGTACGTTTCCTGTAACCCCGCCACCCTTGCCCGCGACAGTGAAGCGCTATTGGATGCGGGTTACCAGATTCAGCGGCTGGCGATGCTGGACATGTTCCCGCACACTGGCCACCTGGAATCGATGGTGTTGTTTGTGAATCACAAATGATTAATTTCGGCTTGTCGAGTTCGACAGGCCCGGTCCCTGAAAGGAGAGGACAATGGTTGCGGTACGAAGTGCACATTTGAACAAAGCGGGTGAATTCGATCCGGCCAAATGGATCGCGAGTCTGGGGATCACCAGTCAGCCGTCGTGTGAACGCTTAACCGAAACCTGGGCATATTGTCTGCGACAAACACAGGGACATCCGAACGCGGAATTACTGCTGTGGCGCGGTGTGGAGATGGTGGAGATCCTCTCCATGCTCAGCATGGATACCGACACGCTGCGCGCGGCTTTGCTGTTCCCGCTGGCCGATGCGGAAGTGGTCAGTGAAGAGGTGCTGCGCGAAAGCGTCGGCACATCGGTAGTCAACCTGATTCATGGCGTACGCGATATGGCGGCTATCCGCCAGTTGAAAGCCACGCATACCGATTCCGTCTCCTCCGAACAAGTCGATAACGTTCGTCGTATGCTGCTGGCGATGGTGGATGATTTCCGTTGCGTGGTTATCAAGCTGGCGGAACGTATCGCCCATCTGCGCGAAGTGAAAGATGCGCCGGAAGATGAACGCGTACTGGCGGCGAAAGAGTGTACGAATATCTACGCGCCGCTGGCGAACCGGTTGGGCATCGGGCAGCTCAAATGGGAGCTGGAGGATTACTGCTTCCGTTATCTGCATCCGGCGGAGTACAAACGCATCGCCAAACTGCTGCACGAACGCCGTATCGATCGTGAACACTACATTGACGAATTTGTTGGGCATTTGCGTGCCGAAATGAAGACCGAAGGCGTCAAAGCGGAAGTGTATGGCCGCCCGAAACACATCTACAGCATCTGGCGCAAAATGCAGAAAAAACATCTCGCCTTTGATGAGCTGTTTGATGTGCGCGCCGTGCGTATCGTCGCTGAGCGCCTGCAGGACTGCTACGCTGCGCTGGGGATTGTGCATACCCATTACCGCCATCTGCCAGACGAGTTCGACGATTACGTTGCCAATCCAAAGCCGAATGGTTACCAGTCTATCCACACAGTTGTGCTTGGTCCTGGTGGGAAGACCGTAGAAATCCAGATTCGTACCCGCCAGATGCATGAAGATGCGGAGCTTGGCGTCGCTGCGCACTGGAAGTACAAAGAAGGCACCGCTACCGTTGGCGGCCCGCGTTCGGCGCACGAAGACCGCATTGCATGGCTGCGTAAACTGATCGCCTGGCAGGAAGAGATGGCCGATTCCGGCGAGATGCTCGACGAAGTTCGCAGCCAGGTGTTCGACGACCGCGTTTATGTCTTTACCCCGAAAGGCGATGTGGTGGACTTGCCTGCTGGCTCGACGCCGCTGGACTTTGCTTACCATATTCACAGCGATGTCGGGCACCGTTGCATCGGCGCGAAGATCGGCGGGCGCATCGTGCCGTTCACTTATCAATTGCAAATGGGCGATCAGATCGAAATTATCACCCAGAAGCAACCGAACCCAAGCCGCGACTGGCTGAACCCGAACCTGGGCTATGTGACCACCAGTCGTGGGCGCTCGAAGATCCATGCCTGGTTCCGCAAACAGGATCGCGACAAAAACATTCTTGCGGGGCGTCAAATCCTCGACGATGAGCTGGCGCATCTTGGCATTAGCCTGAAAGAGGCGGAAAAATTCCTGCTGCCGCGCTACAACTTTAACGAGCTGGACGAGTTGCTGGCGGCGATTGGCGGTGGGGATATCCGTCTTAATCAGATGGTGAATTTCCTGCAGTCGCAGTTCAATAAACCGAGCGCCGAGGAGCAGGATGCCGCCGCGCTGAAGCAACTGCAACAGAAAACGTACACGCCGCAAAGCCGCAGCAAAGACAATGGCCGCGTCGTTGTCGAAGGCGTAGGTAATCTGATGCATCATATCGCGCGTTGCTGTCAGCCGATCCCGGGGGATGAGATCGTCGGGTTTATCACCCAAGGCCGCGGGATCTCTATTCACCGCGCCGACTGCGATCAGTTGGAAGAGCTGCGTAACGTAGCGCCGGAACGTATCGTCGACGCCGTCTGGGGCGAAAGCTACTCGGCGGGTTACTCGCTGGTGGTGCGCGTCACGGCGAACGACCGCAGCGGTCTGCTGCGCGACATCACCACGATCCTCGCCAATGAGAAGGTGAACGTGCTCGGCGTCGCCAGCCGCAGCGACACTAAAGAACAGCTGGCCACCATCGATATGAACATCGAAATCTACAACCTGCAAGTGCTGGGCCGCGTGCTTGGCAAACTCAACCAGGTGCCGGATGTCATCGACGCTCGCCGCCTGCACGGTGGCTGATTCTCTCTTCATCCGAGCCTCGCCTTGATGGGCGAGGCTCAACACTCATTATCAGGGATTTCTCATGACTCAAATCGATCGTCTGCTCGGGATTATGCAACGCCTGCGCGACCCGGAAAACGGCTGCCCGTGGGACAAAGAGCAGACTTACGCCACCATTGCGCCTTACACGCTGGAAGAGACGTACGAAGTGCTGGACGCGATTTCGCGCGAAGATTTTGACGACTTACGCGGCGAGCTGGGCGATTTGCTGTTCCAGGTCGTTTTTTATGCGCAGATGGCGCAGGAAGAAGGGCGTTTCGATTTTAATGATATTTGCGCCGCCATCTGCGACAAACTGGAGCGCCGCCATCCGCACATTTTCGGTGACGCGCATGCGGGCAACAGCACGGAAGTGCTGGCGCGTTGGGAGCAAATTAAAAGCGAAGAGCGCGCGGAAAAATCTCAGCACTCCGCGCTGGACGATATTCCCCATAGCCTGCCTGCGCTGATGCGTGCGCACAAAATCCAGAAACGCTGCTCGACCGTCGGCTTTGACTGGACGTCGCTTGGTCCGGTACTCGACAAAGTGTATGAAGAGATCGACGAAGTCATGGACGAAGCCAAACAAGCGGTGGTAGACGAAGCGAAACTGGAAGAGGAAGTCGGCGATTTGCTGTTCGCGACTGTTAACCTTTCGCGTCATCTTGGCGTCAAAGCGGAGGTGGCGTTGCAAAAAGCCAACCTGAAATTTGAGCGGCGTTTTCGCGAAGTTGAGCGTATTGTGCGCGAACGTGGTCTGGAAATGACCGGTGTAGATCTGGAAACAATGGAAAATGTCTGGCAGCAGGTAAAACGCCAGGAACATGATCTTTAAAGCATTTGTTCAAGTAAGCGCGATTTGTGTGATTTTTTAAATAACAAGCGCTTGATTTGCGTCAAAAACATTTACCCAAAAGTGGCTATTTTCACACTCCTTAAGTTTGTAGAAATGCCTTGAGAATCGCCTCTTCGAGTAATTCGGGTCGCAGCAAGGCGGCAACCGAGCGAATCTTCAGCCGCAGCGAAATGCGCTGCGTCTGGGGTGAGCGAAAGAAGCCAATGCAGATGCGGCCTGAAGAACAGAGGAGAGGGGCAATGAAAGTTTGTGGCGTAGACCATCATCGGGTATACTGCTTTCCCGTCCTGGTTATTCCATCGTCTTTTAAACCTAACTTCTCAGGTTCAGCATGACAACGAACTATATTTTTGTGACCGGCGGGGTCGTATCCTCTCTGGGTAAAGGCATTGCCGCAGCCTCCCTGGCAGCTATTCTTGAAGCCCGTGGCCTCAACGTCACCATGATGAAATTGGATCCGTACATCAACGTCGATCCAGGGACGATGAGTCCAATCCAGCATGGTGAAGTGTTCGTTACCGAAGACGGCGCTGAAACCGATCTGGATTTGGGTCACTACGAGCGTTTTATCCGCACCAAAATGACCCGTCGCAACAACTTCACCACTGGTCGTATCTATTCCGAGGTTTTGCGCAAAGAGCGTCGTGGCGACTATCTGGGTGCAACCGTACAGGTTATTCCGCACATCACCAACGCGATTAAAGAACGCATTATTGCCGGTGGCGAAGGCCATGACGTTGCGCTGGTCGAAATCGGCGGTACGGTGGGTGACATCGAATCCCTGCCGTTCCTTGAAGCTATCCGTCAGATGGCGGTAGAAGTGGGCCGTGAGCGCACGCTCTACATGCACCTGACGCTGGTGCCTTATATGGCAGCTTCCGGTGAAGTGAAAACCAAACCGACGCAGCACTCTGTTAAAGAGCTGCTCTCTATCGGTATTCAGCCTGATATCCTGATTTGCCGTTCCGATCGCGCGGTTCCTGCTAATGAGCGTGCAAAAATTGCTTTGTTCTGTAACGTTCCAGAAAAAGCTGTGATTTCTCTGAAAGACGTCGATTCCATTTATAAAATCCCGGGCCTGTTGAAATCTCAGGGGCTGGACGATTATATTTGTAAACGATTCAGCTTGAACTGTCCGGAAGCAAACCTGGCCGAATGGGAACAGGTGATTTACGAAGAAGCGAATCCGTCAGGCGAAGTCACCATTGGTATGGTCGGTAAGTACATTGAACTTCCGGACGCATACAAATCGGTTATTGAAGCACTGAAACACGGTGGTCTGAAAAACCGCGTCACCGTCAACATCAAGCTGATTGACTCGCAGGATGTTGAAACGCGCGGTGTAGAGATCCTCAAAGGTCTCGATGCCATTCTGATCCCTGGCGGCTTCGGCTACCGCGGTGTGGAAGGCAAGATCGCCACCGCGCGCTATGCGCGTGAAAACAATATTCCTTACCTGGGTATTTGCCTGGGTATGCAGGTTGCGTTGATTGAGTTCGCACGTAACGTAGTCGGGATGGAGAACGCCAACTCCACGGAATTTGTGCCAGACTGTAAATACCCGGTTGTGGCGCTTATTACCGAATGGCGTGACGAAGACGGCAACGTTGAGCAACGTTCGGAGAAGAGCGATCTCGGTGGCACCATGCGCCTCGGCGCACAGCAGTGCCAGCTTGGTGATGACAGCCTGGTTCGCCAGCTGTATGGTGCGCCAACCATTATTGAACGCCATCGCCATCGTTACGAAGTCAACAATATGCTGTTGAAACAAATCGAAGCTGCGGGTCTGCGTGTTGCGGGCCGTTCCGGGGATGATCAGTTGGTCGAGATCATCGAAGTGCCGAATCATCCGTGGTTCGTCGCTTGTCAGTTCCACCCGGAATTTACTTCTACGCCGCGTGATGGACATCCGCTGTTTGCCGGTTTTGTGAAAGCCGCCAGCGAGTATCAGAAGCGCCAGGCGAAGTAAAAAAGTTACAACAGCAACGCGTACCATCGGTACGCGTTGTTTGTCTGGAGTTTTAGTTTAACTTGTACTGAGGAAAACCTAATGTCCAAAATCGTTAAAGTCATCGGTCGTGAAATCATCGACTCCCGTGGTAACCCGACTGTTGAAGCCGAAGTACACCTGGAAGGTGGTTTCGTAGGTCTGGCTGCTGCGCCGTCAGGTGCTTCCACTGGTTCCCGCGAAGCGCTGGAACTGCGCGATGGCGACAAATCCCGCTTCATGGGTAAAGGCGTACTGAAAGCGGTTGGCGCGGTTAACGGCCCGATCGCTCAGGCAATCCTGGGTAAAGACGCGAAAGACCAGGCTGGCATCGACAAAATCATGATCGATCTGGATGGTACCGAAAACAAATCCAACTTCGGTGCAAACGCAATCCTGGCCGTGTCTCTGGCTGTTGCTAAAGCTGCTGCTGCCTCTAAAGGCCTGCCGCTGTACGCACACATCGCTGAACTGAACGGCACCCCGGGTAAATACTCCATGCCGGTTCCGATGATGAACATCATCAACGGTGGTGAGCACGCTGATAACAACGTCGACATTCAGGAATTCATGATTCAGCCGGTTGGCGCGAAGAGCCTGAAAGAAGCGGTACGTATGGGTTCAGAAGTGTTCCACAACCTGGCGAAAGTTCTGAAATCCAAAGGCATGAACACGGCTGTGGGTGACGAAGGTGGTTACGCGCCGAACCTGGGTTCCAACGCAGAAGCACTGGCTGTTATCGCTGAAGCGGTTAAAGCTGCGGGCTACGAGCTGGGCAAAGACATCACTCTGGCGATGGACTGCGCAGCATCTGAGTTCTACAAAGACGGTAAATACGTTCTGGCTGGCGAAGGCAACAAAGCGTTCACCTCTGAAGAGTTCACTCACTTCCTGGAAGATCTGACCAAACAGTACCCGATCGTTTCCATCGAAGATGGTCTGGACGAATCTGACTGGACTGGCTTTGCTTACCAGACCAAAGTGCTGGGCGACAAAATCCAGCTGGTGGGCGACGACCTGTTCGTAACCAACACCAAAATCCTGAAAGAAGGCATCGAAAAAGGCATCGTTAACTCCATCCTGATCAAATTCAACCAGATCGGTTCTCTGACCGAAACCCTGGCTGCGATCAAAATGGCGAAAGACGCTGGCTACACCGCTGTCATCTCTCACCGTTCTGGTGAAACTGAAGACGCTACCATCGCTGACCTGGCTGTTGGTACTGCTGCAGGCCAGATCAAAACTGGTTCTATGAGCCGTTCTGACCGCGTTGCTAAATACAACCAGCTGATTCGTATCGAAGAAGCGCTGGGTGAACAAGCACCGTACCACGGTCGTAAAGAGATCAAAGGCCAGGCGTAATCGCTAAGCGTTGATCAAATAAAAATGCCAGTCAGTTGACTGGCATTTTTTTTGGCTTTTTCTGACTATTTAAAATCGACTTCCATCTGCTGTGGTATCGTCAGGCCGCGCGTTGTCTGCACGCAGCGGGCGATATAATCGGTAAAACGCGGCGGCTTCGGCATACCCATGCTGAGTAGCTTGTCATTGCTGAAACGCACGTTAAGCGTGGCAAACGCTCCGTAAAGACGCATCGCTTTCAGCATCAGGCGCTCGTTGCACGGCCCGAAGATATCCTTCAGCTCGCGGCGCATTTTCACCAGCGTTTCATAGCTAACCTGCGCGTATTTATCACCAACCGGCGCTTTTTCCAGTGCCTTCGCCATTGCCCTGTCGATATCGGCAAAGCGGACGCTATTCTCTTCCCCGGCCGAGATATGCACCACTTCTCCCTGTGCAATCTTGCCGCTAAGCAGCATCAGCAGCGCGTCGGCGCAGTAATCCACCGGGATCACATCCACGCGATCTTCCAGCGAACACATAAATTTTTGCAACATCAGCCCCATGCTGAACACCCAGAAGATACTGGTAGACGGGGTACAACCATGGCTGGTATGGCCGACGACAATAGAGGGACGTGCGATCACCAGTGGCAACTGCGGGCACTCTTTGCGCATCAGTTGCTCGATAGTGGATTTGGAGTGCGTATAGGCCACCAGATGCTCGGCGTTCTCGCGAAACTCGCTGCTTTCCGGTACCAGTGAATCCGGCTCCGGCGTGCATGACATCGCGGTGCCAACGTGCAGAAAACGCTGTAACCCGGCAACGTGCGACATCCGGCGGGCAAATGTCAGCGTGCCTTCCACGTTGACTTTCCAGACCAGCGGATTGTTACCAAAAGAGGCTACCGCTGCGCAGTTCAGCACGTGGGTTACATTTTCCAGGCGTGGATCGGCAATAAAACCTTCTGGTTCGCCCAAATCGCCGAGCAGGATCTGCGACGTTGAAAGTGCGTTCAGTACCTCATCACTGAGGTTGAATTTGCGCATATTACTTTTAACGCGCGCCAGCCCGGCTTCGCTATCTTCGGCACGAACCAGCAGCAATAAATTCATTGGTAGATTGTTATGAAGAATTTTTTCTAATACCGCCCCGCCAAGAAACCCAGTGACACCCGTAATCAATAATGTATTCATCAACGCTTTCTCATCATGGTTGTTCTGGCGGATTGTAGGCACAGAAAGCTAAACGCCATATCAATCAACTGGCGGGCAAAATCGCGGGTTTATTAAGGGTTTTTAAGGAAAAAAGCGCAGGGGATTTATCTACGACAACCAATAAAATGAAAAGATTCCGTCACGCCTCGGTAAATATTTATATCGATGATATTTAATGACTTATTTTTAGTTTATTCGCCTGCGAATTAGTCGTGAATATCATTCAAAATGTAAAATAAATAATATTTACTTACATCATTTGTTTTGCGCTTGATGGCTCACCAGTTTCCCGATGCGCCGCCGCCGTCACTCGACCCGCCGCCACCGTTGGAATTATCGCTACTGCTATGGCTGGAATTCTCGCTGCTGGTGTAAGTGGTTGTGTCGGTACTTATCTCGCTTCCACGAGAATAAGTGAGCTGCCTGCTCTCATGATATTTTTGCCGGCCTGCGGCGGTAAGCCGCTGCGGGTAAATCAACCATACGCACAACATCATCAGCAAGATAAAAGCGGGCACGGCAGCGCAGAATATCGTAAAAGGCAGCAGCAAAGGGTTTTGCTCACTGTAAGCGAACAATATCACGGCCAGAGGGCAGGCGATAAGAAACAGCCCTGCCAGCGTGCGGATTTTGCCCTTAACCGTCAGGACAATGATGACCACCGCCAACATTAGTAAACTCTTCCACAGAGAAAACCAGGTGGCCATTTGCTCGAAAAACGAAGGGGGTTGTGCTTTGGGCAGGGGCTGGCTGGCAAGCACGGTGCTGATCCCCTCAACGCCGCGCACGATTCCGCTATTCAGGTCATTCTGCCGGAAGGCTGGAAGCATATATTCATCAATAATTTGCTTTGCCAGCGCGTTGGTTAACATATCTTCAAGACCGCTTCCCACCTCGATACGCACTTTTCTGTCCTGCCAGGCGACCAGCACCAACACGCCGTCATTACGCGTAGCATCGCCGGGTTGCCAGCGGTTAAAAACCGCGTTGGCAAACTGTTCAATGGTTTCGCCATGGGTCGTGGGTATCAGCAGTACGACGGTTTGCGTACCCGTGCGGGCATTCAGATCGCTCACCTGCTGAATAAGCGCTTTACGCTGCCAGAGGCTTAATTGAGATTCGGGATCGTTAACCACGCCATTCATCGGTGGAACAGGCACAGCCAGCGCCGGAAGGGTAAAACTCAGCACCAGCAGCAGTGCCAGTATGCGCGCCATTTGCATCATCCTTGCGGGGCAACTCAGGGAAATAACCCTCATAGAATAGCGGTTGATAGCAGGTAATGACAATTTGCCATAACTGATAGTTTTCATTATCAGCGGCTTAAATAGTCCGCCGTGCGCGGCGCAAATGGCACATGATCCCCCGCGGGTTATCTGCAATAATGGCGTTTTTCCCCGGTAATAAGAGTGACGATGCAGTACCCGATTAACGAGATGTTCCAGACCCTGCAAGGCGAGGGTTACTTCACCGGCGTTCCCGCCATTTTTATTCGTTTACAGGGATGCCCGGTTGGTTGCGCCTGGTGCGATACCAAACACACCTGGGATAAGCTCGCGGATCGGGAGGTTTCGCTGTACAGCATTCTCGCGAAGACTAAAGAGAGCGACAAATGGGGCGCGGCAAGCAGCGAAGATCTGCTCGCTATTATCCAGCGCCAGGGATGGACAGCACGCCATGTGGTGATTACCGGCGGTGAGCCCTGCATTCACGATCTCACGGCATTAACCACGCTGCTGGAGCACAATGGTTTTAGCTGTCAGATTGAAACCAGCGGCACGCACGACGTTCGTACGTCGCACGCCACCTGGGTCACCGTATCGCCGAAAGTGAATATGCGCGGCGGTTATAATGTCCTTCAGCAGGCGCTGGAACGCGCCGATGAGATTAAGCACCCTGTTGGCCGCCTGCGCGATATTGAAGCGCTGGACGAGCTTCTGGCGCAGCTGCACGATGATAAGCAGCGGGTGATCGCCCTGCAGCCGATAAGCCAGAAAGAGGATGCGACACGCTTGTGTATTGAAACCTGTATCGCCCGCAACTGGCGGCTGTCGATGCAGACGCACAAATATCTCAATATTGCTTAATACAAACCCGCCGCTGGCGGGTTTTTTCATGCCGAAAGGGAAAACAAAGTGATTATTCCGAAGTGAATTCTCGTGATAATTTTACTTTGACCTCTATCAAAGGTTATTTTATTTATCTGTGTATTTTACTTCTCTGCGCCAGAAAACGTGCATTCTTAATATTTAAATATTGCAAGCGTCGCTTCGTTATTACGGAGTGTCGCTTTTTTCTAAAAGGATTTTGGAACACGCAATGTCAATGAGATCAATTAATAATTTTTCACTGGACTTTTTCTCCTTGCAGGGAAAAACCGCTATTGTCACCGGCGGTAATAGTGGATTAGGACAGGCATTTTCCGTTGCGCTGGCAAAAGCCGGGGCTAATGTTTTTATTCCGGCGATTACTTCGGACGGTGGGGAAACAGAAGAAGCCATTAAACAGCAGGGCGTAGATGTTGAATTTATGGAAGTGGATATTACCGCCGAAGGGGCGCCGAAAAAGATCATCAGCGCCTGTTGCGAGCGATTTGGCACGGTAGATATTCTGGTTAATAATGCGGGCATCTGCAAAATGAATAATGTCTGGGCGTTTAATCGTGCTGACTGGGATCCGATGATTAATGTGAATCTAACGGCGGCCTTTGAATTATGTCACGAAGCAGCAAAAGTGATGGCGAAAAACCTGCGTGGCAAAATTATCAATATTTGCTCGGTGCGTTCATTTTTAGGCCAGCAAGGATCGCCCGCTTATTCCGCGACAAAACATGCGCTCGCCGGTTTAACAAAAGCCTATTGTGACGAATTAGCGCAATTTAATATTCAGGTAAACGGTATTGCGCCGGGATATTTCTCCACAGATATCACGCAAATAATTCGTAACGATCGCAAGCAATATAAATGGGGAATTGATCACACACCGGCTATGCGCTGGGGAGATACGCAGGATTTAATGGGCGCGGTAATTTTTCTCGCCAGCCGCGCCTCGGATTATGTGAATGGTCATTTGCTGGTCGTCGATGGCGGCTATCTGGTGCGTTAAACAGACTGCCCTCTGTGAGGGGAGCAGATAACGAGTGGGCACCTGTGCTGTCAACCTGCAGGCCTGGTCGGCTTGCAGGTTGGCGGTACGACAGTAATTTATTCGCCGCGATAAACGCAGCCTGCCGTGCAGGTCTCTTTTACCATCACCGCGCTCAGCAGCGGCACCACCGGTTTCATCTGATCCCAAATCCATTTCGCCAGCACTTCGCTGGTGGGGTTTTCCAGCCCCGGGATCTCATTTAAATAGTAGTGATCCAGGCGTTCGTAAAGTGGTTTAAACGCGGCTTTCAGTTCGGCGAAGTCCATTATCCAGCCGGTATAAGGATCCACCTCGCCGGTGATCTCCAGGCGCACCATAAACGAGTGACCATGCAGACGACCGCATTTGTGCCCCTGCGGAACATGCGGCAGGTGATGCGCGGCTTCGAAAGTGAAATCTTTAAACAACGTGGTCGACATAATGAACTCTCAGGCTTACAAAAAACCGCCGCATGGTAGCGGAAATGACCTTTTTTAGCATTAATTAAAATCACTAAAAGCGGTTATGGCAGAAGCTAAGCCGCGATACATTCATTTTGTGAATATAATTCAATGAGTTATTTAACCTGTTTTAGTGTTAACAACTATAACTAAAACAGGTTAGTTCTTTTGGTTATTTGTTATTTCCAACCTTTCTTTAATTGTTATTATCCCCACCGTTAACCTTAGTTTCACTTCACTTTTTTAAAATGATATCCCATGGATTTCGCGGCATTGGCGCGTTCACAAGCTGCGCGAAAGACGAAAGGGAATTGCTACTGGAACAATACGACGCATGACGACCCAGGTCCCACCTTCCGCGTTGCTTCCGCTTAATCCGGAGCAACTGGCGCGCCTCCAGGCGGCCACCACTGATTTAACACCCACCCAGCTCGCCTGGGTTTCCGGCTATTTCTGGGGCGTGCTGAATCAGCAGCCGGCCGGCGCGGTTGTCGCTGCACCACCGGTCGCAGAAGCGTCCTCTATTACGCTGATTTCCGCTTCGCAAACCGGTAACGCCCGCCGTGTAGCCGAAGCGCTGCGCGATGATTTATTGGCCGCGAAACTCAATGTCACGCTGGTCAACGCGGGCGACTACAAATTCAAACAGATAGCGAATGAGAAACTGCTGATCGTCGTTGCCTCAACGCAGGGTGAAGGGGACGCGCCGGAAGAAGCCGTTGCGCTGCATAAATTCCTGTTCTCGAAAAAAGCGCCAAAACTGGATGGCACCGCCTTTGCGGTCTTCGGTCTGGGCGACACCTCGTATGAGTTTTTCTGCCAGGCCGGGAAAGATTTCGACAGCAAGCTGGCGGAGCTGGGTGCTGAACGTCTGCTGGATCGCGTCGATGCCGATGTCGAATACCAGGCCGCCGCCACAGAATGGCGCTCCCGTGTGGTCGAGGTGCTGAAAGCCCGTGCGCCAGCCTCTTCGCCTGCGCAAGCCGCTGTTGCCGCCAGCGGCGCGGTGAATGAAATCGTCTCCAGCCCCTACACCAAAGAAGCACCGCTTAGCGCAAGCCTGTCGGTTAATCAGAAAATCACCGGGCGCAATTCAGAAAAAGATGTGCGTCATATCGAAATCGATTTGGGTGATTCTGGTTTGCGTTACCAGCCGGGCGATGCGCTCGGCGTCTGGTATCAGAACGATCCGGCACTGGTTAAAGAGCTGGTTGAACTGCTGTGGCTGAAAGGCGATGAGCCCGTCACGGTCGATGGCAAAACCCTGCCGCTCGCACAAGCGTTGCAGTGGCATTTCGAATTGACGGTTAACACCGCCAATATCGTGGAAAATTACGCCACCCTGACGCGCAGCGAATCATTGCTGCCGCTGGTTGGCGACAAAGCACAGTTGCAGCACTACGCCGCGACCACACCGATTGTCGACATGGTGCGTTTCTCTCCGGCGCAGCTGGATGCGGACGCGCTGATTGGCCTGCTGCGCCCGCTGACGCCGCGCCTTTACTCCATTGCCTCTTCGCAGGCGGAAGTAGAGAGCGAAGTGCATATCACCGTCGGCGTGGTGCGTTATGACGTCGAAGGCCGCGCCCGCGCGGGCGGTGCCTCCAGCTTCCTCGCCGATCGCGTAGAAGAAGAGGGCGAAGTTCGGGTGTTTATCGAGCATAACGATAATTTCCGCCTTCCCGCCAACCCGGAAACACCGGTGATCATGATTGGGCCGGGCACCGGTATCGCGCCGTTCCGCGCCTTTATGCAGCAGCGCGCCGCCGATGAAGCGCCAGGTAAAAACTGGCTGTTCTTTGGCAACCCGCACTTTACCGAAGATTTCCTCTACCAGGTTGAATGGCAGCGCTATGTAAAAGAGGGCGTGCTTAATCGTATTGATTTGGCCTGGTCCCGCGATCAAAAAGAAAAAATTTACGTACAAGACAAACTGCGCGAACAGGGCGCGGAGCTGTGGCGCTGGATCAACGACGGCGCGCACATTTATGTCTGCGGCGACGCCAATCGCATGGCGAAAGACGTTGAGCAGGCTTTACTGGATGTGATTGCCGAATTTGGTGGCATGGACACCGAAGCGGCGGATGAATTTTTAAGTGAGCTGCGCGTTGAGCGCCGTTATCAGCGAGATGTCTACTAATGAGCGAAAAACACCCAGGCCCACTGGTGGTCGAAGGCAAACTGACCGACGCCGAACGTATGAAACGCGAAAGCAACTACCTGCGCGGTACGATTGCTGAAGATCTGCATGACGGTCTGACCGGCGGCTTCAACGGCGACAACTTTCTGCTGATCCGTTTTCACGGTATGTATCAGCAAGACGATCGCGATATCCGCGCCGAGCGTGCCGAGCAGAAGCTGGAACCGCGCCACGCGATGATGCTGCGTTGCCGTCTGCCAGGGGGCGTCATCACCACCAAACAGTGGCAGGCGATTGATCAATTCGCCCATGACAACACGATCTACGGCAGCATCCGCCTGACCAACCGTCAGACCTTCCAGTTTCACGGCATTCTGAAAAAATATGTGAAACCGGCGCACCAGATGCTGCACGCCGTTGGGCTGGACGCGCTGGCGACCGCCAACGACATGAACCGTAACGTGCTCTGTACCTCGAACCCGTACGAATCTGAACTGCACGCTGAAGCTTACGAATGGGCGAAAAAGATCTCTGAACATCTGCTGCCGCGCACGCGCGCTTACGCCGAGATCTGGCTCGATCAGGAAAAAGTGGCGACCACCGATGAAGAGCCAATCTTAGGCCAGACTTACTTGCCGCGTAAGTTCAAAACCACGGTGGTTATTCCGCCGCAGAACGATATCGATCTGCACGCCAACGACATGAACTTCGTGGCGATTGCGGAAAACGGCAAGCTGGTGGGCTTTAACCTGCTGGTGGGCGGCGGTCTGTCTATCGAGCATGGCAACAAGAAAACCTACGCCCGCACGGCGAGCGAATTCGGTTATCTGCCGCTGGAACACACGCTGGCCGTCGCCGAAGCGGTGGTTACCACCCAGCGCGACTGGGGCAACCGTACCGATCGTAAAAACGCCAAAACCAAATACACCCTTGAGCGCGTTGGCGTCGAGACGTTCAAAGCGGAAGTGGAGCGCCGCGCCGGGATCAAGTTTGAACCGATCCGCCCGTACGAATTTACCGGCCGTGGTGATCGCATCGGTTGGGTGAAAGGTATCGACAACAAATGGCACCTGACGCTGTTTATTGAAAACGGTCGTATTCTGGATTATCCGGGACGGCCGCTGAAAACCGGCCTGCTGGAAATTGCCAAAATCCACAAAGGCGAGTTTCGCATTACGGCTAACCAGAACCTGATCATCGCCGGTGTGCCGGAAAGTCAGAAAGCGAAGATTGAAAAACTGGCGCGCAGCCACGGACTGATGGACGCGGTAAAACCGCAGCGCGAAAACTCCATGGCCTGCGTGTCGTTCCCGACCTGCCCGCTGGCGATGGCGGAAGCCGAGCGTTTCCTGCCTTCGTTTGTCGATAAAGTCGAAGCGGTAATGGAAAAACATGGCGTCGGCGACGATCACATTGTACTGCGTGTGACCGGCTGCCCGAACGGCTGCGGTCGTGCGATGCTGGCGGAAATCGGCCTGGTCGGCAAAGCGCCAGGACGCTATAACTTGCATATCGGCGGTAATCGCAGTGGTACACGTATTCCGCGCATGTACCGTGAAAACATTACTGAAGCCGAAATCCTTGGCGCTATCGACGAGCTGGTAGCCCGCTGGGCGCATGAGCGGGAAGAGGGCGAAGGTTTTGGCGACTTCACCATCCGCGCGGGAATTATTCGCCCGGTGCTCGATCCGGCGCGGGATTTCTGGGAATAACGCCTGAATCCTTCCTCCCCGCTCGGGGAGGAAGAGGTGATAAGAGAGGTCAATATGTCCGTACTCGATCTGAACGCGCTAAACGAGCTGCCCAAAGTAGACCGCATACTGCAGCTTTCTGAAACCAACGCGCAGCTTGAGAAACTCAGTGCTGAAGAGCGTGTCGCCTGGGCGCTGGAAAATCTGCCGGGGGAATATGTGCTCTCCTCAAGCTTTGGTATTCAGGCGGCGGTGAGCCTGCACCTGGTAAACCAGGTGCGCCCGGATATCCCGGTGATCCTTACCGATACCGGTTATCTGTTCCCGGAAACCTATCAGTTTATCGACGAGCTAACGGACAAGCTCAAGCTGAACCTGAAAATCTACCGCGCCGAACAAAGCCCGGCCTGGCAGGAAGCCCGCTACGGCAAGCTGTGGGAGCAGGGCGTTGAAGGGATTGAAAAATACAACCACATCAACAAAGTTGAGCCGATGAACCGTGCGCTGGCCGAACTGAACGCGAAAACCTGGTTTGCCGGGCTGCGCCGCGAGCAATCCGGTAGCCGCGCCACGCTGCCGGTGCTGGCTATTCAGCGCGGCGTGTTCAAAGTGCTGCCGATCATCGACTGGGATAACCGCACGGTTTACCAGTACCTGCAAAAACACGGGCTGAACTACCATCCGCTGTGGGATCAGGGCTACCTTTCCGTGGGCGACACGCACACCACCCGCAAATGGGAGCCTGGCATGGCAGAAGAAGAGACCCGCTTCTTTGGCCTGAAACGCGAATGCGGGCTGCACGAAGGTTAATGTTCGCCCTCTCCTTTACCGGAGAGGGTTTTTGTTACCCCATCACACTCACATGCGCCGCCACAATGCGCCAGCCCCACGGGAACTTCACCCAGGTCTGCATCTGGCGGCCAATTTTCTCGCTGTTTTCCCGCGTAAACTCTGTGCTCGCCACCGCCATATCATCGCCGAAGGTGGTGATGGTGGTATTGCGTAGCACGCGCTCAAGCCCGGCCGAAGGGCGAGCGTTGCGAAAATCGCGGATCGCGGCAATGCCATACAGGTTTTCGGTGGCGCCGTAACGCACCGTACGCGCGTCATCCCAGAACAGCTCGTCCAGCACATCAATATCGTTGCTGATAAGCGCCTGCTCATAGCGGTAAAACGCGGTGGTCACTTCATTGAGGATCGCCGGGCGATCAACATTATCTCGGTTCATGCTGCATCCTGTAGGAAAAGAAGACCGGCCTGCTCCAGCCGCCAGGCGGCCTGTAAACAACGCGCTTCCTGCCAGGGCGCGCCAATAATCTGTACGCCTATCGGTAAACCGCTGGCGGTTTTCAGCGCCACGGTCACCACGGGCAAGCCAAGAAAGGAGATGGGCTGCGTCAGCATCCCCATGCTCGCTTTCACCGGCAAATCGACACCATTGATATGCATGGTTTGTGCGCCAATCAGCGTGGCACAGCAGGGCGTTGCCGGGGCTAACAGCAGATCAACGTCATTGAATAGCGGCAGCGTTTTGTCGCGAAACCAGGCACGGAAACGCTGTGCCTGGGTGTACCAGGCCGAGGGCGTCATCGCGCCTGCCAGCAGGCGTTCGCGTGAGTTGGGTTCAAACGTATCAGCATCGGTACGCAGGGCGGGTAAATAGTGGTTGCCGCCTTCCGCCGCCGACAGCAAAAACGCCGCCGTTCGCGCCAGTTCCGCTTCCGGCAGCGTTATCGCATTGTCTGCGCCCAGCGCTCGCGCCACATGGGTCACGGCCTGACGCGCATTATCATCGCACCAGGTGGTGAAATACCCCTCCAGCACGGCGCAGCGCAGCCTGCTTTCCCCATACAACTGCGGCAAAGCGGCATCACTGGCGCGATCGGATTGCCAGCGATCGTCCGGATCGTGACCTTGCAACGCGTCATACACCTGGGTCAAATCCTCAACGCTACGCGCCAGCGGGCCGATATGATCGAGGCTGGCGACAAACGGATGGCTACCGCTGCGCGACAGGCGGCCAAATGTCGGTTTCAGCCCGTTAATACCGCACAGCGAAGCGGGCACGCGAATCGATCCATTGGTATCGCTGCCCAGCGAAAAATTGACCATCCCTGCGGCGACAGCCGCCGCTGAACCGCCGGACGAACCGCCTGCAATACGCTGCGGATCGCGCGGGTTGTGCGTTGCGCCGTAGTGGCTATTTTCGGTGGTAAAACCATAAGCGTAGGCATCCATATTCAGCGCGCCAGCGAGCATCGCGCCCGCGCGTGTCAACTGGCGAAGCGCAAAAGCATCGGCCGTTGCGGGCGGTTGCTGGCTGAAGAGTTTCGCCCCGGCAAGCGTGGTGACACCTTCGATATCAAACAGGTTTTTCACCCCATATGGCACGCCCGCCAGCGCGGGCACTGCTTCGCCCTTCGCGATACGTTGGTCGATTTGCGCGGCCTCAGCCAGCATGCGCATAGCGGTGATGTCGGTAAAGGCGTTAATGCCCGGATTGTCGCGCTCAATGTACGCCAGCGTCTGCTGCGCCAGTTCGCTGGCGCTAAACGCTTTTTCCCGCAGACCGCGCTGAATATCAGCAATTGATAAATTCATAACCGATACTCTCCTGCGCCTTGCTGGCGGTGAGCCAGTTTGCTGTCGCTAAACGCTTTTTTCCGCAGACCGCGCTGAATATCAGCAATTGATAAATTCATAACCGATACTCTCCTGCGCCTTCCTGGCGGTGCGGCAGTGTAAAGGCCATCAGCGGTTGCGCCATCGCTGCGATTCTGGCGAGCTGAATTTCCAGCTCGGCGCGGCGTGCGTCATCCAGCGGCACATTAAGCAGTTGCTCCATCAGCCGGATATAGGTCGGCCAGTCAAATGTGGTATTCATCATTGCCCCTTAAAATCCCGCCGCGCTGCCGTTACTGCGCGGATCGTAAGCCCCTTCCAGCATGCCGCTGGTATGGCGCACAATCGCCCCTGCGTGACCGGTCGCTTCGCTCATTCCCGGCAACCACTCAACCTCATGCCCCAACGCCCGCAGCGCCTGGAATGTCTCTTCGCTAAAGCGTCCTTCCAGTTTCAGGCTATCGGATAGCTGCCCCCATGTACGACCCAGCAACCAGCGTGGGGCGCAAACCGCCTCCTGCAACGGCATACCCTGCAGCACATGGCGGGTAAAAATGGCTGCCTGCGTTTGTGGTTGACCATCGCCGCCCATGGTGCCGTAAACCAGCGTGCGCCCATCTTTCAGCCGCGCGGCAGCGGGGTTTAAGGTGTGGAACGGCTGTTTACCGGGCATCAGCGCCAGCAGATGCGCCGGATCGAGACTAAAGGCCGCGCCACGGTTTTGCAGCAGCACGCCGCTTTCCGGCAGCACTACGCCGCTGCCAAATTCGTGATAAATGCTCTGGATAAACGACACCGCCAGCCCGTTTTTATCGATAACCCCCATCCACACCGTATCACCCGGCCCTTTCCCCTGGCCCCAGGGCGCGGCGCGCTGCTCATCAATGCTGGCCGCCAGTTGCTCCAGCGGCGCTTGTTCCAGCAGGCTCTGTACCGGCAGCGTGACGTGGCGCGGGTCGGTGATGTAGCGATCGCGCAGACCGAAGGCTTTTTTGGTTGCTTCCACAATGCGGTGAATGGTCTGCACTTCGCTGGCCTGCGCCATCTCCAGATGATCGGTAATGCCGAGGATAGCCAGCGATACCAGCCCCTGCGTTGGCGGCGTCATATTGAAAATGTCGCCCTGGCTATGGCTGAGCTTCAACGGTACGCGGCGCTGGGCGCGATGGTTCGCCAGATCCTGGGCGGTCACAGGCAAACCCAACGCCTGCATTTCGCGGGCGATCACCTGCGCCAGCGAGCCACGGTAAAAGCTCTCCAGCCCTTCGGTGGCAAGCTGGGTCAGCGTGCGGGCAAGTTTCGGCTGACAAAAGCGGCTGCCTGCCAGCGGGGCGGTGCCGTGCGGCAAAAAGGTGTCTGCAAAACCGGGGATATCCACCAGTTCCGCATATTTACTTTGCGTAGCGCTGGCCTGCGACTGGGTGACGGGAATGCCGTCGGCGGCGTAGCGAATGGCATCGGCCAGTAACCGTGAGAGCGGAAGCTGCCCGCCGCCGAGCGCGGCGGAGACCTTCAGCGCCTCATCCCAGCCGCTGAGCGTGCCGGGTACGGTCAGCGCGGCAAGTGTACCGCGATGGGGAATATTCACATGACCTGCGTAAAACTCGCATGTTGCGTGTTGCCCGGCCGCACCGCTGGCGTCAATGGCGAGCGGTTCGCCCTCTGGCGGCACAATCAACCAGAAGCCGTCGCCGCCGATGCCGTTCATGTGCGGGTAGGCCACCGCAATGGTTGCCGCTGCGGCCACCATCGCCTCAATCGCGTCGCCGCCGTGGCGTAACACCGATAACGCCGATTCGCTGGCGAGGTGGTGCGGCGTTACCGCCATGCCGGAGGGGGCCATATTACTTTGCATCGTCACGCTTCCTGTTTTCTGCGGGTAAGTGCAGAACACTAAGCAAGAGCTGTTCCAGATTGACGACGGGCGTTTCACTGTGTCAGCTTAGCCTGAAACAAAAGTTGCAGGAGAAGCTATGCAGCAGCTGGATGAGCGTTTACGGGCGAGCTTTGACGAGCTATCCCCACAGGAACAACGGGTTGCCTCGTTTATCATCGATCATTTCGACGATCTGGTGAGCTATAACAGCGCCGAGCTGGCGCGCTTGAGCGGGGTATCGAAAGCCACCGTCAGCCGCTTGTTTAAGCGGCTGGGCTACGATCGTTTCAAAGAGATGCGCGATGAACTGCGCACGCTGCGCCAGAGCGGTATGCCGCTGACCGAAAACCGCGACGCGGTGCAGGGCAACACCCTGCTGGCACGCCATTACAAGCAGGAGATGGCGAACCTGACGCTGTGGGTCAATACGCTGGATGCCGGGCAATTCGCCGACATCGTCACCGCCCTCACCACGGCGAAGCGGGTTTTTATTTTAGGTCTGCGTAACAGCGCGCCGGTGGCGCTACATCTGCGCCAGCAGCTGCTGCAAAGCCGTGGCCAGGTGGTATTGATGCCGCAGCCGGGGCAGACGCTGGCGGAAGAAGTGGTTGATATCACCCCGCAGGATATGGTGGTGGTGGTGGCTTTTCGCCGCCGCCCGCGCGTGGTGCGCCCGCTGCTCGACGCGCTGCATCAGCAGGGCATTCCGTTACTGGCGATCAGTGAGCCGCAGGCGGCCAGCATTAAACCGCTGTGCCGCTGGCACATTGGTTTGCCGCTGGAGAGCGTCTCCGCATTCGACAGCTACAGCAGCGCCATGAGCCTGGTTAATTTGCTCTCCAATGCCGTGCTGCACACCGCGCTGAGCGAAGGGCGCCAGCGTATTCACCACATCGCCTCCCTGTATGACGAACTGGACGAACTTGAACACCGTTAATGCACCATAACGGTGCTTTTGCACCATCCTGATGGGTTATGACGGGGCGTTCAGCGCGCCGTTTTCTTTTGGTTTTGTGTGTGAAATAGCGATTACTCAGCGCTGGTGTCGTTTTTTTGCCTGTGGCACATTAGTTGCAGAAATTAATTCAAAGAATCTTTTGTTTCATATCTTACGCTGTCGCAGACTAAAGGACGCGCCCATGTTTGATTTCCAGCAGTTCCCGCAAATTAATCCGCCTTCGCGCCTGTTGATGGGGCCGGGGCCAATCAACGCCGACCCGCGTGTGCTGCGGGCAATGGCGAGCCAGTTGGTAGGGCAATACGATCCGGTGATGACCGGCTACATGAATGAAGTGATGGCACTCTACCGCGAGGTGTTTCGCACTGAAAACCGCTGGACGATGCTGGTGGATGGCACCTCACGCGCGGGTATTGAGGCGATCCTCGTTTCCGCTATACGTCCGGGCGATAAGGTGCTGGTGCCGGTGTTTGGCCGTTTTGGTCATCTGCTATGTGAAATTGCCCGCCGCTGCCGCGCTGAAGTCCATACCATTGAGGTGCCGTGGGGTGAGGTGTTTAGCCCGGATCAGATTGAAGACGCCATCGTTCGCATCAAGCCGCGCCTGCTGTTAACGGTACACGGCGATACCTCGACCACCATGCTGCAACCGCTGGATCAATTGGGTGAAATTTGCCGCCGCCATGATGTGCTGTTTTATACCGACGCCACCGCTTCGCTCGGCGGCAACCCGTTAGAAACCGATGCATGGGGATTAGATGCCGTTTCCGCCGGGTTGCAGAAGTGCCTTGGCGGCCCGTCCGGTAGTTCGCCCATCACTCTCAGCCCGCGCATGGAAGCCGCAGTACGGGCGCGCAAATGTGTAGAACAGGGCATTCGCACCGAGGCGCATCAGGACGGCGCGGAGGAGATGATCTACTCCAACTATTTTGATCTCGGCATGGTGATGGATTACTGGGGGCCGGAACGTCTGAACCATCATACGGAAGCGACCAGCATGCTGTTCGCCGCCCGCGAATGCGCGCGCATTATGCTCGAAGAGGGCATGGATAAGCTGATTGCGCGCCACGAGCTGCACGGGCGTGCAATGCTGGCAGGTATCCAGGGGATGGGGCTGGCGGTGTTTGGCGATATTCAGCACAAGATGAACAACGTCCTCGGCGTGCAAATCCCGCGGGAAGTGCATGGTGAAGAGGTGCGTAAACGTCTGCTGGATGATTTCCATATTGAAATCGGCACCTCGTTCGGTCCACTGCAGGGCAAGATCTGGCGCATCGGCACCATGGGTTATAACGCGCGCAAAGATTGTGTCCTGCAAACGCTGACGGCGCTGGAAGCGGTGTTGAACCGACTGGGTTTTCGCACCGTTCAGGGGGCAGGCATGCAGGCGGCATGGGACATTTACGAAGGAGTCAGTTAATGATGACACCTTTCGATGCCGCGCAAGCCGCCAGCCGGGTTATGCAGCGTTGTGATGCGCTGGCGCAAATCAGCGAAACGCCGGGCCAGCTCACCCGTGTGTATCTCTCGCCCGAGCATTTGCAGGCAAATGCGCTGGTCGCCGGGTGGATGCAGCAGGCGGGGATGCGTACCTGGCAGGATGCGGTCGGCAATATTTTTGGCCGTTACGAGGGTATCGATGCGGGGGCGCAGGCGCTGCTGCTCGGTTCGCATCTTGATACCGTGCGCGATGCCGGGCGTTACGACGGTATGCTTGGCGTGCTGGCGGCGATTGAAGTCGTTGATGGCCTGAATCGGGCCAACCTGCGCGGCAGACAAGCGATCGAGATTGTTGGTTTCGCCGACGAAGAGGGGACGCGGTTTAACATTGCGCTGCTTGGCAGCCGTGGGCTGACCGGTAGCTGGCCGCAAACGTGGCTGGCCTGTGAAGATGGGCAGGGCATCAGCGTGGCGCAGGCGCTGGAACAGGCCGGCCTGGATGCCGCGCAGATTGCTACGGCGCAGCGCCCGGTCGAGGATTTTTCTGCTTACCTGGAGCTGCATATTGAACAGGGGCCGGTGCTGGAACAGGCGGATCTGGCGCTCGGCGTGGTCACCGCCATCAACGGTGCGCGGCGGCTTAGCTGCCGTTTTACCGGGGAGGCCGGGCACGCCGGTACGGTGCCGATGCGTCATCGCCGGGATGCGCTGGCGGCCGCCGCCGAATGGATACAGATTATCGAACAGGCCACGATAGATTCCGGCCCGGAAATGGTCGCCACCGTTGGCACATTACAATGTGAGCCCGGTGCGGTAAATGTGATCCCCGGTGCTGTTGGGCTTACGCTGGATATCCGTAGCCCGCAGGATGATAAACGCGAAGCGTTGCTCAATCACTTGCTGGAGGAAGCCACCCGCATCGCCCGGCAACGCAGGCTTGAGTTCCGCCACGACATTTTTTACACCATCGCCGCCACGCCGTGCGATATGCCACTGCGTGAAGAGCTGGCCGATGCGGTTCACACCGTACAGGGGAAGGTGTTATCGCTGCCGAGTGGGGCAGGGCATGATGCTATCGCCATTGCGGAACGCTGGCCGTCGGCCATGCTGTTTGTGCGTTGCTATAAAGGCATCAGCCATCATCCGGCGGAAAGCGTGGCCTGTAGCGACGTCGCCCAGGCGCTTCGCGCCCTGAGCCTTGCGGTAGGGCGGCTGATTCACGCCGAGTAGCGTCAAGCTGTTACCACCGTTTCAGCGTGCGGTTGTGGGGAGCGCACGACACTATCCGGCACCCTGCTCTGTTCGGGCATACCGGAGCAGTGGCCGCCGGGATAGTGAATTCGCTATGCTGAGAACTGGCCATGTGTGCAGGTGCGGCAGGTTTTGTGTGTTTCTCTCTTCGACGTAGTGATGGAGAAGGTCTCCTTCCGCCTCCTCATCACTACGTCCCTGTCGCATTCAGGTATTTCCCTCTTTGGTTCCTTTCTTCCCTTTTAGTGCATGGTTTGCACGCTAATTGTGCATTTCATCGCCTGCATCCCCTGGTGTCTGTGACGTCCTCTGTGTTAGCCAAAAAATAAACATTAATAAATCAAAGTATTAACAAAAATTTATCGAACCAATGCCGTATTGGTTCGCGAATTGCTTAGTAAATAACGAGGCATACAGACGGTATAAGCATTAACTGTTTGTAATTAAACAAAAAGATAACGCGAAACGCGGATGAACCAATATGGAAAAACCGTCACGCTATCTGGCAAATTCCAGTACGGCGCTTGAACAACTTCGTGGGCTGATTCACCAGCACGAGTCAACACCAGGGACTCCTCTGCCCACGGAACGTGAACTGGCGGAAAACTTAGGCGTCGGGCGACGCGAAGTGCGTCGCGCGCTGGACGTGCTGGAAGAAGAAGGGCGGATCTGGCGTAAACAGGGCAAAGGTACCTTTATTGGCCCTGCGGCACCGGTTTCGCCTCTTGCACTACAGGGACTGGTGCAACAAACCAATATGCTGGAAGTGATGGAAGCCCGTCTGCAGATTGAGCCCAGTCTTGCGCGGCTGGCGGCACTTCGCGCCAGCCCGGAAAATCTGGCGCTGATGCAGCGCATGCTGGAACGCATCGACAACGTTAATCCGGATGATCCGGATCTGAATGAGCTGTGGGACAGCGCTTTTCACCGGGCTATCGCCGAGGCGGCAGGAAACCGTCTGATGCTCGGTCTTTTTGACACGCTTGACGCGGTGCGGCGCGAACCTGCCTGGCACCATCTGCGTGAACTGGCGCGAACGCCAGCGAAAGTGGATCGCTACAACGATCATCATCATCGCATCATGATCGCCATTCGCCAGCGCCAGCCGCATGAGGCGGCGACGGCGATGCGCGAACATTTGCTCGACCTGCAACATGCGCTGATCCAGGCCATTCATCTTGAGGACGATACCCCATGACGACGATCCCGTTTACAGAGGCTGCGCCGGTGCTGCGTCTGCATAACCTGGAAGTGCAGTTTGCTGGCAGCCCGGTAAGCGTGCTGGACAGGATTTCGCTCTCTGTCAAAAGTGGAGAAACGCTGGCGCTGGTTGGCGAATCCGGCTGCGGCAAAAGCATTACCTCGCTGGCCTTGATGGGGCTGCTGCCCGCCAGCGCGCAGATCCTTGGCGGTGAGATGCAGTTTCGCGGGCGTAACTTGCGCCAACTCTCCCCGCGCGAATATGCCGATCTGCGTGGCAATGAACTGGCGATGATTTTCCAGGAGCCGATGACCTCGCTCAACCCGGCGTTTACGCTTGGCGACCAGCTCAGCGAAGCGGTGATGCGCCACCAAAACGTGTCGGCGAACGCGGCGCACGAGGCGGCGCTCCGCATCCTGGAAAAAGTGCAGATCCCGGCCGCGGAGATGCGTCTGAAAGCCTATCCACACCAGCTTTCCGGCGGCATGCGCCAGCGGGTGATGATTGCGATGGCACTCATCAACAAGCCGCGTCTGTTAATTGCCGACGAACCGACAACCGCGCTGGATGTGACGATTCAGGCGCAGATCCTCGCACTGCTTAACACCCTGAAAGCCGAAACCGGCACGGCGGTATTGATGATCACCCACGATCTCGGTGTGGTGGCGGAAGTGGCGCAGCAGGTGGCGGTGATGTACGCCGGACAAGTAGTGGAGCAGGGCAGTGTGGAGGCGATTTTTGCCGATCCGCAGCACCCGTACACCATTGGTCTGATGGGATCTATCCCTTCACTGGGGGCGCGTAAAGGACAACTGTCGACCATTCCCGGCGCGGTGCCGTTACCGGAAGCGATGCCGCAAGGCTGCCGTTTCGCCACCCGTTGCCCGTTTGCCCGGACACGCTGCCATCAGGAAAAACCGCCGCTGCTGCCGCAAGGGCGCGGCCATCAGGTCGCCTGTTTTCGTGTTCCCCTTGAACAGCATATTGCACTGGGAGAAACCGCATGAGCACGCCGATACTTGAAGCTTTTGATCTGAGTAAACGCTTTGCCGGGCCAACCCGCTTATTCGCGCCAAAACGTTATGTCACTGCGGTGGATCGTATTTCCCTGGCGGTTTACCCCGGCGAAACGCTGGCGATTGTGGGGGAATCCGGTTCAGGAAAATCGACGCTGGGCCGCCTGCTACTGCGTTTGTTAACGGCCTCTGAAGGGCGCGTTTACTACCAGGGGGAGGAGATCACCCATGCCAGCGGGGCGCGATTAAACCAGCTTCGGCGCGAGCTGCAAATTATCTTTCAGGATCCGTTTGCCTCGCTCAACCCGCGTATGACGGTAGAGCAGATTGTTGGTGAGCCGCTGTGGTTGCACCAGAAGATGGGAAAAGCAGAACGTCAGGCGCGAGTGGCGGAACTGCTCGGTACTGTCGGCCTGCCTGCGGCCTGGGCGCGACGCTATCCGCATGAGTTTTCCGGCGGCCAGCGCCAGCGCATTGGCATTGCCCGCGCGCTGGCTTCCGGGCCGAAATTGCTGCTGGGCGATGAACCCGTTTCCGCGCTCGATGTGTCGGTGCAGGCGCAGGTGGTCAACCTGCTGGAGACGCTGAAACAGCAGCTTGGTTTAACCATGATTATCGTCGCGCACGGGCTGTCGGTGATCCGTCATATGAGCGACCGTGTGGCGGTGATGTACCTTGGGCAAATCGTGGAAATGGCAACGGTGGATGAGATCTTCGATGCCCCGCTGCACCCCTACACCCAGGCGCTGATTGCGTCTGCACCGCAACCGCAACCCGGCATTGTGCGCGAAACACCGCTGTTGCAGGGCGATTTGCCCAACCCCGCAAGCCCGCCGCAGGGCTGCCGTTTTCATACCCGCTGCCCGTTTGCGACAGACGAGTGCCAGCAACGCGAGCCCATCACTCAGGTGCTCGAAGGTGGCCGTCAGGTCTCGTGTCATCGCTGGCAGGAGATTAACCGCGACCGCAGCGTGATTCAGATTGCTCCCCCCTCAGCCGCGTTCTTGCGCCGTCGCGCGCTGTTTGAACACGCGGCCTCTCACTCCTCCCCTTAAAGGAAACAATAATGATGATGCGAAATTCGCTTTTGACCGTTCTGGGAAGTGTCATGTTGCTGGGCGCGGCGCTGCCTGCCCAGGCTGAAAGTGTGCTGCGCGTGGGTCTTGGCGCGGATCCGGATATGCTCGATCCGCACCTGGCGCGTACTTACTATGGCCGTTTTGTCTTCGCTTCTCTGTGCGACCGGCTGGTGGACGTGGATGAAAACCTGAAAGTGGTGCCCGGGCTGGCGAAGGCCTGGTCGTGGAGCGACGATGGCAAAACCCTGACCATGGATCTGCGTGAGGGCGTGACCTTCCACGATGGCGAGAAGTTTGACGCCTCAGCGGCGAAATTCAGCCTCGATCGCGCGCTGACGCTGCCGGGTTCGCTGCGAAAAAGTGAAATCTCCTCTATTGAGTCCGTGGAGGTCAGCGGGCCGATGCAAATTAAGCTGCATTTGAAAACGCCGGACTCAGCGTTGCTGATGCAGTTAACCGATCGCGCTGGCGCGATGCTGGCGCCGGAGGCGGCGAAAAAGCCGGACTTCGCCGCGCATCCGGTGTGTTCCGGCCCGTATAAATTCGACAGCCGCGTCTCGCAGGACCGCATTGTGTTGTCGCGTTTTGATAACTACTGGAACAAAAGCGCGTACCACTTCGACAAAGTGATCTATTTGCCGATCCCGGATGCCTCCGTGCGACTGGCGAACCTGCGTGCGGGCGATCTCGATCTGACTGAAGGTATTGCCGCCAGCGATGTGAAAACCGTAGAGGCCGACAGCAAACTGCAACTGGCGAAAGTGACGGGGCTTGGGTATCAGGGCATCACGTTTAATATCAATAACGGCAAAGTCCCGGCCAACGATCCGTTCAAAGATGCGCGCGTGCGTGAGGCTTTCTCGCTGGCGATTGATCGCGAGGCGCTCAACCAGGTGGTCTTCGAGGGGTTATACGCCCCGGCGAATCAGGCGTTTTCACCGGTTAGCCCCTATCACGTGAAGCTGCCTGTTGCGCCGCGTGATGTGGAAAAAGCCAAAGCGCTGCTGCAGGCGGCAGGGGTGAAGACGCCGATCACCGTCTCACTGCTGGTGCCGAACAACCCGACGTCACAGCAAGTGGGCCAGGTGTTGCAGGCGATGACCGCCGAAGCCGGTTTTAATGTCAATCTGCAAATGACCGAGTTCGCCACGCTGCTCGACAGACAGCAAAACGGCGATTTCCAGCTCAGCTACTCCGGCTGGTCTGGTCGCCCCGATCCCGATGGCAGCATCTTCGGTTTCATTAATAGCAAAGGAACGCTCAACGATGGTCGCTACAGCAACCCGCAGGTGGATGAGTGGCTGACGCAGGCGCGTTTGCACAACGATCCGGCAACCCGTCAGGGGCTCTATGAGAAGGTGGTGAAGCAGTTGCAAACGGATATGCCGATTGCCTACCTCTACTTTGAGCCGCGCCTGTTTGGGCTGAACAAAAAAGTGCAGGGCTTTAAACCTTACCCGGACGGCATTGTGCGTCTGGCGGGTCTGTCGCTCGCCAACTAAACGGCATCGCCTGGAGAAACCATGCTGGAATTGATTTGCAAACGCCTGCTGCTCGCCGTTCCGACCTTGCTGCTGGTCAGCATGATGGTGTTCGGTTTGCAAAAGTTGCTACCCGGCGATCCGCTCACGGCGATGCTGGGCGAGGAGCGCGATCCGGCGGTCATCGCCCAGTTGCGCGCGGAGCTGAACCTGGATGCGCCGATCCCGGTGCAATATTTTCACTGGCTGACCCGTGCGTTGCAGGGCGATCTTGGCGTCTCGTTGCGTACGCAGGAACCGGTAACGCACCTGATTGCCACCAAGCTGCCGGTGACGCTTGAGATGTCGCTGCTGGCGATGGTGATTGCGCTGCTGTTTGGCATCAGCATGGGCATTCTGGCGGCGGTGAACAAGAATAGCTGGATCGACCACGGCGCTAATTTTGTCGCGATATCCGGCATTTCGGTGCCGCACTTCTGGCTGGGGATCCTGCTGATCCTCATCTTTTCCGTCAATCTGCAATGGCTGCCTGCGTCTGGTTTTGTGCCCTTTAGCGAAGATCCCTTGCAGAACTTGCGCACGTTGTTGTTGCCCGCGCTGGTGCTGGGAACAGGGCTGGCGGCGACGTTAATGCGCCATACTCGCGCGTCGATGATTGCGGTGCTGAAAGCGGATTATATTCGTACCGCACGCGCCAAAGGGTTACTGCCAAAAGCGGTGATCATGAAGCATGCGTTTCGTAATGCGCTGGTACCCGTGATCACCCTGACCACGCTGTTGTTTGGCGAGCTGCTGGGCGGCGCGGTGCTGACGGAGCAGGTGTTTACCATTCCCGGTTTCGGCAAGATGATTGTCGATTCGGTGTTCAACCGCGACTACGCGGTGGTGCAGGGTGTGGTGCTGGTGGTGGCGATTGGTTTTCTCGCCCTGAACCTGCTGGCAGATGTGCTGTATGTGTTAATCAACCCGAAAATGCGGAGCGAATAATGGCCGAACTCTTCACCACTGGCGTGGCGGCATCGCTGCCGCGTACGGAAAACCGGGTACTGAAAAAATTCCTCGCTAACCGTAGTGCGGTGATTGGCGCGGTGATTGTCGGCGTGTTTGTGCTGATTGCGCTGCTCGCGCCGTGGATCGCACCGTTTGATCCGGTCAAAGCGAACTTTCTGGCAGTACGCAAACCCCCGTCGGAGCTTTACTGGTTCGGCACCGATGAGTTGGGGCGCGATATTCTCTCGCGCATGATTTGGGGGGCGCGCACTTCACTGCTGGCGGGCTGCGTGTCGGTGGTGATCGCCGTAGTGATTGGCGTACCGCTCGGTTTGCTGGCGGGTTACTTCCATGGCGTCTGGGACGGTGTGATTTCCCGCGTTATTGAAGCGCTGCTCGCCTGTCCGTTTCTGATTATGGCCATTGCACTGGGCGCGTTTCTTGGCCCCAGCCTGACCAATGCGATGATCGCCATTGGCTTGTCGGCGATGCCGATCTTTGCCCGCCTGACGCGCGGCCAGGTGATCGCGATTCGCAACGAAGAGTATATCGACGGCGCGCGGGCGATTGGTCTGCCTGATCGCTGGATCATCCTGCGTTACGTGCTGCCGAATGTGATGTCGCCGATCCTCGTGCAGGCCACGCTGGCGATCGCTTCGGCGATCATTACCGAAGCGAGCCTGTCGTTTCTCGGTCTTGGCCAGCAGCCTCCCTATCCGTCGTGGGGCGCAATGCTGAACACCGCAAAGGGCTTTCTGGAACAGGCTCCCTGGATGTCTATTTTCCCCGGTGTAACCATTTTTCTGACCGTGCAGGGATTTAATTTACTCGGCGACGGGCTGCGCGACGCGCTCGATCCGCGCCACGACTAAGGAGTTCTGATGACCAAAGCGATTGATTTCAATGTAAATTATGCCTCGCATCGTGCGCCGATGATGGGCCGCAACGCGGTAGCCACCTCACAGCCGCTGGCGGCACAAGCCGGGATGCGGATGCTCGCGCTCGGTGGTAACGCGGTGGATGCGGCGATTGCCACCGCGATGGCGCTCACCGTTGTCGAACCGACCGGTTGCGGGATCGGCAGCGATGCCTTCGCCATTGTCTGGGATGGCAAGGAACTGCATGGCCTGAACGCTTCCGGGCGTTCGCCCGCAAGCTGGCATGCGGATATGTTCGCAGGTAAAGCAGCCGTGCCGGAACTGGGCTGGGATGCCGTCACCGTGCCGGGCGCGGTATCCGGTTGGGTGGCGCTGGCACAACGCTTTGCCACCCTACCGCTGACCACGCTGGCGCAACCGGCTATTGAGTATGCACGCCACGGTTTTCCCGTCTCGCCGCTGATTGGTCACTTGTGGCAACGCGGCTATAACAAACTTAAAGATCAGCCGGGCTTTAGCGCCTGCTTTGCGCCGGAAGGGCGAGCGCCGAAACCCGGCGAAATATTCCGCAACCCGGCGCAGGCGCGCACGCTGGAGCTGATTGCCCAGACCAATGGCGAGGCGTTTTATCGCGGAGAATTGGCGCAGAAGATTGCCGCCTTCGCCAGAGAACACGGTGCGCACCTGAGCGAGGCTGACCTGGCGAATCACAAAGCCGATTGGGTCACGTTGTTGTCGCGTGAGTTCGCCGGTGGCTCCGTGCAAGAGTTACCGCCAAACGGGCAGGGGATCGCCACGCTGATTGCGCTCGGCATTCTTGAGCAGTGCGATATTGGCCGTTATCACCCGGACTCGGTGCAATCGCTGCATCTGGCGATTGAAGCCATGAAGCTGGCGCTGGCCGATCTTGACCGCTATGTTGCCGATGACGCACACCTGGAGTTTGCCGCAGAATTGCTGCTCAGTGACGACTATCTGCAGTCGCGTGCAGCGCTGATCGACCCGGATAACGCGTCTGATTTTGTCTATGGCGCCCCGACGCAAAGCGGCACGGTTTACCTTTCTACCGCTGATGCCAGCGGCATGATGGTGTCGTTTATTCAGTCCAACTTTATGGGTTTTGGCTCCGGCGTTGTGGTACCGGACACCGGCATTAGCCTGCAAAATCGGGGCTGCGGCTTTGTGCTTGATCCCAAACACCCGAACGCGCTGGCGGGCAGCAAGCGTCCGTTCCACACCATTATTCCCGGTTTTGCGATGGGCGCTGACGGTAAACCGCTGATGTCGTTTGGCGTAATGGGCGGGCCGATGCAGGCGCAGGGGCATTTGCAGATGGCGCTGCGCATAATGCTGCATGGACAGAACCCGCAGGCGGCGATTGATGCGCCGCGCTGGCGAGTGATTCAGGGGCGCGAAGTGGCGCTGGAGTCAAGCTTTGATCGCAACGTGATTGCGGCGCTGCGCGAGCGCGGGCATGTGATAACGGTGGAAGATCCGCTGGCGGGCTATAACTTTGGTGGTGCGCAGGTCATTTACCGCATGCCGGAAGGCCACTATGTGGCGGCGACAGAGAGCCGCAAAGACGGGCAAGCGTTGGTGAGTTGAGAAACACCCTCTCCCGGCGGGGAGAGGGGATCGCCTTATCCCAGCGTAAAGGGATCGGCATCCTGCCAGGCCGGAAACTTCTCGCGGTATTCCCGTAACGCGCTGAGTGACAATTCGGCGTCAATGCGCGTCGCCAGGTGCGGCTCGGCGGTGGCGATGATTTCGCCCTGCGGGCTGATAACCCGGCTGTCGCCACGATAGTGATGCCCGTTGCCATCGGTGCCAACGCGGTTGCAGCCCGCCACCCAGGCGAGGTTTTCAATCGCGCGGGCCACCAGCAGAGATTGCCAGTGCAGCGAGCGCGGCGCGGGCCAGTTGGCAACATAGAGCAGCAGATCGTAATCATTGCGGTTGCGCGACCACACCGGAAAGCGCAGGTCATAACAGACCAGCGGCAGAATGCGCCAGCCGCGCCACTCAAACACCACGCGCTCGTTACCCGCTTCGTAGTGGTGGTGCTCATCGGCCATGCGGAACAGATGGCGTTTATCGTAGAAGTGCACCTTGCCTTGCGGTTCGACCAGCAAAAAGCGGTTCACCGGGCCGCGATCGGTTTGCAGCGCGGCGCTACCGGCGACCAGCGCATTGGTCTGGCGCGCTTTGCTCTGCATCCAGGCGATGACCTCATCTTGCGGCATGGATTGTTTCGCCGCCTCCATGGCAAAACCGGTGGTGAACATTTCCGGTAGCACAATCACATCACGCCCGGTGACGTCTTCTAACTGGATATCGAAATGGCGCAGGTTAGCGGGGCCATCCATCCAGACTAACGGTTGTTGTAACAGCGTAATTTTTAAACCAGGCACAATAGCAACTCCCCGTAAGACAGCATCTGCACACTGTAGCATGAGGATAAATAAAAAAACCCGCATGATGCGGGTTTCGATAAGAGGAGAGGGTTTTCAGCCGCTTAGTCCGTTATGCGGCTTCCGGTTTGCGCATCTTTTCCGGCGTTTTGACCACCGGCTGAGTCGCCAGTGCCTCCGGTTCAAAGTCGTCAACGTTGATACTGCGCAGACGGCTGGCTTCGGCTTTATTAAGCAGATTCGCCTCATCCTGGTTGATCAACCCGCTTGCCAGCGCCTGCTGAGCCAGCACGTCCAGACGGGTGAACGGCAGGTTTTTGCCCAGCTCTTTACAGATGCGCTGGTGAATCGGATCGGCGGCCATCACATCTACCAGCGCCTCTTCCAGCAGACCGACCGGGTTATGCTCGCTCGGCGTCAGGTACTGGCCACGACCAATACGCGAACGCGTTGCGCTCGGGGTTTGCAGGATCTTCGCTATTTTGTGATCCAGTTTGTCGGACGGGGCGCGGTAGTGACGACCGGTCGGGAAAATCACCAGGCTCAGCAAGCCTGCGACAAAGCGGTTCGGGAAGTTCTCCAGCAAATCATGCATCGCCTGTTCCGCCTGGTAGAGCGCATCCTGCACGCCCCAGTGCACCAGCGGCAGATCCGCTTCCTGACGGCCTTCGTCGTCATAGCGTTTCAGCACCGCCGAGGCGAGATAGAGCTGGCTTAACACATCGCCGAGACGCGCCGAGATGCGCTCGCGGCGTTTCAGGCTGCCGCCAAGCACCGCCATGGACACGTCCGAGAGCAGCGCGAGGTTGGCGCTCACACGGTTCAGATGCTGATAGTAACGTTTGGTGGCGTCACGGGTCGGCGTGGCGCTGGTTAAGCCGCGTGTCAGGCCGAGCCAGAGGCTGCGCATTTCATTGCTGCCGACGTGGCCGATATGTTTGAACAGCAGTTTGTCAAAAGCGTCCAGATCGTTATTCTGCGCGGCAGCCATCTCTTCCAGCACGTACGGATGGCAGCGGATTGCGCCCTGGCCGAAGATCATCATGGTGCGGGTAAGGATATTCGCGCCTTCAACGGTAATGGCGATCGGCGCACCCTGGTAGCTACGCGCCAGGAAGTTGCTCTCGCCAAGCATGATGCCTTTACCGCCGGCAATATCCATTGCATCAATGATTGACTGCTGACCACGGTGGGTACAGTGATACTTAACGATGGCCGAAAGCACCGCCGGTTTTTCACCGAGCATAATGCCGTAGGTCACCAGCGATGCGGCTGCATCCATGGCGTAGGCGTTACCGCCAATGCGCGCCAGCGGCTCTTCGATGCCTTCCATTTTACCAATCGATACTTTGAACTGGCGGCGGATATGAGCGTACGCGCCGATCCCCATTGCGACGGATTTGACGCCACCGGTAGAGTTGGACGGCAGCGTAATACCGCGACCTACCGACAGACATTCCACCAGCATACGCCAGCCCTGACCGGCCATTTTCGGCCCGCCAATAATGTAATCAATCGGCACAAAGATATCGTCGCCACGGGTCGGGCCGTTCTGGAACGGCACGTTCAGCGGGAAGTGACGGCGACCAATTTCCACGCCCGGCGTAGACGTTGGGATCAGCGCACAGGTAATGCCTAATTCTTCGTCGCCGCCCAGCAGTTTATCCGGGTCGGATAGTTTGAACGCCAGGCCCAGCACCGTCGCGATTGGCGCGAGCGTAATGTAGCGTTTGTTCCAGGTCAGGCGCATACCGAGCACCTGCTCGCCCTGCCAGTCGCCCATGCAGACGATGCCGGTGTCCGGAATGGCGCCTGCATCGGAGCCCGCTTCCGGGCTGGTCAGCGCGAAGCAGGGGATTTCCACCCCGCGCGCCAGGCGCGGCAGGTAGTGATCTTTTTGTTCCTGGGTACCGTAGTGTTGCAGCAGTTCGCCCGGGCCTAAGGAGTTCGGTACGCCGACGGTGATCGCCAGAATACCGGAGACACCAGCGAGTTTTTGCAGCACGCGGGATTGGGCATAAGCAGAGAATTCCAGCCCGCCATACTCTTTTTTGATGATCATCGCAAAGAAGCGGTGCTCTTTTAAGAACGCCCACAGTTCCGGCGGCAGATCGGCCATTTCGTGGGTGATCTGGAAGTCATTCGCCATGCGACAGGCTTCTTCCACCGGGCCGTCGAGAAACGCCTGCTCTTCGGCAGTCAGACGCGGCTGCGGATAGTTGTGCAGTTTTTTCCAGTCCGGGTTACCGCGAAACAGATCGCCTTCCCACCAGGTTGTCCCGGCGTCGATGGCCTCTTTTTCGGTACGCGACATTGGCGGCATCACTTTACGGAAACCACGAAATGCCGGGGCGGAAATCAACGCTTTACGCATCGGCGGCAGGTTAAACGGCACCAGAATAATCGCGAGCGGCACCAGCAGCCAGATAGACCACAGGCCAGCAACGCCCAGCGCGGCGGTCCACGCCAGCAGAATCACGCTGCTGAGCAGCAGGTTAACGCGGTGGTAAAACAGCGCGCCGAGCAGAACAACCGTTGCGATAATGCTCAAAATCATCATAAAGAAAAGCTCCCTTGCTTGTAGGAGGTCTGACCACTTGTGATGTATTGGTTGTAGTGGATGTGATTTCTTTTAGCAATGTGTTTACAAAATAATTACAACCTGGTTCACATTGTTGAGGGCTTTTTGCGCACGGAAAATGAAAACAACGGGGGGCTACGGCTTTAACTTCTCGCCTGGAATAGTATCCGGTACACTGCGCAGTGTTATTTACATTTATGCTGAAGGATATCCTCATGTACCAGGATCTTATTCGTAACGAACTGAACGAAGCGGCCGAAACGCTGGCGAACTTCTTGAAAGATGATGCCAATATTCACGCTATTCAGCGCGCGGCGGTATTGCTGGCCGACAGCTTTAAAGCCGGCGGCAAAGTGTTGTCCTGTGGTAACGGCGGCTCGCATTGCGATGCGATGCATTTCGCAGAAGAGTTAACCGGGCGCTACCGTGAAAACCGTCCGGGTTACCCGGCGATTGCCATCTCTGACGTGAGCCATCTCTCCTGCGTCAGCAACGACTTCGGTTACGACTATGTTTTCTCCCGTTATGTGGAAGCCGTTGGCCGCGAAGGCGACGTGCTGCTGGGTATCTCCACTTCCGGTAACTCCGGCAACGTGATCAAAGCGGTTGCGGCAGCGCGTGAGAAGGGGATGAAAGTGATCACCCTGACCGGTAAAGACGGCGGTAAAATGGCGGGCAGCGCAGATGTTGAAATTCGCGTGCCGCATTTTGGTTATGCTGACCGTATTCAGGAAATTCACATTAAGGTGATTCATATCCTGATTCAGTTGATTGAAAAAGAGATGGTGAAGGCTTAAGGAAGGCTGTTTTTGCCTTTTTGATTCCGGCAGTGCCCGAACACAGTGAATCGGAGCACTGCCCGTATGCAAACTGGCTGCACCAATTACGCCTTCTCTGATAAGGGCGCTGTGTGGGGGTGTGTATGTGCGAACTGCTCGGTATGAGCGCAAATGTGCCAACCGATATCTGCTTTAGTTTTACCGGTCTCGTCCAGCGTGGCGGCGGAACCGGGCCGCATAAAGATGGCTGGGGCATTACCTTTTACGAGGGCAAGGGCTGTCGCACGTTCAAAGATCCGCAACCGAGTTTTAATTCCCCTATTGCGAAATTAGTGCAGGACTACCCGATTAAATCCCGTTCAGTGATTGCCCATATTCGCCAGGCTAACCGTGGCGAAGTGGCGCTGGAAAATACCCATCCGTTTACCCGTGAACTGTGGGGGCGCAACTGGACGTATGCGCACAACGGGCAGCTTACGGGTTATAAATCGCTGGAGACCGGGAACTTCCGCCCGATTGGCGAGACCGACAGCGAAAAAGCGTTTTGCTGGTTGTTGCACAAGCTGACCGAACGCTATCCGCGCACGCCAGGTAATATGGCGGCGGTGTTTAAATACATTGCGGCACTGGCAACGGAACTGCGTGAGAAGGGCGTTTTTAATATGCTGCTGTCGGACGGGCGTTATGTGATGGCGTTTTGTTCGACCAATCTGTTCTGGATCACCCGCCGTGCGCCATTTGGCGTGGCGAAGTTGCTGGATCAGGATGTGGAAATTGATTTTCAGCGGGAAACCACACCAAATGATGTGGTTACCGTGATTGCCACCCAGCCGTTAACCGGCAATGAAACCTGGCAAAAGATTATGCCAGGTGAGTGGGCATTATTTTGTCTGGGGGAGCGTGTAGTTTGACGCCAGCTGTGGCTGAACAGCGGTGTTCAGCGGCTTGCTAACCACATAGCGACCATCCACAACCGAGACAACCGGCGGCTGGTGGGTGGTGGCGAAGTAGTCATAACCCGGCTTCAGTTGCTTCCAGAAATCCGCATAGGTTGAATATTTATGGCGCTGCATATTGGCGTCGGTCATGCGGAACGGATAGATACTTACCTGCACGTTCGGCTGCCCGAAGACCAGCGCGGCGGTAACAAACTGGAAGATCTCGTCAATACCGGAATCCGTCATCGCGTAGCAGCCAATAGATACGCAAGCGCCATGGATCATCAGGTATTTACCTTCATAGCCGTGGGCGCGATCGTAGTTATTCGGAAACCCAATATTGATGGCTTTATAGAAGCGGCTATCCGGCTTCAACTGGTTGCGCTGCACGGAGTAGAAACCCTCCGGGCTTTTAAAATCACCCTGGCGCTGCTTGGGGCCTAACCCGCCGGAGTAATTACAAATCTTGTAGCTGTCGAGCAACTGGTATTGCTCGCCCATCTTGACGTAAAGATCAAGGGTGCGCTCTTCTTTGAAGATCTGGATATAAACCGGCGACCCCATCAACTGCTGCTTATATTCTTTGCTGACCGGCGTTACTGAACCGTTGCTGCTCACCAGGCCAGCAAAAGAGACGCACGGAAGCAGAAGCATCGCAATAAATAATGCGATTTTGCGCATACTACTTGTTTCCTTGATAAAGCTAATACCACATTGCCAGGACGGCAAAAGAAGCCCAAAATTCAGACTATTCTGTTTTGGAGCGCCCACATTAGCATTACGGCATTTTTTCGCAAGCCCCAATCTACGTCGTCTTTCCCGCTGCCTTGTTATGGGCTTTGCTTTTGTCTGGCGCGAATAAGATTGAGGATTATGTATCAAACGCTTGGCCGAAAGCTGGCGACTATTATGCGAGTAAAAAGCCTGAATTGCCGCTTATATTCCCCTCTTTTCGTCAGATTTACGCGCTGGCTTCTCAATTGCTGTAAATATGCTGTATACTTATCCAGTGTTCTGTGAGGGCGTACGTATGCGCAAAATCATACATGTTGATATGGACTGCTTTTTCGCGGCGGTTGAGATGCGCGATAACCCAGCCCTGCGCGATATTCCCATCGCTATCGGCGGCAGCCGGGTACAACGCGGCGTCATCAGCACTGCTAACTATCCGGCGCGCAAATTTGGCGTTCGCAGCGCGATGCCAACCGCGATGGCGCTTAAACTTTGTCCGCACCTCACGTTATTGCCCGGTCGTTTTGACGCTTATAAAGAGGCGTCCAACCAGATCCGCGATATCTTCTCTCGCTACACCTCACTTATTGAACCGCTCTCGCTGGATGAAGCCTATCTTGATGTGACCGATAGCCCGCACTGCCACGGTTCGGCGACGCTGATGGCGCAGGAAATTCGCCAGACCATTTTTAATGAAACCCAACTGACGGCTTCAGCGGGCGTCGCGCCGGTGAAGTTTCTCGCCAAAATTGCCTCGGATCTCAACAAACCCAATGGGCAATATGTGATTACTCCGGCTGATGTACCGGCGTTTCTGCGCACATTACCGCTCAGCAAAATCCCCGGTGTGGGGAAGGTGTCAGCGGCAAAGCTGGAAACGCTGGGGCTGCGGACTTGTGAAGATGTGCAAAAGAGCGATCTGGCGATGCTACTTAAACGCTTTGGTAAATTCGGCCGTGTTTTATGGGAGCGCAGCCAGGGCATTGACGAGCGGGAAATTAACAGCGAGCGGTTGCGTAAATCCGTGGGTGTAGAGCGGACGCTGGCGGAAGATATTCATAGCTGGGAAGAGTGCGAAGCGATTATTGAACATTTATACCCTGAGCTTGAGCGGCGGTTGGCAAAAGTAAAACCGGATCTGTTAATCGCTCGCCAGGGGGTAAAACTGAAATTTAATGATTTCCAGCTGACGACTCAGGAGCATGTCTGGCCGCGCTTAAATAAAGAGGATTTACTGGCGACGGCGCAAAAAACCTGGAATGACCGCCGTAGCGGGCGCGGTGTCCGGCTGGTCGGGTTGCATGTCACACTGCTTGATCCGCAACTGGAACGGCAACTGGTATTAGGGCTATAAAAATTACGCTACGGATAGACGACACGCTGCTTTATCCCCCGACGTTTATTTCACGTTACTGCAAAAGCATTTCACCGTACCCTGATGTCTCTTTGTCGTTCCTATAACCCCGGTTTCGTCTGCCGGTCCCTTTTATTTGTTCATATATAAAAGGAGATACGGGCAATTCTCTTTGCCATCTCGCTTAGGAAAATATTTCTACTAAACGGCTGGCAACCTTGCTGATTGCTCATCGTCTGCAACAAATAAAGGATGCTGAACGCGTGACGCTGAAATTAGAACGTCGATTGTTTCACCCGCAGATTGAACGGGGAGAAACCCGCTGCGCGCGTTTAAAGGGATGGTATTTAAGGCAGTGTAGAGTCGGGGAAAATGTCCGCGCCGGGCGACGCGGACAACAGACTTACTTCGCCGGAATCGCTTTCAGCAACTCGGTCAGCAGGGTCCAGTAATGGCCCACGCTTTCGATATGCACTTGCTCATCCGGTGAGTGCGGGCCGGTGATGGTTGGCCCAATCGATACCATATCCATGTCCGGGTACGGTTTTTTGAACAGACCGCACTCCAGACCCGCGTGGATCACCTGAATGTTCGGGGTTTTGTTGAACAGACGCTGATAAGTTTCGCGCACCAGCGCCATCACCGGTGAACGCGCGTCCGGCTGCCAGCCCGGGTAACCGCCTTTCGGTGCGGTTTTCGCTCCCGCCAGCGCACCCAGTGACTCCAGCATGCTCACCACATAATCTTTCCCGCTATCTACCAGCGAGCGGATCAGGCAGATGATCTCGGCGTTGTCATCCTGCAGCGTCACCACACCCACGTTCAGCGAGGTTTCCACCACACCTTTTGCCACGTCAGAGTTACGGATCACGCCGTTCGGTGTCGCATTCAGCAGGCGCACAAACGTATCGCGTGAGGCGGTGGTCAGCGCGGCTTTATCGCTGTTTGCGCTGTCCAGCAGCACCACCAGATTCTTCTCTTTCGCTTCCAGCTCGTTTTTCAGGATTGCCTGATATTCGCTGGTCAGCGTTTTCAGCTGTGCGGCTTTATCTGCCGGAACGGCGATAACAGCAATCGCTTCGCGCGGAATCGCGTTACGCAGCGTGCCGCCGGTGAAATCCAGCAGACGCAGATCCAGCTCCGCCGCGTGGCCGGCCAGGAAGCGCGCCAGCAGTTTGTTGGCGTTACCTAAACCGACATGAATTTCGGCACCAGAGTGGCCGCCTTTCAGCCCTTTCAGCGTCAGCTTAAAGGTTTCATACCCGGCGGGAACGGCTTCGCGGGAGAGCGGCAGGGTGGTGATAAAATCGATACCACCTGCGCAACCCATGTAGATTTCCCCCTCTTCTTCAGAGTCGGTGTTGATCAGGATATCCGCTTGTAACCAGTTCGCTTGCAGACCAAACGCGCCATCCATGCCCGCTTCTTCGGTCATGGTCAGCAGCACTTCCAGTGGACCGTGTTCAACGCTGTCATCTGCCAGCACCGCCAGCGCGGAAGCCATGCCGATGCCGTTATCCGCGCCGAGCGTAGTACCGCGCGCTTTAACCCATTCCCCGTCGACATACGGGCGAATCGGATCGGTAGTGAAATCGTGTACTGTGTCGTTATTTTTCTGCGGCACCATATCAAGGTGTGCCTGCAGAACTACCGGCTTGCGGTTTTCCATGCCCGCGGTGGCTGGTTTACGGATCAGAATGTTGCCAACCTGGTCGCGCTCCGCATGCAACCCCTTTTCTTTCGCCCAGCCCATAATGTGTTCGGCGAGTTGTTCTTCATGGTAGGACGGGTGCGGAATAGAACAAATTTTGGCAAAAATATCCCACAGCGGCTGTGGCGATAGGTGAGACAGTTCAGACACGATGAGTCTCCTTACGAAGAGCCTGCGCAACGTACCTTGCAGGTCACAGGGTTAAATAAACGAACATCGCAAGCGATGCGCTTGCGAGATGGCGTTGAGAATACCACTTTATTGCCGCGCTGCGAGCACCAGTGCGCGGAAAAAGCGCCGGTAATGCCGGGTAATACTGGTTTTTAGCGCTTCAGATCTCTATAATCTCGCGCAACCTATTTCCCCCTCGAATAATTTTTAAGCCGTAAAACACAGGCTGGGACACTTCACATGAGCGAAAAATACGTCGTCACCTGGGACATGTTGCAGATTCACGCACGCAAACTGGCCGCCCGATTGATGCCTTCAGAACAGTGGAAAGGCATTATTGCCGTAAGCCGTGGCGGTCTGGTGCCAGGAGCATTGCTGGCGCGTGAGCTGGGTATTCGTCATGTTGATACCGTTTGTATCTCCAGCTACGACCACGATAACCAGCGCGAGCTGAAAGTGCTGAAACGCGCGGAAGGCGACGGTGAAGGTTTTATCGTGATTGATGATCTGGTGGACACCGGCGGTACCGCTGTCGCCATCCGTGAAATGTATCCTAAAGCGCATTTCGTCACTATTTTCGCCAAACCGGCAGGTCGCCCGCTGGTTGACGATTACGTGATCGATATTCCGCAGGACACCTGGATTGAGCAGCCGTGGGATATGGGCGTGGTATTTGTGCCGCCAATCAGCGGCCGTTAATCCCGCTTTGAAACATTTGCTCACGCCCGGTTTTGCCGGGCGTTGTTCTTTTTAACGCGCAACAGGTTACAATAACCGCCGGTGATAGATACAGGGAGCCTGCGCGCAATGTCACAGCCCAATCTTAGCGAAACCTTATTCAAACCCCGCTTCAAGCACCCGGAAACTTCCACGCTGGTACGTCGGTTTAATCGTGGCGCGCAATCGCCGGTACAGTCGACTCTCGATGGCAAAAATGTGCCGCACTGGTATCGCATGCTCAATCGGTTGATGTGGGTCTGGCGCGGCGTGGATCCGCGAGAGATCCTCGAAGTACAGGCGCGTATTGTCATGTCCCAGGCCGAGCGCACCGACCCGGAGCTGTATGACACGGTAGTGGGTTACCGTAACGGTAACTGGATCTATGAATGGTCCGTGCAGGCGATGTTGTGGCAGCAAAAAGCGATGCAGGAACCCGCGCCGGAGCTCAGTGGCAAACACTGGCTGCATGCGTCCGGTTTGTTCAGCATTGCCGCTTATCCTCATATTAAAGGCGATTCGCTGGCGGAGCAGGCGCAGGCGCTGGCGAACCGCGCGTATGAAGAGGCAGCGCAGCGTCTGCCTGGGGAGATCAAAGAGCTGGAGTTCGCCATTCCCGGCGGCGCGCCTGTCACCGGATTTTTGCATATGCCGCCTGGCAATGGCCCGTTCCCGACGGTATTAATGTGCGGCGGGCTGGATAGCCTGCAAAGCGACTATTACACCCTGTATGAACGCTATTTCGCGCCGCAAGGCATCGCGATGCTGACGCTGGATATGCCTTCGGTTGGTTTCTCTTCGAAGTGGAAACTGACACAGGATTCCAGCCTGCTGCATCAGCATGCGCTGCAAGCGCTGCCGAACATTCCGTGGATCGATCACACGCGGGTGGCGGCGTTTGGCTTTCGCTTTGGCGCGAATGTGGCGGTGCGCCTGGCGTACCTTGAATCTTCGCGCCTGAAAGCGGTGGCTTGTCTTGGGCCGGTAGTGCATGCGCTGCTAAGTGAGCCGCAGCGCCAGGGACGCGTGCCGGAGATGTATCTGGATGTGCTTGCCAGCCGTCTGGGGATGCATGACGCTTCCGACGAGGCGCTGCGCGTGGAGTTGAATCGCTACTCGCTGAAAACTCAGGGTTTGCTCGGCAGACGTTGCCCCACGCCGATGCTTTCTGGTTACTGGCAAAACGATCCCTTCAGCCCGGAGGAGGAGTCGCGTTTAATCACCTCGTCATCTGGTAACGGCAAACTGCTGGAGATCCCGTTTAAGCCGGTTTATCGAAATTTTGATAAGGCGTTGCAACAAATAACCGGATGGATCAACCATCATTTCCGTTAATAGATTGATAAATTCTATCGGTTTGGTAAAACAGTTGCTTCACAAAAGGAGATCGCAATGACGTTACCGAGTGGACATCCGAGAAGCAGGTTGATTAAAAAGTTTACTGCGCTAGGGCCTTATATCCGCGAAGAGCAATGCGAAGAGAACCGTTTTTTCTTTGATTGCCTGGCAGTTTGCGTGAATGTTAAACCCGCGCCGGAAAAACGAGAGTTCTGGGGCTGGTGGATGGAAATGGAAGCGCAGGAGACACGTTTTACCTACCGTTATCAGTTCGGCCTTTTTGATAAAGAAGGGCAATGGAAGCCCACGGCAATAAAAGATCAGGAAGTGATCGATCGTTTAGAACAGACGCTGCGCGATTTTCATGAACGTGCGAAAACCCTGCTGGCTTCACTTGAGCTGAAGCTGGAACCTGCCGAAAACTTCAAAGAACAGTTGAAGCTCACCGCGTAACTTCCCGCATAAAAAATGCCCGATAGCTTACGCTTATCGGGCCTGGCCGCAGTTTCCCGGCCTTCCACCTGAATCAGGTTAAATAAATGCCCTCTTGCGAAGGCATTCGATATAACGAGGTATATTACAGTTACTGCAACTCAGAACTGGTAAGTCACGCCAACGGCAACAACGTCGTCATCAGCCAGACCCAGTTTGTTGTCGTCTTTAAGCTGGTTGATTTTGTAGTCAACCATTGCAGAGAAGTTCTTGTTGAAGTAGTAAGTGGCGCCCACGTCGATGTAGTTAACCAGATCTTCGTCGCCAACTCCTTTTTCCAGGTCTTTGCCTTTAGTCAGGACATAGCCGAGAGACGGACGCAGACCGAAGTCGAACTGGTACTGGACAACCGCTTCGAAGTTCTCGGTTTTGTTAGCAAAGCCTGAACCCAGCCCGGTGCTCGCTGCGGCAGAGACTGGCGTCATGTTGTAAGCAACGCCGTACATGGTGGCGATGTACAGGTTGTTTGCGTCATATTTCGCGCCGGTTGCCCAGGCTTCGGCTTTCTCGCCGCGACCAAACGCTGCGGTGTTCTGCGCGTTGGTACGGTCAGAGTTCGCATACGCGCCAATCAGGCTGAACGCGCTACCGCCGAAGTTATAGGAGAGTGAAGTACCCCAGCCGTCGCCGTTCTGTTTGCTGACAGCGCGGTTGCTTTCGTTTTTCCCCTGGTACTGCAGGGTCATATTCAGGCCATCGATCATGCCAAAGAAGTCGGTATTGCGATAAGTTGCAACGCCAGTGGTACGTTTGGTCATGAAGTCATCGGTACGGGTCATGCCGTCGCCGCCGAATTCCGGGAACATATCCGTTACGGAAGCCACATCGTACAGCACGCCCAGGTTACGACCGTAGTCGATAGAACCAAAATCTTTGATTTTCAGACCAGCAAACGCCAGACGGGTTTTTTGGCTAGTTGCTGAGTTATTGTTGTTGGTTTCGTCATTGTTACCAGCAAATTCAGCTTCCCAACGGCCGAAACCGGTCAGCTGATCGTTAATCTGGGTTTCGCCTTTAAAGCCGAAACGCACGTAAGTTTTGTCACCGTCGTTGTTGGTATCGTCACTGAAGTAGTGCATGGCTTTCACTTTGCCGTACACGTCCAGTTTGTTGCCGTTCTTGTTATAAACTTCCGCTGCGTGAACAGAAGAAGCAGAAGCGACAACGCTCATCACCATTAATGCCAGAGTGCTCTTTTTCATTTTGATTCCTGATTTGACTAACGCGCTAATATTCGCTGGGCATACGCCCCGTGAAAAACAGGAAGGGTTTTAACGCTGTGAAATTAAAGATTTATGACAAATTAAGAATATTTTTAAAAAGTTATGTTTTTTTGTATTTGCCATAAAAGTGTCAAATCCTGCCGCTACGCTTGCTGATCCCGCGCAACAAAAAAGTGAGCTGACAGCTCTGGCAGTTGGCAATCGCTCTGACTCCTGTTACAACGTCTGACGACGATTTACTTTCCTTATATTTCCTTAAAAAACGGCAGAGAATCATGAGTGACAGCCAGACGCTGGTGGTAAAACTCGGTACCAGTGTTTTAACGGGCGGTTCCCGTCGCCTGAACCGCGCCCATATTGTTGAACTGGTGCGCCAGTGCGCGCAGCAACACGCCGCCGGGCACCGAATTGTAATTGTGACGTCGGGGGCGATTGCCGCCGGACGCGAGCATCTGGGTTATCCGGAACTGCCCGCGACTATCGCGTCGAAACAGCTGCTGGCGGCGGTAGGGCAGAGCCGTTTGATTCAACTGTGGGAACAGCTGTTTTCCATTTACGGGATTCATATTGGGCAGATGCTGCTGACGCGTGCCGATATGGAAGATCGTGAGCGTTTCCTCAATGCGCGCGACACGCTGCGTGCGCTGCTCGACAACAATATCGTGCCGGTGATTAACGAAAACGACGCCGTTGCCACCACGGAAATCAAAGTCGGCGATAACGATAACCTCTCGGCGCTGGCAGCGATCCTCGCTGGTGCCGACAAACTGCTGCTGCTGACCGATCAGCAAGGTCTGTTTACCGCCGATCCGCGTAGCAACCCGGATGCGGAACTGATCAAAGATGTTTACGGCATCGACGATGCGCTGCGCGCGATTGCCGGGGACAGCGTTTCCGGCCTCGGTACGGGCGGGATGGGCACCAAGCTGCAAGCGGCTGACGTTGCCTGCCGCGCGGGGATCGACACCATTATCGCTGCGGGCAGCAAGCCTGGCGTGATTGGCGATGTTGTCGAAGGGATTTCCGTCGGCACGCGCTTTCACGCCCAGGAGTCGCCGCTGGAGAATCGTAAACGCTGGATCTTTGGCGCGCCGCCTGCCGGTGAAATCACCGTTGATGAAGGCGCAACGGCGGCCATTCTGGAACGCGGTAGCTCGTTACTGCCCAAAGGTATTAAAAGCGTGACAGGCAACTTTTCCCGTGGTGAAGTGATCCGCATTCGTAATCTGCAAGGCCGCGATATCGCCCACGGTGTAAGCCGTTATAACAGCGATGCGCTGCGTCGCATCGCCGGGCAACATTCGCAGCAGATTGACGCCATTCTGGGCTACGAATATGGCCCTGTCGCGGTGCACCGCGACGACATGATTACCCGTTAAGGAGCAGAAGTATGCTGGAACAAATGGGCATCGCTGCCAAAGCAGCGTCATACAAGCTGGCATTGCTCTCCAGCCGCGAGAAAAACCGTGTGCTGGAAAAAATCGCTGATTATCTCGAAGCGCAGGCGGATGAGATCCTGCTCGCGAATGAACAGGATCTGCTGGAAGCTCGCCGCAACGGGCTGAGCGAGTCGATGCTTGACCGTCTGGCGCTCAACCCGGCGCGCTTAACCGCGATCGCTAACGATGTGCGCCAGGTGTGCAAACTGGCGGATCCGGTAGGCCAGGTGATTGACGGTGGTCTGTTGGACAGCGGGTTGCGTATTGAACGCCGCCGCGTGCCGCTGGGGGTGATTGGTGTGATTTATGAAGCGCGTCCTAACGTCACCGTGGATGTCGCCTCTTTGTGCCTTAAAACCGGGAATGCCGCGATCCTGCGCGGGGGCAAAGAGACCTGGCGCACCAATGCCGCCACGGTAAAAGTAATCCAGCAGGCGCTGGAAGAGTGTGGCTTACCGGCCGGCGCGGTGCAGGCTATCGAAAGCCCGGATCGCGCGCTGGTGAATGAAATGCTGCGCATGGATAAATACATCGACATGCTGATCCCACGCGGTGGCGCGGGTTTACATAAGCTGTGCCGCGAGCAGTCGACCATTCCGGTTATCACGGGTGGTATCGGCGTGTGTCATATCGTGGTTGATGAGTCTGCGGAAATCGATCCGGCGCTAAAAATCATCGTTAACGCGAAAACTCAACGCCCCAGTACCTGCAACACGGTGGAAACCCTGCTGGTGCATCAGGGGATCGCGCAGCGATTCCTGCCCGCGCTGAGCAAGCAGATGGCGGAAAGTGGCGTGACGCTGCATGCGGATGAGCAGGCGATGGCGCTGCTGCAAAACGGCCCGGCGAAAGTGGAGGCGGTAAAAGCGGAGCAGTATGACGACGAGTTTTTATCGCTGGATCTGAATGTGAAAATCGTGGCGGGGCTGGATGATGCTGTTAACCATATTCGCCAGCACGGCACCCAGCATTCTGACGCTATCCTTACTCGCACACTGCGAAACGCTGATCGCTTTATCAACGAAGTGGACTCCTCGGCAGTGTATGTGAATGCTTCTACGCGTTTTACTGACGGTGGACAGTTTGGTCTTGGTGCGGAAGTGGCTGTCAGCACGCAGAAGCTGCACGCGCGTGGCCCGATGGGGCTGGAAGCGTTGACGACTTATAAGTGGATTGGCTTCGGCGACGACACGATTCGTGCTTAATTGAAAAAGGGTGATGCAAAAGTAGCCGTTTGATTCCCAAGGGCATTGACGCATCACCCGCTTAGTTTTAACCTTCTACTCCGTGATTCACGCTCGTGAACACATCGCAGGGCCGATATAGCTCAGTTGGTAGAGCAGCGCATTCGTAATGCGAAGGTCGGAGGTTCGACTCCTCTTATCGGCACCATCTTTTCTTATTTAAACTCAATAACTTATGCTTAAGTGGTCATGCTTTGATCGACCTGGAATTTCTCCGTGTTGAACATTCAAAGCGTAACGTGGCGTAAGTCATATCATGCCCTTTGCTTTATTGTCGGCGTCCCATTTATGGAATTAACAGCAGGCTGGATTAATTAATCCAGTGCTGTATTCCATGAAGCTGGCAGAAAGTGGATCGGAAATAACTCATCTTCTCTCCATAAAGATATATTTTGTATTAAGCCAGACCTCAACATGGTGCGCGCAAATAAAATACGTGGCGTGTATATTAATGGTCGGTTTCATAACATCATGTGTGCATGTTGAATTTATCGCCATTTTATTGATAGGGATGATCGTGATGAGAAAACTTATAGCTCTGTTGTCTATTTCGATTTTAAGTGGATGCGCTCAGCAACCACTTGTAACGGTAAATGCGCTATCCTCAGGCCAGAGTGTAGGGAAACGCTTCATCATCCTGCCAGCCAGTCAAGCGCTGTATGACGCTAACCAGATTGAATACAATCAAATCGCCGCCGTCGTTTCTGCATCGCTGACACGTCAGGGGTATGTACAAGTTAACGAACCGGAAAAAGCCGATCAGGGAATTTTATTAGGATTTGCAAGAAGTGGGGCGGTGACCAGCACACGTAATGTTACTGTTCCAGTCTATGGCCAGACCGGTATTAGTTCAGCGACGACATACGGTAATGCCAATACGACATATAACTATCTGGGTGGCGGTAACTTAACGTCGAACACGACAGGCAGCGCAACGACAGTCTACACGCCAACCTATGGAATTACCGGGGCATATGACACAACAGTAACTAATACATCATACGGAACAGCGGTAGCGCTTAATTCATACGATGCTAAGGTATATCTGAAAAGTAAGCGCGTAAATCTCCTGTGGAAATCAAGTGCGGCACTCGTATCTTCCAGAGCTGACAGTATTGCTGATTACAGAGGCCTGGCATTAATTGCGGCTAATTACGCCAATATGAACACTAACGGTGATACACATTTGAGAATCGATCCACGTAATCCCGTTCAGTAATTTAACCGGGGTGTGATAAATGCTATGGAAATTAACACCCCGTTCAAACCAAAAAATTATACCGCTAGTGAGCTGCATTGACCTCTCAACATTTCCTTCCTGATATTCACGCTACGCAAGATACCGTTTTAGCTATAAAAAAAGCGCCCGCAGGCGCTTAGAGAGTAGTGTTCGACCAGGCATACTTATTTGGTCAGTTCAGCCGTCATATGAACATTATTATTGGTGTTGGCTTCAATGATTTTATATGAAGCGCCAGCCTGCTGTGCTTTGGCGGCAATTAAGGATTCTGCTTCGTCAAGCGTTGAAGCTGTGGCGGTTACGCTCTGAGCGAAAGCACCAAATGACAGGACGGAAAGCACAGTAGCGACAGCAAGTGAATTGATGGTTTTCATAATGGTATTCCTTAAATTTTTATTTGTGTGGGCGATAACGCCCGATTCAACATCTGTTGTGAATGCCGGTTTTATACGGCAGAGCTTATTTGTAAATCACCGCGGTGCCGTGCAGGGTATTCGGGCCAGTCACGGAAGTAATGCGGAATGATTTCGCACCCATTTCATCGGCTTTCTGCGCCAACTCGCTTTGCAAAGAGGAGAGATTGGTGCCGGCATTGGCAGAAATCACGCCCACTTTTTGTTGGTCAGCCGGAGTGGATTGCACTTCGACGGCGGCTACGCTTGCGAAAGAAAGGGAACCAAGTACAGCGATAGCGATCAGGGATTTGATGGTTTTCATAATTTTTGCCTTCTGAATCTGGATTTGTGTGAGGTCGTAAGTATTAACTTAACGATCGATAGGTAAATGATAAGTGTGATCTGCGTCACCCGTCAACACTATTTTTATAATGATCATTTAAATAATTAAAAAACACTTGTTATTCATGTAGATAAATCTTTTATTTTTTCGAAAAATTTCTACTGGTCAGCCGCTTTGTAATGTTTTTATAATGATTATTAACTAAATTGATGTGAACGGGGGGAGGAACAATGGCAACCGACGACACATGCTGTACGAGAAAAGGTCGTGGACGGCCAAAAATTTTTGACCGGAACGCGATGCTGGATAAAGCGATGATGCTGTTCTGGCAACAGGGCTATGAAGCCACATCACTGGCAGATCTTGTTGAAGCCACCGGTGCAAAAGCACCGACGTTGTATGCGGAATTCCACAATAAAGAGGGATTGTTCAGAGCCGCGCTTGATCGCTATACGGCTCGGTTTTCCGCCAAACACCGGGCAGCGCTTTTTTGCGAAGAGAAAACGGTTGAGCAGGCGCTGCGCGATTATCTACAAGCGTTAGCCCGTTGCTTTGCCGGTAGCGATACCCCGGCAGGCTGCTTTTTGATAAATAGTTCCGCCACGGTTTCTGCTTCTTCAGAGCCGATAGCTGACACCATCCGGGAACGGCAAACGGCGCAGGAACAAACGCTACTTACCTTTTTGCTGCAACGTCAGTTGCGTGGCGAGATCCCGGCGCAAACAGAAGTGAAAACCATCGCGCTTTTTTTAAGCTGCATCATTCATGGAATGTCGGTCAGCGCGCGAGAAGGTGCGAGTGTGGATAAACTGCAGCAGATTATCGATACGACGCTGCGGTTGTGGCCGTTATTAATCAACGAGTAACACCGAGAACGTCTGGCGCTTTGCCATCGCCCACGATACACAGCGAAATGTTGCTATTGTTCACTATCACTGGCAATAACTCGGTGGTGAAACCAACCATATATTAATCGCTGTGCCTGCCGGTGGTGATCTTCAGGTGGACTGTTCCGCCATGGGAAACCAGTGCAAACGAGGGAAAACGCCCGCCAGCAATGCCAGCCCGGCTTCATCATTTTCCTGCTCGGATTAACGCTGAGCGCAATTTGCGTGGTGAACGTGAGTAACGAGGTGAGTGGCGTCGGGCGAAAATCTCGCCTGGAAGTATTGAAAGTCAGCCAGAACGAACGGAACGCAGGTTAAGAGAACGGCTGACAATGGATTGTTGATTGCCAATTGCGGGCGAGAGGATGGTTCGCCCGCGGTGAAACCATCAGTGATGCAGCATTTCGTCGACAATCTGCGCTTTCGTCATATTGTACGGATAATATGTCGGCCAGTTATCCATCTCTTTTAACAGCGCTTCTTGCGATTCGTTGCCAATAAAAATATGGAAATGTTGCGACTGGCGCGGGCCGATAATATGGTCGCTAAACTGCACATATTTTGGTGCTTTTGATTGTGCGTCTTTGCATTCAAACAGATAACGCACGCCTTTTTTCCCGGAGGTGTAGGTCAGAATTTTATAGCCCGCGTAATCATAGCGGCAGGCATTGACTGTTTTGCCAACGTGAAACTCCATCACATTGTTTTCTATGCCAATTATTTCGACATCGGTGGCATAACCTTTTTGGTAATAGGCGCGGTACTCTTCCACGCTTTTACCGCCTTGTTTTGCTTTTTTCTCCAGCACCGGATCAAGCGCACCGCTGAGCAGATACGGGTTCACGGATTGCCAGATCCCGTCCCAATCGGACAACGCCCGGTCTTTCACGTCCTTATCATCAAAAATGCCTTCGCTGGCTTTACGCTCCACTTCCGTAAGCGGTTTGCCGTGGTGGTGGTCATGCGCTAACGTCTGCGCACTCATTAGCAGCACACCCATGCCAAGTACAAAGGCCGATTTCTTCATGATCATATTGCGCTCCCTGGTTATCATTTGTTACGAAATGAAATGTTATAATATAACAAAATAAAATACCAGACTGCCTGCGCCTTTCCAGCCTGCGGGAAGTGACTGACGAGCGATATCGCCGCAGCTATAAAACATAAAATCAACTATATGTAAGTGAATAGTAAATAGTTTTTGTGTTTTTAATTTGTCTTCGGCACCTTGCCGCTCTTTTCGCAGTGTCTGCGTTTTTGCCCTCGCCGAAGGGCATTTAAGGGGCAGCTATGAGTTTTTACGCAATTAGCATTCCTGCTTTCGGTATGTCGATGGGTTCTTTTGCTGCCGCTTTCGGTAAAAGGGCGATGTTGAAACGCCCGCCGGTAAGCGAAACGCTACGCACCGGGAAGCCATCACCCCAATTATTGGTTTAGTCGCCAGCCAGTACATTATGCGGCAGGACCACAGGATAGCCTTCGTACTGCTCTTTGCGCCGGGTATGCGCATGATGAAAGAGCACTACGGATGAAGAAGCCGAAGCACCGCGTCGCCACGGTTTCTGGTTGCTGGTTACCACTGTTATTGCTACCAGCTTTGATGCGATGGCCGTGGGTGTCGGGCTGGCGTTTCTCAACGTGAACATCGTGGCGACGGTGCTGATGATTGGCTTTGCGACCACCATCATGGCTACCACCGGTATGTTGCTGGGGCGCTTTCCTGGCGCGGCGTTCGATAAATGGGCGGAAGTGTCCGGCGGTGTTGTGCTTATCTGTATCGGCAGCTCAATTCTGATTGATCACTTAGGTTTACTGTCACTTGCCCGAACGCGAGAAATCGTCAACAATGCGTCCTCAGGTGATGGCGTTCCACCTGACCCAACCGCTTCCCTGAGAAGCTGATGACGCCTGGTATGTCTCTGTAATGAGGCATGTCGGGCGTTTTTCTTTTGTCTCCCGCATGCCTCGCACTTTTGTTGATGAGGAAAAACATGCTGAAGTCTTTATTTGCCGTAATCATCGGTGGTTCTGCCGGCTGCGTGATCCGCTGGCTGCTCGCGATGCGTTTCAATACGCTGTTTCCCAATCTGCCGCCCGGCACGCTGCTGGTAAATCTACTCGGCGGGCTGATCATTGGCGGTGCGCTGGCACTCTTTACCCGCCACCCGCATCTGGATCCCACATGGCGGCTGCTGATCACCACGGGCTTATGCGGCGGCATGACCACCTTTTCCACGTTTTCTCTGGAGATTTTTGCCCAGTTGCAAACGGGCAGCTATGCGTGGGCACTGGCTTCCGTGCTGGTGCATGTGGTGGGATCGATTTTAATGACGGCGCTGGGGTTTGCGCTGATAAACGCCTGGTATTGATAAAACAGCAAGGGGAGCAATGCCGCTCCCCCTTATTCAGCTTATTTCACGCCGCCATTTGCAGGCAGGCTTCTGCGCAAGCCCGGCAACGTTTAGCGCACTGCTGGCAGTGCGGATGTTGATGCTTACTGCACTCTTCGGCGCAGGCTTTGCATACGTCGACGCAAATCCGGCACAGTGAGGGTAAATGTTTGCTTTCCAGCGCCATGAATTGGCCGGCAAGGCGACACAGGGCGGCACATTGCACGTCCAGTTTGATGCATTCACGCATCATGTCGATATTCTCTTCCTGCAGGCAAGAAAGCGCACAGTGTTCGCAAGCCGCTGCGCATTGATAACAGGCTTCTGCGCATCGTTGATGTTCTGTATGCATGGTTTTACTCCACAATATTTATGTGTCATGAGATAAGTGTGCACAGAATATTTATCCCTACCATTTTATTTACATATTTCATCACATCGGTAATTTTAGGCGATGAACAAAACTTTAGTAACCTGCTTATATCTATAGAGATTTATTTATCACGCAACATATGTGTTTAAATATTTCTTCCGGAAATATTGATTTAATTTGGATATATTTTTGCTCGTTCGATTGACTAATCGGGATAAATAGCCAGACTTAAGGTTCCAACGCGATTGATATGGGCTGTTAACCGTATCGATTATATCGAAAACGAGATGTGGAGATATAACATGGCCGAACATAGAGGCGGTTCCGGTAATTTCGCTGAAGATCGTGAAAAAGCTTCTGAAGCGGGACGTAAAGGTGGTCAGCACAGCGGCGGTAATTTTAAAAATGATCCCGAACGTGCATCCGAAGCCGGTAAGAAAGGCGGTGAAAATAGCCACGGCGGTGGAAGAAAATAACCACTTTTTAAAGTCATTATTTTCTTAATGCTAGCGAGCCGGAGACGGCTCGTTTATTTTTTAATTAACAATATCTTAAAAATAAAAATGTAGAGGTAGTGTAGTAATGAGTTCAAAAAATAATGACGAGGGCGAGAGAATTGGTTTGCTATCTGAAAATTTACCCACCTGTCTATCCACTAATTTAATTGAACATTTCCACCAGCCTGCCGAAAAAATCGCTATTAATTTTACCGAAGCCGTTGATTTATCGCTCCCGCCTTATAAAAAACGTCTGGTGCATAAAATGGCCAACCGCAAACAATCCTCAAAAAGCTAATAACCAGTTAATCCTTTTCCTTTCCCTCACGACGTTGTGCTTCTTACATTCGGGGAATTCTCCGTCTAATGGTGTGCTGCGGCAAGGGGCGGGAAGCCTTTCGCTATTCCTCTTTACGAAATGATCAGAGCCATTTTTAGCGCGTTGAAAATGATTAAAAAAAACCTTCAGGCTCAGCCAATTCGCGTTGCGCCTGAAGGCGTGCAATTGCATCTTCGTTACTAACAATAAGCGTGCTAATTATTAACGAATTTCAACAAGAAAAGCGCTATAAAACAGCGAGTTATGATGAAATAAACCGATCTTTTCGAATAAATTTTTTTATCGTTAACACATTGATGTTATTGATGATTTGTCTAAATTTCATCCGTTTCACGTTTTTAAATAACCTGTGTCGCAGCGGCAATAACGCTTTATGGGCAGTTTTTTTTGCCTGCCGCCTGGCCTCTATGGCGGCGGAGAGTCTATAGTTAGGGAACTAAAGGCAACGAGAGGAGGTTTCGTGTTCAACGTTGAAAAAGATGACCCCCGTGAAGCGCCGGAATCGGGTGATAAAAAACCCCAGCCGGTGAAGAAATAAATAAAAAGGTCGCTACGGCGGCCTTTTTATTAGCTATTCAGCATGTTAACAACAAAACCGTAAGACACTCAGGCCTCTCTCCGCGGCCAGGTTCCTTTATCGAACGCCCATTTACACCTGCTGTGTTTCTTATCAATACCGCTGAAGCGTTACGCAGCGCAAATCGCCCTGCGGGTGCGAGCACAGAGATTTACTCGGCTTTCTTTTCCACATGTCCGAGCGTTTTTTCCGGAAAGCAGTAGTCGCGCACGCGGCGCTTTAACTCTGCCGCATCGGGGAAACCGCCATCCAGCTTGCGATCCCAAATCACATTGCCATCAATATCGATAACAAAGATCCCGCCGGTGCCCGGTATCAGCGTGACGGAGCCGAGATCCGCATTAAACGTCTGCAACAATTCTTGCGCCATCCAGGCGGCGCGCAACATCCAGTTGCATTGTGAGCAGTAGTGCAAAGTGATGGCCGGTTTATTCATGGTTACTGTCTCCTGGCGCGAATGATAAAGAGGGCATAAAACTTATGCGGCTGAAAATCTGACGGTAAAACAAATTTATTGCAAATGATAACCGTTATCATTATCTTCGGTATCGATAACATAACAATAACCTGCAACTCTTTTGCACTGACTGCAATCTTCCGCGGTCTCCTGGAAGTCATACGTGAGCCTGATACTAATAAATTCTAAGGCTTACAAGACAATATGTGTAAATCGCACCTTTCCCTGCTGCGCTTTAACAAGCGTGTGCTGGTCACTTCATTACTCGCAGCGTTGTATCAACCCTCCGCATTTGCGGTGGATAACGACACCTCATCGACAGCTTCCAGTGGCGCTCAGCAAGATAACGCTGAGGAGATGCTCGTCACCGCACCAGCACCGACATTAAAAGCCGGCAGTTCGCATTCCCTCAGCGCTCAGGATCTGCAAAACAAAGGCGCGAAAGACTTTGGCTCCATTATGCGTTATGAACCGCTCATCAGCGCCACGGGCGCAAGCGGCGGTTCCGGAAACGGCAAAAGCGGCTTCGATCGCGGCGGGTACACTGGCTACAACATTCGCGGGCTGGAAAGTAACCGCGTCGGCATCGATGTTGACGGCATTCCGCAGCCGGACGCCACCGGGCGCAGCTACGTGAGCCGTGCAGGCCTTAACACCTTCGGTATTGGCCGCGACTATATCGATCCGTATATGTACGGCAGCGTTGATATCCAGTCCGGCGCGACCCGTACCGAGCAAGCCAACACCTCCATCGGTGGTAACGTCTCCTTCCGCCCGAAATCGGCAGATGACTATCTGCGCCCTGGCAAAGAGACATATTTTGGTTACCAGAGCGATTACGACTCCGCCGATCGCAGCTGGCACAATGGCGTGACGGGAGCCGCAGGGGACGAAACCCTGCGCGGCATCGTGGTCTACAGCCGTCGCGACGGTCAGCAAACCCGCAATAACAGCGGTACGGTTGACGCCTACCCGGCGAACTGGCACTCGGATGCGATGATGGCCTCCGGCATCTGGCAACCAAACGATGTACACAAATTCACCGGCACGCTCGATTACTACCATAAGACCAACCACACCCACTACGATGCGTGGAACAACGCCGGTAGCGCCATTCTTGGCGACGCACAGCAAACCAGCCAGACGCGCCGCTGGGGTGTTAGCCTGAAAGATGACTGGACGCCGATGAACGACTGGCTGGACAGTGTGTCCAGCAAAGTCTATTACCAGCACACCGAGGCACATGACCGTACGTATATGCCGGACAGCGTCACAGCGACCATGGAAACGGTCTACTCCAATTACGACACCGATACCTGGGGTATTCAGAATGCGCTGGCGAAAACGTTAGGACGCCACGATTTGAGCGCCGGTTTTAACGCCAGCACCAGTAAAACCGAGCGCCCGTTTAACCAGTCACCGGTGCCGAGCGCCTTTAGCGAAATCATGCAGCCGGAAGCCGACAGCCGCAGCTATACGTTAGGCGCGTTCCTGCAGGATCAGATCAATTTCGCTGCCGATGGTCACCACTTCGCTATCATTCCCGGCGTGCGCGTGGTTCACCAGGCGACAAAGCCGGATAATCTCTCCAGCCTGACCGCCAACAGCAGCGTGCTGGACGAATCCGACGTGTCGACCCTGTACGGTAAAAATTCCGACACCCAACTGCTGCCGTCGCTGACTTTCCAGTACGACATCACACCGCGCCTGATGACATACCTGCAATACAAACGCGGCGCGCAGTTCCCCAACGCCAGCCAGTTGTATGGCTCGTGGAACCTCGGTTCCAGCTACGCCGGGCGTGGACAGTATGCGCTTATTGGCAATACGGATCTGGACACCGAAACCAGCGATAACCTCGAGTGGGGCATGAAGGGCGAGGTGACCGAGGGCGTGACGTTGCGCACGGTGCTGTTTTACAACAGCTATAAAAACTTTATCGCCTATACCCGTTACACCCGTTCCGGCAACCCGGATAAATTCACTAACGTGCCGTCTAACATCTACACCACCTATCAGGCGGAAAACCGCGATAAAGCCTTTATCTATGGCGGCGAAATTAGCGCGAAATTGAATTTTGGCACCTGGTTTGAGCAGGTTGATGGTCTGAGCGCCACGCTGGCGTATGGCTACAGCGAAGGGAAGGCGAAATCGCGCTATCTGGGCGACAAATACATCGATCTCGATAGCGTCGCGCCAATGAAAGCGATTGTCGGCGTCGCCTGGGATGATCCGGCGAAACGCTACGGTACGGCGCTGACCGCCACCTTCGTCAAAGGTAAGCAAGCCACTGCCACTAACCGTCAGACCTACACCAACACCGGCGGGTCGCTGGGCGATTCCAGCACGGAATATATGCGGGTGCCGGGCTATGGGCTGCTCGACTGGACGGCGTACTGGCAGGTGGCGAAAAACATCAAAATTAACGGCGGCGTTTACAACATCACCGATCGTAAATATTGGGATTACCTGAACAGCCGTAACCAGGAAGAGACCACCAACCAGAATGCATATGACAAAGCGCTGGCGGTAATGCCGGGGCGGACCTGGCAACTGGGCGTCAATGTTGATTTCTGAGGTGATGTCATTTCACGTTGACCGCCTGGCGGCGCTACCGCTTCGCCGCCGCGACGCAACGTGAATGATTTTTCCGCTAGTCGGTACGTTTTCTCCCTCCCCGGTATCGCTGCCGGGGGTAAAACAGTTAAGGAAGTGAAAAATATGCCTGCAACATCACACGATTTCACCGCCATCTGGCAGCAGTATCAGACCATTAAAGCGCAACAGCCAACGAAGTACGCCCGCGATATCGCGACCGAGATGGCGATAAGCGAAGCCGAATTAACCTTCGCCCGTGTTGGCCATGACGCTGTGCGCCTGCAAGGGGAAATGCGCGACATCCTCGCTGCGCTGGAAGCGGTCGGCGACACGAAATGCATTTGTCGCAACGAATACGCGGTGCATGAGCAAATTGGTCGTTTCACCAATCTGCATATCAGCGAGCGTGCCGGGCTGGTGCTTAACCCGCGAGCGCTCGATCTGCGTTTGTTTATCAACCAGTGGGCCAGTGCCTTTCATCTGCATGAACAGAGCCCGCGCGGCGACCGTTACAGCATTCAGTTCTTCGATTATCAAGGCGATGCGCTACTGAAGGTCTACCGGACGGAAGCCACTGATAGTGCCGCGTGGAACGACGTTATCAACCGCTTTACCGCGCCGGAGAACCCGCCGTTAACACTCATTAAAGCCGAGGGCGCACAGCACGCGGAACAGGCAGATGGCGCCGCGCTGGAGAGTGAGTGGCGTGCCATGACCGACGTGCATCAATTCTTTGGTTTGTTGAAAAAGTACAACCTTTCGCGCCAGCAGGCGTTCCGGCTGGTGGGCGACGATCTTGCCTGTCTGGTCAGTAATGACGCGCTGCCCGGCCTGCTTGAGGCGGTGCAACAGCAGGGTAACGAAATCATGATTTTCGTCGGCAACCGTGGCTGCGTGCAGATCTTTACCGGCGTGCTGGAAAAACTGACGCCGATGAAAGGCTGGACCAACATCTTCAATGAGAACTTCACCCTGCATCTGCGTGATACAGAGATTGCCGAAAGTTGGGTCACGCGCAAACCCACCGCCGACGGCCATGTCACCAGCCTTGAGTTGTTCGCCAAAGACGGTACGCAAATCGCCCAGCTTTACGGTCAGCGTAGCGAGGGCCAGCCGGAGCAGAGCCACTGGCGCGCGCAGATTGATGCATTAACCAATCCGGGAAAAGCCGCATGAAAAAATTGCTGATTCTGCTGGCGGCGCTGCCGCTGGTAGCAAGCGCCGCCGGGCAAAAAATTGTCTCCTTAGGCGGCGATGTCACCGAGATTGTCTACGGGTTACATGCGCAGGCGCAGCTGGTCGGGCGCGACAGCACCAGTACCTGGCCTGCCAGCGCACAAAAACTGCCGGATGTCGGCTATGTCCGCCAGCTCAACACCGAAGGCATTCTCTCTTTGCGCCCGACGCTGGTGCTGGCCAGCGACCAGGCGCAACCTTCGCAGGTATTGCAAAAAGTGCAGGACAACCACGTCAGGGTCGTTGCGGTGCCGGGCGGTTACACGCTGGCGGCAATTGATAAAAAAATCGCGGTCATTGCGGATGCCATCGGCAAAACCGATGAAGGCGCGCAGCTGCGTAAAACGCTGGCGAACGATATTGCCGCCCTGCCGAAACCGCCGCTGAACAAGCGCGTGTTGTTTATCCTCAGCCACGGCGGGATGGGAACACTGGTCGCCGGGCAGAAAACCGCTGCCGACGGTGCGTTGCGAGAAGCTGGATTACAAAATGCGATGCAGGGTTTTGACCATTACCGTTCGATGTCGCAAGAAGGGGTGATTGCCAGCCAGCCGGACCTGGTGGTGATCTCCGCCGACGGCGTAAAAGCGATGGGCGGTGAAGAGAATCTGTGGCGGTTGCCTGGTCTGGCGCAAACGCCCGCCGGGCGCAATAAACAGGTGTTGCTGGTCGATGATGTCGCGCTGCTCGGTTTTGGCTTACGCACTCCGCAGGCGCTGCTTGCTCTGCGTCATAAAGCGGAGCAACTACCCTGATGAACCGCCACGCTTCCCGCACGCTCTGGGGACTTGCGTTGCTGCTGCTTGGGTTGACGGGGCTGGCAAGCACGCAGGGCGCGATGCAACTGCCACTCAAAAGTTTATGGCAGGCCGGTGACGAGGCGCTGCGCCAAATCTGGCTGACGGTGCGGTTGCCGCGCGTGCTGCTGGCGCTGCTGGTTGGCGCGGCGCTGGCACTTTCCGGCTGCGTGATGCAGGGGCTGTTCCGTAACCCGCTTGCCGATCCTGGTTTGCTGGGCATCAGCGGCGGCGCGTCGTTAACAGTCGCCTGCTGGCTGGTGCTGCCGCTTACCGTTTCACCGCTGGTGGCGCTGTATGCGCCGATGCTGGCGGCGTTTATCGGCAGCCTGGCGGTGATGATGGTGATTTATCTGCTCAGTAAAGCAGGAGCAGGAGAGACTGGTTTATCGCGATTGCTGTTGGTAGGGATCGCCATTAATGCACTTTGTGGTGCGGGCGTTGGCCTCCTTTCGTGGATCAGCAACGACGCGCAATTGCGCCAGCTTTCGCAGTGGGGAATGGGCAGCCTCGGGCAGATCGAATGGTCGACGTTATCGGGCGCCGCCAGCCTGATCCTGCCCGCATCGCTGGTGGTATGGCGCGTAGCCAGCGCCCTTAATCTGCTGCAACTGGGCGATGAAGAGGCGCACTATCTGGGCGTCAATGTGCCGCGGCTCCAGCGTCTGTTGCTGGTGTGCAGTGCGCTGCTGGTGGCAACGGCGGTCGCCGTGAGCGGCATTATCAGTTTTGTTGGCCTGGTGGTACCGCATTTGATGCGTATATGGCTGGGGCCAGATCACCGTGCGCTGGTGCCCGGCACGCTGCTGGCAGGAGCAATGTTGCTGTTGGTCGCCGATACCGTGGCGCGCACCGTTGTCGCGCCCGCCGAAATGCCGGTTGGCCTGCTGACCAGCATGCTTGGCGCGCCGTGGTTTTTATGGCTCATCTTTCGCCAGTCAAAGGCGGTGCCATGAACAGACTTTTAACCGCCGCGCATTTGCGGCTCAACGCCGGTTCACGGCAGTTGATTGACGATGTTTCCCTGACGCTGACCGGCGGCGAAAGGGTGGCGCTGATTGGCCCAAACGGCGCGGGTAAATCGACGTTACTGCGCCTGTTGACCGGTTTTCTGCCAACGACGGCGGGGGAGTGCCATCTGGAAGGCAAGCCGCTAAAGGCGTGGACGGCGCAAGCGCTTTCGCGCCGCCGGGCGGTAATGTTGCAACAAACCACGCTTGGTTTTGACTGGCCGGTTGAGGCCATTATCGCCATGGGACGCGCGCCCTGGGGGCCACAACACGAACGCGAAATTGTGCAGCAGGTGGTGGCGTTGACCGGCTGTGACGCGCTGCTCGGGCGGCGGTATGTCACTCTATCCGGCGGTGAACAGCAGCGGGTACAACTGGCGCGCTGCCTTGCGCAACTGTGGCGTCATGACGGCCCGGAAGGGTGGCTGTTTCTGGATGAACCGACATCGGCGCTCGATCTCTACCACCAGCAGCAGGTGCTGCGCCTGCTGAAGCGGCTGACGCTGGGCGGCAAACTGCATGTCTGCGCGGTGCTTCACGATCTCAACCTTGCTGCGCGGTGGGCGCAGAGGATCTTGCTGTTACACCAGGGAAAACTGGTGGCGCAAGGCACGCCGGAACAGGTGATTCAGGCGCCGCTTATCGCACAGTGGTACGGTGCCGATGTCGAGGTCAGCCCGCATTCAGACGGCAAAACGCCGCAGGTTTTTCTCTCAGTCTGATAAACGCCACTGTTGGCTGATGAAGCCGTATTTTTGCTAAAGTTTAGTGTGACTTAACTGATGCGGAGATCGGCAATGACCTTACCGCCTTTGCAGGCGCTCATCTGTTTTCATGCTGTCGCACAACACGGCAGTATGAAAGCGGCGGCAGCGGCGTTATCTATCAGCGCCAGCGCAGTGAGCCAGCAAATTGCCAAACTGGAAGCCTGGGTGAATGTGCGGCTGTTTATGCGCGGCTCGCGCGTGCTCACGCTGACGCCGGAAGGGAAAATTTACCTGCGGGCGATTCAGCCTGCCTTTCATCAGATTTCGCATGCCACCCACCGGTTAATTGACGCAACGGCGCACAACCGCGTGAGTGTCAGTTGTTCAACAGATTTTGCCATGCACTGGTTGCTGCCAAGGCTTGGTGGCTTTGAACGTTATTACCCGCATGCCGAGGTGCTTATCACTACCGCTACGCGGGACGTTGATTTGAAAACGGAAGGGATCGATTTTGCTTTTCGCCGTACGGTGCAGGCCGGGAGCGAAGGCATCCTGCACCCGCTGGAAAACAGCGGCGGGATGCTGCTGATCTACGATAAATCGGCGCTGTTAGAACCACTTTGCCACGCCTTTCGCGACTGGCTGCTGGCTGTCGCACAAGAACATCATTGGCCGGAACAGTAAACGCAAAGGCCGCGGCACGTTCGCGTTCCGGCAATGGTGTGTTCATGAGAAATTACGCATATTTCCACCACAATCGATGCAGTTCATAGCCATTGTCACCGGGTTCGGGGCGCGTTTCCCATGGTTTGTCGATAATGAAGTGGAGGTTTTTCACCTGCGCGAAATCCCACATTTGCGGATGCTGAAGCGGCAATGTTTTTAAGGCGTTATAGCCGTAATGCAGCGGCAGCCAGCGGTCGCGGAATACTTCGTTGAGAAAATCCTGCTCGGCGAACACATAGTCCGAAATGTCGGCTTTCTCCGCCAGCGTCGCCATCATCTGCTGATAGAGGGATTTATCCGGCGTGAGCAGCAGAAAACCGCCGTTCAGGTAGTTGTCCAGCGACGCCGGTGGGTTGGCGTGCATTTGCGCGTCCGTACACCAGCTGTAATAACAGTTTTCCGGCCGCCAGCTCGCCGGGTAGCTTTCGATATGGTTAGGGTTACAGCGACAGGCATGGCAGGCGGCAATAGTGCCTGGAGCCAGTGGCAGTTCAAAGAGATGATCCATATTTTGCAGCACCAGCATATCGGCATCGAGAAACGCCACCCGTTGGTATTCCTCAAGCGTCCACACCGCCAGTTTGCTCCACACGTCGGCAAAACGGGCGTTCGCATAGCGGCTTTCAAGTGTGGGATCGGGGCCGATAACCGGCACTTCCCGCACCTTGCAGCCTTGCGCGTTCAGGTGCTGGCGCGTGCTCTCGTCAATGGCGTCGGTCACCATCACCACCAGCGGCCACGGCGAACCACTGGCGCGTAACGAACGGTGCAACGTTTGTACGCCCGGCAGGTAATCGGGCTGCGTCAGAAGAGTGACCCAGGCGAAGGCGGCGCTCATGACAACAGCTCCGCCATAAACGTGTTGAGGAATTTGCCCTGCGGATCAAAACGCTGGCGTACAGCCTGAAACGCCGTCCATTGCGGGTAGAGCGTTGGCCAGTCGTATAGCGTCGGATCGAAGTATTTCCCCCAGTGCGGCTTCCCGCCTTCTTCTGCCAGCAACTGTTCGGCGGCGCGCAGAAACGCCAGCCCCTCTTCAGAGAGCGAGCCGTCTTCGGCGTAATAGACCACAAAGCCAAAAAAACAGGTTGGCTGCTGCCAGGCCGGGCTTAGCCACGCGTCGGAAGGCCCGGTACAGCGCAAAATAATCGGGTAGTGCATATGCGGGTGCGATTGCTGATGCCACGCTTTAATGCGCGCAATCACCGCCGGGGCGCGCGCCAGCGGAATGCCAATTTCAATATTAATTTGCGGGGTGGCAATACCGCGGCAGAACACCTGATAGATATCGCCAATGACATCTGAAAAGTCTTTAAAGCGCGTCACGGTGCGAAACGGCTTGCCGTTTTCATCAACAATATTGGTGTCGTCATGCATCTGCTCCAGCGTTTTTTCCACCGTGTCGTTCATCTGCGTGTCGGTCTCTTCCCGCTCGACCAGATCGCCATGGTTATCGCGCCATAGCGCCATCTCATCGGCGGTGGATTCGCGCGCATTCCAGGTATGAACTTTGTTTTCATCCGGGAACCACCACGTTTTGCTGAACGCCCATTGCTGGTTCCAGCTAAGCAGGTCTTGCGCCAGATTGTCGGCGCTGCTGGCGCTTTTAAAGCAGGTATACAGCGTTGCCGGGCGCGTGCGCAGGGTGACGGCGGTAATTGCCCCCAGCGTGCCGAGCGCCAGTTGCGCGGCGGCAAACTCTGGCTGCTGGCGGTCAATCTCATAGATCTGCCCGTCGGCATCCACCAGCCGGATGCGCAGCGCTTCATCCGCCAGCGAGCTTTGCTGCATGCCCTGGCCGTGGGTTCCTGTCGAAATGGCGCCAGCCAGCGTTTGCGAGTCAATCACGCCCGGCGACGCGTGCAGCATGCGGTTCATGCCGGTGAGCAGTTCAAACACTTCGTGCAACGGCGTCCCGGCGCCAAACGTCACGCTATCCTCATCCACCGCCAGCACACCGCGCAGCGCAGAGATATCAAGCAGCGTATCGCCCGGCTGGCTCAGTTTTAGCATACGCCCGGGCGACATACGGCTACCCATCACCCGCACGCGCCCGGCAGCTGCGGTAATCACCTGCTGCAACTGCGCTTCATTTTCCACATGGATAACGGCGTTTTTGCTGGCCAGTACCGCGTTTTTCGCCCAGTTGAAAAGGTGTGGATCTTGCGGGTCCGCGTGCGGTTGACGGCGTGGGAAAAGGGTCTGCGTAGTGGTCATGGGCGGCTCCTCGCTCAGATTTTTATTTATTAACCAAGCGTAGCGCATCACACAAAGGTGTGAGTTTTTCACAACATTGCCTCGTGGCGCAGCAGAGAGTGAGTGACTGACAACCTGGCGTCACAACACGCAGGTGAGCATTAACCCGCTCGCTACCTTCGCGCGCGCGTAATGCGGGTCATCAGGCCCTGTGCGGCCTGATTATTGAGGTTTACAGCGTGATGGACGAAAAAGGGAGCCAGCGCGACATAACGACGCGCGACGACGTGAAAAGGTTAGCCGTTTAACAGTGTTATTAACCTTGCCAGCGCATATTTCACCGACTGCTCAATCACGCTTTCGCAATCCCCGGCAAAATGACGCAGTGCCGTGATTGGAGATTGCCCTGGTAGCGCCCAGGCAAACCACACGGTTCCGGCAGGCGTACCATCTTCGCCGCCGTCCGGGCCGGCATAACCGGTGACAGCAATCCCGACCGGTTCATGGCTGACCGCGCAAGCGCCTTGCACCATCTCGCTGGCTGTCTGCTCGCTCACCGCTGTCCAGCGCGCCAGCGTTTCGCGTTTAACATGCAACAGGGTGCTTTTCGCTTCATCGGTAAACGAGACAAACCCGCAGCCAAAGAAGGCTGGCGTATCGCCTGCGGCGCACAGCGCGGTGGCGATTTGCCCGCCGGTGCAGGATTCCGCCGTGGTGACGCGCAGCTGTTTTTGTGTCAGCAACTCACCCAACTGCGCTGCCAGCATCGGAATGGGCAGGCAGAGCAGCGCATTCATGTTGTTAGTTAAGGTAACATCTTCATTCATAGGGTATTTTTCGTTAATTCGGTGGTGACTCGGTAAGCAAAGTATAGCGAGTGAAACGTTATGATGAGTTTTTGGGAATAATCGAGATATGGCCGTTGCGCTCAAGAATGGCGAATTTAATCTCCGCCAGATCGGCAATGCCCTGGTTGTTTCGCGCTGACACCATAATGTCGTCGCGCGTGATATCGGCTTCGCGCATTTTGTTTTCCAGCATTTGGCCGTTCTCCACTAACACCACCGGTGTGCCGTCGATCAGGTTCTCCGCCCCTTTGACATACTTCTTCAGCGTGCCGAATAAGATATCCACCACCACCAGCGTGATAATGGTCAGCGCCGCGCCGGTCACGGAGAAGTCATTGCCGAGCAGCGCTTGTTGCGTGGCTTCACTGATGATCAGCAGCAAAATGAGATCAAAAGAGGTCATCTGTAGCAGCGCCCGGCGTCCGGCGATTTTGAACACCACCATCAACACCAGATAGATAGCTATCGCGCGTAATACCATGTCCATCGCGTTCTCCTCAGGGCCAGATAAACTGCGTCAGGGTGACCGGGGTTGCGTTATTTACTGAAATCCGCTGCGTGCTGTTACCGATGCCGAGCGGTGTCAGCCCCAGCCATACGGTCAGCGGTTTATCGGCGGCAGGGCGGGCATATTCCAGCACCAGTTCGCCGCTGCGGCTGTACATGTTTAACGGTTGTGGTTGCAGGGTGCGGATCTCAAAATCGTGCATGAAATCGCCGCCCAGGGTGAAGGTGATGCGGTTATCGGCCGTGGCATTGGCGGTTATCTGCATGTCCAGATCGCTTTGTAGCCGACCAAAGCGGTCGTACTCGACGGTGAGACGTTGATCGGCGCTGATCGCCGTTTTTTTGCTTAGTAAGCCCTGGGAAAAGAGCCCGCACAGCCCGGCAATCACAATGGCGATAAGCGCTATCGCCCCCCATTTTTGCACCTGCATTTCCACATGCAGCCAGAAAGGGTTGTCTTCCACGGGCCATGTTCGCTCTGCGTCAGTGCTGTTTTTTTTCTCCATACGCCCTCCACGGGGTCGCCGTAAATAACGTAAAGAGTGTAGATGACGAGGGGAGAAAGAGCGCTTCGTCACGCCAGCGCTCTGTACTGAGATCAGGGCGTAATGCGGGGTGTCACGCGCCCGTGCAGCGCCGGGTTATCACTTTCATCTTTCAGTTTGACGCCGGTGAGACGGCGCAGAAATGCCTGTTCCAGCAGCCAGGCGAGCTTAAACGCGGCAGCCTCGTAATTCAGCCCTTCCGGGCGAATGTTGGAGATGCAGTTGCGCTCGGATTCAATGCGCTGGCGTTCTGGCTTCCAGGTGAGGTAGACACCGAGGCTATCGGGCGAGGATAACCCCGGACGCTCACCAATCAGTATCGCCACCGCTTTACTGCCCAGCGTTTCGCCAATGTCATCGCCCAGCGCCACGCGCGACTGGTGCGCCAGCACGATGGGGCCCAGGGAGATACCCAGCGTGTCCAGATAGGGCAGCAGGGCGGTGATAAGCCCGACTGACTGGCGGTGTACGGCGTGGGAAGAGAGCCCGTCGCCAATCACCAGCAGCAGATCATGCGCGGCCGGGCGATGAGCAGCAAGCGTTTCGCGGCTCTCATCACTGAGCCTGCGCCCGAGATCCGGGCGGTTCAGGTAGATGTGCCGGTCGGCGGCGGCGCTGTGCGCGTCCAGTGTTTTTAAGCCAAGTGCATGGAGCTGATGCGCCAGGCTTTCGCTGTCAAAGGGCTGGTGAATGGCATCACGCGCCTGGGCGTGCGCGAGGCCAAAGTTGAGCACTTCCCGCGTCGGCAGGCTTGCGCCACTGCGCCCCAGCGCAATACGGGCATCGGTAAACTCACGCAGCAGTGTCCAGGCATCGGGTCCATTCATGCGTGCGCTCCTTGTGGCATCACGGTCAGCAGCGGGTGGTTCGCGCCGGTCAGGCGTAACTGACCGTGGGTGTCGATAATCTGCATTTTGGTTAACCACTCGGCGAACTCCGGCGCGTGTTTCAGCCCCAGCAAGCGGCGGGCGTAGAGCGCATCGTGGAACGAGGTACTCTGGTAATTGAGCATGATGTCATCCGCGCCCGGTACGCCAATCAGGAAAGTCAGCCCGGCGGTGCACAGCAGCGTCAGCAGCGTGTCCATATCGTCCTGATCCGCTTCCGCGTGGTTGGTGTAGCAGACGTCGCAGCCAATCGGCAGCCCCATCAGTTTGCCGCAGAAGTGATCTTCCAGCCCGGCGCGGATGATCTGCTTGCCGTCGTAGAGGTATTCCGGGCCGATAAAACCGACCACCGTGTTGACCAACAGCGGCTTGAAGTGCCGTGCGACAGCGTAAGCGCGTGCTTCGCAGGTTTGCTGATCGACGCCGTGGTGCGCGTTGGCAGAAAGACAACTGCCCTGGCCGGTTTCAAAATACATCACGTTTGTGCCGAGCGTGCCGCGCTTCAGGCTCAGCGCCGCCTCATGCGCCTCCTGTAATAGCGCCAGATTGATGCCAAAACCGCTGTTAGCGGCTTCAGTACCGGCAACCGACTGGAACACCAGATCAACCGGTGCGCCGCGTTCAATGAGCTGAATGGTATTGGTGACATGCGTCAGTACGCAGGACTGGGTAGGAATGGCAAAGCGCTCAATGATGTCTGCCATCATGTGGTTGAGCTTTTGCAGCACCGGCAGGCTATCGCTGGCCGGGTTGATGCCCACCACCGCGTCGCCCGCGCCATACAGCAGGCCATCGAGCATACTGGCGGCAATGCCTTTCAGATCGTCGGTCGGGTGATTGGGCTGTAAACGCACGCTCAGGTGACCCGGCAGGCCAATGGTGTTGCGAAAACGGGTGATCACGCTGCATTTGCTGGCCGCGAGGATCAAATCCTGGTTGCGCATTAGCTTACTGACGGCGGCGGCCATTTCCGGGGTGATCGCCGGTGCAACATGGCTGAGCGTGGCGGTGTCGGTGCTGTCGGCCAGCAGCCAGTCGCGGAATTCGCCCACCGTCAGGTGGGCTATCAGGGCAAACGCGCGGCTATCGTGGGTATCGATGATTAACCGCGTCACTTCATCGTCTTCATACGGGATGAGCGGCAAGGCGAGAAGTTCGCGTAGCGGCACATCCGCAAGGGCGATTTTCGCCGCCATCCGCTCTTCTGCCGACTGTGCCGCAACACCTGCCAGTACATCCCCGGATCGCGCCGGGGAGGCTTTCGCCATCAACGTTTTCAGGCTATCGAATTGATAAGTACGGTGAGCCAGCGTGGTTTTATACATTCCGTCTCCTCAGGAGAGCGCCCGCAGTTGCGGGTCCATCTCGGCACGTTCACGCGCGTGCGCCGTTTTACGAAACCACATATAGCCGCCCAGCATCATCAGCGCGAAGATCAGTGCCAGAAGCGTGTTATACCAGACCATCGCCACCAGGCAGAGCACCGCCATGCCCAGCGCAAACGCGGGCGCGTACGGGAAGAGTGGCGCTTTAAACGGGCGCTCAAGTTCCGGTTCGCTGCGGCGCAGCTTAAACAGCGCGGCCATTGAGGTGATATACATAACGATAGCCCCGAAAACGGACATCGTCACAATACAGGCGGTGAGCGGCATACCGCTGATGGTCACCAGCGAGTCGGAGAAAATCGCCGCAATGCCGACCACGCCCCCGGCGAGGATCGCCAGATGCGGCGTGCGGGTTTTGCGGTTGAGGTTCGCCAGGCTTGCCGGCAGATAGCCCGCGCGCGCCAGCGAATAGATCTGGCGTGAGTAACCCATAATGATGCCGTGGAACGATGCCACCAGGCCAAACAAACCGAGCCACACCAGCATATGCAACCAGCCGCTGCTGTTGCCGACCACCACTTTCATCGCCTGCGGCAGCGGGTCGTTAATATTCGACAGCGCACGCCAGTCGCCGACGCCACCGGCAAAAATCATCACGCCAACCGCCAGCACGGTGAGGGTTAAAATACCGCCGCCGAGTGCGCGCGGGATGGTGCGTTTCGGATCTTTGGCTTCTTCCGCTGCCATAGACGCACCTTCAATAGCGAGGAAGAACCAGATGGCAAAGGGGATCGCGGCAAACATGCCCGGCAGGGCCAGGCTACTGAAGCTCTCAGCGCCTGCCCAGCCGTTAGCGGTGAAGTTGCCCCATGAGAAGCCCGGTGCCACCACGCCCATAAACACCAGCAGCTCGAAAATGGCCAGCAGGGTGACAATCAGCTCAAATGTGGCGGCAATGCCGACGCCGAGAATGTTCAGCGTCATAAAGATGAGGTACGCGCCGCAGGCCACCCATTTCGCATCCAGCGACGGGAACTGCACGTTCAGGTACGCACCAATCGCCATGGCGATAGCCGGAGGCGCGAAGACGAATTCGATTAAGGTGGCAAACCCGGCGATAAACCCGCCCGTTGGCCCAAATGCGCGGTACGCGTAAGCGAAAGGACCACCGGCATGAGGAATGGCGGTGGTCAGCTCGGTAAAACTAAAGATAAAGGCGCAGTACATCGCGGCAATTAACAGCGCGACAATCAAAAAGCCGAGTGTCCCGGCCTGCGACCAGCCATAGCTCCAGCCAAAATACTCTCCTGAAATCACCAGTCCGACGGCAATGCCCCACAGACGGAAACTGCCCAGTGTTCTTTTTAATGTTGTTTGTGTGCTCATGCTTTACTGCCTCGCCATTGAATACAGTTAGCGGTGAATGTGCAAAGGCGATGCCAGGAGATATATTTCTTGGTTAATTAAATAGTTAGATGATTATGGTTTTGAAATGCTGCATGGCTTGCACCGTGGCAGATCGGATTCTGGTGCAGTCTGCCCTGCAATGGTGAAACTGGCGAATATGCTGCTTAAGGTGAAATTAATTGCCGGCAGGTTAATAAAAAAGGCGATAGCCCGGTTTCTGGAAATGTTATAGGGAATAACTGGAAATTTAAATCCGACTATTCTTAGCTCTTTTTTGTTATATCAGGCTTTAATTAAAGTGACGATGTGTTATTTAAATGGTGCATTTCACAATAACTTAACATGTTGATTTTACTGCGTGATTCATTTTGTTTTTTGTGAGGCGCAACACATATCATTAGTCTACTAACCTGATGTTAAATCTAATCCGGAATAATGGGTTGACCTGAATTGTCTGGCACTTTAGTTTGACACAATAATTTTCAGCCAAACCCAGGATGATATTTAGCAAAGGAGGACGTCATGGCCTGGCGACCCATTTTATATGTCATTTTTACCGACAACCCTCGTTTAAATAGCCGACGAGCACAGTTGCGGCTGGTGCATGGCTGACAGGATCCATTAATAAGCCGTCACGCATAACGCGACGGCTTTTATATTTTATGCCGGTTTACTTTATGCCGTTTCTGTTTCCGGCTGCGGCAGATGCGCAGCAATATAGCGCTCGTAGCGGTTTGCTTTCAGGTGCGTTAAATCTACCAGCACCAGACCATCCACGCAGTTGTTGAAGTCCGGGTCGCAGCCGAAATCAATAAATTGCACGCCGCCAGGCTCACACAGTTCGGAATATTGTTTATACAGCGGCGGAATGCCGCAGCCCAGGTTTCCCAGCAGCGATTTCAGCCGCGTCAGATCTTCGGTGTAGTCATCGCCGGTAAATTGCGCCAGCACTTCCGGCATGCTGGCAGGCCACGGGCGGCGCGATGACGCCAGCGGCCAGGTTGCCGGGAACCACAGACGGTAGAACGCCACCAGCAGATCGCGCGCCGCAGGAGGCATCCCGCCGGAAATAGAGACCGGGCCAAACAGGTAGCGATACTGCGGATAACGTGCCAGATAGGCACCGATACCCGACCACAGATAATCCAGCCCGCGACGTCCCCAGTAGCGCGGCTGAATAAAACTGCGCCCCAGTTCAATGCCGTGGCGCAGCACATCCGCCATGCGATCGTCGTAATGGAACAGGCTGTGGCTGTATAACCCTTCGACGCCGCGCGCCGCCATTTGCTGCGCTGTAGGCATAAAACGGTAAGCGCCGACAATTTCCAGATCGGCTTCATCCCACAAAATCAGATGCAGGTAATCGTCGTCATATTTATCCGTATCACGACGTTTACCGCTGCCTTCGCCCACGGCACGGAAGGCGATTTCACGCAGCCGTCCAAGCTCGCGCAGCAGCGGCGCATCTTCCTGCCCTTTACGTTGCCACAGATAGATGATCTTGCCATCAGCGGTGCGACCGAGGCACTCGGCGTTGTTAAGCTCCCGACGCAGCGTAATGCGCGCTTCCGGACGTGCGATGGCGCATTCGGTTTTGAAGGGGCCGGGCAATCCCTTGCCAAGACGCAGGACATGTTGGCGACACTTATCGGCCAGCTCGCGCGGCGCGAGCTGCGGCGTGTGCCAGCTGTCCCAGGGAATACGTTCACCGATTTTGATCGGCAGTGCGCTGTCGCGCCGGCGAAACATCTGCTGCATCAGCAGTATAAAGGGAAGCGTTTCAGAGACCATCGCGCTGGCGTAGAACAGGGCGCTGTTGCGCGCGTCAATCCACACCGGCAGTAACGGCGTGCGGAATTTACTGGCCAGCTTGATAAACCCGGCGTGCCAGCTTTTATCGCGAATGCCTTTGCGCGTCATGCGCGACACTTCCCCGGCCGGGAAGAAGATCAACACGCCGCCGCTTTGCAACTGGTTTTCCATTTGCTGCAATGAGGATTTACGCGTGCGACCACCCATGTTATCCACCGGAATAAACAGGGAACTGAGCGGCTCAAGGTGCGTCAGCATGCGGTTGGTGACCACTTTCACATCGCGGCGTACGCGGGAAACGGCGTACAACAGCGCCAGCCCGTCGAGTGTGCCTGTCGGATGGTTGGAAATGATGACCAACGGGCCATGTTCAGGAATTTGTTCGAGGCAGTGAGCGGGAACGGTGCAGCGGATTTGTAGATGTTCGAGTACTTGTTCCACCATATCCAGCCCTTTCAGGTGAGGGTGGTGCGCGGCGAACTGCTGAAACTCTTGCTCATAGAGCAGGCGTCTGAGCAGATTTTTTTGCCAGGGGGCTGGCCTGGCCTGTGGCCAGAGATCCTCAAGTACATTGTCGAGACTAAACATGGTGATTTCTCCTCCCGTCTTGTCGATGACAGTAAAGGGCGAAGATGACGCTTACATTTCATTACAATGAAGAAATGACACTTTAAAGACGGCAGGAGAATCAGAAGGAAAGGCAAAAAAAAGCGGGCCAGGCCCGCTTCGTTCAGAGGATGCCGCGTTCGGCGAGATCGAGGGCGAAATAGCTGAAAATCAAATCCGCGCCGGCGCGTTTAATCGCACCCAGGCTTTCCAGTACTACTTTGTCTTCATCAATTGCGCCTGCCTGAGCGGCAAACTTGATCATCGCGTATTCGCCGCTCACCTGATAAGCGCCCAGCGGCAGTTCGGTGCGCTCGCGGATATCACGCAGGATATCGAGATAAGCGCCAGCCGGTTTCACCATCAGGCAATCTGCGCCTTCGGCCTGATCGATAAGCGACTCGCGAATCGCTTCGCGGCGGTTCATCGGGTGCATCTGATAAGTTTTACGATCGCCTTTCAGCGCCGTGCCCGCGGCTTCGCGGAACGGGCCGTAGAAGGATGAGGCGAATTTGGTCGAATAGGACATGATGGCGGTATCGGTAAAGCCCGCCGCATCCAGCGCACGGCGAATCGCCTGCACCTGACCGTCCATCGCCGCTGATGGCGCAATGAAATCGGCGCCTGCCGCAGCGGCAATCACCGCTTGTTTACCGAGATTAATCAGCGTGGCGTCGTTATCCACGCCGTGATCGCACAACACGCCGCAGTGGCCGTGCGAGGTGTATTCGCAAAAACAGGTGTCGGACATCACCACCATTTCCGGCACTGTCTCTTTGCAGATACGCGACATCCGCGCCACCAGGCCGTTTTCCTGCCAGGTATCGCTGCCGGTGGCATCCGTGTGGTGCGAGATACCGAACGTCATTACCGAACGGATGCCCGCTTTGGCGATGCGTTCTATTTCGCGCGCCAGATATTTTTCCGGAATACGCATCACGCCCGGCATGGCGGCGATGGCTTTGTAATCGTCAATTTCTTCTTCAACAAAGATCGGCAACACCAGGTCGTTTTTGCTCAGTGTTGTCTCTTCAAACATGGCGCGTAGCGCAGGCGATTTGCGCAGGCGGCGGGGGCGAGTAATTAAATCGGTCATGGTATGCCTGATGTTTGTGGAACAGATGGCGGCATTGTAGCCGAAAAGGCGGTGGGCTGTTTTACCAAAATCGCTGTTAAAAGGGGAAGGCAGACGGCAAGCCGCCTGCCTTTTGCCGCATCAGGAGGCCGGAACCACCAGTGGTTTGTTGTTGCTCAGCTCGCTGACCAGGTCATTCGCGCCGTCGCTCATGCTGGTAAAGCGCGTCAGCGGGGAACGGGTCATCACCACAAAGACGCCGACGTTATGCTGCGGCACCATCGCTATATAGGTGATGAAACCGCCGCCACCGCCGGTTTTCTGGATGATGCCCGGGTGACCGTCTTTCGGTGCCATATAGACCCAGCCGAGGCCGAGCGCGTCGGCTTTGCCGGGGACATCCATGCCGATCACTTTAGTCAGCTGATTACGCGGGTAGATCAGCGTTTGCATACGGTCGGCCTGGCTGTTGCGGGTATAGAAATCGGACGAGAGGAACTGCTGCATCCAGCGCATCATATCGCCTGGCGTGGAGTAAACGCCGCCGCTGCCAATCGCCGCCAGCGTATTGTCACACGGACTGGCACCTTTTTCCGCCACCATCAGGCGCTTGCACTGATCCGGCGACGGGGTAAAAGTGGTGTCTTTCATCCCCAGCGGGCGGGTTATCTGCTCTTCAAACAGCTGCGGATAGGGTTTGCCCGCCGCCTGAGAAAGTGCATCGGCCAGCAGGTCAAACGCCAGGTTAGAGTAAGACGCCTGCGAGCCTGGCGCGGTTTTCAGCTTCGCGGTGGAAAGCCAGCTCCAGCGCTGCTCGCGCGTTGGCCAGACAAATACTGAACGGTGCGCCGCGCCGCCAGGCTGCTCACGCGGCAGCGCGCTGGTGTGGGTCGCGAGGTTAACCAGCTTGATCGGCGTACCCTCGTAAGTCGGCACGCGTGCGCCCGGCGGTGCATATTTGCTTAAGGGATCGTCGAGGCGCACCCGGCCTTGATCGAGCAGTTTTACCAGCATTTCGCTGGTCATCAGTTTGGAGAGCGAAGCAATACGGATAACCGAATCCAGCTGTGGGCGCACATTGTTGCCCGGGCGGGTTTCACCAAAGCTTCTGAATACGCGCTGGTTACCGTCAATGACCACCATTGCCATCCCGGTCGCACCGCTACCGTAATAGATGTGGTTGGCGTAACGATCGACAATGTCAGAGGCAAATACCGGATCGGGAGATTGTTGCGCCGCACGGGCGCTGGTCATACTCAGCGCGCAGAGCAACGCGGAGAAAAGCAGACAACGTTTCAACGAAGGGGATCCATATAAGAATGGGAACGATAGAGGATATTTATACTACCTGGCGTTTCGATGCAAAGCACCAATAAGCGTGTTATTTCGCCCTAATACGTAACGATGGGTAAATATGAAATTTTTTCCCTATGACTTCGGGGGAAGAGGGCTGTGATAACCTCTTCCTTTCCCGCACTCAGGAGTCAGGCAATGGCAAGTCAACGGGTAGTGATGGTGGTGGATATGCAAAACGGCGTGTTTGCCACAGAGCGTATTGAGCGTGAGCACTGCGTGGCGCGCATTAACCAACTGACCGCGGCAGCGGATACGGTGATTTTTATTCAACATGCCGAGGCCGGTGGGCTGGAAGAGGGCAGTGACGGGTTTGCTCTTTTGCCGGAGCTGACGCAACCGGCGAATGCGCTGTATGTCACCAAAACCGCCTGCGACGCGTTTTATCACACCACGCTTGAAAGCGTGCTGCGAGAGCATGATATTCGCGCCTTTGTGATGTGCGGATGCGCCACCGATTACTGCGTGGATACCACGCTGAAAAACGGCGCCAGCCGTGGTTACGCCATTACCGTCGCGCAAGATGCGCACACCACGGCGAATCGTCCGGCGGCACGGGCCTCGGTGTTAATCGATCACTATAACGAGGTGTGGCGCACGCTAACGGTGCCTGGCAACCCGGTATTGGTGAAACCCGTCGAAACAATTCTTCACGAATGGCAAACGAACTAAGGCGTTAACCTCAGGTCAGATTTAACCAGACGGCGCCGCACTTCGCGGCGCTTTTTTTGTCGCGGCCCATTAAGGGGCTTACATACAGCGATGCACAGCATTTGTCGTAAATAATAAGAAGTGAGCAGGAGAGCATTATGTTTAAGTCCTTCTTTCCGAAACCGGCGTTGTTCTTTTTGTCGGTGTTCATCTGGACCGCGATTACCGTGGTTTTCTGGCAGGCGGGTGGGGAAGCGTGGTTGATGCGTCTCACCGGTGCGTCTGCGGATGTGCCGATTAGCGCCGCGCGTTTCTGGAGCCCGGGTTACCTGCTTTTTTACGCCTATTACGCGCTCTGTGTCGGCGTTTTTGCTCTTTTCTGGTTTACCTTTTCGCCGCATCGCTGGCAGCGCTGGTCGATTCTGGGTACTGCGTTAATTATCTTTGTCACCTGGTTTTTGGTGGAAGTGAATGTCGCCATTAACGCCTGGTATCAGCCGTTTTACGATCTTATCCAGACCGCGCTCAGTGCGCCGAACAAAGTCAGCATTCATCAGTTATACAGCGAGATTGGTGTGTTTTTGTGGATCGCGCTGATTGCCGTCACGGTGGCGGTGCTCAACAACTTTTTCGTCAGCCATTATGTGTTCCGCTGGCGTACGGCGATGAACGAATACTATATGGCGCACTGGGATCGTTTGCGCCATATCGAAGGCGCAGCGCAGCGCGTACAGGAAGACACCATGCGTTTCGCCTCGACGCTTGAAGATATGGGCACCAGTTTTATTAACGCCATCATGACGTTGATTGCTTTTTTGCCGGTGCTGGTGGCGCTATCGCCGCATGTACAGGAAATACCGGTGGTAGGGCACATCCCATATGGGCTGGTGATTGCCGCCGTAAGCTGGGCGTTGCTCGGCACCGTGCTGCTGGCATTTGTAGGTATCAAGCTGCCGGGGCTGGCGTTTAAAAACCAGCGCGTGGAAGCGGCTTACCGTAAAGAGCTGGTCTATGGCGAAGATGATGCTGGTCGCGCCAGGCCGCATACCGTTGCGGAGCTGTTCGCTGCCGTGCGCCGTAACTATTTCCGGCTCTATTTTCACTATATGTATTTCAATATCGCCCGTATCCTGTACATGCAGGTTGATGTGGTGGTTGGCCTGATTGTGCTGTTCCCGACGATTGCTGCCGGGGCTATCACTTTCGGTCTGATGCGCCAGATAACTAACGTGTTTGAGCAGGTGCGCAGTTCGTTCCAGTATTTGATCTCTTCCTGGACGACGCTGGTGGAGCTGATGTCTATCTATAAACGTTTACGCAGTTTTGAGCGTGAGCTGGATGGGCAGGAGATCCAGCCTGTGCCCCATACTTTTGGTTAACACAAGGAACGTTATGGTTTACGTCCCCCGTTTTGGCTGGTTACTGGCGACGTTGATTCTCGCCGGGTGTAGTACGCAGGGCACGCTTTCGCAAAAAGAAGCCGAAGCTGAAAAAGAAAAAGCGCTGGAACAACAGCAGAACAAGCCGATGGATGTCGCAAGCGTGGTGCGGCGAACGATCCCCGCCAGTGTAAAAGATCGTGAAGGCTGGGCGCAGGATCTGGCGACGACCTTTAGCAGTCAGAAGCTCTCTCCAACGCTGGAGAACATCTGTTCGGTGCTGGCGGTGGCGCAGCAGGAATCCAATTACCGGTCTGATCCGGTGGTACCGGGGCTGAATAAAATCGCCTGGAAAGAGATCGACAAGCGCGCCGAGCGGATGCACATCCCAACGATGCTGGTGCATACGGCGCTAAAAATTCCGTCGCCGAATGGTAAAAGCTACAGCGAACGGTTAGACAATGTGCGCACGGAAAAAGAGCTCAGCGCCATTTTTGATGACTTCATTGGCATGGTGCCGATGGGGCAAAAATTGTTTGGTTCGCTTAACCCGGTGCGCACCGGTGGGCCGATGCAGATTAGCGTTGCGTTTGCCGAGCAGCATACGGACGGTTATCCGTGGAAAATGGCAGGCACCGTGCGCCAGGAGGTTTTCAGTCGCCGCGGTGGATTATGGTTTGGCACCTATCATCTGCTCAATTATCCGGCCAATTACACCGCACCCATTTACCGTTTCGCCGATTTTAACGCCGGGCTGTATGCCAGCCGTAACGCGGCGTTTCAGAACGCCATCAGCAAAGCGACCGGCGTGAAACTGGCGCTCGACGGCGACCTGATTTTGTATGGCAGCAGCGATGCGGGTACGACAGAATTAGCCGTGCGCAAACTGGGCGCGTCGCTTGGCATGAGCGATCGTGATATCCGTCGGCAACTGGAGCGTGGAGACAGCGACAAGCTGGAAGAGACTAAACTCTATCGCGAAGTGTATCGGCTCGCTGAAAAGAAAAACGGCAAACCATTGCCGAGAGAGGTACTGCCAGGGATCAAGCTGGAAAGCCCGAAGATCACGCGCAACCTGACAACAGCATGGTTTGCGAAGCGCGTCGACGATCGTCGGGCCGCCTGCATGGCGCAGAACTAGCGCGAATGGTGGTGTCGCCAGCGTAAGATAAGGAAGATGACGCCGAGCAGGGCGCTTCCCACGAGGAAAGGCACAAGACCGAAAATCGTGCCGACGCCCATTCCCATTTCTACGTGGGGGCGGGTGGTGTCCTGCACTTGCATCAGATGCTCGAACACGCCCGGTGCGTGCACCAGCAGGTTCAGCAACTGCGCACCCGCCCAGAAGCAGAGTAGTACGAATATGGCGTAAGCAATATTACCCGGTCTGGAGGTGTCACGTTGTTTTGCGCCCTTAAAGGGTTTCGACATAGTAAAGTCAGCCATAAGACCTCCGGTACTCTTTACTTTTAACGCTCGATTTAGTTGGCGTGTGGCCTCAACTGACGCTAATTTTGGCAGTTGTACCGCTTTGTCAACATCAGAATGGTGATAATTTCGCCCCGGGAATGATTCCAGTTGGATGATTTTTGCCGATGCTCACATTTCTGTAACGTTTTAATTACCTTGGTAACATTTCAGAATTTCCGCATACGCCACAGACGGTAAGCGGTGGTTGTGCGATGATGCCGTTTTGACTGCCGGAGTTGTCATGAAGCTGCCTGTAAAAATCCGCCGTGACTGGCACTATTACGCGTTTGCGATTGGGTTGATCTTTATTCTGAATGGCGTGGTCGGGCTGCTGGGGTTTGAAGCCAAAGGCTGGCAAACCTACGCGGTGGGGCTGGTGACCTGGGTGATTGGTTTCTGGCTGGCCGGGTTAATTATCCGCCGCCGCCCGGAGGACGAGGAGACGGCGGATAAACCGCAATAATTAGCTGTTAACGGTAATTTTCAGCGCGCTGTTAGCCTGATGGCGCGCAATCGCCAGTTCAATCAGACGTGTGATTAACTCGCTGTAACCAATGCCGCTCGCCTGCCACAGTTTCGGGTACATGCTGATATTGGTAAACCCTGGCAGCGTGTTGATTTCGTTGATGATCACCTCGTTTTCCGGCGTCAGGAACACATCCACGCGCGCCATCCCTTCACAACCCAGCGTCTGATAAGCCTGCACCGCAATGCCGCGGATTTTATCGTTGATTGCCGGATCAATGTCGGCGGGCACTACCACTTGCGCACCGTTTTCATCAATGTATTTGGTGTCGTAGGCATAAAACTCGCTGTTAAGCACGATTTCGCCACAGGTACTGGCCTGCGGAGAGTCATTGCCCAGCACGGCGCATTCAATCTCACGGCCTTTGATGCCGGTTTCAACAACCACTTTTTTATCGAATTCAAACGCCAGGTTGACCGCCGCCTGGTACTGCGCTTCATTCGTCACTTTGCTGACGCCCACGGAGGAACCCTGGTTGGCGGGTTTAACAAACAGCGGTAAACCGAGCTGGGTTTGCACCTCGCTAAAGCTAATCTGCTCGCGATTGGCGCGGGTGAGCGTGATAAACGGGGCGATGGAAAGCCCGGCGTCGCGCAGCAGGCGCTTGGTGACGTCTTTATCCATACAGGCTGCAGAAGCGAGCACATCGGAGCCGACAAACGGTAAGTTCGCCAGACGCAGCATGCCCTGCAATGAACCATCTTCGCCCAGCGTGCCGTGAACAATTGGGAAAATCACGTCGACATTCGGAAGCGGTGTGCTGTTTTCTGCCTGGATCAGTTGCTGCTGTTGGTTTCCCGGCACCAGCGCCACACTATTTGCCGAAGGGTTTAAGGCGATACGCGCCGGATCGCTGGCGTTTAGCAGATAATTATTCGCATCGCTGACATGCCACTGCCCCTGTTTATCGATCCCCAGCAGCACCACGTCAAAGCGTGATTTATCCATAGCGTCGACGATATTTTTCGCCGACTGTAACGACACTTCATGTTCCGCTGATTTGCCGCCAAAGACGACCCCTACCCGCAGTTTTGCCATTTCTCCGTTCACTCACACTGAATTCACAAAGCACATACCATAGCACGTCAAAACGCACGATTCGCGGCCTTCTGCCATAATGTTTTCTGGAAACCAGAAGGAGGCGACGTGAGCGGGAAAGGGCTGATTGTTTTGTGCATTCTTCTGGCGGTGATTTGGATTGGCTACCGCGCGTTGCCGTCTTATTACAACCCGTTTGCGCCGTTACAGCTTAGCGACCCGCCCGGGCGCATCACGCAGTTCAAACTGCGCCGCTTGCAGCCGCAAGCCTGTGCGGAATTATTGTCGCAGGCGAATCAGCAGCAGTTGATTTCCTCGGTTCCGGTTGCCGACAGCGCCGGGGATTGCCCATTAACCAATGTCGTGCGGGTGCGCGATTTTGGGGCGGTTAAACTGAGCAGCAGTTTTCTCGCCAGTTGCCCGCTGGCGCTCAGCTCCGCGCTGTTTATTGAGCAACAGGCGCGGCCACTCACCGAACGCTTTATGGGCAGCCAGCTTACGCGTATCGACCACCTTGGCAGCTACGCGTGTCGCAATATCTACAACCGCGCTGATGCCAGGCGTAGCGAGCATGCCAGCGCAGAAGCGCTGGATCTCAGCGGTTTTCGGCTGGCGAATGGTCAGTCCGTGACGGTATTAAAGGGCTGGCGCCAGGCGAGAACACAACCGTGGCTGCGGGCAATGTTAAGCGCCAGTTGCGGCTATTACGGTAACGGCCTTGGGCCGGAGTACAACGCTGCGCATGCCAACCATTTTCATCTTGGCATGCGCGGCTTTGGCCTCTGTCGCTAAGCATAATCCACTGTGAATAATGGGGTTTTTCTTTCAGGCAGCAGCGTGAAACGAAAGCTGGCAGATAAAATACCGAAATCGCTGTCACCGCATCTCTGGTGACTCATCGTAGGCGCATTCTTGTTAACCTGTGCGCTGTTTGTCAAAATCTCAATAATTACGCGTACTTATGGAATCCTGGAAGGTCAATCTTATCTCGGTCTGGTTCGGTTGTTTTTTCACCGGCCTCGCTATCAGCCAAATTCTACCGTTCTTGCCGTTATATGTTGCGCAACTGGGCGTGACGTCCCATGAAGCGTTGTCGATGTGGTCAGGCTTAACGTTCAGTATCACCTTTCTGGTTTCGGCGATTGTTTCGCCCATGTGGGGCAGCCTGGCGGACCGGAAAGGGCGCAAACTGATGCTGTTGCGTGCCTCGCTGGGGATGGCGATCGCGATTCTGTTGCAGGCGTTTGCTACTAATGTGTGGCAACTGTTGATTCTGCGCGGTGTGATGGGGCTGACCTCTGGCTATATTCCCAATGCGATGGCGCTGGTGGCCTCGCAGGTGCCGCGCGAACGGAGCGGCTGGGCGCTGAGTACACTCTCCACGGCGCAGATAAGCGGCGTAATTGGCGGGCCGCTGATGGGCGGTTTTCTCGCCGACCATGTAGGGCTGCGCATGGTGTTCCTCATCACGGCGATACTGCTGATGGTGAGTTTCCTCGTTACGCTGTTTTTAATTAAAGAGGGCGTCAGGCCGACGGTGAAAAAGGGCGATCGTCTGAGCGGCAAAGCGGTGTTCTCGACCTTGCCGTACCCGGCGCTGGTCATCAGTTTGTTTATTACCACCATGGTCATTCAGTTGTGTAATGGCTCTATCGGCCCGATCCTGGCGCTGTTTATTCAATCGTTGTCACCGCACACCACGAATATTGCTTTTCTCAGTGGGCTTATCGCCGCTGTGCCCGGTGTCTCGGCGCTGATTTCCGCGCCGCGTCTCGGCAAACTGGGCGATCGCATTGGTACATCGCGCATTTTAATGGCGACGATGGCGGTGGCCGTGGTGCTGTTTTTCGCCATGTCGTTTGTCACCTCGCCGCTCCAGCTTGGGATCTTGCGCTTTATGTTGGGCTTTGCCGATGGCGCGATGCTGCCCGCCGTGCAGACGTTGTTGCTGAAATACTCCAGCGATCAGGTCACCGGGCGTATTTTCGGTTATAACCAATCGTTTATGTATCTGGGAAATGTCGCCGGGCCGCTGATGGGGGCGACCGTATCCGCAATGGCGGGTTTCCGTTGGGTATTTGCCGCTACGGCTGTGGTGGTGTTTATTAATCTTTGGCAATTACTGCTGGCGTTTCGCCGGGTAAAACGCTAACGCAACGGGGCCGAAATAATATAAGTTTGCTTCGGCCTTACTATCGCTTTTTCTTATGAAAATAAGCCATGCGCTTTTTTTTATTTGCCGCTAAGCCACTCAAATCATTTGCCTTCGATGCGGGAGAAACGTTTCGTTAACCCTGTTTTTTAAATGACTATTACGCGTTGTGAGAAAATCCGCAAAAATAATACATGTATCTACTTTGCAACATCAAAACTCAATGCTAACGTCTTTGAAATCTCGTAAGGAAATAGCGCTATGAAAAATCTCATTGCAGAGTTATTGGTCAAGCTTGCAGAAAAAGAAGAAGAGTCGAAAGAACTGGTCGCTCAAGTTGAAGCGCTGGAAATCGTGGTGACCGCGCTGCTGCGCCAGATGGCGACGACGGAACAACAGGCGTTAATTCAGAGTATCGAAGGCGCGCTGGAAGAAGCCCGGCCGGGAACGCACGTTACCCATCAGGACGCGGAGTTGTTGCAACAGTATGTAAAAAAGCTTTTAAGGCACCCGCGCAGCTAAACCTCTGACGCGCTGCCTGCACTGTCATATCACTGTCATCTGCGCTACCTATAGTCGCTCTGTTTTATTTTCTTTAAGTATTTGTACATGGAGAATATTAAAGTGAAACAGAGCGCATTATTTCTTGCCTTATTACCTCTGATCTTTACCCCTGCTATTTATGCCGAAACGACGTCGGCACCGGTTCTTGATAATCGTGCTGCTCAGGGGGATATTTCCACGCCCGGCGGTGCGCGCCGTTTAAGTGGTGACCAAACCGCTGCTCTGCGTGATTCCCTCATTGATAAACCCGCCAAAAATATTATTTTGCTGATTGGCGATGGCATGGGGGATTCTGAAATTACCGCCGCGCGAAATTATGCCGAAGGGGCTGGCGGATTCTTTAAAGGTATTGACGCATTACCGCTGACTGGCCAGTACACGCACTATTCGCTGGACAAAAAAACCGGCAAACCGGATTACGTCACCGATTCCGCCGCGTCTGCCACGGCCTGGAGCACAGGCGTGAAAACCTATAACGGCGCACTCGGCGTCGACATTCACGATAAAGATCACACCACCATTCTGGAGATGGCCAAAACCGCCGGTCTGGCGACGGGCAACGTTTCCACTGCGGAACTGCAAGATGCTACGCCCGCCGCGCTGGTTTCTCACGTTATCTCACGTCGCTGCTACGGCCCGACGGTGACCAGTGAGAAGTGTGCGCTCAACGCGCTGGAGAAAGGCGGTAAAGGTTCGATTACCGAACAACTGCTGAACGCCCGCGCGGATGTCACGCTGGGCGGCGGCGCGAAAACCTTTAGCGAAACCGCCACCGCCGGTGAGTGGAAAGGGAAAACGCTGCGCGAACAGGCGCAGGCGCGCGGTTACCAGCTGGTTGGCGATGCCTCTACGCTTGCGGCGATCACCGAAGCGAACCAGGATAAACCGCTGCTGGGGCTGTTCTCTGATGGCAACATGCCGGTGCGCTGGGAAGGGCCAAAAGCCTCGCTGCACGGCAATACTGATAAACCTGCCGTGACCTGTACGCCCAACGCGAAACGTACCGCCAGCGTGCCAACACTGGCGGCAATGACGGAAAAAGCCATTGATTTGCTGAGCAAAAATGAGAAGGGCTTCTTCCTGCAAGTGGAAGGCGCGTCTATCGATAAACAGGATCATGCGGCGAACCCGTGCGGTCAGATCGGCGAAACGGTTGATCTCGACGAAGCGGTACAGAAAGCGCTGGAATTTGCCAAAAAAGATGGCAATACGCTGGTGATCGTTACCGCAGATCACGCCCATGCCAGCCAGATCATTCCGCCAGATACCAAAGCGCCAGGCTTGAGCCAGGCGCTGAACACCAAAGACGGCGCGGTAATGGCCATCACTTACGGCAACTCGGAAGAGGAGTCGATGGAGCATACCGGAACGCAGGTTCGTATCGCGGCTTACGGGCCGCATGCGGGCAACGTGGTGGGGCTGACGGATCAGACCGATCTGTTCTACACCATGAAGGCGGCACTGAATCTGAAGTAACGGCCTCCCGGCGGTAAATCTTTGCTGCCGGGTGGTTTTTTCACCAATTAGTACCATCCTTAAAAGGCACATTAAGAGAAGGATGGTGCTATGAAAATAACATTACTGGTTACCCTCGTTTTCGGTCTGCTGTTTGTCACGGCGCTGAGCGCCGCTGAAAAAACACTGACCCCGCAACAACAACGTATGACCCTCTGCAATCAACAGGCAACGGCGCAAACCCTGGCGGGAGACGCCCGTAAGAAATACATGAGTGACTGCCTGAAAAAAACCAAAACTGAGCCCGGACAAAAAAGCCTGACGCCGCAGCAACAGCGGATGCGTGAATGTAATGCCCAGGCGACGCAACAATCCCTTAAAGGCGAAGATCGCAGTAAATTTATGAGCGGTTGCCTGAAAAAACCGCAATAACGCAGCGGGTGAGCAGCGCGTTTGCTCACCCTTTTTTCGGAATTTTCCCCGTCTTTTTGCCCGTCCGCTAATCTCTGCCAGGCTTACTTTGTGAGCTTCGTTTTATTTTTCCTTTTCCTCGTGGTTGTGCGCTGTCTGGCGTTACGCCCGTTTTCGCAACACTGACACGGGAGCAAAGTGATGAACTATCAATATGTTACTGAACTGAATGCCTTGCCGGAAAGCCAACCGGTCAAAGTGGATGTCGCGGGCACCTCAATGATCCTTATCCGCACCGGGGCAAAAGTCCGCGCCTTTCAGAGTAAATGCCCGCACGCAGGCGGGCCGCTGGAGAAAGGGGCCGTATGCGATGGCAAACTGGTCTGCCCGTGGCATAAAGCCGCGTTTGATATCACCAATGGCGAATGGCGCGAACCGTTGGCGCTGCAAAACCTCAAGCAGTACCCGGTGATGCTTGAGCAGAATCGTGTGCTGGTGAACCCGCGTCCACTTTCTCCCGCCAGCCACTCACTTATCCGCGGCGAGCGTCCGCAAACCGCCGTGATCCTGGGAACTGGCGCGGCAGGCAGCGCGGCGGCGATGACGCTGCGTGACGCCGGATTTAACGGCCAGCTGGTATTGATCGATAAAGAAGATGATGCGCCCTACGATCGCACCGCGCTGAGTAAATTCGTTCCGGCGGGAAAAATGAAAATCAGTGACGTTCCCCATTTGCTGGACAGCGCCTTTTACAGCCAGCCTGGCGTCGAAAGCCTGCGTGAAGAGGTGGCGAATATTGATTGCCACGCTCACCAGCTTACGCTTGCCGGTGGCCGACAAATCGCCTTTGACAAGCTACTGCTGGCCACCGGCGGCCAGCCAGTGTGGCCGGATATCCCTGGCAATCACCTGGCGGGCGTGCATGTACTGCGTGGTATCCACCAGGCCGAGAGTTTGCTCAATGAAGTGGAACAGGAGCAGCAACTGGTAGTGATCGGTAACAGCTTTATCGCCATGGAGCTGGCGGCGGCGCTGCGCAATCAGGATATCGATGTGACGGTGCTGTCGCGCCATGCACTGCCGTTTGTACCGCAGTTTGGTGAGGAGATGGGCCGGTATTTTATGAATCTGCATAAACAGAATGGCGTCAAGTTTGTTACCGGCGAACCGGCTGCGCTGGAGGGGAACGGCCATGTGCAGAGCATAACGTTAAAAGATGGCCGTTCAGTGCCAGCCCACGTGGTGGTGTTTGCCACGGGAGTGCAACCGGTGACTGACATGGCGCACGACCTGCCCCATGAAAAAGATGGCAGCCTGACGGTGGATGAAACGTTAAGCGCGGCACCGGATGTCTGGGCGGTAGGAGATATCGCCAGCTACCCGGCACCGGAAGGGCGTCGGCGTATTGAACACTGGCGTGTGGCGCAGCAGCAGGGGCGGCTCGCCGCGCTGAATATGCTGGGTGAACAGCATACCTTTGATCGGGTGCCCTTTTTCTGGACGACTCACTTCGGTAACCGCTTTGAATACCTCGGTTATACCCGTGAGTGGGACAGCATGAAAATGCTGGGATCGTTTGATAATAAACGTTTTGCCGTACTCTACGGCGAAGCGGGCATACTGAAAGCGGTGCTGAGTTGCGGCGAGTACAGTGAAACGGCGGGTTTACTGCTGAAAATGCAGCAACCAATCAGCATGCAAGCCGCCAGCGAAATGCTGGCCTGAGAGTTGCGCCACGCGGATTTTGCGTGGCGCATTGCCTTAGCTGCTCAGCTTGTCAGATTTCGCCATACAAGCGGCAATGGCTTCGATCACCGCCGAGCGGAAACCTTTCTCTTCCAGCACTTTTACCGCCTCAATGGTGGTGCCGCCAGGCGAGCAGACCATATCTTTTAACTCGCCCGGATGCTTACCGGTTTCCAGCACCATTTTCGCGGAACCCATTACCGCCTGCGCGGCAAATTTATAGGCCTGCGCGCGCGGCATCCCGCCCAGTACTGCAGCATCGGCCATGGCTTCAATAAACATAAACACATACGCCGGAGCCGAACCGCTGACGCCCACCACCGGATGGATCATCGGTTCGGCAATCACTTCTGCTTCACCAAAGCAGCGGAAGATGTTCAGCACATCGGCGGTATCTTCCGGCGTCACCAGCGCGTTAGGCGTCACGGAAGTCATCCCGGCATTCACCAGCGACGGTGTGTTAGGCATCGCGCGGATGATTTTGCGGTCGTGGCCGAGCGCGCGAGCTAACTGATCAAGCGTAACGCCGGCGGCGATGGAGACCACCAGCGTCTCTTTGTTCAGGCTGGAGGCGATATCGTTAAGCACTTTCACCATAATGTTCGGCTTCACGGCACCAAAGACGATATCGGCAATCTGCGCCACTTCCTGCGCGCTTTGCGCGGCGTTCACGCCAAACTGGTCATGCAGGGCAGCCACTTTATCCGGCGACGGGGTATACACCCAGATTTGCCCCGGCAGCACCTGGCCGCTGGCAATCAGGCCGCCAACAATCGCTTTTCCCATGTTACCGCAGCCGATAAAACCGATTTTCTTCTCCATCACATCCGTCTCTCTGCTTGTAAATGTTTGTGCGATATAGCTTAACGTGGATTGGCGGCGAGGGCGAAAGGATCTCTCCTTTCCCCGACAGGAAATTAAAGCGACAATGCGCCGCAAACAGAAAGGAGTAACGATGGCGATTTGGGTTGATGCGGACGCCTGTCCGAACGTAATCAAAGAGATTTTATTCCGCGCCGCCGAACGCACACAGACGCCGTTAACGCTGGTCGCGAACCAAAACCTGCGCGTGCCGCCGTCGCGGGTGATCCGTTCCATCAGAGTGCCTGCGGGTTTTGACGTTGCCGACAATGAAATTGTCCGGCTGTGCGAGGCCGGTGATTTGGTGATCACGGCGGATATTCCACTGGCAGCGGAAGTGCTGGCAAAAGGCGCGGCGGCGCTGAACCCACGCGGTGAACGCTATAGCGAGGCAACCATTCGCGAAAAGCTGACGATGCGCGATTTTATGGATACCCTGCGCGCCAGCGGTATTCAAACCGGTGGCCCGGACAGCCTGTCACAACGGGATCGCCAGCAATTCGCCGCCGAGCTGGATAAATGGCTGCTGGCCGACAAGCGCCGCCAGGGCGAGTAAATTCTGCGCATCCCCGCATGATGTGTTACTGTTTGCCGCCTTGCGGGCTTGCCAGCCTGTGTTACATTCAGTAAGGTTGCCGCGACACGTACTGCCATAGAATGTTTACAGAGGAAACCCGGATTCACTCTGGTTTTCCCTGAGCTTTTTACCGACGCAGACATAAAAGTGTAACGTTAATTTTACGATGAATTTCGTACTAGTTTGGTGATAATATCGCTGTCTTATTTTCCGTCCTGCGCAGTGCAGGACCCGGAGGGAACACCTGCTCATGACGCTCCCCATTTTTCTTATCGGCGCACGTGGTTGCGGTAAATCGACAGTTGGCCGGGCGCTGGCGCTGGCGCAGGGGTGCCAGTTTATCGATACCGATTACTGGTTGCAGGAAAATGCCCAACAGACCATCGCAGCGATGGTTGAACAGGAAGGGTGGGATGGTTTTCGCGCACGGGAAACTGCCGCGCTGGAAGCGGTTAGTGCGCCATCACGCGTGGTGGCGACTGGCGGCGGGATTATCCTTAGTGAATACAACCGCCGTTTTATGCACGAACACGGCGTGGTGATTTATCTTTGCGCACCGGTTGATGTGCTGGCTGACCGGCTGGAGGCTTTTCCCGAGGAGGGGCAACGCCCGACGTTAACCGGTAAGCCCATCAGCGAAGAGGTCAGTGAAGTGCTGGCGCAGCGTGACGCGTTGTATCGTGAAGCCGCGCATTATGTGGTGGATGCGGCGCAGTCGCCGGATAAGGTGGTGTCTGATATTGAAGCGGCATTACAACTGGCGCGCGCCAGTTAGCGAAACGTTTGTCTATACTTATTGCTCGACCCGCAAAATGAGGAAGAGCTATGCCGACTAAACCGCCATATCCGCGTGAAGCCCGTGTTGTCGCCGTTGAAAAAGGGGCGAATGGCCCGACTGTTACCTGGTATGAACTGCGCGCCGACCATCCGAAACCGGATACCTTAATTAGCGAACACCCCACCGAGCAGGAAGCTCTGGACGCCAAACGGCGTTATGAAGATCCGGACAAAAGTTAAGCCGGATCTCGCAGGCTGGATGATTTCCTGAACATTACAAAAAAGGATCTACATCACGTTTTTAAACTGGCTAAATAATAGTCAGTGGTTACTCTTTTATGGTTACTGGAATTTATATGAACACAGGAGTGGCATGTTCTCTTTACACAACAGCCGTCAAAACGGCGTGATTGAGAGCGAATAAGAACAAGCAGTGATGAAAGGCGGAAAGTAAAAAATGAGTGCGTCCTTGGCGATCCTCACCATTGGTGTGGTGCCGGTAAAAGAGATTTTTCCGCTCCTCGCGGAACACGTTTCAGAAGAGCAGATTACACATCTCAGCCTGCTGGGCAAAATGGATCCGGAAGAGGTGCGCCGTGAATACGCCGTTGATGCCGGGGAGCACGCCATTCCCACGCGATTACGCGATGACAGCCTTGGGATGGTTTCCCGCGAAAAAGTGGAGCGCGATCTCCAGGGCGTTATCGAAGTGCTGGATAACCAGGGCTACGATGTCATTTTGTTGATGAGCACGGCGGATATTCGCGGTTTTGTTGCCCGTAACGCGATTCTGGTTGAGCCACAGCGCATCATTCCGCCCCTGGTCGCTTCCATTGTTGACGGGCATCAGGTGGGCGTCATTGTGCCCATTCCCGAACTCATGGCCCAGCAAAAGAAAAAATGGCAAGTGCTGGAAAATGAACCTTACTACGCGCTGGCGCATCCTTACCTGGCAACAGAACAGGAATTAATTGAAGCGGGTAAAGGGCTTATTGAGCGCGGCGCGGATGTGTTGATGCTGGATTGTCTTGGTTTCCACCAGTATCACCGCGATTTGCTGCAAAAAGCGCTGGATGTGCCCGTTTTGTTATCGAATGTGCTGGCCGCACGGCTGGCATCAGAACTGCTGGTTTAGGCCCGCAATCGTGTGAATTTCTCGTGACAGAAGCAAAGCCCGGCCTCTATAGTGTTTTTCCATACATTTTCTTTATAAGGGCCAGTTCATGCTTCAAAGTAACGAATACTTTTCCGGTAAAGTGAAATCCATTGGTTTTACCAGCAGCAGCACTGGCCGTGCCAGCGTTGGGGTGATGGCGGAAGGGGAATACACCTTCAGCACTGCGCAGCCAGAAGAGATGACGGTGGTCAGCGGCGCGCTGAATGTCCTGCTGCCGGGCGAAACCGAATGGAAAGCTTACGCCGCGGGTGAAGTGTTCAACGTACCTGGCCATAGCGAATTTCATTTACAGGTGGCGGAACCGAGTTCTTATCTCTGCCGTTACCTGTAATGCAAAACGCCCGGAAAACCCGGGCGTTTGTCTGTGGAGAAATGGTTAGCGCTGCGCCTCGCCGCCTAAGCCTTCCACCAGGTTTTGAATCAACGCCGCCAGCTCGCCGGTCATCAGAATAAAATCGGCATCGAATCGCTGAGCGAAATCTTCTCTGTCGATATCTTCATTCTGATCGCGCAGTTCATCGCAGAATTTCAGGCGTTTTACGGAACCGTCATCGCACATCAGGAACTGGATACGCTGCTGCCAGTCGAGCGCCAGCTTGGTGACCACTTTGCCCGCCTCAATGTGTACGGCAATTTCATCACTCACCAGATCCTGTTTTTTCGCACGGATCACGCCGCCATCTTCCAGCATCGCTTTCAGTTCTGCTTCGTCCAGCAACTGGAAACCCTGCGCCACCGTGCCGGAACGTACCCATTCGGTCAGCGTCAGTTCGATAGGATTTTCCATCGCCAGCGGTACGACCGGCAGCGAGCCGAGGCTTTTTCGCAGCAGCGCCAGCGTGTCTTCCGCTTTTTTGGCACTGGCGCAATCAACCATAATCAGACCATTCACGGTGTCGATCCACATCATGGTCTGGCTGAAACGGCTGAACGCACGCGGCAGCAAGGAGTGCAGCACTTCGTCTTTCAGCGAATCTTTTTCGGTTTTTTTCAGCTTGCGACCCTGCTCGGCTTCAAGACGGGAAATTTTCGCTTCCAGCGCTTGCTTGACCACAGGTGTTGGCAGAATTTTTTCTTCTTTACGCGCGCAGATAATAATCTGACCGTTGGCGGTATGGGTCAGCGCGTCGCTGTGTGAACCCATCGGTGGAACCCATCCGGTTTTCGCCATATCCTGACTACCGCATGGAGTAAACGATAGTGGGGCAAGCTGTTTTTCCATCTCTTCCGCACGCAGCGCAACATCGCGGCTGAGACGGTATACCATTAAATTTTTGAACCACAGCATGATTTTTTCCACGGCCTTGTCGTTAAATGCAGCGGGCATGATAGCGAATTGTCGCCGCCGTTGCATTGCTAATGCGTGGTCCACTATGAGGAGTTTGATGTGCGTATCGGTATCGACTTAGGTGGTACAAAAACAGAAATTATTGCGCTGGGTGAACAAGGCGAAGAGTTGTTTCGCCATCGCCAGGCCACGCCGCGTGACTATTGGCAGACCATTGAGCTAATCGCCTCGTTGGTGGATCTCACGGAAAAAGAGACCGGGCAGCGCGGCACGGTAGGCATGGGGATCCCCGGTTCGATTTCGCCCTACACCGGAGTGGTGAAAAATGCCAACTCAACCTGGTTGAACGGTAAACCGTTCGATAAGGATTTGAGCCAGCGGCTGAATCGCGAGGTGCGGCTGGCAAATGACGCCAACTGCCTGGCGGTATCCGAGGCGGTGGATGGCGCGGCAGCCGGTGCGCAAACGGTATTTGCGGTGATTATTGGCACCGGCTGCGGTTCCGGCGTGGCGCTTAACGGCCACGCGCACATCGGCGGTAACGGCACTGCAGGCGAATGGGGGCACAATCCGCTGCCGTGGATGGATGAGGATGAGCTACGCTATCGCACCGAAGTCCCCTGTTATTGCGGCAAACAGGGCTGTATTGAAACCTTTATTTCCGGCACCGGCTTTGCCACGGATTATCAGCGGCTTAGCGGCAATGCGCTCAGGGGCCATGAAATCATGCGTCTGGTAGACGAGCAGGATGCGGTGGCGGAACTGGCGATTAGCCGCTACGAGCTGCGGCTGGCGAAATCGCTGGCGCATGTGGTGAACATTCTTGACCCGGATGTGATTGTGCTGGGCGGCGGCATGAGTAACGTCGAGCGGCTTTACCAGACCGTACCGGTGCTGCTGCGCAACTGGGTGTTTGGCGGTGAGTGCGAAACGCCGATCCGCAAAGCGCTGCACGGCGATTCCAGTGGCGTACGCGGCGCGGCATGGCTGTGGCCGCAGGGCGAATAAACAACAAGGGCGCGGTTGAACGCGCCCTTATTTTTAACTCACCGCGAATTTCCCGTCGAGTTTGCTGTAGCCCAGTCCGTTAATTTTCTTCACTTTGATCTGCACCGGGATGCGCTCTTTCATCGCCTCCACATGGCTAATCACGCCGATGGTTTTACCGCTGGCGTTCAGCGCGTCAAGGGCATCCAGCGCCGTGTCCAGCGTTTCACTGTCCAGGGTGCCGAAGCCTTCATCGAGGAACAGTGAATCGATGCGGGTTTTATGGCTGACCAGATCGGAGAGCGCCAGCGCCAGCGCCAGGCTGACCAGGAAGCTCTCGCCGCCGGAAAGGGTGCGCGTATCGCGTACCGCATCCGCTTGCCAGGTGTCGACCACCTCAAGTTCCAGCGCATCGCTCTCCTTGCGTTTCAGCAAATAACGTCCATGCAGGCGATTAAGCTGGTTGTTCGCCAGCCAGACAAGGTTATCCAGCGTTAAACCCTGGGCGAATTTGCGGAATTTATCTCCCTCTTTGGAGCCGATAAGCGCGTTCAGGTGTCCCCAGTCGTCATACAGCACGCTGGCATGCGCCATCTCCTGCAATACGTTTTGCTGGCGCTTGCGGTTATCGTCGTCCTGCTTCAACTGTTGGCGGCATTCCCCCTGGCGGGTGGTGTTTTCCCGAAGCTGGCGCGAAATCGCGTCCAGCGCCAGGCCGATGCTTTCAACCGTGGCATCCGGTGAGAGTGCCGCAGGCGGCTGCGCCTGGTGCGCACGCCATGCCTGTTCAGCGCTGTTCGCTAGTGCCTGTTTCTGCTGGCATTCGCTGTCGAGCTTCTGGCGTAACTGCTCAAGGCGCTGGCGTTCAGGTTCGGTGAGCAGGGCGTCGAGAAAGGCCTGATGATCGGCGAAAATGCTGTTTCCCAGCGCATCGGTAAATTGTTGCTCCAGCGCGGCTGCGGTTTGCTCCTCTTGCGCCAGTTGCTGATGCAAGGTTTGCCACTGGCTTTGTAGCGCAAGGCACGCATCGTGTATTTTCCGCCAGCCTTCCAGCGCCGCCGTTTGATCGTCGCTGGCGGTGTCGCTTTCCGGTAGCGTCTCGAGGATCGGCGTGAGTTGCGCCATCTTTTCGTGCAGCGCGCTGAGCTGTTGCTGCTGGTGTTGCCATTGTTCGGCTTCCTGCGTGCGCGCCGCCAGCCACGGCTCCTCTTCGCCTTCCGGCGGCAGGGCCAGATCCAGTTGTTGCAGCGCGGTCGCCAGTTTTTCACGGCGGGCGACCACGGCTTGTTGGTACTGTTCGCTTTGTTGATGAAGTTCGCGGATTTGCACCTGCAGTGTCTGGCGCTGGTTTAGCAAGTAAAGCTGATGTTCATATGCATCCTGCGCGCTTTGCCAACTGGTTAACTCACGATGCGGCTCCAGCGTGACGCTGAGCGCGGCGCAGGCTTTCGCCCACTCCTGCAACCAGTTTTGCTCCTCCTGTTGCAGGTTTTTCACTTCGCGCTCATCTTTTTCGTAGCGTTCAGCCAGCCCTTTCAGCCGCTCGCTAAGTGCGACGCCATCCTCTTTGACCTGGCGCACTTCGAGATCCAGTGCGCTGCGCCGCGCCTGATTGACGCCGGGTTCAAGGGTTTGATAATGCGCAATCGCCGGATGTTCGGTTGCGCCACACAGCGGACAAGGCTGACCCGGTTGCAGGCGCGCGCGTTCGCTTTCCAGATCTTTGATGCGGTTTTCCAGCTCGCAAATGGTGGTGACTTCCGTCAGCAGCTGGTTTTTCTCTTTATACAGCTCGCGTTTGCGCGCCAGCTCCAGGCTTATCTTTTCCTGCTCGGCGCGTAAATCAAGCAAGCTTTGCTGGCGCTGCGCCAGCTGCTTGCGCAGCGGAGCGAAACGGGCATGCAGGGCGGTAAGCTGCTGGCGCAGCGGGCGGTTTTGTGCGCACAACGCCATTGCCGCCGCCGTCTCTTCTTCGCTCATCGCCAGTGTTGACACAGGCAAGGTGCGCAGTTTCGCCTCCTGGCTCTGCACGCGTTGCTGCAGCCCAATCCACTGTTTTTTCTCTTCTTCCAGCTGGTTGAACAACACGCGCCAGCCGGTTAATTCGCTCTGCCAGCGCTGAAAACGGGCGTTCTCAGCAAGCCAGCTTTCCAGCGTTTTCTGCGTTTCCCGCAATGTTGCATGCTGCTGCTGGGCGCTAAGGCGAATGCGCGCACGCTGTAACAGGCTGGCATGTAAGCGAGTATTTACTTCTTCGCTCTGCGCACGGGTGCGAACCAGCGCGTTACGCTGTTCTGCAAGCCGATCCCACAATGGGCGCAATTGCAGCGCCGGTTGCGCACGTTCCAGCGCCGCTAACTGCGGCTGGGCACCGGCCAGCGCCTGCTGGGCCTGTACCAGCGCGGCCTGTGCGCGTCCGCGCGTGGTGCGCAACTCCGCGTCGCGGTTCAGCCAGTTGGCCTGTGCCTGTTTGTCGCGCTGCCCTGCCAACAAACGTTGCTCTTCGTCAGTAAGCGCCTGCAAACTTTGTGCAAGCTGCTGGCGCTGCTCATCACTAAGCAGTTCCACGCCTTTTGCCTGCGCCTGCAACTGCTCCAGCCGGGTTTTCGCCGCTTTGTGTTTTTCAAACACCATGGCGGAAATCTGGCCGTAAATCTCGGTGCCGGTCAGCTCTTCGAGCAGCTCTGCGCGTTCACGCGGTTTCGCATTGAGGAACGCGGCAAACTGCCCCTGTGACAACAACATGGAGCGGGTAAAGCGGCCATAATCCAGCCCGGTCAGTGAGGCGGTCAGATCAAGCTTGTCTTTCACTTTATCGGCAAGGATTTTGCCGTCGGCGCAGAGAGCCAGCTCAACGCGCGGGGCTTGCAGATTGCCCTCCGGCAGCCCGCGGGCGCGGCTCTGGCTCCAGAATGCGCGGTAGGCAACGCCTTTCACTTCAAACTCCACTTCAGCCAGGCAGTCAGCGGTGTCGCGAGTCATTAAATCGTTTTGCGATTGTGAAAGGGTGCTAAGGCGCGGTGTTTCGTGGTACAGCGCCAGGCAGATGGCGTCGAGCAGCGTGGTTTTCCCCGCACCGGTCGCGCCGGTAATGGCGAACAGACCGTTGCTGGCGAACGGCTCTTCGGTGAAGTCTATTTTCCACTCGCCTTTAAGCGAGTTCAGGTTTTTTAGCCGCAGGCTCAGGATTTTCATGCCTCATTCTCCTCATCCAGCGCCTGACGCGCTTCGCTAAACAGCGTGTGTAACCGCGCATTTTGTGTGTCGTCGAGTTCTGCCAGCGCAAGGCGGCGGGCGAAGACCTCTTCGACTTTTAATTCGTTTAAGGTTTCGCGTAACTCGCCGGAGAGAATGCGTTCGCGTTGCTCACGGCTGCGGCGCACCAGCAGCACTTCGACTGGCAAATCTTCTGTCACCTGCTGGATTTTGCGCTGCATATCTGCCAGATATTCATGGCTTTCGATTTCGATATCCAGCCATACGGTCTGCTCTGTGGGCGCATCGCGCCACTGTTCTAACTGACGGCAAATTTCCGCGAAATCGCCTTTTATCACCGCTAGCGGCTGAGTTTCCGGAACCTCCAGCGCCGTGACATCGGCGAGTTTACCTTCGGCGAAGGTCACCAGATTGACGCTTTTGCTTTTCCCGGTTTCATCAAAACTCAACGCAATGGGCGAGCCGCAGTAGCGGATATGCTCGAGGCCGCCAATCTTCTGCGCCCGGTGAATGTGGCCGAGCGCGAGGTAATCCACCGGTGGAAAATTTTGTGCAGGGAAAGCGTCTAACGTGCCGATATAAATATCACGTACCGCGTCACTTTTACTGGCACCCACCGTGGTTAAATGGCCGCTGGCGATAATCGGCAGTGGTTTGTCACCGCGCAGTTCACAGGCCTGAGAAAATTGCTGTTGATAGTAATCGGTGATCGCTGCCAGCAAATGCTGCTGTTTTTGTTGTCCGGAAAGCCCTGCCTGGCTCACGGTAATATCGCGCGGGCGTAAAAATGGCACCGGGCAAAATACCGCACCGGGTTCGCCATCGCGGCGATAGAGCCAGAACGGCTGGGTGCCTGCACTGGCCACCACGGTGGTTTTCAGGTAGGCAAGGATCGCTTTTGATTCATTCAGCGTGGCCACGGAATCGTGGTTTCCCGCCAGCACGATAAGCTGGCAGCCCGTCTGCTGGAGTTTGACCACAAAGCGGTTGTAAAGCTCGCGCGCGTAGCTTGGCGGGGAACCGGTATCGAAAATATCGCCTGCGACAATAATGGCATCCACCTGGTGCGTTTCGGCGGCGGCGAGCAGCCAATCGAGAAAAGCGTCATGTTCGGCAGCGCGGTTTTTACTGTAGAAGTTTTGACCCAGATGCCAGTCTGAAGTGTGAATGATGCGCATAGCGGTTCCGTGGCGAAAAAGCGTAAAGCCGATTATAAACATTAAGCAGATGAGGGACATAACCGAACGCAAATTTGCGTTGTCACACGGCCACCGCACGGGTCATATAGCGGTCATCTTATTCATAAATCTGTCATAAAACTGACGCATAATGGCGCCGCTACATATACTGACGACTTAATTAAAACAGGGCGAATTATGGCGAGACGAATTCTGGTCGTAGAAGATGAAGCACCGATCCGTGAAATGGTGTGCTTCGTGCTCGAGCAAAATGGTTTTCAACCGGTGGAAGCTGAAGATTATGACAGCGCGGTGAACCAACTTAACGAACCCTGGCCCGACCTGGTTTTACTGGACTGGATGCTACCTGGCGGTTCTGGCATTCAGTTTATTAAACATCTTAAACGCGAAGCGATGACCCGTGATATTCCGGTGATGATGCTGACCGCGCGCGGGGAGGAAGAGGATCGCGTTCGCGGCCTGGAAACGGGGGCGGACGATTACATTACCAAGCCATTTTCACCGAAAGAGCTGGTCGCGCGCATTAAAGCCGTGATGCGCCGTATTTCACCGATGGCGGTGGAAGAGGTGATAGAAATGCAGGGGCTGAGCCTCGATCCTTCCTCTCACCGCGTGATGACCGGTGAGAATCCGCTGGATATGGGACCGACAGAGTTTAAACTCTTACACTTCTTTATGACGCACCCGGAACGGGTTTATAGCCGCGAACAGCTGCTGAACCACGTATGGGGAACCAACGTTTACGTTGAAGACAGAACCGTGGACGTGCATATTCGCCGTCTGCGCAAAGCGCTGGAACACAGCGGCCACGATCGTATGGTGCAAACAGTGCGCGGCACGGGATATCGTTTTTCGACCCGTTTCTGAAATTTGACAGGAGTGTGACGCGTGCTGGAACGGCTGTCATGGAAAAGGCTGGTGCTGGAGCTCCTCCTTTGTTGTATCCCCGCCTTTATTCTCGGCGCGATTTTCGGTTACCTGCCCTGGTTTTTGTTCGCCGCGGTAACCGGGTTGCTGATCTGGCATTTCTGGAATTTACTGCGTCTTTCCTGGTGGTTGTGGGTCGATAAAAGCATGACGCCGCCGCCGGGCACGGGAAGCTGGGAGCCGCTACTTTACGGGCTACACCAGATGCAGATGCGTAACAAAAAGCGCCGCCGCGAACTGGGAAATTTGATCAAACGCTTTCGCAGCGGTGCGGAATCGTTGCCGGATGCGGTGATCCTTACCACTGAAGAAGGGGCGATTTTCTGGTGTAACGGTCTTGCGCAGCAGATGCTGGGGCTGCGCTGGCCGGACGATAACGGCCAGAATATCCTTAACTTATTGCGCTACCCCGAATTCACTAAATACATCAGGAACCAGGAGTTTGGCCGACCTCTGCATCTGGTGCTCAATAATGGGCGGCATCTTGAGATCCGCGTCATGCCCTACAGCGAGCAACAGCTGCTGATGGTGGCGCGCGACGTGACACAAATGCACCAGCTGGAAGGTGCGCGGCGTAACTTTTTCGCTAACGTCAGCCATGAACTGCGCACGCCGTTAACGGTGCTGCAGGGCTACCTGGAGATGATGCAGGAGCAAACGCTGGAAGGGGCGCCGCGCGAAAAAGCGCTGCACACCATGCGTGAGCAAACGTCGCGGATGGAAGGGCTGGTGCGTCAGTTACTCACGCTGTCGAAAATTGAAGCCGCGCCGACGCTGCCGCCAAACGAAACCATTGATGTGCCGATGATGCTGCGGGTCGTCGAGCGTGAAGCGCAAACCCTCAGTCAGCAAAAGCACACCTTCAGTTTTGAAGTGGATAACACGCTTAAAGTGCTTGGTAACGAAGAGCAATTGCGCAGCGCAATCTCAAATCTGGTGTATAACGCCGTCAACCACACGCCAGCGGGCACGCACGTTATTGTGCGCTGGCAGCATGTCCCGCAAGGGGCGGAATTTAGCGTGGAAGATAACGGACCGGGCATTGCCGCAGAACATATTCCGCGCCTGACCGAACGTTTCTACCGGGTGGATAAAGCCCGCTCGCGGCAAACCGGCGGCAGCGGTCTTGGGTTGGCGATTGTCAAACACGCGGTGAATCACCACGAAAGCCGCCTTGATATTGTCAGTGAACCGGGCAAGGGCACCCGTTTTAGCTTTGTTCTGCCGGAACGTCTGGTTGCCAAAAAAGCCGCTTCCTGAAGGTCCTGTCAGCATATCTTTCCAGCGGCCTGCGAAAACAGGCCGCTTTCCCGCACCGTCTACCGCCGCTGAAACGTATTTTGTACGTCTGTTGATTTTTTGTTCGCATGATCAGCCATGTGTTTTTCTGATAAATAGAGTATTTAACTGCTTGTTTTTTGCAATGCAGCATAACAATCTGGTTTTGCGATCCCACCTTGCCTTTAAACGTTATAAGCGTTTAAATTGCGCCCCATACATTGTCAGACCGACTGTGTTCACGTGGTAAATCGAAAAACTATTCTTCGCCACGTTGTAGATAAAGCATTTCCCGCTGAATTTTCACGCAATTGGCGTTTTATTGTTCGGTCGGGAAAGGCCAATAATTCATCACTTTACGACACCACATCCACAGGCAGTAAAACTTATGACCCATCACTTAAAACCACGAGACATTGTTGCTCTGGGCTTTATGACCTTTGCCCTCTTCGTTGGCGCAGGTAATATCATTTTTCCTCCGATGGTCGGCTTACAGGCGGGTGAACACGTCTGGACGGCGGCATTTGGCTTTCTGATTACCGCTGTGGGGCTGCCGGTGCTTACCGTTATCGCGCTGGCGAAAGTGGGGGGTGGCGTCGATAGCCTGAGCACACCGATTGGTAAAGTGGCGGGTGTGCTGCTGGCGACGGTTTGCTACCTGGCGGTTGGGCCACTGTTTGCGACGCCGCGTACGGCAACCGTGTCGTTTGAAGTCGGCATTGCACCGCTGACCGGCGAAGGCGCGATGCCGCTGCTGATTTACAGCGTGGTGTATTTCGCGCTGGTGATCCTGGTGTCGCTCTATCCGGGCAAACTGCTTGATACCGTGGGTAACTTCCTTGCCCCGTTGAAAATCATCGCGCTGACTATCCTCTCGATCGCCGCGATTGTCTGGCCGGCGGGTTCCATCAGTCACGCGCTGGACGCCTACCAGAACGCCTCTTTCTCCAACGGTTTTGTTAACGGCTACCTGACGATGGATACGCTGGGCGCAATGGTCTTTGGCATTGTGATTGTCAATGCGGCGCGTTCGCGTGGCGTGACCGAAGCGCGTTTGCTGACCCGTTACACCGTTTGGGCTGGCCTGATGGCGGGCGTGGGTCTGACACTGCTGTATCTGGCGCTGTTCCGCCTGGGGTCAGACAGCTCTTCGCTGGTTGAGCAGTCTGCCAACGGCGCCGCCATTCTGCATGCTTACGTGCAACACACCTTTGGCGGTGCGGGCAGCTTCCTGCTGGCGGCGCTGATTTTCATCGCCTGCCTGGTGACGGCGGTTGGCCTGACCTGCGCCTGTGCTGAGTTTTTCGCGCAGTATCTGCCGCTCTCTTACCGTGCGCTGGTGTTTATTCTGGGCATCTTCTCGATGGCGGTTTCCAACCTTGGGTTGAGCCACCTGATTCAGATTTCGATTCCGGTGCTGACGATGATCTACCCGCCCTGTATCGTACTGGTGGTGCTGAGTTTTACCCGCTCCTTCTGGAACAGTTCGACACGCGTTATTGCGCCGACCATGTTTATCAGCCTGCTTTTTGGTATCCTTGACGGCGTGAAAGCCTCCGCGTTTGCTGAACACCTTCCTGCCTGGACACAGCGCTTGCCGCTGGCGGAGCAGGGATTGGCCTGGTTGATGCCAGGGCTGGTGATGGTGATTCTGGCCGCAATCTGGGATCGCGCCGCAGGACGACAAGTGACATCCAGCGCGCATTAACAGCAGCAAACACGGTTTGTTTAACCACGGGGTACGCGCTCCGTGGTTTTTTATTTTTGTGTTGAATAATGGCAGTGGAAACGATGGAAAGTACTAATAAGCTGAAGCGTGGGCTAAGCACCCGCCACATTCGCTTTATGGCGCTGGGTTCAGCGATTGGCACCGGGCTGTTTTACGGCTCCGCAGACGCCATCAAGATGGCCGGGCCAAGCGTGCTGCTGGCTTACATTATTGGCGGTGTCGCCGCGTATATCATTATGCGTGCGCTGGGCGAAATGTCCGTGCATAACCCTTCTGCCAGCTCCTTCTCTCGCTACGCGCAGGAAAACCTCGGCCCGCTGGCCGGTTATATCACCGGCTGGACGTACTGTTTTGAAATCCTGATTGTCGCCATTGCCGATGTGACCGCGTTTGGCATTTATATGGGCGTCTGGTTCCCGACGGTGCCGCACTGGATTTGGGTGTTGAGCGTGGTGCTGATTATCTGCGCCATTAACTTAATGAGCGTGAAGGTGTTCGGCGAACTGGAGTTCTGGTTCTCGTTCTTTAAAGTCGCCACGATCATCATCATGATTGTCGCTGGTTTCGGCATCATCATCTGGGGCATTGGCAACGGGGGGGAACCGACCGGTATCAGCAACTTGTGGAGCCACGGCGGCTTCTTTAGCAATGGCTGGCTCGGCACGGTAATGGCGCTGCAAATGGTGATGTTTGCCTACGGCGGTATTGAAATCATTGGTATCACCGCCGGCGAAGCGAAAGATCCGGAAAAGTCGATCCCGCGCGCCATCAACTCCGTGCCGCTGCGCATCCTGGTGTTCTATGTCGGGACGCTGTTCGTGATTATGTCCATTTATCCATGGAACCAGGTGGGCACTAACGGCAGTCCGTTTGTGCTGACCTTCCAGCATATGGGCATCACCTTTGCCGCCAGCATTCTTAACTTTGTGGTGTTGACCGCCTCGCTTTCTGCCATTAACAGCGATGTGTTCGGTGTCGGGCGGATGCTGCACGGCATGGCAGAGCAGGGAAGCGCGCCGAAGATGTTCGCCAAAACCTCGCGCCGCGGTATTCCGTGGGTAACGGTGATGGTGATGACGGTCGCGCTGCTGCTGGCGGTCTATCTGAACTACATCATGCCGGAAAATGTCTTCCTGGTGATCGCCTCGCTGGCAACCTTCGCCACGGTGTGGGTGTGGATCATGATCCTGCTCTCACAGATTGGTTTTCGTCGCCGTCTCTCCGCTGATGAAGTGAAAGCGCTGAAATTCAAAGTCCCGGGCGGGGTGGCTACGACCGTCGCCGGGCTGATTTTCCTCGTGTTTATTATTGCGCTGATTGGCTGGCATCCGGACACCCGCATCTCGCTGTATGTCGGCTTCGCGTGGATTGTGTTGCTGCTGATTGGCTGGATGTTTAAACGCCGTAAAGTCTGATAACCGTGCCGGATAAGCGTTAGCTTGTCCGGCATTGTCTCGCCAGACACCGGTTAAACCACCGGCGTCAGCAGTTTTCCTTGCGTAAAATAGCTCACCAGATTATTGATGGTCAGATCCGCCATCGCCTGACGCGTTTCGGCGGTATTACTGGCGATATGCGGCAATAGCACCACATTTTGCAGGCTGCGCAGCGCGGGCAGAATATGCGGTTCCTCTTCAAACACATCCAGCCCGGCGCCGCGTAGTTTCCCTTCCTGAAGCACAGCGATTAACGCCCCGGTATCCACCACGCTGCCGCGCGCAATATTGACCAGAATGCCCTCTGGCCCCAGCGCTTCCAGCGCTTCACGGTTGATAATGTGCTGCGTTTTCGCACCGCCTGGCAAGGTGAGTACCAGAAAATCGACCGCGTTTGCCAGCGAGATAAGCGAGTTATGGCGCTGCCAGCGACGATTGCGCGCTTCCCGTGGGCTGAAATAGTGGATCGGCATATTGAATGCTGCCGCGCGTTGGGCGATGTCATGCCCAATATTGCCCATGCCGACAATGCCGCAGCGCTTGCCACTCATCTTCCATGCGCCGGGAAAGACGCCATGTTCCCATTCGCCGGCGCGGGCAAACCGATCGGCCTCGCAGATTTTCCGCGTGACGGCCAGCATTAACGCCAGCCCGGTATCGGCCACGCATTCGTTAAGCACATTGGGCGTATTGCTGACGCGAATCCCGCGTTGACGGCAGATGTCGAGATCGGTGGCATCCACGCCGACACCGAAACCGGCGATCACTTCCAGCGCCGGCAGCTGCCCTATCAGCGCGGTACTGATGCCTTTCGCAGCGCGTGTCAGGGCGCCACGGATGGCAGAAGCGCGTTCACGTACCAGGGTCTGTGCATTGGGCTGCCAGTAACGATGCACCACGAAATGGTGTTCGAGGGTGTCGATCATCGCTTGCGGGATTTCGCTGATGACGAGGATCTCGGGTTTGCTGCTCATACTAAGCCCTTTATTCATCTATAGTTTTTATCAGTATAAAAAGCGCGTTTGCCTGCGGCTTCGGGCATCAGCACGAAGCGGGCGTGGAAAATATCACGCAAATGCCTGGTGAATATCTCGCCAGATCACATCTGCGCCCTCTCTCTCACCCCCGGAAAAAAGTGGAAAGAAGGAGGCAGGGCGAGAATCGCTGTGGAAGAGTGGCGTCATTTTGAGCAAAGGGGATTTTTTGATGTTGAATGCATGGCATTTGCCCGTCGCGCCGTTTGTGAAACAGAAACAAGATCAAGTCGTTATTAGCCTTTGGCTAAGCGGGACCTCGCTGCCGGAGCGGGTGACGCTGCGCACGGAAATCGATAACGAAGAGACGCCGGTGGTGATGCATCGCGCGCGCAAACCGACAGCCGATGGGGTGACGGTCTGGCGGGCGGCGATCGATGTCGCGAACGGGCAGCCGCGTCGTCGCTACAGCTTTAAACTGCTATGGGAAAACCGCCAGATCTGGTTTACGCCGCAGGGTTTTAGCCACTTTCCGCCCGCGCGGCTTGAGCAGTTCGCCATTGATGTGCCGGACAGCGGGCCGCAATGGGTGGCAGACCAGGTGTTCTATCAGATTTTCCCGGATCGTTTTGCCCGCAGCCTGCCGCGCGGCGAAAATCAAGACAAAATCTATCATCACGATGCGGCCGGGCAGCCAATTGTCATGCGTGAATGGGACGATCCGTTGACTGGCGACGCGGGCGGTTCGACCTTTTATGGCGGCGATCTTGACGGTATCAGCGAAAAACTGCCGTACCTGAAAAAGCTCGGTATCACCGCGCTGTACCTCAACCCGGTATTTGTCGCCCCCAGCGTACATAAATATGACACCGAAGATTATCGCCATGTCGATCCGCAGTTCGGCGGCGATGAGGCGTTGCTGCGCCTGCGGCACAACACGCGCGAAGCTGGCATGAAGCTGATACTGGATGGTGTCTTTAATCACACCGGTGATTCCCATGCCTGGTTTGACCGGCACAACCGCGCAACGGGCGGTGCGTGCCACAACCCGGATTCGCGCTGGCGTAGCTGGTTCAGCTTTGACGAAAATGGCCACGCCCGCGACTGGCTGGGGTATGCGAGCCTGCCAAAACTCGATTACCAGTCGCCCGCGGTCGTGGACGAAATTTATCAGGGAGAAGAGAGCGTGGTGCGCCACTGGCTGAAAGCGCCGTGGCATATGGATGGCTGGCGGCTGGATGTGGTGCATATGCTGGGCGAAGATGGCGGGGCGCGTAACAATTTGCGCCATGTCACGGGCATTACACAGGCGGCGAAAGAGACTCAGCCGCAGGCGTATGTTTTTGGCGAACATTTTGGCGATGCACGCCAGTGGTTACAGGCGGATGCTGAAGACGCGGCAATGAACTATCGCGGTTTTACCCTGCCGGTGTGGGCTTTTCTGGCGAAGACCGATCTCTCTTATGATCCGCAAAAAATTGATGCGCAAACCTGTGCGGCATGGATGGATAACTATCGCGCCGGGCTGTCGCATCAGCAGCAATTACGCATGTTTAACCAGCTCGACAGCCACGATACGCCGCGCTTTAAAACCGTGCTCGGCAAAGACATTGCGCGCTTACCGTTGGCGGTGGTCTGGCTGTTTAGCTGGCCGGGTACGCCGTGCATTTATTACGGCGACGAAGTGGGGCTGGATGGCGCTAACGATCCGTTTTGCCGCAAGCCGTTCCCGTGGGACAAAAAGCGCCAGGATAGCAAACTGCTGGCGCTTTATCAGCGCATGGCGAAGTTGCGTTCACGTTCACAAGCGTTGCGCTACGGCGGCTGTCTGGTGATTTACGCGCACGATAATGTGCTGGTATTTTTGCGCGTTTACCGTCAGCAACGGGTTATGGTCGCCATTAACCGCGGCGAAGCCTGTGAAGTTGTGCTGGAGGATTCACCGCTGTTACGGGGGAAAAGCTGGCGGCTTCAGGAAGGTACAGGTACGCTACAGGATGATGTGCTGACGCTTTCAGCCATTAGCGCATCTGTCTGGTCCGCCGCCTGAATCGCCACGCGAAAAGGGGTGGGCGTTACGTCTCCCCTTTAGCGAAGGCGATAGTACATGGATGGTCTTTTACTCTTTGGCGTGGTGGTGCTGTTTCTGGCACTGGTGGTGGTGCCCATTGTGGCTATCACCGCCTGGCGGCGCAGCATTGCCACCCAGAATGAACTGCAACAACTGCGTCAGCGGCTGAGCATACTGGAACGGCAGTTTTCGGCGATGCCGGAAAGCCGCGAACCAACCCCGGTTCCGGTGGCGACGGCTGAAATTGCGCATTCCACCGAACCGGTTGACATCACTCAACCTGCCGCGCCGGCGGAAAACCCATGGGGGCGTAAAGTCGAACCGACCTCCACAGCGGAAACCCCGTGGGGACGCAAAACTGAAACACCCGCACCGGTGATGTCCGCGCCTGCTATTGATGAACCTGCTGTAACGACAAAGGTACCGGAAACCGCATCGTGGGGAATGGTGACGTCGCTGGTACGCTGGTTTATGCAGGGCAACCCGCTGGCAAAACTGGGCGTCATCCTGCTGTTTATCGGCCTCTCTTTCCTGCTGCGCTACACCGTGGAATACGCGTTATTCCCGCTCGAATTGCGGCTGGCCGCCGTCGCGCTGGTGGCGATGGTGCTGCTCGGGCTTGGCTGGCGACTGCGGCATAAACAGACGGTCTTTGCGCTGATACTACAAGGCGGTGCGGTTGGCGCACTTTATCTCACCGTGTTTGGCGCGTTTCGCTTATGGCAGATGCTGCCGATGACGCTGGCCTTTGTGCTGTTAATCGTTATCTGCGCGGCGAGCGTTGGCCTGGCGGTGCTGCAAAAAGCGCTAAGCCTGGCGCTGCTGGCAAGCCTTGGCGGCTATCTTGCGCCGATCCTGCTCTCTACCGGCGGCGGCAGCCATGTCGCGCTGTTCTCGTTTTACCTGCTGCTTTCGGTGGGGATCCTCGCCATCAGCGTCTGGCAGCACTGGCGCGAATTGAACCTGCTCGGCATGGTCTTTACTTTCGGCGTTGCCGGGCTGTGGGGTATGGATAACTATCGCCCGGAATTCTACTTCAGTTGCCAGCTGTTCCTGATGGCTAACCTTCTCATCTTCGGTGTACTGAGCGTGGCGCTTTCGCTGCGCGCGCAGCGCCGGGGCGAGCGCATTATCGATGGTGTCTTACTCTTTGCGCCGCCGCTGGCGGGCTTTGGTATGCAGTACGCCATCACGCAACACTGGCATTATGGCCCGGCATTTAGCGCGCTGGGCTTTGGCCTCTTCTACCTGGCGCTGGCGCTGCTGGCACTCAAACGCTTCCCTGCGACCGCAAAACCGCTGGTGCTGGCGGCGCTGGCACTCGGCGGCGCGTTTGCCACACTCGCCATTCCGCTGGCGCTGTCGGCGCGCTGGACAGCGATGGCCTGGGCGCTGGAAGGGCTGGGTATTTTGTGGCTTGGCGTGCAGCAAAATCTGCGCCGCATGAGCTACAGCGGCAGCGCATTACTGCTGCTGGCACTGTGTAGCGCACTGTGGGCGGCGGCAGACGGCATTAATGCCGTATCGACATTGCTGATCTTTGCTGTGCTCAGCGGCTGCTGGCTGGCAGCCTCCTGGTTGTGGCGTGGCCTGCGGCAAGAGGGCAGCTGGCTACTGCTGGTAGGCGGCATAGCGTTTTGGGTGGTTGCGCTCGGCGGCGCGTCTCAGGCTACGCTGCCATCCTCCGTTGATAACGGGTTCGGCGTACTGGCGTTACTGGCGCTTTCCGTATGGTTATGGCGTGCGGGCAGCTTACGCTGGACATGGCCGGAGCTGGGCTACGCCCGCTGGCTGTTATGGCCGGGAATGGCAGTCATGCTGGTCTGGCAGATTATGACCCAGGGGCATCTGCTGGCAGCGGGCTGGCCGAATCTGGCCTGGTGTGTCGCACTGCCTGCCGCGTTGCTGCTGCTTTATCGTGAAACGGGGATGATACCCGCGCGGGTATCGCAAGGGCTGCATATCGCGCTGTGGTGGATATTGCTGCTGGCGGCTGGTACGGAGCTGTGGTGGTTCGTCGATGGGCTGGCATGGGGGAATGAACCCTGGCAGACCGGGCTGCCAATGGCCGCAGGTGGTGTGGTCATTGCGTTGGTGCTGGCGGCCATTCGCCGCCAGTTCTGGCCGTGGCGCATCTGGCCTGCGCTGTATGGCGCGTTGGGGCTGCTGCCGCTGGTTCCTGTGCTGCTGTGTTTGCTGGTGTACGCTAATCTGGGCGACGGGGTGGTGATGGGCATGCCGTATCTGCCGGTCATTAACCCGCTGGAAGAGGGCGCGGCGTTTGCGCTGATCGGCGTCTGGCTGTACAGCCGTTTTGCCGAAGCGCACTACCCGGCGGTTGCGCCGCAACTCTGGCGCGCGCGTCCGTGGGTGATGGCGGCGCTTGGTTTCTGGTGGCTAAACGGCGCGTTACTGCGCCTGCTGGCTTACTACGGCGATGTGGCCTGGGAGAGTGAAAGCCTGTGGCAGTCGCGATTGATCCAGACCAGTTTTGCGCTGTTCTGGATGTTGATCGCGCTGGTGGTGATGATCCGCGCCACACGTCAGCATGCGCGTCAGCAGTGGTTGTGCGGCAGTGTGTTGCTGGGCGTGGTGCTGCTTAAATTAATGCTGGTAGACAGCGCGGGCGGCGGTGGGCTTTCGCGTGCAATTGCTTTTATTGGCGTGGCGGTTTTGGTGCTGATTGTGGGGTACTTTTCACCCCTGCCGCCAAAAGCCGTGCGGGAAGAGGATAAGGGAGAAGAGCAATGAAAAAGTGGCATGGATTACTACTGGCCGCACTGATGACAACCGCAAGCGTGGCGACAGGCAGTGACGCTGTTGCGGATTCACCGCCGGATTACGCGTTTGGCGTGACACTCGATCTACCGCAACCGGCATCCTGGTATCGTGTCGATCTGCCACAGGATACTTACGCGCAGAGCGCCTGGCCGGATCTGCGCGACGTGCGGGTGTTTAACCACGATGGTGAGCGTGTGCCGTTTACGCTGGAAACGCAGCGTGCCACAGCGCGTGAGCCTGAACCCATTGCGCTGCGCGTGTTCCCGCTGGATACATCGCCGGTGGACACCGGTACAGAGGGGCAACATGTGGTGCGTTTGCACTCCTCGTCCGGCGTCGATATTCGTATTGAAGGCGAGCCTGACGAAGTGGTCGGGCAGAGCTATTTGCTGGCGTTCCCGGAAAATACGCCGGAAAGCTTTAATCTCGCGCAGCTGAAGCTGGCCTGGTCAGAACCTGTAAAAAACTGGCGTGGCAAAGTGACGCTCTTTTTCAGCAGCGATATGCGCAACTGGACAACGTTGCAGCAAGACATACCGGTGATGGAGCTGGCGAGCGGCAGCGATCGGCTGAAGCTTGATCAGATTAACCTCGATCAACCGATGCCTGCCGATGGCGTACGTTACTTGCTGATGGTGTTTGATAACCCGACTCTGCCTGTGACGATTACGCAGGTCACCGCGCGGCCAGGCAGTGAGCCAACGCCGCTGGAACAGGTGGAGATGACAGGCCACGAACAACGGATTTCCCCGACCGAAGCACAGTATCAATGGGCGCAACCGCAGCCATTAAGCGCACTGTCGGTAAGGCTTGCGCAAGAGGGCGTGTTGCCGGTGGCGATTGACTGGCGCAGCAGCGCCAGTGATGAGTGGAAACCATTAAGTAAAACGGTGCTGTGGGCGCTTAATGGGCGTGTTTCCGCGCCGCTCAACCTGCCAGGAGATGTTGTGCAGGCGGTGCGCATCACCACGCTTGATGCCCGTTTCCCCGAAGCATTGCCACAGGTGACCGGCAGCCGCGACCGACAATCGCTGGTCTTTAATGCGCAGGGCAAGGGGCCGTTCATGCTGGCGTGGGGTAACCGGGCAGCGGCGCCTGCTGCGGTGACAATGGACGGATTGATCCCGGAAGCGCTGCGTAAACAGCTCGATCTTACGGCGATACCGGAAGTGCTGGTGCAGGATCGTGTGGCACTTGGCGGCGAGGAACGGTTAACGGCGACATCACCGGCAGAGCGACAGCAGACGTGGAAAACAGTGCTGGTGTGGGGTGTCTTACTGTTGGGGGTAGCGGTGCTGGTATGGATGGCGCTGCGTATCTGGCGTGAAGTGAAAACAGGCAAATAACGATCCGTTTTTTCAGCGGGCGACATTGAATTGCCCCTGAACGGTGCGCGGAACCTGGCAAGCCGCGGCGGCTCGTAGTGTTAGTTCGTCATCTAAAAACAATGCGGCCGATCCAGACTTGTTGATGACGACGCATACTGATGTTGGTTTGAATTAGCCATAAAAAAGGCCCGCAGTGCGGGCCTTTATCAATGCAGCCAATTACAGGCTGGAGACGTTTTCGCTCAGGTATTTTGCCACGCCGTCCGGAGAGGCGTTCATCCCTTCTTTGCCTTTTTCCCACTGCGCCGGGCACACTTCGCCGTGCTCTTCGTGGAACTGCAGCGCGTCAACCATGCGCAGCATTTCATCGATGTTACGGCCCAGCGGCAGGTCATTGACGACCTGGTGGCGCACGATGCCGTTTTTGTCGATCAGGAAAGAACCACGCAGGGCAACGCCCGCGTCCGGGTGCTCGATACCGTAAGCCTGCTGAATTTCACGTTTGATATCAGCGACCATCGCGTATTTCACCGCGCCGATGCCGCCTTTCTCAACCGGCGTGTTACGCCATGCGTTGTGAACAAACTCAGAGTCAAAAGAGACACCAACCACTTCCACACCGCGGCTTTTGAACTCTTCGTAACGTTTGTCGAACGCGATCAGTTCAGACGGGCAAACGAAGGTGAAGTCCATCGGCCAGAAGAACAGCACGGTCGCTTTACCGTTGGTGTGCTGTTTGAAGTTGAAGTTTTCAACAATTTCACCGCTGCCCAGAACGGCTGCGGCAGTAAAATCCGGTGCCTGACGAGTAACCAGTACCATATGTACTCCTGTGATTTACAAGGTTAATAGAACGCAACGCGGGCCAGTATAGGGAGAGGGGTAGGGTAGCTCAAAGCGCCATTGACAATCGCTGGTATAGGTTTTATCTATCGATTGTTTCTGCAATAACGCTTTCCAACATAGCGCAACGCGCCGTCAGTGCAAGAATTAAAGCTGCTGATCTTTGGCCTGCGCCATCATACGCGGATAGAACTCCCAGAATTGCGACTCAAGCGCGGCGTAGTTGGCGTCCAGATCCTGCCAGGAGTCACGCAGTGCGTCCAGTCGCGGGCGACGGTTGGCCATGCCATTAAGCACATTCTGGATAAAGGCCATCTCGCGGTAGCGCTCCAGCCAGCGCTCAGACCAAAGGTAATTGTTCAAATTAATAAATCGTGGTGGAGAGTCGGGCAGGATGGTCGCCACCTGCGCATGGGCATAGTGAACAAAATCATTCAGCGGGAAATCCGGCGAGATTTGCGCCCAGTGTCGCGAAAGGAAATGATCCCACATCACATCCAGCGTAATCGGCGCGACCCTCCGGGTTTGCGGGCGGAACCACTCGCGGGCGGTTTTCACTTCCGGCAAGTTGTCGGTCATCACATCAATACGGCGATGCATATGAATTCCTTCGACAATATCCGCCGGATAGAGACTTTCCGGGTTGCCGCGAACAAAATCCGCCAGCAGGTTGCCGGACAATGAGCTTTCGGCAAGATGGGCTAAGTGCAGGTGTGCTAAAAAATTCATGCTTATTGTTTGTCCAAAAGCGGCTAACGGTTGCAGCGAAGGGGCGTGAGCACTAGACTACCCGCCTCTTAAATATGTATCGAGTTAGTGTCATGCGCGTTGCCGATTTTTCCTTTGAATTGCCTGAATCCCTGATTGCCCACTATCCGCAGCCTGAGCGCAGCAGTTGCCGCTTACTGTCGCTGGATGGCCCAACAGGCGCGCTGACGCACGGTACTTTCACCGATTTGCTCGACAAGCTCAACCCCGGCGATCTACTGGTGTTCAATAACACCCGCGTGATCCCGGCGCGCCTGTTCGGCCGTAAAGCCAGCGGCGGCAAGATTGAAGTGCTGGTTGAGCGTATGCTCGACGATAAACGTATTCTGGCACATATTCGCGCTTCCAAAGCGCCAAAGCCGGGCGCGGAACTGCTACTGGGCGACGCGGAAGATATTCAGGCGACGATGGTGGCGCGCCACGATGCGTTGTTTGAAGTGGAATTCCACGACGAACGCCCGGTGCTGGATATTCTTAACGCAATCGGCCATATGCCGCTGCCGCCCTATATTGACCGCCCGGATGAAGACGCGGACCGCGAGCTTTACCAGACCGTCTACAGCCAGAAGCCTGGCGCGGTTGCCGCGCCGACGGCGGGCCTGCATTTTGATGAGCCACTGCTTGAGCGTCTGCGTAATAAAAGCATCGAGATGGCGTTTGTGACGCTGCATGTGGGGGCGGGAACTTTCCAGCCGGTGCGCGTAGACAGCATTGAAGACCACATTATGCATTCCGAATACGCCGAAGTGCCGCAGGAGGTTGTTGACGCGGTACTGGCGGCAAAAGCGCGCGGCAACCGGGTTGTCGCCGTAGGTACCACGTCTGTGCGTTCGTTGGAAAGCGCCGCGCAGGCAGCCAAAAAAGATCTCATTGAGCCGTTTTTCGGTGATACGCAAATTTTCATTTATCCGGGTTATCAGTACCGGGTGATTGATGCGCTGGTCACCAACTTCCACCTGCCGGAATCGACGCTGATCATGCTGGTTTCTGCCTTCGCCGGATACCAGCACACCATGAATGCGTACCGCGCCGCAGTTGCGGAGAAATATCGCTTTTTTAGTTACGGGGATGCGATGTTTATCACGTACAATCCGCAAGCCATTTTTGAACGCGTCGGGGAATAGGTCCGCGGCGCTGGTTTTAAACGTCAGACTGTCTTTCTGGCTGGAGAAGAAATGAAATTTGAACTGGATACCACTGACGGACGCGCCCGCCGCGGTCGTCTGGTGTTTGATCGCGGCGTGGTTGAAACGCCAGCGTTTATGCCTGTGGGCACTTACGGCACCGTAAAAGGGATGACGCCGGAAGAAGTTGAAGCCACCGGCGCGCAGATTATCCTCGGCAACACTTTCCACCTGTGGCTGCGTCCGGGTCAGGAGATCATGAAGCTGCACGGCGATCTGCACGACTTTATGCAGTGGAAAGGCCCTATCCTTACCGATTCCGGCGGTTTCCAGGTGTTCAGCCTGGGCGACATCCGCAAGATCACCGAAGCGGGCGTGCACTTCCGTAATCCGATCAACGGCGATCCTATTTTCCTCGATCCCGAAAAATCGATGGAGATTCAGTACGATCTCGGTTCCGATATCGTGATGATCTTTGACGAATGTACGCCGTATCCGGCGGACTGGGATTACGCAAAGCGCTCGATGGAGATGTCTCTGCGCTGGGCGAAACGCAGCCGTGAGCGTTTTGATGGGCTGGGTAACAAAAACGCGCTGTTCGGTATTATTCAGGGCAGCGTTTACGAAGATTTACGCGATATCTCGGTCAAAGGTCTGGTAGAGATTGGCTTTGATGGCTACGCTGTCGGCGGTCTGGCTGTGGGCGAACCGAAAGAAGATATGCACCGCATTCTGGAGCATGTCTGCCCGCAAATCCCCGCAGACAAACCACGATACCTGATGGGCGTCGGTAAACCAGAAGATCTGGTTGAAGGCGTGCGACGCGGCATTGATATGTTCGACTGCGTGATGCCGACGCGCAACGCCCGTAATGGTCACCTTTTTGTGACCAATGGCGTGGTGAAAATCCGTAACGCGAAATATAAAAGCGATACTGGCCCGCTTGATAGCGAGTGTGATTGTTATACCTGTCGCAATTACTCTCTTGCTTACTTGCATCATCTCGACCGTTGCAACGAAATATTGGGCGCGCGTCTCAATACCATTCATAACCTGCGGTATTATCAGCATTTAATGGCTGGTTTACGCAAGGCTATCGAAGAGGGTAAATTAGAGAGCTTCGTCGCGGATTTTTACCAGCGTCAGGGGCGGTCTGTACCACCTTTGAACGTTGATTAATTTAATAATGAGGGAATTTGAATGAGCTTTTTTATTTCTGATGCGGTAGCAGCAGCAGGCGCACCGGCAGCCCAAAGCCAGTGGACGTTGATTCCGATGCTGGTGGTGTTCGGTCTGATTTTTTACTTCATGATCCTGCGCCCGCAACAAAAACGCACGAAAGAGCATAAAAAGCTGATGGACTCCATCGCCAAAGGTGATGAAGTGCTGACCAACGGTGGTCTGATCGGCCGCGTGACCAAAGTAGCAGACACTGGCTACATTGCAATCGCCCTGAACGACACCACCGAAGTGGTAATCAAACGTGACTTCGTAGCTGCCGTTCTGCCGAAAGGCACGATGAAGGCGCTGTAATCTATTGTTTTCCCAAAGGGAACTGCCGTGTTAAACCGTTATCCTTTGTGGAAGTACATTATGCTGGTCGTCGTTATTATCGTCGGCCTGCTTTACGCACTTCCCAACCTGTATGGTGAGGATCCGGCTGTTCAGATCACTGGCGTGCGCGGCGTCGCCGCCAGTGAGCAAACGCTGATCCAGGTCCAGAACGATCTACAAAAAGAAAAAATCAACGCGAAGTCTGTGGCACTGGAAGAGGGCGCGATTCTTGCTCGCTTCGATTCTACTGATACGCAGCTGCGCGCCCGCGAAGTGCTGGTTAGCGCGTTAGGCGATCAGTACGTTGTCGCGCTTAACCTTGCTCCGGCAACACCACGCTGGTTGACCGCCATTAAAGCTGAACCGATGAAACTCGGTCTTGATCTGCGCGGCGGTGTGCACTTCCTGATGGAAGTGGATATGCAAACAGCGCTCAGTAAACTGCAGGAACAAAACATGGACAGCCTGCGCAGCGATCTGCGCGATAAAGGCATTCCTTACACCACAGTGCGTAAGGAAGATAACTATGGCCTGAGCATTCAGTTCCGCGACAGCGCGGCGCGCGATCAGGCGAATGCTTACCTGACAGCCCGCCACCGCGATCTTGTTATCTCCAATCAGGGCGACAACGTACTGCGCGCCGTGATGAGCGATGCGCGTCTGAGCGAAGCCCGCGAATATGCTGTTCAGCAGAACATCAATATCCTGCGTAACCGTGTAAACCAACTGGGCGTGGCTGAGCCGCTGGTACAACGCCAGGGCGCTGATCGTATCGTGGTTGAGCTGCCGGGTATTCAGGATACGGCGCGTGCGAAAGAGATTCTGGGCGCTACCGCGACGCTGGAATTCCGCCTCGTTAACAGCAGTGTGGATGCTTCCGCCGCCGCTGCTGGCCGCGTACCGGGTGACTCCGAAGTGAAACAGACACGCGAAGGTCAGCCCGTTGTGCTGTACAAACGCGTGATCCTGACCGGTGACCATATCACTGATTCCACTTCCAGCCAGGATGAGTACAACCAACCGCAGGTGAACATTTCGCTGGATAGTGCGGGTGGCAACATCATGTCTAACTTCACCAAGGACAATATCGGTAAGCCGATGGCGACCTTGTTTGTGGAGTACAAAGACAGCGGTAAAAAAGATGCCAACGGACGTGCGGTGCTGGTGAAACAGGAAGAGGTGATTAACATTGCCAACATCCAGTCTCGCCTGGGGAATAGCTTCCGTATTACCGGTATCAGCAACCCGAACGAAGCGCGTCAGCTTTCTTTGCTGCTGCGTGCTGGTGCGCTGATTGCGCCGATTCAGATTGTTGAAGAACGTACTATCGGCCCAACACTCGGTTCGCAGAACATCACCCAGGGCCTGGAAGCATGTCTGGCAGGTCTGGTGGTTTCCATTATCTTTATGATCTTCTTCTATAAGAAGTTTGGTCTGATTGCCACGTCTGCGCTGATTGCCAACCTGGTGTTAATTGTCGGCATTATGTCGTTGTTGCCTGGCGCAACGCTGACAATGCCGGGGATTGCCGGGATCGTGCTTACCCTTGCGGTCGCGGTGGACGCCAACGTTCTGATAAACGAGCGTATTAAAGAAGAGCTTAGCAATGGCCGTTCGGTGCAGCAGGCAATTCACGAAGGTTATCAGGGCGCGTTTTCGTCCATTTTCGATGCGAACGTCACCACGTTGATCAAAGTACTTATTCTTTACGCAGTAGGTACTGGTTCAATTAAAGGGTTTGCGATCACCACCGGTATCGGTGTGGCGACCTCTATGTTCACCGCCATTGTCGGCACCCGTGCCATCGTCAACCTGTTGTACGGCGGCAAACGCATTAACAAGCTGTCTATCTGAGGAGTGCGTTGTGGCACAGGATTATACTGTTGAACAATTGAACCACGGCCGTAAAGTCTGGGACTTTATGCGCTGGGACAACTGGGCTTTTATCATTTCCGGCGGGCTGCTGATCCTCTCCATCGTTGTGATGGGCGTTCGCGGCTTTAACTGGGGCCTGGATTTTACCGGTGGTACGGTTATCGAAATCTCGCTGGAAAAACCAGCGGATATGGATTTGATGCGTGACGCGCTGGAGAAAGCGGGCTTCCAGGAGCCGCTGTTGCAAAACTTCGGTAGCAGCCGCGACATCATGGTACGTATGCCGCCTGCTCAGGGCGAAACCGGTGGTCAGGTGCTGGGCAGCAAAGTCGTTAGCGTGATTAACGAAGCGACCAGCCAGAACGCAGCCGTGAAACGTATTGAGTTTGTCGGTCCGAGCGTGGGCGCTGATCTGGCGCAGACGGGTGGGATGGCGCTGCTGGTTGCGTTGATTAGCATTCTGGTTTATGTCGGTTTCCGCTTCGAGTGGCGTCTGGCGGCGGGCGTGGTTATCGCGCTGGCGCACGACGTTATTATCACGATGGGCGTACTCTCGCTGTTCCAGATTGAGATTGACCTGACCATTGTAGCGTCGCTGATGTCGGTAATTGGTTACTCGCTTAACGACAGCATCGTGGTATCTGACCGTATTCGTGAGAACTTCCGCAAGATCCGCCGCGGTACGCCATACGAGATCTTTAACATCTCTCTGACGCAAACATTGCACCGTACGTTGATCACGTCCGGTACGACGTTAGTCGTGATTTTGATGCTTTATCTCTTTGGCGGCGCGATGCTGAAGGGCTTCTCGCTGACCATGCTTATCGGTGTTTCCATCGGTACGGCTTCGTCTATCTATGTCGCGTCTGCTCTGGCGCTGAAAATGGGGATGAAGCGCGAGCATTTACTGCAGCAGAAGGTGGAAAAAGAAGGGGCGGACCAACCGTCTATTCTGCCGTAACCATTCGTTGTACAGAACAAACCGCAGCCACGTGCTGCGGTTTTTTTATCTATAGTATTTTTTCTATTTATAATAAAAGCACGTTTATTTATTAATCATATCAATTCCGCTTTATTATTTTTATAAAATGCGAGCCTCTTTCCTTTATTAAATATTCATTCTGCATTGCCATTTTTTTTTGTTAAAGTGCGGGAACTCGTAATGATATGGTTGTGACCAGAGATCTGTAAGCGTGTTGAAACCGAAAAAAGTGTTGATTGCTGATGATCACCCTATTTATTTGATGGGGATGCGAGCGTTGCTCGCACCACTTTCCGCGCAATACCTCATCATTGATGAAGCCATGACCACCGATGAAGTCGTGGCGAAGCTGGAGCAACACGCAATCGATATTCTGATAACCGATCTCAGCATGCCCGGAGAGCGGTACAACGATGGTCTGGCGCTCATTCAATTATTAAAAAGGCGCTGGCCAGATTTACTGATAATCGTTGTTTCTATGATCAATAATCCCGGTATTCAACATTCATTACTCCGCCTCGGAGTACACGCGGTATTAAATAAAGCCAGTTTGTCGACAAGACTATTACAGACATTGCAAGCGCTCACCTGGCCTGCTATTTCCCCGAAAACAAACACGCTGCAAGAAGAGGCTGCAGCGCAACTCGAAGTGAAGCTGACGCCAAAAGAGAATGAGGTGCTGCGCCTGTTACTGCGCGGTATGACGGTGAACGATATCAGTACCCGGCTTAGCAGGACGAAACAAACCGTCAGCGCACAGAAAAAAAGTGCCATGCGTAAATTGGGTGTCACCTCCGAGTACGAGCTCTATCAATACCTGCAACAAATTGGATTAACAAGTTAATGACATGGAGTTGGTTATGCATGGAATGCAGACACTACTTGCGACGTACAGTGCGGAACAACAGTTGCGCTTTTGCAGTGATTTACATATCGCCACTGTCAATATAAGCGATGCGCAGAATGCGCTTTCCCGTCATTCCTGGGACGCGTTACTGGTCGATTTACGCGAGAATGCAAATTCAGGTACTGCTTTCGTTGAGAAACTTCTCACTGCGGAATTGGCAGGAGAATTAACCTTACCGCCGTTATTATTGGCCTGCATAGATGAAGAACAGGCAGAAACAGAATCTATGCTGCGTCTGAAAGGCTTCGATCATGTTTTGTACTTTCCTTTATCTAAAGAGCGCTTACGCTGCTCTTTTCTATCAAGGGATATGGCAAAACCGGAGCTGCGTGAATTACATCTTCTGGCAAATCATCAGCAGCCGATAATTGATGCCATGGTGTCTAAACTTTTGCAGACGCTAGCCGCCGATATTCAACAACTCGACAGCATCGCAAGGGCTGGAACACATCTTCAGATCGCGAATCTTGCCCACCGAATGAAATCTTCCTGGTATCTTTTGGGAATGCGCCGGGCGATACGGAGCTGCATTGTGATGGAACGGTTGCCGCAGCTGATTGATGAGGGAGTAATAAACGAGGGAAATATTTCAACAATGCGTCAGCGTTTTATTTCGCTCATCTTTAAAGATTATAAGCAACTGGTTTTTCTGTTCGGTTGATTTACTGTGAGTATGCCCGGTTTGGAATAGAAATAGTATTTTTACCTGTTGCATTGATCAGCAATTAAAACCTGGGAAAGAGAATGCGTTCTTTTATTTTTCACCGTATTAAGTGGTGCGTTTTTTTATTATCGCTACTCTTCACTTGCTGCCTCGCGGCTAATGCTCGTCCGGCGAATATCGTTTTTCATACAGCCGATATTTCTGGCGGTGGAGCAGCAGAAAAGCAAAAAGTGCAAGAAGTGCAAGTCGTCCATCCTATCGGATCGGCAGTCGTGAACACGTTTCCGGTGAATAAAGCTGGATTTGACGCGCAAAAGAGCGTGTTTTGGCAGGGAGGGCGCCGTCATATCAAGGTCATTAGTCTGGTGATGTTGGCGATAGTTATCATCTCGATGATGTGGATCATTTCACTCAGACGCCAGGTCAACCAGCGCATACGCATGCAACAGCGGCTCAAAGAGCAACTTTCTTGCATGAGCAATATGATGTTTTCCGTCCCCTGGCCGGTCGCGGTGCGTAATTTGCGCGGGGAGCTTGTCAGTTGCAATATCCGCTATCTGGAAGAGATGAACGTCACGCGCGAAGAGGTGTACGGGAAAACTGTCGATGTTTTGCCTTTGCCGGATTTCATGCTCCGTGAGATTCACCGCGACTATCAACGGGTGATCACCACTGGTGTCCCGCACATGCATGACAGGTTGCTGACGTTTAACCACTCTGCGCAATCACGCACCGTTTTTTACTGGATCATTCCTTTTCATGGGAGCGATGGCAGAAACAATGGTGTTTTAAGTGGCTGGATAGACATGACCGAGCGGCAGGAATTCATTCAGCAATTGAATGAGGCGAGGGATGAAGCCGTAGCGGCAAATCGGGCGAAGACGAATTTTCTCTCGGTGATGAGCCATGAAATTCGCACGCCGTTAAACGCGATCCTTGGCATTCTGGAACTGCAAATCAAACAGAATGTGCTGGCGCAGCAGCCACAGCCAATGCTGGAGGTTGCGCACGATGCCGCAAAAAATTTACTCGCTGTCGTGGGGGATATTCTGGATATTTCACGGATTGAATCGGGACGTATGGCAATCGCGCCACGAAAAGAGGAGCTGATTGCGTTAACACGCTCTGTGGCGCTGTTATTCAAAGAGGCGACCGATCAAAAACAGCTAGCTATAAATATGCATGTAGAAGGTGGCGATCGGTGTCTGCTAAAAATTGACCCTCATCGCTATAAGCAGATCCTTTCTAATCTGTTAAGTAATGCAGTTAAATTTACTCGCGAAGGTTCAATAGACATCATTCTAAAACATGAACCAGCAGTTGAGGGGATGATTGCGGTTTCACTGACAGTCAAAGATACCGGTATTGGAATTACACCCGAAGACCAAAAAAGGCTTTTTAACCCCTTCACCCAGTTGGATGCCGATAAAGACGCTTCGCGGCTCGGCTCAGGGCTTGGGCTGTTTATCTGCCGTACACTATGCGAACTGATGAAAGGCGAATTAACGCTGGAAAGTACCCCCGGTGAAGGCACCGCTGTTCATGTGCGTTTGCGTCTGCCTGCTGTAGCGGTAAATCCTGCTGAGCATGCGTCGACTGCACCAGTAAAGCGCTCATCTTCCGGCGTAAAACGGGTGCTCATTGTTGATGATTATCCGCCGAACCTTATGCTGTTGCGTCATCAACTTGAATTTCTCGGTCATCAGGTCAGCGAAGCAACGAATGGAGAAGAAGCGCTCACCCTTTGGCTTATGACCCGCAATTACGATTACATTCTGATTGATTGCAACATGCCGGTGATGGACGGTTTCACGCTTGCAAAGCTGATACGCGCGGAAGAGCAGCGTTCAGGAGAGAGGCGTGCAACCCTGTTGGGGTTCACCGCCATTGCGCAAGCCGAGGTTGTCGAACAGTGCATCGCGGCAGGAATGGATGGCTGTTTATTCAAGCCTTGCAGCCAGGAAGTTATCAATAAATGGATTAAATAACCGGTGATAATTTTTAAACTCTACAAAAAGGCCTGAGTTGGAAAATACAGAGGCCTTTTTATTTGTCATGTAATAAATTAAATGCGTAGCAGCGATTCACATGGCGATATCAAACATCCGCGTCTGAAATAATAAGCAATAAAGCTGGCAATCCGTTCGCACATTGAGCTTTCCCATGGCGCGGAGTTTATGTGCGCTGACCGTTTTAATACTGATATTCATGCGCTTGGAAATCGTTGTTAACGAAAGCCCGCGACATAATAAGCGTAAAACTTCACTTTCGCGCGTTGATAATTCCTGCGGCCTCAGCGCATCGCGGCGGAAAAGTGAATCCATTAACCCTCGCTCAATATAGACTTCGTCCATCAGCACTGTCGTAATGGCCCGCCAGAGCGTACGTTCGCTGGTGTTACGGCTTATATAGCCCTTGGCACCCGCCTCCAGCGCAATACGAATAAGATTCGTATTGTTATAAGGAGATAAAACGATGGTTTTTGTATGGGGGTAACGGCTTGAAATCCATTTCACCAGCGCCACGCCATCCAGTTCCGACACAGGGTTACCGGTTTTAATGGTATGCAGGCCATAACCAAGAAAGAGAAGATCCACTTTTTTACTGGCGAGAATATCAAGAAGTTCTGTTTGCTCATTGGTATCGCCGATAACGTCAATATCAAGTTTATCAGTATTCAGATTGCTGTTTTTTAGTGAGTTAATCATCGAGGCCATTCCCCGACGTATAATTGCATGCTCATCCACAATTAAAATATTAATGGACATAGATTAACCTCCTAAACCTGCCTGAGGAATGTAAGCGGGATAGAGAAGATACGATGTTCTATTCCTGTTTTCTATCTGACCAGTAAGAAAAATGACCATTATATTTAATCCCGGTTTATAAGATGTGAGAGATAAACTGTCAGCGTCATTTGCATGGCTGTTATATTTCCCAAACGGATGAATTCCCGTTCAATACCTGTTGTGGTGATGAATCGTTATTCGTATTCCCATTGCGGGCAGAGAGGATGATGCTCCGGCAATATCGCACTATTTAAAAATAGTAATCCACGGAGAGTTGCCAGCGCCTGTCTGGCTGCACGTTATAGGTCTTTTTCACCTCAGCGCGGTAGATTTTTTGCCACTGAAGGGCAATATCCACCGAATTCAGGTGACGCCTTAGCTCCACAAATCCCATATTTTTCTGGCGCTGCAAATCCCGCTGCCAAATCAGGTTGAAGTCATACTGGTCAGCGATGTCTTTCCAGTACGCCTGCAAAAGTGCACCACGGCGTGGTGTTAGCCCGTCCTGTACTTGCTGCGCTGTGCTGTCTGCGGGAGCGGCGGCGATCTGTGCAGCGATATACGGTGGCGCGGCACGAAGTGCGGAGATGGCCTTTTGGCTGTCGGCACTGCCGTTATAGTGGCCCTCCAGGCGAAGGGTTAAATGGTTCTCGCCAGTCCAGGTTAAACCCACTGCTGCACGATTACGCCACGCCATATCCCACTGGCTTTCGGGCAGCGCTTCCTGCCAGTTGAAGGGCTGGCGTCCTCCCGCCCATTCAGCATAGACCAGCGTGGAGCGCGACAGCACCCGCGAAAGATTTACGCCCAACTGAGGGGAGCGGTGTTCTTCCTGTAGCAGCAATAACTGAGGGTTAAGGTTTTCGGCAAAGCGATAGCTTCCCGCCAGCAAGACGCGTTCACGGGGGTTACTGGCATTCCAGTCAAGGCTGGCGCTGTTCTGCCGCCGACGGGCACTGATTTTGGGCGACCAGATCACCGTTGCAGACGCCTTGTCCCAAAACTTTTGCAACCGGATCATGGCATTGCCCAGACGGTTGCTGCGCAAGGACTCCGGATCGGCCGATATAGCTGAACGCACAGTACCGCGACCAAGAAAATCGGTAGGGTTGTAGCCCAGCGCAACACCATAACGGGTGTTAATGCGCCCGACATCGATGGAGGCCTGGGACGTCAGCGCGTAGCTAAGCCAGGCTTCACGCAAAGTATTGATGTTGCGGTTTTGAGTGAGATGGTGAGAGAAACGGCTGTCGAAGCGGTTCGAAAGGACAACCCGCCAGTTGCGTAGCAGGGTTTTGTCCCAGCGCATATCCAGTGATACGCGTTGCTCTTTGGCGCTGTTTTCGTTCAGGCTGCTGGCTATTTCGAGCAGTGCACTCATTGCCTTGTTTTCCACGGCGCTAAACTCGGTTTTGTCCGCCAGTTCAAGCGCCGCCAGAGTGCTATCCTGCTGTGCGCTGGCAGAAGCGTTGCACAGCGCGGCGAGTGCGATGAACCAGCTTACGCGTGCGCGCGTAGCCTTCATTGCTCTGTATCCTTAAAATGCGCCAGATAATCGCGCTGTAGCCACGCTTCCGGGACATCCCGCCAGGCAAAGTTCTGCTGGCGCAGAACGGTAACAAGCTGGGCGTTAACGCCATCAATAATCACCGCCTCGGTGGGACGCACACCGCCCAGCGCGGGTTCGTAGCGACGATACCAGGTCGTTTTCAGCAGGTTGCCATTAACGGCATAAAACTCCGCTTTACGGCTTTTGAAATCGTTTTTATCGACCCAAAGATCCATTGAAGGGTACGGCGCGTCCGGATTGGTTGCGACCAAATGCAGGTGGTAGCAGTCGCGCATTTGCTTTTCACCGTCCTGGATCTGTTCTACTGCCAGCAGGCTTGCCGTGTAATCCTCGGCCCAGTTTGCCGTTACGACATCGCCGTTAGACGCTTGCCCCAACAGGCGCTGTTGCGGGGAAATCGGCACACTCGCCTGGCTCGCCGGGTCATAAAGCCAGAGATCGCGGCCGCTTTTCAGCGTCAATTTACCCGCATCGCGTTGCGGGCTGATAAAGCGCAGCAGGCTGCGGAATTGACCGCCATTCGGCGATGCGCGCGAATAAAGCACCAGTTTGCTGGTGTCGTTCTGCTTGCCGTTTTTATAACTGATAAGCGTGGTGACCAGGCTAAAGGAGCGATCCGGGTTACGTACCTCGTCGCTTTTTTTCAGGATTTGTTGCGCATCAAGCGCGGCACTTGCTGGCATCGCGGCCAACAAGAGCCACACCAAGCACCATGGTGCCAGTGGTTTCTTTTGCAATTGCATTACGTTCTTCCTTGTTAACAGATGAAAGGCAGGGATCAGATATGGCGCAGCGCCTCGACGATAGAGACATTCGCCGCGCGTCGTGCAGGCCACCACGATGAGATCACGGTTATCAGCAACAACACGCCGACCACACTGCTCATCATTGCCCACTCGCCCCACACGCTGATGTGGATCCTGATTGGCACTGTCACTCCGGGAGGCTGCCAGGTAAGCCCGGCGTGATTAATCAGATAGGCCAGTAATAAAGAGACAATTACCCCGATAATTGAGCCAAATAGCCCCAGTAGCGAGCCTTCGCTGAGAAACAAGCGCTGGATATCACGCCGTTTCTGCCCGACAGCCCGCAGTGTGCCAATCTCCACCGTGCGCTCCATTACCGCCATTCCCATGGTGTTACTGACGGTGAATAGCGCGATGGCGAGGATAAGAACCAGCATGAAATTGAGTATGTTGCCGAACATTTTCAGTACCTGGTTATACAACGGCTGTAGCTCGGTGAAGTCGTATACTGCCAGGGGATAATCGGCGAGTTCGCTGGCAAAAAGCTGCTGGAGACGCGCTCGCGCTGCCGCCATTTGCGAGGTGCTGTGCAGTTGCAGAATGATAGCCGTCGCGCCTGGCGGCTCCTGACCAAATAGCAGTTGTTGCGCCTGGTGCAGATGGATGCCGACGAAGCTATCGTCTAGCTCGCGAGCGGGTTGCGGCTGAATGCCTTCTACTTTAACGCGCACAATATTCGGCGCGCCGTTACCGGATGCCGCCAGCAGTTCAATGTAATTGTCGCTATCCGCAGTGTGTGCCTGTCGCGCTTGCTGCGACAGTTGCAGAAGATCGTCTGGGAGATCGGCGGCGTGGTTCTCTTTTGCCGGAGGAGCACTGCAAGGCTGGCTTTTTGCGAGATCGCATAATTGCAGCAAACGCGCCAGACCGCCGCCAATAAATGCCGAATCTGCTGCGGCACCAGAATATATCTGGCGGTTTTGCAGGAAATCACCGAGGTGGTATTCGTCCCATTTGTTCAACTGTACTTTACCTGCGGCTTCACTGCCGTAAATCAGTGCCGGACGTGACGTACCGACCGCATAATGCCCGGCGATGCCCGTCAGCATGAGCACCGGTGTGCTGACGGTGAGCATTGGTTGCAGTACCGGATCGTGGGCAATGGTATCCATCACTTTCTGGTAATTGCGGATACTGTATTGCGCCGGGTTTCCCGTGCCGTGCAGTAAATAATCGCGATGCTGAATTTGCAGATGACCGGTGCTACGCACAAATGTCGTTTGCAAACTGTATTTGATCGAGTGGTTATAACCGCCAAACAACAGAATACCGACGGCACCAACCACAATTGCGCAGAGCGTTGATAAGGTACGGCGACGGTTGCGCAGCAGGTTGCGCAGCGCGTGTTTCAGCGTTTTTAGTCTCAGCATGTTCTCTCCTTATCGATCGCTCGCGCCGTTCACACTGCCATCGTGGACGACATACAGATCATCGGCCTCGGCAATCACCTGCGGATCGTGGGAAGAGAACACCACCGTAACGGCATGCTCCCGCTGTAAACGCCGTAACAGCTGTAAAATGGATTTGCCTGTTTTGCTGTCGAGGTTCGCCGTGGGTTCGTCGGCCACCACCAGCATTGGGCGGTGAATGAGCGCGCGGGCGATAGCGACGCGCTGACGCTGGCCGCCAGAGAGCTGGTTCGGTAATGAATCGGCTTTATCGCCAAGTCCGACGCTCTCAAGCATGTCGTTGACTGCCTGCTTGCGCCAGGCCGCCGTTCGACGCTGAGCGAGAAGCGGAATTTCAACGTTTTCGCGCGCGGTCAGCACCGGGATAAGATTGAAATTCTGGAAGATAAATCCAAGATTACGGGCGCGAAAAGCGCTGCACTGGTCGTCGTTGAGGCTGTTCATTTCGCGATCGGCAATCACCAGACGACCACTATCAGGAGTATCGATGCCGCCGATTAAATTCAGGAGTGTCGTTTTGCCACTGCCGGACTGACCGGATAATACGGTAAACCGCTTTGCCGCAATGTTGAGCGTCACCTCTTTTAATGCGTCAACACGAACCTGTCCTAATAAATAACTTTTACTGACGCCCTGCATTTCAACTGCCCACATTGTTCCCTGTTCCTTACCGTGAAATTCCTGTTTGTGTCGGCTACCCATTACGGCAGGGGGCGGATTCTATAGATATCATTTTGCTTTGAATATATAGCCTGCTCATTAATGGTTTGGTTAATTATGTTTTTCGGATAATTATCGCGGCAGAAGGGAAAATAGTAAGACGATCCCTACTGACAATATGCTGTCAGGAGCCTTCATGCAGACTCGCTGTGTTGATTTTTTTAACGCAGAGGAACAGAGCATGAACACATTAGTGAATTGGTTTGAATTGCCGGTACAGCAGTTGGATCGTGCGGTAGCGTTTTATGAGCATGTCTTAGGCGGCCAGTTTCGCCATGAGACCGTAGCCGGTATTGAGATGGCGGTTTTTCCGCATGTAAAACCCGCCACCGGCGGCGCGCTGGTAAAAGGGGCAATGTTCCAGCCGGCAAGCGGTGGTACAGTGGTTTACCTGGCGACGGCAAACCTTGCGGCTGCGCTGGAGCGCGTGCGTGAAAAGGGCGGTGAGTGTTGTTTTGGCCCGGAAGTATTGCCGCAGGGCATTGGTACTATCGCCCTGATTCTTGACAGTGAGGGTAACCGGGTTGGATTGCATCAACCTGCATGAACCATTGATGCCCGTGCTGAATGCACGGGCTTTTCTTCATCCGGATAAGTTATGAGCCGTCGTGCTGATCGATTGTTTCAGATAGTTCAGGTTTTGCGTACCCGACGTCGCGTGACGGCGGCGCTACTGGCTGAGCGGCTGGAGGTTTCTGAACGCACCATCTACCGTGACATTCGCGACTTGTCGCTCTCCGGCGTACCGATTCAGGGCGAAGCGGGCAGCGGTTACCGCTTATTGCCCGGTTTCGATTTGCCGCCGTTAATGTTTACGGGTCTTGAGGTTGAAGCATTGATCGCCGCTATCGGCATGTTGCAAACGTGGAGCGGCGATACGCTGGCACAAGCTGCCGGTTCGGCGCAGGAAAAACTGTTGGCAGTGCTGCCTTACGACAAACGCATTACCGCTGAACGCAACCGCATCGTTTCACCCAATTTTGATAAATACCCCCAGGTACGCGTCTGGTTTGATGTGATGCACCAGGCGATGCGGCTGCATCAGGAGCTGCATCTGCATTATAAAGACGACAAGGTAAAAGCCTCGGAGCGGGTGATCCATCCATTAGGGCTGTCGTTTATGGGCAGCGTGTGGGTATTGGTGTCGTGGTGTACGTTGCGCGATGACTATCGTTGTTTTCGTCTCGATCGCTGCACGTCGGTCGCTTTTACAGGCAAGACATTTACGGAACGCGCGGACAGATCAATGCAGGATTTTGTTAACCTGCAGAAAGCGCGCTGGCAATAAAAAAGCCGACCATCGGGTCGGCTTTTATGCGAGGCGGCGGGATTAGAAGTTGTAACCAACCACCAGGTAACCACCCCAACCGGTAGAACGTACATAGCTATCGCCCAGGGCTGCATCATCTTTGAACTGACCGCCATTGTGCCAGTAACGCGCAACCACAGAGTAGTGCCAGTGATCGTAGCCCAGCGAAAGAATATGGCTGGAAGCAATCGAGTTGTTGGTGCGGAACTGCTCGCCGTTAACATAGTAGCGGCTGTCGCCCAGTTTTGAACCCCAGTCAAAGTTGGTAAAGCCGATGTAGCTCAGCTGGCCGCCCCACAGGCTGGTGATTGGCACGAAATATTTAACTTTGAAGCGGTAGCCGTCCCATTCGTTCTGGTTTTCGGCACCGTAGTTCTGCCACTGGTATTTCGCATAGACGTTCAGGGAGAGGCTCATCGGCAAGCCGGTGTCGATGTCGGTACCCAGACCCATGTACCAGGTGCTCTGACGACCAGATTCGTTGCGACCCATGTCGTAGATGTAGTTGTTAGCGAAGTACCACTCTTTGAACGGACCGAAACTCAGATCGGTTCCCGTCAGTTTATCAATAGAGAAACGCGGCTCGATTTCCATAAACAGCGGCGAACCGTGGTTCCAGATCCCCTTCGCACCGGTGTTGCCACCGAAGAAGACCGGCGCATCCAGGTAGCCGTAGAAATCAAACCAATCTTTCTTGGCGAACGCTTCATATTCCAGATAAGTATCGTTACGCGGAACAGGTCCGAAACGGGTGTGATAGCTGCCCACCACGTTTACGCTCTGGTGCCACCAGTCGGAAACGTATTCAGGTTTGCTGTTATCCGCTGCGTTAGCAGTAAAAGAAGCGGAAAGCGCCAGAGCAGCACCGGCTGCGAGAATTGTTTTTTTCATCATTACGCCACTGATTGAGATCCCAGACGGGAGTGAAAGAAAGCACGCATGGAGTTTCTAAATGTTTCATATTTCTGCGCGCCTATTATAAGTATCCGCGTTCACAAAAATATGTGTTGTTTCACATTATTGACACACGCGTAATCGATTGCGTTCACGTTTGCGTGCAATAAACGACGGCGATTGTACTGGCATTTATCGATATTGCAAATTGGTGAATGTGATGAAGAGATGACAAAAAAGAAGAAAATGTATGACAGAAGGTAAGAAAGGGCGACAGCGTCGCCCTGATGTTACTGCAAATTGGCGGGCTGGATGTCGTGAATGCGGACAAAGCCTAACTGCTCTGGTGTGATGCCGTTAAGTTGCAACGGGATGTCCACGTCGCTCGGCGCCAGTGTGCTGGCCGGTGCGTTAATCAGCTGGTTTTGTACGTTCACTTCCTGGTAGTTCTCGGTAGTGCCCTGAATCTGGCCCCATTCAACGGTGCCGCTAAAAGCCGGTAACGGATCGTTGGATTCGCCCTGGATCCGCAACACGACGCGGGTTCCCGCCGCAGTCGGCGCGATATTTTGCAACGACATCCGCAGCATACCGATTTGGCTATTCAACCGGGCGGGCGTGTTGGCACCTGGCAGCAGGTAAACGCCGCCGCCGGATTTGGCATTCAGCGTATTCTGCTGGGTGATTTTCACCGTCTCTTTGTTCAGCTTGCTCATTTCATTATTGAGCGTGCTGACACTTTGATGAAGCTGGCGAACTTCGCTTTGCTGGGCGCAGGCACTGAGGGCAAAAAGGCTTCCCAGTAACAGGGTTCTTAGGTAACGTCTTGTCATTGTGTCTGTTTCCTTGGATAGGATCTTCTCTGTAATGGTAGATCGCAACGGCCTCGTTGCCATCGATCCATTGTCTCAAAAACGGTCTGCCTTTGTTGTCATGCCAGTTCAGGGTAAAATAGATTTCAGTTAACTCTAACGTCAGGACGCCGTATGCATTGCCCATTCTGTTTCGCCGTGGATACCAAAGTTATCGATTCTCGCCTGGTGGGTGAAGGTTCATCCGTTCGCCGTCGCCGGCAGTGCCTGGTCTGCAATGAGCGTTTCACCACGTTTGAAGTGGCGGAGCTTGTGATGCCGCGCGTCGTGAAAAGCAATGATGTGCGTGAACCGTTCAATGAAGAGAAGCTGCGTCGTGGCATGTTAAAGGCGCTCGAAAAGCGTCCGGTCAGCGCAGATGACGTAGAAATGGCGCTGAACCATATTAAATCGCAACTTCGCGCAACCGGTGAACGGGAAGTGCCGAGTAAGATGATTGGCAATTTGGTGATGGAGCAGCTGAAAAAGCTCGATAAAGTGGCCTATGTCCGCTTTGCCTCTGTCTACCGTAGCTTTGAAGATATTCGCGAATTTGGCGAAGAGATCGCACGTCTACAGGACTAATCATGCACGACGAAATGTACATGGCGCGGGCGCTGAAACTGGCGCAACGCGGGCGTTTTACGACTCACCCGAACCCGCGTGTCGGCTGCGTAATTGTCAACGATGGCGAAATTGTCGGCGAAGGTTTCCATTACCGTGCTGGCGAACCGCACGCGGAAGTGCATGCATTGCGCATGGCGGGCGAACGGGCTCGCGGCGCAACAGCGTACGTTACGCTCGAACCGTGCAGCCATCACGGGCGGACGCCGCCATGCTGTGAAGCGTTGATTAATGCTGGCGTCGCGCGCGTGGTCGCCGCGATGCAGGATCCTAATCCACAGGTTGCCGGGCGCGGTTTGTATCGCTTGCAGCAGGAAGGTATCGAAGTCAGCCACGGCTTAATGATGAGTGAGGCTGAAGCGTTAAATAAAGGCTTTCTCAAACGCATGCGCACCGGGTTCCCTTACGTGCAGCTTAAGCTCGGCGCGTCGCTTGATGGCCGTACCGCAATGGCCAGCGGCGAAAGCCAGTGGATCACCTCACCGCAGGCGCGACGTGATGTGCAACTGCTACGCGCGCAGAGCCACGCGATCCTGACCAGCAGTGAAACGGTGCTGGCGGACGATCCGGCACTGACCGTGCGTTGGACCGAGTTAAATGCGGATACGCAGGCTCTTTACCCGCAGGAAAATTTGCGTCAACCGGTACGCATTGTTGTCGACAGCCAGAACCGGGTGACACCTCAGCATCAGTTAGTTGGCCTGCCGGGAGAAACCTGGTTTGCCCGCACGCGCGCCGATGAGCGCCAGTGGCCTGAAAATGTGCGTGAAATTATCGTACCGGAACATAATGGCCATGCCGATCTGGTCACGCTGATGATGCTGCTCGGCAAACAGCAGATCAACAGTGTGTGGGTCGAAGCGGGCGCACACCTTGCCGGAGCATTGTTGCAGGCCGGCCTGGTGGATGAGCTGATTGTCTATCTGGCGCCTACACTGTTAGGCAGCGATGCGCGTGGTCTGTGTGTGCTGCCGGGATTATCCGCCCTTGCGGATGCTCCACACTTTAAATTCAATGAGATACGTCAGGTTGGCCCGGATGTCTGCCTGCATCTCACTCATGCGTGATGCCTGCTGTAAAAGGGAAGCAGCGCGTAAAATATTATGCTAAAATCCGCCCCCCTGCGGGGTCCGAACTGAACCTGTGAAGGAAGTGTATGAACATTATTGAAGCCAACGTTGCTGCTCCGGACGCTCGCGTCGCCATCACCATTGCCCGTTTCAACAACTTCATCAACGACAGCCTGCTGGAAGGCGCGATTGATGCGCTGAAACGCATCGGTCAGGTGAAAGATGACAACATCACCGTCGCGTGGGTGCCTGGCGCTTACGAACTGCCGCTGGCGGCAGGTGCGCTGGCAAAAACCGGTAAATATGACGCGGTGATTGCGCTTGGTACCGTGATCCGCGGTGGTACCGCGCACTTTGAATATGTTGCCGGTGGTGCAAGCAATGGCCTGGCGCATGTTGCGCAGGACAGCGAGATTCCGGTGGCTTTCGGCGTGCTGACCACTGAAAGTATTGAACAAGCCATCGAACGCGCTGGCACCAAAGCCGGTAACAAAGGTGCGGAAGCCGCACTGACCGCGCTTGAAATGATTAATGTATTGAAAGCCATCAAGGCCTGATTTTTGTAAGGGGAATTCCGTGAAACCTGCTGCTCGTCGCCGCGCCCGTGAGTGTGCCGTCCAGGCGCTTTACTCCTGGCAGTTGTCCCAGAACGACATCTCTGATGTTGAGTACCAGTTCCTGGCAGAGCAAGACGTTAAAGATGTTGACGTCCTGTACTTCCGTGAACTGTTGACCGGGGTGGCGACTAATAGCGCATATCTCGATGGCTTAATGAAGCCGTACCTGTCCCGCCTGCTTGAAGAGCTGGGTCAGGTCGAGAAAGCGGTATTGCGTATCGCGCTGTTCGAACTGTCCAAACGTGATGATGTGCCGTACAAAGTGGCGATCAACGAGGCTATCGAACTGGCAAAAACCTTTGGCGCTGAAGACAGCCACAAGTTTGTTAACGGCGTGCTGGATAAAGCCGCACCTGCGATCCGCCCCCACAAGAAGTGATCCGCAAGCCGGAGTCTGGCGCTGCACTTTGCGCGTCGGTTCCGGCTTTTTCTTTTTTCTACAGAGGCATAACGTATGGCATGCGGCGAATTTTCCCTGATTGCCCGTTATTTTGACCGCGTACGAAACTCCCGTCGCGATGTAGAAACTGGCATCGGCGACGACTGCGCACTACTCAATGTTGCCGAAAAACAGACGCTGGCGATAAGCGTCGATACGCTGGTGGCGGGCAACCATTTTCTGCCGGATATCGATCCGGCCGATCTGGCGTACAAAGCGATGGCGTCTAATCTCAGTGATTTGGCGGCAATGGGCGCCGATCCGGCATGGTTAACGCTTGCCTTAACGCTGCCCGAGGCGGATGAAGCCTGGCTGCAAGCCTTTAGCGATAGTCTGTTTGAGCAGCTAAACTACTACGATATGCAATTGATTGGCGGCGATACCACGCGCGGACCGCTGTCGATGACCATCGGCATTCATGGTTATGTTCCGGTGGGGCGGGCGATGAAACGTTCTGGCGCGAAGCCAGGAGACTGGATTTACGTCACCGGTACGCCAGGTGACAGCGCTGCCGGGCTGGCGATTTTGCAACAGCGTTTAGCCGTTAACGATAGCGCTGATGCGCAGTATTTGCTCAAGCGCCACCTGCGTCCAACGCCGCGCGTATTGCAGGGGCAGGCGCTGCGTAATCTCGCAAGTTCGGCGATTGATCTCTCCGATGGCCTGATTTCTGACCTGGCGCATGTGCTGAAAGCCAGCAGTTGCGGCGCACGTATCGATCTGGATGCGTTGCCGTTTTCCGATGCCATGATCCGCCATGTCATGCCGGATCAAGCTCTGCGCTGGGCGCTATCCGGCGGCGAAGATTACGAATTGTGCTTTACCGTGCCGGAGCTGAACCGCGGTGCGCTGGATGTCGCGATTGGTCAGTTGGGCGCGCCTTTTACCTGTATCGGGCAGATCAGTGCGGATATTGAAGGGCTGCATTTCACCCGCGACGGCAAAGCCGTGACGCTTGACTGGAAAGGATATGACCACTTTGCGGCGCACTAAAGATGTGGCGAAAAGCCGTCTTAATTTACGCAACCCCTGGCATTTGCTGGCTACTGGCTTTGGTAGCGGTTTAAGCCCAATCGTGCCGGGAACAATGGGCTCGCTGGCGTCGATTCCTTTCTGGTGGGCAATGACCTTTTTGCCCTGGCAGCTCTACTCGCTGCTGGTGATGTTGGGTATTTCGCTTGGCGTTTACCTTTGCCACCAGACGGCAAAAGACATGGGCGTGCACGATCACGGCAGTATTGTCTGGGATGAGTTCATCGGCATGTGGATAACGCTGATGGCGCTGCCAACCACGGACTGGCAGTGGGTCGCTGTGGGGTTTGTGCTGTTCCGTATTCTGGATATGTGGAAGCCGTGGCCGATCCGCTGGTTTGATCGCAACGTGCATGGCGGAATGGGGATCATGGTCGATGATATCGTCGCCGGGATCATCGCCGCCGGGCTGCTCTATCTGATTGGCCATCACTGGCCGCTCGGGCTTATCTGACGTTTCCCTCTCCCGGTGGGAGAGGGCGTTTCCTGCTTTATTTAAAGCCGACCACCGGATGTGGTTTATACGGTGTTTCGAGCTCGGCAATCTGCTCCGGTTTCAGCGTGAGATCTACCGCGCCCAGCAAGTCGTCCAGTTGCTCTTCACGCGATGTACCAATAATAGGCGCTGCAACACCAGGTTTACTTAGCAGCCACGCCAGCGCGACCTGCGCGCGCGATGCGCCAATCTCTTCTGCCACACCCGCCAGTCGTTCGGCGATCTGCGCGTCGTTGTCATCCGTTTCGCTGTACAGCGTTTTGCCGAATTCATCCGACACCAGACGCGCAGTGGTTTCACCCCACGGACGCGTTAAACGCCCGCGCGCCAGCGGGCTCCACGGAATAATCGCCACGCCCTCTTTGTAGCACAGTGGCAGCATTTCGCGCTCTTCTTCGCGGTAGATTAGATTGTAGTGATCCTGCATGGTGACAAAGCGTGCCCAGCCGTTTTGCTCCTGCAATGCCAGCGCCTGCGCAAACTGGCGGGCATGCATGGAAGAGGCGCCGATATAGCGTGCTTTACCGGCTTTCACCACCTCGTTCAGCGCTTCCAGTGTCTCTTCAATAGGCGTGGTGTAATCCCAGCGGTGAATTTGCAGTAAATCGACATAATCCATGCCGAGACGCCGCAGGCTGTCGTCAATAGAGCGCAAAATTTGCGCGCGTGACAGGCCTTCGGGCAGATCGCCAACCTGGTGATACACTTTAGTCGCCACCACCACTTCATCGCGGCGGGCGAAATCACGCAGCGCCCGGCCAACAATCTCTTCACTGCTGCCGTCCGAGTAGCTGTTTGCGGTATCGAAAAAGTTGATCCCACCTTCCAGTGCGCGTTTGATGATGGGGCGGCTGCTCTCTTCAGGCAAGGTCCAGGCGTGTTTACCGCGATCCGGCTCGCCAAACGTCATGCAGCCCAGACAAAGGCGGGAAACCTTCAGGTCTGTTTTTCCTAATGTGTTGTATTGCATGGTTCCACTCCTGCTTGTCAAAACGTTCGTTTAAGCATAGCAGGAGCGGAGGGGGAGGGTCAGGCAAGCCAGTTTCTGATGCGGGATTCAATACCGGCGGCGTCGAGACCCAGCTCAGCGCGGGCTTCATCCTGCGTGCCTTGCGGGATAAAGAAATCCGGCAACCCAAGATTTAACACCGGTACCGGTTTGCGGTTAGCCATCAGCACTTCGTTCACGCCGCTACCTGCGCCACCGATAATGGCGTTTTCTTCCAGCGTGACCAGCGATTCATGGCGCGCGGCGGTTTCCAGAATCAGCGCCTCATCCAGCGGTTTGGCAAAACGCATATCGATTAGCGTGGCGTTCAGCGCTTCGGCGGCTTTTTCCGCCTCCGGCAACAGCGTACCAAAATTAAGGATCGCCACTTTTTCGCCATGGCGTTTCACCACACCTTTGCCGATGGGCATTTTTTCCAGCGGTTGCAGCGGTACACCAACTGCATTCCCGCGAGGGTAGCGCACCGCGCTTGGGCCATCTGCGTAGTGATAGCCGGTAAACAGCATCTGGCGACATTCATTCTCGTCGCTCGGTGTCATCACCACCATTCCAGGGATGCAGCGCAGATAAGAGATATCAAACGCGCCCTGGTGGGTTTGACCGTCAGCGCCGACAATACCTGCGCGGTCGATAGCGAACAGCACCGGCAGTTTCTGGATCGCCACATCATGGATAACCTGATCGTAGGCGCGTTGCAGGAAGGTGGAATAAATCGCCACCACTGGCTTGTAGCCGCCAATCGCCAGACCTGCGGCAAACGTCACTGCGTGTTGTTCGGCAATCGCCACATCAAAGTATTGATCGGGATATTTGCGCGAAAACTCGACCATGCCGGAACCTTCACGCATCGCTGGCGTGATTGCCATCAGCTTGCTGTCTTTCGCGGCGGTTTCGCACAACCAGTCGCCGAAAATCTTCGAATAGCTCGGCATGCCACCGCTGCTTTTTGGCAGCGTTCCGCTGGTCGGATCGAATTTCGGTACGGCGTGGAAGGTGATCGGATCTTTTTCGGCCGGTTCATAACCGCGCCCTTTTTTGGTCATGATATGCAGGAACTGCGGACCTTTCAGATCGCGCATATTCCGCAGCGTCTGCACCAAACCCAGTACATCGTGACCGTCGACCGGGCCGATATAGTTAAAGCCCAGCTCTTCAAACAGCGTGCCCGGCACCACCATACCTTTGATGTGCTCTTCGGTACGCTTAATCAGCTCTTTAATGGGCGGGACGCCGGAAAGCACTTTTTTGCCGCCTTCGCGCAGCGTGGAGTAGAGCTTGCCGGAGAGCAGCTGCGCCAGGTGATTATTCAGCGCGCCGACATTCTCAGAAATCGACATTTCGTTGTCGTTTAACACCACTAGCATATCCGGGCGGATATCACCGGCGTGGTTCATGGCTTCAAATGCCATGCCTGCGGTGATCGCGCCATCGCCAATCACACAGACGGTGCGGCGCTGTTTGCCCTCTTTCGCCGCCGCGACGGCCACGCCAATACCGGCGCTAATGGACGTCGATGAATGGCCAACGCTCAGCACGTCGTATTCGCTTTCGCCGCGCCACGGGAAGGGGTGCAACCCGTTTTTCTGGCGGATGGTGCCGATTTTGTCACGACGTCCGGTCAGAATTTTATGCGGATACGCCTGGTGGCCTACGTCCCAGATCAACTGATCAAACGGTGTGTTGTAGACGTAATGTAGCGCGACGGTCAATTCAACCGTGCCAAGCCCGGAGGCGAAGTGCCCGCTGGAGCGGCTCACGCTGTCGAGAAGGTAGCGGCGCAGTTCGTCGCATAGCTTCGGCAGGCTCTCTTTCGGCAACAGGCGCAACTCTTGCGTGGTATCAACCAGCGCCAGCGTCGGGTATTTGGCTATATCAAAACTCATCAGAGACTCATCGTGGTGTTTTCGTTATTTATCACGCTGGATTATGTAATTCGCCAGTGCTTCCAGTGCCGTCGTATCCAGCGACTGTACCGCTAGCAAGCCTAAAGCTTGCCGGGCGTCGTCAATCAGATCGCGGGCTTTTGTCCGGGCTTGCTCAAGGCCCAATAGTGCGGGATAGGTACTTTTCCCCAGTTGCTGGTCAGCGCCCTGGCGTTTGCCAAGCGTCGCAGTATCGCCGACAACATCCAGAATGTCATCCTGAACCTGGAACGCCAGACCAATGCATTCGGCATAGCGATCGAGCAACGGCAGGGCTTCGCGGCCCTTATCACCTGCGCTTAGCGCGCCCATGCGGACCGCTGCGCGAATCAGCGCGCCGGTTTTATGGCGATGGATCTGCTCCAGTTCAGCCAGCGAAACACGCTTGCCTTCAGCTGCTAAATCCAGCGCCTGGCCGCCGCACATTCCGGCAACGCCACTGGCGTGAGCCAGTTCCGAAACCATCGCCAGCCGGTCACGCGCATCGACTTCTGTCATTGGCGCATCCGCGAGAATGGAGAAAGCCAGGGTTTGTAACGCATCACCCGCGAGGATGGCGCTGGCTTCACCAAACTTAATATGGCATGTCGGTAAACCCCGACGGAGATCATCATCATCCATGGCGGGCAGATCATCGTGGATCAGCGAGTAAGCGTGAATGCACTCCACCGCCGCTGCGGGCGCATCCAGCGTTTGCTGGCTAACGCCGAACATGTTGCCCGTGGCATAAACCAAAAAAGGGCGCAGACGTTTACCGCCTAATAATGCGCCATAGGAAATGGCCTCAACCAGAGGAGTGTTCTGAAAGGGCAGTGGCGCGATAAATCGGCGCAGCGCTTCATTGGCCTGAGCGACACAGGCCTGTAACTGTTGATCGAAATCCATTTATTCAGCGTCCGGAGCAAAAGGCGTAAGGGGAGCCTCTTGTGAATCAGAGAGCAGGATCTGCACGCGTTGTTCCGCTTGCTGGAGTTTCACCTGTCCCTGGCGCGCCAGCTGCACGCCGCGTTCGAATTCATTGAGCGCCTCTTCAAGTGGCAGATCGCCGCTTTCAAGACGAGTGACAATCTGTTCCAGTTCGCTTAGCGCTGTTTCAAAACTGGCCGGTGCGTCGTTTTTCTTTGGCATAGTGAATGTCTGACTCTTCTAGTGTTCTGGCTCAACGTAGCTATGGTAGCGAAGTCACGGCGCTTAGCAAATAACGCGCAATAGTAATGCAATATGCGCAGCTTTATTGCGATGGTGGTATACTTCCGCGCCTGGATGCAGCCGCGGGTATGGGGCTGCTGTATTATTTTCCATTACAGGCCCAGCCGGGCTTGCCAACGAACCATTGCCGCCATGAAGTTTATCATTAAATTGTTCCCGGAAATCACCATCAAAAGCCAATCTGTGCGTTTGCGCTTTATTAAAATTTTGACCGGGAACATTCGTAACGTTCTGAAGCACTACGACGAGACTCTCGCCGTTGTCCGCCACTGGGATCATATCGAAGTGCGCGCCAAAGATGAAAATCAGCGGCTGACTATCCGTGATGCGCTGACCCGTATTCCGGGCATCCACCATATTCTTGAAGTGGAAGATGTTCCTTTCACTTCGCTGCACGACATTTTTGAGAAAGCGCTGGTGCAGTACCGCGAGCAGATCGAAGGTAAAACCTTCTGCGTACGCGTAAAACGTCGCGGCAAGCATGAGTTTAGCTCGATTGAAGTTGAACGTTATGTTGGCGGTGGTCTGAACCAGCATGTCGAATCTGCGCGCGTCAAACTGACTCACCCGGATGTGACGGTAAATCTGGAGATCGAAGACGATCGCCTGCTGTTAGTGAAAGGCCGCTATGAAGGTATCGGCGGCTTTCCGATCGGCACCCAGGAAGATGTGCTGTCGCTCATCTCCGGTGGTTTCGACTCCGGCGTTTCCAGCTATATGCTGATGCGTCGCGGTTGCCGCGTACACTACTGCTTCTTTAACCTCGGCGGCGCAGCGCATGAAATTGGTGTTCGCCAGGTGGCACACTACCTGTGGAACCGTTTTGGTAGCTCTCACCGCGTACGGTTTGTGGCGATCAACTTTGAGCCAGTGGTCGGTGAAATCCTCGAAAAAGTGGATGACGGCCAGATGGGCGTGGTGTTGAAACGCATGATGGTGCGCGCCGCGTCAAAAGTGGCTGAACGCTACGGCGTACAGGCGCTGGTGACCGGTGAAGCACTTGGCCAGGTTTCCAGCCAGACGCTGACCAACCTGCGTTTAATCGACAACGTTTCTGACACGCTGATTTTGCGCCCGCTTATCTCTTACGATAAAGAGCACATCATCGACCTGGCGCGTGAAATCGGTACTGAAGATTTCGCCCGTACCATGCCGGAATATTGCGGAGTGATCTCGAAAAGCCCAACCGTTAAAGCGGTGAAGGCGAAAATCGAAGCGGAAGAGGAGCATTTCGACTTCTCCATCCTCGATAAAGTGGTTGCTGAAGCGAGCAATATCGATATCCGGGAAATCGCCCAGCAGACGCAGGAAACGGTGGTCGAAGTTGAAACGGTTAAAGGTTTTGGCCCGAACGATGTGATCCTGGATATCCGTTCGATTGATGAACAGGATGACAAACCGCTGAAGCTGGAAGGGATCGACGTGGTTTCGCTGCCGTTCTATAAACTGAGCACCAAATTTGGCGACCTCGATCAGAACAAAACCTGGTTGTTGTGGTGCGAACGCGGTGTGATGAGCCGCCTGCAGGCGCTCTATCTGCGCGAGCAGGGTTTTACCAATGTGAAGGTTTACCGCCCTTAAAACAGAACCGGAGGACTTGCGTCTCTCCGGCTGCGCTTCAAGCTGAAAGCCCGGTACGCGAAAGCGCCGCCGGGCTTTTTTTTAGGCTTCGTAGTAGTTATAAATGCCGGCCGCCATCACCAGTTGTGAGGCCACTTCGTGTGCTTTTTCGCGCCCCACCAGCAAATCAATAATCTTCAGCCCAAAATCGATGGCGGTACCCGGCCCCTGGCTGGTGAGCAGATTGACGCGCGGATCCCACACGACACGTTTATCCTGCCACTGTTCGGCGGGAATCGTCTCTTTCAGGCCTGGAAAACCGGTCATATTACCCAGCGGGAAAATCGCATGCGGCACCAGCACGGTGCCCGCTGCCGCACAGATTGCCGCAACAATACGGCCCGAAAGATGAAACTGGCGCACCGTTTCCACCAGTAACGGACTATCGCGAAAATACTCTGCCCCTTTCAGACCGCCAGGCAGCACAATCACGTCGTAATCGCCATCGGCTACTTCTACTAACGGCGCATCTGCCAGCAGTTTTACGCCGCGTGAACAGGTGATGACCAGGTTGCCATCGCTGGCGACGCTGGCGGTAGTAACGGCAATACCGCCACGTACCAGCAGATCGATAGTGGTGACCGCTTCGGTTTCTTCACTACCAGGGGCGAGACATATCAGAGCCGATGCGCTCATACTCACTCTCCTTACGTTTAATCATTTCATACAGACGGGCGTTTTCTGGCACCGCGATGCCGTGCGCACGGGCGCGTCTGAGCAGGTAACCCGTAATATAATCGCACTCGGTATGGCGCAAAGCGCGTACGTCCTGCAGCATAGATGAAATATTTTCTGCAGTATTTTCAATAATCTGATTCACATAGCTCAACAAATCATCGGCAGAAATATGGTGGCCTTCGCGTTCAATCACTGCGGCAACCTCATGAGTGACCTTTTGGATCTCCGCCGGGAAAGCACGCAGATCGCCATTTTTACAATCATGCAGCGCAGTTAACGGGTTGATGACGCAGTTCACCGCCAGCTTGCGCCACAGCGCCGGACGGATCGTGTTATGCCAGGCAACGTCCGGCAGCACATCTTGCAGAATATCGGCCAGATAGCTGAACTCGCCATCCTGCTGCCGCGCCGGACCAATGTGTGTGGTGCCGCTGGCAACGTGTACGATAACGTTGCCATCACGGCGCGCCGCATGAGTAGTGGTGCCGATCAGTAACGGATTCGCCAGTGCTTTCAACTCTTCGACAGTGCCCATGCCGTTGTGAAGCAGCAACACGGGAGTTGAAGGCGAAAGTGTGGCTGCCAGCCCTTTCACCGCATCGGAAACTTGCCACGCTTTTAACGTCACCAGCAATAAATCGCTACGCGCCAGGAATTCAGGATCGTTGGCCGTCAGGGATTCGTTAAATATTGAGCCGTCTTCATCAACGACATTCACACTGCAAAAAGGCTGTGGAACGCGTAACCAACCCTGTACCTCATGTCCCTTTTTACATAACGCGGTTAACCACAATTGCCCTAAAGCACCGCATCCGAGTACGGTAATTCTCATTTATCCTCCTCACCTGCAACGTCGCCAGGTGTTGCTTTCACCATTATAGCGCTGTCGGCTAAGCTTCCCGTATTACAAGTTGAGTTATGCCTCGTTGCGGGTATTATGCAACGCAACAAATGCAGAGGGAGAAGAAAAGATGCCATCTTTCGATATCGTTTCCGAAGTTGAAATGCGAGAAGTGCAAAACGGCGTTGAGAATGCGACCCGTGAAGTAGGGACTCGTTTTGATTTTCGCAACGTTGAAGCCACGTTTGAACTGAACGAAGAGAAACAGACCATTAAGGTTTTGAGCGAATCCGATTTCCAGGTAAATCAGTTGCTGGATATTTTGCGTGCTAAATTGCTGAAACGCGGCATTGAAGGGGCGTCGCTGGACGTGCCGGAAGAGTTTGTTCACAGCGGCAAGACCTGGTTCGTTGAAGCAAAACTGAAACAGGGTATTGATGCGGCGACGGCGAAGAAAATCATTAAGCTGATTAAAGACAGCAAGCTAAAAGTGCAGGCGCAGATTCAGGGCGAAGAGATTCGTGTGACCGGGAAATCCCGTGATGATTTGCAGTCCGTGATGGCGCTGGTGCGCGGCGGTAATCTTGGTCAGCCTTTCCAGTTTAAGAACTTCCGCGATTAAGGTGCGTGCTCTCTCCCCGGCGGAGAGAGCGTGTCGTAGATTTAACCCGCTATGGCTTGTTCAACTTCAAAGCGGTTAGTGATCTTACTGTCAATCTTGACGTAAGCGCTGCGCTCTTCGGCAACCACCAGCACTTCACTCACACCCGCTGTTGCCAGTAAACGCTGCTGCAGCGCGTCATTGATGGTGACATTTTCCGGGATCGCGATGCGTAAGCTGCTGACATAGGGCGGTTCCTGCATGGTGCCCGCGACAAGCAGCCAGACCATCGCCAGCAAGGCGCCGGCAAGAAATACCGTTTGGGAATCAAACATACCGTCTACCCAGCCGCCAAGCGCGCCGCCAATCGCCACGCCGATAAACTGGCTGGTGGAGTAAATTCCCATCGCCGTGCCTTTATAACCCGCTGGCGCTTCTTTGCTGATTAACGAGGGTAATAACGCCTCCATCAGGTTAAAGGCGAGGAAAAAGATCTGTACACCAATAACGATTTCCCAGAAATGTGGCCCCGCGCCCCACAACACGATCTCCGCAATCAACAGCAGCGCCACGCAGAACACGAAAACGCGCTTCATACGGCGCTTCACTTCAGCGTAAATAATAAACGGCACCACAGAAACGAAAGAGATAAGCATGGTGACAAGGTATATTTTCCAGTGATCCGGTGCGAGAAAACCGGCGGCTTCAAGTTGCCCGGGCAGGGCAACGAACGTCGACATCAGCAGGATATGCAGGCACATAATGCCAAAGTTGAGCTTTAGCAGCTTCGGGTTGACCATCACCATCTGGAAACAGTCTTTCACCATACCGGATTCACGGTTACGCACATGTTGCTGACTGTCTGGCACGACCCACACGGTTAACATAATGCCGATGGTTGCCAGCCCGGCAATCATCCAGAACAACGCATGCAAGCCCAACTGATGCGTAATAATTGGGCCGATCACCATGGCGATAGCGAAAGTGACGCCAAAACTGACACCGATAAAGGCCATCGCTTTGGTGCGGTTCTGTTCGCGGGTGAGATCGGAAAGCAGCGCCATGACGGCGGCGGCGATAGCGCCGGAGCCTTGTAATGCGCGGCCAAGAATAATGCCCCAGATAGAGTCGGAAAGGGCGGCAATAATGCTACCGGCGACAAAAATCGCTAACCCGCCAACGATAAGCGGCTTGCGGCCGATGCGGTCAGAAAGCAAGCCAAAGGGGATTTGAAACACGGCCTGCGCGAGGCCATAAATACCAATCGCCAGACCGATGAGTGCTTCACTGGCACCCTGCAGCGCCATACCGTAAGTGGTCAGAACGGGCAGGACCATAAACATGCCGAGCATGCGCAGTGAGAATACAGTCCCTAAACCCCAGGTGGCGCGCAACTCGCCTGGCGTCATTTTATAATCGTTCATTACCACCTCAATTTGAAAACCGGACATAGTGTAGTGCGGGGGCAGGGCGGGGTAAATAACAGCTTAATTAACAAATATTACCTGTAAAGCGGGGTGTTCAGGCATGAAAAAAGGGTGCCGTAGCACCCTTTAGAATGGCGGTTTGGATCACCAGACGTAGGTCAACAGATTATGGGAATCCGGCACCATAAAATCGACCGACATCATCACGCTCAGTGAGGTGATAGCGACAATGGAGAAGACGAACAGTTTGCGCGCCCACACCTTGTCATCCTCAACTTTATAACCACGCAACGCCATGCCTAACCACCAGAGGCTTACCGCCGCGGCAACGACCAGGTATTTGTAACCGGCGTAGCCGCCAAGCGACAGCATCAGGGTGGCGATAGCGAACGCCAGGATGTACAGCGTGATATGGTTTTTCGCCACGGAAATGCCTTTCACCACCGGCAGTACCGGGATGTTCGCTGCCTGATAATCCTTAAAGCGGAAAATCGCGATGGCATACGAGTGAGGCATCTGCCACAGACTGAAAATCGCCAGCAGGATCGCCGCGCCGCTGTCAAACTCGTTGGTGACGGCGCAGTAGCCAATCACCGGCGGCGCAGCGCCGGAGAGTGAGCCGATCAGCGTACCGTAAACGGAGTGGCGTTTCATATACAGGCTGTAAACGCCTACATATACCACGAACCCCATTACCCCAAGCCAGCAGGCCAGCGGGTTGGCGCCAAACCACAGCAGCATGAAGCCAGCAATACCCAGCAAGGCGGCGTAAACCAGCGAGACTTTTGGCGAGATCAGCCCTCTGACCAGCACCCTGTTTTTCGTCCGTTCCATCTTTTTATCGATGTCACGATCGATGTAGTTGTTAAAAACACAACCAGAGGCGACCACCAGCGACACACCAATCAGCGTGTAGATGAACAGGGGATAATCGATGTGGCCTTTCGAGGCCAGCAGGAATCCCCCGATCACGGAGATCAAGTTGCCAAAAATAATGCCCGGTTTCGTGACTTGCAGGTATTGCTTAAACATACTTCGCCGCTCTTATCGAACCATCATGTTGTAGTTGAGGTTCCACATAATCCAGATGGAACCTACCACCACGATCGCGATGATCAGCACAGTAAAGACGAAAGCCGTCATGTTCCAGCCCTCATCAGACTTGGTGTTCATGTGCAGGAAGCACACCAGATGCACCAGAATCTGTACTACTGCGGTCACCAGCACGGTGCCGAGGATCGCCACGTGGGACGCAGTACCGCTCATCACCATCCAGAACGGGATCACCGTCAGGATGATCGACAGGATAAAACCTGTCATGTAGGTTTTTACGCTACCGTGGGAAGCGCCATGATCGGTTGAATGACTCATTACATCGCCCCCATCAGATAAACGACTGAGAATACACAAATCCATACCACGTCCAGGAAGTGCCAGAACAGGCTCAGGCACAAGATACGTGTACGGTTTGTACTGGTCAGGCCGCGACGGGAAATCTGGAACATGAGCACTGCCATCCAGATTAGACCCGAGGTTACGTGCAGACCGTGGGTGCCAACCAGCGCGAAGAACGCTGACAGGAAGCCGCTGCGATCCGGACCCATACCTTCAACAATCAGATGATGGAATTCATAGAGTTCCATCCCGATGAAGCCTGCGCCGAACAGCCAGGTCAACGCCAGCCAGGAAACGACCTGGCTTTTGTTGTTCTTATACATGGCGATCGCCGCCATGCCATAGGTAATGGAGCTGAACAGCAGCAGGGCGGTTTCCACCAGAACGAACGGCAGTTCGAAAATGTCTTTACCCGACGGACCACCCGCCGTGTTATTGACTAACACGGCATAGGTCGCGAACAGGATCGAGAACAGAATGCAGTCGCTCATCAGGTAGATCCAGAAACCGAAGACTTTCATCGGTCCTGTATCATGGTGCCCATGTTCGTGCGCGTGGGCGTTCGCAGTCGTCAGAGTATCAGTTGCCATTTTTCAGCCCTGCCTTTTTGATCTCATCGAAATGCTGATTTTCCAGTTTTTCGACTTCTGCAACCGGTACGTAGTAATCCACGTCCTCGTCAAAGCTCTTCACAATCCAGCTAATTACGATGCCGGCGAAACCGACGATCGCCATCCACCAGATGTGCCAGATCATGGCAAAGCCAAACACCGTTGCGAAAGCGGCAATAACAATGCCCGCACCGCTGTTTTTCGGCATATGAATTTCTTCATAATGTGCAGGTTGCTTGTACGCTTCGCCTTTTTCTTTCATTTCCCAGAAGGCATCACGTTCATGAACGTGCGGCACTTCAGCGAAGTTGTAGAACGGCGGCGGAGAAGAGGTCGCCCACTCCAGCGTACGGCCGCCCCACGGGTCACCGGTCAGGTCACGGTTGAGGTGACGGTCGCGGATGGAGACATAGTACTGAATCAGCTGGCACAGAATACCGCAGGCAATCAGCGCAGCACCGCAAGCGGCAACCACCAGCATGGTGTGGAACTGCGGATCGATCTGCTGGCTCAGACGACGGGTCATGCCCATAAAGCCCAGTACATACAGCGGCATAAATGCTACGAAGAAGCCGATAATCCAGAACCAGAACGCGCGTTTACCCCAGGTTTCATTCAGGGTGAAGCCAAACGCTTTCGGCCACCAGTAAGTGATACCCGCAAAGCAACCAAATACCACACCGCCGATGATGACGTTATGGAAGTGAGCAATCAGGAACAGGCTGTTGTGCAGCACAAAGTCCGCGCCCGGTACCGCCAGCAATACGCCGGTCATACCGCCCACAGAGAAGGTCACGATAAAGCCGATGGTCCACATCATCGCTGAATGGAACACGATACGGCCCTGGTACATGGTGAACAGCCAGTTGAAGATCTTCACCCCGGTCGGGATGGCGATAATCATGGTGGCGATACCGAAGAAGGCGTTAACGTTCGCGCCCGCACCCATGGTGAAGAAGTGGTGCAGCCAAACGATGAACGACAGTACGGTAATACACACGGTCGCCCAAACCAGCGAGGTGTAACCGAACAGACGTTTACGCGAGAAGGTCGCGGCGACTTCCGAGAACACACCGAACACCGGCAGAACCAGGATGTACACTTCCGGATGGCCCCAGGCCCAGATCAGGTTGATGTACATCATCATGTTGCCGCCCATTTCATTGGTGAAGAAATGGGTACCCAGATAGCGGTCCAGGGTCAGCAGCGCGACGGTGACCGTCAGGATCGGGAACGAGGCGATAATCAGCACGTTGGCGCACAGCGATGCCCAGGTAAATACCGGCATCTTGAACATCGTCATGCCCGGCGCACGCATCTTCAGAATGGTAACGAAGAAGTTGATACCGGTCAGCGTCGTACCGATACCGGAGAGCTGAAGTGCCCAGATCCAGTAGTCAACCCCGACACCAGGACTGTATTCAATTCCCGATAGCGGCGGATAAGCCAGCCAGCCAGTCTGCGCGAATTCACCCACGCCCAGAGACAGGTTAACCAGGATCACACCGACAACCGTGAACCAGAAGCTCAGGTTGTTCAGGAACGGGAACGCCACGTCGCGAGCGCCGATCTGAAGTGGGATAACCACGTTCATCAGACCGATAACCAGCGGCATTGCTACGAAGAAGATCATGATCACGCCGTGGGCGGTGAAGATCTGATCGTAGTGGTGCGGCGGCAGGAAGCCTGCTTCACCCGCCGAGGCGAGTGCTTGCTGGCTGCGCATCATGATGGCGTCAGCAAAGCCACGAATCAGCATCACGATACCGACGATGCAGTACATGATACCGAGTTTTTTATGGTCAACCGAAGTCAGCCACTCTTTCCACAAGTAGTTCCACTTACCGAAGTAAGTAATCAGGGCCACTAATGCCAGGCCACCGATGATAATGGCAGCCACCGTAACCATAATAATGGGTTCATGGTAGGGGACTGCATCCAGTGTCAATTTTCCGAACATCGTTTTCTTCCTCGACCCCTTAGTGAGAGGTTTCCGCGTGGCTCATGTCCATGCCTTCCATACCTTCGTGCTCGCTATGCTCGCCCTTCGGTTGGTTCATGTCCATGCTCATGCCGTGGCCCATAAATTTGTTGATAACGTCTTTAAACAAATCGGGTTTCACGCTGGAGAAGTATTCAACCTTGTTGTATTCGCTTGGCGCAGCAAGTTTTTCATACGCTGCCATATCCGGCAGGGTATTCGAAGCTTGTTTCGCTTTTGCGACCCACTGGTCGAATGCGGCACGATCCGGCGTAGCAATTGCTTTAAACTTCATACCCGAGAAGCCCGGGCCGCTGTAGCTTGCGGAGATACCATCGTAGGTGCCAGCTTCGTTGGCGATCAGATGCAGGTTGGTCTGCATACCGGCCATCGCATAAATCTGACTACCCAGTTTCGGGATAAAGAACGAGTTCATCACGGAGTTGGAGGTCACTTTGAACTGAACCGGAACGTTAGCCGGGAAGGCGATTTCGTTCACGGTAGCAATGCCCTGCTCCGGATAGATGAAGAACCATTTCCAGTCCATAGAAACAACTTCAATGGTGATCGGTTGTTCATCATGGGCTAATGGTTTACTCGGTTCGAGCGCGTGGGTGGTTTTCCATGTCAATACGGCAAGGAACAGGATGATAAGAATTGGCACCGTCCAGACCACAGCTTCCACTTTATTGGAGTGTGACCAGTTAGGGCTATACTTCGCATCTTTATTGCTCGCACGATACTTCCAGGCGAAACCAACGGCCATCAAGATGGCGGGAATAACGACAATCAACATCAGGCCAAAAGCCGTCAGTATCAGCGAACGTTGCTCCAGTCCAATCTGTCCTTTGGGGTCAAGAAGTGCAGAATCGCAGCCACTGAGTAAAACAGTACCGGCGATTAATGACAACCATCCCAAACTTTTATTGTATTTCCTGAGTCTCATTTAACGACCTCAATTCCACGGGATCTGGTGGCGCTTAAAGTGTGCGGGCATTTTACGGAAAGGTTACGTTACTGTAAACATGATTGGCTCTGTGTCAGTAAGGTGTTACTGGCTTTTGCCGTTTATGTCACATCGAATGCAACAATCTGTAAAAAAAGCGATTCGCACTGCCAGAGAGTGAGATTATAACGGAAAAATTACATGACAATCAGCGTTGGGGGTAAATTGATATAACCAATCAGTTAAATATACATTTATTTAACAAATATCCAGCAAATATTGAACATTATTGGAACGAACTTGAAACCCAACAATTAATAACCGTGCTGAATCGTTAAAGAGTAGCCTTTAATTTATAAGGCACAAAACAATTAAGATTTTTTATTTGTTCAATTTGAATTAGGCGCTTTGCTAAAAAGAGGTGGTGTTTATTTATTGAGCATAATAATAACTGCGGTGAATTGTTTTGGGCTGTTTTTATTTTTTGATGGCCTGATTTTAATAGGAAAATAGCGACTAAATATATTCTTGAGTGATTTTTTTGTCATTTTACTGTTTTTTAACATCCTCATGCTTTTGACGCCGAAAAAAACGCCCGCAGGCGCTTTTTTATCCCGTCATAGCAACTCTGTTTTACGTAGCGCCAGCAGATCCAACACACCGCCAAACACAATGCCGATAATCGCTAACAGTGCGCCCCATTCCAGAAGCGTGGTGCCAAAAGACCAGTCGGTAAAACCTGTGGCGTTGACCATCAGCACCAGCAGCCAGCAGCCTAACAGCATGCAACCGGCGCTGAGTATGCGTAGCGCCAGCCGGTACGCTGCAGCGTATTCCGTTCTGCAGAGAAAACTTTCACTCTGTTGCGTAAATGCCAGTGTTTTTTTGCACAACACCAGCAATACCAGACCGGGAAGCGCGGCCACAATCGAAAAGAGATAGAACGTCGACCAACTGTAACTTTCAACAAACCAGCCAGCCAGCGGGCCGACATAGACGCGTCCAACCGCCGACAGCGCCGAGAGCAGCGCAAACTGCGTTGCCGAGAAGGACTTGTTGCAGAGCGTCATTAATAGCGCGACAAACGCCGCAGTCCCCATGCCGCCACACAAGTTTTCTAAAAAGACGGCTGAACCCATCGTAAAAATGCTTTTCGCCGTAATCGATAGCAGCCAGTAACCGGCATTCGAAATGGCCTGCAGTACGCCAAAAATTAACAGCGCACGGAACAGGGATAGCCGCTGCATCAGTACGCCGCCAAACAACGCGCCGATAATCGTGGCGATAAGCCCCAGGGTTTTGTTCACCACGCCGACTTCTCCGGCGTCAAAACCGACACCGCGGATGAGAAATGTTGTCGTCAGACTCATGGCGAACGCATCGCCCAGTTTGTACAGCACTATTAATAGAAGAATAAGCCAGGCGTTGTTACGCCCAAAGAAATCACGCAGCGGCTCGACAACGGCGCGTTCCAGCGTTTTCGGCACCGGAATCACATCCTCTGGCTCCGGTGCGAGCAGGGTGGCGATAATGCACGGGACCAGAAGCACGGCCATCAGCCAGTACATCCCCTGCCAGCCGAGCCACCGATCCGCCAGCCATAGTGCCAGTCCCCCGGAAACCAACATTCCGAGCCGATAGCCCAGCACGCTTATTGCCGCACCTGCGCCTCGCTCTTCGAGCGGCAGCACATCCGTTTTCCAGGCATCGAACACAATATCCTGAGACGCAGAGCAGAATGCGATAAGCACAGCCAGCGCCGCCATCCAGCGCAGATGGTTGGCCGGATCGAGGAACCCCATTGCGGCAATCGATACCAGCAGCAGAATTTGCGTAAGGAGCAGCCAGCCACGACGACGCCCGAATAAAGGCGGCGTGTAGCGATCCATCAGCGGTGACCACAAAAATTTAAACACGTAAGCCTGGCCGACCAGAGAGAAGAAACCGATGGTTTTTAAATCGATGTTTTCAACGGTCATCCACGCCTGGAGTGTGCCGCTGGTCAGGGCGAGAGGCAAACCGGAAGCGAAACCCAGAATCAGCAGGATGGCTGATTTTGGCTGAGTGAAAATGCGTAAGTAGTGACTGGACATGAGTTAAAAACTGGCCCGGAAAACCGGGCCAGAAAAAGATTAACGGGCGTTTTGCTTGATGAAGTCGTGAATGCTGGTGTCCTGAGACATATCAGCGATGGTGTCAGTCAACACGCTGTTAACCGCACCGGCAATCTTGTCGTTGGTAGCCTGAAATGCGCCTTCGACGTTATAGCTTGCGCGGTAGTTTTTGGTCATTTTGTTGCCGTTCGCAGCCGTCGCGATGATGGCGATATCCGCTTTGGTCGCGATGTTGTAGCGGACGTTGCCCTGAGAGACATCCGCATACAGCTGGTTAACAATAATCTGCAGGTTTACCGCGCCGTTCGGCCCGATCATATAACCGCGCGCGGTCATCTGTTTTTCCAGCACTTCTTGTAGCAGGAAACGCAGATCGCGGGAGGCTGTCAGGGTAACCAGCTGGTTATCGCGCGTGACTTTGGCCAGCGCCTGATCCGGACGCTGATCGGCACCGTTGATGCTCACGGTGACACCCATCAGGCTTGGATCCTGCTGTGGCAGAGTAATTTTTGGGGTGACATCAAGTGTTGTCGGCGGGGTTGCACACCCGGCCAGCATAAATAAAGCGACCAACGGAAAGAGTAGTTTTTTAAACATGTTCAGGCTCTCAAGGATCTAAGCTTCTGGGGGAAAATTCTCGCCATCATAACATTGCCGCTGTTAAGAGGAAGTCCTCAATGCATGGAAATTCATCGTCTTGTGCTTTTTTTGCCGTCAAAAACCTTTTTATGGGTGATGCCGCGCAAAAAAAGCTGCTTTTAGTAGAGTTCATCCCCTTGAACGGGAAAATAGGACGAACGCTAATTTTTTGTTGTTTTATTGTTATAGAGACGGTAAAAGCGGCTAACATTTAAAGAGATGGCTGGCATCTCAGCGTTGTCGGAGGTGTAATATCATGATGATGCGTGAACAGATAGAAGCAAAGCTGAAGGCGGCGTTTGAGCCCCTCATTCTTGAGGTTGTTGACGAGAGTTATCGTCACAATGTCCCCGCAGGTTCTGAAAGTCACTTCAAAGTTGTACTGGTGAGCGACCGCTTTACTGGAGAGCGTTTTCTTAACCGTCATCGCATGATTTACGGCACGTTGGCAGACGAACTGTCTACGACGATTCATGCACTCGCTCTGCATACTTACACACTTAAGGAGTGGGAAGGTTTGCAGGATACCCTGCTGACCTCGCCAGCCTGTCGTGGTGCCGGAAGCATCGCGTAAAAACCGGGTTGCAACTGCCCAAACTTTTCCAGTATGTTGCATGCAGATTATGTAAAAACGGCCTACGGGCCGTTTTGTTTTGTCTGAATTTTGAGCGAGAAACGCAGTTTTTTGAGCGAAATTGCTTCAGAAGTGTGAAAAATGACGCACCATTGCGACATTCCCGTTCTCGACTCATATCTGTGATGCCGCTATAATGCTGCGTCTTATTTTTCGGAATGTCTTCGGGATGATTCTGACGACAGGGAATGTATATCTGATTTGAGAGAACATCCCGGTTCTGCAAGCGAAACGGTTTGCTTCGCAGAGTAGAGTTGACCGAGCACTGTGATTTTTTGAGGTAACAAGATGCAAGTTTCAGTTGAAACCACTCAGGGCCTTGGGCGCCGTGTAACGATTACAATCGCTGCTGATAGCATCGAGACCGCTGTGAAGAGCGAGCTGGTCAACGTAGCGAAGAAAGTGCGTATTGACGGCTTCCGTAAGGGTAAAGTACCGATGACCGTTGTTGCTCAGCGTTATGGCGCGTCTGTTCGCCAGGACGTTCTGGGCGATCTGATGAGCCGCAACTTTATCGATGCGATCATTCAGGAAAAAATCAACCCAGCTGGCGCGCCGAACTATGTTCCGGGCGAATACAAACTGGGCGAAGACTTCACCTACTCTGTAGAGTTCGAAGTGTATCCGGAAGTTGAGCTGAAAGCGCTGGATACCATTGAAGTTGAAAAACCGGTTGTTGAAGTGACCGATGCTGATGTGGACACCATGCTGGAAACGCTGCGCAAGCAGCAGGCGACCTGGAAAGACAAAGACGGTGCTGTTGACGCTGAAGATCGCGTGACCGTTGATTTCACCGGTTCCGTTGATGGCGAAGAATTCGAAGGCGGCAAAGCCACTGATTTCGTACTGGCAATGGGCCAGGGTCGTATGATCCCGGGCTTTGAAGACGGTATCAAAGGCCATAAAGCGGGTGAAGAGTTCACCATCGACGTGACCTTCCCGGAAGAGTACCACGCAGAAAACCTGAAAGGTAAAGCGGCGAAATTCGTCATTAACCTGAAAAAAGTTGAAGAGCGTGAGCTGCCGGAACTGACCGAAGAGTTCATCAAACGCTTTGGCGTGGAAGATGGCTCCGTTGCAGGTCTGCGCGCTGAAGTGCGCAAAAACATGGAGCGTGAGCTGAAAGGCGCGGTGCGTAACCGTGTTAAATCTCAGGCAATTGAAGGCCTGGTGAAAGCGAACGAAATCGATGTTCCGGCTGCGCTGATTGACAGTGAAATCGACGTTCTGCGCCGTCAGGCTGCACAGCGTTTCGGTGGCAACGAAAAACAAGCTCTGGAACTGCCGCGCGAGCTGTTTGAAGAGCAGGCTAAACGCCGTGTTGTTGTTGGTCTGCTGCTGGGCGAAGTCATTCGTACCCACGAGCTGAAAGCTGACGAAGAGCGCGTTAAAGGCCTGATCGAAGAGATGGCATCTGCGTATGAAGATCCGAAAGAAGTGATCGAATTCTACAGCAAAAACAAAGAGCTGATGGAAAACATGCGTAACGTCGCGCTGGAAGAACAAGCGGTTGAAGCGGTTCTGGAAAAAGCGAAAGTGACTGAAAAAGCCACTTCCTTTAACGAACTGATGAACCAACAGGCTTAATCGACTTCTGCGATAGCTAAAAGCAATAAGCCCGTCACCTGCTTGCTGGTGACGGGCTTTTTTTATCGCATCAGGACTATCAGATCTGTGCTAAAAGGGCGTTTCAGTGTTAGCGTAACAGCAAAAGATTGTTATGCTTGAAATCAGGTAATGTCATCCCCACTAAGGGAAAAGCGACAGAAAAGACTCTGGCTGATAATCCGTCCGTGAGGCGTCGTAGTCAGACCCCACTCACTCAAGTACAATCAGTACAGCAGGTTTGTTAATTTTTTATCCAGGAGACGGAAATGTCATACAGCGGCGAACGAGACAACTTTGCACCCCATATGGCCCTGGTGCCAATGGTTATTGAACAGACCTCACGTGGTGAGCGCTCTTTCGATATCTACTCCCGTCTTCTCAAGGAACGCGTAATTTTTCTGACTGGTCAGGTTGAAGACCACATGGCGAACCTGATTGTGGCGCAAATGCTGTTTCTGGAAGCGGAAAACCCGGAAAAAGACATTTACCTGTACATTAACTCGCCTGGCGGGGTAATTACCGCAGGGATGTCAATTTATGACACCATGCAATTTATTAAGCCGGACGTTAGCACGATTTGTATGGGCCAGGCGGCGTCAATGGGCGCATTCCTGCTGACGGCGGGGGCAAAGGGCAAGCGTTTCTGCCTGCCAAACTCACGTGTGATGATTCACCAGCCTCTGGGCGGCTATCAGGGCCAGGCGACGGATATTGAAATCCACGCGCGTGAGATTCTGAAAGTGAAAGGGCGCATGAATGAACTTATGGCGCATCATACGGGTCAATCTTTAGAACAAATTGAACGCGATACAGAACGTGACCGCTTCCTTGCCGCGCAAGAGGCGGTTGAATACGGGCTGGTTGATTCAATTTTAACCCATCGTAACTAAGCTCAGGCTACAGGTGCCGCTATACTATTAGGTACAAGCGGCACACGCTTGAGTAACGTTTTGCGCCTGGAATGGCATATGCGTCGTCATGTGCGGCACAAAGAACAGATAAGAGGTTTTGACTCATGACAGATAAACGCAAAGATGGTTCGGGCAAACTGTTGTACTGCTCTTTTTGCGGCAAAAGCCAGCATGAAGTGCGTAAGCTGATCGCCGGGCCATCCGTGTATATCTGCGACGAATGTGTGGATCTGTGTAACGACATTATTCGCGAAGAGATTAAAGAAGTTGCGCCGCATCGCGAGCGCAGCGCGCTGCCGACTCCGCATGAAATTCGCCACCATCTTGATGATTATGTCATCGGTCAGGAGCAGGCGAAAAAAGTGCTGGCGGTCGCGGTATATAACCACTACAAACGTCTGCGTAATGGTGACACTAGCAACGGCGTTGAACTGGGCAAAAGTAACATCCTGCTTATCGGGCCGACGGGTTCCGGTAAAACGTTGCTGGCGGAAACGCTGGCGCGCCTGTTAGATGTCCCGTTCACCATGGCCGATGCCACGACGTTGACCGAAGCAGGTTACGTGGGTGAAGACGTAGAAAACATCATCCAGAAACTGCTGCAGAAGTGCGACTACGACGTGCAGAAAGCGCAGCGCGGGATTGTCTACATCGATGAAATCGACAAGATCTCCCGTAAGTCTGATAACCCGTCGATTACCCGTGACGTTTCCGGCGAAGGTGTACAGCAGGCGCTGCTGAAGCTGATCGAAGGTACTGTGGCTGCGGTTCCACCACAGGGTGGACGTAAGCATCCGCAGCAGGAGTTTTTGCAGGTTGATACCTCTAAAATCCTGTTTATCTGTGGTGGTGCGTTCGCAGGGCTGGATAAAGTGATTTCTCACCGTGTTGAAACCGGTTCTGGCATTGGTTTTGGCGCGACGGTGAAAGGAAAATCTGAAAAAGCCAACGAAGGCGAACTGCTGGCGCAGGTTGAACCGGAAGATTTGATTAAATTCGGTCTGATCCCTGAGTTTATCGGTCGTCTGCCGGTAGTAGCAACGCTGAGTGAATTGAGCGAAGAAGCGCTGATTCAGATTCTGAAAGAGCCTAAAAACGCCCTGACTAAGCAGTATCAGGCGCTGTTTAACCTGGAAGGCGTGGATCTCGAATTCCGCGACGAAGCGCTCGACGCTATCGCTAAGAAAGCCATGGTGCGCAAAACCGGCGCTCGTGGGCTGCGTTCTATCGTTGAAGCTGCGTTGCTTGACACCATGTATGATCTGCCATCACTTGAAGATGTCGAGAAAGTGGTAATTGATGAGTCGGTCATCGCGGGTCAAAGCAAACCCTTGCTGATTTATGGCAAGCCGGAAGCGCAGCAGGCGTCTGGCGAATAATTAACCAAATCTTACAATCAGTTAATCGAAAAGGGGGGATTTTATCTCCCCTTTTATTTTTCCGTAAACACGGCGTTGAATGTGTGGGAAACATCCCCATATACTGCTTTACATGTTAATGGTGCGTGTTGCACAGTCACGTCACCTGATTACCTGGCGGACTTTAAACTAAGAGAGAGCTCTATGAATCCTGAGCGTTCTGAACGCATTGAAATCCCCGTATTGCCGTTGCGCGATGTGGTGGTTTATCCGCACATGGTCATTCCGTTATTTGTGGGACGGGAAAAATCTATCCGTTGTCTGGAAGCGGCCATGGACCATGATAAAAAAATCATGCTGGTTGCACAGAAGGAAGCCTCAACGGATGAGCCGGGTGTAAACGATCTTTTCACCGTCGGGACCGTGGCGTCTATTTTGCAAATGTTGAAACTGCCCGATGGCACGGTAAAAGTGCTGGTCGAGGGGCTTCAGCGCGCGCGCATTACCACGCTTGCCGACGATGGTGAGCACTTCTCAGCGAAAGCAGAATACCTTGACTCGCCGGCGATTGATGAGCGCGAGCAGGAAGTGCTGGTGCGCACGGCAATCAGCCAGTTTGAAGGCTATATCAAGCTCAACAAAAAAATCCCGCCAGAAGTGCTGACGTCGCTCAATAGCATCGACGATCCTGCGCGTCTGGCTGACACCATCGCTGCACACATGCCGCTGAAACTGGCGGATAAGCAGTCTGTGCTGGAGATGTCCGACGTCAACGAACGTCTGGAATATCTGATGGCGATGATGGAGTCTGAAATCGATCTGCTGCAGGTTGAGAAGCGCATCCGCAATCGCGTGAAAAAGCAGATGGAGAAATCCCAGCGTGAGTACTATCTGAATGAACAGATGAAAGCCATTCAGAAAGAACTGGGTGAAATGGATGACGCGCCGGACGAAAACGAAGCGCTGAAGCGTAAAATCGACGCCGCGAAAATGCCGAAAGAGGCAAAAGAGAAAGCCGAATCTGAGCTGCAAAAGCTGAAAATGATGTCGCCGATGTCTGCGGAAGCAACCGTGGTGCGCGGCTATATCGAATGGATGGTGCAGGTTCCATGGAATGCGCGTAGCAAGGTCAAAAAAGATCTGCGTCAGGCGCAGGAAATTCTGGATACCGACCACTACGGCCTCGAACGAGTCAAAGACCGCATTCTTGAGTATCTTGCGGTCCAAAGCCGTATGAACAAACTGAAAGGGCCGATTCTGTGTCTGGTGGGACCGCCGGGGGTAGGTAAAACCTCTCTGGGCCAATCCATTGCGAAGGCTACCGGGCGCAAATACATCCGCATGGCGCTGGGCGGCGTGCGCGATGAAGCGGAAATCCGCGGTCACCGCCGTACTTACATCGGTTCAATGCCGGGTAAATTGATTCAGAAGATGGCGAAAGTGGGCGTTAAAAACCCGCTGTTCCTGCTTGATGAGATCGATAAAATGTCGTCCGATATGCGCGGCGATCCGGCTTCAGCTCTGCTGGAAGTCCTGGATCCGGAACAGAACGTGGCATTTAGCGATCACTATCTGGAAGTGGACTACGACCTCAGCGATGTGATGTTTGTCGCCACCTCCAACTCCATGAATATTCCGGCGCCGCTGCTGGATCGTATGGAAGTGATCCGCCTTTCTGGGTACACCGAAGACGAGAAACTGAACATTGCCAAGCGTCATCTGCTGACCAAGCAAATTGAGCGTAATGCGCTGAAACCTAATGAGTTGACGGTTGATGACAGTGCTATCATCGGCATCATCCGTTACTACACGCGTGAGGCGGGTGTGCGTGGTCTGGAGCGTGAAATTTCGAAATTATGCCGCAAAGCGGTGAAACAGCTGCTGCTGGATCCGTCTTTGAAGCATATCGAAATCAACGGCGAAAACCTGCATGACTACCTTGGTGTGCAGCGCTTTGATTACGGTCGTGCGGACGATGAAAACCGTGTGGGTCAGGTCACCGGTCTGGCATGGACGGAAGTGGGCGGCGACTTGCTGACCATTGAAACCGCCTGTGTCCCAGGTAAAGGTAAGCTGACTTACACAGGCTCGCTGGGTGAAGTGATGCAGGAGTCGATTCAGGCAGCGCTGACGGTAGTACGCGCCCGCGCTGAAAAACTCGGCATTAACGGCGATTTCTATGAGAAACGCGATATCCACGTTCATGTGCCGGAAGGTGCCACGCCGAAAGATGGCCCGAGCGCAGGTATCGCGATGTGCACCGCGCTGGTTTCTTGTCTGACCGGTAACCCGGTTCGTGCAGATGTGGCGATGACAGGGGAAATCACCCTGCGCGGCCAGGTTCTGCCGATTGGCGGTCTGAAGGAAAAACTGCTGGCGGCGCATCGTGGGGGCATTAAGACTGTTCTGATTCCTTACGAAAACAAGCGCGATCTGGAAGAGATTCCGGACAACGTTGTCGCCGATCTGGATATCCATCCGGTTAAGCGTATCGAAGAAGTTCTCAGCCTTGCGCTGCAGAATGAACCCTTTGGTATGCAAGTCGTAACGGCAAAATAGTGACCTTGCGCAAAGTGCGTTAATAAAAACAAGGCTGGTGAGTGATTTCGGACTTGCCAGCCTTTTTTTGTATAGCTAATTTAGATTGCTGGTTGGGTGTGTCATCATCAACTGGTGTTGTAAGGGCATGACAGGCCTGATATAACTGCTGCGCGGTCGCGCTGTGAAGGATTCAGGTGCGATATAAATTATAAAGAGAGGAAGAGTAGAGTGAATAAATCTCAACTGGTAGACAAGATTGCCGCAGATGCTGACATCTCTAAAGCTGCGGCTGGACGTGTGTTAGATGCTTTTATTGCTGCCGTTACTGATTCTTTGAAATCCGGGGACGACGTAGCGCTGGTAGGTTTTGGCTCTTTTGTTGTTAAAGAGCGTGCTGCCCGTACAGGCCGCAACCCTCAGACCGGCAAAGAAATCACCATTGCTGCGGCTAAAGTTCCTGGTTTCCGCGCAGGCAAAGCACTGAAAGACGCAGTAAACTGATCGCCTTCCCTTTGAAGGGATAGCGACAAACTACAAGGGCGCATCGCGAGATGTGCCTTTTTTATTTGTGCAAACGCACTTTCTGCGAGTTAATACGCGATGCGGGCTAACAATTGCCCCGTTTTCTTGTCAAAATACGCGTTTACACGCAGCGGGCAACTTGAGCTGCCTGAGATCTACAGTCACCTACAGCGGAGTGTTGTTACACCATGATGGACAATTTACGCGCGGCGGCAAATCACGTCGTGCTCAAGATCATTCTGGGTTTGATTATCGTGTCATTCATTTTGACTGGCGTAGGTAACTACCTGATTGGCGGTAACAATAATTACGCCGCAAAAGTTAATGGTCAGGAAATCGGCCGTTCACAGTTTGAAAATGCGGTGAATAGCGAGCGCAACCGCATGGCGCAACAGCTGGGCGATCAGTTCTCGGAACTGGCGGCCAACGAAAACTATATGAAATCTGTGCGTCAGCAAGTGCTCAACCGCTTAATTGATGAAGCGCTGCTGGACCAGTACGCAAAAAACCTGGGTCTCGGCATTAGCGATGATCAGGTGAAAAAAGCGATTTTCGCTACTCAGGCATTCCAGGCTAACGGTAAATTTGATAACAATCGCTTCAGCGCCATCGTAAACCAGATGGGGATGAGCACCGATCAATATGCGCAGGCGCTGCGCAATCAGTTAACTTCTCAGCAATTGATTAATGCCGTTGCCGGTACGGATTTCATGCTCAAAGGCGAAACCGACGAGCTGGCTGCGCTGGTCGCTCAACAGCGTGTTGTGCGCCAGGCGGTGATTGATGTCAACGCGCTGGCGGCGAAGCAGACCGCAAGCGATGAAGAAATTGCCAGCTACTACGATCAGAACAAGAGCCGCTTTACCTCACCGGAGCAGTTCCGCGTAAGCTATATCAAGCTGGATGCGGCATCGATGCAGGAAACCGTCACCGACGAGCAAATCCAGGCTTATTACGATCAGCATCAGGATCAGTTCACTCAGCCACAGCGTAATCGCTACAGCATTATCCAGACCAAAACGGAAGATGAAGCAAAAGCGGTGCTGGACGAGCTGAAAAAAGGCGCAGACTTTGCCGCGCTGGCAAAGACGAAATCTGCGGACATCATTTCTGCGCGTAACGGCGGTGACATGGGCTGGCTTGAAGACGCCACCACGCCGGAAGAGCTGAAAAACGCTGGTCTGAAAGAGAAAGGCCAGCTGTCTGGCGTCATTAAATCTTCTGTGGGTTACCTGGTTGCTCGTCTGGATGATATCCAGCCAGCGCAGGTGAAACCGCTGAACGATGTGCGCGATGAACTGGCAGCGAAAGTGAAACAGGAAAAAGCGCTGGATGCATGGTACGCGCTGCAGCAGAAAGTGAGCGAAGCGGCGAGCAACGATAACGAATCGCTGGCGGGTGCTGAACAGGCTGCTGGTGCCAAAGCAGTACAGACTGGCTGGTTCAGTCGCGATAATCTGCCGGAAGAGCTGAATTTCAAACCGGTAAGCGATGCCATTTTCAATGGTGGTCTGGTAGGGCAGAACGGTACGCCGGGCAGCAACTCCGATATCATCACCGTTGATGGTGACCGCGCATTTGTGCTGCGTATCGCCGATCACAAAGCCGAAGCGATCAAACCGCTGGACGAGGTAAAAACCCAGGTCAGCGATATCGTGAAGCACAACAAAGCGGAGCAACAAGCAAAACTTGATGCGGATAAACTGCTGGGTGAGCTGAAAGCCGGTAAAGGTGATGACGCGCTGAAAGCGGCTGGCCTGAGCTTTGGTGCGGCGAAAACGCTGGCACGTACTGGCCAGGATCCGGTCAGTCAGGCGGCGTTTAATCTGCCGCTGCCAGCAAAAGATAAACCTTCCTTCGGCACTGCCAACGATCAGCAAGGTAATGTTGTTATCATGGCGCTGGATGAAGTGAAAGCCGGCACGATGCCGGATGCGCAGAAAAAAGCGATGGTGCAGGGCATCACGCAGAACAACGCGCAAATCGCTTTTGAAGCGTTGATGAGCAACTTGCGCAAAGAAGCCAAGATCAAACTGGGTGACATCGTCGCTGAGCCACAGCAATAAAAGGCTCGATGCATCTCGCAAAAAAAGAGTAATACTCTGCAAACCTTAAAGGCCGCTTTCGCGGCCTTTTCCATTTTAGAAGTTTGTGTTTTGTCTGCCTTCTTTGCTGTGGTTATTGTTGTCTGGCGTTGAAAACAAAGGAGAAACACAATGAAACATGGAATCAAAGCACTCTTAATTTCGCTGTCCCTCGCTTGCGCGACGCTGAGCCACAGTGCGTTGGCAGCACCTTCTGCTGCGGCTAAGCCACCGGCTGCGCAAAGTAAAAGCGATACCGCCACCTCAGCGCAAGCTAAAGCGCAGGATGCGGCGAAAAGCGCGGATGATGAAGGTGGTACCCGGGTGAGTATCAATAGCGCAACGGCAGAAGAGCTGTCGCGGGTTATGAATGGCGTAGGCATTAAGAAAGCTCAGGCAATTGTCAGCTACCGGGAAGAGTATGGCCCGTTTAAATCTGTAGACGATCTTAAGCAGGTGCCAGGCATAGGAGGAACGCTGGTTGAGCGTAATCTGTCGAATCTGAAACTGTAAGCCGCTTGCGTAGTCGCTAATCTTTGCCAGAATAAAGAGGTCATACCAGTATGACCTCTGTCTCTATAACTATAAACGGTAAAGGTTGAAGCGCTATGCAGACGCAAATCAAAGTTCGTGGTTTTCATCTTGATGTCTACCAACATGTGAATAATGCCCGCTATCTTGAGTTCCTTGAAGAGGCGCGCTGGGATGGGCTGGAAAACAACGAGAGCTTTAAATGGATGACCGCCAACAACATCGCTTTCGTGGTGGTCAATATTAATATCAACTATCGACGCCCGGCTGTATTGGGCGATGTGCTTACGGTAACCAGCCATGTGCAGCAGATTAATGGCAAAAGCGGTGTGCTGAGCCAGGCCGTGACATTGAACCCTGAGGGGCAAATGGTTGCTGATGCGCTGGTGACGTTCGTCTGTATCGATCTCAAAACGCAAAAAGCGCTGGCGCTGGAAGGTGAATTGAGAGAAAGGCTGGAGAAGATGATCCGCGAAGGCGATTAATTCATCATTTTCGTGTCGTTTCGTCGTTCAGATAAAGCAATGCCGCCATCGGCTAACGCCCGGTGGCGCTGACGCTCACCGGGCCGGGTATCGTGCTTACTTGAGCCCGGTTTTCTGTTTCATTGCCGCCGTCACGGCAGTTTTATCCGCCAGGTAATGCTGTAAACCGTTGGCGCGCAGGTTACAGGCCGCACAATGCCCACAGCCATCGCCTTTGATGCCGTTATAGCAAGTCAGCGTCTCGCTGCGCACCAGATCCAGCTTGCCCCAGTAATCCGCGAGTGCCCACGTCTCGGCTTTATTAATCCACATCAGCGGCGTTTCGAAACGAATCTCTTTTGCCAGCCCCAGATTGACCGCATGATTCAGTGCCTTAACAAACTCATCGCGGCAGTCGGGATAACCAGAAAAATCAGTTTCGCATACCCCGGTGATCACCGCTTCCGCCTGTACCTGATAGGCATACACGGCGACCAGCGTCAGAAACAGAATATTACGTCCCGGCACGAAGGTGTTCGGAATGCCGGTCGCGTCAGGTTCATAATCCGGAACAGGGATGCTGTCGCGCGTCAGGCTACTCACCGCCAGTTCATTTAGCAGCGTCACATCCAGCACTTTATGCGCGCGTGCGCCCAGCGTTAGCGCCAGTTCTCGTGCCACATCGATTTCGGCGCGGTGACGCTGGCCGTAATCAAAGGTTACGCAATGCACTTCATCGTACTGCTGCAACGCCTGAACCAGGCAGGTTGTGGAGTCTTGTCCGCCACTAAACACAACAACGGCACGTTTCATAATTCTTCCTGACAATGACAAATAAAGCGCTATGGTAGCGCGAGCGGCTGGCAGCGACCAGCTTCTTCACAGCGATGGGGCAGGGAGCCAGGCTTCTGCAAAATCAAACCAGCCGCGCGTATTTAACTGGATCCCTTCCACACCCGGTGGCGCACTAATGCGGTACTGATAATTAAACATCGGGGTGAGAATAGCTTTGTCCATCAAGTGATAAAAAACATCCTGTAGCGCGCGGTTGCGTTGCTGTTCGTCGGGCTGGCGCTGAACCGCATCCAGTGTGGTTTGCAGATGCGCAAATTGTTGAGTATTCAGCAGGTTTGGCCACAGCGGATCGCAGCGCAGCCACTGTTCCAGTGTACATTCTGGCGCTTCGCCGATCAGTCTGTCCCCCATCATCAAATCGGCGCTGGCGAGCTGATGACAGCCTTCCCAGTTTTTACCGTCATGGAAAATCACCGTCAGCTCACAGCCAAGTGTCTGTAAATGCCGCTTAAACTGTTCCGCCATGGTGTGTAATTCCACGGGCAAGTGGTAAACCAGCGTAAGTTTGCCAGGTAGCGAAACCTCTTCGGTGGGCCAGTCAGGCATGTGCCAGCCGGGTAGTAGCTCCCGGCTCGGTGTGATGAGATTCTCATCCAGCGGCAGCGTTTGTAGTAGCGAAGAGTGATGAATAATCTGCACCAGCCGGCGTAACTGGGCGTCATTCAACCGCGCACCCGGGCGCAAAGTAAGGTAGCAGAATCCCAGGCTGATACTGTTACTCACCGGCTGCAAGTGCTGCAACTCATCGGCCTCGCCAATGGCAATCTGCACCGGGTGCCGACAACTGGTGCCGAGACCTTGCTCAAAGAGTTGCGGGGTTATCCAGAATTCCACCGCTTTAAGCAGCGGGTGGCCCAGGTGGTAATAGTCATGGCTTTCCAGACGCACCAGCTCCCGGCTGAATGTCACCAGCCGAAAAGGGCCGGTACCCAGCATCGGATGCTGCGGATGCGCCAGGCGGCTGGCGTAGCTGGCCAGCCTGTGCGCCAGCCAATAATCGGGGTGATGCAGCTTGAAAGTTAAACACCATGGATGTGTTATGTCGATGCGCTCGACGCTGGCGAACAGCTTTTGCAGAGCGGGCAGCGTCAGCAGCATGTGCAGCCGCGCCTGTAACTGTTCAGCCGTCACGGCGTCGCCGTTATGCCAGTGCAGCGTTGCGTGCAAATGAAAACGCCAGCACAGCCCATCCGGGCTGATATCCCAGTGGTGCGCCAAATCGCCCTGCGGCTGAAAACTGCGCGCCACGAAACGTGTTAAGCCGCTAAAAATCTGTCCGGCTAAATGTTGCTCCGCACGGCCGGGAAGAAATCCCGGAACCAGTGGATCCAGCGGGCGATAATAGGGAATACGCAGCGTCGGCGTTTCGTTCTGCCATAAGCCGCCCAGAAAGGGATTCAGCAATGCGCGCAGATCGTCAGGATCGAGCTGCGCCAGTGCCAGCGCGTTCTGCTGTTGCCCAGCGTTTAACGCGAGTTCCAGCATTTCGCTACGCAGGGATTCAGGTGTGGCGAGAAAATGAAGCTCACCGCGCTTGCCGCGCCCGGATTGCGACTGCCAGCTTAACCAACCTGCTTCCTGCATCTGGTGCAGTAGCGTGCGCATATGCCTCTCGCTGCAAAAACAGCGTGCCGCCAGTTCACCAATGCTGACGGATTGCGCCTCACCGGCGGATGCCTGCCACAGACGCTGGTATTGATTAAGCCGATTAAGTTGTCGCATAAACCCGGAACAATAATTTTTATCTATTCACTATTACTTCCGTATATCCCACGCAATACTGGAACACAACACTGAACTTCACAATAACGCACTGCAAGCGGAGAAAAATCATGGCACGTCTGGCCGCTTTTGACATGGATGGCACCTTGTTAATGCCCGACCATCGTTTGGGCGACCAAACTTTAGCAACTCTCCGGCGCTTGCATGAGCGGGAGGTGACACTCGCTTTTGCGACCGGGCGGCATGCGCTGGAGATGCGCCGCATTCTTAGCGCTATCGCGATGGATGCTTTCTTGATCACCGGCAACGGTACGCGGATCCATTCTCGCGAAGGTGATGTGTTGTATCGCCAGGATCTCAACCCGGAAGTGGCCGATCTGGTGCTGCACAGTCGCTGGGAAACCGATGCCACTGTCCATGTTTTCAATGATTCGGGTTGGTTTACCGACAAAGCGCTGCCAGAGACGTTGCAGGCGCACCTTTACAGCGGGTTTACCTACCAGCTCACCGATCTTAAACGGCTGCCTGCGCACGACGTGACCAAAATCTGCTTTGTTGGCGATCACGACGATCTTTGCCGTTTGCGCATTCAGTTAAATGAGGTGCTGGGCGCACGCGCGCACTTGTGCTTCTCGGCGATGGACTGCCTGGAAATCCTGCCGGTGGGATGCAATAAAGGCTCGGCGCTGGCGGTGCTCAGCACAAAGCTGGGTTATTCATTGCAGGATTGCATGGCATTTGGCGATGCGATGAATGACCGGGAGATGCTCGAAAGCGTCGGGAAGGGCATGATCATGGGCAACGCCATGCCGCAACTGCGTGCGGCGCTGCCCCATTTACCGGTAATTGGACACTGCCGGGATCAGGCGGTATCCCATTTTTTGACACACTGGCTGGACACACCCAATCTTCCTTATTCCCCCGAATGAAAAGATCTTTCCAGCAAGCCAGGCACCACTGCCTGGCTTTTTTTATGCCGTCAGTCGGGCGATTTCCGCTTTCCACGGTTCAATATCACCGAAATTCGCCGCGACCCATTGCGGATTGTAGTAGGTGTCCAGATAGCGTTCACCGCTGTCGCACAACAATGTGACAATAGAACCCTTACGGCCTTCTTCACGCATCCGCGCGGCGAGTTGCAACACGCCCCACATATTGGTGCCGGTGGATGCGCCCACTTTGCGCCCCAGTTGCGTTTCCAGCCATTGCGCAGTGGCAATGCTTGCCGCGTCAGGTACACGCAGCATCTCATCAACAACGTCGGCGATGAACGAGGGTTCCACACGCGGGCGGCCAATGCCTTCGATTTTACTGCCCACCGTGCTTCGCAAACCGGCGTCGCGATGTTGCCAGTAGTCGAGGAATACGGAGTTTTCAGGATCGACCACCAGCAACTTAGTGCCATAGCCCTGGCTGCGAATATAGCGGCCAATGGTGGCGGAAGTCCCGCCGGTGCCCGCGCTCATTACAATATAATCGGGTTGCGGGTGCGGTTCATTTTTCATCTGGCGGAAAATACTGTCGGCAATGTTGTTATTGCCGCGCCAGTCGGTTGCGCGCTCGGCAAAAGTAAACTGATCCATATAGTGGCCGTTCAACGCTTTCGCCAACCGTTCGGACTCGGCGTAAATCTCGCAGGCGCTATCGACAAAGTGGCAACGACCGCCGTAGAACTCAATCTGCTCAATCTTGCGTTTCGCCGTGCAGTGCGGCATGACGGCGATAAACGGTAAACCTAAAAGCCGGGCGAACCACGCTTCTGAAACCGCCGTGGAGCCGGAAGAGGCTTCAATAATCGTAGTGCCTTCTTTGATCCAACCGTTACATAAGCCGTAAAGAAACAGCGAGCGCGCCAGGCGGTGCTTCAGGCTGCCGGTCGGATGAGTGCTTTCGTCTTTTAAATAGAGATTAATGCCTGCAAAACCCGGCAACGCCAGGCGGATCAAATGGGTATCTGCTGAGCGCTGCGCATCCGCATTGATTTCGTTTATAGCGTATTTAACCCAACTGCTATTCATGGTGATTATCCGTTTGTCATTTTGTGCCCAGTCTAGCGAAAGAGAAAGAAAAAAGGGTTGTCATTTCGCCTTTGTATTAGACTGTTAAGAGAAAATTTTTCTCCCGAGGTGCGGAATGCTAGATAAAATTGACCGTAAACTGCTTTCGCTATTGCAACAGGATTGTTCGCTCTCTTTGCAGGCGCTGGCAGATGCCGTTAATCTGACCACCACACCGTGCTGGAAACGTCTGAAACGGCTGGAAGATGACGGCATTTTACTCGGCCGGGTGGCGGTGCTGGATGCGGAAAAGCTGGGGTTAAATTTGACGGCGTTTGTGCTGATCAAAACCCAGCATCACAGCAGCGACTGGTACTGCCGTTTCGTTAACGAAGTCACGCAGATGCCGGAAGTGCTCGGTTTCTGGCGCATGGCGGGAGAATACGACTATCTTCTGCGTGTGCAGGTGGCAGATATGAAACGCTATGACGACTTTTACAAGAAGCTGGTGAACAGCGTTCCGGGCCTGTCAGATGTCACTTCTAGCTTCGCTATGGAACAGATAAAATACACCACGGCTTTGCCCATTGAATAACCCTCGCGGCAGTAATTCACTGCCGGAAAATCACGTTCAGGATGTAACCGCGTGCGATTATTTGCTCAGTTAGGCTGGTACTTTCGCCGGGAATGGCAACGCTATCTCGGGGCTGTCGCCTTACTTATTATCATTGCTATCTTGCAGCTTATCCCCCCCAAAGTGGTGGGGATCGTGGTGGATGGCGTTACCCAACAGCACTTCACCACGCAGCAAGTGTGGATGTGGGTGGGTGTTTTGGTCGCTGTTGCGATCGTCACCTACTTGCTGCGCTACGTCTGGCGCGTCTGGCTGTTCGGCGCATCCTATCAACTGGCCGTTGAGTTGCGGGAAGATTTTTACCGCCAGTTAAGCCGACAACACCCGGAATTTTATCTCCGTCACCGCACCGGTGATTTGATGGCGCGCGCGACCAACGATGTCGATCGCGTCGTTTTTGCCGCGGGCGAAGGGGTGTTGACGCTGGTGGATTCACTGGTGATGGGCTGCGTGGTGCTAATAGTGATGTCGACGCAAATCAGCTGGCAGCTTACGCTGCTGTCGCTATTACCGATGCCGATCATGGCGTTGGTTATCAAGCGTTATGGCGATCAGTTGCATCAACGCTTTAAGCTGGCGCAGGCGGCGTTTTCTGCGTTAAACGATCGTACCCAGGAGAGCATGACCAGCATTCGCATGATCAAAGCGTTCGGCCTGGAGGATCGCCAGTCGGCACTGTTCAGCCGTGAGGCGGCCGACACCGGCGCGAAAAACATGCGTGTGGCCCGCGTTGATGCCCGTTTCGATCCCACTATTTATATCGCCATTGGTATGGCGAACATGCTGGCGATTGGCGGCGGTAGCTGGATGGTGGTGCACGGTTCCTTAACGCTCGGCCAGTTGACCAGCTTTGCGATGTATCTGGGGCTGATGATTTGGCCGATGCTGGCGCTGGCGTGGATGTTTAACATCGTCGAGCGCGGCAGCGCTGCTTATAGCCGCATCCGCGATATGCTGGCGGAAGCGCCGGTTGTGAATGACGGCTCCGAACCCGTGCCGGAAGGGCGCGGTAACTTGCATATCGCCATCCGTGAATTTCGTTACCCGCAGACCGAGAGCGCGACGCTCAACAATGTGGCTGTGACGCTGGCACCGGGTCAGATGTTGGGTATTTGCGGCCCGACAGGCGCCGGAAAAACCACATTGCTTTCTCTGATTCAGCGCCATTTCGATGTTGATCAGGGCGATATCCGTTTTCACGATATCCCCCTGACGCGCCTGCAACTGGACGCCTGGCGCAGCCGCCTGGCGGTGGTCAACCAGACGCCATTCCTCTTCTCCGATACCGTGGGCAACAATATTGCGCTGGGTAAACCCGATGCGACACAGCAAGAGATCGAGCATGTGGCGAAACTTGCCAGCGTGCACGAGGATATCCTGCGCCTGCCGCAGGGGTATGACACCGAAGTGGGCGAGCGCGGCGTGATGCTCTCCGGCGGGCAAAAGCAGCGAATCTCCATTGCCCGTGCGCTGCTGCTGAATGCGGAGATCTTAATCCTTGATGATGCGCTTTCCGCCGTGGATGGGCGTACTGAACATCAGATTTTGCATAATTTGCGCCAGTGGGGCGAAGGACGCACCGTTATTATCAGCGCGCATCGCCTGTCGGCGCTGACCGAAGCCAGTGAGATTATCGTCATGCAGCATGGACACATCGCGCAACGCGGCCAGCACGAACAACTGGCGCGCCAGCCGGGCTGGTATCGCGATATGTATCGCTATCAGCAACTGGAGGCGGCGCTGAATGATGTGCCTCAGGAGGCGGTTGATGCGTAATTTCACCAAACAGTGGCCAACGCTTAAACGCTTGCTGAAATATGGCTCTCCGTGGCGCAAACCGTTGGCGAAAGCGGTGCTGATGCTGTGGATCGCGGCGATTGCCGAAGTTTCTGGCCCGGCGCTGATCAGCTACTTTATCGATAATATGGTGGCGAAAAACTATCTGCCGCTCGGCGTGGTTGCCGGGATGGCGGCGGTCTATATCGGCCTGCAACTGCTGGCGGCGCTGCTGCATTATGCGCAAGCGCTGCTGTTTAACCAGGCGGCGGTCGGCGTCGTGCAACAGTTGCGTACCGATGTGATGGACGCCGCCCTGCGCCAGCCGCTTAGCGCGTTCGATACCCAGCCCGTCGGGCAAATTATTTCGCGTGTGACCAACGATACTGAAGTGATCCGCGATCTCTACGTCACGGTGGTGGCAACGGTGTTGCGCAGCGCGGCGCTGATTGGCGCGATGCTGGTGGCGATGTTCAGCCTCGACTGGCGTATGGCGCTGGTGGCGATGGCGATTTTCCCGGCGGTGTTAATAGTGATGCTGCTATACCAGCGTTACAGCACGCCCATTGTGCGGCGTATGCGAGCTTATCTGGCGGATATCAACGATGGTTTCAACGAAATCATCAACGGTATGAGCGTTATTCAGCAGTTCCGTCAGCAGGCGCGTTTTGGGGAACGCATGAGCGAATCCAGCCGTTCGCACTATATCGCTCGCATGCAAACCCTGCGGCTGGACGGCTTTTTGCTGCGTCCGTTGTTGAGCCTTTTCTCCGCGCTGGTGCTGTGCGGCTTGCTGATGCTGTTCGGCTTCTCGTCCGTAGGCACGGTAGAAGTCGGTGTGCTGTACGCCTTTATCAGTTATCTCGGACGTCTTAACGAGCCGCTGATTGAGCTGACAACGCAGCAGTCGATGTTGCAGCAGGCAGTCGTCGCTGGCGAGCGCGTGTTCGAACTGATGGACAGGCCGCGCCAGACTTATGGTTACGATGACGCGCCGCTACAAAGCGGGTCTATTGACATCGACAATCTCTCGTTTGCTTACCGCGACGATCAACTGGTGCTGCAGGATATCTCCCTGCACGTTGAACCGCGCAGCTTTGTCGCGCTGGTCGGACACACTGGCAGCGGGAAAAGTACGCTGGCCAGCCTGTTAATGGGCTATTACCCGCTGACGAAAGGGGAGATCCGTCTGGACGGGCGTCCTCTTTCTGCATTAGGGCACGCGGCGCTGCGCAAAGGTATAGCGATGGTGCAGCAGGATCCGGTGGTACTGGCGGACAGCTTTTTTGCCAACGTCACACTGGGACGTGAGATCAGCGAAGAGCAGGTGTGGAAAGCGCTGGAAACGGTGCAACTGGCGGAACTGGCGCGTACGATGAGCGACGGCATTTACACCCGGTTGGGCGAACAGGGTAATAACCTCTCGGTGGGACAAAAGCAACTGCTGGCGCTGGCACGCGTGCTGGTTGATACACCGCAGATCCTGATTCTGGATGAGGCGACAGCGAACATAGATTCCGGCACCGAACAGGCGATTCAGCACGCGCTGGCGGCCGTGCGTGAGCATACGACGCTGGTGGTGATCGCCCACCGCTTATCGACCATTGTTGAGGCAGAAACGATTCTGGTGCTGCATCGCGGGCAGGCAGTTGAGCGGGGCACACATCAGCAACTTCTTGAAGCGAAAGGCCGTTACTGGCAGATGTATCAGTTGCAGCTTGCCGGTGAAGAGCTGGCTGCCAGCGCGCGCGAAGAGTCGCTTATCGCCTGATGCACCAAAATTAAGCACGCACCTTTACGGAATCTTTGTTGGTGCAAAAAAGTAACGCACCGTGCACTGTCATGGTGCGTTTTTCTTTGCGCGTAACCTGCCGAATCACAAGCAGACTTTTTTCCCTTTCTTGCTCTGCCCGTCCGGGCGCACTAACAACCTGAAATCCTCCCTGTTTTCATTCCTGGCACAACGATTGCAATGTCTACTGCGTGTTAGCTGCGGCCATTATCGAATTCGACTGGAGGGGGATCTATGAAGCTGGTTACCGTGGTGATTAAGCCATTCAAACTTGAAGACGTGCGTGAAGCGCTTTCTTCTATTGGTATTCAAGGGCTGACCGTAACTGAAGTGAAAGGCTTTGGCCGTCAGAAGGGTCACGCTGAGCTGTACCGCGGTGCGGAATATAGCGTCAATTTCCTGCCAAAAGTGAAAATTGATGTGGCGATCGCCGACGATCAACTCGATGAAGTGATCGATGTGATCAGCAAAGCGGCCTACACCGGAAAAATTGGCGACGGCAAAATCTTCGTTGCCGAGCTGCAACGCGTCATTCGTATTCGTACCGGCGAAGCCGACGAAGCGGCACTGTAATACAAGACACACAGTGATGGGGATCGGAACAATGAAAAACACAACATTAAAAACGGCTCTTGCTTCGCTGGCGTTGCTGCCAGGCCTGGCGATGGCGGCTCCCGCTGTGGCGGATAAAGCCGACAACGGCTTTATGATGATTTGCACCGCGCTGGTGCTGTTTATGACCATTCCGGGCATTGCGCTGTTCTACGGCGGTTTGATCCGCGGTAAAAACGTGCTGTCGATGCTGACGCAGGTTGCCGTCACCTTCGCTCTGGTGTGCATCCTGTGGGTGGTTTACGGCTACTCTCTGGCATTTGGCGAGGGCAACAGCTTCTTCGGCAGCTTCAACTGGGCGATGTTGAAAAACATCGAATTGAAAGCCGTGATGGGCAGCATTTATCAGTACATCCACGTGGCGTTCCAGGGCTCCTTTGCTTGTATCACCGTTGGCCTGATTGTCGGTGCGCTGGCTGAGCGTATTCGCTTCTCTGCGGTGCTGATTTTTGTGGTGGTATGGCTGACGCTTTCTTATGTGCCGATTGCGCACATGGTCTGGGGTGGCGGTCTGCTGGCAACCCACGGCGCGCTGGATTTCGCGGGCGGTACGGTTGTTCACATCAACGCCGCGATCGCAGGTCTGGTGGGGGCTTACCTGATTGGCAAACGCGTGGGCTTTGGCAAAGAAGCGTTCAAACCGCATAACCTGCCGATGGTCTTCACCGGCACCGCGATCCTCTATGTTGGCTGGTTTGGCTTCAACGCCGGCTCTGCAAGCTCGGCGAACGAAATCGCTGCGCTGGCTTTCGTGAACACGGTTGTTGCCACTGCGGCCGCTATTCTGGCGTGGGTATTTGGCGAGTGGGCAATGCGCGGTAAGCCGTCTCTGCTCGGTGCCTGTTCTGGTGCCATCGCGGGTCTGGTTGGTATCACCCCGGCGTGCGGTTATGTGGGTGTCGGCGGCGCGCTGATTGTGGGTCTGATTGCCGGTCTGGCAGGGCTGTGGGGCGTTACTGCACTGAAACGTATGTTGCGTGTTGATGACCCATGCGATGTCTTCGGTGTGCATGGTGTGTGCGGCATCGTGGGCTGTATCCTGACCGGTATCTTCGCGTCTACGTCGCTGGGCGGTGTCGGTTTCGCTGAAGGGGTGACCATGGGCCATCAGGTACTGGTACAGCTGGAAAGCGTTGCCATCACTATCGTGTGGTCTGGCGTGGTGGCCTTTATCGGTTACAAACTGGCGGATATGACGGTAGGCCTGCGCGTACCGGAAGAGCAAGAGCGTGAAGGGCTGGATGTGAACAGCCACGGCGAAAACGCCTATAACGCCTGATTACATTGAGTTATCTCCTGAGCATAAAAAAGCCTCCGTTCGGAGGCTTTTCTTTTTGTCTATAGAAAACCCCCAGCCAGGCTGGGGGTTCCGGAAAGCTTTCAGCTTTAAGCCAGTTATTAAAACCCCTTTTGATTTGTTAAAACAGCTTGCGGTCTGGCAACTGCAAAAGTTCAACAAGAAATCAAAAGGGGGGCCCGATGGG